>CAXXLY010000001.1:0-445953 GCA_963675375.2 Anaerolineales bacterium | reverse complement strand
GCCCGTTTGCAGCAAATGGGATATACCATTGAAGACCAGGGGCAGATCAAGCCTGCCACAGGTACGATGACCGGACGGGGCACAGAGCTGCAAGTGTATTTGGAAACGGGGGAAAGACGATATTGGTCGCTGGCGTTGAATCATGCAGTAAAGATGATGGGCGGATACAGCGGCCCCGAACCGCGGTTGGAAGTGCGCATCATTCAAGAACCCAGCCGTGCCCGCCAAGGTGATTGAGAATACCCATGCCGAAGAGCCGACCGCGGTCTCGCGCGGCAGAGAAGTGGCTTCCTTGATCCTGGCCGAGTTGGGCATTCAACCCGAACCGGACGACAACGATTACAGCTATTATCGCAAAGCAGCGGAGATCAAGCGCATTGACGGCACGGTGTGGGACGCGGTAATGGATGTGATTCCCTTGCAGCGCGAAATTCTGAAACGTTTGCTCAATCTGCTGCGTATGCCGGACGATGTGCTGATGATGGCGGATAAATACAATGTGCCGGAGAGAGCGCTGCGCGAAGTGCTGCCGCTGCCGGAGGAGATGCAGTTGGATATGGTCCTTCGGATCATCGAGCAGGGCTATACTTCCGAAGATGTGCAGATCGTGCGCAAGAATCCGAAAAGCGCCCAGTCTCCGGCAGCCTCACGACCTAAACCAGCAGCCTATAAAGCGGCTGGCAAGGTGCGCTCTTTATACAGCTTCCTTTTAAAGGAAGGCATCGAGGGGAACACGAGTGAAATTGCCACCGAGCTTGCCGGTAAAATCAAGGATGACCGGGAATTGTATGTGCTGGCCGATGTGCTTGAAAGCCTGGCTGCACAGCTCCGGCTGCGCTTTAGGGATTGAAGTAAATTACTTATTGAGGAGTGAAGGATGGCATCAATCACCGCGATTGATCCCTTGCGGATCGATCAGATAGAATTCTTAGATCGAAAATTTGACGTTGCCGTATTGGGCGATGGTTTTGGGTATGTCACGCTCAACTCGCTGTGCGATGCGTTTGGCCTCGACCGGCGGGCACAAAAGCAGAAGGTTGACCGCAACGGCTGGTATTATGACGAGTTTTCGGAATGGGTCAATTTTCCCACCGAAGGCGGCGTGCAAAAAACGTTTTGCCTGCGGGCGGATTCAATTCCCATTTTCTTGACCAACGTCAATTTATTCCAGGTGAAAGACCAGAAAAACTTCAAAATCCTCGAACAGTTTATCCGCGAGAATCATATCGTTTTGGCCGAGTATTGGGATATTGCCGACCGCGAGCAGATCACCGTCAGCCGCCAGGTGGTCGAGCGCTTGATTATGGAACATGCCGAGATGGAAGGCGCAGACCCAAAAAAAGTAAAGGCAGACCTGGATGATTTTCGGAATGAGATGGAAGAAACGCTAGAAAAGATCCGGGTCGCTTTCTCTAAATTACAAACAGATGTGCGGAAGATGCAGCAGTGGGTTGGCCCAACCAACCGCATTTCGCCCGAACAAGGTGCAGAAATTCAGCATAAGATCAAGCAGTTGGCCGAGTTGAAGATTGAGCATATGGGGGTGAGCAACCCTTACGGCGCACTGTACGGCAGCATGTATAAACGCTTCAGCGTGACCTCTTACAAAGAGATTCAGATGAAGGATTATCCGCATGTGCTCAAGTGGCTGGATGATGAAATGGAAGCTGTTTTGCGCGCTGCGACGAAAAAAGAATAAAGGGGCGTGTAAATACACACCCCTTTTATTTTGACCGATTTCAACTAGCTGCCTGCTCCCGGCAGCTTTTTTGTTTGGATCGAACAGCTGCGCGGATAAAGGATTAAATGGGGTGGATGGGCCAAATGTGCTTACATGACCGTGGTCACGTAAGAAAAAAATGCTTCGATAAATTAAGAGTCTCAATGCGCACAACCGCGCCATAGCTCTATTTTATTTCATTGATCCAGCGCATCATTTTTAATTAGCTGAAAAACGGAGCGAGGTTAAAGGGGTGTGTGTTTACACGCCCCTTTAGCTTTTCAAATTTTCATTTAGAAAATGGAAAACAAAATTTTTGCTTGAAGTGTAGAAAATATCGATTAAAAATCTAAAAATGCTCAAATGCGGTAAAATAATTTCGTTAGGCACGCATATCCACCGCTTGTTTCTGGTGAAAAACTGGTGAATTTTATTTAGGAGAAAAGAATGGATGAAATACTTATGCTGCAGCGAATCGTCTCCCTATACACCGATTCTGGAGAATCGCTTAATTCGGCGTGCAAGCTAACTGCAGATGAGTTAGATCCACCGCGATGGACCTGGAATTACATCAAGAAGCTGGTGGGCGATCATCCGCCCAATCCGGGCGATGATTTGCGCAGCGCGATTGAAGTTTTATATAAGCAAAAATTCCACGCGCCTAGAAAAAAAAGATACTCGGTGAAAGTCAGCGCGGACAACAATGAAGAGAAAGAAAACTGGTTGATGCTGATTCCGATGGAACGCCGGCAAGAGCTGTTCCGCGAAGAGGTGGAACGCGTGCGCAGCCAAAATGCTTCGGGCGGGGTGCGCAATATTGTCGATTGGATTCTGGGGAGGGATGATTAGTATTTCAGGAGTTTCCTTACGTGACCGCGGTCATGTAAGCATTGGCGGGAATCATCAAGGCTGACATTCATTAGGGGAAGATTAGAGTCAGCGTTTAGGGGGAGAGATAAATTTATAATTAGCGGACATTCAAAACTACACCATACCATATTGTTTATTAGTAGGGGAATTGTATGAAATCTATGAAATCTATGCACCCGCGCCAGTCAACAAATTGGCATTCATTGGAACAAAGTATTATTATTTTCAGCCTGATCACTTTCTTCGTGCTGGTCATCCGTCGCGCCTGGGTAGGGGATGATGCCTTCATCTCTCTGCGCGTGGTCGACAACTTCGTCAACGGTCATGGGTTGGTCTACAACCTCGGCGAACGCGTCCAGGTTTTCACCCATCCCCTGTGGCTGTTCTTGCTCAGTGTGGGTTACTTCTTCACCCGCGAACCTTACTTCACCACCGTCGCCATCTCTTTGCTTTGCTCGCTCGCGGCGGTGGCTGTGGTGGTCAAAATGTCCCCCTCCCGCTGGGCAGCTTTCCTCGCCCTGCTGATCCTCTCCCTCTCCAATGCCTTTGTCGACTATGCTACATCCGGCCTGGAGAACCCGCTCACTTATCTGCTTATAGCTCTCTTTTTCTTCTTCTACTTCAAGTTCCCTGCGCCCACTTCACGCCAGTTGTTCCTATTGTCGATGATCGCTTCTTTGGCAGCCGTCAACCGCCTGGATACCTTTGCTTTCTTCCTTTTCCCCCTGCTCACCCTTTGGCTGCAAGCTCTCCGCAAAAAGCAAGCATTACTCTGGCTGGCTGCCGGGCAGTGGCCTATCCTCCTGTGGGAAGGCTTCTCCATCATCTACTACGGCTTTCCTTTCCCCAACACCTATTACGCCAAGCTGGGCACCGGCATCCCTGCGGGTGAGTTAGTTACCCAGGGGCTGTACTACTTCCTTAATTCGCTCAAGAAAGACCCACTCACCCTGATCGTTATCTTTGCCGTGCTGCTCTTCCTCATTCTGACTGCCAGAGAGAAACGCTGGCGCCTGCTCAGTGCCGGGTTAGGAATCTTGCTCTACCTCGCCTACATCCTCAAGATCGGTGGGGACTTCATGAGCGGACGTTTCTTCACCGCGCCTCTGCTGGTCGCTGTTATTCTGCTTACCCACATGGAGATCGATTTCAACGCGCAGAAGGAGTGCCGTTGGTTGCTGGTGGGCGCCGTATTGCTGCTGGGTTTGAGCACCGATATGCCCACCTACCAGATTGAGAACAAAGACGTCCCTACCGTGGATACCTATACCCGTATCGCCGACGAACGTCTTTATTATTTCCCCGAAACAGGGTTGATCAACCAAAGCAGGATGAATGAATCTCCTTATGGCTCACTGCGCCAGGAAGGACAGGGAAAGTATTTACAGGCCCAATATACGGGTCTTAAATCTTTTCGATTTGGTGCTGTGGGAATTGTGGGGTTCTATCTTGGTGCAGATTACTATGTGTCCGATTACCATGCTTTATTGGATCCTCTACGGGCACGTTTGCCCATGAGCTATAGTGGAACCTGGCGGATCGGGCATTTCACCCGGATCAGTACGATTCCTGGATATATAAAAACCATGATGAGTGGTGAGAATCAATTTGAAGATACGCAATTAGGGGAATACTATCAGCACCTTTCCCTTATCATTCGGGGTCCGATCTGGAATTTCACCCGCTTCAAAACGATCATCATGATGAACCTGGGTGATTATGATGAGTATATTGACACCTTCTACTATACCTACTCTGAAGTGATAAAAATGTCCTTTGAAACTATCCAGACCAAATTCCCGGTTTTTACACAAAGCGGATGTGCTGACACAGATACAGTGAGCTTCAAGGGTCACGGTATCCTCATTAGTGTGCCAGAAGATAAGCAGCATGCTACGCATGTGGTGCTTGGCCTGCCGAATAACCTCAGATTCCAGGTGCTCTTCTACGACCGAAACAGGAAAGTTCTGGAAAAATTACAGGTCAATCCCGCCGGTTTGGATGAGATTGTTTATCCCAATGTACTGCAAATATCCGAAGAGACGGCAGAACACGGCTACCAAGAAATCCATGTGCTGCCCACCTGCGAAGCCAGCAGCTACTGTCTGAATTATTTCGATCTCAATGATACGGGCATAATCATAAAACCAGAGTAAGAATGCCTTTGGGGGAAATTGGAGGACACATCCCTTTACACAATCGCTTCTGGCGGGTGAACTCTTAACTATCTTTAAGTTTATTTTATTTAATATCAATTAAAATAATTTTTGATTTAAACTAAATTTAGGTAAAAAGTTATGTCAAAAAATATACGATCCGTCCTACTTCCATCGTTAATTGTCGTTATATTATCTGTCTTTGCCGTACACACCATCCAACAATCCTGGGAAAAAACGCTGGTAGATTTCCCTTCTTATTATTATGGCGCCGAACTGACTTTTGTCAGGGATACTTCTCCCTATAACCGGAATCATTGGAATCAGGCGATCAATATGTTCGGGCAGGACCAAGACCTGTATCCTTATGTATACTTGCCGCCAAGCTTGCTCTTGTTTTACCCGCTTTTGTATTTTGACTATCAAACGATTCAATCGATTTTCATTGTTGTCAGTGTCCTGGTCTTTTTATCCTTCTTTGCGTTGTTCTTTTACGGCATTTTGGGAGAATCGAAAGACAGTTTGCTACCCTTGTTCGGGGCGCTTTATCTGTTGGTCTCTATCCCGGTTAAAAGGGTGTTCGAAACCGGACAAATTGATTTTGTTATCTTGCTGTTGATATGTATTGTGTGGTGGGCAATTAAGAAAAATAAACATCCGGTCTTCAGTATCTTCCCTCTGGTCGCAGCCATCATCCTGAAACTGTATCCGATCATCATTCTCTTCTTTTTGTTCATTCAAAAGAAGTTCAAAGTGATCTTTTGGGTATTGACTCTTTTGATAATTATTTCTTTGGTCTCCTATGCTGTGCTTCCCGACCAAATTTGGGGAGAGTGGTACGATTGGGTTGGCAGCAAAGGGTACGGGCAAATTGTATCTACCAGGCTTGCCCCCTCAGGATTTGGAAATCAAAATATCAACGCCTTTTTTTCCAGGCTGTTCCTCGGTAGGGGAGAAGTGATGGAAAGCTCAGTCGGAACGATATTCGGTATGCCGGAAGAAACAAGAGAAACGCTAAACCGCTGGATAATATACGGGGTTGTCGGCATAGTTGGCCTGGTTACAATCAGCCTGATTGGTTTGTATACCCTAAAAAATAAAAGCAATGCATCGGTGGATTTGGTATTTTCATTTATCCTGATATTGATGTTGTTGGTTGCTCCACTGACCAATATAAATCACCTGGTCTATGTTTTGCCAGTGCTGTTCACGTTGATAAAATATCTTCTTCCTGAAATCAAATCTCGTTGGCGGATTGTCCTTGTGCTTGTTGCCACCGGGATGTTGGCATATCCTTTTAATCTGTCTGATCCCAAATTGCTTGAAGGATGGAATGTGCTTTTACTTTCTTTCTATTTTTACGCCATTGTGCTGTTATGGGTGGTTTTAGCCTCGTTGTTCGGTGCAGATCTGAAAGAAAAGACCTCAAACGTTGTGGGCGTGAGTTGATATCCCCATAGTTTTATGGATTAAGAACGACTATGTTCGTGCATATCAAAAGAGCGGCTTATCGTAAGCCGCTCTTTTTGGTTTGATATATGGATGGGTAGGATTTACTGCTGTCCGCCGCGGTGACCCTGGTTCATGCGGGTCTGGAGGTTCTGTGCGGTGCCGGTGCAGTCTTCCAGGCACAACCCGGAGCTTACCCCGTACTGGCCGTTGTCCAGGCGGGAAAGCATCCAGTCGGCTTCGGTCTGGGTGATCAGGCCATCGGCGACAGCTTGTGCCAGGGCAGCCGTGCGGGCATCGGTGTGCAGGGCCAGGATGTAATCCTGGTCAAAGCCCAGGGACAGGCCAATCGTTACCAAGGTTTCCCCGGCAGCTTCGCGGGCTTTCAGCTCGTCTACGGTGATCCCAAGACCATCGGCAATGTAGGCAGCCATGTAGTCATCCAGCACACCATCTAAATTGATGTTCTGTTCCAGCGGGATGCCTGTGCCTGTGCCGGAACCGGCAGGGTTGCCATTGCCGCCATTGCCGCCGCGGCCGTTACCGCCGCCGGGGTAATAGGGGGTGATGTCTTGTGCGCTGGCGGCACCAGCGAAACCGAAAGTGGCAATGCCTAAAGCAACAACTGCGAGAATAATCATGGTTTTCTTCATTTTTAGTACCTCTTTTACAATATTAGTGTAGGACAATCGTGTTGTCCGGTTAGTTGATTTGGACTGAACTGAGTTGCGTGGAACTTCATTCAGCTTGATTAACCCTATGATAGTGCCCGCATTTGAAGGAGTTGTGGGCGAGAAATGAAGAAGTTATGAAGGTTTCCACTCAGGCCCTATTTGTCTGGGTTAAACGCTGTACGCGCATAATGTTGGGGTAGGAGCATGGGAAAATTGGTACTTGATTGCTGTTCGATTTCATGTATAATGAAAATATGTACAGATAGTGAAAATATGTTCACAGCCAAAATATGAAAAATCAGCCAAATACAAACACTAATATATCTGAAGAAGATTTTCGCCAATTGGTGAGAGTCGCAAAGCTGTACTACCAATACGATTTTACGCAAAGCGAGATTGGTAAACGCTTGGGGTTATCGCGAATCAAAATCCACCGCATGCTGCGGGCAGCGAAAGAAGCCGGGATTGTAAAGATTCAAATCGATTCTGAGAACAGCGGCTTTTTTGATGAGGAGAATGAGCTGATCGTGGCCTACGATCTGCGGGATGCCATTATTGTTCCCAGCCAGGAAACCCAAGGGGATTTGTATCTGGCTCTGGCACAAGGGGCAGCTGATTGGCTATCCACAAGACTGAAACCAGAGATTCGTGTCGGGCTGGGGTTGGGTAGAACGATCTCCCATCTCCCCAAACTGTTTGAGGTTGACCAGCAGGTGGACTGTATCTTTACCGAGGTGGTGGGAGGTGCGTCCGATTATTCACAAGGCTTTGCATCCTACAACATCACATCTAAGATGGCAGACCTGGCAGGGGGGAGGGCAGAGTTTTTCTACGCACCTACCTATGTTTCCAGCCCGGAACTAAAACAAAATTTGATCCAAGAGCCGTCCGTAGAAAAAGCGCTGCAAAACGCAAGGCAGTGCGATATTGTTATGCAGAGTATTGGGCCGGTAGATAATTCGGCCCTTTTGTTCGTGCATGAATTTATCACCGAAGATGATCTTCAACAGCTAAAAGACAAAGGTGCGGTGGGGGATGCGCTGGGTCATTACTTTGACCGGGATGGCAAATCGATCCAGGCGTTCACCGACGACCATATTATTGGGATTGACCTGGAAGACTTGCGGAAAGTGCCGTGGAGTGTGTGCATTGCCGGGGGAAGCGAGAAGGTGCCGGCGATTTCTGCCGCTTTGATCGGAAAAATATTCAATGTGCTGATCACCGATGTGGAGACAGCAAAAGCGTTAATAAAGGAAAAAAAGAAACATGCTGCTTGATTACATTACCCCGGAGTTGATTGAGTTACAGGTGCAGGCGCAAGATTGGCAGGAAGCGGTGCGCGCGGGGGGACGTTTATTGGTTGAAAGTGAAATTTGCGAACCGCGCTATGTGGACGCTATGGTGGCGGCGGTGGAGGATTTAGGGCCGTACATGGTGTTGGCGCCCGGCATTGCCTTGGCACATGCCCGGCCGGAAGACGGCATGCTGAAAGTGGGGATGAGCATCATCAACCTGGCAGCCCCGGTGGAGTTTGGCTCTGAGGAAAATGACCCGGTGTATCTGGTGATCTCTTTTGGCGGGATCGACAAAGAAAGCCACGTGCAAATGCTGCAAACCCTGGCTATTTTTTTAATGGAAGACAAGAATCAGGAATTATTGAAAACAGCAACTTCAAAAGGTCAGTTATTAAAGGCCTTTTCCAGCAAATGATACGGAGGAATGAAGGATGAGCAAGCCTAGGATTATGATGGTGTGTGGATTTGGCCTTGGGTCAAGCATGGTATTGAAACTCACCCTGGACAAAGTTTTAAAGGCAGCAGGGGTGGAAGCAAATACCTTTACTGCCGATGAATCCACTGCAAAGGGTCAGGACTACGACATCGTGTTTACCTCTAAAGAAATGCAAAAGTTATTTGTCGGCTCAACCAAGCCGGTGATCGTGATCAATAACTTTTTGAGTGCGGATGAGGTGCGTGAAAAGGGGCTAGAAGCAATCAAAGCGCTACTGTAGGGTTTGGCATGCGAAATTCACCAATGCCAAAAATACTGTATGGCGCGTCCTACTCTCCGCTGATCTTCACGGAAGCCGACTGGGATTCTGATCTACCGTTGATGCAAGCGGCATCGATGAATCTGGTGCGCATCGGCGATGTGCATGGCGCCTGGGATCGGATCGAACCGCGGCGGGGGGAATTGGAATTAGATGTTTTAGCGCGTTTTTATGAGAAAGCCCACCAATATGGGGTCAATGTTCTGTTGAGTACGGGGTCATCGGCGCCGCCCTTGTGGCTGGCAACCGAAAACCCGGATGTGGCAATTCTCTCCAGTAGGGGAGAGCGCTACCCCTTGGGGGCTTCTTATCATTGGGCCTGCATCAATCACCCTGCATTTTTACAGGCTTCCGAGTCTTATATTCGGGCGTTATGCGCATTTGCTGTGCAGCAGCCGAATCACTTTGGCTGGCAGATCACCAACGAGATAGGTTTTCCCTTTTTGCCGGCGCGAGAACAGCACGAATTGGGGTTGTACTGCTACTGCGAGCACTGCCAGCAGGGATTTAGAGCCTGGGTAAAAGAAAAATACGGTGACCTGGAAGCGCTTACCGAAGCCTGGTCGTGGGGTACCAGCAACCTGGTATATAACGATTGGGCGGAAGTCTCTGCGCCGGAAAGTATGCCGGCATCCTGGGCAGGTGTTACCCGCTGGATGGATTGGCGCTTGTATTGGCAGGATACTTTTGCCAACTTTGCCGGTTGGCAGCATCAAATGATCCGCGAGATTGACAAAGATCATCCCACCTCGGTCAATACCTTCAATTTTAAAGGCTATGACCGCTTTGGTACTTTCATGGGTTTAGACCAATGGAAGATTGCCAAACAGGTGGATCATATTGGCTATGACCTTTACCCCGGTAGTGGGGACAAGTTAGCTTCCCGCCCGGAACATAATTCCATATTTTTAGATCACGGCCGCAGTGTGAGCGACAGTGTGGGGCGTGCCTATTGGATTCATGAGGTGGAAAGCGGGCCGATTGGCGGCTGGCTGATGGGGCCGCAGCATAACACCGATGCCGCAGACATTCACAACTATATGGTCGAATGTATCGGGCATAATGCCAAGCTGTATTTGTATATGCCCTGGCGGGAGTGGGACTACCAACCCCTGCGCTGGGGTGCCCTGGTAGACCTGGATGGCGTGCCAACTCCCAGGTTGGATGCAGCCAGCACAATTGGCAAGGTATTGGCCGACCATGATGAGTTTTTACTGCATGCCGCCCCGCCGCAAAGCCGGGTAGCATTGCTTGAATCGAAACCCAATGCTATTTTTATTCGCGGCACAGATGATGAGGAACTGCTTTTCCGCGCCCAGCGCGGTGCGTACCGTGTCTTCTGGGAGCAGGGTTTCAATGTAGATTTTCTGAATGAGGACTTGCTCTTTAGCGAGAAAATCTTTGCATATAAGTACATCTGTTTGCCGTTGGTGGGGTTGTTATCTGTAGATGCAGCGCAACGATTAGCTGAATTTGCTCGCAAGGGCGGGGTCGTGATTGGCTTTTCCCGTCTGGCAACGATGGACAACCAGGGTTGGTTCCATCATCAACTACCGATTGCAGGAATAAAAGAGTTGTTTGGATTAGAGAAAGTAGAAGCCGACACTCTCCCATCATCTACAATCAATTTCCAAGGGAAAACATTTCAGCCACACCTCAACCGAGATATTGTGACCCCCGGCGCGGAGACACAGGTCGTTGGCCGTTTCTCTGACCAACTGCCCGCAGTAACCTATCACGCTTATGGGCAGGGTGGGGGTGTGTATATTGCGACCCAGGCGGATGGCGCATTTGTTGCCAAAGAACAAGACCGCTTGCTGGAAGCGGTGGTTTCCTGGATCAACGAGAAACACCATCTTGCTCCCCAATATGAAATTGACGAGAATGATCGTGCCCGAGAAATTGACCCCCATATTTTAGAAACAGAAGAAAAGACATGGCTGCTGTTCAGTAATTATTGTGAAACGGCCAAAACCATCCAAATTAAATTGCCGAGCCGTGGGCGGATAGTTGAATCTGTATGGTCCATTTTCCCGCAGGCTGGAAGTCTGGATTTCATTCAACGCGAGGACATTGTTTTCATTGATATCGGTTTCAACCCAAAGGAGGTGCGAATCGTAGAGATTTTGTGGCGCTGATTCTTATTAAATTATTTTATACAAGGAAAAGGAGTTTAAAAAGATGGATGTCAATATTCTATTTAGCATTGTCCCAAGATTATTGCCAACTTTCATGCTTGGCATTGTAGCGCTGGTGGGGCTGCTGCTGCAAAAGAAGAAAGTAAATGAAGTAATCGAAGGCACAGTAAAAACCATGGTCGGTGTCCTGGTCCTGTTCGCAGGTGTGGATTTGTTGGACACGGCTATTTCTCCCCTGGCGACACTCTTTGGCCAGGTATTCTCCACCACAGGCACAGCTGTTACCGCAGACTGGGTTGCCTTCTTGGGCGAATACGGTGCACAGATCGTTTTAGTGTTGGTGTTGGGCTTTTTGGTCAACTTGTTGATCGCCCGCTTCACCAAACTGAAATTCGTCTTCCTCACCGGGCACATTCTGTTCTGGAATGCCTTCATCGTCGTCGGCGCGCTGGCAGACGGTGGAAAAATCTCCGGCATTACATTGATCATTTTAGGAAGCATTTTAGTTGGTTTCCTCTCTGCATTAATGCCTGCCCTGGTTTCCAAATTCGTCTATAAGCTCACCGGCTCTGAGGATTTCTCTATCGGTCACAGCACCACCGTCCACGCCATTTTGGGCGCCTGGATTGGCAAAATGGTGGGTGATCCCTCCAAGTCGTTGGAAGATATCGAATTGAAAGAAGGCTGGTCATTCTTAAAATCCATGACCGTCTCGACTTCATTGATCATGTTCCTGCTTTACCTGGTGATGGGCTTTGTGGCCGGCCTCGGCTTTGCTGCCGAATCTTTCACTGGCGGCGCAGTTTGGCTGTGGTTCTTCTGGATCATTTTCCAGAGCTTGCTGTTCGGCGGCGGTCTCACCGTCCTGCTCACCGGTGTGCGCATGATGCTGGGCGAGATCATCCCTGCCTTCCACGGTCTGGCACAGAAAGTTGTCCCCAACGCAGTGCCCGCTTTGGACTGCCCGATGATCTTCCCCTATGGGCCAAATTCATTGGCAATTGGTTTCCCGATTGCGATGATCTCCTCCCTGGTCACATTGGTCATCTTTGGCGTAGCCGGGTACAAGTATGTGCTCATCCCCTTGGTGGTAGCTGCCTTCTTTGACGTTGGCCCTGGTGTGATCCTGGCGAACGCAACCGGTGGACGCCGCGGCGCATTGGTATATGCTGTATTGGGCGGTGTGTTCATGGTTGTACTGCAAGCCATTTCTCTCCCCTTCGCAGCCAATACAACAGCCGGTTTCTTGAACCTGTTTGGCGGCAACGACTTCTCATTATTCGCCATCGCGATCAGAGGCGTACTTTCCATTTTTGGACTGTAATCCTCGTTTTTACGCCTCTCCTCTCCCCAGGGGAGGCGTTTTTTGCAATTATTCTAAATTTATATGAAACATTTATTTGGCATTCATTTATCATATTGGCAGGAGCAGTGGGCGGATGACCTGCTGCCCTTGATCGGGAAGGCGCATCAGGCCGGATTTGATGTGGCCGAGTTCCCGCTTTTGTCTCCTCAAACCCTGGACTACCCGGCGTTGAAGGCGGAACTGGATCGCTTAGAGATGCACGCCAGCTGCGGCACGGGGTTGAGTCCCGAAACGGATATTACCTCGCCCGATCCCGCAGTTCGTAAAGCCGGGATGGCGCACCTGCGTGCCTGCCTTGAAGGCGCGGAAAAACTGGGCAGCCCGGTGCTTGGCGGAGTGAACTATGCCCCTTGGGGCTATTTCCCGGAGGATGATTGGCATACCCGCCGCAAGATATGTATCCGGTCTTTGCGCGAAGCGGTAAAGATCGCAGAAGACCACAATGTAACCCTTTGTATGGAAGTGGTCAACCGTTTTGAAGGGTATTTGATCAATACAGTTGGTCAAGGCAAGGCAATCATGGATGAGGTCGGCAGTCCGCATCTCAAACTGCATTTAGATACCTTCCACCTTAATATTGAAGCCGACCAGATTGCGGATGAAATCATCGCCGCAGCCGGTGCCGTCGGGCATTTTCATTGTGTAGCCAACAATCGTAAAATCCCCGGACAGGGACACATCGTTTGGGACGAGGTACGGCAGGCATTGAACCAGATTGATTATCAGGGGTATCTGGTTGCAGAGACATTTGTCAATCCGGCCGGAGAAGTGGGGCGGGGATTGAATATCTGGCGCTCGCTGGCAGATGACCTGGATGAAACGGCCAAAAATGCGGCGAACTTTTTACGGGAAACCTTTGATGCAGACAATTAGACTAGATCAGATTGGCGATTTATTCCTGCTCTTTGCCCAGGTGTTTGCGCGAGAATGTGACCGCTTGAACGCGCTCGACAGTCAGGTGGGGGATGGCGATCACGGCTTTACCATGCGCCGCGCCTTCGAGGCGGTAAAAGAAACCGCCGGGATGACTTTCCCCGATATCGGGACGGGATTTGATTTATCTGCCGAAGCATTGGCCGAAAACGCGGGTGGGGCAATCGGGCCGCTGCTGGCTGCGCTATTTGCGGAAGGCGGCCTGGTCTTTGCCGGGAAGATAGAGATTGGGACGCGGGAGATTGCGGAGTTCTTTAATGAAGGCTTGCAAGCCGTGCAGGAAGTGGGCGGTGCCAAACCAGGCGATAAAACCATGGTGGATGCACTTACACCAGCGGCTCACGCGCTGCAGCAAGCTGAAGCATCTTCATTAGAAGATGCACTGACGCAGGCAAGCAAGGCGGCAGTGGCTGGGGCAGAGGCAACTAGAGAGATGGAAGCCGCACATGGGCGCGCCCGCTTTACCGCCGCACACGGCAAAGGATACCAGGATGCAGGGGCGGTCTCTATGGCCTTGATCGTGCAGACCTGGCTGGATTTCGTGCAGGGCAAAAGACCAGCGGGTGAAGTTGCGCAGTCCGAAGCGGCTCCGTTCAGCCCGCCGGCTGGCCGTTTTATCAATCATCCCGACACGATGGTGGAACAAGACAACCAGGGGCTTGCGCTGGCGTATCCTTCTTTGGTGCGCTTGCACCCAGAAGGTGTATTGTTACGGGCAACCCCCAAAGAGCAGGGGAAAGTCGCTTTGGTGATCGGGCATGGGGGCGGGCACACCCCTTCGATGGGCGGGTTGATCGGCCCCGGATTGCTGGATGGCGATGTGTACGGCCCGCTGTTTACTTGCGCTTCCGGTGTGCGCATAGCCAAAACAATCGAATTGGCGAATGGTGGGGGTGGGGTAGTGCTGCTGGTCTCCAATCACAGCGGAGATGTGCTTAATGCGCGTCTGGCCGTGCGCCGGGCAAAGAAACTGGGCATTGATGTTCACCCGGTGATTTTAGGTGATGATATTGCCACCGCACCTCGCAGCGATTATCTCAATAGGCGTGGGTTAGGCGGCTTGCTGTTTGCCCTCAAGATTGGGGGTGGGGCGGCAGAAGAAGGGAAACCGCTGGAAGAAGTGGCCGAATTGATGGAGGCAGTTAACCAACGCACGGCCACTTTGTCGGTAGCAGGACGAGCGCCGCATCATCCGGTCACCGGACAACTGCTGTTTGAACTTCCCGAAGGGCAAATTGAAATCGGCGCCGGGGTACATGGTGAGGTGGGGGTGTACCGCGGCGAACACATGCCCGCAGACCAGATCGTAGACTTGATCGTGGAGCAATTGGTAGAAGACCTGGCCGAGTTTGAGAGCGATAAGATGCTGGCGTTTATTAATGGGTCTGGCGGCACCTCTCGCATGGAGTTACATATTCTTTACCGCCGGCTGGTGGAAACTTTAGAGGCACGCGGGATCACACTGTATGCCGGTGTGGTTGAGTCAATCTTCACCACATTTGAGATGGGTGGGTTTTCTATCTCGTTGTGTGCGGCAGACGAAGAGATGCTTGCGTATTGGCAGGTGCCGGCGTCTGCGGCAAATTTCCGTTGGCCGTATTCTTAGAAGGAACGTTTGTATGTATGAAATCGTGAAACCGAAAATTGGTCTGGCAGGGGTGATGAGCACGCCTTTCCGGGGAGATAAAGAAGGGCATTTTAAAGCGCACCGCGCGGTACTGGAAGCACTGGCCGAAGAGCTTGGCTTTGAGTTTCATGCCGTAGCGCAAGGAATTTACAATACCGCCCAGGCGCAAAATGCAGCCGATGAACTGGCAGAGTGGGGAGCAGATTTTGTGCTTTTGCAAGCGAGCTCTTTTGCTGCGGGAGATTTTTTGTACCCCTTTACAGCCTTGCCCTGGCGCCTGGGTATTTGGGCGGTGCCCGAAGGCGCGCCCGGCCCCAAAGGTGGATTGCCGCTAAACAGTTTCACGACTGCCAATTTATATAACAGCATTATCCGCACTTATTTAAAGGGATACGAACAGCCGGTCAAGTGGTTTGTGGGCAGCCCTTCAGATGCGCAGTTTCAAACCCGCTTGCGCCTCACTGTGCAAGCGCTCCGTCCATTGATCAATCTGCCGGGCAAAAAAGTAGCCTTGATCGGTGGGGTGGCCCCCAGCTTTGATAATTTGAGGATTGATGACCGGGCGCTGAAAGAACGTTTAGGGATCGATGTGCTGCACATCGAGCTGGGCGATCTGCTCTCGGTTGCCAAATCTTTAGCTGAGAACGAGACCCATCAGGCTGCCGCTGCGCTGAAACAATCTGCCACGCGTATGGCAGAGGGACAGGAGCAGCATATCCTCAAATCCGCACGCGTGGTCACTGCACTTGAAAAAATGGCACAAGAGCGGGGATTTGAGGCCGCCGCGCTAAGCTGTTGGCCGCAGTTCCAAACAGATTACAATCTGGCGGTCTGCTCGGTGATGGGGCAGCTCAACACCCAGGGCTTGATTGCGGCCTGTGAAGGGGATGTGACCAGCGCAGTCTCGATGCTGCTGCTGCGCTATTTATCGGGCGGCGATGTGGTCACCCTGATGGATATGGCTACCGTTGACCTGGAGGATGAAAGCGTCTTGTTGTGGCACTGCGGGCCAACCGCCCCGGCGTTGGCCGATGAGCGGGGGGTGACCATGCAGTCCCTTTGGCTGTTTGATGGCCCGGATGGAGAGGAAACCGGGCTGCACAATGATCTGGTCTTACGCCCCGGCAGTGCCTCCGTAATTGGCTTCAACACTGATTTTGACAAAATGTTGATTCTGGAGGGTACAATGGATAATCAAAAACCCAGCTACATGGGCAGCCGCGGCTGGATGAGAGATTTGTCTCTCAACGACACGGCGATCAATCTGCCAGATTTGATTCAAACGATCATGCATGCCGGGTTCCAACACCACTATCCATTTGGGTATGGGCAATTTTCTGGAGCGGCTTTAGAGTACTGCACCTGGGCCGGCATTGCTCCAATCGAGAAAAAGCCCTATACCGACTACGTACGATAAATAATGCTTGTAACTTTAGATTACTTACTTAAATTAGCAGAACAAAAAAACTGTGCTGTTTTGGCCCCGGATTTCACCACGTTGGGGGTTGCCCGGGCGATGATCGAACAGGCCGAGGAGATTAGCGTGCCTTTGATCCTTAGCTTTTCTGTCGGCTTTAAACCGATCATCGAAGTCAGCAGCTACCGCCGGTTCATCGAGATTGTACGCCAGGAGATTGAGCAAGCCTCTGTCCCGATCTGTCTGCATCTCGATCATGCCACAACGCTTGAAGATATTCGCGAGGCGGTGGATGTCGGGTTTACCTCAGTGATGATTGATGCCAGTGCCGAGTCTTGGGAAGTCAATATTGAACACACCTTGCAAACCATTGAAATTGCCCGCCCGTTGGGAATTTCGGTGGAATCGGAATTAGGCACAATTTCGAGCGGCGAAGGGTATTACAAACAAGGCGCGCCGGAAGCCTTTTTTACCGACCCCGAGCTGGCCGAAGAATTTGTGCGGTTGACCAAAATAGATGCTTTGGCGGTTTCGATCGGGAATGTCCACGGGGCTTACCAGGGCGAACCGAAAATTGACTTTACTCGTTTGGCAGAGCTTGAGCGGCGGGTGACGGTGCCTTTGGTGCTGCACGGCACTTCGGGCATTGGAGCAGAAAACCTGAAAAAAGCCGTACATATGGGGATCAGAAAAATCAACTTGTATTCCGATATTATCTATCGCATGCATGCCAATATGTTAGGTGTTTTGCAAACCACGCTGATGGACCCGGTCAGCCTTTTACAGGCGCAGTCTGCCGGAATCAAGTCTGTAATCGTTGAGTATGCAAATTTACTTGGCAGTTGTAATTGAGATCGTAGAAAGGTTTATCAATGACGGACAAACTCACCTCTGCCAAGTGTTTTTTATTTGATTTGGATGGCACGATTTATTTAGGGGACAATCTGCTCCCCGGCGTGCATGAATTTACCAATTACCTGGACCAGCATAAGATTCCTTATTATTTCCTGACCAATAATTCTTCTCGTTCTAGGGCAGACTATGTAACCAAACTTGCCAGGCTGGGGCTGCCTGTTCCAGAGGAGCAGATATTCTCGTCTGGGGAAGCCACCGCCATCTATTTGCGCAAGCAAAAACCGGGGGCGCGCCTCTTCCTGGTGGGGACACCTTCATTATTAAAGGAATTTTCCCAGTATGGCTTTGAATTGGTGGAAGAGGACCCCGATTACGCTGTGCTGGGATTTGATACCACCCTGACTTACGAGAAAATCCGCAAGCTGTGTGATTTTGTCAGGGCAGGAAAACCGTACATTGCCACCCATCCAGACATCAATTGCCCGACCGAAACCGGCTTTATCCCCGATATTGGGGCGATGATGGCTTTGGTGAAAGCCTCTACCGGACGGGATGCCGATGTGATCGTAGGAAAGCCGTACCCGCCAATGGTCGCTGCAATCACGGAAAAAACAGGCTTTGCCGCCCACGAGATCGTGATGGTCGGTGATCGGCTGTATACCGATATTGCTTTGGGAAAAGCAGGATTGAGCACCGTGTTGGTGCTGAGCGGGGAGGCGAAGCGCGAGGAGATTCCGAATGCGCCCCATCAACCCGACTATGTCGTGCAGGATATTGACGCACTGCATACTTTATTTCTACAAGCCAAGAAAACACATCACTAAGGAGAAGAAATGCCAGTACTAGAAATTAAAATTGAACACGAAGTGGGACTGCATGCCCGACCAGCAACAGATTTTGTAAAATGTGCCAGCTCATTTCCCTGCGAGATTAAAGTTAAAAATGCCACCACCGGATCGAATTTTGTCAATGCAAAATCCATTCTGGGGCTGCTTACCTTGGGCGTGAACCACGGGCATGATATTGTGGTAGAGACCAAAGGAGATAAAGCTGAGGAAGCCGTGCAGGCACTCAAGGCTTTGATCGAGAGTAATTTTGGAGAATAATGATGATGGATAGGTTGATTCAAGGGCTGAGCGCATCTGAAGGAATTGTGACGGGGCCGGTATGGGTGTACACTCCAATCGCGTTATCGTATACAGTCCGGCACGACTGCGACCCAGGCGAAGAAATCGACCGCATTAACGAAGCGCGCCAATCTGCCCATACGCAGTTGTTAGCCTTGCAGCAAAAGACGAGAGAGCAATTAGGTGAAAAGGAAGCGCGGATCTTTGAGGCGCATCTGTTGATTTTAGACGACCCTGACCTGAAGACGATGATCGAGGGATTGTTGACCGTTGAAAAAATGTGTGCGGAAGAGGCGGTTTCACAAAGTGTGGAGCAGTATGCACAAAGCTTATTGGCGCTTGACAGCCCTTATTTCCGGGAGCGCGCACATGATGTCCGCGATGTGGGACGGCGAATGTTGTACTGCCTGCAAGGGATCGACCTGGCCGATACAGTGCAGCCTGATTCCCCAGTGATTATCCTGGCAGAAGATTTAACCCCTTCGGATACCGTTCAATTCGACCCGCAAACTATCCTCGGTTTTTGCACGATGAAGGGCGGCCCGACTTCGCATACTGCCATTCTGGCGCGCAGTTTGAATGTGCCTGCAATTGTCAGCGCACCGCTGAATTTAGCACAGATAGAAGAAGGCACCACCGCCATCCTGGATGGTGGGGCAGGTACGCTGCTGCTGGCCCCCGATCAAGCGCAGTTGGCGCATGCACAAGGCGCAATGCGCCAGCAAGCGGCGACCTGGGAGAATTATTTGCAGCATGCCAACCAACCTGCCGTAACCCTGGATGGCAAACAGATTGAAGTGGTTGCCAATATCGGTTCTCTTGCCGACGCACACCAGGCGGTCGAATACGGCGCGGAAGGCGTTGGCCTGCTGCGTACCGAATTTATGTACATCGACCGCGACGAGATGCCCAGCTTTTCCGACCAGGTGCAGCAATATCGCCAGATTGCCCAGGTGATGGGTTCGCGCCCGATTGTTGTGCGCACACTGGATATTGGCGGGGATAAAAACGTGCCTTATTTGGGGTTTGCCGATGAAGCCAATCCCTTTTTAGGCTGGCGCGCTATTCGGATGATGGATGAACGCGCTGAGCTGTTTGAGGAACAATATCGCGCCTTGCTCACCGGTTTTGCCGGGTGTGACCTAAGGATCATGCTTCCGATGGTGTCGCAGATAGAGGAAGTCATTGCGGCAAGAGCGCTGTTGGAGCAGGCAAAGGAAAAAGTTGATGAACTGCCCGCAAAGCTCCAGTTTGGCATTATGGTGGAAGTGCCTTCTACCGCCTTGCTGGCGGAAGCTTTTGCGCAGCATGTGGATTTCTTCAGCATTGGCACCAACGACCTGACACAGTACACACTTGCCGTCGACCGCACCAATGAACGCGTGGCAAAATTAGCCAGTCCTTTCCATCCGGCAGTGATCCGGTTGATCGCGATGACGATTGAAGGGGCGCATAAGCAGGGCAAGTGGGTGGGGCTGTGTGGGGGCATGGCCGGCGACCCGCTGGCGGCACCTTTGCTGGTGGGGTTGGGGCTGGACGAGTTTTCCATGGCGCCGGGTTCGATCCCGGTGGTCAAACACGCCCTTCGCCAGCTTGATACCGCCCGGTGTGTGCAGGCGGCCGCAGATGTGCTTGTGATGCAGACAACCAGCGAAGTGCTGGAATATTTGCGCACCCGGTGAAAATCGACTTTCTATTTGTTTGAAGAGAAATAGAGCATAGCCATTGAGCCCGATCCTTACCGGTCGGGCTTTTTAAGTGCCCACAGGCTGAACAAGAACCCAAGCAGCATGAAAGCTGAGCCGCTCAAGTAGGGCTGTAAACACGGGAAAAACAGGGGGGCATAAAGCGCGTAAATAGGGCAGATATACTGGGGGTGCGGGGTAAGATTAGAAAAAATGTGATTGACTCTTGCAAGAATTTATGTTATTAAACAAATATAATTGTTTAAAACAACTATATTTGTAAACAGGATAAAAACATGACTGAAACTTTTTTTTCCATAATGTTAGAAAAATTATTAGATGAAAATAGGAAACCGGATGGTTCAAGGTATTCGTATAAAGAAATCTATGCTGGAACTGGCAACGCTGTATCCGCTGAATATGTTCGCCAACTGCATCAAGGATTAGCAGACAATCCTGGATATAATGTAATTGAAGCGTTATCTGCTTTTTTCGGGGTAAGTCCGTCACAATTTTTCTTACAGATAAATCCTATGAAAGACCGCCATTATCGACAAATCATCGTCGGTTTATCTACTATTAAAAATTATGACTTGTTTGAGAAGTGTGTGATAGATTTGCTGAAAGATGATTTTCCTGGAATGGTGCCGATCCCAGGGGGGAGTGACATGGGAATGGATGGGGCTTTTCCCGATGGAGAGGATGCATATTGTCCGGTGGTAGTTACTGCCGGAAAAGATATTGTAGGGAATCTTGAAAGAAATCTTAATTCATACATTGATAACGGATTGCCTTCTCGGAAAGCCATTTTTATTACATCTAACCCACTCAACCAACAGCAAAGAAAACGGTTATTGGAAAAAGCAAATGAGTTGGGTTTTCAATTGATTGCACCTCCTTTTGATAAAGTTGCAATTGCAGATCGCTTATATAGAAATCCAAAATGGTGCAAAGAGCTTTTAGGAATCACTGGAACACCTCCAATACTTTCGAAAGTGCCATTAGGAACAGGGCTTTTTCCAGATATTGACCCAGTGGCAAGAGAAAAAGAGTTGGACTGGCTTAAAAATAATACGGGTGATCGCATTCTGGTGGGGGAACCCGGTGTGGGAAAAACATTTCTATTACGAAAATTAGCCCAAGAAGATTTAGGTTTGTTTGTAATTGGTTCGAATCTTACAGATATTGCAAATGATTTGCGAGAGATGGAGCCCAAAATCTTGATGATTGAAGATGCACATTTCAAAGAAAAATTCCTTGGGGAAATCCAACAGTTACGTATTGAATTAGGAGCAGATTTTTCTATATTGGTTAGTTGTTGGCCAGAATATGAAAAAGAGATTGCTCAAATGCTTCAAATTCCGGGTGAGAATATATTAAAACTAGATCGTTTGACCCGAATGGAAATGATTAAGGTGATTCAGGCAATGGGGATGAATGGTCCAGTAGAACATATTGCTTTTACCTTGGATCAAGTTGATGGCCGTCCAGGCTTGGCGGCTATATTGATGGCAGATTATCTAAGGGGAGATTATGAACAACTCAATAGTGGACGAACTATTACCAATGCTATCTTGCGCTTCGTTAAGAAAGATGAAAGGGATGATGCTCGGATTGTTCTAGCAGCATTTTCTCTCGGAGGGGAGGGTGGATTGAAAAAGAAAACCGTTGAAACTCAATTAGGGATGAGCGCAGCCGAAATTTGGAAGCTAGTTAGTAAGTTAGCTAATTCTGGTATTGTTCATGTTTTTGGAGACTATGTTTCTGTACGACCTCAAATTATGCGATATGCGCTTGTTCGGGATGTTTTTTTCTCCCAAAATCCATTAGGTACTGGTGAGTTAATTTCAGCTGCTTCAAATAAAAATGAGTTGGCTTTGACTTTAATTGGTGCGAGAGCGCGTGGGGGAAAAATTTCTGACGATCTAATTATTTCTGTACTTGAATATTGTTCTTCAGATATACCTTGGAAAGAATTTGCTCGGCTGGGAACTCGTGAGACGATGTGGGTTCTTAGCAATCATCCTGAAAGGTTACTTGCTATTGCATCTGTTGCTTTAGAAAAAGCACCGGATATTACTATTTCACTTTTATTAGAAAAGGCAGAAGGAGATAATCGTGTCCTTAGTGCCTCCCCTGGACACCCGTTACGAATTTTAGGTACTTGGATTCAGGCGTCAAGACCAGGTACAGAATCGGCCATATTCCGGCGAAAAAATTTAATGAAGAGTACGACTACTTGGTTTTATGAGAAGAATAACTCTCAGGTTGGATTGCAGGCGATGCGTTTGGCGTTGTCTCCTTTGTATGAGGATAAGGTGTGGGATCCTGTAGAGATTAACAAAGTCCATTTATTATCTGGGGCATTGACAATTGATGAAATGACAGAAGTCATTTCCTGGTTTGAAGAATCTATCGATATGATTATGGGACTTCCTCTAGAGTTTAGTGAATGGGAAATAATATTTAGAATGATTGAAGATTGGGCATATCCAGGAAGGATTAGGGGGAGTATACCAGATAAGACTTATAATTTAATGAGAGATGCGGCTAAGAAGTTAATTGAACCCTTACTTACAAAGGCAGTGGACAATTTTGGAATACGCTTACAGTTTAAGAATATCCTTTCTCATTTAGGCTCAAATAGTGAGGTTCAGATTCCTAAAGAGTTTGAATTATTGTACGGTGAAGAAATTTCTGAGGAACTTGAAGACTGGAAAGCTATGGAAGCGAGTCGAGAAAAAGAAATTAAATCGCTGGGAAAGGAATTGGCTGAGGAGGCTCCAATAATTGTTGGGGAGGAGTTGAAGAGATACGAAAAAGAGGCGAAAATGTCTAACCATGGTTATCCAAATAGGATGCCGCTTTTAGTAAAGTATATTGCTGAATATGTGGATAATCCAAATAAATGGAGTATTGAGTGGAAGTTGTTAGGCTTTGAGCGAGTATATTTGGTTCCTTTCTTTGAAAAGTGGATGGAAAAAGAATTGGCAGAATTTGAGAATTTTGCTAAACAGCATATTGATGATCCAGAAATAGGCGTTTATCTTCAATGGATGTTTTTGCGACGGGAAGATACTTCGGATGAGATATTAGATCAAGTGATTGATGCCATTGAAAAGGATGAGGATTCTATCCATCAAATTCTTCTTTGGAGACAAATTTCAGATAAGGCAATGAAGCGCTTACTCACACATCCAAATTCAAAAATTTCTGGTCTTGTAGCAATCACCGAATGGTCTATGGAACCTAGAGGGATTATTAGGGAAAATTTTGGTGAAGATTGGATAAAGGCTATGGGTGGATTGAATGTGAGTGACATAGAAAGTTCCTTCCTGAGAAATGAATTTAAAAGAGGGTTACAAAGCAATCCTGCTCTCGCTGCCGAATGGTTAGAAAAACAGCTAAAGAATGAAGAAACAGAATATTTTTCTTCAAGAGATTTATTTGTAGAAGTGTCTTCAGTTTTGAATATTGACCAGCGGCAGAAGCTAATCCAGTGTCTACCAGATTCATATTTTGCGAGAGATTTGGCGACTGCATTGGTTGGGAATGATGTCCAAGCTTATCAGGAATTATTGACTATGCCAGATTTAGAGAATTTTTACTCGGCACCTCTATCAAGGAATCCAGATGAGTCTTGGTTTGAAATGGCAAAATTAGCGCGAGAAAAGGGAATCAGTGCTTATGAGATTTCTCAAGAATTAATCTACCCAAATGGCATTGCAGATGCACATGCATCGGCGTGGTTAGAGAAGGTACAAATTTTTGAAAGGCTTATTGATCATCCGGAAAAGACAATTTCTGAGATTGGTGAGCAGGGTAAGGTGTATTGTCAGAATCGGTATGAAAAGGCATTAGAGGAGAACCGATACGAGCAAATTTATGGCCGTAGATGAAATTGCTACCAGACTTGCTCCCTTCAGATTGCTGGCCTCAATAAAACGAAATTATTCACAACTTGGGAAAAACCAATCTTTTTAAACTATTGACTAATGTACAATAGAAGAATATACTATAGCAATCTATTCAGTAATTGAATTGGAGGTCCTTATGCCAATGGGAAAGGGTAGAGGGAGAGGAATGGGGAAACGCAGGCAGGGTGTGATGAGCTTCATCCGACCGGCCTTATTATTTTTGCTTGCCGAGAACGAATCTCATGGGTATTCTTTGCTCGACAGTCTTGCACAATTCGATTTTAACCCTGCGCGGGTAGACCCGAGTCTTATTTACCGCACCCTGCGGGAGATGGAAGAATTCGGCTGGGTCACCTCCAAACTGGGCGAAGAAAGCCTGGGGCCGCAAAGAAGGGTCTACCAAATTTTGCCGGAAGGCAAAGCGGTCTTGGCTGAGATGATCCAGAGTTTGCGCCGCAGACGCGATGAAATTGACCAATTGCTGCAAGCCTATGATTCAGGTCTAAAAAATACTGCGGCTTCTGAATAGCTTGCCTTTCAGGGCCGCCACTGCTGAACAAGGTTCGGCCAGAGAAAGAATACGAAAAATGAAAATCGCAATTTCATCCCAAGATGGAAAAAAAGACGCTCCGATCAGCCCTCAATTTGGGCGCTGCAGCTATTTTGTCTTTGTAGATACCGAGACCCAGGCATGGGGCGCGCAGGAAAATCCGGCCGCCGCCGAGAGTGGGGGAGCGGGCACCAAGGTGGTGCAGTTTTTGGCCGCGCAGCAGGTTGATGCTGCCATTACCGGGCGCTATGGCCCCATGGCATTTACCGCCCTGCAAGAAGCCGGTATTGAGGGCTACGAAGCCGAGGGTGGCACACCGGAAGAGCTGTATGAAAAATTCCTGGCAGGAGAACTGAAAAAAGCCACTTCTCCATCTGCCACAGGCCGCCACCACCATTAGGAGCAGGCAGATCATGATGATTGGTATTGCAAGTGGAAAAGGCGGCACCGGGAAAACAACGATTGCAACTAGCCTGGCGCTTGCCCTTTCTCAATCCGGCAAAGATGTTGTTTACAAAGATTGCGATGTGGAAGCGCCCAACGCACATTTGTTTTTGCATCCCCAATTCAACCGGCAGGAAGATGTCAATCTCCTCATTCCGCAGATCGACACCGAGCGCTGCACGGCTTGCGGGCGCTGTGTGGAGGTGTGCGAGTTTAATGCGATCATCCAATTGGGCAAGAAGATCATGGTGTTCCCGGCATTGTGCCATGGCTGCGGCAGCTGCACGCTGAACTGTCCCGAACAAGCGATTACAGAGGTTCCCAAAACAACCGGCATTTTACAGGCAGGGGAGACGGGCGCGGGGATTCGCTTTTCCCGCGGACTGCTTAATGTAGGTGAGGCAATGGCTGTGCCGGTCATCGCTCAATTAAAGGCATGGGACATTTACCCAGATGCAGAAATCGTGATCTATGATTCACCGCCAGGCGCATCTTGCCCGGTGGTCGAATCGGTGCGAGATACTGATTTTGTGCTATTGGTGACCGAGCCGACACCTTTTGGGCTGCACGATCTAAAACTGGCGGCGGAACTGACCGCCCAGCTGCAAATTCCCACCGGGGTGATCATTAACCGAGATGGGATTGGGAACGCCGAGGTGGAAGAATTTTGCCATAAAGAAAACCTGCCGATTCTGATGAAGATACCCTTCGAGCGAGAGATCGGGGAGGGGATTGCCGAGGGTAAAACATTGGTTGAGATTTACCCCGCTTATACAGAAGAATTTCAAACCGTATTTGACCATATCCACATACTGGTGGAAGCAAGCAAGGCGCAGATATGAAACAAGTTGTGATTCTCAGCGGCAAAGGCGGCACCGGCAAGACCAGCATTACAGCCGCATTTACCCATTTGGTGTCCCTGGACCCGACTATTCAAGCGGCGCTGGTAGACGCCGATGTGGATGCCGCCAACCTGGAACTGGTTTTGGAACCGCAGATCGTCGAGAAACATGTTTTCATTGGCGGAAAAATTGCGGTGATCGACGAGGATGTTTGCTTGAAGTGTGGGACGTGCAAACAAACCTGCCGCTTTGATGCGATCAAAATAGATGACGGTGCTTTCCGGGTCGACCCGTTTGCTTGCGAGGGGTGCAGCGCGTGCATGTACCAATGTCCGATTGAGGCGATCCACATGCAAACCCAGGTAGCCGGGCATTGGTTCTACTCGAACAGTATATATGGCCCGCTGTTCCATGCGGCTTTGCGCCCGGCGCAAGAAAATTCCGGCAAACTGGTTTCCCTGGTCAAACAGCAGGCACACCAAATGGCTACCGCACAAGGTTATCCGTTGATCCTGGTAGACGGCCCGCCGGGAATCGGCTGCCCGGTCATTTCGGCGGTGTCGGGGGTAGACCTGGCATTGATCGTGACCGAGCCAACCGCCGCCGGGGTGCATGATATGGAACGCGTGCTGGAAACTACCGGGCATTTCCACGTGCCCAGCATAGTGTGCATCAACAAGGCGGACATTAACCCGGCACAGACAGAAGAGATTAAAGCCTTTTGCCGGGAAAGAGAGATTGATGTGGTCGGCTGTGTGCCCTTCGATGCAAAAGTGACCGAATCTATGGTGCAAGGGAAATCAGTGACCGCCCATTTTCCCGACTCGGAGGCCAGCAAGGCAATCTCGCAGGTGTGGCAAAAACTGGTTGCCCGCTTGAAAGAAATGACACCGTGAAATACAGAGTACAGCAATTAAAATCTCGATCAAACGAGACAATTTTAATGAAAAACAAGATCAAATAATTTCAATAGAGGAGATGAAAAATGCGCATTGCAATTTCTTCAGAACAAAAAAAAGGTTTAGATAGTATGGTTGCCCAACACTTTGGGCACTGCCCGTTCTTCGTGCTGGTAGATGTAGAAGGCACCGAGGTTCAGGCTGTTAGCGAAGTGGCAAACCCCTTCGTGACCGCACACCAGCCGGGACAGATCCCCGGCTTTATCCGCGAACAAAATGCGGATGTGATGCTCAGCGGGGGCATGGGCGGCCGGGCGATCCAATTCTTTGAGCAGTACGGGATTGATGTGGCGACCGGGGCAAGAGGCACCGTGCGCGATACCCTGGAAAGCTACTTCGGCGGCAAATTGACCGGGGCAGCCCCATGCGCCGAGAGCGTAGAGCATGGTCATGGAGGCGATCACCACTAAGGGGCGTATTAGAAAAAGTATAAAAGTATCGATGACGGGAGAGGGAGATGTTTGTGGGAATTGGCAAGCACGCTGATGTTATATCCCTCTCCCGTGAGATTGGTGGTTACAACGAATCTTGTGCTCTCTATGGGTTTAATTAAAAATAAACGGTTTTCCATCCGGCAGTGGGTGAGTTGTAATGCCTTATGTTATATCTCGCAGTGTGTAGGGTGTGGAGTTAGTATAGGGCAAATCTTCATATTGGAAGATGCCCTGCAGAAAAGTATCTGGCATCTGTGTGCTTCTGGCAGAACAACTGGGAAGAACTCTCTATCTTCTTAATTTTTCGGAGGAAATTCGGCGTTTGATTGACCAATCTCATTGATTGGCTACCATGAGACTGTCCGAAAAAGATTTTGTTGGCGAAGTCAGGTGACTGCGGTAGCTAATGCTATAAATGGAGAAATCGGGGTTTTAGCAGGCTGCTTTCGAACAATCCAATCAAAAATGCGAAACAAATTAATTGCAGCCGCTGTAGCGATGTGTTGGAAAGCAGTTTTTTGCAGACCTATGTAGCGAGATTTTCTTAGCCCATTTTTCCGGTCAGATTAATGTTTTTTCACCGGGGAAACAGACAGCAGGTCTGAAATACCAATTAAAGTGGAAATCCCCTTTCCAGGAAACTGGTTTTGGAAAGGGGAATGCTCCAAACAACCTAAAAGAGGAGAGGTCGTTTTCAACTAGATGTATCTGGACCGATAGTTACTGCCCTGTAACCGCCACCCAACCGGAATCGTCAGTGACCGGGTTATGGCAGCCTGAACAATAGTCTACCGAATCGCGGTGCATGTTATGGCAAGTACTGCACTCCAGCTCACCAAAGTGACCATTATGCGGGTTGCGCTCTGCGTCGGTGACCAACGGATCAGTCAGCGGGATGATCTCCGCATAGCTGCCGTGGCAGGCAAAGCAGTTGTCCATCGACAGTTGAGTCTCCGGGAAGGGGTAATAGTAATTACCGGTCGCATAATTGACCACTTCCATGACCGACTCGCCCACCGTGCGCTGGTGGCAGCTCTGGCAAGAGACGCCCATCTCGGCATGCTGGTGCGCCAGGGAATACTCACTCTCCGGTGCTGCCCAGGTAGTGTAGTATTCACTGTGGCAGCCGGCGCAGTAGCTGGTATTATGCAGGTTATCTTTGACGTATACCGTGCCCATTGTCGGGATCATGATCACAACGAGTACGATGGCGATGATTAGTTTTAGTTTGTTTGACATTGCTAATCCCTATTTCTCGTCCGAAGCGGTTTCTGCCGCCTCGCTCTGTTCGCTTGCTTCAACAGCCTGTGCTTCCGCCGCGCGGGCAGCCATCAAGGCTTCGTATTCCAAGGGGTGTTCTTCCTTCATGCGCTCCACACTGATCTTGCCGGTGAAAATGCTCTTGTCCATCGGGAAGATGCCGTGTGCAAAGTGCGCATTGTACATGTGCCAGCTGACAATCGATGCCACTGCCAGGAGTGCTTCCAACCCATGCGCCGCTTTGGCGGCATAGATCACCTCGCCCGGCAAAAAGCTGGCAAACGCCACCGGGAACATGAGTACCAACCCGGTGACCGCCATCAGGATCGTGCCCCAGATCAAGGCCCAGTATTCCATCTTCTGGCGGAAGTCGAAACGCCCGTACTGCGGAGGGCTGTCAACTTTGCCCAGCAGGTACTTGACCGCATGGGAAGCATCGGTCAGGTCTTGCTTGACCGGCAGCATCCAGCGTCCGGTGTCTTTCTTGAACAGGTCGCCAATCACCACAATGAAGTGGTAGACGAACACAAAAACCATCAGCACGGCTGCCAGGTGGTGCACCTTGCGCACCCCGGCGATACCCCCGAACAGCGACATCCAGGCTTTGGCCCAGCCGGCGTCTGAATAGGACTGCGGCAAGCCGGTCAGCGCCAGGGTGATAAAGGAGACCATCATCACAATGTGCTGAATGCGCTGGCTGAGGTCGAAACGAATGAGGGTTTCTTCTTGTTGAATGGGGGAAGTTGTCGTAACGCTGCTCATAATGACGCCTCACTTTCGTCTGTCTCAGGTTCGGGGGTTTCCGTGGTTTCTTCCGCTGGGGCTGCGGTGTTTTTCTTCTTGATGCGGAAGAAGATGTCCAGGCCGATGTAGGCCAACATACCGCCTAAAGTGATCGGGATCAGGGCCTGGTAAGCCAGTTTGACGATAAAGACGATGGTGGTGTCGGCTTTCGATACCGGGTCCTGGATCGGGCGGTAGTGTCCGTATGCACTGGTGAAAGCTTCGCTGGCACCGGCATGGCACTTGGCGCAGGTAGTTTGCAGGTTCGCTTCTGATACGCTGGAACGTTCGTCGTCCCGCGGGTAAACGGCATGGCTGTCGTGGCAGTCACTGCACACAGCTTCGTCGCGCATGGCAGCGGGGTCATTTTCCGCGTAATACTGGATCGTCGTCCCGTGGAAGTCTGCCAGGTAGGTTTCGTATACATCATCGGCAATCCCATATTCGGCCATCAACGCATCATCGTTGTGGCAGCGGGCGCAGCGGTTGGGGACTTGCAGATGAAACTCGGCCGTATTGACCACCTCGCCCTCAACCGGGGCATCGTGGCAGTCGTTACAGGTCGGCGCGTTCTCATCTCCACTCAAGTAGGCAGTACCGTGAATGGAGGATTCCCAGCCCGCATAGATGAGAGGGTAGGCTTCTGCCCACCCTTCCAAATCCACATCGGCCGGGTCTGGAGTGTAGTTCGGAGTATCGGTTACAGAGCAGGAAGTAAGGAATATAAGGATGCTCAAACCGATAAGGAGTTTTTTCATAAGAATTCTTCCTTCAATGATTTATTAATATAGCTGTAGAATTCTTCAGCTTCGAATTAGGATTCCCAGCTTAAGCAAAGCTGAATCCTCTGAATACTGGATTAAACAATCATTTGGTGAATTGATTTAGATATTCGCTAAAGACTGATTATCAAGTAGAGATTTCCTTATGGAAATCTCTACTTTGGTAATGTGTCTTCTAAGTGGATCCAAAAACTGTAGTTATATCAGCTCACCTTTCGCTAAGGCTCTTCCTACTAACCTGCCGAAGGTGACGCATCTACCATGGCTGATGCCGGGGGTGAGAAGCGGATAATCATCTGTGAAGAAGTCGCCTTGTGCATTGCCAACTGCAAAAAGGTTAGCAATAGGCTTATCTTCAGTATTCAATACCTGAGAATGCTTATCGCAATGCAAACCATAAATGGTAACGAACCACATTCCCATCATCGGACTTGCATAGTAAGGTGCTGTGTCAAGCGCGGTTCCCGACATCCATAATTCTCGTTTCCCGTAGTCCTCATCAATTCCTGTGGCACAAAGCTCATTGTATCTGGCTGCTGTGGCTTTTAAGGCTTCTGCTGGACAGCCGATTTGTTCTGCCAATTCATCGAGGGTATCACCTTTTAGGACTGACCCATTTTCAATAGCGGTCGCAAGTAGCTGGGGCGAGTTTTCATCCACAAGTGCGCCCCCAGACATAGACCCGGAGTTGCTCGGAATCATCTGCACTACTTTTTCGGCGTAGGCATCATCAAAGAGGAACCATGAGGCGCCATCAGGCTGCATCATCATTGAATTAGCATTCGCTACCTCATTGGGTTCTTCAGCATTGAAGCGTTCACCTCTTTTGTTGACCTGTAACCATCCAACAACTGTTGCGCTAAACGGAATTTCAAAGGTGCCAAAACCGTGAACCATCGGCGCTGGCGGAGCGATCTGCCTTGCAGCACCAATCCACATGCCCATTGTGATGGCATCACCCGTGTTGCATCCCACTGGAGTATAAGCATTGTAGGTGCCAGCGCCTCTCCCCATGCCGTGTGTGGGCATAGGAGACCATGCTTCGATCATTTCAGGGTTACCGTTAATATCACCAGTAGCCAGAATGACACCTTTGCTGGTGTTGATCTTGATATAGGAACCATCTTTTGCCTGTGCGATGACACCGATCACGGCATTTGAATCATCAGTTAAAAGTTGAACGGCCGGAGTTTCATAACGAATTTCAGCACCGTGGGCTTCAGCATCTTGCACCATGAAACTGACAAATGATTTTTGCAAACCACCCATAGGATCATTGGGGTCAGCCCCTACAGAGAATGAATGGGGGGTTCTATATTGTCTATAGTACGGTTCAAGTGTATCCCTTCCAGGTGTAACACCCATGCCCTGAACTACCTCCCCTCCGGCAGCCTCCACCATATCAATGACCTCGTCAAATACCTCGCCGCTGCGATACAGCCAGACCTTGAACAGATCCTGGTTCAACTTATGATGATCCCACTGAGCCTTATATTTCAAAACTTCAGTACGGTCAATCTCAATCCCCTGGCTCTTCTGCCATTTGCTTCCAATTGCACCATTGTCCATACCGTGATAGGTGAAGGTATTCGACTTCTCGAGGATGACCACTTTTGCTCCTTCTCTCGAGGCAGCTGAAGCAGCATTCGCACCAGCTACTCCAGCACCCACCACTACAATGTCAGCATCAATTGTTTCTGTAATATCTTTGTCTGAAATTGGCTCTGGGGCAACTTCCCACGGGTGTTTGGCAGAGGAACTAGAATCCTCTGGTGTGGATTCCGCTGTTTTAGGTTTACATCCTGCCAGACCACCAACTACGGCAAGACCCACAGCTGAACCTTTTAAGAAATCTCGTCGACTGATTCCCTTGTGATTTTGATCTTTTTCTTCGGAATTCATGCCTTTCTTCTCCTGTACTCTTGTAAATAGATTTTATATTGAGGTGGTAAAACCCTCTTTTTTGGTTCCAGCGAACCCAAAACAATCCTTAAACAGGCAGATGAGAGATAGCCCTTCCAATCTGGAATGGGACTCTCTCTAGCGTAGATTGCCTGTCATGTCACCTACTTATTATGAGGGGAAGATGGGAAAGCAACAAGAAGCGTTTGGGGGGTATCTCACCCCCCATTTTGGAGGTAGGGTAGCACCCTCTTTCTGGGGTGTACTAAATTAATCAATCTGAGTAGGGAAAAAATGGAATGAAACTAAGCTTTTATATAGGGGACGAATTCTTAAGACAAATGATCCTTAAAGGAATCCTCGTTTGTGTGCCATCGATACCGCTTCAACTCGGTTTCGCGCCCCAAGCTTGACGAAAATCTGTTTGATATATCCCTTGATAGTATTTTCAGTAAGTTGTAGCTCAAGCGCAATCTCACGATTGGTTAGTCCCTGGCTGATAAGATGAATCACATCCAGTTCTCGCAAGCTGAGGGCACAAATAGATTGTTCTTGCTGGTGAATCATTTCTGTGAGGGCGTCTGCTGCCCGGGGATCAAGAATAACGTGACCTTGATAGGCGGCTAATAATTGCTTTGGCAGGTCAAGTTGTTTGGCATCCTTGATTAAATAACCACGTGCACCAGCGCGCAAGCAAGTATTTATCAAATCATGTTCAAAATAGGCAGTCAAGATTAAGACAATTGTTTTTGGCGAAAGTTTAAGTATCCGCTGACATAACTCAGCTCCCGTCATGTCAGGAAGTTTGAAATCCAGCACAATAATATCCGGGTGTGTCGACTTGACTAATTCAAGCGTTTCAGAACCGGTTGATGCCTCACCTATTACAGAGAAGAGCGGGTTGGGGTTTAAAGTATAAAATAATCCCTGACGGACAATTTGATGGTCGTCTACCAAAATGACGCTAATCGGGTCCATATGTATCCTTTACTTGAAGTGGGAAACTGGCTTTTACGATGACGCCTTGATCATCATTATTATCAATTAAAATTGTACCGCCGAGCGTAGTCGCCAATTGACGCATCATGTCCATCCCAAAATGTTTGTCGGTTTCGCCCTTATCTAGCGGTGGCTCTGTAAATAATCCCAAACCATTGTCTTGAATTGACACTGTCGCAAAGAATGCATTGCTATGCAAACTCACCAATACTCCCTCGGCTCCAGCATGTTTATGAACATTGGTGAGGGCTTCTCGCACAATCCGATAGATCGCTTCCATGATTGGAAAGGGTAAAGGTCCAAGGTTAGGCGAGATCACCAGATTGGTTTCTAGGCCAGTCTCATTACGGAAATTATCGATTTGATTTTTTAGCATATCGATCATATTATTATTGCTTTCCATTTTACTGTGACGAAGAACAGAGATCGCACTGCGCAATTCCTCGTTGCTACGAGCGATCAGTTGTTGGATGGTCTGAATCCGTTCTTTTTCTTTTTCATTTAAATTAAAATTCTGATCAAACCAATTCACTTCGAGTCCAATTCGGAAAAGTAATTGGGTTACTGTATCATGTAGATCTTGAGCAATAAGTTGTCGTTCTTGACAGCGTGTCAGTTCTTCAGTAAACCTCCTCCTTTCCTGTTCTTCATGGAAAAGCTTAGCGTTTTCCAATGCGATGGATGCCCGGTTGACAAGAACTTTTAATATCCTCTCGTCCAGCAAGTTATAATAGCTCCCATCAATATTATCTCTTGCCACCATAACGCCAATCGGTTCCTTAGACGATTGAATGGGGATAATCAGCAGGGTACGAAAACTATTTCTCAAGAATTCTTCTTGAAAAGATGGCGGTGCCATAGAAGGATTTGTTATCCGTGCGGATTTGCCTGTGTGAAGGACTTCCTCGATCAAATCCCAATATGGGTTTTGTGGCGAGAGTAAATAGATATTAGTCGGCATGGATCCGGAACTGCATGCAATGGAAAAAAAGGTCTCTTCTAACAAGAAGATATCAATTTGATTGGCATTGGTGAGCTGGAAAGCTTTATTAGAAACGAGTTGCAGCAATTCCAGAATATCAAGTTGACTGAAAATGGCTTCATCTATAGTAGAGATCGCCTGGAAATCAGAGAAGTGCTGTTTGACCATACCTTTGAGTACCGCATTTTCAATCTGATCTGATACGGTTTGAATATAATCATAAAGAGATTCAACATCTTTCTCTGTGTAGTGATTACGCTCATCATGGGCTACTTCAAATATTCCATAGGTCCGATTGTTAGATTTTAGAGGAAAACCAACCCATGATTTTATGTACGCAAAGGGTTTCCCGGATAATCTATCTAAATCACTTCGGAATTTCTGGGCAAATAAGGTGTCTCCTTCCATGTCCGCCACTAATAGGGGCACCTCATTTTTGTAAATCCAATCAAAAATAAAAGAGTCGGAAATATTGAATTTTATGGGATTCTTGCGATCAGGATGATTTGGCCCTTGAATCGTAATCAGGGTGATCTCGGTCTCTTCCACATAAAATATCCCCACATGAGTGTAGTCAATCAAGGTTCTTATATGATCAAATACTGAAGTAAGGATCGAATTTTCTAGGAAGAAGTCTGGCATGATTAATGTTTAATCCTGTATTATGAAATTTTATTCGATTATAGCATATGCAATATTTGAGTCTAGCTAAAAAATGGGGAGTGGCTAATATGGTGGGCTAACAAAGTCTTTGACATGAAAAGTGTATTTCGGGAATTGTTGTTTTTTGAGTTGACGTGAATTGTAGGCATAAATAAAAATGCGCAAAGCACAAACTAAAGCATACGGACAGCGAGAGAAACATTGAGAAGATCGCACTAGTAGTTTAACCAGGGCAATCGCATTTAGAGAGAAAGTACCTTGAGTAAATAATTCATATCCCAACCAGCTTTGAGGCGTTTAGCTTTGATACCAACTTTAGCCGTAGTTTCTTGTTTGAGTAAGTTCAAGCATAAGTGACGAAGGATTGCGAGGGAGAATGTCAGAAAGATTGTGTAAATAGGTTATCCTAATACGAGAAAGGAAAACCTGTGACACACAAAAAGAAACCCAACAAAGACAATTTCAAGAAAAGCCTGCCAGACCCTGAAGAGCTGGCAAACGAACTGGCCAACGCCAAATCAATCGATGACTTCTATGGCAAAGACGGCATCTTCGCCCGACTGTTTTCTGAGACAGTCGAACAGATGCTGGAAGCAGAGCTGACCGAAGAGCTCGGCTACGATCGCTACGAAGCTGAAGGCCGGAACTCAGGGAACAGCCGGAACGGTCACTACACCCGGAAGATGCGCACCTCTGGGGGAGATGCCGAGATCAAGGTGCCGCGGGATCGGAATGGCGAATTCCAATCAGAGTTGCTGAAAAAGAACAGCAACGAAATTGAAGAAAAAGTGGTTGCCATGTATGCCAGGGGGAACTCCACCCGGGACATCCAGGATATGCTCCAGGAACTGTACGGGATCAAGGTTTCCCCCGATACGATCAGCAAAATTACAGACAAAGTCTGGCCGCTGGTGGAACAGTGGCAAAATCGCCCTCTGGCCTCGGTGTACGCGATCCTGTTCCTGGATGCCCTGCACATCAAGCTGAAACGGAACGGAAAGATCGAAAATGTGGCTGTCTACAACGTGCTGGGAGTCGATCTGGAGGGGCACAGAGAGATTTTGGGCCATTGGATCGGGGAAGGCGGTGAAGGGGCCAATTTCTGGCTCTCGGTGATCACCGATCTGCAAAACCGGGGCGTACAGGATGTCTTCATCGCTGCCGTGGATGGACTGAGCGGATTCTCAGATGCGATCCATTCGGTCTTCCCCAAAACCAAGGTCCAGCGCTGCATCATTCACCAGATCCGAAGTTCACTGAAATATGTAACCTGGAAAGACAAGAAAGCTTTCACCGCCGATCTGAAAACCATCTACCAGGCCGCTACTCGGGAAGAGGCCGAAGCCAATCTGATCAAGCTGGAGGAAACCTGGCAGGATAGATATGCTGCTGCTGTGCGCTCCTGGCAGAACAACTGGGAAGAACTGGCAACCTTCTTTGAGTTCGGCAAGCATATCCGCCGACTGATCTACACCACCAATACCGTGGAAGGCTATCACCGCCAGGTACGCAAGGTGATCAAGAACAAGTCTTCTTTCCCCACTCCTCAGGCTGCTAGAAAGCTGTTATATTTGGCCACGATGAACATCACCAAAAAATGGACGGCTCCCATTCGGAACTGGCCTTTGATCCTCAACCAGCTTGCCATCCGCTTTGAGGACCGGTGGCCTGGGTGATCTTATCCAACTATTTACACAATGATTCAGACGCTCCCAAAGCGGCTACATTCTTCGCTCGGTTTCTTCAGCCTCCGCGGCGTTTGCACAACAAAATTCGTACATTTTTCGTGTCAACTTAAACGGGCAAAGTCCAATCCCATCAAAGAAACTATTTGATTAGAGAAAGAATTTCATCAATAACTGTGTCATCCAGGTTTAATATTAGCTCAGTCACTTTTGTCATTTTGGGGTATAGATAAGAAGTTTTAGCCTCTAGCATCAATTTAGTAAAGTCACCAATCCATACCAAAAGATGTTGTTGTAAAAAGTCCTTCTGATCATTCAAAAGGGTTTTTAATTGGGTCTCATCGCCTTTTTCAAACACCTGAAAAGTTAAATTTGCCAGGTGTACCATAAAATCCAATTCTAAAGCAAGGTGGTCATCAGCCTCATGCGGGTAATTAGAAGGAAGAAATCCGTATTTTAGATAAGCTCTACGCACTTTCAATGTGCTTTCTTGAAAGATCAATCTCTCTTTACTGATATAGACCGATTCCCATGGGGGAGCGGGGAGTTTGGTAGGGCCAATGAATAGATAAGTGTATTCGTTTTTTAAATCATCTAGTAGAATATCTGAATCATCTTGTATTCTGGTACTAAGCTCTGCAATCAAATCCTCATACAAAGAAAGCACTTCTGCATTTTCTTCAATAAACAATTTCACCATTTTACTAGTGTGATCACTCGTAAGAGTATCTAATAATTCCAAATCGGGATCATGCGCAAATACTCGCTGAAGCAATTGATATAAGAAATGTCGGGTTGCAAGAGCAATAACGATATCATCTTTTTGGGTCATCATGTTGTGGTTACCTCTATAGATTATGCATCCCCCTTTTAGTTATCTTAATAAAAGGGGGATGCAGTATATACTAACTATGCGCCAAAATATATCAGTTTAGGCCTACACGGGTCACTACCATCATAGCATAAAACAGGTAACGACCAACAACCTGTCCGGTTACTAACATGGCTGCTGCGCTCAAAATACCTTTCGAGAGTTTTGGCTCACCCATAACTGAGGAAATAAACCATCCAGCGCCAATCAAGATAAAACCCCATTTAACTACCGTTACAAAACTCATCCCCGATAGCAAAGATAGACTTTCCTGGGCTGCTAAACTGTTGCTTGCACCTATACGGATGTAGTATGGGAACATCATCACAATCAGAGCAGTTATAGAAACCGCAACACAAATTCCGGCTAATTTCTTCAATGATTTTGATTGTTCACCACTCAGAGCAATAAACAATACAGCGCCTATAGAAATAGTAGCAGCATAGAATTCCATAAAGACCGCTGGGTGATTCCATACAGGTACACTGGCAAAGACATATACAGCTCCCATTGCATACACATCTGCTAAACCAACAAGAGCAGCGGCAATGATAAGGCCTTTAGTTGCTCCCTCTGATTGCGGCCTAAATTTCATTAGCAAAGCAACCAAGACAACCAACCCTACAAAGGCACTGGTGAGCCATATTTCACGACTGAGCCACGAAGAACCGGGGTGCATCAGTGCATTCACAGCCTTCAAAGGGCGGCCTAAGTGCAGGAAAGAAGCCAGCACGCCAATAATTCCAAGCCCAGCTGCGGTGTAAATTGCTTTCTTATATGTATTTTCTTTGTCTATAAATTTAGCAATAGCAACAAACACCATGATTCCTACAGTTGCTTGAACAAAAGTTGAGAAAATTGTTAAGGTTAAGTGCTCCATCTTATTCCTCCAAGGCTTTAGGGTTCGGATCTAGAGAAGCATTCTTGGGTTTGATCAATAAGGATGGAATGCTAATTTCTGCCTTTGGCAAGATAGGCAATTCGTTTACTAACTCAGCACCATACTTCTCAATCAAATCATCCATATCGCCAAAGTCAAGGCAGCGCATGGGGCAAGCATCTACACATGCAGGATTTCCCCCTGCTTCTCGCAGGTCAATACAAGTATCACACTTGCCGATAATGCCAGTCTCTTCTATATATTCTGGGACACCATAAGGGCAATTCCATTGACAATAGCGACAACCAATGCACCGGTCGGGGTCATGCTGAACTGTGCCATCATCTGCATAGTGCATTGCGCCGGTCGGGCAGCCTTCTACACACTTGGCTTCCGCACAGTTGTTGCAGGCACCAGAGTAGTGGTAGATCAAGGCATTGGGATAAACGCCTGTTTCAAACGAACGTACTTTGCGGAAATTTATACCGACATCTAGGCGATTTTTATCTTTACAAGCCACCTGGCAAGTCCGGCAACCAATGCACATACGTACATCAAAGTAAAATCCTAACTTGGACATTATTAACTTCCTTTTCTCACAAACTCACAATTCTTTGAGGCCATTCATGATCCGGGGCAAGCGGCTCACCATCATACTTCTCAAAGTTGACCATCACATTGTTATAGCCGCTAACGCACATCCCGGTAGCTTTAGCGCCACATAAGATATTGTCAGCACCAGCTTTATCAATGCCGGTCTCTTCGTCCAGCTCTACCCAAGCGCCGTGAGGAAGGGCAATACTCCCTGGCATAAGGGTTTCTGTCACACTTGCATTGCGGAGGGTTTTACCATACTGATTCCAAAGAATGATCGTATCCCCGGTTTTCACTCCCTTTTCAGCTGCATCGGTCGCACTGATAAAAGCTGGGTTAGCAAATGCTTCCCTCAACCATGGCAGATTGTGCAAAGATGTATGCGCTCTTCGGATATAGTGCGGGTTATAAACCAGGTAAGGATATTCACCTTTGACCTTGTTATCCCAATCACTAAAGGTAGCTTCATACCCTTCAACCGGAGGTTGATAAGTGGGATAAGGTTTATAGTGGACGGTATCATCGTACCCCAATGCATTCAGTGTATCTGCCTTATCATCACAATAAAGTTCAAATTTACCGCTTGGTGAACATACAGGGTTATTTTCGGGGTCCTGAACAAATTTTTCGTAAGCGATGAACCCAAGATTATCACCTTCGTGGCGTTCCACCTGATAAATACCGGCATCCAGATATTCCTTCAGGGTGATGCGACCTTGTTGAGGTGTGCCCTCAACATCCCATTCATCAATGTCCGCCTGGGTAATGGTCAATAGGGGTACAAAGGTTACGCCATCCTCTTCAACTACCGTGATCGTAGCCAATTCATTGAAGAACATTTGCTTCTCATCAAATGGGAAAATTTCATCTGGGTCGATGCCCAATCGTTTGGCCAATTCAATGGTAATCCACTGGTCACTTTTCGCTTCATACAGCGGTTCGGTCACTTGAGTGTGTGCAATCAACATTTCCCGGTTGCCATACGCTAATCCACCAGGTCGTTCCCAACGGGTAGTCACAGGCAGCACAATATCTGAATACCTGGCTTCTGTCTTCAATGAATAGGCATGTGTAACCACAAAATCCACTTTACGGTGGGCTTCAATCCCCTTATTGATATCATTACAAATTTGCAGGAAGGGGGTATGGTCATGATAAATCACATGGATATCAAGATCGCGTTCTTCGCCAGCATAAAATTGGTGCATCCAGCCATTCCCAGTAAAGTTATATTTACCATCAAGAACAGCATCCCATAAGACTGGACCCATCACTGTGTCATCAACCGGGAATTCTACACCGGGCAAACCATTAGAGCCTCGTTTAATAAGAAAACCACCGCAGTTGCCAGCAGCAGCATGGTAAATAGGTCCACAGCAATGTCCAGGTTTTCCGAAATGACCAGTCATAGCCCCTATAGTAAGGAAGAGCTGGGGTAAATCTTCAGCGCCTTTGCAGCGGGCAGCAGCATAGCTGTGCAGTAAAGCAACTTTTTTATCTTTTCGGATTGCTCTTGCAAAGTAGCGAATATCTTCTACTGGTGTCCCGCTGATTTCAGTAGCCCATTCCGGGGTCTTGGGTATACCATCATATTTACCCAAAACATAGTCTACAAAATTTTCGTTTAACTTAGCACTTTCCGGCAGACGGCTGGCATCAAACCCAATGGTGTTGTTTTCAATGAAATCCCAATCGATCAACGGATTGGTATCTGGGTCATCTTCAGTAATCAGCGTGTATGCTACTGCAAACAAAAAAGCCATATCGGTGCCATTACGGACGCGAATCCACTTGGCTTCATATAAAGAAGCGCTGTCATTGTAACGAGGCCCTACGAAAATAAATTCCGCGCCTTTTTCTTTAGCCTGCCAAATGTTATAGGAAGGGTTCCCCGCAGATGCCCATGCAGGGTTACAACCGTACAAAACAACCGTTTCAGAATTTAGCAAATCTAAACGGTCATTTGCATTGTTATAGTCCCAAAGAGAAATACCTATTTTGGTGTTATCAAAGGTGTAGGTGCCAAAGGATGTGGTATCCCATACACCGACAAAGCCGCCATACTTGTTTAATGCTTTATATACTGTTCCTTCGTAATACCACATCCAAAATGAAGGATACAAAATAGAACGGTTGCCATATTTTTCTTTTGAGTGCTTTAGCTCATTTGCTACATAGTCTAAAGCCTCATCCCAAGAAATACGCTCCCATTCGTCTTTCCCTCGCAAAGATTTGTCCCCACCGGTGAGGGGTTCCCAATGCTTGCGCTTCATCGGGTATTTTAAACGGTCTGCGCCAAAGCACTGCTGCTGCTGGGCGCGGCCCCGCAAACAACCTCTTTGTTGAGGATATTCGGGGCTATCAGGATGTGTATCATCTGTTTTTTGCCGGACAACCACGCCGTCTTTCATCAGAACCTTGTTCAGACAACGTCCCCCACAATTATGCCAGCATGCTGCCGTTATCCACTTACCTTCGCCGGAATCAGCGGTAGTCAGAGAATTCAACCCAACTTTTGTAAGGTGATTTCCCTGACCGGCAAGGGCTAAACCGGCTGTGCCTGTCGCCGTGATTTTCAAGAAATCTCTACGGCTTAATTTTTGGTCCGATATTTTTTTGACCAGACTCGCCATAATATTACAATCTCCTTTTCTTGAACCTTATATTGTTCTTTATATCACAAGCAGCACAGTTGCCATTTATAGATGCGCACAAAAATGTAGTTGCATTTTTGTAGCTTTATACAAAGGGTTATTTTTTAAAAAAATAATATTTGGGATTCTTTAATTGGTAAAATCTGATGGAAGGGCGTGTCAGATTAATGTTTGAAAATCCGGGCAATGATGGAACTGTTTGAGTTAGATCGCACTGGTTTAGATCCATAATTTGCAACGCCCCAGTGGTGCAAGCTTCTACACAGGCAGGGAGCAAGCCAGCATCTTGCCGGGGATAACACATCTGGCAACGAGTAACTTTATTTGTTTCTGGATTGTATTGAGGTGCCCCATATGGGCAGGCATCCACACAATATTTGCACCCATCACAACGAGAAGAATCAATCTGCACAATCCCATCGTTGCGTTTGGTGAAGGCTTGTTGTGGACATATCCGAAAACACTCCGGATTTTCACAATGGTTACAAGACATTGATAAATATGTGCCTATCCCGATCTGCTTTACTCGTCGCCAATGGATGAGAGGAGGCGTATGGTTTTCATTCCTGCATGCCATTTCACAACTACGGCATCCAAGGCACAAGTTCGCGTCGAAAACAAAACCTTTATGCTCAAACATACGATCTTGCCTTACGAATATTCACCCAACATTCATTAAATGAAATGCTAGATACTTTTTGAGAGTTTTTGTTTATGAGTTTATTTACAGGAATACGATCACTTTGTTCTGTGCAGATCACATTTGATGGTAAATATTGATTGACTACTGCCCTTCCTCGAATATACCCATTGGTATTAAAAGCTTCAATTTGTGCCCCATCCAAAATTTTGTGAGAGGTGGCAATTTCTTTTGAAATCTCAATTATTGCTTGCTCATCTTTATTGAGCCAAGTAAGTGTTTCATATTGTGTATGGAATTTTAACAAAGCTTGTGGAGTAAGGAGTTGATATGGAAAAACATCTTCTTGAGTGGATACATACCTAAACGTTGGAATATCCATTTCTTTCACTTCTTTGGAGTTATAAAGAGTTTTATCTGGAAGAGGAAATTTATATTTCACTGCAGGTTGATCTTCAGATGTAGCACGCTTATGTGGCCTTTCAATCAGCGCTTTTAAATCATTAATCTGGTATAAAGATTGAATTTCTGGAGTAATTTCTGCATTGATCCAATCCCTGGATGTTTTTTCCGCTGGAAAAAATGAAAAACCAGGGTGATGAGAATTTAATGTATTGGTTAATTCACGAGCAATCTGAAGATCGCTTTTAGATTCATAAAAGACAGGCAGTATTTTTTGGTTGAACGATAACCAATAATGCCAATAGCTTATATGCAAATCCTCATCTTCAAAAAATGAACTGGCTGGTAGCACTAAGTCTGAGAACTGAGCTGTTCTTGTAAGATACAAATCCACCGTAACGACTAGCTCCAATTGCTTTAACAATTTTTCCCATGCCCAAAAGTTTTGATCTTGGGAAAAGGGATTTCCACATGATACCCAAAGCAACTTCAGGGGAGGATCATCTAATGCAAGAGCTTGCTGTGCAAAAGAATTGATACCTATTGGCCTCCCTTTATTATGGTTATTGGTAGAAGCGTTATCCTTTAGCAAGGTAATTGATCTGGGAAAATCTTTAAAATGATTATGCCGGAAGTAAATTTTATTGGAAAGGTCGTTTCCCTTCTGAGCAATTGTTTCTAGTGCTGTGATCGCTTTGACAGACTGCCCTCCATACCTGTTACGCTGTAAACCAAAACCAATGTAACTTGCTGAAGGAGAGGATTGAGCATAAAGGAAAGCCAAGTCTTCAATTGCTTGTGTATCAACTCCAGTTTGTTCACAAACTTCACGCATTGAAATTTTCTGCAAACTAGCTTTGTATTCTTCCCATCCTATGGTGTTTTGAGAGAGATGTTCATTATCTACCTGCCCATTTTCAAGCAGTAGTTTAGCTACGCCCCAAGCAAGCCAGGCATCACTTCCTACATTTAGTTGAATATATATATCCGCTCGTTGAGCAGTCTTAGAGAATAACGGATCAATCACCACCAGTTTTCCTCCCTGATGTCTGGCTTGATAGATAAATTTCATTTGGTTAACGTTGGTGATCGCTGGATTGGCACCCCACAAGACAAGCAGCTTGATATTAACAATATCCTCTGGATCTGGATTTTCTACCTTTCCGATAGTTTCCAACAAAGCCGCTTCGCCAGTAGAGGAACAAATATCTCCAACAGGGTATGTGTGTGGGCCAAGCCCAGCAAACATACCTTGCACCGCATCATGTAAAAAACCTTGATTACCGCTTCCTTTCATATAGCCCAATGCTAGGTTTGAGTCATAGCGCTCATTTAATTCGAATATCTTTTGAGCAATGATTTCAAAGGCCTCATCCCAGCCGATTCGTTGCCAGCGGTTAGAACCCCGAAAAGATTGTTTTAGAGGGAATTTTAAACGGTTCTCATCAAAAGCATACTGGATAAGCGCATACCCTTTGGCGCATAAATGCCCCTGGGAATAGCCATGTGCAGGATCACCCAGTAAGCGAGTTAGTTTATTACCATTAATATATGAACAAATACTACAAGAACTATAACAATGACGGGGGCAGGTATTTTTAAAGACAGGCATGGATATAGTCGGCTGTTAATCTGCCCCTAGGAAATTTCTTAGGTCTATATCTACGGCTATATCTAGTTTATGTAGCCGTAGAATTTTTATCGCTGCAATAATATCTAACTGTACATTGGGATTATTTAAATCCCGCCCTAAAATATTTTCGATCTTTTTAAGTTGATAGCGCAAGGTGTTGCGGTGCATAAAGTTTGCTTCGGCAGTACTCGAAAGGTTAAACTGGTGATCTGCAAAACTTTCTAAAATTTTAAACAATGAGCTTTCTTCATCATCACTGCGATGCAAATCCCCTAAGATATGGATATAATATTCTTTCAAATCTTGCAAATCGTGTTTGTAAAGAATCCGCTCTAACCCCAAATCACTAAAAAACGGAATAGATATGCCTAATAAGGTACCTATATCACAAGACACTTTTGCTTCCTGATAACTCCGGAAAAGGTCTGTAGCCATATCATAAGATTGTCCTACTCCACAGGCAATTTGATCTTTTAAGTCCGTTAGTTTTGCTTGAGATAAAATATCCTGGGTGAAACTAAATTTTTTTTGTTTGTCCCCTTGTATTTCTGGTACGAAAATAACAATCTCATTTCGTTTTGTAAATATAGTGGGGTTTTGGTGGAAGGTGTCCATGAAAACCTTCTCAACCATCTTTAGAAAAGAATCTAAAGAATTTTCTGCTGGACGACTTCCATCCGAATTATAAAATAATAGATAGAAAATACTGAAAGGTTGACGAAAATCCCAACCCCAGATTTCGCCTTTGGTAAATATTTCCTCCCTATATTTTATGTTTCCATACAAAAGGTCATGTAAAAAGGCTTGTTTAAGATTTGTTTTTTCCTGCAGCACATTCAAGTAGCCTTGTAAATGTACCGCAAATAAGGAGACTGCAAAATCTAATACAGGAATGTGAATTGGAAAGTTAAATGATTCTTGGTCAAATAAAACGAATAAATATCCTATTATTCTTCCCCCATAAACAATACCTTGTCCTACCGCCTTTGACCGGAAACTTTCTGCTAATATCGTGCATTGAAAGATTCGGTCTTCTTTCTCTGCTGGATGTTCTTTTTTTACTTTAAAAATATTAAATTTGTAATTGCTAAAAGAGGCAGCAAGCACTTCTTTGCTGGAATTTGATATTAAAACAGGAAACCCGATCAACTCTGCTAAACGATTTGTAAGTATATCCAATCCTTGACTGGAAGCAAAGACTAAGTCACCCATCTCCTGTGTTGAGACAATGCTAGAGGAAGTTTCATCCATGAAAACTGATCCAGTTTAAAACAATAATAGGGCAAAGATTAAAATTATTAAAGTGAATTATATCACTTTTGCACACTCCCCAATTTCCTGCAAGGAGTCTCGATTTTAAGAATAAAGTTAGGAAAGGCTAACTACCCAGTTACTATCTTTTTTAATCTTGCTTTCGGGTTTTAATTCACCTGTCCATGAATGCTAGGTGGGGGGAGAGGGAATAATCGGACGCCTATCGAGTTTTTTAATTTTAAAGCGATGGGATTGTATTTCTACTAAAGGTCTAGGAATGTGAACTGACTTATTCAATTGCTCAAACTCGATCTTATCCGATGAGTAATCTTTACCAAATCATCTGAAGAAAAAGTAGTTAAATTTATGCGTGCCAAAAATGTTGGTATTGGTCATCTTGGAGATACGGACGCAATAACCGTGGTTGGATCGCTATTTCATCTATTGCCTTATGTTCAATAGATGAATATACCATAGCAATATATTCAGCGATTGATTTGAAGGTTCTTATGCCAATGGGAATGGGCAGAGGGAGAGGGATGGGAGGACGTAGGCAAGGTGTGATGGGCTTCATTCGACCAGCTTTACTATTTTTGCTCGCTCAGAATGAATCTCATGGGTATTCCTTGTTAGATAGCCTCGCCCAGTTCGACTTTAACCCTTCTGGGGTAGACCCAAGTTTAATTTACCGTACCCTTCGTGAAATGGAAGAATTTGGTTGGGTCACTTCTCAACTGGGAGAAGAAAGTTTAGGGCCGCAAAGAAGAATTTATAGTATTTTGCCGGAAGGGGAAACGGTTTTAGCCGAGATGATCCATAGTTTACGGCGCAGACGCGATGAAATTGACCAGTTGTTACAAGCATACGATACGGGTATGAAAACTCTACGACCTCTGAATAGTATTCCTGTCAAGGCTAACCCTACTGAACTCTGTTCAGTCAAAGAAAGAAATTACAAAATGAAAATCGCAATTTCATCTCCAGACGGAAAAATAGACTCTCCTTTTAGCCCTCAATTTGAGTGCTGTCAATATTTTATATTTGTGGATACAGACACCCGCGAATGGACTGCACAAGCGAACCTGGCAGCAGCCGAGAGCGGGGAGCGGGAACTAAAGTGGTGCAGTTTTTGGCTGCCCAAAAAGTTGAGGCCGCCATTACCGGACACTACGGCCCAATGGCTTTTACCGCTTTGCAGGAAGCCGGCATCCAAGGTTTTGAAGCAGCAGAAGACACACCAGAAGAATTGATCGAGAAATTCTTTGCAGGGGAATTAAAAAAAGCGACCTCAGCCTCTAATACGGGTCGCCATCATTAGGAGCAATCACTTGATGATCATTGGCATTGCAAGTGGAAAAGGTGGCACTGGGAAAACGACCATTGCAACGAGTTTGGCGCTCGCACTTTCACAATCTGGTAAAGATGTCTCTTTTAAAGATTGTGATGTAGAAGCTCCAAACGCCCATTTGTTTTTGCACCCCATTTTTGACAAGAAAAAAACTGTCAATATCCTCATTCCCCAGATAGATGTTGAGATGTGCACAGCCTGTGGGCGCTGTGTAGAAGTCTGCGAATTTAATGCGATCATCCAATTGGGCAAGAAGATCATCGTTTTCCCGGTGCTGTGTCATGGGTGCGGCAGCTGCGGCTTGATTTGTCCCGAAAAAGCGATCACGGAGATCCCCAGAACGACCGGCATTTTGGAAGCGGGGGAAACGAGTGAGGGTATTCACTTTTCACGCGGGCTGCTCAATGTGGGCGAAGCAATGGCTGTGCCGGTCATCTCTCAATTAAAGGAATGGCAAAGCCAGCCACCTTCAGAAATTGTTATTTATGATTCTCCTCCCGGCGCATCATGCCCTGTGGTCGAATCGGTGAGAGACGCAGATTTTGTGATCTTAGTGACGGAACCGACACCTTTTGGATTACATGACTTGAAGCTTGCTGTAGAACTGACGGAACAGCTGAAAATCCCCACGGGGGTGATGATTAACCGGGATGGGATTGGGGATGCCGAAGTGGAAGAATTCTGCCATCAAGAAAATCTGCCTGTGCTATTAAAAATCCCCTTTGACCGGCAGATTGGTGAAGGCATTTCGCAAAGAATAACATTGGTAGAAATTTATCCAGAGTATCTGGATGAATTGCAAACAGTATTTGAATATATCCAAATACTTGTCACAGCCAGCAAGGTACAGCTATGAAACAAGTTGTGATTCTCAGCGGAAAAGGCGGCACCGGCAAGACAAGCATTACAGCCGCTTTTTCTCATTTAGCGTTCTTGGATGATTCTATTCAAGCCGCTCTGGTGGATGCCGATGTGGATGCGGCGAACCTGGAGTTGGTGCTTGAACCTTAAATTTTAGAGAACCATGTCTTTATTGGTGGAAAAATTGCAATGATTGACGAGGATGTTTGTCTGGGATGTAGAACGTGCAAGCAGACCTGTCGTTTTGGTGCCATCAAAGAGGCTGGGCCTGTTTTTCAGGTGGATGCTTTTGCGTGTGAGGGGTGTGCGGCGCATGCGTGTACCAATGCCCAGGTGAAGCCATCCACATGTAGACGCAGGTAGCAGGGCATTGGTTCTACTCTAATAGTTTGTATGGCCCACTATTCCACGCCGCCTTACGTCCGGCGCAAGAGGCACCGTGCGCGATACGTTGGAAAGCTACTTTGGCGGTGGATTGACTGAAGCAGCCCCATGCGCCGAGAGTGTTGAACATGGTCATGGGGGCGAGAATCACTAAGGGCTGTATAAGATAAAGTACAAACGTATTGATGACGGGAGAGCAGGATTCAGCTGACCCTTTGTGGAGGAGAAATTGCATACAGGCGATCTCTAGGTAGACTGATCCCTCTCCTTTGAAATCCGCGGGATTCGAGTAGTATTAGTGGGTCAATTGGCACGAGAGATGCCATTTTTGAATCAAGTTTAATTTCTATCAGCAAAACAATGCCCGGCAAAATACTTTTACCCTAATAATGACAACTTGATGGTACTGCATACAGGTAGTGCTGATTTTTGGATTCGAGAATCTTGGTCTGAAGGGTAGCAATTGTCAAGGAAAGCTGGTGTTACCAATCCCGTTAATCAACACTGATCGGCTGCTTTGAGATAGCAAAAAAACTGATTTGTTTAGGAAAAAAGTTACCCATGGAGTAAAACTTTCAGATACCATGGGCAACATATTTAGATACTGTATTCTAGATGAGAAAATCTATTTCTGGTAATGTGGGATTGTTGAAACATCCCGGTCTTCATTGCGGACAAACTTTTCAGAAAGATATGGAAAACGTGCGACCTTGACATAAATTTCTTTTTGCGGAGTGCCGGGAGTACCCCAGATTAATGTGAGTTCTTTGCCTTCTACTGCATACTCAGGATCGATAAATGCCAGGGAAATCATCGTGTTGTAGTAATAGCTGATTGAACGGCCGGTACTAATCCCGACATACTCTTCACCAAACATGACCTTATCGGCTCGGTAAATGTACCCCTCGGCAGGAAACTTGGCAATGTTATCTTGATAATACATATCAACAGGCAAGTCGATTCGCTCGTAGGGTTCCACATCTTTGCCCTGGAATTGGGAAGCAAACACAGCACCAACATCATCGCCATTCCATTCCAAAGTGACTACGGTTCTGGGTGGATTGTTGGCAATTTCCTCCAACGCTTTCTTTCCAGTAAATTCGTGATTAAAGTTAACCAGGAAACCCCAGCCGAGATCATAGGGGGTCACAAAACGGGTTTCAAGATTTTCTCCCACACTTCCGTATAATCGGCGGTTGAAATTAAAAATGCCTAATTGCAAATTATTCATCAAATATTCTGCCAGACCAGGGTCAGATTCAAACCACGGAAGAGGGTAATGGATATGAATATTGGGGAACCCAGCTTCTGTATGATTCGGTCCGCTGTAGGCAAGCATACCAAGCTTTTTTGCACCGAAAGATTTGCCTGCTTCCCATATCTTTTGGTAAACTTCCTCAAAATCTTGCATCGGCCCATGGACTTCATAAGCCAGGTTTCCGCTCATTCCAAGCCGCAAGACACGCATATCCTTATCACCAATCTTTGTCATACAATGTCTGGCAAATTTAAGATCATGTAAATCACATTCGCATGCTTTTTCTAGAATTTCAAGTGATTTCTCTCCTGAAATTTGAATGAAGTATTCTTGCCCGGACATATCTACACCTTCGACATCCATCCCGCTGGTTTGCAGAAAATAGTCAATGGGAGGATTTAGCCAGTAGGTACGATAGGTATCTTCTGCAATTTTCATCACCACGCCGTCGGTCAGGATTTCCCCTTTTTCATTGCAAATAATAGCATGCCGGATTCCTTTACTGCTCAATTTAGTAAAATCATTTACGCAGATCGAATTTAAGAATTTCACTGCATCAGGACCTTTTACATCATAAATTGGGGACATCATTAGCTGGGTACCAATCCAGGCCGATGTTTTTGATGCCAAGACCTCATCTTTGACACCGTTGTATTCGTACGGTAATGTCATTCCTGGCGCTAACGGGAATAATAGTGTTGCACCCTCATAAACTGGACTATTAGGCGGGAACATAAAATAATCTCCTTTCAGACTACCAATTAGTGAAAAACATGAGAATTTAGCGAAAATAGGGATAACCTACTTTTTCCTGTTAAAATATTAGCATGCAGTCAAATTCACGTAATCGGCCAAAGATGAAAAACGCACGTCTCATTTTTTGGTAAATTTGCACAATTAGATTTCTCGAATTTAATCTATCTAAAGGAGATGAACATCAACCTAAACTTACATGTCATCTGGGATGAATTGCATGATGAAAAAGGTGAGTTGATTTGTTCCGATGATATTCATTCACATCTGAGTAGTATTAGATTTCTCCATTCTGAGGATTCGCTGCTTTCGAAGCAATATCTTTATATGACTGATGCACAAACTCTTTCTTGCATCTCTGATCGTACTAACAAACTCAGTTTTATCTGTATTGGAGAAATTTGCCGATCTGTTATAGAAGATCGAGGGTGGTCAGCCATCATATTGCCTGGAAACTCTGACCCAAACCAGGTATTTCAGAATATACAAGAAATTTTTGAGAAATTTGTTCAATGGGAAAAGGATATGCTCTTGTCTATCGCAGACAATCAGCCACTCCAATCAATTTTTAACTGTGGTGTACACTTTCTGAGAAATCCAATCGCTTTATTTGATTCATCGCAGGCTTTAATAATGGTGGCAGGGGATTTGCCCGAAAATATCGAGAACACGATATGGGAGGATGTTTTATCAAAAGGTTACAGTAGGGTTGAAAACTTTCCAATTGAAGAACAACGAACTCTGGAAAAATTTCTTTCAGAACGTGATGAACCTTTTATATACCAAAGTAAAGGTAAGTTCAGCAACCATCAGCAAATTGTGGCATCATTAAATTACAAAGGTACTCGATTAGGAACATTCGGAATGATAGATATCGTTAAACCATTTTCGTTGGGTCAATTATCTGTCGTTTCTTATCTGAAGAGTTTTATAGAGCTTGCACTGAGACCAGATAAGCAACAAATAAGTATGTCAGACGGAGCGAGTTATTTTGTCGAAAGATTATTGCAGGGTCTTTCAGTTGAGAGAAATGCCGTCAAATATCATTTATCAAAAAGGAATTGGTTCATTGAAGAAAATTTCTGCCTTTTGTATTTTACAAGGACAGATAATTCTCAGATCGATCGGACTTTGGAAGATATGTATGTCTTTCGAATCCAATCTATGTTCGCTGATTCAATGGTACTACCCTATGAAAACGGCTTATTAGCTATCATCCGCAAGGGTGATCAGTTACGAACCGATAACCAATTAAAACATGATCTATCTCAATTACTAAAAATGTTAGGGTTATCCTGCGGTGTGAGCCTCGTTTTTTACGATTTTATGAACTTGAAGTACGCCTATATTCAGTGTAAAACAGCGATGATTTCTTATAAGGATAACCCTGAACAGCAGATATACCTGTTTGAAACTCAATACTCAGATCATATTATCAAAGCGTTAGAAACCTCTACCAGTCTGAAAAGCCTCTGCCATCCGAAGATTTTGCAATTATTTAACGAAGATAGTGGAAAGGGACTTGAATTTGTTCATACGCTGCAAGTATATCTGGCCAATGGAAGAAATAAAACTGCTACGTCTGATCAATTATTCGTTCACCGGAATACACTTATATATCGCTTGAGTCGTGTTGAAGAGATATTAGGTATAGATCTTGAAGATGCTGATGAACAAACCTTGTTCATCCTGCTTATGTCGTGCTTGATTGCAAATTATATCAAACGCTTGAGGTGAATTAGCATGGGGCAATTATTGAAAAAGTTAGCAGGTCAACCCCAACACTGCAATGCAAAATGTAGTTTAGCAAGACTGTCCGAAAAAGATTTTGTTGGGAACTATTAAGTGGTAAACCTTATTTGGACACGAAAAGGGGGCTAGCTAAGGTGGTCTCCTTTCGCAGATTTGAGTATATCATTGCTGAGGAGTCGGGAAAGACGATTTGTTCTTGATGACTTTGCGCAGCTGCCGGTGATAGCCCTCCACGGTATTGGTCGTGTAGATCAAACGACGGATCTCTTTGGAGAACTCGAAGAAGGTGGCCAGCTCTTCCCAGTTGTTCTGCCAGGAGCGGACAGCTGCCATGTGCTTGTCTCCCCAGGTCTCTTCCAGCTTGAGCAGATTGGCTTCAGTCTCTTCCCGAGTGGCGGCCTGGTAGACGGTTTTCAGGTCAGCCACAAAAGCTTTTCGATCCTTCCAGGTGACATATTTGAGGGAGGTACGGATCTGATGTCGGAAACTAGTTTCCGCTGATGCAGCGCTGCACCCTGGTTTTGGGAAATACGGCATGAATGGCGTCCGAAAATCCAGTCAGGCCATCCACTGCGGCGATGAACACATCCTGCACCCCGCGATTTTGCAGGTCGGTGATCACAGAGAGCCAGAAATTGGCCCCTTCCCCGCCATCGCCGATCCAATGCCCCAAAATCTCCCGTTTCCCCTCTAAATTGACGCCCAGTACGTTGTACACAGCCACGTTTTCGATCTTGCTGTTCCGTTTCAGCTTGATATGCAAAGCATCCAGGAATAGGATGGCATACACTTGTGCTAATGGGCGATTTTGCCATTCTTCCACCAGCGGCCAGATCTTATCTGTCATTGGCGAAACTAGTTTCCCAACTGATGGTATCGGGGGAAACGTTGATGCCATAGAATTCATGCAGCTATATCTGACAATGCTACGCATCGTTTGGAGAACGGCTTTGCCGTTCTCTCTAAGAGGCTGTTTAAAAAATCAGGCTATCGGACGTGAAATAGGGTAAATTTGATGTGTGAGCAACAAAACATACCCCACCGACATGACCGATAGCCAATGGAATCATATCAAAGAATGGTTTCCATTGGAATACAAAAGAGGCCGCCCGCGAGAGCTAGCAATGCGGGAGGTTGTCAATGCAATTTTTAATATAGCTCGAACAGGAATTCAATGGAGGATGCTGCCGAGAGAGTACCCCAAATGGAGTAGTGTGTATTATTACTTCAGGAGGTGGACGAAATCTGGCTTTTGGCAACAAATTCAAGACCGATTACGAGCTGAGGTACGCAGAAAAAGAAACCGACATAAACATGCAACAGGTGGCAGTATAGACAGCCAAAGTGTAAAAGGCACCCTCGTGCCAGGATTACGAGGCTATGATGCCAACAAAAAGGTAAAAGGAAGAAAAAGGCCTTTGTTGGTGGACACAATCGGATTGGTCATGAAAGCAAAAGTGACTACCGCAGATATGCAAGACCGGGAGGGAGCCCGTTTGTTATTGAAGCACCTTCCAGGAACAGCAAAATGTTTGCGGAAAATTTGGGTAGATGGAGCGTATCGAGGCAAATTGGGAGACTGGGTGTCCACTCATATCAAATTCAAACTGGAAGTCGTCTCCAGAGATAAAGGACAATGCGGTTTCCAGGTGCTGCCGCGACGTTGGGTGGTAGAGCGCACCTTTGGCTGGTTATCTGCACAACGCCGTTTGAGCAAATACGATGAGCGCTTAATTGAAACCAGCGAAACATTCATTTATATTGCTATGACCCATCTGATGCTCAAACGAATTTCACGTGGCTCGAATATTTAAACAGCTTCTAAGGTCCACAAAGTTAACCGTCTACATGGCAATCACTTTTTCCTCAATCTCGTTGCTGTTCTTTTTCAGAAACTCAGATTGAAATTTACCGTTCCGATCTCGCGGCACTTTGATCTCGGCATCTCCGCCTGAGGTGCGCATTTTGCGGCTATAGTGTCCATTGCGACTGTTGCCAGAGTTACGCCCTTCGTCTTCATAGCGGTCGTAGCCCAGTTCTTCGGTCAACTCCGCTTCCAGCATCTGCTCGATGGTTTCCGAGAATAATCGAGTGAAGATGCCATCTTTGCCATAGAAATCGTCAATCGATTCGGCATTGGCCAGTTCACGCGCTAGTTCTTCCGGGTCTGGTAAGTGCTTTTTTGAATTCGTCTTTGTTTGGTTTCTTTTTCTGTGTCATGAGTTTTCCTTTCGTTTATTAGGATACCCATTTACACAATTTTTCGGACAGTCTCTTTACGACCTCGAAAATGACTTGCTTTTCCCACCCCTTTTGAAGTATTCTTTCAACATCAACCTGTTGCACTTCGGAGTTGAATCCAAGCCGATTTCATTGCCATCTTGGTTGTAGCGCGTAATAATAGATGAGCCAAAACTTCTTAGCTACTCTGGTTAATTGCCTTGATCGCTTTTGTCACAGTGACCCGGTTGAGGTTAGAGATCATTGCTAAGTCCTGGTGGGTAATGTAGGTTAAATCGATATCTTCTTCCTTCAACAATTCCAAAACGTAGCGAACTTTTTCTTCGCTATTGCTGGTGTGCATTAGCAGCAGGTTGTCTAGGCTTTTTCTAAAACGACCAGATAAGCTTTGTACCATCACATGCGAAAAATCTGGCGATTGTTGGTAAAAAGTTTCAAAAACTTCGATAGAGAAGAGGCAAATGGTAACTTCAGTAAGGCTTAAAAGATTCTTTGTTTGCTTCACCCCTTGGTTAAACAAATTCTCTGCCCCGATCAAATCACCAGTTTTCAAGAGTTCTAAACTTTTTTCTTCCCCATCCTCAGTTCTGTAAAGAGAAATAAGAACCCCATTATGAACGATTGCTACCTGGTTTGCTTCTGCCTCAAATACTACTTCTTGTTTAGGCTTTAAATTTAATTTCAAACAAGCCTTGCATAAACGATGTTGCGTAGTCCCACTTAGTTTACAGCAGAAATTATTATTGTTACATATTTTATCCATGTTTTTCCAACGTGCACCTGAATGATATTATTAATTCTCTAAGCATTGCGATTATGGGGAGATTGATAAAAGTCATCGTTTTACCTAGAATATCTAATTATATCCATATATTCATTTAATTTGACTGATTTTCACGCCATTTTTATTTGTGCTAAAAGCTTATCAGAAGATAGCACTCTTTTCTTTGGTGAAAAATATTGTACTTGATATGCCATCAGAATAAAGTCTGATTGTTACAAATTACACAAAGTTGTAGTCTAGGCTACATCCGTTGGTATTCAAAACAACTGAACCTTTTAAGAAGATAACCTAGAATACATACAGGCCGATTATTCGGCGCTTGCATCTTTAGATCGATTCAAGAATATATAAAGAGGAGTAAGTGACTACATGTCGAATCAAGAATATGCTTCAAATGATGATGAGAAAATCATTATCGACAATACGATGAATCGCAGAAGCTTCCTAAAAGTCTCTGCGACGGCAGCAGCAGTTACCGGTGCCACCCTGATCGCATCTGGCCCTGAAGACCTTGTCCTAAAGAATTTAACAACAGAGGAACAAGATGAGCAGTCTACAGAAGAACAGATCTTTGCAGGTGCGTGCCGCGGCAACTGTGCGGGGGGATGTTTCCTGAACATTCATGTGCGGAATGGTAAAGTAGTTCAGACCACTGCTCGTGATTTCCCTAATCCAGCCTATAACCGAATTTGCTCGCGTGGTTTAACCCATGTCCAGCGGATTTATCATCCCGAACGGTTAAAATACCCGATGAAGCGGGTAGGGGAACGTGGCGGTGGTGAATGGGAGCGCATCTCTTGGGAAGAGGCGATTACAACCATTACTGACAAGTGGAAACAGTATACCGAAGAATATGGCAAAGAAAGTTTTGCTATTGCGAATGGCTCCGGAAGTTATGCCACCTTGAGTGGGATGGGGCTTGGAAACACGAGAGATCGTCTTCGAAATGTGACTGGAGCTGCAAATATTACATTGACGGTAGATGCTGCTCATGGGTATGCTGCTGGTTTTACAGTTGGCTGGGGCCCCAATTTTACATTAAACGAGTTGGCGGATCTGACAAATGCCAAGACGATTATTTGCTGGGGCGCTAACCCCGCAATTTCTCAGCCACACAATATGCACTTCATTACCGAAGCAAAACAAAAAGGTGCCAAATTTGTGGTGATCGATCCTGTTTACACCAATACAGCCACAAAAGCAGATACGTATGTCCCAATTCGTCCCGGTACGGATGGCGCTTTGGCTTTAGCAATGATGAATATTGTAATTCGTGAAGGTTGGGAAGATATTGACTTCCTTACAAAATCTACGATTGCTCCTTTGCTGGTAAAAGAATCTGATGGAAGGTATCTTCGCCAGAGTGATTTAGCTGAACTGGCAGAAGGTGAAACTGACAGTATGCTTGTTCGCGGTAGTGATGGCGAGATTGGCCTTCTCGGTGAAGTTGTTGACCCTGTGATTGAAGGAAGTTTTGAGATTGAAGGGATTAAAGTAACTACTGCATACAGCTTATTGCTGGCGCGGATTGCTGAATATCCTCCTGAGAAAGCTGCTGAAATTTGTAATCTTCCGATAGAACAAATTGAAGAGATCGCACGTCTGTATGCTACCAACGCTCCCTCAACAATCTATACCTATTTTGGTGTTGATCACTGGGTAAACGCACACTACAGTATTTTCTCTATGTATGCTTTAGCTATGATTACAGGAAATATGGGTAAACCCGGTGCTGGATGCGGAATGGGTGAAACCTTGGGAATCAATTTTGTAAATATGTTTGGCACCCTATATCCGGAAGGCGCTACTGGTCCTTCTATCACTCTCCCCGCCACAGAGATGATAGACGTAATGAAAACGAAAAAGTACGGCACAAAAGAAGACCTGGAAGTAAAGGGCGTCTTTATCACACATAGAAATGCGATTGGAAATGATGCTGAACGGAAGACCACCATAGAATGGTTGAGCATGCTAGATTTCATTGCTGTGGCAGATATGAACATGAATGAAACTGCTCAATATGCGGATATATTGCTGCCGGTTGCTCACTGGTTTGAAGTTGTTGACACGTTCTGCAATTACAGTACTCATCCATATGTGATATGGCAGGATAAAGCTATTGAGCCTTTGTATGAATGTAAATCTGATTTTGAAATTGCGAATTTGATTGCTGAAAAGCTTGGCTACGGTGACCAATTCAATATGAACGAAATGGAATATCTTGACTTATGGCTCGATTCCGATGGAGCACGTGCGCTTGGGATCACCCGCGAACGGCTGCAAGAAGAAAAAGCCATCAAGTGTATGCCAGGCGAGAATTTCGTTTTTGCCGAGGGTGGCGTTTTTGGTACAGCCACTGGGCGGGCACAGTTCTATCAAGAAAGCCCGGCACCCAATTCCAATTATGATGCCCGGTATTGGAATAAGGAATGGGACATTGACAAAGAACGTCTGCCTACCTGGGTAGAACCCGGAGAGGGTTGGCATGAGAACCCCTTGGCCGAAAAATACCCGTTTGTGTTAATTTCTGAACATGTTAAATTCCGCACGCACACTCAATGGTGGGATGTTCCTGCTCTGGCTGAACTTGACCCTGAACCGTTGGTGAAGATCAATTCTGATGATGCGGCCAAATACGGGGTCCAAAACGGTGACAAAGTTAAACTCCACAATGATCGTGGATATGTCATCATGAAAGCGATTATCCATGAAGGCGCACAGCCTGGCGTATTAGTAGCGCCAAAAGGTTGGGAAAAGCACCAATTTATTGGTGGGCATTTCTCTGACTTGACATCTCGGATTACGAATGAAATGTGTGCCAATAGTGCCTTCTTTGATATTTTAGTTGGCATTGAGAAATTGTAAGGAGTAAATGATGCGTTACGGAATGGCAATAGATTTAACTGCTTGCATTGGATGTCACGCTTGCTCAGTGGCATGCAAAATGAGCAATAACTTACCAAATGATATGTGGTGGAATCGCATTCTCACCATTGGCGGCGAAGCGATGGATACTGCTGTGGGTGAATATCCCAATGTGCAAATGCAGTTTTTACCACTGAATTGTCAACATTGTGAAAACCCACCCTGTGTGAAGGCTTGCCCTACAGGTGCAACCTATAAACGTGAAGAAGATGGCATCGTGATGGTAGATGCAGATAAGTGCATTGGCTGCCGCATGTGTATGGTTGCCTGTCCCTATAATGCCCGAAGCTTCAACTTCAATGAACCGGAATACTATGTGGACTTTGCCGTTGGTGACAAAGATGCCCCTGAGCACCAGTTCAACACGGTTGAAAAGTGTAACTTCTGTGTGGATCGCGTTGCTCGTGGTGAAGAACCGGCATGTATGGTCTTGTGCCCTGGGCGCGCTCGTTTCTGGGGTGACTTGGATGATCCAAATAGTGAGGTTAGTAAAGCCATTGAAGGCCGTGAATATGTTCATTTGTTAGAAGATAAAGGCACTGGCCCATCAATCTTTTACCTCAAATAGGGTAAGAATGGAGTAAATTGAATGACTACAAACACAGAAACTAAAAGTAAAATTTCTGTCTCAATGCTAGTCTTGGCTTTTCTGGGTATTGTTGGAATTGCTGCATGGATGATGCAATTGAGCCAGGGTTTGCAAGTTACCGGCCTGAATAACCACACTGTTTGGGGCTTGTATATTGTTGGTTTTATGATCGCGACTGGGATTGCAGCGGCAGCTTTGATATTTTCATCCTCTGCTTATTTGTTCAAAAGCATGGAAGAATTTAAACCCTTTGCCCGTCTATCGGTCTTCATTGGTGCAATTTGCAGCGTAGTAGCTGCTGGCTTTTTCATCATTGTAGATATTGGAAACCCCGAACGGGCGTGGAATATCATCACCAGTGCACACTTTCAGTCACCTCTTTTGTGGGATACCCTGATCTTGGCTTCTTATGCCATTATTGGGATCCTTTTTACCCGGATGCTGATGCAGGTAGAAGAAGGAAAGAAAGATGAATCAAACCTCAAGTCTATCTCGATAGTAGCTTTTGTGGCCGGTTTACTGGTTACTGCAACTTCCTTTGTATTCGCCATGTGGGTTGCTCGTCCGCTCTGGAATACGCCCGTACAACCTTTATCTTTCCTGGCGGCAGCTTTGGTTGCTGGTCTTGCTCTCTTGGTGATTGCCTTTAGTTTGCTCAACAAAAAAGGGTATATCTCGATTAGTGATAGCCATCTTATCAGGATGGGTAGTTTTGTCGGAGTTTTCTTACTCGTAGAGTTTCTGGTTGTGTTGAGCGAAGCTGCGATTGGTTTATACAATGGCGCAGGTGAAGAGGCGATCATCATGCAGTGGTTGGTCTTAGGGGAAGGGGCTCCCTTCTTCTGGGCAGAGTTGGCAGTGATTGTACTTGGCCTGGTCTTACTGTTCAGCCACAAAACCGCTCTGGTTGTATGGGGTTCTGGCGTGGCTATTGGTGCAGTGTTCATGATCAAATACAACTTGCTGCAAGCGCAACTACTCAACCCTTTGATCAGTTATGCCGGCCCTCCCGGATATGGAGCAGGTTCTGGGGTGTATTTGCCCACGTTGGTAGAACTTGGTGTTACCGTTGGGATTATCGCAATCGGTAGTTTGCTGGTGATGATTGGTACTAAACACCTTCCCTTAGGTCAGCTAAAAGACGCCTAGTATGTGTGCAAAAGATTGCGCATAGTATAATCGGGTAAAGTTAAACAATGCCTACAGGTAGACATATATCTGCCTGTAGGCACGACAAATTTTATAAATAATTGATAAAACAAACTATAGGAAAAAGCAAATGACTGGTGATCGTGAAGTACAGATTTCCCTTTCAAAAGCAGATCTCTTTCAGTTTTTAGCAATTTCGCTTCATCTGCCCACAATGGATTATATCCACGGTCTATTAGACGGAAGTATTGCCAAAGATGTGATTGATATTTTGTCAGAGATGGAATACCCTGCTGAACAAGTAGGTAAGATAAGCCAAAACCTGAAAAGCATTCAAGAGCGCAAAATAACAGCTGAAGATCTTTTCAGTGAAATGCGCCAGGAGTATACCCACCTGTTTACCAATCCGGTAAAACCCGCTGTTGGTATTTATGAAACAATCTTCTTGTTTAATGGCGATGAATCTGACAAAAAACCGTCTATGTTCATCAGCCCTGCAGCACTAAGTGCAGAAAGATATTACAAAAAAGCCGGGTTGCACACCACTGGTGACTCTCAAGAACCGGCAGACTATTTTCCGACTGAATTGGAATATATGATGTTCCTTTATCAGCAGCTGGCTAAATCTGTAAATGAAAATGATCTTGAGAATCAAGAAAAGTGGCAAACGCTGATTGATGAATTTAGCCTTATGCACCTAAAAAAATGGGCAGGGAAATTCTTTGCGACGTGCAAAACTGCCAGCACCAATCAGGTGTACACTTTGATTGGTACTCTTGGAAAAATGTGTATGGATCGTATGTTAATTTAATCAAACAACCTGCGTTAGGGTTGAGGAGTTTAACATGATCTTGAAGAATGGTTTTACCATTAAAATTGCACAAGACCGCTGTCTAAATCAGCGACATTATATGGTTGCTTGCAATCACTGTGTAAGCAACTGTCCTTCAGATGCTATATTTATTAAAAATTCTCAAGTCTACCTGCTAAAAGAACAGTGCAGTGGGTGTGGCTTGTGCTTAAGTGATTGCCCTACACAGGTGTTTTCCTCTGGTCAGTGGGATGAAACCAACATTGTAAAGAATGTCCAGCATCATCAGTGGGAAACCACCGAGTTTTTCTGCGGCGCTCATCAATCTCAATATAAAATAAACAAGGATGAAGGCACCGGGGCTGTACAATTGCCTGCTTGTTTGAGCAGTGTATCTCGTGGTACGTGGTATGAGTTGGGATTAAAAACTGAACTTGATATCCATGTGGACCAGTGCGAAAATTGCCCAATGCGCGCCACCCTTTCCCGCCTGGAATATAATTTGAGTGTTGCCGCCGAATGGCTCGAATCTTGTGGACATCAACCTGAGATCAATTTCATTACCGAAACAAAAAAACAGCACAAGAAAAAATCTCTAAGAGCTGTGCAGGTAGGTCTAAAGGCTACCTTAAGACGAGACTTTTTCCTCTCATTAGTAGATTTTGCTCAAGACGCTACGATGAACATGTATGCTGAGCATTCTAAAAGGACTTTTCTGGAGAGCTGCCTGCCAGATTGGTGGAACCGATTCGCCGAATCTTACCCCCAAAACATAACAGAAGAATCTTATTCAACATATTGGCCGGTTATTCGTGTCAATGATCAATGTGTCAGTTGCGGGATATGTAGGGACTTCTGTCCCTCTAAAACCTTGGACATTGTAGAGCAAGATGGAAATTGGACCCTACGTTTTACCAATGGACGGTGTTTAGACTGCCGTATCTGCCAGATGATCTGTCCTATGCAAGCAATCACCCGAGAACGTGAACTTGTATCTGAGCCGTTTGAATTGAAAGAAATTCTTTCTTTGTCTGTAATGGAGTGCAAACGTTGTGGCGATATGGTTCCCCAGAAGAATGGTGAATATTGCCATTGGTGTGAGAAAGAAAGAGCCCAAGAAACTGATTTGAATCAATTGTGTAAAAATCTATTTTTATCATCTAGGAATCATGTTGGAGATTAAAGTTAAAAAAACAATTATTGTTGTCTTGGCAATTGGTTTATTGATAGCCGCAGGTATTTACCAATATATTAAAAACGGACAGGATACTCTTGCTTTACTACAGCAAGGAGAACCAGCTGTCGCGGAATTTGCGAATGTTGCTGGAGATTATCCCAGCTATCGTTTGCTGAATGATCGGGGAGAATTGCTTGGATATGGGGTGATTGCTACCGCTTCTGGATATGGTGGCAAGCTCTATGTATTAAGTGTCATTAATCCCTTGGGGGAAATAACTTCTGTAACTTTGCTAGAAGATTCTGAAACGCCTTTATATTTACATAAGGTAATAGATTCGGGTTTAATCCAAAAGCTGACCGCAACACAGGTGGATTCCGGGTTTTCGGAGATAGATATGGTGACCGGAGCGACATTAACTTCGGAAGCGATATTTAATTCTGTTCGTAAGGGAGCCGTCCAAATTGGGAACGACTATTTAGGCAAGGACATTCAAATTGAAACAGGGATCAACTTTGGTGGGTGGGATGCTGCCGCAGCAATTTTGATTGTCGGCAGCGCGATCGCTTCAATTCGCAATATTAAAGGGCTTCGTCCTTGGTTGTTAGTTGGTTCAGTTCTCTTACTTGGCTTTTATTTGAATTATTCGATTGCCTATCGAAATTTTATCGACTTGCTGATTGGGAACGTGCCGGTATTTATTGAACGCCCATTTTGGTATATCCTTGTCCCGGGGATATTTCTATCTACCTTTTTCCTGGGGAGGAACTTTTACTGTAGTTGGTTGTGCCCGTTTGGGGCGGTGCAGGAAGGGCTTTATAAGAGTCTCAACCTGGTCAAGTTCTCACCATCACCTAAAATAAAAGCAGCTGTCCGAAAAGCCCGGTGGCCCGTACTTTGGTTAGCTGCGTTGATATCCATTCTGCTAAACAATCCTGGGATTGCTGGATATGAGCCTTTTTATGTCTTCTTTGACAGCAACGGCACCACAGCACAATGGATTATCCTAATCATTGTAATCTTGATGTCTACCTTGCAACTGCGTTTTTGGTGCAATGGATTTTGTCCTACTGGGATGCTGTTAAACGAGGTGGCTGCTTTAAAGCGCAGACTTAAAAAATTGAACCTTAAAAAAGCAGACACTTTTTGGGTAAGTAGTACGAATGCCAGTGTTTCTTTTGGGCTCCAAGGCATTCAGAGTGAGATGAGCAGACAAGACAAAGTATACGCTTTTGCCAGTATGGCGGTGATAATCTTGGTTGTTGTTTCATTGATTGAAAATGTTTGGCAGTAATAATTGTTTAATTAACCTCGTAATTAGACAAAATTGAGCGGAGCCAAAAAGCCCTGCCCATGTTAGAAATAACGTGTGACCAAAACTTCTAATACACAGAGCCTTAAAAGACAATTGAATTTCGTCAAGCCCTATTTGACATAGTTTTTGTAAAGAAAGGGCACAGCCCTGTTTGAAACACTAGATGCTTTGCTGCTCAGTGGGATTGTCCCCAGCTTCCCGCACTTGAGTTTACAAAGCATCTTTCAACGGAAGTAGCCCAGTTTGTACAAAGGGTTACAGCAAAGGCAGATTGATACGGCTTGGCTAACGAGCTACCTGGCTCAACAGGTGCTGATGACAGGTATTCAATGCTATAGTCTCCACGGTACAGTTTGGGTGTGTCCACGAGCGGAGACTTTGAATGAGCGCTGGAACCGACTGCATGTCGGCGTCATCCCAATCTGATTTTTGATGTCATTCGAACTCGTGTTTATCAAGAACGAAACAAACCTCCTGATCCGATCTGGTGGATATGGCAAGCTCCTACCAACATTACACATAGAACCTGTCTAGATGTTGTCGCAATCAATCTGACATGCCTTTCTACATCGCTGGTCAATCGAGTCTAACATCCACTTTCGCAAACCAGATCTCCACTGGGCCATGCCTCAATTTCATTACAAAACCACTGGCTATACCTGGAGTCGGTTGGTTGCCTTGGGGGTTTGGCTGTTGTTCTAGAGCAAAGATTTGATCACTGATCTGCCCATCCCTTGGCAAAAATACCAAGACAATTATTCGCCTCAAAGAGTGTTGCAGAGCCTCCCGCTGCTTTTTTGTACAGTTTTGCAGCCCGGTTTCCGAACCTAAAGTGTGTCGAATCCCACCTGGTTGGCCACGCAGACACCCATGTTCTCTCAAATCATACTCCCCTGTGCAAAAAGTCTGCTTTGACTATTTGCGCCTTGAAATTCGATTGTTAATGTATTCCCTGAGTTTTCTCAGGTTATTTCTCTTTGTTTAAGTTGCTTCTTGATATAGAAAATCTATGAATTGGGGAAGACCCAATGGATCGCATCCGTAAAGCCGCTCAAGCCGTCTGTTACAGCGATGAAGAAATCCTACGCGCCCCGGTTTTGTAGGTCAATGATCACCTGGAGCTAGAAATCTGTCCCTCGCTCATCATGGCATCCAAATCCCCTTTCGGAAGAACAGGGGTGGCCGCAGCCATCAAAAAAAGGCCATGACCACCCCGTCTTTCGTTTAACTCATTTTAGCTCAGGTGGTTTGCTGGGCACCCAGTTTCAGGCTGCGAAGCCCGATCGACAGTAGCAGGCCGAACAACCCGGCCAGCCCCAGCACCACCGCCCATTCCACCACAGTAGGCGCCGACGCCCCTGCATCAATCACCACACCAGGGTACGTGATGTTCGGGATCGCAAATCCCATCTGCACAAACACGATCCGTTTCGCAACCAGATGCACGAGCGCAAGCCCCCCGCCCCCGGCCAGCCAGCCCGGGTTGCTCCGGGCAGCCGGCAGCAGCAGGAAGACCATCGTCGCCACCCCGGCCATCACCTCAACCCAAAACAACGGGGTGGACAACATAACATTGACCAGCTCCAGGGCAGAGGCCGAGCGGGTGAAGGCCATCGTGATTAGTTCACTGGCGACCAGCAGCAGGTTAAGCCCGACTGCCACGGCTGTCAGTCCGGCAATCGGGTTCAAGTCACAGCATTCCAAAGAGACATATTCGCTGCGCTTTAGCACAACCATCAGTACCAGCATCACCGCACCGGCAGACGCCAGCGCCGCTGTAAAGAAGGCCATCGGCTGCACGGCCGAGAACCAGTATTCCCGCCCAACCTGTGTGGCGAACACGAAGGCGGTGATCCCATCCGCCAACCCGGCCAGAAAGGCCAGCAGCGCCAGCAGTTTCAAACCTTCATTGCTGTTCCCTTTGGCCTGCATCAGCCGCCGCAGGTACACCGTGGAGACCACCAGGTATACCACGGTCAGCAGCAGGTCCCACAGCATCGGCGAACCCAGTTCGGCATAGCGCACGATCCGCCACAGCCGTTCCGGTTTGCCGATGTCCACCAGGATGAACAGCCCACCCACGATCAGCGAGATGAGGGCAACGAAAGCGCTCAGCTTGGCATAGGGCCGGAACTTGGGCAGCGCAAACAGCACGGGCAGCGCTGCCAACACCAATGAACCAGCACTCAGTCCCATGAAGAAGATGAACCCGGCAATATACAGCCCCCACGGGCTGAAGTTGCTCTGTGAAGTCACCCCGATCCCCTGCTGCAGCTGCACCACCCAGACGATGATCCCCAGCACGGTCAGTACCCCGGTGGCTACCAGCCAGACCGGCTGCACGACCTTTTTTTGTTCTTGTGTTGTTGTTTCAGTCATTTTAGTCCCTCATTCCTAGGTCAAGAAGTATACGGATGGTTCGGTGCCCTTTTCTTCCAGCAGCCGGAAGTGCGACCGCTTGTTCAACATCTGGGCTACCTCACTGTCCGGTTCGTTCACATCACCAAAGTGGAGTGCACGCGCCGGACATGCTTCCACGCACGCAGGCTGCTCGCCTTTGACCAGCCGGTGCGCACAGAAGGTGCATTTCCCCACCGTGTTCTTTTGGTGGTTGGGCGCATCCGCTGCCCCAACCGCAAAGCCGATAGCATACTCTGGCTCTTCAAAGTTGAACTGGCGCACACCGGTGTACGGGCAGGCCACCATGCAGTAGCGGCAGCCCAGGCATTTGTCCGGGTCCACCATCACCAGACCAGTTTCTTCGTCCTTCCAGGTAGCGCCCACTGGGCAGACCTTAATACACGCCGGATTCTCACAGTGCTGGCAGGCCACGGTGATGTAACTCATTTGTAAATCAGGATAAGTGCCCGCCGGAAAATCCATACCATCTCCCCCGACCGTCAATACACGGCGCCACCACACCCCATCAGGCAGGTTATTCTCAATTTTACAGGCCACCGAGCAGGTATGGCAGCCTGCACAGCGCTTGGTGTCAATCAGCATTACGTAATGTTTATTAGTCACGGTTACTGCGCTCCTCTATATCTTTTCTACTTGAGCCAAAACATCGTAAAAGTTTTGATTAACACAAGCACTATTGTAGTTAGCATGAGTCAAATATCCATAGTGTCCATCGGTAAACTCACCTCTCATCCGACCTCTTGGGATCCCTACCATTCCAGGGCACATCCCATCTGTTAACTTAGCAACCAAAACCACATAACCGCGATCATTAAAGATTTTGATTTTATCTCCCGAACTGATACCCCGGGGTTGAGCATCTATTGGATTAAGGTGCGCAACAGGTTCTGGATCCTCTAAATCCCTTAACCAGGGGACATTCTGTCCCCAGATTGTATGAACCCTTGTTCTCATTCCTGGGCTGAATATCTGTAGCGGGTATTTTTCGAAGAGGGGATTCCCAGCCCAGGCTTCCAACGGGGGCTCATAGTGAGGCCAGCGTTCCTTTTCAATATCGATCTCCTGCCCCTCAAAATAACTATCTGGTTTAGGAGTTTCATTGTAAAATTGGGCCCTGCCGGTTTGTGTAAGAAAGTATCCGCCCCCAGCAAATATGTATGTCTCACCAGGCAAGTGACGCATCACTTTTTCTTGTTTCAGCTTCTCATAAGTAATCCCCATTGACTTTGCCAGTGCAGAATCTAAAGCCAGGGTCATAAATTCTTCCTCAGTGGCAACCATCTTGTCACCAACACCCATGCCTTCTGCAAGCAGGTTTGCTATTTTGAAATCAGATTTACACTCATAAAGAGGTTCAATTGCTTTTTCCTGCAGCACAAGATATGGATGCTGTTGGTTAAAGAATTGCATGTCATCAATTTCGAAATACGAAGTAACTGGGAGTACAATGTCGGCATATTGGGCGGATTCACACATGGTTATATTTACTGTAACCACCAGTTCTACATCTTCCATTAACTCGAGAATCTTCTGTGGGTGGGTATAATTTCCCAAAGGGTTACCACCTGAGAACATTAGACTCTTCACTGTGTATGAATTACCATTTAAGGCACCTGCTTTAACCACATCATTGAGGCGGATCAATGCAACAGAGGGCCCAGGTTTTACACCCTCAGGATATAGGAGACCTACCCAATTGGCATAAAATCCTCCTGATGCTCCCATAGATGCCGAAGCTCCTGCTTTACCAAGATTTCCCGTTACCATAGCCAAGGCATTCATCGCAAAAAAAGCATAGTGGGCATTGGCATAGTGATCCATACCCATGCCAGGGTAAAGCGTGGCAGGTGTATTAGTTGCATAAATTCTCGAAATCTCTCGGATTGTTTCAGCAGGAACACCGCAAATTTCCTCTGCTTTTTCCGGTGTATATTCAGCCACTTTCTCAAGAAGCAAATCATAAGCAGTCGTAACTGAAATCCCATTTATCGTATAGGTCCCATGAATGGCTGCGTTAACAGTCGGTTTTTCCTTCTTCTCGGCTCCTGTACTAACGATATTTCCGAATTGATCTGTGATCGCCTCTGTCCGGTCAAATTTTTCAATAAGTTGAGTATAATCATTTGCATCTAAATCCCAAATAATATAGAGATCGGCAGCACCTTCTTCAGGTGCAATGCCTGTTACATCACTGTTACGTAAGTACTTACCGTCCGATGCTTTGATCAAGAGTGGTCCTACGGTGTAGTCCCTCAAGAATTCTTCATCACTATAACCTTCTTCAACCACGACATTAATCATGGCCATTGCTAACGCGGCATCTGTAGCAGGCTTGATCAATATACGATAATCTGCTTTTGCAGCCGTAGGTGTATAGACGGGGTCAATCACGATTAACTTTGTGCCATTTTCCATAGCATCAGCAATGAAATGCCAATTCTGGAGAAATGATAATTGAACATTATTTCCCCAGACAATTATGCACTTAGCGTTTCGATAATCAATTGGTTCATTCCCCCCCATGAAGGGTCCACCACCAATCGAATAAGAATTAGCATAGGGGAGAGCCCTATCGGTGACTGATGTTAAATTTGTTGCTCCAATTAGATTCTTGAGCCGGGCATAGGGTTGTGCTCCCAGCACCCCCAAATTACCACCCGGGCTATGGACAGCTATACTTGAATCCCCATAATCCGCTTGCAATCTTTTCCAGGTACTAGTGATTGTATTAATTGCCTCGTCCCAGGAGATCCGCTCCCATTTACCCTCACCGCGCTCACCCGCTCTCCTCATTGGGTATTTCAAACGTTCAGCGCCGTAAACAAGTTGAGGATAAGAGAGACCTTTCAGGCAAGGCCGGCAATTATAGTCAGGATCTGGCATTTCAGCCCCTGACATCTTCACAATTTTCCCATCCCTGACATGAATCTTTAAACGACAGCCAGCTGGACAGGCAGTCCGGCATGAACCATAAAATATTTTTTCTTCTGAATCAACTTCTGCTGCTGGTTCAATCTCCTCGAGTGTCCGCAGTACCGAACGCTGGGAAAAGTTGATCACAGCAGCACTTGTAGCCGCTGTACCGGAGACTTTCATGAAGTCTCGGCGGGTTATCCCAACTGAGCGTCCTTCCTTTTCTTCTTCCATAGGTAACTCCTTTTTGTTTTTATATGAATAGATCAAATTTTGCAGTACTTCTGACAAACGTTTCTTGTACCAATTCGGGTTTCCGTCGCGATCGGCACCCGCGTACTCTGCTGATTTTTGTTCCGCAGCTTGCTGCAGACGGTTTCGGATGCCCGGCCACAGGTCTATTTCAACCAGGACTGCCTCATCCATAAACTTTTTTACGTTCGATTTTAATGATTCCCGTTTACTCATCATTCACCTATGCAGAAACAGTTTCGTCACACCACTGCAGTAAACAGCGCACCTGACGTTTGGCGGCATGTAGCCTGGATTTCACTGTCCCTGTGGGGACATCTACGATCTCGCCAATTTCTTCGTCCGCCATTTCGAGATAGTATTTCAAATACAATACTGTACTGTGTTCAGGTGAAAGCGATTTAAGCACTTCTCGCAGGAGGTCTGCATCTTCATGTGCGATACTAAATTCATCCTGTTCAAAACTCAAATCCTCGCTGTGCTCATTGCCGCCGGTGCCGCTCTCTTCGCGTGGCACCACTTTCTCCAGCGGGACCATCCGCTTTTGCTGCGCCACCACCTTCAGGGAGTCGTTCACCACAATCCGTAAAAACCAGGAGCGGAAAGACCGAGTTTCGTCAAACTGCTCTATCCGCTGATACACCCGAATAAAAGCCTCCTGGACTATTTCTTCTGCTGTCCCCAGGTCCTGTATAACTGAAAGAGCAATACGTACACCATCAAGCTGAAATTTGCGCACTAACACTTCCAACCCGCGGACATCCCCATTTTTCAACTGGGCAATTGCCTCATGTTCATTCATAAAGATATCTTTAACCTTCTAGATATAGTATCTTTTTGATTGTGAAATCGTTCATTATTTGGTTAAAGTCAGTTGGGGATATAGGGCGAGATGTGCGGGAAACATCCGGATTTTTGGTCGGCTGGAGGTAGTTCAAAGAGTATAATTTTCATCTATGGGTTATGGCTAATTTATGATTAAACCAGCGTAGCGGTAATCTAATGTATTTCGGGGAATAATGAGAATATATGCAGCATATTTTGAATTATTTCCATTAATAACTGGTGTTACGCAGAACAAGGTAAAAATTGAGTAAGATTTCGGCATGGACAAAGAAAATTTAGACCTATACACAGATTATTTGATAAGCACGTTTGGCTCTGCAACTGTAATAGGATTGGCAAACATGATAGATGAGCAAATCAGCCATGATCAAATTACACGATTTTTTAGCGGAGAGGAATATACCTCAAAAGAGCTATGGAAGAGGTGAAGGCGACCGTCAGGAAAAGATGCCGTTTTGGTTTTTGATGACACGCTTCAAGAGAAACCCTACACAGATGAGAATGAGATCATATGACCACAGTAAAGGAGAAGCAGTGCAGGGGTTCAATCACGTGAATTGTCTGTATCAAGTGGATGAGATTTCGATTCCGGTAGCTTTTGAATTGATCCGTAAGCCAAACGTTTCGTGTGGATTGAAGACCTGGACTGGTCAGAAGAGACGATGTTCATAGTCTGACTCAAAGACGTGCCATTTGTTCTACACCTCGTGCGCCAAACCTATGAAAACAAGGATGGCTCCACGGGCATACTCTATCTGGTCAGCAGTGACACAACCTTGTCGCATGAGGCGCTTCTCGCAGTCTATCAAAAATGGTGGCATGTGGAGATCTTCCACAAATTCCTTAAGAAAATGCCGCTTTGGGCAAAGTGCCTGTGCGGCGGTTGCGGTCCCAGAACAATCATGTTTTTTCCCCTTTATATGCTGCATTTAAATTAGAGTGTTTGAAAATCAAACAAAAAATGAACCATTTCGCTTTGAGAACCAGTTTGTATATCAAAGCCACCGCACTGCCTTTGATGAGCTTCAAGCTCTCAAAGCTGCGTAACATCAGTGAATTAATATTCAATTGCAATTGGTTAGGCAAAGCGAAGTATTCCATTAACATTTTGATTTCCCGACCAACGTACTATATAATAGACTTTATGCCTGACATGATGGTCTTACCAACCAAATACATTATCCCGCCATTACCAAAAGATGTCATCTATCGTTCAAGGTTGATTGGGAAGGTGGATGAGAATACCCAAAAGAAACTGATATTGGTGAATGCACCACCTGGGTATGGCAAATCTACCTTATTGGCGCAATGGGCAGCCCAAAATCAGCGCCCTATTATATGGCTGAATTTGGATGAGGAAGATAATAATTACGCTCGGTTTCAATGGATTGTGATTGAGGCCATGCGTAGTTTGTTTAAAGACAGACAGCATCCCCCAGAATTTGATGAGCTGAATACCCTCCCGTTGTCACATACTGAATTTGTAGGTTATTGTGCGAAGATGATTTCTTTTTTAGATGAGGATGTGGTCTTGGTTTTAGATGATTTCCATGTGATCACCAATTCAGAAATTCATGATGGTATGCAGTATTATTTGGATCACTTACTTCCTAATTTTCATATCATCATCAGCAGCCGCACGGTGCCGCCGCTTTCTATCCAGCGGATGCGGGTGATAAGGATGGCAACTGAAATCACGGTGGAAGACCTGCGTCTGAACCGCAGCGAGATTGAAGCGTTCTTCCAAAACAGCTGTGCCCGGTGCTTAAGTCGGGATCAATTGGGAGAGATTGAAAGACGCACGGAAGGGTGGGCTGCCTGTTTGCAGTTAGCGCTATTATCGGTGAAGGATTTAGACCTGGAGCAGACCCAGCAGTTCATGTCTTACTTTACCAGCAGCAATCGCTTTGTGTCTGAATATTTATTAGAAGAGATTTATTCACGCTTCCCGCAGGAGGTCCGCAGTTTCCTGACCCAAACATCAATCCTAAGACACTTGAATGCCTCTTTAGCGGACGAGGTTACTCAGCGGAAAGATGGCCGGAAAATGATTGACTTGCTCCAACAGGCCAATTTACTGCTTCCTTTGGATAATAACCGCCAGTGGTACCGTTATACGCCGATCATCTCTGACTTTTTATTCAATATGCTGGAGGAGGAAATCGGGTTAGAAGGAATCCAGGAACTGCACTTCCGGGCTAGTGTGTGGTATGAACGCGCTGGAATCTTATCGGATGCAGTCAACCATGCTTTTGCTTCACCGACTACTGATCGGGCGGGAGTGTTGTTGAATAAGATTACAGAAGACACCAATCTGAGTGAAGCGTTTAATTGGCAGACTCATTTCCTTAAACTGCCGGATGAGGTTTTGTTCTCCTTCCCCGATGCTTGCATAAATTGCGCCTGGTCTTTGATCCTGGCGAAGGACCTCGCCGCAGTGGAACGGCCGCTGTGGATTGCGGAGAAAGCCTGGCAAATTGGGGAAAATCGGGAAGAATTAGGAAGGGTATACCATATCAAAGGATTTCTCAGCCGCTATTTAGGGGATTTGAATGCTGCAATAGAGCACAGCCAAAAAGCGTTGGAATTACTTTCAGAAGATGAACCGCATCGCCGCGGTGGGACGATGTTTACACTGGCGATGGCGCATTTTCAATTAGGACGGGCAGCGATAGCCGAGCCTTTACTTATTCAGGCCCGTGAGCTGACCCGTGAACACGGCGACAAATATAGCGAAGGACTGATGACTGCCAGCCTGCCGCGTATCTACCATGTGATGGGAAAATTATCGCAGGCGGAGGGAATCTTCCTTCAGGTATCACAATCCATCGACCCGAAGCTGTACGACCAGGTATTGTCAGCCAATATCTTTTTGGGGGCAATTTACCATGAACAGAACCGACTGGATTTGGCCGAGAAACACCTGTTAACCGGATTGAATAAGGAAAATTACAGCAAAATTGGACGTTATTGGCCTTATGGACTGGTTGAGCTGGCGATGGTGTATTGGGAAAAAGGCCAACCTGAAAAATCAGCCCAGGTGATTGACCAGGCATATATGATGGTAAAACAATTGGATAATAAGAGAGATCGCTACCGAATCAATGCAGCCGAGGCCCGCCTGGCTTTGCTGGAGGGTGATCTTGAAGCGGCACAAAATATCATGGCTCATATTCCTGGCCTGAAGGAAGAGTATTTATTAGACCATAAACTTTACTACGAGTGGACTGCACAACTGCGTTTGTGGATTGCCCAAGGCGATCAAGACCAGACAGCCGTTAAGTTAAATGAGGCGGTGAATGCCCTCGACCTTTTGTTAAATAAGGCGGTTGACGAAGGACGCGGGCGGGATGAAATTGAACTTCTTGTGTTAAAAGCGCTTGCTTTATGGCATCTGGGTGAAAAGCAGGAGGGACTAAAAGCCTTGGTATCTGCGCTGGAGAAAGGTGAAAAAGAGAAATTTGTACGGCGTTTCATAAACGAGGGTCAACCGATTGCTGATTTACTGGTTATGGCGTTGAAGCAGAATATCTACCCGGCGTATGTGAGTGAATTGTTGGCTGCTTTTTACCAGCATGGAGAAATGATTGCAGAATTGGAAGCAGGCACAGATGAAGAACATTTGCTCAGCCAGAGAGAAGTAGAGGTGTTGAAGGCGATTTCCGAAGGGTATTCCACTCAGGAAATTGCCGAAATGTTTGTGCTCTCTCCCTATACTGTGCGTACCCATGTGCGCAATATTTTTAACAAGCTGGAAGTACACAACCGTATGCAGGCGGTAGAGATTGCGCGTGCGCAGCAGTTGATTTAAGCCGAATTTCTTTCCATTGATTATTTAACTATCTATAAGGTAGAGCATCCTTTTCTATTGGGGGCGAATATTGAATGTGTTTGCCTGAGGTACGCGCATACCACATTTTTGGAGGTATATACCTAATTCCCTCTTTCCTGAAATACCTAATTGGATACCTAAATTGAGTGATGTTATTGGATACAGTTATTTCATACAATTTTAGTGACATTATTCACAATCGGTTCGCGTGCTGTGGATGGCTCTTTGTCCCGATTGACTCCTGAAACAATTGAAAGGAACCCAACTATGGATTTCAGAATTACCGAAGAACAGGAACTCCTGATCGAGAATTTAAACGAACTTCTCGAACGGGTAGCTCCTGAAAGTTACATCGCTGAATGCGATGAAAAACATCAGCCTTTTACCAAAGTAAGTAAGGCCTTGTATGACTCTGGCTTTGCCCAATTAGGTATTCCCGAAGAATATGGCGGCACCCCTTGTGATGCTTTAACCCTGATGCTGCTGAGTGAGGAAATCGGCAGGCATGGTTTACCCCCACTGATGGGTAACCTTGTACCTGTAAAAGACATCCTTGAATATGGGAATGAAGAACAGAAGAAAGCCGTTTTGGAATTATTGGCGAATGGGGAACCGGCTTTTGGTTTAGGCATCAGCGAGCCGCAGGCAGGTTCTGATGTGACTGCCATGCGTACCACAGCCACCCGGCAGGGTGATGGCACTGTAGTGATCAATGGACAGAAAACATTCCAAACTGGTGCGCGAGACAACAAATTTACTTTGGTGCTCACACGTGACTTGGAAAACCCGAATCCGCATGCAGCTGTCAGTATGTGGTTAGTACCGATGGATACTCCTGGAATTACTGTTTCTCCTTTGAATAAGATGGCTTGGTGGTCACAGGATACCAACGAAGTTTACTACGATAATGTCGTGGTTCCTGAAAGCACCCTGGTTGGTAAAGAGGGGAATGGCTTTATGCAGATCATGACCAATTTTGAGGTCGAACGCCTGGTGTTGGCTGCTGAGTGCCTGGGCTTGGCTGAAGCAGCTTTTGAAGATGCCTGCCGTTATGCCAATCAGCGGGAACAATTCGGTCAAACGATCGGCCGCTTCCAATTGATCCAGGACAAGATCGCTCGCATGGCTGTCAAGATCCAGAATATGAAGAGCCTGGTGTACCAAACTGCCTGGAAGATTGATCAGGGTGAAGCGGTAAATGTGGAATGTGCGATGGCTAAACTGTACTGTGCACAATCGGGTTTTGAAGTGTGTGACGATGCCATGCAGATCTTTGGAGGAATTGGCATCACCATGGACAGCCGTATTCAACGCCTATGGCGTGATATGCGCATTCACCGGATTGGCGGTGGCACGGATGAGATCATGGTCACAATCATTGCTAAGAACATGTTGAAGAAGTATCGCTAAACATAAAGGAGAAATTTGATGGCTAAACATACAGATGTACCCGTATTTGGCACGATGTCTGGCGTACGTGTAGTCTCTGCAGGGATCGCAATAGCAGGACCTTTTGCAGCAACTTTAATGGCAGAACAAGGTGCAGATGTGATTTGGATTGAGAATGCCCTGGCTCCCGGCGGCGGCCGCTCCAAGATGAGCTATGCTTACAACCAGGACCGACGCAATGAGCGTTTTCTGGCTTTGAATATTCCTTCCCCTGAAGGACGCGAAGCCTTTTTACGTCTGATGAAAGAAACCGATATTCTGATCGAGAACTACCGCGGCGGCATGTTTGCAGGCTGGCACCTCAGCGATGAGGAACTATGGGAAGTCAACCCCGCATTGGTAATCGTACACGTTTCAGGATATGGTCAGACTGGGGTGGATGACTACGTAGAACGCCCTTCTTGGGATGGAATTGGTCAGGCCTTCAGCGGTTATATGTACATTAACGGTTACCCGGATCCGGAACCTCCTATGCGGATTCCGGCAAATAACTGTGACTACATTTCTGCTTTGAATGCGGCATGGGCAGCTATTGCTGCGCTGCGCAATGCTGAAAAGACTGGCAAAGGGGAGAGCATTGATGTAGCTCAGTACGAAGTGATGATGCGCGTACAGTCTGACTTGCCAATGAAGTACCTTGAAACCGGCACTCAGACTGAACGCAATGGCAACCACGATTCCTTTATTTGTGGCTATTATCCCTTTTTATGCAAAGATGGCAAACATATGTTTGTAGCCCCAGTAGGAGCGACTGCCATGAGAGGCTTGATGCCAAAATTGGGATTTGAGTGGCCTTCTGAAGATTTTCCGCCCATCAATATCGTTGTGCAAGGCACCCCCGGGGCAAAGAAATTCTTCCCGGCGCTGGCTGATTTTTGTGCTGCTCGCACCAGCGAGGAACTGGAGAAAGAACTGCTATCTATGGGCGTGCCCTGCAGCCCCATCTTGAATTACGAAGATGCCTTCAACCACCCGCAGTACAAAGCGCGTGAAATCGTGATGGAATGGGAAGACCTGGACCGCGGCAAACGGATCAAAGGACTCAGCCCTGTGCCAAAGTTCAAGAATAACCCCTCTGAAATCTGGCGTGGTTGCGCACCCTTTGGCTATGACAACAATGACATCATGGAAGAACTGGGATACTCCCAAGAAGAGATCCAAGAGATGTACGAGAACAAGGTCATTTCTGACAAGTAGATAGTAGAGATAAGGGAGGGCATTTTTGCCCTCCCTTCAGTGAAAGGTAGATGATGAATATTATTGTTTGTTACAAACTTTCTCCCGATGCTGAAGATATCCAAACCAAGCCAGATGGCTCTTTGGATTTTTTCAACGCGGAATGGCGGATTGGCGAATATGACCAGGTGGCGGTTGAAGCTGCTATGCAGATTTTGGAGCAGCAGGGAGGCACATTAACTGCGTTGAGTGCTGGCCCCAAGGAATTAGAGAATACCAAAGCGCGCAAATCTATCCTTTCCCGCGGCCCGGATGATCTGGTTGTGGTGATGGATGAGAAAATGCGTGATGCAGACACACATTATACGGCTGTCGTCTTGGCTGAAGCGATTAAAAAAAGAGGTGATTTTGACCTGGTAGTGTGCGGAGAAGGTTCCGCAGACCTATATGCCCAGCAAGTTGGCGTACAACTGGGGCAGCTGCTTGGTGTGCCAACTTTAAATGCGATCAGCAAAATCACGGCGGAAGAAAGCAAACTGACGATTGAACGCGCCTTAGAAGATGAAATTGAAGTCTTGGAAGTGACTTTGCCCGCTGTGCTTTCCGTGACCACAGATATTCATTTGCCGCGAATCCCCGGCATGAAGGATATTCTCGGCGCTGGCAAAAAACCCGTCTCCGAATGGACGCTGGCAGACCTGGGGCTGGAAGCAGAAAAACCGGCCCTCACAATTCTAGAAACCCGTGCACCCGATCGGGTAGACCGCAAAGGTGTGATCCTGGAAGGTGATTCGGAAGCCAATGTCGCCGCCCTGGTGGAGAGCTTGCGCAAGGAAGGTGTCCTATGAAATCTGTTTGGGTATTACTCCAAAATGCAAAGAGTGCCCCGGAATTATTGGGCTGTGCCCAGACCTTGAATGACGATGTGGCTGCCCTGGTGATTGGCGATCAGGCGTTAGCTGAAACGGCGATCAAGTTTGGTGCTTCCCAGGCTTATTTGCTGGGTGAAACCAGCGACACCCGCCTGTTTGAAGATTACCTGGAAACTGTTGCGGCTTTGGTGCAGGAGCACCAACCTGAACTGGTTTTGATGCAGGCCAACAAACGCGGCCGCCTGATGGCCGGGCGTTTATCCGCTATTTTAGGCACAGCCACCCTGGCTGATGTGAAGAAGTTTCTCCCTGAAGGCAACCTGACTGTCCAGCACATGCTGTATGGGGGTGGGGCTGTGCGCACAGAAAGCGCTGCTGCTACGGCTGTGGCGACCATCCCGGCGGGCAGTTTTGACCCGGCCAAAGAGGGTACCTCCCGTACTGGGGAAATCATCCAGGTGGAATTTATTACCCCGGCTCACACTGTGAAATGTGTGGAACGCCGGCAGAAACCCCCCAGCTCGGTAGACCTGACCGCTGCCACCCGCGTGGTAGGGATTGGGCGCGGCATGAAGCAGCAGGAAGACATCGCTCTGGTAGAAGCCTTGGCGCAAAAGATGGGTGCCGAGATTGCCTGCTCCCGCCCGATTGCTGAAGGCGTAGTTTGGTTGCCGCGCGAGCGTTATCTTGGCGTTTCTGGGAATGTGATCAAACCGGATATTTATCTGGCGTTGGGTATCTCTGGGCAGGTGCAGCACATGGTAGGCGTAAATGAAGCCAAACTGATCGTGGCGGTCAACACTGACAAGAATGCGCCGATCTTCTCTCAAGCTGATTACGGCATTGTGGGAGACCTGTACAAAGTCATTCCCCTCCTGCAAGCAGAAATTGAGAAGCTTAGTTAGTAAATTAATAATTGTGTCAGTGCGGGGTTTCCGAGGGGAGGCCTGTACTGACGATGTGATGGAGGGTTCCTTTGGCGGAAGATAAATTTGATGCAATTGTAGTAGGCGCTGGTCCGTCTGGTTGTGCGGCGGCAATCAGGCTGGCGCAGACCGGTTTAGAAGTGGTTTTGATTGAACGCGGTGAAACCCCAGGGAGCAAAAACCTGAGCGGCGGCGTGCTTTATGGCAACTGCCTGAATGACTTAATTCCTGGTTTTGTGGAAGAAGCGCCGATTGAGCGTTTTATTTCCAACCATGTGACTACTTTTATCACCGGTGATTCCTGGTTCAGCCTGGATTACAAAACCAATAGCTTCACCGAGCCACCATACAACGGCTATACAGTACTGCGTGTCCGCTTTGATGCCTGGCTGGCGGAAAAAGCAGAAGAGGCTGGCGTGATGATTATTTCCGGCATTCGGGTGGATGAGCTGGTGATTGAAGATGGACGAGTGACTGGAGTGACTGCCGGGGACGATACTCTGCTCGCCGATGTAGTGATTGCGGCGGATGGAGCCAATTCTTTCCTGGCACAGCAAGCCGGGTTACGCGGGCGGATTGAACATCACCACATTGCAGTGGGTGCTAAAGGTGTGATCGGTTTACCCCAGGATGTATTGGAAGACCGCTTCCATCTGTTAGGCCAAGAGGGGGTGGCGTATGCGATGGTGGGGAATGTGACCCACGGCGTGGCTGGGGGTGGGTTCTTTTACACCAATAAAGACAGCCTTTCGGTTGGGATTGTGATGCGCTTGGATGATTTGATGAAAAGCAAACGTCAATCCTCCGAAATTTTTGAAGACTTTTTACGGCACCCTCTCCTGGAGCCGTTGTTGAAAGATGGACAGTTATTGGAATATGGTGCCCACCTGGTACCTGAAGGTGGTTTGGAGATGATGCCCAAGCTGGGGATGCCCGGTATGCTGGTGTCGGGGGATGCGGCAGGCTTTGCGATCAACAGTGCTCTAGTCGTGCGCGGGATGGACCTGGCAATTGGCTCTGGGATGATGGCTGCGGAGGCAGTCCTGGCAGCCAGAGAAAAAGGTGCTTTTGGCGAGGAAATGGTGAGCCATTACCAGCAGCTGCTGGATGGAAGCTTTGTGATGAGAGACCTACACACCTACGAGAAAGCCCCGGCATTTTTAGAAACTGAACGGCTGTACGACACTTACCCTGCGTTTGTAACTGACCTGATGCGGCGGGTATTTGTGTCGGACGGTACGCCTAAAGAACACTTGATGAAGATGGCAATGGCTTCAATGAAGGACAATGACTTATCGGTATTGAAATTAGGCCAGGATGGTTTGAAAGGGATTAAAGCATTATGAACCCGATGAGCGTTGAAGAACGACTAGCACTTAATAAATTTGAACTTGATGAGGGACATCCTCATATCCTCGTGAATCACGAGATTTGCCGGGAAAAGTGCACCTTGCAGCCTTGCCTGTTTGTGTGCCCGGCAAAGCTGTACAGCGAGCAAAACGGCGAGATCATTGTGGAATGGGCGGGCTGCCTGGAATGCGGTACCTGCCAGGTAGCTTGTGACTATGAGGCACTGACCTGGCATTACCCGCGCGGCACGTTCGGGATTAACTATCGCTACGGCTGAAATATGGGCACGACTGAACTTTAACATGGATGAAGTGTGTTTATCTGGTTGTGGTTAAACGCTTCTAATTGCATGTCACTCACAATTTGACACAAGTCATTTTATTGCCAAGGAGGTAAAACGACATAATTATTTAATTTTTCTTAGGCGTTTTAGCCTGGGACGTGTACTCGGGGTTTTTTATCTAAAAGGAGAAAAAGATGTCACAAACTTCTGCTGCCCTTCCTAAGGAAGGAAGTAAGATGAAAATTAGTTGGGTGAAAGTGATCGGGACAATTGCGGCTGTTGTGGTGTTCTTTGTAGTCAAAGGCCTTAGCATTCCTGATGTTTCTCCCCAGGGACAAGGTGCATTGGCGCTTTTGGCAGCCAGTGTGATCGTGTGGGTCATTCAGCCTGTTCCGATTGGGTATTCTTCAATTGTGGCGATGGTGTTGGCTTGGGTGTTGGGTTATGTGCCCATGGAAACGGCTTTGAGCGGTTTTGCTGGTTCTACCTTCTGGCTGTTGTTTGCGGCTTGCGGGATGGGCGCGTGCATTTCAGCTTCCGGTCTGGCAAAACGCCTGGCATTATCGATCCTATCTGTGATTGGCAAACCCACATTCAAACGTGTGTTAGCGGCCATTTACGTCACCACCTTTTTGATGGGATTCATTATCCCTTCTGTGTTGGCAAAATCAATTGCTATCCTGGCGGTATTTTTACCCCTGGTGCCTATGTTTGGGGTGGAATTGAAAAGCAATATTGGCAAAGCAATCACGCTGTCTGTCCTCATGTTGGGATATGTGGGTAATGGAGTACTACCCACTGCTGGGATCAATGCAATCATGGTGTACGGTGGCCTGACCGGTGCTGGTTATGTGGCTGATTTTGCCCAGTGGGCGTTGGTTGGGGTGCTGCCTGTACTGGTGATTTTTGTAGCAACTTATTTCTTTATGTTGTGGTGGGCTAAACCTGAAGTCAAGGAAGTTTCTGGCGGACGAGAAGGCATCCGTGAGCAGATGCGCTCTTTACCCAAAATGTCTGTGAAGGAAATTTGGGCATTGGTAGTCACGGTTACTATTTTATTGATGTGGGTGTTTGATGCTAAACTGCTCAACTTGGGTTCGGCTGCAATTGGCGTGTTGGGTGTAATGCTTTACCTACTGCCTGGGATCGGTTCGATGTCTTTCGATGAGTTTATTCATAAAGCGATTCCGTGGAATATTCTTATCATGGTAGGCGCTATCATTGGTGTGGCTGCGATTGTACCTCACACTGGTGTAGCCCCCGTGATTGGCAATATGTTACTGCCCGTTCTTTCGTTAGCGACTACTCCGGTTGGACTGGTACTGGCAGCCTTGATCTTGAACCTGATCCAATGGCCGCTCATGATCATTGTGCCGACCATCCCTTTGGTGATGGGCCCGTTAGTAGAAGCTGGTGCCGCAATTGGGATGACTCCCGAAGCAGTGGCTGTCTTCTATCTGATGTTTTTCCCGCAGTTCTTCTTTTGGGCTTTTGCGCCTTTTACTGCATTGGCCTTCAAAGATGGTGCGGCAGAGCTAAAAGATTGGCTGATAGTTTCTGCAGTGATCTTTGTCTTTACTGTTGTAACTTTGTTCTTGACCGCCATTTTGTGGCTGCCAATTGTAAGTTGAAATACCTGATACAATCTTTTCTCGAATCGAGATTCAACTCTAGCAACTCATAACAATCTGGTAATTTCTGCCTGGTTATCCGGGCAGAAATTACCTTCGAGAGAAAAGGTAAATCATGCAAATACATCCAAACGTTTTCCGGTTCAAAATCCCTCTCCCAGATAATCCGCTGGGTTTTGTCAACGTACATTTGATTAAAACAGACCAAGGCAGTATTCTGATTGATGCTGGCTGGAACACCGACGCTGCCTACCAGGCACTGCTGGAGCAGATGGATGCGATTGGCACAAGCGTAGATGATCTTCGCTATATCGTCCTGACCCATATTCACCCCGATCATTTTGGTTTGGCTCGCCGTTTGAAAGAAAGCTGCCAGGCCCAGGTGATAATGCATATGGCAGATAACATGATGATTGATGAGGATTATGTGGATTACCGGAAAGTGCTCTCAGAGATGGATCACTGGTTGGCTATTCACGGTGTTCCAGACCAATTACGTATGCCAATGAATAATGCTTCGCGGGGGATAGGAAGTTTCATGCGGCCGATTAAGCCAGATTTGGTGGTGAACGGCGGAGAGCACCTGATATTGGGTGAATTTGATCTGGAAATTATTTGGACCCCCGGACATTCTCCTGGTCATATCTGCCTTTATGAGAGGAACTATCGCTTATTGTTTTCTGGTGACCATGTGCTACCAAAGACAACTCCGAATGTAAGCATGCACACCCAGATGCTTAGTAATCCTCTGGTAGATTATCTGAATGCTTTAGAGCAGGTGGCAGAGTTGGATGTGGAGTGGGTTTTACCTGGGCATGATGATGCCTTTCAAGGATTAAAAGAACGCGTTCAAGTGATTTTGGATCATCACGAAGAAAACCTGGCTACGATGTTAGCGGCGTTTGAGAATCAGCGGAAAACTGCTTTTGAGATTGCCACTATCATTCCCTGGACAAAGGGGCGCACAAGCTGGCGCAATCTGGACCCCATGAACCAGAGGTTTGCCATCACAGAAACAATTCCCCATCTTGAGCTGTTGGTTGCCAGGGATTTATTGAAGAAAACGTTGCACAATGGAGTGATCTGGTATGAACCTGATTGATCGAAGCAGGTTTGAAGATTCAAAAGGTTATTCAATCTCTCTATTGTCATCGGAAACCAAACTATGATGATGTATTTGAAAACATAACAAAAGAAACCTTTTACTAGTGCCATGATTTCAAATGCTTGTTTAAAAGGAATTTTACAATGAGAGAGAATATTCATAGACCTTTTTTAGATACTACGCCAGAGAATGTAAAAACGTTCATCAATAGCGTGCCACAATATGCGCAAGAGGATGACCCAACTTTTTGGCCTGAAAATAAATTGCACCAGGTGCGGATAGAACGATTGCAGCGGCAGGTGGGGTGGTTGGCAGAGGCAAGCCCATTTTACAGGGAAAAGTTTAAGGAATGGGGGATCCGACAACAGGATATTCAAACATTTGAAGATTTGCAGAAGGTGCCGCCTACAACCAAAGCTGATTTGATGGCCGATCCTCAAAAATTCAGGCTGCAATTTGAGAAACCTACCATCTACGATCAGACTTATTCAATTGTGTATACGACGGGTACAACCAGCGGTGTACCTACGCGTTATGAATATACCAGTCACGATTTTTTAGGGATATTGGAGGCTGGTCGCCGGATATATAAAATGCAGTATGCACTCCCTGGGGATCGGGTGTTCAATGTGTTTCCACTCAGCCCGCTGCCCCATGTAGCCATGTTTGCTGGTTCGCTAGCCAATGCAGCTGGAATAAGTTATACCACTGGGATGACCGGACCCGCTTATCCTGACTTCCCGATTCATCGTTCAACTGAATCAGTATTAGATCAGATTGAGATTGCACGTCCTCAAATCTTGGTGGGTATTACCAGTTTTGTACGGCGTTTATTACAGCAAGCGGTACAGGAAGGCCGCGACTTGAGTTTTCTTTACATGCTGCAAATCAGCGGGGAAAGTACTACCCAGGGTATGCGTCAAAAAATTCAGGAGAGCATGCGTGCTTGTGGCGCAGACCATGTATTTATAAGCAGTTCATATGGGTTCACTGAGGGTGGGATCGGTTGGGGGCCATGCAACCCTGACTCGAACTTGCATAATATTGCTCCAGATCAGATGTACCTGGAGATTTTAGATGCGGACACTTATGAGAGAGTGCCTGATGGGGAAGAAGGGTTAGTGGCAATTACCCACCTCAACCGGCGAGGGATGCCCTTGCTGCGTTATCTTTTGGGCGACCTTTCCTCTATTTCCCATGAGCGCTGCCCGTATTGTGGGCGGATTGGGGAATCGATCAGATTATCCTGCGGGAGCGCACACGTAACCCGCACCAGTGATCTCTTCAAAGTGAAAGGCGTTTTGGTTAACCCAGAATGCATCCATGATGTGATTATGAATTATCCAGAAGTGCTGGAATATCGGATTGTATTGGAAAATAGTCAGCCTGGCGACCCTCATTCGGGGGATGAATTGATCCTGACAGTGGCGGTTGACCCGGAATATCACTTGCAAGAAGAGCAATTGGAGCATTGGATTTCCGATGTGAAGGAGAGAGTATTTAACTCGGCGGAGATTCACCCAGATGTTGAAATTGTATCGGACTCTTCCACGATCTACGATCCTGAAAAGAATTTTAAAGCTACTCGTGTGATTGATAACCGGGTGCAAAGTGAATGATTGAGGTAACGATTTTGAATGACCAAACAGTTCTTTTCAGTGTTTGGTCATCCAGCCAAGCTTTATGCGTTGATAAATTCGAGGAAAGAGCGGAATCAGGTATAATTTAGCTTAATCCTGAAATTATCACCACATAATCTTATGCCTGAGAAAATAAACTTTAATAACTTGGCTTTATCCATTTGGCCTGACCGGGTAAAGCGTTTTACGCGTGGGTCTGTACTATATTGGCAGGGGGATCCGGTAGATCAGATCTATATTTTGTTAAAAGGGGCGGTCAAAGTATCTTCAATTTCTCTTGATGGAAAAGTTTATGCCTATGGCATTCACGGCGGCGGGCGGTTGATTGGCGCAAAAGCTTACCTGTTGGACGGTGAACATGAGGCAGTGGCAGAGGTTCTTGAGACCTCCGAACTGTTGGTGATTACTCCCACTGAATTTGAACAAACCCTTACCAGCAATCCTGCATTTTCTTCTGCAGTGCTGAAGGAATTAGCTCGTGAAGCCAGCGATGTGGCGGGCAAAGCCCGCGATCTGAGCTTTTTAGATGTCCAGCAGAGATTAAAGCAAAGCCTCATCAGCCTGGCCCGCGAGCATGGCGTTCGTACTGAGAAGGGTGTGCGGATTGATCTCAATCTTACTCAAGATGAGATTGGTACAATGGTTTCCGCCAACCGCACTACAATAGCCTCTTGCCTGAGTGAATTGCGGACTCAGGGTTACCTATGGAAAGAAGGCCGGCGTCTGGTCATCATTCCTCCTGAGCATATGGAAATCTTAGATTCTCTCACCCGCGCAGTGGTTGAGGGTAATGACCAACTTGCCGAACAACTGGCAAACAAAGCAATTATTGAAGGGATTGATTCGAATAAGGCCTTAGAAGCGCTCACCTCTGGGATGAAACAAATCGACCGGGAATATACCCGGAATGAAATTGAACTGCCGGATGTGGTGCTGGCTGCCACCTCCATGAAGATGGCACTTCCTATTATTGAAGCCAACATGGAGTTGGAGGGAAAGCGGGGTCTTGTGGTTGGCACGGTTATCATCGGCACCGTATACGGCGATATTCACGATATTGGCAAGACCATCGTTGCGATGTTGCTGCGGGCGCGTAATTTTAGGGTTATCGATTTAGGGGTAAATGTTGCTCCCGATGAATTTGTAGATGCCATCAACCAGTTCAACCCCGACATTTTGGCGTTATCAGCCTTGACGACGGCCACATCTCTAGAGATTAATCTGGTGGTGAAAGCACTAATCGAAAATGGGATGAGAAGCAAAGTCAAGATTATGGTCGGAGGTGGGGCAGTTAGCGAGGGGCTGGCGATGCGCATCGGGGCCGATGGGTATCATGCCACTGCAAAAGGGGCGGTAGAAATGGCCTGGCGGCTGTGTACCTGGGATGTTCAACCATAATAAAAACATCGAAACATAGAAACTTTAGGGAAATCTATTATAGTGTCGCCTGGGCGACATTTTTATTTGGGGCAATCAGACATAATAAGGTACTAAAACCCTAAGGAGTTATTCTATGTCTGAAAAATATTTAGAAATCTTGAATGCCATTGTGGAAGGTGAGGATGAGGAAGCTTCCCGTCTGGTAGAAGAAGCGTTGGCCGCAGGTTTACCCGCCCTGGATATTTTAAACCAGGGTGTTGTTGCCGGGATTAGTAAAACCGGAGAGCTGTGGAAAGCCAACGAGTATTTCTTGCCTGATGTGATCCTTTCGGCGGATGCCTTCAAAGCTGCAATGTTACCATTGGAACCTAAGTTAAAAGAAGGCAGTGAGGGGAGACCTTCTCAAAAGTTTGTGATTGGCGTGGTAGAAGGCGATATGCACGACTTGGGTAAAAGCCTGGTAATTGCTTTGCTCCAATCAGCTGGCTTTGAAGTCATCGATCTTGGGATTGACGTGCCCAATGCAGCTTTCATTGAGGCAGTCAAAGAACACCAGCCGGCTATCTTGGGGATGGGCGCTTACATGAGTACCACCATGCTGACGATGAAAGAGATCATTGAAGACCTCAAAATTGAGGGGTTGCGGGATGGCTTGAAGATCATGGTCGGCGGGGTCCCCACCAGTCAGGAATTCTGCGAGGAGGTTGGTGCAGACGCCTGGGGAAAAGATGCCATGGTAACCATGGAAAAAGCGCTTCAACTAATTGGAGGATAAGATGGCAAACCCGAATCTTGAAATGTTACATGGGATGCTTTTGGCACAAGGAATTCGCTTTGGAAAACCAAGTGGTACTGCTAGAATGATCGCTGCTATGATGGGGGGGCGTGCAGATACAGTGCCATTTATGTGCCCACAAATTATGGATCATGTGATGCATGTGGCAAAGATTCCAGCGAGAAAATTCTTTTTTGAACCTGCTATTAATGTAGATGCGCACCTGGCGGTTTGCCGCTGGTATGGATTTGATACAAATTCTGCGGGTGCGGATCCATATAACTTTGAGGTCGAGGCATTAGGCGGAAAAATGATTTATAGCGACAACGCCATGCCAACTATAGATATAAGCGAACCTCTGATTAAAACCGCAGAAGACATGAAAAGAGTAGGACGTTTGGATCCGGCATCAGGGAGAATCCCAACCGCAGTGGAATTTGCTAAAGTGGTTGAGAAGAAAATGCCAGGACCTTTTGCAGGCGGTTTCTTTGTTTCTCATTGGAGTCTTCTCTGTCAGATGATGGGGTATTCCAAAGCTATACGTGTGATCCGTCGCGATAAAGAATTTGCAAAAGATTTATTTGCTTGGATTGAAGATGATGTCCTTATGCCGTATATGAAAGCATATGCAGATGCCGGGATTACAAATGCAACTGGTGCAGATGCCTGGGCTGCTTTTCCTCAGCTTACCTTGGATTTGATGCATGAATGGGTTGTGCCTTATGCCGATAATTTCCGAGAACGCTGTAAAAAAGAATTAAAATTTAACGCAAACGCAGCAGCAGCAGCTGGGGATTATTGTGAAGAAGATCCCTCTAAGTTTGATAAAGAAGTGATGTTCAAATGCTTGGATGTTTCTAGCAAGACCTTTGGCTCTCCTGTAGTGTTTACCGCTATGGGCAGAACACAAGATTGGGATATGAATTGGATTAAGGAATATTCTGTCTTGCGTGGAAAGAAGAAAAATCTGCCGATTATGGCTGCATTAAATGGCCGTTTCACACGAGATAGCCAACCCGAAGAGATTATTGAGAAAGTACGCAGTTGGGTAGATATCTTGGGCAGAGATGGGGGATTGGTGATTTGGATCGGAAATGTACCTTCAGATACCCCTCCCGTAAATATCCACTCGGCAGTACAGGCAACCCGGTTATTAGGTCAATATCCAATCAAAGCAGATTTATCGGTTATCAAAATGGATGTGCCCGAATTTACACCATTCGATGAGTGGCTCAAAGGCCAACCTGAAGAAGAAAACATTCTCAAAGCGCGGGAATGGAAACCTACAGAGAAAAAGGTGTTTGCATAACGATGAAATTACAAGGAACCGGAGAACCAATCTCCATAATGCCGACCGACCCGGCACATATCATTGGTGAACGCATTAATCCCAGCGGACGGAAACGGCTGCGCCAGGCTTTGCTGGAGGGAGAATGGGATTATGTGATCAATGAGGCTGTGATGCAGGTTGAAGCTGGTGCAGATGTGTTAGATATCAATGTGGGGGGTAAGGGGATAGACGAAGCCACAGTGCTGCCAGAAGCGGTAAAACGCATCGCCGAAGTGGTGGACGTGCCTTTCTCGATTGATACTCGTGTCCCGGCGGCGCTGGAAGAGGCTCTAAAAGTGTGCCCCGGCCGCCCATTAGTCAATTCAATCGGTGGCGAAGATAAAATCTTGGCTGAGAACCTGCCGATCATCGCCAATTTTGGCGTCCCGGTGATTGTGCTGTGTATGGGCCAGGAAGGTATTCCCACTAATGCGGATGATCGTCTACGGATTGTGCATCAGGTTGTCAACACCTGTGTCCAAGCTGGGGTAGCAGAAGAAGATATCATCTTAGATCCGCTGGTGATGACCGTTGGGGCTGATGACCAGGCTGCGAAAGTTGTTTTGGAGACGACCCGCCGGCTGCGGGAAGAATTCCCCAATAACAATATTACTGGGGGAGCCAGCAATGTCAGCTTTGGTATGCCTGCCCGTAATATTATCAATGCTTACTTCCTCTCGGTGGCTTTTACCCTGGGGATGAATATGCCGATTACAGATCCTACAGATTCTCAGCTGCAGTTTGGCTTATTAACCGGCAACATCTTTTTGGGGCGCGATAAAAAGACACGCACCTACATGCGTTATTACCGCAAAATAACCCAGGAAGAAAACTAGAATCAAAAAGAGTTTAAATGGCAGATAAATCCCTCACAAAAATTATCACATGCCAAACAGTTGGGGAGGAGTTAAAACCGCTCCTCCCCAGCGGTTTTGAAATGGAAGTACTTGATTACCGCCTGCACAATATACCAAAAGAACTGCATGTGCAGTTGCAAGCGGCGATAGACCAAACTGGCCCTGAATTCGGCACGATATTAATCGGCTATGGTTTGTGTGCCAGCGCAGTTGTGGGTTTGGTTTCACCCCATGCCGTAATGGTGATCCCCAAGGCAGATGATTGTATTACTCTGTTTCTTGGCTCGCGGGAAGAATATAATCACCAGCATGAGAAAGCGCCCGGTACCTACTACCTCACAAAGGGGTGGGTAGAATGCGGAGAGGACCCTTATACAGAGTACTGCCGGATGAGGGAAAGCTATGGACATGATAAAGCCTACCGGATCACCCGTCACTATATCAGCAACTATACTCGCCTGGCATTGATCACCTCTGAGAATTCCAATCAGGAATCTTACCGGAAATATGCCAAAATGGTTGCCGACTATTTTGATTTGAGCTATGAGGAAATTCCGGGCTCAAATGAATTATTAAATAAGTTGATCCAAGGAGAGTGGGGAAAAGACTTTGTGATTGTGCCTCCTGGCAAAACTGTGAACTATGAAATGTTTTATAACTACGGAAATGACAAATGACCCATTTTGTAGATTTTGAACCTGTTGGGCGGCGGGGCGACTGCCCGGAAGGGAAAACCCTTCTTGAATGTGCCCGCTTATTAGGGGTAGACCTGGTAAATGTTTGTGGTGGGGGCGGACACTGTGCCAGTTGTGTGATCCAAATTTTAGAAGGGGAATATACCCCGATCACCGATACGGAGCAAATTTATCTGGCAGAGGAACAGGTTGCCCGAGGTTACCGCCTTGCGTGCATGACCACGCCGCTCTCTGACTGCAAAGTGCGGGTGCCAGCGGAATCGCTGACCACCCCACAGCGTGCCCAGGTGGAGGGCCAAGAAATCCCCGTGACCCCCCAACCGGTGGCGCAAACATATTCTCTTTCTCTCACCCCGCCATCTTTGAAAGACCTTCTTTCAGATGCAGATCGAGTCGCACAGGCACTTAGTGCACAATATGGTCTTTCAAGGGTAACCTTTGATCATACTGTTTTAGGCCGCCTTTCGACTGCTTTGCGCACCCAGAATTGGGAGGCAGAGGTGGTAGTTTACAAGCAAGAGGTGATCGCCGCCTTACCTGTTGGCAGCAAAACCTTAGGTGTGGCGGTAGATCTGGGCACTACCAAGGTGGCAATGTATCTGATGGACCTCGCCAATGGGGAAACCCTGGCTGCCCGCGGATTGATGAACCCACAAATTGCTTTTGGCGAGGATATTATGACCCGTATGTCGGCGGCTCAAAATGCGCCAGAATCCGCCCGGCACTTTCAAAATATGCTTGTCGAGACATTCAACAGTACGATTACGGAGTTGTGCCAGGAAATCAATCAGCCAGCAAGCTGCATTGTGAACATGGTGGTGGTGGGAAATACGGCTATGCATCATCTTTTCTTAGGGTTCCCGGTGCGTCAACTGGGGCGGGCGCCTTATGTGCCAGAGGTTGCTTCGGCGCTAGATGTGAAAGCCCGCGATTTGGGATTGGCTATTGCTGAAGGGGCGTTTGTCCATCTGCTGCCGAATGTAGCCGGCTTTGTGGGGGCAGACCACGTTTCGATGCTGCTGGCGACAGAACTCCATCGTAAAACAGGCGTGGTGCTGGCGATAGATATCGGCACCAATACCGAAATTTGTCTAGCGAACCAGGGAGTACTCACCAGTCTCTCAACCGCCTCTGGCCCGGCCTTTGAAGGCGCTCATATTAAGTATGGGATGCGAGCGGCAGCGGGTGCAATTGAGCGTTTCCAGATATTAGACGGTAAATATACTTATCAAACAATCGAAAATGCTCCTCCGATTGGCTTATGCGGTTCTGGGATATTGGATGTGCTGGCACAACTGTACAATTCTGGAATCCTTTCCTCCCGCGGTAAGATGGGTGAACATCCTGCTGTGCGCGGGGTGGGCAAAGATCGCGAGTTTATCATCACTTCCCAGGAGGAAGAAGGCAATGAGGTAACCTTTTCGCAAGCGGATGTGGAGCAGCTCCAACTTGCCAAAGGGGCGATCCGGGCGGGGATCAACATCCTGCTTTCAAGCCAGGGTATGACAATGGAAGATATTGATGAGGTGATTATTGCTGGGGCCTTTGGTACTTATCTGGATGTGAACAGTGCCATCGCAATTGGGATGCTGCCAGATGTGGATCGGACAAAAGTCTCACAAGTGGGCAATGCTGCTGGGGTGGGGGCCAAGCAGGCGCTTATCTCGCAGGAAAAGCGGGAAGAGGCGCAGACAGTGGCAGCCCAGGTGAAGTATATTGAATTGGCCGGGTACCCAGATTTTATGAAGGTTTTTTCTAAAGCTATGAGTTTAGGATAGGGGGGAAAGAGAAAAAGTGGTATTTTGGTTTATCGGGAATGATAGCAATTCATCACAAAGTGATTCTGGACTACGTACTGAATTTTCATTTGGATGGATTTGCTAACGGTTTTTGAAAGAGAAGTAATCTAACGTATACAATGAAATCAAAGATCATAGATTGCCTCTTACATGATAAGGGGCAATCTATGTGCTTAAAATTTACTATTTTGGGACCACTAATTGATGCAGTTGAGCCAATTCCAGCAGCCCACCTTTTACCAACAAGGCTAAACCGCGGTAAAAATCTGTTTCTGCTTCTTTTACTACAATATCCGCCCAGAAGGTTCCCCAAAGGAGCAAATGCTGTTCAAAAAAGTCATGCTGTGCTTTGAGAATTTCAACGCGTGTTGTGTCATTTTCTTCAGCAATCGCATTTAAGGCTAAGTTTGCTAGATGAGAAATAAAGATCATTTCCAGGCCAATATGATCATCGGGTTCATTGTACAATTTTTCAGCTTGCAAGTTGAACTTTGCATACCAATTGCGTACATCTAGTGTTTGTCTGTCAAACATCAAATGGGCCCGGCTGAAATAGATTGACTCCCATACGGGCGCAGGATGATCGCCAATTCCCATAAAGAGATATAAATGGTCTTTCCGGATAGCTGCCAGAGCGGCGTCTGTCAGGCCATCTTGATATTCTGCTGCCCACCCAGAGAGGATTTCAACCCCTTGCAGGGTGTCTTGCTGTGATTGACCGAAAGGAACTTCGGTAAAAACCTCATTTTGGATTAAAGAATCAAGCCAAGTTTTAGTTGGTTCTTCGTAAAGGATTCTTCCCAGTAAGCTAAAAAGAAGTGTTTCCCCAAGTAATTCCTCTTTTAATGCATCTAAGTCAATGTTTTGCATCATTTGGGACTCCATCATAGATCAGAGCTTTTACTAAAAAATATTTGTAAAATCAATGATTGGATAATTGTTGTAGTTTATATTTCAACTGCTTGAAAATACAAGTGGGGGAAACTTCCCCCCCACTTGTATTTTGAAAATTAGTTTATGAAGTTTATCTAAACGATTATATGCCGATCTGGAATTGGGTGGCATAAAACAGCATGCGTCCAGAAACTTCGGCAATTAGCACTAAGATAAAAGCGCTGTATGCCAGGTATCCGAGGGTTTTTTCTTTTCCCTGGTTGGTTGCGGTTTGATAAAGGAAGACACCAAGGATGCCAGCCCCAATAAAACCTAATACCAATCTTAAGACAAGCCCCAAATTGAAAGACCCAACCATCAAATGCACACTTTCTAATGCTTCCGCTGAAGAATTTGCCAGAGAAGCGATATTGAGAGCAATTACGATCAATTGGACTCCAACCAAGACTATCGAGGCTAGGGCAACACCTTTTAGGGCATCATGCAGCAAATCACACTGTATATCACCACAGCCAGGTTCTTTGCGGGTGATGAAAGCGTAGTTCGCAATCACAGCGGTGCCGATGGCTAACACGCCAAGCAGCATTGCAGTGGTGAAGAATGAGATCGGGGTTGCCAGGGTATTCCAGGATGGCTGGGTTGAAATCATATACACGCGTGATTGAATATAGACAAACACAATGCCAATCACAGCTGCAACAACAGCAACTGTGTTCCGCATCTTAGAAGTGCCTACTTTGAACCACTGTAATCCAACAAAGAGGATTGCCACCGCAGAAAAAACGACACCTAAAAGAATTTCCCGGCTTAACCACGAGGAGGCTATATTAGTGAAAGCTTTAGGTGCATTCAGGGGGTTTCCCAGGTGGAATAAAGAAGCCACAATACCTAAGCCAAGTACAGCGACAACCGCTACCAAGATTCGGTCACTTAACCGATCTGCTTCTTGTTCGCCAGTTTTGCGGAAGGCATATTGCCAAAGAACACCTAATACCACAAAAGCGCCGACAGACATCTGAGTGAGGATGGTAAAGGCAATTAGTGCCCATTCTCTTGAGTCCATTTTATATTTCTCCTTCCATGTTCAAGATGCGGCCTGTATCTGAACCGGTGGGAACAGCTTTGCGATTGGGATTGATTACTAATGCGGGGCTAGTAATTTCTTTGTTGGGGAAGGGTTCAATTTCAACCTCATCGCCGTATTTTGCGCGCAATTCCTCAATGTCGCCAAATTCAAGGGCGCGCATTGGGCAGGCACTTACACATGCCGGATCCTGTCCGTCAGAAACCAGGTCCTGGCAGGAGTCACATTTGGTCATTACACCTAGCTCGTCATTGAACTGCGGTGCTCTGTAGGGGCAGGCCCATTCACAGTAACGGCAACCTACACAATTCTCTGAATTAATCAGGACGGCACCATCTGACCCTTTTTGGATCGCGCCAGTGGGACAGACCTTGACACATAGGGCATCTTCACAGTGATTACAAGCTACTGAAAGATAATACCCAAACATACCCTGCGGGGTCATCACCCCATCCCGCTCAAGCCACTCACCGCCGCCGTAGCGGACAACTCGCCGCCACATCACACCAACGGGTAAATGGTTTTTGTCCTTACAGGCAATCTGGCATGTTTTGCAACCCACGCAAACATCTGAATTGTGGTAAAAGCCAATTTGCTTTGCCATCTTAGTTATCCTTTTCTGCTAATTTGAATGATCTGGCAGGCCATTTTGAGTCTGGAAGTAGTTCAAGATCGCCTTCATACTTTTCTACTTGCAACAATGTTGCAGTCCAGTTGATAGAACCCAAACCGGATGGGGCTGGGGCTTGGAGAACATTGGGGTTTCCAGCCAGGTCAATCCCGGTTTCTTCATCAATCATGACCATTGCGCCATCTTCCAGAACGACAGATCCCGGCACCATCCCTGGGAGTACCTTTGCGCGGCGTAATACTTTGCCGTAGGGGCTGCTCATCAGGACGACATCTCCGGTCTTGATACTGCGTTCTTCGGCGTCTACAACGCTCATGTGGCATTCTTGTGGAAATGCTTCACGAAGTGCGGGTACATTGTCGAAGGCAGTGTGGGCACGGCGCAGCGTATGGGGTGTGTGCAGCAAGAGAGGGTAATCTTTAGAGCGGGCGTGGTTGCCGTGATCGGGTTGGGCTTCTTGCCATTTCCCAATCGGGTACACCTTGGAATAGCCAAACATATCGCCTAATCTTTCCAGGGTAGGGCAGTAAATTTCCAGCTTGCCGCTCTCGGTTGCCAGAGGATTTTCTTCTGGATTGTCAATGTATTTTTTGTGTTTGATGTGCGTCAATTTGTCGTGATGTTTACGCGGAATTCGGTAGATACCTTGTTCGCGGAATTCTTCTACTGTGATACGGCCTTTTTGTGGGGTACCAACAACGCCCCATGCGTCAATATCTTCCTGGGTGATGGTTACCAGAGACTCAAAACCAGAACCATCCGCTAAGGCAACGGTTGAACCTGCCACAGTATTGTATTCGCGCTGTTCGTAAGACGGGAACAGTGCAGCCATATCAATGCCAAGGCGTTCGCCAATCCCGATGGCAACATCCACGTCATCTCTGGCTTCAAACAACGGTTCCATAACTTTTTGGAACCAAATCACGTGCTCGCGGTTGGTGGCATCCACGTAACCTTGTCGTTCCCAACGGGAGGTAACAGGGAATACCAAATCTGCGTAACGGGCTTTTGTATCAAAGTGAATACTGGTTGCCATCACAAATTCCACCTGTCGGTGTACTTTGATCCCAGCATTGACATTGGGCATAGAGTTGAGGAACTGCTGACCGGTATGGGCAATCATCTGGATGTTCACTTTGCGTTTCCCGCTCGGCCAGGAGTCAGTTCCATATTCACCATCAAGCATATTGACCCAGGTCTGGGACCAGTCCAAGGCAGACCAGTCATTTTCGTCGGTTAGATCTGCGGTCTTGCGTGCCCATTTTTTAACCCCATGGGGGTTAGGAACAATTGTGTCACCACGCCAGCCGGCTTTTACCAGTGCCTCAGTGCCGTAAATTGGGTCTGGGCCAACAAAGGCCACACATGCACCTGGTTTACCAACATTGCCAGTCATCCAGCCAACGGTATTGAATACCTGTCCCCATTGTTCGCCGGTGGGGAATTTGATCGTGCTGTACCCGGAAATCAGGGTCATTGGTTTCACGGTGCCCATCTGGAAGGCAATATGTTCAATCACATCCGTGTGTACACCGCATTTTTGAGAAGCCCATTGAGGGGTTTTGGGTTCACCATCATAGGTGCCCAATACATAATCTTTGAAGTTGTCTTCCTTGGAAGCACCTTCTGGCATATGGTCTGAATCAAACCCGCTGCAGTACTTATCCAGGAATTCCTGATCGTACAGGTCATGGGTAATCAGGTAGTGGGCAATTCCCAAGAACATGGCGGTGTCGGTGCCAGGAATGATCGGATACCATTCATCTGCCAGGCCTTCTGCTGTTTGGTTGAACCAGGGGTCAATGATGATAACTTTTGCTCCCGCTTCTTTTGCGTTGCGTAGATAGTAAGCAGCATTACCACCCTTGTTGACTGCCCAGTTGGCACCCACAAGGAGGATCAATTTAGCATCCCGCAAGTTCATGCGGTCGTTAGAATCGAAATAAGTGCCTTCGGTAAAGGTTTGGATATAAGGCCAGGAACCCCAAGAGGAAGACACGAAAAAGCTGGTGTAACCGCCCAAAGCATTAAATACATTGGCAAGCGGGTCCAAATATTCACCCCAGCCACCGTTATAAATGGCTTTATTGCCATATTTTTCAATGATTCGTTTGGTTTCCGAAGCAGCAATGTCAAAGGCTTCGTCCCAAGAAATGCGTACCCATTCATCTTTGCCGCGTAGCTCTTTCTTCCCGCCACCCGGTTCCCAATTTTTGCGTTTCATGGGGAACTTTAGCCGGTCGGCAGCAAATTGCTGGCCGATTTGGGCGCGCCCACGTGGGCAGGCTCGGCGTTGAGGAATATCGATTGAATCTTCTATTTCTACAGCATCGTCTGATTTTACGCGTTGCGGCACACCATCTACTACATAGGCTTTTAACAAACAGCGTGAGTTGTTATCACTACAGTTGTGCCAGCAAGCGGCTGTGATCCACTTTCCTTCAGATTCTACAGCTGCACTTGCTTTCTCTATAGTTTGCAGACCCACTTTAGGTCCACTGGCTAAAACAGCCGCTCCCCCCAAAGCACCACTCCACTTTAAAAAGCTGCGACGGTTCATTGCGCTTTCTGTAAGGTTCTTTGTATAGAATTCTTTATTATTCATTTAGTTTACTCCGAATATAAACTGGGTATTGTGCTTCTTCTTGTGCTTTGTTTCATAAATTTCAATGAATTTCTTAATGTTTTGAATAGAGAGCCTCCTAATTTCTGCGATAAATAATGGGTTTCATATCGAAATTAGGATAGCACCAGGGTGAAACTAGCACATCATAAGGGAGGACGATCTGGACTAATCCGAAGGGATGATATTATTCAATCGATTAAATCAGTATCTTCTGATAATGGGGAAACAAATCCATGCACCATAGCGTAATTGGCAGCCTGGGTGCGGTTGTCGAGTTGCAGTTTATCCAAAATGCTGCGGATATGTGTTTTTACCGTGTTGATTGAGATGATTAGGTCTTCCGCAATATCTGCATTGCTTTTACCCACAGCAACGAGTTTGAGCACATCTTGTTCACGTTCGGTCAGCAGCTCACTATCCAGGTCTGATTTAGATGTTTGCTTAGCGAACCCTTTTAGCAGCCGAGAAGCCATGTTTCGCGTCATGGCAGCTTCACCGCGCTGCACGCCTTCAATTAGTTCTAGGAGCTGAGTGGCATCTAAATTCTTCACCAGATATCCCACTGCTCCCAGCTCAACTGCCTGGTACAGGTGTTCGTTACTTTCAGATGAGGTGAGGATGATCGTTTTGATCTCAGGGAATTTATCATGGATTTCTTTTAAAGCTTGTAAGCCGTTCCCGTCCGGCATGTAAATATCCATTAAAATAATATCTGGTTTAAGTTCACCAGCCAATTTTACGGTCTCCCGCCCGGTTTCTGCTTCCCCAATTACTTCTACCTGACCATTGCTGGTTTTAATTAAGCTTTTAAGCCCTTGCCGGAAAAGCAGGTGGTCATCTGCTATTAGTATCGTAATTGCCATAAAATCCTCATAGAATCCAAAGTTTTGCTTTCAACATGCACCAAGTTTTTAACTATAGTTCATATCCGGTCAATTATATGCCTACCCGAACATGTGTTGCGTAAAAAAGGAACCGGTTGGTGATTTCTCCGATCACTAATAATAGACATGCAATATAAACCAGATTCATTTGGTCTTGTATGCGGCGCTCTCTAACAATTATATCTCGGACAATCTTGATAAAGATTCCAATGCCTAACACCATCACAGCAATCCGCAGAATCAATAAAGATTGGTACAACCCCATCAACAGTTCATAACTCACTTCGGCCGTACTGCCTAATTGGGTCATGGTGAGGATTTGATAACCTACTAAGCTAATGCTGATGATCCCGCCTGCTGCCAGAACTACTGCAAATTGTTTCGCTGATGATTTAAAGAGTTGTTCTCTGATTTCCACAGGCCTGTTTTCTACAAGTTCTGAGAAGCGGATATCCATCGTCATGAAGGTGGCTACTGCAACGGTTCCCAGAACAAACATGGAGGCGAAGAAGGACACTACCGTGGTGAAGGCATTCCATACCACCTGGGTTGGCAGGAGATATACACGGGCCATGCAGTACACCGTAATCAGGCCAAAACTGCTGGCAAACCAGCCAAAGATCCGTTTTCTGTTTTCAGTAGCAAGATTGAATTGGCAAAACAACCATAAGCTAAAGGTGGTGAAGGCAAATGAAGCGGTGAAGAACACTTCTCGGCTTAACCATGAATACTGGAAATTTCTTATTGTCTGGAAAGACATGGATGGTCTGCTTAGGTGGAAATGTGCCCCAAGAATGCCTGCAAAAATGGTGATCACGATTACAAATATATAGGGGGAGAAAACTTCATCTACTTCTATCAAACGGTATTTTTTCCGCATTATTAAACGCAGCAGGCAGAGAATCACGAGACTGCCTGCCGAAAGCTGGATCAAGATTGTGTACAGCGGCAAAGCCCATTCTCGCAAATTCATAAGTTCTACTCGTTTAGCAGAATAGAGCTTATGCCCTTGGTGCTTGGTTCCACACAAGGGAAAACACATTCTATCTGGGTACCATTTCCTAGGTTGCTATACACTGTAAAGTCGGCATTCACACTTTGGGCGCGTTCGCGCATGGTTTGCAAGCCAAAATGCTTGCTTCTTTCCTTCATATCAAATCCCTTGCCATCATCTATGATCTGCAAGACCACTTTTTCATCGCGACCATTTTTAAGCATGGACAATGCTACCGACACTTTTTGTGCCTCCGCATGTTTGCGCACATTTGTTAGCGCTTCTTGCAAAATACACACCAACTGCACTTCTCCTAATGATGTTAAGTGCAGTTCATCTTCCACTGAATTGTTAAAATCAACTTGAATGCCAGTTTGCAAGCTGAATTCTTCTAAATATTCTTCGATTGAGATGACCATTCCTTTCTCATTTGCCAGGGTGGTACGTAAGCTGAGAATATTTTCCCGGATATCCGCCTGAGCAACCTGCACATAGTGGTTCATCTGGGTTAATTCCTCTTCAAGTTCGGCTTGTTTGCCCTGTTTTTGGAGTACATTTAATGTATGCAGTTGCAAGTTTAGGTAACCAAGCACTTGTGCCAGGCCGTCGTGCATCTCGCGGGCAATCCGACCGCGTTCTTCTATAATGGATAGGGACTGCAACTGGCCGGTCATAATCCCATGTTGAATCGCAATCATTACCTGGTCCGCCATGCATTCTAACCAAATCAAGTCAGTTTCGTTATAGGCTATATCGTTATCGCGGCACATCCATAGTACACCAATCGCAGAATTATCCACTAATTTGATTGGGACAACAGCTACTTGTTTGGCAGGTTGTGCCAAGGGAGGGCTTGCCGTGGCGATGTCTGAATCGCTATCATCTTCTTTAGAGTAATAGGGTCTGGAAGTTTCGAAAGAGTAGAGCAAAACGGCGTTTTCGACAGCTCGGGTGCTGGTGACCATTTCGCTTTTGTCTGGGATGGCATAACATTTGATCGCCAGCTGGTTTTCGGTATTATCCCATAAGGCTAGCCCAACAGAATCTGAATTGAACAATACCCGGGTATGGGTAATGATGTTCAGCAAGATTGAATCAAGGTTCTCGAAATTTGTGATCTGCTGGTTGATGTTGACCAACACATCTGTCCAGTGTTCGGCATTTTCGCGGGCTTTAATCTCCGATTCAATTACGGCTATCTGGGCTGTGTCCCGCTCTTCCACCAATTTGGCTTCATTCCGTTTTCGGATTTCTTCAAAAACATCCAATCCTTTGATCACAAAGCTGGTTACAAACACAGCGGAAACTAAGCGCCAAAATTCGATCGGGAGGCCGGTTACTTCTAGCACCTGCTGATAATCCAACCATCTGGTCAGGCCAAAACCTTCTGACTTTGTGGTAACTTCACCAATAAAAGCATTATGAGTGGCTCGGTCATAGTTATAGTATGAAGCTGGGCCGTAGGGGGCAGCGGGGACAATCAAGCCAACCACAAATGCCTCAAGCATAAAGCCAAGGCCGGCCCCCAGCATTAATTGAGCAACTACTTTGCTGCCTAATTTCTTTTGGTAATTCCAATGGCGCAAAAAACCGATTCCCGCTAAAATGCTGCCAGGCAGGTACAGCAGGTAACGAGACCAAATATCAATTGGGATTTCGATAGGGGAAGGGGTAATGAATGTGGTAGAAGAATATGTGATCGCAAATGCAATTGGAATAATCATAATCCCTGGAATAAATACCATCCAGGGGGGAAGTGGAGATAGACCCTTAAAAATTCCCCAACCAAAACGAAACAGCAGCAGCCCGGTCATCGGCCGGCCAATAATTAATAATATATTCAGAATATCGGTAATTTGATCACTCACCCCGCTGGCAATGGACATTTCTATCCATGAAGTGACGCCATGCACGAAACCAAAGGTTGCCAGGTAGGGCAAATGTTTACGTAAGGGAAAGTCTCCAGCCTGACGGCTCTGCAAGTAGGCAGCCAGCCCTAAGCCGCCAAAGCATAGACCAGTAAGAAAATAGATAATCATCTGAGTTATTATAAAGTATGCCTTAATCAAAACAAGTGACAAATGCCCTGGCTCTTTCACAGCGCTTGCAGTAGAAAATAAATTGATTAACGGAACAACCGCAGACATGTCTGCGGTTGTTCGCTTAGATAAAAGAGGAGAATGTCTTTCTCCTGGAGTTTTGGGTAGGTTTATTCTCCCAGGAAGGTGGTGAAGTTCATGCGGTGTGCTTTTTCCAGCACCGAGCGGTAGCGATCCATTTCTTGGGATTTGTGTGCTTCAGACCAATCGAACACCTGCGCGCAAATATCGGCGATCTCAGCCAAACCTTCTGGCGTTATTTTGCCCAATTTTCCCAAGATGGTGCGGCGCAGAATCAGGTCATCTAAATGCACCACATCCATCTCGGCAGCGATGTATTTGATCTCCGCCACACTGGTATCCGGCACGTATGTGCACATGGTAGAAATTTCAGCGCCATAATTTTCGAGGAGGTCGGTTGTTTTTGTGCCGTATTTGCTAAACAAGGTTTCCAACCGGTCGGTAGGAAGCGGAGCGATGTTTTCAAGCGCTGCAAGATAGCTTGTTTTGTGCCCTGCGCTCTTTGGGTAGCCTTTACTACCCCCGACTTGCAGCCCTTCGGTAGAGATTTTTCGGCCGGTATGCAGCAGGTCCAGGGTAATATCGGTAGCATGCTCTGAAAACGCCCGGAAGGATGTCCACTTGCCGCCGATCAGAGACAGGATCGGCATGTTTAACACTTCTCCGGCTTCGATGACGTTCACTTTGTGATTGCGGCTGATCTGCCCGGTGGCATCTTTTTCGGAATGCTGTAAGGGACGCACACCGGAAAAAGTATAGACAATTTGAGAGTGATCGACTTTGATCTTGGGGAAGACGCGGCCGATCATGTCAAAGAAGTAGCCGATTTCTTCGTTGGTGATGACCATATTATTGGGGTCATCGACGCGAATATCGGAGGTGCCTACCATTACCTTGTCTTCCAGGGGGAAGATGAGCACAATCCGTCCGTCTTTGTTCTCAAAGAAGAATTCATTCTCGCCAATCGCTTTTCGTAGTTCGGGATGATCTAAGATCAGGTGTGAACCTTTGGTGCCGCTGATAAAGTGGGTGGATGCGCCAATTTCTTTATTGACAATATCAATCCAGGGGCCGGCTGCATTGATCAGGATTTTTGGTTTGATCTGCAACAGCTCGCCGCTGATCTCATCCTTGACCGTGACGGTGTCCCCTTGGGCAGAAACGAAGCCGGTGTAGTTGAGCGGGATGGCCTGCGGGTTTTCTTCTGCCGCGTCCATCAATACTTCCAAGGCAATTCTTTCCGGGGAGGGCATCGCGCCGTCGTAGTAGGTGCCGGTGAAGATCACATTGGGGTTCAGCGCCGGAAAGAGCGCTAATGATTCTTTCCGGTTTCTAAAAGTGTGGGGCGGGACGGTTTTTTGTTTGCCGGTAAAAGCGTCGTACAGCACCATCCCAATTTTGATCACGATTGCGCCGCGTTCGGCCGGTTTGTTCAACAGCCCTAAGAACTTTAACGGCGCATTCAATAATCCGGAAAACCACTTGAATATTGGGAAGGTGGTGGGGAGGGGTTTTACCAGGTGGGGGATATTTTCGATCATTAAGTTGCGCTCTCGTACCGCTTCTTTGACCAGCTTAAATTCCCCGTTTTCTAAATAGCGGATGCCGCCGTGCACCATATGAGAAGAAGCCGCACTGGCCCCGCTGCAATAATCGTTCTTATCGACCAAGATGACATCCACGCCTTGAAAGGCGAGGTCTCGGAAGGTGCCGATCCCATTGATCCCCGCGCCAATGATCAACACACTCACTTCTGGGTTTTCTTTTACTGCTTGAATTCTTTTTGCTCTCGTTTGCATATCGTTTATTATCCTATTCAATCCAATCGAATGTACGCGTCACGGCTTTTTTCCACTGTGCGTACATTTCTGTATGTGCTTTGCTGGTGGGGGCGGGCGTCCAGGTCTTGTCTATTTTCCAATTCTTCTTCATCTCATCTTTATCTTGCCAAAAACCAACTGCATAACCGGCTGCGTAAGCTGCACCAAGCGCGGTGGTCTCGGCAACCATTGGACGCACCACAGGCACACCTAATACATCCGCCTGGAACTGCATCAGTAAATCGTTTTGCACCATGCCGCCATCTACCTTAAGGGCTTTCAGCGGTACGCCTGAATCGGCATTCATCGCATCCAGCACTTCTCTGGTTTGGAAGGCTGTCGCTTCTAAGACCGCGCGGGCGATATGTCCGCGGTTGATGAAGCGGGTCAGGCCGACGATAGCGCCGCGAGCATCAGAACGCCAATAGGGGGCAAACAGCCCTGAAAATGCGGGCACAAAATAGATGCCGCCATTATCTTCGACTGTGTTCGCCAGGTTTTCAATCTCCGGCGCGCTGTCGATCATCTTGAGGTTATCGCGCAGCCACTGTACCAATGCGCCGGTAATCGCAATCGAACCTTCCAGGGCATACACCGGTTTTTCTCCGCCAAACTGGTAGGCCAGGGTGGTCAGCAACCCGTGCTTCGACTGCACGATCTCTTCCCCGGTGTTGAGCAGCATAAAACAGCCGGTGCCGTAAGTGTTTTTGGCTTCGCCGGGGGCAAAACAAGTTTGCCCTACGGTAGCGGCGTGTTGATCGCCCAAATCTCCGGCCACTCTCACCACGCCCTGGAACGGGCCGCTTTGGGTGGTGTGTCCGTAGGTTTCCGAGGAAGGATGGATTTGCGGGAGCATGCTGGTTGGAATGGTCATCAGTTCACAAATATCCTCATCCCACTGGAGGGTTTCCAGGTCCATCAACATCGTCCGGCTGGCATTGGTCACATCGGTAATGTGTTTGCCGCCCTCGATACCGCCGGTCAGGTTCCAGATCAGCCAGGTGTCCATGTTGCCAAACAGCGCCCGGCCGTTTGCTGCCGCCTGACGCACACCTTCTACATTCTCCAGGATCCATTTGATCTTGGGACCAGAAAAATAGGTGGCGAGCGGCAGCCCTACTTTACTTCTAAAGCGATCTAGCCCGCCGTCTTCGGCCAGTTGGCGGATGATGGTGTCGGTGCGGGTGTCTTGCCAAACAATGGCATTGTAATAGGGCTCCCCGGTGATTTTGTCCCAAACCACGGTGGTTTCTCGCTGGTTGGTGATGCCGATAGCAGCAATTTCGGCGGCGGTGGCACCTGCTTTGCGCAGTGCTTCTCGCACCGCCAGTTCTGTGTTGCGCCAAATCTCTTTGGGGTCGTGCTCCACCCATCCGGGTTGGGGATAGATTTGCTGGTGCTCCAGTTGGTGCACCCCCACCGGTTCTCCCTGGTGATTGAAGAGCATGCACCGGGTGCTGGTGGTACCCTGGTCGATACTGGCAATATATTTGTTCACTGTTCCTCCTTATTATGCACGTTTATTCAGAGAAAAGCCCAGCGGAAAAATCGTGACCGCTGGGCTTTTTGAATTTTCCAAAGATTTTATTCTTTGGTGACGATGTTTACATCAGATAGATCGAGCCTGCTGTCATGAACCAGGTGGCAATGCTGGCAATCACCAACGCACCCAGGTAAATCTTGCCTGTTTTGCGGAAGAACCAGGTATGGAACCAGAACAAGATAATAAACTCAGGTACATAAACGAAGAGCATCAGCGGCCACATGGAGGTGAATTGAGAGAGGTCCATTTGGAAGAAGGTGATGGTCTCAAATCCGGGGCCAGCACCACCCAAGAACCAGGGTAAGTACTGGAAGCACCAGACGAGGAACAAGCCGGTTACCATGGCATAAACGACCTTCAGCCACCACATCCACTGTGTCTTTGCAGGTGTTTCGTATTCCTTCATACGGGCCTGACCAAAGAGGAAAAGACCGCCGTTGATCAGGAAGAAGAGCAAGGCCGGGATCAGGTAGATGAAGAAGAAGCCTATCCGCTGGCCGCTGGAGAACAGACGCATGTAAGGCCATGCAAAGCGGAATTCCTGGCCGATGGTGATCTGGAACAAGCCGGAGAAGAGGTACATCCACAGGAAGAGGATCACTGCGAGCAGGATGGTTTTCCCAAGAATGCCCCAATTCATCTTGTTTTCTTCTTCGCCGTAGGTGACGCCCATATCATAGAGGGTAACACCTTCCTTCTTTTTATCTCGGAACCAGAAGATGAAGAGCACAAGTGCAACCACTGCATTGGCGAGGAAGAAGGCAGCAACCCCGTTTGCCATTTCCATCTTCGCCCAGGGGAACCAGGTTTCAATCTTGGTCGCAATCCCACCATACTGTGTGGTCAGCGGGTATAAAATCCCACCGATCAGCATGTTGATGGTGGCGAGTTTCCACCAATCTTTTTTGCCGGCAGTGTAGCGGTTGGGGATGGGTTGGACGACCGGTGCAAAGAAGTTGGTTGACAGGAGCAAGTTGGTCGCGGGAACCAAAGTGACCAGGGTGCCGAGCAGGGTGATGAAACCGAAGAGCTCTTTCAGCATAAAGACTTGCTTGGTGGGGTCGATCCACATCGAGCCGCCCTCGCCGCCTTTGAGTGCCAGGCGGAACCAGTCTGCGGCTTCGGCAACCGATTTGTTCATCAGGGGCAGAAGGTGGTGATCCATATTAATGTAAGCCATTCTGCGAGCGGTGCCATCTTCAAAGCTGCCGTAGGTGGTGTCCCACTCAACCGGGCCTTCAAGCCCTAAAGCGGCCAGACGGGTTTCGCTGGAGGTGAGTTCTTCGGTGCGGAATTGGTTTTCTCGGAATCCAACGAATTCATCGTAGCGGGCCTGGAGCATGAGCAGATTAGGGAGTTCTGGGCTGCCCGGTGAGGAGGCTTGCTGGACGACTGCTTTTACGTTTTCTGGGAATAATGCGGGCAATTTTACAGCATTCATACCACCCATAGAGTGCCCGGTAACGCCAATATGTTCGGCATCTACAAAGGGTTGTTCGATGAGCCATGCCAGTGCGGTCTCGTTACCCATCACATAGGTTGGGTCTGCGAACCACCCACCCAGGTTGAGGCCGCCCAGGGAATCCCCATGTCCGAGTGCATCGGGTGCCAAAACCACGAATCCTCGCCGGGCCAGTTCAATCGAAAAAGGACCTTGCACGTCCTTATCGTTTTGATACCCATGCATGTTCAGCACGGCAGGTAGTGGGTTTTCGGCTGTGGCTTCTTTGGGACGGAATAATTTGGCAACGATGATATTACCGTCGGGGTCTTCAATTTCGACAATTGAAACGTCAACCTTGCCAAAACTGCTTTCGATCTGATCGGCCATGACTGCGGATAGGGAAATGACAACAACCATCACAATCAGGAAAATCAGATTCTTACGAACATCTATTTTCATAACGAACTTCTCCTCTACATATAAATGGTGTATGGAATAATTAGACAAATGTCTATCTTTCATTATAAAAAATTGCTGCAAAATTTGTCAAAATAATTGCACAAATGTGCATATTAATATACGTTTATCGTCCTGAATGATTGGGATTTTGTTCAAATGGCTTGCACGAATGTGCCAAAGCGGGGTATAACATGAAAACCGGAGGAGATAATGACCGTAAACGAAAAGGTAAGCCACGCTGTAAAAGCAGCTCGGATGTATTATTATCAGAACATGACGACCGAGGCGATTGCCAATGAAATGAATGTGTCCCGGTCGACCGTTTCTCGCTTGTTGAGCCATGCAAAAGAAAATGGGCTGATTGATATTCGCATTGTGGACCCGACTGAAGAACCCAACCGGCTGTCGGACCTGATCAAAAAAAAGTTCAATATTCAAAATGTGCATGTAGTGGCCGTGCCCGAAATTGCGGGGGAGGCAGAATGGCTGCAACGGGTGGCAAATTATACGGCCAATTATCTGAACACGATTTTTGAATCGAATATGATCTTAGGGGTTGCCTGGGGCACCACGCTCACGGCCATTTCGAACCATTTGCTCCGGAAAACAACTTACAATTCCCAGATTGTGCAGCTGAATGGGGCAGGGAATACCCAGTCGATGGGGATTGAATACGCCAGCCAGATCGTGATGCGCTTTGCCGAGAATTACCAGGCACGGGCACATTTGTTCCCGGTGCCCACGTTTTTTGATTACCCGGAAACAAAAAAGGCTCTGTGGCAAGAGGGGAGCATCAAAAGAATTTTAGACCTGCATTCCAAGGCGGATTTGCTGTTATACAGCATTGGTGCTGTCAATGCCGGGATCCCCAGCCATGTGTACAGCGGGGGGTATTTGGTGCAGTCGGACTATAAAGAATTGGAGAAGTTCAACATTGCGGGGGATATTGCCACTGTGTTCTTCAAAGAAAATGGGCGTTTTGACAACATTCCGCTCAATTACCGGGCAAGCGGGCCAAACCTGGAATTGTTCACGCAGAAGCGTGCTATTTGTGTGGTTTCGGGGCTGGCAAAGGTGCGCGGGCTGAAAGCTGCGCTTACAGGCCATTTGATGTCCGAGCTGATCGTGGATGAACCCACCGCGCGCGTGTTGGTGGAGAAGTATTTGTAAGATTCTGAGAGTTTCGTCTGTTTGCGGCTGGATAAAAGGGCAGGTGTGAGAAATCAAATAATGCACATAGTCATAATGATTTCGTAAGCGGAAGGACGAGTTTTGTTGTTTGCATTCTGGCCGGGTTTGTCGGCCGGCCGGATTGAACAAAACTCGTCCTTTCTTACGTATTCTTTAAAGGAAGGGAACACAGGAAGGGGAGGGCGGGGATGTTGGTGGTTTGGATATTAGATGTGCGCTGCTTTACAATGCTGCCTGAGTGACTTGAAGATCATATATCTTGGCAACGGCTGCCAAAGCACCGGAAACCAGAAGGCCAAGACCCTGGTAGAAATCGGTCTTTGCATACGTATTTACCAGCGCACACCAGGAGGTACCCCAGGTGAGCAGGTGGCGGGAGAGGAATTGGCACTGCGTGGTTTGCAGGTTGGTAAACGTTTCTTCGTTTTGTGTTTCAAGTGCCTGTAAAGCCAGGGTTGCCAGGTAAGCGACAAAGGAAATTTCTAAAGCGATATGGTCATCGGGTTCCTGGTACAAATTTTCCATTTCTAGCCCAAACTGGCGGTAGTAGGCGCGTACTTCCAGGGTGCGCGGCTGAAAAAGCAGGCCATCATCGCTGAAATAAACCGATTCCCATGGGGGTGCCACAACCGGGCCGGGGCCGATAAACAGGTTGAGGTAGTCGTTTTCCAGTGCGGTATAAGCCTCATCAGATAAACCTTCTGGATGTGCCTGCGACCATTGGCGCAGGATTGCAAACCCACTTTCGATGTCTTCTTCACCTTCACCGAATACGACCTCAGAAAAAATATTGTCTCTAATTAATCCGTCCAGCCAGTCTCTATCTGGTGCGGTATACAGCGCTTTCCCCAGTAAGCCAAACAGTAAGGATTCTCCGATGAGGGTTTCTTTCCAGGTGGATGTGTCTGCTTTTTCCATATTACTTTCTCCAAATTTTTAATCTGTGCTTGGTCTCGTGCCGATGTCAGAATGGGGAGCACATCCCCATTCTGACAGGAGTGAGCTTCAAGCGGGTAAGACATCCGTGACTGGCACCAGCCAATCAAGGATGCTGTTTATCCTATGATTTAGACGCCGATGGCGAAGTGCGTACCGTAGAAGATCAGGCGGCCTAGGAACTCGGACACAAAGACCAGGATAAAGGCACTGTATGCCAGGTATCCCATCGCTTTTTCCTTGCCTTCACTGCCGGCACTCTTATAAAGGAAGACGGCCAAAACGCCTGCGCCAACAAAAGCCAACGCCAGGCGCAAGATCAACGCCAGCCGGTACTCTCCAACCATCATGCCGAGGCTGGTCACCGCCGCAGAAGAGCTGGTTGCCAAGTCTCCCATGTAGATGGGCAGCACAACAAACTCCAGCCCGACCAGCACTACAGAGGCCACGGCAACCCATTGCAATACGGTGCGCACCAGGTCACACTGCGCTTCTTCGCAGTCCGGATTCTTGCGTTTGAGGTAGACGTAGTTGGCAACCAGGGCCGCCCCAATGGCAAGCACACCCAGGAGCAGGGTGGTGACAAAGAAGCTGATGACGGTTACCGGTGTGCTCCAGGAAGGCTGGATGGGCATCATATAAACGCGGCTTTCAGTGTAGACCAATACCAGTCCGGCCAACCCGGTTACCCAGGAAAGTGCAGTGCGAAGAGCATCCGAACCTACTTTGAACCATTGGAGCGCTACATATACCACACCCAGGGCGGCAAAAACCACACCAAAGAGGATTTCCCGGCTGAGCCAGGATGTGCGGAAATTGGTAAATACTTTGGCTGCGTTCAGTGGTGAGCCAAGATGGAGGAAGGATATCAACATGCCCAGCCCAAGCGTCACTACAACGGCAACCAGAGCCCGGTCGCTCAGGCGGTCTGCTTCTTCCTTTCCTGCATGGCGCACTGCAAACATTCTTACTACGATCAATGTCAGGAAGGCGCCTGCCGACATTTGAGTCAGCAAAGTAAACCCGACTAAGGCTAATTCACTTGTATTCATTAGATTTCCTCCGGCATATTTGTGATCATTCCAATTCCGGATTCGGCGGGTTTTGCGTCTTTGTGGGGGGTCAATACCAATGAAGGCTGTGTATAACTCCCGGAAGGCAAAGGTTCGATGGCATCAAGATCGCCATACTTTGTGCGCAATTCTTCCAACTCGCCGAAGTCCATACAGCGTGTGACACAGGCCTCTACGCAGGCAGGGGTTTTGCCTTCTGCTATATAGTCCTGGCAGAAATCGCATTTGCTCATCACACCTGCTTCTTCGTTGAACTGCGGTGCGCTGTACGGGCAAGCCCATTCGCAATAGCGGCAGCCCACACAGCTGGATTGATCTACAGAGACAATGCCGTTCTCATCCTTGTGCATAGCACCAGTTGGGCAGGCTTCCACACATTTTGCATCCTCGCAGTGGTTGCAGGAAATGGTGACGAAATAGCGGAAGACATCGCTGGGTGCATAGATGTTGCCTTGCTTGACCCAGGACCCGCCGCCGTATTGGTACACACGGCGCCAAAGGATGTCTGCGGGGAGATCGTTCTTATCCTGGCAGGCCACCTGGCAAGTTTTACAGCCGGTGCATTTGCTGGTATCCACGTAAAAAGCTAATTGTTTTGCCATGATTATGCCTCCTGCACATTCGGGATTCGTTTCGGCCATTTGTAATCGGGTTCCAGGGGGGCGCCGGTCCACTTTTCTACCTGCACATTGCAGGAGTTGAACGGTTCCATACCTTGCCCGGAGGGCAGCGCGGCATTCAGTGTGTTCGAACATCCGCCGCGATCAATGCCGGTTTCTTCATCAAAGTCGGACCACGAACCATGCCCGATCTCGACCACGCCGGGGATGATGTAGTCGGTCACATTCACACGGCGCAAAATCTTCCCATGCCGGCTGGATACCAGGATCGTATCCCCGGTCTTTAGCCCGCGTTCTTCGGCATCCACACGGCTCATCAAAACGTCCTGTGGGTGCGCCCGGCGCAGCCAGGAAACATTGTTGTAGCTGGAGTGCGCGCGCCGGATGTAGTGCAGACTGCAAATTTGCAGCGGGTAATCGCCTTTGACCTTGTTATCCCAATCCTCATAGGTGTCTTCCACCCCTTCGGTTGGTTTCTCATATTTGGCAATCGGCGAGATGGTGTCGAAACCGTAGGCATCGTGGTAGCGTTTGTACTCTTGGCAGTAGATTTCTAACTTGCCGCTCTCTGTTGCCGCCGGGTTGGCTTCTGGGTCTGCCCGGAACATCTGGGCGGGCGCATCGGCAATCATCTGGTAAATGTCTCCCGGTTGGCGGGGCATGGCGTAGCCACCATGATCGAGCAGTTCTTTGATCGTAATGATGCCGTCCTGCGGGGTGCCTTCTACGCCCCATTCTTCAATATCCTGCTGGGTGATCTTCACCAGCGGCACCATGCTCATTGTTTCTGCGCTCAGATAGGTGGTGCCGGCAATCTGGTTGAAGAAGCGCTGCTCCGGCGTGAAGGGATGGAGTTCGTTGATATCAATCCCCAAGCGTTTAGCAAGCTCGGTTTCGATCCAGGGGATGTCTTTGGCTTCAAATAACGGCTCAATGATTTGGGGGCTGATGAGCACATTCTCAGGGGAAATGTCCATTTTTACATGACCAAATTCTTCCCATGCGGTCGTCCCCGGCAGAATGATGTCTGCGTAGGCTGCTTTGCTGGAGAAGGTAATGTCGCAGGCAACTACAAATTCCAATTTGCGCATTGCCTGGATCGCCTTGACGGTACCTTCGGTAGTATCTACGTGGTTGTGATAGCCGGTGATGCTGTTGAGCATGCGGATATCACAGGGGATTTTGCCGCGCACGGTAGCAGTTACTTCGTTGTTCAGGATGGCATCCCAAATTTCGTCGTAGGCCACGCCAATAAATTCAGTGTCGAATGGGTCGTGGTAGTCGTAGCCGCCCCAAACACCGCCGCCCTTGAACAAGGGATTGATGATGGTCGGTTCTCCGGTGCCCCCACCGATCACCAGGTGCGGTCCGCCCCAGCCTTTGTACCCCTGGTGGGATACAGCGCCGCCCGGCAAGCCAAGATTTCCGGTCATCCAGCCAACGGTGAAGAAGGCTTGCCCATATTGGGCAGAGCGATGCGTGCGGGAAGGGGCATTGTTGGTGTCAAAGATCATTGGTTTGGTTGTGGCGATCTTGGTGGCAAAACTGCGGATCAGGTCTGGCGGTGTGCCGCAAATTTCAGAGGCCCATTCCGGGGTTTTGGGTACACCATCGTAGGTGCCCAACACATAATCTTTAAAGTTGTCTTTGGGGTCTGCGCCTTCCGGCATATGGTCTTCGTCAAAGCCGATCGTGTAGGTGTCCAAAAATGCCTGGTCCTGGAGATCATTGACGATCATGTGATGCGCCATCCCTAACAGCAGAGCCGTATCGGTAGAGGGGCGCACGGGGATCCACTCGGCTTCCAAGGCAGCTGCCGAGGGGTTGAGTTCGGGGGTCACAAAGATGAATTCTGCGCCTGCTTTTTTAGCTTGCTGCAGGTTGTACATGGGGGAACCCTGGTAGCTCCAGGCGGGGTTTTGTCCCCAGCATACAATCAGTTTTGCTTTGCTGTAGCTGAAACGGTCGGGGCCGCCGGTCAGCTTGCCGCCGGCGTAAAAGTATTCTACCGGGGCGGTGCCGGCCATTTTTTCTCGAGCCAAGGGCATGTTGCCTTCCGAATTTACACCCCAGCGTTCCATCGCGCCGCCATAGGCATTCATCAATGCCGAGCTTTGCAGAATAGAGCCATTTCCATAGGTTTCTTTGATGCGTTTTATCTCTGCTGCGGTCAGGTCGAGGGCTTCTTCCCAACTGATGCGCACCCATTCGTCGCGCCCGCGCAGTTCTTTCTTGCCGCCGCCTGGTTCCCAGTTCTTGCGCTTCATGGGGTATTTCAGCCGGTCTTTGCCAAACACATAGGTGCGTTGTGCGCGGCCGCGCAAGCAGCCTTTGTACAAGGGGCGTTCCGGGCTGTCCGGGTACGAGTCATCTGGCTTTTGGCGGACGACAACGCCGTCTTTCACCAGGCCATAATTTACGCAGTGCCCGCCACAGCCGACATGCCAGCAGGGGAGGGCTTTCCATTCGCCTTCATCCTCGATGCTCTCCGCACTGGCGTCGATGGCTTTCAGGCCGTACTTCAGGCCGCCAGTGACAGCAGCTGCACCGCCGAGCGTTGCGCTCCACTTAAGAAAGCTGCGTCTGGAAAGCAGTGTTTCATTTAGACTTTCTACAAGGTATTTATTTGGTGTCATTCTTTTTTCTCCGTATGTTGAATCAATGTGCCAACACACCAAAGGGCTTTACAATCCTTTGGCTTCCTCTTATGTTTCAATCAATCCATTTGTGCAATAATTCTTCTCCTCTTGTTGAACGGCCATTTCTGCGATCCTTGAAAAGTGGAAAATCAGCGCTGTACATCGTTCAAGGTAGTTCTTCCATGGCTTTGTGCAAACGGTAATCTTTAGGTACCTAACTGGTATTCATTGTATAAATTTGTGAAATAGTTAACAAGTACACGCCAAACGAGTTTGTCGAGTTAATAAAAGCAGGTGTTGGTGTGCGAGAGGGGGGCTGGTTAGACTATGGTTTTTCTTTTATCCCAATATATAACAACAGATGTTGAATTATTGGGGAAAATTATTTATAATCGGTTTTGTTGAAAGAACGAAAATATTATTTCAATAGACTAGCGTAAGAGGAAGTAGTGAGATGAATACCAAAGATAATTCGCGGACGAAAAAAACGCAGAGAAAACTCAAAGACATTTTAATCAAAAAGCTGGCCAGCAAACCGCTGAAAGAGATCACGGTGCAGGAGTTATGTAGAGAGGCGAAGATTAACCGGACGACTTTTTATATTCACTATGACAACCTCGACGATCTGATGCTGCATATTGATATGGAAATGCAGAAAAAGATTGATGCGTTATTCCAAGACCCCGATCTCGGACCCGGCAAAATTTTTACGGAAAAAAGATTGGAAAAATTAAACGAGCACACTTATCAGCATGCAGACTTTTATCGGAACTACCTGAATGATTTCAATCGCCTGAATAGGCTTGATAATGAGCTTGCCGCTACGTGGAATGAAGAAATTAAGCCCGCTCTGCAAAAAGATGGCCTGACAGAGACGGAATTACAATATCGTTTTGAATATTTGATTTCGGGAATGCGGGGCGTGCAAAGAATGTGGCTTAATTTGAACTGCCCAGAAACTCCCAAGGAGTTTACCAAGATGATCAAGGATGTGATGCTGAATTGGTGATGGGGTGGGGGAGCTTTACAGGAAAGAGGATTTCTCTACGTGATCCACAAAAAACGTGAAACGGTCGAGCGGAACAGCAGAACGGTGAACAAAACAGCGATGGGCAGCGAAAGAGCACCCAATACTATTCCGCCTGGCTGGGTGCTGCTCCAGGTGAGCAGCCCTAATGGTAAGCCGATCGAGATCAGTGTTAATGCCACCCCCTGAATATCTTGCCGCGGGACATTTTCAGCGGCCACACTCGGCTCCAATAAAACGCTGGCCTTTACATGGGATAAGATATCGCGAGCGGTTCCCAAAGCAGCACAAGCTACCAAGAAGGGGAGAAGCGCTGCTGCCAGCCAGTCGAAGGCTGTGAGGGGGCTGGATAGGGCCAGTGCCAGCCAACCAAGGATAACTCCTAATGCTGAAGTGGGACCGAGGAGCGCCAGGAGAAGGGTGGAATTTGAGAAAGGCAGCGAACGGAGTAGCCACCAATTTGCCAGGTTGTTACGCAGCCGATCGGTGACCAGGCTTCCCAATACCACCATCCAAAATCCACCTAATATTAATCGTGCTCCCCAGTCGGACAGGAGAAAAACGCCCAGGCTGAGGATGAAGATATAACCCCATTGGACAACCTGGCTGAACCGCAGCGAATGCCACGACTGTATCAGGTCCTTCCAGACGATGACCCAAATCCCGTTCTTCACGCGTAGATTGTTGGAGGCGCGCGTGACGCCGATTTTGCTCCGCTGTTTAAGGTTTTCAACCAGTTCGGAATTCATCATGGTGTTAGCCTGACGAATGACCGATTCCATTCGAGTCTCTTGCGCGGCTTGCCCCAGGTGCATCCGGCTTGTCCCTGCCAGTAAACTTGCGATCCCCAAGAGCAGGTATAGTACGGCCAGACCGGCCCGCAGCAGCCAGCCAGTTGGGGAGACTAGACTGCCAAATGCGGCTTGCAAAGGAATAACGATCGGCGTTAGGAGGACACTTCGCCAGCTTGGGTAGACCAGGGCAGCCAGGAGACCGATCCCTAGAAGGATGGACGTGATACGCAGCCAGAGCACACTTTTGGTCGGCCGATCCCGGCGTAAACGCCACGCGCCGAGCGCATATAAACCGGCCTGCAAACCCATTTGGAGGGGGAGGATGATTGCTGCTGCCCGCAGGCTGGCGGCGAAATAGGCCGGTAAATCCTGGATATCGGAAGCACCTGACAAAGCAATATTCGTTAGGGCGAATGCGAGCAGGATCGCCCCGGCGGCAAAGGGCAAGGCTGTTACGAACCAATCCATTAGGAACCAGGCCAGCCCGACCTTCCTGCGGGAGACGGGCGTCTGACAAACCAGGTATGCGTCCGGCTCGCCAAAAACGAATGGACTGCGCCTGATGAATTGCCAAAATTTCATCAGTCCCCAGGCTGCCAGAACAAAAGCCCCTGCTTGGATAACTAAAGTTTGCGGAGATACTGCGGGGAGAAATTCGAAAGCCTGTGCCAGTGAAGAGCCAAGAATTGCAAAGACGCCTACGGCCCAGGCAAGCCAGAATGCGGAGAAGTAAATAAAGTAGATCAGATTACTGAGGGAGCGGTCGCGAAGATCATAACCCAGCACTCTTAACCAGTATGCTAAGCGGGCAAAAGTACGGCGATGGAAAAGCATCCAAATCGGATCGGAGTTAGACCGCACGTAAGACTCCATTGTTCATGGAATAAACATGATCGGCCAAACCTTCTTTCAGGCTTGGGTCGTGGGTGGAGAGCAGGATGGCTGTCCCCTGGTCTCTTAGCTCAGACAGGTGTTCGACGAATTGTTGGGTGCTATCACTATCCAGGGCGGAGGTGGGTTCGTCCAGCAGCAGCACCTTGAACGGACGGATAAGAATACACAACAGCCCTAGCTTGAGGCTCATTCCCCGCGAGTAGTAGTGGGGCAGCATGTCGCGCTTTTCCCAAAGTCCAAACTCGCGCATCAGGCTCTCCGCCCGGGCCTCAAAGCCGTCATCAGCACCGTGTGCCAGCGCCAGGAAACGCAAATGCTCCCAGGCGGTCAACTCGGTGTAAAAACGCGGTACGTCCGGCATAAATGCCAGCGCACGTTTGGCATCGGGTTCATCTTTGTATAGATCGTACCCGTCTACTTGTATCTCCCCGGTAGTAGGGCGGATCAGGCCGCTCAAGCACAGCATCAGGGTGGATTTACCAGAGCCATTTTGACCTTCTAAAACGGCTAATTCGCCCGCATGCAGCACTAGGTCTATTGGGGCCAGGGCTTGGAAATTTCCGTAGGAATGACTTAGGTCGGTTGCCTGTAAAAGGGACAAAGGATTTCCTTTCAGGAGGACAGGATGAATGGGCCGATAAACAGCTGCTATTATATTCGGTTTCACCGGAATCGATATTGGCCGAGCCTGCGTTCTTATATGATTCTTATTTTGTCTTGGGGGTGTTTTATGAGCAAGGATATTTGGCAGGGTGACTCAATGCAGCCGATGAGCTACAACTTGTGGTTGTATGTATATAGCAACCCGGTGATGTATGTGGACCCGAGTGGGGAGTTGGGGTTTTTAGCAGCAGCATTAATTGTGGCTGGAAGTACTGCTTGAGGAGCAGCAGTAGGCGCGGCAGTTTCCTATGGAACACAGGTTTACAAAAATATTCTCTACCGTACATTTGACAAAATAGGGGTTGGTTGAAACCAAAATAGGGGTTCAAAATCCAATCCCTTTTTCAAACAATAGCGGAACCAATCTAACCCCAAACGGAAAATGCTTTTGTCCGTTCGGTCGGTACGATCAATCAAGGCAGTCTTGTTTTCCGCAATGACTTGTAAGCCCTGCATAATCATCCAGATATAGGCCAGGCAGGCAGCGACCAACAGGCGGCTCAATCTGGCCGGGTCAGACAAGTGACTTTTGTGAAGATAGAAGCCTCTGCTTTTTTGGTCCGAGAAGAACGTCTCAATCCGATAGCGTTTGCGATAATACTGGCAAATTGAATACTTGCCCGTCAGATTTGAAATCAGATAGATGGGATTTTCATATTCTTGTCCCCACCAGGCGACCAGGTTGACATCAACAATTTGCTCCTGTGTAAAGCCCACCCCAGCAAAATAGTGTACTTGATTGCGCTGCAACTCAACCTCCCTGATTACATGTTCACCTTCCTCCGTGGTGACATAGATCTGCGGTGAAGTGCGTAAAACGTAGCCCCAGCTGGTGTTTTCGGCCAGCCAGACCTGCATTTCAGTCGTGTCATACTCCGCATCCCCTAATAAAATCACTTTGGCTCCCTCAGGAATCAATGTTTGCACCTTTTCCAAGACTTCAATATGTCGTTTGGCTGTCGTATGTCCTTTCTTGCCTTGATACACCAGCCATCCGATTGGCAGTGCTCTCTTTTTATACAGCACCCCAACCATCAAGACCATGCAGCCGCGTCCTATCTGACTGCCATCCATCACCAACACCAATTCAGTTGCACTCAAGGCTTCAAGGATTTGTCGTGCAAATGGTAGATAGATCATTTCAGCTTCCAGCTTTTCATGCTTGACCCAACGACGCAATCGCATTTCCAGACTTTTGTCTTTCGCTTTCCCTAGTATCTCACTGCTCATTTCTGATAGCTGTGCCTTTTTGCTCATTACAATCCCGGTGATCATCATCGCCATTGTCACTACGTGTCCAGAATGATGAAGTTTGACCATTTGCTTGAGTGTTTTCATTATTTTTGTGTATACTTTGTATCGATCAGTCATTTGTGCACCTCTCTTTGGTTTGGTCACCTTAGAGTGTACTTTATGACTGATCATTTTTCTATTTGCACGGTAGAGAACAAAAATATAAAAAATGATGGATTTAGTGGAGATGCTTTTACTAATGTAGATACAAAAAAAATAAAACAAGGTGCAATAACGGGGGCTGTTGGGGGCTTTATTTCTGGTGTTGGAACTTTAGCTTTAGGAACTGGATTGGTTCCTGCAATGGGGATTGGTGCACTAAGTAGTGTGGCTGCTGGACAGACTCAAATTGTTTTAGATAATGCGTCTTCAAATCAAAAACTAACATCAGGATTGTTCAAACCAAAAGATGTTTTGATAGATGCATCTGTTGGAGCAGTATCAGGAGCTCTTGGTTATGGTATAAATAGACTTGTTTGGGGCGCAGTTGGAAAAATAGTTAATAGTCCTAATCCATTAGATTATCCAGAAGGGACAGCTTTTTCTAGTGCGTATGATCCTAAAACAAATTCGATTACTTATCGTCCTAGTTCGGAGAATTTTCCAGCACCTGAAGGCTGGGTATTTCGTGGGGGGGCATCAAGACGTAGCAGATTATTTAGCATCTGGATTAAGAATGCCTTCATGGAATAATCAGGGATTTTATGGGTTTACATACAGATGCCCTCCTTCAGGAGCGAACGTAATTAGTTGGACTTCAAGGACTCTAAATCCAGCCCCGTCATATCACCCCCCAAAGTTCATTCAAGGTGCAATTACTGGAATATTATCAGGAATAATCCCATGAAAATAGAAAAGAAACAATCATCTTTATTAACAACCAGTACTAATCAACAAGAAAAATCAATGGCTTTAGTTTGGATTTCGCCAGGTGAATTTTTAATGGGAAGTCCAATTGATGAGCCTAATCGCCATTTATATGACGATGAACTAGCTTTCAAGGTAACAATCACAAAAGGATTTTGGATTTCTAGTTGTCACGTTACTCATCAACAATGGTTTTCAGTTATGAAGAATGAAGAATGAAGAATTAGGAGATCGGCGTATAGATAATAAAAATAATCCAATTATAGATGTTTCTTGGGTAGAAGCAGTAAAATTTTGCGATTTATTAACAAAGAAATATATGGAATTTATCCCTGATGATTATATTTTTAGTATCCCCACAGAAGCTCAATGGGAATATGTTTGTAAATCTGGTGTTTTGAATTCATATCCATATCAGTATAATAAAAGCGAATTACTTGAAATTGCTTGGTGTAGGGAAAATAGTGGGCGAAAAATGCATCCTGTTGGCACTAAAAAAGCAAATCGTTGGGGAATATTTGATATTCCTGGAAATATCCAAGAATGGTGCTTTGGTATTCCTTTGGCATATCCCAATGAGTCTCAGAATGATTGGATTGCAAAACCAATAGAAGTTGATTATGAAAATTTAGGGTATACAAATCAATTGCGAATTGTGAGAGGAGGGAGTTGGGATTACTCTTTTTCACTTCGCCAATTCCGACCTAGTTTTAGGAATTGGATGCATAAAGAAAAAAGAGCATATAATATTGGGTTTCGGGTAACATTACGTCCTAATCAATAATAATTAATCTCTTTACGTAATTAGTCTAGTGAAATAAGAATTATTGAAGAATCGGTAAATTATATTGAATATATTCATGCGCTAATCAATTGATGGCTCATAATAGCGCTAGGCTCGCCAAAGGACTGGATGACTAGCGCTATGTATGGTTCTTCCTGTAGCAGCTACGCCCTCGCTAATGAGAGGAAGAGTCAAGGGGTAATTTATCTTCGTGCCAGATATTATGATCCAGCAGTAGGGCGCGTCACCAGCCGGGATACCTGGCAGGGTGACCCAATGCAGCCGATGAGCTACAACTTATGGTTGTATGTATATTGCAACCCGGTGAAGTATGTGGATTCGAGCGGGCGTTGGTTAGAAACATTGATAGACATTGCGTCTATTGCATACGATATATATGATATTAAGAAAAATGGGTTAACTTGGGGGAGTGGATTAGCATTAGCTGCTGATGTAGTTAGTTTAGGTCTTCCTATAGTTGCAGGTGGTGGAGCTATAGTTCGTGCTGCAACCAAGTTTGTATCGAGCAGTCGATAATGCAGAATTAGATGATATTATGAAAATGAGTTTATTTAGAGGAAAACCAACTGGATCGTCGACAGCATTAAAGTTTTTTTGGTTTGATGAAGTTTCAGCGACCAAATTTTCTGATTGGACCATTGGGCCAGAATATCCTGCGAAAAATATAATAAAAGCCAGTATTCCAGAAGCCATTTACTCCATTTTACTCAATTGCAATGGTTTTTAGTATTTTGAAAAGCTTGACAGTATTGGATAGGCTATAGAAGTTGCAGATGAAGCTTTAGAAGTATTGAATAAAAATATTATCGATATTATGAAAATACAATAAGGTGCATAAAACGGAGCAAGCCGAACACCTAAAACGGAGTAAGTCGCACAGGGAAAACGGAGTATGCCGCACATTTTGATCGGGGGGATGAACAGCTGGAAATCTCAGAATCGGGTATCTTACTTTCACAAATATTGAGGAGGTAAAGATGCCACAGGAGCGATTACCAGTGCGAAAAATCAGAGAAGTGATTCGATTACACCATGAAACGGAATTATCCAACCGGGCGATCGCCCGGGCCTGCAAGGTCTCAAACAGTACTGTCGGGGATTATCTGTTGAGGGCGGAAGGAGCGGGGCTTGGTTGGCCGCTGCCAGAAGGATTAGACGATGGTGGCTTGTATCAACGTTTGTTCCCGGAGAAAAGCAAAGGGGACAAGCCCAAACGCCCGATGCCAAACTGGGAAGAAGTCCATCGTGAGCTCTCCAAGCGAGGCGTGACCCTGACTTTGCTGTGGCAAGATTACCGGGAAAAATATCCGCGGGATGGATACGGGTACACACAATTTCGGGTGCACTACCAACGATGGAACAAGGCCCATACAGGCACAATGCGGATTCCACGCACGGGCGGGGAGGAAATGGAAGTAGATTACACAGGCATGACCGTACCGATCACCAACCCAGAAACGGGGGAGATCAGTCAGGCGCAGGTATTCGTGGCAACGCTGACTGCCAGCAACTACATCTATGCTGAGATCCAACCCTCACAGAAATTGCAGCATTGGTTGGGAGGGCATGTGTGCGCCCTCACCTTTTTTGGCTTAACGTTACCCACAAAATGTTAAAGAAAGCAGGATAGTGAAGTAAACTAAGCGAAAAGACGGGAAAGGGAGTGAGAGAATGGAAGAAAACGAATGGGCAACGGAAGAGTTTGGGCAAGCGAGATAAGGGGATAAAAGGCGAACGGAGCGATTGATCGAACTGGCGAAAGCGCTGGGGAAAAAGCCGGAGAGATCCATACCAATGGCAGTAGAAAACCAGGCAGCGCTGAAAGCCGCCTACCGGTTCTTTGATAACGATGAAATCGAAGAAAATGCGATCCTGGAAAGCCATGTACAAGCGACCTACCAGCGCATAAAGCAAGTGGAACGGGTATTAGCACCGCAAGATACCACTTTTATCGATTGGGGCCATTGGCGACAAAAAACCGATATGGTTTGGTGGCACACAGTACGATAGCATTGACCCCTGAACGGGTGCCGCTGGGAGTACTGCAGCAGCAAGTATGGGCACGCGAGGCCGAAACGTACGGAAAACTGGAAGATCATAAAAAGAGAGCGATAGAAGACAAAGAAAGTATGAAATGGTTGACCAGTCTGGAGAGTGTGAATGCTGCAGGAAAAGCAAGCCCGCACACACATTTTCTCAGTATAGGGGATTGTGAGGCAGACGTATATGACCTGTTCATTCTGGAAAGAGAGCCTAATGTAGACTTGTTGATCCGGGCGACGAGAGATCGCAGAGTATGGGAGGACAAGGGTCCACGAATATGGCCAAGTGTAGAAGCAATGCCGGTAGCAGCAAGCATAGCGGTGCACATTCCAAGGCAAAAAGATCGACCAGCACGGACAGCCGAATTAGAAGTGCGTTGGAAAAAGATAGTAGTGCGTCCCCCATATCACCGAACCGCTGAGAAATTACCCAATGTGGTGGTATGGGCTGTATATGCAAATGAACCCAACCCACCAGAAGGGGCCAAGAAAGTTGAATGGATGCTGCTGTGTACAATGGAAATCCACTCGACCCAAGAGGCTTTGACCTGTCTGGACTGGTATTGTGTTCGATGGGAAATCGAAGTTTGGCACAAAATACTCAAAAGTGGTTGTAGAATTGAGGCCCGGCAACTGAAATATGCCGACCGTCTGAAACGGTTATTAGCTATTTTCAGTGTGGTAGCCTGGCGTATCCTGTGCGCAACTATGCTGAATCGTGCTCTACCGGATGAATGCTGCACGATTTTCTTTGAAGAGTATGAATGGCAAGCGCTTTACTGTGCAGTTCACAAGACCAACATTCTCCCAGATCAACCGCCTTCCTTGCATGAAGCGGTGCGCATGGTTGCTTCTTTGGGCGGGTTCATCGGGCGTAAGCAAGACGGCGAACCAGGGGTTACGGTTCTATGGCGTGGACTACAGCGTTTAACTGACCTCGCCTCCATGTACAAGATCATGCGCCCTTCTAATACTTATGGGTAAGGTTAAGCCCTCCAGGGAGAAGGTTAAGATGAGGGTGACACACCGGCGTACAGAGAACAACGCCAAATAATACGGGCTCTTTGAATGAACCAGGCGCCTTATAGATCAATCATTTTAAATTCGGATAATTGAATCACTTATTTGAGGTTACCTGTGTTCGAATCATTGTACGAACTTCATTTAACTTGTCTATTAGCTTGATGCGTATGGAACGCCGTTTGCCCCTTCGGATGGCCTGGCAAAGATGCGCCAGGGCACCCGAAATTCGCCTCTTTTCCCTTCTTGACAGGTTGGATGATTCGGTGTTATATTCTGGTGTACTACCATTATGGTACACTAGAATTGAACATCCGGCATGGTTGCCATGCAACCTATACGGATAGATTACGAACGTAAAAGAGGTGATCTATGGTGACCAGCAAAGAGACTCCGGTCATTTTCGCCAGGGGGATAACCCGGCGCTTTGGAAAGAAAACCGTACTGCAAGATCTGGATTTTGAACTCCCACAGGGTTGTATCTATGGGATCTCCGGCCGCAATGGATCAGGTAAAAGCGTACTGCTGCGCATCCTGACCGGTCTGGTGCTGCCGGATGCCGGCGAGGTGTTCGTCTTTGGCCGGCAGGTGGGGCGCGAAGTGGAGTTTGCGCCCTCCACCGGCGCATTGATCGACCGGCCCGGCTTCCTGATGAACGCCAGCGGCTACCGCAACCTGCAATTGCTGGCCAGCATACGCGGGCTGGCTTCGCCGCAGAAACTGGTCGAGACGCTGTATTTCGTCGGTCTCGACCCGCACGACCGCAAACCGGTGGCGACCTATTCCACCGGGATGCGCCAGCGGCTGGGTCTGGCGCAGGCCATCATGGAAGACCCCGACCTGCTTATCCTGGATGAACCCACCAACGGCCTGGACGACGCCGGCCAGCGCGAGATCTATGGCTATCTGGTGGAACTGCGCGCGCAGGGTAAGACCATCCTGCTCACCAGCCACAACCGCGACGAGTTGCGCATCTTGTGCGACCGCATCCTGCTGCTGAACGATGGCAGGCTGGCGCCCGCCGTCCTGCGGCAAGATGACGAGCCCCTGGCTGTGCGAAGCGCCCAGGCCCTGTGAGGACCGCATGTTAGCATACCATTTGAACGGCAAACGTCGTTTTGCATACCACCGGGGCGCAATCGTGCTGCTGGGTTTGGTGTTGCTCCTTGCAGCCTGCGGTCCGGTGCGCATAGATGAAGCCGGGCTGCCCGCGGCTGTGGAACCGGCGAACCCGGCCGCGACCGCGGAACCAACCGCCGTGCCCCTGCCGGGGCCAGCCACAGAGGTGGCTGTGCTCGAACCCTCTCCGGAGGCGCTCACTATCACCCAGGCCGATTTCGATTTGCAGCCGCTCACGCTGGAAAATGTGGCTGATATCGCTCCGGTGGCCGTGCTGCAAGACAGCGGTTTGGGGTGCCGCACGCTCTCGCCGGACGGCGCGCGTTTTGCGGTTTGTCACACGTACAGCGTGGGGGTGTACGATACTGCCGGCGGCCGCCAAACCGCGGCGCTCCCGGTCCGAGAGTCGCGTTTGCTGGCATTCTCTCCCTCCGGTGACCTGCTGGCCATCATGCACGTGCTGCCCCAACCGCCCGGCGCGATCACATTGCGCACCGACAAGAGCGGTTCAGCCCCCGTGCCCGACCGGTATGCGTTGTCGGTCTGGGATCTGGCGAGCGGGAAAACGCTGTTCACGCACGAGGTGATCGATCTGTGCGGCGGACGCCCCGCCCTCGACCTGTTCCGCTTCCTGGATGACGATACGCTGGTGCTGGCCGGTCTCGATTTCGATGCACACACCCAGGCCGTATGCCGCATCGCCACCGATGGCACGCTGCTGGACCGGTTTGACCTGCCTGCACGGTTCGGCTACGTGCGCAGCCTGGCGATGCCGGCCGATGGCAGCACGCTGGCGGCGGCCTTCTCGGCCGGGCCGATGGATTACCTGCAGCCAGCCCTGGCGGTGTTCCACTACCCGGATGGCGCGCTGGCGTTTCAGAAATCGCTGGGACAGATGCCTGCGCTGGCCTTTGGCGGCCGGGGCGGTTATCTGTTCTATAACACGCTGGATGACAATGGTGCGGCGCTGATCGAGGCCCTGGGCCCGGGCGGTGAAAGCTTGCAAACCATCGCACTGGCCGGGCGCCACGAAATGGCCGATCGCTTTGCAGTCAACGACCGCTACCTGGCTGTGCCCGGCGAAACCGGGATTGTAGTGTACCCGTTGGGTGATGAAAGCAGCCCCATACAGTTCCCCTACGTCCGGCAGGCCGAAACGCCGTTCGCACCGGAAGCCGATGGGTACATCGAGGTGGTCCTGGCCGGGGATGCCGGTGTGCTGCTGGTGCAGCAGCGCTGCGCACAGGCCGCCTGCACCAATATGGACGATATGCTGCGCGCCTTTGACCTGGAAAATCAGGAAGAAACCGCGCGTCTGGAAACCCGGTTGTGGTATGTCGCCCAAACCGGCGGCGACCTTTCGCCCGATGGCAGCCTGGCGGCTGCCGCCGGGTGGTGGGATGGCTCTGTGCGCCTGTGGTCCACGCGCAATGGAGCGCCTTCGTCTATACAGACCGGCGGCGGGCTGGTGTACCAGGCGGTTTTCTCACCGGACAGCGCGCACCTTGCGACCGTTTCGGCCGATGGCGCAGCCCGCCTGTGGGATTCGCAAAGCCGGGCGCTGCTGCAAACGCTGGATGCACACAGTGGCTGGGCGCTGCGGGTGGCTTTCTCGCCGGATGGTTCGCGGCTGCTGACCTCTGGCGAGGATGGTATGTTGCGTCTGTGGGATCTTTCCGCCGGTGCACAACTGCATGCGTTTGCCAACCCGCAGCCGGATGGCGTGGTGGACGGGATATGGTTCCTCTCTGCGCAAACTGTGCTGCTGTCTGTATCTGATCTGCAAGGCGACTGCCACGGCTGCTACCGGGCTGCATACCTGCTCGATCTGGAGAGCGGCGCGTTCAGTGCACAGACCGGTGGGCTCTTGGCCTATGATTCACCGGATGGCTGGCTGTTTCGCAGCGGCGGTTATGAGTCGCGGGTGCTGTACACCGGCCGGGTCGAAGCGGGAGCGCTGTTGATGGAGCACAGCATCCCCTTGACCCCGTTGAACGACAGCCTTGAAATTGCCGCTTCTCCTGATGGCCGCTGGGTGTTCACCTTCAACGCCAACGGCCTGAACGTGATCGACCGCGCCAGCGGCTCGCCGCTGGCCCTGGCACTCAACGAACAGGGGGTGCTTACCTCCGGTAACGGGCGTTTAAAGGCGGCGCCGGACGGCCGTTTTCTGCTGGATTTCTCCAGCGGAACCACCGTACTGTGGGGCGTCCCACAACAGTGAACAAAAAAAGAGGTACATCGATGATCCGTACTTTACGTGAAGAATTTGACCGCGCCGTGCGCGATTACCGCATCTGGCTGGCCTTGTTCCTTGGGCTCGCTTTTCTGAGCTATGGGGTGTTCAATGCCTGCGGCAACCAATGGATACCGAAGGGCTTTTCCTTTGCGGACCTGTGGTACTTTACCTACGTGGGCAGTTACTTTGCCTACCTGCTGCCGCTGGCAGCCGCGCTGCCGTTTGCCGATTCGTTGGCCGTGGACCGCGGCGAAGGTTTCATGCGCTACCTGGTGATGCGCAGCAAGTATCGCCCATACATCCTGGCTAAGTTCATCGCCAACGCGGTGGTGGGTGGGCTGGTAGTGCTGATCCCGCTGCTGGCGTTGTATGGGGTCACCAACCTGATTGCCCCGCGTGGCGTGTTCCTGCCCAACACCTGGCAGCCCAACGTATCGGGGCGGCCGTACGGCGTCTTGCAGCCGCTGTTTATAACCCATCCGGATGGCTTCATTCTGCTGGTTTCGCTGCTGGCTGCCGGCATGGGCGCGCTGTACGGCAGCCTGGGGCTGGCCGTTTCGCTGGTCATCCCCAACCGCTACCTGGCCTTGGGGTTCCCGTTTGCGCTGTACTTGCTCTCCGACTTTGTTGCGCGGCGCACGCATCTGTTCGGCCCGGACTGGTCGCCGCTGGCGGCCGTGGCCGGGTCGGTGTTTACGATGGAAGAGACTGTGCGCAGTTTTTTCCTCAATCCGCTGGCTGCCCTGGGTTTGACGCTGGCGTTGGCATTGTTCTTCGGCCGTCGCCGGCGTATCTTGCAGTAAAGGAGCCATTATGCGTTTTCTAGCCTATTTACGCTTACAGTTACGCGCACTGATCCTGCGCTGGCGCTGGCTGCTCCCGCTGCCGGTGATGGCCTTCATCGGCTACCTGTTGACCAATGCGCTGAAGGTATACCTGCTGCCCGACTTCCTGTACACCCCCGGCCAGTTGCCAACCGTGAATGCCTGGGATGCCTTGTTCATCGCCTTCGGCAATGCTTATTACGTGATGTTTGTCATCGCCAACCTGTTCCTGATCCTGGTGTGCGATACGCTGCCCGAAGGCGGCCTGGGGCAGCTTGCGCTCTTCCGCCTGGGTTCGCGCCGGAGTTGGTGGGCGGCCAAAAGCCTTTCGATGCTGCTGGCGGCGCTGCTGTATTCGCTGGTGTGTATGTTGGTGGTGCTGATTGTGGCGGGCATCGGTCTTTCCTTCAGTTGGGAGTGGAGCCCGCGCACGGCCGGTTATCCCACCAACGTACTGCTTCCTTTCTTCATACCACCGCAAATGTCGCCTCTCGGCGCGGCAGCACTGCTGCTGGGTTTGGATGTGCTTGGTTTCTGGGCGCTGGGCACGCTGATGCAGGTAGTTACCCTGCTCACCGGACGTTACCTGTACGGGTATTTCGCCACGCTGCTGGTCTTGATGGGCAGCTATGTGGTGAGTGGCTCGTTGGTCAACGTGCCGGATGTAATACTGCTGCTGCCGCCCATCCGCAACCTGATTTTCACGTTTTACCCGTACCCGTTCCGCAGCATCCCAATGGGCTGGTCGTACCTGTATTGGGGGGTGGCGCTGGCGGTGCTGTTTTTGGCCGGGGCAGTTATCAGCCGCCGCAGGAGTTATTATGCCCCGAATAATTGATGCCGTCATTTGGGACCGGCGCCTGGAACTGTGCCCGTCCGGAAAAGAGGCTTGATGGATCACATTTTCGACGAAACACAGCCGATTTACCACCAGATCGTCCAGCGCATGTATGCCCGCATCCTGCGCGGCGAGTTTGGCACGGGAGATAAGCTGCCCTCGGTGATCGACGCGGCCATGTATTTCAAGGTGAACCACAACACCATCGTGCGCGCTTACGGTGAGATGGTCCAGCAGGGGATCGCCGTTACCCGCCGCGGCGAGGGCACCTTTGTGACCGATGACCGCCGGGTGTTGGAAGGCCTGCACACTGGCATGCGCCGCTCTTTGATTGGGAATTTCCTGACCGAGATGCGCCGGCTGGGGTATTCTTCAAACGAGATCCTGGATGCCTTGCAGGAATATTTTCAAACGGAAGCCGAAGATAAGACCGGCGATTATGGGAGTGAAGGATCGGGAAACGCGGAGCCTTCCTTTAAATGATCTCGATCCTGTACGTGAGGGAAATATGAAACGATGTATTATAACCTTTTTGATTGTGTTACTGGGTGCAGCGCTGGCGCAGGGCTGCCGGCCGGCGGCGACTCCTGCAGAAAGCGCAGCCGCTTTGCAAACGCCGCTGCCGGACGCCAGCATTTTGCCTACTGTGCCCGAACCGGTTGCCGGTACGGCTACTGACCCGGTCAATACCGATCCGGCCCAAGGCTCGCCGGCGCCTCTGCCATGGATGCTGGAAACCCTTTCGGTGGCCAATGCCGGGCGCATCGCGGCGCTGGCGCAGGTGGGTGAGGGTTTGTTTGGCGACGTATTCCAGGTCTCACCGGATGGCACGCTGCTGGCGGTGGCTGCGGCCGGGGGTATGGTGCTGTACCATGCCGCAGACGGTGAACGGGCCGGTTTCCTCCCGGCGCCAAACCAGATCGAAAGCCTGGCCTTCTCTCCGGACAGCCGCTACCTGGCCGAGGTGCACCGCGTGCCCGGTGATGAACGCTATACGTCTACCGACCTGGCCAGCTTTCGGATCCAAAAGCCTATCCTGACGGTATGGGATCTGGAGAGCGGTGGCCAGGCGTATTCACAGGACCTGTCCGGGCGCGGCTGCGGGCAGTACGCCGCCTGGGACCTTGCCTATTCACCGGATGGCAGCACCATTGCCTTCCGTGACTTTTACAGCCTGCTTGGGCACGACCGCACCGACAACCTGTGTCTGCTCTCGGCCGTCGACGGGGCGCTGCTGCGCACGCTGCCGGTCGAAGAGCCGTGGCAGAGCGCCTCGCCGTTGGCCTTCTCGCCGGATGGCGGGCAGTTGCTGGTGGCCGTGACCGATCGCGCTTCTCTCTCGGCCGGCATGCCGCTCACGCGGGTGCGCATATACGATACGGCCGGCGGCGGACTGCTGCGCGAACTGGATGGGTTGGGGAGCGTCAACGATCTGGATCTCTCACTGGATGGCAGCACGCTGGCGCTGGCCGTGCCGGACGGCATGCGGCTGCTGTCTATAGCGGATGGCGCACCGCTGGCCGTGATCCCTCTGCCGGATGGCGTTTCGAACGGCCAAGCCCAGACGCTGGCGTTCTCACCGGATGGCGCAGCCCTGGCGTTGGGCTTTTCGGATGGTACGGCCGGCTTATGGAGTATCGCCGCCGGCGGCTGGCTGTGGCAGGCGCCCGCCTGGGACCGCGACCCGGCCATCTATACCGGTGAAACCGGGAATCTGGTCTGGGATGTAGCCTTTTCGCCCGACGGGCAAATGTTGTTCGTGCTCTCACCCACGCACGTGTTCAACGCATCCGGCCGCGTGAGCGTCTACCGGGTGACGGATGGAGAAGAGCTGTTCTACGTCAGCGGCGCCAACACGTACGGCAACCCGGCCCTGTCGCCGGATGGGCGCCTGCTGGCTATGCCCGGCTACGATGACGGCCGGGTGCAGATGTGGTCGACTGCCCAAAACAGGCTGCTGTTCGAACTGAAAGGTCACGAACGCATGGTGGTCTCGGCAGATTTCTCACCGGATGGGAAGCAACTGGCCACGGCCGGGCTGGATGGCAGTGTGCGCTTGTGGCAGGTGCAGGATGGCGCACCGCTGGCCGAACTGACGGGCCATACCGGTCCGGTGCGTGCGGTGCGCTATGCACCCGGCGGGGAGCGGCTGGCCTCGCTGGGCGAGGATGCCGTGCTGCGCATCTGGGACGCAAACGGCGGCGCGCTGCTGCAATCGTTTGAGACCGGCACCGGCGATATGCTGGCGCAGGGCATCGTGTTTGCACCGGACGGGCGCAGCGTTCTGTTGGTATACGGCTGCCCATACAGTAACTGCCCGGCTGTCGGAGCGGGCGAACTGCGCCATTTAGACCTGGAAGGTGGGCGAACGGAGACGCTGCTGCCGTATATGGTCTCGCGTGCCTCATTCTCGGCCGATCTGTATGCCTTTGGCATACAGGGCGATCAGGGTATACAGAGCGGGCGGGCGGAAGGCAGCCAATACAGGGCGCAGGTCGATTACGTTTCGCCGATGGGCACCGGGGCGCTGTCCGGGGCAGGGCTTTCACCCGACGGTGCACTTTTCTTTTCCGGCAATGGCTTTGGGTTGCACGTGTGGGATGCCGCCACCGGCCAGATGCTGGCGCTGCGTGAGGGTTCCCGGCTGCCGTACGGCGTCATGCAGGTCACGCCCGATGGGCGCCTGCTGGTGGTAGCGCAGCCGGATGGCCTGGTCAGCCTGTGGGGCGTGGTTGAGAACTAATCCAGCTTGCGCACGTCGGGGTGCAGCAGGCCCAGGGCGATCAAGAGCGTCTGCAAGCCGCCGCCCACCCAGAAGATGGCTTGCGGTGACAACCACCCGCCCGCCCAGCCCGCCAGCGCATACCCGGCCGGTTCCAAGAGCGAGGAGCCCAGGTAATCCAGGCTCGAAACGCGCCCCAGCAGTGCGTGGGGCACGTGCCCTTGCAGCAGGTTAACCCATAGCAGCCCCAACAGGGTATCGGCTGCCCCGATGACCAGCCCGGCGGCGAACAATCCAAGAATGCCCACCCGCAGCCCGATGAAGACCACCATCAACCCGATCAGCATCCACACGCCGTACATCTTCAAACCACGCCGGTGTATGTGTTTGTAACGTCCCAGATACGTCAGGTTGGAGAGTGCGGCCACCGCGATGGTGATCCACAACCAGGACGTTTTCATCACCTGCTGCAGACCGGCAGATGCGTCTTCCCATAGGTTCGATGAGGCAGGCAGGGTGGGCGCCTGGTCCGGGCCAGGTTTCAAGCGGTTGTACGGCAGGAACAGCGGCAGTACACAGCCGGCCGATATGGCAAACGAAGCGGCGTTGAGCGCAAAGGCCGCGGTGAGTCCGCCTGCTGCCACCATTGCAGCCCCCACGGCCGGACCGAGGATACCGCTCAACTGACTGCTCAGGCTGTTCAGCGAATTGGCGCTGGGCAGGTCATCGGCGGAGACCAGTTCCGGTCGATGATCTCTTGTAGGGGTGACCGGCGGCGGCCTCTGCTAGAGGCATCCCGCCTCCCCGATGGCATTACAAGCGCTGGCAACGTAGAGCGGCTCTCATCTGCAAAGTGGGTTCACGCCTGACGCGGATGGTTGTGCATAACCGGGCGAACGGCGTTCCATAGGTATCAAGGTAAGAAGGAGTATCTGTTGTAGTGCGGGCGGAAAACTGGACACAGTAATAAGGTAGAATCAAGAAACTGTGGAGGTTGAAGATGAGCAGGAAAAAACGCCGCACATACAGTGCCGAATTCAAGCTAGATACGGTGATGGAAGGCTTGCAGGGGAAAAAGAGCATCGCCCAAATCTGCCGCGAACGGGGGATCAAAGACACGTTGTACTACAAATGGCGAGATGTTTTCCTCGAGCGAGCCGAGGGCATCTTTGCCAGTCCTAGCAATAAGGAACAACAAGAAAAAGCAGAACGGATCGCCGAACTGGAACGCATGGTTGGCAAGCTGGCGCTGGAAAACGAAGTACTAAAAAAAGCCAAGAGCTGGTTGGATTGAGCCGAGAAGAAAAGCGAGCAATGGTGAGTGAGATGAGCCAGGACTATCCGGTCAAGTTGTTGTGTGATCTATTGGCGCTGCCACGCAGTAGCTACTATCTTCAGGCGCAGGAAAAAGCTGGTGACGAAGAGCTGCTCTCTGCGATCGAACAGATCATCGTGAAGAAGCCCTATTATGGGTATCGACGTGTGATGCATCAACTGAAGCGCGGGGGTCATGAAGTGGGCGAAACGCGTGTCAGGCGACTGTTAAAGGAACTGGCACACTCCTGCCAGGTGGGCAAGGTGCGGATTTCGACCACGGACAGCCGCCATGAGCATCGACGCTATCCCAATCGGATCAAAAAACTTGAGATCACCCATGTCAACCAGGTTTGGGTAGCGGACATCACCTACATCCGACTGGGAAGGCGGTTCATTTACCTGGCGGTCATCCTGGACGCCTACTCGCGTGGCATCCATGGCTGGCATCTTAGCCACAGCCTAGACACACAGTTGACCATCGCAGCGCTGAAAACGGCTTTGGCCCACCATCCAGCGCCTGAGTTCCATCACTCCGACCAGGGCGTGCAGTATGCCACGCCGAAGTACACCGAGCTATTGCCTGATACGACCCAGATCAGCATGTCGGCTGCAGGCAGGCCGACGGAGAACGGGATCGTGGAACGTTTTATGCGGACATTCAAGGAGGAACATATCGATTATACTGAGTACGATGATTTTGCCGATGCAGTCGATCAGATTGCATATTGGCTGGAGATCGAGTATATGACAGAGCGGATCCATTCCGCTTTGGATTATCTCACCCCAATTGAGTTTGAGAGCCAGTTGGTTCAGGCCACTCTGACCCTCTCTTAGAAATCACTAAATCGTGTCCAATTTTTCAACCGCATTACAAATTTTTTGGAATGAGAGAATCACGAATTCATTTCATAATGTGCAAATCTCGATAAAATATAGTTTTCTGGATGACTATCTGATCAATGTCTTAGACTCTATGTGTCAGCTGACTGATTAGGATGCAAAAATTGTGTTGCTACTAACCTCTGGAGCCTATGTGGTTTTGAGTAGCTATGCGGAGAGCGGAATCTGGTATTGCCGGGGAATTAATGGATACAACTGGCTAGCAGTACTTGCAGGCGCGCTACTGCGTCCTAACAGCAAGATAGTAAATCACGAGGGATATGTGGAATCGCCAATCCACATATCCCTTGATTTTTTTGCACCTATGTGGATAGTCTCTCTAGCATTGAATTATCGGCATGATTGGTAACGAAAACACTCTTACAAAAGGGGGGTAATTACCTGCTGGCAAGCTGCCAACCGCGGCTTTCAGTCAGACTTTGCCTGATCTGCCTATTGTCTTTATAAAAAATCATACTGGGGGGTGATGACTTTATTAGATAAATACCTATAATAAATAGTGTAATATTTCACAATAAGGTTGATTTACGATGCGCTTCAGACGCGATAAAGCGATCAAACGGTTCCATCAATTACTACTCCAGGCGCTAAGAGCCTTGAGGAGAGTTGGGCTATTCCCTGTGAGATGTTGCAATTCTATTCTATCCCCCCTGGCTGGAATGCCTTACGAACAGGTGAATGTGTATGAGTGATATTTCGATAGGACTCTCGGAATATAGAAAAAGGAGCGACCCTATTGTTTAAACGCCAAATGAGTTTTCAAAGTGAGTCTAAAGATCAATTAATTGAAAGGAAAACACAATGAAAGAAGAAGATATCAACAAGAAAGCAATGTCACGCCGCGATTTCCTGAAAGGAGCCGCGTTAGGTGTTACTGCTGCCGGTTTGGCCGGATGCAAGCCGAAAGATCTGAGCACATTGAATGAAAATGCTGCCGCAGATGCAGCAGGAACCGGAGCAACCGGTGCAACAGGCGCAGAAACGGTCGTAGCCGAAAGCGAACTGATCCCCGCGGCGTATCTCAATCCGCAGGATTACGACTATCGCCAAAATACCACCGATTTCGCATCGCTGTTATCTCCCCTGACGATCGGCTCGATCAGCATTGGCAACCGCATGGTTAAATCCGCCGCCGGGTCTGCTACTTACCTCGCCGGGCTTACCGATGAACTGCTTCAGTACTATGTAAACTTTGCAAAGGGTGGCGTTGAGCTTATCTGGGTAGAAATGATTGCCGCTTTAGAGCCCCCAATGGATGGCAGCGAAACCCCCGCAGAAACCATTGAATTTGGCAAGAAGCTGGTTGCCGAATGTGCCAAATACGGTGCCAAACTTGGTTATCAGACCTATGGCTTCTCCCCGATTCCGGTCAATGACATGACCTTAGAAGACATTGCTGGGTTCCAGGCTAAATATGTAGCCATCGCTCAGTTGATGAAGGAAATGGGCTTTTCCGGTTTTGAGATTAACGCCGCTGGCTTTAACCTCGGTGAGCACTTCCTTTCTCGCTTCCACAATGCCCGCACAGATGAATACGGGATTGCCAGCCTGGAAAACCGGGCACGCTTCGTAACCGAATGCATTGAACAGATCAAAGAGACCTGCGGCGACGACTTTGTCGTTCAAGTCTTGATCGACTGTGTTGAAGAAAATGACAACCTCAGCAACAATGCTTCATTGGCAACATTGGACAATGCTGTTACCCTTCCTCACAATACTGTTACATCTATTGAAGAAGGTATTGGTTTTGCCAAACTGTTCGAGGCTGCCGGCGCAGATTCAATGCACCTGCGCTTAGGACCGCTAGACAATCACCCGTGCCAATTCGGCAGCGACCTCTACTTCATCCTGAACGGTATTGAAGGCGCAACCGGCTACGGTACTCAATGGGACTTCTCAAAGCACTGGCAAGGCCAGTTGATCGGCAACCACAGCGGCGCCGGTATGTTGATTGATATTGTCGGGCGCTACAAAGAAGCACTCAACATTCCTTGCGGCACCGTTACCTACATGGACCCGGCACATGCCCCCGATTACTTCGAACAGGCAATTGCCGATGGTAAAGTCGACTTCTACCTGATGAACCGTCCGTTTACTGTTGACACCGATTATGTCAATAAACTGAAAGAGGGACGCATCGACGAAATCGCCCCCTGCACGCGCTGTCTGCACTGCCACATTGGTTCAAACGAAATGAACCGTATGATGGGTTACTGCCGCGTGAACGCGCTGACACAGCGCGTGATGACCGAAAATGGCCCAGCGACCTACGAGCTTGAACCGGCAGAAGTTGCCAAAAAGATCATGGTTATTGGTGGTGGCCCCGCTGGTATGGAAGCCGCCCGCATCGCAGCTGCCCGTGGACACGAAGTCACACTCTACGAAAAGAATTCAACCCTTGGCGGCAAACTCACATTTGCCAGCATGGTCAAAGGCCCGCACGAGAACCTCGACGACCTGAAAGCTTACATGGCCAAGCAGCTTGAGCTGAACGGTGTGACCGTTGTTTTGAAGACCGAAGTCGACGCTGACCTGATTAGCAGCGAAGCCCCCGATGCTGTTATCCTTGCTACTGGCGCTTTGCCGGGTGAGGTGGATGCCAGCGGCGGTAGTGTGCCGATCATCGACTTTGTCAACTTCATGGGCGAAGACACCGGCGACAACGTGGTGGTCTACGGCTCAAACGCACAGGCATTCGACTGCGCGCTGTGGCTGACCGTTCACAAAAAGAAGGTCTCCATTGTGACCCCGAACCCCAACGAAGATCTTGATAAGCAGCAGTCTCAGCATGCACATCGCTTTATGACCACTGCCCTCTATTCTTTGGGTGTGAAAGCCTATCCGGACTCCACGATCAAGGAAATCGGCGACGGCCAGATTACTATTTCAAACAAGGGTGGTTGGGATACCGTCATCGAAGCAGACTCGATCATCAATGCTGCCGACTTGCTCCCGAACACAGCACTGCTTGACGAGATTTCTGTAGCTGAAACTTACGCAATCGGCGACTGCAATGAGCCCTTCAATATTGGTTTGGCCATCCGCGCCGGAAACGACCTCGGCCGCCAAATCTAGTTCATAAATACAATTTAGTTTACGATAATCTAAGAGGCACCCTTATGTTTCATAAGGGTGCCTTATTTTTTAAACCCGTCTGGCAGGCTGCCAACCGCGGCTATCAGCCAAACTTTGCCGGATCTAATACTTATTGTCTTTATCAAAATCATACTGGGGGGTGATGACTTTATTAGATAAATACCTATAATGTGTAGTGCTACATTTCACAATAAGGTTAGTTGCGATGCGCTTCAGACGCGATAAAAGCGATCAAGCAGTTCCATCAATTACTGCCCCAGATGCTAAGCGCCCTAAGGTAAGTTGGACTATTCCCTGTGAGATGTTGCAATTCCATTCTTTCCCCCCGGCTGGAATGCCTTACGAACAGGTGAATGTGTATGGAGTGATATTTCGGTAGGACTCTCGGAATATAGAAAAAGGAGCGATCCTACTATTAGAACGCCAAATGAAAATACAAATGAGTTTTCAAAGCGAGTCTAAAGATCAATTAATTGAAAGGAAAACACAATGAAAGAAGAAGATATCAACAAGAAAGCAATGTCACGCCGCGACTTCCTGAAAGGAGCCGCGTTAGGTGTTACTGCTGCCGGTCTGGCCGGATGCAAGCCGAAAGACCTGAGTACATTGAATGAAAATGCTGCTGCAGATGCAGCAGGAACCGGAGCAACCGGTGCAACTGGCGCAGAAACTGCTGTAGCCGAAAGCGAACTGATCCCCGCGGCGTATCTCAATCCGCAGGATTACGACTATCGCCAAAACACCACCGATTTCGCATCGCTGTTGTCTCCCCTGAAGATCGGCTCGATCAGCCTCAGCCACCGCATGGTGAAGTCCGCCGCCGGGTCTGCTACTTACCTCGCCGGGCTTACCGATGAACTGCTTCAGTACTATGTAAACCTTGCCAAAGGCGGCATGGACCTTATCTGGGTCGAAGGCGTTGCAGCGTTGGAACCCCCGATGGATGGCAGCGAAACCCCCGCAGAAACCATTGAATTTGGTAAGAAGCTGGCTGCCGAATGTGGAAAATACGGCACTAAGCTTGGGTATCAGTGGGCGCAGTTCGCAATGGCAGAGACTGTCGACATGACTCTGGAAGACATTGCAGCCGCCCAAGCCCGCGGTGTGGCCATCGCACAATTGATGCAGGAAATGGACTTTGTTGCTTTGGAGATCAACGCCGCCGGCTTCAACCTCGGCGAGCATTTCCTCTCCCGTTTCCACAACACCCGCACAGATGAATACGGGATTGGCAGCCTGGAAAACCGGGCGCGCTTCGTCACCGAATGTATCGAACAGATCAAAGAAGCCTGCGGCGATGACTTTGTCGTTCAGATCCTGATCGACTGCATCGAGGAAAACGACAACCTTTCCAATCATGCCACTCTGGCGACGTTAGACAACGCGGTTACCATTCAGCACAATACCGTTACATCCATTGAAGAAGGTATCGGTATGGCTAAATTGTTCGAGGCCGCCGGCGCAGATTCTATGCATCTGCGCTTAGGGCCGCTAGACAACCACCCGTGCCAATTCGGCAGCGACCTCTACTTTATCTTGAACGGTATTGAAGGCGCCACCGGATACGGTACTCAGTGGGATTTCTCAAAGCACTGGGCTGGCGAGATTATCGGTAACCACAGCGGCGCCGGTATGCTGATCGACATTGTGGGACGCTACAAAGAAGCACTCAACATTCCTTGCGGCACCGTTACCTATATGGACCCGGCGCATGCCCCCGATTTCTTCGAACAGGCAATTGCCGATGGCAAAGTCGACTTCTATCTGATGAACCGCCCGCTTACTGTTGACACTGAATACGTCAACAAACTGAAAGAGGGACGCATCGACGAAATCGCCCCCTGCACGCGCTGTCTGCACTGCCACATTGGCTCAAACGAAATGAACCGCATGATGGGTTACTGCCGCGTGAACGCGCTGACACAGCGTGTGATGACCGAAAATGGCCCGGCAACCTACGAGCTTGAACCGGCAGCAGTTACCAAGAAGGTTATGGTGATTGGTGGTGGCCCAGCCGGTATGGAAGCCGCCCGCATCGCAGCTGCCCGTGGACACAAAGTCACACTCTACGAGAAGAACTCCACTCTTGGTGGTAAGCTCACCTTTGCCAGCATGGTCAAAGGCCCGCACGAGAACCTCGACGACCTGAAGGCTTACATGGCCAAGCAGCTTGAGTTGAACGGTGTGACCGTTGTGTTGAAGACCGAAGTTGACGCTGACCTGATCAACAGCGAAGCCCCCGATGCAGTTATCCTTGCTACTGGCGCTTTGCCGGGTGAGGTGGATGCCAGCGGCGGTAGTGTGCCGATCGTCGACTTTGTCAACTTCATGGGCGAAGACACCGGCGACAACGTGGTGGTCTACGGCTCAAACGCCCAGGCATTCGACTGCGCGCTGTGGCTGACCGTTCACAAGAAGAAGGTCTCCATTGTGACCCCGAACCCCAACGAGGATCTTGATAAGCAGCAGTCTCAGCATGCACATCGCTTTATGACCACTGCCCTCTATTCTCTGGGTGTAAAAGCCTATCCGGATTCCACGATCAAGGAAATCGGCGACGGCCAGATCACCATTTCAAACAAGGGCGGTTGGGATACCGTCATCGAAGCAGACTCGATCATCAACGCTGCCGACTTGCTGCCGAACACAGCACTGCTTGACGAGATTTCCGTAGCTGAAACTTACGCAATCGGCGACTGCAATGAACCCTTCAATATCGGTTTGGCAATCCGCGCCGGAAACGACCTCGGCCGCCAAATCTAGTTCACAGACGATAGTCTAGTTTACGATAGTCTAAAAGGCACCCTTATGTTTCATAAGAGTGCCTTATTTGTTGTTAGTTTGATGGGGTAGGAGGGTATTCGTTTTTAAGACCGGTGTTTTGAAAAAATTTGAGTAATTGAAATTGGAGGATCTTCCCTAAGTAACTAAACTAAGGCGTCTTTCTCTCTCTAATCCACCAGATTCTGTCTGACAGCGTAAACGGCGGCCTCCACCCGGTTGTTTAGATGTAATTTGATCATGATATTTTTCAAATACTTCTTGATCGTATTCTCGCTGAGGTAAATTCGCTTTGCGATTTCAGTATTGGATAGACCCTCAACTACCAATTCCAAGACCTGATGCTCCCGTTCTGTAAGGGGGACCTGGAAATTAGGGGAAGGAGGCGTTGGGGAGCCCGAGTGGCTGAACTCATCAAGCATTTTATTCGCCATCAAACCAGACAGCGGGGCTTCCCCCTGTAACATTTTGCGCAACTCGTTATGCAGCCTTCTGGAAGGAGTATCCTTTAGAATATACCCTTGGGCACCGTACTTGATTGCATTGAACAGATCTTCCCTTTCTTCAGACATCGTTAGAATAACGATATATGTCATCGGTAGTTCGCTAGCAATCTGTTTAGTTGCTTCAATACCATTCATAATTGGCATGGAAATATCCATCAAAATGATATCTGGAAATAGTTCTCGGGCTAAATTTACTGCTTCAAGGCCATTAGATCCTTCTCCCACTACCTTGTAGTCATCCCAATTACTAATGATATTCCGCATACCTTCGCGGAATAAGATGTGATCATCAACGATTAAAATGGTTTTCATAATAATGTCCCAACATGGCTCGGAATAAAAAATTTTAAGGTGGTTCCAGTTCCTTCTTTTGAATCGATTCCCATCTCAGCGCCAATGCTGGAGGCGCGTTCGTGAATGACGCGCAGCCCTAATCGCTGTATGGGGACACTTCCGGGGTGAAAGCCAATACCATTATCGATAATTGCCAAAACAATGCCGTCCTCAGCTTGAATAAATTCAATGGTAGCTATTGTGGCGTTGGAATGCCGGCGGATATTCATCAAAGCTTCCTGGATGATACGAATTAGCTGGACTTCTACTTTAGAAGACAAAGACATTTTGTGGTTAGAATCCACACTGTTCTTCACCACAAGGGTGGTTTGAATCCCCCAATTACGCTCGAAGCGTGAGAGCATCCCCTCAATGATGGCCAATAGATCCCGATCTGGATCAATCTTCTCACGCAGGCCAAGCATCTCTTCCCTCAAATAGGTGGATGTGTTTTGGACCATCACCCCTAGATTTTCCAAAATCCCGTCTGTCTGTTCCAGTTGATTATTTTCTAGAGCAGTTCGCGCCTCGTCCAAACCCCATTCCATGGACCGAACACATTGAGCGAAGTCATCGTGCAGCTCATTTACCAGGCGATTCCTTTCTTGCATTACGGCCAAGTTCTGAAGGCGCTCTGCCAACTGTACCTGATAAACCATCGCCCCCAACATTCTTCCAACCAGGGCAAACCAGCGAAATTCATCGTGGTTAGGATGATAATCGGTCTTAGTAGGCAAATCGATTGTACCGACCATCGTATCCCCTGCAACCAAAGGGATGAACAATGTTTTCCTATAGCCCAAATCCCGGACTAATTCAGACGGAATAATGATTGTCGGTTCTTTGTCCTTCATGATCTCGGCGAAGACAGGGTTAGATTCTTGAACGCAATACAGTTTTTTGACCATCTCGGTCGTCATACCACTATGAGCCAAGATTCTGAAGCATTTTTCCTGCGGATAATAAATTCGGAATGTAACCGTTCTAAACCCGGTTATTTCTTTTATTATTCCGATTGCTCTTCCGGCAATTTTTTCGATTGTGGGGAATTCGTCTCTGGGATTTGTGATAGACAAAAGTGCATCAATACTTTTTCGCTGGTGAGAAATTGTATTTTGGTTGGTGATGGCTTCTTTATTCATAATTGTGCTATTACGGTTGTGGTATTGAAAAATGGAATTGCCTGAGCAAAGGGGGAATGATGTCGAAAGCCTTAGGGAAAGCTTGACTTCATGAGAAAGGGATGCTGTTTGGGTTCAAAGTAGTACAAGGGCCTACTCTCCAAGTATCCAAAGCTATTCAGTATAACTTAATCCATTATACCAAATATCTGAATAATTCATAAATGGCGCGTTATATAAAAGATTTAACTGCCCATTATTTGCTTTCTAATAAACGGCTATCGGACTTACCGTAAGTTGGAGCGATCAGTTTATCCAAGATAAACGTCCCCAGTTTCGGCACAAAATTTATGTGCAGACTTCTTCTGAGGTGCGTTTTATGACCATTCATCGTTATTGTTCAATATTTCACTATCATACAAAAATTCTGTTAAATCGAACAGGGAGTAATGGCCCAAGTAGGTACCTCCTTTAGGCCATTTCCCAAATAAAAAAAGACCCAATCTAGTGTATGCGGGGTGATGTGAAACTAGTACACTTATTTTTAAGGTTGTTTGGATTCGTAAAAGGAGGAATTATCGGAGATTGTGTTTTTAGGTTTTTCGGATATCCCTTACTTATTCAGGATATCAAAAGAATCTATGTTCCATAGAAAAAGCTCTAAAGGTCGTCAACATGGAGACAGTTGTCGACTAATCTTAGTAAAGGAGAAGAATAATGGAAGAAAATGAGAAGCCAAGTAGTGAAAATCCAAGCAGTGAAAAGAAAGTAACAAGAAGAGATTTTCTTAAAACCGCTGGTTTGGTTCTCGGCGGCGGTGTTGTTGGGGCAGCCGCCGGGGCAGGCGTGACTTCCGCTTTGAGCCCTGAGGGGGAAGCAACAGCAGGCGGTGAAGTTATCAAAGAAGTGATCAAGTATCAAACCGTAGATGGTGTGCTTGAACCCGCCTTTGAAGAGGAGGACTCGTTCGTCACCGGCAGTATTTTTATGGGCTTTGGGCGGGATGGTTTCCCAAATCGTGTAGAAACAAAGAACGGAAAAATCGTCCGGATCAGACCCCTGCGTTATGAAGAAGAGGGGTATGGGGAGGATCACTTTAAACCCTGGAAGCTTGATATCGACGGAGCGGTTCTTGAACCGCCGTCAAAAAAAGTTTTGGTAAGCCCGCTTGGTCTGTGCTACAAAAAACGAGTTTACTCTCCCAATCGCATCCGCTACCCCCTCAAGAGGGTTGACTGGGAACCGGGTGGAGACCCCGAAAAAATCAATTCGAAAAACCGCGGTATTAGCAAATACAAGCGCATTTCGTGGGACGAAGCTACAACAATCATCGCGAATGAGCTCACAAGAATTCAGAAAAAATACGGTTACTTTGCAGTTCTGGCTCAGGGAGATGGTCATGGTGAGGGCAAGACAGTACACGGCCCCCATGGTTGTCAGACCCAGTTGCTGAGGCACATGGGCCCGGATGAGCAAAGCAGCTATACCCTTCAAGTTAGAACTACAGACAGTTGGGAAGGTTGGTATTGGGGCGGAAAACATGTCAATGGTTGGGAGACGATGGGGACCTCAGCTCCGCAAGGAAATTTGACCATGGATATGGTGCAGAATTGTGAAATGTTGCTCTGCACAGCTGACAATGAAACCACCACTTGGGCATTCGGCGATCAATCCAAGAGTCTGGTTATGTACTGGCTCACCAAACTTGGCATCGAGCAAGTTTACATTACCCCTGATTTGAACTATGCTGCAGCAATCCATGCTGATAAGTGGATCCCTGTGCTGCCATGCCAGGATGGCGCTCTTTACCTGGCGGTATGCTATGTCTGGTTGACAGAAGATACTTACGATAAAGAATACATCGAAACCCATTCACTTGGCTTTGATAAATTTGCGGACTACGTCCTGGGAAATGAGGTTGGCGATCCTGAAGGGCCGAAGACACCTGAATGGGCAGCCCCACGCTGTGGCGTTCCGGCTTGGACGATTAAAGCCCTTGCCAGGAACTGGGCGCAAAAGAAAACATCCCTGTCCGGCTATATGGGGCCTGGGATGCGCGGTACATACTCAACCGAACCATGTCGTATCCAGACTTGTGCTGAAGGCATGCAGGGTTATGGCGCTCCGGGACGCAATCGTTACAATATTGGTGGCGGTTTGCCCACACGCTCGGCGAGCATTGCTTTTGATCGCCGCATGAACCGGGAAGACCCGGCCCCCGCACGTGGGCTTGAGGAGAGTGAAGCGCCCCAGGATTACTTCCGCCCGCGTCAATTCATTCCCAAGACCCGTATCCATGATGCTATTCTCAACCCGCCAATCAGCTGGCATGGGGTTTCATCCCCGTGGATGATGGCATCCGACCAGAAACGTCCCTTCTCTTTCCCGATTCCGGAAGAGGAAGGCGGTACCGAAATTCACATGATTTGGACCGATACGCCTTGTTTCACCACCTGCTGGAATGGCGGGAACCGATACATTGAGGCGCTTCGTAGTGAGAAGATTGAATTTGTTTTGACTGAGCATCCCTGGATGGAAAATGATACGCTCCTTTCAGACATCATCCTGCCCACAACCACCCGTATGGAAGAATATGATATTAGTGCCGGTGGCGGAGATGTCTGGTTGGTTGGTCAAGCTATCCAACCGGTTGGTGAAGCTAAGACCGACTACGAAGTTTCTTGGGAAATAGCCAAGAAAGTTGGTTTGGAAGATAAATATACCTGGGGCCGGTCTGTTGAAGATTGGATGAAATACGCTTATGAAACCCGGGGAATCGAACAGCTCAGTGGTATGACATGGGAACAGTTCAAAGAAAAAGAAGTTTGGGCTGCCCCGTTCGATCCAGAGTGGGAAGCAAAACTTGAAGAGAAACCAGGGGCCAGGGGCTTTTACGAAGACCCGGTTGCCAATCCTTTGTTGACACCGTCCGGGCTCTTGGAGTACGAATCTTCATTCATGGTAGAGAACTTCCCGGATGACGATGAACGACCTCCTGTGCCGCACTGGATTCCTGAAGGCGAAACCCACCAGGATAACCCGCTAGGTGAAAGGGCGGAAATGTATCCGCTGCTCTGCCAATCCAATCATGGTCGTTGGAAAGTTCATGCTGAACACGACGATGTTTCCTGGTTGCGAGAAATCCCGACCTGTAAAGTGAAAGGCATTGATGGATATATGTACGAGCCAATTTGGCTCCATCCTATTGAGGCTGAAAAACGCGGCATCAAAGATGGGGACATCGTTGGAATGTACAATGAGAGAGGTATGGTTCTTGGCGGCGCAATTGTTACCGAAAGAATTATGCCCGGAGTAGCCTACCAGGATCATGGCGCAAGAATGGATCCGATCGTGGATGACCCGAATGTACCGCAGAGCGAATACATTGACCGTGGTGGCGCGAACAACCTCATTTGCCCTGAAAAAACCATCTCCAGGCATGCCAATGGGCAGGCTTCTAGCGGTTTCCTGGTTGAAGTGAAGAAAATCGACATTAAGGAATTGCAAGAAAAATATCCCAAAGCATTTGCCAGGAAATACGATCCTGCCACTGGTCTACAGTTTAGTGCCTGGGTTGAAGGAGGCGAGTTGTGAAACGCATAGTAGTTGATGTATCTATTTGCAATGGTTGTTATAACTGCCAGATTGCGTGTAAGGATGAACACTGCGGAAATGATTGGAGTCCGTATGCAAAACCTCAACCTGACACCGGGCAGTTCTGGATGAAGTTGAATGAATATGTGCGCGGCAACATACCACAGGTCAAGATGTCCTATGTTCCTGTGATGTGCCAACACTGCGAAGATGCGCCCTGCGCGGCGGCTTGCCCCACAGATGCCATCACTACGCGGGAAGATGGTTTGGTGATCATTAATCCTAAACTGTGTTCCGGGTGTATGAATTGTGTGGATGCCTGCCCGTATGGTGCCATCTACTTCAATCAGCACCTGAACCTGGCTCAGAAATGCACTGGCTGTGCGCATCTCCTCGATCGGGGATGGGAAGTGCCGCGGTGTGTGGATGCTTGCCCAACGGAAGCACTCAAGTATGTTGAAGAGAGTGAACTAAGCGACGAAGTCCTTTCCGAAGGCGAAACACTGCACCCAGAGTATGGATTGAAGACCCTGGTTTCCTATCTGAACTTGCCTGACAAGTTCATTGCCGGAACAGTTTATGACCCAGATGAAAATGAAGTTGTAATTGGCGCTACCTGTACGCTTACAGGGGAGGGCCAGACTTATACACAAGAAACCAATCACTGGGGCGATTTCTGGTTTGAAGGCTTGGAAATTGGCAGTTACTCACTTACGATTGAGGCTGCCGGAAAATCAGCTACAATGACGGATCTCAACACTGAGAAAGATATTGGTTTGGGAGACATTCCGTTAGCATAACAAGTTTGAAGACTTGAGTATAAAAGGTGAGGGTTCGATTTAATTCGAGCCCTCACTGAATTGCATAATAATGTTGAAAAATTGAAAGGAACCAGCAATGGATAAAAATAGAAAATGGTTATTCGTTCTTTTAGTGTTAGTCGGAGCGGCATTGATGTTTGCAGGATGGTTCATGCCTTGGTGGACGATCGATGTTGAGGGATTTGCAACCGATGTGGTTCAGATTCGCCCCTGGGGGCTTTGCATTTGTGAACAAATGGGAGATTTTGCTATTCTGATGAAAGGGGCCGAATTGCCGGCATTTTTCGCTCCGTTTATGTGGTCTTTCCTGGGATTATGTGTCGTAGCACTGCTGGTTGGCATCGTTATAAAAGAAGCTAGTGTAAAGATTGGGAAACTAACCCTTAAATGGTCCCAAATTTTGGTTGGTGGTGTTGGCTTGGCATATATCGTTATGGCGATTGTTGCCGCAGTTTTTGCCTCCTACCGGATGGGCACCGCTTTTGGTGCGCCGCTCCAAGGGCGCGCATTTATCGATATGGGAGATCCGCTTATCGCTTATGTGGATACCCGGCTTCTTCCTGGTTACTACGTACTTTATGCCGCAGGGTTGACCTTACTGCTTGTAGGGATATTCCGCGACAAGATTATTAATAAGACCGAAAATTAATAAATTAATCAGAACCATCAGAATGGGTCTGATTTTCTCTGCAAAAATTTTCGTCCCACCAGTATGCATGGAGACGTCAAAAAACAATTATTATCAGGAGGAAAGATGGATTACGATGTGATTTTATTCCATCCACCTGCGATCTATGATTTTCGCGAGAAAGCTGTATTTCCAGGTCCAATTGCATATACTGTAGGGGCAAGTACAACACAATTTATCACCCCCCCTGTTGGGATGCTCAGCATTGCTGATTACCTTTCTAGGAATGGATACCATGCGCGAGTCGATAACCTCGGCGAGCGCATGTTATCTGATCGAAATTTTGATGTTGCCGAGTATGTGGGTAATCTTTCGGCGAAGGTGTACGGGATCGGATTAAACTGGTGTGTGCATGCTCAGGGAGCCATAGAAATTGCCCGGCTGTGCAAGAAATTGCACCCCGAAGCTCAGGTTGTTATGGGAGGACTCACGGCCAGTGTCTTTTATGAAGAGCTGGTGCAAAAAAATGAATTTGTGGACGCAGTGATCCGAGGCGAGGCGGAAAAGCCCTTCCTGCAATTTATGCAGGCATTGGATGCCCAAACGGGGTTTGATTCGACCCCGAATTTAACGTATAGAGATGATGAAGGCCATGTTAGAAGTACCCCGTTAATGGAAGCAACTGTTGATTTGGATGAATTTGAGTTCACCCGGATCGATTTGCTGGAACCGCGAGGTTCTATCTTTGCCCCCGGCATACTTCCAAGTTGGACAATACCTATTTCTCGAGGCTGTTTTCACAATTGCGTTTCCTGTGGAGGTTCCGCTTACAGCTATAAAACCTATTTGGGGAGGAATCGGCCGGCTTTCCGAAGCCCTGAAAAAATTGCCGAAGACCTAATAAAACTCAGCGAGCAAGGCGTTCAGTTGGTCTTTTTGTTTCAAGACCCCCGCATGGGCGGCAGAAAGTATTGGCGGGAACTGTTCAAGACATTGCAGCAGCAGAAATTCCATTTAAAACAATTGACCCTGGAACTTTTTGGCCCTGCTGACGAAGAATATATCAGGGAATTATCTAAAATCGATGTCCCCATCGCCTTAACCATTTCTCCAGAGTCGGGCGTAGATCGGGTTAGAAGAGAACACGGACGTAATTACGATAACGATCAGCTTTTTGAGACCATGCAATTATGCAAGAAATATGGGGTTTCAATTGGAAGTTTCTCGATGATCGCTCTGGCCGAAGATACCTCTGAAACGGTCAGCGAGACCTGGGAGGTGTGGGAACAAATCTGCTCGATGCACCTGAAGGATAATGTGCCGGCAGATTACGCATTTGGCCCTATGATTCTTTTAGATCCAGGTTCTCTGGCCTTTGATTTTCCGGAAGAAAATGGCTACAGCCTGATATTTAAAAACCTCGAAGATTACATAAATGGCATGTCCCAGCCATCCTGGCACCAGTGGGTCTCGTATGAAACCAGGTATCTAAATAAGGACTTGATTACGAAACTGACAATCGACAGCCTGGAGTTCTCCATTAATCTTAGAGAACGGTGCGGTTTTTACAACAAAGATGAAGCGGATATTGCACGATTTTGTTTTGTTGAAACAAGTAAAGAGGCCATCAAAGTTGTAGATGATGCGATGAAAATGAGCGATACAAAGAAACGAACTGAAAGTTTGAAGATGTATCAAGAATCGCTGGATGATAAGCTGAATTTTCAAATTAATAAGAAGAATGTTGCAAAAAGACGAGGGGAATGAAATTTTATCGTATAGGGTGATGAATAAAGTTTATGAAAAAAAACACCAACTATGTTTTGATTATCCTCTTGTTTCTTTCTGGTAGTTTTGTATTATTCACCAGTGGTTTATTATGGTTTGTCTTGCCCCAAGGGGTGGGGCTGCATGGCGCCACATATTGCAGCGGAAAAGGGTTAGGTGGAACAGGAAATTGCCAATATTTTCTTGAGTTTAACCGCTTTCAATATGTCACGTTTCATAATTGGGCCTCGGTAATTTTATCTATTTTAATCTTGATCCACCTTGTTCTAAATTGGCGCTGGATTATCACAACATCAAAAAGAATTTCAAAACATTTTCGGGTATCCGCCGTAAAAGTGCTTGAACTTTATGGCAATGTCGTATTTTTGTTTGTTCTTTTTGTTTTTGAAGTTTTATCCGGACTGGGATTGTGGCTGGTCATTCCGCGCGGGGGGGTGGATCACAATCATATGAAACAAGGTACCGGAAGGACTCTTCTGGGATTGCAAAGGGATGTTTGGGTCGGATTACACGCCTGGATCGCGGTCATCATTCTTGCGTCAATCATTTTCCATTTAATCCTCAATTGGCAATGGGTGGTCGGAAGTTCAAAAAGAATATTTAGAAGAGTCGCGGGGCACTAAATTGAATACACAGAGAATTTTTAAGGGAGCCGGCTTGTATTTTGGAATTATTGGTTCGCTGACAGCCATAGCATTTATCTTGCTTTTTTTGAAAGACTGGACGAACCGATACCAGTATTTGAGCTACCTGCTGCTTGTCCCCATACTGTTTTTGTTTATCGCGACGAAACTCCCGCTGGCAGGCGGTTTGTTGCTTCTTGTGTTAGGAGCTGGTACGGTGATTTTTGACATATTATTCTCCCCAGCATATCCTGGCCTGATTGCAGGCAGCGGTTTGGGATACACATTGACGTTTGTCACGATCCCTTTAGCACTATCCGGGATTTTTTACATTGGTCTTTGGCGGAAATCACGGTAATGTCCCTTTCAGCGTTCTCCAAATCGGAATGATCGGAACAAGAAAGTGAAGCCGTTGGAAAAGGGAAAATTCAACCAAAGTTTTAGATAATCAATTGGAGGCATATCAATGGGAAGAATTGGAACAACTGAATTAATCATCATCTTTGTGATTGTGATTCTGCTCTTCGGGGTTGGAAGAATTGGTAAGCTCGGAAGTGAGATGGGAAACGGTATTCGCGAGTTTCGGGAAGGATTGATGAGCAATGATGACGAGGAACAAAATAAAGAAGAAAAATAAATAGAAGAAAACGAACAGTTTTTATACACCGCCATCACAGAGATTCGGGTTTTGGCAATTATTCTCTCGAATCTCTGTTTCATATCTCGCTAACATCATTTTTGGGGACCTATTAGGCATAGGTTTGCTTAATGATATTTTTGTGCTGCTGATCTCCAGAGCGACCTCAAGCAGGCGGTACTCGAGATGCAAAAAGCAGACCTCCAATTAGTCCCTAGCTGTGGAGAAGGCACTACATAGCGTGTTTGATTTCCGCAGTTAGGCAATCGGTGCACAAGGCTTGGGAGCGGTCATTTTTGAGGAAACCTTCGAATCAGCAGGTTGGGGGTTCGAGTCCCTCCGGGTGCGCCTAGTAAAATACCCCTCAAATTGAGGGGTATTCGCTTTTTTATTGCAATGTTACTGCAATTTTATCTAGTAGTTTAGCAAATATCAAATGACGGGTAGAGCTTGTGCAATTTGATGCGTGCATCTTGGGTGGTAAAACGCCAATTGACAGTAGCAAGAGACAAGTTACGCATCTTTTCCCAGGCAACCATCTTCAGGATCAAGGTGGCCTGATCGGGAATCCGAGCCCTGAGGCACTGTCGATGAAGAACACTGAGTTCGATTTCAGCCATATTGAGCCAACTCCCATGCTTGGGTGTGTAATGGATTTCCAGCTTCTCAATGATGCGCCGAGCTTCCGCAGGGGAGAAGGCTTCATACAGAGAAGCAAATTTATGGGTGTTCAGATTATCCATGACCAGGATGATCTTCTCTGCATCCGGAAAATGAAGATCGACCAGATCGCGCATGCAATGGGCAAAATCGGTCTTTGTACGCCGGTCGGTGACTTGGATGTGTCGCCACGCTTCCAATGGAGCAAAGAAAATGGACAGGTTGCTGGTTCCATTGCGTTCGTACTCGTATTCTGAGATAGTCAAGACTTAATCTGACACTCCAATTACAATCAAGAGATTGAAAAGGAGTGAAAGATGACCACAGCAGAAAAAGTAGTCAAAAATAAAATGGGGCTAATCAACCTGGCAGAACATCTGGGGAATGTTAGCGAAGCATGCAAGATCATGGGGTTCTCACGGGACAGCTATTACCGGTTCAAAGAATTGTACGATGAACAGGGTCCTGAAGGTCTGCGCGAACTGAGCCGCAGCAAGCCAAATCCAAAGAATCGAGTAGACCCACAGGTGGAAGATGCGGTGGTGAAGATTGCCACTGACAATCCCGCACTGGGGCAACTCCGCGTATCCAATACACTCAAGCAAGAAGGTGTTTTTGTTTCACCTGGCGGCGTGCGTTCAATCTGGTTACGTCATGGCCTGGAAACCTTCAAAAAGCGTCTGAAAGCGCTGGAAGAAAAGGCTGCCGCTGAAAACCTGGTTTTGACCGAATCGCAGCTTCAGGCGATGGAAAAAGCCAAAGAAGAACGAGAAGCCCACGGTGAGATCGAAACGGAACATCCTGGCTATCTAGGAGCCCAGGATACCTACTACGTGGGCACGATCAAAGGCATTGGCCGTATTTACCAGCAAACTTTCATAGACACCTATTGCAAAGTGGGGTTTGCCAAGCTGTACACCAGCAAGCATGCCATCACTGCTGCCGATCTGCTCAATGACAGGGTCATCCCCTGGTTTGAGGCTCAAGAAGTCGATCTGCTGCGTATCCTGACCGACCGGGGGACTGAATACAATGGCAAGTTGGAGAACCATGAATACCAGCTCTATCTGGCCATCGAAAATATCGACCACAGTCGTACCAAGACCCGCCATCCCCAAACCAACGGCATCTGCGAACGCTTCCATCGCACCATCAAAGAAGAATTTTATGATCTTGCTTTCCGCAAGAAAATCTACGCTTCACTGGAAGATTTGCAGGCCGACCTGGATACCTGGATCCATTTTTACAACGAAGAACGCCCGCACAGTGGGAAATACTGTCACGGGCGTACGCCGATGCAAACCTTCTCTGACACACGTCATTTGTCAAAAGAGAAGGAGCTTGATACACTATTTTCGCAGGAGGTGATTCCGCAGCAAGATTCTAACTCGTATTTTATCAGCGCTTAATATCATGAGTGTCAGAACTTGTTTTGACTTTTACAGCTAAGTTGATCATGAAAACTGAAAAAGTCTTAGCCTGTGTCGCACTACTGCAAGGAATGGGAAAATGAAAATTGATCAACCAAGCTTCGGTTTACTAGCTTTACTTCTCCTTACTTTTATTCTTATCCTAACAAGTTGCACCTCTACTGAATTTTCTGCAATTGGTGATATTGACACTGTGCTCCACCCAACTAAAACCAATGCTCCCATTGAGATAAAAATACCAAGCCCCACACCTACGCTACAGTTCTCCCCACCCCAGAATCTATTGAACACTCAGGTTCCTGGGTATCTCCCAGACACTGAAAACTCTATGTTTCCTATTCCTGATGATCCATTTTATATAAGGGTAACTCCACCCACGCCAATTCCACCACCTTCATCCCCAAGTATAAATTATCAATTGAAAGATTGGACGTCACAGGATGCTTTTTCAATGATCCAATTGATTGACCAGTATGCATATGTAGCAGGAGTAAATTTATTTGCTGGAGGATCTTATTATCCTTCTCTACAAAATTTGGTCAGCCTTAGCATTAGAGAAGCTGAATATCGATTCTCCGATGAAGTTTTAAATGAAGAATTTGAATGGAAAAAAGCTCTCGCAAAGTTCTACTCATTGTCTATTGATCCCGTTTCATATCTCTGGATTAAAGAAAATATAGAGGAAAGTTTAAACACAATGCAATCTCCGATAGATAAAATTGGTCCGTATCTACACTATCGAGGATTTAATATCGTTTTATATCCCATTGATAATATTCGGGGAAATGGCGAAACTGCCTATATAATGTTAATTTCTCCGTATTATGGTGTAACAGATCAAAATCTTTTACTCATTGCTATAAAAAATGCCGGAAAGTATGAGTTATCATTTTTTCCTGATGAGTGGCCGAAAATTAGAGAATATAATTTTGATGAAAGTAACTTGCAAGACCAGGATGGGGATGGTATCCCAGAAATCATTATTCTAACTTATGACAACCCCTGCAAATTAAGAATAATGGAATGGCAAACTAATAAGTTTGTTGATTTATCTAACGGAAATATGTATTGCATGTTTAATCCAAAAGGGGATATAAATTATGAATTTGATCCCTCCAGTTTTCCTGAAATTGATCTGATTACTTCTCATCCAACAAATGGCAATATAAGTTTCTATTGGATTCGGACTGATAATGCATACCAACTTGTAGATGAAATTAATCTTTTCCCGTTTGAAGAAATCTTATCTGCTCCTTTTACAGAATCACATGATTACCTGGCAAATATTGAAAAAATACAATATACATTGGACAATTGGGAAAGTTTAAACTTTTCATCAGCGTATCAAATTACCTACAACATAGATAAAACAGACAAAGATATCTGGCGGTTAAATCTTGGTTTTAACTATCTATTATCAAATTGGAATAAAGGCTTACAAATCATTCAGGAAGTCGCTGACTCACCTTTCAATCCAGAAGACATGATCCCATCAGAAATTGCTAAGATTTTTTTGGAAAATTTTTCCGGGAAAAAGGAGCAAATAATTCCTGCGTGCGCGATTGTAGCAGATACTTATAACTCCATGGATTATAAGTATCTTAACTACTTTTGCCACTCAAATATTGTCATGGAATATTTGGTTAATGAATATGCTGTAAATGAACTATCTGAATTGAAGGAATACCTTGACCAATTCTCAGAAATTTCACAAATTAATTTTGAAATTAATGGAAGACCTATTCTCCTACTCACTTATAGCCTAAATAATTTCAATAAAGGTAGTATGTTTATTTATCAAGATGGAAATAGTTTAAGATTTTTCCATCCAGTGAACTTACCATTCTTTGAGCCAGAAAGTCTATCTATAGAACCTCTTGAACTTCCAGGAATTGATGAATTTGTATATCGTTTTAATGGGACTGATGATGTTTTTATCATCAAATTTAATTTAGAGTCCGCTTCGCCCAATATTAGTGTTTTGCTAGAATCCTGGAAGCCGGAAATTGTAGAAGAAATAATCATCAATGGAAATTTGTATTATCATGTTCTGGAAGCATATAAATTTTCACACGAGGATATTTGTGAAGAATACATAGATGTATATGATTATTACTATTATTGGAATTCAAAAAGTCAATTATTTGAACAAATTAATATCCTCGAGTACTTATTATTTGAAGATGGGGATTTCAAGAACGCCATCGCATTATTGCAAAAGCAGATTGAAACCTACAAGCCATATCAAAATTTTTTAATTGAGCAAGAAGAAGAATGTGGCTGGTATGGTTATCGCTTTACTTATCCTAATCTGCTTTATCTGTTGGGCTTGGCTTATGAACTGAACGGTGACACTGATCTTGCTGTCAAAACTTACTACAATCTTTGGCAACAAGCCCCGGAAAGCGGCTATGCCCTGATGGCTCGCTCCAAGCTTATAGAGAGACCATAGGAGGATCTCTAAAATATTTTCTTGCAAATTTAAATTACTCAATTTATTTGAAGGTGATGATGCTGGAAGAAGCCAGCTGGTCAGCTTTGATGGTGGTAGCCTGACAGGCAGCGTGGTGCTAACAGGAGAAGCAGCCGAATATCGAACGATCATACCAACAACCAGCTATGCCGATGGTGCAGTCGATGTGGGCTTTGAGCTAGTTTCACCAACTGGAGAGTCTGCGTTGATCAGCGAATTTACCCTAGAAGAGATCACCCGGCGCTTTGCTGGAACCTTGCCTGGGACTGGAGAAGGTGGAGGTGGAACGACACCGGGCGCACCAGTTGTGAACCTGACCCGGTTTGAAGCGATATGGAATGGCAGCCAGGTAGATTTAAGTTGGGATGTGGATATGGAGATCAACAACGGCAGCTTTGTCGGTGGACAAAGTCAGCTGGGGGCAGGTGCATGAAGAAGACAGTCAGATGGCTTGCGGTGTGTATTCTTCAACAGAGCCGCTGGAATACATCTACACCGATACAAATGTGTCGCTTGGCATAGCATACTACTACAAGTTGGAATACAATGGGGAAGCTTGCGGTGGCAGTGTGGAGATATCAGCACAAATGGCAACAGCCGAACCGATTGTAGGTGAAACCTGTTATGTGCTCACGCTCAGTAGCAATGCAGGGGGAAGTGATCCAGTGGCAGATCCAAGCAATTCGACTGGCTGCGACTTGGGCACATACAAAACTGGCGAGAGCATCAGCTTGACAGCAATGCCAAATAGCGGCTGGCAGGTGAGTGCTTGGAGTGGGACGAATGACGACAGTTCAAAAACTCATATCAATTCAGTCACCATGCCATCAAGCAACTACACAGTGACCGTGACATATGTGGAAACAATTGGAGATGACACTGAAGCTCCGACAGGTTCATTTATTACGCCGAGCCCTGATGGCACATTGATGATCCCTCGTACGATACTAAGCGTTGAGGCTAGTGATAACCTGAGCGGGGTGAAGAACGTGACTTTTTATGTCTACCACGATGGTAGTTGGCATCTGGTAGGTATGGATATGGACGGAAGTGATGGTTGGGAATATTATTGGCCTGCAACAGAAATTCCCGACCAGACCATTGAAATCAAAGTAGTGATTGAAGACTTTGCTGGAAACATCAGCGAGGATATCATCTTATCTAATATTACCCTAACTTCCACTCATGAGTTCGGTGATGTGGTTATCCTTCTCGCCACTGAGTAGAATTACAGATGTGGAAGGAATAAATCTCTAGCCAATAAGAACACATGTTCTTATTGGCTAGAGTGTTTATATCAAATATTCAATTAGAAATAATTTTTGACCAGATCATAGTTACTAAAGGTAGGGTAGGGGGAAAGTGTTCAACACAGATAGAGTAAAGAGTCCCTAAAATAAAACCAACAGAAAGTGGAATTAGGCTTACCCCGATTTAGTGGACACAGAAAATGTCAAGATAAAGATCAAATAGGAGAGGCGAATGGCAAAGAAAGAATATCGGACCTATCCAGACGAACTCAACCACGAAGTGCTGGAAATGTTGAAGACCAGCAGGAAGAGTGCGCTCTATCTTGCTGCGAGCGGGGATCGTTTGTGGGAGAAACCGGGTCGCAGACTGATGCGGGAAGCGGAGTGATCTCTACGCCAAATCTACTCGACTGGGATTTCAGTGCGTGGGGAAGGGGGCCAAAAATTGGAGGAAAGAAAGGAGGCGTGGAAAAACCTAATAGGTTGTTATAATTAGCATTATAACAATCATATGTGTGCAAGAGTGAATTCCTGAAAATGACTAAAAACCACTCTCTTATCCTTTTACATAAAGGGCATCTTAGTGTATTGTGTACGCAATTATTTTTTCAGATTTTATGGAAACTATTCTCTACTCTAGCCGAGTAAACAATAGACAATATCTTGATCCATATAACCACTCCCCCAAGACAAAAGATATTTTGGAGAAAAATTGTCTGTATAAGAACCGACAGCCAGATGGATTATTAATCTATACGCAATGTATTTTAATGCATTGATGAGACATTTTATATCAATTTCAAAGAAATAATTGTTTTTACGAAAAAATAGGGCTAAAATCACACAAAAACATTAGTTATTTTTAACAGGAGCCAATACTACAGTGGCTCTAGAAAACAAAATATCCTAAATAATGGCGTATTTATGCTACCCATAGGTTAGTTGAATATATCTTGTTCTTGCGAATTCTATAATTATTCAATAGATACGGTATACAGGAATTAATTAGGCTTGCTTTTACTATCTTTTTCTCAAGTTCATGGATATATAAAATATACAGAAAAAGCATTCAAGAAACAGGAGGTCAATAAATGCGTAACAAGACATATCGATTTTTTCCATTTCTTGTGACAAATTTTCTTCTAATTATCATCTCCATGACTGCATGTACCGCAATTCAACCAGAGGATGAGCAGGTAACGATTACCTTTGCCGCACCTGGCTATACCCATGATATGTTTACCTCTCTCGTTGAGGACTTTCATCAGCAAAACCCTTCTGTCACGGTTCAATTAGTGGAAGCCCCACAGGCAAACGCCGAAGCGGGAAACTATTTCCAATCTCTGGCATCCAGCGCCGATAGTGTCTTTCTTGCAGGTCGAGATAATGCAATGAGCGCTTACTTCCGAGACCTGCAACCGCAGATCGAAACGGATGTGGCTTTTCAAGCGGATGATTTCTGGCCTGGTGCGCTTGCTACCTGCCAGGATAGCCAGGGGCAGGTACTGGGACTCCCGCTTAATCTTTCCCTGGCAGGCTTATTCTATGACCCGGCTGCATTTGATGCAGCTGGCCTTCCCCATCCACAACCTGGGTGGAATTGGAATGATTTCCAAACCGCCATTGCCACACTTTCGCAGTCTGGTCGCTATGGACTGGCTGACCGATCTTACCTTTCGATCCTCCAACCTCAGATTATCGCATTGTTGCAGGCCAATAATGGCGAGATCGACAGTCAGACCTTTACCGAGGCACTAAAATGGTATCTGGACGCCGCCAATGAGAATTTGATTTATCCGTTACAGGAAAATGATTCTGGTTGGGTAGAGCTCTTCCACAATGACCCACCACCCGCTATGTGGGTTGGGCGGTTATATGAACTGCTCTCCGGCCCAATGGGAATTACAGAAAATGACACCCTCTTCTCCCAAATTGCTATTTCGGCACTTGGCTATTCCCCCATGCCTGAGGATTTGGGAGGTACGAATAGCAATACAAATCGCTTGGTTGGATCGTGTGCTGCCATCAGTGTCGGGTCACAACATCCACAGGCTGCCTGGGACTGGATCACTTACCTGTCTCACCAATGGCTAGTCGTAGACCCTAATCAAAGTGTCGATCGTTTGCAAATCCCTGCCCGTCAATCGGTGGCTGATGGTGCCGGGTTTTGGACGAACATCCCAGAAGGAATTGAGGAATCCATCCGATATGGGTTAGCACATGCTTATACTCCCGGATTGTATCCGGAGGCGGAGGCGCTGGTTTTTGAAGCCGTAACCAAGGCTTTAGCCGGAACAATGGATTTACCTACCGCACTCCAACAAGCGGAAGCCAAATTGGCCGAACGCCCCCAAATGCCCGCTGGCGATGCCCAGGTAACCATCGCTACTCCAGAGCCAACAGAGCAACAAAATGCCAACGCGGTCAGCCTCCAGTTTTATCTGGATAGCGCCACCCCAGCGGAGAGGGAAATCCTGAATGCGTTGGCAGATGACTTCAACCAAACGCAAAACGAGATCAGAGTCAATATCGCTGCTACCTATTCACCAAACAAAGGCTATTATGAAGGCTTTGCAACCAAATTTGATTGCTTCGCTGCACAAATGGATGCTTCCGGTGCAGGTGATTCCGGGTTTATCCTGGGTCTCAACGCGTTGGTTGAAAGAGAGAACAATTCATTTTTACAGGATTATGACCAAGATTTATTGAGTACATCCCGCTACCAGGGAGAATTTGTCGTCTGGCCTTTCCTGATTCAACCGAGTGTCATGGTCTATAACGCAGACCTGCTCAAACAAAAGGGGCTTGAACTTCCCTCTCTAGATTGGACCTTTGATGCGTTCATGGAGTACCTAACCGCTGTGGCAAATCCAACCAGCGAAACCCCCACTTATGGCTTTACTACAAATAGCGCATCCGTGGATACGTCAAACCTGCTGCTGGCCGGGCACGGCGTGAAGTGGCTGGACCTGACCGGAGATCTCCCAACGGCGTCCATCAACACTCCATCGGTAGCGAATGGAATTGTATGGTTGGATAGCCTTTTTTCCAGTGGGATACTTTATCAACCTCCAGCAGAAGAAGACGCGTGGCGATCTATCGTTACGGCAATCGAATCTGGGCAAATTGCCTTCTGGACAGTACGGGCTGGTGAACAAACCACTGAATTATTTGACCCCGGTCAACCCCCTTCCTTTGAGATCGGCATCCTTCCACTTCCCAGCGTCCCCGACAACGATTCCCCATTCGACTCTGGTTATGAACGTGGTTTTTATATTTCAAACCAGGCCGAACATCCCGAAGCATGCTGGACATGGATCACTTATCTCTCTGAACAGGCAGCCGGATTTGATGGTATCCCGGCACGGCGTTCAGTTGCCAATTCTTCAAACTGGGAAGCCAGTGTAGGCGCTGAAAATGCTGCTATCTACCGCCTGGCATTTTCTCAAAGGCAAAATTCTCAGCAATTTTCATTCCCTGCTATCACCATTTCCCCATTAGAGGTATTTATGGGAGACGCCCAATTTAATATTGGGAATGGCAGTAATGCGCAAGTTGAGTTAGCCTTAGCCCAGCAAAAAGCAGATGCCTATTATGCTTGCATGCTGGAAGAAAACATTCTTTCTCTGGAAACATGGGAAGTGAAAGATGCTGTTTGGGACTGTATGAATAAAGTTAACAATCAGTAATGGATAATCAGAACCTGGTTTTTATTTTGGGGTGAAATTTGAGTATTCCGGGGTTGTTCAAAACTTACAAGCAGATGCTTAAACTCATCTGGCAGGCAAAGCCCGCATATTTTTTGATCCTCATCATAATTGAGGGACTAAAAAGCGTGGTTCCTCTAGGCACAGCCTGGGTTACCAAGTTGATTTTCGATATGCTAGGAAAAGGCTTGCAAGGGCAATTTTTCTCCTGGCAGACTGTAGTTCCCCTACTCCTCATACAAATAGGATTGGCGTTTTTTTCATTGTTGTTGCAGGCAGACCAGTATAAATAATCTCTCCCTTTACGGGATCTCAAAAACGGACTATTATCCTTTTGATGATTACCGGTTGGGGTGGCTAATAAGCCCGTGTTCAGGACAATATTTGGATAATGCATATCTTTCGTAATGCGATTTCCTTCGCTGTAAAGCGTCTTCGGTCACACCGCTGGCTGGCCCTTAGCCTGGCGGTGGGCTTAGTGGCCGCAGTAGCGATGGTAGTGGCCGTGCCCATCTATGCGGACGGGGTCAACTACGCCATCATGACCGACTTGCTGACCAATGCTGCCAACCAGACTGGTCGGCAATCCTTCGACTTCGTCTTCCGCTACATCGGCAACTGGTACGGCCCCATTACCGAAGAACAATATGCCCCGCTCAATTTATACCTCTCAGAACAGGCCGCCGACCGCATCGGCCTCCCCCTCACAGACCAGACCCGCTACCTGGCGACCGCCAACCTATCTTTGGATCCAACCGAAGAAAACGCAAACCGGCTGGAATTTGTCAAACTGGCTTTCCTTTCCGACGTATATGACCATATTCAACTGATCGAAGGGGAACTCCCTCATCCGGCAGAAGAAGCGAATGGGCAAGTAGAAGTCCTTGCCTCATTAGACCTTGCCAACAATCTGGACCTGCATGTGGGCGAAATCTATACCTTGCAATCATCCCCGGATTACCAGCAAACCATCACCATCAGCGGCCTATGGGTTCCCATGGATGCCAGTGAGGTATTTTGGTCGTTGTATCCTGCTGATTCTTTTGAGAAAAAACTGCTCACCGATGAAGACACCTGGTGGAAAGCTACCAGCAGCCTGCCAACCCCGGTAGATGAAGCGACCTGGCGATTGGCGCTGGATGGCAGCGGCGTTTCCAGCGGAGATATTGGCGGACTGATCTCTCGGATTGACGCGGTGCAAAACCAGGTTAATGCTATCCTCCCCAACGCCGCCCTGGAGACTTCTCCAGCCCCTGCTTTGCGGCAATATCAGGCATCAGCAGCCTCTCTGGCTGGTTCGCAGTTTGCCTTCGGCGCTCCGGTGCTGGGATTGGTAATATTTTTCCTGGTGCTGGTTGCCCGTTTGTTTGTCGGTAATCAGCGCAACGAAATTGCCGTCCTGCGCAGCCGGGGGGCTACCCGTGGATGGGTACTAGTCGTTTATTTTGTGGAATGGGCGATTTTGGGGCTTGGGGCGCTGATTATCGGTTTGCCGTTAGGTGCAAATTTGGCTGAACTGATCGGACGGACGCACTCATTTTTAGATTTCTCGAATCCGCTCTCTTTTTCTGCCAGCCTTTCCTTCCGGGATGTATGGCTAGGACTGCTTGCCGTATTGCTGGCAATTGGCTTTTGTCTGCTGCCTGTCTGGCATGCTGGCAAGGACACGATTGTTTCCTACAAACTGGAACGCGCCCGCGCCCGCCGCAAACCGCTCTGGCAGCGTTTTTATCTGGATATTGCCTTGCTGATTCCTGCTTTATATGGATTGTACACGCTGCGCTCGCAAGGGCAAATCGTCATTCTGGACCGCTCTATTGGCAGTGATAATCCCTACCAAAATCCTGTATTATTTCTTCTTCCGACGTTGCTCATTACTGGGTTGAGTCTGTTTTTTTTACGCATCTTGCCAATCTTATTAGAAGCGCTCTCGCATCTGGCTGAGCGTATTCATGGTGTTTTGCCGATCTTGGTGCTGCGCCAGTTTGCCCGATCCGGTAGCGCTTATCAGGGCACCCTGCTGCTTATGTCGCTGACGCTGGGGTTCGCCGTATTTGTTTCTTCGATGGCTTTCTCACTGGATACATCCTTAAGCAATGGGATTGATTACCGCATTGGGGCTGATCTCAACCTGACCGAAGGTGGCGAATTCATTCCAGAATCGGAGGATGACCCGGATACGGGGTTATGGAATTTCATCCCGGTCAGCGATCATCTCAACCTATCCGGTGTGCAGGCCGCCACCCGCGTGGGGCGGTATGATGCTTCCCTCAACGCGGGTGGACGCACAACTGGCGGAACGGTAATGGGCCTGGATTGGGCTGACTTTTCTCAGGTAGCCTTCTTCCGGCAAGACTTTTCCAGCGAACCACTCAACGCGCTGATGAATCGTCTGGCTTCCGGGACCGATTCGGTGCTGGTGGACCAAACCACCTGGGAGCGTTATAACCTCAATACGGACGATACGCTTGATTTGCGCATCGAATCTGGAGGCGAGACCTTCAATGTGCGCTTTACTGTGGCTGGAGTGGTTTCTCGCTTCCCCAACTGGATCCCAAGCGAAGACGGGGCATTATTCATCACCAATTTAGATTATCTCTTTGAATCTTGGGGAGTCTTGCAACCTTATGATCTTTGGTTGCGCACAGCTCCTAATGCCAGCACATCTGACATCCTTTCCGGGATCAACCAGATGGGGGTGGTCGTCATCCGGGCGCAAGATGCCCGCGCCACCTTGGACGAAGCGCTCTATTCCCCCGACCGGCAGGGCGTGTTGGGTACACTTTCGGTTGGGTTCCTGGCTTCTGCGGGATTCACCGTGCTGGTTTTTTTCCTGAATGCTTTTTTCTCTTTCCGGGAACGATTGATTCAATTGGGTGTGCTGCGGGCGATTGGCCTCTCCGAGAAAAAAATGCGCCACAGCCTGATTGCCGAGTTAGCCAGCCTGACCCTGATGGGCCTTGTGATTGGCACGTTAGCCGGTGTGCTTACTGCCAATGCTTATATCCCTAATCTACCGGTGACCACCGGCCTCAGCGAAGACATCTTGCCGCATGTCAGCCAAATCGCCTGGGGTAAAGTGGCCTTGACCTATACACTCTTTGCTATCAACCTGGTCTTTGGCACGATCTCACTGGTGTACTCATTGCGGCAAATGAAAATCTTCCAGGTCATCAAACTGGGCGAAACGACCTGATTTTAAACAGGGAGCGAACGATGAAAAAAACATCCCGAATATGGATTTTAACGATTTTAGCTTTTCTGCTTGCTGCTTGTGTCGGAGGAGGCCCCGCCCCTACCCCGACTTTGGTTGCCACGCCGGTAACCGTAGAGAAACCTACCTACACCGTCCAGCAAGGGACAATAACCAAGATGGTGCAGCTTAATGGACGGGTTACACCCATCCAACAACAGGAGCTTTACTTCCGCTCGGCAGGTTTTGTAAAAGAGGTGCTGGTAGAAACGGGCGAATCTGTGGCAGAAGGGGATGTACTCATCCGACTGGATGAGCCGGAACAGTATGAGGCGAATGTAACTTCGGCCCAATTAGCTGCAGCTCAGGCCCAGGTGGATTTGGAGCGAACTAAATTAGAAGCACCAATCCGCCTGGCTCAGGCTGAAATAGCGTTGGACCAGGCCCGAAAAAATTTACAAAATGCGACGGATGCACTGGTGTACTTGCAAAACGCGGGCGTATCCCAGGAGCGATTAAATACCGCCCATTATCAGGCTGATCTGGCCCTGGGGTTATTCAATCAGGCCACTGCCGAAGTGACCTATTGGCGTTCCGACAATCCCATCGGAGAGGTGGCGCTGGCAGAACTGCGCCTTGCTGAAGCAGAAGCCCGCCTGGACCTGGCCCTCAAGTCTCAAGAAGCAATTGAACTACGCGCTCCTTTTGCCGGAGAAATCCTTTCGCTTGGGGTGGTGCCTGGCAGTTCGGTAAATGCCTTTCAGGCGGTCGTCACCCTGGCGGACCCTTCCGAGTTAGAGATCACTGCTGTGCCGAATGCCGAAGATATATCCTTGATGGGTATCGGGCAAGAAGTATCGGTGCGCTTTTCTTCCCAGTCCGGCACAGTATTTCCCGGCGAGATTACAAATCTGCCGCTAAGCACCCTTGCGACCTCCGGCGACCAGACCGTCCACATCAGTCTGGAAGATAAAACCACCACGCTAAAACTGGGCGAAGCGGCTACCATCCAGGTGATCATCGACACCCGCGAAAACGCTCTCTGGCTGCCCCCTGCAGCGATCCGCTCCTTCCAGGGTCAGGATTTTGTCTTTGTAGAAAGTGGTGGCGTACAACGCCGGGTTAACATCGTACTTGGCCTCCGGGCTGACGACCGAGTGGAGATCGTTTCCGGGTTGGAAGAAGGACAAACGGTGATCGGCCAATGACCGAAAAAAACGCAGATCAGGTGCTCATCTCTTGTGAGAACCTGGTCAAAATTTATCCGCAGATTGGTGTGGAAGTGGTAGCCTTGCAAGGCCTGGACCTACGCGTGATGCCTGGCGAAATCATCGGGATTGTGGGGGAATCTGGTTCGGGCAAATCAACGCTGCTGAATGTCTTGGGCGGATTAGACCACCCCTCCGCCGGAAAAGTCTCCGTGGCCGGGCAAGACCTGTTGCAACTCAGTGAAGCCGAACTGGACCAATACCGCAGTCATCAGGTGGGTTTCATCTGGCAGCAGACCACTCGCAATTTGGTGCCTTATCTCACTGCACTGGAAAATGTGGAACTCCCCATGCGGTTGACCGACCGCCCTGATGAAGAACGCTCCCACCGTGCGGAAGAATTGCTGGATATGGTTGGCCTCGGCGAACGGGTCACACACCTGCCTGCTCAGCTTTCCGGTGGGGAGCAGCAGCGGGTGGCGATTGCGGTAGCCCTGGCAAATAATCCGCCACTACTTTTGGCCGATGAGCCGACCGGTGAACTGGATACGGCTACTGCACAAGAGATCTACAATGTCTTGCAAACTGCCAACCAGACCTTTGGCACCACGATCTTGATTGTCTCGCACGATGCCGGAATCAGCCAACAGGTAGACCGGGTCATCTCAATCCGGGATGGCAAAACCTCTACCGAAACGGTGCGGGTACAACCAATTCTTTCAGGTGATTTGCCAGCACCAGAAACGACTCATTCGGTGGAAGAACTGCTGGTTTTGGATGCTGCCGGGCGGGTGCAAATTCCGCGTGAGGTGCTGGAAGCATTGGAGATTGGAGGGCGGGTGCGCCTGGAAGTAAAGGACAAAGGTGTAATCCTTCATCCTGTAGAAGGACACCGCAGAGAAAAGAAACTCGCCCAACCCGCCGATGAGGAGATCATTTTTTTGGAAGAAGAGCCTCTCGACGAGCCGGATTCTGAACCCTGGTGGCAGCGTATTCGCCAACGTTTGACTAGGAGGCAGCCATGAATCCATTGGTACAGGTTAAGAATGTCACCCGCACCTATCAATCGCTTGGCGCGCCTGTCCATGCGCTAAAAGGGATTAACATGGAAGTCTCCACTGGTGCGCTGGTAGCGCTCAAAGGGCGTTCCGGGTCGGGCAAAACGACTTTGCTCAACATTATTGCCGGGCTAGATAAACCCACCACCGGCGAAGTGATCATTGATGGCAAACCGATCCACACGCTGGACGACGAGGATTTGTCGGAATTTCGCTACCGCCATTTGGGGTTGATCTTCCAATCGTTTGCATTGCTTCCGACCTATTCAGCTTTTGAAAATGTAGAATTTATGTTACGTTTATCCGGCATGGTGGGGAAAATTGCGCATTCCCGTGCTACCTGGTGCCTGAAGGCCGTTGGGTTGGGCAACCGCATGCACCATCGCCCGGATGAACTTTCTGGCGGGCAGCAGCAGCGTCTAGCTGTTGCCCGAGCGTTAGCAAACCGTCCGCTGCTGATATTGGCCGATGAACCCACCGGAGAACTGGATACTGACACAACCCGGCAAATCCTTACATTATTTCGCCGGTTAGTGGAGCAGGAAGGTATTACCATGTTGGTCACTTCACACGACCCGTTGGTAGCTGAAGTTGCCGACCTGATTTATGAATTGAAGGATGGAGAAGTATTTCTCAAAAATTAATTGGGCTTTTGGTTTAATCAAATTAGAAGATTAATCATATATAAATACAGCGCTGTTCTCCAGCTTTCTCAATCTCTAAGTCAAAAAATTTGCCCGTACTATGCTCTGTCAATGAAGACTGGTGCACTTTTTCCTTTGACAATAGATTGGGCAGCATCTAGTTCACCTGTATCCATACTCCTTACATAATGGCTGACCCGTTTGAAAGCCCGCTTTAGGTTATTTGGCCTTTGAGGAGTAACAAGTACAGATTTTCCCTTTTCTGATAAACAAACTGCAATTTATAAATCAGCAACTTAAAAAATAGTACTTACCAAAGAGATTAGATAATCTGATTTTGGGGAGATAATTTTTGATAACCAGAGTAATAGATTACTGATCTCTATATTTAAATATTTTCCGCGTTTTGGACAAGCTTGTACATTTCGTGAAAACCTATAATATGCCATTATAATAATTAAAAAGTAGCTACAAATCATTTATTTTTTCGAATTCCCAAAAGGAATGTATGCATATTCAGCAAGCAGCAGACGATTTTATCCAACTGATCTATGACACGCGCGCCAAACGCACTGCGCTCCAATACCAGAGCGGCCTCAACCACTTCCTGGGCGCGCTGGAAAAGAATTATGAACTGGATTTGGAAGAAACGGATGCGTCTATGATCCCTGATGCCGCATGGGAAAGCTTTTTTATATGGCTTAACCATTCTTATCAGGAATCAACTGAAAAAGTCTATATGACAGCCATCCTCTCCTTTCTTGAATACATGGTCAACCACCGGCTGGTTTCTTCCGAGGTATTGGTACAGGTGCGCATCCAGGCCAAACAGCGCATGCGCAGGTCTGGACAGCGCATTCCCGCCTTCCCGGAGGATGAAGTCATCAAAGTTATAGAATTTGCATTGCATGAAATGCCTTTACTGCCCACCGAAAATCTATGGGATCGCTTGATCAATCTTCGCGATTCAACCCTGATCGTTGTGATGGCCGATACCGGTTTGCGGATCAGCGAGGCCTGCAAACTGAAGCGCGGCGAGATCAACTTCAAGAAAAATGAAATCATCACGATCGGCAAAGGAGATAAAGAAGCATTGATTGAAATCTCGGACCGGGCGATATCGATGATAAAAAACTTCCTCGTGTCTCGCAGAGAAGTGGATGGCAGCACCGGCAAACCGCTATCCACCCTGCCTGTGTTCCCCCGCTATGACCGCCCGGCTCGTGAGAAGTGTGTTCCCATCAGCTCGAATACTGGCAGATCGATTGTGAAGCACGTGGTGTCCCTGGCCTTTTCCGAAAAGCTGGCAACAGCCAACAAGCTCGAAAAGCAGGAATTGGAAGAAATTATCCAACAAATCACGCCACATACTTTCCGCCACCATTTTGTAACTCGCGTGCTGAATGCCTCTGATGGCGATCTGGTATTGGCACAGGTGTTAGCCCGGCACGAGGATATTGGCACAACCAAGCGTTATGCGCATCTGGCAGACGCCAAGAAGAAACGCAAGTATCAAAATATATTCAATGAAGGAGAGTAAACACTGAATTAGGATAAAGAAAGACAAAGTCCGCATGTAGGTGAAGATGAAAGCACGGAGGATGAATTCGGCCCTGTGGTAGCCCCAAATTATAATACTCTGTACCGGGCTGATATGGGAACCTGAAACCGGCGTCTTCTGCAATCATTGGCCAAAAAAGCTCAACCATATTCCGCGCTAGACCTGCAAGGGTAGAAACTCGCAAATTGAGTTGAGGATATTCATCCAGAAGCTCTGTATACCGCAGTCCAATCGTGCGTTGCGGAACCAATACCAGAATTTCATCCTGCGAATGTGAAAAATCCTCTACAAGATAATCTAGTGCGGAGGAAGTTTTACCTGTTTTATTACTGGAAAAGATATTCAAAACAATCCCTATTGAGTTCTGGTGGGTAGATCGGGAGAAAGCTAAAAAGAGAATTCAAAAAGCGGTGCAGATAATCTGCACCGCTTTGCTTTGACTTTGATAACTAGTCGATCACAAATAGCTATCCAAAACGTCCCTCGACATAATCACGGGTACGTTCCTCCTGGGGGTTAGTGAACATGGTCTGCCCTGGCAGGTGTTCAATCAATTCTCCCTGAAGGAAAAATGCGCAATAATCTGACGTCCGACCAGCTTGCTGGATTGAATGCGGCACTAATATTATCGTATATTCACTTTTTAAATTTTGCAGCGAATCTTCCACTTTCAGGGTGGAAATTGGGTCAAGCCCAGAGGTTGGTTCGTCGAGCAAGATCACTTCAGGTTCGGTCGCCAGCGCACGCGCCAAGCACAGCCGCTGCTTCTGACCGCCCGACATTGCATTTGCCGAATCATCTAATCGATCTTTGACTTCATCCCATAAAGCGGCCTGGTGTAAACAGCGCTCAACAGCCTGATCCAAGACGGACTGATTTTTCACACCGGCAAGCTCCAAACCATAAGTGATATTCTCCCGAATACTCATCGGCAGCACTACGGGGCGCGAAAAGACCATCCCCACTTTGCGCCGAAGTTGAATCACATCGGTAGATGGTAAAAGAATATTTTCCCCATCCAATAGAATCTGGCCGGTAAACGTTTCCACATCGGCCAAATCATTCAATCGGTTGAGTGATCGCAACAGTGAAGACTTCCCGCCGCCAGATGGTCCTAAAAATACGTTGATTTGGTGCCGATAAATTGGCAGGGTGATATTTCGAAGAGATTCGGTCCCATCTGAATATTGCAAACTATAGTTATCAATAAGGATTTTTATATCTTGAGTTGTTTCCATATTACCACTGCCGTTTTGCACGCGCCCGATATCGAATGATCGCGGCAATCAAGTTCATTGAAAGAGCAAAAACCAATAAGACCAACGCTGTGCCGAATTGAATCTTGACCGGCATACCTGGCACCTGTGTCGAGATTACAAATAGGTGATAAGGCAATGCCATCGTTGCATCAAATGGTGAAGAAGGCAGCCGGGGTAAAAAGAACGCCGCCACTGTAAATAAGATCGGAGCAGTTTCTCCAGCGGCACGCTCTAAACCCAGGATAATCCCGGTAATAATCCCTGGCAACGCCTGAGGCAATACAACTTTACGAATGGTTTGCCACTTCGTCCCGCCTAGTGATTGACTCACCACCCGGAAAGACTGCGGTACTGCCCGAAGTGCTTCTTCTGCCGTGCTGATGATGATCGGCAGGGTCATAATAGAAAGTGTCAAAGAGCCGGACAAAATGCTAGTACCAAAGTTGAGGAACAGCACAAATAGGCCAAGCCCAAACAACCCATAGACTACTGAGGGGATCCCTGCTAGATTGATGATCGATACCCGAATCAGCCGGGTAAAGGCGTTATCTGTCGCATATTCAGATAGATAGATGGCAGCGCCAATTCCCAAGGGCACTGAGAAAATCGCAGTTCCAATCGTGAGATAGAAAGTCCCAACGATTGCCGGCAATATTCCGCCGGATTTCATCCCATCGCCAGGAAAACCACTGAGAAATTCCCAGGAGATTGCCGGCGCACCCTGCACAACGATATACCCAATCACAAAGAAAATTGGGACAACTGTCAGGATTGTAACGACAATCAGACCGAAGATGCCAATCTTTTCTGTAATTTTCCGTTTCTGATAATTTTGTTCTGATGTACTCATGATAATAATTTCTCCGAACGCTGTGTGGTTCGGTAAACATAAGAAGAAGCAATTACATTAACAATCAAAGACAGTACAAACAGCACGATCCCGATAAAGAACAACACATGGTAATGTGTGCTACCATTGGCTACCTCTCCCATCTCAGCAGCGATGGTAGCTGTCATAGTCCGCACCGGAGAAAGGAACACCCGCAAGCTGTTCGCCAGCACCGGAGCATTACCTGTTACCATCATTACTGTCATCGTTTCACCAATCGAGCGAGCAATCCCCAGCATGACCGCCGTCAACACACCAGAGCGCGCCGCCGGCAGGATCACCGTCCAGATCGTTTGCCAACGTGTGCCGCCCAATGCTAAAGCCCCGTCCCGGTATTCCTTGGGAACGGCATCCAGCGCATCCTCAGCCACAGACACAATCGTAGGGATGGAAATTGCCCCCAGCAACAGTGAGCCGGTAAAAGCAGACAGCCCTGTGGGCAGCGCAAACAATTCACGCAGATAAGAGGACAGCATCACAATCCCTAAAAAGCCCAGCACCACGGATGGCAGACCGGCCAAAATCTCAATGACCGGCTTGAGCACCTCTCGTAGCCAGCGGGGGGCAATCTCTGCCAGGAAAATGGCTGTGCCGACTCCAAAAGGGACTGCAATCAGCGTTGCCCCAATTGTCACGACAATGGAGCCTGTGATCAATGGGAGGATACCGAAATATTCTTCAATCGGATACCAACGGACGCTAAACAGCGATTTCAATGGCACTTCAGTAAAGGTCGGCAATCCCTGACTCAACAAGAAGTAAAAGATCAGCGTCACAAAAAATATGGCTGAGTAGCCAGACGCCTTGATCACAATCGTTATCAGTATTTCTCGAAAATTACGTGTATTTTTCATAAAAATTTGTTAGCCCATGCATCAAGGTTTAGATACCGGAACGAAGCCCAATTCAGCCACAATCGCCTGGGCTTCATCTGAATAAATCCAGTCCATATATTCAGCCAGCACGCCTTCGGGTTGACCGTTGGTGTACATATATAATTCTCTAGCTATCGGGTATGTGCCAACGTTGACCGTCTCTACAGACGGAAACACATACTCCTCTCCCATCTCGGTCGCAACTCCAATCACCTTTACCTCATCCGTAACATAGCCAAGGCCGTCATAGCCAATCGCATTAGGATTTTGAGAGACCTCTTTAATGATCCCCTCGGATGACGGCAGCAGTAAAGTGTTTGTCGAGAAGAGCAGGTCGCTATTCTTATCGCCCATACGAAGTACATTCTCAAGGAAATACACATGCGTACCAGAGTTGGTCTCGCGGGACAGCCGTACAATCGGGCGATCTTCTCCACCCAACTGACTCCAATTGGTGATCTCTCCGGTATAAATGGCTGAGATTTGCTGGATAGTAAGCTCATTAATCGGATTATCTGGGTGGATGATAACGGCAATCGCATCTCTGGCAACCACCATTTCCAATGGTTCTACACCGTTGGCCTGTGCGTTTTCAATTTCCTCCGGCTTGATCTGACGAGAAGCATTCGCAATATCCACCGTGTTATTAATTAACGATGCTATCCCTGTTCCTGAACCACCTCCAGTCACAGAGATCCGAATTTCGCTATGCAGTTCCTGATATTTTTCTGCCCAAGCCAGCGCTAGGTTGACAATTGTATCCGAGCCTTTATTTTCCAAGTATGTTTCCTGAACGGGGGCACCGCCATCAGGTTGAGTGCTCTCACTGCCCTGACAACCGGTCATGACGAAGATCATGCACAGAAAACAAATCATCACCGTATGACTTAGAGTTCCTCTTAATCGCAATCTATTCATGAAAATCCACGACCCATTCATCATCAGACTCTTCAAGCTCGTTCATCTCACCCGTCACGATGAAAATCGTACGCTCACAAATATTCACAACCCGGTCAGACATTCGCTCTATATTATGCGCAGCCCACTGGATTTGGTTTGCCAGCGCGACCGTCGATTTTTTCTTTTTTCTCATGCTTTTGAGCAGTTCGTGAGTAATTTGATTGAAAATTACATCCACTTTATCATCTTCAGCCGGCAACGCTCGGGCCGTTTCTATATCTAAATCCACGAACGCCTTTACACCTTTCTCTAGCATCACCACAGTAATTTCCATCATCTCCTTGAGGTGTGTAATTGCAGATAATGCATTCCCTGGCACGGAGAGTTTAAGATTGATCTTGGCAATCTTCTTGGCGTAGTCACCCATCCGCTCCAATTCAGTTACGATTTCAAGAATAGAAGCTAAAATGCGCAAGTCAGTTGCCAGGGGCTGCTGCGTAGCAATTGCAATCAAAACCTCATTTTCCATCTGAAATCGTTTGTCATTAATATCTTTATCACCCAAGTACACACGCTTTGCCGTTTCCTTATCATTTTCAAGTAGGGCAATCACGGCATCGTGTATCGCTTCGGAGACCATGCTCTCCAAAGTTAGCACGTCTTCTCGAAGCGAATTAATGGTTTTGTCTAAATAATCTCGGGTCATAGTTGCTCCTCAAATCTGCCAGGTTACCCAAACCGGCCGGTAATATAAGCTTCGGTTAATTCTTCTTTAGGAGTAGTAAACAATCGTTCGCTAGGACCATACTCTACCAGATAGCCAGCTCGATCGTCATCCATATTGAAAAAGGCTGTATAGTGGGATGCCCTGGCTGCCTGCTGCATACTGTGTGTCACAATAATGATGGTATACTGTTCCGCCAGCTCTCGCATCAGGTCTTCAATTTTCAAAGTGGCAATTGGGTCCAGTGCGGAAGCCGGTTCATCCATCAAAATAATGTCGGGTTTAACAGCAATTGTGCGCGCAATACAAAGTCGCTGCTGCTGCCCGCCAGAAAGGGACAATCCGCTTTCGCTCAATTTATCTTTAACCTCATCCCATAGCGCAGCTTGCTTGAGCGAATTTTCCACCAACTGGTGCATATCCCCTTTAAAACCGTTGGCTTTTGCTCCCCAGGCCACATTATCAAAAATACTTTTGGGGAAAGGGTTGGGTTTCTGGAATACCATACCAATCTGAGAGCGAACAATTACCGGGTCTACTTTAGAGTCTAGGATATTGCGTCCCCGGTAGAGTATTTCTCCTTCCATTCGAGCGGATGGAACCAATTCATTCATCCGATTGATCGAACGCAGCATTGTGCTTTTTCCACACCCAGAAGAGCCAATAATTGCAGTGATTTTATTTCGCTGAATATTCAAATTTACGTTTTTAACAGCCCTAAAATCACCATAATACACATTTAAGTTCTTAATTTCGATAGCGTAATCTTCATTCATTGGGGTTAGTTTTTTTGTTTTATCCATTGTCTTATAAAGTTGTTAATACATTCTTAATATTATCATCACTTTTAACATTATTCGACGAATTCATAAGCTTGCATTGTAATTGACTTATGAAAGAGGTCTAATATACGATATAATTCCTGAAATTAATCTCTCAGGAGGTGCCAGACAAATAAAAAAACCTTTTCGGAAAAGATAGCGCACGGCCCATTCGTGGGTGACGAGGACGAGGGTTCTCCATGTCATAATGGAGATAATCGGGCACCAGACAGATTGTCCTTCTGTCTGCCGAGAAAATCGAGAGATCAGCGGAAGCCCTCCGGAGAAACCATCACTCCGTAATCTTTTCCTCCATAAAGAATCCGCATGTGACAACACAGCATTGGCAACAAGGCTGGCAAAACACATGCGCAGGTGGTGTAAACAGAAGCGTCGTCTTCAAACCCAAGGCAGTGGCTAGCCATTGTTTTGGGGTACTCGTATATGGAGGTTCCCAATCGAAAAGATATTCAGCCAGATAAAGCAGCCCAAGGCCCGCGGGCCCTTGGGTGCTCAAACCAGTGATCCCCGTGATTCCCTTGCAAATCTTGGCCTATCACACCGCCGCCCTGCGCGGACTGGATGTTGATCAGCCTATCTCTAAATACCAAACGAGAATAATCAGATCATCAAAGAGGTGTCTATGTCTACCAAAGAAATTTTAAATCGTGTAAAAGCAGATAATGTAACGTTTATCGCCCTGCAGTTCACCGATGTCACCGGTACCGTCAAGAGCGTTGATATCCCCATTGCCCACCTGGACCGGGCCCTGGATGAAGGCATCTGGTTCGACGGCTCATCCGTGGAGGGCTTCGCCCGCATCCAGGAATCGGATATGCGTTTGGTGGTCGATCCCACCTCATACGCTGTGCTCCCCTGGAGCCCAGAAGGTCAGCGCCGTGCCCGTTTCTTCTGTGATATCCACCAGCCGGATGGCAAGCCTTTCGCCGGCAATCCCCGTAATGTGCTAAAGGAAGTCCTTGCCCGCATTGAGGAAAAAGGCTGGACCTTCAACGTCGGTGCTGAACCGGAATTCTTCCTCTTCAAGCGCAATGGCGAACACAGTGGCGGTATCCACCCTGTCCCCCATGATGTCGGCGGCTACTTCGATTTCTCCGCCGCAGACGAGGCTGTACGCGTCCGTACCGAGATCATGAATGCCCTCTCCATGATGGGACTCGACGTTGAGATGGGCCACCATGAGGTCGCCCTTGGTCAGCACGAGATCGACTTTCGCTTTTCCGACGCCCTCACCGCTGCTGATAATGTGATCACGATGAAATACGCCGTCAAGGCGATTGCTGCCCAGCGCGGGCTGATTGCCTCCTTCATGCCTAAGCCGATCCACGGGATCAACGGGTCCGGCAACCATGCCCACCAGTCGATGTTCAATGCAGACGGCACCAATCTATTCTACGATGCCAATGCGGAATTCTATTTCTCCGACTTCGGCAAACACTTCATCGCCGGCCAGCTGGCACACGCCCGCGGTATGTCAGCGGTACTTTCCCCCACGGTCAACTCCTACAAGCGCCTGGTGCCTGGTTATGAGGCCCCTGTGTACATCGGATGGGCGCAGACCAACCGCTCGGCCCTGATCCGGATTCCTTCAGCGGTCAGCGGCGGCAAAGCGGTACGCGCTGAACTGCGCTGCCCCGATCCCAGCCACAACCCGTACCTGGCTTTCGCCGTGATGCTCGCTGCTGGCTTGGACGGCATTGAGAACGAGCTCGCTTGCCCTGCCCCGCTCAACGACATCAATATTTATGAGCTTTCCGCCAACAAACGTGAAGAGATGGGCGTTTCCTCTCTGCCCGGCTCGCTGCACGAAGCCCTCACCGAACTGCACACCGACGCGGTAATCCAGCAGGCGCTCGGCCCGGTAGCCTATGAGGCCTTCTCCCGCGCCAAGCAGGCCGAATGGAACGAATATATCACCGTGGTTTCCGACTGGGAAGTCGAGCGGTATCTGCAAACGGCCTAATCCCCCTGATACCTAATTAAGGTACACCCTTCCTCCTTTTAGGAGGAAGGGATGGGGATGAGGGTTTTCACTACTGGCGGGTGCAGGAACCCGAAGCAGTCATCTATCAAATCACCCTGCACACTTTCCGCCCCCATTTTGTAATCCGGGTGCTGAATGCCTCCAATGGCGATCTGGTACTGGCGGAGGTGTTAAATCTAAAAATATTTCAATCTACAGAAGTTACTTCAAAACTCATTTCAACCAGTGTTTCGCGTGCTTGTTCAATAACTATCCTATATTCACCACCTTCCATGATTCCATTATGAACAGGACTATCATATTTTCCACCTAAATTAGAATCATCTAGGCTGTCAACGATATCTTTTAAAGAATAACATATTTCAAATTCACCTTTGTCTAAGTCATCAAAAAACATCCCAATAAAAGGTCCCTTTACTTCATACACAAGGTAAATTTCTAAAGAAGTCTTCTGACTAGAAGAATAAAGACTGCAAAATGAAATTTTATTAAAATCACTGCTGACAAAAATATTATCCTCTATAACCGAACATCCCCCATCCCCACTCCTACATAAATATGAATTCGAAAGCGTTACATCTGGGGATGGATGATAAAAGAAGTCACTGCGTGTTATTAAAGGAAAAATAAGCGTATAGATGAACAATATAAATAAAATTATGAACAATGTTTTGTTTGACACTTTAATTTTCATAATTATTTTTTATCCCATGGAAAAATGTTGCTCATCTTCTCTCGATGAAATAGATTTATAGAAGTTACTCGTTGTCATTTGCAATCCACCCATATCAAAAATTAAATCGTCGATTGTCAAGATCGGGATTGCTTCCGCGTCCTGCTCTATATCCAGCATATAGATATAGATCATCTGGTGACCAAGAAATGGGAAAACCGCTCCAATGGGAATTTGGCAAATCAACCAAAACAAATTCTTCCAAGGTCTCCATATCAATCAATGAGATTTTTGTATTTTCAGAACTATCAAGGAAATAAGCAATATACTCGCCATTATTGGACCAATAAAAATCTTCAGCCTCATTGAAAGAAGATATCAAGTCAAATTCCTGGGTTTCAAAATCCAATAAATAAGTTTCATTATCTGTCCTCAACCATAATTTACCCTCCAAGCCTGTCCATACTTCTGTCTCTTGAATCTCAACATTCTTACAGCCAGGCAAGAAGAAGCCTAACAGCATGAGTCTACAAAAAATGATTCTTTTAGCTTTCATATGCCTCTCGAATATTGTGTAAATAGTCCCCATATTTTTTTGTATAGAAGGTGTATGTTCACACGCACGTCACCCCCTATTTGTTAGGGGGCCAGTAGTTATCTTCAATCACACCATAGCCAACCCATTGATGATTAATCATCGCTTCAGGATCATATACGCCTGCATGAAATTCTCCTGATGACAATAATTTATCGTAGTCCTGTGGATCAAAGATATCCAAAGTTTGAATTAGAGTCTCTTTAGACAACACACCAAACTCGTCTTCCACAATAGATACCAGGTGTACTCCCACCTCTGGAAATAATATGTTTACATACACTTTTCCCGGCCGTCCCCAATCCGCAAAAACATAATCAGGTGGGCCAATTTTATCGATCACTTCCTGCAATGTAATTCCCAGTTCTCCCCCCAAATGGATTTTAGATACAATGTTATCGACAAAATAAATTTCTGTGCTAATTTCGGTTTTGTACCCCCATTTATCAAATACAGTAAATCTCAGCCTATTCTCATAGAATAAATATTTTGTATTTATCTCAGTGAGTGAACGCTGAATTACGTGGGGGTTTTCAGTAATGATACTTTTTGCTTCTATAAAATCTGTTGCTCCTGTTGTCAGCCCCTCCCAACAAGGTAGTTCACAATTTGATATTTCAAATATCGATGGTCTGAATACTGAATTTAGGCACAAATAGATGCAAACTGTAATAACCGCGATGGCAAATATAATTCTCAATAAATTTTTCATTACTGAATCCTTACCCTGACCAATTATTTACCCGCAAAGCTAAATATATTCACGATCATTTTAGGGGATGTTCAGATTTGCCAAATAATGACTTTCTACATACAATTTTGTGTTCACACACGCTCCATGCAATGCTACTTTTTCCGCAAAACAAAAGCGATAAAATTCAGATACTTCCCACCGCCTGCATCCATCGTCTTGCGGTCATTCACCGCAATCTTGTTTTCCTGCTTCAGCCAATCCGCCCAAACTTCCTCGTTGCTTTTCATCTCGTAGATGGCAATGACCTCGGCATCCCGGCTGCTGTGTACGATTTCTGTCCAATAAGCAATATCGCGCAGATAAGCAAGTTGCTCCGGCGTCCACGAGAGAAGCAGTTCTTTCGGCAGGTTATCATGCATATCCTTTTTCATGCCGGGCACGCAGGCGTAAACATATCCCCCACTTTTCACATAAGGCAGCAAGTTTGCGTCTAAATATTCTGGATCACGCCCCCAATAATTATAAGAATCGGTGCTGACGATCGCATCGAAAAAATCCTTCTCAAAGGGCAAGGCCGCAGCATCAGCTTTTACAGGTGTGATTTGCTCATCAGTAAGCCCCATTGAATCGAAAAAGTTTCGGTTCTCTTGCGGGTCGCTCCACAAATCCGCGGCGTAAACCGTAAAGCCATAATCCTTTACCAGCATAACGCTGGTAAGCCCTTGCCCGCTGCCCAGGTCGCAGACAAGACCGCCGGCAGGTATCCGATGGTTGAGCAGCATTTCCTCCTGTAATTTAAATGGGTTCGGCCCCATGATTTTCGCCATCAGTTCGGGGGTATGGTACTTTTCGCTCTTAATATATTCCATCACACTTGCTTACTTTCTATAGGGCACAATATGGTGTTGCAATCTATAATCTACTTTTTTTCATGTATCCAATACAGACTTGCAAGAATTAGGACACTTCCCAGAAAGAAACCTAAATAGGTAGAAAATCTTAATACCTGTTTCTTCGAATAATTTTTTATGAACTTTTTTCTATATCTTGTGCTCCCAAAGAGTAATCTTCCAATGCCGGCTTACCAGAATTCCCAAGGTGTAAACATTTTTTCAAGGAATCCATCCAATTTGAAAATTACTCCTATTATATATGTTCCATCACCTCTCAAATCGTAATCACAATATAAATCTAGCCACCTGACAGTTTCAAAAATCATCGATACACACAGGTAGGAACGGCAACAGGTAGGGCATTGGTAAGTCGCCTTTCGATAAATCGCAATCCAATTTGGAAGATACTCAAGTCTCGACGCTCATTGCGATCAACGAGATGGCGCTGACCACGATGGATAACCCGTGTGCCAGTCGCAATGGCCCACAAGTAAAGCAAAGCGACAACCAGGGTCAGCCGAGATAATCGCAAAAAGGATTGCAACATTGAAGCTTCCAAATCAAAACCATGTCCTTTCATATCACCAAACATTTCTTCGATCCACATTCTTCTTTTGTAGAATGCGAGCGTCATTGGCTTGTCGGGCAGGTTGGTCGCCAGCAGCCAGGGCTCCTTTTCTCCGACTTTCCAATGAGCACATAAATTGACAGGAAAAATATCCGTCTCGGTCAGATAGCCAGCGCCCAACCAGATACTTTGTCCAGCTCGCTCAATGGTCGATGAAAATGAGACCCAGACTTGCTCAAGTTCTGTCCAGATTTTTGTGCGCCCTGTTTGGCGCAAAACATAGTACCAGTGCCATTCATTCAGCTGTTTGAGTACCTTTATGGCGCCAAATTCGACGTCTCCGACCAGAAAAACAGCTACTCCTTCTGGCAGTAAATTCCTGACATAGCTCAATAATGCGATTTGTTTGCTGGCTGTACTGTGCCCACGAACATGTTTGACCCATGTCCATACGATCGGGATCGCCCGACGTCGATAGGCGATACTCACCATCAAGAGTTGATGTGAAAATCCTACTTTTGTGCCATCCACAATCAATCGGATCTCTTTCAGATTGGCATATTGTGCTTGCAGCCAACTTCTCGCTAGCGGTTCATACCATGGCCTCACCCGAATTGCTGGATTATCTAAAAATCGAGATACTCGTCTGGTGATGCTCACCAACTTCGCTTTTCCTGGTATCTTGCCAGCGATCTTGCTCAAATACACAGAACGACTTTCATGGATGCCAATCATCATCCAGGCTAAATTCCTTACGCGTGTCATTCTTTCTTGAGGATACAGTTCCATAATTCGTTGTTTCCAGATATGATACAGTTGAGTGATCGGCATCTTTTACTCCGTTTCTAAAATGGTTTTCGCAAACTCATTTTATGGCAGAATTGATGCCGATTGCTCCTTTCTCACCAAACTGTCAGGTGGCTAGATATAAATTAGTTATAGGTATTTCTTGAATGTTACTTGTGCTTTCATAGCATTCCTCAAGTAGATATGCGCCTAACAAATCGTTCACTTGCTCTTTGTTCATCCACTCCCCAGACGATGGCTTGATCGTCTTTTTTATAGTGCGATAAAAATATCCTGCATAAATCGTGTTTTCCACATTACAAAGCGGATCGTCATCCTCAAGTTCTAATCTATCACACAGATCTAAAATCGTTTCCTCAGGTAGCGGGGATGTGTGCATCTCCCATTCCGTGATCGGAAATCCGCGCGGCATAATAGTATCCTTGCTACAAGCCGTTAACATAAGTAGAATAGCAACGAGAATATATCGTTTTGTGCTTATTCTATAGTCATTAAAGAATATAGAATCCAATCCTTACCTCCCTCGATTCAATCAGGGTCAAAAATAATTTCCTGACTAGTATAACCCAAGCAACGCTAAAACGAGTATATCTACTTCAAATATGGGTATAAATATTACCCCTAACCCATCTTAACCCGCTGCACGATCAGGACAGAAAAAAGAATTTCAATCAGGCCGCCCGCGAACGCGCCAAAGGAAAACCCAACACTCAAAAAGACCAGGCTCACCCCGGTCACAATCAGCAGCGCGCCGAACACCCAATAAATGCGCAGGCCGTACAATGTGGTGAACATCAAGTAGCGTCCCCCGATCATCGTCAGCATCACCGGGTAGAACCATGCTGTTTTGAATTGGGCTACCAGGAATGCCAGGAACAAACCGATGAACAGCAAGAAAGTGGTCTCGATTGCCAATGTGCCCAACGGGTTGCCAGGGGTATGCTTGCCGGGTCTTTTCAGCATTTTGGCGAACAGGTTGCCGAGCGGATAGATCACCATGCCCCCAAAAAAGAAGGTCAGCATGCTGGCTTGCTCCGAGACGGCCGCTGCCATAATCCCCGCAGTTATCCAGACCAATCCCGATGCCAGCGCACCCGGCCCGCCTCCGTAATAGCCATCCCGCATGTCAGACTGTGCTTCCAAAAAATCCATCCTATTTTTCTCCTATTATGATTGCAATGTTTCCTTGTTTCCCGCCCGATTCTGCAAAGCGGTGTGCTTCAGCAGTCTGCGCCAGGGGGAAGCTTTTCCCGATCACGGACTTCAACACGCCGGTTTCTATCAACTCTTTCAGAATGATTAAATCTTCCTTCTTTTGGCTCGACGACTCGATTTTCAACTGCTTGCCGCCCGTCATCGCCGCCCACCGTGCCAGCAAGGCATTCCCTAAAGTGGCAAAGGCCAAAAAGTAAATCCCATCATCCGCCAGCAATTTCAGCCGGTCAGACACACCCTTGCGCCCAACCACATCAATGATCAGGTCGTATACCTGCCCCTTGCGGGTGTAATCCTCTTTGGTATAGTCGATCACATGGTCTGCACCCAGCGAGGTGAGCAGGGCCAGTTTATCGGTGCTGTCCACCGCCGTTACTTCTGCCCCATAGTGCTTGGCAAGCTGGATGGAGAATGTGCCGATACTGCCGCCCGCGCCGATCACCAATACCTTTTTGCCGAGCTGTAAGTTTGCCCTTCGGACAAAGTGCAGCGCTTCGAACCCTGCCACCGGCACAGCTGCCGCTTCGGCATAAGAGATGTTCGCCGGTTTGATCGCCAGCGTCCCCCCCATTTCTTTCGGCTCTCCAGGCAGGCATATATACTCCGCATACCCACCAAAGCTAAAGCCGGTGGTGCCAAATACCTGGTCGCCCACTTTAAACGAGCGTACATTTTCCCCTGCCTCCATCACCTCCCCCGCCACCTCCTGCCCTAAAACACGCACCCGCTTGGGGCGCAGCAGACCGGTATAGATGCGCATTGGAAACGATAGCATCAGGGGCAGCGCCAGCCTGCGCATCTCGCAGTCCCCGGCGGTCACCGTTGCCGCGTGGATTTTAACCAGCACCTCGTTCTCTTTGGGAACAGGTTTTGCCACCTCTTGCAGCTTGAGCCCTTCCGGGGTGCCGTATTTTGTCCAGATGATTGCTTTCATACTTTCAGTCCTTTATCGTAATGACCACATTCCCTCGTTTATGCCCCGCCTCAACGTACCGGTGTGCCTCGGCAATCTCGACCAGCGAATAGCGTTGATCGATCACCGACTTGATCTTGCCTGCTGCGCTCAGTTCCACCAGCAGCGCAAGATTTTTCGCGGTTTCGTGTGTGGTCGTTTGAACGGTGAGAAAAATGCCCTTTTCTTTCAGGATCGGTTTGCAGTCCGCCGCAGAGCTCTTGCCCACCGCGTCGAAAATAAGGTCATATTTCTGACTGCCTTTTGTAAAACTTTCTTTCGTGTAATCGATGATCTTCTCTGCACCCAGCGACTTAACCATCTCGATGTTGCCGGTGCTGCATACTGCCGTTACTTTAGCACCAAAATGTCTGGCAAGCTGTACCGCAAAAGTGCCCACACTGCCCGAAGCCCCGTAGATCAGGACTTCTTGCCCGTTTTGAATGTTCCCTTTTTGCAGGATGTCCAGAGCAGTCATTCCCCCCACCAGCAGTGCGGCCGCGTCTTCATAGGGCACGTTGGGCGGCTTGACTGCCAGCATACCGCTATCGCGCTGCTCCGGCACGCACACATATTCCGCATTGGCCCCCACCCGTAAACCGGTGGTAGTGCCCAATACTTGCTCCCCCACCCTGAACAAGGTCACATCTTTGCCAATCGCCTCAATTCGCCCGGCAAATTCGTGTCCGGGGGTCTTTTTTCGTTTTACGCCAAATAACCGCATTGGCAGGTACATCAAAGGATGCAGCTTCCGCAGCATCACATCCCCCGGTGTCACGGTGCTGGCATGCACCCGCACCAGCACTTCATCGTCTCCAGGGACGGGCTTTTCAACTTCGCGCAGTTGCAGCACCTCTGGGGGGCCGGGTTTTGTTTGGATAATTGCTTTCATCAGGTTTTCTTCCTTTGCCATCGTAGTGGACGGATTAGTCTGAGTCATTGTGCACCTCATAGAGGGTGATCTGGAGACCATCGGGCGATTGGATGCGTGCATTCAGGTCATTCCACGGGGTCAAAACCGGCTCATGCACCAGGACGGCGCCATATTGCAGGGCGCGTGCTACCGCCTGCCGGACATCGGGCACTTCAAAGGCAAAGCGGATTTGTCCGCTCACCCGTTTGCCCACTTCGATCTGGTCTACCTTGGCGGCATAGTCGGGGTCAAAGATTTCAAGCGTGGCGCGTCCGGCAAAAAACATTTGTCCTTTGCCTCCGTCTGTCCATAAGTCGCCCGGCTCAAGCCCCAGGCCATCGCGGTAAAACGTTGTTGCGCGCTCAAAATCGTCCGTGGTCAGCGCTACTCGAAATTCTGAGATTGTCATCTTGCCAAATCCTTTCCGCTCAGAGCGGGCTATGCTTCTTGAGAAATGGGTTGTGTGGTGCGCTGTGTGTACAGCGCACCACTACGCTTATTTCGGTATGCTGCTCCTAGGCAGCCAGCACACGTTCTTTCCACTTCTCCACGTTGATTCCCTTCCACAGCAGGTAGATGGTGAACGCCAGTTCCGAAGGTGTCGCCAGGATCAGCACAACAGTGTTCAATAATTCATCCAGCTGGGGAGTAACGAAAGCGCCGAAACTTTGCAGCAGGTATCCAATCCCGCCTAGGATCAGCAAGATACCTAAGAAGCTGGGGAAGTAGCCCGATTTGTATACCAGGTATCCGAGCAGTACCAGATGCAGCCCGAAGAAGAAGCCCCACACCAGGATCATATAGTCAAACGATTCCATGAAGAGCATCAGCAGTGCATTCAGCTGGTCCGCCCCAAAAGCGGTGGGGTAGCCTGCCCCGCTCACCAGCAGCAGCGCCAGGATGGATGGCAGCAGGTTGACAGCCTGCACAATTCCTTCTGCCAACCTCGCTAAAGCCGAGGCCAGCGAGATTGCCGGGTTGACCGGTTTGAGCAGTTCGTAAAGGATCGCGGCCACGATGATTTCCACCAGGAAGATCACCGCTTCCCCGGCAATCCCGAGGCGGAACATGGTCTCGGAAGCCAGGATATTTTTTGCTGTCGCTGCGGCATCGCCCTGCACGACAATGTTGGCTTTGCCGATGAACGAGGACAGCGGGTACACGATAAAGATGATCAGGTAAAGCACCCCGGCGAACCGAGCGGCCTTACGGGGGGAAGTTTTGGTGATGGGATTAGACATTTTTAATTCTCCTAAAGGGATAAATTCTCAATTTTTAATCACAATTGCTAAGCTGATGATACCCAGCGAGACGCCCGCGCTTTTTTATTGGAATGAGGCCTGGAGTGTGCCGGCTTTTTGAGAGGTGTTTTCTTGATTCATGCGTATTTCCTTTCCTAATTGGTTGGTTGAATGGATTGTTGTTGGTTACGGTGTGTTATCCGGCTTGTCGTTCTGGTCGGGGGCCACCCGGTTGACCGATACCAGCGGAAGGCCCAGGTTGCGCACCTTGGTCAGTAGAGCATATAACGCTGACTGGTCTACCACCCGGCAGGTCAACACGGTTTCGCCGTTGTCCTCCAGGGTGATGGTGGCATCCTCAAACCAGCTTTCCCATTTTTTATCTAAATGACCATCAATCCTGATCTGATAAATATTGGGTGGTCGGTCGTTTTCTTGTGGATAAGACATGGTAACGCTCTTCTTTTTTGAACATTTCGTTGGTCTGTTTGTTCATCTGCTTCCAGTGTATCAGCGGCAGGGGGTAGTTGTGTACCTACTAAAGTATTGCCTTAGGTACTGTTTCTAGTATCCACTCGCATCGTAAACGATCTGGGCAAACTCGACCGAGTCGGGCTGCAAGGCTGTGCTTGCCGCTGCGTCCTGGCCCAGTTCCGCCAGCAAGAAGGCTGTGGTGAAGTGCCTGGTCAGGTTGTGGGCATAGCCTCGTTCCCAGGATTGGTCGACACAAAATTCCTTTGAAAAGAATTTCAGATACCACGGGGTTTCTTCGCAAGAAGCGGTGAAGATCATGTGTTCCGCGTCGGTAAAAGCGATTTTGATCTTCCTTTGGCTGGAGGCGTATTCGTAGCTCGGATCGGTTCCCCACAGAAAAGGCGAATCTGTATCTGCCGTCCCGCCCATTGCCAGCACCGGCACACTGATCTCGGCCAGCCCATTTTGCCCAAAGAAGAAGGCGTCCCCCGCCAGGGGCACAATCGCCTCCACCCGGCTGTCTGCCCATGCCGGCCACAGCCCTTCCGGTACTGTCTCTAACCCGGCCAGGGCAGCCATATCTGCTATGTGCGGCAGGAGCATCTCACACAGCCAGGCAGTGGGGTCATCGTTTGCCTGGGCAGTTTGGCAGTGCGCTTCAAATTCGGCGGTGTCAATGCGTGCCCCGGCGGCAGCCAGCGCCGTATATCCGCCGTAAGAATGCCCGATCACCGCGGCCGTATCTTTGTCGATCAATCCCTCAAACACGCCGCCCGCCCCGACCTGTGCATCGACATACGCAAACACGGTCAGCACATCCTGCGGGCGGATGATCGCGGACTGCCACAGCTCGTTTTCCGGGTCCATGCTTTCGTTGTGCTCTGGGGAAATGACCACAAACCCATAAGAAGCCAAATGTTCGGCCAGCCAGGCATAGGTGGACGTGCTGAACGAAAAACCGGGAGATAACACCACCAGCGGGTACGGTCCTCCCTTGAGGTCGTACGCGCTATCCCGCACGGCTTGCCCTGAAAATCTTGCCATCGATATTGCCCCCATCGACTTGAACATTTTCACCCCATACCGGTAAGTGATCGCTTCGTCCTGGCTGCTGTTTTCTGCCGGGTACCAAACGTTGATCTCCAGCGGGGTTTCACCCTCAATCAACTGCGTGCGGTTGCCGACCGCATACGGGCCGCTTACCGCGTACGTCATGCTTTCCGGCGGCAGCATGGCAGCGGTTTCTTTCTCTCTCTTTGCTCTGGCACCCAAAAACAGTACCAATAGCACCGCAAAGATCACCACCCAACTTGCCGATTTTTTCTTAAACATACGCTTTTCCTTTCACTTTGTTTGTGATTGGATAATATCGGCTAAAGGGTATGGTTGTGTAGCTACTAAAGTATTGTGTGGGGTATTGTTTTTTGGGGGAACTCGGTAAAGGTTGGGCTTGCCCTTACAGCAGCCCCAGCTCCTGGCCGCGGGCAACGGCTTCGGTGCGCCGGTTGACTTGCAGCTTGCTGTAAATGTTGCGGTTGTGCCCTTTGATCGTGCTGAGTGCCAGGAAAAGGCGTTCGCTGATTTCGCTGTTCGATAGTCCCAATGCGATCAGCTGCAAGATTTCCAGCTCACGTTCACTCAGCGGGTCGATCAGGGTTTCAGCGATTGAAGACGGCGCAGATTGAAGCTGTGCTTGTACCGTTCCTTCGATTGATGCCAGCAGCGTCTTGCAGTACGCCGGTGTGATCCCTTGTGCGGCAGCTTCCGAAAGCAAAGCGGCCACCGGCGCGCCTTCGTTGGTAAAGATACGCCGGTAGCCTTCCGGCTGCGCCAGGGTAAGCGCTTTTGACAATGCTTCCAGGGCAAGCGGCATTTTCCCCTCCGCCCGGTAGGCCATTGCCTGCAAGATCAAAGTTTCCAGCAGGTTGCCCGTCCGCCCCCCGTTTTCGGCGGCTTCTCGCAGTCGTCCCAGCAGCGCGTGGGCTTCCGAGAGGATCGAGCTTGTCCCCTCTTGCCGGTATCTGGCGATCAACAGCCGCGCAAAGGTCAGGTATTCCACTTCTTGCAGGAAGTTGAGCGCATCATCGTAAGCCAACGCCCGCCCGCGTGCCCAGCCCAGGGCATCCGTCAGCTTGCCTTGTGCGATCCAAATTCGCGCTTTCAAGGCGGCTGGCGGATAAATATCCGGCATGGGTGTCTGCACGTACTGTGTTTCAGCCTGTTTCACGAAGTCGAGCGCTTTCTCCAATTCCCCCTGGATCAGGAACAGACGCGCTTTTGCCAGGCTGATGCGGTACTGCCAATGGGGGGAAGCGCTGTGCGCTGCCAGCTCTTCGCCTTTCAGCATAGCCGCCTGGGATTCTTCCTCTGCCCCGCGTTCCCAATACAACTCACTCAACCGGAAATACAGGTCTGCCGCCCCGCGCACCACATCCTCCCCTGCTTCTTCCGCCTCCTGGATGGACTGCTCGAATACCGCAATCGCTTCACTCAGGCGGCCTTGCGCCAGCCGGATATCTGCCAGGCTGTAAGTGCCGCGGATCGCATAGAGCAAGTTGCCCGCCAGCCGCATGTTCTCCATCCCCTCGGCCATATGGCGGTAGGCTTCTTCTAAATCCCCCTGGGTCAAATAAGCCAGGCTGAGGATCGAGGATACAATCCCTCTCTTCAGGTAAGCCTCTTCATTTAAGTATGCCAGTGCTTGCAGGCCGTGTTCAATCGTTTGGGGCACGTTCCCCAAAGCCTGGGCAAGATACGCCCGTGCCGTGGCAACCGATGGTGCCAGCTCATCAAACTGTGCTTCATCCACCACGATCATTTCATTTAATAGCGCTTCGTCCGGGGTCTTGCCATCCGCCAGGGCGCCCAGCCAGCGTTCCGCACTTTGCAGGTGGCCCTCCACCCGCGCCAACTGCCCAACGTTCAGCAGTGCCCAGGCATAAGCCGCACTCAGCACCGGCCGCTTTCGCACGATCGCACCGGGGATCGTCTTTACCCAGCCAAGCCAGGTATCGGTCTGGAAATTGGCTTCCATGCGGGGCCAGGCAAGCTCCAATAGGGCCGCTGTCCGTGCATGGTCTTTCCCCGCCGCCGCATGGTGGATCGCTTTATCGGGGGTATCATGCTGCTCGTACCATTCGCTTGCCCGGCGGTGCAGCGTGGGCAGTAAATCCGGTTCTTCTTCCAGCAAATGGGCGTAGAGCACATCGCTAAAAAGATGATGGTAGCGGAACCACATACGCCGGTCATCCAGTGCCACCACGAACACATTGCTCCGTTCCAGCGTTTCTAACAGTCCTTTGCTGCCGGCCTGCCCGGTAACCGCATCACAGACCGACTCGTTGAAGCGGTCGAGGATCGATGTGCGCAGCAGGAAACTGCGCACATCGGCGGGCTGGGTTTGCAAAACTTCTTCCACCAGGTAGTCGATGATATAGCGATGCGTGCCGGAGAACGCTTCGATGAATGCGGCAATGTCCTCACGCCCGCGCATCGAGAGGGCGGCCAATTGCAGCCCGGCAATCCAGCCTTCGGTTAGTTTCTCCAGCGAGGCGACCTCATCGGTCGAAAGCTGGTAATCCCCCACCATCTGATTGAGAAAAATATCCGCCTCCTCAGAGGTAAAACGTAAATTCGCCACGCGCAGCTCCGTCAGTTGGTCTTTCGCCCGCAGCCGCGCCAGGGGCAGCGGGGGGTCTTCGCGTGTGGTGATCACGATATGAAGCTGTGGGGGCTGGGTCTCCAGGATATAGGCCAATACCTCATGGATAGGTGGCGCTTCGATTAAGTGGTAGTCATCCAGCACAAGGATATGCCGCTTCGGCAAAGCTGCCAATTCATTAATGAATGAGGTTAAGGCCACGTCAATTGCTGGGGCTTGGGAAGCCCGGATCAGCTTGAGCGTTTCCTCCCCGAAATTTTTTGTGATCGTTTGCAATGCGGCAATCAGGAACCCCAAAAAGCACAGCGGATTGTTGTCATCCCCCTTCTCCATCGATAACCACGCGGTCGGCTGTTCGCTCTGCGCCAGCCATTCGCTTACCAGGGTAGTTTTGCCAAAACCGGCCGGCGCCGAAATAAGCGTCAGTTTACGGTACAGACCCTCCTCCAGCTGTGCGTGCAGCCGTGGGCGAGAGACTACATCGGGACGGGTTCGGGGGATGAAGAATTTGGTAGATAAAAATTGTTCCACTGGTTTACTTTAGCCTGATATAGATACCTTATTGGGTATACGTAATGATAAAGATAAGGTTTGCCTAAAATAAATATTTAATTTTGACAACTTTCCTCCGAATTATAGCACAGGCTTTCCCCTTTAGAAGATGAAAATTTGCTGTTTTTCACTCGTATTTCGAGTCGGATATTGAGGCGCGCTTCTCCCCCAGCTCGGTAAATATTGATATGTTGAAATTATTATGTTAAAATTTACACAAATACATTCTCTTGTATATTTGCCGCAAACTATCTAGGAGGGACTGTTTTCATTTTATGAAAACCAACGTTTGCTTAACTTCCAGTATTCGCCAACCATTCAGATCATTACTTTTGCTCACTTTGATCGGGATCATTACCTTTGGCTTTATCACAAAGGCCGTGGAATTCATTTTAGTGCAGCGCGAGACAGAAGTGCTGGGCAGTTACTATCGCTCAATTGGCCTCTTAGAAAACATCACAGACCCACAATCGGGGGATATTTCAGCCGGCATTGAGATGATCGAGGCCAGTCCCTACCTTGGTTACAGTGACCAGCGAGAGGTGGTTTCTGGCGTGATGCCCCAAACCTATAACCAGAACTTCCGCTTTTGCAATTGCAAGGCAATCGAAGGGGTTTTTCCTGAAGAAGAATGGCCGAATGTTCATGTGACGGACATCTGGTTTACCGGCGAACTCATCGACAAACAAGAGATGATGACACAGAATGGCACCATGGTGGGCTATTACCTCGGATTTGACATTGATACCGTTCTGGCCGGCTACCCCGAATATGCCACCGAAGATATGTCATTAGGGCTCTTTATTTTGTCCGAAGGGAATGAATCCGCTATCCCAATCATCGGTGAGATGGTGGTTGGCCAAAGATATTTGATGCGTGGTTGGGAGGATATCGGGACCTATTTGGATTATTCAATGGACCTTCCGGAAGAGATTTTATACTACACTTATCTTACGATCAGACCGCTGGATAATGGACAGGTCTGGTATCTCCCATTGCAGGGGGAAGAAAGTATTGATTTCAGTGATCCTGCAATGGCGGGTTACAAGAACGAGATCGATATTCTGAACGAAAACCTGCATACCCTGGGGATCATTGCCACTGCGGATATGAGTGCCATACCGCGGATGCAGGAGGCCTCCCGTTTTTACACCCTCACCGAAGGCCGTTGGCTGAACTACCAGGATCATCTTGATGGGAACAAGATGATCGTGATACCGGAAGATTTTGCCATCTTGCGAGGCCTTCAATTGGGGGACGAACTGCAGCTTACCTTCCGTCCGTTAACAGATACGTATTTGGGGTTGATTCGAGATGGAGTGGATTCGGACAATTGGAAAAGCTACCCCACCTACCAGGACACCTATACGATCATGGGTATTTTTGCCAGGACCAATGCTAACTCTGTATGGTCTGCCTATGTCCCGGCAAACAGCATAAGGCCCGGGTTTATTTCCGCAACACAAGACCAATTTAGATGGGAAGCCGATTACAGTTTTGTTCTCGATTCCTCGCGCCACGAATCCGAGTTTGTGCAGGCGTACAAAGAGCCCCTCCAGAAGATGGGCATTAGCCTGACTATTCTAGAAAATAATGGTCCCGCCTATTGGGCTGCGGTAGAACCTATCCTCCATGCTTTATCCGCCGACATCCTGGTCTATGGCTTGCTGCTGGTCACTGCGCTCATCCTGGCGGTTTTCCTGTATCAGATGCAGCGCAAGCGGGATTATGCTATTTTAAGGGCATTGGGTGTGCCTATAAGAAAAGCCAATGCACAATTCGTCCGGCCTCTGCTTTTGTTGGGCGGGCTGGGGATCATCGCAGGTGGGCTAACCGCCTGGAAATATGCACTGGACCAGGCCAGGGTAACGCTCTCCGCCATCCCTACGCCTGCCGGGGTGTCTCCTTCCGCAGAACTTAGCCTTATTTTCCTGGCTGGCTTGTGTGCGGCTGTGTTCCTGCTTCTGGAACTTATTTCCCTGCTGGCTGCATTCTCCATCGCCCGCAAACCTGTCTTTGAACTGCTGCAGGGCCGTGCTTCTCGGCGTGCAGGACGGAAAAAAGAACCGGGTGTGGTTTCAAGCGAATCCATCTATGCCGAAGCGCCAGCTGTAGCCGGCATGCCTGATGATGTTCAACGCAAACAAGTAGAACACCCGACTGCCAAAGCTCGCCGCGCCAGGGAGAGGAAATATAAACCTACCTCCTTGGGGTTGTATGTGCGTCGGCATATCCTGCGTTCCCGGCTCAAATCCTTCCTCACCCTGGCGATAGCCCTCGGTTTTGTGCTCGCTGCCGCTTGTATCCGCCAGACGATGGAACGCAGCCGGATGGAAGTCGACCAACTCTACGACACCACGGTATTAGAAGCCGATATTTTGCCGGCCAATACCTCAACAAAGGCAAGCCCCGGAAAGGGTTTTGTATACCAGAAGGCAGTCAACAGCGTTTTGGACAGTGAGTATGTAAAAAGCAGTGTGCTTGCTGCCGATACATCCTGGTATAGAATTGAACGACTGGAACCGCAAGAAAAACTAACCGACTCGTACCCGGTGTATGCCTATGATAGTCCCGAAGCGTTCTATTCAGGGCTGGAAGACCCCGGTTCGATTGTTTTTGCCCCAGGGTGGGACATGGAGCGTTTTGCCAGACCGTGGACGCCGGAGGAGATTGAAACCGAGGGCGTGCCTGCCCTCTTCTCGGCCAGCATGCTGGAAGAGCTTCAGGTTAATGTGGGAGATCAGATCAGCATTACCGACCAGTTTGATACCTACACGGGTGTCGTGGTTGGGCAGTATGATGGCAGGTTAGCGACCACGGTTAATGCCATCAAAACGACGTGGATAACCTCTCAACCACATATCTTGATCCCGCTCTCTGTGATGGAAGCCATGCAGGGAGGCCAGACCAAATACACGGTAGCGCATTTTATTCTCAATCCCGAAAAGAACCGCGAACTGTCCCAATTCCGTGCAGATATGGAAGAAATCATGGATGTTTACGATGGTACATTGCGCTTTGTCATTTGGGATGAAGAATTGCGGATTGTGATCGATCAGTTGGAGAAGAATATCTCCCTTCTCGAAGCTCTCTATCCGGTGGTGATCGTGGTATCGGCCCTGGTAGGTGCCGGGCTGTGCTTCCTGCTTTTGCTGCAATCAGCCCGCGAGGCAGCTATCCTGCGTGTGCTGGGCACCACCCGAAAAGCGGTTCGGCTGGCTTTGATCGGCGAGACTTTCAGTCTTTCCCTCATCGGGGCGGTTATCGGCTTGGGGATTTCTGCCTTGTTGTGGATGGCATCGGATCTGGTGCCGGTCGGATCATTATTGACCATCGCCGGGTTCTATCTGGCGGGGGCATTGGCCGGTTCGGTGATAGGTGCCATCATGGTCACCAATAAAATGCCGCTCGAACTCTTACAGGTCAAAGAATAAGGAAGAATCATGCCTGAACTTAAATTAGAAAACGTGTCTTATCAATATAAACAAGGTGACCGGAAAGTGGTCAACGCCGTAACCTGCCTGTTTGAAGGCGGTAAACTAAACGCCGTAGTGGGGCCTTCGGGCAGCGGAAAATCAACCCTGCTCTCGCTCCTCGCCGGGCTAGACCGCCCCACGCATGGGCAAATCTATATCAATAATAAGTCGCTCAGTGAGCTGGATTTAGATCGGTATCGCCGCGAGGGGGTCTCGATGATCTTTCAGGCCTTCCAGCTTTTCCCCCTGTTGACCGCCATTGAAAATGTTTGCTTCCCCATGCAGCTCAACGGCCTTCCAAAAGCGGAGTTCTTGGAAAGGGGAAAAACCTTATTGGGCTATGTCGGGATCACAGAAGATAAATTCAAACGCTACCCGTCCAATCTCTCCGGTGGAGAGCAGCAGCGCGTCGCCATCGCCCGAAGCATTGCCACCGGGGCACATGTCCTATTAGCCGATGAGCCTACCGGAAACCTGGATAAAGCCAACGGCGATAATCTGATCGAAATCCTGGGACACCTGGCGCACAAACGCGGATATTGTGTCATTATCGTCACACACGATCACAGTATTGCCGAGCGCTGCGACAAAGTCTGGTATATGACCGACGGTCTTTTGTCCTGACAGCACCGTTTGATTCCATAAAAATCCGAAATTTCACGCTTGAAACCTTCTCGGCGGGGTAAGGTGCCCTGGCGTATAAGCGTATCTCCCACCCTCTTTACCTCTCTGTATCCCTGCTCAATTTTTTAGTCCTTCCTACTCCCCAAACATCCTATTTAATCGTATATTCTTGGCGAAATAGTATGTTAAAATGCTTGTAAGAATCAGGGTACTGCAAAATTATCGGTGGAAATATTATAGTTATCTTCGTTACATAATACGCAACAACGACTGCAATAATAAAGGTATTCAAAAACGAATAACTAGGTTATGACGACATCACAGCTAGAGATATATTCCGTTTCCATCGGCGAAAATTTTTTGCTGTATGCCCCGCTGCATGAATTTCTTGCACTTGTCAACGGTCAAGCGCTGGAAGAAATTCGGCAGAACTTGCTTGATCCTAATTCCCCCTCTACGTTTATCCAGACCTTACAATCTCCTGCTGCACTGCCGGATGCTTCTCCCCGCGCGGCCTTCGATCCTCTTTTCCTTGGTATCATCCCCACCCGGAATTGCAACATTGACTGCCAGTACTGTGATTTTGCCGCTCCCAAACAAAGCAACCCGGTCATGGATGTCTCGCTGGCGCGGGTGGCGATTGACGAATTTCTCGCCCTGAAGAAGGCCGCAGGAAGCGACCGGGCAGAAATCCAATTTTTTGGGGGTGAGCCTTTCTTTGCCCCTAAGGTAGTTCGCTTTGCGGTCGAGTATGCCACCATGCGCGCTGCCGAACTGGGTATCCAGCCCCATTTTGAGGTCACTACCAACGGGGTCTACGGCGCAAATCTAAGTGCCTGGATTGCCGAACATTTTAACAGTGTGGTGCTCTCTTTGGATGGCCCTCAAGATATTCAAGACCTGCACCGCCCCGGCCGAAATGGGAAAAGTGCTTTTGCGCAGGTATACAACACCGCCAGGGTCCTTTCCGAAAGCGAAACCGAGCTGATCCTGCGTGCCTGCATCACCGCCCAGACGGTGACCCGCATGACCGAAATTGCGCAATGGTTTTGTGAAGAATTTTCGCCTGCCATGGTGTGTTTCGAGACCCTCGTGCCGTCCGGCCTGTCCGAAAGCAAAGGCCTGCTCTCGCCCGACCCGTGGGAGTTTGCCCGGCAGTTCCATCTCGCCTCCCAATATTTGGACACACAGGGCGTCCCGGCCGTGCATGCTACCACCGAACTGCACACCTGCCGCACCAGTTTTTGCCCGCTGGGTAAAGACGCCCTGATCGTCACCCCGGAAGGCCATATTGATGCTTGCTACTTATTAGAAAGCCGCTGGCAGCAAGCCGGGCTGGACTTACGCCTGGGGGCGGTACAGGGCGGCAAGATGCTTTTGTTCAAACAAACATTGGAAGAAGTGCGGCAGTTGGGCGTGCATAAACGCCCGTTATGTGCCGATTGTTTCTGCCGCTACCACTGTGCAGGGGGCTGTTACGTGGATCATGATACCAACCGTTCGCCGGGGGCATACGATCCGCTGTGTATCGAAACTCGCATCATCACGATCACCAAGCTGCTTAAACGCTTAGGACAAGAGGACTTATTAGCACACTGGCTTTCAGACCGCACCTTACAAGGGGAATCGGTGTGGCAAGCATCTGACCGCCTCCTTTAAATCAGCAATATATCGGTAAGCAATCAAGAAAGGTTTCTGGCAGTGTCCAAAGAATTGTATATTATCCCCGTAGATGATGACTCTGATGAAGAAAAGTACATTCTTTACCGGCCGCTCATCGCCCGCGCATTTGTGGGCAACCGTGCCATGGTCGACTATGTACAAGAAAGACTTGCAGGCGCGCCAACCAACGGCGACAAAAGTGATATTGCGCTCTTTCTCCATTCCATCGGCTTTTTAGCAGAAGACCCACCTACCCCGGCGGAGATGGGCGGCGAGTTTTCCCCCATCACGGCGGTGCTGCTGCTCACCAACCAGTGCCAGCTGCGCTGCTCGTACTGCTATGCCTCTGCCGGCGAGCGCAGTGCAAAAATGCTTACCTCCGAACTGGGCATGCAGGCCATTGACCAGGTGTACCAGATCGCCCGTGAGAAAAATGCGCCTAAGTTTGATGTCTCCTTTCACGGGGGCGGCGAACCGACCCTGGCCTGGAAAACCATCCAGGACTGCGTGGCATACACCCGCCAAAAATCCATCCCGGCAAGAATATCGCTCACCTCAAACGGTATCTGGTCTCCGGCACAGCGCCAATGGATCATCGAAAATATTGACGGGTTGAGCCTTTCGATGGACGGCAGCCCTGCCACCCAGGACCACCACCGTCCGCTCGCCAGCGGCAAAGGGTCTTCTGAGTTGGTGATGCAAACCATCGCCACGATGGACGAACAGCGCTACAAATACGATATTCGCATGACTGCCACTGCCCCTTGGGACGACCTGCCCAAAGATGTTGCCTTCATCTGCCAGCACACCGGCTGCCAGACCATCCAGGTGGAGCCTGCTTTCAATATCGAGCGCGGCGGGCATCTGGACCCCAATTCCCGCGAATGGGAAGGCTTTGCCCAGGCTTATTTAGAAGCCCTGGACATAGCCAACGAGGCGGGACGTTCGTTCTATTATTCGGGGGCCAGGCTGGGCTTGGTCACCACCACATTTTGCACCGCTCCTTACAATGCCCTCATCGTCAATCCCGACGGCATAATGATGGCCTGCTACGAAGTCACCGATCAAGACCATCCACTCTATCCGGTCTCCCAGATCGGTCAATACGATCAGCAGCAGTTTGCCGTCGACCAGCAGGCGCGCCAGCATCTTCACGATATGCTCGCCGAACGCCGCGAGACGTGTAAAGATTGCTACTGCTATTGGTCTTGTGCGGGTGGGTGCTATACCCGCAACTTTAATCCTGGGCCGCAGGGGCATCTTTCCCGCCTCAATCTTTGCGACCTGCACCAAACCTTGCTCAAAGAACTCTTGCTGCGGGAAATTGCTTTTGGCGACGGCGTTTGGCGCGGCTACCCGGGGCTGAGAAAGCAGATTGCCTATGTCTGAAGAAACCTATTCTTTCGAGAATTTCCCGTACCGGACATTATCCATTCCGATAGACCGGTCAAAACTGCTGCACTCGATCACCGAGGAGCTGTCCGCCCATACCCAAAAAGTGGAGAACAGGCGTGTGGTCAAATTAGCGGACCTGGGCACCTGCGAAAAAGAGACCCTGCTGCCCATCATCCCGCAGATGATCGCCAACAGCAAGATTTCCCTTAAAGATGAGGTGGTCTACGGCAAATCTGTGCTGACCGGGAAAACTTATCGTCTTTTCCCCACCTCGTCCCCTGCTCTGGCGGTATACAATCTCTTCAATGGCACCAATACCATCGAGCGTGTGTGCGGCACCGTCCGAGACGCACATGATTGGACGGAGGAATTTACCTTTGATTATGTGCGAGGGGTCTTCCTCTCGTTAGTTGTAGCCGGTTTGTGCATGCCCAAGGAATAAGTCGTGGAACTTGCCTGGAAACCCGTTTTCAACCGTCTCGACCTGCCGGTCTTTTATAATCGGCAAGGAGACCGCACGCTGTACTATACGCCCGGATGGGTGGCCGTTGTGCCTGCCTCATCTGCGGTCGCTTTCCATGCAGCTTTGCTCTCCCCCGGTGAAAATGTGATCTCCCAGGCGGTTGAACTGCGCCGTTTGGCCCAAGAAGCCGCTGCCCGCTGGCATGCCTGCAAAGCCCAACGCTATCAGCCGGTATGCCTCACCCTATACCTGAACAACAACTGTAATTTAGACTGCATCTACTGCTTTTCCAAACCTTCCCGCAACGACCGGGACAAGCTCTCTTTAGAGACGATTGAAGCGGCTGCCGAATTAGTCGCCAAAAACTGCCGCCAGCAGGGGCTACCCTTTACCGTTGCATTTCATGGGGGTGGCGAACCTACCCTGGAAAGCGAGCTTATCGACCAGGCGATTGCAAGGCTGGAAAAGATTGCCGCCGAGCACGGCCTTTCGCTCTATCGTTATCTGGCGACCAACGGCGTGCTCTCTCCGGCAAAAGCCCGCCATATTGCCCAGCAGTTCGACCTGATCGGCCTTTCTTGCGATGGCCCGCCTGAAATTCAGGACGCACAGCGCCCCACCGCGGGCGGGGCGGCCTTTGCCAGCGCCAGATTTGTCGAGCAAACTGCCCAGGCCGTGCATGCCTTTGGCAAACCGCTGCATGTGCGCGTTACGGTCACCCCGCAGTCCATGCACCGCCAACCGCAGATCGCAGCCTACATTTGCGAAATGCTTCACCCCGCCGAGATTCATGTCGAGCCGGTCTACACCCAGGAAGATGGGCACGCGGCGCACCGCTTCAGCGCCCAGCAAGCCCCCGAATTTGTCGATTGGTTTATGCAGGCGCGCGATACGGCTGCCCAATATGGCGTTGGGTGGCAGGCTTCGGGCACCCGCCCGTGGGACATGCATTACACCTACTGCCACCTTGGCCGCAACGTGCTCAACCTCACCCCGCAGGGTATCGCCACGGCCTGCTTTAAAGAGTCCGATGCGCAATCCCTCCGGCAAAAAGGTTTAGCCGTCGGGCAGCCCCACGCAGGTGGGTTTAGCCTCGACTATCAGGCAATCACTGTGCTGCAAAATAGGATTGCGGAAAATATGGATGACTGCCATGGCTGTTTCAATCGCTATCACTGCGTCAGGAACTGCCCCGACCACTGCATTGTTGAGCAGCCTACCCGTACCGGTGACTTTCGCTGCCAGACGCAGTGGCTGTTGGCAGACGCGTTGATCGGTCGCGCGGCGGATCGTTTGGCTGCACCTGCCCTTGAAAAAATAGTATTGGGAGAAGTATCCCCATTTTAAAAATTAAAATATCCGTGAAGTCATTAAGACAATCGGGTGGATACCACCCGGCTAGAAAGAGGAAACAGAGATGAAGAATAAGAATACAGAGGGAAAAAGGTTGAACCATCAATCTGATTCTGAAACGCCGCAGGTCTATGCGGTGGAAATGGAAGGTGCCAAAACGCGCTTCACCCGCCGCGATTTCTTGAAGGCCGCCGGGGTAGCCGGTACAGTGGCCGGATTGGCTGGGTGTGGTCAAATTGAGGAACTTATCGCAACGCCCACAGCCACCATCACGCCGACCAGCACCAGCACGCCGACCCCGCCGCCTACAGCCACACCTACCGTGGAGCCTGTCGGCCCCACTCTGAGTGCGGAACAAGCCGGAGCTTGTGTGGGGCTGCTCTCACACAGCAATGCGATTATGACCCTGGCGCTTACCAGCGATCGAAGTTTGTTGGCATCAGGTGCCATGGAATCTATGCTCAAATTGTGGACCCTACCCGGTGGTGTGCTGCGCGCAACCATGGACGACCATGATGAATTTGTTTTTCCGGTGGTCATCAGTCCGGACGATCGTTACCTCTTATCCAGTTCCGGCAACGGCATTGTGCGCATTTGCTCTTTGCCGGAGCTAAATGTAGAAAATACCATTATGCTGGAAAATACTGGCCCGGTGGTCGTCAGCCCTGATTTTTCGGTTTTTTCCACAGAGTACGGTGATGGATTCATTGAGATCAGGAATATTCCCGACGGCGAAATATTGGCCTCACTACACGGCCGTACCGAGCCGGTGTCCCTGATGGCATTCACACACAGCGGGGATCGTCTGATATGCGGCTATGAGGATGGCGCTCTGCTGGTCTACTCCGTGCCGGATGGCGCATTACTGCAAACTTTAGAAGGGCATGGCAGCCAGGTTTCTCAAATCGCCTTGTCTTTAGATGACGAGATCATGGTTTCTGCCGAGCAGAACTATAGGGGGATTGCCTGGTCGCTCTCCAGCGGTAAAGATATTTCTACCTTTGTCGGGCACTCAGGGAATATCAATTCGCTTGTGCTGCATCCGAGTGGGGAGATATTGGCAACTGCCTCTTCAGACAGTACGATCAGGTTCTGGTCTGTCTCCACGGGGGAAGAGATGAAAGTGCTCACCGATCATCAAGATGTGGTTTCCAAGCTGCAGTTAACTTCAAATGGTGAGACCCTCATTTCAAGCTCCTTGGATAGCATGATCTATCTCTGGTCTTTCCCCGGGGGTGAACGGCTCAATGTGATCGAGACTAATGCAGGCCCTGTTTATGATCTGCTCATCAGCGCAGACGATCAGCTGTTGGTTTCCGGAAGTAAAAACGGGAAGATCAACTTATGGTCCATGCCCGATGGCGGACTGGTTTCGTGCCTCTTTGACGTGAACGCCAGTCCTGAAAACGCCGAAGGGATCACTTACGAACAAACCACCTCCACAGGCGAAACCATCACCTACACGCTGCCTTGCGGTTCACCCATTCCGGCCGGGGCAGTGTGCACCTGTAATTGTGTGGGTGGCAATTTACCGGTGTGCAGCTGTGTAGGAAATACGTGCAGCTGTGTGGGGAACACGTGCAGTTGTGTCGGTGATACCTGCTCTTGCGTGGGTAACTCCGGTTCGGGCGGCAGTCATTATTGGTATCCCAACTAATTCGGAGAAAGATATGAAAGAGGTAGAAAACAAAACAGCAAATCAAGCCGCGCCTGCCCCCCAGGTGTATGCGGTGGAAATTGAGGGTGCCAAAGCGCGCTTCACCCGCCGCGACTTCTTGAAAGCCGCCGGGGTGGTTGGGGCGGCTGCCGGTTTGGCCGGGTGTGGGCAGGCGGATACTGTTCCCTCTACGCCTACAAGTACAACCGTACCGACAGGTACCCACACACCTACCTCTTTCCCTACGGCTACTGCTACCAATACCAGCACGCCCAGCCCAACGGCCACATCTACGCCGGTTCCCGAACCGGCCGGCCCCACTCTCAGCGCAGACCAGTTCCAGGCCTGCATGGGCTTACGCGCCCACGATACGATAGTCTCCAAACTTGCCATCAGTCCCGATAGACGCTGGTTGGCCTCTGGGGCAGCCGGTTCTGCGGTGAAATTGTGGTCGCTGCCCGGCGCTGCGCTGCATACTACGCTTGGTGGGCACGGCGATTATGTACAGCATGTGGCCTTCAGCCCCAACAGTGACCGCCTGATCACACATTCTTCCAATGGTAATGTGCGTATCTGGTGCCTCCCAGGGCTAGACCTGGAAAACACAATCACGATGAATAGTCCGGGAAGGGTTGCAATCAGCCCGGACTTTAAATTTGTCGCTTCCGGGCATGATGATGGCGGCATGGAGCTGAGAAGCCTGCCGGATGGTGCGCTGTTGGCGACCATGAAAGAGCATAACTATCCGATCGATCTGATCGCATTCACCGCCGACAGCAATTTCTTGGTGACCGGCACGACCGAGAAGACGCTCATCCCCCTCAACCTCTGGTCGGTGCCGGATGGGGAATTGGTTGCTACCTTGGAAGACACCAAGGCCAAGACGACGACGATTGCCCTTTCCCAGGATGGTCAAATGCTGGTCACCGGGAATTCGATGGGCATGCTTCATCTTTGGTCGATCCCCAGCGGCGAGAAACTGACCAGCTTAGCCTCACACACGAGTAGGGTCACTTCGATTGTCGTCCATCCCCAAGGGGAGATCATCGCCTCCGGTTCTGACAATCGGCGGGTCACCCTCAGGTCTATCAGCGATGAGGATTATTTCATCTTCCTGAAAGATCATACCGACACGATCACCAATCTGGCAATCACCCCGGATGGCAAAACGCTTATCTCCTACGCAGCCGATCACACCATCAAACTGTGGTCTCTCTCCGATGGGGTATTGATCCAATCGATCGATCTGAATGAGGAGATGGCCTATAGTCTGGCCGTCAGTGCCGATAGTGTACTGCTTGGGTCGGGGCTTACCAATGGTGAGATTAAATTATGGTCATTACCCGATGGCGGTCTGGTCTCTTGCTTTTTCGATCCGGCCGCCAGCACGGTTGCCGCCTATGGGGTTGTCTACGAACAAACCACATCTACGGGAGAAACCATCACCTTCACGCTGCCCTGCGGCTCACCTATTCCGGCCGGGGCGGTGTGCACCTGCAACTGTGTGGGCGGCGATCTGCCAACGTGCAGCTGCGTAGGAGATTCTTGCAGTTGCGTGGGGAATACATGCAGCTGTGTGGGCAATACCGGTTCTGGCGGCAGCCACTACTGGTATCCTAATTAATGATGGGGTAAGTCTAAATGTTGGTTGCAGGTGGATGCAATCAGGCAGCAGCTTATACGAATGAATCATTGAGGAGATAAAAGTGAACAACGGAGAGAATACTAAAAAATCAGAATCTGCGGACACCCCACAGGTCTTTGCCGTAAATATGCAGGGGAACAAAGCGCGTTTTACCCGCCGAGATTTCCTCAAAGCTGCCGGTGTGGTTGGGACAGCCGCAGGGTTGACCGGATGCGGGAAAGTCGAAGAACTGATCGCCACGCGCACGCCAACCATTGTGCCTACCAACACGGCCACCCCCGGCCCAACGGCCACCGCCACCTCTGTCCCCGAACCGGTTGGCCCCACCCTCAGCGCAGACCAATCTTATGGTTGTGTGGGTTTGAACGCCCATGAAACCCTGGTCCTCTCTCTGGCAATCAGCCCCGACCGCCGCTGGATAGCCACCGGTGCGCTCGATCCTATGGCCAAACTATGGTCGCTGCCCGGCGGCGCATTGAAGAAAACGCTTGATGGGCATGGCGATTTGGTGGAGTATCTCGCCTTCAGCCCCGACAGCGACTGGCTGCTGTCCAATTCCTCAACTGGGGCGGTATACCTTTGGTCGCTGCCCGAAGTGGTTCTGGAGAAAACTATCACCCTGGACGCGATGGCTACGGTGAGGAACAGCCCGGATTTTAAATTGTTTGCTGCTGCGTTTGAAGATGGGCGCGTGGAGCTTAGAAGCCTGCCGGATGGTGAACTGCTGACCACCCTGCAAAACCATACCAGCCAGGTGAATATGATGAAATTTGCCAGCGATAGCAGCATCCTGGTGACCGGCGGGATGGATACCAATCTCAACATCTGGTCGCTGCCGGATGGCGCATTGATCGCCACCATAGAAGAGCATCAGGACGGGATCACTGCGCTCGCCATTTCGCCGGGGAATGACTTCTTCATATCTGGAGATTCGAAGGGTGTCATCTATTCCTGGTCGCTTCAAACGGGCGAACAACTGGCAGAGTATTCTAATCATCACGAGAGCATCGCATCACTGGACATTACCCCTGATGGAAGTATGGTTATCTCTGCATCAGCGGATGCCACTATTGGCCTTTGGGATGCCGCTGCTGGAGAACTGTTGAATGCACTTTCTGAGCATGGAAATGGGGTGAATAATTTGCTGGTCACATCGGATGGAACGAAGTTCATCTCCGGCTCTCCCGATGGTGTGGCGATACTCTGGTCGCTGCCTGATGGGGAAAAAATCGACTCGATCAGTGTGGGAGGAGATGGGATCATCCGGATGGTGATGAGTGTGGATAATAGAATTCTCGTTACCGGTTCCCTCAATGGCGAGGCCAGACTATGGTCGTTACCCGATGGCGGTTTGGTTTCATGTCTTTTCGACCTGGAAGCCAATCAGTATTATACGGAAGGGGTCATCTACGAAGACACCGATTCATCCGGGGAAACCGTTACCTATACGCTGCCCTGCGGCTCAGATATCCCCGCCGGAGCGGTGTGCACCTGCAACTGTGTCGGCGGCGGCATCTCGAATTGCAGTTGTGTGGGCGATACATGCGGCTGTGTGGGGGACACCGGTTCGGGCGGCGGCAGTCACTACTGGTACCCCAATTAATCGATAGAGGCGGAAATGGAAGAAGATAAACCCAAAATGAAAACGCAAGCGGAAATGCCAAAGGTATATTCCGTAGAGATAAAAGAACGTGTCTCGCATTTTACCCGGCGCGACTTTTTGAAAGCCGCCGGTGTGATCGGCGCGGCGGCCGGGTTGGCCGGGTGCCGGCAGGAGAGCGACGTGCCGCCTGCAACGATCACACCTACGCCTGAGAACACCCGCACCCCTGCCCCAACAGAGACCTATCCTCCGGCGCCCGAAATAGGCTCGCAAACGCTCACCGTGGATCAGATTGCCGCCTGCAGCGGTCTGCTCTCACATAGCGGTTTGGTCACCGGGCTTGCTTTCAATGCCGACTGTACCATGCTGGCTTCCGGGGCGCAGGATTCAAAGGTCAAATTGTGGTCGATTCCTGATGGTAGATTGCTGCACACCTTTGATGTCGTCGGAGAATATGTTCAATATTTAGCTTTTAGCCCCGACAATGATCTTCTCATTTCAAATGATTCGGACGGCAATCTGCAAATATGGTCTTTGACAGACCATACTTTAGAAGAAACAATTGGAGATTTAGGAAAAGTAGCCGTCAGCCCCGATTTTACGGTATTTGCTTCCGGGCAAAAAAATGGGATGATGCAGCTAAGAAGCATACCTGGTGGCGCGCTGCTTGCCACCCCCGAAGGGCATACTGCCGCCATTTATAGATTTGTGTTCACCTCAGACGGTGAAATCCTCATTTCCGGCTCTGAAGATAGTACGGTAAAGCTCTGGTCGGTACCCGGCGGCGAGCTGATAAAAACGTTAGAGGGGCATCAAAGTACGACCGCTGTCTTTGCGCCTTCCCTGGCATACCATATCCTGGTCACCGGGGATGGCGATGGCGGCATTAAATTGTGGTCGTTCCCGGAAGGCGAACTGATTTCGACCTATGAAGGCCACGAGGATTGGGTAACGTCCCTCGCCCTGGAACCGGAAGGCAACTTTTTCGCCACCGGTTCTCTCGATGAAACCATCAAGCTGTGGTCGGTTGCCGATGGAACGCTGCTGAAAACGATCACAGATCATACCGGGATCATCACCAACCTGTTGATCACTTCGGACTGCAAACTGCTCATCTCCGGCTCAGCAGATGGCACCATCAAGCTGTGGTCTTTACCGGAGGGGGAACTGCTTCACGACATTGATTTGGATGAGGATGATGTGATCCATTTGGCAATCAGTGCCGATGGGCTGCTTTTGGTTTCGGGGCATTCAAGCGGAAGTATCAGACTATGGTCGCTGCCCGATGGCGGTGAATTGGCCTGTCTCGTAGACCTGTCCGCCAGCCCCAATGACACCGAAGGGGTTACCTACGAGCATACCAATGCAGCGGGCGAAACCACTACCTACACCCTGCCATGCGGTTCGCCTATTCCACCCGGCGCGGTGTGTACCTGTAATTGTGTGGCTGGGGGCGGCATCTCGAGTTGCAGTTGTGTGGGGAATACGTGCAGCTGTGTCGGGAATACTTGCTCGTGTGTGGGCCATTCCGGTTCGGGCGGCAGCCATTACTGGTATCCCAATTGATCATTGAGGAGATGAAGATGAAGGACGGAGAAAATCACAAAGATTTAACAAATGCGGAAGTCCCGCAGGTCTATGCGGTCGAAATGGCGGGGGCGAAAAGACGTTTCACCCGCCGCGACTTTTTGAAGGCTGCCGGTGTGGCCGGTGCGGTGGCCGGGTTGGCCGGATGCGGTTCGGACAACGGGCTTACTTCTGGCCCTGCCCCTACGCAAATCCCGGTCATTGAGCTGACCGGCGCTGATCCGTTAGATGAAACTGAAAGCCAGGCTTGTGAAGACCTGGTGGCCCATACAGAAGTGATTGAAAAGATTGCCATCAGCCCCGACGGCACCTTGCTCGCTTCCGGCTCGGCAGACGGCACCATCAAATTGTGGTCAATTCGCGATGGTGCTTTGCTTGAAACGCTGAACTTGCTTACCACCCACATCAATAAAATGATCTTCTCCCCCGATGGCAGTTATCTGGTATCTTGCGAGTGGGACGGCACGGTGAAATTGCGGACTATGCCCGATGGCGAATTGGAAAAAACCATTGAGGTGGATCAACTTCCTCTAGACGAAATGAGCATTAGCTCTTATGGCGATGTGATGGCAACTGCCACGCGCGACCAGAAAATCCAACTTTGGTCTTTCCCCGATGGAGAATTACTTGCCACTATGGGAGAAGGCGTGAGCGGCTTACTCCAAAAACATGGGGATACGATCACCGAAATGCTCTTTACCCCCGATGGGCGTCTGTTGGTGACATCTTCAGATGATGAGAAGGTGAAGTTGTGGTCGGTTGCAGAAGGCAAATTTCTTAAAACCCTGGGCGGACATACTTCGTGGGTGCGTGCTCTTGGGGTCACGCCGGATGGGGAAAAGCTGATTTCTGGCTCTTCGGATGAAATTATCAAGATTTGGTCGCTGCCCGATGGGGAACTTCTCAATACGCTGTTATACGATCCTGAAAAGTATGTCCACGATGCCTTCCAGGCGATGGCTGTGAGCGCAGACAATAAGTGGTTTGCCGCAGGTACGATGATGGCTACCATCTATATCTTCTCGCTCCCCGATGGAGAATTGAAAGCCACGATAAAGGGTGAGGACAGAACGGAAGGGATTCAACAGCTTCTCATCAGCGCTGAACATCAACTGTTGATCTCTATTGCAGCGGATAATAAATATATCAAACTATGGTCGCTTCCCGATGGTGAACTGGTTTCCACCCTGGTCGGGCATACCAATGAAGTCACCAGCATTGCGCTCAATCCCACCGAGGATATTTTAGCGTCTGGCTCGAAAGATACCACCATCAAGCTGTGGTCAATAGCAGACCGGGCGTTGGTGGCCTGCCCTTACGATTTTGAGGTAACCTCTTCCAAAGTGCACCGCGTGGTGTACGAGGAGACCAACGATGCCGGGGAAACGTTTACCTACACGCTATCTTGCGGCTCGCCCATTCCACCGGGCGCGGTATGCACCTGCAACTGTGTGTCGGGCGGCAATGTGCCCCCTTGTTCGTGTGTGGGCCATTCCGGTTCGGGGGGCAGCCATTACTGGTATCCCAATTGATCATTGAGGAGATGAAGATGAATGATGAAAAAAATCAAAAAGATTTAACAAGCGCGGAAACCCCGCAGGTCTATGCGGTCGAAATGGCGGGGGCGAAAAGACGTTTCACCCGCCGCGACTTTTTGAAGGCTGCCGGTGTGGCCGGTGCGGTGGCCGGGTTGGCCGGGTGCGGTTCGGAAAAAGAGCTTACTTCTGGCCCCATGCCTACACAGATACCGGTTATTGAACTGGCTGATGTTGCCCCGCTGGATGAAAAAGAAAGCCAGGCTTGTGAAGACCTGGTCGCTCATACGGAAGTGATTGATAAGATTGCTATCAGCCCCGACGGCACCTTGCTTGCTTCCGCGTCGAAAGATGGCACCGTAAAGCTATGGTCAATTCGCGGTGGCGCTTTGCTCAAAACAATACCTTTGACTACAACCTATATCAGCCAACTGGCCTTCTCCCCTGATGGCAGTTACCTGGTAGCTAGCGAGCGGGGCGGCATCGTGAATTGGTGGCGCATGCCGGATGGGGAATTGGAAAAAACTATTGAAATTGATGAATATGCCCTTTCACAAATGAGCATCAGCCCCTATGGCGATCTGTTGGCGATTGCCACCACTGGCCGCAAGATACATCTTTTTTCTTTCCCCGATGGGGAACCACGTGCAGTTCTGGGTTCAGGAGTGAGCGGCTTTTTACAAAAACATGGTGATAATATCACTGAAATGTTCTTTACCCCTGACGGTCTTCAGTTGGCAACTTCTTCCGATGATGAGAAGGTGAAGTTGTGGTCAATAGCGGAAGAGAAATTATTCAAAACTTTGAATGAACATACTTCGTGGGTACGTGGTCTGGCAGTTACCCCAGATGGAAAATTGTTGATTTCCGGTTCTACTGATAGAACGATAAGATTTTGGTCGCTGCCGGATGGGGAGCTAGTCAAAGGCCTGCTGAGTGGCCCTGAGGATTATTATCGGTCAGGTGATTTTGATGTTTTGGCGGTCAGTTCCGATAATAAGTGGTTGGCAGCAGGCTCTTTCTATATGCGCAGTATTTATATTTTCTCGCTCCCGGATGGAGAATTGAAAGCCACGATTGAAAAAGATGAAATAACTGAAGGGACCAGACAGCTTCTCATTAGTGCAAAACATCAGCTGCTAATCTCTATTACAAAAAATTCAGGCAAGATCAAACTCTGGTCGCTCCCCGACGGTGAGCTGGTTTCCACCCTGGTTGGGCATACCAATGATGTCACCAGCATTGCGCTCAATCCCACCGAGGATATTTTGGCGTCTGGCTCGGAAGATAACACTATCAAACTGTGGTCATTAGCAGACCGGGCGATGGTATCCTGCCCCTACGATCTTGAGGTAACCTCCTCGAATATACGCCGCATCGTGTATGAGGAAACCAACGATGCCGGGGAAACGTTCACCTACACGCTGCCCTGCGGCTCGCCCATCCCTGCCGGCGCGGTGTGCACCTGCAACTGTGTGTCGGGCGGCAGTGTGCCCCCTTGCTCGTGTGTGGGCCATTCCGGTTCGGGTGGCAGCCATTACTGGTATCCCAATTGATTTGAAAGTGTCTGAACGATGAAAAATAACCAGGAACAAAAGCAGAATGAAACCCCACAGGTCTTTGCTGTGGATATGCAGGGGAACAAAGCGCGTTTTACCCGCCGCGATTTCCTCAAGGCTGCCGGTGTGGTTGGCGCGGCTGCCGGCCTTTCTGGCTGCGCATCACAAACCGCCCCGGAAGCCACCCCCGTTATCGATCGACCGGTGTTGAATGCGCAGGAGTTGGAAACCTGCACCACACTGAATGCCCATGTGGATGGTGTGCGAACCCTCCTTATCCATCCTAAAGGCGATTTGCTTTACTCCGGGGCAAAAGACGGCACACTGAAATCCTGGACACTGCCGAATGGCCTGCTGCAAAACAGCGTGGAGGCCCATACGGATTGGGTCACAGATTTAGCGATCAGCCCGGACGGCAGCCTGCTCGTTTCTTCCTCGGACGATAACTCGATCAAGTTTTGGTCGCTGCCAGAGATGGCACTCGTTCAAAAACTTGAAGCCCATTCCGACCAGGTGAATACGGTCGCCATTACGCCAGACGGCAGCTTGCTGGCTTCCGGTTCCAGCGACCAAACCATCCGGTTGTGGCACTTCCCTTCTGGGGAAGCGTTCAAAACCTTAGAGGGGCATCAAGATCGTATTGATGTTTTAGCCATTAGCCCCGACGGCACATTACTGGCTTCCGGCTCGCAAGATAAAACTATCAAACTTTGGTCATTGCTCGATGGTGAACTGGTTCAAACCATTGAGGCGCACGAATCTACCATTTCTTCGCTCGTCTTTACGCCGGATGGCCGCTATTTGGTCTCAGGTTCCTACGACAAAACTGTCAAGCTGTGGTCGCTGCCTAAAGGGAAGTTATCCAAGACGTTAGAAAAACACAAGAAGCGCATCAAATCGTTAGCGGTCAGCCCGGACGGTAGTATTCTGATCGCCGGGGCAGAAAGCGGCGTGATCGATCTTTGGGCTTTGCCGCGGGGCAAGTTCCTCCGCACGGTAGAACAGCAAAACGGGGAGATTGATGCCTTGGCGGTTAGTCCTGATAGCGGCATGCTGGTTTCCGGTTCGAGAGAAAATACCATTATGCTGTTGTCGCTTCCGGATGGCGAGCCAATCTCCTGCCTGTTTGATTTGGCTGCCAGCCCGTCAGAGGCCGAGGGTATTACCTATACCCAACCGGACCCGAATACCGGCGAAATTGTGGAATATACATTGCCATGTGGGGCTGCCATCCCGCCGGGCGCGGTATGCACTTGCAACTGCGTGGCTGGTGGCTATGTGCCCTCATGCAGCTGTGTCGGGCATTCCGGTTCGGGCGAGAGCCATTATTGGTACCCCAACTAATTGCCTGACGCAACCCATACCTATTTATGAACGCAACCATCGCGGACCAACAAAAATTCTTCGACCAGTTTTTTCCCCCTGTCCCCGACCATGTCGATGTAGAGGCCATTCGCGCTGCCTGGACGGCGTTGGGCACTGCCTATGACCTGGAAAGCTGGCAGCTGCCTTTGCCGCTGTGGGCGCGCCGGGAGTACGATCATTCCGGTGCCACGGCCTGGCAAATGCTCAAGCATGCCCTCAGTACCACCACCCAGGGGCGTCCATTCTGCATCTATCTCCATATCCCCTTTTGCAACAGCAAATGCGGTTTTTGTGATTCCTATTCGTTCAAACTGGGTAACCATCAGGGTGACCATGTCGAACAGTATCTCGCTAACCTGTGCGGCGAACTTGAGCTGTGGAGCCGCCTGGGAGATCTAGCCCAACGCCCGGTCAGCACCGTGCACCTCGGCGGCGGCACCCCGCTGTTTATCGGCCAGGCAGGCATGGCACGCCTGGTTTCTTGCCTGCGCCAGAACTTTGCCATCACGCCGCAAACCGAGTTTGCCCTGGAAACCACCGTGCAATCGCTTACCCCCGATAATATCGCACACCTGAACGACTTGGGGTTCACCCGCTTGCACATTGGCATTCAAAGTATGGAAGATGCCGTCCGCGGGTGCATTGGCAGGCGCACCCCTGCTGCGCAGGTAATAGAGACCGTCCACCGCACGCTTGACCTGGATTGGGTAGTCAGCGCCGACCTGTTGTGCGGGTTGCCCGGCGAAAACCTGGATACCTACCTAGATGGTATTCACCGGCTGATCGGTGCCGGAATTAACGGGATTTCTTTATACGAATTGTTGATCCGCAAACAAAACTTCCGCTGGGCGGAAAATCACGGTCTCACCGGTCAAAGCCATTTCCCCAACTATCTCACCATGCAGGCGGGCGCCAGCCTGTTGGAAGCGCACGGCTATCGCAAGAATATGTTCAACCATTGGGCCGATGACAAAGACCGCAATATTTATTTCACCTTCCCCACTCGCGACGAGGATTGTCTTGCTGTGGGTACCATCGCAGATGGTGTCTTCGGCAACTATCATTACCGTCATCCCCGCTATGCCGGATACATGAAAGGCCAGTCCCCCGATAGGCCCTGCCTGGAAGGCGGTTTGCGCCGCAGCCCTTTTGAAGATTTCTTGTATCCGCTTGAAACCGCTATCTTCTCCGGGCATATTACCCCGGCCATGCTTTCCATTCTGGAATATTTTTCGGAGAACGGCACTCCCCTGCTTGAGAAGTGGTTGGCACATAAGATGATTGAATTGGATAGCAGTGGAAACGCTTTTCTCACCACCAACGGCGCCTGGTTTGCTGGAAATCTGGCCGCCGAGCTGAAAAACTGGTTGAGCGTCTTGAAAAAGCACGAGCTTTGTTAGAAATAGAAAATAAATTGTAAGTCATTTTCATAACTAATTACATAACTTTGAAGAGGAAAAATTTATCTCATTCTCTGATTCAGCTTGAATGAATAAATATTGATTGTTCGTTTGTATTTCACCTTCTATTTCTATACAGTCACCTACTTCAAAACCTTCTAATTCGACCCCTTTATAAAGAAACTCGTCGGGAATAGAAAATCTAATTACATATTCATAATTATCATTTCCAATTGGATTTCTCCGGATTTCGATAATTCGACCGTAAATACATTGTGTAGTGCCTACATCTGAATTTATTAGATCATCCCAGTAGAAACAATTATTTGGCGTGGGTGCATTTGTCATCGTGGGCGCATGTATAGGGGTTTTTGTTGATCGAATAAATATTTGAGTTTTCGTCGCTGTTGGTGTTGAGGTAGGCTGATTAGAGCCCGAATTATTTGAGTCTATATAAAGCCCATAAACTACTATGCAGCAAAATATAGTAAAAAATATTCCTCCCCCAATGATTTGAAACAATGATGCTTTAGAAATGGTTTTCCATTTATTGATTTTTTCAATTGGTTGACTAGGTTTTTTAGTCTTTGGTAATTCTTTTTTAATATCTTGCTGAAGTATTTCCCTATCGGTTTTTGTTGGACTAGTTGGAATGCTAATTGGTTCTGTAGTAGGTTTTGGAATGGTAGTTTTTGGCGTTTTTATGACTTTATATTTTAGAGGAGAGTTTTTATATGGAAGAGAAACTCTTTTTGTTTGTTTATTTAGAAGTACCTCGTTACGTTCTGTTAATTGGAATAACACGTTATAAATTGTTTGTATAACATCCCCCCTTGCTGAAATTCCATATAGCCTGGCAACCTCTTTTGGTAAGTCTCTATATGAAATACTTATAGAATTTTTTAATACTTCATAGATTGCCAATGAAATTTCTTCAGGGGGAATTTCTTCAATTTTTCTTTTGTCCCCATTTTCTTTGGGGATTTTTAAGGAAATAGTTTGACCACTTTTCGCCCATAAAAAATTCCCTTTATATTCAATTTGTTTTCTATTTATTGCTGCTTTAATGGAATAATTAATTTTTTCATCAATTTTATACCCGTTATTTACGCTAAAAGAATCGCGTACTAATTTTTTAACTGAATCTACGTGAAGAGGGCCATCTTTATTTACGATATCGGTGACTATATTCTGAATATAGTTTAATGGTAATGAATGGAAATCTTGTGCTCCTCTGTAATGAGTATATCGTTTTGAGGGTTTATGGTGAGTTTTGGCGTTAAGAGGATAAGATATTTGAGGTTGATTATCTTGTGAATCTATCTTATTTTTTTCTTCATGTTTTTGTAAAGCGTTTTTAGCCGCTACGTGTTTTTTTTTACAGGGCCGCTATCAATCATGTCTTTGCTATTTTTAATAGCGTCTAAAACTTTCTCAATTTCTCTTTGAGGATTATCAATCCAATCTCGTGACCAAATCCGATGAATTCTCCACCCAAATTTATTTTCCAGGATTTCTTGCCTGAGCTTATCCCTATCCCTGGCAGTTGGGCTGCTGTGATAGGCAGCTCCATCGCATTCAAGACCAAGTAAATATCTGCTTGGTTGCTTTGGATCGACAACGCCAAAATCTATTCTATAGCTGGATACACCAATTTGTTTATCAAGCTTAATTCCTTTGTTGCTAAGTGCATCGTACACTGCTTCTTCAAATGGCGAATCGAATTCAGCAGTATCGTCATATGTCAAGTCTTCATAAAGAGCATCTTTGCCATCTCGGGCAACTTTCATGTAAATGCGAAGTAATCTCGCGCCTTCACTTTGTGTTCTGCTTAGATCAATATCTTCTGGTTGGAAAGATGCAAAGAGTTTTACAGCTTTTCTCGCTCGAGTAACGGCAACATTCAACCGGCGTTCTCCACCTTGGCGGTTCAATGGTCCAAAGTTCATAGAGAATTTGCCAGTTTCATCCTTGCCATAGCCAATACTAAATAAAATGACATCTCGCTCATCACCCTGAACAGTCTCAAGGTTTTTGACGAATATATTTTCATCATTTCTATATTGAAATAAACTCTCTAAATGGGGATTTTGTCTTCGGATTAGTTCTAATTCTTGTTCAACAATTTGCCGCTGGCTTTGACTAAACGTCACAATACCCAAGGAAATATCAGGCGTTTCCTCAAGATGTTGTTTTACATATTCAGCGATTCTTCTTGCCTCAATGATATTATTTCGAGCCCCTTTTCCTCGTCGATAAATCCCATCTGGAACAGGAATGAATTGGAGGCCTTTATGCTTATTATCGCTATCAGATGCAGGAAAAGTGTATAACTTGTTGTCATAAAAATTGTAATTACTGAAGGCGATTAATGATTCGTCTTCACTTCGATAATGCCATTTGAGCATGACATTTGGCATATTGATCGCGCCACAAGCATCAAGAATGCTTTCAAATTCGGCTTTTTCATAATTATCTTCATCATCATCGGAATCCATTGTTTGGAAGAAATTTGTCGGGGGTAATTGGTGTCGATCTCCAGCAATAATGACCTGTTTTGCCCGCACGATGGTTCCAATGGCATATTCGGGCGGAATCTGTGAAGCCTCATCAAAAATAGCGATATCAAACTGGAAAATATTTGGGTCTAATAATTGACTGACTGTCAGAGGGCTCATCATCAAGCATGGGCGTAAAGTGAGGAGGAGATTGGGGATTTCTGCGAAGAGAATCCGTAGCGGTTTTATCCTACGCTTTTTATTCATCTCATGTTTCAAGATGCTCGTTTCTGCGCTGTCTGCCTGTACCCAAGTATTTTGGGGGCGAAGTTTTTCCAAAGCAGCCTGTATCTCTTTTTGAGAAACTTCTATGATTTCTTCATCTAGTTCTCGGAATCTCTTTATCAGTGCTGTATGTGTACTGCTATTGAAGCGATTTAAAGCTTCATTTTCTTGATTGATCTCATCGATCAAAAGGAAGAAATATCGTCTTCGGAAGATATTCTCCCATAATTGAGGATCGACTTTTTCTGCAAAAGCTGCATCAAGAAAACTTTCAAGCCCTAAGGATTTAGCTTCTTCCAAGGTTGTATTGAAATTTAGCCATTCGGTGAGGTCATTGATTTTGGATACCAGAAATTGTAGATATTCAATAGAAGCCTGAATTGTTGTTGACGACTCGGGTTTTAACTCATCTGGACAACCTTCTTTTTCAAAGTATGTTTGTAATTCTTGATATAGCTCTTTTGTAGCTTTTTCAAGTATTTGCCATTCTTCAATTGTTTCGAAAGCTATTTCTTCTGGAGAATCTTCGATATCAGCGTTTTCGTTATCCTGAAGTTTCAAAATCAGTTTTAGTAATTCAGTGGCTTCTTCATACTTTGGTTTTTCTTGTTGCCAGTGGAGTTCGGAAATTGCTTTTCGATCTTTCCAATAAGCAGGTTGGATAATCCGGGTTGCTGATGAGTAATTGTTAATGAAGCGCTCAATAGTTGCTTTATTTTCGGGAAGAAAGATATCAAATTTATATTCGGAAAAATATTTTATGAATGTGAATAAATCATTGACTGATTTTGGCGGTGTGAGCTTGTAAGAATTTGTGACATTGATGATGTCATCTGAAAGGGCTTCAATTTTTCCACTTAATTCGGATAGCTTTTCTGCAAGCGTCTCACGTTCTTGCATAGAAATTGAGTTCCCTTTGAAACCTTTCCACGGATGGTTTTCAAAACTAAGAATTAGATGTGGAGTTGTTACAATGTCTTTTATTTTTAGAATTCGGGCTTGAAAATCTTCTTGAGAAAAGTCTTTGAGCTTTGGAATTGAAAATTTCAGAGCTGGCACTTCATAAAGTTTTGCTAATTCACCCTGAGCTGTATACAATGACAGGTCAATTGGGTACCGTTTTTTGTGCAATTCTCTGACATAATGATTTAGTCGATCTCTGGTTTCCCGTATCTCGCTCCGTTGGTTGGCTGTGTTTGGTTTATTGCCAATCCGGTTGTCGTCTAACGATTTCCCTAAATCATTAATTACATCTTTTTTATTTTTCTTGAAGTTATGAACTTCTAAGCAAAATCTGCCTAACCCTTTTTGTTCTAGGCGATTGTGGACAACATCAAGTGCGACTGATTTTTGACTGACGAATAAAACTTTTTTACCGCTTGCCAGGGATTCTGCAATGATATTGGCAATCGTTTGACTTTTACCCGTTCCTGGTGGACCTTGCAGCACGAAGCTGACACCACGTTTAGCAGCTTCTATGGCTTCTTGTTGGCTGGAATCGGCATTTAAAATTTGGAAAACTTCTTCTGGAGGCACTTTATCATCCAACTCATTTGCGCTGGGAAGATCATCGTGAATATTTATTGATGCTTTAGCGCCGCTGAGCAATTTGATAATGGGGTGTTCTTTGTAAAAATTTTCGTGGAATTCGATGTCTTTGATCAGCATCAACGTCTGGAAGTTAAATATGCCAATGGTTGCTTTTTGCAGGATTTCCCAGTTTGCGTGTTTTTGGAATTGTGTTTCCAGTTGTTGGAAAAAGTTCTTCAATGATGATGTATCAAAATCTTGGGGGAGATCGTCGAGCTGGATTTGAAATTCATTGTTTAGCTTGGTTTGCAGGGATGGATTGAGGACAATTTCTTCTTCTTCCATCACGATTTTCCATCTATCCCCTTTATCTTCGCGTGCGATGTCAATTGGCACAAGGATTAATGGTGATTCGATATATTCGTTGGTACTGGTGTTGCCATCTTGCCACTTGAGCATACCGATGGCGAGGTATAAGGCGTTGTAACCTTGTTCTTCTCGAATGGTTCGAGAGCGGTAACGAAGGTTTCTAAGCGTTCGATTGACCTGGCGGATGGTTTTATTGGATAAGAACTCATCCGTTTTTCGTTGATATTCGAGGATTGGCTCTTCATCCTCATCATCTGTAATATCAAATAAGGTTTTGGGGGATTTTTCAAGATTTTCTTGTGGTGTCAAAGGTGCATAAAGAGGTTTGCCTTGATCCACAATCCGTTTAAAAATTTCTTTCGTGGAAGGTTCTTCAATAATGATTGAGAATGTTCTTGTGTCTTTGAAGAAAAGCAGTCGATTTCTTCGCCCTCCATCTTCTAAGGCTTTTTTCCAGTCTTTCAAGTGTTCGGTGAGATTGTTTGCAACCATAATAAAATTCCCTTTTTTTTGTCCGTTCCTTATTATAGTTGATTTTTTCTAAACTGACTCATTCCTAATAATCATCGACTCTGTCACAAAGTTGCCCACCAACTTTGTGACAGAGTTGCTATTTGATGTAAATTGACTTCCCCCTCCCCTCGTGGTAAGATGAAAATCATTTTCAAATAGGTTTCACCGAGATTCATTTGAAAATACCGGACGCAGTCCGATAAAAATTTCATAGGTTTAGGGAAGTTGGGTGAAAAACCCACGTGGTCCCGCTCGTAAAGACAGTTAAATATCTTTTATAGGTGAACTTAAACGTTGTCTAGGTTTAACTTGAGTTACTTTTAATCCTCTATCCTGACCCTACAACCCGGCAAACACCGCCCGCGCCGCCTCCAGCGTGTGCGCAATCTCCGCCTCCCCATGCGCCGCCGAGACAAATCCGGCCTCAAACTGCGAAGGGGCCAGATACACACCTCGCTCCAACATCCCCCGGAAGAATTCCCCAAACCGCCGCACATTGCTGCTCTTTGCAGACGTCCAATCGACCACCGGCTGAGGGGTAAAGAAAGTCCCAAACATCGTCCCCTGGTAGCTTTGCCAGATCGGAATGCCCGCTTCTTGCGCCGCTTCCCCCATCCCCGTCATCAACCGCTCGCAGGTCTGCGCAATCCCGTCCCACAGCCCCGGCTTTTCCAGCTCGGTCAGCTGGGCAATCCCGGCCGCCATTGCCAGCGGGTTCCCCGATAATGTGCCCGCCTGGTACACCGGCCCTGCCGGGGCGATCATCTGCATCATCTCTCGCTTGCCGCCATACGCCCCCACCGGCAAACCGCCCCCAATCACTTTCCCCAATGTGGTCAGGTCTGGCTGCACGCCGTACAACGCCTGCGCCCCGCCCAACGCCACCCGGAAGCCGGTCATCACCTCGTCAAAGATCAACAGTGCGCCATGCTGTTCGGTGAGTTTGCGCAAGCCCGGCAAAAAGTCTTCCGCCGGGAGCACTACCCCCATATTGCCCGCCACCGGTTCCACGATCACTGCTGCAATCTCTCCTGGGTAGCGGGTAAATAAATCTTCCACCGAGTCCAGGTCGTTATAGCTTGCCACCAGGGTATCCTGCACCGTAGCTTTTGGCACGCCCGGCGAATCGGGCAGCCCCAGGGTAGCCACCCCGGAGCCGGCCTGCACCAACAGCAGGTCGGCATGCCCGTGGTAGCAGCCCTCAAATTTGATGATCTTGGTACGCCCGGTGTAGGCGCGTGCCAGCCTCAAGGCGGTCATGGTGGCCTCGGTGCCGGAGTTTACAAAGCGCATCATTTCCAGGTTAGGCATGAAATCTCGCACCTTATGCGCCAGGGTCACTTCCAACGGGCTGGGTGCGCCAAAGCTGGTGCCCAGCTCGGCCGCTGCTTTCACTGCGGCTACCACTTTTTCGTTGGCGTGCCCCAGGATCAGCGGCCCCCAGGAAAGCACATAATCAATCAGCTTGTTGCCATCCACATCGTACAGGTATGCCCCTTTTCCCTTTTCAATGAACAGCGGTTGGCCGCCCACCGCCCGAAAGGCGCGCACCGGCGAATCCACCCCGCCGGGTAAAATCTGCTGTGCTTCCTCAAATAAACGTGCCGATTCTTCTATCTTCATGTATAAACTCCTCTTCCCTGCTCTCCCGTTATTCTGCCAGCCAGTGGGCAGCATCTTTGGCGTGGTACGTCAAGATCAACTCGGCCCCAGCGCGCTTCATGCTGGTCAGCGTTTCCAGCACCATGCTGCGCTCGTCCAGCCAGCCCTGTGCGCTGGCCGCCTTGATCATCGCATACTCCCCGCTCACGTTGTAGGCGCCCAGCGGCAAAGCCGGGTAAGCGTCTTTCACCTGCCGGATCACATCCAAATAAGCCAGTGCGGGTTTCACCATCAGCATATCCGCACCTTCCGCCACATCTAACGCGGCCTCTCTAAGCGCTTCTGCTGCGTTTGCCGGGTCCATTTGGTGCGATTTGCGGTCTCCAAATTTAGGAGCGCCCTGGGCTGCGTCTCGGAAGGGGCCGTAGAAGGCCGAAGCGTATTTCACCGCATACGACAGGATCGGCAAATGGCTGAACCCATCGCCATCCAGCGCTCCCCGAATCGCCGCTACCATCCCGTCCATCATCCCGCTGGGGGCAATCACATCTGCACCCGCTTGCGCGTGCGAACAAGCCACCTGGCCTAAAATCGCCAAGGTCTCGTCATTCAACACATACCCTTCGGGCAGCTGCGCCTGCTGGCTTTCCCCCTGGTTCAGCAGGCCGCAGTGCCCGTGATCGGTATACTCGCACAGGCATACATCCGTGATGACCACCAGCTTAGGGGCAGCCGTTTTAATCGCCCGCACCGCCTGTTGGATAATGCCATCTTGAGCAAAGTTCTCCGATCCGACAAAATCTTTCTCCACCGGGATGCCAAACAAGATCACCGCCGGAATCCCCAACGCGGCAATTTCTTCCGCTTCTTGCGCCAGCCTGTCCACCGACCACTGGTACTGACCGGGCATCGAGCCGATCTCATCTTTTACATTTTCCCCGTGCCGCACAAACAAAGGCAAAATCAAATCTTTGGGGGTTAATTGGGTCTCCCGCACCATTTCCCGCAGCCCGGCAGACATGCGCAGCCGCCTGGGGCGCGAGATGGGAAAAGGAGGATACAATGCATTATTCCTTATATTCATCGTGTGTCCAATCTTGATCGTAGTTTTGAATTTCAGTCACCAACCCCTCTACCGTATGGGTGGCGGCCACCACATGCACCGTCATCCCCAGCAGCAGTGCTTCTTGTGCTGTTTTGGGGCCAATGCAAGCCACCAGCGGTTCCCCCGGCAAATGCAGTGGGTCTAATCCCTTCTGTTTGAGCAGGGCAAAAAAATTGCGCACGGTCGAGCCGCTGGTAAAGGTCAGCACATCCACCCCCTGCTTTATTGCCGCCATTGCACTCGCCGAAATCTCTCCCGTCCGCGTATGATAGGCCGTCACCACATCCACCTCCCCGCCTGCCTGGCGGATCGCCTGCCGCAAGGTCGGCGGGGCAATATCCGTCACTGGCAGCAGCACCCGGTGATCGAACAGGTCGCCCAGCCCCAACACCAGCGCATCAGATAGATACGCCTCCGGCACAAAATTCACCCGGAACCCGGCGGCTTGCAGCTTGGCTGCCGTTTTCGAGCCGATTGCCGCCACCCGCGTGCTGGGCGGGATGCCTATCCCCAACACTGCCAGCCGCGCCACCACCGCATCTACCGTGTTCCCGCTGGTCAGGATCAGCCAATCGTAATCAACCAGGTTCGCCAGTGCCCGGTCCAGGGCATGGTAATCCGCCAGGGGGGCAATCTGGATGGTGGGCATTAAGATCACTTTGGCCCCTTGCGCTTGCAGCAGCCGGATCAATACCTCGCTTTGCCCTTTCGGCCGGGTGACCACAACCTGCTTCCCTGTCAGCTTCATGCCAGCAAATCCCCCGCCCCCGCTGCCAGCATCCTTTCGCCCAACTGTGCCCCCAAAGCCTGCGGGTCTTCGCCGTGATCCGAAAGGTAATACAGCTTATGCCCATCCGGGGCGACCACCACCCCGTATAAGAACAGGCTGCCGTTTTCCTCCAGAGTGGCGTACGCCCCTACCGGCAGCGAACAGCCGCCGCCCAACGCGTCTAAAAAGGCGCGCTCGGCCAACACCGCCTGGTGCGCCGCGGGGTCATCAATCGGCGCCAGCAAGCGCAGTGTTTCCGCATCCCCCTCCCGGCACTGCACCGCCAGCGCGCCCTGCCCTGGGGCGGGCGTCATCTGCTCCACCGAGAAATACTCGGTAATGTGCGCCTGCAATTTCAAGCGCTGCACCCCTGCCGCCGCCAGAATGATCGCATCATACTCCCCCGCCACCACCTTGCGGATGCGGGTATCCACATTTCCCCGCAGCGGTTTGATGTGCATATCTGGGCGGGCCGCCAACACCTGGGCGGCGCGCCGCGTGCTGGAAGTGCCTACCACCGCCCCTTCGGGTAAATCCATCAACGAAATCCCCGCCGGGCAGATCAATACATCCCTGGCATCCGCCCGCGCCGGGATCACCGCCACGGTCAAGCCCGGGGACATTTCTGTAGGCAAATCCTTAAATGAATGTACCGCCACATCTACCTGCCCGCTCAACAGGGCTTGCTCCAACTCCAGGGTGAACAACCCTTTGCCGCCAATTTCAGGCAGCGGGGTATCCAGGGTGGTATCTCCCTTGGTGGTAATCACTTCTTGCGTCCAAACCAGGTGCGGCCATTGGGCGCGCAGCAGTGCCCCCACATGCGCTGTTTGCCAGAGCGCCAGCGCAGAAGGACGGGTTGCACAGATCAATTTATCCATAGTTATCACCTTTTGTTCTCATTCATCCAGGGCAAACAATTCGCGCACCACCGTCGCCACCAATTGTCCCTCCCCCTCCGCGGCAACCGTGCGCAAATACGCTGTAGGTTCGTTGAGTATTTTTTGTACAATGCGGTGCACCATCAAATTCAGCTTTTCCTCCATCTCTGGGGATGCGCCGTTCAATTTTGGCAGCAGTTGAGCCAGCTCTTCCTCCGCAATGCTCCCCACCTTGCCGCGTAGGTCTTTGATCGTGGGCACCATATCCAGGGTAGAAAACCACGCCCGAAAACCGGCTGCCTCCTCCGTGCAGACCGCTTCCACATCCGGCACGGCTGCCTGCCTTTTCTCCAGGGTCCCATCCACTACCGTTTGCAGCGCGTCAATGTCGAACAGCCGCACACCGGGCAGCTCGCCCACTTCCGGGTCAATATCCCTGGGGATGGCAATGTCGAACAACCACAGCGGCCGCCCCGCCCGGTCGGGGAGCACCTGGAACACATTCGAGACATGGATCACCGCGTGCGGCGCGCTGGTTGCCGAAACCACCACATCTGCCTCGCAGATCGCCCTGGGCAGGCTGTGCCAGTTATACGCCCGGCCGTTCACCGCTTGCGCCACCAGTTCGGCTTTGCTGAACGTGCGGCTCAAGCACACCAACTGCTTCACTCCGGCCTTGTCGAATGCCTGTGCCGCCAGCGAGGCCATTTTCCCCGCCCCGATCACCAGCACGGTTTTGTTCGCCAACGCACCCAGGTGGGTTTGTGCCAGGGTCACCGCCGAATGGCTGATCGAGGTACCTGATTGGCTGATCGAAGTTTCTGTGCGGGCGCGCTTGCCGGCGTGCAGGGCAGTCTCAAACAACCGCGACAAGATCGGCCCCAGGCTTTTCTCCGAGCGCGCCTTGGCGTACCCCTCGGCCACCTGCCCCAAAATTTGCGTCTCGCCCAACACCATCGATTCCAGCCCGCAGGCGACCCGCAGCAAATGATCCACAGCCTGTTCGCCGGACAATGCGTACAGGTTTTTCTGCGATAACGCCAGCGGTTCCCCGTAAAACGAAAGCCAAAACGCGGCTAATCCCTCTTGTGCGGCGTGCGCATCGGGAGCCACCAGGTAGAATTCCAGCCGGTTGCAGGTAAACAAGATCACCGCCTCCCGGATCAACCCAGTCTGCTGGGCAATCTCTTTGACCGCCAGCCGGTGCCCATCTCCGGCCAATGCAAAGCGTTCCCGTATCTCCAGCGGCGCGGTTTTATAGTTCAATCCGAATAAATAAATACTGCCGTCACTCATAACGCAAACTGTGCGCAGGTCGCCACAAAGTTTTCTGCCAGTTCTGGCCGGGTGCCAAAATGCACGTGGATGTACGAAGCCAGCAGATTGCCCCGCCGGTAGCCTTCCCAATGCACCTCCTGCCTCAATCGGGACTGCACCGTATAGGCATAGGGGACATCCTCCGGCCGTTCCAACCAATCCGAATAATGGAACTCGTGCCCCCGGAAGGTATCTCCCGCCCCAAACAGCAAGCTGTCTTGCACGGCGTGCACTTCCCGGTAGCCCATCGTCAGGCGTCCGACCATCTGCGCCCGGCCGGGCAAAATACCCAACATCGGGTACACCTGTTCCTCCAGGTCAGTAATGCTCCCGGTCAGGTACATCAACCCACCGCACTCCGCGTAGGTCGGCAATCCGGCGGCTATTGCCTGCCGCAGCGAGGCCATCATCTCGCCGTTTTCCACCAGCCGGGCCGCGTACAGCTCCGGGTAGCCGCCCCCCAGGTACAGGCCGGAAACACCTTCCGGCAGCCCGGCATCGTGCAGCGGGCTGAAGAAAACGATCTCCGCCCCGGCTGCCCGCAGCAAATCAAAATTATCCTCGTAATAAAAGCAAAAAGCCGCATCGCGCGCCACCGCAATGCGGGTTACTGCCTGGCTGGGGGCCAATCTGTCATCCGGCGTATCCACCGGGGCGGCTTTGCGGGCAATCTCCCATACCTGCCCCAGGTCAATATGCGTCGAGACCAGTTCAGCCGCCTGCGACAAAAAGGCTTCCACCTCAGCCGTGCGCTCCACGGCGGTGTGCAGCCCCAAATGCCGTTCCGGAATATGCAAAGAAGAACTGCGCGGCATACAGCCCAACACCTTGATCCCTTTCCCCTCGATTGCCTGGCGCACCCATAAGGCGTGCTTCTCGCTGCCCACATTGTTGCAGATCACCCCGGCCAGGTTCAGCTCTGGGTCAAAATCGCGGTAGCCCAAGGCCACCGCCCCGGCGCTGCGCGCCATTTTGGCCGCGTTGATCACCAGGAGCACCGGCGCGCCGATCATTTTTGCCAGCTCGGCGGTGCTGCCCCGTTCCGTTTCTCCATCGTAGCCGTCATACAATCCCATCACCCCTTCCACTACGGCAATATCGGCGCCCTGCACCCCGCGCCCAAAAGAAGCCTTCACCTCATATTCCGGCAGCATCCAGGTATCCAGGTTGCGCGAAATGCGCCCCGAAGCCAGGCTGTGGTAGCCGGGGTCAATGTAATCCGGCCCCACTTTATAGCCCTGCACCACATCCGTTTTCGCCAATGCCGCCATCAGGCCGCTGGCAATCGTGCTTTTCCCGCTGCCGCTGGAAGGGGCGGCAATCACCACTCTCGGCGTTGTCACCCGTTTCATAGGTTCCCCCCTGCATGTACGATCAGCAAAGAAAGGTAATGCACACTGTCCAGGTTCAGGTTTTGCAGGTCGTTCAACACCCGGCTTTCTGCGTGGCTCGCCCGCTCCACCAGATAGCTTTTGTCCAGCAGGTCTTGCTCTTTCAGCAAGGCGATGATCTGCGGCAGCACCTTATACGCTTTCAGCAATACCACGGTATCGAACTGCGCCAACAGGGCAGGCAGTTTTTCCAGGTTCCGCCCGGTGACCGGGAAGATAACCAGCGTTTGGTTCCCGCTGACCAGAGCAGTTTTGGTCTCAGCAGCGGCGGCCATCACCGAGCTGACCCCCGGCACCACCTCTACTGCCGTCCCCTCCGGCAGATAAGGCAGCAGATAGCCGAACGTGCTGTGCAGCAGTGGGTCGCCCTCGGTGAGGAAAGCCACATCCTCCCCGGCCGCCAGCACCGCGGCAATCTCCTCGGCTGCCTGACGGCGTTTCTCCTTGCGCACCGCTAAATCTCTCACCATCGGGAAATGCAGTTGCAGCACGCGCTGGGCGGGTTTTAATCGTGCCGCCACAATCTGAAGCGCGTAGCTCTCCCCACCCTGCTCCGCCACAGGCACGGCGACCACCGGAACCGTGTCCAGCACGCGCGCTCCCTTGAGTGTGATCAATTCAGGGTCTCCCGGGCCAACCCCAACTCCGTATAATGTAGGCATGGTTGCTCCTTAAATAATCGTAAAAGATAAAATGAATACCGGGTTTTCGGGTACCAGACGGATAAACTGGGCTATATTCTGGCTATGCGCAATACTTGCTTGCGTCACCTCGAACAACCAACCATACTCCCGGCACAATGTCATTGCCTCGTTCAGGTTTTCCAGCGTGACCAGATTGATCACCACCCGGCAGCCCGGCCGCGCGGCGGTGTGTAAATGCGCAAATACCGCCGCCAGCTGCCCCCCCGTACCCCCAATGAACACCGCATCCGGTTCGGGCAGCCCGGCCAAAATCTCCGGGGCTTTTCCCGCCACCGGCAGCACATTCAGGCTGCCGTAGCGTGCTATGTTCTGCCGGATGCAGTCCAGGTTCTTCTCATTCCGCTCGATGGCAAACACCTGCCCCTGCCAGGCTAGTTCCGCCATCTCAATACTCACCGCCCCGCTGCCCGCCCCGATATCCCACACCACATCCCCAGCAGAAAGCGCCAGCCGCGCCAGACTGAGGGCGCGGATATCGGCCTTGGTGATCAGGCCGCGCTGGTGTACGTAGGCCGATTCCGGCCGTGGCGCAAAAGGCGCCACCGGGTGCCATTCAGGTTCCTGCAAGACCAACAGCACGTTTAACGCCCCAAAAGTTTTCCCCGCCAGGGCAGACAAACGCGTCTCGGTCAGCTCTTCTTCCGCCTGTCCCAGGTTCTCGGCCACCACGGCCCGGCAGTCCCGTACGCCCGCCTGCAATAAATGCTGTGCGATCACCGCCGGGGTGTTTTTGTGATCGGTCAGCACGCCCAGCCGCGCACAGCGTTTTGCCCACCCCACAATCTCGGCCAGGTCGTGGGCGTGCGCGCTGACCAAGACCGCGTCACTCCACGGCTCTTTCACCCGCGCAAAGGCCGCTTGCAGTGCGCTCACATTCGGGATGATCTCCACTTCCTCCGGGGAGAGATAACGCAGCAAGGTGCCGGCAATCCCATGGAAGCCGGGGTCGCCCGAAGCCAGCACCACCACCTGCTCATCCGCTTCCCGCGCCTGGATACGGGCAACAATTTCGCCCAGGTTAGCGCCAATCACCAGCTTCTCGGCCGGGCTTTCCACCCCTGCCAGCAAGCGCCGCCCCCCGATCAGCACCTGCGCCTGTGCGATCATCTCTTGCGCGTAAGCGGGCAGTGCGCCCACCTCCCCCACACCCAGGCCGATCACCCAAATGGCCTTCTTCATTGCGCCCGCACCGCCGTAGACCGCGCCAGCAGTTCCCCGCGGATGGTGAACAGCAAGACTTCCACCTCGTCAATCTCTTTCACAAACCCCAGACAGGCGTTGGCCGCTTTCTGCACCACTTCTTCTTCCAACCCATGGATATTGGCTTTTTCCAGCATGTTCTGCACGTGGTGGGCGGTGTTGGCCTCGCGGATGCGTGCCAGCCAGTCTTCCGGCGCACCCAGTTCCTTTGCCAGGGCAGCCATAAATTCAAAGTCCACTTCTCCCACGCTCACATGCGTCTGCATGCGCCCCTGCGCCAGCTTAGAGAGCTTGCCGATCATCCCGGAGATGACTACCTGCTTGATCCCCAAACGGCGGCACTGTTTGAGGGCGTAATCCATATGGTCGCCCACCTGGATGAAAGCCAGGGCGGGCAGATCGGGGTACAGTTCCATGGCATATTTCTCGCTGCGGTTGCCGGTGGTCAGCGCTACACGTTCGGCGCCGTTGTGGCGGGCCACTTTCATCTCCGTGTAAATGCTTGCCCGGTAGGCCGAAGTAGAAAACGGTTTCAGCACGCCGGTATTCCCCAGGATAGAAATCCCCCCGATGATCCCCAATCGCGGGTTCAAAGTCTCCTGCGCCAGGCGTTCTCCCTCCGGCACACGGATCTCGATCCGCAGACCGCGTTCGGCAAGCACTTCGCCGCCAAACCTTTCCACCACCCGCGCGATCAGGCGGCGCGGCCCCGGGTTGATCGCCGGTTCCCCCACTTCTACCGGCAGCCCCGGCTTGGTTGCCACCCCTACCCCCACACCGCCGACAATCTCCACCCCCGGCTCGTCCTGCCAGGAGACAAAGCTCTGAATTTCTGTGCCGTGGGTCACATCCGGGTCATCCCCCGAATCTTTGATCGTGCCGTACAACACGCCTTCGGAGGATATTTCACAGCGTGAAAAATGGAAAGTCACGCCGTCTTCCCCCGGCAGGTCGATGGTCACTTGCTCTACCGCCTCCCCATCCAGCAGCGTTTGCAGCCCGGCAACAGAGCAGGCCGCCACACACGCGCTGGAGGTATACCCATGCCGCAGGTTCTCTTTGCGCCAGGTGCGGTCGGAATGTTTTTTCTTCAGTCGATTAGTCATCTTGTACAGCTGCCAGTCGTAGAAGGGCGTTCACAATCGCCACGGCAACAGTAGAGCCGCCTTTGCGCCCCAGAGCGGTAATATGCGGGTGATCCAAGACAGCCAGAGCGTCTTTAGATTCCACCGTGTTGATGAAGCCGACCGGCACCCCCACGATCAACGCCGGGCGAACCTCTTCCTCCTGCACCAGACGGATGACCTCAAATAAGGCAGTCGGGGCATTCCCAATCGCCACCACACTGCCGTCCAAACGCGGTTTCAGGTAGCGCATTGCCGCCACCGAGCGGGTGGTGTGCTGCTCTTCCGCCAGTTGGCGCACCAGCGGATTATTGATCTCGCAGCAGGTTTCCCCGCCAAATTCGGTGAGCAGTCTGGACGAAACGCCTACCTCGATCATGCGCACATCGCTGACCACATTGGCCCCATTGCGCAGGGCTTCCACGCCCGCCTCGACTGCCTGCGGGTGGAACTTGAGGTTGTCCGCAAAATCAAAATCTGCCGTGGCGTGGATCACCCGCACAACCACCGCCAGCTGCGCATCGTTCAATGTTTGCGGCCCTAATTTTTGCAAGATCATGCGAAAACTCTGATCCTCGATCCTCTGTCCGGCCGGTACCTGTAATTTTTTCATCCTATTCACCTTTCAAATCGTATTTGTTTTCATAGCCTCTGGGGGTGATCATCTTGCCATTTTGCACCGTGGTGCTGCTGTTGCCCACGATCAAAATGGTCACCATGTCAATCTCGGCATGCGGCAGGTCGGCCAGCGGGATCACGGTCACCTGCTGATCGACCCGGTAAGCCGCCCGCACGATCCCCACCGGGGTCTCGGCGTCACGGTACGCTGCCAGAATGCGGCAGGTTTCCTCAAATGGGATCACCCGCTTGCGCCCCTTGGGGTTGTACAAACACAGCACAAAATCCGCCTGGGCAGCGTGTTCCACCCGCTTAAGGATCACCGGCAGCGGGGTCAGCTGGTCGCTCAGGCTGATGACGGCAAAATCGGTCATCAGCGGCGCACCCAGCAGCGAAGCAGCCGCATTCAGGGCAGAAATGCCCGGAATCACTTCGATCTCTACTTCAAAGCCGTTTTCATCGCGCACCTCAAAAAGCAGCCCGGCCATCCCGTACACCCCGGCGTCCCCACTGGAAACCACCGCCACACGCTGTCCCTCTGCCGCCATGCCCAGCGCTTCCAGCGCCCGCGGCACTTCCTGGCGCATCCCGCTGCGGTGTCGGGGCGTGTCCGGTGCAATCTCCTGGATGAACTTGAGGTAGGTGGTGTACCCCAGGATCACATCTGCGCTTTCCAGGGCAGCCCGCGCGTGCGGCGCCATCAGGGCTGCATCGCCCGGCCCCAGGCCAACAACCACAACCGATCCGCTCATGACGCCCTCGCTTGCAGCGCAACGGCCACGGTCACATTGGCAAATTTCTGCTTTTCTACCAGCAGCGTACTCGCGCCGGCCGCCAACAAGGCAGCCGGTTCTGCCACACCGGGCGCACCGACCATCTCGCGCACGTAAGCCGCCGGATTGGGAATATCCGGTACCTGCGACAATGCCTCGGCAGTGTAAATATTCAAGGGCAATTGGCGGTTTTGCGCTGCCGCCAACAGCCCGGCTTCATCCGCCTTTGCCTCAATGGTGGCAAAAGAAGCGATGCTCTCCACTGCCAGGCCAAAACGGGAGAAGGTGCCCTCGACCGCCTGCCAGATTTCGTCTTCCGGGGTGCCGCGGTTGCAGCCCACCCCCACATGCAAACATACCGGATGGAAGACTAAGGCCTGCACCTTTGCCTGTGCGCATAAGGGTGCGGCGGCTTGATAGGTCACACATACGCCAACGGGAACCTGTGCCAGCATTTCTTCCAGGGCAGCAAACTGCTGAAAGTTTTCCGGCAGGCTGGCGGGCAGCCAATCTTCCGTGCCGCAGTCCTGGTACACGCCAAATTGTTCCCCATTGACCATCGCCGCACTCACCGGGGTGAGAACCTGCGGGTTTACCAGCTGCCAGCCATACGCCCGCGGCAGCAGGTCGAGGGCGGGCAAGCCCTGCACATCGCTGGCAGTGGTGATAACTGCTTCGCCGCCTAACGCATCGGCCACGATCCCGGCCAGGGCATTGGCACCGCCTTTGTGCCCGCCCATCAAGCTGACCGCGTACTTGCCGCGCTCATCGGCGACCACCACGGCTGGGTCGGTGTGCTTGGAACCCATCACCGGTGCCAGTTCACGCACCACAATCCCGCTCGCCATGATCGCCACTACTCCGCTGTATTCCTGGAAGGCGGTCTGCAAAGTTTGCCGCACCGAGGTGATCGAGGGGATCACACGTTCGTCATCCAAGCCGGTCACAAACCGTTCGGGGGCAAACAACACGCTCCCCGGCAGTTTGTCCAGCAAAGCCCTGCCGGTTTCCGTCCCTTTGCGGGTGAGGGCGACGATCCCGACTGCCTTCTTGCGCGCCGGCACGTCCTGCGCCGCGCCGTATAAGTGCGAAACTTCCATCGTCTCTACCGATTTCAGCGCCAGCGAGGGGGTCACCACGATCAAGGCATGATGGGTGATCTCGGCAGCCAGCATTTGCGCCGCAATCGTCTCCAATCTGCCGTGCAGGATGATCTCATCCGGCCAAGAGACCCGGTAAGCGACTGCCACCGGGGTATCGGGGGTGTAGCCGCTGGCAATCAGTTCTGCCACCACCCGGTCTACCATCCCGGCGCTTAAAAAGATCATCAGGCTGGAACGATGTGCGGCCAACGAAGCAAGCGCTTCCGCTTCGGGCACTTTGGTGCGCCCCGAAAGGCGCGTGAGGATGATCGTCTGGGTGCTCTCCGGGATGGTTAGCTCGACGGCCAGGGCAGCCGCGGCGGCAAAGGCCGAGCTGACCCCCGGCACCACCCGGTAGCCAATCCCCAGGCGGTCTAAGCCTTTCATCTGCTCGTAGATCGCCCCATAAATGGAAGGGTCGCCGGTGTGCAGGCGCACGACCTGCTTGCCTGCTTCCACCGCTGCGGTCATCACCGAGAGCTGTTCGTCCAATTTCATCCCGGCAGTGTTGTGGAATACCGCCCCGGAGGGCGCATACTGCAAAATTTCCTCCGAGACCAGCGAACCGGCATAGAGGATCACCTCGGACTGCGAGACGATATTTTTCCCTTTGACGGTGATTAATTCCGGGTCACCCGGCCCGGCCCCCACAAAAAAGACCGGGGCTGCTGTATGGTTATTCATCTTCAATCCCTTGTGTGTATCCGCCATCAGAACTCGATTCCCGGCTGGGCTTTAATGCCCTGCTCTCGATAGGGATGTTTGATCATCTTCATTTCGGTCACCAGGTCGGCGTAGGCCAGCAGGGCTTCCGGCGCATCCCGCCCGGTGATCACCAGGTGCATCATCGGCGGTTTGTTCTCGATCAGCCAGGCAAGCACTTCATCCATATCCAGCCAGCCGTACGCCAGCGGATAGGTGAATTCATCCAATACCAAAATTTCATATTGATTGGTGCAGATGCATTCCTTGGCTTTTTCCCAGCCTTCTTTGGCCAGGGCAATCGTTTCTTCCATATCCGAACTATTGGAAGTCCAGCCATCGCCCAGGGGGATGATATTGACACCCATTTTTTCGGCGGCTCTGATCTCGCCGAATTTTGCCCCTTTGTTTTTGATGAATTGCAGCATCCCGACATGCATATTGCGCCCCCAGGCGCGCATCACAATGCCCAAGGCGGCGGTGGTCTTTCCCTTCCCCTTGCCGGTATTGACGATCACCAACCCTTTTTTATTTTTCTTCCGTTCCATACGATCTTCCTCATTATTAATTAGATTTAATGGTGGTGGTGTTCACCATCGCACTCGTGGTCATGATGGTCATAATGACTCTCGTCATGATGGGCATGGTGATGTCCACCCGTCTGCACCAGGGGCATACCTTCTACCGTCTTGCTGCGCAGCATCTCAGAGGTGCCGTCCAGCGCTTCAGCCATACGCTGCCGAACTACCTCTAACAGCAGCGGGTGGGTCGGCCCCAGGTATTGGGCGTGGATCAACGGCATGTCAAATTCACCGGCTTTATCTTCTGCAAAGGCCACTGTTTTCTGGTGCACGATCCCGGTGAACAACAAATAAGGCACAACCACCACCTGTTTGGCGCCCAAACGGTGGACGCGCTCGATTCCTTCAGGGGTGTTGGGGTGTGTGACCCGCTGATAGGCCACCTCCACGGCGGCATACCCGCCGATCTCGTGTAAGACCCGCGCCACTTTAGAAACGCTGCTGTTGCTGTCGTAATCGCTGCTGCCGCCACCCACCACCAATACGGTCGTTTCTTCGGCGGGCAGAGCATCGGGGGTGTCTGCCAAAGCTTCATCTACACGCACCTTGAGCAGCTCGGCCAGCTGATAATGGAAACCCAGCGGGGTAGACCACCGGATGGCGGTATGGGGAAATTCCTCCTGCACATGCTGAATGATGGCAGAAATTTCCAATTTCATGTGCATGGCCGCCCCCAAGAACATCGGGATGGCAACCACCTCGCCGCCTTCCCCGGCTCTTTGGGCGGCTTCTTCCAATGCCTGGTGCATTTCCGGCTCGCTCAACTCCAAAAATCCGGTATGCACCGGTTGTCCCAGGCTTTCGGCCAGCGATTCGGCAAAGGCGTTAAATTCCGTCACCGCATGCGGCACCCGGCTGCCATGCCCGATCAATACCACTTCTTGCTTCTTCATTATTCCTCCTTTTGCAGCTTCAATGTGGGGCTGGTTTGCCACCAAATTAGATTGCAGCACACCTTGGGGCACCCAAGAAAGCGTGTCCGATAAATTGACCACCTCGCCTATCACGATCACCGCAGGGGGCAAAACCCGTTCTTCGGCGATCTTTTCCGCCAGGGTGGCCAGTTCGGCACGCACCACGCGCTGTTGGCTGGTGGTGCCCTGCTGAATGGCCGCGGCGGGGGTATGCGGGTCTTTTCCCCCCTCGATCAATGCCTGGCAAATATTGGCCACATTGCTCACCCCCATCATCACCACCACCGTGGGCACCTTGGCAAAAGCCCGCCAATCGGTCGTATCCTCGCTGCTTTTCGCCGATTGATGCCCGGTGATCACGGCAAAGCCGGTGGAAATGCCGCGGTGTGTGACCGGTATGCCGGCATAGGCGGGTGCAGCAATAGACGAAGTAATTCCCGGCACCACCTCAAACGGTAACCCGGCCTCGGCCAAAGCTATTCCTTCTTCGCCGCCGCGCCCAAACACGAACGGATCGCCGCCTTTCAGGCGCACGACCAGCTTGCCCTCCCGCACCTTGCTGACCAGCAGCTGGTTGATCTCTTCCTGGCCGGCAGAGTGCTTGCCCGGCGCTTTGCCCACAAAAATTTTTTCTGCTTCTGGGGAGGCCGCATCTACTAATGCCGCCGCAATCAGACGGTCGTACACCAATACCTCGGCCTGGCGCACCAAAGCCAACCCGCGCACAGTGATCAAATCGGCCTGTCCGGGGCCGGCGCCTACCAGATATGCTTTACCGTTCATCTACGATTCCTTCTTGGATAAATTTTTTGATCTTGTCCCGGAGCGTTTTCGCTCGCGTGGGGCTGTCCCCATAGCTGCTCACAGCCACCATACAACCATCTCCCCGATACACCGCCGGGAGATGGAAAGTACCCGCTGCGGGGTCATCGGCCACATTGCAGAGCAGATTAAATTGTTCCGCTTCTGCCGCGATCTGCGCATTGGCCGTTCTGTCGTCCGTGGCGGCAAAGACGAGCAGCTTCCCCTCGCAATCCCCCACCCGGTATTTGCGCGCCAGCCAGATGAATTTCCCTTCGCCCGCTAAAACGGTCAGCTTGGCCGAGAGGGAAGGACTGACCACGGTAACGTGAGCGCCGGCCGCCAAAAGGCCGCCCACCTTGCGGGTGGCAACCGCCCCGCCGCCAAATACCACCACCTGTTTGCTGCCCAGCTGCGTCAGTGTGATGGGGTAATAGGACTGCGCATCAGAATAAGGGTTCATTTAATTTCGTTTGCTCCATCAACTTGTGGTTCTCAAATATCTTTTCGGGTTTGCCGGCCGCCAGCACCGTACCTTTATCCATCACTAGCACCCAATCGGCCCAATGGCGGGCAATCTCGATCTGGTGGGTTGCCAGCATAATGGTTTTGCCCTGCTGGACGAGCTTATTGAAGATGTTGAACAGCTGCCTACTCATCCAGGGGTCCAGCGAGCTGGTCGGTTCATCGGCGATCAACAATTCCGGCGACATCGCCAAAACGCCCGCCAGCGCCACGCGCGATTTCTCTCCTCCGCTGAGGGCATGAGTCGGGCGGTCTAACAAACCGGTGATCTCGCATAGTTCAGCCGCCTGCTGGACGGCTTGTGCGGCCTGCGGCTTGCTGGCCCCCAGGTTGAGCGGCCCAAAGCTGATATCGTGGTACACACTGGCGCTGAACAGCTGGTTGTCGGGATGTTGAAAAACGATCCCGACCTGGCTGCGCAGTGCGGTGAGGGCAGCCCGCCCATACTGCAAAGGCTGTCCCCGGTAATAGACCACACCGCCCGCAGGCTTTAAAATCCCGTTGCAGTGCAAAAATAAAGTTGATTTACCCGAACCGTTGCGTCCCAACACCGCAATTTTTTGCCCGGCAGTAATGGATAGGTTCACATCCTGTAAGGCGAGGTTTTCGCAGCCCGGATATTGATAACGCACACCTTCAAAACGGATTATTTCCATGCCATCCTCTATGCCAGCACCCACAGCAAAACCATCATCGTTATCGCACCACCGGCAAAACAAAAGAATGGGATATTTGTGCGGTAGCGTATGGGCAGTACATTCAACTGATCCCGGTACCCTCTGCTGTCCAGGGCAATTTGAATATCTTTGCTGCGCTGATAAGTTTCTATGAATAGGCGGGAAGCCAGCAGCCCGGCGCTGGAAATCCCGTTTTTGAATTTGCCATACCCTAAGCGGCTCTCCTGTGCATCCCGCATGTTGGTGAGCGTTTCAAAGAGCACAAAAATATAACGGTACATCACCGAGGTCAGGTCGATCAATGTGTCGGGTAAGCGGCACCTTTGCGCCAGGGCGATCAAATCCGTCATCGGGGTTGTCAGGGCGAGAAAGTTCATTGCCGCCACCCCGCCCATCACACGCGCCACGATCAACCCGGCCGCCTGCACAAGTTCCGGCCCGCTGGAAAGCCAAAACGACCCCACCTGGAACGACCACGGATTGACCGCTGTCGGGTCGGCCAAAGTGATGCTGACCGCCACGCCCAGGGTCGCCAATACAAAAAATGCGAACTCGGAAGCAAGAATGCGCATAAAAAATTTGGCCGGGATTTTGGCCGCCAAAACAGCCAACATACTCATCAGGATGAGGGAAGCCATCCCGATCAGCGGGGTACGAGAGAGCAGGCACAGCCCCAAGAAAGCGACCACCAAGCCAAATTTGTAGGCCGGGTCTACGTCCCTCAGCCGGTTGTTATAGGCAAAGTTGTCAATCACATCCATACAAGTAAAAATCTCCTGGGTGGCTGGTTACCCTGCCCAGCCACCCACCTAAGGATCTAATGCTCCGTCAGAGAAGAGAGAATAAACCTGACGAGCGCATTAACGTTTTGGTTGCTTCTGGCCGCGTTTCAGGCCGAGGGCGTAGCCAACGACCACGCCGCCAATGGCAGCTTGCAGAGCGAACAGAAGACTTTCGGTTTCTCCCCCCGGCGGTTCCCAAATGGGCGAGAACCAGGGCTGCACATCCGGGTTGATGGATGTAATTACTTCTTCGGCCATCCCATCTGCGCCGCCAAATTCGGAGCCGGGCACCAATATATTGCCGATTACCAAACCCAGGATCGCCAAAACAACCACGCCCAGGATGAGGAGCCAGTTATATTTACCGGTATTTTCCACTTGATTATTTGTTGTCATCTCTCACTCCTTCCTATGCCTGGGCACCCAACGTTTGCAGCTCTTCAGACGCATTGGCGCTGAGTGCGTTGTAAACCACCACGGTCAGCAAACCTTCGCTGATTGCCAGGGGGATTTGCGTGACGGCAAACACCACCAGGAACTTTGACCACGAGGCAAAGAAACCACCGACCGGGTCCGGGTAGGCTAATGCCAGCTGGGTTGCGGTGACCACATAGGTGACCAGGTCGGCAAAGGCAGCAGCCAGGAAAACAACCATCCCGGTGGACATCTTGCCTTTCAACCCTCGCCAAATTGCCCAGGCGACCAACGGCCCAACAATGGCCATGCTGACCGTGTTAGCGCCCAGGGTGGTCAGACCACCGTGAGCGAGCAGCAGCGCCTGGAAGAGCAGCACAATACCGCCCAAAACGGACATCACGCTCGGCCCAAACAAGATGGCGCCTAAGCCGGTGCCGGTCGGATGGCTGCTAGAACCGGTTACGCTGGGGATTTTCAGCGCACTGAGCACAAAAGTGAACGCCGCGGAAAGCCCTAACAGCAGGCGGTTTTCGGGTTTTTCGGCAACCAGTTTGCGAATTTTATTGAAACCGACAACCCAGAACGGAATAGCAACGGCAAACCAAACGATGACCCACAGGGGCGGCAAAAAGCCTTCCATAATGTGCATTTCTGACGGTGCGCCTGTCCTCGCCGCATACACGCTGCGCACACCGGCCATCAAAAACATGGCGCCTACAACCATCCCCCATTTTTTGATCTTTTGTAATCTCATAAAGAACTCCTCTTATCAAACAAATAAAATCCGGTTGCACTTCTTGGTTCTAAAACTCTTTTCTTTAATCGAATTTCCTCCTTTCCAAGCCCTCTCCAGATAAAAACCATTCCCTCCAACCTGGACAAAAACAAATAGGAGAGGCGATCGCCTCTCCTATTTGTTAAAAATCCCTTGCCATTATTGACAAGGGATTCGTTAACACAACCATCAACATCTCATAACATACGCGGAATGAGATATCATAGATTGAGCGGTCGACCTGGCTTCTGGATTACTCCAGTCACAGTTGCGCGTCAGCGCCGGACTCCTGCTTATTTGTGAAGCAAACATCGCTTCAAGCAGCCACCGGCTTCTCCTTTAACCTTGCCATCCGGGGGGAAAGGCACTCAATTGAGAAATATTTAATTTAGAAGGTTCTAAAAATTATTTTATCACATACTTAATTCATCTATAGTGACAAATGTCCTGCCTTTTGCTGCCGTTTCCCTGCCCCCTACAACCCGATGATCTTTTCCAGCAAGGCCATATCCAAAGAGCGTTCCAACACATCGGCTAACTGGTCAAAAGATGCTTCCATGCTCGGCAAAACGGCGGCGGCATCCGCGCGCCACCCCAAAGAGGACAGCCAGGCATGGCGGAACACCTTGTTGTGAAACAGCCCGTGGATGTAGCAGCCCCACACCCGGCCCTCGCCCGCAACCGCCCCTTCCAAAATTGATACGGTCTGTTCGCCGCGGCACAGAATGCGGATAAAGGTTTCGGCAGGGGGCACATCCGTCTGCCCCATGTGGATCTCATAGCCGGTGATCGAGCAGCCCGCCACCCCGGCCAACCACCCCGGCCCGCCGGAGATTTCTCCAACCATCTGGCTGGTGGTTTTCTCTTTTTCAAAGACCGTTTGCGTCTCGATCAAACCCAGACCGTCTACCACCTGTTCGTCCGATTCCACCGCTTCGGGGTCTAAAATGCTGCGGCCCAACATCTGGTAGCCGCCGCAAATGCCCACCACCGCGCCACCCTGTTGGGCGTATTGCTGAATAACTTCATCCAGCCCCACACTGCGCAGCCAAAGCAAATCTGAAATGGTGCTTTTAGAACCGGGCAAAATCACCGCGTGGGGCGCACCAAACTGGGCAGCCGACTGGATATAGCGCACCTGCACCCCCGGCTCCAGGCGCAGGGGGTCAAAATCGTCAAAGTTGGCAATGCGCGGCAGGCGCGGGATGACAATATCGATCATGTCCTGTGCGCCGGCCATCCCATCCGGGCGTTCAATCGCCACTGCATCCTCTTCGGGGATGGCATGCTGCACGTAGGGCACCACCCCGGCTACCGGCACCTTGCCTTTTTCTTCCAGGATGGTGATACCGTCTTCAAACAGGCTGCCGTCCCCGCGGAATTTGTTGACCACCAGTCCTTTGACCAGGGCACGCTCTTCGGGGGTAAACAGGTCGAGCGTGCCGAGCAGCTGGGCAAAGATGCCGCCGCGGTCGATATCGCCGACCAGCAGCACGGGCGATTGGGCGTAGGCTGCCACAGCCATATTGACAACATCGCCGCCTTTCAAATTCATCTCCACCGGGCTGCCCGCCCCCTCGATCAATACCAGGTCATAGGCGGCCATCAGGTTATCCAGCGCTTTGGTCGCCGATTCCCACAATTCGGCTTTGCGCTGGTAAAAGGTGCGCGCCTTCCAGGTGGCATACGGCGAACCCATCAGGATCACCTGCGAGCGCGAATCGGCTTCGGGCTTGAGCAGAATGGGGTTCATCTCGGCTGTCGGCTGAAGACCGCAGGCCAACGCCTGGGTATATTGGGCGCGCCCAATCTCCGAGCCGTCCGGGCATACCCCGGCATTGTTAGACATATTTTGAGATTTGAAGGGCGCCACGCGCAGCCCGCGCCGGGCGAACAAGCGGCACAATCCGGTGACCAACAAACTTTTCCCGGCCGAGGACATGGTACCTTGCAGCATTAAGGTCTTATTCTTCATCGTCATTCCTAAAGAGCAAATTTTGTGAAACGGTGCGGGCGGCTAAAAATGCCACCTCCCGGCCCAATTGCGCGGCAATTTCGGCTTGCAGGCCGTCAAAAGTCGTTTCCTCCGGCTCAAACAGCAGGCTGACAATCGTGCCGCTGTGCCCGATGCAGATACCCGCCGCCCGGTGTGCTTGCGCAATCGCAATCACGCGCTCCAGGTCGTGCTTATAGAGCAGCCGCTGGTTGACACGCGCACTGATCGTGCCCGCCCGGCCGATCTTGCCAATATCTCGCTCGCGCACGCCCTCTGCCAGCAGCGCGTAGGCCCCGGCAAGTGTCTCCAGTTCTGCCGGAGTGTAATTTTTGGCCGTCTGGTTGAAGGTCAGCGTATCTACCTCCCCACCCAAATCCACCACCAGCACGCGCATGGGGGGCACTTCGCCCAAGGCATCAATCAGCGTGCCGCCCACATGGTCGAAACAGGCCAAACCGGGGTACATCAACCCATCGGTCGGCTCAATATCGCAGGCAATGCGGGCAATCGTCTCCGGCGAAATGGTCACATCCAGGGCATCCCCCACTGCCAGGCAGGCCGCCACAATATCTGCCGTGCTGCTCGCCATGCCTTTGCCCTCCCAAATATCCGAGTGCAAGGTCACTTCTCCACCCCAATCGTGCAGTCCTAAAGCATCCAGCAGCGCCCTGACCGCCCGCCGGGTTTTGGTTTTCCCCGGTGGCGATACGCGCACAATGGCGGATTTCTCAGGCGTAAAGCTGGCCTGAGACCACAGCTCGATAGGGAGCGAAACCAAAAAGTCCTGCTGCGTGAAAAATTGGCCCTGAACCAACTCGCCGGCGCCGCCGTGTGCCTTCCCCGTCCCCGATCGTTTAAATTGGAGATCGTGTTTTGTCATCAAGAGATCGATCTGTTATTTCCTTTTATACCGGTGAGCGGTACAGCCCTCACCTTAAAATACTGCCAACATTCCTGCAGCTGAATTACGAAACGAAATCAAAACCTTTCCCTCCCTGCTGCTTGAAGGAGCCGCCTGGACATGTAGAGGAGATCAGCATGGACAGGCATACAAGCAGCAGGGTTACGCAAGGAAAAAAATGTTAATCGGCTAAGGTCAATGAGTCGAAAACACCAAAAGCCGATGCCATCTCATCATAAAGCGGTGCGCCCACCAGGGCGTTATAAATTTCATTCGCTTTATCCACCGGATCAACATCTGCAAACGCCTCTGGGAACAAAACCGTACCCAGGTAATAGGCATCCACAATTGCCGTATCTATGTTGGTGGAGTAGTAGTTATAGGGCAGTAAACCGTACAGATTGCCATCGGTCACCGCGGTGAGCGATTCGTATACCGAGCTGGCGTTCTGATAGTCTTCTACCACGTAGGGGAAGCCGTTCAGGTCGATGAAGATAAAGTCTGGATCCCATTCCAAGAGCTGTTCTTTGTCCACCATGATCGAGCCGGTTGCGCCGGTTTCATCGACCACGTTATTGGCACGGATTGCATCCAACAGTTCGTATTTACCGCGCGTGCTTTCAATCCCATGTGCGCCTCTGGCGCCCAGGCCGCCCACATACACGGTGGGAATTTCTTCTGCCGGGATGTCGGCTGTGCGGCTTTGCAGGTCTTCATACACTCCCTGGATAAAAGCGATAGAAGCTTCGGCCTTTTCGCTCTTTCCAACCACTTCCCCGATCAAGCGCAGAGAGGTCTGGGTGTCCGCACCGAACACGGGGAAGTCCCCGCCGCCGATCACCACTACCGGAATACCGGTCTTCTCTTGCAGTTCGTCCGCTTCGGCGGCTTCGCTGGCATAGGTGCTGAAAATTACATCGGGAGCCACGGTCATCAATTTTTCGGCGTCGGGAGCATTGTTCGGGCCGCCCTGGCCGATGACCGGCAGTTGTGCCAGGTCGGGGTTTGCCAGCATATAGGGCTTGCCGGTTACCTCGCCGGTTTCCATTTCTTCTACGCCTACAACGTAGTCTATTGGGCCTGCATACACATAAAAACGCAGTGCGCCAGGCCCAATCGCCACCACCTGATCTACTTCCGCAGGCACGGTCACCTCTCGCCCCAAAAGATCGGTGACGGTCACTTGTTCTCCACCGCTCTCCTCTGCCGGTGCGCAGCCGCTGAGAAGCGCGGTTGCCAACAACAGCAAGGACAAGACCATTAAACCCATTTTCTTCATTTTTTGATTTCCTCCAATTTGTTTGTCGATGTTCTAAATTTTGATCAAAGCGGTAAGATCACCTGATACCCGTTATAAGAAGTGACCTCCACGGGCACGGCATAGACCGCTTCGATATTCTCTGAGGTGATAATTTCCGGCCCACCGGCCGCGAATATTTTCTTATCTTTGAGCAGGATAAATTGATGGGCGAACCGCAAGACCAGGTTGAGGTCGTGCATCGCCAGCACGGCAGCGATCTTCTGCTCGCTGGTGATCTTTTGGATCAGGCGCAGCACTTCCAGCTGGTTTTTTAAGTCCAGGCTGCTGGTCGGTTCATCCATCAGCAGGATATCGGGGTCTTGCGCCAGGGCACGGGCAATGGTCACTTTTTGCAGTTCACCGCCGCTCAGTTCGTCCAGGTAGCGCAGGGCATAATCGGAAAGCCCCAGGGTATCCAGCGCTTTGCTGGCAATTTCCATGTCTTTCTTGGTGATGTCCCATTTGATATACGGCTTACGGCCGAGCAGCACAGTATTGAAGACTGTGGCGCGGGAGCCGTTGCGCTGCTGCTCCACGTAGCCCATGCGCTGGGCCAGCATGATGCGGCTGAGTTCTTCAATCGATTGATCTTCGATCAGCACAGTGCCGGCGGCGGGTTTTAAAATGCGGTTGAGGCATTTCAGCAGTGTAGTTTTCCCGGTGCCGTTGGTGCCCAACACCGCCAATATCTGGCCTTTTTCCAGCGAAAAGCTGGCTTCTTCTAACACCAGGCGGCTTGGATATTCAAATCGAATGCCTTGTACGTCCAGGATCATTGTCTTTTATATCCTTTCGCTAATAAAAAGATAAAGAGCGGCGCGCCGAAAAAGGACGTGATCGCCCCGACCGGCAAAATGATCGGAGAGATGATCGTGCGGGCGAGCGTGTCGGAGAAGAGCAGCAAAGCCGCCCCGGTGGCCGCAGAAGCGGGGATGAGGAAACGGTGGTCTACCCCCAATATGCGGCGCATCATCTGTGGGGCAATCAGCCCGATAAAACCGATGATGCCCATAAAGGAAACGGATACCGCCGTGATGAGCGAAGCGGCCATCATGCTGCGGAAGCGGACTTTTTCCACCTCCACCCCCAGACTGTTGGCGGTATCTTCCCCGCTTTCCAGGGCGTTGTAGTCCCAGCGGTGGCATTGGAAGAAGAACAGAGCCACCAGGGTGAGCACGAACAGGATTCCCACTTCTTTCCAGGACACCCGCCCCAAATCACCAAACGTCCAAAAGACCATCGCGGCAATCTGCACATCTTCGGCAAAATACTGCACCAGGGTAGAGCTGGCCGAAAACAATGAGCCAAAAGCCACCCCGGCCAACACCACCGATTCGGGGGTGAAGCCGCGCAGCTTTGCCAGGGTGAGGATCAGCGACATCGCCAGAATGGCAAAGGCAAAGGCGCACACGGTAACCATGTACGGGTTGTTGATCGCCACCGCATCGGTGGCCGTGCTGTGGATCGTCCCGGCACCAAAGAGCACAATGGCCAGGTTGGCGCCAAAAGCAGCGGCACTGGTGATGCCCAAAGTAGAAGGAGAAGCAAGCGGGTTGCGCAAACAGGTCTGCATCACGCCGCCGGCCACCGCCAACCCTACCCCGGCCACCACGCCGGCCGCCACACGCGGCATGCGAATATTCCAGATGACCGCATTGGTGGTGGTATCTTCCAGGTAGAATAAGGCCCGCGCCACCCTTAACAGGTTGGTATTGGCTGCCCCGGCATTCATGCCAATTACGATGAGCACAAAGATGAGCAGCAGCAGACCCAAAATGACCAGCCGCTTGCGCCTCGACTGGCGCGTGTATGCCTGCGCGGTGAGGTCACCCAGGGCAGGAGAAGCTGATTTTTCTGCCATCTACCTCGCTCCCGCCAGATCTTCGCTGTTGGTGCGCCAGCTTGTGGCGGTAGGCACACAATCAATCGCCGGAGAATAGCCTTTGATGTCGAGCAAGGGGCTGCCTTCCAGGGCATCTACCCCGCGCACGGTCAATACGTTGTCTTCCCGGTGCAGCACTTCACCAACGCAGAATGCAATTGGGTTGGGGCGATTGGGCGAACGCGTGGCAAACACGCCCAACATTTCTTCCTGGTTGAAGGGGGTAAAGGACTGCAAGGTCTCGCGGTTGGCGCGGTCTCCCCAATAGAGCACGATAATATGAGAAAGTTTATCAACTGCTTTTAGGCCATCGGCAAACTCCGGGAATACCTCGATGGTGATCTCATTTTCTGAGAGTCTCCCCTGGCGGGGCGCATCGCCTCGCTCTTGATATGGGCTGTGAATAACGCCGATTTGTGTAAGTTCCATGATTTCCTCCGTGATGTATGTGTATAAAGTTAATGTCCCTCTACATTAGAGATGACACCCTAGCCTACTTTCCCTCCTCCCGGCAATCCATAATTCCGGCCCAAAATACAAAAAAACAGGGGCCTCCTACAATGGTCCCTGTTTAGACAAAACCCCGCCAATTGGCGGGGTCTAAATACATAAACACTGTACCCGGACCCCTTGCTTACCGAAGGAGGTATTCGAGCCAGATTATGTCGGGTATTCGGACTTAGTGAGGAAAACTACACTTTACCGTTGCGGGCCAGTGCCGGACTTTCACCGGACTTCCCCCGGTTGTGCATCTTTAGATGCACGCATAATCTATTTCTAGAATATTCAGTTTGATCGTTTTGAGTATATCAAACTCCCCCGGAGGGTCACATGTCATTTGACCCATAAACCCCGGGCATTATGTCCCTATCAGTGTCGGCTGCGCCCGGTTCTCTGCCCACAAATAAATATGTTGCTACCTAACATTTAAACATAAAGGGAAAATATGTTATTTCTCTTTTTTACCCTCACCTTGCGAATCTACGATTCGCTTCCTCTCCCTCAAAGGGAGAGGAACTGTAAGACCTGTTGATTTATAAATTTTCCAGGGGAAGGTATCTATAACCAAACCTTATGGAAATGTTTCGACCAATGCAGCAACTTGAGTGATGGATTAAATCAAACTCCGTTCAATCAAACAAGGCTGCCCACACAACGGCGGACAGCCTTGCACAAACGATATACACGCATTCAAACGGGATGAATAGGTTATTTCACCTCTACCAATACGGCACGCACCATGCGGCGGAATAGGTAGTCTTCATTCACAGAATTGAAGTATTCACACGTCACCAGGGTGACCCAATCATAGTCCTCGGACTGCATCACTTCACCCAAAGCCCCTGCGCTGACCAGCTTGTTTTCGCGCACTTCGTAAGTGTAGGTTGCACCCCAGGCTTTGATCTGGAATTGGTCGCCGTACTGTAAGTTCTTCAAGTCGGCGAACAGGCCGGGCTGGTTATAGGCATCCCACACATGGCCGGTGATGACCGTGTTCCCTTCCCAGGTGGGGAAAGCAGAGCCATCCAGATAACCGGCGCTGTCACCAAGCCAGGTCACGTCCCACCCTTCGGTGGTCAGCGGCACGCCAATGATGGTGGTAGAAACGTTCAGCTTGGGAATTTCGAGCAGCATGTCGGTCTCGTCGTAGGCATTTGCCGCCGGCTGTGCGGGGAGGATGGTGACCTGCCCCTGGGGGAAGCCGGTTTCGGGCAGGGCTGCCTCGGAAACGCTGAAAGTGATCGATTTATCCGTACCGCTGGTGACGCCATCGCCGGCCAGGGCCACCCCGTTCAAATCCACAATCGAGGTACTGCCGCAGATCAACATGCGATATTCTCCTGCCGGCAGGTTAACGCCGCTGTTGAGGGTGACGGTAGCCACATACGGCCCGCTGCCCCTGCCGTTGCTATACAGCACCGGCCCAACCGCAATTTCTACATCTTGGGGATCGACACCAGGCACCGCGCTGCAGCTGACCGTATTGAAGACGGCATCTTCCCCGGCCTGGAAGAGCAGATAATTATCCGGGTTGGTCACATCATCGGTGTGGCTGCTGCCGCCCGGATTGTACACATCGCCGCTAAATTCGATCAGCAGTTGGTGAATGTTGCCGTATAAAATGGCACCATTTTTCACCAGCTGCTCATTGGCGAACACGCCATCTTCGAGCACCTGCAAAGTGGTGGAAATGCTTACTTGATAGGCATTGTCGCCGCTGCCGCCTTTAAAGCTGATCCAGCCGATATTTTCGGCCCAGGCATAGCCGTCAAACGCGCCGCTGGCAGCGTCAACCGTCACACCACCGTGGGTGGGGTTGAAGTTGATCCAGCCGATGTTGGTGCCCCAGGCATACCCGGAAAGGTTGCCCGCCCCATCGTTGTTGACCCCGTAGTTACCGGCGGCATCGTTGGCATAGGTGTGTGCGCCGCCACCCTCGTAGCTGCCCAGACGAATCCAGCCGACATTCTCGGCCCAAACATAGCCTTCCAGGTGGTCGTCGTATACAGTCACGCCGCCGTGGGTGGGGCTAAAGTTGATCCAGCCAATATTGGTGCCCCAGGCCCATTTTTGGCTGGAGCCCACATAGCCGGTGGCCGCCTGCACTGCGTTGACCGCGGCAAAGGCAATCACCAGCACAGAAACCGAATAAAATAGGGTCTTATAAATTCTTCTCTTCATCTCAATCTCCTCTCAACACGCCTTGACCTTCTCGTGCTGATTCATTCCATATAGAGGGTGGCAGTGCCGGGAGTGCTGACCCCCCGGCGGGGGAATCGAGGTTGGTGCCGGCCAGCACACCGACCGTACCCGCCAAAAGCATCGCCAACAAGGTGAGTAGGCAGTGATTGGATCATATCCGTCCGAACGGTTCGTTTGTGCTGCATTATCTCCTTCCTCAACCTTTCTCTTAATTATCCCGGACGCACCAGGGATGGAAAAGCAATGCATCATTATCGATTTGACTGATACTCAGGCTACCCATATGGATGTAGGAATAATAGGTCGTACCCAGAAAAAAATCAGAAGTGCCCGTCCAATAAGAAGCTGCAGCAATGTTTGAAAATTCACGTGGCTCTCCAGCGCTAACACGCTGCTCGCCGGTGGTCAAGTCCGCCACCTCATCCTCGGTAGGCAGACGCCAATCGGCATATCCGCCTGTCACACTGTCCTCACAAAAAGTGACCGCTGCATTCCATGTCTTGTCAGTCCCGCCATGGGCATTTTGCTGCCACATCAAGGTGGTGAATGTATCGGTCACAGTGCCATCCAGATGATTGATAAATCGAGCGCCAAAGGTGCCTGTTACACCAAAGATTGTGATCCCATAGGCAATATTTTCAGCGACAAGGTTTGCATCTGTGGCGGTGACGGTTTTGCCTGCATAATAGCCGTTAGGGATACTAAAGGAAAGTTCACCATCTGCGCCGGTGAGATTGTTCCTCACCTGGATGGTGCCAGCTACCCCAAATATGTTCGCCGTTTGGAGGATGTTGCCGGCCTGCAGGTCGCCATCTGCGGCGGTGGCGGTCTTGCCTGCATAATAGCCATCGGGAATATCAAAAGAAAGTTCACCATCTGCGCCGGTCACATCGCTCTGGCTGGGCATGCTGCCATCGACCCCAAATATGTTCACCCCCGGCAAAATGTTCTCCCCTTTCAGGTCGCCATCTGCGGCAGTGGCGGTTTTGCCTGCATAATAGCCGTCAGGAATATTAAAGGAAAGTTCGCCGTCTGCGCCGGTCACATCGCTCTGGCTGGGGATGCTGCCATCCACCCCAAAAATGTTCACCCCCGGCAGAATATTCTCCCCTTTCAAGTCGCTGTCTTGGGCTGTCGCAGTTTTGCCTGCATAATAGCCGTCAGGAATATTAAAGGAGAGTTCGCCTTCCCCGCCGGCTACATCGCTCTGGCTGGGGATGCTGCCATCGACCCCGAATATGTTCACCCCCGGCAAAATGTTCTCCCCTTTCAGGTCGCCGTCTTGGGCTGTCGCAGTTTTGCCTGCGTAATAGCCATCCGGGATAGCAAACGAGATTTCGCCATCTATGCCGGTGAGGTTGTTCCCCAAAGGCATGCTGCCGGTCTGTGGACCCCACGCGCCGTTGGTCAGCCCCCAGAAAGTTTTGCCCGTCAGCACATTAGCAGCAACTGCGCCAGCCGCATCATCCTGCGCCGGGGCGGCGGCCATAATGTCGTTGAGGCTGTGCATGGTGGCCGTGCCGGGGGGTACGGCCGGTTCGGTGAAGGTGCTTTGTGTGCCGGCCGTACCTGAGTCTAGTCGCTCGAAGATGTCATTTAGAGAATATGAGCTGGTGCTGCCCGGCCCGGCGGGGGAATCGAGGTGGGTGCCGGCCAGTACACCGGCCGTACCCGCCAAAAGCATCGCCAGCAAGGTAAGCGGCAAGGCATTCACAAATTGCCGCCAGATAGATAAGTGTGTTTTCTGCATTGTTTTTCCTCTCCTCGTTCAAATGCAATCATTCACCAAACGGACAACGCGATTGCCAACGGCATGGGCGGGAAAATTTGGATGAAACGTTTATGTTTGCACATCGTTCGTTGAAGGCTTTCATGTCCAGGCTTGATTTTGGATCATTTATTTCAAGAAATGAACAATATAGCCCTCCGCTCCCACAGCCCAGATGTCCGAATCGTTCACCACATACAGTGCGGTCAAGAAAGGTACCGGCAAGTCCGCATACAGGCTCCAGCTGCTGCCATTCCAGTGATAAACCTTACCTTCAGCGCCCACGGCCCAGCCGTCATTAGCGCTGATCATCTCAGCGTCGTAATAGTCCATCATGTCCGTACCAGAATCGACCTCTTCCCAGATAGGATTAGGAGAAGCAGCGCTGTTGTAACGAAAATGGACACCGTTCAATCCCATGATCCAACCATCGTCGGCGCCAAGCATAGCGACCGCTTCCGCAGTGATATGTACATCCTGATAGTAGCTCCAGGTATCGGTAACGCCATCGTAATGGTACATCTTTTCTGAAGACCGCCCCACAAGCCAACCCTCACCTGCATTGACCATTTCCAGGTCACCAAACAGATTCGAAGGATTATCGGTAAAGCTGGAATGCTCGACCCATTTATCGGTATGTTCAATGTAGCGGAAGATGATGCCCTGATCAGCCACCAGCCAACCTTCTGTGGCACTAAGCATTTGAATATCCGAGTACAATACACCCATATTTAACGAATGATATTCCCAGGTATCTGTTGCGCCATCATAGTGGTAGATAGCCCCACCTGAGGTCACCGCCCAGCCATCATCCTCGCTGACCATAGAGATGGCAACCACCTCTCCTACATAGTTCAAATTGGTGTGCTCGCTCCACTGATTGCCATCGAAATGATAAATATGCAGATTATTGGAATTGTTGCTCCCTGCTGCCCAACCCTCTGTGGCGCTCACCATCTCTACATCCCGAAAGACAATGTCACTGTCGAACTGCTGATATACATGCCACCCCGGCTGATACTTCCCCTCCACGCCCATAATGGTGACGCCATATTTGATATTCAATGGAATCAGGTTGCTGTCTGCCGCGGTGGCGGTTTTGCCTTGGTAATAGCCATCGGGGATATCGAAGGAAAGTTCGCCGTCTGCACCGATCACATCGCTCTGGCTGGGAATGCTGCCATCGACCCCAAATATGTTCACGCCCGGCAGAATGTTTTCCCCTTTCAGGTCGCCGTCTGCGGCGGTGGCGGTTTTGCCTGCGTAATAGCCATCGGGGATATCGAAGGAAAGTTCGCCTTCTCCACCGGTCACATCGCTCTGGCTGGGGATGCTGCCATCCACCCCAAAAATGTTCACGCCCGGCAAAATGTTCTCCCCTTTCAGGTCGCCATCTGCGGCGGTGACGGTTTTGCCTGCGTAATAACCATCGGGGATATCGAAGGAAAGTTCGCCTTCTCCACCGGTAAGATTGTTCCCCAAGGGCATGCTGCCGGTCTGCAGGCCCCAGGCGCCGTTGGTCAGCCCCCAAAAGGTTTTGCCTGTCAGCACATTCGCAGCAACTGCGCCAGCATTATCTTGCGCCGGGGCAGCCGCCATGATGTCGTTGAGGCTGTGCATGGTGGCCGTGCCGGGGGGTACGGCCGGTTCGGTGAAGGTGCTTTGTGTGCCGGCCGTACCTGAGTCTAATCGCTCGAAGATGTCATCAAGAGAATACGAGCTGGTGCTGCCCGGCCCGGCGGGGGAATCGGTTTTGTTCGCGGCCGCCAGCACAGCCCCTGCGCTGACCGCCATAGAAAAGAATACAATAAGTACTATTTGCGGTAATGTTAGAAGAAATCGTTTTTTCATGCTGTTCCCTTACTCTCGATTATCTTCATCGAATTGTGGTAATTCTTCCGAGTCCTCGTTCAACACATTTTGCAAAAAAAGCATCAGGGCGTTCAAGTCTCGAAAGCTGTGGACGACATTGTCTTTCGAATCATGCAAACTGAATAACCAACCAGATGATTGCCCACTTTGCGCAGAGGTTTGGCCGCGCGTTTCCATACAGCGCAGTAAGAATGAACGCTGCTGTGGAGGATCTTCCGGGAGAGAAAAACCAAACTTTTCTAGATCCATCTCCATTTTTACCTCTTTCCGGATGGTAGTTTTACACTGCTACCATTTTATGCATTTGGGCGTTCAAAATCCGTGCAAAATATCACGAATTTCATTTTTTTTAGGCTCGCAACCAAACTTTTATGGTGACTCCCCGCAATATATGAGATAATAAAGAAGATACACATCAAATAGCGAGTCTCTGAATTTCAATCATGCACACCACAGCCCCACTAAAAATCTCCCTGTTCGGAAACCCAGAAGTGAGCCGAGAGGGGAAAGTCCTCACAAATTTCCGACATCGCAAAACTTTTGCGCTGTTAGCCTATCTGGCTGTAACGGGAGAAAGCCACAGCCGGGAAAGACTGGCAGGGCTGCTGTGGGGGCAGGCATCGGAAACCAATGCTCTTGGGGGGCTGCGCAAGGTGCTGGCCGAACTGCGCAGCGCCATTGGCCCCTATTTGGTGGAACAAAACCGCAGCGTGGCCTTTAACCAAGATTTACCGTCGTTTGTGGATGTGGTGCAGTTTGAACAAAGGTTATCGGAAGGACTGGTACGTAAAGCCGAGCTGCTCAATAGCGCCCAAAGCGCCGCTCTGCAAAAAGCGGTTGACCTGTATACCAACGACTTTCTAAATGGTTTCTATATCCGGCGCGCCCCGGTATTTGAAGATTGGGTCACCCTGACGCGCGAACGCCTGCGCTTGAATGCGCTCGATGGGCTGTATTTACTCGGCAAAGCGGCCTACCGGCAGAGCCATTTCGCCGCATCCATCCGCTATACACGGCAGCTGTTGGAATTGGAACCATGCCACGAAGAAGCCCACCGCCAGCTGATGTCCCTTTATGCGCTCACCGGGCAGCGCGACATGGCCCTGCTGCAATACGAAACCTGCCAAAATATTCTGGAAGCCACTTACCAGATTGCCCCACAAGAAGAAACCATTTCGCTGTACGAGCGTATCCTCCAGGAACCTGCCCAAAGCGCCCGCGGGGGCGGTTTTGACCTCCCGATACCGACCACACCGCTGGTCGGCCGCCAGGCCGATTTAGACGCGCTGCAAACCCAATTGTCGGATGCCAATTGCAAGCTGCTGACCATCCTGGGGCCGGGCGGGAGCGGAAAAACTCATCTGGCATTGGGGCTGGCCGGACACCTGCAAGAATCCTATCCCGACCGTTTCCAAGATGGGATCGTTTTTGTCCCCCTCAGCGCACTGCGCAGCATCGAAGCGCTGCCTTCCGCAATTGCCCACCAAATCGATTTTCAATTCCATAAAGAGCAAACGCCCATCCGGCAGTTGAGCGAACACCTGGCCGGCAGGCACATGCTGTTGATCCTGGATAATTTTGAGCATTTACTCACACATACGACAGGCGAGGCAGGCAGCAGCGCGACAGAAACCGAACCGGTTGATGCCAACATGCTATCCCTCATACAGCAGTATGCACCGGAAATTAAAATCGTGGTGACTTCACGCGTGCGTTTGCAAATTAAAGAAGAATATATCTACCCGTTGAGCGGGATCGCCTACCCATCCCACGGAACGGAAAGCGCCTCGGCCCTTGAATCGTCTCCGGCGGTCACCTTGTTCATCCAAAACGCGCAGCGGATGTCGCCAGATTTTGAGGCGGATGACGCCAACCTGGCTAAAATCGGCAGCATTTGCCGCCAGGTGCGGGGCTTGCCGCTGGGCATTTTGCTGGCAGCCGGTTGGAGCAGCTTGCTCTCTCCGGCCGAAATTGCCGCCCAACTGTCCCAGGAAAGCGGGATGGATTTGTTGGAAAGCGAGCATGGAGATTTCCCCCTCCGGCAGCGCAGCCTGCGGGCAGTTTTGTCCTACTCGTGGAAACTGCTGACCGAACACGATCAAGCTACTTTAGCAGCCTTATCGCTCTTCCGCGGGACGTTTGGCCTTTCGGCCGCCCAACATGTGAGCGAAGCCAGCCTGAGCGGCCTGCGCTCTTTGGTAGACCATTCGCTGCTGCAGCGCACCCAAAACGGGCGCTACGAAATCCACGAATTCACCCGCCAATTTTTACGCCAAAAACTGGAAGATGGCGAGGCTGTGCGGCGCAAATTCCTGGACTACTATGCCAACCGGTTCCCAAGCTGGGCGATGGGGATCAAAACCGATCAGCAACTGGCGGTACTCAAAACCATGGACCTGGAAATTGACAATTTACAGGCCGCCTGGGAGATCGCCATCTCAACCAGCAACCTGGATTTCTTGGACCAGGCGCTGGAAAGCATGTGGCTGTATTACCTGCGGCGGCACCGCTTCACGGAGGGATTGCACCTCAGCCAGGGGTTGGTCTCGTATTTCGAGCGGCCAGAAGGCCAAAACCAGATGGAAAAGTCGGCAAAATATACGCGCCTGTATGCCCGGGCGCTGACCTGGATGGGGGTGTTCACTCCCCTGCTGGATGCAGAAACGCCGATCCGCAAAGGCCTTGCGGTGATGGAAGCCCAGCAAACAACTTCCGATCATTCGCAAGAGACGCTTGCTGTGATTGGGCGAATATATTACGAACTGGCCTGGGTGCTTTCTCAGATCGGGAAAATTCCGGAAGCGATCAAATTGCTCGAAAAGTGCATCGCCATTTGCGAACAGGTCAATGACCGCTGGATGTTGGGGAATGCGCTGAATACCCTGGGCAGTTTACTATGGGACCAATCTGAATACGACCTATCGAACCGGTACAGCCGAGAAAGTTTGAAAATCCAACAAGAGATCGGCAACCAATACGGCATAGCGAGCGCGCTGCTTTGGTTAGGGATGAATGCGCTGTTCAAGGGAGATTATCAGGGTGAAGCACAGATCCGGGAGAGCGTGTCTCTCTACACCAAGATGGGCGACTACCAAAAGGTGGTCGATGGGGTTGGCCTGGCCGGTGTGGCTTTGATGATTTTGGGGAAGTTTGAAGAGGGGCGCAGCCTGATCGAAGAAACTGTGATGACCGATCCCAGACTAACCTTCCGGCAAGAAGAAACAGAATCCGTATTGGCATGTGCCTACATGCATTTGGGGGACTATGAAAAAGCCCATCAACTGGCCAAGAGCGGCCTGAAAAATGCGCGCCAATTGGGGAACCCATTTGCCATGAGTTTTTCTCTGCTGATGAGCGGTTGGCTGGCACTGATCGAGGGAGAAAATAATCGGGCTTTTGAGCTGTTTGAAGAAAGCGGGACACTAAGCGACCGGCATGGGTTGAAAGACGTGTATACCTGGGCGTTGGCTTCGCAGTGCTTTGCAGCCACCCTTTTGGGAGATATCCCCGGCGCCCAAAAAGCCATGAAAGGCGCGCTGGACACCGCGGTAGAAATTGAAAGTTATATTGGGATGGTCTTTTCCGGAATCTACGGCCTGCCGCTGGTAACAGAATTAGGTGGTGCCGAACTGGGTATCGAGTTATATGCCGCACTCGCCACGATCCCAATTATGGCAAACTCGGTCTTATTTACTGAACAGATTGGGAAAAGGTGCCAAACTGCGGCCGAGGGACTGCCGGCCAGGACTGTGGCAGCCGCCCAAGCCCGCGGAGAAAAGCTGGACCTGGCGGAAATCATTGCCAAGATCAATGCTTTGTTCCCAGAAAACGATTAAGAAACCCGCAGAAAATCACCCCCCCTGTACTCGCTGTAAATCCTCAATTTGACCCCTCAGTTGGGCGTGCTTTGCACGCGTCAGCGGGTAAAGCCGGGCAGCGATCAGTGAAAGCCCCAACAGCACAGCCGGAATGACGGCGATCATGATGCGAATAGCTTGCAAAGCAGATGCAGGCTGCCCGGCCGCGGCCCCACCTTCTCCTGGCGGCAGGTACCCCGTCCGATTGAGAAGTACGGGGAGCAGCGCCAAAACCACCATCTGTCCCAGCTTACTGGAAAAGGTGGTCATCCCGCTGTAGGCGCCTTCCTGGCGGTACCCGCTGACCAATTCATCGGCCTCGATCACATCCGGCAGCATGGATGAGGGCATCAGATGGATTGCCGAGATACCCAAACCGGATAGACCGCAGATCAGGTACGCGAGAAATTTGCTCCCTTGGGGAACCATCAAAGTGAAGAGCATCAACACGGCCCAACTGCCCACAGCGAGGATATAGGCGGTCTTTTTCTCGAAGCGAAGCGAAAGCCTGGAGACCACCGGCAGAAACAGCCAGGCCGCCAACATGATGCCGCCCTGCAGGATGGAGACCTCGTCCAAACTCATCCCCACCCAATAGATAAAGTAATAGGCGAATAACGTGGTAACCACGGACACAGACATCCACCCAAACACGTAAATTGCCAGTGCGTAGCGGTAAGGTACGTTCTTCAGCATGTATCCGACAGTTTCCCGGAAAGAGAGGGGGCTTTCTCGCTGCGTTTCAGGGCGCTCCTGAGTGACAAAAAAAGTGAGCAGTGTGGTGACCACGAAACTGACCCCACAAATTAACGCCAGCAGTTGATAGGCGCGCGGGTCGCGCTCTGGGAAGAGGGGCAGCACGACAAAACTGAATAAGACCGGCACCAACACCCCGGCAAGAATAGTGACCACCATCTCTGCCATCATCAGGGAAGTGCGTTCATCGTGGTCGCGGGTCAGTTCGGGGGCCAGGGCAGAATAGGGGCAGGAAACCAGCGTGGCGGCGGTTTCAAAGAGGATATAAATAACCAGATAATAGGCAAACAGGAGCGCCTGGTTGTGGGTAGGCGGAATCCACCAGAGCAGCACGAAAAACAAGCCGAAGGGAAGCGCGCCAAACAGCAAGTACGGCCGCCGCCGCCCCCAGCGGGTGCGGGTGCGGTCGGAGAAATAGCCCACCAGCGGGTTGTTGAGCGCGTCCCAGGTGGTGACGATCACCCAAAAGAGGCTGATCAGCCCCAGGTCGAGCCGGGCAATGTCTGTGAGGAAAAAGGTATACCAGAAGGGGATGATAGCACCCAGCCCAATCGCGTTGCCAATGCCGCCAAAAGCGTACGCCGTTTTGGTCCATAAAGACAACTTTTCACCGGGGGGTGCGGCTGTGGCGGTTGGTTCGCGGCGGGAGGTCATAGGTGTGGTCTGGTCAATGGTTTTATATACAATGATTTCAAAAAAGCAAGTCCTCTGATTTTCATCGAGAGGACTTGCAGCTTTACGAGTGGTTGTACACCCACCGGCGACTAATCGCCGAATTTAATCCCCTGGGCAAGGGGCAGGTCTTTGGAGTAGTTGATCGTGTTGGTCTGGCGGCGCATGTAGGTCTTCCAGGCATCCGAGCCAGATTCACGGCCACCGCCGGTTTCCTTCTCGCCGCCGAACGCCCCACCGATCTCCGCACCTGAGGTGCCGATATTGATATTGGCGATCCCGCAGTCGGAGCCGGCTACGGAGAGGAAAGCTTCTGCCTCGCGCAGCGAGTTGGTGAACATGGCGCTGGATAAGCCCTGGGGCACATCATTGTGGATGTGGACGGCTTCTTCGATAGTTTCATATTCCAGCAAATAGAGAATGGGGGCAAAGGTTTCGGTCTTGACGATCTCGGTCTGGGCGGGCATCTTGATGATGGTCGGCTCGACAAAGTTGGGGCCGAGGTCAGAGAGCATCTTGCCGCCGGTGACCACTTCGCCGCCATCTTGTTTGGCCTGCTGGATGGCTTCCATCATTTCTTCTACCGAGGTGCTGACGACCAACGGCCCCATCAGCGTATCGGGGTCCAGCGGATTGCCTATGCGCACCTGCTTGTAGGCTTTCACCAAACGGGTGGTGAGATCGTCGGAAATCGATTTTTGCATGATGATGCGGCGGGTAGAGGTGCAGCGCTGCCCGGCCGTGCCGACGGCCCCGAACAAAATGGCGCGGGTCGCCATGTCCATATCGGCGTTTTCAGAAACGATAATGCCGTTGTTGCCGCCCAATTCCAGGATGGTGCGGCCAAAGCGGCTGGCAACTGCCTCGGACACATGTTGGCCGATCTGGGTGGAACCGGTAAATGAAACCAGGGGGACACGCTTGTCGTTGAGCATTAATTCGCCCACATCCCGCCCGGAACCGATTGCCAGGTTGAAGATGCCGCTCAGGCCGTGGTCGGCCATCACTTTGTTGGCAATGTGGGTAACCGCAATGGCAGTCAGGGGGGTGTAGGAAGAGGGTTTCCAGATAATGGTGTCGCCGCACACGGCTGCCAGGGCAGAGTTCCAGGCCCAAACGGCCACCGGGAAATTGAAGGCGGTGATCAGGCCAACGATGCCGAGCGGGTGCCACTGCTCGTACATGCGGTGGGCGGGGCGCTCTGAGTGCATGGATAGGCCGTAGAGCATACGCGATTGGCCGACGGCCATATCGCAGATATCGATCATTTCTTGCACTTCGCCATGTCCTTCGGCCTGGATTTTGCCCATTTCTACGGTGACCAGGTCGCCGAGCGGCTCTTTCAGCTCGCGCAGGGCATTGCCCAAATCGCGTACCACTTCGCCGCGCTTAGGGGCGGGCACTTTGCGCCAGTCCAGGAAAGTTTCCTGGGCGGCGGCAGCCACCTGCTGATAGATTTCGGGGGTGGCCTGGACGACGGTGGCGAGCGCTTCGCCGGTGGCGGGATTGTACGATACCAGTTTTTTGCCGTTAGCATCCATCAGCCAGTTATCCGGCCCGATGCATGCGCCTGCATTGACAGGTTGGATGTTCAGTTTTTCAAGAAGTGATTTCATGTCTTTCTCCGTGATTGATTATAGGAACGGAGACCATTATACCTGCGATGCGATGCTGGCGGGGAAGAAGCTTTGATTTTCCCGTGCCAGGGCTTGCCAACCAGCATATTCACCCGCCAAACACGAAATATTTTTAATCAAAAAGAGCGCTCAATGTGCGCTCACCGGTAACACAATCGTATTCAGTCACTATTCCACCCGCTCTAATGGAACCAAAATCTCTCTTGTGCCGTTGTCATCCTCCGGCAGCTGTGTGGCGACCTGCTCAACCTGCATAGGATAGGCGGTTTGATAGGCCGAATTGGGCAGCCAGGTGCTGTAAAAATACTCCAACGCCAGCGAGAGTTGACCGGGGGTACCCCGATAGATGATACGTGCCCAATGCCCTGCCGGGAGGGTTTGGCACACCAGTGGGGGAAACGCGGTTTCCCCCGATTGGGCTTCTACGCCCAAAAAGTGGAAGGCGGGCTGTGCCTGGGCGGGCAGAAAACTGCTGACTGCGATAATTGGACGCTCTTGCCAGGCAATCTCTGTCTGCCTCAAAACTGATTCGAGGCTATCCCACAATTGAAGGGGAGTTTCCGGCCAATCGGACATCAAACCCAGCAGATCGCTCTCTCCCCGCTCTATGACTTCAGGGCGGGAAAAGGTCTCCTGATTAATATATGCCAGATATTCCAGGGTAAGGGCGGGCATCAAAGCGCCGTGCGGGATACTACCGCCTTCGCGCCATTGGCTGGCCTGCATCGTAAACATGCGCTTGAACGCCCGTGAGAAGGTTTCCTGGTTGTTGAAGCGGTACATCAATGAAATATCGATGATGCGGGCAGGAGAACCGAGCAGATCGCGGGCGGCCTCGCTGAGCCGGCGGCGCATGAGGTAGTTGTAGGGGGTATGGTGAACAGTTTGATTGAAAGTGCGGATAAAGTGGTAGAGCGAGTAACCCGCAGCCGCGGCGATATCTGCCACCGTGATCTCATCCCGGAGGTGATGCTCGATAAACTCGATGGCCTTATAGATCGCCTCGACCTGCTGATTCATGGGAATTACTCGAGCGGTTTCACAGGCATATAGACATCAATGGCCGATTCTTCTATCCGGTCCAGCCCTTTGAAGCGCGCATCGTAATATTGGAAACTGTAAGGGTGGGCCGTCTGGTATCCTGCTTGCGTGATCCAATCTTGGATCTCAAGATGCCAATCGGTCGAAATCATTTCTCCCTGGAGGGTGAAAACGGCATACTCGGCTGCCGGGAGGTTTTTGACCAGCAAGTTGAGCGGCACATGCTCTACTTTATCCACCTGAACCCCGACAAAGACTTCAAACAATCCTTTGGTGATCGTTTCTTGATTATAGATATGGATTTCGTAGGCCACACCTTGCTGTGCGGCATGCCCAATTTTGTCCCCGTTTTCCGACAAATATTGGGTAAAGCGCGCCCACAACCGGCCGATCTCATTCTCCCCGTCCCAGCCGCCGCGCGCGCTAAAGGGATCGCCGTAGAACGACATCCCCGCAAAATACAGATCAGTTTTTTTGACGAATGTTGGTTCCATAGGCACACCCTCCGATGGTTTAAATTATATCCGTTTCCCCTCTCCCGGTTGAAGGAATTGGAGAGGGGAAACAGGACAAACTTATCAGATGGGGGCTTAATCCCCAAAATCGACGGCATGCTCGGCGAAGAATTCCCCGGCATCTTCCATCCATTCAGGCCAATCTTTCAGCCAGGGCGCTACCGAGTAGTCGCGCAGGCGATCCGAAAGGGGGATATAGGGTTTGATATCCAGCACCGGCGTGCCATCAAAAGCATCTATCCAAGGCAACACCACGATCCCATTCTCCACATCTACCGAGATGATGGCCATCAAGGTCACGGCAATGGGGTTAGGGCGGTATTCCGAGCGGCAGGCAAAAACACCCGCTTCCACACCGGGGGCGTAGGGCAGCTCGGTGGTCAAAATGCCGCGCTGCTGCTCGGTATCCATCCGGTCTGCCCACCAGAAGATCGAGATGTGGCTGAACTGCTCGACCTGTTTCAACCCGGCGCGGTAGGGTTCGTCAATTTGGAGGATATAGCTTTGTTCGGCATCCGACGCGTGGACAGTGCCGATGGGCTTGAGGATACATTGTTTTTCGTCTGACATGATTTTCTCCTATCTTGTGCATATGCAGGTTTTATAAAATTGGCAGTCCACATGCCGCAGGCACTGTTTTGCCCGCAGAAATGTGACGCTATAAGCATATCCCAGACACTGCATGCCGGCTTGACCCTGATTGCTGTAGAGAGGTGAGAAATCTAACGGGACAGGCACAAGTTTGACGATTCTTGCGGTTTGGGGTTATCCCAAAGCGGATTAAAAGAAAACGCCCAGGTGGGCGATAAACTTCATTCATTCCCCCAAAAGCACAAATCTTCTTTGTTTATGGAATCCAATGGGGCCTCATAATTTCCTGGTCAATATATTCTGTGACTTGATACATTGTGTTTTCTTCTACATCAAAACAATACAATGCGTATTGACCTTCCTTCTTATGAAGCACCAAAATCTCTTCATATGGAGACCAATCTACAAAATAATACGTCCAATCTTCGAGGCAATGTGATTTGTTTGTTTCTCGATCATAGTAACAAGACCCATTATGAGTGTAACTGCTTGATAACAAGAAATGCTCTTTATACATTAATTTACTACTATCAGGAGACCAATCATTATTCGACCACCTCACTTCAGCTATTCCCCGCTCCTTTTCTCCGACATGCTCTATATCAGATATGTAAAGAGCATAATCCGAGACCCCTGGTGAATTAGAAAGATAATAAAACACGGAACCATCGGGCGCCCAAGTTGGAAAAATATCATCCGTATCATTATTGGTTAATCGTGTCTGTTCCAGGGTATTGACGTCTATAGCAAATATTTCAGATTCAACCTTGGGAAGATACTTGAACACCAATAGAATCCCCCTTTCTGATGCCCAGCTCATCTCCCACATATCACAGTCCTCCGGCAAATCCGAAATCACAATCACTTGCTCGCCCTGAATGTCTCCTAAATAAATATCATTGCCGGAAGACCAAATTAAACTTTGGCTATCTCCTGACCAAGTGAAATAGGGAGGACAATATTCATTGAATGTCTGAAGCGTTGTCAAATGCGAGCCAGCATTGTTCAAAATCGCAATTTCATAATGATTGTCAGTTCCTGATAAAACAGCGACATACTCACCATTAGGAGACCAAGTTAAATTACTAATCCCCTCTACATCCCAAATGATGGGATCAATAGATAGGTCTGTTTCTATAATGTAAAAGTTGAATTCATCCTCGTCTTTTAGAGCATAATAAATTCTCCCGGGAATTTCAGTATCTGGTGTTAGAGGAATGATCGTAGGATGCAAGTCATACCGCTCCAGAGAAATTTCGTATGGGACTGGGTATGGGAGTGTGGGTGTCGGCGAGGCGACTACTATGGTATTGGTTTCAGAAGGCTGCGATGTAGATGCAGGCGTGGGTGTAGACTGCATGGTTGTAGCAAGGGATACCGGTGAGGACGTACCGAAAGACGAACCATTTTCAGTAGATAAAACAGGAGTTGCGTCGTTTGTAGACAAACTGGAACATCCTGCAAGAAAGATGATCAAAAACAACAAGTTCGCCCTGCATCTAAATTTCAATTTATATTCACCTTCTCTTTATTCCCAATTAATCTCCCCAAGTATGGGTTGAAGCAAGACCCGCTGTTCTTAGTATAACCCAAGATACTTACAAGAAAGTGGACAAATAGAGAAAATGTTTTTTATTGTTGTCACCCTCACCGGCGAACGTTTCGTTCGCCTTCCTCTCCCTCAAGGGAGAGGAAGTGAAGCCCAGAAAATTTTTCAAAAAATTTTTATAAAGTTAGATAACATGATTAATAAATTCTTTCGCTCCTCATGCAAGAGGTACAAGCTCTTTCGCGGGCACCAGACAGCGGTCTACTGCACGGGCGATGGCACCGACTTTGCAGACCAGCTCGCCGAAAACCTGCGGGGTGAGCGATTGGTGTCCGTCGGACATGGCATGGATGGGGTCTGGATGTACTTCAACAATAACGCCATCGGCCCCGGCTGCAACTGCCGCTTTGGAGACCGCGGTGACGTAATTGGCGTGGCCGGTCGAGTGGCTGGGGTCGACGATCACGGGTAAGTGGGTGAGCGATTTGAGCACCGGCACGGCGTTGATATCGGTGGTGTTGCGGGTGGCAGTTTCGAATGTGCGAATGCCGCGCTCGCATAAAACCACGCGCTGGTTGCCGCCCGCCAGGATGTATTCGGCAGCCATCAGTAAATCTTCGATAGATGCACTCATGCCGCGTTTGAGCAGCACCGGGATACGAGTTTCGCCCACGGCGCGCAGCAGATTGAAGTTTTGCATGTTGCGGGCGCCAATCTGGAGCATATCGACATGCTCGACCATCAGCGGGATTTGAGAGATAGCCATCACCTCAATCACGATTGGCAGGCCGGTAGCTTCCCTGGCGGCGGCCATATATTCCAGTCCTTCTTCCCCCAAACCCTGGAAGGAATAAGGAGAAGTGCGCGGTTTGAAAACCCCGCCCCGCAGGGCATTTGCCCCGGCCGCTTTGACCGCCTGGGCAGCTTCGACGATCTGCTCGTACGATTCCACCGAGCACGGTCCGGCGATGATCGGAATCTCGTCGCCGCCGATAGTGAAGCCATCCAGGGGAAAAACGGAATTTTCCGGGTGCAGCTGGCGGGAAGCCAGCTTGTAGGGCTGCGAGATACGGTTGACCGCCATAACCCCCGGCAAGATGGAAAAGGTGCTGGGCGAGATGCCGCGGCTTTCCCCTACCGCGCCGATCACGGTTTGTTCAACGCCAACAATGGTGTGCGCCGCCAGATGGTTGCTTTCTATGCAGGCGACTACCCGTTTGATTTGTTCTTGTGTGGCTCGTGGTTGCATGATGATCATCATTGTTCATTCTCCTCTATGTGTGATGGTTGTTGATCGTCGTGGTTCTCTGTTTTGATAAAAGTAAATTTCGTTCGAGCAAACAAAAAGAGCGAGCCGGCTGGCTCGCTCTTTAGATGTGCAGGATAATTTCTGCTAGCTTCTTAAGCACGACCAACGGCAACCTGGAGTGGAAGCCGTAAAATAAAAGCTAAAAAAGAAGCGGTTAGAATTTGTCATAATTAGGCGTTATTCTATACCCGTAAGCGGGATACGTCAAGCAGTCATCGGGGAACGAGCAAAAGAGCCCAACACGCGCATCATGGCGGCAAATTCTCCCAGGTGGCCGAGCGCTTTTTGGGTAGCGTCGCTGCCGGCCGGGCCGACAAAATCGACATAAAAGAGGTATTCCCACGGTTTTCCGGCGAGGGGACGTGATTCGATCTTGGTGAGGTCAATATCGCGCAGGGCAAAAACACTCAATGCCTTGAAGAGCGCACCGGGTTTATTTTTGAGGGTAAACACGATGGAAGTTTTCGCTTCGCCTTCGGGGAGTACTGCCTGGGGGGCAATTGCCAAAAAACGGGTGTAGTTTTGCGGGTTGTCTTCGATGCCCTCCTGCAGAATGTCCATCTGGTAGATTTCGGCCGCTTTTTTAGAGGCGATGGCGGCCGTCGTGCGTTCCTGGCTGGACTTGAGCATTTTGACGCTGCCGGCAGTATCGTAAACCGCGCTGCTTTTGACCCCTAACTTGCGCAGGTATCCGGCACATTGGCCCAATGCCTGCGGGTGGCTGATGACCTGCTTGATCTCCGGCAGGGTGACGCCGGGCATACCGATCAGGCAGTGGCGCACGCGCAGGTAATATTCACCAACGATGAACAGCTCGTGCTGAAGGAGTAAATCGTAGTTTTGATGGATGCTGCCGGCCAAAGAATTTTCTATCGGGATCAATCCAGTGTCGCAGGTACCGGAGGTGACTGCGGCAAACACCGCATCGAAAGATTCCTGGGGCACCATCTCGGCGGACGGGTTGTATCCATGACCGGCTTCTTCGCTGTAGGCACCGGGTTCACCTTGAAAGGCCATTTTCATTGTTATCTCATCCTTGTTATGCTGCTCGATGTTCAGAATTTCCAAACGCCTAATAAGATACCACGCTTTGAAAATATCTGGGAACCGACAGCCTAAATGCCCATCGAGGTGACAGGCACAGAGACGAATGAGAGCCACTCGTCCGAGCGGGTGCCGTTGCCGCGAATGGTCTCCAAGAAGGCGTGCTGCACTTTCTGGGTGACAGCGCCGATCTTGCCGGTACCAATTGTGCGGTAATCGATTTCGCTGACCGGGACAACCTCTGCGGCGGTACCGCAAATAAAGACCTCATCGGCAATGTACAACTGGTCTCGGGTAAGCGGTTCTTCGACCACTTCCACGCCCAAATCTTGCGCCAGGGTGATCAACGCGTCGCGGGTGATGCCCTCTAAAATGGTGGTGCGTGGGGGCGTGTAAATCTTGCCATCGCGCACGACAAAAATGTTTTCCCCGGTACATTCGGCCACAAACCCTTCTGGGTCTAACATCACAGCTTCATCAAAGCCGCCGCGCGAGGCAATGGTCTTGGCTAATGCAGAATTGACATAGTTGCCGGCGATCTTGGCTTTGGTCAGGTTAACGTTGGGGTGCAGGCGGGTAAAGGAGGACACCATCAGGCGTACACCCTTGGATAAGCTTTCTTCTCCCAACAGGGAACCCCATTCCCAGGTAGCAATGCTCAGCGCGGGGCGCGAGTCGTCCAGGTTGAGGCTGAGGGGGCCGTCGACCATGTAGATGAGGGGGCGGATATAGCACGAGGTCTGTTTATTAGCGCTGATGGTCTGGTGAATGGCGGCACTGATCTCATCTGCGCTGTATTTAAAATTCTGAATACCCAGGGCGTGGGCCGAGTCTAACAGGCGGTTTACGTGTTCGGGCAAACGGAAAACTGCCGGGCCACGGTCTGTATCGTAGGCGCGGATGCCTTCAAATACAGCCAGGCCGTAGTGCAGTCCCTGGTTGAGAAAATGGACATTCGCCTGATCGTAGGGAACCAGCTCCCCATCCATCCAAATATAATCTGCTTTCATGTTTTCTCCTCTTTCTATGCTTGGTTGAATTGCGTTGTGATGATTTCTTGCAGCTCCCTGGTCTTGACAACTGTCTGACCGGGAGAGGCGATATCGGCAGTGCGGTATCCCTGTGCCAGAACCTGGCTGACCACGTTTTCAACAGCCTGCGCTTCTTCTTCCAAACCGAAGGAATGGCGCAGCAGCAGGGCGGCCGAGAGAAGGGTGCCGATGGGGTTGGCAATCCCCTGCCCGGCAATATCCGGGGCAGAGCCGTGGATCGGCTCGTACATGCCGCGCGGTTTGCCGAGTGTGTTGGTGCTCTCCCCCAAAGAGGCCGAGGGCAAGTTACCCAGCGAACCGGTCAGGATGGAGGCTTCATCAGTCAGAATATCACCAAACAGGTTGGCGGTGACGAGGACATCGAAACTAGCCGGGCGGGTGAGCAGGTGCATGGCGGCAGCATCAACCAGCAAGTTCTCGAAAGTGACCTGCGGGTATTGGGCGGCGACATTGGTAACCGTTTCTCGCCATAGGCGAGAGCTTTCCAGCACATTGGCTTTATCCACCGAGGTGAGTTTGCCGCCGCGCTGCCCGGCAAGTTGGAAGGCGAGGTGCGCCACTCGTTCGATCTCATCCTGGTTGTAGACCATGGTATCGAGGGCTTGCCACTGATCGTTGACCTGTTGGCGGACGCGCGGTTCGCCGAAATAAATCCCGCCGGTCAGTTCGCGCACCACGATGAAATCCACCCCGTGCAGCTTTTCGGCTTTGATCGGGGAGGCGGCGAGCAGGTCGGGGTGCGGTTGGATGGGACGCAGGTTGGCAAACAAGCCCAACCCTTTGCGCAAGCCCAGCAATCCGGCTTCGGGGCGCGTTTTTGCCTGGGGGTCATCCCACTTAGGGCCGCCCACCGCGCCCAACAAAACCGCATCGGCCTGTTTGCAGGCATCCAGCGTTTCGGCGGGCAGCGGGCTGCCGGTGGCGTCGATGGCGCAGCCCCCCATCAGGTGCGTTTCCATCTCAAATTCGTGGCCGAACTTATCTGCGACCTGTGCGAGTAAATCTTGTGCGACGGCTGTTATTTCCGGCCCGATACCGTCTCCGGGCAGTACGACTATTTTTGCTTTCATGAGATCACCAATCCGTATTCTATGCTGTCTGCGAGGGCTAACCAACTGGCTTCGATAATGTTGGCGCTGGCGCCAACCGTACTCCAGCGGCCGTGCCCGTTTTGTGTGTCGATCAATACCCTGGTTGTCGAGGCGGTGCCGTTGTCCCCATCGATGATCCTGACCTTGTAGTCGGCCAGTTGGAAATGCTTGAGTTTGGGGTAAATGGGGATCAGTCCTTTGCGCAGGGCGGCGTCCAGGGCGTTTACCGGGCCGTTGCCTTCGGCAACCGTGTGTACGATTTCGTCTTCCACCTTGATCTTTATCATCGCTTCTGCGAAGGTGCCGCGCCCGCTGCGGTGTTCGACCGTGGCTGAAAAATCGATCAGCTCAAAGGGCGGGGTATAGCCTTCCTGCTGGCGGTGGAACATCAGGGCTATCGAAGCTTCGGCCGATTCGAAGGAAAAGCCGCGCGCTTCGAGGTCTTTGATATGTTGGAGCATTTCGCCGAGATAGGCCTGGTTTTCAAGTTCCAGGTTAAATTCGGCAGCTTTGTTGAGCAGGTTGCCGCGCCCGGAAAGCTCCGAGACCACCGTGCGCATCTGGTTGCCGACCAGGGCGGGGTCGATATGCTGGTAGCTGTCGATGTTGCGGCGGATGGCAGCCACGTGGATGCCGCCTTTATGCGCAAAAGCGCTGGCGCCGACATAGGGAAGATGCTCGTTGGGGGTCAGGTTGACAATTTCGGCGACAAAGTGCGAGAGGTCGAACAAATTCTTCAATTGGCCTGCGGGTAAACAGGTGCGGCCCAGTTTGAGTTCCAGGTCTGGGATGACACTGCACAGGTTGGCATTCCCGCAGCGTTCCCCGTAGCCATTGATGGTGCCCTGCACATGCACCGCCCCACTCTGCACACCGACCACCGAATTTGCTACGGCACATTCGCCGTCGTTATGCATGTGTACGCCGATGGCGGTCTGTTGGAACTGCCCGGCAATTTCGGTCACCATGGCGCCGATTTCGTGCGGCAAAGAGCCGCCGTTGGTATCGCATAACACCAGGGTATCCGCCCCACCCTCTACAGCTGCCTGCAAGGTCTGCACGGCGTAGGCCGGGTCGTCTTTATAGCCGTCAAAGAAGTGCTCGGCATCGTAAATGACCTCTTTACCCTGAGATTTGAGGTAGTGGATGCTCTCCCGGATGATGCGCAAATTCTCTTCCAGCGTGGTTTGCAGTACATCGGTGACATGCAGCGGGGCGGTTTTGCCGACCAGCGTGCAGACCGAGGTATCCGCTTCCAACAGGGCTTGAATGTTGGCATCTTCTTCGGGTTGGGAACCCGCCCGGCAGGTAGCGCCAAAGGCGGTAATGCGGGCATGTTTGAGGTTCAATTCATCCAGGCGCTGGAAAAATTCTGCATCTTTGGGGTTTGAACCCGGCCAGCCACCCTCGATGTAATCTACGCCGATGTCATCCAGGCGTTGGGCTATGCGCAGTTTATCGTTACAGGATAGAGAAATACCCTCGCTTTGGGCGCCATCTCTCAGCGTTGTATCGTATATCAGTACTTTCATTTAATTCTCCAAAATTCAAACTCTACCGAAACCCAGGCTTTGCGGCTTCGGCAAACCCTGAATTTCGAATGTATTTAGCTAATAATGGCGGCCTGCCGGCCTTGTTCAAATTCGCTGATCTGCTCGTCAAAAGACAAAATATATTCGAGCTGATCTTTCCCCGTCAGCAAGCATTTCTTGGCAAAAGGCTCAATCTCAAAGGTGAACTGCACCCCTCCCGGCAGCGTCACGGTTTGGGATGCAAGGTCAATTTCAATTTGCGCGGTGGGCGCTTCTTCCATCAGGTCAAAGAGGGATTGATGGGTTACTTCATCCACCGTGATGGGCAGCAGCCCGTTTTTGAGCGCATTGTTCTTGAAAATATCCGCAAAGGAGGTAGAGATCACTGCTTGAATGCCGGAGCCGACAATCGCCCAGGGGGCATGTTCGCGCGAGGAACCACAGCCGAAATTATCGCCGGCGATCAAAATTTTCGCGTCCGCATATTCGGGCTGGTTGAGCACGAAATCCCCTTTGGGCGTGCCGTCCGGGTTGAAACGCCAGTCGGCAAATAAGCCCTCGGCCACACTGGCTTTGTCGGTGACCTTGAGGTAGCGGGCGGGAATGATCTGGTCTGTGTCGATGTTGTTTTGCGGCATAGGGATGCCGACTGAGTTTAATTGGGTAAATGTTTTCATGGTCAAAATCCTACAGCAGTGTGCGTACGTCGGTGACTTTGCCGGTGACAGCCGCGGCGGCAGCTGTGAGGGGCGAGGCTAAGAATGTGCGACCACCCTTTCCCTGACGGCCTTCAAAATTGCGGTTGCTGGTGCTGACGGCGTACTGCCCGGGTTCGAGCTGGTCGCCGTTCATCGCCAGACACATGGAACAGCCTGCTTCGCGCCATTCGGCACCGGCATTTTTGAAAATGGTATCCAGCCCTTCAGCCTCGGCCTGCCGCTTGATCTCTTGGGAGCCGGGGACGACCAACATGCGAATGTTGTCGGCAACTTTGCGGTCTTTCAGCACGCGGGCTGCCTGGCGCAGGTCGGAAATGCGGGAGTTGGTGCAGCTGCCCACAAAGACCACATCAACCGGGTGATCGATGAGCTTTGTGCCCGGCCTGAGGTCCATATAGGCGAGGGATTTTTCCAGGGTTTGGCGTTCTTCGGGGTCGGCACACTGGCCGGGGTCGGGAACATGCCCGGTGATTTCCACAGCCATGCCGGGATTGGTGCCAAAAGTAATCATCGGCGCTAAATCATCCACATCCAAAAAAGCCTGGGCATCGTAGCTGGCTTCGGGGTCGGTGGGTAAGGTCTTCCACTTTTCCAGGGCAGCATCCCAGGCGGCACCTTGGGGGGCATGGTCTCTGCCCGCCAGATATTGGTAGGTATTGTCATCTGGGGCAATCATCCCGGCGCGGGCACCCCCTTCAATCGACATGTTGCAGATGGTCATGCGTTCTTCCACCGACAGGCTGCGGATCAGCGAACCGGTATATTCGATCACATGGCCGGTACCGCCGCCGGTGCCGATCTTGGCGATCAGGGCGAGGATGATGTCTTTGGCAGACAGCCCGTTACCGAGTGCGCCATCAATCCTGACTTCCATGGTCTTGGGCTTTTTTTGCAGCAGGCACTGGCTGGCAAGGACATGCTCAACTTCGCTGGTGCCGATGCCAAAAGCCAAAGCGCCAAAGGCGCCGTGGGTGGAAGTATGACTGTCGCCGCAGACAATCGTCATGCCGGGCTGGGTAAAGCCTCTTTCGGGGGCAACAACATGCACAATGCCGTTGTGGGGTGAGCCGAGAGGATAAAGGTTGATCCCGTAATCTTCACAGTTTTTGATCAGCTGGTTCAACTGTGCCTGCCCCTGGGTATCGACCATATTCAAAAGGGTCGCCCCGGCGATGGTGGGTGTGGAGTGATCCATGGTCGCCATGACCTGATCGGGGCGGCGGACTTTCAGCCCACGCTTGCGCAATCCGTCAAATGCCTGGGGAGAAGTAACTTCGTGGATCAAGTGCAGGTCAATATATAAGATGGAAGGCGCATCTGCTTCTTCGGCAACGATATGTTGATCCCATACTTTTTCGAAGAGTGTTTGTGGTTGGGTGTTGGTCGGGTTCATGCAGTTTGCTCGCTAACTTTGGGGGAAGTTGATTTTCGGATAGAGTCCTGGTACTTACCGCTGGCAACCAGCAGTTTGTTGAGGGCAGACAGGTAGGCTTTGGCGCTGGCAACGATAATATCCGTATCCACGCCGTGCCCGCCAAACGTGCGGGTCTGGAAGTAGTGGCTTCCCGGCGATTTACGCTTGGGGATGCTGCCGTTGTTGGCTTCCAGCCGAACGGTCACCTCGCCGATAGCGTCGATGCCTTCGGTGATGGCGTTCACGCTGTATTCCAACAGGGTGTTGGGGGCCTGGATGATGGCATTGATGGCGCTGAAGGTGGCATCCACCGGGCCAGTGCCAACTGCGGGCTGCACGTGCAAGTCGCCTTCGGGGCCGATCATGCGCACGGTGGCGGTGGGCAAGCCCATCGTGCCGCAGCTGACCTGCAAGCCGTCCAGGCTGAAAATTTCTAAGGGCTGAGAAATTTGGTTGGATACCAGGGCTTCCAGATCCACATCGGTGACGGTTTTCTTGCGGTCGGCCAGCTCTTTGAAGCTTTTGAAGGCAGTTTCCAACTCCTCTGCTTCCAGCTCGTAGCCCATTTCGATGAGGTGGGCTTTGAACGCATGCCGCCCGGAGTGTTTGCCGAGGACAAGTTTGGAGTGGCTTAAACCGACCATATCGGGACTCATGATCTCGTAGGTGTTTTTGTGTTTGAGCATGCCATCCTGATGGATGCCGGCTTCGTGCGCAAAGGCATTGGCCCCGACTACCGCTTTGTTGGGCTGGACGGGGATACCGGTATAGTTGGCAACCATGCGGCTGGTACGCGCAATCTGGGTAGTGTCGATATTGGTGACCAGGTCGTAATACTGGCGGCGGGTGCGGATCGCCATGGCAACTTCTTCCAGCGATGTGTTCCCGGCGCGCTCGCCGATCCCGTTAATCGTCACTTCTACCTGGCGCGCCCCGGCCTGAATACCTGCCAGGGCATTGGCGGTTGCCATACCCAGGTCGTCGTGGCAGTGCACAGAAACGATGGTATTTTCTACGCCGGGCGTGTTGGCAATAATCCCGGCAATCAGGCCGCCAAACTCTTCGGGGGTGGTGTAGCCGACCGTATCGGGAATATTGAGGGTGGTCGCCCCGGCTTTGACCGCTTCCCCTAATACCAGATAGAGGAACTCAGGGTCGCTGCGGCCGGCGTCTTCAGGCGAAAATTCAATATCGTTACAGTAGGTTTTGGCATAGGCGACCATCTCCCGCACCTGTTCGACCACCTCTTCGGGGTCCATCTTGAGCTTGTACTGCATGTGGATGGGCGAAGTTGCCAAAAAGGTGTGGATGCGCGGCCGCTGGGCGTGCTGCACGGCTTCCCAGGCGGCATCAATATCGGATTTATTGGCACGCGCCAAACCGCAGATCACCGGCGGGGTGCTGCCCGATTGGGAACAGCCCACTTCTTTGGCGATCTGGCGGACGCCCTCCAGGTCATCCGGCGAGGCGGCGGGAAAACCGGCTTCGATCACATCTACGCCGAGTTTGGCGAGTGTTTTGGCAATCTCTAACTTTTCGTTGGAAGTGAGGGTTGCGCCGGGAGATTGTTCGCCGTCTCTTAGGGTGGTGTCAAAGATTCTGACAAAATTATCTTGCATCCTTTATTCTCCGGGCTTGATGGTAACGGGGTCGATGAAGGGCATCATTTCGCGCAGGTTAGCGCCAACTTGTTCAAGCAGGAGTTCTTGTTCTTTTTGGCGGGTCTCGTTGAACCAGGGGCGGCCGTTCTCGTTTTCGGCAATCCAGTTCCGGGCATACTCGCCCTGCTGGATTTCGGTGAGGATGCGCTTCATCGTGCCCTTGGTCTCTTCGGTGATGATCTGGCTTCCGGCGTGGTAGTCGCCGTGTTCGGCGGTATCGGAAACCGAGTAGCGCATGTAGTTGAGACCGCCGCGGTACATCAAGTCCACGATCAATTTCAGTTCGTGCATACATTCAAAATAAGCAATTTCGGGCTGGTAACCGGCTTTAACCAGGGTCTCGAACCCGGCTTTGACCAGCTCGGAGACACCGCCGCACAACACGGCCTGTTCCCCAAAGAGGTCGGTTTCGGTCTCTTCGGCGAAGGTGGTTTCCAGCACACCGGCGCGGGTAGCGCCCAAGGCATGTCCGTAGGACAAGGCCATCTCTTTGGCCTGACCTGTGTAGTCTTGATGGACGGCCAACAAAGAAGGGGTGCCGCCACCGGCCTGGTAAATCTCTCGCACGCGGTGGCCGGGCGCTTTGGGGGCGATCATGCTGACATCGACATTTTCCGGGGGCACGATGGTGTTGAAGCGGATATTGAAACCATGCGCAAACATGAGAGTTTTGCCTGCCGTAAGGTTGGGCAGAATGCTTTCCTGGTAGATTTTGGGCTGGGCGGTATCGGGGGCGAGCAGCATAATGATGTCTGCCCAGGCAGCCGCTTCGGCAACCGATGCGACCGAAGCGCCATCCGCTTCCGCCTTGGCAACGGACTTGCTGCCGGGACGCAGCCCGACCTTGACCTCCACCCCGCTGTCTTGCAGGTTGAGTGCATGGGCATGGCCTTGCGATCCGTATCCGATCACGGCCACCTTTTTGTCTTTGATGAGTTCTGCATTTGCATCTGTAGCGTAGTAGATTGTTGCCATGGTTAGTGTGCCTTTCTGTTATTGGAATTGTTTGAGTTGTGGTTGTGTCCGTTGGAGCCGGGGGTATGCCCATTTGCACCGGGGGTGTAGCGCACGCCGGGGGCATCGCCGCGCAGCATGGCGACCTGACCGGTACGCACCATTTCGGTGATCCCGATGGGGCGCAGCAGTTCGACCAAACCTTCGATCTTTTCCTCCGTGCCGGTGATCTCGACAATCACCGAGTCGGGGGCGACATCGACGATGTTGGCCCGAAAGATATTGGCAAGGTTGGCAACTTCTGCCCGTTTGTCGGGCTGGGCTGCCACTTTGATGAGCGCCAGGTCGCGGGTTACGGTGGGCTGGTTGGTGACATCTTGCACGTCCAGCACATTGACCAGCTTATAGAGGTTGGCTTCCACCTGGCGGGCGTCCACGTCCTGGTTTTCCATCACGATGGTCATCCGAGATACGTCTGGGTTTTCGGTCTGGCCGACATTCAATGATTCGATGTTGAAGTTACGTCGTCTAAATAAAGACGCTACCCGGTTTAGGACACCGGGTTTATTCTCGACTTTTGCTATTAATGTTTGCTGCATGTTATTTTCCTGCCATTTCGCGTGTGATTGGGCGGCGCATCATTTCGTTGAGCGCCGCGCCGGTGGGTACCATGGGATAGACGGCGTCCTCTTTTTCCACCTGATATTCGATCAATATCGGGCCTGGGGTTTCCTGGGCAAAGGTGATGGCATCCATCACCGCATCTCGTTTGGTCACCCGTTTAGAGGGGATACCGTAGGCTTCGCCAATTTTGACAAAATCGGGGCCGGTGATGGGGGTAGCGGCGTAGCGTTTATCGTAGAAAAATTCCTGCCACTGCCGCACCATGCCCAAAAAGCTGTTGTTGATCAGTAAAATCTTGATATTGGCACCTTCCTGCACGATGGTCGCCAATTCGTTCAGCGTCATCTGAAAACTGCCATCACCTTCAATCGTCCAAATCTCGCGGTCGGGGTGGGCGAACCAGGCGCCGAGAGCAGAAGGCAAGCCAAAGCCCATCGTTCCCGCTCCGCCGGAGGTGATCAAGCGGTAGGGTTTCTCCATCTGGTAGTACTGGGCGGCCCACATCTGGTGCTGCCCCACCCCGGTAGTAACAATGGCATCGCCGTCCGTTTTTTTCCAGAAGTCGCGGATGACTTGAGCGGAATACAGCTTTTCCTCGTCCGGCCAGGAGAGGATGTCACGCGCTTCGGTCTCTTCCCGCCAGGTTTTGATCTGGTCGAGCCAATCTTCGTGGTCGTTGGGCTCCACCATGGGGGTAATGTCGGTGAGTACGGTTTTGAGGTCGCCGATCAGGGGCACATCGACTTTGACGTTCTTGTCGATTTCGGTGGGGTCAATCTCGATGTGAATTTTGCGGGCGCCGGGGGCATAAGTGCGCAGGTGGCCGGTGACACGGTCATCGAAGCGCATGCCAAAAGCGAGCAAGAGGTCGGCGTTTTGAATCGCCTCATTGCAGTAGGCCTCACCGTGCATGCCCATCATGCCCAAACTGTAAGGATGGGAAGCGGGCAGCGAACCGAGACCTAAGAGGGTCATGGCGACCGGGGTTTGGGTCTTTTCGGCAAAGAATTTGAGTTCTTCCATGGCGCCGGACATCTGCACCCCATGACCGGCAAGGATAACCGGGCGTTTTGCTTCGGCGATCAATTGGGCGGCTTTCTTGAGGTCTTCGACCGGGGCATGCTTGGGCGGCTTGTAACCGGGCAGCGAGATTTCTTCGGGGTAATAAAATTCCGCTTCTTCGGTTTGGGCGTTTTTACAAATGTCGATCAGCACCGGGCCGGGTCGCCCGCTGCGGGCGATGAAGAATGCCTCACGGATGACATCGGTGAGCTGGTCGGCGCTGGTGACCAGATAATTATGCTTGGTGATCGGGAGGGTAATGCCGGTCACATCGGTCTCTTGAAAGGCGTCTCCGCCGATCAGGTGGGCGGCAACCTGCCCGGTAAAGCACACCAGGGGGACAGAATCCATCATGGCGGTGGCAATGCCGGTTACCAGGTTGGTGGCACCTGGGCCGGAGGTAGCAACCACCACGCCGACCTTGCCGGATGTGCGGGCATAGCCGTCTGCGGCAAAGACCGCACCCTGCTCGTGGCGGGTGAGCACATGGTGGATAGGATAATCCAGCATGGCATCGTGCACGGGCATGATAGCGCCGCCAGGATAACCAAACACGACTTCTACGCCTTCCCGCACTAAACATTCATTGACAATTTTTGCACCAGTTAATTTCATAGTTCGCTCCGTATTGGTAAAAGATAGTGTTAGATGAGGACGGCGCCCTGGTTTGCGCTGGTAACCACGCGGGAATAGCGCTTGAGCCAGGAGCTTTCCGTGTTGGGTTTGAATTCGGGTAATTTTTCTAGGCGGGACTGAATCTCCTCATCGCTCAACTGCACATTGAGCGTGCGGTTGTCGAGGTCGATGTCGATGATGTCGCCGGCGACCAGGGCAGCAATGGGGCCGCGGGCAGCCGCTTCGGGGCTGATATGCCCGATGCAGGCACCGCGTGTGCCGCCGGAGAAACGCCCGTCGGTGATAAGGGCGACTTTTTCACCCAACCCCATGCCCATAATGGCGGAGGTGGGCGAAAGCATTTCCTGCATGCCGGGGCCGCCCTGCGGACCTTCGTAGCGGATGACAACCACTTCGCCTTCCTGGACTTCGTGGTTCAAGATTCCGGCAATCGCTTCATCCTGGCTTTCGTAAATCCGCGCCGGGCCGCTGTGTTTGCGCATGGAAGGGGCGACCCCACCCGCTTTGACCACGGCGCCGTCGGGGGCGAGATTGCCAAACAGGATTGCAAGCCCGCCGGTTTGGGTGTGGGGGTTATCGAGGGAGTGGACGACTTCGGGGGCGGTGACAGTTTTGCCCTGGATGGACTGCGCCAGCGTGGTGCCGGAAACGGTGGGTCGATCCAAGTGCAGCCCTCTTTTGCCGCGGGCGACTTCATTTAATATGGCGGGGACACCGCCGGCGCGGTGCACGTCTTCCATGTGCCATTTGCCGGATGGGCTGACCTTGCAGATATGGGGAATCTGGTTGGCAATCTGATTGATGCGTTCGAGGGAATAATCAATACCCGCCTCGTGGGCAAAGGCGAGGGTGTGCAAGACAGTATTGGTACTGCCGCCCATCGCCATATCGAGGGCAAAGGCATCGTCAATGGCCTGTTCGGTGATCAGGCCTTTGGGTTTGAGGTCGATCTCGACCAGATGGAGGATTTGCTGAGCGGCCTGCTTTACCAAATCCAGACGTTCCGGGCTGGTTGCCAGGGCAGAGCCGTTATAGGGCAGCGCCAGACCGAGCACTTCGAGCAGGCAGTTCATCGAGTTGGCGGTGAACAAGCCGGAACAAGAGCCGCAGGTGGGGCAGCCAAAATCTTCTAAGGTTTTGAGCTGGGTGTCATCAATTTTCCCCGCCTGGTAGGCCCCTACCCCTTCAAAGACAGAGATCAGGTCGACAATCTTGCCGTCGGGGGTTTTCCCGGCTTCCATCGGGCCGCCGGAGACAAAAATGGTGGGGATGTTGACGCGCAAAGCACCCATCACCATCCCTGGAACGATCTTATCGCAGTTAGTAATGCAGATCATCCCGTCAAAACAGTGCGCCTGGATCATGGTTTCAACACTGTCGGCGATCAATTCCCTGGAGGGCAGACTGAACTTCATGCCTGCGTGCCCCATGGCGATGCCATCATCTACGCCAATGGTGTTGAACTCAAAAGGGACGCCCCCAGCTTCTCGAATGGTATCTTTGACCAATTTACCAAACGATTGCAAATGCACATGGCCGGGAATGATATCGATATAAGAGTTGACAACAGCGATGAAAGGCTTGTCGAAATCATCATCTGTGACACCGGTTGCTTTGAGCAGTGCGCGGTGCGGGGCTTTTTCGTACCCTCTTTTGATCCTATCAGAACGCATAATTTTATTTACCTTTGCTGGTCTGGATGGTCAGCATCCGAGGCCAAGTAAGGCATCCCGGCTTGCTGCATGAAATCGTTCTCGGCTTGCTCCCAGCCATCGGACGGCATGTAGACGGGGCGATAGGGGAACAGGGGCACTTCTTGTTCCGTGCGGGCAAAATTTGCCCGGTCATCGTTGGGGTTTGGATCGTGAATTTTCATTAGGGTCTCCTCTTATTTTGGTCAATGACCTTGTAAACCGATTTGATAAAACTGGATGTATCCAGTCAAACAAAAAAGCTGCCCATTTGGGCAGCTTTGAGTTTCAGTAGCTTATTTTAGTCCAAGCGTTTTCAGTTTCTGATCAGCCCGGCTGCCCAAGTGTAACGAGAGTTCCTAATAATAAGGACCAAAATAAACTCAAGAACAATAACAGCCAGGTAAATAAACATTATTTTTTCTTTTTCTTCCTAAAATCACAACCCAGGAGATTGTTGGGGGGTTGTGAATAATTATCCTAATCCGTAGTTTAAGAGAGGGGAGGACTTTTGTCTATTGGCAAAGTACCTGAAAAAGAAAACTCATCTTTTGTGCAACTTGCACAAAAGGCAGTGCGCGACCGGGTCAGCGGCGGTGCCTATCCCCCATACGGTGAATTTTGAGCGCCAACTGCACGGCAAGGGCGACATCGGGATTATTGAGATCCATGCCGGTGATCTCTGCAATGCGGTCGAGGCGGTAGGTGAGCGTGTTGCGGTGGATGTAGAGCGCTTCGGCGGTTTGAGAGAGGTTGCCCTGCTGCTTGAAATAGGCTTCCAGGGTTTCGATGAATTTGTTTTTCCCCTCTTGTTCGAGCAGCGCGCCGAGGATGTCTTGCTGGAAGATTTTCAGTTCGGGGTTATCCTCCAACAGCATGAGCAGGCGGTAGACGGAGAGGTCGGGGTAATAGAGCGGTTTGTCGGCATCCAGGCGGGTTGCCATGTCAAGAGCCAGGCCAGCCTCGCGGAAGGAGATATGCCACTGGTTGAGATTATCGGTGGGGGAGCCGACCCCACAGCACACCTGGGCGTTGGGGTATTCTTTTTGGGTTTGCTTGAGCACATTCTTCCCCAATTCCATGGCCAGCTGGTGGCCGCTGCCGTCTGAGGGCACCTGGCAAAAACAGATGACGGCTTCCCCGGCAGGGTTGAGGATCACTTTGACGCCCATACGAATGACTTCGCCGTTGATCACAGTTTCCAGGCGCCTGCGGGAAGGCGGGTTGGGCGATGTCCAGGAGAATTGGAGGGCGGCATGGGATTGGGTCTGGTCTAAGCCCATGGCATCGATCCATAATTTTGCGTCGCGAGGGGACAGGTTTTGCTGCAGCAAGGCAGTGAGCAGATCGCTTTGCAGTTTCTTTTCAGTTTCGCGCACGGCTTTGGCACGCGACATATCAATGGCGCAAATCAGGGCACCTTCTTCGGCGGCCAGATGATCTAACCTGTCGAGGGTGCCTTGCATGCCGATCACGGAGAGATAGCCGCGGGCGACATTGCCAACACTGATGGGCACGACAACACGCGAGATACCCCCGGAGATGTCCTGCACGATCTTGGTATTTTTTTCTCCTGCCAGATGGCGGTCTTGCAGGGGTGCGGGCAGGTTAGCCATCTCGCTAAGTTCGCCGGTGATGGCATCCCAAAAGAGACCGAGATCTGGGGAGGGGTAATCGGCGATGATGTTGAGGCGTTTGTCTTGAATGAGGATGCCGTGGCGGGTGATCTCGGACAGGGCTTTGGTGAGACCTTCCAGCTCGGCACCATCTGCGGCGAGCTTGGTCAGGTAAGTATGAATTTGCAGTTTGCGCTCGTTTTCAACGGTTTTCTGGTGGGTGATGAATTGGACAAGCTCGCGCTGGATCAGGTGGGGCTCTTTGGGCGTGTCGATCAGGAGGGTAGGTATTGGGTATTGGATATCGGCGGGTTCTGGCAGTTTGCCGACGAGAAGTACGGCCTCTACGCCCCGTTCTGCTGCCATTGTGAGCTGTTTTGGTTCAAAATCGGCGGCATTTAATAAGAGCAGGTCACCTGGCTGCGCTTTTTCGATCTCCAGGCTGACCCATTGAATGTTGCTCTCGGTGTTTTTGTCTCCAGAAAGCCAAACAATCTCCTCGGTGAGAAAGAGGGTGCGGAGGGATTTATTGAGGTTTAGGGCGGGTAGGTTCAACATGATTTTTGGCAACCAACTTTGCAGGGCTTTATGTGGGGTCGTTTTGCTGACCATTATATAACGATTGGCCGGGTGTGTTGGGGATTTTGTGGGTCTGTCATTCTGGAATCCATGCAAACCAAAGAATAACCTCATCGGTCTCGAAAGTCACCCGAGTACTATGCGACCCATCGCTATCCATTACATACAGCTCATCCGCGGATACAGAACACTCTATATTAAAACAGTCTTCTAAATCTTCATCTCGATGGGTGATAAACGCGATCTGGCTTCCATCTGGCGACCATTGAGGATATCCCTCTCTTGCCGACGAACCTTCTGTAAGGTTGATGTATTCTCCTGTTTCAAAATCAAACACAAAAATATCCGAGCTACTGGTTGCGCAGCGAGCAACCAGTTTATTCTCAATCGGAGACCAATCCGCATCTACACACGAAGATGCATTTTCAGGTTTAATTTCGATGACATTATCTAGATTATCCAGATTTACCAATTTTAAACTAGGCGTGGCAATTTGATCACTGTTCACCCAAAAGGTTAAATATTGTCCATCATATGACCAGGAAGGATAAAAGCCCTTTAGTATGAATTGTGGTAAAAAATCACAATCTTTACCATTATAGATACATTCGACATCCATCACATAAATACCCCCCAGACCATCAAATACTATTTCAGTACCACTTGGGGACCAGTGAGGATACATCGTCTCAAACAATTCCTCATTCGCAATAATCTTTTCTTTAGTTGGGATATGATAAAGAAATAGCTGTGATTCATTTGTTTGTGCAGTTTCAAGATTATCAAACACGATCCATTCCCCATTTGGAGACCATTCTGGATGATCCTCTACCCCCCGCGGGAGTCTGTAGTTCACCTCGCCACTTCCATCTGCACAGACCACATAAGTTTTGTTTATCCCCAAAAGCCCTCGCCTCGTCCTCAAAACAATCTTGTTTGAGCAAGTATCCACATGAAGAGAACAAGCAACAATCACCAGAATTAGGAGAGGATAGCACCACCAAGTCTTTTCTTTCATCTCAATCACCTAATTTCTAAGCCACCCATAAAATCCGATTTGGCAAACTCATTGTGAATCTTTGAGTATGAAACTCTCGCCTTCGGCATCCCAATTAATATATTGTCCGGTTTCTTCCCACCACTGGCGAGCATCCATAGCAACGGTAGAAATTCCTGCATCTGTAATTATGAGACCCTCTTTATTTGAGTCTTGAAATTCTAATCCGGTAATTTTGGCGATAGATTTTGCTGATATTCCCGATAAAATTTCATTCTCGACATAAAGGTATTCTGCAAGATAAGGAACTGCTTTCTTGTTTTGGGTTTGCCCAAGCGCAAAAAGAGTATTTTCCTGAATTTGATAATTTTTCTCATTCTCTAAAAGCCAGATCAAATCAGGAACAGCAACTTCAGCCTGCACACCCATTTGTCCCAGTACTTTAACAATTGCGATTTGTACGGAAAGATTGGGTTCTTCATAAATATTATGAGTGATTAATGGTATTAAAAATTTATATTCCTCTGGGTATTCTAATGCAGCCCAAGTTCCTTCGATCTTTTCAGATGTATTTCCATCTAAGTACTGAGCTACCTGGTCTATAGAAGTTGGATGTGGCGCAGATGTTTGACTGAGTATCTCTTCTCCATTCTTACAACCTACGAGAAGGAAAATAGCAGATACAACCAGAAAAAGTGTTTTTAATATCCCTTTCAGCATTTTCTTTACCCAATTTAATCTCTCGCCCAAGTTTCCCTCATTACACCCACAAGTTGTTAGCATATCAAGGCATAAAATTTTTATAATATGAACTACACTATCTCAGTAATTGGAGAGGTAGACATAGGGCGGGCTGTTATTGTTGATATTGACGTGGGTGTAGACTCTAAGTCAAAATTAAAGGCGCAGGCAGATAATAAAATTACGATACATAACCATAAAACTAAATGCGTTTTCATAAACCACCTCTTTTAGTGAAGCTAGATATAACAATCACTAATTTTGCTATAGTATGTAGTATCATCGGAGAATGCCACCAGTTATACTTTATTCCACCACTTGTTTTAACCGCTAAAGGGCTTTATGCCATCTGGGGATTATAATACCACTTGTAAGGGCTAAATTCTTACGAACAGTAAACCGTTGTAGTGCAGTCTTCTAGAAGGATGGATTGATGAAACTAACTGTGCTTGTAGATAACAATACCTATATCGACCGGTATTTCCTGGCGGAGCCGGGGTTGTCTTTTCTGCTTCAAGATGAGGGGACTACAATATTATTCGATACCGGGTATTCGGGTATTTTCCTCGATAACGCGCAAAAGATGGGGCTGGACCTGGCAAACCTGGATTACCTTGTGTTGTCGCACAACCACCTCGACCATACCTGGGGGTTGGATAGACTGATCAAATATTACACAGAGCTGGCAATTGAGAGACGCCCTTATAAAAAGCCGGTGGTGGTCACCCACCCGGAGACCTTCACCAGCGTGAGCTATCGGGATATTGGTGAGCTTGGCCCGCTGCTCTCGGAAAAGAAATTGGCAAAACACTTTGGCATGCAGGTGAGAAAATCGCCGCAAAAACTGAGCGAGAAGATCACTTTTTTGGGAGAAATACCGAGAAAGAATAATTTTGAGGCGCTCACCCCGATTGGGCAAAAAGAAGGGTCGACAGAGGGCGATTACGTGATCGAAGATTCTGCCCTGGTATACAACTCAAGCAAGGGGTTGGTGATCATCACGGGGTGTTCGCATGCGGGGATTTGCAACATTATCGACTATGCGAAAGAGATTTGCGGGACCGATCAAGTTGCCGAGATCATCGGCGGGCTGCACCTTCTCAATCCGCCCCACAAGCAACTGCAGGGCACGCTGGATTATCTGCAAGAGCTACAGCCGGGTGTGGTGCGCGCCTGCCACTGTACGGATTTGAACTCGAAGATTGCGCTTTCGACGGTGGTGAATATCCAGGAGGTCGGTGTGGGTTTGGTGGTCGAGTACGATTAGCGGCATTTTTTGCCGGGTCGGTCTGGCTTTCCTGAAGTGCCCCACCCCAAAAACACTGCTCTTCCCCGATAAAGCAGTATCTTAGATTCAAGTATAATACCGGTTGAAGACGGCGTTTTCATCCGATTGCAGTTGAGAGCGCACCTACCGGATGCCCCAGTATCCCAGTAAATCTATTCAACTTGCAGGATTTTTATATTTAGCAGCGCGGAAACACATTTATGTCCGACCGAATAATTATCATTGGCGGCGGCCCCGCCGGGTTGATGGCGGCAGAAGTCGCTTTAGCGCAAGGGGTGCAGGTAGCCCTTTACGAAGGAAAGCCTTCCCCTGGGCGAAAATTTTTGGTGGCGGGGAAAGGCGGGCTGAACCTGACGCACTCCGAGCCGCGCGAAGATTTTCTTTCCCGCTATGGGGCGCGCCGCCCACACATCGAGCCGCTGCTGGATGCCTTTGGCCCGCAGGAACTGCGAGCATGGGCGGGCGGGCTGGGTGTAGAAACCTTTGTCGGCACGTCAGGGCGTGTGTTTCCGGAGGAGATGAAAGCCGCCCCACTGCTGCACGCCTGGCTGCAAAGGCTGCGGGCGAGCGGCTTGCAGATCTATACGCGCCACAAATGGGTGGGATGGGACAGGGAGAACAGCCCCCGTTTTGAGACACGAGAGGGAGAAAAAACGGTGCAAGCCGATGCGGTGGTGCTTGCCCTGGGCGGCGGGAGCAGACCGGAGTTTGGGAGCGACGCCAGTTGGATTCCGCTGTTGGCGGCACGCAATGTTGAAATTGCCCCGCTAAAACCGGCCAACTGCGGCTTCGATGTGGATTGGACGCCTTATTTTCGAGATAAATATGAGGGTTCCCCTCTGAAATCGGTGGCACTTACATTTAATAAGCAGCGCAATGTGGGTGAATTCATCATCACCGAAAACGGGGTAGAAGGCAGCCTGATCTATGCCCTCTCGGCGCAGCTGCGCGATGAGATTGAAGCAGTAGGAAGTGCGACCCTCGAACTGGACCTGACACCGGACTGGACGCAGGAAGAGGTACGTAAAAAACTATCCCGGCCGCGCGGTTCTAATTCGATGGCAAAGCACCTGAGAAGAACGGTGAATATCACCGGGGTAAAAGCCGGGCTGCTGCGGGAATTTGTGCCGCAAGAGGCGTTTTCCGACCCGCCACGCCTGGCAGCGGCAATTAAATCACTGCCCATCCCGCTTACCGCGCCGCGCCCGTTAGAGGAAGCGATCAGCAGCGCGGGCGGCGTGACCTTTGAAGCGCTGGATGCCCACCTGATGCTGCGGGAACTGCCGGGGGTGTTCTGTGCTGGGGAAATGCTGGACTGGGAAGCACCCACCGGCGGCTACTTGCTGACCGCCTGTTTCGCCAGCGGATACGCGGCCGGGCTGGGAGCAGCGGCGTGGCTTGCAAACCGCCCCCAGGCACAATAAGCCCCCCAAACCACGGCCATCGCGCGACAGCGCGGTGCTGCCTTCATCCTAATCATGATAAAAGCAGTCGTAATTCGACAAAGTTGCGTATAATACTTCTATGAACCTCTCACAAACAGTGCACCTCCTGGGGAATATTTTAGGCCACGTGCTGGTCGAACAAGAGTCCGAAGAAATCTTTCAGATCGAGGAAAATATCCGCGACGATTCGAAACAAAGAAGAGCAGGCAACCCAGATGCCGCCAGGCAATTATCGGCGCGAGTGGAAGCGCTGACCACCGAACAAGCCCGCGCGGTGGCTTCGGCGTTTGCCCTGTACTTTGACCTGGTGAACCTGGCCGAAGAAAACGACCGGGTAGTGCATTTCAACGCCACCCGGCAACATAAAGAAGCAAGGCCAAATTCGATCCAGCGCATGGTGAAAGAGTTCAAAGCGCGGCAGGTGCCGGCCGCCCAGGTTCAAGATGTGCTGGACAATTTAGAGATTGAACTGGTGCTGACCGCCCACCCCACCCAGGCAAAACGGCGTTCACTGATGTCTAAATTGGTGCGGATTTCCGAGCTTTTAAAAGACCTAACGGGAAACAACGGCTCACAGCCGCAAGAAAAAGCGACGATTGACAACCTGTATGCGGAGATCAGCACTTATTGGTTGACGGAACGGGCACGCACCGCCATGCCGCAGGTGACCGATGAGGTGCGCACGGGCTTATATTTCATCGATGCGGTATTTTGGGATGTGCTGCCCTTGATCTACCAGGAGCTGGAAGATGCGCTGGCGGCCTATTACCCGGAAGTAACCGCCCCAAAGCAGTGGCTGAAACTGGCTTCTTGGGTGGGCGGCGACCGGGACGGGAACCCCAATGTGACCTACCCAACCACGGCCGAGACACTGCGCCTGCACCGCGGGCTGGCAATTGAAAAGCATCGCAAATCGATCCAAGATTTAGCGCGCAAATTCACCTTCTCAGACCGGCTTTTTCCACCCCCTGATTCACTGGTGGAGTGGTTTGAGAGCCGCCAACCACTGCCCAACCATGTGGCCTACCTGGCGGCCCGCTACGAAAACGAGCCTTTCAGATTGGCGCTTTCCTTGCTGGCTTCGGATTTGCAGTTTGCCTCGCAGGAAGCGATGACCAGCCAACTGCTGACCGACCAACCCCACCGGGCACAGGTAGAACTAGGTGCGCTGACCACGCCCGTCGAGATCATCTCCCAGTATCTGCCGGAGAAGCTGAGAAAGACCACCATTGACACGCTGGAAAAACAGCTAAACATCTTTGGGCTGCACGCAGCCCGCCTGGACATCCGGGAGGACGCGGCACGCATCAATGCGGTTGTGAGTGAAATTCTGCGGGCGCTGGACATGACCCCCAGTTTCATGGGGAATTGTGACGAAAACCGCATCAAACACCTGACCACCCTGCTGGATAATCCCCCTGCGAATTTGGCCGACCGCCCGGGTGTGACGGTGGAAACTGCCGAGACCTGGTCGGTATTCAAACTGATCCACCGCGCCCAAGAAGTGTACGGCAATGAGTTGTTCGGCGCATTTGTGATCTCGATGGCACAATGCCCGGCGGATGTGCTGAGTGTGCTGCTGTTGAGCAAATGGGCCGGCTGCAAGAATTTGATGATCGCACCGCTGTTCGAGACGATTGACGACCTGCGCAACGCGCCGACCGTCTTGCGCGACCTGTTTGAGCACAGCGCCTACCGCGAGCACCTGCGGGAGAATGATGACCACCAGATGGTGATGATCGGATATTCGGACAGCAATAAGGATGCCGGCTACCTTTCGGCCAACTGGAACCTGTACCAGGCACAAAAGGACATTGCGGAGGTGTGCGAAGCGTACGGGATTAAGCTGACCCTCTTCCACGGGAGAGGCGGCACAGTAGCACGCGGCGGCGGCCCGGCCAGCCGGGCCATTTTGGCACAGCCGCCAGGGACGATCAACGGGCGGTTTCGATTGACCGAACAAGGGGAAACGATCGCTTCTCGCTATTCCAACCCCGACCTGGCCTTCCAACATTTAGATCAAGTGGTAAGCGCCATTATCGGCGCCTCGCTGCCGGAGAAAAACGGGGTACAACTCCCCCAGGCATGGCAGCAAGAATTGGAAGTGATGAGCAAAGCCGCCCAACAGGTATACCAGGGATTGGTGTACCAATCGCCGGGGTTCATGGCGTTCTGGCAGCAGGTGACCCCGATCCGGGAGATCACACAGCTGCGCATTGGCTCGCGCCCCGCGGCGCGGCAGCCGGGCAGCGAGCAGGTTGCAAAAATCCGGGCGATTCCGTGGGTGTTCTCGTGGATGCAAAGCCGGTTCAACCTGCCGGGATGGTTTGGGCTGGGCAGCGGGCTGGAAGCGGCAAGCTCGGTTGCCGCACTGCAAGAGATGTATGCCCGCTGGCCGTTCTTTAGAGCGATTTTGGATAATGCGGAGATGTCTTTGCAGAAAGCCGACCTGGAGATCGCGCGGCTGTACCTGACCCTGGCGGAAGACCAGAAAATGGCAGAAGATTTTTATACTGTGATCCGTACAGAATATGAACGCACTAAAAAGCGCATTCTAGCAATTACGGGGAATAAAAATTTACTGGATAACGAGCCAGATTTGCAGCGTTCGATCCAGCTGCGCAACCCCTATATTGACCCGCTGAATTTCATTCAGGTCGAGACGATTCAACGGCTGCGGGCACTTGAAGACCCCAGCAGCCCACAAGCGGAGGAACTGCAAAATATCATCGTGCTTACGATCAATGGGATTGCTTCCGGTTTGCGCAATACGGGGTGAGGTGGACAAATTTTTTGCCTAATATCAGTATCGTTGCGTTATTTGTGGCTCTGCTTTAATTATTAATCTGTGTCTGAGTTCCCTAAAATTGGCAAAACTTCTTCCACCCGCTCGACCCATTGAGTTGGCACGACAATCGACCATTGTTCTTCTCTATCCAGTCTTGGACGCGGGGGAAATAAAATCTGGAGTTCCAGGGTAGTCGGATTACCCCGTTGAATTTTTGCCTCTTGAATAATGCTGGAACTGCCATCGCCTTTAAAATAGTTTCCGTTGGCGTAAATTTCATCGACCCCTAAAGCAATTTGGCCGGGTTCAGACTGCGTGTGGGCAAGCCTGGCGCTCCAATAATTGCTCCCCGCCACTACCAGGGCAATCCCCCCACCCACAAGCCCGCCGATAAACAATCCAACGCCACCGGTGCCAACAGCCTGCAAGACCCCCTCCTCAACACCAACCAACACGCCGGTAAGCAGACCTGCCAGCGCCAGCAACACGGTGAGACAACCGAATTGAATTTTCCAATCGCCGCGTTCTTCTTGCCAGCGCGATTCCCTAATTTGTTTCCACTCCGCACTCGAATACGTCCAGCGTACCAGGGATCTATCGCTTTCCAAAAAGCGTTTTATCCGCCGCACCTGGCTGCGCCCTAAAAGCCAGACAATGACAAAGAAAAGGCTGAAGAAGAGCGTGAAGATCAGGCCAATTAAGCCTAATACCGGATCGGCCAGATCGAACCAAGCCAAACCATACATGGCAATGGTAAGCGCCATAAAAAAGACTGATAACCCCGCCATCGGGATCATCCCTCGCAAATACGGGTTTCGAATAGGAGTCTCCATAGCCTCAATTTTACATGAAATTAGAAGTTATGCTTCGGCAATTTGCCAATAAAAGCCTAAATTAAAGACTGGTATTGAAAAAATTTTCACGAAACAAGAGTTAATGCTATAATGAGTCAATTGGGTCGGCGGTCGTTTGCAAGCAAAACTAAGTTTGCTACGGCGTGGGAAGAACCTCCCTCGAAAAGTGCCGCATGTCTCATCCGCCAGATCCATGAAACTTTCGGAATACGATACCTATTCTATACGTATGAAAGATGCTTTGCAGGCATTGCATAGTTCTGAGCGGCCTGCGAATATTCTTGCTGGGGGGATAGATTCACCACTGGACATTCAACAAGGCTACTATTCTCCTGTCGCCAGATTGGTTGACAAAACGGATATTCCTGAAATCAATTTATTGGAACATCGTGCTGAGGAGATATTCATAGAGGCAGCAGTACCTCACCAAGTGATGACCACTTCTTCACCATATCTGCATTATGCACAGGCATTTGCACAAGGAAGTGAGTCGAGCTGTAAGCCAGACGTTAAAACTATGGCGGCGCTTGAGGGCGACCTCGCCCACACACTGCCTGCACCAGATGGCACGATTGCACTAAATGCATTGAATGCCAGGGTTGAAACCTCTACGATTGAACGTCGTAGATCGGTTCCCCTGGCTAATTTATTTAAATACCTTAGAAAATTAACTATAGAACCTGAAGAACAGCCTATCCAAAATTCTGCACGCATCGCGCATGCAGTATATGAGCGGCACCTGGAGCGGGCGCATTAAAAGTACTTACCCTGTGTTGGTAGATGGAAACCAAACCAATGCACGCTATCACACTGTTGGAGCCAAGATAAAACGGCTCACTGAAGATAAGGAGACGATCTTACTGAGATTAAAGATATTTTTTCCGAATAATCTTAATAGCCAGCATTAATTGTTGGAGCCGAGGAGGAAGGTCAATCAATGAAAAAATTGCTTCAATCGGAAGCGGTATCGAAAATTATAGATGCTATGCTGCCTGTCTTAGCGACCCTGGCGGCGTTAGCGGTAGGTGCGTTGATGTTGCTTGTCCTGGGGGCAAACCCCTTTGAGGCGTTTGGCGCACTCCTTGACGGCGCCTTTGGCAGCGCAAATTCCCTGGCAGATACAGTTGTAAAGGCCACCCCACTATTATTGGTCGGTTTGGGTATCTGTATCTCTTTCAGGGGCAATGTGATCAATATTGGGGGCGAGGGGCAAATGATCATCGGCGCTTTGATGGCTACAGCGCTTGGGTTGGCTTTCCCGGAGTGGCCGGGGATCGTGATGATCGTCGCGGCCATGCTGCTTGGCTTTTTAGGTGGGGCTTTATGGGGGGGAATTCCCGGGGCATTAAAAGCTTATTTCAATGTCAATGAAATCCTGAGTACGATCATGATGAACGCAATTGCCGTGCAGTTAATGAACTTTTTGCTGAGCGGCCCGATGATCGACCCGATTCAGGCTTCAAAAGCCTCTCAGATCCCACAGACAGCACGTTTACCCAAAGCCTTTGACCTACCCCGCCTGGTCCCGACTCGTTTGCACCTGGGCGCATTAATTGCCGTGGCGTTGGCCTTTGTGGTGTACATTTTATTATGGCGCACCACGTTGGGTTACCGCATTCGGGCAGTGGGGCAAAATCCGCATGCGTCCAAATACGCGGGGATCGATGTCAAAAAGCAAATCATGTTAGCGCTGGTATTCAGCGGGGCTTTTGCGGGGCTGGCAGGCGCCATCCAGGTGTACGGGATCAATCACCGGATGATCACCGATGGTTCGGCCACCGGGTTTACCGGCAGCGCCGGGTTCAACGGGATTGTGGCGGCGCTCTTTGGGCAACTGCACCCGCTGGGGACTATCCCGGCTTCTTTCTTGTTTGGTGCGCTGCTGGTAGGGGCCAATAAATTACAGCGCGTGATGCAGGTGCCTTCTGCACTAATCACCACCCTGAACGGTTTGGTGGTTGTGTTCGTTGTCAGCAGCGAAAAGTGGCGGCGAGACCGCGAACAAAAACGTTTGACCCAGATCAAGGTTGAAGCAGAGGGAGAACCACCCCCAGATAAAGAGGATACAGCCCAAGTGGAGGCAATACAATGATTGAGGATATCTTTACGAAAGCTGTATTGGTTGGAATTTTGTCCTCCGGGATTCGCTTAGCAACCCCCTATTTATACGCAGCCATTGGCGAGACGTTCAGCCAACGAAGCGGTGTGTTGAATTTAGGCGTTGAAGGGCAGATGCTGATGGGCGCATTTGCCGCTTTCTACATCACCTTCACGACCGGGAGCGTATGGTTCGGGCTTCTGGCGGCGATCCTGGTGGGCTTACTGATGGGGCTGGCGATGGCCTTCGTGACCATTAACCTGCATGCCGAGCAAGGCATCAGCGGGATTGGATTTTATTTGTTCGGGTTAGGATTGAGCGACCTGTTGTTTCAAAAACTTTTGGGGACGGTAGAAACCGTCAGCGGCTTCCACCCCATCCATATCCCCTGGCTGAGCGACATTCCCATTCTGGGCGAAATCTTCTTCAATCAAAGCGTCTTGGTTTATGGCGCTTACCTGCTGGTCTTTATCGCCTGGTTTGTTTTGAACAAAACTACCCTGGGCCTCAAGATCAGAGCCGTGGGCGAATCTCCGCAAGCGGCCGATTCCCTGGGCGTGAGCGTGAGCAAGGTGCGCTACTTCACCGTTACGCTGGGCGGGGTATTGTCCGCCATCGCCGGCGCATCTTTATCGATTGCCTTATTAAATGTATTCCAACAGAATATGACCAGCGGATTAGGATTTATTGCGGTTGCGCTGGTGTATTTTGGCGGTTGGCGTCCGTGGGCGGTAATGGGGGGCGCTTTGTTATTCTCCATGGTGAACTCGCTTCAGCTGTGGGTGCAAGTGTTGAATATCCCCATTCCTTCCGACTTTGCGGTTATGATGCCCTATGTATTGACGATCATCGTGTTGGTTTTATCTGTCCAGCGCGTTAGACCACCTTCGGCTCTCACAAAGCCATTTGATCGTGGACATTAGACACAAAGGAGGTAAAAAAATATCAAAGATAACCATTTTTTGTATTCAACTTAATCAAACTAACACAATTGGAGAAGAATAAATGAAAAAAATGCAAAAGCTCATGGTGATGCTGCTGCTGGTTGGTTTGCTGCTGACTGCTTGCGGCGGTGGCGATGAGGACACAACAACCGACGAGACCGCTGGACCTTTCCGCGTAGCAGTGGTAATGCCGAGCGCCACAACAGACCTGGCATTCAGCCAAAGTATGTACGAAGCGCTGTTACTGCTTCAGGCCGAACGCGGGGCAGACAATTTCGAGATTGTCTACTCTGAAAATATGTTTGTGGTCGATGACGCAGCAGCCGCAATCCGCGACTATGCCAGCCAGGGATACGACCTTGTGATTGCACATGGTTCGCAATACGGCAGCTCGCTACAGGAAATTGCCCCGGACTTCCCGGATACCAGCTTCGCCTGGGGTACTACGGTCGACACTTTTGGTTTGCCCAACATCTTTGCCTACGAAGCCCGCGCTGAAGAAGGCGGCTATGTGAACGGCGTGATGGGCGCGATGCTGTCCTCCAGCGGGGTGATCGGTGTAGTAGGGCCGATTGAAACCGGCGACGCGAAACTGTATGTAGATGGTTTTGCCGTTGGCGCAGAAGCGACCAACCCGGACATCCAGGTAAACACCAACTGGATTGGCTCGTTCTCAGATGTCGCATTGGCCTCTGAGGCTGCCCAGACCCACATTACAGCCGGCGCAGATGTGATGACCGGCACGGCTCAAATGGTTGTGGGTGCGATTGGCGCGGCAGAGGAGAAAGGTGTGCTTTGGTTTGGTACACAGTACAGCCAGACATCCTTGGCCCCCAGCATTGTCGTCGCCAACCAGGTGTATCACTGGGAAGTTGTACTGACCGAAATGATCCAGCTGATCGAGGATGGCACCTATGGTGGTCAATCCTTCGAAATCACACTGGCTAACGGCGGTCTGGTGATTGACTTCAATTCCGAGTATGCCTTACCGGACGATGTAAAAACCGCGGCGCAGGCTGCGATTGACGGCATTGTTGACGGCTCAATCACAGTTTTTCCGTAAATAAAATCAAACAACAAGAGGGCGGCATTCGCTGCCCTCTTACGCACTTATACATTCTATTATCTGAATAAATTTGATGAAGGATGCAACAGTTATGGTCACAAACGAATTCCTGCCAACCGGACAAAGAAAAATCTCACAGCTTGAAATGATCGATATCACCAAACGCTTTCCCGGCGTGGTGGCGAACGATCGGGTAAATTTTGACGTGCACGCGGGCGAAGTGCATGCCTTATTGGGTGAGAATGGCGCCGGAAAAAGCACATTGATGAAAATCCTGTACGGTTTATACCAACCAGAGGAAGGGAATATCTGCCTGGATGGCAAGGAAGTTCGAATCAACTCCCCGCTTGATTCTATTCACCTGGGGATTGGAATGATCCACCAGCACTTTATGCTGGTTGAATCGCTGACCGTGGCCGAAAATGTTGCCCTTGGTTTGCAGTCTTCCAGAGGGCCGCTGACCGACCTGGATAAAGTCTCTGCCCGAATTGTGGAATTGGCGGAGATTTACGGCCTGCAAGTAGACCCGGATGCCTATATCTGGCAGTTGGCGGTCGGCCAGCAGCAGCGGGTGGAGATCATTAAAGCCCTCTACCGGGGCGCGGCTTTGCTGATCCTGGATGAGCCGACCGCAGTATTGACCCCGCAAGAAGTGGATGAGTTTTTTGTGACCATGCGCCAAATGGTGGATGATGGGCACGCGCTGATTTTTATCTCCCACAAGCTGCACGAGGTGATCGACATCTCCAACCGCGTATCGGTCCTGCGTGACGGGCAGATGATCGGCACTATCCCAACTGCAGGGGCCACCAAGGGGCAGCTGGCAAAAATGATGGTTGGCCGTGAGGTGGGGCTGAACAAAGAGCGGAAAACGATGGAAATCGATGAAACCCGCCTGGTGCTGAAAAACATTTGTGCACAAAGCGACCGGGGAACCCCGGCGTTGAATAATGTAAACATAGAAGTACGGGCCGGGGAAATCTTGGGGGTCGCCGGTGTCTCGGGGAATGGGCAGAAGGAATTGGCGGAGGTGATCGCCGGGCTGCGTCCGGTTACAGGGGGCGAGATTGTGCTGGATGGGGAAACGGTGACGGGAAAATCTCCGAAAGAATTAATGAGCAAGAGCTTATCTTATATCCCCGAAGAACGGATGCGGGATGGCATGATCAAAGAATTTACCGTAGCTGAGAATTTGATCCTACGCGAACACAGCCAGCAGCCGTATGCAAAAAACGGCTTTCTCGACCTGAAGGCGATTTCCCAACATTCCGATCAATTGATCACCAGCTTTAATGTCAAAACGCCTTCCCAGGAAACGCCGGTGAAAAATTTATCCGGCGGGAATATTCAAAAATTGATCCTGGCACGCGAACTTGTGCGCAAACCGCGCACCTTGATTGCCGCACAGCCAACCCGCGGCCTGGACATCGGTGCGATGGAGTATGTGCATTTGCGTTTGCTGGAGCAGCGGGAAGAAGGCACCGCTACCCTGCTGATCTCCGAAGATTTGGATGAGATTTTGGCCTTGTCCGACCGGATCGCAGTCCTCTTTGAAGGCGATATTATGGGCGTAGTGGACCGGGCGGATGCCACCCCGGAGAAGTTGGGGCTGTTAATGGCCGGGGTGCGGGATTAGGAGTATTTGAATCTCACGGTGTATCTAAAATTATGGTTTTCTTAAAGTCCGCCCCACCCCAGTTGATGCCTTAAATTTCCGGGTTACTATCACCCTCCCCAAATTGGGGAGGGCTGAAGAGACATTCTAAAAAATACTGGCAGGTGGGGCGTGAAAAACTTACTAAGTTTAGCAATTCGCACCACACTACACAGCAAACCGCGGATGGGGCAAAAATATGATCGCCAATTTATCCATGACTTTGAGAAAGTCATGGGCATCCCATCCGTTTTTATTGATGATATTTACTTATGATGTTACAATCCACCATCATGACATTTAAACACCAGTCTCGCCATCACCATCATCATCATTGTTTTACCCAACCGGCTGCCCTCCCGGCTAGACTGCTTTAAAGAGAATGTAAACCTATACAAACTTGAAATTCAAAGCATACGCTCCCCGGAAGGGGGGCGTTTTTTATTTACCAAAGGAGACTACATGACAGAATCAACACGAAAGATCAGGATCGCATTACCCAGCAAGGGGCTGCTTGCGGATGGAAGCAAACAACTATTGGCCGATGTAGGCCTACCGGTCTACAACCCCAATCCGAGGCAATATATCGCCTGGATCCAGCTTCTGCCGGAGGTTGAAGTCATCTTCCAGCGGCCGGGCGATATTGTGATCAGCGTTCGGGATGGCAGCGTAGATTTTGGGATCACCGGAAAAGATATTTATCTGGAAAAGAGAGGCGCCAGCGGGAGAATCTTGGAACTTCACAATCAATTAGGGTTTGCAAAATGCACCCTCAACGTAATTGTCCCGGATGATTGGCAAGACATTGATAGCATCACGGACTTGAAAGACTATCAAACGGCATTGAAACGCCCGCTGAAAGTGGCTACCAAGTTCCCTAACCTGGCAAAAGACTTTTTCCATTCAAATTTAGAAATTCCTATCGAAGTGATCCAGGCAGAAGGCGCGCTCGAAATTGCGCCTACTGTGGGCTACGCCGATCTGATTGTCGATTTAGTCTCTACGGGCACCACGCTGCGGGACAACCGGCTGAAAAAACTCGCCGGAGGCAAAATCCTGGATGCCGAGGCCTGCCTGATCGCAAATCGGGAAAAGCTTTCGACAAATCCCGAAACGCTAAAAACTGCCACCCTCTTATTAGAAATGATCGGCGCACACCTGCGCGGGAAACAAAACCTGGCGATCTTTGCCAATATTCGAGCAACAAGCGAGGAAGAAATTTCCCAGAAACTTTTTGAGAAAGATGTAATCGGTGGGCTGCAAGGCCCGACCATCTCGCGGATTCTGACTCGCGGCGAGGAGCATTTCTATGCCATCCACATCGTGGTGAAAAAAGAAAAACTCCACCAGGCAATTGGCGAGTTACGGGAAATTGGCGGGAGCGGCGTGGTGGTTTCACCGGTTAATTTCATCTTCGAAGAACAACCGATAGAAATCTTGAACATGATGAACGCAATGGAGACAAGCAATGAAATTTTATAGTGTAGAAGAAGCCCAACAAACCATTCTGAAGCGAAAAGCATTGAACCGGATGGCATACTCTCCCCTCACCCGCCAACGCACCGAGGACTTTTTTGGAAAAGGGGTCACGCCTCCTCAGGCGGTAGATATGATCTTGCGGTCGGTGGAAGAGGACGGCGACAGCGCCATTTATCAGTGGTCTAAAAAGCTGGACAATTTTGAAGAGGGCACAATCCAGATTCCCCCCTCCGAACTTAGGAAAGCCTGGGAACAGCTCCCGCCAAACTTGCAAGAAGCGATGCAAACCGCTGCGACGCGAATACGCGATTTCTACGAACAGCAGCCGATCACCAGCTGGATAGCGGAGCATGAGAATGGGAAATTAGGGCAACGCTTTACCCCCATTGAACGTATCGGCGTCTATGTGCCCGGGGGGACGGCCCCACTGCCCTCCTCGCTGCTGATGAGTGTGATTCCGGCACAAGTTGCCGGGGTCAAACAAATCTTTGTGGCTACCCCCCCCGTACCCGACCCATCGATCCTGGCGGCGGCATATCTTTGCGAGATCGACGACATCTACCAGATTGGGGGCGCGCAGGCGATTGCCGCCTTCGCATACGGCACTGAAACGGTCACCAAAGTGGATAAGATCGTAGGGGCGGGGAATTTGTTTGTGACCCTTGCCAAACAGCAGTTATTTGGGGTTGTTGGGCTGGACGGTTTGGCCGGCCCGACCGAGACGATGATTATCGCCGACCAGTCGGCTAACCCTGCCTGGGTTGCCGCCGATCTGCTGGCCCAAGCGGAACATGATGTCCAGGCCAGCGCTATTCTCCTGACCACCGATTCGGATTTGGCTTCTGCGGTGGCCGCTGAAGTTGATATGCAAGTTGAACAGTTGAGCCGCAAAGACATCATTCTGGCCTCTTTAGCCAATGCGGGCGGGATTGTGCTGGTTGAATCGCTCGATCAGGCAGTCGAGCTGGCAAATGCGTATGGCGCTGAACATTTATGTCTATGCGCAAAAGAACCAGAAATGCTCATGTCCAAGATCAACAATGCGGGCGGGTTCTTTCTTGGAGATCATTCGTTTGAAGTTCTGGGCGATTATGTGGCCGGCCCCAGCCATGTGATGCCAACCGGCGGCACGGCGCGTTTTGCCTCCCCATTGAACGTGCTGGATTTCGTCAAAATTTCCAGCGTGATCGGGTTATCCCCACAAAGCGCAGGCCAACTCAGCCAAACAGCGGCCGAACTGGCCGAGCTGGAAAAACTCACTGCCCATGCGGCAGCTGCCAGAGCAAGACTGGGGGCTGTATGACATCCGCGTTGAAATATGTCAGGCAGCATATCCTGGATATGCCCCCCTATACCCCCATTTTCCCCCTGGATGTGCTCTCGGAAGAATTGGGCATCCCCATCGGCGAAATTATTAAACTGGATGCCAACGAGAACCCTTACGGCCCCTTAACGGAAGTCCACCAGGCCCTGGCAACACTGAACACGCTCCATATTTATCCCGACCCGGAAAGCAGGAAGATCAGGAAATTGCTGGCGAGCCAGCACCATATCCCGGAAGAAAGCCTCGTTGTGGGGGCAGGAGCGGACGAACTGATCGATTTGATCATGAGGATCGTGCTGAATCCAGGTGATAAGATGGTGAACTGTCCACCGACCTTTGGCATGTATGCTTTTGACGGCAAATTGAATCAGGCAGAGGTGATTTCTGTGCCCCGCAATCCGGATTTCTCACTCAATATCGAGGCCTTGACGGCGGCGGTAGAAAACCACAAGCCGAAAATATTGTTCCTGGCCAACCCAAACAACCCCGATGGCGGGATCCTCTCTGCCGATGAATTCGAGAAGCTTGTCCATCTTCCTGTCTTACTTGTACTCGACGAAGCCTATATCCACTTCTCCGATCAGGGGGTATCGGCCATCGAAAAGGTTTCTGAATACGGCAATCTGATTGTGCTGCGCACTTTCTCCAAGTGGGCCGGGCTGGCCGGGTTGAGAATCGGGTACGGGGTTTTCCCGCTGGAAATGACTCCCTGTTTGATGAAAGCGAAGCAGCCATATAACGTTTCGGCGGCCGCTGAAACGGCGGCGGTGATCACCATGCAGCATATTTCGGCAGCAGAGGAGCGGATTGCTAAGATCATCGCACAACGCGCATATCTTTTTGAAGAATTATCTCAAATCCCCTGGCTGTCCCCCTACCCTTCCCAGGCAAATTTCATCCTCTGTAAAATTCTGTCGAGGTCTGCACGCCAGATCAAGGATGAATTACGCAAACAAGGCATTCTGATCCGCTATTTTGATCAGCCAGGTCTATCGGATCATATCCGGATCAGCGTTGGCACAGCAGCACAAAACCAACAAATCCTGGCCGCCTTGAAAGGAATACGCTAAGCCATGAGAACTGCAACATATTCGCGCAAAACAAAAGAAACAGACATCCGTGTAGAAATCAATCTTGATGGTTCGGGAAACCATCAAATTAATACCGGGATCGGATTTTTTGACCACATGCTGACCCAGATTGCCGTGCACGGCCTGTTCGACCTGACCCTGAATGCAACCGGCGATTTACACATCGATGCGCATCATACGGTGGAGGACTGCGGCCTGGCCCTGGGAAGCGCTTTTGCCCAGGCCTTGGGTGACAAAGCCGGCATCATTCGAACGGCGTCTGCCACGGTGCCGATGGACGACGCACTAGGACAGGCAATCATAGATTTCTCCGGCCGTCCCTTTTCGGTGATCCATATCCCGTGGACATCTCCGATGGTTGGGGGCATGCACACCACCCTGCTGGAACATTTTTTCCAATCCTTTGCAATCACCAGTGCGGCTAACTTACATCTTCTTGTTCCCTATGGGAACGATAACCATCACATCGCCGAATCCCTCTTTAAAGCCTTCGCTCGCGCGGCGGCAGAAGCGGCTCAAATTGATCCCCGGCGAAAAGGGAACATTCCCAGCTCCAAAGGAGTCTTGTGATGATTGCGGTGATCAACTATGGGTTAGGAAACCTGCACTCCGTTGAAAAAGCGATTGCATATGTAGGCGGCAATGTCACCGTGAGCGATGACCCTCAAATCATCCTGGCGGCTGAAAAGGTAGTTTTGCCCGGCGTAGGCGCTTTTGCGGATGGAATGGAAGGGTTGGCAGCGCGGGGTTTAGTTTCTGTGGTGAAAGAGGCCGCCGCGCGGGGAAAGCCAATCCTTGGCATCTGCCTCGGCATGCAGCTGTTCTTTGATGAAAGCGAAGAGCAAGGGAAACATGAGGGGTTGGGTTTACTCCAAGGGGCGGTAAAAGCATTCCGGCAGCCGGGAATAAAAATTCCCCAAATCGGTTGGAATCAGTTGGAAATCCAAAAACAAGCTGCCTTGATGAAAGATATTGACCGGGGCAGCTATGTATATTTCAATCACGGCTATTACTGCGACCCTGAAAATCCATCGGATGTACTGACCAACACCGACTATGGCATCCGCTTCGCCTCTTCCGTTCAGCATGACAATATTCAAGGGGTTCAATTCCACCCGGAAAAAAGCCAGAAGGTTGGTTTACAAATCATAAGAAACTTTGTGGAGCAATGAGATGAGCAAATTCACAATCTACCCTGCTATCGACCTGCGCAATGGTACCGTTGTCCGCCTTCGCCAGGGAAAAGCTGACCAACAAACGGATTACAGCAGCGCACCTTCGAAAGTTGCCAAGGAATGGATCGAGCAAGGCGCGGCATGGCTGCATGTGGTCAACCTGGATGGCGCGTTTGGGGACGCTTCACCGATGAACGCATCTGCCATTCAAAGCATCCTTGAAGCAGGAAAAAACAAAGTAAAAATCCAATTGGGGGGCGGGCTGCGAACGCGCGATCAGATTGCGGCCGCGCTGCAGCAGGGCGTCTCCCGCGTTGTTTTGGGCACAGCCGTCATCGAAAACCCGGCATTTGGAGAAGCAGTACTCGCCGAGTTCGGCGGTGACAAGATTGCCTTTGGGTTCGATGCCCACAAGCAGGAATTGATGAGCTGGGGATGGCAGTCCGGCAGCGGCGTAGAAATGAAGACGCTGGCTGAAAGGCTGGCCAAGGCCGGCGCGAAAACGATCATCTATACCAACATCCAGAAAGATGGCATGCAAAGCGGCGTGGATTGGCAGAATGCCAAACTGCTCTCAGAACAAACCGGGCTGGCTGTAATTGCCTCTGGGGGGACTGCTACGCTGGATGATATTGCAGCCGTTCACACAGCCGGGTTGGCCGGGGTGATCGTAGGGCGAGCGCTGTATGAAGGAAATTTTACGCTCAAGGAGGCTCTTAATGTTTGCTAAACGCATTGTACCCTGTCTGGATGTTAAAGACGGCCGGGTTGTGAAAGGGATCAATTTTGTCAACCTGAGAGACGCAGGAGACCCGGTAGAACAGGCCAAAATATACGACCAGATGGGGGCAGATGAACTAGTTTTCCTGGATATTTCTGCAACCCCCCAGGGGCACAAGACCACGTTAGAGATCGTGCAGTCGATTGCCGAACAGGTCTTCCTACCGCTGACCGTGGGCGGGGGTATCCGCGAGGTCGAAGACATTCGCAAAACGCTGCTGGCCGGCGCAGATAAGGTGAGCATCAATTCTGCCGCGGTTAAAAACCCCGCCTTACTAACTGAAAGCGCAAAACGTTTCGGCAACCAGTGTATTGTATTGGCTATTGACGCGAAGAGAGTAGATCAAAAATGGGAAGTGTTCATCAACGGCGGCAGGGTGCCCACCGGCCTGGATGCTGTGGAATGGGCCAAGCAAGGTGTGGCGTGTGGGGCGGGTGAAATTCTGCTGACCAGCATGGACCGGGACGGCACCCGCGACGGCTATGCGCTGGAGCTAACCGAAGCGATTACCTCGGCGGTCAACGTGCCCACGATTGCCAGCGGCGGTGCGGGAAGCATGCAGGATTTTCTGGATGTATTTGAGCAAACTCAAGCCGAAGCGGCGTTAGCGGCCACCTTGTTCCACGATGCGATCCTATCTATCAGAGAATTGAAAAGTTTTCTCGCCGAACACCATATCCCAATCCGTCCCATTTAACCGCAAAGGAGAAAACAGATGAAGGATTTAAAGTTTGATGCCAACGGTTTACTGACCGGCATCGTGCAAGATATTGACAGCAACCAGGTGCTTATGGTTGCGATGATGAATGCAGAAGCAGTTCAATTAACCGTGGAAACCGGCCTGGCGCACTTCTGGTCAAGGAGCCGAGAGACGTTATGGCTAAAAGGTGAAACCTCTGGTAATCTCATGAAGGTGCAAAAAATCCTTGTGGATTGTGACGGGGATGCTTTGTTGATGCTTGTGCACCCCAGCGGGCCTGCCTGCCATACCGGTGAACAAAGTTGTTTTTTCTCAGAATTGGAGCGCAAGGATGCTGCATAAATTATTTCAAATCATCTTAGATCGAAAGGCGAATCCGGTTGAGGGCTCTTATACCAACCAACTGTTAGATGCCGGTTATGACCGGGTGGCGCAAAAGGTTGGCGAAGAAGCGGTTGAAGTCATCATCGCTGCCGGGAAACAAGGCAGGCAGCGAGTGATCGAGGAATCTGCCGACTTGCTCTATCATTGGATGGTACTCCTCGTAGAGCAGGAAATTGACCTGCGAGAAGTAGAAGCAGAATTAGAACGCCGGCACAGCGGCAGTCACTAAATGGATATCCTTCTCTTTGATATGGATGGGGTGCTGCTCAAAGCGAGAGGGTACCACCGGGCGCTGCAGGAAACCGTTCGTTTAGCCGGAAAACATTTGTCCCTGGATGACATCCATCTCACCCAGGAGCAAATTCATACCTTTGAATCAATAGGGATCAGCAGCGAATGGCATTCCAGTGCCCTTTGCATGGCTTTCCTGAAAATTCAACGATTATCCGGCTTACCCTCCCCCACCCTGGCACTTGAGGCGTTATTTTCTGCCATTCAAGCCCAACCGATGGCACTGCCGGCAATTCAACGCGGTTTGGCTGCGATCAAGGCACTTTGCGAAGAGTACGGTGTTCCAGCCGAGGCGATTGAAACACTTATTGCTGAAAGCGAGAATATAGCGCAATCTCCGACAATGCAACTGTTCCAGGAGCTTGTGCTGGGAAGCGACGTCTTTCAGGCGCGCTATGGGCTACCGCCCCATTTCAATTCCCCAAGTTATCTTGCGGTATACGATCTCCCACTACTAACCCCGAAGCATAGTGAGCGGATCATGCGCCGGTTAGAGGCTGAAGATTACGGTGCAGCGATCATGACCAATCGTCCCTCTAGCGGCCCGGCAGGATTCGCCGGCTCTCCAGAAGCCGAAATGGGGATGGAACTCGTCCATTTACCTCAAATTCCCCTGATCGGGTATGGAGAAATCTCCTGGTTGGCAAACCGCATCAAGGTAGACTCTGGCACCCTGAACAAACCGCATGCCACCCACGCCCTAGCGGCAATATTTTCGTCTATCGGAATGGATAAGGAAGAAAGTTTAATTACCGCTGTTATGGCCCCCAAAGAGTGGCCTATCGAGATTGGAGAAAAACTCCAGGGCGGAACAATCACGGTATTTGAGGATACCCCCGCGGGACTACATTCTGTGCAGCAAGCAGGTCTAATGCTGCAACAAGCCAGTATCCGGGTTGAAACGAAAGCCATCGGTATCGCAACGGAACGCACTAAGATTGCGGCGCTGGAATCGCAAGGCGCACAGATATTCCCCGATATCAATACCGCTTTGCTCAGCCTGGAAGGCTTTTAGGACACTTTGTGGGAAAAATATACAAAAGTTTTTGACAAACTGAAATTGTGAAGAGGTTCGCGTGTTTACCCCGCCCTTTCTACAACCTCAATATCCTCAGCAGACCAGATCATATTCTAAACGAACAAAGATTAACACCAATTTAGAATATACAAAATATTGGGAGTGACTAAATTAATGGTTTACTAGAAATATGAAATGTCCATACTGCAAAAGAACAGAAAGACAGAACAAAGTTGGCAAGACCGTCACAGGCAGGCAACGATACTGCTGTATGTACTGTAACCGTAAATACACACCCAATCCAAAACCTAGAGGATATCCAAAAGAGATCCATCGGCAGGCACTGGCGTTGTATGCCGAAGGGATGAATATTCAGCGGATTGCTCGCCATTTGGGCGTCAATCATCAAACCGTCGCAAATTGGGTGAAGAAATATGCAGAGAAATTGCCCAAACCCCCTTTGCCGAAAGAAGCACAAACGGCTGAGCTGGACGAAGTATTTTCTTTCATTGGGGATAAAAAAAGTGAATCTACATTTTGACAATTGTAGACAGGGAACACGCTGTTTTCTTGGCGACAAGGTAGTCTGGGGGCGTTCCACACAAGCCTTTCAGAACCCGGTTGACTTTGCATGCAAATCGAGCAAGTATTTCAGTGATGCCTACAATGAGTATGCTCGCTTGTGGCATCACGATGTAACGTATGAAGTCTCTGATGGCAAACGAAACACCTATTCTGTTGAAGGAGATTATCCAGAACTTTATCATTTTCTGGCTCGACTGGCACGAAAATCTCGTTGCTTTTTTCGCTGCCCATATGCCCTGGTTTTTGCCCTGCGCCTTTTCATTTACGCATTCAATCGGAGACAACTCTACAAACACAAATTCTCAGGATATCCTGCCTATGTCAAATATTTTATTTACCCATCAATTTAGACACTCCCTAGCTTATAGAGCAAGTTCAACGATTCATAAGATGATATAATTCCAAAAATCGTTTATAAAGTGAAAGGTTGTTTTTTTACATAGCAAAGGGCATATATTGGAATTTATACGCACATTCATTCATCCATTGTAAAAATATTAAATGGCTTCCAATTCTGTGATAGCTAAATTCTATATTCTATATACAAGGAAATTTGATAATCATTGCATCTTAGATGAAATAGAACTCCCGACAAACGCAAACTTATACCGAATACGTGCTATCATACTGCAAAAAATATCATTGGTGTGCTAAATTTCGTTGTCATCAATATAGTGTAAAAAAGAAGCAGAATTTTGAGAATATTATTTAGAAAATATTCTTATATACAAATGATTTAGAGGAAAACATGGGATTTGATGTAAAAGATTACTGGGAAAATAGATATAAAGCAGGAAGAGATTCAGGCGCAGGTTCTTATGGAAGGTTAGCTAAATATAAAGCAGATTTTCTAAATGAATTTGTAAAGCAACACAACATACAATCTGTATTAGAGTTGGGATGTGGGGACGGCAATCAACTCAGTTTGTTCCAATTTCCCTCCTATGTTGGCATAGATATTTCGGACGAGATAGTTGAGAAAAATAAAGAAACCTACCAAGATGATCCAACCAGAAATTTTTATACTTACTCTGAATTTGAGAATATAAACGAAACATTCGATCTGGTTTTGTCTTTAGATGTAATTTACCATTTATCGAATGACCAAGTGTATCTAGATTACATACAAACCTTATTCGAACGATCAAAACGATATGTAATTATTTACTCCAATGATGTAACTCAGACACCTTTGGGGATCAATCTGGCCGCCGGCTATATTCAGTGTAGAAGGTTTTCAACGGATGTAGAAAATAATTTCCCGGAATGGAAATTGATCCACAAGGTTAATAATCAATATCCGTATTCACCCATAACGCCAAATGAATCATCTTTTGCCGACTTTTTTATCTATGAAAAAAATTCGGAATTACCGGCTTACAAATTGAATCCTGACACCCAATTAATCCTTGAGAATCTCACCAACCAATTTCAAATAAATCAAGAAGCGCTTTTTACCTTGGATAAAAACCTCAAAGAAAAATTAAATTCAGTACTCAATGAATTCAATGCCCACAACAAATTCGTCACCTCAGCACTCAATGAAGTTAATTCTCACAATGAGCTTGTCAATTCATTGATCAAAGACAAAGAAAATCAAGAAGAATTAATTGACTCCTTAAGAAAAGATTTAACATCACTTGAAGAACAATTTTTAGAAACAGAGAAGAATTACAATACAATAAAAAAACAATATCTTGAACAGTCCAATTATTATGACGATTTCACACAATCTGTTATTTACAAATCTGTAGTAGAAATAAGAAAAGCTATTGTCTCCCCCGGTAAGCATACCTTTTTATTGCCTTACAAGCTCTTTAAATTATCGGCTCAGAAACTAAGAAGAAAATTGCGCGGTCGAGCACAACCTAATGATATCGTGAGAAATAACCTTATAGGCCAGCGTGGTGAGGCGGTAAAATCTGCGACGATACCATTTAATTTTAAAGATTGGAAAGGGAATAATGATTTATTTGAGAAGGTCGATGAAAACTCCTTCCATACCCAATTAGGGCAAGATAAATATTTTTATTTTACGTACAAAAAACCATTACCTCCTCTGGATATAGACACCACTTATCAGATCACACCGTTTGGAAAAGCTACAGGCAGCGGTAATATCCAATTATTCCTGGTTGAAAAACATTTAAATACCAAGAAAAACTTTAGCGTTCCTTTAAAGACACCTCTCATCTATTCTCCAAAACCTGGTGCAGAACTTTCCTTGATTATCAGGGTTCAAGGAAGCGTAGAAGCTGCAATAGAAAATATCCAGCTAGAGGCTAAAAAAGCGCCTGTAATTCAAGATCATGCACCCATTGATCTCGCGAACGTTAAGGTAGCGGGGATATTTGATCCTTTTACAATGGAATGTTTCCAACCTGAGTGCCAACTAATCTTGCCAACACCGGAAAACTGGTTGGAAACACTGGAGAAAGAGCGGCCTGATGTTTTGATTGTCGAATCAGCATGGGAAGGCAATGACGGTGCCTGGAAACGCCGAGTAGTACATTATCCACAAAGAAATCTTGAATTGTATGCCATGATTCGCTACTGCAGTCAGCATGGAATTCCCACTATTTTTTGGAATAAAGAAGACCCGATCCATACAAAATCATTTTTAGAGACAGCACGTAGATTTGATTATGTATTTACAACAGATCAAAACTGTATTCCCTTTTACATCAACCAGCTTGGACATTCCCGTGTATATGCAATGCCGTTTGCAGCGCAGCCAGCTGTACACAACCCGATAGAGGTATTAGAAGAGCGCTCAGATAAGATTGTGTTTGCGGGTTCATACTATAACGAGAAATACTCTGCTCGGCGCGAAGACCTAGAGAAAATGGTGGAAATTTGCAAAGATTTTGGGCTGGTGATTTACGACCGAAACTACGGGAAAGACCTACCCCAGTTTGCTTTTCCAGCACATCTAAAGAAGTACATCGCAGGTGGGCTAGCAGTCAGCGAGATTTACAAAGCGTATAAAGGCTTCAAGTTCTCCTTGAACGTCAATAGTGTGAAAGATTCACCCACCATGTTTTCTCGCAGAGTATTTGAATTGATCGCATCCAATACCCCCGTGGTGAGTGCCTGGTCGGAAGGTGTAAACAAATTATTTGGGGAGCTGGTTATCAGCAGTGACAATGTGGGGGAAGTGAAGGAAAAACTAAACCGATTGTATGCTGACCAAACCTATTACGATATGTACCGGTTGAAAGGGCTGCGGCTAGTTCTAGAAAAGCACACCTACGAAGAACGCTTGACCGGCATGCTGAAAACAGCAGGGTATAAAATTAAGAATAGAAATCACGGCGTAAGCGTGATTGTAAATATTGGTGATGATATATCTAAGTTTGAAATAGCAAAGCAAAAATATAAACTTTTGAAAATGGGGAAAAAGCAGTTAGTAGTGATTCACCGAGGGTTACAAATAGAGGAAAGTGAAAAAATTGTAGGGCTAGACCTGGTCAGTGAGGGAATGGAAGAACTTGTTCAAAAGGTCAAGTACGATTGGATCATGGTTATGGATACTGAGGCGTACTATGGAAAAAATTATCTTAGAGATATGATCCTGTCACTGAAATATACAAGCTCCGATGTAATTGGGAAGGGAAGATATTATCGACAAGAAGGGGATTCCATAATGCTGCTGGGGGAGGGAAAAGAATACTCCACCACAATAAGTTTAGCGCTTGGGAGAAGCATTTTTAAGTCAGCAAGATTAGGTATTGAAGAAGTCCTTGCAGCTATTGCAGCAGAAAACTACGGGTACGAGCTGGGTGGAGACGATCTGGAAGTGTTTTCTGTGGATCGGTTCAACTACCTTGAAGGATATGATCCGGAAAAGGAACAACTTTTATCTCAAATAGATGACGCCCTTTCGCCCGATTTTTCTGAATTGGTGGATGAAATGAATTATTCTGATGAAGCAAACGATATATCTAGCCCAGCAGAACCTCGTTCTGAATATTTATGGAAAGACAATTGGGTTCAGCAAAAAAATACAGAGTGTGTTTTAGAAGCTCTGGGAAATGGGCTAAGAATACAAACAAACCCCAAACACCTGCCCCATGAATATTTAGATTTCATCAAGTCAATATCTCCATTGGCAGATGGGAAAAAAGCTTCTTATATATCAATTTCATCTTCAGGTGAGCTTACAGGCGACGCGCACTGCTCCTTCTTTCTAGTGGGAAAAAATGAGGCAAACATACAAACCTGGACGAAATCCGTTGAGTTAGATCAGTCTCAAATTGTTGAGGTGCCCTCTGATATCGCTCTGTTAAAACTAAAAATGCGAGTGTCCGGTTCAGGAATAATAAACGTATCAGATTTTCAGCTTGAGAAATATGAAACCCGGCAAGAAGCGCTGCAAGGGTATTTGCCCACCTCCAGTCCAGAATCTAAAATTCTGATTGTAACCAACATTTACCCCAGCAAAAATGATCTGTATAGAAACGCATTTGTGCACCGGCGCGTAAAACTTTACCAGGAACAGGGAATCCATTGTGAAGTTTTTGCAGTTAATCCTACATTTGGGAATTTGACTAAATATTATTTTGAAGGTGTGACCGTATATCGAGGCTCTCCACAAGAATATGAGTGGTTTATTTCCCAAACTGAGTATGAGAAATACCTCGTACACTTTGTAGACAAAGACATGGTTCAACCATTAGATCAGTATGCCCCAGGCAAACCAATTATGGTCTGGATTCATGGTTATGAGACCGAGAAATGGCATCGACGCAAATTCAATTATGGATTGAGAAATATTCGCGAATTACTTGCCAGAATTAAAAGCAGCGAAAAACAACTTACGTTCATGCGTGATCTGTATGCAAACCAGGGAAACAAGCGAAATATAAAATTTATTTTTGTCTCCAAATGGTTTAAGGAAGCTGTGGCAGAGGAAGACACAGGAATAAAAGTGGGGAACTCGGAAATCATTCCAAATGTAATTGATACTGAGTTGTTTAACTATCTTCCCAAAGAACCGGGGCAGCGAAAAAAGATACTCAGCATTCGCCCATATGCAAACCGTAAATATGCAAATGATCTTTCTGTAAAAGCCGTATTGGAATTATCAAAAGAAGATTTCTTTGAGGATTTGGAGTTTTGTTTTATCGGTCGCGGGGCGTTATTTGATAAAACATTAGCCCCTTTACGCGAATTTAAGAATGTGACCATTCGAGAAACTTTTTTGCAGCAAGGAGAAATTGCTAAATTACATAAAGAATATGGGGTGTTTTTATGCCCTACGCGCCTTGATGCACAGGGCGTATCTATGTGTGAGGCGATGTCTAGCGGCCTTATTCCTGTAACAAGCGGGGTAACAGCTATTCCTGAATTCGTGAACGATGAAGTGGGCATTCTTGCAAAGGGAGAAAACTATTTGGAATTGGCGGAGGGAATAAAAAGGTTATATTACTCAGTCGAAGACTTTACCACAATGTCTGAGAATGCTGCTAGACACATCCGTGCAATTTGCGGTGTAGAAGCAACAATAAACAAAGAGGTTGATTTAATTTTAGACAATTTGGACTAACCCATTTATGGACAAAGAGAAAAAGCGTATCTTGATTTATGGAAGCTGTGTAACGCGAGATATATTTCGCTTGTTTAGTGAGAATTTTGAGCTGGTGGACTATTATGCGCGAAGTTCGCTTGTTTCCTTAATGTCAGAGCTTGTACCCATTATAGAAGACGACATCGGGCTGGATTCTGCGTTTCAAAGACGTATGGTAGCGCAGGACTTCAACAAAACTTTGCTGTCTCGATTAAAAAATCAAGATTATGATTTTTTACTGATGGACTTTATTGATGAGCGCATGAGCATTATTGAGCTTCCAGATGGGCGCTATGTCACCTGGTCTAATGAGCTTGCAAATTCTCATTATTTAGACCTGCATAATATTGAACATTCTACAATTGCAAGACGAGAACTAGATTTAGATATTTGGACAGCAGCGCTTGATAAATATTTAAACTATGTTTTGGATTTTTTGCCACCGGAAAAAATAATTCTCATTAAAGGCATGTGGGCTGCTCAATATGTATCAAAGGATGGTGAAATAGTCAATTTCACTACTCCATTTACACAGAATTACATTCGATGGCAAAATCGCAACCTGGAAAAATATTATCAAAAGATAAATACTGCACTGGGAGAAAACCAGCTTATTGCTTCGCCTGATCGGCTAATTGCGGATGAAAATCATCAATGGGGATTATCTCCTTTCAATTATATACCAACGTGGTACGAAGATGTATATACTCAATTGTTAGAAAAAATAGGGCTTATCTCTTCTGAAGAAGAGGAATTACCATCAGAGGCAAAAGATTCATTCAGTTTGAAAAATAAATTCATTTCTAGAAAAAACAAATTCATAAACAAAGGTGTAAAAGAAAAACCCAATGGGCTTTCAGTCTTAGAAAACGAGAAAGTATTTAAGGGAACAAAAGATATCCGATATTTGTTCGTCCCTTCTAAGAGCAATAGTAAATACTTAGCCGTCGTTTTTTCAGCTTTTGGCTCTTTGGGAATTCCCCCCGTATATAATTACGTGCGGACATTAGAGACATTGGATATTAACAAGCTTTACATCATGGATGAGTATGGTGTAGTGAGTCCTGAACATCCAATTGGCTGCTACTTTTTAGGCGAGAATAGAAATTTTACAGTTGAATCCTCCGTGATCGATTTAATCAGGGACATCGCGGCACAAAATTCAATCACGTTTAATAATATTATTGGCTGCGGTTCCAGCAAAGGGGGAACCGCAGCACTCTATTTTGGCATAAAGTACGGTTTCGGCCATGTCATTTCGGGTGGTCCTCAAATATTCATTGGGAAATACTTGTTTGGGATTGATCATGCCGTCGCTGTAGGAAAGTATATTGCCGGCGGAGACAGTGAAGAAGATCATGCGTTTCTAAATAGCATTTTACCCAATATTGTTGAAGAAGCAACATCTTTCCCTAATATTATTCTCCATGTTTCTTCCACAGACCATCATTATCGTGGTCATGTGCTGCCTTTTACACGCCTCTTAGGGAATAAAGGTACAGACTACACACTGGATTTGCAAAACTATCCCGATGGACATTATGCATTAGGGAAGTATTTCAAAGAATTTATCCTGAATACGCTAAGTACTATCACGGATAAAGGGATTACTTTGCTCTCAAAAAGGGTAGAGGAATTAAATAACAACACCTATCGTTTTACCATTGAAGCAGAAAGTGCGTCTCCACTGAAATATGCATGGTATATCTTAAAAGACGGTGCAGTTTTAGAGAAGATATGGTACGCTGACGAAAATGTGTTAGAGTATACGTTTGCAACATCCGGACGTTACGAAGTTGAATTTTTTATCCGAAATGAGATTGGCGAGAAGTTTATTCGCCGTTTCGAGGAAATTGTGATCGATTCACCACAATAATTCAGAAATTTAGTTAGGATATTTCTATGAAGTATTTCATTCAAATGTACAAAGATATCCAAAAATACTCCGATTATATTCTTTACTCTGCTAAAAGCACATTGCGATTGCAGTTTTCGGGAAAGTATTTTGGCGCTTTATGGTGGCTATTAGACCCCATTTTGCTTATGATTACTTATATCTTTATGGTGCAAGTGATCTTTCAGCGTGGCGGTAATGATTATCCTGTATTTATTTTTACTGCGCTGATTTCCTGGAAATGGGTTTCAGCGACTTTTATGACCAGTGCAAATGCAATCAGAAATCAAGCATACATCCTGAATACAGTCTATATTCCCAAGCATATTTTGCCTTTGATCTGGAATATTGTTGAATTTATCCATTTTCAGTTTGGCTTGATCACTTTATTCATTTTAATGCTTATTACCCATGTAAAATTCACGTGGCATATCTTTGAATCGATCCCAATCATGATCGTAAATTTCATTTTTATTTTAGGAGTTTCTTTCTTGTTTGCACATATCGGGGTCTATTTCCAAGATTTTAAGAATATTCTATCTTTCCTCCTCCGATTATGGTTTTATATTTCTCCTGGTATTTATGCTGCAAACGATATTCCCGCACCGTTGATTAAAAAAGTCATTTGGTTTAATCCAATGACCACCTTTTTTGAAAGCTATCGCAACGTTTTTATCTATGGCACATCGCCACTCTATAAACATTTAGGCATATGGACAATAGCCAGTGTGATTATTCTATATTGGGGATTAAGTACACTATATAAGAGTGATAAAAACTATATAAAGGTTGCCTGATGGAAAACTATATTGTTAAGTTAAATAATGTAAGCCTGAAATATAAGTTTGTACGAAATATTGGCATAAAAGAATTCTTTTTTAGTATGCTACCCTGGCGGAATAATACCCCACGGGTTAAAGAAGTAATTGCTTTAAATAATGTTTCTCTCGAATTAAAACGCGGGATGAACTATGGAATTATTGGTGCAAACGGGGCCGGCAAATCCACCATGCTTCGTTTAATTGCTCAAATATTTCAGCCTGATGATGGAGAAGTGATCGTAAATACAGATTCCTCATCCTTACTTGCCCTTGGTGTAGGTTTTGCTGCAGAATTATCGGGGATCGAAAACATTTATTTAAATGCGCTATTGCTCGGTTTACGAAAAAAGGAAGTCGATGAATTGCTGCCCGAGATCATGGCGTTTGCCGACATTGGGGATTTTATTTACGAACCGATGAAGACTTACTCCAGCGGTATGCGGAGCCGTCTGGCTTTTTCAACATCTATAAATATCCAACCTGAATTGTTATTAATTGACGAAGTAATGGGGGTAGGAGATGAAAACTTCCAGGAAAAAAGCAGCAAACGGCTTCAAGATCTTATCTCTGGCGACCGAACCGTTGTGCTTGTCTCTCACAGCATGCAGTATATCCAGAATGTTTGCGATCAGGTAATTTGGTTGGACAAAGGCGAAATTAGATTTATAGGTGAAGTTGAAGAAGGTATAAATAAGTATATTCAGTTTGTCAGAGATATGAGAAAAAAAGCAGGTGTCGCTTAATGCTTCAAAAAAACATAAAACACAGCATATTGGCCGTGCTGCTTCTTATACTAGACCTCTTGCAAAAGTAAGGTATAGCTAGATAATCGAGGAATGAGATATGAGAAAATCAAAAACTACAAAAACGAGAAATTCAAGCGGCTGACAGGTGTAAAAAAGAAACCTTTGCCAAGGTGCTGAATGTGCTGGAAACCGAGATCAGAGATTTTGGCAGACCGACAAAACTCAGTCGGGCAGACCAATTGTTGATGACCCTGATGTACTTGCGAGAATATCGCACACAATTCCATATCGTCGAGACCTATGAAGTCAGTGAGGCAACTGTGTCACGGACAATCAAAAAGGTAGAAGACACCTTGATGCAGTCAGGAGAATTCACTCTACCAGGAAAGAAAGAACTTCAAGACAGTGAAACGACCATAGAAATCATTGTGGTCGATGTGGCCGAACAACCGATTGAACGCCCTAAAAAAAGCAAAGAGGCTCTTACAGCGGCAAAAAGAAGCGACATACCCAGAAAGCTCAAGTAATTATCAATGGCAAAACGGCTAAAATGTAAAAGTCAAGACAAGCTCTGACACTCATGATATTAAGCGCTGATAAAATATGAGTTAGGATCTTGCTGAAGAATCACCTCCTGCGAAAATAGTGTATCAAGGTCCTTCTCTTTTGACAAATGACGTGTGTCAGAGAAGGTTTGCATCGGCGTACGCCCGTGACAGTATTTCTCACTGTGCGGGCGTTCTTTGTTGTAAAAATGGATCCAAGTATCTGGGTTGTGTTGACATTTCAACGTAACCAAATCAAGGCACCGACAAAACCAAGAAATCCAAGATACCTGGAGGCTAGTTTCTCAAAGCGAGAGAATACTCGGCGATAATGTGAGATAGTCACGACTTAATCTAACACTCCAATTACAATCGAGAGATTGAAAAGGAGTGAAAGATGACCACAGCAGAAAATGTAGTCAAAAATAAAATGGGGCTAATCAACCTGGCAGAACATCTGGAGAATGTTAGCGAAGCATGCAAGATCATGGGGTTCTCACGGGACAGCTATTACCGGTTCAAAGAATTGTACGATGAACAAGGGCCTGAAGGTCTGCGAGAACTGAGCCGCAGTAAACCAAATCCGAAAAATCGGGTAGACCCACAGGTGGAAGATGCGGTGGTGAAGATTGCCACTGACAATCCCGCCTTGGGGCAAAGCCGTGTATCCAATACACTCAAACAAGAAGGCGTTTTTGTTTCACCTGGGGGAGTGCGTTCAATCTGGTTGCGTCACAGCCTGGAAACCTTCAAAAAGCGTCTGAAAGCGCTGGAAGAAAAGGCTGCTGCAGAAAACCTGGTTCTGACCGAATCTCAGCTTCAGGCGATGGAAAAAGCCAAAGAAGAACGAGAAGCCCACGGTGAGATCGAAACGGAACATCCTGGCTATCTAGGAGCCCAGGATACCTACTACGTGGGCACTATCAAGGGGATTAGCCAGGTAAACATCCCCTAGAATAATACCAACCAGAAGTGGAATTTTCTGGCACAATAATAAGGACAGGAGATTCCGAATGGAACGAAAGAAATACAGCGAACAGCAGATCGCCAAGATCCTGAATGAAGCGGAGGCAGGGGTGCCGGCAGCAGATGCTCCAGTTTCAATCCGCTTCAACGCGGCATAGTCTTTCTAGGAGTACAAAATTAAACTCTGTTTTCCTCTCTTTAGCTCCATTATACGCTCGCTTGTACCCATCTTGCGAACTTCTTTTAGAAAAGTGGACAAACCCCTCTTTTTGGCAAAAACCTGTCCACTTTTCTAAAACTTTTCCTCTCGTCAGCTCTTCTTAGCTCTTTCAATCATACCCAATCGCCATTTGCGAACAGTATTCGCTTCTATGCGATTTCCTTCACAAACAAGACAATAAAAATCATGAACATCGTTGATCCACTTTACATGGTAATTAAATACTTCCTTAGAAGAAAAAACTCTCTTTTTATGAAGAGAGTTTTTTGTCTATCTATTATTCTTTCCCATAAAATATAATATGACCCAATAACATTTGTTCTTCGTAGCATTATCATTCTAAATACTATATCAATGTAAAGAGAATAATAAGGTTTGTGGGAGACTATACCTATGGTGATGATTTTTTCCATCATTATTCAATATCCTCTATAGGATCGTAGACTTCTGAAGCTTCAGCGTCACTTTGAACCCATCTAAATTCGGTTGGTTTCAATATCCACAAGGATTGTGCCATAGCGCTGCCCTTTTTTGAACGCCCAATCATCGACTCCAACGACGCGAAGATAAGGGTGATATGATGGCATCGATGTGGTTCGCAGAAATCGCAGTACACTATCCGGACTGATTTTGATTTGCAGTCGAGAACAAATTCGTGCCACAGCTTCTGCACTAGCTTCGAAAGATAGCCCAGTCAAAACATAATTCAATTCGACAGAACGGAGCGCATACCTTGGCACTATTTTTTCGATTTGCTCTGCAAATGTGCGCTTCGAGCATTGATCATTATCACAAAAAAAGCGATTGGCTTTTAGGTGAAAATGCGTCTGCATACCAAGGATAGGTAAAGATTGTGGAAAACGTAAATATGTACTGTGGACTCGGTTTGAAGTTGTATTGCAGCTAGGGCGAGTACCAGATTTGCTCACACTGTGTGCTTGAATGATGACTTGCTGATCAGCGTTCTGTTTGATTTCATCAATCTGGAATGAAATCAAATTATCAATTTTGTTTTTAGAAGAAAACATCGCGTTTTCTTCTTTTTACCTCATTTCACATAAAGTGCGGGAGAGCCATATACTGGGGTCAGGTCAGCAACAATTTTTTCTCGACAGAGCAAGAAATAGTGCTACAATATACAGAAATTTGTAAACACAAAAAGATGCGCTTGGGATAAGTGTCATAAATAAATTCAATCAATTCCTGAAAGCCAAATGATAAAAAACCATCACCTTGCAGTGATTATTCCTGCATATAAGGCAGAAAATTCTGTATTGACCGTTATCAAAGGAATACCAGATTTCATTGATAGCATTATTGTAGTTGATGATTGCAGCCCGGATGATACCGCTAAAGTGGTCCTCGCTGCTGTTGGAGACCGAGTTCACCTTATTAGACTAGAGAAAAATTTAGGCGTTGGGGGGGCAACAATAGCTGGGATGAAAGCCGCCATTGACGTTGGAGCAGATATCCTTATCAAAATGGATAGCGACAACCAAATGGATCCCAAATATCTACCTGCATTAATTAGTCCTTTAATCGAAAAAGAGGCTGATTATGTAAAAGGAAACCGATTTGTGTTTTTGAGGGATCTATCCTCAATGCCAGGCATAAGAATTTTTGGAAATTTCTTTTTGTCATTACTTTCAAAACTATCATCAGGGTATTGGCAAGTTTTCGATCCTACAAACGGTTATCTGGCCATTCATGCAAACAGTTTCACCCTATTAAACATTAGCAAGTTGGATAGTCGGTTTTTTTTTGAGACTAGCCTGCTGAATGAAGCAGGGCTAAACCGTTTTGTAGTCAAAGAAGTTGGCATTCGAGCAAGATACCGTGACGAAACCTCAAACCTGAGCGAAGTTCACAGCTTAATTTCTTTTCCACGAAAATTGGTCAAAGCAATGGTAAAAAGGTTTTGGGTTCAATATGTAATTAGAGACTTCGGCATCATCACACTATATGCCGTATTTGGTCTGTTTTCCCTCTTCTTTGGCAGCACTTTCGGGCTCTACCACTGGATAAAATCAATAAACGCACAAGTTGCCACACCAACCGGCACCGTGATGATAGCGGTATTGCCAATCATTATCGGGGTTCAGTTATTAATTCAAGCGTTGGCTTTAGATTCACAGAATACACCAATCAAACCACGATGTGCAGGGACATTGACAGACCTTGAACACGATTTATGGGACTAAAATGCTAAACATAATTTTGGTAGTGGCTTATTTGATATTTTCTGTTGCAGGGATTCTCCTGATGAAGGCAGGAAACATCATCGTATTAGGAGAGGGGAACTTTTTTGAGCACAGTATCAACGTCAATTTCCTATCGATCATAGGGATGGTTTCATACATTGTCAGTTTCCTGTTATGGGTTTTTATTATCCCCAGATTTGATTTGAGCTATATTGTGCCGTTAGTTTTGGGAATTAGTCAGGTGTTGATTTTGGCAGGTTCATATTTCATTTTTAACGATATGATCGATTCTACACAACTAATAGGGATCATTGCGATTATTGCTGGTGTTGTTTTACTAAACTTGAATTGAATTAAACTCTTCCAAAGTCGTTTTTAATACTAAACTGTGACCTTTCAGAACCAGTGAGACCATTTAGGCAGCGAGTCTATTCCTATTTCTATTTTTTCCTGCATTTCTGCATTATGGCAAGGTATAATCACGGCTATTTTCTTGAGTCATAATTGTTTGGTTTAATATGTTTTTGCTTTATCTATGATGTCGTTTAGAATTCTTATGTTTTCTAAACCATTTTTTGCATTGATGCCAGTAATATAGTCGGTATTGTTAGTTTCAATTGCTTTAACAAAATTTTCAACTACGATGTCATGTCCCCAATAAAGACGGTTAAGTACTAAAGAGAAACCGTTTTTTGCAAATCCGATCCAATGTTTTACTGTGGCATTAAACGAATTAGAAAATACATCCTTTGCTAAATGGAGACCATCATTAGGGATAGTGATCAAAATATCTCGGAAAAAATCATAAATAGCTATTTGTTTGCTCCCAATGACTAAAAAATTCCATTCACAAATTGGGGAATCAAAATTTATGTACAACGTTACTGGATATGGTCCTGCTTGCAAATTCACATTCATCTGTAAAGGTGTATTAAGTCCAGGCCTATTATTTGTTACAAAGGCATTGAGTACTTCAATATTTCCCCCAAATTTTTGTAAAAGGTATATGAAGTGAGCTGCTTCATCATAAAATAATCCTAATGGTAAATCATTATGCCACTCTGGTAATCTTCTTGTATTGTTGGTTAATTGAATTTCAAAAAATGAGTTTATTTCACCTAAAAGTCCATCTTTAATTAATTTCTCAAGTTTAACAATTCCATTTGCAAATTGAAAATTGTGCATAACCGAAAAAATCAATTTATTCTTCTCTGCTAGATCAATTAAAAACTCACCTTCACTAACAGACATTGTAAAGGGTTTTTCTAATAAAACATGCTTCTTCTGTTCAAGACAATATTTTGCTACCTCAAAATGTTGTTTGGGGGGGACTCCAATAACAACTGCATCAATTTCTGAAAACCAGTTTGGACGATTGGCATGCATTTCATCAAATAAACAATAATTCAAAGTATTCAGTTTTTTGGCTGTTGATTCTACGCTGTCAATAGATTGTCCTATTACGCCACCAATTTCGGCATTTTTGTTTTTTTTAATCGCAGGTATGTGTCTTGTATTCGATATATTCCCAGCACCAACGACACATAATTTAATTTTTTTCTCCATAATTTATTATCCTTTCTAAGTTTAGAATGAAATTCCTAATTATATTTTTCCAGGTGTAATTAGCGATAACCTTTTTATGAAGATTATCACTAGCTAGATTTCGATATTTCTCATCGCTAATATAGCATAATAGTGCATCTTCGAGCTCTTTGGTTGAGTTTGGTTCTATTAGGATACCAAATTTATCAGAGTTAATTACTTCTTTTGTTCCACCCATCGGTGTGGAAATAACTGCACACTTAAATAAAGCGGCTTCCAATATTATCGTGGGTAATCCTTCTGGAAAATATGTTGGGAACGCAACTATATCTGTTTTTGATAATAACCACATCATCTCATCATAATTTAATTTCCCTAGAATTTTTATGTTACTGTGATTACTATATTTTTGAGAAATTTCTTTGTATAGTGGGCCATCTCCTGCTATAAATAACTGAATATTTGGGTTAAAAGGCAAAATATTTTCAAATGCATCTAAAAGAATATACACCCCCTTTTCTTTTATTAATCTTGCTCCAAACGAAATAACAACCTTTTCACTAGAGGCTATGGATATAGACTCAACAAATCGTTTTTCAGGGGCCTTGGTTCTTCCAACTTTAATGCCATTGTAGATAACGCCATGAGCTTGTATATTGAAATGCTGCAACCAATTTGTGCATGAAGTGGAAACTCCAAAATATGCATCAACAAAAACAGTGGATATCTTTGAAATTATATGTTCATATATATGACCAAGAAAATCAAACAATTGATTGTTGACTGTGAAATGGCCAGAACCATGTTCAATTAGTATGCAAAGACTTTTATTAATTTTCGATGTTATACCACCAATTAAGGTGCTTAGGAAGAATCTGGTGTTTAAAATCGTAACATCGGGTTTGAACTTATTCACTTCTTTTAATAATTTGAAAAATTTTAATGATGGAAGTGGAATTGGGTATCGATTACTAAAAATATTCAAACAGGGCAATCTAATAATCCTTACATCATCCATAACTTCATAATCTAGAGTATCAGGGAATAATTTAAAAGTCACAACCATTGTTGGATAATTTTGATTAACTAACTCTTCTGCCATATGATAAACATACCGTTCAATTCCACCAATATTAGGAAAAAAATGTGATGTAAATAAGCATAACTTCTGAATTTTCATCCTATTTGCATTTCCTCTTTGTTTCTCAATGTGAAAATTATTTTAGTCAAGAAATAGATTGATTATCCGTGAAAAAATTGAATAGATCAGGTCAATTGTGCATCCGGTTCAGTTTGTTCTTTTGAAAAATCATATCTATTTTTTGCTATTAATAGTAAATTTGGTTCTTTGGCAAAAGCGTAAATCTTATAAAAAACATTTGACAAATCTTCAACAGGTATTTTGTAAAATAGTCTAAATATTTTCGATGACAAACTATAGTTATAAAAAAATAACGCAAAATTTAATATCGAATAAATAAACTTGCTTTTGAAGTATTTATGATAAAGTAACCCATGTATATCAATAATTTCAACATCGTTAATACCATTATCATTAAATATCATAATTAAATTTCTTTTTGTTGTCGGAAAATTATGCGTATAATCGATATTCCAAAATTCCATTTTCAAACGCATTGAATTTGGCGCATGAAAAACCAATAAACCATCTTTATTTACATGTCGTAAGATATCATGCACAAAATTATAAATTTCTTCACCATTTTTTAGGTGTTCAATTACAAAAGCACAATAAACAATGTCAAAAGAATGTTCTGCTAATACTCCAATTTCAGGCAACTCGGATTCAAACAAGAAATTCTTTTGTAAACCCAAGTTATCTAATATACTTTTGTTTCGATCTAAAGCAAAATACTGAATTTTCCTATTACCTGATTCAAAATTTATTTCCTTGCATGCATCAAAAAAATATCCTTTTCCAGGACCAATTTCTAATAATTTTATCTTTTGTTTATTTTCAGAAAAACTTTCTAGAAAATCATATATTAAGTTTTTTGAAAAACGCACCATAATTTTTTTTATGAATTCTGGATGTTCATTTTTCAAATAAATATCATAAATACTCATTAGAAATAACTCCCTATTTAATAACTAAACAGTAACTTTAAGAATCTATGCATAAAAATTACAAGCGAGGAATGCCCGTTCCCCAGTTCCAGCCACTATTCTGATCCAGCCTACCCATATCCAGTCAGTTGGACTATCATGTCACTGGCACATATTTTGGGGGCAGGCCATATATTACATGTTACATGTCTTCCAAATTCATCACACTCGCTAGAAATTTCCCGTATTAAAACCGGGGATCATTTTACCACTTTCCCCACAAGAAAGTTGCTTTTTTCATCTTGATTTCTTTTAGACACTCCAATATTTGATATTGTCTGGGACTCTAGGCGCATATTGATCTCCATTTGGCACAGAATCATGAATATCGTCTAGATCTATACTGAAAAGAAAGATTTTTTTGTCTTGCTTCACAATCTGCTCTTGAATTGATATAATTACACGGGTTTTCTTCCGGAATTGCCCTAACCCAAAAATAATACATTACCATCTCGATGATGTTAATAGGCGTATTGGTTTTGCAGACAATGGGAGAAACGACGTCAAATTAAGCCTAGTGTGATTACAAGACTCACAGGGAAATCTATTCATAAAAGCCGAATTTGCAAGTTCAATTATGCAACAAAACATATTTGCTTTGACAAAGAATACCTTTGTATTCATCAAAGAAATGATACGTAGCCATTCAAGCTTGCTGGTGATATTGCTACTCACTCTAATCGTTTCAAAGTTTTACTATACAGGGTATTACCTCTCGGATGAAACGGGGACTTATGTTCCTGATATGCTTAGGTTTATGGCAAGAGAGCATCTAGTACTTGACATAAGAATCGCTGTAATTATCGTACAGTTTCTATCCTTCAAACTCTTTGGTTCTACAATTAATTCCATCCCAGTTCTATTTGCATTCATTTATCCCGCATTGGTGTTCTTGTCTTATATTCTCACCCTAATGCTATCCAACAAGAAAACAGCATTACTTGCAGCGATTCTGGTTGCAGCTAGCAGTGGTTTATTTCTGTATTCTGGGGCAATTCTTCCCGACAACCTTACCGCAATGTTTGTTCTTTTGGGCTACATTAGCTTTATCTCTGCCCTGAAATCAACACGCAAATACCTTAAAACAGGGCTATTGATTTTATTCTCTTTTTTCGTTGTCATGTCGTACCTTACCAAGCAACCAGCGGTAACAACATTTGCGGGTTGCCTGCCTTTGTTGCTCATACAGGAGCGAGGTGACAAGAAAAAGCTGCTAAACACGATCGCTATCATAGTGGTCAGCGGTGTTGCAATATATCTCCTTATCCTAGCATGGATTGACCTTGCCGGGTATTCTTCTACTACAAGTCCTGATTACATTGGAGAATTCGACATCTGGAACAAAGAACGTGGAATAGATAGCCTAGTGCCCCATACAATTTACGCCTTTGGGATTCTCCAACTTTATGAGTTAATTTTGATGCTTGGCTCAGCGCTTGTAATAGTGATCTCAAGTATCAAGAAAAAGTGGGTTCCTTTAGGGCTTTCGGCATCTGTTTTCTTATACATATTATTTTTCGGTGCAATGACATTAACTTTAGAAAAGTTCGTCGGTGTTCCCATACAATTTCGTTATTATGCCCCAATATTTGTTTTGATGCCCATCGCTATCGCCCTATTCCTGAATGAGATTTCCCCAATAAATTTCAAAAGATTTCACGCAGTATTTATTGCAGCAGCGCTACTCACATTCATGATTCAGGTCGTTAATTATTCATCTAAAGCAGGAAACATATATCGAGCACCTACACATAGACTCGGCGAACAATTGGTCCATGAATCGAATGAAAGACTACCCGGAAGCAAAACCTTATACTATAGTGACACAAAATACGCCCACCTTTCAAATTATTACAATCTTGCCAAAATAATTGATGATTCTGTGGTTGAGCTTCAGTTTATCGGGAATCCAGAGAGCAATTTCGTTTTCGATCCCAAAGGATTTTACTTTGGGGATACACTGCGTCCAGAATCAATACTTGGAGCTGCAATTCAGTATGCTGAATCCAATGATTTACTTTTTATTACCGATATCATTTTCATGCCAAACAATCGTGCGGCAATAATTCAGCCATGGGTTCCTTGGACCATTCCAGCAGAGGTTGATTATAGCGAATATTTGCTTTATGGATATTTCCCGGATGAACATGCCGGGGGGCAAGAAATAGAGTTGCTCAACTCCGGGTTTGAGGAGTGGAATGAGACTGGCGCAGCATTAAACTGGCAAACCAGATTGGATAATTATCCTGCTACACAATCCGACATCGCGTATGCAGGAGAATATTCACTTACCCTCGAGACTGATCAATCGGCGTTGAACTACATATACCAACGTCACACAATCACAAATGCCGATCAGTTTGACTTCCTTGAACTGTCTATTTACGCCACTTCTTTAGATAAGGAAAACCAGCTATATATTCGTTTGGCAGCAGAAAACCCAGAGGGTAAAAACTTGATGAAAAGTGAAAGCTTTTTGGTGGGCAATGATGAATGGGAGCAGTATCATGCAATACTGCCTGTCTTCCAAATGGGGCCAGAAATTACCATTACAGTCGTTATCGAAATATCCCAGGAAGGTATGATTCTGGTTGACGATCTAAGCCTGTTGTCTAAGTGACCAACAAAAATTAGAATTGCACCCAAAAAACTGAGCTGGAGAATTGAAGGCGGAGGGTGCTTCGGACAGAGCAGATAATATAGTCGGAATATTCTCTCAAATGTCTAAAAATTTAGTTACAACTTTCATTTTGGATCCCGAGATTTTTGCTTTTTACGATACTAGATATTGATAGTCTCAAAACGGCCACTTATTGTATCCCCAAACTCATTTCTGATAAAGTATTCAATCTGAAATGATCCAGTCTCTGGAAATTCATACTTGAATATAGGAGACTTTGAGTACCAGTTTTTTTCAATTGGAACATTGTCCTTCATCACATACCAGGCATATAATAATGGCAAATTACATTCAGCATCTACACTAAAATGATAGTTTCTTTCTCCCATTCTTTCCACTCGCAACTCCTGTACGTTTATCTCTGCCTGGTGCGCAAACCGCTCAAAACTCCCTTTCTCAACTTCTCCGAATTCATTCCGCACAAAGTATAATACCTGATAGATACCTGGATCTTCCAATTGCAGTTCAAAAACACTCGCCTCAGCATATGGGACTTTTGAGATTATTTCGTTACCTTTCATCACATACCAGGCATACTCAAGAGAAATTTTACTTTCAGCGCTAATCGAAAATTGATAAGTATCAACAGCAAGCTGTTCCATTTCTGCACTATTTACGTAAACCATTCTGACATCAGCATTCCATTTTTCTTCAGGTGCAATCGCCAGGTAGTTATTCATTCGCTTTAGAAGCATATCTTTCATTTCATCATACCAAGTCAATGTGTAGTGGAAAGGAGATAATCCCCATACATGCATCTCATCAGCAAATGGATGCTCATCAGAAACGAGCAACTGATCTCCACCAAATGCTTTGTTTATATACTGATAGTATTTCATCAACAGAGCATTATGAGAGTCAATTTCTTCTCTTTCCTCAAAAGCAACCATATTGCCCGACTTGGCCAAGTAATTCCTCGCCCAAAATCCTCCAACAATTAGCACATTTTCCTCGGGGACGATTTCCTTTACTCTTTCCACAAAGATTTCGCATGCCTTGGCCCACTTATCAAAATGCATGTTCAGCCGAGAGATTTCTTTATATCGCCATTTTCGAAATAGATTAGGGCTCAACAATCCAGAGAAAATCAACTCGGAGGATTTAGTAACCAAACTCTTATCCCAGAATTGGATCAAATCAAATCTTTCATCAATAAAATCTATCAAGAGAAAATCAAAATCTCTTTGGGCCAAGCGGTTAAATAGCGTTTTTCGATAATCATATATGATCATCCGTCTTTGAAATTGAGAGTCCAAGTTGATTTCTTCTTCATTGACTTTCACCGGTTTCGAAACAACAGAAGGAATCGAACTCCGTGCAAAATAATCTGCCAACTGAAAAGAATCTCCATGAAGCCGCAGGATATCACGCGTTACACAACTGCCATAGATAAAAACTCGAGGTTTGAATGACATAGACTAATTACTCTGATTTTCCACGCAAAATTTCATCCACCACACGGTCAATCGTTGCCTCTACTCCACGTAACTCTCGGATATGAGCGGCCACATTCGCAGAATACTTAGCATATTCCTCAAGCGACTGATAAAATCATTTCATCCCCTCTGCCAGATCCAAATAGTTTTCTTCTTTAGCCAATACTCCAACCTCATCATTAACAAACTCCGGAATGGCTGTGACCCCACTCGTAACGGGTATCAGTCCACTGGACATCGCCTCACACATTGAAACACCTTGAGCATCAAGTCTGGTTGGACACGGGAAAATTCCATATTCCTTGTGCAGTGCAGAGATTTCCGATTGCTCTAAAAATGTCTCACGAATCGTAACATTCTTAAATTGGCGCAATAGAGCAAGAGTCTTATCAAATAATGCACCCTTCCCAATGAAGCAGAATTCCATATCCTCGAAGAACGGCTCTTTGGATAACACGAGGACAGCCTTCACAGAAAGATCATTGGCATACTTTTGACCTGAGCCCAAAATATGTACCAGTCATAATGATAGTCCAAACGACTGGATTTGGGTAGGCTGGGCCAGGATCGCAGCTGGAACTGGGGAACGATAGTCTAGCGAACTATGTGGTCGGACCGTGTTGTAGTGTTTTCTCCACATCTCAATCAAAACCTGAGCCTCCCTCAAAGAATAGAAGATCTCTCCGTTCAGCAACTCATCCCTCATCTTACCATTGAAGGATTCGATGTAACCGTTCTCCCAGGGGCTGCCTGGTTCGATGTACAGCGGTCGGACCTGGAGCCGCTCCAGCCACTCCCTGACCCGCTTTGCGATGAATTCAGAACCATTATCCGATCGAATATGCACTGGCACACCACGTTCAATGAAAAGGTCTGTGAGTACCTCGACGACATCATATGAATTCAGCTTTCTAGCCACCTTCACCGCCAGACACTCACAAGTATATTCATCGATCACATTCAGGATCCGGAACTTGACGCCATTGTGAGTGTGGTCTTCCATGAAATCATAGCTCCAGACATGCTTGGGGAAAAGTGGGCTCAGTCTGACCACAGAGCCATCATTGAGCCACAACCGGCCTCTCTTGGGTTGTTTCTGAGGGACTTTCAGCCCCTTATCTCGCCAGATACGCTGGACTCGCTTGTGATTGACGATCCAGCCCTCGTTTCGCAGCAAGGCCGTGACCCGACGATATCCATAGTGACCATATTCACTGGCCAATTCAATGATCCGCTGAGTAGATCGTGGTTGACCGATCGCCTCGCAGGCTCTCTCAATTTCGCGATGATCTGTTCCGGGGTGTAATTTCGTCTTCTTGCCATTTCTAACCTCCAATGTGTCCAAATACTATCATAGCATTTGGATCAGTTTTGGCTCTCCCGCAAGTTATGTAAAAGATATGATAGAACCATCAATAAAGACATGATGGTTTATCACAATGCAGCTAGAATAACTTGTTCAACTCCCTGATTCTGCAATCCTTTTTCTGTAGATTCACCAGTACCTTTTAGTCCGAACCGATATTCAAATAAATTTTGCCAGTTTCCCAATCCTCACTGATCTCCATCAGGATCGCACTCACCAATCGGAAACACGATGGTGGATTGGGAAAAATCCGAACCACACGCGTGCGCCACTTGATTTCCTGATTGACCCATTCCAGCATGTTGCTGGTGCGAATCCGCCGCCGGTGGGTCTCTGGAAAATCAAACACAGTCAACCCTTCCGGGATAGCCGCCTCTATCCAGTCCGCCAGTTCAGAAGCCACATCGGCATATTTGGAGACGATCTGCTTCAAATACTGCTCTGCTTGCTCTCGGTCCGGGGCATTGAATATCGCCCGGATATCGGCCGCCACCTCGGCCTGCATTCGCTTGCGAGGCACATACTGGCTGGCGTTCTGCTGCAATCTGTTCCAATATTTCTTTTGGTAATGTACAATTTGGTTGATAGGTCATGGTTTTCTCCTTTCGGTCTTTGAACAACTAAAAGGATACCTGACCTATCACTTTTTGGAAATTACAGAAATTATATTACACTGACTCTAATAAAATCATAATTTACAGAAAATTACTATCAATCAGTATTCTTGAATTTTATTTTCCACACCCGAGGAAAAGATATAGTAAGATAGAAGACCAGACTCACGGAGCATAAATTGCCGAAAAGATAAATCAATCATTTTCTAAAGGAGTGTTTATGCATGTCTTAGGGATCGATATTGGCGGTTCTGGTATCAAAGGCGCACCGGTAGATATAGAGCAGGGAGTAATCCTTGCAGAACGTTACCGAATTCCCACACCTGACCCCGCCAAACCGAAACCGATTGCTAAAACGGTGGCAGAGATTGCCAAGCACTTTGAGTGGAATGGGCCGATTGGCTGCGGCTTTCCCGCGGTGGTGCAGCAAGGCATCACCCGCACGGCAGCCAATATTGACGATAAATGGATCGGAAAGAATGCTGCCGCGCTCTTCAGCAAAGCCACCCACTGCCCGGTGAAAGTAGTTAACGATGCGGATGCCGCAGGTATGGCAGAAATGGCGTTTGGCGCAGGGAGAGGCCGCAAGGGCGTGGTGCTTTTGGTGACGATTGGCACCGGGTTGGGCACATCCGTTTTCAACAACGGCGTCTTGCTGCCCAACACCGAATTGGGGCATATCGAGATCGACTGCGGAGATGCAGAATTATCTACTTCAAATGCAGCTCGTAAGCAAGAAGACTTATCTTGGAAAAAATGGGCGGGAAGACTGGATAAATATTTGAATCATCTCGAAAGATTAATCTGGCCGGATTTAATCATCTTGGGTGGCGGGGTAAGCAAGAAGCATAAAAAGTTTATGTCCCACCTGACAGTGCAGGCCGAGGTTGTGATCGCAGATTCTTTTAACGAGGCCGGTATTATCGGGGCGGCGTTGGCAGGTAAGCCAAGGAAGTAGGTAAAGAGCTTTATTACCTAAGTGTATTATAAATAATCTAAGGCAGCACCTCAACACTTCTGCCCTTTCGTGAACACATAGGCCTCCAAGAGATATCAAAATATTAAACCTATGAGGCAGCTCGGCCTTTACACAATCAGAAATCAACATAATTCTTTATCAATTACATACTTTTGTTTTGAATTTTCCCAAAAGTATGTTACCAAAAAAGTACACCCAATTGGAAATTCACATACCAGCCAGATCGTGATTAAAAATTTGAGAAGATATGGGGATATAAACCTTTGGCTCCCATTGAAATTACCCTCAAAATCATGTTTCAAGAAAAAGCAAAAACACATTAATTGCCAGGCAATTCAAAAAGCGGATTCCTTCTAATATTATCCAATCCTTTTACACATTGATCTATGCGTCCTAAATGTTACCGATAACGGCAGTTTCTTGACATTGGATTTTTGTTGTGCTAAGATGATTTTATATTGTTATCGATAACGGGAACGGTAACATTTTATAAAAATCATGGTCAACAAATCACAGGTTACCATTCGAGATGTCGCAAAAGTTGCCGGAGTGTCTACTCAAACAGTCTCCCGCGTCCTCAATAACCGCCCAGATGTTTCCCCCAGCACACGAAAACGCGTTCAGAAAGTCATTGCCGAGCTTGGCTACGCCCCCAACACCGTTGCCCGCAGCTTAAGCCGGGGGAGTACCAACACATTGGGGATTGTGGGCTTTGGGCTGGAATACTTTGGCTCCTCCAGAGTATTGAACGGAATCGAGCGCAAGGCAAATGAGTTAGGTTACTCGATCATCCTGACGCTTTTCGACCAGTTCACCGGCGGAGATGCCGACACGATCTTAATGCAGCTGGCAGCCCAACAAGTAGCCGGGATCATCTGGTCAATTCCGGGGTTTACGGATTCGCCCGATTTAGACCGCCCCGCGATTCAAAACTCCCCTATCCCGATCGTCCATCTCAACCGCAAACCGTCCCAAAAAGCGTTGGTGGTCTCAATCAATAACCGCCTGGGGGGGCGCATCGCCACCGAACACCTTTTTCAGCAAGGGGCAAAAAAAGTCGGGATCATCACCGGCCCACACAACTGGTGGGAAAGTGAAGAACGTTTAGCCGGTTGGAAAGAAGTGATGGACGAAAAAGGGATTTCCGAGATTGATGACCTCATCTTTGAGGGCAACTGGGAGGCAGAGAGCGGCAATCGAGGGTTCCAGGCGCTGATCGCTAAAAATAACGACCTGGATGCCATTTTTGTGAGCAATGACCAGATGGCGCTGGGTGTTATCCAGGCCTCACACCATCTGGGCATCCGCATTCCCCATGAGATGCGTATCGTTGGCTTTGATGACATCCCCGAATCCGGTTACTTCATCCCTTCGCTGACGACCATGCAGCAAAATCTCAACCAGCTGGGCGCATTGGCAGTCTTACGTTTACAAGCCTGTATTCAAGACCCCGCTTGCTTAGAAGAAGCAATTGCATCCGACAACCTGATTGCCCCCGAACTGGTTGTTCGTGAAAGTTCCACAACCCTGCGCGACTACTCCCCCCACAACAACATCACAGCGGCACCGCCACAACAGAACTAATAAAACCATCGGGGCTGCTCCTAACGGCAGCAGCCAAAACTGAGGAAGAAGAGTCTGCCACACCAAATAAAGCAGAAACAAAAAATAATCTTCCGAAAAATGATGAGATTTTAACAAAGGAGGTGGTTTACCGGAAAACATATTGGAGAATTTTTGTTTTTACAAACAATATAACAAGGAGAAATAGAAAAATGAAAACCAAGAAGTTAATGTTCGTTTTTGCCGCCCTACTTGTTTTTACTTTGCTGCTCACAGCTTGCGGTGGCACGAATGAAGCCAACACCACCGCCGGCAACGACACAAGCACCGCAAGCGACGACACCGCCAACACTGCCGACACAGGTGGTGAAGAAGCAGCGGTTGAAGAAGGCGATGGCGCAGCCCCTGCCGCAGACGGCGGTTGGTGCTCCGATACAAAAATCGTGTTCTTCCCCGGCGGTTCTCCCGGCGGCCCGTTTGCCACAGTGGTTTATAACGGTGCTGTGGCTGCTGCAGTCGACACCGGCGCAGACGTGGAATATGTGTGGTCAGACTGGAACCCGGAGAAAATGATCACCCAGTTCTCCGAAGCCGTTGCCACCAGCCCCGATGGGATCGCCATCATGGGTCACCCCGGGGATGAGGCCTTTGCTCCTCTAGTCGACGATGCTGAAGCTCAAGGCATTGTAGTCACCAGCATGAACACACAGCTGCCCACGCTGCAGCAAAAATACAGCTCTGCCGGATTCGGCTATGTTGGCGCCATCTTGTACGATGCGGGCTACTCTCTCGGACAGGAATCTGTGAGCCGTTTTGGCCTGGAAGCCGGCGATAAAGCCTTTGTGTGGGGTTTGCTGGCACAAGCAGGGCGCGGCGAACGCACCCAGGGTGTTGTAGATGCGCTTGAAGAAGCCGGCCTGGAAGTGATCTACCTTGAGATTGATGACGCCACCAATGCGGATGCAGCCGCGGGCACATCCCAATTCGTGGGTATCATGTCTGCTAACCCGGACATCAAGCTGATCGTAACAGACCACGGCGCACTCACCGCCACCCAGGAAACATACATCACCAGCGCAGGACTTGGCCCGGATGATGTGTATGCGGTTGGTTTTGACCTTTCATCCGCCACCGTAGAAGCGATCAAAGGCGGCTGGACCGACCTGGTGATTGACCAACAGCAATGGCTGCAAGGCTATCTTTCCGTGCTGCAAATCTGCTTAACCGACAACTACGCATTCACCGGTCTGCACATCGACACGGGCGCCGGCTTTGCCCATGCAGACAACATCGAGCTGCTCGAAGCGCTGGTTGGAGAACAAATCCGCTAGTATCTTCTGGCAAACATGCTGACTGATCGATGATCTTGCACCAGCATAGAAGTGAGGATCGGTCTCCACACCACCACAACGCCACTTGACCGTGGCGGTCGATCCTCAGAATACTTGGAGTGAATTTATGACCTATCGAATTGAACTTAAAAATGTCTCAAAATTGTTTGGAGAGGTGAGAGCCTTACACAATATCAATTTCAAATTGGGGCAAAATGAAGTTGTGGGTTTGTTAGGGGACAACGGCGCAGGAAAATCTACCCTTATCAAGATCCTCACCGGCTATCACCAACCAACTGAGGGAGAGATCTTTTTTAACGGTCAGAAGGTGGATGGATTAACCGTTCCGAAAGCCCGCAAACTGGGTGTTGAAACAGTCTACCAGGAGCGTGCGCTGGCAGAACTGCAAACGCTGTGGAGAAACATTTTCCTGGGGAGAGAACTGACCACCGGCCTGGGGTTTATGGATATTAAAAGGATGAAGGCGGAAACACACCGGTTGATGACCGAATCGATGGGGTTCACTTCCACAGCTGTTACCCCGGATTCAGCCATCAAAACTTTTTCGGGTGGCGAAAAACAAGGCGTAGCTATTGTCAGGGCACTCTATTTTGATGCCGACATCATCATTCTGGATGAACCCACCATGGGTTTATCGCTCAAAGAGACACGTAAACTGCTAGATTTTGTACGCGGGATCAAAAAAGCAGGGAAATCTGCTGTGTTTATTGATCATAATATTTTTCATGTATATTCGGTTGCAGACCGGGTGGTGGTCATCGATCGCGGCACCGTGGCGGGCGAATTCATGACCTCGGAAATCAGCCTTGATGACCTGATGGACAAAATGTACCGTATCGCTGAAACGGGTAGTTTTGAAGGCGCAGTTGATACCAATTCCAACCAAGGATAAAGATTATGGAAAACACACAAGCTGCAAAACCCTATAAAGAAGCATTTTCGCTCCGGCGATTTGCCCGTAAAAATGGCACTCAGATCGGTATCATCAGCGTATTCTTCGTGATGTGGATCGTTTTCATCTCGGCCGCGCCGGAGACTTTCTTGTCGCCGATGATCTATAAGGCATTCATGTCCACCATTCCATTTTTTGCCATTATGGCAATGCCGCTGACCCTGGCCGTGATTGCCGGGGAAATGGATTTGTCTTTTACCTCGATCATGGCGATGGGTATGGCGATGTTCTTGCTGACCTACGAGGCCACAACCAGCGTATGGCTGTCCTTTTTAGCCGCACTGGTCACCGGCCTGATCGTGGGATTCCTCAACGGCATCATCGTGGTGAAATTCGGGATTCCATCCCTGGTAGCCACAATTGGTACCCAATTCTTTTGGCGGGGCGCTGTGCTGGTGCTTACCCAAGGAAAATCGGGCACCCTGGTATATACCAAAGAATCGCTGCTGCACCCTCTATTGGTCGGAAAGATTGCAGATTGGCTGCCCATGCAAATGGTCTGGCTGATCATTATTACCGTAGCAATGTGGGCTTTGCTCAACCGGCACCGCTTTGGCGCACATGTCTATCTGATCGGCGATAACGAGAACTCGGCCAACCTGATGGGGGTCAATTCAGGCAGAGTGCGGATCATTATCTTTTCACTGATCGGTGTGATCTCGGCATTTGCCGGCGTGGTAGCCAGCCTATATGTCACCTACTTCTGGCCCAGCCTGGGCGAAGGCTATTTGCTGCGCACCTTGGCTTCGGTCTTTTTGGGCGGCACCTCGGTATTTGGCGGGGTGGGCACGATCATCGGCACATTTATCGGCGCCTTCATCATCGGCTCGATTGAAGCAGCCACTGTGGCCGTGGGCCTGACCGGCTTTTGGACCCAGCTGATCTACGGTTTCATTATTGTCTTCTCGGTCACCATGCACGCTTACCTGCGCAAACGTTTAGACTAAAGCAAACACCCCAAAACCAGACGCAAGAAAGCAGCCATGATGGATTCCCTAAGGAAGCAGCACATCGAACAAGCCTTTATCAAGCACTATGGCACCCGCCCCACCCTATGGGTGCAGGCTCCCGGCAGAGTAGACTTAATGGGCAGCCATACCGACTACAATGAAGGCTATGTACTCACCGAAGCCATTGAGCGAAACACCTGGATCGCCGCACGCCCGCGCGAGGACGGCATGGTGCGGGTGCGTTCGCTGAACACAAAGCGGCCGGCACAATTTTCTTTGCAAAACATTGCTTACGACACCAAAGTGAACTGGTCGAACTATGTGCGCGGTGTGGCGCACGTCCTCCAAGCGGAAGGCTATACTCTGACCGGATTTGACGGCCTGATCCACAGCACGATCCCATTCAGCAGCGGGTTATCTTCCTCTGCGGCGCTAGAAGTGGCCGTCGCAATCCTTTTCCAACACATGAGCAACCTTAAGATCACCAAGCTGGCACTTGCCCGCTACTGCCAGCGGGCGGAAAACGAGTTTGTCGGCCTGGATTGCGGCATCTTGGACCAATATTCCTCCCTGATGGGGCAGCTCGACAATGTGCTGCTCCTGGACTGCCGCACGATCACCAGCGAGGTAATTCCGATTGCCGCAGACTTGATGGTGATGATCTGCGATACAAAAGCGAAACGCACTTTAACCACTTCAGCCTATTCAGAACGGCGGGCGGCATGTGAAGAAGGGGTTGCTATTCTCAAAGAAGACCTCCCGGAGATCCAAACACTGCGGGATGTCTCGCGCGTGCAATTTGAAGCCCAGCGCGCCCGTTTGCCAGAAGTGGTTGCCCGACGCTGTCAGTTCATTATTGAAGAGAATCAGCGGGTGATCGACCTGGCAGCCGCACTGCAAGCCGGTGACCGGGAGGCAATCCATGTGTTGACGGCGGCATCTTTCCAGGGGGCACGCCACCTGTACGAGATCAGCTGTCCGGAGATGAACGCGATGATGGCAGCCATGTCCGGCGCGCCCGGTGTGATTGGGGCAAGACAGGCAGGCGCGGGGTTTGGCGGCTGTATGGTAGCGATCATTGAAGAAACGATGGCCGAACCTTTTTCGCAGCATGTCATCCGGCAGTATGGGGAATCGACCGGCATCGAGACGGAGGTATATCATGCCAGGGCTTCCCGCGGTGCGGGCGTCTTACCCTATTCGGCAGATTTGGACCGCCCCGAAAACGGGCCGTATGCGGTGGAAAGGTAAATCAGGGATCAAGCCGTTCGATATGCCAGTTTTGTGCAACAAGTTCAATTGTGGTACTGTTCCCCGGCCAATAGATGTAGGTGAAATAGCTTCCCCCGCGCAGCGTTGAAGGATTTCTGCCAAGGGTAACAATAAAACGGTCAGCAGGCACTTTAAAAAGATATTCACTGCGGGTCAGTGGAGAACGCCCCATGGTAGGGTCCAGCGGCGCCCAACCGATCCCCGGCAAATACGCCTCCAGCCAGGCATGTTCGATCTTGCCCCCGTTGGCCTCCTGGTTCTCTAAATACAAGATGCCCTCCAGGTAGCGCGCCGGAATACCCTGGGCGCGGCTCAAGGCTATCACCAGCGAGGCAAATTCAGTGCAGTCTGCCCCCATTTCTCCAAAGGTAGACTGCGCCCCCCAACTGAACTGGTTGGGCGTGTAGGTCAGGTTTTCGCGGGCGTAATCGTAAAAGCGTTCCACCTGCCGGCAGACTGTATCTCCCTTTTGCGTAAGCTGCTGTGCCAGGGATTGAATTTGCGGGTTGTTAGCTTCGATATGCAGTTCCGCCTGGGTGAACTCCTCCCCCATTTCCCCCGCGCAGGCCTGTACGTCGGCGGCGAAAGGATACACAGTTACCTGATAATTAATCGCAATGGTGACCGTATCGCCCGGTGCGATCTCGGAAAGCTCAAATTCCGCATAGCTATTCCCGTATTCATCCGTCACCAGGGTGTAGCGCTGGGGTGCAATGGAAATATCGGTCACTTCTTGATAAGGCGGAAAAGTGCGGATCAAGGCCACCCACAGATTGAACTTGTCGGGTTGTCCGCTGCCGATATTGGAGAAGGTGATGGTTTGTTCCAGGGTATAGACACGGCCGGCCGCAGGGAACGCACCACTTTCAGAGGCAGTCAAAATTTCGAGAGTTTGACTATCCGCATGCTCTCCGCAAGCAGTGAGCACAATTAACATCACAAGAAATAGAATAACGAACCGAGATGGTTTCATCATCATCATTTTACAGCAAGAGAACTACTTGAGCTTGAAAGGCTTCCAATGAATCTAACCCCGAAAACACGTATGCTGCGTGCCCTGCGCCACCAAACGGTTGACCGCATCCCTACCCAGATCAACTACACGGCCGAGATGGGGCAAAAAATGGCCGCCCACTTTTCCATTCCGGCTGCCGAGCTGCCCGCATTCCTGGGCAACCATTTTCTGCGCCTGGATATAAGCTACCCGGTGCGCTATTCGGAAGACAAACGCATCCGATACGATTGGTGGGGTGTGGGCTTTGATACCCAGGAAGAAGGCTACTACACGGCAATCAATCCTCTATCCGAATCAAAAGCCCTGTACAGCTATCCCTGGCCGAACCCATACGCCGAAAACCTGCTTGATGATGCCCGCACAAAGCTCGAACAACCGGGCGATCAACTCTTCGCCGCGCCAAACTTCGGGTTTGCCTTGTTTGAGCGGGCGTGGAGTTTGCGCGGGTTGCAAAATTTTATGATCGACATGGCAATAGACGAAGGCTATTCGGAAGCGCTTTTAGATCAGATCACCGATATCCAACTGGCCCTGATCCACCGCTTTCTCGATCTCGATATTGATGGGGGCTATTTTGGGGATGACTATGGGGCACAAAAGGGACTGCTCTTTTCCCCCAAGATGTGGCGCAAGTACATCAAACCGCGCTTAGCGCGCCTGTTTGCCCCCTTTGTAGAAAGGCAGCTGCCGATCATCATGCATTCGGACGGGCAAATCCAGCAAATCCTGCCAGACCTGATCGAGATCGGCCTGACCACCCTCAATCCGGTTCAGCCGGAAGTACTCGACCATGCCTGGCTGATGGATCGTTTTGCGGGCAAACTCTCCTTTTATGGCGGGATTTCTACCCAGAACCTGCTGCCACATGCCGCGCCAGCAGGTGTAACAGAAACGATCAAAACCTGCGCGGCTGCCCTTGCCCCCGAAGGCACCGGCTTGATGCTGGCTCCTTCTCACCGTATGATGAGCGATATTCCGATGGACAATGTAGAGGCGATGATAGATGTCTTTCGAAATGGGATCACTTGATGGGCTGTCCTCAAACACGGATTTGATTTCCGTGAGCGGTATCCCAAATATGTTTGTAATAATGCGCACTGGAGAGGAACAAACCTAAACCAAGCCCAATATACAATACAGCCAGCCAGGTTTTGGGGATGGGGGCATAGGCCCGCAGAAAAATCCCCAATGAGATCATGAATGCGATCAACGGGTAGCTGCTCCACTTTTGGAAAGCAAAGAGGCAAGGCTTTTCGCTGCTGATGTCCTCAATCCGGGAGATGTTCTTGTGCGCAAGTTTGGAGAAGCCAAAGGCATAAATCCCACCCCCAAGGATCACCCCAAAGATGATGATCTCAACCACATAGCCAACCTGCACAGGGGCAATCCACTCCCTGGTCAGACTGATCAAGAAAACCCCCACCCCGCTCCACATCAGACCTGAGAGGAAATGCAGCAAGAACTTCGGCACACCCGGTTTTAGATTCATCCCTCACTCCATATCGGCTTTGTTATTAATCTACAAGCAAGCCCTTCACCTACCACTATAAAATAAATTACCCTAATCAGCAATCACCCATGGTGGATAAATTTTGAACGGCGTTTTACTAAAAGCGAAGTTTCCAATCCTGCTTTGTTTCTCGCAGGGCGAGAGGGCAATAGAATTAATGTGATTCGAGCGGGGTGGTAGAAATTTCTTTTTATTTCTGCATATGCACAATAACATCATTATCCAATCAATTTTGCACTTCTAAATATTGATTTGTGAATGATGTTTAATAAGGTATGTGCTCTTTCGTAATTTGTACATAAGATTGATTTCCCATCTCATCTGTCTCTATAAACGCTAACATGTCAGGATGAACCATATATGGATTTTCATCTGCCAACCATGCAAACTCTTCTTCATTGACTACGATTGCGATACCAAAGCGTCTAGTCGGCAAGTTGTAATCTTCAAGCAACACCTTTACTTGTTCTCTTAACTCTTTCATGTTTATGTTATTTTTCATTTTATCCTCTTCATGACTTTATGGACCGACAGGGACAGGGACATAAGGCGGCAAAGTTAATCCCGCTGGGCCACAAGTTAGGTATTCTAAAATCTTTATTAAGGAAAAAATTCCAAGTGAAATCAAAGTTATTTGTTGATTTTCACTTAAGTTTAAATTATACCCCGATCCATTGCTATAAGCAGGGACTGGGACTGGTGCTCCTCCCGGTTTCCAATTTTCTCTTCTATTTCTGTCACTCCAAGTTACATTATTTGGAAGAACGAGGGGAAGCGGGACAAATTTAGGCGTTTCTCTTGGAAATTTCCACCACAGTATTAATCCAGGAGCAATTTGTCCCGCATAATAATCAAACCAGCCAGAATCATCTGTTCCAATATACATCTCCCCAGGGAAAGACACGCCAAGATTCCATGATATCGGATCAAAATTCCAATTATACGGCATTGCCACAGGATTCATACCTTTTAGCAATCCCCTTCTTTGAGCCACGTTTAGTGCAGCTACTCGAAGGTTTGCATCAACCGCACCTTTCATACCATCATCCCAAGGTTTAATTTCCCATACTTCTCCTGTAACTGAACTCAACAAATCTACGTTAGGAACAGGAATAATTGATGGGCCTGGATATTCTGCATGGACTTGCTTCATACGTCCTGCCATCCAAATTGCTTGGATACGTATATGAATATTCTGGCTTTGTGCACGAAGTTCAGACGCATCAAATAATGCTTGACCTGCACCCCACCAATACAACCCACTTGGGTCCGTAAACATCACCGGATTCCCCTGCACATACATCCAGCGGTTCAAACTGAGTGGTGAATTGTAATCCCCCGCAAAGGTATCCCGCGTAATGAATCGCCCCACTGCCAGGTTCATATAGCATGCTCGCAGGTACTGTAAGCCAGTCGTGTCCATCCATTCCCCGGCGTAGGCGTAGCTGCTCGTCCCCCTCACCCGCTCTACTCAACACCTCGCCATAGGGTTCATGGGTCTGGGTCAGGACAAGCGCGGCAATCACTTTATTCAAATTTACATATAAAAATTCTAATACACCTGAACTGGAACTAGGATTCAAACCTTATGCTACGTAGTTCCTTCTTCCAGAATTACCGTTCGTTTGAATTTACCCAATTAAAATTTCGTATGTCTTCTTCAGTCACTATGGGGTATGCAGTATTTGAATCACGGTCTAATACCCAAAGTGTATTATCAATATGAAAAAGTAAAATTGAAGGATCTTGAGACCATTTGGGGGTGAGCAGCTCACTATCAATGCCATAACAAATTTCTTGCTCATTTTCTATATTAAACACACAAGGATAAATCAAACTAACCCCTAGTACCCTCCCATCTGATACCCATTTCAAATAAATAAGCTCTTTCCCATCTGGCGACCATGTGGGGTGTGAAACAAATTCTATTTCAATAACAACCTTTTCTTCACCACTCAAATTAGCATTTATCACATAAATGGTCCACGGTTCTGAAGGTGTATACCGCATCACAGACAGTTGGGTGCCGTCTGGCGACCAAGCAAGTTCAATATTTTCCTCCTCCCCGTACGTTAATTGAAGACTTGTAGACCCATCAGGCTTTATGATATACGCATGACTTATTGTTGGCGCTTCGTATTCAATGAACCCAATCATATCGCTTACAGGCGACCAAACCACCTCAGTTAGGCCAACCTTAGGAGAAAAATAAATCATTGTAGGTGAATCTTCAGAGATATGCCCAACATATAATAAACCGTCCTGAGAGATTAAAGCATACCGCTCACTATCTGGTGCCCATGAAAAATCAATAACCTGTGAAATAGCGCCATCTGTCAAAATTTGGGTTTGGGTTTGTTTATCAATATCCAAGACCCAATATTGAAACTTCTCTGCCTGTCTCGAATATTCTTCTACAAATATCTTCTTTCCATCAGGTGCCCACCATGTACCATAAATCAGTTCAAAAGAATCAGATAAATCGACGATTTGGAAATCTTTTTGGATGATTTTTAGCGTAGTGCCTTCATCGTCTTGAGTAGTATAAGAAATGGCTTGCGGTAGCTCCTCCAATCCTTTCCTACTTTCAGCAAACCTTACTGGAATAATCGTAAAACCCGGTTTAAGTTTTGGCATATCTGTAGGCACAAAAGACGGCGTAACAATTTCCGTTGCCGTGGGTGTGTCCGCCACCGCTATCGTTGGAGTCGGTATAAATACATCTTTTGTTGCCGTCTGAGACATCTCTATCTCTGTGGTCGCAGTTGGGCTATATGCTGTCCCATTCATTTTACAGGCACTAAGGAGCAAAAGTAATAAGATATTGTTCATCAATAGATTTTTAATTTTCATTCTTTTTCCTCCAAATATCTACGGAATATACAATATAACAACCCACAACCAAAAATTATTGCTCATTATCAACATAAAACCACCTGCCAAACATCAAGGCTGGTGAAACTGTTATATATAGCGTGCGTGTAGATATTGTCAACCTATTTGTTGATTATGGCCATACCGCCCACCCAGCAGAAGAAGCACTGCTAATACTTCCCAAAAAAAATTCCTAGACAAGCGTGACAATCACTTTATCCAAATTTAGATAAAAAATTCTAATACACCTGAACTGGAACTAGGATTCAAACCTTATGCTACGTAGTTCCTTCTTCCAGAATTACCGTTCGTTTGAATTTACCCAATTAAAATTTCGTATGTCTTCTTCAGTCACTATGGGGTATGCAGTATTTGAATCACGGTCTAATACCCAAAGTGTATTATCAATATGAAAAAGTAAAATTGAAGGATCTTGAGACCATACTGGAGTAAGAAGCTGGCTATCAATGCCATAACAAATTTCTTGTTCATTTTCTATACTTAACATACAAGGATAAATTAAAATTTCTCCCAGTGTCATCAAATCTGATACCCACCTCAAATAAATGAACTCTTTCCCATCTGGCGACCATGTGGGGTGTGAAACAGATTCTATTCCAATAACAACCTTTTCTTCACCACTCAAATTAGCATTTATCACATAAATGGTCCACGGTTCTGAAGGTGTATGCCGCATCACAGACAGTTGGGTGCCGTCTGGCGACCAAGCAAGTTCAATATTTTCCTCCTCCCCGTACGTTAATTGAAGACTTGTAGACCCATCAGGCTTTATGATATACGCATGACTTATTGTTGGCGCTTCGTATTCAATGAACCCAATCATATCGCTTACAGGCGACCAAACCACCTCAGTTAGGTCAGCCTTAGGAGAAAAATAAATCATTGTAGGTGAATCTTCAGAGATATGCCCAACATATAATAAACCGTCCTGAGAGATTAAAGCATATCGTTCACTATCTGGTGCCCATGAAAAATCAATAACCTGTGAAATAGCGCCATCTGTCAAAATTTGGGTTTGGGTTTGTTTATCAATATCCAAGACCCAATATTGAAACTTCTCTGCCTGTCTCGAATATCCTGTTATAAATATCTTTTTCCCATCAGGTGCCCATCTTGTACCATAAATCAGCTCAAAAGAATCAGATAAATCGACTATTTGGAAATCTTTTTGGATGATTTTTAGCGTAGTTCTTTCACTGTCTTGAGATCTATAAGAAATGGCTTGCGGTAGCTCCTCCAATCCTTTCCTACTTTCAGCAAACCTTACTGGAATAATCGTAAAACCCGGTCTAAGTTTTGGCATATCTGTAGGCACAAAAGACGGCGTAACAATTTCCGTTGCCGTGGGTGTGTCCGCCACCGCTATCGTTGGAGTCGGTATAAATACATCTTTTGTTGCCGTCTGAGACATCTCTATCTCTGTGGTCGCAGTTGGGCTATATGCTGTCCCATTCACTTTACAGGCACAAAGGAGCAAAAGTAATAAGATATTGTTCATCAATAGATTTTTAACTTTCATTTTTTTTCCTCCTTAGATTCAAGTACGAAGTGCAACTTTGAAGGTTAGGAAGGAGGTAAGCTGAGGTAAGATAAACCTCCAAGACCGACCAAAGTCAAAGGAGCGCTTATGACATACGCACAGCTTACCTACGAACAAAGATACCAGATTTCCTCATTGTTGAAAATGGGACATTCACAAACTGAGATTGCAAATTGCATTGAAGTAGATAAATCAACGATTAGTCGGGAATTGAAGCGGAATCGCGGTCAACGTGGTTATCGTCCCAAACAAGCCCACCGGAAAGCACAAGAGCGGCGAGCGACCAACAGCACACAAATTGAGGGAACAACTTGGACGCTGGTGGGAGAGCAACTTCGCCTAGATTGGAGTCCAGAACAGGTTTCTAACTGGCTGAAAAAAGAAAAAGGCATAGGTATCAGTCATGAAAGCATCTACCAACACATCTATGCAGACAAACGAAATGGAGGAGACTTGCATACCCACTTGAGGCGTCAGAAAAAGCGGCGTAAACGTCGGGACGGCAGGGATCGCCGAGGCAAAATTGCCGATCCAGTTAGCATTGAAAAACGCCCCGAGATTGTTGACCAACGATCTCGCCTGGGGGATTGGGAAGTTGATCTAATCTTTGGCAAACAAGGCACAGGTGCGGTTGTCACCCTGACAGAGCGAAAATCTCGTTTTACCTTGCTGCGCCGAGTCGCTGCCAAATCGGCGGATCTGGTATCCCAAGCCGTGATCGAGTTACTGCAATCAATGAACAAATTAGAAACGATCACATCGGACAATGGCAAAGAATTTGCTGACCACAAATTAATTTCTCAAGCCCTACAAATTGGGTTCTACTTTGCCCACCCCTATGCTTCTTGGGAACGGGGCACCAATGAAAATGCGAATGGCCTCATCCGGCAGTATATTCCTAAAGATTATGACCTAACTCAACTTACTGCTGAATATGAATGTTTTGTGATGGACCGGATTAATTTACGACCGAGAAAATGTCTTGATTTCAACACACCTTTTGAGGTACTATTTTCTCACCCACCTGTTGCACTTCGATGTTGAATCCAAGCTCCAAATATCTACGGGAATTTACAATATTTGTCAGCAAGGTTTCCTTGAAATGCAGTAAACACATAGGCATTACCCACTTTCATAATATATGGATTTTCACCTGGGGTTTCTCCATATTTTTTAATCCATTCGGAAGATGATTTAATAGCCTCCGCGCAGCTCTGACCACCACCCTTCTTTCCTATACGATTTGACCATTGATAAGGTTCATTTGTATAGTAATTCTTATAATCATCTTGTAAACTTACTAATGATTCTCCAATTTCTTGGGCATACTGAAACCCACCCCATAATCCTGTAGCATCCGCCATAGCACTAGAGTAGAGACTTGGCATATCTTTTGGAAGATACCATAATAATTCATTTTTCTTTCCATCTTGATCATATTTATCTCCCTGTTCGTATACAGGAGTTAAGAAACTTGCCTCATATCTATCCCTTGCGGCCTCTACATAGTCACCTAAGAAGTTAAGTATTCCGAAAATACAATTTTTATCCTCACCACAGTATTTATGTCTGTCATCCATACCATCACTTGTAGGGTCTGCCCAAAGATGGTGTCCTGCAGCTTCGATAACAAATTCTAAAAACATTTTCCGTTCGGCTGCATCTGTAAGGCTATGTACTTCAAGTTGCAGCATCATACCTGCAAATTTTTCAACTGACAGGTGTACAATTCCGGCTGCTTCTAACCATTTTGAATTACAATTATATAATCTTAAAAGTCTAAGCATATTTTCACCATTTGCTGAAAGGGGAGAAACATATGGCGGAGGAGGTTCATAAATAATAGGGGGTTGAGAATACCCGTCAATACATTGATCTCCATCAAGACATATAGGGATATTTATACTTGGTCTATTTCCATTCGGATCGGTAAACATCACCGGATTCCCCTGGACATACATCCAGCGGTTTAAACTGAGTGGTGAGTTGTAATCCCCCGCCCAGGTATCCCGCGTCAAGAACCTTCCCACTGCCGACCACATGTAGCGCGCCCGCAAGTACTGCAGGCCGGTCATGTCCGTCCACTCCCCTGCGTAGGCGTAGCTGCTCTCACCATCACCAGCACTACTCAACACCTCACCATAGGGTTCATAAGTTTGCGCTAAAACAACTTCTGCATTCTCATCCGTCAGCTGGCGCACGGAACCCAAAGCATCACCGAGTAATAGTTCCAAGTGAGACCTTCTTTCCCCAATATAGTTATTCCAACAATCCTACCAAGAATTTCTAACGAGGAAGATCGCAGTAAGATATAAAACGTATTTTAAAAATTGACATGCCGAATGAGAAAGCACAAAACCGCCGATCGATATTGAAAATGCATTGACCAAACAAAAACTAAGTCGAAATATTTTCCCTAACATTGTGGGGAAAATCATGCTCATTTGAAACTGAAAGAATCAACTACTAACCTCATGGAGCAACATGATGCAAACAGAATTTACTAAAAGGCAGCTTGGAAAAATGAAAAGTCATTGTTAATCGTTTAGGTTTTCTACAAAAAGCAGACAATTCCAATAGTTAAATTTTGGCAATTCTCCAATTAATTCTTTTTTATCTTCGGGAAAATACCACCAATCATTATATGTTTGATCAATATTTTCATAATTAATTGTAAATGACTCTATGAATTTCCATTTACCATCATTAAACTGAAATATATAAATTCTTCGAACATCATAGTCATCAACCAATACTTTCGATTTGTTCGGGTAATGGAGGTCAAATCGTTCTTGGGTACAACCGATAATCTTGATCTTCTCATTTTCAACGTAATCAATCACCCGTACACCAAGAACATCTACTTCTACGTCCTTCCAGCTACTTACAAAATTTTCTAGCAAATTAATAGCTAACTTACCATGTTCTTGAGTAAAAATTAAATGCTCTTCTTCAAATAAGTCGTCTTGATTTCCCCCACAAGCAGCCAAAACAAGAAGAATAAAAGTAATACCATAGAACAAATATCTTGATATTTTCATTTTAGTTTCCACCTGTTCCCCAAAACGCTTCTTGTCCATCCTGAATATATTGCATTTCTTGGCTAATATTCCATGAACTGTCTAATCCTAGAACTGTTAAAACGGTTGGAATTTCATTTAATATCCAGACTGCTGCTCCTGGATCCCATTTGCGCCTGCTAATTTCCTCTGGTGTTTGAACAGACATTAAATGCCAGGTTGCAGAATTATATGCAGTGGGTTGTAAACCTAGAGAAAACAACCGTAACGCACCTACTTCCAAGTTTGCTGCTACATACTCGATGTTCTTTTTATCATTGAGTAATTGATTAGCCATTATTTGATATGATTGAAGCAGCGAAGGCTCATATTCTAAAAGATACCCTCCTGGCAAACTCGCTGGAGCAATTTGAGTATCAAAGGGATTTGCAATATTAACTTCTTGGTTGAAGATATTATTAATTTTTAGAGGACTTACGTTCACCTCAACACAATTTCCCCAAAAATCACATGCTTGATTTTTCCATATATCTTCGGCTTTCCATAATGCAATATTCCCTAACCCCACGGTAGCATATTGTGGAATTTCATTGTTGGTAAGGTATTTTATTAATAGCCCCCATTCTTGATTGTCCCAAGCGTCATTAATATAGTGCCCTGATACAACACAACCAAGCGATGGAAGAAGATCTTCTAAGAACTGTAAAGCTCTATTTCTGTCTTCTGGGATTCTCCCAATTCGTCTCTCACTAACCAATATAGAAGCAATCAACGCAGCAAAACCATTGTCATCCATATTTGGAATTCTGTTATGGCGAATTGCGCTTGCAATAAATACCTCTTTCAAAGCTTGAACATTTTTTTCTGCTTCGCAGTCATCCCATGCACAAGATATGTTTTTACTGTTTTTACCACTCGGATCAACTAAGTTTATAGGATTACTTTCAACATAAACCCATTTATTTAATGATAGGGGATTGGAAAAATTTCCACTCCAGGTATCCCGCGTCAAGAACCGTCCCACTGCCGGGTTCATATAGCGTGCCCGCAGGTACTGCAACCCGGTTGTGTCCGTCCACTCTCCGGCGTAGGCATAGCTGCTCTCTCCCTCACCCGCACTGGTCAACACCTCGCCATAGGGTTCGTAGGTTTGTGCCAGAACAACTTCTGCATTTCCATCTGTCAGCTGGCGCACGGAGCCTAAAGCATCACTGAGATAATAATCCCAGGTAAGGCTTTTTTCTCACGGCACCCACCCTGGTTGACTTATTGGAGCTAACCACTTTACCCAATGTAATTTTTGTAATTCTTTGTTTTCAATATCAAATATAAAAAAACCAAAATTTGGATCATTTTCAGAACAACTACTAATCAACAAAATTTTCGTTCCACTAGGATCCCATGTAATTCCATTTCTTGAGACACAAATTTTATCAAGAGCTATTGTTTCTAACGATTCTCCTGACTGATTAATAATGTCAATTTTATGTGGTTGAGCATACGCCAATTTTTTCCCATCAAGAGTCCAAGCTGAAGAATACCCTTTGCCAACAAATTGAATATTCATTGTGGAAATATCCACTATAAAAAGATTATCATCTATATTTCCATACACCAATTTCGTTTCATCTTGAGACCATACCACCTCTGTAAAATAATCTCCTGGTATATTTTTTTCTAACATCTCCATTTTCATCAAATCAAAAAAGTATATTCCTTTTTTATAGCTATCATCTGAACCAATATAAAATAAAGTCAAATATTTTCCATTTGGAGATATTGTCAAAATATTCCAATTCTGTTTCTCAAGCCTCAATTCATCCAAACCATACAGCTCTTTATAATTCAAACCATATTTATTAATCTCGCAGATTTTTTCCCAGTCATCTCCACAAATAAACAATATTTTTTTCTGCTCATTTGACCAATTATAAGCACCTATATTAATTTTTTTAGGTGAGATTCTTAACATCGTAGATTCCCAACCCCAAGGCAGGGAACTTACAATATTGAGACTATAGTTTCCCGATTTGGCCGAGTAATTCCGAACTAACAAAGTTCCTTCAATGTTCAGATACAATTTTAGGGCTGGAGTAATCAAGATAGTACACCCAACAATAAATAGCAACAAGAATAACAAACTTTTTTTTACTTTTTTATTTATCGAATTCATTTTGCACATCAAATATCATGGACATTCAATAATTTCTTTTATACTCTCCAAATTATTTATAGGTATAAATGCATCAATATGAACAATTACAAGTCGATTCACACCAGATCCGGTATCATTTACCGCTCTTTTTCCATATTTACTCATACCACTTGAATGATCTACGATATGGGGCATCAACTGTTCACCAGAATAGTTTTAAGCATTAGGATGTCCTTTATCAGTTGGGAGTCCCCAGCCAACAACAATTGCTGCATGATTGAATTGTCCCCCTGCACCAACGTGTTCCGTGTCAAATTGATGATAAAATACAATATCACCTTTTTGAATTGTTGAGGAAAACTGGATATATTTCCCATTCGTAGGAATATATGAAGATGTATCTTCAGGGTAATCATCTCCAGAAATATCCGCCACTAATGGAGTAAACCCCTTTATTTCTGTCAAATAATAGAATAAATCATCTGTTAATCCCCAAGCCACCCCACAGAAAGGTTTGAGCAAATCTTTTGGATCTGAGTTAGGGAGCAAATCCCAAGGCCCCCAAGTTCCATAAGATTGTGTACACCCTCCCCCAAAAACACCTCTTTTTTCAAAGAACCAAGTATCATCCTCAGGAAAACCTCCAGCCAGCATTGCCTGGGATACGAAATTTGTACAATCACTATCTCCCATTTTCCCATATTTTGGATTAATGGATGTTGCATATTTTAATGCATATTGGGTAGCAGCTTCTCTATCATAGGGCATATAGGAAATCTGTCCACTTGGATCTGTAAACATCACCGGATTCCCCTGCACATAACCCCAACGGTTCAAGCTGAGTGGTGAATTGTAATCCCCCGCCCAGGTATCCCTCGTGATGAACCGCCCCACTGCCGGGTTCATATAGCGCGCCCGAAGGTACTGCAGGCCAGTCGTGTCCGTCCACTCCCCTGCGTAGGCGTAGCTGCTCTCACCATCACCAGCACTGCTCAACACCTCGCCATAGGGTTCGTAGGTTTGTCCCAGAACAACTTGCGCATTTCCATCCGTCAGTTGGCGCACGGAGCCTAAAGCATCACCGAGATAATAGTCCCAGGTAAGACCTTCTTCACCTATACGGTTGATCCCATACAAGTAGGTATTGGTGCCATCACTCAATACCTGGGTCAAACCAGCAGCCAAATCCAGTTGGTAGGTAGTCACCACGCCATTCTCCGTTTGCTGTACCCGGTCTCCTAACCCATTATACACATACGCATAGGTGTTCACCCCATCGGTCAGCGAGACCAGACGATTAGCGTAGTTGTAGGTATAGGTGTTGGTGCCATCATTGAGCAAATTACCGTTGTTGTCCCAGGTGTAAGCTACGCCACCCATATTGGTCAACCGGTTGGCGACATCGTAAGTATACGCATTGCTCTGGTCGGCAGTCACATGGCTCAGGCGGTTGCCGACTGCCGTTCCTTTGGCATTTAAAGTTCAATAAGTGATCAAAGCTAATCTAATATCTCAATTCCAACTAATTCTTCATAGCTATCAAATTCCAAATATATATCTGGCCCTTTATAATCACCAATCAAGTCATAAAGACGAATCACTTTTGAAGTTTTTATCACTCCTTTTTTAGGATATGAAGGTAATCTTAGATAAGCAATTTCTGGATCATCCTTGCTTATTTTTAATTTAAACTTCCCAGATTTTTCTTTTTGCATATTTTCTCCTATTAAAACATAATAATAATTATGGTCCCTTCCAAATTAGAACAGTTTTTAACTTTAATTTCCCATTTTTCGTCACTTGATAAACCACAGCTCCACCATCACCAAATCCTGGTACAATAATTTGATCAGATCTGGCTGAATCGAAAATAAAATTATCCGGCAATCCATTTATTTCAATATTTTTACCGAATGCCCTAAGAGCATTTCTAGCATCAGATATTGATGAAAATCCAGCTCTTTCTACAGCTCTTTTAGCAGCATGTTCTATATTACTATTAATTACTTTATACGGTTGACTACCTCCCCCACCACCACTTGAAAAATGCAAAGCAGGTAATGGGTCAACCCATCCCCGCAGCAACAACTAACCACCATACCCAACCAATACCGCTGATAATGATGCTGGCTGCAGGGTGATCTCTATCCAAAAGTTCTTTGGGCACGAGCGAATTGACACGACCATGATCTACGCACAGGTGCACAACAAATCGGTCTCTGAAGATTATTATTCTGCAATGTTCCGCATCGAAAAGCAGTTAGATTTGGTGAATTCCCGTCCCAAAAACCTCGATATACCTATCGAAAAATCTGAGCGAGACTGATTGCTGCTGTTAATAGACCAATTAGCAGACAATCAAAACCAAGATTCCGCCGCAGAGATTGTTGAGGAAATACGCTGCCTATTGGATGCCTTACATACTGCTCGTTCAAACCCTATAATAACAATCAAATTTCATAGTTTGGGCTCATAAATTAATACCATGCATGAGAGTACAGGGACAGCATAAAAGATGATTATTTTGTTGTTAAGCTGCTGAAAGTGGTCATGTCATTAGTGTAGGTTTAGTCTCTAACTCCGAGTACTTAAAAAGAAGATTTTACCGAATGATATCGCGATCCTATGGTAACAAAAAAGGATTTGATATAGACTCTATTTTATTCATCAAATCTAATAATATATGTTTCTTTACTTGTTTCGATTCGAGGTCAAGAAATACTAAACCTCTATCCCCACTTTCACCACACAGATGGAAATATATGACCTTTGATAAATCCGGACTTGCTGTTATATTACTTCCATAAAGACAAGTCTCATCAAGCATTCTCTCTTTCACAACTCTTCCTTCTGATAGAGAGAATACTCGAAAGATTACTGAGCGAAACCCGGATATTGCCACCAAGATGCTTTGACTATCATCTGACCATTTGATCAGATTACCCTCGGTAAAATAATCCATTTCATGTGAGATCAGATCTATTAGATAAACTTTATTCGAGTCCAGTATTACAGCCAGAGCTTTTCCATTAGGGGAGATAGCTGTATCAGAAATTGATGTCTGTAATCTTAAAATGACTTCCTTGTGTTGAATTCTATAGTCTACTGCAATTAAATCTCCAAAACTTTCAAGATTCTCGATATCGCGATGATAAAACAACAATCTTCCATCAGGAAAAAAGTCTTGAATAATCCATTCCATTGGATCCATTCCCAATTCCTCATAAGTTATCAATCGTTCGTAATTGGTTCCGTCAAGACCTACTTGGCAAATCCCAATCCAATTTTCAGCGTTACAAACAAAAACTAATTTATCCTTGACTACAGTGAAATCAATTACATTAACATCAATTGGAGTAATTCGAATTTCTTGCCGATATTTCCCTAAAAAATAAGGCCTATACCTAAATACTCCCACATTATTTGCCACGGACGGCGCCGGCTCATAGCTGTTCAATGTCAATTCAACCAGCAAAGTGCCGTAAGGTTTAGGGCTTGAGATAAAAATCAAGATTACTAATATAACAATTCCCAAATACAATATAAAAATCTTACCTTTTCGATTCTTCATAATTCTTTCCAATCACCCTATAAATTTTTTGCTTATGGGCAGTTTATCAAATAATCTTGCCAATTAGTCGATTATTAATTCATCAAAGGGATTGGTTTGACCAAACCAATTAAGTGCATACGCAGCTGCCGCTATTCGGTCATATGACACATTCCCATTCGGATCAGTATATCGAATTGGATTATTTAGGGCATAGCTGTACTTGTTGAGACTTTGTGGATGCTTGTATTCTGGCATAATGGAATCGAGCTGGATAAACTGGTTAAGATAAGGGTTCACATAGCGCGCTCGCAGGTACTGCAAGCCGGTCGTGTCCGTCCACTCCCCTGCGTAGGCATAGCTGCTCTCCCCCTTTACATGTTCAAAGGACCACGTGAAGTGAACCTGCATGCCAAGTTGTCCAAAACTAAGTTATCGCTTAATTGTTGGATTGAAATAAACCATCTTGAAAAATCTTCTCTTTTCTAATCAAGCTTTACTTTTCCACACACAACATTTCTTATTGAGAATCGCAAGACACTCCACTTTCCCAAAAGTCTGCACCTAACGCCAGGTCAGTTTCTATTACATATATCCCACCATCTCTTCCCCCATAAGCTAGCATTGACTCATCTGGAGAAAGTTTAGGAAAATTTACTAAACTTAAATCGGAGCTTATCTCTGTACAATTTCCTTGAATGTCTCTAATGCGAAAAACTGAACCTTCAAAATCAGTATCTATGAGATATAAAACCTTTTTCGAGTCTTGAGACCAATTGATTCCTCCAAGCCCATGATCTTCTTGCATTTCTACAATTTGATTATTGTTTATATCAATGATTATCAAATTTCCTTTACGACTGTCAGAGATAAAATCGTCGGTAAGATAAAATGTTTGCCAAAAAGCAATGAAATTTCCATTTGGTGACCACTCTATCTCCACTATCCCGGATAAAATTCCTTCAAAACTATAAATGTTTTTTTCATTATTGTTCTCCACATCAATTATCGATACTTCTAAAATTTTTACATATCCCTCTTCAGCAGCATTTATTTTTCCTACAACTATTTTTTCTCCTCCTGGCGACCAATTTGCAATAACACCATTTGAGAATTTCTTTGGTTCAGCCTTTATATCTAAAGTTGGCAATACCCATATAGATGGACCATCATCATCTGTGTATAAAATATCATTCCCAATTGGCGACCAAGCTTGATTAAAAGCAGTTGGAGGCGCCATGGATAGTACCTGCATAGAATGTCCAACCAAATCAAATATATGTAAATGATTCATATCAGTTGATACAATCAATTTATTTCCATCTGGGCTCCAATCCGGTGAATACAATCGATACTCCAATTCTGTATCAACACGCAATTCCCCAATGGATACAATTTCGGGAGGACTATATTTTATAAAATGGGTGCAGCTCGATAACAAGCATGTAAAAACAATAAATAACTTTATTACAGTTTGCTTAGGCAATACCATTTTCATTTTCATCTCTTTATGGCTTTTGTGTTAAAACTAGTAAAAGAGTAAGTGTTGACTTTGAATCAAGATCAGTTGGAACAATATTTCATCCCTACTCATTTTCCAAGAACGGGTTCATTAAGTATATATCTATCACATCACTTTCAGGCCTTTCAGTTGAATAACAAGATGACCAATATGATTGAAAGTAATCCACTTCTTGCATAGGGAAAAAATAGATAATTTCCGTGATTGCGGTACGCTCAACGGTGTATTTATCAGTATTTTCACCGAAAGGAATGATAACAAAACTAATTTGAAACCCCTCATCCAACCAGACCGCTATCCTGTTGAGTATATTACATCGGTCAAATGCAACAAGGTCTGGGTATCCAAATTGATCCACAATATCGTTTATAGTGCTATATTCGGTCAAATTTGGCACGCTGGGCACCCCTAATCTTAAAGCGAACACAACATTGTCAATGAGATAAAAAGAAATATGATTAGAACCCTCAGGGTCTAACTCTCCAGCATCATCCATACTATAGTTATAACGAATCAAAACCTGATCTTGATAAAGCTCGCTTTCTATTTGCGTTTGCCGGTAAGGTGTTCCTAGCTCACGGGTCAATTCTTCTTTGGTAGATTTTCCAATAGCAATATTAAATAAATTCCATACTATTTTTCTTTCTTGCGTTGGTTCTAATGAGTGAGAATTATTTGTAGTATGCCTGCAAGACATCAAAAATAGAGAAAGCACAATCCATACTATTTTTTTATTCAAATTCACCGCTCTTTCCTTAAGGATACATTTCTCTAATATCTTTAAAAAGTGTACTTACCCATCTGATCCGACTTTCATCAAGATCCTCCCAATCAGTCCGCCCGTTCCCGTACAAATATTGATCAATAGGTGGCATTAAATCTATCCAAGTATTCGCTTGCATAGCCCATACATATGTTGTAACAGAATCAGCAATATCCTCCTCAATTTCGTTATTTCTTGCATATTCTGTTGGACCAGTTCCTGGGTTATCACTCGCATCATTCCATACTACCTTCCTAAAATCTTCTCTAGTCTCATTCATATGCCTTTGTAAATTTATATCAGCATATAATAAAGTGAATTGGTGAGCAAATTCATGCGTAAAAACCCATACCATATCTCCAAATTCAAATGAATGTTTATCTAACAACGTAATCTGAGGTCCTGCAAAATTTCCACTTGCATTATAATAACCCGCAGCCCGTACGCCATTTGGCGCCATATTCCCTTTCCCTCTCACAATAAACATAGAATTTAACATTTTATTTAGCGCATTAGAACCCATTTCATTTTGATACATCACTATTGAAGCCCCTAAAGCCACCACTTCATTTAGCTTCCATTTTTTATATTCTACATTTACACTAATATCCTCCGAACATTCTCCAGGAAGACAAAAACATTTAATCTCAGAAGAAACACTATCCGGCAGACTACTTCTTTCTGGCCAATAAACTATAATATTGTATGCAGCCTCAATTCTTGAAACCATTTGGTTACACATTTCAGTTTTTCGTTTTGAACCAATTCCCCAATCAGCTCCACAATACCCACTTGGATCCACATACATCACCGGATTCCCCTGGACATACATCCAGTGGTTCAAACTGAGTGGTGAATTGTAATCCCCTGCCCATGTATCCCGCGTAGTGAACCGCCCCAATGCTGGGTTCATGTAGCGCGCCCGCAAGTACTGTAAGCCGGTTGTATCCGTCCACTCTCCGGCGTAGGCGTAGCTGCTCTCCCCCTCACCTGCACTGCTCAATACCTCGCCATAGGGTTCGTAGGTTTGTGCCAGAACAACCTCTGCATTTCCATCTGTAAGTTGGCGCATTGAAGTTCTCGATAAGACGAAGCTTACCCTCCTCCAAACATTGATACAGTCAGTCCTCTAACAACTTATACTAATTAATCTTCTAACGGAGGATGATAATATAGACCAACCATTGTTCCAAGCCAAATGCCACCCTCAGAATCAAAAGCTAAAGGTCCAATCCAATTAAAATACGTTGGGGTTTTTATGGAATACATCCACTGTTCTCCATCCCAATAATACAAATTCTCACTATATTCACCCACCGCCCAGATTATACCCTCGGGGGAAATTGCCAGATCGCTTACCCACCCCAACCCCGGTTTGACATACCCTTGTTTGACATCATCAGGCATAACCGCGTTATCAAACCAATCTGTTACTTCATACATCTTGTTGTCAAGCAACATATATCCTAACTGTATACCTTCACGATTCCAAGAATCAAATGTTATCAATTCGTTTCCCTGCAACCAATTTCTTGATTTTATTTCAGTGTCATTTAAACTAAATAAATTTTCTCCTACACTCCATTCGTTCAATTCCAGGTTATAACACAAGATTCCCCTGCATACATTTCCGTTTTCTGTTTGATAAAAATTATTATCCAAAATCATAAATATATCTTGTTTATAAGTATGCCATTGATTCCCATCATGCCTTGATATAAAATCAGAAGATTCATAGTCAGTCATATATGTGATTATCCAAATCTCCTTATTAATAACTCGTAATACATTGGCTATTCCCCCCGGGGTTTCTTCTGGTGTAAAAATCATTTCCCAATTCTCTTGGTTGAAACGCCAGATCCCGCTATCCGTTGAAGCCCAAATGTTTCCTTCGCTGTCTTCGGTGAGATCATATACTATTTCTTGGATATTGTCTTCATCACCTTCGTCCCAAATCAAATCTAAAGGATGATAAAGCCATTGTTTGTCTTTATATTGCCAGATGCGGTAGGTGGTAAGGAACCACATACTACCATCTGAAGCTCGGAATATCAGATGACAAGAACTGACGCCTGATTGATCAAGATTTTTGATATCTGGCAGGTATTCCCACCCATATAAAGGATCTGAAGTTGCAATAGGCGTGATAGTAAAGGTAGGCATTGCCACCGTGGTATTAGTTGCTACAAATGTATTGGTTAACTCCCCCCTAAAAGGTTCGGAAATTACCGTAGGGTTGTTTATACAGCCTACTAACAAGATATTGAACAGGAAGATAATCACAAGCTGTTTGTTCATAGGTAATCCTTTAGCATAGCTCAGTAGTCTTCAATCTGAAAACTCACAAAGTCTCACATGCTACCAAACATTATCCCAAATGTAATTCGTTTCCAAAAAATATCGTTTTTTTCTTCGATTATTCAAAATGTAAGATCGAAATTCGATAATTACTAACTTCCTTACTCACATTATCAATCGATCTTGAAGCATCATCATAAAACACCCACCCACTTCTTTCAACCACATGGGGACGTCTAGATCTTGATTCACAATCAGTCCAATTCGGATCATCTAAAAGTGGATTTGTATTTTTTCCATCTTCATAATATCCAAACGTAGTTCTTCCTCCCCATCCTATTACAAATGCTGCATGATCCCAAGTTATACCTGTATTTATGACATCATACAAAACAATATCTCCTGCTTGGATTAGATATTTGTAACGGTCTTCAAAATCGTTCCAATATGATTCGTACGATAAAGCATTATCATGGTCGCTATTTTGAGGAACTACCGGAAAATCTCCTAATGAAATTTCTCTGACAGACACATTAGGGTGACCAGATAACATAAAATCATAAAAAGCATTTGTATTATGCCATGGATTACGTCCATAATTATATAAATAACCATAGCTCCCCCCTTGAGAAATATCTTTTGTACCTCTAACAGTTTTAGAATTCCACCAACCATTAGTTTTATAATCTACAACCAAACCACTTACATATAATTGATTCATAGTATCAAATGATTGATCCTGCAAATAACGATAATATACTTCATGTGGATCAAAACGCAAGTCCTTGACACCTCCATTTTGCAACGCCAAAGAAACAAATGCTGTACAACCATTATTCTTTTCTTCTAATACAAAATTAATTAAATTTTTTCCTGATTCATCCTGAAAAGTTGTAGAATTTTGTGACCTGCCATTCGCTTTAGCCCATGCTACAGCCGCTGCACGATTATATGCATACCCACTCGGATCCAAAAACATCACTGGATTGCCGCGTGCATACATCCAGCGATTCAAGCTGAGTGGTGAATTGTAGTCCCCTGCAAAGGTATCCCGCGTAATGAACCGCCCCACGGCCGGGTTCATGTAGCGCGCCCGCAGGTACTGTAAGCCGGTTGTGTCCGTCCACTCCCCGGCGTAGGCATAGCTGCTCTCCCCCTCACCCGCACTGCTCAACACCTCACCATAGGGCTCATAAGTTTGCGCTAAAACAACTTCTGCATTCTCATCCGTCAGCTGTCGCACGGAACCCAAAGCATCACCGAGATAATAATCCCAAGTAAGGCTTTCTTCACCTATACGGTTGATCCCATATAAGTAGGTATTGTTACCATCACTCAATACCTGGGTCAAACCAGCAGCCAAATCCAGTTGGTAAGTAGTCACCACACCATTCTCCGTTTGCTGTATCCGGTCTCCTAACCCATTATACACATACGCATTTGAATAGAATCGAAAAACCAGTAGCTCCTAAAATTTTTCTTCTTCAAGTCCCTTCTTATAGTTTCTAGTTTCGATTATAAAACCCCTTATTTCATCCCCCAAAGAAGATTTATCCCATTTGCCCTCTTGAAGAACCCTGGTTATTGCATAAGATTTCTGTGCAAGAGCTTCAACACTGGGTTGTAAATTTGACAGTTGTTCCTTCATTTGTATCAAACTTCTATGAATAAGCTCGGTTGTTAGATCATCAGGATATTTTTCCTAATATTCTCTTACAATACTTATTATTCTTTCTGCATTTTGAAAATTACCCATCTTTAACCTTTATAAGAATGCTAACTTCACAAAGGATAAATCAGAAATATAAATTTAATAACCGTCACCTGTCGCTAATTTTGGAAATGTCCCCGTTAAATCTAATGATAGGTCTGCTACTTCCCCAACAACGATCCAAGTTCCTTTATAAATAATAAATCTTCTTACCACAATACCCGTGTTGGTGTTTGGTAGAACTGCATCCTCTGGAAGACACATGATATTTTCTCAAAAAAATCGGGGCACTATCATTCATTTACTGCGTATAAAACTACTCTGTAATAATTCTATACACACCTGTGAATCTCCCTCAATAATTTCATCGTAAAATCTCTCCACTGTATAATCCGAATAATCTTCAATGTAATAATCAGCAGCTGCGTCAATATTAGTTAATCGATCATCAATGGATTGATAAGTTTCTTCTTTTACTGGATCCCAAACATAAATAATATATGGCACTGCCTCATAAAAACACCCCTGTACTACACCTTCCTCCACTTGTTTGCCCTCAACAGAAATTGTTACCCATATCCCCAAAGATTGATACATCATATACATACGAACATCGCTAACATCATAGGGAAAAGTCCAAACAACGGCTGAATCTGGCATACCGTATTCTTCCATAATTGCGGATATACGATATTCCTTCATATAATAAGGAATAAAAATTTCTATTCCATCAATCATCCCATCCAAAATAAAATAATTGTTATCAATATAACGATAACTTCCCCAAATTTCTTTATCAGAAGTCTTCAGGGATACAGTTGCATGATCAATGCTACGTCCAGGTTGTTCGGTTATCCGAAATGCATAAGCAGAAAAGATCCGTTTTGCATCTTCCCACTTCGTTTCTCCAGGAGTAACATTGCCCCAACAAGGCAATTTACAATCTGGGTGGTTGATATATAAATCTTCCACTGCAGAAATTTTCTCATTGTCCTCAAGAGTTGGCAACGGTAGTAATGTTGGTTGGGGCGTTATTGTACTACTTGGAAATTCTGTCGCTGTCGAGTAGCTTTGAGGAATTGTTATTGTCTTCTGAATTTCTTTAGTTTCTGATGGTGAAACCATTATTGCAGTCCCAGTATTATCCAGGTTATTAATAATTTCACCATCCATCGGCCTACAAGCACCTAAAAAAGCTAACATCTGGATAAAAACAATCGACGCGATTATTTTCCCAAAAATACTTGCTTTAGTTTTAGCATTCTTATTTAAATCATCCATCTTGCCCCTCTAATATTTTTCCCTTGTTAAAAAATTCAGTGCATAAATAACCCATCCAATCAGTCCTTTGCTGTCCAGCCTCTATAAAATTTCAATTCCCCACCACACGTATCCCCCACGGGTCAACCTAAGGTGTGCCTGTTAAACTTGGCGTTTGAGTAGGCGTCCAGGTAAAAGAAGGAGTTTGAGTCATCGCTTATGTTTTACTTCACCCTTGGGGGATGCAGCAGCATTTTCTAAGACAGGTTGACTAGAAATGCTGCCGGAACACAAAAAGCAAAAGATACTCATGCATCCTGGCCGAATTTGCCTTTTTATCTTTATTCCCATTATTCCCATCCCCATACTGCACCTATACAAGATTATGGTCAAGAATAGTATAGCGCAGTATGGTTTTCAACATTGTTTTATCCATCCCCCTGATCAAATCCAGGCCACGCCATACATTGAATTCCTGAAAAATCACATGGCTCGGTCCGACTTTTATCCTCGTATAAAATTTCAGTCACCTGGAGGCGTTCGCTGATTTTTTTCCCTGCATTCAAAGCATTACAGGGCTTTCCGTTATCCATGCTAATATATTCAACTTCAAGGTCTTTTTCAGGCCAAGCTAGCGTTAGAACACAACCACTTGGACCAAGCGGGCCTGTGTACGCGTATGTAGGAACTCCCTCTCGGCTAATTACATCTTCCATAAGCAAAGGAAACGCAACAAAATAAGTGATTTGATAGGCAACACCGCCAGAAAAGAAAATATTGCCACAATTATTTCCAGAAGTTTCATACACACAATCATAAGCAACCCTATCCTCCCATTTTGTAGAAATACTTTCACCTTTGACAAAATCTAAACCCTGAAGGATGATAACGACATCTTCTATGGTGGTTTTTCCTAGTTCAATACCATACCAGCAAGGATATTTACATGGTTCACCTGTGAGATAACTTTGATCTGCTAAGGGATGATCCAGGGATATTTTTTGGAAGTCAAAAAAGTAATAAAAAGGTCAACTTTTTCATCATCGTCTCACCCCTAATTGATTTGGTTGATATCATCAATTACAAAATGCCTTCGTATTTCTTAACCAAGCCAATCTTTTAATAGGTGGTGTGGATTTCTCCCACGATCTATTTATACTCCCTATACGATTTTATCCAATAGTTATCAGCTTGAAAGTAATAAATTCATTATACAGGATACTCTCTTCCTGTGTAAAATCAAATACCTCTAAGCAGCCCTTCAGATCAATTGTTGCAAGATAGTTGGGTCTTTAATCTCCTTGTCTTTGGAGAACAACAATATTTTCGAGATGATTTCTGCGGTTTTGGGGTCATTGTCTGCAAACGGCAAGAACAGCCTTCCGCGGTGTTGGGCATGTACCGGCACCACACATAACGCCCCACCAGGGTGCAGATGGACATTGCCGCTTCCAAGGTGGATATTGTAATCCGCTCTTTCGCCTTGAATCATCGCCCATCGGTCTTTTAGGACTACGTTCCCAATCTTCATCCAGTTCAACATTTCAACCACCAAAGCTGTTCGCATCTCAATAGTCGACCGGCTGGCTTCGGGGTCTACACCACCTGCATGAGCCACACTCACCACGAGGTCAAGATCGCGCATCACTTCGCTAAAAATTCTAGGAGGCACGTCCGCAAGATTCATCTGACCGAGAAGGCCTTTTTGAGTAAACCAAACGGATTCCATGGATCGGCCTTCCACCTCCGCCGGGGTTCCCCACCCGATGAATACCCCCACATTCGCCGTAATCCCTTCCTTATGGAAAGTTTTGTGCACGGAATAGCCATCTGTCACCCATAACCGAGACTTCAGAATTCCGGCCGCGCGCCGGGAGTGTACTTGTTGTCCAGCATAACGCTTGGAGCTTTTCTCATTTTCCTTTTCATTTTCAACCAGAACATACAACTCACGGAAAATCTGTTTGAAGGGTTGAATTCTCTCCTCGGTAAAACACTTCTCCTGCCACTGCTGCCAGTCACCAGACTGCATAAAATCATACGGGTGAGCGATGCGGACAAACCGGTCACCATGCAGCTCAATCCGTCTATCATCCATACCCTCTAATTGAAAAACATCGCCTGGAACCGGGAATCCGAGAAACCCTTCATGAATAAATACCAATTGACTCACCAAGGCGTTGAGTACCGGATGCATCACAAGATCATGCAGATCACTTGAAGATAATTCATCCCCCCGCACCATCGAATCTTCAAGTGAAGCTCGCATCCGGCTGGCCTGTGCTGCAACAATTTTCTTGAGCTTTAGAAGATGTTGGACTTCTAAATTCTTCTTGATTCGGGTAGGGATGTTTTTCAATACCCGTCCATTTTCCTTTATGATAGATAGTTCTGTATCTCCCCAAGGAAGAACCCGCAAGGTCAGTTCAATATCATCGGCGAAGACCACAACCTGCCCATCTGCCAGATCCGAGACCTCCTGAGCTTCAATTTTCCACACCATTCTTTGCGGATCAGTATAGCCTGCCGTGCGTGCCAGGTTTTCAATCCCAAGCTCCACAGAACGCTTTTCACTTTGTCTTCTTTGTGAACCGTATTTCTTTCCGGTTTTGATAAATTCCTGCAAATCCCGGTAACGCTTTAAAATTTCGTCTTCTTGCTCGATTCTATTTTCAGGCAGCGGCAGTAAACCGATCGCTTTGGCACCATCCTGGTAACGTTTGGAAAGCATCCTCTGACGGAGTTGATGATATTCTAAATTCCCCAGCATGGCATCTGCATACAACCTGGCTCTGGCATGTCCGGAACCGCTAGAAGTGAATTTGGCCGCCCGATACAGCTTTTTCCACCGCACTTCACCTAACTTGTTATATACCTCAAAAAACCAACGCGTATCCACCGCCCCCTCCAATAAGGATTCAGCATCCAGCGCGGTTTGCCTGGATATCGATGCCGCCCAAGCAGTTCGAATTTCCTGCTCTACATGCCACAAATCGTCTTTGGTATGGGCATGCATCCACCAAATCGCGCTTTCCAATCCCTCCCATCCCAGGGTATATTCAATATACGCAGCCCACTGCGGTGCATATACGGCTGTTTCCACCAACCGCTTTTCACTAATTTTCGCTTCTCCAACCATATCCCGAAACTTCTCAAACGTATCTTCCTCAACGTTCGGGAATGTGCAGCGAATCAGATGGCTAAAAACTGTCATTTTGCTCTGGCTATCATAGGAATACCCACGTACGTAATTTTGAGTTCCCATTTGGCTTAATAATTTAAGTAAAACCTCCATCCCGCCAGCATATCGCAAGCTCAAAGCAATACCAGAAGCGGCTGTAGGCAAATCTCCTCTGTAAAATTCGACCTCCAAAATTCGTTGCCGGATACGATTTACAAATTCACGAACAAACTCAAACTGTTTGGGAAGCTTCGGACTCTGCTGAGACAGGTGAGAAAAAGTGTTGTTGACGAATCGAGAACCATATGGATTACGGCTGAAACTGCTGGTCATCAACAGATCATATACATCATGGGCGTTTGCCGCCCCATGTAGATAGGCATAGAATACTGAATCAGAATTCGGCAGGCTTCTTGGTGCGTGTTCTACCGGTTCGTCAAACCACCGCAGCAATTGATAGTAACGTTGCCAATCTGATTCAGTCCACTCATCGTGAAGCTGCTGCATGTGGTAATACACCATCTGACTCCATATGGACACAGCTTTTTCAGATCGAAAACTTCGCCGGTAGAAAAAATCCGGGCGGCTTTCATCCTCTAGTAATATGGAAACCATTCCTTGCGGCACATTGAACAACAATTCTTCGAAATGATCGATCATTTCCGAAGATGAAATTTCAGCATATAGTTTTCCGTAGAAGGCAAACTGAAGATAAATATTCACCAGGTCCAAATAGTCCACAACGGGAGCATCATCGTCATATATTTTCTTTTCTAACTTTGAAATCTTCCCTTCCCCCGCCCTCGCAGCCAGGTGCCGAGAAGTGTTCGCCATAATGCTGACAACATACCCATACGCCCTGGCAAACGAAACCGGTGCATACCCTCGCTCTTCCTGATAAGCCTCCAACCATTGTAAGAAAGTCTCGCCCAGTGGGAACTGCCCGGTGTAGTTCATGGTACTGGTACGATTCACTTGAGGAAAATCATAACTTTTCAGATTCACAAGCAGTTCTTCTTCTCCCTGCTCGCGGAAGCCCTGCTTGGCAACCACTGTATTTACATACCCTGAAACCCACCCATCAATATCCTTTATGATCGCTTTCACTTCAGGGGTGATAAACACCCCCTTCCTTGTTCGCAAACCTTTAGAGATCGGATTACCCAATTTTGGCACCGGCGTACGTTTTGCGGGATCATACAACCCTAATCCATCCTCTTCCTTCGGCTTTTCTTCCATGTCCAGCATCCTGGCGTACTCCTCATCAGGAATATCCTGGTCCAACTCTAACCGTTCCGCCAATTTGCGCACCTTTGCTCGGGACCGTTTTGCCGTGTTCATTTCCTGAATAAGCTCTTTAGCAGCTTTTTGCTGCGCCCGATTTCCAGTGGTATACAACCGTTCAATAGATTGCAATACACTCTGATTAGACTGTGAAAGCAAAAGATTCGTTGCCGAGCGTCTCACATCTGAAGATTTTCTGGTCAATAAATTTTCTAACCAAACAGCTTCTTCAGAAGACAATGGATTCGCTTTCACATGTTCGCTGAAGGCAGTATGTGCGGTATTCCTGACATGATGGCTCCGATCTGCCAGGCTTTGTAGAAAAATCTCCCTGACTTCTCGTTTCGTGCCCTGGGTCTTTTGCAACAACAGGAGCACCCTTGACCGGTTGTTTGGGCTGAATTCAGGTAGATGTTTTACCAACCTTATGGGAGAATGTGCCCCGATACTGCCAATCAACACATGAGCAACCCTGCTGCGTTCTAACTTTATTCTTGTCCAAGGCCACACCAATCCAGCACGATCCAACTGCTTAGGCAGCCTTGTAAAAAATGGTTCCAACTTCTCAAAAAGCCCAAATTCTTCTAACTGACTTTCGGACCAGAAAAGGGAATTTAGACCGGTAAAAGCAGTCACAGCAACCTGTAAATTCTCATCCGCTAGCCCGGTCAAAAAATAAGGTCGGGCCAAAGAAATGCCAAAATGTCCCAACAGCAAATAAACAACAAACCGAATCTCAGCCTTCTGTGAACTAACAAAATCCTTCGTCTGTTCAACCGCCCGCTCTACATCCCGAAACGCAATTGCCCATAACGCCATGTACAGCATTTCCGGATCATCCTCAGTCAGATTTTCTTTCAGGAAATCTTCATTCGTAAGCAATTCAAGAAGTGTCTGTACGATCCGCTGCACCTCTTTCTGTTGGGCAGATTCTAATTGGAACCCCAGCCATACATCCAAAGCCCGCACCACAGACGAAAACCTGGTCATGTTTTCATTCACAATTATTTGCAGAATCTTCACGAACGCCCCTGGATGTGCAAAGTCTGCACATTCCAGAATTGCCTGGCGTAACCCTTCTTGGCGCTGGGCAGTTCGTAATAAATTGGCTACATATTCCCATAATGCTTCATTGTCAGAAAGCAAGAAAGCCGCAATGACATCATGACCCAATATACCTATCTCATGCTCTCCTGCAGTAATATCTTTTAATATTTGTTCAATCTTTTGGCTGGTTTCACTATGCTCATTGAGTGCCGCTGCTAAAATCAGACTGGCTTCCGGTCCCCTATCACCAAGTACAAAACTAGACCAAGCAGCTAACCAGATGATATCCTCTTCATATTTAATCAAACCCATCAGGACACCCCGAATCCAATACTGCTTTCGAATGTGTAGTTCTTCTAAACTAAGATTACCCCCTGATCGAAAGCCCTTCCTGTAATATCCCATTTGGTATGGTGTAGTCTCTAACATCGCCAGAGCCTGTGAAATATACCCTCCAAGCGCCGGGAATAATGCCTTGAAAAATTTGTCCGAATCATTTCTGGACAAAGAAACGATCCCGTTGAGCAATTTGCCAAAAGTTTCATTATGCTCTCGTTGTTTTAACCACATATTTGGTTGAGAAACTTGATCGATCACATCAATCATCTGGTTTGCTAGATTTCTCAATTTCGTGGGAAGCTGTTTTGTAAATCCCTTTCTAACTTTCACCCAATCTTCAATTTGATATTCTTTCAAATTTTGATAATAATTGCTCTGTTTCATCATATCCTCCCTACCCGCCGGCCAGTCCAACCAGGCGAACAAAAGTAACTGTGCTTGAATCACTCACAAACACGCGTGTCTGCAAGTCAGTTTGCTGTTCTTCATCGATGAAGACAAAATACAAACCGTCGATAAATGCTTGAATAGCGACCTCCACTGCCTGATCGCTTTGAGCAAGCTGCGGCGCTTTCTCGCCAAAATCCACTTTACCGGCTGAGGCTACCTGCGCATTGATCTGTTGACTTGAGAAGAAGCTTAGGAATTCATTTTCCTTCTGCCGCTGATTGTAGGCTTCCACTTCATGCAGCACGATCAAAGCGATCAGATTTTTAAGTGTTTTCGCTTTTCCACCATCAAACCAATCCTCCGGAATAGGTATTCCCCAATCCGGCACAAATGACTTTTTCCTTCCTACAACACGAGCTTGAATTTGCAGCATATTAATGTTTTCCTCCTGATGTTAAATTAAAAAAGCAACAGCCCAAATTAAAATAAGATAGGCTGCTGCTTAAATACGGTTTGGTGTTATATTTCGCGGTCATTGTTTCACCTGAGTGCAAGAGTTTAAGTTCAGAATCAGTTTTTAGTAACTCAGATCAACGAAATTATAACACATTTGTTCTATTTTACAAACATAAAAAGCTGGAAAACTTACTCAAAACGCAATCCCTATTCATTCATTTCATCATAGTTTTATTAAATTTTCTGAAAATAATCAATGACAATATCATAGTTGAAATAAATATTAGTGTTGATATGAGTGGATTTTTGTAATTGGTCATATTAGATGGCTGCGAAAACCAAAATATTAGTATCATTATTAAAGAATACTTACCGATTCGAATTAATAAACTAGTCAAAATTGGAAAAAAAACATTATTTGATTTATTTCTACAAAAAAGAAGTCCTTTTATCTGTAAAAGCATATAAAACCACGGCTCAAAAACCACACAAGTAATAATTGACAAGAAATTTAGAATTAATAGGAAAGGCCAAAGAGAAAAAGGAAATACAATTTCAAAAATATAATTAAATTTTAAAAACCAAATTAACTTTAGCAAACTTAACCAAAATAAAAATAAATAGGCTACAAAAACAATTCTCAGGCTGTATATAACTGGGGAGGATATAAATAGATAAAGAATTTTTTGTAAGAATCCAATTTTCAAATTACTTGGTTTTGGAGATAATTTTGACCAATCATTGAAGAGCGAGTTTAATAAAACAATTATTCCTAGAACTATTGTTGCCAAAAAATATCCCCCAGACAAGTAATAGAAAGATAAATTTATTGTATTAATGGTTAATCTCTCATCCAGATACACGTTTTGAATCCACCAATAAACTATAAATCCATACACCATAGCACAAAAAATCGTTAGAAAAAACTGGTTTATTCTGTTTCCTTTGTTTTCTATGGTCATTCTTACCTCACCGGATTTCCACAATAGTCATTTTTACCTGGTCCTTCCTGATCAACATCAAAGCTGAAAAACAGCAAAGTTATTGATCGATAAAAGACACTCTCGCAATACAGGTAGTCTTTACTGAGGATTCTGAATAAGAAACTCGGAAAATTTTAAATCAACCTCTTGCAGAACATTCTCAATTTCTAAATAAGTCAACCCATCGGTTAATTCACCCGGATTTAAAATATCCTCAGTTTCTAACGCTAACCTCATTTCTGTTGTGTAATTTCGATAACGTGCGATTAAAACACAAAATGGGATGGTTTGCCAACCACAAGCAAATTTCCATTCGTCAGCCACCTCACTCACAAATGAAACTTCTTCAGGGGATTCCAAGGGAATAAACACATCATCAAATACTGATGGGGTTGGTGTAAACTGGCTTTGTAAATTTTGATATGTTTTTATCGCTCTTTCTTCGGTATATGCCCGTTGAATTGACTGTTCAACCGTACCAGGCAAATAGCCACGCCCCCAAATTCTATAGACATGATTAATCGTAGGATCTTTTTCTGTTTCATTAGGAAATTCATCTTTCCACCCTTCAGGAAATGAACTATCTTCAAGCAATAATTGATATACTGGCGATCGCCAACCTGGAAGGGGCGTAGGTGTCTGTTTTACAAATGGCAACCTAACACAAGCAAGCATTAGTGCAACAAAAAGTAGTAAGATTATATATTTTCTCATTATCATTCCCCGCGCAAGATGTAATTATATTCCTGATTTAAATATTCTACCTATTTACTTTGTATATGTAGTTGATTATTCCAGGATTATTGCTTTGTTATCATTCACAATTCTAGAAATGCCCCATTCACACATAATGCAAAAAACGTCAAAACAAAAATTGGCAAGATAATTTTTCGTTTCTGCATATACAGCTTTCCTTAATTAACCTGAGTTTCGGATAAGAAAGGGTTCCAGATTAGAATAAGCTATTGTTTAGCGACGATAGCCTCTAAAAAGGAACCCTACGATGAGTCTAACTGAATTATTCTGTGATGTCGATGATTTTTGCCAGGAATTTGAACCTCAATGGGAACAATTCCAACTCGGAAATGGTTTGCGCCAGCGAAGACGAAAGACAAAAATATCGCTGAGTGAAGTGATGACCATCATGATCCATTTCCATCAGTCCAACTATCGCACCTTCAAATCTTATTACACCAAACTTGTTCAGGTTCATCTACGAGGCGAGTTTCCAGAGTTGGTGAGCTACACCTGGTTTGTCCGCCTGATGACACAAGCATTTGTGCCACTAGCCATGTATTTTCTAGTGCATCGAGGCCAGTGTACGGGAACAACTTTCATTGATTCAACGCCCATCAAAGTCTGTCACAATCGGCGCATTCAACGGCACAAGGTGTTTGCTGGGATTGCGGCCAGGGGCAAGACCACCATGGGCTGGTTCTATGGTTTCAAACTCCACTTGGCAGTCAATGAACGAGGCGAAATCCTGGCTTTCCAATTGACACCCGGGAATGTGGATGACCGCAAACCGGTACCATTTTTGAGTGAAAAACTTTTTGGCAAGGTCTTTGCGGACAAAGGCTATCTCTCCCAAGATTTGTTTGAAGAACTGCTTGAAGAAGATATTCAATTGATCACCGGCTTCCGCAGCAATATGAAAAACAAGTTGATGCATTTATCGGACAAAATCTTGCTGCGCAAACGTTCAATCATTGAAACGATCAATGACCAGCTCAAAAATATCTCTCAAATTGAGCATTCTCGCCATCGCAGTTTTACAAATTTCTTGGTCAATTTACTCTCTGGCTTATTAGCTTATTGCTTTCAGTCCAAGAAACCTTCTTTGCAGATTGATACAATGATCCCTGCCACAATTACTTGCTAAACGAAACTCAGGTTAAATTAATTCTGTTTTTAAATTATTTTGAGGCAATGTAATAATAGTATTTCAATATTTACCAATCATATTAAAGCAATAAATTTCTTACTAAGAAAATACAAATTTTTCAAGATTTTCCATAAATATTTCCTGAAAGGAGAAATTATCTGCAATTTTAAAAAGCAATGGCTGTAGCTCTTCTACATAGTTATACCAATATTTAGGACGCCTTGTGTAATCAATCACTTCTTGTGGCAAATAATATAAATCATAAGTCATGATTGGTTTTATCCCTCTTTTTATATCTAAATAATTTGAAATATCTAAGATATGAAACTCTGTACCAAAATAAGGAATTTGGCATTCATTTGAAATCAAAGGAAATGCTGAAAATGGATCCATCCTAATCAAATTCATCATATCTAATTTTCCCCCTAACACCTCATTTAGATAGTTAGGCATTTTGTAAAAATAGGCAGGATTTTCCTGAATAAATTTTTTAATAATATTTTCTCTCTTTTCTAGTGCAATATTGAACTTCCTTACCAAAAATGGGTATAGAACATCCTCTAAAGATTTTGTCCAAGTAGCAAATCGGTATCCTGGGTTAGAAATTATCCAATCCTCAACATTGCCATTATTAAATATTACAATTTCCCAAAAATTCTTGTTTGATCTTGAAAACTCATCTTCTCCCGAAGCTATTATCCCTGAATAACCATTTATTTCAAAAAGCTGAAATAAAAACCTCATATTGGTCCAAACAGTAGTCCACCCATTTTCAACGGGTGATAAATAACAAATTAGGCTTTTTTCGGCTGCCCCTAAATAGCTTATGTTATCATTTTCATATTTGGTTATAGGCATAAATTTGTTATTGGAAACTATTGAATAAATCTGTTTCAATGTTTCTTCTAACTCTGTAATAGAGGCGTCCCTGATATAGGCTGCGTTCCATTCTCTTGTCATAGGATAACTCGTCTTACTTCGAATCTAATACTGATTGAAGTTGTAATTTATCAGAGCAATTAGACCAGCAAACATTAGTATGAGCATCCCAGTATGCTTCCCAAATAGCATTGCACTTTTCCCAAAATGTGTCAGTATCAATAACCTCCATAACAGCGGGGAAATTAGTCCTCAAACTATTTCTTGCCTCAATATAAGCATCTTGAGTTAATAATTGCTCTACTTGGTCTTTATTATTTGTGTCAATATAAAGAATTAATCCTGGAGCTTGTTTCCATGCAAGAAGCCACCTTTCTCCCTGTAGTTTAACTGATACTGGATCATTTGTAAGTTTGTTCCCTATCTTCCATTGCACGTGTCTCCAATCATATGGTTGCCCAGAATATTCACGAGTCGCATCAAAAACAAAACCAAATAAACTTTGTTTATTGATAGTTAGAAGAGTAACATATCTCAGCGCTTGAGCAACTCCCTCACTTTCATCCAAATGAAGAGTGATTGGTTCTATTTCATATATTTCCCCAGTTGTCAAACCACCAAATTCAAAACTGGGGTATTCCTTCCCAAGCTGATAATTATAAGATGGAAAATATATCAAATCCATACTTTGCCCATTTAATGCCAGGGCAATCGCATATGGAATTAGAATAGGGGGATGAGCAAAAAAGAAAAAGAACAAATTGAAAAACTGCAAAAACATTTTGCAGAAGTCACCGATCCAAGAGCAGGGAATGCAAGCCATCGCTTGTTGGATCTGATCGTGATTACCATCTGTGGACTGATTAGTGGAGCAGATAGTTGGACAGAGATTGAAGCCTATGGGAATGCGAAAGAATGGTGGTTTAGGACATTGCTTGAATTGCCGCATGGGATACCTTCACATGACACCTTTGGGCGGGTATTTGCGCAACTTGATCCAGGAGAAATTCGGAAAGGGTTTATGCGTTGTGTACACGTGATTGCGGAGTTGGTTGAGAAACAGATTGCTGTCGACGGGAAACGAGTGCGACGGTCTCATGATCGGTTCAATGAACAGGAAGCGATCCATATGGTGAGTGCCTGGGCGGTAGAAAACGGATTGGTATTAGGACAGGAAAAGGTTGATGAAAAGGCGAATGAAATTGTGGCCATCCCCTATCTACTACAATTATTGAATATCGCAAAATGCGTAATTACAATAGATGCGATCGGGTGTCAGAAGGAAATTGCGAAAATGATCGTGCAATCACAGGCAGATTATGTGTTGGCGACCAAAGAAAACCAAAAACATCTGCACGCCACACTTGAAAAGCTCTTTGAAAATGAAGAAGAACGCAAGGCCACCCACTGTGATTATCACAAAACTACCCACAAAAATCATGGGCGAATTGAGGTCCGAGAGTGTTGGGCAACTGCTGCGCCTGAGTATTTGAACTATATTGCTGAAGAGATTGGTGAATGGGAAGGACTGCGCAGTCTCGTGTTTGTCCGTTCACAAAGACGCATAGGAGAAAAAACATCTTCTGAAACCCGATTGTTCATTTCCAGTTGTGCACCCGATGCAAAGCAACTGCTCCAGTATATTCGCTGCCATTGGCATATTGAGAACAAATTACATTGGGTTTTGGATATGGCTTTTCGTGAAGATGAGTGCCGTGTCCGCCAGGGGTATGCGGCTGAAAACCTCGCAATCCTTCGTCATTTATGCTTGAACTTACTCAAACAAGAAACTACGGCTAAAGTCGGTATCAAAGCTAAACGCCTCAAAGCTGGTTGGGATATGAATTATTTACTCAAGGTGCTTTCTCTCTAAATGCGATTGCCCTGCATTTAATGCTCGTGGTGCGCCAACTTGTCTACCAAATTCAGCATGGAGTTTGTAAGATTCTCCAGTAATTCTTAGATATTCTGCTTCTATAAGTTCATGTTTCCAATTCGTGGTTCCACCTCCATAATACGCCCAAGTCACCATTCCACTTGGATCCGTAAACATCACCGGATTCCCCCGCACATACATCCAGCGGTTCAAGCTGAGTGGTGAATTGTAATCCCCTGCCCAGGTATCTCGCGTCAAGAAACGCCCCACTGCCGAGTTCATATAGCGTGCCCGCAAGTACTGCAAGCCGGTCGTGTCCGTCCACTCCCCCGCGTAAGCGTAGCTGCTCTCTCCCCACCAACACTACTCAACACCTCACCATAGGGTTCGTAGGTTTGTGCCAGAACAACTTCTGCAGTGCTGTCTGTCAGTTATTGCGCAATACAGCATGAACATTATCCCAATAATATCCCAGAAGGAATCTTCTATTTACTAAATCTAATTCAAATAATGCAGGTAGAAATCATTACAACAATGCAATATTGTACGAAAATTTTAAAAGTTAATAATTCGCAAAGTTGGCAAACTTAATTTTCCTTTGTCAGGCCATGACCAATCGTCCACTTTTTCCCCCCATTGTCTTAAAGCTTCCAATTCCTCTTTTGTAAGAATATCTTCTATCTGTCTCCAAATTAATTGAAATTTATGAAATTTTATTTGGAGACTAACTGTAATTAAAGGACTATAATCAGGTTCATATGTTTGATAAATTCGTTGATCCCACTCAGTTCTTGGTTTTTTTTCTATAGTCTCTAAAATATCCTCCATTTTCTCATTATAAATAATGCTATCATTCACAATTTGAAGCATGCTCCTTATCTTTTCTTTGGGAATAGTCTCTAGGGCAGGCATAGAGTTATCATTACCAAATTTGGCATATCTAACAAGTAATAATCTCCACCAAAATTCTATGACACCTTCTGTCCCAATAAATTGGAAATAATCAACCCCCCATTGATAAAACCAACTGGATTTTTCTTTACCCAGATTCTTTGCTAGTTGAGAGAAAAGATCTTGCATAAAATACTCCATTTCATCAAGATATTCTCCATCCGTTAAATTATCCTGACTTTTATCTAACCAAACGTATTCCAAAAAAGCTCGCGCTACTTTTTGAATCTCTTTTAACTCTCTAACTTCAATTTCCAAACCCATTGCCTTGAATATTTCAAGATCAATCATATCCAAAGATAACAACTCAAATAATACGTGCCAGCGTAGAAAATCCAATGAGTTGCTCAGCAATTTTTTACAAATCATCTTTTTATTACCTAGGGAAATGGGGTGGCGAAATCCAAAAAACAACCAGCTGGCCCAAAAATACATCCTTTAAGATTGTATAGAATATAACCTAATACTCCCAAACATACACCTCCTGCGCCTACTAAAACTATCTCTTCGATATTATCTGGAATGGTTTGCAAAATAAAACCTGATTGAGATGAAGACCGTGGTTCTGGTATCGGCATAAACGCATAATAGTCTGCACCATCTGGTGGTCCTCCACATCCATTATTTATATAGTCATTCATAGCTTTTTTCAATTTCCCTTGACGAAGGCTAAATGCAAACTGATGACTTTCAACTGACATATTCTTACCAAAAAACGGTAAATCTAATGGGTTTTCAATTATAGCAGTTGCTCTTTCCTCTAATTCATCCATCAATTTATAGATTAGATCAGCTAATTCTCCACATCCCATCTTTTGACAAGAATTCAAACTATCAAATCCCAACGAATAGGCCCCACTCGGGTCCGTAAACATCACCGGATTTCCATACCCATACAGCCAGAAATTGAAGCTCATCGGTTCCATTGGAACGCCCTTCCAAATATCCCGCGTAATGAACCGCCCCACTGCCGAGTTCATATAGCGTGCCCGCAAGTACTGCAAGCCGGTCGTGTCCGTCCACTCCCCCGCGTAAGCGTAGCTGCTCTCCCCCTCACCCGCACTGCTCAACACCTCACCATAGGGTTCGTAGGTTTGTGCCATCGTCACTTTAGGCGTGCCGTCTCCCAGTTGATACACAGAGATTGAATCACCTTAGGCAATTGGTGTCCATCATGTAATGTGTCAAGTGAGACCTTATTTCCCAATCCGCTCAGAAAATTCAAGTAAATATTCATGCATCCCCCATTTGCCCAATCACTATAAAGCTCCTTCTATCACCTTGTGTCTTATATCTTCAAGCAAGTTTATATAATCAAGACAGCCTTTTCCATCCAGACAAATGAGGGCAAGTGCATAATCCCTTGGATCAAAAAGTTTATCATTTAGTTTATTCTTTGAAAAATTCATTACCTGAAAAAATATTCTCAAGTCCTCTTTCTCTCTAGGGATCCAGTTAAAATAAATAATCGTCAATTCATTGGCAGAAATATAGTTTTCCTCAGTATTTCTTTTTATAAAATAATATTCATTTGGCTGAGGAAATTTTGATGAATAATCAATTTTTCCTCTATCCAACCCATATATGGAAAACTCGTTCTCATCTAATAACTTAAAATCCGATTCACAATTCTCGTATATTTGGTTATTCTCAGAAAAATAAAATTGGTTCATCTTTTTGATAATTGATAACATATTATCATACTCATCAATGCTCAATGAGAAAGCAGCATCAGATGAAAGCGGATTAAATTTTTCCCATTCGAGTGATTCTGGAAAAATATCGCAATAATGGATGGATATTTGTCCAGAATTTCTTATATCCTCAACAAATGCCATAAAAAACCACGGACCATCCAAATTTGAAGGATTAGTGTGCCCCCAAAAGCAATTTCTTGGATTTTGTAAAATCTTTTCAGGGACTTGAAAGATTTTTATTTCATTTATTGTAAGCTCTTTAATTTCTTTCATTTTTACTCATTATGAAGCATAAGCTGCATTGTTGAAAAGAAACATATATACCAGTATTTAATATGGAATTATTGAAATATTAGTCCTTGGATTCAACATCGAAGTGCAACAGGTGGGTGAGAAAATAGTACCTCAAAAGGTGTGTTGAAATCAAGACATTTTCTCGGTCGTAAATTAATCCGGTCCATCACAAAACATTCATATTCAGCAGTAAGTTGAGTTAGGTCATAATCTTTAGGAATATACTGCCGGATGAGGCCATTCGCATTTTCATTGGTGCCCCGTTCCCAAGAAGCATAGGGGTGGGCAAAGTAGAACCCAATTTGTAGGGCTTGAGAAATTAATTTGTGGTCAGCAAATTCTTTGCCATTGTCCGATGTGATCGTTTCTAATTTGTTCATTGATTGCAGTAACTCGATCACGGCTTGGGATACCAGATCCGCCGATTTGGCAGCGACTCGGCGCAGCAAGGTAAAACGAGATTTTCGCTCTGTCAGGGTGACAACCGCACCTGTGCCTTGTTTGCCAAAGATTAGATCAACTTCCCAATCCCCCAGGCGAGATCGTTGGTCAACAATCTCGGGGCGTTTTTCAATGCTAACTGGATCGGCAATTTTGCCTCGGCGATCCCTGCCGTCCCGACGTTTACGCCGCTTTTTCTGACGCCTCAAGTGGGTATGCAAGTCTCCTCCATTTCGTTTGTCTGCATAGATGTGTTGGTAGATGCTTTCATGACTGATACCTATGCCTTTTTCTTTTTTCAGCCAGTTAGAAACCTGTTCTGGACTCCAATCTAGGCGAAGTTGCTCTCCCACCAGCGTCCAAGTTGTTCCCTCAATTTGTGTGCTGTTGGTCGCTCGCCGCTCTTGTGCTTTCCGGTGGGCTTGTTTGGGACGATAACCACGTTGACCGCGATTCCGCTTCAATTCCCGACTAATCGTTGATTTATCTACTTCAATGCAATTTGCAATCTCAGTTTGTGAATGTCCCATTTTCAACAATGAGGAAATCTGGTATCTTTGTTCGTAGGTAAGCTGTGCGTATGTCATAAGCGCTCCTTTGACTTTGGTCGGTCTTGGAGGTTTATCTTACCTCAGCTTACCTCCTTCCTAACCTTCAAAGTTGCACTTCGTACTTGAATCTAAGATCTAAATATTTTTCAAATTTATCGGTAATTACTTTTACAATATTCTCAAAAACCTGGCCATTCATCATCATATATGAATGAACTAAAATATAATATTGCCCATAACGAGCTGTATAAAACCACCCTTCACAATTGTTTTCACTTCCACTTCCACATAAAACAGTATCTTTGTCTGCTTCAGGGTTTTGGAAAACCCATTTCGAAGGATGCATATTTTCTTTATCATATATAAAATTCCAAAAATCTCTTTGGAAAACTCCTCTTGGATCATTCAAGGAGTAATTTAATTTCGCTAAAAGAGGACAAGAATAATCTACAACAATCACAATTACCCGATTTGAAGTGTTCTTATCAAACCAAGAAAATTGGCGTAATTTTGTATCAGAAGTGGTTGAAAAAGATACAGGTTCATAATAGACACCCCAGTCATTTAGCGCATCATTATATTCCCAATCAAGGTGCACATCTTTTTTATCCTTACACCAATCGCATGTCCACATTGTGGGGAGATTTGTATCTTGAAGGTTTATCGCTTCTAAATCAATTCTTTTTTCCATGGTTAGAATTTGAGAGAATATTAGGAAAAGGATTAATATAGATAACAATGCCAAAATTATTACTTTCCTGTTTTTCATAAGGCAATCCTTTTTTCATTCTCCATCTTCCTTTATATGAGTTCGAATCCATGCTCCAGGATTATCGGTGGCTCCAGGCGGACTCAAACATATATCTCCTAAGCAAATAGTTGAACTATAAGCTTGCCGCAATCCCCTTCCAAACCTTATTCCCCGCAAAGAAAGCAAATGGTCTTCTTTTGAAGTTTGGAACATATTCCGTGTCAAGAAACGCCCCACTGCCGGGTTCATATAGCGCACTCGCAGGTACTGCCAACCGATTTATCGGTCATCTCGCCAGAATAGCCAAAGCTGCTGCCATCTTCGCCATACATGCTCAAGGTATCGCCACATGAGGTGAAGCTTAATAAAAGATTTAACCTCCCCACCATAAAACTGAGCAAAAACCATAACGATCCAAATTAACTCTCCTCAATTTATTGCCATTTCGGTCAATTGCATGAATTTCGCAAACATATGGATCTGCATTATCCTGATCGGTTGCATATATCAAATAATCCCCAGAATTTGCCCATGTAAAGTGCAAAGCGTGATTTTCAGGATAAGTTGTACCTTGAAATTTAGCTATCTCAGTCTCAACACCTGTTTCGAAATTATAAATATATATCTTCTTGTCTCGGACAAAAACAAACTCATCTCTAATTGGAGACCAGGAAGGAAATTTACCAGTAGCAATCCTCACACTCTTAGAGGATTCAATATTATAAATAAATATTGAATCCTCAGAATCATAAACAATCATTGTTTTGTCCCGCGAAAGGGACAAAACATTTGTGGGTGAATTTGTTCCAAAAGTAAATGGAATAACTTCCTTGGTCAGGATATTTACTATATTCATCGAGTCTTCCCCAAAATACATAATATTATATTCATCTAACCAAAGGGGAATATACCTATCCACCCTTTCTTCTGTGCTTACATCTTCATTTCTAACAATCTGCTCAATTTCACTTGTCAAAATATTATAAATACATAAACCTTTACCATTATTCACACAAAAATATGCGATAGTATTGTTGTCTTCTAAATAACTACCCCGAGACCCACTAAAATTCAAAGATATCTTTTGTAAATCATTGGAAGTCAGGTTGTATTTATAAAATCCAGATCCATCAAGAAGTAAGATTTCAGGATATTCAGGTTGAGTAAAAGCCTCCATTGGAATAACCATAAATAAAATAACAATGAAGAATATCAATCCTAAAATTAACATCATATGTTTTATATTCATAGTTTTCTTCTCAATTAAGTTGAACTAAGGAATATTATCAGGAATGTGAACAATAGTTATCAAATTAACTGGACTAACAGTATCATTGATAGTATGCCTTCCATCATCTGAAGTTCCTCCGGCTCGAATTCGGATACATGGAGATCAAATAAATTCATTGCTTTATCATAGTAATCCAATGATTCTTCAAAACTTTCCTTAGCCTTTCGTAACCTCTCAAATTGTAAATACAAGTTACTAATATTAATCATAATTGGATTCATTAATTTACTCATATTTACTCCCTAAGATGACCTGAAAAATTATAGAATTTTGGAAATACGCTAGGTTCATATTGAGCGAATTATCTGTCGCACTTTCCAAATCTATTAGAGCAAAGCCAATTCAGTCGTCAGGCCTGACAGGCAGCACTATTACTAGGTTGTGTTGACATTTCAACGTAACCAAATCAAAGCACCGACAAAACTAAGAAATCCAAGATACCTGGAGGCTAGTTTCTCAAAGCGAGAGAATACTCGGCGATAATGTTTCATTTTGCCAATCAAACATTCAACTGCATGACGTTCTTTGTACAAATATTTGTCATATTCTCTCTGCTGCTTCCGATTTGCTCTCGGCGGAATGACGGCAATGGCACCACAGTCTTCAACACATTCCAGAAAGTCTTGCGCATCATAGGCCGTGTCTGCAATCACATACGCACTCTGATAGCCTTTCACCAGTTCGGGAGCCTGTGTAATATCATGCCGCTGTCCAGCTGTCAGCCGAAAACGCAGCGGATTGCCTAGTGCGTCCACATTGACATGGATTTTGGTGCTGAATCCGCCTCGGCTGCGCCCTAAGGCCTGTGCTTGCTGCCCTCCGCTTTTTTCAACGCTCCCGCAGCACATGGATGTGCTCTCACTATGGTGCTATCCAGTGACATCCATTCCATATCTGGATCATTCACAAATTCCTGATGCATATCGTCCCAAATGCCTTTCTCACACCAGCGTGCAAAGCGTTTGTAGACACTATTCCAGTTACCATAGGCTTTCGGCAATAGCCGCCACTGTGCACCAGAGCGAGTGATCCATAAAACACCTTCTACAAATTGCCGACAATTTTCTTCCTTGCCTGCATACACATTTGGATGCGCTTTCAGAAATTGGTAGATTTTCTCCCATTCCTGATCTTTTAGTGTGATTGTCTTTTTCATTCTTCAATTTTAACTCAAATGTCAACAGAACCTAGTTCTGTACTTCGCTATGCATTTCCCTTTTCAGCATAACTTTTGTAATAGATGGACAACATCTCTCCATTTTAATTCTGCCACTGCACACCAGATGTTGGTTTACAAATAATGCCTGTCAAGGTAAATGTTCTTTTATAATTTGCACATAAGATTGATTTCCCATCTGATCTGTTTCTATAAACCCTAACATGTCAGGATGAACCATATATGGATTTTCATCTGCCAACCATGCAAACTCTTCTTCATTTACTGCAATTATGACACCAAATCTTCTAGTCGGTAAATTATTATCCTCAAGCAACGCTTTTACTTGGTTTCTCAATTCTTTCATATTTAGTTCACTTTTCATTTCATCCTCCATATGTTTTTAGAAGTGTATCCCACAGAGACATAAAGAATGTATTCCAATTCAAGATAGTGAGAATCGGCAAAAAACTTTATTCTCACTATCTTGAATTGTGGGAATACCAAACCTCTGGTCCATTATTACCAAAGACTGGTACTGTCCCCTCTCCGAGGGTCAATGCCAACTTTAACGGCTACTTTTTTACTTCACAAGGTTACTTTAATATATCCCAGTAAAAATAAATTTGTAAAGCTAACCTTACACCCACAAAGTAAATACCCTCAACAAAGCGGTGGTAAAATCGCCTCAATCTAAACAACCAATAAGTGAGGGATATATTTGCTTCGTCAAAAAAAGGTTCGCAGAATAATCTTAGCCATTATAGCATTTGTAGGGATCAGCACACTGTTTTTTGTATTCCACCAACTGCCATCTATTAAAGACCTCCCCAATAAACTCAACAGCCCCAGCATCCGAATCACAGACAGAAACAATATTCTCCTATACGAAATATTTGCTGAAGATGGAAGCCGGCATACGGTATTGAATTATGAAGACCTCCCCGTCTGTATAATGGAAGCGACCATAGCCATTGAAGACCATAATTTCTATACCAATCTGGGCATAGACGTGGAAGGAATCATCCGGGCAGCCTGGATCAACCTACAAGGGAAAGAAACCATTGCTGGGGGAAGTACCATTACCCAACAAATCGCCCGCAGCTTGTTATTGCCTGATGAAATGGCAGAAAGAACTATCCGGCGCAAATTGAGAGAAATTGTGCTCGCCTTGCAGATTAACCACCATTACAGCAAGGATGAAGTGCTGGCTTTATACCTTAATGAAATGTATTACGGCGGATTAGCGTATGGGATTGAAGCGGCTTCTCAGACCTATTTTGGCAAACCAGCAGACGAACTGAACCTGGCCGAATGCACACTTATTGCCGGTCTACCCCAAGCCCCAAGCTACTATAACCCATTGCAAAACCCAGACGCCGCAAAAGACCGCCAAGAAGATGTGTTGGACGCGATGCAAACCCAGGGATTCATTACCAGTCAAGAAAACGAAGAGGCGAAGAAATTCCCATTGGCATACAACCCTGCGCCGTACCCCATCCTTGCGCCCCACTTCGTGCAATTGGTAAAAAATCAACTGGATCAACTTGCTGAGGGTGGACAGATTGATCTACGTACAAGTATGATCGTTCGAACCACATTGGATTACAACTACCAGCAAGAAGCAGAAAGAACAATCACAAACAACTTGGCATATTACCAATCAGAGGGCAGCTTGAACAAAAATGTAAATAACGCTGCGCTGGTAGCCATTGCCCCGCAAAATGGTCAGGTACTGGCTCTCGTCGGCAGTGCAGATTACTTCAACGCCAATATCAATGGAACGATCAATATGGCAGCCACACCCCGGCAATCAGGTTCCGCCTTTAAGCCCTTCATTTACGCCGCCGCACTCGACCCTACTAAACCTACCCAGTGGACAGCGGCTACCGTAATTGAAGATGTAACAACCACTTTTGTCTTTGATGATGGGTCAACGTACACCCCTCATAATTATGATCTGCAAGAACACGGCCCGGTACCCGTGCGTAAGGCATTAGGTTCGTCACTCAACATTCCAGCCATCCTAACCCTGGAGCAAGTGGGAATTGATGAAACCATAAACCTGGCAAAGCAATTAGGGATCACTTCGCTAGAGGAAGCCTCAGAATACACCTTGTCTCTGGCTGTGGGGAGCGGGATGATCAGCTTGCTTGAACTTTCCAACGCCTATTCCGTTTTTGCAAATCAGGGAAAATTTGTGCCTTACCAATTCATCTTGAATATCGAAAGCCCTGCCGGCGAAACACTTTACCAACCCGAAGATGTACCTCCTCAAGAGATTTTTCCAAGCGAAACCGCCTGGCTTATCAACGATATTCTCAGCGACGACGAAGCTCGCTCAACCGGGTTTGGGAGAAACAGCATCTTAAATATCGACCGTCCGGCAGCAGTAAAAACAGGCACCACCACCAATTATTACGACAACTGGACAATCGGATATACACCTGATCTGATCGTGGGTGTGTGGGTTGGGAACGCCAACCACCTCTCTATGCAATATGTAAACGGCCTAACCGGGGCCGGCCCAATCTGGCATGATTTTATGCGAGAAGCTCTAAAAAATGCGCCTATCCGCGAATTCGTCCGGCCGGACAACATGGTAGCAGTAGAAGTATGCACATTCTCCGGTCTGCTGCCCACGGACTTCTGCAAAAACACGTATACAGAATGGTTCATATCCGGTACAGAACCAACTGAAACAGACGATGTTTACCAATTAATCTGGATTGATACGTCTACTAATCTGCTCGCTTCTGCCAATACCCCACAAGAAAATCTAGCATCGAAAGTAGTACTTAATTTACCGGTCAGAGTGCACAATTGGGCGCGTGCCCAAGGGTACAACCTTCTTGCCGATTTTCGTACCGAGGCAGAGGGGGAGCAGCCAGAATCGGAACAGCTAACAATTGTCTACCCGCACCTTCACACAACCTACCAAATCAATCACGACTATGACCAAACTTCGCAAGAGATCATGGTAGAGGCAGTAGGTCAGAGTATGTTTGACTCCGTCACCTTATGGATAGATAACACCCCACTGGCAACCTTCTCTGCACTGCCCTATCTAGCCTGGTGGCCGCTGGAAGTAGGCAGCCACGAAATCTGGGCAGAGGGCACTACCACCAGCGGTGAAACGGTAACCAGTGAGGCTATTGAGATTTATGTGGTTGAGCAACCCGAAGAATAATCCATAGGTCTAATCATCTTCAGGAGCATAAATCGAAAAGATACTACCATCTCCCCTCCCATACACGTCAGGGGAGTAGAACTGCTGCCCGGTAATGGGAATTACATTGTATATGCCGGGTGTAGCCGCACGAGCATAGTATGTGTACACGTACGTGCCGGCAGGTAGATAATCGGCAGAGATAACCACTTTTTCATCATACATTTGCTCATAATCAAAATACCACCACCCCCAGCCAAATTCAGATATATCTTCATATGTGAAATCTACAGGCACATCCGGGCTGGTAAGTAAAGCGGTATCAATTGCCTGTAACCCAGCCGGCAGCGGGTCATCAATTACCAGATAGAAAACGCTCTTTGGTACAACAATCGTTATGCGCACCTGCACTATCCCGCCCTGCTGAATTTCTGTAATCGGTGTATCTAAATCTTCAGCATCATAATACTGTCGAGATATAAAGATACCATTTTTTATGGCTTCAATTTCGGTTACCGGCAGCGAGTAATTAGCAAAGGTGGAATAATACAAATTGCCAGGTCCTTCCGATCTTTGAATTTCTAACGGCAGTATTTGTCCCCGCTCGACATCTTCTACCTGGTAAAAAGTTTGTACAGAAGAAAGAATATTGGTCGCATTCACATCACCAATATAAATTTCCTCGCCATCCACAGAAACAGAATATGGGAAATCACCCTCTAATTCTTTAGAATACTCCAACCAGTTGGTCAACGCCAAAAGCGTCCACATGGTTTCCTGGGTAGAGAACCAGCGTCCATTAGTGCGATTCGACATCAACCAACGGACAATACTTGGTATTTGCGAATAGGTTGGATCAACCTGGATAAGTGAATTCAAGATGATTGCCGTTGAGCGAGTATCGGTGTTCCAACTCCAGTAATCTTCGTAGATTTCTTCCCAATGTTGGCCCGCAACATACGTAATAGCGTCGCTCAAGATATCTTTCATCAAAGTATCCACATAAGAATGATCCAAGTCGCTCATTTCTATGGCTTGCATCAAAAAAGCCTTGCCAAATAAACTTTGCCGATCTCTATTCTCAAATAATCGACTCAAATTACTGGGAAAAACGACACCCGCTTTTGCCTGAACATATAAAACATATGCCTGCTGGTTAAAAACGTATCTTTTGCTAGACCGCTGGAGATAACCCACATGATAACTTATATAATGTAGTCCATCCTCTATCGCTTCATCAGAAACTTGATACCCGGCATCTCTAGTAGAGAGCATACCATCTAAAACATAGGCTGTTAAATATGGACTACTTTCTCCATACCAATATCCCCAGCCACCATCCGGGTTCTGCTTGGCATACAACTTCTGCAAGGCCGCATTAATATTCTCACCCAAATCCTTCTCCATCTTAGGGTCAGATTTACCGGAAAGCGCTAACAAGCGTGCATTGATCACATTAGCAAATAAACGGGAAGTGGTTTGTTCCATACAGTGATATGGATAAATTTTTAAGTAATCAATCCCATTTGTAATCCCTCCTGCCAATGAGGGAGAGGTTTCAACAATTATCTCAGCATTGGTAATATCGAAACTTGTAGGCATCTGTACATTCTCGGTAACGCTTTCTGCATCGTCAAGCATACCCGAAGAACCCACAGGCTCCTGCACGACATATTGATATACAGGGATGCCTCGTCCGTCTAAATTACCGGCAGCCGGTTTACTCGAATCCTGATATTCCCCGCTTTCAACCTGAACAATAAAATCTACCCTTTCAGAATCATCTGGCACAGTCACTTTCCAGGTAACATACTTTTGCGAGCCAGCTTCAATTTCCACTACTTGGGTCGCCTCTGTATCCAAAGTCACCCCGGTTGCAATCAAATTCATCTGGACATCCAAGGTTTTATCGGTCATATTATGCACCAAGGCGCCTATCTGTGCCTGGTCATCCACAATGAAAAAGGAGGGGGATTGCAGGGTGACAAACAATGGTTTGGTGCTGATCAGGTCGTGCGTGTTCTGTCCCACACGAGTATCCATGGTCACTGCCCTCACATCCATCTGCCAGCTGGTTAAGTTTTCAGGAAGAGTCACGGTAACTGAGGCAACCCCATCTTGATTGGTAGTAACTTGAGCTTCAAAATAAGCGGTATCTTTAAAATTTTCGCGAATATCTAGAATACCCAACAACCCAGAGCCTTTCGCACCACCACCCATATTGTCCCCATCAAGATCACTTCCCTCATAATTCTCATTATATTTTTCAGCGCTCAGCACCGTACCAGAAGCTGTACGCACGCTCAACTTCTTGACCGGATAAAAACTGGAGACTATTTCACCAGAGTTTGAATTTGCTAACGCCAGCACTGCTTTATCTATCAAAGCAAAAGACACCTCGGCTTGCACCGGGTTTCCGGCTGTATCCGTCACCTGAACAGTATAGGTCACTTCACCCCCAGGGCCAGCTTCAGGTACATCCGTACTGATATCTACCTGCAATTCCTGCTGGCTGGTATCTACCAATATCTCTGTCATACCCATCTTAAATTCCGAGCCGGTTTCAGCGTAATCTGCCCCTTGAAGGACAACAACCGAAACATATACCTTCGGCGCCATTTCAGCTGTGATTGGCAGTTCGTAAATAGTACTGTTACTTTCCAAATAAATTACTTCGCTGGTCTGAATATGCCCACGTTCGGTAGTGACCAATGCATAGACGGGATCCTCAAAGGGTTGAGCAATAAGAATTTTTGCTGTATCGCCTGGCGTATAGGATTCCTGATCCACGATTAAATCAAATGTGGCATCATTTGTATGCCGCCAGGACACATAACTATGACTTGATACCCAGAAATTAATACCGGCCTGATGACTATTGCCAAATTCATCTTCAACAATGACCACTGCCCTGTAACCCCCACCCTCGGCGGGTGTATAGTAGACCTGGGTTTCACCATTTTGCCCGGTAATCGCATTCGTCTCATAAACTAAATTATCTTCCACACTAGAAACCCACCGGAGCGTCCCGGAGGAATCTTTTTCTTGCACACTATGCCATGTGCGTTTATATATTTCTACTTTTACATCTTGTTCTGGTACGGGGGTGGAATCCCAATCAAGCACAACCAGATCAAATTGTCCCCCTTCATTAACTTTCGTAATGTACTGCAAAGCGTCAATCCCGGCATAGTATTGGCTCTGGTGTACAATCGCATTTCTTCGACTGGCAACCAAATTTCCGGCATTATCCACCACATTGGCTTGCAACTCAATCGTATGACTACCGCTAAAATCTTCATCCGTTACCGTAATAGGTAAATCGAGATGTCCGCTCGCATCAGCCTGGTCTGTGCCATTCGTTATGGTCAAGCGTTCAGACGGGTAATCATGGTAATCATAGAAATTGAACCGCTGGTAATCCTTACTGGGATAAAACCGGAATACCGAAGCATCTAATTTCCAACTAACTTCTGGATTTGCTACATACCCCCCCGAATAATAAGCAGCATTCACACTAAAGTTAATCTCATCCCCTATCAACACCTCTTCAAAATCACTATCAATCGCCACTTCAAATTCCGGCTTCTGATATTCTGCAACATTGAAGGTTACATACCCAATTTCCTTCTGACTTTCACCGGCAGAATTCACCTCATAGACAATGATAGAGTAATTCCCCAAAGAGCTTTCATCTACCAGTGTGAAAGTACCAGAAAATGTGCCATAACGGTTTAACGACATGGTTTCGGTAAAAATAGTTTCACCCATGTGTATAATCTCAACATTTACACTCCGCTGATAAGGAATACTATAATCAAGATCATCCTCGAAGCGAACAATGCCTTTAAATTCCACATCCTGACCGGGGCGGTACAATGGCCTGTCGGTATATACATAGGAATAAAGTCCAGAGACATCCTCATAATAATTTGCCCATATTCCAAAATCACCAGGATAAACGCTGCTGCCCCACCCTTCTGCGGTGATTGCAGTATGACCGGGTTCGTTGAGGATCACATAGTAGGGTGAATCTATATTATTGAGATAAGCAATCCCATTTTCATCCGTTTCTACCGTACCAAGTAAATCTAAACCATAGTTATAGATTTGCACAGTCATCCTAGCAGATGGTACCCCCGTATCTATATCAGTTACCCACACCAGGGCTTCAGTCTCGGTTGTTTTTAGGGTGATATTGTCGGTCGCAACAACAAAAAGACCGGTATTGTAGAAGCGTTTGGAATAATCCAGCGGCTCTGCGTTCAACCCTAGATAGTAAAATCCAGGCGCTAGATTTTCTCCCACTTTATCGTTATACTCAATTTTTTGGGTCACCAATTCGTTTTGAGGTGGTTCTTTAGTTGACTCCCAGGTTTCGATCTGGTTTTCAAAAAGAGAGTTATCGTCATCATCTGTTTTTTGAGATATTACCCCAAGGAATTTTTCTTTGGGAAGCGAAAATAAATCAACAGTAACCTCATCTGTATTTCTATACTGAATATATACCTCTTGCTCCCCATCTTCTCTATAAATAAGTGGATAAGAGGGTAACAAAAAATATGCCGTTGAAGATAAATCATCCACCTCAAACGTAACAGACGATTCTTCTGCAATCACATTGCCGTAAATATCTTCAATTCCTGGCAGCACAGTGATTTCATAACTGGTTGAAGGCTCTAAAAAATGTGCATACAGTTCACGGTAATCTTCCAGGTAATACCACTCTACTTCTTCTTCCGGTTCGGGAGAAATTTTTATAAAATCTCCTGCATTTTCATGCCTTATATACGTATTGAACTTAATGGAAAATATTGACTGGTATCCCTTTACAAGTTCATGGTTGTGAGGATCAAATAAATTAATTTTGGGGAGTGGCAAAGTGTATAACCAAAACAATAATCCTTCTTCTAATTGCCCTCCACCTTGGTCTTGTGCGGTTTCATCCAAGATCAAATTATATTTCGTGGCAATGGTATAAGGTTCTTTAGGAATAATTGTCATTGTCCGGTTAGTATGTTCCCAGCTGATCTGCACAGGGTGTTCATGCCCCCCAACAATATCTACAACAGAAAGATTCTCGGCAACGCTTTTTATATTCATCGCATCAGAAAAAGTGATTTGAATCGTTTCATCTAATAATAAGTTTCGTAGATGCAAATTGTTCTGGAAAAAGCTCCTGCCATCCCCCAATACAATACTTTCAATATGGACTGCCTCGGTGGTGAAATACCACTTAGGCGCAACTTCAAGTGTTTCCCCTATAGAATTTTCTAAATCAGCAGGAACAGTTATTTCATACTGGGTATTGCTGTGGAGCGGCTCATCTGGCTGGAAAACATACATCGACGAATTGACCCATTTACCTTTTCCCGGTGTAACCGGAGAAATTTCAATTGGAATACCAGCATTTTGCTGCTCTTCTAAAATCTGAATAGGGACAACAGGTTTGTTAAAAATGACTGTGATGTCAGAATCAATATCTACATCATTAGAATTTTTTGCCGGAATCACATCCACAAGATGAAAACTTCCCGCTGTGGAAAAAGTCCTCTTGAACTCTTCTAAGAGTGGATTGCCATTTTGGTCCACTGCATCATTCCCCAACACAGCAACATACTTTGCGCTTATGTCCAAGGTTTTATAGGGTTCAAAGGTCATTTTAGAAAAGCCTGACCATGTGATCATACCCTCAATTTCCTCACCATCCGAGCTATAAAAACTCCAGGCCTTTTCAGTTTTTATCCGGTTCATACTTCGTGAAAAAGTAATCAGGATAGAGCCATTGACATCTAAAAATTCATCCTGCTCCGGAGAAACCGAAAATACTTTAGGATTTGAAGAAGCAGCAGAAGTGGCAGTCGGAGCCTCTGTAGGCAGCAGAGTTGGTTCTGCCGTGGCCGTCTGCGGGCTTTCCGATTCTTTTTTTGACAGAGGTTGGAGATTATTGGAAGCCTGATTTGTGCAGGCATTGGTGATTAATAATAAAAAAATTACTTGGAGAATCCAAAATGTTTTTTCCTTCATCTTTTCCCTTACTTTGTTAGTTTTCCCAGTAGATAGATTGAAAGAACTGTCACAAATTATAACCACAAGCTAATCACGTCACAAGCATGCTTTCGCTACCCTTTCCCTACGATTTACCTAGGCCAAACCAACGGTCTTACTTTCCTAAGTACCATTTTCGATCTTATTTCCTTTACATAATATAAAGAAAAAGTATTGCATCCACGTCAATCTGACTAAAAACCTAAACTGATTTTTTTCCAAATTCACCCTCACCCAGTTGCCGTATCAAAGGAAACAAATATCTCTATATATACCCCTAGAGATATTTGCAAGTATCGCCATCAATAGAAAACGGGGCACAAAAAAATCACATCAGTTCAATTATGATAAAATGAACTTAGGTAACTCCCCTAATCAGGAATTGCAACTTTGAATAAAGAAACTATTCTTCAAATTCTAAAAGAAAATCAATCCTTTCTATCCAAAGAATATGGTGTGAAGAGGATTGGTTTATTCGGATCATTCAGCCGAGAAACAAACACTCAATATAGTGATATTGATTTAGTAATTGAATTTTCTCAACCGATTGGTTTTCAATTTATTGACCTTGCGGATTATTTAGAAGCAATCCTTGGAGTTTCAGTAGACATATTAACCCCAGCCGGAATTGAAGGCATCCGCATACCCCATATTGCCAAAGAAATTCGGGAATCAATCGTTTATGTCTAATAGAAAGGCGAAAGATTTTCTTCAAGACATCTTAGAAGCATGTCAAAGGATAATCGCTTATACAACAAGTATAGATTATCAGACTTTTCTAAAAGATGAAAAAACACAAGACGCAGGAATCCGAAATCTAGAAATACTAGGAGAAGCTGCCAAAAATCTTCCCGCAGAATTTAAACAGGATCATACAAATTTGCCATGGAATCAAATGGCAAGAACAAGAGATCGTTTAATACCTCATTATTTTGGTGTTAACTTAGACATCGTTTGGGGAATTATTCAAGAAGAATTGACTGGTCTACGCGACCAATTACATGAAATTCTTTCTGGAATGGAATAACGATTATTACCAAGGAGATGATATAAATTAATCATCTCCCTGCCCCGTCACGCGCACCGAACAACCATCAGAAAAAGGTATCATCCCGAGCTCATCTACGGCCGGGTCTGGCACGGCAAGGATAAAACCGTATTGGGCAGCATCTAAATCGGCGTGAAATGCAGGGGCGTGCCATACGCCGGCATTAATAATCAGACCTTCGCCGGGTTGGAGCAAGATAGCCCTGGCCGTATTGGCGTCCGCTGCCGAATCAGTCCTTTCCGCACTCAACGCAACCACCTGAACCACAGGCGCATCCATCGCATAGACCAACTCTTGGCGCGTCGGATGCGCTTCCACTTTTCCAATCAACGGCTCGTGTAAATCTGCCAAAACCAGCCCTAGTTGCAGTTCTTTCCCCATCTCCAAAGAGCCAAGCGGAAACCAGCAGCGCCAACCATCACCACTGCTGTCGGGAGTCTGACCAGAAGTTTTGCCGACTACCTGTCCATAAGCGGTCAAATCTGCATCCATCAAATTTTCCAATTGAACCGCGATTTCTTTCATCGATATTTCCTTCCTGTCTGTATCGCTTAATCTTTTGGGAACACAATCTCAAAGGGCAGTCTAAATTCAATTGCCGGGCAGCCGATCAGGCCAGAGGCTTGCTTGCCTTCTGGCTGAAAAGTCGTACCGGCATAATAATAATTTGCCCCGGTATTGCGAACTTTAATCTCCAGGTGATTGTTAGCGCGTTTCAGCACATCACCAGTAAGCGCCCATTGATACGGCAGATAGCTCCGGCGTCCCAATGTCACGCCATTGATCGTCACTTCGGCGGCTGTTTCTACCCGCGGCAGCACCAGGGTAGGCAAAAAACCTTCTTGGCTTTTTTCAAAGTCAAATGTAGACACATAGATACCCTCCCCTGCAAAATCCGGGTACCCTTGTTGTTCCCATCCATGCTGTACATCAATTGGCATTTGTTCAGGCCGTCCGGCAGTCGAAAACGTCCAGTCTTTTATCATCTGGGCTTCAGGGAAGCTGCCCACCTCAAAACGGATTTGCCAGATGCCCGGGGCGATTTGTTTGAGCGCACTTTGCACACACGCTGCGGTATGAATTTCGGGTTGCTGCCAGGCGCTGACCGTCATCTCATGCTGTCCCGATTTGCCGATTTCTCCTTGAATGCCGGTTTGTACACCCTTCATGGCGTTCTGTATTTGGATTTCCTCCGCGCAGTGCAAAACATGCGGCTGCTCGATGCTGCCAGTCCTAAACACAAACATGCCTATCTCTTGTGGGTTCGCATCCCAAAACACCGTCATCTCGTTATTGACGACATGGTACCAGGGCCAAAAGTGCGCTTCCCCTGTATCCAACGCTAACCGGTAAGGCACAATATTCGCCTGCCCTATCTGCATGCTCAATCGATTTGAATGGTCATTGTCATGGAAGTAGATCAGGGCGGGCAAGTCTTCTCGCGTACCCTGCCAGGTCCAAATATGCTGGGACTGGGTATCCACTACCTTGATGGGATATAGGGCGGCAAGTTCTGGCAGTACAGCGTCTTTTGTATCGGCAGCACGCGATTGAAGAAAATGCGCTTTTTCACTGCTGGCAACCAGTTGGACAAAAGCTCTATTCAATTCGCCATCGCTCCCGGTGGTTTGAAGCGCGTCGGGCAGTGCCCCGCTGGCAATGAAAGTACCCCCCTGCTGTACAAAGGTCTTTACCTTTTGATAGCTGGTGATCGACCGCAGGGTGGTCACCCCAGGGAATACCAGCCCGGTGTAGCTTTCCAGCCCAATCTTTAAACGCCCTTTCTCAACATGCGCGTTTTCCAGCTGAGCGGCATTGATCAGGTCAAAATCACAGCCATTGGCTAACAACGTTTGGAACCACTTGCCGCTTTCTTCAGAAAAGAGGTGCCCATAATCTTCCGCCCACCAGGTCTCCAAGGGGAAGTAAACCGCCACTTTAACCGCTGGCTCGCTGGCATAAATCTGTTCGCTCAACCAGGCAAGTTCTTTTGCTAAATCCGGGAAATGCGTAAACCAGGGTTCAAAATTGATCCCTGGCGCAAAGTCGAAGCGGGGGTTGAGGTACATTTCATCGTTTTCATCGGTGCCGTCGGTTTGGTAAAACCCATGAAACAGATACTGGCGCGCCCCAAAGAGGGTATGCCGGATCGCCTGGCCGCGCAGTTCGCTCAGGGTCAGGCCCCACTGCCCGGCGCCAAAGGGCACCCCCGGCACCTCGGCCCCCGAATACTGCTCAATAATACAGCCACGCCGTCCGTTGGCCTTGGCTACCGAATCGCCAACCTTGGCACTCACCTGCGGGTGATAATTGCTGGCATCGACCGCGGTGTAATCGCGGTAGTGGTCAATCGCAAAATAATCGGCAGCGAAATTGGTGCGCGGGTCGAGCGAGGAAAATCCCTCTGTCCACCCCCAGGCACCTACATGCCCCAAAAGCTCATGGCCGGTCAGGGCAAGGTTGTTCTCTTGCGCCCACTGCTTCACCCGCCCAAAGAAAGTTTCCTGCCCTAAAGCGCCGTAGACTTCAAAAAAGTCACAGCGGTAGACCGGGGTCGCCTGCTGCTTAGGCCGGAAAAAGTGCAGCAGCGCTTGTTCCAGCGGGTAGCCTTTTTGCGCAAGGAATATTTCCGGCAGTGCGGCATCGAACATCAAGCTGTTGCCAATTTCACCGCTGTGCTCCTGCCAGGTGTAAAAACCGGCATAGGGATGGTCGAAGAAGATGTATTGGATCGGGTCGCCAAAATATTGGCCGACCCATTCCCGGTAAGGCTCATACCCCGCCTGAATAAAGGCTTCTACTGCCTGCGGCGATAAATAATTGATCAGCCGGGAAGACACACACTGCCCATGCACCAAAGCGAATACCTGGTAGCCTTCCAGTGCCAACTCCGGCGGTGCTTCCACCCGCACCTCACAGGTAGTTGGGCCAATCTTTTGCACCCGAGCATAGGCACTTACATCGATCACCTCGCCCCAATGCCAAACACCCTCTTTTTCCGGGTAGGCCAATACTTTAAATACCTGCCAGCCGTCCCATACTATTTCGCCGCCTTCATAAATCCAATTAAATATCCCCTCACCCATCCCCCCATAGAGCATGTTCTCAATCTCGCTGATCTGTAACGTGCAGCCTCCATCCACCATTTCCCCCTGCGTCCAGAACAGCTGCCGCTCCCTGGCTTGCGGATCACGCTGCACGGTGCGGCTGCCAGCCTGCCCGCTGTCCCAGTTATAGTCGTCATAAATCCCAACCGTCATCCCCGCCCTTTGAGCTTCTTCCACCGCAAACAGATAGGCTTTCAGGTAAGCCTCCCCAAGATAATCTTCCAACGGGAAGGCTGTACGGGGCTGGATCAAAAAAGTTTGGATGCCGGCCTGCTGCATTTCAGCAATTTGCTGCACGATCTCCGTATCGGTGGGCACCGTGTGCCAGAACCAATAGACTGCGGGGGTATGGGCGGGGATGAAGTTTTCCGTCATAGGGCTACCCTTTTAATGCTCCGGCAGTCATCCCATCAATAAATTGCCGCTGTCCAAGCACATATAAAACGATCACCGGGACGGTGGCAATTGCCAGGGCGGCAAACAAATGGGGGTAATTGGTGGCATAGCGGCCGGTAAAATTCACGATCCCCAAAGGAAGCGTCTCCAGGTTCTCACTGCGGATCAAAATGCTCGCCATAAAATATTCGTTCCAGGCGTTCATCCCAGAAAAGATGATCTGCGTGGCTAAACCCGGTTTTACCAACGGGAGGATCACCCTAAAAAATGCACTTAGAGGCGTACACCCATCGATCAGGGCAGCTTCTTCCAACTCTTTGGGCAAAGAGCGGTAGAACGCGTTCATCAGAAACACGCCAAAGCCCAACGCCTGAGCCGCATAGACTAAGATCAGGGAAAGCCGGGTATTCAGCAAACCCATCTTGACCACCACCGAAAATATCGGGATGGCGGTCACGCCCTGCGGGATCATCATTCCCAACAAAAACAGGTAATACAGTCCTTTGCGCCCAGGGAAGTCCAACTTGGCAAAGGCATAGGCTGCCACAGAGGTCAGCGGGATTACAATCACCAACGTGCCTACTGTGGCGATGACACTATTGAGGAATTTTTCGCCCAGCCCGCCTTTGACCCAGGCTTGCACGTAGTTGTCCCACACAAAGGTCTCCGGCATTCCCCAAATGTTGGCGTAGAATTCAGACCCCGATTTTAAAGAGCCGAAAATCATCCATAAGATCGGATAAAAGGTGAGCACCACCATAAAGATCAAGACCATGTAGGTGAGCAGCAGACGAATGTTTTCCCCCGGATATTTGCCATGAAACAATTTATGATAAAGTTTTGCCATTGGATTACCTTGCATAAAAATCAAATCTCATCTGCATCGCGCGTCATGACCACCATTTGAACAATGGCAAGCACAGCTACAAACAGGAACAACAAAATACTCATTGCATTTGCTTTCCCTACAGAAGCAAATCTAAACGTGGTGGAAACGATCCAGGTCAGGGCCACTTCGGTGGCATGGAAAGGTCCGCCGCCGGTCATCACGTAAACCACATCATAGTTGGAGACAAACGCCCCAATCACAGACATGAGCACACTCACCAGGGTGACCGATTTCAACATCGGCACGGTGATCTTAATAAATTTTTGCCAACCGCCGGCCCCGTCAATAGATGCCGCTTCATACAAATCTTGAGGAATGCTCTGCATCCCGGCTAAAAACAAGACCATATGGAAGCCGGTCCACTTCCAAACATCAACCCACATTACAGACCACAAAGCAATCTTGGGGTCGCTTAACCATCCCTGGATGAGAAAATCTAAATGCAGGTTGGTTAACAAAATGTTTAAAATGCCAAAGGTGGGGTTAAAAATCCAAGACCATAAGATACCGATCACAATAAAAGAAAAAGTCACCGGCATAAACACAGAAGCCCGGAAGAAAGTCTGCCCCCGAATTTTCTTATTGAGCAGCACCGCCAGCGCTAACCCGGCGATATTTTTGATCACTGTGACCCCAATAGCAAACTGGAAAGTATTCTTCATCGCCTGCCAGAATACTTTGTCTTTCATCACAAATTGATAATTTTTCAACCCAATCCATTCCATCTCCGAAAGGCCGTCCCAGCTGTGCAGGCTGATCCAGGCGCCCTGGAATAATGGATAGATCACAAATACTAAAAATAAGACCAATGCCGGCAAAACCATGGTGTAGGCGGTAAGATTTTGCTGCCATTTTCCGCTGATGCTGAAAGGTTTCTTCAAGACGCGCTTTTGTTGCATGCGAGCTTCCTAAAATAAATGGGGATAGAAACGTTAGGGGAGTAGTTTCTATCCCCGGGAGGTAGTTACAAGTTATTGTCCCAGCTCAATTGTGGGTAAAACAGGGGTAACTTCTGCCCATTCGTCGGCAGTCCAGTTATCCCACCAGTTGAAGCTGTATTCTTTTTCGAGCACAACGGTATCGTAAGCATCCTGAACAGTTTGGACGCCTTCTTCCGCCGTGATCTGCCCAACCATGACAGCCGGGATTGCCTGCATCACTGCGTCATTGACTTCACTCGGCCACAGCCAATCCAGGTAAGTAATCGTGTTCGGCATGAATTCGGTGTTGAATTCCTCGGCAAGCGGGTCGGAAGAAACCGGCACACTCTTGACGGAAGGAATCATCGGGCTGTAAGTGGAAATGATCTTGGTAGCATATGCATCGCGGGTGATGAACTCAAGGAACTGGGCTGCCACAGGCACCATGTCCGGGTCAATAAAGGAAGTCATCGACCAGGCATTGTCTGGGCCGCCGCCATGCTGGGCAACCACACCCTCGGTATCCACAACCATGGGGAACTCAAAGATGCCGATTTCAAATTCCGGTTCTGCACTGCGCAGGGAAGCCAGTTCCCAGGTGCCGCCGTAAAACATAGCAGCTTTTTGCTGTAAGAAGGTCGCCCGCATTGCATCGCTGTCGGTGGCGAGGGTATCCTGCGTGAGCAGGCCGTCGGTGTAAAACTGTGCAATTTTGTTCAGGGCGGCAATTTCTTCTTCGTTGGTGAAAGTGCGCGTGCCGGAGAGGAATTGATTGATATAGTCAATCGATTGGTTGCCGCTGGTTTGTGCATAGGTCTCAAAGAACCACATCGGCCAGTAGTAGATTGCCTTACCTTGATGTACCAAAGGCAGAATGTCCTTTTCGGTCTGAATGGTCTGCGCTACGTCCAGTAAATCCTGGTAGGTTTGCGGTTCGTTCAGCCCCAGTTCTTCAAACATGGTCGCATTGTAAAAGAAAGTGGACGTGCTTGAATCGCTGATCGGGATTGCCCATACATGCCCGCCAAGGGTGTATTTATCCAACATGCCTTCGGCAAAACGGTCGGCATAGGGTGTCACCAAGTCGGTAATGTCCATCAAAATGCCTGAGCGTGCCATGGTAGAGTTGAGGGTAGCAGAGTTGTACACAATATCTACCGGTTCAGTTGCCATGCGGGCAGTTTCCAGGTTCTGGGGCACATCGCTCCACTCACCTTGCCAGCGAGCGGATACGGCGCAGCCATATTCTTCTTCAAAGGCCGCAAAGACCTCATCCCAGGCAGCTTCTTCGCCCTCGTAAGAACGCACCCCACCCAGCACGTGCAGCACACATGCATCTTCGGCAGTATCATCGGCTGTATCGTCTGCCGCGGGTTCGTTTGCCGTGGCGTTATTGGCAACATCGTTAGATGGGGTGTTGTTGGATGCGGCATCATTATTCCCGGCGCAACCGCCCATAAACAAGCTCAAGACCAAAAGAGCTAACAGAAGTAATGCTCCTCTTTTCATAATTTCTCCTTTTTTTCCGGTTCCATACTAGTAGTGTTTCCTTCACAAAATAGGAAAGGGTAAAATGTGATTGTCAATCAATGTTTAGTGGATGTTAAACCTCCTTGGGGGAAAATACGTTCTGTATATCGTCAAAGTCAGGCAGCGAAATCTGAGCGCCATTCTTGGTGGCGGCCAACGCGCCTGCGCAGCATGCAAACCGCACCGCATCCTGCATTTCGTATTGATGGGTTTGTGCAAATGCAAAAGCACCAATAAATGCATCCCCCGCAGCGGTTGTGTCAACCGGTTGAATTTCAATCGATGGGATATGTCCCTCAAAGTCTGGGGAGGAGACAAATGCCCCTTTAGCCCCCAAAGTAATAATAATGGTTTGTAGCCCTTTTTCCCGCAAGGCCTCGGCTGCTTGCTGGGCTGAAACCAGATCGTTGACCTCTACCCCACTTAGTAAAGTAGATTCGGTTTCATTGGGCACCAGATAAGTTACCTTCTTCAGCAGGTCTTCGGGTAAAGGCACCGCCGGCGCAGGGTTGAGCAGCACCGGCACCCCGGCGTTGTGGGCCAGGTCTATGACCTGAGAGACCACCTCAAGCGGAATCTCTAATTGTAGAAGAACTAACTTTGAACCTTCAATTAAGTCTGCGATATGTTGGTTACCCTGAATCTGATTCTCGCCATTGGCCCCCGGAGAGATAACAATACAATTTTCGCCGGCCTTATCTACCAGGATGACTGCCGTGCCGGTAGGCGTATCAGCCAGTTGAGCCACATCGCTCACATCCACGCCATACCCTTGTAAACCCGCCATCATTTCTTTACCAAAACTATCTTGCCCCACACTGCCAACCAGGGCTACCTGTGCCCCTAGTTTGGCACACGCCACAGCCTGGTTGGCACCTTTGCCGCCTGGGGTGACCATGAGCGCCCCTCCCCCGATGGTTTCCCCTGGAGACGGCAGCCGTTCTACATTGACGGAAAGGTCCATATTGAGGCTGCCAATTACTACAATGTCTGCCATTCAATCTTCTCCAATCTTCATACACGATTCTCTAATGATAAGTTCTGTGGGCAATACGCGTCGTTTCGCTTGTAAATCTACGGTCTCCCCTTGAATACGAGTAATAAGCATTTCAATCGAAGCGCGCGCCATTTCTTTTAACGGTTGGGCAATGGTAGTGAGCGTGGGGGAAATATAAGAACTCAGGGCAATATCATCAAATCCAATCACAGAAATATCTTGGGGGATAGACAAACCTGCTTCTCGGATCGCCCGCATAGCGCCCAGCGCCATCAGGTCGTTACATGCAAACACCGCGGTGGGCCGATGCTTGCCTTCCAACAACACCCGCATGGCGCTCTCGCCGCTGTCTACCTGAAAATCGCCGCTTACCACCAGGCTTTCATCATACGGCAGCCCGGCATCTTCCAGCGCTTGCCGGTAGCCCTTCACCCGGTCTGCGCTTGGTGTCAGCAATGAGGGGCCGGCAATGCACGCAATCCGCTGATGTCCAAGCTGGATCAAGTACTGGGTGGCCGCATAGCCGCCCTGGTAGTTATCCACCATGATGACATCGGTATCCGTCAGGTCTACATCGCGGTCCATCACGATCATCGGGATCCCCGAATCGGTCAGCTTTTCCAGGTGCTCGGTTGAATTGTTGGTGCTGATAAACACAATGCCGTCCACTTGCTTGGCATAAAGCAGCTCGGTGTAGGCAATTTCTTTGTTCACGTCCCCATCACTGTTGCACAAAATGACAGAATACCCTTTCGAGTATCCATAATTCTCAATAATGCGTAATATTTCTGCAAAAAAGGGGTTGGAATTATCTGGCACGATCAGGCCAATGGTTTTACTTTGCCCGCTCCGCAGCCCGCGCGCCATGCTGTTGGGGCGGTACCCTAACGCCCGGATCGCATCCATCACCCGCTGCTTGGTATCCGGGCTGACAAAACGAGTTTCATTAATTACGTGAGATACCGTTGTCGCAGAAGTTTCTGCCAATTTCGCTACGTCATTAATTGTTGGGAGTTGATTCGCCATAATTTCCTCGCGCAAACGTTTGCGCAATCGTTTGCCTAGATTATATAATGTTTTTTTCAAATGTCAATACACGAATTTATATGCGGGGAATTGGAAGAAATTTAACACAAACGTGTATACCACAAAGACAAATCCTGACAACGGGGTTATAATTCCCGAAAATTACTAACCCTGAAAGACGTCCCTTCATATAAAACCCCCTCCCCTCCCGGCTGGTTTTCTCTTCACCGCTGGCTTTCGCAAAACCAGCAGATGGAGCAGATGGATTGGAGTCTTGTTTTGGTCGAGGGCGGCCCTGGTTTTATGGAAGCACTTGCAAAAGCAGTGCGTCTGGAAGAATGGGAAAGAAAACCAGTGAGGTTCTTATGGTATCCTCCGTATGTTCCATTCAGGGTGCAGTAAGTACCATAAATAACAACCAACCCCGCTGCAGCAAGACACGTATCGGGCAAAGGAGCAATCCAGTCATGACACTACAAATCATAACCAGCATGCTGATCGGCTACGCATTCGGGTGCATCCAATCCGCCTATCTGATCGGCAGATTCGTAGGGAAGCTAGATATCCGCGAACACGGCTCAGGCAACGCCGGTGCTTCTAATGTGACCACCATCATGGGCATCAAATACGGCGCAATGGTCGGACTGATCGATATCCTCAAAGGCATTTTGGCAGTCGCAATCGTCAAACTGCTGTACCCCGCAAGCCCAGAGCTGGCATTCCTTTCCGGTCTGATGGCGATCATCGGGCATATGTTCCCCATTTATCTGCGCTTCAAGGGTGGCAAAGGCGTTGCCACCCTGGTCGGCATGATGATCGGGGTCAACTGGTTGTTGGGGCTGCTGTTTGCCCTGCTGGTAATCTTGCCTGCCCTGGCAACCGATTACATCGTCTCCGGCTCATTCACCACATTTATCGCTCTGCCCATCGTCTCCTATCTCCACCAATATCCCCTCTTGATCCTGGTTTTTAGCCTCACGCTGACCGCAGTATGTTTTTATCTGCATCGGGCCAATATCCGGCGCATCTTGGCTGGGGAAGAGCTGAAGATCAGAGCAGTGCTGTTCAAGAAATCATAAAAAGACAAACATTCAATTGCTGTATTTCAAGGGGTTGAAGCGGTGTTTTTATCCTCCTTGTGTCAAATCAATCACCTGAAACCTTAATCAACCAATCAACAGCGCCGGGTACGATGCGCCAATGATTAAGATGATTGACAGCATATAGAATTGCTTCACTCTCATCTCCCCAACCTTGATAGTCAGGTCTGTCGTGTGGAATTCTATTCTCGCCGGTCAAATAAGCTTTTACAAAAACATTCTGTTTTAATGCCTTTTTTAGTAATTTATTGGCAATAAGAGAGTCGCCTGCATCAATATATTTCAACAGCGCTTTTGTAAATAACCAAACAGCCTCATCACTTTCACCGTATTCCATCACCAAGTCTTCAACTTCTTTGTATCTTTTCAATGTTAGGAGAGTATCTAATAATAGATACCTGATTCCCTGGTTATCATCCGGGTTCAATTCCAACATTTTTTTATGAACCTCGATAGATTTTTCTTTTTCTCCAAGCGTCCATAAACAACTAGCTGTACCAGATAGGGCACGCATATAAGGCCGGGTTTCAAGTAATCCCCAAAAATAGCCCCTATTCTTCTTAAAGTATTTTGCGCCAAAATACTCTTCGCCAACATCCACACCTTGCTGGTAATAAGAATATTTTTCCTGATTACTACCAGCTAGATCATTCCCTAAAATAACATAGGCATTCACACAATTTGGACTTATTTTCAAAGCTTTCTTGGCCAACTTGACCCTCATTTTCGGATCCATGCTCTCCCATGCTTTTTGTATAATCTCTTGTGCTTTGCTTAGTTCCTCATCGTCTTTGCCATCTATCTGAAAATCCATCATTTCCATTGGGCTGATATTTTCTATCGGCGGGATATTATTTTCTCTAGTAATACCTTCTACAGGATATGTGACCTCCACAATTTCTACATCTTTCCCCATGCGTACTTGAAATTCAAATTTCTCCTCCCCGGACAAAATACCATCCCCTTGAAAATAGAATTTCACAAATTGTTCGGCTGCTTGTAATGCCATCTGATATACAATGATAATTTCCTGTGATGGGCGCTCACTCACACCATCTCCAAAGTACACCATAGGCATAGGATAAGCATTCTTAGCAGCAATATCAAAACCATGTAACTCTATCTCTTCAATATCCTCAACCGGAAGAAATTGCTTCTCCTCAAAATTTAACGCATGCCAGCCGCTTTTCGGAATTTTATAATTTTGAGAAACAGTTGAACGATAAAAACTTTCCAAGTCTTCCCGTTTCGAAAATAAAATTAGACCATATTCCATTCCTGCTTGCCCCATAATTAGCAAATAATAAGGATCTTTAGATGAAATTTTAACTTGCAGAATATCATTATCTGACAAATATACCCAAGGCTGGGCACGATAAAATTCTGCCGCAGCTCGATAAAAACCTGCTAATCTCCAAGGTTTTTGATTAAAGGATTTGGATAATCCCTCAATTTGAGGGGTCTTGCTTTCTAAAAATTCTTCGTACCCTCTAAGTATCCGCCGAGATAAGTCCAGGTTAGGTACAAATCTCGTATTTACCCCAATTTCAGAAAGATCGGGAGCAATTTCTTCCATTAAATTCTTATTTTCAAATTTAATGGTGTTAGGTCGTTGCTGAAAAATATTTGTGTTTTGAGGATTTTCCATTGAATTAAAAAGAATTTCCACAATTTCAGCTTTTGTTGGTTCTGATTCTAACAATTCTGCAGTTACGAGAGTTTGTGAAAATTGATCGACAATTCCAAATAAGAATGGTTGATATGGATTCCCACCCTCATCTGTAATCCACGATTTAATTTGTGCATAAAAAACATACCAACTATTTTTGGTTTGAACTAAGTTTTGAAGCTTTTTTTTATTTTCCATAGAATCATCTCAATTTGATCAATCCGTATTTATTTAAAGTAAGTTCAATATAAAATCTCATCCAAGTAGTGATTGCTGTGAAATTCACTTGCACACTGGTCGCATAGTACAATCTCTTTTTGGAATCGATTGGAACATGTTATACAAATCCATTTGGCAATTGTCTTCTCGCCCTTTTCCCGACACGCGACACATTGCAGATATTTAGGTTTATTACGATCTGTAATCCGCGGATAAACCACATCAACTTCACTTTCATTCACATTTTCTACAATCAAATTATGTTCAATCCATTCACCAAAATCGTAAACATATTTAAGCCGGTCTGCCACGGATAATTCCAGGTCAGCAATGGTAAGCTCTTTAGAATATCCAGCCTCAAATGGGTTTATCCTTCCAAGATCAATTTCCCGGAAACGAGAAGTTTCTCCACGGCGAACAAACTTCCAAAATTCGCTAAGATGTTCAAACCTTTCATAATTAAAACCCGACTTTATAATTAAATCGAGGTCCTCTAAAGTTTGCTCTCCTCGAATCTCAATCCGCCTCCAAATTTTCTTATTATCCCGCAAGGAAACTTTAAATGTAAAAATATTTTTTTCTTGCTGCTTTTCAACACGCTTATCCGGGATTACATGTGTCTTTGGCACATATTCAAAAAACATATCATCCTCCGGATAACAAATTTCAAAATATTGGTATATCATTCTAGAATCGTTTTGAATTATTTCATACCACGGATCAGATACAATGAGATCATCCTTGCAAAGGGAATAATAAGCATGAGGAACTGCGTTTTTTGCAGGTACATATTCATTCAATTCATTTTCCAATATATTGAAAATACAATCCGCAAATTCCGAATTCTTTTCCTCAATTTTCTCCAGATACCTCGTGCGGTGATCCTCCCTTTCCACAGAAATTTGAAAATGAGCGGTTTCCCAATCAAGAACAGTTAGCAACAAAGTATCTTTACAGGTAACTTCCTCGGCAAGATACCAATCCTCAATATTAAAGAATAAATGTTGATAATTCAACGTCCCAAAATCAAACAATGAAACCAGACTGTTGCGAATAAGTATCTTTTGAATCTCTTGTCCTTTATCATCTTCCAGAAAAAATTCTTCAGGATCTTTATGATGTGGGGCAACAAATTGAAATGTGCGATCCACTGAAAGTAATCCCTGCTGTATCTCCTCCTCAATGAGGCGAATTCGTATGCGCACGCCATTCATCCCCAACCGCATTGGAATTAGTTCAGTTTTATCGGGAGATAATAATATTTTTCCTAAAGCCTCCTGCCAAATTTCATTCCGAATAGACGTTTGCGGCTTTTTTGCTTTCGAAGGCCATATATCCAAAACACGTTGCGTAAAATCATCAATATGAATTGGTTTATCCAATTGTTCAGTTACTTTTTGGATTGCTTCACTCTTAGTGAGAGATTTTCCCTTTTTCATTTATCACCAATCAATTAGGATTTTTATTCCTGCTTTTTCAAAATACTCAAATACAGTAAAGTTTCTTAGAGCCTATATAGATTGAGCCGGCCACATACACCGGCTTTCAAATAGGGCACTATCTACTTTCTCAGCACATAAATCACAATATTGATCCCGGCTGTCACCCAACTTCCCAAAGTCCCCAAGAGAACCACCAGGCTCAACAGCTGCGGGTGAATCGGCGTCAGGTTGTGCTTATCCCGATAGTATGAAACGGCGATCATCCCAACAAATAAAATCAGCGGTATCCCCACGATCCCAAAGATCACATTCGTCCATATTGGATTCATTCGAAACGTACCCTACCTTTCATATCCCATGGCTTTTACCAGCCACTTATGCTGCCCTGAAGCCTTCACCATCTCTGCCGCTATTGTAACCCACCTCCGGGCGCACAAGCACACAGCCGGGAAGCATAAGCCTTGCTTGGAAGACCGGGGAGGGAGTACAATACCTCCAGGCCGTCATAGGTCAACCAACCACGCAAACAGCGCACCTCTCAAGCAGTGAGGGGGTTTCCGGTTATATCCACAGGTCACATAGCAGAAAGAGGAATCATGACAGAAAAATACAAACTTTACAACTACCGCTGGGTGGTTTTGGCGGCCTTCATGTTCATCAATCTGACCATCCAAATCCTGTGGGTTTCCTACGCGCCCATCACCGGCCCGGCAGCACAGTACTATAACGTATCCGATCTGCAAATCGGCTTCCTGGCCATGACCTTCATGATCGCTTTCGTGCCGCTCTCAATCCCGGTTTCCTGGGTGATCGACACTTACGGTTTCCGCCTTGCGGTGGGCATTGGCGCCGCGCTGATGGGCATCTTTGGTCTGCTGCGCGGTTTTGCCGGCTCGGACTACACCCTGGTATTGTGGAGCACCATCGGGATTGCCGCTGCCCAGCCTTTCCTGCTCAATGCCTGGACCACCGTCCCGGCCAAGTGGTTCCCGGTAGAAAGCCGTGCCACCATAGTCGGCCTGGTCACCCTGGCCAACCTGATTGGCACTGCCCTGGGCATGGTCTTAACGCCCATCCTGATCGAGAGCATGTCAATTGCACGCGTGCAGTTGATCTACGGGGCCATCACCGCGGTTTCTTCCGTGCTGTTCCTCTTGTTGGCGCGCGAAACCCCACCCACACCGCCCTGCCCTCCAGGACAAGAAACACGCGCCCTGATGCTCGACGGCTTAAAACACGCCATCAAGATCAAACCTTTCTGGCTCTATCTCATCTCTGCATTTATCGGACTTGGCGTTTTCAACGGGCTGACCACCTGGGTCGAAGCCATCATCCGCCCACGCGGCTTCACCCCCACCGATGCAGGCACACTCGGTGCGCTGATGGTTGGCGGCGGTCTGATTGGGGCAGTCGTCCTGCCCGCCCTCTCCGACAAACAGCGTAAACGCCAGCGCTACCTGATGCTGGCTTTCCTCGGCGCCATCCCCGGCCTGATTGGGTTAACCTTCGCCACCTCCAGTGCGCTTCTTTTTATCTCCGCCGCTTTGTTAGGCTTTTTCCTGGTCAGCGCCATGCCTATCGGCATGCAGTACGCCGCCGAAATCACCTACCCCACCCCGGAAGGCACCTCCAACGGGCTGATCCAACTTTTCGGTCAGGGTGCGGTTGTTTTTGTCTACATCATGGAAGCAATGAAAACAGCCAGCGGCTCTTTTACCCCCTCGCTGCTCCTGGCCCTGGCACTGCTGGTAATCAGCGCCGGGTTGGTCACGCAGATGAAAGACCCGGAGATTGCTGCTTCTTAATCCAAATCTTGTGCGGCTTTTAAGATATAGCCAATGCTGGGCACCGTCTGGATCATTTTCGATTTTTCCGGCACATCGCTCATCTTCTTGCGCAGTCTGTAGACCAGCTGCTTGAGCATCACCTTGTCCCCGCCGTTCATTCCCCATATTTCGTCAATCAATATCTGGTAGGTCATCACCTGCCCGTGATTGACCATCAGGGTCTCCATCAATTTACATTCCAACTTGGTCAATTGGATTTCTTGCTGTCCGATCTTTAACTGCAAAAGGGATGGGTTTAGCGTGATGTCGTCGAGCGAAATCGGGCCGGGTGTGACGCGGTCTGTTCCTGCCCGGCGCAAAACGGCTTCCACCCGCGCAATCACCTGCCGCGGGCTAAAAGGTTTGACAATGTAATCATCTGCCCCCAAGTTCAACCCGGTAACAATGTCATCTTCCTCCCCACGCACGCTCAGAATAATGATCGGTGTATCGGCCATAGAGCGAATTCTGCGGCACACAGAAAGCCCATCCAACCTGGGCATATTCAAATCCAGCAAGATCAAATCGGGGGAATGTTCCTCCCATCGCTCCAAGGCAGTAATTCCGTCATTAGCTACAATCACTTCATATCCGGCTCGCCGCATGGTAAAGGCCAATACATCTGCAATTGCCAGATCATCATCCACGATCAAAGTTTTCATCCGGATTCCTTTTTATCGGTATAGTAAACCAAAAGATAGAGCCGCCCTGGGCAGGGTTCTCAACCCCTACCTGACCGCCATGCTCTTCAATGATTGTTTTCACCACAGACAGCCCCAACCCCACCCCATATTGCGATTTTTCGGTGGAATCTAAACGGACAAACTGGCGGAATAGGTTTTCGCGGTCTTTAACCGAGATGCCAGAGCCGCTGTCTGCCACGCTGCCAAACAGGCGGGCGTCGTTCTCCTGGCGTTCAAAAGACAGCGTTATTTCGCTGTCCAGGGGGCTGAATTTGCTGGCGTTGGACAGCAGGTTGACCAATACCTGGCTGATCCTTTGCGGATCTAAGAACACTTCGCCAATCGGACTCAAATAATCGACATGCAGGGTTTGTCCCCGGCGGTCTAACAACGGTTTGACCACCCGAATGCCATCCTCCACCACATTCTGCAAGTCGATGGAGATCGGCCGAATTTTGAACCGGTTAGCTTCAATGCTGACCGATTCCAAGAGATTATCGATCAAGGTTTCCAGGCCGGAAATGCTGTAATGGATCGAGTGAAGCAGTTCGCTGATCTCTGCAAATGTCATTTGCTCCCCATCTAAAAGGAGCAGCTCCACCGAGGCCTTCAGCGCAGCCAAGGGCGTGCGAAATTCATGGGTAATATTAGCAAGGAAATAGGAACGCAAATTTTGGGCGGCTTTTTCTTCCGTAATATCGCGGATCACGATGGCGTGTTCCTTGCTGGACAGCTGCGTCCCCGTCGCCGAAAGAGTGAGCAGCTCGCCCTGCTGCGAGAGGATGCTCAACTGGCAAACCTCGTCGTTCCCCGGCAGCATCTCGAAGATAGCCTGACCCGATTCAACCGGCCTTAGGATTTCTGCCATATTTTTCCCAACCGCTTCTTCCACCTTCCAGCCGGTAATCTGCTGCGCGCCGTTGCTAAATGAGGTGATCTCCCCGCCGGGTGTGTAGGTAATGATGCCGTCGATCACCGATTGGAATAACGTTTCCAACCAGGATTTCGCGCCCGAAAGTTCCTCCAGCATCTGGTTGGTTTTGGCTCGGCTTTCTTCAAACGCATTCCCCAACACCTGCATTTCCACAATATCCGCTTTTACTTGAATGGGTTTATTAAAGGAAGTGTGATCGCTATTTTGAACCGCATCGGTCAGCTGGCGAACAGGGTCTGAAATACGCCGGGCAGACAATATCCCAACTGCGGAGGCAATCAGCGCCACGATTAAGCTGCTGCCAAGCATATAGCTGAGGGCGCGCTGGCGTGCCTGCAGCAAAGTATCTACCGGAAGGGCAATCTCCAGCCAGGCGATCGGTGCCCCATCAAGGTTGCTGATCGGGATCACAGTGGCATAGTAGCGGGAAAGCAGTTGAAGCTGGCGGCCATTTTTTGTTTCAATCACCCCCAGGTCACTGGTGTTCAAGGCTTGCGGCTCGTTCGTTAGGCTGGATACCGTCCGGTGGTCTGAAACGATCACCGACTGCCGGAAACTGGTGTGGCGGTCTATTTGCCGTACGTAGGCAGAATCAAAGGCGATCCCCAGCGTAACATAGCCGGTAAGCACACCATCCGATTGATAGATTGGGGCGGTAGCCAGCATGAAAAGCCGCTCGGATGCCCCGCTTTCAACCTGGTACTGCACCCCAACCGAAGTTGGATTACCCGGCAGGTTCACCTCACTGCTGCTGTCCACAAGCGACCAGTCCGGGTTCTGGATCACGATCAAATCCAGGTCTGCGCCTGTCTGATAGGTAGACAAATAATCGATCAGTTGACCGGTATCTCCCGAAGAGACCAATTTAATCAGGGTTGGCCGCTCGGAAGTCAGCACGGCCAGGTTATGCAGCCGGGCCTCTTCAGAGGCCAAAAATTCTTCCGTAAGTGTCCCCCCCTCAGCTATTCTTTGCCAAGATCGACTTTCAAGCTCCGCATTGATGATCCAAAATGCCGGAAATCCGGCAGCCACAGAGGTGCCGATTGCCAACAGGACCATCACAATGGTCAGGCGAGCAGTCAGGTGTTTGGGGAGGAATGATTTTCGTGTTTTGTTCATCTGCTTTTTACAGATTAACATTCTTTTCCATGATTGGCAATATGAATTTGTTATCAATTTCACAATAATCTGTGACCAAATTATTACCACCCTATCACCACTCCTGTTACCCCATCTTGCTATACAGAGAGTAGGGATCAAACATCCGTTTGATTGTCGCATTCACCGGGTAACTATGAAGGAGGCACATCCATGGTTACAAAGATCGAATTGATTAATAAACTCCGGAGTGTCAACCGCAAGACGGTTTTACAAGCGGTTGAAGACTTACGGGCGCGGGGGTGGCTGGCCGACGGCACCTTGCGGGGCATTGCTTTATGTCAGGCGGATTTACAAAATGTTGATTTGATGGGAGCAGACCTGAGCAGTGCGGATTTCCACCAGGCAAATTTGGAAAATGTGGACTTTAGTAAGGCAAATTTACGGGCAGCCAAGTTCAAGCGGGCAAATTTGCATGGGGTGAATTTCGACCAGGCCGAATTGGTCTACGCAGAACTATACAAAGCCAATCTAAGACAGTCCATCAACCTGACCAATGAACAGCTCGTCCATGTAAGAACGTTGTATGGCTGCGTGATGCCGGATGGTCGTGTTTATGACGGGCGATACAACCTGCCCGGCGATTTCAGATTGGCAGAATGGGCAAAAGTAGACCTCCAAGACCCAGTTCAAATGGCCGCCTTCTACGGCGTATCTGAAGCTGCCTATCTTGTGGGGCAGACACTTTCCCTGGAAATAAAAGTGTAGGCGAAAGGAAGGAATAAAATGGCAAAGATCATGATTATTGATGATGATCCCGATATCCTCTTGGCAGTCAATATGTGTTTGACGGATGCAGGCTATCAGGTGGTCGAAGCGCAAAGCGGTGAAGAGGGATTGGAAACACTTCCAACAGAAAAACCCGATCTAATCATCCTGGATGTCATCATGGAGACGGATACCGCCGGATTTGAAGTCGCTAAAAAACTTCGCCAACCCACCCCAGGGTTAGAAGCTTTCAAGAACATTCCCATTCTCATGCTCACCTCCTATTACTCCACCAGCCCACAAACAGAAGAGAGCCTGATCGCTAATCTACCGGTGGACTTGTATGTGGACAAGCCCATCGATCCCGACGATTTGGTCAATAAAGTTGAATGGATACTAAGCCGCCAGTTTGTTGAATAAACCGAGAAACCTGCTGTGTTCTGGCAATTGCGTCGCGCGAGATGAAAAAGATTGCGGCTTTCTTGTTTGATGGGCGTTTGCAAGTCACGCTCACAACCTCCTTTATCCTCCTCGCCGTCATCACAATTGGTGTCGGCGGGGTGGTTATTTCCCGTTTAATTAATGAATATCTGGCCTCTGCGGCAGACGAACGCGTCGCGCGCGACATGGATTTGGCAAAAGCCTTTTATCAGATGAAATTGGACGAAGTCGCCGGTATCAGCCACCGCCTGTCGTTAGATTCCCAGGTAAAAGATCATTTATCAGAAGCCATCACCGGGCAAGAAACTGCGCTGGATCAAATTGATGCGCAAATCACCAACAAGATCACCGTAATGGCACTGGGAGGCACCCACTTGATCGCCGTGCTGGATGCCCAAGGAACCCTGGTCAGCGGCCGGGTACTCTATTCGGATGGGCGTCTTTCCCCCAAGCTGGCCGGCGGCAGTTGGCGGGGGCTGCCCATCTTAGATACCGTATTGGCAACAAACCAGCCGCAAACAGCCAGCGAGATTATTTCCTCCACATATCTACAACATGTCGGGCTGGCCGAACAAGCAAAAGTGACCTTGATCCAAACGCCTAAAGCCTCTCCCACCTTGTTCGACCCCAGTGAAGGAACCGCGGGGTTGACCCTGGCCGGAATTTACCCCATTCACAATCCGCAAGGGCAGATGATTGGCGCCGTCCTGACCCTTTACCTTTTCAATAATGATTTCATCCTGGTAGACCGGATTAAAGAACTTGCCGGGGTGGATACGGCAACCATATTCTTCGGGGATATGCGCGTGTCGACCAATGTGCACAATTTGGATGGCAGCCGCGCAGTAGGGACAAGAGTCTCCCAGGTGGTGTATGACACCGTGCTGCTGGACGGGATCGACTATAAAGGGGAAGCCTTTGTGGTCAATGAATGGTACATCACCCAATACACCCCTTTACGGGACCATCAGGGGAATGTGGTCGGCAGCTTGTATGTCGGCGCAAACCGGAACACCTTTGACCGCCTGGTGAGCGATTTTAACAAGCGGGTCGCCCTGATTTCCTTAATCTGTATTGTCTTTGCAGGGATCATGGCATACCCCATCACCCGCCGGATTGTCCGGCCGATTTCGGAATTGGTGGAAGCCAACCAGAAGCTGGCAGCAGGCGACATGGCCGTGCAGGTGCAGCCCAAAGGCAGTGGAGAGATTGCAGTTTTGGGGCACTCTTTTAATACCATGGTGCAAACCTTACACCAGACCCAGCAAGAACTGCTGCACAAAGAACGCCTGGCTTCGGTGGGGCAGCTGGCAGCCGGTGTGGCGCACGAGATCAATAATCCGCTGGGCACCGTTTTGCTTTTTTCCAATATGCTGTATAAGGAAACCCGCCCAGAATCGTCCCAGAGTCACGATCTCGAAATCATCATCAAAGAGGCCAACCGCTGCAAAACGATTGTGGCCGACTTGCTCAATTTTTCCCGCCAACAAGAAATCTTTGCGCAAGAGGTAGACCTGCATCGATTAATTACAGATGTGGTAGATATGCTGTCCCTCAAACCAGCTTTCGAACAGGTGGAATTTGTGTTCGATTTTGAGCCTGAAATCCCCCTGATACAAGCCGATGCCAATCAATTGGAACAGGTTTTTATCAACCTGCTGAACAATGCGGCAGAAGCAATGCCGGCAGGAGGGACGATCACAATCACCAGCCACTTGATGAAGGATGCCAAAATTGAAATTCATGTCCAGGATACCGGGCAGGGAATTGCCGCAGAGGATATCCCCAAATTATTCCTGCCGTTCTTTACCACCAAGCAACTGGGCAAGGGCACCGGGTTGGGGTTATCGATTGTGTACGGGATCATAAAAATGCACCAGGGACAAATTGCCGTACATAGTCAATTGGGCATAGGCACCACCTTTATCCTCCAACTGCCGATCCAACAACCGCAAACGAGACAAAAAGGATGAGCAAATGCGTGGTACGCCAGTAAAAATATTGGTGATCGATGATGAAGAAGGAATCCGTCTGGGGTGTAAGCGGGTGCTGGAACCCCAGGGATTTGTGGTGGAGGAAGCGGGGTCGTTTCTGGCCGGGCAGCAGAAGATCGCACAGCAAGGCTATGATTTGATCTTGCTGGACGTGATGATGCCTGATGGACGCGGAATGGATCTGTTAAACGACATCCGCAAGAAAGATGCCGACACGGTCACGATCATCATTACCGGCTACGCTACGGTGGAATTGGCCGTCGAGGCCATCAAAAATGGGGCGTACGACTTTATCTCCAAGCCCTTTGATGCCGATATGTTGACCTTGAAGGTTGAACAAGGGCTGGAGAACCGGCACCTGCTGTTAGAAGCTCGCCGTCTGCAAGAGGTTGAGCAGCAAGCCGCCGAGCTGGCTGCGGCGAAAGCCGAAATGGAACGGTTAAATGCGTTCAAATCAAGATTTATGCTCGTCATGGCGCACGAACTGCGCGCTCCAATCGGTGCGGTGCAGAGTTTACTGCGCACCTTGTTGAAAGGCCTGGCCGGTGCGCTAAACGACCGGCAAACCGATCTTCTCACCCGTATGGATCACAGGATGGATTTCATGCTGGCATTGATCGAGGACTTATTTGAACTGGCACAAAGCCAGGAACCCATACCGCCTGAGCAAACCCATAAAGTAGTCCTCCAACCTATCTTGAACCAGGTCGTTTTGCAGGTCAGCGACCAGGCCGCCGAAAAGAATATTTCTTTGCACACCGCACTGCCCCAAGAGGAGCTGGCAGTGCTGGCAAGCGAAGATGGAATGGAGAAAATCTTTTCAAATCTGATTGGGAACGCAGTCAAATACACCCCTGCGAATGGGCATGTATGGATGAGCGGGATGCTCAAAAACCATACTGTGCAGCTGACCATTCAAGATACCGGGATCGGCATCCCCCAAGAATCATTAGACCAGATATGGGAGGAATTTTACCGCGCGCCTAACGCCCGAAAATCCGGGATCATGGGCACCGGGCTGGGGTTGAATATTGTGCATACATTTGTAGAACAATTTGGCGGCCAGATTGAGGTAAAAAGCGATGAAAAAAAAGGTACAACTTTTACTCTTACTTTTCCTGCTCTACATGAATGAGTATTTCTAAGAGAGACACCACTTTTTTGTTACCGGTTTATCACCCTTGTATCACCGGGTTTGTTACCGGATACAGCTATCGTTGTACTATAGGAACCCGGTGACATCTCATGGGAAACCCCGAAGCAGTGATGTCATCCATCCCTAAATTTAGTCTTGGTTGTCAGCAGCAGCTAGGCATTCATACCTGGTTCAATTATGGTGTACCTCCTCTAAAAAGTTTACCTCACCGCATAGCTGCCGCGGGGGCAATTGCCCCAGCTCCCCCACGCTATCCCATCATCTTTTCAATTCTCGTCTTATCCAGCTGGGGAAATGTTTAATTTTGTTTGTGGCGCATCCAATCAGCAAACGAAACGATCAAGATCGAGAAAAGCCCTAATAGGATCGCGGCGGTATATGCCTCTACGTATTGGCGTTCTTCCAGGCAGCGGAAGATGTACAGGGTGGTGGTTTCCGTGCGTCCTTGCACGCCGCCCCCAATCACCAAAACAGCGCCAAATTCGCCCAATGCCCGTGCCAGGGTAAGTGTCATGCCGTAGGTTAGTGCGCTTCTAAGTGCGGGGAAGGTAATCCGGCGAAAGATGGTTAATTTTTTGGCCCCCAACGTGGCAGCGGCGTTTTCCTGCTGTGGGTCAAGCTTCTCAATGACCGGGATCATCTCGCGAATCATAAACGGTAGGGACACAAATAATGTAGCCAAAAACATGCCGGGGACGGCAAATGCCACTTTGATTCCCAGCACTTCTAAAAGAGGGCTGAACAGGCTGTTGCGCCCAAACAGCAGTAACAACATATAGCCCACCACCACCGGGGAGATCGCAAAGGGGATATCAATAACCCCGTTGAGCAAGAATTTCCCTTTGAAATTATGCCGGACGATGACCCAGGCGGTCATGGTACCCAACACCGTTTGCACCGCCACCACCCCAAAAGCGATTTTGAGCGATAACCCCAATGCTTGCAAAAATGCCGGGTTGGTGGCCGCCTGCCAGACGGCTGTGACCCCGTTTTGGAATGCGCCCCGGATAATGGCGGTAATCGGCGCTAAGATCAAGATGCTCATGTACGCGATCACGATAAAGATCAGCGCCTTCGCACCCCACCCATTTTGAGCTTTTGACATCATGGTTTAGACTCCCGCCGTTTTTGGAAAGCATTGCCCGCCAGCATCACAGTGAAGGCAATCGCCATTAATAAAACCGAAACCGCGCTGGCGCCTAAACGGTTCTCCGACTCTACTGCCCCCAGCACGTATACCGCGGCCGTTTGGGTGTGCAGGGGGATATTCCCCGCCACAATCACCACCGAGCCAAATTCACCAATCGCCTTGGCAAAGCTGAGCATGGCACCGCTCAAGGTTGGTAGGGCCAGCGCAGGAAAGATGACTTTCCAAAACGTGGTCCACGAACTTGCCCCCAGAGTTGCGGCGGCATCTTCCTGCGTGCGGTCCAATTCCTGCAACACCGGCTGGATGGTGCGCACCACATAGGGATAGCCAATAAAAAGTAATGCCAGGATGATTCCGGGGGAGGAAAAGATGACCCTAAAACCAAACTGCGATTCCAAAAAGTTGCCCAGAGTTTGCTGGGGGCCATACAGGGTCACCAACATCACCCCGGTCACCAGGGTCGGGATGGCCAGAGGTAAATCCACAATCGCGTTGCAGAAGCGTTTCCCCGGAAAATCGTAGCGCACAAAGACAAAGGCAGTTGCCAGCCCAAGGACGGCATTGATCACCGTCATTAACGCCGATGTCCACAGCGTAAGGAAAATGGCGTGTTTGGCAATCGGCAAATTGATTTGATGCCAAAATCCCGCCCAGCCTTCCCGAAACCCATCCTGAAGGATGACCAGAATTGGAATGGCGATCATGAAAAAGGCATAGATCAGGCTGGCAGTGCGCAGCCCTAATTCCGGGCTGCGCTTACTGCGGGAAGGTTGTGTCAGTGAAACTTCCACTATTGTGCGCCCCCCTGCACCTGTAAAATCGCATTCGTGAAGACGCCTTGTTCCCCAAAAATATCTGGCGTGGCTTGCGCCCATCCGCCAAAATATTCCACGGTAAACAGGTCTTCCACCGGCGGGTATTCTCGTGCGGTAGCAGCCGCCACATCGGGGTCTACCGCACGCAGCCCGTAACGGGAATATACTTCCTGCACTTCGCTGGTATACAGAAATTCGATAAAGCTCTCCGCAACTTCTCGCGTGCCGTGCTTATCCACGTAAGCATCAACCACCGCCGCGGGGTTTTCAATCAAAATGGTGGAGGAAGGGATCACCAAATCATAGGTTTGCCCGGCCTGGCGCCCAACCAAAACCTCATTTTCGTAGGTAATGGCGAGATCGCCAACCCCCATCTCAAAATTGACGATAGAGTCGCGCGCCGCTTTGTCCATCACAGACACATTGGATAGCACCTCGACCATAAAAGCGGAGGCCGCTTCCGCATCCTCTGCCGGCACACCGCTTATTTCCCCACGCAGCGCAGCGCCGTACAGAGCCAACATATTCCACATCGCCCCGCCGCTGGTCTGTGGGTTCGGCGTCAATATCTCAATCCCCGACCGGGCCAAATCATCCCAGTCTTCAATGCCCAGTGGGTTGCCATCCCGCACGGCAAATGCAACAATGGACGTAGAAACGATTCCCTTGTAGTCTCCCGTTTTCCAGTCGTGGGTGATCAATCCGGCATTTTCAATCCGGGTAATGTCTGCCTCCAGCGACAAGGCAACAATATCGGCTTCAAAACCATCGACCACCGCGCGGGACTGCGCGCCTGACCCTAAATAGGATTCTTCAAAGGTCACTTGCTGCCCGGTTTCGGCCAGCCAATACGCCTGGAACATGGGAATGATCTCGGCGTAGGCTTCCCGCGGGGTGGTATACGCCCCCAGGATGAGCGTTACCGAATCGTCCGAGGCGCCATCGTTTGCCCCACCCCCACTGCAAGCGGCCAATCCGGTCGCTAAAAGCAATAAAACTAACCATTTCCATTTGCATGTTTTCATATCACTCTCCTTGTGATTTGACTGAATATCACTTGCTGCTTCGCAAAGCGTGTGTTTATCTTGGCTGCGGGGTGAAAAAATGCTGCGATTGATGAGAACGGACGATCAGGAAAGAGCAGTTTTCCGCCCCATTCAAGATGGATGCAATAGCCCCATCCAGGCTGATATGCCCTTGCCGGTCTGGCAAAGGCGCGCCAAGCACAACCAGGTTATAGTCCCCATTTTGCAGTTCATCCAATACCGCATCCAAAAGATCGCCGCTTCTGATCAGAGATTGTGCCTGTACACCAAAACGAGAAAGGCTGTTCACCCCACCGGCCAGGAAGCGTTCAATACGCTGGTATTCCTCTTCGCCGGTATCTGTCTCCGGGTGCACGGTAATCAAGGTGGCCTCGGCGCCCAAATGGCGCAGCAAACGCCCGGCAAACAAAACATCATCTTTCCCCGGCTCTCCACTCGCCACGCAAATCAAAGCCTTGCTCAAACGCGCGTCAGGATGGGCAGCCAACAGCAAATGATGGTCGCCGGCCTGCAATATTTGCTCCGGCTCATCCAACCCGGCGGTCGGCCGCCAGCCCAACACCACCATATCTAAAGGTTGCTCTTCGGCTGCTTTTGAGACTGCCTGGAAGAAAGAAGCCGACGAGGTGCTGGTTTGAACCGATGCCATGCCGCTGCCGATTTGCTTGCGCGCTTCCTGTAAATGATTCTCCAAAGACAGCTGATCTTTGCCCAAGCCCAACAGCGTGACCTGCGCGTGTGCCATCCGGGCCATGTATCCCCCCAGGTTAAGCGCCGACTGGCTGCGCAAAGAGTTATCGGTGATCAGTAAAAAGTGCATTCCCGGATGGGAAAGAGCGTGCAGTCTGCGGATGCCAACCCAGGCTTTGCTCCCGGTCGTGATCGGGAATTGAGCGCATTGGTCGGGCGGGCGGTTGGCTTCTACAATGATCCCCGGATGCCCGTAAGGCACGGTGGGGGCAATTGCCCGAACGCCCGAAATAGCCGGTAATTCGATCCGCAGTTTTTCGGCCGGGCCGTTGAAGCTCATCTCAATCACTTTCCCCTCCCCCAAAAGCAAACCTTCCAACTCGTCCGCACATTCCGCCAGGGCCACATCCTCAGGGCGGAAGAGGATTTGCGTGCGTCCATTGGCGTTCAGGCTGGCAGTTTCGGCCGGAGCGGGAAAGGCATGTTTGCCAATCGCGACCTGATTCCCGACCATGTTGCCCAGCATTAAGTTTGCCGTGCCCAAAAAGGAAGCCACAAACTCTGTTTTGGGGCGTTGATAGAGTTCTTGTGGAGTATCCACCTCGATCAGACGGCCAAAACTCATCACCCCAATGCGGTCGCCAAGGTCAAAGGCTTCTTCCTGGTCGTGGGTGACCAAAATGGCTGCCACCCCCAGTTTACGCTGAATGGTTTTCAGGCTGCGGCGCAGATCAATCCTGATCTTTGCATCTAAAGCCCCTAAAGGCTCATCCAAGAGGAGCACATCCGGCTCCAATGCCAACGCTCTTGCCAGGGCAACCCGCTGCTGCTGCCCGCCGGATAACTGCCGGGGCATGCGTTCTCCAAGCCCAACCAATCCAACCAGGTCGAGCAGTTCATCCCGTTTCCGCTGTCTTTCGGCTTTGGGTGCTTTCTGCACCCGGAGGCCGAATTCAATATTTTCTGCCACCGTCATATACTGGAAGAGGGCATAATTCTGAAAGACAAAACCAATGCGGCGTTTTTGTGTCGGCAGTGTGGTCACATCCCGCTCGTGGAGATACACTTTCCCCTGGTCCGGGTCTGTGAGACCGGCAATAATATTGAGCACCGTGGTCTTTCCGCTGCCGCTAGAACCGAGAAGCACAAAAAACTCGCCATCGTTGATCTCTAGGTTGAGGTTGTTCACCACCACTTGTTGACTATAACGCTTGCTGATATTTTCTAAACGGATTGACATACAGCCCTCAAATTAATACGCGCCTGACCAATGCCCCGATCGCATAAATCAGGATACGCTTTGGAATATGACCGAATTGTTCGGCTTTATGGAAAAATTATATCGATGGGCTGTGACCGGAACGGTAATAGCGCTGTGACAAACGTGTGATATTCTCCCCCGGCAGATGGCTTAGTTTTTCACCCCCATGCCATACCCTGTTCCCGCCAGATTGACGATAAACTGCGGGTTGGCCGGATCGTCTTCGATCTTTGTGCGCAGCCGCCGCACCAACTGCCGCAGCATCTCCGTGCTGCCCGCCCCCGGCCCCCATACATGGGCAATAATATCCTCTGCGGGCAGAATGTAATGGGCATTGAGCATCAGGTATTCCAACAGCTGGGCTTCTAGCCGGGTCAGCTTGATAGGCGTGTGTCCCTCTCTGCTTACCTCTCGCCGCGACAAATCAAATTCAAGGTCAAGATATGTCAACGGCGCGGCACCGGCAGATTTACCAGAAGCAGAACGCCGCACCACCGCCTGAATTCTGGCAACCAGCTGCCTTGGGCTGAAAGGTTTGGAAATATAATCATCAGCGCCAATCTCTAACCCATGGAGAATATCTTCCTCATCATCCCGCACCGTGAGCAAAATAATGGGCGTATCGGAAAACTGCCGGATCGCGCTGCATACCGCAAAGCCATTGGGCAAACTCAAAGTGCCGGGAAGATTGACATCCAGCACAATCACATCGAAGGTATCTTGTTCCACTTTCTTCACCGCGCCGGGCGCATCATAGGCCAGCGTGGGTTCAAACCCCGCCCTGCGCAGGGTGAAAGCCAATAAATCTGCCAGGGTGCGGTCATCATCAACAATCAGTGCTTTCATGCGGTGTCTGCCTTTGCCAGCGGGATGGTAAACCAAAAATGTGCCCCCTCTTGATCGTGGTCGGTAATACCGACTTCACCGTATTGGGCTTCGATGATCGCTTTTACCACCGAGAGGCCCAACCCAAACCCGCTGCCCGAAGACGCCCCGTCTTCCCCGACAGGGGCAGTGAACCGATGGAACAATTGCTTGTGGTAATGGGATGGGACGCCCTCTCCCTGGTCGCTGACTTCGACCCACGCTTTCTGGTCGGCGATCATGGTCGTTATTTCGATCACGCCATGCTCCGGACTATGTTTGATCGCATTGGATAACAGGTTCACCACAGCCTGGCAGGTGCGTCTTTGATCGGCCAGCACCAGGAGAGATTTCTCCGTTTGCGGATATTTGATGTTAAGTTCATACTTTTCCAAAATCGGGCGAACGGTGTTGACCGCATCCTGAATGATCTTGTTGAGTTCAACCGGGTGGGGAGAGACTTTAAACCGCCCTGCCTCAATGCTGGCAGATTCCAACAAATTATCAATCAAGGCCTGTAAATTGATAACGCCGATATTCAGCGCGTTCAATAAATGCACGATCTCATCAGGCGTCAAGTCAGGAGATTGCTCCACAAGCAGTTCAACCGATGCAGCCAAGGCCGCCAGAGGGGTACGGAATTCATGGGTGATGTTTGCCATGAATTCGCCCATCATCCGGTGAATTCGCTCCTCATCACTCACGTCCCTGATCACCAGTGCCAGGTTGGCGTTCCCCGCCTCCGGTGGGACGAATTGGGATGCGGAAATGGCAAGCAGTGTTTCCCGCCCATTGAGCGGCACAGAAACCCTGCGGGATTGATTGGGAGCCGGCAGCTGGCTGCTGAATTTATCTTCTCCAGATGTGGGGATGAAATAGGTATCAATCGATTCACCCACCAATAGTTCCGAGGCAATCCCGGTGATGCGAGTCACTCCGGCGCTTGCAAATGTGATGCACCCGCGATCATCTACGGTGAGCAGCCCTTCTACAATGGAATTTAACAGGTTCTCTACCCAGGTTTTTTCTTTGTGTAGTTGATCGAGAGAGTGCTTCAGACTCACCCGGGCATCTTCCAGCGCATTGGTCAGCTGGTCGACTTCCCAAACTTTGGAGGTCGCCCAAAGCGGGGTGTTCAAATCCCCGCCGCGCAGCGCCGCGGCAGCCTGGGCAAGCTGGTTGAGCGGCTGGCTGATTCGCCGAGAGATCATCACTGCCACCAGCGCGCCGAGCGCGCTAATGCCTACCAATCCTCCTACAATCAGGCGGATCATTTGCCGGTTGTTTGCATAATCGGCTTCCACATTTAAAAGGCTGACCAGCTTTAAATCGGGCGTTTCGGCCAGGCGATTGCTTTCGGCGATATGGGTTTTTGCGGTGGGGTGTTGGGGATCAAGTTTTAGAATCTGCCCCGGAAGGATTTCGGCAGTCAGCCCAACAGTGAGCGTGGAGGGGATTTCTAAATTGGTGGTTGCCAGCTTATTATCGGCTAAAAGTGCATAATCCAATCCGCTTTGCTGGCTAATTTTATTGAGCAGAGTGTCTAGTTTTTGGCCTACCACGATCCAAACCGCTTCGGAGGCGGCAGGATTGATTTGTGCAGTGGCAAAAAGCCAGGCAGTGTCCCCGTCAATCATATAATTTGCGGCAGGATTTTGGCTGCAAATTTCCTCACCTGCTAGACTTGTCGCCGCTAACTGCCCGGCAGAAGAACACACGATCAACACATCCGAATCGGAAGTATCGAGAATATCTTCCAGGTACTTGAGCAATTCCCCTGAAGGGGAAGAACCTGCCACCAGTTGGCCGAGCGTGGGGCGTTCGGCGATCAGGAGCGCCAGGTTTTCTAGTTGGCTTTGGTTATTTTGCAGCAAGGCAAACGTGGTTTGCGCCGCCTGATCGAGCAAGGACTGGGTATGGTTTTCGGTTTGCTGTTGGAAAAGCCAGGTAACCGGCAAGCCAAGTGTAAGCGTCGTCCCCACAATGAAAAGACTAAATGCCAGCATCAGCTGGATAACCAAACGTTTGGAAGAGAGAAAACCGAACATGTCACCCTCTGGAATAGATAGAATACGTAGCGCCTGTATTATAAATCAACCCGCAGATTCGTCCCATCCATCTGCCCATATTGTTCACGGCTCTCTCAAATTCAAGGATAAGTCGGCGAATTATATGTATGCTCATCTGCGAACCAATAAATTATTTTGCTTTTTAGCGTGGGGTGCGAATTGCTAAATGACCTGTGAAAAAATAGAAAGATGTATTCATACACTATATTTTTGTGACTCACAGCCCTTCTAAAGCACAAATTTCTCTTTCCTTAATTGCACTTTACGAGGGGAATTCTGTTAGAAATCTTCCTCAATATTCTCTCAAAATAAAAGACCGGGGGAATCAATTTCTGTTGAATTATTAGAAAAGGTTGATTTTCTTCATATTTTTCTATATAATGATTGTGAAAAACCTTACAATATCGTAAGGTAATGGCTTTATTTTTTTGTGGCATTTATTTTTTGGACTAATCATCATAATTTTTATTGCAAGGGTGAGACCCATAAAAGGTGGAAATATAGGGACAAGCATATCGATTCTTCATGTGTCGTAAAAAAACTGCATATTGTTTTTTTGGGAGGCAATGACGTGGGTAAATAGTCTGGTCGCTCTGCTTGAAAAAGCAAATTACCCATTGAGCCAATAGCGAAACCGGCCGTAGAGCCGGTTTGTTTTTTTAATCCGCGGAAAATGATACCCCGCGGGCATCTATTCATCTATCTATTTTTAGTTCGGAGGACAAAATGTATAACCGCAAATCGCATAAAAGCGTATCACGGCACAACATCGCTCTCCGTAAGCTAACAGGGAAGATCGGGAAAGTCTGTTTTTTCCTGATCGTACTTATTTCCCTGGTAGGGGGATCTACGATCAGTATTCAAGCTGCTGATGTGATCACTTTTACTGGGGAGGAACTCCTCGGTAAGCCTACGGATACATCCATCACAGTTAACATCGTACCCAATGAGGAAATTGAATATTATTACGAATTTGGAAGCGCTCCCGGTGTCTATACCGGACAGACCACCCCCGTCACAGCTGCTGCGGGACAACCGCACGAAGTTGTGATCAGTGGGCTGGCTCCCAACACAAAATACTACTACCGGATGCGCTACCACGCACCGGGAGACGGAGGAACTGATTGGGTCACCAGAAATGAATACAGCTTCCATACCCAACGGGCAGAAGGCAGCACCTTTGTCTTCACGGTCACTTCTGACTCACATGCCCAGTTGAATGCCGAGCATCAACAGGCGATGATAAATGTATGGGACGACGAACCAGATTTTCACCTTGACCTTGGCGACACCTTCTATGTAGACAACAAAACATCGCAGGCGCAGGTCGATGCGAATTATCTGGCCTACCGGAGCCCGTTGTATATGGGTAAGATAGGTCCCTCCGTCCCGATCTTTTTGACGGCTGGGAACCATGAAAACGAAGAGGGTTGGAACCTGGATGACACGCCTTTTAGTATTGCCCTTGGCAGTATTCAAGCCAGAAAGGCGTACTACCCCACCCCGATCGATGATAGCTTCTATTCCGGAAACACAGACACTCTGGCAGCCATAGACGAAGGAACCTATGGTGATGAATTCCGTGAAGATTACTATGCCTGGGAATGGGGAGATGCACTTTTTGTTGTTTTAGATGAATTCCAATACACCATGGAGTTACCCTACACCCCGCTTGCCGGGGAAAGCAGTGACGATGCTGTCACCGGCGACCAGTGGAGCTGGACTTTAGGTCTGGAGCAGTATAACTGGTTCAAGGGAGTCCTGGAAAATAGTGATGCGAAATATAAGTTTGTCTTTTCGCACAATATGGTTGGGGGAGTAACAGATGTTTCTGGCGGGGCTGGTGGTGCCGGGTATGTACGCGGCGGCGCTGGTGCAGCCCCTTACTTTGAATGGGGTGGAAAAAATGCCGACGGCACTTGGGGCTTTGATGATCATCGCCCAGGTTGGGGCGGCGTCCCCATCCACCAGCTCATGGTGGAAAATGGCGTCAGCGCTTATTTCCACGGCCACGACCACCAGTTTGTCTATGAAGTGCTGGATGGTATTGTCTATCAGGAAATGCCTTCACCCAGCATGACCGGTTCGGGGTTCAGCGGCATTTATGATCTTGCCGATCCATTTACCATTGAAATGCAGCCCAACTCTGGGCATTTGCGCATCGAAGTAACACCCGATGTAGCAACCGTGGACTATGTTCGCTCTAACCAAACCGGCAGCACCTACACCTATACCATTGAACCCAACAGCCCACCCGAAGAAGGCGACCCGCTTTACCGCGTGAACGCCGGTGGCCCAGATATTGACATGGGCGCCGAGATGGACTTCTTGGGGATCACCAGCAGCACGCTGGATGCCATCCCTGGCTTAACGGCCTATGGCGATTTTGCCGCAGATGTAACCATCACCGATGTAATTGATATGTCGGGTGTGGATCCTGGTTTACCCGAATCACTCTTCCAGTCGTTGATGCGCACGGGTACAGCATCGGGCGAAGTGATTAACTATGACTTTGATGTGCCCAATGGGGACTACAATGTTTACTTGCACTGGGCCGAACATAACAGCAGTTATACGGACCCAGGAGATCGAGTATTTGATGTCTTTGTTGAAGGCGTAGAAGTACTCCCCGACTACGATATTATTGTCGCATCCGGGGCGGAAGACAAAGCCGTCACCGAAATAATAGCGACCACAGTGACCGATGACGTGCTGAGCATTTCCATCGCACAACAAGTCAGTGTTGCCATCATCCGCGGCATTGAAATCGTCCCGGTCGGTGATCCTGCGCCAGACACTACCCCACCAGAAATCACTTTGGTCGGGGATGCAGAAATCACCGTAGAACAAGGGGAAGCATTTGTAGATCCGGGCGCCACGGCTGAAGACAATCTCGATGGGGATATCAGCGGCGACATTGTGGTTGGTGGCGATGTTGTCAACACCAACGTGCTTGGTGATTATGTGATCACCTACAATGTGACAGATGAAGCCGGAAACCCCGCCATTGAAGTCACCCGCACAGTGCATGTGGTGGAACCAGCTACCCTTTTGTACCGTGTAAATGCCGGCGGTCCAGATATTGATATGGGCGCTGAGATAGACTTCCTGGGAATCACCAGCACCACTTTGGATGCCATCCCCGGTCTCTATGCTCATGGTGATTTTGCCGCAGACGTGACCATCACCGATGTGATCGACATGTCGGGCGTAGACCCAGGCTTGCCGGAATCGCTGTTCCAATCGTTGATGCGCACAGCAACTTCAGCTGGAGAAACGCTCTACTTCGACTTTGACGTGCCCAACGGGGACTACAACGTCCACCTGCACTGGGCCGAACACAACACCAGCACCGCACAAGTTGGCGCAAGAGAATTTGATGTCTCTCTGGAAGGGACATTGATCTTTGATAACTATGACATCTTTGAAGCAGTAGGTGCCGAAGATAAAGCAATTACTGAAATCGTACCTGTTACCGTGACCGATGGTGTGCTCAACCTGTCCATCGAGCAGCAGGTCAGTGTTGCCATCATCCGCGGCATTGAAATTGAACGAGTGGTGGAACCACCCACAACCTATGATCTGACGACAGCCGTCAGCCCCGCCAGCAGCGGAACAATCAACCCCGCCGCCGGCGTACACACGTATAACGAAAACTATGTGGTCACTGTCAGCGCCTCACCCGAAAGTGGCTATGTATTTGACCACTGGGAGGGCGCCTGCACAGGCAGCGGTGCCTGCCAAGTGACCATGGATGCGGACAAAGCAGTAACCGCATACTTTGTAGAAGAAACCCCCGGCTCGATCGTCTTTGTGGGGGATATCGGCTCTCAGACCAGCAAGACCACCGGCACAACCCTCGCAATCACCACCACAGCAGGCGTTGCCGGCGGCGATGACATCATTGTTGCCTTTGCTACCTACGGAGACCCCGACTACGCTATCAGTATTACCGATGATGCCGGGAACACCTACGAAGAAGCAGCACAGGCGGTCACCTACGCGCATGGTCGCACCTACGTCTTTGCAGCCTACAATGTAAGCCCGCTCTCTGCCGGAAGCCACATCACGATCACACACACATCTGTAGCTGTTCGCTCGGCTGTAGCCAGTGTGTTCCGAGGTTTGGCAAATGATGATCCGCTTGACCAATCATTAGGTAATCCTGTTCCTGGTGCAGAAGAAGAAGCTTCAGGCACGACTGCCTCAGTAGGCCCGACGGGTACCACTGTTCGGCCGTGCGAGCTGTTGATCGGCGCAGTTGGGACAGAAGGACCGGTAACCGATACTGCCGGGACATGGGACAATTCCTTCATCGCCGGGCCGCGAGCCGGTACTACTGGTGATGAAGACGATTCCAACTGGACCATTTCGATGGGATACCAGATCGTGAATCAAGTCGGTGAATACACCGCTCAAAAGAGCGGCATGACAGACCGCTACTGGGCCGCTGCAATTGCCACTTTCAAGAGCGCACCCTCCGGTGTGACCTATGATCTGACCATGGCTGTTGACCCGGTGGACAGCGGCACGACCGATCCCGGCATTGGCATTCACACCTACGAAGAATACCAGGTAGTGAATGTCAGCGCTTCCCCCGCTCCTGGCTATGAGTTTGACCACTGGAGCGGCGCCTGCACAGGCAGCGGTGCCTGCCAGGTGACGATGAGCGAGGATCTCGCCGTTACAGCACACTTTGTAGCAGAGACCTACACCCTGACAGTCAATGTGACCGGCAGCGGCAGTGTGGACATCGATCCGTTAGAAACCAGCTACAACTATGGTGATGAGGTCGAGCTGACCGCTACAGCAGACGCAGACTGGTACTTTGCTGGCTGGTCTGGCGATCTGAGCGGCTCGGACAACCCGGACACAATCACTATGAACGAAGATAAAACGGTTACCGCCACCTTTGCAGAGATTGCCATACCGGAGTACAACATCGTACTCGGTCGGCCGACAGATGATTCTGTCACCGTCAATGCAGTCTTAAGCGTAGCCGGCCAGATTTACTTCGAGTATGGCACCGAATCTGGGGTATACACCAACCAAACCGGGACATTCAGCGCAACCGCTGATGAACCTGTAGAAACCGTGATTGATGGCCTATCCGTGGATACCGAGTACTTCTATCGGATGGTTTACAGCGTGGACGGCGCCACATGGATAAGAGGGCAGGAATTCACTTTCCACACCCAAAGAGATGGCTCTGAACCGTTTGTCTTCACCATCACCTCAGACTCTCACCTCGGGCAAGACTTCTCCGGCAATGAGCCTGCAAGATACTTACAAACCACCTTGAATGTGGCAGACGACAATCCGGACTTCCATATCGATCTGGGTGATGCTTTCATCATGGATTGGCCGACAAACCAATCTGAGGCAGACGAAGTTTACCTGACACAGCGCCCCTACTTTGGCAATTTTGGTAACTCCGCACCGGTTTATCTGGTGATCGGCAACCACGAGAACGAAGAGGGCTGGAACCTTGATGACACGCCTTTCAGCAAGGCGCTTGGCAGTATCGTAGCCCGTAAAACCTACTTCCCCAACCCCATCCCCAACGACTTTTACACCGGCAATGAAGATACCCTTTCGGCTATCGGAGGAGACCGGCTGCGTGAGGACTACTATGCCTGGGAGTGGGGCGATGCGCTCTTTATTGTCTTAGATCCATTCCAATACACAATGACCAAACCCTACGACAACGTGATGGGCTCCGGCGAAGATGACGACGAATCTGTCAGCGGAGACCAATGGAACTGGACCCTCGGACAAGAACAATATGATTGGTTCAAAGAAGTGCTTGAATCCAGCGATGCTGAATTCAAATTCGTCTTCTCACACCACATCGTTGGGGGACAGTTAGAAGTTTCTGGCGCTGCCGGCGTTGCAGAATACGTACGCGGTGGTGCAATGGCAGCCCCCTACTTTGAGTGGGGTGGAGACAACGAAAACGGCATTTGGAGTTTCCCGACAAAACGCCTTGGTTGGGGTGGAGACCCCATTCAAGAATTAATGGCGGACAATGGTGTCACTGCTTTCTTCCACGGCCACGACCACCAGTTTGTGCACGAAGTACGAGATGGGATTATTTACCAGTTGGTGCCTTCCGCAGGTATGACCGGATACGGTTTCGATCTTTATGACGACAGCCCCTATGTAGTTAGCGGCGGCAACCTGCCCAACGCAGGCCATGTCCGTGTCACCGTATCAGATGGTGAAACATTGGTTGAATACGTGCGCTCTGCGATCAGCGGAGACACAGGGGTGACCAACGGCGAGATTGCATACAGCTACTCAATCGAACCCTCCTTTACGCTAACCACCATGGTAGACCCAGAGGACAGCGGCACGATTGACCCCGATGTAGGAAACCATTCCTACCCAGTGGACGAACTTGTTACTGTAACAGCAACCCCGGCAGAAGGATATGCCTTCGATCAATGGAGTGGAGACTGCACCGGAAGCGGTGAATGCCAGCTAACCATGGATTGCAACAAATCGGTTACTGCGCACTTTGTTGTTGCCGAATACACCCTGACCGTATCCACTGTAGGCAGCGGCGATGTAGAGATTGATCCTGAGCAGCTTACCTATGCATATGGGGATGAGGTCGAGTTGACTGCCAACCCAGAATCAGGCTGGCTCTTTGCCGGCTGGTCAGGTGATATCAGCAGTACCGATAATCCAATCACCGTGACAATCGAAGATGACACAAACATCACCGCCACCTTCACGCAAGATGCATTCACCCTAACCGTCTCCGAAGTAGGCAGCGGCTCTGTAGAGATTGATCCTGAGCAGCTTACCTATGAGTATGGGGATGAAGTTGAATTGACGGCTACCCCGGAGCCTGGTTGGACCTTTACCGGTTGGTCGGGTGATGCCAGTGGATCAGACAATCCGCTCACAGTCACAATGGATTGCGATAAAGCGATCACCGCCACCTTCACCCAAGACGAGTATACCCTGACCATTTCAACCGAAGGCAGCGGCACAGTTGATGTTGATCCAGAGCTAATCATCTACCACTATGGGGATGAAGTTGAACTGACAGCCACCCCGGCACCCGGATGGACCTTTACCGGTTGGTCTGGCGATGCCAGTGGTTCAGATAACCCGCTCAGCTTCACGATGGATGGCAGCAAAGCGATCACCGCCACCTTCACCCAAGACGAGTACACCCTGACCGTTTCCAAAGTCGGCAGCGGTACAGTGGATGTAGACCCATTGATGTCTGTCTACCACTACGGCAACCAAGTTGAACTGACTGCCAACCCGGCAATTGGTTGGAACTTTGCCGGTTGGTCGGGCGATGTCAGCAGTACAGAAAACCCGCTCACAGTCACAATGGATGGGAATGTAGCCATCACCGCCACCTTCATACAAGATGCTTACACCGTAACCGTCTCCGAAGTGGGCAGCGGCTCTGTAGAGATTGATCCAGATCAACTGGCCTACACCTATGGGGATCAAGTTGAATTGACTGCTGTTCCTGTAGCTGGTTGGCACTTTGATGGTTGGTCGGGTGACATCAGCAGCACAGAAAATCCGCTCACAGTCACCATAGATGGGGATATAGCCCTCACCGCCACCTTCAGCAAGATCCCAATCCCTTGCTATGCACTGACTCTCAGCCATATCGGACAGGGCAGCAACCCCACGGCTTCCCCCACACACTCGGCAACCTGTGCCATAGGCGAATATGCTGCTGGCGAAGTAATCAACCTCAGCAACGCTGTCGCTGCTTCCGGTTGGCATATCGCCAGCTGGACAGGTACGGATGATGATATTTTGCATACAAGTTCAAATATCCTTACCATGCCTGCCAAAGCACACAATGTTCGTGTAACCTATGAGTTGATGCCTGACCTGGATCCTTTCCATGGGAATGCCTTCATTACTGCGGATCAACCCATCGTAGCCATCCCGCGCCCGCACATGAATAAAGAGATCATGGCTTACAACGGCCTGAATGAAGGTTCAGAGACTGTTTATCTGCCAATGTTGTTCAACGGTATTTGGGGATATACATCTACCTTCACTTTGCAAAATGCAGGTGAAACTTCAGCGACCTACAACATTATCTTTAAAGATGCGGATAATGGTTCTACCTCATGTGTGATCAATGGAGAAACGCTTATCAGACATCTTTCTAAGACCTATGATATGACCAAGATTGGAACCTGCGATATTGGCAGCATTCCAACCGGCTGGGTTGGTTCAGCAACTATCACCTCTGACGAACCATTAGTAGCTGTTGTAAATCCCTACATCGAAGGCTCGGATGTGATTAGCTATAACGGGTTCACCGGTGGGGCTGATGTGGCCTACTTACCGATGCTGTTCCGAGGTATCTGGGGCTACGAATCCGCCTTCTATGTACAAAACCTGGATAACACCCAAGACGCGAACATCACCATCGAGCTATACGATGCCCTGGGCAATTTCACATGCAGCTACCAAGACACCACGCCTATTGCCCCGAATGTAACCAGAGGGTACTGGCTAGGGAACATCAAGGCGCCGCAGTGTGTTGGCGGGGCCGGGTTCCCCGCTGAGGGTTGGGCTGGAAGTGCGGTAGTCAAGACCGGTACCGGCAGCAGTGAAATCGTGGCTATCGGTCGCCCCCATATGGGTGCAGAAGTTGCCGCTTACAATGGCTTTACCCATGGTTCTAACTACAACTACCTGCCGATGCTGTTCCGCGGCATGTGGGATTATCAATCAGCCATGTATATCCAGAACATTTCTGATGATAAGATTGATATTAAGATCAATTTCTACGATGTAGATGGGAACTTTACCTGCAGCTATGCTGATCCAGCAGCCCTTGAGGAAAATGCCACTCGTGGCTACTGGCTGGCATCTTTGAACTGCAATGATGGGCATACTTTCCCTGCAAGTGGCTGGGCAGGAAGTGCAAAGATTGAAACTTCTGGCGAGGCCATCGCTGTGGGACGACCACATCTTTCTGATAATCAGGTAGTTGTGTACAATGGCTATTCAGGCGGTTCAGAGACTGTATTTGTACCTCTGTTGTATCGCCAATATAACAATAATGAATCTGCATTGTATATCCAAAATCTTGGCACAGAAGATGCTCATGTAACGATCACTTACTTTGATGAGCAAGATGGTTTCTATTGTTCTATGGGTAAAGTGGTACCTTCGACCTCTTCAGGCGCTGTCTGGCTAGCAGGGATCGATACAACGATCTGTATGCCATAAAGGCATATAAACCAATCTAGCTGAACTTTGATCAGTTAGCCATGCGGGGTGGGGTGTATAAAATACCCCACCCCGCGAAATTTAACCATCTAATATAAAACCTAAACTGCTCAACCTGAGTACAATCCCCTATACCCAGCTTACAAGGAAGATATAACAGCCTACACTCGTCTAAAAACTGGTGTAAAAACCAAAATACTAAAGTGTAAACTACGCCTGGAGCAGCAATATGACGGAAAAATGGACGAGCAGTAATATCCCCGATCTGACCGGTAAGGTCATCATCGTGACCGGCGGCAACAGCGGCATAGGCTACGAAGCTGCCAAAGAATTTACCCGCAAAGGCGCGCGGACCATTTTGGCCTGCCGCAATACGGAAAAAGCTAAAAAAGCGCTGGATAAACTCACCGGTGAGATTCCCGATGCAGCGGCGGAAGTCATGCAGCTAGACCTCGCCAGCCTCAAATCCATCCATCAATTTGCAGAAGCGTTCAAGCAGAAATATGATCGCCTTGAAGTACTGCTGAACAATGCCGGAATCATGATGGTGCCTTACGGCAAGACCGAAGACGGTTTTGAACGCCAATTGGGCACCAACCATTTGGGGCACTTCGCCCTCACCGGGCTGCTGCTGGATGTCTTGCGCAAGACGCCCGGCGCCCGCATCGTGAATGTGAGCAGTCTGGCACACCGCCAGGAACAGATAGACTTTGACAACTTGCAGTTTGATGATGGAAACGGCTATACCCCACAAAAAGCCTATGGCCGTTCCAAGCTGGCAAACCTGCTGTTCACCTACGAACTTCAACGCCGCCTGGAAGCTGCCGGAGCGGATACAATTGCCATTGCCGTCCACCCCGGCATTTCCAATACCGGGCTGGCAGACCATTTCCCTGGCATAAAATTTCTGCGACCGCTGTTAGGCTTCTTTTTGCAGAGTTCGAAGATGGGCGCATTACCCAGCATCCGCGCATCCGTAGACCCTGCCGTGGCAGGCGCACAATTTTACGGGCCAGATCATCCTAAAGAGACGCGCGGCTACCCGGTGGTGGTGCAGTCTACGCCTGCCTCGCACAACCAGGCAGACGCCCAAAAGCTGTGGGAAATCTCTGAGCAACTGACCGGCGTACGCTATTTGTAAATCAACAGTCAGAAACCACGTCATCACAAACAAAAAATGGCCTCTCGGCCATTTTTTGTTATGTCTACTGATCAACGGGACTTACGGCATCAACCTCAAATGGCTGACTGCCTCCGTCGTGATCACTTCTGCATCCCAGTGCATCGGATAATATTCAATGTTCGCCCACATCGGCGCCATGTCGATATACTGCGGGTGGAAGGCATGGCCGGATTGACCGGTAGTATGCACGGTAAACGAATTTTGCAGGTTGCCCAAATCTACGATCATGCGCATGGATGGCAGCCAATCCACCTCCAGCGATTCGCCCACCGTCCAACTGGTGGCATTAACAATGCTGGAACCGCCGCCGGTGGCAAACGGCCCGCGATTGAAGATTTCCTCAATCTGAACGATACCCGATTCGCCCAGGGTGGCGTTGCGGAAGTTGGCACTGTGTACCTCTCCCCAGGTAGGCCATTGAGTCAGGTCTTCGCCGTAGTTTTCTCGCATTTGGGCGGCGGCTTCGCTGAATGCACGGGCGAGGATATCGTCGCGGGTTTCTACCACATCCTCGGTAGAAACATCGTCCCACCAGGCGCTTTCAGGCTGGGCGACCAGATTGCGCATCACCTGATACCAGCGAGAACCGCCCCCCGGCAGATAGTCTTCGGGTAGTTCGTCCGCAAAGGTATCCATCAGCACATCCCACCAGAACCATGCAAAAACAGTCGCCGCCTGCGAATCGACTTCATTCCTGGCATCCCAATTCAGCATGAAGTTGTCGCGCACCTCGGCAGCAGCCGGGTCCAGCGAGAGGGTACGCAGCAGCGGCACCAGGGTCTCAGCGTTTAGGTTCTGGGTATCGCCCTGCATGGACTGGATTGTCGCAATGGTGATCTTGCCCGGCGCTTTTTCCAGCATCTCCACAATCCGGGCTGCCCGGAAACCATAATCCCAATCTGTGGTGATCATATAAGGATAATCCCACGAATTAACCTGGTTGTTGGCCGTCACGATATAGCCGCTCTCCGGATTGAGCGTGTAGGGCAATTCCTCAAAGGGGATGAAACCTGTCCATTCATATTCGTCCGTCCACCCAGGCACGGGCAGCCGGCCATCACCGCTCGCACGGATCGGGATATCGCCGGGCATCTGGTAACCAATGTTGCCGGCGGTGTCCGCATAGATCAGGTTCTGAGCCGGGACATGGAACAGGCTGGCAGCAGTGCGGAAGTCCTCCCAGTTTTGGGCGGTGTTAAATCCCCAAATAGCTTCAAAGGGTGTAGAGGGCGTTAGCGCTGTCCAGGCCAGGGAGATGGCATACTCATCCGGCAAATCCACCCCGGTACGCTCTTTAAAAGGAATCGCATCCGGGTTTTGTTCCAGGTCTACGTCATCGATGAGTGTGCCGAGCGTGTCGGAAACCACCGGCCCATGTCGTGAGACCCGCACGGTGAGGCTGACCGGATCGCCTCCAGCAATTTGGATGGTCTCCTGGCGGGTTTCAAAGTCCACCCATTCCCCGTTAACTTCGTACTGGTCAGGGTTATCAGGATTGACCTTTTCAATATACAAATCCATCACGTCCGGGCCAACGTTCGTAAATCCCCAGGCGATGCTGTCGGTATGCCCGATGACCACACCAGGGACACCGGCAAACGAGAACCCGCCAACCTCAAAGGGACAGGCTTCGGTTTTCTCCCGGCAGTGCAAACCGACCTGATACCAGATGGAAGGCATCTGGATGCCCAGATGCGGATCGTTGGCAAGCAGAGGCATGCCGGTATCGGTCAGTTCGCCTGCAACCGCCCAGGAATTCGAGCCAATCCCATCCCCGGCCTGGCCGGTAACCGCTTCCAGGGCGGCAAAGTTGTTGGAGACATTGTGCAAAGTCTCCTGAGAAAGCCCGGTGATAAGGGCAGTTTCCGCTCCGCTGCTCTGCCCAACAGGCAGCCCGCCGATCTCCGGCACGATCACCGGGTGGTCTTGCGGGTATCCGGGGAAGAGTTCGTTGACCTGCTCCAACGAGAAGGTCTTCAGCAAGATGGCGCGTTCAATTTCATTATCCATATTGCCGCGCAGGTCCCAGGCCATCGCCTTGCCCCACGTAAGCGAGTGGAACGGCGTCCAGGGTTCAATCTCATAACTACGGTTGAGCAAATTGGTCAGGATCAGGTATTCCAGGCTGAGTTCTACCGGTTGGCGGTCGCCGATATAGGCATTCACGCCATCGGCGTAAGCGTTCAGGATGTCACGGCTCTCTTCGCCGAGGCCAGCATATTCCGCTTCGGCGGTCTGCCGCCACCCCAGTGTGCGCAGAAAAGCATCGGTCTCCAGTTGGCTTTCCCCAAACATCTCAGAAAGCCGGCCAGAGCCAATGTGCCGCCAAAAATCCATTTGCCAGAAGCGTTCCTGGGCATGGATGTACCCTTGTGCGAAGAACAGGTCGTGTGTGGTAGAAGCGTAGACATGCGGAATCCCCATCTCGTCCCGGTAGATGTCTACCACGCCATCCAAGCCGGAAATTTGCAGTTCCCCATCTACCTGGGGGAAGGATTTTTGCGCAGCTTTATTGGGAATATAGCTTTTTAACGTCCATACACCTGCTGCTCCCCCAAAAAGAATAAGCACGAACAAGGCAACCAGAACACGAGAAAAGATTTTCCTCATATTTCCTCCTATCGGCCGTAGGGTTTAGAGTATGTGAATCTTGCGTAAGTCAAGCATATTTTTATAACCCCTGATCGCAGCACTGGTGACGTTCGGCCGGACTGATAAAATCGGTTACCCATCAAAAAAAGCTCCCTGACTCTTCACTAAAGTCAGGGAGGCTCTCTTAAATCTTAGATATATGATCTGCTTTCAGCACCTAATAAGACATCTTGCAGTAAATTCTCTTCCTCAAAACTCAGCACTTTCTCTAAATTTACAAAAAGCAAAAGTCGATTCCCATCTTTGATTACACCTTCAACAAACTCTGACGACTTTGTAATAACCATATCTGATACTTTTTCAATTTCTTTATCATCCACTGTAATAACCTCGGAAACCGCATCAACAATCATACCCGCTTGTATTTCACCAATTTTAACTGTAATGATTCTGGTTGCATCCGTATCCTTTACATCAGAAACATCATATCGTTTCCGAAGGTCTACCACAGGAAGCACATGATCACGCAAATAGGTAATTCCTTCAACAAACCGCGGGGAATGAGGTACCTTGGTAATCTCTTGTAACTTTATAATTCCTTCAACTGCGACGATATCCAAGCCATAATGCTCATTACCCAATCGAAAAACCACAAGCTGCTTATCCGCCATTTTATACTCCTAACTGGTGTATATCTTTCAGATTATCAACCTCAATACTTATAATTTCAAACACAATTTACAGGCTATCCATATTATGAATATTTTCCATTCCCATTCGAACCAACTCCAATTTTTTCCAACTGATAATCAGAAACATGATCTTCGTTTCTCGCATCTGTTATTCGTGCTTCCTGCTGAATATCAGGCAGTTTGAACTGCGCCACAATTTCTCGTAAGTTTGCTGCCATAGATTGTAAGGAGTGTGCAGCCGCATCTACTTCTTCTATTTGCGCATTCATTTCTTGTGTTGAAGCACTCACTTCTTCCACCGCCGCACCATTTTCTTCAGAAATACTGGCAATGTTTTCCATCAAACTACTGGCTTCTGTTGAATTTGATTTCATTTCCTTTGTAGCATCCGTGTTTTCTTCTACCACCTTATTCACTAAATCGATTGAGGCAACCAACTCATTCGACTCATGCTCCATATTATTGGCTTCCAAAGTAATTTTTTCAACCTGTTCAACGACTTCCTCTACGGCCTCCAAAATGTCAGTAAGTGCGATACCTGCCATGTTAGCCTGAGCTACGCCAGCATCTACTTCATGAGAGCTATCTCCCATTGCACGTACTGCATCTTGTACTGTCATACGAACATCCGCAATTAATTCACCAATCTCCGTAGTCGCATGGGATGTGCGTTCTGCTAATTTCCGCACCTCATCAGCCACAACAGCAAAACCTTTACCGTGTTCCCCAGCACGAGCTGCCTCAATCGCTGCATTCAATGCCAACAAATTAGTTTGTGAAGCAATATCTTCAATGGTCTCCAAAATCACACCAATTTGTTCAGACTTGACTCCCATTTCTGCCACTTTTTCAGAAGATTCGTCTACCTTTTTCTTAATAGTCGTCATTCCCTTAAGATTTTCCTCAATTTTCAGAGTACCATCTTTTGCAGTGATTGCCGCTGTTTTTGCACCATCGGCACTTTGTTGAGAATTTTGGTTCACAGTACTGACAGATTGAGAAATCTTGCCTGTGATTTCAACGGAATTTAAAACCTGATCAGCTTGTTCTTGAGCACCTCTTGCTACTTTTTCAATCTCTCGCATAAGTTGTTCAACAGAGGTCATCGCATATGTAAGTGATTGGGATTGCTCAGAAGATGCAGATGCCATTTGCTGCATTGCAGAAGAAATTTGATTCGCTGCACTTCCCGCCTGATCCGAAGCTTCAGCCAAGAATGAGGCTGCTTCATCTACATCATGCGCATTCACTACCACCCGTCCAACAAGGTTCCTTAGGCTTAAGACCATTTTTTCAAAAGCAATGCCAAACTCATCCCGATCAGACAACTTATTAACAGAAATGGTCAAATCGCCTTGAGCCAACAGATCAGCGTTCTCAGCTAAATTTTGTAATGTTACTTCTAAATTTTTCAGACCGTTTGCCATCATTCCAATTTCTCCCCCTTGTCCCATTATTTTTTGTTTGATCTCTTCTGGTACATCTCTATTCAAATCCCCGTTTAATCCCAAATTTTCTAATGCCCCTGCCATAATCTGCATCGGTACAGATAAATTATTGGAGACCCATAAAGCAAACAAGATCAATAAAACACTGATTACAGCACCAACTATAAGACTAGCAGCTGATTTTTGACGAATAGAAGAAACAATTGCTTGCATATCTTCCGTCACAACAATCGTCCAGCCAAGGCTTTCTCCGATCCAATTTTCCTCTACATTACTATAGCCCATTACCGATTCAACACCATAAACATTACTGAATTTATCACTCCATACCCCATCATCACCCGTAATAAATTGTTTTACATCATCAGGAGCCACGCCCATTAGGTAGGAAGGATCATCAGCATATAAGACAGTTCCTTCACGATCAAATAAAAAGGCATGCGTAGCATCCGTGATACTCAATGCCTCAATCTCCGGGAATACTGAAGAGACATCCACTGTTCCCCGTAACACCCCAATTACTTCCTGATTCTGATCTCGAATAGGCACACCTACATTTACCGCATACACGCCGGTACTTTGATCAAGTTTCACTTCACCGACATATAGTTCACCATTACCATCCGAGTAGGTTTTAGTCCACCAAGTTTCATCCGATTGGACATAATCTGAAGTGCGTTCAGTCATGCTTACATTAGAACCAAATTTATCTGTAACGAAGACTTCCAGTATTTCCGGAAACTCTGTTGTGTAAGTTCTTAAATAATCACTTACATCGTTTTCTAATACAGACGTTACCAGGCTTTCTGCACCAGGATCATTATTGATCCATAATTGATCTTTTCCAAGATTATCACTTTGTACTTGCTCTGGAAGAGTATCTCCATACTTCAAGTCTGCTGCATAAACTGCCGAAATAATATCCGGTGAAAGGGCTACGGATCTCAATGTATCTACCGATGCGTGGACACTTGCTACTGCTCTCTCAAGAGCCTCTTCAGCTAGCAACGACAATTGTTCCCCATGTTCAGTGATTGAGGAGTTTGATACTGAATAATAATTAGTAATAGTGCTTGCAGTAATGGATATGATTATTGAACCAACCAATACAAATAATATTCGATTCCTAATTTTCCATTGGTTGAACTTTATTAAATTTCCCCAGTGAAATTTAAAATTTTTAAACATTTTTTACCTCTATTTTCCAATCATTCTAGTTAGCAAGCCTGTTCGCTATTAGCATATATCAATAAATAGGCGCAAGGAATGAACAAAGAATGAATTAGGAATAAATAATTGATAAAAAAGACATAAATAAACCAATTAATTTTATGAGAATTTCTGGGAGGTATTCTATAAGGAAATGAAGATATTGAAGCACGTCTTGGTATTATTGCGCTAAGTCTCTACCTGGACTTTATCAACCCATTTTTGTTCATGTTACGTCTGGGTGGACGAAGAAGTAAAAATTCCCTCCCAGAATTTCACATTCGGCTGCATACAAAATATGCAGCCGAATGTATTTAATACTCGCTTAATGCCTGGATAAGTATCGAATAAGGACTGCACTATCTGCTGGTGATACAGTTGAATCAGAACTAAATTTGAACAAATAAAGGAGATAATTATGGATCTTCCCATCAATGTAGATGTCAAATGTACGCTTGATGTATGTGGGCGATCAGAAGCATTGGTCATCAATCCAATTACCGAGAAAGTCACCCATATTGTAGTTGCCGAGAAAGACTATCCTCATATCCAACGGATAGTACCGATCGCCGAGATTCTTGAATCCACCCCCGACAGCATCCGCCTGCGGTGCAGCCCAGAAGGGTTATCTAAAATGGCGCTGTTCCAGGAAACAGATTTTATCCAGTCGGGCTACCTAGAATCTTCTTTGCCTTACACAGTGCCCTACCTGGTATGGCCGTACAGTTTGTATGAAATTGGGCCGATCCAGGTGGCCTACGAACATATCCCGGCCAACGAGATCGCCATCCATCGCGGCACCCCGGTATTTGCCAAAGATGGCAAAGTGGGGCAGGTGGATGAATTCCTGATCGATCCGGAGAAAAACCATATCACCCATCTGATCTTACGCGAAGGCCACCTGTGGGGCAAGAAAGATGTCACCATCCCGATTTCCGAGATCAGGAAGATTGATGAGGACGCGGTCTATCTTAAATTAGAAACCAAAGCCATTGAAAAACTACCCGCAATCCCCGTTAGCCGGAGGTGGAAATGATACCCATGAATAAAAAACGCACTTCCCATGTCCTCTTCCAAACAGGCATTTTCCTGGTGCTGGCATCCCTAATCCTGGTTGGCTGTAATGCCACACAGGCAGTCAACACCTCCATCCCGCAAACGCCAACCGCTCCCCAGGCAACGCCCTCCCCCACCGGAATGGACGGAGCCGAAAAAGCGGTGCAGGGGGCAATTGCTGCCCTGGCTGCACAATATCAAATCGATGAAAATGCGATCACCTTGCAGGAATACCAGTCTGTAGCATGGCCAGACGGCTGTCTGGGCTTTCAAAAAGTGGGTGTTATGTGTGCGATGCATGTGACCGATGGCTACCGGATCACTTTAACGGCTAACCAACAAACCTACGAAGTGCACACCAACCTGGACGGCAGCGAAACCGTGATCATTCCCGGCCCCATTCCGCAGTCTGCCGGATTGAGCTTTACCACCAACACAAACGACACCTGCCAGGCCTTCATATTTACCAAGACCCAGGAAGCCGCTTACGGCCCCTGTGGAAGTGAATTTGCACCGGTCAACTTTGGGGATGATATCCGCACCACGGAGTTGAACCACTATACGGCCACCTACCAATCTTTCACGATGGTATCCCCGCAGGGCTATCTCAATTTCATCGGCAGCGGCAGTGTAGCAGCCTCCCCCACAGAAATGCAAAGCATCTTACGTTGGGCAGAACTGGCTTCCGGTGAAATTCAATCGGGCACTGAAGTAACCAACGATCTCAATAACGGCCTGATCTTTACCTGGCATCGAGAAGGCGGTATCGCGGGCTTTTGCAACGACCTTTCCGTGTATGCCACCGGCAAAGCAGTAGCCACAGACTGCACTCATGAAACCGAACAATTGGTAGGGGAAGGCTGGCTCAACAAAGACCAGTTGGGGCAGCTTTACCAATGGGAGCAAGAGCTTGCCTGGTTTGAGTACGACCCGCAGTCGACGGCCACAGCAGATGCCATGCAAATCTATGTGAACTTCAATGGAAACGGCGATATTGTTACCGAAAGCGATCAGCAGGCGGTGGCTTCCTTTGCCCAAGAGATTTACACCCATATTGAATCGACAAGCGCTTTTTCACCAGATTTGAATACTGGCATATAGCCACCAAATAGAAAGAAGAGAAATGGCCGCCGCAACCACAATTTCCACCCTGTTCCTCGATATCGGCGGGGTCCTGCTCACCAATGGGTGGGACCGCCAATCCCGTTCAAAGGCCGCTCAAGTGTTCAATTTGGATTTTGCCGAGTTTGATGAGCGCCACCACCTGACCTACGATACCTATGAGGAAGGCAAATTGAGCCTGAATGAGTACCTGCAGCGGGTGGTGTTTTATCGCCCGCGCCCATTCACACAAGAGGAATTTAAGGCCTTTATGTTTCAACGCTCGCAGCTTTACCCGGAGATGGTGCAGTTGATCCAACGATTGAAATCAACCTACCATCTCAAAACAGTGGCAGTCAGCAACGAAGGGCGGGAATTAAACCAATACCGGATCAACAAATTTAACTTGCAGGAGGTAATCGATTCGTTCGTCTCCTCCTGCTATGTGCACCTGCGAAAACCCGATAGTGGCATGTATATGCTGGCGCTGGATATTTCCCACGCCAAACCGGAACAAACTATCTACCTGGACGACCGGCAGATGTTCATTGAAGTAGCAAAAGGGATGCACATCCACGGTATTCACCATCATGGCACAGCATCTACGCAGGAAGCATTGGCTAAATTTGGATTGGTGTAAGGGGGTCATTTACAAAGGGCGGATCAATGGCATAAGAACTGCCAGCTCTCCAGTTTTCCCAGGATAACCAATAAGAATAATCCTATATTGAAAGCTGCAAAGATCAGCAGGTTTACCAGCATGCGCACAATTTCAGGGTCGGACGGGATCGTCCCCTGGCGGCGAAAACGAAAGCGCCAGAAAAACAGCCATCCAACAACGGCAGCAGCAAGTATTGAAAGGGCAGCCAAAAGGCCGAGGTGTGAACAAAATGTATTCATAAGGAACCTTATAGATTAACTATAACTTCTTTAAGATTCCTCGTCTTTATGGCAAACTTAAGTTCAGTTTATGGTTTTATTGCTTTCACCAGCGCCGCTTCCCACTACCCTCTTTGGCCGCCTGCTTCCCTCATAAACGCGGGATAGAAATGGTGAACTTGCTGCCCTTACCGGGCTGGCTTTCCAGGTGGATTTCCCCCCTGTGCGCCACAACCAGGTCTTGTGCAATACTCAACCCCAAGCCCATCCCTTGCTTGATCCTGCGCTTTTGGGTGCCGCGGTAGAAAGGCTCAAAGATTTTCTCCTGCTCTTCTACGTCAATACCCGGGCCAGTATCACCAACCAGCACTTCAATCGATTTTTCATCAGAGCAGGCTGCAATACGCACTACCCCGCCCTTGGGTGTATATTTGATGGCGTTGCTCACCAGGTTTTCAATCGCCTGCGCCAACCGGTAGGGATCGGCTTTAAAATCAGGCAGGTCTTCAGGAATTTCCACTAACCACGTCAATCCTTTCGCCTGTGCAGCCTCTTCCCAGGGTCGCAGCAAGGTTTGCAGCCACGAACGGGCCGAGATGATTTGATGATCCATTTCCAAGGAGCCAAAAATCTGGTCGTGCATATGCGCCAGTTCATCCAACAGGTGCTGTAACCGTTCTGCTTCCGCATCCATGCCGTTGGTCAGGTCATCCATTAACTGCGGGTCTTTGCCCGCCCCTAATTTTATCGACTGGATCGCCGAGCGCAGCGCCCCTAACGGACGCCCGATTTCGTGCACCAGGTTAGCCAGCAGTTGTTTGCGTGCACTTTCCAGCTGTTTTAAGCGCGCATACAGCGAGTTTGTTGAATCGACCAATGACTGGATCTCTTCGGGGCCTTGCTGAGAAATTTCCTCCAATTGATTGCCGCTGGCCAACTGGTCTATCGCAGTCGTTACCTGTTTGATCGGTGTATTGATCGTCACCGCCAGGAACGACCCCAGACCTACCCCAACCACCAGGGCAAACACCAACACCCCCAAGATCAACATACGCAGCTGCTTAAATTCGCCATAAATGGTGGTGTAGGGATGGCTCAACCGGATGATTCCGATCACCTCTCCCCCTGCATCAAGTACCGGGACAAACACATCAATCACTTCTTGCTGCAGCCCGCGGCTGAACTCAATATGCTGCGTACTTTCCCCTTGTTGTGCCTCGGTAATATCATTATCTTGTAAGATAGTGTCAATGCGGTACGCATCCGCCGGGTCACTGGACACCAAAATGCGGCCTTCGGGGTCCAGGAACATCAACCGTGCCTTGGTGTGCGAAGTCAAGCGGCTTGTTAACTGCTCGACCTCATCCGGGTTCTGCCACAGATCAGGCTGTTGGCTGGTGAACTCGGCGATAAACCCACCCTCTACTACCAGCGAATCGGCCAGATCGGGGAGGATCACCTGAGTTTCCAACACATAGATAAAGGCAATCCCGGTCAAAGGGATAATGATCAGCAACGGCAGCAGGTGGCTGAGGATCAAACGATTTTGAAGCGTACGAAGCATTATCCCTCCTGTTTGACGAACTTGTAGCCAACGCCGCGAACCGTAATGATCCGTTCGGGATGGTTGGGGTCTTCTTCAATCTTCTCCCGCAGCCAGCGCACATGTACATACACCACTTGCGGCTGACCGATAAATTCCGCCCCCCAAACGCTGGCCAGCAGTTCGTCCACCGAAAGCACTTTATTGGGCTGGAGCGCAAATATATGCAGCAGATCAAACTCACGAGGCGTAAGGCTGATCGCTTCTCCTCCCAATGTGACCGTGTGGGCGGCGCTATCTATGGTCAAGTCCCCCACTGCCAACACATCCTTGGAATCATCTTCGGGTATTTGGGCATGCCCGACATGCCGAAAGACATTCTTAATGCGTGCCAATAAAATACTCAAATCGAATGGCTTGGTCACATAATCATCAGCGCCCAGTTCTAATCCCAAGACTTCATCCAATTCCCGCCGCCGGGCAGTCAGGAAGATCACCGGGAGGTCATAGGTTTCTTTCAGTTTTCGCAGCGCATCCAACCCATCCATCCCCGGCAACCCAATATCCAGCAACACCAGATCGGGCCGGTCGACCTGCATCATCGCCAGGGCGTCTTCCGCCTTTTCTGCGCTGCTGGCGCGGTAGCCGGCTTGTTCCAGGTTGAACGCCAAACTCCGCCGCACCAAAGAATCGTCATCTACAATGAGTATATGCTTCGACATTTGTATCCCTTCTCCATCCCCTGCGATCTCCACTTGTCCTCTCAATAAGTATACCTTTATTTTTTTCTACTTGCATTTCCCCCATCCCTCCTGAACCGGCAAATACCCTATAAAAAACAGACCTAACCCGAAACCGGGATAGGATAAAAAATGTACTCGTCCGCATACACGACAAAAATACCACCAACTGCACATCCAGCGGCGGGGTTTCCTCGCCAATCACTCACTTATTCCAAAAGCCGACGCGACCTCATCTTAGCACCAGAGATTTACGCGTAAGGATAAAAAGGGGGAAACAGGCAGGCGGGGATACCGGGATGACAATACTCTATGCTAATAGGCTTCGCTGCCTTCGCCCTGAGACACCTTCCCCCAAAAAGAATGATACATAAACGCTACATAGCCCAACAGCAGCACAAAGCCGATCCCAAACCACACCAGCCCCAACTGCAAATTTCTGGCATTCGCCATCGAATTATAGATCGTCAGGTCGCTGCCCCCCATCGAATCAACCAGGAAATTTGGGAACATCGCATTCATCGCCGTAGCTGACAGCAGCACGATCAACACACTGGAAGCCAGAAATGTCCTTCCCGTCTGCCCGCGGCGCATAAAAACAACCAGCCCGATCAACGCCAGCACAGCCGCCAGGGGGAACACAAACCGGGCAGGCTGACGGGTGAAATTATCGAGCAAGCCCGGCCGTACCCACAAAGTCAACCCAACGACCAGCGCTAGAGAGGGAATCAACAACCAGACCCCTCTGGCTGCCCACTGTTTTGCCCGTTGGGAAAGCGCGCCTCCTGTCTTCCAGGCTAAAAAGTTGGCGCCCTGGACGGCAAAGACCAGGAAGGCAAACCCGGCAACCAGCACCGTATACCAATCCAGCAAGCCGGGGTCTGTACCGGGGAGGAAATTGGTCCAAAGCGGTATGGTGGGGTCTCCCTGCGTATGTAAGGCCACCCCGCGCAGTAAATTGCCAAGCATGATTCCCCACAGCCCAGCCAAAGCCAGGCTGGCAAGATTAAAGACAGTGTCCCAAAAGGAATGCCAGAGCGGATTTTCTAACTGCGTTCTGAGTTCAATGGACAAACCGCGCAAGATCAGGAACCAAAGGAGCAAGAACAATCCTAAATAAAATTTGCTGAAGATGGTCGCATACGCCGAAGGGAAAGCGAAAAACAGCGTGCCCGCCCCGGCAACCAGCCAGACCTCGTTGCCACCCCAGATGGGGCCAATCGCCGCGCGCACCTGGCTGCGCTCCGCTTCGGATTTGGTTATCAACAAGTAAATGCTTCCCAAACCAATATCAAAGCCGTCTAAAACAGCAAACCCAATGAACAGTGCTGCAACCAAAGCATACCAAAGTGTTTCCATAAAATTTCCTTCTAACTTTGCGTAGGGACGGCTTCCAGTACGGCCGGCCCTTGAGAGACTGTGCGATAGATAAGGAAGAGATACAACAGCCCGGCAATAGAATAGACCCCCACCAAACCAATGATCGAGAACATCACGTTCCCTGCGCTGAGCCCGTTAGTCACACCTTCCTCTGTTTTCAGCAATCCGTACACCAGCCAGGGCTGCCTGCCCGCTTCGGCCGTGATCCACCCAGATAATGTGGCAATGTAAGGCAGCGGGGAAATTAGCATCCATACCCACAAGATCCACCGCGTGGTAAAGAATTTCTTGCGCCAAAGCAAAAAGGCAGAAAAGACCGCCACACCGGCAAACAAGAATCCCAATGTGATCATCACGTGGTAGGCGTAATATACCAGGGGTACATTCGGCCAATCCGATTTAGGAACAGCATCCAGCCCTTTTACGGTTGCCAGCATGCGGTGATATAGCAGCAAACTGGCTGCATCGGGAATGATGATCGGGTTATCCAGCGTTTCGGTTTGCATATTCGGTTGCCCAAACAAGGCAATCCCCGCTCCGCGTTCCGTCTTGAATAAACCTTCCATCGCCGCGCCTTTGGCAGGTTGGCTGTCAAAAATCTGGCGCGCTTCCTCATCCCCGGAGGGGAAAATCTGAAACACGGTGGCGATCAATGCCCCGGCCAATGCGGTGCGCATGAAGATCAAAGCCAGAGATTTATGCCGGTTGGAGAGCAGATAAAAGGCCCCCACCCCGGCAATCACAAATGTAGTGGTGATGATCGATGCAGACTGGTTATGCAAGAATTGCCAGAGCAGCCAAGAATTGGTCAACATACCAAACAGATCATTTACATATAAGCTGCCGTCTGCCGCCGTGCTGTATGCCACAGGATGCTGCATCCAGGCGTTGGTTGCCAGAATAAAATAAGCCGACAGCCAGGCACCCAGGAACACCATCAGCGAAGATACCCAATGCACCTTGGGGCTAAACCTGTCCTTGCCAAACAATAAAATGCCTAAAAATGTGGATTCCAAAAAGAACGAGAAAATACCTTCCATCGCCAGGGTTTGCCCGATCACGCCGCCGGCAAACTCTGAAAAGCTGCTCCAATTGGTACCAAACTGGAATTCCATCGGGATGCCGGTCACCACACCGAAAACAAACGTGATTGCCAGCACCTTGATCCAAAAATTAGCACTCTCCCGGTAATTCGGATCTTTGGTGATTAAATAGCGAGTTTTGAAATAAAGAATGAACAAGGTCAACCCCATCGTAAGCTGGGGGTATAAGTAATGAAACGAAATCGACAAAGCGAATTGAATCCTGCTGTAAAGTAGCGTATCTCCCATAATTTTCCTTTTCAATACCTGACATAGATTGGTGGACTGTCAGTATGGTTAGCATATCGCAACTGGACGCGTCTGTCTTTACAAGGAGTTCATATTTTGCTTAAGAGCACCTTATAATCCTGCCGGGGAGAGATAAGGTCTACTTAAAGTCCTCATACAGTCGAGATAAAGACAATCTGCCCGATTGAGCATAAGATATAGTCAGACATCGTTTTTAAACGATGTCATCACGAGAAAGAAAGCAAACTACGTATGCGGTACATACTGCACATCGTTCAATCCAATGAGGGACTATCACCATGAATGATCAGAACAACCGAGCGCCTGGTTCACCAGGTATAGACGCGCGCTGGACAACCAGCAACAAAAGCGGTGTCGGCACCGCACTCAGCGCAGCCAGCCGTGTCTGGTTTACGCTCAGCCACGGCGTGTTTAACGAAATTTATTACCCCAGGGTAGACCTGGCATGCACCCGCGATTTTGAGATGCTGGTCACGGATGGGAAAGATTTCTTCTCCGAAGAAAAACGGGATACCCAATCACAATCGCAAATGCTTGTCGAGGGTGTCCCCGCCTACCACCTGACCAACACCTGCAAACAAGGGCGCTACCGGATCGAAAAAGATATATTGAGTGACCCGCAGCGAGATGTGGTCCTCCAGTTCACCCGATTCACGGCTCTGGAGGGCAGCCTGGACGATTATCACCTATACGCACTACTAGCGCCCCATTTGGGGAACAAAGGTGCCAACAACAACGCCTGGGTAGGAGACTATAAGGGGGTACCTATGCTTTTCGCCCAACGCGAGGGATTTGCCCTGGCGCTGGCAAGCTCGGCGCCCTGGCTGAAACGCTCCGCCGGGTATGTCGGCTTTTCCGATGGCTGGCAAGACATCAGCCAACACAAGACAATGACGTGGACATACCAAAACGCCCCGGATGGAAACGTAGCCTTGACCGGAGAAATTGATCTTGCCGCAGTTCAGGGTGAATTTGTCCTAGCACTGGGATTTGGCATCACCCCGGAAGAAGCTGGACAGCGCACCCTTGCTACACTACAAGACGGTTTCCCGGCCGCCCAACGCCGGTATCTTGCCCAATGGAAAGATTGGCAGCAATCCCTTCAATCTTTAAAAACAGCTGGCAAACGTGCTAAAAAATCACTCTACAGGATCAGCACTGCCGTGCTGCGCACCCACGAAGCCAAACGTTTCCCAGGCGGGTTAATTGCCAGCCTTTCAATCCCCTGGGGGAACAGCAAAGGAGATAATGATCTGGGCGGGTATCATGTGGCCTGGCCTCGCGACCTGGTGGAAAGCGCTGGGGGGTTGCTGGCCGCCGGGGCAAACGAGGATGTCCGCCGGGTGATTGATTATCTGCAAGTGACTCAAGAAGCCGATGGACACTGGCCGCAAAATATGTGGCTGGACGGACGCCCTTATTGGAATGGTGTCCAGATGGATGAAACCGCCCTGCCGATTTTGCTGATCAACCTTGCCCGGCGTGAAAATGTAATCGCATCCGATGAGCTTTCACGCTATTGGCCGATGATCGAAAAAGCTGGACAATTCCTGATGCAAAACGGCCCGGTCACCCAGCAAGACCGCTGGGAAGAAGACGCCGGATATTCCCCCTTCACCCTGGCGACAGAGATCGCCGCCCTGCTGGCTGCTGCTGACTTCGCCGAACAAGCCGCAAATGCAGACCTGGCAAAAGCCATGCGCCAAACCGCAAACCGCTGGAATGAGCAGATTGAAGATTGGATCTATGTCACGGATACAGAACTGGCCCATAAGGTCGGGGTAGATGGCTATTATGTGCGTGTTGCGCCTATCGACCAAGCAGAGGCAAGCACCCCTGCCCAGGGATACGTGCCGATTAAAAACCGGGCACCGGGCGAAAACCGTGCCCCGGCCAGCCAAATTGTAAGCCCCGACGCGCTGGCCCTGGTGCGCTTTGGTTTACGCGCTGCCGACGATCCCCGCATCCTCAATACTGTGAAAGTGATCGATGCGGTCTTAAAAGTAGATACCCCCTTCGGCCCTGCCTGGCACCGCTACAACCAGGATGGTTATGGCGAACATGAGGACGGCTCCCCCTTTGATGGCACCGGGATAGGCCGAGCCTGGCCGCTGCTGACCGGTGAACGCGCCCACTACGAACTGGCTGCCGGGCACACACAGACGGCGATTGATCTGCTGCACACCTTTGAGCAGTTTTCCAGCGAGGGTGGTTTACTGCCGGAGCAAATCTGGGACACGCCGGATATGCCCGAATTAGAGCTTTTCTTTGGCAAACCATCGGGTTCGGCAATGCCCCTGGTGTGGGCACACGCCGAATATGTCAAACTGCTGCGCTCGATACAAGACAACAAAGTATTCGATACCCCCGATCAAACCTACCAACGCTATGGAAAAAACACAAACTAAAAAGCCGCATGATGCGCACATGCAGCTTTGATCAAGTATAAGCTATTCACCAACCCAGACAGCCTCAATAGTACAACCTTGAGGCTGTTTCATTTAATTCGTCTGTTCACACAAGCAGGCTATCACCCCAAAAAGGGCTGCTGCTTGCAGCCCTAACGCCTATGTACTAGGCACGCCTTTCTTCAGACTCGCCGTCTAAAACGGTCAGCGGGGAAGGCAGTGCTTCAATCTGATCTTTGCTGATATTCAACACAACCGCATCTTCATTAATGTGTTCGATATATGCCACAGGAATAGCAATCTCCTTTTTATTCCACAGGTGGCCTTCAGACATCACCAGGTGGGTAATATGCTCGCTGTGCGGGTCGATTAGAAATTCATCCACCTTACCCACCCGACCATCCTCTGCCTCTACCGATGCCCCAATATCAAAAGTGACTTCTCCCGCAGGGATGCGCGCTTTGGTTATTTCGGCATATTTGGTATTGAAAGAGCTGTAAGGAATATAGACCCTGGGGCGAACCGGGAAAATGTTATAAGATTTTTCCTCCGGATAATAGGCATGTTCTTTAAAGTTATCCATGTGGATAAACTCATCTTTGGTGCAGGATAATATGATCGTGTTGGCAGACGTATTTTTGATAACGTCAACCGGCACAATGCGTTCTTTATGAGGAACATAGTTTTCCTCCACCACTACATGAGTAAGGTCATTGCTAGCCGGATTGATGACCAATTTTGAGACCCGCCCACACTCACCATCTTTACAGAGTACAGCAGCTTTTATCGGAATATCCATTTTTACCTCCTTTTATCGGCGAAATTTATAAGTATTTGATATGCATCGAGCTGGGCTTCCACCAAAACGCAGCCGGTCAATTGGTAGTCGACATGATCCCGTCGATCAGGGCTTGCTTTTCGGCATCTGTCAATTTAGCATCTGCGTGCATCATCACATAGTAAGACGGCGGCATCTCGCCGTAGTGGATCACTTCGGCAATTTCATCCACCGTATGCGAGGAGCCTTTCCACTCGGAAAAGTTCATATGCTGTCTGCCTTCTTCCACATCGTGGGCAACCAACCAGGAAACAGGCGCCACACGGCTGTACCACGGCCATACCGTCTCATTGCTGTGGCAGTCAAAACAAGCGCGCACAGCCAGATCGCGCGTTTGCGTATCTGTCCAGGCAGGTTCGTTGACCACCGGGGGATTAGTATGGTCGTGTCCATAGGGTATCAGTTGGATCAAGCCAAAACCCACCAACAAAACTATGCCTGCAATCACTAAAAACTTTTTCATCTTTTCTGCCTTCCTTTCAATTCCAGATCGTTACAAAACCGGCTTTATTCCTGCCGGTCTCCATGTTTGGGGATTACCCAGCTTCTACCGTCATTGGCGATCAACGCTTCTGCGGCAGCCGGCCCCCACGTACCTGCCGGATAATTGGGAAACGCGTTGGGGGCAGTATTTTCCCATCCGGTCAGGATCGATGCCAAAACCTGCCAGGCGGCTTCCACCTGGTCGGCACGCATAAACAGGGTGGCATCCCCCTGCATCACATCCAATAATAAAGTTTCATACGGTTCGGGGGGCAAGGCATGGAAAGCTTCCTGATATGTGAAGCTCATTTCCACCGGTTCCAGGCGAAATTCCTGCCCCGGTTGTTTGGCCTGAAAACTCAGCTGAATCCCCTCGCTCGGCTGGATGCGGATCAACAAGCGGTTAGGCTGCCAATCTTGCAATGCAGAAGATGGGAAGGATTGGTGCGGCACCGGCTTGAATTGGATGATTACTTCGGAGACATCATCGGCCATGCGTTTTCCGGTGCGCATATAAAACGGCACCCCCTGCCAGCGCCAATTGTCGATTAATAATTTGATGGCGGCAAAACTTTCTGTCGCCGAGTCGGTCGAGATGTTCGGTTCCTGGCGATAGGCAATTACTTCATTCCCGTCAATCTCCCCGACATCATATTGACCGCGCACCGCAAATTGGGGTACTTCCTCTGGGGAGATGGTGTGAATCGCTTTAAGCACATCCACCTTTTTATTACGGATTTCTTCGGCAGTGAACGAAACCGGTGGTTCCATCGCCACCATACACAATATTTGCATCAGGTGATTCTGCACCATATCGCGCAGTGCCCCAGCGCGGTCATAATACTTCCCGCGGTTCTCCACGCCCAATGTCTCGGCAACCGTGATCTGGACGTGATCAATGTAACTCTGATTCCACACCGGCTCGAACAGCGCATTCGCAAAACGGAACGCGAGGATATTCTGCACGGTTTCTTTCCCCAGAAAGTGATCGATGCGGAAAATTTGTTTTTCATCCAGGTGGTTGGTAATCATCGTGTTCAGGGCACGAGCCGAGTCCAGGTCATCGCCAAAGGGTTTTTCAAAAACCACGCGCGTCTTGCTGCGGTCCTCGATCAAACCGGCTTCTCCCAAATTCTCCACAATCGGCTGCACCAGGCTGGGCGGCGTAGCCTGATAAAAAATATGGTTGCTCTCCTGCCCCCAAGTCTTTTCAATCTCTTCAATCTGCTCTGCCAATTTGTTGTAAGCCTGTGGGTCGGTAAAATTTGCCGAAAGGTAATGGATCATCGCCGAAAATTTTTCCCAATCTGCGCTGCCCGGCTGGCCGTGCCTAGAGAACTGGCGTATTCCCTCATGTAAATGATCGACAAATTCTTGCTGTGTCATCGGTTTCAAGTCCACACCGATAATGGCAAAATGTTCCGGCAGCCAGTCTTCCAGGCAAAGGTTAAAAAGTGCTGGCATCAATTTACGCCAGGAAAGGTCACCCCCGGCGCCAAAGATGGTTAATATGTTTGCTTGCGGTTGGTTATGCTTCATCTAAATCTCTCATTCAAGCGTCCACTCGTGGTGGAAGGTGCCTTTTTGGTCAATACGTTCGTAGGTATGTGCGCCAAAGTAGTCGCGCTGGGCCTGGATCAGGTTGGCCGGCAGCCACGCGCTTCGATACCCATCCAGGTAAGACAGCGCGGCCATGAATCCCGGTGCGGGAATACCTGAGTTTGCCGCCGTGGTAACCACAGATACCAGGCTGTGCTTCAATCGAATGACATCCTCACTCAATTCCGGGTCCAGCAGTAAATTGGTCAGGTCGGGCTGCCTGGTAAACGCAGTATGGATCTCGTGCAGTAAGGCTGCTCGAATAATGCAGCCGCCCCGCCAAATGCGGGCGATGGCTGCCAGGTCTAATTTGTAGCCATATTTCTCTGAAGCGCGGTGTAATAATGAAAATCCCTGGGCAAATGTGATCACCATCGCCACATACAACGCCATTCGCAGGGTATCGATAAAGTGTTCCTGCGCCACATCAATCTCCGGTGGAGAAAATACCAGGGTCTGGCTGGCAATCTCACGCTGGGGTTTAATGCTGGAAAGGTTTCTCATCCCCACGGCAATATCGATATTGGGCGTGGGCACCTGGATGTCCATCGCATTTTCGGAAGTCCAATTGCCCGTCCCGTTCTGTTTGGCTTCATCCAGAATGACATCAATTAACGGTTTGCCGGTTTTAGGGTTGATCTCTGAAAAGATGTTTGCCGTGATCTCCATCAAATAGCCGTTCACTTCCATCTGATTCCATCCATGAAAGATTTTAGACAACTGCTCGTTCTCTAACTTCAGCCCTCTTTTCATCAGGTCATAAGATTCGGCAATCAACTGCATCAAGCTGTATTCAATTCCATTGTGCACCATTTTCACATAATGCCCGGCGCCCTTCGGCCCCAGGTAAGTCACACAGGCTTCGCCTTCCACTTGGGCTGCAATCGCTTCAAAGACCGGCTGTACGCGTTGATACGCTTGGGGGGAACCGCCCGGCATAATGCTGGGGCCACGCCGCGCCCCAACTTCTCCGCCAGAAATTCCTACCCCTAAATATTGGATGCCTTTCTCTTGCAGGGTTTCTTCTCGCGCTTCCGTATCTGAAAAGTGGGAATTGCCGCCATCGACGATCAGGTCGCCGGGGTCGAGATACGCGGCCAGTTCACCAATCGCCCCATCCACCGGCGGGCCGGCAGGGATCATCAACATCACAATGCGCGGTGTCTCCAGCAGGTGGACGAAATTTTTCAAATCGTCGACCCCAAACACATCGCTCTCCCCGGCTTCCCGGTTCAACTTGTTCACCATTTTTCTGTCTTTATCGTACCCGACAACAGAAAACCCATGATCCCCCATATTCAACGCCAGATTACGCCCCATCACCCCCAGGCCGACCATACCTAAGTTGTATTTTCCATCTCTCATCGTGCATCCTTTCGGGCAGTTGGCTGCACCGGAACAAATACACCAGACAAAGAAAGGATGAAGTTATCCTGGTCAAAAGGGATTTGGTCGGGGATTGAAAACAACGGCGCGGCTGCCTGGTTGTCAGCATCTATGGTCAGCAAGTTGAACTCGCCATCCCCCCAATCGGTCTGCGCACCGGCTGCAGAAGCCTGGTTGAGAAACAACGGCTCTTCCACGACTGCCGGCCTGGAAGCTAAATCAAATTGGAAAGGGTGCTTATTCTCCCCGGATTCAGACAGCATGCAGGCTAGTCCCAACTGGATACAGTTCTTATCCGCGTCTTGATCCGTTTTCATAGTCTGGTACCTCCTGTATTTTTCATCATCCTGCAATTGATGTTACATTCAAAGAAATAGAAGCGTTGTGCGTCTATTTCACTCATTCGCCTATGATGATACTGGAATGTAATTTCCACGTCTTTACATCGACCTAATCTGAGCCTTAAGGTCTCATTAACAAGGGGAGAAAATTCCGGCGGTGTTAACTTTCCCCCTAGCTCAATTTGTTGTACTTGCTGTAATATATAAAGATAAAATGTACCGCAAATTATCTGCTGAAAATTGATCTACTGAAATGGAAAGAATAAGTGATGAATCTGGAACAGCTCAAACAATATCAACAAAAACCGGCGCCCTTCACCCCTGGCGAACCGCTCTTTTGGGATGACCCCCATATCTCCGAGCAAATGCTTGCCACCCATTTGGATCCAAAGACCGATCAGGCCAGCCGGCGGCCTGAGATCATCGAACGCTCGGTAGCCTGGCTGACAAAAACACTCCACCTGAACGCTGACTCTCATTTGGTGGATTTAGGGTGTGGGCCGGGTCTATATGCCGCCCGTTTTGCCGAGCGCGGCATCCAGGTCACCGGGGTAGACTATTCCAAACGCTCAATCGAATACGCCAAACACTACGCCGAGCAGCAAGATTTGGAGATAGAATACCGCTACCAGAATTACCTGGAACTGGAAGACACCAACCGGTTTGATGCCGCCCTGCTGATCTTTGGCGATTTCTGCCCGCTCTCGCCCGAACAGCGCGCAACCTTGCTGCAAAACATACGGCGCGCGCTCAAACCGGGCGGGTATTTTGCGCTGGATGTCACCACACGCGCCCACCGCAAGCGCTATGGTAATGTGAACCAATGGGTTATCTCGGACGGCGGCTTTTGGAAGCCCGGCCTGTACCTGGCACTGGAAGAAGGCTTTGATTATCCCGAAGAATCCATTTATCTGGATCAGACCGTGGTGGTCGAAGAAAATGGGAAGGTATCTGTATACCGCAATTGGTTCCAGGATTACACCCGCGAGACGATCACTGCCGAATTGGAAGCAGGCGGATTCAACGTGCTGAGCACCTGGAACGACCTGACCGGCCAACCCTACCAAGAAAATACCGAATGGATCGGTGTAGTCACCCAGGCCTCGAAATGAAGCGCACATCCAGGGATATTCCTCTTGTCCTGCTTACCATAGGCATCTTGGTCAATTTGGCAGCAGTCCTGCTCCTCTGAAAGCAGCCTTCCTTTAAAGACAATTAAAGACAATACCGGCTATATGCCATTCCACATAAAAAAATTGGGCGGATGAGGCAGTGACTCCATGCCTGGAATCAAGACGACCGCACCCGCCCAACATGATTGAATGATCTGAAACACCCCCCTAAACAAACTCCTTACAACTGTTTTTCAACCTCAAACAGCGACTCGGCAAAAATCTCCAGGGCTGTATCTGCATCCTGCTGAGTGATGTTTAACGGCGGGGAAAAACGGATCGAGTTTGGCCCGCACGGCAAAACCATCAGTCCGTGCTGGAAACATGCCACCATCACATCCTCGGTTTCATGTTTGGCTTTCTCCTTCGATTTTTTATCTTTCACCAATTCCACACCGATCATCAATCCCCGGCCGCGCACATCACCGATCAGCTCGCTCGATTTTGCGATCTCATCCAATGCTTCTTTCATCCTGGCGCCAATGGTTGCAGCGTTCTGGATCAAACCTTCTTCCTCGATCACATCCAGGGTCGCCTGGGCGGCGGCGGTTGCCACCGGGTTGCCGCCGTAGGTGCTGCCGTGTGCGCCGGGCGACCAGGTCATCACCTCTTCCTTGGCAATCATGGCAGAAAGCGGCATCCCCGAAGCGAGCGCTTTTGCCGAACAAATAATATCGGGAACCACACCCCAATGGTCCACGGCGAACATTTTGCCTGTGCGTCCAATCCCAGACTGCACCTCGTCGGCGACCATCAAAATGCCATAGCGGTCGCACAACGCCCGAAGTTTCTCCAGCCAGCCCTCCGGCGGCACAATGTAGCCGCCCTCGCCCTGGATCGGCTCAACAAAGACGGCCGCCACTTCTTCCGGGGGAATGGTATAGGTAAACAAAGTCTTTTCAATCGCATCCACACAGGCCAGTTCACAATCGGGATACGTCTGGTTGTAGGGACAGCGATAACAGTATCCGTAAGGCACATGGGTAATGTCCCCCACCAGCGGACCAAAGCCTTTATGATAAAGCGGCTTGCTGGCCGTGAGGGAGATTGCCCCCATAGTGCGCCCGTGGAAAGCGCCGTAGAAAGCGATAATGTGCGAGCGGCCGGTATGGTTGCGGGATAATTTGAGGGCGGCTTCTACCGCCTCGGCACCGGAGTTGCCTAAATAGACTCTTTTCTCCCCCTTGCCGGGAGCCAGCGCGCCCAAACGCGCACACAGATCAATATAATTGGGGTCGTAAAAGTCTGCCCCGCAAATATGGATCAGTTTTTGCGCCTGCGCCTGAATCGCCTGCACTACCTTGGGGTGACAATGTCCGGTGCTGCACACCGCGATTCCGGCGGCAAAGTCTAAAAAGGTGTTGCCGTCAATATCTTCCACTACACAACCCTGGGCATGGTCGATCACCAGACCATAGGCATGCGACAGCGAAGGCGAAACCGCCTGGGCATTCTTCTCTAAATAGGCCTGGCCTTTTGGGCCCGGCAAACTGGTGATTAAATTCGGTACTTTCTTGTCCATTTCTCCTCCAGCGATCTAATATCATTTTGTTGCTTGGATAATACATTTCAAAGCGAGCGGCGATGTCGTCTTCCCTCGCTGTTTGATCCAGAGTCAAGCGGATGACAGCAGTCACCCGATCGGGCAGGCATCGATAAAACTATTTTTCCGCGTGGTCATAATCCGGCGACCACAAATAGCTCAATTTGAACATCTTTGCCACCATCAGGGTTTGTGTGCTCACCACCCCGGGGATAGGCTGTAACTCCTCCGTGATAAAAGTGGTCAGATGCGGCAGGTCGCGGCAAAACACTTCAACGATCAGGTCAAAAGCCCCCAAGACCATCACCTGGTAGCTGACCTCTGGAAAACTGCGAATCTTGTTGCCCACCTGGTCGATCATCCCCGGCTGTACGTTAATGGCAATGATCGCCGGAGCTTGAAAACCCAACGCAAAAGGGTCGACGATCGAAACGGTGTTGACAATCCCGGCTTCCACCATGCTGGCATAGCGCGCCCGGATGGTAGACTCTGAAACGCCGGTTTGTTTGGCAATCGTGGTAAAAGGTGTGCGCCCATCCTTTTGCAAGCTGTGCAGTATTTGCAGATCAATCTCATCCATCCTCAACCATCCTCTAACCACAAGAACTGCGTATTTCACAAATAATTGTTAATAATATCACGATATTCGCTGCCATTTTATGCTTTTATACTGAATTATTGAGGTAATATTAGAAATTTCTGCGATTTAAAATCAAAATTCCCTCGCAGATGAATTAGAGCATACTTTCCCCACCTTGCTGCTTTTCCTCGTACATATAATGGTCTGCCCGGTTGACCACCGATTCCGGTGATTCATCGTCTTCGCTGGTAGCCACGCCAATCGATAAGCTGATCCGTTGATAAGGTAAACAGCCCTGGTTATGCAGGGCAATGTTACTCCGCAGCCGGTCTGTGGCAATTTGCGCCGCAGTACGATTTGCCTCCGGCAGCACGATCACAAATTCATCTCCCCCCAAGCGGGCAACCACGTCCTCCGGGTGGAAGGTTTGCTGCAGCACCTTGGCCACCAGACACAAAATGTCATCCCCCGCGCTGTGTCCCAACGAATCGTTGACCTGCTTCAATCCGTTCATATCGATCATGATGATGCTAAACGGGAAGGTCTGATTGTGCTTCAAGTTCTCAAGCGCATCCTGATAAAAAGAACGGTTGTACAGCCCGGTGAGCGCGTCGTGGGTACTCTGGAATTTCAATACATCCTCGGCAGTTTTTCGTTCGGTAATGTCCGAAAGAAAATTCAAGGTAGATGATCTGCCATCCCATTGAATTTTCATGCCCCTGGATTCTGCCCAGCGCACATCCCCCTGTTTGGTCACAAAGCGGAACTGGTATAGTTTTTTATTGGGCATCTCGTTAATTCGCCGGGTGTACTGGTCGATGACCAATTCTTTATCCTCCGGGAATACGAACTCGATAAAAGGGACTTGTTTGAGTTCTTTCAGGGTGTAGCCGGTGCTTTTCATCGTTTGTGGATTACAAAATGCAATCTTCCCATCCTGGATCACAATAATCAAGTCGGCAGAGTTTTCAAACAACAGGCGGTAGCGTTTTTCGCTATCAACAAGGGCGATTTCGGCTGCTTTTCTTTCCGAAATATCGCGCACCAAAACCAGATCACCGGTCACTTTGTGCTCGTCTTCAACCAGCGGAATCAGATGGATCTCGAAGGTCTTTCCAGGGTGCCCAGGCAGCGAGACTTCTCTGCTTTGTTCCATGCTGTCCACCAGCGGGGCAAAAATGTCATCCCAGAGGGGAATGCACGCACTGATTTGTTGGCCGATGTGTTCTCTGTGCAGTCCCAGGATTGCGTTTGCTGCCAGATTGTAGTCCACGATGTTTCCGGTGCTGTCCAACACAAACACCCCATCGGTCATCCCCTCAACCAAAGCCTCGCGGGCAATCGAAGTAATGTTCAAGAACCTTTTTCTGAACAACGCCTGGAAAAAGAGCAGTCCGCTGCCCATGAACAGCAGCGGAGTTAAATCTAAACCGGGGAAAGGGCTGAAATTCAAGAAGCTGACGATATTACCCAGCCAGGGAATCAATAACCCGACCAAGAAAATGATCGATTGAGAACGATAAAAACGTGTGCCTCGAACAATGTTGATTGCCAGCAAGATGGCAGAAATGAGAATCAGCGTATAGGAGTAGACCAGGTTGAACCAAAACCACACGCCTCCGTCGAGAATGGTATCTGTGGTTTGCAAACCGGCAAAAAATAACCCGTGATACGAATCGGTAAAAATGATGAGAAGCGTAAGCACCGGTTCAATGGTCAACAAGAATATATTGCGGGGAGACAATACCTGAGGATGGTCGGTAAACTCCATACTGAGGATGAAAAATGATGTGGGGGCAATAATTACGCCCAGGTAGGTGGCATTCAGCCAGAAGATTTGCGCGGCAGGTTCGGCGGAAAGCCAGCGAATCGCATAGGTGAAGGACCAGATCGTCAGGCCGGTCATGGCCAGCGCCAACCCTTTTGCCCCTTTGATTGAGTGATGCCTACGGGCATAGATGGCGATCACCAGGGAAATGATGGCAGACAGAATTAATGCAACCGCATAAGAAAAGTTCATTTGCCGCAGATGCCCCCGTCTTTATTGATTGCTGTGTGATCAAAAACAGAATAAGTGCCAGTCATTTGAATATCAACTCCATTTGGAGAGCCCCAAGATTTCTGCGATCTCATAAATCGAATAAATTGATTCAACCGAACGAATATACTGCTTCCAAACCTTTGCACCCGGCAGGGAAGAATCGCTCAGTTCAATGGTACCTGCCCAGCTTTCCTCCGTGTGCGCCATTAAGTTTGCCAGGTCGTGCGGAGAAAGGTTGGATAAGAAACTAACCTTGCCCGGCATGGGCACATCGGCATGCTCGGCGGTGAGCTTGGTGCGGATGAACTGCCAGGGCGCATTAAACGAATCTTTTTCCGGGCCGAAAACGTACAAGATATAGGATACCAGCGTTTGCGGGGAAATTGTCTCTGTAATTTGCTTTTTGGCATTCGGATCAAGATTGGCATGTTTCAAAATATTGGCTACTTCCCACGCCATCTCTTTGGTTGCCAGCCAGACCATAATTGGTTCGTGGTTTTCTTGCAGTGGCGGCTCGTTCTCGTCTGAGGTGTTAGGTAGTATTCTGTTATTAGTAATATGGATTAAGTAATCTTTAAACGTATTTACAGACAGGTAATTAAAGTATTTAAATTGGGTGAAAGTTTCATTTCCTGCGCCGTCTGGCATGGTGGAATCTTTCATATCCCCTTTGGGGGAATCTTTCGTATCTTCTATGGGGGAAAGTTTCACATCTCCATTGGGGAAAACTTTCATATCTTCTATGGCGTAAACTTTCATATCCTTTATGGGTGAATCTTTCATATCTCCAAAAAGGCCGTAGTCTGCTAAAGCGTTGGTGAACCTGGTGATGTGCTGTTCGGTGCAGTGTGCGCCAACCGCCGAGAAGAACTTGGAAATGATCTGCACGGCGGCATCGTACTCGATCTGGTCTTCGGGATGGAGCGGGTCAATCATCGACAGCTTGAGTTTGAGGTCTCCGGTGTCGAGCACTTTCTCAACTTCTACGAACTGGGTGAACAGGTCGCGGGTCTTTTCTTTGCGTTTCTTTTCTAACAACACGTCTTGCGAGCTTAGGGTTTCGTCATCTTTGGGCGGGCGTGTCTGGCAGGTGACCAGGAAGCGGCGCACGGAATCGGTTGATAAGCCGAGCTTATTGGCCAAACCGGCCATGCCGCCTTTCAATCTGGCTGCATTACGGATTTCGTGGGTCTTGGCGTTGTAATACCCGGTGGTGTGCCGGATGATGGTGACGGCCAAAGCGGGGGTGGCTTTCAGCGTTTGCACCCAGTGTTTCATGAAATAGAGGGGAATATAGAGCAAACCGAAGCTGTCCACCAGATAGGATTCGGCTGCGTTCGCCAGGTCAATCACCCGGCGGATTTCACTTTCTTCCAGGCGGGTGAGATCGCATTCTTCCAGGATCGCTTTGCTGAAGGTCAGTTCCCTGGGCTTGCGTTTTTTCTGTACAGCCGTGGGTTTGGGCGCGGGGTCTTGCAGAATTTCGGAGGCGGGCGTGTGCAGCAGCTTTTCGAGGGCGGCGACAGGACTGCGCTCGAAGTTGTGATCTGCCAGCCACTGAATCAGGTGATCGTGGTCTCCGGGGGTGGGCGGTGCGGTGGAGACAAAGGTATAGGGGAAGGAATCACGCGTTACAGCGCCATCTTTGAAGATATAACGCTCGGTGGCTTCAAAGGTCAAAAACCATTTGAACCACTCTTTCTTTCGATGACTCTCGATTGTTTTCCGGTCGATGCCCACAATCTCCGAAATCCTTCGGCTGCTGACATTGAACGACTTGTGGTCGGTGACCGTCCCATGATACTGGTCAAAATAAGCCTGCCGGTAGCCCATCCAAATCCAGAAGGCGGTAGAAGGCAGGTAAGGCACCCAGCGCAGCACATATGCCGGGGCGACATGCGCTTTTCCCGGCTGCACAAAAACATTATGCAGACTTTCTACAATGTGTACTTGTGGGAAAACAAATTCTTCTGTGGCTGCTTCGTTTGCGTGACCGCGGTCACGCTGTACGGGGGCTACCGGGTCGGTAACCACGAAGTGTACTTCGGTTTGCCGGTCTAATACGCCGGTCAGCACCCGGGCGGCATAAGAGGTTACACGGTTTTCCAGCCAGTCACGCGCAAATTGGTTGGAGACACCCACGGTGAGTGTATCCCGGTCTAGCATGATCGCCTGAGTTTCTTTGACCCAGGTGTCAAATGTGGTCTTGGCCATCTCTTGTTCGAGTTGGTCTAAGACAGTTTGCCAGGCGCGCGCTGCGTTCATTCCCCTGCCCTACGCTTTTATATCCATGTGAAGTTGATGTATTCGTTTTCTCATCGCTTATTTACTTTTTTCCCCGAATAATGGAAGCGTGAGCTAAACTGCTTTTGAAAAATGCTTGACAAAGGCAGGTAGGTAGACTATATTAAATACATAATCATCATCTAGCACACGCTCCCCTTCGGCGGCCAAACCATTCGGGGAGTTTTTGCTTTAAATTGTTGGTTACTCTTTTTTGTTTTTCCAGCTAAAATCTAATCGATATATTTTCCTTTTTATTAGAGAAATTTGCATTAAATCTCCTCGTTTGTAAAACCTCTTGTCATAAAACAACATGATCTCTAGACGAAATTATTAATCTATACGCAATTGTCTCAATTTAATAAATTAATAAAATAATATTATAATAAAATAATATTTTAATAAATAAATATATATTTACATTTCCTCTTCTTCTTCTCTAAATACGATCTCTGCCAGCTTTTCCCAAGAATCGATTGAGATGCCCTCCCCTAACCGCTCATGCAGGTGGTTGTTGAGCAAACGGATTGCCATACCGATCACCTGGCTTTTGGAGACATGGTGGGGGTGAAGGGCTTTTTGCAGCCGGTATTCGGATTCGGTGAAAAGTTCCAGTTCGTCTAAAGAAATGGAAAAGGTTTTGTTCTTCTTGGCAACTGTAGAGGCCGGTCGACCCCGCTGACCGGTACCTTGGGTTCTTTTTTTAGACTCAAGGTCGTATAGCGCAGCCCATGGGTATTGGGGGGAACGTCTTTGTGCACTCATAAATTTTTACCTCTTTATATTCCTGGTAAGGGCCTGGTGGAAAAGTTGGAAATTGCGGTTTCTGCGATTTCGGCGTTGATGATCTGTCCACCGGATTTGATCAGTTCTCGCAAGGCTTCGTTGGCAATGTTGATCGTATCTCGTGGATTGCCCTGGGAGGTTTCCCAGATCAGGCTGAGCGCGTTGCCGCTGAAAAAAGGTTCTCTTCTGCCGGCTTGCTGCACGCGCCAGTTGAGCATGGAGCTGGTATCCTCAAAAGAGAACGCGCTCAACTTCTGCCAGGTGACCACTCTTTTCAGCACAGATTCCGCACTCGGTTTGGAAAAGTTGCGGTGGATCTCTGGTTGGCCGAAAAGTACGATTTGAACTGCTTTGGAGCTGACATCAAAATTGATCATGTTCTGGATGGTCTCCAGGCTGGGCGCTTCCATGAACTGCGCATCATCAATGATCAGTACCGGGTTGCTGCCCTCTTCTCTGATCTTCAGTATCCCTTCCTCTAATATACGCAGCTGGGTGGTATACACGCGATGAGTGTTGAGGCCGAAATGGTCGGCGATATCGCGGGCGGCAGCCGGGGCAGAGCTGTATAATGCGGTATGAACATACACGGGATAGAGGTTGTTATCTTCGCCGGCAGCAATGTCATACAAGCGCCGGGCGACAGAAGTCTTCCCGGTGCCGATTTCACCTTCTACCACGCCCAGCCCTTCTTCGTAGGCCATCAGGTCCAGCAAGCGGTCGATCAGCGAAGCGATGGTAGGGGTCAGGTATAAAAATCTGGGATCGGCTGAAATACGGAAGGGTAGCTCCTTTAAACCCAGCCGTGCCAGATCGTTGTACTTCATGCGGGAAGAGAGTGAATTTGCCATAAGACCATTCTCCTGTGTAATAGTGTGCCAATATTGTACAGCATCGCTATTTTGAACGCAACTCCTAGAAACGTTTTATTTCCAGATCGAGTTCTTAGAAATTATTATAGCGTGAAACCACG
>OY776212.2:0-4426327 GCA_963675375.2 Anaerolineales bacterium | reverse complement strand
TACCAGTTTTAGAAGTTTGGAGATATTTTTTGGGGGAAGGTTTGTGGGGTGTGATTTTGAGGATGAGGAGATCTCTTGAAGAAGTGACTTGATGTATATGTGTTTCGCTTGATTTCCCTACTGTAGAGGCGGCGTTTCGCCGCCATTGCATTTTGGCCAGGAAACCTGACCGCTACATGTGATAGCAATTTATTGATAGTACCTGCGAAAGCGTTTAGTAGTACTTTACTGGGGAGGTATTAACTTTCCCTTGAAGTAGAGGCGGCGTTGCGCCGCCGGTGGTTTGTGGGCCGGGAGACCCGGCCGCTACGATGTGATAGCAATTTATTGATATATCTTAAGCTACCCTCGAAGGAGTGACTTGATGTGGTTATGATCTCCCTGTAGAGGCGGCGTTTCGCCGCCATTGCATTTTGGCCGGGAGACCAGGCCGCTACGATGTAGAGGGTGAGGAAAGTCACCCAATAAATCAATCGTTATTTCTGCTGTGTCCCGCGATGAGAATTAGGGAATGTCGTTTTGTTTGTACCTAAATCTCAAACATGGTGTGGCGATTGGGATAATACACATTGCTCAAGCCGTGCTCCCGCATCAATCCCATCAGTGGCAGCGCACCGCGTTCCTCGCCATGCACCAGGAAAATATCCTGCACCTGGTTCTTCACGCTTTCGGCATACTGCAGCAGCCGGTTTTGCCCGGCATGGGCGGAGAAACCTTCCACAATTTCTACCCCTATCTTGCGCTCGTATACCTCGCCAAAGATCTTTATCCGCTCTTTCCCTTCCACCAGGCGGCGGCCCAGGGTATGCGGTGCCATCCAGGAAACGATCAGCACCGTACTGTTGGGGTCGTTAATATTGTTTTTCAGGTGATGCAGAATGCGCCCAACTTCCACCATCCCCGAAGCGGAGATAATGATCATTGGGTTATCCATGTAGTTGAGGGCTTTGGATTCTTCCACCGAACGGATATAGGTCAGGGAATTAAAGCCAAGCGCTTCGCGGTGCACGTCGCTCTCGATCATCTGGCGGGCTTCTTCGTCAAAATAGTCCTGGTGCTTGCGGAAGACATCGGTCACGTTCACCGCCAGCGGGCTGTCCACGTACACCGGTACGGTGGGGATATCCCCGGCATCCATCATCCGGTGAATGGCATACACAATCTCCTGGGTACGCCCGACTGCAAACGCGGGGATGAGCACCTTGCCGCCGCGCCGCAGGGTTTCCCCAGTGACGCGCATTAAATTCTCATAGGCCTGCTCGTAGGGCGGGTGCGGCTTGTCGCCGTAGGTGCTTTCCATGATCAGGTAATCCGCATCGGAGGGCATCACCGGGTCATCAATGATCGGCAGGTTGATACGGCCGATATCGCCGGAGAACCACAAACGCGTGGTGCGGCCGTGCTCTTCAAAATCCAGGGCGATGGCCGCGGAACCTAAGATATGCCCGGCTTCGATCAGGGTAGCCTGCACCCCTGGGATGACTTCAAAGGCCTGTCCCAAGGGTCTTTCTTCAAAGTAGCCGAGCGCGTTGCGTGCATCTTGCTCGGTATACAGCGGGGAAACCGGCATCAAGCCTTTGCGTTCGCGCTTCTTGTTCACGTAGCGCACGTCCGATTCTTGGATGCGGCCAGAATCGGGGAGCATGAATTCGCATAACCCGGCAGTTGGGGCGGTGGTGTAAATTGGCCCTTCAAAGCCGTGTTTTATCAGGTTGGGTATATTGCCGCTGTGGTCGATATGGGCATGTGAAAGCACAACGGCATCAATTTCTTTAGGGGGGAAACGGAAAGAGCGGTTGATCTCATTGGCCTGGCTGCGTTTGCCCTGGAACAGGCCGCAGTCCAGCAGGATGGTTTTGTCGTGGATGCGAAGATAATGTGCCGAACCGGTTACGGTGCGGGCAGCACCCCAAAAGTGAATTTCCATATCATCTCCTTTTACTTGATCGAGCAGGGCTGGATTTGTTCAAATAGATGAAAGTTCTTATAAAAAGAAGGATAAGGCCGCTTATCCCTCTTTGTTGCAATTAATTATAGTTTGACTTTTCCAAATGAGGCGATAATCTCAGCCGTGTGATTTACTGCCATTATGCGATTTAGCCACAATGCGGTAAATGTCTTGCCCGAATTTATCTCGGCGCCAGGGAACCTCTGCCAGCACCTCGCTGAGCGTATTCCAATCTTCCGGCTGTTTGTGGGCGATTTGTTCCATTACGTCGCGGGGCAGCACCACATCTGATTCCACGCCCAATTTCCGTGCTCTCACTTTGCGCCAGTTGCGCAGCGAGTCGAGGGTGTCGAGGATGTCATCATCCAGGCGCTTGCTGTGCGGCCGGTAGGTAGGGTTGTCTTTTTGGCCTTGCTGCACTGCTTTCAGTAAAGCTTTGCCGTGCCGGTGCAGCTGTCCTTTGGTCATCCCGTCAATTTCGCTTAGTTCCTCTAACGTTTCTGGTTGAGCTTCGGCAATGGCAGCCAGGGTTTTGTCGCCAATCACTTTGAATAAGGGGCGGTCTAGCTGTTTGGCGCGTTCTTCGCGGTACTCGGCCAGATAGCGCAAGATAGTGACCTGGTGTGGGGTTAAGTCGTGCACGCCGTTCACGCGCCATACGTCTGCGCCGTGTGGCTCGGGGGGTGTGCCGTTCACCTGGGCCAGGCGGAAAAAATCTTCCTTTGCCAGTGCCCAACGGTTTGCGTCTATCAGTTCCTGGTACAGCAAGTTGCGCAGTTGGATGAGGAAATAGGTATCTAATGCGGCGTAATTGCGCATTTCTGGTGGTAAAGGCCGGCGCCCCCAGTCGGAGCGTTGGTACTTCTTTTCCACTTTGACATCAAACTCATCTTCCAGCAAACTGCCTAACCCGACCCGTCTGCGCCCTAAAATGCGGGCGGCTACCATGGTGTCAAACAGGTTGGTAAAAGAGAAATCGAAATCGCGTTTAAGTACCAACAGGTCATACTCGGCGGCGTGGAAGATTTTTTCGATCTCCGGGTCGGCAAATACATCTCCTAGCCCAGAGATATCATCGATAGCCAGTGGGTCTACCAGATAGTCGTGCCCCGGAATGGAGAACTGGATCAGACAAACGCGCTCGCGGTAGGCAAACAGGCTGTTCGATTCTGTATCCACAGCCACGACCGGTTGGGACAAGAGCGCCTGCCGCACTTCGGCTAGCTGCTGCGGGGTGGTGATTAATTGAGGGGAGAGGTGTGTTTTTATCATTGCGTAGGTATTATAGTATACCTTTTTGCGCTTATAGGTCAAATTTGCCCATTAGACCGCAATTTTTACCTGCACAAAGATTTTTTTAACCGGAATTGATGGTTAAATGAAAAGAAGGCACCCAGGATAAGTGGATGCCTTCCGTTGATTTAGAGGTCGTTTTCTTTATCAAGATATGCTTGCGCTTATCCTTCCACCGGCACGGCAGGTGTGTTTTGCGACTGTTTTGGCCGGTAGAGCAGCGGCACGAGCACCAGGATGAGGGAAGCAAGCCACATGCTGACCACATCTGCTACGATACTCTGAATCGGGTACCCCGCTATCTCGGTGATCACCGCGAAATTATAGGTAGCATAGTTTAAGTTGGCTGCCAGAGCAACCGCCAAACCGGCTGTAAATCCACCGATCAGCGCCCCGATTTTGAGGCCGGTTTTGTCGGCAGCCAGGTATCCCCAGGCCCCCAGCGTCATCACAACGCCGGCCGCAATCTGGTACCAGCCAGAGCCGATCAAGTCCTCAAAGTTGGTCATCACCAGGATGAAGGCGCTGCCGTACTGCATAAAGGACAGCAAGGTATTATCTTTTTGAGTCTGCTCGATAAAGGGCGCTGTCAGATTTACTTGACCTGCCAGCCACAAACCGATCGCCATCAAGACTGCCAGTTCAGATAGGTAGAACAACATGATGACCGCAGTGCGGATGAGTTCATTACTGAAGAAAGACATCTCCGTCATCGGGGTGGCTGCCAGCAAAAAATCGACCCCGAAAATGCCTACTGTAATGGCGATCCCGGCATAGGGCAAAGACCAACGCGGGAGCTTTACCAGCAAACCGAGAATACCTAAACTGGCCAGGAAGAGGAACATGATGGCAATCAAGATAATGCCAAATGTGACAGAGAGGTTGTTAATTGCTGGGATCAACGAAAGCAATCCCGGCAATAAAGCGATAAACACAAAGGGAATGACCGACAGGAGGATTTCTCGCCAATCTCCCGGTTCGTGGGAAAACCAGCGATTGAGTTGGTTTTGCATTTTGTACCGATTCCTTTCATGTAGGTAAACTGCCAATACCGAGAGGGGTAAATCGCGCAGTTCGCGCAAACTCATCCACACCAATTTTCCTTTGCCTGCTGCTTTCTTTTCTGCTACCCGCATCTTGAATACGGAGAGTAATTCGTCTCCATATTCGTCCTGAAAAGGCTGTGGGTAAAGGCGCAGCGCCTGGGCGTACAACCCGGTGAGGGTACTTGCCGTGTTCTTCATTACAACTCTCCAGGGAGATACACCTGGGCTGTGTCCACCAAGCTGCGCAGCCGGGCAACTTCCGCATTGAGCACCCGCGAACCAGTTTGGGTCAGCTGGTAGGCTTTTCGCGGCCTTCCGCTGTCTTCCGGTTCATCGCTGGGTACTCGCTCGATCAATTGCTGGTCTTGCAGCCGGGTAAGCGCACCATATAGGGTGCCATTGCTGAGCACGATCTTGCCATTGCTCAGGTCTTCAACGGCTTTCAGAATTGCGTATCCGTGTTGTTTCTGGCGTGCCATGCTGAGCAGGATAAAGAAAGTAGGTTCACGCAGGGGAAGAAATTCTTGGGGATTGATAGCAGCCTCCTAATGGATTGAGCATAAGCTAAGTTAATAAGATAGATACTTCGTTTTGCGACATGTCGGTTAACGACATATTACAAGATAATAAAAAAGTTGTCAAGAGATTGAAAACAAGATAAATTTTTGGTAGTACCTTTAGATTTTGTTAGCTGCAAAGCGCGGCAGGCTTTTAATTGACGCTGTTTGCGCTTTTCAAGTATAATTTTTGTTACTGGCAAGCGCCTGAACCGGTGTAACTGGATGCATAGGCGCATTAATGAAATCAAACAGAGTACTGAACCATGTTCATCTATTTGATTAAACTAGACAATATAGAGACCCTCCATGGCATTAAAGGGTAATTTAAGAGACTTCACCGTCACCCAATTGCTTAATCTGGTTAATCTGGCGCAGAAATCTGGCACCCTGGTTGTGAACGGCGCCAACCAAACTGCCCGGATCACTTTTCGGGAAGGGAAGCTGGCCTACGCTGAGATCAGCAATGAGGACAACCGCCTGGGGGCGATTCTGCATAAGGCCAGGATCATAACCACCTCCCAATACAATACGATCAATACACGCGCCGCCGCCATGAGCGATAAAGAGTTGGGGCTGCTGCTGGTTAATTCCGGGTATGTCTCCCAGCAAGATATTATTCTGAGCTTGCAAAACCACTTTGTCGATATCATCCAGCGCTTGTTCACCTGGGTAGAGGGTATGTTCCAGTTCAATGCCGGCGAAATGCCGCCCACCGACCGCATCCCAATTCGCATGAATTTGGAAAACATCATCATCGAGGGATCCCGCCGGGTGCGCGAATGGGAACAGCTGCAAGACGAACTGCCCAACCTGGACCTGGCGCTCAAGTTCACCGACCGACCGGGCGTCAACCTGAAAAACATCAACATGAGCAAAGAAGAATGGCAGGTGGTTTCCTACATCAACCCCAAGAACACCATCCGGCAAATTGCCAAAGCGGCAAAAATGACCGATATGGAGATCAGGCGGGTGGTGTATGGCTTGCTGCAAGCGGGCCTGGTAGAACTGACCCGGCCGGAAGGCGCTGAGAAAGTCCTGCCCGGATTGAATACCGCCCTTTCCGGGCAAACCAAAGAAGAACAAAAGAACCTGGTCAACAGGATTATTGGCCGGATACGTTCACTTTAGTGATAAGACAGAATTAAGGATACGGCATGATGCAAACAGTAAAGATGGTAGTGACAGGCCCTTTCAACGCCGGTAAAACGGAATTTATCCAGACGGTGAGTGAGATTGATGTGGTTTCCACCGAACGGCGAATTTCCTCCGAGGCGGAGAAGGTCAAAGAATCGACCACGGTCGCCATGGATTTTGGCCGGATCACTGTTGACGATGAGCTGGTTCTGTACTTATTCGGCACACCGGGACAAAAACGCTTCGATTTTATGTGGGAAATTTTGTCGGAAGGGATGCTCGGCTTTATTGTGATGGTCGACAGCACCCGCCCGGAGACCTTTAGAGAAGCGCGCAAAATTTTAGAGACCTTTAGAGCTTACGCACCGACCCCCTATGTGGTGGCCGCTAATAAGCAAGACATGCCCGATGCCTGGGACCTGGAAGATATGCGTATTGCGCTGCGGATTGCCCCGAATGTTAACTTTTTGCCGTGTGTGTCGCTGGATAAAGAGTCGGTCAAAGGCGTATTGCTCCAACTGCTGACCGATATCCTCAAAGAGATTGATAAGAAATAAACCATTGAAAGGGCGGCACCGCCGTTAACTCCCGTGCCTACATTAACAACCGATCAGGGAATTGTGCATTACGAAGTCTATGGACGAGGCCGCCCTGTGATTTTACTGCACGGATGGTTGGGTTCGTGGTACCTGTGGCAGGACACGATGACTGCCCTAGACGGCTACCGCACCTATGCACTCGATTTTTGGGGGTTTGGCGAATCCCACAAACAGCGCCAATCTTACACGATCAATGATTATGTCAGTTTAGTCGAGCAGTTCATGGAACAGCTGGGTATCGTACAGGCTCCCGTTATCGGGCACAGCATGGGCGGCACGGTCAGTATGGCATTTGCTATCCAACACCCGGAGCGGGTTACCAAAGTGGGGGTGATCGGTTCACCTGTGGTGGGTAGTTCGCTCACCCTGCCGCTGAAACTTGCCAGCCGCGGGTTCATTGCCTGGGTGGTGCACCATAACTTGTGGGCGCTCAACCTGGCGCTGAAAGCCGCCCGCCCGCTGGTCACCAAAGAGAAGCGCTGGCCGGAGATGATTGAAGCCGACCTTTCCCAGACCACGCTGGAGTCCTTTTTGTTGAGTATCAAATCACTGCGTTATACCGATTTGCGTGAGGACTTGAGGAGTATTGCCGTGCCGCTGATGGGCATTTACGGCAAGAAAGATGTGATCGTCAACCCCGACCAGCACGAGTTGGTGCAGTACTTTGCCCAACAGCCGCATGTAGTCTATTTTGATGATGCCGGGCATTTCCCCATGCTCGACAACCCGGAACGCTTTATTGCCGAGGTGCGGGGATTTTTAGAGGGGTAGCAGTTTAGAAATAGCCAGACAGTCCGTAGCGGCGAGGTTTCCTCGCCGTTTTTGTTTGATGAGTAGCCCAATCTGGTGTAGGGGCGAAGCATGCTTCGCCCACAAAAGCATCCCAAGCATTATTGATTGTTCGCAGTAAATTACGAACCCTGGCTGGCTGTCCCCTTGTTCTCACCACACGCGCCGTATACCATCTTTCGCACTTTGCGGGCGTCCCAGAGGACGCCCCTACGGGCAGATCGCAGGTCTGTATATCCGATGTAACAATAAAAAAGATAGTATTGTAGCGGCGAGGTTTCCTCGCCCAATTCCCCCCAATCTAGCGTAGGGGCGAAGCCTGCTTCGCCCGCAAGACATCCCTGGCAATAAAGACTGTTCGCAGTCAACAACGAACTCTGGACATCTTCTCGTTCTCACCACACGCGCCGTATACCATCTTTCGCACTTTGCGGGCGTCCCAGAGGACGCCCCTACGGGCAGACCGCAGGATATCTATCCGGTGTAACAATAAAAAAGATAGTATTGTAGCGGCGAGGTTTCCTCGCCGTTTTTTGTTTGATGAGCAGCCCGATCTACCCGTAGGGGCGAAGCCTGCTTCGCCCACAAAAGCATCCCAAGCATTATTGATTGTTCGCAGTAAACAACTGACCACGGCTATCTTCTTTACGAGTAGCATGCGTGAATATTGACAAGGTCTTTCAATTGATAAGTCGTAGGGGAGGGTTTAGAAACCCTCCCCTACGGCGCTCAAGCTGTAGCAGACAATCAACAACGAACCCTGGCTGTCCCTTCTTTCTCACTACACGCGGCAATTACTATCTTTCGCACTTTGCGGGCGTCCCAGAGGACGCCCCTACGGGTAGATATGGGAAAACGAAAAAACGGTGGGCAGACCTTGCCGCTACGGATGGATATTTTACAAACCAACTACTCAACCACCCAACCATCTTCCCCATTACTCGGAACTATCCTGAAATTATCACATTGTGTACCTAAATGACAGGTATACTCAATTTACAGCGTGCAGCAGGAAATTTCTGCGCGCAAGTTCGGCATGGTTAGTGCATATTAGAGTAACATAGAGAACTTTATGATCCGAGTAAGTGTTAGAGACCACCGCTATTTAGCCCCATTCAATGACTATGCCCGCGACCTGCGGATACAGAACAAGCCTTTGTGGCTGCATCACAGTGATGTGCTTGCGCCATACGCGCGGGGGGAGCGTCAGGTAGAGGAATTTGAAGATTTCTTTGCCCCTACTTTTGCCCTCGACCCCGCCGACCCGGCCTACATTGTCTACCGCGACAACCTCTATTTTGATGAATTCTACATTGCCGAGTTCATCAAACGGGCAAAGGCGCGCAATACCCCTTCCAGGGCAGCCTTCAACCCCACAGACCCGGCTTTTCGAGAGCATGCGCTCCCCCTTTCCACCTCTTACACCCCGGCCGGCGGCTTATACCTGGCCGACTTGTGGTATTACCCCAACGGCCCCACCGATGAAGAGCCGGAACCCTTAATGATCAATATGGATGCCAAGGAATTTGGCTATTATCACGTCCCCATCTACATGGCAACCCAACAGGGCGACCTGACTTTCCAGGTGCCGCTGAAGGCGTTTATTGCCATCGATTCATGGGTGCACATCTTTATTGCCGATGTAGTTTACGGCCTGTTTGCCCGCGGGGCGCATTTTGAGAAACGCCTGGATCAAGATGTCGGTTTCAAACTGGGCGTGCTGTTCAACGCCATGTATGAGGGCAAGCAGCTGCTTGAGTCCAGCAAAGTGGTTGAGATTGGCGCCAACTGCGTGATCGACCCTTCGGCAGTGATCCACGGGCCAACCACAATTGGCGACAATGTAACCGTCGGGGCGGGGGCGGTGATCGAGAACTGCATTATCGGCAGCAATGTGAATGTCTCCCAGGGCTGCGAGCTGATGCTCTCGGTGGTGGGGGATGGCACTTTTCTGCCTTTCCGGGCATCTTTGTTCATGACCACTTTAATGGAAAACAGCATGGTGGCGCAAAATACCTGCCTGCAAATGTGCGTGATTGGGCGCAACACCTTCATTGGCGCGGGAACCACCTTTACCGACTTTAATCTGATTCCCACCCCGATCTATGCCCTGGACGGCAACGGCGAACTGCGCCCTTCGAACCGGGATGTATTGGGCGGCTGTGTGGGGCACAACTGCCGGATCAGCTCCGGCATCATTATCCACCCGGCACGCATGATCGAGTCGGATGTAGTGCTGGTGGCCTCCGATACCCGCCGCATTATCAGCCGCAATGTCAGCTTTGAAGAGAGCGACCACCACCTGTTGAAAGCTGCCGAACAGCACCAACGCTTATATTCGCGCGAACGCCAATCCGGGGAAAGCTGGTAGCCAAATGGATACCTTTGCGTTTATCATCCATCCGATTGACCCCAAGCGGGACGTGCAGCGCAAATTCCCCCTGCTGGGCAAAGTGTTGAACGAGAAGCAGATCGATTTCTTCTCCACTTTCTTCCCCCCTGTCTATATTTCAGAGATCAACGGCATCCGCTCGCAGGCGACCGGCAAAGAAGTCAAGGGCTGGTTTGTTGCCTGTCCCTATACCCCTCGGCGTATGCTGGCGCTGCCGGTCAACACGGTTTACCGCAAGATCACCCAGACCGGGCAGATGGCCGAAAAGTTAGGCGCAAAAGTATTAGGCTTAGGCGCTTTCACCTCGGTAGTGGGGGACGGCGGTGAGACGATTGCCAGGAATTTAGATATTCCGGTGACCACCGGCGACTCTTACACGGTCGCCATCGCGGTGCGGGCGGTGATCAAAGCTGCCCAGGAAATGCGCATCCCGGTGCATTCGGCTACGGCCGCCGTGGTTGGCGCGACCGGCGCGATTGGGCAGGTGTGTGCCAGTTTGCTGGCGCAGAGTACGGCGCACCTTTATCTGGTGGGCAGAGACCAGGCCAAAACAGAAGATGTAGCGCGCAAAATTGCCGCCGAGCACCCCAAAGCACAGCTGCACCCCACTACCAATCTGGATGTGGTGCGCAAAGCCGACCTGCTGCTGACCGTGACCAGCGACACCGAAATCCTCATTCACCCCGAACACCTCAAAACGGGCAGCGTGGTGTGCGATGTTTCCCGCCCCAGAGATGTATCTGCCCAGGTGGCCGAGCAGCGTAAAGATGTGCTGGTGATTGACGGCGGGGTGGTGGATGTGCCCGGCCCGGTAAATTTCAATTTTGACTTTGGCTTCCCCCCCGGCAAGGCGTATGCCTGCATGGCCGAAACCATCGCCCTGGCGCTGGAAGGCCGCTTTGAAGATTACACAATAGGGAAGAATATCTCACGGCAGCAAGTAGAAGAAATTGATACAATAGCTACTAGACACGGTTTTAAATTAAGCGGTTTCCGCTCGTTTGAGAAGAACATCACCGCGGAACATATTGAAAAAACATGGCTGCATGCCAAAGCCAATATGCAGTCGGTTTAGGAGTATTTGGGAGGAGCCTATATGGCAAAAGCGAGAATATTGGTCGTTGAAGATGACATGGATATCTCCAATATGCTGAAGATTTTCTTCGGCGGACAGGGATACGAGGTGGATGTGGCCGGGCGCGGCAGCCAGGCTCTGGGTAAAACCCGGGAGAACCTGCCGCACTTAATCGTGTTGGATATTATGCTCCCCGATATTGACGGGTACGAGGTCTGCCGCCAACTGCGCACCAGCACGCGCACCAGCCATATCCCCATCATTTTCTTGACCCAAAAAGACGAACGCAGCGACAAGCTGCAAGGGCTGGAACTTGGCGCCGATGATTACATCACCAAGCCTTTTGATATTGATGAACTCAAGCTGCGGGTGCAAAACGCCATTGCCCGTGCCGAGCGGGAAAGCCTGACCGACCCGCGTTCCGGGCTGCCCTCCGGCAGGCTGATCGAAGACCAGCTGCGCAAGATCATCCGGCATGACGATTGGGCCTATATGGATGTGCGCATCAATTACTTTGAGGCCTTCCGGGAAGTGTACGGCTTTGTTGCCGGGGACAATGTGCTGCGCTTTACCACCATGCTGCTTGGTAAAGTGGTGGACGATTTGGGCACCCCCGATGACTTTATCGGCCACCCTGGCGGGAACAGCTTCATTGTTATCACTACCGAAAAGAACAGCGAGAAAGTCGTCAAAGAGATCAAAGCCCGCTTTAAGGAACAGGTGCTCTCGCACTACAACTTCATTGACCGGGAACAAGGCTATATCGTCAGCACCAATGACGCCGGCAAAGCCGAAGAAACACCCTTGATGTCGATTTCGATTGGGGTGGTCAGCCCCAGTGAATACCCGGTTGCTGATATCCGAGAGATCACCGAACTGGCCGCAGAGGCCCGCCGCAAAGATATGTTGGTGGCGTAGCCGCGTGATAAAAAAGGATTAGGACGGTTTCGCATGTTTGGTCTGGCCGATTCAACTTTGGGGATTGTGCTGGTACTGGGTGGGGTAGTACTGCTTGGCCTTGCCCTGTTCATCCTGCGCGTGCTGCCAAACCGGCGTGCAAACAAACAACCCGAAATTATCCTCCCTACCGTTCTGGCAGAAGTAAATCCGATTGAAAGCGCCGTGATCCTGGTCGAACCCGGTGGTCGGGTCGCTTATCTCAACCATACAGCCCGGCAGTGGTTTGACATGCAGAATAACGAAAAGCCCAACCTGGAGCGTATGGCGCGCCAGGCCCGCCCGGCGGATGCTTTTCTCAGTTTGTGTGCCACTCCCGGCCAGATGCGCTTCAACATCAAGCAAACGCTGGTGGAAGGGGAATCGTATGCGCTGCCCATCCAGGGCGCACAGGCGATCATGGTCTCGCTCAAACGGCCGCAGTTAACCTCGCTGGACGAAGAAGAAGACACACTCTCCTCCCAGGCGGTGCGCATCTTCACCGAGATCAGCCAGGGCATGTCTGCCAGCCTCGACCTGCACACCACGATTGAAGCCATCCTGGAAAGTGTGGATCGCCTGATCCCCTCCGATTTTTCCGAGATTACCTTATGGAGCAAAGATTACGCTTCCTTCCAGCCCTATCGCTATTTAATTGAAGAAGACGGTATCCGGCGGCTGCAAGAGCCTGCCGATGCCTATGCCCTGGGGATGGGCTACACCAGCTATCTGCCGACGATCAAAGGCGCGCTGCTGATCCGCGACGCGGCCGAATTTGTGGATGCGCGTCCCGCCCTCAGCCGGGCACAGTTCCCGATCCAATCGTACCTGGGGATGGCGCTGAAAATTGGTGAGACGCTCATCGGAACGATTGAGCTTGCCAGCCAACTGACCCACAGCTTCAGCCAGGAAGACAAAAGCGTGCTGGAAATTTTATCCGGGCATGCCGCCGTCGCCCTGCAAAACGCCGTCACCCACCACAACGAACAGGAACGGGTGAAAGAATTGAGCGGTCTGGCCGATCTGGCACAGGTCAGCCGGGCGGTTTCCGACACGCACGATCTTTATAAAAACATCCTCGATACGATCAGCCCTCTGATTGGCGCAGAAATCCTGGGGTTCCTGATCTACAACGACCACAACCAAACCCTCGAAGGCAAGGTGCCTTTCCAGGGGCTGCCGGAGCAGTTCGTGGAAATGTACCGCGCCGAGGTGAAACCCAACACCAAAGCGGCTGCCATTTGGGCCGAGCAGGACATTATTATTGCCACCGATACGGGTGAAGACTCGATCTTAGGTGAATTGGGGTTATCCCCGGTAGCCCAGGCCAGTGCCATGCAGGAAACCGTGTTGGTGCCGCTTAGCTCCGGTGGGCGTCCGCTGGGCTATTTGCAGGCCGCCAACAAGCACGACAATGCCGCTTTCAGCGATGATGATCTGCGTTTGCTGCGTATTATTGCCGGGCAGATTGCCCCCATTCTGGAAAATGCCGAGCTGATCGAGCTTTCGCAGCGGCGTGCCCGCCGCGCCGAAGCCCTGCGCCGGGTTGCCAGTCTGGCCGGGTCGGAAGCCACCCAGGACGAGGCTTTGCAGTATTCGCTGGTGGAATTAAGCCGCTTTTTGGAAGCCGAATTGGCGATGATCTTTTTGCTGGACGAAAGCCTGGGCACGCTCCAGGTGCACGAGCCTTCGGTATTGGGCGTGCGCCCCGAAACGATGGCGCGCATTTCGCTGCATTTGATCACCCAGGCCAATATCGATAACACGGTCACAGATACACAAACTGCCCTGCTCAGCGATCATTTGCCCGATGACGAGGACCTCCCCCAGCCCTACCGGGCGCTCCAGCCATTGATCTCCGATATTCGCTCTTTTATGGTGGCCCCCCTGGTGGCGCGCGGCAAAGCCTTAGGGGAAATCTTGATCGGCAGCCAACGCCGCATGTATTTTGATGACAGTGATTTGCGCTCGCTCAAAACCGCCGCAGACCAGATTGCAAGCGCCATCGAACGCACCAACCTGCTCACCCAAACGGACGAAACCCTGCTGCGCAAGATGGCGGAAATGAACCGCCTCAACCAGATCACCCGCCAGATCAAGGTGACAGACCAGATTGAAAACGTGCTGCGTTTAGTGCTGGAAGAAGGGATGCAAATCACCAAGGCAGAGGACGGCGGCATGGTGTTGTTTGCCCGCCAGCAGCTGCCCGGCGAAGCGCTGCGGATCATCGAACGCGTGGGCAATACTCCGCCCGCCCTCACCATGTTGGACCAGCACGCGGTAGAACGCAAAGAAATGGTCTATGTGCCCGACCTCTCGGCGAGCCGCTATTTTGAAGATGTGCCCCCGGCAGACGCAAACAGCTACGGCAGTGCCCTAATCATGCCTGTGTTTGCTTTCGGACAGGTGGTCGGGTTGTTCCGCTGCTTTGCCAGGCAAATCAACGGCTTTGACGAGACCACCCGCGAACTGCTGCGCGCCCTGACTGCCCAAACAGGCACAATGTTGAACAACATCTGGCAGTATCACGATACCGCCCAGCGCGTGATGCTGCTTTCCAGCCAGGCACAAGCCCTCGATTATTTATTAGAAACCCGCAAGAAGATCACCCCCGATATGGGATTGTCGGAAGCGCTCAAGACATTGGCAGATGCGGTGCAGATGGTCAGCCAGTTTGAACTGGGGATCATTTACGTATATGATCCCCAGTACCAGATGATCAAACCGCTGGCTTCTGCCGGCTTTTCCGAAAAAGACCGCAAAGTGATGGAGGATATCCAGCACCCGTGGGAGAATGTTTCCCAATATTTACAGCCGGAATTCCAACACAGCCGCTCGTATCATGTACCTTTCGACGCGCTGGAGAATGCTTCTCCCCTCATCCCGGATTTCGCCGCCAAGAATTACACCGTACCGCTGGATGCAGACCAGCCCTGGCTGCCCGGTGACCAGCTTTTGGTGCCAATTATTGCGGGGCAGGATACTCCCTTGGGATTGATTGTGGTGGATGTGCCCCTGGACGGACAGGTACCCGACGAGACCCGCCTGGAAATGCTGGAGTTGTTTGCCTCTGAGGCTGGCATGGTGATTGAACGCAGCCATAAATTAGAAGCGCTGCAAGAGCAAATTGAAGAGGTCGAGACCCAAATCATCCAGACCGAGGCCGAGATCAAAGCCAACCAGCACCAGCCTTATCTGGAAGTGCTGCTGAAAAAAGACCTGGAACAGACCCTGGCCTTACAGCAGTTGTACCACCGGGCACGCAACATCCGGGTAGGGTTAGATATTGCCGATTCGATCAACCGCCAGCCCGACCGCCAGTCGGTGCTCAACTCGCTTGCCAGCCAGATGCTCACCGAGATGGAGCTGGATATTGCCCTGGTGGCAGAACCTTCCGCCGGGGGGCCGCGCTTGCTCAGCCAGCTTGGCCCGATCCCGCAAACGGCCAACCCGCAAGCCCTGTTAGGCCAGCGCAACCCGCTGCGCCAAACCATGCAGTCCGGCGAAGTGCTTTTCTCCGGCGACCTGGTGGATGATGCCGAGTGGCAAAATTCCCCGCTGCTGAAAAGCCTGAACGCCAGAGGGTTTATCTCGCTGCCGATCAACAATAATGGCGAGGTGGAAGCGGCTGTTTTGGCGATCTCTACCATCCCGCTGGCCGAGCTGACCAAGGAAGATGAGCAGGTTTACGAAATTCTCACCAACCAGGTGACCTTGACCCTGCAAAACCTCGACCTGCTGACCGAAACCCAGCGCCGTCTGCGAGAAGTGGACTTGCTGCTTGACTTCAGCCGGCAGTTGGGCAGTTTGGACGCCCAATCGATTTTGAACACCCTGGCAACCAGCATCCGGCGAGTGCTGCCGCACGCCCACGGGGTGCGGGTGATGTTGTGGGATGAAGCAAACGAAGTGCTGAATACCCAAACTGTGAGCGGGTACAGCGATAACCAGATGTTTTACAAGATCATCCAGCGCATTGACGGCTCGGTGATTGCCAAGGCTTTCCGCCAGGCGCAAACGATCAACAAAGGCGAAGTGGACTTTGCCGCCGATTTTTACCTGACCGCCGATGAACTCTTGCTGTACCGCGAAGCTACCGGCGGGCGGCTGCCGGTTTCCTCCTTATTGGTGCCGGTGCGAACCGGGGACAGCGTGCAGGGTGTGGTTGAGCTGGATAACTTCAACACCACTAACGCTTTCAGCAGCGAAGACCAGGCCTTGATCGAATCGCTTACCCAGCAGACCGCGTTGGCACTGGAAAATGCCCGCCTGTTTGAAGAAAGCCGCCAGATCAATGAAGAGCTGGAAAACCGGGTCTCCGACCGCACCGACCAGCTGGCGCGCGAACACCAATTCACCCAAATTCTGCTCCAGATCAGCGCCGAGCTTTCTTCCAGCCTGGATTTGGACATGGTCTTGAACCGCTCCCTGGCAATGCTCAACGAAGCCACCGGCGCAGAGCAGGCCAGCATTTATATCAGCTTGAACCCCGCCGAAGGGTTAATCTACCGGGCTGGGGCAGGTATTCACGAGTCGCCTCCCACCGGGGGAACCCCTTCTACCTATCAGGTAGACAGCGGCATTACCGGCTGGGCGATCCAGAACCAGGAAATTGTGCTGGTCGGCGACTTATTGAAAGATGAAACCTGGAAGAATACCCACCAGGTCAACCCGGTGTACCGCAGCACGCTGACTGCCCCGCTGATTGTCGGGCAAGAAGCGCTGGGCTGCCTGATGCTGCTGCACCGCCAGCCGAACCACTTTGACGATACCTTGCTCGACCCCATCCGGGCGGCAGCCAACCAGTTTGCCGTCACGATCAATAACGGCGAGCTGTTCCAACTGATCCGCGATCAGGCCGAAGACCTGGGCACCATGCTGCGCTCCCAGCAGATTGAAGCCAGCCGCTCGACCGCCATGCTGCAAGGCGTGGGCGACGGCGTGCTGGTCACCGACAACCACAACGAAATCACGCTGTTTAACCACGCCGCCGAAGAAATGCTGGGGATCCCGCGCGACCAGATTGTGGGCAAAACCCTGGAAGAATTTGCCGGGCTGTTTGGTCGTGAGGCCGAGGCCTGGATGCAGATGATCAGTTCCTGGTCTCGCAGCAGCCAAAGTTTCATCAGCACAGAAATGATCACCGAGCAGGTTGCCCTGGAAGACGGGCGGGTGATCTCCGTACACCTTTCGCCGGTCAGCGACCGGGATGAATTTTTGGGCACCATTTCCATCTTCCGCGATATTACCCACCAGGTAGAAGTGGACCGGATGAAATCCGAATTTGTCGCCACCGTCAGCCACGAGCTGCGCACCCCGATGACGCCGATCAAGGGCTATGTGGAATTCCTTTTGATGGGCGGCACCGGCGACCTGAATGACCAGCAGCGCGAATTTTTGGCGATCATCAAGACCAACATTGATCGTCTGGCGATTCTGGTGGACGACTTGCTGGACGTTTCCCGGATTGAAGCCGGGAAGGTGGCTTTGTCCTTCCAGCCGATCCATTTACAGGAAGTGATCGAAGAGGCCGCCAACACCACGTTGCAGCAGTCCGAGGAAGACGCCCGCCCGGTGGAAATCGAGATCGATATTCCGCCCAACCTACCGAGCATTTACGGCGACAACGACCGGGTGCGGCAGATCATTACCAACCTGGTGGACAATGCCTATAAGTATTCGCCGGAAAACAGCAAGATCAGCATCCGCGTATACCCCAATGAGAACAATATCCAGGTAGATGTGATTGACCAGGGGATTGGCATTTTCCCCGATGAACAGGACAAGATTTTTGAGCGTTTCTACCGCGGCGAGAACCACATGGTGATGGCAACTGCCGGCACCGGGCTGGGCTTGCCGATTGTGAAAGAGCTGGTAGAAATGCACAATGGAAAAATTTGGGTAAACAGCTCCGGCGTACCGGGAGAGGGCAGCACCTTCTCCTTTACCCTCCCAATTTATCAGACAGAACAAGAAACCATCCTTTTGGAATAAGGAAAATCCATGGCAAGAATACTAATCGCTGAAGACGAACGAGATATCCGAGATTTGATCACCTTCACCCTCAAGTTTGCCGGGCACGAAGTTACCGCCACGGCCAACGGGGAGGAAGCCTACTTGAAAGCACAAGAAGAAGTCCCTGATCTGATTATGATGGATGTGCGCATGCCGCGCATGACCGGCTACGAGGCCTGCCGCAAAATGAAGGAGATTGAGGCCTTAAAGTCCATTCCGGTCATTTTCCTATCTGCCAAGGGGCAGGAATCGGAAGTGCAGGCCGGGCTGGACGCCGGGGCGGTGGAATATATCCTCAAGCCGTTTGCCCCCGACCAACTGACCTCGCGGGTGAAAGCGATCCTGGAAAAATACAACAGCCAGACGGAAGAACAATCCTGAGCTAAGGGTTTTAGTATATGAGTGCAATCCTGATTGAAGAGAACATCGTCCATTACGAGGCTTTAGGGCGCGGTAAACCGATCATTTTCCTGCATGGGTGGGTCGGTTCGTGGCGCTATTGGGTGCAGGCCATGCAGGCTGCTTCCACCTCGTACCGGGCGTATGCACTCGACTTTTGGGGCTTTGGCGAATCGGCCAAAGAGGAAAAATTCTATCATCTGGACTGCCAGGTTGAGCTGCTCGACCAGTTCATGAATGCGATGGGGATTGGCAAAGTAGCCCTCATCGGGCACGGCCTGGGGGCGGTGGTGGCGCTGCTGTATGCGGAGCGGCACCCGTTTGTGGTAGACCGCACCATGTTCATCTCGCTGCCGGTAGAAACCAAGAGCGTGCTGGAAAGGGCAGGCAGCACCACCCCGACCAACCTCGCCAGCCGCTTGATGGAGCAGAGCACAGTGACCGCCAATACCCAGAAAGAGATCCTCAAGACCGATGAAGCTGCCATCCAGATGACGATGGCGGAAACCGAAAAGATCGACGTTTTGGATGTGATCGGCAAGATGGAAACTGCTTCGCTGGTGGTGCACGGCGAAAATGACCCGCTAAGCCCCGACCTGGATTTGGGCAGCAACGGGCAGCTGCCGACCATGTTCCATCACATCGTTTTCAACCAGTCCGGGCATTTCCCCATGCTGGAACAGACCAGCAAGTTCCACCGCTTGATGCAGGATTTTCTCGACCTGCCCTCTGGCGAAAGCCCCAGCCAGTTGCAGTTGAAAGAGGAATGGAAGCGTAGGGTGAGATAGTGGGGTGGTTGGGTAGTTTGGTAGTTAGGTAGTTGAATTGATCCGTAGATAAATGGGGGAGAAGCGGTTATTGAGTTTTTGCCCCACCCTAATAATTCGCATAATTATATAGATACCATTCGCCCTCCCCATTTTGGGGAGGGTTGCTGAGTGATTTTCATAAATTGGTACCAGCGGGTGGGGCGATTTTAGATTCAAAAATCGTTATTATGGTACCCAGAGCGGAACTCCTTGAGAACCTTCTTTATCCAATACTTTTATCTCAGATAAATCTTTTAAATTCAGCATATAAATATCCATATCTCCATCCCGATCGGAAGAAAATAATATCCAATTTCCATCTGGAGACCAATCTGCAGACACGTCTAAAGCGGGATTGAAGGTTAATCGGGTTGTTTCTTCAGTTTGGATTTCGTAAAGGTACAATTCAATGTTTCCGTCCATATCTGAATGAAATACAAGTTTTGTCCCATCTGGAGACCAAGAAGGGAATCGGTCAGTAAAAGTATTAGTTGTAATTTGTTTTAAATTTTCTCCATTTATACCAATCGTATAAATTTCCCAATCGTGGTTATCGTAGGCCATATAAGCTATGGTTGAGCCATCTGGAGAAATTCTTGCTCTTATAGCATCTTGTTGCGTTCCAAGTATTCTTTCAATCGAAAAAGTGTCCAAATTATATTTGTATAGATATCTTATGCTTGATGTTGAATTCAAATATTCTCGATTTGAGTCAAATACAAGAAGATTATTGTCATTTGAAATATCTGGTCTACGTTCCAGCGCTAAATCTTCAGCATCATCATTGCCTGAAAATTGTGGCAACATCGATAGTTTTGATATTTCTTTTGTTTTCAAATTAACCTTGTATAAAATACTATTCCACCCTATTCCTTTGGTAGTTTGTTGAATTTTATCAATACTACAATAAGCAAATTTACCATCAATCGAAACAGATTCACAAGTAGCACCTGTATCAACTCCATTTGATTCCAATAAGACTTCTTCTTCCATTGTTGACAAATCTAATAATCTAACAGAATAAAAACCTTCATCTTTATTTGAGTCTCCAGTTTTATTTTCTTCAAGCTGCCAAAATATAATTTTCCCAGAAGAACGCCCTATTGGTGTAACAGTGGGCGTTGGTATGGAAGTCTCAGTAGGTAATGGCGTTGATGTAGATGTTGAAGTACTTGTTGGAGTGAAAGTAGGTGCTTTTGTTTGCGTTTCGGTTGGAATTGATTCGGATATTGGTGCACATGCTGCTAAGAACAAGATTACTAAAATTGAGATTTGCCCTGTTATTTTCATGTTTCCTCCTCATATATTTACATTATACAGTCGATTCATATCTTTGATTCAATTGTCTGAAATTTATATCACTCCTTCATCGCCTTAGGAGAGACTTGTTAAAATATTCTCGTAGCGGCGGGGTCACCCCGCCGGATAAGCCTAATGCAATCATTCTAAATCCTCTTCAAATGATAGAGTGTCCAATAGATGCCTTATCCCAAAGCATCAATTCTTCGAGGGAATTTGGCGAGGAAACCTCGCCGCTACAATACTGGTTTATTGTCGTTACATCGGATAGACATCACACGATCTACCCATAGGGGCATCCTCTGGGACGCCCGCAAAGCGCAGCATATTCCTCAAACATATCTTTTTGTCAACAAAGCACCTCAATTTAAAATCCCATCAAGTGGGAGAGGCAGGCCTCTCCCCTACGGGTAGAAAAATGGATTTATAGTTATGACGATATGCTCAACTTTATATTTCCCGTAGCGGCGGGGTCGCCCCGCCGGATAAGTCTACTGTAATCATTCCAATTCCCCTTTCTTCGAGGGGATTGAACAAACAGGACGTTGTTACCCCCACTATTTAAGAGCAGGGAACTTGGCGAGGAAACCTCGCCGCTACAATATTGATTTATAGTCTTTACATTGGATAGACATCACACGATCTACCCATAGGGGCGTCCTCTGGGACGCCCGCAAAGTACAGCATATTCCTCAAATATTTCTTTTTGTCAACAAATTATCTCAATTAATCATCACATCAAGCGGGAGAGGCTGGCCTCTCCCCTACGGGTAGATCGCTGTGTTCCGGGTAATAACCCCAACCCGCTGGAACCCCCACCTTTCTTTCAACGTCTTAGGGAAGAAACTGCCCACCAGGTGTATTTCACCCTGCGCCGCCGCCCCTACATTTGCAAGCAGATGTTAGAATTGGAGAGAATAGAAGTCCCCCTGGAGATGGCACAGAACTAATTGCCATTGCGCTAACCGGCATGGTGCCGCGAGAGAAGGAGTACCTGTATGGAGAAGAAGATCAAGCACGGATGGAAACCCCTGCTGCTGACCGTTTTGCTGCTCGGTTTATTGACCGCCTGCAACCTGCCCAGCCGGGTGAACGAGCAGGGCGGCAACCCTGTTTTGACCCACGCGGCCCAAACCGCCGAGGCCCAATTGACCCTGGATGCCCTGTTCAAAACGCCCACAGTCGGCATTGCCAGCAGCACCCCTGGTTCTCCCACCATTACGATTGCCCCCACCAGCACCAAAGCGCCCGCGGCTACCAGCACCGAGGTGCCTTGCGATGCGGCTGGATTCATCAAAGATGTTTCTGTGCCCGATGGCACCGAGATTGAACCCGGAGAGAAATTCACCAAAATCTGGCGGATTGAAAACCAGGGGCAATGCAGCTGGAATTCGGATTACCGCATCGTGTTTGATGACGGCGATGCGATGGATGGCCCTGCTTCTCAGGAAATCACATCCGGCTCGGTAGCCCCCGGCGACCGCCTGGATGTCGAAATTGAGTTTACTGCCCCCGATGTCCCCGGTACGTATAAAGCCATCTACCAACTGCGCAATGATGACGGCGTGATCTTTACCTTCGGCGGGCTGTGGGTGGAGATCAAGGTCATCCAGCCGCTGGCGTATACCAGTAAGTCAAGTTTCGTGGTTGGGGAAACCCAATATGCCGATCTGGACGACGGCAATTCCCCCACCAGTGACAGCGAAGATTTTTTGTTCGATGCCCCGGCAGTCGATGACAAATTTATCTCGCCCGAAAATGGCGCCGAGTTCCGCTTGATGGGCGATGATGACCCCAGCTACGAAGATTGCCAGGATGCTAAATTGAACGGCAGCGAGATCACGATTGATGAAGACCTGGTTGAACAGTGGGTGTGCTTCATCACCGATGACGAGCGCCTGGGAAAATTCCAGGTGGTTTCGCTGGAGCCAGAAGATATTAACCAGGCGCAAGCCCTGGAGCTGGATTACATTACCTGGAAAACACCCTGAACGGGCATTGTGAATCCGAGTGAACTGAAAGCTGCCCTAAAAGAAAAAGCCCGCCAGTTGGGTTTCCCGCTGACGGGCATCACCACGCCCGATCCCCCCGAAAACTTTCCAATCTTTAAGCAGTGGGTAGACGCCGGCCGCCATGCCGGAATGGCCTACCTGGCCGCCGAGCGCAGCCTGGCGCGCCGGGCTGACCCGCGGACAATTTTGCCTGAATGCCAATCCATCCTGGTGCTGGCCGTTCCCTATCAGCCGCAAAGCAACCCGCCCGCCAACATTGCAGCCTATGCCTGGGGGGAAGATTATCACGAAGTGCTGCCCCCTAAATTGCAGGCACTGGTTGAGTTTTTAGAAGCGGCCGTGGGCGAAGAAATCCCCAACCGCTGGTACACGGATACCGGCCCGCTGCTGGAGCGCGAACTGGCACAGCGTGCCGGCCTGGGGTGGGTGGGCAAAAACAGCATGCTGATCCACCCGCAAATCGGCTCATACTTTTTCTTGGCCGAAATCCTGCTGGGCATCAGCCTGCCGCCCGATGAGCCCTTCACCACCGACCACTGCGGCACCTGCCGCCGCTGTATCGAAGCCTGCCCGACCGCCTGCATCCGCGAAGACCGCACCCTGGAAGCCGGGCATTGCATTTCGTATCTCACGATTGAAAATAAAGGGGCCATTCCGCCCGACCTGCGCCCCAAAATAGGGGCATGGGTATTTGGCTGCGACATTTGCCAGGTGGTGTGCCCGTGGAACCGTTTTGCCCCCTCCACCGGGCAGCCGGCTTTTGAACGCCAGGAACGCACCCTGGAATCGCACCCCGCCGAAGCATTGTCGCTTACCCCGCAGGCATTTAACGCCCGGTTTAAAGGCAGCCCGATCAAGCGCGCCAAGCGGCGCGGCTACCTGCGCAATGCCGCCGTAGCAGCGGGCAACGCCAAACATTCAGCCGATGTGCGTCAGTTAATGCATGCCTTGCAAGACCCCGAACCCCTGGTGCGCGGGCATGCCGCCTGGGCTTTGGGCCAGGTTGGAGGCGCGCAGGCGCAAGCGGCTCTGCGCAGCGCTTTGGAGAGCGAAGAGGATGAAGCGGTAAGGGGAGAGATTGAACATTCTTTGAGGAATTACTTCTAAATAGCTTTTATAATTTGCTTTATTTTTCGGGCGAAGCAGGCTTCGCCCCTACACCAGATTGGGATATTGAAGGAAAAAGACAGCATGCAAATTGTATGTATTCCCCGCCATAAGTAGAGGCGAGGTTTCCTCGCCGTTACGCTCACTATCAAAACCCTGCTCGCTGCGCGGGGTGCTGCTGCAAGAGCCAGGGGGAGCTTGAATGTTTTTCGAGAAATTACTTCTAAATAGCTTTTATAATTTGCTTTATTTTGCGGGCGAAGCAGGCTTCGCCCCTACACCAGATTGGGATATTGAAGGAAAAAATTGCAAGCAAAAGGCGGAAACGCCCCACTATATGTAGAGGCGAGGTTTCCTCGCCATTACGCTCACTATCAAAACCGTGTTCGCCGCGCGGGGCGCTGCTACGGTGACTAGGGGAGAGATTGAATGTTCTTTGAGGAATTACTTCTAAATAGCTTTTATAATTTGCTTTATTTTTCGGGCGAAGCAGGCTTCGCCCCTACGCTAGATTGGGGGATTTGAAGGAAAAAGATTGCATGCAAACGGCGGGTACTCTCCGCTATATGTAGAGGCGAGGTTTCCTCGCCGTTATGCCCCCCACTCGCTGCCAAAGCCGTGTTCGCCGCGCAAGGGCACAAACGAAACAGGTACATTCACTTCGTAGCTCACCGCACCCCCTTTGCGCTCCCACACTTGCAGGTACTGGCGGCCGTAGTCGCCTACCGGGAGCACCATCCGTCCACCCTCCGCCAACTGGTCAACCAACGGCTTCGGGGCGCGGGGCGCGGCTGCGGTGACCAGAATAGCGTCAAAGGGGGCTTTAGCCTCCCACCCCTTGGAGCCGTCTCCATGCCACACGGTCACGTTCTCTATATGCAGTTCTCGTAATGTCTGGACTGCTGACTCTGCCAGAGAGGTGTGGCGCTCAATCGTGTAGACGTGGGCGCACAACTGCGCCAGGACAGCCGCCTGATAGCCGGAACCGGTGCCGATTTCCAAAACGGTTTCATCCCCGCTCAGGTGCAGCAGCTGGGTCATATAGGCCACAATGTAAGGTTGGGAAATGGTCTGGTTGCTGCCGATCATCAGGGGGCGGTCTTCGTAGGCATTGGCGCGCAGGTCGGGGGGCACGAAGCGGTGGCGGGGCACGGTGCGCATGGCGGCCAGCACGCGCGGGTCTTCGATTTCGCGCGCTTCTAATTGTTCCACAACCATCTGCTCGCGCAAACGGGCATAGTGTTGCGCACTCTTCAGGGCTGCCTCCCTTCGGCCTGGTCGCGTGCAATGCGCAGGAGCACATCAAAATCATCATCCGGAGTGGCCTTGTTCCAACGTTCTGCTCCGCAGGTCGTGCAGCGGAACAAAATGCGGTATCCATCTTTTTTTGCCGATACGCCGATCGGCTGCATCAACCCGCGGCAGGGTTCCGCCCGGTCGCCAGGATTGATGTCGACATGCTTGCTCCATAAACAGTGCGGGCAGTGGTTGGTAAATCCGCTGCCGGTGATGTCTGCGCCGCAGTGCTCGCAGGTAAAATCTTCAATTCGGCGTTGAAATTTAGGCATTTTCTCAATCTTTTTGCTGTAATACCTGGGCAATCTGGCGGTCGATCTTGCCCATCGGGTAATCATCCAGCTGCTGCGGGGTGACCCACTGCAATGCCTGGTGTTCCAGCGGGGTGGGTTCCCCACCGGTTAGCTGGCTGCGGTAGGCGTGCAGGGTGACTTTGAAATGGGTGTAGGCATGTTTGAACACGCCCAATTTACCGCCTACTTTTATTGTAACCTGAAGTTCTTCTAAAATTTCACGCTGTAAGCAGGTTTTCAGCGATTCGCCCTCTTCGCGCTTGCCGCCGGGGAATTCCCACATGCCGCCCAATAAAGCATCTTCTGCCCGCTGGGCGATCAGGTAGCGGCCGTCTTCTTGCTGAATGACGGCGGCAGTGACCGTGTAGTGCGGTGATTTCGGACGCGCGTTTTTGACCGGCAATTGTTCCTGCTTTCCCTGCGTATACGCCTGGCAGTAATCCGCTACCGGGCAGTGGGCGCAGTCCGGTTGGCGCGGCAGGCAGATGGTGGCCCCTAAATCCATCAGTGCCTGGTTATATGCCCCGGCCTGCCCTTGGGGTAGATGCGCTTCTGCTAAAGCCCAGATGGCCTTTTCGCCCCCGGTGGTGTTGACCGGCTCTGTCACCAGGAACAGGCGCGAAAGCACCCGCTTGACATTGCCATCCACCACGGCCTCGTCCTGCCCAAAGGCGATTGAGGCGATTGCGCCTGCTGTGTAGCGCCCGATGCCGGGCAGCTTCTCCAAACCGGCCCGGTCGCCCGGCAGTTGGCCGTTGTGCGCCTGGACGATGAGCCGGGCGGCTTTATGCAGGTTGCGGGCACGGCTGTAATAGCCCAGCCCTTCCCACAGGTTGAGCACATCCTGCTGCTCGGCGGCGGCTAAGGCCTGTACGGTAGGGAAGGTTCCCATCCAACGGTGGTAATAGGGCAGCACGGTTTCCAGGCGGGTTTGCTGCGCCATGATCTCGCTGATCCATACCGCGTAAGGTTCGGGGTTTTGCCGCCAGGGGAAGGCGCGCTGGTGTTGGGCGTACCAGTCTAATAAAGCGGGGGGAAATGTGTGGGTATCTTTCATATTGGTTGATGGGATAGAAAAAGAGGCCAGCAACTCCGGCCTCTTTTAAATTTAATCTTGTGGGGTCAAATTACATCCGCTGAGGCAATCGGTTAGATTTGCCAGCGGGTGCGGTTGGGGACGACTTTGTAATCAAAGTTTTCCACCAGATCATCCAGTTCCAGGCCGAGCGTGTTCCAATCATCAGAAACCAGTAAATTCTTTGCCCGGTTTAGGCTGGAGATGATCGCCTCAACGGTCAGGCGGGGGTAATCGCCGTATTGGGTCAGCCAGGCTTCATGCAGCTGCAAGCCCATTTTCTCTAGGGCAGGGACAAAATGGCGCACGTGGAATTCAAAGTATTCTTCTTCTTTACCGGGGAGGATGTCCCAGGTCATCATCAGTTTGACTTCTTTTTCCATGCGTTTGCTCCTTGGCCTAGTGCTGATATTTGAGGGCGACGACGCGGGTTTCTTCGGGGATGTCTCGTTTTCCTAATTTGATGCTTTCCTCTGGTTCAACCGCTGTACCCAACCCCATCTGTTTGTAAAAAGTCTCCAGCGAACCCAGTTCCACTTTAGAAGCCGGGGTGCTGTACTTCATCGGAATGACAATATTGGGTTCGATCAGGTTGACCACTTCGGCCGCTTTGGCCGGTACCAGGGCATCACCGCCGCCGACGGGCACCAAAAGCACATCGACCGACCCAAAGGCGTCTACTTCTTTACGAGAGGGAACGGATTTGAGGTTGCCCAGGTGGCACACGGTCACGCTGTCGTAGTCAAAGACATACACCATATTGCGTTCTCCACCATTTTTGTTGTTCTTACCGGTGGGTACTGCGGTAATAAAGACGCCGCCAATTTCATATTCGCCGGGGCCGTCTATTGTCCATTTTGCACCTTTGACCACAGATGTATTGTTGTATCCAGGTTCGTCCTGGCTGATGGTCACGATATCCGCACGCAGGGCAAGTTCGCTGTAGCCAATTTTGGTGTGATCGTACGGGTCGGTCACCACGTTCGCCATGCCGCGCTCAGAGATGCGAAAACAAGAATGTCCATACCAAATAATTTCCATTAAGCCTCCTAATGATAGGCGTATTATAACATTGGGGGGGTGAGTATGGTAGTTGGTAACGGGGTTGTATAGTTATTTTGGTTTGGGTGGTTGGTGAAGTTATCCCCACAAGCCTCACAACAACGACTGCGGATGGGTTTCCACTCGCCAATCGCCCAGGTTTTCCCCTTGCAGCATGGTGGCCGGGTCTGGCCCGCGTAAAATGATCTGCCAGCGGTAATAGCCGTCCAACCGGGCGTAAAAACAGGGCGCCGGCCCGATAAGGGTGGTGGCGCGCCGCTGCTGGTCGGCGATCAGGTGTTTGAGATACCCGGCCATGCGCCGGGCTTCTTCTTCGGCTTGTTGGGGTTTGGTGTGGCGGTATTCCATGCGCACCAATTGGGCAAAGGGTGGGTAGCGCAGCTGCTGGCGGTAGGTCAGTTCGTCTTTGGCAAAGCTGGCGTAATCATGCGTGGCCGCTTTTTGGATCACATAACTTTCCGGGGTGAAAGTTTGCAGCACCACCTGGCCGCCCAGCGGGCTGCGCCCGGCACGCCCGGCCACCTGCGCCAGCACCTGGAAGACGCGCTCCCCGGCCCGGTAATCGGGCAGGGTCAGGCCAACATCGGCCAGCACCACCCCTACCAGGGTGACCAGCGGTAAATCCAGCCCCTTTGCCAGCATCTGGGTGCCGATGAGCACATCGGCGCGCTGGTTGGTGAAGTGGCTCAAGATCAGTTCGTGGGCGCCTTTTTTGCGCGTAGTCTCATAATCCCAGCGCAGGGTGCGCGCCTCGGGGAACAGGTTGAGCACTTCTTCTTCCACCCGTTCGGTGCCCATGCCGTAGTGCTTGAAATTCTCACTGCCGCACTGCGGGCAGGTATGCACCGGGTTGCGCGTGTAACCGCAGCGGTTGCACACCAATCCGGGTTTGCGCCGTCCTTCCAGCTGGCGGTAATAGGTCAGGTTGGTGTCGCAGCGCGGGCAGGTCAGCGTATACCCACAATCTCGGCAGAAGACGTAGGTGGCCGAGCCGCGCCGGTTGAGGAACAGGATCGCTTGCTGCTTTTGGGCCAATACTTCGCTCAGCGCTTCTTGCAGTTGGCGGCTGAAAATGGAGCGGTTGCCCGATTTTAGCTCTTCGCGCATATCGACCACATGCACAGGCGGTAGTTCGGTCATTGCGGCTTCATCGCCGGCCTGCTGGTAGCGAGAGGGACGGTTGAATTGCTTATCGTAAGCTTTGATGGTTGCGGTGTGCGCCATGATGCGGGCGGGCAGCTCCAGCAGCTGCCACACGCCTTTTTGCGCCCGGTATAAGCTGGTTACGTCTGGGGTTGCGGAACCCATAATGCAGGCGCTGTGGGTGATCTTTGCCAGAGCGGCGGCCGCCTGCCGGGCGTGGTAATAGGGCGATAGGTTGCTCTGGTAATATGAATCGTCGTGCGATTCGTCCACCACGATCAAGCCCAGGTTGGGCAGTGGGGAGAATAAGGCGCTGCGCGGCCCCACGATGACAGAGAGTTTGCCCCGCCGGGCGCGCCGCCAGGTATCGTACTGCTCGCCGGGAGAAAGCTGGGAATGTACCAGCCCAACCCGGCCGGGAAAGCGCGACATAAAGCGCCGCACGGTCTGTGGGGTGAGGGCAATTTCCGGCACCAGGATAATAGCTTGCTTACCGGCTTGCAGGGTTTCAGACACTGCCCGCAGATACAGCTCGGTTTTGCCGGAGCCGGTCACGCCGTGCAGCAAGATGGGTTTGGTTTCTTCGCCTTGCCGGGAACGGGTGAGGGTGTGGGCGATCTGCTCCCAGGCGGCTTGCTGGTCGGCGGTGAGTTTGGGGGGCGCGCTGGGGTCGTAGGCCAACCCGGCTAACGGGTCGCGCCAATGTTCCTGCTCACGCAGGATGATCAACTCCATGTCGTGTAATTTTTTTAGGTCGGCCAGATTGCCGCCGCTTTCAGCGTACACCCAGCTCAAATCTGTCGGGCTGGTTTCCCGACTGAGAAAGTCCAGGATTTTCTGGCGGCGTTCCTGCACATTGGGGACGCGGCTCAACCCTTCCATCCCGGCGCGCACAATTTCGGGGGGCACGGCCAGCTGGGCGGTGCGGATGTAGCGCGGACGGACTTTGGGGTCGGGCAGCACCGGCTGGGTAGTGAGCCAGCCTCTTTTAACCATGCCGCGCACCACCCCGCGCCAGTTGCGGCGGGGCAGCCGTTTGTCGATCTGGCGGCCGCGTAAGGTGCCGTGTTTTTCCAGCACGGCGGCCAGCCGCGCTTCGGAGGGGTTCAATTCTTGCGGGTTGGGAGGGAGATCGGATAAAGTGTATTGGGTATCGGCCAACTGGCTGATTCCAGCAGGCAGCATCAGGCTGATGCAGGTGGACAGTGGGGAGAGGGTGCTGGCGGCGATTTGCTCGGCCAGTTGAATTTGTGCCGGGGTCAGGCTGATGCGCTGGTCTAACACACCGGTGACCGGGCGGGTATCTTCAACCTGGGGAATTTGGATAAAGCGCAGCAGCACCCCCTGAACCTGCTGGTGCCCAAAGGGAACTTCTACCAGCTGGCCGGGGATGACCTGCTCTTGGAGCGCTTCGGGGAGATGGTAGTCAAAAACCCCGGAAACACCGGGGACATTGACCGCCACTTCTACATATACAGGCATAGAGGGTCAGGGCAAAAAGGCCATATAGACCTTGTTTTCTTGGGCAATGAAGATCGCTCTGGTGGGGTTGACGGTAAAGGCGGAAATTGGCCCTTCTTCCAGGTCTATCTGCGGCTGGAACAATTCCACCAGGTTCAATTTCAGGCTGAAATGATAAATAGCGCGGTTGACCGGGTCCAGATAGAACAGGGAGGGTTCCGGCGGCTGGGTATGCTGGATCTGGTAAAAGACCGCACCTTCTATCGTTCTGCCGCTCTCCCGCCCGGTGCGGGTATCGTTATATTCGGCAGGTTCCACGCAGGTGGTGGGGGCCGCGTCCATAGCGCTGAAGGTACAGGTGGTGGTATGCCCGTCCAGGTACAGCAGATATAATTCTTCCCGGTCAATGGCCAGGTCGATCACATCCTGCATATTGGGCACCTGCTCGACAAAGAAGAAGAAAGGCGCATCGCGGAATTGGAAATTCTCGTCATCGGCGTTGTAATACCACACCATGTTGATCTGTTCGTCCAACACATACAGGCGTTCGTTTTCTACGGTGATGGCTTTGATCTTGCCCCAGTTTGAATCGGGCGGTATCAGGGATACCGCTACCGGGGGAGAATCTTCGTAGCAGTACAGCAGGTTGCCGCCTTTATCCACGGCTACCAGCACGGCCCCATCGGGGTTTTCGGGCAGCAGGGCAATGTCGATCAGGTCATCGACGATCAGGGAACCGTACGGGCCTGCGCCGCAGCGGAAATCGCTGTCCATCTGGTAGCGCGTCCCGCTCAACCAGGCGCGCATCACAGAGTCGGAATTAATATCCAGCATGTACAGATCGCGTGAAGTGGAGACCATTTCCCTGATCTGGACCGAGCTTGCCAGGGTGTTTGCCAGGGCAGGCTGAAAGTCCAGCCGCTGCACGTTGTCGAGGCTGTCGATTGATTTTTGCACTTGCTGGCGGAGAACTTCAATCTCCGGGGTTTCCACATAGCCTTCGGCTGTGGCAATCAGGTCTAAAGCGGTCTGGTAATGTTGGTGTTGGATGGCGACATTCGATTCACTGGCCGCCATTTCGATCACGCTCTCGGCCTGGGTGAGGTAGCGCTGATACTGCTGGTTGCGCCCCACCTGAGCGTAGACCAAGGCACCAATCGTGACCACGATGAGCGGCACGGCAATGGCGATGAAGGCCATGTACGAGGTCGGGATTTTAAGCAGTTCGTCGCCCGGAATGATGCGCTGCATGACTTTTTTGAGTCCGGTGAGGATCGATTGTCCCGCGTTTTGCAGCCATTTCATGGCTTTTAGGGTGCCTTCGCTGGCTGCGGCGGTCATCTTGCGCACTTGCTGGCGTTCTGCCTGGAAAGCGGCTTCTTCCGCAAGCTCGTCTTCATATGGGTCGCTGTCCACAACTGGTTCTTCGGCGCGGCGGGCTTCCGGCTGGGGTGTGGGTGTTGGGCGCTGTGTGCGCCGCTCACTGCGTCGCCGGCGGGGGCGTTCTGCGGTCGGGGCTTCAATTTCTTCCTGCTCGGCGTTTTCTTCGATAGGGGTTGGTTGGGCGGCGGGCGGTTGTGCCGCCAGAACAGGCGTGGGAACGGCTTCGGTCTGCGGGCTGCCGTGTGCGGTTGTTGGGGCAGGGGCACGCAGCAGGGCTACCTCACCCTTGCCTTCGGTGATCTCGACAAATAACCCTTCTAAGGTTTCTTCTCCGGCGTCTTGCAAAAAGCGCCGGTGGGTTTCGTGAAATGAGTGCGTATAGGCGTATTCAAAGCTGCCCGCATCCCACCCTTCCGGCAGTTGGATGGAGAACAACAGTTTATCGCCTGTGGTGACCGGCATTTGAGCATAATAAATTTGAGGATTGCTGTTGGTGCCCAGGCCGCGGCCGCTGGCGTTTTCATCGTGCAGGTAATCGACCTTGCCGGGGATCATGGCGAACATGTGGCCGAGACCGGATTGTGCCAGGAAAAAATGTTCCCCGCGCAGCACGATCACCCCAATGGAGCCAAGCACTTGCGGCCGGTTGGCGGCATGCCGCAGGTTGAGATTGAGGATCAGATTGTTGAGGTCCTGGATCAATTCTCGCATGGCCGAGGTGGTCGAGCCGTTCTTTTGGTAATACATATCGGTCAGGCGCGCCATCAGTTCCTCTAAGCGTTCGTCAGAGAAAGCGGGTGGGTTGAACTTGAGCAGCAAGATCAATTGGTCGGTTTTGCGGCTGCGAGATGCCCCGCGGGGTGGCGCGGCAGCATGCAGCCCGCGCAAGGTGGCCTGTGGGGCGCTGTTTTCTTTATGTAGGGGTAGAATGTTTAAATCGTACATTGCCATAACTTTGGGTCTTTTCCAGCCAGTTTCTCCAATTATAACTGGTAAAATCTAAGCCGGTATTGAAGTCTGAAGATAGGGATAAGATTTTCCCAAATTTAATGATAGGAAAAATTATAATTTATGCATTTCCAAACCAAAGATTGTAAGGATCACAACGCTATGCTGCAAATTGAGCTGATACATGACGACCAACAATGGCGAGCTTTAGAAACAGAATGGAATCAGTTGTTAACCCAAAGTGTGCAAGACGTGCCATTTTTGCGCCATGAATATTTAAATGCCTGGTGGCAGCACCACGGCGGAGACGAGTGGGAAGCGGACGAACTGCTGGTGTTAATTGCCCGCGACCAGGAAGGTAATTTGGCCGGTGCGCTGCCCTTATTTAAGAGCAAGAATCATGCCGAAATAGAGACCCTGGTGCTGCTGGGCAGCGTGGAAATCTCCGACTTTTTGGATGTATTAGCCCCGCAAGAACTGCTGCCCGAATTTTGGGAAGCGGTGTTGGCGTACCTGACCGGCCCGGAAGCACCCAGTTGGGATAAGCTGGCGTTGTTTAATCTTCTAGAGGATTCTCCTACCCTGGCTGCGCTGGAAAATGCGGCGCAAAATCACGGGTTGAACTTTGCGCAAGAACGTTTACAGCCGGCCCCCTGTATTGCCTTGCCTGACTCATTTGATAATTATCTGGAAAGCCTGGATGGCAAATACCGCCGTGAGTTGATGCGCAAGATTCGCAATGCGCTGGGCTATTTCATCCCGGTGACGGTGGAGCGCATTGGGCCGGAGGATGACCTGGACGCGGCGATGGATGATTTCTTTGCCATGATGCGCGAAGAACCGGACAAAGACCGCTTCTTGCACCCGGCGATGGTCGAGCAGATGCGAGCAGTGGTGAAGGCTGCGGCTGACCAAGGGTGGCTGGATTTGCGCTTTTTGCTGGTGGGGCGTGACCGGGCGGCCGGGTACCTCAACTTTGATTATAACGACCGCATCTGGGTGTACAATTCTTCGCGGGCGGATAAATTCTCCAACGTTTCCCCTGGGATCGTGCTGCTCGGTTTGCTGATCGAAGAGGCGATTGAGCAGGGTAAGACCGAATTTGACCTGATGCGCGGTGATGAGGAATATAAGTACCAGTTGGGCGGTGTAGACCGCTGGGTGGTCAAGGCCGAGGTGGGGCGGTAGAAATCAAATCACCTGAATACCTTTGTGTATACAAAAACAGCCGGAAGCCCGGCTGTTTTTGTAACCCTTAAGGGAGTTGAGGGCCGAAGGCCGGAAACAAAAAACCACCAGCTACGCTGGTGGAAGCCAAAGGCTTATAGCATAGGAAATCACTCCGGTAAAATAGCAGTGTTCAAGCCACCAAAATACAAAGGAGTGATTTCCATGCCTAAAAGTTTAACACATACAAAATGGATGTGTAAGTATCATATTATATTCACGCCGAAATATAGGCGAAAGGTCATCTACAATCAATATAAAGAAAGCATAGTTGGAATACTAAAAGACCTGTGCAAGTGGAAGGGAGTAGAGATTATAGAGGGCACGGCAATGATAGATCATGTGCATCTATTAGTCTCAATTCCGCCAAAATACAGTGTGTCAAGTTTCATGGGATACTTGAAAGGGAAAAGTGCGTTGATGATCTTTGATCGGCATGCTAACCTAAAATACAAATATGGGAACCGGCACTTTTGGTCGCGGGGATATTATGTGAGTACAGTGGGGTTGAATGAAGCGACCATAGCAAAATATGTGCGAGAGCAGGAGAAAAGCGATCAGATGATGGACAAGATAAGTACAAAAGAGGCCGAAGACCCCTTTAGGGGTAGCTAGGTAATCGGTGCATCAGGCTTGAACGAAGTGAAAGCGGCACCTTGAGGTGCCGCAAGTAAAAGAGGCTTACAGCCTCAGGTCAAGCCACCGGCTGTGCCGGTGGTCTTGACTAATATCTGACCAAGATTACTTTCTTAAATCACTTGTTCGATTAACGCCACCGCAGTTTTTAGCCCATCTTCCTGAGCAATTTGTTCCCCGATCTCTTTTGCTTTCGCTTGCATTGCTTCGTCCGTGACCAATTGGGTGAGCGCAGCAGATAAGTTTTCTGCCGTCAGTTTGGTGCGCGCTATGGGAGTGGGGCCGGCCCCCATTTGCTCGATCTGTTGTCCCCACAGGAATTGGTCGATGATATGCGGGATCGCCAGGGCCGGCACGCCGGCGCGCAGCCCGGCGGAGGTGCTGCCAAAACCGCCGTGATGCACCACCCCGCGCACCTGGGCAAAGAGCCAGCTATGCGGGATTGACCCGGCGTGGTAGAGATGCGGTTGGGCGGCGAATAACTCTGCCGCTTCTGGCCAGCCTTGAATGACGGCGTTAACCTCGGCCTGGCGGGTTGCCTGGATGAACAGGTTGGCAATCTCGGCGACTTCCTTCTCCCCGGTTGCCATTGCGCCCAGCGTGACCACTACAACCGGTTCTGGACGGTTGAGAAATGCCTGCAAATCCTCCGGGGGAGACCAATTGGCCGGTTCGTTGAGGAACCAGTACCCGGTCATTTTATGGCGCGCTTCCCACAGCGGGTTGGGCGGCTGTACGGCCGGGCTGAGCGGGATCAGGTTTAGGAGGGTGGAAGTGATTCCTTCCGGCCCCATCTTGGGTAGGCCTAAATTTTTACGAATTTTATTCAACGGGCGGGTCATGAACAGGCCAAACACGCTGCCAAGTATCTTTCCGCCGGTGCGCGCCAGCCAGGAGGTGTCCGGGTCTTCGGCCGGGATCGCCATGGGCATCAGAGTGACGCTGAGCATCGGTTTGCCCAGTTGGTCGGCTTCATTTTTTCCTGCCGCAGTGTGCGAGACGATCACCCAATCGTGCGCCTGGCAAGCGGCCAGCAGGTCATCATGGGCCTGTTCGAGGATGTCGAAGGAAAACATCATCACCCGCCGGAAACCGAGCATCCAGTTCTTGGATGCACCCCTCAGCCGGGCGGCTTCTTCATCCATGTTGATGTCGGGGCCGATCGGCCAGAAATTTATCTGGTGGGCTTCCACCAGCGGGCGGAAAAATGGGTGTGTGGCAATGGTAGCCTGGTGCCCGGCGGCTTGCAGCCCTTTTGCCAGGGCAAGGTAGGGTTGTACATCGCCGCGTGAGCCGATGGTGGGAATAATGAATTTCATGCCGGTGTCCTTGTGGTTTTGAGAAATTTTTCACTATTTTACCTGGATTAACCGTAGTGAGGTGTAAGGTTTTCTTAGATACTCTTGTGAATCAAAACTGCCCCAAAGATTTAGGGCAGTTGGTTTTTTGTATTGGTTTTGGGCGTAGAAGATCGTTCAGTGACTGAGAATATAACTTCTCACTTGCCATAAACGGTTGATGATCGACAGCTTTTCTTCATACAGGTTCTTGTCCGATGGATTTGATGCGCTCTGGAACTCTACAATGCCTTTGAAAGCCTGGGAATATGCTTTTTCTAAACACAGCAGCCGGTACATCTTCTCTTTGGAGATTGTTTTTGGTTCCATCATCCTATCTCTTTCGCTGTACGGATCACTGCGCTTGCAGTCAGGAAGACTTCTTGCGTAAGAGGCTGAAACCGCTGCCCACGATGAGGATGAAGACGCCGATGGAAATGGGGACGGCCTGGAATTCTGCGGGCTTGTCCTCTTCTTGGGGTGTGTCGATGCAAAACAGGCTGGCGGCCTGTTTGCTTTGCAGGTCGCTGATCATCTCTTGCATCAGGGCGATGGTTTCATCGTCTTCTGCGTTAACTTCTTCTTGCATGGCTAACTCTGTTTCCAGGATGGCAACCTTGCCTTCCAATTCCTCCACCTGGGCGGTCAGGTTGGCATTTTCATTGACCAACTGGTGGTTAGCGGCTTCTAACTGGTCGTTTATGCTTCGTAGTTCGATCAATTCCTCGGTCATCCTGAATACGGCCCCAAGTAGTAAGCCGGAACAGACCAAGACGGCGATTAAGAAAACAATGGCTTTTCCAGTATTCATGATTTTCCTCCTGTATAGTTTCATCCTACCTTGTATCTACATCATAGAATTTCCCCGCCTGTATTTCTTCGCTACTTGTAATCATTTAAATAGTCCTTTCGAGTAGTCCTTGGGCGTGGTCATTAAAGATGAGAAAAAGAGCTATACGGAGATAGCTCTTTTTGATTATTGAATTAGTCAATATCAATCTTTAGCTTTTGGGAGGAATACCTCTATAATGGAGCAAAGAAGAATAGGAATGGAGAAGAAGCATGGGTAAGCAAGATTCCGGGATTTCTGAGCGAGAAGAAAAACAAAGGATCATGGCCACCAAGTATACGATCATGTATACCCACATCCAGCGATTGCTTAGAAATATGAGCGTTGCTTTACTGATTTTTGTTCTTTATTTTCAACTTGCTTTCAAAACATTCAATCCGGATCTTGGGCTGCTCATCATCTGGTGGGCGTCCTATTTTGCGTTTACAGTCCTGAATTATGCCCTGCGCGCTTTTTGGGCAAAGGGCTACGAACACAAATGGGTGATCTCACTACGTATTCTGGCGAATATCGCGTTTATCACCTGGCTGCTTGCCATTTCCCCCACCAATCGTCATCTGATTGCCTATACCTACTTCATCCCCCTATTTTCTGCATTTCTCTATTTCCCTTCCAATAGGTATTACGCAATTGTGATGTACGTCCTCATATCCGCAGGCGTATTCCTCGGCGGGTATCTGATCCCCAAAGAAAACCAGTTGACTTTGTGGCAAGTAGGGATTCTTTGGGCTGTTCTAGGTTTGATCGCTCACTTTTTAAAATCTTCCTTTTCAAAAATGTTTGATGCCCCCAGCGATTTATCGTCATTTTCTACCGAGTTGAACAAGTCTTTAGATATTCACGATGTGGAATTGACCACGATTGCTTATTTAAAAGAAATTTCCGGCGCGGACAAGATTTTTGTAGGCGCCAAGGACCCGCAGAGAAAGATGCAGGTCTTTTATCGGGCGGATGGGGTGGAGATCAACCCGAATGTAGATATGGAAGAATTTATTGGCAACTGCCATGTGATTGCATCTGGGCAACCCTACGAGCGGCGGGATATTAAAGGAACCGAAGCAGAGGAATATTTCAAGAAAATCTTTATTGACCCCCCAAGAGGTATCCTGATTGCCCCGATAAAAAATGGTCAGACGGATACCACGATTGGATTGGTGATCATCGGATACGACAAACCGCGCAAAGTTGATGTGCTGATCAAAAAAGCGATCTTTGAAACCGTCAACCTGGCCGGCAATCAAATTAAGAACAGCCTGGAACACATCAATTTACAACTGGAAATGTCCTGCAAAGATGATATTAGCGGACGGTTGCTGGAGGCACTCACCGAAGATGAAGTGACCTCTATTTTGGTATCCGAAATTCGAGAGATCGTCCCCCAAACCTCCGGCAGCATCTTCCACAAATATTACCCGGATGAAAATGAATTGATTGCCGAAGCGGGGATAAACGCGGGGAGACTAGAACCCTGGCGGGCATCGCATGATGATGTTGACCACATGCAATCTGCCCGTATGGCGTATGGGGAAGGGATTGCCGGCACGGCGCTAGAGAAGCGGGAACCGCTGTATGCCAACGATGTGAGAAGCAGCCACCTGTTTAAGAAAAGTGCACAGCTCAATGATTTTCGCTCTCTGATAAGTGCGCCCCTGGTAGACCCGGAAAATGATATGCCCATCGGCACGTTGAGCGTACACTGTGCGCAGCCGAACGCGTTTACGGCCGAGGATTTTGTAAAGGTCTATAAGTTTGCCGACCACGGTTCAAAATGCATCAGCCGGATCAAGAAAAATGAACAGTGGCGGTTAGAGGGGGGCATGTTGAAGAAGATATTTGGGTCTGTGCTGCAAATGAAGTTTTCCGGCTCGGAAAATGATCTGTGCCAGGAACTGGTCGAATCGTTTCGAGAGATCCTGCCCTTCGATCTGGCCCGCATCAGACTGCTGGACAGAAGTGGGGAGTATCTGCAAACCGTGGCAGCTGCCAGCCCCACACTCAACGGCCCACCGAAAGATTACCACGACAATGTGCCGCTCCAAAAGCTGGAAACCTTCTTTACCCAAGAAAACCAGGTGGAGCGGTCTTACTTTATCAATGGCGAGAATCCGATTTGGAAAAGCTTTGCCGACCGCTACCTTGAAGTGCCCCCCCAAACGATCTATGAGCACAATAATTGGGGACGCTACGATGCATTGTTCACGCCGATCATCACGGAAGATGATGAGATGATTGGCTATTTTTCTGTAGACATGCCTGCAACCTGGGAAGGCCCGCAAAAGGATATTATCGAGGCGATTGGGGCTTGTGCTTCGGTGATTGCGTGGTCGATTGAACTGCATCGGGAGAAAATTATCTCGGCGCAAAAGCAAAAATATGTCAAAATCTTTATTGAGCGCATTACTGAAATGATTTCCAAGGATTTCAATACCCTGGGTGAGGTGATCGTCAATATTGGCGCCGATCTTCTCAATTCCGAAGCATGCTCGCTTTATCTGGTCAAGGACAAAAAATATATCGAGTTGACCCATTCCACCTATTTGCGGGGCACTCGTTATATCGGGCGGCGCAAACCTATCCGGGTGCAGCCCAAAAGCGGTCTCACTTCGTGGGTAGCAGCCTCCAAAAAACCGATCCGCATGGGGAAAGAGGAGTTCCAGGAACTTGAAGTTTGGAGCGGTGAACACGAACAGCTGGAATACTTAAAGAGCGGGGGGTGTGAGTCGGTGATGATTCTGCCGCTATTAGATAAAAAGGGAGACATTCGCGGTGTGTTGTCTTTTGAGAATAAATACAAAAATAATTCGACTGAAAAAGAAATTACACTATTTAGCAAAGAGGATCAGGATTTAGCCATCACATTGGCGGAAGAAATTGGGGTTTCGCTCAGCACAAACCTGATGAATCAAGTAGATAAGGCCAAGATATTTGATATTGAAGTGCTGGGAGATAATGTCCACGAGCTGAAGAATTTGTTCCAATCGGGGGTGCGCACACCGGCGGAAAATGCGCTGTTCTGGCTGGGGGGCGGCAATATCTCAAAAGCGCAGGAGCAGTTAATCCATTTAGATAAATATTCGCAGACGATCCTGGATGAGTTGTATTCCATGCATCATTCGATTGAGAAAAAATATTATGAAATGGGTGATCTGAATGTTGCCCTCAATACCCTGATTGCCCTGATCCTGGCTCGAAATCCACGTACAAGAACCAAAGACCTCAATATTCGGGTGCAGTGCCCGGAGGATATTGAACTGCCGCCTTTGATCCAATATGCGTTCATGCGGGTGGCTTCTAATGCTTTGCTCAACGCGGTGGAACATTCTAATATTTTGAACGATCCAAACGTGCAAATTAATGTGATTGTGAACCATAACCGCAAGGTAACCAGCCTGATCGTAAAAGATACCGGGGTTGGCACCGATGATTTAAAAGAAGGTTGGGGGATTCAACGCATGAGAAGTCTGGTCTTAGAGATCAAAAAATTAGGTATAGATGCAAAATTAGAAATAAAATCTAGTAAGGGAAACGGAACTTCTGTAATCCTTACGACCCGGACAGAACCGGATGCATGAAGATGATTGAGATAGGAGGATGAGAAGATGAACAAAACTATTACTGTTTTGATCGCTGATGACACTGATGTAGGCATTTTTGGACTGCGCTCGATATTTGATACCACCAACGAGATTTCAGTGATCGGGGCAACACAATCGGTGTATGAAATTCCACGAATGATCGGCGAGTTATCGCCCGATGTACTCATCATGGACTTGAAATGGTATCAGGATAACGTGGCAGGTTGGATGACGATCAAGGAGATCAGGGAAGCGGATACGCCGGTAAAGATCATCGCCCTGACAGCCTATGAAAACCTGATGCAGGATGCCTGGCGCCAGGGGGCGGATGCAGTGATTGCCAAAACATACACCCGCGATCAACTGATTGCTTTGGTGAAAAGTGTCTATAACGAGGAATACAACGCCCGGCAAAAACGGATGTACGGCTCGCCCACCCACCAGGAGACGCTTACCCAAAGAGAAATGGATGTGCTGCTTCTTTTACAGCAAGGGATGTCGAACCAGGAGATCGGGGAGACGCTAAATGTGAGCATCCACACGGCCAAGAATCATGTAAAGAGCATCCGGGAAAAATTGGATGCAGAGAACAGGCATAAAGCAGTTGCCAAAGCGAAGGAAATGGGCATCCTATCATAGGAGGGGGAAATGTTGGGGACGGAGTTAGATAAATCGGCTGTGTTGTTACTGCGCTCGACATTCATTGATGTGTCTTCGCTGAATGTGAGCCCAAGATACCCGCAGTATGTGTTTCATATATTTGAAACATTGAAATATTTAGAGGGGGATTTTTCATTAACCGACACGTTGGCAGAAATTATTGCATTTATTGAGCAGATTGACGCTAAATTCATCATTGTCCATTTGGGCATTTGTTTTCAAAAGTATCCGATCGAATTAATGTACCTGGTACGGGTGCTCAAAGATCATGATCCTTCCTTGCGGATTGGGCTTGATATGGGGAAGGGATATGCGCTTACCGTGCTGCGGGGTTTATCTGCCAGGGAGAATGGGGTGGGTGAGATCATTGATTTGATTGAATCGGGCTACCTGGTAGATGAAAGCTCGGAAACTATGTATCTTTGCTGCATTATGTAGCCGTTTTAATACAAGGAGAGCAGTATGGAGATTGATTGGCAAACCGTATTGACATCAATACTTTCATCGGGAATTGTTTCTACAATTTTGGTCTTTGCGCTAAAAACATTTTTTGAGAAGCAAATCGAATACCGGTTTGATAGGAAGTTGGAGGAATTTAAATCTGACCTAGAAGTCCGCTCTGATCAGAAACGCGAGTTGGGGAAGCATAGGATTGAAGATTATCGCAAACTGGCAGAGCAAGTGTACCGTATTCGGAATGCGCTCAAGATGATTATGGAGGTGGAAACATTCAATATCGACTGGTGTTTGGAATATATCAAAAAGACAGACCCTTATGTCGAACAAATTTACATCTCGCGGTTAGACCTGGAACGGGATGGGATTTTCTTGCAGCTGCATGAATATAAGAACCTGGCGCTCAGCATCAAGAGCCAGCTGATGGATTTGGTTTCGGGGGATAAAGCCAACCAAACAGAAAAGTTGGGTGAATTGCAGGCCTTGTATAAAGAATTAGACCGTCAATATAACGACATCATCGGATTGCTGAACAAAAATACGGAAGAGGAATAGCGTAGGAAAGATAAGGCCGCAGTGCATAGCAGCGATAAAGGGTGAATTGCAGCAGAAAGTTGCCGCCGCCTTTCAGAAATAACCTTGTATTTCTCCTCACTATGTTGTTTAATTAGGGGGTTAGTTTTAGTATTAGATAAATATATTCCAGTTTCTTTGAAAGGAACCATCTTGACAACGTATCCCAATGAGCCAAAACCGGTAGATATTTCTGCTAAGAGAGACGAACAGCGTGTGACGATCAAGTGGAACAATGGGGACGTAAGTGTGTTCCCCTTCGATTTGCTGCGCAACTCTTGCCCCTGTGCGGAGTGCCGCGGCGGGCATGAGAACATGAAATCTGAACCCGATGATTCGATGTTCGTCATCCCGCTGATGGACAGCAAGGCGACCAAGTTGACGGACATCAAACCTATCGGCGGGTATGCCATTGCGCTTGAATGGGCGGATGGACATTCGCACGGCATTTACACCTGGCATTACCTGTATGTTTTACACAAGCAGCAAAAGGACAAAGAAGAAGCAAAAGGATGAGTGTTCTCGTCCTTTTTGTTAAACTGAACAACCTACACGTAGATTCTGTTCAGCAATCAGGACACTGGTACGCTTCGGTGTCGTTCGATTAATTCAACGCAGGCATTATGACAAACAATGGAGGACAACCACATGGCAAAAAGCGATAAACGGATGATCAATGCCCAGGATGTATATAACATCACGGTGCTGGAATCGCCAGTTTGGGACCCGGAAGGGAAAGAAGTGGCCTTTGTGCAGCTTAAAGCGAACAAAGGTAAGAACGACTACCAGCGTACTTTATGGCGCTGGCAAGAAGGGTGGGACGAAGCCCGCCAGTTCACCAACGGCGGCAAGATGGACTCTTCCCCCGCTTACCGCCCCAGCGGCGAACAACTGGCTTTCCTCTCCTCCCGCGGCGGCAAACCGCAGGTCTATCTGATCCGCACAGATGGCGGCGAAGCCAAGGCGATCACCTCGATGCCCAATGGGGTGACCGGCTTTACCTGGAGCCCGGATGGCAAATATATTGCTTTCCTCTCCCCGTTGACTGCGGAAGAACGCCGGTTAGAAAAACAAGGCAAATTCCCCCCGCCTCCGCCCAAGGACGAATTAGAGGGCAAGGTGCGCAAGGTGGAAGAAGAACACAACGAGAAAGAACGCCTCGACCCGCGCGTGTATCGCGGCTTGCCGTTCAAAGCCGGCACCGATTTTGTGGGTGACCGTTTTAGCCATATCTTTATCCTCGAAGTGGACGCCGAAGAACCCAAACCGCGCCGCTTGACAGATGGGCAGGTCGATTTTGCCCGGCCGCAGTGGTCGCCGAACGGGCGTTACCTGTGGAGTTCTGTTGTGCGCAAACCCACCGAAGACCGCTTTGCCGAGTCGGACATTGTGCGCATTACGGTCAAGGATGGCGAAGTAAAAAAGATGGTGCGCCCCGGTTTCTGGGGAATGGCGCCGCACCCGTCCCCGGATGGTAATTGGGTGGCAGCCATGATGATGGATGAGGAAAGCGGCTTTGGACATGTGCCGCGCTTTACTATCTTTAAAGCCAACGGCAGCGGTTGGCAGGACATGAACTTGGAAATCGACCGCTCGATCACCGGCATGGTATGGGCGGCAGACAGCCAGGGGATTTACTGTGTAATCGAAGACAGCGGCTATTCCCAAATCCATTACCTCTCCCTGGAAAGCGGCGAGTTCACCCCCCAGTGCGGCGAGCAGGAATACATTCAGGCATTTGATGCCAGCGATGCAGGCGACTTTGTCTACATCGCCCGCACCACCGAACGCCCGCCGGAAGTGTATGTCTGCCCCTCCAAGGGAGAATCTAAACGCATTACCACCATCCACGACAAATGGCTGGACGAGGTGCAGGTAGCCCCCACCCGCGAAATTCGTTATGCCGCCCCCGACGGGCAGGAGATCCAGGGTTGGATTGTGGAACCGCCTGATTTTGACCCGGCCGAAAAATGGCCGCTGGCACTCAACGTACACGGCGGCCCGCACGTGATGTGGACCCCGGCTGCGCATGCCATGTGGTTAGAGTGGCAGCTGCATGCTGCCCGCGGCTATGTGGTCTTCTTCTGCAACCCGCGCGGCTCAGACGGCTACGGGGACGCCTTCCGCACTGCCATCCAAAATGATTGGGGTGAAGCCGATATGGACGATATCCTCTCCGGTGTGGATGCGGTAGTGGCCGAAGGGTATATTGACCCTAAACGCATGGCAGTCACCGGCGGCTCGTACGGCGGCTTTATGACCGCCTGGATCATCGGGCACGACCAGCGCTTTGCCGCCGCAGTTTCGCAGCGCGGTGTGTACCAACTGATGTCTTTCTACGGTACATCCGATGTCCCGCGTCTGATCGAAGGCGAATTTGAAACCATGGCCTTTGACGACCCGGACAAAATGTGGAAGTATTCGCCGTTTGCTTACGTGCGCAATATGAAGACCCCGGTGCTGCTGATCCACTCGGACAATGACTTCCGCGTGCCGATCTCCGATGCCGAGCAGCTCTTCACCGCCCTCAAGAAGCTCAACCGCAAGGTGGAATTTGTGCGCTACCCGCGTGAAGGGCACGAACTCTCTCGCTCCGGCGAACCCAAACACCGCATCGACCGCCTGGAGCGCATGACCGGCTGGTTTGATAAATACTGCAAACCGCGCAAGGTGAAGTAAGCGCAGGACAAAAGTTATTTGTAGATTGTATGCCGGGTGGTCAGGTTTTGCCGCCCGGCTTTTTCTTTTTTGGGCGGCACAGACCGAAAATAGGAATATTGGGAAGAAAAGAATAGTCGGAAAAAGAGAATTTAAAAAACATTGCCCGATGTCTTGCGAAGCAAATATGGTAGTCCAAAAATATTGAAAAACAAGACATAGGTGGCGGATTTTGGGGGGTGCGATTTCGCTTTGCGAATTCGTCGGACATCGCTATGTCCCGGCGGGGGCGCGGCTTTGCGAAGCAAACCCAACGGGGGCGACGTCGCCCCCTCCGGTAAGCATGAATTTATAAGAGTAATTTTAAATAACTGGATCATGCAAAAAATCTAATCAATTACTTAAAAAGAAGTGTGCGTGGCATCATGGAGTGTAATAATCGGTAGGAATTTACGACCATTGTTCAAACCAATCGGAATGACGGTGGTCTTAGCTTATAAAAAAAATACCACTTCTGTTCCCCGTACCTTGTTCAAAAATTCCCCTACAAGTACAATGAAGCCCGTCAGCGGCAACTACAGTTGTGCTGCTGGCTGCGGAGAGTTCTTTGATGATGGAGGAGGCATTTTTTTGTTCATTTTCCCCCTATTTTTAATGCGCGTTTTGATCTTGCTGGCGGCTTTGCTGCTGGACGCTTTATTGGGCGATCCGCCTAACAAGTTCCACCCGGTGGCCTGGATGGGGTCGCTGATCTATTTCTTGAAGCAGCACGCCCCCCGCGCCAGCCATGTGGCGCAGCTGCTTTACGGCCTGGTGGTCGTCTTGGTGGGTGTGCTGCTGCCCGGCCTGATCGGCTGGGGGGTAGAGGTTGGGCTGGCGAAGTTTTTTTTGCCGCTGCAAATCGCCCTGGGTGGGCTGGTATTGAAAAGCATGCTGAGCTTTAAAAAACTGCGCCAGGTAGGGGCAGAGATACAGGCGGCTTTGGACGTGGGCGAGATTGTCGAAGCCCGCCGGTTGGTCAGCTGGCATTTGGTCAGCCGGGATACCAGCAGCCTGAGCGAAGCACAGCTGGCAGCTGCCACAATTGAGTCGATTGCGGAGAACACCACCGACAGCCTGATCTCGCCTTTGTTTTACTTTTTGTTGTTTGGGCTGCCCGGCGCGCTGGTGTACCGCTATGCCAACACCGCCGATGCCATTTTGGGCTACCGCACCCCGGAACTGGAATGGCTGGGGAAAATCCCTGCCCGCTTTGACGACCTGCTCAACCTGATCCCTGCCCGGTTGACGGCGCTGTTGTTTTTCCTGGCGGCGGCCTTCCCCGGCTTTTCGTTGGGCAATGCGCTCAAGGTGTGGTGGCACGACCGGTATAAAACCACCAGCCCCAATGCCGGGCACACGATGGGGGCCGCGGCAGGCGCATTGGGTATTCAGTTGGAGAAGGGCGGCGTGTATCGCCTGGGAGGAGACGGCCGGCTGCCCGTTTCCGGCGACATTGCCCGCGTGGCGCGCCTCGCCGCTTTATCGGTTTGGGCGGTGGTGATTGCGGCTGCCGGGTATGCGGCCTGGGGTTTGTGGGGGCTGTATGCCTGAACGTGATTTTGGCCCGCGCTCACATATTGCCGCTATTTCGCAGACCCACCATGGGGCGCTGAATTACGCCGAGCTGGCCGGGAAGGGGATTGTGCCGGAGGATGTGCTCGATTTCAGCTCCAACATTAACCCCTTCGGCCCGCCGGATGCGGTGACGGCTTTGGGTTTGAATGAGATTGAATTGGCCGGTTACCCCGACCGGGACTCACACCTACTGCGCGGGGCATTTGCCGACCATCTGCAAATTGACCCGCAGCGCATCTTTGCAGGCAACGGCACGGCGGAATTGATTTGGCTGCTGGCTTTTACCTGTTTGCAGCCGGGCGACAAAGTGGTGCAGTTAGCGCCAACCTTTGGCGAATACGCCCGCTGTGCGGCGCTGATGGGGGCGGAAGTGATTTCGTTGTGGGCTGCCGAGGAGAACGATTTTCAGCATGATGTGCAGGCGGTCACCGATGCCTTAGAAGAACACCAACCGCGGCTGGTCTTTGTCTGCAACCCTAACAACCCGACAGGCACAATTTTGCCCGCCGAGCAGATCGCGGCCTGGGCAGCGCAGTTTCCCCAGACCGGGTTTGTGGTTGATGAAGCCTACCAGCCGTTTGCGGAAACCCCCGATTCTCTGGTGGGGGCAGAACAGCCCAACCTGATCGTGCTGCGCTCGCTGACCAAAGATTATACCCTGGCGGGACTGCGCCTTGGTTTTGTGGTGGGTTCGCCCGCCGTATTGGACGCGCTGCAAAAAGCCCGCCCGGCCTGGAATGTGAACGCGGTGGCGCAGGCTGCCGGTGTGGCGGCTTTACAGGCTGAGGGGTTTTTGCCGTCCTCTGTCGAAAAGATCAGCGAGGCGAAAGAGCGTTTTATCCCCGCCCTGAAATCGCTCGGCTACCGGCCGCTGCCTTCCCGCACGCATTTCTTTGTCATGCTGGTGGGAGACGGGCACGCGTTCCGTGCCCGCCTATTGTCCGAGTATCATATCCAGGTACGGGACTGTGCCTCGTTTGGCATGCCCGCCTATGTGCGCATTGCGGTGCGCCGCCCGGAAGAGAATGAGCGGCTGTTGGCGGCGCTGCGCCAGATGTAAGCTGGGGGTAGATGCTGGAGACTATGCCGGGTGATGAAAGAATAAAAATAAGGGCCGAGAAATCAGCCCTTGTGATGATTGAGTGAACACAATGGTTATATGCCTGGGTCTCAGTATCAAGTGAATTGGTGAGCCATTTTTGATGCAGCTGCCGCTGCGATGGCGCAGAGCAAATCATCAAAGAAAGTATTTACTTGCTTTGGGTTTCTAGACTTTTCGTCAATCTCCCTGATTACGCCATTTTTGGCTTTGTCCAGATAGCCAAAGTTTGTCAGACCAATAGAGCCAAAGACGTTTACAATGGATAAAGCCATAATTTCATCCACACCATATAGACTAAAATCGTGCGCAATGATGTCAGCGATGGGCCCTTGTAGAAGCCCTTCTTCCGATAGTCTATCCAGCTCTAACCCCGTCATGATTGCAAATTGAGCTTCCCTCTTGTGAAGAACCGCTCGAACAGCATTTTCGGCATCCTCAATCGTAATTCCAGGTAAATATGTTTTTTGTAAGTCGAAGCTGATCTCTGCAACTTCTCGAATAGCAACACCTCTAGATTCGATAAGTTCGACACAGTACTCGTAAAAGTCACGGTTCATTTTTGCTTGATCTCCCTAAGTGATTTCCCCATTCTGTCTGGCTCATCCAGAAATTTTCGAGATACGGGCGCATATTATACCAAGAAATAAGTACACTTTTTCAACAGCCTGAATTCTTCCAGATCACCGCTGGTTAAATCCGGCAGCATCCAATTTTCGGGGAGGGAGATAGAGAAGTTTTTATTACCATTCTCTGTCGAAAATATCGGCAAGACGAAAAGGCGTTTTCTTCTCGCCTATTGTCGGGATTGCGCCTCTTTTGGCATGCCGGCCTATGTACGCATTGCGGTGCGCCGCCCGGAGGAAAATGGGCGGCTGTTTACGGCGCTGCGCCAGATGTAATCTGGGGGTAGATGCTGGAGACTATGCCGGGTGGGGATATTTTCACCACCAGGTTTTTAATATTATGATTACATTCTTTGTAATGAGTTTGGGATTAGAATTTTGAGCGAAACCTTGTCAGACAATTTCTTTCTCAAATGAAATTGAAGAAGTTTTATAGTCTTGTTCATTTATAGTTACAGCAATTAGAAAAGATTTATCGTTTTTGTATTTCTTATATAAATATCTCCAATTTGTTAATAAGTAATATGCAGCACCTTTTGTAGCTAATTCAGATAATCCAGCAATATAAAAAAGGGTATGGTCATTTTCTTTAGATTTGGCTATTCTTTCAATAAATCCTATAGTTGTACTTCCAAAAGGTTGTTCAAATCCTTTTATTTTAATGGTAGTTTCTCTAAGCGCTTCTTGGGAATCCTTGCTAGAAGTGGAAAAATTTTCATAAGTGGTTCTATTTTGAAGTTCATGCACGGGATCGAAGGGGTCTGCTGTACCACCTGCAATGTTTGGAAAGTCATAAATTTGTGTATCTGTATCTGATCCTATTCCCCACGGTGGAATATTAGGATTACTATATGATATTTCTTTTTTTGAGGATTTCCCCTCATTAAATTCGACTATATTTTTCGGAGTATCCTCAATAATTTTTGATACTAAATTATAAGCAGGAGATCCAAGAGAAATAATTGGATTTTCTTTAATTATTTTTCCTTCATCTAAAGGAGATATAGTAACTTGTACATCGATGTCATTCAGAATTAATGAATGTAGCATCTCATTAAGATCAGGAATCAAAAAGCTAAATTTTTCCTTAATTTGATTTGCTACTTCAAATTCTCCAAAGGATACTACGGAACCTTGGAAAGAGTATTTTTTTCCAGAATGGCCTATCGATCCAAATGTTAATACTCTAAGATTAGATAGATAAATAATCAATTGTTTGGCGTTGTCTGCACCAAAAAACTTTCGTAACTTACCACGATGAGTTAAAAGGATAAACAACCAAGACAGAAGAAGAGTAATCCCTAAAAAAATAAAATCTGATAACACATTTATAACAATGTCCATAAATGCCTCCCAATTTCATTTTTATTATACGTTATCAAGTAACAATTAGTAATTTTGGCCCAAAGTATAAAAAACAATTGGAATTCCTTACACCGGGTTTGGCCCCAAATGCTCAGTAAGCAGCAGCCAGCGGCCTTCTTCCTTCACCAGTACACTGGTACCGCGCCCGCTGCCCTGCGCCGCTTTCCCGCCGATCAACCCGCGCCAGTGGAAAGTGTAGAGGCATACTGCATAGTCCTCGGTTTGCCGGACCCAGTGCAGGTCTTTGATGCGGTATTCTTCGTCTTCGATCAGGCCAAAGGTGGCTTCAAACGCCTGCTGCACCTCGGCAATGCCTTTGTAGGTGCCGTCGTTGAAGGTCACACACACATCCGGGTGAAACAATGGGGCGACCACCGGCCAGCTTTGGGCGGCCAGGGCTTGCTCATATTGCTGTAAAAATTCTTGCGGGGTCATCGTTCCTCCTTGTTTGCATTTATTAAACCATGTGAGGGGCATCTAGCAAACCAAAAAGGCGCTCGCGGCGCCTTTGGTTGATTGAACGAAGTTTGGATTGGTCAAAATGGGAAAGTTATCTGAGGAATTGATCCAGGGTAAAACTTTCGCCGGGGCCGATCACCACAAATTCTTCATCCCAGGGGCCAAACAGCATCTTTTTTACCATCTTGTCGGAACCATCTACCTCTTCGTAGCGCAGCCCAAACTGCTCGGCGGTTTCCTTGGTATATTGGCGGTATTTTTCCATCTCGTACTGCCCGGTATTGATCAGCGCCAGGCGTTTGTAGTTCGCCATCATCATCTTATAAATGCGCTCGGCCATTTTCTCGCCGTAGGCCTCCACCGTTTGGGGGTATTCGGAGAAAGGCGTGTCGCCCACTTCAATCCAGCCTTTGGTCAGGTAATAGGTGCCGGGTTCGCTGCGGGTCTGTTTGGAATAAGCCTCGCGCGAGCCAAAAAAGATGGCAATACAGTCGTCTACCCGCGGCACGACCAGCTTGCAGTTCTTGGAGGTCAGGCCAACAATTGCCTGAGAACATAAGCCATATCCCAGGAGGATGGTGTCGTATTGGTCGCTGACTGTGTCAATCGCTTCTTGCAGCGCCATGCGGAGTTTTTCTGGGTTGATGTGCAGACCAAAATCAAAGACCTGGTGGTCTACCCCTTCGGGGATATGGGGAAGCATTTCTTCGATTACAGTAGCGCAAGCCATGACCAGCGTTTTTGAATGTTCCATACGAATAGATTTCTTCCTTATAGTTTTACCTTCCCTTTGCGGAAGGCAGTCGTGTAATTGCGGCAGTAGCGGTCTCTGCCTAGAACCAGTTCAGTCGCATACAGCATGTTGATCAGCCCTTGATCCATCGGGTTGATGATGGCGGCATCTAACCCGGCAGCCAGCAGCTGGGCCAGGAAAGCCTGGTTGATCAGCGTGCGGCCGGGCAGCCCAAACGAAATATTGCTCAGGCCGATGCAGAATTTTACCCCAGGATGTTCCTGCCGTAAAATGCGCATGCTTTCCAGGGCGATGATCGCCCCATCGGTCTTGGTGCTTACGGCCATTGCCAGCGGGTCGATATACACTTTCTCGTCGGGTACTCCGGCCTGGGCGGTGTGTGCCAGCAAGGTTTCGCCAATCTCCAGGCGGCCTTCCAGGTCGTTAGGAATGCCATTGTCATCCAGCAGCAGGGCGATCACGGGGGAGCCTTTTTTGGCGACCAGGGGCAAAATGCCTTCCAACCGGCTGGTTTCTCCACTGATCGAGTTGACCATCGGGGTCTGGTTGACCACATCCATCCCGGCCTGGATGGCAGCAGGTTTGGGGCTGTCCAGGCACAGGGGCACATCCACCACCGCCTGCACGGTTTCCACTGCCCAAACCATGTCATCGGTTTCCTGCCCGGAGCCGGTCCCGGCGTTCACATCCAGGTAGCTTGCCCCGGCTTCGACCTGCCTTTGGGCCAAATCCTGGATGAAGGCGGTGTCTCGGGCGGCAATGGCGGCGGCGGTTTTTTTCAGGGTGCCGTTAATTTTTTCTCCAATAATAAGCATTGTTTCTCTCCGTAGTGTTCGTAAAAAGGGAGCAAAATTGATGGGTGTCAACTTGCTCCCTTTTTAAATTCTTTCAAAGTGCGTTTGTGTGGATCAATTCGTTGGGTAACCGAATGGGTTCGATCTACATCGTCCCATACTTATGGGCAGCTTCCACGAAGGCTTCCATGTTTTCGGGTTTGGCGTTGATTGGGGCATCGCAGCCGGGGCACAGAATCAGACCTTTGCCTTCAAACAACTCCACCTGCTCACGCACATAGGTATGTACATCTTCGGGGGTGCCGGCTACCAAAATGGAGGCGGGGATGTCGCCCATCATTGCCATATGGTCGCCTGCGATTTCCTTGAATTTCTTCATGTCGGTCATGCCATCCGGGTTGAGGATGCATTTCTTGGCGGGGAGTTCCAGCAGTTTTTCCAGGTCACGGGTCCAGTCCTGGTCCCAGTGTAGTACGGGGACAATCCCTTTTTCGATCAGGGCATTACCTAACCGCAGGTAGTACGGCCATACAAAACGATCCCACAGTTTGGGAGAGATCAGCGCGCTGGCCGCACGCCAGCCACCCAGCCAGGAACCCTGAATGCCGGGGACGGAAGGTGCGGCGGCGATCATGCCGAGCAAATCTTCCATCATCACTTCCATCACCTCTTCAATTTTGTCGGGCATACGGTAGAGGTCAAAGAAGAATTTTTCCATTGAGCGGCCGCCGCACAGATATTCAAACGGGATCGTGACGGTTACCGGGGCGTTGCAGATGTTGACGTATCCTTTTTCGACATAGGTTTGCTGGATGCGGGGAGAGTTTTCCATCATCCATCCCATCGATTCTTGGAATTCCACCGGGTCGATCACGCGGGGCAGATATTCCATCGAAAAGGCATTCCACCCTTTTTCCAGGATGGTGTCGTAATCATCTTGGGTCATCACTTCGGCTTCGCGCACTTGCCATAGGCTTTCGTCGGGCAGGTCTTTACCGGGCACACCCAGGCGAGACATCCACATAGAAGTCAGCAAGGGGGTGATGCGCCCGGCGGCAGCCAGGTTAGAGCCGTCTAGCTCAGCCACTTCGCTCAGGCGGTCCATGGCGGCAAGGTTTACTTGCGCGGCGGCTTCAGCGTCAGCGCAGTACTTTGCAATCGACATGCCCATGTAACGGGGGGCGAATGCCACACCAATGAACACAACCGGGACGCGGTCAACGCTTTCCAGGTTGATCGTTTTTTGAATGCGGGTTAACTTCTCTTGAAATACGGCCATGTTATCCATCACAATTCTCCTATATCCACTTTTCTGCGAGGGCAACAGCCGCCTGGGCATCCGCACCTACTGCATCTGCACCCACAAATTCACATACCTGCTCGGTGACAGGGCCGCCACCGACCAAGACTTTCACCCCATCGCGCAGCCCGGCAGCAGCCAGGGCTTCGATGGTCTCCTTCATCGAGTCGAAGGAAATTGTCAGTAAGCCGGAAAGCGCTACGATAGTGGCGCCGCTGTCTTTGACTGCATCCACGAACTTTTCCGGGGGTACATCCACACCCAGGTTGACAACTTCAAAATTGTTGGCTTTCAACAGGCTCACCACAATGTCTTTACCGATGTCATGGATGTCACCGGCAACAGTGCCGATCACGATCTTGCCGCGGGTTTCGCCGCCGCTGCTGCCAAACTTCTCGCTTACCAGCGCGCTGGCCTGTTTGAACATCTCGCCGGCCATGATCAGGTCGGAGACATAATATTCCTGGGATTCGTAGCGTTTGCCTACGTCGGCCATGCCGTCGCGCAGGTCTGCCAGAATCTCCATTGGGTCTGTATCGGCTGCAAGTGCATCCTTTACCAGCTCTAATACTTCCTCCTCGCTGAGGTCGGACATTGCTTGTTTCAATTGTTCAGTCATTTAGATTTCTCCTTGTGTTTTGTTTAAATAATCCAGCAGTATATGCCACGCTTATGCTGGTTTATGCCTATGTTTGGGGGCAAAGCGCTTTTCGGGGATACAGTTTCTTTCTCAAAATCTCCTCTTTGAAAATGGGCTAATGTTCAGCATGGGAATGGTGGTGTTCGTGCGGTGGGTGGGGGTAGGTGTTTTGCACCTGGCCGCCCCATTGCGCTGCGAGTGCCGCTGCTTCTTTTTCGGCGATGTGTTGGATGTCTTCGCGCGTGCGCCCGTACACCAGCACGTTCAGGGTGGTTTCCAGCCGGGGCAGCTCATCGGGTGGGTTGCCTTCTCGTTCTACGGCTGCGGGGCGGTTGGGGGCGATCACGCTCACCCGCAGGTAAGTATCGTTTTCCAGCAGGGCCAGAATTTTGATATGCCCCACCACGGCTTTATGTCCGTCGGTGCAGCGTTGTGCTACGGTTTGTAAGTAGGTGGAAAGGAATTCGTCCCAATGCCCGGCGGCTTGCGGAATGTCCCATTGCTGCATGACAGAATACGGTTCCAGGATAAGTTCGTTATCGTGCATTATTTGATCTCATTCATCAGGGTGTCCAGCGGGGTGGCAATGCTGTACTCCAGGATTTTTGCCTGGGAGTTATATTCGCGCACCGTTTGGTGGGCGTATGCGATTTCTTCTGGGGTGGCCTGGTCGCATTTGCTGATCACAACCAGGTCGGCATTTTTGAGCTGGGAGGTGATCAGAGGAGTCATCACCTCGATCAGAAATTCAATTCGTAAGGGGTCTAATACGGAAATAGTCTGGATGCTTTCCAGCGGGGTGCCCTGATAGTAGGGCAGCGCGGTGTGGATGGCGCGCGGGTCGGCGGCCCCGGAGGGTTCGATGACCACCACATCGGGGGAATAATCGGTGTCTAATTGTTGTAGGGTGGAGACCAGGTCAGCGGTGAGGGTGCAGCAAATACAGCCGTTGAGCAGTTCCCAAACATTCATGTCCAATTTGCGCATCAGCTGGTTGTCAATCCCCACTTCGCCAATTTCATTTACTAGGATGGCGGCTTTTTTCCCTTCATCTAACAGCTGCTTGACCACTCGAAGCACGAGGGTGGTTTTTCCGGAACCCAAGAAACCAGAGAAGAGCAAAAGTCGCATATGTCCATCCTTACCCAAGCCGGGGTTTGCTGCGTTGTCGAAACAAGTGCCTACCTATGGTTGTTGCTAACTGCCATAGGGTGAATTATAACTTCCATAGGGTAGTATATGGTAAAATAAGGTGGTTGTCAAGAAAGATTGCAGGAATCAATAAACCTCGTTACAATTCCTTTAGCACAACAAGAGAGATTAGGAATGAATGAATTAAAAGGTGGACGCCCTGTAAAACCATATCTTTATATTAATCGAAATGCCGACCAACCGGTCTATTTGCAGTTGGCCGAAAGTCTGCGCCAGCAGATTTTGGAAGGCGTATACCGCCCTGGGGAGCGGCTTCCTTCGGAGAATATGCTTGTCGGCATGTACGAAGTGAGTCCAATGACGGTGCGGCGGGCGATCAATTATCTGGCTTCCGAGGGGTTGATCACCACGGCGCGCGGCAGCGGTACTTTTGTGAAAGAAGTGGAATTGTCCTCGGCTTCTTTCTTCCTGCAAGATATTACCGAGCTTTTTGGGGAAGAAGCCGATACCACGCTGAAACTGCTCGAAGCCCGTTTTCACCGGGCAGACGAGCGCATCGCCCGCAAGCTGCAAATCCAGGAAGGGGAACGCGCCATCTTCATCCGCCGCTTGTTGTTGGTTTCCGGGAAACCGGCCTTTTACCACCGTGCATTCCTGATCAACGACCCCAGCCGCCCGGTCGTAGAAGCTGAGCTGGAAGTTACCGACCTGAAAGGGTTGTTCCAGGGTTCAAGCAGTTCCTTGATTAAAAACGGCGATTTGTTCTTGCAGTCCACTTTGCTGGATGAGGAAGAGGCGCAGGTGCTCAAGTTGGAAACCCCCGCACCGGGGATGATGCTGGAGCATATCTTTTTTGACTTTGACGATCAGCCATTGAGTTGGGGCTGGTTTGTGTGTGCCAGCACCCACCTGCGTTTGCACACCCGTGTAGGTTTTAGCAAGCGACTGGACTAGAACATGACCCCGATCGATAAACACAAGCTGCTAATTAAGAGTTTGCTTGAGTTGGAAGAAACTTCTGTGCTGTCTCTGGTGCAGGAGCGGTTGGACGCGGGGGACGACCCATTTGAGATTATTGAAGATGCCCAAATGGCGATGCAAAAAGTGGGCGAACGTTACGAGACGGGGAATTACTATATTTCCAGCATGATGATGGCGGGGGAGATCTTCCGCGAAGCGATGGAGATCATCGAGCCGGTGCTGGTGCAGGATAAGTCAATGCCTATTTTGGGGCACATTCTACTCGGCACGGTGATGGGCGATATCCACGACATCGGGAAAAATATTTTCAGCATCTTGCTGCGCTCGAATGGGTTCGAGGTGACCGATTTAGGCGTGGATGTAGACCCCAACGAGTTCATTGAAGAAGCCTTGCGCAACCCGCCCGACATAGTGGCTTTATCCGGGTTGCTGACTGTTTCCTACGATACGATGAAAGAGATCATCCGCGGGATTAAGTCCGGCAGCGGTTCGCACGGTGGGGACATTTCCTTCATTATCGGGGGGGGAATGATCAATGCGATGGTGTGTGGTTTTGTAGGGGCAGATTATTGGGCTACGGATGCGATGATGGGGGTGCAGTTATGCAAGCAGATCATGGAAGAGCGCCAGCAAGATTAACGGAATTTAGGTCAAATTTTCCACCCCGCGAGAAATGTGCAGTGTTTTTATATTTCCTGTAGCGGCGAGGTCACCTCGCCGGTTATCCCATGCACAATTATTTGGAAAAGAATATTTTTCTTCAATCATTACCTATCTGTTGTAGGGGCAACCTCTGGGACGCCCGCAAAAAAGCTTTGCGTTATAAGAAACCTTTTTGTCAGCAAAGTACTCCAATCAAACATCCCATCAAGCGGGAGAGGCAGGCCTCTCCCCTACAGGTAGATAGGCGTGTTCATGTCTTGAATAATAATTTCAACTATGGATTCCCCGTAGCGGCGGTTTCTCCGCCGGTTACCCATGCACAATAATCCAAAAAAACATTCACCTAAAGAATTATTCCGCTAACGTCCTAAAATCTGGTCGATCTCATGCATCTGTGCCGGGGTGAGCGCGCCAAATTCCATCGCGGCACAATTTTCCTTGATCTGCTCAATGGTCTTGAACCCCGGGATCGGGATGGTCTGTTTACTGCGTGCCCATAACCACGCCAAGGCCCCCTGCGCCAATGTGCGTCCCTCACTGGTCAGCACGCCGCGGATCGCCTCCAGGGCGTCTAACCATTCCTGGGTAGGGTGCCCATCTTGGAAAGCCGGGTGCCAATCGGCGTATTTGCGCACATCATCTTTGCCAAAACTGCTGTCTGGAGCAAACTTGCCGGTCAGCAATCCCATGCCCAGCGGCCCGCGGTTGATGCTGGCGAGATTAAGCTTCTCACACAGGTCCAGTAATTCGTTGTTCCCATCCAGGACGCTGAACTGCTGCTGAACTACACTACAGTGCAGTCCTTCTGCAAATACCGCAACCGCGTCCGGGCGGTCGGTACTCCAGCCGTAGGTGCGAATTTTACCTTCCTGCACCAGGGCTTCTAAAACCTCGCGGGCTTCCAAGGCTTTTTCTAATGCGTGCCCCCAGATGTGCAGCTGATATACGTCTACATAGTCGGTATCCAGGCGGGAGAGGCTGGCTTCTAGGTCGGCGCGCAGGTGTTGGGCGACATCGCTGGTGACTTCATCGCCCCCATAGGCGGTTACCTGTTTGGTTTCTTCGTTGACCGCATAGCCGAATTTGGTGGCGATCACCACCTGGTCGCGTTTGTCTTTTATCGCCTGCCCCAAGATGCGCTCGCTGTGCCCGCCGCCATAGTTGGCGGCGGTATCGAAGAAGGTTACGCCCATGTCGATTGCCCGGTGGATGGCGCGGATCGATTCAGTATCGTCTACCGTACTCCACCCGGCGGGGGAGCCGAGAAAATCCCACGGGCCGCCAATTGCCCAGCAGCCCAAGCCCATCGCACTGACCTCAATTCCAGAGCGTCCTAACGTCCGTTTCATCATTTCCTCCATAGGTTTGAATATTGGCTTCACGTTGATTGTACAGGATTCGGGAGGAAGATTCTAGTAGGTGTGTGGGATGGATTCTTATCTAGAGAAATTTATTTTCTTCCATCTTTGGTTTATTGTTTAGGGTTTGTAGGGGAAGTTTAAAAGGTGATACCTTCAAACCCTCCTCTACGTAACTTGGCTTTAGAATAAAAGAGTGATGAAGATAGCGCGTCTTTGTTCGTTTCAAGTTTTATGTGGCAAAATGTGGAAATAGCCGGGAGACCCGGCCGCTACGCGCTTCGCCTAACTCGATTGCTGTTGAAACCAAAAGGCCCGGCTGAACCGGGCCTTTTGGTTGTGATTGTGATATTTTACGAGCGCTTGCTGTGGTCTACCGCCCGCAGGATTTTAATATTCAGCACAATGAAGCGCCAAAATTGATACAGTTTATTCTTCATCCAAAATCGTTCTTTATCGTTAATTTCCATCGTCTTTACTCCTATGATCCTAAGAAGCTTATTCGGGAATGATCTTCCAGCCCGGATTGCCTTTGAATTTGTAAATAAAGGTCTCATGCAGCATGCGTTTCATCCATGCGCCGGCGGTGCCCATTTCCATGTGGGTGGTGAACATATCGCGCCCGCTCTCGTTGGGGTAACGGCGCATGTCCGGCACTACCGGGTAGATGATGATCGTGGCGGCGGCGCCATCCCAGAGGGAATCGCCCATTGAAGCAATGCAGGCGGCAAACATCTCGCTCATCCGCTCGCTGTGGGTCATGCGTCCCTTCTTGATCAGGTCAATAATATTGAGGGCGACTACACGCCCGATAATGCCGGAGACCATCCCGGTGCGGGGCGGGGCAGGTGTGATGGCGGTGCCGTTGGGGGTGGTGTGCGGCATGGAGATCGGGCCGGGAGGGGCAAAAGCGATCCCGGCGGCGAAAATATTGCGGTATTCCCGATTTTGGTAAACGGACGGCCAGGCGTCGGGGTTCTCCACAAGAATATCATTGGATAGGCCGTAAATGCCGTCGACGAGGATAAAGCCGGCCTTATTGGCCACTTTCTCGGAGACATCGCTGCCATCTTTGCCGATGAAGTCAAAGGGCTGCCCCTGGAAGCGGGGGATCAGCATGGCAAAGTCGTAGGCGGTTTCGCCGTAGTTGCCGTCAAAGTCCTCCCAATAGATGTTATTCTCATCGACCTTGTTGACTGCCCGTCCGGTCAGGTCTTCGATGCCGTATTCTTCAAAGATGGCGCCGATGAACTGTTCGCTGGTGAGGATTTCATCCCCTTTGCGCACTGCCAGGCCGCGCACGCCAAAATCGCCGGGGACAGGCTCGTTGCTCAGGTATTTGAGGGTGATGTTCTCGCGCACCTTTTGCTTGACAAGGTCTTTATGCACGTTGCTGATGAATTCAAAGGCAGCACCCTGGCAGGTAGCTGCGCCGTGTCCGGCGCCGACCACAAAGGTGAGTTTTTCACCCGCTTTGGCACGTTTCACCATTTCGGCGTATTTCTCGGCGGTTTCCACCGCGTGCGGGCCGGTGCAGATCGAATAGGTGTAGCCGTGGTCGGGACCCAAGCCCGGAGTAGCGGCAAAGTCCAGTTTGGGGCCGGTAGCCACTACAAGGTAGTCATAGTCCAGCTTACGGGTTTCGTTGCTGCCGTCCCGCATCTCCACGGTGATGAACTGGTCGCCTTCGTCGGGGTGAATTTCCACCGCTTTGCCGTACACAAAATTGACGTGCATTTTGTCGTATACGGGTTTCAGCGGGAATTGGGTTTTCTCTAATTTCATGTGGCCGACGGCCACCCATACCCAGGAGGGGATGAAAGAGAATTGGTCTCGGTTGCTAACAACGGTGATCTCATGGTCTTTCCCCAGGGCGTCCCCCAGATACAGCGCGGCAGTATGCCCGGCAAACCCCGCACCAATGATGATGACTTTGCTCATATAATTTCTCTCCTCTTTAGTAAATTTTTTAAATCCGGGGATTGGATCGATAGATAGATAACTGGCAGTAGATACAATACCCGTGTGATTTTTTGATTACAGGAGAAGGGCAAAACTTACCAAATTTTACTAAAATTGAGCGAAATTGTTTTTTGTAGGCATGGCTGGGATAAAAAAATTGTAAGCAAGCCTTTCTTTTGGTGTGTTTACAGAATTATGTAGAAAACAATGGGTAGAATGGTTCTGGATTGTATTTTTTAACGACCATTGACGATGCGGACGCAGTTTTGTTGAATGCGTGTAAGAGCTAATTTGAACGCTTGCACTTCTTCTTGGGAGAACCCGGAAAATATCTGATCTTCTGTTTTTTCAACCGTGAACCACAATTTAGATAAAATTTCCTCTCCCCGGTGCGTTAATGTGAGCATGTCTTGGTGGTTGAGGAGGTATTCTTTTTGGATCAAGGGCGCTAAAAAGCGATCTGCTTCTGCTGGTAAAACCCCAAATTGCTTACACATCTCTTCTACCGGCATACTGCGGTCACACTTCAGGACCATCATAAAAACGACCTGCTTGCTGGAAAGGTCTGAAACTTTTCCCAGCGCCACATCTAATACCTGCTGTACCAGCATACTTGCGACGTTTAATTCTCTGCCCACTGTGGCTTTAATTTTTTCTTCGATCATTGCAATTACCTGTTTTAGTTTTATTTCATAGACGCTGATGCCTGTGGCAACGCCTACATTGAGGCTCTCAATTTCAGAAGACATAGGAATCTGGATCAGGTAGTCGGCCATCTCTTCAATTGTTGGACTGACACCGCGGCTTTCGTTGCCTACAACCAGGGCAACCGGCTTTTGTTCCAACTCTACCATAGACTGCACGCTGTTCCCCCTGGGGCTGGTTGCCACGATCTGATATCCGCGGTTGTGCAGGGCTTGGATGGCTTCTTTGCCGGAGGAGAAAGGTTCCAGGTGGGTGGCAAATACACTTCCGCGCGAGGCCTCAATCGTCTTTTTATGGAAGAGGTCAAAGTCTGGGGTGGTGCTGATTACCTTGTTGATGCCAAATGCGTGGCAGGTGCGGATGATTGTGCCGATATTGCCGTAGTCTTTTACATCATCCAAAACCAGGACAAAGTTCTTGTCAATCCTACTATCGTGAGAGGGGAATTCGCCTACCCCAATCACGGGGATGAGGTAATTCCTGCCGGTCACTTTCTTTAAAATCCCAGGCGAGGTTTCATAAATTTCAATGCCTAAGGTAGTGTATTTTTGAAGGTTTTGAGGAGCAGTGCCTTTGGCGACTAACAGGAAATGAATGGCGATCTGGTGGTCGAGTGCCCAATCGATAATTTGTTCTCCCTCTAAAAGCATGCGCCGGCGCGTTTTCCGCCCTTTTTGGGTTTTGGCTTCCCGGGCTAATATGATTTGCTGATCTTTAATCGATTGAATGGTTTTCACTTTACGGGCACCTGAATAGAGCGTTTGAATAATTATAACGTTTTGTTACATCACGGTGTTATTTTTATTTGTACTTATTGATTGGGCTTTCGGAGAGGGCATTGTCATGCATGACTATTATACTGAGCGAGCTTAAATAAAAAGACCTGTAAGCACAATTTTGGGGTGTGCTTACAGGCAGCTTTTAGTTGGTTGGGCAGTTTACCCGGGCAGCAGGTCTTTCATCTGATTGTAGATGATTGAGGCAGCCCGTTTGGGGGCCAAACGATAGAGGAAATCCATCATCTTGGAATCGGAACCGATCAAGACGCGGTATTTGTTCTCTTCAATCCCTTCAATAATCTGGCGCGCTGCTTCGGGGGGAGCGGTCATGCGGTGGGTAGATTCGGAAGCGTCCATATCCCCAATGGATACGCCAGAGTTTGCCGCAATGTTGGTGCCGATTGCGCCGGGGAAGACGACCGTAACACCCACGTTGGTGTCCTGCAATTCGGAGTTCAACCCTTCGGTGAACAGCTTGACGGCTGCTTTGGACGCGCCATACAGGCTTTGGCCGGGAACGGGTAAAAAGCCGCCCATGCTGGAAACATTGGTAATATGGGCTTCCGGGCGTTCCAGTAGGTAGGGCAGGAAGGTTTTGGTGGTATAGATCGGGCCGTACAAATTGACATCCAAGACCCGGTTGATAGCGGGGTAATCCAGGTCGTTCAGGCGCACGAAGGGCTGGATGATCCCGGCGTTGTTGATCAAGCCGTCCACCGCACCGTGGATCGCGATGATCTGTTCGGGTAAGGCCTCTACCGCGGCCTGGTCGGTGATGTTGACCACATGCAGGGAAAGGTTTTCTTTTTTATCTCCGGCCAGGGATGCAGTTTCGTTCAGGCCGTCTTCATTGATATCCAGGGCAGCGACTTTTGCCCCTTTATTCAACAATTGTAGGACGAGTTCGCGGCCAATGCCGTTCCCTCCCCCGGTAACGACAATCACTTTATTAATAATTTTCATTGGATATTCTCCTTTGTATGATGAATATGAATGAGTTAGATTGTTTTCTAATGTTATTGTGAATAATATCACAAATGGCGATTTTACAATAGGTAATAGATTCTTAAAGAACACCCATCAGCATCCACACCCGGCGGCGGGGTGACTGATCGCGGGTATTCCGTTGTCTGCTTGTGGGGGGAATAAGTTGGTGAAACCTTTTTTCATCGATGCCCTCTTTAATGGTTAAATTTATTCCGCTTTGTATACAGCAGTATACTCTATAGATTATATCTGTTTTGTCAGATTTATATTGTATGAAAAACGTTAAGATTGTCATGCAGCAAAAGCGCCGGATAGTACTGCCCGGCGCTTTTATAAACAGGGTTCGAGGCCGCTCTTTTTAAGCGTCCATAATGCGCTGCGCGGAAAGCCGACCTGAGACCATCGCGGTAGGCAGGCCGGTGCCCGGCCGTGTGCTGGCCCCCACAAAAAACAGGTTGCGATACTGTGGGTGCTGCAAGTCCGGGCGGAAGATGCCCAACTGTGCCAGGTTGTGGCACAAGCCGTGGGTAGCGCCTTTCATCAGGTTGTAGCGCTTGCGCCAGGAGAGCGGGGTAAAGTTGATCTCAAATTTGATGTGCTCCTCCAGGTCATCAATCCCCACTGCCCGCAGCCGCCGGAAAACATCTTTTCGTGCCTGGTCGCGGATGGCGCGCCAATCCTGCTCCCCCTCGTCAGATATATGCCCCACAGGGACGATCCCGATGATGGTATCTTGTCCTGCGGGGGCCATTTGCGGGCCTAGGCGTGCCGGGGCGTGCACATACAGGCTGGGGTTGACGGGCAGGCCGCATTCATCAATGATGCTGGTGAAGTTTTCCCGGTAGTCATCAGCCAGGAACAGGCTGTGGGGCGGCAGTGTTTCATAAGGTTTGTCTACACCCCAGAAGAAGCTGATCACCGAGCAGGAGAAGCGTTTGCGGTTTATCCTGGCGGCACGGTCAGCGTCCGGCAGCAGCTTATCGTACACATAGGGCAGGTCGGCATTGGCAAGCACGACATCGGCTTCTACTAACTCGCCATCCACAATCACACCGCGCACCTGGTCGCCCAGCACGCTGATTTTTTCCACCTTGGCATTGAAGATGAATTCAACGCCTGCCTGGCGCGCCAGGTTCGCCAACGCTTCTGAGAGTTGGTACATGCCGCCCTTGGGGTACCATACGCCGTGCGCCAGTTCGGTATAGGGCATCATCGAGAAAGTGGCTGGGGCTTCAAAGGGGCTGAGTCCCATGTATACATCCTGGAAGGTGAAGGCGGCTTTCAGACGCGGGTCATCGAAATAGGCCGACATGTGGGCGTGGTGTTTGGCGAGCGGTTTGACTTGCTGCACGAGCGGGATGTTGCTCAGTTTGAAGAAGTCACCCAATTTGCGAAAATCGGGATATACCAGCTTTTCTACACCCACGTGGTAGTGGCGGTGCCCTTCGTCCAGGTAGCGCAGCAGCCCCTGGAAACTGCCGGGTTCCACGGCTTCCAACTGTTCTTCCAGATGTTTCATATCCGAGGTGAGAGCCAACTGGCTGCCATCGTCGAAGATCAGGTGGTAGGTAGGGTCCACGCGCTGTAAGTCAAGCGCTTCGTGCAGCGAGGTGCCCAAGGCGGCGAATTCGTTTTCATACAGCAGGGGCATCACCAGCAGGGTAGGGCCGGTGTCAAAATGGTGCCCGTCCCGGCTGATGCGGTCACAGCGCCCGCCGGGATGCGAGTTTTTTTCGATGATGGTGACATGGTGCCCGTGTTGGGCCAGGTGTGTGGCGGCAGTCATCCCGCCGATGCCGGCACCAATGACGATAATGGATTTAGTTTTCATGGTTTTATGGGTTCCTATCGGTAGTTGCGGAACTGGGGGTGTGCTTCTAAGAGAAGGCAGCCGCCAGCATAGATACAAGGGTGTACCAGCTCATTTTGATGGCTGCGGGCAGGCTTTTACGCTCGGCATATTCCAGCCGCAGGCAGAAGTTGTCCCGCTCAATGGCGCGCAGCACCCATTCAAAACGGGCGGCGTAAGCATAGCCTGCCAACCGGCAGCGGAAATTCTTCACCTTGCCGATGTATTTGCGGCCGCGTTTAAAATTCTGGTGGGCAAGCCGCACCCTGGCGCTGACCCAGGCTTTGCAGGCCTCGGTGTTTTTCTCGTGCGGGGTGGTGTAGTGTTCCTCCAGGTGCTGGCGAGAAATGTTGTAATACCCGGTGTAGGTATCTTCGTAGGTGTCGCGCAGCATGTGGGTGATGTGGGCGGCGGTAACCGCATCATAGCGACCAGGGTGGTCCGGGGCGGGGTCGTCGTGCCCGATGAAGTAAAACAATGCATCGGTGACAGCCACAGCCAGCCAATGGGTATATTGGTCTAACTCTGCCTGGCTGATGATATGGCCGCGCCGTTTGGCATCAAATTCCATCACCGCCATCATATTCTCCAGGTAGGAGCGCAGGCCGGGGTGGTTATCTGTGTCGTGCGCCACCATGTCGGCGAGCATTTGCTCTTCCGGGCACAGCCCGGAAAGCGCTTCTCGGCGATAGCTGGCTTCCAGTAAATCTCTCTGGCGTTGGATAAATCTGCTTTTCTCTGCTCTTGTTCCCCGCGGCGTATCCAGGATGTCATCTACCCAGCGAAAATAACCGTATGCCCGGTAGGCATCTTCTGTGCGATCACCATCTGCAAAATATTTGATCGTGTAATAGGTTTGTTTGCTGGATGCCCTGGTGATTTCGGCACCCAACGATCTGTGTTGGACGTCTTGCTTGCCCATATTCTCCTCGTGCAAAATTCATAATGATCTAACTCCGTATATTCACTTCCTATACGGTTATTAAACGTTTTGGTTGCAGTTTTTATTCGGGGAAGAGAGTTGTTAGAGAGAGATAAGGCCTGAATGGGTTACTTTCTATGTTTTCAAGAAGATACTTTTCTTCTATAATGTCTCTGTTGGCACTTTAGCCTATTTTTCAAAATTTTCTTTGGTGGGAGATAGACATTCGTCCACGTATACATTGAGGAAAACACGATCTAATGGAAAAGGGGCGTTTTTTATCTGAAATCCCAAAAAAGGAAGACATTTATGAATACAACTTCAAGAATCCAGCGAAAATGGGTTGTCTGGTTAGGTGCAGCGTTTACGGTTTTGGTGATAGGGCTTGTGCTTTTACCAAGGTTAAGAAACTTGGGCAGCACTCAGATGGCTGCTGAAGAAGGATCTCCTACGCTACAAGTGGAAGAAACTTCTGTCCCCACACAGCTTCCCACCATGATCCTAACAGCGGTGCCTACCGCTACGCTTGAACCCACGCTAAAACCCACCTCGTCATCTCCGATGGCACCATGTTTTGTCGACCAGGATAGCTATGGTTGTTTGGTGGCGCGGGCTGAGAATATTGTTGGATTTGATGCCAAAGAATTCCCTGCTACCCCGAAAGGTTTTTATTGGGTGTATGCGAATAATAGAGCTGGCGATATTTTCATTTCTTATGATGCGATCTCTGGAGTTGGTGAACTCAATCTTACGCAGGGTATTGTAGATGCCACCCCTATTTTAGAAGCGCTGCCAGAAGACGCCATTCAAGAAGTAATGGTGGGAGAATATCCTGGACAATATATTGCGGGGTTCTATGGGGTTGTCGTGGATGATTCGCCGGATGATGATACGTGGATAGATGGTTGGGGTAAGTATCGACTGCGATGGACGGAAGACGATCATTGGTATGAAATTGAATTAATCTATCCGGCTGCGTTCCAGTATACCGATAACGATCAGGAGTACCTCATCAATCTGGCTTTAGAACTGGTAAATAAACCAGACCTTGAGGAAGGTTTGAGAGCGGAATATTTACCTACGATGAAAGAAGTTTCTCAGATGGCAGCCTTTGATCTCTATGCGCCTAAAACCTTGCCGGAAGATTTCCAATTCAGTCATGGCAGCTATGACGAGACGCTTTCTCAGATGACCTTGGAATACCGCTATTTGGATAATGAGATCGGCGTAATAAAAATTGAAGAAATTCCATTGGACAAAGCAGACCTAAATCCGCTTCCGCTTGAATTGGTGGCTTATGGGGAAGATGTTGAAGTGGGCGATTATTTGGGTTGGTATTATTCGCCAGATGAATTCTCGTATTTTCTAACCTGGGAAACAGAAGAACTGAGGATATTAATCCGGGTACAGTTATCTGAGCTTTGGCATGAGGGTGGATTTATAAAAGGGGAACTATTAGAGATTGCACAATCATTGGTCGCTATCCCCTGATGATTCAAGCTATCACAACGCCACCGGTTGGGTTACTTAACCGGTGGCGTTTGTTTGAGTGAAATTTGTTTTTTCTTCTTCCTATTTTGATCACAGGTTTTTCTATTTAGGAAAAAGGAGGAAAATAGTTGCCTTACCCTGCCAGAGGCGGGTCCACAATATGCCCAAAGAGGGCACCGAGTTCAAAGGTTTCAATTCCCTGCATGCCGAGCATCAGGGAGAGTTCTCCGCCGTGGTGCAGGTCGTGGTTCATAATGCGCCAAATGGTCCATTGGCGGGTGGGGGCGTAGGTGCTGCCGTTCCACACATGTGAATAGGATTGGTCGAGGTCGGTAATCGTCCAGGTAATGAGGGTTTCCTCAATCATTCCCCAGGACATTTCCAGCCAGCGTACCAGTTCGGCGGGTTGGTCTGTAATGTGAATCTCGCTTTCTACAATATCGCGGTTGCCGTCTTCATCTGTTTCCCACACCGCGATTTGGTTGACCAGCGCTTGGCTGCCCGGCGCGCTCATACGAGCAAACCAGGTGACGCGTCCCAGGCTGATGTGCCTGGCGAGTTCGCCCACGGAGTTCATCTTTTCTGTCGGTCGCCAGGCAAGCTGCTGGGGGGTAAGCGGTTGGATGGCGTGGATCAGGCTTTGATTGTAACCCTGCCAACCATCGAAAAGTGCCTGTAAAGAATCAGTATTTTGGATCATGTTTCCTTCTTGTAGATTAGATAGTTGAAAAGATATTCAAACCCAAACTGCGCATACAGCGGGAAGCCGTATTGGCTGGCGGTAAGCACCACTTTGGTTGCGCCGGGTACCTGCTGCCGGATGTCGGTAAGCAGCCGGGCTAAAACGGCTTTGCCATAACCCTGGCGGGTGTGGTTGGGTAAGGTTGCCATAATGTAGATGCCGGGCAGACCAGCACCGAGGATGACCGCCCCCATTGCCACCGGGTTTTCGGGGGTTTCGCCTGCCAGGTATAAAGCCGCCGGGCTGTTCTCCCCCGACCAGCTGTCGGGCATGTCCTCAAAATAGGTCAACCCCTCCCCGGCGGGGAAACGAAAGGCGGTATGCCTGATCTTGCTGGCGGCTTGCAGGTCTTGGGTGGACTGTGCCCGCCAGACGGAAATGTTTTTTGGTATCGCGGGAAAGGCACTCTCAGCCGTCAGCGGCGCGATCATTGCCGGGAGCGGGCGCGGCACTAAGTTGAAACGCTGCAAGTAGATTTGTGGGTCAGCTGGGGTAGTGTGCGGGCCAATCCACCACAGCCAGGGCACCTGCCGGGCTTCAAAGAAGTGCTCTACCTGCCGGATTTCTTCCAGGATGGCGCTTTCTTCTGTTTCTGGGGGGAAGTGGCAGCCCAAGGCCAGGTTGAAGAGAGGTACGCCCAGGCCGGTAGATACCGCCTGGATGCCCGCACCGTTGAAACACACCGCATTAGGGCTGCGGGAAGCCAGCCAGGCCTGCACCGCGCGGGTGTGCTTGTCTGCCATGTCGATCAGTTCCCGGCGGGATTCGGGGAAGTGTTTTTGTAATTGTGCTGTGGAGGCGTAGGGTTGGGCGCTCACGGGGTGTATGCCTATAGGGTGAGGTTATGTGAGGGTAGGTGGGCTTTGGCGGATAAATTCGGGTACACTTTCAGGCGTTCCGTCCCATAACCCTTCTACCCACCAGGTGGCGCCGGCTTCCTGGAGCTGTGCGAAATTTTCTTGCCGCTGGTTGGGAGACATACCGGCAGTATTCCCATTGATGACAATATCAAATGGGGCGTCTGCAGGACGGTTTTCTGCCACATGCTTTTTGATGTCGCGGATGTCTTGCGGGGTGACCGCTTCGTCCGTGCCGCTTGGGCTGCGTTTTTCAACGATCACGCCGTCACATTTTATGGCGCGCTGGAGTGATGTTTCTCGCGGCCAAATGGCAGGCACCCAGAGCGGTAGGCGGGGTGCATGTTTCGGTTTTGGGGGATAGAAGATTTCATCCAGTTGGGTCAGCTTGAGATGAAAATGGCGACCCTCATAATCGAACGGCTTGCCTAGGAAGAGCAAGGTAAGGATGTCGATGGTCTCATCGAGTATGGTGGCGCGGTCTTTATTGTCTGTCACTGCATCTGGGAAACCATGCCATCCCATCCATACGGCCCCCGTTCCCAATCCCATGATGAACCTGCCGCCGGAAAGTTGGTCCAGGGCAATTGATTCGCTGGCGAGCTTCCAGGGGCGCCTGAGCGGTGTGGGAATAATCATGGTGCCCAGCTGCAAGTGCGTGGTCGCTGCGGCTGCGGCGGCCAGGCCGACGATAGGATCCTCACACCAGATAGCATCCCCTAAAAAGACGCCATCCCAACCGTATTCCTCTGCTTGCTGTGCCCAAGAGGCTGTATATCGGGTGTGATTATAGGGAAATGCCAGACCAAATTTCATCCGTTGAGTTCCTCCTATGGCGTATTTGCTGCTGGCTAAATTATATCTCGGATTTTATCCCGGCCGGGTGCGAATAAGATAAATCAGGGGAGTATGATTTTATGTACAATGGGGATAGGGCTTTTTTATACAGCGCTTGTTTTACATCAGATTCATTCAAATACTCATTTCTTAGAATAATGCGGCGTTTGCAAAAGAGTAAACTTACCCAAAAATCGAGGAAACCATGAATAGAAAATCAGAAAGCTTACAATTTGCTCTAACACCGATCATCCTTCTTGTCGTCACGCAGATCACTGCGGTTGTATTGGGGAAATATCTTGGAGAGTTTGTTTATATTCCGATTATTTTGATCTATTGGTCTATACTCGGGTTCATTCTTTATAAATTCGGTTTTTATAATATACGGAGATGGTTGAATAAACCTCAAGGACACTGGGGCTGGATCATTCTGGCAGTATTGTTGGGCTTTTCGTCTTTGCCCTTGTTTCTAAATAATATGGATGTATTTAGAAATCCGGCGGTATTAATTCCCCATATTGTGTTCTTTATCATAAATCCCTGGCTAGAAGAATTTTATTGGCGCGGTTTGCTCATTGATGTAACCGTTAAATGGCCCGGTTGGGTATCTGTTTTATATTCTAGCGTGCTGTTCACCGCGTGGCATAGTGCCTTTGCCTGGTACGCCACTGGAGCTAGGGGACTTTCATTTTTCATTCCAGTGTTTGTATTAGGTGTGGCAATGGCGCTGATATATAAAAATACCAAGAGCCTTTGGCTCTGCATTGGTTCGCATATTTGATGATGTCAATACAAATCCAATTCCTTTTCAACGCAAACATATTTGCGACAACAATTTTTATTATTCAGGAATTTCTGTCTCAAATTTGAAGACAGTAATAGAAAGGAAACTAACAATTTTCGTTCAGGAATGATGTGTAAGAGAGTATCAGTCCGTAAATGGAGACAATTATCAAAGGGATGTGCATTATTCCAACCCACCAATAGTTGCTAATTTGAATGAGTGCTAATCCGACATTGCCTAATCCAATGATTGCACCTATGATGCTGGTGACTCTCAGCAGCGGCAAATTGACGGTTGGATAAAATATTGTGATTATTGCAATATATACAGGTGTCATCATACAAAACGATAGACCTGCTCCAGATGTCAGTAGGTATGTGAAGCTGAAATCCGGCATAAGTGTGACAGGATGAATAGGTTCCCAAAAGGATAAAGCTGCCGGTATCAATACCCAAAACCGCCGGAGAGTTGGTTTTCTTGAGGTAAACGCGTTTTTTTGTACAACTGTCTCCAAAAGCCAGAAGGCTGAGATCAAGAGGAATAGTATCAGATTGGATGAGCAGATTGCAAAATTGTGCTGATCGGTAATTGAGATGCTTTGGAATACGGCAAAGAAACCATAATTTACGGCAGCATAAAGGCTGAAGATTTTTCGTGCCCGATTTCCGAATAGAAAGACAGAAATAATCAACGCAAAAGGAATTACCTTGAATACCCAATAGAAATCTGACAGCAGTGGTTTGATTGGATGGGTGACAATTTGTTGGTTGATAAGCGGCCAATCTGACAGTAGATATTGTTCTGCTGTAAATGGCGGTAGGGCTAATATCAAGAAGATGATAGCAAAGAATCCCCATTTTTTTGTAAATAATTCTAGTTTTTCTTGAATTTTACCAAGTTTATCTAGAGCCATTTATTTACTTCCCCTTTTGTATCACACCCAAACATGGACAAAAAACGACCCATTAGGGTCGCTTTTGCTTGTGCCGGAGGTGGGAATCGAACCCACAAGTCCTTTCGGACACGCGAGTTTGAGTCGCGCGCGTCTGCCAGTTCCGCCACTCCGGCGTGAGTTTGAAAAGTATAACCAACTCTGCGCTACAGGTCAAGCTGTAGCGGCAAAATTCGTGAAAATAGGCACCTTTTTACTGCCCGCTGCCCTGTTCCTGGCTGGAAGACTTGGTAAAGGTTGGGGAGGCTTCTGTGTTCCCGTTCAGGTTGGGAAGTGGGGACAAAGAGGCCTTTTGGATCGCCGCAGTCAAGCGCCGCACCATGACTGCCTGGGTGGCTGCCGGCTGGGCGTCGATATCTTCCAGGTGCATGGATAACCCGGCCTGATACGAGCGCAGGCATACATAGACCGGTTTGCGTTCTTTGGGTTTCAGCCGGTTGATCAGGCTGAGCAGGTGCCCGCCCACGTTTTCCATTTCCGGGTGGATGAAAGGCTGCATCCAGATGCCGCGCGGTCCTTCCACAATGTCGGCGTATCCCAACATTTCGTCTTTCTCGTAATACACCCACCCGCGCAGTTCCTTCCACGGGGTGGGTTCCACCTGCTGCACCATGGTGGGCACGGTGGCGTTATACAGTTTGCGGGCGTTGAATTCATCCTGCGAGACGATCTCGCGCCAGGCCAGTTCGGGCAGGTTTTTGCGGTTTGCGGCTGTCACCCGCCAGATGTTTTGGCGGGCGTAAATGCTAAAGCTCAGTTTGCGCAGAATATCAAAGGTGTTCGTCCGTTCGTCTACCTCGGCAATCACCGCCTGTGCGCGGCGCTCTCCCAGGCGGGGGAGCAGGTCTTCCAATAGTTGGGAGACGCTGTCCATGTTGACCGCACTTTCGGGGGTCAGGAAGTTGAACTGCGCCATCGCTTCGCCGTAGGTATGGTTGATCTGACCGATCAGCGTTTCGCGCTTGCCTTTGGCCTGATAGACAGAGGTAAACACGCCCAGCGCCTCCGAAAGCGGCGAAAAGACCGCCCGCATCGGCACCAGGATCTTGCCCCAGGTAAGGGCGGAGGTAGTTTCTAAAAAGATACCCTGGTTGCGGTAGCGGTGCAGCAGCCTCAGGTCGGGCAGCTCAAACGAACGGATCATGACAATAAGGTTCCTTTATCCCTCACCCTGGATCATGGCGAGAAAATATTGGTGGAAACGGTCATCTTCGGTCAGTTCCGGGTGGAAGGAGGTCACCAGCAGGTTTTTCTGGCGGGCGGCCACAATCGTGCCGTCTTCCAGCTCGGCGATCAATTCCACATCTGGCTGATCGAGCGATTCGATCAGGGGGGCGCGGATAAAGACCGCCTCGTAAGGCGGGTTATCGCCGTTTTCGCCGCCCAGGGCAGGGACATCCAGCGGGATTTCAAAGCTGTCCACCTGCCGCCCAAAGGCATTGCGCTGGATGGTGATGTCCATCAACCCCAGCAGCGGCTGCCCGGCTTTGATGCGGGTGGCGTCTTTGGATAAGAAGATCGCCCCGGCACAGGTGCCCCAAATGGGTTTGCTGTGCCCAAAGGCTTGCAGCGGCTCGATCAGGCCAAATTCTTTTGCCAGTTTGCCAATCGTGGTCGACTCTCCGCCAGGAATGATCAACCCGTCCAATCCCTCCAGGTCTTTTGCCAGACGCACTTCGCACGCTTCTACGCCCAGGCGGCGCAGCATGGTAATGTGTTCGGCAAAATCTCCTTGTAATGCGAGTACACCGATCTTCATGGTACTTGTCCTTGAAAAATTAACCTTGTGGTGCAAAACCTTCCAGACCTTTGATGAGACCTGGAAGGTTTCTTATAGATTCGTGATGTGATCCCTAAAAGGGCAGGCTGCTACCAACCGCGGTCGGCGATGCGCTCTGCTTCGGGAATGTCGGTCACCTGGCGGCCAACCATCGGTTCACCCAGGTTGCGGCTGACTTCGGCCAGGATGGCGGCGTCTTGATAATGGGTGGTGGCTTTCACGATGGCGGCGGCGCGCTTGGCCGGGTCGCCAGACTTGAAGATACCGGAGCCGACAAATACGCCGTCCACCCCTAACTGCATCATTAGGGCAGCATCTGCCGGGGTGGCAATCCCACCGGCGGCAAAGTTAACCACAGGCAGGCGGCCGAGTTCTTTAACCTCTTTCACCAGGTCGTAGGGGGCGCCAATTTCTTTGGCATAGGTGAAGAGTTCTTCTTCCGCTTTGGTTTGCAGTCTGCGGATTTCGCCCATCACAGCGCGGGCATGTCGCACAGCCTCAACCACGTCGCCGGTACCGGCTTCGCCCTTGGTGCGGATCATTGCAGCGCCTTCGGCAATCCGGCGCAGGGCTTCGCCCAAATTGCGGCAGCCGCATACAAACGGGACTTTGAAATTGTGTTTGTTGATATGGTGGGCTTCGTCTGCCGGGGTGAGTACTTCTGATTCGTCAATGTAGTCCACGCCCAACGACTCTAAGATTTGCGCTTCCACAAAATGTCCGATGCGCACTTTGGCCATCACCGGGATGCTGACCGCATCCATGATCCCCAAGATCAACTCCGGGTCGCTCATCCGGGCGACGCCGCCGTCTGCGCGGATATCTGCCGGGACGCGTTCCAGGGCCATCACGGCTACTGCGCCGGCTTCTTCGGCGATCTTCGCATGTTCGGCGGTGACCACGTCCATGATTACGCCACCCTTTAACATTTGTGCCAGACCAGCTTTAACTTTGAAGCTGGCTACTTCCTTCTTGCCATTTCCTTCTGTCATTTCAATCTCCAAACGTTAAATGTTCTCAACCGAACGGAACGTTCGGCTCGTTAAATTGATGAATTATTCATCGGTTTGACATGGCCGGGCGAACCTCGGTTTCATCAAACGAAGGATCACGATCCTCATTTTGATTCTACCACGCGGCCGAGACGGATTCAACTACGGTTCACTGATATTTATTTCTTTCTAAGAGAGGAGAAGAGGGTAAGCAGGCAGGTTTTGAGGAGGACAGCTAAAACCCTACATCAATAAATACCGGGGCTACGGATAGAAAAAACTCGAAGCCAGAAAAATGCTTGAAAATGCCGTAGAATCCCATAATTTAGGCGCTCGGTTTGTTAGGCGCGTTTTACCTGAATATACCCCAAAACGGTGCTTAAGCCTGTGTTGTACCGCAATGCGGACAAAAAGCAAAATCAAGAGGAATTAGTTCGCCACAAGACGTGCAACTTTTTTCAGTAGCTATTGTTTGTCCACAATCCGGACAAAATTTATACTCAGCAGCAACTTCTTTCCCACAATTTGAGCAGATGATGGTTGATTTTTCTGACTGCGCAGGTTTTTTCTCGTTATCTTTCTTGCGGGCAAGAACTTTGCCGAACGCGCCTTTCACTTTTTCGCCTGATCCTAAGACGGTATTTTTAACACCGCTTGCCGCTTGCCCTGCTACATTTATCGCTTTAGCCGCTGCACTGCCGGTAATTTCTGCCGTTTTTTCAAAAACATTCTTCCGGACAACGATTTGATAATCCTGAGTTCGTTGTTCAACCTCAACAATATCTAAAGGCACATTCAACAGTTCTGCTACACCCTCTAAAAATTCACGTTCTTTTTCGGCCAATTCGCCATCATAAATAGCCATCAAGACCAATGTTTCCATCAAGCTGAGCCGGACTTCTTCATCTTCAATTTTAGCAATAGCCTCAAGAATATTGTCCTCATTGGCAATCAGCTTTTGAAATTCCGCCTGAGTATTTTCATCAAAGGACATGCGAGATAACATCGCTTTATAAAAATCTTTTTCCTTGGCAGAAAATTGACCATCAACCTGAGCGACATACATAACTGCGGCGGGAAAAGCCAGATCATAGGTGTGCTGACGTGAGACCAAAGCGCGTAACTCTTCCGTCACTTTGCCTCTATTTTTAAAATGCTCTTTGGCAATTCTGCCGACTGATTTGGTTGTAGCATAATTGTAACTGCTGCCTACAGCCGCAGAGGCCACAGGCACAGCATATTTTAGAATGGTCCGTTGTAAAATCTTAAAACCAAGCCGGCGCGCAAAATCTTGAATAGCTTTCAGGGTTCCTTTGCTAATATATTTTTTAACAGCCCCTTTTGTGGCTGCACCCGCTGCCACCTGCATGCCCCTGCCAAGTATTCCAGTGGGCATCACGCCTAAAGCGTAACCAAAAATCATCAATATGTCTTCAGGGTCTTCTGTGTCGAGTTGCAGATCATAGACAACGGAAAGGTCGAGAACCAGGCGCATCTGAATTTGGGAGAGATAAATCATCTCTGCGCCGATGGAACCAACAAATAGGGCTGCCGTCATTCCGGCTGAACTTATCGTAGCAATCTGATTTGCTGTTGCTGCTGCTCCGGCGATGGCCCCGGCAATGGTTGCATAGCGGACAGTTACGCCAGTTAAAATATCGGCAATATCATCGGGTGGTAGCCCCGGATATTTTTTCTGAAAATAGGTTGCTCTGGCATTTCGGTCATAGGCTTGAACCACTTTTTGTAAAAGACCAATAAACCATTCTCCGCTCTTAACTTCATCAAAATCCAGCGATTTCGCCAATTGTTTGGCTGTATCAAGTTCGGAAGAAACTTGATTCTTGAGAACTTCATCTTCTGGGGTAGTAGTTTTGGAATTTACCATATTATTTCCCTCTGATTTCTAAATGGTTTGTACGATAACAGCCGGCGTGACCAGCGGGATGTGTTTTTCTTAAAACCCGCTGCACATATTATACATTCAAGCAACCATGATTTATGTTGCATTTGAAGGATAGGTTTTTGAAAAGTTTTGAATTACTAAAACATTTTTATAAAAGGGAGGGAAAAGATGGCGTTAACCAAAAGTAGGGGAGGGTCTGAAGGTTTCACCTTTTAACCTTCCCCTACACCAAAATATCAAATGTATTTATCTGCTTACCGTTCGCCGTATACGAACAAATCGCCGATCGATTGGTGGGAGACCTTTTACGATACTGTAATCCAAATTAAATCAGACCCATTTCTTTGAGCAGTAGATGGTGGTGCTAATTGCCGCCACTCTTGAAAACTCATCCCTAACTGATGTATCATCTCTATTTCTGATTCATACATCGTCAAACGATTATCATCTTCAACCATCGACTCCATTAACGTCATCGTTGTTGGTAAATGACCATAAATTTCTAATTCGGGAGATTGATGTTCCGCTTCTTGAGAACCAGTTTTTGACCCTGAAATTTTTGACATTGTAGGTAATGCCCCGATAAACTTCTTGGATTGTTTGGCTAACTGATTAAACACATTCCGATGGGTGACATCTTTTGGAATACGAATGGCCTGTGGGAGTGAGTTAACCCACTCTTCCGATTTCTGAGCCAAATTGAATAAATTCTCTCGCTGCATTTCAAAAACATCACTCTCATCTACGCCTGGTTCTAACCATTGATAAACTTTAGCCAGACGTTTCAGGCCAACTTGTTCCTTTAAACTTGGGTGTAAATAAGCGGCCGGGTTTGAGGTTAATAATGTATTGACGTGCTTTTCAAAACGCGGCCGAAGCACAGCCACACCTTCTTGCATACGACGCCGAGCGGTATCAAGTTCTTCTAATTCCAGGTAACAACGAACTTCAGTAACATAAGCCAAACACAATGTCGAAAGGTATTCATCTGCCACCACGCTGCTATTGCCAATTTCTATATCCGCAAGGTTAGTGTAGTGATGTTCTGCCTCTAAAAAACGGTTAATGGCTTGCATAGCACTCATTTTGCGGGTTTCTGAATGGGACATTGTAAAAGCGTTATTGGCTAAATCAAGGGCAGCCCGAAAGTTAGCATAAAATGACAAATCAATTTTATAATCAGTGGTTTGAAGAACGTTCTGGACTTGTTCTAGTTGTTGTTCAATAACACCTAATCGTTTCTTTAAAATAATAAAGCTCATTGTTGAAACTGCTAAATTTAGGATACTGGTTACAGGGTTTACTAAGGAAAGAGCTGTACTGGCTTGAGCGCTCAACATGGAAGGTGACAAAATATTGGATAAGACCTGATTGCTTGTATCAGATGCTTCTCTTAACCAAGCAATAACCTGTTTCGTCTTCATATCACGCACAACCCCGCCTACACGTTCATATTTCCCAGTCATTATTCCTTGTGCAATACGTTTTGGAATATCTAACGTGACATTAATGCTCATTGATTTTCCTCCAATTTTTACTTTGCATCGTTTGAAAAAAACACGCGATATTTAACCGGCCCTACACTGTGTTCAGCGGGATGCGTTTCTCATATAACCCGCCGCACATATTATACATTCAAACAACCATGATTTATGTTGCATTTGCAGGATAGGTTTTTGAAATATTTTGAATTGCTAAAGCATTTTTGTAAAAGGGTGACAAAAGATGACGTTAACCAAAAGTAGGGAAAGGACTCAAGACCTTTCCCTACTTCAAGATATCAAATGTATTTATCTGCCTACTGCTCGCCGTATACGAACAAATCGCCGATCGATTGGTGGGTGGAATTTTTGAAGATCGCTTCGCCAAATACCGGGGCTACGGAGAGTACTCTAAGCTTTTCGTGCTGTTTCTTCTGCGGCACGGTATCCGTGGTGATGATCTCTTTGATCTGCGGGAAGTTGACCAATTTTTCGAAACCATTGCCCACAAATACGCCGTGGGTGCATACGACCGTAATTTCCTCGATGCCCTCTTCTACCAATAGCTCGGAAAGCTGGTGGATAGTGCCGCCGGTGGCAATTTCGTCATCATACAACAGGGCATGTTTGAACCCGGTGACCTGCGCCCCTACCAGACCGCTGAAACGCACCTCGGTGTCGGAAACACGCTCTTTGTTCCCGGCGGTCACCGGCAAGCCCAGGGTGCGGGCAAAGCGGGCTGCCGATTTGGCGTTCCCCATATCGCCGGAGACCACCACGGTATCGGAAAGGTCGCGTTTTGCCAGATAATTCTCGAATACCGGGCGGCTGCTGAGCGGGTCGGTGGGCAGGCTGAAGAAGCCGTGTACCTGCGGGGAGTGCAGCATCATGGTCATCACCTGGGTGGCGCCGGCGCTTTTCAGCAGGTCGGCGACCAGTTTGGCGGTGATCGAAATGCGCGGGGCATCCTTTTTGTCCGAGCGGGCAAAAGAATAATATGGAATGATGGCATGGATTTCTTTGGCGGCCGCAGCGCGGGCGATATCCAGCATCATCAACAACTCCACCAGGTTATCATTGACTGGTGGAGAGAGGGACTGCACAATATACACGGCGCGGGAACGTGTGCTAGCCCCCAATTGGATGTACATATTGTCATTGCTGAAGCGGCTGACCCTGGTTTCATCCAGGGGGATACCGAGGTAATCGGCAATCCCTTGCGCCAGCTGTGGGTGTGAGCTTCCGCTGAACACCCGCACTTCGGAGGGGTCGAGCTTGTGTTCCATTATAAACATTCTCCTGGTTTTGGTTAAAGTCGCCCCATTATAACAACCGTACCGGGATTCACCTATTAAATGTTGTGAAAATTACCTTAAAGTTTTCGCAGTTTTTCTCATTTTTTACACCCATTTTAACGAACAAGACCCCAGCATTTTGCTGGGGTCTCATCAAATTTCGTTATTGAGCCGGTTAGATCAGGCGGGAGCTTAATCCTCTACCATCACTTCTTCCTTCTTAGACTCCCGGCGGGTCAGTTCGGGGGCGCCTTTTCGCTCTTTGAGGGTAAAGGCCATCCCGTTTTCCTCCTCGTTCACCGTCACTTCAACCACATCCCCGGCCTGGAATTCGCCTTCCAATATCTTGATCGAGAGCGGGCTTTCCACATATTTTTGCAAGGCACGTTTCAACGGGCGGGCGCCAAAAGCGGGGTCGTAGCCTTGTTCGGCCAGCCATTTGCTGGCTTCATCGGTCAGGGAGATTTCTAAGCCCTGGTCGGTCACCCGCTGGCGGATTTCCTTCATCTGCAAGTGGACGATCTTCTGCATATCTTCCACGCTCAACTGCGAGAAGGTGATGATCTCATCAATCCGGTTGAGGAACTCTGGACGGAAAGTATCTTTGAGCGCTTTCTCGATCTTCTTGTGGGCTTCGCGGTCTTCGCCGTCCCCGTCGGGCTGTAAGAAGCCCAGGGAACCCGATTTGCGCACAAATTCGGTGCCCAGGTTGCTGGTCATGATCAACACTGTATTGCGGAAGTTGACCGTGCGTCCCTGTCCGTCCGTCAGGCGGCCGTCATCCAGGATTTGCAGCAGCGAGTTCCATACCTCTGGGTGGGCTTTTTCGATCTCGTCGAACAAGATCACCCTGTACGGGCGGCGGCGGACTGCTTCGGTAAGCTGGCCGCCTTCTTCGTAGCCCACATATCCAGGAGGGGCACCAAACAGGCGGGAGGCGGTGTGCTGCTCGCGGTATTCGCTCATGTCGATGCGCACCAGGGCGTCTTCATCGTCAAACATGAATTCGGCCAGCGCTTTAGCGAGTTCGGTCTTTCCAACCCCGGAGGGGCCGATGAAGATAAAGGAACCAATCGGGCGCTTGGGGTCTTTCAGGCCAGAGCGAGAGCGGCGAATGGCGTCTGAAACGGCGTGAATGGCTTCATTCTGTCCGATCAGGCGTTCGTGCAGCCGGTCTTCCATGTTGAGCAGTTTCTCGGCTTCGGTCTCCATCATCTGGCTGACCGGGATGCCCGTCCACTGGGCGAGTACTTCGGCGACATCGTCTTTATCGACAACCTCGTCTAATTCGTGTTCTGCTTCCCATTTGGAGCGTTTCTCGTTATATTCGGTTTCCATGCGCAGGCGTTCGGCCTTCTTTTGGGCGGCACGCTCGTAATCGCGCTCGATCCCGGCCTGCTCTTCCTCGGCCATCATCCGGTCGAGTTCCTGCTTGAGCACTTTCAGCTCTGGGGGCAGGGAGAACAACGCAATGCGCAGTTTGGCCGCCGCTTCGTCCATCAAGTCGATGGCTTTGTCCGGCAGGCGCCGGTCGGTCAGGTAGCGGCTGGAAAGGCGCACGGCAGTTTCAAGCGCTTCGTCCGAGAAGCGCACTTTGTGGTGGGCTTCGTAGCGGTCACGCAAACCGTGCAGCATCAGGACAGTATCGTCTTCGCTGGGTTCTTCCACATACACCGGGGCAAAACGCCGCTCCAGGGCTGCGTCTTTCTCGATGTGTTTTTGGTATTCATCTAAGGTGGTGGCGCCAACGGCTTGCAGCTCGCCGCGTGCCAGGGCGGGTTTGAGCATGTTCGAGGCGTCCATTGCCCCTTGGGCTGCGCCGGCACCTACCACGGTGTGCAGCTCGTCAATGAACAGGATGATCTCACCCTGGGCACGCTGCACTTCTTCGATGGTGGCTTTCAAGCGTTCTTCAAACTCGCCGCGGAAGCGGGAACCGGCAATCATCGCACCCAGGTCCAGGGAGGTCACGCGTTTGCCGCTGAGGATTTCGGGGACATCGTTGGTGGCGATCTTTTGGGCCAGCCCTTCCACAATGGCAGTCTTGCCCACGCCCGCTTCGCCGATCAGCACCGGGTTGTTCTTGGTGCGCCGGGAGAGGATTTGGATCACGCGCAGGATTTCTGCATCGCGCCCGATCACCGGGTCGAGCTTGCCTTCACGCGCCATCTGGGTCAGGTCGCGGGAGTATTTCTCCAGGGTGCGGTAGCGGGTTTCGGCTTGCGGGTCGGTTACCCGTTGGCCGCCGCGCAGTTGGTTAACTGCTTCCAGCACACGGTCTTTGGTCACCCCGGCACCTTCCAGCAGGCGGGCAGCAGGGGTGCTGCGTTCGCTTAACACTGCCAAAAAGATGTGTTCGGTGGAGATATATTCGTCTTTCAGCCGGTTTGCTTCTTCGTTTGCCAGGTCAATAATGCGTTTGACCCGCGGGGTAATAAAGATTTGCCCCGCACCCCCACCAAAGATGTTGGCTTTGGGGCTGGTGCGCAAGATGTAGTCCAGGCGTTCGGTGAGCATATCGGGATCGACATTCATGATCTCTAAAAGCTGCCCGACCACGCCGTCAGGTTGTTCAATTAATGCCAGCAGGATGTGTTCGGTGTCAATCTGGTTGTGTCCATAGCGTTGAATGATCTCTGCGGCACGTTGAGCGGCTTCTTGTGCCCGCTCGGTAAATCTATCAAATCTCATCATAATATTTTTGCCTTGTATGTAAGATACGGATATTATCGGATTGGGTATACCAATAGCAATTGCAGGAAACAGGCCTTTTCCCGTTCAACAGACCCTTATTAGGCCTGTGCCTGTCCCTGGAATGGTTAAATTATAACATCGGGAAGATTATCTTTTTGATAACAGCCTATTAAAGATTTATTGGAATCAAGGGGTGGGTGAGGGCGTTTCGGTGGCTAAATCGGTCTGATATTCCGGTATCCAGCCGATGCGCCCATCTGAATCTTGCACTTCAATCCACACAAAACCGTCCACAATCTGGGTTTGGTACAAGATCCGGAACGATTGGTTGAAGTAGATATAACCAATGTGCGGCCCATTGGGGAATGCCAGCAGGGCCGTGCCGCTGCGGTCGGTCATGATCCCGGTTTGGGGCGTGGGGGTGAAGGTTGGGGTAGGCGTATACGTGGAAGTTGGGGTCGGCGTGTCGGTGTAATCCGGGGTGGGGGTCAGGGAAGCGGTTTGCGAGGGCGTTGACGTGTTGGTTGGGGCAATGTAGGCGGTTGGCGTTAAGGTTGGTGGCACCAAGGGGTCTAACTGGGCCACTGTGACCTGGTTGATCTTCAACTGCACCGTGCGCTGTAAGCGTTCGGCAATTTTGTTTTGCAGTTCCACGCTGTTGTTGTAGCGCAGGGTGTTGCTTACCAAGACGGTGATGCTGATCGATAAGACATTGTCCCCATTTTCTTCCCAGGTGAGGGTATCCAGGCTGGCGCCAATATTGGTCACTTCTTCCTGCACCACGCTGTTGATCTCCCGGTTGAAGTTTGCATTCTGCACAAAAATGTAGCTCTGCCAGGCCAGGGGGGCCAGCAGGATCAGGGTCAGCAGCATCGAAATCTGCAAACTGCGCGGGAACATACGGTCGCCTTCTTTGCGCCCCAGGCTAAAGCCGGTGATGTAGAACAAAAAGATGGAGGAAGCGGCAATCGTCACCGCGTTGGTAAGGAACAGCAGTCCGGCACCCTGCGCAACTTCCCAATCTCCCAGCGCAATGCCAATCCCAACCACGCACAACGGGGGCATCAGGGCAGTGGCAATGGCCACACCAGGCAGGGCAGCCGATAACTGCGGCTGTACCAGCGCAAACGTAGCTGCCAAACCGCCGGCCAGCGCTACGCCCAGGTCTATCGGGCTGGGGCGCGTGCGGGAGAGTACTTCGTTGGGCAGGTCTTGCATGGAGACGAAGGGCAGCAGCTTATTGACCCAGGTGACCACCACGGCCAGCACAATGGCCATCAATGCGCCCCGCAGCAGGGCTGTGCCAGCGTCTTTTAATAAGGTGGTATCCCCGCGGATGGAAGCCAACCCGATTCCAAGAATGGGGGACATCAAGGGGGCGACCAGCATGGCGCCGATAATGGTGGCGGCCGAATCGATCAGCAGCCCCAACGTGGCGATCATCGCAGAGAGTACGACCAGCACGAAATAATCAAAGTCGGGGGTGGAGGAATCCCGCAGCTGCATCTGCACTTCGGAGACGCGTTCTTTGGTCACGGGGGGCAGCACTTTGCGCCCGTAAAAGCGCACTTGCAGCCGCAGCCGTGAATAAAGATAACCGATCTTCTCCTTCAACGTCATTTCCGAGAAGTTCGGTTTCTTAGGGAGGTGTTTTTCTAGCGGGTTCTTCTCCATAATGTGCCTGATAGGCTCCGTTTGTTTTGATAGGATTTATTTTACTGTATTTTGTAGGTTAGGGCGGATTGGTTTTGTGGTTAGAATAACGGGGTAATGTCTTTCAGGCAAAGTAGGGGAGGGTTAAAAGGTGAAACCTTCAAACCCTCCCTACCGTCTTTTGTGATTTTGGATAAAGACAAATGGATAATAAGAGGAGAAATCGTCTTGGCTTGCCTGGGGATTGCCAAGTTTATTGTCTCCCCTTAGCTTGTTGTATATTGCGGCGGATGGTGTTGCAGGCCAGGCAGTCGGTGCGGTTGCACAGCAGGGCGGTCGGGTCGGCTTCCAGCAGTTGGCGCACGGTATCGACCAGCTCCGGGATCGGCATGGCCTGGATCAAGGCGCTGTCTACCAGTGTGCTTTTCAAGAAAGGTGCCATCAACGGTTGGATGGCGTTGAATCCGTCCGAGCAGTAGGGGAAATTGGGGCAGGCCACGATCATGTCACTCATCAGTGCCCAGCGCAGGTAGCGCTGCCGCCCGGCCAGACGTTCGCCCAGGTGGATGGTGGTGTTGGAGGTGTGATCGACGCCAAGCAGCACTACCCAGCCGCCGTCATCGTACATCGCCGCAATCGGCGCATACGGCTCGCTGAGCAGCTGCGTTTCTAAATATTTCTCCACATTGATTCCGGCAAAAGACAGCACCGGGTGGCCGGAGCGCACTGCATCCGGGTGGGTGCGGATCACCTCGGCAATTTTTCCCATCATCTTATCGGCCGGCATTTCCGGGTGGAAAAATTCTGCTATCTTATTTTGATCGGTGTGTGCCCCGTAGCGGATGGCGTTATCGGGCGGCCCGGCTTCGGGCACCACCATGGTTTTATAGGTAAAGGTGGGCACCATCACCTTATCAAATACATCCAGCAGCGCGGCAGCGGCGGTGTCTGCCCCCCCCTGCACTTTGCCGAAGGCTTTCAGGGAACTGTGTACCAATACCGGTTTTTGTCCGTCTAACCCCAGGCCGCGCAAGGCGCGTACCAGCGTCCGGAAAGTGACCGGAGGCTTTTGCGCGGAAGGTGCCGGGCGGGTGCTTTGTCCTCCCGCTCTGCCGGTGGGGGTGCCGCCTGTGTTCAGATCAGGCCCCCTTCCAGTCGGGATCACGTTTTTCTAAAAAGGCCTGCATGCCCTCTTTTTGGTCCTGGCTGGCAAACAGCAGGTAAAAGGCACGCCGTTCATCGGCCAGACCATCGCTTAAAAAGGTTTCAAAGGAATTGTTGACAGCCTGCTTGCCCAGACGCACGGCCAGTGGGGCGCGGGCTGCGATTTCGGCGGCCAGCTTGAGGGCCGCGTCCAGGTATTCGTCCACTGGCAGCACCTTGTTAACCAGCCCGTAATGCAGGGCTTCTTCGGCGGTCAGGTGGCGGTTGTTGAGCACCATTTCCATGGCGATTGCTTTGCCTACCGCTTTGGTCAGGCGTTGGGTGCCGCCTGCTCCAGGGATGACCCCCAGGTTGATCTCCGGCTGCCCGAAACGGGCACGCTCGGAAGCGACGATCATATCCAGCGACATGGCTAATTCGCAGCCGCCGCCCAGGCACCAGCCGGAGACTGCTGCAATGACCGGTTTTTTAATGCGCATAATCTCGTCAAAGCGGTCGATACGGCCGCTGACCAGCATATCGACTGCGCTGTTATCGGCCATCTCGCTGATGTCTGCGCCGGCGGCAAAGGCTTTCTCGCCGCCTGCCACCACCATCGCACCAATCGAATCATCGGCATCAAAGGTTTGCAGGGCTTCGATCAACTCGCCCATCAGTGCCGCGTTGAGGGCATTATAGGCTTCGGGGCGGTTAAGGGTGATCAGGCCGACGCGTTCGCGCTGTTCCACCAGAATACAGGTATAGTCGCTCATTTTCTTCTCCTGACGCAAAGTTTGCTCCGGGGTGCTTCCTGGGGTGAAGGGTAGGAATGGCCTGCACCCGGCAGCAAGATTGAATCAATGTATGTGCATAGAATCAATTACCTAAATTATACGCTATTCGGGAAAGCATGGTTTGAGTTCGGCAGGGTGAATCTTTTTGGTGTCTGGATAGCTCTGCCGATTATGTTTTGTAGCGGCCGGGTCTTCTTATCTCAATACATCCTTATCTAGTGTAGGGGCGAAGCCTGCTTCGCCCGTAAAAAACGCAACTAATTTTCACACCCCGATAGCTGTAGCTAAATGACCGAATTTCTCGGGCGACACATGTGTCGCCCCTACGGGTAGACTGAGGGATTTTTTCCAGACGGGCATTAACCAAAATATCCCGTAGCGGCCGGGTCTCCCGGCACATTCCAACACATCCATATCTAGGGTAGGGATGAGGTCGCCCCAGCATGGGGTCTCACCCGCAAAAAACGCAACTAATTTTCACACTCTGATAGCTGTAGCTGAATGGCTGAATTTCTCGGACGACACATGTGTCGCCCCTACGGGTAGAGCGGAGGATTTCTTTCAGGTAGGCATTACTCAAAACTATCCAGTAGCAGCCGGGTCTCCTTATCTCAATCCATCCATATCTAGGGTAGGGGCGAAGCCTGCTTCGCCCGAAAACCGTAAATATTTTTGACATCTTGATAGCTGTGATAACCGCCTGAATTTCCCGGGCGACACATGTGTCGCCCCTACGGGTAGAGCGGAGGATTTCTTTCAGGTAGGCATTACTCAAAACTATCCAGTAGCAGCCGGGTCTTCTTATCTCAATCCATCCATATCTAGGGTAGGGGCGAAGCCTGCTTCGCCCGAAAACCGTAAATATTTTTGACATCTTGATAGCTGTGATAACCGCCTGAATTTCCCGGGCGACACATGTGTCGCCCCTACGGGTAGATAGGTTGATTTTTTTCCCAGACAGGCATTACCCAAAATATCTTGTAGCGGCCGGGTAACCCGGCCAAGAGTGCACCCATCTGGTGTAGGGATGAGGCCGCCCCAGCATGGGGTCTCACCCGCAAAAAACGCAAATGATTTTTACATCCTAATTACTGTAACTGAATGACCGAATTTCCCGGGCGACACATGTGTCGCCCCTACGGGTAGATAGGTTGATTTTTTCCCAGACAGGCATTACCCAAAATATCCCGTAGCGGCCGGGTTTCCCGGCCGAGAGTGCACCGATCTAGAATAGGGATGAAGCCGCCCCAGCATGGGGTCTCACCCGCAAAAACGCAACTAATTTTCACACCCTGATAGCTGTAGTTGAATGGCTGTATTTCTCGGACGACACATGTGTCGCCCCTACGGTAGAGTGAGGGATTTTTTCCAGACGGGCATTAACCAAAATATCCCGTAGCGGCCGGGTCTCCCGGCACATTCCAACACATCCATATCTAGGGTAGGGATGAAGCCGCCCCAGCATGGGGCCTCACCCGTAAAAAACGCAACTAATTTTCACACCCCGATAGCTGTAGCTAAATGACCGAATTTCTCGGGCGACACATGTGTCAATGCTGTCCGATTAAAATCAACTGGTATCAAAAAGGTGGAGCGGGAGTTGTTGGGGAGAGGAAGAATTGAAGTCATCAGCAGATAATTGAGCCAAACACCACAATAATTGACAGAGAAACACGGGGGAGCGATGTTTTGCCTCCATGAGGATGGAGAGCAACAAAGTCAGTAAATGCACAACGATCACCAACCATATTGACAAACACACTGCATTTGAACTGTAGCCCAGTAACTGCTCCAGACACAAATGACTTTTGACCCAGCGGAAGAATAATTCAATTTCCCACCGCCAAAGATAATACTGAATGACTTCACAGGCCGTCAGGTCCCAGCGGTCGGTGATGATCTCATAACAAAGAGGTTCCCTTCCTGGAGAGGACACCCTTGCGGTCACCATACGCATGTCTGCTAATACCGCCCCGGCTCGGTTGTTAGGACTGCCTAGTACGATGCGTTGGTCAGTGAGCACATCTATCCGTGAGACAGACACTTCTGGCAGGCTGTGCTGGATCGGGCAGTCCTCTACCACTTGAATGGCTGCCTGGTGATGCCGGCGGGTGACAAAATGCACCCCAGCCTGACGTAAGCATTGAAAACGCTTGTGGCTGTAATACCCCAAGTCCACTACCAAGGTTTGCCCGGCGAGTGCAGCCAGGTTATCTTCATTTTGAAGCAGCAGCCGATCTAATCCCTGGCAATCATTTTTGCGGAAATTGGTCAGCAGGATTTGTTCTGGCAAGTCTTGTGCAGGCCTCAACTGCACCTGGAGCCGGACATTGGAAATACCATCTGCCCAACTAGCAAGCAAAGGGGATACTTTGATACAGGTGGAATCGAGCAAATGGATGTCTCGCCGGATCGATTTGTGCTGGTAGCTTTGTGGTTTGAGTTTGTGGAGCAAATGAGTGCCCAACGCTTGCATGAACACTGCATCACGGCTATGGTTAGACGCAGCCAGTTGACTGAAGCTCACCCGCATATGCTGGCTTTCATCCAACAAGTCACAAGCTTGAAGAAGTTCTCTTTGGCTGTGGATCAATTGATAGCTTTGCCGCAAACTCGGACTGCGGGTCAATCCATGAAAGAGCAAGACGCCTGCATGCTGTCGAGTGTGGAAATGCTTGCGATAGCGTTCTAGTTTGTGCTGTGTGGCAATCTTATCTGTGTGTTGCAGCAAGGCTTGCAGTTGTTGGGCAAGTATTCGCCTGAATTTGCGGTTCCAATTGGTAGGGTATGGTATCCTTTTCATTGCGCATGGTTTGGTGGTGATTGGTCTCTAACCTATTTTTATTTTTACCATCTTTTCCATGCGCTTCCTTTTTAATAAGACACTATTGACACATGTGTCGCCCCTACGGGTAGAATGAGGGATTTTTTCCAGACGGGCATTAACCAAAATATCCCGTAGCGGCCGGGTATCCCGGCCCAATTCATCCTTACCTGGTGTAGGGATGAAGCCGCCCCAGCATGGGGTCTCACCCGCAAAAACGCAACTAATTTTCACATCCTGATAGCTGTAACCGAATGACCGAATTTCTCGGGCGACACATGTGTCGCCCCTACGGGTAGATAGGTTGATTTTTTTCCCAGACAGGCATTACCCCAAAATATCTCGTAGCGGCCGGGTCTCCCGGCACATTCCAACACATCCATATCTAGGGTAGGGATGAAGCCGCCCCAGCATGGGGTTTCGCCCGCAAAAACGCAACTAATTTTCACACCCTGATTGCTGTAATTGAATGATGCATTTCCCGGACGACACATGTATCGCCCCTACGGGTAGAATGAGGGATTTTTCCCAGACGGGCATTAACCAAAATATCCCGTAGCGGCCGGGTTACCCGGCCGAGACCGCACCCATATGGGATAGGGCGGAATCCACCTTCCAGATTCCCCAAAATAACCTTGACAACCTGTGTATATATTCTATAATGAGTGAGCAGTCAGTCATTATAGAATAATAACCTTGGTTTGAGGCGCAAAATGGCCCGCCCCATGTTGAAAGGAAAACGATGATTAGAAAACTAGACCCCGAAAAACGAGCCGCATTTTTAGAGGTTGCGTTGAAACTGTTTGTTGAAAATGGGGTAAAGGACACCTCCACCGCGGCGATTGCCAGAGAAGCCGGTACCGCCGCGGGCACGCTGTTCCTCTACTTCCCCACCAAGCAAGACCTGGTCGACGAGATCGCCATCCAGATCGGCGAGCGCAGTCTGTCTACATTAACAGCGTGCTGGACCCCACCCAACCGGTGAAAGAAACCTTCCGTACCATCTATATGGGCACGATTGAATGGTTTTTGGAGAATCCGCTGTACTACCGCTATTTGCAGTTGGTGCGCGACAGCGGCCTGCTGGGCGAGGATGTGGAAGCGCAGACCGCCCACTTTTACGTCTACTTTTATCAGGCTATCCAACGCGGCCTGGAAGAGGGCTGCCTGCACCCTTACCCCTTGGAATTGATCGGCAACTTTCTCTATCAAGATATTGTCGCCGTCTTAAATTTGATCATGCTGCCCGACCGTCCCTCCAGCGACGAGACCTACATCCAGAGCGGTTTCGACATCTTTTGGGACGGCATCCGGGCAAAAACCGGCGTAGATGGAGCGCAAGAATCATGAAACACTACAAGAAGTTATCTGTACTCAGGTGGGGCGGCTGCGAATAAAGTATAGACATCAATAGATGAAGAAGGAGATTGTTAGAATGGATATGGCACTATGGAAAATGATGGGCATCGGCGGGGCGTTTGCGCTCATCTTGATCTTGGGCTACACCCTCAGCCGCGAGGGTTTCCCCTACAACACCTTTTTATTCACCCTGCATAAACTGATCGCCGTAGGTCTGGTGGTCTACCTGGTGGTGACCGTCAACCGATTGCACAAGGCTGCCCCGCTGACCGCGCTTGAATCAGGCGTGTGGGTTGCCGCAGGCGTGTTTTTCCTGCTCACCATCGTGACCGGCGGACTGCTCAGTGTGGAGAAGGAATTCCCCAAGTTTGTCTCCCTGCTGCACGCGGCCGCCCCCTACCTGACCGTGTTGAGCACGGGCGTTGGCGTGTGGATGGTGGTGGGGTAGAGGCGTAGTTCGATAGTTTGGTAGTTGGGTGGTTTGGTAGTTGAGTTGTTTTGTAGTGAGGTTATGAGAGGATAAGGGAAGATTGCAAACCGGCCGTGGGTATGCGGCCGGTTTGTGTTTTAGGGGGTGCTATTCTTCCATTTCTTGGAAAAGGGCTTCTAAATTTTCGCGGACAGTTTGGGTACGGGGATGGTCAGGGCCGAGGGTTTCATTCCAAATATCGAAGGCTTGCTGGTAGTATTCTTTTGCCTGGGGGTAGTTTCCCATAGCATGCAGGACACCAGCGAGGTTATTGAGGCTGCGTGCGGTGTCTGGGTGCTTGGGGCCGAGGGTTTCGTTCCAGATATTGAAAGCTTGTTGGAAATACTCTTTGGCTTGTAAGTTGTCACCTAAGATATACAGGATACCACCGAGGTTATTGAGACAGGTGGCGGTATCCGGGTGCTTGGGGCCGAGGATTTCCAGGCGGATGGTGAGAACTTGCTGGAAATACTCTTTGGCTTGTAAGTTGTCACCCATGGTTTGAAGGATAAAACCGAGGTTATTAAGGCTGGCGGCGGTATCCGGGTGCTTGGGGCCGAGGACTTCTTGAACGATGCTAAGGGCTTGCTGGAAGTACTCTTTTGCCTGGGGATAGTCGCCCATATCGCGAAGGATACTTCCGAGGTTATTGAGGCTGGTGGCTGTGTTGGGGTGCTTGGGACCGAGGATTTGCTGGGTAATGTTGAGAGCTTGCTGGTAGTATTTTTTTGCCTGGGGGTAGTCGCCCATGGCTTGCAGGACACTACCAAGGTTGTTAAGGCTGGCGGCGGTGTGGGGGTGGTTGGGGCCGAGGGCTTCTTGAACGATATCAAGGGTTTGCTGGAGGTATTCTTGGGCTTGGGGGTAGTCGCCCATGGCTTGCAGGACACCTCCGAGGTTATTGAGACAAGTGGCGGTGTCAGGGTGTCTAGGGCCTAGGATTTCCCGGCGGATGGTAAGGGCTTTCTGAAAGTACTCTTTGGCCTGGGGATAATTGCCCATGGATTTCAATACACCACCAATATTATTGAGGCTTCTAACGGTGTGAGGGTGGTTGGGGCCGAGGATTTCTTGAACGATGTCAAGGGCTTGTTGGAAGTAGCCTTTGGCCTGTTGGTAATCGCCCAAGGAAATAAGAATACCTCCGAGGTTATTGAGGCTGGCAGCGGTGGTTGGGTGCTTGGGGCCAAGAATTTCTTGAACAATGTTATGAGCTTGCTGGTAGTATTCTTTTGCCTGGGCGTAGTTCCCGATTGTGGCTAAGTAATATCCATAGTTAATTATTAATTTTCCAGCGGTGTCTTCCCGGAAGTGATTCCCAATTTTAACCAGATGCTGCAAGTGGGGCAGGATGGGCTGCATGGTGGTCGGTAAGCCGGTATCATTAGCCTGAAAGACTGCATTGTTCACTGTGTTCTCCACATCCGCCAAACTATCCCCGCGTACTGCAATTTCGGCACCTTGCACAAAAGCACACACCAGACGGTGTATCACCACTTCGCCATTTTCGGTTTGCTCTACCAAGCCCACCTGAATCAGGCGCAGGAGGGCTTTTTCACTCAATAAAGTGTCTTGTTCATCTTCCGTCAGTAAGTTTTGCACGCTGGCTTTGAGCATCTCCCTGGGGATGGGGTGTCCGGGGGCGAAATATGCGGCGCGGGCCAGCAGGTCGAGGGCCAGTTGGTCGGTGCGGTCTGCGGAGTCCAGTTTTTGCAAGCTGAGGGCGAAGGTGCGCCCGACGTGCATGTCGTGTCGGGTGGGGGCGTGGTCGCTTACGGTGAGTGAGAGATGTGCCAGCAGGTCGCGCTTTTGCAGGGCTTCCAGGTAGCTTTGCGGCGTTTCGGCGTGGCGGTAAGTTTCCAGGTAGCTGCCTGCCATGTGCAGGGCAAGGGGCAGGTCGCCCAATTCTTCCGCAATCGCATCCAGGGTGGGGTCGTCGGTGGGTAGGTCAGGGCGGAATTTTCCCAGCAGAGCGATGCTTTCCGGGCGGGGGAGGGTGGCGAGCGGCAGCAGGGTCAGACCGAGCGAGCGCGGCCAGTTCTGCACCCGGCTGGTGACCAGCACGCGGCAGCCGCCGGTCGTGGGTAACCAGTGCTCCAAAACCTCCTGCGATTCGCAGTTGTCAAACACCAGCAGGCGGGGCAGGTCGCTTTGCCAGGCATGCTGCACCAGGCGCACCTGTTGTTCCTGCGAGAGGGTGTCCCAACCGGGCTGTAAGGCCATTCCTTCCGTGCCGCCGGAACGGGCCACTTCTGCCGGAATGGTCTCGGCCTGCTCGAAGTTGAACCAGTACACCCCGCCCAAAAAGTACTGCCCGTAGCGGTGGGCGAACTCGGCTGCCAACTGGGTTTTGCCGATCCCGCCCAAACCGGTGGCGGCGGCCACCGGGCTGACCACGGCATCTTTGCCGCCTTTGAGGGCGGCGGCCAATGCCCGCATTTCTTCCTCGCGCCCGACAAACATGGGATTGGGCTTGAACGGTGGGGGAATCGAGGCGGGTGGGAGGGGTGCTGGGACGGGGATGGTGTCGGTGGGGAGGGTTTGCAAGTGTTGGGCGGCGTAGCCTGCCCGCAGCGTCCAGGGCAAATTTGAGAGGAACAAGTGCTTGATGCCGTCATTAAATTCGGTTTCATCATCACTGATTGGGATCCAATGGTCGGGACTGAGGAAACGTAACGGATCGGGAATGGTGGCGCTGCGGTAATTGAGTGCGATGATCGGCCGCCCGTGCGCTTTGCTGTGCAGCAGTTCCTTGGCGACATATTCGGACTGCATCGAATCGGGGGAAAGCACGCACAGCACGGCCTCGGTTTCCTTTATTGCGTCTTGAATGGCCGGCCACCAGGCTTTGCCGCCGCGCAGGTTGTGTAAATCCAGCCAGGTATGGATGCCGAATTTATCCAATTCCGCGGCAAGTCCTTCAACAAACGGTAGGTCTTTGCGAGAGTAAGAAATGAATACATGTCCGGACATGGTTACCACCTTGTCATCACTATACAAGATTTTGGAAAGGGGGGCAAGGAGGATGGTTTGACATATGGGAAAATAGATAAGATTGGGTGAAATGGAAGCGAAATTCACAGGTCTTTTGTCGACGATGGCAGATTGCAAGAAAAGAGTTTTCTTCGAGATTCTTCCTCAGCTTTGCCCGGCAAAGCCTCGGTCAGAATGACGGGACGCGGCCCCACCCGCGGGGATGCTGTAATGATGAGGTTTAGCAGCCCTCCCCAATTTGGGGAGGGTGACCGCGCCCCGTCCATAGTAGTACCAATCCGGGGTGGGGCAGAAAAATGAAAAGCGATAATCGGATAACCTCCGCGGAAAGAAAATAAAGGCGAAATTCACAGGTTTATTGTCGGTGATGGCAGATTGTAAGAAAAGAGTTTTCTTCGAGATTCTTCCTCTGCTTTGCCCGGCAAAGCCTCGGTCAGAATGACAGGCCGTGGCCCCACCCGCAAGCAGGCTGTAATGATGAGCGTCAGCTACAGCAACCCGTCAATAGCGGTACTAATCGGGGTGGGGCAGACCCGGACAAGCAAATTGTCAAAAAAAGAGACAATTTCTATCTTGCCCTGCAAAACGTCGCATCATCCAGCTATTTGCTTATACTTATTTGCACAAATGTCTGTATTAAGATAAAATCGGTGGGAATAGTTTGTGAAAATTTTTACTGGACGCTGTTATTTGCATGTAGTACACTTAACAAGCTTGGTGCTTCTGGTGTAAACGCGCCCTCGATGGGCGCTAGTTCCCTATGCCAGAAAAAGATATTCAAATCAAGTAAATACAATAAAATCTAGTAGATAAGGTGAACCATGTTTGAAGCCTATTACCCGATTGCCATACTGATTGGAATCACAGCAGTCTTGGGCGTCTTGGTGGTTGTCTTGGGTCATTTGTTTGGCCCTCGCCGCCCCACCCAGCGCAAAGGCGCCCCCTACGAATCCGGGATGACCCCCTACGGCCCTGGTACCCGCCAGATGCCGATCCGCTTCTATTTGGTGGCGGTGTTGTTCATCCTCTTTGATGTTGAAGTCATCTTCCTATTCCCCTGGGCGATTGTCTATCGAGACCTTGGCCTTTTTGGAATTATCGAGATGGCAGTCTTTGTGTTCATATTATTGGTAGGTTTCATTTATGCGCTAAAGAAGGGAGCGTTTGAATGGGAGTAGAACAAAAACTAGGGAATATGGGTGTTGTCACCCATCGATTAGAAGATGTGGTCAACTGGAGCCGAACCCGCGCCATGTGGCCCATGCTGTTTGGCCTAGCTTGCTGCGCTATCGAAATGATGGCTGCCCAGGCCTCTCATTTTGATATGAGCCGCTTCGGCATGGAACTGATGCGCGCCAGTCCTCGACAATCAGACCTGATGATCGTGGCCGGGCGCGTTTCGCGTAAGATGGCCCCCGTGCTGCGCAACCTTTACGACCAAATGCCAGACCCTAAGTGGGTCATCTCGATGGGAGACTGTGCTTCCTGCGGCGGCGTGTTCAACAACTACGCCGTGGTGCAGGGCGTGGATGAAATCGTGCCGGTCGATGTGTATGTTGCCGGCTGCCCGCCCCGCCCCGAAGCCCTCATCCACGGGATCGTGACCCTGTACGAAAAAGTTCAGGCCGAACAAATGAAGGATTGGGCATAAATGACCGATCATAAAGACTTATTACAAGCTGCTGTTGAAGACCTGGTCAGCAACTTTGGGGCTACCGCCGCCGAATACCTCGGCCAGGCCCAGCTAGAGCTGCCCGCCGACCAACTGGTTGCCGCTGCCACCGCCCTGCGCGATGCGCACAGCTTTGAAATCTTGCCCGATATGACCGCCGTGGACTACTGGCCGCAGCTGGAACCCCGCTTCCATGTGGTCTACCAGTTCAACTCGGTTTCCAAGCACATACGCCTGACGGTGCGCGTGCCGCTGGACGGCAACACCCCGGAGATCGACAGCCTGATGGACGTATACCCCAGCACCAACTGGTTTGAGCGTGAATTATGGGATATGTTCGGGATCAAAGCCAAAGGCCACCCCGACCTGCGCCGCATCTTGATGCCTTTCGATTGGGAAGGTCACCCACTGCGCAAAGATTATCCCCTGGGCTACGAAGAGGTGCAGTTCACCTTCAACTACGACGAAATTGACCAGCGCAAACCGCGCCCAAAGGAATAGGTGAAGCGCTATGCTGCAAAGAGTAGAAACCTCCTTAGACGACATTAAGCATCTGGTCACTGGCGACGCCCTCACCGGTGACACCCTCTTGCTTAACATGGGGCCACAGCACCCCAGCACCCACGGTGTGCTGCGTTTGCTCCTCGAGCTGGATGGCGAAATCATCGTCAACTGTATCCCCGATATTGGCTTCCTCCATACCGGTATTGAGAAGAACATGGAAGCCAAGACCTACCTCAAAGCCGAGGTAATGACCGACCGGTTAGACTACCTCAACACAATGGGTAATAACCTGGCCTACTGCCTGGCAATCGAAAAGATGACCGGGCTGGATGTGCCCGAACGTGCCCAAACGGTGCGGGTCATATTTGCCGAATTACAGCGGATTGCCTCCCACCTGGTATGGTTGGGTACCCAGGCCCTCGACCTGGCAGCGCAGTCCGTTTTCTTGTACTGCTTTAGAGAACGCGAGCACGTCCTTCAGATCATGGCGAATGCCTCCGGGCACCGCATGATGACCACCTACTTCCGCCCCGGCGGCTTGTGGCGCGATGTGCCCGTAGAATTCGAGAGCATGGTGCGCGATTTTGTGGCCTACATGCCCAAACGCATCCAGATGTACGAGGACCTGCTTACCAAGAACCCCATTTTTATCGACCGCACCAAGGGCATTGGCACAATGACCAAAGAACAAGCCCTGGCCTGGGCCGCCACCGGTTCCACGGCTCGCGGCTCCGGAGTTGATTACGACATCCGCAAGGTGCAGCCCTATTCCGGCTACGAGCAGTACGATTTTGATGTCCCCCTGCAAACCGAAGGTGATGTGTACGCCCGTTACATGGTCCGCATGGAAGAGATGCGGCAGTCTTTACGCATCATCGAACAAGCTATCAATCGCTTGCCGATGGGGCCTTTCCGCAGCAACAACCGCAAGTACATGACCCCACCCCGCTCCGAGTTAGGGCGCAGCATGGAAGCGGTTATTCACCACTTCAAGCTGTGGACGGAAGGCTTCGATGTGCCCAAAGGCTCGGTTTACCAGGTGGTCGAATCGCCGCGCGGTGAGCTGGGCGTAATGCTGGAAAGTGATGGCGGGCCGAAGCCCTATCGTGTCAAGTGGGCAACGCCTTCCTTCCGTCATATTCAACTGCTGTCCTGGATTGCCAAAGGTCACTATGTAGCCGACCTCGTGGCGATCATCGGCAGCGTGGACATAGTTTTGGGAGATACAGACCGGTGAACGCACTGCTAGAAAAATACCCCAAAGATATTGAAGCGGTGCTGCAAAAGTACCCTGCAGACCGTAAACGTTCGGCGGTCATGCCTCTGTTGTACATAGCCCAGCGTGAAGGCGGCTATGTGACCAAGCAGGACATGAATGAAATTGCCGAGATATTAGAAATTACCGCCACCGAAGTTGCCTCCATTGTTGGCTTTTATACTCTCTATCATGATGAGCCAGCCGGTAAGATCCGCATCCAGGTATGCAATGACCTGCCCTGCGCCCTGCGCGGTGCAGACGAGTTCCTGGAGAAATTGTGCGACAACCTGGGCATTAAAGTAGGCGAAACCACCGCAGATGGTTTGATCACTGTGGAAGGCGTTATGTGCCTGGCGGGCTGCGACCATGCCCCCATGTTCCAGACCCAATCCCCAGATGGGATTGAATACCACGAGGACCAGACGGTGGAAAGCGCACTCGAATTAATTGAAAAGTACCGCAGCGAGGAAAAGGAGCGCTAATATGGCTGAACAAAAAACCACCGGCGCTCACATTCTGCTGCGCCACCGTGAGATTCCCGAGATCGGCAAGTTTGAGGTCTACCGGGAACAAGGCGGTTTTGAGACCTTTAAGAAAGCGGTTACCTCCATGCAGCCGGCCGATATTAAACAACTCGTGCTGGATGCCGGCCTGCGCGGCCGCGGTGGTGCCGGGTTCCCCACCGGTCGCAAGTGGATGTTCCTGGACGACAAAAATTGGCCTCACTATTTAGTGGTTAACGCCGATGAGTCCGAACCGGGCACCTTCAAAGACCGCGAGATCATGAGCAAGAACCCCTGGCAGTTCCTGGAAGGGGTAATGTGCAGCGCTTTTGCGACCGGCTCAAACGATATCTACATTTACCTGCGTGGTGAATTCTGGCAGATCGCGGCGGCTTTAGATGAACAAATCCAGCGCCTGCATGAGGAAAAACTGCTCGGTGAGAACTTATTCGGCACCGACTATTCCCTCAATGTATACACCCACCTGGGTGCAGGGGCATACATCTGCGGTGAAGAAACCGCACTGCTCAACTCCATCGAAGGTGTTCTCGGCCAGCCCCGCCTGCGCCCGCCCTTCCCGCCCGCGGTTGGTTTGTTCGGCAAACCCACCGTGGTCAACAATGTGGAAACCCTCGCCAATGTCGCCCCTATTTTGGAGCACGGCGCCGAATGGTACCGTACCTACGGCACCAAAGACAGCCCCGGCACCAAACTGTTCAGCCTTTCCGGCAAGGTTAACAACCCCGGCAATTACGAACTGCCGCTGGGTACCACTTTCCGAGAGCTGATCTACGAACACGGCGGCGGGATCATGGACGGCAAAGAGATCAAAGCGATTATGTGCGCCGGTGCCTCATCCTCTGTGATCGTGGCGACCGAAGAAGCACTGGACACCCCCATGACCTACGAAGATGTCCGCACCCTGGGGGCAGACCTCGGTTCTGCATCCGTCATCATCTTGGATGAGACCGTGGACATGCGCTGGCTGATCAATAAGACCATTCATTTCTTCAAACACGAATCGTGTGGTAAATGCACTCCTTGCCGTGAAGGCAACTACTGGATGCAGAACCTCACCGAACATATCTGGAGCGATAAAGCCGATCAGGCTGATGTGGAACTGCTCTACGATGTGGCAAAGAACATTCAAGGGAAGTGCTTATGTGCCCTGGGAGAATTTTCTACCATGGCGGTGGTTTCCTCCATCGAACGCTTCTCTGAGGACTTCAAGGTTTAGCTATGGTAGAACAGGTAAAAGAAAACACGGTCACCCTGACCATTGACGATATTGTTGTCTCCGTTCCTGCAGGAACGGTGGTAGTGGATGCTGCCAAAACAGCCGGGATCGATATTCCCGTGTTCTGCTATCACCCCAAAATCGGCCCCTCCGGCATGTGCCGTATGTGCCTGGTGGACGTAGGTATGCCCGTAATCGACCGGGGTACCGGCGAACCCGTGATGGATGAAGACGGCAACCCCCAAATTCAATTTGGACGCACCCTCCAGACCGGCTGCACGCAGGTGGTCTCTGAGGGGATGGTGGTGGTAGGTTACAGCGAGAAAGTGCAGAAAGCCCGCAAAGACATCTTAGAGTTTTTGCTCACCTCGCACCCACTGGACTGCCCGATCTGCGATAAGGGCGGCGAATGCCCCTTGCAGAACCTCACCATGGAGCACGGCCCTGGCGAAACTCGCTTTAATTATGAAGAGAAGAAGCACAACGAGAAGCATGTCCCCCTCGGCGAGCTGATCTTCCTCGACCGCGAGCGCTGCATCCAATGTGCGCGCTGCACCCGCTTCCAAGATGAGATTGTGGACGACCCGGTAATTGGTTTTTACAACCGCGGCCGCAGCCTCGAAATTGTCACCTATTCAGACCCCGGCTTTGACTCTTACTGGTCTGGCAACACCACCGACATTTGCCCGGTCGGCGCCCTCACCACGGCGGACTTCCGCTTTGGCGCCCGCCCCTGGGAAATGCGCTCGGCTGCTTCACTATGTAACCACTGCCCGGTAGGCTGTAACCTGACCCTCAACACCCGCCGCGAAGCCAAGAGCGACGGCAACTTAGTGGTCAAACGCGTGATGCCTCGCCAGAACGAAGAAGTTAACGAGATTTGGATTTGCGATAAAGGCCGCTTTGGTTATCACTTTACCGAAGCCGAGACCCGCATTTCTCAACCGTTGGTGCGCAAGAACGGCGAACTGACCCCGGCGAGCTGGGACGAAGCCTTAGACCTGGTTGCCGAGAAATTCAAAGCAGCCGGAAACGGTCTGGTCTCTCTGGCAGGCGGACGCCTTTCTAATGAAGACTATTTCAATCTAGGCCAGCTGACTGCCCACCTGGGCGGTAAAGCGGCCTTGTATTCCGAGATGCTGGGCGGCGACCTGACCGCCAAAGTGGGCGTAGCCCCCGGCACAAACTTCGCCGACCTGGGCAAAGGTGACGCCATTTTGGTGGTTGCCAGCGACCTGGAAGAAGAAGCCCCGCTGTATTGGCTGCGTGTCAAGCAGGCTGCCGAACGCGGCGCTGCGTTGATCGTTGCCAACCCGCGCCCGACCAAGACCGACCGCTACGCCAGCCACAGCTTGCGTTATGCATACGGCCAGGAAGCGGCGGCGGTGATGGCCTTGCTGAATGTGCTTTCACCCAAACGCCCCGACCTGTCGGACGATGTAAAAGACCTGGTACGCGACCCGGCGTTCAAGGAAGCCGCCGAAGCGTTCACCAATGCCGCCAACGCAGTTGTGCTGTACGGCAGCGAAGGCATTGGCCTGGCTGCCTCTGGCGCATTGGCACAAACCTGCGCCAACCTGCTGATCGCCACCGGACACACCGGCAAAGCCAACAACGGCTTGCTGGCTGTTTGGGATCATGGCAACGTGCAGGGCGCCTGGGATATGGGTATTGAGCCCAGCCTGACCCTGGCGGAAGATTTGAAAGCGGCCAAGGCTGCTTACCTGGTGGGGGTTGACCCCGCCGCCTACCAGCCTGAACTTGCCAAGGCCTTAGAAGCCGCCGAATTTGTGGTGGTGCAGGAATTACACCTTTCCGAAACGGCCAAGCTGGCCGATGTAGTCCTTCCCGCACAGGCTTTCACCGAGCGAGACGGCACCTACACCAACGCCGAACGGCGGGTACAACGCTTTTACCCGGCAGTACCGCCCATGCCCGGCACCGTAGCAGACTTTGCCATCAGCGCACAGATTGCCGGCCGAGCAGGCAAAGAACTGGAAGCCGATGCGGCTGTGATGGTCTTTACCGGGATCGTGGGCAAGTTTGCCGACTATGCCGACCTGGACTACCAGCAGTTAGCAGAAGTACACCCGCAGTGGCCGATCCTGGATCGTGAAGATTTGTATTACGGCGGCACCTCGTACGCCAATAAGCAGGGCCTGGGTGCCCCGCTGGCAAATGCCGCCAGCCGCGGCGAGACCCTTTCCCTGGAAGTGTTCGAACTCCCCCGCCTGACCGCCGGGGACGGCCTGACCGCCTTCCCGATCACCCGCCTGTATGATGGCGGTTCCTCCCTGCAATATGCCGATGTGCTCCACCCCCGCCTGCCTGCCCCGTTTGTGGTAGTCAGCCCGGCGGATGCAGAACAGATCGGCTTAAATGACAGCGCCGAAGTTTCCCTCAATGGGGTCTCTGCTCAGGTAGCTGTAAAAGTAGACAAGAATTTACCACAAGGTGTGGTCTTGGTACCGCGCCGGATGGGCTTGCCGCTCTCTGCGCCCGCACCCATCACTGTGAACAAGAATTGAGGATGAGCTTATGGTTCTTGAATGGACGTTAAAAGGCATTGTACTGGCAGTCATCTTGCTGACCGGGTTTGCCTACACCACTTATTACGAGCGTCGTCTCCTGGCCCGCATGCAAACCCGCATTGGCCCCAACCGCACCGGCCCTTTGGGCTTGCTCCAGCCGGTGGCAGACGGCATCAAGCTGATCTTTAAGGAAGAGCTGATCCCGGACCGGGCCTATAAGTTTGCTTTTATCCTCGCTCCCTTGCTGACGATGGCGCCTGCCATCATCGTGATGGGCGTGGTGCCGTGGGGCACAGAGGCAAATTTCTTCGGCCGCACGATCCACCTGGGAATCAGCAGCGACCTGAATGTCGGTGTGCTCTACATCCTCTCGGTCACTTCGATTGCGGTGTATGGGATTGTGCTGGCGGGCTGGTCTTCTAACAACAAATATGCCATGTTGGGCGGCCTGCGCTCCACAGCCCAGATGATCTCCTACGAGCTGGCTTTAGGGCTTTCTTTCCTGCCCCCGATCATGGCGGCAAAAAGCATGACCCTTTCGGACATTGTTGCCAAGCAGCAGGACAGCATCTGGTTTATTATCCCCATGTTCACCACGGCAATCGTCTTTTTTGTGGCGATCTTGGCCGAGGTCAACCGGGCGCCTTTCGATATGCCCGAAGCAGAGCAAGAGCTGGTGGCCGGCTACCATACCGAATATTCCGGGATGAAGTTCGCCCTCTTTTACATGGGTGAGTATGTCAAGATGTTTGCGATGAGCGCTATTTTCAGCACTTTGTTCCTGGGCGGGTTCGACGGCCCAGGCGTGGCAGGCCATCCCTGGCTGGGGATGCTCTACCTGCTGATCAAAGTGATCCTCTGTCTGGGTGTGATGATCTGGGTGCGGGCAACCTTGCCGCGTTTCCGTTACGACCGCCTGATGGCCTTTGGTTGGAAAGTGATGCTGCCGTTTTCGCTGATCAACGTTGTATTGACCGCTTTGCTCATCCCGGTCTTTAATTTATAAGTTTCAGAAAGAAGGATATCTGATGAGTATATATAACCCGTTGCCAATCATCAAAGGAATGTGGACGGTGTTTAAGTCCATCTTCGAGAAACCTGTTACCCTTCAGTACCCTGAAGAACAGCCGGTCATCTTTGAGCGCTTCAAAGGACGCCACCACCTGCGCCGGTATGATAATGGCCTGGAAAAGTGTATTGGCTGTGCCCTGTGTGCGGCTGCCTGCCCGGCGGATGCCATTTTTGTGGAAGCCTCAGAGAACACCGACGAGCGCCGTTTTTCTCCTGGCGAGCGTTATGCCAGCACCTACGAGATCAACATGATGCGCTGTATTTACTGCGGTTACTGCGAAGATGCCTGCCCAACGCAGGCCATCGAGCTCGGTCATGACTTTGAATTGGCCTACACGGATAAGCGAAATTCGTTGTACACCCGTGAGACCTTGCTGGACCCGGTTCCCGATGGTGGGGAATCGACCCCGCGCAAAGTGGAACCAGGTGTCTATACCCGCTCTATCCCTGATATGAAAGACCCCAAGTAGGAAGAGAAAGCCTATGGATGCAAACCTGATCGTATTTATTATTCTGGCCTTTGTAGCAGTTGGCTCGGCGCTGGGCATGCTTTTGCAAAAGAATGCTGTTTATTCTGCCCTGTACCTGATCCTCAACTTCGCTACCGTGGCCGTGTTTTATATCATACTTGGTGCGCCCTTCATCGCCATGACGCAGGTCACGGTCTATGCCGGCGCTATCATGGTGCTCTTTTTGTTCGTCATCATGCTCTTGGGCGCCGAGGAGTTGGCCGGAGACGGCACCAAGTTTGACTGGCAAAGTCCGGCAGCAATTGTGTTGGGCCTGTTCCTGGTCGTAGAGATCTTTGTGGTCATCTTTTTCAGGGATACGGTCTTCCAACCGTTGGCAGAGATTGAGTCTTTCGGCACCCCTGCCAATATTGGTATGGCGCTGTTCAACGATTATCTGCTGCCCTTTGAGATCACCGGTATCTTGCTGCTGGCTGCGGTGATTGGCGCAGTGGTGATCGCTCACCGGGTACGCCAAAAACCCAACAAACAGCAAGAAGGATGAGGAGGACTGATGGTTCCGATTGAATATTTTGTAGCCTTATCTGCGGTATTGTTCATGATTGGTGCCCTGGGTGTGCTTACCCGGCGGAACGCCATTATTATTTTCATGTCCGTTGAGTTGATGCTCAATGCGGGAAATTTATTGTTTGTCGCTTTTGCCCGCATGTATGAAGCGGTGGGCGGCCAGTTGTTCGTCTTCTTCGTGATGACGGTGGCGGCTGCCGAAGTGGCGGTTGGCCTGGCTCTGATCGTGGCTGTTTTCCGCACCAAGAACACCATCGACATTGATGAGGCTAGCACGCTCAAGGGCTGATCCCCCTGAGTGCTGCGAGGAGTGATTATGCTACTAAGTGAAACAACAAGCACAGGATTTTTCCAACTGGTTCCCTGGATTGTGCTGTTCCCGGCGATTGGCCTGCTGCTGAATATCATGTTTGGCCGCCGCTGGGGAGAGTTGGGTGTTGCCATTACAGCCGTTTCGGCCTCGGCGCTGTCCCTGGTGGTTTCTATTCTCCAGTGGGTTTCCCTGGGGCAGATCCACGGTGAGGCGCAGATCGTTCATTTTGCCGAATGGCTGCACCTGGGCGACTTCGTGATCCCATGGGAGTTCCGGGTGGATACCCTTTCGGTCACCATGATGTTGGTGGTCTCTGGGGTAGGCACCCTGATCCATTTATATGCAGTGGGCTACATGCACTTTGATGTGCGTTACAAAGAAGACCCCAAAGCGTATGCCCGCTTCTTTGTCTTTATGAACTTATTCATCGCCATGATGATGATCCTGGTGAGCGGCAACAGCTACTTGATGCTGTTCGTCGGCTGGGAAGGTGTAGGTTTATGCTCCTTCTTGCTGATCGGCTTCTGGTACAACCGCAACCCGGACGCCACCGAGGGCTTTGGTAACAGCTACGCTGCCAAGAAGGCATTCATTGCCAACCGCGTGGGCGACTTCGGCTTTTTGATGGCGATGTTCCTCACCTTCTGGCACTTCGGCACGTTATCCTTCACCGAGATTTTCCCCGAAGTGGCGCATTACTCCGGCCCGGACAGTCTCATCTGGTGGATCACCGGCTTTATGCTGCTAGGTGTCACCGGTAAATCGGCGCAGATTCCGCTGTATGTGTGGCTGCCGGACGCAATGGCCGGCCCCACTCCGGTGTCTGCTTTGATCCATGCGGCCACGATGGTGACCTCCGGCGTGTATTTGATCACCCGCTCGGCCCCCATCTTCAACGCTGTGGAAGGTGTCCACGTAATGGTGGCGCTGGTTGGGGCTGCAACTGCCTTCTTCGCCGCTACGATTGCGGTAGGGCAGTACGATATTAAAAAGGTGCTTGCCTTCTCCACCGTCAGCCAGCTTGGTTTCATGGTGGCGGCGGTCGGGATGGGCGCCTATGTGGCCGGGATGTTCCATCTGGTTACGCATGCTTTCTTCAAAGCGCTTTTGTTCCTCGGTTCCGGCTCGGTGATTTTGGCAGTCGAACGCGGCCATCATCCCCTGGTGGAAACCGGCGATGCCGCCGAAGGCCACGGGCACGACGCCCATCATGGCGAACATGCCGAAGATGCGCACCACGAACCCTTTGACCCGCAGGACATGCGCAATATGGGCGGCCTGCGCAAACAGCTCCCCTGGACTTTCTGGACGTACATTATGGGTACCCTGGCCCTGGCCGGTATCCCCATTTGGGCAGGCTTCTGGTCAAAAGACGAAATTCTGCTGGATGCCAAACACTTTGAAGGCACCGCTGCCGTATACTGGCTGTTGGTAGTTGCCGCCGCTTTTACCGCTTTCTACATGGGGCGGCAAATCTGGCTGGTATTCTTCGGCGAACCCCGCTCGGAAGCAGCTGCCAAGGCCAAAGAAAGCCCCTGGACGATGGTTGCGCCGCTGGTTGTGCTGGCCGTGCTTGCCACCCTGGGCGGTTTCCTCAACTGGCCGTTTGAAGGCGGTTTACCTACCCACGGCTTCGGTCATTGGCTGGCGTACACGTTAGAGTTTTCCACAGGGCACGAACTGCACACCCTGCCGTTTAACTTTGGGGTAGCCACACAGTCCACCCTGATTGCTGTGGCTGCTATTTTCGTCTCCTGGCTGCTGTACGGCCGCAAGCCGCTGCAAGCCGGGCAGGCGGACCCGCTGACCAAGCTGGGCTGGCTGTTCAAGGGAATGAACGCAAAATGGTGGGTGGACGAGACTTACCAAACATTGTTCCTGACCCCGTACGAAAAACTCGCCAAGTTCTTCTCTCAAACGCTGGATTGGACTTTCTGGCATGACTGGTTCCACGAGAAGGGTATCCGCGACAATTTCAAACGTTTCGCCCGCTTCCTGGCAGACCCGGTTGATATGGGTTTGATCGATAATATTTCAAAAGGTCTGGCACGTATGGCACAAGGCTCAGCTTCTTTGTTGAGCGGCTTGCAAACCGGATTTGTTCGCAACTACGCTCTGGCAGTCTTTACCGGCGTGGTGGTGATTTTGGGCTACCTGATCTTCTGGTAGCCGGTAACCAATTCAAATTAAGAGGATTGTGATGAACTTTATTCTACAACCACTCAACTTAGTAACTTTCTTTCCGCTCATCGGGGTGCTTGTACTGCTCTTTCTCAAGAAGGAGCAGAAAAACGCCGCCCGCTGGGTTGCCCTGCTTGCTTCTCTGGCAACCTTTGGCATTTCCCTGTGGGTATTAGCGCTTTTCAACGCCGATGATCCCAATTTGCAGTTATCTATCAAAGAAACCTGGATCCAGTTTGGGGATTGGACGATCTTTTATGCCCTGGAAGTGGACGGCCTGAGTATTTTGCTCCTGCTGCTCACTACTTTCCTGACCCCGATCGCCATTCTTTCCACCTGGAGCGCTGTGGAAGACCGGGTACGCGACTTTATGCTTTTCTTCCTCTTGCTGGAAGTTGGCATGATGGGCGTGTTCCTGGCGCAAGACTTGTTCCTGTTCTACGTATTCTGGGAGTTCACCCTCGTCCCGATGTATTTCCTCATCGGTATTTGGGGCGGCGACCAGCGCATGTACGCGGCGATCAAGTTCTTCCTCTACACGATGGCCGGCTCGATCTTGATGCTGTTGGCGATCTTGTGGCTGGGCAACAACCAGGGCACCTTCTACGTCCCCGACCTGATCGCGATGGGCGGTATCCCGCTGGCAACCCAGAAATGGCTGTTTGTGGCCTTTGCGGCTGCCTTCGCTATCAAGGTGCCGATGTGGCCGCTGCACTCCTGGCTTCCTGATGCCCACGTGCAGGCGCCTACCGCTGGTTCCGTCATCCTGGCAGGCGTTTTGCTGAAGATGGGTACTTACGGGTTCCTGCGCTTCAACTTGCCGCTCTTCCCGGAGGCTTCCGCCTGGGCTGCGCCGGTAATGGCGCTGCTGGCCGTGATCGGTATTTTGTACGGTGCGGCGGTGTCCTACTGGCAAAAAGATGTCAAGAAACTGGTTGCCTATTCCTCCGTCAGTCACCTTGGTTTTGTCATGTTGGGTCTGTTTGCACTCAACGTGCAGGGGATTGAAGGCGCAATTTTGCAGATGGTCAACCACGGTCTCAGCACAGGCGCATTGTTCCTCTTGATCGGGATGATCTACGAACGCCGCCACACCCGTGAATTTGACGAGTTCGGCGGTTTGTGGAAGGTCATGCCGGTCTATGCCGTGCTGACCCTGATCGTCAGCCTTTCTTCGATGGGCTTGCCCGGTCTGAACGGCTTTGTCGGCGAGTTCACCATTTTGCTGGGCGCCTGGGGCGCCGGCGAAAGCGGTGCGATGGGCAGTGTGCTCTACGCCGCCTTCGGTGCGGCGGGTGTGATTTTGGCCGCCGTGTACATCCTGTACATGTTTGGCAGAATGTTCCTTGGGCCGTTGACCAATCCGAAGAATGAAACCCTCAAAGACCTCAGCTGGCGAGAGATTGCAACCATTGCGCCCCTGATGGTGCTGATTTTCTGGATCGGTTTGTACCCCAAACCGTTCTTTGACCTGATGGCCCCCGCGGTGGAAAACCTGGTCGCCATCCTGGGAATGTAGGACATAATTATGTCTGGGTATAGTATAGAAGATCTAGTCAATATTCTCCCAATTGTCTTCCTGGTCGTCTGGGCAATTGTGCTGGTCCTGGTGGAGTCTTTCACCAAACGGCGCAGCCTGACGATGGTGTTGGCTGCCCTCGGATTTGGCGCTGCCCTGGTGTTGGCTGCCACAAAAGTGGGCACGCAGGCCACCGCTTTCAAAGGGATGCTTATCGTAGACGGCTATGCCACCTTTTTGCACATCTTGCTGATCGTATCCGGCTTGTTGACCGTGGCGCTGTCCTATGATTACAGCAAACGGATGGGCTGGGCACGCGGAGAATATTATATATTGATGATGTTCTCGGTGATCGGCGCGATGCTGATGGCTTCTGCCGCGAACTTGATCGTGGTATTCCTCTCCCTGGAACTGCTTTCCATTCCGCTTTACATCCAGGCGGCGATTGTCCCCAATAACGCCGCTTCGGAAGAATCAGGCCTGAAGTATTTCCTGCTGGGCGCATTTGCCGGCGGCTTTATGCTCTACGGTATTGCCCTGGTGTACGGTGCGATTGGTTCCACCAACTTGATGGAAGTGGTTGCCAAGGCAGGCACGACCGACTCCCCGATGTTCTTGCTGGTTGGTTCGGCAATGATCTTGATCGGGCTGGGCTTCAAAGTGGCGGTAGTGCCTTTCCATATGTGGACACCGGATGTGTACCAGGGTGCCCCCACCCCGGTCACTTCTTTCATGGCCGTGGTTGCCAAAGTCGGCGGTTTTGCCGCTTTGCTGCGGGTGTTTATCACCGCTTTCCCGATGATGAGCGATGACCTGGTACCGGTGTTGTGGGTGCTGGCTGTGCTCACCTTGCTGGTGGGGAACCTGGCGGCGATTGCGCAGAAGAATGTCAAACGTATGTTGGCTTATTCTTCCATCTCGCATGCCGGTTTTATCCTGATGGCGTTTGTCACCTTCGGGAACCAGGAAGTCTACCAGGATGCTGTTGCCTCGGTGCTTTTTTACTTGTTGGCGTTTGCCGTGACCAGCTTCGGTTCATGGGCGGTGGTGATCGCTTTAGAGCGTGCCGAAGGGAAAGGCCTGGAACTGGACGATTATGCCGGGCTGGGCAAGAAATACCCCTGGCTGGCAGTTTCGATGTTGGTGTTCATGCTCTCGTTTGCGGGTGTGCCCCCCACGATGGGCTTTGCCGGGAAGTTTTACCTGTTCCGCACAGTGTTAGAGGGCGGGTATGTGGGGCTGGCCGTGATCGGTGTGCTGGCTTCGTTGATCTCGGCGTATTACTATTTGCGCTTGGTGATCTATATGTACTTCCGCGAGGGTGATCCGACCATACGCAGCGAACCGCTGTTGAATCTGGTAACCGCGCTGACCGTGACCGGCACACTGTTCCTGTTCTTTGTCTCCGGCCCGATTTTGCAGTGGGCGGCAGATTCGGTGATGGCGCTGTTCTAGCACAATTCCTCTTTTACAGATATTGAGCCTGGGAGCTTCTCCCAGGCTTTTTGCTTGAAGGGAGTTTGATGATCTCTTTCGGGCATTGTAGCGGCGGCGTTTCGCCACCCATCGGCTGGGTGACCCAGCCGCTACGATATGAAGGGAAGTAAATCATACCCAACCTTCTTGGAGCAAATCTTTCTGTCTCTGGCGGCCGAAGCAGGTTTTACCTCTACACTAGATCATGTAAACGGAAATAAATCACACTCTCACACAAATTTATCGGTAGCGGCGGCGTTTCGCCGCCGATTGGCCGGGGGGCGGTGGCTACGGGTCTGGAGGACAGAATTGTTTTTTGCCATGATTATAGGAAACCCGAAATTTACGTGTCAGTAGGGGAGGGTTTAGAAACCCTCCCCTACATGGCTAGAAAAAGGGAGATGCTATATGTTCATTGGTAGTGGCGGCGTTTCGCCGCCGGTTGGTCGGGGGGGCGGTGGCAGCGATAATAATCGGGCAATGTTTGCTTTGTAATAACGCTCTCCAATCTACCCGTAGGGGAGACCCATGGGTCTCCCGCAGAATTCAGTCAATTCACCACAGTCGTCAGGATGTTAGATTATTCGCTTTTTTGTAGGCAAGTCTCTAATTGAGTTACCTCTCTCTAATATTAATCGCTATGTTCTTGGCCGGGAGACCCGGCCTCTACATGGTTGTGAGGTGGGCGGGAATTTGGGTTTTTGTAGGGGAGGGTTTGCGGGTTTCACCCAAAATCCTATCCTCCATGCCTGGCAAAGGGTGGGTTGATGATTTTTTCCGACCAAATAAGAAGTAGATGAAGTCATACCCAACCAACGGAACACAAATTTGTGTGTTATTGGCGGGTGAAGCAGGCTTCACCCCTACGGCAGATCAGGTATGTGGGAGAGATTGGGATACCGCAAATAGCAAAGATGTTTTATTTCCAATTGTATCGGCGGCGTTTCGCCGCCGGTTGGCCGGGAGACCCGGCCGCTACGGGTTTGGAGGACAGAATTGTTTTTTGCCATGATTATAGGAAACCCGAAATTTACGTGTCAGTAGGGGAGGGTTTAGAAATCCTCCCCTACATGGCTAGAAAAAGGGAGATGCTATATGTTCATTGGTAGCGGCGGCGTTTCGCCGCCGGTTGGCCGGGGGGCGGCCGCTACGAGGGAAAACCCATGCTTGCACTGCTTCCCGGTAAGCCTCTCTGATTACCCCGGATAAAACTGTATAATAGGTCTATGTGCGCAATCATAAAAAGGCGGTGAAAATGAATACAGCGTGGTGGAAACAAAGTGTAGTGTATCAAATTTATCCCCGCAGTTTCAAGGACAGCAATGGCGACGGGGTTGGCGACCTGCGTGGAATTATTGAGAAATTGGATTACCTGCAAACCCTGGGGGTCGATGCGGTCTGGCTATCCCCGGTGTACAAATCGCCTAACGATGATATGGGCTACGACATCAGCGATTACCAGGACATTATGGATGAGTTCGGCACCCTGGCCGATTGGGAAGAACTGCTAGAAGGCTTGCACGCTCGCGGCATAAAACTAATCATGGATTTGGTTGTAAACCACACTTCGGATGAACATCCCTGGTTTGTGGAGTCACGCAAATCGAAAGATAATCCCTACCGGGATTTTTATATCTGGCGGGCGGGCAAAGATGGCTGTGAGCCGAACAACTGGGCGAGCATTTTTGGCGGCTCGGCCTGGGCTTATGATGAGCTTACAGGTGAGTATTATTTGCACTTGTATACTAAGAAGCAGGTCGATTTGAACTGGGAAAATTCGAAGGTACGTCAAGAGATTTATAAGATGATGCGCTGGTGGTTGGATAAAGGCATTGATGGGTTCCGTTTAGATGCGATTACACATATCTCTAAAGTGGCAGGCTTGCCGGATATGCCGGAGGAGGGCACCCGCCGATATTATTCGGCCTGGAAGTATATTACCTACGGCCCGCGGATGGTGGAGTTTTTGAATGAAATGCACCGTGAAGTTTTTTCCAAATATGATTTGCTTACCGTAGGAGAGGCATATGGAGTGAGCGTAGAGCGAGCCATTGACCTGACTGATCCAGAAAAAGGCCCCTTGAATATGATCTTCCAGTTTGAGCATGTGACCTTAGATTCGGATTCGAGTGATCTTACTCGTTGGAGCGTGAACCCATTTGATTTGCAAGACCTCAAGGCGGTAATGAGCCGTTGGCAAAAAGGTTTGGAAGGCAAAAGCTGGAACAGCCAGTACCTTTCTAACCACGACCAGCCGCGCCAGGTTTCCCGCTTTGGGGACGATGGCCGCTACCGGGTGACATCGGCCAAAATGTTGGGCACCCTGCTGCATTTGCTGCAAGGCACCCCCTACATTTACCAGGGAGAAGAATTGGGGATGACCAACGTGGCTTTTCCATCTATCGAGGATTATCGTGATATTTGGACTCGCAATATGTACCGGGAGTTGATCGAGGAGGATGGCATGACCCCGGCGCAGGCTATGTCCCTGGTACACGTGAAAAGTCGCGATAACGCCCGCACCCCTATGCAGTGGACCAATAGCGAGCATGCCGGGTTTACCAGCGGCACCCCCTGGATCAATGTCAATCCCAATTATCCGCAGATCAATGCCGAGCAGGCCGTTGCCGACCCGGACTCCGTGTTCCACTATTATCGCAAGCTGATCCAGCTGCGCAAGCAGAACCCGGTGATCGTGTTTGGGCGTTATGACCTGATCTTGCCGGATGACCCTGAAATCTATGCATTTACCCGCACGCTGGAGGATGACCAACTGCTGGTGATCTTGAATTTTTCTGCCAACACACCGGTGTTCACCCTCCCGGCGCACCTTTCTACCGAGACGCCAACTGTGCTGATTGCCAATTATCCGGTAGAGGAGGGCAGCCCCTTGAATGAATTTATCCTGCGGCCGTATGAGGCGCGGGTATACCGTTTATAGATTGCTCCTATTACTTGAAACAATTTGACAAACAGCGTTCTTTTGGGCGTTGTTTGTGTTTCATCACACAATCGAATTGACTTAGAATTTTGAAAATGTTACTATCCAGATAATTCATTTTGTGCAATTTTCTATCTGAGGAGGAAAGAAAATATGAACGCGAATCGGAGAAGCAATTGGGTACTCCCGGTGGCGATTGGCTGCGCGGTGATTTTGGTCTGTTTGTGTGTGGTCGGTGGCGGGGTATGGTATTTCATGTTCAGGTCGGGGGAGGAGACCTCCTTTATTTCTTCCAACAGCGAAGAGGTTGTCCTGACAGAACTGCCTTTGAATGTACCTGCACCTACCCAACAAATCCAGGAAGAAGCACCCCCGGCCAATACGCAGGCACCCGAACCTACGGAGCAAGTGTTTAATGGGACCGGCCAACAGACGGTGCAAGAGCATTATTATTTCGATGATTTCTCTTCCGATTACTTTGATTGGCCGCTGATTGAGAATGAGGGGATGCTCACACAGTATAAAGACGAGGCCTACAGCTTCTATATCACAACTGCCGACTATTTTGATTGGATCTATGTACCTGCTCCGCAAATCCCCAATGCAATTGAGTTTGATGCCTGGAGCGCAACCGAAGATGTGGGGGGCGCCTGGGGCGTGGTGTGCCAGTATCAGGATGAGGCTAATTATTATTATGTCGAGTTTAACCTGCTTGATGACCAGTATGTGATTGGCAGGGTGGTGAATGACGAATATGAGGGATTAACCGAGATCAATGATAAAGGGCAGTATTGGTATCCGGCGAACCAGAATGATAGCCCTATTGTGTCTGACCACTACCTGGTGGAATGCACCCTGGACAGCATTGCTGTGACGGTGAATGGGCAGTGGTTGACCACGGTGACCGTGCCAGACCCCTTTGCTACCGAGGGCGATATGGTGCTGTTTGTGTATACCGACCCCTGGGCAACCAATGGGTATGAGATGTTGTTTGATAATGTAACAGTGTACTGGCCTTAGCCGCCTGAAAATTGAGCCATTTCACCACTGTGGTGCTTACCCCTTTTCATTCCTCGGTGAAAAGGGGAGTTTTTGTTAGGTAATAATCTCAAGAGCCCGGTCGGTTGACTTCCCTCTAGTGAGATGATAATATCTTTTATAATCTGACAAACCACATGAAATATGGAGAGAATAATGGAAGAGAAGCAGAGACCAAAATGGTTGGTCCCGGTTGGGATCGGCTGTTTAGTAATTTTATGTTTATGCATTGGGGGCGGGGCAGCATATTATTTCTTTTTTGCAGATAACATGGGGCAGATATTCGATCAGGCAGGCGAAACCATCGATGCCGTGACTACCGAAGTAAGCGTGCTCCCCACCGAAACCAGTGGTGTGGCAGCGGCTACTTTACCGGCAGAGGATACGTCTCCGCCGCCTGCGAATACCCAGGCGCCTCAGCCCACGCTGTCACAAGAAGGCAGCTTTACCGGCCAGCAGTACCTGGATGATGTTTCCTTATTTGATGATTTTTCCTCCGATTATTTTGATTGGCAGGTGTACGAGGACGAAATCACGATCATCAAGTATGAGAACAGCGCGTACAGTTTCCAGATCGCCCAACCGGACTACTACGATTACACCTATGTGCCTGCCGGGGATTATCCCAACTATATCGAGTTTGATGTGCAGGGTCTCCCTGGCCCGCAAAACGGCACCTTTGGTTTGATGTGCCAGCTGCAGGATGGGGATAACTATTATTATGTCGAGTTTGACCTGGAACTGCGCGAATATTTGGTCGGTGTGGTTAAGAATGGGGAGCATGAACTGCTTACCCCGCTGAATGAAGACGACAACAACTGGCAGCCTGCCGATTCGTTCACCAGTCTGCCGGAGCAGACCAACAAGATTGCCGTGGACTGCACTTTGGACGCACTGACCCTGTCTATCAATGGTACCCAGGTGTACACCACCACGTTTGCAGATCCCTTTGCCACCGAAGGCGAGATGGCTTTCTTCGTGTTTGCTTTCTCCTTTGCGGACGAGAACGGCTATAAAGTGTTCTTTGACAATGCCAATGTATGGTGGGGTGAATAGGCTGGTAATTTAAAATCTGGTTGTCGGAAAGTTTGATAACTCTTTTTTTAGACCCTCAAGGTTTTTAAAACCTTGAGGGTCTTGATTTCTTGATTTTATTCTACTGGCTGCTTGTTTCCGACCTTACCCGGTCTGCGTCTATCGTCCCGATCTGTCGCCACAGCTCCTCGCCGGCGCGGTCGAAATAGATGAAGGTGGGGGTTTCACGGCTGCCGTACTCGGCAGAGAGGGCTTTGCCTGCCGGGCTGGAAATATCTACTTTGATGATGGTTAGCTGCCCGTCCAATTCATTTTTTAACCCATTCACGATGGGTTCGGCGGCTACGCAGCCGAGTCAATTTTGCGACTGGAACTCCAGCAGCACGGGGTTACCGGCGCCAATTTGTGCCTGGATATCTGCGGCGGGGCTTTGTGTGCCCGAAGCAGGGCGAAAAGTGTAGTAGCCGCCCAGCACCACCACGGCAAGAGCGCCAAAGAGGAGCCATTCGCGCCTGCCGGGATTATTGCGCAGTAAGCGCCAGGCCGCAACCCCCAAGATGAGGACGGCTAAGATAAGAAATGAGTAATGGTTTACAAAAGACATGTTTCCTCCAACAATAATAAAGTTAATCAATCACGGAAACGTTCATCGGAGCGGATAGTTTTCAGGTTGGCGCTGGACTTTGCCAGCCAGCCGATGCGGGTCACTTCGGGCTGGTCGAAGGACGGGATGAACGGCTTGAGGTCTAACAGTGGCGTGCCATCTAAAACATCGACACCCTCAATGGTCAGCGTACCGGCTTGCAGCCCGACCAGCCGCACAACAGACAACCCAATCGGGTTGGGGCGTTTGGGTGCCCGCGTGGCAAATACGCCGTGGGTTTCATCATCCAGGAACGGTTTGACGGTCAGTTGGGCAGCCTGCACCTGGTGAAAATGATAGAGCAAGATAATGTGTGAGAAGCCGTCCAGGTCGGCTAACCCTTCTTGGAATTGGGGAAAGACTTTTACACTGCCGGTTACCCCTGCCGCCCCGGCAGGTTGGATTGGCATCCCACCAATTTCGGTGTACGGGCTGTGGATCACGCCAATGGGTTCAAAGGTGATGGGCATTGTTCAATCCTCGTTTTGGGCTTCGTTTTCTTCTTCGAGCAGCTTTTGGTCAACTTCGGCCAGACGGCTTTGCAGGTAGGCCATTTGTTTTTCTACCTGCGCGTTGTGCAGCTCTAAAAAGTCGCCCAACTGCAAGGTAGGCTGCTCGTCCTGGTCGGCAAAGCGGATTTCGCGCTGTAAGGGGGAGAGCAGCACGCTGAGATATTCCATAGTGATCTTGCGGATACTCTCGTCCAGGTAGGAGAAATCCACGCCCATCGAAAGACGATCCATCAGCGAGCGGCGCTGTTCAATGGTCAGCTCGGTCAGGCGTTCGTCACCGGGTAGAATTTTCTTGTTTTCGTTGCTTTGCAGCAAGCCGCCCCATTTCTTCTCGCGGATTTCGTACAGCTTCCAATCTTCGTCTTCGATGTAGAAGCCCTGGAACTCGGAATTGATCCCGCTGATCACCACTTTGCCCTTATCGTCGATGCGCAGGCCGACCTTTTTCATGTCGACCCCCAGGTTGGCTTTAAAGCGGGTATCCAGCACGCCCAGGTATTCGTATTCGCTGCCTTTTTTGATTCCCTCGGCAGGGGAATGCTCCAACTCTTTCATCATCACGTCGGTGATCATCGAGTTGACCTCGATAAACGAGACCTTTTCAATCGGGCGGATGTTATCGACCTCGATGTGCATGTTTTTTTGCTGTTGGAGTTCGCGCTCCAACAGCGATTTTTCTTTCTCCAGGGTGATGATTTCGTCGAGGTGTTCTTCTTCGCTCTGGCGCAGCTCTTTGATCTCCTGGTCGAGGGTGAGTTTGTCTTCAAAGTCGTTTTGGGTTTTGCGCACGCCTTCTTCCACTTTGCTTTGCAGCACAGATGGGAGGGTGAAGCCAAACACCACGGTGCCCAGCACCGAGCCGATGGCGGCTACCAGGATGGCGGTGCTTTTTGTCTCAATGCTGTTAGCCAGCAGCACAGCACCAGCAATCATCAGAATGCCGGCGATCACCAGGAGGGCGAGGGAAATATTCTTAATAAAGCCGGCAAAAGAGCGCCAGCCCCGGGCAATGCTGCGTTTCAGCCGGTTGAAAAAGCGGCGCACCTGTTTGGCACGTTGTTTGTCTTTTGGTTTGTTGTTTTGCATTGATAAAGAAACCTTCATTTTGGGTGGGGAGGGAGCTTTGTTCCCCAACCTGAATTAATTACTTGTAACTTGTTCGCCAATTATACAGGTTTTTGAGGGTAATTTGGGGAAGGTTTATAAAAATATGATGGGGGAGGTAAAATACGAACTCGCTTCACATATCCTCGTAGCGGCCGGGTGACCCGGCCGATGGGCGGCGAAACGCCGCCGCTACAGACAAATTTGTGTAGGGGTGTGATTATTTCTGTTTACATGATCTGGTGTAGGGGCGAAGCCGCCCCAGCATGGGGTTTCGCCCGCCAGAGATAGAAATATTTGCTCGAAGAAGGTTGGGTATGATTTATTTCCCTTCATCTCGTAGCGGCCGGGTCACCCGGCCGATGGGCGGCGAAACGCCGCCGCTACGGATAAATTTGTGCGTGGGTGTGATTTTATTCTCGTGTATGTGATCTGGTGTAGGGGCGAAGCCGCCCCAGCATGGGGTTTCGCCCGCCAGAGAGAGAAAGATTTGCTCCAAGAAGGTTGGGTATGATTTACTTCCCTTCATCTTGTAGCGGCCGGGTGACCCGGCCAATGGGCGGCGAAACGCCGCCGCTACGGATAGATTTGTGCATGGGTGTGATTTATTTCCGTTTATATGATCTGGTGTAGGGGCGAAGCCGCCCCAGCATGGGGTTTCGCCCGCCAGAGAGAGAAAGATTTGTTCTAAACAGGTTGGGCATGATTTACTTCCCTTCATCTTGTAGCGGCCGGGTCACCCGGCCAATGGTGGCGAAATGCCGCCGCTACGGATAGATTTGTGCGTGGGTGTGATTTTATTCTCGTGTATGTGATCTGGTGTAGGGGCGAAGCCGCCCCAGCATGGGGTTTCGCCCGCCAGAGGTAGAAAGATTTGCTCCAAGAAGGTTGGGTATGATTTACTTCCCTTCATCTCGTAGCCGCCGGGTCACCCGGCCGATGGGCGGCGAAACGCCGCCGCTACAGACAAATTTGTGTAGGGGTGTGATTATTTCTGTTTACATGATCTGGTGTAGGGGCGAAGCCGCCCCAGCATGGGGTTTCGTCCGCCAGAGACAGAAAGATTTGCTCCAAGAAGGTTAGGTATGATTTATTTCCTTTCATCTCGTAGCCGCCGGGTGACCCGGCCGATGGGCGGCGAAACGCCGCCGCTACAGACAAATTTGTGTAGGTTTTGATTTCATTCTTGCTTGCCGATCTGACGTAGGGGCGAAGCCGCCCCAGCATGGGGTTTCGCCCGCCAGAGATAGAAATATTTGCTCGAAGAAGGTTGGGTATGATTTACTTCCCTTCATCTCGTAGTGGCCGGGTCACCCGGCCGATGGGCGGCGAAACGCCGCCGCTACGGATAGATTTGTGTATGGGTGTAATTTTATTCTTGTGTATGTAATCTGGTGTAGGGGCGAAGCCGCCCCAGCATGGGGTTTCGCCCGCCAGAGGTAGAAAGATTTGTTTCAAGAAGGTTGGGTATGTTGTTTCCTTCATTTCGTAGCCGCTAGGTCACACGGCCGATGGGCGGCGAAACGCCGCCGCTACAATGTTGCAATGGTTAGGTCTTGCAACCTTATCATAATCTATTGTAGGGATGAAGCCTGCTTCACCCACCAGAGAGAGAAAGATTTGTTTCAAGAAGGTTGGGTATGATTTACTCCCCTTCACCTTGTAGTGGGGGTGACCCGGCCGATGGCGGCGAAACGCCGCCGCTACGGACAAATTTGTATAGGTTTTGATTTCATTCTTGCTTGCCGATCTGACGTAGGGACGAAGCCGCCCCAGCATAGGGTTTCGCCCGCCAGAGACAGAAAGATTTGCTTCAAGAAGGTTAGGTATGATTTATTTCCCTTCATCTCGTAGTGGCCGGGTCACCCGGCCAATGGGCGGCGAAACGCCGCCGCTACGGACAAATTTGTATAGGTTTTGATTTCATTCTTGCTTGCCGATCTGACGTAGGGGCGAAGCCGCCCCAGTATGGGGTTTCGCCCGCCAGAGATAGAAAGATTTGTTCTAAAAAGGTTGGGTATGTTGTTTCCCTTCATCTCGTATTGGCCGGGTCACCCGGCCAATGGCGGTGAAACGCCGCCGCTACCGATAAAGATGCGTTTATAAAGATAAAGGTGGGTAGAGAAAAATAGAAAATCTGGTGCTGAATATCGATAAAATTCAGGGGTGGGTCTCAAAACCCACCCCTACTGTTTTTTTATCGCGGGATGAACACGGCCGGTTTAAGGTCGTACCCGGCGGCTTTCAACCGCGGCATGAACAATGGGCGAATCCCTAACGGCTTGTGTTCACCGAGCATCTTGCCATCTTCCGAGGCACCGGTCTGCTCAAATTTGAACAAATCGGTCATCACCACCCGGTCGCCCTCAATCCCCGAAATCTCTGTGATGTACGTGACCTTGCGCGAGCCGTCCGTCAGGCGGGATTGCTGCACGATCACATCCACCGCCGAGGCAATTTGCTCGCGCACGATGCGCACGGGCAGGTCTACCCCGGCCATTAGGGTCAGTGTTTCCAGGCGGGCAATCGCGTCGCGGGGAGAGTTAGAGTGTACGGTGGTCAGCGAGCCGTCGTGCCCGGTGTTCATTGCTTGCAGCATATCCAGGGCTTCGCCGCCGCGCACCTCGCCGATCACGATGCGGTCGGGGCGCATCCGCAGCGAGTTGCGCACCAGGTCGCGGATGGTGACTTCCCCGGTGCCTTGCAGGTTGGGGGCTTTGGTCTCCATGCGTACCACGTGGTCTTGCTGCATTTGCAGTTCGGCGGCATCTTCAATCGTCACGATGCGTTCTTTTTCTGGGATAAAGCTGGAGAGAATGTTGAGCAGGGTGGTCTTGCCCGAACCGGTACCGCCTGAAACCACAATGTTGAGTTTTGCATTCACGCAGGCTTCCAGCAGGGTTGCCATATCTTCGGTCAGCGACCCATAGTTGATTAAGTCTTGCACTTTTAGACGCTCTTTGGCAAATTTACGAATAGTGATCGAGGGGCCGTCAATCGCCACAGGAGGTACCACGGCGTTCACACGCGAGCCATCCGGCAGGCGGGCGTCTACCGTGGGGTGGTCAAAGTCGATCAACCGGCCGAGGGGGTGAACGATCTTTTGGATCACTTCAATCACCTGGGCGTCGTTTTTAAAGGTCACGTCAGATTTTTCCAGGTTGCCTCTGCGTTCCACATACACATTTTTAGGACCATTGACCATCACTTCGCTGACATCGGGATCATCCAGCAGAACTTGGATGGGGCCAAAGCCTAAGAACTCATTTTTGAAGCCGGTAAATAGTTCCCCTTTTATCTCTTCGGGCAGGTTGATGTTCATTGTGGCGAAGATTTTTTCCAGGGTATTGACCAGTTCTTTTTCGCCAATTACCTCATTCCCCACCGCTGCTTTGAGCTGCGGGGAGATATAGTCGCGCAGTTTTTGCAGTTCAGCCGCGCCAATCACTTTTGGTTGGTTGGCAGCCATGTTTACTGCTCCTCAGATTCGGGGGTGACCCAATCAATATTATCCCGGTTGAGGGCTAAAAAGGCGACCTGGCGTTCGATCTCTTCCTCTCCGTGCTGCTCGTAGATGGTGGCATTGGTCACGGCTAGGAACTGTTCCCCATTGTTGAGGGTGTCCAGCACGCGCTCGTCGTACATGCGGTGGATTTCGCCCAACACGCGCGAGGTCTTAGTCTGGATGATTACCCGCACGGGGACTTTGGAAACCACATTGGTGAATACTTTTCCTGAACGGTCATATTTGGTTGACATCGCCAACCTCCAAATCATGCTGTTATAGATAAAAATTGGTCACAATACGCGTTTAATTATAGTGCGAATCGTCAATTTAGACGGCTCGAACAGGTTACGAAACTGTAAAGCCAATGGGTGAGGTATCTGTTTAGCCCAAGAAGAGCAGTTGATACCCGAAGAAGGTCACCAGCCCAATCGAGATGGTAAGCAGTAAATTTTTGAAGCGCACCCCGACCAGCACCGCGACTGCGGCGGCGATCAGATAGGGGTTGTCGAAAGATACTGCCCACTCGCCCTGGGGCAGCAGCACGGCCGGCAGGGTAATGGCGGTCAGCACTGCGGGGGGGATGTAGTTGAGTGAGGCTTCGACCACTTTGGGCAGTTCGATGCGGTCTGCCAGGGCAAGCAAGAAATAGCGGATGCCGTAGGTGACGGCGGCCATTCCCAAGATCAGCGTCCATTCTTGTCCGGTCATGGCTGCACCTCCAAGGATTTTTGTCCTTTAACGCGTTCTGCCAGCAGCCCAACCGCAATCCCGGCCAGGGCGGCGGCGAAGATACCCAATTTGTAGGGGAAACCGATGGTCAGCAGGGAAACGGCCCCGGCGGTAAGCACACACAGCAGGGCAGGAGAATCTTTTACAAAGGGGATAATCATACCGATAAAGGTGAGCGGCATGGCGACATCTAACCCCCAGCTGGAGGCATCCGGGATGCGTTCTCCCAACAGCATGCCGACAAAGCTCCACAACTGCCAGTTGAGGTACATTGCCAGGGATGAGCCCAGCTGGAACCAATGTTTATAGGGGGCTTCGTCCGGTTCCTGGTAGCGCAGCACGGTAACGGCAAAGGTCTCGTCTGTCAGCCAAAAGGCCAGCATGGCGCGCCAGCCGTGGGGCAGTTTCTTCAGGTAAGGCAGCAGGGTCATGCTGTACAGCATGTGGCGCAGGTTGACCACCAGGGTGGTGAGTACGATGATCAGGATGGGGGCCCCGGCGGTGAGCAGCCCGACGGCAATGAACTGGGAGGAACCGGCAAAGACAATAGCCGACATACCCATCACAGCACCCTGCGACAAGCCGGCTGAAACGCCCAATGCGCCGTAGATCATCCCAAACGGGAAAGCGCCCAGCAGGAGGGGAAAGGTGCGGATGATGCCATTGATGAATTCTTGTTTGCGGGTAGGCATAGTTGTCTCCGGGAGGGATGAAAAAATTAAACTTCCCCAATCCTACCCCACATTTTAAATTTAGGGAACACAAAACAGGCGTGTTTTGTGGGTAGGTCGGAGAGATTTTTGATGTGGAATTGTCTCTGCTTTGTCGTTCCGAGTGAAGCGGATGGTTAACCGCTGACGAGGAACCTCGGAAGATGTTCTGGATTGTGCAAAGGTGGCTTGTCGGCAGGTACAGATAATGCTGGTTTTAGCAAATAAATAAATTTATTTGCTTCACCCACCAGCATAACTCGAGCGGCTTCTCTCCTTCCCTAATTTGGGGAAGGAGAGAGCGGTTTAGTTTGTTGAGCAGAAAACTTCGCCCCCACTATCGGGTTATTTCTTCAAAGCGTTGAGGATGGCGCTGAACGAAATTGCCATAGCGATCAACCCCAGGCCGGCACCGGTAAAATCATTGGCGTTCACGAAGGCCGCCACCGTGGTGATCAACCCAAACACCGCTACAAAGATCAACCCAATCACCATGTACCCCGTCAATTTGTGAAACTGTTTCTCTTCCATTTCTTTTTCCTTTCCTTGCTTGGTTTCAAGACTTTATTATACCAAGTGAAGATTTTGCAGCCAGGGATGGCAGATTCTAACTGTGCAGAGAAACTCGGTTAGAGGTTGCGGATCAGGATCACGACCAGGGAGAGGACATCTAACCCCAAATATAAAGAGGATAAGGTCGATAGGCGGTCTACAAAACTGATGATGCCGTTTTGCAGCTTCTCATTTTTGGCGACCAGGATTGGCGGCACAATCATGCTGACCACAAAGGCGAAGGCGACAGCCATCCCGGCTTTGGAACGGATCGTCCTGATATTTTGTGCCCGCTTGAAGAACCATACATCCTCCGGCATTACTTCCAAAAAGCGCACTTGCTCCAGGATGAACCAGCCGGCGCTCAGCAGGTAAATGGTGCTGAATACGGCCAGCACTTTCTCCTCCGGGAGGGATTTGGGCAGCAGCAGCATGATCAACATCAATGCCAGGAAAATAATCGCACTTTCTAAGAGCGCATAGGCCAGGAAGTAAGCGCCTTCTCCAAATGCGTCTGCCATATTGGTGCGTTGGGCGGTGGCTTCAAATTCTTGCAGCCAAATGATCAACGCCCAAAAGTGGATCGGGAAGGCTACCAGTAAAAAGGTTTGCCATAAATTGCGTTTAGAAAAACGAAAGCCAGGCTGATACGTGTTTTCTTTCATCTCGGTCATCTATCGGTAGGGTTGGTCTTTTTCATCTATCTTTTCAAAAAGCTCTTTGTGCAGTGCGTCTCGCACTTGCAGTTCCTTCGCGCTCAAATCATCCAGTTCGTCCGGGTCGGCATCCAGGTTGTACAGCTCGGTGTAGGGTTCCCCACCGGGCAGTTGGTCGTATCCGGCATAATAGGTCAGCTTGTACGGCCCTTTACGGATCATGGCAGTGTAGGTGCTCAGCGGTTTCAGCGGGTCATTCTCGCGGGCATCTACCGCGTAGATCGAGCGTTCCGGCTGGGCTTCGGCAAAGGGTGGCAGTACGCTGCCTTCCAGGATGGATGGGATTGGTTTCCCGGCCAGGTGCAGCAAGGTGGGCAGCAGGTCGGTGCCCACCGTGGGGGTGTAGATGTCCTGGCGTTGGGTTTGCCCCGGTTGGAAGATCATCAGGGGCACTTTGATGCCCGATTGGTAAAACACCGGGCGGATGTGTTCAGTCAGCCCGCGTTCAAACATTTCGCCGTGGTCAGAGGTCAGGATCACCCAGGTGTTCTCCAGACTGCCGTCTTGTTCCATCTGGTCCATCAGGCGGCCAAATTCTTCATCTACATACAAGATCGCCTGGTTGTAAGCCAAGCGGAAGGCCTCGGTTTTTTTGACGCTGGATTTTTGAATGGCGGTGAAAAAATGGTCGGGCTTTTGGATGGGCTGGAAATCGTCGTTGACAAAACGGCTGGCGAAGTCTTTGCGTACTACATACGGTTCGTGCGGGGGGAACATATGGATGTAGCTTAGAAACGGCCGCGGCATCTCTTTTACCTGCTGCACGGTCCAGTCGGTGGCATCCTCCAGCATGAACAACTCGCCGCTGCCGGACACTTCCGGCGGTACGTCGAATATCTCGTTAAGTTCTCGTTCTCGTATCTTGCGGAAAAACTCGGTCAGGTGCGAGAGGAATAAAGAGCTGGCGTAGCCTTCTTCTGTCTTTTGGGTAATGCGTCGCTTGCTGACCGTAGCAATATCAAAGTCATTTTTGAGGATCTCGTTGAGCAGGTAGGACTTGTGAATGTAGAGGGTTTTGCGGGGGTAATATTGGTCGATGGGACCTTTGACCTTATTGAGCACTTCATCCGAAACGGAGTTATGGGTATAGGCCATGCGGAAATAATCGTCAAAATAGCCAAAGATGTTATCGGTGCTGAACGGTTCGGCCATGTCCTGACCGCGGTTAAAGCCGCGGTGCGACCAGGGAAGCACCCCGGTAAGCAGGCTGGAGGTGCCGGGGTAGGTCCAGTGTCCGCCGGCAAAATGCTCATGATAGACGGTGGCGCGTTCCGCCAGGCGGGCGATGTTGGGAGTGGTTGCCCGGCTGTATCCGTACAGCGACATATGCGTGGCGGTGAAAGCGTCAAACACAATGATCAAAATATTGGGCTGGGGAGCGGCCTGTGCGTGAATATTTTGGGGGGCAGCATTTGGCAGTATGGTATAGGCGCAGGATACGCTAAATAACTTCAAGAAATCCCGACGCGTTAGTTCCATGAAATTACACCTTCAAATATTTGGTTTTAAAAATAATTACAAAAAAATATAGTAGCCCCGATGTTTTGTAAGTGATGATTAATTATAGGGCATTTTTGGCTTTGGTACAGCGTAAATTAATCTTATTCACATAATATCTATATAATTTGTGAAAGATTTTGAACGATGTTTTTGGGGAATATTTGGCTGCTGACAAGCGTTGGATGGGGAGAATGTGCTTTTTGGGGGGGAGGGTAGATCTGCGTTAGCATAATAAAAATCATTGGCACGCCAATGATTTTTATCTTTATCGAACAAGTTCGAGTTTGTTTGCGCGTTAGTTGGGTTTGATGTTTACAGTTTAGTTACTTCTTGCGCTTGGGGGCCTTTATCGCCCTGTACCACTTTGAATTCTACGCGCTGGCCTTCGTCCAGGTTGCGGAATCCATCACCTACAATAGCACTGAAATGGACGAAAACATCGCCGCCAGAGTCGCGTTCGATGAATCCATAGCCTTTTTGGCCATTGAACCATTTAACGGTGCCAATTTCTTTGCCGTCGGTCACGATTTGGAACTCCTTTCTTTGATATTTTGTCGCTTGGTCCTGCATGGGTTCCAAATCAAAACGTTGGGTCTTTCTTAGGAACTTCTGTCAAACATCAAGCAGTTTTTATATTAGCATAAATTTTATTCAGATGTCAAATAGAATTTTAGGGATTTCCCCCTGGTGAGTTGGGGGGTTTTGCGAGACTAATTTGTGTGCCCCCGGCATCGAGCGGGTTATTTGGCGATTTTGTGGTACGCCCGGTTTTGGTAGAGCAGCGGCTGCAAAGAATCGACATTTTGGTTCACTCTGGCAGCGACTACTTCCCCGATCATGATCGTGGTGGTACCGGCATCGTAGCTGTCTTTCAGGCGGCAGTCAAATACCGATAATCCCCCGGCGATCAACGGGCTGCCGGTTTCCAGCGTGAAGGCTTCAACCCCATCAAAGCGGTCTTTATCGTCATCCAATGCGCCGGCAAAACGGGCGGAGAGTTCCTGCTGCCCTTCGGAGAGCAGGGTGACCCCAAAGGCTTTTGAGCCCAATACCAGGTCATGTGTGCGGGTAGATTTGTGCATGGAAACCAGCACAATGGGCGGTTCCAGCGCAATCGAAGTAAAAGAGCTGACGGTCATGCCGTGGCGTACCCCGGCATACTCAGCGGTGGCAATGCCCACGCCGCTGGCCCAATAGCGCATTGCCTGGCGAAGTTGTTCATCTACGGGTAATGAAGTGTCTTGATAGTCCATGCGCTTATTGTATCAAAGGACTTTCGGGATTGCCCTGCTGCCGGGAGAAAATTTATACAAATCTAATGGGGGGTGGGTGTAATAGTGTATGAGTGTAAAAGTATATAAATTTATAAAGTGGATAAGTGTAAAAGTGTATAAAGTGGGAAAGGTGTGGATTGGGAATTTTCGATTACAAAAAACTGTGTTTCTATCCAATGAGATTTATATTTCTTCTGCCATAAAAAAGACCCGGAGGTTTTTTTGCCTCCAGGTCTAACTAATCAAGTGATCTACCAAACTATAAAACTACTAAACTAATAAACCATCCAACTACTTGTATTCGTAAAACCCTTTTCCAGACTTGCGTCCCAGGTAACCGGCATCCACCATGCGGGCCAGCAGCGGCGCTGGGCGGTATTTGTCTTCGCCCAGGTCGCGGTGCAGCACCTGCATGACGTAATAGACCACATCCAAACCGATCAGGTCTGCCAGGGTGAGCGGCCCCATCGGATGTGCCATCCCCAGCTTCATTACTGTGTCAATCGATTCTGCGTCGGCAATCCCTTCTTGCAGCACATACACGGCTTCATTGATCATCGGGCATAAGATGCGGTTGGAGACAAAACCGGGGGAGTCGTTGACCACTACCGGGGTCTTTCCCATTTTCTCTGCCAGCAATACCACCTGTTCGGTAACTGCGTCCGAGGTTTGTAGGCCGCGCACCACTTCCACCAGGCGCATTAAAGGCACCGGGTTGAAGAAGTGCATCCCCACCACGCTTTCTGGGCGGCCGGTCATTCCGGCTAATTTGGTCAGGCTGATCGAGGAAGTGTTGGAAGCCAGGATCACGCCTGGTTGGGCAAGCTGGTCGATCTGCTCGAAGATTTTGAATTTCAGTTCCGGGTTCTCGGTGGCGGCTTCAATCACAATATCGGCCGCATCAATCGCTTCCATATCCGTAGTAGCGGTGATGGCTAAAGCAGCGGCATGCTGCTCGGCGCTGATGCGCTCTTTTTCCAGCAGTTTGCCCACCGATTTCTCAATCGTCTTTTGGGCGTTTGTCAGTGCCTGGGCGTCCACATCCATCATGGTCACCTGCAAACCCGAAACAGCGGCCGTCTGGGCAATCCCATTACCCATGGTGCCGGCACCCACAACAAAAATACGTTCAATCGTCATTTGTCTCCTCCTGCTTCTAATCTTCGATTTCAACAGCCATAGCAACTGCTTCGCCGCCGCCCAAACATAGGGAGGCGATCCCGCGTTTCAGGCCGCGGTCTTTCAGGGCATAGATCAAGGTAGTCAGCACGCGTGCCCCACTGGCCCCGATTGGGTGGCCGAGGGCAATCGCCCCGCCGTTCACATTGACCTTGCCCAAATCCCAGCCGATCCCGTCCATATCGTAGCTATCTGCCAAAACCTGGGCGGCGAAGGCTTCATTTAATTCGGCCAAATCTACATCTGCCATCGTCCAACCGACTTTATCCAGCAGTACCGGGATCGCTTTGGCGGGGGCGATGAAGATATATTTGGGGTCAACCGCCTGCTGCGCGTAGCCTACCACACGGGCAATCGGCTTTACGCCCATCTCCTCGGCTTTGGCGCGAGATGCCACCACCACGGCAGATGCGCCGTCATTCAGGCTGGGGGCATTCCCGGCAGTGCTTTTCCCGCCTTCGGTGAAGGCCGGTTTCAGGCGGGCGAGCGCTTCTAAAGAGGTGTCTGCCCTGGGCGACTCGTCAGTATCTACAATGGTGATTTTCCCTTTGCGCCCCGGCACTTCTACCGGCACGATCTCGTCTTTGAATTTTCCGGCTGCAATTGCGCCCAGCGCTTTCTGGTGGCTTTCTAGTGCCAGGCGGTCCATCTCCTCGCGGGTGACGTTGTATTCATCGGCAATGAAGTCGGCGGCAGCACCCATGATCCAATCTTCAAAGGGGTCCCACAGACCGTCGTGCATCAGGGCATCGGTCAGCTGCTGGTGGCCGTAGCGCATTTCACCTAAACGTCCATGCACCAGGTAGGGGGCCTGGCTCATGTTTTCCATGCCACCCGCTACAAACAGGCTGCCGTCCCCGGCTTTGATCGCCTGGGCGGCCAGCATGATCGACTTTAACCCGGAGCCGCACACTTTGTTGATCGTGGTTGCACCGACGGTACCGGGTAAACCACCGAAGATGGCCGCCTGACGGGCGGGGTTTTGCCCCAAACCGGCGGGCACCACACAGCCCATCAGCACTTCGTCCACCGCACTCAGGTCTTTCAACCCGGCGCGGGCAACAGCCTCGCGGACGACCAATGCGCCTAAACGGGTTGCCGGAATACTGCTCAACCCGCCCAAAAAGCGGCCGATGGGGGTGCGCACCGCACTTAACAGCACAGCTTGATGTTGTTTGTCAACCATTCATGCCTCCAATTGCGTTTCCTGGTTTATGTGGTCAAACGTTTTATTTATCGATTAATCTATCTTGCGAAGTTTATAAAAAAACCGGGTAAAGCATTACCATGCAGCTTTTACCCGGTGGTACGTTTCTTCCAATGATTCGGGCAGCACCCGGGTGTTGCCCACCGCAGTCATGAAGTTGGTATCTCCATTCCAGCGGGGGACAATGTGGATATGGATATGCTGCTCGATGCCTGCCCCGGCGGCTTCGCCCATGTTGATGCCGATGTTGAAGCCTTCGGGGTGATAGACCTCTGTCAGCACTTGGCTGGCTTTGGTGACCAGTTCCATCATCTCTGCCCGTGTGTCGGGGGTTAGGTCGCTCAGGTCGCGGGTGTGCTGGTAGGGCAGCACCATCAGTGAGCCGCTGGTATACGGGAAGCGGTTGAGGATCACGAAGGCGTGTTCCCCGCGGAAGACAATTTGGTTCTCTTCCCCGTCTTCTTTTTTTAGTGCCAGGCAAAACACGCAGCCCTGTTCTTTGGCTGCATTAATATAGCGCATGCGCCAGGGAGATCGTAAGTATTTCATAGTTTTATTTTAGCAGATGTTGGTTACATCGCGTGATAGTCAGTTGGTTGGATAGGCTGTTTGATGTTTGGGAAATGGTTCAGATCTATGGTAGAGGTGATTCTACCGTAGAGGTGGCGTTTCGCCACCGGTGGGTTTTGTGGGCTAGGAGACCCAGCCGTTGTAGGGGATATGTCAGGCAAATTGGCAATGGGGTTATAGTAGGGTAGGGTTTGCGGGTTTCACCCAAAACCCTACCCTACATGTTAGATAGAGGGGATAGTTTAGCTATAATGGTCTATCCGGCAAAAGAGGGGTGAATTTATACCCATTAATTTCGTTACAAATTTATTCGTAGAGGCGGCGTTTCGCCGCCAATTGCTTTTAGGCCAGGAGACCCGGCCGCTACGTGTGGTGGCAATTTATTGATGGCATCCGCAATAAGCCTTTGGACTTGCCTTACTGGGTGAGTACTTTCCCTCGTTGGGGGTGGCATTGCGCTGCCCATTGCATTTAGGCCGGGAAACCCGGCCGCTACGATGAGAGGAAGAGAGAAGGCAATAAATGTGGCAATGGCTATTATTGCCCCACCCACTGGCATAATTTATGGATGTGGGTAATTGGCCCAGCCCCAATTTGGGGAGGGTGAACAGGTTCGCTGACTGCTGGGGCGTGTATTGGGGCAGGGCTTTATCATTTGACTTCTCCACCGTAGTGGCGGCGTTTCGCCGCCAATTGCTTTTAGGCCGGGAGACCCGGCTGCTACGATGAGAGGAAGAGAGAAGGCAATAAATGTGGCAATGGCTATTATTGCCCCACCGACCGGCACAATTCATTGAAATGGGTGAACAGGTTCGCTGACTGCTGGGGCGTGTATTCGGGTGGGGCTTTATCATTTGGCTTCCTCACTGTAGAGGCGGCGTTTCGCCGCCGATTGCATTTAGGCCGGGAGACCCGGCCGCTACGTGTGATGCAATTTATTAATAGCACCTGCAGTAAGCTTTGGACTTGCCTTACTCGGTGGGTACTTCCCCGCTGTAGAGGCGGCGTTTCGCCGCCGATTGCATTTAGGCCGGGAAACCCGGCCGCTACGATGGGGAAAAGGAAAGGCAACAAATATGGCAATGGCTATTATTGCCCCACCGACCGGCATAATTTATGGATGTGGGTAATTGGCCCAGCCCCAATTTGGGGAGGGTGAACAGATTCGCTGACTGCTGGGGTGTGTATTCGGGTGGGGCTTTATCATCTGGCTTCTTCACTGTAGAGGCGGCGTTTCGCCGCCCAAGGCATTCTGGCCGGGAGACCCGGTCGCTACGTGTGATGCAATTTATTAATAGCACCTGCAGTAAGCTTTGGATTTGCCTTACTCGGTGAGTACTTCCCCTCGTTGGAGGCTTCATTTCGCCACCAACTGCCTTTAAAGCCGGGAAATCTAGCCGCTACGGAGGGATAAACAAGAAAATATACGCTTTACCTTGCCGTCTCCCCACAAAAGTTGCTCTCCCCGATAAAGCATGCCATAATACCTGCATGGATCAAATCTTTGACGAAAACGAGAATGTGCTCACCCTGATCGCCCAGGGGATGGGAGCCGATTTGCATTGGTTCCCTGAGGGGTTGGGGGTGACCGAACTGGCCGAAACTCTGGCGGCAATGGCGAACACACACGGCGGTAGGGTAATTTTGGGGGTGGCGCCGCGCAGCAGCAAGGTACAGGGCGTTGCCGATACCGAGGCAGCGATTGACCGGGTCTTTCAGGCGGCGCTGCGTGTGGAGCCGGTGCTGGTGCTGCCGATGCCACTGGTACGCACGGCGGCAGGGAGCAAAGTGGTGGTGGTCAGCGTGCCGGATGGCCTGCCGAATGTGTATAACATCCAGGGGCGCTACCTGGTGCGGGAAGGCCGCCACAACACGCCTTTCTCAGCGCGGGCTTTGCGCGAACTGCTGGTTGCCAGGGGGGTGCTTCAATTTGAATCGCGCGTGCCCGTGGATGCCGATTTGGATGATCTCGATGTAGAACAGATCGAAGCCTATCTGGCGCATCTCAACCGCCCGCAAACCGATTGGGGGCAGTTCTTATTACAGCGCGGCTGCCTGGCGAAAGAGGGCGACCAATTGTGCCCGACCTATGCCGCCCTGCTGCTGTTTGGCAAGAATCCGCAGCGTTGGCTGCCGAATGCTTCCATCCTGGCGGCGCATTTCCCCGGCATCTCGTTTTCGGATGAGTTTATCAAACAAGACATTTCCGGCACTTTGCCGCAGCAGCTGCGCAAAGCCGAGACGTTTTTGCAAGACAATGTGCATGCCGTGGTGCGCATGGTGGGGCTTTCCCGCCAGGAATCCCCCGAATACCCGTACAATGCGGTGCGTGAGCTGCTGGTGAATGCGGTTGCCCACCGCGACTATAACCAGCAGGGCGATAACATACACCTATATTTATATTCTGACCGCCTGGAAGTACATTCTCCCGGCGAGCTGCCCGGCCCGGTCAATTTGGAGAACCTGCTCAAAGCGCGCTTCTCGCGCAACCCGGTGATCGCCCAGGTGCTTTCTGACCTGGGTTTTGTGGAGCGGCTGGGTTACGGCCTCAACCGGGTGGTGACGGTCATGCGCCAGAATGGGCTGCGTGCCCCGCATTTTGAAGAGAGCGGCGGGGCATTTCGAGTCACACTCTACGGGCAGCCTTTCCCGGCCGCGCCTGTCCCCGATTTCTCCCCTTTCCAAGGGCTAGCCCTCAACCCGCGGCAGGAAAAAGCCCTGGATTATCTGGCGCATAACCGGCGCATCACCAACAGCGATTATCAGGAACTGTGCCCGGATGTACACCCCGAAACCCTGCGGCGTGACTTTGCCGATTTGGTCAAGCGCGGCATTTTTATCAAGATGGGCAGCAAGCGGGCGACCTACTATATTCTGAAATTGACCACAAAGGATAAACGATAAATGCATTTGTTTAAACGATTGATGGTATTGATTTTAATTCTGTTGATTGCTGTCGGATGCAGCCCGGTGGTGGTGGAAACGTCTCCCCCGCCAGGTTCCCCGGCGGCCGATACAGAGCAGCCCACCCCGGCACCCAACCAGCCGCCCGCTGAACCATCTGTCCAGCCGACAGAAACAACCCCCATGCGGGCCGAAGAAATCTTGCATATTGCCCAACCGGGCACCAATTCGGTGTTGGTTTCCCCAGTATCGGTGCAGGGGCTTGCCAAAGCGCCGTTTGAATCGCAGTTGGGAATTACCCTGACGGATATTAACGGCCAGGAGCTTGCCGCCGTTTATCCGACGGTGCAGGCGCAAATGGGCGAAACCGGCCCCTACCAGGCAGAATTGAATTTCACCATCGAAGAAGATGACCAGCCTGCCCGGATCACCGTTTTTACCACCAGCCCCAAAGATGGCGGCCTGACGCACGCCAACAGCGTGGTGGTGCAGCTGCGCATGAATGGAGAATCCCAGCTTGCCCCGATCACTGCCGCCTTAGAGCAGATTGATATCAGCAGCCCGGCAAGCGGGGAGACGGTCAGCGGGGGCGTGTTGACCGTCAATGGCTTGTCCGAGTATTTCTTTGAGGCCAATTTGAGCCTGATGTTATGCGGGGAAGGGGGCAGCGGTGAAGCGCACAAAATTTGCGGCACTGCCGATAATGTACTCGCTGAAGGGTTTGCCATGATCGAGTCTCCCGACATGGGCGTGGGTGGGCCGTTCAGCGGCAGTTTGACTTATACGGTCGCCCAGCCGGTAAATGCCCGGCTGGTGGTGTATGCGCTTTCCCCGATGGATGGCGCGATTGCGCACCTGAGCAGTGTCAACATCACGCTGGCGCCGTAAAATTATCCCATGCGTACCGCTAAAAGGTGAATAAAAAGGTCAGGTCGTTGACGTTGGTGCGGGTCGGCCTTGGCTTTAAACAATCCCCCAAAGCAGAGAAAAAGGTATAAGAATCATTCCGGGCGAGGAAATCGGCCGGGTCTAGTCCTTTTTCTTTGGCGCGGGCCAGCGTCTCCCCGGTGACGACTGCGCCGGCGGCATCGGTGGGACCATCGCCGCCATCGGTTGCCAGAGTGACCAGCGCTACTCGCTCCAGCCCGGCCAAAATGGGTACGGCGGCCAGGGCAAGTTCCTGGTTTCGTCCGCCAAGACCGTCTCCGGTGATCGTGACGGTGGTTTCTCCACCGGCCACGCCCAATGCCGGGCGGGGTTGGGAGATCATGGATTTCAATCTTTCTGCCAGGTCGATACCTACCTGCCGCGCTTCTCCTACCAACGATGTGCCGATCAATTCGGTTGCGTAGCCCAGCGAGTGTGCCTGATCCAGAGCAGCCTGGGCGGCAATCTGGTTGTTGCCCACCAGGATGTTCATCGGTGGGTGAGTCAGGATAGGCGGCGGCAGGGGCGGCTGGTGCAGAATTTTGAGCAGGTTGGGGGGCAGTTTGGCCTGCAAACGGTATTTGCGCACAATCTCCATGCCATCTTGCCAGCGGTCTTGCTGCGGCACGGTCGGCCCAGAAGCGATTAAATCCAGCGGATCGCCAACCACATCAGAAAGAATCAAGGAAGCTACCGAAGCGGGGGCAACCGCCCGCGCCAACCCGCCGCCTTTGACCGAATCTACCCGTTTGCGCAGCGTGTTGACTTCGCTAATGTCGGCCCCGCAGTTGAGCAGGGCGTCGGTCATCTTGCGCATATCTTCCAGGGTGATGCCGGCCACCGGGGCGGTCAGCAAGGCGGAACCGCCGCCAGAAATGACCACAATCACCAGATCGCCGGTGGTGGCCTGGGTAAGCAGCTTTAATAGTTCCTGGGTCGCCTGTACACCGCGTTCGTCCGGGATAGGGTGTCCGGCTTCGAGGATGCGCACCGGCCCCACGTGGTCTACATCGGTGTGTCCTTCTTTGACGATCACAATGCCATCGGTCACCAAATTGCCCAATTGGTCGATGACGGCTTTGGTCATCGGCAGCCCGGCCTTGCCGGCGCCAACCAAAAAAACGCGCCGGTAGCGCTTGAGCGGGAAGGTCATCCGGTCGAGGTGCAGGTTGGGCGGAAATAGGTTGATGTGCTTTTTTACCGCCTGGTAGGGATCGACTGCATTAATCGCCGCCGAAAGAATCGAGGCGACCTGGTTTCCCCAGGGGGCAGCAGAGAGTGTATGGGTGAGGAATTGGTTCGTTTGCATATCCCTACGATTGTAACAAAATATAGTTATGGAAAACACCCCAATTTTATTAATTGGGCGGTTGGGTAGGGGAATTGGGGATTTTGCAGTGGGCACGCGCTTGATATAATAGATAATAAAGGTAATTTTTAGAATGAATAATTAAGAGTAAGAAGGAGAGAAAATTGACTTTTCGTAAAGCAAAAAGGAAATTATTGTTTGGTGGGTTGATGGTCTGGCTGGTGCTTTCTGCCTGCGGTATCAGCGGCATTTTGCCGGGCGGCCTGCAAGCTACCGCCACCCCCACGCCTACCCCGGCTTCTTTGGGGGCTGGCAGCACCACCGGGCAGCCGGCACCGGAAGACTCCGAAACCCCGGAAGATCATTCACCCACGGGCGAGATGCCGCAAGACGGTGAATTGGATTCTTGTCTGGTGGGTACCTGGCGGATGGACCAGGATAGTTTTGTTGCTTACCTGGATGATGCCGTCAACGTGAGCGAAGAAGTGTCCTTTGATTTCCAGGAGGTGGAGGGCGATTTCCTGATGGAGATTGGTGCAGACGGGGTGATGGCCTTCACTTCTGTCGACCCGCTGCACATCGTGATGAGCATTGGTGCGGGTGGGATTAGCTTGACTACCTTGGATATGTACATTGTCGGTGAGGGCAGCGCGAATTGGCTGACCTACCAGGATGTTTTTGTGCTCTATGGGCAGGATTTCGATTTTTCGGGGGACGGGATTGGAGAAATGTTCTCCGGCGATATGTTGGGCACCACCGAGGTGCAGGTTACTCTGACCCCGGAAATGCTGGCCGGTTTGGCCTCTAATTCGGGCTCGACCCATGACCTGGTGATTGAGGTTTATCCCGACCTGGACGAGTTTGCCGCTGCGACGTACAGCTGTGAGGGCGATACCTTTACCTACCAGTTTGATGATTTCTTGCCGGCAGTGTGGTACCGGGAATAGCACTTACAATTAAATGATTAGGCGAAAAAACCGGTCGGGCTAATCCGGCCGGTTTTTGATAGAAATAATTAAGTTTAGCAATGCACTAGATGAACAAGTCGATCCAGTCTATTTGAGCGGCGAGGTTGAAAACCTAGACTTCGGCTGCCAGGCAGGTGAGGGTTTCGACCACACCAGGGATGGGCTGAATGACCGAGGAGAGTAAACGGCCTAATTCGTTGAGGTCTTCAAATTCCACAATTGCAACGGCGTCGTAAGGGCCAAAGGTCATGCTGGCTTCTACAACTTCCTCGGCGCGGCGTAAATGTCCTACTACGTCTTTGATGCGCCCGATTTGTACATTGATCAATACATACGCTTTCATTTTCATCTCCTACTCATTCCTGTTCTTTAGATAAATAGACCAATAAGCTACCGATACCAAAACACCACCACCAATAATATTCCCGATGGTAACCGGGAGGAGGTTATGGATTAGAAAAGTGCCCCAACTGAGACCAGCTGCGTCTATGCCGCTTTGCAGCACAAAACCGGCATCCAACTGCTTGATAAGTAAAGCATACGGGACAAAATACATATTGGCAATACTGTGTTCAAACCCGGCAGCCACAAAGGCAGTCACCGGGAAAATTACGGCCAGGATTTTGTCCATTGTGGTGCGGGCGCTGAAGGTGAGCCACACGGCCAGACAGACCAACAAATTGCATAAGGTGCCCAGGGCAATGGCCTGCACGAAGCCGAGGTTGACTTTGCCGACAGCGATGTTGAGGGCGGTTGCCCCGACGGCACCGCCGCCAAAAGTGTACTGCTTGCTGAGAAAAACGAGGAGCGCCGTGCCGACCGAGCCGACAAAGTTCCCGGCGTACACAATTCCCCAGTTGCGCAGCAGGGCTTTGGTGCTGACTTTGCGGCTGGCCCAAGCCATCATGATCAGGTTGTTGCCGGTGAATAGCTCGGCACCGGCAACAACCACCAGGATCAGTCCCAAGCAAAAGACCAATCCTGTTAGGAGTTTCGCCACGCCATACGGCAGTGAGGAGGAGTCTGCCGCGATGGTGGTAGCAAAGATACTGCCCAAGGCGATAAACACCCCGGCAATGATCCCTAACGCAAAAGTTTTAGATGTGGAATTTTCGGCTTTTTGTACCCCCAGGTACTCTGCCCGCACTGCCATTTCGGCAGGCAGGAGGGCATCAATGCGAACCTCGTTCATAATGTCTCCTTATATATTGATAATTGAAAGTGATAATTTTCACAAACAATATTAAACCTATTATACCAAAAACTGAGTATCTGCCAAGTAATTAAAAAAATGATGTTTGCGGGAGGAATTGGCGGGGAGACCCCGCCGCTGCGATTGGGGTGAGCTGGTGGTTGTGTGATTGTTGTCTTGCCCCACCCAAATAAACGCCGCGGCAGTCAGGGAGTGTTTTGTCCCTCCCCAATTTGGGGAGGGTTGCTTGCAGCCTTTATTAAATTATGCTGGTGGGTGGGGCGAAAATCTCGGCGATACCATTTTGGACGATGTGGTGTGAGTAATTCATAGGTTGTTGTTCCGAATGGTGGGGAATGGGCGAGGAGACCTCGCCGCTACATAGAGTAGGGTCGGTGATTTGGGCGAGGAAACCTCGCCTCTACGTGTAGAGGGGTTGGGGGGGAGAAAATCTGCGTCGCAATTTGCAAAAACAGCACTTCTGATTCCATTGACTTGCTGATATAATTGGCCTGTTGTATTAATATTGAAAGGACAGAGAAATTGCCCGGTTAAAAGGGCACTATCTCCATTGACATCTGTAGGTATCCTCGTTATAATACCTCCCGCTCTTTGCCCCGGCGAAACGCCTGGGGCAGTAATTTGTCCTTAACACACACTATAATCCCCAACTTCCCCGTCCACCGGCGGTAGATTGATCTGGCCTTCAGACAAGGCACCGCGGGCTGTATGGTGAAGTGAAGATTGGAGGAACAGAATATGAAGTATGCCATCGTAGAAAGCGGCGGCAAGCAGTATAAAGCCGTGGAAGGCAGCACCATTGAGGTGGATCGCCTTGCACTAGAAGTCGGCAGCAAGGTAGACCTCAACGAAGTTCTGCTCATCTCTGATGATGAGAACATCACCGTAGGAACTCCCCTGGTTGACGGCGCAAAAGTGACTGCCACAGTAGTATCTGAGGTCAAAGGCCCCAAGGTAATTGTCTTCAAATATAAGTCCCGCCAGCGCTACCGCGTGAAAACCGGGCACCGCCAAAAATATACCCGCCTGATGATTGATGAGATTTCGGGTAAAAAAGGCAGCAAGAAGGCAGCAGCAAAATCCGAAGAGAAAGCCGAATAACGCCCGCTGCACAGCGAAGCGTACTCGTAGATTAGTATTGAGAGGTAGATATGGCTCATAAAAAAGGTGGCGGTTCATCCCGCAACGGTAGAGATAGTGAATCCAAACGCTTAGGTATCAAGCGCTATGCTGGCGAAGCAGTTATTCCCGGCAATATTTTAGTCCGTCAGCGCGGCACCAGGATTTATCCCGGTCTGAATGTAGGCATGGGACGAGATCATACCCTGTTTGCCACATCCGAAGGCGTTGTTGTATACGAAACCATCCGCGGCGGTAAAAAGTACGTGCGCGTAGAGCCTGCTGAATAAGCTGCACTTTTGCAGCCCACCAGCGGCGATAGATTGATTGAAAGGTAAATTCGATGAAGCCGAATATTCATCCTACATATTATCCCGAAGCAAGAGTTACTTGCGCCTGTGGCGAAACCTGGACAGTTGGCTCCACACAGGAAGAAATCCGGGTAGACATTTGCTCAGCCTGCCATCCTTTCTTCACCGGCGAGCAGCGTATTGTGGACACCGAAGGTCAGGTGGACCGCTTCTACAAACGTTTGGAAGCGCGTCAGCAGTACATCAGCAGCCAAGAAGAACGCGAAGCAGAAAAAACCAACCCCGACCGGGCTCTGGAAGAGTTCGAAGTGAGCACCCGCGCCACCAATTTGCTGCTGGATGCTGGCATTAAGACTGCCGGTGACCTGATTGCCAAGTTGGAAGGCGGCGACGATGCTGTGCTGGATATTGACGGTTTTGGCCGCAAATCTCTGGCAGACTTCAAAAAGGCCATGCGCCGCCAGGGGTACGAACTCCCCGGAGAATGAGATTGTTTCTCCACCAATAGGTTTAAAAAACGCCCGTCTGACGGGCGTTTTTTGCTTAAGGGGATGGGGGATGTGTGGGATTTAGCTTTTAGGTTGTGTACGTTTTTCTTCAGCTTCTTTTAGGATGGCAATCATCTCTTCAATGCCCTCTGGCGGGTTGGGCGCAGATTGGAGGATTTCATACAGGTAATATGGGATTACATCGCCGGGAACCAGCGCATCAACCGCTTCGGCAAGGGTGTGTAAGGCTTGCTGTTTGTCTCCCAGGCACAATTGGGCAATTGCTTTGTTTGTTAGCAATTCATATGGTGTTTGTAACTTTATCGTCCAGGCGTACTCCCAGGTTTCCAGGCATTTCTCGAACCAGGCAGCAGCTTCTACTTGTTGGCCGTTTTTGGTGGCTATGATTCCCTGAGCGAGATAGGCATACATAGCATCTTTTGGGGAACGGTCAATCCGTTTTTGGAAATACTCTTTGGCTTTGACAAAATCTTTTTGTTTCAAGTATGTACCGGCTAAATTACTGTATACATATGGATTGCTTTGATCCAATTGGATGGCTTTCTGGTAAGCGTCAATGGCCTGCTCGTGCTGGCCTAATTTACGGTAGACATTGCCGAGGCCATTCCAGGGGGTTGCGTAGTTTTGATCCAAGTGGATGGCTTTCTGGTAAGCCTCAATGGCCTGCTCGTGTTGGCCTAAATCATCATAGACATTGCCGAGGCCATTCCAGGGGTGGGCGTAATTTTGATCCAACTGGATGGCTTTTTTAAGATGTTCTTTAGATACTTCTAATTTGCCCAGTTTGTACTGAACAGCGCCTAAACTATGGAAAATGCTGCTGGTGTTTTTTCCCAATTTAATTGCCTGCTTGAAACAAATTTCTGCATTTTCGGAAGGAAGAGAATCACTTCCATCACTTTTCCAGCCCAGTTTGTGCCCCAGGTTTTCATACGCATCTGCCAATTGGGTTTTGAGGGTGTCATCCGATTGCGCGACCGGGAATACCCCTTCAAAGGCCTGCATGGCTTTTTTAACCTCTCCTTGTTTGGCAGCTAATTTGCCCTGTAAAAAGGTCAGCAGCGCTTTTCTTTCCGCTTGATGCGCCCCTTGCAGCCATCCCAACCGGGCGGTATTTTCAAGGCTGTTCAGCATGGCTTGTTCTTCTTCTGCATCCACAAAGTAGCCCATCCCGGCCTGCCAGATGCGCAGGCGTTTTTTCCCGGCTGCGCTGAGCATGGATTTAAAGGCTGAAATGGTTTCGAGCAAACTTCTGGCAAAAGTGCGGTTGTAGACCTGCCCTTCCAAAAAGCGAGGTGCGACCCACTGCCAGGCCCGATTCTGATCCAACCAAAACAGGTAGTGCGCCAGATTGAGGACATCTTGCAGCCAATCTTCGTCCTCATAACGGTCTTCTAAGCCGGGCAGGCTGCCCTCCCATTTTTGCAAACGGCTTTGCAGCGTCTCAACTGCTGCCCGGTTCAAAGCGCAAATTTCATCGCTGGTGCGGTGGATCTTTTCCTGTAAAGATTCGATGAAAAAACTTTCCGGCTCATCATGCAGCTTGTATTCGTGCAGGAGAACGGGGGCGTATTTGTTGGAAAGCCGGATCAGATAGTTTTCAAGGTCAAAAGGCTTTTCGTCTGCCGGGCGCAGCATGGCGCGCAGGATTTCGACATCGCCCCTGGCAAGCGCCAGCGCATATAATGCTCGTTTGTCTTCTTGTTCTTTCAACACGTGCAGCCGGTAGCGTTCCATCATGGTTTGCACGATCTCTCGACGCGGTGTGCTGTCGTTAATATCCCCGGCCAGTTCTTCCAGCAATGCGCCGCTTTCCCAGATTTCTGCGGCGACTTTCACCGCCAGGGGAATCCCGTGGGTGGCCGTGCTGATCACTTCAACTTCTTGTTCACTAAGCGGGCGATTGGGCACACAGATATTGAAGTAGGTTTGAATATATTCCTTCGCCAGTTGGGGCATATTGTACCCATACAGGCGGCTTGGAAAATCAGCATGGTAGCTATGAAAATTTCCATAGTTACGTGTCAGATCTTTACGGCCGGCAATCACCCACACCACCTGTGTGCCGGCGGCTTTCAGCAAAACGCGCAGCCAAACATCGACCGCATCTACAATTTCATAGGTGTCCAGAATGACCAGGAGAGGCATCTGCCTGGTTAGGTTTTTAAATCCTTGCGCCAAAGCATAAGCCAATTGCTCGTGCGGATTCAGGAACAGCTGGTACTGGTCAATATCCAGGCTGGCTTTCAGCCGCGTTTCTATGCTCGCCCGCAGGATGGCGGCCTGTTCGGCGATTGCTTTTATCCCCAGGTTCAAAAATTCTGCGGCAAGCGCTTCCCCTGTGCTGCCAATCATGGGGGCACCAGAGCGGATAATTCTGGCAATCGCCGCCGCGTTGGCACCGCGCAAAGTGGCGAACTGGTCTTCCTGGCTGGCCTGGTCAATTATTTTTGCCGCCTTTTGCTCGGCAAGTTGTCGGTCATTTAGAGCTTTGCGGTAATCTTTGAAATGCCGCTCCCATCCCTGGCGGATGATGGCGTTGTAGAGGACATCAAAAACGTCTTCAATACGGATATTCTCTTTCCCAACCTGTAGCGCGTTGTTTTTCTCGCGTTCGCGCTCCCAATCAAGGCGCAAGATTTGAAAATTTCCTTCGAAGGGTTGTTCGTAGCTGGCAATATCCTGATAGCGTTTTGCCAGGGTGGTTTTGCCCATGCCGCCGTTGCCGTACAGCAGGAAGATATACGGGTTGGTTTCCTCACCAGCATCGTTAAACAGCACATCGCGCAATGCCTGCCTGAAGTCGTCTTGGAGTTCATTCCGGCCTAGAAACAATTTATTATCAACGGTTATAGGTTGCTCACTCATTGTATTTACCCTCTGATTCAATTTTTTCCATAGTAGCACAAAAAGAAGAAAAGTTTAAATCCCCCATCGAACATACTCAGTATTTATGACCGGTCAATCTGGTTGAAAAACACGAACCCGGTCTTACCCTTCATCTTGGCGGCGTACATGGCGGTATCGGCGAACTGCAAAATATCATCCGGGTTGGGGGAATCCTGGGGGTACACGCTCACCCCGATGCTGGCGCCGACAACAAACTGGTGCTCTTGAACCACAAAGGGGGCGTCCATCTGCTCGGCCACCTTGTGCAGGATGCTTTCAATATTGCTGGTGGATTCAATCCCTTCCAGCAGCATGGTAAATTCATCCCCGCTCATCCGGGCAACGGTATCGAATTTGCGCACACAGCCTCGCAGGCGTTCGGCAACTTTTACCAGCACCTTGTCTCCCAGGTCATGGCCGTGCTGGTCGTTAATTTCTTTGAATTTGTTCAGGTCGATAAATACCACGCCCAGCAGGTAGTTGCTTTCTTTGGCCCGGCGGCAGGATTCCTTGAGCCGTTCGTAGAACAGGGCGCGGTTGGGCAGGTGGGTGAGGGCGTCGTGGGTGGCAAGGAAGCGCAGTTTCCGCTCGGTCTGTTTGCGTTCGCTGATATCGCGCAGAATGGCGATGATCTTGGTGGGGGTATTTTGGCTATCGCGCACCAGCCCCAGGTTGACTTCTACCGGCAGGGAATACCCGTTTTTATGCGCTATCAGCCATTCGCGCACCGGCAGGTGCTTGCCGGCGGTGACCTGATCGATGTTTTCGCTAAAGATACTTTTTTGAGAGTCGTCCACGTAGTTGGAGAAGCAGTTGCCAACCATTTCCACGGTGTTGTAGCCAAGCATCTCGGTAGTGCGGTCGTTGGCTTCCAGCACCTGCCCATCGGTCGAGAAGATCAACACGGCATCGTTGCCCTGGTTGAACAGAGTGCGGAAGTTATATTCGCTCTCCCACAATGCCTTTTCCATCTCAACCCGTTTGTTGATCTCCCGGATGTTGACCACAATTCCCTGCACGGAATCGATGTGCAGCATGTTGGTCATAAAGCCTTCAAAGTACAGCCAGTAGCCTTTCTTATGCAGCACCTGGAGCGGCCCGGCTTTAACATAGCTGCCGGGGCCGTCGTCAATCGATTTTTGGAACAGGCGCAGGAATTCTTTTTGGTCTGCCGGGTGAATGAACTGGATAATATCCTGGCCTTGAATTTCCTGGGCGGTGAGTTGGCTGCTGTTGGTCGTGGAGATGTTGATGTAATCTACAATGCGGTCTTTTGAAATGATGATGGTGGTATCGGCGACGTGCTCGGTAAGGGCACGAAAGCGGCTTTCGTTGTATTTCAGCGCTTCCTGGGCTTTGTAGAGGGCGGTAATATCGGTGATCACCCCTTGCCCGCCGACCACTTCGCCGCTTTCAAACAACAGTTCTAACCCTTGCGAGACCCAAATCCTTTTTCCGCTTTTGGCGCGCATGGGAAATTGGTAGAAAGTATGGCGGATTTTGGCTTTGATCTGCCGGGCGTAGAACAGCCCCACCCGCACCCGCCAGTCGGGGTCTACCAGTTCCAGGTAGTGCTTGCTGACCAACTCGCCGGGCAAATAGCCGATCAATTCCATGCCTGCCTGGCTGATGAAGGAGATCATCCCCTTTTCGTTCATTTGCATCAGGATGTTGCTGCTGTGGTTGACCAGTTGGCGGTAGCGTTCTTCGCTCTGGCGCAGGGCGGCGGTAATGTTGTGCCGGTTTGCCAGCTCGGTGGTGTGCTGTTTGCGGATGGTTCGCAGAAAACCGATCAGACCGGTGGTCAGCACGATCATGAAATAGAGAATGAAGAAAAATTCCAGGTTGTTAGGGGCGGCGGCATTGAGGAAGGGTTCGCCTCGCAGCCAGAACAGGAACCAGTGCAGCGGCCCGAACAATGTGCCCACGGCTAACCCCCACCAAAGGCCGTAGAGCCAGCTAAGGAGCAAGGCGGGGAAGAGATAGAGAACAATGTTTGCGCTAAAGGGGTAAAGCAGCAAGAGGAAAACTACCGCATAGCCCCCCAATAATAAAATTGTGGTGATGATCTTTCGGCGCAGGAGTGCCCTGATCAAAGTTTCCAATCGCTTGATGTGCGCGTGCATGTTGTTGTCGTCCAGCGGTAAAATTTTACTCCAATTGTCTATATATGATACTCGATAAATGGAGAATAATTGGGAAAACCCTATTTTTTAGTAGGCTTTAATGCGCAGTTGAATCTGCACCAATAAATATGAGCGGCTTATGCCCGCATATTTATTTGATTGAACGCCGTTCGATCCAATAAAACGGGTGAGCATGTACTCACCCGTGGGAAAAATTCAAGTTTATTGTTACGGCCCCCAGCGTAACTGGTAGCCGCTTACGCCCAGTGGGGCAATCGGGGTCTCTCCATCCGCTGGAATGACCACAATAGGCCCGGTGCGCGGGAACCCGGCAGCTTCGCCGGTGGCAGGCTGCACGGCGACCGCTTGGCTGCCATCCCCTGCCCACAGCACTTCATAATTATCAAGCGCATCCGAGCGCAGCAGTGTGCGCTCCTGTTCGCCGTCTGGGCCGGTGCGCACCATCAACATAGAGACATCGCCGTTGGGGAAGTCGGGCATATTGGCAAAGAAGAACTGCAAATTGCCATCGGGCAGCACCAGCGGCCACCCGGCAAAATTGAGGGTGTCGTCTGGGGTGGTGTCGGGGATCAAAACGGTCTGATTGCCATCGGGCAGGTCATAGCGCCACAAGCCGGGGGAAACGATCCCCAGGAACGGGCTGGCGACCAACACCGATTGGCTGTCTGCCGACCAGGCCGGATGACAGCACACAATCCCATCGCCCAGGCGGGTAACCGTTTGGCTTTCCAGGTCGTAAACGCCCAAGGTGCCCGCTTCGTAAAAGCCGATGTCGACCAGCAGGCGGCTGCCGTCTGGCGACCAGGCCAGCGGGCGGTAGAGCGAAGTGGGGATCAGCAAACCGCTGCCAGAATCTTCAACCTCGTTCTTGATGATATGGGCATCGCTGCCGCTGTTCATCTCGTACAGGTGCAGGCCGTTCTGCCCGTAGGCCAAAATGCTGCCATCGGGCGACCAACTCAACCCGCCAAATTGCTCCCGGAAGAAATACTCGTCCGTGTTTTGCTCCGCACTGCTGCCATCGATCAATACCGTGCGGCCGCTGCCGTCGGCGTTCATCACGATCAGCTGGTTGTTGGAGAGGTAAGCTACTTTGCCATCATTGGCGGAGACATCGAACTCACTTACCGTGACAGGTTCGTCCGTCAGCTGGGTGAAGTTCTCTCCCATGGCGTCCACTTTCCAAATCTGGTACACGTTTTCGGCGGTCTCACCCAGATAGTAAAGGCTGTGGGCCAGCAGTTGTTGGGGGACATCTGCTGGCGGTTCAGCGGATTCGGCTGCTGCCGCGGGCTGGTCCTCAACCGCGCTGGCCGCGGCATTGTTGGCGGTGTGATTGGTTGGCTGAGCGGGGCTGCATGCAGATGCCAGCAGCACAATGCCAATTGCCAAGATGAGCGTTCTCATCATTCGGGCTGTATTGCTGTCTGTGAAGGAGAGCGGCATTGCAGGTTATACCTGGGTGTGCTGATCTACATTGACGACAAATAATGTCGCCCGTTTTGTGCCGGGGGTTTCCGCTTCTTCCACATTATTGCGGATGACCTCAATGGCCTCATCCACACGCTCTTTTTCCACACCTGCCATCAGGGTGGTGTTCCCACGGCGGAAGTAAGCGCCGGTGGAGGGTAAGATGGTGACCGGGAACCCGGCTTCGTTGAGCGCGGTGGAAACCTGGTCTTTATCTTTATCTTGCAAAATACAAATGATCATTTTCATAGGTTATATTTCCTCGTAGTGTTCTACATCAAACACATAAATGTTTGCCCCGCTGGGGGGAGTTGGTGCTTTCGGTTTGATAAAAGGAATTAGGTCGACTAACTTTTTCTTGCGGCTGCGTGCCGCTGTTTTACAAATCTGGGTAATGCGCTCCACAATGCTGTCTACTTGGTCATCTTCTACCCCGATGATCAGGGTAATGGTCGAATCTCCTGTTGGGCCGCTGGAATTGACCAGACGGGTGGTAGGCACCCCCATAATGCCCATCATGTGCAGGGTTTCATCTACATCCGACTGTTTGACCGAAGCGAAGATCAGCTTGGAGATGGGGGGCTGTTCCTTGGTGCGGCGCAGCAGTAAATCGCCATAGCTGATGTCCTGGTTGATCAGGGCGGCATCTACCTCTGCAATCAGGGTGGAGAAAATTTCCTCGGAGATTGCCCCGCGAGAGAACATGTCGCTGTAGGTGGTGCGCTGTGCCCGTAGAATTTCTTCCGCTGCCAGATTCAACTCCGCGACCTCAACAGTGCGGTCATTGCGCATGATCTCGCGTACCACTTCGGTGCGCAGTTCGATCTGGCGCTGTAAGGGGGTTTCCAGGGTCTCCCAGGCGTGGTTGGAGATCAACCCTTCGTCGCTCATGTGCTTTACTCGTGTAAAGGCGTTGCGGGAAGCGACAACCCTGGCCTGATGGCGTTCATAGGCATCTTGCGCTTCTGTGCGGGAGGAAAAGCCCAGCCGTCTGACAAAGGAGCGCATGGTGGTGCCCTGCACCAGCAGGGTGAACAGCACAACACCAAAGGTCATGTCCTGCAGCAGGAGCTGATTTTCACCCAGGGCTTCGGGCAGAGAAAGCGCCAGTGCCAGCGAGATAGCACCGCGCAGCCCACCCCAATAGATGACATGCTGCATTTTGAGATGGATGTTCCGGAATCCTATCGAGAAAAGATAGATCACAATCGCTCTGGCAACCAGCACCGCAACAATCGCCATCAGCACCGGTTTCCAGCTGGCGATCAATTCGCCCAGGTCGATGACCAGGCCGATGGTGAGAAAGGCGAGCGAGTTGGACAAGTAGGCGGCAAATTCCCAAAAATTGAACAGATTGATCCGGGTGGTGGGACTCATGCCGCGTTCACCCAGGTTGCCGATCACCAAACCGGCTACTACCACGGCCAAAACACCGCTGACATGCATTTCTTCGGCGATGATATAAGCGCCATAGGCGGCCACCGTAGTGAGCGAAACTTCGATCAGGTGATTGTTTACCATGCGGATGATCATTGAGACCAGAATGCTGACCAGCGCGCCGACCACCAACCCGCCGCCGGCTACAACCACAAAGTTGACCAGGAAATCCATCCCGTCGAATTGGGTAGTGCCCAGGCCGATTGCGATCATCAAATTGAAGACCACAATCGCAACCCCGTCGTTAAACAGGCTTTCCCCTTCCAACAAGATCAGCAGTTGATTGGGAACGCCTAACGAACGGAATAATGCCACCACCGCCACCGGGTCGGTCGCGGCAATTAGGGCGCCAAAGATGAGGGCAATCTCAATGGGTAGGGCAGCGCCCCACGAGATCATCCCGCCGACCAGCAGCATGGTGATGAGCATCCCTGGGATGGCAAATACCAGGATCGGTTTTAAGTTCCGGCGCAGTTCCTCGAATTTAATATGAAAGGCGGCTTCAAAGATGAGCGGCGGCACCAGAATGGTGAGGATCAATTGGGGTACCAATACGCCGCTTAAGTCAAATTCGAAGAGGCTGCTTCCAGCAGTTTGGTTGCCTATTACGGCCAGCCCCAATCCCATGAGTACCAACCCCACGGTGTAAGGCATTCGGAATCGCTGTACGGCGATGCCGACCAGGGCCGCGATGAACAATAAGGCGATAAAGAATTGTAAAAATGTAATCAGTTCCATAGTCGTCTTCACTTTTCTAATTTACACGTTGCTTGATTATATTTAGCTGATGAATTTTTTCATCAGTTTCTGTTTGATGGAGGTGGTCCAGTTTGCTCAAAATGAGAATAGTGATCCATATTCTGATTTGTTTGCACCAGCAGCTTGAGTTGTTTGGATTAATGTTTCGAGTCTTGGGGCAGCTGCATGGGGTCATGTTCTACCATACAGGGGATGTCTCCATCCACAGTAACCGTCTCGCCATCTGGGAAGTGGATTTCCACTGCCTCCTGGTTGGAGATGATGGTCATGCCTCGATACTTTATTGTAACCGATTCTGGGAAGGGATTTGTCCCCGTTATCTCTACTTTCCAAGGAGTGAACAGACGCACGCCCAATGTCTTTAGGAATAAGCCCAAAGGCGGCAGCCCGATCAGGTGGTTGCGCTGCCCGCTGGCATGTGCTTCATCCACGTGGTAATACGCCCGGAAGGCGGATTCTCGCTTGAGGTTCTGCGCGATCCCGTCCATCAGGCGGGTGACCAGTTCGGTGGCTTCGGCCTGTTTGCCGTACGCCAACAACCCTTCGCCGACCATCACATTCCAGGGCAGCCAGGCCAGCAGCCCTTGTGCGGCAGCTTCTTTGCTGGCCGGTTTGGGCACAGCCGGGATGCCGTAGGGGTGGTGGTAGAAGGTGTCTTTGTGCAAGCGGCGTTTGATCATCCGCTTGACCTGTTTTTGATCTGGGATGCCAGCCCACAAGGGGACTAAGAGGGTGTGGTCATCCTGGTACAGGTCGGTGATCCACAGTGCGGCGGTACCCTCTGCCGGTAGACCCTGGATATGGAGGTGTTCAATTTCTCCATACAGGTCGGGCAGGGTGTAGGTACACATCCCGGCATGCCAGGTTAACTGGTCGGGGGTGATGCGGTCTACTTTATGCTGCCCGTTGGGCAGGCTGCCGTGGATGGTCATTTCTACTTTACTGGTAGGCAGGTCGGCTGCTTCCAGCCGGATTTGCAGGCGGGGCGGGGTTTCAAAGACCATATCCACCAACATTTCGCCGGGGCCGGTGCGCTCTTTGAGCAGTTCGCCTTTTTGCGACTCGTGGATTTCTCGATCCCAATACTGGTAGGTGCCCCGGTTGCCGTTCCATGCGGTCTGTACTGCCCGGTGAAGGTTATCGGCCAGGGCTTGCAGATAGGCGACGGGTTCTTGTTGGCCGATCTCATCTGCAATTTTCAGCAGGGTTTGAATTTCGCGGTACAGGTAGGCGCACAGGTCGGGGCTTTCCACCAGGGTGATATCGGTGCCCTGCGACCATGCTTCCCAGCGGGAAAACAGCGGGTTATCGTCGTAACCGGTTTGAAGCAGGTTGCTCCATTCGGGGATCCCGTCCCCGTCACGGTCATTGGTTTCCCAGAACCAGGCCTGGATGTACCACAGCAGCGGCCGAAAGACTTCATTTAAAAATGTTTTATCCTGCTCGGTCTGGTATATCTGCCAGGCAAGGTCGATCAGCAAGGGCATGGCGAGCAGGTTGCTGTGCTGTCCGGCCAGGCCCGGTTTATGGTCGATAAAGCCGTTTTCGTTTTGCTGGGCGATAAAGTTGCGCAGCAGCCCCTTGGCATACCGGACGCCATCGGGGAGCAGATATTGGTTTAGGTACCAGGCTTCCAGCGGGGTTTGCCCGCTCCACAAGTGGTTGTATTCCGTGCCTTTGCCCTGCTGGGAATAGCCCTGGTCGGGCAGGCGGGTGGATACAAAGGAATGGTTGGGCAGTTTTTCGCTGGGACTGTACAACAGGGAATAAGCAGCTTTTTGCCCAAAGGCAAAGGCGGCGTCCCAATCCGGGTTGCCGGTCTCCACTTCCGCCATTTGGGCGGTGCGCATTTCAATCTTGCTGACTTCTGCATCCCAGTTTTGGGCGGCAGTCAGGCGGGCGTGCCGGAAAGAATCATCGTCATCGGGCAGCGAAGCCAATACCCAGGTAAAACGCCGGAAAGCCTCTGGGGCCAGTTCCAGCTCGTGGTACAGGTTGGGGTATGGGCTGGCGGTAGCCTGTGCGCCGCCGGTAATGAACAAAATGGGGGATAAGTCTTCGGTCAGCCCCTGGAGCACATTGGTGCCTTCTTTTTTGCGCGGCACCATCGGGCGGCCTTCGGTGCTGGGGGTCAGCACGGCAGCCAGGTTCAGGCGCACTTTGCGGTCCAGTTCGCTGTTGTTGCGGATCAGGATGCGCCCGGCTATCGTGTGAGAATCGGATACCCAAACTTCCATTTGGGCTTCAATTTCTGGGAGGGGGCTGCACACCATCCGCAAGAAGTTAGGGGCAAAGTGGGTGATGGTAAGCGGCTTGTCAAATTCGGCCGGGTCGGTGATCTCTTGATGGGATTCGGAAAATTGAGGAAAAAGACGCATGCTTCTTGCACGTAATCCATACGTGGTTTGTAAAAGCACGGCGCCAGGTTCCCCTGTACCTGGGAGCAGTTCCCAAATCTGATCGTCTACGTAATTGAGGTCTGTAAAGCGGGAATCGGCTGCCAGGATAAGGTTCAGCGGATCGCCGGGGCGTAATTTCCATGTGCGCATACTTGAATTTTACCGGGTAGCAGGCCTAAAGGTCAAAGGATTGGCTATAAGAGTTATATAAACATGGGAACCAGGGGCGTTTTTTAGGCGTTTAATAGAGGAAAGCGGTTGTTTTTATCTTTTGACGCGCTTTTCGGATGGTTTGGCATTACTTATGCCCTGTGCTAAAATTCAGCTATCCAACTAGCGACCCAATCGAACATCGTCTTGGTAGATCAATATTGTTGTCTTTATACAAAAGTCTGAGTACGCCAATAAGCCTCAGCATAGGTGATAGAGTATGGGATATGAAGAAGAGAACCCCGAAGTGGAAGGCCCCCAAGGAGAGGGAGAACAGGAAAATGAAGACCCGCGCGAACGTTTTCGCCGGCTGACTTCACGTTCTTCCAGCCCGGAAGAAGAAACCCCGGAAGGTATGGGGGATGAAACCCTGGGCTTGTACCGCGCCGGCCCCCCGGAAGATAGCGGCATACACCCCGATTCGCCCGACCTGACAGCAGGGTGGCACGGCCGCGGCCAGGGGGAAGCGGAAGAGGGGGAAGAACCTACGCCGCCAACCTTCGATCAGGTATCGTTTGATACCGAAGCCCACGATACTTCCTTTGGTGGGTTGGACAGCACCAATGTGATGGTGGGTGACAGCCATTTGCCGGAAATACCTCCTATTGATAATCAAGAAGATACGCCGGCCAACGGCATTCCAATTGCGGAAGAAGTCAAAGATTTAGGCTTATCCGCTTCGGCGTTGGATGCTTCCCTGGATGACGATGACGTTTTATTAGAAGATACCCTGGTGGAGGAAGACCGGCCGGACAGCACACAAAGCCTGGCCGATACCAGCCCGAATAAGTCGACAGGTGCCAACCAGGTTCCTCCCCCGCCGCCTTTAGGCAGCGCCGGGAACACCCCGCCGCCCGCTTTGGATGCAGACGGGATGCCCCTGCCGCGCCGGGTGACAGAAAATGACCTGGACGCCACTCAGGTAACCCCTTCGGCTTTTTCATCCCAACGCACCCCACCCTCCGGCCCCTCCGGGAGGCAGCAGGCACGTTCCAGCAGCCAATCGCAGCAGTCGCGCCGCCCGGCCCAGCAGACTAACCGGCGCACCAACTACTCGGCGGGTTCACCGCCTCCGCCTCCGCCGCCCAGCGGCAGCAGCCGCAAGGCGCGCAAACCCCGCCCCAAGCGAGATTACAGCCGGGCAGGGGGCTGCCTGATGCGTGCCGTGGTGGGCGGTTTGTTTGTGCTGCTCATCCTGCTGGTAGGTGCTTTTTCCTTTATGTTGATCCAGTATTATTCCATCGCGGCGACCCTGCCAGATGTGGAGGATATTCAAGACCGCGCCTCGCAGTTTGAGACCACCCGCATCCTCGACCGCAATGGGAATTTGCTCTATGAGATCATCGACCCCAGCGCAGGACGGCGCACGTATGTTGCGCTGGACCAAATCTCCCCCTTTATTGTAGCCGCCACTATTTCGGCGGAAGATGAGAATTTTTACAGCCATCCGGGCTTTAACGCCTTTGCCATCGTGCGCGCCTTCATTCAAAATGCGCAAAGTGGGGAAGTGGTTTCCGGGGCATCTTCGATCACCCAGCAGGTTGCCCGTATGCTTTTCCTCGAACCGGAAGAAGCCAACCAGCGCACCTACCTGCGTAAAGTGAAGGAAGCCATCCTGGCGATTGAGATCACCAATAATTACTCCAAGGATGAAGTCCTGGAGCTGTTTTTGAACGAAAACTTTTACGGCAATCTGGCCTATGGCATTGAAGCGGCCTCCGAGACCTATTTTGGGACCACTGCCGACAAGATCACCCTGGAGCAGGCCGCCTTTTTGGCCGGGCTGCCGCAGGCTCCCTCAGTGTACGATGTGTACACCAACCGGGAAGTCGCCCTCAACCGCCAAAAATACGTGCTGCGCCTGATGTATGAGACCAGCGAAGCACAAGACTGCATTTATGTCTCCAACAGCGTGCAGCGTGTGTGTGTGACCCTGGAAATTGGCTCGGAAGCGGCTTACGCCCTGGAAGAATACGAATTCAACCCGCCCGAATTCCAGATGCGCTACCCCCATTGGGTCAATTACATCCGCACTTTGTTAGAAGACCAGTACGATCCGCAAACTATTTACCGTTCCGGCTTTACCGTGGAGACCACCCTGGAACCCAAATTGCAAGAGCTGGCTACCGCTTCTTTACAGAAGCATATCGCCCTGCTGCAAGCCAACCAGGTGAAAAGCGGCGCCTTGGTCGCCATCCAACCCAGCACGGGCGAGATTTTGGCGATGGTCGGCTCGGTGGACTTTTACAGCGAGGCGATTGACGGGCAGATCAATATGGCCGTCTCCCCCCGCCAACCGGGTTCTTCGATCAAGCCGATCACGTACGTGGCGGCCTTTGAAAAAGGCTGGACGCCCAGCACCCTGATCTGGGATGTGGAAACCGAATTCCCGCCTTCCGGCAACCCGGATGACCCGCGCGACCCGTATATCCCGGTGAATTATGATGAACGCTACCATGGCCCGGTGACACTGCGCGCCGCCCTGGCAAATTCGTACAATATCCCTGCGGTGAAAACGCTGGACTTTGTCGGCATTTATGATGACCCCAACACCCCGGTGGAAGACGGCATGATCGAAATGGCGCACCGCCTGGGGATCACTACATTGAACGAGGATTATTACGGCCTGTCGCTCACTTTGGGCGGCGGCGAAGTCACTTTACTGGATATGGCATCGGTATATTCGGTGTTTGCCAATCAGGGCAGGCGCATGGAACCGGTCGCCATCACCCGCATCACCGATTCGAAAGGCGAGGTGGTTTACCAGCATGAAACAACCGAGCCGGAACAGGTTATTTCCCCCGAACACGCCTATCTGATCACCTCGATCCTTTCGGACAACACCGCCCGCACTCCGGCATTTGGCCCCAATTCGGTGCTTAACCTGCCGTTCAAGGCGGCGGCTAAAACCGGCACAACCAACAATTTCCGCGATAACTGGACGCTGGGCTACACCCCCGACATTGCCGTGGGTGTGTGGGTGGGCAACCCGGATTACACCGAGATGCTCAACACCAGCGGCCTGACCGGGGCCGCCCCCATCTGGGCGGAGTTCATGCAGTCGGCTATTGACGAACTGAAAGGCGGCAACCCGTCCTCGTTCAGCCGCCCGAACGGGGTGGTGGAGGAAGTGGTTTGTTCCATTTCCGGTACTAAACCGTCTAAGTGGTGCCCATCGCAGACCACCGAGCTGTTCAAATTCGATCAGCTGCCTTTGCCCGCCACGGAAGACTTGTGGAAGATGGTGAATATTGACACCTGGACACAGCGGTATCCCTCGGACGCATGCGGCGATTTTGTAGAAGAACGTATGGTGCTGAATGTAACCGACTTTTGGGCGGGGGAGTGGATCCAGGATACCGAAGCGGGGAAAGCCTGGGCGAAAGAAATGGACTTTGGCAAGCCGCTTTACTTTGTGCCTAAGGATACCTGCACGAAAGACGACGACCCGGCCGTTTTGGAATTTGCCGGTCTGACCGATGGGCAGAAGATCGAACAAGAGGAACTGCCCTTGATCCTGAAAGCCTGGGGCGGCAGCCGCTTTGAAACTCTGGAATTGTTCTACCGCACCAACAAGAATAAAGATTGGCATTCGCTGGGCAAGTTTGACCAGCAGAGCAAAGACCCCAAGGATTACATGGTTTGGGATTTAGAAGAAGTGCCCAATGGGACGATTGAACTGCGGGCATACATGGTAGGCAACCACGATTCGTTTGCCGAGGTGAAGATTTCGCTGGATATGGCCCGCCCGACCCCGACCCCCACGCCGACTATGACGCAGACCCCCACGCCCACACCGACCCTCACGCCGACGATCACGCCAACCCCGACCGAGACGCTGGTGCCTTCCAATACGCCGACACAGACGCCAAGCCCGACGATCACGAACACGCCGGTGCCTACTGCGACCATAGATTAGAAAAAAACATAGAAAATGGTATGTTAGTTTTCTAAGAAGAGGGATACAATTAAAATTTGAACTTGACTGCTCCTCTGCTTGGTTTGCGGGGGAGCAGTTTATGCACCTGATGAGAAAAGAGACCTGAATGAAACATAATTTGAGCGAACTGCAAGAGCGAGAACAGCGTTATGCCGAAGTGCAGAAGGTGCTGCTGCGCGTATTGTTTGCCAACCTGGCGGTCACCATTTTAAAGATCGCGGTTGGTATTTTTACCGGGGTGCTGGCGGTTGCCGCCGATGGGGTGCACTCGCTGGTCGATTCTTCCTCCAACCTGATTGGGATGGCTGCCATCCGGTTGGCGCGCCGCCCGGCAGACGAACGCCACCCGTACGGCTACCAGCGCTTCGAGAGCCTGGGGGCATTGGCGATTGGTTTGATGATGCTGTTGGCTGCCTGGGAGATCGGCAGCCAGATCGTCAGCCGCTACCTGGAAGGGGGCACGGTAGAGGTCAACACAGTGACCTTGGTGCTGATCGGCCTGACCTTCCCGGTGAATGTGGTGGTTGTGCTGCTGGAAAAACGCGCCGGCACTCGCCTGAACTCGGAGATTTTGCTGGCCGATGCGCGCCACACCCAAACCGACCTGTATGTGACCGGTTCGGTGTTCGTCTCACTGGTGGGCATTTGGCTGGGCTGGGCCTGGCTGGATTTGGTGGTGGCTGCCGTAGTGGTGCTGCTGATCGCCCGCTCGGCGGTGCAGATTTTGATGGATGCCTCTTTGTGGCTGACCGACCGGCGGGCAGTTGATACCGACCGTATCACCGAGGTGGTCTATACCGTGCCGGGGGTGCAGTTTGTGCACAATATCCGCTCACGCGGCAACCCGGAAGCAGCTTTTGTCGATCTGCATGTCAAGGTTTCGCCGGGCATGAGCACCGCCAGGGCGCACGCCATCGCTACCGAGGTGGAGCGGCGGCTGGTAAGCCAGATTGATTCGGTGCGGGAAGCGCTGGTGCATATGGAACCGACCAAGAAGGAGCAGCCGACCCTGTGGGAGCGCATGTCGGAAGACCTGCTGCGCCAGGCCGAGGGGATGGGGATGGGGATGCACGAACTGCACATCCATACCAACGAGAACGGCGAGCTGATTGTGGAACTGCACCTGGAGTTTACCGGTGAGGTGACCCTGGCAGAAGCGCACGCCCAGGCAGATGCCTTTGAAACGCAGGTGCGGCGCAGCTGGCCGGATGTGACCAGCCTGGTGACCCACCTGGAGCCGTTGGCACAGCATTTTATCGGCCTGGACGCCGACGAGGATTTGCCGCCGCGCGAGGATGTGATGGCGTTGGTGACCAAGATTGTGTCCGCCGAACAGGTGAAAGAGCTGCGCATGTACCGGGTGGGCGGGCACCTGCACGCCAATATTGTGCTGACCTTCCCCGGCGAGATGCTGTTGAGCGAGGTTCATCACCAGGCGGAGGAAGTGGAAATAGCCCTGCGGGGCTGCCAGCCGCCGGTGGAGCATGTGATCGTGCATATGGAGCCGGAGGGGTAGGAGAAAGAAAAGATTTATGTAGCTTTGTTTTTTATTTGTTGAATTCTTTTTAATAATTCTGAGATAAATCCAAGAGATTCATTGAGTTCTGGTTCGTAATCGCTTGGGTGAGCGCATTCATTTCTTTTTGATAGTAATCCTTGAAGTGATTTGTTAGCTGTTTTATTAATTAATTTTATTTCCTTTGCTACATCTAATAATTGATATTCGGGAATATTTTCTCTTAATTCCTCGATTGTTTTATATTTTTCCCATTTAGGTCGGACTTTGTGTACTTTTTGTAGATTATCTTCTGATAATTGCATTTCTAAGTAATCAATAAAAGCAGCCCATGCCATTACATGAGCTGCTTTATATAAATCATGTTCAAGACAACTTATTGCTTGCATTAATAAATTTTCTTGTTTTATAGATAATCCTTGAATTCTATCTTTTGTTAATGTTACGGTTACAATTCTTGCTTTTGAATCTTCATAATTTGAGAAAATACCCAATGCAATTGTTTCGAAACGCTTTATTTTATTATGAATGGTACCAAAATTATTCATCTTAGTTATTATTTGTAAACAAATGCTTTTTCATTGCGGCAAAAAATTTGTCATAATCATTCGCCGTCATATTTTCAGGTAATGTTAATTGCACATTAATATTTACTGAAGGTATTCCAATTACTTGATTTTGCAATCTAGTATTGATGTCAGTTGGAGGTATTTGAATTTCTTCTTCATTGATAGATGGATTATTAATTTCCGGGTTTTCAAAGTTTGCTAATTCAACTAAAGATTTGAATGTCGATACAGTTTTTTTGATTACTTGTTCCCCAGCATCTGTTTTTGTAGAAAAATAATTTGATAACTCATCGTCTGATAGTTTATTAGCATTTGGGAATATATTAAAAAGATCTTTATATGAATTCATTATTTGATCTGCTAATATTTTGTCCCCATCTTTTCCTCTATAATCACGCCAAACCTGTTCAGGTATTCCAGAATCAGACACAAAACCAATGAATTTTAACACCGGGATTAAGGATCTGTCATTTGAAGATTTCAATCCAATTTGACTCAACCAGTTATTTGATGCTTTTTGCGGAACACCTGTTGATTTCATTTTCTCAAACAATGTGGCAATTTTTCCTACAACTGTTGTATATGGATACCCTGACATCTTACCCCTCCAAAGACTGAAAGTTTACATTAAATTATTTGACCTAATATTATTCTAGCCACCTGACAGTTTCAAAAATCATCGATACACACAGGTAGGAACGGCAACAGGTAGGGCATTGGTAAGTCGCCTTTCGATAAATCGCAATCCAATTTGGAAGATACTCAAGTCTCGACGCTCATTGCGATCAACGAGATGGCGCTGACCACGATGGATAACCCGTGTGCCAGTCGCAATGGCCCACAAGTAAAGCAAAGCGACAACCAGGGTCAGCCGAGATAATCGCAAAAAGGATTGCAACATTGAAGCTTCCAAATCAAAACCATGTCCTTTCATATCACCAAACATTTCTTCGATCCACATTCTTCTTTTGTAGAATGCGAGCGTCATTGGCTTGTCGGGCAGGTTGGTCGCCAGCAGCCAGGGCTCCTTTTCTCCGACTTTCCAATGAGCACATAAATTGACAGGAAAAATATCCGTCTCGGTCAGATAGCCAGCGCCCAACCAGATACTTTGTCCAGCTCGCTCAATGGTCGATGAAAATGAGACCCAGACTTGCTCAAGTTCTGTCCAGATTTTTGTGCGCCCTGTTTGGCGCAAAACATAGTACCAGTGCCATTCATTCAGCTGTTTGAGTACCTTTATGGCGCCAAATTCGACGTCTCCGACCAGAAAAACAGCTACTCCTTCTGGCAGTAAATTCCTGACATAGCTCAATAATGCGATTTGTTTGCTGGCTGTACTGTGCCCACGAACATGTTTGACCCATGTCCATACGATCGGGATCGCCCGACGTCGATAGGCGATACTCACCATCAAGAGTTGATGTGAAAATCCTACTTTTGTGCCATCCACAATCAATCGGATCTCTTTCAGATTGGCATATTGTGCTTGCAGCCAACTTCTCGCTAGCGGTTCATACCATGGCCTCACCCGAATTGCTGGATTATCTAAAAATCGAGATACTCGTCTGGTGATGCTCACCAACTTCGCTTTTCCTGGTATCTTGCCAGCGATCTTGCTCAAATACACAGAACGACTTTCATGGATGCCAATCATCATCCAGGCTAAATTCCTTACGCGTGTCATTCTTTCTTGAGGATACAGTTCCATAATTCGTTGTTTCCAGATATGATACAGTTGAGTGATCGGCATCTTTTACTCCGTTTCTAAAATGGTTTTCGCAAACTCATTTTATGGCAGAATTGATGCCGATTGCTCCTTTCTCACCAAACTGTCAGGTGGCTAGATATTATTTTATTAGAAAAAATAATATTACACAGCGTTTTTAATATACGAATTTTAGATTACGATAGGGTAGGGTTTCTAAACCCTACCCTACTGGCCTAGGTATTCCTTCTACATCTGATTTTTGGTCAACATTCAAATTAGGAATCATTTCCAAGATAAGTTAAATTGCCATGCACCCTCTACAAATTCACAGGGTGAAATCGCGCTCTATGAAGGGTGAATTATCTGCTAGGTTAGGATTTTCTGTGAATAGTAGGTTTGAATCACTATAAGAATAAACTTTCTTGGTTTTATGTGGAATAAAAATAATAGACCCAGCAGGTTTTTAAAACCTGCTGGGTCTTGCGGTCTCAAAAGATAAATTTAGTTTTTCCCCCCTCTACCCCGACACTAACCGATACATATTGACCGACTCGCTGCGGCCCTTCAGCGTCTTAGCGCCGACAAACTCGGCCTTGAGCTTGGTTTTGATCAACTGGTAGGTGCTCTCGCTGAGCAAGATCGGGTCGCCGGTCTCCTTGGTCTGATCTTGCAGGCGGGCGGCCAGGTTGGCGGCATCCCCAATCACGGTGTAGTTCACGCGCTGCTCGGAACCCAGCAGCCCGACGAACACCTCCCCGGTATTGATGCCGATGCCCATCTCCAGCTTCTGCCGGAAGATACCGGTCTGCTGCCACTGCTGGTTGAGGCGTGCCAGGGCGCTGCGCATTTCCAGGGCGGCCATGGCGGCGCGCAGGGCGTGGTCTTTAAACGGGATCGGCTCGCCGAAGAAAGCTACAATGGCATCACCCTCGTATTTGTCCACCGTGCCGCCGTATTTGTGGATCACTTTGCTCATCTCCGAAAGGTACGGGTTGAGCAGGGAGACGACTTCCTCGGGGAGCATCTGCTCGGAGATGGAGGTAAAGCCGCGGATATCGGAGAAGAGGATGGTCAGCTCGGTACGTTTGTTCAGGCTGGTGATGTCCTGCGTTTCGAGCAGCTGGTTGACCATTTGCGGCGAAATGAACTGGTTGAACAGGCTGCGCAGGCGGCGTTTTTCCAGTTCCTGCGTCACGGCCTGGTCCAGACTGGGAATGATCACGCCGAGCATCAGCATCAGGGCTGGGGAGACAATTGCAATCTGCACCCCGGCCTGGGTATAGATCACCTGCCGGATGGTGAGATACAGCCCAATGCCGATCAGCATGCCGATATTGGAGAGCGTTGGGCGGGGGACAAGTGCACCCAGCATGGCCAGCCCGGCCATAATCAAAATGATCAGCACGGTGACCCAGGGTGGCGTGAGGGTGATGTAATTGTTGGTCAGGATCGTATCCACTGTGTTGGCGACCACTTCCACCCCCGGCATCAGGCTGGTTGCCGAGAAGGGAGTTGGGTAGAGGTCTTGCATCGTTTCGCTGGTTGCCCCGATCAGCACGATCTTGTCGCGGAACAGGGCGGGGTCATAGTCGCCCAGGGGGACATAGGCGGCTGGATAGGTGGGGTAAGTGTTGGACGGCCCGGCGTAATTAATCATCAGGCTGCCGCGCTGGTTGAGCGGCACGGTCTGGCTGCCGTAGATCAGCGAGGCCTGGGTCGGGCTGCTGATCGGCACACCGCCCTGGTACAGGCGGGCAATTTCAAAGGCCCAATGGAAATAAAACTGATCTTGATAGGACTTATAGGCGGTCACACTGCGCACAATGGCATCGTCGTCGCGTTCGATCTCGGTGATCCCGTAGCCGTCCACCACATCTAAAAAGACTTTGTTGGGGCGGTCTAGGGTGGTGGAAAATTGGGATTCGAACACCTGGCTGACGGTTACAACTGTATTGGCACGCGCAAAGGCTTCTGCCAGGGCAGTGTCATCGGCCGGGTCGGCGGAAGGCTCGAAGAGGAAAATGTCGTAAGCGATGATGCGCGCTCCGGCCCCGGCCAACCAATCCACAATTTCGGCCATACGGGTGCGCGACCACGGCCAGCGTTCATCCACCCACACGAGCGACTCGTCATCAATCGCCACGATCACGATCTCCGGGCTGGGGATATGCCCGCCCAGGGCGCGCACGGCAGTATCGCTGGCCGAGAGTTCTAAGCGCTCCAGCGGGGTAGCGACATTGGGGAAGTTGGCGGCGATTTCTAACCCGGCCAGCAGCAGTGCAATGGCGAGGATGATGAGCAGCTTTCGGGTGGGGGAGGTGGTAAGGTATTGATTGACCATACAGATTCCAGTATACAGGCAAATATTGCATTGCAGATACTTGCATTATACCCATAGTGCCAGTTTTGCACCTGAGGATAGTACAAATGGATTAATTCAAATAGGTTGTCAGCAAGATGTCCTTTGAGGTATATTTGATTTAATCATAACTACCCAGGAAAGAGAAAATGGAGGATAGGATGAAGAAAAAGCTTTCATTATTGATTTTACTTTTGCTGTTTGTGACCATCCTGGCCGGGTGTAACCTGCCTTCCCAGACCCAGGATGATGCGGCGGTTTCTGCCCAGACATTGGCAGCCCAGACGATTGAAGCCCGCCTGACGGAGAATGCCGCCGGGCAAGCCGGCGACGACCAGCCGGGGGACGATACAAATACCCAGCCCACCGATACGCTGACCCCCAGCAGTACGCCCGAACCGAGCGCTACGATGGAACCGAGCAGCACGCCCAAGCCAACCGCAACCCCGACTGAGAAGCCCCCCTGCAACCAGGCCGGATGGGTGAAAGATGTGACGGTGGAAGACGGCACCCAATTTGGGCCGGGAGATACGTTTACCAAAACCTGGCGGCTGAAGAACACCGGCTCGTGCAATTGGAATGATGATTATGACCTGGTGTTCGACAGCGGCGATAAGATGGGCGCTTCGAGCGTGGAAGATATTGACATGGGTAAGGTAGAGCCGGGCGAGAATGTGGATATTTCTGTCGAGCTGACTGCCCCCAATACCCCCGACAAATACAAGGGTGAATGGCTGCTGCGCAGTGACGACGGCAAGGAATTTGGCCTGGGTGCCAGCGATACGCCTTTCTATGTGGAGATTGAGGTAGTGGAGGCGGTTTCGTTTGAGATCACCGGTACGAATGTGTACGCCTGCGGGATGGATACCTACGTGGCGATGCGCATCAAGAATACCGGTACGATGGAGTTAGAAAGCAAGGGCGGCTCTGTAAAGAACATGGATACCAATGCGGTCACCATTTACCTGCCGTGGGATACCCCGTTTACGGAGAATGATGACGACTGCCCGCCGATGGGGATTAATAACATGGAAGCCGGGGATGTGTATTGGACGACCTGGAATATGGGCAGCTCTTCGGGGGTGGATTACAAGTATGAAGTGACGCTTTGTACGGAAGAGAATGTGGCCGGGGATTGTTATTCGCAGACCAAGACGGTGAGTATTCCGTAAGAGGATTACAAGCGTAGTTGTAGCGAGGCTGGTGATTGTCACCGGCCTCGTTTTTTGTAGTAGGCGGTTTTTGGGGGAGTTTTGACTGTATTCATCGCTGTTTTCATCGGTCTGTCATTCCGAGCGTGCGCTTCGCACTGCGAAGCAGCGAGGAATCTCGGTGAGGAATCTTATCTATGGCATGAAACAGGTCGTTAGTATATGCTTGAAACCTGATGTTGTGAGATAATTTTAATTACGGCGTGGGGAATTTGCATTTTGTGGTGAGAGTCCGAGATTCCTCACTTCGTTCGGAATGACAATTTTCATAGGCGGTTTTTTGGGGAGTAGCTTTGACTGCTACCATCAGCGTGGTCGTTCCTTTATGAGGTTACTGAGACTGGAGTGGATACTTTGTCGTAAGACTTATTTTTTTTACATGCACAATGGATTTTAGATGAATTTATCTCTGCCGCAGCCCCAATTTGCGATTATAATCAGGATACCCTTTGATCGGTAGATGGTGAATTAATGGTAGATGGCACCAGAAATATCATGTTAAAAGTGGACGACAGCCTGTGCCGGGTGTGCAAAACTTGCCTGGCGGGTCAATCCTGCCGGGGGAATGCCTTTCGGCGCTTCGAGCGCGACGAATCACCTTTTTTGGATATGAGCCGCTGCTGGGGCTGCCTGGATTGTGTGCCGGCCTGCCCGTTTGGGGCAGTGGTGCGGCACGAGTACGGGGGAGATTGACCGGATTTATTCATAAACCCTTGTTCAACAAAAAAGAAGCACAGACAAATGTGCTTCTTTTCATTCATTTGGTTGTTATATTCCTGGCTATTCTCAGCTTTCCTCAAACACCAATTCCGTGCGGTGAATGCGGGCGGCCAGCGGGTCTAAGCCCATCGCTTCCAGGATTTCGTCGGGGCGGCCGGTAGCGCCGGGTTGGGCTGTCAGGTGGAATGCCAGCCGCTGTTTGCTGTTTTCGTCAGGGGGCAGCACCTGCACATCGAGGATGAAATCCTTCAGGTCGTAGGTGCGTCTTTTCCCTTTGCGGAATTTTTCCCGCGGCAGGGAGTCGGTTTCCCGTAAATCTTGCACCACGCCTTCTAAATCTTCTACCGGGGCGCGCAGCGTGATCTCAAAGTGGGCGCTGGTGAGCGCGTTTTGCAGCAAGGGGCCTTTTTCGGGCGGTGTCTCGGTGGCATGCAAAATGATCCCGGGGGGGGAGGCTTTGACGATTGCCTCGGCAACCTGTTTGGCGGGTAAATCTTCTTCCAGCCAGAACTCGGCCATTTCCATTTCGCTGGTATAGCCCAAGGGGAGGGCAGAGGCCAGCTGGATTTTAGGGCGGGCGTTGAACCCCTGGCTGTATTCCAGCGGCAGGTTGGCGCGCCGCATGGTGCGGGCCAGGGTTTTGTGCAGGTCGAGGTGACCGGTGAAGCGCATCGCTTCGGTTTTGGAAAAAGTGATCTTATATCGCATCGTACTTACTCTATCTGATCGACAGGGATCAAGTTCGGGTTGGCAGATTTCTTTTTAGATTTCACTTCCGGGCACATCCAGGCAATGCCGGGGTTCTCACGCCGCAGGTCGCTGAAGGTGGGCAGAATGCCGCAGGCAAAGCAGCGTTTACGGCAGTCGATGCGCGTTTCGCCGCGTTTGCTCATCAGGTAGTCTTCGGTGAGGAACTTGCGCCGCACGGTGGAGCTGATGTGTTCCCAGGGGAATGGCTCGTCAATCATACGTTCGCGGTGGGTGAAATAAGCCGGGTCCAGGCTGGCTTCGGCAAAAGCGTTCAGCCAGCGGTTGTAATCAAAGTGTTCGTGCCAGGCGTCGAATTTCGCGCCGGCTTTCCATGCCCGGTAGATCACCTCGGCAGTGCGGCGGTCGCCGCGGGAAAGCACGGCTTCCAGCATGGTTTCGTCCGGGTTGTTCCAGTTCAGCTTTATGCCGGGGTGGCGCAGCTCACGGCGTAGCAATTCTTGTTTGGCCGTGATCTGGTCGACCGTATCGCAGGGCACCCACTGGAAGGGGGTGTGCGGTTTAGGCACAAAGGTGCTTACCCCGGCGGTCACTTTGGCTTTTCTGCCGATGACCTTTTCGCCCTCTTTGAGCACGGCTTTGCACAATTCTGCAATCGCGAGTACATCTTCCAGAGTTTCTTCGGGGTGGCCGATCATGAAATACAGCTTGATGTTGGTCCAGCCGCGCGAGTAAATTTCGCGGGCGGTGTCCAGCAGCTGTTGGGTGGGCACCGGCTTATTGATGATCTCGCGCATCCGCTCGGTAGCGGCTTCTGGTGCCAGGGTGAACCCGCTGCGGCGGGTCTCTTTGAGGGCGTCCATCAGGTCGACCGAGAAGGACTCGATGCGCAGGGAAGGCAGCGAGATGGAAAGGGCACGTTGGCCAAAGCGCTCGGAGACGGCATTGACCAGCTCAAGCACCTGGCTGTAATCGGAAGAAGACAGCGAGAGCAGGCCGACCTCTTCAAAGCCTGTTTTGTCCATGGCGTCTTCAATGGCGTTCAAAATGTCGGGCACACTGCGTTCGCGCACCGGGCGGGTGATCATCCCTGCCTGGCAGAAGCGGCAGCCGCGCGTGCAGCCGCGCATGATCTCTACCGGGATGCGGTTGTGCACCGTGTCGATGTAGGGCACGATCAGGTTGGTGGTGGGTGGGGGCAGTTTGCCCACAATGCGCTTGAGGACGGGGAATTGGGCTTGCTCGTAATGCTTCTCGATGTGGGAAAAGCCGCCATCGGGATCGTAATGGGCTTCATATAATTGGGGCACGTACACGCCCCACAGACGGCTCAATCGCTCCAAAAGCTGCTGGCGGGTCTCGCCTGCGCGTTTCCAGGTCTGATAGGTGTTGATGATTTCCTGGATAACTTCTTCGCCTTCGCCGATGACAATGGCATCCAGGTAGGCGTGCATCGGTTCGGGGTTCATCATGGCATGCCCGCCGGCAATCACCAACGGGTCGACTTCGCTGCGCTCGGCGCTGAACAGGGGAATCCCGCTCAAATCTAAGGCGTTGAGCGTGTTGGTGTACAGCGTTTCGTAGGGGATGGAGAAACCGATAATATCAAACTGGCTGAGCGGGCGTTTGCTTTCCAGGGCATACAGCGGCAGCCCTTCTTCCCGCATGATCGCTTCCATATCTGTCCACGGGCTGTAGGCCCGTTCGGCCAGGGCATCGTCCCGCTGGTTGATCAGGTCGTAGAAGATAGCCAGGCCGTAATTGGACATGCCCAGATCATAAATATCGGGGAAGACCAGGGCGACCTTGGTTTCGATTTGCGACCAGTCTTTGGTTACCTGGTTCAGCTCGCCGCCGGTGTATCTTCCGGGGCGCTGGACGCGGGGCAGGAGGTATTCAAGTTTTTCTTGGATTTGTTCTGGAGTTATTTCCATTGTGTTCACCTAACAAGTTTTGTCGGCTGGGGGTTAGAACCCCAAATCGAATTTAGGGCGTGATTATATCAGATTAGTGCGGTGGTTGGGTAGTTGATTAGTTAGTTGGTTAGTTAGGCAGTTTCGTAGTTCTGTAGTTTTGTTGTGATGGATCCATCTGTAGCGGCGAGGTTTCCCCGCCGTTTTTCATTTTCCCCATATCTACCCGTAGGGGCGCTCGCAAATATTCTTATTCATCAAACCTATTTTGTTGTCAGCAAAATAGATTTATCAAATCGCGCACCAAGCGGGAGAAGCAGGCTTCTTCCCTACAATTGACAATGAATGTTTGATTGATAGGATTGTTTTTTTAATTACAGCCCTACCCGCCAGCACGATGTATAGAATTGGCACATCAGCCCTCCCCAATTCGGGAAGGGAATACACTTTCTTTGACCGTTGAGGTGTTGCACATCAGGATGGGACGAAAAACGTCAAAGAATTATCCCTTTGTAGCGGCGGGGTCTCCCCGCCCCATTCCCCACATCTACCCGCAAAAATCGTTATTCATCAAACCTACTTTGTTGTCAACAGAGCCTATCCATCAAATCACGCGCCAAGCGGGAGGCAGGCTTCTCCCCTACAATTGGCAATGAATATTTGATTGATAGGATTGTTTTTTTAATTACAGCCCTACCCGCCAGCACGATGTGTAGAATTGGCACATCAGCCCTCCCCAATTCGGGAAGGGAACACACTTTCTTTGACCGTTGAGGTGTTGCACATCAGGATGGGACGAAAAACGTCAAAGAATCATTCCTTCGTAGCGGCGGGGTCTCCCCGCCGTTTTATATTTTCCCCTATCGAGAAAAAAACACCCTCAAAGAATATCCTTGAGGGTGTCAGAGTAAACAGGGATTGCCCAGAACGTTTTCTACTGCTTGGGCGAAAAAACCAGCACGCTGTCGTCTTCGGTGAACAGGTAGAGGTTATCTTCCTCAATTGCAAAACGGTTAACCGCACTGAGCAGACTTAAAAATTGGCGTTCCTGCGCCATCACTTCTTCACTGCATGCCATCCGGGTGGTACCCATCGGGGTTGTCTCGAAGGTAAGGGAGTCGTTCTCTACCCGCACGGTGGCAAAGTACTTATTGCATCCGGCAGAGCCGTACACTCTCCCATCGACCGGGTCGTACTGCAAGGTGACCTGCACTTTCTCCAGCACACCGTTTAGTGGGGTGGCGCTGCCGTAGCTGTGCAGCACCCAGGCATAGTCACTTAATCCTGCGCTCATTGTTTCTACCTCGGTCTTCTCCTGGATCTCTACCAGGGCGTACTGCACATTGGCGGCGTCTGTGCCGGGGGGCAGCACATCCAGTTCTTCTACCATCAGCGTATAACGGTAACCGGGTTGGTATTCAAAGCCTTGAATTGGCGTGGACAGCAGCACCCAATCCTCATCGGGCTGGTACTTGACCTGCAAACAAGTTTCTTCACTATCCTCGGCGCAGGGTGCAGTCTCGGGGGCAACGATCAGCGAGTGGTGCGCGGCCGGTGCTGTGGGGCTGTTTTGAGCGTCAGCATCAGGCAAAGCGGCACTATCTGCGCCGACCACACCGGCGCAAGATGCCAGCAGCAGGCTGGCGAACAGCAGGATAGGCAAATATCCTTTTGGTTTCATTTATTCCTCCTTACCTAATGATGACTGTTGGCGTGCAGTCATTGGCGCGTGAAAAGGGCGTTTGGCGTATCTATCTATATTATTTAACGAAAAATGAGCAAAAAGGTTCCCCCCATTGGTACCGGAAGTTAGAGCAATTTCTGCAAGAAAGGAAGTGCTTCCTCCAAAGTGTTGATCTCACCAACGGCCTGGGCTTCCCGCAGGGCTTCTAACAGCTCGCCCACTTTTGGCCCCGGTTTGAGATGTAGGGTTTCCATCAACTCGCGGCCGTCCAGCAGCATAGGCGGGTTCACCTGTTCGGGGTGTTCCCAATAGGCTTCCAACAGCGTGCGCAGTACCTGGGTGTGGTTTTGGTAGGTTTCTTTCCAAAGGGTGTAGCCGAAGATGGCACGCAGGTCGGCATCGGCCAGCAGGCATATATCCACCCCGGCCTCTCCGGTATCCCGCCAAAAGCGGTAAATATCCTGCCGGGTGGGGCCGTCCGGCAGTTTTGCCAGCTGCCACGGGCGATTGTGGTTGTTGATGATCGTGTACAGGCGTTGGGTTTCGCTGTTGCTCAGGCGCAGGGCGGCGGCACGGTCTTTCATCACTTTGGCCCCGCCCGCCTCATGGCCGGGGAAATGAATCTCGCCGTCTTCTTCCACGCGGTGGCGCGGTTTAGCAATATCGTGACACAGGGCGGCAAACAAGAGCAGCGCCCGCAGGGAGCGTTCCGGGCTGAGAGCGGTTTGCAGATGAGCGGTGAACTGCTTGCGGTAGCGCCCCAACTGCTGCGAGAGCACCCCGCTGAACACGTCCCCGCCAGCCTCATTATCATGCACATACCCATCGCTCAAGCGGCCGAGGATTTGATCCAGCGCCTCTACGGTGTGCAGGCTGTGTTCCCACACGTCGTAAATATGCGCCGAAGACTGCGTGACGCCTTTGAGTTCAGCAAGCTCCGGGAGCAGCACATCCAGTACGCCAAACAGGTCGAGGGCGCGCAGGCTGGCAGTGGGCTTGGGGGCATCCAGCAGCTTGAAGAATTCATCCCGCTGGCGTTCGATAGACACGGTATCCAGGCGGGCTAACGCATCTGCGACCTGCCTGCGGGTTTGGGCAGAGAGGGTAAGCTGGAAGGCAGCCGCCATCCGCACCGCGCGCAGCACCCGCACCGGGTCATCCACCAACGACGTGGGCGAACAGGTGTTGAGTGCATGCCGCATCAGGTCGCCCGCACCGCCGAGCGGGTCGATCAACTCACCAAGATGGTGAATATCAACCGCCATGGCGTTGATCGTGAAATCGCGGTTGCGCAGGTCTGCTTCCAGGGTCTCCCCCTGCATTGAGGCAAAATCCAACACCGTACGCGCTTCCCCATCTTCGGCCGGGAGTACAATGCGGCCAATCCCAAAATCCGAATCCATGGTGTAGTAAGAGCCGCCCAGTGCATCAGCCACTTTGCGGGCAGTGCGCAGGGCGTTTTGTGCCAGCACAATGTCAATATCATGGATCGGGCGGTCTAACAGCGTATCGCGCACCACGCCGCCCACCAGGTAAACGCCCGGTGTGGCGGAAAGGATTTGTTGGATGCGGTTGATCAGCGGTGGAAAATTAAGCTTGGGATTGATTGTCACGCAGTTCCTACTCTAAGGGGGTGTAAACATCCAGGTCCACTACCCCAACAAAGGGCAGGTCCCGGTAATATTCATCCAGGTCCAGGCCGTAGCCAAAGACGAATTTGTCTTCAATATCAAAGCCGATATAGTCCAGGGTCACATCCACCTCGCGGCGGGAGGCTTTGTCTAATAAGGTGCATACCTTTAACGATTTCGGATTGCGGGTTTCCAACACTTCCAACAACGAAGACATGGTATGCCCGCTGTCGACAATATCTTCCACGATCAGCACGTTCTGGCCGTAGATGTCCATGTTCAAGTCCATCGTAATGCGCACTTGGCCGGTAGATTTGCGTGCGCCTGCGCCGTACGAAGACAGCGCCATAAAATCGATCATGTGGGGGACGGTCAGGCTGCGCATCAGGTCGGTGAGGAACATCACCCCGCCGCGCAGCACGCAGACCAGCAAAACGGTCTGCCCGGCATAATCGGCGCTGATCTGCTGGCCGAGTTTGGCAATCCGCTCTTGTAGCTGTTCTTCCGTAACCAATACTTCCCCTAAGAATTTTTTATAATCGTTATACTCCATAGTTTCCTCCGATTCCCTGATTATCTGAGCGAAGTTGTCTCAAACACCGCTCACCGATCTTGTACCTCAGTCTCTCGGCACCTGGTGGCAGGCACGGCAGCGCGCTTCGTACAATTCATCGGCGCCAACGATCACTACCGGGTCGTCATAGCGAGCGGGTTTGCCGTTTACCAGCCGCTGGGTGCGGGAGGCGTCTTTTTTGCAGGACATGCAGATGGCATGCAGTTTATCCACATGTTCTGCCTGGGCGATCAGGGCAGGCATAGGGCCAAAAGGCTCACCGCGGAAATCCAGGTCCAGGCCGCAGATGATCACGCGCAGGCCTTTGTCGGCCAGGGTATTGACCACCTTGATGATCTCATCATCCAGGAACTGCGCTTCGTCGATGGCCACCACGGTGGTGTCATCGGCCAAACGGGTAAGGATGTCGGCAGCTTTTTGGATCGGGATAGCATCGAACTGGCCGCCGGCGTGGGAAACGACTTTGACCAGATCGTAGCGGGTGTCTATTTCGGGTTTAAATACCTGGATGTTTTGTTTCGCAATCGTGGCGCGCCGCAGCCGGCGGATCATTTCGTCAGTTTTGCCGCAGAACATCGAGCCGGTAACTACTTCTACTGAGCCTTTGGGGTCGGACATGAATACCTCTTCTATATGTGGGATGGGTAAACAAAGTTTAACTGATGTTCTGGGGTGTGGCAAGCAAGATAGAAAAATGGCAAATTGCCAGTTGCGAATTGCGAGTTAGGAATTGCAAATTATAAAGGTCAAGCTCGGCAATGTTTTGTAATTCGCCATTTGCTATTCGCAATTCGCTATTCGCAATTCGCTATTCGTTCCTTACCCGGCAAAGTCTTTAAACTCGCCGTTCTCGGTCAGCTGCTGGAGTTTTAGGTCGGCTTTGTCCAGCAGGTCGGTGCAGCGTTGGTACAGGGCCTGCCCGCGCTCGTATAGGGCCAGCGTTTCTTCCAGAGGTTTCTCCCCTGCTTCCAATTCAGCAATCACGTTTTGCAAAGCTTCAAAAGCCTGCTCGTAGTTCAATTCTTTTATATCGGTATGTGCGCTCATTTTCTGCTCCCAAACTCGCAAATTTCTTAATGCGTTTCTTTTACTTCGGCGTCAAACCCGCCCCGGGCTAACTGTACCGCTACTTGTTCCCCGGCTTGCACCTGCTCGCCCGATTTGACCAGCTTGCCATCTTTCATCACCACGGCAAAACCACGCCCCAACACGCTGGTCGGGTTGAGGGCGTTTAGCTGTTGGGTCATCCCTTGCAGTTGTGCCCGTTGTAGCTGCACCCGGTGTGCCACAGCGCGCTCGCCGCTGCGGATCAATTCATCCACCCGTTGGCGGTGCGAGGCCAGGCGCGATTCGGGGGAAACACGCTGGAGTTGGTGTTCTTCCTGCTGCAAAGCCCAACGCTTTTCGTCCAGGGTATCTTCCACCATGCGCTGTAAGGCTTCCACCCGTTCCAGCAAAATACCGCGCAGTTCCATCTGGTCGGGTACGGCCAGCTCGGCCGCCGCAGTGGGGGTCGGGGCGCGCAGGTCGGCGACAAAGTCGGTAATGGTGAAATCAGTCTCGTGCCCCACGCCGCTGATCACCGGGGCAGCCGAAGCAGCCACCGCGCGGGCAACCTGTTCTTCATTAAAAGCCCACAAATCTTCAATTGAACCGCCCCCGCGCCCTACCAAAAGCACGTCCGGGTGGGCATATTGATTCAGCCGCTGGATGGCAGCCACAATTTCGTCCGGGGCGGCAGTGCCCTGCACGGCTGCCGGGGCGAGGATCACTTCCACCAGCGGGTAGCGCCGCCGCAGGGTGTTGAGCATATCGCGGATGGCAGCCCCAGTTGGGGAGGTTACGATCCCGATGCGTTTCGGCGCATAAGGCAGCGGACGTTTGCGTTGAGGATCAAACAATCCCTCGGCTTCCAATTTGGCTTTCAGGCGCATAAATTCCTGGTACAGCAGCCCTTCGCCCGCCGGGCGAATGTCGATAGCGTACAGCTGGTACTGCCCGCCGGCTTCATACACGCTGATACTCCCGTGCACTTCCACCGCCGCGCCGTTCTCTGGCAGGTAGGTCAGGCGGGCGGCCTGCCCGCGCCACATCACGCAGCGCAGGGATGCCTGGGCATCTTTGAGGGTGAAATACATGTGCCCGGATTTGGGGATCGACAGGTTGGAAACTTCGCCCCGCACCCAGACATCTTGCAGGGTGGGGTCGGCTTCCAGCAGTTCCCGCAGGTAGCTGTTGATCTCAAAGACCGAGTAGCTGGCGGGAGGTGGGGGTGCGAATAAAGACAATTGTTCTTCCATTGCACTGAGGATAAACCGGATGGAAGGGCTTGTCAACCAAGAGGGGCGGGTGTCAATGTGTGCAGCGGGAAAGGTGCAAATTGCGAATTGCGAATTGCGAATGATAAATTATAAAAGAGAAGAATGGAATGGAAAGATTGCTGTTTTATTTTGCCCCACTCCGATATACGCCACTGCGGTCAAGGAGCATGTGGATGTGCCACTTCTATACATCATGCTGGCGGGTGGGGCTGTAGTTAAAAACATTGTTTTCAATCAAATATTCATTGCCAATTGTAGGGGAGAAGCTTGCTTCTCCCGTTAGGTGGGTGACTTGGTTGGTTGGCTTGGCAGACAACAAAGTAGGTTTGAAAGATAAGGGGTTTTGCGGGTAGATGTGGGGAATAGGGCGGGAAGACCCCGCCGCTACGGATGGCTGATTATTTGACCTTTTTTGTCCTACCCCGATGTGTACCACATCAGTCAAAGGGCGTGTGGATGTGCCAATTCTATAACTCGTGCTGGCAGGTGGGGTTGTAGTTAAAAACATTGCTTTCAATCAAATATTGATTGCCAATTGTAGGGGAGAAGCCCGCTTCTCCCGCTTGGCGCGCTATTTGATGGATGTGCTTGGCAGACAACAAAGTAGGTTTGAAGGATAAGGGGTTTTGCGGGTAGATGTGGGGAAAATATAAAACGGCGGGGAGACCCCGCCGCTACGGATGAATGATTTTGTTGAGTTTTTGGCCCCGCCGCTGCGGATGGATCTATGACTAATAAACTATTGAACTACCCAACTACCTAACTACCCAACTACCTAACTACCCAACTACCCAACTACCAAATAATTCTTTCTGGGTGGCAGTACAGATTGAACTTGCCGCCGCGGGCATAGCCGACCAGGGTGATGCCTAAACGTTCGGCCAGTTCAATCGACATGGAGGTGGGGGAGGATAACGAGATCAGCATGCTGACTTTCATCCGGGCGGCCTTTTGCAGCATCTCGGAGCTGATCCGCCCGGTGGTGAGCAAGATGCGCTCGGGGACATCCATCTCGTCCAGCAAAATTTTGCCGGCGATCTTGTCGAGGGTGTTATGGCGGCCGACATCTTCCAATTGGAAGATGACTTCTTTGCGGTTGGCGAATGCGGAGGAATGCACCCCGCCGGTTTTGCGGTACATGTCCTGCGAGGCAAACAGCTTGCCCATCAGAGTCAGCACTTCTTCGGGGGTCAGACGGATGTTGTCGGGGGGGACGGGCTGGACTTCTTCCAGCACGACGGCGGAATAACCCCCGGTACAACCGGAGGTGCGCCGCCAGTTGCGCGGTTGATCCACGGAGCGGTTCAGCCAGATGTCGACATTGTCGCGTTGGGCGCACACATAGATGTCTTCAATTTCATCTTTGCTGGCAATCACATTTTCGTTGTACAAAAAGCCGACCGCCAGCGCTTCCAGGTCGGTGGGGGTGCACATAAACGAAAGCCACAGCTTGCCGTTCACCGTGAGGGAAACCGACTGTTCGACAATTACAGCCGTTCCTATCTCGGTCATCGCGTCTTCATGGTATTGGGTTACATGCAGGAGTTGCTGGGAAGGTGCTGGGGGCAGCCTGTCATCGTCTGGGGGGAGGTGTGTGTGGGCTTTTGGGTCCATATTAATAATCCTTTTTAAACGACCACGGGTGTGAAGTGCGCCCTATTATATTGGAAAATGCGCGTTTGCGCGCATTTTGTCAGGAAAAGTTTCGATTTTTAGAAAGCTGCTGTCAGAAGATGAGGATGGCAGCTGCACCGGCCAAAAGCGGCGCGATCAACCCAATGCCCCAGCGTACGGCAGTGAAACGCCAGCCCATAAATGGCAGCTCGAAGGAGATGGAGAGCAGCGCCAGCATCGACCAGCTGGCAACCAGGGTGACGATTGGGCCTAAGCCCGCCCCCGCCGAGTAGATCACACCGATGATGGGGAACACGGCGTAAGGGCCGCCGGGCAGCAGCATGCCGATTGCCTCGGCCAAAAGCAGCCCGCGCCAGCCCGATTCTGGGCCGAGATACTGTTCGATCAAGCTCTGAGGTGACAGCACTTCTACAAACCCGACAATGATAAAGGCGATTGCCAAGATGAGGGCGTTGCGTTTGAGGGTGTGCCAGCCCAGCTGTAATCCTTTTTTCAGGCTGCCGTCGCGTTTGCGCCAGGCAGGGATGGCCAGCCCAACGGCAATGATCCATAAGATGATGGTGGCTTCTTTCATAAGCTGGGTGCCTCCTCTCTGATGCGTTCAATGTACCCGCCAAACAGCCACTCGGTTATAAAGCCGAGCAGCGGCGGGAAGATGAGGGTGAGCAGGAAGCGCCAAAGGGTGAAAGTTGGGCCGATCAGGGCGATTTCGTAGGGCAGCCGGGAAACCGACCACAGGTTTTTGGCGGTGATGAAGGCGACCAGCACTCCCAGCCCGGCGCCATTATGCAGCATCACGGCAGTGATCGGATAGTAGACGTACGGCCCACCGGGGATCAGCGCCCCGGCCAGGCAAGCCAGCCCAATGCCTTTCCAACCGGTATCGGAACCCAGCCAGCGGGTGACGAATTCTTTGGTGACCAGCACCTGGGTGAGTCCGGCAACAATGAATGCGGCTGCCAGCAAGGGCAGCACCCGCCACAAGGCCATTCCCCCGGCAACTAGCCCGTCCCATACGGCGCCGACCCCACGCTGTATTCCCAGCAGCACGGCCAGGCCAAGGACGACGATGCCAAGATAGAGTGGTGTTTTGTCTTTCATGGGTTTTATTATAGTAGAAGTGGGCAAACACTATACTAATTTTAATCAAACGACTTGGATGAAGCTGTAAAATGAGGGCAACCAATTTGTGCCAGTAGTGGGGAATGCGATCAATTATTGATTTGATTGAACGATGTTTCGACGGACGATGACTAGGTCGGCTGACTTCCCGCTGCTGGTGTTTTTTAAGAAGGAGTATCTATGAAATCCAAACTTATCGGTGCAATTTTATTGGGAGCGGCAGGCTTAACGGCCGCAATAGGCGCGGTAGGCGCGCAAATTGCTTACGCCCTGGAGTTGAACGGCTTTTTTGCCGGGAACATTACCGGGCTTGTCCCGCCCGGCCCGGAAGGGGCGGTGGTGCATTGGCTGGTGTATGCCGCCGTGGGGGTGCTGGGTGTGTTGGGGTTGTTCTTCTTGTTTGTCAAGCAGGAGGAGTAGGCTAAAAAATCAGGGCTAATAGAATGCTGGGTAGGGTTTTGGGGTGTTTGTAAGCTCTGCCCAATGATAAAGATTTACATGATTGTGTTGATGTTGTAGGGGAGGGTTTGTAGGTTGCACCTGAACCCTCCCCTACAAGAAGAAAATTCTCCCTTGAATCCCTTCCATTCGCTAGACGTTTCCCTACCAATATGATAGAATCTGTCGGCTCTTAAGAAGAGCAAGACCAATACACACGCTACTCCGACACACGCGTGCGTGCCGCATAAAATATGCGGCCACGTGGGTGAATGACGAGAGCGGAGGAACAAACGCAAAGGAGAATATTCGAATGGCTATTAACATGAAGGCGCTGCTTGAGAGCGGCGTCCACTTCGGTCACCGGACCCACCGGTGGAACCCCCACATGAAACCCTATATCTTTACCGAACGCAATGGGATTCATATTATTGACCTGCAGCAAACGGTAAAAGCGCTGGACCTTGCTTACAAGAATGTCCGCGATTTAGTGGCAGAAGGTGGCACAGTTTTGTTTGTCGGCACCAAGCGCCAGGCAGTAGAAACCATCCAACAAGAAGCAGAACGCTGCAATATGCCCTACGTCACCGTCCGCTGGCTGGGTGGGATGCTCACCAACTGGTTCACCATGCGCCAGCGTATCAATGAGCTGGACCGCCTGGAACGCATGCGCGACAAGGGCGAATTTGAACGCCTGACCAAAAAAGAAGGCTTGATGCTGGAACGCAAGATCGAAAAACTGCTTTCCCGCTTCGGTGGTATCCGCCACATGCACGGTTTACCGGACATGGTCTTTGTGGTTGACGTACGCCGCGAAGAAACCGCGGTGAAAGAAGCCAACACTTTGGGAATTCCGCTGGTTGCCCTGGTAGACACCAACTGCGACCCGCGCGATATTGACCTGGTGATCCCCTCTAACGATGACGCCATTCGGGCGATCAAGTTGATGGTTGGCTACATGGCCGATGCCGTATTAGAAGGCAAGGGCATGCGCAAAGACGAAGAACCCGAAGAACCGGCCGCCGCTGCTGCGCCTGCCTCTCAGGAAGCAGAAGAAGAATTGAGCGACGACGATCTGTTGGGCGCCTCCACCCTGGCAAAGATGGCTGCTGAAGTCGAAACCGAGGAAGAAGAGGTTGAGGAAGAAGCCGCAGAAGAAGAAACTGAAGTGGTTGAAGAAACTGAAACCGCCACAGAAGACGCTGACGACAAAGAAGAAGAATAAAGGATACATATCAATGGCAATTACTACCGAACAAATCAAAGAATTGCGCGACGCTACAGGTGCCGGCATCCTTGATTGCCGCGAAGCCCTGGCAAATGCCGATGGCGATTTTGACAAAGCGGTTGACTTCTTGCGCGAAAAAGGGCTGGCAAAAGCCAGCAAACGTGCCGGACGCGAAGCTGCTGAAGGTGTTGTTGAACTCTACAACCACGGTGACGGCCGGGTAGGTGTGATGGTGGAAGTCAACTGCGAAACAGACTTCGTTGCAAACAGCGAAGATTTCCGCGAATTGGCCCACGAGATCGCCTTGCAGGTTGCTGCTGCTTCCCCTGAATGGGTAGAAGAAAGCCAGATCACTGAAGAAGCCCTGGAACGCGAGCGCAATGTGGCCCGCAACCGGGCAATTGAAGAAGGCAAACCGGAAAAGATCCTGGACAAGATTGTGGAAGGCCGCATAGAAAAGTTTAAAGACGAAGTTGTACTGCTCCGTCAGGCATATATCCGCGATGGTTCCAAGACCGTTCAAGACCTGATCAATGAGAAAGTTGCCTCTATGGGCGAAAATATCATTGTCCGGCGTTTTGCCCGTTGGGAACTGGGTGAACATGCCGCAGGTGATGAGGAAACTGAAGAATAATTTGTTATTCGAGAGGCCAACCAATTGGTTGGCCTCTTTTTTTTGATCGAACGGCGTTCGATTAATTAAATCTTTTTTATAGAGATCACACAGGGGTTTTAATTTAAGTTAAGGCAGCAAGGTTTAAGGCTTTGCTATTTGAGATTATTACCCGCACGCATTATAATGCCACAAGAATCAATCGTGTGGACGCCGTAAATTATCGTCTCCCTCCAGGAAGGGTAGGCAGTTTAAAGGAGCATCTAAAGATGACAGACTTAAAATATAAGCGAGTGCTGCTAAAACTAAGTGGAGAGGCATTGGCAAGCGATGATGGAAAAGGAATTGACCCGCATCGGGCCGAAGCGATTGCTCAGCGGGTGCTGACGATCAGTGAAATGGGCGTAGAACTCGGTATTGTGATTGGCGCTGGCAACCTGTGGCGCGGCCTTTCTGGCCTGGAGCGCGGCATGGACCGGGCAACAGCCGACTATATGGGCATGTTGGGCACGGTGATGAATGCCCTGGCACTGATGGACGCGCTGGAACGCGCCGGCCTGGTGGTGCGCGTGCAAACTGCGATTGAAATGCGCTCGATTGCCGAGCCTTATATCCGGCGGCGGGCAATGCGCCACCTGGAAAAAGGCCGTGTAGTAATTCTCGGCGGCGGGACGGGCAACCCCTTCTTCTCCACCGATACGGCCGCAGCCCTGCGAGCGGTTGAAATTGGCGCACAGGTACTGATTAAAGCAACCAAGGTAGACGGCGTATATGATTCGGACCCGGTGAAAAACCCCGACGCCAAACGATTCGACCGCCTGACCTATATCGACACCCTCAACCGCCGGTTAGAGGTGATGGACAGCACCGCTGTGACCCTGTGTATGGATAACCATATGCCCATCATGGTGCTTAATTTCTGGAAAGAAGACGACCTGATCGACGCCCTCAAGGGGGAAGCGGTCGGTACGCTGGTAACTTCAGGGGAGGAATAAACCGGTGCAGTCTGCCTGGCAACGTTTTAAAACAGCATGGTGGCCGCTGCTGGTGATTATCATCTTGCAGGCGGTGGTATTGGTGCAGGCGCCCAACGAACGTACACTGGGGGTGGGAATCAAGCCGGTTTATCTGCATGTTTCGCTGACCTGGGTCGGTATGATCTTGCTGCTCCTCAGCGCGATTTTGGGGCTGGCGGCATTGGTTACGAATAATGCCCGTCTGACAAGTTGGCTGCGCACCTTCTTTATGATCGGGCTGTCTTTGTATGTGATCGGGTTCCTGGTGAGCATGTACGCTTCCTGGCTCAATTGGGGCGGGATTCCTTACCGAGAACCCCGGATCCACAACGCCATCAACGTGGTTGTGGCGGGGATCGCTTCCTGGATTCTATTCGAATTACTTCCCTTTAACCGCATAAAAGGGCTGGCTGCAATGCTGCCAGCGGCCTTTATTCTTTTAGGGGGGCAGAGCGACCGGATGGCACTGCACCCGGAAAACCCGGTATCTACCGCACCGGCGGGCATTCAAAACACCTTTTTTATCATGTTTGGCCTGGCTATCCTGCTGGCTGTCTGGCTGGTCTGGTTTCAACGCACCCACCGCAAAAATAGCACCCCAGGTGCTTAACTGCCGCGCTTCAGGTGCCCGCAGGCAGTGTTTCAAAGACCATATCTTTACATGTTTGGTGCCTACCTTGCAGCCGTCCTTATGATAAAATATCCATACTCTGTACGACAATACCCGATGAATATTGATTCCTTCTTGCAACAAACAACTTGGTAATCGAGGAGGATGCCATGATAAAAGATGCATTAAAAGAAGCTGAAAACCGAATGAAGATTTCTCTTCAAGCTTTAGAAGATGACCTGGCAGGAATTCGCACGGGCAGGGCTACACCTGCATTAGTAGATCGACTGACTGTGGAATATTATGGTACCCCTACGCCGCTGAGACAATTGGCGACCTTTTCGGTGCCGGAACCACGCCAGATTTTGATCAAGCCCTTTGACCCCGCGTCGATGAAAGATATTGAACGCGCTATCCAGGCTTCAGACTTGGGCCTGACCCCCAGCAACGATGGGAAATCGATCCGCTTGAATCTCCCGCCGCTGACGGAAGAACGCCGCCAGGATTTGGTGAAGGTGGTTGGCTCACGCGTGGAAGAAGGGCGTGTGGCTGTCCGCAATATTCGCCGCGACACGATCAAAGATATGCGCGAATTTGAAGAAGAAAAACTGATCTCTGAAGATGACTTGAAACGCGGGGAAGAAAATATGCAGAAACTCACCGACGAATATGTAGAAAAGATGAACACGGTCGGTGATGATAAAGAAAAAGAAATCTTAGAGGTTTAACCCTAGCAGGGAGCAGCTTACTTTGGGTCAAAAACCGGAAACACAATTACCAAAAAGAATCCCTGTCCATGTCGCTATCATTATGGATGGCAATGGGCGCTGGGCACGCGCCAGGGGGCTGCCTCGACTGGCCGGACACCGCGCTGGCACCGAGAACCTGCGCGAGATCATTGAAGCCTGTGTGGAATTTGGTGTCAAATATCTAACCATCTATGCTTTCTCCACCGAAAACTGGGGCCGCCCCGTGGATGAGGTGGAGGGGTTAATGAATATCTTTGACGATGTCTTTACCCGTGAGTTAGATGAAATGAACCGCCAGGGGGTGCAGCTGCGCCATATCGGCCGGCTGGATGGGGTGCGCAAGTCGATGGTCAAGAAGATCAATAACGGGGTGGAGCGCACCAAAAACAACGACCGCTTGATATTGAACGTGGCGTTCAACTACGGCGGGCGTGATGAGATCGTGCATACGATCAAAAAAATGATTGAAGCGGGTGTGACCCCTGAAGAGGTGACCCCCGAATTGGTAGAACAATACTTGTATTCGACCGGGACGCCAGACCCAGACCTGGTAATTCGCACTTCGGGCGAAATGCGCACCAGCAACTTTTTGCTGTGGCAGTCTGCTTACTCGGAATGGTACTTCCCGGAAGTATACTGGCCAGATTTTGGCCGAGAACAACTATTGGAGGCGATAAAAGAGTTCAGCCAGCGAGAACGTCGTTTTGGTCTGGTACCCTCTAATAGTTAGCCATGTTCCTTCAAAGGCTGTTCGTTGCACTCCTTTTGCTTCCCCTCGGCCTTTGGGCTTTGTTTTCTGGGGAGATTCACTTCGCTGTATTGATGACCGTAATCTGTGAGATTGCAGCGTGGGAGTACGGCAGGTTATTTCGGCTGGGCGGCAGACGCCCAGCTGTATTTTTAATCATGCTGGGTGTGGGCGGTTTCTTTGCTGCCAACCTGTTCCCCGGCGTGGTTACCCCGATGATGGTGTTGACCGTCTTTCTGCTGCTGATCACGGCGTACCATGTGGTCGCTTATGAAAAAGGGGAGGAACAGGCTGTGCTGGATATGTCTGTGTCCATCATGGGGCTGGTGTATATCGGCTTGTTGGGCAGTTATTTCATTTCTACGCGTCTGCTGCCGGGTGGCGATTGGTGGGTGTTTACCGTGCTCACCTCGGTTTGGTGGGCAGACACAGGGGCTTACATGATCGGCAGTTGGATCGGTAAGCGCCGCCTTGCACCCCGGCTGAGCCCTCATAAGTCTTGGGAAGGCTACATTGCCGGTATTTTTTTTGCGCTCTTAGGTTCCCCGTTTTTGTTGTGGGTGGTCAAACAACTTTCTTTACCCGTTTCAGACGAGATCACCTATCAGGCGACTGTGATCATTGGGGGGTTCATGGGGGTGTTGCCTGTGCTGGGCGATTTAACTATTTCAATGTTCAAACGAAGCTTCGGTGCCAAGAATACCGGAAAGATATTGTTGGGACATGGCGGCTTGCTGGATCGGATCGATTCCTGGATTTGGGCAATGCCGATTGGATATTATCTCATTACTGTAATCATTCTTTCCTGAAAACAATCATCGACAAGTTTTATAATCAAACAAGGAGAATGTATTTATGACGAGCGCGAGTTCAAAACCCACCAGAAACCTGGCTTTAGACCTGGTGCGGGTGACAGAATCGGCTGCTTTAATGGCAGCCCATTACATGGGGCGAGATGACAAAGAAGCGGCCGACCAGGCTGCCGTAGACGCCATGCGTTATCTGCTCAACTCGGTAGAAATGACCGCCACTGTAATTATTGGTGAGGGCGAGAAAGATGAAGCCCCGATGTTGTTCAATGGCGAAGTGCTGGGTAAAGGCGGTGGTTTGGCCTTAGATATTGCCGTAGACCCGATCGACGGCACCCGCCCGCTGGCACAGGGTCGCCCCAACTCGATTGCCACCGTGGCCGCCGCCCCGGCAGGCACGATGTATGATCCCGGCCCATTTGTGTACATGAATAAGATTGCTGTTGGCCCTGGCGCCAAGGGACACATTGATATTGAGAAGCCGGTGGAAGACAACCTCAACGCGATTGCCAAAGCGCTGGGGAAACGCATACGTGATCTGACCGTGATCGTGTTAGACCGGCCGCGGCACAAAGACCTGGTGCTGGATGTGCGGCGCTGCGGGCCGCGGATTCGCTTCATTGATGATGGCGATGTGGCGGCTGCCCTGATGACTTCCTGGGAAGACTCGGGTATTGATGTATTGATGGGCATTGGCGGCACCCCCGAAGGTGTGATTGCGGCCTGCGCACTGCGCGCCATGGGCGGCGAGATTCAGGGGAAGCTGTTTGCCCGCAATGAAGAAGAAAAACGCCTGGGTATTGAGATGGGCTTTGATTTTGAACGCGTGATCACGATGGATGATCTGGTTTCCTCCGACGATGTGTTCTTCACCGCTACCGGGATTACCGATGGTGAGCTGCTCAACGGTGTGCGCTATACCCGCACCGGGGCGATCACCGAGAGCATCGTGGTGCGCGGTGAAACCGGCACAGTGAGAGAGATCCGCTCCCATCATAGTTTTGAGAAATTGGATAGCATCAGCGACCTCCCATATTAATGGCTGAACGTAGTTCAGTTTAACCACAGCCGTGGTTTGGTGGAGGTGATGGATAGAGGATGGCAATGTCTGGCACACGATTACAAATTACCTCCCTTCAAAAACCCTTCAAGGCTGTTTTGCTGTGGTTATTTTCATCTATTTTGTTAGTAGGGCTGGTGGGGTGTGTGGCAGCCAACACTCGTGTTGATCTGCCCTCCGTGGAGGACACCTCACCAGCGTTACCATCTTCCCCCAATCGACCTTTATATACCGCTACCGTCGGGTCTCGCCCGACACCGACTGCCACACTGGTGCCCGACCAGGTAGATTACAGCGTGCTGACCGCCGGGCAGCGCGAACGGCTGTACCGTGCTTCTTTGCAGTATCTGGCGGATACGGAAAGCGAGGCAGTACGGGTGGCGCGCAGCCTGGAATTTGTGCAGAATGAAGGCCACCCGGCGACCTTCTGCGGGCCGCTTTCGATCAGTATTTTGCGGGATGCCGGCCTGGTAGACCGCTACACCGACCTGCATAATTTTTGGCTGTTGAACCCCAGGGATGAATACACGATTGAGAATATCCTCAATAAGACTTTCCCGCGGGAAGATTACCTGTGGTACCGCACCGAAACCCCGATCAACCAGTTTGATTTCAACGAATTTCCGCTGTATACCGGCGATTTTCTCTACCTGTATGCCGGGCCGCGGGGCACCTTTGAACATATGATTACCGTCTCGCGGGTGGATGAAGCTGGGCGGGTATATGCGATCACCGCCGAGACGAGCAACGGCAGCTATTTGATCAGCGAGCTGATGCTGTATGACCCCGACGAGCCGGGAGTGGGCTATTTTTACGACATCACCAATCCCTCTTACAGCAAAACGCTGGGGATGACCGGGTTTGGCGGTTTCCAGCTGTGGCGGCCGGAAAAAGCGATCCCCGATCCCTCTCCGCAGGAAGACGCCTTCCAAAAGCGGATGGATAAGGTCTTTGAGGATTACGGCGGCGAGTGGTCGGTGTTGGTGAAAGAGATTGACGGCAATGTGATGTACGCCCTCAACGCCAACGAAGTGATCCATCCCGCTTCGGTGATCAAAGTGCCGCAAGCGATGCTCTTCTTTGAGGCGCTCAATATGCGCGAGTTTGACAACCTGCGGCTGTTCCTGGTGGAACACGGCACCGGCGGGCGCAGCTACCAACAGCTGCTGCGGGCTTTGCTGGTCGATTCTGAAGAGGATGCCGCCGAAATACTCCTGGACTATACCGAAGATTTCTTCCGCACCACCTCCCGCCTGGAAGAATGGGGCTACCAGTACACCACGATTTCCCCGCGGCGCACCACCGCGGCCGAGATAAGCCGCCTGTTTGAGGAGCTGTGGCTGGGCACACGCCTGCCGGGCGAGGAGAACCAGATTCTGCTGGAGTTTTTGGCCGAATATACGGCTAACGATGACACCCGCCTGGGCGTGATCCGCGAGGCGATGCCGGAGGACAGCCACTACTTCAGCAAGCGCGGTTCGCTGGTGGAGGGGCAGGTGATTGTGGCCGAGACGGCGATTTTGGAAGTGGGGGAGCGTGCTTATCTGGTGAGCATTTTTGGCTACCCCGGCCGCGGCGATGACGCCCCGACCTACGATGACCTGGAAGAAGCCATTGAGGATGCCGCCTGGGTGATCTGGGGCTATATTGAGGATTACGAATAGCCCAAACGGGGAAAAACTGCCGAAAATTACTCCAAAGGCGGATGTGATCTGGGGGAGATAAAGGGTATACTAAACGGCAAGGCCGTTTGTTGGTCTTTTAGGTATTCGTTTTTCATTCAAACCACAAATCACAACCCTGAAACCCCTAACCACTGACGAGGAGAAGAACTGCATGTCACCCTACCAATACCCCCCCACCAAACAAGATGATCTGGTAGAAGATTACCACGGCACGCCGGTGGCGGACCCTTACCGCTGGCTGGAAGATGTATCCGACCCGGCCGTGCAAGCCTGGACGGCCGAGCAGAACCAATTGACCGAGGCGTTTATCGGCCAGATTCCGGCGTATGAACAGATCAAAGCGCGCCTGACCGAGCTGTGGCGCTACCCGCATTACACCAGCGCACACGAAAAAGGCGGGCGTTTGTTTTATTTGAAGAACAACGGCACCCAGAACCAACCTGCACTCTATATGCAAAAAGGAGACGACCCCGCTAAATTGCTGGTAGACCCCAACGCCCTGGCAGAGGATGGCACGGTGGCCTTGATGAACCAGTATTACACCCATGACGGCAGTTTGCTGGCCTACTCGCTGGCAGAAAGCGGCTCGGACTGGCAGGCGATCCACATCCTGGATGTGGACAGCGGCGAGCACGCCGATGAGGTGCTGTCTTTCTCCAAATTCCCGCAGATTGCCTGGGCGAAGGATAAACGCGGCTTTTTCTACAACCGTCTGCCCGACCCAACCGGGATTGCCCCGGAAGATCGCAACAATTACCGGCATGTGTGCTGGCACACCATGGGCACCCCGCAGAGCGAGGATGTTCTGGTCTATCAGCATGAGGATAAAACCCTCTCGGTGGAACCGACGGCGACCCCGGATGGTGCGTACTTGCTGCTGTGGGTGCACCGCGGCACCGACCCGCGCAACGGCATTTATTACCGGCCGTTTGACGACGAGGGCGAATTTACCCGTCTGTTTGAGCCGGAAGTGGCCGAGTTTGAACCGGTAGGCAGCCAGGGTGATGTCTTTTTTGCATTGACCGACCTGGACGCGCCGCATAAGCGTATTGTGGCGGTAGACCTGGCCCACCCGGCCCCGGAAGACTGGCGCACGGTTGTGCCTGAAGGCGAAGACGCCATGGATGCCGCCAGGGTGGTGGACGATATGTTCGTGGTGATCAATTTCCACCATGCGCACAGCCAGGTGAAGCTGTACAGCCTGGAAGGGGAGCCGCAGGGTGAAATCCCGCTGCCATCTTTGGGGACGGTGATCCCGCTTTCGGGGCGCGGCAGTGACCGGCGTTTCTATTTCTCGTTTGCCTCTTTCCTGGCACCCGATACAATCTATTATTACGATTTTGATGACGGGCAGGTACACCTGCTGGCCGAAGACCAGGGGATTGATTTCCCGGTCGATGAGTATGTTACCCATCAGGAGTTTTACACCTCCAAAGATGGTACCCAGGTGCCGATCTTCCTGACCCATAAAAAGGGCATCGAGCTGGATGGGCAGAACCCGACCATTTTGTACGGCTACGGCGGGTTCAACCTGGCACAGCCGCCATTCTTCAAGGTGTGGAACCTGACCTGGTTTGAGATGGGGGGGGGTGTTTGCCCTGGCGAACCTGCGCGGGGGCAGCGAATACGGCGAAGCCTGGCACGAAGCCGGGATGTTGGAGAAGAAGCAAACCGTGTTCGATGATCTGCACGCCGCCGCCGAATGGCTGATTGCCGAGAAGTACACCAGCACCCCCAAGCTGGCAATTGAAGGGCGCAGCAACGGCGGTTTGCTGACCGCGGCCTGTATGCTGCAAAGGCCGGAACTGTATGGGGCGGTGTTGTGCCACGTGCCGGTGATCGATATGCTGCGCTACCACAAGTTCACTGTGGGGCATTTTTGGACGCCCGAATACGGCAACGCAGAGACCAACCCGGAGCATTTTGACTTCATGTATGCCTATTCACCGCTGCACAATGTAAAAACCGGCCAGCTGTACCCGCCGGTGATCGTAACGACTGCCGATACGGATGACCGGGTGGTGCCGTCACATTCCAAGAAGTTTGTCGCCACCTTGCAGGCTGAAGCGGACCCGGCCAACCCTTACTTGCTGCGGGTAGAGCAGCGCGCCGGGCACGGGATGGGCAAGCCGATTGCTAAATTGATCGAGGAGCGGGCAGACTGTTGGGCGTTCCTGGTGAAGATGTTGGAGATGGATGTGTAACAGGCGTTTGTAAAAGCATTGTGGTTGGTAAGCTGTTTTATTTGTTTTACCTGCCGGTGTGCACAGGGGGAGGGTTTTGGGTATAACCCGCAAACCCTCCCCTACCCGTATAAAACTTATCCATTCGCAGCAGGGTTTCCCCGCCCGATGCACCCCCATCTATCGTAGGGGCGAGCCATGGCTCGCCTGCCAAACGTACGCAAACCAACTTGCTCCCTGGCAGGGAAAACATAACCGGGAGAAAGGTCTTAGAAGCAATTCCAGCAGGTAGGCTTTATAAAAGGGATACCTGTATGTGCGATCCAAAGGTCGCTTTATGTTGTCTAATTATTCAATAGGTGATTTGATAGATTTTCCGATTTAATCAGCCAAATAGAGTAACCACCCGGTGGGTGGCGTGTTTCAACCTTTGCCGCCTGGTTCTTCGGCCGGGCGTATCTATCTGTTGAGGAGAAAAAATCTAATGAAACATGCGGTCAGCGTCAGCCTGGGTTCGTCGAAGCGGGATAAGCGCGTGGAGGTGGAATTGCTGGGGGAAAAGGTGATTGTGGAACGGATTGGCACCGATGGGGATATGGAAGCGGCGGCCAACTTATACAAGGAAATGGATGGCAAGGTGGATGCCTTTGGGGTGGGGGGCACCGATTTGGGTGTGTTGATCGACGGGAAATTTTATCCGCTGTACTCGATCCGGCCGATGGTGCGCCATGTAAAACAGACCCCGCTGGTGGATGGCTCTGGATTGAAAAATACGCTGGAGAACCGCGCCCTGCCTGCTTTGCTGGATTATTTGGGCGACCGGTTGGATGCCCGGAAAGCCTTTATTGTCTCTGGGGCGGAACGCTGGGGATTGAGCAATTCTTTCCTCACGCATGATTTTGAATGTGTGTTTGGCGACCTGATGTTTGGGTTGGGGCTGCCCGTGCCGGTGCGCACCGGCAAAGGGTTGAAGCAGCTCGCCGGGCTGGTGATGCCGATCGCCGGGCGGTTGCCTTTCTCGTGGATTTACCCGACGGGAGAGAAACAGGAGCAGCGCACGCCTAAGTACGAACGCTTTTACGAGTGGGCTTCGATCATTGCCGGGGACTGCCACTATGTGAAAAAGCATCTCCCCGACCGGCTGCCGGGCAAGATCGTGATCACCAATACAACCGTGCCTGCCGATGTGGCTTTGTTCAAGCAGGTGGGGATTGAGGTGCTGGTGACGACTACCCCGATGATTGACGGGCGTTCGTTTGGCACCAATATGATGGAAGCGGCTCTGGTAGCGGCTTCGGGGAAAGGGCGTACTCTGACCCTGGAAGAGTTGGACAGCTTGATTGACGAGCTGGATTTCCGGCCGCAAATTCAGGAGCTGGGTTAACGGGAAGGTTTGCAAAAAGTGAAAGAGTGAGGCTGGTGAGCTGTGCTTGCCGGCCTTTTTGATTTGATCGAACGAGATTTAGTAAAACCTTGAAGATGACAGCCTGTTCCGGCGTGGAGGTGACCATCATCTTCATACAGCAGCGAGATTCTTCGCTGCGCTCCTAATGACATGCAAGTATGTCAACCCTACTTCGTTCAACTGATCGTGTTTGAATGTTTCTTCATGTTGCTGGTATTGAGGAATTGAAGAAGCTGTGAGCAGCAAACTTGTTTTGATCGCGGAGAAACGCCCTGGGCAAACTGGGGCGTTTCTTTATTAAGTTGGGTATGCCGGGCAGCTAGGAGTTATAAGAAAGGAATAGGTCGCGGTTTGGTTTTAACACCAACAAGAATAGGTATTTTCCCATTTCTTCTGGGGAATAGGGTTTCCCTTGCGCCAGCCACCATTTGACTACTTCAATAGTGGCGGTAGTCAGGTAGTGGGAGACGATCTCAAAAGGTACGGGGGAGACTTTATCGGCGGCCATTGTGTTCAGCATTTTGAGAATTTTCTGGTCGGCAAGTTTTACCAGGGATTGGTAAAGCGTGGTTGAGCCCTGGAAGATGATGGAAAATAGCGCTTCGTGCTGTTCGATATAGGCAAACAGCTTGCGCCCATTTTCGGTGTGGTTGCTTTTCGCCTGGTCATCGGAAAAGAGGGCGGTAGTGGGGAGCACGAGGAGTTTGCGGAAATCGATCAGGTTATTTTTCATCGTGTCGATCAACAGCTCATCTTTGCTGCCGTAATGGCGGTAGAAAGTGCGCTGCCCAATATCTGCCCGTTCGGCAATTTCATACACGGTGATCTCCTCATAGGGCTTTTCTTCAATCAGGGCATAGATTGCATTGTTGAGCAGTTTCCGCGTCCGTTTTACGCGTCGGTCTTCTTCGTTCATAGGTTCTCCATCAAACTTACCGCGGTGGTGCGGGTGTTTCTCGTCAATATTATATCTGGAACTTGACTTTTTAAGTGATTTGTAGCATACTTGCGTCTTATGACGTTATAACGTCATAATTTAATAATAGGAAGATATAGATGATGAAAGATCGCCAATCCCGCAATAAAAATGCTTTCAGCTGGAAAGCTTTCAGCTCCTCACCCTTGTGCTGTTAGGCTGTGTCCTGGGCGCGCTGATCGGTGCGTTAGCCAGTTTGTTCATGTACGCCCAGCATTATCTGGTGGCGTTCTTATGGGAGTTTTTGCCGCGCCAACTGGGCGGGGCAACGCCGGTCTATCTTTTTATTGTGTGTACCTTGGGCGGTTTGCTGGTGGGGCTTGGACAGAAATACCTGGGGGATAATCCCCCGCCGACGCACACATTGACCAAGAAAATGCGCAGTGGCGAGGAAATGCCCGGTATCGCTATCGTGCCGGCCAGCTTTATGCTCTCGTTGGTTTCATTGGGCTTTGGGGGGGCGTTGGGGCCAGAGGCTGCTTTGATGGGCATTGCCATTGGGTGCAGCACCTGGGCTGTCGGGCAGATGACCCGATATAAACGCACTTCAGGGTTGGCGGATTTGCCAAAGCTGTGGGCGAAAATAGCGGATTATGGCGCTGTTTTGGCGGGTATGGCGGTGTTCGTTTCTCTTTCCGGCTCTTTGTTCAACAACCAATATCCGTTTTTCTCTTATGCCCCGGCGGATATCTGGCTGGATTTGTTGGTCTCTGTGGTTTTGGGCCTGCTTGCCCTGGGGTTGGCGCAGCTGTTCGAAAAATTTGAGGGTTGGAGCACGCGATTAGTTGCCCCGCTGCAAAACGCACCGTTAAAACGCGGTCTGATCGGTGGGGTGATCCTGGGGCTGTTAGGCGCGGTCTCGCCTTTGATCTTGTTTTCCGGGCAGGTTGGGCTGGCGAATTTGCTTACCGAAGGGCAGCAGATGGCGGGGCTTTTCCTGGTGTTGATCGCGGTGTTGAAGATGGCTGCCACGAAGATGAACACAGCAACCGGATGGAAGGGCGGGGAGATTTTCCCGGTGATGTTTGCCAGTGCGGCTTTTGGCTTGGGGCTTTCTAACCTGGTCCCGGCGATTCACCCGATGGTGGCAATTGCGGCGATGATGGCGGCAGTGACGGCAATCGTACTCGATAACCTGATGATCTCATTGGTGGTGTCGGTGCTGTTCCTGCCGGCAAAGCTTTTCCCCTTTATGCTCGTTGCGACACTTACGGCGGCGGGGGTCAAAAAATACATCGTCAAGCGTTCGGCAAATGCGCCGTTTGCGCTGGAGCAGGAGAACGCCGCACAGTAGTGGGGGAGAAAATCTAGAACCCTGTCTTTTTATGCAGGGATGGATTTGATCTGGTCAAATATTTGATCGTACGCATCAGAATATGTGTGATTGGTGTTAATGGTGTGTTTTTTGACTGTTACACCTAGTGATCTAAGGACCTCAATTTTTGTCTCTTCTAATTCTTTTTTATCTGCATTTTCTTGATGGATAAAGCTGTGGTAGGTGGTGGTGCCAAACCGTTTGTTTTTTTCCCGCATGCGCTGTTTGTAAATTGTTAGCCACCAGATGTCGATCTCGGAGAAATCCATACCAAAGCCGAGGATGTATACATCATTTAGCAGGAATATATCTACCCAAGAAAAAGGGGTTTGAGAATATCTGTTTTTTCTAGTGACTGATTCTAATGCAACTTTTTTGTGGTAACGTTTGGAAAGTCCGGTGGTAATAAAACTACGCATCTTTTGCAAACTGCCGGCATAGTGATCAAATCCCAGCATGATTGTGTTAGATTTGTTGATTTCTCCATGCGTATGCCAGATCGATAGATTTCCTGCTTTGGTACGGCGGAAGAGACTGTAGCGGGTTTCGGTGTAGGCATTGGCGCTGTCAAAAATTTCTTGGCTGCCTTTTTCGATGGCATAATCGTAATTGGTGGTAAGGATGTTGGTTATCCCTAAATCATACAGCCCGCGATGGTATTTATTTTCAGGAAATTCGGCCAATTTTTCTGAAATTGATTCTTTCAAGTAGCGTTCTTCGTGCTTGATGCCCTTTTTCTGCAAAAAGGCGGCATAGATAATCTCAAAAAAGACGGTGTTGGGTACTTTGTTGAACAGGTGATTCGGCGCAGTAATCCCCGCGTCTTGGGATAAATTTTGCAGGGTATCTTGCCAGTTATAGCCGCCCCCCAATCGGTTGATCCCATTCCCTAAGAACAAAACCGGCTTTGCCATTCATTCCTCCTCTATATGCTTTTTTCCAGTATAACTGAAAATGTGGGGTGGGCGTTTCTTTTTGGATCGCTGTCAATGTGTAGGTTATTTTCTTTGGTAATCGTTTAGAAATAGCTTATTTTATGCTCTTCTTACGCGATTTAAGTATGTTTTTGTGTTAGACTAAATCTTGTGAACATAGGCACATTCGGCGCACAACTTCCCGTTTTTTGGGTGGGAATGATCAAAATGAAAATGGAGTCCAGACGATGAAGAAAAGACAAAATATTTTATGGATATCCCTGTTGGTCTTAGCGGCTGCGCTGTTGGCAAGCTGCAACATGGGTGCTTCTTCGGAGTTAATCCCAAACCCGACACCCCTCCCCGACCCGGTAGACATCAAGCTGGATTTGCAATTTGACCGCGCGGACGACCTGGCCTGGTTGGGGTTGATGTATATGGATGATAAGCCGGGCAAAGAGATTCAAATTGAGGATGGTATGCTGCACCTGACGGCAGACCAGCGAGTGCTGGCTTTCGACCTGAAATATCAGCTTGAACCGGGGTATGTACTCCATTACCGCACTCGCGTATCGGCGGCTGGCCCGTGCAATGAAATTAAGGTAAGTGGTCTTGCTTTTGGCGGCTGTGTGGATGGGTTGTATGACTTTTCGGCATCGAGAGATTTAGACGAGTACGGCAGCGGCTACCATGGTGAACTGCCTGTACACGGTTCTGTGCCTGCCCTGGGAGATGTGTGGGTAGACCGGATCGTGTGGCTCAACCCGGCCGGGGATGCGATGTATTATGTAATTACCAATACAGACTCGCCAGAATTTGTGATGTATGGCTCGGTGGCGATCCCGGAAGAGTCGCAGGATGACCGCATCGGTGTGTGGCTGGATTCTTATTTTGAATTTGATTCCCCGAAGGCCTCCGGGCAGTACCATGATATTGACTTTATCCGCATGGTGCGCGGCAGCCTGGAAAGTTACCTGTTTTACCATGTGCCTGCCTACCTGGAGAACGAGGAAGAAATGGATGCCTTTTTGGCAGAACCGCCATCTCCGATGCCCGAACTCCAGTATTTTGACAATTCACCTGAGGAGTGAGAAAATGCCCCGGTTGGGGGAAGAAAGGTAATTGATTAATGCGAAAGTATTGGTGGATATTTTTGAGTCTGGCAATTTTGCTGTCTGCCTGTAGTGGGAATGTGGCCCCGGCAGCGCCGGTTGAGTCTGCGTCAGGTGAGCCTGCCCTGACGGAGACTACCGCAGCGCCCGATCTTGTTCCCCCAGAGATGGTCTTGGAGCTTCCTTTTAATGGTATAGAAGATATGGCTTATGCGATGACTTTTAGCCCTGAAGGACAATATCAGGTGCAGGAGACGGATTTTGTGGATGGCGCACTGCATATGGCCGGGGATGGTGGTTTCTCGGTGATCAATGTGATCCAGACTTTGGAACCTGGGATGATCGCCCATTTCCGCACCCGTTCTTCGGGGATAGGGCCATGCTATACGGCTCGCTTGGGCTTTTTTGTGGAAGGCCAGTTGGGGAACATGGAGAAGGCGATCCTGTTGGACAGTTGTCCAGAGAATCTATATCGAATTTCATCGGTAGAATTTGCAGATGGGGGGGAAGTGGAGATATCTTTACCCCTTTTGGGCAGTGTGCCGGTGTTTGCAGATGAATGGGTGGATACCATATTTTGGCTCACCCCAGATGGGGATACGGTCTATTACTTTATCACCAATCCAGATGACATCGTTCATGTGTCGTATGGCGCGGTGGCCTTGCCGGACGGATGGCAGTCCTCAGAGTGGTTCCTGGATCTATTAGGCTTCTTCGAACCGGAGATGGGGGATCTGGCGGATATGTATGTGGATGTCGATTTCATCCGGGTGGCGAGAGGGGGCCTGGATAGTTATTTGTACTACAATGTGCCCGCTTACCTGGAGAACCAGGCATTATTGGAAACCTTTTTAGCCCAGGCACCGCAATTCTCCCCAATTAGCAAGGGAGAAAATCCTGTTGAAGCGGATGCGCAAGGAGCTGAGCCTGATACGCCTCAAAATGAATCTAATGATTATGACCGCTTGCTGACCTGGCCGGACCCGGCACCGGTTTTGCCTTATTTGCTGCGGGTGGAAGATTTAGAGAAGTGTACCCAGGGAGAAGATAGTTTGTATGGGGTAGAGCTGCACCCGTATGGATATACCTTTATTGCCAGGCTTCGCAACCTGGCTTTTGAACCGTATTATTACGCCTGGCCCACCAGTGAGTGTGTGGTTGAACAACGCTTGACCGCCGCCGCTGCCCCGGTTACCTTGGCGCAGATGCGAGAATTTCTCAGGTTAAAGGCCAATATCCGTTCTGGCCCCAATGAAGCGCCGATCAACTTTGTGTACAACCATGAAGGTGGAATCAATTTGATTTTGGTGAAAGAAAACTTGATCAACGAGATTGCAGTGGGGGTTGAGGGGAATGCTTTGGCGTATGGAAATACCCTGATCGAGGCGTCCACCGCCCAACTGCCGGAGGATGGCTTGCCCATTCCTGACCTGGTTGCAGCCCCATCGGACGAAATGGATGAGGAAGCGGCTGGGGTGTATCTGGATGAGGCCTGGTTGATGGGGACAGATAATAAACGATTGGAACAGTATGAGTGGGCGTTCTTTTTGGTGGTGCGCTTGAGGGCACCGGTGGAAAAATTAGAAGCGGCTGCCTATCACCCGGCAAGTGAGACGTATTTATCCTATTACTGGACCGAACAACCAGAGGTGGGGGAGGACCTGATAATGATGGATGATTTGAACACCGTGGAGGGCATTGAAGGCTTTTATCTGATCCGTGTATGGGCAGATGGCGCCCTGGTGGCAGAACTGCCGGTGGAGATAGCTGAATGAAGATACTGAAAGTACTGCTGATTGGGATCATCTTTCTTACCGCTTTTGCCCCGTTCACCTGGAATGTGCCTGCTCCCGCCGCAGCGCAGCAAGACGCACAACTGCGCCCGGAAGATTATTTGCCCACGTTGGCAGATTTGCCACAGGCACTGATCGACCAATATCAGCCAGAGACATTTGAATTGGTTTTTCCCAACCAGAGCAAGCTGCCTAACTTTTACCGGGCCGCGGTGCATTTCAAAGCCGGGAACGAGACGGAAATTGTTTGTACATTGTATGTTGGTGTACAAGATTATTGGCAGGGATTTTTATTGAACTATCACTACGAGCCATTGAATGTGACCTATACCGAGGATTTTGGGGACTATGGGGTGGTGATGTCGAACAGCAAACGGCAGTTTGTGCGCTTTGTGCAGGGCAATGTGATGGCAGAGGTGTTCCAAGAAAACACTAATCCCGAAGAAGCGCTGCTGATGGCGGAAGTGATGGCCGCCAAACTGCCCGAATCTATGCCGCACCCCGACACCTGGCAGTTAGAGCTGCCGGAGATTGACCGTTCAATCACCCTGCCGAGCAAATATCTTTTTAATATTTATAAATCTGAGGGGGATTATGTGGTTGAACATATTTCTCCTTTTGACCCAATGACCTTTGTGGTGCGCTATCCATTTTTGACCTTTACCGAGGCGATCTATGACTTGCGTTTGGGAGAATATGTTTTCAAGCAAGAAGTTAGCTGGTCGATCTATGGCTGGGGCAGTACGTCGCTGCGGGCTGCTTCGGATGGCCGGGATAATTTCTTCCCATTTTTGTCTTTCGGCGCGTATGAAGCGCATTACTGGGTGAACGGCGAAACTGCGGGGATTTACCCGTTCGAGATCCAATAGAGGCGGTGAACAGTGATAAAAAATAAAGTCGTTTTGATGTGTGCATTCCTGTTGGCTCTTTTAGCGGCATGCAGCCCTACAACTGAAACCGATGGGCAGGTTCCCAGTGTGACCGTTGAGCAAATCAGCCCAACGGCTACCCCGGCGGCAGAATCGATTAAGCCTGCTGTGGCAGATGTGCCAGAACCAACCGGTGAGCAGACCGAAGCCGCAGCCACCCAACCTTTGCCAGAATACCCCATGCGGCAAGGGCTGACCTATTTCGATTTTCTGCCTGGGATGGATGATTATAAAGAGGTGTTTTTCTTGCGCTATACACATTGGTACGAAGCCGCTCGTTATCCCGACCATTATTCTCTCCGGGTGATCTACAATGGCATAGCGTTTCCTGAAATTCAGAATTATATGGTGGTCACGGTAACTGTGGCAGAGGACGGCTTGCTGACACCTGACTTGTTGAATTTTAATGTTTTGAATTTGAAGGAAATAGAGTTCCCCCAAATGGGCGATCACTCGATTGTGCTCTCTTCCCTGCGTCACTTTGCCCGGATCATCGAGGGGAATATTTTTATCGAAGTGGCTCTGATTGGTGGGGATGAGGCTTTCACCCCGGAATTTGCCTATCAGGTTGCCGAGGATGTGTACGCTTCACTGCCGGACGAGATGCCTGTGCCGGCAGATTTCCATCTGGTGTTCCCGGATATGACCTTTTCGGAGGAGAAAAGGAATTTTTATCTGCAGGATATGTTGCTGGGAAATTTCAATATCGATGAACCGAATTCCAGGCGGATTGCTTTTGATATTTATGAAGATACTTATTTACAGTATTGGCTGCATTATCCCATCCAGGAGATGCTGCTGGGGATATATGACACGGAAATGGAGGAATATACTTTTCAGCGCTATAAGAAAAGCACCTATGCCCATTACCGCTTTGAACCCCCCAAAGAGCGATTTTTACACCAGGAGTTCTTTACCGTATTTGACCTGCTGCCCAACCCCGGATTTTACGAGTATAAAGTGTGGGTCGATCAATCTTGCGTGTTTGATGTGCCGGTAGAGTTGTACGTGCGGGAGGTACAATAAGGCGCAAATCATTCTGGTGTGAGGGGTTCTAATACAGCGAGATTGAACAAGGGTACAGTTTCAGGTAGCTTATAGGTGGCTTCTAGCTGTCCGTCCTGGTTGAATATAAATGCCTGGGACACGGTAGTAATGATCCATTTATCGCCTAAAGGGGCGATATGCAAGGCTGTGTGCTGAAACTGTGGATATGCTTCGGAAATAAAGATTTCCTCAAAGGAGAAGGGGTCAACAATGGCGCCCCCGGTCGAAAGACTTGTGTATGATTGAAAGATAAGCTTTCCTTGTTCCATTCTAGGCATGCTGCCGCAGCAGGTGAAATCTTCCAGTGCTGTTAAGTGATTTTCTAAAACTGAATAGCGGTAAATTTTCGAATCGCGATTATTACAAAAAATAATATGGTCTAAAGTTTCATCGACAGCAAGGATGTAATCTAAACCGGGGTCGTCAGCCATCGGTTGAATGGGAATATATTGCTCTTCGATGATGCCTTTTTCAAGATCAATGATCTGAAAATAACTGCATTTGTTTGTTTTTGAAATGGCATCTGTTTGGTAGTAGAGCAGGAATCTATCCTGGCTCAAAGGGAGAATGCCGACTGGGTATATACTATTTTCATTTAGGAACTCAATATCACGAATAAAATACTCGATGCTTAAGTCTGTGCTAATTCGGTAAAAATGGAGTGTGCTTTTGATAGGGTGAGATGAATCTTCCTGATGGGACGGGGTGATAAATGTAAAGAGAATATTGCCATTGTGTGCCGTGCAAACAGGGGGAAGATGCGTTTGTCCCCTGAGTTGAATGGATTCCACTTGCCCGTCGGGTCTAATTTTAGTAAGGGTGAACATTTGCCAGAGTTTATGGGTAAGGATGTAGGCATTCCCATTTTGATCGATAAAGGATTTACATAACAATTGGTTCCATTCGGGAATTTGTAGGCTGATGATATTGTCAGGCGCGGATAAGGCTGTAAGGTTGATCTTGGTGGCGTTTGTCTCTTCTGAAGTAGTAGCTATATACACATCGGGGATATTTTGAGCGAGGACAGCGGCATCCCCTGATGTGATCGTGGAAAGGGTTTTCTCAGAAGAGAGGGTGGTTAGAGAAAATTCAATGCTTTGCGTCAGGTTTGAGGCTGTAGTGGTCAGGTTGGGGAAGTTGGTTTGTGCTGCAAGAGGTGTGAGAGAGGGAGAGATTTTCGTTGCGGCTTGGGAGGATATAGGCGTGATGATTTCTGTGGAAGGCAGCGATGAAGCCTGGCAGGCCGGCAAAAGTAAAAGTAACAGCACACTCACGACGATCAGGAAATATGAGCTGCTGCGTTTAGTAGTTGTTGGTTTCCAGTTATTGGTATGCTCGCTGTCTAAATTTGTTGCTGATTCCCCACTCATACCGATTGCACTCCTAAGCTATTTGTTACCTCAACAGCTATTTGTTTTTTTATTCTCCACACAAGGTTTTATACCCTGTTTTATACTACAACATTTCTATTTGAACATCAATGCGTGTGTCTCTTTAACTCTGGAGATATCTCTATAAAAAACAAGCCCTGGTTTTCCAGGGCTTGTCATTTTCATCAATCCTGTAGAGAAAAATCCGTTAGGGTTTTTCTCTAGAAACATTGAACTTCGTTCAATGTTTAGTACATCGGCGGTTGGGCAGGCATTGCCGGGCCGCCTTCTTCCGGCAGGTCGGTGATCAGGGCTTCGGTGGTCAGGATCATGGCAGCGATAGAAGCTGCGTTTTCCAGCGCGCCGCGGGTTACCTTGGCGGGGTCGATCCAACCGGCTTCAACCATGTCCACAAAGTCTTCGGCCAACACATCATAACCGATGTTGGTGTTCTTCTTTTCGGCCTGTGCTCGGCGGACACTGTCCACGATCACGGAGCCTTCTTTACCGGCGTTTTCGGAGATCTTGCGCATCGGGATTTCGAGGGCGTGTTTGACGATGGCAACACCCACCTGGGCGTCTGCGCTTTCCATCTTGATGTCATCCAGGACACTCATCGCATTGATCAGCGCCACACCACCACCAGGAACGATGCCTTCTTCAATGGCGGCACGGGTAGCGGAAACGGCGTCTTCCACGCGGTGTTTCTTCTCTTTCAGTTCGGTCTCAGTAGCAGCACCAACTTTGATCACAGCCACGCCGCCGGAGAGTTTGGCTAAACGTTCGTTCAGTTTCTCGCGGTCGTAGTCGCTGGTGGATTTGTCGATTTCCACGCGGATCTGTTCAATGCGGCCTTTGATCTCGGTAGCATTGCCCTTGCCGCCAATTACGGTGGTATCGTCTTTGGTGGAAACAACTTTCTCACACTGGCCGAGGTCGGCGATGGTGGCGGATTCAAGCTTGCGGCCGGTCTCTTCGGAGATCACAGTGGCACCGGTCAGGGTGGCGATATCCTGGAGCATGGCTTTGCGGCGGTCGCCGAAGCCCGGGGCTTTGACGGCCAACACGTTGAGCATGCCGCGCAGTTTGTTGAGTACCAGGGTTGCCAGGGCTTCCCCGTCGATATCTTCGGCGATGATCACCAGATCGCGTTTGCCGGACTGTACCAGTTTCTCCAGCAGGGGGACCATATCTGCGGCAGCAGAGATCTTCTTGTCATGGATCAGCAGGTAGGGTTCTTCAATTACGGCTTCCATGGTTTCGGTGTCGCTGACGAAATAGGGGGAGAGGTAGCCGCGGTCGAACTGCATACCTTCCACGTAATCGGTCTCAAATTCGAGGCCTTGGGAATCTTCAACGGTGATCACACCGTCGTTGCCGACTTTGTCGAACACATCGGCGATCAGTTCACCAATCTCGCGGTCCTGAGCGGACACAGAAGCGACGTTGGCGATGTCGGATTTGGTCTTCACAGCAATGGCCTGGGAGGTGATTCTTTCTGCCAGGGCTTTGGTGGCCGCTTCAATGCCGCGTTTGAGCAGCATGGGGTTGGCGCCGGAAGCCAGGTTTTTCATTCCTTCGGTCACGATAGCATGGGCCAACACGGTGGAGGTGGTGGTGCCGTCGCCAGCGATGTCGTTGGTTTTGGTGGCAGCTTCTTTGAGCAGCTGGGCGCCCATGTTTTCAAAGGGGTCTTCCAGGTCAATTTCTTTTGCTACGGTCACACCGTCGTGGGTGATGGTGGGGGCGCCGAATTTTCGGTCTAATGCCACGTTGCGGCCTTTGGGGCCCAAGGTGGTGATTACCGCTTCGGCAACAATGTCCACGCCCTTCATTAACTTACGGCGTGCTTCATCAGAAAATACTAGGTCTTTAGCCATAGAGTCTCACTCCTAAATAAATAATTTCAGTTTAATTGGCGTGGATTATTCCACAATTGCCAGCAGGTCAGATTCGCGCAAGATCAACAGTTTTTTGCCGTCTGTTTTGATCTCGGTGCCAGCATATTTGGCAAACAATACCTGGTCGCCTTCTTTGACGTCCAATTCAACGCGGTTCCCGTCTTCGACTTTGCCGGGGCCAACGGCCAACACGGTGCCTTTTTGGGGTTTTTCTTTTGCTGTTTCGGGAAGTACGATACCGCCAGCAGTCATTTCTTCCTGCTCGATGGGTTCTACGACGACACGATCGCCAAGGGGTTTGAGTTTCATACGTAAGCCTCCATAAAATTAGAATGCAAGAATTTGCTTTCTTTTTGTATATTTGTGGTTTTAGCAAACAAACACATTGCTTGCTAAACCGGTCAAATGATAACGATTTTTTGGCCGAAAGTCAAGTTTCTTGTGTATGAGTTTTATATAATTCTAATATGCGGGGGATGTACGAGGCGAAAATGGCAGATGGTTTCAAGGAGCTTGCCAGCAAGGCGGCGGTTGGGTTGCTAATTTATGCAGGCGGGGGGTGTTGGTTTTGGGGTGAGGTTGGTAAGGTTTGCAAGAATTCTGAGATGAGCCAATTTAGTGTAGAATAAAACCAGGTTGGATTTTTATCTCTAGTGTGGGAAAAGAGTTGTTCCATTGAGGATGATTGAATTTTTAGAAGGCTGCTATGAAATATATAAAGGTACATTGGCACTTGCCTCCAGAAGATTATAAGAATGAGCCCATTCAATTTTTCCATGAAGTAGATGGGAAAAGATCAGTTCGGGGATTTGAGGTCTATACTGACGGAACTTATCAAATTCTGCCTACAGGCATCGAGGTGCCTGCTATTGAAGAAATAAATAAACTTGGAGAAGAATTTAGTGTTATTGAAATACCAAAAGAGGAGTTTCTTCATCATTGGGGGCAATTTGAAGATGAAATTAGAGAGATGTTGCATTACACGCTAAAGTCTATGATCCAATCGGTTGAGCAGTACAAAGCTGAAGAAATACCATTAGCCGACTTTCATAAAAGACTGCGTGCCGATTTTCATTCCATATATTCATTCGCTCCGGCAGAATTTTATGAATGTTGGAATCCAAATTGGGGGAATTTAGACGTGCTGCTTGCGCAGTCAGAACATAAGGAATTTTCAGTAGAATCAAAGATGGGAGAGATTGAGCATTATATTGAGGGATTGCATACCTGCTTGAAGAAGACACTTATTAGTAATCAAGCGTAAGGAATAATTGAGTTTTTCTTTTGAAAAAATTCTAGCGGAGAGGGCGGCTTCGGGCAGGGATTTCAGTGTGACTTTTTGTGTTTCCCGGAGAGATGTAGCTGTTTTGTACGCGGTTGCTGGTAAGCTTCCCCATCCTATGAGATTTGATCGCGTTCATCCTATTTTCTTATAATGTCTCATGGGATTGCAATTACCAACTCACCAATACCAATTGCTGTTGCTAATAAAAACAGTTCCATATCTTCTATACTTGGAAATATCCCGGCTTGATGCAGATATCTATTTCTATTATCCCTAACATGTTCTTCCAAATCTTGTACCACAAAAGGATTCAAGTATCCCCTTGTTTCATTTATTCCCTGCCCAATTGTTACATTTCCAGCGAGTGGTTGTCCATTAGCTAAACGATTCCGATTTACTACAAATGTAAATAATGAATCTATTGCTCTACTTGAAAATAAAATTTGTAGAGCTGATTTCCGTTCAACATGCCGAAGCCTTGTTGAAGCTTCAACAAGCCTCTCAAACTCTTCAATTACTGTATTTACCTCTGGTTCCAATGCCCATGTGCTTCCACGTAGAGTAACGAATATTGATTCTAATTCATTTTGAAAAATTTCCGCCATTATTTTCCTCTGTCTGAAAGAAGTTTTTGAGACAAGTTATTTATATGTACTGGATACCATCCAGATGAGATTAAATGCCGTATATATCTTTTTGGGTCATATCTTGGCCCGAGGAGATTTCCATCATGCACTAATATTAATTTTGGCGATGGATGCAAAGGTTGAATTCTTCTATCTTTTGAAGGCTCATAATTTATAAATCTGCTATAGGTTAGTAGTTTCTGAAGTCTTCTTATTTGACCAAATTTTTTTCTCGGATTCCTAATTATTTCAACAAATGCACCACCTAATCTTGCCAATTTTCTTAAATCTTCGCTATGCCAGCCATTATCCAATTGGTAGTAAAAATTTTGATTGTGAGGGAGTAACACATAATCAAATCTAAAATAATAGGATATTCCAGATCTTAGATAGAATTCCTTAATATTAAAAACTCTTTGATTAGGAATAGCTTGATACTCCGGAAAGAGGTTTGGATTTGAGAAAACATCTTTTACTAATAATCGAAAGTCTTTAATTTTTGTAGACTGAAGGCTAATATGTGGGTCTAATTGATAATCCCATTGTCCTAAATACTCATGAAAATTCTGAAGGTTTTGATTTCGTTCTCTTTTTTCAGTATGCCAAAGATAATTTAATTCCTGTCTAGGTTTAGTTCCCAGAAGTTTCTGTATATACTCGTGACAATCAATTCCAACCCCATTATCTGAAATTGGACAAACTTCAATATGATCGTAAAATCGTTCCAGTAATAATATTGCATCTGATGATCTTAAGAATTCTTCCTTCCAATCATGCCCATAAAAAGTCTCGTCAGTTTCACCTACTGTCTGATCTGTAATTATCACTATCGCTGCAACTAAATTGGTAGAAACACTTGTTTTTAACTCGAAAATTTGCTCAATTCTCTCGAGTGAAAAGTCCCAAAGATTTTTTGAAAAATCAACATAATTAACTTCCAAAGCGATCAATTTCCCTGATCTAGGCACAATAAACAAATCAGGTTGCACCATTATAGTCGGAAGAAGAGGCTTTTCTTTCAGGATATCAACTTCAGATTGATTTAGTGCATCAACAACTAATTTAGTGAAAATGCTTTCAAAACGATCTCTTCGTTGAGCAGGAGTTTCTTTTTTCTCAGGGTTATCCATTGTATTCCCCTTGCCATTTATTATCAATTCTAAAAAAAGTGTACCCCAACTTTTTACACAATTATACTGAGTATTTCCTTTTTGGAGGGAAGTTTAGTCCATGTAAATATAACAGTCATATATGATTATTTATAACCTCAAAAATTTCAAAAGGTATATCTTGCACGAAATCTGACTAAAAAAGTTCAAGATTTTTATACTATGTATCCCAGATTTCTCCTTTATAAAAAGTCTAGCGGAGAGGGTGCGGCTTCGGACGGGGTTTTGTTATGTCTTGCTTTGTCCCCCGGAGAGATGTTGTTTTTGGGCTTCGATTGATTGCAAAGAAAATTTGATAAGAAATCTTTGTTTTTGTAAAAACTAGCGGAGAGGGTGGGATTCGAACCCACGGTGACCCTAAGGCCACAACGGTTTTCGAGACCGCCCCATTCGTCCACTCTGGCACCTCTCCGAAAAACGACGCCTGCCTGCCCATATCTTTGGGCAAGAGAGCGGGGATTATTATACCCGTTTCAACCCACCCGGCAAGGTTGAATGACATAGTTGTTTTGTTATTTTCAATTGATTAGTTAGAACACATCCAAGATACGTGCACATCTCAATGCGTCCGGCCTTGCGGGGGTGTGGGGGGTGCAACCCGCCCGCTGGGGGTGGAGGGGGCCAGCCCCCTCCAGAACAACCCTAACCCCTTTTGCAAAGAAACTTTATCTTTAGAAAAAAATCCTATCCTATAAATAGATACTCAAAGATTAACTCAGGGCCGTACCTTGTACAGCAAATAAAAATTATCCTCGTAAGTCAATGTCGTATTCGGGCAGTCAAAAGCCCGCCCATTCAAGGCCACCACATGGGTGACCTGATAGGTATCCACCAGGTAGTTAAGCTGCTCGCACTTCTCTTCCCCGTCCAGGCGGTAAAACTTATGCGCCATCAGGCGGCGTTGGTCCCATTCCAACATCTCCACCGCGTTCCACGGGTGGCTTTTCCAATTCACCACAATCGGCATTCCTGTGCTCAACCGAAAAGTGAACAGCTTAGGAGCGCCGTAGACGGGGACGAGATAGTTATCGCCCTGCTGGCCAGTCTGGCGCACATACTCATACAAGTCATCTTCCTCTATTTGGTGGGCGTTCTGAACATTGTCTATCTGCGAGTGTATCCCCTTCCCGGTGACTGCAATTAAAAGCACAACCATCATCCCGGCAATCAGATAATTGACCAGCGGAGGGTGTTCTTTCTGGTAAATCGAAGAAACGAAATTTGCCAGAATCACTGCAACGGCGATAGGCACGGCTACCACGCTGGTGCGCCACAGCTGGAGCATGGCGATGGTGTTGCTTGGCCGAATGTAAGTGACCAGCGCCGGGCCGAAGATCACGGCGATAAAGATCAGCATGATGGGGACGAGTTTGGATTTTTTGAGAGCGGCTACCACCAATCCAACCAGCAGCACAATCAGCTTGAAAAAGGCATCTGGCCCCCACCATGTGTGCACCAGGGTATGCTGCGGGATGCGCAGGTTGACCACCAGGTTTTTGGCCTGGTTGATTTGCTCGCTGGTGGCGTTGGTGTTGCCCAGATAATAATGGATTGTAATCGGAAGCACCAACAACAAAGCGCCTCCGCCGATCATCAGCACGCGCTTAAAATCTTTGTGCGCTAAATAATCCATGAAAATGTATGCCAGGGTGAGGGCGGCACCGATGACCAGGTAGCCGGAATGGAAGGAGCTGCCCACCCCGATGGCGAGGATTGCGCCGACCGGTTTATCTTTGAGGAACAGGTAGATCGAAAGCAGGAACAGCGCGCCAAAGGAATTGGGGAGCAGCTGCTTGAACCCGATGAACTGTCCGGCTACCCCGTCGTGCAGGCTTAGTTCCAGGTCAATCGGCCAAAGGGGAGAAAAGGAAGCCAGGTATAAGACCATAAAAGTGAAGGCCGCCCATTTGTTACTGCGCAGGTCGAAAACGTGATCCACGATCCCAAAGATGCTGAAAATAAAGATCCCCATCAGGATGAATTGGACAAGGTCGAATCCCCAGCTGCCCGTAGTGCGCAGGATCAGTTCAACCAGCCAACTGAATAGGGGGAGCGGGTCTTTGGTGTTGGCAAACCAATCATCTGCCAGGTAACCCCAGCCCGAATTGGCATAACCGAATAACATCTTGGTGGTCTGGTTGCCCGACAGCATGATGCGGAACCCGCCAAAAGCCAATACAAATAGGATTGTGATCCCTACCCACAATAAAAATTGCAGCCATTGTTTATTTGTTTTAGAACTTGCTTCTTCTTGCATTTTTTTCCTATCTCATCCAATAAATAGTAGATCCAGGTTTCATTCTTTATAGTATCCCGGTAGAACGAACAGCCTGATTATACCGTTTCTATTTGATTGCATCAAAAAGCCCCGCCATTGTCGGCAGGGCTTGGGGAAACAGGGGTGGTAAGGCGTTTATATGCCCGGCTGCACCGGAGGGGGAGCGGTCTTGTCTTCGGCTTTGCTGTCTTTCAGCGAAGCGGTTGTTTTGACCTTCTTCACCTTTTTATCTTCTTTGGGCAGCAAGGCGGTTTTAAGAACATCGTCCATGTGTTTGACAAGCACAAAGTTAATATCCTTCTTCACCTTTTTGGGCACATCCACCAGGTCTTTCTCGTTCTTCAAGGGCAAGATGATGGTCTTGAGTTCCGAGCGGTGGGCGGCCAACACTTTGTTGCGCACCCCGCCAATGGGGAGCACCCGGCCGCGCAGGGTGATCTCGCCGGTCATGCCGACATCTTTGCGGACTTTGCGTCCGGTAAAAGCGGAGATGATGGCGGTCGCCAGGGTGATGCCTGCGCTTGGCCCGTCTTTGGGAACCGCCCCTTCGGGGACATGCACATGCACATCGCAGTCTTCAAATACTTCCGGCTTGATGCCCAGCTCTTTGGCTCTGGATTTCAGGTAGGTCATGGCGGCTTGTGCCGATTCCTGCATCACTTCGCCAATCTGCCCGGTGATCTGCAAGTTGCCCTTGCCTTCTGTAATGGCGACTTCTATGGGCATAATGTCACCGCCGGCCATTGTCCAGGCGATGCTGGTGGCAACACCGACCTCGTCTTCTTCTTCGGCTTCGGTGTTAGAAAATTCCGGCGGGCCGAGATATTTTTCAATGGCAGTATCCACAATGCGGGTGGGGTACTGTTTGCCTTCTGCTTTGCGGCGGGCTACCTTGCGGCATACCCGGCCAATCTCGCGTTCCAGGTTGCGCACCCCGGCTTCGTAGGTGTACTCGCTGATGATGCGGTGGATGGCGGTCTCGGTGAAGGCGACTTCATCTTTTTCCAGTCCGGCTTCATCTAACTGCCGGTCAATTAAAAATTGTTTGGCAATCTCGATCTTTTCTTCTTCAATATAGCCGGGGAATTCCACCACTTCCATGCGGTCTAACAATGCCCAGGGAATCTCGCTGCGGTCGTTGGCCGTGGTGATGAACAACACCTGGGATAAGTCGTAAGGGATTTCCAGGTAATGGTCTGAAAAGGCATAATTCTGTTCGGGATCCAGCACTTCTAACAGCGCCGCAGCCGGGTCGCCGCGGAAACCAACGCCCAGCTTATCGATCTCGTCTAAGATGAAAAGCGGGTTGATCGTCTCTGCACGTTTCATTGTCTGGATGATGCGGCCGGGCAGGGCGCCAATGTAGGTGCGCCGGTGGCCGCGCATTTCGGCTTCGTCGCGCACGCCGCCCAGCGACACGCGCACAAACTTGCGCCCCAAAGCTTCGGCAATCGATTTGCCCAGTGAGGTTTTGCCGGTGCCGGGAGGCCCGACAAAGCACAAGATTGGCTGGCGGGAGCGCTTGGGTTTCAGGCTCTTGACGGCGATAAATTCTAAAATGCGGTCTTTGGCTTTTTCCAGCCCATAGTGGTTTTGGTTCAATATCTTGGTGGCGTGTTTTACATCCAGGTTGTCTTCGGAAGCTTCTGTCCAGGGAATGTCTAAAATCCAGTCGATATAGGTGCGGATGACACCGACCTCTGGCGACATGGGAGGCATCTGGTACAGGCGGTCAAATTCTTTCATTGCCGCTTCTTCCGCTTCTTGCGGTAAGGCGGTTTCTTTAATACGGGCGTGCAGTTCGGCCAGCTCTTTCGACCACGGGTCTTGCTCGCCCAGCTCGCGCTGGATCACACGCATTTGTTCGCGCAGGTAGTTTTCACGTTGGCTGCGCTCTACTTCATCCTGCACCTTGGCGTGCAGTTCTTCCTCAATTTCCAGTACGCCTAACTCACGCATCAGCAAGTCGTTGACGCGTTCCAGGCGGTCGATGGGGTCAAGGTTGAGCAGCAAGGCATGGCGGTCTTCTAATTGTACGGAGAAAGAATTCGCCAGCATATCAGCCAGCCAGCCGGGCTGGTCAATATCCATCAGGTAGTTGAGCGCTTCGGTGGGAATAGAATCGATGATCTCGGCATAACGCTGGAACATGCGCATTGTGTTGCGCATCAGGGCGGTGTCGGTCTCATCGGGTTGGATAAATTCTTCGGCAAGGCGGGCTTTGGCGTATAGAACCCCGTCTTGTTCCACAAAATCCACCAGCCGAACCCGGCTGCGGCCCTGCACCATCACCAGATTGCTGCTTTGTTCGCCTCTGATAATATCGCTGACCGCCACAGTCACCCCGACTTTAAGGAAGTCTTGGGTGCGAATGTTCTGTTTGCGGGGGTTGCGCTGGGGGATGGCGATCATGATCTGGTTCTGCTGGTTGGCGGTTTCAATGGCTACCAGGGTGGTAGAGCGGCCAACCGGCAGGGGGACGACCATATGGGGGAAGACGATCACCTCTCGCAGGGGGAGGACCGGGCAAAAAATAAACCCATCTTCATCTGGAGTGATGTCAGGGATACTCTCAAGCTGTTCGGCTTGGGTTTGTAGTTCTTCTGTATCTAATGCGTCTTCTATTTGAGAATACCAATCTTGATCACTCATGGATTTCGCTCCGTTGGTGGATTGGATGTATTATACCTATACTCTGCCATTTTTTGGAGCCAAAGTGTGCGCATTTGTCCGACAAGGTACAAACTACCCGTCACCAAAATCACGCCCTCTGCACCGGCTTTTTGCATCGCAGCCGGGAAAACATCCTCAATTTCCGGGGCAGAGATGATCTCACAATCGTATTGGCTCGCCAATTGTTGGAGTTTTTCTTCGCTGGCGGCCCGCGGGTGTTTGGCCTGGGCAAAAAGCAAAGCCTGGGTGTGGGGCAGCAGTTCGGCGAACATACCGGCAATATCTTTGTCTTCCGAAGCGCCAAAGACCAGGACAATGGGCTGCTGGGGGAAGTAAGTTTGCATGGTTTCGTGCAGCACTTTTGCGCTGTGGCGGTTATGGGCGCCGTCAAAGACTACTGGCGGCGTGCCGTTGTAAATTTCGAAACGTCCCGGCCAATCCACCTGGGCAAACCCTTTGGCAACAGCCTCGTCCGAGACGGTGATCCTGGCGGGGGCACAGGCTTGCAAGGCGGCGTAGGCGGTGGCGGCGTTTTCAATCTGGTGTTGGCCTAACAGGCGGGTGGAGAATTGTTTGGGTTGGTCTTCTTCCCCGGCCCACCATAATTGGAAGGTTTGTTGTTCCAGGGTGTGCGAAACTGCTTTAACCAGCAAATCTTCTCCCACCAGGGTGAAATTAGCTTTCTCGTTGGCCGCAATTGAGCGCAGTTTTTCCAATGCTTCGGGGTGTTGGGGAGAAGAAACAACCGGCACATAGGGCTTGATGATGCCGCCTTTTTCCCCGGCAATTTCCGACAGCGTATTGCCCAGGATGGCGGTGTGATCGAGGGAGATATTGGTGATCACCGAGACCAGCGGGGTGAGCACATTGGTGGAATCTAACCGGCCGCCCATGCCTACCTCTACCACCGCACATTCCACGTGCATGGCGGCAAAATGCAGGAAGGCCAATGCAGTTTGCAGCTCGTAAGAGGTGATTCCGGGCAGTTTGTCGGTGACCGTTTTGAGTTTTTCGGTTTGGTTCACAAAATCTTCGGTCGAAATGGGCTCTCCATTCACCTGGATGCGCTCGCGGAAATCGTGCAGGTGCGGAGATGTATACAGCCCGGTGCGGTACCCGGCGGCTTTTAGCGCCGCTGCACAGTGGGCGGAGACCGAACCCTTCCCTTTAGTGCCGGCAATATGGATGGCGGGGAAACTGTGATGCGGGTTGCCCAACAGATCCAGTAAATTGACCATCCGCTCCAGTTCAAAACGCTCTGGTGCAATGCGTTCCTGGTGGGTGAGGCTGAAATCTACGTATGAGAGGAGGAAATCTAAGGCTTGTTGATACGTGTTTTGAGGGTCGTTAGTCATTTGTTCATTGTACCGCTGGCAAGTTTAGTGAGCAAGCAAAGTGTTTACTATATCTTAACCGATCATTAAAAATATTCCTTGCTAGTACGTGCATTTGGCATTATGATTAAGGTAGTATTAATGATGGCATATGGGATGTGCCATCAGCATAGTCCACTAGATAAGGAGAAGAATAATGAAGTCAAAGAAAATGTTTTTGCTCGTAGCATTAGTTGCCTTACTTGCATTGGCTTTAACTGCATGCGGTGGGGAAGCTGAGCTCGGCACCGAAGAAAATCCGATCATCTGGGTTTTGGTTCCCTCTTCCGAGGCAGAAGGTGTGTTGGCTGGTTTTGAAACCTTCACCGATATGGTATATGAAGAGACCGGTTTAGTGGTAGAACCCTTCGTAGCTACCTCCAATGCTGCTGCAATCGAAGCGCTGTGCAGTGATCCTGCTCAGGCCCACATGGGTGCGCTCAACACCTTCTCAACCGTCGTTGCCGCCGAACGTGGCTGTGTGGATGTTGAACTGGTTGCCGTTCGTTTTGGTACCCCTTACTACAACGGCCAGATGATTGCGAATGTGGATGCAGGCGTTGAAACCATTGCAGACTTCGCTGGCAAAACCTTCTGCCGTGGCGACGAATTCAGCACCAGCGGATGGATCATTCCTTCGCTCGAGCTGCGCGCCGCTGGCGTTGACCCCGACACCGACCTGACCGGTATTGTAAACACCGGCGGCCATGACCTGACTGTGATCGGTGTGTATGACGGCCAATGTGATGTTGGTGCTACCTATGTGGATGCCCGCACCTCCGTGGAAGATACATACCCGGATGTGATGGATGTTGTCGAAGTTGTTTCGATGACGGCTGACATCCCCAATGATGGTGTTCAATATCAGAAAGACGTACCTGCTGATGTTCGCACCACCCTCAATGCTGCTCTGATCAAGATCGCAGGCTCCGAAGCTGGCGCCGAAGCTCTGAGCAGTGCATACTCCTGGGACGGCCTGGAAGCACATGACTACACTTTCTACGAGCCCTTCCTCCAGGTTCTGGAAGCCTCTGGCTTCGATGTCACCTCCCTGGTTGAGTAATCAGTAGTTAATGAAACAATGGGGGGAGCAAATGCTCCCCCCATTTTCCAACCAATAAAAGAATTTCTGGATGTGTACTATCTCGACAAATCGGCGGCAGCGTGCCGCTTATTTTAAATAAGGAGACATCGTAAATGCTTGAAATCCGGAATTTGACCAAAGTGTATGACGATGGGACCGTCGCTTTGAACGATGTCAGTTTTACCGTCCCAGATGGGGAATTTTTGATAGTGATCGGGCTGAGCGGCTCGGGAAAATCTACTTTGCTCCGCTGCATTAATCGCTTGATCGACCCCACAGAAGGACAAATTATTTGGAACGGTGAAGATCTGGCTTCCCTGGAAGGGGAGGACCTGCGTAAAGCCCGCCGCAAGATTGGCATGGTGTTCCAACATTTTAATTTAGTCAGACGTTCCAGCGTGATGAACAATGTGCTTTCCGGTCGCTTGGGGTATACCCCGGCCTGGAAGAGCTTGTTTGGCCGTTTTTCCTCCGCGGATAAACAAAAAGCCTGGGATGCCTTGTCTCGGCTGAATATTGAAGACCAGGCCTTGAAAAGAGCCGATGAATTAAGCGGCGGCCAGCAGCAGCGCGTAGGGATTGCGCGTGCCTTGATGCAAGAACCGGAAATGATCCTGGCAGATGAACCGGTTGCGAGCCTCGATCCCGTTTTGGCCCATTCGATCCTCAAATATTTAGAGAAACTAAATCAAGAAGACAACATGACGATCATATGTAGTTTGCACTATCTGGACCTGGTGCAGCGCTATTCGACCAGCGTGATTGGCCTGAAAGATGGGGAAATCGTTTATCAAGGCACCCGTGCCGAGATCAGAGCGATGACCGACCAACAGTTTAAGGACATCTACGGTGAAGAAGCCGAGCGGGTGGGTGGTTTGGAAGGTGATGTTGGGACTGGAGGAAATCTCGAATGAACATTAAAAAGAGTCACCCTAAACGAGAAATAGAAACTAGACCCAGCTTGGTTCCTCCCTTCGTAGCAGCCATATTGTCTGCGATTGTCCCTGGTTTGGGACAAGCTTTGGGCCGGGCACTCCAGCGTGGGTTTGTGCTCTTAATTGGTTTTGTTTCCGCGGTCGGTTTGTTGGTGTGGCGATTTACGATTACCGCTCGCCGAGATGTTGGCTTCATTGACATCTTCAAAAAGGGCATCCATCTGGAGCCGGTGCTGTTGTGGTTGACGATTGCCACCATCGTACTCTACATTTGGATTATTGTAGATGCTTATTTGACGGCCCAGCGCCCGCAGGGAAAAGCGATCGGTTTGTTCTTTTTACTGGCTCTGGTGTACTTCAGCCTGGGTTGGCAGATTGGACAAGTGGATGTGTTCGAGTTTGTTACCCAGCTGGACAATGCCAATAAAACCGTACTTGATGTGATGTGGCCGTGGGGACGAGCGGTCACGATTCCAGAAGAATATTATGAACCGGGCGTTTTCATTCAAGTGCCTTGTACCGATGATACCCTAACTGTTCCACCAAAAGAGGAAGGCCGTCCGCACTTGTCTGTCACCCCAACATGTGGTGACCTGGCGGTGGCTGAAGGCGCTAAAGGTACTGAATTGACCCTGGTAGGGACGGATTTTATTCCTGGGAAAGAAGTCAGGATCATATGGAACGATCCTCTCAAGAGCGAATTTACCCACCGGCAAGATGGGATATTCCTCTCGATCATTCCGGATGAGAACGGCGATTTTGAGACCAAAATTACCATGCCTTACCGTACGATGCCGCCCAGCGCAGGTGAAACAGCACAAGTTTGGCAGGTATTTGCCCGGCAGGTAGCCAATGTGGGCACTCCTGAAGCAAGCAAAGAGCTGGTCTTGGCGATTGAAAAGATTATTGAAACCATTTTTATTGGGATGATGGCGACCTTCTTTGGGATTTTGCTGGCTTTGCCGTTCAGTTTCCTGGCAGCTCGCAACCTGATGTCTGGTTCGTGGTTCACCCTTGCGATCTATTATGCCGTTCGTATGGTACTTAACCTGGTGCGGTCAATCGAGCCGCTGATCTGGGCGATCATTTTCGTGATCATTGTTGGTCTTGGACCATTTGCCGGTATTCTGGCGCTTACGATCCACTCGATTGCGGCGTTAGGTAAACTGTACTCCGAGTCGATTGAATCGATTGATAACGGACAAATCGAAGCAGTCCAGGCCACCGGTGCGAACTGGATCCAAACGGTGATGTTTGCGGTTGTTCCGCAGATCATCCCGCCGTTTGTCTCCTTCACCATTTACCGTTGGGATATCAACATCCGTATGTCCACGATCATCGGTTTTGTGGGCGGTGGTGGTATCGGTTATCTGCTCTCACAGTGGATTAACAAGACGGACTTTGAAGCCGCTGGGATTGCGGTGTGGTTCATTGCTGTAACTGTGGCAATCTTGGACTACATCAGCTCTAACATCCGCGAGCGCTTTACATAAACAGAAATTTCTAGATAACGATGAAAAGACCCGGTTCACTGCCGGGTCTTTTTTTGACCGAACCAAGTTCGGTTGTTAGTGTTTTCCTGCAGCGGCGAGGATTCCCCGCCGATTTGCCTTCCCCTCACGCCCGCTAACCTCCCTCGTCTATGATAAAATCCGGCAATGGGAAAACTGAGACAAAAATTCACCTTTGGAAATTTACTATACGTCGGGCTGCTGCTGATCTTCCTGGTCTGCTTGCCCCGGCTGGCAACCACCCTTAAGGCGCAGAAATACATGCGCACGCTGGAGGATGTTACCCCGCATGAATACGCCATTGTGCTGGCGGCCAAGATCAACCCGGATGGCAGCCCCAGCGCAGTATTGAGAGACCGTATCCAGGCCGGGGTAGATTTATATCTGGCGGGCAAGGCGCAGAAATTGATTATGAGCGGCAGAGCGCCGGAACCGGCCGTCATGTCCGAATATGCCCAGCTGCACGGCGTGCCGGAAGAAGATATTTTGCTCGATAACGGCGGGATTCGTACCTATGCGACCTGTTATATGGCTGACACGGCGTTTGGGCTGCAAGAAGCGATTGTGGTTACCCAGTACTTCCACCTGCCGCGCACCATCTTTTTATGCGAGCACCAGGGGTTGGAAGTAGAGGCATTTGCCTCCGTGCATGGACGCTACTGGCGCGGCTCAACCATTTTTTGGAATGTGCGTGAGACCCTGGCAACCGTACTGGCATTCAAAGAGGTCTATCTCGGCGCGCCGGACGTAAACGAGTACATTTTAGCGGCTCAAGAAGGAGATTTAAGCAATGATTGAACGTGAAGAAGCCCTGGCCTTGGTCCGGGAATATGTGAAGAATGAAGGCTTGGTCCACCATATGCTGTCCGTAGAGGCAGTGATGCGCTTCTATGCCCGCAAGTTTGGCGAAGATGAAGACCGCTGGGGGTTGGTTGGCCTGCTGCACGACTTCGATTGGGAAATTCACCCCAACATGGAAACTCACCCGGTGGACGGTGCCCCCATCTTGCGGGAGCGGGGCGTCTCAGAAGAGATCATTGAGGATATCCTCAGCCATGCCGATCATACCGGCGTGCCGCGCGACACGCTGCTGCGCAAAGTGCTGGGTGCCAGCGATGAACTGACCGGGTTGGTGACGGCTGCTACCCTGGTGCGGCCTTCCAAATCGATCCATGACCTGACGGTGAAGTCGGTGAAAAAGAAGTGGAAAGATCGCCGATTTGCCGCCGGCGCAAATCGAGACGAGATGGAGCACAATATTGCCGCCTGGGGTGTAGATCAATGGGAACATGTCGGCAATGTGATTACCGCCATGCAGGGGGTTGCGGATGAGTTGGGATTGGCCGGGATCGAAAACCAGGAATAGGTTTGGCTAGGAAGGCATGATGAGTGAATTTGAGATTTATGACCTGCGGGTGACCGTACATGAGATCAAGGGGCGTTCGGTGTGCGGTATGCAGGTGGGCGATTATTTTGAGGTTACCGAGAGCAGCAAACTGCGCATTCCAGACGGAAAACATTTTTGTATGTATGCCCTCAGCGCGGTGCTGCCCATGCTGCCGGCCAAGCAGCGCCAGCTGGATGCCAACGATTGGTTGGAACAGGATACCCTGGTGGCCTGCCCCGACCCGGAAGAACAGCTCATCATGCGGATTGAGCGCATCAACCGCCGCACGATGCACAGCGAGGATTTGACATGAGCGGCAAAAAAGAGATCAGCATTGCCTTCCAGACGGATAAGTCGGCGGACGAGTATATTGCCCTGGCTCAATTCGTCAACCAGTTTGATTTTGATGCTGTCAGTGTGTACTGCGATGCGCCCTACCACCCCAGCTACGGCCCGCTGATGCTGATGGCGCCGCACCTCACCCATGCTCGGATTGGCCCGGCCGCAGTGTCCCCTTTCCGGGTCCACCCGATTGACATTGCCGCCCAAACCGCCTTGCTGGCCGATGTGGCTCAAAGCGGCGTGTATGTCGGGCTGGCGCGCGGCGCGTGGCTGGCAGAACATGGCATTGAAGAACCTAGCGCGCCGATCCAGGGGATTCGAGAGGCGGTGCAGATTGTGAAGAATTTGCTGGCGGGCGAGTCGGGTGGGATTGACGGCAAGGTGTTCCAGATCAGCGAACATGTGCGTGCCCCTTACCCTGTGCCGCTGGAAGAAGTCCCGGTGATGATTGGCACCTGGGGCAAAAAGCTGGCCCGCGTGGCCGGGCAAGTGGCTGATGAGGTCAAGATTGGCGGCTCGGCCAACCTCAAGATGGCCGCCCATCTCCAGGCATCGATCACTGCCGGGGAGCAGCAAGCAGGCCGCAAGCCGGGCAGTGTGGGCATTGTGGTGGGGTGTGTGACTGTGGTGGACGAAGACCGGGCGCTTGCCCGTCAAAAAGTGCGCCAGGAAGCGGCGTTGTATCTGCCCGTGGTGGCTTCTTTAGACCCGACAGTTGACGCCGACCCCGAATTGATGGCGCGCATTCAGGCATTGGTCAATCAGGGTCAGGTGGCCGAGGCTGGGGCATTGATCCCCGATGATCTACTGGATTTGTTCGCTTTTGCCGGGAACCCGGACGATTTGATCGCCCAGACATTGGCATTGTTTGAGGCGGGGGTGAGCCGGGTGGAATATGGTACGCCTCATGGCCTGGCTCCCCAAACGGGGATCGATTTGTTGGGCCGGGTGGTGGTGCCGGAAGTGCGTAAGGCGATATAAATAGAGCCTTTATTGTAGAGAATGTTTCAGAGGATTTCTGGGAGTGTAGCGGTGGGGTTTCCCCGCCTGATTCTCCTTATCTATTGTAGGGTCGAAGCCTGCTTCGACCGCCTGAGGCGCGCAATTTCTACGTAGATGGCGGGAAGAATTGTTTGTTCTTGTAGAGGCGGCGTTTCGCCGCCTTGCGTTTTCGGCCGGATGACCCGGCCGCTACGGCGGTAAGGGGATTGTTTTGGGTACTGCCGTGGGGAAATTATAGTATCTGAGCATTTGCAGGCATCACCTGCGACGCCCCTACGCATAGCTGGCTATATTATGTTACTGGGATTATCCTGAATATATCTATTGTAGGGTCGAAGCCTGCTTCGACCGCCTGGAGCACGCGATTTTGCGTAGATGGCGGGAAGAATTGTTTGTTCTTGTAGCGGCGGCGTTTCGCCGCCTTGCGTTTTTGGCCGGGAGACCCGGCCGCTACGACGGTAAGGGGATTGTTTTGGGTACTGCTGTGGGGAGATTATATTGCCTGAGCGTTTGCGGGCGTCACAGGTGACGCCCCTACGCATAGCTGGCTATATTATGTTACTGGATTCTTCTGAACATATCTGTTGTAGGGTCGAGGCCTGCTTCGACCGCCTGGGGCATGCAATTTGTGCGTAGATGGCGGGAAAGAAATTTTTATCCGTTTTCATGTAGAGGCGGCGTTTCGCCGCCATATTCTTTTGGCTGGGAGACCCGGCCGCAACGGGGGTAGGGGATTGTTTTGCAGGGTATGGTTTCTAAACCCTCCCCTGCTACGCGTGATACCGCGTACTTCTAAACTATCTTTCAAATACAAACTCACCCTGCGGCGGCCAACATGGCCTGCACGCGGTTGAGTTCATCTTCGTTGATCGTGTGCGCCATGCCGGGGTAGGTCTGGAAATCGACCTGTGCGCCCATTTGGGTAAAGACCTCGGCAGTCTCTACGATCAATTCGTAGGGCACCCACGGGTCAACATCGCTGCTCCCGATGAACACCGGCATGTTCTCAAAGCTGCCGGGGTATTGGCGCGGGGTGCCGGGCGGGCCGATCAGCGCACCGCTGAACACGAACAAGCCGCCGTAAGGGCGGGCATTGCGAGCGACATATTCAGCCGCCAGACAAGCCCCCTGCGAGAAGCCGCCAAACATAATCTGGCTATCTTTAAACCCGGCGTGGTTGGCTTCTTCTACCAGGGAGTCGATGCGCGCCAGGGCGGAAGAGAGGTCGGGTTCGTTGGCAGCCAGGTCGGTGAAGGCGGAGTTAGGATACCAGCGGTTGAGGGCGGCCTGGGGGATGGCAAAATGGGTTTTGCCGTTATGCAGTGTTTCTGCCAGAGGCAGCATAGAGTCTGCGGTAGCGCCGCGCCCGTGCAGCATAATGATGAATTGATCTGCTTCTTGTAGGGTAGCACCCACAGTGCGGGTGGGCTGTCCCTGGTGGACGGTAGTATCGATCATCGGCTAAGCCTTGATGGGGGTGAGACCGGCTTCGATCTCTTCCCGGCGGGGTTCTAAGAAGGGAGGCAGCACCAGTTTTTCGCCCAGCTTTTCCTGGTCTTCGTCGATGGCAAAACCGGGGCCGTCGGTGGCAATTTCGAACAAGATGCCGTTGGATACCCGGAAATAGATCGAGCGGAACCAGAAGCGGTCGATCAGGCCGCTGAGCTGCAAACGGGCCTGGGTCAGGTGGGTATGCCATTCTTTTTGAGTCTCAAAATCCGATACCCGGAAGGCTACATGGTGGGTGCCGCCCGCGCCTAACTGCGCCCGGCCAAGCTGGGGTTGGGCAATCAGCCATACCTCCGTGCCTGGGCCGCCGTTGGTGTGGGTCTGGTAAATGACTGCCTGCGATTTTAGATCGATCCACTCGGCCTGGGTGACTGGCTCAAAGTTGAGGATTTTGGTGAAGATCATATCGATCTGTTCGGTGGCAGGCATAGAAAGCACGATGGCGTAAAAGCCCTTGATGGCATGTTCGGTGGGGATGTCGGGGCGTTCCCAAATCTTGCCCTCGAAAGGCGCACCCTGGTCGTTGACCAGATACATGCGCTGGCCTTCGGGGTCTTCAAAGGGGAGTAACTGCCGCCCGGCAAATGTGGTGACCTCGCCGTGGGTGACTTCGTACTGCTCGAAACGGTCGAGCCAGAACTCCAGCGATTGACGGCTGCCCACCCGGAAGGCAGTGCCGGCGATGCTGTCGGTGCCGCGCATGTTGGGGCGGATTTGCGGCCAGTCGAAGAAGGTCATATCGGTGCCGGGGCTGCCGAGTTCGTCGGCGTAGAACAGGTGGTAGGCGGATACATCGTCTTGATTGACAGATTTTTTAACCAACCGCAGGCCCAAGACCTGGGTGAAGAATTCTACATTATTGGCGATCTTGGCGCTGACCGCCGTCACATGGTGTAATCCGGTAAGCTGCATGGGGGGATACCTCACTTTTATTTGACTGATTGAGCAAAGCTCTAATCTAGGTAATTGCAAATTTTGACGAGAAAACAGCATAGTCATGCTGCACTATATGGATTCTGGTGGACATATAAATCTTACCATTGTTGTCTTATTTTGATAGGTAGCGTGTGGATAGTGTAAGGGAGGGTTTTGGGTGCAACCCGCAAACCATCCCCTACAAGGCCATTAGAGAGGATGAAGAATAGTTATTTTATCTCTTTACATTACACTCCGTAGCGGCGAGGTCTCCTCGCCGAACTGGCATATATTTACTTTGCTAATAGGCTATGTGATAATAAAGCGTGTGCAGCTAATTAACAGGAAAAATACAGATGAGCGCAGTCATAAATTTGCAAAAAATGGTTGAGGAAATGGACTTGTATTCAGCGGAGAGTCATGGATATTTGAATATCCAGACGGGCGAGTTTTTCCATTTTTCCGAGGAAGAGATTAATGCAGTAAAAACAAACACCAGTTTGGAAAAATTCCCTGCCTGGCAGCAGGAAATATTGAAACAAGCACGCCGCGCTTTAACCGATGAGGCTTATTTGGCGCTACCTACCCAATACGATATTCATGAATACAAGATCATGCAGGCGTTTTGCGAAGTAGTAGAGGATGAAAAAATCCGGGCTAAATTGTTTGAAGGAATCAGGGGGCGGGGTGCATTCCGCAATTTTAAAAATATTGTGCTTGCAAATGACCTGTTCAATGTCTGGCAGGCCTACCGGCTGCAAGCGTTGAAAAAAATTGCGAAGGAGTGGCTGGATCGTCATCAGCTGGTTTATACAGAAAGCAATCTCTAGCAAACAAAATGGGTGACTTTTTCGGGGATAATTTGCAGGTTTCACCTAACACCGCCCCTTACAATACCCCGTAGCGGCGAGGTTTCCTCGCCCAATGATCGCATTGATTTGGATTAAAACCCAGCCCTCAGGAATTGAGGGCTGGTGCGTTGAAATATAGTACCCAAACAAATCTCGGCTTACTTCACAATCCCGCCTTCGGTGAGTTGGTATAAGTTGCTGAGGGCGGAATCAATCTCGTCGGCGGTTACCGGGCGGCCTTCGGCCACATGGTGCAGTTCGCCTGCCTGGGCTTTGCTGTCGGCCAGTTCGCGGATGGAGAGACCCTCGGCCAGCGCCTGCTTGACCAGGGCCGCCCCGGCGTTGTAGCCGATCAATGGATTGAGGGCGGTGACCACGATAGCGTTGCGGGCCAGCCAGCCTTCGGCTTTGGCCTGGTTGGCTTCCACCCCGATCACGCATTTTTGCGTGAAAGCGCTCAGCGCGCCGATCATCACCTGCATGCTCTCAAACAGGTTGTGGGCGATGATGGGCATCATCACGTTCAGCTCTAACTGCCCGGCCTGGGCTGCCAGGGCGATGGTGGTGTCGTTGCCGATAATGTGGAACATGGACATGTTGGTCATTTCGGCCAGCACCGGGTTGACTTTACCGGGCATGATGCTGGAACCGGGCTGCACGGCCGGGAGATGTATCTCGTCCAGACCGGTGGCCGGGCCGGAAGAGAGCAGGCGGAAGTCGTTGGCAATGCGGGTCATGGTGACCGCCAGGGTGCGCAGGGCGGCGGAGAAATCGACCATATCGGCCATCGACTGCATGCTTTCAAATAAATTGTCCGATGGGTAAACTTCAAAGCCCGCCAATTTTTTGATCGTGGCGACCATGCGGGCGTGGTATTCGGGGTGGGCGTTCAGCCCGGTGCCGGTAGCCGTACCGCCAATCCCTAATCTGCGCAGACCTTCGGCTGCCCGGCGGATGCGCTCGCCATCCCGGCGCACGGCCAGGGCGTATGCGCCAAACTCTTGCCCCAGGCGCACGGGTACGGCATCTTGCAGGTGGGTGCGCCCGGATTTGACGATATGATCGAATGCCTGCGCGCGTTCATCCAGCGCATCGGCCAGCCCGTTGACTACCCCCAGCAGTTCTTCCACCCGCCACAAGCTGCCCAGGCGGATGGCGGTGGGGATGGTGTCGTTGGTGGACTGTGCCATGTTGACATGGTCATTAGGGTGCACCAGGTACTGCCCGGCCTGCCCGCCCAACAGCTGCGTGGCGCGGTTGGCTAGCACTTCGTTGGTGTTCATGTTGTGGCTGGTACCCGCCCCGGCCTGGAAGGGGTCGACCACAAAATGATCGTCCCATTTTCCGGCCAGCACTTCGTCCGCAGCCTGCATGATCGCTTCGGCTTTTTCTTTTTCCAGCAGTCCTAAATCCCGGTTGACTTCGGCGGCGGCGCGTTTAACCATCGCCATCGACCAGATGAAGGCTTTCCACGGTTTTAGGCCGGAGATGGGGAAGTTGTGCACCGCCCGCTGGGCCTGCGCGCCCCACAAGGCATCTGCCGGTACCTGCACCTCTCCTAAGGAATCTTTTTCAATACGGTAATCTTGCGTCATGCTGTCCCTTTCTGGATCTATGATCGAGTTTTGCTCGGTCTAATAAATGGATAATATTTGTCTGATTATGATTGTATCTTAAATGGGGAGGAAATCGGATGCCCCATATAAAAAAAGACACCCGAAGGTGCTTTTTTCTTTCCTGGACTGGATGAGTTTTGGGGGGCTACAACCATTCGGCCAGCAGTTTAACTGCCCAGGCAGCCAGAGCCAGCCAGAGGAGGATGACCAGCGCCGCCCCTACCCAACTGACCGGTTTGCCGCTTTGGGCGTTTTCTGCGGCCTGGATGCGCGCTTCGGCGATCACTTCTTCCGGGATCATGCGCAGGGCCAATGCCACGCCCAGCGGAATCAGCAGCAGGTCGTCCAGGTAGCCCAGCACCGGGATGGGGTCGGGAATCAGGTCGATGGGGCTGAAGGCGTAGGCAATTACCAGGGCGGCAAAAACTTTGCCGTACCAGGGTGTGCGCGGGTCGCGGTAGGCCAAATACAAGGCATAGACTTCTTGTTTCAGCGCTTTGGCGCGCTGTTTCCATTTTTCGAGCATGTTTATAGGAAGGAATTACCTTTCAGTGATCTGGTTGTGCTTATCCGCGATTTATACGCCCAACCCCAATCACTGTGCAGGATAGAAACTATGATAATCCGGTTGAAAAAGAGCTACCCGGCGGCTGGTTCGGCGACTTTCTCCAATGCATCATGGTCGGGGAGGATGTCTTCGGCGTTGCGGATGGCGGGCACAAAGTAGCAGATAATGCCGACCAGCCCGGCGGCAATACCGCAAAGGATGAACAGCAGGCGCATCCCTGCCCCCGGACCGATGCCTACCCAACTGCCAAACAGGTCAGATAGGGCAGACTGCGTGCTCATTGCCGGTTCCATCACGTAATCGGCCAACGCCCCGGCAATCAGCGGGGAGATTGGCTGAGAAACCCAGGCGATCAGACGGCGGGAGGAAAACACGCGCCCCTGCACATCGGGGGCAACTTTGGCCTGCCAGATGGCCTGATTGGAAGCATTCACCATGGCCGCGAAAATGGTAGAGAACACCGCAGCCGGCAGCCAGATAGCCAACCCGCGCCCAAAACCGAGCAGCACCATCCCGCCCAGGCTGGAGATGATCCAGCCTATCAGTACGCCATGCACCTTGCGCTTAAAACCGCCCCAGGCACTCATAATGATCCCACCGACCACCCCGCCAATGGCGGCGGCAGACTGCACCGAGGCCAGGGTGATGGGGTCTTGCCCGCTGCTGGCGAGGATCATGGGGGCGAACAACGACCAGGCGATCCCGGTGAACAGGTTGCCGAATAAAAAGATGAGCTGCAAACCCAGCAAGCTGGGACGTTTGAAAATGTATTTAAAGCCGTAGGCTGCTTCCTGCCAGACATTCCCCTCGCCTTCTTTCCCTTCGACGGTCTTTTCGGGTTGGGGAACATGCACAATCAGCAGGGCAAACACGGCCAGGCCAAAGGTAATCAGGTCAATGACCAGAATCCAGGTCAGGCCGATGAGGGGAAGCAGGGCACCGGCGAGGATGGGGGCCAGCACGTTTGGCCCGGCTTCGATCAACCCCATCATGCCGTTGGCTCGGCCGTACTGCTCTTTGGAAACCATTGTGCTGATGGCGGCGGAGTAGGCCGGCCATTGGAAGGTATTGCCGATGCCGAGGATGGCAGAAACCACATATAAATGCCAAAGCTCCAAATTGCCGGTTGCCTGTAAGACCAGCACCGCAACTGTGCCCAGGGCAGCCCCAAAATCGCTGACCATCATCATCAGTTTCCGGTTATAGCGGTCTACCCACACCCCGGCCAGGGGCGCCATCAGCAGAAAGGGCAGAATATAAGTCACGTACATGATCGACAATGCCATGGCACTCTCGGTTTGCTGGTAAATCCACAAGGTGAGACCGAAATTGGTCATCCCGGATGCCAAAACCGAGATGATCTGCCCGGCCCAAACGATGATGAACCCGGTCATCCCGGAAGGCTGTGATTTTTCTACAACAGGATTGGTGTGATCTGACATTGAATTTCCTTTGATTTTGCCAGGTTAAGCACGGTGAATCAGGTTGATGCTATCCCCTTTTGGTTGGCAGAATGAGAGGTGGTGAGGGCGAAGTCGTAAGGGTATTTACCCTTATAAAATAATTATAAAACAGATGCGGCTTTCTGAGGAAACAGAAATGAAAATTTTAATCTTTAGGGATGCTTTGTGTTATATTGTAGATACAGACGCTATATGTGAGCCAAACGATTTTAGAAAAAGCAGGAAATACAGATGGAGCAGATTGAAAATTTAGGCGGTGCGAAGACGTTTAAAGTCTTGGGCGACCAACGCAGGGTAGATATTTTACGCTTGCTGATGAAGGAACCGGCAACCCTCTCGCAGTTGGGCGACAAGATGAAAATGCACCCGGCAAAAGTGCGCTACCATCTGAAACAGTTAGAGGAACATGGACTGGTGTCGCTCACCTCTACCAGGGAAGTGCGCGGCTTTGTGGAGAAATATTACCAGGCCAGCGCCCACGCCTACCGGGTGGAGATGTCGATCTTGCCGCGCTGGAAGAAGAAAGCACACTGTTGGCGATTGGCAGCCACGACCTGGCGCTGGAGCTTTTGGCGTTTACCCTGCGGGAGCAAAACCCGAAGCAGTCTTTTTACACGCTGCCTATCGGCAGTATGGATGGGTTGATTGCCCTGCGGCAGGGGATTGGGCAGATGGCCGGGGCGCATTTATTTGACCCGGCTACCAGTGAGTACAACTTGCCTTTTGTGCGTCACCTGTTCCCCGATAGGCCGATGCGGGTGATGACCCTGGTACACCGGGAACAGGGGTTGATCACTGCGCCGGGCAACCCGCTGCATTTGAAAAATTTGCAAGACCTGCTGCAGCCGGGCGTGCGGATGGTCAACCGTAACCGGGGTTCGGGGACGCGTTTGTGGATTGATACCGAATTGAAAAAGCAGGGCATCTCGACGGGAAATATCGTGGGGTACAACTGGGAAGTCTCCACCCATGTGCAGGTAGCCGAAGCGATTGTAAACGGGCAGGCGGATGTGGGGGTGGGGTTGTATGCGGCGGCCAGCAAGTTTGGGCTGGGGTTCCAACCTTTGTTTGAGGAACGTTATGACCTGGTGATCCCGGAGGAATATTTCAGCAGCCCGTTGTTAGCCCCGTCGCTGGACTATATCCATACGGCGCAGTTCCGTGAGAAAACAGCCCAATTGGGGGGATACAACACGGCGCAGGCCGGGAACGAACAAGATTTAGCGTAAGTGGGGGATAGAGAGGCTAGTTATCCTCAGTTTGCAGCAGCACACAGACCTGGCGGCTCTCATTGACGATCTGCATGATGGTGTCATCGCCGCCGTAGGCATTTTCAAGCTGGGAGAGATAGACTTCGGCTTCATCGCAGAAGTTGAAGGCAGCCAACACAGAGGCATACACGTAATAGTAAACAACCGAAGCATTGCTCAGCGCCAACCCTTCTACCTGGATGCGGTCGGAAGTGGCTAACTGCTCCTCGGTGGCATCGCTCAGTACGGTCACCCCAAAGAATTCATCATAAAGCACTTCGCAGCCTTGTACGGCACATTCCAACATGGGCATCGAGCCCTCATAGTTGCGCGCCTGGAAGCGGATGTAGCCGACCTGGCCGTATAAGTCGGGGTTGGTGGGGTCGAAGGAGAGGGCGGTTTCGGCGTTGAGGGCGGCGGCGAAAAATTCACCCTGGCGGGTATAGGTTTTAGCAATCGCCAGATAGGGTAAGGGGTCTTCGATGCCCAGGGATTTGTTGATCGAGGCGGCGCGGTCAAAATATTCCAGGGCAAGGTCGTACAGTTCCAGCTGGCGGTAGTTCTGCCCGATGGAAATGTATAAGAAGGTCATGTTGGGGGCAACATCAACGGCTTTTTTGTATTCTTCAATCGCCTGGCTGTAATAGCGGGTGGATTCGAGCACATAAGCATAGACCCGGTGGGTATCCATCAGGTTTGGTTCCAGGGCAACAGCCTGCTCGGCCAATGAAGTGGCCTGGTCGAAACGCAGCTGGTCGGCCAGAATTCGGCACGGTAGGCAATCGCCAGGGCGTTGGTGTTATCCAACTGCAAGGCTATCGAAGCGGCCTGGCTGGCTTCTACCAGGTAGCCTTCCCGGTCATCCACCGGGGTGGAGGTGTTGGTGCCGAGCCAGTCGAGGGTCAGCGCCAGCACAGCTTGAGCATCGCTGTTCTCCGGGTCCAGTTCCACAGCGCGTTGGATCGAGTCGTAGGCTTCCAGTAACCGGTTGTATCCATCCACAGGGGTGAGCAGGCGGGAGGAATAGACCTGCAAACGGGCCAACTCAGTCAACCCCTGCACGTTGTTGGGGTCAAATTCCAGCCCTTCATTGTAGGCGGTGATCGCTCCTTCCAGGTTGCCGGCCCCCAGCAGGGCTTCGGCTTCCCCCAAAAAGGAGCCAGAGGTACGCGTGGGGGTAGGGGTGCCTAAGAGCATCACTTCCAGGTCATCGGCGGTGGTGACGATCACGATATTGAGGGCAATTAACACCACAATAATGATGACACCGGTAATGGTGAACATCTGCCTCTTATCCTGGAATAACCAGCGTTCGTTTTGCGGAATTTTCATCTTTAAACCACTTGTGAAAACACTGCGGTTAAGAGCCTTCGGTTACGGTTGTGTCGTCTTCGGGGGTGGGTTCTGGGGTGGGGAGGCCGTCGGTAACGTATTGTTCGCAGATTTCAATGCCAGCATTGGCATTGGCAACCGCAACCTCATTGGTGGGCACATTGGCGATCAGGGATTGGAATATGGGGAGGGCTTCGGTGCATTCGCGGGTGTTTGCCAGCGCCAGACCGTACATATAAAAGTATTCGGCCCGGTCGTAATCCAGGGTCATCCCGGTGACATACAGGCCGTCTTCGGTTTCGCCGCCCTGGATGGCGTAATTGAAAGCCTCCACGGCATCGGCATACTGCTGGTTTTTGTAGAGCGCCACACCCCAATTGCCCCAACGGATCGGGTTGGCTTCGTCGTTCTCTACGGCCGAGCGGGCAAACTGGGCGGCCTTGGCATATTCGCCCAACCCAAGGTAAATGCGGTAAATGTAGGTGTCCGGCAGGGGGTTGTCGGGGTCAAAGGTGTCGGCTACATTGAAAGATTCGATGGCATCATCGTACAACTGCAAGGCCCAATAGCTGAGGCCGAGGAACATGTGCAGGTCGGCAACCCGGTTGTTAATGGCAATGGCTTGTTCAAATTCGGCGGCAGCTTCTTCGTAGTTGGCGGTGTAGTAAAGCACCAAACCGCGCGAGCGCAAAGCGACCAGCGATTGGCTGTCTAACTGCACGGCTGTGCGGGAATGGCTGGCAGCGCCGTCATAATCTCCCTGCACGGCGAGCAGTTCGGCGTAGTAGGCATGGGCTTCCACACTGTCGGGGTTGAGTTCCAGCGCTTGCAGCAGGGCTTTCTCGGATTCCAGATCGTTTTCTAAAAAGCTGTAGGCCCAACCCAATTCGGCCAATGCTTTGGGGTTTTGATCGTTGAGCAGCAGGGCATTCTCGGCGCTGGTCTTGGCGGCTTCGTATTCGCCTACCAATATCTGGGCATGTGCCAGTTTGACATATAAGCTGGAGAGATTGGAACTGCCTGGACTGACAATGATGGCCTGTTTGTACAGGTCAATCGCCTGGAACAGGTTGCCAGAATTGACCAAATCGTCGGCTTGCAGCTCGAGGGATTCGGGGATGGGTGTGGGTGTGGCGGTAGGCACCTGGGCAATGGCAAAGTCTTCGACCACATACCGGTCGAAAAAGAGGACCACGCCGATGATAGCCAGAATCAACACCACCAGCGCCGGGTTGCTCCGGCGTCTGCGGCGTCTTTTATCCATATGCCACTTACTTCCTTTTAGATACATGACTATTAATCTTAACGCGGTTATGGTGAAACCGTCAAGCACGATTCTCCCACGTTTTGCCTACGGGAGAAGGGGGTGAGGGGCGAGGTGCAAATTGCGAATGGCGAATTGCGAGGGACGGATTACGAGTTGCGAATTGCAGATAGCGAGTTGCAAAGGGCGGATTGTGGATGGCGAGGCGCAAATTGCGGATTGCTGGGGTGCAGCTGCCTGGGAGGGAATGCAAGCAAACAAAAAATGATAAACCTCTTCACCTTAAGATACCACCGAAATTGTGGCTTTTTAAAAAAGCTGATTGGATACCCTCACCTTGCAAACGGAACGTTTGCCTTCCTCTCCCTTCCAGGGCTGAAAAGACGACACTTTTAAGGAGGAGCGTGAAAAGGGCCAATTTGGAAGGAAGGAGACACAAACCTGGAAACAAACATACGCTTGAAGTAGCGCAAGCCCATTCGGAACAAGCAGTATTTCGGCGCAGTGCGCACACAATCCACTTTCTTCTGCACATCAGGGGCTAATTGCATAAACTTTCTGCCCAAACTCAGGCACCAGGTATAGGCCACAGTCATTGCCAAGATCCATCTTTCGATCGTGTCTGGGTTGCGGCTGCGCTGATGCTGCCACTGCCATCCCCCACTCTTCAAGTCTCGAAAACTCTCTTCTTGCCATACCCGCATAGCATATTCTTCCCCAGTCAGTCCAGTCATGTTGGTGGCCAAACACCACGGCTCTTTTTGCGCTGCATGCCAAAGCACATGCACATGGCAAGCCACCCCTTTTTCAAGACGGAACAACACCCCGCTGGCATGCCAACTTCGTCCTCGGCGTGCACGTGTACGCAAAGCAGCGCGCTGACCATGTTCCTGTGCGAAGGTTGCCTCCCACTGCACGCGAAACAGGAAGTGCAAGCCAAGCGCTTGCACCGCACGCATCAGCCGAGAGGAATTGCCGATCCCCCGGTCTGCCTGCAAGATGACCGGTTTGCCCTGCGGCAGAGCAGGGAGGATGACCTGGAGCAGTTTGACGATCATACCGACTTGCCCTTCTGGTGGGTATCCCTTGCTCGAGTTCGCCGGATAGCAGCGCCAAGCCAAGGGGATCGCTCGCTGGCGATAGGCTAATGCAATCACCATGCACCCGATGCGGTCTGCCAGCTTGGTCTCATCTACCAGCAGATAGATATGCTTCCCCTGATAGCCTGTCAACACCCAGCGAACCCATTGCGTACAGATCGCCTTCACATCGATGCGTGGATTGGCGATCCAGCGTTGGATGCGCCGCTCTACGGCGCTTGCCGTGCCGAACATGGGTAATTCTTCAGCGATCAAACTGGCTTGTGCACGGCGAGCTGTGATGATCCCATAGCTCAGCATGGCCAATCCCAACGCTTGCCATTTCTTCAACCCCTTGAGATGTTGCTGCAAGGTGCGAAACCATTGGTAAAATTGTCTCTGATTCATGGCGTCTCCTTTTGTGATGGTGAGAGATCACATTTAGGTTACTCCATGAATCCTTTTTTGTAAAAAGTGTCGTCTTCCCAGCCCTTCCAGGGAGAGGAGCTGTAAGACCTGTTGATTATTAAATTCGCAAGGTGAGGGTTAAAAAGACACAAAAAATAATATTTCCACTAGATGTAAAAATATTGGGCAGGATATAAGGTACTTATCTACCTAACTATCCAACTACCTCACTACCGAGTACAATACTTATATGCAATTTGACGTTTTTAGCCTGTTCCCCGAAATGTTCACCGCTTACCTGGACGAGAGTATTTTGAAACGCGCCAGGGAAAACGGTATCCTGAATGTGCAGCTGCACAATATCCGCGATTACACCAAAGACAAGCACCATACCACCGACGATGTCCCCTACGGCGGGGGCGGCGGCATGGTGATGAAACCAGAACCTATTTTTGACGCGGTGGAAAGTGTGTTGGGGGCACCGCCCGCCTGCCCGGTGATCTTGCTCACCCCGCAGGGGCGATTGTTCACCCAGGCGGTGGCGCGCGAATACGCCCAACAGCCGCATTTGGCCTTGGTGTGCGGCCGCTACGAAGGGGTGGATGAGCGCGTGCGGGAACACCTGGTGACGGATGAGGTCAGCCTGGGAGATTTTGTGCTCACCGGCGGGGAACTGCCCGCCTTGGCGGTGATCGATGCGGTCACCCGCCTGCTGCCGGGGGTATTGGGCGACCCGGACGCCCCCAACAAAGATTCGCATGCCAGCGGGCTGCTCGAATACCCGCATTACACCCGCCCGCAAGAGTACCGTGGGTGGGAAGTGCCGGAAGTCTTGCGCTCCGGCAACCATGCCGAAATTGAAAAATGGCGGCAGGAGCAATCCGTCAAGCGCACCCAGGAGCGCCGGCCGGATTTGTTTGACTGAACAAAGTTCAGTTATTTAAAGAGAATATAACCGCTCTTATTTATTGAAAGAGGATGAGGATGGAGAACGGTAAGCATATTCAAGCATTGGATGGTTTACGTGGGTTCGCCTGTCTGATGGTGATCTTTTCGCATGCAGGCAACCGGGGGGTGTTTTTTAAAATCACACTTGCCGGGCAGTTGGGGGTGATGTTGTTCTTCGCGTTGAGCGGTTTTTTGATGGCGTATCTCTATGGAAACCAGGCTTTTTCGTTTAAGGTGTGGCTGGGGTATGCGATCAAGCGGTTCTTCCGGGTCTATCCGGCCTATTTGTTCACCATTACGCTGGCTTTTTTGGTGGTCAGTGTTACTTCGCAGTCATTTTACGGCATGGACGCCCCCGCTTATTTAAAACATGTACTTTTGTTGGGCACCAACAACGTGTTGTGGACGGTGCCGGTGGAGATGCGCTTTTATTTGTGGTTCCCCATCCTGGCGATCCTGCTGTTCTTTTTCCGCAATCAAGAAAAACTGCGCTTGGGCGTCTTGGGCGGGTTGTGGATCGTTTTGCTGGTGGTGAACATTCCCGGCCCGCAGTACAGTGTATGGCCTTATATTGAATTTTTTGTCACCGGGGTGTTTGTGGGGTATCTCTACCTGTATATGGAAACGCACCAACCCGCAGCAAGGAGCTGGCGGGGGTGGGGCTGGGTAGCCGCGGTGTGCCTGGCGGGGGTGATTTATGCAATTCCGGATTTGGGCCATTTTTACGAGGTTGAAGCGGAAATGTGGGCGGCTTCTTGGGCGCTGGCGCCGCTGATGGGCTTGACGGTGTTGGCGGTGGCGAATGCGCAGGGCATCATCGGGTGGGTGATGGGGTCTTCTCCGGCGCGCTTTTTGGGCAAGATCAGTTTCAGCCTGTATCTGCTGCACAACCGCATTGTTGGCGAAGCCAACAGCCTGCCAGCTTTTTTCCCGGCAGCGGTCAAATTGTTGATCGTGGTGGCGGTTTCCATTTTGGCTGCTTTGGCGGTGTACACCTTGGTGGAAAACCCAAGCCGCCGGTGGGGGAAACGGCTGGCCAAGCGGGTGACCGAAGGACGCCCGCACAAAGATTTACAGCCGGGCACTTCTGCTTCTTGAGCCCTTTTGCGTTCTAATTTCCTGATATAAGAAAAGTGTTAAAACAGCGCTTACAAAGTGGTGCAGTGCTTGCACCATGATTTTTGATATGTTAAAATAGCTGAATGGATGCTTTAGCAAACGAACCCTTCGCTTGCTAAAATTAAGAAAAATAATGAGTGATAAGCAGCTTTCTGAACGCCAAAGACTGATTTTGGGCTTGATCGTGCAAGATTACGTAGATAATGGCAAGCCGGTCAGTTCGACGCGCCTGGTAGGCGACTATGAACTCGATATGAGTTCGGCTACGGTGCGCAACGAGATGGTGGTGCTGGAAGAATTTGACTACCTGCGCAAAGCACACGATACCGCCGGACGGGAACCCACCGAAAACGCGTACCGCTTCTTTGTGCGCGAGCTGATGCAGCGCCCGGCCTTGCCGGTTTCACTGCGGCATACCATTTCGCACCAGTTTTACCAGGCACGCTACGATACTGCCCAATGGATGCGCTTGGCCGCCTCGGTCTTGGCGCACCAGTCCAATGCTGCTTCTATCGTGACTGCCCCCCAGGCCGACCGGCCGCGGGTGAAGCACTTACAACTGATCTCGACTGCTGGCCGTCAGGTGTTGATGGTGTTGGTAATGATCGGCGGGCGCGTCAGCCAGCAAATGCTGGTGTTGGGCGAGCCTGTCACGCAGGAACAACTGACCACCTCCGCCAACCTGCTCAACACCCAGATGTACGGGAAAGGCACGCCCGAACTACCGCCTTCTCCGCCGCTAGATTTGGACACCCTGAGCGCCGACATGTATAAGCTGGTGTTGGACGAACTGCGCCGGGGCGACTCTGCCCTGACCGGTGAGGTGTTCCAGGATGGGTGGGCGAATGTATTGGCCGAAGCGGGCTTTGAAGAAGTGGATTCTGCCCGCCGGGCACTGCGCGTGTTAGAAGAACGCCCCCGCCTGGAGAACTTGCTTTCCCAAACGGTGATGAATGCCGAGTTGGGCGGCGTGCAGGTGTTGATTGGCGGCGAGGGCACCTGGGAAGAATTAAGCGATTGCTCGTTAGTCCTGGCGCGCTACGGTGTGCCAGACCTGGCAACCGGTATCTTGGGCGTTTTAGGCCCGATCCGTATGCCGTATGGGCATGCGATTTCCACGGTCAATTTTGTGGCCGGGCTGCTCAGTGACCTGGTTGGCGAGACGATGAGCAAAGAATTAGATGATGATAATGGCTAGATGCGCCGAACACCCCCAGGGGTTTGCGGCAGCATGCTGAAGATATGAAATTATGAATAAGGAGCACGTAGGGAGCCGTATGAGCAAAAAAGATAGTAAGAAAAACGAAGACGAAAAGATGGAGCAAGGGGAAAACAATTCTCCAGAAGATACTCAACCCCAGACCCTGGAAGAGGCAATGGAAGAAGTGTCTGAAAAGTCTCTCCGTCAGCAGTTAGATGAAGCACTCGACGAAGCCTCTAAAAACCTGGATGGCTGGCAGCGTGCCCAGGCCGAGTTTGCCAACTACCGCAAACGGACCGAGCGCGAGCAAACCCGCCTGCGTGAAGATGCCGCCGGGCGTGTGGTTGCCCGCTTTTTACCGGTGGTTGATGACCTGCGCCGGGCGCTGCAAGACCGCCCGACCAACGGCGATGCCGCCGAGTGGGCCGCAGGCATTGAACTGGTCTACCGCAAACTGTTGACCATTTTGGAAAATGAAGGCGTAACCCGTATGGAGGTAGAGGGAGAATTCTTTGACCCCACCCGCCATGAGGCGATTATGCAAGTTGAAAGCCCCGACCATGAGAGCGGGCAAATCGTAGAAGTCATTCAAGAAGGCTATATGATTGGGGAGCGTGTGCTGCGTGCTGCCCTGGTCCGGGTAGCCAGCTAACACATTTGGAGGATTGAATTATTATGGCAAAGATCATAGGTATTGACTTAGGAACCACCAACAGCGTTGTAGCTGTGATGGAAGGCGGTGAGCCGACCGTTATCCCTTCCGCAGAAGGGGAACGCCTGGTTCCTTCTGTAGTTGCCGTGAACAAGAACGGCGAACGACTGGTCGGGCGCACTGCCCGCAACCAATCTGTTATTAATCCCGAGAACACAATCTTCTCGATCAAACGCTTTATGGGGCGTAAATATGACGACGCGGAAAGCCAGCATGCCATTGCCCACGTACCCTATAAAGTAACCAAAGCCTCCAACGGCGATGTACGCGTGTTGATGGGCGATAAAGAATATTCTCCCCCGGAAATTTCCGCCATGATCTTGGGCAAGATGAAAACCGACGCAGAAGCCTACCTGGGCGAACCTGTTACCCAGGCAGTCATCACCGTACCGGCTTACTTCAACGACAGCCAGCGAAATGCGACCAAAGATGCCGGCAAGATTGCCGGGCTGGAAGTGCTGCGTATCATCAACGAACCGACCGCTTCTTCCCTGGCCTACGGGCTGGACAAGAAAGCCAACGAGATCATCGCGGTGTATGACCTAGGCGGTGGTACCTTTGATATTTCCATTCTGGATGTGGGCGAAGGCGTTTTCCAGGTGCGCTCCACCAGCGGCGATACCTTCCTGGGTGGCGATGACTTCGATGAGAAGATCATTGACTATTTGGCCGATGAATTCAAGAAGAGCGAAGGCATTGACCTGCGCAGCGACCGCCAGGCTTTGCAGCGTTTGAAGGAAGCCTCTGAAAAGGCCAAGATCGAACTTTCCACCATGATGCAGACCGAGATCAACCTGCCTTACATTACGGCAGATGCCTCTGGCCCCAAGCACCTGGTGACCACCCTGACCCGCTCCAAGCTGGAACAACTGACCGACGAACTGATCAAACGCTCGCTTGGCCCCATGCGCCAGGCATTGGCAGACGCCGACCTGAAAGCTGGAGAGATTGACGAGATCGTGTTGGTGGGTGGTATGACCCGTATGCCCGCCGTGCAGGAAGCCGTGCGCAGCATGTTCAACAAAGACCCGCACAAGGGTGTGAACCCCGATGAGGTGGTGGCCGTTGGTGCTGCCATTCAGGGTGGTGTGCTGGGTGGGGATGTGAAAGACATCCTCTTACTGGATGTGACCCCGCTGACCCTGTCGATTGAGACTTTGGGCGCGGTAGCCACCCCGCTGATCGAACGCAATACGACCATCCCGACCCGCAAAAGCCAGGTATTCTCCACGGCCAGCGACAACCAGTCGCAGGTAGAGATCCATGTTTTGCAGGGTGAACGCCCGATGGCAAAGGATAATAAGTCCCTCGGCCGCTTCATTTTGGATGGGATTCCCCCGGCGCCGCGCGGCATTCCGCAGGTCGAAGTGACCTTCGATATTGACGCCAACGGTATTCTCAAAGTGACTGCCCAGGACAAAGCCACCGGCCGCAGCCAGGACATCACGATCACCGCTTCTTCCGGCCTCTCGGACGAGGAAGTGGAAAAGATGAAGTCGGACGCCGAACAGCACGCTTCGGAAGATGCACAGCGCAAAGCGATCATCGAAGCCCGCAACAAAGCCGACAGCTCGGTTTACACCGCTGAAAAAGCGATGAAAGACCTGGAAGACAAGCTGGACGACGAGACCAAGCAAAAGGTTAATGACGGTATTCAAAAAGTGCGCGACGTGATCGAAAGCGATGATGCGGATGAGATCAATAAAGCCGTAGATGCCCTGATGGAAACCGTGCAAGCGATGGGTGCAGCCGCCTACCAGCAGCAGGCAGACCCCGGTATGGCCGGCGGCGCTCCTGGTGCAGACGGCAGCGGTACAGATGCCCCCGACGACGGTGAAGACGTAGTTGAAGGCGAATTTACCGAATCAGATAACTAGTAAACTAAATTGATCAGGCAGGCGGTTGAGATGCAGCACGAAGAGCGTCTGGACTGCCTGCCTGCTTTGAATGTGGATAAACGCTTATGAGCCAACGAGATTACTACGAAGTCCTAAATGTTCCTAAAAATGCCTCGGGAGACGAGATCAAGTCTTCTTTCCGCAACCTGGCACGCCAATATCACCCGGATGTGAGTGATGCGCCGGATGCGGAAGAGCGCTTTAAGGAGATCAACGAAGCGTATGCTGTGCTCTCGGATGTCGAAAAACGGGCCGCGTACGACCGCTATGGGCATGCCGGCCTGAACGGGTTTGGCGGGGCACCTGATTTCAGTAATCTGGATATCGACGATATTCTTAATATGTTTGGTTTTGGCGGCATGGGCTTTGATTTTGGCGGCCGCAGGGGCGGCAGGCGCAGGGCCAACCAGCCGCGGCGAGGTGCGGATTTACAATACAATCTGAACCTGACATTTGAAGAAGCCGTGTTTGGGGTGGAGAAAGAAGTGGAGTTTGTGCGCGATGAGGTCTGCGAGCATTGTAATGGCAGCAAGGCCGAACCCGGCACCTCCGCGGTGCGCTGCACCACCTGTAATGGTCAGGGTGAAGTGCGCCAATCTCGCCAGACATTGTTTGGCTCGATGGTGCAGGTGACAGACTGCCCGACCTGCCAGGGGCAAGGCGAGATCGTGGAAACACCCTGTAAGGTGTGTTCCGGCCGCGGGATTGTGCGCGTGACGCGCAGCAAAAAGGTGGAATTACCCGGCGGGGTGGATACGGGTACACGCATTCGCTTGAATGGCGAAGGCCAACCCGGACAGAACGGCGGCCCCAACGGCGACTTGTATTTGAGCGTACGGGTGGAGAATCACAAGTTCTTCCACCGTCGCGAATATGATATTTTGCTCAATCTGGATATTAACATCGCCCAGGCAACTTTGGGGGCAGATGTGGAAGTGCCGACCGTGGATGGTCTAGAAAAGCTCTCTATCCCGGCAGGTACGCAGCCCGGCAAGGTGCTGCACATGCGCGGGAAAGGGGTGCCGCACTTGCGCTCCGACCGGCGCGGCGACCAGTTGGTGATGATCAATGTGGAAGTGCCGAAACGCTTGAACGGCGAACAGCGCGAGCTGCTGGAGAAGCTGGCAGACAGCCTGGGTACGGAAGTGAAACCCCAGGAGCGCAGTATCTTGGATTCGATCCGGGACTTCTTTGGGGCGTAAGAAAAAGAAATTTAGAATTTTTGATAGTATTTTTAGACCCTTAAGGTTTTCAAAACCTTGAGGGTCTTTTGTATAAAGTTTGGTTTTTGGGAGAAGTGGTTGGAAAAGAAATGTTTTTGGGGGTAATTCTTACGGTGGTAATGGGGCGAATTAGGCTCATTTTCGTCAAGGAGTAAGGCGCCCTCATCTGTCAGGAAAAACCTTTCCTGACATCTTCTCCCTGGGAGGGAGAAGAATTGGAGAGTGGAAATATTTGGGCAGTTTTGCTTGGTAGATAGTGATCTTTGGGCGGGGAGACCCCGCCGCTACGGTTTATTAATTTCTCATTTGCCTTCCAAGGAAATTTCAGAAAGAGTGGACTCTTTTCTTGGCTATGCCCTTGTCATTCTGAATGAGCCGATCGCTAGATCGGCGAAAGAAGAATCTCGGTGGGGTGGCGATTCTTGTGGTGTAAATGGGGAGAATCAGTTTCATTGTTGTCAGGAGTTAGGCACCCTCATCTGTCAGGAAAAACCTTTCCTGACATCTTCTCCCTGGGAGGGAGAAGAGTTGGAGAGTGGAAATATTTGGGCAGTTTTGCTTGGTAGATAGTGATCATTGGGCGGGGAGACCCCGCCGCTACGGTTTATTAATTTCTCATTTGCCTTCCAAGGAAATTTCAGAAAGAGTGGACTCTTTTCTTGGCTATGCCTTTGTCATTCTAAGTGAGCCGATCGTTAGATCTGCGAGGGAAGAATCTCGGTGGGGTAGCGATTCTTGTGGTGTAAATGGGGAGAATCAGTTTCATTGTTGTCAGGAGTTAGGCACCCTCATCTGTCAGGAAAAACCTTTCCTGACATCTTCTCCCTGGGAGGGAGAAGAATTGGAGAGTGGAAATATTTGGGCGGTTTTGCTTGGTAGATAGTGATCTTTGGGCGGGGAGACCCCGCCGCTACGTTTTACTTTTTCCCCTTCCCGATGACTGCTGTTGTTGATTATTTAAACAGTATCGTTTTTCGTGGGGATTAGCAAAAGGTCACTGTTTTTACTGCTATTCCCAAATTAACACAAATTTTTTTGCGGGGTAGATAACAGTCGATATGAACGAAGCAATTACAAATATTATTATGCTTTTGGCGGGGAGACCCCGCCGCTACGGTTTAGTTCGGGTGAGTTTTGTCCGGTGAAAACAAAGGGCAGGCGCATGCGCCTGCCTTAAATTGAGCTGAAATTGTTAATTCGTTTGGTTTACTCGTAAAAGACATTCAGGCTGCCGGAGCCGATGTCAAAACGGATAATGAGCGGGTTGTCGTCTTCAGAATAGCCTTGCTGCCGCCAGATGCCGCTGTCTCCAGAATAGCTGTCGCTGCCGGACACTTTGACAAAATCATCGGGGAGGTTGACACTGCCCGAGCCGGTGCTGCCGGTGAGATAGATGGGGGTGTCTTGGGGGAGATAGAGGTTGACACTACCCGAGCCGCTCTCCAGACGAATTTCTCCGCTGCTGTCCTGGGCAACCGTCATGCGGATGCGGCCAGAACCTACATTAGCTTTCAAATCCAGCTCGCCGCCGCCCATCATCTTGACGGTGAGAGAGCCGGAACCGGAAGAGAGGTCGGTCTCGTAACTGCCGCCGGGGAGGATGGCTTCAATATTGCCGGAACCGCTGTCTGCTTTCAGGCTGGTGAGGGTCAACTCGGTCAGGTTAAGGTCGGCACTGCCGGCACCCAGGTTGAGGATCAGATCGAGTGGGGTATCGACCGCCAGGGCGACATCGGCGCTGATATTACGGTCTTGGAACCAGCTGGTGAAATCGGGAATGCCGGGGCTGTCTAATTCCAGGCGCACATTGCGGCTGGTGTCGCCAGAGGTTCTAAAGGTGACTTCTTCATTATGAGTCAGGTCGGCCTCAAATAGGTTGCGGCTGTCGATCAGTTCGCCCACGGTCAGGCTGCCGCGGTCAAAGTCGAGGGTGATTTTGCCTGATGTGGCATCCTCTAACGGCTCGGCAAAGGATTCGGTGATCATTTCCGGTTGGGGGAGGATGTCAAATAGGTCGGGGGCATAGACCAAAAAGCCGATTACGGCAACTGCCAGCAAGGCAGAGAGGATGCCACCAATCCAGCGGGAATGCCCAAAAAGCATATTGATCCCGATTGCCACCAAGAACAGCGGCCATAATTGCCATAATACACTAAAATTCACCGGTTCCATCATGCCAAGGTTGACCATCATAAAGATGATGCCAAGGCCTATCAGGATGACCGGCCAGAATAAATTAGGGGATTTGTTATCTTTCATGCAATACTCCTTAACCAGCTGCCTGTACGTTAGGTGCAACCCATACCTGTGTTGTGCACATCACTGGTTTGCAAATGATTTGACCGAGCATGTGCCCGGTTGGGTCAAATCAATGAGCCTGCTCATTGATTTGATTGCTGCTTTCACTATCTAATACGAAAACAACTCTCCAAGGTTGCACCATCGGAGTATTTTCTTGTAATGAGTTACCAGGTTGTGCAAACTGCCTTGCCGTGTGCGACGACCTAAGCGCGGGAATCCCACAGAGGTTCTTCCACCCCTTTTTGCTGGTTTTCAAAGCGTCCCATCGTAAAAAGTGCATCGGAAAGACGGTTAAGGTACTGCATACTCAGCTCGCTTACTTTCTCTTCACGCGCCAGACTGACAAGCTGACGCTCTGCACGCCGGCAAACGGTGCGGGCATGCTGGAGTGCTGCAGCGCCTAAACTGCCGCCGGGGAGGATGAAATTCTTCAACGGGCCGACCTGCTCGTAGAGGGCATCGATCAGTTTTTCGAGGCCGTCGACATGTCGTTCTTCGATGCGGGGGACTTCAATGTTTTTCTTGTCGTCTTCGGGGAAAGCCAGGTCTGAACCTAAATGGAAGAGTTCGTTTTGAATTTTAGGCAGGGCTTCGGAAAGTTTTTCGTCCAGCCCGTGCGCCAGAGCAACCCCGATGAGCGCATTGAGTTCGTCCACGGTGCCATACGCCTGAATGCGTAAATGGTCTTTGGGTACACGGCGGGTGGTGCCCAGAGCAGTTGTGCCGTCATCCCCTTTACGAGTGTAGATTTTAGTGAGTCTTGGCATGCTGTAATTCTACCGGATGCGGCCCGCTACGCCAAGGGAAGGGGGAGCGAATGGCGAGGTGCGAATTGCGAATGGCGAGGTGCGAATGGCGAGGTGCGAATTGCGAATGGCGAGGTGCGAATTGCGAATGGCGAGGTGCGAATGGCAAATTGCAAATTGCGAATGGCGAATTGCGAATGGCAAGGTGCGAATAGCAAATTGCGAGATACGAAGTGCAAATTGCAATTGCGAATAGCGAGTGGCGAGGTGCGAATAACAAATTGCGAATTGCAAATTGCGAATATCAAATTGTGCGTTGAAGCGGGGGATTAACCTTTTTTGCCGCGCTTGCGGAACCAGTTCACCGCCCAACCGGCGGCGGGCACCAGCATGCTGGTCACGATCCATTCCCAATTGCCGCCGAGGAATTGTTGAACGGCATAGCCCGCATTCCCGCTGATCTCCACTTCCCGGATTTCGGTGGTGGTGTGGGTTTTGTCGCCCAACCCTTCGGCATTGACCACCACGGAAAGGGTAAGGGTGAGTTTTTGGGTGCCTTTTTCCTGCGGGGTGACATCCCACAGCCAGCGCAGATAGGGGCTGTCGATCATTTGGATTTGTTCTTCTTCGGTCAGGGGGATGATCTCAAAGCCGGGTCCGGACAGTTTGGCGCGCATCACCGTGCTTACCCGCATAGGGATGACGATGATTTCTTCCCCGCCTTCAAAGTCTTCCATGAGGGTGGCTTGCAGTTCTTCGTCTGCGCTCAATTCCTCTTCTGAAACGGGCACGATGCGGACTTCAATGGTCTGCGTGTCGCCCATGCGCATGTCTGCGGGCGGGTTGAAGAGCGCACTCCCTTGGGGCAAACCGCCGACCACCTGCTGGTAGACGCGGTTGAAATCCATCCCCACCGTGAGCGTTTCGACATCGGCACCTTCGGCGGCGCCTTCTCCTTCTGCGGGTGGCTCTTCGGGCGGGGCAATGGCGGCCTGGGTGGGCATGGAGGTGGGCGTACCGAGGTAGTCTTCTTGATCTTCGTAATAGTAGTAATACTCGGCAGCTTCGGTGGGTTCGTAGTAATAATAGTTGGCGGGCGCGGAATCAATGCCGCCAAGGGCAGGCATGGCGAGCAGCAAAAATACGCCCCCTGCGCACACGACTGTAATTACACATAAAAAGATAATAGCTAGAATGATCCAGAATGTCTGGGATTTCATATTCCCATTTTATAGATTTTTGGCTCTTAATTCAACCCCTATTTACAGATTCACCAATCTGGGGGTACCTGCCATTCCCGTGTGGGGAAACCGGCTTCTTCCGGCAGCCGCAGGCGAAGGGCGTGCAGCATCAGGCGGGGCGCATCTCCACCGCCGTACAGCCGGTCGCCCAAGATGGGGGCATCCAGATAGGCCAGGTGCACGCGCAGTTGATGGGTACGCCCGGTAAGCGGCCACAGCCGCACTTCCAGGCCGTGTGGGCCTAGGCCTTCCTGGCGGTAGCGGGTGTGGGCATGCACGCCGCCCTTTTGTACGACCTGCATCATGTCGCGCCGTTTGGCATGCTGGCCCATGCGGGCGTGGATCTCCCCGCTTTCCTGCAGGCGGCCCTGGCGGGTAGCCACCGAAAGATATTCTTTTTCCACGGTTTGCGCTTTGAAGGCGGTATCCAGATAGGCGTTGATCGGGCCGGGGCGGGTGAGCAGGCAGAGGCCGGAGGTGTCGCGGTCCAGACGGTGGAACAGGCGCACATCTTCCCCATACCGGGCTTGCGCCAGGGAGAGTAAATTGCCGGTGCCCCCGGCGCGGGTGGCTTCGGAAAGTAAGCCGGCCGGTTTGTTGACCACGATCACATCTCCCATATCCGCAATCAGCCAATCGGTTTCAAATACTTTGGGGCGGGCTGGTTTTGGTTCTGGGGACGCGGTGACCTGGATGACATCCCCGTTGTTCACTTTCCAGGAACCCAGCCAGACTACCCGGCCGTTGACCTGCACCTTGCGCCGGTTGAGGATATGCCCGATGGCATTGCGCCCCCATTGGGGATATTGGCTGCGCAGGGCTTTATCCAGGCGGGTTTGGCCGTCCAGGCCGGAGACGGTAAAACGAACCGTGTTTTGTTTATCGTTCATGATTAACAGGCTTTCACCAAGTGTTTGGCTGGAGGATAGATCAGACTGAAGTTGTGCGCGCTCGCCTAATCGTTGCGGCGATAGGCGAAGATTTTTTTCTCTTCCTGTAGTTGGCTGGCGGAGATCAGCGCTTGCCCGGCTTCTTCTACCAGTTCGTAGAGCGGGCGCGGCACCCGGGGGTTAGACCAGGTGTACCCGGCTGCCACGTCTAATTCCAGGAAGGTGTCGTCTTCCAGGCGGATATGCACAGAATGGACGGCGTTATAGATGCGCCCGATCACATTTTCGGCATGTTCTTTGGATAGACCGGGCAGCATGAGCATGAAACGGGCATCCATCCAGCGGCCGACAATGTCGTACATGCGGATATTGGCGCGGATGGCGCGGGCGACAAAGCGCATGGCCTGTTCCATCACTTTTTGACCGTATTTTTCTTTGATCTGATCGATATTGCCAATATCAATGAGGGTGAGACAGGAGGGGCTGCCTTCGCGCTGGGCGCGGTTGAGTTCTCCCAGCACGCGTTCGTAGACCGCCGGGCGGTTGAGCAGGTTGGTGAGGGTGTCGTACATGGCGACATCGGGGGGGAGGTCTTGTTGGGCGCGCAGGTTTTCCTGCAAGGCGATGATCCGTTCGGCAACGACCATGCGGGTGGCAAATTCTTCGACGTCGAAGGGTTTGAGCAAAAAATCGCCGGGGATGGGGCCGAGGCAGTCGACGGCAAATTTCTCGGTGTTTGGCTCGGTGAAGAAGAGCACATAGGGGTAGGGCGGTTTGAGGGTCGCCAGGAGTTGGTTGACCAGATCGAGGCCGCCTTTGGGCAGGTCAAAGTTAGAGAGGATCACATCCGGCAGTTCGGCAGCAAGCTGGTCAAAAAGGCGGTCGGGTTCACGACTGACGACCAGGGTATAGTCCTGCCGGTAGAGGGCTTCTTGCAGGGCGATGATCTGGACCTCGTCTCTGGAATATAGCAAAACCTTCAAAATCTGCTCCTTGGTTCCCCTGAATGTAATTGGACTGGCTGGTGTGCTTCAGTCAAGATGAGTGAAAAGTTTCTTCTCTTTATTTTCACCATTATAGATGTTTTTGGGAGGAAAGGGTATTGAATAGGCAATAGAAATGCTGATTTGTTTGAGGAAAGTTTGGGTTAGTCACCATGCGCGTTTTGCCGCGCATGGTGATGGGGTTAGTTTTTCACGTACGAGAGCAGTTCGACCAACAAATTATCTTCTTCCTTGAAGACATCCACCCCTCGCACACCTCCATCCCCATCCCCGTTGGTAAAACGCCAGCGTAAGATACAGCGGTGCCCCATGCTGAAGGCTTCTTCTATTTCCAGTTGGGCGTGGGGGGCGGATTGGAAAAAGTCCTGCCAGTATTGGCTGATGGCTTCTTTCCCTGTGTAGGTGGTGCCGCTTGGCGCGGGGTGTGGAGATTCAAACACACACGCCGGAGCTACCAGCGCCATCATGGCCGCCACGTCGTGCTGGTTGTAGGCTTTGTGAAAGGCCAGCGCGACGCGGATGGCGGATTCGATCTTGGACATGCGGGCAGGGCTCATAAACGGTGTTTCCCTGGTGAATTAATAGCCGCTAGTGCTTTCCCCGGTGTCTTCCCCGGCTTCGCCGGCAACAATTTTGACCCCGGCGCTGGCCCCAATGCGGGTGGCTCCGGCTTCGATCATGGCCTGAGCATCGGCATAATTGCGCACCCCGCCGGAAGCTTTCACACCCATTTCCGGGCCGACCACTTTGCGCATCAGGGCGATGTCTTCGGCGGTAGCGCCGCCGCCCGAAAAGCCGGTGGAGGTTTTAACAAAGTCTGCCCCGGCTTGTTTTGCCAGCAGGCAGGCGGTGACCTTTTCTTCTTCGCTGAGCAGCGAGGTTTCAATGATGACTTTTGCCAGTGCATCGGCGGCATGCCCGACTTCGACCACCGCCTGAATGTCTTGGGCGACCAGAGTATAGGCTCCAGACTTGAGCGCCCCGACATTGATGACCATATCCAGTTCGGTGGCACCGTCTAGAATAGCGATCTCGGCTTCATATTCTTTGGCCGCGGTGCTGGTAGCGCCCAGCGGGAAGCCGATCACAGTGCAAACCTTGACGGGCGTGCCGGACAACAACCCGGCGCACAACTGCACGTGGCTAGGGTTAACGCATACGGAGGCAAACTGGTATTGGCGCGCTTCGGCGCACAGGGCGGTGATCTGCTCGATGGTGGCATCCGGTTTGAGCAGGGTGTGGTCGATCATCCCGGCGACTTTGCTGGCGGGTGGGGCGCTGCTTTCGCTTGCCGCACTGGCGGCGATGATCTGTCCATAGGGATCAAAAGTGGTCGCTACGGTAATGCCTTCGGCCTGCTCCTGGGCGACGTTTTTGGGCTGTTTATCCTTTTTCTCTTTTTTAGACATGTTTCTTGTCCTGTTCTCTTGAATTATTTGGGTAAGATGTTTCCCGTTTTGGTTGGATTTGTATCCTCATTATACTGGATTTAGGTAGGCAGGGAAGCGAAGTGCAAATTGCGAGGGGCAGTAATTGAGTGAGGAATGATAATTTGCCGATTATCGGGGTTAACAGGTATAATCAGCGCACGATGTTCAAAAATGTAGACGAACTTTCAGAGAAGAGACCTGGCTCCGAAACCAGCTATACGATTTCCACCCCGGTGTATGAGGGGCCGCTGGACCTGCTATTGCAGTTGATCGAGCGCGCCGAGTTAGATATTACCAAGGTGGCGCTGGCGCAGGTGACCAAGCCCTTTTTGGATTACGTCCACCAGCTGCAAAAAGACCAGGCCGAGGAAGTTTCCAGCTTTTTGGTGGTGGCTGCCCGCCTGATGCAGATCAAGTCGGAGGCTTTGCTGCCCCGCCCGCCAGAGCGCGAAGCGGGTGAGGAAGACCCCGGCGATGAACTGATCAACCAGCTGCTCTTGTATAAAAAGTTTAAGGAAGTGGCGAAATTTTTGCATGAACGCGATGCGCTGGGTTTACGCACCTACCTGCGCCTGGCGCCCCCGCCCAAGACCGAGGGTAAGTTGGATTCCGACCAGTTCTCGCTGCAAGACCTGGTGGAAGCGGCTAAACGGGCAATGATGGAAGCGGAAGAAAAGCAGTCGGTCGGCACGGTGGTGAAGGCACCCAAGGTGACCATTCAAGACAAGATCACTCATATCCGCCGGGTGCTGAGCACGGAAGGGAAAGCGTCTTTCCGCTCTTTACTGGGGGAGGAGTTTACCCGCGTGGATGTGGTGGTGACTTTTCTGGCATTGCTGGAACTGGTGCGGCGTTTCCGCATCCGGGCGGTGCAGGATGAGATGTTCAGCGATATCCAGGTGGAGACCACGGAAGATTGGGACGATTCCGAGGAATTTGAACTCGATTTTATTGAGTAACCCCCCGAAAAAAAACTTAACTTGTTAGCTGGTCTTTGACCCGCGGCACAACCTCTTTGGCAAAGATTTCAATTTGCTGATTGACATCCCCATTGGGCGAGAAGATAAACGTATCCTGGCGATATTCTTGGGAGAACTGCACCAGTTGTTCGGCCCAATAGGCTGCCGTACCGTTCAATGCGCCATCGGAGATGCTGCCTTCGCTGCTGTTACCGGGGAGAATCGTGCCGCCTACATTAAGCATGCGCCGGATCTCTTGCGGGGTACGCCCGGCTGCTTTTGCGCCGGCATCAATTCGGGCATTGTTATCTAATAGTTGGGGCGGTTGAATATAGGATAAAGAAACAATCACCCCATCGGTCATTCTGCCTGCTAAATCCAACATTTTGGGGCCATAAGCCCCTACCAGAATAGGAATTTTGCGGGTGGGCAGCGGCCCAAAGTGTGCGCCTTTGACCTGATAATGTTCCCCGGTGTAAGTGACGGCTTTTCCATCGCTTTCCCACAAATCTCGGATGATATGCAGGGCGTCTTTAAAAGCGCCAAACGCTTCGCCGGGACTTCGTTTTTCCCCGCCAAAGGCAGCGACCCCGTCCCAAAATGCACCGGCCCCTAAACCTAAAGCAGCCCGCCCGTGGGTGAGTACATCCAGGGTGGTGACCTGCTTGGCTAACACCGCCGGTGGGCGTAAGGGTAAATTGCCCACATTCATGCTGACGTGAATATTTTCTGTTGAGACGGCTAAGGCGGTCAGCAGCGTCCAGGTTTCCAGGAAACGCCGCTGGTAGGGATGGTCTTGGATGGTGAGCCAGTCCAGGCCGTTTTCATCGGCGGTCTTAGCCCATTGAAGGGGCGTTTCGAAATTGTCTACGCCGGGATTTAGAAAAACACCAAATTGGGGTGTGAGGTTCATCGGTTTGCTCCAATCTATGAATAATGATCTATGTAGTGAATCGACATGATAACCTGGTACAACCTTACTTTTTAACTCTAATGAGTGAATCCAAGGGCGTAAGCTCTCGATTGTTGAACACATCCAGATACCAGATAAAAAAGATATAAGATGAAGCGCCTCGCAATTTGACCGAGCAAAAATTGGCTGGGTCAATTTGGCGGCTTGCCATTAATTACCCGTTGATTACCTGAATAAAGGAAGTGAATATGCCTAACCGTCTGGCGAATGAAAACTCCCCCTATTTATTGCAGCATAAAGATAACCCGGTTGACTGGTACCCGTGGGGGCCAGAAGCCCTGCACCGCGCCAAAGAAGAGAATAAACCCATCTTTTTGAGTATCGGGTATGCGGCCTGCCATTGGTGCCATGTGATGGAACATGAGTCCTTTGAAAATGAAGCCACCGCGGCTTATATGAACGAACATTTCATCAATATCAAGGTAGACCGGGAGGAACGCCCGGACCTGGATCGCATATATATGGATGCGGTGGTGGCGATGACCCAGCAGGGCGGCTGGCCGATGAGCGTGTTCCTGACGCCGGAAGGGAAGCCGTTTTATGGGGGCACCTACTTCCCGCCGGTGCCCAGCCATGGGATGCCCTCTTTTACGCAGATACTGCAATCGGTGCAGCAGGTGTGGGAGGAAACGCCGGAAAAGGTGTATGAATCAGGCCAGAGCCTGACCGACCACCTGTTGGAACGGGGCACGCCGCCCGCCCCAGGGGAAGCACCCCAATTGGACCCGGCGATCCCGGAACAAGCCGCCCTGAAGCTGGCGCAAAGCTACGACCGGCAGCACGGCGGCTGGGGCGCAGCGCCGAAATTCCCCCAACCAATGGCGATCCGTTATTTACTGCGCCGCGCTTACCGGGGCGATGGCATGGCGCGCCAGACGGCTGCCCATGCGCTGCAAGCGATGGCGAAGGGCGGGATGTATGACTTGATCGGCGGCGGGTTTGCACGCTACAGTGTGGATAACCAGTGGTTGGTGCCGCATTTTGAAAAGATGCTGTACGACAATGCCCAGCTGGCACGCGCCTACCTGCATGCGTATCTGGTAACCGGCGAAGACTATTACCGCCAGGTGTGCGAGGAAACGCTGGACTTTGTGCTGGCCGAGATGACCCACCCACGCGGCGGATTTTACAGCAGCATTGATGCCGATTCGGAGGGGGAGGAGGGTAAGTTTTATGTGTGGGCGTATGATGAGGTGGCCGAGATATTGGATGAGGAAGAATTGGCAGCCTTTACCCAGGCGTACACGCTGACCCCCGGCGGTAATTTTGAAGGGCAGAATGTGTTCCAGCGCAAGATTGGTTTGGAGGCGTTGGCTGAAATGGAAGATGTGCTGGCCCCGGCGCGGCAAAAGCTGTATCAGGAGCGTGCCAAACGGGTGCGCCCGGCGACCGATGACAAGGTGCTGACGGCCTGGAATGCCTGGATGGCGACCGCTTTTGCCGAGGCTGCCCGCTACCTGGATCGCCCTGATTATTTACAGGCGGCGCAAAACAACCTGGGCTTTTTGCTCAAAGAGCTATGGGTGGAGGGGAATCTGCTGCGCTCCTGGCGGGCGGGGAAAGCGCTGCACCGCGGTTACCTGGAGGACTACGCCAGCCTGGCTTTGGCTTTGTTAGCCCTTTACCAGAGCGACCCAAACCCCGAATGGTACCGCCATGCAGTCACCCTGGTGGAGGAAATTTTTACTCACTTCCGCGGGGAGGCGGGCAATTTATACGATACGGCCAACGACCATGAGACGCTCATTTTGCGCCCACAGGAGACGCAGGACAACGCCACCCCCTCCGGTGCGAGCCTGGCTGCCGAGGCTTTTTTGCAGTTGGCGGCTTATACCGGGGAGTCTCGCTATACCCAGGCTGCTTTGCAGGCAATTGCCCCCATTCAGGAAGTGCTGACAGCTTACCCAACGGCGTTTGGCAATTGGCTGAATGCGCTGGATTTTGCCCTGGCCGAGGTGCAAGAGGTGGCAATTTTAGGCGACCCGGCCGACCGGCAGACACAGGGTTTGTTGGCGGCAGTGTGGGCACAGTACCGCCCCGATCTGGTGCTGGCGGCTTCGCCCGTCCCGGTGCCAGAGGGGTCTCCGCCTTTGCTGGCGGATAGGGTGTTGGTGAATGACCAGCCGACAGCGTATGTGTGCCGTAATTTTGCTTGCAGGCTTCCGGTGAATACGGTGGAGAAGCTGCGGGAGCAGTTGGCGGGGTGAGAGTATTCTTCGATTGAAATGGTATGTGGTATGTAAGTGTAGGGGAGGGTTAAAAGGTGAAACCTTCAAACCCTCCCCTACAAAAACCAATTAGATATTCTCACTTATGGGAATAAAAGTGAGGCGTTTAGGTTATTGATGGCGACAGATGTTTGCTGGTAGATAGGGGTGTTTTTCGAGATTCTTCCTCGGCAGGGCTTCATTTGGAATGACAAATAAGGTATGTATAAAAAAACAGACCACCTGGGTGGTCTGTTTGGTATACGGTAGGGAAAGTGCCTGCTAGGCTTCTTCCTCCGGGATGTAGAACTGGCGGCGGTACAGCTCGGCGTATAAGCCGCCTTTTTCCAGCAGGGCGTCGTGAGTGCCTTGTTCCACCACTTTGCCTTCGTCCAGTACGACAACCAGGTCGGCATTGCGCACGGTGGAAAGCCGGTGGGCGATGACAAAACTGGTGCGACCTTTGAGCAGTTGATCCAGCGCTTCCTGGATCAATGCTTCGGTGCGGGTGTCCACGCTGGCAGTGGCTTCATCCAAAATGAGGATGCGCGGGTCGGCCAGGATGGCACGGGCTATGGAGATCAATTGACGCTGACCCAAACTAAGCAGCCCGCCGCGCTCGCCGACATTGGTGTCGTAGCCGGAAGGCATGCGCAAGATAAATTCGTGCGCGTTGGCGATCTTGGCAGCGGCGAAGACTTCTTCATCGCTGGCATCCAAACGCCCGTAGCGGATGTTGTCCATTACCGAGCCGGAGAACAAGAACGGCTCTTGCAGCACCATGCCTAAATTGCTGCGCAGGCTGCGTTGTTCGTATTGGCGGATGTCGGTGCCGTCGATGACGATCTTGCCGGAATCAACATCATAAAAACGCATCATCAGACCGACTATGGTGGTTTTGCCCGCACCGGTGGGGCCAACCAGGGCAATGGTTTTGCCGGGTTCGGCCAGAATGTCCACATTTTGCAGCACGGGTTTCCCTTCTTCATAGGAGAAGGTGACATCTTCGAATACCACACGGCCATCCAGGTGTTCTGCCGGAATAGCATTGGGCAAATCTTCTACTTCGGCTTCTTCGTCCACCAGCTCGAAAATGCGCTCGGCGGCGGCCAGGGCGGCCTGTGCCTGGGTCCACATCTGCGATAACTGCTGGATGGGGCGGAAGAAGTTTTGTACATATTGTAAGAAGGAAACCACCACACCTACGGTGATCGAACCGCTGACGGCGAGGAAACCGCCATACCCGGCTACAATTGCCATGTCCAGGGTGCTGAGCACATCCATGGCAGGGGCAAAAGCGGAAGTGACGGCGGTAGCCTGTACGTTGGCATCGCGGTTGGCGGCATTGCGCTCGGAGAAGCGGCTGACATTTTCGCCAGTGCGGTTGAATGCCTGGGCAACCTTGACACCGCTGATCTCCTCTTGTAGATCGGAGGAGACATCGCCAATCGTTTCACGCGTTTTGCGGAAAGCGGTGCGCGCCCAGCGGGAGAACTGCCCGGTGGTTAAGAGCATAAAGGGGACGATCACAAAAGAGGCCAAAGCCAGACGCCAATCAAGAGACATCATGGCGATGACGATCCCGATCAGGGAGAAAAAGGCGCCGATCATTTGGGATAAGCCCTGGCTGAAAAAGCTGCCCATGGCGTCAATGTCATTGACTAAGCGGCTCATCAAGTCTCCGGCGTCGCTGCCTTCCAGGAACTTGAGCGAAAGACGCTGCACCTGTTCCATCACCTGCACACGCAGGTCGGCGAGCAAGCGTTGGGTGGCCTGTCCCATTAAATAGATTTGGAAGCGCATTGCCACCATACTGAGGAAATAGACCCCAGCCAGGGCAAGCATGATTGTACCCAGCCCGGACTTGTCTCCGGCAGTGATAAATTCATCGACTGCCCGGCCGGTAAGGTAGGGGGCAACGGCCTGGGTACCGGCTGATAGAAGTACAAAGACGAACGAACCGGCGACATACTTCCAGTAAGGTTTGATATATTGGATCAGGCGGGAAAAGACTTTACCCTGGTCCTTGATTTGTGTTTTTTCTTGCGCTAAACCGCGCATTGGACCGTGCATCATAATTCTTTACTCCTCATCCATCAGGCCGCCAGCAGAGGGCTGGACTGAGGCCATGAGTTTTTCTGCTTCTTCGCCGAACTGGGTTTCCAGAATCTGGCAGTACAATTCGTTGCTCTGTACCAGTTCTTCGTGGGTGCCCTGGGCGGCCAGTTCGCCGTTTTCGAGCAGCAGGATCTGGTCGGCGTCTTTCACCGTGCTGATCCGTTGGGCAATGACAAAACTGGTGCGCCCTTTCATCAGCTTGTCCAAAGCCTGCTGAATTTTATATTCGGTCTCGGCATCGACGGCTGAGGTGCTGTCATCCAGGATCAGGATGGCCGGGTCGACGAGCAGCGCCCTGGCAATAGCCACACGTTGTTTCTGCCCGCCGGAAAGACCAACCCCGCGCTCGCCAACAAAGGCATCATAGCCTTCTGGCAGTTGGGAGATGAACTCATCGGCCTGGGCGGCTTTGGCAGCGGCAATCACTTCTTCTAACGAAGCTTCCGGCCGTCCGTAGGCGATATTGTCGCGAATGGTGCCGGAGAACAGGGTGGTCTCTTGCAGCACAATGCCTACCTGGCTGCGCAGCGAGCTGATCGTCAGGTCGCGGACATCGTGCCCGTCGATGCGGACGGCGCCTTCGGTGACATCGTAAAAGCGGGGGATCAGGTTGATGATGGTGGATTTGCCGGAGCCGGTTTGCCCCAAGATGGCAATTGTCTGGCCGGGTTGGGCGGTAAAGTCGACGCCGTTGAGCACGTCGCTTTCGCCGCCGATGTAGCGGAAATGCACCTGGTCAAATTCCACCAGACCGTTGACCTTTTGCAGTTCAACCGCGTCGGGCTTTTCGGTGACTTCTGATTCGGCATCAATGATCTCAAAGATACGCTGGGCGGAGGCCTCGGCGCGGGAGAGCATGGTGCCGACCATGCCGATCATAAAGAGGGGCATGAGCATGAAGCCGAGATAATTGGTAAAGGCGATCAGTTCGCCCAGGGTGAGCTGGACATTGATAACCTGCAAACCACCGACCCACAAGACTGCGACGGTGGCGATATTGGCGACCATAAAGACGAGCGGGAAAAAGGTGGAAAACAATTTGATAAAGGTAATGTTGACATCTAATAATTCTTCGTTCCCGGTTTTATAGCGTTTGAGTTCGTGCTCTTCACGGGCAAAGGCTTTCACCACACGGATGCCGGCCAGGTTTTCCTGGAGGATGGTGTTGAGGTTGGCAAGCTTTTGCTGCAACTTCATCGAGATGGGGAATACCTTCGAGACCATTAAGCCAAAAATGATCCCCAGCAGCGGGATGGCACCCAGGGAGACCAAAGCCAGGCGCCAATTCATGGTGAATAAAATGATGATCGTGCCCACCAGCATGATGATCCCAGAAAGCAGTTGGAAAGCGCCCATGCCGGTAAACATACGCACCAATTCCACATCGGAGGTGACGCGGGTCATCAGTTTGCCGGTTTGAGATTGGTCGTGGTAGGAAAAGCTGAGGTGTTGGAGTTTGTCGAAAATGATATTGCGCAGGTCGAAGGCCACGCCTTGCGAAGCGACCTCTGAAAGGTAACCTTGCAGGAAAGTGAACAGGCCGCGCACCACGGCAACACCAAAGAGACCGCCTACGGCGATCCATACCTGGTTCATTTGTAATTTTTGAATACCTTCATCGATCAACACCCGCACCAACTGCGGGGCGATGAGGTTAGACGCATTGACCAGCAGCAGGCTGACAAACGCGCCGATGGCAGGCCAGATGTACCTGCGAAGGTACTTCATTCCTCTTAGTACGTTCTTCATATAATTCTCCGAGAGAAGGGTTATGCTTCTGAAATGAGATATAAGTCAATCAAATAAATATAACATGAAAAAATTCTGAACGAATTTGCGGTGTGTAAATCTTTTATATGAATACCGGTGGGTAATTTGTGTATAATTGGCAGCACAAATTTGAATTTATGATAAGGTGAACAGATATAATGGATGCACAGACAAGCGATAAACTGAGAAAAGAGCTGGAGAATGCTTACCGCTCACAAGCAGCCGGGAAAGATGGCCGGGCACGCGTGTGTGCCCGCCGGGCAGCCGGGTGGGCGATCCAGGCGTATCTGGCAAAACACGATGTTTCGTTGGATGACGACAACGCGCTCAACCATATCAAGTATTTTTCCAATGCTGAGGGGTTGAGCGAGAAGATGCAGGCGGTGCTGCATCATTTACACATTAAGCTGGAGAAGGATTCCCTGGATGAGGATGCGTACTATCCGATTGAAGGCGTAGACCTGGTGCAGGAGGCGCATTGGCTGGTGGAGACGCTGCTGGGCGTGGATTTGAATGTTGCCAGGAAAGCGTGATTACTGCTGGGTATAAAGAGGTTATATCGTGAAAGATATGTTCACACAGTTCCCATGGATGGATGAAGCCATCAAAATAATTATCTTTTTCCTGCTGGCCTGGCTGGTCTCTAAAGTGACGGTTTGGTTTGCCAAGAGGCGGCCGCGGCGCAGCAAGCGGATTGCCCCAGAGCGGCAGGCGACGATTCAAAGTTTGATGGCCAGCGCAATCAGCCTGATCGCGTTTGTATCGGCCGGGTTACTAAGTATTGGATTGTTCATTGAAGCCGATACGCTGCTTTGGGTGGTGGGGTTGTTCAGCGCAGCGTTTGGCCTGGGGGCGCGGCCGGTAATCAGTGATTATCTGACCGGCTTTAGCTTTATTTTTGAGGATACTTTTTCGATTGGCGAAAAGGTGGAAATTTTTGGTATGCCGTCGATTGAAGGTGTGATCGAAACGATTAGCATGCGCACTTCATCCCTAAGGGCGCCCACCGGCGAGCTGTATATTGTTCCCAATGGCGAAATCCGCATCATCCGCAATTTTAGCCGGGGGAAGTTCTCTGTATTGAAAATTACGCTCAAAATTGCGGCTTCGGATATTGGCAGTGCGATTGACCTTTTGGAGAGCCTTTCCAAAGAGGCGATGCTTCAACTCCCTAATTTGATCGAGCCCTGGCAGATCATCAGCCCGGCGGGGGTAATCGGGCAGAATACCGAGCTTACTTTGATTGCCAAGGCCAAGTTTGGGAAAGCAGCCGAAATGCAGCCTAAACTGCTCGACCTTGTTCAGCAGCGGTTGGGGGAGTCTGGGATCAGTTTAAGCCCGTAATTCCAAAAAAGCTTTTTTTTCTTCCTTTAGCTGCGCTTAAAATAAGTTTTTTGAATGCAAATTTATGGTTTTTACCGGGATTTCTTATAGAATTTTAATAAAAAATATACAAATTGGGTAAGATATGTGATAAAATATTCATCAGATAGATAACTCCGTAGTGCACATCTCCTCCTTGTGCCGAGCAGCTCGCCGTACCTCCTCGCGACGAGCTGCTCATCTTTAACCGCAAAATTCGTCTCTATTGGCACAGGAAAGCACACAAGAGACCAGTTTCTTGCGGTTTTTTTGTTGAGCGGGGTTTGATCGAATGCATTGTTTTTTCATTTTTACCTACAGCTTGCAATTATGATAAGGGGGTATATCTTTGGTCTTATATTAGGTACAATAGATGTACTAAATTGGTATATCTCGTAGGAGCGCGAATTTGAAACACAGGGGTTCAAAAAATAGGTTTCTAAATCTTGGGAATGTACACTATAAAAATGGGGATAAGTATATCGCGTCAAGCGTGAGTGCTCTATTATGGCCGTTTACTATTTTTGGGGTTTTGATCGCCGCCACTTTTCTAATTTTCGATGAAACCAGCCTGGTACAGCAGATTCAGATTGGCGCAGGGGTATTGGCGCTGTTGATGACGCACATGATTGCCCATGATGGCAAATATACTGCCGCGCTGTTGTTCTTTTTAGTCGTGTGCTGGCTGCTGCTGGCAAGCGATGTGCTGCTGGTTTCTGGTATGTTTGGATTGGCGTCTTTTGGGCTGTTCCTGATTATTTTTATTGCCAGTTTGCTGATGCATCCGGCAGCATCGTTTAGTTTGATCTTCCTGACGGTGGTGGTGTACGCGGTCCATCTTTGGATACATACGCGCCATTTGATGGTTTTCCCACATCCACTGGTGATCTCTATCAATGAGATGATTGTGATCTTTTTGTATTTTATCTTTGCTGAAGTCTTGGGGGTGTTGGCCCGGCAGGAGTTTTTGAAGACCAGCAGCGAAGCGGAAGAAAGCTTTCAGTTGTTCCATGCGGTGGTGCAGGAAAACAAAATTGGCATGCTGATCACGGATTTGAATTTTATCGTGATGGAAAGCAACAAAGAAGCCTGCCGCTTGTTGGGGAAAAACTGTAAAGATATTGTGGATAAGACCATTTTTGAAATCGTCCCGCCCCGTTTTATAGAAGTGTTGTACGAGATTGCCGAAGGGGTGTTCAACCAGGAGGAATATTTCAACGTCCCGATTGAGAACCTGATTGATGGGGAAAAGGTGATGATCAACATGAACGTGCGGGCGTTGGCCTTGGAGAATGGGAAACTGCCGCAGTATATTTTGGTGAGTTTGCAAGATGTGACCGAGCAAAAGGTCTCGGAGCAGAAAGTGCAGCGCCTGGCTTTTATGGACTTTTTGACCAAGGCAGATAACCGGCTTTCTTTCAATTACCGGCTGCGCGGCTTGGTGAGCAGGGTGCAGCGGGATGGCGGCTGGTTTGCGCTGGTTTATTTCGATCTTAACGGATTCAAGGCCGTCAACGACCGGTATGGTCACACGGTGGGGGATGTAGTGCTGGTGGAATTTGTGCAGCGTTTGAAATCGGTGACGCGCGCATCGGATTATATTGCCCGCATCGGGGGCGATGAATTTGTTTTGATCATTGAAGACGTAAATTCGCTGGCCTATTTGGATAAGACCCTGGCACGCGTGCAGGAGATTGTGGAAAAAGATTTCCAGGTGGGAGACCAAATTATCAGGCTGACCACCAGTGTGGGGATTGCGCATTACCCGCGAGATGGCGAGACGGCGGATGATCTGCTGCGCTTTGCCGACCAGGCGATGTATGCGGATAAAGCCATGCGCAAGGCGGAAGAAAGTAAAGAGTAGAGCGGGGGCGGGGGAAAATTCAAGCGCGATTGCATCTTGTATCGCATTCAACGGAGATATACATACTCAAAGGCCCCACCCCGAAAAAACGGACTGTTTTCCAAAAATTTTTCTTGATTTGCACATCATAGGTGATTATGTGAGCAGGATGTAAATCTCTATATGATTGATTTAGGCTTATTTTCATTGTAATTATTTTCAAACCGTCAATTAATAGCACCCCATAGTCCGTGTTGGCTGTGGGGCTGTTTGTTTGCTTGACATTGGGTAAATTGGGTCTTGCAAATTATGTCAAGAACATGTAAAATAGAACAAAGGTTCTAAATACTACCCAACCAGGATAGAGAAATGACTGTAGATCTCACATTACCCATTCGGCGAGCGGTAGCCGATATTGTCTATGCTTACCGCCTGATTTTAGGAGAAGATGGCGCGCCTCTTTCTTTGCGGGCGTTTGCCGACGAATTGAATGTGATTTTAGGCGAGCTGGAAGAGTCGATCTCGCATCAGACGATCAAGAATTGGGAAGACCGGGTACACCTGCCGAGGGTGTATTTCATGATCCAGTTGAGCATGATGTCTCCCCACGATTGGCGGCGGGATTTTGCCCTGGATGTGCTTGCCGCACTGCGCCCTAAGCTGTACCAGCCGGTTACCGAGATTGGGCGGGTGGCCATGGAACGCAGCTTGGAAGAAACCGGCCCGCAAAAACTGCGCTACGACAACCGCTGGCTGCAAAGTTAGCGGCTGCGCTTGCGGTTAGAACCAGGGGGCAAAGAAGATTTGTTAGAACCGGCAGGTGGAAGGTACTGTGTGAGTTCCCCACCGGTCGTTTACAGCCCAGGAACCATCCTGTGCGAAAAGAAGCAGTCCCCTGAACGCCTATCAGGGGATTTTGCTGTTCTAAGCATGGTTCAGGTTGATTGAACAAAGGAGGGGGAAATCGATAAGGGGGAGAAGGAAACAAAGGCGCGGCTGATCGCCTGGCTGGCGCAGTTGGATGACGAGAATTTGGTGCATTTGGCGAACTGGTGCCGGGCGGAACTGGCCGGGCAGGATGACGGGCCGGAGGGATACGCCTATTTTTACCATCTGGTGTTCGGCCGCCCGCTGCCCGAGCATGCCCGCCGCGAATGGCTGCCGGCGATCTACAATGCCCACCGCCAGCGGCGTGGGGTGGTGATCGAGGCTTTCCGCGGGTCGGGCAAGACCACCACGCTAAGCATTGGCTGGGTGGCTTTCCGTATCGGACATCGGCCGGAAGCCTCGAACCTGGTGATCCAGGTGAGCGATGCGGCGGCAGTGGATACCTGCCAGCAGATTGCGGACTTGATCGCCCATAACCCCGGCTGGCAGGCGGTTTTCCGGCATGTGCGCCCGGATGCCAAACAGGGCTGGGGGATGAAAGGCTATGAAGTGCAGCGCACCGATCTGCCGTATGATGCCTGGCGGGAGCAGTGCGCTCAAACCAAGGGCAAGGACCCGACTTTGCTGGGGGTGGGCTACAAGTCTTCGGGGGTGATTGGCAAGCACCCAACCGGGGTGCTGTTGATTGACGACCTGCATGACGAGCACAACACGCGTTCGGCCAAGGAACTGGAGGCCGTGCGCCAGGTGACTACCGGGACGATCTTGCCCACGGCGACCCCGGATACCTGGCAGGTGGTGGTGGGTACGCCCTGGGTGGTGGATGATGTGCTGGCGACCCTGAAGAATACCGGGCGCTATCTGACGGTGCACACCCCGGTGGTGCGGGCGGGCAAACCGGTGTGGCCGGGGCGCTTCTCTTTGGAGGAGATTGAACTGCGGCGGCAGGAATCGGGGGAGATGCAGTTTGCACGTATGTATTTGCTTGATCTGGCGGCGGCAGAGGGCATGCACCTGCGGCGGGATTGGCTCAACGTTTACCCGCGGGCCAAACTCAGCCCAGATTGGCCGGTGGTGATGGGGGTGGATTATGCCTCTACCGCCGACCGGGTGAGTGATGTGCAGCGGGACTTTTTTGCGATTGCGATTGGACGGGCGCTGCCCGGCGGGGCCGGGGTGGTGCTGGAAGACGGCTACCGTGCCCGCATTTCGCAGGGAGAGGCAGAAATGCAGTTGAAGGCGTTGGCCGCCCGCTACCCGACCTTGCAGATGATCGGGATCGAGGCGCAGGGCAAGGGGGAAGAATTTTTCCACCTGATGCTGCGTACCTCGCGGCTGCCGATCCAGCGGGTGCATACCGGGCGGCGTTCTAAAGGAGAGCGTTTTGAGCGGGATATGGCACCGCTCTTTCAGTTTCGGCGGGCGTGGGTGGCGGATGTGGAGACCCCTTTCATCCGGGCTTTCCGGCAGGAATGGGTGCGCTGGCCGCAAACCGACCATGATGACACTTTGGATGCAGTGTATTGGATGCTGTATGTAGGAGCTGCGCATTTGATGCCGCGGCAGGAGAACCCGCCGAAAAGCAACCCGTTTATGCACTTAGGAAGAGGATGAGTGGAAAAGGCGCACCTGCTTGCCCCCACTGCGTTTGGCTTCTAACAAGGCATCATCCGCCTGGGCAATATAATCTCGCAGGGTGTGGTTTTCTGGCATCATGCTGGTGATACCGATAGTGGCTGAGAGCCGGGTTTGGGTTTCATCATTCCCAACATACAGCGTGTGGATATGGTCGAGAATATGGAGAGAAATTTCATTGAAATCGTTGGGGGCGTTTTTCCCGCAGATGGCAATAAATTCATCACCGCCGAAACGACCATAGATGGCTTCTTCGGGGAGGTGGTCTCGAATGGCGTGGGCAATCGCGATCAGGGCTTCGTCCCCAATCAGGTGCCCGTATTGGTCATTGATCAATTTAAAGCGGTCGATGTCGATCACGGCCAGCGAGAAGTATTGGGTTGCAGGAATGGCACTCAGTGCTTCTTCTGCCAGCTGGATGAAATGGCGCCGGTTGGGAATGCCGGTAAGCACGTCCGTAGTAGCAAGGATGTTCAGCTTTTCATGCGCTTCGTTCAAACGTTGAACAGCATTCATCTCAAGATAGATGGCTGGCGGTGCAATCATGATGGGGAGTACAAAACTGATGATCAGCCCGGCAGTATTTAGGTCCAGGTGAAAGAGGATATCTACTAAGGCGGTGGACAGGAATGAGAAGATTCCTATGATGAAGGCGACAATGATAGCTGCTCCGATGGTGCCAAACCGCTTCAAAAGGAAAGTGTACATATTAAGATTATAGGAGATAATGCGAGAAGATAAAAATTTAAAGTCCTATCAATTTACCAATAAGGGAGGAAATTAATAAAAACTTTGAATTCTAGGCAGGATAGTCCCAAGGGGCATTTAGGAAGTGGGGGGACGGTAAAGGCGAACTTGCTTGCCACCCATGCGTTTGGCTTCCAGCAGGGCATTATCGGCCTGGGCGATCAATTCTTTTAGCGACAGGTGATTGCTTTGTGTGCTGGTGATGCCGATGGTGATCGATAACTGGGTTTTGGACTCATCGTTCCCGACGTACAGTGTTTGGACATGGCCGAGAATATGACCGGCAATTTCGTAGATTTCTGAAGGGGAGTTTTTTTGACAGATACAAATAAATTCATCGCCGCCAAAGCGGCCAAAGATGGCTTCTTCGGGGAGATGGTCTTGAATGGCATGGGTAATCGCGACCAAGGCTTCGTCTCCAACCAGATGCCCATATTGGTCGTTGATCTGCTTGAAACGGTCGAGGTCAATCACCGCTAATGAGATCAATTGGCCTGGCGGGGCAGCGGCCAGCATTTCTTCGGCTTGGGCCAAAAAGTGGCGGCGGTTGCAAATGCCGGTGAGGACATCGATGGTGGCTAATTTGTGCAGTTCCGCGCGGGTTTGTTCCAGCTTTTGCATCGAGTTGATTTCCATAAAGATAAGGGGCGGGGCGAGGAAAACGGGGATGACAATACTGAGGATATAACCGCCGCTAACGATATGGAGATCAAAAATGGCATTTGCCAGGACGGTCATCCCATAGGAAGGGAGGGTGATAAAAAATGTTACGATCAGGACTGCCTTGAAAACGCCAAATCGTTTGATGAAAAATTTATACATGCTTAAATTATAAGTTTGATGAGGTTCCGGCCTCATAAAAAAATAGTAAATTCAGGCCAACGACTAAACCAGGAGGGAAAATGGAAAGTTTAGACCATTATCAGCAAGTTGCCGAGACGATGATCCGGCAGGACGAAGCCAAAGACCGCATGATGGCGGCGATGGAGGCGATGTGGCAGGGACGCTGGTCTTTGCCGGAAGAAATTTCGGCTTTGCAGTGGATGCATAAAGTGACCAGCACGGACCCGCACGATGCCTTACGCGCCGGGGTGCGGGTGCTTTCCACCGTGGCGCCGCGCATCAAGGTGCTGCCGGTCCGGGGCGGGCAAGTGGAACAAAGCCGGGCCGACCAGATGGAACGCGCTTTGGGTTGGTTGTTCCACCAGGCCAACCGGCGGCGGCAGGCTTCTGTGATGCGGGATATTGTGCTGAGTGCGCTTTTGTACGATGAGATTGTGGCGCAAGTAGTGTATCTGCCGCACCAGATTGCGGCGGTGCAAGCCGCCGGGGGCGATACACGCCAGCTGGAAGCTGCCCGCCGCTACGGGCCGTTTGCCATTCTGGTGCGCAACCCGCGCCAGGTGCATGTGCGCTATTCGGACTGGATGCCGGAAGCGGTGCTGCTGCACCGGGTGATGCCGGTGGGGGAAGTAATTGGGTTTTGGGGACAGCAAGCCGAGGCGCTGCGAGCGGCGGTGGAGGACAGCCGGGATGGCGCACTGCGGTATGCCACGGTGTATGACTACATAGACCTGGAAGAGCGAGTGGTGTGGGCGTATCTGCACGAAGACCACGGGGCGGTGCTGCCTGCTTCGGGGATGGATGGCAGCGCACAACCGTTTGAGATTGTGCGGCAGGCACACGGGTTGGGCTTTTTGCCGTGGGTGGCGCGCATTGGCGGCACAACCCTGGCGCAAGACAGCGCCCACCAGCGCGTGCCGCTGCTGTACTCGGTCTACCAGGCCGGGCAGTGGGAGACACAGAACATTCTGGAGACACTGTTGACCAGTGAAGTGATTGCCTACGCGGCGGCCCCACGCCTGAAGGTGGATGGGCCGACCGGGGATGTGCAGGTGGATTACGGCGAGCCGGGGCGGATGGCGTATGTGCCGCCCGGACATGACCTTAACCCACTATCCCCACCCGGATTGGATGCCGGGCTGGCCGCGATTGCGGACCGGGTCGGGCAGCGCATCGATAAAAGCACGGTGCCGCGGGTGCTGCAAACCAGTGACTTCCCGGCAGGGACGGCTTTTGCCACCCTCAACCTGGCTACCCAGAGCGGGTTGAAAAGCCTGAACCCGTATAAGGAATTGGCCGAGTTGGCTTTGGAGGGGATGCTGGCTCAGATGTTGGACTGGATTGCGCTGGATGGGCGACCGGTACTGACCTACAACCGCAGCAAGGGCGGGCAGGGTGAAGTGATTGCCCTGGACCCGGCTGCCTTTGACCCTGGGGATGTGTACCTGGAAGTGGAGCTGACCGCCGATGTGCCCACCGACAAGGCTGCCCGGATTGAAGCGGCGGCCACAGCAGTGAAAGAACTGGGCTACTCGCGGGCACGGGCGTTGGAATATGTGGGGGAAAGCGACCCGACCGTAATTATGGAGGAAGCGCGCAAAGAGGAACTGGCTGCTGTGGCGCATGAAGCGGCGCTGCGGGAGAAACAGCAAGAAGCCGGGGTAGCGGCGGAGGAGCCGGAGGAATTGTAAAAGGGTGAGGAAACTGAGAGAAGAAGACGGGGGTGGCACCAGGTCACCCCCGCGGTAAGACATGGAGTATTTTAGAGATTGGCGTGTGACCAATTGCTGTTTTCCGGGTTATCACTTAGGTATGGGGTTGTTCCCCGCTATTCCCGAACAAGGAGAAAACAAAATGACCCAACCTGAACCAAGCAAAACCCGCAGGCGAGAGCAGTGGGCCTGGTATTTGTATGATTTTGGCAACTCTGCGTATGCGGCGGTGGTGCTGCTGGCAGTCTATTCGGTGTACTTTAAAGAAGGTGTTGTGGCCGGCCCGGAAGGTTCGGCTTTATGGGGGCTGGCGCTGACCATTGCCATGCTGGTCGTAGCGGTGATCGCTCCATTTTTAGGCACACTGGCGGATTACTCGCGGCGGAAAAAAGCCTTTTTGGTGGCGGCTACCGGCGTTTCTGTCACATTTACGGCACTGCTGTTCACCGTGCAAAAGGGCGATATTGTGTTGGGAATGGCTTTGTTCGTGCTGGCCGAGATCGGGTACCGGGCCGGGCAGGTATTTTATAACTCGCTGCTGGTGGATGTGGCGGAACCACATGAGATTGGACGCGTGTCCGGCACGGGCTGGGCGGTAGGGTCTTTGGGCGGGATCATCTGCCTGATCATTGTATTGGTGATGATCCAGATGAATCCCGGCAACACCTTTGTGGTGCGGCTTTCGCTGGTGGTCACGGCGGCCTATTTCCTGCTTTCGGCCTTGCCGGCATTTTTCATCATCACGGAAAAGACTCCGGCACAGGAACGAGAAGCGGGCAAAGGCCTGTTCAAGGTGGCTGTGGAGCGCTTGAGTGAGACGATCCGTTCGGTGCGCAGTTTCCGCGAGTTCATCAAATTTATGGTGGCATTGCTGATCTATAACGACGGGATCATTGCAGCGTTGGATTTTGCCGCCATTATCGGCGCGGTGCTGTTTGGGGTGACCGACACGGAATTAATTATCTTCGTGATCATCGTACAGGTGACCAATATCCTCGGTTCGTATGTGTATGCGCTGCTCGGCGAACGGTTGGGTTTCAAGACCAGTTTGGTGCAGTCTTTGATTTTGATGGTGATTGCCATTGGCGCAATGATGTTTATCAACAGCACGACCGGCTTCTTCATTGTCGGCGCCTTGGCCGGGTTTGCCATGGCCGGGGTGCAGTCGGTCAGCCGGACGATGGTGAGTGTGTTTGCCCCCAAGAGCAAAAGCGCCGAATTCTTTGGCTTCTTCGCATTGGCCGGGCGGACTTCCTCGGTGATTGGGCCGGGACTGATGGGGTTGGCGGCTTCCGGGCTTTCGGCCTGGTTGATGAATACCCTGGTCAGTTCGGGTTTGGTGATTGCGGGCAACCAGCTGGCGATTGATGTGACTGAAAAGATCGGCCACCGCTTTGCGATCATCACGATTGTGATCTTTTTGCTGGTGGGGTTGATGCTGCTGCTGTTCGTGGATGAAGAAAAAGGACGGATTGCGGCGATCAAGGCGGAAGAAAAGTTGAACGGCAACAGCAAAGCCTAGCAGGACGGAGTGAGAGATGCAGCCTTCTAAGAAGATTGAGGTTGAGGTACTACGGAAACGGCGGCCGGTACGGCGCTTTTTACAGTGGCTGGCAAAGCTGGTGTTTTGGCTGTTAACCGACCTGACGATTGAGGGGGAGGAAAATTTCCCAAAAGAAGGGCCGATCTTGATGGTTGGTAACCACTTCAGCATGGTAGATATTGCCGCCTTTGTGCGGGTTGCCCCGCGCCCGGCCGAGTTTATTGGTGGAGCGGTGTTTGCCAATGCGCCGGCGTTCATGTCGATCTTCCCGCGTCTGTGGGGCTATTTGCCCGTGTTCCGCGGCACCGGTTCGCGCTTTGCGCTCAAAGAAGCGGAGAAGGTGCTCAACCAGGGGCGCGTGCTGGCGATCTTTCCGGAAGGCGGCAGTCACGGGCGGGTGCTGCGCCCGCCGCGGCCGGGGACGGCTTTTCTTGCTTCACGCACGGGGACACGCATCTTGCCGATTGGTTTGATCGGGATGGATGAAGTGTTCGGTAAGCTGGGCAAGTTCCGGCGGCCTAAGATCAAAATCCGGGTAGGCAAGCCGCTGGGGCCGTTCTCGGTGACAGAGAAAGGGCGCGCCCGGCGGGAGAAGTTGGACGCCATTGGCGAGCAGATCATGGAAGAAATTGCTGCCTTGATCCCACCGGAGAAACACGGTTACCTCTCGGACGACCCGGCCATTCGGGCGCAGGTCGTGCCGTATTTGTGGGCGGAAGGCGGGGAAGGCGATGTGGAGGGGACGAATGTGCGTTGAATGCTAGTTCGATTAGTTCTACAACTAATTTGGTGTTGTGAAGGGTGAGATTGGTCTCGCCCTTATAAAAGATGTACGCATGATTTTATAAAAACAAAGATGAATGGGGGAAATAAGATGGATGATGCCAGAGCAAAAATACGTTTAGAAGATGGCCGTGAGGTGTGGCGAGATGGGGCAGGGCGCTACCGGGAGGTGGGCAGCGGCCGGTGGGTGGCTGCCCAGGTGGTGGAAGCCGGGATGAGCGATTGGCAGCCGGAACAGCGGCCGAGAAGCGGGTTATCCGCCTCTGCCAGGGCACAGGTGCGCCAGGATTTGGCGCAGGCGGTGCAGCAGTTGGGGCTGGATGTGTCCTCGCCAGAGGAAGCCTATGGGAAGTTGATCGCGGTGCAGGCGCAGATTGCGATGGACAAGGAGAACGGGGCCAGGGCGACCAGCGCGGTGCGTTTGATCGGGCAGGCAGCCGGGCTGCTGGAGGAGGAAGAAGAGGCGGAGGACGCCGACCAGCCGTGGTTTGTGTTGGGGCGGCAGTTGGCGAAGGAGGTGTTGGGGTTGGTGGAGGCGGAGCAGGCGAGAAGGGAGAGGTGATTGGAGGTGGGTGATCGGGGAATACAAGTATGAGTAGTTCCACCAATGTGATATGTAGGTATGGGTTTCCCCATTGTAAGGATGGGTTACAGAGTGATTGACATCCCCTTTTTGCGGGTGGTCGGCATAGATCGTGCAACTAAGCAGGGGTATTTGTGTTGTAATTTCTGTTAGAGGTAAAGATGATGAAGAAAAAACCACGAAAATTCAATTTGGTGAAATGGGCTGTGCGGGGCGTGGCGGTATTAAGTGTGCCGGTGATGCTGCGCTCGGCAATCCCGGTGGAAAACCAGATGACCTGGTTGGGGGCGGTGGTGGTGTGGTTGTTTTTAGGGCGGATCATTGAAGGGGATCGGCGCAGCGAGAGAGAGTAGGTTGATTTTGGTGAGTGGGGGTTAGCGAGGCGTGTGAAGATTGGTTTGGTGTAAGTTAAATATGGGTGAGGGATGATGTTTGCTTTTAAGACCCCAAAGGTTTTTAAAACCTTTGGGGTCTGTTAGGTGGTGCTGTGGATGAGATAGAGGTTGAGCGAGAGATGTGGGGAATGAGGCGGGGAAGCTCAGTGGAGAATATTTTTCTGGCTATGGGGAAATAGGTTTGTATATGTTTGACGGGCAGTGCAGAGGTTGATACGGGAGATGTGGGGAATGGGGCGGGGAGACCCCGCCGCTACGGTTGGATAGTCATTGATTTTATATTGCCCGAACCGGAGTAATGCCGCAGCGGGCGGGGAAACAGTTTGCCCTCACCAGTTTAGGGTGGGTTGAAGTACGACCTGAATATATTGTGCCGGTGGGTGTGGCGGAGAAATTCAGTAGAGAATGTTTTTTCCGTTGAGGTGGAAATGGCTTTGTATATGTTTGACGGGCGAAGCCTGCTTCGCCCCTACGGTTTGATGAGGGAAATGGGGCGGGGAAACCCCGCCGCTACGATGGCGCGATTTTTTTGGTCAGGGGATGGTTTTGAGTTCAGCTCACAAACCGTCCCCTACTTGTTAACCCTTTAGGGAGTTGAGGGCCGAAGGCCCGAAACAAAAAACCACCAGCTACGCTGGTGGAAGCCAAAGGCTTATAGCATAGGAAATCACTCCGGTAAAATAGCAGTGTTCAAGCCACCAAAATACAAAGGAGTGATTTCCATGCCTAAAAGTTTAACACATACAAAATGGATGTGTAAGTATCATATTATATTCACGCCGAAATATAGGCGAAAGGTCATCTACAATCAATATAAAGAAAGCATAGTTGGAATACTAAAAGACCTGTGCAAGTGGAAGGGAGTAGAGATTATTGAGGGCACGGCAATGATAGATCATGTGCATCTATTAGTCTCAATTCCGCCAAAATACAGTGTGTCAAGTTTCATGGGATACTTGAAAGGGAAAAGTGCGTTGATGATCTTTGATCGGCATGCTAACCTAAAATACAAATATGGGAACCGGCACTTTTGGTCGCGGGGATATTATGTGAGTACAGTGGGGTTGAATGAAGCGACCATAGCAAAATATGTGCGAGAGCAGGAGAAAAGCGATCAGATGATGGACAAGATAAGTACAAAAGAGGCCGAAGACCCCTTTAGGGGTAGCTAGGTAATCGGTGCATCAGGCTTGAACGAAGTGAAAGCGGCACCTTGAGGTGCCGCAAGTAAAAGAGGCTTACAGCCTCAGGTCAAGCCACCGGCTGTGCCGGTGGTCTTGACTTCAGCGATTGGTTATAACTTTTCAATTACGATGACGATGAGGCGTTTGGGGCCGTGCACGCCGGTGACCAGGGTTTGCTCAATATCGGCTGTTTTGCTGGGGCCACTGATGAACATCAGGTTGGCGGGCATTTCGCCCTGGCGCTGCTGCACAAAGGTGAAGATGCCGGGCAGCAGTTTGGAGGCAGGCAGCAGCACAATGTGCACCGGGGGCAATAAGCTGGTGGCGCGGGCACGGCTGGCAGCGCTGGAAAGCACCAGGGTGCCGGTCTCGGCTAAGGCGGTGTCTGCACCGGTGATCCCGGCATCGGCCTGGGCGGACAGCCCGCGAAAATTGTCTTCTTCCCCGGCAAAATACCAGCTTTGTTCGGGAAAGCGTTCGGGTAAATCCAGTTGGTCCAGGGGGGCTTCGCGATGTGCAACAACCTGTTCAATTTTTAAATCGGCAAACAGGTCATCTAATAAAGCAGCCGCGGCAGAAAGGTCTTTAACGCGGTGGGCTTCGCCTTTGTTGGCCTGGAGGGCGTTGGTGAACTGGGTGACGAGGTCGTCGTAACTGCGGTGGTGGTCTGCCATATCGGGCAGTTGGCCGGGGGTGCGTTGTAGGCGGGCTAAGATTTCATCACGGCTGCTCATCGGTGTCCTCCTGCTGTTGGGCGGCTTCGGCTTCAAGCTGCTGCTGTTCCTGCTCCCACAATTCCCGGAAGGATTTCTGCGCCAGGAGGGGATAGTTCTCTAAGCCGTTGAAAGGCAGTTTGAATAATTTGAGAATGATCTGCCCCAGGCGGCCGAGCTTGAAAAATGTTTTCATCCGTTTGGGGGTAGTGAGCATTTTGGCCGCGCTGCGTTCCATTATCTGCTCGGTGATTGGCACGATCCCGGCTTCCACCTGATCGACACGCAAAGCCATCAGCATACGCGGCAGGTCGATATGCACCGGACAAACTTCCAGGCAGGCGCCGCACAACGTGCTGGCGTGGGGCAGGCCGGGGTAGTTTTCCTGCCCAAAGAGCAGGGGGGAGATGACGGCACCAATCGGGCCGCTGTAGGGACTGTTATAGGCGTGCCCGCCCGCCCGCAGGTACACCGGGCACACGCTGAGGCAAGCACCACAGCGAATGCATTGGAGCACTTCTTCGTATTGGGTACCCAACAGGGTGCTGCGGTTGTTATCTAATAAGATGATGTGAACTTCTTGCGGGCCGTCCAGGTCGTCTTCCCTGGCTGGGCCGGTAATTACCGAGGTATAGATGGACATCGGTTGGCCGGTGGCACTGCGCGCCAGCACAGACAACCAGGTGGCGGCATGCGCCCAGGTGGGGGCGAGGCGTTCAATACCCATCACGGCAATATGCACGGGGGGCAGGCTGGTGACCATGCGGCCGTTGCCTTCGTTGGTGACCAGCACCACACTGCCGGTTTCGGCGACCCCAAAGTTAACCCCGCTAACGCCAATATCGGCGTTCAGGAAGATTTCGCGCAGGGTGGCGCGTGCCACGGCGGTAAGAGATTGCGGATCATCATCCACAGCTTTTTGCAGCTTCTCGGAAAAGAGTTTGGCGACCTGCCCGCGGGTTTGGTGCACTGCCGGGGCGATGATGTGGGAAGGGGTTTCGCCGGCCAGTTGGATGATGTACTCACCCAGATCGGACTCGACCACTTCAATGCCGGCTTCTTCCAAGATTTTATTGAGGTGCACCTCTTCGGTGACCATGGATTTACTTTTGGCGACCAGTTTGGCTTTGCGCCGGGCGGCAATCTCCAGCACAATGCGCCCGACATCTTCCTGGTCTTTGGCCCAATGCACCTTACCGCCAACCTTTTTTACATTGGCTTCAAAAGTTTGCAGGTGTTCGGCCAGGTTGGCAATCGTGCCGGCTCGGATGGCTTTTAGCTCGTCACGCAGGTCCTCAATATCGGGTACCTGGGCATAGGCTTCGTTCCGGTGGGTGCGGAAACGCAGCATGCCGTTCTCGTAGGCCTGGATCAGGCGGGGGTCTTGGATCACTTTTTGAGCATCATGCCGGAACTTTTTGCGGTCGATGGTCATGCGGCACGCTCCTCTAAGAGGACGGCAAGATGCTCGATGCGCATGGGGAAGTCTTCGGGTTGGTTGCCGCGCATCTGCATCAGGCAGCCGGGGTCGGCAGTGACCAGGATTGGCACGGCGGTGGCTTCGGCCTGGCGCAGTTTTTCTGCGGTCATTGCCTGAGAGACTTCGTGCATGCGGGCGGCGAACAAGCCGCCAAACCCGCAGCAACGTTCGGGTTCTTCCATTTCGACGATCTCGCAGCCGACTTGTTGAAGCAGGGTGCGGGGCTGGTCTTTGAGGCCGAGCATACGCAGCATGTGGCAGGAGTCGTGGTAGCTGACTTGCAGCGGTGGGGCGGTTTCTTTGGGGTGCAGCGCCACGCGGGCGGTAAGAAATTCGCTGAGTTCGAAGACCTTGCCTGCCAGGGTTTGGGCTCTGGCGAGCCAGCCGGGTTCTTCGGCCAGCAGATGGGGGTATTCGTGGCGGATCATTCCAGCGCAAGATCCGCTGGGTACTACAACTGAATCGTAGGGTTCCAGCGATTCGATGGTGTTCTTGGCAAGGGTACGGCCTTCGTCGGGAAAGCCGCTGTTTGAGAAGGGTTGGCCGCAGCAGGTTTGTTTGTGGGGAAAATCGACCTGGAAGCCGTAGCGCTCCAACAGGCGCACCGCGGCGACACCGACTTCGGGGAACATGTGGTCAACCATGCAGGTGACAAAGATTGCGATATTTTCAGGCATGTGGTTTCCGATCAGATGATTGTCGATGAATAATCATAGATAAAAAGAGTGAGGTGCCAGATAAAAGTAAGTTGCTTTTCGGATGGAATGGATCTCCAATGACTATCCTACACGGTTTTGGAGATTTGTCCAATAGTATCATTAATCGTAGGGTGTGGATAGTGAGGAGTAAACAGGAAGTAGTAGGAATGGCTCTCTATAAGTCAAGGATAAATCGGTGAATCATATTTACCCTTATCTGTTAACCTATGAATTGTTTTCCTGCCCCACCCGCCAGGATATTGTTTAGAAATGGCTCTTCAGCCCTGGGTGATCGTGCCTCAGAAATTTAGGGTATGCATTGGGGTGGGGCTTGATAGAAACAATCTTATCTCGTAACATTATGCCCCCTTTCGTCATTTTTTTGCATCTTGGATTCAACATCGAAGTGCAACAGGTGGGTGAGAAAATAGTACCTCAAAAGGTGTGTTGAAATCAAGACATTTTCTCGGTCGTAAATTAATCCGGTCCATCACAAAACATTCATATTCAGCAGTAAGTTGAGTTAGGTCATAATCTTTAGGAATATACTGCCGGATGAGGCCATTCGCATTTTCATTGGTGCCCCGTTCCCAAGAAGCATAGGGGTGGGCAAAATAGAACCCAATTTGTAGGGCTTGAGAAATTAATTTGTGGTCAGCAAATTCTTTGCCATTGTCCGATGTGATCGTTTCTAATTTGTTCATTGATTGCAGTAACTCGATCACGGCCTGGGATACCAGATTCGCTGATTTGGCAGCGACTCGGCGCAACAAGGTAAAACGAGATTTTCGCTCTGTCAGGGTGACAACCGCACCTGTGCCTTGTTTGCCAAAGATTAGATCAACTTCCCAATCCCCCAGGCGAGATCGTTGGTCAACAATCTCGGGGCGTTTTTCAATGCTAACTGGATCGGCAATTTTGCCTCGGCGATCCCTGCCGTCCCGACGTTTGCGCCGCTTTTTCTGACGCCTCAAGTGGGTATGTAAGTCTCCTCCATTTCGTTTGTCTGCATAGATGTGTTGGTAGATGCTTTCATGACTGATACCTATGCCTTTTTCTTTTTTCAGCCAGTTAGAAACCTGTTCTGGACTCCAATCTAGGCGAAGTTGCTCTTCCACCAGCGTCCAAATTGTTTCCTCAATTTGTGTGCGGTTGGTCGCTCGCCGCTCTTGTGCTTTCCGATGGGCTTGTTTGGGACGATAACCACGTTGACCGCGATTCCGCTTCAGTTCCCGACTGATCGTTGATTTATCTACTTCAATGCAATTCGCAATCTCAGTTTGTGAATGTCCCATTTTCAACAATGAGGAAATCTGGTATCTTTGTTCGTAGGTAAGCTGTGCGTATGTCATAAGCGCTCCTTTGACTTTGGTCGGTCTTGGAGGTTTATCTTACCTCAGCTTACCTCCTTCCTGACCTTCAAAGTTGCACTTCGTACTTGAATCTAAGCATTTAATATTTTTTGTAATCTGTTGCTAGCCACCTGACAGTTTGGTGAGAAAGGAGCAATCGGCATCAATTCTGCCATAAAATGAGTTTGCGAAAACCATTTTAGAAACGGAGTAAAAGATGCCGATCACTCAACTGTATCATATCTGGAAACAACGAATTATGGAACTGTATCCTCAAGAAAGAATGACACGCGTAAGGAATTTAGCCTGGATGATGATTGGCATCCATGAAAGTCGTTCTGTGTATTTGAGCAAGATCGCTGGCAAGATACCAGGAAAAGCGAAGTTGGTGAGCATCACCAGACGAGTATCTCGATTTTTAGATAATCCAGCAATTCGGGTGAGGCCATGGTATGAACCGCTAGCGAGAAGTTGGCTGCAAGCACAATATGCCAATCTGAAAGAGATCCGATTGATTGTGGATGGCACAAAAGTAGGATTTTCACATCAACTCTTGATGGTGAGTATCGCCTATCGACGTCGGGCGATCCCGATCGTATGGACATGGGTCAAACATGTTCGTGGGCACAGTACAGCCAGCAAACAAATCGCATTATTGAGCTATGTCAGGAATTTACTGCCAGAAGGAGTAGCTGTTTTTCTGGTCGGAGACGTCGAATTTGGCGCCATAAAGGTACTCAAACAGCTGAATGAATGGCACTGGTACTATGTTTTGCGCCAAACAGGGCGCACAAAAATCTGGACAGAACTTGAGCAAGTCTGGGTCTCATTTTCATCGACCATTGAGCGAGCTGGACAAAGTATCTGGTTGGGCGCTGGCTATCTGACCGAGACGGATATTTTTCCTGTCAATTTATGTGCTCATTGGAAAGTCGGAGAAAAGGAGCCCTGGCTGCTGGCGACCAACCTGCCCGACAAGCCAATGACGCTCGCATTCTACAAAAGAAGAATGTGGATCGAAGAAATGTTTGGTGATATGAAAGGACATGGTTTTGATTTGGAAGCTTCAATGTTGCAATCCTTTTTGCGATTATCTCGGCTGACCCTGGTTGTCGCTTTGCTTTACTTGTGGGCCATTGCGACTGGCACACGGGTTATCCATCGTGGTCAGCGCCATCTCGTTGATCGCAATGAGCGTCGAGACTTGAGTATCTTCCAAATTGGATTGCGATTTATCGAAAGGCGACTTACCAATGCCCTACCTGTTGCCGTTCCTACCTGTGTGTATCGATGATTTTTGAAACTGTCAGGTGGCTAGATCTGTTGCATAATTTATAGAGTGCCATAAAGGAGTAGGCAGCAGTATACCAATGAAAAAACCAGAGTAAGAAGAATAGCTCTTACTCTGGTTTGGGGTCAGACAATCTATTGGATGGGCGGGTTATTTCTTTTGCAAGAGGAGCACCAACCAATAGACGGTGAGAAAAACGACCACGGCAAAGCTGCCTGCATACATCAGCCGAGCAAGCGGAAGGGCGGAATCTGTCCCGGCAAAAAAGCTGTGCGCGGTTGCGCCCAGGTAGCCGATCAGGCTGGTGTAGTGGATCGTCCTGAAGGCTTGTGTCCCGATCCGTTTGCGCAGATAAAAGGTGACCGTCACCAGAATCATCAGGTAAAGAGAGATCACGCCGATCCCGACCCACACGGGTTTGAAGGGAGAGAGGAAGGGGACGAAAATCTGGGCGATGTTGAAGGGTAAATAGTTGTCGACCAGCAAGACAAAGACATGCAGTGCCAGGAAACCCAGGGAGAGCAGAGAAATGGTCTGGTGAAAATCGTAGGTGAAGATGCCGGGCAAGTGGCGGTCGAAGGCCTTGCTGGGGATGGCTAACCCCAAAACGGTAGAAAGCCAGAGCAGCAGATAAGCGGTGATCCCGGCCGAGCGAATGACGTACCAGGTCATGTTTTCGGCATTTAGAGCGAAGATATTGACCAGCAAACTGCGGAAGGCCACACTGCTGGGGAGACTGGTGTATAGGCCAAATAAGCCGAGCAGAATGATAAAAAATATAATTGCAATCCAACCTACCGGTATTTTTTCAACCTTGAAGGTGGGGGATGAGCTAGATTTGATTTGGGACATAGCGTACCTCTTGTGATTTGAACGAACGGCGTCCGGCTTGCTGAATGTTTCCAAACAGACTGCCGTCTGCTTGTACGGCCACAAACCGAACATCGGGTGTTTTTTGGATCAATTGGTAATACTGCTCTGCGCCGGCAATGAGCAGCGCTTTGGCAAAGGCTTCGGCATGGGTGGCTTTGGCAGTGTAGGCGGTCACGCAAGCCCAAGACGACTGGGAAGGCAGCCCGGTGCGAGGGTCGATGATGTGGTGGCGTTCGTGGCCGCCTTGTTTCCAATGCCGTTTGGTTACGGTGGAAGTAGCCAGCGCGCCCGGCCCCACGCGGAGGTTTGAAAGCACACGATTGCTGTCCCAGGGGTCTTCCAGTGAAACTTCCCAGGCTGTTTCACCTTCCGGGATGCCGAACAAGACCATATCGCCGCCGGTGCTGACTGCGCCTGCGGGGGTGTATGCGGCCAGCAGTGCTGCCGCGCGGGCGGCGATCCAGCCTTTGGCAATCCCGCCCAAATCGATTTGTATCTCTGGGGGCATCCAGACTGCCTGGTTGGGCAGGTCAAACTCTAAAAATTCGAAACCGAGGGGCGCAGGTTGGTAGGCAGGTTTACCCGGTACCGAGTCGAGCAGGCGAATCTCATCCATGCTGCGGTCATACCCGGCGGCTACCAGAGCAGTAAGCACAGAAGGATCAAACAACCCGTTGGTGAGGGTATAGGCTTCTTTTGCTTCTTGCAGCAGTTCGAGCATGTCCGAGGAAACGGCGACCCAGTCTCCGGCGGCCTGGTTGAACAGGGAAAGTTCGCTGGAGGGGCGGAAGCGGGAGAAGCGTTGTTCGTAGCGGTCGATTGCCTCCCGCACCTGCCGGAACCCCGGCAGAAGGTCTTTTCGATTGCCTTCCGCGGCAACCAGGATGTCGGTGTTCATCGCTCGAAATTCATCATATTCCATCATTGTGGCCTCTTTTCTACAACCTCTACATTGGGGGTTATGAACCTTTTGTGCGCAGCCGGGTGGCGGTCAGTTTGAACCCCTGGGTGTTGGTATTGCTTAGATTTGGATTGTTTTTGAAATCATCCAGGGATGCGACCGGGGCCAGTTCAACCCGGCCAACGGTGAAGGTGTTCTCCGGTTGGACGACAGCGGCGGCTTTGTTCTCCGCGTGCGAGAGGGTGATGTACCCAATCCCAAAGACGAACAAGCTGGATAAAGCAAACCAGACACGGATGATTTTTTTAGTGAGTACTTTCATTGAGGCATTCCTTTCAGAAAAAATTTAGTAAAAGGTAGGTGTTTGAAGGTTGAGGAAAGAGTTAATCGTCGTGCTCCCAAAAACGTTCATTTTCTTCATGTTCGTGGTTTCCGGCGGGCACTGAATTGGCGAGGACGGTCACATTGCCTTTCCGGTCGATCTGGATCACACCGGCGTTTTGCAGGTCGTTGAGCAGAGCTTTGTATTGCTCAATTTGGGTGTTGGCAGTGTTGACCTGGTCGGCGGCTTTGGCTAATTCATTTTGGTACTGGGCTTCCCGTCCCTGGTATTGGGTGACGAGGTCTTTTAGCTCGTCGATGGTAAGCGAGTTTATATCCACAGTTTGGGGGGCGGCTGCGGCCTGCACTGTACCGATATTATTGTTGAACAGGGCATTGATCCCGATCCCAAGCATGGTGATGACGACCAGACCGGTGACGCCAAGGGCGATGACCAGTGCGGAGACGTGATTTTTAGAATTTTTGCGGTTATTTGAAGCTGCCATTTATTTTCTCCTATTGATATTGAAATGAATAATTTCTAGAACAAGGTTGGTTCGATTTGATAATGGGAGTATAGCAAGCCAAAATGACAAGAAAATTACAAAGTGGAAATTGGGTGGGGAAGTTTAACGGGGGCGTTGGGCGGGGGGCATTCAATTGTGCCAAATGAGAGAGAATATTTTTTGGAGGGTGTTGGGCGGGGAGACCCCGCCGCTACGAGTGGGTGATGATTGATTTTGTATTGCCCCATCCGGATTTACGCCGCCGCGGGCACGGAAACGGTTTGCCCTCCCCAATTTGGTAATACCTGACACAGTGTGCCGATGGATGGGGCAGAAGAGTGCGATAGATATTTGTTCCGGCTAGGGTGAAGGTAGTTTGTGTATGTTTGGTGGAGGGGTAGAGGTTGCCGTTACGGGTAGATGGGGTGAACTCGGCGGGGAGACCCCGCCGCTACGGGTGGGTGATGATTGATTTTTATATTGCCCCACCCGTATTTACGCCGCAGCGGGCATGGAAACGGTTTGCCCTCCCCAATTTGGGGAGGGTTGAAGTAACACCTCAATACAGTGTGCCGGTGGGTGGGGCAGAGGAATGCGATGGATATTTATTCCGGTTATGGTGAAGGTGATTTGTGTATGTTTGCCGGACGACCCAGAGGTCGCCGCTACGGGTAGATGGGGCGAACTTGGCGGGGAGACCCCGCCGCTACGAGTGGGTGAGGGGGTAGAAAACCATTTACAGGACTCATTAGAGCCTGTCGCTATAAACAACAGATCAATGGGTGATTGGGTGTAATGCGGCTGTCATCAGATTTTCATCTTCCGGTAGTACAATAGATTGAATGGGAGTTTTCTTATGCGAATACTATTAGTTGAAGATAACCGCCGACTGCACACTTCGCTCCGGGAAAGCCTGGAAGATGATGGGTACGCGGTTGACTCTGCATTTGACGGCGAGGAGGGAGAGTTGTACGCCACCGCTGCGCCGTATGATGTGATTATCCTCGATATTATGCTGCCTAAAAAGAATGGGTTCGATGTGTGCCGCGACCTGCGTGCTCAAAAAGTGATCACCCCAGTTTTGATGCTGACCGCCAGGGATGCAGTGGATGACCGCGTGATGGGTTTAGACAGCGGGGCAGATGATTATCTGGTGAAACCATTTTCAATGAAAGAACTGCGCGCACGCCTGCGGGCTTTGCTGCGGCGCGGGCAGCCGGATAAGAGCGGGATTTTGCAAGTGGCCGACCTGGTTTTAGACCCGGCTGACCACAGCGTTACGCGCGGGGGCGAAGCGATTGAGCTGACTGCCCGCGAGTTTTCGATGTTGGAATATTTAATGCGCAATGAAAACCGGCTGATCACGCGGCCGATGTTCGAGATGCACATCTGGAATTTTGATTTTGTTTCCGGCTCTAATGTGATTGATGTCAATATCCGGCGGCTGCGCCAAAAAGTGGATGACCCCTTTGAGGTGAAATTGATCCATACGGTGCGGGGGGCGGGCTATCGTTTGGCACTGCCTGAGGAAGATGCCTGAAATGAGCAGCCGACGTATTCAAAAACACAGTTTGTTAAAAAGTTTCCGCTTTCGGTTGACCTTGTGGTTTGTGCTTATCCTGGCTGTGATTCTGGGTGTGTTCAGTTTGTTCATTTATTTCCGGCAGGCGCAGGTGCTGCGTGCAGAAACGATCAGCCAATTACAGTCCGACCTGAATCAGTTGAGCACCTACTACGGTGCTAACCTCACCTTGTCGCACGAAGTTTTAGAGGGAGACAGCGATCACCAGAACACCGATGTGGGCAACCTGCCGCTGCTGCAAGAATACGACCGGCTGGCCTATTTGGATATGGACGGAAAGGTGATTCAACAAAGCGAACACTTTGCACCGGATGACCTGCAAAATGTGTACCAGTTATGGGTGGCAGAGGGTAAATCCGATGCACCTTTTACTTATGAGGTTTATTCTTCCTATGACCACGAACACCGCAGCCGGGACAATACGTATCTTTTTGTGGGCACCGCGTTAGAAGTTGAAAACCGCTCCTTTGGCACGTTGCTGTTAGGCAGCCCGATTGACCCCGGCGCACAGCAGCCGGGCCTGGCTTTGGTGTTGGGGTTTGTATATTTTCTGACCCTGGCGGTTGCATTTGGCGGCGGGTTTTGGCTGGCAAACCAGGCTATGCGTCCCGTACAAACGATCACCCGCACGGCGCGCAGCCTGAGCGAACATGACTTGAATAAACGCCTCAATCTGAGCAGGTCGGATGAGTTGGGAGAGCTGGCAGCTACCTTTGACCAGATGCTAGACCGTTTGCAGGCGGCCTTTGAACGCCAGCGCCAGTTCACGGCGGATGCCAGCCACGAACTGCGTACCCCGCTGACGATCATCGAACTGGAAACGGAACGCGCGCTGGAAAAGCCGCGAAATTCCAAAGAATATCAAAAATCTTTGGAGATCATCCAATCGGAAAATGAGTGGATGAGCCGGTTGGTGGGAGAACTGCTGACCCTGGCACGGCTGGATTCGGGCCGGGCCGCACTCCGGCGGGAAGAAATTGACCTGAGCGGAGTGGGGTTGGATGTGATCGACCGGCTGCTGCCATTGGCCCAACGGCATCAGGTGGCCTTGAAAACCGGGGAACTCCAGAAAGCAATCGTGTTCGCCGATCGCGATTACATCACCCATATTGTGGTGAACCTGGTTGAAAACGGGATCCACTACCATGCCGGGGATGCGCCCACGGTGACGGTAGAAACAGGTGAAATTGTACGCGACGGAAAAAAGTGGGCGTGGGTCCGGGTGGTCGATAACGGGCGGGGGATTCCGGAGGAACATCTGCCGCATTTGTTTGACCGGTTTTACCGGGTGGATGAGGCGCGCAGCCGGGACGAGGGGGAGCAAGATGATACTCCCGGAGGGAGCGGCCTGGGTTTGGCCATCGTGCACTCGATCACGCAGCTGTTGGGGGGAGAGGTGGAAGTGCAAAGCAGGTTGGGAGAGGGCACAACCTTTACGGTTTGGCTGCCGGCGTTGGGAAAATAGCGCTGTAGATGATGAAGGATGTGCAGGAAGATAGGAAAAACCTTCCAGGTTCGATAGTTAAAAATTGTTTTGTGGAAAAGATAAATTAGAAAAAAAGACCCTGAGGGTTTTTAAAACCCTCAGGGTCTAATGAGATTAACTAAAATCCCATAGTAGTTGAAATTTATTTGTTACCCTACCCGGTAGCGCACGCGGCGAGCGAGAAATGCCAACAGCCCAAAGAGGGCAGCGGCAATCGCGATCATCACATACACATCCAGGGAAATCTGCGGCCAGCCGGCCCCGCCTTTGCCCAATTCCACAATTGGGTTCATCATGTAGTAGGTGGGGAAAATCTTGGCGATCCACTGGGGCAGGTTGGGGAACATGTAGATAATGCCGGGGGCGTAGATGACAATGCCCAACCCTTTGATGATGGCGAACAGGGTTTCGGTATCATTGACCAGTGCGCCCATAATCAACCCAAACTGGGTGGCGATCAGCGCGGCCAGGGAGAGACACAGCACCAGCAAAAGCGGTTGGTGTCCGAAGGCATTATTCATAATCAGGATGAAGATGGCCATCACCACACTGATGATAAAACCGATGGTGCCTTTGGCAATCCACACATCGCCTAACGCCGCGGGGGTGGTGGTGATCGCTTTGAGCGTGCGGTTTTGCTTTTCATCCACCAGGGAAGAAGCCGGAATGAGCAGGCCGCCCAACATGACGGAGAGCAAGATCAATAAGGGGAAGAGGCGTGCTTCTACTGTCAGGCCAACCTGGTCGCCGACCAAAACTGTTTCCAGCTTGAGCGGCGGTTCCTGCCCGGCCAATTCCCGCAGGGTGTTGAGCAGGGCAGTACCCAGCACGGCGCGCTGCTTGAGCAAACTCTCGCCCCAGATATAGGCGGTCAATTTTGCCAACTGATTGGCTTTGACCTGCTGGTCGAAGTTGCTGGGCAGGATCAGCCCCATATCGTTGGCACCTATCTCCACGCTGGCGATCATTTCATCTTCATCGGTGAATTGATTAAAGACAATCGAATTCATGCTTTGGAAATCGGCAACCATCTGAGAATTACCGTGGTCGACCACCGCCAGCTTGGGTTTATCGGCAAACAGGGTGCCGAATACCAAAGAAATAACCAGCGTAAGCACGACCGGAACAATGATGGCAAAGATGAAAAAGAAGTTATGCAACCCTTGTTTTGCTTCTTTGCCCAACAGCACCCAAATTCGTTGTAACCTCATCGCATTTTCCTCCTGAGAACGATAATCCCTATCGATAAAAAGATGGTGCCCGACACCAACATGGTGAGCAGGTTGGCGGTTACGTCTCCCCAACCCAACCCAAAATTGACCACTTTGTGCATCGCATCCACCAGATAGTAGGAAGGAATGAATTTGACCCAGTTGGTCATTGTGCCGGGGAAAAGCACGCCAAAAGCAGGCAGGCTCAACACTAAAATGACGGGCACCGTCCAACCGATCACGCTCATCATATCGCTGGAAGTAGCCGCGACCAGGAAGGCCACACCGGTAATCATGTAACAACCCAACAGGGCGATCAACAGTATCAGCGGTGGATTTGCTTTTAGTCCACCGGTAACGATCAATAAGACGGACACCTGGGCAAAAGCCATCAGCACGCCCATCAGGGTTTTACCGGCAAACAGGTCTGTCATCGTCATGGGGGTGATGAGCAGCGCACGAATGGTGCCGGCGGCAATCTCACTGCTGAGCAGGGTTGCCAGCCCGATGGTTTCGACCATCAAGATCATGATCGAGAACATCGGCAGCATACGGTCGCGGGCCGGAATCTGCTCGCCGACCAGGTTCCTCCCCAAGACATATTCCTCGCCTTCCACATTGAGCTGCTGCCCGTTGAGCATGAAGCCCAACTCCTCAATGAAGAGCAGGAAATATTCCTGCATATCTGCGGGAATGTCGGAGGTGAAGTAAACCTGCACGTCAACTTCTTTCCCGGCAGATAGATCGGCGATGAGGGTTGCAGGGAAAACCACACCGGTATCATAGGCACCGGCTTCCATCTCGGAGACCATGGCCTCGGCGGTGGGTTCTTGTGCGATTTCTACCCCTGCATCTTCCAAGTTGGTCAAGAACGCCTGGGGAAAATTGGGCGCTACAATGCCCATCAGCAGAGTTTCGTCCACACTGTTGGGCATCAAAAAATAAATTACCGCATAGGCCACCACGCCCAGCACAGACATAAGGGCGACAAAACGGTTGCGGGAATATAACAAGGTGTCTTTCCACACCAAGGTCGGGATCATCTTCCAGTTCATCCGACCAACCCCCGGCCGGTGATCTGGATGAAAATATCCTCCAGGCTGGCTTCTTTGGTGTGTACGGTGATGACCTGCTCGTGGTCAAACAAGGTTTGCACCTGGGCGCTGGTGTCAGCGGTGTCCATCAGGATTTCTTTGGTCACCCGCTGGCCGTCTTGGGTCTTTACTTCTGCTTGTAAAATGCGTTCGCCGTACTGCTGCTTTAACTCGTGGGGGGTATCCAGGGCAACGATCTTGCCATGGTTGATGAATGCTACCTTGTGGGAGAGCACATCGGCTTCGTGCATGTCGTGGGTGGTCAGGAAAACGGTTGCCCCGCGTTGGGTTTCTTCGCGCACGATGGAGCGGATCATCTCGGACGATACCGGGTCCAAGCCCTCGGTGGGTTCATCTAAAAAGAGAATGTCGGGTTTGTGGATCAGGGAGCGGGCAACCATCAGGCGTTGTTTCATGCCTTTGGAATAGCCCTTGACCTGTTCTTTGCCGCGGCCATCTAAACCCACCCGGCGCAGCAGCGCATTGGCATCGAATCCTTTTACGCTGAATAGGCGGGCGAATAATTTTAAGTTTTCTTCGGCAGTCATCTGTTCGTACAGGTTGGTGGTTTCAAAACTAACGCCGATCTTTTCTTGTACTTTGTTGGGTGATTGAACTACATCCATGCCAAGGATTTCGATCTTGCCAGATTTAGGCACCAACTGCCCGGTAAGCATCTTGATCGTGGTGGTTTTACCGGCGCCGTTAGGCCCTAAAAAGCCGATGATCTCACCGCGCGCAACGTCGAAACTGATGCCGTTGACTGCATTTGTTTCCCCGTATGAATACGCTAAATCCTGTGCATGAATTGCATTGCCTGTCATGTGGTCCTCCAAATAGTTGATAAGATGCTGGCCCCAACGCTTGAAGCCAGCGATAAAAAACAGACATACGTGAATGTGTGACCGAGTAAAAATCGGCGATACAAACAGATGGATGTACCCATCCGAATGATTATATATCTAATTTATCCGGTGAAAATAGTGATTGATATTAGTCCGTCTACTGGATTTTATTTAGAAATGATAATTAGAATGAGGGGTATTGGCGGGGAGGAAGCGCGTGCGATCAGCGGATCATTTCCAGGAAAGCGTCTACAATGGCGGGGTCAAAGTGGGTGCCCGCCTGCGTGCGGATATATTCAATGGTTTCTTTTTGCGCCCAGGCGTGGCGGTAGGGGCGGTCGTAGCTGACGGCGTCCCAGACATCGACTACGGCAAAGATACGGGCCGGCAGCGGGATTTCTTCCCCCTTCAGCCCGTGGGGGTAGCCGCTGCCATCCCATTTCTCGTGATGGTAGAGGGGAATATCCAGCGCAGGTTTGAGGTAGGGGATGGAAGAGAGCATGTCGAAAGCCAGCTTGGGGTGGGTTTTCATCATGTGCTCTTCTTCTTTGGAAAGCGGGCCGCGCTTGAGCAGCACGCTGTCGGGGAGCGCCATTTTTCCAATATCGTGCAGCAGCGAGCCGCGGCGGATGTTTGCCAGTTGGGTGCCTTTGATCCCCAATTTGCGCGCCAATTTGACGGTCATCTCTACCACCCGGCGGGAATGGTCGATGGTGCCTTTATCGCGCATTTCGAGGGCATAGGCCCAGCCTTCCAGCGTGCGGTCGTAGGCGATGACCAGTTCCTCGTTGGATTTTTGCAGGCTGGAGATCAGATCGTTGTTTTCGATGGCAATGGCAGCCTGGGTGGAAAGGGTCTTGAGTAGGTCTACCCATTCATCGTCGGGATTGAGATTGTTTTTGCTGAACAACTCTACCACGCCGCGCACCTGTCCTTTGGTGATGAGAGGGGAGACGAAGTAGCAAGAAGCCTGGGGGTGGGCAATTGGCGCCGGTGTGTTTTGGTTTGAGATCATCACCACTTCTCGATCCAGGATGGCCTGGTTGACCGCATTCTGGTTGTAAAGGGTTTCGGGGGAATCGCCAGAGATGCCGAGCATGTCCCGGTAGGTGAGCAGGTCGAAGATTTGGGCATCCGGGTCGTAGGCATACATTTTGATAACATCAATTTCCAGCAGGTTGAGCGCCTGGTCGATAAAGACATCCAGGGTGATGGAAAGGTCTAAGTTGCTGGAGATGGCCTGGTCGATAGTGTGGATGGATTGCAGCACCTGGAGGCGGTTTTGGGTTTGGCTGAACAGGCGGGCAGTTTCAATGGCGATGGCGGCCTGGTTGGCAAAGGCGTCTGCTTTTTGGGCGTGCGATTGGTTAAAGCTGCCGGGCTGGTCGCTGTCTATCGTCATGCAGCCGATCATCTTTTCACCCACGATCAAGGGGACACCGATCCAGCCGCGAATGAAGCCCATATCGAGGAAGTCGGAAAAGCGCGCATCCTGGCGGACATCTTCAATGATGATCGGTTGGCGAAGAGTATACATCTCTTGGAACAAGGGATTGTCCATCGGGTATTCGAAACCGATGTAGGTGTCCGGGTCGATCTGGAAACCCTCGGCGGCCACAATGCGGACGGTGTCTCCTTCGAGCAGCTGTAAGCTGGCGCTGGCATAATCTACCACGCGGTACAACTCGACCAAAATGTTGGAAAGCACCTTTTCAATGTCCAGGGTGGAAGTGAGCGTGGTCGTGGTTTTGTACAGTGCTTCGGCTTCATAGCGGCGGGTGCGTTCTGCTTCCAGCAGGCGGGCGTTTTCAATGGCAGCGGCAGCCTGGCGGGCAAAGACCATCATGATCTCTTTTTCATCATCGTCACAGAAATAGGGGTTTTCGCGGTAGCAGCCAAAGGCGGCAATCGTTCTGCCCTCGTATACCAGCGGCCACAAAGCGCTGGATTGGATGCCTTCAGCCAGGGCGATCTGGCGAAGGGGTTGGTCGGGGGGGAGTTGGTGCATATCGGGGATCAGTACCGGTTCGCGGGTATCAATTACCTGGCTGGTGGGAATTTCGCTCAGCCGATCCAAGACTTGCTGGATGTACTGCTCTGAAATGCCTTTAGCCCACAAACATTCCACGGTTTCATCGTATCCCCGGTAAAAAACTGCCCCGCGGCCGGCATTGGAAAGGGAGAGCGCACTCTCCCCGATCGTATTGATGACCTCATCTAATTTCTGCGGCTGGTTGAGTCCTTCGCTTAACTGCGCCAGTTGGCTGTTGAGAGCAAACCGTCTTTGAATGTCGTTGAACAAGTGCCCGTTGTTGATGGCGATGGCGGCGTGTGCAGCCAGGGATTCTAGGAAGAGCGTCTGGCTTTTGCTGAATTCTTTTTCCTCGTAATACTGCACGGTGAGCGCGCCGATGATCTGCTGGCCGGAAACAAAAGGTATCCCCAGCCAGGAACCCCTCATTACTGCTTCCATCTGTTTATAGCCGACTAACAGCGGGCTGTTTTCCAGGTTGTTGATCTGCAAGGTCTCCCCGGTATCCCGCAGTAGGGCGGTCAGCCCGCCTTCGGAGAAGGGGATTTTTACCCCAATGTTGGCGTGGTTGATCTCCCCTTTCTCTACCGCCATGGCTATTTCAATGCGCTGGCGTTTTTCGTTGAAGAGAGAAATTTGGAAGGAATCGGGGTTGAACAGGGAAATGATCTCTTGGGCGATCAGGTTGATCAGTTCGTCTGGCTCTAAGATGCGGCTGGTGGTGAGGGTGGCTTCATTTAACAAGGTGAGCTGATGCGCCTGGTTTTTGATCTCGTTGATGAACTGGGCGCGTTCCAGCGAGATTGCCAGTTGGTCGGCGATGATCTTGAAAAGCATTTCGTCCTGCGGTGTAAAGGCATCCAGCTCGACATGCTCGGCGTTGAGCACCCCCAAGACCTGGTCGCGCGTTTTGATCGGCACGCAGAGTTCGGAGCGCAGGTCGGGGTTGGTGGTCAGATAGCCGGGATGTTCCCTTACATCGGGGATGTAGATGGGCACCCCGGTCTGATAGACCTGGCCGATGATCCCTTCGCCGGGTGCGAAGATTTTGTTTTGGTGGGTGGCAGACAGCCCGCGGTACGAGTCATGCACCACCAGGCCATGCGAGTCTTCATCCCAAAGGGCAATGCCGAAGTGGTGGGTGTATAAATTTTCGGCAATGGTCTCGGTTACCCGGGCGATTAATTCTTCGGGGTTTTCAGCGCTGGCACCTGCAGCGGCAATCTGGTTGAGCAGCCGCATTTCTTGCAGCTGCTTTTTGATCTGTAATTCGGTTTCTTTCTTTTCGGTAATATCTTCAATGGTGCCTTCAAAATAGAGCAGCTTGCCATCTTTATCGTAGCTGCTTTTCATATTTTCTTTGTAGTATACGCGTTGGCCGTCGGGAGTTTCCCAGGCGGTTTCCAGGCCGATGATCTCTCCATCTTGTTTGAGCTGCTCGATCACTTCGGCGCGGTCGTGCAAGGGCTGGATGTTTTGCGATGAAAGCATTTTTCCATGCAGAAATTGGTAATCCTGCACGTGGAACATTTCCAAAAAGACCGGGTTCGCCATGATAAAGCGCCCTTCTGGCGTGATGCGGTAGAGGCCGATGGGCAGGTTGACGAACAGGCTTTTGTAATTCTGCTTGCTTTCTTTTAGCTCATCCATCAAGCGGGCGTTGACAATGGCAATCGAGAGGTAATTGGCAAAGGCTTTAATGTTGGGAAGGTCTTCTTCTTTGAGGTCCGAGCCAGCAATATTGAGCACCCCAATGACCTTGTCTTTGCTCATCAGGGGGCAGTATATAGCGCCGTGGTTGCCAAATACTTCAACCGCTCTTTTTACCAGGCCGCTGGCAGAATCGGGCAGCATTTGTGAAATGACTTGTTTGGTATTGGGGGTGTAGAGGGCTTTCCCGGTGGTGAGCACCTGGCGGTAGATATCTACTTGATCGACAGCAATGCTGAACCCTTTGGCCTGCAATTTAAACAGTTTTTCTAGTTTTTTTAATGTCTGGGTGAGTTTGGACTGGGCAACGGTCTTGAAAACGAAATTTTCGCCGTTTTCATCCAGCAGGGCAATGCCCCCCCGCAGGCCGAGGAGATGGATCTGTTCGGAAAAGGTCTGGTAAACATCCTCTTCTGACTCAGGCGCCTTTTGCAGCAAAGACGCCGCGGTATTCAGGGCTTGGATATATTCAGGCTTTAGGGTAGGCGAAGTATTGTCCATAGGGGGCTGCTTTCAATGTTTTGCTAAGCGCACGGCATTCTTTCCCTCATTTTTTGCCTGGAACATGGCTTTATCTGAAGCAATATATAATTGACTGCTGTTTTTGGCATGGCGCGGAAATTCGGCAACGCCAATGCTGACAGTGGAGGCGGGTTGTCGTGGGATGGTGGGGTCTTTTGGAACAAATTCTTGCTCGATGTTAGCGCGAATGCGTTCGGCTAAGATGGCAGCTCTTTCCAGGGAGGTGTTGGGGAGGATAAGAGCAAATTCCTCGCCTCCGATCCTGGCTACCAGGTCGGGAGAACGGGAAGTATCCGAGATGATGTGGGCAATCTTTTTCAATCGTTTGTCACCCATATTATGCCCATATTGGTCGTTCATTTGTTTGAAGTTATCCACGTCAATGATGATCATGCTGGTTGGCTGGCTGTATCTCTCGGCTCTTTCAATTTCATAGGCAATTTTTTCATCGAAGGCACGGCGGTTCAGCACCCCGGTCAGGCCATCTGACAGCGCTAGTTTCTCTACCTCTGAAAGTAGTTGTGCATTTTTAATGCCAATTGCGGCGTATGCGGCCAGCAAATCTAATATTTCTTGGTCAGCTTCTTCGTACATATTTGGTTCGTAGGATTGGGCTGCCAGTGAACCAATGATCTCATCCCCAATGCGAAGAGGCACCGCCACCAAAGAACGGATGCGGTCTTCCTTCCAAAATTTTATGCCGGGGAAGTTTTCTTCTAAATCGATATCGGGGATCAAAATAGGTTTTTTTTGTGCGATCACTTTGCCGCTTAATCCCGTGCCTATGGGGGCGCGAATGTTTTCGACGCGCTCATCTTTGTCAATGATATAGACCCCTTCAATCATATCATTCAGGATGAGGGACAAAACAAAGGCGTTGCAAGGCATGAGTTGAGAGGTGGCATAATAAATGGCTTTGTAGATTGCTTCTGTGTCAGTTGTAGCGGAGAGGATCTTCTGGGAGGTCTGGTAGAAGACGCTGCGTCGTTGGACATCATTTTGGGTGATGTTGAATAACATCGCATTTTGTAGTGCAATGGTGACATAATCTGCAAAGATTGTTGCGTTACGAATGTGGTCTTGATTAAAAAAGTGGGGCTGTGTGTGATCCATCACCAACATGCCGATTGTTTTTTCATCGTCTTGCAAGGGTACGCCCAACCAGGAACGAATATGGCTGTGGGGACCGTCATTAAAATCGGGGTATTCAACAGGCGCATCGTTTAAGATTAATGGTTTGCCGGTTTTCATCACTTCCGTATTAGGGTTATTGCCGGGAATGGGGAACTCTAAACCGATGACCGATTGTGGGTCTTCCCAACCGCGCCCATCTACGATCTCCAGTGTGTTGGCATTCGTTTTTAATAGAATGCAGGCCGAATCGTAAGGAATGATGTTTTCTAACGATGTAAGTGTAGATCGGATGGTCTCTGCCAGGTCTAAAGAGGAATTGATCGAATAGGCTGCCTTGCTGATGTTCTCTTTCTCAATGACACGGATGTTATCATCTTCCAGTCGTTCTTTTATGTGGCTAAAGGTGGATAGGATGGTGATTATTGCTGTCATAAAGGCTATATAGGTGATGATATATTCGATGTTTGGGTTTGGCTGGAGGAGCGTGATGATAGGCGGGGCAGCTAGAATGATGGCAAGCATAGGCCAGCGGAGATTGAGCAAAATAATGGTCAGTATTGTAGCGATTGCGAAATATAAGACAAAGATGGATAAGATGCCATTTTGGTAGGTTTCCCACAAACCCAACGCGATGATTGAGAATATAAAAATGACGCTGACAAGTTTGGTTTTACTAAATCTATTTATAATGAGGTTAAATGAAGTAACTGCAAAAAGAAAAAAGGCCTGGTTCCATTTAAATTTAATTGGGATTCTCAGTAAAGTAAGGGCCCCCAAGATCAGGATGAATCCACCAATCAATAACCAAAGAGAAGTAAGGGTGCCTTTGAGCAAGTATTCTCTTAGTTCTTTGCGTTTGAATGATGAAAGTGGAATATTTTGAGGATTCAGATATCTTTGAAAAATTTTCATTTGTTTTATAGGACTATTATACTCATAATTAGATACCTTTATACAATTCCATGCATATAAATAGTGCGAGAATAGTTTTTTGTGGGGTGCTGCCTTATGGAGAAGGGCGTAAGTGAATAGACGCTGTGCGCATTAACGGTATAATGAGAAAATACGTGATAATCATTTTTAACAGGAATGGTGCATATTGATGACTGAACTACAAGAACAAAAACCGCTTGAATTAACGCAAGCTGCAATTGATAAAATCTCTGAATTAATGGCGAAGCAAAACAAAGGCCCGATGGCTGTGCGCGTGTTGGTGCAGTTGGGCGGTGCTAGCGGGGGGCAGAGCGAATTTAAATTTGTGCCGGTGGAAACATCTACCGAAGAAGATACGATCCTGGATATGGGGCCTTTCCCCGTGTTTTTGGACCCGGCCGCCAATGAGGCTTTGTTGGGCGCCGAGGTGGATTTTGACGAACAACGTTATGCGACCGGTTTCCATATTGAATACGATAATCCGCTGTCTCGCTATTTGGCCTCCCGCCGCAAAGATTGGGGCGATGACCCGCTGGCCAATAAGGTGCAGGAAATCGTCGATTCGCAGATCAACCCCGGTGTGGCCGGACATGGCGGCTGGGTAGTGCTGCTGGATGTGAAAGACGACACGGCATACATCGAAATGGGCGGCGGCTGCCGCGGCTGTGCCATTTCGCAGATGACGCTGAAGGATGGCATCGAGCGGATTATTAAAGAAGAAATCCCGCAGATCACGCGCGTGTTGGATACCACCGACCACTCGGAAGGTGACAACCCGTATTACACCGAAGCCCCTGCCGGTGCAAATTCGCCCTTCTAACTTGAGCGCTAAAGGAGTACCTGCCAGATGAAAGATGGCACCAAGTCTTGTTTGGGATTCACCTTTCTGATCCTCGGTCTGATCCTGGCCGTGGTATCTCTGTTCGCGGGTGGCGTGGGGGAGCTGGTCACCTTTTTGGGCGGCGATTCGCTGGGAATCAACCTGAAGGTTGGGCTGTACATCGCCATTGGTGTGTTTGTGGTGCTGTTTGCGGCGGCGATTGTGATGTTTGTCAGCGTGCGCGACTGGGCCTGGATCCCGGCGATTTTGGGCGGGGTATATGCCATTTTGCCCGACTTGATGATTGGGCCGCAAGATGATATTTTTGCCGTGATCGGCGGCGTGCTGCTTTCGGCCGCTTTGAATTATTTTACCCAACGACGCAGCGGAAATACTGCGGCGTCTCGTCCCGAACGCGTGGATTTGTTCAAGGACTAGCGGGGAAAGAGGGAACGCATGGACTATCGTTACTACCGCGGGGATGGCCCCAAGCTGCCGAAAAAGATTACCAAGCATATCCATAAGCTGCGCTATATTGGCACCGGGATGATCTTGGTAGGTGTAATCATCCCCTGGCTGGTGGTGATCAAAATCCTCGAATCGACTTTCTGGATCAATTTCCTCTCGATGGGGTTGTGGACGGTAGGCACGATCTCGGTGATCATCGGGGTTGTGTTTGACAACATGATCGACCGGGCGGAGTAGGGGGCAGGGAAACGTTTATAGCGTTTGGTAGTGAATGAGTTAATCGCGAGGCTGGTACACATCAGCCTCGTTTGTGTTTGATCGAACAGAGTTTGATTTAATGAGGGGGTAGGGGACTATTTGTAGAGAATGATTTTACAAACGGAAATTTTTATGGATAAGTGTTTGTTGTAGGAGAGGGTTTTGGGTGAAACCCGTAAACCCTCCCTACATGTTAGGTTATCCAGTTAAATAAGTGCAAAAAGCCGAGAATATTCTCGGCTTTTTGCGTATTGAAATTCCTTGTGAGAGGATGGGTTTACTGTTTAGAGGTACTGCTTTAGCTGGCGGGAGCGCATCGGGTGGCGCAAGCGGCGCAGGGCTTTGCCTTCGATCTGCCGGATGCGTTCACGCGTGAGACCAAATTTCTCGCCGACTTCTTCCAATGTATAAGTCTTGCCGTTCTCCAGCCCAAAGCGTAGGCGCAGGATACGTGCCTCACGGGGGGAGAGGGTGGCAAGCACTTCTTCCAGCTTTTCGCTGAGCAGTTTCTGGGCGGTGGCCTGACTGGGGGTGGGGGTGTGTTCGTCTTCTACAAACATGCCCAACTCGGCATCGTCTTCGTCGCCTACCGGGCTTTCCAGCGAAAGCGGCAGCCAGGAGACTTGCAGCATCCACTGCACCTTGGAGGCGCTGACTTCCAGCACTTCGGCCAGTTCTTCTACCTTGGGGGGACGCCCCAGGGTTTGCTCTAAGCGGCGGGCGGTCTTATACAGCTGGCGGATGCGGTCGATCATGTGCACCGGGATGCGGATGGTGCGGCCCTGGTCGGCAATCGAGCGGGTAATTGTCTGGCGGATCCACCAGGTGGCATAGGTGGAGAAGCGGAAGCCGCGGCGGTAATCGTATTTGTTGACCGCTTTCATCAGGCCGAGGTTGCCTTCCTGGATCAGGTCTAAGAAGGGAACGCCGCGACCGAGATATTTTTTTGCAATGCTGACCACCAGGCGGGTATTGGCCTGGATCAGATGGTTGCGGGCAAGCAGTCCTTCATCGATCAATGCTTGTAAGGCGATTTTTTCATCTTGTGGGGTGCTGCCGTTCAGCTTTGCCAGCTGGCGATTGGCTTTGCGCCCTTTTTCGATGCACTTTGCCAGGGTGACCTCTTCCTCGGTGTTGAGGAGCGGCACACGGGACATTTCCTTTAAATACAGGCCAACGGTGTCGATGTTTTCACCGCGGGCGAGATCAAGTTTCGAAAAAATTTCTTTGGGGGTGGGCAGGTCTTCATCCTGGTCTTCTTCTTCTTTAGACCGGGCAGCTGCCTTTTTGGAGGAAACCTCTACATCATCTGATTGGGTTTCTTCTTCATCATCATCTTCGTCTGTTTCTTCCATATAATGGAAGCGCAGACGCTCCATGTCTTCATCGTCTTTGGTGAAAAACTCAATCGGTCGATTCAGCTTTTCATCGTCAAAAACAAATGAGATACTGTTAGACTCGGGTATATTATTTGCTGAATATTCCATTTGCCTCCTCCTCTATGAGTGGGCTAAATGTACGCCTATCAATAATTTATTCTTCTTCTTGTTGGTCTAGCAGATCCTTCAGTTTTGCCAATCTTGGGTCAATCGTTTCAATGTCGCACCCGCAGTCCACTTCGTTGCGGTTCTCGCCGCATACCGGGCATAACCCCAAACAATCGGGCTTGCACAGCGGGTTGGTGGGGATGTCTAAGATGAGGTATTCCCTGACCAACGGTGAAATGTCGATATAGCCATTTTCGGGTACAATCAGGCCAGATTCAGTTTCGGCCCGGTGGTCAAAGGCGTATAATTCGGTGAACTCTGTGGAGATGCTGGACAAGGTTGCTTCTAAGCAGCGTACGCAAATGGTGGGTACGATTGCCGAAGCAGCCACATGCAGCAAAATGCCACGTTGTGTTCGGGTGAATGTCACCTTGCCTTTGAAATCTTTGGCGGTCAGGTCATCCGATAGATCTAAAAACGGAAACTCGAATTCAAAGTCCCTTGTGTATCCAGGTGTTTCATGGATGATGTATCCAATGTTGAAACCGAGCGGGTTTAATTGTTTGTGCATGCGTTTGCTCATCCTGAACTAAAGGGACTGAACTTACCTAACCAAAAAATGCATGGTATTTTGTATTTCTAACCAAAGATTGCGTTGATGTCAGCCCATTTTGCAAAACTTTTTATTAAAGTTGAAAATATTATAACAAAATTTGCAAAACAGGTCAATCATCAGTTGGGAAAGATTGACATAATACAACTGAATAAAACTACTCCCTCCCCCGTAAATATGGGTAACCGTGAATCATATCCCCCGTATTTGCTGTTGGAGGACTATGCGGATAGGGAAACGAGAAAGTGAGGTACAAATGCAAACAAAATTGCAAGGGAAATTGCTGTTGGGGACGAACAATGCGGGCAAGCTGTTGGAACTGCGCCAACTGCTGGCCGGGCTGGAAAATGTGCAGCTGGTCAGCCTGAAAGAAGCAGGGATTGACTTTGATGTGGCAGAGACCGGCGCTACCTACCAGGAGAACGCGGCGCTCAAATCGGAGGCGTATGCCCAGGCGGCCGGGTTGGTCGCGCTGGCCGATGACAGCGGCCTGGAAGTGGATGCGCTGGATGGCGCCCCCGGGTTGTATTCCAAGCGCTTTTCTCCGAAGCCGAATGCCACCGATGCCGACCGGCGGGCTTACCTGCTGGAAAAGTTAGCCGCCCGCCCGCGCCCGTGGACGGCGCGCTTTCGTGCCCTTGTAGCGATTACGGTGCCCGGGGATGAGGAGGATGGGCAGGAAGGAGAGACCTTGTTTGCCGAAGGTACCTGCGAAGGAGAGATCATCCCGGAGGAGCGCGGCAGCAACGGGTTTGGTTACGATCCGATATTCTATATCCCGGCGTTTGGCAAGACGATGGCGGAATTGAGCGATGAGGAAAAGAACCGTGTCAGCCACCGGGGGAACGCCGTGCGGGCAGCGGCGGACATTTTGGCGCAGGTGTTTGGTCTGCGCTAATTCGTTGGGCTGGTCAGGTATAATTTGGGCAACATGATGATGGGAGAGACAATGAAAATTACAACTTGGAATGTGAACGGCATTCGTGCCTGGCTGAAAAAAGATAAAGATTCATGGCAGTGGGCGCAAAGCTATCACCCGGATGTATTCTGCTTGCAGGAGGTGAAAGCCCGCCCCGAGCAGCTGACCGAAGACCAGCACGCTTTGTTTGAAGACTATACCCAGGTGTGGAACCCGGCCCAACGCGCTGGGTACAGCGGGGTGCTCACCCTGCATAAGGCAGCAGACGTGGAGTCTACCCTGGGGCTGGGGATTGAGGAATTTGACAGCGAAGGCCGCGTGGTGCATACGCATTTCCCCGATTTCCATCTGTACAATATCTACTTCCCAAACGGCAGCCGCGACCACAGCCGGGTGCCGTTCAAGCTGGACTTTTACGCCGCCTTGCTGGAGATTTGCGACCAGCACCATGCAGATGGCGAGCAGGTCATCATTTGTGGAGATTTCAATACCTCGCACCAGGAGATCGACCTGAAGAACCACAAGAGCAACCAAAAGACGACCGGCTTTTTGCCGGAGGAACGCGCCTGGGTGACCACTTACCTCGAACACGGTTTCAAGGATGCTTTCCGGGAGCTGTACCCGGACAAGGAGCAGTATTCGTGGTGGGCGTATTGGGGCAATGCCCGCGCCAACAATGTTGGCTGGCGTTTGGATTATTTCCTGGTTTCAGAGGGATTGATGCCGCGCGTGCAGGATGTAGTGATCCATGATGAGGTTACCGGCTCGGACCATTGCCCGGTGACGCTGCTGTTGGCGGAGTAGGGGGAGAGTTGGTTTTATAAGAAAGATGAATGGGGCCAGTGGTGGGTGTTTGAAGCCTGTATGTTGCAATGTGGGAATCATAGATAGAGGATAGGATGACATATAAAAATTTCCAAAAATGGATATATATTAGTATGCTATCAGTAGCAATCTTTTAGTTAGTTTTGCCATCTATGTGACTTTGTTTTGCAAAACTTGTATAAAATTTCCAAGAATTGATGCAAATGCCGATATAACCAAAGTATTTATGTGTATTGGGCCTGACGATAATGGTAATCCAACGCCGGAAAAAACAACTTTTCGTTTGAAAGATTGGGAAGATATTTACATTTGTGGAGAAATTGATGCTGAAAGTGACATTGTATTGAATGATACTTGGATGTTAGTATGTAAAGCAGGGGCAATTGCATATAATTCAGATGTCAATATATTTAGCCCCGGATACTTTTATTATTCATTTCAGGAGACATTTTCAGAAACACCTAGAAACAAAATGTCCAAGCCGCCGGTAGGAAAATATTGAGTAGTTGTACCTCAAGGGCGTATTTCAATGGCGGAATTATTCTTTGAAATTATTGATTGAATTTCTTTTTTACAACAAGATTTATGCTCACACCATGCTGCCAACTTGTTATCCAAATATACATATTTGAAAAACACTACATTTCTAAAAAGGTTGAATAAATGTGGAAAAAAGTGTTGTTATACCTACTTATCCTGTGCCCAGTTTTGACGAACTGCAGCCAGGAGCAACAGCCCCCTAGTTTTGCATGTATTAGTAATTTTGAAGAATATGCATATTTTCCTGCTAATTGGGATTTGGAAATGGAAGAAGTCCCACTTCCAGAATCATGGGAGCAGGTTGTTGCCCTACCTGGAACAGAAACACCGCTTACTTTAACCAGTGTGGAAATAAGCCGTACTTTTGATAGTGTCTCAGAAATATGGGTACATCGATATGAGGGGATGCCTTACCCCATCGATAATTCTCCTAGAACATATTTTATTTATCAACCTAAGACTGATACATTAGAAACAATCTCAACAAAAGTAAAAGACGAACAAATCTGGGTAAGTGATCTGTTTGTGATGAGTGATGGCTCGGTATGGGGTCAAAACATTTGGAGTATGGATATAGATGTGAGCTACACTACAGATTCAATTCCAGCCCTGAGTAAATACAATGAGGAAACAAAAGAATTTGAATTAGTCCCGGATGCTGTAAAAATACCTGTGCAAAGGAATTTGAATCAAAGTGTGCATAACACACTTGTTCTTCTTGACGATCACGATATATTTTGGGTGTTCATTGATAAGCAGGGACTATATAAATATGATCCGGCAAACTCAATTGATACAATGGTAGCGGAATTCCCCAATAATGAAGCTTATAGGATGGCGTTAGCAAAGGACGGCACAATTTATGTTCAACTAGGATTAACTGGGTTGGGTTTACAAAAAGGGGAAATAGTACAGTATTTCCCAGAAACAGAAGAAATACAAAATATTGAGGTGCCAGAAGATACTTGGCCCAGCAGTCCAGTTAGTTTGGTTGTGGATTCAAAAGGACGATTATGGACTGGTTCAATTGGGTGGAGAGAACCTGATGGAACATGGCATCTTCTCCATCCAGATAAAGAAGATTATTTTGAAAACATTGGTAATTCCTATCTCTGGGTTCCCCCAAGATTGATCTTGGAGAGTTCGAGGTATTATTGGTTTGGGCAATCGAGTACTCCCTGGCATACTGGGCTGGCATGGTATGACCCTTCTACTGGAGAAGGGTGTTGGTTTACCACTGTTGATGCCAAAATGATTGAAGACGCTAACCAGGTATTGTGGTTGGTAAATGATGGATACTTGTATAAGTACAGACTTTCTCAATGATCTAGGATTTTTGAAATTATTTCGAGTATCAAAAACTATCGTAAGGTGTTTATGCGTGATAAGAAGGAATTTTATTTATTGATCTTGCTATTTACATTCCCAATACTTTGGGAATTTGTGGTTACAGATGTTCTAAATTTATCTGTAAAACCAATTTTATTTATTTTATTATTTGGTTTATTGACAATAAGTATTTTTGGCGGGAGTATTTTATATTTAAAATTAGCGAGAGACAGAGCTAAACAGAAGATACTAATAATTGGGTTATTAACTTGGCAGTCATTACGATTATTACTTGCTGTAGTTGGTAGAGAATACAGGTTCCTTATTTTTCCATCAATATTGGCCTACTTATCCTTTGTTATGGTCATTTATGCAATCATAAAAAGAGTAAAAATTTCACGGAAAAGTTTTCTTGCACTAATAATTTTCGTGGGTATATTTTTGCTTTTAAGTACTCTCTCAACACATCTTTTCTTTGACAGAGATATATTTTGGGAGCTTGCTAATTGGTTTTATTATTCAATGCCATTTGTTGTTTTTTCGCTGGTCTGGGAAAAGAAAATTTCTATTTCTCTGATACATATTTACTCACTCTGTTCAATAATTTCATTTTCTGCTTATCCGATCTCATGGTCATATTTCATAGAAAATATGCCTTTACTAAATTCCTTGATATGGATTTTGCAATTTGTTGTCTTCTACTGGATAATCCCTGTAAATATGCTTTTTCGCCGAAATAAACCAGATTCCCAATGGTTTAATTTATCTCTTATTGCTGTAACGTATTTAGTAATTAATATACTGTACTTCCAAGTTTTATCTCAGATGCTTAGCGAAGGCTTTTCCATTCCCCTAGTCATAAGAGATTCCCTTAAATTGTGGTTCCCATTTTTATTCTTATTTCTGAATAATGTAAATATCGATACCGAATCTGTCCCCTAATTTTTATAGGGGGTGTAAGAAAAGGTGGATGCTTTGTTCACCCTAAATCTAAACTCAGAATTGAGAAATGAGATTGAGAGAAAATAAACAAACAAGGACTACAATTGTTTTTAGATTATAGGAAGAAGAATAAACAACCCGGCATATGAGGGAAATATGATTAAAAAAACATTGTTCATCAATTTATTCTTGGCGTTGATTTTCACCGGCTGTTTATCGGATCGTCAAGTTCAGCAATCTGGCGTGGATTTAGTATAGCTGTGGAAATATAGGGGAGTTGTTGTGATATATAAAATGAAATTATTTCACTCAACAAGAAGTTATATATTATTTAGTTTGATTGTTTTGCTCTGTTTCTTTGGTTGTCAGCAAAACACAAGCAAAGATGACACTGAAAAAAAGTTGGAAATCCAATCGTTTTTTGAGTTATATCCCGAAGCAGAAAATATAGCACTAGATTGGAACAAAGAAGCAGAACTCACATTTGTAGAAACATTTTATTTTATCGCTTCGAAAAAAATAGCCAAGCATTCTCTTACCTTTATATTTGTTGCAAATGATAATACCGAAAATTTGTTTATCGTCAAATGTATTAATCAACGCTGTACGGGAGAAGTTGAAACAAGAGAGCATACCCATTTTTATTCAACATATACTTCTGAATATGGATTTGATCCCATCATCTTTGATGAGGTTAAACAAGACAATAAAGATGCTTGGGATATACAGATGAATCATCAGGATTACATAATTAATAAGCCAGTTACGATTAAAATCTCTCTAATGAATATGCAGTGTAAGCAATATTGGGAAATTGTTAAAGTCGGAGAATACCCAACCGTTCATGAAAACGTAGATGCTTATTCAGGAGAAGTAATCAAACACGGGAACTAAAATTCTCTATCTCAGCGATAAACAATTGTATTACCTTACATTGCTTAGCCACAGACTACTTTTCCTTCGTAGTCTTGTTGATAAATACGTGAGGCAAGGTCAAAACTGGACTTCAGCAAACTACAATATAGGGAGAGTATGATGGAAGTTAAAATGTTGGCTCCGAATTTGCGGGTGGAAATACTGCCTGGGTTGCCGGCAAATGTTCCCATTTTTCAATTTACAGATAAACCAGGAAGAATTTATTCTGAAGGATATGTAATTCATGTGATCAGCGAGGAGTATGGAGATTGGATTGGAAATATCCAGCGATGCAGATTGCCCACCTTTTTTTTCGGCGTTTACAACCATCCAAATGAAGATCACATTTGTGTTGTGTCAAGTGGAGAGGCTTATATTATAATTTGAGAGATCCTACCCAATATTATATTGAAGATGTTGGCCCAATTACAGATGTGCTGGAAAGAGAAAACAAACTGATCACACACATATATGAAAGCGCAAGGAGAAGATGGTGTTGCTTGGATTTCGGAAGAAGTTGCATTGGATGGAATCCAAATTGAGAAAGAAGAAAAAGATTTTGTTATTGCATCCGCATATTCACCCTTCACATCTTTTTTATATGAGTTTAAATTAGATTTAAAGAGGGGTGAGATTGTCGAATCGCATGAAGTTTAGCTTCTATATTTTGTAGTAAAACTCAATCGATTTTGTTAGCTTTTTACATTATTCAATGCTAGAGGGAATGGTCAATGATTGACAAAATTAAAACGATCCATGTTTTGTGGTTCTTTATGATACTCGTGTTGAGTCTATCGAGCTGTCAAGAGTCTACCGTCGAAGAAAATTCGTTAGAAATCGAAATGCATTCCGTTTTTGAGTTTTCATCTGTTGCAAGTGATATGGCGAAAAATTGGCAGCAGGATGCAGAACTTATGTTAGTGCAAGTGACTTACGATGAAATATTCGATAAGATTGTTGAAGATTATGTCAAATATAAATTTGCATCCTATCAATATACCGATGAAACTTTTGTAGTCAAGTGTGAGGATGAGGAGTGTGGCAGCTATACCTACCAAAATGAGGTGTTGGGCGAGCATGCAAAAACAGCCTTAGAACTTGGCTTATCTCCTGTATCGTTAGAAGAAGTTCAAATTGATAGTAATGAAGCTGTTGCAATTGCTAACCAAACCATGCCGTTGGATACAGATGGGGATACAGTAAGGATTAGTCTAGTTCTTGTTAGAGATTTAGATACCAAAACGCTACTATGGTCCATAACGAATGTAACTAGAGAACCTGATGGTTCAATTAATTATATATCTATAATGATTGATTCTATTACTGGGAAAGTCATTGATATTGATGAATAAGTATAGATATATTACTTACCCAGTTAACTGCTGCTTCAGATGATTTCCACTCGCTAACCAACCCTAATAAATCGTAATTAAATCCTTCAAGCTCTCAAAGGTCGCTTCCCCGATCCCGCTGACCTTCATAAGGTCTTCCGGGGTGAGGAAAGGGCCGTGCTGAGTGCGATAGTCGATGATCGCCTGGGCTTTGCTCTCGCCGATACCGGGCAGCGCTTCTAACTGCGCCAGGGATGCGGTGTTGATGTTGACCGGGAATGCGGATTGTGCGGCTGTGCCGGGGCTGCTCTCGTTGGCCTGGCTGGCTGGCGGTTGTTCCTGAACGGCGGGCACCAGCACCTTGGCACCGTCGTAGAGCGGGGCAGCTAAGTTGAGGGATTCGGTGAAGGCTTCGGGCAGCAATCCGCCCGCGGCCAGGATGGCGTCTTCTACCCTGCTGCCTACTGGGAGGGCGTACACGCCGGGGTTCGTCACCGCGCCGCTCAAATCAATCGTGATCGGTTCGGGGGTGGGGGCAGGGGGGATTTCCAGTGGTTTTCCCAGCATGGGTTTGGTAATTAACAAGATCACGCCGGCACCTAGCAGACCCCCCAAAATGCCGACCAGTGTATATTGCCAGTTTTTCATCATAGTCCCCTTTCAGGTTGCGAATTGAGGTTCAATAGTGTGTATATTATACGGTATTCACCAAATTGCTACTATAATGTGGGGAAATTTTTATCAGGCACATTGTTTTTGGAGGAGTGAGAGATGACCGGCACATGGATCAATATTGCAACAGTTTTATTAGGCGGCACCATCGGCCTGTTCTTTGGCTCGCGGCTGCCCGAACGCATCAAACAAACGGTGATGGCCGGGTTGGGTTTGTTCACCCTGGTGATCGGGGTGAGCATGTTTCTGGAGTCTCAAAACGCGATCATTGTGCTGCTCAGCATTTTGTTTGGCGGCATCCTGGGCGAGTGGTGGGGGATCGAGGATGGGCTGGCAAAGTTTGGCGCCTGGATCGAGAAACGGTTAGGGGGCGGGGACGGCAGCACCAATACCCGCTTTGTGCAGGGGATGTTAACCGCTTCGCTGGTATTTTGTGTGGGGCCGATGACCATTTTGGGTTCGATCCAGGATGGCCTGAGCGGCGACTTTACCCTGCTGGCGATCAAGTCGGTGCTGGATTTGTTTGCGGCTTTGGCGTTTGCTTCCACCCTGGGGGTGGGCGTACTCTTTTCCGTGATCGTGGTGTTGGTGTACCAGGGCGGATTGAGTTTGCTGGCTGCCCAGGCGCAGTCGCTGCTGACGGATGCGATGATGGCGGAGATGACCGCTGCCGGTGGGGTCATCTTGTTGGGGTTGGCGTTGAGCAGTTTGCTGGAGATCAAAAAGATTCGGGCGGGCAACTTTCTGCCTGCCTTAGTGATTGCCCCGGCCATTACCCCGCTGATGGTCAGGCTGCTGGCCTTGCTGGGCTTGGGCGGATAGGGTGGGAAATTCATCTGTGGTCAACTTTCTTGACAAGCTTGTTAAATTTTTGTAAAATGTGTTTAAAGCGTTGGGAGCGCTCTCAACAATCGTCATCGCAGAGTCCGGCTGTCCAAAGGATAAAAAGTGTCGGGATTAACTTTAGAAGATATCGCCAGAAAGGCAGGGGTGTCACGCTCCACGGTCTCCCGTGTAGTGAACAATCACCCTAATGTCAGCGATGATGTGCGAGAACGGGTGCAAAAGGTGATTGAAGCGACCGGCTACCACCCCAACGCAGCTGCCCGCACCCTGGCTTCTCAGCGTTCCTGGATGATCGGCCTGATCCTCCCCCGGGCAGTCAGCACCCTGTTTACCGACCCCTACTATCCCCGCCTTACCCAAGGCATCGCCTCCGCTTGTAATCTAAATAATTACACTTTAACCCTTTTCCTGGTCAGCACCAGAGAAGATGAGGAAACGATTTTCCCGCGGGTGGCGCGCAAAGGGTTCCTCGATGGGCTGCTGGTGCAGTCCGGGCAGATCGGCGATCATTTGATCGAGCGCCTGATCCGCACCGACATCCCGGTGGTCATTATTGGGCGGCCGTTCGACCCTAAAGGGGTCAGTTATGTCGATATTGACAACGTAAATGCCACGCAAATGGCGGTTAACCACCTGATTTCGCTCAATTACCGGCGGATTGGCACGATTGCCGGCCCGGCGAACAGCACGGTGGGGATCGACCGCATGCAGGGCTATTTGCGTTCCTTGAGAGAACATGATCTGCCGATTGATGAATCTTTGATCGTCGAGGCAGACTTTACCGAAAAAGATGGCTATCTTGCCATGCAGCGGATGCTGCCCGCCAAACCAAGGGCTGTGTTCGCCGCTTCCGATATTATTGCGGTAGGCGCAATGCGAGCGGTGAAAGACGCTGGTCTGCGCGTGCCCGAAGATGTGGCCTTTGTGGGGTTCGATGATCAGCCGCTGCCCACCAAACCTGAACCTGAACTCACCACCATCCGCCAGCCTGTTTACCGGTTGGGGGGTAGGGCGGTAGAAACCCTGATAGAACTGATTGACAATGGCACCGATACTGCTCGTTCTACGATTATGGAGACGCAACTCATCGTTCGCCAATCTTGTGGCGCGTTAAAAAGTGAAAAGATCTGAGCGTGGTTTTATTTCTTCAATGTTGGGAACGCTCCCAAAATTGTTGGTAATGTCCAACGAAGGAGGTGAAATCCAGTATAAAAGAAGTACCGAAATTTGAAAGAGAAAAGAAATCAGAAAACGAACACTATGATTTTAAAGGAGAAAAGAAATGCGTAAATATCTATTAACCGCCCTGAGCGTTTTGCTTTTGGCAAGCTTACTGCTCTCCGCGTGCGGCTCCACCGACACTGCAACCGACGAAGCAGATGCCCGCATTGCAGAGCTTGAAGCCCAGTTAGCAGATGCTCAAGACAGCGCGGCCAGCGATGAAGAAGTTGCTGCGCTTCAGGCTGAACTGGAAGCTGCTCAGGCCGAAGCTGAAGCGGCGATGGCTGCTGCTGAAGAGGCCAGCACTATGGAAGAACCTGCCGCCACAGAGTATCCGCGTGAAGAGACTCTCTACGTCACCGGTTCTGCCTGGGGCCCGCCTTCCTCCTGGAACCCCTTCATGACCTGGGTGCATGCAAATACCACCGGCACAGTAGGTTTCTTGTACGAAACTTTGTTCATGTATGACGCGCTCAAAGACGAGTACATCCCCTGGCTGGCCGAAACTGGCGAGTGGACAGATGACACCACCTACGAATTGAAAGTGCGCGAAGGTATGACCTGGTCTGATGGCGAACCACTGACCGCTGCCGATGTGGCTTTCACTTTTGAAATGGCAAAGAACTTCCCGGCCTTGTGGTTCAGCAACACCTGGAACTACCTGGATGCAGTCACGGTAGATGGTGATTACAATGTGACCTTCACATTCACCGACCCGCTGTATCAGGAATGGGACAACGATATGTACAACATCGCAATCGTCCCGCAGCACATCTGGGAAAACTTCACCGAGGAAGAAGTGACCGCCGGCGCGAATGAGAACCCGGTTGGTTCCGGCGCTTACCTGTACGAAACCCACGACGAAGACCGCAATGTATGGATGCGCAACGACAACTGGTGGGGCACCGAACTGCTTGGCCTGACCCCTGCCCCCAAGTACATTGTCGATATCCGCACCTCCAGCAACAACGTGGCGATGGGCATGGTGCTCAAGGGCGAACTTGACCTGAGCAACAACTTCCTGCCCGGGATTGCCGAACTGGCCGACCAGGGCTATGTAGACACCTACTTCGAAGGTCCTCCCTACATGCTTTCCGCCAATACGGCTGTGTTGTTCCTCAACACCACCAAAACCCCGATGGATGACCCTGCTTTCCGCCGTGCGTTAGCTTTCTCGATCAACACCGACGACATCGTCAATGTGGCGTATGCCAACCTGGTGAAGGCCGCCAGCCCGACCGGCTTGCTGCCCTCCCTGGATAAGTACGATGACCAGGCTGTGATCGATGAATACGGCTGGTACTACGACACCCAGGAAGCCAAAGACATTTTGGCCGCCGCCGGGTATGTGGACGTAGACGGTGATGGTTTCGTGGAAGACCCCGACGGCAACCCGATTGTCCTGGAAGTCTCCTGCCCCTTCGGCTGGACCGACTGGATGGCTGCTATCAACGTGATCGCCGACTCCGCACAGGCAGCCGGCATTAACGTACAGGCTGTTACCCCGGACTACGGCAGCTGGAACACCGACCTGACCACCGCCGGATTTGATATGACCCTCAACAACTGGGCGACCATGAGCAACACCCCCTGGACGCTCTACAACCTGCTATACAATCACCCGCTTGCAGACGTAATGGGCAGCGGTAACTTCGGTATGTACGACAACCAGGAAATGTTCGATCTGGTTGACGAACTTGCCCGCGTCCCCTCCACCGATGTGGCCGGTATGCAGGAAGTTTCCTCCCAAATCCAAGAGCTTATGCTCACCGACGTGCCGATGATCCCCTTGTGGTACAACGGCCTGTGGGCACAGTTCAGCAGTGCAACCTGGAGTGGTTGGCCGACCGAAACTTCGGACAACTACAACATGCTGCCCTCCACCTGGGCTGGCTACTGGCAAATGGGCGGGCTGATGATGCTCACCGAATTGGAACTGACCCCGACTGAATAGTCTAAGGGCCTGAACCTTTTTCAACAACCGAGGCCCCTTCCTCTGTACCTGGGGGAAGGGGCCTTATTCATAAAACCTTCTTCTAAGAAGGAGACACCATGAAGCAATACTTTAGCAGGAAACTACTCATCTACATTCTCACCTTTTTCCTGGCGGTGACGATTGACTGGATGATCCCGCGGTTCATGCCCGGCGACCCGGTACAGAACATGCTCTCCAGGGCTGCCTTGCATGCCGAAGCGCAAGAAGTGATGCGCGGGTATTTTAATGCCGCCTTTGGGCTGGATGTCCCCATCTGGCAGCAGTATCTCAATTTTTGGAAGGCCTTGTTCCACGGCGACTTAGGCACCAGTGTGTATCTTTTCCCGCAGCAGGTGAAAGACGTAATTATGAAGGCGGTGCCCTATGACCTGTTCTTATTGGTCCCTGCCATTCTGCTCAGCTGGATTGCGGGGAATAAGTTTGGCGCCTGGGCTGCCCGCACCAAATGGCTGGATAACACCGTATTGCCGATTGGTTACTTACTGACCGCTACGCCCTATATGTGGCTGGGCATCTTGTTGGCCTGGTCTTTGGGGATCGTGCTGGATATCTTCCCGATTGCAGGTGCATACAGCTACTCGATGACCCCAACGATGACCTGGGGGTTTGCCTGGGATTTGATCAAACACTGGTTTTTGCCGTTCCTCTCGCTCTTTATGGTGAAGTTTGGCGGCTGGGCGATTGGGATGCGCAACATGATCATTTACGAGCTGGATGCAGACTATGCCCATTATATGGAATCATTGGGCACCCCCCGCAGCCTGATCCGCAAATATGCCTACCGCAACGCAATTCTCCCGCAGATTACCGGGTTGGCGCTGGATTTGGGCGTGGTGGTGGCCGGGGCATTGGTCACCGAGGTGGTTTTCTCTTACCCCGGAATCGGCAACCTGATCTTGCAGGCGATCCAGAACCAGGATTATTTCCTGGTGCAGGGTTGTTTCTTGTTCATTATCATTGGCGTGCTGCTGGCAAATTTCTTGATTGACATTGTGTATTTGTTTGTCGACCCACGCATTCGGGTGGGGATGGAAGGAGGGGCATCATGACCTTCTTCAAGACCCGCAATGAAATGCTTTACTTTGCCCTGCGCAACAACCGTTTGCGCGTGGGGTTGATCGTTCTTATTTTCTTTATTTTGCTTACTTTTGTGGGGCCGCTGCTGACCAGCTACGACTCGTTCGACTATGTTGGCCCGGCCTCGCACCCGCCATCGGCTGAATATTGGTTTGGCACCACCACCTTTGGGCAGGATGTCTTTACCCAATTTGTGAATGGCCTGCGTGCTACCTTTATTGTCGGGTTGATTGGCGGCGGATTGGGCACCCTGATCGGTGTGGTTGTCGGCTTTGTGGCCGGGTATAAAGGCGGTGTGGTGGATGAAATTCTCAACACGATCACCAATGTGGTGCTGGTGATTCCGACCCTGGCAATCCTGTTGATCATTGCCGCTTATCTGGAAGTGCGCGGCATTATGGCCGAGAGCATCTTTATTGGCTTTACTGCCTGGCCGTGGGCGGCGCGCGCTATCCGTGCCCAAACCTTTTCGCTGCGCACCAGGGAATTTGTGGACCTGGCAAAGCTGAGCGGGCGCGGTACCTGGAAGATCATTTTCTCCGAGATTGCACCCAATATGATGTCCTATCTGTTTATGACCTTCATCTTGCAGTTTGGCGGCGCTATCCTTAACGCGGCCACACTGGACTTTATTGGCTTGGGGCCGACCAACGCCATTTCGTTGGGTTTGATGATGCAGTATGCGGTCTTGTGGGGCGCTTTGCAGCTGGGGGATTGGTGGTGGTTCATCCCGCCAGGGCTGGCGATCACCGCCATTGTCGGCGCGCTGTACATTATGAACGTTGGCCTTGATGAAGTCTTCAATCCAAAACTGAGGGAGATGTAGGCGATGAGCGTCCAAATCAGCGAACTAACCGTGTATTACCAGACCCTCAAAGGCGACGCCAAAGCCCTGGAACATGCCAGCTTTACCTTAGAAGATGGCGAGATCATGGGGCTGGCAGGTGAGTCGGGCTGCGGCAAGACCACCCTGGGCAACAGCCTGATCTTGCTCACCCCGCCGATGAAATATGTCAAAGGAAAAGTGGTGCTGGATGGTGTGGAATTGCCTATCTGGGATATGGAAAAGATGAACCAGTACCGCTTTAAAGATATTGCCACCATCCCGCAGTATGCGATGAGTGCGATGAACCCCACCCGCAAGATTGGCAAAATGATCCGGGAGATGTTGGAATCGCGCAAGGTCAATTATCACAAGATGCTGCCGGAGATCAAACGGCGGCTGGAATTGGTGAAACTGTCTGAAGATGTGCTGGGGATGTATCCGATCGAGCTTTCCGGGGGGATGAAGCAGCGCATGGTGATGGTGCTATCTACCTTGCTCAACCCTTCGCTGCTGATTGCCGATGAGATCACCTCTGCGCTGGATGTGTCTACCCAGAAGGCGGTTGCCGAGATGTTGGTGGAGTTCCGCGACCGGGAATTTGTCAAGAGCATGATCGTGATCACCCACGATATTTCCATCCTTTACCAGATCGCCGATACGATCATGGTGATGTATGCCGGGCAGCTGGCCGAAAAGGCATCCACGGAAACGATCATTCATGCGCCCTTACACCCCTATACCAAAATGTTGATCTCGTCCTTGCCCAAGGTGGGGGTGCAGCACGACAAAGAAAAACTCAGCGGCATTCCGGGGAAACCCCCCATGTTGTTAGACCCGCCCCAAGGCTGCCGCTTTCGGGACCGCTGTCCGTTGGCGTATGAGAAGTGCCTGGAAGCGCCGCCTTTTAGAGAAGTAGCGGACGACCATTTTGTAGCCTGCTGGAAGGTGTTTGAAGACCATGCTTAAACTCAACAAGATTTCAAAGACGTATAAGGTAGGTACTTTCGGCTCTAAAGAGCTGCACGCTGTCCGGGATGTGAGTTTTGACATCCACGATGGGGAAGTGATTTCTCTGATCGGTGAGAGCGGCAGCGGTAAAAGCACGATTGGCAAGATGATCTTGGGATTGCTCTCGCTCACCTCCGGGGAGATTCATTATGAAGATATGGATATCTCTAAGCTGAACAAATCTCAGCTGAAAGAGTATTACCGCATTGTGCAGGGTGTTTTCCAAGACCCGTTCAGTTCCTATAACCCGATTTTCAAGGCGGACCGGGTCTTTAATGTGGTGCATGATGAGTTTTGGCCGGAGATTTCTAACCAGGATTGGACGAAGAAAGTAAACGAGGCGCTCGAATCGGTTGGATTGAATCCTGCCCATGTGCTCAACAAGTTTCCCCACCAGTTGAGCGGCGGGCAGCTTCAACGGTTGTTGATCGCGCGTGCCCTGCTGTTGGATATTCAATTTTTGGTGGCGGATGAGATTATCAGCATGTTGGATGCTTCTACCCGCATTGATGTGCTCAATTTGCTGGCGGATTTACAGTCCAGAGGTCTCTCTATTTTGTTTATCACCCACGACCTTTCGCTGGGGTATTACATCAGCCAGCGTTCGGTGATCTTGTATCAGGGCTGTGTGGTGGAAATGGGTTCCACCGAGAAAATTTACCATAACCCGCAGCACCCTTATACCAAGATGTTGATGGCCTCCGTACCCCGCCTGGACAAGAAATGGGAAGAAGTAGAGGTGGAGCTTCAGGCCAAGAGCAAACATACCGATCAGGGATGTGTGTTTTACGGCCGCTGCACCCACCCAGGAAAAAACGAATTATGCCAGGTCGGCCAGCCAGAGCTGGTTGAAGTTGAACCTGACCATTTTGTTGCTTGCTGTCAGATTGAAGGGGATGTGCCTTAGAGGAGTGGCACATTCCTGGATGGCAGCAAAGAGATAAGAATCGGCGAAGCCACAAATAACAGGAGATGGTTGCCCGCGTCAGCCTTGGGCTGGCGTGGGATGTGGTGAAGTTTGCCGAAAACCAAAATATGGTTGACGAGGAACTATGAAGTTCGGCTATTTTGATGACTTAAACCGGGAATATGTAATTAAACGACCCGATACGCCCTTGCCTTGGATCAATTATTTGGGCTGCGAGCAGTATTTCGGGATCATTTCGAACACGGCGGGAGGGTATTCTTTCTATAAAGATGCTCGTTTGCGCCGGTTGACACGCTATCGCTATAACAATGTCCCTTTGGATGTGGGTGGCAGGTATGTGTACCTGCGCAAAGAGGACGGCGGCCGAAACCAGGGCGCCCCTGTGTTCTGGTCGCCTACCTGGCAGCCGGTGCGCACCACGCTGGATGCGTACGAGTGCCGGCATGGGATGGGGTACACCACCATCCGTGCCCGGCAAGAGGGGATTGAAAGCCGGATGCGCTACTTTGTGCCTTTGGGGCAAGACCTGGAGATTTGGGAATTGACCCTGACCAACACCGAAGCACAGGCAGTGACCCTCGACCTGTTTTCGGCGGTGGAGTTTAACTTGTGGGATGCCTGGGATGATGCGACCAACTTCCAGCGCAACCTCTCGATTGGCGAGGTGGAAGTGGAAGACGGGGTGATCTACCATAAGAGCGAGTACCGCGAACGCCGCAATCATTTTGCCTATTTCGCCTGCTCCGAGCCGGTGGTGGGGTTCGACACCCAGCGGGAAGCCTTTTTAGGCGCCTACCGCGGCTGGGATTCTCCCCAGGCTGTGGAAGCCGGAGAAAGCGCAAATTCAATTGCCCACGGTTGGTCGCCGATTGGATCGCACCACGTACATTTATCTTTGGCGGCCGGGGAGAGCAAGACGGTCATCTTTTTGCTGGGGTACCACGAAAACCCTAAAGAACACAAATTTGACCCGCCCGGTTCGAATACGCTTAATAAGCAGACCGTCAAGCCGATCATTGCCCGCTATTTACAGCCTGCCCAGGTAGAGCGTTCGTTTGCCGAACTGCACACCTATTGGGATGGGCTGCTCAACCGCTTCCAGGTGCAAACACCCAGTGAAGACACCAACCGAATGGTCAATATCTGGAATGTGTATCAGGTAATGGCGACTTTTAATTTCTCCCGCTCGGCTTCTTATTTTGAATCCGGGATCGGGCGCGGGATGGGTTTCCGAGATTCCAACCAGGATTTACTTGGCTTTGTCCATCTGCTGCCGGAAAGTGCCCGCGAGCGTTTGCTAGACCTGGCAGCAACCCAACTGCCGGACGGCGGGGCCTACCACCAATACCAGACGCTGACCAAACGCGGCAACAACGGGATCGGCAGTAATTTTAACGATGATCCCTTGTGGCTGGTGTTGGCTGCGGCTGCCTATCTAAAAGAAACTGGCGATTGGGGCATCTTACAGGAAGCGGTGCCTTTTGACAATCTGCCGGGCAGCGAAGAACCGCTTTACGAACATCTGCGTCGTTCCTTGAATTACACCCTGGCGCGCCTGGGGCCGCACGGCTTACCGTTGATCGGACGGGCAGATTGGAACGACTGCCTGAACCTGAACTGCTTTTCCGAAGAGCCGGGCGAGTCCTTCCAGACCACCACGATGAAAGATGGGGTGGTAGCTGAAAGTGTGTTCATTGCCGGGCAGTTCATTCTGGCAGCACAGGAAATGGCGGCAATTGCCGAACACCTGAATCGCCCGCAGGAAACCAACCAATACGAACAAGCAGCCGCCAATATGGAAGCTGCTGTGTGGGAGGCCGGGTGGGATGGCGCCTGGTTCCGCCGGGCGTATGACGATTTTGGCAAGCCGGTCGGTTCCCAAACTTGTGATGAAGGCCAAATTTTCATCGAGCCGCAGGGGATGTGCGTGATGGCCGGGCTGGGGCTGGAGGATGGCCGCGCCTTGCAAGCACTGGATTCGGTGGCCGAGCGGTTGGCAACTCCGCATGGCATTGTGCTGCACCAACCTGCTTTTACCCAGTATTATGTACAGTACGGCGAAATTTCTTCTTATCCGCCGGGATACAAAGAGAACGCCGGTATCTTCTGCCATACCAATCCATGGATCATGATCGCCGAGGCGATGGCGGGACGGGGTGCACGGGCGTTGGATTATTATCTGCGCATCAACCCTTCTGCCCGTGAGGAGATCAGCGACCTGCACAAGTGCGAGCCGTATGTGTATGCCCAGATGATTGCCGGGCGGGATGCCCCTACCCACGGCGAGGCCAAGAACTCGTGGTTGACCGGCACTGCGGCCTGGAATTATGTGGCTATTACTCAATGGATTTTGGGGATCCGCCCAACCTATGATGGGCTGCAAATTTCCCCGGTCGTGCCAGCCGATTGGCGCAGCTTCAGCGCCCGGCGCACCTACCGCGGGGTGGATTATCAGATTGCAGTGCAGCGCGTGGGCGATGGAAACGCGGTGCAGCTGGAGGTAGATGGACAGCCGGTGGAGGGGATGGTGATCCCCTTACCCCCGGCGGTTGTGAAAACGATGCAAGTAGTGGTAAAGGTCGGGTGAGCGTGGAAGAAATAGTTTCTTTCTCTGAATTTCGGCAGCAATTGCTGGATGAGTTGAGCGGCAATATTCTCCCCTTTTGGCTGGCGCATGCGTTTGACGAGACCTACGGCGGGTTTTATGGGGAGGTTGATCTGTATGGACAGATCAAAAACGAGACGCCGCGCACGGCCATTTTAGGTACGCGCATCTTGTGGACATTCTCGGCGGCAGCCAGAGAACTGGGGGATGTGTATGCGCGTGCGGCGGCGGACCGGATGTTTGAATATTTCAGCGATGTGCTTTGGGACTCTATTTTGAAAGGGGTGTACTGGTCGGTTGACCGCTACGGCACCCCAGTGGAAGACCGCAAACATCATTACGCCCAGGCTTTTGCGCTTTACAGCCTGGCGGAATACTACCGGGCAACCGGAGAAGCGCAGGCGTTGGCATACGCGCAGGAGCTGTTCAGTGTATTGGAGCAGTTTGCCTACGACCCGCAGTGGGGCGGTTATATTGAAGGCCGCAGCAGCAACTGGCAGCCGCTGGAAGATATGCGCTTGAGCGAGAAAGACCTCAACTGCGATAAGTCGATGAACACCATGCTGCATATGCTGGAAGCCTTTACCAACCTGCGGCGCGTGTGGCCGGATAATTTGCTTGCCATCCGGCACGAAGGGTTGATCGAGGTATTCCTCAACCATGTCTACGACCCGTTTAGCCGCCACCAAAGATTGTTCTTCGACCACCGCTGGCAGTCGCTTTCGGATGACGTGTCTTACGGGCATGATATTGAGGCCAGCTGGCTGCTGTGGGAAGCGGCTGAAATTAATGATGATCCACATCTCATCCAGCGTGTCCGTCCGGTCAGCCTGGCATTGGCGCAGGCGGTGCTGGAAGAAGGGATTGCCCCGGACGGGTATATTGTCAATGAGGGGGTAGACGCTGCGACGATTGCCTGGTGGCCGCAGGTAGAGGGCATGATTGGATTTACCAATGCCTACCAACTGAGCGGGGCACAAAAATATTGGCAGCCTGTACTTCCTTTGTGGCGCTTCATCCAAAACAAGATGATCGACCATAAAAACGGCGGCTGGTTCAAGAAGCTGCACCTGGACGGTACGCCGGATGCAAGGATTGGTAAGATCGGCCCGTGGGAAGGCCCCTACCACCATGCGCGCGGCTGCCTGGAAATGGCTGCCCGGCTCAAGCAGTTGTCATTGGCGCAAAGCAACGGGCAGGCTGCAAAAAACAAAGATATAGAGAAGTCCTAACCCTCTTTTTAGGAGGCAGTACATGTCTAAAAATATTTTGATCAACAGCAGCCCTTTGCCGAACATCCCTTGGGCCGAGCGGCCTACCGGGGCGGTAGATGTGCTGTGGCGCTACGAGCACAACCCGATCATCCCGCATGATTTGATTCCTTCCTCCAACAGCATTTTCAACAGCGCGGTGGTGCCCTACCAGGGCGGATTTGCCGGGGTGTTCCGCTGCGATGATAAACGCCGGATGATGCAGGTGCATGCTGGGCGCAGCGCCAACGGCATTGATTGGGAATTGGAAAATGAGCGCATCCATTGGCTGCCTGCCGATGACAAATCCGCCGAGATCAACACGTTCCAATATATGTATGACCCGCGGGTGGTGTGGCTGGAAGACCGCTATTATGTCACCTGGTGCAACGGTTATAACTACAACCCCACGATTGGGGTGGGCTACACCTTTGACTTTAAAACCTTTTACCAGATGGAAAACGCTTTCCTGCCCTTCAACCGCAATGGGGTGCTGTTCCCGCGCAAGATCAACGGCAATTATGCAATGCTCAGCCGCCCCAGCGACAACGGGCATACCCCCTTCGGCGACATTTTTTACAGCGAAAGCCCGGACATGACCTACTGGGGCAGACATCGGCTTGTGATGGGTACCCTGGGCGGCTGGCAGGCCACCAAGATAGGCGCCGGGCCGATCCCGATAGAGACCACCGAAGGTTGGCTGATGATCTTCCACGGGGTGCTGACCTCGTGCAACGGCTTTGTGTACAGCTTTGGCTCTGCCTTGTTGGACCTGGAACAACCCTGGAAAGTGATTGCCCGCAGTGCGCCGTATTTATTGGCCCCACAGGCAGACTACGAACGGACGGGCGATGTGCCCAATGTGGCTTTCCCGTGTGCGTCTTTGGTGGATGGCGATACCGGGCGAATGGCAATTTATTATGGCGGGGCGGATACGGTGGTGTGCCTGGCTTTTGGCTATGTGGATGAAATCGTAGAATTTACTAAAGCCAATTCGGTGCCCGCCGAATATCTGGTAAGCCGGTAGGATTGGAGAAGCAGCGCATGCAGTACGGACATTTTGACGACCAGGCTAAAGAATATGTCATCACCCAGCCGGATACGCCGACTTCCTGGAGCAATTATCTGGGCAGTACGCGCTATGGGGCGGTCATTACCAACAATGCCGGGGGATACAGCTTTTACAAATCTGGGGCGCGCGGGCGGTTCCTGCGCTTGAATTTCAACAGCATCCCGATGGATCAACCAGGCCGTTACTTTTATCTTCGGGATCGGGAGAGTGGCGACTATTGGTCAAATGCGTGGCAGCCGGTAGGGAAACCGCTGGAATCGTATGACTCTACCTGCCGGCACGGCACCGCCTACACGGTGATCGAATCGGTGTACGACCGGATTGCCACCGAGACCACCTATTTTGTGCCCCTCGGCGAGAATTTCGAATACTGGCATTTGAAGGTGACCAATCAGGATGAACGCCCGCGGCAGCTTTCGGTGTTCTCGTTTTGCGAGTTTGCTAACCAGTGGGATACCTTCCAAGACCGGGTGAATTTGCAGTATTCGTTGTTCATTGTGCGCGGCACGCTGGAAGACGGCTTGCTGCGCATTGCGATCCACGATCATCTTGCCAACGAAGGCGAAGAATTAGATAACGACCAGGGCATGCACAGCTGGATGGGACTGGCCGGGGCGGAACTGGCAGGATACGATGCCAGCCGGGCGGCCTTTTTGGGCGATTACCGCAGCTACCACAACCCGCAGGTGGTTGAGACGGGTGTATGCACCAACAGCGAAGCGTATGGCGACAACGCCTGCGGTACGCTGCAAACCAATCTCACTTTGCAGCCCGGCGAAACCCGCGAGATTCTGGTGCTGCTGGGGATTGGGGATGCGCGCACAATCGGACAGCGCACAATGACTACCTTTGGTTCGGTGGGGCGCGCCAAGATGGAACTGCAAAAGCTGAAAGACCATTGGCATGCCCGCCTGGACAGCCTGACGGTGCAAACCCCGGATGAAGACTTCAACCATACGGTGAATGTGTGGGGGCTGTACAACTGTCTGATCACGTTTGCCTGGAGCCGGGCGGCCAGCCTGGTGTACAACGGCGAACGCGATGGGTTGGGGTTCCGCGATTCGGTGCAAGATATTTTGGGGGTGGCAGCAGCCATCCCGCAGGAGGCCCGCAAACGTCTGGAACTGATGCTGACCGGGCAGCTGGCGAACGGCGGGGCAATCCCGATCATCCGGCCATTTGAGCACCAACCGGGAAAAGAAACACCGCCAAACCTGGAAGAATACCGTTCGGACGATTGTTTGTGGTTCTTCAACGCTGTGCCGGCTTATGTGGCCGAAACCGGCGAGATTGACTTTTATAAGAAGGTGCTGCCCTATGCGGACGAGGGTGAAGCGACCGTGTTGGGACATTTGCGCCGGGCGTTGGAATTTAACCTCACCCGCAGCGGCAAACACAGCTTGCCCTGCGGCCTTTCGGCGGATTGGAACGACTGTCTGCGGCTGGGCTATTACGGCGAGAGCTTGTTTGTCTCTTTCCAACTGCGCCTGGGACTGAGCGTGTACGCCGAGGTAAATGAACGCTTGAACCTGCTGGCAGAGGCCGCCTGGGCGCTGGCCGAGCGCGACAAGTTAGACGAGTATATCCAGGCGATTGGTTGGGATGGCGAGTGGTTCATCTGGGCAATTGGTGAGGATGGTACGGTATACGGCACCAAGGAATATGATGAAGGCCAGGTGTATCTGAATACCCAGGTATGGGCGGTGATCAGTGAGGCAGCCACCCCGGAACAAAGCCAGCGCGCCATGCAAACCGTGGCAGACCAGCTGGCAACGCCTTACGGCCTGATGCTGTCCGCGCCGCCATTCGTTAACACCACGGTTGAAGTGATGCGGGCGGTGGTCTTCAATCCCGGCATCAAAGAAAACGCCGGTATTTTCAACCATACCCAGGGTTGGGGGGTGATGGCCGAGTGTATGCTGGGGAACGGCGACCGGGCATACCAATACTACCGGGCAAGCATGCCGGCAGCCTACAACGACCGGGCGGAACTGCGCCAGATTGAGCCGTATGTGCAGGGGCAAACTACCTATTCGACCTACTCGCCGCGGGCAGGTGTGACGCGTACTTCCTGGCTGACAGGGGCGGCGGCCTGGTCTTATTACAGCGCCACTCAGTATATTTTAGGTATCCGTCCGGAGATGGATGGTCTGCGGATCGACCCGTGTATTCCATCGGACTGGGCAGGTTTTACCGCCACCCGGCGCTTTAGAGGGAAGCAAATCGATATTGAGGTGCGCAACCCGGGTGGGGTGTGCAAAGGGGTAAAGCAGGTGGTGCTGAACGGTAAAGCGTTGGACGATAATCTGTTGTATACCGCCATGTTGAAAGCGGAGAACCGGGTGGAGATCGTGTTGGGCTGAGGACGTTTATAACTGAAAGGGATTCAGTGTGAATGGGGGATGCATTTTGGGAAAGCATCGTGGCGAGCCTGCGCTCGCCACGATGTGTTTGACAGGGGTAGGTTGTTAGGGAGAGCGGGGAGCTTAGAGTTATAATTTGAATTTGATGAGAAATTTATTATGAATTGAAATTATTGGAGATAGACAATGAGTGTAAAAACAGAGATTGTGGAAAAGATTGAAAAAGAATTTAAATGGTGGGAAGAATTTCTGGTCGGATTCAGCGAAGAAAAATTACTCATCCCGCAGCCGGATTCCCCACTGTCGATCAAAGATGTGGTGGCGCACCTGATGGCCTGGTAGCAGGTTTCGCTGGCTCGATTGCAGGCCGGCCAGAGCGGGGGAGAACCGGTGATGCCGGATTGGCTGCAGGATGATGACCCAGAAACGGAAAACAAGATAGACGAAGTGAACGCCCGTATCTTTGCCAAATATAAAGACGATTCCTGGCCCGAAGTGTACCAGAGCTGGAAAAGCAATTATTTGCGCTTTATTCAGTTTGCCAAAGACATCTCAGAAGAGGTGATGGTGGATACAGAAGAGTTTGCCTGGCTGAATGGATACGCGCTGCAAGATGTATTTTGGGGGTCTTTTGAGCACCACGATGAACATATGGAATACCTTACCGGGCAGGGCATTGACAGCTGACCTAGCGGATGAACTGGTTGAATTTGGTGAATGCCTCGTTCTTCAATGAGGGGTTGGTAAAGTGGAAGAGTAACTGCCCGATCACTTCGGGCGGGTAACGCATATCGTCATCAATCCACTGCCGCAGGATGCTGACGAAGGAATAAGCGTTAAAGCTGATGATGTAGTTTGCCAGGGGCGGTTCTAACCCGACCATGTTTTTCATCCCTTGTTGGTCGTAGTATTTTTTGAACTGGGATTTGAACCGGTCGATGAGCACAAAGTCCAGGTTAACCGTTTCGAGCAAATTCAATATTTCGGCGTTTTCCTGCCACAGCTTGAAAAACTTGATCCCGATCTTACGCTCGCTGTCTGCACCGGCGCTCAGGCTGTCCCAATCTCCCACACTGTCAAAAAATTGATCCATTACGGCGTCGATCACACTGTTGAGCAGGTCGTCTTTGGTTTCGTAGTGGCTGTAAAAGGTGGGGCGCGCCAGGTCGGCGCGGTTGACAATCTCTTTGATGGTGATCTTGCGGTATGGTTTTTCGCGCAGCAAGTCTAAAAAGGCCTGGGTGATAAATTTGCGGGCGCGGCGGGAACGGGGGTCTTGGGATTGCATCTTGTACATTTTTCTCTATTTGTTGTCTAGTTTACAGATCGCATGGATTGAATATTGACTGCGCCAGGTGAGTCGCGTTACATTTGATTACACGTGTAAATAAGATTGCTCGTGTAAGATTCTACCATTTTTTTGGCCTGACATGACAGGCACAAGGAGTTAGACAACGATGGAGCGAAAAAAGAAGAGCATCACCCGCCGAGATTTTCTCAAATTGGGCGGGGCGGCGGCTGCAGCCGCCCCGGTTTCTTCCCTGTTGACCTCTCAGGTGATCGAGGACCGGGAGGAACTTGCCGCGCTGCGAGAAAGATACGTGCGCAAGGCAGACGACCCTTTTGAAGTGCAGGAGGGGTACAAACCCATTCACCAAAAAGATATTATCTTCACCGCGGCTTTTATGGGGACCAACCCCGGCACGGAAGAGATGCAGAAAGGGATGTTTACGCGCTTCTACAACGATGTGGAAGTAGACGAGAATAGACCGGGTTTTACCCGTCTGGATTATGCCGTGCGCAATGCCGGTTTTAGCCTATATCACGACATGTCGCCGGGCGGCGGAGCCGGCATCGGGAATACGGGTATGTTTGCCTGGGAGCAGCCCACCGCCGAACACCGCCACGGCCCGCTGGATTATGATTACCTGCGCGAAGGCGACCCGTACCCGTTCAAATCTTCCAAAGAAGCGGCCATTGCGATCAAGAATGCGGCTAAGATCTTGGGGGCAGATATTGTAGGCATTACCAAGCGTGACCCGCGCTGGGATTATGCCGGTTTTGTAGACCCCACCGAGCAGAAGATGTACGGTTGGGAGGAATTTCCCTTTGAACCCAAAACCGTGATCGTGATGGGTTTTGAGATGGATTACGACTTGTATACCATGTCTCCCACGTACCTGAACGACGCTGCCACCGGGGACGGCTATTCCAAGATGGCGAAGACCGCCTACCAGATGGGTAAATTCCTGCGCATTTTGGGCTACCCCGCCGTGGTTTCCGGGAACGACACCGGCTTGAACATCCCCTATGCGATTGCTGCCGGTTTGGGCGAGAAATCGCGCATGGGGATGGTGGTCAGTCCTGAGTTTGGGCCGCGCTTCCGCATTTCCAAGGTGTATACCAATTTGGAATTGGTGGATTACGACAGCCCGATCGAGTTTGGGGTGGAAGATTTTTGCAAACACTGCCGTAAGTGTGCCGATGCCTGCCCGGCGGGGGCGATCTCGGTGGAACCGGAACCGACCTTTGAAGCCAGCTATCCCCACGGGCACACCTGGTTCAACAACCCCGGCACCCGCAAGTGGTACCACGATGGCTATTCTTGCTTCCAATATTGGCTGGAGATTGCCGGCGGCTGTGGGGCGTGCATTGGCGCTTGCCCGTACAACAAACCGGATTTCTGGCACCACAACCTGGTGGAGAAGATCACGGCTGCCTCTCCTGGATTTGTGCACAGCCTGATGCGCCAGCTGGATGACAGCTTTGGCTATGGCAATACCGGGGTGGATGATCCCAAAGTGCAGGAAGCGGCTGCCAAGTTCTGGCAGGAAGAGCGCTAAGCGGTTTCGGCCGTACGGCGAAATGGAGAATGCAAATGTCTATATTTACTGGATCGGAAGTGTTGTTCTTTTTCTTAGGGGCGTTGTTCACCCTGGCGGCAGGCGGCGGGGTATTGATTGCCCGCAAGTTTGCCCTCAACTGGCAGGCCTGGACGCTGGGCGTGCTGGGCACGCTGCTGGCTTTATTCACCGTGGGCTGGTCGGTAAGCAGCTTTTTGGAAGGTGAACCGACCGCCGGGGTTGTCGGGATGCTGCTTTTTGGCTTCCCCGCCCTCGTGCTGTTGATCCTCGCTTACCGGGTGACCCCAAAATCCCCTCTGGATGTGACGCAAGAAAGTTAATTCTGGTTGGCAAAAGAAAGTTTAGACCCTCCAGGTTTTCAAAACCTTGAGGGTCTTTCTAACCTTTTAGGGAGTTGAGAGCCAAAGAGCACAATTTTGATACTGCGTGTAATTGGTTGGGGCGAATTTACGACCGGGTTACAATCGTTTACCCGCGGTTTACAAACCAGAAACAACGACGCGCTATGCTTATCCTAAGGTTAACTCAAATCAGGAGGCAGTCGATGTTTCATAGATTACCCATAGGTTTATTGGTTGGTGTGCTGTTTTTGGCCGGGTGTACGGCGGGCGCACAGCCAGCGCAGGAGAGCGGAGGAAGTGCGGAAATTGTGGCTCCAACCATTCCCGTAGCCAATGAGAAAAGAGTGGAAGGAAATGCCCCTGCGGCACCCAGCAATACAATAGCCGCAGCGCAAGTGGAAACCAACCTATACCCGGTGGTAGATACCGGGCAAAGCTACTGCTACGATGCCCACAACAGTATTCCCTGTCCGGCGGAAGGCGAGGCGTTTTACGGGCAGGATGCGCAAATTCGGGGCAATGCCCCCAGCTACACCGACAATGGGGACGGTACGGTGACGGATAACGTGACCGGCTTGATGTGGCAGCAAGACCCCGGCGATAAGATGACCTATGACGAGGCAGTAGCGGGTGCGGCGTCGTTTTCGCTGGCAGGGTATGACGATTGGCGGCTGCCCACGATCAAAGAGCTGTATTCGCTGATCCTGTTTTCGGGCTACGACCCCAGCGGCCTTTCCGGCGGAACTTCTGAGCTGACCCCTTTTATCGATACCGAAACCTTTATGTTTGAATACGGGGATGAAAGCGTTAATGAGCGCATCATCGATTCCCAATTTATCTCCAGCACCGAATATGTCAGCACCACGATGGGCGGAAATAAAACTGTGTTTGGGGTCAACTTTGCGGATGGGCGCATCAAAGGCTACCCTGTCGGGGCGGTGCCGGGACAAACGGATGGGAAACTGTTCTTTGTGCTGTATGTGCGCGGCAATCCCGATTACGGCGTAAATGACTTTGCCGACAATGGGGATGGCACGATCACCGACTGGGCAACCGGCCTGACCTGGATGCAGGCGGACAGCGGCACCGTGATGGATTGGGAAGAGGCTTTAGCCTACTGCCAGCAGGCGGATATCGGCGGATACGTAGATTGGTACCTGCCAAATGCCAAAGAGCTGCAAAGCATTGTCGATTACAACCGTTCCCCGCTGACCAGCCAATCGGCGGCAATCGACCCGCTGTTCCAGGCTACCCCGATCGTGGATGAGCGCGGCGGCAGCAACTACGGCTTTTACTGGAGCAGCACCACCCACGCCAATATGATGAGCGGCGACCACGCGGCGTATGTGTCTTTTGGCGAGGCGTTGGGGTACATGAACGGCAGCTGGATGGATGTGCATGGCGCCGGGGCGCAGCGCAGCGACCCCAAAGTGGACAGCGCCGCCCAGTACCCAACCGGACACGGCCCGCAGGGCGATGCTATCCGGGGCGAGAATCTGGTGCGCTGTGTGCGCAGTGATACGGAGGATGCGCTGCTGGTGGGCGGTGCGGTGGATGAGCAGTATTCCGGCAGCAGCCCACAAACCGGACTAAGTGCTTCTGGTGGGAACCCTCCGCAGCCCGCGGTGGATGCGTGCAGCGAGTTGAGCGTGTATGACGGCTGTACGTTTACGACCCCTTCGGGCACAATGGGTGGGGTTTGCAGTCAGACTCAAAGTGGGTTGGCGTGCGGCCCGGCAGGGACACCGCCGAATTTGAGTGCGGGGCCGCTTTCGGGGGAGAGGCCGTAGCTCTGGCGGGGATACCCCGCCGCTACCGATCAATTGGTTAGAACAAGAAAAGTCCTCCTGTTGGGGAGGACTTTTGCGATTAATTTGTTTTATTCAGCGTAAAGGAATCTTACCCTTTTGCCCCTTTGCCGTCTATTGCCCTGGCGGTGAAGATGAGGGTGGCGATCAGGATGAGCACAAAGGTGAGGGCGATGCGCAGGTTGGTTTGTTCGGCAACCAGCCCGATAACCGGCGGGCCGGCTAAAAATCCGGCATATCCGATGGTGGCAACCCCTGCAATCGCTGTGCCCGCCGGAATACCGGGGAACTTGCCCGCCGCGCTAAAGGCCAGCGGGATGATATTTGCCAGCCCAATCCCGATGGCGGCAAACCCGATCAAGACGATGGCGGGCGTGTGGGTGAGTACGGCGGCCAGTAGACCGGCGGTGGCTAACACGCCGCCCGCCCGGACAATGGTTACGGGTTTCCAGGCAGTAGTGATCGCATCGCCAAAGAGGCGCCCAACCGTCATGGTGAGGGAGAATGCGGCGTAGCCCAGGGCGGCATAAGCGGCGGTGGTTTCTAAGACCTGGGTCAGATAGACCGCACTCCAGTCGGCCATAGCGCCTTCCCCGATTGCGGAACAGAATGCGATAAAGCCGAGCAGCCAGAGGGCGCGTTCGGGCAGGCGGAAAACGGCGCTGTCTTCTTCGGGGACGACATCGGCGGGTACCAGGTGGGGATAAGCTACCAGCAGGGCGGTGCCAAAAGCAAGTGCGCTGAGCAAAAAATGGATGAAGGGACTGATCGTTGGAATTGAAGCCATCCCAGCCCCAATGAGGGCGCCGGCGAGGCCGCCGATGCTGTAGGCGGCGTGGAATGAAGACATCAGCGGGCGTTTGGCTTTCCGCTCGACCCACACAGCCTGTTCATTCATGGCGACATCCATGGCGCTCATCCCGCCGCCAAAGACAAACAGGGTGACCCACAGCAGCACCGGGTGGGAGATCAGTGCCAGGATGGGCAGCAGCACGCACATGATGGCTGTGCCGGTAATGATCACGCGCGGGCTGCCAAAGCGAGCGATCAGCCCGCCGGCCAGGGAGAGGGCGACCAAGACCCCGGCGGAAATGCCTAACAGGATGATGCCCAAAGCCCCTTCGCTGAGATTCAGCTTGGCCTGGATGGCGGGGATGCGGGAGACCCAGGTGGCAAAAATAGCGCCATTGACAAAAAAGGCGGTCAAAACTGCCAGCCGGGCGGGGTTCTTACTGAGGAATTGTTTCATGATGTAACCTTTTATACGTGAGAACGTGCGGAAAAGATCAGTCTGCCCGGGTCACCTGGATGCCCTGGGCGATATAGGGGGCAAGGTCTTCGTCGGAGACGTGTTTCTCGGTGACAATGTGGGTGATCTGGTCGAGAGGGGCAACGACAAAGGGGGCGAGGGTGCCCAATTTGGCAGCGGTCACGGTGGCAACCGCTTCTCCCGACTGTTCGATGAGGGCGCGCGTGATGGCGATATCGTCATATTCATTGGTGGTGTAGCCTACCTCTGGGTGCAGGCTGCACACGCCTAAAAAACACAGGTCGGCCTGGAATTGGCGCAGTTGGGCCACCGCTTCGGCGCTGGCAGCGATGAACTCGTTTTTGTTCAGGCGGCCGCCGATGATGATGACCTCCAGGTTGGGGTGGTGTACCAGGTGAATGGCGACATGCGGACTGGTGGTAATCACGGTAGCACGCAGGTTGGCAGGCAGGTGCCGGGCGATCTCGGCGTTGGTGGTGCCGCCGCCGATGAGGATCACTTGTCCATCTTGCACCAGTTGGGCCGCGGCCTGGGCCAGGGTGGCTTTGTTTTCCATGGATTGCTTTTCGCGTTCTTCGTAGGGGGCATTGGAAGGGGAGACGGGTAGGGCGCCGCCGTGGACGCGTTTGAGCAGCCCGGCGTTTGCCAGGTCGCGTAGGTCGCGCCGGATGGTGTCTTCGGAGACATCGTAGCGGGCGGCGAGTTCGGCGGTGACCAGTTTGCCGTTCAGGCGCAGTTCGTTGAGCAGGTGCTGCCGTCTTTCTTGGGGGAGGTCGGAGTTTGCCATAGATTACCCTGTTTTTATGATTTGTGCATGAATATGCGTTTTTATGCTTGTTTATGCATTTTAATCGATGAAATTGAGGGAGTCAATGGGGTTGGAGGATGGGGGCGCGAGCAAAATGAGGGGATGGGTGGGGAGACCCGGCCGCTACGGTAAAAATAATATTCTTCTGGCGGGTGGGGCGAGGGGACCTCGCCGCTACGAGGTAAAAAATTTATTCATCTAGCATGTGTAATTGGTTTTATGGATGAAGCGGGGAGACCTTGCTGTTCAAGAGACCGATTAGAAGCATTTTCCTTTATCAAAAGATCCCATGGTGGACAAGCCTAAAGCTTGTTTATTCATTCTATTAAACTAAAATTTGTTCAGTAGGGGAGGGTTTAGAAACCCTCCCCTACTACTACCACATAATACTCCACTTAGTCCTCTTGCTCCCATTTCCTTCTCTGGGTTATCTCCGCTCAGCAGAATACGAATAAGTTTCGATACATTAATTGTGTCTACTTTTTAGGCAAGTCCATGATGTATGGGGCGGGGAGACCCCGCCGCTACGGAAAAATAATTTATGTATTTCATTCTTTACACATTTTTAACGCTTCTTAACAAAACTGTAAAATTTTTTGGGTGGAGAGAACCTATAATTAAATAGAAAAGAGTCTATTTATCTAACCTGGAGTATATGATGAGTAAAAAATTGATCTATGCGTTGGCTGTTCTGAGCATTGTGCTCATTTTGATCGCGCCGCTGCACTAAACGAAAGCTTTGTTCATGCTATTATTTGTTTGACCCACTAAAAACGGCACGCAAACTGGTGCTGTGATTCCTGTTCGTCTCCCCCTGGCTTCCGCTATAATTGATTCATTCTTTGAGTAAAACTTGGTATTTTTATTACTGTATACAGGAAAAGTATTATGGCCGTTTACAACGTTAATGGGCAAGAGATGCACACAATTGAAGAAGGCTCTCCCACCCGCCAGAAGGCAATCCTCATTCATGGCTGGTCGAGTTCGTCCTTTGCAATGAGCCCACTGGCCGGGCTGCTCAGCCAGCGTTTCCACTGCATTTCGGTGGATTTGCCGGGATACGGCAGTTCGCCGCGCTTTGAAGGACGCACTACCATCCAGCGTTATGTGGATTTGATGCGTGATTTTATCGAGCAGATCAGTGACGGCCCGGTGGTGTTGGTGGGGCATTCGATGGGGGGGATGATCTCTATTTCGGTGGCGATTGACCAACCGCTGCTGGTGGAACGCATGGTGCTGATTGGCCCCACAATTACCGGCAAGCTGTCTAACTCGGTCAATATGGTCATCTCGCCGATCAACATGATCGAGCGCTTTGGGTTGGGGTCGCTGATCGTATCCTCGGTGGAAAAATTATATCTTGGCCTTACCGACCGGCTGATGCGTCCGGTGTCTTTTGCCGACCGCACCAGCATTACCGAGGCGGATTATGCCCGTTTGCGCGAGGATGCCCGCCGGCCGGGGCAAGGCCGCGTGCGTGCGGAATGTTTCTTCGCGATGCGCAACCACGACCTGAGCGGCAAACTGAGCCGGATTGAAGTGCCCACCCTGGTGATTTGGGGGGCGGAGGATAACACTGTGCCTCTGCGGGATGCCGGTGTGATGGAAGATGAGTGGCCGGCGACCGATTTGCGCATTTTACCCAAAGCCGGGCACTGGCCGCATTTTGAAAGCCCGGATGTCACCCGCCGATTGACCGCTGCTTTCCTGGGGCTGCCGCTGATGAGCGATGTCCTGCATACCCCGGTGGGGGATAAGGAAATGCTGCGGGTGCGGGAAGTGGCGACCTTTTTGAACAATTCGAGCATGGGCAAAGGGATGGATAAGACCCAGCGCACACGCCTGGCCGCCCAGCTGCGCAGCCAGACCTTTGTGCCTTACCGCAACATTGTAGAACAAAACGAGGCCAGCCAGGAGATGTACATTGTGCAGTCGGGCACGGTGGAAGTATGGGCCGACCCGGACGGGCCGGGCGAGGGTACGATGGAGCCGCGCAAGGTGGCCGAGTTGAAACCAGGCGATATGACCGGCGAGCTTGCCATGCTGGACCAGGGACTGCGCACGGCCGATTTGATCTCTGGGCCGGAAGGGGCCCGCGTGCTGGGGTTAGACCGCAGCCGTTTGCTAGCCTTGCTGGAAGATGACCCGGAATTGGGCAGTAAGCTGGTGTGGAACATTGCCCAGGCGATGTCGGGACGGGTACGTTTTATTTTGTGGCAGTTGGAACGCGCCCACCAGCGCGCCCGCGCCGAGCAGGCAGAATGGGAGCAGGAACGCCAGCGTCAGGAGCAGGAGTTGGCGGCGCGCAGGGGGTAGGGAACGTGGGCTCAATTAAGTGATAAGGATGGGATATTAATGTGTAGAATTGATTTTCGAGAAATATCAAATGAAAATTCGGCTATTGAATTTGAAAGATTTGTTGCAGATTTACTAAAGGCTTCAGGATGGGCAATTAATCAGGGGCCAGGAGTAGGACCTGATAATAGGGTCGATATAATTGCTGAAAAAGAAGATAAGTCTCTTACGGGAAAGAGTGTAACGAAAAGATATATAGTTGATTGTAAACATCGGGCTCATGGTGTAGAAAATAGAAATGTTAGTCCAAGGGATATGGGAAATTTTCAAATTGTTCCAGGTAGGGAATATCAAGGGTGGTTGCTAGTTACATCTTCGAATTTGACTAGTGGGTTAATCAGCGATATTGAAAGAGCTAATTCTCAGAATCCGGGAATTGAGTTTAATTATTGGGATAAGAATCATCTAACTGAGTTTTTACTTCAAGATGAATATAGGGATGTGCTCCGGCAGTACTTTCCTGAAAGCTATAAAAAATTAACCGATGAATTGGTTCCTTCGATTAAAGAGATAAAAGAATTATGTGAGAAGTGGTCAGATGAAAGAGATTTAAATGAAGTATTTAAGTTTGATGAGGATGACTTATCCCGGATACGTGCAAATTTAATTCGGAGAAATTTGCCAATTTCCGAATTGGAAGCTTTGTTGTTTTCAAATGAATTAAACGAAGAACTGTTTTCTAGCCTACAAAAATTCGCCGGTAAATTGAAATTTGATGGAACGCTTTTAATAGCTTCTATGCTTAGCTTGGAAAAATGGAAACGCCAAGGGTTAGGAAACGACGCAAGATACAAGCTCTTTGTAATTCATGTTAGTCGTTCTTTACAAGGACATGTTGCTATTCGCCAACAAGTACAAGGGCTTCTTCATGACGGTCAATCTTTTATATGGGAATCTTTTTTGATTTCAAAGGAAAAATTTGATTTGCCTCCTTTAACTGCAACAATTAGAATTGGAATTTATTGCCCTAACCGAGATGAAGTGGCAGTGGGGCAAATTCGTTTTGGGGATCAAACAGTTGAATTTGCTACTGGATACCAAACTGATTTTATATTGGCTATTCCTACAGGCGATTTAACTAAAAGAGATATGAAAGTTGAGTATAAATTGGAAGAAGGAAGTAATAGAGTATGTTTTAGCCTAATTGGAGTTGAAGTATTTGAATAAATAGAATATTTATTTTTCAATTAGTTGCAAGAATTATATTTAATTATTTACCCCATCTGCACGTGCAGGGCTTCCCAATCTTCCATCGCGGTTTGCAGTTCGGCCTCGGTGTAGGCGTAGTCTTCGCCTAACTGCTGGATCTCGCCGGGGTCGTTAGGCGGGTTTTGCAGTTGTTCGCCCAGAGTTTCCAGCTTGCTTTCCAATTTCAGGATTTTATCTTCCAGGCGGTCGATCTTCTCTTGCAGGCGTTTGCGCTCGTGCTTGGAGATCGTTTTTATAGCAGCCTCTTCCGCAGCCGGTTCTTCGGGCGTGCTCTCCGCTTCGGGCGGGGGGGCGGGCTTCTCTTCGGTCAACCCTTTATAGGCTTTAAAGCTGCCTTCAAAGATGTGCAAAACTTGCTGTTCGATATCCACTTCCCATATCTGGCTGGCAAGAGCGTCGATCAGGTAGCGGTCGTGAGAAACCATCAGGATGGTGCCCTCAAATTCGGCCAGCACCTGCTGCAAGATTTCCTGGCTGGGAATATCGAGGTGGTTGGAAGGCTCGTCTAAGAGCAGGAAATTGGCATCCATCAGGGCCAGTTTTGCCAGTGCCAGGCGGCCGCGTTCCCCACCAGAAAGCACAGAAACCTTTTTATACTGCTCGTCACCGACGAAGAGGAAACGCCCGAGATAGTTGCGGATGTCTTTCTCCAGCATGGGGGTACCCATACGGTCGATCTCTTCAATGAGAGTCAGGTTGGGGTCCAGCTCTTCGTGCGCCTGGGCAAAGTAGCCGATCTTGAGGCTGGCACCGTGGCGTACCTGCCCGGTGAGGGGTGGGAGCTGATCCAAAATGGTGCGCAGGAAGGTGGTTTTGCCGGAGCCGTTTGGCCCGATCAGGGCGGCACATTCCAGGCGGCGCAGCAAGAGTTCGTCCACTTTGAACAACGGCTTGCCCGGATACCCCACGGTGAGGTCTTCGGCGCGCAGCACCAGGTTACCGCTGCGGTGTTGGGCGCGGATGTGCAGCCCGACAGTTTTCAGGCGGTCGTCGGGGATGTGCAGGCGGCCGAGGCGCTGGGCGGCTTCTTCCACCCGCATCGGTCTGTTATCAATGCCACCGGCTTCATCCGCAATGCGGCTCCATTTTTTGCCGCGAATGCCGTCAAAGCCGAGTTTTTCCACGGCTTCAATTTCCCGGCTGAGGCGGCTGAGTTTGCCTTTTGCCATCTGCACACGCTGCCCGGCAATATTTTTGCGGATGTAGTCCAGCTCTTTTTCCATGCGGGCCAGTTCACTGTCGTAGAACTGCTTGCGTTCGTTCCAGCGTTCTTCGCGCTGCAAAACGTAGTGAGAGTAGTTTCCGCGGTACATTTCAAAGCCATAGCGGCTCATTTCGTAAGTATGGGTGACCACCTGGTCGAGGAAGAAGCGGTCGTGCGAGACGATCAGCACGGCACCTTCCCAGTCTTTCAGGTAGCTTTCCAGCCATTCGACTGCCTGGATATCCAGGTGGTTGGTCGGCTCATCGAGGATGAGCAGGTCGGGGTTGGAAAGCAGCAGGCGCGCCAGCCAGGCACGCGTGCGCTGCCCGCCGGAGAGGTGTTCCAGGGGCATGTGGTAGTCGTCTTCGGAAAACCCTAACCCGGTAAGCACCTGGGCAATGCGAGTCTCGTAGGTATAGCCGCCGGCCAGTTCAAAAGCCTGCTGTACACGCCCGTAGCTGGCGAGCAGTTCCTGGTTGTCGGGTTGGGCGGCCATTTCCTGTTCCATCTGTTTCAGGCGGGCTTCGGTCTGGCGCACATCCACCAGGGCGTCGAGACATTCTTCCCACAGGGACTGGCCTTCTAAAATACCAACTTCCTGGGGTAGATACCCCATTTTGGCGCTGCGGGAAATCGATACCTCGCCATCGGTAGGGGATTCTTCGCCGGCCAATACGCGCAGCAGGGTGGTCTTGCCGATCCCGTTGGGGCCGACGATGGCCGCCCGGGCGCGTTTGGGTATGCTGAAGCTGACCCCGGAGAAGATTTCTACCGGGCCGTATGCTTTAGAGAGGTTGGTTGCAGTTATTGTTGCCATGACTTTATGTTTGTTACAGTGGTAAATGTGCTGTTTTCCGACTTGCTATTTTACCGTATTATTGATGAACCCAAGATGAGTTTTGACCAGAGTTTGACGGTTTACGAGGAAAAAAACGGCTCCTAGAATAGGAGCCGTAGATTTTCTTTTAGTTTGGGTTTCGGGCATCTTGCATTCAGGCTTGCATGATGTGCTTTGCTTCTAATAAAGCGCCTCCTGCAAGGAAACCTAATCCTTTGTAGAGTAGTGTTTCTGCCTGCGTCTCTACTTTCTCGCTCCAGTCTAATCCCCAACGGAGCAGATGTTGGGAAAGGAAGTCTTGCAGAGCGGTGGAGAATGCGGCAAAATTTTCCGAATCGTTTTGTTCTTGGGCTTGGAGCGCCGCACCTGAAAGATAGGCGATGAATTGCATTTCGAGGGCGATGTGGTCTTCCGGCTCTTTGTTCAAATTCTCAGAGACCAGCCCAAAGCGGCGGTACCATTCCCGCACTTGCAGAGTCTCTTCCTGGAAGATGAGGTGGTATCGGTTGAGATAAACCGATTCCCAGGGGGGGGCCAGGAGTGTGTCCATGCCGATGAAAAGGCGGGTATAGTCTCGTTTGAGTGTCTGGTATTGTTCGTCGGTGATGCCATCCTGGAAGGTATCCGTCCACTGTTGGAGCAGTTCCAGCCCTGTACTTGTTTTAGGCTGTTGGGTGCTGTAGGGAATCTCGGTAAAAATTTGCTCATCAATCAGGGTCTGCAACCAGGCACGGTCGGGCATGCTGTAAAGGGCTTTCCCCAACAAGCTGAATACAACGGCCTGCCCCATCAGTTGTTCGGGGGAAGGTGTGTTTTGGTGGTTTGCTTGATCCATGGAACCTCCAGGTGAGTGAAAGATTAGCTGTTTTTTTGATTATGTTTAGCGTAACATACTTATGTTAAACGCTCAAGCGGGGTTGGAAATGTGATTTTTAAGCCTGATTCTTGGCAATAAGAAAGGGTGGGGGATTTTCTTTCCCCACCCTTTCTGTACAGCAAGTGCTTATCGACTAGATGCCAATCTGTACCTGCGTTGCGTAGAACAAGAAGCGTCCTAGCACCTCACTGATCAGCACCAGGGCAAATGCGCCATAAGCCAGGTTGCCCAACACTTTTTCTTTGCCGGGGCTTTGCGCGTTTTGGTAAACAAAGACACCAAAGACGCCAGCACCCACAAAGAGAAGCACCAGTTGGACGACGAAAACAGCACCATAGGTGTCGATCGTCATGGCTGCGCTGGCTACGGCTTGGCTGCTGCCGGTGGACAAAAAGCCAATCCGCAGAGCGATGGTGACCAGTTCGACACCCAGCAAAACCACAGATGCAATCGCGATCTTGCTAAGCGCTTCACGCATCATGGTGCATTGGATATCGGCACAGCCGGGTGATTTGCGTTGGATGAAAGCATAGTTTGCCACAAAGGCAGCACCCATTGCCAGGGAACCCAGCAGCAAGGTGGTTGTGTAGAACAACACCGGGGTTGCCAGGGTGTTCCAGGCGGGTTGGGTGGGGAGCATGTATAACGAAGCCATGCTGTATACGAGGCCCAGGCCAACGACAGCAGCCAGCCATGCAATCACATTGCGAACGGCAAAAGTTGCAATTTTAAAGCGCTGCATGACCACGAAGATAGCGCCGATGAGGGCAAAACCCACACCGAACAAAATCTCTCGGCTGAGCCAGGATGTGCCGGGGTTTGAGATTGCCCGGTAGGCGTTGAGGGGGTTGCCAAGGTGGAACAAGGAGGCAAATAACCCTAAGCCAAGGGTAACAATAATTGCTACCAGGGCACGGTCGCTCAAGCGGTCGGCTTCTTCCATCCCGGCTTTCTTGACGGCATAAAAGTGGACAATGCCGAGTACTAAGAAAGATCCCACAGACATTTGGGCCAGGATAGTAAAGATTAATAGTGCAAATTCACGAGATTCCATCACAGACCTCCTAGTCTATATTCATAACCTGACCAGCAGTGCCCGTCCGTCTTGTATCCTTGTGAGGGGTATATACAATGGAGGGTTTGGTCAGGGATGGATCGGGCATGGGCGCCGGATCGATGAGTGTGCCGTGCGCCGCTTTGAGCTCTTCGATATCGCCGTATTGCAGGGCACGGTAGGGGCATGCGTCTACACAGGCCGGGTTTTGGCCCTGGTCCTGAAGTTCTACGCACATATCGCATTTGGTCATCAGCCCGATTTCTTCGTTGAACTGCGGTGCGTCGTAAGGGCAAGCCCACGAGCAGTAGCGGCAGCCAATGCATTTGTCGGGGTCGATGAGAACAATGCCGTCATCGCGCTTGCTGATGGCACCAGCCGGGCATACTTCCATACAGCCGGGTTCTTCACAGTGCATGCAGGCAGTGGTAACAAAGTAAGAGAATATGCCGCTGGGGATCATTTGATCGTTATCTTGGATCCACTCACCGCCGCTATATTCATAGACACGTCGCCAGCGAACTCCCAGGGGGAGGTCTTTGCGATCTTTACAAGCAATTTCGCAGGCTTTACAGCCGGTGCAATTTGCTAAATTTACATAAAAACCAAGTTGTTTAGCCATCACATATCTCCTTTCAGGCCTTCTCAACCTGTACCAGGTTGGTGTGTTGCGGGTTGCCTTTGGCCAATGGAGTGGGGTGGTATTTTGTTAAAACATTTATGCTGCCATTGGTATCGTCACCGGCTTCGTTGGGTGTGTACCAGGCGCCTTGAGGCATACTGGCATTGCCGGGACGGATACGGTTGGTGACAAATGCTCTGGTCAAAACACTACCTCGGTCATTGAAGACACGGACATCATCCCCATTTTGAATGCCGCGGGCTTCTGCATCCACCGGGTTCATCCACATGGCCTGGTTATGTGCTTCACGCAGGTAATCTACATTGTCAAAGGTAGAGTGCGAGCGAGCAACAAAGTGATGGCCTTCCAGCAGGAGCGGGTATTGTTCGCGGAGGGGATCGCTAACGCCTTCCCATTCAGGGATATACATCGGAATAGGCGGAATTTCGTCGGGTTCGTTATAGGCAGCTAACACCGGGGAGTAGACTTCGATCTTGCCGGTAGAAGTGTTGAGCGGGTTGGCTTCTGGGTCTTCGCGGAAAGCAGCGAAGGAAACTGTTGGCTCGGTATCTACTTTGAAGATGCCAACTTTTTTGAACTCTTCGAAGGAGGGGAAATCTGGGTAGTTATCTTGCGCAGAGGCAACCATATCCTTGATCCAGTCTTCCCTGGTTTCGTGACCTTCGTTGAATTCTGCTTCGATGCCCAGGCGTTTTGCTAATTCTTGGGCGATCCAGATGTCGTCTTTGGCTTCAAACATGGGTTCAATGACTTGATGGTTGTAGAGTACCCAGGCATGGCTGCCTTTTTCGCCGTGGCCTTCACCGGTGATGATGTTATCTACCTCGAAACCGGTGGTGCCGGGCAAGAGGATGTCGGAGAATTTGGCGGAAGGTGTCATAGCAACTTCAAAGGTGACCAGGAGTTCCAACATGGAATCGTCTTCCAAAATTTGTTTGGTGAGGTTTACATCGGAGTGCTGGTTGAGCACGGTGTTACCGGCATGGTTCCACATGAATTTCATGCTGGTGCTGAGCTTCTCGGCACCTTTGATCTTGTCTTCGGCACCGTTGGTCATTTCCGAACCACGTGTGATGAAATCCGGCCATTTGAAAACCGGGATGGAGGCGGTTACCGGGTTGGCCGGAATCGAAGGCTGACCAGACATGGCAAAGCCGGCGCCGGAGGGGCGCATGCCAGGCCCACCGCCTGCAATACCGATGTTGCCGGTCATTGCGGCTAATACTGGTAAGGCACGGACAGGTTGTTCACCGTAGGCACGGCGCTGCCAGCCCCAGCCCTGGAACATTGCGCAGGGTTGGCTGGTGGCAATTTCACGGGCAAGGGCAACAATGCGGTTTGCCGGAATACCGGTGATCGGTGCAGCCCATTCAGGCGTTTTAGCTACTTTGTCGTAGCCTGTGCCCATAATGTAGGCCATAAAGGATGAATTTTCAGGGGCGCCTTCTGGGAGGGTTTCTTCATCGAACCCAACTGCGTGGGTTGCCATGAATTCTTTGTCGTAGAGGTCTTCTTCTACCATGACATAAGCCATCGCTGCGATCAGCGCAACATCGGTACCGGGGTTGATCGGTATCCATTCCGCTGCTGTAGCAATGGCGGTGTCGGTCAGGCGGGGATCAACGGAGATGAATTTGACGCCGCGTTCTTTGGCTTTGACATAATAATAGCCGGCGTTGTCGCCGCCGGCGCGGGTAACACAAGAGTTATCGCCAAAGAGGACCACCAGCTTGGAGTTGAAAATGTCGTCTACCGGGCTGCCGGAGCCACCGGTGATGGTGGGCATGGCTGCCGCGTAGCAGGCGGCACTGTAGCTGCCGTAGTAGTTGGTGTAGCCACCAAACAAGCGCAAGAGCCGTTGAATGCCGGCGCGCCCATCGGGGCCTTTCCACTGCATACCGGAAGCATACATGAAATAAAAGGCTTCTGGGCCATATTCTTCTTTGATGCGGATCATTTCGTCCGCAATGGTGTCGAGTGCTTCGTCCCAGGAGATGCGCTCAAATTCGCCGGAGCCGCGTTTTCCAACGCGTTTCATGGGGTATTTGAGCCGTTCGGGGGCATATACACGCCGGGTTTGGGCGCGCCCTCTCAGGCAGGGAATTGCTTTGGGAACATCGATCGTGTCTTCTTCGGTTGGGTCGGGGATGAGACGGGTAATGGTGCCGTCTTTTACTTTTGCACCGAGAATACAGCGTCCACCACAGTTGTGGTAGCAACCTACTGTCAGGGTTTGTTCCTCACTTGCCGCAGCAGCACCTTCAATTTTCTTTAGACCAACATTCAAGCCGCCAGCTAAAGCAGCCGTACCGCCAACAGCGGCACTCCACTTTAGAAAGCTTCTCCGGTTGATCAAAGAGTCGTTGAGAGTGTCTGTGAGGAATGTGTCTTTACTCATAGCTTCCTCCTTAGGTATTGTGTAAACTTTCACTATTAATCATAGAACGATTGGGTAGTAATTTCATCGTGAAAAGGGGTGAAATCTATATCACCCAAACGGGTGAGGGAGGCGGTGTTTTACCTTCTGCTGGGTGTAAAAGGGTTGATTTGGGTTGAAATTTCAAAAAAGGGGAATCGTTTTAGGCGGATTTATGGGCGCCTGGCAGGTATCTCTCTTGCATTTTAAAAGTGGTGCGAGTATAATCTACTAGCTTACGGGCGGTTAGCTCAGTTGGTTAGAGCGTTGCGTTGACATCGCAAAGGTCGATGGTTCGAGTCCATTACCGCCCACAGAAAAGTCCCTCAATATTGAGGGATTTTTTGTATTGGTGAGGTGAGAGGGTGGGGGGGAGTATAAAGATAAATTAGTTTTCTCTCATAGACAATAACTATAGCATATATAGATAACTGATATTTTACAGCTATAGGATTGATTTGTATAATTAGAGTCGAAATAGTGTGGATAATGACATAACAGTTGCTTTGTACGACTGTTGAAAACCTTTAAAGGAGAAAATCTAATGAGTGAAGAAAGCAAATGTCCTGTTCAGCATAACCCCACTGCGGGAAGCGGTGGCATGTCTAACCGGGACTGGTGGCCTAACCAACTGAACCTAAAAATCCTTCATCAGCACTCTTCTCTGAGCAACCCGCTCGGCGAAAAGTTCAACTATGCTGAAGAATTCAAGAAACTTGACCTGGCAGCCCTGAAAGAAGACCTCTATGCGTTGATGACAGATTCGCAGGATTGGTGGCCGGCGGATTGGGGACATTATGGCGGTCTGTTCATCCGCATGGCCTGGCACAGCGCCGGCACGTACCGGATGGGCGATGGGCGCGGCGGCGGGGGAACCGGCAACCAACGTTTTGCCCCGCTAAACAGCTGGCCTGACAACGTTAACCTGGACAAGGCACGCCGGCTGCTGTGGCCGATCAAACGAAAATACGGCAACAAGATTTCCTGGGCCGACTTGATGATCCTGGCCGGAAACTGCGCGTTGGAATCGATGGGTTTCAAGACCTTCGGTTTCGCCGGGGGGCGCGAGGATATCTGGGAACCGGAAGAAGATATTTACTGGGGCGCGGAACAAGAATGGTTGGCGACAAGCGACAAGCCGCACAGCCGGTATACCGGTGAGCGCGACCTGGAGAACCCGCTGGCCGCGGTGCAGATGGGCTTGATCTACGTTAACCCGGAAGGCCCGGACGGCAACCCAGACCCGGTGGCATCCGGGATAGACGTTCGAGAAACTTTCGCCCGTATGGCGATGAATGATGAAGAGACCGTGGCATTGGTTGCCGGTGGTCACACCTTCGGCAAATCCCACGGTGCTGGGGATGCTGCGCTTGTGGGGCCAGAGCCGGAGGCAGCCGGGATGGCAGAAATGGGCCTTGGCTGGACGAGCACGCACGGCACGGGGATGGCCGCAGATACGATTGGCAGCGGCATTGAAGGCGCCTGGAAGCCGAACCCCACCCAGTGGGATATGGGCTATCTGAAAGTGCTGTTCAAATATGATTGGGAATTGGTCAAGAGTCCTGCCGGCGCGCATCAGTGGCTGGCTAAGGACGTGGATGATGAGGATATGGTCGTAGACGCCTTTGACCCGTCGAAGAAAGCGCGGCCGATGATGACCACTGCCGACCTCTCGCTAAAAATGGACCCGATCTATGAACCGATTGCGCGGCATTTCCTTGAAAACCCTGACGAGTTTCAGGATGCTTTCGCCCGCGCCTGGTTCAAGCTGACCCATCGCGATATGGGGCCGCGCTCGCGTTATCTGGGGCCGGAAGTGCCGGAAGAAGAGCTGATCTGGCAGGACCCCATTCCCGCAGTCGATCACGAATTGATTGACGAACAGGATATCGAAGCACTCAAGGATAAGATTCTTGCTTCGGACCTTTCCATCTCTGAATTGGTTTCAACCGCCTGGGCTTCCGCCTCTACCTTCCGCGGCTCGGACATGCGCGGCGGCGCCAATGGGGCGCGCATCCGTTTGGCTCCTCAGAAGGATTGGGAAGTCAACCAACCGGAAACGCTGGCGAAGGTTTTGAAGACCCTGGAAGGTATTCAGAGCGAGTTCAACAGCGCACAGTCTGGCGACAAGAAAGTTTCATTGGCGGACTTGATCGTTTTGGGTGGTTGTGCGGGCATTGAAAAAGCGGCCAAGAATGCCGGGTACGATGTGACGGTTCCCTTTACGCCGGGGCGCATGGATGCTTCGGCAGAGCAAACCGACATTGAAGCCTTTGATGTGCTGGAGCCGTATGCAGATGGTTTCCGTAACTATCAGAAGGCCAAATATTCGATCACACCGGAAGAACTGCTGGTCGACAAGGCGCAGCTGCTCACGCTGACGGCCCCTGAGATGACGGCTTTGGTTGGCGGTATGCGTGTCTTGGATACCAATTTCGGTGGGACAAAGTATGGCGTGTTCACTGACCGCCCCGGGGCGCTGACCAATGACTTCTTTGTGAACCTGCTTGATATGGGCACCAAATGGAAAGCCACCTCGGAAGAGGAAGACTTGTTTGAAGGCAGCGATCGGGTAACCGGCGAACAAAAGTGGACCGGCACGCGTGTAGACCTAATCTTTGGTTCCAACTCACAGCTGCGTGCCCTGGCTGAAGTGTATGCGCAGGATGATTCGAGAGAGAAATTTGTGAATGACTTCGTTGCAGCCTGGGATAAGGTCATGAACCTGGACCGCTTCGATCTGGTCTAGTTTTTTAGACCTGTCTTTCTGATAAGATGAGAATAAAGAGCTGCTCTGATGGGCGGCTCTTTTGAGTTTTTGAGGGAGGGAGTATATTGGCGGCTACGAGGCAGGCTGTTGGTTTTTCTCGTTCATGATGTGTTGGCAGAGCTGCACGCCAACCATCGCATCTGTGGACCAGTAGTCTGCGCCCACGTAGGCGCACACCATTTCGTTGACCGTGCCGCCCCCAATGAGGAAGGGGGTTTGGGCAAGGGTGCCATCTTCCAAATTCCTGATGCGCTCGACGACATCTTTCATTGAGCCGAATGAAACGGTGAGCAGCCCGGAAAGTGAAATAATGTCCGGCTTTATCTCCTGCGCCTTCTCTACGAACCGGTCGGGGGGCACATTGACCCCTAAATTGGTCACGGTAAACCCATAGGCGTTCAGCAGAATCTCGAAGATGTTTTTCCCAATATCGTGGATATCACCCTTGACCGTGCCGATCAGGATTTTCCCTGAGCCGTTCCCGGTGGTGTTTTCCACCAAAGCGGGTTTGATGATCTCCATCACTTGCCGGAAGATTTCTCCGGCCATCATCATGCTGGAGATGTAATAGCGGCCTTCTTCGTAGCGCAGGCCAACCTGACGCATGGCTTCCTGGGCGGCTTCTATGATCTCGAAGGGGTCTTTTCCCTCTTGGACACATTTTGTAACGTGGTCGAGGACAATGTCCTCTTCAAGTTCGAGCAGGCTGTTGATCAACAGCGCACATTTATCTGATCCGTTCATCCGGTCACCCCGTTTTCTTGTTCGATGCCAATGCGCGTGTGCAGACGCAAACGCGTACTGGAGCATACGAATGATCCCCAACTTATGGGGTGGTCGTCAAAATCATAAAAGATATGTTCTAACTGCATGCCTACCGCGGGCGCTTGTAGTTCCAAGACTTCGGTTTCTTCCTCGTCCAGTTGGGTGGCTTCCAAGAATAAATTGCCATACTTGATGAGAGCGCTGCCGGAGCCCTGGAATAACCCTTTCAGGTCGGTCACTTCCAGCTCGGCTTCTACGATGGGGCGGTTGGGGTCGTTGATGAGGTAGCCGCGGTGGTAAAAGGCGGGTTTGTTATCTACCATGAGCAAACGGCGGATATAGATGGCTCGCTCGCCTTCCTGGATGTGCAGCTTGCGCGCCACGTATTCGTCCGCCGGCTTGAAGCGGACTTCCAGGAGCTGCACGGTGGTGATCGAATCGTCGCTAAAGAGCTCTTTCAGGTCTTGCAGGTAGAACGAGGCAGACCCGATTTCCACTTCTTTGACAAAGGTGCCGCTGCCCCGCACGGTGTTGACAATCCCCTGGGAGGACAACAGGTTGATCGCCCGGCGCACGGTCATCGGGCTGACCTTGTACAATTCGACCAACATGACTTCGGAAGGGAGTTTTTCGCCTGGACGGTAGGCGCCGGCCACAATCTGCTGCCGCAAACTTTCTGCCAGCTGGGCATAGATGGGCTGCTCTGCATCCCTATTTAGAAAATACATCTTTTTAGCAGCAGGGCCGCCTTTTCTTGCATCCATTCATACGTCCTTCATTTGATTGTTTCATTGTAATAAGAGTTGGTACTTTTGACAACATTTGAAGCCAGTGCATCTAAACAGTTCGATGGTAGGTTTTTTGCCCGGTAAAAGCGAAAAAGAGCATATCGCCGGTAGAAATCAGTTTTATGTCCCCGCTGTGTGTATGAGGAATTTGTCTTGATGGGTACTGTGATTGCTTAGCCACGAGATAGAAGGGGGCTTGGGATAAGTGGGCTGGATGCGGGTAGGTGGGATAAGCAAACTGTGTCTGTGTGCGAGAAATTTATAAAAACTTGACAGTGTCTTTATTATACTCTATACTACCCTATATAAGAAAAAGTTCCCTATAGTAATTTACCAAAATATCTACTTATGCACTTGCTACTGTTCTCTGGGTTTTTAGGGTCTGGAAAAACCACACTTGTCATAAAGTTGGCTAAGTTTGCTTTGGAACAGGGTAAAAAAGTGGCAATCCTGGTGAATGAGATTGGCGAAGTGGGGATAGACAACCAACTGATGCGCCAGCTGGATATGAATGTTTGGGAACTGCTGAATGGCTGCATTTGCTGCACGCTCACCGCCGACCTGGTTTCTACCCTGACCCAATTAGATAGAGAATATTCTCCCGATGTGGTGATCGTAGAACCTTCCGGAGCAGCTAATCCCACAAAAGTCTTAAAAGCGCTTCCCTATTACAAGGGCACTCCTTTGGAAAGCCTGAATACAATTGCGGTAATCGACCCGCTGCGGGTGGAGATGTTGGTGGAAGTGATGAATATCCTCATCTCCGCCAGCTTGAAGCAGGCCGACCTGGTGTTGGTAAGCAAGTGCGACCAGGCCAGCCAGGAAGAGATCGCCTACGCACATCAGGTCTCCCAAGAATACAAACCGAATATCAAAGTGGTGGAAGTAACCAAAGACAGTGCGGTAGAAACCTGGGCGAAAGAGATTGCACCATGGATGAATTAATTCTTGAGCCTTATGCGGTGGTTCAATGTTGGCATTTGCCTGATGCAGAGGGGCAGTGGGAGAACCTCTTAGGGGAATATTTACAGAAAATAGCACAACAATGCACAGAAGCGGGGAAATGTGTAGTGGGGCATATCAAAACTTTATCCATTTTTTCAGATCAAAAATTTTTACGGGTTAGTGTTGTAGGGGAAAACATCCCGCCCAGCGTGGAGGGGAGAGTGCCCCCTGGGAGTACGAAACTTGAACTTACCCTGAATGTGTTGGTTTATGGCTTAAAAAGAAATGTTATCGAGCAGATTACGAAGGATACTGCCAATCAAATTGCCACCCAAAAGAAAGGAGTTGTCCATCAAAAAGAAATAACAAGCGCAGGTGAACACCTACACCATTAGGAACTTACAAAACTATCTACAAGGAGAGATGTTATGAGTGACCAATTGGTACAGGCTATGGCGGACCTTGAAGAGGAGAAAGTATTAAGCTTGGTCCAAGAACGATTGGAAGCGGGGGATGACCCCTTGTCCATCGTTTCCGACTGTCGAGAAGGGATGACGATAGTTGGACAGCGTTACGAAAGTAACGAGTATTATGTTTCAGAGTTGATCATGGCGGGCGAAGTGTTCAAAGTGGTTGTCGGCCAGATTGGCGAGAAATTGGGAACCGATACCGAAGTGAAACGCGGTACGGTTGTGCTCGGCACCGTGGAAGGGGATATTCACGATATTGGTAAAGACATTGTGGTCAGCCTTTTGCAGACGGGCAATTACAATGTGATCGACCTGGGCGTGGATGTGCCGGTGGAGAAATTTGTGGAAGCAGTACAAGAGAATGACGCAGCGGTTGTTGGGCTTTCTGGGCTGCTGACGATTTCTTTTGATTCCATGAAAGCGACTGTGGATGCACTGGATGCAGCAGGACTGCGCCCCGGTGTGAAGGTGATGGTCGGAGGAGGACCTGTCACCGATGCAGTACGCGAATATGTCGGCGCGGATGCGTTTGGCGCGGATGCGCAGGCGGCGGTGTCCTTGACCACCAAATGGTTTGAAGCCAAGGAGGTGGCGTAATGGACGAGATGACCTCTAAAGAGCGTATTGATGCAGCGATAGCTCTCGAACCGGTTGATCGCGTGCCGATTATCCCCCTGATCGACTATTCTGTCGCTCGCAGCCGGGGGATTGATATTGCCACATTCTTGTCCGACCCGGACTTGAGCCTCTCATTGCTGATGGAGACTTTCGATCAGATGGGCGGTTGGGATGCCACCGCAATGCCCAATGTAGCAGGCGGACTTGGTTTGTTCCCCATGGCCACCCTCCCGGTGAAAATGCCGGGCAAGCAGCTGCCTCCCGACAGCATCCCGCAGTTTGATGAGCGCGAGATCATGACGGTGGAAGATTACGACTATGTGATTGAGCATGGTTGGAACGACTTTACCATGTATGCATACCCGCGCATTGGCTTCGATATCACCATCGACGAACTGCCGGAATACATGGCAAATATGGGCGGCCGCATGGCACAAGACATCAAAGCCTGGGAAGACAAGGGTGTGATGATCTTTACCGGCGCGGCCACCATCCCGCCGATTGAATCCCTGGCACTTTCTCGCTCAATCAAGGAGTTGATGATCGACCTTTACCGCCGGCCGGATAAAGTGTTTGAGGCCATTGAGGTGATGATCGACGAGAGTATCGAATCGACGATTGGCGCACAAAAGATGATGGAAGAGTCCATGGAGTTAGGGCCGCGGGTGGCTTTCTTGGGTGCTTCGCGCTCCACCTTGCTTTCCCCTAAACTCTTTGATAGGTTCGTCTGGCCGCACATCGAGAAGCAAACCCTGGCATGGTTAGATGCCGGCATTACCCCCATGTTCCACTTCGATGCCAACTGGGATTCCTACATGGATTATTTCCTGCGGCTGCCGCCCCGCTCCGTGATCTTGGAGTTGGACAGCGCCACCGATATCTTCAAGGCCAAGGAAGTGCTTAAAGGCCACACCTGCATCATGGGCGATGTGCCGCCGTCCTTGCTTTCTTTGGGTACCCCTGAAGAGGTAACCGCCTATGTGAAGAAACTGATCGATGTAGTTGGGGATGAAAACGGCTTCATCCTTTCTTCTGGGTGCAGCATTCCCGTAGACGCCAAGACAGAAAACGTTCAGGCGATGATTGACACCGGCAAGAACTACTACCCACACTAAAATAGCTTGCCAACTGAAACACTAACAGCTGGGGTCCATTTGGGTCCCAGCTGTTTGGCAAATATCGCGTACACTGATTTTAATCCACACTGCGAACATCCTGGTAAAAAGTTAGAGAAAAACACCCTGAATGAGAGATTAGATGGGTCTAAAAACAGGTTATTTGTCTCTGTGCAAAAGGTACATTTGCCTCTAGAAGCAGCGAGTCCTAAATGTCATCGTAGAGGTGGCATCTTTTAAGGAAAGGGTGACGAAAACGCTGCAGCGCACTTGGGACAGGAATTTCTAGACCACTATAAGGTAGGAAAATGAAAAAACGAATCTGGATACTGATTCCATTGATCGTGTTGGTATCGTTTGGTTTGGGGATGCCTGCCCAAGCGCAAGAGGATGACCAACCACTGGATGACAAATTTGTTGCCGCATTGGTGATGATGGCGGTCAACCATAACATGATGGCGGGGGATAACGAGATCAGAGACCTGACCGCGTTGCACGGTTTTGTGAATGATTATTATGATGAACGTATCTTCACAGTGGGCGCGGATTCGACGGCGGGGCAGTGGCTGCATTTGCAGCAAAGCCTGCTGAGCAAGACGCTGGAAAATGAGATCGAGGTTAAATCGGGGAAGCAGTGGCTGCAATTCTTCCTGACCATTTTCACAGATGAGGAACACCTGAACCTGACGCGCGAGGGGTTGGGATTACGAAGGTGGCAGCTGGTGAGCGGCTCGGATGATCCTCCAACGGACTACATCCAGAACCTGGATTCTTCGGTGATGACCGATATTGAGAGTCAGGTCGATCTGCTGTTGGACATCAAGACGGTGTCTGCCTATCCTTCGGTGGCGCCGGCGATTGCGGATAGTTCAGGGTGGGATTTTTCTGACGTGGTCACCGCGGTTGGGCCGGTTAGCGATTCTTCTTCGCCGATCACCGATTCTACTGCGCCGATCTCGCCGGATGATGGGGATGATGATTCTGGCGCTCCTTCGTCTGACTTCTGGGATCAGGGTGAGGACGATGGGGATAGTGGGGGAAGCAGTGTGGATGAAGACCCGCAGTACAAACCCCTGCGTTTTACCAACAACGGGTTCGATGCTGTCACGGTGGTGGTGGAGACCTACGAGCCAGCCCCCGGATACAGCGCAGCGAAACCGGCGGCTTCTACGGTGGTCTACCCGGAAAGTAATTCCAGCGCTTACCTTGAACTGCCTTTGGGGACGTACACTTTTTGTTATTACTGGCAGTTAGACCAGGATGTCAACAATGATGATTACTTCGACTACCATCACCGCACCACGGCATCTTTTAGCCTGAATAACAATTCGAGCAACAATCCCGAATCGGCGATTGCGTCACACTCAGCCCGGACAGCGAGGTGTCTAACCCCAACGGCAAGTGCGGCGAGTCTGCCCCCGTACCCAATAATAATAACAATAACAGCAATCTGACCCCGGAAGAGCAGGCTGCTCAGAATTTGCACACTTTGACGTGTGTCTTCACCGGATCGGATGGTTATACTTCTTCTTGGACGGAAGAAGCAAAGTTTGAATTTACAGAAGACGGCGTGTATTACCTGGTGCCTTCCCAGAATATTACTGCATACTACATCAGGGTTTCATCAAACTACTTTACGTATGATCCAAACGCTTCTGAGCAAGCCGATACGACCCTTACTTTTTTGGCAAATGGTGTTACCTTCTCCGGTTCATTTAATGGCGGCTATACCACTGCATGCACCCGAGTGGATTAGGGGACAGCCTACAATCAAGAATGCACAAGAAAGGTTAGAAAGTGAGAAAACGTATCTGGATATGGAAGGGTTTTCTTATGGCTGGGGGGATTCCAGCAGTGCGATTACGTATACCCTGCAACCTTAGGAGTGAGCTATGAAGAGATCTATAAAACTTGTCTGTCTATTTGCTGTTCTGCTGGTAGCCGGGTTGGCCTGCAACCTGCCGTTCAACCAGGGTGGGGGGGATGCCTCGGAGCGTGTGGTGGAAAATTACACCCCGCCGGCGAATGTAACGGTAAACAACACTTTTAGCTACAGCTTAGACCAGCAGGCCGTTCAACAGCGGTATGGCAATCCGACCCGCTTTACGATCCTCTTTGGTGAAGATGCCCGCCAGGAAACCTGGATGTATGAAACGGCGGGATATACGGTGGTCTTTCAGGATGGGAACAAGCTCTCAGAAAAGACGGAGACCCCGGCCTACAAGGCGCAAATGTATGCGACTACCTTGAACCCCGGCTTGTTTTACCGGGGGATGGGGCTGGACGAAATTGTGCTTTCCACCGGGCGGGATGATGTGATGATTTCGGAGGTGGAAGGACTGGAAGGCGGCAGTGTGGTTCATATGGAAGGATTGGCGGTTGGCTTCCTCGATGGACATATCAGTTTTGTGGAAGTGCTCCCGGCCGTTACCGAAACGCTGTTAGCGCCGGAAGATTTTGTGCCGGTAGCAAGCCTGACACCGGAAGAAGCGGCCAATGAGGGAACACATACCTACCACGGCGTGTGGGTTGTGGGCGATGAGATTGTTGATGAAGAAGATGAATCTATCAACGTTCAATTTGCGGATGGGAAGGCGTATGTATCTTTCTATGATGAGACGCTAGAATGTATTTATCTTGGACAGAACCAGTATAGATCCACGGACGGGTTGAGCGGCAGCACGATGACTTTTACATTTAGCATGACGGGTATTCACATGGTTTATGCGGAAGAAGGGGCCTCCAGCGAAGTACGCTATACTTTTGTAGAAGAAGGTGTGGTCGATACATCCACCAGCCTGACCCCGGAAGAAGCGGCCAATGAGGGAACACATACCTATCACAGCGTGTGGGTTGTAGGCGATGAGATTGTTGATGAAGAAGATACGTCTATCAGCGTTCAATTTGCAGCTGGGAAGGTGTATTTGACTTTATATGAGGATACGCTGGAATGTATTCGTCTTGGGCAGAACCAATATAGATTCACGGATGGGTTGAACGGCAGCACGATGACTTTTACATTTAGCATGACGGGTATTCACATGGTTTATGCGGAAGAAGGGGCATCCAGCGAAATACGCTATACTTTGTTAGAAGAAGGTGCGGTCGATACATCCACCAGCCTGACTCCGGAAGAAGCGGCCAATGAGGGAACACATACCTACCACAGCGTGTGGGTTGTGGGAGATGAGATCGTTGAAGAAGAAGATGTGTCTATCAGCATTCAATTTGCGGATGGGAAGGCGTATGTATCTTTCGATGATGAGACGTTAGAATGTATTTATCTTGGACAGAACCAGTATAGATCCACGGACGGGTTGAGCGGCAGCACGATGACTTTTACATTTAGCATGACGGGCATTCACATGGTTTATGCGGAAGAAGGGGCTTCCAGCGAAGTACGCTATACTTTGTTGGATTGAATGTGAACGAAATAGGCTTGAAAAAAAAGCGTGGCTTGCCACGCTTTTTTTTCTGGTTTGATGATGTGGAAAGGCGGACTATTTCTTGGATTCCCTATCAGTGCAGGCATTTATAATGCTTTCGGACAACTGAAATGCCAATCCCGATCGGCACAAAGATGAGCACGTTCAAAGCAAGCAATCCGATCTCCAACAAGGTCGGCGGCATGCCATTCCGAAAGACGAATACAAGGTACAAAACCTGGCTTGCCAGCATCAGTGAATAGACAAAGGTGTAAAGCAAGATGGCATAGAAGGGGGCGAAAATGCCTTTTTCTTTATTTACATAGTGGCGGGGGTATCCTAAAAGAAAGATTTCGTCTTGGGCAAATTGTTCCTGGCAGGTGCAGCGGGCATTCACAATCTTGACGAACTGCGGCCGGAGATTGTTCTGCAAGTAGACCCACAGATTGCTTAATTTGATGTCGTTCATCAGGTAGGAAAAGCCAAAGGTAGAAAGGAAAATGGAGATTCCCAGCAGCATCCCCGGTGATTCTCCGATGGCTGTTATTGGTTCTGCTAACCCCGGTAGTTGGATCAGCGAAAATAGACCGACCCACAGCAAGATGACAAAGTTTTCCAACCGGCTTTGTAAATTGGTCAGGTTGACCATGTCCTGGTGGCACTGGCGGTATTCCTCGATCAGCAACTCGAACCGATAGCGAAGCGGGTCGCCGTCAAAGCTGCCCCACGGCACCACGTCCCCAGGCCAGTTCGCCCAAACGGGCTTGGGCTCCTGCATGAAAAGAAACGATTTCAGGAATTTCATCGTGACTCCTTCCCTGAGATACTTGTCCTTATTTCTAAGTATATATCGAAATCAGGCCAAAAAATGGGGGCGTGATTGATGAAGAGGATGAGCCGGCTTATTTTTTGCCGTGCTGCTCCACGGAGGGATATTCTTCATGCACGATATTGATGAACTGCCTGGCAAGGAAGGACTGTCTGCGCTCTGCATGGTAGGCGGCGGCGATCTTGCGCTGGGGGGCAGCGTCTTTAATGGCACGGTACGAGAGGCGTTCCGATGTATCGCTGAGGGCCAGGGCTTGCGGTACAAGCGATAGGCCCAAGCCGAGGGCGATGCAGTTCTGCACGGTGGAAAGCTGCGAAGTATGACAGACAATGTTCAGGTTCAAGTCTCTCTGGTAGCAGAAGGACTGCACCTGTTCTCCCAGGCAGTGTACTTCACTCAGGGCGATAAAGGGGTAGTTCTCTAAGTCTTTGACATTGAAGGAAGGCCAGTTCACCGAGTCGAACCCATTTACCGAGGCGACCATAAGCGGTTCGGTGTGCAATTCCTCCGTTTGGATCATGCGGTTGTGGATCGGCAGGCTGGTAATGGCTACATCCAGCTTACCTTCGATGATTTCGTTGACCAGGATGTCGGTCAGTTCTTCGCGCACGGAGAGGGTGGCTTGCGGAAATTCCTGGCTGAAGCGCTGGATGACGCGCGGCAGCACAAAGGGGGCGATGGTGGGGATGAAGCCCACCGTGAGCTTGCCGCGTTTGTTTTCTACCTCGTCGTTCATTTCGAATTTGATCTCTTGAAGTTCCCCCAGGATGGAATTGGCGCGCGGCAGCAGCAAACGCCCGGCATCGGTCAGCACTACCCGGCGGTGTAAGCGGTCGAAGAGCGGTTCGCCCAATTCTTGCTCCAGTTTCATGATCTGCTGGCTGAGAGATGGTTGGGCTACATTGCAGCGTTCGGCGGCTCGGGTAAAGCTGCCTGTTTCTGCTACGGCGACAAAATAGGTCAGTTGGTGAATTTCCACGAGTGTCCTTCTTTGGTTAGCGGGTAAAGAATGTCTCACTATAGTCTATGTCTATAGATGAGATATTTTATTTATATTTTACATCTATATTGGAAAATGATCGGCTTATTGAGATACGCATGGGATAAGGGGTTTTGAAGCTTAGGAAGCGATTTGCCTTGGAAGCCGAACACTGCGTTGGCGAAAATAAGACCTTATTGACCTTTTGGGAAAATAGTGTGGTCTCCAAGGGGACAAAAATGTGCTAGACTCAAATAAGTGGAGGGTTGAACATTGATCCCAATTTCTGCTGTCACAAAGAGAATTTATTGTGAAGGCACTAACACATTGACTCTTTCCAGTCCCCTTTTATTCACCGGATTTTGCAATGGGTCCATCTGCAAGCGCCGGAAGAAACCAGATAAGGAAAAGAAATGAAACTCCCTGAATATATTTCAAAAGCAGAAGTACAGCGTGTATGCCAGGAGCTTGGGTTACAAGACTGGACAAAACTCACCGTATCTGAAGTGTCTTTAGAGGAAGCAAAAATTGTGCAGGCAGCGGTGGGCGAAGAAGCCTTAAAGATCACGGCCGAAGAATTTCAACAAGGTTTGGAAGTGGAATTGGAACACGGCGTACAGTTTCCAGATGCAAACGTGACCAACAATCACCCTATCCTGACCGGGATGATCGTGCTGGCCCATTTGAAAGAAATGTTAGACTATTATTTGCGCCTTGAAGTGGCAGAACTTGAGGGTGATGTTTTAAAAGCGCTGCGTGCCGACGATGCCGATAAAGTCAAAAGAAAATACCAGCAGGTTCTTGCGGCAAAGGCAGAATTGGCGGAACATGAAAATGCTGCAATGAGGTCACGGGAATAAACCCATAGAAAAAAATTTGCCATTGTAAACAAGCAGAGAGGATTGTGCTCTCTGCTTGTTTTTTTCTTTGAGCATGCTTTTCTTTTTGGGGCTTCGATCAAGGATCTGATCGAAAAAGTTTATCCCAATATTTTGATCGCACTGCCCCAGTTGGTCTCCAAGGTATTCTGCATCAAAATGTGTAACAGTCCCAACCCTTCAAGCTGTTGGGCGCGTACCAATGGGCCGGCATCCACACCGCGCATGCCGCTGTCTTCTACCAACTGGATGATTTTTGCTTTGGCATCTGCATCGTCCCCGGCAATCAAGACATCCAGCGGCTGTCCGGCGACCTCTCCAGAAAAGAGGGTGCCCGCAAAGGTCGTGTTGAATGCTTTCACTACGGCTACGCCAGGGGCAGCCTCCTGGGCAACCTCTTCAGCAGAGGAACTACCTGGGGTTGTGGCAAGCCCATCAAAGGTGGCGTTGAGGGGATTGGCGATATCGATTACTACTTTTCCGGCCAGTTTGTCACCCAGTTCTTTCACAATTTGGGTATTTACCCCGTACCAGACAGCCAATACGACTACATCACCCAGTACTGCATTACCCAGGCTGGCCGAGGTGACCTGTGCGCCATTCCGGGCAGCAGGTTTGACTGCCTGAACCGCTTCGTCTGCGCCTTCCGGATTGGTGCCTACAAAGGTAATCTCGTGCCCGCCCGCTGCAAAGCGTGTGCCAATTGCGCGTCCCATATTTCCTGTACCAATAATTGTGATCTTCATTTAATGCTCCTTAATTGTTGATTTCGTGATAAAATACATGTGTTGTTTACGCAACATATGTTGATTAGTTTATATGGTTGTATCAAAATCGTCAATAATCAAAACATAAGTTTTGTTGTGTACCTGACAAAGGAGCCAAAATGTTGCCTATCTTGCAAGAACAATTGGAAGACCCGCGGGTGACCCGCACCCGAACTTTACTGGAAGATGCTTTTATGGAATTGGTGATGAAGAAGGAATTCCGCTCCATTACCGTACAGGATATTACCGATTTGGCCGGGATTAACCGGGCTACTTTTTATGCGCATTTCCCGGATAAATACGCGCTGCTAGATCACACTATCCGCATCCAGTTTGGCAAAGAATTAGAGCAGCGCACCTTGAATGTGTGTACCTTTAGTATGGATAATTTGTATGCGTTGATCCTCACAGTGTGCCAGTTCACACTCACTGCCAGTTCCCACTGCGGGGTGCCTTCGCCCCAGTTTGAGGCTGTGATGGAAGCGCAGATTAAAGACCAGGTGCAAGAATTGATCGAGAAGTGGCTGGAAAAGCTAGAGATTGATGTGGAGGCTGAGATGGCAGCGGTTGCCTCTAGTTGGGCAATCTATGGGCTGGCCCTAAATTGGCGGAAAGATAAGAATCGTATCTCTGCCGAAGATTTTGCGGCTGAGGCGCTCCCGCTGATTGCGGCTAACTTGCGGCTGGAGGAGCGGGTGTAGGGGTAGGCTTAAGGAAAATTGCAAGAAATGGAATGCGAAAACGGTTTCAGTTTATTTGATTATGTCAAACTTGGTTGAATCAAAATGAGGATAAAACTATCCTCATTTTGATTCGTGGTTGCTCTGCGCGCTATTTCAATTTTTTCACCAAATCCTGTGTGTATTTCAAACCTTCCGAGACGGTGGAGCCCCACAGCAGGGCGGTAAGGTAGTTGAGCGGGCTTCCCCAGGTGGGATTGTTGAGATACAGCACCACCATGCCGGAGGCTACAGCCAGCAGGAAACTGATCCCGGTCATGATGTTTTGGCTGACGATCAGCCGCCGTTGGGCCATTTCTAGGGTTTCTTCACGCTCCTGTGAGGCGGCTGGTTCCTCTCGCCTGACGAGAGAAGCCAATACGCGTAGGAATTGGTAACGGTCTTCATCCCTTTCCCAAAGGTCTTCCATGGCAGTTAATTCTCTTTTCGGTTCCTTGAATTTTATGATCAGCGTCAGGGCTTCGTTGAAGGAAGTTTTTACTTCAGTGGAATCTTTCGCTAAAATAAGTTTCGTCAGTTGGATGAGTAGATCGGGATTATCTAAATTTATGTTTTTTTCAATGAGCAAATAGTTGAGCGTTTCAAGGCTTTCGAGCATTGTTTCGGCTAGTTGGATCGTGCCGTCTAAGGCGGTGCAGTCTGTTGGAAGATTCTTTTCGAGGTTCTCTGTTGGATAATAGTTTGAAAGCTGCGAGAAAACGGGAACTTGAGCAAGAGGTAAAGGATTGAGTTTTGTGATCAGGGGGACTGCTTGCTCTTCCAGATATTCTTTTAGTGTTTTTTGGGGCGTCTCTTTGGGGTAAAGTTTTTCGTAGACTTTGCCCAGTGAAACCCAGCAGCTTTGCAGTCCATTTGCAGTTTTTTCCAGCGCAACCAGCTCTTCCTTTTTTTCTTCCTCTGTATAGATGCTCAAGTTTGTTTTATATATCTCGATCTCATTGGAAATTTCATGGACTTTATCGTAATAGGTTTTCACATACGCTTTATTTTTGGATTCCTTGTATGTTTTTTCAAGGGCTTCGTCAATTTCTTCGGCATCGACGCGCCATTGCAGGTTTTTCAACAAAAGGGTGTACGCCTGGTTGACCCCGTAACCGATCAGCACACCAACGGCAATGGTGATAAAGGCATACAGCCAGTAGTCTGATATAGAAAGTTTGACGGTGAGGGTGTCTTTATTGTCGGGGTCGTTTTCGGCTAGTGGAATGGTGCCGGAAAACTCTCCCGTTTTGCTGAAGCTGGAGGTCAGGTCCAGACGATCTGCTTCTCCTTTCAACTGCATGGTGCCTTCATTAGTAAGCACAATGGGCAGCGTTTCACCAATTTCTTTGGCGGCTTCTTCTTCGATGGGAATGGGAGCGACTACGGCGCATTTGGCAAAATGATCTTCGTCATCGTTCGTGCAGGCTGTTTGTTTGCTGGCTTGAGAGAACGCAATTAAGGCTGCCGAAGCGAGAATGTTCACGATAACCCAGATAGTGATCCGGTCGATTTTCCTCAATTGGACGGCTTTTGAGCGCTCCGATTGGTTTTCAGTACCGGGCTGATTTCCCCCAAAGTGTATATTTGTCCATAAATTAAGGATTGCGACGATAGAAAAAAGGAGGATTACCCACCCGGCTGCATTCCATACGGAGATGCTTCCCTTATCCATCACGCCGAGCACATAACGGGTGCCTTTAAAGGCGATTTCTTTGTTGTTGGCCAGGCGTTTGAGCACATCTACATCCGCTTGCGCCGGAATGGGATCGCTACTTCCTTTTTGGGTTTTGAGGATGAGCGAAAAATCTTTTTGAACCACGTTGCTCGGCCCGGCTACCAGGATTTTGCCGCTGTAGGTGCCTTCGGGAAGGTAGGTGATGGATTCGTCCTGGGTGCACGCTTCTAAATGCGCATAGGTAAGATTGATTTCGATCAACCCGACTGCGTTCACCACTTGGGAATTGTGGAAGGTGCACGCTATTGCTTCTCCCTCACTTGCATCTGCGCTCTTTATTGAAAAGATGAGATACAGGTGAATTTCAAAAGCGGTGCCGGCCTCAACACCGTAGAAGCTGGTGACAGACAGCGGCACTGAAAGGCTGAATGCTTCCATGTTGTAGGTGGCATTTTCGTTCTCTAGAGTCTCTTCTATGGTGACGAGTTCTGTATCGATGAATGCGATTTGGGCAGGGCCTTGTGTGGAGGTGTCTTGTGCTTTACTACCCCCGATAAAGATAAAACTAAATAAAACAACGCCGGTGATCAACCCGGCACGAATAAATATAGACCCCTTTGATCGAATCATAGATAACCTCCTCAATGATCGAATATCCGGTTGTACTTGAATGGGGAGAATAGCTGGGAAGAACGAACTGTGACTATTTTTATTATACAAGATTGGGGGAGGTTGTATACGGTTGTTTGACGTAAAAAAACGGTTTGAGAACCCCCTTTTTGGCCGGCTGCGTGAGGTTCGGTTAAATCAAAATGGAGATACTATCTCCATTTTGACATAATCCTCAATGAGAACGGAAGTAAAAAATATTACCGTATAAAAATTAGCTGATGAGCAGCTTGCCACCCATCGTTATTTTTTTTGATCTGCCTCTTTAATTAATCGCTCGCACAGGCGCACCCCAGCCATTGCATCCGGCATCCAATAGTCAGCACCCACAAATTGGGCAATTTGTTCGTCGATCATTGCCCCGCCGATAATGATGGGGAAATTGAGGCCGTTTTCGGCGGCTGCCTCGCGCAGGGCCTCTACAGTATCTTTGAGCATGCCAAAGGTGGCGGTAATCAGGCTGGAAAGGCCGATAAAGTCGGGGTTGTATTCCACTGCTTTTTCGGCAAACACTTCGGGGGGGACATCTACGCCCAGGTCGATCACCTCAAATCCATGGCAGGTGAGCAGCAGGCTGAACATGTTTTTGCCAATATCGTGGATGTCGCCGTATACGGTGCCAACCATCACGCGTCCGTGGGAAAAGCTTTCGTTCTGCTTCTCCAATTCTGGCTGAACACATTCCACCACTTCTCGGAAAATTTCACCAGACATGATCAGGGCAGCGACAAAATATTCGCCGTTTTCATAGCGTCGTCCGACTTCGCGCATCCCCTCGTTGCATTCTTCGATGATCTTGAGGGGATCATCGCCAGCTTTGATACGCTCTTGTGTTAATGTGAGTACGGCCTTTTCTTCAAGGTCTGCTACTAATTGGGCGAGGTGGCTAAGTTTGTTAGGTGCAGTCATAGTCAATTCTCTCAATCCTCAGGAAGTCCAACACGGGTAGTAAAGCGTAAAAAGTCAGCTCTGCCGATAAACCACCCCCAACTGATTGGTTTGTCGTCAAAGTCAAAGAATAGATGTTCAAAGTAAAAAGCTGCGGTAGGTTTAGTTACATTGAGTAACTGAGCCTCTTGGTCAGTTAGGATGGTTGCTTCCATTGCGATTTCCCCACGCTTGAGGATTGTTTCCCCGGTACCACTAAACAACCTTTGTAAAGCGGTTACTTCTAATTCTGCCTCCACAATTGGGCGGGTGGGGTCGTAGATCAAATATTCGCGATGGTACAAAGTTGGGATGCCGTCTGTACGCAGTACACGGCGAATATAAACTGTCCGTTCCCCCTCCGCAATTTCAAGTTTGCGCGCCACGCGCGGGCTGGCGTTCATAATGCGGGCTTCTAATACGGCAACAGAGGTATGCTCGGTATCATTGAACAGCTCTTGCAGCTCCCGCAGTTGAAAAGAAGCCTCACCCATGGCAATTGGTTTCACGAAAGTGCCGCGCCCTTGTTCGGTGATCACAATCCCCTGGTCTACTAAGATATTGATGGCACGGCGTACCGTCATCGGGCTAACGCCGTAGTGTTCGCAAAGTTGGGCTTCGGAGGGGAGCTGGTCGCCGGGGCGGAGGATACCTATGGACATGCTGTGCCGCAAGATGTTGACTAATTGGGCATAAGCCGGCTCATAAGAATCTCGGTCGATAGATGCAGTTTGTTCGAGAATTCGTCCACTTGGTCTTTGGGTCATTAATTTTCGCCTAAACGCTAAATATGTGACATTTGTCCCTTGAAAACTTCTCTATATAAGTGTATAACTATATCGTTCAACCAGTATTGTATCATGTACAACCATTTTACTATAACAATTGAAGCATATTTCACAAAAAATAGTGGATAATCACACACTCAATAATCGTTGGTCTCATTTATACACTGCTAAACGTCGGGTAATTGCATGTGCAACTGTGATAGAAGAAATGTTGCCCTTGCTTCCTGAAGATGTATCCTATGAGGTTTTAGATTTTGGTCTGCACCTCAACCCGGATAAGCTCAAAGCGGTGCTGCAGGAAAAAATTAACGAAGCCAGCGAAAATGCAGATGTTTTATTGTTGGGGTATGGATTGTGTTCAATGGCGGTGGTTGGCCTCAAGGCTACTACGGCCACTTTGGTTATCCCCCGCACAGATGACTGCATAGCGATTTTCCTTGGTTCGTGCAATGCATACAAAGAACAATCTCGGAAAGAACCTGGAACGTACTACCTCACCAAAGGGTGGATTGAAGTAGGCGATACACCTTTTGAGGAACACAAAATCCTTATCGACCGGTTTGGCGAAGAAAAAGCCGAACGAATGACCAAGCTGCTGCTGAAAAATTATACGCGGCTGGCGTTCATCAATACCGGTCAATATGAGATCGAGCATTATCAAGACTACGCAAAAGACACCGCAGAGAGGTTTAACCTCCGCTACGAGGAAATTGATGGTTCCCCGGCGTTGGTAAAGAAGATGGTGTTTGGTCCCTGGGACGAGGAGTTTGTGGTTGTGCCACCCGGTGAGATGGTAACCTATCAGAGTTTTTCAAATCAAAAAACTGGCCCTTAGGAGATATTTACCTATAGGGTCTTTTATATTAAAAAGGAGAACTTTATGAAAATTATTGGAGAGAAGATCAACGGGACGCGGAAACGCGTTGCGCGAGCCATTGCGGAGCGGGATGCTGAATTCATTAAGAATTTGGCAATCAAACAGACCGAATCTGGATCTACTTGGCTAGACGTAAATGCAGGGACTCACCCGGACCAAGAACCAGAAGATTTAATCTGGTTGATCGAAAATATTCAATCTGTGGTGGATATTCCCCTGTGCTTGGACAGCGCAAACCCCAAGGCACTCAACATTGCGATCAAAGCTGTCAATAAGACCCCGATGATCAACTCGATCAGTGCGGAGCCAGACCGCTTAGAGCACATTCTTCCCATTGTTGCAGAGCACGGATGCGAAGTGATTGCTTTGGCAATGGATGATCAGAAAATTCCGGAAACTTTTGAAAAGCGGATGGAAATCATTGAAACCGTTTTGTCCGCTACCCAAGCTGCTGGCGTTCCGGACGACAAAGTATACGTTGACCCGTTAGCAATGACGATTGCTACCATGAACCAGAGTGCGGTCATCGCCTGCGACACAATCCGTGCCGCACACGCTGCCCACCCCGAAATTCACTTCACCATGGGTTTGAGCAACATTTCCTTCGGGCTGCCCGCCCGCAAACAGGTCAACCGCGGGTTCCTGACCCTTGCCATGCAGGCCGGGTTAGACAGCGCTATTTTGGATCCGCTGGACAACGAACTTAGAGCAGCAATTGTCACCACCGAACTGCTGCTAGGTAAAGACAAACACTGTCTCAATTACCTCAAAGCTTCCCGCAGTGGGTTGTTTGAGTAGAAAGCAAGGCAAATAATTAGGAGGTGCAGCTGAGGGATAGCAAACAGATAAAAGGAAATACCCTGGCAATAGGGATAAATTGCCAAACTGCTGTGGACATCACGTTAAAGAGGAGAAACGTGATGTCCGAAAAAATCATCGCAGCAAACATCGTAATAGATAGGAAGACACTCGTAAATTCATCAACGAATAATGCCCGTGTTACTTCCTTCATCAAAAATACAACATTGCCTGCAACCAAGAAATGGAAGTATGGGCACAAAAAACAGTGCAAAAAGTAGTAAGTTTGGAAACTGGTGTGATTGGAACAAAAAAATGCGGAAGTATTTAGATTTCAATATCAACCAACTGTTCAGCTTCACGCAAGGAGGAAATTATGCCTGAAGATTTTGTACAAATTGTTGCAGGTTTGGATGAGGAACAAGCCCTGGCAAGAGCCAAAGAGCTTATTAGCGAGGGTTCAGATCCGATGGGGATTTTGGATGACTGTCGAACAGCGATGGATATCGTTGGCCAACGTTTTGAATCGGGAGAGTATTTTATTTCCGAGCTGCTTTTGGCCGGTGAAATCCTCAAAGATGTTTCTGCAGAAGTAAGACCTTTAATCACCCAGGACAGCGCGGGCCCCAAAAAGGGCAAAGTTTTGGTAGGTACTGTAAAAGGGGATATCCACGATATTGGCAAAGACATCGTTGTCTTTATGCTGGATATCAATGGCTTTGAAGTAAAAGACATTGGGGTGGATGTGCCTGTGGAAACCTTTGTCAACGAGATCAAAGAATTTCAACCGGACGTTGTTGCTTTAAGTGGTTTCTTAACTTTATCCTACGATTCCATGAAAACGACCGTTACTGCCATTGAAGAGGCCGGCTTACGCGATGGCCTGAAGGTGATGGTTGGCGGCGGCACAATCGACCAGAAGATCTCTGATTACGCTCAGGCAGATGCTTTTGGTAAGGATGCAATGGCCGCAGTGTCATTGGCCAATGATTGGGTAGGGGGGAACTAAAATGGAAGCTACAAAAAGCATGGTTCCCGATTCTGAAAAGACCCCAGAACAACTGTTTGCCGAACGGGCGCAGCGCGTCCGCGATGTGCAGCAGTTGAAACAGCCGGATCGGATTCCGATCCATCTTGGGTTTAGCTACATGCTGGCCGAATTTGGCGGCGTAACCAAGCAAGAACTACACGACAACCCCGAAAAATCTCAAGAAATCTTAGAAAAAGCTGCACTTTACTTCCAACCGGATACGGTAATGGGTGTGTTCGGTGGGCCGGATGTGTACCGCGCGGTGGGCGACAAAACCTGGAAATACCCGGGTTATGGTTTAGGCCCCAACGATACCTTCCAATATGTTGAAGGCGAGTATATGACCGCCGACGAGTATGACCACTTCCTGGAAGATCCCTCCGATTTTGCCCTGCGGGTGTATCTGCCCCGCACATGCACTCGGTTGGAAGGTATGTCAATGCTCCCTCGGTTGGGCCTGTTCTCGTTTGGCCTTGGCCTGCGCCCGGTAGGCGTTTTTGCTTCGCCTCCTGTGATGGAAGCAGCGCAAGCGCTCTATGATGCAGCCCAAGCCTCTATGAAATCAATGAAGTACGCCATGGAATCGGTAGAGCGTTTAGCCGCTTTAGGCTTCCCGCCTGTCGAGACCTTCGGCGGAATGGCTGCAGCACCTTTCGATGCGATCTCCGACACTCTGCGCGGCATGCGCGGCGTGATGTTGGATATGCACCGCCGTCCAGAAAAATTGCTGGCAGCGGAAGAAAAGATGAAGAGCCTGACCATCAAAGACGCCCTGGATACCAAAAAGGCGTTGGACATTAAGTTCGTCGGTTCCATGCTCCACCGCGGTTCCGATGGTTTTATGTCGCTAAAACAATTTGAAAAGTTCTATTGGCCGCAGCTGAAAGACATGTGGCTGGAACTGATTGACAATGGTTTGACCCCCTTCGTGTTCTACGAGGGTGTGTGGGACGACCGACTTGAATACCTGGCTGAACTGCCCAAAGGCAAAACTGTAGGCATGTTCCAGAGCAGTGATATTTTCAAGGTGAAAGAAGTACTGGGCGATACCATGTGCATTTATGGCGGTATGCCCAATTCCTTGCTCTCCGGCGGGTCAGTGCAAGAAGTCCGCGAACGGACGCACAAGGTGTGTGAAGAAGTTGGTAAGGGCGGCGGCTTCTTAATGACCACCGAAGTTGGTGAGATGGAAGGCAGCAAACCTGAGCTTGTAAAAGCCTGGGTCGATGCTACCAAAGAATTTGGTGTGTATTAGGAGCAAGGTCTAACAAAGTTAGATGGTTGGACTATGCTCTTTAGTATAAATAATCTATGTTTAGAGGAGATAATCTATGTCGAAACAACTAATTGATGCCATCACCGAGATGCGGGAAGACGATGCCCTGAAACTGACCAACGAATTGTTGGACAGCGGCACCCCCCCTGCGGATATCCTGAACGCCTGCAAAGACGCAATGGAAGTGATTGGCAAACGCTTTGAGAACGGTGAAAGCTTTATTCCGGAACTGATGTTGGCAGGCGAAATGATGACTGCTATTTCTGACGTGTTGAAACCCCGCATGGCAGAAGAAGCCTCCAGCGAAAAGCTTGGCAAGATCGTATTCGGTACCGTCCAGGGTGACATCCACGACATCGCGAAAGACATTGTTGTTTTCATGTTGGACCTCAATGGCTTCGATGTAACCGATCTTGGTGTGGACGTACCCCCCCAGAAGTTTGTGGACGCTGTCAAAGAAACGGGCGCAACTATCGTTGGTCTCAGTGGGTTCCTGACCCTGGCATTTGACCCGATGAAAGATACCGTTGCCGCTTTGAAAGATGCCGGCCTTGATGTTAAGATCATGATCGGCGGCGGCCAGATTGATGACCAGATTCGCCAATACACCGGCGCAGATGCTTATGGCCCCGACGCAATGAGCGCAGTCGCCATGGCAAAATCCTGGGTGGAGGGATAAGATGTTTGTAAGACCTGATAATTGGAACGAACTTACACCGCTAGAACGACGTAAACTGCGTTTAGACCACTGGGAAAGTGGCGCAGACGCCATTGAGTTTGTCAGCCCCGAAGCTGAAGCCAACTACCGCGAACGCATGACCCGCATGCGCAAGACCTACGATCTGGAACACCCGGATCGCATTATTGCCGACATCAGCATGGGCGCAGGCGAATACGCTCTGCGGCGCTCTGGCCTCAATGGTAAGGACATGTGCTACCACCCCGAAAAACTCTACGATCCGATCGTTGAGTTCAACGAAGAATTCCAACCCGACACCGCTGTCAGCGCATTCCCCTACATTGGCCCTGCAATGGACACCCTGAATTTGCAGACCTACATTTGGGGCGGCCAAAAGCTGGACGACAACCAGACCATTCAGGCTGTTGAAGGCGAATACATGACCGGTGACGAATATGCAGAATTCATCGCAGACCCCTCCGGATTCTTCATCCACAAGTACTTGCCCCGCATGTTCGGCGCATTAGGCCCCATGGGAATGATGCCTAACTTCCCACAGCTGACCGAGATCGTTGATGTGATGAGCCTGACGATCCCCTTCGGTTTGCCCCCGGTGCAAGAAATGCTCAACAAACTGATGGAAGCCGGCAACCAGACCATGGCTGCCCTTGGCGAAATCGGCAAACTTGGTGGCACATTGGCTGCAATGGGTTTCCCGAGCATGGGCTCCAACTTCTGCAAAGCCCCCTTTGACTTCTTGGGCGACACACTGCGCGGCACAAAAGGTGTACTCACCGACATGTTCCGCCGCCCCAACGAAGTATTGGCCGCCTGCGATGCATACGTGCCGGTACTGACCCGCTCTATCATCAACGCTTGCGATCAGGGTGGGACGCCGATGGTTATGTTCCCGCTGCACAAGGGCGCCGATGGCTTCATGTCTCAGGCACAGTTTGAGAAATTCTACTGGCCGACCTTCAAGGCAGTTATGATGGCTTTCTACGAAGAAGGTCTGACCAACTCTCTGTTTGTTGAAGGCAGCTACGACAGCCGCCTCGAGACCATTGCTGAAATGCCAGAGAAATCCTGCCACTGGCTGTTTGATCAAACTGATATGCGCAAAGTAAAAGAAATCCTCAGCGACAAATTCTCTGTTGCCGGTAACGTTCCCCCCTCCTTGATGACCACCGGTTCTGTAGAGGACCTGCGCGCGTACTGCGATAATTTGGTTGAATTGTTCGATGACGCTCCTGGTTACATTCTGGGCTTCGGCTGCGGCTTTGAATGGACCACCGACGAGAAGATTCGTGCATATCAAGAATCAGTCTTAAAGTAGTAGTTATTTTTTGTCCATCTGTGCGCCCTGTCAAGGGCGCACAGAATCACTAGATATTTAGAGGAGAAATATCATGTCACAAGCACAAGCGGTAGCTGAACAAGATGCTGCTACCAAAAAGAAAGTAGCTCTTGGTTTGACGGCTGTATTTGTCGTTTACTTTGTATCGACAATTTCCGCTCAAACCCTGGGTAACGTTGGTCCTCGTATTGCTGGCGACCTCAACGGTATGGCTTTATACGGTTGGTCTCTGGCACTGCCGGGTCTGGCTTCCGCCATTGTTACCCTCATCTTTGGGAAACTCTCGGATATGTACGGGCGACGCATCGTCCTGATCGCATCCCTGGTTTTCTTCATTCTGGGTTCATTCTTAGCAGCTGTTGCCTCTACCTTCCCCATCATGATCGCAGCCCGCACCGTGATGGCTTTGGGTGTTGGTGCACTCGCATCCCTCTGCTTCTCCGTGATCGGCGACCTGTTCCCGCCTGCTGAGCGTGCAAAATGGAGTGGCCTGTTGAACATCCCCGCCGGTATTGCAGCATTGGTTGGCCCCACCTTGGGTGGCTTCATCACCGAAACTGCCGGCTGGCGTCTGCTGTTCTGGATCTCGGTACCGTTGGGAATCATCGGTTTGGTGATGGTAATCATGGGTGTGCCGAAGTCGGAAAAACGAATGAAACAAAAAATCGACTTTGCAGGTATGGCAATCCTCATCGCTGCTTCTGCATCCCTGATTTTTGCTTTCTCCTGGGCTGGCACCACTTACCCGTGGGGCTCCGTACAGATCATTGGCCTGATCGCTTTCTCGATCATTATGTGGGTCGTTGGCTTCTGGTACGAAGGCAAAGTTGATGAACCGATCATTGAACCCGCAGTTCTCACCAACCGCACCTTCCTGACCGCCGCCGTTGCCGGCACATTGTCCCTCTTCGGGATGATGGCAATTATGGCTTACTACCCGATCTTCCTGCAGGGCGTGCAGGGTGCAACCCTGACCCAGAGCGGCCAGATCATTACCCCCTTCGGCGTGATCATGGGCTTCATGGGCGTCCCCGCTGGTATTTTGATTGGGCGCACCAAGAAATACAAATGGATGTTTGTAGTTGGTTATGCTATCCTGGTCGTTGCCATGTTTGGTATGTGGCTGTTCAAAGAAACCACCCCCTTCTGGGCTGGTGTTGCTGTCACCGCCCTGGCTGGTCTTGGTTTGGGCAGTATCCCCACTGCTAACACCCTGGTTGCTCAGTTTGCCGTTCCGAGGAAATACCTCGGTGTGGCCGTTGGCGCTATCTTCTTCTTCGTGATGATGGGTATGGCCGTTGCTCCTGCAGTATTGAGCGCAGGCATGAGTGCTACTTATGCTAAAGAACTGGCTGTTCAACTTCCTGATGGTTTAGATGAATATGTTAGCGATGCAACCTTAGCTTCATTCAATGACCCCAACATGCTGGTTTCTGCCGCCGGAATGGCTGCTGTTGAAGCAGAATTTTCCGCCGCTGGCGATGCCGGTGTAGCCGCATTTGAAGACACCACCGCAGCTCTGAAGACCTCTCTTGCCGCTGGCTTGAAGACCGTTTTCTTGATTGGTGCCATTCTGATGGTTGGTTCCTTCCTGTTGATTATTACCATTCCGGTAATCCCGATCGATATGGAAGCAATGGGACCTCCGCCTCCTCCTCCGGACGCAGAAGTTCCCGCATAACCTTGGACCCAGGTCCATGTAAGAATATGAACCAGCAATCGTCAGATTGTTAACGTATTCGAAGACGAGGGGTTCAAGAATCCTTGAACCCCTCTTATCTATCATGGCGGTTAGAAAGGAGCATTTACCCTTGTTCACAATAGACTTTGAACCCGTTGGGTTACGCGGAGATTTTAGCAGTGAATACACTTTATTGGAGTGTGCCAGGGCATTGAACGTAGACCTGGTGAGCATTTGCGGCGGCGTAGGCAGCTGCGAACGCTGTAAAGTGCAGGTGATCACTGGCGAAGTTTCCGAGTTGACCATTGAAGAAGAAGATGCATTTAGCCCAGAAGAAATCCAGCAAGGGTATCGTTTAGCTTGTTTGACCTACCCACTCAGCGATGTAAAACTTCATGTCCCTCCATCCTCCCTCACGGCTCCTCAACGTACTCAGGTGGAAGGGTTAGAAGTTGTTGTCAATCCAGACCCATTGGTGCTAGGGGTAGAAGTAGAATTAACCAAACCTTCCCTGCACGCCCCGCAAGCCGATGCAGAGAATTTACTGCTTGCCTTGCAGGCAAAAGAAATCCCCGCCGAATCGGTGGATTATAAAGTGCTTACTCGTATTTCTCAGGTTATTAGATCAAATGATTGGAAAGTAAATGCCGCTGTGCGCGGCACCGAAGTAGTTTCGCTTGGGGCACCCCAGACCCGTTGGTTAGGGCTGGCTGTGGATATTGGTACAACCAAAGTAGCCGGTTACTTGATTGACGTGGAAACCGGCCAGATTCTGGCCTCTAAGGGGCTAATGAACCCGCAAATTTCATACGGTGAGGATGTGGTCTCCCGCATTGTGATCGCCAGCAAATCTCCGCAAGATGCCGAACGGCTGCGCGCTTTGTTGGCTGAAGCGTTAGATACACTGATCACTGATATGTGTGCCGAAACTGGCAACCAACCTGAGCAGGTCGTTGAGGCGGTTGTAGTAGGCAATACAGCCATTCACCACTTGTTCTTGGGCTTGCCAGCCAGACAATTAGGCTTATCCCCCTATACCCCTGCCATTGATACCCCCATCGACATCAAAGCACGGGAGTTGGGGATTCACATGGCGGCCGGTGGTTATATTCACCTGCTGCCCAACATTGCCGGTTATGTCGGTGCTGACCATGTTTCCATGTTGTTAGCTACCCGTTTGGACGAGGTAGAAGAGACCACCCTGGCTATCGATATTGGCACCAATACCGAGATTTGCCTGAACCATAATGGCAATATGACCAGCGTCTCCTGTGCCTCCGGCCCGGCATTTGAAGGTGCGCATATCCGTTATGGGATGCGTGCAGCCCCTGGCGCGATTGAGCATGTCCGCTTAGAAGATGGTAAGCTCAGCATTCAGACGATTGGCGGCGAAGAACCGGTAGGTATTTGTGGTTCTGGTTTGCTGGATGTGGTTGCCCAGATGTTGGATAATGACATTTTGGGACACCGCGGCAATATGCTGGAACACGAATTGGTGCAAAGAAACGACGGTCAATCGGAATTTTTGCTGGCCGAGCGTGATGGCTCTCCGCCGATCACCATTTCCCAGAAGGATGTGCACGAACTACAGTTGGCAAAAGCTGCCATCCGCATGGGCATCCAGGTGTTGGCCGAAGCTGAAGGCTTGACCGAAAAGGATATTGATAAGGTGATCATTGCCGGCGCATTTGGTACGTTCATTGACGTAGAAAGCGCCATCACCATCGGCATGCTGCCCGATCTGCCCCTGGAACGTTTCACCCAGGTGGGCAACGCGGCAGGCACCGGTGCACGTCTGGCTTTGGTTTCCAAGGTCGAACGTGAACGGGCGATCAGTATTGCCGAGCGCGATGGGTACATTGAACTTGCCAAGGTACCAAACTTTAACCGCATGTTTGCGGAGGCAAGTTTCTTATAGGTTTTTTAACCTTTGATCTTTGAAGAGGCACTTTGTATGAAGTGCCTCTTTTTTGTTAAAAAACTATCGAGCTACTTACACGCTTTTCTGTTCCTTACCTTTGGGTAACAGGTTGAGAATTGAGCGCGGTAGGCGAGGGTGTCGGTGTTTCCGGTTCGCGCTTTTTGCGCGCTGCGCGCCAGCGGCTGCCGATCAACCCGACGAGACTCTGCCGCGGAATCAGGCCACCGGCAAACTGGAGAAATTGGTTGATCGCTCCGGGAATGACTACCGTTTTTCCTTTCAAAGCGGCGTCGAGCGTTTGCGCGGCGACCGCGCCAATGTCTTTGGTGGTCAACTGCCCGATCATTCCCTGTGCCTCAATCCCTTTGCGCGAACCGGGGTTGGTGGGCATGCCCGCCGGGCACAAGACGGTCACCGAGCCGCCTTTATCGCGTAATTCATTGTGCAGCGCCAGAGAAAAATCGAGCAAGAAACGTTTGGAGGCTGCGTAAGTGGCTTTGACCGGCATGGGGTAGAAAGCTGCCAGACTGGCGACATTGATAATGTGGAAGGCGTTTCCCACGGCAGCCATTTCCAGCAGGGCATGGGTGACATCCAGGGTCGATTCGATATTCAGACGGATGATCGTTCTGATCTCTTCCCGCGTGCACTGTTCAAACATGCCCTCAAAATCTACCCCGGCGACATTGATCACATTGGTAAAGCGCAGCCCTTGGGTGTGCAGATGGGCGAAGAGGGCGGTGCGCGCTTCTGGATCGGTCAGGTCGCAGGGGGCGGTATGAACGGTAATGTCGTAGGTGCGTTTTAGGGAATCAGCCAATGTTGCCAGGCGGTGGGTTTCCAGGTCGGTAAGGACTAGATCCCAGCCGCGCCGGGCACATTCTACGGCAAAAGCTTTGCCCAGGCCGCCGGTTGCCCCCGAAATAAACGTTAGATTTGCCATTGTTCCTCCATCGATTTAGTCGAGTGATTTTTAGTTGATTATCTTTCTTATACTACAAGGATAAAATTAAGTCAAACAATTGTTTAAATCAATTGTATAAAACACTTGACAAAATTTACACACTTGGCTAAGATACGTTCATCGAATATACAAACGAGGTATAAATGGACACAGCATTAGCAGGAAAGACAATTGTAGTGAGCGGGGCAACCTCCGGCATTGGGCGGGCTGCCGCCGAACAAATTGTGCAGGCCGGTGGGGACCTGATCGGTATCGGGCGCTCGCAAGAGCGCTGTGCCACTGCACAAGAGGAACTGCGTGCCAGCGCTCCACATGCGCAGGTAGATTATGTGACTGCCGATCTGTCTGTGCAGTCGGAGGTGCGGCATGCTGCCGAGCAGATTGGGGAACTGGTGCATGCCGTTGGCAAAGAGGGGGTGGATGTTTTGTTGAACAATGCGGGCACCTTCCACTATTGGCTGACCCTGACACCAGAAGGTTTTGAGATGCAGTGGGCGGTGAACCATCTGGCACCTTTTTTGCTCACCCATTCCCTGCTGCCGCTGCTTAAGGCGACACCCCAGGCGCGTGTGATCACGGTCAGTTCCGGGTCGCATTACAACACCAAGCTAAAATGGGATGACATCCAGCTGATGCGCCGATATAATGGACTGCGCGCCTACAAACAAACCAAGCTGGCAAATGCCCTCTTTATGGCCGAGTTCAACCGCCGCGCCCCGGCGCACATGCGGGCTTTTGCCGCAGACCCTGGTCTGGTGGATACCCAGATCGGGAGCAAGAGCGATTCGTTCCTCTCGCGCTGGATATGGGACCTGCGCCGCCGCAGCGGAATTAGCGCCGAAGAGTCTGCCGCCGGGATTGTGCATCTCGTTGGTGCGCCGGAGCTGGAGGAAGACGCCTTGTATTGGAAACACGGCAAACCTAAAGACCCCAGCCCGTATGCGCTCAATGCGGATGTGGCCGGCCGTTTATGGGCACTTTCTGAAAAAATGTGTGCGATTGAACCAGGGAGCTACTTTGTATGACTGAAAAACCTTCAACCCAAGAGATGATCCTGGAAGCGGCAATCAGCTGCATAGAAAAATATGGCGTGGAGAACATCACCACCCGCAAGATAGCGGCCGAAGCAGGCACCAACATTGCCTCGATCAATTATTATTTCCGCAGTAAGGATGATCTGCTGGCCAAAGCCCTGGAGATCACTATCCAGCACTCCCGCGAGGATTTGACCGCCTTTGCGACCGATGAGAACTTTTCATTTGAGGAATGTTTGAGAAACAGTATTGTGTACTTATTGGAAGGTTCGCAAAATTTCCCCAATATTATTATGGCGCATTTGTATGCCCCCCTGGTAGAGAAGAATTTTGATACCTTTCCGGTTGCCGTGTTCCGCGAGGTGCTGGCTTTGTACACCCAGAAAGCGATGCAGGCTTACCCGGACAAAGACCCTGCCAGGGTGGAGTTTTTGGTGGTGCAAATCTTCTCCGCATTGTTCTTTAAGGTTTTGGCTCCCGAATTCTTTGTGCTGGAAAACCGTCCTTCCCACGCGGAACTGGCGGAGATGTTTACCGCCATGTTTACCCAGCAGATGCGTGCAGAATAAAGCTTGTGGCCTGTGAAGCAGGGGGATAAATAGGCTGTGGTGTTGGTGAGATGAACATCACAAAATACCGATCACGCCGCCCAATAATTTTTCAACAGTTTTTCACAATTTTTGCAGAATACCTGTGGATTGTCTTCAGATTCTCTTGAGAATTGACTCCTATACTTCAACTATAAACTTATTCACTATTAGGAGAAACTCGAATGAAAAAGAAAACAATCCTCATGATTACTGGTGCTGTATTGGTGCTGGCCCTGATCGGGGCGTGGGCGTTCTGGCCAGACCAGAGCGCAAGCGCGACCACTGACCTGAGCACAGCAGAATATGTCACCCTGGAAACCGGCACCTTGGAGGCGACCGTTGGGGCAACCGGCAAAGTACGTGCCCGGCAGTCGGCGGTGTTGGTGTGGGATACCAGCGGTAAGGTTGAGTCGGTGCATGTGTCGGATGGCGAAACTGTCTCCGAGGGAGATGTGCTGGCCGAATTGGCCCAGACTTCTTTACCCCAGAGCGTGATCCTGGCGCAAGCCGACCTGATCGCGGCGCAAGAAGCGCTGGACGATTTAATGGACTCTGCTGACGCCCTGGCGATTGCCGAAGCCGAACGCAACCTTGCAAATGCCCGCGAAGCGTTGGATGAGAAAGAGGAAGAATGGGAAGACATCAACTATACCGGTACACAGGATGAGATTGATAAAGCTTCACGCGATCTGCAAAAAGCATATACGGAATTAAAGGACGCCGAGGCAGAACGCGACCGCTACGATAACCCCAACAGCCGAAATTACAAGATGGCTCAGGCCAAATACCTGGATGCCTATAACACCTACGCTACCGAGTTGGGCGATTACAACTACTATACCGGTCAAACCGTGGATGAGTACGAACGTGCTGTCAGCCAGGCAGATCTGGCAGTCGCCCGGCAGGAAGTGGCCGAAGCGGAAGAGGCCTACCAGGAAGTATTGGGTGGCGTGAGTGCGGAAGATGTGACTGCTGCCAAAGCGAAAGTAGCTGCCGCCGAAGCTAACCTCAAGCAGGCCTGGATCGAAGCGCCTTTCTCCGGCACAATCACCTCTGTGGATGTGCTCCCCGGCGATTTGGTGAGCCAAAAAGAACAGGCTTTTATCCTCAATGACCTCAATACGCTTTTGGTCGACCTGGAAATTTCCGAAGTGGACATCAACCAGATCAAGGTGGGGCAGCAAGTTACCATCTCATTTGACGCTATCCCGGTCAAACAGTATCAGGGCGAGGTGGTGGAGGTCTCGATAGACGGGATTGACTCGCAGGGTGTGGTCGACTTCCCCGTAGTGGTTGAGATCACCAATGCCGATGGAGATATCCGTTTAGGGATGACCGCTTCTGTAGATATTTTGGTGGTGCAAGATGAAGAAGCTTTGCTGGTACCTAATCAGGCGATCCGGGTGGAAGAAGGTACCCAGGTGGTCTATACCGTCAATAAACAGGGTGAGATTGAAGCGGTTCCGGTTGTGCTGGGCTTTTCCTCCAGTGCCTACAGCGAAGTGCTGGACAGCACCCTGGCAGCCGGGGATGAGATCATCCAAAACCCGGCGGTGGTTTTAGCCCAGGGCGGTGCAATGAACCTGAGCCAAATCCGGAATATTGCTGGCGATAATGCCCCGCAACCCGGTGGTATGTTTGGTGGAGGTGAGGAATGACCGGCGAGATTGTGGTAGAAGCCAAAGAATTGACCAAAGTCTACCAAATGGGCGAAGTAGAAGTGCATGCCCTGCGCGGCTTGAGCACCGAAATCCGAAAAGGCGAAGTGGTTTCCATCATGGGGCCTTCCGGCTCCGGGAAATCTACCCTGATGAATATCTTGGGATGCCTGGACCTGCCCACCTCTGGCGAGTATTACCTGGACGGGGAAAGCGTCTCCACCCTCAGTGACGACCAGCTGGCAGACATCCGCAACCGCAAAGTGGGCTTTATTTTCCAGGGGTTCAACCTGCTCTCCCGTTCTTCGGCGCTGACTAATGTGGAACTGCCCCTGCGGTATGGCTCTAAAAACGGCGTCGACCGTAAATTGAAGGCCAAAGAAGCCCTGGAGGTTGTCGGACTAGGGGATAGGATGCATCATAAGCCGAATGAACTCTCCGGCGGCCAGCAGCAGCGGGTGGCAATTGCGCGTGCCCTGGTCAATGAACCGGCCATCATCATGGCCGATGAGCCGACCGGCAACTTAGATACCAAAACAGGTGATGAGATCATGGAGCTGTTACTCCAACTCAACGAGGAAAAAGGCACAACTTTGATCATCGTCACCCACGACCCTGAAATCGCAGAACGCACCCAACGGGTGATTACCATCCGCGATGGAAGATTGGAGCAGTAACCATGGATTTTATTCAACCTACAGTGGAGGCGCTTGAAAGCCTTCGCTCAAACAAACTTCGTTCCGCCCTCACCATTTTGGGGATCGTGATCGGGGTAGCCGCAGTGATTGCGATGCTCTCGATAGGCAACGGCGCGACTGACTCGATCACCGGCGAACTGGAAGGGTTGGGGACTAACCTGCTGTATGTCAGCTCTGGCGGCGATGCCAGCAACCCCGAACCACTTACCATGGAAGACGCCCAGGCGATTGCAGACCCCAGCCTGGCTCCCTCTGTGTCCAGCGTAGCGCCAATATTGCAGGGCAGTGTCAGTGCGGCTTCCACGCAGGGCAGCAGCCAGACCAGTATGGTTGGGGTGACCAGCGAGTATTTTGAAGTGCAGGATATTGAACTGACCGAAGGGGAGTTTATCTCCGATATGCATGTCAGCGGGCGAGACAGCGTGGTGGTGCTGGGAGTGGATGTGGCCGAAGAAGTATTTGACAGCACTTCCGGTTTGGTCGGCAAGACCATCCGTCTGAATGGCGATCCCTTTACCGTGATCGGGGTGTTGAAGTCGGAAGGTGGTACTGCTTTGGGCAGCCGAGATGATCGGGTGTTGGTGCCCCTTACAACAGCCCGTGCCCGCCTGACCAACCGTGAGTCCAGCGACCAGGTAGATATGATCTACGTGCAGGCAGCCAGCCCCGAAGTGGTGGACGCCGCCATGGAAGAGACTGCCCAAATTCTGCGTTCCCGTCATCGCAGCACCCTGGGGGTGGATGATTTTGACATCTTGAGCACCGAATCGTTCCTGGATGCTGTGGAAGAAATTACCGGGATCATGACCATTTTCTTGGGAGGGGTAGCGGGTATCTCGCTGCTGGTCGGCGGGATTGGCATTATGAATATCATGCTGGTCTCGGTGATCGAACGCACCAAAGAGATTGGCCTGCGCAAGGCGATGGGTGCCCGTAGGAGCGATATTATGCTCCAGTTCCTGATCGAATCTTCAATGCTCAGCATTGGCGGCGGCTTTGTCGGGATTGCGTTTGGCTGGTTGATCGCCATTCTGGTGGGGCAGATTGCAGCCGCTTCGGGCACGATGATCAATCCGGTGGTCAGCATGGATTCGATCTTACTGGCAACCCTGTTCTCGGCGGCGGTAGGCATTTTCTTCGGGTTGTACCCGTCTAACCGGGCAGCCCAACTAGAGCCGGTGGAAGCGCTGCGCACCGATTAGAATTTGCACGCCCGTTTTGCCAGAAGGTAAAAAAGGATCGGTTTATAATGGAAAACAGGATGAGTTACAAAATACTGGTTGTAGATGATGATAAATCGATTGTCAAGATATTGAAGGGGTACCTGGAAGAAGCCGGTTATGAAGTGTTGAGCGCTTATGATGGGGAAGCTGCCCTGCACTTCATCCGGCGGGAAAACCCAGACCTGGTGCTCCTGGATGTGATGATGCCCGAACGGGATGGCCTGGATGTGGTGCGGGTGGTGCGCGCCGATGCAGAACTGCGCGCCCTGCCGGTCATTCTGGTGACGGCTCGGGTGGAAGATTTGGACAAGATCCTTGGGCTGGAGTTGGGCGCAGATGATTATGTCACCAAGCCCTTCAATGCCCGCGAAGTAGTATCCCGCGTGAATGCGCTGCTGCGCCGTAATGAATTGGTGCAGCAGACTGCGCCCCAGGTGCTGCGGGTAGGTGCGCTAGAACTCGATGTCCGCCGCCGGGAACTGCGGGTTGGAGGGGCGTTGACCGAATTGACTCCGACCGAATTCAACCTGCTGCGCGCCCTGATGGAAGTGCCGGGTTACACGATGACGCGGGATGAGTTGGTGGAGCGCGGCCTGGGCTACAACTTTGAGGGCATGGGGCGCACGCTGGATACCCACATCCGCAACCTGCGCAGTAAAATCGAACCCGATCCTAAAAATCCGGCCTACATTCAAACGGTGTACAGTGTGGGCTACCGGCTGGTGAAAAAACATGAATAAACTTTGGACCAGGATCAGCATCTCTTTTGTAATCGTCTTTTTTGTGGCAGTGATGCTGCCAATTGTGCTTTTTGGGCTTTTGGATTCTTTTCATGTGATCGATATTCAGCAAATTTCTTTTACCCGTATTCAATCTTTGGTCGATAACCAGTTGGAACGGCCGTTGATCGCACGGTTCCCCCACGGCTTGATCGAGTTTTTGCTCTTCTCCGGTTTGATCGGCATTACCGCCGGGACGTTTGCCAGCCGGCAGATTGCCAAACCAATTGCCCAGATGGCTGAAGCAGCCCATAAGATTGGCGAAAAAGATTTTGAAACCCGTCTGGAAATGAAAGGGGCAGACGAGCTTGAATCCCTGGCAGATGCGTTTAACCAGATGGCGATCAAGCTGGATGAAGGCGAGCGGCTGCGGCAAAATATGCTGGCCGATGTTTCCCACGAGCTGCGCACCCCCCTGACCGTGCTGGAAGGCCAGCTGCGTGCCGCCCTGGATGGGGTGATGTCCCTGGATGATGAGGAGCTTGCCAACTTATACAACCAGACACACCACCTGATCCGTTTGGTGAACGAACTGCACGAACTGGCCCAGGTGGAAGCCCACCAACTGCCCTTGGAAGTGCATCTGACTTCGATTGCGCCGCTGCTGGATGAAGTGGTCGATGTATTCCAGCCGATTGCGGCCGAGCAGCAAGTGACCATCAAGCTGGAAATGCCGGAGAGACTGCCGGCGGTGCAAATTGATACATACCGCATCCGGCAGAGCTTACATAACCTGATTGCCAATGCGCTGCGCTACACCCATGAGGGTGGGGAGATTGTCGTGCGTGCTGTGGCTCGGGAAAATTGGCTGGTTTTAGAAGTGCAGGATGATGGCGAAGGGATTGCGGATGAACATATCGCTTACATCTTTGACCGTTTCTACCGGGCAGATTCTTCGCGGGCGCGTGATACGGGCGGCACCGGCCTGGGGCTGGCGATTGTCAAGGCGATTGTGGAAGCGCATGGGGGAGAAGTGCAGGTATTCAGCGCCGGGATTGGCACCGGCAGTACGTTTTCTATTTTGCTGCCATTATAAAAATTTATTTACCTTGGAATATCTATAAATGTTGTGTGTTTTTTCCGGATTGCAGGGACTTATCAGCCCTCCCCAAACTGGGGAGGGTGACAGGTTTATTTGAGGTTTGCGGCAAACTTTTGGGTGGGGCAGAATGAGAAAAGCTGAATAAGCAGATTGAGGATTATTTTCTCTACACCCATCTACCTGTAGGGGCGACCCCTGGGTTGTCCGCAAATAGCAGTTTGTTTACAATGAACTTTTGCTGTCAGAATTACGCACTTTGACCAAGGTGGATAAAACGGGATTGGAATACTTACAAATCTTGTTCGTCTTTTCTGCCCCACCCACGAACACAATTGAATAAAAGGATACTTCAGCCCTCCCCAGTTTTCTGGGGAGGGTGATTGGTTTCTTTGGCGTTTGCGGCAAACTTTTGGGTGGGGCTTGAACGCACCTCTACTCGGCCCCTGCCATGTAGGCAATGCCGACCGTGCCAGGGCCAAGGTGCACACCAACCCCGGGGCTGACCTCGGCGATGATAGTGTAGGCGGTATCAATTTTCTCGTTGATCTTTTGCAATAATTCTTCGGCAACCTCTTTGGCGTTGGCATGCAGGGCGGCAATATAGGCCGGTTTCAGGTCGCCAACTCGTTCCACGGTCAGCTCTACCAGGCGGTCTAACGACTTGGCGCGTGTACGCACTCGTTCCAAGCCCTGAAACTCGCCGTCGGCGACTTCCAGGATGGGCTTGAACTTTAGAGCCGTAGCCAAAAACTTTTGCGCCCCGCCAATGCGCCCGCCGCGGTGCAGGTATTCCAGGGTGTCTACCGAGAGGAAGATGCCGGTGTGTTTGAGCGCATTTTCTAACACCTGGCGGCATTTTTCCAGCGTAGCGCCAGATTTCACCGCCTCAAATGTTTTGGTCAGCGCCAGCCCCACAGCCATTGAGCCGGTAAAGGAATCAACCACCTCGATTTTGGCGTTGTGCAGCATTTCTTTGGCGATCACAGCCGATTCGTACATCCCTGAAAGTTTAGAAGAAATCGTTACGGCCAGGATTTGATACCCTTTTGCCAGGAGGTCTTCAAATATTTCGCGGAACATGGTGGGGGTGGCTTGCGAGGTGCCGGGCGATTCCTGGCTGGTGGCCAGCCGTTTGTAAAAGGCTTCCGGTTGAATATCCACCCCGTCGCGCAGTTCGTCCCCTTCCCAGATGATAATTGCCGGGGCGGATTTGATTTCAACGCCCTCTAACATACCTTCGGGCAGTGCGGTGGTGCTGTCCACGACAATTGCAATTTTCTGTTCGGTCATGGTGACTCCTTCCTATTGGTCACTTGTACTTTTGTTGTACAGTATTTGTACTTTATTGCGTATACAGTGAATTAACCCAAATCCTCAAAATTAGTGTCGGGGACTTCAAGGACAAAGTCTTTCCCGAATGCGGTTGAGGGGGTTTGGTAACCGGTGGGGGCTTCCCCGGCCAATACGCGGCGCACCGCTGCCAGCGATGAGCGTGCGGTCAGGGAATAGGCTTCGGGGGTGTGCAGCCGGGAAACGGCGGTATTCCCCTGTTCGTCTATCACTTCGCCCCACACCACCACCCGGCTTTGAGCGATTTCATCCGCAGTGGGACCGGTCATTCGTTCGGCGACCACTTTTTTTAGCAAATTTTTGACCGGTTTGAGCTTCAGCAGCGGGCCGGCCCAGCGAGCCAGGCGCAGCATGCGGACTGCCTGTTTGCCCACACTGTAATAGTTTTCGATGTTCTTTATCCCGGTGCTGTAATAGGCGGTGAATACATCGCCCCACTGCATGCGGGGGACTTCGATCCCGCCCTCCCCAAAATCGATCTGCCGGGTTTTAGAAAGCACCGGGACGGGGGTAAGCTGCCCGTTTTGGCGGATCAGGCTGTGGCTGCCGAGACCTTCGAGGAATGACTTTGCCGTCCCGGGGGAGAACCCGGCGGGGCCGTAGCTTTTGAAGGCAAGCGATAAATGGGTGGCACCTGGCAAGCGCGCTTTCAGGCGGGCTGCCAGACAGTCGGTGGAGACAACATCAAACCCAATGCCGGGCAGCAGCATTACCTCCGCAGCTTGGGCTTGTTTGTCTAACCCGGCCAGGGATTGGTACACGTCTATTTCGCCGGTGATGTTCAGATAGTGCGTGCCGGTGCGCAGGCAGGCGGCGGCCATCGGTCGGCTGGTATGGCGGAACGGCCCGGCACAGTGCAGCACAACATCTACCTGGCGGAGGGCGTTCTCCAGGGTGGCGGTGTCTTCTAGTGACAATATGAGATAGGGGAGGTTGAGTTCTTCGGCAAGTGCTTGTATTTGGGGGCGGCTGCGCCCGGCTAAAACGGGCTGCATGCCTGCCTGGACGGCTTGCCGGGCGGTAAGCGCGCCGGTGTACCCATTTGCCCCATAGATCATAAATTGCCCGGTTGGCATAAATTGAACCTTTTAGACTAAATAACTCTGGAATTAATTCCATTGTACACCTAAATAGGGCCGCGAACAGCATATTTACAGCTTTAGATTGATGAGTTTTTGAGGCGTGTTTCCTGTATAATGAATGAAATTACACCCCACAATCAACGATCCCAAAAGAGGAGGGAAATCCAATGCAGTGCCCCAATTGTCAAGCTGAAATTGAAGATGGCTTTGTGTTTTGCCCTGAATGTCACACTTTTATGGATGGTACCCTGTCCACAACGGAAGCCGCGTCTGAGGCCGCGGAAATAGACCGCGGGAACGAAGTAAAAACCACCTTAGAAGAAATTGAGGCGCAGGATAAGAAGCTGTTTAAAGAAGTCCCCGCTTGCCAGGTATGCGGCCGGCAGGATGAAACCCTGCGCCTCGTAGGGTATCCTTATGTGTTGAGTTTTATTATCTTCACTTCTCGCCGGTCGTTTGCGGGGATTTGGTGCGAAAAGCACCGCCGCCAAAAGCTGCTGCTGGCCGGGCTTGCCACCGCCGGGATCGGCTGGCTGGGGATTCCCTTTGGCATCATTTATGCGCCGGTTGCCCTGTTCCAACTGGCAAAAGGTGGCAAGCAGCCCAAAGAGGCGAATGTGGAACTGCTGAAAATGCTGGCAGAGGACAAACGCCAGCATGGAGATGCAGAAGGGGCACGCAAATGCCTGGAAGAACGCTTGCGGTTTGAAGAGGTTGCCGACCTGCGCAGCGAACGGGTGGGATTTTACGGCACAGAACGAGCGACACCTGGATTTCTCAAGAAAGTTGGCGCGGTCTTGTGGTTGTTCATTTTCTCTGCTTTGGTGGGCACCGCGGCAGGTATGCTGGATATTTTTATCTCTTATCTGATGGGGACTGTCTTGGAGGGGTCTTCTCTCCCTTGGGTGATCTCGTTGATAAGTTGGTCGCCGATGGTGATCCTGGTCGTGTTGGCCGGTTTGTTGGTTTTCCAGCAAATTAATAAAACGTACCGAAAAACAGGAATGCATAGTGCCGTGGGGGCCGTGTTGATCGGTGGATTGGCGGGCTTGATCGCGGGATATTCTTTTTCCCAGGGGGCAAGTATGGGAGATTTATTGGTTTACCTGGCTTTCAACGGCACCGCAGAATTTGAATCCACGGCTTACTTTTTGGGCACGTTGATCTATATCGCCATTTTAGGTGGTGTTCTCTGGCTCCAGAATTTTGTGGGCACCGGGGTAAACATTGACCAAATCTATATCGTGCTGCTGGCGGCAGGCGCGCTGTTCAATATGGGGATGGGTGGGTATACCGCCCTGAAAGCTGCCAAATGGCAGAAAAAAGTGTTTGAGTTGAATAGATAGGGAAATGAGGGGGAGCGGTTGCCTGTTTTCCTCCATCACCCAACCTGCTAAACCGTAGGCGGCAAAAGCGCACACCAACACAATGCCTTGCCAGACCAGCAGCCAGGCAAGCGTACCGCCCGCCGGGACTTGCGGAGGCAGCAGCACCAAAAAGATATTGTAGAGTCCATGCGATAGCACGGCGGGCAGCAGGGAGCGGGATTTCAGCGTGAGCCAACCCCACAGCACCCCCATGCCCAGCAGGCGCACAAGGTGGTAGGTGTTGAGGTGCAGCACGGCAAAACACCCGGCTGCCAGCAAAACCCCGTGGATGGGCTTTTTTGCCCGGCGCAGGCACAAGCTCAACACCACCCCGCGGAACAAGACCTCTTCCCACAGGCCGTGCGACAAAAAGTCCAGCAGGCGTTCCCAATCCCATAAGTGCCAGGCAATCTTCGCCGAGCCAAAAATGGCATTGGTCAGATAGAGGCTGGCAAGCAGCAGCACCCCGCTGAGTACCCCCGCCAGGACATAGCGCCCAACGGGGCGAGGCAAGCGCAGCCAGATGTCTTGATAATATGGATTGAGTGAATGCGAGCTGTAAGCGTGCGGCAGGCGCAGCACCCGCGGGATGAGGATCAGCGCTAACCCGCCCAGGCTGAGCAATTTAAGCAGGTTGGCACTGTGCCGGGTGGGCAGTGCTCCCCAGACTGTTGCCAGCCAGAATAAGACCATCACCACGCCAATTGCCAGATATGGCCGGCGGTTGAGGGGGAACGGAGAATAAGTCCGGGAGAGGACAATCTTTTGCTGCATGTTGATCCTAGGCATGAATAATAAATGCGGAAAAATATTCATACTTATTGTATCTTATTTGTCGCGGTCTCTGATAGAAAATAGGAATTAAGAGGGGCTTAAAGTTAATTTGGGAAAATGCATGTGAAGCAAGTTATTGCATTTTAGGACAATAAGCGGGTATACTATTCATAGGGAAATGGCGTGAGAAAACCCTGGATTGTAGACATTTTCACTAATTTAGAGTTTATCTTATCAGCCGTATAAATGGTAAAATAAGATACTTCCCCTCTCACAAATGTATAGCGTACTCACTCACTTTTCGCTCTGTGGCAGAGAGTTTGAAAACGATATGGAATGAGAAAAAGTACCGGAAGAAAATCCTCATGGCGCATTAAGTTGCTGCTCTTGCTGATCTTGGTAGGAGCAAGTTTTATCCTCCTGCGGCAACCACGCGGCCAGCTTCTTTCGGCACAGGCGGCGCTGCAAGAGCAAGACCCCGAACCGACCCCGTCGCCCTCACCAACCCCACTGCCTACTTCTACCCCTGCTTTCCCCCAAGATTACCGCACATTGTTATATTCCCGCACGAATGTGTACCACCATTGGATGCTTACCTATTGGGCTGAAGAGATTGAATGCCATATCTATAAAACAGACCTTTCTAAGCCATCCGATGAGGATGTGTTGGGCTACTGCGGCAACACAGTGTACCAGATGTGGATCGACCAACTGGTGTGCGAGGAAACCCCGGCGCGGGAGGAACCCTGCACAGGGTTGACCTTGCATTACATTGACCAGCTGGATGAAAAACTGAAAGTCTCCATCAAGCTCCCCGGCCCATTGGGGTATGTGGAGCTGGTCAACTGCCCGGCCTGGGGAGTGTGTGAGGATTACCCGCTGCTCACCTTTGGGGGGTACGAGCCGCTCCAAAACCAGTCGATTGACGGCGTGCAAATTTTCCTGGGCGATGAGCTGGAAGTGGAATGTGACGTGGTGCCCTGCACGCTGAAAATGCCGCTGACCAATGCGGATGGGATGGAAGTATCTTTCTTTGTGACTTCTACCTATGGCGATATCAGCGTGCGGAAAACCTTTTATATGCGCAACATTGTCTACCACGAACAAGGGTATTTGTTCCAATTGATCGAAGACCCGTGGCGCAGCCAGATTCCGGCTTCGGCTGCCCACTGGGATTTCTTCCCTGCCCTGGAAACCTTAGAGATTCCCTGGATGGTAGATGTCACCAATCCGGAAGAACTGGCAACCTACCACGATTATGCCTTGCTGGCAGGGAAATTGATCCTGCGCGGGGATGTTTCGGCGGCTGATTGCGAGGACGGCGGGCTGTTAGCAAACGAAGCAGCCAGCGCTTGCGGGGTGGAAGCAGCCAAAGAGCAGGTCTACCAGGTGCAGAACAGTTTTGATGCCGAGATCATCAACGCGGCGCAGGAGAGCCGGGTGCCGCCCCGCCTGTTGAAAGGCGTGATCGCCCAGGAATCGCAGTTCTGGAACGGCTGGGTGATTGAGGGAGAGTACGGCTACGGCATGCTTACCGACGAAGGGGTGGACATGCTGCTCAATTGGGATATCCGCACCTTTTTGGATTTGTGTATTCCCGTGTATGGCGAGCTGAACTGTGCCTGGGGCTACGGCACTTTTGCCGATTACCCGCAGGCGTACCTGCGCGGCCTGGCGTTGAGCGATGTGGGCACGGAGAATGAATTTGAGCTGATTGGGCGCACTTTGGCCGCCGCCGCCGGGCAGGCGGGGCAGATCGTGCATAACGTCACCCGCTACGACCCGGGCGATTTGCTCTCTTATAAAGAAATGTGGCTGATCAGTTTGGGGATTTATCATGGGGGCGGCGGCTGTGTGGGCACGGCGATTGAAGATGCCTGGGATGAGGAACGCGAACTTTCCTGGGGGATCATCAGCGAGTATTTACCGGGGGAATGCCAGACAATTGCTACCTACCCGTACATGGTGCTGCGCTACGGGGAGTAATTGGACTAATACTTATGGGAGTTGTAATTTACTTGCTTATTAGGTAAAGAAACGTTAACAAGACATACGATGGGATTACAATTAATGAAATAAAACTATTGTAAATCTAATGAACTTCTCACAGTTTTCTTATGATTTGTGCTTGACAAATAGATTGTTCTAATCAATAATAAGTGTGGAGGCTTTGTAACATTGATTTGTTACATTGCCTTTTTCTTTATTAGGAGTTTATTACTGCAATGCTCCAAATGTCGGAAGGAGTAGAGCGGATTTCAGGGATTATTCGTCTAGCACGATATCTCATTCTACAAATCATATCTACTAAAGCATTTAGCTCATCTCGTCTTGGAATAGTTAAACTGTCTATTCTAAATCCCCATGTAATGCAATATGCAATTAGGTCAGCTACATGTATTCCTGTTGTAAGATCACTATGTACAAATAACGGTTCGGGGATGATATATGATGATCGTTCTTTCCCTTTTTGAGTTTTGATAAAATATTCACTCATCTGTCCAACTAAAATATGACTTTTAGATCTTTCAAATTCGTCAAAAACGACAGTACCCATCTCATGAGAAGGTAAATCTTCCAGAAAATAGTAATAACGCTCAAATAAGTAAGAATAATCTTTGCGTAAAAAACCTAGATTCACAAAATCACTAAATTGGGGTTTGGTTTCAATTGCATGGTAATCGATTATGCTTGCAAATACCTTACAGTCGTATTTGATGCAAATCTGTAATACTTCCTCTGTATATTTTATTTTGGCTTGTGCCAATGCTGTAATTTGAGGTTGTCTTGCAGTAGCCCCATCTTCAAGACATGCTTGTGCCAATCTTTGTAATGAGTCTTCTTCGATTCGGGGAAGTTGAGTAGCTAATCGATAAGTTTTAGTTTTTAATAGTTTTTTTGCTTTTAATTCATGCTGTTTATTACGATAGAAATTTCCAAAGTATTTCATTTCTACCTGGTGGATTTCTTGAATAAGAGGCCATAATGCTATGTCTTGTATTGCAATTCCTGCTAATACTTCATAAGGGGTTGAATTTCTATCTTGCCCACTTTCATCAACAAATAAAAAATAAGCCATTCGAATCCCATTTCTTCCTCATTTGATTGAGCCTTTATAATCATACAATGTATGAATAAGATGAGCAATCAGATTTTGACTATAAATAGATTTGTTGATAAAGGGGGCTGTTGTGATGCTATTTTAATAGGTTCAAGGGGTTTGCAATTGCCAAAAATTAAATCGTGAGAATAATCGCACTCCAGATAAACAAATATGCGTGGATAACCCACGCATATTTGTGATTGGAATAGAGAATAAATTATTTACGGCGTGCAGCTCACGTTGTCAATGTATGCGCCTGAATATAAGTCTGTCCAGGTGCCGCGCGAGTCTTTGGCTTTCACATCGTAGTTGATCTGTGCTCCGGTGAGGAACGCACTGGTATCTACAACCTGGTAGATCTTATAGGTATCTCCACCATCCAGCGGAATTTCAAAACTGCCGTTGCCGTCTGGGTTGGTGCCGTCGTAGATGGTGTAAACCACTTCCACTTTGGCAATCCCGTTGGCATCGAAGACATCTAATTGGTACAGTTGGGAACAGTTGAGGCCGCTGTTGATCGTGCCGGAAGGCATGATCTCGTTGGCGGAAGTGGTGATGCCGCAGTCAATCGTATCGGTAAAGCTGTATACGGTGGGGTTGAGGGTGACATTGCCGCGCGTATCTTGGGCGGCAAACACATATTTAACCGTGTCGGTAGACCCAACCGAGCTGTCGATGGTTGTGGTCACCGAGTACACGCTGCCCGATGCGCTCATCGTGTAATATTCCCCGCTGGCAATCGCATCGTTCCAGGTGGGGTCAGTGCCATCCACATTGTAGAGCAGCTTGACCACCGAAAGGCCGTCTTCGTCGGTTACATTGACGGTATAGGTCTGCTCACAATAAGCCGAGTCGGTAATTGTCAGTGCCGAGCCGATTCCTGGGCCGGTCATGCTGGTGAAGATGGTGGGGGAATTGGTGGGCACAGGCGTATTGGAGGGTACCGGGGTATTGGTAGGGGTGGGCGCTGCCACCGGGCAGCCCTGGTTATCGGTGAGGGTGTAGGCTTTGTCTGCCGGGAAATAGGTGACATTGCCGCGGGTGTCCATGGCTGCAAAGCGGAACTTGATGGTTGCCGGGATGCTCTTGCCGCTGGTATCGATCAGATAGCTTTCGACCCCATAGCGGTAATCGCTTTCGTTGGTCAGTTTACCGAGCAGTTTGTAGTACCCATCATTGATGGCGGTGCCGCGCATGGGGAGCGAGCCGTCAAAAGTGTAGATCAATTTTACTTCTGCAATCCCATCCGCATCTTTGGCGGTGATCTTGTAAGAATAATCGCACGTATCGCCGCTGCCAATCACCGTTTTATCTGGCCCTACCGGGTCGGAAAGGGTGGTAGGCGAATTGGTGGGGGTAGCCGTTTTCCCGGTTGTGGCGGTTGGGCCGCCGGGGGTGTTGGATGGCGCCTGGGTGGTAAAAATGGGGGTCTTGGTGGCAGTAGGTGTGGCTGTTTTTGCCGGGGTGGAGGTGGACACATTGGGGACATACAATTTCTCACCGGTTGCGACAAAGGTGAGTTCGCCCCGGCAGTTAGCGGTTTGCAGGTCTTCCACGCTAACCCGGTAAAGTGTTGCTAGAATTTCCAGGGTTTCTCCGCTTTGCACGGTGTGCAGCACCCAGCCCAAAGGCGGGCCGCATTCCGCATCGGCCAGAGCGCCGGTGGGTGTGTAGGTGCCGGTGGGGGTTTTGCTGCTGGTTAGTCTGGTGGGGGTAGGGGTATTGGTGTTTGCCTGGGGCAGCGGTTGGTTGGCGGCCGCGGCAACCGTGGCCGTGAGAGGTACGATCACCAGGGTGGCCTCGGGGTTCATCTCCAACCATTCGCTGACATCTTCATCACTCATCTTGTCGGCCTGGGGCGGGTCAAAGTTGCCTTTGATCTCGGCGGTTTGCCCGGCGACCAATGCAACCGTACCGCTGGCATTGCTCAAGGCACAGTCGCCTTCCAGACAGGTTACGCGGGTTTGCCCGTTGTCTGGGTCTACCCACACATGCAGGTAGGAACCACGCACAGAGGCCATCCCCGAAGGCGTATCCACTTCGACCGAGCCGCCGTTGAGGATGATCCAAATGCGCCCGATGGTCAGTTCCAATGTGGTAAGGGTGCCCTGGGGGGTGTCTTCGTTTTGTTTGAGGGTGAAATTAGAAAACGGCCCTATACGAATGATCGTGCCGGTGTCCAGGTCCAGCCGCACCCGGCCGTCTTCGCCGGTCAGCACCTGGTCGTTTTCTTCCAGCGAGGTGTTCAGGCTGGCATCTTTGAAAAAGCCTTCGCTAAACTTGAGGATTTGTACCTGCCCGCTCAACTCTTTGATGCTGGCGGTGAGCGGTGCGGCTGCCGGGATAAGTGATTCACCCGATCCAGAAGCACACACCACGCTGATCATGGCGATCACGATGAGGGCTAAACTTAGCTTGATCTTGTCGATTGATGTCATTTCCAGGCCTTCTTCCATTAATAAGGGTAATAATTGCGCAGGATGGCAATATCGCGCCAACTTAATTATATGTGAAGAAAGGTTTCAGATGAATTGCGAAATCAGGATGATTTTGTGCGCTTTTTGAGGGGGGTGGCGTAGCTAATAGGTTGGATTTGTGTTCTTACGGGTACGTTTTAAAACCAAATCTTAACATCTGAATACGCATCCTGGAGTACAATGAAAACATTAAGATTTTATAACTCTATCGTACCTTGGAGGAATCATGGAGAAAGCATATAAGAAGGTGATCAACGCCTGGGCGATGTACGACTGGGCCAACTCTGCCTTTGCAACTACAATTATGGCCGGTTTTATGCCGGTCTATTTCCGGGCAATGGCAATCAACGGCGGGTTGAGCGAGGTCAATGCAACCTCCTCGTGGGCATTCGTAACCACCCTGGCACTCATCTTGATCGCTCTGCTTGCCCCGGCGATGGGCTACATGGCCGACCGCATGGCAGGCAAGAAGCTGTTCCTGACCATTTTTGCCGTCATAGGGGCAGTGGCATCAATTTTATTATTCATCCCGCATGGAGATATGTACCGCCTGGCAGGCGGTATTTATATTTTGGCAAACATTGGCTTTGCCGGGGCGAATATTTTCTATAATGCGCTGCTGCCGCATGTGGCCAGAGATGAAGACATCGACCAGGTTTCCACCAAAGGCTACGCTCTAGGCTATCTGGGCGGGGGGCTGCTGCTGATCATCAATGTGCTCATGTTTTCCATGCCCTCCCTTTTTGGCATCCCAGACAGCGAATGGGCAGTGCGTTTGTCCTTCATGACAGTCGGTTTGTGGTGGCTGGGTTTCAGCATTCCGCTGTGGCGGCATGTGCAGGAACCCCCAACCGCCCACACCGAGAAGATTGGCTTTGGCAAGGCGGTCACGGCCAGCTTTAAAGAATTGGCCCGTACCTTCAAGATGATCCAGAAGTTCCCCGAAGCGTTCAAACTGCTGCTCGCTTTTTGGGTGTATAACGACGGGATTGGCACGATCATGAAGATGGCAGTCGCCTATGGCGATGAGATTGGCATCGACCAGACCGGCATGATCGCCGCTTTGGCGCTGGTGCAGTTTGTCGGCATCCCCTTCTCGTTTGCTTTTGGCTACATGGCAAAGAAAATTGGCTCCAAGACCAGCATTTTGATCGGGTTGGGGCTGTACGGCCTGATCTCGGTTGCCGGTTATTTCCTGGCGGTGGCCTGGCACTTTTGGGTGCTGGCGTTCATGGTCGGGTTGGTGCAGGGCGGCACGCAGGCCCTCAGCCGTTCGTTGTTCGGGCAGATGATCCCCAAGGAACGCAGCGGCGAGTTCTACGGTTTTTACAGCATGAGCGATAAGTTCGCCGGCATTTTTGGGCCGTTGGTGTTTGGCGCGGTAGGCGCGCTGACCGGTTCCAGCCGGTTTGGGATCGTCTCGCTGGTGTTCTTCTTTGCAATTGGCGGTTTCCTGCTGACCAAGGTGGACCCCAAGAAAGGCATTGCCGAAGCAAAGGCGGCCCGTATTACCCCCATAGAAGCGTAATGTTCTAGCAGCATGTGAGCAATCAAAAAACACCTCTGCATTCGCAGGGGTGTTTTGGTAATTTGATCGAACGAAGTTCGATTTGCTGTAAAAGTATGTGGTTTATCTTTGTTTGGCATTGCGGTAAATTGGTACCGCAGCGACCCAGTATGTGATACTGATCCAGAATAAGATGACGGTAAATTCGTTGGCAGCCAGGAAAATTTGGAGCAAAAATGCGCCTCCTGCAACAGCCGCGGCCAGCCATATATACAACCGGGTGCGGTGCAGCCAGGCGTAAGGCATAAAATGCACGCCGCCCAAAGAGGCCAGCAGCAGCGGAATCAGCTCAGGGGCAACAGAGTACATTGCGATCATGGCCGGTAAACCCAAAGCCTGAGAGATTGCCATCTGCATGGAAAGCTGGTTTAAGGGGTTGTCGGGGGACATGCGGTCGGTGCTCATCTTCTTCTCCATCCAAAAAGCCAGGGGCAAAGCCGCGCCCCCCTGAAACATCGCGATCATTGCGCTGATGTTGAGTGGTAGGAAAAGGGATAGAAGTGCGGTAATGAAGAAGGTGAGGCCGTACGAGATCAGGAAAGGAGCGCCGCCAGATGAGCTTGCCCTGACCTGTTCAAACGCATTTTCAAACTGCCATTTTATGGGTTCCATGAATATTTTTCCTCTAGTAATAAGATTTTTTAGGCGTGTATTTTATCATTCAGATGAAAAATGAAGGAATGAACTGAACATTAGGTGGATTTTTGTAAGCGCATCCTTTGGGCGGGGATGGGATTGCCGTACATATTCCCGGTGAATTTTTCGTAGACTTCAAACCCCAGCCCTTCGTAGAGGGCAATTGCCGCTTGATTGAGTTGGGTTACGTTGAGTCGGAAGAGTCCGTCACGCGTGGAGAGGACGTATTCCATCAATTGCCTGCCGACCCCTTTCCTGCGGTGGGCGGGGTGTACCATCAGCCAGGAGATCACCTCTCCTTTTTGCCCGGCATAGCCGAAGATTTCGCCGTCTTCTTCGTAAACCCATATCTCCGACTCGAAAAAGTAGCGCAGCATTTGCCCGTCTTGCCCCAGGGGGGTGATTTGGTCTGCTGCTGCTATTCCTTTCATCTCGTCTGGTTTGGCAAGATCGTAAATGGTGCGTACCTGGTTCCAATCGCTGTTTTCGTAGGGGCGTATCATGAAAGTGTCCTTTAGCGTAGTAGAGAAATGGATTTGAAAGTCTAATCCACAGTTTTCGACTTCTGCACTATAATTGGAATTGTGACATACCGCTGGATAGGTGGGGCTTTGAGAAGGTAGCGGTCTATCCAGGTGAACCACTTTGTTTGGTGCAGTCTTTTGAGATTATACCTTGAGAGCCGATTTGAGGCTGTTAGATGCTGCCCGAAGATAGATGAACCAGAGAGACATTTTGAATTCGTAACCATTTCATCGTAAGATAAAAAATAATCCCGCTCGAATATTATAGATATTTTTGGTATAATTTACCGCTTTTAATTAAAATTTCTGATAGTATGCTCAAAAAATTGGGTAAGAACATATGAAAGAATTAAAGAAAGACCAAAAGCCCTTAAACGCTCCCCAAAATGAAAATGGTCAACTGCAGAATCTGCCGATTGGCGAATCGACCCTGGCGCATATCATTCAAATGACGCTGGATGTGGTCATTATTATTGATGAACAGCAAACGATCCAATATGCGAACGACAGTTTGCACTCCACCTTTGGCTATACCAGGGAAGAAATTGTTGGAAAAAAGTTAGATATTCTCCTGCCAGAAGGTATCAGCGAACAGCATGCTGCTCATGTGCGGCAGTTTGCCGAGTCTTCGGATGTGGCCATTCGAATGGAGAAACGAAAAAGCATCTTCGCCAAACATAAGGATGGCAGTAATTTCCCTGCAATGGCGAGCATTATTAAAATAGTTGAGGGAAATCAACGGTACTATGCTGTTATTCTGCGGGATATTATCGAGCTGCATAAGAATGCTGAAAAAATAAGCAGCACAGTCCGTTTCCCAGATGAGAACCCCAACCCGGTGATGCGGTTCAGTAAAGACCTCACCCTGATGTATGCCAATCCAAATAGCGAGCTTATTTTAAATCAGTGGGGCATACAAATTGGAGATCGTGTAACTTCTAATTTTGCCAAAGTATTAGAAAGAAGTTTTGCAGCCAACAAACTTCAAGAAACTGAATTGAGAGTAAACGACTATATCTTCTCTTTGCTGATCGTGCCGATTGAGAATGAAAATTATCTCAATATCTACGGGCAAAATGTGACGGCGCGAAAATTGGCTGAACGAAACACGCAAAGACAGCTGCACCGGTTGTCTTCACTGCGAAAGATTGATGAGGCGATCATCGGGAACCTGGATTTGGAGATTGTGCTTAATTATGTACTGGAGCAAGCTAAAGAGCAGCTTTCTCTCGCTGCCGCCGATATTTTGCAGTTTAACCGCTACATCAACATGCTTGAATATTCAAACTCAATTGGCTTTTATACCGACGCGCTCAGGCAAACCCGATTAAGTTTGGGAGAGGGGTATGCCGGGAAAGCGGCGCTAACCCGCCAAATGGTGCATATCCCGGACTTGCGCGAAGATGAAAACGCTTTCCAACTTTCTCCTAAATTCCACCAGGAGGGGTTTGTAACCTATTTTGCCGTACCCTTGATTGTAAACGGCAAGCTAAAAGGGGTGTTGGAAGCGTACACCCGTGAACCTTTTGATCCGTTCCCGGACTGGTTGGAGTTTCTCCAAACGATGGCGGGGCAGGCTGCACTGGCGATCAATAGTGCCAGGCTGTTGGATGATTTACAGCAAGCCAGTTCCAGCCTGACGCTTGCCTACGATGAAACCATTGAAGGCTGGTCGCATGCGTTGGATTTAAGGGATAAGGAAACTGAAGGTCATACCCAAAGGGTGACCATGATGACGATCAAATTGGCGCGCGCCATGGGTATTCCCCAGACGGAAATTGTCCATATCCGCCGGGGCGCGCTGCTGCATGATATTGGTAAGATGGGTGTTCCTGACCGCATTCTGCTCAAGCCCGATAAACTGACCCAGGAAGAATGGGATATTATGCGCCAGCACCCCCGCTTTGCCTACGATATGCTTTCCCCAATCGCCTATCTGCGCCCGGCGTTGGATATCCCCTACTGCCATCATGAGAAGTGGGATGGCACCGGCTACCCGCGTAAACTGGTTGGCGAGCAGATTCCGCTCTCTGCCCGTATCTTTGCGGTGGTAGATGTGTGGGATGCGCTTTTATCGGATCGGCCGTATCGCAAAGGTTGGCCGCTGGAGAAAGTGCTGGAACATATTAAGAGTGAATCGGGGAAGCATTTTGATCCAGAGGTGGTAGAGGTCTTCTTCCGCTTGATGATCCAGTTGTGAGGTTGGGAGATCAGCAAACACTGGTGAGAAAAAGAAAGCCTTAATCGTCCATCTGCGACAGCCATTTCCCCAATTTGGCGCGCAGCCGTGAGCGGGCCAGGATCAGCATGGCGTGGTTTTCGCCGGGGGTATAGCCCAATTTCTTGGCCAGGTTCGCAGATTTTTCGGTAGCCGCGTCCCAACTGGGGTCCAGCCCTTTTTCCAGACTTTCCAGGATCAGGTGGGCGGCTGTAATGGTCGCCAGCCCTTTCCCTTGATGGCTTTTATCGGTATTGATCTGAATTTCCATGCCTTGCTTGGAGACCGCAAAGGTAGACGCCACGCATACGATCTCATCCTGGTGCAGTATGCAGTAGCCAAAGCCGCGCGCCAGAAAGTCTTCTACCGAATCGAAATTGGTCATATGGTCGGGGGAAAAATCATAATTGGCCTGCGACAGCTTTTGTGCCAGGGGTAGATCGAACTTTTTTAGCTGGTATCCATCTGGCAGCGGGGCGGCCAGGGTTTGCAGATGTTGGGGGTCGAGCGAAGCGCTGCTGAAGGCAAAGCGGGGGTTGACTACCACCCGGCCGGGGTACAGCTCTTCCAGCAAGCCGCGCCAATCTTGTGAGGCAGGCATGATGTACTTGGGGGCTTTGATCTGGGCGGCATAGGCACGCACAGCCGGGGCGTGTACGTCCCCGCCGATAAAGGTAATCCCAAATGCCGGATAGACCAACTCGGCGACTTGCGGGTTTTCCAGGTCGTCTGTCCAGGCTTCGCCCATACCGCATTCCAGTGCAGCTGCGGGCATATGGTTTAAGGTGTATTCTGCAAAGAGGGGGGCAAGTATCCCTCGTTGTTCCTTTTTTACTGCTGCAAGCTGGTTCTCCGGCATACGATTTTCCTCCGTCTTGGTGGGTGGTTAACTAAAATTATACGTAGGATGGGAGGATTCCGCTGTTTTTCTTAGGTATTTCTAATCTGAGGGGGGTTGTTTACGGCATCCACACGCGCAGCACGCCATGCTGCACCCCGGCGGCTACCGCCAGTTCCCCAAGGGGGAGCGAAACCGTGCCAAGGTTGGTCACCAGGGTGCCGTCCAGCGGAATCTCAAATGCGGCTTGTGCGCCGTCTGCGGTGCGGTCAATCACAGCCAGGGTAGTGCGCTGCTGGTTGGGCAGGAGCAGTTCCACTTTTCCATCGGCGTCCACATCTGCGGCAAATGCCATATCCAGGTTGCGGGTATAGATTTCGTGCGAGGTATAACCCGGCACTTCGGCAGTTTTCACCAGTTGGTCATCTTCCCAGCGGAAAAATTCCACGATCCCGCCAAGGTGCGGGGTGAGGACATCCACGATTTCCAGTTCGCCGTTTGGCCCAAAGGGGGCGGCTGCTATCTGGTGCCGCCAGCGGTAGCCGGTGCCGATGGCATCGCCCTGGGCGAGAAGTTTGCCGTCTTGGTCGTAAACCACCAGTTGAGCGCCGTTTGCCTGGCTGCTGACCGTGACCAGGATTTCCCGTTCTCCGTCTCCGTCCAGGTCTGCCCAGATGGGGGCGATCCCTTCGATGACTGCATTTTCCACGCTAATGGTTTTGAGCTGGCCGTCTGTGTCCACAAGGGTGATAGTGCTGGCTTCCAGTTTATCGCCCAATACGCCGTGATCGTATTTGTTGGTCGGCCCGCTGAAGAATAACAGTGCCCCATCCGCCTGCAAGATGCGGGCGTCTGGCAGGGCATCGGAACTGAGACTATCACTTCCGATCATCATTTCTCCCGCTTCGTCGATGGTGGCGACTTCCCCGGCGGGGGTCAAAACCGGGTGGGTAAGGGGAGAACTGTCTGGAGATAATGCGTTCAGTAACTGCAAATCTTCACCATCATAGGAAATTGCCGGGGGCATGCCCGCCGGGAGTGCGTCAAACGATAAATTGACGGCAGAATAATCCCCATCGACGACCAAAAACCCTTGCAACCGCCCATCTGCCAAAGCGACTACCCACACCACGCCTTGCTCTGCGGGGACGCCGACCACCCAGTCCGGTTCGCCGGCCAGATAAATATCGAGGGGGGCGGCATTTTGCAGGTCAATTTGCCCCAATACATAGCGGTTGCCGTCTTCATTTTGGTTGGTCAGGCCGAGATAGGTAGTGGAGGTTTCCTCGACATTTTGCCGCTCGACCTCAAAGTTCAACCCGGCAGCCTGGTCGAGGTGCACGACCACTTCCTGCCCGCCAAAGCCATCCACCAAATCGTGCGCCCGCACGGTGACGGTATCAATCCCTTCTGGAATCTCAATCCCACTCTGGCTGCGGGTGAAGGGCTGTTCGTTTTCGTGGGGATGCACCAGCAGGCGGGTAAAGGGGGAATCAGGATCGGGCAGCAGCACAGTGCCGTCCGGCAGCACCACGTCCCAGCCGTCTGCATAGTCTTCCCAGCCGGTATCGGGGTGCGCCACACGCACATGGAAGGTCCAACTGCCATCATCCTCTTCTACGGCCTGCACGAAACGCACATCGGCATTGGCCTGGGAGACAGGCGTGCTGGTGGGCTTTACGGTGGGGGTGGAGATTGGGGTAACAGGGTCTGCACCGCCGCAGCCGGAAATGAAGAGGAGCAGCAGGAGTAGTACTAGATGGGGGAGAGCGGGTGTTTTCATATTCCTTGGAATGGCTTTCGGTGTGGTTTCTTACTGGTGGAGGCCTGGATAAATGTTACAAGTATATTACGTGGGGTGTCGGTTGATAATTCAAACTTGCCCTCACCCTGGCACCAATCAAGAATAAGATTTCTCTACAATTCCCTCGCCCTATCAGGGCGAGGGTGAGGGTTATGAATCGATACTATGATTCTTTTGGGGACAACCTACTCCCCCAGCATCTCTACCACTTTATCCAAAATTTGCTCGGCAACTTGGGCCTTGCTCATCAGGGGCAGGGCTTGCGGCTCGCCTTTGGCAAACAGCAGGGTGACCCGGTTGGTGTCGGTGGCAAACCCGGCATCGGTGGCGCTAATGTCGTTGGCGGCGATGATGTCCAACTGCTTGGCGGCCAGCTTCTTTTGGGCGTTTTCCAACAGTTGTTCGCTTTCGGCGGCGAAACCAACCGTAACGTGGGGAAAACCGGTACGCTGTTTTTGTTCGGCAACTTCTACCAAAATATCGGCAGTGCGGGCTAATGCCAGGGTGGGGTTCTCCGCGCCTTTTTTAATTTTCTGACCGGCAATTTCTGAGGGGCGGAAGTCCGCCACCGCAGCAGCCATCAGCAGCGCATCGGCAGCGGTGCTGTGCGCCAAAACGGCGTCCAGCATCTCACGCGCACTGCGTACGGGTACCACCTGCGCGCCGATGGGGGCGGGGAGGGCAGTGGGTGTAGTGATCAGAATAACCTGTGCGCCTAAATCCAGGGCGGCTTGCGCCAGGGCATAGCCTTGTTTGCCCGACGAGCGGTTGGTCAGGTAGCGCACCGGGTCGAGGGCTTCCTGGGTAGCCCCGGCAGTGACCACCACTTTACGCCCGTCCAGCAGCCCGCCTTGCGCCAGCAGGTGCCGGATGTGCCCCAATATGGTGAGCGGTTCGCTCATCCGCCCTTTGCCTTCCAGGCCGGAAGCGAGGTGCCCGGCTTCCGGGCCAACCACGCGTGCCCCGCGCAATTCTAAGGTGCGCAGGTTTTCCTGGGTGGCCGGGTGGGCAAACATACCGCCATCCATGGCAGGGGCAATCAGCAGTGGGCTGGTAGCGGCAAGCGCGGTGACGGTGAGCAGATTATCGGCGATGCCGTGTGCCAGCTTTGCCATGGTGTTGGCAGTGAGCGGGGCCAGCACGACCAGTTGGGTGTGGTGTCCGATCTCGATATGGCGCACATGTCCCTGGTCGCCCCACAGGTCGGCATCGACAAAGGCTTTGCGCCCGGTGACAGATTGGAAGGTGATCGGGTGTACGAAATAAGTGGCCGATTCGGTCAAGATCACATCGACCTGCGCCCCGGCCTGGGTGAGTTTGGAAGCCAGGTCGGCGGCTTTATAGCAGGCAATGGAACCGGTCACGCCCAAGGTGATTTGTTTGTTTTTAATTGGATTGCTCATAATTTCTCTCTAAACTTCGGTTGTCTTGGAACCATCTTACCCTGTTTTGCCGGATTAGGGGGCAAGAATGCCCTTTCCATAGCGCACCAGCCCCGGCCCCATGCGCAGGGTGGTATCTGTCAGCTGCAAACCGGTCTGGGTAAACATCTCGGCCAGGTCATATGCCCCCCAGCGGAAATGGTCTTCGGCGCGCTGCGCATAGTTTATTAAGGTGTCTCGTGCCAATCCGGTCAACCCATTTTCATCGGCCAGGGCAGCAGCAGCCTGTACGGTCATTTGCTCGGAGGGGTTGAGTACACATACAGCGCCACCGGGCTGCACCACGCGGGCGAACTCGGCCAGAAGCTGGCGAGGTGCGGGGTGCAGGTACAACAGGTTAGAAGCTGTCACCATCTCAAAGCTGTGATCGGCAAAGGGCAGCTGCGCGCCATCGGCAGCCAATAAACTGCCGGGGTGCAGGGGCTGGGCGAACATATCCATATCGTGGTCACAGCCCAAAGCCACGGCACCCGCGCGGGCGAAGAGCGCCGGGAGCAAACCGGGGCCGCAGCCGACATCCAGGGTGCGATTTCCCTGCTGCGGGGCACACCAGCGGGTGAAAGATTCCAGCATGCGACCCCACCCGGTTTTGGTTTGCAGTTCTAAAAAGTATGCCGAGTCATGTGCCATGTTTGCCATGGTATTTATTGGTTCAGCCCCCAGATGATGCGCAGTCCGTCCAGGGTCAGCCAGGGGGCGATGATCTCCAGGGCGTCGGTTTCTTTAGCGACCACCTGGGCCAGCCCGCCGGTGGCGATCACTTTCATATCCGGGCCGAGTTCTTCCCGGAAGCGAACGACCATCCCTTCTACCAGACCGACATAGCCGAACAGCAAGCCGGACTGCATGGCATGGGGGGTGTTGCGGCCGATTGCAGAGGGCGGACGCACCAGGTCGACGCGGGAGAGTTTGGCGGCACGCGAGAAAAGCGCTTCGGCGGCGATGCCGATGCCGGGGGCAATCGCCCCGCCGAGGTAATCACCATCTGCGGAGATGGCATCGAAGGTAGTACCGGTGCCAAAATCAACCACGCAGGCCGGGCCGCCGTATAACCTTTGTACCGCGGCACAATCTACAATGCGGTCAGCCCCGACCATTTTGGGGTCTTCGTACTGAATGCGCACCCCGGTCTTGGTGCCGGCATCCACGTTGAGGGGGGTATGCGCCAGGTACATTTCGCAGGCTTCGATAATGCGGGAGGTGAGCGGCGGCACCACAGAAGCCATACAGATACCGGTGAGGGCTTGCGGGCGGATGTCTTTGAGCGCCAGCAGGGAGAGGAATTTCAGGCCGTATTCGTCCGGCATGGCGGCGTGGTTGGTAGCAATCCGCCAGCGTGGGCCGAGGGTGTCGTTCTCGTAAATGCCGAGGGTGATGTTGGTGTTGCCAATATCAATTGTAAGCAGCATATGTGTGTCCTTGGGGTGGGTTAGTGGACCAGTTTATTAGTGTACGAGTGTATTAGTTTATCAGTCTAGTAGTGTAAAAGTATATTAGTATACAAGTTTATAAAGTGTATAGAGTGTAATAGTGTAGAAGTAACAAGTAAATGAATAAAAGAAGCGTATCTACTTATCCACTTTATCCACTGATTTGTTGTCTTTTTACCCTCACCCTCGCCCTGTCGGGCGTGTCCCTCCCTGCCAGGGAGAGGGAATTGTAGATGAGTGTAAATTTGGATCGGATGCCAGGGTGAGGGAGTATGTGGCAAATGAATAAGGATATCAATTCTTTACAGTCTTTTACTTTTACACTCTTATACTCTTACACTTATATACTCTTCTACTATTACACTCTATATACTTCTACACTCTACGCCTCAGTCCAACACCCAGTTATCAATCAGGCGGGTTTTGCCGACATATACAGCCATCGAAAGCAGCGCACCATCGGTGATCTGTTCCAATTCTTGCAGGGTGGTGCGGTCGGCACAGGAGACGTATTGGGCGCTGGCGAGCGGCTCATTGGCAATTGTGTCTGCCATGATCTTACGCAGGGTGTCCCCGCTGCGTTCGCCGTCCTGGTAGGCTTTTTCGGCGGCGTGCAGGGCGCGGTTGAGCACGGTGGCGGCTTTTCGCTGGTTCTCGTCCAGGTAGGTGTTGCGGCTGGAAAGCGCCAGCCCGTCTGCCTCACGCACAATGGGCACCACTTTGATCTCGATGGGGTAGCTCAGGTCCTGCGTCATCTGTTTGATCACGGCAACTTGCTGGGCGTCCTTCTGCCCGAAAACGGCCACATCGGGGCGTACGGCGTTGAACAGCTTGGCAACTACGGTGGTCACTCCGCGGAAGTGTCCTGGCCGGAAACTGCCTTCCAGCGGTTGGGTGACATCGGTGACCTCCACCCAGGTCTGGTAATTGGAGGGATACATCACTTCCGGGGTGGGGTGCCAGACCACATCTACACCGAGCTCTTCTAACAAGGCCAAATCGCGTTCCAGGTCGCGCGGGTAAGCGTCCAGGTCTTCGCTGGGGCCAAACTGGGTGGGGTTGACAAAGATGCTTACTACCACGCTCTGGCAGACATTTTTAGCCTCTTTCACCAGGGTAAGGTGGCCTTCGTGCAGGAAGCCCATGGTGGGCACCAAACCGACCGGGCCGGGGAGTGCGTTTCGAGCTTCCGATAATTGCGCTAAGGTTTCTACGGTTTGCATATTTCTCCTTGATTCTCTTTCTTATCACAGATCATTTATTTTGGTGCCCTTCCACCAGGGCCTTCACCAATTGCCACATGACGTAATTAACCGGGGTGGGCACCCCAACTTGTTTTCCGGCGCGTACAACGGCCCCGCAAATAGCATCGATCTCGGTGGGGGCACCGCGCAGGATGTCTTGCAGCATGGAGGAATGGTTCTCAGCGGTGCAGGAGGCCACGTTTTCAGCTGCGGCGATAGGGTCTGGTTGAGTAAGGGGGATATTTTGGGCAGCGGCTACGGCAGCTACTTCTCTGGCAAGGTCGGCGGAGAGCCGCCGGGCAGCAGGGCGGGTGAGTACCTCGCCGTTGGGCATGTGCAGTAGGGCAGTGACCGGGTTAATGGCGGCATTGATCACCAGTTTGCTCCACAATAGAGATTGCACATTTTCTACAATCTCCAATTTAAATTGCGCCTGTTGCAGTAAGTCAACCAGTGGAGACAGGCGGGGGTGTGCGCCCAAAGAGATGATGCCCTCGCCACCAGGACGCACCCGCCCGGAACTGAGCAGAGTCGCACCGGTGGTAGTAACCCCTAAAGCTACTCGCTCGGTACCCAGGTGGGCTTGCAGCGTTTCGGCGTTGCCCAACCCATTTTGCAGGGTGAGCGCCAAGCCATCTTCTGGCAGGCAGGCAGCCAACTGCCGGGCGGCACGCGGTGTTTGCCAGGATTTGACCAATACAATGGCAAAGCGCACGCCCTGGCACACTTCGGGGTCATCGACTACTCTCACGGGGAAAGACTGCTGGCGGCCTTCAGGCTGTACGAGGGTAACGCCGTACATGCGCAGGGCAGCGAGGCCTTCTCGCCAGGTGCCCAGCATGGTGACCGACACCCCAACGGAGGCCAGACGGGCGGCGAATAAGCAGCCCAAAGCGCCCGTGCCAACGATCAGGACACCGTTTTCATCTGGGGATGGTGTCACGCCCGCTTACTCCAGTTCAGCCAAAAGCTGTGCCCATTCGTCATCATTCAGTATTGTGCTGTGCGCTTCGTCCGGGAACTGCCGCTGGCGGACTTCTTGATCGTACTGCTGCATGGCGGCTACCACGGTGCCGTGCAGTTGGGCATATTTTTTGACAAAGTTGGGGGTGAAGCGGTCGAACAGGCCGAGCATGTCGAGGGAGACGAGCACTTGGCCATCGCAGCCGACCCCGGCACCGATGCCGATGGTGGGGATTTCCAGGCGCTGCGAAATCAGTTCGGCCAGTTGGGCAGGTACGGCTTCGAGCACGATGCTGAAGACCCCGGCTTCTTGCAGGATTTGGGCATCTTCCAGCAGGTGTTTGGCAGCCCCGGCAGATTTGCCCTGGGTGCGGAAACCGCCAAAGACCTGAACGCTCTGCGGGGTGAGGCCAAGGTGTCCCATCACGGGGATGCCAGCCGCAACGATCTTGCGCACCAATTTAGCGCGCTCACGCCCGCCTTCTAATTTAACGGCATCCATCCCGGCGGTTTGCAGGAAGCGCCCGGCATTATCGACAGCTTTATTTATTGAGGATTGGTAGGACATGAAAGGCATATCGCCGACCAGCAGGGGGTGCTTGGCCCCGCGGGCGACCGCCCGGCAGTGGTGCAGCATATCTTCCATGGTAACGGGCAGGGTGTTTTCGTAGCCCAGCACCACCATGCCCAGCGAATCGCCCACCAGGATCGAGTCGATCCCGGCTTTGTCTGCTGCGATGGCAGTGGGATAGTCGTAGGCGGTGAGCATGGTGATCGGCTCGCCGCGCTGCTTCTTTAAGTGAAACGTGCGCGTGGTGACTTTCTTACGCGCAGGAAGTTCGGGTGTATTTTTGCTCATAGGTACCCTCCAGTACAGGTAGAGTCCGGTAAAAATGTTTGTGGTTCATCTATCCATCCCGGCTGCGGTGCAGTCCAGGTGGGAGGTTAATTATAAGGGATTTTTGGGAATTTGGAATTGCGAATGGTGAATTGTACGAGTTAGGAATTGCAAATGGTGAATTTTATGAGTTACAAATTGCAAATGGCAAATTGCAAAATGCGAGTTGTTAGTTTGAATGTGGGTCACTTATCAGTCAAAAATTTCCCTGTTTTTCCCCTTATATACTTATAAACTAATACACTTTTACACTGATAAACTGATAAACGACCACACTCCTACTCCTCCAACCGCTTCACCATGTACAGCTCGCCCATTTCAAAGCCGCGGCCGGCGTAGTATTCGCGGGTGCCTACGGCAGAGATGACGGCGATTTTGTTGTAGCCGTGTGCCTTGGCGATCTCGTCGGCGCGGGCGAGTAAGTTGGTGCCCAGCCCGATGTGTTGGGCGGCGCCTTCTTTGCTATCACCTACTTCGATGGACTGCCCGTAGACATGCACCTCGCGGATCAGGGCAGCCCCTTCCAGGTCGGCTAACCCGGTTTCGGGGACAGTGGGCTTGGGCAGGGAAAGCCTTAAAAAGCCAGCAATGCGGTCTTCGAGGGTGACGTAGGAGAGGAAGTGTTCCTCTGCTCCGCCGGTATCGTAGGTCAGGTCGTTCAGTGTGAGAGCGTCTTCATCTACCTGGCGGCCGCGCACTTCCCGGCAGCGCACACATTGGCAGCGGGTGCCGCGGCGTTTGAGCTCCTGGTGTACGTCCATGCGCAGGCTGGTGCGTTTGTTGCCTTCAACCACATTGGTAGAAGGAATATCGCGGATCACGCGGTTCACCCGGCAGTAGCGCGGCACGGTAGGTTTGATGTCGGCCAGCAGGTCGATAAGCTGCTCGGTGGTGTAGGGATGGAAAAGCCCTTTTTGCCAGTATTCGTACAACTCGGCGTTTTCTAACAGCTGGTTGGGGTAAATCTTGATCTCGTCCGGGCAGTGCCCGTCCCACATACGGGCGAAATCCTCCCGGTCGCTTTCTGGGGTAGCACCATAGAGGTTGGGCATCCAATGCAGCACGATCTTGAACCCGGCGGCCCGCAGTAAATCGGCAGCCCGGCGGGTGGCAGCGGCATCGTGGCCGCGTTTGTTGATCTCTAGAATATGGTTATCAAAGCTTTGCGCCCCCATCTGCACCTTGGTAACACCCAATTTGCGCAGCCAGGTCAGCTCGGATTGATCGATATGGTCGGGGCGGGTCTCGATCACCAACCCGACGTTGCGGTGCTCGGCAGTCTGGTTGTACGCCTGGGCAGCTGCCAGGTCTACGCCCGACATATCCATGCGTTCTTTATATTCCTGCGGGGCTTGGGGGGCATTGGGGCCGTTCATGGCGTCAAACAGGCGGTGTACGAACCATTCCTGGTAATCCTTGCGGTAGGAACTCCAGGTGCCGCCCAGGATGAGCAGTTCGATCTTATCGGTGGGGTGTCCGACTGCTTCTAAGGCTTCAATGCGGGCAGAAACTTGCTCGTAGGGGTCAAAGTCGTGGTGGTAGGCGCGCATTGCGCCCGGCTCATCCGGCAGGTAGCTTTTGGGCATGCGCCAGTCGGTGGGGCAAAATACACATTTACCCGGGCAGGGGTAGGGCATGGTCAGCACGGTGACCACAGTGACGCCGGACTGTGTACGGCTGGGTTTCATGCGGATGCGGGCAAGCAGAGCGGGATCTTCTTCCATTTCGCCATCTTCTACCATCTGGCGGTAGACGGCTACCAACATTTGTTTGCCGATAAAGCCCCCGCCTTCAGCCGTGATTGGGTGGCGGCGGATGGCTTCGAAGGTTTTCATCCCACCCTGAATATCGGCTATTGCCTCACGGGCTAGTGCCAGCTTTTCGGGGGTATGTTCTTTTTGCGCTTGCCACTCTCGAAATTGTTTTTTGATCGGGTCCATAAATCAGTCACCAGCTTTGAAATTAATAATCGGTTGGCCTATACAATACCACATTTTCACTCGTCGGGTACTATCCCAAAAATATGATTTGGCAGGATTGAGCAGGTATAATATTTATATGCAGCCAGAAATTGCACAAAAACTTATCCAGCTCAACGAGCAATTTTACCAGAAGTTCTCGCAGGATTTCTCGGATACGCGCCAACGTTTGCAGCCAGGAGTGGTGCAGGTGGTAGACGCCTTGCCGCGCACCAACCGGGTGCTGGATTTGGGCTGCGGGAACGGCAACCTGGCGGCTTATTTGGCAGAGAAGGGGCACCAAGGGGGGTATGTGGGGATGGATATTTCGGCAAATCTGGTGGAGATTGCTGCCAACCAGCAACTGCCCCAAACCCAGTTTGTTGCCGGCAGTCTGACAGACCCGGATTGGGAGCAAGCCCTTCCCCCCGGCCCCTATGACGATGTTTTTTGTTTTGCGGTCATGCACCATATCCCCAGCATGGTGCTGCGCCTGGCACTGTTGAGCAAGGTACACGGTTTGTTAGCCGAGGGGGGATGTTTTGTGCTTTCCACCTGGCAATTCTTGCAGAGTGAAAAGTTAAAGACACGTATTCAACCCTGGGCGCGTGCCGGGCTTAACGACGAGTTGGTCGATGAAAACGATTATTTGTTAGACTGGCGGCGGGGCGGCGAGGGACTGCGTTACGTGCATGTGTATACCAATGCCGAGTTGTATGATCTGGCTGAACAAAGCGGATTTAGGGTAAATGGCATGTTCCACTCGGACGGGCAGGGGGGTAATTTGGGGTTGTATCATGTATGGGAGCGGATATAAGGGAAACGCGAGGGGAATATAGCGCAACTGGCGATCAGGTACCAATTTTCATGGATATATAATTGCTTGCAGTATGTGAACTGAATAGAAACGAAAAGAAGGGATGGAAACATCCCTTCTTTTTTATATGGAAAAAGTTAGATTTCTTTGAATATATCAACCAACTCAATGAGAAAATTTCGATTTTCTAGAGCGCGCCAACTGTGGAGTTTATATCACTGAACGTATCCCCAATTACGGGGCCTAGAAGAGTAAGGGCTAAAAATACGACCATAGCAATTAGTACGATGATTAATGCATATTCGATTAAACCCTGTCCATTTTCATTATTAAATATTTGCATAGTAACATCCTTGCATTTGATTAAATACAATTAGAAAATGAAAATAGAAGTATCTGTGAGGTTCCCCAATGCAACTATCTTAGCAGAAAAAGAAATAAAATGCAAATAATTAGGACTAAATTGGGACAAAATAGTTTCCTCATCTAATTTTTCGGCGTATCTCTAATCGAGAAGCAATCGTATAAGCTTTTTGCTATCCAAGTGTATAATTAATCACTACGGAGAAGAATTCATTTACCCAAGGAGAAAAGGATGAAATACGGCATCATTGGAGGAACGGGGGTTTATGAAGTTCCAGGCATGGCAACCAAAGAAGAAATTATCACCACGCGTTATGGGCAGGCAAAGGTTTATCTTGGGCAGGGGGCACATGACGACCTGGTCTTTCTCACCCGGCATGGCGTTGACCATACGATCCCGCCTCACAAGGTGAACTACCGCGCCAATATCACCGCCCTAAAAAAGTTGGGGGTGGAACGAGTCTTGGCAACCAATGCGGTCGGTTCGCTGACCACCGTGATACCTCCTGGCGGGATGGTGCTGCTAGACCAGTATATTGACGCCAGCACACACCGCGAAGGCACCTTTTTTACCGGCGGAGAGGCTGGATTGGGACACACCGATGTGACAGAACCGTATTGCAATACTTTACGAGATGCGGTTTACCGGCTGGCACAGGCAGAGGATTTCCCTCTGCTGCCAAATGGCACCTATGTGTGCACCAATGGGCCGCGTTTTGAAACTTCTGCGGAGGTGCGCATGTTTGCCCGCCTGGGTGGCGATGTGGTTGGAATGACCGGGGCCACCGAAGCTGCCCTGGCGAGAGAAGCCGGACTGCATTTCGCAGCGGTGGGTATTTCCATCAATTATGGCGCTGGATTGAAAAATTCATTAATCACAATAGAAGAAGACGGCTTGGCAGAAAAACAAGCTCGTTTGATGTCTATTTTTATTCGGGCACTGCGCAGTCCTTTTGAAGCGCAGTGTAATTGTGACACTGCGGTGCATTATTCCGCACAGCCTAAGATCGACCTATTTGAATGAGGAGGAACCATGTTGTTGCAAGCAGAACGTGAAGCGGTGGTAGCCTATGGAAAAAAGTTGATCGAAAGTGGTTTGGTGAAAGCTACGGGTGGGAATTTGAGCCTGGTGAACGAGGAAAAGACTTTGTTGGCAATCTCACCTACGGGTGTGGCCTATGAGACCATGCAGCCGGAGGATGTGGTCGTTGTAGATTTGTCTGGCAAGTGGGTGGAAGGACGACTGAAACCATCCAGCGAGATAGCTTTTCATTTGGGGCTGGTCAACCTGCGGCCTGACATCCGGGCGGTTGTGCACACCCATTCCCCTCAGGCTACTGCGATGGCTTGCCTGGGGTGGGTGCTGCCCGCCGTGCATTACCTGATCGGTTTTGCGGGGAAACAGGTGCCTGTTGCGCCTTATGCTACTTATGGGACGCAGGCGCTCTCGGACAATATTTGCAAGACAATAGGGGAAGGCAACGCCGTGTTGATGGCAAACCATGGGATGGTGGCGGTGGGCACTACCTTGGAAAAAGCGTATACCACTGCCGAGATGGTTGAATATGTCGCCCAGATATTTTTGCAAACCCGGGCGGTGGGGAATCCGGTCATCTTACGGGATGAGCAAATGGATGCCGTGTTGGAAAAGTTTGAAACCTACGGCAAGCAGGATGAAGAATAAGTTTTAGAGATAAGAGAAAGAGAATTCCTAAACCGTTTTATTGAATTCGGTGGGAAGTTCCTGCGGGGATTCGTCAGGTTCTTCGTCCGAAGGCTCTTTCTCTTTGTGTTGCAGCCGGGCAAAGGGGAAAATGACGGCAATTGCCCAATACAAGATTGTGATAGGTTCCATTTCGATTGAATTGCGAATAAAAGAGAAGAAGTCCAGTGGTAAAAATAACACCGGCTGCCCTTGCCCGTTTTCTGCAAGCACTTCAGAGAATATGATCCAGTTAATCAGATATTCGCTGATGAAAAGAGGATGATGGTGATCCCGGTGCTGAAGACCTGGGGGTTCCTCCCACGCATGCCTTTCGATCCAAGGATCATCCCGGTGCTGACAGCCCATGCAACAACCACAGAGAAGATTCCATAATATTAGTCGGTGATCTTCATGAATGCGATCCAGAAGATACAGGCGAGTACCCCGGCATTGGTGGCAGCAATGACCCCATTGATGAATGGTGTTTGTGCTTTGTTGGACTTTTCTTTGAAAGAGAATGTATGGGGTGTGAATGAGTGGATTTTCTTGGCGAACAGGTTGGTGAGGGATTGGAGGAATATCAGAACTCCGAAAAAGGCAAATATATGGGGAGGGGGATGAGATCAAATAATGAGAATTCGAATCCATGATCGATATAGATCAGAAATAATCCAGCTGCCATTAAGTAAACTTGATACATTCTATTTTGTTTACTTTTTTTCATTGTGGTTTCCCTCTATGTGCTTGTTGACCGGTTTATTTTGATTTGAATGAGCAAAGCTCCGTTTAATCAAAAAGAGACTTGCTATCCTTAAGAGTAGCTAACCTCTTTTGATTATATAGATTAATCCTATGCGGAATCAACTCCTTTTTGAGTAAATATAAGAGATACTCTCATCGGTGAAAACAAAAAACGGGCGCCGCGGCGCCCGTTTTTGGATGTGAGTATTGTGGATGTTATTTTACAGAGGTCTCGGTGACCCAGGATTCTTCAGCTTGCAAAGCGCGCACCGCCTTGGGGCGGATCTTGCGATAGACCTTGGCGGGGGGCAGTTCGCTGCCTTCCACGGTCAGTAAGCGGGAGAGAGGCACATTGAACAAGGCTTCGTTCTCTTCCAGGTAGGGTTTGATCAGCGCCCAATCATCCTCGCTGAAATCTTCGAATTCGCCGCCGTTGAGCTGTTCGTCGGAGACGACCTTGTGGGGATCGCGCACGTAGATGGCACCGCCAGAAGCGAGCGAGAACAGGTTGCCGCCCGGATAGGGGGTATCTAAATCTACAATGTGATTGTTTTCGTCAAAGGCAATCCCGTTGAGGACGACAAAGCCACCACCGTGCAGTGGATCGCCAGCCATGAATGATTCGGCCAGGTAATCCAGGCAGGTGCCGTTGATCACCACGCGGGGTTTACCCACGGCATTGATCAGTGGGCGTCCAGCAGCATTGCCGAGGATATAGGCTTCGCCGCCTTTGGCACCGTACATGAAGGTCTGCCCGACGTCGCCGTGCACGACCAGTTTGCCGGATTTCATGATCTGGCTGAGTTGGTCTTGCCCGTTGTTGTGTACATGGATCTCAAGGCCGTCAATCCCGGAGGCGAGGTAATCGCCAGGGGAACCGTACACATCAATGCGCATGTCTTTGGTTTCCGGCCCAAGCCCGGCGCCAATGAAGCGGTGGCCTTTGGCATGGGTGACGATAATCTTGCGGAAACCGCTGCCATGCAGACGGTGAATGTCACGCGAAACCGAGTCGTCGCCTTCGGGGGGATAGCCAACTGCATCAATCAGGATGGTTGGGTCGGCACCAGCATCTGTAGGCAGAGTATCGCCGTAGGCCAGGTAGATGAAATCCTCCGAGGGATTTTCTTTGATCGCATTCACCAGGGTGCTGAAATACTCATCCACCAGAGAAAGCACGCTGCTGCGGCGCAAACTGCCGGTATTGTAGTGGCGGTCCATCATCAGGGTCAGAGTATCGATTGCCGGTTGGGGGTCTTGGGTGCTCAAGGCACGCGAGATGACCGCTTGCAAGAAGGATTTAAGTGCGGCGTAATCCCAGTCTTTGATCTCTTTGCTTGCCCATGCGAACAATTTTGCTGCGTCTTCTTCCGGGATTTGCATGGCGTGACCGTTAGCGCTGCTGCCGTTACGGCGGTAGGGTGCGGTAGAAGTGGGTACTGCGACGGGCGCACCGAATTTGTCTTCGACGGTCAGTTCGGGGTACCCCTGGGCGTTGTTTTGCACGGTGAAGAGGAAAGCGCCTCCGTCGGTATGGCTGCCGCCGCGGGCGTTCCAATATTTGTCGGCACGGCCCCAGAAGCGGGCGTCGGTTTCGGCCAGGCTTTCCAAGGCGGCATCAATGCCCTGCTTTTCGGAGGCGGCCAAGCCAATAGAGACTTTTTCGCCGTTTTCCAGGGTGCTTTCTTGCCAGGCAAATACCTGCGGGCGCAGCATGCTGGTGTCGGTGATCCCGGTCAGGCGGTACTGCGGCCCCTGAGGGGCGTGGGTGTCGGATTGGGCGATGAGGAAGAACCATGGGCCGTCCGGTGAACAGTGCATGTGCGAGATTTGCAGTTGTTTGTAGATGCTCTGTTTGTCTTCGGGCAGCTGGGTATAGTCTCGTTCGGTGGTGGGGGCCATGGCCTCAATCACGTATTCGAGCGGATAATCGTATACCCGGTGCAGCAGGTCGAAGACCTGCACGGCTACCTCGGTATCGGTGAGGAACAAGGGGTAAATGTTGCGCTGGGCGAGATACTCGCTGATCGAAGCGTGGTTGGCGAAGTCGCCATTGTGTACCAGGGCTTCGTTGAGCCCGATAAAAGGATGTGCCCCACCGGGATGCCACACGCGGCCTTTGGTGGGGTAGCGGTGGTGTCCGATCCAGACGTGGGCTTTCATCTCTTCGAGTTGGTAATAGCGAATGACATCATCGCCGTAACCGACCATTTTGAGCACCAGCATGTTCTTGCCGTGCGAGAGTACAAAGGCCTGCTTCTCGCCGGTGGAGGTGTAGTAGGTCGTGTTCAGGCGATAGGTGTTCTGGTAGACAACTTCGTCTTCCACCCGGCGGCGGCTGACGCCTTCCATCTTGTTCTCAAAAATGAAGCGTTCAACCACTTCGGGTTTGAGGCGGACAAAATATTCGACCACTTCCGGGGGCGCTACATCTAACCCGCCGAGGGCGGAGAAGTCGGCAATATGGCTTTGTTGGCGTACATGGTCGACCACAAAAATGGCATGGATGAATTTCTGTTCCAGTTCTTCGCGAACGCTCTCATCCAGGTAGGCAATGGCTAAGAGATAATCGTTTTCCAGCACTTCCTGGCTGACGCCAAATTCCTCGGCGACCAAACCAACAGCGGCGATCCCGCCGCCTTTGCCGTTACCGCGGTTGCGCATTTGCTGGAGCGATTGCAGCATGTGGCGGGCGGCTACCTGTACGTTGGAAGCCATCCCGATAACGCCGCAGCCGCCTTCGGCTGCTTCATCACGCGGCATGACATAGCCGCCTTCGGGGAGGAGTTTTTTGCGAGAGTGAAGAATGTTTTTAATTAATGTAGGTTTATCCATGAGAACCTCCGGTATAGACCAGCAGGTCTTTACGGCCGCGCAGTTCTTTGATCGAGCGCAGGCCAAGTTTGCGCAGAATGTCTTTCAGCTGCAAATCGTAAGAGGCGTACAGGTTGCTGATACGCTGGGCACCCCAGGCCGGATCGACAAACTGGGAAAGCAGCGGGTCGGTGGTGGTCAGCCCAAAGGGGCAGCCGCGGCCGCGTTCACAGTTGGAGCATCGGGTACAACCCAAGGCAACCAGTTCGGCGGTGCCCATCACGGCACCATCGGCACCTAGGGCGATGATCTTGGCGATGTCGTACGCGGTGCGAATGCCGCCGCTTGCCATCACGGTGACTTCATCGCGAATGTTTTCGCTGGAAAGGTATTTGTGTACTTTAGGAACGGCAAACTCGATGGGCATGGCGATGTTTTTCTTGGCGATCTCGGGGGCCGCGCCTGTGCCGCCGTAAGAACCGTCCAGGTGAATAATGTTGGCACCGGCGTAGTAACTGCCTACAGCCACCATATCCACATCGGTTGGGGTAGAGACCTTTACGGAGACCAACGCTTCGGGGTTGGTGGTCTTGATCCAGTCGACATGTTTGCGGTGGTCTTCCACCGAGTAGACCGAGTGGAAGGGGAAGGGGGAGAACAAACTCACCCACGGCACACTCTCGCGCAGTTGGGCTACCGAGCTGGTGGCTTTATCGCCCAGCAGGTGACCGCCCAAGCCGGGTTTTGCGCCCTGCGCATACTTGAACTCGATGATGGGGGCATACTGGATGGTTTCCTCGCGCACCCCGAACATGCCGGTGGCTACCTGGGTGATGATATGGTCTTTGAATTCTACGAGCGAGGATGGGTAACCACCTTCGCCGGTGGAGAAAAAGGTAGACCATTCTTTGGCCGCCATGGCACGGGAGAGCATGACCTGTTCGCTGATTGAACCGTAGGACATGCCGCCGCCGTAGATCGGGATTGGGATGGTGATCTCTCGCCCTTCGCCGCGTTTGTTAAGCGGGATGGAGATGTCTATTTCTTCGTCGGCGGGCAGCCATTCGCTTTCCGGCAACCAGTTGAAGTCGAGCACATCGAAACCGCCCTCGGATGCACCGGTGCGGTAGTTCAAGCCGTTGTCCGGCGGGGTGCCGTGTTCGGACTGATAGTAGGTCGAGAGAATTAAATCTGAAGTCCAGCGGAAATCACCCAAGGCGCGGGGGACATCAATTTTTTCATGTGACCAAATATGAAAGCCCTCCCGCAGTTTGGCGGTGTGTTTTTCCACAATCATTTGTTCGTCTGTTTTATGGTTATCCTTCATAGCCGGTCACTCCTGCAAATGCGCTTGTTTCTAACTCTTTCATGAACATTGCTCGTCCCATTTCACCGCGCATGCGGCGGATCTCACGCAGGCCCATCGCACCGCTGATCTCTAACAGTTGGTCTCGCCAGGCAGCGGACATATTGTGCAAGCGCTGCACGCCCCATTCAACGTTCAGTTTGCGGGGGAGGATGAACTGGCTGTTTTCCCGGCTATGGCATTCGCCGTCAAAACGGGACTGCAAAGCGGCCATCACAGGTGTATCCAGCGCCACGGCGTCTAAGCCGCATAAGATAGCCTTGGGAATGTGTTCGGCGGCGATCATGCCGCCGCTGCCGATCAGAGAAACTTCCTGGCGAATGCCGGCATCTACCAGGGTTTTGTGGGCTTCCCGGATCAGGTCGAGAATAAATTTACCCTCCCGCCCCAGGCCGTGGTAATTGGCCGTCAGGTGGAAGGTGTGCACCCCGGCGCTGACATATTCGAGCAGCGCTTCTTCGGTGGGGAAGGACACCCGCAGCACGACAATGGCTTGCGGGAAGGCGGTTTGAATCGCCTGGAAGAGGTTTTCGTCCCATCCGTCCATCTCGACCAGTTGGGGGGTAAAGGAGAGCTGGGAAAGCAGTTCGGCTTCTGCTGGCTTTACCAGCGGAACCAGATGGCTGCCAACTTGGGCGCTGCCGGTTAATAACCCGATCGGTTGGATAGAAAGGGTTTGCAGGTCTTTGGCGGCCTGGTTGAGGATGGTGTATACGGTTTCGTTTTGTACGGAAAGTGGGGGGGCGTCGAAGAGGATGGGCAGCGGCAGGGAAACGACTTGTGCTTCACTGCCCGTTGGAAGACCGTCTTCGTCAAAGACGAGGTAATTGGGCCGGAAGCCGATGTCGATCACGGTGGAGATGAATTCTCGGCCGTGAATGCCGTCTCGGGTGGGGCGCACGATTTCGGACATGTCCGTCCACATGCCGTCCCAACCTTGCCCGCCAAATTTACCGCGGTAGCCGGCGCCTTTCACCGGGATCATGCCTTCCAGCGCTTCGTAGCGGATGGCATCCATATAATTGGTGGTGAAATAAGAGTCGCCCAGCTCTTCGCGGTCTGGGTTGTGGGTCACAGAGCAAAAATCGGCGTACTCGGTCGTGCAGCGCAGGCAGCCGACACAGTGCTGGGGGCGGGGCGAAAAGCCGCCCACCGGACCGGAAAAGACGCCGTACATGCAGGGGCGGCTGAGGATGACTTCTTTTCGCTTCCAGCCCAGGTGGATGATCTCGCCGACCAGCCACTTTGCCAGACCGACTTTGCCAACCTTCACATTGAAGCGGGTCGGCCACTTTTCGATCTCATCGGCCAAACCGGTATCAATATGGTAACGGGTGTATCCTTCAACATTTAGGTGCATAGAGTTCTCCATCAAATAAAAATAGGTACGCACAGCAGCGGTGCATACCTATCTATAGAATCGATTTTAGGTGCACCCTTCCTGTAAAACAGCCAACAGGCCCACTGCGCTCTGGCACCACTGTGCTGGCCTTGTCGCACCCGTTACCGGGCGGTTTTCCGCCTGCACTTCATTCGGAAGGGAGAAACGAAGCCTGTGGTCGGGCTTCAGAGGCATCCGCTGATCTTTCGATTTTCCGGCCGGTGGGCCGTTAGCAGTCCCTTCGCAGGGACGAACCTCTTCCTCGTGACCTTGGAGGGTGCTGATTTCCAAGGCTCAGTCGCTATTTCTCCAGCTATTCAGTTGTTAATTGACCGAATCATACTTTGTGTTTTGGGTTGTGTCAAGCGGGCGGGATGGGGTTTGGGGGCTTTGAAAAGCCAAGGATAAAGCGGTGAATCATATTTACACCTATTTACAAACCGATGAATTGTTTTCTTCTGTAGAGTGTGAAGCTAATTGCTAAATGCTTCGTGAAAATTTGAAAGTTTTTTCATGCCCCACCCCAATTGATGCCCTAAATTTCTGAGTTATGATCCCCCGCCCCAATTTGGGGAGGGCTGAAGAGCCACCTTTAAGCAGAATACTGGCGGGTGGGGCGTGATAGAAACAATCTTATCTCGTAACGGTACGCTACCCTTTCGTCTTTTTTTAACAGTTAATATTTTTGTGATTTGTCAAATGACTTTGAGAAAATCCTAGAGGGTTTTGGCGGCTTTGAAAAGCTTTGTGCGACGATGGATTTGATCTTGTGATATTGATCGGAATGGATATTTGAAAGGTACCTCTTCAAGTTCTAAGGTACAATAGTTTTGCTTCAAAAATAACCTTTTTAACTCACTGATCTTAATAATGAGGGACATCGATGACGAAATCTAAAAACGTTTTTACCTTGATCTTGACCGCGCTGGCGATTTTGGCTGCTTTAGGTTGCAGTGTGTATGACTCTATGGTCGCTACATCGACACCCACAGCAACCCATACAACTACCGCTACTAACACCGCTACGATGACGCCTACCGAGACGGCTACAAACACACCTGTACCCACGCTTGTACCAACAGAAACGTTGGTCCCTACGCTTGCTCCGGCCAACGGCGGCCAGCTGCTGCTGGAAGGTGATTTGCCGAGTTCGTTCATTAACTTTTCGCTGGAGGATATGGGTATCGGTGAAGAAGATTTGGCCGGTGAGGAGTATCAGATTCAAGATTTTTATATTTTCGTCGATATCTTTACTTCTGAATTCATTTTGGGGTATAACGCAGTTTTGAAGTCTCCGGTCGCGCAGGCTGGATTTGATCTGGCGATGAATGATCCCGATTTGATCGCCAGCCAGTTTATGAGCGGTATGGGCGGCGATAATGCCCAGGATGTGCAGATGCTGCCGGCTTTATCTGGATATGGCGATAATTCTGCCGGGGTCACTTTTTTGATCAGTGATGATACCCTGGGCGCGATGCGGGCAGATTTGTTCCTGTTCCGAGTTGGGGAAATGGGATCGGTGGCATTGGTGATGTATCCGGCAGATGGATCGCCGCAATATTCGATTGAAGATATTGCCAAAATTATTGTCCCCAGGGCAGGCGGCATGGTACCGGGGGACGCATAAGGGGGGAGTGCTGAGATGATCGTACCCCGGCTTGGGCAGTAAGCGGGCGTGTGAGACTAACCCTTATTTGATATAAAACCCTACATGGTTGGCTACCGGTCGTTCGTTGCCGGGGATGTGGCGGTGAATGGGGGAGTTGAGCACCTGGATGGTGTCGTTTTTGTTGACTACCAGGGTACTGGAGCCGCCGCCATCCAATTCAAGGGCGCGGTAGGCACCGTAATCCAGCAGGAGTTGGGCAAGCTCTTGAGTGGTAGACCCCCGGCTGTAAAACAGCTGGCGACCATCGACCACCACGATGATGAGCGTGTGGCCGTCCTGCGAATTGCCCACGGCAGTATGTGGGTTGGTCTTGCGATTGTCCAGGTCATCCAGTACTGCGCCATCGTCCACCAGCATACGGATACCGGAGACGGCGTAATCGGCTTTGCGGTCGATGTAGCCAATGTCTACCGGGCGGTTGCCGCCAAACAGAAGCAGCGGGCGGGATTCGTCCCCTTCGTCCGAATATTTGAAATCATCGGTGATCGTGGTGCCCAAGGGGGATACAGCCGTACCGGGGTGGGGAGTGTAGATCAGGCCGTAGTCGTACCAGGGGTGAAAGCCGCTGCCGTTGATGGCAAGCTGTACGCCGTATTCCTTGACGAAATCTGAGGTGGTTTGGGCGTTGTAGGGCTTATCGGACTTTGGGTTGTCCGGAGGGGTGACGAAGGCTTTGATCCCGGCTTTGGCAATGTTGATCTTGACGACGTGCACCACCATTCTGCGGGGAGATTTATAGGTGGCTTTTATGTAGGTAACGCCATCAAATAATTTCTCGGTTTCCGTTTGCGGTTCATCTAAGCCGGTATCGGCGTGAGGGTTAAGGATGGATAATGTAAAAAATAATGTAATTGATATTATTAACGCAAGATATATTGTGTATTTGCGAATCTGCTTCATAGGTTTCCTTCTTTCAAGTGCTGCTTTCAAATGCAGTGGGGCATGGTTGCTAAGTTGCTTGTCTCCCACTTTGGCAATTGTACCAAACGGTGGGTTGGCGGGGAGGGTACTTTTGTCAGGCTTTATATTGTGTTGACGAATGTGGGGGGAAAGCAAAACCGCCCGGATTGCGCCAGGCGGTTGAGAGTTTACGTAAAATCTAACTTCGCTTAGAGTACCCCGAAATCTTCTTCCTGCGCCCGCATGGCATTGAAGGAGGCAATCGAGACTTCCAACATGTCCAGGTCGGGTTCACGGGTGGTCATGTGCTGCAGGGCGAGGTTGGGTTTGATCAGTGCCCGCACAATCGGCGAATCAAGGTGCTTGGCAGTCCAGCGGATGTACTCATACGAGATGCTGGCCAAGACCGGCACCAGCAAAATGCGGCTGAGCAGCTTGAGCCAGATAGATTCGATGGGGCCGAGCAAGGTGAATAAGATCACGGAGAAGATCATCACAGTGAGCAAAAAGGCAGTGCCGCAGCGGGGGTGTTCGATAGAAAACTTGGCTGCGTTCTCTGGGGTGAGTTCCGCACCGGCTTCAAAGGTATTGATCACTTTGTGCTCTGCGCCGTGATAGGAGAAGACCCGTTTGATCTCTTCCATGCGGGAGATCAGCCAAATGTAGCCGATCAGCAGCAGGATACGGATGATGCCTTCGATCAGGTTGACCAGCCATGCGCTTTGGATATTGGTCCATTTTGCCAGGTAGTGCCCGGCAGTGGCGGGGGTGAGGAAAAAGAGCAGCACGGCAAAGCTGAGTGAGATTGCCATCGTGACCCACAACATAGGGCCTTCGATTTGTTCTTCTTCATCGCCCTGGGTGTTGGCAGAGATGGTCAGCGCACGCATCCCTAAACCGAGGGAGTCCCACAACATCACCAAACCACGCATGAACGGGATTTTGGCAACTTTGCTTTTGTAAATTGGCCCAAGTTCTTCGGTGTGGATGACGATCTCGTTATCTGGGGCGCGCATGGCAATGGCCAGACTGCGCGAACCGCGCATCATCACGCCTTCTATAACGGCTTGTCCACCATAGCTGGGTAACTGGATTTCTTCCATAGGATTTATTTCGCCAGGTTATACAGGTAATTGATGAAGGCATCAATACCCTTGTACCATGGCGCCAAGGTTAGTTTTTCGTTGGGAGCATGCAGGTTGTCGTCCGGGAGGCCAAAGCCAGAAAGCACGGAGGGCACGCCTAAAATCTCTTCCATCTGGGCAACCACCGGGATACTGCCGCCAACACGATAATAAAGGGGTTTCTTGCCCCAGGCAGTTTCCAGCGCCGCGGCGAGGGCTTTGACAGCCTCGGAGTCCATCGGGGTGATGGAAGGCGGGCCGCCGGCGTGTTTGATCAGTTCCCAGGTGATGCCGGGGTTGGCATTTTCTTCCAGGTATTGGCGCAGTTGTTTTTCAACTTCATCCGGGTGCTGGTTGGGTACCAAGCGCATGGAGACTTTTGCCATTGCTTTGGAGGGCAGTACGGTCTTGCTGCCTTCGCCGGTAAAGCCGGAGAGGAAGCCGTTTACGTCTAAGGTGGGGCGGCCGCCGGTTTGTTCTACCGGGGTGTAACCCTTCTCGCCGTACAGTTTGGGGGCGCCTGTCAGTTTGTAGAAGTGATCTTCGCCCATTGGCAGGCGGGAAAGTTCCTCGCGTTCCTGCTCGCTGAGTTCTACCACGCTGTCGTAAAAACCGGGCAGGGTGATGTGGCCGTTCTCGTCGTGCATGCCGGCGACCAGGCGGGCAAGTTCGTTGGCGGGGTTGAGTACCGCACCGCCGAAGATACCGGAGTGCAGATCGGCTGCCGGGCCTTGCACGCGAATTTCAAAGTATGCCAGGCCGCGCAGGGCGTAAGGGATAGTGGGGCTGTCTGCGCCTAACATTCCGGCGTCGGGGTTGAGAGCAAAATCGCAGGCGAGCAGGTCTTTGTTTTTGGCAATGTAGGCACCCAGGTTGGGGGAGCCAATTTCCTCTTCACCTTCGATCATGAATTTAATGTTTACCGGCAGGCTGCCTTGTTTGAGGGCAGATTCAACGGCGTAAATGCCGGCGAGGGTTTGGCCTTTCATGTCCGATGCGCCGCGGGCGTAGAGCTTGCCGTCTTTGACGGTCGGTTCAAAAGGCGGGGTGTCCCACAATTCTACCGGGTCGGCAGGCTGCACGTCGTAGTGGCCGTAAACCAGGATCGTTTCGGCATCATCCCCGGCATGCAAGTGGTCGCCATAAACTACCGGATGACCGGCGGTGGGCATGATCTTAACATGTTCCATACCAATGCTGGTGAGCTTGTCGGCAACCCATTGGGCGGTCTTTTGCATATCGGGTTTGGCTTCAGGGTCGGTGGAAACAGAGGGGATGGCGCACAGCTCAATGAGTTGGTCCAGGAAGTTTTGTTTGTTTTGGTGGGCGTAATCGAGGGCTTGGGTCAAATTATCATTCATCAGTTAGGTTCCTTCTTTATATCGCACACAGTGCCGGGGTGAAGCCCGGCCTTGCGGTGAGGGTGTTTTTGGATGGAAGTATTATATCAACCTTTAGAGGTGAATGGGAGCCGTTAGGGAGGAATTAGATGAAAATCTAAGAAAGTTAGGCGGATGGTCGGGTAGTCGGATAGTTTGTAGAGGCGAGGTCACCTCGCCGACCTACGCATTATGTTGCGATTGACTTGCTGTGTTATCCCTTCCCTCCGGCACAATGCAATAAGGTATCTATGTAACCTCCCCAAAATGGGGAGGCGAGAGGTGGGCTTCCCCCGATTTAGTGGACAAGAAAAATGTCAAGATCGAGTACACTAAAACAAATAGGAGAAGCGAATGACAAAAAGACAATATCGGACGTATCCAGACGAATTCAAACTGGAAGTGCTGGAACTGCTGAAGACAAGCGGAAAGAGTGCGGGCCAAATTGAGCGAGAACTAGGGATCACACCTGGATTGGTGATCAAATGGCGTAATCGCTATCAGGCCAAGCAAAAGGGAATGCAAGAAGTTGTGCTGGAGCCAAGCGACCTGGAAGCAGCCAGGCGGGAGATCAAGCGTCTGAAACGCGAACTGGCCGAGGTGGAACAGGAGCGAGAGATCCTAAAAAAAGTGCTGAACATTTTCTCCCGGACAGACAAGCCCGGTACCGATTTATGAAAGCACACCAAACGCAATATCCGATCAGTCAGATGTGCAAGGTATTGAAAATCGGTCGCAGTGGCTATTATGCCTGGCAGAAACGCAAACTGAGCGCCAGGGCACAGACCAACCAGGCGCTGACCGAAGAGATCAGAAGTGTATATCTGAAAAGCCGAAGCACATACGGCAGTCCGAGAGTGCATACCGCTTTGCTGCGAGCAGGGATCGTTTGCGGAAAGAATCGGGTGGCAAGGCTGATGAGGCAAGCAGGGCTGGTGGGGCGTTCTCCCAAGAGAAGATACCCAAGAACCACACAGCGGCGAGCAGGAACAATCCCTGCCCCCAATCTGCTCAACAGGGAGTTCAGTGCACAACATCCTAATCAGAAGTGGGCCGTGGACATCATCTACATTGATACAGCCGAAGGTTGGTTGTATTTGGCGCCGGTGCTTGATCTATACGGCAGACGGATTGTGGGCTGGTCGATGGCCGATCATATGGAAACCTCATTGATTGAAGCCGCTCTCAAGATGGCTTTCTTGCAGCGACATCCCCAGCCTGGATTGCTCCATCATTCCGACCAGGGCAGTCAGTATACCAGCGGCGATTACCTGGATTTGCTGCACCAACATGATTGCCAGATCAGCATGAGCGGCAAAGGCAACTGTTATGACAATGCCGCAATGGAGAGTTTTTTCTCCACCCTCAAAGCGGAATGTGCGCACAGCCAATTTGAATCTCGTGCCCAGGCCAGAAATGTGATTTTTGAATATATCGAAGTTTGGTACAATCGACAACGGTTGCATTCTTCCTTGGGCTATCTTAGCCCCATGGAATTCGAACAACTTTCAGCACATTAATTGTGTCCACTTTTTTGGGGTAAGCCCAAGGTGCATGGATGTCGAGGGCATTAGTCTGGTGGGGCAAAGAAAAAAGGGGAAGTCTTTCTAGTCTGGGTTTTGGGCGGGGAAACCCCGCCGCTACGGTTGTGTGTGGCTGTTTACTTTGGGCGGGAATGATAAATATGTGTGGTTTTTAGTCCCACAGTCCGGCACGATGCAGTAAGGTGTCTCAGCAACCTCCCCATTATGGGGAGGCGAGAAGGTGGATGGATGTCGAGGGCGTTGGTCTGGTGGGGCAGAGAAAAAGATTGTTCTTTAATTAAACTATCCAATCTTGTGTAGGGGTCAGGCCTGCCTGACCCGTTTGGTGAGTTGTGTTTTCGCAAATTCTGGTGACAGCGAAATAGACTTATAGCGGGTGTTTATTTGCGGGCGTCCCAGAGGACGCCCCTACGGGTAGATCAGTAGCCTTTATAAGATGAATTCCCACGACTCAAAATTCCTTATCTATTGTAGCGGCGAGGTCACCTTGCCGAATTACGTATGAGTTTGTGATTCGTTTTCTTTACCTGCCTCTCCATCCTGCACAAAGCAATAAAGTGTCTCAGCAACCTCCCCATTATGGTGATGTGAGAGGTGTATGGATGTCGAGGGCGTTGGTCTGGTGGGGCAGAGAAAAAACGGGAAAATCTTTCTAGTCAGTGTTTTGGGCGGGGAAACCCCGCCGCTACGGTTGTGTGTGGCTGTTTACTTTGGGCGGGAATGATAAATATGTGTGGTTTTTAGTCCCACCGTCCGGCATACTGCAATAAAGTGTCTCAGCAGATGAACCGATGGGTTGCGTTTCATGTTGGCTATTTTGGTGGGGCAGAGAAAAAGATTATTCTTTAATTAAAACTATCTAATCTGGTGTAGGGGTCAGGCCTGCCTGACCCGTTTTTAAACGCAATATAATAAGCATCATTTGTTGACCTCAAAACATACTTATAGCTGGAGTATATTTGCGGGCGTCCCAGAGGACGCCCCTACAATAGATCGCACTGCTTTGGTAGTGGCAGGTTACCTCGCCACGTCACAAAGTAATAAAGTTTCTTGCTAGGCGAGAGGGTGGATTGTGTTTCAATAAAGTTGATTCGGTGGGAAAAAAGATGAAAATGTTGATTCACACTTGAATTAGAACAAAAGTTCTATTATAATAAAGACATCACCCTTTGCATTCTGCCCAAAAGAAGAGATGTGGTTTATGAAGTACGAAGAATGGATCAAATACGAAAATATTCGCCAGACGCAGGTGGAGCGGCCGGTGTGGGTCAGCTTTCCCGAAGAAGCTGCCGATGAAGTGGCTGACAAGCTGGGGGTGAAAGTAAGCACTTTCTTGCAGCAGCACAATCCGCGCTTATGGATGGTGATCGTGCAGCACCTCAACCCACGGCAGGTATAAGCGAGAGAAGATTAACTTTTTTCCCTGACGAACCCGATTCCCCCAAATTTTACTGTTTTCTACGAAAAATGATGGTCACCCCGAACGGGTGGGTTTGACGCTGGTTTCGACCATGGCGCGTTCGTAATTGTTGGTGCCGCCCGTGGGTATCTCGACCGGCGGAATCTCGACCGGCTGTTCGAGCGGTTCGGGGATCATCAGGATATCGCCGTCGTGGAGGGTATCGCTGGAGGACATCCCATTAAAGGCCAGGATCACTTCCCATTTCATCGGGTCATTGTAATAGTGCGAGGCAATCAACCCAAAAGTATCGTCCGAAGAGACGATATGTTCTTCCACCCGCAGTCCCCAATCCCCCATCGCGTCGGTAAAAGCGGTCAGCACAGCCTGGCTGTCGATGGCATAGACGGGCACATGGTAGTAGGTTGCCCAGGCTAAAATGCGGCGGAGCAGGTCGGGCTCGATGATGAAGGGAGGAATTTCCTCTACCGGCTCGGCAGCTTCACCACCATTGGCGGGAGATACAGGCACCGGCAGGGTGCAGTAGATGCCGGAATAATTGCGGTTGCCGTCGTAGCTGGCTGTTGCCCAGGCTTTGAGGAATTCTTTGTGCGTCCAGCGTTTGTGCTCGCCTTCATTCCGCCGAGTTTTTTGCCAGAGAGGATCGTTGACATAGATGTATTCCTCGTCGTACCCGACGACGACCACAAAATGCGGCCCTTTGAAGCTGCTCTGGGTTTTGCCCAGGTTAGACCAGGCGCCGTAATGCACCAGAGGAATGACGGCTTTCCCGCTGTCTAAGGAACGCATCAGGTCGTTGAGCGTCCAGGGGTAAAAATAGGTGAATTCTACGTTGTAGGCACGCGCGGCGCGCATCATTTGTCCGACACTGACATACCCGTTGGCAGCAGCCCCGGTTTTGCGATAGACGGTATTGGTGGTTACATTTCTGCCCAACGCGTTGAGGATCATCGCCACGCAGGCAGGGCCGCAGTCATTGCGGAAATCGTTTGCATCCGCATCGTACTGCGATTTATAGGGAATACTTTGCAACATTACGCCCATGTGCACTCCGGCCAATTGGGGAAACCAATACTTTTTCATGTTGCACACTGTTACTGTGTGCAGGTTGATAGGGTGCAAGCATTGTTCCAAAATGGGGGAGGGATTGCTTAAAAGAAAAAGCCGGGAGAATTTCTCCCGGCTTGTAGATTTACGAATAATAAGATTAATCGTTGAGGGTTTCGAGGAAGTCCAGGTTGGAATCGGTCTTGGCAAGCTGGTTCAAGATCGCTTCGGTGCCCTGGGCCTCGGTCATCCCGGCGCCGTTGGGGGGGTCGGTGACCATCTGGGCGTACATGCGGCGCATCAGCCAGACGCGCTTGGTGATATCCGGGCCAAGGAGCAGTTCTTCTCGACGGGTGGAGGAGCGGTCGATGTCGATGGCGGGGAACACGCGGCGTTCCTGCAAAGTGCGGGAAAGGTGCAGTTCCATGTTGCCGGTGCCTTTGAACTCTTCATAAACTACATCGTCCATACGGGAACCGGTATCTACCAGACAGGTCGCAATAATCGTCAGGGAGCCGCCTTCTTCAATGTTGCGGGCTGCGCCAAAGAAGCGTTTGGGCGGGTAGAGGGCGGAGGGGTCAATACCACCGGAGAGGGTGCGGCCGGAGGGCTGCACAACCAGGTTGTAAGCACGGGCTAAACGGGTAATCGAGTCCATCAGGACGACCACATCGCGGCCGACTTCTACCAGGCGTTTGGCGCGTTCCAGCACGATCTCGGCGGCGCGCACATGGGCGGTAACAGGTTCGTCAAAGGTGGAGGAAATCACTTCGGCATCCACCGAGCGATCCATATCGGTGACCTCTTCCGGACGTTCACCGATCAGGGCAATCATCATATGCACATCCAGGCATTTGGTCGAAACGGCATTGGCAATTGCTTTGAGGATGGTGGTTTTACCGGATTTGGGGGGTGAAACGATGAGACCACGCTGGCCGCGCCCGATGGGGGCTACTAAATTGATCATGCGGGTGGAGAGGGTGGAGCGGTCGGTTTCAAGGTCAAAACGTTCTTCGGGGAAAATAGGGGTAAGGGTTTCAAACTTGGGGCGGCGTTTGGCTTCTTCTCCGGGCAAACCGTTGACCGATTCAACCTTCAGCAGGCCGTAATGCCGTTCGGAGTCACGCGGCGGGCGTACATTACCAATCACTAAATCGCCATTGCGCAGTCCGTAGCGCCTGATCTGTGTCTGGGAGACATAGATGTCATCGGGGCCGGGTTGGTAATGGTTGGTACGCAGGAACCCAACACCTTCGTTCATGATCTCCAAAATGCCGCCCTGGACCTCAAGACCTTCCTTGGCTGCTTCGGCCTGCCGGATTTTTAGTACAAGCTCTTCTTTCTTGAGGCGGTTGGGCCGCTTGATCTCCAAGCTTGTCGCTTGTTGGCGTAAATCGGACAGCGGCATTTTTTCAAGTTCTAAAATGCTCATATACTCTTCTTTCTATTTATTTTTATTGGGTGGGAATATTGCATATTGAGGGTATAGAGTGCTGTTTCTTTCCTTCCCCAAAGAAACAAAAAGCGTTTATCCTCTATTTCTTGTGTGATTTTTTTCATACATTCATGGGGAACTGCTTGGATTATAGCCTATAAGAACAGGGTTTGCAAGTAAAAATGGACCACTACTAAGCGATTTTACGGGGAATTTAGGACAATAAAAGTCTTATTTTTGCGAGACGAATCAGTACAAATTAAGGATATGCTTGCGTCATTCTGTGTCCATCAGGCGGGTGCGCGCCATCCCCAAGATTGCGGCGGTTTTGCCATCGTGGATCAAACCGTGGTCAAGCTGGTCATACAGCTCTGCAAGGGTGTATTTTTCCAGCTCGATGAACTCGCCATCGTCCTGGTCGAGCTTGCTTTCAAACAGGCCGGTTGCCAGGAAAACGTGCATGACTTCGTCTGAGTAGCCGGGGGTGAGGTAGATTTTTCCGATCTTTTCCAGGTGGCGGGCTGCCATGCCAATTTCTTCCTGGATCTCGCGGGCAGCACACAGCTCGGGCACTTCGCCTTTTTCCATGGTGCCGGCGGGCAGTTCGAGGAACATGCCGCCAACCGGGTGGCGGTACTGGCGCACCAGCCAGACCATACCTTGTTCGTCTACCGGCAGGATGACGACCGAGCCGGGATGCTTGATGACTTCAAAGTTGAATTCACGTCCATCGGGGTAGGCGACTTTGTCCTGCCATACGTTGAGCAGTTTCCCCTGGAATAATTTTTTACTTTGTACGAGCTTAAATTCTGGCATGATGGGTTTCCTTTCTTCTCAAACGTACAGCTAACCAATCTCCCTCTGAATGATAACAGGGTTTTGACCAAAAGAGAACGGGAGAGGGAGAAAGCGTTTATTTTTAATCCCTTCCTAATAAAATCGACAAACAAAAAACCAGGCCGGCAATTATTGCCGGCCTGGTTGCATCGCTAAAAAGTTTCTTACAGCCCGTAAATGTCGCTGTATTTGTTGTTGAGGTATTTGATGTAGGCGGTGCCGTCGATCTTGCTGCCGGTAATGCGCTGGATCAAATCTTGCGGGTAGAACTTGGAGCCGTGGCGGTGTACCTTTTCGATCAGCCAACTGTGCAGCTCGCCAAATTCGCCGCTGCGCATCTGGTCGTCCAGGTTGGGGATGTCTTCGTTGATCTTTTCCCATAATTGGGCGGAAACCAGGTTGCCTAGAGCGTAGGTGGAGAAGTAGCCAAACAGGCCAAAGGACCAATGTACGTCCTGCAAACAACCTTCGGCGTCGTTCTTGGGGCGGATGCCGAGGTATTCTTCAAAGCGGTTGTCCCACTCTTCGGGCAGGTCGCTGACCTTGATGGTGCCTTCCAGCAAGCCAATCTCGATCTCCATGCGCAGCATAATGTGCAGGTTGTAGGTGGCTTCGTCAGCTTCCACGCGGATCAGGGAGGGTTCCACTCGGTTGACTGCTTTGTAAAATTCTTCTGCGCTCACGCCTTGGGTTTGCTCCGGGAAGTAGCCTTGCAGTTTGGGGTAGTACCACTGCCAGAACGGGCGAGAACGACCGACCAGGTTTTCCATCATGCGGGATTGGGATTCGTGGATTGCCAGGGAGGTGCCGCCGTACAGCACGCCGCGGGAGAGTGCTTCCGGGATACCCTGTTCGTACATGGCGTGCCCGGCTTCGTGCATGATCGAGAAGATATAGGTATTAAAGAAGTTTTCATCTACCCGGTAGGTGATGCGTTGGTCGCCGTAACCCAGGTTGGTGGAGAAGGGGTGGTGTACCTCGTCCTGCCGGCCGCGGCCAAAGTCGTAGCCAATGGCGCGGGCAACTTCTTCGCCCATTTCTAATTGGGTAGCTTTGGGATAGTGCTTGAATAATACGCTGTCGTCCACCTGGGTGGCAGCGGCGATCTTTTCGATCAATTCCACCTGCTGCGGGCGAATTTCGTTGAAGATCTTTTTCACATCTTCGGTCTTCATCTTGGGTTCAAAATCGTCCAAGAGTACGTCGTAAGCGTGGTCGTAGGGTTTGAACAAGTCGGCATAGCGTTTGGCATAGTCGATGATCTGTTCCATGTAGGGTTCAAAGATGGCATAGTCCGATTTTTCGCGGGCTTCGCGCCAGGCGGTGTTGGCCTTGGTGGTCAGCATGGCTTTCTCTGCGACCATCGCTGGGGGGACTTTCACGGCTTTGTCGTAGCCGCGGCGGGCAACCACGATCAGGCGGGCATCGTCTGAATCGGGGTCTTGCTCGGCTGCCCAGGGTTCCAGCGCTTCAATTAATTTGCCTACTTTCTCATCGGTGCCAATTTCTTGCGCCATCCTGCCAAGGGTAGCCAGCGCATTCCCACGCGCTTCTACGCCGCCCATAGGCATGTAGGTTTCCTGGTCCCAGCCCAATACAGCACTGGCGTTTGCCAGGTCGGTGAGGGTGGACATAATCTCTTTAAATTCGGTGAGTTCCTTCGGTTGTTCAGCCATTCATTCTTCTCCTAGATACGGTTTGAATAGGGGTACAGCACGGTGATTGTTCATGTACTCGCTCCAGAAAAAATCGACTAGTTGGGGTCCAACTGGCCGCTTCTTCATTATATTACACTATTTGCCAGCGCAGCGGTTGGCCGCTAAATTTACTGATGAACTCTTCGGCAATGTGCAGGGCGGCGCGTTCTTGCGCTTCTTCGGTCTGGGCACCCAGGTGGGGGGAGACGATCACGTTGGGGTGGGCGATCAGGGGGGTGATTCCGGGCGGTTCGGTGGCAAACACGTCCAGGGCTGCCCCTGCTACATGCCCGCTTACCAGCGCGGCCAGCAAGGCTTCTTCGTCAATGATCCCGCCGCGGGCATCGCATACCAGCCGCACGCCGGGCCGCATTTTGGCGATTGCTTCTGCGTCGATCATATTGCGGGTGTCCTTGGTCAGGGGGGTATGGATGCTGATGATGTCGGCCTGCTCGAAAAGTGTCTCTAAATCTACGATGGGGATATCGAGGTCGGTGGGGGCTTCCCGGCCGGGGATGTCGTAGGCAATCACGCGCATGCCAAAGGCGGCGGCGCGTATGGCTACTTCGCTGCCGATGCGGCCAATACCGATGATGCCCAGGGTTTTCCCAAATAGTTCGGTGCCTTGCAGCTGTTTCTTCTCCCATTGGCCTTGCTTCATGCTTTGGGTGGCTCGCGGGATATGGCGCGCCAGGGAAAGCAGCAGGGCGAGAGTGTGTTCGGCAACGGCGACTGTGGTGGCAGTGGGGGAGTTGACCACGGCAACGCCTTTGGCCTGGGCGGCGGCGAGGTCGATGTTGTCTACCCCTACACCGGCCCGGCCGATGATCTCGAGGTTATTGGCTAAAGCGATCAGGTCGGCAGTCATTTTGGTGCGGCTGCGCACGATCAGGCCGTGGTATTGGCCGATCACTTCGGCCAGCTCTTCGGGGCTGATGCCCGCCCGGTTGTCCACTTGCACTTGTTGGGCAAGCAGTTCTACCCCACTTGGGGAGAGTGAATCACAGATGATGACACGTTTATTTTCCATATTTCTCACTTTTCAGGTTAATGTTCTGCTAGTTTCCCAGCAGGTAGTCGATGCCGGCCTGTAGTACGGTGTCTTCCAGGCCGAGGGCACTTTCTTCGGTAACCGGCACGGTGATGTCCAAGGGGACGCCTGTGCCTTCGATCAATAAATCACCGGTCATGGTCTCGGGGCGGCCGGTGGGTACTTGCATATCAATGCCGCCGGGCAGAGTGTATTGGCCGCGCCCAACTTCGCCAAATGCGCCGGCGGTGGGGAAGTGGCCGACAATCGTGGCCCGGTTGTTGAGGGTCAGCCAGTAGGCAAATCCTTCACAGGCGCTGACACAATAGGGGCTGACCAGGGCCACGATTGGGCCGTGGTAAGTCATTGGGCCGGGTTCCAGGGTGGCGGGTTCATCCCCGTATTCAAACTCGCCCAGCAGGTGGTTGTAATAGGCATGCTGCGAGACTTCGATCTCTTCGTCAATGAAGTATCCGGCAAAATTGGCGGCCAGACCCCCGCTGCCGCCCAGGTTGACGCGCAGGTCGATGATCAGACCGTTGAGGTCAGAGTCGATCAGTTTTTCCAGGTGGTATTCAAATACTTGAGCCATCAGGTTGTAGTCGTCCGAGAAGGTGCTGATCTTCATATAGCCAATATTGCCGGGCAGCACTTCTGCCTCGACGGGCAGGGTAATGGGGTCTTCTACGTAGTAGGGGATGGCATCAAACAATGAGTCATATTCGACTTCGGCGACCAGGTTGACGGTTTGGAGAGATTCGCCGGGGTTGGCAAAGGTGACATCAATGCGGCTTTTGGGGGCGTAGCGGGTGAGGAAGACAACCTGTTCCACCCGCTTGATCTGCTCGGTGCTGTAGGGGCCAAAGAAAGGCTCTACGTCGGCAATCGCGTCCTGGATCGGCTGCCCGTCCCATTGGGTGATTTCGGCCCCAATTTCGATCCCTGCCCGGTCGGCGGCGTAGGCGGTGTATACGCGGGTGACGATCACGCGGCCGTCGCTGAGTTCTTTGAGGATCATGCCAAAGCTGCTGCCGTTGGTATCGTAGAACAGCTGGTTGGCGTCATCAGTAATGCCCAGGCCGACATGCCCATCGGGAATGCGCAGGGTGAAGTTGTGCAGGATTTGATAATACTCATAGGAGCTTCCGGCGGCTTCTACCTGGGGGGCAAATTCGTCATAGAGGGCATCCCAATCGATGCCTTTATCGGCGGTGAAGGGATATTCCACCCGGACGCGCTCGAACATGGCGTCGAAGGCTTCGGCACGAGACATTTCGGAAAAATCTTTGACTTCGCCAGCGCCTTCTTCCAGGGTGAACTGGGGATTGGCTTCTTTGTAAATGGTGAAAGGCTGGGTATCCAGATCGACCACACTGTACCCGGCAGGAACCGGCCCGGTGGGGTCATCTTCGGTAAAGAGCATATTGTCTTCGCCAAAGCCGGTGGGGAAGTCTTGGGCGTCGTCCGGCGCCCAGATGATCAGTTTGCCGCCGGAAATTTCGTAGTCGCGTTCGGGGTCAGTCATGGCAGAGGTATAAGAGCCAGACCAGCCGGTGCCTTCGCGTTCTTCCAGGAAGGGGCCGCCCCAGGTGTTAGACCAGAAAGCAACCTGGAAGACCATCACGCCGGTTTCTTCTTCGGTGTCGTTGTCCAGGTCCATCAGCGTACCTTGGGGTACCGAAGGCAGGGAGAGAGAGAAAACCATGTCGGTCTCACTGGTTTGCCACACCGGCCCAATGGTTTGCCCGGCGAGGGGGAAGGCAAATTCCTCATCCCTGGCGACAAACCCGGCCTGGTCTTCAAGCAGCACGAAAGGTTCGGCAGTCATGTTGATAAAGAAGGGGGAGGTAAAGGGAATTATGCCGGTGATCAAGACCGGTTCGTCGCTAGAGGCAGTTGCCGGGTCGTAGCCGCCTTCAACAATTGGGGTGGGTGTGGGTGGCGCTTCGGTGGGGGGAATGGTGGTTTCTAAGGCTCCCTCCAGGGTGGAGGTAAGACCGTTGAGATCAAAGTTGATGCTCCCGCAGGCCAGACTGAGGGTGAGCAGCACAGCCAGCAAGATGAACAGCTTTTTGTGATTGGTCATGTGAGAAGTCTCCTTCTAAGAGTTGGTGTGTTCCAGCCTACGCCCCCGTGTGGAAGATGCGGAAAAAGTAGGAGGCATGGTGCGGTTCACGAGAAATGGATCATTGCCAGAAAATTCGATCAGGCAAAGTATACCGCGTTTGGGGGGAGTAGTCTGTTAGACGCTGGTTGGAAAATTGAGTAGTTTTGTTGTTATGTTGTGGAGTTGTTGGATAGTTTTGTCCCACCGGAATTGCTGCTTGGAAAGATAGCTTTTGTGTTAGTGTGACGATTGGGGCATGTTATGGTGAACTGATTTTTGCGGGCGAGGCAACCTCGCCTCTACGACACGATGGGGAGAGATTGGATTGAGCCTGGTTTGCGTGAGAGGGTTGGTTTGGTTGCCCCACCGAATTGTTGCCGGGAAAGGCGGAGGTGATTTTTGCCTCCCCATAATGGGGCTGAAAAGACGACACTTTTAAGGAGGAGCGTGAAAAGGGCCAATTTGGAAGGAAGGAGACACAAACCTGGAAACAAACATACGCTTGAAGTAGCGCAAGCCCATTCGGAACAAGCAGTATTTCGGCGCAGTGCGCACACAATCCACTTTCTTCTGCACATCAGGGGCTAATTGCATAAACTTTCTGCCCAAACTCAGGCACCAGGTATAGGCCACAGTCATTGCCAAGATCCATCTTTCGATCGTGTCTGGGTTGCGGCTGCGCTGATGCTGCCACTGCCATCCCCCACTCTTCAAGTCTCGAAAACTCTCTTCTTGCCATACCCGCATAGCATATTCTTCCCCAGTCAGTCCAGTCATGTTGGTGGCCAAACACCACGGCTCTTTTTGCGCTGCATGCCAAAGCACATGCACATGGCAAGCCACCCCTTTTTCAAGACGGAACAACACCCCGCTGGCATGCCAACTTCGTCCTCGGCGTGCACGTGTACGCAAAGCAGCGCGCTGACCATGTTCCTGTGCGAAGGTTGCCTCCCACTGCACGCGAAACAGGAAGTGCAAGCCAAGCGCTTGCACCGCACGCATCAGCCGAGAGGAATTGCCGATCCCCCGGTCTGCCTGCAAGATGACCGGTTTGCCCTGCGGCAGAGCAGGGAGGATGACCTGGAGCAGTTTGACGATCATACCGACTTGCCCTTCTGGTGGGTATCCCTTGCTCGAGTTCGCCGGATAGCAGCGCCAAGCCAAGGGGATCGCTCGCTGGCGATAGGCTAATGCAATCACCATGCACCCGATGCGGTCTGCCAGCTTGGTCTCATCTACCAGCAGATAGATATGCTTCCCCTGATAGCCTGTCAACACCCAGCGAACCCATTGCGTACAGATCGCCTTCACATCGATGCGTGGATTGGCGATCCAGCGTTGGATGCGCCGCTCTACGGCGCTTGCCGTGCCGAACATGGGTAATTCTTCAGCGATCAAACTGGCTTGTGCACGGCGAGCTGTGATGATCCCATAGCTCAGCATGGCCAATCCCAACGCTTGCCATTTCTTCAACCCCTTGAGATGTTGCTGCAAGGTGCGAAACCATTGGTAAAATTGTCTCTGATTCATGGCGTCTCCTTTTGTGATGGTGAGAGATCACATTTAGGTTACTCCATGAATCCTTTTTTGTAAAAAGTGTCGTCTTCCCAGCCATAATGGGGAGGCTGCGGAGACGCTTTATTGCATGGCGCTGGAGGGTGGGGCGGGATTAGTGTGACGATTTGGGCATGTTATGGCGAACTGATTTTTGCGGGCGAGGTAACCTCGCCTCTACGATACGATAAGGAGCGAGTAGATTGAGGCTGATTTGCGTAAGGTGGTTGGTTTGTTTGCCTCACCGAATTGTTGCTAGGGAAGGCAGAGGTGGTTTTGCCTCCCCATTATGGGGAGGTTGCGGAGGGACTTTATTGCATGCGCTGGCAGGTGGGGCGGGATTAGTGTGACGATTGGGGTGAGTTATGGCGAACTGATTTTTGCGGGCGAGGCAACCTCGCCTCTACGACATGATAGCAGGGTACGATGTATCAACGTCACGACAAAACTATTTAACAATGAGACTACGTAACTACGAAACTACGTAACTACTTAACTACCCAACTACCCAACTCGCGTTCCTCCTGATACACTTATATATATTTCCATTTATCACCCATATACAGAGGCAGTAAGATGAAAAGGATTTTATTTTTTATTGTTTTCTTGTTCTTATTCTCTCTCCTGATTGCCGGCTGCCAGGGCGAAGACTCCCTGTTTGCCCCGCCGGATTTCCCCTGGGGTGAGAATCCCCCCGCTGTTGACCTGCTCAACCAATTCAGTGCCATCCAGCCCAAAGGCGGCAGTGGCTTGGCGTTCACCTATGCCCAAGAGGAAGGCATTATCATCGGCGATAACCCCTGGGAGTGCAAGCATTATCAGGGTATTACCCGGATTGATGCCGAGGATGGGGTGTATTTTTACCTGACCCGCAGCGGGAATAAGAATGTTGTTTGCCCCTTCCAGGAGCACGAACCGGGCGAGCTGTTGATTGTACGGATGGACTCTAAAGCAGCAGCGCGGCAGCATATTTTAGGCACTAACCGGGGGAATGAGATGACCGGCCTGCCGCCAATCGAAGATACCACGATTGCCAGTATTCATTTCAACGGTACGGAGGGCTGGCCGGCCTGGATGCACCCCGGCTCCGGGCAGGTGTGGGGAGATTTGATGGCGATTCCGTTGGAAAGCCCATACCCGGAAGATGGCGATACGGGCGGGATTATCTTTTTGGAAGTCAGCGACCCGGCAACCCCTTATATGCTGCGGTTGGTGGAATCGTACGAGAAATGCGGCTGGCTGCGCTGCACGGACAAAGCACTGCCTAAGGTCGGTGTGCTGGCGATGGCACGCATTCCCAATGGCAACCTGCTGTTTGCCCTGTCGGGCGGGGTGTTCACTACCAAGTCAGCGCTGATGTTCCTGGAATCGAATACGCCGGATGTGACCGACCCGGATTTCAAGCTGCGTTTGCTGGATACCTGGGATGCCAATACCCTGCTGCCGGACGAGAACGCCGATAAGTGGACTTGTGGGCGCAGCTGCACCTACGGCACTGAATACCAGTCGCACCAATTTGTGCTGGATGTAGATGGCAATATCTATCTGGTGGCGATGGATAACGATACGGTCAGCACGTTTGAGGGCTGGGACCTGGTGCGATTGTTCCAGGTGACACTGGGGCTGGATACGGTCAATCTGACTTACCTGGACGAACTGCATCTATATCTGAATGACCCGGTGGAGATGGGCGACCTGGACGCGGCCAGCAGCGTATACGTGACCGAGGACGGACAACTGATTTTGTACACCGCCGACCACGACAACGAAGGCCCGGAGGTGAATGGGTTTAAGGTGTTGGAGTTTGGGGAGTTTGCCAGCGTGTGGGAGCAGTGATATTAGGATTAAATTCTTCAGCCCTGAGCGTTTCCACCCAGGGCTGAGATTGCCTGACCCTGATAGGGATCAGGCGAACGAATGCTTGGCTGCATCCGTCAGTTCTGGCGCTACTTCCCCCTCAGAAGCTTATAGGCCAGGGTGGCGGCTGCCAACACCTGACCCAGAGCAGCGAGCATGTTTTCCCCGTTGAAATCTGCCCAAGACAGCTCCTGGCTGAGCAGCAGCGCGGCTGCCGCCAGCAAAACGGACACCAGCAGGGTCAGCCAGATGGCTGCCTGCTCGGCCAGCTTGAACCTGTTCTTGAGCCAGTTGATCAGCGGCATGCCCACCGCACCCACCAGCCAGTAAATTGCTTGTTCCATAAATTACCCCCTTACCTAAAATTCGTTTGTGGTTTGCCAGCTGCTCTTCGCAGCTCGCCATTTGTCATTCGTAATTTGTTTTGTCCTTGGCATCACCTCCCTTCACCTTGGCGGGTTTCCATTAAATAGGCCATGATCTTATCGGTGCGCTGCTGCCAACCGGTTTGGAAGGCGTTCGGCTCGTCCGGGGTGGGTGTTTCGCTGTTCCCTGGCGGGGGATAAGCTCCTAACATGGTAGCCACTTCCTCCGGCGGATGCGGGATGATCGATAGATCGGCCGGTTTGGGCTTGCTGCCATCGGCGGTGTACAACCCCGGCATGCGGTAGTCGGCGGCCACCTGCCAGGCCCAATACTCGCTGAATGGGCGCGGCAGGGTTGGCTGCCAGCTGTGTTCGTTGAAGGCGGACAGAGTCTCAGTGTTGGTCGGGCGGGCGTACGGCCACCAGGCCAGCCATAAACCATCGATGTAGGGCTGCTGGCAAATCCACTGTGGGCCGCGCCAGCGTTCGGCGCTGTGCAAACCCATTTCCGTCCAGGTATCCAGGTTGGTGTACAGCAAGTCAAATGCCTCCCAATCGGATTGGTGCAGGGTACGATGAAAGGTTTCTAAGTCCTGGCTGGCCGTACCGACCGTGGGGTTGTAGTACTGCCCGCTCTCTTTGACCCAATGGCTGCGCTCAAAATCATTGGCCCGCAGGTGCACTGCGCCCCAGTAAGGCTGGGTGTGGTGCAGGAAATACTCGGCCTGCTCCTGCGGCGGGATCACCCGTCCGCCGATTTTGGTGCGGTAAAAATGATACAACCCGACCTGCTTCCCGGCAGCCAGGGCACCTTCTACATGCGCCTGCATCTGCGGGTCGATGTAGTAGTTGCCCTCGGTCGCTTTGATCAGCACCACCTGCACTTCGGCAGGAATTTCGTCCCAGTTCACCCGCCACCAGTGGGAAATATCAATTGCCAACGTGCGTTCAGTCATCAGCTTGCTCGTCCTTCCGCAGCCAAGCCGGCTTGGTTTTGGGTGTGTATGGCGTGGGTTTTACGCCCGGGTGTTCGAGTTTGGGTGGTGCTGGTTGTACCGGCGGCTTTGTTTTGGCTTTCTCGTTGGGCGGGAGCACTGCATAGGTAGCCAGGGCAGCTTGATAGTCGCTTTGCTGTTGTCGGGCGTTAGCCTCGGCCTGCCGGTAGGCTTGCTCGGCAGATTCCCAGGCGTTAATTTGTGCCTGACGCTGGGTTTGTCGGGCATTTTCGACCGTGTCCCAATCGAGCTGTTCTTCTTTGGGGATGTCTTCCTCGTAGATCAACTGCTCGCCGGTCAGGGCTTGCAGTGCTTTTGCCATGGCGTGCAGGTCGTAGGTGATGCGCTTTCCGGCAAAGGCGTTGGAGGAAGTGATCGTATGGCTGGGAAAAGGCACGTCGTCATGCTGGGGCTTGCCCGTTGGTTGGTAGTGGGAGGATAGGGTGGTGATATTCCCGGCATCATCTGTCACGCGTGCTTCGGTGATGTTGTCAATTGCGCGCCCGTAAAAAACGACCATGTTGCTGTCTGGTGTTGGGTTGCCGGGATTGGGCGAGATCACCAAACACTGTCCGCTGTTGGCTAGGGGGCGGCTAGTACCCCCCAGCAGCAGGTCGCCGCGGGAAAGGCGGGCGAACTCGGTTCTTACCCCGGCTTTTATCCCACGCAGCACAACGTCATCGCCGCCGTCCAGGTACAGGTGCCCACCCCAAAGTGCCAGCTGCCCGACAAACATCTGGTCGGCAGCATCTACCGTGATGACCTGCCGGGTAACGCCTTCCGAGTCTTTGGCGGCAATATTGCCGGCGTTGTTCAACCGTACCTGGGCGGCATTCAAAATCGCCTGCCCGTTGGCGTCTAAGTTTTCAAATAGTTTGGTCAGCAGGTCGCCAATTGTGATGGCGTACATTTCACCGTTCAGATTTTTCTGCACCACCACCCGGTAGCTTTCGGCGGGGGTGTCTTCCTGGGTTAATTCAAAGATTTGTTTATCGGCCATTTATCCCTCCTATCGCGTTTTCGTCTTCAAAAATAATTTTCGCTGGCGGGCTTTGCAGGCAAAAGCCAGGGTGTAGGGCACCAAAATATTCAAGCGGCTCCCATTCCCATCGGCCAATGCGTCCCCGCTGCCATCCACCAGGTTGCCGATCACGCTGCTGCTCACCGGGATGCGTTCTAAAGTCATGCGTTTATTCCTCTCCCGGGTCAACCACCCGGATCTTTAATTTGCGTTTCTCGTCGTTGCCGTCCACCGTGGTGGAGACCACCACAATATAGGTTGCCCCGCCGTCCCCGGCTTTGGCGGTGATCTTCTTCAAGACCACCGAGCGGCCTGAAATTTGGTGTTGGTCGCCGCTGATCTGCACCTGGTCGCTGTAGGCTGCCCCGTTCTTGTATACCTCCGAGGAAGGGGCTTCTACGGTGGTGGCTCCAATGAACTCGACGGCAAAGACAATTGCCTCTCCCTCGATCATCGCAATCGGGCTGTCAATTACCCAGATTTCATCATTCATCTTTCCCTCCTAACTTTCTCTAATCGTGACCGAAGCAACACCGCCCCAAAAACCAAGCACATTATTGGAAAACTGGCGCAGCAGGCTGGGAGGCTCGACGATCACCACCTTGCTGTCCATTTGCGCCCAGATCGAGCGCATCATGATGCGGCGGGACTGCACGGCAGCCTGTTTCAGCCAGTTCATGAAGGCGTCCGGGTCGTGGTCTTGCCCCACGCCAGACAAATCCCGTTGGGTGGAACTGAGCTTGATCTTCATCTTCCACTGGTATTTGATCGGGGTGCGGGCATAGCCTTCCAAGACGGTTGCCAGCACTACCGGCGGGGTGTGCAGCTGATGGGTAGACAACCGCAGCCGGAAGCGTACCCGGTAGACTTCCCCGGCGTTGACCGGCAGGGTGTCTTCCGGGGTGGTTTGCAGCGCGCCGGCGTTGGTCCAGCGGTTTGTGCCGACATCCTGGTTGGTCTGGTAATCCAATCCCACCGTAACCCCATCCGTCAGGTTCTCCGTCACTGCGGTGATCTCTTTGATCATCTTGGGTAGGCGAGAAGCCCCCATATCAATGGCAGCGCTGACCAGCACGCTGTCGGGTTGATACTGCACCCCAAGGTCTTTGAGCGGGTTGAGCGTGTGGCGCGGCCAATCCTGGTAGACCAGTTCACCGCCCACCGAAAGCCATAAGCGCGGCCGGTAGCTGTCCTGGAAATAAAGGTTGTTCACCCGTTTTCCGGCAGCCCAACCGCGGAAAACCTCATGCCAGCCGGGGCTGTCTTCTCGCCGGAACAGCACCGAGGAAATCCCCTCTTCCCCGGCATCCACGGCTGCCAATATACCGCCCGGCAGCCCGGCCAGGGCACGCACCGCCCCGCGGCGTTGGGGGGGCAGGCCGCCGTCCACATCTGGCCCGATGCTGGTCAGGGTGGGGGCGCTGCTATTTTCGTGCAGTTGCTGCAAGGCACAGCCGCCGTAAGAGAAATACGTATCTGCCCCGTGCGAGAGCACGGCTTCACCATTGTTGATGGTGCGCGCAAAACCGACTTCTCCCAATGAGTGCGTGGTGCGAGTGGTTTGTTTGTAGATTTGATACACACTGGTGGCGTTTGGGGCAGTACTCCAGCTGGTAGAAAGGGTCATAACAGTATCGGAATTAGTGCTGATCTGCCGGCTTTGCCCTGCGCCGCTGCCTGCTAGAATGCGTACCCAATACCCGGCCCACTCGCCGGGTGTCCATACCTGGTTGATGTCGGTCAGGGTGGTGGCTGCGCCGGCGGTGGCTTTCCCGTGGGCGTATTCTTCATCGGCATAGATGATCTGGTAGCGGCCATCCGGTTTGAAGGCAAATACCTGTCCATTGTGGGTATACAGATGGGTGATCGATTGATCGCTGGCGCCCACTTGCGCCGACTGCCCTAACTGCAAAGCGCTGCCCCAACTGGCGGCCTGCCCGCGGCGCACGGTGGCCGCTTCGGCATTAGCGCAGTACACCTGCACAAGCTCTCCCTCCGAAACGGGCAGGATGAAATCCGCCCGGTTGCTGCCGTCGTCGTCAAATTCATACCCTGGGGGTGTGCTGCCGGGGTTCCAGCGCATCTTGAGGATGTTATGGCTCTGCCCCTGGGCAAACAATACCTGCCCTCCCACGATGGCAACATCTTTGACCACCCCATCGATCAGGTCGCCGCTCGTGGGACTAATATCTGTCCATAAAGCGGTATGGGTAATTACATATTCGCTGGTAGCATCGGGGGCTTCATCCAGCGGGGTTTGCAGTACGATGTCGTGTAAGGCGGTCAGCGCAATTGGGCGCATTTGCCCGCGCCCCTTGCCGCGCACGATCTTCAAGTAAGCCCCGCTGTAGCGCGTGGAGGCACCACCAAAGTTGCGGTTGCCATCCTGCACGATCCCGGTAGTGGCAGAGGTGACCTGCCCGCGAGTGCCGTTGATGTACAGCCTGGATGGACTGCCGTCGGCACGCTGGTCTACCGCATAAAGCGCCCCGCGGTATTCGAACAAGTGCCATTTGCGCGGGATGGCTGCCGGGGTCAGGCGGTAGTAGAGCAAATGGTTGTTGAAAACCACCCAATTGCTGTTGACGAAACGGTAATAGTCGCCCACGATGGTGGGCGTGTCCATCTGCCCGATTTCCCAGCGGTTGGCGGCGTTATCCAGCGGGTCGGCATGGATGTGCAGCCAATAGCTGCCTGCACCCAGGCTGCCCAGCGCGGCGAGGTCCACTTCCGCGATTTGGCTGATCTCTTCGTCAAAGTCCTCCGGTGAGACCTGTGTGCTGTACAAAACTGTCCCATCTGGGGCTGCGCCGCCGGAGATGGAGACGGTCAGCGGGTGGGGGTGGCCGCGTTTGCGCAGCCACAGTGCTGCTGTCGCTGGGCTGAAGCTGGAAACCACCGCAAAGGGCTGGGCGATCTTCTGCGTATCCGCCAGCATGGCGCGCCAGTCGATCCGGTCAAAATCGCCCCCGGGTACCACCTGGGCGCCTTCATCGCCCAACAAGCCAGAGCCAAAGACCCAATGCAAGCCGGGCAGCAATTTGCCGGGGGTGATCGTCCAGGCGGATTGCGCATCGTAATAGCGGGTCGGGTCATCGACAAAGTCTTCTGCCCCGCGCCCGCCCTGCCAGGTGCGCTGTTCGATGTGGCTGATCCCCGGCTCCCAATCGCCAAACTTGGAACCGCTGCCGGAAAAATGCACCGTGCTGGGGGTCAGCGGCACTTCCTGGATCGAGCGCGGCCCGTCTTCCAGGCGCAGCCCCCAGGTTTCTACGCCGTCTGAGAGGCTGATGTGGTGGGTGGGGCGCTTGACCCCCGGGTACACTTTCAGCGCCATGTTCGCCTCCCAATTCCGGCCAGTTTGGCGCGCCCCCGGCGGGCGGGCTGCCAGATGGGATGCTGGCGTTTGGCTTCGGCCAATGCCTGGCGCGCCTGCCGCCACAACTGCACCAGGAAGTCATTCGCTCCTTCCAGGCGGGAGACTTGCCAGCGCAAAGCCAGTTCGGTAAGCGCGGCGGCTGCCAGAGCCGGGGCAATGCCTTCATAGAGCAGGTCATCATGCTGTGCCAGGATGGGATGGGCGGCAGCGTACCACACTCGCAGGGTTTGCCCGGCCTGGGGTGGTCTGCCGAGGATCAGTTTCCCGTTTTCTCCTGCGGCAGCGGGCACAAATTCCCAATCGTAGAGCGGTGTCCAGGTGGGGGTGCCGCTGTCTGGGCGGGCAGTGATCTCTACCCGCATGGGCAGTTTGCGCTTCCAGGCGGCTGATGCAGGGTATTCGCAGATACCGGATGTGGTACTCAGGGAGGTATCCACTTGCGGGATGGCACCCAGGCCGCGCAAGGCCAGGTTGGCTAAAGCGATCATATCTTGCAGCGGATAGTAGGCGCTCACCAGACCGTAGATGTCCCCGGTTTCCACCGGTGCGCTCAGGGCATGCGCCAGGGTGAGGGTGCCGCTCTGGTCGGTGTAGTCCTTTATCCGGCTATATTCGCTTTCGGGGGGTGCGCCGCCCGCCGAAAGGATAAAAACGGCCCCGCCGTTCCAATCATCATCGCGCCCGCCGGTCAATGCGCTGTCGATCACACTGGTGGTGCTGCCTCCTTCCGCCTCGGCGGTTTGCAGCTGGCCGAGCTGGCCGTATACATCGATCAATAAATTGCTCAGGGTATAACCCAAGGTGTACTCCTTTCTTCCTGTGTGCGTGAAGGTTATGGAACCTGGGGGCAGGTCAGCCTGCCCGGTCGTAGGGTTGTGTGCGGCAGCGTACCTGCCCCAGGTTCGGATTTACTTACTTACTCAGGTTGTGATGCCCGTGATCTTGCCGTGGGCTTTGTTGTTGGCGGCCAGCAAGGAGAACTCGCCGACCACTTCACCTTTGATGCTGTCTCCGGAACGGGCCAGTTCGTAGGCTGCAAAGGGGCGCAGGCTGTAAAACCCGACCTTGTCCGACTGCAAGATATAGGCAGTGTGGGTCGGGCACCAGCGATCCATCACCAATTCCAGCTCCCCATATTGGGTCATCACGCGTTCAATGGCATCCAGGCCGAGTTTGTTCTCGTCTTGCCCGACGCGGATAAAGTTGGAATTGTCCAGCAGGCCGCGCAAGTCGTTTGCCACCCGCGGGTTCATCACCAACAGGTCGGGATAACCGCCATCCATGATGATCTCTTCCATCAAGTTGTCCACGTCCGCTTTGGCAATCGCTCCCCCGGCGTTCACGCTGTTATCGGTGATGAAGGTGGCTAACCCGCCCGCAGAGCGCGGGGCTGCTGCGGAACCTTCGACACGTTCGCCGTAGAAAGCCATCCGTTCCACAAGGCGCAGCAGGTGGGGCACCGCTTTGTTGGCCTGGTACATGAACTCGTCATCTACCCCGTGCTGGCTGATGGCCTGCAAGGTGCCGGAGACTTTGATCGCCTTCTGGAAGATGCTGGTGAAGTTGTATGGGGCGTTCACATCGGTGAGCGGGCCGTAATCGGCGTCATCGCCTTCCAGACGGGCCATACCCACAATGGTGATGACTTTATCATCGGCATGTGTGGCGGCAGCGCTGTTTCCAAAGCCGCGGGCATATACATCAATGGTGTTGGCGATCAGGTTGGTATCTTTCACCACCAGCTTTTCGTCTTCCACCAGGATGATGTGCCCGTCCTGAAATTTGCTGGCATCGTCCACCGGCAGTCCGGTGGTGCTGCTGTCGTCCCAACCGCCGGCGTCATTGACCGCATCTTCCAGCGGGTCCAGCTCGTCTTCCAACAGCTCGATCTTGTAGCCGTTCAAGCTGAGCTTGAACTTCTCGCGGGCGCTGTCTAACCCCAGCTTTGCCAGCAAGGGGGTGTCGCGCGGGGCGATCATCGAGATCACATCGCTGATTGCTCGTGCCTGGGCCGTGGCATCGCTGTATACGGTTTTGGGTGGGTCGTACACACTCATTTAAATTTCCCTCCTAAAGTTTGTTTGATTTGTTCTTGGAAAGTCCCAGAGGTTAAAAAACATTCAACCCCTTGTTGCGAAACTCTCGTTTCAGGGCAGTCAGGGCGTTCACATCTCCCGGACGCAGTTGGCGTTTGCGCCGCTGGTAGGCCTGCCACAAATCCCCGGCTGCGTTGCTCCCACCGGGCGTTACGGCGGTGGCGGGGGTCACCGGGGTAGGCAGACTGCCATCCTTTACCCCGTGGGTGACCATCAACAGGTCTTCCAGCAGCTGCGTGTAGCTGGTCAGGTCTTGCGGCGCACCGCGGGCCGAAAGCATGGTGCGGGCAGTGTTGTGTGCTTTCAAGCCAGGGTATTCGCCCAACGCGGCTACACGGTCTGCCAGGCTGGTCTCTTCGCCGGGTGCGGCAGGGGGTGCCGGGCTTTTCTCCAGCAGTTCCGCTACCATCTCGCGCAGCTCGCTCAAGTCGCCGTACTGCTTCTCAAGCTGCGTCCAACGTTTGTCCTTGGCGCTCTGAAAGCGCTTGGAGACTTCCTGCTCGATCATTTCGATCAAGGCATCTTCCATCCCTTGCCCCGGTGAAGGCTGGCTGGTTTGTGAAGTCACTTCCCCCTCGTCTGTTTTGGCGGGTGGTGAAAGACGACTGCCTCCCTGTGGTGAAAGACCAGCCGGGCTGCTGCCTGCTGGGTCTTCCGCCATATTCGTGCTGTTCTCCACTGTTTTTTCCATTGGTTTCCTCCACAATAGATTGTTTGGGTGTTGAATGAGAATAATATAGCACAGATGTTCTAATATGTATGGCAAGAAAGGAAGGGTTCAAACTGGTTTACAAATGTGAGGAGGAATCTATTGGGGATTGCTTGTTTATGAATGTGATCTTCCAGGATAATTCTCTCTATTATTCATAACTCTCTGTCATCTTGCCCCACCCACCGGTATTTTGTTTGGATGTGGCTTATCAGCCCTCCCCAACTTGGGGAGGGGAATTGCGGCTTATCAGGCTAAGGCGTAAGTTGGGGTGGGGCTTGGGACAGATTCGCTTATTGTGTAATATCCCAACTTCTAAATATTTGTAGGTCTTTTTAGAAAGGAGATGATTGATAATTTCTAAGAGTGGCTTCTTTAGCGAGAGCGGCAAACGGTGAGGCTGTTTGCTCGGAGAATGGCTTTGCCATTCTCCACAGGCATCCACTGCGATCCCCGAAATAAAAAAGACACATGCTCAAGCATGTGTCTTTTTTTGTCGGGGCGAGAGGATTTGAACCTCCGACCCCCGCGTCCCAAACGCGGTGCGCTGACCGGACTGCGCTACGCCCCGAACGTAGGGAGTATAAACCACCCGGCTTAGAAAATCAAGAGGGCGGGAAACCACTTGCGCTTTAGGTTTTCGTATATGCCCACATTGGTCAGCAGCCAGATTGTCTCGCTGCTTGACTCTCCCCTTACCGGAGGGTGTAAGATAAAATTGTGCACAAATGTGGCTGCCGAGCGGCGGCCGCACCTTCTGGCCCGGAGGTGGTTGTTTAGATAGAGGAGTGTATGTTACGGATTGGTGAGTTCTCGAAGCTGGCCCAGGTTTCGGTAAAAACCTTGCGGCATTACGACCATGTAGGGTTGTTAGCCCCGGCCTGGATCGACCGCTACAATGGCTACCGCTACTACCAGCTTTCCCAACTTTCTACCTTGCACAGCATCCTGGCTTTAAAGGAACTCGGCTTCTCACTGGAGCATATCCAAAAGCTGCTCCAGGAAGACCTGCCCCAGGCAGAGCTGCGCGGCATGATGCGCATGAAGCAAGCGGAGTTGGAAGCCCGCATCCAGCAGGACCAGACCCGCTTGAGTCAGATTGAGACGCACCTGGCGCGGATCAACAGCGATGGCTGTTTGCCGGCATACGATGTGGTCGTCAAACCGGTGCAGGCCCGACAGATTGTCGGGCTGCGGCGGGTGATCCCGTCGGTTGCCCAACTGGCCGGGTTGTACCAGGTGCTGCACCACACGCTGGCCTCCAGCAAGCTGCCTGCCGACCCAACCTTGCCGATGGTGACGATCTACTACGATACCGAGTTTCAGGACTACGGCCTGGATGTGGAAGTGGCTGTGCCTGCGGTAGGGAAGATTGCGGAAAGGCAAAATGTGGTGGTGCATACTTTGCCTGCCGTGCCCGAAATGGCCTGTGTGCTGTATCAGGGCAGCCTGGCTGGGGTGCATTGTGCGCATCAGGCGGTCATCAGTTGGGTGGAAAGCAACGGCTACCGGATCACCTCGCCCAACCGGGATGTCTTTTTGCAGGGTGCTGCGTGGCAAGATGGCAGCTTTATGCCCGATGACATTATCTCCGAAGTGCAGTATCCCGTAGAACGGAAACCCGTTCCCATGTTTATTCAAAAACAGAAGGAGTCAAATCTTATGGAACCGAAAATTGAGAAAAAAGAAGCTTTCACCGTGGTGGGTGTAAAGTATCAGGGTAAAAATGAAAACAACGAGATTGCAAAAATGTGGGGCGATGTGTATGGATTATTCCCCCAGATCAAACATGTGATTACGCCGCCGGACATTTGCTTTGGCTTGTGCGGGGAGATGCTCGAAGATGGCAGCTTCTCTTACCTGGCGGGTCTGCCGGTTTCCGAAGCCGCGGATATGCCTGAGGGCATGGAAGTCTGGGAAGTCCCGGCCAGGGAGTATGTGGTGCTTCCCTGCACGCTTTCCAAAATAGGGGAAACCTATGAATACGCTTTCAGTACCTGGCTGCCGGAAAACGGCTATAAGCGGGATACCGGCCCCGACTTCGAGCTGTACGGAGAAGATTTCGATCTCGACGATTCTGAATCGATCTTGTATATCTACATCCCGATCAAAAAATAGTCCCTAACCTGCTTCCCATCATCAAGAGACTTTGCGAAAGTGAAGTCTCTTTTTCTAATGAAACAAAGTTTGCCTGAGGAAAGTCTAATGAATATCGGCCATTTTGCACCAAAATTTGGTTTCTTCCGTATAAACAAGTAGAAAAAGGTCGGGAAAACCATGATACTGGTTTTCTGAATTGTTTGGTATCCTTACGGTTATCAAGGAAAAATGAATTTGGAGGGCTTAACATCACTATGAACAATACCTGGAGTACTCAAACTCGTGTTTTTGTGATTGCTGTGCTGACGATCTTGTTTGCCGCATTCATCTATTTCAGTTTGGACTTGCTGACTCCCATCGTGATCGCCTCGTTATTGGCGTTCATGCTCTATCCGCTGGTCACTTTCATCCGGCGGCGAACTCCCCTAAACCACCGGGCGGCAGCAATGGTGGTGTTTTTGCTGTTCCTGGCTGTCATTATCGTCATCCCCGCCACGGTCACCCCGGTGATCATTCGCGAGGCGGATTCGCTGGGCAGGCAATTGACGACCATTATTGACCAGCTTAATTCTTTTGCCGAGCACACCACCGTGTTGGGATATAAGATTTTCAGTGGGGTACCGACCAGCATTGAGGATTCGATGGGGGAGATGTTAGCGCCAGACCGGTTGTATGAATCGATCGCCGCGATCACCGAAAATGCAGTGTGGGTCGGTGTGATCGTCATTATTATCTATTACCTGCTGGTTGACTGGGGAAATGCCCGCAAAGCGGTCTTCAACCAGATTCCGAACGAATTCAGGCGCGATGCCTATCATCTTTTTGTGCGGCTGCGCAAGATTTGGGATGTGTACCTGCGCGGGCAGCTGCTTACCATGGGCATTATTGGGGTGATCTCCGGGATAGCTGCCGCGATTTTGGGATTGCCTGCCGCCGTGGTGCTTGGTTTGGTGGCGGCTTTCTTTGCGGTTGCGCCTTCCATCGGCTCAACAGCTTTTATTTTTGTCGCCGGCGCGGTTGCGCTCATCGTCCCGGCAGGTGGGATATTTAGTTCTCAGATTTGGTATATTGCGGTGGTTGTGATCGTCTACTTGTGCATCCACCTGTTCGATAATTATTGGCTGCGCCCCAGGATTTTAGGACAGAATTTGCGGCTGCATCCCGGCATCGTGTTGGTGGCGGTGTTAGGCGCGCTGATGTTGGGTGGGCCGGTGTTGGCTTTGGTGATCGTCCCGGTGATCAGTTCGGCAGGTGTGGTGCTGGCTTATATTACCGCCAAGGTAACCGATAATGATCCCTGGAAACCAGGCCGCAAGCGTTCTTCGATTGCCGAATTCATCCAGGAGATGGAAGCTGAGAAGCAGGCTCTGGCACAGGCCGCAGGGACAGATGCGGAGGAAGCGCCGGAAGGGTAGGACTGATCTCCGAAATTAGGGTTAGCAAATATGGGTGGCTTGTGCCACTCATATTTTTTAACTGCACCTTACTCATCCTGAAAACGCAAATGAGGATAAAGATATAATTAGCAGTATTTAGATAAATAAAGGTAAAATATATCCATCAAATGTGTCTAATCACTACCCTGTCTTACCAGGTGCTCTTTCGTTTGATCGAACAAATGGCAAATATCGTATTCAAGATGAGGATTTCCCCCCCTCATTTTGAGTATTAGGAGGTTCTTATGACAATTTCCCGCAAAGACCGCATTGAAGCCCGCCGCAAGCAAAGACGAAACCGCCAGATGATTATTTGGGGGGCGGTCGCTGTAATTGTGCTTGGGGTGGTGGGTATCTTGGTGTATAACAGCCGCCCTAAAGTCGGGGTGGGCACTTATTTCCCACCGGAGACCGCCCAGCATATCCCCGCAGGCGACCCGGTAGATACCCCTTCTGACCCGCCTACTTCCGGCTCGCATTATGAGGTTTCCTGGCCCGCTGGTTTTTACACCGAAGATTCCACCGAATACCAGAACCCGTCCCACGATGGGCACCTGATCCACAGCATGGAGCATGGCTACATCATCTTTTGGTACAACTGCAACTTGCTGGACGCGTCCGCCTGCGATCAACTGAAGACCGACATTCGGGGCGTGATGGATGATTTTAACGGCACCAAGCTGATCGCCTTCCCGCGCGAGACACTCCAATCTCCTTTGGTGATGACCTCCTGGGGCTACATGCAGACGTTTGATACCTTTGACGCCGACCTGGCCGAGGAATTTGTGCGCGTCAACCGCGCACTGGCCCCCGAACCGAACGGGATGTGAATTAACAAAACGCTGCAACTGATACGACATCACCCTACAATGGATAAAAGCCGCCTGCATAGGGCGGCTTTTGGGTTTAAATAGGCAGCCAATGGTATGATAAAAGTGATGAGGCTCAGATGAAGAAAATGGTGGGGATTTGAAGTATGAATTCAGAAAATTGGCAACTTCAATGGAAATATTCTCGAATAAAAAATTAGTGTGGGGAGGGACAAATGGAATTTAAGCACATTGCAATCAATATATGTTTTTTATTCGTTTTATCGGGATGTGTAGTTGAGTCAGGTCAACTTGAGCCAACGATACCAGATATTGAAAATTCGAGTCACATCGTGGAAATGAGCGTCACACCTTCGCCTTTATTATCTACTACCCCTGTAGCACCAACGCCAACTGCAACCCAATTAATAACCACTCCTATTCCTACTGTTACCCCGCCTCAATTGTCACTAACAAATCATATAGCTTTGACACTAGAATATGGTATTTTTTATGAAGTATCAGAAGATCGATATGACTTGGAACCCACGATAGTAAATATGCCTTCAAATCACAGACCCCCTGGAAAAATCACTTACTATCTGAACAAGAATGATAAAAACGAACATTACATCGTTGATACGGATTTGAATACAAAAGTCTTTGGTTCAGATTTAGAACATGTAATTCCTCTAAGTTGGTCCTCTACTGGCGAGTACATTGCCGGGGCCTTGAAGGGAGATGATGAATACGCACTCATCATTCTCGATGATAACGGAAACCAATCTGCGCTTCTCCAGCCGGTGATTAGACGGTGTTTCCCTAAATTGACATGGGCGGACGATCAGCAAAATTTGTTTTGGGTATCCGGGGGTAATATCGTGATGAGCAATGGACTAGGAGAACAGATTGCGATATGGCCTGATTTCCCCGGTGATTGTGATATAGGTGGATTAAGTTACTCGTCAGAAAAAAATGTCCTCTTGATTTCTATCTATATTGTTCCAGTGGAATCGGAACTCTATTCTTTAGATTTGGATACTGGTGAAGTGATTCGATTGACGGATAATGATGCAAATGATGTATATCCAATATGGGCTCCTGATGGTACGGTGTTTTCATATCTATCGAGAGCTTCTTGGGGGTCGGATTATGTGTTACATATAACAGATCTTGAGAGTATTGGGAAAGATCAAATGGGCATATCTTCAATACGTGGAAAGGTTGATTGGTCTCCTGATAGCAATAGGTTGTTTTATACTGAAAAAATAACAACCCCGAATATTTTTAGTTACAATGGGTCTTGTTACTATGATCGAGAAACAAACAAATCACATTGTCTTGAAGATAGGACATATTATTTTGTAGATTGGGCTCCGTATGAAGAGATTTTGGTGCTTCATGAAAAGGAAGGTCAATACGCATTGTATTGTTTTGATGTGGAAGAAAACACAATGTATCAAGTCACAGAATATATTGACCAGGAAATTATGGAGCCCCATTGGGTTCCATAGTTAACTCTTATTGAAATATTTAGTTTTGTGATTGAGGTAATAACCTTCCTGTAGAGCACCGTCCCCCATTTACCAGCGGGCGTGGTGCTCCTCTGCAAACCCGATCAAGTCTTTGACCTCAATCGTCTCACCCTCGTCGGTGACCACCTGCCCGGAATAACGCCCAAACATCTGGTGTACTTCGCTGTAAATGATCCCTAAGTTGCTGACTGCTACCCGCTCGGTGAAGGGTACAAAGTTTAATGCCAGCCGCCCGTTGTTCTCTTCAAAACGCCAGGGCTTCATATAATCTTGCGGGTCATACTCAAAACTCACCCGGTCCAACTTATGCACGCGCCCATCCACGATGATGGCATCTTCGCTGGCCTTGCTGGTGTCGCCAAAACCTTTCCCAATGTTCAACCCCAGGGTGCGCCCATCGGGCAAATAGCCCGAAGCGCTCGCCCAGTTCCAAAAGCTGCTGTATGCCCACACCCCGCGCCCCCAATCCAACGACCCTAACGAGCTTTCCGGGTGCAGGGTTTCTTCTACCTCGCCGTAGCGGAAGGTGCCGGCCGCGGGCATGCAGTTGATCTTGCGGTTGTAGTAAAAGCGCTTTTGCTCGATCGGGATCACGATGTTCATCGATTCCTGTCCCTCCGGCATGGTCAGGGTAATATCGGCATCAAAGCCTTTGCCTCCATCGAACCCCGGCCAGGAGACATTGATCCGGCGGGTATTGCCTTCCAGCGTAAAGTGCAGGCTGGCATCCTTGTTTTCAAAGTGTGAATCGCCCTGGGTGCTGTTGCGCGGCAGGGTCACGCCCTTTCCAAAAGGGATCACCAATCCTTCTTCGTGGTATTTGCCGGTTTCAAAGTCGACCGTATAGGCAAACAGGTTGCCGGCGTATCCCAAGTCGGCGATGGTGGCCGAGATAAAGCGCTGGGGGGTGAAGATGGCGTAATAATCCCAGCGTTTGGTGCGGAAAACCTGGAAAGGTTTCAGGGTGTAAAAATGGGCGTCCTCCAGGTTGCTGTCCCAATAGGGCTGCCTGGCCCAACCCACCGCGGCGAGCGTGCCGTCTGGGTTCAATAGTTTGCCTGTCTGGGTGATCTCTGTTTGCATCCGAATTTTCTCACATTCTCCCACTAAGGGGGCGTTTGCCAAAGGATAAAGGGTTGAATAGCATTCCACTTTTGATTGAATCATATTTAGGGCCGTAGGTCAACCTGGAAATTAACTTTCCTCAGACTTTTCTATTACAATACTTTAACATTGGGAGAGTTTAATGTATGTGGGGCTGGGAAGCCCATATTTTTCCTGTCCTAACTACATTATCAATAGAACGGAGATGGAGGAACACGCATGAATTTTGACAAATTTACACAAAAATCCCAAGAGGCTGTGCTTAGCGCACAGCACCTGGCTGAAGACCTTAATCATCAAACGATCACCCCGGCGCATTTGTTAATCGCCTTACTGCGCCAGACGGATGGCGTGGTGCCTGTCTTGATCACCAAGATTGCCGGTTCACCCTCTGCCCTGGTGCAGGAGCTGCAAACATACCTCGATGATCAACCTAAAGTACACGGCAGCAATGTGCAGGTGACTTTAGACCGTACCCTGGATAATGCCCTGCGTTCTGCGGAGAAACACGCCAAGGGGATGAGTGATGAATATGTTTCCACCGAACATCTCTTACTGGGTTTAACCGAATCCTCGGAAGGGAAGCGGTTGGCACAGTACGGTATCACCAAAGATGCGATCTTGAAGGCCTTGGCCGAGATCAGAGGTTCGCAGCGGGTGACCAGCCAGAACCCGGAGGACACTTATCAGGCTTTGGAGAAATTTGGCCGAGACCTGACCGCGGTTGCCCGCCAGGGGAAACTGGACCCGGTAATTGGGCGTGATGAAGAAATCCGCCGCATGATCCAGATTTTGTCCCGCCGCACGAAGAACAACCCGGCTTTGATCGGTGAACCTGGGGTGGGCAAGACCGCCATCGTGGAAGGGCTTGCCATCCGGATGGTGAACGGCGATGTGCCGGAAGGCTTGAAGAATAAGCGTCTGGTGCAGTTGGATATCAGCTCGCTGGTGGCTGGGGCCAAATATCGTGGTGAATTTGAGGAACGGCTCAAAGCTGTTTTGAAAGAGATCACCGAATCGGCGGGCGAGATCATCCTGTTTGTGGATGAGATGCATACCGTGGTGGGGGCCGGTGCCGCCGAAGGCGCCATGGATGCCGGCAATATGCTCAAGCCGATGCTGGCGCGCGGTGAACTGCACATGATTGGCGCTACCACCCTGGATGAATACCGCAAACATGTGGAAAAAGACCCGGCACTGGAACGGCGTTTCCAACCTGTTTTGGTGGAAGAGCCGAGCGTGGAGGACACGATCAGTATTTTGCGTGGCCTCAAGGAACGCTATGAAGTTTTCCATGGTGTGCGCATCACCGACCCGGCCACAATTGCCGCGGCGACCCTTTCGCACCGCTACATTGCAGACCGCAAGCTGCCCGATAAAGCTATCGACCTGATCGACGAAGCGGCTGCCCGCCTGCGTACTGAGATCGACTCCAAACCGCAGGAACTGGACAGCATTGACCGCCAGATCATGCAGTTGGAAATTGAACGAGAAGCGCTCAAAAAGGAAAAGGACAAAGCCTCGAAAGAGCGTTTGAGCAGCATTGAGAAAGAAATTGCCGATATTAAAGAAACCGCTAACGAGCTGCAAGCTCGTTGGGAAATGGAAAAGAGCGCCATCACCTCTTTGCAGCAAACCAAAGAGCAGATCGAGCAGGTGCGCTACGAGATTGAGCAAGCCGAACGCAATGCCAACCTGGAGCAGGCTGCCCGGCTGCGTTACGAGACTTTGCCGGCGCTGCAAAACAAGCTGTTTACCGCCGAGAGCAAACTGGCAGAAGTGCAGGGCGAAGGCAGTCTGTTGAAAGAGGAAGTGGACGCAGAGGAAATCGCCGAAGTGGTTTCCCGCTGGTCGGGTATTCCTGTCTCCCGCTTGATGGAAGGCGAGACCGAGAAGCTGCTGCACATGGAAGAACGCCTGCATGATCGGGTGATCGGGCAGGATGAAGCTGTGGCACGCGTGTCTAACGCCGTGCGGCGGGCGCGAGCGGGGCTGCAAGACCCCAACCGCCCGATTGGTTCCTTTATCTTCTTGGGGCCGACCGGGGTCGGTAAGACCGAGTTAGCCCGCTCGTTGGCGCACTTCATGTTCAATGATGAGCAGGCGATGGTGCGTATAGATATGAGCGAGTACCAGGAAAAGCACAACGTCTCGCGTTTGATCGGTGCGCCCCCTGGATATGTCGGTTACGACGAAGGCGGCCAGCTGACTGAAGCGGTGCGGCGTAAACCGTACAGCGTGGTGCTGTTCGACGAGATTGAGAAAGCGCATGCCGAAGTGTTCAACGTGCTGCTGCAGCTGTTGGACGAAGGGCGTCTGACCGATGGACAGGGGCGCACGGTGGACTTCCGCAATACCGTCATCATCATGACCAGCAACCTGGGTGACCAGCTCTGGCAGTTGGGTGTGGACAAAGTAGACCGCGACGCGGTGCAGACCGTGCTCAAAGACCACTTCCGCCCTGAATTCTTGAACCGGATTGACGAGATCGTCATCTTCCACCACCTGACCAAAGAAGACCTGCGCCGGATCGTGGATATTCAGCTGGCACACGTCAACAACCTGGTGGCAGAACGCGGCTACCGCATCGAGATCACGCAGGAGGTCAAAGATCACCTGGCAGAGGTGGGGTACGACCCGGCCTTTGGCGCCCGGCCGCTCAAGCGGGCAATCCAGCGTGAGCTGCTCGACCCCTTGGCGGTGGCGATGCTCTCCGGCGCGTTTGGCGAGCATGGATTGATCTCGATCACCTTACAAGATGGGCAGATCGTATTCACAGGCGAACCGGCCAGCGAGGTGATCGTCGAAGCTGTCTAAATGAGCGAAGCTGCGTACAGCAATCACAGACAGCGTATTGCTGCCCGATAGATATCCACCCCTCACATTTTGTGGGGGGTGGTTTGCTTTAATTTGCCAGATAAAGGAATTTAAAGCATTATACAAGGCTATATTCAACTTAATCTGGGTTGATATGGAAATGAAAAGAAAGGACAGCATTGTAAGACAAGATTGTTTTTGCGGCCCCACCCCTGATAGTCGCCCTATCCGTCAAACATAGCTTATCCCCTCCCCACGTTGTGGGGAGGGCTAAAGAGTCATATTCAAACAAAATGCTGGCGGGTGGGGCAGAATAAAGAAAATTCAGATAGAAAAAGTAATTTATCGTAGTTGGACAATTACAGCAAGAAAGTGGATTCAAAACAGGGATCACATAGTGCCTGGGAGATCACAATTCTTTACGACGGGCATTGGGTTGTCACTTTCCCAGCGCATCGAGATTCTTCGCTTCGCTCAGAGTAACTGTGATAAAAGTCAAGCAAATTGCCAGGGTTTCTGATCTCTGGCAATTGCATTCAAGATCACCAGTAATTTGCGCATGCACGCAGTTAGAGCGACTTTCTTCTCTTTTCCATTGGCTAATAATCTTTCATAGAATTCTTTGATCCTGGGGTTATGTCGGGTTGCTGATAAGGCTGCCATAAACAAAGTACAGCGTACAGTACTCCGTCCACCAAAGGTATGGCGGCGTCTTTTGCGGTTGCCGCTGTCCCGGTTGTAGGGTGCCACACCAGCCAGAGCTGCGATCTGTTTGCGATTGGCCTGTCCAAGTTCTGGCATTTCTGCAATCAGCGTCAAGGCTGTCACCGGGCCAACCCCAGGGACACTTTGCAAAAGATCAACCTTGGCCTGGTAGCACGGGTTAGATTGGATCAATCTCTTAAGTTCCTGCTCTAAACTCTCAATCTCACCTTTGAGCCAGACTAAATGTTTTTTGATATAGGCAATATTGTGCGGATGAGCGGTGGTCAGACGATTCTTTTCTTCGGTCTGCATCTGGATCAATTGCCTGCGTCGGGTGATCCTGAGACTAATTTGCTCCTCAAATTCATTTTTTCGCTGCCAAATATCCGGCTTCATCACCTGTCCGAAATCAGCCAATACATGGGCATCAATCGTATCTGTCTTGGCATGTAATCCCTGTGCCTGAGCAAACCGCCGTACTCTAGTCGGATTCAGGACTGCCACTGGAAGTCCAATGTCTAACATCTGATGCACGGCTTCCCGCTCAAATCCAGCTGTGGCTTCCACCACAATCCGGTTCACCCCTTCGGCTTGGCGCAAACTTTTTACTAATTTCTTGATCCCTGCTGGATTGTTTGGATATTGTTGGGCTTTTGCTATCCCTTGATAGGCTACATCCAGTTTGTCTTTGCTGACATCAATTCCTACATAGCTCTCTTTGCTTTTCATGTGTGTCCTCTTATAATGTGTTTAGCCCTCACTAGCAAATACGGACTTTTTGTCCCAGTAACTGTTCGGGCTAATGACAGAATGGACACAGCGACCGACACTCTGAGACGGTCTCCATGGACCCAATGACAGTCGATCTGCTGTGTCCTCCTCATTCTCTCACATCATACTAATGACAGATAGAGGATCAATCAGAATAAAAAATTGTTGGTCTTGAGAATTGGGCTTCCCCTACATGTAGATCAACACCTGCATTTTGAGCTTGCCCAGGTGGAGTACATCGCCGTGGTGCAGCGGGTAAGCCTGGTTGGCAGGCAGGCGTTTGCCGGCGTGCCAGGTGCCGTTGGCCGAGCCAATATCGGTGATCGAGACATCGTTCATCCGCACGGTCATCGACGCGTGCAGGCGGGAGATACCCCACTCGTAGGCGTTAAACGGGCTGAGGTCGATGTCGGGGATGATCGGCTGAGACTTGTGCTTGCGCCCGATCAGATATTCGTGGTTCAGCTCCAGGTCAATCACCTGCCCGGTGTCGATAAAATGCAGACACACCAGGTTGTCCATTTTCGCCATGCGTCCTTCCGGGGCTGCCCACGTTGCAGAGCGGTTGCTCGACACGCGCAGGTCTTCCAGCGAGGCGGTGGGGAGTTTGGTAGTCTTGGTTTTCAAGCGCACCTTGGAAAGCTGGTTGGTGAATTCTTCAATGCTGGCAAAGCGTTCGTTGGGGTCTTTACGGGTCGCCCGGAGGGCAATCTCGGCCACTTCGTCGGGAATTTCGGGCACATATTCTTTCGGCGAGGGGATTTCATGGGTCACGTGGCTGAGCGCAACCATCACCGGGTCATCGCTGTCGTAGGGCTTGCGGCCGGTGAGCATTTCAAAGAAGATCACACCCAATGAATACTGGTCTGCACGTGCGTCCACTTCTTTGCCCAGGGCTTGCTCCGGCGCGAGGTAGGCCGGGGTGCCGATCACGGTGTTTTTATCTCCCTTGTGCAAAGTGCTGTCCAGCTGTGCCAGGCCAAAATCGGTCAGCACCACCCGTCCAGAATCTTCCAGGAGTACATTGCCGGGTTTCACGTCCCGGTGGGTGATCTGGTTCTGGTGGGCAAAGCCGAGGGCCAGCGCAATGCTGTAGATAATGCGCAGGCTGTAGCTTAGGGGAATGTGTATCTGGCGTTCCTGGTAATCGTGCAGGAAATCCTGCAAACTCTTGCCGGCCACATACTCCATCACAATATAGGGGAATTTGCTGGAGATGGAGGCATCATAGACCTGCACAATGTTGGGGTGCCGCAGCAGCGCCAGGTTTTTCGCTTCGTTTTTGAATTGGGTGACAAAATCTTCTTCGTTCAAGAATTGGGGATGCAATATCTTGATTGCTGCGTAACGCTGTAAGTCAGCATGATAGCCTTTAAAGACCTGCGCCATCCCTCCCGCGCCGAGATATTCCACCAATTGGTACTGTCCGATATTTGTGCCGATGTACTGCTCTGGATTATTCATTTTGCGGGTCCTTGCGTTTCGAGTCTGCAAAGTATAGAAGGTTTATGGCAGTTGTCTTGCATGATTTGATCCAATCAGTTCTGACCGCACAGAATTCGGTTGGGTCAAACGATAGACGGTCATCCTCGGGTTGATCATCATCGGGTTAATCCTGATTAGATCATAAGATTGGTGAGCCACTATCTGTATTTTATCCTAAAGTGCCTCTTACTGGGAAATTAAACGAATACAAGCCTGATTGCCAGGTCATTTTCAAATGACGGGGCAATCAGGCTTGCAAGAGGTTGGGATTAATTTGAACCGGGTTTTACTGCCAGGGCCATGCGCCCACGGTCAGTTTGCGGCGTTGGAAGAAGAACAGGGCAAGCACAAAGGAGATCAGCCCAATAGACAGCAAAACAAGCATATCCCCGGACGCCTGCCCTTCGGTCACTGCCTTGCCGGAAGCATCCAGATAGGTGAATAAGAAGAAGGGTTCTAAAGGTTCCAGCGCAGTGGTTGAGGCTGCCAGGTTGCTGCCAAAATAGCCAACCACGAGGATGGCGGCAGAGATCATGGAGGCAATCCGCCGGGTGGGGGCAAAAGAGGCCAGGAAGATGCTCAACATGCCCACGGCAAAAACCAACGGCCACCCGGAGAGTACGGCCGTAAATAAATTGATAGCTTCAAGCGTGGTATCAATCTGGCTTTCAATGGATTGAAAGACCACCAATGAGACTAGGGAAACGATCAGAAACATGATCAGCGAGGCGATACTGAACGCCAGGGCTTTGGCAGTGACGATCTGCCAGCGCGGCAAGGGCAGGGTGGCAGTCATCTCTAAGCGGCCATCTTCTTCTTCCCCGGCCAGCGTGCCGGTGCCGTTGATGATCCCATAAATGGAAGCGACCAGGGGCATAAACACGATCAGGATCGAACCGACCCAATCGGGGAAGGTGCCCAGGCTCATGCCCAAGGCCTGATAGAAATCGAGGTCTGCCAGACCGGCCATCTGGTCGGCCACGGAGGGATAAATGCCGATATACACGACCGGGAAAAAGCACAGTCCCAACGACCAGCCAATAATCGCATTGCGCCGGAATTTTAATTCCTGTACCAATAATCTAAGCATGTGTTCCTCCGTTCTCCTTGCTGTAGTAGGCCAGGAAAATTTCTTCCAAACTGATGTTGTGGGTCTCTATATCGATAATGTTGTGCTGCGCAGCAACAGCCAGTACCTGGGGCAGATTTTCGCGCACTTCCAGTACCACGCTTTGCTCGTGGCGCTTTAATTCGGTCACGCCGGGGATGTTAAAGGCTTCTGCCGGGGGCATCTCGTTAAAGATGAGGTTCATGCGGTTCATCCGTTGGGCAATCATATCTTCCACCCGTTGGGTAGCTACCAGCTGACCATCGCGGATGATCCCCACCCGGTCGCAAACGGCCTGCACTTCCGAGAGAATATGAGACGAGAAGAAGATCGTGCCTCCATCGGCCTGCGCCTCGCGCACCATCTCCAACACAGTTTGCTGCACCAGCGGGTCCAGCCCACCGGTGGGCTCGTCGAGGATGAGCAGGTCGGGTTGGCTCATAAAGGCCGCTACAATGCCTACTTTTTGCTTGTTGCCGCGCGAAAATTGCTTGATCTTGCGGTGGACATCCAGGTCCAGGCGGTCGGCTAGTTCCTGCCAGGAACGTTTAGAACCGTTCTCCCCGCGCAGGTAAGCATACATTTTAAAGAACTCGCTGGCCTTCATATCGGCGTAGAGGGCCAATTCGCCGGGCAGATAGCCAATCCGTTTGCGGATTTCAACGCCCTGTTTCTGGCAATCCAACCCAAAGATGCTTGCCCGCCCGGAGGAAGGGGCGAACAGATCGAGCAGCACGCGCTGGGTGGTGGTTTTGCCGGCGCCGTTAGGGCCTAAGAAACCAAATACTTCTCCCTTTTTTACGGTTAAATTTACATCTAATATCCCGCGGTGTTTGCCGTAATACACGGTCAAATCTTGGGTTTCAATCACATTTTCAGGCATGGTAGTTTTCCTTTCGACAGCCTCTCAGAGGTGGATATGATCCACATACAGAAGATGATTATACTAAGAATCTGATGGGGGTGCATTGGGGTAGGGCATAAATTCGCCTTGCTCCGAGAACCTGATTGCCGGTAACTGGAGACTGCAATTTATTAAAAAACGCCCACATAATTCGCATTTGGGTTTAAAATGCGCCCATGATAAATCCCGGCCTTCTATTTATGCTTGACCCCGATATCCATTACCTCAACCACGGTTCGTTTGGGGCTTGCCCCGAACCCGTCTTCGATCAAATGGTGCAGTTCCAAAAGGAATTGGAATGGGAACCGATTGATTTCTTGGATAAAACCATTCTGCCGCGCATGGCGCACGCCAGGAAAACCCTGGCCGCTTATGTCAACTGCCCGGCGGATGACCTGGTATATTTCCCCAACCCCACGACGGCAATCAATATGGTGGCGCGCAGCCTGGTACTTCGGCCCGGTGACGAGATTCTGACCACCAACCATGAATATGGGGCGATGGATCGCACCTGGCGTTTTATTGCCGAGAAGCACGGCGCACATTACATCAATCACCCGATCCCGCTGCCCGTGACCACCCACGAAGAATTTGTGGAGACGTTTTGGCAGGGTGTGACAGAGAAGACCAAGGTGATCTTCCTCAGCCACATTACCAGCCAGACGGCGTTGATTTTCCCGGTTAAGGAGATTTGCCGCCGGGCGCGCCAGGCAGGCATTCTCACGATCATCGACGGTGCACACGCCCCCGGACAAATTCCGGTAGACCTGGCAGATATTCAGCCGGACATTTACACCGGGGCATGCCATAAATGGCTGTGCGCGCCTAAAGGCGCTGCCTTCTTATACGCCAGCAAGGAAGTGCAATCCTGGCTGGAACCGCTGGTGGTCAGTTGGGGCTACCAATCCGAAAACCCAAGCGATTCCCAATTCATCGACTATCACCAATGGCAGGGCACGCGCGATGTCTCTGCGTTTCTTTCGGTTCCTGCCGCCATTCAATTCCAGCAGGACAACCAGTGGCAAACGGTGCAGTACCACTGCCGTGAACTGCTCATCTCGGCCAGGGAGCAGTTGTTGGAGGTTACCGGCTTGCCGCCGATCTGCCCGGATCGTTGGGATTGGTTTGTTCAAATGGCTGCCTTGCGTTTGCCGGAGGTGGACATTGCCAAGCTGAAAACCTGGCTGTACGACCAATACCGGGTGGAAGTGCCTGTGTACCGCTGGCAGGGAGAACCTTTCCTGCGAGTCTCGATCCAGGCATATAACACCGCCGAAGATGTAAGCGCATTGGTAGAAGGCGTGGCGAAATTACTCAAGCAGTTGGGGGGATAACACGGATGGCACTCACACGCAGGGGCTTTCTAAAATTGGCTGCCCAGGCCGTTGCCGGGGCAGGGCTGGCAGCTATCGGTGGGCTGGAATATGGCGCTTATGAATCCACCCGTTACCGGATGAGCAAGCGCATTTTGTCTCTCCCGCATCTCTCCGCGGCCTTTGACGGCTTCAAGCTGATGCATCTCACAGATCTGCATTTTAACCCCTGGACCACCCCGGAGAAATTTGCCACGGTGGTGGATATGGTCAACGCCGAAGAGCCGGACGCCATCGTTTTTACCGGAGATTTCATCGACCACGCTACCCGCTTTGAGATGACTCAAGATATTATCGACCAGCTGTGCCGTCTGAAAGCCAACGGCCCGATCTATGGCGTATTGGGGAACCACGACCACTGGCGCAACCCGGCTTTTGCCCGGCAAATTATGGCTTCTGCCGGAATTGTTGATTTGAGCAACCGGGTGGATACCATCCGGCGCGGGCAAGACCAATTGGTAATTTGTGGTTTGGACGATTATTGGGAAGAAAAGCAAGACCTGGATGCGGTTTTGGCCGAGCTGCCGGAGGAGAGCTGCAACATCCTGCTGATGCACGAACCGGATTATGCCGACATCAGTGCGGCGACCGGCCGTTTTGCCTTCCAGCTTTCCGGGCATTCTCACGGCGGGCAAGTGGATATTCCCTTTATCGGCCAGCCGATCCTGCCTCGATTGGGGAAAAAATACCCGCGCGGACTGTATCAAATCAAAGATATGCTGCTGTACACCAGCACCGGGGTGGGGATGACCAGCCCGCAGGTGCGCTTTAACTGCCCGCCAGAAGCGGCACTATTTATTTTGCAAAGTCAGGTGTAAGAGTCAGGCTTTGGTATGAAATTGCCTATTGGGGTCTGTTAGCTGCCAGAGGATCAGCAGGAAGAAGGTAAAGACGGAAGAAAAGACAATAATCAGTAAACGGGGGGAGATTTTGATCAGGGATAGGCGCAGCAGCCAATATTCTATTAGTGTATGTAAATGGTTGAGGGTTAAGGGGTCGATATAGGAGCGGCGTGTTTTGAACAGAATCAGCACGGTGACGCTAAAGGCGGTAAAGAATAGCAGGATGGCATAGTTTAAAAAGCGGCTGGTAGGGTCTTCCAGGTTTTTTGGCTTCAAGTTCAGGCGCGGTTGAATTTCTGCCATGACATTTTTAACGAAGCCTTCTGGCAAGGAGGAAAGTGGATAGCTTTCAATTGCTTCGGTGATCTTTTGTTCATCCAGGTTGTGATTCATATGTCAGAATCCTTTCCTTTAGCATGTTTCGGGCTCGATAAATGCCCGACTTAACCGTACCCAGAGGCTGCCCGGTTACTTCTGCAATATCATCATAACTCATTCCCTGTAAATGGCGAAGGGTAATCAGCAAACGATAGCTTTGGGGTAGGTGGTCAATTGCATCGTGCAGTTCTGCGCTCTGTTCGGAGGAAAGCAGCTTGTGCTCTGGTTGGCGGGTTTTGTCATCGTGCTGCAGATTGATGACCGTGTTGATCTCGATGGCGTTCAATTCCCGGCGCAGTTTGGGCAAACGGTCGTAGCACAGGTTGGCGACAATGCGGTACAACCAGGTGCTGAACCTGGCTTCCAGCCGGAAATTGGGCAGCGCTTTCCACACGCGGACGAAAACCTCTTGGGAGAGGTCTTCGGCTTCCTGCGGGTTTTGAGTCAGACGAAGCGCGAGGTTGTATACAAAGGAAGCGTTTTGCTGCACGAGCAGTTCAAACGCTTCTGATGAGCCTTGCTTGGCTCGCAGGATGATGTCGGCTTCGGTGAGACTTTCTTCTTTGAACATAGCTTAACTAATTAGACTGTACTAACCGGTAAAAAGTTGCAGTACTTTGGGCAAAATGTAACCATCGTTTTCTATCCTAATTATACGTGGCTGATCGGTAAACGATGCATGGTTGGAGAAGAAAATGAAAATTGGTGGAACTTTTTTATCCTTGTCCGGTCTAATTAGGTAAATGCGAAAGAACTAAAGGAGCAGAGTATCTATGGAAAGAAAAATACCGACAGGTTTGTGGATTGCAGGTGGCTTGCTGCTGGGAATCACGGCTTTGTGTGTAGTTACCGGGATAGGCCTGATTTCTTGGCTGAGAATAGAAGCCCCTAGTGTGCATTATTTTACATCTGATGATGTAAGGGCGACCGCTTCCGAACAAATCATCGCCGATGCGGATGAGGTGGAAAAAGTCGCACTCACCCTGGCAATTGGAGATATTACCGTAAAGTCCAGCGAGAATGACCAGATCACGTTAGATATAACCAAGACTGCTTATGGCAATGACGAAGAAATGGCTACAACGAATCTGGATTATATCTATCTAGAGCAGACCAAGGAAGGCAAAACCCTGGAATTTGTGTATAAAGAAACCGGTGAGTATGGGGTTTTTACCATCCGGGAACGTCCGGATTCGATTGATGTGACCATTTCTTTGCCAAAGGGGATTGAATTGGATTTGGAAACCTCTACCGGGACAATCTTGCTAGATACTTACCAGGGCGATGTGAGTTTGACCAACCGCTTTGGCACTGTGGAAGTACGTGACCTGACAGGTGAACTGGAAGCGAAAAGCAGCAGTGCGGAGATGTTTTTATCCAACATCCAGGCCGGCGATGGGTTGGTCAAGGTAGAAAGCCAGTTTGGCAATATCGAAGCGGAAGAGATTGAAGCCGGGTCTATTGAGTTTGAGAACAACAGCGGCGGGATCACGGTTACGGATATGAACGTAGATGGTACCTGCACTGTAGACAGCGAGTACAACGAGGTTGCACTTACCACCTTCTCCTGCGGCAGCCTGGAATTAAAAGCCAACAGTTCCACCATTGAGCTGACCGATGGCAATGTAGCCGGATTGGTAAATATCGACGCCGATTTTGGCTCTATTGATCTTGAAAATGTGCAGGCGCTGAGTTACCAGTTTGCTGCGGACAATGCGGATATTTCTGCCGACCACTTGGGCGGCGAGGTAGATGTGGAGGGTAGGTTTGGTGAAGTAAAGTTATCAAGTGACCGGGAGACGGTGTTGAACATTGATAACGAAAACGGCAATATTTTCTTTGCTGGGCCGCTCAGCTCGGAAATGCCGCACAGCATCACTTCCCGCTTTGGCAAAATTGACATGCGCATCCCCAAGGAGAGCGCCCTCAATATTGAACTGAAAACCGAATATGGCGAGATCACCACAGATTTTCCTGTAACTGTGGAAGGAACGATCAACAACCGACGGATCGAAGGCCAAATCAATGGCGGCGGTTCGCTGCTTACTATTGAGACTGAGTCTGGCAATATTTCGCTTGAATATAATAACTAATGGAATGTGTGGCATCACATTTTTAGTGCCTGAGTAGGCAAAGGAGTAAATCATGGAACAAATCGTAGTTGCATTCATTTTAGTGGGGTTGGGCTTGGGAATACCTTTTACGTTTGCTGCTTTTGTGAGAGACCGCAAACATAGAGAGATGATGGCAATGATTGAAAAAGGGTTGGTAGACCCGCCGAAGAGTCGAGAAAATGGGAAAGGCGCTTTGCGCTGGGGGATTGTGATCACCTTTTTAGGCGCAGCATTGTGTATCGGCCTATATCCCTTGGGCGTGATCTTTAGCAGCGATACCTTCCCCTTGAATTTTGGTCCCTGGATGCTTTTGGGGTTGATCCCCACCTTTTTCGGCCTGTCATTGGTCACCGTGCATTATCTGACCGCACCGAAAGAGGTAAAAGAGACACCTGCCAAAGCCCCGGTAGAAAGAGAAACCCTGGCAAACGAAGAATAAAAAAACAAAGTTCATTAAATACTTTTAATAAATCCCAGGCAGTTTATGGCTGCCTGGGACTTTTAATATATGTGAGTCGCCTGCCGCTCATATTCCTTTAATATTAAAATAGTAAAATTAGTTGGTATCAGAAGGAGATAGTCGCCTGAACAGGCAAATATGGTTGTGTTTGTTGTGCTCTTGCTTACGTAACACAAATAGACTATTATTTACAAAAATATTTTCCACTGTGGCTCGTGTAGTGTATATAGGGTGAAAGGGGTGTTGTATGTCTACGATTGATGAAACCGATATTGTTCAATACGCTCCCAATAAAGGCGGGATCTGGATATTTATGATCGGGGCATTGCTTAGCTTTGTCCTGTTCTTCAGTAACTTCTTGCAAGATACTGAGGCGATTATTTTCAGCGCTTTATTGACCGGGGATACCGTGTTGACTTCTATGCGCTGTCCAGAAATTATCACCACGGCAGAAACCGGCACGATTGAGGCACAGGTCAGCAATCAAGCCGATAAATCTAAGCTGCGTGTAGTGCGCACCCGTATCAGTCAGGGACATTTGACCTATGCGCGTGAATCCCAAGACAACTTTTATTTAGATCCCGGGGAACATCGAGACATGACCTGGACGATTTACCCTGAAGATGCAGCCTATGGCTACCTGGTGTTAACCAAGGTATATGTTTTCCCCCAAGACCCGATGAATTCGTATGTGGGCACCTGCGGCACAATGGTGTTGGACCTGCCTTTTTTGCGCGGCTGGCAGATTATTGCGGCGATCAATGGACTCAGCCTGGTGATGATGGCGGTAGGGTATGCAAAATACGTGCGTCTCAACCGACCAATGTTCCGGCGTAAACGGGCGGTTGCTAATCTGATGCTGGTGATTGCTGCACTGATTATTACCGGGATGGTGGTTTGTGTGTGGGAAAACTTTTACCTGGAGTTGGTGCTGGCAGTGTTTGGTGTGCTGCTCTTTGCCGAAGCCACCTTTTATATTTCGCAAAGTTAGGAAGCATGGCAGTGTGATCTCGTAGGGGAGGGGTGTAACCCGCAAAATTTATTTTTCTGTAGGGACGGGTTTGCGGGTTTCACCCAAACCCTCCCCTGCTTTAATGAAAATATGTGAGTGTGACAAATTTTGTGGGATGAGGAATCGGCGGGTAAAACTTCTCTTGTTGCGGAAATAACCTCAATTTTTTTAATAATGATTGAAAGCCAAAAACCCATTTTCTAGATGATATGAATTCAACTTATTTGTAGGGGAATGAATGAAATATCCAGCCTAAATAAATTAAACTTTTTCTCCCGGTTCCACTGTACGCTATAATATGCGTATGGAAGAATTAACCCTCTTTTACTCCCCCCTTCATCAAAAACACAGCGCTGCCAATCACCCTGAGCGCCCTGCCAGGGTCGAAGCGATCCGTGAGTCCCTGATCGAGGCAGGATTGTGGCAGACTGCCCAACAGGCAAAAGCCGTTGAAATTCCCGACAGCGTGCGCCACGCGATCCACACCGCGGAACATTACCGGCGGGTGCAGGCCGCCAGCCGGCACGATGGGCTGATTGACGGCGATACGTATGTCACCGCCGATTCGTGGGCATGTGCGCTGGAAACCGCCGGTGGGGCCGTGGCTGTGGCCGACCAGGTTTGGACCCGGCAAGCACGCCGCGGGTTTGCCCTTACCCGTCCACCCGGACACCACGCCACCCCCAACCGGGCAATGGGCTTTTGTCTGTTTAACAATGTTGCCCTGGCCGCTGAATACCTGATCCAAACGCACGGCGCAGAACGGGTGGCAGTTATCGATATTGATCTGCACCATGGTAACGGCACACAAGATATTTTTTACGAGCGTGGTGATGTGTTTTTTTGCTCCATACACCAATATCCGCTGTTCCCGATGAGTGGCTTGGCCGGGGAGACGGGCGAAAAAGCGGGGGAAAAGGCTACCCTCAACATTCCCTTTCCACCGTATGCGGGCGACCAGGCCCGGCAGGCGGTTTTAGACCGGGCACTGCTCCCCTTATTGGAAAACTTCAAACCGGAGATGATCTTACTCAGTGCCGGGTTCGATGCCCACTGGCGCGACCCGCTTGGACACCAGATTGCCACTGTGGACGGCTATGCTTCGTTTGTCAGCCAGTTGTGTGCCTTTGCCGATGCCCACTGCGGCGGCCGTTTTGCCGCTTTTCTGGAAGGGGGCTATGACATCGAAGCCGGTGCAGCTTGCGCTCTGGCGATTACCCAGGCGATGATCGGACAGGCGTGGGATGATCCGCTTGGCCCCGGCTCTTTTGCAGAAGACCCATACTGGGAGAAACGTTTACAAAAAGTATTGGATATTTGGAAATTATAGGTTTTTTATCTAAGGAGACACACGATGATCGAAGTTGCAATCATGATTGAAGGACAGGATGGATTGACCTGGGAACGCTGGCAGCGCCTGGCAGCCCTGGCCGATGGGATGGGCTTTGCCGGCTTGTACCGCTCTGACCACTACACCAACGCCCAGCCGCCGGATAAGGATTCCCTGGAGGCCTGGGTTTCGCTTACCTGGCTGGCCAGCCATACCAAAAATATTGAATTTGGCCCCCTGGTTTCGCCGCTTTCCTTCCGCAACCCAACCATGCTGGCACGCATGGCGACTGCCGTAGACGATCTTTCCGGCGGACGTCTGACTTTGGGGGTTGGGGCCGGCTGGCAAGAACGCGAACACCAGCATTACGGCTGGGAACTGCTCGACATTCGCAGCCGCTTCCAGCGATTTGAAGAAGGGGTGGAGATCATTACCAGTTTACTGCATAACGACACCCCGCAAACCTTTTCCGGGAAGTACTACCGCATCAAAGAGGCTGTTTTGCTGCCCCGCCCGCAGCGCCCCAATGGCCCGCCGATCTTGATTGGCGGCAATGGCCCCAAACGCACCTTGCCGCTGGTGGCGCGCTATGCAGATGAATGGAACGGCCTGTATATGCCGGCCGAAGAATACAAACAGCGCAGCCAACTGCTGGACAAACTTGCTGCCGACCAGGGGCGCGATCCGCAGTCGATCAAACGCTCAATGATGATCGGTTGCGAGTTTGGACGCACCCAGGCGGAAGTGGATGCCCTGGTAGCACAACGCACGGGCGGCAAGCGCACAGCCCAGGATTTGGTGCAGGAATTGGGCATGGCGGTAGGCACTGCCGACCAGGTGGTTGAACATCTGGGCAACCTGGCCGAAGCCGGGGTGCAGCGGGTGATGCTGCAGTGGCTGGCAACGGAAGATATCGACCGTCTGGAAGCATTGGCAAACCAGGTTTTGCCGCAGGTGAAAGGATAGAACAAGATGGATGTGTTTGATGCAATCAACAGCAAACGGGCCGTCCGTCAGTTCCAAGACCAGCCCTTGACCCAAGAAGAAGTAGAAACGATCCTGAATGCCGGGCGGCGGGCGCAGTCGGCCAAGAACCGCCAGCCGTGGCATTTTATAGTCGTTCGGGAAAAAGCAAAATTGCTGGCTTTGTCTGAATGTGGTTTGTTTGCCGGTCATCTGGCCGGGGCGGCAATGGCGGTGGCGATCATTACCCCGCCGAGAGAGAATCGCTTCAGCATTATGTTTGATGCCGGGCAGGCAGCGGCGTACATGCAGTTGGCCGCTTGGGGGCTGGGGATTGGTTCGTGCCCGGCGACCATCTACGAGCCGGAAAAAGCCAAGGAAATTTTGGGCTACCCGGATGATTTACACATCTATCTGGCGCTCTCTTTTGGCTACCCGGCAGATGAAAGTGTGCTTACCCGCCCGAACAAAAAAGGCGGCCGCAAAGAATTTGAAGATGTGATCCGCTTTGAAAGCTGGTAGCAAGTTGATTTCCCCTCAAAAAAGGGAATAATCTTCTGGCAATCGGATATAATTTAATCGAACAGCGTGCGACCGGATGAATTCGGTTTACGCATAATTGGGGTCATACCCCGCTGACCTAGTTGCATAACTTTGATCTTTTACCCATTTTTCGGGAGGCAAGATGACCACCTCTGACCAAAATCAAATTGTAATGTACAGCACCAAGTGGTGCCCGGATAGTGTGCGCGCCAAAGTGATCCTGGATCGTTATAAGATTGATTACCTCAATATTGATGTGGACAAAGATAAAGAAGCCAGCCAGGTTGTGATTGAGCACAATAACGGTAAGCGCATCGTCCCGACCATTTTCTTCCCGGATGGTTCGACCTTGGTTGAGCCTTCCAATGCGGATTTGGTTGCCAAATTAAAAGACTTGGGGCTGATTGTTGAAAAGTGATTGGGTATGGCTGGATTAGGTAGTCCTTACGAAGAGGCACGCCGGATCATGGTGCGTGCTCGCGCGGCGATTGTTGCCGGGGAGAATTCATCGGCACGCCGATATTTAGAGCGCTTTTTGAATTTGCCCAGCACGCACGACCAAAAAGCGGATGCCTATTATTTTCTGAGTGAAATTGCCAGGAATGATGAGGAAAAACGCGGCTTTTTGGAATCTGCATTGGCCCATGAGTCCGGTCACCATCGTGCCCGGCGCAGCCTGGCAATTTTAGACGGCAAGCTCAATCCCGCTGAGATCATCAACCCGGACACATTCTCTCCCCAGATACCGGCAGAACCACAAAGCCGGGAAGGGGATCGGTTTGAATGCCCTAACTGCGGCAACCGTCTGACGTATTCGCCGGATGGGCACAGCCTGGTATGTGAATACTGCCAGCAGCAATCCGGGGAGGATGAGGATGCATCGCTGACCGAGTACGACTTTATTGTCGATATGGCGCGTGCCCAGGGACACCAAAAGGCGCAGGCGACCCAGTCTTTTGAATGTAAGGCTTGTGGGGCGGTCTTTTTGCTCGCTCCCGAAGCGATTTCTCTGACCTGCCCCCACTGCGATTCGGCTTACAGCATCACCCAATCTGAAATTAGAGAGTTGATTCCCCCTGAAGGAATTATTCCCTTTGCCTTTGACAGCAATGCTGCTGAAAAACTGCTGCGGACATGGATCAAAAAGAATGACTCCAAACGTGCCGATGCCTATATTGAACCGTTCTCCGGCGTATATTTGCCTGCCTGGACCTTTGATGTGGGTGGCAACATTCGCTGGACAGGTTATGTCATCAGCCATGATGATGGCGAAGACTATATCCCGGTAAAAGATGAGCGCAATGTCCATCTGGATGATGTATTTGTGGCGGCCAGTAAACCCCTGCCGAAGTATTTCAACAGCCTGCTGGATGAGTTTGATGCAAAGGACGTAAGGCCTTTCTCTCCCAAATATATTGCCAATTGGATGGCTGAGACTTATAAGATTGCCCTCTCTGACGCGGCAATTGAAGGGCGCTCGCGCGCGTTCCAGTTGGCGAAGGAAGTCACCACCCGCAAGAGCCGTTTGGGCAACGTGAAGAATTTATCGTTTTATTCCGACCAATTGATGATTCTGAGCTTCAAACTTGTGCTGGTGCCGGTCTGGATGGGGCATTACAGCATGGACGGGGAACGATTTGACGTGCTGCTGAACGGCAAGACCGGGGAAGTGTATGGCGAGAAATCTCCCGGTGTACTTCGTAAGTGGGTCAATTGGCTGTTGGATGACTGATAATACATAATGAAGTAAAGATTGCAATTCCGTACGAAATCCCCTACACAAGAAAAATAACCACAGGAAAAGCCATGCCCGATTCTTTACCCTTTTTAGAGCGTGATTACCTATCTGAATCGAAAATTGAACCCTCCAAGGTGATTCAACCTAGAGATATGCCCGAACACTGTGTCATCTCTTTTTTCCGGGAAGTGAACGAAAAAGTGACCGAGGAAATGAATGCCAGGGTCGCCGCACATAACCGTTGGGAGGATGGGCCGCATGATATTTATGAGATTGATTATCGGGGCAGGCGGCTGGCCTATTTCCACCCCGGTGTGGGCGCGCCGGTTGCCGCCGGACTGCTGGAAGAGGCGATTGCTTTCGGCTGTAAGAAATTCTTTGTGGTTGGTGGGGCAGGGGTTTTAGAGAAAAGCCTTACTTTGGGTAAACTGATTCTGGTTGATTCGGCTGTGCGCGGTGAGGGGTTATCCTATCATTATGCGCCGCCCGCCCGCCTGATCCATGCCGATCCGTATGTGTTGAAAAGGGCAGCGGCGGTGATGGAAGAGAAACAATTGCCCTATGTGGTTGGAAAATCCTGGACGACCGATGCACCGTACCGGGAGACGCAGTCGATGGTTGACTTGCATAAAGCGGAAGGGTGTCTCACGGTGGAGATGGAAGCCGCCAGCTTGATGGCTGTCGCCCAATTCCGGCAGGTGCTGCTGGGGCAAATGTTGTATGCGGGGGATGATTTGAGTGGGGAAGAATGGGACGGCCGAAAATGGCAGTCTCGCAAAGAAATTCGAGAAAATCTATTCTGGCTGGCAGCAGAAATCGTGCACTCGCTTTAGATAAAGAAACCCAAAGCGAGTGCGGTCATTTTAGTGAAGGTGGCAGCGGTTAAAGTTGGGGGATATGATCTTCCATATCGGGATGCAGTTCGTAATATTCTTCTCGCAGCAAGTCCATGACCACATTATCGGCCAGTTTTCCCCGCCGGATGATGGCTTCTCGCATCCTTGCGGCTACCTTGAATCCGGAACGCTCGGCTAACCGAATGGCTTGCGAATTTGAGCCGGTTGTCCACAACTGCACCACGCGCACCCCCAATTCCTCGAACAAAAAGTGCAGCAAAGTTTCCTGGGCATCATATGCCAACCCCTCAGACCAGAATTTCCTGGCAATCGCAATCCCAATGGTCACACTTTGGCGAGACTTGTAGCTGTAATAGGTCATATTGCCGACCACTTCATCCGTCTCGATCTTTTCAATCACAAAGCGAGCGCGTTTACGCTTGGTGGAAAAGCTTTCCTCTTCGTATTGTTTCTTGTAGGTGTTGAGGCTGTAGTCGGTAGGGAGTGTTTGGCTCCAACCCTGGGTATCAAGGTCGTTGCGTAAGGCAACCAATAAAGGCAGATCGCTTTCCCGGACTTCTCGTAAACGTACTTTAGTTCCTTCTAAAGGCATTGCTATGCTCCTTTTTCCTCGGCTGCCTGGCGGGCTTGCCATTCGGGGCGTAAGATGTCAAATACAATTGAATCCATGAATTTTCCGGCGCGGAATTCATCGTGGCGGACAATGCCGGCCTGGGTGAAGCCAAATTTCTTCACGAATGCCAGGGCAGGGGTATTCCATTCGCTGACCCAATTGGAGACATTGTGTGCGATGGTAAAGTCGTAGAGGTAATCTAGCAGCAGGGTAAGCACCTGCCCGCCATAGCCTTTCCGCTGTTGGGTGGGAGCAATCACCACACTGCATTCCGGCATGTGGGCGTCCCATCCCCAATCTACCTGGGCGTGCCCGACGATGGTTTGGTCTAGTTGGTGGGTGACTGCGAAGCAAAAACCGTCTTCTATTTCCAGCCATTTATCGACGATTTTTTCCACTTGCTGTACCGAGAGGGGCAGGTCGAAGCTGAAATCCCAGGGGATATAGCGGCGTCCGGTCAGTGTGGGATGGTTGAGGTAGGTGTGTAGGGCCGGGATATCCTCTTTGGTAAAGGGGCGCAGCAGCAGGTCTGTCGTGGCAAAAGTTGGGGTAACTTGCATTATTCCTCCTAGTTTGAGGTCTATTCATTCTGATTTTGATGAAGCTGGGTTCTGACCGATTCTACCCATGGAGGTGGGGATTAGACAAGTAAATAGATGCGTGAGAGATGGATTTGGCAGCGTATTTTGGGTGAAAAAGGCGGAGAAAAGCACTGAAAGAGGACTGAAACAGCTTAATTCCGTCAAAAATCAGATTAAATATCCTAAACGTCTAAAAAAGTGGTAAAATTCACAGATTCTAATTGACTCACCTTCGGACAAAAGATCGGACAATTGACAAAAAGAATGAGGAACTTCTAAACTCAAAATAGACACCACATCTATAGAGAAAGGAGTTCCTCATGTATAAGTTTATCCAAATACAGCGATTTGCCAAGGAATTGTTTGATACTGATAAAGAAGTACATAAAGCAAGCCAGATCATGTTGGGGATACTGAAAGCGAAATCACCGCGCATCAGTCGGATTGCAGAGCAGATGCCGGGGAATCAAGATGCGAACTACAAGATGATCCAACGCTTTCTCAAAGAGACAGACCTAAAAACCCCACTGCAAAGATTTTTCGATGGAGATGCGGCATTTGTGATCGGTGATCCGACCGAGATGGAACGAGCCAGTGCGAGGAAAACGGACTATGTCGGCAAACTGCCTGAAGTCGGCCAGCTTGGATTTTGGCTGTTAACCCTGGCAACACCGTTTCGAGGCAGAGCCTTGCCGTGCAATTTCATCACTTATTCTTCAGCCACACTGGGCAGCGAGAGCACATCCCGCAACATCGAACACCAGCGGGTGATCGGTGAAATCCAATCTGCGATTGGTGACCGTCCAGTCGTGTTAGACCGGGAATTCTCGTACCTGAGCCTATTCAAGCATTTTTCCACATGTCAAATGCAATTCGTCATTCGCCTCAACCAGGGCAGCAACCCGCCTAAATTCTATTATGACGAGCACAAAAATGATGAGCTGACCTTGTTTGTGGCACCAGATACCGAACCTAAAATCTATCGAGAGATCTACTACAAAGGGGAAGTCAAGGTCAATGTGATTGGCTTTTGGAAAACAGGCATGGCAAAGCCTTTGTGGGTGATTTCCAATATTGATCCTGAAAAGGCTTTAGCGATCTACCTGCAGCGCATGAAGATTGAAATGAAATTCCGGGACCTGAAAAGCATCTTTCAGTTGGATACCATCATGAACAAATCGAAGTTCTATCTCGATCAGATGATTGCATTGATGCTGATTACCTATGCCATTGCAGTCTTGATTGGCGAAGCGATCCGAGATGTGCGCTATGCTGGCGTTTCCCCTGACCAGCTTGACCTAAACTTGGAGCCTGACGTCCCGAAAAATTCTCGTTGGTACTCTTTCTCTGGCTTGTTTGTTTTGCTTAGGCAGAAGCGTCGCTTGAAGCATACAACTTTACGAAAAATCGTTTCTAAAGTTTTTGCGATCTTCTCTGCCCTTGTTTCTAGCGGTTTTGTCCGATCTTTTGTCTGAACATGAGTAATTGACACTTGACTTTTAGAGTCGTTTTGTTGTATAGTGCATACAGTAGACATTTGTATAAGACAAGCTTTCCAGCACCACTACACCCGGTTGCTGGGTTTTTATTGCCAACGCCCTAAGATGACGTGAAGACTACCGAGGAGATCTCCTGGTATCGTGAATGCCACGGAGTAGGGTTAGTCTGTGTATTTATCACAAACGGATAATCTAGATTATCCGCATGATTTGAGGACACGATCCATTAGCTGCGTGTTTTTGGATTGACAGAAAGGTGGCGGCAGCGTTCTTATCACATTGTTCATATATATTACTAACGTAAGGTTAACAAACTCTTGTTACTCTAATTAATTGAGTGACATAAATTTATTAGTAAAAGAGGTTTTTAGCGAATGGCAGTAATTGACGACAACTTATTAGAAGAACTAAATGGTGAAAATGGGGAATATACGCCTGTTGCCCGCTTGATTTCCCTGGGCCGCAAGAAAACTTATGTCACCATAGATGATATTCTGATGATCTTCCCCGAGGCAGAGCGGGATGTTGATAAGTTGGAAGAGGCGTTTGCCGCGCTCTTGAGCGCGGGTATTCCCTATATTGATGACGATACAACAATTGAACCAACAGATGCCAGTTTATTGGCTGAAGCCGAAGAGCAGGACAAAGATGATGTTGATGAGACGGAAGAACAAGCGGCTTTAGAAGATAATTATCTGGCAAATATTGATACGGATGACATGATTGGTCTGTACCTCAAAGAGGTCGGCCGGGTGCCCTTGTTGACCGCCGATGAGGAAGTTTATCTGGCAAAGCGGATTGAGAAGGGCCGGATTTCCCGCGAATTATTGGCTTCTGAAGGCCGTTCCTTATCCGCAGACGAACGCGGCGACCACCGCTACAATATTGAAGACGGTTGGGCGGCTCGTGAACATTTGATTACCGCCAATTCTCGTTTGGTGATCAGTGTTGCAAAGAAATATATGGGGCGTGGTGTACCGTTCCAGGATTTGATCCAGGAAGGTAACATTGGCCTGATCCGTGCCGCCAAGAAATTTGATTACCGCCGCGGCCATAAATTCAGCACCTATGCCACCTGGTGGATTCGCCAGGCAGTCACACGTGCGATTGCCGATCAGGGACGCACCATCCGTGTGCCGGTACACATGGGCGATCAGATCAACAAGCTGCTGCGTGTGCAGCACCAACTGACCCAGCGCCTGGGGCGTGACCCCTCAGTGGAAGAACTGGCCGAATCTCTGGATGTGCCGCCCAAGAAGGTGGAAAACATGATCCAGGTTGCCCGGCGTCCGCTCTCTTTGGAGACCCCCACCGACGACGAAGAAGATTCGATGCTCGGTGATTTCATTCAGGACAAAGATGCCCCGGCACCGGATGAATCGGCTACCTATAATTTATTAAAAGAACACCTTGAAGAGGTATTGAACACCCTCCCGCCTCGTGAAGTGCGCATCTTACAGCTGCGCTACGGTTTGCTGGATGGGCAGGCTTATACATTGGAAGAGGTTGGCCGCAAGATGGGCGTGACCCGCGAACGTGTCCGCCAGATTGAAGCCCAGGCTCTCAGCCGGCTGCGCCACCCCGTCATTCGCCGCAAACTGCGCGAATACTTGGGCGAATAGTTTTAGCGTAAGCGAATAAACATTAGAACCTGCTAGAGTGATCTGGCAGGTTTTTTTATTTGATCGAACAGATTTCGATTTAATAAATGGGAGAAGCCTATCTCTTTTCAGGCTTTTTCTCTTATGTTCCTTTCTTTACATTCCTTTTTGCTAATGCTTGTTCTGTGATAGTATAAAGATTGGAAACCAACCACAGGAGCCTTGAGAGAACCTTGCGAAATCAACGACCCGATTTGATCTTATTGGGGATCATTGTACTTGTCTTGCTGCTGACCGCTGGCCTGGTTTGGGGATTTATCAACTGGGTAATTCCCACCGGCGGGAATGATGTTTTTGCGCCCATCTGGGAGGCTTCCCGCAATGTGCTGCGCGGCGGGGATAATCCTTATACTGCCCAGGCAGTTGCGCGGGCATCCATTTTGCTGGGCGATTCTGCCTACGATCCCTATTTTGTCTATCCCTATTACAGTATTGCCATTTTTGCGCCCTTTGCCCTGATCTCTTCCTACACCATGGCGCGTGCCGCCTGGATGACCTTTCTGGTTGCCTGCCTGGTGGGCACCATCTTTGCCACATTGGCGATCACCCGCTGGCAGCCTAAACCCCTGGCGTGGTTGGTATTCGTGATCTTTTCGTTGGGCAGTCTTCCGGCAGTCCGGGCAATTTATTTGGGCAACCCTGCGGTGTTGGTCACTTTGCTGATCGCTATTGGTATTTTGCTGGTGGTCAAAGAACAATATGGGGTGGCAGGGGTGTTCTTTGGTTTCACTATTCTCAAGCCGCAAATGGTATTTTTACTGATCCCCTTTGTATTCTTATGGGCGGTTTCGCACCGCCGCATGCAGATGGTGTGGAGTTTGCTGATCACGATCGTGCTTGTTGTCGGGGTCAGTTTAGTAGTGCACCCTCTGTGGTGGGCAGAAAATTACCTTTTGTTGTTAACCTTTTACACAGACCGCTTCCCGCTTTCACCGCTTGATTTTATCGGATGGTGGCTGTCCGGCAGCGGCCCGCGGGTGATGATGGCGGTTGCGATTGTGCTGGGGTTGTGGATGCTGTTGGAATGGTGGCGAGCGCTGGGCAAAGATTCTCGCTGGTTTATGTGGACGGCGGCATTCACGCTGGTGATCACAAACTTGATTGGCCTGCCGACTTCCATCTCAAACCATGTTGCCTTGCTGATTCCGTTTACCCTGGGGTTTTCTTTGTGGGCACAGCGCTGGCCGCGAGCAGGCACACGCCTCTCGATGGTTGTAATGGTAGTGATTGCTGCTGCAGGGTGGGGGCTGTACCTCTTAGGGCATGGTTTAGATCTGGCAGCTGCTCCCGGCGCGGTCAATTATTTTTATGCGCCCCTGGTCGCGCTCATCTTGTTGTATTGGGTGCGTTTTTGGGCACTTCACACCATTCAATTAAAGGCCACCCGTCTGGAAGCATTGCGCAAATTATAAAATAGGGGAGACATCGTGGCCAAACGAAGTTATCTGATCTTGTTTTTGTTAGGGTTAGCAGTCGCCATCGGGGGGGCGGCCTTGCAAACTACGCCTGGTTATATGGACGCCTACTACTATTTTTACGGCGGCCAACAGTTGGCGCACGGGAATGGTTTTACCGAAAACTTTATCTGGAATTATCTGAATGATCCTCAGGGGCTGCCGCAGCCGGCTTTTGCCTATTGGATGCCACTTACTTCCCTGGTAGCAGCTGCCGGGATTAAGTTATTTAGCTGGCTGCCCGACTTTGAGGCTGCTCAAATAGTGTTTGTTTTGGCAACGGCCTGCATTCCACCGCTTGCGGCCGGTCTTTCGTTCGCATTTTCCGGCAAGCGAAAATTTGCGCTGCTTTCAGGCGTGTTGGCTGCATTTCTAGGCTTTTACCAACCTTTTCTTACTACCACAGATGGCTTTACGCTCTATATGCTGCTGGGAGGACTGTTCTTCCTGGTTTTCCTCAAAGTTAAGCGGGGTAAAGCATTGTTGTTTGGTCTATTAGCCGGATTGTTCCACCTGACGCGTGCAGATGGCGTCTTGTGGCTAGGGCTTGCCTGGGCAGCGCTGGCGTTTGATGGGATGGGTGAGGACAAGTTTTCTATTCGGGGGCTGCTGGGGCGTGTGTTCCGCTGTGATTTCCTTTTCAGCGCTTTAACCGTGCTGGGGGCTTATCTTTTGGTCATGTCTCCCTGGTATGTGCGCAATGTCCAGGTGTTTGGCAGCTTGTTTCCTCCCGGCAACGGTTATGCTATTTGGGTGACTGATTATGAAGATTTGTTCATTTACCCGGCTTCTACCCTGACGTTTGAACGTTGGTGGAATACCGGGATTGGAGAAATTCTTCGTATCCGCCTCGACACAGTTTGGCACATTCTCACCGGCAGTATGGCGGAGATGGGCGTACTCTTACCCGGCATATTGGCGTTGATTGGAGCGATTCGCTTGCGTGCCAATAAGGCAGTTTGGCTGGGTTGGGGCTACTGGGGTGCCCTGGCGTTGATAATGAGCCTGTTTTTCCCATTTGCGACCCAACGCGGCACCTTTTATCATTCATCTGCTGCGCTTATCCCATTGGTGATGGCGCTTGCTTCTGTCGGGCTGGATTTGGTGGTCGAGAAATCGCTCAAATTTTTTTCTCATTGGCAGGATCAAAGGATCAGACCCTTTTATACAGGCATATTGCTGGTGGTTGTGATTGGATTTAGCTTATATAACTACACTTCGAAAGTGATAGGGTTTGAAGGACAGCCGTATCTTTTATGGGACGAAGATGTGGTGCAGTATTCGGCCGTGGATGAAGAATTGCAGAGACTTGGGATCGCGCCAGATGAAGTTGTGCTTACCACCCAACCACCTACTTATACGGTGCTCAGCGGCCGCCCCACCGTTGCCATGCCAAGAGGCGGGCTTGAGGCGGTGCTAAACGTAGTCCAGGATTTTGATGTACAGTGGGTGCTGTCGGAAGAAGGATACCCGGTAGGAGGGGAGGAGGCTTATAGCTCACCTGAAGACCTTGGCCTTCTTCATTATCTTGGAACCGTTTCTGAAATTCACATCTATCGTGTGGAGCCGTGACGATGTCTGGTAAACGTAAACAATTTTGGGCGGTTAGCAGTTTTGCCATTCTCTCGCTTCTTGTGTGGGTGATATTGGCCTGGCGGCAAGGGGTGGCGGGTTTTCCCCTGGATGATGGTTGGATTCACCAAACCTATGCCCGCAGCCTGGCGTATGGCCAAGGATGGAGCTATTTCCCCGGCCAGCCTTCCGCGGGGGCGACTGCCCCGGCCTGGGTGCTGCTCTTGGTGCCCGGCTACTGGTTGGGGCTTTCTCCTTTGTGCTGGGTGCTGTTCTTGGGCTTGCTGCAAGTTTGGGGGGTAGCGGTATTAGGAGTGAAAATCTGGCCGTATCTTTCTGAGCAAAAAGGCTGGTGGCCGTTGGCAGCCGGGACTGCATTGGTTTTGGAATGGCATTTTTTATGGGCTGCGCTCTCCGGGATGGAAACGCTGCTGATTGGTATTTTGGCATTGGGTGTACTGGCCGCGCTGCTCTTTTTGGAAAAACAGGGGAATGCGGGTAAGTGCTGGCAGTGGTTGTTGGTGGGAGTAGTGGTCGGATTTGGTGTATGGGTACGCCCCGAAGCAGTCACCCTGCTGGGGCCGGTAGGGTTTGTGGCTTTGTTTTCACTATCTGGCGGCATACAAAAACGGCTGGCTCGCCTGGGCGCGGCTTTGGCAGGTGTGGCTTTGTTGTTCCTTCCTTATTTATGGTTCAATCATTGGCTGGCGGGTTCTTGGTGGCCGAACACGTTTTTTGCCAAGCAGGCTGAATATGCCGTGCTGCGGGAGGCATCTTTACTGTCTCGCCTGGGGAGTGTGCTGACACCGCTGTTGGCGGGTGGGGGGGTGTTCTTACTGCTTGGTGTGGTGTTGGTTGGATGGAAGGCCGTAAGGAAGTGGCAGCCGGCTAAATTGGCCGGGGTGTTATGGCTGTTTGGCTTTATCGGCTTGTATGCCTGGCGGCTGCCGGTTAATTACCAGCACGGCCGCTATGTGATGCCGGTTGTCCCCGTGTTGGTGCTGTGGGGGCTGGCCGGGTTTGCCTCCTTCGTGGGCAACCGAAACCAAAGCCGGGTTGGCTGGGTTTTGGGCCGGGTGTGGGGCGCGGCAATTGGCTTATTGTTGGTCTTGTTTTGGTGGCAGGGGGCCGCGTCTTACCGGACAGATGTAGCGATCATCAATGGAGAAATGGTGCAAACCGCACGCTGGCTGGCAGAAAATACTTCTCCCGATGACTTGATTGCGGCGCATGATATTGGGGCGATTGGCTATTTTGCCCAAAGGGAGATTGTGGACCTGGCCGGGTTGATCTCGCCAGATGTGATTCCCTTCATCCGAGATGAGGCACAGCTGGCGGATTATTTAGACACACGCTGTCCGGCTTATCTGGTCACTTTCCCCAGCTGGTACCCAGAACTTACTGCTGGATTACCGTTGGTTTATCAAACCAATACCGCCATCACCCAGGCACTAGGCCAGGATAATATGGCGGTATATGAATGGCTGACCTGCACCCCCTGAGAGAATTCCTTTACTTTTGCGTTAATAAGAAGGCAATCACCCCTTCTAGTTCTTCTGAGGAGAGGGTACTGCCGTAGGTTTTGGGCATCAAATCTTGAAAGCCTTCTGTCAGGTAGGAATCTGGCTCCAGGATCGATTCGCGGATGTACTGCTCGGCGTTCATGCCGGTTTGCATGGTGCTGCCCCAGGTGGCGACCCCGGCCAGGCTTGGCCCGACCATGACGGTATCGGCTTCAAGAGAGTGGCAGGCGGCACAGTTGGCGGTGAAAACACGTTCGCCCAATTCGATGTCGCCGCCGCTTTCGGCCGGTTGTGCCTGACTTGTGTTGGCATTTTCATTAGCCGTATTCCCCCCACCACAAGCTGCCAGCAGGAGCACGAGGGAAAGACTGATAAGAAGGATTGCTTTTTTCATCTTTATGATTCCAATTCTACGTAGATACGTTTGTTGATCTTGCCTTTGCTTTTGTAATCGGTGACTTTGATCTTGCCTACCTCTGAGGTGTTGGCAACATGCGTGCCGCCATCGGCTTGTAGGTCTAACCCTTTGATCTCGACCACGCGCACTTCTTGAATGCCTGCGGGAAGCAGGTTGATCTTGGTACGGATCAGGTCGGGGATTTGGAAGGCTTCTTCCCTGGGCAGGATGCGCACTTCCAGTTCGTGCCCTTTCACCACTTCTACGTTGATCGCTTGTTCAATCTCGCCGACCAGTTCTTGGGTCATGCTCTCAAATTCAAAGTCCATGCGCCCTTTGAGCGGGTCCATGTTCCCCCCGGTCACCTGCGCACCGTAGTCGCGGAACACCACCCCGCAGAGGATGTGCATGGCGGTGTGGGTGCGCATCAGGCTGTAGCGGCGTTCCCAATCCAGCACGCCCCGTACGGTGATGCCGGGCTGGGGGAGAGGTGCTTCCGGTTCAATATAGTGCAGGTATTTGCCGTCTACGCGTTTTACTTTTGTTACGGCAATCTCTGCACCATCCACGCGCAGCAAACCGGTATCGTTGGGCTGGCCGCCCCCGCCGGGATAAAAGGCGGTGTGATCTAAGATCACGGCGTGCGCTTCGGGGTCAATTTCTACCACGCCGGCTTCAAATTCTTTCAGGTAACTGTCTGTTTGATATAGTAAATCTGTCATGTTCATCTCCTTCCGTGGGTAAATTATAGTCTATAATTAACCCCATACCTATCAGGAGGGCTTTTCAAAAAAATGGAAAAACGTATCTTCAAATTTCTCTTTTTTGTTGCTATTTTTACATCTTGCACTTCTACACCGGTTACACCGACTATAACTGATACTATAACTCCTGCCATTACACCTTCAAAAACCATAGCAATCCCCACCCCAACATTAATATTTATGATGCCTCCCACGTCCCGTCCAACCATTCTTCCTACACTGACACCGATGCTACAGTTGGAACCGGGAGAGTCAGTTACGCTCTCTATTGAAAGCCTGGATGGAAACCCAGAAATTCAAATAAACCCTGATGGACCGTGGGTCTTTTTCATTACCAACAATGATTTCCTGCTCGCAAATGCGGATGGAAGCGGGCTTTTTAAGATTCCGGAATTGGCAAAAGGAGACAGCGGCATTGTATCTGTCTCGGTAGCCAGTCCTAAAAATGGACAACTTGCTGTCATCCAGCAAGCTCAATCTGAGTTTAGGCTTTTCACACTCAATGTTTCTACTGGAGAACTAACCTATATTACACCTCTCTGGTATACACAAGATCAGCTTACTATTATGTATACAGATGCCTATTACAGCGTAGTAAGCAGTTTGGCATGGTCACATAGTGGGGAACAATTGGCCTATTCTGCCTTGCCGGGGCAGGACCCGAATATTTTCGTTTATGACTTTATTAGTCAGGTAAGCAAGCAAATCTCAAGCGAGCCAGAATCTGGCTTGGAACCTGTTTGGTCACCAGATGACCATTTCTTGGTTTTCTCAGGGGTTGAAGAAACAAATTATGAATCTAATGGAGATGGCTATAGCGGCATTACCCATTGGGCAGTCAATATGTCACAAGAAAATCCAACTCCTTACGACATCGATAAATATTTGTCTTACAGCAGGGAAACAATACTTAACTGGCCTAATAATAATACCTATCTGACTGATACTCTGAAATGGTATTTTGGCTACCATAACTTGCGAACTGTGAATGTACAAACCGGCAGCGTTCAGCCTATCTTTTGTGGGGGATATATTGAAAGGGATTATGACCTGGTTAGCGGGAAAGTGCTTTTATTCCATCAAAACAGCATGGAAATGGCAGACCAGATTGAATCTTTATGCACACAAGACCTGGAAACCGGCTATTACCTGGTCTCCCCACAAAGTGATTTCTTGGTACAGAAAATTAACCAACTACCGAATCCAGAAGCCGAAGGATACGGTGCCAACACATTCATCACCTGGCGGGAAGACCAGGCATTTTTTGAAGTCGAGATTGATGACCAGTATTACCGAGTCTCGCTCACCGGGGAGGTACAGTCGCTGCCTGAAAGCGAACGCATAGAAAAACACCCCTGCCGGCGAAATGGTAACATAGATTGGCTTTTGGTTCCAAACAGTTCAGCTTTTTTCTGTTATGGTGATAACCAGATTTTATATTTTCAAAATGCAGAATCACCAGGAGTAGTATTGGCAGAAGAGGTATTTACACTCTATGCTGGTTGGATCAATCCTTAGAATATTCTACACAGGCTCAATATTCTCCGGGCCATCGTAAGCTGGGCTGTTCACGCTGGTAGAGACCGGGTAAGCCACCATTTCCTCGGCAGGGTAAGCGGTCAATAAAGGCTGTAATTCTTCGGGGCGTTGTTCTTGTTTGGCAAGCCACAGGCCATAATCCCTGGGGTGCAGGATGACCGGCATGCGGTTGTGTACCTTCTTGACCAATTCATTCGGCTCGGTGGTGATGATCGTGGCCGATTTGAGCATGTCGCCGCCGGGGCTGTTCCACTCTTCCCATAATCCGGCAAAGGCAAACGGCGCGCCATCTTCCATGCGGAAGTAATAAGGCTGCTTGGTCTTTTGTCCGGGCACTTTAGCCCACTCGTAAAAGCCATCGGCCAGGATCAGGCAGCGGCGGCGTTTGTAGGGATTTTTGAAGGAGGCTTTTTCTGCCAGCGTTTCCGAGCGGGCATTGATCATCCGGCTGCCGATGCTGGGGTCTTTAGCCCAATAGGGCACCAGCCCCCAAAAGAAATGGTCTACCGCCTTGCGCCCATCGTTGGGAATGGCGGCAATCGGCTGGGTAGGGGCAATGTTGTAGCGCGGTGCCATCTGGTGGGGGATAAATTTCAGCCAGGGGAAGTAGGTTTGAATACTGTTTGCATCTACCGCTAATGTAAATCGTCCACACATGGGTCGGCTCCTATCGAGGTGATAAATATTGTTTCTGTCTTGATTTTACCCTCTATAGTGGCAATTAGGCAGGAAAGCGGGAAATTATCAAGTTTTTGCTGATGTAAAAACGGCCGGGAGAGCCGGCCGCTGCAATAGTATGTGCCGCGGCAGATTGGAGTGGAAAGCGAAGTCAGAATTGAGTGCCAAATGATCGATAATTTGATGATTGCTTTTTGCGGTGCCCTCACCCACCCACGGCTCATTCTATAATCAAATTTTGCTCTATACCCAAAACTTTTCTTCAGACATATCTTGAATAAATTATCCCATCTTATTCCTTCTCCCTTTTTGAGGGAGAAGGTGACATGGATATGCTTTAGACGTATCCATGTCGGATGAGGGTGAACGAACGAAGTTCGCCTAACTATGCAGTTATTTTTGCTTCACTACTGAGCAATTCTCTATCACTCTACAGTTTCCCCATATCCCCCACCGCCGGGGGTGCGGATGCTGAGGATGTCGCCTTTTTGCAGGTCAAAGGTGCCCTTGCTGGGGATGTGCGTTGTCTTACCGTTCCGGATGAGGATGTTCTCGCCGGTGTGTCCGTTTGCTCCGCCTGCCAGTCCGTATGGGGTGCCTTTGCGCCGGTCGGTGAGCAGGCTGGCCTGGCAGTCGCTGTTGAGCAGGATTTCGCGGATGATGCCATCGCCGCCGCGATATTTGCCTTGCCCGCCGCTGCCCTCGCGGATCGCATAGGCCAGCACCAGGAAAGGATAAGCATATTCCAATGCTTCTACCGGGGTGTTGAGCGTGTTGGTCATATGGCTGTGAATGGCCGAAATGCCGGGTGCATCGGGCCGGGCACCCATCCCGCCGCCGATGGTCTCGTAATAGGTGAACGGCTTCTGCCGGATTTCATCCCAGCCGCCGATGAGGGTGTTGTTCATCGTACCCTGGCTGGCTGCCGGAATCACATCGGGGGCGGCCTGTGCCATCGCGCCCAGTAAGACATCCACGATCCGCTGTGAAGCCTCCACGTTACCGCCTGCTACCGGGGCGGGGTGTGAAGCATTCACCACGCTGTGTTCGGGGGCGATCACTTCAATCGGTTCCAGGCAGCCACTGTTATTGGGCACATCCAACCCCAGCAGGCAGCGGAAAACATAATAGACTGCGGATAGGGTGATGGCATACACGGCATTGACACTGCCTTTTTGCTGGGGTGCCGACCCGGTAAAATCTACCACTGCCCGGTCACCATCAATCTCAATCGCTACCGTAATGGGGACCGGATGGTCACCGATGCCGTCATTATCTAATTGGTCGGTGAAAGTGTAGCGTCCGTCGGGCAGTTCGGCGATCAGGCTGCGGGTCATGCGGGCGGTGTAGGCCAGCAAATGTCCGCTGTATGCCGCAATCTCTTCTTTGCCGTAGCGTGCTACCAGTTCTAACATGCGCTTTACGCCGCGCTGGTTGGCAGCCAACTGCGCATGCAAGTCCCCGGCTCGCTCGGTGGGGGTGCGCACATTTGCCAGGATCATTTCCCATACCCCGCGGTTGATCTCGCCGCTTTCCACCAGCTTGATGGGAGGCAGGATCAAGCCTTCCTGGTACAGCTCGGTGGCAATCGGCATCGAGCCGGGAGCCATCCCACCCACATCGGCGTGGTGGGCGCGGTTGGCGGCATAACCGAACAACTCTGCTCCCAGATAGATCGGTGACACGATAGTAATATCGGGCAGGTGGGTGCCGCCCCGGAAGGGGTCGTTGAGGATCATCACGTCGCCGGGGTTGAGCGGCAGAGTCTGGATGGCTTGCTGCACAGAGAGCGGCATGGCCCCCAGATGGACGGGGATGTGGGCGGCCTGGGCAATCATGTTGCCTTCGGCATCGAATAAGGCGCAGGAGAAATCGCGGCGCTCTTTGATGTTGGGCGAGTAAGAGGATTTTTGCAGCACGGCGCCCATTTCTTCTGGGATGGCGGCGAACATGTGCTTGAAGATTTCTAGTTTGATCGGGTCGTATGTGGTCATGTGTGTCTCTTTCTGAGTATGGGGTGCACCCTCACCCGCTCTCCCTGAGAGGGAGAGGAGGAGTAGATAAAGTTCTTTGTCATTACGTTTCGTCTGTCTACTAATGTGCTCTCCCACCCTTCTCCCTTTTAGGGAGAAGGTGGCAGACGCAAGATGATTCCTTGCGGATGCCGGATGAGGGTGTTCTTACGCTCTCTTTATTTCTGTTTCAGCCAAGGTTTCTAAAATTATTTCGGCAACTGCATTCAGGTTTTGAAGCACTTCATCGTTTGTAAATCTAATCACCCGGTATCCTTCGGTAGTCAAATATTGGGTTCTTTCTGCATCATGCTGTATCTGTTTTCCATAAGCGTGGATATCACCATCCACTTCTATGATTAATTTTGCTTCTGCACAATAAAAATCTGTCACATAAGGCCCAATTGGGTGCTGTCTTCTAAATTTATACCCAAGCAATTGCCGGTTTTGGAGCATCGCCCACAATCGATGTTCTGCCGGCGTTTGCCGCTGACGCAGCAGTCGGGCAATAGAAATGTGAGCAGCATGTTTCTTTTTCATGGTTTGGTCTTTACTTTCACCTGATTTCCTAAAAAGGAGAAGGAGGCAGATGAGGGTATTCCCCTCACCCTACTGTAATCACCAAATTCAAATAAGCATCCACTTCCGCGGTGTCAGCGGCTTCTACCAGGATGGTGGTATCCGGCCTTAGGATGACGGCCGGGCCGGTGATCTGGTTGCCAGGTAAGAGCTTATCGCCGGCATAGAAGGGCGTTTGCGCTTGTCCGCTTGCAAGGGTTACCGGGCGGGTATTGAGCAGCGCGGCGGAAGGGTCTGCGGAGCTAAACGGTTGGGGATTGATCTCCGGGGTGGGTACTTTGCCAATCGCTTTCAGGCGCAGGTTGACGATCTCTACCGGAGCGTCGGGGTTGGCATATCCGTAAGCGGCTTCGTGCTGGTGGTGGAATTCGGCAATCACTTCCGGCCCAAAGGGGATGGTCAGTTCGAAGGACTGCCCGCGGTAGCGGATATCGAGGGCGGGTTCCAGTACGATGTCTTCGGGGGCAATTTTCTCCTGGATCATCTCTGTGCTGGCAGTTGTTTTCAAGTCGGTCAATTGTGCCTCTAGCTGCTCCAAAGGTGTGCTGCCGGGCAGCATCACGGTCTGGGAATAATCTTTGATCACGTCGGCCATAATCATGCCCAAGGCGGAGAAAGTAGCTGCCTGGGGCGGTACTAAGACCTTGGGAATGCTGAGACTGCGTGCCAGATCGGCGGCATGCAAACCGCCTGCGCCGCCAAAAGAGAGCAGCACGTATTCACGCGGGTCGCGCCCGCGCTCTACGGAGATCACTCTTAATGCGCGTTCCATGTGGGCATTGGCAATCTGGATCACGCCCAGGGCAGCTTGCTCGGCGCTTAAACCAAGCTGCTCGCCCAATGTTTGCAAAGCCTGTTGGGCAGCGGCGGTATCCAGCGCCATTTCTCCCCCCAGGAAATATTCCGGCGCCAAACGGCCAAGCACCAGGTTGGCATCTGTCACTGTGGGCAGGCTGCCTTTACCGTAGCAAGCCGGGCCGGGGTCAGCACCGGCGCTTTCCGGGCCAACCCGCAGCGCGCCGCCCGCATCTACTGCAGCGATTGAGCCGCCGCCGGAACCAACCGTGTGAATGTCGATGATCGGGATGCCAATGGGGTAGCCGCCTACACTGGCCTCGGTGGTCACCTGGATCTCGCCGTCAATTAGGGCAACATCTGTGGAAGTACCGCCCATGTCAAAAGTGAGCAGCCGCTCAAAGCCAGCCTGCTGCGAGATCGCCTGGGCGCCGACTGCGCCGCCTGCCGGGCCGGAGAGGATGCAGCGTACTGCCTGGGTGCGGGCTTCTTCCGGGCGGATACTGCCGCCGTTGGACTGCATGATGTGGAGATCGTCCCCGGCAAGCTCGTTTTCCAGTTCAGCCAGATAGCGTGCCATCACCGGGGAGACGTAGGCGTTGGCTGCTGTGGTGCTGGTGCGCTCGTATTCGCGGAAGGTGGGCAGCACTTTGCTGGAAATTGAGACGAATAATCCCGCTGCTTCCAGAGCTTGTGCAATTTGCTCCTCGTGGGCAGGGTGGAGGAAGGAGAATAACAGACAGACGGCCACCGATTCTACCCCCTCGGCTTTCAGGTGTGCGGCCAATTCGGGCAGGGCGGCCGCATCAAGGGGGGTGAGCACCTCACCCTGGTAATTGACCCGCTCGGTAACCTCATAGCGCCATTTGCGCGGCACCAGTGGGGGCGGGGGAGCGGCCGACCAGTCGTACAGGCTGGGGCGGTTCTGCCGCCCGATTTCGAGCACATCGCGGAAGCCCTGGGTAGTGACCAGGGCAGTAGGTGCACCTTTGCCTTCTAGCAGGGCATTGGTGGCTACTGTAGAACCGTGAATGATCTGCCGCGGGCCGCTGCTGGCGATATGCGCCAGGCCGGTGAGCATAGCTTCGGCGGGGTTGTGGGGTGTGGAGAGAATTTTGAAGGTGCGCACCTGTTTTGTTTCGGGGTCATAGACCACAAAATCGGTGAAGGTGCCGCCAATATCTACGCCAATTCGCATGAGTGTGTCCTTATTTTTAGAGATAGGGGTATTCTAACAGAATGGTAAAATTGGATGAGAGAATTGCTAGGTGTTCTTGAATAATAAACTTTATCTTCATACCAAATTCCTGTGAAGTCTCCAATTTTATTGGGGAATAAAGTGACCTTTTTTGTTAATGATCTTCGAGTATCTATATGGAGGGACAAGAGATTATGAAGGCTCGTGATTATATTTTGGCAAAACAAATTCAATGGGCAAGGAATCATGGGATCAATTTGATTGGGAGTAAAGGTGGTCGGGGACGTCTTGCATATACCCAAAAACTGGAAGAGAACTTATTTGAGCCTTTATCTTCTTCAACATGTAAGGCTCTAAGTGAAGGAGATGGCGGAGAACTCAATGGTATTCCAGCTAAAATGCAAGCTGTACACTCCTCATCTGCATTGGGTGCAAATATATTTCAATATTGGCAGAAAATTAACCAGCCGGAAATAATCGCCCATGCCTGTGGCTTTTGCAAGCGATCTACAAATGACTCAATAAATATTCAATTTGAGGTTAAGTATTCTATTGATGAACGTTTTGCAAAAGCACCAAACATTGATGTGGTATTAGAAAATCGTGATTCGGCAAGGCATAAAGTGTATGCAATTGAATCGAAGTTCACTGAACCATATGGGGGACGGAGGCATGGGGGTATAAAAGAAAAATACTTGGACTTGGAAATTTGGGAAAAAATACCTCAATTACATAAAGTAGCGATTTCGATCAGCCCAGATGATGGCGAGTATACTTATCTCCACGCAGCACAATTAATCAAACACATACTGGGATTGATGAAAGCATTTGGAAAACGGAGCTTTCGTTTATGCTACTTATGGTACGACGCATTGGGTTATGAAGGATGGAAACATAGAGGTGAAATCGAAAAATTTATGACGTTAGCTAAATCTGATGGTATTCTCATTCATAGTTTGAGCTATCAAGAATTAATTATTAAATTGGCTAATAAGTATCAAGATGTTCATCCAGAATATGTAGAATATATCTCAACAAGATATTTGTAGGGGAAATTTAATTCTAAAGGAATTACTCCGTGTACTGCATTACCTGATACGGATACTGCCCGATAGCTTCACATTCGCCCGGCAGGTATTCGCTGATATTCCCCCAATTGAGCGGTTCATTTGCCTCCCAGGCGCCTTGAATGGCGGTACCCACACAGCCTGCGCCGCCGTTGTAAATTCCCAGGCTGACCATCCATAAATCTTCGTATTCCATGATGTAGCCCGGCTGCTGCCCGGTAATGTTTCGCACAAGTTGCCCGGCCTGACCGGTGGAAGCAGCCAGTGTTTCTCCAATCAACACAAATTCATCATCGGTGCCAACTTTTTGCAGGGATAAACCGCGCAGATAGGCTCGGGGATAGGAGGCCATGTTTGTGTATCCCCAGGCGCAGCCGTCTTCTCCATATACCGGGGTGCAGATATTGAGGAAGAAGGGCAGATTCCAGGTAAGGAGCATGTCCACGCCATTATCGGTTAACATCCCGTAGCCATATTCGCCGCTGATCACCCAACCGTTCCAAAATTGGGATTCTTGGGCGATGACCCCTTTTAGCAAGCGGGGCGGGATACGGCTTTCTATGGCTGCCTGATAGATTTGTATGTCCAGGCTGTTTTGAATTTCGGTGACTTTTTCTTTGGCTGCCAGAACACCGCAGGGGCTGGCGAAGCCATTCTCCAGCAAACCGCCATCATTGCAGTGAGCGGCAGAGACCGAGCCTTGCAGAATTAGCTTGCCGGCAAGCAGGGCATAATCATTGGTTGTGGAGAGTTCGCCGACCAGAATATTCTCTTTGAGCCAGCTGGGTTTTGTTTCTTCCATGGTGGGGAAATATTCCCATTGTGAGATCGCGGCAGGAATTTCACTCCACCAGAATTCTCCCATCACCTGGAAGAGATATTTGTCTTTACCCAGAGAAAGATTTCGCATTCTAAAGTCGCGGGAGTAGCTGCGGTCGCCATAAGAAGAGGTGGCATAGTAAGAGATTTTGATGCCATCTTCTGTCGTTGGGGGCATTTCTACCTCACAGGGGAGTTGGGTGCAAGCGACATAGTCCCCGCTTTCAAAAATCACGTAAACCGTTTCGATATGCTCAGATTGGAGCGGTTCGGAAGCATTAAAGGAAAGTTTTGGCTTTTGCGTGCATTCTCCCCACGCGCTGCAATTATCTAAATAGGCATATGCTACCGGCCCGGCAAATTTGATCGAGGTTTCTAATTGGTCCACAGAGCGGGCCGCGTAGCGCAAACTTATATTTGTGCAGTTTACCCCTTGTTCATTTAAACAGGTTTGCTGCTCAGCCCAAAGTTTATAGGTCTCAAGACCACAAAACCCCAGAATGTCTTTGTCTTCTGGGGTTTCTGAGCCTTTCATATAGATATCGCAGCTAACGAATGTATCGCTGTAGCCTGCTAGCGTCCAGTGATACTGCACGGTCGTGTTTACCGGGTGAAGATAGCGGAACTCATTTGGATAGGGGGGGATATTTATGGCCGTCTCTTCGGATGGAGAAGGCTCTTCAATTACGGAATCTGACAATTGGTCGGGTGGGGGAGAAAAAAAGGAGGTGTGAAAAGAATTGCTCCCGCCCCAAAATATGAGGACAAAAGCAAAACAAAATAACCAATTTTTATCCAACCAGGATGCAGGATTCATGAGTTATCGATGGTCAATAATGAAATAAGTTCTCAGCTAACAAGAAATCAAAAATTTTCCACCATTAATTTGAAAGAATAAATTATAGAAAAAATTGGAAATTGGTAATCTTTTGAGATTATACCAGTTAATTAATCCTGGATTCATATTTATGTTTTGACAGTTGCGTTACATCGAGAATCCTAAGAAAAATTGCATTGGAATTCGTGACATTTTGCACGATTTTTGAACGGCAGAGGCATACAATAGTAGCAGTGTAAAATTAGCATCTGGAGAAAGAAAAACAAATGATTTTGTAAGCTAATTACATAAAAGTTTTATCTGTTTTTATATTATAATGATTTAGGCATAGTTAAATTTTTTTTATTCAAAGAAATTATTGCATCATCACTTGTCCACCCATGGAACTAAAAATCACTTCTGTTCAAGGAAAGATGAAAACTGAGGTGCTGAACAAGCACATTGTTCGCATTGGCAGTGATGTTTTAAATGATGTGTGTTTGCAGGGCGGAGATATTCAACCATTCCATTTGCAAATTTTAAGTGAATCGGGAGAAGATGGCGTAACCCGGGTTGTGAATTTAACCGATCAGCCTGTTGGGATCACATTGAATCGCGAATCTTATTGGTTAAATCCCTATGCATCTGCAGAACTGAGCCACGAAGATGAAATAGAATTAGGCGATTATGCCATGGTTGTAAATTTGCCGATTAAAGATGGTTTGGTTCGCAACTCTAAATACTTTGAGGCTGCCTTAGCATTCCCATCAGAAACTTTACCAACCGATTCGATTTTAGAAGGACATCTTACGATCCGGAACTTAGGCCAAAAGGGCGCACAGTTCAAGGTGGATGTAGAAGGGCTTCCGGAAAATTGTTTTCAGATTGATGAAGTTCCGCTGTTGTACCCCAGTGCGGTAGAGGATGTCAATTTTCGCGTAATTCATCAGGGCGTCGTTCCGCAAGCCGGATATGTCACTTTTTATGTGTCTATTACCTCGCCCGATCATTATCCAGACGAGCAAGTTGTACTTCAATACAATATTTATATCGCACCGCAGTATCGCCAGAAGTTGGGGGTTTTTGAAGTCCATAAAAAGGACCTGGTGGCGGTAAATAAAGATACGGAAAAGCCCCCTCGATATTTAAAAAAGATCACTTTTGATGATGCGGCTGAAGAAGTTAAAGTGCAAAGGGTCGTGCCAAAAGTTGCTGAAGTAAGCACACCACCTCAGCAGCCTCCACAAGAAACTGTGGCGGTAAACGAGGAGAGAGAGCAACCTGTGATAGAAGAGGAAGTTTTGGAGGAGGGACAGGTTGATGAGGCAAGTGAAGCAATTCAGGAAGAACAACCAATACTTGATCGCAATACAGAGAACCAAGGAATTGAGAAACCCAAATTAAAAGTCATCAGGAATCAATTTGACGATTTCTGGAAAGATGAATCACTGAACTAAACACTATACGGAGTTTAATTTGTTCGGGGAGAATTTTTTTTATACAGGATTGATAATCTTAGGCGTTACCGGGGGGTATCTATTACTGTTAGGCGCTTTTTGGATGTTTTTGCGGGTAAGGATCCGGAAGAAATATCAGATTGCCCTCACAAATGATGGAAATGTGTCAAGCGTCTACCAGGTATCTCTTACGCCTCAAACTGATGTCTTGAATTATAAATTGTCGAGTAAAGATGGGGGATTGGTTGAAGTGGTTGAGGAAGAGACGATAGAAGCTGATCCTCAACGTTTGCCGGAAGAAGATAAAAAAGTTGAAGAAAAGAAACCGCAAGCCCTTCAAAAACGAGATACCCCGCCATTTTCGGAACGGGTAAAAGGCGCTTCGGATACTGCAACTAAGGTTGCCAATACATCTGGTGCTGTTGCTTCCCTTTTAGGGATGGTAGGAACGTTATTGCCGGGGTCGTTGGGGAGGAATATAAAAGCGCAGGCGGCTAAAGCACGATCGGTGCAGACGAAAACGCGTACCACATTGCGTGCTCCTCAAGAAGCAAATAAAAAAGTGGATTTATTGAAATCGGAAAGCGCTAAGTTAGGGGTAAAGCAAACGGAACCTGATGCTCAGCCAGGGAAGGTAATTTCTGAAACCAGGCTGGATAGTGATTCTGTGGTAAATGTGCCTTCTGAATCTAAAAATGTACGGGAAGTATCCATCACCCAGACAAAGCAAATCTACCCGGAGAAACAATAAAACTTGATTTAGTAGTAGAAAAAGTAAAACGACGACATTCTGAAAATATCTTTTTCGTTTCTTTCCATTCGCTGCAAAAGCCGGTTGAAGATGTGGATAAAAAGCTTGCCGCAGTCGTACAGCAGATTCCCGTGATGTATCCCGAAGTTCCGTTTTGGCGTTATTGGTTGGCACCCTTGGTTAGCCTGGCAATTACGGCAGGCTATATTTTTTTGATTTTAAACCAGGTGGCTAATTGGAGCTAAATATTAGCCTTTTGGAGTTATGCATATGGTAGAACAGGTTAAGCAAAATCAAAACCAATTGCTTGGTAGAAACATCAGCAAACCAACGATTAACATTGGTCGGCATCCAGACAATGACATTGTGTTGGTTGGGGCGGATGTTCAGCCATTCCATGCGACTTTAATGAAGCACAATGGCTCGTTCCAATGTGTGCTGCTTTCTCCAAAGGCAAAACTGGCTCTGAATGGAAAAGTTTATGCCGAATCACCGATCACGATCAATGAGTTTGACCGCATTGGGATTGGCAATACCGATATTATGTTCCAGAGCAATGGGCCGGATGCCGGGATTCGGGTATTTGTTTCTCAAATCTCTGCCGAAGCACCGGTTGAGAAATATGAAACAGAAGAGGATGAAGACCCCATTTTGGTCGAAGTCCTTACGCCGCAGCTGGATGTGAATGTAGATGAAACAGCTGAATTTGAACTGGAGATCATCAACGGCGGGCCAATTGTCGCCAGTATTTATTTGAGGGTGGATGGCATACCCGAAGAGTGGGTTGAGATTGATAACCCGGTTGTTAATTTAAATGAGGCGCAGCGGAAATATGTGAAGATTCGGGTCACGCCCCCGCGGCATTATTCCAGCACGGCCGGCACCCACAAGATCGAGATAACGGCTTCTTCTCCTAATTATTATGGCCGCCAGGTAAAGAAAAACCTGGATTTATTGATCCATCCGTATTATCAGTTTTCGCTTGGCAGTTTATCGCCCAGGCAAAATAAAATTCGCTGGCGGAAAAAGACGGGAATAACTTATCTGCCGATCACCAATGAAGGCAACGACACTTCGAACTTTAATATTTCCAGCTTTGATGAAGAGAATGGCTGTTCATTTGAATATAAAGTAAGCGAAGATTTACAGCTCAGCCGGCAGGCAACCATCCCGATTGATCCGGGTGAGATGATCAACCTGCCGATTGAGATCCGCCCGCTGAAACCCAAGCTGTTTGCCATGCGGGCGAAACAATATTATTACACCACGAATGTGCTCGTCCAAGAGCAAGGGACATCTCCGCAAGTTGTTAGTGGGGTGGCAATCAGCCAGCCCTTGTTCGGGTGGTGGAGCATTGTGCTGACCATATTAACCATTTTGATCTCCCTTTTCATATTACTGCAGCCGAGAATTAATCACTTTGGTGTAGCTGCCGGGAAAGATGTGATCGAACTGGGAGACACCACCCGCTTGGAGTGGTCTGTGTCACCTTTTGCCACCAGGGTAAGTGTGAGCGAATTAGAAGAAACTATCAATCGCGGGCAGACTTCTCTCACCGTGTCCCCTTCAAAATCTACGACCTATGAATTGGTTTCGGGGAACTGGCTTTCGGGCCTGACCGGGATGGATTATGTGCGCAAAGTAACCATATTGGTTGTGCCGCCCGCCCCCAAAATTGGTGTGTTCGAAGTAGACACCCTGGAAGTTGATAAAGGTAAGCCGATTAAAATCCGTTGGTCGGCCACCAAGGTAGATGAATTGATCTTGACGGTGGATGAGGTGATTTACCCGCTTACACCGGAGACTTTCAGCGGAGAGCAAGAATTTGTGCTGGAAGACGATTCGATTATCACCCTGGAAGCGAAAAATGCCAGCGGCAGCGAGCTGCGCAGCTACTTTGTCGATGTGGTTGCTCCTCAGATTGATGTGGTTGATTTTACGATATGGGTCAGACCGGCGACGGCTTCGGCAGATTATGTGCCGCGTTTGGGCGTATCGGGCGATTTGTCCGGCATAACGAATGTGCCCGACCCGAATTTCCCTGAAAAATTGGTGTCCCTCGTACGGGATATTGAAAGCGAATCTGGTTATCGAGTAGAGTTTTATGATGAAAACCGCGAGCTTTCAAAGGGCGAGCAAATTATGGTTGAGTGGAACATTAATGGCGTAGATACGGTAGCGATCGCGCCGTTCACCGACGAACTGCCTGCCCAGGGTGTGCAGCCTTTCTTCCCACAAGAATCCATGAACTTTGTGCTCACGGCGCAAAGCGGAGAGCTGGAAAAGTTGTTCATGCTCCCGGTAAAGGTGTTTGACGGGCAACCGCCAGAAGCACCAGCGATTGAATTTTTCAAAGCGTCTCCGGTTAAAATGCTGGGCGGCGGCTCGGTTGAGTTTGCCTGGTCGATATCCGGCGAGTGGACAAAAGTGCAGTTAGCCAGCGGTGATGGGGTGATTGACGATGGTTTGTTTGCCCAAGGTTTCCTCAAGCTGGAAGTGACGGAGAGTGCAACCTACGTGCTTACTGCCTGGAATGGGGAAGACCTATCTGCCTCTGCCTCCCTTGAGATCACGGTAGACCCCGATTTGCTTGAGGTTGGCATAAAAGTGGTGAGTGCCTATCCGGACGGCTTGTTCCAGGTGGGTGGGAAGACCTTGATTACGGTTGAATTCTTCGATATTCCCGAAGATGAACCTGACCCAACTGGTGAAGTGATTGTTACGGATGGTACGGCTAGCTGCACGGTGGCTCTACCGTCTAAGTCTTGTGAATTGGTATTCAAAACGCCAGGTATAAAGACGATCTATGCGAATTACCAGGGTGATTCGATCTACTTGCAAGCGGATTCAGAAGGATTCCCGGAAGCCGGCAGCAAAGTTAAGCTTGATGTGCAAAGCTCTACTGTAACTATGGAACCGCGTTATTCTCTCCTCAGTACAGGGAGTGAAATACCTGATATTACGACAAAAGTATTCTCGTTGGATGAGGGTATTAAGATAAAGGTGGCTGTTCAACCCAGCTTCCCTCTGCCAGATGATGATAAAAGTACGGTCAACCTAAAAATTTGTAACCAAACCAGCACCCCAACCGGTGACCCGGTAATTGACGAGGATAGCTGTACGTTTGTTGGTGGAAGTAAAGTGACGCTTGCTGCTGCTCCCCTGGAACCTGATGAGATTCAAGGGTACGGCTATGCCGAGATCGTGCTGCAAAAATTCCCAAGCTCTGGGAAGAAAGCTTTTGTTTTCAATTATCTGCATGAAGATAATGCTTTTGAACCTGCGGAAGAGATTCAATATGGGATTCGGATTGAAGCAACCGAAATTTATTTGAACACAAATGTTTGTGACCCCAGCCCGGCAGCGCCCTTTACGAATTGTGAGATCGGCTTGCTGCAGGATGGGCTTGGCGATCCGGATGAAGCTGAGCTTATTTTTGATCTTTATATCACCTCAAATGATGAGGAATTATCCACGATCTATGAATCGCCAGATGCAAGCAAGTTCCAACTTAAAGAAGCCGGCGGCACTCCTTGGACTTGTGAAACGAAAAAAATTGGCGGGAAGTGGAAGCTAGCCTGCACAGGTAAATTTAGTCGGTTTGATGAAAATGGGGTTGACTTGACGATGACCCATTTAGGCGGCGATGATAATTACACGACTAAAACTGTGACGATGAGCTTTAGTGTGGTTGTGTTGTATCAAGTGACTGTTGAGATCAATGATGTTGCGGTAGCGGCAGGACAAACGGTGATGCTTACCGGTAAAGATGGGGTGATCAGATTCTATAATGGGACAGTCCCCCTGAACTCGAATGATAGCAATCTTCTATCTGGTGAATTGGTTTTAGAGGAGACGTCGGGCAAAGACAATTTGTTTGGCGTGGCTTCAACCTCAAATTGCCAGCTAGGCTATTACGTGGGTTCTACCTACATTGATGATGGCAAGATTTATATCGATAGTGTTGGCTCTCCTTGTCTGATCTACTTCAAGCAGGCCGGTACCTTTAAATTAATTGCAGAATATATGGGAAATGGCCCATATGTGGGTGATGAAACCGAAGAAAAAAGCATCACGGTCGTGAAGGAAACTGAAGTTACCGCTGCCTGGAATTTAACCGATACGTCTCTTGTAAATGTGTTCAAGGATGTCCGTATCATTTTGGGGGCGGGGAATGATAGTCCAGGAGCCCCGAACTACAATTCCTTTGCTCCGCAAGTTTTGACCGGAAAAGAAGTGAAACTTTCTATAACCGGTGATGATGATTCTTGTAGTTTGATTGCCGCAAGTGAAGGGGAAGAAGACCCGCATGTAAAGAAGATTGTTTACGATACGGCAATTCATGCACCAGTGGTTGATTTTAAATTCATTTGTACAAAACAACCGCTTGTTGTCACTTTCTCGATTGCTTTTGGAGATGATGATAAAGATAACTTCTCTATCTCCACCAAAAAGTCTGTACAAACTTCAATGCAGGCTAACCCTACCACTGAATTGACGTATAGGATCTGGGAAGGGAATACATCAATAACAAACTGGTTGTCTGGCGCACCAGGAGTAACTTTAAAGGCTGGTGTGGCGTATAAATTTGCCTGGACTGTTACACCATTGATTGGGCATTATACAAGTTCTTTGATTGATCCAGCTAAGATAGACTCTTCTCAAAAAATCATTGATGGGTTTTTCTCTAGTGATGAGGTTGAAGTAGGATTCCCTCAAGAATTACTTGAAGCCATTGATTGGTCTAAAAGCAGTTGTGGGAATAACAGTCATACTGCCCCCGAAATAGGTTTTTCATCTTACTCTGTGTTAGAAAGGTTTGATTATGACTACTTGTTTTGGAGAACCGGGTATGTCAGATTCACCATGTCGACCAACCCCAATCATTGTTTTTTGGTGTTCTCCAAACAGGTGAATGTCAACGGTGCTCTGACAGTGTTTAGGTATGCATCGGATTTCAATACTCAATTTACAGATAGTATTTCGATGGAGGGGCCAAATGTGGAAAAACAATCGGTCACTTTGTCGCTTAGCGGACTGCCGTCTGGCAGCCAATTGGTCGGTGTTCCACTCACGGTAACGATTAATGTCGCTGAGGATACACCCACGTTGTTGAACCCGCTAGATACCGCTAATAATGGTTTTGATGACCACTTCACTGTAACTTCCACCTGCGGCACGATCAGCGATAAAGCGCTTACCAATGGAAATTCGGCAACCTTTAAAATCACTTCGCCGGGTTATTCAACGTGTTCGACAGCAAATTTGGAAGTCAAGTATGTCTCTAATAGTTTCTACAATCAAGAGACGATCACCGATACGATTACATTCAAGAAGCATACCCCAACGATAAGTATGTTCTCTGAATCGATTGATTTGGTGGCTGGCGCACCGGCTACGGTAGATGTCAGTCCCAATTCGACAGTGACGATCAACGTCAGAAATTCCGGTTCCTATGGGGCGAGTGTCCCCGATCCGGAAGGGAAGGTTGAAATTTCTCTGGTTTACAAGAACCCCGGCGGGGGAACGACTGTGATTGCCACGACAAATTACACCGTAGATGCTGTCAACGGAACAGAAACCTGCACGACTAATAAATGTACGATTGATGTGGATGATGGGGAAGTGGTATTTGATGTTGATTTCACAACAGACCCAGGATACGGTACGGGTGATTATTACTTCCAGTACGTTTACCTGGGAGATGCGGACTTTTTCACATCGCTCAGCTATAGAGAGTATGGCCCCTTTGAAATTGCCCCTGCTCCCACGCCTCCATCTCCGTAATAAAAGGAAGATCAATGCAGCACGGTAGGAAAATGAACAAACATCAAATACATCGCCAGCACAGTGGACGGAAGCAATTCATAGCTTTGTTTGCTTTGATCCTCTTGTTGCTGCTCCCTGCTTGCAGCGGTGACACGCCAACCTTTGGGAATAAGTTTAACCTGGGCAGTATCTGGGATGTACCAACAGAAGAGGGAGTGGCAATTTGGGACAATGCGACCGAGATTGCTGTAGAGCAGCACAGCGGTTATTTGCTGGGAGAGGAGTCGCTCAGTAAGACCCAGTTTACGGAAATTGCTTCCGGCGAAGGAAACCGTGAGGATGACATCCAGGTGATGATCCGCGATATGGTTGAAGAAGAGGAGATCGTTGCCCTGGTAGGGGCTACAACCAATGAGGCCAGTATGCGGGCCGCCTCTCTGGCTAATTTTTTCAATGTGCCGATGATCATCCCCGGAGCAGATGGGGAACTGGTACTGCAAGAAACCAATTTGTGGGCTTTCCGATTGAGTGCGCCAAGTTCGGCCTATGCAAACTTCTTATTCAACGATATTTTTGGGAATCCGGTATTAGAAAACCGTATCGATCCAACCCGTTTGAAAATAGCTATTTTATATGAACAGAACACCTTTGGTGAGAGTGCGGCAGTGGCTACCGCCACAGACGCCATGGCACAGCTTATCGAGATAGGCGCTTACACGGCCTTTTCTGTGGATGCATTAGATACGGAGAAGATCGCCGCGATGGTCACCGATGTGATGGACGAGCAGGTAGACCTGGTCTATATCGTGAGCAATGCGCCTGATATGGCTATTGCGATCACCCAAGAATTTGCCGATCAGGCACAAGAGGGTGGGACGCTCCCCATTTTAGTGGGGCAGGCGGGCGGGTTTGCCAGTTTAGAGTTTTTACAATCCGAGCAGGCTGAAGATGTGATTGTTTTGCGGCAAAAAATGGAAACAGACCAATGCCCGGCCGAAGTCGAATCACTCTACGAGGCGCAGAGCTATGCGGCGGTCTATTTGCTGGATGCAGCCGTGCAGCAGGCAAAGTCTCAGAGCTTGCAAGTAGATACTTCTTTTATAACCAATTTGTTTTCCAACAGTGCGGTCGACCCGATGGCAAAGTTCCGCGAAACTGTCCGGGATGTGCTCAAAGAGAGCAACCAGTATGTGCCCTGCCTTGGGAACGTATCTTTTGATAATAATGGACAAAATAAAAACCTCCAGTTTGAGTTGGTGACCACCAAAAATGGAAGCAACCAGATTTATTCTGTGGAGGATTTTCTAAACGAGGTGAATGTCTTTTTAGGTGATGAAACACCCTAAATTGAGGTAGTGGTACCAGAGGAGTTACTAAACTACAGCGTCATTGGCGTTTAGTAAAGAGAAGCAACGTTACGAACATTATCGTGCACAAGGAGCATAACGGAATGTCTCATTCCAGAGACTTAGATCATAAATATCTTGAGGCGGTTTTAGCGTATCTTGACGCGCGGCTAGAACGCGATGTGCGGCGCTGGCAGCTGGCCGGGCAGAATGCAGCAGACCGTTTTAGGGGGTTGTATATCTCTGATGAAGAGGCATTGGCCGTCTCTAAGCGTAAAGTGGGGACACATTGGGGTTCTGGCATTGCCCTATCGATAGAAGAAACAAAAATTCTGGAAGAAGCCGAAGCTAAAGCTCAAAAGAAAATGGAAAAGTTGGAAAGTGAAGCAGAAAAGGCCGGCTATCAGCTGCGTTTGCTGACCTTGAAGCAAAAATTTGAGCTGGCAGAATTTGAGTGGTGGGCGTTCATTGTAGCCCTGGCACCTTCTTTAGATCTGCGTTATGAACGGATTTACAGCTATTTGCAGGACGATGTAACCCAAAAATTCGCCAGTGCGGATTTGATCTTGAACCTGTTAGCGCCAGAGGGATTGGAACGGTTAGATTATCTGCATTATTTTGAACCATTAGCTGCATTGCGGTGCAACCAGTTGGTCTTGCCGGTGGAATCTTCTGAAACTCAAAACTCCAGTTTGCGGCAGACATTTATTATCTCCCCTGCGGTGATTGCCTGGCTGCTGGATTCCTATAATCCTTCAGAAGGGTTGGGGAGCGGGGCCGCTTATTATGAAGCCGGGGCGGGGGAAATGGACGAGGCAGCGGAAATGCTGTATTCTCGCTGGCAAATCCCATCTTTAGATGTATTAGAAAATATTGGACCGTTCTTGTCTTTGTACGGTTCAGATACCTTGCAGCAAGAAATGGCCGTCGTACAGTTGGCGGCAGTTGCAGAAAAGCCTTTGCTTAAGGTAATGCTCCCAACCCGGAGTGATGAGGATAGCTTATTGGAGCGGGTTGTTTCCGCTGTGCGTGACGCCCGCATGTTGGACGCCTGGCTGTACTTTCAGCGGGCAGATATTTTGATCGATGAGGATGGTTATCTCAATCATACTTGCTTTGAAGTCCTCCGCAAGATGGACGAAGTGATCGTGTTTAGCAGCCGGCGCACCTTTAAATTTGACCCGGTAATGCCAAATAGTGATCATCCTCTCATGCACGTGCCTTTTGACGACCTGACAGCATTAGACCGCAAAGATATTTGGGAAAGTTTATTAGATGAACTGGCAGAAACAATTCCAGACACCGATCTATCTGTGCTATCGGGGCAATTTTCGCTGACCAGCGGGCAGATTTTGGCGGCATCTTCCACCGCTTTATCCCGCGCCTTACAGGAAGGCCGCTTGCTTACCAGCGATGATTTGTTTTATGCTGCCCAGTTCCATTCCGGACACCATCTGGCAGAGTTGGCACAAAAGATTGCCCCCCGCTATACCTGGGATGATATTGTGCTGCCTGAGAACCCGATGAGTATGTTGAAAGAACTGGTTCAGATGGTGCAGTCTCGCCCGAAGGTGCTGGAAGAATGGGGGCTGGGGAAGAAGCTGGCAGCCAGCAATGGAATTTCGGCGTTGTTTGGCGGCCCTCCCGGCACAGGCAAAACCCTGGCCGCGCAGATCATTGCCAATGAATTAGGGATTGACCTTTACCGGGTGGATTTATCTACCGTGGTGAGTAAGTATGTGGGCGAAACAGAAAAGAATTTGGAGAAAATCTTTTCTGAAGCTTCGGAAAGCAACGCAATCTTGTTCTTTGATGAAGCGGATGCCATTTTCGGGAAACGCTCTGAAGTGAAAGACGCCCAAGACCGCTATGCAAACCTGGAAGTGGGGTACCTGCTGCAGCGGATGGAAAGCTACAACGGTTTAGCTATCCTGGCGACCAACTTGAAAGCCAACCTGGATGAAGCTTTCACCCGCCGGCTGCAATTTTTAATCGACTTCCCCTTCCCGGATGAAAATCATCGTTTGGAAATTTGGAAAGTGCTGATCCCACCCAGCCTGCCGGTGGAGGATGACCTGGACCTGGCTTTGATGGCCAAACGATTTAAGCTCGCAGGTGGAAATATTCGGAATATTATTTTGAACGCGGCCTATTATGCCGCGGAAGATGGCAATTATGTCACGATGCCTCACTTAATGCATGGGGCAAAACGAGAAATTCAAAAAATGGGTAAGCTGGTTCAAGATTCTGATTTTGCCCTCTAGTTTGTAATGGAGAAATGTGATGACTGGAAATCAAAAAACTCAACAAAATAAGCAAGTACAAAAGCAAAATAGGGTTCAAAAGCCAAAGGAGAATGTCAAGCATCAGTTCAATTCCGAACAGATGCGGACAGCGCCTGAAACGATGCGTAAGGATGAGGTTTTGGTTGCTCAAAAACAACTTGGCAATCAGACCGTGCAACGCTCGTTTGATCATTCCAGTCGCAGCGCTCAAATGACCGACGAAAAAGGGTATTTGAACAAGTCTATCTCTGATACCATCCAGCAAAAACGCGGGGTTGGTGGGGCGCTTCCTATTACCATGCAGAAGGAAGGCGAACAGAATCTTGGGCAGAATTTTTCTGATGTGCGCATTCATACGGATGCTTCGGCAGATAAGTTGAGCAAGCAAATCAACGCCAAAGCGTTCACCATCGGGAAAGACATCTTTTTCCGCCAGGGTGAGTATTCCCCCAACACGTCTAAGGGACGAGAGACTCTCTTGCACGAGATGACCCATGTCGTGCAGCAATCTGGCACCGCAATGGCTGGTGGCAGGTTGAAATTAGGCGCGCCCAACACCTCGATGGAGCACGAAGCGGAACATGTGGGTAAGAAGGCCGTACAGAACTCAAATGCCAAGACCACTGTGAAATCCGGGAAATCGGCAGCAGCTGTACAGCGCTCTATATTGGATTGGTTCAAGAAGAAGGATAAGGGAAAAGAGGCAACCCAGCACCGCTTAGACATAATGAAAAAGGGGAAGCTTGATTTTGCCAAGATGTCCATGGGGGATGAAGACACGAAAAAGGCGGAGAAGGGGGATAAAGATGTAAAAACATACCCTGGTGAGATGATGAAGACCATGAAGAAGAAAGAGGGAATCACTCCGGATGCACTTCAGGCGCAAATAAAGAAAATGGGGGTCGGTTCTGACAAGAACTTAGAAAATCTTGAAGGTTTGGATAAAAGAGAACACAAGAAAGTAAGTTCACAATATGCCAATTCGAGCCTGAAAAAAGATCAACACAAGGGTAAATTGATGTCGATCATCCAGAATCCTGATTCTAAAGAAGAGGATGTGAAGAAAGCCAAAGATCAATTGAATGAGTTGTATGGTGGATCATTAACAGACATTCAAAAGGTCTTCCATACAGACATCGGTTCAGATGCAATTACCCATCGCCGGCAAGCATTAAAAGCGCGTGCCCAGCGTGGAGAAGAGGGCGCGTTAGAAAAATACCAGAATTTCAAAAAAGAGAACCCCACTTTATTAGGAAAAATCGGCGGGTTTGTGAAGAAGCATGCCACCTTGGATAATGCCAAGACAGGGTTTGGGTATTTGAAGAGTGCGGTAGGTTTCTTAACCGGTTCGGGTAATAAAGAAAAAGAGACAGCCCCCCAGGCTATGCCGCAAATGGGTATGGGCATGGGGATGATGGGTATGGGCATGATGGGCGGCGGAGGGATGAGCTCGATCATGCAAGAGTATGCCCGTGTGATGCAGGAAAACAAAGAATTAAAAGCAAAGCTGGAAGAAAAAGGACAGTAAGGCTGGCCTGCGGCAAAGTGTTTACCCAACCGCGGCATAAGAGGAGCGTTGAACCATGATTGCAGACATTGATGAGGTCTTGCGGCAACTCCTGAAGCAAGAAATTGATATTAAAGGGAATGAGATAGATATTGCCTTTGATCAACCTAGAAGGGAATGGTCTTCCCGTGTAGGCAAACCGACGATCAATATGTTTCTCTTTGATATTCGGGAAAACCTGCGTTTGCGCGGCGCGGAGCAGTATGTCACCATCGCTCGCCCCGATGGAACCACAGAAGTTCGGCGCAACTTGGTGCGATTAGACCTTCGATATCTAATGACCGCCTGGGTAAAAGATGCGGAAGACGAGCATTTGTTGTTGTCTTCGGCACTGATCGCCTTGCTGCGTAATCCATTTATCCCCAAGAAAATGCTCCCCGACAGTTTGCAAGGGCAACCAGCCCCTATCCCGATTGAGGTGGCAAATTTCCCCACGGAAAAAGGGCCGGTGGATAAGTTTTCTGAAATCTGGGGCGTTTTGGATAATGAGATGCGCCCTGGCGTGTTGATCACGATCACCGTAGCGGTTGATCCTTACGAACCGACCATCTTCAAACAGGTCACATCGAGAGAAATGCGGTTTGTGCAGCAAAACCCGATTGACCCGGATATAGATACAAAAGTGTATAAAGCGCATTCGAAAAGCTATTATTCGATTGGCGGAGAACTTGCCAGCAAAAAATATGCTCCCGCCACGTTAGAGTTGTATTTGGTAGAAAAGAATCAATACATTGACCTTACCGACGAGGGAAAATTTGGTTTGCCAAGTCTTCCCGAAGGAGAATACCACTTAGATATTCTCCATAACGATAAAGTGCTAAAGAGACAATCTATTGTTGTGCCTGCTGATTATTTTGAAATTCAGGTGTAAATAGGTGCATACAAATTTGTTGAAAGGAGTGCAACCTGACTTATAAACAAAGAGATTTTGTGAGAAATTAACTAAATTATATTGATCAAATTATGTTACCTAGAAGGAGACTAAAACATGCCTGAATATTTATCACCCGGTGTATATGTTGAGGAGGTAGATCGGGGGCCAAAGCCGATTGAAGGTGTTGGCACAGCAATGGCCGTCTTTGTTGGGTTTACCGAGAAGGCCGAAGTTGTACGAGAAGTTGATGGTGAAATGCTGGTCGAAAACCTGTTGAACAAACCCCAGTTGGTCACCAACTGGACCCAGTTCGTAGAACGCTTTGGTGGATTTGTTCCTGGATTGAAGTTGCCGCTTTCTGTCTATGGATATTTCACCAACGGTGGTTCCCGCTGCTACGTGGTTAGCATTCGTACCTTCCCGAAGGCCGAAGCTGCCTTGTTGAACGACCAGGGCAAACCTGCCATCAAAGTGCTTGCCAAACAGGCCGGCGTTGAAGGTTTGAAGATGCGCGTGCGCACCGGCGATTTGATGCTGCCGGCAAGCACCGGCGCAAAGAAATCCACTGCCAAAGATGACGATAAAGCAGATGCTGCCCCCGAAGACAATGGCGGCGATGATTACAGCTTTACCCTCTACGTGGAAAAAGAAGCACCCTCCGGTGGCTGGGCCACCCTCGAAGCGCTTACCGAAACCAAATTAGCAACAGCTTTGGTTGATGGCGAGAAACAAGTTGTTTTGGCCTATAAAAACAACAAATTGCCCAAGTTTGTGGAATTGGTTGTCGCCGAAGGCCAGCCTTTGGCAAAGGTAATGCCCCGCGAACAAGAGCAGACCCTGACCATTGATAAGAAACTGCTGGAAGCTCCCAAAGCCAGCGAATTCAAAGGTGATGTCAGCGCTCGCCAGGGCGTGGAAGGCCTGGAAGTGTTGGACGATGCCACCATGTTGGTTGTACCTGACCTGATGACCACCATGCCCGGCGAAAAGCTGGATCTGGAAATGGTGAAAGCCGTACAGACCATGATGATTGCCCACTGCGAACGCATGGGTGACCGCGTTGCCATTCTGGACTCACCTCCGGATATGACCCCGCAGGAAATCAAGAAATGGCGCATGGATGTGACCGGATTTGATTCTTCCTATGCCGCGCTGTACTACCCGTGGATCAAAGTGATGGATCCGGCAACCGATCAAGTGATCAACTTCCCGCCTTCTGGCTTTGTGGCCGGTTTATGGGCACGCAGCGACAATACCCGCGGCGTACACAAAGCCCCGGCAAACGAAGTGGTTTCTGCCGCAGTTGGTTTGTCTTACCAGACTACCAAGGGTGAGCAAGATACTTTGAACCCGATTGGCATCAACTGCATCCGCTCCTTCCCCGGCCGTGGTATCCGCGTGTGGGGTGCTCGCACCTTATCAAGCGATCCCTCCTGGAAGTACATCAATGTGCGCCGGTTGTTCAACTATGTTGAAAAATCAATCGAGAACGGTACGCAGTGGGTTGTGTTTGAACCCAATAACCGCAAACTGTGGGCGCGTGTTCGCCGCGATGTTTCTGCCTTCTTGAGGATCGTCTGGCGGGACGGTGCGCTGTTTGGGTCTGCTCCTGCTGAGGCATTTTATGTCAAGGTAGATGATGAGCTGAACCCGCCCGAATCGCGCGACTTGGGCCGCTTGATTATTGAAATTGGTCTTGCTCCGGTTAAACCTGCTGAATTTGTGATCTTCCGCATCAGCCAGTGGGCCGGCCCTGGGTCAGATTGATTTTAGAGACAGATAAAGGAGACTAAATTATGGCAGAAAGAGAAGACCCCCTTGTAGCATTTAAGTTTGGGCTAGAAATCGAAGGTAAGTTATCTGGTTTCTTCACCCAAGTGAGTGGTATCGGTTCTGAAACAGAAGTTGTCCAACAGAAAGTGGTCAATGGCGAAACCGGCGAGACCATCATCCGCCAGATTCCCGGTAGGCTGACCTGGACACCCGTTTCCCTGAAACGTGGCGTGACCAGCAATGTGGATATTTGGGAATGGCGCCAAATGGTTGTGGACGGCAAGATTGACGACGCCCGAACCAACTGCTCCATCATTGCCTATTCTCAAGACAATTCTGAAATTGCCCGCTGGAATTTTGAAAATGCATGGCCGAGCAAGGTGACTGGCCCGGAAATGGATGCGGGTTCAACCGATTATATGATTGAAGACGTCACCATTGTGCACGAAGGTGTAGAGCGCGTCGCTTAATCATCGATTTATCAGGCGAGATTTAAGGGTCTCGCACGGTAACAAACGCTGTATGAGACCCTTTTTTCTTTCCCCTGTGATTGATTAGCGTTGAAGCATAGTAAGGAGATGTGATGACAGACGGAATTCCAGATATTGCATATGTGGTGACAGATTTTGAATCGGGTGATCCTATTGGTGAATTTGATGAACTCACCGGGGGTGATCTGCAGATCGCGATGGTGAGTTATAACCTGGTCAATGAAGCGGGAAGCTCGACGACCAAGTTCATTCCGGGACAAACTTCATACGCTCCTGTGGTTTTATCGCGCGCACTCACCCCAGAGTGTGAAAAGATCTATGAAGTCTTTACCGAAGCTTCAGCGGGGAAAGTAAATTTACAGAATATCACCATTGATCTTTACCAGAATCTGGCACCGGTAGTCAGTTGGGATTTGTTCAATATAATGGTCACCGGAATATCTGGATTTTCTAAAAATCCGTATACGGAAAACAGGATTAGAAAATTTAAAATCACCATTCAACCCGAATGGATTGAGATGAATTACAAATAATAGACCGAGGATTAAAAAATGAATTTACAAACTGAATTTGAGTTTGAACTTCCTATGGGGTACGTGGACAAAGAAGGAAACCTACATAAAAAAGGCAGTATGCGGCTGGCAACTGCCATGGATGAGATCACTATTCTCAATGATATGCGGGTTCAGGCAAACGAAGCCTACATTGTCATTGTTCTGCTCTCCAGGGTAATCACTCGGTTGGGTTCTTTGAGCGCGATTAATACCAACGTGGTAGAGAACCTGTTTGCCGCAGACCTGACCTATTTGCAGGAATTTTACCGGCAGATCAACGAAGAAGGAAATACACAACGAGAGTATGTATGCCCCCACTGTGAGAAAACTTTTAAAGTGGACTTAGCAACATTGGGGGAACTCTAGGCTATCCTCTGGAGCAGCTGTACCAGGAGATAGCCTACATCGCATACTATTTTCACTGGCCCCCTGAGGAAATTTTGAATCAGAGTCATCGATTCAGAAGGCAGTGGGTAAAAGAGATTTCGAATTTGAATAAACGGCTGAATTTAGGGACGTAGCAAATGACTTCTGAACAAATCACGAATAAACAATCAGCCAATTCGGCGTCTGGCAGCCAGGCGGATCTCTCTCAGGAAGAATTGAATGAACTGGCAGAAAAAATTGTAAAGATCTTGCGGCGAGAACTATCGTTTGAAAGCGAACGCGTCGGCAAGATCATTTGAGGTAGACCTATGGGCTTATTATTAAAAACAGCAACCCCTACACCTTTGCCCGCCATGGCAAAGCCAAAAATCCCGGATAATTGGGGTGATTTTCCGATCCCTACGTTCCAGTTTAGTTTGTCTATAAATGGAACGGTTGTCGCTCTGTTCCAGAGCGTTAGTGGTCTCTCTGTGAGAAGGGAAGTGGAAACGATCCGGCAGGGTGGAGTGAACAACGAGGTGTACGAGCTTCCGGGGCAAATCTCTTACGGGCACATTACCCTTAAATCTGGCTTTGTCACCCCGGAGTTTTTCCTGCTTTGGATGACCTCCGGGCAGTATTCCGGTGTGCCATATCGCGACCAGGTGCTAACCCTTACCCAGCGGCGTTCTACCACCGATAAGATTGAGGCAGATTTTGTAACCTGGCAATTTGAAAAAGCCTACCCCGTGTCGTGGAGTCTTTCCGATCTTACGGTGGATGACTCTCAATCCATTGTGATGGAAACGCTCGAAGTGGCCTTTTCTTATTTCACCGTTGAAGGGGCATTCTAAAGCATGACAGCGCAGAATCCAATTATCAGCCATTTACGGAAGCATGTTGAGCAAACGAATCACATGCTTTCACGCGGAAGCAAAAGCCAGAGCGGCACACAGCCGTTTGTGGTACAGAAATTCCCGGCTATGTCTCAATTTGTGGGGAAAAAATATTCTTTGGCTGCTAAAAAAATGCGCTATATTAACAAACATAACCTGGGGAATATTCAACCTGAAGATTTAGCCAGGACGGGGAAGCTTGTCACCGAGAAGGTGAAAAACGTCGGCAGCTTGTTAATGCTGAAACCGAAAAGTGCGGCAGGGAAAAGCGTGTGGTCAGAAGTGGAACAGCAGCATGTAGGGTCCTTTTCCGGAGGACAGCAACCCCAGCCAGAGAGCGGCACACTGAGCCGTGGCAGTGTGATTCAAAAATTTGATGTATTCCCCAAACCGGGGCAATCCATCGATGCCTTCAAAGAGCAGGCTCAAAAAATACCCGCCTCTAAAAAAGCGACCTCACGACCTCAAGCGGCAAGACCGGCCCCACCGCCAAGATCTCGCATGTTCTCCCATGTACAAGAGATCTCTCCCCAGTCGCCCGCACAGCCAAAAGAGCAAATTCCTGATATTCCCGCTCCCGCAGAGAAAACGGAACCTGTTACCCCGCCTTTACAGGCAAAGGAAAAAGCGCCGCAAGCCCCGCCCCCGCCGGTAGAGGAGCGCAAGCCGGATAAAAAAGCCGCGATTGAAAAACTAACACAGGCAGCGCCGCCAGTAAAAGAAGCACCGAGCCTGCCAAAAGCGGTGGAGCAAGCGAAACTGGATGCAAAGCCGGTTCAAAAAGAGGTGCGTGCCTCGCAAGAGCCATTATTAACTGCAAAGCCAAAACCGAAAACAGAAAAACCGGCAAGCGCTCGAACGACAGCGCCCACGGTACAGAGGCTGGTGGCAAAACCGGCTACCCCGAAAAAAGCCGAAAAGAGCAAGAGTATTCCCCCTCAACCGCCGGCTCGCAAAGCGCCAGAACAGGTGCGTGAGGTTTCGCCTAAAAAGGAAGCCCCAAAATCCCTTCCGGTAGAGGATATTACCAAAGCGGAGAAACCTGAAATTAAGCAGGAATCGCCAGAAGAGATTAAAGCGGCTCGCAAGCAAGAGAAACAAGAACCTGCGGAACTTCTCGATTTGACCGTGAGGAAACCGGAAGTTTCCACTGTGCCAAAAGAAGCAAGCGCACCCGAAAAACAAACAGTCAAAAGTGTGCTGCCTTCTCAAACCGAAACCAAAGCGGAGGCTGTACGACACCCGCTGCAAGAACAAGTTTTGAAGCGGCGCAAACCGGCAAAATCTATCAGGAAAACAGACATTGAAGCCCCCAAGCTGCTGGTACCCAAAACATTCCCGATCTACAATCCGCAGGTAAAGGAAGCGGTGACGAAACCGGCACCCATAAAGGAACCACCTAAAAGCGAGCTGCAGCGTTCTCCTGTGCCGGGCACGCTGGAAATGCTGATGCAGGCGGTGACACCTTCCCCAAAATTACCGGAAGGAACCCAACCTGCACCCGTAACGGAAGAGAAAGGGCTCTTTTCCGCTGCCGCAGACGACCTGCCGATGACGATGGTGAAACGCCCCTCTGCTTTGTTTACCCCGGCCCAGCAAAGCACGCCTGCACATACTTCGTCCGCGCAAACGATGCTTTCCCCGCAGACCGGCCGACCGGCGCAGCAAAGCCAAGCACCTACCACCGTTCCGGTGCAAAGTGCCGCCCCCAATGTGGTGCAGCGTTTTACAGATTTAACGGTTCCTGAGATCGAAAAATCGATTACAAGTGCGTTCCGTAGAAAACCTGCCGCAGCACAAACGCAAATGCAGCCCCAAAGCAGCCCCCAACAAGCAAGCCCGCCAGAAATTGATCTGGATAAGATTGCAGAAGATGTGTATCCGATTGTGAAACGATTAATTGAGATGGAAGCAGAAAGAACTTCCAGATTTTTCTAGAAAGATTAAAAAGGTGAGACCATGACGGATGAAGGCCAACTTGTAAAAGCGCAATTAAAGTGGAAAACCAGACTACAGGTGATTCGCGGCACGATTGAATGCCAGTTCAATCCCTCCCAGTTGAAGATCCAAAAGCGAACCAACTGGAGCAGTGAAACGGCTCCTAATTTCAACTCGCCCAAACTTTCTTTTGGTGGTGGTTCGCCTGCAACTTACAGCATCACTTTGTATTTTGACACCTATCACGATTCTAAAAAATTGATTGATGTGCGCGAGAAGACCAATCAGCTGTTGGCGCTTACCCTGCGCGATGCCGGCTACTCCATGTATAAAATCCCCAAGGCCCACCCCCCAACGGTGAACCTGGTATGGGGAAACATCAGCCTTTTCAAAGCAGTGGTAGATAAGGTGGACATCACCTACACCATGTTTGCCCCGGACGGCACCCCGATCCGTGCTGTGGCGGATGTGGATTTCATTCAACAGCAAGCGCTATTTGGCGATGACCTCATCCCCTGGCAGAACCCTACCAGCCGTACCGACCCGCGCAAAACTCGCCGGGTGCACTCCCGCCAGCGCTTGGATCAGATTGCCTTTGAAGAATACGGCGATGCCAGCCAGTGGCGGCGGTTGGCAGAGGCAAATGGTTTGGATAATCCCTTTGACCTGATCGATGGTCAGTTATTAGTCATTCCTCAAGATTAGAGGAATGCTGGTTAGGATACAGTTAATATGAGTAATGTATTGATCAAATTCAGTGGGGTACCGGACGTACTGCTTAGCTCTGATATTGTTGAAGTGGTGGTGGATACCAATGTCTTTTTGCCGGGGATGTTCACCATTTTGATCAGCGATACGATTGATGTGGCTTTGGGTACCCTCAAACACGGGGATAATGCGCTTAAGTTTTCCTTGGGGACATCGGTTGAAATTGTGATGGAAGAAGAAAAACCGGATTCCGTGGTGCCTATGATCAATACTTTGATCTCTGGGGAGATCACCGGGGTGGAGCCGGTCTTTCGCGATGATGGGCAGGTATTCCTGAAAATCCGCGGGTACGACCGTTCTCACCGCCTGACCTACGGGAAGAACACCCGCACCTTTGGGGACGGCAACCCTTATGCAAAAACCGTGACAGACCAGCAAATTTTCTCTTCCATAGCGATGGATGTGGGCCTGTTACCCCAATCGGACTTCACTTCTGTAAAATATAATTATGTGATGCAGTACAACCAAAGCGATTGGGATTTTTTGTGGTCGAGGGCAGAATTACTGGGCTACCAGATTTACGCCGATGGTAAGACGCTCCACTTTAAGAAAAGCTCAAAAACACGCTATCTCAAAGGGCCCAATGAGTTGATTTGGGGTAGAAATTTGAGTAATTTTGATCCGCGTTTGGTTTCTATGGGAACGGTATCTAAGGTTGAGGCGTTTGGTTGGGACCCGGATGCAAAGAAAAAAATAAGCGGTAAAACAGGTGCAAAAATCAACAATGACTTTGTCAAAACCGCCGAATCGAGTGCCGGGTCAAAGCTGCCCTTGACCCGCATGAAAATCACTCAGGACGAAGCCATTTTAGACCCTGTAATGCGTACCTCGGATGAAGCCAAAACAGCTGCACAAGCACGCGGTGAAAGCCGGGAGAGCCAGTTTGTCCGCGCCAGTGGTGAAGTGGTGGATGGTGACCCGTTTTTACTGGCAGGCACAGAGGTTGTGATCTCCAATGTGGGGGCGCGCTTCTCCGGCAAATATTATGTGACCGAGGCAAAACATATCTGGCGGCAGGGGGATTATCGAGTGCAATTCCAGGTATCCGGTCGCAACCCGTATACCATTCGCAGCATGCTGCTGGGGCATGACCAATCCCCCAATAAGATCAATGGGGTGGTGATTGGGATTGTCACCGACCTGGGCGACCCGCAGAAATTAGGACGCGTGAAAGTTAAATATCCCTGGATGCCTGAATACAAAATGTCAGAATTGGAGAGCAGTTGGGCGCGCATCGCGGTGGCCGGCGGCGGGAAAGATCGGGGTATCTTCTTCTTGCCCGAAGTGGATGACGAGGTTTTGGTTTCCTTTGAGCGCGGGGATGTGAACTACCCCTACATTGTGGGCGTGTTGTGGAACAGCAAGGATAAACCGCCTGCGGGGAAAGTGCTAGCCCCAGGCAACGGCAAAGTCAACGAGCGGATCGTTCGGTCGCGCAGCGGGCATATGATCATCTTTGATGATACCGAAAATGCCGAGCAGATCATCATCAAAGATAAGACCGAGAAAAACAGCATTGTGATCGATTCGAAGAGCAACTCGATGACCTTGAAAACCCAGGGCGATTTTACCGTAGAAGCCGGCGGCAAATTCATTGTAAAGAGCAAGCAAGACATGAGCCTTGAGTCGATGGGCAAGGGCACGCTCACCTCAACCAGTAACCTCCAGCTTGAGTCTAAAGCTGGCGCAAACCTGAAAGCGGGCACTTCAGAAGTTGACTTGCAAATGGCTGGCGCATCATTGAAAGGCACCAAGGTAGATGTACAAGCCAATGCAGCCGCTTCCCTAAAGGGTAATGCCATGGTTGAGATTCAAGGCGGACTTGTAAAGATCAATTAGTAGGAGGAAGGTATGCCGTTTCCGGCAGCAAGATTAGGAGATCAAACCGCATCAGGGGACACGATTACCGGGCCAGGCGCGCCGACTGTTTTGATTGAGGGCGTACCTGCTTCCGTGATGGGCGATATGGTTAGCGGCGCTGCATGCGTGGGTTCTATTGTAGTGGGCAGCCCAACGGTCTTGATTTGTGGCCGTCCGGCAGCGCGGGTAACCAGCCAGGTTGTCGGGAATAACCCTGCCAGCGGGGTGCCGGTGAGTACTGTGGTTGCAAAGGGCGCAGTTAAAACGATGCTAGCATGATGGAGAACATAAAAATGCCTGATGAACACAAATTTTTAGGAATGGGATTGAGCTTTCCTTTGCGAACCAATGCCAAAGGAGAGTTGGCGCTGGTGACCGGAAGCGAAGATATTGAGCAGTCCATCCGGATCATCTTGGGTACCATGCCTGGGGAACGAGTGATGCGCCCCACGTTTGGATGCCAGGCGAATGAGCTTATTTTTGAACCCCGCAACGCCACCACCATTGGACTGATGCAAGATTATGTGGATGAAGCCCTCAGGATGTGGGAACCGCGGATTGAAGTGACCAAAATCAATGTGGACTTATCGGAAGCCCCTAGTGGTTTCCTGGTTGAGATTGAATATTATATAAAATCCATACACGACACTCGCAGCATTGTGTATCCCTTCTATATTGAAGAAGAAGCTGAGATTGAATAGCGCAGGAGAAGAACATGTCATTACCAGCACCAAACCTTGATGATCTCCGATTTCAACGAGATCTGGTAGATGAAGCTAGAAAAAGGATCATCAATTACTGCCCTGAGTGGACGGAATACAACGTCAGCGATCCTGGGATTACGCTCATTGAGCTGTTTGCCTGGATGACCGAAATGATGGTCTACCGGTTCAACCGTATCCCGGAAATCAATTACATCAAATTCTTGGAAATGTTAGGCTTTAGCCAATCCCCGGCTAACAGCGCACAAACAGACCTCACTTTTTACCTTTCGGTGAATTTGCCCATGGCTCCTGGTGATGAGCAAACGGTGACCGTCCCTGAGGGATTTGAAGTGCGCTCTGATCAATTGGATGAGGAAATTATTTTTTCCACTTTACAAGACATCACCATTGTCCCGCCACTCCTCAAACATATCCGAAAAGAGGGTGAGTTTAATAAAAACTACCAGCCCCGGTTGGGCGTGGAATTGTTCCGACCCTTCGACCCGGAATCGCCCCAACCTGGAGATACCTTCTACTTGGGGTTTGATCGGAAGAACAATATCTCCGGGCATACCCTCCGGTTTGATTTTGATTGTGATCCTACCGAAGCGGTTGGCATCCGGCGGGATGACCCGCCTTGGGTGTGGGAGTGCCTGGCAGAAAATGGGGAATGGGTGGAGATCAAACCCAGTAAACTAGATGGCGAAAAAGATACCACCGGTGGGTTGAACAACCCTTCGGGATTTTTAGTGCTCTACCTGCCTATGGAGCTTGGCGTCGGAGAGGTTTACGGGGTGGATGGTTATTGGCTCCGCTGCCGCATTGAGCAGCGCAATTTGCTGCAAGGGATGTACACCGAATCGCCCAGAGTGCGAAATTTGCAAGTCTATACGATCGGCGCTTCGGTTCCGGCCAATCACTCTGTGACCGAAAAGAATGAATTCGTTGGGAGAAGTTCGGGAGAGCCTGGGCAAAGTTTTGAATTAGGCCACGCCCCGGTGCTCGACCTTTTGCCGGAGGAATTTGTTGAGGTGGAAGAAACCCGCAACGGGCAGGATGTGTTTATCCCCTGGCAGTACGTACCGGATTTCTCAAATTCCACCCAGTTTGACCGCCATTTTTCACTCGATATGGCTTCCGGGACGGTACACTTTGGCCCGGCAATTCGCCAGCCAGACGGCACCGTGATCCAATATGGGCGCATCCCGGAAAGCGGGCGAGATATTCGCTTCAACCAATATCGTTATGGCGGCGGGGTGGCGGGGAATTTACCCGTAGACAGTTTGACTACCATGTCGATGTCCCTGGCCTATCTCTCTCGGGTGACGAATTTGACCAGAGCCGATGGCGGACGAGATCAGGAATCACTGGATGAAGTGAAATTCCGTGCCCAGCGCGAGTTACAGGCACAGCGGCGGGCAGTGACCGCCCAGGATTATGAGCAGTTTGCCGCCAAGTACAGCCGTATGGTGGCAAGGGCTAAATGTATCACCCCTAATGACTCTGGGGATACCCCTTCTGGCATGCTTGCGGTATTGGTCGTCCCGGCGGTGTCGGAATCGATCAAAGCAGGCGACCTTTCCAAGCTGCATTTGTCAGACACTTTCAAGAAAGACCTGCAAAATTACCTGGATAAATACCGGTTGATGACCACCGTGCTCAATATCCGCGAGCCGGAATATACCGGAGTGAAAGTAAAGGTGAAAGTCGTCCCGCAAGAATATGTCAATCACCTGGATGTTGCCTCGCAGATTGAAGCGGAATTACACCGCTACCTGACGCCCTTGCCGATAGATGACAAAGACCCGGTGCTGACCCTTTCTGATGAGTGGGAAGGATGGACATTCGGGCGAGACTTGTATGCCGGTGAGTTGATGTCTCTTATTCAGCAGGTGCCTTCGGTGAAGTATGTGATGGATGTGGAAATTTACAGCCGTAAGGTGGTGCCGGTTGAGGAAAATACCTTGTTTGATGATGGACAGCCCAAACCGTTGACTCCTGTTGAAAAGGTGCTGTCCGTTCCCGAAGACGGCTTGCTTTGCTCCCTCGACCACGAAATTGAGGTTGTCGATTTCAGTAAACAAAATAAGAAGTGAACCCTATGGCTGAAATAAAAACTAAGACCAAGCTGCAATTTGCAGCAAACCGGTACAACTGCTACCCCGGCGAATTGATTGCTTTCCATTTCAATTTTAATGTGGAAAAAGTTGCGGGTATTTCTTTGCAGGCAGTATGGCCGCAGGTTGTCAACATAGAATCATACGATCTGCCTGAAGGTGTCCCGGTGCTCCTGCCGTCTGTGGCAGAGGTCGATCAAAATATTTTGATGATCGTTCCCTTGGAGAAATATTTTTCTCCAAACCAGGAATATGACATCGTCGTGTATGCGCGCATCAACACGTTTTACATCAATCAAAATTTGACAACCGAAGCGCAAATTGTGGATGTGGAAAATGAGGAAATAATTGCGTCGGAAGCTGTGCGTATTTCTGTGTTTGGGAAGGGCAAATATCTGCGCTACCTCCCTGAGATTTACAACCGTGATGATTTCCTCTCTCGATATTTGATGTTTTTCGAGAGTTTTTGGAAACCGATTGATACACAGGTAAGCCACATTCACCACTACTTTGACCCGCAGCTTACACCCAAAGCATTTATCCCCTGGTTAGCCTCTTGGGTAGGGATGCCGATGGACGATTTTTTGCCCATCGAGCGTACCCGCAACTTGTTGAATAATGCTTTACTGATCTATCAATTACGCGGCACTTTACAGGCTTTGCAGCTTTACCTGGAAATTTATACGGAAGGTGAGGTGCAGATTAGCGAGCACCGCGCTTCTAACTTTACCTTGGGAAAGCAAAATCGCCTGGGGTTAGAGCGTGCACTAGGCCGGGAAAACAAACCGGTCTCTGTCTCTGTAGATATGACCGTTGCTAAAAGCGAACTGACGCGCACGCGCTTTACAAAAGAGATGTATTTGCAAAAAATGAGAGAAATAATTCGTTCCATGGTTCCAGCACACATAACCTATGATGTCCGCTGTGAATTTATCCAATAAGCACTTTTAGAGGAGATAACAATGACTGAAGAGAAAGCGTTTGATTCTTTTCCTAAAACACATATTAGCCCGTATGATGGGATGTCAATCACAGCAGACATCTGGCAGGATGCCCACGAAGAGCATCGTCAAACCATGCGTGCCCATGACCTGGTTTTTCATGGCACGGGCGTAGTATATGGCCTGGAAGTAGTCGCCAATGATCCGGCCGACCAGATGGTTTTTATTTCTCCTGGGGTGGCAGTCGACTCGGCCGGGAATGTGGTTGTGTTGCAGGAACCGGTCGCTTACGAGTTTGGCGATGACAGCCAGGGTGAACTGTATATTGTGATCGGTCATGGGCAGCGAGAGATCGGTGGGGTAGATAATGAAGCCCGCTATATGCAGGATGAATTTGTGGTGGCTGCTTTACCGGAAATGCCCAAACGCCCGGCGGTTGAAATCGCCCGGATTTGGATCAACAAAGCCGGCTCCCCAGTAAAAAATGCCGCAGACCCGGTGAATCCGAATGCGGGAGAGCTGGATTTGCGCTACCGGAGAGATATTTCGCCGCAGCTCAACAAAATTGTATCGGTGGGGTTGGTTAACCTTGGTGGAAAAGTAGAAGGTGATGTGCTTGCCGGGTGGAACCAACTCGGTAAAATGAGTGCCAGGGATGCCTCCCTTTCTTTGGTGGTCGATCAACATGCTGAAGTTGTCCAAAATGCCTCAAAATATGACCTTTTATGCCTAAGTGGAAAAGGCAGCTGCAAACTGAGTGCGGATGATCAGAAAGCGATCAAAGATTTTATCAAAGATGGGAAGAAAATCCTGGTTGAAGCATTAGATGAAAAGGCAGCCGAATCTTGTCAGCAAATTTTGAAAGACTTGGGTGCAAAGGTGAGCGCGGTCAAGGACGGTGATGAACTTTTGGAAAGCGTCTACCTCTTTTCGCAGGCTCCTGAGGGCGTGATGGTAGGGAAGGATGTGATTTACTCAGAAGCCGGTTTTAGCCCCTCCTGGGCTGGAAAATCAGCCGCTGGGGGCCTTTCCCGCAGCGATATTCGCACTGTCCAGGAATGGGGTGTGAATATGCTGGCATATTGCTTGAAGTAAACTGCTATTTTATTCAACTGTACTATCCGTTGGCCTGTGATACCACAGGCCAATTTTTTTAACCGAGTTTTACTCGGTTAAATCAAATGGATGATTTCCTCATCCATTCCAGGCGGTTTTTTAAAGCCGGCAAATTTTGCCGGTAATTGCAGCCAAAATACAGAATAAAGTTACTTACACCAACCCCAGCTGATATGCCGGGCGTTTGCCGTTCAGCAGAATGAAAGGCGCTGCCCGCTGGGCATTGATCCCTAGCGCTTTGAGCTGTTGGAGTGAAGCCAACCCCCGCACCCGCCGGGCTTCCAAAATGCGCTGCACACCGACCCGCCCAATGCCGGGAATACGTAAAAGTTCCTGCGGGGCAGCCCGGTTGAGTTCTACGGGTTGTTCCTGCAAATAAGTTTGCGCCCAGGCCAGTTTGGGGTCGGTGTCCAACGGCAGGTTGCCGTTCTGGTCAAAGGGAAGTTCCTCCATCGAGAAACCATAGTCGCGCAGTAAATAAGAAGATTGGTACAAGCGGTGTGACCGCCAAGGGTTTTCGGGGGCGTGCTCTTCCAGCGGTGTATCCCGTTGGGGGGTAAAGCGGGAATAATACACTCGGCGCAGCTTGGCCAGTTTGAACATCTTGTCGCTGGTCGTGATGATCTCTAAATCGGTTTCGCCGACTGCCCCGACGACAAACTGGGTTGCCGAGGAGGGCCAGCGGCCGTTCCAGGTTTTGTAGGGGGATTTTTGGGTGCGGATGTCTTCCACCCACAGCAAGCGCTGTACCAGTTCTTCCATGAATACCTTGCGCGGAGCCAGCTTGCCCAACCGGTCTGCATTGGGGGCTTCGAGGTTGAGGGACACCCGGCTGGCAAGCTCCATCAGGCGCTGCACCTGGTCTTTGTCTGCGCCTGGCATGATCTTGGCGTGCAGGTAGCCGCGGTAATTGTATTTATTGCGCAGCAGTTCGGCAGTGGCGATGATCTTGTCCTGGATGCGCACGCCGCCGCCGATGATCCCAGAACTGAGGAAAATGCCTTCCACCGCTTTAGCGTAGTACAGTTTCATGTAGGTGTTTGCCAGATCATCTGGGGTGAAGGTCGCCCGGCGCATATCCCGCCCGGCGCGGAAAGGGCAGTAGTAGCAGTTGCGCTCGCAGGCCGAGGTGATCATCGTTTTAAGTAGTTTGATGGTCTGCCCGTTTGGCATGGTTGCCTCAGTAATGGGCAGATAGGTATCGTGCTGCGGGGTGTAGCAAGCCGGTCTTTCGCGCGCGCTTTCTGCTTCTAAAGGCGCATTGAGGTTGATCAAGGATAGCTGTTTTAAAACATCCATATACATATTATAGAACAAGTGTTCAATGGATGCAATAGGCCTTCGGAAGTATAATTTGGTTGGAATGGAGACCTATCATTTTAGTGGATAACCTTATGCCGGATAAGAAACCTACCTTCCTGGTGATCGGCTCGCAAAAAGCGGGCACCACTTCCCTCTACCATGTGCTCAACCAACACCCACAGGTGTACATGCCAGCGCGCAAAGAGGTTAATTTCTTCTTTCATCCCCAGGAATACGGCAAAGGGAAAGCTTACTACCAGCGTTATTTTGACGATGCCCCGCCAAAAGCCGTTGCGTTGGGTGAGGCCTCTCCCGGCTACATCGTGCACCCTTTAGCCCCCTCCCGCATCCAGGATATGCTGCCTGACGTAAAGTTGATCCTTACCGTGCGCCATCCAATTGACCGGGCATACTCGCAGTATTGGGATAACCGCCGCAGCCTTTCGGAATACCGTACCTTTTCTCAAGCGGTAGAGGCTGCTCTGGAAGATACCTATTACCCTGACCGGTTGGGCTACTTCAGCCGGGGGACGTACATTCAATACATCTTGCGCTACCTGGAATTGTTCCCGCGAGAGAATTTGCTGGTACTGCCGTTTGATGATTTGCTGGCTGACGCGGAAGGGTTCTATCGCCGGGTCTTTCAATTTGTTGGCGTTGACCCCGATTTTGCCTCCCAATCCATGGAAACACCGTATAACCCAGCTGCTATCTGGCACAATCCAATTTACCGCTGGTTGTTTGCTAAACCGGGGCGGGTAAAGTTCTTGCCTGCCAAACTGCGCCGCCTGGCTTATTGGGGGCAGCGCACGCCCTGGAAGTACCCGCCGATGACCTCCGAACTGCGGGCACGTCTGGTGGACTTTTACCGTCCGTGGAATCAGAGACTGGCGCAGTTTTTAGGCCGAGATTTGTCCCATTGGGATCAATAACCGGTTCTGTACCAGCCGCTACATTTGCCGATTGGGAGAATATAAGATGAATCGAACTGATAAATTATTATTTGGGCTTGTGTTTGGGAGTGTGTTCCCGATCTTGTTTGCTTTTCTTGCCGTTACCCTTTGGTTTGTGATCTCTAAAAACGAGAGTATTGTTCTTTATTATTTAGCCTTTGGGTTGCTCATCGGTATGGTCACCAATCGGGCTACTCAGCAAGGGTTGATCGACCGTGCCTACGATTTGCCTGATTTGATCCTGGCCTTTTTCTATGTCTTTTATAATGTTGGAATCTATGGAATGTTTATGGGGTTTCCGGTATTCAATTTAATCACCGGGGTGGCGGCAGGCTACTATTTTGGAAAAAGAATCGTTTATAAGAACGTGCCCGAAGACCAACAGCGGGCCATCATTCGGAAAGTATCTCGTTTTACGACCTGGGGCATGGTTGTGATCTGTGTTCTAACAGCTTTGATGGCTTTGAATGAGGAAACGATTGGCCTGGAAGTGCAGGGAATGTTACGCCTGGAGACGGAAGTTACTCAGGGAATGATCTATGCCATTATTTTGGTTGGCGGCACACTTTTGGTAGTCGGCCAAAATCTTCTGACGCGCTTTACCATTCAAAAGACCATGCAGGCCGCGCGCCGTAAGCGTGCCTGAAACAATTCGATAAGTCAAAGCTGAAATAAACATGAGTAGCTTGTGCCACTCATGTTTTATATTTATTGGGAAATTTCCGCGTCCCCGCACCAGTGCCACGCCCCATCTTCCATCACCATTTTCCATACCTCATCCATCTCGGTGGTATTGGGATTGTTGTTGATCGTGGTCACGTAGATGCCGGTTACCGAGAGAGTGGTGGTGTCTTCTGTTTGGGAGAGGACTTCAAACTCTACGGTGCTGATATCGGTTTTGGCCTTGAAGGTGTCTACATCTAAACCGTTAGAAATGATCGTCTCTTCATAGTTATCCAATACCGCGGTAACCTCTTCCTGCTTGGCCGCACAGGTGTCGTCCAAGACATCTTCACGGGCATACTTGGTGATGTTGGTCATCCATCTGCGGGCAACCCATTCGGGGGTTTTGCCGGCACCGCAGCCGGTGGTGGTGAGGATGATCAATAGGGAGAGGAATAACAAGGGAAGAATAGATTTTCGAGAGGTCATATTTATCGGGTTCCAGTCTGGTAATTTGATTTGTGCTGTCCGTCATTATATCGTAGTCGGCAAGGAGGGATACAAACAATTTTGCAACCTTTTGAGCTATTCCCCGTATAGAGTAGTGAAACACACAAAATAAAAAATATCATCTATCTTTATGGAGGTTACGATGGGTTGTTTTAAAGCAATTGTTGGTTTGATCACCGGCATCATTGGCCTGGTAGTCGGGATTGTTGGGGCAGTGTTAGGTTTGGCTGGCGGCATTGTTGGCCTGGTGATTGGCGCCATTATCCTTGCCCTGGTCTTGATCCCGATCGGTATCCTGATCGCCATTTTCTGATCAGCAAATAGACAAGTTTTCTTCTCCTTATAAGACTGAATTTATTTCAGCCAAGTACTGAACTGTGTTCAGTCCAACTCAGAATCAAACAAACCACATCATCTGTGGTTTGTTTGATTCTTGCGAAGTATTTAGATGATGTTTGCTTTTCTCCTTGACACTACCCTCTAAAATCCGTACACTAGACGTATGTTAGATATCTTGGTTATCTTTAGCCTGGCTGCCGGCCTGATGTTGATGTCCATGATGATGGAGATAAATCCACGCGCCTGGGCAGCCGCACGCAGATAATCCTCCGTGAAACCATAACTAACAGCTGCCCACCAGGCAGCTTTTTTTATGCGAGTGGAAGAGTATATCCGTATCTGATCTACGAACGAACAAACAACTGAACTACTAAACAATTTAACCATCGAACAATTACCAATTATTCCCGGTTTACGAATTGGACGAAGCACACTAAAATACTACTCTAAGAAATTATTTGAGGAGAATCATAAATGACTGACAAACCCGAATACATCCTGGCCGCAGTTGCATGGCCATATTCCAGCTCTGAGATCCATGTGGGCAATATCACCGGCTCCTACCTTCCGGCAGACATCTTTACCCGCTACCATCGCTTGAAGGGCAACCATGTGCTGATGGTCTCCGGTTCAGACGCGCACGGTACCCCCATCACGGTTAAATCAGATGCGGAAGGGATTCCCCCGGTGGATGTCTACAAGCGTTATCATGCCGGCTTTTTGGAACTGTTCCAAAAGCTGGGTTTAAGCTACGACCTGTTCACCAGCACCCACACCGAAAACCACACCAAAGTCGCCCAAACGATCTTCCTGGCGCTCAAAGAGAACGGCTACCTTTACACGGAAACACAAAGCCAGTGGTTTTCGGAAACCGAAGGCCGCTTTTTGCCCGACCGCTATGTAGAGGGCACTTGCTACATTTGCGGCTACGAGGATGCCCGTGGCGACCAATGCGATAACTGCGGGAGTCTGCTGGATGCTAACGAGCTGCTCAACCCGCGTTCTAAGACGGATGGCTCTACACCTACCTTGAAAGAGACGGAACATTTCTTCTTGGACCTGGGTAAGTTGGAACCGCACGTGGTTGAATTTTTGGAAGAACGTGAAGACTATATTCGCAGCAATGTGCTGCGCCAATCTTTAGGGCAGATCAAAGCCAACCCGCTGCACGGCCGCCCGATCACCCGTGACCTTGATTGGGGTATCCCCGTGCCGGTAGAAGGCTGGGAGGATAAATGTCTGTATGTGTGGTTTGAGGCGGTGATCGGCTATCTTTCTGCCAGCATTGAGTGGTCGGCGTTGAGCGGCGATAAAGATGCCTGGCATAACTGGTGGTATAACCCCGATGCGCGCGGCTATTATTTCATCGGCAAGGACAATATTCCTTTCCATGCCGTGATGTGGCCGGCCGAGTTGTATGGGGTAGGGGAATGGTTTGGCAAACTGTATGACAACACCGAGGGTAAAAAATTGACCCTCCCGTATGATGTCCCTGCCAATGAATTTATGAACATGCAGGATCAAAAACTCTCCGGCAGCCGCGGATGGGCCGTGTGGGGGCTGGATTTTCTCACCCGCTACCAGCCGGATGCCCTGCGTTTTTACCTGACGATCAACATGCCCGAAACCAAGGATTCTAACTGGGATTGGGATGAATTTGTTACCCGCAACAATACCCAACTGGTAGGCACCTGGGGTAACCTGGCAAACCGGGTGCTTTCCTTTGCCCATAAGCACTGGGAAGGACATATTCCCACCCCCGGCGAACTGACCGCAGAAGATAAAGCCATTCTAAAAACCGTAGAAGAAGGTTTTGAAGGGGTTGGCGATTTGTTAGAGACCGTCCGCCTGAGAGCGGCGTTATTGGCAGCCCTGGAGCTTGCTTCTGAGGTGAACAAATACCTGGATGAGATGGCCCCCTGGTCGGCTGTGAAGGTAGACAAAGAGCGTGCCGGCACAATCGTCTTTACCGCCTTGCAGTGCATTGACTACCTCAAAGTGATCTTTGCGCCTTTCGTGCCGCATTCCTGCGAACAGCTGCATACTTATTTTGGCTACGATACGCCGCTGTTTGGCAACCAATATACGCAACCGGTCAGCGATGCGCAGGGTGAGCATATTGCTTTACGCTATCAACCGGAAGAGACGGGCGGCAAATGGGTGCCGCAGCGGTTAGAAGCTGGCAAAGCTTTCCAGAAACCCAGCCCGCTGTATGAAAAACTGGACCCCAAGGTAGCGGAGGAAGAACGCGCTCGGCTGGGGTAGGGAAGAGAAAAATGTGAAAAAGTAGTGCTGAGGGAAGGGCTTATGCCTTTCCCTTTTTCTTTGAGGAAAACCGAAGATTTTTATTTTTTGGAAAAAATGTATACACTTATTCAAGATGTAATTTTGATAACAAAGTTATTTACTGGACTGCCTTCTCATCAAATACATATCTTAAATAAGTGCGGGTTTTAAAATCTACTATAATGAGGGTGTAGTGTTAGTTACTCTGATTTTGACTTTGTCTGATAAATGCCCAGATAAAAAAGATAGTATAAAAGCTGCTTAATCCATGAGGCACCATTGTGAGGAATACGGGTTTGGATATATACGGAGAAATTTATGCTTGATTCTGCACGCCAAGGATATGATTATCAAGACATCCTAGCTGCTTATCTTGTGGCTAGAGAACTCGCAGATGGTAGAAAATCAACAAAATTTCATTTTGATCGTAAAAAAACCTCAGACGGAGTGCCTGACAAATTTGATGATTTGGCTATCTATCGCGATGAAACGACCATTTTCATTCAGATAAAGTATAGTAATGAAGAGAATCGGCACACACTTACAAAACAAGATTTTTCATCCTCTGCAAATTATGATTTAGCATTATTTGATCTTTTTAAGACTTGGAAAGCACTTCATAAACCAGGATATTCATGGAGAGTATGTTTAGCGTGGGATAAACCTTTGCCTGATGATGCAATTTATCAATTACTTATTCAACTTCCTGATAATGAAAGCCTTTTACCTGGAACTTTATGTTATCAATTCAATTGTGATTTGTTATGGCCAGAAAATGGGCAAGTTTTATCATCATGGAGAGCATTGCGAAGAGAAGCAAACTCAATTACCAGGGAGGAATTTAAGTCATTTTTAGATTGTTTAGTTATTGAGGTGGATTGCCCAAAATCAACATTTCTTAAAGATTTTTCTACACAATTGGAAAAATACTTAGCTCATACTATTGAAAAAATCGGAATAGGAATTTATCCCAATGATCATTTATCAACTCGTCAAGTAGCAGAAAGCCTTTGCAGAATTACAAATAGAAGAAGAATTACAACCAACGAGTTTCCTATTAGCTGTGAGGAGATCGCTCAAGACATTAACATTATTCAGTCATTTGGTGGGGTTGAACAAAAATTCCCCATTGATAAGAGTGTTTTAGTTACTACTCCGAATCGTATAGACCAAGTAATCTCTGTTTTAGAAGAACATCGTACAGTTATTCTAACCGCTGAACCTGGGGCTGGAAAGTCGTGGTTTATTGAAAATCTCCAAGATCATCTTGAGGATTCAACTCGGGTAATAAAGCATTACTGTTATGTGGCATTAAATGATCCATTAGCTGTAAAAAGAATTACTGTAAATGTTTTATATGGGAGTTTGATTACTCAAATAGTTGAAAGTGATGAAGATTTAAATAAATTTCTACCTATGAGGTATGCATCTAATTTTGATCAGCTTAATACCCTCCTCAAAAATATAAAAAAGAAAACACTTCTAATTATTGATGGAATAGATCATATTTGGAGAATCTATCAAAAAAATAGCGGCGGTTTACCAGAAGATAAAACTAGAATTATCCAAGCGCTGTCTGAATTAGATTATTCTAATCCTAATGTATCCCTTTTAATAGTTTCACAGCCCATAGATCAACTTGAAGAGCTAACAACTTTTTATCGATGTGAGTTAGCTCAATTACCAGAAAGTTTTGTTGAAGATCTACTAGAAAGACACGCAATCCCTAACGTCGAGATTGAAGAAGTCTTTCTTGCCCAGATGATTCTTAACAAAAGCAATGGGAATGCACTTTATTGTAAATATTTAATTGACTATGCATTATCTAATAAAACGCAAACTTCTTTTGATTGGATTGATAACCTTCCTCTCTATGACTTTAACTTGGAAAGTTATTATCAATATCTATATGAACAGATACAAGGTGATGCATTGGTCCCGCAAGCTTTGTGTGGCGCAGATTTTTCATTAACAGAAATAGAACTGCAAGAGATTACATATCTTGGTGACATGGTTTCCACACAACTTGTACCTCTAAAACCAATCCTTAAATATGTTTCTTCATTAGGTTATTCAATCTATCATGAGAGTTTTAAACGTTTTGTTATTGAAATGATTAAAGCCCAAGGAGCAGAAGTAAACTATCTTGTTTATGCGCCCCTTATTCGATGGCTTGAAACACACTCCTTTTTTGAGTCAACAAAAGCATTTGGACATTTACTAAAACTTTATTATGAAGTTGATGCGTTTGATGAAATTGCCAAGACTATCTCAATAGATTTTATTGAAAAAAGTTTGCATAATGCTCAACCTTTGCACAGAATTAGTGAAAATCATAATCTTCAGAAATCAGTTCTCCAATTTGTTGAAGATTTTGTTCCAATAATTATTATTGCAGAGCAAGCAAAAATCATTTATCAAATTGAGCACAATATTACTGGTGAGGTTTTGTTAAACTACATAAAGGCCATTCAAAAGGTACATGGCGATGAGAAGATGTATCGTGTTCTTTGGGATGGAGAAAATTTGCTAGTACCCCCCAATGATGCCTTACAATTTCTTGTTGATCAAGCATATCAAGGAAATGAAATTGTTCATTGGGCAATCATACCTGATCTTGTTAGTATTCCATACGAAATACTGGGTTTGGTCTCAGTAAAACTCATTCTTACAAAACAATATGAGAAATTTGATAGCCTCATTCAAAATATCTTTGAAGATCCCCAACATAAGAAAGCTTTTCCCGAAATTTTGAATGAGTTGGAATGGTTGTGTTTGTATCTTGGTGATGATTGGATTGAGCATACTCCTTACTATCAAGATATATTATCCATGTTTAGACCTCCTGATTTGACTCTTACACAAGTAGTAGAAAATATTATTTTGAAGGAAAAATTTATATACAATGATAATTGGGAGGTTGGAATTCGCAATGTTGTGGAGTTAGCAAAAATTGCGACTGATGCGGAAGTAGATAAAGTAATAGGCATTTTATCAAAATATAATTGGTTTCGTAACTGGTTAATCTATTTAATAAAGATAACCATGCTCTCCCAAAAAGAATATAGTAATAAAGATGTTATTGATGCATTTACCTACCTTGTTCGAGATATTGAACCATTTAAAGGTAAACCCCGAGCTTGTGATCTCTACAAGCAGTTATCTTTTATCAAAAAAACGTTTCATTGGGGATTATTACTTTGTCAAGGGAATGAAGAATTACTTGCCCAATGTTGTGAATTGCTTGAGAAAGTAACGAATCTAACAACTAGTCTTCAAAGATCATATAGCGGGCCGTTAACTGATGAAGAGTATTTGGAACTAATTGCCTATTATATGCCAGGTGAATATGTAATTCAAAAATACGAAAAATATTATGGTCCATTAGGATCAAGAAGAGTTTACTCAGATATTGCTGAGGTTGCATTTAAGTATACTTACGTATTAAGTGATGCAGGCCAGAGCGATGAGGCAAAGGCTAAGTACATGGAAGGAATCCAGGCTCTTACTGCATATGGGTATAGAAAAGATCGCACACTCAGCGAAGTCTTGTATTGTAGTGTTCCATATCAAAAAAAATATGGAACACTAGGGCCTGAATGGTTTTTTGAACTATATCATATGGCAATGACAGTAGCTACTCACACAGATGGAAGATCTACCAGTAGTTATCCTGTAGAGTGGTTCCAAGAATTTATAGAAGTTTATCCAGACGAAGCTTTAAAATTCTTAATCAGTGAAACAATTGAAAGTAGCGAGGCTAATTGGTATCAAGAGGATGAGTTTTTCCAAATCTTAGAAAGTTCTGCTACTCTCTTCAGTCCAACACAATGGTTTCTCCTTTGCAAGTCACTCCCTTTGGCTTCTTCAAATAAGATATTGTCTAATGCATTTGATGTTTATGATCAAATTGATTTTGCTTTACAAAATACATTTTCTAGATGGGTACAATCCCGTCCATATATTCTAAAACCAGATTCAAAGGAATTATATTCTCAAGAAATCTCCGATCAGTACGAAAAAAAGTTTGGAATTTCTCTCAAAATTGATAAATCAAATCCATCAAAACCTATTTCTCATTCAAGCGCTGCTGAATCATCATCATTATTTCCTACTACATGTGTTGAAGATGCTCTAGCATTTTTAGAAAATAATAGTTTTCATCAAAGCCATGTGTCGCATTTGAAAGAATTTCTACTTTCAATTACTGACTTAGAAGAAAAGAAAACAATACTTCGTCAGATTGCAAAAAGCTTTAGGTATAGCAGAGATGCTGGAAGCTGGGTTAATAATATTTTTGATTCACAAAGCTATGAATGGCTATATTTAAACATTTGTTTATTTGTTTATATTCCAGATGGATGGGGACATGGTCTTCATCATGTCAAATATCTTAAGGATGCATATAGTGTAGATTCTAAAAAAACAATTGCTTTATTAATGGAGATTCTTGGACATTATCTTTTTTGGGATAGTTTTCCGATGTCAATCACTCTCAATTTGATAAATGCTTTGCTAGAATTAAATGTTGATGAGACGGTAGTACAGGGTCTTTTTCAATTAATCTTTGATGTTGTCAAACGACGCCTTCCAAATCCCCCAAATTCAGAAATCAATGATTCAATATTCCACGGACTAGATAATTTTAATCGCGATGAGTTGGTGGTCGCCCTACTAATTGCACGACTAAAAACATTAACAACTGAGAAAAATCAAGGAATTATCTGGTCATTGACTTATATAGCTCAGACTGCCCCTAAAACAATAATCAATCCATTTATATGGGCATTTTCAAACTATACTTATCTATTACCTATTCAAAGAGCTGTTCTTTTACAAATTCTTATTGAGTATGTAGACCAGGATATGATTCCTGATGAATTGATAGTGCAACTACTAAGTTATTATCCATCTGGTTTCTTTTTAGAAGATCAGTATATTCGCACTTTTATGGATTTTAAAATAGAACTTGATGAAAACTCAGCCAGTTTTATTCAATTTGAAGCTCATCAATATGATCAAGGTTTCTTTCTAATTCATCCAAAATATAGAACTCTAGTAGAGCACTTTGGCACTCTTTCAGGAACCTATAAAGCTTACTCTTATAAACGGAAAATTCTTAGTGAGGAACATAGAAGATATTTTCTTCAAACAGATAGAATTGTTATACCAATCGTTTCAAATGCTAACGCTTCATACGAAATAATCAACAGCCAATACTACGCATACTTAAAGAACCTTACAGAAAATACCTACCCATCCAATATTTGCAATCTTCAATTTCATTTACCAGAAATTATCATTCAAGTAGGAGCTTTATCCAAAAGACCACCAGACTTTTTAACTCCAGAAAAATTTCAGATGTTTGAAATTCAGGATTCATCGTCTCCTTTTGAATATGAAGAATGGGTAATACTTGCATCAAAAGAAGAAGAATTTTATGGTGAAACGCTTGAGCCAAAAAAGAGATGTATTGCATCATTAATATTAACGACGGATAATCAAAAAGAAGGTGGTGATTTCTATGCAAAGTATCAGTTTTCTCCAGATCTATATACAGAAGAGAACACTTATAGCGCCCCCTATGACAAACCAATATGTAGGTTAGATATTGCCGATACGCTTGAGCATTCATCTATATGCTATGTATTTCCTTATGCCATAAGAGAATTACGCCTCAAACTTGACTTTTCACTCCATCATGGCTTTATTGCATATAATGAAAAGGGGGAAGAAATAATAAAAATTATTACCTGGAAAGAAGATTATTTTGGTGACATCAGTAAGGGGACTGAGACACCTCGGCTAGATGGAACTGCGGTTGTGATTAGAGCGGATTATTATGAACAATTATTAGCTCTATATAAAAATGAACTTCATTATGTGCTTACAAAACAGGATGTTGGTGATGAATAACCATGGCTATTTTGTTGTTTATGTATATACGATTTATTTCGACATTTGGTAGATTGTGATAATAAAGACGCTTATGAAAATTACACATGTTGACACGCCCCACAACCTGAATTAAACTTTAAAACTAATCGCATTGAAGATAAGAAAAGGAATACTATGATTCACACTCGTGAACTGTTGGAACAACTGGAAGACCAGGTTCTCGCCCCCTACGGACTGCGCAGCAAAGACTCTAATGGCCGTAAATATCCAGACAAAGAACCGGCTTATCGCACTGCTTTTCAGCGCGACCGGGACCGGATCCTGCATACGACCGCCTTCCGTCGCCTGGAATACAAGACCCAGGTGTTCATCAATTACGAGGGTGACTATTTCCGTACCCGCCTGACGCATACCCTGGAAGTAGCCCAAATTGGGCGCACCCTGGCGCGTGCTTTGGGTGCCAACGAAGATTTGGTAGAAACCATCTGCCTGGCACATGACCTGGGTCATCCCCCCTTTGGTCATTCTGGTGAGGTGGTGCTTAACCGTTTGATGAAAGAATACGGCGGGTTTGACCACAACAAACAGTCTTACCGCATTGTGACCCAAATGGAAAACCGCTACCCCGATCACCCTGGCCTGAACCTGACTTGGGAAACACGCGAGGGGATTGTGAAGCATGAGACCGAGTACGATATTTCGGATGCCAGCGAATATAACCCGGAACTGCGCGGTTCTCTGGAAGCTCAGTTAGCCAATGTGGCCGATGAGCTGGCCTATACCGCCCATGATCTGGATGACGGCTTACGCTCTGGGATGATCTCCCCGGCGATGCTTTCCGGCATTGAGATGTGGGAAGTGCTGCGCGAGAGCATTGGCTGGAAGACTGACCATCTTTCAGACCTCGACCGCCACCGCCTGATCCGCCGTTTGATCGGTTTGCTGGTCACCGATGTGGTTGAAGCTACTTCGCAAGAGATCAAATCCTCGCGGGTCAAAACCGCGCTGGGGCTGCAAAAGCTAGACCATAATGTGGCGGTGTACGGCGAAGATACCCGGCGGCGGAACCGTGAATTGAAAGATTTCTTGTATAATAAACTCTACCGGCACTACCGGGTGGTGCGTATGGCGAAAAAAGCCGAGCGCATCATCACCGAGTTGTTCCACGCATATCACGATGAACCGGCCATGCTGGATGACGAATTCCGGAAAATGGCCCAGGAGAAAAGTCTGGAGCGCACCATTTGTGATTATATTGCCGGGATGACCGACCGATATGCCACGGAAGAATATCAAAAATTGTTTGACCCAATGAAATTACCATAGAGAAAAGCATATGAGCGAAGAATACTTATTAACTGAAGAAGGCTATGCAAAGATGCAGGCCGAACTAGAAGACATGAAGACCCGCCAGCGCGATGAACTTGCCAAGCGGCTGCGTTTTGCTATCCAGCAGGGGGATTTGAGCGAGAACGCGGATTACCATAAAGCCAAGGAAGATCAGGGCTTTTTGGAAGGCAAGATCAGGGACTATGAAGAAATGTTGGCCGGTGCGAAGATCATTAAAAAGCAAGCCGGGCAAGATGGCGTGGTGGATGTGGGCAGCAGCGTGACGATTCAGGAAGGCAGCTACCCCGAAGAAACCTACCACATGGTTGGCGCACACGAGGCCAACCCGCGCGAAGGGCGCATCTCCAATGAATCACCAATTGGCAAAGCGCTGCTGGGGCACAAAGTTGGCGATGAGGTTATCGTGAAAACGCCCGGCGGTGAGATGAAAGTTAAGATCGTAAAGGTTGAATAACCTGTGGTAACGGCAAAACCAGTTTCTAATAGGATTAGACTGAATTAGATTTGATCCAGTTTTGTTTGGTCAAATCGAAAAGTGAACAAGGAGTTCACTGGCACGCCCTTGGAGGAATTGCTTCAAGGGGTATATGTGTATAATTCCGGATGCTGTCTTTCGCCGACAACTTTTGCGCTCGGCAGAAAATCTTTGTAAAAAAGCATTAGAATAAAGATAGATTTCGCGGAGTTTGCCGATAATATATGTAAGAATGCGGGTTGTACCCCCGTCTATGTGCAAAGCAATTGCTGAACATGGCTACTTAGAAAGGAGCTAGTGATGATTATTTTTATTGGTTTGATGGTTGGGCTTGCGCTAGCCTTCACCTTTTTCCAGGTGGTATCTAAACAAAGCAGAGGCGCAGCCGTGCCTGTCCGAGTGAGGACCGACCGGCAGCGATAACGCATCACCCTCGTCTACGCAACGAGGGTGATTACACATTTTCTTTTCTCGTTTAAAGTGAATCTCACAGGTATTCGCCTGTGAGATTCACGTTTAAGCAATAGTTGGGATTGGTTTCTTCCTCTTGCCCCACCGAATTATCCCCTAGAAAGGCGCACGCTCATTTAACCTCCCCACTTGTGAGGAGGTTGCCGAGACATTTGATTACATAACGCCAGATGGTGGGGCGGGTAACTTACATCATATATTTTATCTATCCCGGAGGTGAATGAGACTTTCACGGTCATGCGTCCAACAGCAGGGTTACCCAGTCAGACCATAAATTGAAGAGAGGTAAAGAATCTATTCATATTCCTGTCAACTATTTATTAGCTACGGACAATTCTCGCCTCTTGACGCTTTCACAATAAAAAGTATAATCATACGGAATGAACGTTCATTCCGTATGATTAAAAAGGAATCCATGGAAGATAAACGTACCGCGATTTTACAGGCCACACTTACCCTCATCTCCGAGCAGGGCTTTCACGGTACGCCAATGTCGATGATCGCCAGGCAAGCGGGGGTAGGGGCAGGTACGATCTACCGCTATTTTGAGAACAAAGAAACCTTGATCGAGGAATTGTATTTTGATCTCAAAACAGAAATGAGCAAAGCGATGATTGCGGGCCTTTCCATACAAGATTCCACCGAGCAGAAATTCCGCAAGGTGTGGACCAATACGTTCGAGTACTGTATTGAGAATCCCGCTTCCATGGAGTTCTTGGAACAGTTCTACAACTCACCTTTTTATACCCCGGAGATAGAAACCAGAACCATGCAGGTCTTAGCTCCTCTGGTGCAGGCTTTTGAAGCGGCGATTGCCAACGGCGAGATTAAAGAAATGCCTTTCGAGATGCTGACCACGTTTGTGTATGACATTGCGCTGGCACTTGCAAAAAAGCAGCTGGCCGGCAAATTGGACATGGATGCGCATAATATTGCCTACGCAGTGCAGGCTTGTTGGGATGCGGTCAGGGGCAGCTAAAAAAATTTAAAGCTATCGGAGTGAATATTCATTCCGTGAAGAAATCATTTAGGAGATAGACATGACAGACGAACATAAATGGAACGCCAAAGACATTCCCAATCAGGAAGGGAAAGTAATCATCATCACCGGGGCAAACAGCGGGATTGGTTACGAGGCCGCCCGCGCTTTGGCTGCCAAGGGTGGCACGATCATCATGGCCTGCCGCAGCCAGGACAAAGCCGAACAGGCTGCCGAGCAGATCAGGGCAGAAACCCCACAAGCCGAGCTTAACCTGATGCCGCTCAATCTGGCAGATTTATCCTCGGTGCGGGAATTTGCGGCTGCCTTCCAGGCTGCCTATGACAAGCTGGATATACTGATCAACAATGCGGGTGTAATGGCAGTACCGTACCGTAAAACCGCAGACGGCTTTGAAATGCACATTGGCACCAATCATCTGGGGCACTTTTTACTGACCGGTTTGCTGCTGGACACTCTGAAAAACACGCCCGATTCTCGTGTGGTGTCATTGAGTAGTTTTGTGCACTATATGGGGCGCATCAACTTCAACGATTTGCAAAGTGAAAAATCGTATCAGAAATGGTTCGCTTATGCCCAAAGCAAGCTGGCAAACCTGCTGTTTGCCTACCAACTCCAGCGTAAACTTGCCAAGGATTTGGGGAACCCGATCAGTGTAGCCGCCCATCCGGGATACTCCTCCACCAATTTGCAGCGTCATTCCGGTCTTTTCTCTCGCCTGAACAATGTAGTTGCACAAAGCCAGGAAATGGGCGTTTTGCCGACCTTGTATGCGGCTACTTACCCGGGTGTAAAGGGCGGAGACTTCATTGGGCCGGATGGTCTTTTTGAGATGGCCGGACATCCCAAAGTCACGCGCTCGAATAAAGCCTCTTACAATGAAGAGACTGCCCGTAAGTTATGGGAAGTGTCGGAAGAATTGACAGGGATCAGCTATTAGGTCTAACCGCGGTGGGTAGTCATCCACTCGGCGGCATAATCCACCAAGGCGCGCTGGGGCATCAGGGTGGCATTGGCTTGCCCAACCTTGCCCTGGCGTACCAGCCCGGTTTGTGCGGTAAAGGCTTCCCCAATCTCGGGGAAGTCTTTCTCATTTAAATCAATATCTTTATAGGTAACCCACTGACGTTGGTTATCGACCATCACAGGCGCGCCGTTTTCCACCCCTTTTTTGCCGGGGAAATCTGCCCGGTATTCGGCCAGGTGCAGCGAGGTGTTGTTGCCATGCCCAACACCTAATAACAGCACCCATCCGGCCAGATCGTAGAGGCGAGCCAGTGGGGATGTTTCCCCCAGGGCATCGTCCAGCGCGTGGCTGTTTGTAATGGCGGCTGCTTGTGGGCCGCGGGCGGCGAAGGAAAGCTGCGGGTGGCTGCTGCGCAGTGTCCCCTCTTGCTTGCGGAAAGTTTCGGCGATCAGCCCCATGCTGCGGGTGGGGGTGAGGGCGGGGTTGTACGCCGGCATATGCGCCTTGATCGTCTCAATCCAGTCTTCGGGGACAGGGGGATTTACCCATTGTGCCGGGTCAGAAAGCTCACCGGAGTGGGTGGGCATCACCAATGTGCCGGTTGCGCCCAGTGCGGCTTCCAAGGCATAGATCACGGCGACCGCGCCGCCGGCAACCCATCCCAAAGCGCTCAGCGAAGCATGTACGATCAGTGTCATCCCAGGGGTGACACCCAGGTTCGCCAGGTCTTGCCCTAGGCTTTCTACTGTAGCCGGGTAAGGGGTGTTGGCGACCAACTGCCATTCTCTGGGCTTTTTGCTGCTCATTGCGGGAAGTGGATATCCTTAATGTTCAACTGTAAGGTTTGTTTGCCGTTGAATTCGTTGATTTCAAAGGCGAAGGCGATATCAATCTGGCCGGGAATATCGTCGATCAGGTGGCCTTTGCGGAAAGCAATCGCATCATAGGTGATGTGTTCGTCCGATAGGACCAGTTTGAGGTGAGAACCATCTTTGCCCACCGCGCGCGCCCCGCGCACATACACATCCCGGCTCATCAAGACCGGCGAAGGATTCTGCATGCCGGTAGGTTGTAGGCGGGACATTTCCTGGATCAGGCTGTATTTCAAATCCACCAGTTTCACATCGGCGTCAATCTCAATCGAGGGGGCGATGTCTTTGTCTTTTAGCGCTTCTTTGGCAATCTTGCCCAGGCGGTAAGTCAATGCTTCCAGGTTATCGTTTGGCACGGTAAACCCGGCTGCGGCGGCGTGCCCGCCAAACTGGGTAAGCAAGTCGGAACATTCTTCCAACGCGTGGGTGATGTGAAATTCGGGGATACTGCGGCAGGAGGCACGCGTCGATTTTTCGCCGTGGTGCCCGACAATTGCCGGCAGGTAATAGGTTTCGGAGAGACGCGAGGCAGCCAGACCAACTACGCCGGGGTTAAAGTCGGCATGATGGGCAAACAGCAGGAAGGTATCGGGGTCGTCTGCCCCGGAAAGCTGCTCTGCCAGGTCTTGGATCTCGTGGGTAATGCGCTGGCGTTCCCGGTTGCGGTTATCCAGCACTTGGGCATACTGCCCGGCTTCAAACAGGTCGGTGGTAGAAAGCAGGCGCAGGGCATCATCGGCAGAACCAATCCGCCCGGCAGCATTCAACCGCGGCCCAATCCCAAACCCAATGTCGCTGGCGCCGATCGAGCTGGCATTGATCCCAGTGACCCCCATCAGCGAAAGAATGCCCTGGCGGCGGGGTGTTTTCAGGTGGTTTAATCCCTGGCGCACCAGCCAGCGGTTCTCGCCAACGAGCGGCACCAGGTCGGCCACCGTGCCAATTGCAACCAGGTCGAGCAGGTCTTCCGGCATTAACGTAGGCGGTTTGAGCGTTTCAATGAGCGCAAGGGCCAGTTTGTAGGCAACGCCCACGCCCGCCAATACCTTTTCCGGGTAGGGGTCATCGGGCTGTTTGGGGTTGACCAGCGCGATCGGTTCGGGCAGCTCGGGGCCGGTTGAGTGGTGGTCGGTAATGACCAAATCTAAACCGATTTGTTTGGCATGTTGGGCTTCTTTCACTGCCCGGATGCCGCAGTCTACGGTGATAACCAGGTCGACACCTTCTTGCTTTAATTTCGTCAGGGCTGTTTTGTTCAGTCCATAGCCTTCGGTAAAGCGGTTGGGGATGTAAGTTTGCACGTCTAACCCTAGAGCCAGCAGCGTTTGGCGCATCAGCGCAGTAGCGGTGACACCATCGGCGTCGTAATCGCCGTAAATGGCAACTTTTTCGTTTTTGTCGACAGCCTGCCTGATGCGTTCAACCGCTTCGGGGATGCCTAAAAGGGTTGAATCGGCAATCGAAGGTTTGTGGATCGTGAGAAATGCTTCAGCTTCTTGCGCTGTAGTAATGTCTCGGCTGTAGAGGATTTGTCTGAAAATGGGGGAATATGCGGAAAGTTCTTGCGAGATATTTTCGGGGATGCGGTCTTTAAGATTCCAAATTGTTGTCTGTGGTTTCATTCGGTAGATGTTTTCCTGTCAGAGATGATTGAAAAAGGTAGGTATTAGTATAACCTAAATTGTTATGTTCCGGGCAGGGAAGACGTGTATGGCATAGGGATAAACCAAGATGATTACCTTATCCTGGCCAATCAGAGGTTAAGTTCTCCGGGGATGCCTAAAGAATCTTAAAAATTTATAAACTTTGGCGAGTGGATCGCGCGGTATGGTACAATAGTAAGGTAGTTGTGCGCAGTGTGGGTACAAACTATGTTTTTATGTAAAGACCCTATACAGGAATTTACAGGATGATCCGGAAAATTGTTTAGGAGGCTGTGCTAACACCAAACTTTGCTGCTTATGTTACACATTCTTCACACAGGATTGTGTGAATGTCTGGCTCCTGCGTTGATGCAAGGGAGCCATGTCTAGGGGAATATGGATGATCCAATAAAAAGTGTTTTGCACCATTAAGCTTTAAATCTGATGAACCGGTTCGTCGGTTCGATATGTTCAAAGGTTTGAGGTTGGGCCTCAACTTTGAGTTGGTTTGCAGCAGACCTGAATAGGTTCTTTTTATCTATAGGGTCTGTTTTTTATCTATTCTGTTCGAAATGTGCTGCCAAAAAGTTTTGGCAGGAGATTCGAGGACGCTGTTTCAGCGTCCTTATAAAAACCTGAAAGGAGAATACGTTTTGGTAAAAATTGTACGAAGAAATAATGAAAGTTCACAGCAGATGCTGCGCCGCTTCCGTAAAGCGGTTTCCAGCAGCGGTAAACTTGGGGAAATACGGAAAAGACGCTGGTTTGTATCCAAGAGTGAAGAACGCCGCCTGGCAAAGAAAAAAGCAATTCGCCGCCAGCGTAAACTTACGGCAAAGAAACGCGGCCGCCGATATTAACGATTAGAAAGGAGATTTATGGCAAAGAAAGAAGAAAAGATCAAAGTTGAAGGTGTTGTTACTGAAGTGCTGCCTGGCACACAGTTTACTGTTGAACTAGATAATGGACACGAAGTACTCGCATATCCGGCAGGGAAAATGCGAAAGTATTACATCCGTTTATTATTAGGTGATCGCGTGCAGATGGAGATTTCTCCTTACGATCTCTCCCGCGGACGGATCACGTACCGGTTTAAGAAAAACCAAAGATATACACAATCTCTGTAAAGGAGGTTCTCAAGATAATGGACACGAAACTTTCTAAAGGTGATTGGATTGTGCACACCAATTACGGGTTAGGCCAGGTGCTGGGTGAGGACAAGAAGGTACTGGGTGGGGAAGAAAGGGAGTACTACAAAGTACAAACCCAGGCAGCTACTTATTGGCTTCCTAAGAATAGGGTGGACGCTGAAAATGTTCGTCAGGTTTCTTCGAAAAAAAGTTTCCGGATGGCGTTGGATATCTTAAAAGAAAAACCTAAAAAGATGGACAAGGATTATCGAAAACGCCGTTCCACTATCAGTGAAGTGATTGCCACTAATTCGGTTGTTGAATTTGCTCGGTTGATTCGAGACCTGTATTACCGCCGGCGCAAAAATAGTTTGAATGAGCATGAAAATCAGGCCTTGCATACCCTGAAAAACCGCTTCATTCGCGAGTGGTCGTTGGCTGCCGATATTGGTGAGGATGAAGCTTCAGCAAAGTTGGAGAAAACCCTTTCTGAGGTAGTACCTGCATAACTTTTGATAGACCATAACTTGTCGGGTCTAAATGATCTGCCCTGGATTCATACGCTGGTTTGGGTTCAGGGCAGATTTTCTTTAATCGTATGGTATGGTCAGCGCAAATAGATGGGGATTGTATTTTGCAGGACAAATTCATTTTTTCTACTATAATTTGAGCGGACAAAGATTTTTAAAATAACCATGTATCTTGGAGGTCTGCAATGACAAAACGGTTGATCCTCGTTGCCGGGAATATTGGCACCGGTAAAACATCCATCACGGAGAAACTGGGAGAGCGACTGGGTTGGGAAACCGGCTATGAATCGGTGGCCGATAATCCCTATTTGCCAGATTTTTACGCCAGTATGGCAGACTGGTCTTTTCATTTGCAGATTTTCTATTTGGGGCACCGCGCCGAACAGCACATTAAAGCATATCAATCAAACGCTTCTTCTATTTTAGACCGCAGCATTTATGAGGATTATTACATCTTCACGCGCGCCCTGCGCCAGATGAACAATATGAGCGAGCGCGACTACAAGGCTTACCAGCGCTTGTTCAATTTGGTGATCAAAGACCTGCCCACACCCGATCTGATGATCTATCTGTCGGCTCCGGTGGAGGTGCTCATGCAGCGCATCCACAACCGCGGACGGGAGATTGAATCGGGCATTTCGGCCGACTACCTCGCTTTGCTCGAATCGTTTTACGATGATTGGCTGGAAGATTTTGACCTGTGCCCGGTGCTCACCATTCGCAGTAACGACTTCAACTTTGTGGACGATGACGATGATCTCGACGAGGTCATTCGCCGGATCAACAAAGCTCTCTCCGGGCGGGATGAGCTGATATTGGATTAAAAAATAATAGATATAGATTGGGAGGGAATTATGACAATTTCTAATATATATATCGAAAATTGGAAACAGTTTGAAAAGGTTGATATTGATTTTCATCCCAAAATTACTTTTCTTACCGGCATCAATGGCAGTGGAAAAACAACCATTTTAAATATTTTATCTACATTGTTTAAATGGACTGTACATGAATTTTTTGAACCTACCCATGATGAAAGAAATCAATTAAAAAATAAACAAAAAAAGACAACCATTGGAATCTTAAAAATTTCCGAAAACGACGAAAATTACAATATCGAACTTCAATCCTATGGCAGGAGCGGAATTCAAAGAAATATTAAAATTACCCCCAATCCAAATTTACAAGGACTTTTATTATCTGCGTCGAGAAAGCCTTTGGTTTATAAAATGCCGGTTACATCTTCTCCAACAAGTACGTTGGGAGATAAATATATATTCAATGAATTTATTCAAACCTATAAGGCAGATCAGTCTGAACTAGGCTTGACAGAGCAAGCTAATATTATAAAAAGAACGTTGATAAATTGGATTATTACAGGATATGGAAATCCTTTGATTGAAGCACAACCTCAAAATTTAGAAAAATTTGAACAATTTGAAAATTTATTAAAAAATACTTTACCTTCAAAAATTGGTTTTGAAAAATTTGATATAAAAAATGGCAATCTATATTTATCTACAATTTCCGGGAAATTTGTTCTAGAAGCAGTTTCAGGAGGGATTAGTTCATTGGTTGAATTTCTTTGGGTCCTTTTTCTTCTAGACAAAATAGATTCTAATCAAAACAAACTTGTCCTTATTGATGAACCAGAAAATCATCTCCATGGTTCTATGCAAAGAGAAATTATTCCAAATCTTTGCGCGTCTTTCCCTAATATTCAATTCATTGTAGCTACCCATAGTCCATTGATAGTGAGTTCTATGAAAGATTCGGCAGTTTATGTTTTAGATTTCAATGAGAGTAATAAAGTAATTAGCAGAGAATTGGATATATTGCACAAAGCAAAAACGGCCTCAGAAGTTTTACAAGATGTACTTGGAGTGCCTTTTACAATGCCTATTTGGGTGGAAAAAGAACTTGAACAGATAGAAAAAAAATATAATAAACTTGAGATAACTGAAACTACGTATCATATGTTGAAAAAGGATTTAACTTCTATTGGTTTGGGGGATTATTTACCTGAAACATTAGGAAAAATTATTATCAGGAAAGAAGAAAATGATAAAAATAAATAAAAGTCCTTGCCCAGAAATTTTGCAAGAAAATAGTGAAGTTTGGACAAAAGAATTATTAAAGAAAAAAGAGAATGGGGAAGGTGTAAATACTATTCAAAATCGTTATAAACACGAAGATATAAAAAACACTCTAAAGAAGGAATGTTTTAACAAATGTATTTATTGTGAATCCAAAATAAATCATGATCAATTTGGGGATATCGAGCATATTCTTCCCAAATCACGATTTCCAGAGTTAACCTTTGATTGGGAAAATTTAGGCTTTGTATGCATTAAATGCAACAATGCGAAAAGGGATTATTATGATGAAGAATTAAAAATTGTAAATCCATATATAGAAGATCCAAAAGATTTTTTTATGGCTATGGGGCAAAGAATTGAGAATGTCTTGGGAAATGATCGGGGTTTTGTATCATTGGAAAAATTAAGATTAAATCGTCCTGAGTTAGAGGAAAAGAGAAAATTAAAATTAGATTCACTTCAAAAATCATTAGAATATTTTGCTAAAGTAAAAAATCTAAGTCATAAACAAATATTATTGCAGTCTATATATGAATCAGTTGCAGAAGATCAGGAATATTCATTTGTTGCATCGACATTTGTCAACCAAAAATTAAATAATCCATAAGAAGATTAATATCTAAAGAAGAATCTATCACGACAAAAAAATGAGCACTGCAAGTGCTCATTTTCTATATGGGTGGATGAATTCGGTTTTATGCCGCTTCTTGGGTTTTCAGGTATTCCTGGTAAGCCTTCCAGCCAGGGCACCAACCGGTGTGCCATTTCCACAGCCGCCCCGAAAAGGATTTCGGCTTGGCTTCTGCTTTTGCCCGTAGGGGGCAGGTTGCGCACTTGGGTTCTTCCATGATAGATAGCTCCTTTCCTAATAAATATTAATCTGCCCGAACATCGTTCGGTTGAGGAAAAATAAGGATCATAATCCTCATATTGATAATAAATACGAGCGGTACAAGCCACTTGTATTTATTTATAACTGAATAATCAAAAAATCATTTTCGACCGTGATGGGGTAGCTGGTCAGTGGGTTTTCTGCCGGGCCGGACACCACTTCTCCCTGGTAATCAAAAGTGGATTGGCTTATGCTGCAGCACTGCAAGGTCATTGTGCCTGCCACCGGGTCGAGCATGCGCCCGGCGTGGGTGCACGCGTTTTGGAAGCTGTAGTAATTGCCGTCCTCGCCGTATACAACGAGCACAGGTTCTGCCAGTGGGGTGCCTTCAACCCGCACGGCGCCGCCGAGGCTTTCCAGTTCGGGGAGTTTGCTTAAATCCAGGGTAAGGGTATCGCCCTCTAATATCCAGGCGTCTTCAATTTGGGGTAATTCGGTCAGGGGGTTGCCTTGAATGCGGTCGAGCAGAGACAGGGTTCCGTTATTCTTACTGCCGCATCCGGTAAGGATAAATGCGCCGCCCACTACGCCGGTCAGCTTCAAAAAAGCGCGTCGTGAAACTTGGTTTTCCATACACATCTCCTCTATTATGTGAATTTTAGCACATTACTACTTATATACGAAATAGTTTTCGTTAGGTTGCAAGGGGGGGGAAACTGTCAATCATCCAGGCTGTATTTAGGTTATTGCTTTACCTGAGTTATTTGCTTTTTGTTTCTCTGCCCCACCCGGACGGCTCTATTTCATTCAGTGACACATTGGCCCTCCCCAATTTGGGAAGGGTAAACAGGCTCATTGACTATTATGGCGTTAATCGGGGTGGGGCTGAAAAAACTCTGATAGCTTATGATATTCAAAACTCCTAACACCAATTTTGAACCTTTTCCCCGCATTTGCGTACATATAGGATGAACGAGACAATTCGGCTATACTTAACTTGGTTTACACTGCGAGCAGTGTGGCCAGCACAAAATGAGATCGGATGTACGAGATTACTCTAAAACAAACCATGTCCGCTACAAGCACCAGCGATGACTCTACCCTGATCAAACAGATCAAATCTGGCGATCAGGCAGCCTTGCGCAGCCTGTACAAGCGCTATGCCGACAGGCTGTTTGCGCATGCGCTGCGCATAGTGGGGGACCCGGCTACCGCAGAAGATGTGGTGCAGGAGAGTTTGGTGGCTATCTGGCAGGGCGCAAAACGCTACCGGGCAGAAGGACGCGTGATCGCCTGGATGTTGAGTATTGTGCATCACAAAGCGATTGATGCGCTGCGCAAGCAGAGCAACCAGGAACTGCCCTTGCTGGAAGACCGCTTGCCCGATAACAATCCCCAACCTGCCGAAAACACCCAGCGCCAGGAGCGCAGCGCAGCCCTGAGAGAAGGTTTGAACCAACTCTCGGTCGAACACCGCACCGTGCTGGAACTGGTCTTTTACCAGGACATGAGTCTGAAAGAGACCGCTCAGGTGTGCGGTTGTCCGGTCGGTACGGTGAAAAGCCGGTTAAGTTATGCCAAAGAAGCCCTGCGGGGCGTACTCAGCCGAGAAGGCTTATCCGCGGAGGATGTGGGATGAGTAAGCACGAAAAGATCAATGCCATGCTGCCCTTTTATGCCAGTGGGACTTTAGATGAAAAAGAAGGCAAGCAAGTGAAACGTCACCTGCAAGGCTGCCCGGTGTGCCAGGAAGAACTGGCATTCTGGCAGGAAGTTGGTGGTGTCGTCCGGCAAGAAGTGCCTGAAGAAGCGCCGCCGCGATGGCTTTTTGAACATGTCGTGGTCGATCTTCCTGCCCTAACTACGGTTGGCAATCTATGGCGCACGTCCCTCTCTTTGCTAAAAGCACAGGTGGCTTTAGTGCGCAGCGAGATTTGGAGCGCTTCTTTCCTGGTGATGGCTATCGGTTTTGTCGCTGCCGTGATATTGGAGCGTCATTCGATCATTTCAGCAGTGGCGCCTATGGTGGCTGCCGCCGGGATTGGCTTGCTCTACGGCCGGGAGAATGACCCGGCTTATGAGTTGACCCTGGCGACCCCGATTTCGCAGGTGCAGATTTTGCTGGCACGGCTGGTGTTGGTGTTTGGCTACGACCTGATTCTGCTGCTGGCTTCTGCGGTGGGGATGGCTTTGATCTTGCCGGGGGAAGCAGTGGGCAGTTTGCTGTTCAGTTGGCTGGCGCCGATGGCCTTTTTATCCTCCCTGGCACTCTTGCTTTCCCTTGTGACCGATTCCTCCAACGCCATCACGGCTGCTTACATGTTGTGGGTCGCTCGCTTCGTGGTCAATATCCCCGAACTTCAGCAAATCAGTGCGGCTTTTGGGCTAAGTTATTTGCGCTTTTGGAACACGACAGGGGGATTGTACGCTTTATCGGCCATGCTGCTGGCATTAGCCTTATGGTTGGTACACCGGCGCGATGCTGTGTTTCGTTCACTTACCTGATCAACCAATTTCTACTAAATCTGTTCACTGGAGTAAACTATGAAGAAATTTCTAGGTGTCTTGAAGTACGAATACCGCATGTCGATCATGCGACCGGGGGTGCTGATTGTGTCCGGGCTGTTTACTGTTCTTTTTCTATTCCTTGTCCCTACGGCCAGCAGTTATTCAAATGGCCCAAAAATCAATTGGTGGGAAGAAGCCGGGTGGCTGGCGTTTTCATTGAATATCATTTTTCCCGTGTTTGCCGGGATCATTGCCTCAGACCGCGGGGTACGAGACATCAAGCTGGATGTGCGCGAACTGCTGCGGGTTACCGAGCTTTCCAACACCACTTATATCCTGGGCAAATATGCCGGGGTAGTACTCTCGCTTTTGACCTTGCAGTTTGCAATATTGTTTTTGATCTCTCTTGCCTATATCGGGATACTTAAAGCGCCGTGGGGCTTTTTGCCCAATGTGCTGCTGGCTTCTTTATTCGTGAATGTGCCGGGTATCATGTTTGTAACGGCTTTCTCACTGGTCTGCCCGTTGTTCATGCCGGTGCGTGTGTACCAAATTTTGTACACCGGTTATTGGTATTGGGGCAACTACCTCAATCCGGCTGTCATCCCCAGTATTTCGGATACGGTGTTAAATGCGGCTGGGAAATATACGCTTTCTGCGGTATATAGAGCCCCATTTGGCGGGGAAGCAGCCACGATAGGCGAAGCGGTGATCAATGTGGTTGTGCTGCTGGCTTGCGCGGCGATTGCCTTGTTTGGAATGGGGCGGATTTTAGCCCTGCGGGAAAGCCGCAGTTAGGAGAATAGGATGAAACTACCGATTCGTTATACTTTTCAGGCGTTCCAAAAAGACCAGTTCTGGCTGCCGGCCGCCATGTGGGCGTTGTTTGCCCTGATGACAGGCCTGATGCTCGAGGATCGCGGCAGTGAGGTATCAAGAGCCTTTTTGGGATTTGTGATGCCGTTGTTGGCGGGTGGTCTGGGGGCATATGCCGTACTGCAAGACTCTGCCCTGGAACTGCAATTTGCTACCGATCGACCCTCCTGGCGTATGTTGGCGCAGCGTTTGGGGTTGGTGCTGGTGATTATGGTTTTGGTGGGACTGAGCTACCAGCTTTTTGCCGCCGTACTTCACGTGGAGTTGGGATATGGACCGGTCTTGCAGGCTGTTTTGATCTGGCTGGTGCCTTGCATGGCGATGATTGCTGTGGCGAATCTGGTCTCTATATTGGCGGGTAACAGCAACGGCGGGTTCGCTTTTGTGGGCACTCTGTGGATCACACAGTTAGTGCTGCGCGGTTGGATTGCTCAAAAGGTGGTGCTCCGCAATTTCTTGTTGTTCATGGGGACAATGGCCCCGGGGCACGAAGTTGTGCCCCTCAACCAGCTGACCCTCACCGGGGTAGCCGTGATCAGTTTATTACTCTCCTGGCTTCTTTTGAAGAAGCAGGAAAGATACATCTAAAAAGGAAGACAGGCGATGATTAAAATTTCGAATTTACAAAAAACTTATGGCGCGGGGAGCAAGGCGGTTCAGGCCTTGAAAGGGATTTCTCTGGAAATAGACAGCGGGATGTTTGGCCTCTTGGGGCCAAACGGGGCTGGGAAAACCACCCTGATGCGCATTTTGGCCGGGATCGTACATGCCAGCCAGGGGGAGGTGAACGTGATCGGTGAAGATATGTCCACCGAGAAAGGGCGCCAGGCCGTCAAAGCGCATTTGGGCTACCTGCCGCAGGAGCTTGGTCTTTACCCAGACCTGACAGCCCGCCAGTTTATCGACTATATGGCTATCCTTAAGGGGGTAGAGCCGGTTGAAGCGCGCTCTATGCGTGTGCAAGAAGTGATTGAGATGGTCTCTTTGCAGGAAGCCGCAGACCGCAAGATCAAGGGCTTTTCGGGCGGCATGAAGCGCCGGGTAGGCATTGCCCAGGCTTTGGTCAATGACCCCAGCATTCTGATCGTCGATGAACCGACTGCCGGCTTGGACCCGGAGGAGCGTATCCGTTTCCGCAACTTGCTGGTGGAATTGGCTCAGGACCGGATCGTACTGCTCTCTACCCACATTGTGGGTGATATTGGACAGACCTGCCGGGATATGGCCATCCTTGCGAAAGGTGAGGTGAAATACCTGGGCAGCCCGGCAGACTTGATTGCCAAAGCACAAGGCCATGTGTGGACGATAAAAAGCGCTAATGGGGAAAAACCCAACCATAACCTGACAGTAGTCTCCACGATGCACCTGACAGATGGGGTTGAGTACCGCGTGGTGGGTGAAACCGTGGAAGGGTATCCGCAGGCGCAGCCCGCCAGCCCAGGCCTGGAAGATGGGTATATCTGGTTGATGAAGGAAAAGTAATTGGAAGGTTGTAGAATGTAAATCGCAGGGAGGGCATAAAGCCCTCCCTTTTTTGATCGAACGGAGTTCGATTTAATAAATATGAGTGGTACAAGCCACTCATATTTATTCACTTAGAACGATTGAGTACCGGCAGAGCGATGACCTTTTTGAACAGTAGATTTAATGCCGCTGCCAGCAGGTAGAACAAGATAAGTGTGGGAATACCGATATAGTTGTCGATGAAATCACGCTGCAAAATGCCCAGAAAAATATCTGCTTTGCCCTCAGTGTGGAAGAGGTATTCTTCCAACGGGCTTTCATAGATGCGCGTTTTCAGCAGCCAGCTCTGCCGCTCTCCGGGCAGGTAGTTGGTGCGTGCTGGTTCGGAGGTGATGTACAGCACCGGCATTAAGAGCAGCAGTGCCAGGAATATCAATAAGGTAAGGACTTGTGGTCGCAGGAAATTACCCATTCTTTTGATCATATTTTGAGTTTGGTCCGAAGTATTTTTTTAGCAATGTGTTCTTCATTATGGCATATTTGCCGATGCGGGACAATAAGTCTTGACCAATTTCGGCCACTCTATCCCGAATTATGCGCCCTCCTGTATAATACCTGTGTGGATAAACTTTCCGGCTCAATCGAGCGCATTACCTACTATAACGAAGAAAATGGCTACAGCGTGCTTCGCCTGCTTCCCGACGAACGCCAGGGCGCAGCCGAAGACCGTCAGGGCCTGGTGACAGTCACCGGCAACCTGCCGGAGTTGGCCCCCGGCGAATACTTGAAAATGAACGGGGAATGGATTGACCACCCCAAGCACGGCCGCCAATTCCAGGTAGAAACCATCGAACAATCGTACCCGGCAACATTGGAAGGTATCCGGCGTTATCTTGGCTCCGGGTTGCTGGAAGGGATTGGCCCCAAGCTGGCCGAGCGCATTGTCGACCATTTTGGGGTGGATACCCTGGATGTGATCGAAAATCATCCTAAGCGCCTGCGCCAGGTACCCGACATTGGCCCAAAACGAATGAAGATCATCGTGCAGGCCTGGGAAGAGCAGCGCCTGATCAAGGATATTATGATCTTTCTGCACGGCCATGGGATCACCACCAATTTAGCGCTCAAAATCTATAAACAATATGGCGACCAGGCTTTGCCGATTGTGCAGGAAAACCCGTTCCAACTGGCACGCGATATTTTCGGGGTAGGCTTTAAGACCGCCGATCGGATTGCCCAATCTCTTGGTTTGCCCCCAGACCACCCCACCCGCATTGAAGCTGGGGTAGCGTATGCCTTAGAGCAGATGGTAGGCGAAGGTCATGTGTTTACCCCGCGGCCGGTGTTGCTGGATAAAGCCGTAGAATTGCTGGCTGTCTCTCGCCCGCAGGTGGATGAAGCCATTGACCGCCTTGCAGAAGATGAGACTATTGTGCTGGATACAATTCCCTTGGAAGAGGGGCAAGCGCCGGAACAGGATAATGCGGTTACCTGACCCCTTATTATTATGCCGAATCTGGGACAGCCAAACGTTTGCAAGAACTGGCTGCGGCCTTCCCGCCGCGGCTAAGCGATATTCCCCCGGCCTTTACCCCGTTGGATGATGCCCTCTCAGAGGAGCAAGCCAATGCCATCCGTACCACGCTTTCCCAGCCGGTCAGTGTGCTTACCGGGGGGCCGGGCACCGGAAAAACCACTGCTATCCGGGCCTTGATTGCCGCCGCAGAAGGCGCACATAAACGCTTTGCCCTGGCTTCGCCCACCGGGCGGGCTGCCAAACGACTCTCTGAGGCAACCGGAAAACCGGCCAGCACCCTGCACCGTTTATTGGAATATTCCCCGGTAGAAGGTTTTCAGCGCGGCGGCGATTCGCCGCTCAAATTAGATTTGTTGGTAGTGGATGAGGCTTCTATGCTGGATGTCTTGTTGGCAAACAGCCTGCTGCGCGCTTTAGAGCCGGGCACCCACTTACTGCTGGTCGGCGATATTGACCAGCTGCCCTCCGTGGGGGCGGGGGATGTGCTGCGGGAGATCATTGCCAGCGGGTTGGTGCCGGTCACGCGTTTATCGCAAATCTTCCGCCAGGCGGCTGGCTCGGAGATCATCGCCAGCGCTCACCAGATCAACGAGGGCGAAGTGCCGGAGTTCAATGCCGATGCCGAGGATTTCTTCCGTTTCCCTGCCGAGACCCCCGAACAAGCCGCCGATTGGGTGGAAGATTTGGTACTCAACCGCATCCCCGGCAAGTTTGGCCTCAAGCCGCACGATATTCAAGTATTGGTGCCTATGTACCGTGGTCCTGCCGGTATTCATGCGCTGAACGAACGTTTGCAAGGCGCGCTCAACCCGCCCGGCCCGCTCAAGCCGGAGAAAAAGCTGTTTGGCACCATTTATCGTCCCGGCGACCGGGTGATGCAGATTCGCAATGATTATGATAAGCAGGTATTCAATGGGGATATCGGTTTTATTGAAAGTATCTCAGCCCAGGAGCACGCGCTGGTAGTCGATTTTGAGGGCAACTTGGTGACCTACGCCTGGAGCGAAGCCGACCAGCTTACCCTCGCATATGCCATCTCGGTGCATAAATCGCAGGGGTCGGAGTTCCCGGCAGTGGTTATGCCCTTGCTCACCCATCATTACATGATGCTGCAGCGTAACCTGCTCTACACCGGGGTCACACGTGCCCGCCGGGTGTGCGTGCTGGTGACCAATACCAAAGCAATTGCCATTGCTGTGCGTAATAATCAGGTTGCCCATCGCTTTACCGCTCTGGCCTGGCGGATGAGGGGATAGTCGGTTAGTCAGGTTAGTGGAAAGTTCAAAAGTTGGGGGCAAATGGAAGTATAGTTTGATGGTTTTCTTTACTGATAATAATTTTTGATAATGCGTTGATTTCTTGTATACTGATTATATTAGTTGTTTTCTTTATTATGGAGGGAAAATTATTATGAAGGGCGAAAGAGAAAATCAGGACTATAAATTATACTTCGATGTCAGTAATGGGAAAGCAAAAGTTGATTTAGTAAAGAACATAGTAGCAATTGCTAATTCTGGAGGGGGAAAGATTATTTTTGGTCGTAGTGAAACTGAAATAGTTGGTGTTGAGCAAGATGTGGTTAATGCTCTTGATAGTGCAAAACTGGATGATTTTATATATAAATTTACTCAACCAGTAAGAGTCCAGTTAGGCCATAATATAGAAAAGTTATCGAATGGAAAATATTTAGTAGAAATAACGATTGAATCAGTTAAATATCCAATTGTTTTTTCCAAACAAGGGAGTTGGAGTAATATGACTTCTAATGAGAGGGAGGTTTTCTTTGAAGGAGACATTTGGGTCAGGCACAGTTCTAAAACAGAGAAAGTGACATATGAAGATATAAGAGAAATTATTGAAAGAGGGAGACAAGAGGAAAGGGAAAAATTATTAAGTCAAATTCAACGTATTGCTACTTTACCTGAGGATTCAGAACTTATAGTAGTCCAAGATGGTAAACCAATAAGTACTCCAAAAGGTTTTTTGGAAAGTCAAATACAATTAAGAGGAATTAATAAGAGTTTAGTAATTGAACCTTTTTATTTGTTGTGGTTATTCAAACACAGAAACCAATTTGAATTAAAAAATGAAGAAATAAGTTTATTAATTGCGAGTGCATTACGTAGGAGTGCAACTTTATATTGGTGGGTGCTTGAAGTTGATGATAATCCTTCATTGATTAAAGATGAATTATTTGTAACTCTTGAAGCTTCTGATCGAGATAAATCAGATGCAGCAAAAAATATATTAGATTTAGCATCTATTTACCTAAGTGATGAGGATTTACAAAAGATAATTGAGCGTTATAAGAGAAGTAGATATGCACATTTTCAAGAAGAGGCAAAAAATTGGCAAGGTAGAAAAGCCCGCTTAGAAAAAATAATGAGGGGATTAAACTTCAATATAGATAGTAAAAATATCTTTGAATTTACTGTTATTGAATTACAGGAGTTAGCTGATAAATTGGTAGATGAAATTTCTGATGGAGAAAGAAGTAGCCATATATCAAGAAATTTAACAGCTGTTATTAGAGCTATTTGGGCAAAGAAAAGTGTTTATTTCAATAGAACCTTGGAAAAATATGGGTTGCTTGAAATATAGTTTTTTCTATAATTTTACTAGCCACCTGACAGTTTGGTGAGAAAGGAGCAATCGGCATCAATTCTGCCATAAAATGAGTTTGCGAAAACCATTTTAGAAACGGAGTAAAAGATGCCGATCACTCAACTGTATCATATCTGGAAACAACGAATTATGGAACTGTATCCTCAAGAAAGAATGACACGCGTAAGGAATTTAGCCTGGATGATGATTGGCATCCATGAAAGTCGTTCTGTGTATTTGAGCAAGATCGCTGGCAAGATACCAGGAAAAGCGAAGTTGGTGAGCATCACCAGACGAGTATCTCGATTTTTAGATAATCCAGCAATTCGGGTGAGGCCATGGTATGAACCGCTAGCGAGAAGTTGGCTGCAAGCACAATATGCCAATCTGAAAGAGATCCGATTGATTGTGGATGGCACAAAAGTAGGATTTTCACATCAACTCTTGATGGTGAGTATCGCCTATCGACGTCGGGCGATCCCGATCGTATGGACATGGGTCAAACATGTTCGTGGGCACAGTACAGCCAGCAAACAAATCGCATTATTGAGCTATGTCAGGAATTTACTGCCAGAAGGAGTAGCTGTTTTTCTGGTCGGAGACGTCGAATTTGGCGCCATAAAGGTACTCAAACAGCTGAATGAATGGCACTGGTACTATGTTTTGCGCCAAACAGGGCGCACAAAAATCTGGACAGAACTTGAGCAAGTCTGGGTCTCATTTTCATCGACCATTGAGCGAGCTGGACAAAGTATCTGGTTGGGCGCTGGCTATCTGACCGAGACGGATATTTTTCCTGTCAATTTATGTGCTCATTGGAAAGTCGGAGAAAAGGAGCCCTGGCTGCTGGCGACCAACCTGCCCGACAAGCCAATGACGCTCGCATTCTACAAAAGAAGAATGTGGATCGAAGAAATGTTTGGTGATATGAAAGGACATGGTTTTGATTTGGAAGCTTCAATGTTGCAATCCTTTTTGCGATTATCTCGGCTGACCCTGGTTGTCGCTTTGCTTTACTTGTGGGCCATTGCGACTGGCACACGGGTTATCCATCGTGGTCAGCGCCATCTCGTTGATCGCAATGAGCGTCGAGACTTGAGTATCTTCCAAATTGGATTGCGATTTATCGAAAGGCGACTTACCAATGCCCTACCTGTTGCCGTTCCTACCTGTGTGTATCGATGATTTTTGAAACTGTCAGGTGGCTAGTAATTTTATCTAATGTTATAAATATTTACCTCTTTTCCTTATACTGCTGGTACATCACTTCGATATTGACCTCAAAGTGATTTTGGCGTTCCCAATCCATCGGGTGGGGTAAATCGGGGTCGGCTTTGGTTTCTTCCAGAGTGTGCCCCTGAGCCACGTGCTTTCCGATCATATGCCACATAGTTTCCATATATTCGGTTTGAGCTTCAATTTTGTCGTATCCGCACAAGGGGCCGTGGCCGGGCAGGATCGCCTCGGCTTCAAATACGGCCAGCTCTTTTAGCGCCGCAATCCACACCGGCACATCACAGTTCATCATAAAAGGAAAACTGTCGGCAAATACCAGGTCGCTGGGGAAAAGCACTTTTTGTTCCTGTACCCACAAGATCAGCTGGTCTTCCTTGTGCCCGCCTTTGTGATACAAATCAATACTGATCCCGCCGATTTCCAGCTTTTTATGGCTGCCGCTAAAAGTGATGGTGGGCAGTTCTTTTTCCGCAATCCCGGCAGCAATCATGCGCTGGCGGGTGAGTTCGTGCGCCATGATCGGGCAGGAGAAAAGTTTGTTGCCGCTGATATGGTCGATATCAGCATGGGTATTGATCAGTAAGGTCACGTCATCAGCCGTCAACCCTGCGGCATCTAAAGCCGGCTGCACTTCATGTGTCCCCATGCCGGTATCCACCCAGATCACGCCTTCGTTGGTGCGGAAAAAGAACATATTAGCGCTGGTGCCGGGGGCATCCACGGCAAAAACATTGGGTTTCATTTCAACAAGGTTCATTTTAGTCCCTTTCCTAATTGGTCTACCATTAAAATTAAAATTACTTGAACCAATTACCTTCTCACAATTGCATCGGTCATCTTTGCCACTCGCACCATCATCTCCACATCATGCACGCGCACAATGTCTGCCCCACGGGTGATGGCTACTGAAACGGCAGCTGCGGTGCCTTCAGCCCGTTGGTCGGGGGGCAGGTCCAACGTATAGCCGATGAATGACTTGCGGGAGGGGCCGACCAACAGCGGAAAACCCAACTCGCGGATTTCATTCCCGCGGTTGAGCAGTTCCAGGTTTTGTTCCACCGTTTTGCCAAAGCCGATCCCGGAATCGAGAATGATCAGTTCATCGGGCAGTCCGGCCTTGCGGGCGGTTTCTACGGCTTCCATCAACTCTCGTTTGATATCTTCGATCAGATCATCGTAAGCCATCCCGATATAGCGTCCGCCTAAACGCTGCTGCACTTCGGCGCTCTTGGGGGTGCTGCGGTTGTGCATCAGGATAGCCGGTACCTGTCTTTCTGCGGCCAGGGGAGCCATCTCCGGGTCGGCTTGCATCGCCCATACGTCATTGATGATATGTGCGCCTGCATCCAGGGCGGCTTCGGCAACCTCGGCTTTGTACGTATCTATCGAGATGGGTAAATTAAGGCTTTCATCTTCGGCGATGGCTTGCAGCACAGGCAGCACACGGGCTTTCTCGGTGTCCGCATCTACTGTATCCGAGCCGGGGCGGGTGCTTTCTCCCCCTATATCCAAAATGTGCACACCGGCAGCGGCAAACTGCCGCGCTTGTGCCAGAGCGGCTTCTACCGGGTCTTGCTGGTTGCGCAAGCCGTCCCCGGAGAAGCTGTCGGGGGTGACGTTGACAATGCCCATCACATAGGTTTGCGTGCCCCAATTAAACGCGTGCTGGTTGATCGTTATCGGAGAGAAAGGCATAAAAGTTTACTCCTCGGAGGGTGCAGGGTGGTGGTAAGGTGTGATCTCGCCGGCATCTACATTTGCCAGCAGTTGTTGGATGGTTTCTTTACGACCAGGGTAGACCATATCTGGAGAGATGTCTGCCAGCGGGAGCAGCATAAAAGCCCGCTCTGGCAGCCGTGGGTGGGGGATGGTGAGGGTGTCTGTGTCTAGGAATACATCCTCATACAGCAAGATATCAATATCGATCTCTCGCGGTCCCCATCTAAAAGTGGCTGTGCGACCTACTTCTTGCTCAATGTTCTTGATCTGTTTTAATAACCCTTCAGGTGGTAATTCGGTTTCTGCTTTGACCACCATATTGAGGAAATCTGCTTGGTCGGTGTAGCCCCACGGCGGGGTCTGGTAAATGGGTGAGCGTTGGGTGACGACTGTTTGGGGGGCGAGCTGTTCCAGAGCGTTGTGTAGGTTAGCATAGCGGTCACCCACGTTGGTGCCCAGGCCAAGATAAATCGTGTGTGTGTTGGGGGTGTGCTGTGTGAGGTCGGTCATTATTTTAGTCCCAAAAAGTGGTGATGGTAACTTTCTTTCTCGATATTTTACCAGGATGCACCTTTTTCGCAGGGAAATTTGCATCAAAGCATACGAAAGTTCAGTAAACCACTCAGTCAGATCGCGGGATTGATTTATAATGAAGGCGGTATTGTTCAACGTATTAAAAGAAACAGGAAAGGGAGCCCATGCCAGACGCAGAATTTAATTTTCCGAGGGGATTTTTATGGGGTACGGCCACATCTTCGCATCAAGTAGAAGGCAATAACAAAAATAACCAGTGGTATCTGTGGGAGCAAGAGCCTGGCCGGATTGCCAAGGGGCATGTTTCGGGCGCTGCCTGCGATTGGTGGGGCGGCCGCTGGCGGGAAGATTTTGACCGGGCAGAGGAGAACGGCCAAAATGCACATCGTTTCTCAATCGAATGGAGCCGGATTCAACCGGCACCTGACCGCTGGGATGAGGATGCGCTGGATCATTACCTGGATATGCTGCGTGGTCTCCATCAGCGCGGCTTGTTCCCGCTGGTTACCTTGCACCACTTCACTGACCCGATCTGGGTAATGGAAATGGGCGGCTGGGAGAACGAAGCAGTACCGAATTTGTTTGCCGAATATGCTGCCAAGGTGGTGGAAGCAGCCCAAAGCTATGTGACTACTTGGTGCACGATTAATGAACCCAACGTGGTAGCGGTATTGGGCCATATGATGGGGAAATTTCCTCCTGGACGGAATGATCGTAAAGCGACTTTTGATGTGATGGAAAACATGGCCCGCGGGCATGCCCTGGCCTACCATAAAATCAAAGAGATCCAACCGGAAGCACGGGTAGGTTTTGCACATGCCTACAGCGGTCTGCATCCGGTGCGTGGATGGCATTTGGGCGACCGGATTGCCACCAATATGTATGACCAGGTATGGAATGAGTTCTTCCCCCAAATGTTCAAATCGGGTAAAGCACGTTTAATGGGACGCAAGGTGGAAATTCCCGAAGCTGCTGGCACCCAGGATTACATCGGGATCAATTATTATTCTGGCAATTTAGTGCGGTTTAGCCTGGCCGCGGGGAAGAAAGAAATGTTCATGCGTCTATCCTTCCCGGAAGACGCAGAGGTCAGCCCGAATGGAATGATTGCCAACCTGCCGGAAGAATTTTATAAATCGTTGGAATGGGCACTCCAATTCGAAGTACCGATCATTGTCACTGAGAATGGCACGGAAGACGCAGAAGACAGCTTCAGGCGTAAATATCTCACCAGCCACATTCACCAATTGTGGCGAGCGGTCAATTTTAATTATCCAATCAAAGGCTATTTTGTATGGTCGTTGGTGGATAACTTTGAATGGGCAGAGGGGTGGACGCGCCGTTTTGGATTATATGAATTAGAAAACGACAGCCAACTGCGCAAAAAACGCCGCAGTGCGGACCTGTATGCAGTGGTGTGCAAACAAAATGCGCTTACTTCTGCCATGGTGCGAGAATATGCCCCGGAGTTGGTCGAGACACTTTTCCCGGGCTAAGGGTCTAAAAAAACCTTCTGCTATAATTCACCCGAACATTGCTCAGTAATTAACCATAGAGAGGCAGGCAAGACAATGACAGTATCCTTCCAGTTTGGTACGGTAGGTTCCCCAATTTCTAACCCTAAAAAACCAGGTGGCAGCGTTGGCGCGGTGCAGCAAATTCGTAAGCTTGGCCTTGGCGCGCTTGAATTGGGTTGGGTGCGTTCGGTGCGCGTTAGCGAGAAAACCTGTGCGCTGATCAAAGAAAATGGCGAAGAGCATAATGTGCTGTTGAGTGTACATGCGCCTTATTATATTAATTTGAATGCCGACGAAAAAGAATGGCCCAAGTCTCGCAAACGATTGATGGATGCGGCGCATTTTGGCAATTTAGCCGGGGCAACCGAGATCATCTTTCACCCCGGCACCTATTTTGAACGTCCTCCGGAAGAAGTGCTGCCTATCGCCATCAAACGGCTGGAAGGCTGCTTACAAGAATTACGCGAGGCTGATAACCCGGTCACCATCCGGCCGGAAACGATGGGGAAGGGTGCCATGCTGGGTTCGCTTGAAGATACACTGGAAATGAGCAAAGCGATTGACGGCGTACAACCCTGCCTGGACTTTGCCCATTTGCATGCCCGCCCTGGAGACGGCACGATGAACAGCTATGATGAGTGGGCGGCTGCCTTAGAAGCGTATGGCAAGGCTTTAGGGGAGGATGCTCTCAAAACCCTTTCCTGCCACCTGAGCGGGATCGAATACACAGAAAAAGGCGAGCAAAACCACCTGCCGATCGAAGAATCAGACTTTGACCTCCCAGCATTGTTCAAGGCTTTGCACGAATTTGGCTGTGCAGGGCGTATTTTGTGCGAAAGCCCGGTAATGGAAGAAGATGCGCTCCTATTCCAGAAGACCTGGATGGAGATCAGCGGAGAAAGCCAGGACTGATGGCAGACCCACAAGTATTTGCCCAACTCCAGCAGGAGATGCGTGCCTGCCGTTTGTGTTTGGAAGCAGACTATTGGATTGAACCGCCTGCTGTAACTCAGGGTGTGCATACTGCCCGGATGATGACCATTGGTCAGGCGCCGGGGATTACCGAAGTGGAAGCTAAGCGCCCCTTTAATGCCGGCAGCGGCAAACGCTTGTTCGAGTGGCTGGGTGAAGCAGGAATTGAAGAAGACTGGTTCCGCAGCACGCAATATATGACCTCGGTAACCAAGTGTTACCCTGGCCGGGCCAAGTCTGGCAGCGGCGACCGGGTGCCTTCACGGGCAGAACAAAAGCTGTGCCGCCCTTTCTTAGACCAGGAAATAGCGTTAATCCAACCCGAAGTGATCATTCCCATTGGGCGGCTGGCGATTACACTGTTCTATGACAAAAAACTGCGCCTGGATGAGATCATTGGTACTGAAATGAAATTGGACAGTGGTGCCTGTGTGATTCCCTTGCCGCATTCTTCCGGCGCGTCTCGCTGGCACCAGACGGAAGAGAACCGCGAGTTGATCCAAAAAGCAATTGAGTTGATCAGAGGACATTACGAAAAGTTGTTTGGGTGAAATAAGGATGGTAAAAAATAAGGGGCTAGCCCCTTATTTTTTACCATAGATACCTGAGTGCCTGGATGCTTAGAATTGCATATAATTGGCCGGGTATATTATTCAATATAATAAATAAGGAGTGCCGTGTTTTCTAAAATTGATGATTCAGATCGAATAATTCCTCGCAGACGGGCGAACCTGGTCGGTAAATTGTTTCAAGGCGGGTTATCTATCTTCTTGATTATTTATATCGGGTTATTGCTTTTGGGGGGTGATGTAACCGGCAGCTTGGGATTTTACACGGAGTGGTTGTTTATCCCGTTTATTGTTGTAGGGGTGATATTGCCTGTGGTGGTATCTATGATCTCTCGCTGGCGCCAAAAGCGTGCTTGGGAAGAGTTTGCATCCAGTATGGGGTTTCAGGTCACAAAGGCTACATCAAGAGCTTTTCCGGTGATTGGCGGTACATTCCGCGGGCATAAAATTGCACTTACCCAAACTTCGCAGCAGCGCGGCCGCAGCCGGATGTTCTTTACTTCCTATGTGGTGACTTTGCCAGAAAATACCCGCAATACACTCACGATCAAGAAACGCAGTCTGACGAATTTTAATCGCTCTAATACGGGTGATGAGGAAATTGATGGGAAATTTGAGGTCAAAGCGTCTTCTAAAAAAGTGCTTGATGAGATCATCACGACCAACCGGTTGCGGCAGGGTTTATTAGACCTGGCAGAGAATAATACCAGCCTGCACCTGGGTGTGGAAAAGAAATCTATTCGCTTGATCGAATCTGGGCAAGTGGGTGACCCGGAATATTTGACCGCTGTGCTGCGTTACCTGGTAGATATTGCTTATCTGGTGGAACGCAGCGACCGGATTGGATGACCTGATCGGGGTACACCTGATTGTATCTACATTAGAAAATATTGTTCTTCCAGCATATGATTATTGGTATCGATGGGAGTATATATGCCAACCTTCACTGTTCCTGATCCACAAATCGACTGGGCACAGGTAGCCCGTCTGACAATTACCTCTCGCACAATTGACACAATTGAAGAAAACGAACTTGTCCCGGCCGGCAAGATTGCATACCAGTTTTCGGCCAAGGGGCATGAGTTGGCCCAAATCCTCTTAGGGTTGCATCTCAACCACCCCAAGGATGCAGCCGGGGTATATTACCGCTCGCGTCCCTTTATGCTGGCCAGCGGATTGACGATTGAGGAAGCTTTGGCCGGTAGTTTTGCCAAGAGCGGTTCTCTCTCCGAAGGGCGTGATGTGGGTGTGGTGTACGCAATGGCGCCTCGCAGCGGGGCGACGGTACTGCCTGCTTCTGGTGATGTGGGGGCGCAGTACACCCCGGCGGCCGGTTGGGCGCAGGCAATCCAATATCATCAGCGTACGTTGAGCGATGCAGCCTTCCAAGCGCGCTGCTGCACCGTGTCGCGAATTGGCTGGCAAAAAATATTTTCCCTGAACCTGCCTGAACGGCAATGAAGCTCCTACGAAATAAATTATCCAATAGGACGGTTACATACCTCTACAGCTATCCTAATCTTGAAAGTTCACAAGCGAAGTCTCACCAATTTGGATACAGTCCAGACCAGCAAACTGCAAACCTTCACTAAAATAAGTCATCCGGAAGAACAAGGCTCGATCCAAATCCGCATAGGGGCCATCCACAAAAAAACAATATTCCTCGATAAAGATCGGCGAGGTAATAAGATCATAGTTCATTTGAAAGCGCCAATTTTTTATCAAAGTATTTGCCGGTTCATTATTCAGAATGCGCGTTGCCGATAAGTAGCCTTCAATAATATCCGGCCGTTGTTCCAAAACCCAGAGCATATCCGTTTTTGAATCTACCGGCCCATTCGGGTCAAACGTACCCTCTAGCGCAATATGCCTGGTATTGAGACCAAGGATATCAATATGGATTGCATCAACAACGTACGGCAACTCTCCCCCAAGGCTGCTGGCGATTGTAGTATCTTGGTCCGTAAAATTGGCAAGCCAAATGTAATAAGGGTTTGGCGGTAGATGGGATAAGGAAGGAAAATTTACCATATTTTCTTGCAGAATGGTTCTTAATCTATGGTTTTGAGAATCCAGCAAGGAATAATTCGTAATCAACAATACTACTATCACTATCGCCAATTGAAGATACCGGTACCGTTTCAGTACAATTACAATAAAAGCAAAGGCAAGAAACAATATTGAAGGAAAAATTTGAATAAAATGCCGCCACAATGGAAATGCAGCTTCGTTATCACCACCTATCCTCAGAATATATATGGAGATTAGCAGCACAGTCACGAAGTTTAGGCTCCAAAATGTCAGCCAATCTTTTGAGATTTTTTTCCATTGAATCAAGATTACCCCAAGAGAACCAATGCCCAGATAATAGAGCAGCACATGGGTTTGCTGCCATTCTCTTAGATACTTCTTTCCCCAAGCAAGATGCTTGCTTCCTACCCCGCCCGCCTTGGCCCAATAGGTATTCGGTACAATATCTTGAAACACAGCATAACGAAACACAATAAAGATTAAAAATACGCTTCCAAATATCCCAATTGAATAAATAAGAGAACGCTGTGGGCGTTGAGATTGGATATTCAATAGGAATACAAAACCAATACCTAACCCAACCACCAGAACACCCTCTGGGCGAACAAGCAGCAACAATACCCCCACAACCAAAAAAATCTTTTCAGACCATTCTGTGTCCAAAAATCCTGCCAAAAAATATACACAAATCAGCCATGAAAACAGAATAGTCTCCATCCCACTGGCCGCGTAGAACGACACAGGCAAAAAACCAGATAGAAATACGCCCATCAGCGGGAAAATATTTGAAAAGCTAGACTTTTTCATTATAAGAGGTACGAGAATCAGGCACAAGCTCAGGAGCAAATGTGCAATAATTCCTATGATTTTTGAGGCAGTTAACGGATTGATCCCTAAAAAACTTAAAACCCCCAGCAACCCCATCCACAAAAAACTAGTATACCCCTCTACACGTTCCCCATTAGTATTCCATGCGCCAAAACCATATCCCTCCGCTAGATGTTCTGAATAGCGAAAGGTGATGAAGGCATCTTCCAAGGTAGACGGGTAGAACATTACACCAAGTATGATTATCACAACACCAGACAAAATTGATATAAAGATCAATGTAGAAGGCAAAAAAGTTTTTTCCATATTTTCAATTATAGTACATTAAGGAAGATAGATACAGACATTCCAAAATTATACTGATTCCACGGGTGGAAGATGTACTACTTTTTCTACAGCATGGATTGCACCAAATGAATTACTAATAGAATTACTCGAAAATTTATCAGATTTCTTAGGTTGAGACAAAAGATCGGACAAAACTGTTAGAAACAAGGGCAGAGAAGATCGCAAAAACTTTAGAAACGATTTTTCGTAAAGTAGCATGCTTCAAACGGCGCTTCTGCCTAAGCAAAACAAACAAGCCAGAGAAAGAGTACCAACGAGAATTTTTCGGGACGTCAGGCTCCAGGTTTAGGTCAAGCTGGTCAGGGGAAACGCCAGCATAGCGCACATCTCGGATCGCTTCGCCAACCAGGACAGCAATGGCATAGGTAATCAGCATCAATGCAATCATCTGATCGAGATAGAACTTCGATTTGTTCATGATGGTATTCAACTGAAAGATGCTTTTCAGGTCCCGGAATTTCATTTCAATCTTCATGCGCTGCAGGTAGATCGCTAAAGCCTTTTCAGGATCAATATTGGAAATCACCCACAAAGGCTTTGCCATGCCTGTTTTCCAAAAGCCAATCACATTGACCTTGACTTCCCCTTTGTAGTAGAGCTCTCGATAGATTTTAGGTTCGGTATCTGGTGCCACAAACAAGGTCAGCGCATCATTTTTGTGCTCGTCATAATAGAATTTAGGCGGGTTGCTGCCCTGGTTGAGGCGAATGACGAATTGCATTTGACATGCGGAAAAATGCTTGAATAGGCTCAGGTACGAGAATTCCCGGTCTAACACGACTGGACGGTCACCAATCGCAGATTGGATTTCACCGATCACCCGCTGGTGTTCGATGTTGCGGGATGTGCTCTCGCTGCCCAGTGTGGCTGAAGAATAAGTGATGAAATTACACGGCAAGGCTCTGTCTCGAAACGGTGTTGCCAGGGTTAACAGCCAAAATCCAAGCTGGCCGACTTCAGGCAGTTTGCCGACATAGTCCGTTTTCCTCGCACTGGCTCGTTCCATCTCGGTCGGATCACCGATCACAAATGCCGCATCTCCATCGAAAAATCTTTGCAGTGGGGTTTTTAGGTCTGTCTCTTTGAGAAAACGTTGGATCATCTTGTAGTTCGCATCTTGATTCCCCGGCATCTGCTCTGCGATCCGACTGATGCGCGGTGATTTCGCTTTCAGTATCCCCAACATGATCTGGCTTGCTTTATGTACTTCTTTATCAGTATCAAACAATTCCTTGGCAAATCGCTGTATTTGGATAAACTTATACATGAGGAACTCCTTTCTCTATAGATGTGGTGTCTATTTTGAGTTTAGAAGTTCCTCATTCTTTTTGTCAATTGTCCGATCTTTTGTCCGAAGGTGAGCAACCTATATTGACAGGGTATCCTGTTTAGGATAGAATGTGACCGCTCAGTCATATGACTGAGCGGTCACATTGATTTGAGCGAACGAAGTTCGATATGGATATTAGAGGTAGTGATGCCCTACGAAACATTTTTTAATCTCCCCGAAGAAAAGCGCCAGGCGATCCTGGATGTGCTGTTGGATGAGTTTGCGGAGAATGATTACCGCAGTGTTTCCATCTCGCGCATTGTAGACCGCGCCGGGATTGCAAAAGGAAGCTTTTACCAATACTTTGAGGATAAAAAGGACTGCTACCAATACCTGATCCAACTGGCGATGGAAGAGAAAACCCGCTTTATGCAGCAGGCAGCCCCGCTTGAAGGGGGAGCGGATATGTTCACTATTTTGCGCTGGATGTTCAAAGCCGGGCTGACCTTTGAATTTAGCAACCCGCGCCTTTCACAGATCGGGTACCGGGCGTTATTTGATGATGTTCCGCTGCCGGAGGGCACTTTGTCGCTCATCCATAACGGCGGGCAGGCTTTCTTTGCCCAAATGATCGAACAGAACATTGAGGCCGGCACCGTGCGTGAGGATGTAGACCCGGTTTTAACCGCATTTTTACTCAACACTATATTTAACCACCTTGGGCAGTTCTTGCTGGAACGCTTTGACATCTCCGCTGAGCTGCTATTGGAGAAAAGCGTAGCCGCATTTTCGGCCGATGAGGTGGTAAAAGACATGGATCAGGTTATCTCGATCCTGGAACATGGCTTACATCCCGGAGCATAATCGTGATACACGCAGAAAATTTATCGTATACCTATCTCGGCACGCACACCCCTGCCGTGACAAAATTAAACTTTGAGATTGAACCCGGCCAAATCTTTGGCTTCTTAGGCCCCAGTGGGGCAGGAAAATCCACCACCCAGAAAGTCCTGATCCGCTTGCTGCGCGACTTTGACGGCGCGGTCAGCATATTGGGGAAAGACCTGCACACCTGGGGATATGAACTTTATGAACGCATCGGGGTCAGCTTCGAACTCCCCAACCACTATTCCAAACTCTCCGCCCTTGAAAACCTGAAATACTTTGGTTCGCTTTATGAGGGTAAGGTCAATACACCGCAAGCCTTGCTGGAAATGGTTGGCCTGGAAGAAGATGGCGGGATGCTTGTTTCCCAATTCTCTAAGGGGATGAAGAACCGCCTGAATGTGGCGAGGGCTTTATTACATAACCCTGAATTACTCTTTTTAGACGAACCTACCGCCGGCTTAGACCCGGTGAATGCCCGCCGCATCAAAGATCTGATCAAAGCCCAGAAAGATGCCGGACGTACTGTATTCCTCACCACGCATGATATGAATGTGGCTGATGAACTCTGCGACCAGGTCGCCTTTATTGTCGATGGGGAGATCAACCTGATCGACTCGCCGCGCGACTTGAAATTGCGTTTTGGCCGCCCCGAAGTCAAGGTGGAATACCAGATGGAGGGCAGTACCCACAGCCAGGAATTCAGCTTGAATGGCCTAGCCGAGAATGAGCAATTTCAGCGGGTACTGCGCGCCAACCAGATCAGCACGATCCATTCACAGGAAGCAACCCTGGAAAGCATCTTTATCCAGGTCACCGGTCGGGGGCTAAAATGAACCGCTGGCTTGCAACTGCCCGGACGGATGTGCAGCTTCAATTCCGCAACGGGTTTTACTATGTATCGGCTTTTGTTGCGGTTGCCACGGTGATCCTGCTCAAACAGCTGCCCAATTTTGATTTTTCTCACTGGTGGCCGCCGCTGCTGTTGGAGAACCTGGTGATCAACGCTTTCTATTTCACCGCCGCGTTGGTGCTGCTGGAGAAAGGGGAAGGCACCCTCGAAGCGCAGGTGGTCACGCCGCTGCGTCCGTGGGAATATCTGGTCTCCAAAGCTGCCACGCTGGGCTTGCTCTCCTTGTTTGAAAGCCTGCTGATCGTGGTCTTGGTCTCTGGGGTCGGGTTCAATTGGCTGTGGCTGTCTCTGGGAATCGTTTTGCTGATTGCGATGTACAGTTTCTACGGCTTTTTTGTGGTTGCCCGTTATGATTCGATCAGCACCTTTTTGCTGCCGTCCGTCTTATGGACGATGGGTTTCTCGCTGCCGCTGTTGTACTACTTCAATCTATGGCGCAGCTGGGTCATGTTCCTGCACCCTTTGCAAGCGCCCTTGGTACTGATGCAGGCGGCTTTTGAACCGCTGCCTGCCTGGCAAATTGTGTACGGCATGGGGTATGCGCTGCTGTGGGCAGGGATTGCTTACTACGCCAGCTGCCGCGCCTTCCATCGCTTCGTGATCACTAAGCAAGGAGTAAAACGAAAATGAAAGCCACCAAAGTGATTAAATCATTAGGGCCGATTGACCTGCGCAATATCCTGCGGGACAGCACGCTTTCATGGATGGTATTCTTGCCTATCTTGTTGGCTATGCTGCTGCGCTGGGGGCTGCCTGCCCTGACCACTCGTCTGATTGTGGAGTATGATCTAGACCTGACCGTCTATTACCCGGTGTTCCTGGCATTCTTCATTGTCATCTTGTGCCCGGTGCTGTTTGGGGTGCTGGTTGGCTTTTTGCTGCTGGATGAAAAAGATGACCAAACCCTGACCGCGCTGCAAGTCACGCCTTTGTCGCTGAATGCGTACATTGCCTACCGGGTTGCGGTGCCGATGGCCTTGAGCTTTGTCTTGATGTTTGTGATTTTCCCGCTGGCAAACCTGGGTGATTTGAACGTTTCCGCACTGGCGCTGACTGCGCTGGCCTCTGCCCCCATGGCACCCATGTTCGCCCTCTATCTGGCATCCTTCGCCACCAATAAGGTACAGGGTTTTGCTCTGATGAAGTTGAGCGGCTTTGTGCTCATGCTGCCGATCATCTCCTATTTTGTGCAGTCCGGCTGGCAGTATGCTTTTGCACTCGTGCCCACCTACTGGCCGATGAAAGTGTATTGGATCATGCAGGCGGGGGAGGGCGGTGTAGCCCCCTTCTTCATTGGGGCAGTGCTGTATCAATCGTTGATCGTGGTGCTGCTGGCGCGCCGTTTGAATAAGGTGATGAGCAGGTAGCAGGGCTGGTCAGTAAACAAACTAATCGAATAAACTAATCTATATTTGAAAAAAAAATAGAGGCCGGATTACATTCGGCCTCTAATGCTTAATATATTGACAATGTTAATTCTCCTGAGAAGCCACCAATGATAAATAATTAGAAGCCGCCCAACCGCTGCGCCCCTCGTCCAGTGGGGTAACCAGGTACCACCAGGTAATATCGTCGATCACCTCCGGCCCGTCTTGCACTTCAAATACTTCTGAATCGAGGGCGACAAAGCGTATCTCGGTGCCTAATCCTGGCCCGGAGCGGATATTCAACCCGGAGCCATCGGTGCCGGAAATTTGCACCGTACTGCCCAACCCAATCATCCCCGGCATGGGAGAGGAATGCAGGTCAGAGGTCACCGTCGGTGCCCGCGTGGGGGTAGCCGTGGGAATATAAGGCGTTGAGGTTGCCCCGGCAACCACGGTGAGCGGTGCGGTGGGGTATTGGTCGGCAGGCGTCGAGGGGGTCAATAGACCCAGCAGGATGAAGCCAAACACGAGGAACAGCAAGCCCAACCCCACCGCGCTGAAGAATACCGGCAAAGTGAGGAAGGCGCGCCATACTTTTTGAAAGGTTTGCATGCTCCCCATTTTACTCGAAAATGAGAGAGGAAGTTTGTTGACGACCAGGTTTTTGTAGAAAACTATCACCATGATCGAGATTTTTCACTCGGCTTTGCTGCGCAAAGCACTTGTTCAGAATGTTATTTAGGTGAAAAATCCAACGATAATACAGTTACTAACTTTTTTGATGATGGGGAATTATGCAGTCATACTATGTTTACATGCTCTCAAGCAAAACCAAACGGTTATACACTGGCGTTGTCAATCACCTTGAACGGCGAGTATATGAGCATAGAAATAAATTAGCCCCCGGATTTACCGGTAAATATAATATTGATCAATTGATATATTTTGAAGAAACCTTAAATGTTGAGGCTGCGATCCTTAGGGAAAAAGAGATTAAAGGGTGGATGAGAAATAGGAAAATTGCTTTGATTCTTTCACTAATTCCTACCTGGACAGATTTGAGTGAAGATGGGTGTTGATAGCTTTTTATGATGTCATTCTGAACCAGTCGTTTGGGTCATAAACGTTGCTGAAGAATCTCGATAGGATTTGCTGTCCCCCACATGGATCCGTCATACTGCCATGCTTCATGTGGTGAAATAAAAAAAACACCCCCTCCAAATTTTGGAGAGGGTATCTACATCATTTTTTATTAGTTGGTTACTATTCGTAGCGCAGGGCTTCTACCGGTTCCAGGCCGGCTGCCCGGTTGGCCGGGTAGAGGCCAAAGAACAAGCCCACCACAGTAGAAAAGATGGTTGCCAGCAGGATGGAGTCGATCCCAATCACCGGGTTGATCGGCGTGCCGCTGTTAGCCGCAATCCCTCCGACCAGGGCGGAGATACCCCAGCCCAAGATGATGCCGATGATCCCGCCGAATAAGCTCAGCAGGGAAGACTCGACCAGGAACTGCACCAAGATGTCCTTTTTACGGGCGCCCATCGCTTTGCGCAGGCCAATCTCACGGGTGCGTTCGATCACGCTGACCAGCATAATGTTCATGATGCCGATCCCGCCGACCAGCAGGGAAATACCCGCCACGCCCCCCAGGAAGATGGTGATCACGCTGGTGATTGTTGCCGCGGTTTCCAAAAAGTCTTGCTGGTTCAACACGGTGAAGTCATCCTCACCAATCGCAGTGCGGTGGCGAGTGCGCAGGATCTGGGAGATTTCCTCCCCGGCCTGGGTAACATCCTCAGAGGAGACTGCCGAGACCATGATCATATCCACCCGATCTTGGGTAGAACGGTGCAGCAAACGCGCCTGGGCAGTGGTCATCGGGACAATGATCACACTATCCTCACTGCCAAAGGAACCGCCGCCTTTTTCGGTCAGCACACCGATGACACGGAAGGGCTGCCCTTCAATGCGGAGAGTTTCGCCCACCAGACCAGAGGTGCGTCCAAACAGTTCGTCGGCTACTTCTACCCCGATGACTGCCACGGAAGCGCGTTCCAGCAGGTGGCTTTCGGTAATGAATTCTCCTTCGGAGACACCCCAATTACGCACGGTAGAATAATCAGGCGTAACCCCATTCAAAGTGGTCACCATGCTGTCGCCGCTGTAAGTAACCTCCGCAGAGCCTTGCAGCATGGGTGCCACTGCGGCCACAGATGGGGCTGCAAAGGGGTCGGCAATCGCTTCTGCATCGGCTAAAGTCATTGGTTTGGGGTTGCGTACATCTTCGGAGCCACCGCTGAATACAAAGATCAGATTGGTGCCGATCCCTTGAATGGAACCGGTAATCACGTCTTCTGCACCGCGGCCGACCGCCAACATGGCGATCACCGCTGCTACGCCGATCACGATCCCCAGGATGGTGAGGGCGGAACGCAGCTTGTTGGAGATCAGGCTTTCAAGTGCTTCTATAACAGGTTGTGCAAAGTTCATGCGCCATCCTCCACGACCACACCGTCACGGATGGTGACGATTCGCCTGGTCAGCTCGGCTACTTCTGGGTCGTGCGTCACGATGATCAGGGTGGTCTCTTTTTCTTGGTTCAGGTTCAACAGCAGCTGCATGATCTCATCCCCAGATTTGCTATCCAGGTTCCCGGTGGGTTCGTCGGCCATCACAATCGCCGGGTTGTTGATCAGGGCGCGAGCAATTGCCACACGCTGCTGCTGCCCGCCCGAAAGTTCGTTCGGGCGGTGGTGGATACGGTCTCCCAATCCAACAGACACCAGGGCTTCTTCGGCGCGTTCACGGCGTTCTTTGCCGCTGACCCCTGAATAGCGCAGGGGGAGTTCCACGTTCGCCAGGGCGGTTGCCCTGGGCAGCAAGTTAAAGCTTTGGAAAACAAAGCCTACCTTGCGGTTGCGGATGTCGGCTAACTGGTCGTCGTTCAAGTCGGCCACGGCTTCGCCATCCAGGTAGTATTCACCCGAAGTAGGGCGGTCCAAACAGCCGAGGGTGTTCATCAGGGTGGATTTCCCTGAACCCGAAGGGCCCATGATGGAAAGTACTTCTCCACGTTTGATCTGCATCGATAATCCCCGCAGGGCGTGTACCTCTACATCACCCATCACGTAGACTTTGCGCAGATCTTTGGCTTCTACAACAATATCGCTCATGATTAATTCCCTACGAAAGCGGGCGGTCCATCAAAGGTCATCCATTCGGTAGGAGGATTGAGGACAATCTTATCGCCTTCGGAAAGGTCGCCGTTCAGCACTTCACTGTGCGTATCGGAACTGGCACCTAACTCAATATTGACTTTGTTTAGCTGTCCATCACTGCCTAAAACATACACCACGCGGGCGCCGTCAATCACACGCACGGCCCGGTTGGGGACGAGCAGCACTTCTTCTAACTGGCTGACCACGATGTTGGCTGCTGCGGTCATCCCAGGGCGGACGTAATCATCGGCATCTTGCAGCTCAATGGTGATGTCAAAGTTGACTACGCCGGAAACATTCTGCCCGATGGGGGAGACTTCGACCACTTCGCCGGTGTATTCGGCAGATAAGATGGCATCAAAGGTAAGGATAACCTGCTGGCCAACCTTTACCTGGTTGATATCAACTTCGGAAACCTGCACATCGACCAATAATTTGGAGAGGTCATCCACCCGGAAGGCTGTTGCGCCTGCGGATACCTGGTCGCCAGGAAGCGGCTCTACCGCTGTGACGGTGCCGTCAAAGGGGGCTTCGATCCAGGCGGCTTTCATGGTTGCTTCGGCAGCGGCTACACGGGCTTTGGCAGCGGCAACCTGATCGGAGTCAACCCCATTGAGGACATCTTCATAGTCTTGTTCGGCTTTGGCAACTTCTTGGCGGGCAACTTCCAGGTCGGCGGACATGATCGCTTTTTCGTATTCGTCTACGCTCTGGCCGGTTTGATAGTTGTATTCACCCAGGGCTTTGGCATAGTCGTCATACGCCTGGAGATACTTGAAATTTGCCATTTTATACTTGGTGCTGTTGGTGTTGTCGTAGCGGTCGCGTTCTGCTTCCGCATCTTTCAGCTCTGTATAGGCTTTCTGCATATCGCGGTAGGCTTTATCAATATCGGATTGTGTGCCGACAAAATTAATATTGTCCCAATCTTCTTGCGCCTGGTCTAATTTCTCTCTGGCGTTGGCCAGGTTGCGTTCTGCCTCGGCGACAGCCAGTGCATCTGCTGAATCCAAGAGGTCTTCCAGCGCGTTCTGCGCGGAGATCAGATCAGCCTGGGCGAGGATCACGGTCTGGGGGAGGGAATTGCTGCGCAGGGTAGCAAGGGTATCGCCCTGGGCAACCGGGTCGCCTAAAGCCACATTCACTTCTTCAACCGTCCCGGAGGTCTGCCAGGCAAGGGTTGCCGATTGGCTGGCGCGCACGGTACCGGTTGCACCGACCGTGCTTTCCAGGATGCCTCGGCTGACTTGTTCTGTTTGTAAGTCGCCGGCGATCTGGGCCAGTGCTTGTTGGCTCAAGTAGGCTCGGATTCCGATGAAACCGCCCACCAGTACCACCAGTACGATGACGATTGTGATAATTCTTTTTACGTTCATTTCTGTTTACTCCTACTCTTCTCTGAGATTGACCGAACATGGTTCGGTGTGAGTTCTTTGTTCAGATCTATGCTGCATACTGCGCTGAAGATCATTCCAGCGAATCTCTTTCATTTGTATGGTTTTCCATACCGATAATTGCCTTTTCTAGCAAGGCAAGTAATTGGTTTTGTTCTTTTTGGTTTAATTCGCCTAACAAGGATTGCGCCATTTTCATTTGATGATTGACGGTGTGCTGCAGGGCTTGAGCGCTTTTGTCTGTAAGATAGAGACAGGTCGCTCGGCCGTCGTTGGGGTCACTGCGCCGTTCCACCCAACCTTCTTCTTCCAGGCGGCGGATGCTCACGCTGACGGTGGGGGGAGTAAGGTTTAGCCCTTCGGCTACATCTTGAATATGGCATCCAGAGTTTGCGCCAATAAATTTTAAAAGTTCTAATTGCGAAATGGATAGGTCGAATCTTGTGCGAGAGATTTCCCCGCGGTTGATCTGCGACATGCGGTGCATGAGGACCAATACCCGGAACTCTGGGTTGTTATTTTCGTACATTTCTCGAATAAATTTTTGCATGCTATCTTCCTAACGAGGTTCGAGTAAAAAATATTCGGATATTTAGTTAGTCTAACTAAATATCCGAAAGAGTCTATCATCTGGGTAGTAGGGGGTCAAGTAAAAGTTTTGTTAACGATACGATGGGATGAGCGAGCTTGGTCAAATCCAGATGAGAACAACGGTAGCAACTACGGTGAGTGCCAGCACAATGCTGAGGATGCGGCGCGTCCGTTCGTTTGAGATCATCCGGTTGATGGCAGTACCCCCGACGGCCCAGATTCCCACTGCGGGGAGGATCACGATCATCATGGTGGCGGCAACAAGCAGGCTGCCCAACAGCACAGAAAATTCAGGCGGGCGAAAGGAACTCACTGCGGCCAGCGCAAAGAACCATGCTTTGGGATTGACGTATTGGAACACAACTGCCTGGACAACACTCAGCGGCCGTTCTGTATCTGCTTGCTGTACTGCCCCTATCCCGGACATCTGGTAAGCCAGGTAAAGTAGATAAATAGATCCTACGACCTTGAGAGCCAATTCAATTTGAGGGACGGTTTCGATGAGGACACCAAGCCCGGCAGCGGCTGCAATTGCCATCGTTCCCAGCCCAATGGCGGTACCAATAATATGCGGGATTGATGCCCGGAAACCAAATTTTGCGCCCGAAGCCCACAGCACAATATTGTTGGGGCCGGGTGTGCCTGCTGCTACCAGGCTGAATACGGCTAACGCTAAAAGTTTATTCATAATGGTCCTATCCTTGTTGGTTGAAGAATATGTTGCCTACCAGTATGCCGCTAAGTGTTTAGCCTGTCTTGTATGGAATTGCCCTCTTTGATAAAATGGCGTATGCCCACGCAAAATCAACCCGATGAACTGAATACAAATGAGGGGGCCAGCTTATGGCGCTCAGAGGCTTTTGGTGGCCTGGAGATGATCCGCGCCCATTATGTAGACTTTAGCTTTTCTCCCCATACCCACAGTGAATATATGATCGCGGTGACCGAAAATGGGTTGGGTACGCCGCACTTTCGCGGCAAGCGGCATCAGGTGGGGGCGGGCGATATTCTGGTACTCAATCCGGAAGAAGTGCACGGCGGTGGCCCTGCCAGAGACACGATCTGGCGCTACCGGGCTTTTTATGCCCCGGTCGCACTCATGCAGTTGGTCACGCGGGAACTGGAATCGGAGCACCCGGCCGCGCCTGGTTTCACCAAGGATGTCATCTCCGCGCCTCAGTTGGCGGTTAAACTCCACAGGGTGCATGCCGCGCTGGAAGCGCCGCAATCGGCGTTGCAAAGCGAGTCGCTGTTGTTGGAGGCTCTTGCCGGATTGGTAGAACATTATGCTGCCGAGGGGCAGACCTGGCGGCAGGTGGGGAACGAACACCGTTCGGTGAAACGTGCCAGGGAATACCTTGAAGCCCTGCCGGGCGAGAATGTCTCTCTAGAGACGCTGGCGCAAGAAGCAGGTCTCAGTCCTTATTATTTTTGCCGCGTATTTCGGAAGCATACCGGCCTTACGCCACACGGCTACCAGCTGCTGGTGCGCGTGCGTTTCGCCAAGCGCTTGCTGATGAAAGGTACCCCCATCGCCCAGGCGGCGTTGGAAGCCGGTTTTTTTGACCAGCCTCATTTTACAAAGCATTTCAAACGTATCTTTGGTGTGCCCCCCAGTGATTTCTTCCCCCATGATCTTCCCCGCGATGTGCGCGGGCGTTAGCATCTAGATTTACCGTTTCAGCCTGCGCCGCACAAAGCCAACCCCGGCTTGCACCAGCGCTTGCGCTTCTCCCACCCGCAAGATCAACATCAGTGCGGCATAGATGGCGCCGCCAATGGTAATCCCCCCAAGACCGACCAACCAGACCGAACGACCGGCTGCGTAATTCAGCCACCATACGATGGCGCCAGACATGGCTGCCACGGCGAGTATGGATTTGAGCGTGCCGGTGAGGATGTGCTTGCCTTCCAAACCACCCAGGCGGCCGCGCATGATCCATAATAAGATCGAAACTTCGATGGTGGTGGCGACCGAGTTTGCCAGCGCCAAACCACCGTGCGGCATCCAACCCCAACGGGCAAACAGGTCGGGGAAGGTGAGAGAAAGCACCACGTTGAGCGCCATTGCACCCGCGCCGATCATCACCGGTGTGCGGGTATCTTTCATTGCATAAAAAGCGCGCACCACGATTTCCAGCAGGGAATGGCTGACCAGCCCGACGGTGTACCACAGCAGTGCCCAGGCAGTCAGCGACACGGAGCGTTCGTCGAACTCGCCGCGTTGGAAGAGCATCGAAATCACCGGGACACGCAGCAAGATCAGGCCGAGGGCAGCGGGGATGGAGAGGAACAGGATGCTGCGCAGGGTAGAGGCCAGCGAAGCGCGCAGTTCATCGGGTTTGCCTCTTGCAATTTGTGCTGAAAAAGTGGGGAAAGCTGCAATCGAAATTGCCTGCGCAATTACCACCTGCGGCATGGTCATGACCATATAAGCGTTTTTGAAAGCGGTCAGGCTGCCTTCGGGCATCCCGGAAGCCATGTAGATGCTGACCAGGAAATTGATATGTACTACGGCGGCACCTAACAGGCGGGGTGCCATCAGGCGGCCTACCTGACGCACGGCCGGATTTTTTAGGTCGAGCGTGGGGGTATAGCTGCGTCCGGGGAGTTTGAGCAATCCGGGGATCTGTACCCCCAGGTGCATGCCGGCACCCAGGATCGTGCCCCAGGCAAGACCGTAAATCCCCATCTTGGGTACCAGGAAGAGCAAGCCAAAGATGGCGCCCAGCCAATATAGGGTGGAGGATAAACTGGGCAGCACAAAGGATTGGTGGGCTTGCAGCACACCCGTGATAATCCCACTGAGGCCGAGCAAAATGGGGGAGAGCAGTAAAATGCGCAGCAGTTCGGCAGTCAGGGCTTGATACTCTGGGGAGAAATCGGGGGCGATCAGGAGACGCACCACCGGAAGGGCAAAGATGAAGACAATAATGCCGAAAAAGACCATGACCAGCACAACCAGGTTTATCACCGCTGAGGTCAGCCGCCAGCTATTCTTTTGTTCACCCGATTCGAGGAACCCGGTGAGGGTGGGGATAAAAGCCGAAGCCAAAGCGCCGCCGGCAATCAAGGCAAAGAGCGTGTCGGGTACGCCCATGGCCGCATAGTAGGCATCTATCTCGTGCTGGGTGCCGAAGATATTGCTGATTAATATCTGGCGTGCCAGCCCGGCGATATTGCTGAGAATAAAACCGGCCATCACGATCCCGGCAGCGCGGGCGATCTGCCGGTTGGCGGCAGCATTTTGAGCGGGGGAGGGTTGTTCGTTATCCACGCCGGGATTATAAGGGATATTGCCCCGCTGTGCTAGAGGACTTTGACTATATAACCGTTGGCAAATGGTGTGATTGGGATGGAAAAGAATAGAACTGGTTAGATAGCTCTTAACAGCTCATCTTTTCCCCGTAGCGGCGAGGTCTCCTCGCCGAGGTGCCAGCCAGTCGGCTCTCCGTTAGGGGTAAATCGACCTCACCCGCTTATGATACGGATGCTTTTGAATACAAAGAGAAGCCGCTCCACGTGCGGACATCGAAATCTTTGACACTTTTTCATAATTCACCCGATAGCCAGGTCTATTTGTGCGATAATATCGTTGATGTAACCTGATCAAAGGAGGATCAAATGATGACAACGCGCTGTGGCTGGGCAGTGGATGACCCGCTGTATATCGCTTACCATGACGAGGAATGGGGCGTGCCGGTGCACGATGACCAGACCTTATTTGAATTTCTGATCCTGGAAGGGGCGCAAGCCGGGTTGAGTTGGTCTACGATCTTGAATAAACGAAAGAACTACCGGGCCGCGTTTGATCATTTTGACCCTGCCCTTGTGGCGCAGTACGACGAGGACAAGATCGCCAGCTTACTGCAAAATCCCGGCATCGTGCGCAACAAGCTCAAGGTGCGGGCTGCGGTGCAGAACGCGAACGCTTTTCTGGAAGTGCAAAAAGAATACGGCAGCTTCGATGCTTACATCTGGCAATTTGTGGGGGGCGCATCGATTATCAACCGCTGGCAGACCCTGGCGGAGATTCCCGCATCTACACCGGTCTCTGTATTGATGAGCAAAGACTTAAAGAAACGCGGGTTTAACTTTGTCGGGCCGACGATTTGCTACGCGTTCATGCAGGCGGTTGGCATGGTCAACGACCATTTGGTAACTTGTTTTCGCTACGAACAGTTAGGGGGGAGGGGTTAAGAAAATAGGAGAGCCGGCACGCCATACCGGCTCTCAATAAGGAGGAGAAGAAGAGTTATCGCCCTTTACACTATAAGTTTATCGCACCCTTCATTTTAATACTTGACGCTTACCCTACGCTTGCCCTACGTTCTTCCCACAAATACTTAACAATTCAGTAAGAACGGACTAAAAAGCTCCGAATTAGACGGATTACCTAGATAGAAATAGAGACTGTGAAATGCAAGAAGTTATCGAGATCAGCCAGATCAAGCAATCGCCTTTAGGCGCGCTGTGGGCAGCAGCCGGCGAAAACGGCCTACGGGCGTTTATGTATGGGGTCAGCCAGACCCGCTTTTTGAATGAAATTCGCTCCATGTTGGGGAATCACCGGTACCCACTTGTGGCGGCACCGCACCCCGCGCTGCCGCAGGTGGCGCAGTATTTGGTGGGGGAGCGAGAATATTTTGATGTGCACTATGATTGGCACGGAATCAGCGAGTTCCGGCAAACTGTGTATCGGGCTGTGCTGGCAGTGCCGTATGGGCATACCGCGGTGTATGGGGAAATTGCGGAAAAGATCGGCAAACCAGGCGCGGCGCGCGCTGTGGGGGGTGCCAACGCGTCTAACCCATTTCCCATCCTGGTGCCCTGCCACCGGTTGGTGGGGGCAGATGGACGTTTGCGCGGCTACGGCGGGGTTGGGGGACTTAAAGATAAGCAGTGGCTGTTGAATTTAGAGAAAAACACCCTGGCATCCGGAAAATTAGAATAAGCGAAAAAGTATAAATTTTCACCAATTGGCTATTGAAATTGGCTTCTGAATTCTGTATAATGGAAATACCTTTCATAAATGTAAGGTGAGGGGCTTTGTTCTTAACGCCTTTGTAGGTTTTAACGTTTCTATAAATAAGCGCATGGTGGTAAAAGAAACGTTTCATCACACAACTCCCTCCTGATATTATTTTTTTATCTTGCTATTATTTGCGAAGGAGGTGCTTCGGGGATATTGAAGTATTTATTCACTACAAGGAATTAATATATATTCACATTTTAACAAGGAGTACGAAGTGAAAAAAATTCTAGTATTAGTTATGACGGTTTCGTTGTTGACTTTGCTGGTTGGCGTAGGGTATGCAGCATTGTTCAGCGATACAGAGGTGGCAACAGGTACGTTCACAGCGGGGTCCATTGACCTGGTCTTAGGTGAATTTGACACTTCTACAGGCACTTTTTATGCCGACAATATGGCTCCTGGCGCAGTTTATGATGGCGGCTGTGTGGAACTAACCAATGCAGGCACCCTTCCCGGGAAATTGACTGTGATGGTCGATAACCTATACAGTGGCGAAAACGGCACGACCGAGCCGGAAAAAGAAGCCGGCGATATTGGTGGCACCCAGATTGATGTAGATGGCTACAACAATAATGGCGGCAATGGTGAGCTGTGGGATAACATCTCCATCGGTTTCTGCCTGGAATCTGGCGCCGGCAGTCATGCAACCAACCACCACTGCGATTGGGACGACACCCGCTTCAAGGCACCCGGCAGCACCTATGATGACTACTCTTCAACCTACAGCATCAAGACCGGTTTCGACTATGCGGAAAGCAAAGCCATCGTCCTCGATCCGGGCGAGACAGTAACCTTCTGCACCGAAATTGGTTTCTGGGATTCCGCCAGCAACAAATTCTGGGGTGGCTCCTACGGTGTACAATCCAACAACCTGGCAATGACCGATGATGCCCAGCTGGATTTCATCTTTGGTTTAGTGCAAGTAGTGCAAGAATAAGTTCGCTTTTCTTGTTCTTAGTTTTGAATGAATATGCATATAGTGTTCTACCCTGGTCCTTCACATCTTAGGGTAGAACACTAGTTTGTAAGTATGCTTAGCTAAAATGTAAGCTCATTGACAATCTTATTCATTTATAATTAATTGATTCTAGCATTTATTTAAACTGAACGAAGTTCAGTAAAAATTGGAGCATTTTGTAGATGAAAAGGCTATTTGTAGGCATAGTGTTTATTGCCATCGCAACAAGCCTGTTGGGAGGAGTCTCAGCTCTATATTCAGATACTGAATGGGCACTATCACAATCAGAAGCGGGATTACTGGAGTTATATATTGAGGGAGGCGCTTTATCGCAGCCTCTAATGTCTCCAGGGGTTCCGGTGGTATTCCCCGTGACGATCAAGAATGTCGGCACCATTCCGCTGCATTTCCATGTTTCAGCGTATGTCAGTGGTGATCTGGCGGATGTAGTTGAGATCACACCAATCCCAGATGATAATTTACCCCCCGGCGGTTTTACCACGGTGCCGGTCGAGTTCTCTTTGCCTGAAAATGTCCATTCCAGACTGAAAGGGAAAACAGGAGAACTGCATGTCACCGTGCGGGCAGACCAAACCGGGGATACGGTTGGATTCACCGATGAGAAAACGGTGGTGGTTCCCATCCAGGCCGCCGCGCCTGCACCTCGGATCATGATCGTGCATCCTAAAGAGGGGGAAGTATGTGATGAGATATTGATCAAAGCTCATTACAAAGATTCTTTTAGCAACGGTAAAGTGACTTTTTCCCTGGATAGTTTTTTGACCGAAACTGAAATGTTCAACGAATATGGCAAAATGTTCAACGAATATGGCAAAATGTACACCTATATTTTGGATACGAATCTATATCCCAATGGGCCATATACCCTGTACGTGAAAGGGGTCGATGCGATTGGGCAGGAGGCTATTGATTCAGTCGATATTGAAATCTGCAATTAATCTATCATCCATTTTTAACCAAGCAAATTTCGATTAATCAAAATGGGGAACTTATCTTTATTTTGATTGACAAATGAATATCTGTGGCAATGAAGGAAAACTGGTGAACGGGTACATCAGTTTGAGGTTTTCTTATTCATTGTTTTTGGTTTTAGGGATGAAAAAGTGAACAAAGCCACCCCTCGCGCGTGGCTTTCTCTTTGAAACATCGAGGTACTGGCAGGCACATGCAAGAATCATCAAAAGTTGCTATCATAGAGATAACTTGTAACAATATGGGTAGGTTTCACTGATGCGATATGTGCTCAATACATTGGGAAATATTCTGCTGGCTTTGGGGCTGTTTCTAGTGCTGGCACTCACTATTGCGCCCTCCAGCCTGGGAATCTCAATCAATACCATCATCAGCAGCAGCATGGAACCGGCCTTGATGGCCGGTGGTGTGATCTTACTGGAGGGGGTTAGCGCACCAGAAGTAGCCCTGGAGGATATTATTTGTTTTACTACCGAAGACAGCGATGTGCCCGTGTGCCATCGTGTTATTCGGATTAACGAGGGGGAAGAGGGGCGCACCTTTAATACCAAGGGGGATGCCCTGGAGGAAGAAGACCGCTGGACGGTAAGATCGGAAGATTTAATTGGACGGGTGACCTTCCACATAGCTGGGGTGGGTTATCTTTCTGGCTGGGTGCGCTCGGAGTTGGGGTTTTACTCGTTGATCGTACTGCCCGCTGTTTTGGTGGGGCTTTTGGAAGCAGTGCGCATTTTCCGCCCGGCACGCGCCCGTGTGCGCCGCGCTGAGGAACGGCGCAAGACATTTCTCACACCGGCCAATAACATTTTACAAATTGGTTTTGTGGTCATGGCTATGCTCTGGCTGACGGTAGTGGGGAATACCCAGGAGCGCGCCTATCATTCTTTTGAAATCCTCCGGGAAGGTACCGAGCAATTACCCGAAGTGCGCAACAGGATCATAAAAAATGAAGGCCGCCTGCCGCTGGTGATTTGCTTGCATGCAACCGATGACCAGGTATCGTTTAGTAGTGATTATTTTTGGCTGCCGCCCGGTGAGGAACGGCTGATTTCGATGACCGGCGGTGATGCCAGCACAGTAGTGACCACCAGGGGGTTTTTGCCCACATTGCCCCCGACATGGTTGTATTCAATGTACCAAACCAGTATCCCGCTCAGCGCAATTATTGCGGCGATGTTCCCACTTGCGCCGTTTTTGATCGCTGCGTGGTTTATTTTTGGTGGGGTTTATTCCCCCAGAGAAGACCACCGGGAACGGGCACGACAGATGAAAGGTAGGCTAATATGAAAGAATGGCTTGACTCGCTTAGCAACATGTTTGTAGAAAACCGCACGCTTCGGATGGTGAGCCTGGTACTGGGCGGGGTCATTCTGTTTCTTTCGTTTTGGTTCCTGATCTTGGGCACCTCACGAGACCCGCAGTCTGAAGAAGTGGTCACCATGATGGAATTTGAGCAAGTCGGGGAATATTCTTTTGAAGCATACCTGAAGCCGAATACGCTGTATGAAACAGACCACATCGGCGACAAAATTTATTATTACACCAACTTATTAGATACGCTCATCCTCAACTACACCTACATGTTTGAGACCGCTCAAATGTATGATAGCGCCGCCTTTACCTACCAGGCATACGCTACCGTGGGTACCCCGGAGGTGTGGGAAAAGCAAATTGATCTGGTCCCACCGACCACGGTGCGTTCACCGCAGTTCTCTTTTTCCGTGATTCTGCCGGTAGCACAAATTGAGGATATTTTTGATATCTTTGTTCAGGAAACCGGTGTGCAATCGGGGGTTGCGCCTGTCCTGATCACCGTGCTGGTTGTGCCGGAAGTGGAGACCGCTTACGGGGTGGTAGACCATAAATTTGAGCACCAGTTAGATTTGCAAGTCAGCTCTTCCACCATTCAGCCCGGTGAGGCCAGTGGGCAAGCGGTGCCGGGCGCTTTGGAGGTCTTACAAATCGTCCCCGGCCCCACCGAGGGGCAGCTGCGCACCCAAGCCATCATCGGCATCGTTACCTTGTTGTTGGCATTGGGCATTTTCACCGCCCTGGCTTTTGTCTACTGGGAGGAGTGGCGATCTTCGACCCAAGAGATGCGCGACTTCCGCTACGCCAAACGCCGCCTGGGCGGGCTTTTCGTAGAGACGAGAGAGATCAAGCCGGTGGGTGAGAATGAGGAAACCATTTACCTGACCTCGTTGAAAGACCTGGTTAACCTGGCAGATGAAACCCTACGCCCGGTGTTGTACCAGATTGATGAGCAAGGGAAGATCAATTTCGTGATCTTGCGCCTGGGGTATGTGCGCTATGAATATGTGAGCAAAGAGTCCCTGGCGGATGAGGATTAAGGCGGTAGGCCGTGAATAAAGAAAAAGAAAACGATCACGTGCTGGTAGAACTGCTCAATGATTCCCGCTTTATGATGTGGGCAAATTTAGGGCTGCTTGCATTGGGAATTGTGCTGGTGATTGTGCTGATGGTGACCGCTGGCGGGCAGGTTGGCGTATCTCAAGATGGTGGTTTTTCGCCTTTATATGCCCCCGCCTTGCGCCTGGAAGATTTGGAAGGCGAGATCTTGTTTTATACCGACCGGGTACGAGATAGTATTTTTAGCTTTTCGCCAGAGACCGGCGAGGTACGCAAGCTGGGGGATAAATCGCTCTACCAGCAGGCCAGTATCCGGGAATCGTTTTCTCCCCATGCCGATTGGACGATTGTCTTCGGCCAGAACATTAAGGGGCAGATTGGTTTGTTCGCCCGCAGCCGGCAGAGCGGCTGGGAATATCTGGTTTCTGCCAGGGAGGGAATTGTATCCGTCCCGGTATGGTCGCCTACGATGGATGAGATTGTGTATGTAGCCAAGCAGGATGGGCGATACAGCCTGTTGGTCTATAACTTCCAAAGCGGGCAAGAGCAGGTGCTCCATGCCGCCGATGTGTCCATCGGACACCCCAGTTGGTCGCCGGATGGCAGGCAGCTGGTCTATTGGCAGGAAGAAGACGGTTTCCGCCAGTTATGGTTGTTTTCCTTTGAGGATTGGAGCAAGACCAAGATCAGCATGCCGGAGTATGAGGATTGGGACCCGATATGGGTAAAACCCGCTTTTGAAGAAGTGCAGGCAGATAGTGCTTCGGTAGATAATCCGGTGGAGGTGGAATATTCGGTTTCTTCCTGCCGGGAAGATGGCCGCCTGGATGTGGACCTGCTTGCCTGGGACACTACCGGGGGAGAGGCTTCGATCAGCCGGGTAGTGGTTACTTTGGGGAATGAGGATATTTACAATTCGGGTGATATTGCGACCACCCGTTTGGCGGAGACCATTGAAGTTCTGGACTTGGGCGCAGTGCTGCGGGGAGAGCCGCTCACCCTGACGGTGAAGGTATGGGACGCGTTGGTACACCGAGATTTCCCGCAGATGTACAAAGATGAGATCACTTGTGAGCCGGTTGAGGCTTTGCCCGTTTCGCTGGAAGCACTTGCTCCGGATTTAGCCGAACAACTGTTGACAACCGGTCAGACAGTGATGGATGGTCAACGTTTCCCGGTGGAAGCCTTTACAAATAAGGTCTTTTTCCAGTCCAGCCGCACCGGAGTTACCACCCTGTTTATGATGAACCCGGATGGGAGCGAACAAATCCCGGTCGAGTCGGACGAATACGCCCGGATGTTGTATTTTGAAAAACTACAAGAAGGCGCATATTCTCCTTTAGGAGATCAAGTGGTGTTTCCTTACCAGGAGGAAGGCTACCGCGAGATTTTATATATCTATGATGTAGCCCAAGGGACAGCCTGGAAGCTAAAGGAGGAAGACGGCAACCAATCTTCGGCGGTCTGGTCGCCAACCGGAGAGTACATTGCCTATGTGCTGGAAGTAGGGCGTGATTACCGCCTGATGGTTATCGACCCGGTCTACCGTACGCAGCTGGTGATAGAGTTAGATGGACGTCCAATTGGTGCGCCGTGCTGGTCGCCCGATGGGCAGCAGCTGGTCTTTTGGGGCGAAGATGCGGAAGGGGTTTCTCAAATTTACCGGGTGGATGTGGATGGCGGCAATCTGGTCAATATCAGCGCCAGCGGAGCGGACGACTGGAACCCGATCTGGGTGGGGGTGGTGGAGGTAGAGGAGGCTGTTCCAGAGCCTACGCCGTAGGGGGGAGATAGAAAAGAGTGCTTGAGAATTTTCCCTCACCCCTCTTTTCTTCGCCAATACTTGCGCTTATAGCCGTCCCCCGGCTCTTCAAAACGAGACCATGCAAAGCCCTGCGCCATAAGATAATCGTGGCGTTCATTGTCGCGGTCGTAATTCCCCGGGCAGAGGATCAGCATCCCGCCGGGTTTGAGCACCCGCATCAACTCCTTATAGTCCTGCTCCGGCTGGCTGCCAAAGACATGCCCGGCGATGACCACATCGGCAAAATTGTTGGGAAAGGGGATATCGTCAATCAGGCCATCGACCGCAAATATATTGCGCAGCCCTAACTTTTTGGCTTTGTCCTTGATATAGCGGCGCATGCTTTCCGCCGGGTCTACTGCAAAGACAGTCTCCGCTTTTTCGGCGGCAATAAAGGTCAACCGGCCGGTGCCCGCCCCAATATCCAACACCGTTTTCCCCGCGAAATCAAGCATCTCAGAAAGTTCACGCGAATCCCAACCGGTAAAGGGCTGCCTGTCGTAGCTGTCCGGGTCCAGCGTATAGGTGAGCAGATCGTCAATCTCACGCATCACCTTCAGTTCAGCCCGCCGCACCTGCTGGGGGCTGGCTGCGCCTGCTGCGCTGTGCTGGGTGGTTACTTTGTCCAGCCAGGGGTTCAGCGCCGGGCATTTATGCCGCAGGTACCATTCCACCGCCGGATTCGCGTAGAGGGCAACCGCCAGTTCGGCTTCGGGCAGCCAGCCAGGGAACAGGCTCAACAGGGTGCGTTCAAGCAACAAGAGCACATTGAAAGATAAATCAGTGACATCAATCCAATCGGTCGGCATCTTCTTATCCCTTCTTTTCCATATTATAAAGGCAGCTTTTCAGTCCATCTAGCAATATGAGCGGTACCAATTGACCACCAACAGAAACAACCGCAAAATAGAGTTTTCTTACCCAATTTTCAAGTACAATAGACAGAAGTTTAACCAACCCAAATGGCGAATCTTCGAAGACGGGGATTCAGAATCGAATAAAGGAGAATGGGATGAAAAGAAAATTAGCCATAGTTACCCTCTTATTGATGCTTGGCGTTTTGCTGGCCGCGTGTGGCGCGGGGGCCGGCGAAAACAATCCTGCCAATCTCAATGCCAATACCGAACCCAACACATTGGCCAATGATGTAATGGATACGGACGTTGAGGTTCCCGAAGAGCCGGAAGGCCCGGTTGAAGAAACTGCCTTCATCGTTGGCTCGGAAGAACCTACCCAGATCGTGGGCGGTTTTGAGTATTCCAACACTCTGGTCACGGACTATTATGTCGAGCATGCCGTGGCGCTGGTCGATATGCACGCCTTTGTGATCCGCGATGAAGAATGGGAGATCCCGGTTGCCTCTCAAACCCTGGGTTTCCTCGATATTAACCAGGAAGCGATGACGGCAGAATATGTCGTGCAGCTGCCTGCCAAACCCACCGCCCAGTTTGATGATGTGGACCATGACGACCAGGAAGAAACCGGCGTGCAGGTCTTTGCCGTTGCTTACTGGCCGAACCTCTATGCCGGCCCGTATTCTGAGGGCGATGATGTCTCTTGGGGCTGGCCTTCTTACCTGGCTTCGGTGATCACCGATACCGAAAATGACGATGAGGTGATTGGCGGTAAGCTGGTGGTTTGGTCGCCCGACGATATGCAGGCTTTCCCCTCCGGTTTTGGCGAGGACGGTTTGCTGTTTACCGAGGATGACCCCACCCTGGCATTGCCCGCCGGGTACACGATTGTAGACCTCGACCAGGAACCGTTTGGCTTTGCCAAAGAGGCGGAACCCGAACTGACGTTGTACGAACCGCAAGATGTGGCGATCAAGGATTTCTCTGAGATGAGCTGGACAGAGGCGTTTGATGAGATGTTCGCCATTGTGAGCGTGGAATACGCCTTTAACGGGATTGAAGGCAAGCAGCCCGATTGGGATGCGCTGTATGACGAACTTTACCCCCGCATTCAGGAAGCCGAAGCAAGCGGCGACTACGAAGCCTATGTGCTGGCGATGCGGGACTTCACCTGGGCGTTTAACGACGGCCATGTGGGCATGGGCGGCGGCTCGGATGTACTCAATGCCTATTTCTCGCAGGACACCGAAGGCGGCTACGGTTTTTCGATTCGCGATCTGGACGACGGCCGCGTGATTGCGGTGTTTGTGCTGGAAGGTGGCCCGGCCGCCCAGGCGGGCATGCAGGTGGGTGCCGAGATCACCGAATTTAACGGTATGCCGATTGGCGATGCGATTGCCCAGACCGAGACCTGGACCCGCCCGACCTCCTCAGACTTTGACCTGCGCTACCAGCAGGCGCGTTACCTGCTTACCGACCCGTTGGATACCGAGAGCGAAGTCACCTTTGCCAACCCCGAAGGCCAGCCGCAAACCGTCACCCTTACTGCGGTGAGCGAGCGCGATAGTTTTGCTTATACTTCGGTGTATCGGGGGGTGGATACCGACTTTATGCTGCCGGTGGAATTTGACCTGATCGAGCGCGACAATGCCCTGATCGGCTATATCCGCATAAACAGCAACTATGACGATCTCAATTTGATCATCCGCCTGTTTGAGCGTGCGCTGCAAACCTTTGAGCTGTACGAGGTGGAGGGCATCATCATTGATATGCGTGTGAACAGCGGCGGCGCTAACCTTGGGCTGGCCGGGATGCTGTACGATGAGGAAATCCCCATGGGACAGCTGGAATACTACAGCGAAGCGACCGGCGAATTTGAGCCGGAAGGCTTGCCCGACAAAGTGATCCCCAACGAGAACCAATACCACTTTGACAAGATGGTTACCCTGGTGGGTTCGACCTGTTACAGCGCCTGCGAGCTGGAAGCCTACGGTTTCAGCCAGGTGCCGGGAATGATCGTGGTGGGGATGACCCCCTCGGCGGGCGTGGAAGCCGAAGTGGCCCGCGGCCAGTTCGTGATGCCGGATGACATTTTCTTGCAGATTCCCACCGGCCGTTTTGTGCTGCCGGATGGCAGTATCTTCCTGGAAGGGCAGGGCGTGCAGCCTACTTTCCCTGTGCCGGTAAACGAGGAAACCGTGTTTGCCGAAGGTGATGTGGTGCTGGAATACGGTATCCGGGCGGTCTTGCAGCCGCTGAGCGCCGGGATCACCCCCGACCACCTGCCCACCTTTGAGACCGATGCCGCTGCCGGGCAGAGCAAGTTGGAGAGTGGCTTGGAACTTTTGGAAGATAAAGCCCGTGAAATCTACGGGGATGACGACTACAAAACCCCGGGTACGTTGAATTACACCGTGACACTTGCCCAGGATGATGAAGTCGCCTGGATTTACGGCTTGTGTACTACTCCTGATATGATCGAAGCTGACTTTGAGGATATCGAGCTGACCTTCGAGATGCAGGGCGAGGTGATCCCGCTGGAGGATATGATTTTGCTGGATTACCCGGTGTCGGAGGAGATGAGCTGCAAGTATATATACACCACCTTATCCGACTGGGCGATCGGGGAATACCACCTGACCACCACGGCCACCTTTACTAACCCAATTGTTATTGATGGGACAACCTATCCCGCAGGGGATTGGATTTCAGAATACGCCGTGTACGTGAATCCCTAGCGTTTTATTCTTTACAAATGATAAGAGGCCCTGGATTTCCGGGGCCTCTTTAGGTAGCATGGAGACAATGATCGATACCAATAACCCGATTGTGCAGTTGTGCGTGGAAGGCAGCCAGGCTGAATTTGTCGGGCAGCCGGAGCTTGCCAAACAGCTTTACGAGAAGGCCTGGGCGCAGGCCGGCGATGATTTTGAAAAGTGTGTGGCTGCCCACTACGTCGCCCGCTTCCAGGAGAGCGCCGAAGACACCCTGGCCTGGAACCTGGCCGCCTTGGCCCACGCCGAGAAAGCCCCGCAGGAGCTGGTGGCCGACTTTTACCCTTCCCTCTACCTCAACCTCGGGCGCGATTATGAGTTGGTGGGGGATTTGGCGGCGTCAGAGCGGTATTATGGGTTGGCAGGGCGGTGAGGGGGGGAGGCGGATATTCCATTAGTCGTTTCACCTCAAATCAACTCACTCAACCTCTGCACCTGCCGGTATGACACATCATCAAACTCGGCAAAATGTGCTTTGCCGCACTCAATTTTTAGCCGTTCCCCCCGTCGCAAATTTTCAGTAGCACCCTCTGGTACCGATTTCGTTTCTGCCACAAAGTACAACCGCTTATCATTCTTGAAAATCAAAGCCCAGTCCGGGTTATATGTCCCTATTGGGGTTTGGATCACAAACCAATCTGGCAATTTGATAAAAAACTCTACTTGGTCATCATGCTCACAATCTCTGGCGAACTGTTCCTCTACTTCCGAGTCATAAATGATATGGTCTGCGATGGTTTTCCCCGGCTGGGTAACCACATACATATTTTCAATGTAACTCTCGATCTCTTTGGCCTCAAACAAACGCAACTCGTAGCTAGCCCCAGCGATAGTCTGGTATTTGATTCCAGCCACCATCATATCCTCAAGAATCAAGGAAATATAATGTACGGCTCGATCTAAAAATAGTTGTGGATTGACCAACAGGTCAGACAATCGCCCAGATTGTTTCAGAATAGCTAGAATCGTCCTACGGGTTAAATTGGTGCGAGTCTGAATATAACCGATCACATCTGGGATATTGAGCACTTGCCCTTCCACCTCTTCCACACCCCCACCGGCATATTGCCCCTCAAGACCACGCTGTGACATCAGTAATTTTGTGCGCTCGGCCCGGATGCGCGGGCGGTTAATCGGTACCATTTCGGCAATTGCTTTACTGGCTTGGGTAATCAAGTCCTGGGTATCATAATTGACCCGGTAGGTGGTTTGTTGTTTGATCTTATCCCACAGGGTAAGGAAGTTTTCATCCAGGTAGTATCCTTTGCGCAAAGTAACTTTTTCGCGATCTCGTCTATTTTTGATGCGCCCTTCAAATTTGACACCGGTTTCTTTTTCAATTTGGGTTTGCAGGTCTTTAGCAAAGCTTTCATAGCTTTCATTGGCGAATATGGTCAGGCGGTTATACTGCCTGCCAAACACCCGCTGTCCATCCTGGTTGACGCACAATCGCAGACCACGCCCAATTTCTTGCCGTTTTCTCATCTCTGAGCGAGTTTCGTTCAAGGTGCAAATCTGGAATACATTAGGGTTATCCCAGCCTTCCCGCAGGGCAGAGTGGCTAAAAATGAAGCGCAAAGGCGTGTTGATATCCAACAGACGTTCTTTGTCCTTCATGATTAATTCGTAGGCATCTCCATCTGCTTTAGCTTCACCCGTTTTTGAATCCTTAAAGCGTCCTTTCCGGTCTTGCGAAAAATAACCATTATGCACTTCTTCGGCTGTGTACGGGATCACCCCCTGGTTGGCGGGCAGATTGGCATATTCATTAAATAGTTCTTCAAACCACTCGGCAAACTTTCCGGCTACTGGCTGGTTTTGATTATCATACCCCCGGTAATGCGCCACCCGGTCTATGAACACCAAAGATAAAACTTTGATTCCGGCAGATTCATAGCGTTTTGCTTTTTTGAAGTGTTCATCTATCATCCGGCGTAACTGCATCTTCATGATGTCATCCACCAGAGCCCCTGTTGGCTGGCCGAGATAAACCCGCTCGCCGTTCGAGAGGTCAATTGATTCATCAGTCAGATCAATCCCATTGAGAATAAAGCCGTCCCGGTAAACTTCTCGCTGGTTCGATAATTGATAAAGATCATCCCCCATTTTGGCGGTAACCGTTTTACGTGCCACACCCTTTTTGGTATTTACATCAATAGTTAGGTGCACACTGATGCTCTTTTTGGCACTGCGGAATTCCTCAATGCGGATAAAGGCTTCGTTGAAGCCGTCTTCTGCCAGCACTGAATCTACCTCAATCTGCTTGACCAAACCCAGGTCATAGGCTTGTACCGGATTGAGGCTGTACACCTGGTTATACAGTTTTAAATGGGTAGCAGAGTAACGCAAAGTGCACAGCGGATTGAGATTGGCGATTGCAGTTTTGCGCTTTTCGGTTTCCATCCGCTGTGGCTCATCGACAATCACGATTGGGTGAGTAGCCTGGATAAATTCAATCGGGTTTTTGCCGCTCAATTTGTCGTTGGGGCGGTTGATGATGTTTTCGTCTTTGGCAAATGAATCAATGTTAATCACCAGGATTTGGATGTTGTTGCTGGCTGAAAAGCTTCTCAAACCAGATACCCTGGAGGAATCATATTCGGCATAGGTTGCCGGTTTGCGGGCATACAGGGCTGAAAAATGGTCTTGGGTGATCTCCAGATTTTTGAGCACCCCTTCTCGAATGGCAATGCTGGGTACCACCACCACAAACTTGGTAAAGCCATACAGCTTGTTGAGTTCGTAGATTGTGCGCAGGTAGACATAGGTTTTTCCCGTGCCGGTTTCCATCTCCACAGAGAAATTCAACCCGGCCAACGTCTCAGATTGTGGTATCTGATTGCGGGCCTGCACCTGGCGTAGATTTGCCAAAATCTGGGCATCTTCCAGCACCAGATTATTGCCTACCCCGTACTCTGTTAGCAGCATCCCACTGGTGTCTTCGTCCAGGGAGAAAGCCAGTTCGCCGGTATCCAGTGGTTGTCCATCAAACAAGTCTACAACCGACTGAATGGCATCTAGCTGGTAATTTTGATTAGGGTCAAAGTGTAGTTTCATGTCGTCCTGCTTAAATAACCTGAGAAGATCAGAATGAGTACATTCTCACTAAATACTGCTAAACACAATTCCCGCATCTTTCAATTGCAGTTGGGTATTGGTTTTCAGTGGATCATCCTCGCCAAAGAGCGCATCCAGGCAGATGACCTGTTGGGGCTTTACAGACAAAATATCCGCCACGATGTCTTGATCCAATGCAGACAAAGCCAGGACCAGTTCGCCATCCACCAGGAAATAATGGCTTTCCCCAATTTCCCGCTTAACCACTTGCGCAGTGAGTGGATAGCCCGCTTTGAGCAAAAGTTCAAACAACATATCTTCCTCACTCACCCCAGGGCGGGTGGGGTCTTCCAAAAGCGTTAACTGCTGTGCCAGGGCTTCTTCATTCTCAATCCCATCTCCCCGCCACAATTTAAAATTAGAAGGTTTGGTTTTGAACACTTTGAAACCTAAATCCTGGTTTTGTCCAGCGAACATTGGGTTCTCTTCTTTTTTATGTTCAATGAATTTTCGGATACGATCTTTACTAATAGCAGCTATATCGGTATAACCAACTCTTTTTGCCTCAGTTTTATTTGCAGTTTCTTCTGGATATTGTACACAAATAAACTTTCGAGTTTTACCATCTTCTTTATTTAATTCTAAAACGGCTTGAGCTGTTGTTCCAGACCCCGCAAAAAAATCTAAGATTATAGGACTATCCTCTTTTATAATCTTTATCATTCGTTTAATTAAACTAGTAGGTTTTGGATAATCAAATACATCCTTTCCTAACAAACTATCTACTTCTTTTGTTCCATCATCTACAGTCCCTGTTTCCTTGTACTTCCAGAGGTTTACCATAACCATTCCGTCAGTTTGCTCGCTCAAGAATTTTTTTAGGCGGGGATATTTATGTCCACCTTCTGCACCCCAATAAAGACGTTTTTCTTTTGCATGTTGTTCATTTTGTTCTTTGCTGTATTTCCAAGCATTTGTGGGATGTGTAACAAGTCTTCCTGTATAAGGATTCTTTATTGAATAGGAAAGATTTGGTCTTTGAGCTTTAGTACGTTGGCTAACATAAGATACACTTGTCCAATCCCCACGTTCATCATTATCTGGATTTGAATAAATGGAATTCGCTTTTTCAGTTCTTGCTTCTCTAATCACATCAACAGATGAACTCTTCCTATATAGTAAAATGTAATCTATAACCGAAGACATTAATTTAGCATCATTATTTCTAGTATATCGTTTTTCCCATACTATTTTTGCGATAAAATTGTCTTCCCCAAAAACCTCATTCATTAAAATTGTTAAATTATGAACCTCATTGTCATCAATATTTATAAAAATTAAGCCATCCTCGCTCAGCAAATTGCGTGCCAAAAACAGGCGCGGGTACATCATCGAAAGCCAGTTAGAATGATAATGCCCGCTGTCTTTGCTGTTTTGGCGGAACTGTCCATCTTTCAGCACATACCCCTCATCATCTTTAGCCTGGATGCGTTGGAGATATTCTTCCCGGCTTTCAGAGAATTTATCTGGGTAGACAAACGAATCACTGCCGGTGTTGTACGGCGGGTCAATATAGATCATCTTAACCTTGCCGTAATAGGACTTTTGCAAAATTTTGAGCACCTCTAAGTTCTCGCCCTCAATAAAAATATGCTCTGTGTCCTCAAAATTAACCGATTCTGCTTTATCTGGGGCCAAGGTGGCCGTGGTAGGGGTTTGCAGTGCCCGGAAAGCATCCCCTTTCCCGGCCCAATTCAACACATAGCGCTCATCCTGAATGGCAACATCTTCGCCCAACGCCAAGCGCAGTTTCTCCCAATCCACTTTCCCTTCGCTAAAGGCTTCTGGCAAAATGGCTTTTAGTTGCTCTAATTTATCTTGGGTAATATCCAATGATTTTCCGTCCATGTATGTGGCTCCTGATCCTATTAGTGTTCAAATTATAGCATTGTCGCCATGTTCTTATTTAAGTCTTCCTAACTTTTTTGCATGGGTATTAGGTGCAAGTAAAATATCCCCAATCCCGTTTCTCATAAGTATACAAAGGGACCCGGCAAAACAAATCGCCAGGCCCCTTTTTTTAGTAATTAATACCTTCTCATCTTGTTCCTAACACTCACTATAAGCACAGTTATAGCACTTCCGGCAGCCCTCCTCATTGATCACGCTGGCGTGGCCGCACTCCGGGCACATATCGCCCACCTTGAGGATATCCAGCTTGGGAGCTTCGTCTTCATCCTCATCGTGGTGGCCGTGCCCGTTGCCGTTGGTCGCCGTTTTGCCTGCGCTGGGGGCCGGGCTGTGGTCGTCCTCATCCATCTCGCTGGTCATATCCAGGTACTCGCCGATCATCTGCGCCACCCCGTCGGGCAGCGAACTGACCCGGTTGGGGCCAAAGCCGCTGCTGCGCGAGCCGCCGATGCCGCGTAACTGGCGATAGATTTCGTATAAGCGCTGGCGGGGGGCCACCGGGGAAGCCAGCCGCAAAATGTAAGACAGCAAGCGCCCAATCGCCTCGGAGACTGCCGCCGTCTCAGAACCTGCTTTGGCGGTGTTCAAAAAGATTTCGAAGGGCTGGTTGTTGCCGTTCGTATTGATCGTCACAAAAGCCTTGCCCACCGGGGTCTGCACGTTGTAGGTCTGCCCGACCAACACCCGCGGGCGGGCTTTCTTGGTCTTGTTCCAGATCACGGGCATCTCTTTGGGGGCCGAGGCGTTGGGCTCTTTGCTCTTGGCAGTCTGGTGGGTTTCCAGTACCACCGTCTCGCGCGAGCCGGTCACGTACACCGTAATTCCCTTGCACTTCAACTCCCAGGCCAGTTTGTAGGCTTCGGACACATCCTCTTCGGTGGCGTTGGCCGGGAAGTTGATCGTCTTGCTCAGGCTGTTATCCACAAAAGCCTGCATGGCGGCCTGCATGCGCACGTGTTCCTCTGCCCCAATGTCGCCGGAGACCACGAAGGTGTTCGCAATCCCCTGCGGCACTTCGGGAATGTGCTGGCAGGTGCCCTGTGCCACCACCTGCTTGATGATCTTCTTGCGGGTGGTCGAATCCAGCCCTTCATCGATCAAGGCTTTCTCGAACAGCGGGCTGGTATAGGTCAGCTGCAAATCTTTGCCATTGTCGTTTACGTGGCGGATGTAAGCCAGGGCAAAGACCGGTTCGCAGCCGTAGCCCTCGCAGCCGGAAACGGTCGCAATTGTGCCCGTCGGGGCGATGGTGGTCTGGGCCGCATTGCGGATACCGTGTTTGCGAATCCCCTTGGTGATCCCCTCCCAGTCGAGCGCCGGGCGGTCAAAGTCCAGTTGGTAGGGGGTCAGCGGCTGGGGCGGCGTCCAGGTCAGATCATCGGGATCGTACATGCTGCCGCTGATCGCCGGGAAGGGGCCGCGCGCTTCAGCCAGTTCCACACTGGTGCGCATGGCGTGGTAGCGCACAAATTCCATCACCTGGGCTACAAACTCCTGCCCCTCCTCCGACCCGTAGCGAATGCCGGTGTGGTACATCAGGTCGGCCAGGCCCATCACGCCCAAACCGATGCGGCGGGCGCGCAGCGCAGCTTTTTTCAGCTTATCCACGGCGGGCACATAAGCGTTGGCTTCCACCACATTATCCAGGAAGCGGGTGGCGATTGCCGTGCTTTCTTCTAATAATTTCCAGTCCACCTTGCCGTCGGGGGAAAGGTGCTGGGCCAGATTGATCGACCCTAAACAGCAGTTCTCGTAAGGTCCAAGGAACTGCTCGCCGCACGGGTTGGTGGCTTCCAGCTGGTATAGGTGCGAGACCGGGTTGCCGGCGTTGGCGGTATCCAGGAACAACAGCCCCGGTTCCCCGTTGTGGTGTGCCTGCTTCACGATCATGTTGAATAAATCACGCGCTTTCACCGTGCGGTAGGTGCGGATCGGCATCCCGGCGGCTTCGGCTTCTTCCAGCGTGCCGTCAAAGTCGCGGTAGCGCGGGTCGCGCGTATCCGGGAAGCGTAAATCCCAATCGGCATCTTCGGCCACAGCCTGCATAAAGGCATCGGTCACACCCACCGAGATATTGAAATTGGTAATTGCGTTCTCGTTGGTCTTGCAGGTAATAAAGTCTTCGATATCGGGATGATCCACGCGCAGCACCGCCATGTTGGCGCCCCGGCGGGTGCCGCCCTGGGCAACTTCGCCAAAGGCCTGGTCGTATACCCGCAAAAAGCCCACCGGCCCGGTAGCTTCCCCGGCAGAAGACTGCACCGGGTCGTGCTTGGGGCGCAGGCGGGAGAAAGCAAAACCGTTCCCGCCGCCGGTCTGTTGGATCAGGGCTGCATCGCGCAGGGTTTGGAAAATGCCGGATTCCCGGCGGCCCATGTCATCGCTGATCGGCAGCACAAAGCAAGCCGCCAGCTGCCCCAGGGGGGTGCCGGCCCCGGTGAAGGTGGGGGAGTTGGGGAAGAACCGTTTGGATGCTAACAGGCGGTAGAACTTCTCGGCGGTGGCAGCGTAGTCTTCGCCCCAAGTCTCTTCGGCCTGGGCAATATGGTATGCCACCCGCCAGAAAGTATCTTCAACCGTTTCAATCGGCTGGCCGGTCATGTCCCGCCGGGCGTAGCGGCGGATAAAGACGCTGTGTGCGTTTTCGGTAAGTTCAACGGGGGGGAGTTTGGAAGGACGTGATGGAGTTGAAATGGATAAATTTGCTTCTTTTTCTTGTTGAGACGGTTGTTTAAGCATAATACGCTCCTCCAAAAAGCGGTTTAGTGAGTATAGATGTGTGCAGGCCGGTGCTTTGGCCCGTTATGATGGTTTCTGAAGTTGGTTGTGATGGTTATTGGTTTTCGATCAAACGGTCAAGTTCTTGTCTTACAGCGTGCAGGTCATCCAGCCCAAGGTAGACGATCGCGTAGCGGATATACGCCACCTGATCTAACTCCTTAAGTCCAACGATGACCATATCTCCAATCACTCTTGAAGACACTTCGGATTTCCCCATGCGCTGCAAGGTGGATTCAATTTCCCCGACCAAACGATCCAGGTCGGCGGCGGATACCGGTCGCTTTACACAGGCTACTCGCAGCCCTCTAAGCAATTTTTCACGGTCAAATTCTTCCCGGTTGCCGTCTTCCTTGATCACCAGCGGGGTGGAGAGGATCGCGCGCTCATAGGTGCTGAAGCGTTTTTTGCAGTCCTTACATTCTCGGCGACGGCGGACACCCCCTCGGTTGTCGTGAGTAGTATCAATGACCTTAGTGCCTTTGTCGCTTTGGCAATGTGGACAGCGCATATGACCTCAATTTGTGTTTAGGAAGCATAACCCCCACATGTGGGGGTTATTTTGTTGAATATGGTTATATATAGCGAATTTACTTGTTGATTTTATCATAAGCACAAGTTACATGCAACAAAAAAGTACAAATTTTCTAATAATTTTAAGGTGGATTTTTAACCTTTTAACATTGAGGCATTTTCGCCTAGTAGAAAGCGGGTTTTATACTTTTTAAAGTTTAAGTTTATATATTTTTTATTCGGAGCTTGCGTAAGAAGATGTATATTGATACAAACCAGATAAATTAGATGCACAAAACAAGAATATTTGTTTTTATATTAATGATTAGGAATTTCCTGGAATGCAGTCCATATCAAAATTAAGATCGCTTTTTAGAGCCTCGGAATTTTTTGAGCTTGATGCACAAAGAATGAAAAGTAGTTTAAAAAGGGTGATTATCGCTACGGCTTTAATAGCCAGTGTGTTTGGGGGCATATTATATGGTTTGGGGGTTTTTGCTGCAATAGATCTTATCTTTGTGCTCTTCTTCCTGATCAATGAATTGATTAGTTTTATTCTTATGCGGTGGGGGAAAATAAAAGCGGGAGCAATCTTTTGGACCGTATATTCTTTGATCTGGCTTACTTTTTTTGTGCTGGCAACTGGCGGGTTTGATTCACCTGTCAGAGACATCTTTTTTGGCATTTTCATGGTTGCAGGATATTTCTTTGGGGTAGTACCCGCTTTACTTGTTTTGTCCTCGGTGATCGTATTGCTGCTCTCGATGTGGGTTTTCGATCTTAGCATTGCGGTGCCTTCCAGTATTCCTGTAGAAAAACTCTCCAATCCATCCTTGGTTCATTTTGGCATCATCATCGGCATTTCGATCATTACCATTCTGGTATTGAATGAGCTGCGTAATGCGATCCGCGCGGATAAAAAGTATATTAAAAAATTAGAAGATTTGGAGCGGGCGCATCGGGTATTAGAAAATCGATATTCTTCGATCTTGGATTCTGCACCTAACGCCATTGTTACTGTAGATAGCCACCAAAAACTGATCTTATTCAATCAAAAGGCGGAAGAGATTTTTGGTTATTCAATGGAAGAAGTGCTTGGAAAGCATTTAGAAGTACTTATTCCTGTAGACCAACACAAGGGGGCATTAACATCGTTGAATGGCGAATTTGAGAAAGTAAACCAGGCGTATTTATCTACAAAATTGCGCAATGAACTTGTGGGGCGCAGGAAGGATGCCAGTCTATTTCCTTTAATTGCTCGGATAGCAAAAGTGAATGAGGAAGAAAAAACATATTTCACGATAATCCTTACAGATTTATCCGAGCAAAAGAAAACGCAGCAAAAATTGATTGCCACCGAGGAAATTTACCAGGATTTGTATGAGAATGTGCCGATTGGATTGATGATCACCGATGAAGATGGCAACATCATTAAGGTCAATCGTGCATTTGCAAAGATGATGGGGTATCCGAGACGTGATGACTTGTGCCAATTCTCGATTGAAGAATTATTTGTAGAGGGCGACTACGTCATCAAACAGGTCAGAGCGGCATTAAAAAACAGCCATTTATTTGAAAGCGAAATTCAAATGATTAAAAAGGATGCCAGTGTGATTTGGGTCTGGGCTTCTGCTGAATTTAAGCCTGGAAGCGATGGACAAAAAGGGCAGTTTAAGGGTAGTTTTATCGATATTACCGAGAGAAAGAATGTTGAAATCAGCCTCCATAATCAGTTCAAGCGTATTGCGGCTCTAAGAAAGATCGACCGGGCAATTTCTTCCACCTTCGATAAATCTGTGGTCTTAGAAATCATCTTGGATGAGGTCGTTTCCCAATTGAACATGGATGCAGCCGATATCCTTTTGTTCAACCCTCTGAACGATCAGCTTGAGTATGCCGCACACCGTGGTTTTTATACTTTCCCCAGTAAATTGAAGAAATACACCATCTCACTAGAAAACACAATGGCCGGGAGAGCTTTCCTGGAGCGAAAATTTTTCAGTGTGAATGATATTGCCAATACAGACCTGGGTACAATTCACCCACTGCAATTCGAGGGAGACCACTTTAATGCCTATTTTGCCGCGCCGTTTATCTCCAAAGGCAATACGATTGGCGTATTAGAAGTATTTTCTTATCATGCCATGTATCCGGATGGTGATTGGCTCAATTTCTTTGAGGCTTTGGTGGCACAGGGCAGCGTGGCACTGGATAATGCGCTGTTATTTGAGAATCTGCAAAGGTCGAACATGGAAATTATCAGGGCATATGACGCAACCCTGGAAGGGTGGGTGCAGGCTATTGACATGCGAGATGAAGAGACCGAACACCATTCGCAGCGCGTGACAACTATGACGCTGGAATTGGCAGCGACGATGGGTATCTCCGGTGAAAAATTGCAGCACATTAAACGTGGCGCGCTGCTGCACGATATTGGAAAGATTGGCGTGCCCGATTCTATTCTTTTCAAGCCCGGTCCGCTCACGGATGAAGAATGGAAGATCATGAAACAGCATCCGGTGCTGGCGCACCAGTTCCTTGCTTCTATTCCTTATTTGGAAATGGCTGTAGATATCCCGTACAGCCATCACGAGCGTTGGGATGGGTCTGGCTACCCCCGCGGCCTAAAAGGTTTGGAGATTCCCCTGGCTGCCAGAATCTTCTCGGTGGTCGATGTATGGGACGCCTTATGTTCGGATCGGCCTTACCGCGCAGCCTGGCCGGAAGACAAGGTGTTGGCCTATCTAGAGGAACAAGCTGGAATTCAATTTGATCCACAAGTTGTGGAGGCATTTGTTGCCCTTCGCATGTCTAAACGCTCTATAGGGATGGTTCCGGCTATATGATGTAATGGGTATCCGGGTTTATGGGGCGGGGGGAAAGAGTACAGCAGGAAAGTTAACCTTTACAAATACTAGAAAATTTATCGGTTTTTTATGTGGGTGAATATAAAACAGGAATAGAATAATATCGACATTATTTGTAGTAAATGTGTCCTTCCTTGTTGCATTGGTCTTTTCATTACGGGTAAAAGTAAATTAAGGGTGGGCGCGAAGGGTTTTGACGTGATCCGAAAGTATATTAACGTGAGCGGCTGGTTTGCCCTTTCCATCAGAGATGACCTGAACGAAGATCGTTTGAGGAGCATGGTAAAGGCAGCAATCTTGATCATGAGTCCGATCTTGTTGATCTTTATGCTGGTTGCCGTCTTTCTGGAAGTTTTTTCGGTGGTTGAAGTAGGCTTTATTTTTGCCTACATACTGTTCTATTTGGGTTTGTATTATTTGCTTCCCAGGGGAAAACCCAATACGCTGAGTATGGCTGCCACTTCTTTTTCTATATTATGGATTTTTGCATTGGCTTTGGTGTCTGGGGGAGTGTATTCTCCGTATTTGGACATGTTCTTGATCGTTTTTATTGTTACCGGATATGTGTATGGCCTGAAAAAAGCATTGCAATTTCTAGCCGTGATTATCAGCCTTGTGGGGAGTTTTGTGCTGTTAGACGCATTTGGTTGGATGTCAAACCCATTGGTCGAATACCCGCCTCACATTAATTTTTATATCCATGTGGTGCTCTTGTTAGCGTCTGTGATAATCATTGTCTATGTGTTGAGCGAACTTCAATCCACCGTGGATAAATATTCAAAAAATGTACACCAGCTCAACCAGGTGAAAAACGCACGAGAGTTGATTGAGAATCGATATTCCACGATTTTAAGTGCAGCGCCCAATGCAATCATCTCCATTGATAGTTACCATAAGATCATCTTTTTCAACCAAAAAGCCGAAGAAATATTTGGGTATACCATGGAAGAAGTGCTGGGTAAGCCGATGGAATTCCTTCTGCCCCCCAGATACGCACACAGCCACCAAGAAAAAGTAGATGATTTCCATAAAGCAAAAACCCCCCATCATTCCTTAGATCTTCCAAGAGAGTTAGAGGGGATGAAAAAAGATGGCACCATTTTCCCTGTGGTGGGCAGCGTGGCTAAGGTGGAAGAATTTGGTGAAACGATATTCACTGCGATCCTCACCGATGTTTCTGAGCTAAAACGTGCCAAAGAAAAATTAGCTTACAGTGAAAGTACATACCAGGCATTGTATGAAGATGTACCGATTGGTTTGTACCTCACTTCCTTGGATGGAAAATTCCTTAAAGTGAATCAGGCCTTTGTCAAAATCATGGGCTATGACAGCAAAGAAGAAATCTTTCAGGTGGATGTGAATGATATTTATGCCGCAAAAGGCCAGCGGAAGGATATTATTGCCAGAAGCAGGAAAACAGAGCGCATCAAAGAAGATGAAATTGAATTGGTGCGCAAAGATGGCAAACGTATTTGGGTTTTGGTTTCAAGCCGCTTTGAAACCGAAGAGGCGCACGGCGGCGGTACATTCAGCGGGAGTATTATCGACATTACCGACCGTAAAATAGCGCAAGAGCGCTTGCAAAGCCAGTTTAACCACATGGCATCTTTGCGCCGGGTAGATCGTGCCATTTCATCTACCTTTGATAAATCGGTCGTGTTGGACATTATTGTGGATGAGATGGTCAACGAACTACAGGTGGATGCTGCCGCTGTGTTGTTGCTAAATCCACTTTCCAATCATCTGGAATTTGCCGCACACCGTGGCTTTTTCACCTCTGCCAATAGGCTGCGTAAAATACAGGTTCCCTTGCAAAATTCCTTTGCAGGGAAAGCGTTTCTGGAGCAGCGCACTTTCCCGATCCGAGATTTGAGAGAGTGTGACCATAAAGAACTCATCTTGCGAGAATTTAACGGCGATAATTTCAGGTCTTATTTTGCCGCTCCCCTCATCTCTAAGGGGAATGTGATTGGGGTTTTGGAGGTTTTTAACCGTCATGTGACCGACCCCGAAGATAACTGGTTGATCTTTTTCGAGGCTCTGGCTGCCCAAGCCAGCTTGGCGTTGGACAACTCCATGTTGTTCGAAGACCTCAAGCGATCCAATGCGGAGATCAAACGCGCGTATGATGCCACCCTGGAAGGCTGGGTGCAGGCTTTGGACATGCGCGATGAGGAAACCGAACACCATTCGCAGCGTGTGACGGAAATGACCCTGGAACTGGCGCAGATGATGGGGATCACGGGTGAAAAACTGATGCATATTAAGCGCGGCGCGCTGCTGCACGATATCGGCAAGATCGGTGTGCCGGATTCTATTTTGCTTAAGCCCGGCCCGTTAAACGACGATGAGTGGAAGATTATGAAACAGCATCCCGTGCTTGCCTACCACTTTTTGTCGGCGATTCCGTATCTGGAACCCGCACTGGATATTCCCTATTGCCACCATGAGCGCTGGGATGGGTCTGGGTACCCGCGGGGTTTGAAAGGTAAAGAAATTCCGCTGGCGGCGCGTATCTTCTCTGTGATCGATGTGTGGGATGCGCTGGCTTCAGACCGTCCCTACCGCAAAGCCTGGTCGGAAATGAAAGTAATTGCCTACCTGAGGGAACAATCTGGTATATTGTTCGACCCCGATGTGGTGGACGAATTCATTAATTTACAAATGTCAAAAAATTATATTTTGGAAATGATCGTTTGATCTTTTGCTAAAGGCCTTCGGTAACGTCTTTGACCTCATGGGGCAGCAGGCCTTCCCACAGGTATTCTTCCATATCCACCCGCAGTCCCGGCAAAATGTCAATTCCCTCGCTTTCTAATAATTCTGCCTGCTGAAATTTACCTTCTCCCGGCCCTTTGATTACGATCTTGCCGTCATGTCCCAGCACCCGCTGCCAGGGCACATCCTGGTAAGCGGGGTCATCCGCCAGGTTGCGCAAGTTGCTCATCGCATAGCCTACCTGCCGCGCCGCACCGGGGGAATCTAACATGCCTGCTACCCGCCCGTAACTGGTGACCTTTCCGGGGGGAATGCAGCGCACCACCGCGTACACTTTTTGGTAAAAGGGGGCAGGTTTTTTAGGGGGCATGGTATTCCTCTGGTCTTTTTACACCCCGTCAAAGGCAGGGTGATAGGTGACTTTGCCGCGGTAAGCGGCGATAGTGCCTGGGATTAGCTCGATGGCCATATAGGCTTCATCGGGCACTTCAAAAGGGCAGGTGATGTGGTATTGGGAGGCAGGCTGGAACCCGGCTTTGGGATAATAGCTGGGGTGTCCCAGCACGACCACGATCTGAAATCCGGCTTGGCGGCAGGTTTCCAGGCCGGCCCGGATCAACTGCTGGCCGATGCCCTGCTTTTGGTGGTCAGGCAGCACGGCCATCGGCGCCAGGGCTGCCGCTAAGCCAGGGGTAGGCTGTTGTTCGAGGCTAATGGGGGAAAAGGCAATATGCCCGATGATCTGTCCCTCATCTTCAGCAACCAGGGATACAGCCAGGGCTTTTGCTTGCCGCAGGTTGTCTACCAGGTTGGCTTCGTCGGGGCGGCCAAAGGCCAGGCTGTTGACCTGCCAGATGGCGGGGATGTCTTTTGGCTGTTCCGGGCGAATGTGGGTCATTTTTCCTCGAATAGATAGTATCGGTTCAATAAAAATTATATCCTACTTGACGTGGAGTTAAAGAGAGCAGGGTTTCTGCTGATACTGGCAAACCCTGCTCTCGAATGTGCATTTTAAAAGAAGTTTTTATCCTAATGAGAAATAGTTCTCGTATGCTGGCTCCCAGCCAACCGGGTGGAATTCGCCCGATGCAATGTCTTGCACGTATTCGCCCTGGTATTCGCCTGCCGAAATTGCTTTCAGGGCGGCTACCAGACGGTCTACATCGGCGGTGGTGTTGTACAGGCCAAAGGAAGCCCGGATCAAGCCCGGCATATTATCGCGCTTGTTGTGGAGCATTTCGTCACGTACTCGGTGGGCTTCTTCTTCATCCACATCCAACAGGTGCAGGATCAGCGGGTGGGCACAGAAACAGCCGTTGCGCACGCCAATGCCAAATTCATGTCCCAAGATGGCCGCCACTTTGAAGTGGTCGATATTGGTCAAGGTAAAGGGAATCACCCCCAGGCGGTTGGGCGCATTTTGTGGGTCGGTATCGCCGAATAAATGGATATTTTCAACCTGTGCCAATTGTTCCAGGGCGTAGGTGGTCAGTTCGGCTTCATGGGCTGCAACTGCGTCCATGCCAACTTCGTTGAGCGTGTTGAGTGCGGCTGCCAGGGCAATGGCGCCCACATGGTTGGGGGAACCGGCTTCGTCCCGGTCGGGTGGCCCTGCCCAGGTGACATCTTCCAGGGTCACGATTTCCACTACGCCGCCGCCGACCATATCCGGGTCGCCGGTTTCAAATACGTCTCGCCGCCCAATGAGTGCGCCGGTGCCAAAGGGGGCATACATCTTGTGTGCGGAGATACTGATAAAGTCGAGGTGCCGCGGGTCGTCCAGCGAGAGCATGTCCACTTTGCGGTGCGGGGCCAGCTGGGCGCAGTCAGCCATGAACATTGCACCAACCTCGTGGGTCATCTCGGCCAGATCGTGAATGGGGGAGATATGCCCGGTTACGTTGCTTCCACCGGTAATCGAAACCAGCGCTACCCGGTCGGCGTAATCGCTCAATTTCGCTTCAAAATCAGATAAGTCCAATCGCCCATCGGGGTGCAGGCGAATGTGTACCACTTCTTTCGCGTGGGCACGCCATGGGAGGTCATTGGAGTGGTGTTCCATGGCGCTGGTAAGCACCACGTTGCGCTGCTGCGTATAGGGGAAGCGGCGGGCAATCTTGTTGATCGCCTCGGTGGTGTTCTTGCCAAAAATGCAGGTGTGGGTTTGGGGATCGGCGCCCACAAACGCCATCGTGATGCGGCGGGCTTCCTCGTACATGTGGGTGGAAAGCTGGCTTTTATAGCCGGTGCCGCGGTGTACGCTGCTGTAATAGGGTAGAAAATCAACTACCGCCTGCTGCACTGCCTTGAGGGGCGGTGTAGAGGCGGCGTTGTCTAGGTTTACGTAACGGGTTGTACCTCCGTTGAGAAGGGGGACGTTTGTTTCAGTTCCAACGAACAGACTACAGTAATCTTTGGCGGCCATACTTGCTCCTTGTAGATAGATAATATGCAGGGAGGATTTTAGCACAATTCTGATGTGGTGGGATGAGTGAGGAATGATCGGGGGAGGTTAAATTAAGCAGGGAATGGGGTGGTTGAAAGTTGTAAGATGGATTCGGTTTATATAGGTGCGCAATGGGGAGAAACAGGTTGATTCGCCCGGGCGGGGAAACCCCGCCGCTACATTAAATAAAGTGCCTAAAATTGCTTTTTAAAAATAATTCTAAAGTAAATCAACAAGAAATGATATGAACAATTTAGATTTTCATCTTACTCGTGTAAGGGGGCTAGGGGGTTGAGGTAAACCTGAATTATGATCGCAAAGTAGATGGGAATGAGAGAAGCGGGCTTATTATTTGTGGATAGATTGAGCGAGGGCGGGGAAACCCCGCCGCTACATTAGTCTTAAAATTGATCGCAAAGTAGATGGGAACGAGAGAAGCGGGCTTATTATTTGCGGAGAGATTGAGCGAGGGCCGGGAAACCCCGCCGTTGCATTAGTCTTAAAATTGATCGCAAAGTAGATGGGAATGAGAGAAGCGGGCTTATTATTTGCGGATAGATTGAGCGAGGACGGGGATATCCCGCCGTTACATTGGTCTGAAAATTGATGGCAGCAGGCAGCCAATGCTCTCTCAATCTATATCATCGTAATCTTCAAAATACTTTAGCCGGTCGGTAAAATCATTGCTGCTGCCGGAGTCTTCTTGCGAGTCCTCCGAGAGCGGCTGGTCGTATTGGCTGTAATCAAATGCTCTTTCTGCCGCCTTTTTATCTTTTTGACGGTCACGCAGTTCCAATCCAATCCCCAGGACGATCAGCAGCAGGGGGATACCCAATAATAAAAGCCAATAAAATGGAATCTGGCTGAAAAAGCCGCCTTGGTCTGCGCCTTTTTGCACCGTCTCCGGCATACCGCCCGAAAGCCCATCCTCACTGGTAAATTCCTCTTCTGCCATCACCGGTAGAGGGGTATTGGTGGCGGCCTGGGAAACGCGGGTGGGGGTCGGATTGGTAACCTGCGGGGTAAAGCCCGGGTTAGCCGCTTCGATTGCCAAAGCGGTCAGGGTTTGCTGCGGCCAGGGCAGGTCGTTGGCCGGGGCAAGGGTGGCGGTTGGGTTTGCGTTAGGGGTCAGCCGAGCAGTATCACAAGAGATGCCCGAACTCAGGCGGAATACGATTTGGGAAAACCAATCCTGGAAACCGGGGTCGCTTGGTTCACAGATGGACGTATCGTGGAAGTGGAACAGGTCGAGATCAAGGTAGGTAATGGTTAGCGGCAGCTCACCGGTCAGGGCGTTGCTGTTCAAAGTAAGCGTTTTTAGCTCACCCAGGTTGCCAATCTCCAGCGGTAATTCCCCGGTCAAATTGTTGCTAAAGAGGTCAAGCGCAGAGACATGTCCCTCCACACAGGAAACACCGTACCAGTTGCATGGATTTTCATCGGTCAGCCAGCCTGTTTGGTGTACCCAGTTTTGCCCGCCGGTAGCAGAATACAGCGTGACCAGGGCAACGCACTCCTGGGCGGGGATGCTGGTCTGCGTGTCGCAGTTGTAGCTGGTGGATTGGGCGTGTACCAAACTGGGGAAGAGCAGCACGAGAACCAGGCTGCCAAGGAGGAGAAGGCTGCGTGTTGTCTTTCGCAAACTGGGAAAGGTTTGAACCATACAAAACTCCACTTCTTATGCCATTTTTCGATTTTGAAAGAATGAAATTCAACCCGTTTTTTGCGGTTAATCTGACCAAAGCCATATAATTTAGCCGATAAAAATCGGTTTTTCCATTCCTAAGCACATTATAGCTTGCCTGATGAATAAAGTCATCCTAAAAGCATGGTTGATGGCCTTCTACACGCCAAAACTTAAGGAAAATTAAGTGTGAAAGATTAAAATAAAATGAGCAAAAACGTCCTTAAATTAATTTTTTTTGGTAGAATAGCTCAATTAAGCATATATTGTTAACCAATTTTAATGGAGGAGGATTCCATGACTAAAAAAATGCTTATTATGTTCGTGTTTTTGTTTACCTTGGCTCTGGCTGCCTGCGGTGGTCAAACCGAGGAGGCCAATGAGCCTGATTCAGCTGAGGTGGAAGAAACAGGTGCAGTCGACCAGACCGTTAACTGTGCTGATGTTGAAGCCGGACCCTTGGCTGACCTTGGGGGAGAAGAAATCTATTTCGCGGTAGAGAACGCCTACCCGCCTTTCAACATGGTTAATGAAAATGGTGAAGGCTTTGGCTGGGACTACGATGCCGGGATTGCTTTGTGCGAACTGCTCAACTGCACGCCTGTGTTTGTGGAAGCTGCCTGGGATGGCATTTTCCCCGCTATGGCTGCCGGTGAGTACGATGTCCTCTTTGATGGCGTAACGTACAAAGACGAGCGCGATGAGACGGTAGATTTCTCTTGCGCCTATGTGACCATTGGTCAGGTTTTGCTGGTTCGGGACGGAGAAGACCGCTTCAGCACAACCGATGAGTTTGCAGCCAATGATGATTTCGTTGTTTCTACCCAGATCAATACCACCAACGAAGATGCCGCAATTAAGTTTGTAGGTGTAGACCGCACCAGCAGCTTTGAAGACTTCGGTCTGGCTGTGCAGGCATTGCTTTCTGGCGACGTTGATGGCACTGTGATCGACACTGTTACCGCTCTAGGTTTCATGGAACAGAATCCCGGCGAACTTCGCATCATCCCCGGTATTTCTTTTGATGAGCAATTGGCCCTGGTCTTCCCTCCCGGAAGTGAACTGGTCGAGCCTTTCACCAATGCCCTGGCAACGATGGCAGAGGATGGCTCACTTGCTGACATCAACATGACTTGGTTCCAGCAGTAAACCCCAATACGTTGTAAGTCCATGGTGTGGGCAGGGAGGATTTCCTGCCCACATTATCTTATATTAAGCCCTGTGTAAGTTTTAATTGTTTGTTTATTTTTATAAAGCAATTATTTTTTTATCTAGTAAAAGAGGAGAAACGATGAGTACACCCCCTTCCGCCCCACTCATCAATAGAGAAGAACAACCCCCTGATATGCAAATGGAAGCTGCTTCTGCCAGACGTACCTGGCGAGATGTACCCTGGTGGGCTGTTGTTGTTTTTTTGATTGGGATATTTTTTATCATTGTTGTGATCGTCAACCCCAATTACCAGGAAACCATGAAGGTGTTGGTGTTTGGACGGCCTACGGCGGCGGCCTTAGAAGGCCTGCTGCTTACCGTTCGTATCACCTTGCTTTCGTTTTTGTTTGCCGTGATCCTGGGACTGTTAGCCGGGTTAGCGCGGATTTCTAAGAACGTGGTGCTGAATAACATTGCCACCTTTTATGTCGAAGTGATGCGCGGCGTACCGCTGGTCGTGTTAATGTTGTATGTGGCTTTTGTGCTGCTGCCGATTGCGATCAACCTGCTCAATTCTTTGGGCGTAGCGTTGAACATTGCCGGGTTGGCAGACCTGTCCTTGAGGGATGTGAGTTTTGAATCAAGAGCGATTGCGGCTTTATCGCTTGGTTTTGGCGCTTACGAGGCCGAAGTCTTCCGGGCCGGCATCCAGTCCATTGAGCGCGGTCAGATGGAAGCCGCTCGTTCCCTGGGGATGAACTATTTCCAGGCCATGCGCTACATTATTTTGCCGCAGGCTATCCGCCGGGTGCTGCCCCCGCTGGGCAACGACTTTATTGCCCTGCTGAAAGACTCGTCCCTGGCAACCGTATTGGCCGTACCGGAGTTGACCCAATTAGGACGTATCCAGCGTTCCAGCACCTTTAGGGTGTTCGAAGTGTTCAACTCGGTGGCCTTTTTATACCTTACTATGACCTTGCTGCTCTCCTTGGGAGTGCGCTTGCTCGAAAGGAGGCTGAGCAGTGACCGTTCAACAGAAACCATCCGCTGATCCGATCATCGTAGTCGATAATTTGTATAAACATTTTGGTTCCGTCCGTGCGGTGGAAGGCGTCAGCCTGACGGTAGGCCGCGGCGAGGTGGTTGTGGTGATCGGCCCATCTGGTTCGGGCAAAAGTACCATGCTGCGCTGCATCAACCACCTGGAACGTCCCACCTCGGGCGATATTTGGGTGGATGGCATTCACCTGAACAATATGGAAACCAACATTAATAAGGTGCGTGCAGAAGTGGGGATGGTTTTCCAGCTGTTCAACCTCTTCCCGCATCTGACTGTATTAGAAAATATCACCCTGGCGCAGAAAGTGGTGCGCAAGCGCGATGTTGGCGAAGCCAAAGAGGTTGCTCTGGAACAGCTCAAGCGGGTGGGTATCCCGGAGCAGGCCGACAAATTCCCCGGTCAGCTTTCCGGCGGCCAGCAGCAGCGCGTGGCAATTGCCCGCTCCCTGGCGATGAATCCCAAGATCATGTTGTTCGACGAGCCGACCTCAGCGCTGGACCCGGAAATGATCAAGGAAGTGCTGGACGTGATGCTGGAACTGGCAGAGGGGGGCATGACCATGGTAGTCGTAACCCACGAAATGGGCTTTGCCCGTGCAGCCGCCGACCGGGTGGTGTTCATGGACTACGGCAAGGTGATTGAAGAAGGTACCCCGGATATGCTGTTCAATACCCCCGACCACGAGCGTTTACAAATGTTCCTCAGCCGTATTCTGGAGCATTAGTGAGGGTAGTGGATAAGTATAAGAGTGTATAAGTGTAATAGTGTATAAGTGTAAAAGTTTAATCAGTTAATATAGAAAGAGCAGGTGGCTGTGAGGCTGGCTGCTCTTTTGTGTGTAGATTAATCTAAAGTATTCCTTTTAGCAAATGATATAATTATCAAACTAAAAGGTGGTAAGACTAAAATGGGTACTTTTCAAGACCTTGCTTTTTATGAAAATTTCTCTATTAGTATGTGGCCAAAAAATGTGCTCTTAACTAACCAGCCATTTGATGATGAAACTTTTGCTAGGCTTGAATATTATTCAGAAGTTGAGAATGTTGGGGTTGAGTTTTTTAAAAATAAAGGTCATAGTTTTCCAAAAAGATCCTTTCTGTTGTTTCAGGCTTTTATTAGACAAGCTAAAACCTTTTACTATGGTGCAAAAAAATTGCATTACAGGGCAAGTTCATTACTTTATTATTATTCATTTTTAAATTTAGTAAAAGCAAGATTAGTAATCTCAGATGTAGGAGCAATAACTGAGAAGAAGATGTACCATGGCTTGGTTTATAAGAGAGAAAATAATCTATTTAGCCATCAGAGTATATATACAAAAGATGGGGTATTTCGCCTGTTTTATAAAAGTATATTTGGTATTGATATTCCCTTGAACGTAAAATTGAAAATGGTCAATTTGTTAGCTTATTGTAGTGATGTTTTATATGAATATGAATCGGGAGGTTTTGGAGAAAGGAAGATTTTTTATACATTGGCGAGGCTAGGTATTGACCCTGGGAAGAAAGAAATGTGGCCAATAATAGCAGTATCAAATTTCCAAAAGTTATCAATTTATAAGAAATTTCTAACTCCTTTTTTTTCATATTTTGAAGAAGTGATGGTGAATTTTAGCCAAGCTAGTAGGGCTTTTAACATAGAAAAGAGTGACTATAATGCTCTCTCATATTTCCAGAGTCGAAAAAGGTATTTTCATAATAAAAATAAACATGAAGAAACTAATAAAAGTTTTAATAGTTTAAAAAATGATGTAAATGATTCTCTGAAGACCATACTCCAGAATGTAGAATATTCAACTGATGGCGATTTTAATTTAGTAGCGCCACTAAGGAAAAATTTCCAATTGCCTTTCAACGAGCTTTTAGCAATATATTCTATTATGTTTTATTTAGGTAGTTTGGTAAGATATAACCCTGGATATATTGAAAAATTATTAAATAGTAAAGATGCTTGGATTATTGAACGATTTGTAATTAGTACCCCACAAACATTTTTAATACAGATGGCGAATTACATTCTTGAGGAAATTATTATTTATAAACATAGATAATTGTTGTCCTGAGTGTAAAATAGACCGCTGATAATTATTTTTTGTTAATCTTCTTTCTGCTTTTTATTCTCCCTAAATGCTCATACTTCCCCACTGAAAAGTATATAAGTGTAAAAGTTTAATCAGTTAAATAGAAAGAGCAGGTGGCTGTGAGGCTGGCTGCTCTTTTTTGATCTTTGAGGAAATTGCCTCACATCCCACGCTTGGCCAGTCTGCTAAGAGTAGTAGCGGCGAGGTTCCCTCGCCAAGAAAAGCTTATCCCCTCTGCCTCTCCCGCTGGCTGGTACTACCACGCGCTGCATCAAAAAATACCTGCAACCACACACCTTATTTGGTGCCCAATGCCCCAATTTTCTCCCGTAATTTCCCTTTTTAACCCTCATATTTTCCTACCCAAAAGTACTCCCTAACTGATCTGTTAATCATAATCGGACACTTAGGGGTTGATTTTTAATCTCAAAGTGGGTACAATGTGGTTACTTGTGGGTGAAAGTGGTGCAAAGTGGGGCGCGGGCTTCCGTGCCCCTGATGTGTTAATAGGAGAAGTAGAACAAATGTTTCTTGGCCAGTACCGCCATACAATTGATGATAAGGGCCGCCTCACGGTGCCAGCGCGCTTCCGCGAACTGCTCGATGAAGGTGCCTATATTTCGCGTGGTCTGGAAAACAACCTGATGGTGCTGACTGCCCCAGACTTTGAAGCGCTCAGCCGTAAGGTCCGGCAAAGCAGCTCCATGACCAATCCCGATGCACGGGACTTGAAACGTTTACTGTTCTCCACCGCAGACCGGGTTGAGCCAGACAAGAATGGCCGCATCCTCATCCCGCAGTTCCTCCGGGAGATGAACGGGTTGGAAGGGGAGGCCGTATTGGTCGGGGTAGGTGACTACTTTGAAATCTGGACACCGCGAGAGTGGGACGAGCAAATGGCAATGCTGCAAGATGCCGATGCAAACGCCCGCCGCTTTGTAGACCTCGATCTCTCCACATACCCGGAATGAGCGCCTCTGGAGGGGAGGCACACTTCCCGCATCACCCGGTACTTTACCAGCAAATTATAACCGCAATCCAACCAAAGCGGAGCGGCAAATATGTAGACGGCACCCTGGGTGCTGGGGGGCACGCCTGGGGTATTTTAGAAGCCAGCAGTCCCGATGGGCTGCTGCTTGGCTTAGATGTAGACCCGCAGGCTTTGGCCATAGCTGACCAGCGTTTGGCTGAATTTGGTTCACGGGCAACACTGGTGCGAGCCAGCCACACTTCTCTGGCAGAACAGCTTGCCGCCCTCGGCTGGACGCAGGTTGATGGCATTGTCCTCGACCTTGGTGCCTCATCCATGCAATTCGATACGGCAGACCGGGGCTTTTCTTTTATGAAAGATGGCCCGCTGGACATGCGTTTCGATCCATCCAATCCACTCAGCGCCGCAGACATTATTAATACCTGGGATGAACGTTCCCTGGCAGATGTGATCTACCAATATGGGGAGGAACGCCGCTCCCGGCATATCGCCGCCGCCATCGTCAAGGCCAGGCCGTTGGAAACCACCGCCCAGCTTGCAAAGGTGGTGGAGAAAGTATTAGGAAACCCGCCCGGAAGCCACCTGCACCCGGCCACCCGCACCTTCCAGGCCTTGCGCATAGCCACTAATCAGGAATTGACGGTCATTGAACGCACCATTCCGCAGGCAGTAGAAGCTTTGGCACCCGGCGGCAGATTAGCAGTAATTTCCTTCCACTCGCTGGAAGATCGCATCGTCAAGAATTTATTGAGAGATTACAGCCGGCCGCTGCGGGATGAGAACCACCCGATGGCCCCGGAGATCAGGCCGGCGATCCTCAAATTGGTCAGCAGAAAACCACTGCTCCCTACCGAGGAAGAGATTGCCCAAAACCCGCGAGCACGCAGCGCTAAACTGCGGGTGGCGGAGAAATTATCGATTTCGTAAGCAGTACCCTGTCGAAGATTTCGGCATAAGACTTGCAGTCTTAAACACCAAGAGGTAAGGATGAACAGAGCACAAAAAATCATACAAGCGTATCGCAATACACCGTGGCGACGCGAAGCCCAGCTGATTGGGGTTTTCGCGGCCTTTTGTTTGGTGGGTGCGCTGGTTTTGATTGCCTACATCCAGGTGACTTCTTTACGAGGCACCTACGGACTGCAAGTACGTGAAATTCAGGCGACCAGCCAGGCAGTGGAACAAAACATTGAAGACCAACGGGCGCAGCTGGCCCAACTGACCAGCACCGACCATCTGTCGGAGCGGGCTAACGAACTTGGCTTTGTGTCGGTAGACCCCAATGCGGCCGATTATCTGGTCGTTCCCGGCTACCCGGACGAAAGTCAGGCGCACCTGGATTTGTATTCAATAGAAGATTTGCAGACCGATGATGGAGTGCAGCTACCAGCCACATTTACCACCTCATTAATTGATTGGCTCCGGGAAGAAATTTATCAATTGAGCCTGAAGACCGGCGCATCCGGCTTGGGAGGTGAATGATGACCGAACATAGTATCCCTATACGCCCCTGGCGGCTGCAAACCGTATTAGGTGGCTTGCTGCTCACCGGCGTGATCTTGTTTGTCTGGACGATCTATCTCCAATTTTTGCCCGCAGACCAGGCTTTAGAGATCCAGAATGAAGGCGACCGTTATAAAGGGGTAGAAGTGGCCATTCAGCCCGCCCGCGGCCTGATCTACGATTCATCCGGCGCACTCATCGCCGGGAACCAGATCGTCTATGAAGTCGGTCTGGAATTACAGTTTAAAGGCACCCCCGAAGCGATTGCCCGGGTGATCAACGGAACGATTGGGATGGATTACCAGGACGCTCTGGCGATTGCCAACCTGGAATACTCAGAAGATAATGCAGTCTATGCCGTTTTCAAGCGCAATGTCAATGCAGAAGATGCACATGCCCTGGAAAACATCCTGACTGATTGGAAAGAGAACTATAACTACGGCAAAGATGAAGAAAGCCTCAGCGGGGTGGTCTTGTTCCCTTATTTGGGGCGCACCTACCCGGAGGATGCACTCGCCTCCAGCGTGATTGGGTTTGTCAACTACGATGGCAACGCCTATTATGGCCTCGAACAGCGCTACGACAACGTGCTGGCTGGCAAGTCGCAAAAAGTGTATGTGCCTAATAATCCCAATTATGCCTCCGAACTGCCGGACATCCCGGCAGGCTCTACTCTTATCTTGACGATTGACCGCGAAATTCAACGGATGGTGGAGGAAGAGCTGGATAAGGCCATGGAAGTCTACGAATCCAAGTCGGCTAGTGCGATTGTCCTCAATCCGCAAACTGGCGAAATATTGGCCATGGGCACCACGCCGCGTTTGAACATTAATGAGTTTTGGGACTTTTCAAAAGTTTATCCGGGGTCGACCCCCTTCAACCGCCTGATCAGCCAAACCTTTGAGCCGGGTTCGGTGTTTAAGATTTTTACCATGGCCGCGGCGATAGATGCAGGCACGGTTGAACTCGACACCACTTTTTTTGATTCTGGTTACTTTGAGTACGGCGGCATTGTGGTGCGCAACTGGGATCGTTCGGCCTGGGGACAGCAGGATATGGTGGGGTGCTTGCAGCACTCCTTGAATGTGTGCTTGGCCTGGGTCGGGGTAGAGATGGGTGCCGAAAAATTCTATACCTACATGGACGCTTTCGGCTTTGGGCACTACACCAGCGTAGACCTGTCCGGTGAAGCCACCGGCCGCCTGAAAGAACCGGGTGATGGGGACTGGTATCCCTCTGACCTGGCGACCAACACATTTGGTCAGGGCGTTTCGGTCAATGCGCTCCAGATCGTGACCGGGGCAACCGCGATTGCCAACGGCGGACAGATGATGCTGCCGCATGTCACCGGGGCGATCATTGACAATGGTGTGCAGATTGATGTCAAACCGCAGTCGATTGGTACGCCCATCTCTCCGGAGACCTCAGAGCTGATGAACACTGCCCTGTCGCTCTCGTTGGAGAATGAGGCTTCCGGTGCTTTGGTAGAGGGCTACCGGATTGCCGGTAAAACCGGTACTGCTGAAATTCCTGGCGGTGAAGGCTACTTGGAATCCACCAATGCTTCCTTTATTGGATGGGGCCCAATTGATGACCCGCAGTTTATGGTTTATGTGTGGTTGGAAGAACCGACCCCGATCTGGGGTTCGCTGACCGCCGCTAACGTGTTCCGCGATATTACCCAGCGGTTGGTTGTAATGATGAAGCTGCCCCCCGATGATGTGCGGCAGCAGTTAGGAATGAACTAAGGACGATGCTGAAATTGGCAGATGTGATTGAGGCGCTGGTGGGCCAGCGGCCGAATAACGCAGAATTTGTGGTCACCGAGGCGGTGATCGATTCGCGCACCGCCATTCCGGGAGCGATGTTCATCGCCTTGCCCGGTGAGCGTGTGGATGGCCACCAGTTCGTCGCTTCTGCCTTTGAGAATGGCGCAGACTTTGCTCTGGTACACCAGGACTTTTCTGCCCAATTTACCCAGCTCGACCTGCGCAGCAGCCTGGATACAGCCGCCTTGGATGGATTGGCCTTACCCTGCTGCTTACTGGTGGAGGACACCCTGGCAGCTTTACAACAAATTGCCCGCCACTGGCGCGCTTCGCTGACAGAGCTGGAAGTGATTGGCATTACCGGCAGTGTAGGGAAATCGACCACCAAAGAGATGATTGCCGAAATTCTCAACCGCCGTTTTGCCACTCTCAAAAACGAGGGCAACTTTAACAATGAGATTGGCCTGCCGCTGACTTTATTGAATGTCACCCGCGGGCACCAACGAGCGGTGTTGGAAATGGGCTTTTATATCCCCGGCGAGATCAAGTTCTTGTGCGAGATTGCCCAACCCAAGATCGGGGTGGTCACTAACATCGGCACCGTACACGCCGAACGCGCCGGCTCCCAGGAGACCATTGCTGCCGGGAAAGGCGAGTTGGTGGAAAGCCTGCCGAAAGATGGGTTTGCGATCCTCAATTACGATGATCCGCTGGTGCGCCAGATGGCACAGCGCACCCAGGCGCAGGTAATGTTTTACGGCCTCAGCCCGGAAGCGCACCTGTGGGCGGATGAAGTTGAGGGTTTGGGCTTGGAGGGCATTCGTTTTCGGCTGCACTACGGCAATGAAGTGCTGCACCTCAAAGTACCCATGCTGGGTCGCCATTCGGTGCATACTGCCCTGCGTGCCGCGGCTGTAGGCTTGGCCGACGGGATGAGCTGGCAGGAGATTTTGGAAGGCTTGCGCTTTGGGCATATGCAGCTGCGTTTGGTAGCGGTGCGCAGCCGCCGCGGGGCTTTGCTGTTGGATGATACCTATAACGCCTCACCCCAGTCCACCATGGCAGCCTTGAATTTGTTGGACGAACTGCAAGGGCGCAAGATTGCCGTATTGGGCGATATGCTGGAATTGGGGCAATACGAACGCCAGGGGCACGAGATGGTGGGTATTCGAGCGGCCGAAGTGGCCGATGTGCTGATTGCTGTAGGGCGGCGGGCGCAGTTGATTGCCCAGTCTGCCCAGTCTGCCGGTCTGCCGGCTGACGCGATCAGCAAAGTGCCTGATACCGCCCAGGCTGCCGTTCTATTAGATGAATTATTACTGCCGGAAGATGTTGTATTGATCAAAGGTTCAAGAGGGATGCGAATGGATGCGATTGCCCCGGCATTGGAGAAGAACACATGACCGACCATACTTCAATCGCACTGCTGCTGTCCGGCATCACTTTTATTCTCACCGTGATCTGGGGTGCGCCCCTCATCCGGGTACTGCGCTACCTGAAAGCCGGCGATTCGATCCGGCTGGAACTGCCCGAACGCTATATGGCGAAAATGGGCACCCCCACCATGGGTGGCGTGATGTTCATTGTGCCAACCATTGTCGTCATGCTGGTTTTCAATGCGGTCACTTTATTAAGCCGCCAACCGGCCGGCCGCTCGATCCTGCTGCCTTTAGGCACGATGGTGCTGTTTTCAATCTTAGGTGCGCTGGACGACTGGACCAAACTGCGCCGCAAAGATGTGGGCGAAGGGATCAGTGCTCGCGCCAAGTTGATGATCCAGATCGTGTTAGCAGGGGTGATCGCCTATGGTTTATATGGGGTGCTGGATGTGCCCCGCATGTTCATCCCCGGCTTCAATTTTGAGATTGACCTGGGTTGGTGGCATATTCCGATTGCGGCTTTCATTATTATCTCGGAGGCCAACGCGGTCAACTTTACCGATGGCCTGGATGGTATGGCTGGACTAATCTCTGCAACTGCATTTGCCGCATTTGGGGCGATTGCGGTTATTCAATCGCAGATTTTTGTCGCCCAATTCTGTTTTACCCTGGTGGGTGCTTTATTTGGCTTTTTATGGTTTAACGTGCACCCCGCTAAACTGATTATGGGCGATACCGGGTCGATGGCGTTAGGTTCCACCCTGGCCGTAGTTGCCATGATGACCGGGCACTGGCTGCTGCTGTTGGTGGTTGCCGTCATTCCGTTGAGCGAGATGCTCAGCGTGGTGCTGCAAATTGCTTATTTCAGGCGCACCGGCGGCAAACGATTGTTCAAGATGACACCCATTCACCTGCACTTTGAGCTTTCCGGCTGGAGTGAAACCCAGATCGTGCAGCGTTTTTGGTTGATCACCCTAATGGCTGCCCTGATTGCGGTAGCGTTGGCTGTGGTGTGAGGAATTAGATGGAACTAGAAGGCACACGCGTAATTATTCTTGGGGCAGCCCGGCAGGGCACCGCCCTGGCGCGCTACCTGGCAAACCACAATGCTCAGGTAGTCTTGACCGACCTGCGCACGGCGGATGCGCTCAGCGATGTGCGCCAGAGTTTGGCCGGAGTACCCGTGGAATGGGTATTGGGTGAACACCCGCTCAGCCTGCTGGATGGCGCCGATGTGGTTTGTCCCTCTGGCGGTGTGCCGCTTACGATCCCATTGATCCAAGCAGCACTCTCCCGCGGTATTCCATTGTCCAACGATTCGCAGTTCTTCATGGAGGCTGCTCGCTGCCCGGTAATTGGGATTACCGGTTCGGCCGGTAAAACCACCACGACCACCCTGATCGGCCGGATGGCAGAAGCGGCTGCGAAACAAGGCGCCATTGGGAAGGCATTTATCGGCGGCAATATTGGATATCCCCTGATCGCCGAAGTTGACCAGATGGCTGCCAATGACCTGGCTGTAATGGAATTATCCAGCTTCCAGTTGGATGTGATGACCAGCGCGCCAAACGTGGCGGTGCTGCTCAATATCACGCCCAACCACCTGGACCGCCACGGCACAATGGAAGCTTATATTGCGGCCAAAGGGCACATTCTGGCGTACCAGACCGAGAGCGATTCGGCGGTATTAGGGTATGAAGACCCCTCCGCCTGGGCGTTAGCCTCCTCGGTCAAAGGAAAGCTGTGGGCTTTTGGGCGAGAACTGCCCGAAGAACAGATCGGTACCTTTATTCGCCAGGACGGCGTTTGGCTGCGCACCGAACAAGGCGAAACAGAGATCATGCCGATGGCAGAGATCACCCTGCGGGGTGCGCACAATGTGTTGAATGTGCTGGCTGCATGTGCGGCCGCTGCGGCAGCCGGTTTGCCCCCCGAAGCCATGCGCGCCGGCGTACATGGCTTTGGCGGGGTGGAACACCGCCTGGAATTTGTCCGTCAATGGGGTGGGGCGGCCTGGTACAACGATTCGAAAGCCACCAGCCCGGGTATGACGATCACCGCCATGCGGGCATTTGAACAACCGCTGGTATTGCTGGTGGGTGGGCGCGATAAACATTTACCTTGGGACGAATTTGCCCAGGAAGCCAAAAGTCGGGTAGACCACATGGTCGCTTTTGGCGAGGCGGCAGAGATTATTGAAAGTGCAGTTAAACAGGTCAAAGGTACGTCCAGTTACAGCTTAGAAATTTGTGCCGGTCTCGATCAGGCTGTTGCGGCTGCTGCCCAGCAAGCCAGCCCCGGCGATGTCGTGCTGTTGGCGCCCGGTGGAACCAGCTTTGACGAGTTTAGTGATTACGAAGCCCGCGGTAGGCGATTTAAAGAATTGGTGCAAGCCCTGCCGGAGAAGGAGTAAGACAAGATGACCACAACTTACCAATCTCAAAATAGAAAACGCAGTGCCGGTGGTTTACAGCTGGGCGTAGATGTGCCTTTGCTGCTTACAATCATCTTTTTGGTGCTGTTTGGCCTGGTGATGGTTTTCTCCGCCAGCTGGGAGATTTCTTACCTGTATTACGGATCTAACACGGCCATGTTCGTGCGCCAATTGCTCTTTATGCTGGGGGGTGTAGCGATCGCTGCGGTGGTTTCCCAGATTGATTACCACTATTTCCGCAACAAGTGGATCCTTTACCCGATGGTGTTGGTAATTTTGTTGGGGTTGGCGGCAGTGCTCTTGATCAGCGATGAACGCTTTGGCGCTACTCGCTCGATTACCAACGGCTCTATTATGCCCTCCGAGGCGGCAAAGCTGGCCGTGATTATTTATCTGGCGGTCTGGCTGCATTCTAAGCGCAACCAGTTGGGGCAGGTTAGTTTTGGCCTGGTGCCCTTGGGCGTCATCATCGGTGTTTTTGGCGGCTTGATCTATGCCCAACCCGATGTGAGTGCTTCCATGACCTTGATCTTGTTGGGCGGGATTTTATTCTTCCTGGCCGGCGGTGACCTCAAGCAGATTTTCATTTTGCTGATGATCGCCTTTTTGATCGGCTGGCTGGTGGTACAGGTACAGCCGACTGCAAAGGTCAGGATGGGAGATTATTTTGAAGGTTTACGCAGCCCGATGGAAGCATCTTTCCACGTGCGGCGTTCGATTGAGTCGTTTGTGCGCGGCGGGTTGTTTGGGGTTGGCCCGGACAACTCGGAAACGAAATTGATCAGCCTACCCGTGCCGCCTACTGACAGTATCTTTGCGGTGGTGGCAGAAGAGTTCGGCATGATCGGCACCACCATGCTGATCGTGGCTTACATGGTGGTTGCCTGGCGTGGGATGGTAATTGCCCAGCGTGCCCCCGATATGTTGGGGATGCTGCTGGCTTCTGGGATCACCTTCTGGCTGGTGCTGGAAGCGGTGATCAATATGGCGATGATGGTCGGCCTGATGCCCTTTGCGGGCAATGCGCTGCCCTTCATCAGTTTGGGCGGCTCGAATTTAATGGTCTCCCTGGCATCCATTGGGATTTTAATGAACATTTCTCGGTTGTCTAAGAAATCAGCCCCGAGAAACGAAAGGATGGAACATGCGTTTAATGGTTTCAGCCGGCGCGACCGGCGGGGGAATCAACCCCGCACTGGCCGTCGTGCAAGCTCTCGGCGATAAACCAGAAGCCGTGTTGTGGGTAGGGGGTGTTGGCGGCATGGAAGCCGACCTGGTCACCCGGGCCGGTATCCCATTTAAGGCCATTCCCGCAGCAGGTGTGCATGGCGTAGGTCTCAAAGCGATTTGGGGCGTATGGCAGTTGACGCGCGGCTATTTTGCCGCTCGCAAATTGATCCGAGAGTTTAAACCGGATGTTCTTTTCTTTACCGGCGGTTATGTGGCCGTACCTACCGGGCTGGCCGGGCGAAAAATTCCCACCCTGCTGTATGTGCCCGACATTGAACCTGCCCTGGCGCTGCGCACCCTGGTGCGTTTTGCCGATAAAGTGGCAGTCACTACAGATAATTCCCGGCAGTATTTGCCGGAAGATAAATCGGTAAGTGTGACCGGTTACCCGGTGCGCCAAGAAATGAAAGTGTGGCCGAAGGACGAAGCCGTTGCTGCTTTTACACTGACCCGGCATAAACCGATCTTGTTGGTCACCGGCGGCAGTTTGGGGGCACAGTCGATTAACCGGGCAGTCATTAAAGCGCTGCCTCAACTACTGGAAGACATCCAGATCATTCACCTGACCGGGCGCCAAACCTGGTCGGAGGTGGAAGCTGCCGCCAAGGAACTGCCGGAGCATTTGGCGCAAAATTATCGCCCTTGCCCCTATCTGTACGAGGAAATGGCGGCGGCATTCTCAGCCGCAGACCTGATCGTATCCAGGGCGGGGGCTTCGGTGTTGGGTGAACTGCCTCAGTTCAGCATTCCGGCGATTTTAGTGCCTTACCCGTATGCCTGGCGCTACCAGATCATCAATGCCGAATATCTGACTGAGAAAGGCGCGGCCGTAGTCGTGCGAGATGAGAACCTGCAAGAAGAATTACTGCCATTGGTTACATCACTGCTGCTGGAAAATAACGCCGAATACGCCTCGATGAAAGCAGCGATGAAATCATTGGCAACTCCTGGAGCGGCCAGGGAGATTGGAAAGCTGCTGATGGAACTGGCAGCGGAAAAAATGCAACCGCAAGGTGGTGTGCGATGATATCTTTGACCTTTGTCTTTTATATGTTCCTGGTGCTGTTTGCCGTCATCGGTGCGATGCGCGGCTGGGCCAAGGAACTATTGGTGATGTTCAGTGCATTATTGGGCATGTTCATCCTGTTGGTCTTTCAAAGTTATGTCCAGGTGTATGTTAACCTGATGGCTTCCAGCCCGCCGCAGACCGTATTTTGGATCAAATCATTGGTCATCTTGCTGCTGGTCTTCTTTGGCTACCAAACCCCGATGATCAAGCCTTTTACTGCCGGGGCACGCAAGGAAAAATTACGCGATGCGATGTTAGGTGCGGTGATTGGCGCTGCCAATGGGTATCTGGTGGCGGGTTCGGTGTGGCGCTTCCTGTACGATGCTAAGTATGAAAGTTTTGGAACCATGCTGATTAATCCCATTGATCCTGAACTCGCTCAAAAGGCGATGGAACTTTTAGACCGCATGCCGCCTCAATTTATTATGCAAGCCCCGCATATGTACATTGCGATTGCGGTGGCGTTTACTTTTATTGTGATCGTTTACGTGTAAAGGAACAGGAACCAAGACGTGATGACGCACACACACTTTATCGGGATCGGGGGCACCGGACTTTCGGCAATTGCCAGAGTCCTGTTGGAACGCGGCGAAGAAGTCAGCGGTTCTGACCGCACGCGTTCGATCCTGACCGACCATATCCAAAACGCAGGTGCGCGGGTGCATATCGGCCATGCGCCCGAATATGTGCGCGGGGCGGATGTGGTGGTGCGTTCATCGGCAGTACCCGAAGACAATGTGGAAATCTTGGCTGCCCGCCAGGCCGGTATCCCGGTGTTGAAGCGCTCAGATTACATCGGCAATATGCTGCAAAACCTGCTGACCGTGGCTGTTGCCGGGGCGCACGGTAAAACCACCACCACATCGATGCTGGTATGGGTGATGCACAACCTGGGTTTCAATCCCGGTTTTATTGTGGGCGGCGAGGTTGCCAACCTGGGTGTGAATGCGGCGGCAGGCGGCGGCGAATATTTTGTGATCGAAGCGGATGAATATGATTACATGTTCTGGGGGCTGCACCCGACAATTGCCGTGGTTACCAACATTGACCACGATCACCCGGACTGCTTCCCCACGCCGGTAGATTTTGCCCTGGCGTTCGAAGGCTTTGTCGACCGCATCACCAGTGACGGTTCATTGGTCGCCTGCCTGGATGACCCCGGTGCAGCCCACTTGCTGGCCTATGCAGGCAGCCAGCAGCGGCACTGGCTCTCTTACGGGATCGATGATCTGGAAGCGGATTATAAAGCGGTCAACCTGCGCTCCTGGCCGGAGACGGGCTACAGCTTCACCGTCACTCGCGGCGATGACCCGGTGACAGAAATCAATTTGCAGGTGCCTGGCATTCACAATGTGCGCAATGCGCTGGCCGCGGTAGTTTCCGCCGACCTGCTCAATATGGATTTAGCAGAAGTAGGCGAAGTACTCTCTAGTTTTACAGGTGCCGGCCGACGGTTCGATATTCAAGGGGAAGCGGCTGGGGTGCTGGTGGTGGATGATTATGGGCACCATCCTACCGAGATCAAAGCAGTACTGCAAGCCGCCCGCTCCCGCTACCCGGAACGCCGCATTTGGGCAGTGTGGCAGCCGCATACATATTCTCGCACTTTGCGCTGGCTGCCCAATTTTGCCGGAGCTTTCTCCCAGGCAGACCGGGTGATTGTCAGCGGTGTGTACGCTGCCAGAGAAAACCAGCCGGAAAACTTCTCGTTGGATGAAATTGCCGAAGCCATCTATTCCAGTGAGGCACACGCCATTCAGGATTTGAGCGCAATCTCGGCTTATTTATTGGCGCATCTGAAAGAGAATGATGTCGTCATTGTGTTCTCTGCCGGAGACGCTCCCCAGATCAGCCAGGATGTGCTTGCCGGGCTGCGGCGCAGGGAGGCAGGTATATGACCGCTGTGCTGCAAGTAGATGTTTTGCAAGAGACCTTTGGCGAACGGATGGCACAGCACGTGCTGCTGGCAAAATATACCTCCGCCCGCATTGGCGGCCCGGCCGATGTGCTGTTGACCGCAAAATCTGCCGATGAGCTGGCCGAGATGGTAGAGAAATTGTGGGCGTTAGAAACTCCGTTTTTCATCTTGGGCGGTGGCTCCAACATGTTGGTAAGCGACCGGGGTGTGCGCGGCGTAGTGATTTTGAACAAAGCCCGCAAAGTTGTCTTTGATGAAGCCGCGCTGACGGTGTGGGCAGAATCGGGCAGCAATTTTGGCGCTCTTGCCCGGCAAGCCGGACGTAAAGAATTTTCAGGCCTGGAATGGGCTGCTGGAATCCCTGGTACAGTCGGTGGGGCAGTGGTCGGGAATGCCGGTGCACACGGCGGCGATACTGCTGGAAGTTTGATTTTGGCAGAAGTCTTGCACCATGAGAAGGGCAGGGTTTCGTGGTCAACCGAAGACCTGGCCTACAGCTATCGCAGCAGCCGGATCAAACGGCAGCCCGGTGAGGCAGTGGTGTTGGCAGCGGCGTTTAAATTGGTTCAGGCGGAGGCGGCCAGCATCAAGGAAAAGATGGATCAATTCCTGGCTTTCCGCAGACGCTCTCAGCCTCCCGGAGCCAGTATGGGTTCGATGTTCAAGAACCCCCCTGGCGATTACGCCGGACGGTTGATCGATGCAGCCGGATTGAAAGGCACCCGTGTGGGAGAAGCCTCAATCAGCGAACTGCACGGAAATTTTTTCATCAACCACGGCGGGGCAACCGCCACCCAGGTGTATGCCCTCATCCGGCAGGCACAAGAAACAGTCAAGCAGCAGTTCGGAATTGAACTGGAATTAGAAATCGAAATCGTAGGCGATTGGAAGCAAGAAAATGAGTGAGCAAACATTACAGCACAAAATAAAAATTGGCATCCTCTTTGGTGGTCGCTCTGGCGAACATGCCGTCTCGCTCATGTCGGCTAAATTTGTGCTCTCCAAACTTTCTCCGGAAAAGTACGAAGTAACCGAAATTGGGATCACACAGGACGGCGACTGGTTTGCCGGGCCGAATGCGCTGGAATCGCTGATCAAGGGTAATACAAGCTCCCTCACGCCGGTGACGATTTTACCGACCCCCAACCGCAGTGGGTTGTATGCGCTGGACGGGGATGGATTGACATTATTTGCCGAATTAGATGTACTCTTCCCGGTGCTGCACGGCACCTTTGGCGAGGACGGCACCCTGCAAGGGTTGTTAGAAATGGCCGATATGGCTTATGTAGGCCCTGGTGTGGCCGGCGCAGCGGTCGGGATGGATAAAGCTATCTTTGCCGATGTGATGCGGGCGAACCAAATCCCGGTGGTGAAAGATGTGTTGGTGCTGCGCTCCGAAATTGAGGAAGATATTCACGCTGCAATTGCCAAGGTAGAAGCCCTGGGTGCATACCCGTACTTTATCAAACCCTGTAACCTGGGTTCTTCGGTCGGAATCAGCAAGGTGAAGAACAGCGCTGACTTGCTGGAGGGGTTGATGGAAGCTGCCCAATACGACCGGCGCATTCTGGTGCAAAAAGGCCACAACGTGCGCGAGATTGAAGTAAGTGTAATGGGCAATGACCAACCACTGGCCTCGGTGTGCGGCGAAGTGCTGCCGGGCGAAGAGTTTTACAGCTATGAAGCCAAATATCACGATGAGTCGTCCCGTACGGTGATTCCGGCGGTGATTCCGGACGAGGTGGCCGGGCAGATTCGCAACCTGGCCGTAAAAGCGTATAAAGCCTGCGATCTGGCAGGATTATCACGGGTAGATTTCTTTATTGATACCGATAATGGCGACATTTTTATTAATGAATTGAATACCATCCCCGGCTTTACCGCCATCAGCATGTACCCGATGCTGTGGGAAGCCAGCGGTGTGGGTAATCAGGCATTGGTGGATAAATTGGTAGCATACGCCCTGGCGCGCAAAGCCCAACGCGATGCAACCAAACGCACCTTTGAGAGGAACGGCTGAGCATGACCACCCAAAGACGATCTGATCAAGTCCGGGCCAGGCGCGGAGACCGGTATGGCAATTCTGCCAGCCGTAAGCGCAGCAAGTCCGGTGCGAGCAGCACCCGGCGGGATATGCCGCCGATGGTTTCCCGTTATGGGATGTCTGCCCCTACCAATGTGCGCACCCCGAAGTCTCGCCAAAAAGAAGCCCGCCGCAGAATTGACGTAGCACTGCCGATCACCGGGGCAGAGATGAGACTGCCTTCGGGGATCATCCCCCGTTTGAACTGGCGGGCAGCCTCGTTTGTGATCATGGCTGTGCTTGGGTTTGCCTTTTACTGGCTGTGGACCTCCCCGCAGTTCACCATCACCACCGACAAGGTTGTGATAAATGGATTGCAGCGTGTAGAGGCCGAAGACCTGTTGGCCATTGCCGATATTACCGATAAACCGGTCTTTACACTAGACCCGCATGCCTTGGAAGAGACACTGACCGCCGAAGCGCCTGCCCTTGAATCGCTCAAGGTCAGCGTGGGCTTGAACGGCGACGTGATCTTTGATGTGGTGGAACGTGTGCCGGTGATCGCCTGGAACCAGCAAACAATTGAACGTATCTGGTGGGTCGACCAAAACGGCCTGCGCTTCCCGGCCATTGGCACCTCCGAAGGGTTGGTGTACGTGCGGGCAGATGCACCGCCGCCGACCCCTACAACGGTTGATTTGCAGTCCGTGCAAACTGCCGAAGTGAGCACCGAAATTTTAGAAACGGCAACCGGTCAGGAAACCGGCGCAGCGCCCCTCCTGGAAGAAGGCTTGGTGGACAGCATTTTGTTCATTGCGCCGTATGTGCCGGAAGGCAGCGAGTTGATCTACGACCAGACCCACGGCCTGGGTTGGCAAGACCCGGTGGATAACTGGCAGATCTTCTTTGGTAAAGAATTAGACCAGATGAATGTGCGCATGCGCATTTATGAACAGATCACCAGCCTGTTTGCGGAGAAAAAGAGCAAACCGGTGATGATCAGTGTGGAATATATCCATGCTCCTTATTATCGTATGGAGCCTTAGGAACCTGTTATGAGTATTATTGTTGGGATCGATATTGGAACAACCAAAGTATGCACGGTGGTGGCCCGCGTAGAAGAAGATGGCCGCACCCGCATTTTGGGTGTGGGGATTGAGCCATCAATGGGTATCCGCAAAGGCACCGTGATTGATGTCGGCGCGGCCTCCCAGGCAGTGGCCCTCTCTGTAGAAAAAGCCGAGCGGGTATCTGGGATGGAAATCACCTCCGCCTGGGTCAGTTTAGCCGGCTCGCATGTTTCTTCGGTCAACAGCCGGGGAGTGGCGGGTGTACATCGTCAGATCGTCGATCAGGATGATGTGCTGCGGGCGATGGATGCAGCCAGCGCAGTCGCCATCCCGCACAACCGGGAAGTGATCCATGTGATCCAGCGCGGTTTTACCGTGGATGGACAGGATGGCATCCGCATGCCGATTGGGATGCATGCCTACCGCATGGAAGTGGAAGCGCACATCATCACCGCGGCGGCCTCCACGGTCGATAACCTGCGGCTGGTGGTGGGCAATTCCGGCGTGGAAGTCAGTTCGTTCGTGCTCAATCCGCTGGCCTCTGCCGAAGTAGTGCTGACCGAAAATGAACGTGAGATGGGTGTGGTGATTTGCGATATTGGCGGCGGCACTACCGATATGGGCTTGTTCATTGAAGGCGAAGTATGGCACACCATGGTGCTGGCAGTGGGCGGCAACCATGTCACCTCCGATATTGCCCACGGGCTGCGCTTGCCTTTCTCGCAGGCTGAGAAAGTCAAGATCAACCACGGGCACTGCCTGACCAGCGCCATCAACCCGGCAGAAACTTTCCCGGTGCAGGCGTTTGGCGAAGACCGGCAGGTGGATGTCAGCCGCTTTGACCTGGCACACATCATCGAAGCCCGCGTAGAAGAAATCTTTACCCTGATGGAAAAAGAGATCAAACGCTCCGGCTACGACGGTTTGTTGCCGGCAGGGTTGGTACTCACCGGCGGTGCCAGCCAGATGCCCGGTATCCGGCGGCTTGCCAGCGAGGTTTTGGGCATGCCGGTGCGGGTTGCCCGCCCCGAAAACCTGATCGGGATGGTCGACCAGCTTCATTCGCCTTCTTATTCCACCAGCGTTGGGTTGGTGCAGTGGGCTGCCCGGATGAAGGAAGTGGACCCCTCGGCAGTTGTTTCGCCTAAGTATATGCCCCGCAGTGGAAATGGCATAAATTGGCAGCGATTAAAAGATGTCATAAAACGTATTTTGCCGTAGAATGGTAAGATACTTTGCAGCAAATAATAATTTATACAACATAATTTGAACCAAAGTAAGGAAGAATTTCAGGAGGACCAAATGAAAACTATGAACAATGCAGAATCTTTTGCCCGTATCAAAGTCGTCGGCGTCGGCGGCGGTGGATGCAACGCAGTGGAACGCATGATTGCTGAGGGTCTTCAGGGTGTTGAGTTTATTGCTGTCAACACCGATGCCCAGGCGTTAATGCAGTCTAATGCGCCGACCCGTGTACGGATTGGCGATAAGCTGACCCGCGGCCTGGGAGCAGGCGGTAACCCCGATAACGGGAAGAAAGCTGCCGAAGAGTCCGCTACCGAACTCTACGAAGTGCTCAAAGGCTCGGACATGGTGTTTGTAACTGCCGGGATTGGCGGCGGTACAGGCACCGGCGCAGCCCCGATCGTGGCGCAAATTGCCCGTGAAGTTGGCGCCCTGACCATTGGTGTGGTTACTCGTCCGTTCACCTTTGAAGGTGCCCGCCGCATGAGCACCGCCGAATCAGGCATTACTGCCCTTAAAGAGCAGGTGGACACGTTGATCGTGATCCCCAATGACCGCTTACTGCAAATTGTGGACAAGCGCTCCAGCCTGAACGAGGCGTTCTCTGTGGCAGACGATGTGCTGCGCCAGGGTATCCAGGGCATTTCTGAATTGATCACCATCCCCGGCTTGATCAACCTGGACTTTGCAGATGTCCGGGCGATCATGTCTGAAGGCGGCGCTGCCCTGATGGCAGTCGGCCACGCCGAAGGCGAAGACCGGGCCCGTGTGGCGGCCGAAATGGCGATCACCAGCAGCCTGCTGGACATCACCATCGACGGCGCTCGCGGCATTCTGTTCAATGTGACCGGCGGCTCCGACCTCTCTCTGTTCGAGGTCAATACAGCTGCGGCGATCATCAAGGAAACCGCACACCCGGATGTGAACTTGATCTTTGGTGCGGTGGTCGACCCCAATATGGGCGAAGAAATCCGCGTGACCGTGATTGCGACCGGCTTTGACAATACCAATACCCCCCGCCGGGCGATCTCGCACAAACGCACCAATGCCAGCAGCCGGCAGCAGGTAGCGATGAATGCAGCCGATGAATCGGTACGCATGCCGTCTTCTTCTGAGCGCAAGATGGTTGATGTGGATGCAACGCCCTTCAACCCGGAAGACTTGGATATCCCCACCTTCCTGCGCAAACGAGTGAATAAATAACGTCTGGATGAAGATTGCCGTTCGATGGCAATAGAGCAGGATGTGCAGCATGCATAGGTGTTTCAGCCTGCCGCTAAAAGGTTGGTGTACTTATGTGGATGATAAATAGATAAAATGACGGATTAGGTCAGGTCCCTCCACCTGCATAATCTGTTCCTCCTTACTTGAGTGGCCTCCCACCCGCATATGCGTGGGAGGCTGCTGGGTTTTAATAAACAAAATTTGATTAACCATACGCTTGCGGGGGTTTATCCTCTATCCTTTCCTCTTATTTATCCCTCCGAAGTATTCCTTAGAATATGCCTCACAGTTAGCAAAGTTGTTTTTTCGTTTATACATCTCAAAATTACGTTGATTGCCAATTAGGGAGTTAGCCAGAAATACTATATAATGACTGAGGAACGTAAGTTAAATTGGGTAGGACAAGGAAATTACATGGTCGGACAACAAGGTTTATCTGGTTCTGCTTCTCCAAGCAAAAATAATCGTAAATTATTGGCTTTGATCGTACCGCTGCTTTCGTGTGGTCTATCCTCCTTTGTGGGAATATTCATCGGGCAGGTGGGAAACCTGATCTACCGGCTGCTTGGTGATTCCGCGGCTTGTTTGTCTTTGCCCGGTTTTCTAGGATTATTCGTTCTCACATTTGCACTTTCATTCTTCAGCAATCGGCTGCTGAAAAGGGTTTTCACACGGGTGGGGAAAAGAGGAGAACAATAATGCATTCAGAATTCCGCAAATTGAGGTTGATATTGATGGGGATTTTGGCAGTATTTGTGCTGACTGCCGCAGGCTTGTCTGAACCAGCCAGAGGTGTGCTTCCAACCAGCAGTTTGCAGGAGGAAAGCTGCCTGCCTATCCTATTAGAGGCTGCCCAACGGGCTGGAATCCCTGGCGTAATTGTAGAACAATCTGGAAATGAGGGAAGTTTGCGTAAGGATGATATCTTCTGCTTTGTCCGGGTAGAAAATGAGCGGGACGGGGGAGTGTATTATACTGAATTATCTATTAAAGCCTATCTGGCAGATGGGGACGCTTGTTACTATAACTCCAACATTTCTTTTCATGGGTATGATGCCTATTCGGATATGTATTCAGATGAAAATCGATGGGTAATGTTGGAATTATATACCTATGGTGCCTGGTTCATTCGCTGGATGGTGGAAAGCGATGGGTATTGTCACGAGTTTTATGTGAATAATGGCAGTGAGTATCCCGGTTGGTCTGAAGATGTGGCGATGGGTGCAGGAACGGACTTTCAGATGCCTGATGTTGATCCTGTAAAATATGCTGAAATACTCTGGTCGGTGGCGGAAGGATATCTGCCTTTCTTTGAGCAGATTAATTCTGGTGATAATCTAACTCCGCCCTCTATTGAAAATGACGATAACCAATCTCCGCCAATTATTGAAAATGAGGATAGCCAATCCGGGCCAATTTTTGTAGATGGTGACAGCACTCCAACGGAAGATCATAAAGTCCCTGTTTTGGTGATTTTGGGAAGTGTCAGTGTGCCGCTGGTTGGGGCAATTACCGGCACGATCTTGTCCACTATTTTGTCCGGCGGTGGAGTTGTAACGTCGGGGGTGGCAAAGAAACCTCGATTTGGCAGCGTGAATGAGGCTGGTTTGGTCTGGTCGCCGCGTCCTTGGGATCAGGCCGGTCCGGGCTATGTGCCGAAGGAAGAACATCTGCGCACGAAGGATTTTCTCGAAAAGGGATATCAATGGACTTCTCAGGGTTGGAAAACGCGTGAAGAAATCCGGGACAATGAGCTTTTACAGATGAAGAATGATGCGGCGGTCGAAAAAGCGGATTCTGCCTGGCGAAAACAGTGGGAGAAAGAGCACCACGAACTTGAACAAAAGAAAGCCGAACTGGTGGAAAAAGGTAAGCAGATTGATTTTGCCGGCAATATGATGGATCTGCAAGCAGACTTAGATTCGATTCATGACCAATTGAAGCAGGAAAATATCTACGTGGCTAATCCTTATCAGGGTGACCCGACGTTGATCGTTTATGGAACAAATATTATTAAGAACATGGTGTGGGATAACACAGCAGGCATTCTTACTGGAGATCATGGGCTGACCTGCCAAGGATTTGTAGAAAAGACCCAAGGTAAAGTCCTGGAGAAGGTTGCTGAACGGTTCCCCGGTGCTAAAGTTCAAAACATGATCTTTGAAGAAAAATCATCTAGAAAACCCAAAAAATCCGTGCTTGAATGGTTTGATTCACTTGTGGATGATAACCATAATCTGATTAAGATCACTTTACCAGATGGAAGTGAATGGGCGGTGGATTTTCACCAATACGAAGCTGGCAATGCACCGCTGATGCGTCCCTGGTCTGAGGCGCAAAAGGATTGGGGAGAGAAATATATGGGGAGTGAATTTTATGAAAGGACACGTCGTACAACGATAGCAACACCAAAATCAGGGAACTAAAATGAAGAATGCGAATAAAACGCAGGCATATCTAGAGAGACAACTGGCACAACGCCAGCTTCAGGTAGACGCTGAAATGATGATCCCTCAGCAGGCTTTCAGCGATATTGAGGAGTGGGTCACAGAATTGGGAGGGAGGAGAGCTTTTCTTCATCCACAACACAGGCAGTGGATGTGGTATGACCGCATCCATGATGAATGGGCCTTTGCTGGGTGTGGTGTGGATGAGGGCATCTTGCTGACCGTTGGAGCTATTGGCGGTGTAAAGAAACTGCCCTCGTTGGAAAATGTAGTAAATTGGTGCGTTTGGATGGACAATGAGGAAATGCACGGCCCGCTGCTCCTTGATGATTTACGCCAAAAGTTAAAATCTGACGAGATTCCGGCTGATGCTCAAGTGTGGAGTACGCGAAGCTTGGATTGGTTTTCCGCCAACAGCGAGGAAGGGGAAAAGATCATATTCAGTGATCCTTCCGAGGACGAAACGATTTTGAGAGGGAAAATGTAAAACAGGTAAATGTCTGGCAATTTTATTTTTGTGGATAGCTTTATTTATCAATTTGTGTTATACTCTGCCGGTTGGCTTGGATATAGCCAACCAAAAAAAAAACTAAATAAACTTTGTTTTGAGAATTCCAAATGGCTGCTCGTCAAATATCTGGACGAGTATTTTTTTTGCCGCTGAGGGGTGATCGCAGAGCGGCTGGAAGAACCCAAGACGCATTCCGTGAGGGATGCGGTCAACACCACAAGGGTTGTGGCGCTTCAGGAGTGATCAAAACGCAATTTTGGAGATTTTGATGACGACTGATTTCAAGCAGCTCAACCTGCACCCAGATTTGGTGCAGCGTGTAGCCACACTCGGCTATGAAACGCCTACCTCTGTGCAAGAAAAAGTGATCCCGATGATGTTAGAGGGCAAAGATATTATTGCCCAATCGGAAACCGGCTCCGGCAAAACCGCAGCCTTTGCACTCCCCATTTTACAAAATCTAATCTATAACGCCGGCCTGGGTACGGTACAAGCCCTGGTGCTGACCCCCACGCGTGAACTTGCCATCCAGGTGGCAAATGCAATTTCCAATTATGGCAAGGAACTGCCGATTGTGGTCATGCCGGTGTACGGCGGGCAGCATTACGGCACTTCTAAACGCAGACTGCGGGAAGGTGTGGATGTGATTGTCGGTACCCCCGGCCGTTTGCAGGACCTGATGCGCCAGAATATCCTCGATTTAGGCGGCGTGCATACCGTGGTGTTGGATGAAGCGGACGAGATGCTCAGCATGGGTTTTGTGGAAGACATTGAGAATATTCTGCGGGAAACCCCCAAAGAACGCCAGACTACCTTGTTCTCGGCAACCATGCCCAAGCCGATCCGCCGCCTGGCCGACCGCTACATGCATGACATCCAAACAGTGACGATTGAAGGCAAACAACTGACCGTCGACACAGTAGACCAGCGTTATTACCTGGTGAATGAACGCGATAAATTAGCCGCCCTGACACGCCTGTTTGAAATGGAAGATGTCACTTCGGCACTCATCTTTACCCGCACCAAAGCGGCCTCCGGCCATTTGGCAAATGAATTGATCCAGCGCGGCTATCTGGCCGAAGCCCTCAACGGCGACCTGGCCCAAGATGCCCGCATGCGGGTGATGGATCGTTTCCGCAGTGGACAGATCCAGGTGTTGGTGGCCACTGATGTGGCTGCCCGCGGTTTGGATATTGACGATATTTCCCATGTATTCAATTTTGACCTCCCCAACGACCCAGAAGCGTATGTGCACCGTATTGGGCGCACCGGGCGGGCGGGCAAGGAAGGGATCGCAATCTCCCTGGTAACCCCTGGAGAAAACGGCCGCTTGAGCCGCATTGAGCACTACACCCGCCAAAAAGTGAGCGAGGCAAAGGTGCCCAGCGAGAGCGACATTTACCAAAAACGTGAAGACGCATTGGTCGGCATGCTGCGGGTGTGGCTGGAACGGGACCGTGCGAAACGCGAGATGGAAATTGTGGAAGAAATGGTGGCAGAAGGGCAAGACCCGGTGAAGATCGCTGCTGCAGCCTTAAAGATGGCGCGGGTGGAAGAAAAACAGCGTCCAATCGAACAGGTCAACGAAGTGCAGTTTGACCGCCCCAAGAGCCGTTACGAACGAAAGCAAAATTCCTCACGCCGCAAAGGCGGCCGTGATAGCTACCGTAAAAGGTCAGGGTCCGATAGAGGCGCAAGGTCTAACGGCAGTCCTGCTTCCTCTGGCAGGAAAGGCGGGCGTTCGGATGCTCAAGAAGAGGGTATGGTGCGTTTGAGCATTTCCCAGGGCCGCGTGAACGGCATCAGCCCCGGAGAGGTGGTCGGTAAGATCGCTTCACGTGCCAATATCCCCGGTTCGGTGATCGGTAAAATTTTGATCCGCGACCGCAAGACCCTGGTGGATGTGCCGGAAGAATATGTCTCCCGTGTGTTGGGGCAAAATGGTACCTACCAGTTTGGCGATCGAACCAATTTGGCGCTTGAAAGAGAATAAGACGCACTAAACGAAGAAGTACAAGACCTCCTAACATGAGATTAGGAGGTCTTTTTTTACAAGGTAAAGGTTGTTTCATCGGGCAGTTTGGTTTTGCTGTTGACGAAAGGATTGGAAAGTATTTTTCATCCAGGCCCAATGCTGTACCAGGTGAACAAAGAGGGCAAGGATCATTACCCAACCACTGAAGATATGTACGGGTTTTACAAAGATCACAGACAACCCTAGTTGATTGAGACCCCACATGAGGGCTGACCCAGCACAGAAGGTGCCAGAAGCCAGCAGGATACTATCGATGGCCCGCAGCTGACGGATACGTGGGGAGAGAGTTTTGCCTGGTCGAGGTATGATCTTTCGAATCCATTTTGTGTTGGTGCGGATGTGAACAAGAACGCCTACGAGTAAGATGCTCCCGGCAATTATGTGGAGATTTTGGTGGGCTAGCCGCTGGGAAGGACCACCGCCTAGGAGTGAGTAGAGCAGTAAGAAGTAGGTCATGGTCAGACATGCAGCTCGGACAAGGCGAGATGTTTTCGTGTTCATTTCAGATTCCTTTCAAGAAAATTAGGTGGTTAGAGATGCTGCCTCAACTTTAAATCTGCCCATTATTTTTCTCCAGTGAAAATACTCACGCCTCAAGGTGTCTCAATTCATACCTGGATGTGACAGCAATCAATACCGGTATGACTCCGGTCATGTGAAAATAAATATAAGTTGTGTTAATATGAATTCATGAAAAACCAGCCCCTTGAACCTGGCTTGATCCCATTGTTTCGTTTGTTCCTGGTGATGCAGTTGGTGCTGATCTATGGGAATATCTTTGCTCATTCTGGATGGGCGCTGCCGGCGATCAACCCCTTCTTGCCCCTGGCGGTGGGTTCTCTGGGGATATTGCTCCTTTTTATTTACCTTTCTATGCGGTTGTTCCAATCGATATTTGGCAGGTTTTATTTCCCTATAGCAGTGTTCGCCTCGGCCACATTTTCCCTGGTGATGCACAATGTGCTTTTGGGGACGCGCTATATTTCTTCAGGGGGCAGCAGCGAAGAGAGCGCCTGGCAGATATTCTTATTCCTGTTTATTCCCTTGATGCTGACCGGGTGGCAGTATGGGTTTAAGGCTGCTGTGGCTTACTGCCTATACACAATTGTTCTGGATGTGGTCTTGATCCATCTGGAGACACCTGCATTTTCTCCTTTCCATGAGAGCTATGTTCGTTTGGTGATAATCCGTACATTTGCATTTTTGTTTGTAGCCTATATTCTGGATGGGATCATGGCGCAGATGCGCCAACAGCAGCGAGCTTTGCAGCAGGCTAACCAAAAGATCACACATTATGCGTTGACGCTGGAACAGCTGACCCTCAGCCGGGAGCGTAACCGGATGGCGCGCGAACTGCATGATACGCTGGCGCATACCTTGAGCGGTTTGGCGGTGCAGTTGGAAGGAATCAAGTCTTTGTGGGGAAGCGATATGGCTAGGGCTTACCATATGCTGGAGGATTCGCTGACAGCCACACGCAGCGGTTTGACAGAGACACGCAATGCCATTCAGGCTCTACGCAGCACTCCGCTGGAAGATTTAGGCTTGGCTTTGGGGCTGCAGGAATTGGCGCGTGCAGCGGCAGAACGGGGTGGATTCCGATTTCAATTTTCGCAGCCTGCAAAACCGTTGGACCTTCCTGAGCATATTGAACAATGCATATACCGGGTAGCGCAGGAAGCCTTGGAGAATATCGTCAACCATGCCAGGGCTAGCGAGGTGCAGATCAGCCTGGAAAGGAAAATGGCGCAGTTTGTGTTGATAATTTCTGATAATGGGGTGGGCTTCGATATCGAGGAAGAAGTTCAGGTCGGGCATTTTGGGGTGAGTGGGATGTGTGAACGTGCGGAAGTTGTCAATGGTTCGCTGTCCGTTATTAGTACTCCTGGAAAAGGCACAACGATCAAACTGGAGGCGCCGGGAAATGATTAAGGTGTTGATCTGCGACGACCAGGACCTGGTGTGTGAGGGGTTAAAAGCGATCTTGAGCACGGCGAAGGATTTAGAAGTGGTGGAAGTTGCCAATGATGGGGCAGAGGCTTTGGCGTTGATCCCCGCGACTATGCCTGATTTAGTGTTGATGGATTTAAAGATGCCGGTGATGAATGGAATTCACGCAACTCGGTTGATCCGGCAGGAATACCCCAAGATTAAGGTGCTGGTGCTGACCACGTATAGTGATGACAGCTGGGTTTTTGACGCCATTCGCAGTGGGGCACAGGGCTATTTGCTGAAAGATACCTCTAGGGAAGGGGTACTGGAGGCCATTCGGGATTCAGTGGCAGGGAAAACACATGTGGATCCGAATGTAGCGGGGAAATTGTTTGACCATTACGCCCAACGAACAGTTGCACCGGATACATCCATTATCGAATCACTTTCCGAGCGAGAATTAGAAGTACTGCGGTTGGTGGCGCGGGGGTTATCCAACCATAATATTGCCGGGCAGCTGTTCCTATCGGAGGGGACGGTGCGCAACTACGTGAGCGCAATCTTCAATAAGCTAGAGGTATCTGACCGTACACAGGCAGCAGTGTTGGCGATTCGTTATGGGGTGGTAAAAATTAGTGATTTGAACTAAGAAAAGTACATCTCGTAATTAAATAGAAGCCGGATGGGAAGCCCCATCCGGCTTTAAGTTAGATTAAATTTTTATTTAACAGAAAGTTTATTCCTGTGCTTGTTTAGCTTGTTTCTTACTGCGGCGGCGGCGCACCACGGCGACCACGATCCACACGATCAGTCCTAAGATGACCAGCCACGGCAGCACGGCAATGCTGAATACGATCATGAAATCGGCGAACCCTTGCAGGCTGTCCACTAGGTTTTCAACCGCACGTTTGAAGGTCTCGGCGGGTTGCCAGCTGGTGTCGATCGGCTCGTACAGCTCGTATGGGGTGATGTTGATATTGATGCGGGAGAGCGAAGCGGATTCGGCCAGGTAGTTCAGGCGGCCTTGCAGGGCTTCCAGTTCGGCTTCCCGCTGGGTGAGCTGTTGTTCGGCCAGCAGCAGGTCTTCGGTAAATTCGGCATCCTGCATGATTCCGAGTAGGCGGTCGCGGGCGACTTCCAGCGCTTCAATGCGCCCGGTCAGGTCAACATATTCCTCGGTGACATCGTCGGCGGTCTCGTAGCGTTCGCCGACTTCAATGCCCATCTCGGCAATCTGATCCATAATGTCGGCAAACTCGGTGACCGGCACGCGGATGGTAAGGTTGATGTAGGGTTCTAAACCTTCGCCGCGCCCGTTCTCGGAGCTGGTGACCACATACGCACCTTGCTCTTGTAAACCAAAGACAATGTCCTCAATCGCATCGCGGGTGGCGCGGGTTTGTTCTACGGCGATGGTGATGTTGCCCTCTCGGATGATCAGCCGCTCGGTGACAGCCGTCACGCCGTTGCCGGCGATGGTGCCATCAGAAGGCATTTGGGTGGCAAGCGGGGCGTTTGACGATTCGGTGTAATCGCCCCTGTCCATTTCTGCTTCTTCTGGGTAGGTATAATCCTCATCGGTATCGTAAAAGAACTCGCCATCATAGCCACTGCTGGTGACAGAATCCGTGGCGTAGTTGGAACCGCCCAGGGTGACTTGAAAGATAAAAAATGCCACAAAGGCCAGGATGCATAATCCAGGCACCCCCAGCCCGACCACAATCCAGAAGGTTTTCTTCTTTACTTTTTTACCAAATATATTGATCTCAGACATGGGATTCTCCTTCTCCATTTAGTTGATCGAACAAAGTTCAATCTGATTGAACACCGTCCAGTTTGCTCAGAAGACAGCGATGCCGATCTGTTTGAGTAACCTGAGTGTAGCAGATATGCAAACTGACTGCAACTTGCTGCTACCTTGCATACTAAACGCTGTAAACCAGGGATTTGTTCCTGTGAATTAAATTCTTAGTTGAAGGGAAAAACGACCGGCAGCGCCAACATGGAGATCAGCATGGTGAGCAGGATCATGGGCAGCCCGGCTTTGAGATAGTCGCTGAAACGGTAGTTGCCGGCACCCATCACCAGGGTGTTGACCGGGGAGGCAACCGGTGAAGCAAACGCCATCGAAGCAGCCAAAGCAACGGCCATCAGGAAGGCATGCGGCTGTACCCCCAGCGAATTGGCGGTTGCCAGGGCAATCGGGGCGATCAGCACAGCGGTGGCGGTATTGGAGAGTACCTGGGTAAGCATGGAGGTAACGATGAACAAGGCCCCCAATACGATCATCGGCCCCTGGCTGCCAATCTGCTGGGCAAAGATATCGGCTGCCAGACCGATCAGACCGGTTTTTTCGAGGGCGGTACTCATCGGCAGCATCCCGGCAATCAGGATGATCGACTTCCAGTTGATCGCCTGGTAGGCATCATCCATCGAAAGACATCCGGTGACCACCATTAGGAGGGCGGCAAATAAACTGGCGGTGGTGATATCGACCACGTTGGTAATCATTAACCCAAGCATGAGCGCCATGATGACCAGGGCGACCCCGGCTTTTTCGCCGCGCGGCGGCCCCATGCTGGCTTCTGGCTGGCCGAGGACGACAAAATCGCGGTGCTTTTTGCGCAGGGAGAGAATGTTCTCCCACGGCCCCTGCACCAGTAAGATGTCCCCAAAACGCAGCGGGGTGGTTTTGATATCCAGCGGGGTGGTGCGCCCCTGGCGGTGCAAGCCGAGTACGTTGATATGATGACGAGAGCCAAAATGCAGATTGGTGATGGTTTTGCCTGCCAGGGTGGAACGCGGTGGGAGGAGCAGTTCGGCAATGCCCACCTCTTTGTTGATCAGCATATCGTCTTCTTCGGCTTTTACCGGGCGGACACCCAGCTTGAGTTCTTGGGAGGCCTGGGTTAGCTGGGCGATGTGCCCCTGCATGATGAGGATATCATCCAGGGCGAGTACAATGTCGGGTTCGGGCTGCATGGGAATGCGCTCGACGGTTTCTTGGGTGGTGGGGGAAAGCATCACCCCGATGGATTGGGAAGGGCGCGGTTCTTTGCGGCGTTGGATTTCCAGCACATTGGCGTTATAGGTTTCGCGAAAACCGGCATGCATCAACTGCCGCCCGATAAGGGGTGAATTTTTTCGGATGCGCAGATGGAACAGGTTGCCCGGCAGACGGTAGAGGTCGATCAATTCCATCGGGTTCTCGACCGGCTGGCTTTCAATTTCGGTGTGGCGGTCGGGGAGCAGCTTGCGCCCAAGTAGGAGGATAAAGGCAATGCCGGCGGCCAGCAAGAGCAAGCCCACCGGGGTAAAGCTAAAGAATGTGAAGGGTTTCAGCCCTTCTTCGTGGAGCAGATCGGTGACGATCAGGTTGGGGGTTGTACCGATAAGGGTGAGGGCACCACCCAGCAGTGCGCCGTAAGAAAGAGGGATCAACAACTTGGAAGGGGAGACTTTGGCGTCGTGCGCCAGGGTAAGGGCAGCGGGAAGCAGCAAGGCGACTGTGCCGGTATCGCTTAGAAAGCTGGAGAGTATGGCAACCGCCAGCATCAGGATCAGGGTCAGGCGGGTGGGGTTGGTGCCCCCTATGCTGAGGATTTGACGGCCGATGCGGGCTGCCAGCCCGGTTTGCATGGTGGCGCCCCCAACGATAAAGAGGGCGGCAATGGTGATGACCGCCGAGTTCGAAAAACCAGCCAACGCTTCGGAGGGGGTGAGGATGGTGGTGAGCATCAGAGAAACGACTACGCCAAAGGCAACAATGTCCACACGCAGCCATTCGGTGACGAATAGGACGATGGCAGCCACCAGTATTGCGAGGGTGATCCACATTTGTATGTCCATAAGCCCGAATTGTACTATGAAGCACAAATATTGTTGAAGGGGTTTCTTTTTTATTAAAATGGCGTGTATAATCATCAGCGAGGATGGAGATTACATCAATAAATATTAACATCCGAGGAGAGTACGATGCGTCGATACTATTTAGAATTCCAAAAAGATTTAGCCGAGAGACCCTTACCCCGCAACTACCGTTGGTATGTGTTGGGGTTGATTGTGTTGACCAACATGGTTGTGGCGGCAATCCCGTCCATGAGTATGTCGGTGATGTCGCAAGAAATTTCCCTGGACTTGAATTTGACTGTGGTGCAGATAGGCATTGTATGGGGTGTTGCTTCTTTGCCGGGAATCATTACCAGTTTGCTGGGCGGCGCATTGGGCGACCAGATTGGCCCCAAAAACGTGATCATTATGGGCACCTTTTTATCCGGCTTGCTGGGGGCATCCCGCGGGTTGGTGGGTAGTTTCACCTCGATGACGGCAGTGGTCGTGCTCTTGGGCGCTTTGATCCCCTTTGTGTCGATGAACGGCTTCAAAACCAGTGGGATGTGGTTCCCCTCCAAGGAGTTGGGGCTGGCGAACGGCTTGATCTCGATGGGGATGGCCTTAGGCTTTCTGATCGGTTCGCTGACCAGCGCGACTTTCCTTTCTCCCTTGCTGGGCGGCTGGCGCAATGTGTTCATTTTTTACGGATTGTTTGGGGCTGTGCTGAGCGTTTTGTGGGTCTTTACCCGTCCTGCCCCGGTTGAAAAAGTTGAAGAAAATCAAGAAGATATGCCGAAAATTTCTATGCGCCAGGCCATTGGGCATGTGATCCGCTCAAAGAACATCTGGCTGTTGGGGTTGGCTTTGCTGGGCGTGTCGGGCTGTATCCAGGCCATGTTGGGCTATTTGCCCTTGTACCTGCGCACGATCGGCTGGGCACCCTTACAGGCTGATGGGGTGTTGTCCTCCTTCCATATGATCAGCATGATCATGGTGCTGCCAATCACTTTCCTGGCAGATCGCACCGGGGCACGCAAGCTGATGATCCTGGCTTCTTCGGTGTTGATCACCGGTGGGATTTTCCTGTTAGGTACGGGAAATGCAGCCCTGGTCTGGCCGGCTGCCCTGATGGCAGGTGTGACGCGGGATGGCTTTATGGCTTTACTGCTGACCATGACGGTGGAAACAGAAAATATTGGCCCGTTGTACGCAGGTACTGCAACCGGCCTGGTGATGAGCTTTGGCGGGTTAGGGACTTTCCTGGCGCCTCCGATCGGCAACAGTCTGGCGGAAATGACCCCCAATGCGCCTTTCTTGCTGTGGGCTGCGCTGGCAGGATTCGGGTTGGTATGTTTGCTGTTCGTGAAGAACACCGCCCCAGAGTTGAAAGCGAATGCGGTTGAGTTGGCTGTAGCGGATTGAAATTCATTGCGGATAGATGTCTTACCCCGATAGATGATTTAGCAATGAAAAATGTTCAAACCCTCCTCACACTGGGGAGGGTTTTTTAATGAGTGCTTGGAATGGGGAAAATGGGCTGGTTTCGACTGGCCCCACCTCGATAAACGCCGCAGTGATTAGGCAGCCTGTCAACCCTCCCCAACTTGGGGAGGGCGAACGAGAGATTGTAATGAAGGATGCCGTCTGGGTGGGGCAAAGAAAAGCGATTTTGGTTAGAATGAATGATATATGGTTTAGATTGGGAGAAAAGCCCAGTTTGATTTGAGGAAGATTAGACTGGCCCCACCCCGATCTATGCCGCAGTGATTAGGCAGCCTGTCAACCCTTCCCAAGTTGGGGAGGGCGAACGAGAGATTGTAATGAAGGATGCCGTCTGGGTGGGGCAGAGAGAAGCGAACTTGATATACACAACAAAAAAATAGGGGAAATGGCTATATGCCAGAAATCATTCCGTCTAAAAAGGATTTAAATCTTGTAGAAGAAGCAAAGCGGCTGCGGAAACATCAAACACCGGCAGAAGAAAAACTATGGCAGGCGATTCGTAAGCGCCAATTGGGTGGATATAAATTCAGAAGGCAAGAGATCAACGGCCCTTTTATCGTGGATTTTTATAATCATCAGAATGGTTTGATTATCGAGGTAGATGGAGGCGTACATCTTCAACAGCAAGAATATGATGCAGCCCGCACAGAATGGTTAGACGCTCATGGTCATGTTATGATCCGATTTATGAACGATGAAGTATTATCTCATTTGGAAGAAGTGCTAAAGAAAATTATGCAATGTTTGGAGACGATAAATATATCTTGATTCTAAGAATGTTCTAAAAGCCCCACCTCTTATAAATATTACAGATGAAAAGCTTTCTCCCCTCTCCCTACTCCCCATCTTCCGCGAACAGCATCACATACATGGTCTGGTAAATTTGGGTCAGGTGGTATTCCCCGGCCAGCAGCTCGGCGTATGGCCCTTCGGCAGTCACCGGGATCGGATCGCCGGTGTGCCCGCCTGTACTCCAGTCCACCCAGAAGGGGGTGCCGTCCGGCATGTTGAACGGCCCATCTTGTAGGTAGGACCCTTCGCCGTCTTGGTTCAGGCGCATCCCGCCGGTTTCGTGGTCAGCGGCTACAATGATGAGCGTATTGGGATTGCTGAGGGTGTAAATCTTTGCCTGGGTCACAGCTGCGTCTAATGCCAGGGCATTCAACATGGCATTCTGGGCATCGTTTTCGTGCGAAGCCCAATCAATCTGCCCGCCTTCCACCATCAGGAAGAAGCCGTTGGGATTGCGCGAGAGGATTTGAATGGCGGTTTGGGTCATCTCGGCGAGGGTGGGGGCATCCGGCTTGAGCAGTTCTTCCCCGCCAAACAGCCCCAGCAAGTGATCTGTTTCATCCAGATTCTGGTTGAGCAGCTCTTCACGCGTGCAAACATAAGTGTAGCCGTTCTCTACCGCGGCGGCTACCAGATTCTCGGCTTTGGGCTGTTTGCCGCGCCCGGGGTAGCAACCTTCCTGGCCGCTGCTGAAAAAATCGTCCTCGCCGCCGCCCAGCAGCACGTCGATATTGTGTGCCATCATCTGGCGGGCAATCCCAGTCTTGTCGGTGCGGTTGGGGACATGGGCGGCAAAAACAGCCGGGGTGGCATCGGCCAGCATCACCGTGCTGACCAGCCCGACAGACCAACCTTTTTCCTGGGCTTGCTCTAAGATGGTGGTGAGGGTTTGGTCGCTTGGGTCTACTCCGACAGCCTGATAATTGGTTTGCACCCCGGTGGAGATAGCGGTTCCGGCTGCCCCTGAATCGGTGATCTCCCGGTCGGCGGGGGTGGTGCTTGCCAGCCCGTGAATGGGCATGTTATCCATCACCAATAGACCGCCCTCGCCAGAACCGAGCCAGGTGGCTGCCTGACGGTGCACAGCGCCCATGCCATCGCCGATAAAGAGGATGATGCTGGGCGGCCCGGCGGGTGGTTCTTCTGTGGGGATGAGCGTGGGTGGGGTGGTTGGCGTGGGGGCATCGGTCGCCGCAGGCGGGAGTGTTTCGGTCGGCGGGACGATGTTTTCTGTTTGCGTGGGGAGGGTGATTGGGGTGACGGTGGGGGCCAAGACCGGCGCAGGTGTGGGAGCACAACCGGTAAACAGCAATAGAATCAGTACAAAGGAAATTAATAATCGCTTCTTCATTGTGAATAGATTGTAGTACTTTTTATGGAATTAGACCGGGCTTAGCGGCTTGCAGATTTGCAATTTGCCCCTTGCAATGTGCTGTTTGCTACTCTCCAACAAAATCCGCCAGTGCGCTGGCAACCGCTTCGGGCTGCTCTAACATCAGCATATGGCCGCCGCCGGGGAACAAGGATAAGGTAGCGTGGGGAATGTTGGCTGCCAGTTGTTTGCTCAGGTCGGGCGGGGTCATTTTATCCATCTCGCCGCATAAAACCAGGGTGGAGGTGGAGATGTTGGGTAGTTCGGCAGTCAGGTTGAAATTGTTGCAGGCCAGGTAATCGCCGTAGATCACGGAGGTGCGGGTTTCGTTTAACTGCGTGCGGGCTTGTTCCAGCAGTTTCTCGTCTGTGCCGCGGGCATACGACCATTTGACCACCGAGTCGATGGCGGCTGGGGTGCTGGCCGGGGTGGAAAGCAGGTGGAGTAAGTCGGTGTTGACGGAAAGGACGGCCCCGGTGGAGATGAGTACCAATTTGCTGACCAATTGGGGGAATTGCACGGCCATGGTTTGGGCAATTGCACCCCCCATCGAGTGCCCGACAATCACGGCTTGTTCCAGTTCAATGGCAGCCATCCAGTCGGCAACCACGGCGGCGTACTTGTCGATGGCTTGTTCGCCCAGGCCGCTGGATTTTCCATGGCCGGGCAAATCGGGGGCAAAGACGCGGTAGGATTTTAATCGTCTAAGTTGGTGGGGCCAATGCAGATGGTTACCGCCGGCGCCGTGAATGAGAACAATGGCGGGCTGGTCTGGTTGGGCTTGTTTGGATGCAAAGTAATAGATGGAACCTGCGATAGGCACGCGCCGTCTCCTCCTCGTTATTTGAACTGAAGACACTAAAAGGTATTTTACCAGCAATTGCCTCAAGCAACTGTGGAGATTGGGAAATGGGGAAAAAATTAATCAGGTTCGGCGATCAAAAAGACGGGTACTTGGGGGGGGCTTCTACAAGGAGATAAGGGCTAGTTGACGGGTGGAGTTAGGGTTACAAGAATAGATTGTTTGTGCCGCCCCACCCAGATATACGCCGCAGCCGTCAAGTAAACCGGATACCCTCCCCACATTGTGGCTGGGAAGACGACACTTTTTACAAAAAAGGATTCATGGAGTAACCTAAATGTGATCTCTCACCATCACAAAAGGAGACGCCATGAATCAGAGACAATTTTACCAATGGTTTCGCACCTTGCAGCAACATCTCAAGGGGTTGAAGAAATGGCAAGCGTTGGGATTGGCCATGCTGAGCTATGGGATCATCACAGCTCGCCGTGCACAAGCCAGTTTGATCGCTGAAGAATTACCCATGTTCGGCACGGCAAGCGCCGTAGAGCGGCGCATCCAACGCTGGATCGCCAATCCACGCATCGATGTGAAGGCGATCTGTACGCAATGGGTTCGCTGGGTGTTGACAGGCTATCAGGGGAAGCATATCTATCTGCTGGTAGATGAGACCAAGCTGGCAGACCGCATCGGGTGCATGGTGATTGCATTAGCCTATCGCCAGCGAGCGATCCCCTTGGCTTGGCGCTGCTATCCGGCGAACTCGAGCAAGGGATACCCACCAGAAGGGCAAGTCGGTATGATCGTCAAACTGCTCCAGGTCATCCTCCCTGCTCTGCCGCAGGGCAAACCGGTCATCTTGCAGGCAGACCGGGGGATCGGCAATTCCTCTCGGCTGATGCGTGCGGTGCAAGCGCTTGGCTTGCACTTCCTGTTTCGCGTGCAGTGGGAGGCAACCTTCGCACAGGAACATGGTCAGCGCGCTGCTTTGCGTACACGTGCACGCCGAGGACGAAGTTGGCATGCCAGCGGGGTGTTGTTCCGTCTTGAAAAAGGGGTGGCTTGCCATGTGCATGTGCTTTGGCATGCAGCGCAAAAAGAGCCGTGGTGTTTGGCCACCAACATGACTGGACTGACTGGGGAAGAATATGCTATGCGGGTATGGCAAGAAGAGAGTTTTCGAGACTTGAAGAGTGGGGGATGGCAGTGGCAGCATCAGCGCAGCCGCAACCCAGACACGATCGAAAGATGGATCTTGGCAATGACTGTGGCCTATACCTGGTGCCTGAGTTTGGGCAGAAAGTTTATGCAATTAGCCCCTGATGTGCAGAAGAAAGTGGATTGTGTGCGCACTGCGCCGAAATACTGCTTGTTCCGAATGGGCTTGCGCTACTTCAAGCGTATGTTTGTTTCCAGGTTTGTGTCTCCTTCCTTCCAAATTGGCCCTTTTCACGCTCCTCCTTAAAAGTGTCGTCTTTTCAGCCACATTGTGGGGAGGGCTGACAGGGTACATCCCAGCAAAATGCTGGCGGGTGGGGCAGAATGACAGAAAGTAATGATGAAAAACACAGTTTTATATGGGGAGATAATTTTTCAAGTGATCAAAAAACGGGTACCCCAGGGGCGTTTCTACAGGGAGATAAGAGCTGGTTGATTTCGCCCCAGGTTTTCGCGGTTGCGTCCGGCGCAGCTAAAAATACCCTTTTGGAACTGTCAATCCAATGGCATAAAATCTGCACCTCAATAGTCAAGATATGGTAAATTAGGGATAAGATTACTCTGAATTTAATCACCTTAGTGATTGCCAGCCGACCCAGGCCGGAACTTTGTTTGATCTATAACCGTTAAGTATTTACGACGATCCGCCGTTGAAACCAGGAGCAGCACATGCAGAACCCGACCCAAACAGACTATAACGAAGCCCCCGAATCTTCCCCCACCGAGGCACAGCCGCGCGGGCGGGTGCGAATAATCCCCAATCTGTTCCGGGTCTCGTTTGCCGCGGCGGTAATTGCCACGGTGTTCACCATTTTTACCCCGCTGGGGCTGACATTTGGCCTGGGGGACGGGTTGGATAACATCTTCTCGCCGCCTTCTTCCTCTGATACCGGGATCGTCTTCCCAACCCCGACCAACCGGCCGCGCCCCAAGATTGGTTTGGTTGCCGGGCACTCCGGGGTGAGCGATGATGTTGGCGCGGTGTGTGCGGATGGCCTGACCGAGCGCGAAGTTAACCTGGAAATTGCGGTGCGCGTGCAGCAAATGCTGCAAGAAGAAGGCTTTGACGTAGACTTGCTGGAAGAAAAAGATGACCGCCTGCAAGGGTACCAGGCGATGGCGTTGGTTTCGATCCATGCAGATTCGTGTGTGTTTTACAGCCTGGATGCCACCGGGTTTAAAGTGGCTTCTGCTTTAGCCACTGCCCGCCCGGACAAAGCCAACCGTTTGGTAGCCTGCCTGTACAGCCGCTATGGCGAAACCACCGAGCTGCCTTACCATAATTCTGTTACCGAGGACATGAGCTACTATCATGCCTTTGAAGAAATCCACTCCGATACCGCCGCAGCGATCATCGAGACCGGGTTCCTCAATCTCGACCGGCAAATTTTGACCCAGCAGCCGGATTTGATTGCTGAGGGGATTGCGCGCGGCATCCTATGTTATATTCGCAATGAGGATGCGACGCCCCCCACAGATTTACAAACCCAACCATGAGCGAAAAGGGTTTCAGCTACCAGGAAGCGATCGACTATGCCAACCAGGCCTACAAGGCAGGCGACAAACAGCTTGCCCGGCAGTGGGCGGCGTACGCAGCCCGGATAGATGCAACCCAAGAGACCCCCTGGCTGATGCTGGGCGTGCTGGCTTCTCCAGAGGCCAGCTTGAATTATTTCCAGCACGCGCTGGCAATCAACCCGGAAAGCCAAATGGCGAGGGTGGGTATTCGTAAAGCGCAGGCAAAGCTGGCAGAAACCAAACCCCGTGCTGCTGCAGAAACGAAACCCCATCAAGTAGAGTCCCTGAATCCGCAATTTAAGCAGGCAGCCCCGGTCAAGGTTACCGTGCAGAGGAAGCCGCAGCTTTTGGCGCTGGTTTCGGCTTTCTTTTTGGTGGCAGTGGTAGCCGTGTTTGCCTGGAGTGGTTTCGATTCGATGCGTGCATTTGCAGCCGCCGCTCAACTGCTGCCCACCGAGACCGAAAGCCTCAATCTGGCTGCGCGTGTCAACCAGCTGACCCCGACACCTACGCCGACTTACACCCCCACGCCAACCCCTTCGCCAACTAATACGCCCACGCCGACACCCAAACCGACCAAAACGCCCAAGCCGACCAAAGTGGAAGCGAATGTGTCCAACGGAAACCTGGGCGTCAAGCCGGACTATATAGATTCGGATGAGTTTTGGGTGGAGGTGAACCTCTCTACCCAGAAATTGTTCGCCTATGAAGGGGATGAGTTGATCAAAACCTTTACCGTTTCTACCGGCACCTGGGCCACCCCGACCGTGGTGGGACAATACCAGATTTACGTCAAACTGGAGGTCACTACCATGTCTGGGCCGGGATACTACCTCACCAATGTGCCGTATACGATGTATTTCTACAAAGGCTACGGCATTCACGGTACTTACTGGCACAACAACTTTGGCACCCCGATGAGCCACGGATGTGTGAACATGGTGACCTCGGAGGCAGAATGGGTGTTCCAGTATGCAAAAGTGGGGACTTGGGTTATCATACATTATTGATGAACAAACGCCATAATCTTCCATCCCTCTCCCGGAGAGGATTTCTTAAATTGGGGGCACTTTCTTTGGCCGCGGCTGCCCTGCCCGAAGGTCTGGTAAAGGCTGCCGGCAGCTCGATTTCGGGTATGAAATTAGGGCGGGTATCGTATGAGTCGATGGCGTTGTATGCCGAACCCAACTTTTCGTCCCGTGTTTTGGATTATTACTGGCAGGATACGATCATGCCGATCTCAGAAGAGGTGGCAGGCGAGGAAAACGAGGTTTATGGGCCGGAGTGGTTCCGCATTGCTTCTCGCGGGTACGCACACGCCTCAATGGTACAGCCGGTCGAGATCAACTTCCAACCGACCGACCAGGAGATCGTGTTTACCGGTTCGCTCACCCAGGTGACCGTGCCGTTTGTGGATGTATACGATCAACCTTCCTCTGAGGGGATTAGACTGTACCGCTATTATTACCAATCCAACCACTGGGTCGACAAAGCTGTCACCGGGCAAGATGGCAAAGTATGGTACCGGATTATGGATGATAAATTCCCGGAACGCGAACGCTGGGCACGGGCAGACCATTTTCGGGTGTTTGATTATTCGGAGCTGGCTCCCATTGCCCCCGATGTGCCCGCCGAAGAAAAGAAGATCGTGGTGATGTTGGAATCGCAGGTAATGTTGGCTTATGAGGGTATCCAGCAGGTGTTCGAGACCAAAATCTCCACCGGGGATACGCGTGCCAACACGCGCTACCAAACCCCGACCGGGCGCTACCTGGTGGGTTTCAAACGCGCTTCTCAGCATATGATGCCTTACAACCGCAGCTACGGCGATTATGATTTGCCCGGTGTGCCGTGGGTGAGCTACTTTACTTTACGGGATCACGCCTTCCACGGGGCTTACTGGCACAATGCTTTTGGCCGCCAGCGCAGCCACGGGTGCGTGAACCTGCGCCCGGAGGATGCCAAATGGGTGTTTTTGTGGACAACCCCGGTGATCCAACCTTACGACCAGCTGGAATATGCGGAAAAGGGCGGCACCTGGGTAGAAGTGATCTAGATAGAGTATCCTTTTGTAAAATTTCCCCCATTGAAAACTAACAAAGTTCTTATATCTCTCCCTTTAGAGTTAAGGTAATATTTAACTAACTCAGGAGATATGATAATGGTAAAAAGACAACCCATGTTTGCCGGGCTGATCGTTGATGAATACGATAATCCCGTAGATACTGCTTTTGTGGGGGATGAAGCGATGTATGTGGTCGACGATGCTGGATTCCGCCGGCATGTGCCCGCCGATAAGGTGGACAGGGCGGTGTTGGATATCATGACTTCGATGATCGAAGGACATGAGGATGAATTGAGCAAGCAGGCGGCTACCATGATGGGGCAGGACGACATTTTTAGTCAGGCGATTTTAGAGAACCAACTGCTCAACATCGATCAGCAAATGGATAAAATGATGGAAACCGGCATCCCGGAAGAGGGACGTGCCTATTTAGGGATGATGGGCTTCAAAGTGCGTATTGATCTGCATGGCGAGCTGCTGGAAGTGATCCAGCCGGGGATGATTGACCCGGGGGAGTAGGGGGAAGGTAGAATAGTGTAAATATCGAGCGGCGGGTTTTCCCCGCCGTTTTTTTATACGCACACAGGAAGGCGGCGTTTGCTGGTCTAACCGATTAAAAATAAAACCAGGCAGCGATAACCACTGCCTGGCTGGATATATTTAGATTTATGGAGCGTGGGTCAGGCTGCTGCGGGTTCACCTTTAGCAGTTTTACCCTTACCTGAAAGCATATTGACGACTGTGGATACCAGCCGGACGCCATTCAAAACCATGGCGAGCACGCTGACCACGCCGCCTGCTACCAGAAGCCCTTTTTGCCACATATCATTGGGCAGAGACAACCATTTCTTCTTCGGTTTGCCGACCAATTTTGTGCGCAGGTCTTGAACAAACTCGGTGCGCGGCTCTACTGGATGAAATGTGTGCGCCAGTTTTGCTTCAAGGGTTTTCAGGTCCTTTTCCAAAGTGATCTTTTTACTTTTCCAGGGCCATTCAAACTTCATCTTGTTGCTACCTTTCCGGGATTTCCCGAAATACGATTTACTCTAACCACCCATGCTCACGGAGCAGGGGATGATTGGGGTCTAAATTTGTTACTTCGTCCCGCAAGGCAATCAACGTACGGTGGTACAGACTCTTGATAGCGCCTTCCGTGCGCCCCATGATCTCACCAATCTCAGCGTTGGATAAATGATCCACAAACTTGAGCACGATCAACTGCTGGCGATCTTCGGGGAGAGAGCTCACCAGATCAAGCAGAAAGTCTTGTTCTTCGGAGCGCACCACCCGCGATTCCGGCAGTTCAGCATTGGCGGGGAGTTGATAAGTATCATCTAGCCCGACGATCTGCTTGCGGCTGTTGTCCCGGTGGAAGTTTGCCACAAGGTTGTGGGCAATCCGGTACAGCCAGGCAGAGAAAGGCACGCCGCGATCTTCGTAGTTCGCTACATGCTTCATTGCCCGGGTAAACACCCGCGAGGTAAGGTCCTCAGCATCGTGCGTGTTGCCTGTGCGGTAGTATATGTAGTTGTAAATGCGGCCAATATAGCGGTCATACAACACACCAAAGGCCTCATTATCCCCTTGCGCAGCTCTGGCAAGCGCTTCTTCGTCTGATAACTTCAGATCCATTCGCCACCTTCACTGGGAGGGTCAATGTAACTGCTATAACCCTATCAATCCAGTTTCGTTACTCAAAATTTGTTCTGAAAACCAACAAATTGGCAAGTTGGTTTTCAGTCTCTTTTTACCATTCCTACCGGTAATTTTACATCTACCGGTTTTTTTTGAGTATATCACGTTTGGCAAGGGGTGTACTTTGACTGAACTACATCTTTGTTGGTAATGTGCAAAATAACTAAGTTCTCTGATAAAAAAATCAGCCAGCGGAGAAAACGGTATGTGCTGTGCCGCTGGCTGATCAATTCGATATTGACTGAATAGATTACTGTTCAGCCATGAAAAATGGCTGGCTATTCAGCTTCTTCATCAGCGTCGGATGTGTCTGTTGTATCCTCTGCTTCACTGATTTCAAGTTCTTCGTCTTCTTCGGCTTCTGCAATATTGTCTACATTTTCTTCTATATCCAGTTCCATATCTTCCACTTCCACAGGCAGCGAGGCGCTTGTGGTTTCAGGCTGCGTAGATTTTGTGGAGACATAGGTGCGGGTGCCAAAGCGAGTGAGCAAGACAGCGCCTAACCCTACGGCACCAACCAACGACCACAGCAGTCCGCCGATAAAGCCCCACAGCGAGATGCTGAGGAGGCCAAGGACAAATGTGAGTGAGAAAGTGCCGATGGCAACTTGCACCGGAGACGACCAGTTTTGGTTGAAGCCTTCCATCATACGGCGGCCAACTTCTGCACCAACTACGATGATGCCAAAGAACATGCCAATTGTCAGGGCAATGCTGAGCAAAATGATCAGCGGGATGGTCAACGGGATCAGGATAATGGTGATGGAAAGCAAGGCGAGCATCACGACGGAAGCAACAAAGACGAAAACCGATAACAGGCCAAAGCCACCCGAAGCAACCGGGTATTCTTGTACTGCCAGCCCCACACGGCGACCGTGTTCGGGGAGCAGCAGCAGGATGACAGCAGCCACGGCTGAGAAGATCAGGGCGCGGGCCATGCTGCCAAAGAAACTCACCACCGGCTGCAGCATTCTGGAAAGATTGTCCCAAAAGGTGGGTTGTTCAACCGTCACTTCTGGGATTTCTACATTGGGCATCTCGGGGATGTCTGGAATATCAACCTGGATGTTATCTGTACTGGTGATGATCTGCCCTGAAATACGTGCGCCTTCATCCCGGCGTACCACTGTTGCCGGGGCGATCAAATCGCCTCTGATGACTGCATCTTCGGTGAGATTGACCACACCGCCAAAAGCAACCATGCTGCCGTGTACTTCTCCGCCAGAGGTAACATTACCGCCAAAGACGATCATATCGCCCAAAATGGTGGCATCGGCTTGCACATCGACCACGCCGCCAAAAACGACCAGACTGCCGTCCAGCGTTTCGCCGCTTTCCAGGGTAAAGGTGCCAAACATGATCACCTGGTCATCCAATAGAGGGGTATACCCATCACTGGCAAAGACCGGCGGGATCAGCACCAAGCTAATCAATAATACAGTGAGACTGATTGCTAATTTACGAAAATTTTTCATATTGTTCTCCTTCAATTGATCGAACAATGTTCAGCGGAAACAAAATGATGCGATTAAGCATCAATTTGTTCGAAGTGTATGAACTTGTTCCTCTGTTTGATTGTGTAAAAAGCGTCTCACCATCGAAACCCAAAGTACAACTAACATTCCTGCCAGGATAAACCCGCTTACCCACCAGGAGGTTGGGATCACACCCGGAAGGGTGCGCCCAAGTGTTCCGGCGATGCCAAAGAACATCTTTAGGGATACAACCAGTCTTGAGATCAGATCAACCCACAGCGTCAGGATATTATCCGTGAATGCGATTGAGGGGAGCATCTGGAGTCCAATCAGGCCGAAGAATCCCAAGGCGATCACCAGGTTAGAGATCACCAGCAGCCAGGCTTGCTTGCGTTCTTGTTTAGCCTTTTCAGCAGCCAGTTTTTGGTGCCAGCGTTGGGTAAACCCAGGCTGGGGCGAAACCATACCGGCATTCCGGAAGGTAAATTCCACTTCTTGCCAGGCGGCTTCTAGCGTTTTGTCCTCAAATTGCGCTCGATTCATAACGCGTCCTCTCTATCGAAACAGTTTCTTGTTGTGCAATAAGCCATGATTCTGCCAAATCTCGCCGAGCACGGTGCAGGCGACTTTTGACTGCGCTGATACTCAAATCCAAAGCTTCGGCAATTTCTTCGTACGAATGGTCATACCAATACCGCATGATGACTGCCGAGCGATCTTTGGGTTTTAGCTGGTTGAGCAGTTCTTCCACCACATCACCACGTTCGCCATCAATCAGCATGGCCTCAATCCCTTTGGCTTTTTCTGGAATATCGGGTGTTTCCAGCGAGTCGTAGGAAAAGGTAGGCAGCTTTTTGCGGCGGTGTTGGTCAATGCAGTAGTTTGAGGCAATGGTGAGCAGCCAGGTAGAGAATTTTCGAGATGGGTCATAGCGCCGGATGGCATTATATGCCCGGATAAAAGTCTCCTGGGCGGCATCTTCAGCATCGTTGGCGTTTCCCAGCATGCGGTAACAAAGGTTATATACCGGTTTCTGGTAAACCTCCACGAGGCGAGAAAATGCCATATCATCGCCTTTTTGAGCTTGTTTCAACCAATCCATTTCAGCAGAATGCATACTTGTTGTCTCTTTTGTTCCGTTCTTACTACTTTATACGGCAAACCTTTGCCAGGGTTGCAAAAACGGTTGGGCAATCTACTTAAAGTATAGCGCAGCCTGGAGAATGTTTGGGCAGTTCTGATATTCGTGTTTTCATCTAACCGGATTCCTCGGTGGTCAAATTCCAGCGAGGCTATCTTAGTTGCTTGCCGTTCAAGCCTATGCTATACTTTTTGATACTATATCCAGTTGTATGTGGCAATTTCTGTCAGGAAAAGTGATGAAAAAAATTACGATCATTGTGGTGGACGACCACCCGATTTTTAGACAGGGTGTGATTGATTCCTTATCTTTAGAAGAAGACCTTGAAATAGTGGGGCAAGAAGCGTCTGGTGAAAAAGCACTGGAGATCATTCGTCAGTTCAAACCTGATGTGGCTGTGCTGGATGTTAATTTGCCCGGAATGAACGGGCAGCAAATTACCCGTCAAATACAGATTGACAAGCTGCCTACCAAAGTAGTTTTGCTTACAGCATATGATGATACAGAACAGGTAATCCATGCGATGCGGGTGGGCGCACATGCCTACAGCGCAAAAGATGTGGAACCGAGCAAGCTGGTAAACATCATTCGGGGGGTTGCCAAAGGGCATTATTTTGTGGGGGATGAGGAGTTGGACGAAGAGGGGGTTACGTCGTGGTTGTCCAGCAAAACCGAACCTTCTTTCCGCTCTTACAGCGACCCAGGCGAACCTTTTTACCCGCTTTCTGGGCGCGAGATGGAAGTATTGGAATGTGTTACTTTGGGAATGAGCAATAAAGAAATAGCCACGCATTTGGGGATCAGCCATCAAACAGTAAAAAACCATGTTACAGCCATCTTGAGAAAATTAAATGTAGAAGACCGCACCCAGGCAGCGGTGTATGCCCTGCGCCGGGGTTGGGTCAGGCTATATAATCAAGAAGAAGAGGCTGAGGAGTAAATCATGATTTTGGATACGGATCAAGAGAATAAGCCTACCACCATCCTGGATACCATCCATGAAGAGATTGACGAAACCCAGCGTGAATTAAAAGAAATTGGATTGATGTTAGACCAGAGCGCCGTGGAAGTGGAAAAGCTTTCCCAAAGGAATGCGACGATCACGATGCACCTGCAGCAGGTGGAAAATCAGATTCACAATTTGCCGGTGGAAGAGGTTAAGAATGCGTTCACTGCGGCTTTGGATGCCCAACAGCGGTTGGTGGTGATGCGCAGCCAGTTAGAAAAACTCCAGAGCGATCAGAACCATTTAGACCGTTATTTGATGACTCTGCAAAAGATTAAAAATGACCTGGAGGGGGACGGAAAAAAAGGCGGGGCAGCGAGCAGTTTGGTCAGTAGTAAGTTCGCTACTGCGGAAATGTTGATCCAGGGTCAGGAAGCAGAACGAAAACGACTCTCGCGCCAGATGCATGATGGCCCTGCACAGGAACTTTCTAATTTTATTTTGCAAACCGAAATTGCATTGCGCTTGTTTGAAATTGATCAGGAAAAAGCTAGAGCAGAACTGACAAGTCTGAAAAGCGCGGCAGCCACCGCTTTCCAGCATGTGCGTGACTTTATTTTTGATCTGCGCCCAATGATGCTGGATGATTTAGGGTTAGCGCCGACAATTAAAAGGTACTGTACTTCCTTTAGAGAAAGAACACAGCTGGATGTGGTTGTGACTGTCAATGGGTCGGAGCGGCGAATAGAACCCTATTTAGAAGTGATGATCTTCCGCTCTATGCAAGAGCTGCTTAATAATGTGGTCTCACACAGCGGCGCAACCCAGGTGAAATTACAGCTCGATCTGGGGGCCGAAGTTGTCCGTTTAGTCGTGGAGGACAACGGCAAAGGGTTCAATCCTGTGAAAGATTTGGAAGAAGCAGGCCTTGGGATCAAGGTGATCCAAGACCGAACTGAGATGCTGAATGGTGAAGTTGAAATTGACAGCGCAGTGGGGCAAGGCTCTCGTGTGAGTATTTCTTTACCGATCATGTGAAAGTTCCCTAACAATTCTGTTAACCCCCGTACTATTGAATTGTAGTGCTGTTTACTATATAATGAATTCAATCTTATTTTTACCATCTTAGATGGTTTATTTGTTGAAAGGAGAATTTGTCATGTTATTTGCACCGAAAGAAAAAGGTCAAGGTTTGGTAGAGTATGCATTGATTATCGTTTTGATCGCCATTGTGGTGATTGCTGCTATGACCCTGCTTGGCCCCACCATTGGTGATATTTTCAGCGACATTAATACCACCCTCGGTGGATGATAATTAACTGAAAAGTTACTCATCATAGAATGTATCTGTGAGGCCCCGTATGGGGCTTCACGCTTTAATAGAAAAAGAGTTTATCGGGTTTAGATTTACGGCTTTTGCAATACAAATGGGATGCAACTATTGCAAAATTTCAATGGCAAAGATAAGGGTTTTCTTGTAGACTTATCAATACAGAAGGTATCTTTTATCTTGTTCTGGTACTTTTATCTGCTTGACGATGAATTTCACTATGGTAGTATGATTGATAAAATTCAGGAATAAGTAATGAAATCTTATTCTTGAAATTAAGACAACAAGGTTTAGGAGGCAGCATGCGCCTAGGAAGAATACTTTTACTTGTAGCCCTGGTTGCTATTCTTGGCTTAGCAGCAATCTTTTTCCTCACTAACCGTAATGGTGGTGGGACACAGGGGTTAACGGATGAGCAAGTTTTAGCTACTGAACAGGCTCAAGAAACTATTCCTGTAGTTTTCCTTCAACAACCGGTTAATAGGGGCGAGACAATTGCCCTTGAAAAACTAGGGATAAAGAATCTCCCCAAAATAGAAGTCCCGGAAGTATATTTCAGTGACTTGACCGATGTTGCTGGACAAATTGCCCGCTTTAATCTTGAACAGGGCACTTTTATCACAGAGGGAATGATCTTGACAGACTTAGATACTTCCAGCGATAGCGGCTCTATTCACGCAACGTTGATTCCTGAAGGTATGGTCGCCTTCCCCGTTCCAATCAGCAGATTTTCTTCAGTCGCATACGGCATCACCAAGGGCGATCGGGTAGATGTGATTGTCACGATGGCATTTGTTGACCTGGATACACAGTTCCAGTCGATCACACCGAATCAAACTGCAGGTGTACTTGCGCCTGGTTCCAGCAGCATCATTCAGAACGACCCGGAATCTGGTGAGTTGGTGACTGGCGTAATTGCTGACCTTTTCAATAATATAGTCGCTCAATCTGCAAGTGGTGGAACTATATCCCCTCAGGGGAGAGCTGAGTTAGACGCACTGTTAAACCAACAGTTTTATTATGTGCCTTCAGAAGCCCAACGATCACGGGTTGTCAGCCAGATGATTATGCAGAATTTGGTGGTGCTCAATCTTGGTGATTTCCCCCTATATAATGATAAAGGTCAAGAAGCTATTGTTGCCACGCCTACGCCTTTAGGGGCTGAAGCTGAGCAAACGGATGGGGAAGCAGCAACCACAACGCAGCAAATAACTGTGTTACCCCCTGATACGGTTACATTGATCATGTGGCCGCAAGAAGCTGTTACCCTAAATTACTTGCTATACACGGGTGCGGAATTAACTTTAGCGCTGCGTTCTGCAGGCGATGGTAGCCAAACAGCTACAGATGCAGTGACCTTGCAGTATTTGATGGATGTTTACCGCATCCCGCTGCCAGTGCGGCTTCCTTATGGTACCCAACCCAGAATTGATGAATTGAAAGCCCCCCTCTTGGAGAATGATGTTCTTCTTGAGAATCAATAAAGAGAAAACTACATCCTGCAAGCGTAATAGAATTTGGAGATAATGCATGGTGGACGGTGAAAAGATCACTGTTGTCATTGTTGATGATATTGCAGAAACAAGAGAAAATATCCGCAAACTACTTCAATTTGAACCTAATATTGAAGTAGTTGGCATTGGCAGGACCGGTGCAGAAGCGATCAAGACCACGCTTGAAACTAGGCCAGATGTGGTCTTGATGGATATCAATATGCCGGACATGGATGGCATCACGGCAACAGAACGCATCCGGGCGAAAGTGCCATCTACTCAAATTGTGATCCTGTCTGTGCAAAGTGATTCAAACTATATGCGCCGGGCTATGTTGGCCGGGGCAAGGGATTTCCTTACCAAACCACCTGATTTAGATGAATTAATTTCTGCAATTTCCCGTGCCGGGCAAATGGCACATCAAGAAAAAGAGAAAGTTGCCAGTAATCTGGCAGCAGTCGCTGGCGCGCGAATACCGGGTACCGGGCAACTGCTATATCCTCCTCGGCATCAGGGAAAAATAATCATGGTCTACGGGCCGAAAGGTGGTGTGGGGACCACAACAATTGCTGCGAACCTCGCTGTTGCACTTCATACCCCTGATACGCCCGTGGTTGTCGTAGATGGTCGTCTCCAATTTGGGGATGTATCTTTCTTTTTCAATGAACAAACCAAAAATAATCTAACAGATTTGGCGGCGAGAGCGGATGAACTTGACCCTGAATATGTAGAAGATGTACTGCTAGAGCATAAGTCTACAGGGATAAAGATCTTGGCTGCCCCTTCTCGACCAGAACAGGCTGAGGGTGTAACTGGAGAGCAATTTGGCAAATTGATCCGTTATTTGCAAAACATGTTTGCGTACGTTCTGATTGATGCCAACTCCAGTCTCGATGATATTTCTCTATCTGCTATTGATGAAGCGGATTTGATTGCTGTTGTCACTACCCAAGATATTCCTTCTATCAAGAATATCCGCTTGTTTTTTGACTTGTTCCTTGCATTAGGGTATTCTGCAAAGAAGGCATTTCTGGTGATGAATAAGTTTGATAAGCGCCGTTCAGTGCTGCCAGAACGAGTTGCAGAAATTGTAAAAAATGAAGTAGTTGCGGTAATGCCGTTTGATGACCGTTTGGTGGTTCCTGCGATGGATCGTGGCGTGCCATTTTTAATTGAAAACCATACCCATCCGGTTTCAAGAGCTATCTATGATTTGGCAGAAGCGGTGAAAAAGCGAATTAAAGAGAATGAAGAGGCTGAAGTAGAAACATTGTAATGATTGGCCCAGATCAATCGTATAATAGAATTAAGAAATCAACTCGGAAAATAAAATTATTGATAGGAGTGACCCAATGTCGCTTTTAAAAAGATTAGAACAAGGGAACGAAGGCGGTTCCTCTGGAAGTAATCAGGGAGGAACGACTGGGGGAAACTCTCGTTTGTCATCATTGCAAGCTCGAAGGACAGCCCCACCTGGCTCTGGGCAAAAAGATACCTATTTGGATTTAAAGAATCGCGTGCAAAATCGTTTGCTGGCGGAGTTGGACCCTTCTATGGATGTTACCCGAGTTGCAGAAGTCAGGAAGGCGATCCAGGGATTATATGAGCAAGTCCTTGTTGAGGAGAGCATCGTACTCTCCAGGCAAGAAAAACATCGTCTGTTCGAGCAAATTGTTGCCGAGATTATTGGTTTTGGCCCTTTACAGCCTTTGTTGGAAGACGAATCAATCACAGAAGTGATGGTCAATGGGGCTAAGAATATTTATGTGGAGCGCAACGGTAAACTTACCCGAGTGCCGCTTACTTTTGAAAGTGACGAACATGTCATGCGCATTATTGACCGCATTGTCGCCCCACTTGGCCGCCGTATTGATGAATCAAGCCCTTATGTAGATGCTCGCCTTCCTGATGGTTCTCGTGTGAATGCGATTATCCCGCCAATTTCGTTGGTTGGTCCTACGATCACTATCCGTATTTTCTCTAAAACCCCATTTACGGTTGAACAGTTGATTAGGAATGGGTCTATTACGCCGGAGTCGATCCAATTCTTAAAAGCATGTGTCGAATCCCGCCTGAATGTTATTGTATCGGGTGGTACTGGTTCTGGTAAAACTACTTTGTTGAATGTGCTTTCTGGTTTTATCCCCGGCGATGAGCGCATTGTCACCATTGAAAATGCCGCCGAGCTTCAACTGCGCCAGGAACATGTGGTGACTTTGGAATCCCGCCCGCCGAATATTGAAGGCCGCGGTGAGATCACAATTCAGAACTTGGTGGTTAACTCGCTGCGTATGCGCCCTGACCGCATTGTTGTAGGTGAGATTCGTGATGGCGCTGCATTGGACATGCTTCAAGCAATGAATACTGGTCATGATGGCTCTATGACCACCGCCCACTCCAACAGCCCTAGGGATACGATTGCCCGTATTGAGACCATGTCGCTGATGGCAGGCTTCGATTTGCCGATACGAGCGATTCGTGAGCAAATTGCTTCCGCTGTGGATGTGATTGTGCATGCGGATCGCATGCGGGATGGCAGTCGTAAGGTGGTTGCCATCACAGAAGTGGTGGGCATGGAAGGGGATGTGGTCACTCTCACAGACTTGTTTGCTTTTCAGCAAACCGGGTATGAGGATGGCAAAGTATTGGGTAAGCTGCGCCCCACTGGATTGCGCCCCAAATTTATGGATAAAATTGAAGCTTCTGGCATTCACTTACCACCTCAAATCTTTGGTATCACTTCTCGGCGGTAAATAAGATGTATAACCTCATTTTCTCCCAAAGGTAGAAGAAATGTCGGTAACAATATTATGGATTGCTGGTGGTTTTCTCCTCATCCTGCTCATTGTAGGTATTGTCATGACGATTTCAAGCGAGCAAGAATTGGTTGAGGAGCGGATTGAAAAATATTTGGAAAACAGCGAGGGTTCCTTAGAATTCGGCTCTTCTGAGCAGGAAGCTGATGAGCGCAGCTCTGCAGTTACAGATTGGCTAAATTCTGCTGTTTCTAAAACCGATTTTGGAGAGGGAATTAGCCAAAACTTAGTCCGGGCTGATTTAAAGTTCAAACCTGGCGAGTATGTAGCATTAATGGTCCTTTCCAGTATTATCACTGCATTTTTATTCTTTGTGCTTTTAGGAAAAATGGAATTTGACCTGTTAGGTCAGGTTTTTATTTTAGCTGGTTTGGTGGTTGGGTTATTCATTCCCCGAATTTTTGTCGGGCGGATGCAAGCTAAGCGGTTGAAAGATTTTAATGCGCAGCTTCCTGATATGCTCAATCTCGTCGTGAATGGCTTACGGGCTGGCTTTTCAACCATGCAAGCTTTGGAATCAGTGAGTAAAGAACTCCCTTCTCCAATTAATGTGGAATTCAGACGGGTTGTGCAAGAAATGCAGTTGGGTATTTCAATGGAAACTGCCTTGGATAATTTGCTTGTCCGTATTCCTAGTGAAGACCTTGACCTAGTAATTACAGCAATTAATGTGCAAAGAGAAGTCGGTGGTAACCTGGCGGAAATTTTGGAAACAATTTCTCACACGATTCGAGAACGTATTCGAATTAAAGGAGAAATTAAGACTTTGACAACCCAGGTTTCTGCTTCTGGACGATTGTTGTCCATGATGCCTTTGTTTTTGGTTGGTATGTTGTGGGTTATCAATCGGGATTATATTATGCAGTTCTTCCAGGATCCAATATGGTGTGGTGCAAGTATGTTGGGGTGCAGTGCGATCTTGATTGTGCTGGGCAGTATCGTGATGAACAAGATCGCGGATATTGAGGTTTAGCATGGGATTGAACACACAGAGAGGTTGTAAATGTCTCCTATAGTTGTTCTTATCATTGTGATCGTCTTTATTTTAATCATTGGCGGTGTGCTGATTTCTATCGGTCTGCGAGAATCTAGAGGGGTAGACCCACTAGAGGAACGTTTGGCTGAATTTGCTGAGCGAGGAGAGCCGGCTTCGTTGCACGAGATTGAAATGTCTCAATCTTTTATGGATCGTGTGGTCGTCCCTGTGGCAAACCGCGTAGGAGAAATGACAGCCCGATTCACGCCGCAGAAAGCACTTAACGATATAGAACGTAAATTAGAAATGGCTGGTAATCCGAGGGGATTAGCTCCAACAGCTTTCTTTGCCAGTAGGTTCATCCTTTCCGTGGTATTGGGTGGATTAATGGTGTTCATCTTCCGGGCTAACCTTTTTTCTATGGTTAGTTTGCTGGTTGTTTTTGGGGGGATTATCTTAGGTTTCTTGATGCCGAATTTGCTGCTGGATTCACGCATTAAACGGCGGCAAGATGAGGTGCGAAAGGCGTTGCCTGATGCCCTAGACTTGCTGACAATTTGTGTGGAAGCTGGGCTGGGTTTTGATGCTGCTATGCGTAAAGTAGCCGATAAATGGGATAACGAACTTTCGGTTGCGTTCTCTCGGGCTTTGCAGGAGATGCAGTTAGGCAAACTGCGCCGGGAAGCTTTACGTGATATGGCTGATAGGATCGGTGCTTCTGAGTTTGAGAGTTTTGTGGCCGCGGTGATCCAGAGTGAACAGCTTGGTGTGAGTATGGCAAAGATTTTGCGCATCCAGTCCGACGATATGCGGGTGCGCCGCCGCCAACGTGCCGAGCAGGCTGCCCAGCGTGCACCTGTGATCATGCTTTTGCCGATGGCGTTTCTTATATTTCCTACTATTATGATCGTGATGATGGGACCGGCTATTCTTTTGGTGATGAATGGGCCAATCGCTGATATATTTGGAGGCTAGTAAGGGAGCGCAACTGTCAGGGGCTAAAAGTTTTCTTCCTGTAACCTATCGATTTAGCCAGTCTTTCTGGCAAGTAATGGATTGGGTTTTTCCTCCCAGCTGTGCAGGCTGCGGCCAACCCGGTGCGCGTTGGTGCGCGGATTGCGTTGACAGTTCGAGCAGACTGCCCATTGGTATGTGTGCATTATGCCAAAAACAGCTGCCAAAATCAGGCGAACATGATTGCGCCCGGATGACACACCTTGACCAGGCTTTCTCCTGGGGATGGCACCAAGGCCCTTTGCGGCAGGCTGTTCATAAGTTAAAGTATCAGCGAGATTTGGGGCTGGCACATGCTTTGGCATGGCATCTGGTTGAAATTGTAGAAGATAATCTTATCGTGGGGGAATTGGTTGTCCCGGTACCGTTAGGAAGAAAACGAAAAAATAGTAGAGGATATAACCAGGCAGCTTTGTTGGCTAAACCATTTGCAGCCCTTTATGGACTTCCCTATCATGCCAATGTTTTAACACGAACCCGTGAAACACCTACACAGGTTGGGCTTTCTGTGGAGGAAAGGCGATTGAACGTGGCAGGGGCTTTCTCAGCAGACAGCAAGCACATTCTCGGAAAAAACGTTATCCTGGTAGATGATGTGCTCACCACAGGTGCTACTCTAAACGCTGCGGCAGAAGCGCTGAAAGTAGCAGGCGCGGCCATGGTGACAGCAGTGGTGCTTGCCAGGGCTGTTGGGATAGATCAATTTAATCGAAAAAAGTAAGGTCTATTTGATTTATGGCAACTGATATATAACAAATCGGTGATTTGGCAGCATGACTGTATTGTAACTGCGTTGCAGCTTTTACGCAGCTTACCAGGAATTCGTTATTGGACTGAAAAGCGTTGGGTTGAAGCAATTTTGGGGATGAAATTAGCGCCTTGTTTTTGCCGATTGGTTCAATAAGATAAATCTGGTAAGATTATTAAAAGTCTAAAAAAGGAGCAAAAATGTCTATAGAGGTTGATATCCAATCACGTGGTTTCACAGTAGATGAAAAGCTTTCTGAATATGTGAATAAGAAAGCCAGCAAACTAGACCGTTATATCACCGGGCTGGACCGAGCGCAGATTCTCCTTACCTACGCTAAAACAGCCAGACAAGCCTCTGACCGTTTCGTAGTCCAAATCACCCTACACGGCAAGAAAATCTTGCTTCGATCCGAGGAACGGGCGGAGGATATCTATGTAGCTTACGATGTTGCTCTGGATAAAATTCAACGCCGTATTGAGCGCTTCAAAGGGAAACGATTCCGAGGGAAAGGTGATAAGGTTTCGATAGGTGAAGCGGCGATGGAAATTATTCAGGAAGAGATCGCGGCAGAAATGGCTGAAGAGGAAGAACCGGTCATCGCTCGCCGTAAAAAGTTCACGCTCTATCCGATGAATGAAACGGAAGCTATTAACCAGATGGAATTACTTGGGCATGAAGATTTCTTTATCTTCTTCAATATGGATACAAATGCCGTCAACGTGCTGTATCGCCGCCGCGATAATTCCTATGGTTTGATTGATACCGAACTTGCATAAATTTTAGATAGATACTTTATTACTACGAACCGGGCTGTTTTTAGCCCGGTTTTTCTATTCTAAAATGGGAATATGACCGTAATACCTTTGCTTTTTGGAGTTAGCCAAACATTCGTGGTATTTATTTGTTCAATCTTTTGGGGAACGGCGGAAACATCGTTTTTGCTGCATACTTTGGGGTAAAATATACTACCAACCCATCATTCTTCGGTTGACATCATCAAAGCGAAACGATAAGGATCCAAAATGAATCACAATAACCAGAAAGTGTATCAGGTCGCTGGCCTGTTTGAAGGAGATCACATAGACCAGGCAAGAATTGAAAAGGCAGTGATAGAAATTATTGAGGCGGTCGGTGAAGACCCCCAACGGGAAGGCATGCTGAATACCCCCGGCCGTGTAGCGCGCATGTACGATGAGCTGTTAGCCGGCTACCGCACAGACCCCTACGATATTCTCAACGATGCCATTTTTGATGTGACTTACGACGAAATGGTATTGGTGCGCGATATTGAGTTTTACAGCCTGTGTGAGCATCACATGCTCCCCTTTATCGGACGGGCACACGTGGCTTACATCCCGCGCGGCAAGGTAATAGGTTTGTCTAAGATTCCCCGGATTGTGGATATGTTTGCCCGCCGCTTCCAGGTGCAGGAGCGTATGACGCGCCAGATTGCAGACTTGATCACTGAACTGCTCAATCCGCATGGGGTTGCAGTTGTGTTAGAAGCTGTTCACCTTTGTTCGGTGATGCGCGGGGTGAAGAAACACGATGCCCGCATGACCACTTCGGCAATGCATGGGGCGTTCCGCAAGAGTATGGCAACCCGGCAGGAGTTTTTGGACAGCATTTCGCGAGGGGCTGACCCGCTGCGTTTCTAACGGTTGCCAAATAGATTGTTTTTTGAGTATTCTAAGGGAGGGCATACAGCCCTCCCTTTTTGCTTTGAAATGGTGGGGTTCTCTTCTTCTGAATCCACAAAGAAATATTGTATAATAGAACAAATATTCTTGTCGGGTTTTAAATGAATCTCTCGGAGGTATGAGGTATGGAAGCTGCAAAAGTGTGGGCCAATGTGTTCAAGCGTAATGATGGTGTGATTGCGATGCAGGTAGCGGGGTTAAGTCATGCAGATAGCTTGCTTCAACCCCAACCGCGCGGCAACTGTCTCAATTTCGTGCTGGGGCATATCGCCGAAGGCCGGCAAATTGTATTGCGCTTTTTAGGGATTGAGGAAATCATGTCCCCGGAAGAACAAGCGCGTTATGCCACAGAAAGTGAACCCATCCTTGCCGATGGAGAAGGCATATTAACTTTGGAACGCCTGGTAGAGATCTTGGGCCAATCTGCCGAATTAATTGCCAAACACGTGGAAGGATTGAGCGAAGAGGAATTAGAGCAACAAGTTGTCTTTGACGGGCGTGCTATTCCTTTATGGAAGCGGTTAGAATTTTATGGCTGGCACGATACCTATCATGTCGGCCAGGCAGAATACCTGCGCCAGTTGGCGGGTACGGATGACAAGGTGATTTAAGGAAGGAGGGTATGATGAGTTTATCTTTGATTGATCTGAACCATTTTCTGGCGCGATACCCATTGGAAGTGCAGGAAATCTTTATGGGTGTTCGGGAGGTGGTCTATTCGGTTGTGCCAGAGGTGCTTGAAGACTTTCATTTGAATGGGATCAGCTATCTTCGCCCGGGGGATGGCAAGGAAGCACCCAGCCCGCTCAAGACCGGCCTCTGCCATGTGGTAGCTGACGAAGAAAAAGTGCAGGTCGGGTTTTGGCATGGTGCCTTTTTACCCGACCCGCAGGAAATTTTACAAGGGAACCGCAAAGCGAAGCGCTTTATCGATCTCGACAGTTATGAAGACACCCCCTGGGAAGCATTGGAAGCGTTGCTTGCCGCTGCTGCTGAGTTTGACCCCTACACAACCCTTTGACTGTACTGAAATTAATCCCAATACGATAAACAGCCGACTTCTTCGCCATCGATAACAACATAGGCGTTCCAGGATTCTTTTTCCTCAAGTGGCCTGTATTGTACTTGTACTTGCAGTGCGTCGCCGTTGCTGTTTTCTAAATTCTCCCATCCCTTCTGTGCCAGGTAGCGGGAAAAGTGGAAGGACTGCCATGAGTAGGAGGTATAGTCGGTGCTTTCATAGGTATATTGGTTTTTAATCTCTGCATGGCATGCAACTGCACCGGCTAAAGCATCTTTTTCGGCACCGTCTGCATTTTGGTAAAGGTTATGCAAGGTAGGGACCGCATCTTCTGAGAGCGAAGCAAGGTAAGCAATATCCAGGTCTTCACCCGATTGGTAGCGGGATACATTCTGCTTGACAATGAAAGCGTCTACGTTGATGACATCCAGGGTGGTGATAAAACCAACCCCCGCAATCAGGGCGGCGAGTGCAAAATATCTGGGTTGGTTGATTAATTCCAGGACGATCACAGCCGCTAACAATACACCCAACCAGATGATGAAAACATGCGTATAGGTGCGCAGGCGGGAGAAACCATAAGCTTCTTCGTACAGCAGCAAGCGTTGGAAGGAAGAAACCAGGATTACGGTAACCAGCATGAACAGGATTACGCCCAAGGCGGAGAATGCTTTTTGGCTGCGGCTGGCTTTTTTAGTGATGAATGACAGCCCCATAAAGAGCAGCAGACTGACTACCGCAACAGAGACCAACTCGCCAAAGCCGCGCCGGGCATATTCGGCATAGGTGAACCCTTCCAGGTTGATATTGGTATGCCCGCCAAAGAAATATTGAAACTGGATGATGACAAAGGAAAGGAACAGCAGGTTGACTGCGCCTAAGACAATGGCTGCCTCGGTAAAGCCCAGAAAACGGGGGATCCAGCGGCTTTCATCGGTGCTGAGGCCTTCATCATGGTTTTTATAGTAGGCATGCAGATAAACGCCTAACAGAAGATAGGCGATCACCGAAAGGCGGAACAACCGCCAGAAATATTCTCCCCAGTTCTCAATCGAGAAAATTTCAAGTAAATTCCCCAGTGCCTGTTCGAAAATCGGGTCTGCTTCGGCCAACATGGCTGCCAGGATCAGCAAGATGGGAAAAGCTAACAACAAACCGCGCAGCACGGCAAAAGCCTGTTTGCCTTTTTTCTGCGGTGGGGCATCAACAGTTTCGATTTCCATTTTGGGTTGGTTGCTGTAGGTCACGATAGGGCGGATGAGGGCATCTACTATGGTCATAACCCCACCAACCAAATGGTCTTTATAGGTATAGCGCCACCATTTGCCCCCCTGGAAAGAATGTGCCAGCAAGATCATGCTTACCAATACGGCCACGATGTTGAGGAAGGTGGTTAAGTTTTCCAGGCGGATGAAGGTCATTACACCGAAGAAAGCAATGGGGATTAACAGGAAGAGGGTTGTCCGGGCTGGCTTTATTTCCTGGTATTGGGCAAGGAAAAAGCCGGCACTTACTATCAGGAAAAAGAAAATGGCAATCGAGATGCCGGGTACTTTGCGCCAAAAAAGAATGTCAAAGATCAGGCCAAGTGCTAAAACAGTAAAGATAGGGACAACTTTATTTTTAAGAATCAGGGTGGATTTTTCGTCCATCGAACGCTCCTTGGTTTACTTATAAGATATTCTTGATTCTATGGGAGGTTCTATAAAATTGCGAGCCTTCAAGGTTGGTGTGTTAAGCACTCAGGTGCGCGTGGGCAGCCTGGATGTTGCCATAAAAGACAAACCCCTCAGTTGTCTATATCAAACTTGGTATCGACAAGTGAGGGGATTATCGTTAGAGGTTGACAGATACTGAAATATTATCTACCAAAAATGTTGAGGATATAAGGAATGATCATCAACAGCACCATGATTACGGCAACGATTGAAAATGCTACCTGGCTGGCAGATTTGCGTTTCTTGGGCTGCTTGGTCTGTGGTGCGGGGCCTTTTTTCTTCTTTTGTGTCATAGTTTGTCTCCTTTTGAACTAACAACCATCTATTTTACCAAATCTTTTTGTGTAAAAAGAGGTTTTGGGCGTAATGTATCCAATCGTTCTTTGCTACCCAAGGTGGCTTTTTAAGGCGTGTGCCAGTGGTTCCGTGATCCCCTTCACTTCGGTGAGTTGATCTACCGAAGCCTGTTTGATTTTATCCAAACTGCCAAAGTGGTTCATCAAAGCTTTACGTTTCGCCGGGCCAATGCCGGGTACCGCATCTAAGATTGAGGTGATTCCCAGTTTGGAACGCTGTTTGCGGTGGGCGGTGATAGCGAAGCGGTGGGCTTCATCCCGGATGCGCTGAAGCAAATAAAGCCCTTCGGATTTGCGCGGCAGCAGCAGACCTTGTTCTTGTCCTTGGATGAACAGTTCTTCGTTTTGTTTGGCAAGCCCGGCTACCGGGAATTTTCCTAACAAGCCAAATTCTTCCACCACTTTGACAGCACGGGTGAGCTGACCTTTGCCGCCGTCCACGATCAACAGGTCAGGCAGTCTTGAGAAGGAAGGTTCGGGCTTGTAACCCGGTTGTCCGGCTTGTTCCTGCGCGCTCTTCCAGCGGGCAAAGCGCCGGCGTAGGGCTTCTTCCATACTGCCAAAGTCATCTGGCCCCACCACGGTGCGGATGTTGAAACGGCGGTAGAGCTGTTTGGCGGGCACACCCTGCTCAAAAACGACCATGCTGGCGACAATGGCAGTGCCCTGGGTATTAGAAATGTCGTAACATTCGATCCGGTTGGGCGGCACATCCATCTTAAAAGCCGTTTGTAAATCGCCAAGGGATTCGGTTTGGCGGTGGCGGTCGGTTTCCCACTGCTGTTGCAGGGAAGAAAGCGTTTCGGTGGCATTTTCGGCCGCCATTTTGATCAGGTCTTTCTTCTTGCCGCGACGGGGGATTTTGATCTCCACTTTCTTGTCGCTGCGTTGACGCAGCCATTGTTTGATGATGTTGGCTTCTTCAATGTCGGTGGGGAGCAGCACTTCATTGGGCATGGAGGCGGCCTGCTCGTAGTACTGTTTGATGAACTCTCCCAGCACCTCTTCGTCCACCGTGTCTTCGGCGCCTTCCATCAGGAAATATTCGCGGCCGATCATCTTGCCGCCGCGGATGAAAAACACCTGGATGCAGGCTTCTCGCTCGTTGCGGGCAATGGCGATCACGTCCGAGTCGATATATTCGGTATCAAAGACGCGCTGGCGTTTGACGATCTCATCAATCGCTTTCAGTTGGTCGCGCTTGATGGCGGCCTGTTCAAAGCGCATCTCGGCGGAGAGCTGATCCATCTCGATTTGCAGACGTTCGGTAATTTCATCTGTGCGGCCGTTGAGGAATTCGCACAGGTCATCAATCATCTGGCGGTATTCGGTTTGATCTACCTTGCCGATGCAGGGCGCTGTGCAAAGTTTGATGTCGTAATACAGGCAGGCGCGCGTGTCTTTCCCGGTGATCTGTCTATCGCAGGTCAGGTAGGGGAAAATGCGGCGGAGGACATCCAGGGTTTTATGCACCGCCCACACGCTGTAATAAGGCCCAAAATAGCGGGAACCATCGTTGACCATCCGGCGGGTGACGGTTACTTTGGGAAATGGCTCACCCCAATGCACTTTGATATAGGGGTAGCGTTTGTCATCCTTTAGTCGGACGTTGTAGCGCGGCCGGTAGCGCTTGATCAGGTTCATTTCCAGGATGAGGGCTTCCAACTCCGAGCCGGTGATGATCCACTCGATCTCGCGGATGCGCTTCATCAGCTCTCGGCCTTTGTGGGTCTGTGCCGCACTCTGGTGGAAATAGGAACGTACTCGATTGCGCAAGTTGATCGCTTTCCCCACGTAGATCACCGTGCCGCTCTCATTTTTCATGATATAGCAGCCGGGCTTGGTGGGGAGGGAATCGAGGGTTGCTTGTAGATAGTCTGGGACAGCCATAATGAAGTATTTTAACATAATGCGCTTATGTGGGGAGGTTTGCAAAGGGGTGTAAACATAGCTTTCTCAAAGTCAAGGATATATCGGTGAGTCATATTTATCCCATCTGCAAACCGATGAATTGTTTTCCTTTTTCTTATAGAGAGAATGATTATGTGGTTTGCTGTGTAGTGTGGTGTGAATTGCTAAATGACTCGTAATAAGTAGCAAATTTTTTCTCGCCTCACCCCAATTGGTGCCCTAAATTACTGAGTTACTGGAAGAGCCAATTCTAAGCCAATTACTGGCGGGTGGGGCGTGATAGAAAAAATCTTATCTCATTAACATTACGCCACCCTTTCGTCATTTCTTACATTCAATATTTTTTCCAATTGTCAACCAATTTTGAGAAAACCATAGCGGTGTAAACCCCTAGGGCAGGGATAATCATTGGATGAAAATCTTTCCCCAAGTAGTGGGGGTGCAACAAAAACAAATTGACGGATTAGAAATGCTCCTGGCTGGAAAGTTTCATAAAAATTAGCAAAGTCTACAACCCTGAAGGGCATTTCCCGTATATACTTATATAGAGAAAAACTAAGGAGAGAAATATGGAACCTAGAGAACATAGACGGGGGATGGCTTGGGGGGTACTGATGATTACCTTTGGTCTGACCGCGTTGTCTGACCAACTTCTGACGGTCACCGATTGGGTGAAAGTTGCAATCATGGCCGGCGGTGGACTGATCGGGTTGGTCTTTTTCCTGTTGGACCGCAAAGATTGGCACTTATTGATCCCGCCGTATATTTTGTTAGCCGTTACAGCGATTGCTACCCTGGCATTGACCGATTTATTGCAAGGTGAAGTGGTTGCAACTTTGGTGCTTACCCTGGTGGCAATTCCTTTCCTGGTCGTCTTCGTGTTCAACCCGCGCAGAAATTGGTGGGCATTGATTCCTGCCTGGGTGATGCTGGTGATTGGCTTGATGATCTTCCTTGTGGAACGGGGGGTGATGGCGGATAGTTTTGTGGCTTTTTATATCCTTTCGTCCATCGGTCTGCCGTTTCTGATTGTGTTCTTTACCAATCCTAGCGACCGTTGGTGGGCATTGATCCCGGCGTATGTGATGCTCGATATTGGCACCATGGTCGTCTTGATCGAGCAGGGCATCATGAGAGATTTTGCCGTCCCGGCATATGTGATGTTATCCATTGCCGCCCCCTTCTTCGTCGTTTATTTTGTCAACCGGCGAAACTGGTGGGCGTTGATCCCCGGTTTTATCACCGGTGTGATGGGGTTAGGGTTTATTACCGGGACAGATATTGCTGCCTATGTAATCCCCGCAGCATTGATCCTTACAGGGCTGGGTATCCTCACGGGTGCTTTCAAAAGAAAGGTTTAGCAACCGATGGCGATGGACCTCACATTAGAACTTCAGGCAGGCGAAGCGCTGCGTAAGGGTGGGCTGCGCCTGGCGGTGGCCGAATCATGTACGGGCGGCTTGGTTGGTCACCGCATCACCAATATTCCCGGCTCCTCAACGTACTACATGGGCAGTGTGACTGCGTATGCGTATGAGGCAAAAGTGCGTATGCTGGGTGTCAAGTGGGAGACATTAGAAGCGCATGGCGCAGTCAGCGATGAGGTGGTCGCAGAGATGTCGCTGGGGGTGCGGCGCAGTCTGGCAGCCGATGTTGGTCTGGCGATCAGCGGGATTGCCGGGCCGGGTGGGGGCACACCGGAAAAACCGGTCGGGCTGGTCTACTTTGGCCTGAACAGCACCGAAGGCACCTGGACAACCCACCAGAACTTTGAAGGCGACCGCATCTCGGTAAAAGAGCAAGCCGCAGATTTTATCTTGAGCTATTTGTTGAAATACTTACGGGGCGAATTAGATTAATCATTTAGACCCCAAAGATTAAGAAAATCTTTGGGGTCTGTTTTTTTAACTGCATATTTCTTATTTTCCTATCCAACATTTTTTTGGTAGATGCCTTTCTCTCTGCTCATCAATTTGCTTTCGATCAGGGAACGCCGCAGTAAGGCTACATCCTCATTGAAGTCCAGCAGAATATGGTTGACTTCTAGCTCGGTGTAGCTGCGGTTGGGTTCAAAGGCTTCCACAATCTTTTCCAAAACCACCATCCGTTTTTTGAGCTGTGCAGGGATTTGCACCAACCGCCCGTGTTTGAAGAAGGTGTGCAGCACTTTCTGGTTGTAGGCATCTTGTTCCACACCGGACGACAACTCGGGCTGGGGGACGTGTACCAGTTCGGCCAGAGTCTTGTTCAACGGTTCTCCAACCAGGGTGTACATCTGGTAATACTGGTCCTTTTTGGCGCTCAGCAACCCGGCTTCTGTCAGTTTACCCAGGTGGTGAGAGATGGTCGCCGGATTGAGCTTGAGGATCGCTGCCAGTTCCTCGCCGTGGCGCGGTTTGATCTTCACAAGGTTGAGGATCAGCAAACGGACAGGGTGCCCCAAAGCTTTGAATAAATTCGCCCGGAGTTCCAAATTGGTTTCGTAATTGGTGTCATTCATCGCTTGTCTCCTCTGCATGCCACGATTTGCCGGTAGCACGTTGATAACATTCATCAAAGATGGCAACCACATGCTGCATTGTGCTGTGTTTGATCTGTTCTTTGATCATCTGGTCGTGGTCTCCCAAGGCTTGCATCAATTCCATTTCCCGGGCGTACTCTGCAAGAGAAATGCGGGTGATGAAGTGGAAGCCTTCGGCCAGTTTGTGCAGTTCGGACTGCTCTTGGGTAAAGATGCGGTCTAATTTGCGTGTATTTTCAATCGTTCTTTTCTTCATCGCGATTCCTTTACTTTGTGTAATTTCAAAACGAATAATAAATTATAATTTTATAATTGTCAAATTAAATATATCAAATATAATATAGTTTTTATCAAATTGAAGTCGCTTTATGCGCGGATATTTGTGCTGGCAGCAAAAAAGGAAGGTTTAGATATGCACGTTGTTCGCTATTTTGGGTACAATAGGAGCATGTGGCGCTATAAGAATAAATGTATGGATGTAACGAATCAACCCCTCACCCGTCATATAAGTAAAATAAAGTGAATTCGCAACAAGAAACGTTTTCTGATAAAGACCTGATTCGACAGGCGGCGCGTGGTGATAAAGACGCGTTCGGTATCCTGTACGAAAGATATCTAGATGATATCTACCGTTATGTATACTACCGCGTGATGAATGTGGAAGAATCAGAAGACCTCACCGAAGCTGTATTTTTGCGTGCATGGGAGAACCTGCATAAAACCAAAGGACGGAAGATCAAGAACTTCCGGGCCTGGCTCTACCGCATCACGCATAACTTGACGATTGATTACCTGCGAAAAAAACGGCCGGTGTCTATCGATATGCAGACCAGCGAGCGGCTCACCAGCCAGATAGCTCCCGGCGCAGAGAAAATTGCCGAGGCACGCTTTGGTCTAGATGAGTTGAATGCCGCGATTCACACGTTGGATGAATTGCAGCAGCAGGTTGTGACCTTGCGATTTTTGAACGAATTGAGTCACGCTGAAACGGCTGCAATTTTAAACTTGAGCGAAGGCAATGTGCGTGTGATTCAATACCGGGCTTTGAAAGCGTTGCGAAAACAATTAAGTGAGGACCAAAATAATGGATAACCAGATAGCTGAACTTTTAGCAGAATGTCTGGCGTGGATGGAAGAAACAGGGGGCAGCATCACGCAGGCCGCTGCGCGCCATCCTAAATACCGTGATACTTTGGCTGCTTTGCTGAAAACTTACGAAACTGTTAGGGAGGTTCCCAAACCCTCTCCACGTCCCGAATTTAAGGCTGTTGCCCGCACCCGTTTGCAGAACCAACTGTCTGATCAAAACAAGCAGGTTGTAACGAATCTTCTTGGAAGCCGTCCTATAGGTCGAGTCAACAAGAAACCTAGGAGGTTCGCAATGACATGGTTAGTATTAGTAGGTATGGCTGCAACGTTACTGTTGGGCGGGGGCGGCGCAGCGTATGCATCCACAGATGCTTTACCCGGTGATCTGCTTTACCCGGTAAAGACCACGCTCCAGGATATGGAACTGGCTTTCAGCAGCGATGAGACCGATATGGATTTGCTGGTCAACTACATGTTCCAGAATATTGGAGAAATGCAGCAGCTGGCAGCGCAAGGTAATTACGATGCTTTAGAAGCCGGCCTGGATGAATATGAAGAAAATCTGGATCAGTTCGTTCAGACCCGTGCAAGAGTATCCTATGAGGATGTCCCTGCCTCAGATGCGCTGCTCACCCGGCTGCAAGACCAACTGCACACCCAGCTGAATTTGTTAGAGCAGTTGAAACTCCAGACGCAAGACCAACTGCGCATTCAAGACCGGCTGCATCAGATGATCGAAGAGACCGGTACACAGGCTGGCAACGCTTACGGCCCGAATGAGGAAAGTGGACAACCTGAAGAACCGGGTACACCCAATGGCGCCGGCCCCGGTGAAGCACAGGGTACCCAGGAACAGGTGCAAACCAACCAACCGGAAGATCCAGGCAATGGCCCTGGCGGCAGCAATGAGGATGGCAATGGGAATGGTAACCCGGATGCGGGTAACCCAGACGCCGGTACAGGCGCTGGCCCCGGAGACGGAACTGGTGACGGCATTTGCGACTGCACAGGCGAAGATTGCCCCGTAGGTGACCAGAATGGGAATGGCGATGGCGACGGGATTTGTGATGGAACCGGCAGCCAAGACCAAGATAAAGACCAGAATCAGGACAAAGACCAGGCCCAAGACGGCACCGGTGATGGTGATGGCAGTGGAAGTGGAAGTGATGGGGGCGGATCAGGGAGTGGTTCGGGGGGCAAACCGTAGAAAATAAAGTAAGGTGCTGAAAAGCATTACTCCTTCGAAAGAACGGGCAGCTATTACCAGCTGCCCGTTCGTTTTAATCTAATCTAACCGGTGCATTGGCGAACCAATGCGCGGTGTTTTTATTCTGGTAAGTCGGCAAAGATTTCCTGCGGGGCAAAGGCCACACCCACCATGCTGGGGCCGGTATGAGCGCCTAATACCAGGGACATATTGCCGGTAGGCAGGAAGGTACATTTGAAGGCTTTGTCAATCTTTTCTTTCAGTTCGGCAGCGCCTTGGGGGTTCATGGCGTGCAAGACCTGCACACGCAGTTCTTTTCCCATCGGGTTGAATTTCTGCATTTGTTTGATCAGGCCGTTGAGGGCGTTGTTGAAGGTGCGCTCTTGTCCAAGCTGGACATACGTGCCGTTCACTTTTTCCACGCCAATAATCGGCTTGATGTTTAATAATGAAGCGATCAGGCCTTTCATGTGGCTGATGCGGCCGCCGTGGATCAGGTATTTCAATTCTTTGAGGGTATAAATACTCTCAGAACTTTCCCGAATTTGTTCCATTAATTTAACAATCTTTTCCTTGGGCCAGCCGGCTCTAATCGTCCGGGCGGCAGCTTCCACCGTCCAGCCAACGGCAGCCGAAAGAGTTTTGGCATCGAAGTGGGTTACCTTGGCTTCGGGCACCATTTTGGCGGCGTTGATGGCGGAATTGAGTGTGCCGGAAAGACCGGAGGAAATATGGATGGAAAGAATTTCGGGGTCTGTTTGGGCAAGGCGGCGGTAAACTTCGGCAAAGTCACCGGTGGAGGGGGTAGAAGTGGTGGGAAGTGATTTGGTATTTTCGAGTAGGGTATAAAAGTCTTGGGCGGTGATATCAATATCTTCCTTGTAGTTTTTGCCATCTAATGTGACAGAAAGGGGAACGATATCGACGTTGAGTTTTTTGAGAATTTCAGGGGGAAAGATCAGGTCTGCACCAGAATCTGTTACTATTTGCATGGGATATCCTTTTCCAAATGAGGTATTTTATATTACCGTATTTTCTATGCAAAAGTAAGTGACAAAAGTCATTTATTGTGATTCTTATACTTTACCAATATTAATCCTACATGATTCGGCAAGATACAATTCGATTTTATCCAATCTGTTGGGGGAATTATTTGTAGAGAGCGCTGAATTTTGTTTCCCAGATGACGGCGATGAACACCAGGGCGGCCATCGCTACTGCCAGATAGGCTAGCGGGGCGGTGTCTGCCTGGGAAGCAAAGTCAATATCCTGCTCCTGGGGCGGCACAATCACCCTGGCATTTGGCAGGGTCTGGCTGTAGGCCAATAAGTCGATCTGTTGGCTGAAGGAAAGCGGGATTTGTGAGGCGGGCGGCACGTTGGTGTTGGTGTGCCCGTAGCGCAGGGTGTGGGCGATCCGCCAGGGATTGATCCAGGCAACGTCGCCAATAAAGGCGGGGTTGTTGGTGGAACCAAAATTGATCTTTTCGCCTTCTGTGCCGTGGCAGTTGGCGCAGTATTGATCGTAATAGGATTTACCTACATTCAAGGTGCCCTGAACTTCGAAAGTGCCCAGGTCGGCGATGAATGCGGGGGCGATCATCCCTCTGGAGATGAAGGCGCTTAAATCGGAGAGGTCGGTGGGTGAGAGGAAACTGCTGAAATCATGCTCTGGGTTGATGCTGCCATCTAGCCAGGGGATGATGATTGATTCGGGTTCGTCTACATACGAGAACAGGCTGGGGTATTCCTGGGCTTTTACCATCCCGGCCAAAGAAAAACCGTCACTGCCTCTGTAGTCCCATCCATGGCAGCTCACACAGCGCCAGGTGCGCCGGGTAGGGATGTCGTTGGGGGTGTTGGCCGGCCATAAGGGGTGTTTATCCACATTGGGCACGTTCGCAATCAGTAAATCCCAGGCTACATATAACTGCCCGCCGCGTTCGGGGTCGCCGGTCATATCATCTTGTGCCCGGGCAGGGGAGATGCTGACCGCCGCAGCAATCAGCAGTAAGCCCAATAGGGAAATGAGTAAAGGTAGGGTTCTTTTGGTGTGGACGGGATCAGTGGGGTGTAAAAAATCCATGATGGCTAAGTATATCACCTGATGGGTCGGATACCAGAATAATTTTTCTCAGGAGGCTTGTTGGGCGAGGATTTGCATCATTTTGGCGTGCAGCGCCGGGTTGGCCGCCACGAGGGAATGGGGTGGGGTCAGTATGTCGGAATCGCCGTTAAATTTGGTCACCAGGCCGCCCGCTTCCTGCACGATCAGCAAACCTGCTGCCATGTCCCACGGGTAAAGGCGCAGTTCCCAATAGCCATCCACACGCCCGGCAGCCACATAGCACAAATCCAGCGCGGCAGAACCCAGCCGCCGTACACCCTGCGCCTTGAGGGCAAAACGGTTGAAGTTGTCGAGGTTGTTTACGGGGTTGGTGAAGCGGTCGTAGGGGAAGCCGGTGACTAAAATGCAGTGGGAGAGTTCTTCTTGCGTGCCGACTTTGAGCGGCGTGCCGTTCACAGCGGCGCCTTTCCCTTTTTCGGCGGTAAAGAGTTCGTCTCGCATCGGGTCGTAAACCACGCCCAGGGTTATCTCGCCGGCTTCGGCATAGGCGATGGATACCGAAAAGATCGGCAGGCCGTGGGCGAAGTTGGTGGTGCCGTCCAGCGGGTCAATATACCAGGTGTGGGCCGCGTCCCCGGCGGTTTCGCCGCTTTCTTCGGCAATGATATGGTGTCCGGGGAATTTGGCGTCAATCTCGGAGAGGATATAGTCCTCCGAGCGTTTGTCCACTTCGGTGACGATGTTAATTTCACCTTTGTGCTCCAGGTGGTTGGCTTGGTTAAGACCGGCGCGGAGGATTTCTCCGGCACTGCGCGCCAGATCGGTGAGGTCTTGTAGGGTGGGTTTCATAATGTGGGGAATGTTATCTTTCTTCTAGATTTTTGAGGTTTTGGATAATTTCTTCCAACTCTTTGAGAATTTGCTCGCGGTGTTGGAGGGATTCTTCCAACAGGGTTTCAAAGGCCGGTTTTTGCGCCGGTTCCAGGGTTTCCAGCAGGCGTTCGGTACGGGTAATTTGCTGGTTCTTTTGGCGCAGTTTGTTTTCCAGGCGCGTGCGGTAGCCCAGGTAGAATTCTTTTTCGCCCAGGGGCATGGGCACGCTGCCGATGCCGTGAGAGAGAGCTTCGCCGATGGTGAGCAGGAATTCGGCTGTATCCACCGGTTTCTCTAAAAAGCGCACCGCCCCCAGGCTGAGGGCGAAGTCTTTGTCTTCTTTGGTCACGTAAGTGGCCGAGAGGAAGATGACCGGAATTTCGCGCGTTTCGGAGTTTTTTCGCAGGTTGTACACCAGGGCAAAGCCATCCATCTTGGGCATGAGGATATCGGTGATGATCATCACCGGTTTGAGCTGGGCGACTTTCTCCAGCGCTTCCTGACCATCCCCGGCAGATTCGACCGGGTAGCCTTCAAAGCGCAGGGTGACTTCCAGCAGCCCTCTGATCTGCGGCATGTCTTCAACGATAAGGATGGGGTTTTGGCTTTTGTCCATGTACGTATTTTAGCGGGTAATGGGGGATGGTGCAACCCCTCGCCGCGGATTGGGGGACGGGTGAGAGCAAGGTTGGAGGCATTAAGACCTTGACAAAAAGAATATATGTTCTAAACTATAGGTATCCCTTTGACTTTTATTATTGAACGATAAGTCTCCACCTTGGGAAATGATTGCACCCACAACCAGAACCGATGGAGTAATAACATGTTGCAGATGGATAAAGAGACTGTCCGCCGCTATATTTTAGGCAAGCAAGGCTTGTGGCCGGGGCGGCGTTGGCAGGGTTTAACAGGGACAGAAGCGGCGATGCGCGCCATGGAGTATTTGCAGCTTGACCCCTTACAGATGATTGCCCGCAGCCAGGATATTGCCTTGCAAAGCCGGGTGATCGGATATTCCCCCGGTATGTGGGAGGAAGTGGGCTACGGGCAGCGCAAGTTCTTTGACTGGGGCGGCTGGCTGGCCGCCCGACCGATGGACGAATTGCCCTACTGGCGCGTGGTGATGCAGCGTGAGCGGGACGGCAGCCCCGATTCGCCGGCGGGGGTGTCCAAGAGCGGGATAGAGCACGCCGAAACGATTGCAGAAATGCGCCGGATTCTGTCTGAAAACGGCATGGTCAGCAACCGGGATTTTAAGGTGTCCGATCACAAGCGCATCAGCAGCTACCGCGGCCGGAAGGATACTTCGGTGGCTTTGTATTATTTATGGCGCACAGGGGAGGTGATGACCCATCACCGCGAGAATTTTGAGCGCGTGTATGCGCTTACCGGGGAAATCGCTCCGCAGCACCTTATCCGGGAACATGAGGATGAGGCGGTAGACCGTTTCCTGTTTGAGAAGGAAATCCGCTTTTCGGGTCTTTCGCGTTTGCGGCGCACCGGGGACGCCCATGGGCGGGGATTGCCTTTTAGCCGTAAGGATGAAATTTTAAAAGCCCTGCTGGAAGAGGATGTTATTGTGGAAGTTGATGTGGATGGCTGGCGTGTGACGCACTACGCAGTGGCAAGCGATGTGCCCTTGATCGAGGAAATTGCCGCCGGGCGGGTGCCGGAGAAATGGGCGCCGGTAGAGACCGGCACCACCCAGGAGGCGGTGTTCCTCTCTCCGCTGGACCCGGTGGTGGCACGCGGACGGGCGAAGGAAGTTTTTGACTTTGAGTATGTGTGGGAAGTGTATAAACCTGCCGATAAGCGCGAGTACGGTTATTATGTGCTGCCCGTATTATGGGGGGATACATTGGTCGCCCGTTTTGACAGCAAACTAGACCGCACGACCAACACTTTTGTAGTCTTGGGGCTGTGGTTGGAGGATGACAGCCTGGCAGAGGATGAGGCTTTTGCGGCGGCGTTAGGGCGTGGTTTTGCGCGTTTTACAACCTTCCTCGGTGCAGAACATTTTGATGCCGAGGCGGTCACCCAGCCAGCGCTGCGCCGGTATCTCCCGGCAGCATAAAGTTGTTTTTGTTTGGGGGTGGGGGAAAAAGTGAAAGTGCCGTTAAACAGAGCACAGGCTGTTTCTCCTCCAGATACAGCCTGTACTCAAGACAAAAGTTGGCGCCCTCGCCATGATTCGAACACGGGACCTCTTACTCCGCAAGCAAGCGCTCTATCCAGCTGAGCTACGAGGGCGAATCAATTATGCACGACAAAATTTATTTTGTGTTTTCAAAGAAAACACCCCACTGCTAAATTTTGCGTCACTGATTTGTAACGTGCGTAATTGCGATTTAGGATTATACCAAAAAACACAATCTTGCCAAGAGAAATGGGGGAGGAAATTTCGAAAATATCGAAATTTGTCCTTCTGAACGCAACGTTTGCAGAGCAAAGGTAAGTGAAGAATCTCGAAAGAGATTGTTGTCTTGGGGTCTGACCCTGCCGAGGTGGAAAGAATAGGCTTTGATTAACGACAACCCCTCTTTTCTATCATAGGGCCTCAGAACGAGATTCCTCCTCGCCTTTACCCGGTAAAGCCTCGTTCGGAATGATAATTGCGCCTTATCAAAAAAGAACAGGCAATAAATGTAGTCTACGCACATAAAAAAAGGCATGTCTTTGTTTGCCCCACCTGAATTTATGCCGTAGCGATCAGGGAGTGCTGTCTCCCTCCCCAATTTGGGGAGGGCCGCAGAGCCTCTTTATAAAATTTTGCAGGTGGGTGGGGCGGAGAGCAATATCTATTCAAAGCATATAGTCGGAAGTCAACTAGTGGTTAAAGCAAAAAGAACAGGCACAATGTCCTGTTCTTTTTTTGATGAGGCGGGGAGGGAGGGATTTGAACCCTCGTCCGAGTATTCCCCGGAACCCGCTTAGCAGGCGGGCGCACTAAACCAGGCTATGCGACCTCCCCATCTTTACACTACTTTGAAATTCTATCCGTAGATAGTTTTTCAGCGGAGGGAGTGGGATTCGAACCCACGGTGAGCTTTAACCCACATCTGTTTTCAAGACAGACGCCTTCGTCCACTCGGCCATCCCTCCAGGGCTACCCGTGAAAGCAGAAGGCTCCTCCGAGTGCGATGAATTTTACCACAAGGGTATGTGGGATTCAACAAGTTAACTGCAAATTGGCAGGGGAAATTTGCCAAATTGGGCTGGATTATGCCTTAAATTTTGCCTGTGAGTTTAACAGCAGGTAGAAATTCAGTTATACTTGATTTACTTTAAAAATGAAGATAAAAGGTCACTAGTTTGGTACAAGGAGACAAAAACTCTATGACTGACAAGCTTGCTTGGATCGATGAAGAACTTCAGGGGCTAAAAGACGCAGGTTTATACAACCACATCCGTACCCTTGGTTCCCCACAGGGCGCCTGGCTGGAAGTGGATGGGAAAAAGGTGCTCAATTTCTGCTCCAATAACTATCTGGGGTTGGCAAACCACCCGCGCATTGCCGAAGCCGCGAAAAAAGCGGTCGACCAGATGGGGGTGGGGCCGGGTGCTGTGCGTACGATTGCGGGCACAATGGACCTGCACGTGGAGTTGGACAATCGTCTGGCAAAATTCAAAGGGGTAGAATCTGCGATCACATTCCAATCTGGCTTTACTGCCAACCTGGGCGTGATCCCTGCCCTGGTGGGAAAACAGGATGCCATCTTCTCGGACGAATTGAACCATGCCAGCATTATCGACGGCAGCCGCTTGTCCGGGGCCAAGATCATCCGCTTCAAACATGCCGATGCCGCCGACCTGGAAGAGCAGCTGAAAGAACACCGCTCGCAGTACCGCCGGGCATTGGTGGTAACCGATGGCGTTTTCAGCATGGACGGCGATATTGCCCCGCTGGATGAGATTTATGCCGTCACCCAAAATTACGAAGCTGTTTTAATGGTAGACGATGCCCACGGGGAAGGGGTAATGGGCAAAGGCGGGCGCGGGATTGTCGATCACTTTGGCCTGAACGGGAAAGTGGATGTCGAAATCGGCACGCTCTCGAAGGCGTTTGGCGTGGTTGGCGGCGTGGCCGCCGGTGACCCGCGTGTGGTGGAATGGCTGCACCAACGCGGTCGGCCGTTCTTGTTCTCCTCGGCGATGACCGTGCCGGATGTGGCCGCCTGCCTGGCTGCCGTAGACCTGCTAGAAGAATCCACCGAGCTGGTCGACCGCTTGTGGTCGAACGCCGATTTCTTCAAGGCCGAGATGCGCACAATGGGCTTTGATACCGGTAAGAGCGTCACACCGATCACCCCGGTGATGTTGGGCGAAGCCAAACTGGCACAAGATTTCAGCCGGGCACTGTACGAAGAAGGCATCTTCGGGATGGCAATCGGCTTCCCGACCGTACCGCGCGGCACGGCCCGCATCCGGGTGATGATCTCTGCCGCCCACTCCAAAGATGACCTGGAGCAAGGTCTGGCTGCCTTTGAAAAAGTCGGCAAATCCCTGGGTGTGATCTAAACCTTCGAAATTCGCGTGAATTTTACGTTGGGACGGCCCCAAAAAGGTGTATACTGGGTTTGAATCGATCATTTCTGCTGCTTAAGGACATCCGTCCATTAAATATGGGACATCTGTCACCTGAATGATTTGGATAGAAACGGTAAACTATAGGTGAAAGTAATCGATTCGTGGAGTGATAAATGACTATTAGAAATGAAACTTCCCAGAATAAGCTTAAGCGATTTTGCTCCCATGCGAACTGCGAGGTGGTGTTGAAGACCACCTACGTGTACCCATCCGACATCCAGCCGGAGACCGGCCCACGTATCCACCAACGCACTTGCTCACATTATTTTTTGTGCAACCTACAGGATAAGTCGGCGTGCACATTTTCATTGGATCAGGTGAATCATTTACCTAAGACAATGGGAGAAATAACTGAATAAACATACTTTTCGAATTGCCTGAGTAGAATTATCAGGCAATTTTCCTTCTCCACTCTCCTCCTTCTGAGTTGGTTGGTCAGCCCCATGATTTCATGGGGCTGACGCCATTTAACCGCGCCTTGCATCAATCCCAAACGCTTCATGATAAGATAGAGGGAGCGTGCATATTGTTGGGGGAAAAAGGGATGCTGCGGCTGTTTGGTCTTGCTGCCGAGGGGAACTGGATTGGTAGATGTGCAACCCGGTTTTTTGCTCCTTTTGCTTTGACAGTTTGGACGGGCACGGCTACAATGAAGGGAGAAAAACACATCATTTTACCGGGATTTGCCAGTGTCAGGGGGGAAGGTGGCTGTAAGATTGACCGGGCAAGGCCTGGTTTCTCAAAATGCGGGTGAGCAACCCCATTTTGACGTTCAAATTGACCAAAAGGATGTCGATTTGAACTTTTGTGATGGAAAACTTCAAGAGGTATTGAATGGCTGCGGCAAAGAAAAAATTTGTGATCGGGTTAACGGGCAATATTGCTGCCGGAAAATCGGTAGTGCGCAAAATGTTGGGGCATTTAGGAGCGTATGCGATTGACGCAGACGCGCTTACCCACCGCATTATGTCGTCTGATGGCCCAGGATACAAACCGATCATCGAAACTTTTGGCCGCTTTGTGTTGGATGCCAACGAAGAGATCGACCGCGGCAAACTCGGCAAGATCGTTTTTGCTGACCCCGAAGCGATGAAACAATTAGAAGCGATCATCCACCCCTATGTGCGCAAAGCTACCGATTATCTGATCGGAAAAGCCAAGCAAGATGTGGTGGTGGTCGAGGCGATCAAGCTGCTTGAATCTCCTCTTCGTGAGAAAGTGGACTCGATCTGGGTGGCGACTGCCTCGGAAAAGACGCAGTTGGCTCGCTTGTCTGCCAAACGCGGGATGAACGCCGCCGAAGCACGTAAACGCATGGACAGCCAAAGCCCGCAGGATGAAAAAGTGGCGGCTGCCGATGTGGTGATTGACAATAACGGCAGCTTTGAGGATACCTGGAAACAGGTGCAGCAAGCCTGGCAGAACCTGTTCCCGCAGGGCAGTACCGGCGATACGATTCAAATCCCGGTGCAAAGGATTCGGGAGGGGGCGGCTGCAAAAATTGATTTCAGCAAAACACCTTTGGAAGTGGTGCGGGCCAAACCCCGCCAGGCCGAAGATATTGCCGAATTTATCAATAAGCTGTCTGGCCGCGCCAAAAAGCTGGGCCGGATGGATGTGATGGCTGCCTTTGGCGAGAAAGCCTACATGCTGCTGGTGGCAGAGAGCCAACTGGTCGGCGTGGTGGGCTGGCAGGTGGAAAACCTGGTTGCCAGGGTAGACGAAATTTGGCTGGACCCCAAACTGTCCCCCGAACGGGCTTTAGAAGTTCTTGTCGCCCGGATTGAAGATGCCTCGAAAGAGCTGCAAGCCGAAGCGCTGATCTTGTTTGCCTCACCCGAAACGGCAAAACTTACCCAGATATGGGACAAGCTGAAATATGAGATTTCTACCATCCCGCAGCTACAAGTGACCGCCTGGAAAGAAGCGGCTGAAGAAAGCCAGACGCCCAACAGCAAATTGCTGTTCAAACAGCTGCGCCAGGATAGGGTGCTGCGGCCGCTGTAAAAAAACCGAGAACGACTAGAAAAGAATCTAGATTTTATTATTGTAGCGCATCACGGAGATTGACCCGTGTCAGACCTGATTGATAATTTATTATTTATATTCGAACGCTTGACCTGGGAAAGCCTGATCGACATCGGGCTGGTCACGGCTATATTTTTCTTCCTGCTGTTGTTTTTGCGCAACAGTCAGGCGATTGTGCTGATCCGCGGGATCATCTTATTAATCATTGTCGTCAGTCTGATCATTGCCCTGTTTGACCTCCCTGCTTTTTCCTGGCTGGTAAATGCAACCCTGCCAACCCTGCTGTTGGCCGTACCGGTTATTTTTGCGCCGGAGATACGGCGGGCACTGGAGCGCCTGGGGCGGGCAAGTGATTTCATGCCCAATACCCGCTCCGGCGGGCAAACCGAAGATACCATTTCTGCCATCGTGCATGCTGCCGAGCGGCTTTCTACCCGCCGGCATGGCGCATTAATTATCTTACAGCGCTATGACTCGATGGAAGAATATGTTGAAACCGGCGTGCCGATTGACGCCACGGTAACCCCCGAAATCTTGCTGCAAATTTTTTACCCCAACACCCCGCTGCACGATGGGGGGGTGATCATTGAGGGCGACCGGCTGATAGCCGCTTCGTGCGTGATGCCACTTTCTGCCAGCGGTGTGCTCAATTTGTCTGTGGAACGCAAGATGGGCCTGCGCCACCGTGCTGCCTTGGGTTCCTCCGAGGTGAGCGATAGCGTGGCGGTAGTGGTCTCCGAAGAGACCGGGGCGATTGCAATTGCCACCGGCGGGCGCATGATCCACCGCCTGGACGGCAAACGACTGGAAGGCGTGCTGCGGGCGATCTACCGGCCGACCGAGGAATTGAAAGGTTTTGAAGCCTTTATTTCCCGCCTGATGGGCAGGCAAGGTGTGCGTGAACAGGCCGGACGCTACGGGGGGGAGGATTAGTCATGCCGAATATGATTCCCAACCCGTTCCGCTTTTTATGGAAGAATAGAGATACCCTGCTGCTGGCTTTCTTGCTGGCTGCGGCTGTATGGGTTTCGGCAGTGATTGCCAGCGACCCGAACCGGGAAGATGTGCTGGGCACCAGTGTGCCCGTAGAAGTAGTGGGGCTGGATTCCTCGTTGATCTTGCTCACCAATCTGCCTACCAGCGTGGAAGTGGCACTGCGTGCACCTCAATCCTTATGGCTGGAATTAGAAAAGAACCCTGAACTGATCTCCGCAGTTGTGGATTTTAGCGGGATTGGGCCGGGAGAGCACACCCTGCCGATTGATGTCCATCTGGAGATCAGCCCGACACAAATTTTAGAAGTATCCCCCAATAATGTCACCGTCATCCTGGAGCAGGAAGTATCGGTCGAGATGCCGGTATCCCTCAACCTGGTTGGTGAGGTTGCCTTGGGGTTTGAGATCAAAGGCCGCACGATTGAGCCGGATACCGTAACGATCACCGGACCGGAATCGAGAGTGTCGCTGGTTTCTGAGGTGGTCGGCACAATCTCGATTGCCGGGGCGCGTGAAGACATCACCACGACTTTATCGTTGGTGCCGGTGGACGAAGAGAACCGCCAGATTTCGGATGTCACGGTTGTGCCATCTCAAGTGGATGCCCAGGTGAACATCACCCAGGTAGGTGGTTATCGCGATGTGGCGGTGAAGGTGGAGACCACCGGACAGCCTGCCACAGGCTACCGGGTGACCTTTATTTCGGTTTCGCCGCCCACAATTACCGTATTTTCCTCCTCGCCAGAATTGGTCAATGAGATGACCGGGGTTGTCAGCACCCAGCCTTTGGATTTGACCGATGCCAGCGAAGATATCGAGACCCGTTTGGGGATTTCCCTGCCAGAAGGCGTTTCGATGGTCGGCGATGAGCAAAGTGTACAGGTAACGATTGGGATTGCCGCCATCGAAACCAGTATCTCTTTGAATGTGCCCATCCAGGTTGGGGAACTGGGTACCGGCTTACGGGCGTCTCTCTCCCCCAATACGGTGGATGTGTTCCTGACCGGGCCGCTGCCGGTGGTGGAAGGCTTGACCCCGGATGATGTGATTATCTTTGTATCGTTGAGCGACCTTGGCCCGGGTACCTATTTGGTGGAACCGCAGTTTGATGTCTTGCTGGAAAATGTGGTGCTCGAATCGATCAACCCGGATACAATAGAAGTCATCATTACCGAGCGAGATGGTACCGAAGACCCGACCAGTACACCTACGCCGGACGGCTCTAGTACGCAGTCCAATCCCACGATTACAATTACGGTCACACCGACCCCATAATTAATTTAAGAAGGTAGAGACAAAAAAGATGAAACGAGTCCCTGTTGTTGCTCTGGTAGGACGCCCTAATGTGGGGAAGTCGACCTTATTTAACCGGTTGGCGGGAGAACGCCTGGCGGTTGTGGATGATACCCCCGGTACCACCCGAGACCGGCTGCATGCCCGCGCCGAATGGACAGGGGTTGATTTTGTAATCGTAGATACTGGCGGGATTGACCCGACCAAGGTCAAAATAGGGGAAGGCCGGGAGCCGCTTTCGATTGGCTCAAAGGATTTTATCGAAGAGATTCGCACCCAGGCAGAAGTTGCCATTCGGGATGCAGATGCGGTTTTGTTCCTGGTGGATGTAGAACATGGCATCACCCCGGCAGACCGGGAAGTTTCCGATATTTTGCGGCGCAACCAAAAAGAGGTAGACGGTGAGCTGTTCCCCCCGGTTTTGCTGGTGGTGAACAAGTGCGATAACCCGGCACGGCGCGACCAGGCGATTGAGTTCTATGAAATGGGACTGGGCGAAATTTATCCGGTTTCCGCCCAACATGGTCACGGCACCGGCGATCTGCTGGATGCTTTGGTGATAGCGCTGAAACAGGAATCTGACGTTGGTGAGGATGAAGAAGAAGATGATTCTGTCAAAATTGCCATTGTGGGGAAACCCAATGCGGGTAAATCCAGCCTGTTGAACAAACTGATCGGCCAGGAGCGGGCAATTGTCAGCCCGATTGCGGGTACCACCCGCGACGCGATTGATGAATACCTGACCTATGAAGATATCCCGATCACCTTGATCGATACGGCCGGTATCCGCCGGCGCGGCAAGGTGGAGCCGGGTGTGGAAAAATATTCGGTGCTGCGGGCGATGAAGGCAATCGAGCGCGCCGATGTGGCTTTGTTGATCATTGATGCTTCCACCGGGATCACCAACCAGGATGCGCACATTGCCGGGTACATTTTAGAGGCCTGGAAGAGCGCGGTGGTGATTGTGAACAAGTGGGATACGCTTGATAAAGACACCTATACTATGGATGACTACACCAATCTGCTGCGCAGAGAGTTAAACTTCCTGGATTATGTGCCCATCTTGTTCATTTCCGCTCTTACCGGCCAACGCGTCAAACAAGTGCTGCCGACGGCCTTACAGGTGCAGGAAGAACGACTGGTACGCCTGACGACTGCTGAGATCAACCGCATATTGCAGCGCGCACAAGACCAGCACCCGGCACCCTCTAAAGCGGGGAAGCACTTAAAAATCTATTACGGCACCCAGGTGCGCACAGACCCTCCTACTTTCCTTGTTTTTGTGAATGACACAAAACTGGTACACTTTACATATAAACGTTTTTTGGAAAATCGCTTCCGCGAACAGTACGGTTTCTTGGGGACACCAATCCGATTGGTGTTTAAACCGCGGAAGAAATAGGTAAAGAGATATGAGGTGTGTATGGATAAGGAAATTCAACCTGCCAATGTATCGGTGCTTACGACAGAGATCACCAAGGAGATTTTAGGGGCATTTAATCTACCTAGAGGCGAATTCTGGCAAAATACGGTGGGTTCGTTGGTGAAAGGCCCGGCCACCCGTTTTTCGGAGATGTTTGCCAAGTTTGACCAGGATTGCTACAACCACGGCGTGACCTATGCGGCGCGCAACCTGGTCACACATTTCACCGCGTCGGTCACCTCTGTTGGTGCAGAATATTTCCCCGCTGAGGGGCCGTTATTGATCACTTCCAATCACCCTGGCACGGTGGATGGGGTGTCTATTGTGGCAAATGCCCCCAGGGATGATATTAAAGTGGTGGTTGGGGGGATGCCTTTTTTGCAAAAACTGCCGGTAGCCAAACACTATACGATTGCTTCCGATAAATTTGATAATAATGTGCGTGCCAATGTGGTGCGTAAATCAATCCGTCACCTGGAACAGGGTGGCGCTCTGCTTATCTTCCCCTCCGGGCAAATTGACCCCGATCCTTCGGTGCTGCCTGGGGCAAAGGAAGCGCTAGAGAACTGGTCGCAGAGCATTGCGCTGATGCTGCGGCGGGTGCCCGAAACCAAAGTGCTCCCGGCGATTGCCAGCGGGGTGCTGCACGAGCGCTTTACCCGCACGCCGCTCACTTTATTAAAGTCCGATGGGGTGGGGAAGAGGCGCATTATGGAATTTTTGCAGGTATTGCGCCAGCTGGTGTTGAATGAGAAGCCGGAATTAACGACCTTGGTCACCTTTGATGAACCGTTCACCATGGCTGATTTGAAGCTTGATAACCTGAAAGACAAAGAGCAAATCCTCAAGGGGATTGTCGAACGTTCCAAAGTGCTGCTCAATAAGCACATTCATATTTTGAGCGAAAACATCGAAACCAATTATGCCCAGCTTGCCCGATGAAGATTTAGCCGCCCACCTGAGAGAAGTAGCTGTCAGCGGCATATTGTTCGTAATGAACCTTCCGGACACCTCTGCCACCCGTTGGATGGTGGAGAAAGTGTTTGGAAGGTTGTTATTTAACTTGCTGGATGTGGCGGCGGCCTTCGACCATCAGGTTAGGGCAGAGGGGATGCGGGCGGCGTGTGCCCAAATCTCCCAATTTTGCGGCAGCAAGGTAGCTGTTTCCAATGCTGCGCTGCTGCCCAAAGAAGGGCCGCTGCTGCTGGCCTCTAATCACCCCGGCTATTTCGATTCGTTTGTGTTGGCTTCTTTGCTGCCCAGGGAGGATTTGAAAGTGCTGGTCGGCGGGGTGCCTTATTTCAGCGAAATGCCCAATACCAGGGAACATATCATCTATACCGATCACTCTCCCCAGGGCAGTGTGCAGGCATTACGATCCGTGGTGCGGCACTTGAAGGATGGTGGTTGTGCGTTGATCTTTCCGACCGGGTTGGCAGACCCCGACCCGGATGTAATGCCCGGCGCATATGAGCGCTTTGCCCAATGGTCGGAGAGTGTGCCGCTATTGATGCGGCGGGTGCCCGACCTTCAATTGGTGACCTGCACGGTTAGTGGGATTTTAAGCCCGGTGTATTTCAATCGTTTGCTGGCGCGTGTGCAGACCAAGCCGCGCTACCGGCAGCGGGTGGCAGAATTTTTGCAGCTGCGAGACCAATTCAAAGCGGCCAATGTACCGCCCATCGCGTGCCCGCGGGTGACATTTGGCGAGCCGGTGATGCGGGCGCAGTTGGAACAGGAAGCTGGCGGGCGAGAGACTTTGCCCGCGATCATTCGCCGGGCGCAGGAGACGCTGGAGGCGCATATGGGGGTGGGGGGATTGAGTGTAGAGGTGTAAGAGTGTAAAAGTGTAAAGGTATAAGAGTTTATAAGTGTAAAAGTGTATCAGTGTTAAATATCTCAGGTTGCAATTATGGGTGAGGGATTGAAAAGGCAAAAAAAGACACATTTCCCCGTATACTTAATTAAGTTTATTAGCCTAGAGGAATTATTTAGAAGATTCTTCCCGTTGTTTGTGCCAGATTTCTATCATGCCCCCGGCTAAACCGCCGGCCAATACCCACCAGGGAGTTTGGCGGACGACCCGGCCAAGCTGCCAAAAAGAAAAATCCAAAAAGCCGTGGCGGTGCATACCGGCTTTGAACAAGACCAGGGCAAAGACAAAAACGAGGATTGTGAACCCGCTGAGTATCCCGATCCACACGAAACGCCAGGGAGCCGCAGCTAAAAATGTGCCATTCGCCAATTTGATGCCTAACCAGATCGCCCAACCGGCGGCAACCAGGACAAGTTTGGTGGTATCGATATCTTCGATGGGCAGCCATAACAGGGTGACGATAGCCCACAAAATCCCCCACCAGCGCAGCCATAAAGGTGATTTATTGGAGTTTGCCACGGCGAATGCGCTCGGCGGCATCGTCATTCAGCGGGATCCATACCCGGATGCGGGTGCCTTCGCCAACTTTGGAGGACAGCTGAATGATACCATTGACCAACTCGGTGCGTTCACGCATGTTGACCATCCCCAGGCTGCCGCGCTTTTCATACCCGGCATCGACTTCCCCAACATTAAAGCCGACTCCATTATCTTCTATTTCCAATAAAATCACGTCCTCCTGGACTTTTTCCAGGCGGATTGTAATATTCTCTGCCTCGGCGTGTTTACGGGCGTTATTGACAGCCTCTTCGGCGATATAAAAGACCACGCCTTGTTTGCCCATTTCCAGGTCGTCCACGGCTTCTTCTGTGGCCTGGATGGTCACCCTCTGGCCGTACGTATCCTGCATTTTCTCGGCCATTGATTCGAAAGCGGCAATTAAACCACCTGTCTCCAATACCAGGGGACGCAGGGTAAAGAGCATATGCCGGATTTCTTTGGTGGTGCGCCGGGCGAGGTCTTCTACTTTGAAAAGTTCATCTCCAGCAGCACGTTGGTCCCGGTCGAGCAAGCGGCGGGCAAAATTAACCCGCATGGCAATCGCAGCTACCGATTGGGTGGGGCCGTCGTGCAGGTCGCGGGCCAGCTGTTTGCGGGCTTCTTCCTGGATTTCCATCATGCGTTCTTTTTCTTGTTCCAATTCCCGGTAGAGACGTGCGTTTTGCAAGGCCACCAGGGATTGACGTCCCACGATTTCTAAAATTTCTTGCCGGGCAGCGTTGAAATAAGAGGGGTCTGGGTGCCCGAAAAGGAGCACGCCGTAGATTTCTTCTAAAGAGCGCAGCGGATAGCAGTAGACTACCCCGCAGGAGCGTAAGGCCACAATACGGCGCAGTTCGGGGTCTTCGGCAGGTTGGGCTACCCGGCGCGGCCTGCCGGAATTGATCGTCTCGATGATCACACCTTCTTGGGCAGGGAGGCGGGTACGCATGTCTGAAGGGGTAAATCGGCGGGCAGAACCAACTTCCAGCTCATCCCCGGCAAACAAAAAGAATGCACCGACCAAAACGTTTTCTTTACCCGGTTCGTTCAGCGCCTCGGTGGTCAGGTCCAGCGCCATTTCTAACACCCGCTGGAAATTGAGGGTGGCGGTCAGTTCGGAGATGATGCGGTAGAGGGCTTTGATGCGTTCGCGTTCGGCTTCCTCAACCGATTTCTGTTCGTCGTCGGCAATTTCTGCCTGATACATTAAAAAGTTCTTTACCTGCTGTCCGATGATCCCGGCGGCAATTGCCACGGCGAGCATCACCAGAGCGGGCAGCAAGAGGGTGCTCAGGATCGCGGTCGACCCGGCCATGAAGATTACCCCGGCAGCGTCTAGAACGAGCAAAAGGATGGTGATGATCAGCCCGGGGACAAGACCAAAATAAAAAGCCCCCGAAAAAGCCGGCAGCAAGCCTGCCCAAAGGAAAGGATCGTTACCCGCAGCGGGGAGCAAGGTAAATAAAATGGCAAGCAAGATATCCACCAGGGTTACCAGGGTGGGGTGCTGCCATAAACGGTTGCGCGTCATATTGAAGATGGATAGCACTAAATTCCACAGCCCCGCTAGCGTGAGCAGCAAGATGGTACCAATACGAACATCTTGCCCCCAGCCGAGCAGGAGCGCAAGCGTAACAAGTACCATCCAACGGAGTGAGAGGCTAATCCTATCTGTTAGGATGGTTGGGTCGTCCTTGTGCATGCTTGTATCTTACAACAATTCTTGCGGGTTTACCAGCACTGCAAATGTAAAAGTAGGCTCTGCCCCTCACAAATTTGTAAGTATGGTGAAAAGAGGTTGAGAGGACATTGATTTCATACGGTTTTATGGTGTTTTCAAAGTTGGTTGACAAATTGGGAAAAAATTAAATAAAAAAAGTGACAAAGGGATGGCGTAACGTTACAAGATAAGATTGTTTCTATCTTGCCCCACCCGCCAAGATTTTACTTAGAAATGGCTCTTCAGCCCTCCTCAATTTGGGGAGGGTAATTATGGCTTAGTAATTTAGGGCGCTAATTGGGGTGGGGCGTGATAAAAGTATCAAATTTTCATGAACCATTTAGCAATAGCATCACACTCTGGAATGGAAAACAATTCACAGGTTTGTGGATGCGGATAAATATGAGATATATCCTTGACTTTGAGAAATCCATGCATACGGTTTTTGCCAGCGTGGGACAAATGAATAAAATACGCTATAATCCAGGCTATGATCGAATATTTAAAGAAACGGATTCCCGGTATGTTCCGCTTCTTACGGCGGGTAGTAATTTCATATTCGCAGCACAACTGCACCAAACACGCAGCGGCGATGGCTTATTTTTCGCTGTTTTCCATCTTCCCTTTGCTGCTTTCTCTCATTTACGGGGCGAGTTTTTTCTTCCCGACCGAAGCCTCTCGCCAGACGCTGGCATCCTATCTCAAGGATATTATTCCCTATGGGGCGGAAGATCTGTTTAACATTGTGGAACAAACCTGGGATGCCCGCGGGACGATGGGGATTGTGAGCGGGGTGGCTTTGTTATGGGGTGGTTCTTCTATTTTTAGCGCGTTAGAAACATCGCTGAGTACGGTATGGAATACCTCCCCGCGCCCTTACCTGCGGCGGCGCAGTCTGGCAATCATGGCTGTGGTCGTGTTGGTGGTCACTTTCTTGCTGTCTTTTATGATCGGGCCGGTGGCTAACTTGATCTTGGAAAATGTGCCGATTGGGCAGCAGGCTGTGACTTACGTGTTGGAATTAGGCGTGCTGACGGCAATGATTATGCTGCTCTATCGGATTTTCCCCAATGAGGATGTATATTGGAGAGCGGCTTTCCTGGGTGCGTTCATCGCTTCTGTTTTGATGGTATTGGCAAGGCTGGGTTTCAGAATTTACACTTCTATAGTGGTCGCTCGAAACGGTCTGCTGTACGGCAGCCTGACGTGGTTCCTGACCCTGGCGTTGTGGGTGTATCTGGTAGCGGTATTGATCTTGTTTGGGGCAGAGTTCGCAGCTGCATTTCAAAACCGGCGCAAGATATTGGAAAGCCATGCCCGGCGTGTGGGGAATCAAGAGGGGAAATCGGTTCATAAACCAGGGGAAACATCAAGGGATTAGAGATTTTACAAACAGAGAAACGCTTTCAAAACGGTTTTCCGCATTCTTTTCGATTGCCCGCATAATGGATAGTGCTGTCCGGTCGGGGAGATGGGGCACCAGTTTGAGCGGGTTAGGCGCGGGTTGAAGCAGGTGGGCGAAGACCAACTGGCCGGGGTTAACGGCCTGATAGGGCAGCCGCCCGGTTAGCATTTCGTAGCTGATTACGCCCAAAGCATAGATGTCGGCGCGGTTGGAAATGTAATCCGAACTGCGGATTTGCTCCGGTGAAATATATTCAAACGACCCTCTGATCCCGACCCAGGAAAGGTCTTCCCGGTAATTTGTATTGGTGGCAATCCCAAAGTCGATCAGAACCGGTTCCACTTCTATCTTTTGGTTCAAATTTACTCGCAGCAGAATATTGGAGGGTTTCAAGTCCAGATGGTAAATACCCCTCTGGTGGGCGTGTTCCAACCCCTTGGCTAACTGTTCCAATAAGTTGATGGTAAAGGAGAGGCTAAAAGGGGCTTGCTCCTGGATCAATTCTTTCAGCGAGAGATCGGATACATACTCCATGACAATAAAGGGGCAATCGTTATGGTCGCCGTAGTCGAGCAGCTGCACGATATTGGGGTGGTCTAGCTGGGCCAAAATATGGGCTTCCTGGCGGAATTCTTTTCTGAAATGGGCTTTCTCGGCCAGCTGTTTGTGCAGCATCTTCAGGGCGACCGTTTTTCCGGTGGTTTCTCTTCGGGCCCTGTATGTGGATGCAGACAGGCTTTCCCAGATTTGCTGTTCGATGATATATTCGCCCACTTTACTGCCGATAGACTGCCGTTCTAAAATAAAGGCGGGATGCGCGAATTTTTTTTCTTCATAGTCGATGTGGATGCCGAACAAATTTTTATCCACCAGGGTTTGCAGCAGTTTCCGCAGGGGCATGGTGATGATCAATAGGATGGCAATGGCAATCGGGATTGCCAGGGCAATTGCGTTGCCCGGAATGAATTGGGTGAATACATCTTGAAAGATGAATACCATGCCCATCAAGATGCCGATAGTGAAGACCAGCAATAAACCGTATACAATACTGCGGTTGATCACATAGTCGATTTGCCATAAACGCTGTTCTTGAATGGAAAAGATGATTGAAATGGGGAGCGCCAGCATACCTATGGCAAATACAATCGTGCTGATCATCGCATACCAAACACTTTGTGGGGTGGAATGCTGCACCAGAAAGGGATACATAAAGGAAGGCAGTTCTTCCCAAAAGGTGATCACCACCGCGGTGAACAGACCAAATACCACCCATTTTGATTGTTGTTTTTCTTCTGCATTGGAAAAATTGAACCAGCGGTAGATTTGCACTGCAATGCCGCTGCCAAACCAATGTAAATACCAGATGTAATTGTTATTGGTGGTAAATGCGCCGTGTTGGGTGGGGTTATGGGGCAGGCTGGGGAAGAAGAACCACGACCAGGTAAAAATGAACCATCCGATAAACAACATCCACACCCATTTAGGAGAGAATTTCCCGTTGGGAAAAATATAAAGGGTGAGCAGCATGGTTGTCCACGAGACGGCGCGGATAAACTGCACTAAAATACCAAAGTCGGGGAATGCGCCCGAAAAGGCATCAGCCACATTGAGGATGGTTGTCCCGCTGGAGATGAGCATCAGAGAAACCACATAAATGGCAAAATCGTTTTTCTTTTGGGAATAGATGGAAATACCGATAATGGTAAATGAGACGGCCAGGATTACATCGGGAATGATCTGCGACCACGTCCATACGATAGAGGATAATCCGGCTTGTTTTAAGGCAATGACGGTGCGGGGAGGCGGGGCAAATAATTCCAGGTAGCGAGGTCTTATCCCCAAGATGAAAATAATAATTGAGACAGCAACCACAAAGATCCAAGCCGCGTTTGCAGGCTTTTGCGCGAATTTTGGGATCATCACGCGGTCGTTTTGATCTAGAGCAGCCTGTGCTTGTGTGGTTGAAGTTCGTGAAGACTGCATACTCAGGATATATATGTGAAGGGACAACTATTCACTTGCTGCCCCCGCCCACCTCATAGTTTGTAATAATATGCGATTTCATTATACTTAGATTCAAGTACGAAGTGCAACTTTGAAGGTTAGGAAGGAGGTAAGCTGAGGTAAGATAAACCTCCAAGACCGACCAAAGTCAAAGGAGCGCTTATGACATACGCACAGCTTACCTACGAACAAAGATACCAGATTTCCTCATTGTTGAAAATGGGACATTCACAAACTGAGATTGCAAATTGCATTGAAGTAGATAAATCAACGATTAGTCGGGAATTGAAGCGGAATCGCGGTCAACGTGGTTATCGTCCCAAACAAGCCCACCGGAAAGCACAAGAGCGGCGAGCGACCAACAGCACACAAATTGAGGGAACAACTTGGACGCTGGTGGGAGAGCAACTTCGCCTAGATTGGAGTCCAGAACAGGTTTCTAACTGGCTGAAAAAAGAAAAAGGCATAGGTATCAGTCATGAAAGCATCTACCAACACATCTATGCAGACAAACGAAATGGAGGAGACTTGCATACCCACTTGAGGCGTCAGAAAAAGCGGCGTAAACGTCGGGACGGCAGGGATCGCCGAGGCAAAATTGCCGATCCAGTTAGCATTGAAAAACGCCCCGAGATTGTTGACCAACGATCTCGCCTGGGGGATTGGGAAGTTGATCTAATCTTTGGCAAACAAGGCACAGGTGCGGTTGTCACCCTGACAGAGCGAAAATCTCGTTTTACCTTGCTGCGCCGAGTCGCTGCCAAATCGGCGGATCTGGTATCCCAAGCCGTGATCGAGTTACTGCAATCAATGAACAAATTAGAAACGATCACATCGGACAATGGCAAAGAATTTGCTGACCACAAATTAATTTCTCAAGCCCTACAAATTGGGTTCTACTTTGCCCACCCCTATGCTTCTTGGGAACGGGGCACCAATGAAAATGCGAATGGCCTCATCCGGCAGTATATTCCTAAAGATTATGACCTAACTCAACTTACTGCTGAATATGAATGTTTTGTGATGGACCGGATTAATTTACGACCGAGAAAATGTCTTGATTTCAACACACCTTTTGAGGTACTATTTTCTCACCCACCTGTTGCACTTCGATGTTGAATCCAAGATATTATAAAATATGGGTTGCTTATAGAAAACGGATATACAATTTCCTAATGATCTGGTTTATTTTCTGGAGAGTATAGTTGTTTACCGGGAGGTTTGATTGAGAACTGAAAAAGAGATGCTCGCGCTGATTTTGGCGTATGCGCAGGCGAGAGAAGATATTCATGCCGTGCTGTTGAACGGCTCGCGCGCCAACCCCAATGCACCCAAAGATATTTTTCAAGACTATGACATTGTGTACCTGGTGGATGCAGTTGAACCGTATTGGGATAATCCGTCTGTTCCTGCCTATTTTGGGGAGATGATGATCTTGCAAAAGCCGGAAGATATGGGCGACCCGCCCGGGGAAGGGGACGGGCACTATATTTATTTGATGCAGTTTGCCGACGGCAACCGGATTGACCTTAGTTTTTATCCGCTGGAGGATATAGAGAAAGTGCTGCAAGATAACCTGACGGTGGTGCTGTTGGATAAGGACGGCAGTTTACCGGATGTGCCCATCCCAAGTGATCGCATCTACTTCCCGAAACCGCCTACGGCGAAAGCCTTTGCAGACTGCTGCAACGAGTTTTGGTGGGTAACCCCGTATGTGGCGAAAAGTTTATGGCGCGGCGAATTGATCTCGTCTGTGTATCTCAAAGAGTGCATTGTGCGTGTGGAGTTGATCAAAATGCTCACCTGGTATTACGGGATGCAGACCGAGTTTGGGCAGGACGCAGGAAAATTGGGGCGTTATTTGCACCAGGAACTTCCGGCTGCATGGTGGGTGCTGCTGGAAGAATCTTACGCAGGGGCAGAATTTGCAGACATCTGGCAGGCGTTGTTCAAGATGGGGGAATTGTTCCGGCTGGCGGCTGTGGCCGTAGCCGATGCGTATGGGTTTGCGTATCCACAGCAAGAAGATGCCGCCGTCTCAGCGTTTATTCGGAAAATTAAGGATTTACCCCCGGATGCAGATACGTTTTAGGCAGGAGGTTGATAAAAAAACAGCCCTGGAAATTTTCCAGGGCTGTTTTTTTTACTGGGTGGATGAAGGGACTCGAACCCTCAACGACTGCATCCACAGTGCAGCGATCTGCCATTGATCTACATCCACCAAGGTAAGCAGGATTTTATCATTAAGCGGATTAACCTTCAAGGAACTTGTGGATGGTTTCCACCAATTGATCTTGCGAAATGGTTTCTTGCTGGCCGCTGACCAGGTTCTTCACGCTGATGGTGCCGGCTTTTTCTTCATCCGGCCCTAACACCAGGGCGATCTTAGCGCCAATGCGGTCGGCATATTTGAACTGCTTGCCCAATTTGTCCGGGTTCAAGTAGCTGGTCACCTTTAGACCGGTGCGGCGCAGGTTGTTGGCAATCCGGATAGATGCTGCCAGCAGGTCCTGGTTGAAAAGGGTGAACAGTACCGGGGCAGGGGATTCTTCGAAGGATGGCAATAATCCGAGAGAGTCTAATAGCAGGCTGATGATCACGTCACCCACGGCAAAACCAACGCCGCCTACCGGATCGCCGCCAACATCGCCCACCAGGTTATCGTAGCGGCCGCCGCCAAAAATGGCGCGGAAGTCCCCAGCGGTATCCCAGGCTTCAAAGACGGTGCCGGTGTAATACACCAGCCCGCGGATGATGTGCGGGGCAAACTGCACGTATTCGCGGATGCCGTAGGCATCCAATGCGCCAAACAAGCGCACCAGTTCTTCCGATTCCTGCCATAAGTCTTCGTTCTGGATCAAGTTGCTGATGCCGTCAATTTGGGTGGGGGAGAGGTCCAGGTCGGCAGCATACGCCAGCCAGCTTTCCTGGTTCATTTTGTCGCGTTTGTCGATCAGGGTGAACACGTCCGGCCGTTTTTCGGGGGTGATCTCCAGCTTGGAAAGCTGTGCATCCATCAGGCGGCGGTTGTTGATCATGATCTTTGCCTGGTCGGGTTTCAGGCCGACCGACTGCAAAAATGTAGCCGCAATGGCGATGATCTCCGCATCTGCTTCGGGGGAATCATCCCCGATCATGTCTATATTCCACTGGAAAAATTCACGCGTACGACCTTTTTGCGGGCGTTCGTAGCGCCAGAAGGGGCCAAATGACCACCAGCGCAGCGGGAAAGTCAGCTGGGGTTGGCGGGTGGCAACCATGCGCGCCAGGGTGGGGGTCAATTCCGGGCGCAGGGTCAATTTGTCGCCGCCGCGGTCTTCAAATACATAGGATTGTTTTTCTACAATTTCCTCACTGGATTTTGCAATGTAAAGGTCAAAGCTTTCCAGGATTGGGCCTTCATATTCAAAATAGCCAAATGATTCGCTCACCTGGCGCATTTTTTGATATAACCACACTCGTACACCCATCTCTTCGGGGTAATAGTCGCGGGTGCCTTTTACTGCTCGAATTACGTCGTTTTTTGCCATACTTCTCTTCCATTCGGTTGTGATGAATTAATGCGTCCATTTTAACATAGTTGGCGCTGTTGCATGTTTCCTGGGAGGAGTTTATTACCGTGATTGAAAGCCTGAGGATAAAATTGACAACAGCCTTTAATGCAAAAATAATTGTTTGATTATCCAAACAATTATAATATCTTGCAATATTATGTCCAGACCGGGCTATTTATTTAGGGGGCGATCTCTTTCTGGGTAATCGTGTCTTGCCCGGCGCAGTTTTTATGCATCACGCCGCGAAGCGCATCTACCAATTCGGTTGAAGAAATCCCTTTCTCTAAAATGCAGGCAACCTTTTCTTTTTTCAGGCGCAATTGCAAAGCGGTATCGACCACAGCGGTCAGCACCACTACGGTAAGACTTGGCAAGATCTGCATCGCTAAATTGATGCGATCATATTTGTAGGAGTTATCCGCATAGGGGTCAATCAAGAGCAGGTCGGGTTTGCAGTCTAGAATGCTCTCGGTAAGCTGGCTTAGGGGAGCGACCATGCAAACTTCAAAATCTTCCTCAAAAGAGAGACGCGTCTGTACCTGTTTAACCACTTCAGCGTGATTGTCTACAATTAATATACGAACTTTTTCATCCTTTTTGTCAACCATTAAATAAATCTCACAAATTTTGGGAATATTGTTTAGAATAATGTTACTGAAAGTATAGCTATCCCCCTGATAACATCTAAGGGGCAGATGTCCCGCATGGCGGGGGACAATCATCCCTATATACTCTCGTGGTTTCTAAAATTCAGATCTATTTTATCTCTCCCCCTAGGTTGGCACAGCCATATTTTAGCGGATTGGCACATCCAGTTTGACTTCGGTGCCGCCTTCCAGGCGGGGGCCGATCACAATTTCGCCATTCAATGCAGCCGCCCGGTCTTGCATGTTGCGCAGGCCGTTGCCGCGCGCCCGGTGCAGGTCTGGCGGGGTGATGGCAACGCCATTGTCCACAATTTCCAGCAGTAAATGCCCGTTCTGGCAGGCCATGGAGATATCGACCTCGCTGGCACGGGCGTGTTTTTGTACATTCGAAAGCGCTTCTTGCGCAATATGGAGTATCTCGACGGTGCGTTCCGGGCTGATAATGTGTGGTTCAACATCCGTGATCACCAGGTCTACGTCGATAAAGGTATTGGCACGCAAGGCACGGGTCAGTTCTTCGATCCCCTGGATGATATTACGGCCTTTAAAGTGCTGGGGACGCAGGTCCAGGATATAGTTACGGATGTCGCTGATTACCATGTTGAGCGAGCGAATCGAATCAGTGATCCCTTCGCGGGCGCTGCCGGGTTCTTTCTCCACCCGATGCAAGATATTTTCAAGCATCAGACCGACCGCGTAAATAGATTGGATGACACCATCGTGTAAGTCCATTCCAAAGCGCTGGCGTTCTTCCAACACTGCCAGCTGCTGCACCTGGCGGTATAGGCGGGCATTTTCGATCGCAATGGCAGCCTGGGTGGCAAATAATTCAAGGATATGCTGGTCTTCCTCGGTGAATGGGATCAACATGTTTGGGTCAGGGTTGAAGGGGTCTTGCTTCTCCGAGAGATATAAGTCCCCGATCACTTTCCCTTTCGCCCGGATTGGCACTCCGATGAGGGAACGCATTGGGGGGTGGTGTTGGGGGAAGCCGTACGATTCTTCGTGAGAAGAAATATCATTGAGGATCAATGATTTCCCTTCCCGCATGAGGATGTGGAAAACGCCTTTACCGATGGGCGGCGCACCGATCTTTTTGCGCGTTTCTTCGGAAATACCGGAGGTGATGAAGCGTTGGAAGGCGGTACTATCATCATCCAAGACACCGAGTGCGCCATAACGTGCGGAGACCAAATCTCGGCTGAGATCGACCACTTTTTGCAGCACAATGCCCAAATCCAGTTCGGTAATCAGGGATAGAGCTGCATTGTTGAGCGCTTCTAATTGGGCGGCGCGTTTTTGAATTTCGCGTTCCCGCTCCGTGATTTGGTTGAAGACCCAGCTTGAGAAAATCGAGGAGACTAAAGAGACCAAAACCAGAGTAAGAAGCAGCTTGCCGACTTGTATTTCCTGGGAGGCGATCAAGTCAGATGAGACGACAATTACGGTAATCAGGCCTACCGGCCCGATGATGGTTAACCACCTTAAAACTTGCTTGCTCATAAAACTCCAGTGATGTGCTATAATTTCTGGGTAATATCCTGACAGATTATATCTGTTTAAGCGAATAGGGTCAAACCAACATGCTAAAAATAATGCTCGTCGATGATCATGAAGTAGTTCGTCTTGGAATTAAAGCTCTTCTTTCTAATTACCCTGAATACGAAGTGGTTGCTGAAGCTTCTAATGCAGATGAAGCAATCAACGTGGCGCAGGAATACCGGCCAGATGTAATAATTATGGATATCCGTTTGCCCGGTAAAAGTGGGATAGATGCAACCAAAGAGATCATGGAAGAACTCCCTGATACCAAAGTGATTATGCTCACTTCCTTTGCGGAGGATGACCTTTTGTTTGACGCCATCAATGCCGGCGCATACGGGTATATCCTCAAGCAAATTGGCAGCGATGACCTGATCAATGCCCTGAACACGATTGGGCGGGGAGAAGCTTTGCTCGATCCCTCTTTGACTCAAAAAGTGTTCAAGCGGGTACGAGAGGCTTCCCGCAAGGCCACCGATGAGGCTTTTGCCGCATTGAGTGACCAGGAACTGCGTATTTTGAATTTGATCTCTGAAGGCAAGACCAACAAAGAGATTGCCGCTGATATTTTCTTGAGCGAGAAAACCGTGCGCAACTATGTCAGCTCTATTTTGAGCAAGCTCAACCTGCGCACCCGTTCGGAAGCGGCTGCCTACGCCATCAAACACAGTGTGATTGATTATCTGCCAAGAGATTAATCGCCTGCTTTCCGCAGTGAAAATGATGCCCTTATCTTTTCGATAAGGGCATTTTTTGTACATTGAAGTTTTTCGTTTTCTGTTTAGATGGGCATTTCCAGGCCGTGCGAAGCGAGCAGTTCTGCGTCTCCCAACAGGGTTTGGGTATCGCCATCGGCAACGACCTGTCCTTTATCGAGGATGATCGTACGGGGGAGCAGTTCTCTTACCAGGAGCATATCGTGTGTGGCGACCAGCAGGCTTTGCGGCAGGTCGCGCAGCAGGTTGATCAGGATGCGGCGGGCTTTGGGGTCCAGGCCGGCAGAAGGTTCATCGAGGATAATCACGTTGGGGTCCATTGAGAGCACCGTGGCGATTGCCACCCGTTTTTTCTCGCCGACACTCAAATGATAAGAAAGTCGTTCGGCGTATTCGCTCATGCCAACCATTGCCAGGGCTTCTGCCACCCGTTGGCGGGTTTCATCTTCGCTGAAGCCCATGTGCAGCGGGCCAAAAGCCACGTCTTCAAATACGGTCGGGGAGAATAACTGGTCGTCTGGGTTTTGGAAGACCAGCCCCACACGGGCGCGAATTTGGGGAAGGTTGTCTTCTGTCAGGGTCAGCCCGGCGACCTGGCGTTGGCCTTCACCGTGCAAGATGCCAATCATGTTGAGCATCAGGGTGCTTTTCCCCGAACCATTTGGCCCCACCAGGGCGACCTTCTCACCGGGGGACATTTCAAAGCTCAAACCGCGCAGGGCGTGCTGCCCATCGGGGTAGCTGAAATGCAGGTCTTTCACCGATAAGACCGGTTGATTGGGGTCTAATTGAAGTGCTTCGTAAGTTTTTTTATCGTGAAGAATTGGCATACGTACAACCTATAGGATGTGAACTTGACCGGAAATCTGGATTCCGGCCAGAATAAGGAGCATAATCGCCAATGCTGCCCAGTCTTTGGCGTGCATGTGGTGTGGGGTAAAGGTGAGGAATTCTCCCTGAAATCCCCTGGCAACCATGGCATTGTAAACGCGATCACTGCGCTCGTAGCTGCGTAAAAACAGCTGACCAACCATATTGCCCGCATTCTTAGCCCGCCACCACAGAGAGGGGCGATTTTTCCCCACCAGGGCGGCGCTGCGGGCGGCGCGCGCTTGCATCAGGCGTTCGGCTTCTTCGCGCAGCACAAATAGGTAGCGGTACATAAAGGAAATGATAGCAATCAGCACCAGGGGAACATATAAGTGCCGCAAACCGTGAGCCATATCGGGGAATTTGGTCGTGGCAGTCAGCAGAATGGCTGCCTGGATAGACAACCAGGAGCGTATCACGATGCTGACGAAACGCAGGAAGCCGGGCACGGTAATGGTCAAATCCCAGGAGAACAAGCGGAAGTCGACCAGGCTTTCGCCGGGTAGGGTGAACATGACGGTGAAGGCGACCAACACAAAGGGAATCACCAAAAAGGCGCGTTTGAACACAAAACTGTAGTTCAGGTGGGCGATGCGGGTGAAAATAAAGATCACGATCCAGGAGAGCGCGAAAGCCAGCCACGCGCCATCGGGTAAGAGCACATTAGAGAGGATCAATCCAATCGTCCCCAGCAGTTTGACGCGTGGGTCTAAACGGTGGATGACACTTTGGCCGACCTGGAAAAATTCAAAGGTGATTGAAGAGAGCATGCTTTATTATAGTCGCAATTTAGGGGTTGGGGGATTTTTTCGGGGACTGTCAAATTTTGGCGAGTATGGGTGAAACCTGGGTTAAATAAAACGGATGAGGGTCCTCGCTCATCCGTTTTATTTTTTCCGAACAAAGTCCGGTTTGATCAAATTGAGAATTGCCTTGTCAATTTGATGCACCAAGCGGTAGTGACAGATCGAAATCTGGTCATCGGCGTTTTTATACGGTTGGCTTTTTGAGCGCACGCCCGATGAAGTAAGCCAACAGGCCAACAAGGGCAATTCCCACTACGCCAGCGATGATCGTTGAGAGGCCGCTTTCCCCCAAAAACGGGATCGTATAGTCGGTAAAGATGTTGTATGAGGTGTCCTGCGCTAATCCTAAAAAGCCAATATCTTCGGCAACGCGTTCCAGGCCATCTGGACTAGCCGAAGCAAAGGGCGAGATGAGCACGACAGCCAGGGATAGCAGCCCGCCGACCACCACCCAACCTGCGCCGCCAGAAGCCTGAGTTTTTTCGGTGTTGATCAGGTCTGGGCGCACCTGCAGGATGAAGGCAATGGCAGCCACGGTGATCAGGGCTTCTCCAATCCCGATGAGGGCATGTACGCCCAACATAGCGGGGAAAACTACCTGTGCCGGGGAGGTGCCCGATAGCCAAAGCTGGAAGGAGGTTGATAGAGCGCCAGCCATTACCGAAAGCCAGGCAGCCACGGCCACGACGGTCAATTTCAGGCCTTTACCTTTGTTGGCAACCGCGGTGTACAGTCCATAACCGATCAGAGCGGTCAGCAGGCCCATATTGAAGATGTTGGCGCCCATCACCAGCAGACCACCATCCTGGAACAACAAGCCTTGCAGGGCAATCACGCTGGTCATTACCAGCATGCCCGACCAGGGGCCAAGGATGATGGCGGCCAGGGCACCCCCCAGCAAGTGGCCGGAAGTACCGCCTGCTACGGGAAAATTGATCATTTGGGCGGCAAAGATGAAGGCAGCCATAATGCCCATGAGCGGAATCTGGCGTTCTTTGAGGGTGTTTTGGGTGCGGCGTACGGCAATGCCAACCAGGATAATGGTAAGTACCCAAAACAAGACGGAGATGAATACATTTAGAAATCCATCTGGAATATGAAGGGGGGCAGGGGATAAATTCATTTTTTCTCTCTTTCCTAATTTTGATTAAACAAAGGCCGTTAGAGCTTTGTTTGCTGCGTGGGGCAGAATTGGGTTATTCTGCCTGGACAGCCTTTTCTTCCTCAATGAGTTTTTTACAATCGGTGCAGATGCCATACAGCACCAGATGATTGGTATGCACTTGAAAGTCGAGGGTTTCATCTAGAGATTGGAAAAAAGGGTTCACATAGTCATGATCCAGGTACATGATATGGTGGCAGTTGAGGCAGACCAGGTGATGGTGCGGGGTGTCGTTAACAATTTCGTATACCGGGCTGCCGGTGCCCACGTCAGCTACCGAGACCAACTGATGTTCCACCAGATATTCCAGGGAGCGGTAAACGGTGGATAGGTTGAGGGAAGGCAGCCTTTCGGTCAGCGCTTCATACACCTGGTTGGCGGAGAGGTGCCGCTCGGCGGCTTCAAGATAGTCGAGGATTGCTTGTCGTGCTGATGTCAGTCTGGGTTTGCTCATAAGTGAAACCTGTTGCAATTAATTGCATTTGCAAATTTTTGCAAATATTGTAATTTAGACAGCCTGCTTTGTCAATGAAAGCGGTGAATAGGTTGTTAATGAATGATGGTGGAAGAAGTCAAATATTGTGTTGCATAAAAAAAGACTGCCTCATTTGGGGGCAGCCTTGCATGGGTAAAGGGGAAATTACGCTAAATGGGGTTCAAGCTTTTTCAGAATTTTATTCTTGGGCATGTAGCCGGTCAGGCGTTCCTTAGCCTCACCGTCGATGAACAGCATCAGGGTAGGGACGCCCATCACGCTGAACTGCATGGCGACATTGGGGCTGTGGTCTACGTCGAGTTTAACGACTTTGACCTGTTCCCCCCAATCCCCGGCGAGTTCCTCGACCACGGGGTCCAGCATTTTGCAGGGTCCGCACCACACAGCGCCAAAGTCTACCAATACGGGGGTGCCGGCCTGTAAAACTTCGTTTTCAAATGTATCTTCAGTAATTTCAGTGAGATTGCTCATCGTGCCTCCTAGTAAATTAAAAAACAATTGCGCGTAGAGAACAGGCAAATGTTTCATCGGTCGAAAGAATTATATGCCGCTATTATACAATGTCAGTAGATAGATGGTACCAGATTGCTGGCGTTGTGAAACTTAAAAGTTTGAGAGAGCGACTTTGCTGGAACGAATTTGTGAATTCGACCTCAAAAGGCATAGTTTTTCATTGACGGCATGGTACCTGCGTGATAAAATCTTCCTCCGATGGGTGCGTAGCTCAATGGTAGAGCAGTGGCCTTTTAAGCCATTGGTTGAGGGTTCGAGTCCCCCCGCACTCACCAAGAAAAAGCTCACAATTTTGTGAGCTTTTTGCTTTAATTAAATCTTTATTAGTGGAGGAGTTTGTCCTGTTTTTCACTCCCCCGCATCCCCCACACAGCGCACACTGGCTGAAATCTGCTTGGACTCGTTGAGGAGCATCACGGTAGCATCTTCGAAATTTATGGTGGGTAACCCAGCCTTGTCACCATTTCCCGTCGAACTCCAAAAATGAACGCCGTAGCCAAATCCTTCAAATAAATCCAGGTGGATGATATATCCGCCGGCGGGCAGCCCGTTGAAGCCGCTTTGGTTGGTTGCCCCTTCGTTGGGCGGCTGCCATTCTGCCCCGGTGGTTTTCATCTTTCCCCCGGCTATTTCTATCCCGCCGAGATAGTCAAACAATACTGCCCAATCTGCATCGCTGGGGATGTGCCAGCCATCGGGGCAGAGGCCTTGTGCGCCTTCGGTGCTGCTGCCATCCATTGCCGCATCCCAGGTGTACAGTCCGCCGTATGCCTCACAGTTGGCTTCATCATTTTCATAGCAATATCGGGTGATCGCATCGCCCTGGCTGTTCGTGGTTACCCGTAAACTTTCGGCCATCCACCACTGCCCGCCAATCTTCACCGTTTGATACGTATGCCCATCGAAATCAACTACTGTTCCGGTCTCTTTGGGTGGCGCAATCGTGTCGGTCGGCGGGATGGTTGTTTCGGTAGGTGAGGGGGTGACCGAAGGGGCGGTAGTGGCGGGGATGGTGGCAGGTGGTGCAGGGAGATCGGTGTGGGTTGGGGCAGGCGCCGCCGTTTGGCTGCAGCCGGTGAGTAGTAGTACAAATAGCAGGAAGATAGACACTGTCCGATTCATAGCATTCCTCCTTGTGAACCATTCCTTGATAGTTTTCACGGTAACCGGATGGATTGTACTATAGATGGGAGACGAATAACAAGCCCTGATCGATGCTGCTTTTTGGTTGTTAGCGCAGTTTTTTACCCAAACAAATCTGCCAGTTTATCCATTGTGGCAGAAAGCACGGGATTGGTTTGCTGCTGTTCCGGGTGAGAGAGATACCAGGCTGCGGTTTCTTGAGCGCCCTGCTTGTACGGAGTCGTGGCGTTAAATTCGGGCACCAGGGTCTTGATCTTGCTATTGTCGAAGATCATGCTGTGGGATTTGTCGCCGACTAAACTGTCGCCCCATACCGAGTCGTAGCGCGCCACCACGGTGGAAGGCACATAGACCGGTTTCAGCGTTACCCCGGCCGCTTCGGCTACGAAGTTGTAGATTTGGTTCCAGCTAAGCAGCTCATCGGAGGTGATGTGGTATGCCTCGCCAATTGCCTCCTGCCTGCCCAACAAGCCGACAAAACCTTTGGCAAAATCGGTGTTGTGAGTCAGCACCCATAAAGAAGTGCCGTCCCCGTGGATAATGACCGGTTTGCCTTGCAGCATGCGGCCCAACACAGTAAAACCTCCGGAGAAAGGCAGCATGGTTTTATCGTAGGTGTGGGAAGGGCGCACGATGGTGGCGGGGAAATTGTTGTTGTGATGGGCCTCGAAAAGCAGTTCTTCGCAGGCTTGTTTCTGGCGCGAGTATTCCCAGAAGGGATTATCCAACGGGGTTTCCTCCGTGACAGGCAATTGCTGGGGCGGTTTTTGGTACGCCGAGGCAGAACTGATAAAGACATACTGCCCGACACGCCCGCTGAAAGTTTGAATGTCGCGTGCCACCTCATGCGGGTGGTAGGCGATCCAGTTGACCACCACATCAAAATTGTGTTTTGCCAGCAGGGTTTGTATATCCTCAGGGTTGTTAATGTCCCCGGTGAACACTTGTGCTCCGGCAGGAACCGGGCGCAGGGTATTGGCATTGCCGCGGTTGAACAAAAATAATTCGATCCCTTTTTCTACTGCCAGGGTGCTGGATGCCGAACTGATCACGCCGGTGCCGCCGATAAACAAGACTTTGAGAGCCATTAGGTTTTCTCCTAAAATTTTAAATGATTAGATTGAAATTTGTCATTGGATTGTTTCTGTTCATAAGATACCATCTTTTTGCCTGGCTGTGGCAAATGCTATAATGGCCGCAAAAACAGAGGATGTTCAATATGAACCTCGAATTGAAGGATAAAGTTGCTTTTGTGAACGGCGCGTCCAGCGGGATTGGCGCCGCGGTGGCGGCTGCCCTGGCAGAAGAAGGCGCTGATGTGGTAGTGGGATACGGTAAGAACGAAGAGGGTGCGGCACAAACAGCGCAGGTTGTCGAGTCGTTTGGCCGCCGGGCATGGCGCTGCCAGATGGATTTGGTCGATGCTGCCTCGATCACCAGCAGTGTGGTACAGCTCAAAGCGGATGTGTCGCATCTCGATACGGTTATCTTGTGCGCCGGGCAAAACATCGTCACCCCGTGGGACGAGATCGGTGCAGAGGAATGGGCGCAAATTGTGGCGGTCAATCTGAACGGCCCGTTTGCCCTGATCCAGGCGTTGGTGCCGCTGATGGGGGCGGGTGGTTCGATTGTCACTGTGGCGAGTGTGGCAGCCCAAACCGGCGCGCCGCACCACCCGCATTATGCCGCCGCCAAAGCCGGGCTGGTCAACCTGACCAAGAGCCTGGCGCGTGCGTTGGGGCCGGCCATCCGGGTCAACTGTGTAGCGCCGGGAATCACCTTGACCGCGATGGGAGAGGATACGATTGCTTCCCTGCCTAAAGATTATGCCGAGAAAAAATTGCCCTTACAGCGCTTTGCCAGCCCAGAAGAAGTTGCCCGGACGATTGTGTTTGTTGCCAGCCCGGTAGCCGGATTTATGACCGGGGCGACGGTGGATATCAACGGCGGGCGGGACATGCGCTAGGGCGGGAACTATCCACAGCAAAAAATATTGAATGTAAAAAAATGAAGAAAAGGTGGTGTAACGTTAAGAGATAGGATTGTTTCTATCAAGCCCCACCCCAATTGATGCCCTAAATTTCTGAGGTGCGATCACCCTTCCCAATTTGGGGAGGGTTGAAGAGCATATCTAAACAAAATGCTGGCGGGTGGGGCATGAAAAAACTTATAAATTTTTAACAAGTCATTTAGCAATTAGCACTACATTTTGTAAAGGAAAGCAATTTATCGGTTCACAGATAGGGGTAACATTATCCCTGACATTGAGAAAACCGTGAAGAACATGTATCCTTCGCTTTACCCACATCAGGGGGAATAGTACAATTCTTCATTCAAGTTTTTATTCCAACGAAAGCAAATATAATGAACACAACTGCCCAACATCCTTTTCAGACCAAGCCACACCGCACCTTGGTTGCGCTTTCTATCCCTGTTCTGCTCTCGATGACTGCCGAGCCGATCACCGCATTGGTGGATACCGGCTTTATTTCTTCTTTGGGGATTGATCCCCTCGCAGCGTTGGGGGTAGGCACGACCGCTCTTTCAAGCCTGTTTTGGATCTTTAATTTCTTGGGGATTGGCACCCAGACCGAAGTTGCCCAGGTGTACGGCAAAGGGCAAGCTGAAAAAGCCAAAAAGATCACCAGTCTGGCACTGGCATTGGCTTTTGGCTTTGGCCTGCTGCTGCTCCTCACCATCAGTCCCGCCGCCAATCAGGTGGCACAACTGCTAGGTGCGGAAGGGGACGTGCAGGTGTATGCGGTCAGCTATATGCGCATCAGGTTGTATGGCGCGCCGGCCGTGTTGATCATGCTGGTAACTTTTGGCGCGCTGCGCGGTTTGCAGGATATGAAATCGCCGCTGTGGATTGCGCTGGGCGTGAATGCGTTGAATGTGTTGTTGGATTGGCTGATGATCTTTGGCAACGGCCCCTTCCCGGTGATGGGGGTGGCGGGCTCGGCTTTAGCCAGCACGATCAGCCAATGGCTGGGGGCGTTGGCCGGGGTGGGGTTGATTGCGGTCAAATTGGGGTTATCGCGGGAATTTGTTCTGCGAGATGCGGCTAACCTGCTCAAAGTGGGTGGGGATTTGTTCCTGCGCACGGCTTTACTGAACGTTTTTTTGGCGTACACCACCCGGGTGACCAACCAGATCGGTTCGGATGCCGGGGCGGCCCATCAGGTGATCCGCCAGTTGTACGGTTTCACCTCCCTGACCCTGGATGCCTACGCTTCCACGGTGCAGTCTTTGGTGGGCTATTATATCGGCCAAGAATCGATACAATGGGCCAAGAAAGTGGTTTTGGTGGGCACCTATTGGGGGGTAGGTACCGGCATTGCGCTGGGCGCACTGATGTGGCTGGCGCGCGGCATGGTGATCGATTTGTTGGTTCCTCCCGAATCGGTGGCGATGTTCTTGCCCGCCTGGGTGGTCTTCTCGCTCAGTCAGCCGCTTAACTCGCTGGCCTTTTTGACCGATGGGGCGCATTGGGGCACCGGCGATTACGGTTACTTGCGCAATGTGATGCTGTTCGCTACCGCGGTAGGGGTAGCGGGTATTTGGGTGGTGACCCGCATGGACAGCCCTACGCTGGCCTGGGTATGGATTGTGACTGCTGTTTGGGTGCTGGTACGCGCTGTGTTTGGGGTACTGCGCATTTGGCCGGGCATTGGGGCCAGCCGCTTTGAGGAACCGGCAGCGGTATAAAACGAAGCGGTAGAAATGATCTAGTTATGTTCGATTTAATAAATATGCGTGGCACAAGCCACGCATATTTATTGGTTGACCAAATTTGGTCTTTTTGAACTGGGGAATTATTCCCAATTTGAATTTATTAGCTTATTCAATCACAATTAAATCTTGCCACCCGGTGCTCAGGGGGATGCCGCCATCTTTCCCTACCAGCACCACGTCTTCCACCCTGGCGGAGGGGGCGTAGGGCATGATGATGCTGGGTTCCACGGTAAAGAGCATGCCTTCCTGCACCGTGCGGGTATCGCCTTTGGTCAGGAAAGGCGCTTCGTGTACGTCCAGACCGATGCTGTGTCCCAGACGGTGGCGGAAGGCTTCTCCTCGCCCGGCGTCTTCGATCACAGCTCTGGCAGCGCGGTCGGCATCTTCTGCGGTGGCTTGTCCGGCTTTCAAGGCGGCCATTCCGGCAGCCTGGGAAGCCATCACCAGCCGGTGGACTTCCAGCATTTCTTCATCCGGGGTGCCGAAGTAAACCGTGCGGCCAAAATCGTAGCAGTATCCTTCGTGGATGGCGCCACAGTCGAACAAGATGGATACCGGCGGGTTGAGCGGCCTGCGCCAGGTATGTTCTGGCTGGTTGAAGAACAGCTCGTGCTGCGGGCCAACCGCGTATAGGGTGGTATTGAATGATGAGCCATACCCGCCCTGGTTGCGCAGCTGGTAATCCACTTCCAGGATAATATCTAATTCGGTCATGCCGTGTTTGAGGGCAGCTACAACCGCCTTGAAAGCCGCCTCGGTGATGCGCCCGGCTTCCCGCATCAGGTCCAGTTCACCGGAGTCTTTGATCATCCTCTGCGGGATCAGCCATTTTGAGGCGGCGGCAAATTTGATCTGCGGGAAGGTTTTTTGTAATTGGAGGAAGGTTTCCCCGGAAGTACGTTCGCCCAGGGCAATCGTTTCGGGGTTGGGGAGGTTGAACTGCCCCAAAACTCTCTGCACCATGTCCTGCGGCTGGTCCCAATCGCCTAACACAAATACGTTGTCCAGCGCGCCGGGGTTGTTGAAATCGGAGGTCATCCGCGTCAGGGTGAGGATAGGGGCTTGGTCTGGTGCCAGCCACAAGCCCTCAATCCATGCACCGGGGTGCCGCACAGCACCAAAATTAGGCATTTCGCGTTGGATGCCGGTCAGGTAGTGCAAATCGGCAGAGATGGGGAAAAAGGCCAGGTCGGCTTTTCCTTTAAGGGTTTGTTGGAAGGATTGGATTCTTTGGGAGTATTGTTCGTCCATGTTTCTCTCGATTCTTGAAGGGTAATGATAAAGGCGGAGAAAATTTCTCCGCCTTTCAGTGTTTGTGTATGGTTGCGGAACTTATTCCAGGAAGCGTTCTGCAAAGTGGCAGGCCACATAATGCTCTGGGCGCAGCTCTCGTAATTCCGGTTCTTTCTGCGAGCAAATTGCTTCCGCAATCGGGCAGCGCGGGTGGAACCGGCAGCCAGAGGGCGGGTTGATCGGGTTAGGAATCTCGCCTTCGGGCATTTCTTGCGTGCGGCGTTTTACCGGGTCTGGCACAGGGACAGCCGCCAGGAGCGCCTGGGTGTAGGGATGCAGCGGGTTGCCGTAAACTTCTCGCAGCTCGCCCATCTCGGCAAATTTGCCCAGGTAGAGGATACCGATGCGGTCGCAGATGTATTTGGCGGTTGCCAGGTCGTGGGTGATGAACAGGTAGGTGAGTTCAAACTCGTTCTTTAAACGGATCATCAAATCCAGCAAGAGGGCACGCACGCTCACGTCTGCCATGGCAATCGGCTCGTCCGCCAGGATCAAGATCGGGTTGGTCACCAGGGCGCGGGCGATCACCACACGCTGCCGCTGACCACCAGAAATTTGGTGCGGGAACTTGTTATAGAAGAAGGAGGACGGGATCAGGCCAACCCTTTCCAGAATTTGGTGGGTTTTCTCTCTGATCTCGGCCGCACTACCCATATCATGGATCTTGAGGCCGTGTCCGACTGCTTCGCCGATCGTCATGCGGGGGTTGAGCGAGGCCATCGGGTCTTGGAAGATGACCTGCATCAGGTTGCGCATGCTGCGCAGCTCGTTGGGATTAAGCGCAGTCAGCTCAATATCATCAAAGATGACTTTGCCTTCGGTGGCTTTCTCTAAACCTAAGATCAACCGGCCGATGGTGGTTTTGCCGCTCCCGGATTCACCGGCCAGGCCAAAGACCTCACCGCTGTGAATCTTGAATGAAACCCCGTCAACCGCTTTGACATAGTCAATCTCTTTGGAGAAAACCGTATCTAAAAAGTTGGTTTGCACGGGGAAATATTTCTTTAAATTCTGGACATCCACCAGCACATTGCTGCTGCCGCGTTTTTCGCGTTGGGTAAATTCGGTCATGTCTGTCATGCGGACACCTCGTTGAGCGCTTCTTCATCTGAGGGATGTTCCTGGTATAACCAGCAGTGTACGTAATGCTCGTCGCCCATGTCTTGCAGTTCAGGCCGTTTTTGCGAACAGATCGGCATGGCATGCGGACAGCGCGGGTGGAAGCGGCAGCCGGTAGGCGGGTGGGTGAGGTTCGGCGGTTCACCCGGCATTTTGTACAGTTCTTCATTGCTATCCAACCGGATAGTTGGGATTGATTTGAGCAAACCCTGGGTATAGGGGTGTTTGGGGTTGGCAAACACTTCATAGATCGAACCGAGTTCGACCATGCGTCCGGCATACATGACGGCCAGCCGGTCGGCAATCTGAGCAACCAGGGCGATGTTGTGCGTAATCATCAAGATGGATACGCCAAACTCATCGCGGATCTCTTTCAATTGGTCAACCAGCTTTGCTTCTACGATCACATCCAGGGAGGTGGTAGCTTCGTCGGCAATGATCAGGTCGGCGTTTAGGACTAACCCCAGCCCAACCATTACACGCTGGCGCATACCGCCAGAAAGCTGGTGCGGGTAGTCTGTCAGGCGCCGATCTTGAATGCCGAGCCGTTCGATCAGTGTTTTTGCTCGTTCAAGCGCATTGGGTTTTTTGGTTTTCGGCTCATGCACTTTGATGGCCTCAATCAAGTGTTCGTCAATGCGCTGCACCGGGTTGAGGGAGGTCATCGGGTCTTGGAATATCATGCTCACGCAGCGGCCGCGGAAGTCGCGCATTTGCTTTTCATCATATTCCATGATGTCTTCACCATTGAAGATATGCTGACCGCCGCTGACTTCGCCAGGGGAGGCGATCATGCGCATCAGGCCTTTACCAAGGGTGCTTTTGCCGCAGCCGGACTCGCCGACCAGACCCAGAATTTCGCCTTTTTTAATGTCAAAAGAAATGTTATCGACCGCACTCACCGGGCCTATCCGGGTGTGGTAGGTGACCGAGAAGTTGCGAACTTCCGCTAACACTTCCGATTTATCGTTTTGTGGGTTACTCATAATGTTAAGACTCCGCTAATCTTGGGTTGAGGATTTCTGCCAAACTCTCGCCAAACATACTAAATGCCAGGGTTACTAAACTGACCATCCCGCCAGGGAAAGTGATCAACCACCATGCACGGCGCAGGTAGTCCTGCCCGCGGGCCAGGTCAATACCCCAGTCGGGGGTGTCGGGGGGCAGCCCTAACCCTAAGAAGCTCAAACCTGCTTCCGTCAGGATTGCGTCAGACACGTTCACCGAGAAAATGATCACCACAGAGGGGATCACGTTGGGGAAAATGTATTTGACCAGGATGGTACGGGCGCTGGCGCCAAGGCTGCGGGCTGCTTCCACATACAACTCTTCTTTCACGGCCAGGGTTTGGCCGCGCACAATGCGGAAGTAGGTAGGCACATACAGCACCGCAATGGCGACAATGATGTTGCCGATTCCAGGCCCAAGCACGGCGGTGATTGCAATCGCCAGGATCAGCCCAGGGAAGGAATACAAACTATCCATCACCAGGGTGAGTACCCGGTCTAATGTGCCGCCAACAAACCCGCTGACCAGACCCAGGGGGACACCAATCACAAAAGCGACAATGGCGGAGGTCAGGCCAACGATCAAAGCAATGCGGGTGCCCCACATCACGCGGCTGAACACATCCTGTCCGATCTGGTTGGTACCCATGATAAAGCCCTTATCGGCGCTGGCACGCAGCGGGCTGGCAATTTCTAATTCGGGGTATTGCGCAAGGAAAGATTCAACTTCATCTGGGGAGGCGACAATTGCATCGATCTCGCCAGAGAGTAAAGCCGGGAACATTTCCTCAAAGGTTTCAAATCTGCGTGGGCGGGGTTGGTAATTTTCACCGTCCGCTTCACTGATCTCGGCGGTCACTTCGCGCAGCGCCTGGCTGGCAGGGGAGCCGACCACGAAACCAATATTGTTCTCTCTGGCGGACACGTCGCGTAATTCAGTGACGCCTGCATCTATCCGGGCGATCAGGACATATTCGGCGGGTGCCTCTCCGGGGGAAAGCAGGGAGGGACCAACTTCTGCCCGTGGGTCGTAGGGAGCAAACCATTGGGGGAATATACCGATGATGATCACGGCCAGCAGCAGTACGGCGCTGATGGCGACAAACCACCAGTCCCCGCCATACCATTTGCGGGCCATGAAAAGTTTTCTAACAAAACCCACCTGTTCCAGGTCTAACTGCCATTCTGGGACTTTTTGTGTTTCTTGTCGTTCTTCTTGTTCTTCTGCCATGAAAAGTTCCTTCTTTAATATCGGATGCGAGGATCAATGAATGCGTAAAGCATATCCATTACTAGACTGATCCCGGCAACAAAAAGCGCAAATACAGCCACAGTGGACTGTACTGCGGTATAGTCTCGTAGTTCAATTCTTTCCACCAGGTAACGCCCCATGCCTGGCCAAGAGAAGGTGGTCTCGGTGAGCACCGCACCAGCGATCAGGATGGCAAATTGCAAGCCGATAAGGGTGAGGATGGGGATGAATACGTTACGCAGCGCGTGGCGATATGCCAGCCGCTTTTCGGAAAGGCCTCTGGCACGCCCGGCGGTAATGAAGTCTGATTGTAAGATTTCGATCATGTTCACGCGGGTCAGGCGGATGAAAACCCCGGTAAGGGCTAAGCCTAAGGTGACAGAGGGCATAATCAGGTGGGTAATGGCTGATTTAAAGGCAACCCAATCTTTGGTGAGCAGGGAATCGAGGACGTAAAAATTGGTGGGAGAAACAAAGTTTACCTGCACGAGCGGGTCTAAGCGGCCGTAAAGCGGGAGCCACCCCAGCCATACGGAAAAGACAATTTGAAAGATTAACCCTAAAAAGAAGATGGGGATGGAATAGATAAAGATGCTGAACAGTCTCAAACTATAATCAGGGAATTTTTTGCGGTTCTTTGCGGCGTAAGCGCCGCCCGCGATGCCGAATACGGCAGTGATAATAATTGCTGGAATGGTCAGTTCAATTGTGGCTGGAAGTTTTTCTCCCAGTTCGTCCTTGATGGGGCGTTCGCCTTGGGTCAGCGCGTTACCAAAGTCAAGGGTAACTACGTCCCAAAGGAAATTGCCATACTGCACAATGAGGGGTTTATCTAATCCCATACGAATTCGAATCAATTCCACTTGTTCGGCTGTGGCTTTGGGGCCAAGCTGAGAACGGATGGGATCGCCTGGTAGTACTCGCATCACTATAAAGACAACAGTAATAAGGAACCATACCATTGGTATGGTCAGCAGGACACGGGTAATAAGGAAGTTTCTGAGAGAGTTGGACATGTTTTTTCCTTAATTACGATAAAAAATGGGGTCTAAAAATAATTTAGATCAGGGGTGCAGCCTAGGCTGCACCCCTTTGGTTAGCTAATTTCAACAGAGACGTTGTTTATTGTTCTGCCGGAACGCTGTAGTTGTGGTTGAAAACCAGGTACCGAAGTGAAGGTGCATCAACTTTATCTACTGTCAGGCCGTCCACGCTTTGCAGGCGGATAGCTTCAACCGGGCCAAGTACGCGCCAGGCGATATCGATCTCACCAGTTTCAACGGCGTTTGCCATGGTGGTGGGGTCAGCGAAGTAGCGGATGATCACATTCGGGATCTGAGGGGCATCGTCACCGAAGTAGTACGGGTTGGCTTCCAGAACCATCTGTTCGCCAGCGGTGAAGGATACCATGCGGTACGGTCCAATCCCGTCTAAAGATTCGGGGTAGAAGACCAATTCGTCAGTCGGGAACTGGTTGGGGTTGGAGGGAACCAACGGTGCGGTGGCTGCCAGTGCGTCGAAGAAACCGAACGGGGCAGTCAGGGTGATCTCTACGGTGTAGGTGTCGGGGGCAGCCACATCAGCGATGTAGAGCTGCATCAAACCAGAAACGTCACCGTCGAGGCCAATGCGCTCCCAGGAGCGGACATAGTCTTCAGCGGTCACCGGGGTGCCGTCTGCGAAGGCAATGTCTTCACGCAGGGGGAAGGTGTAAACCAAGCCATCGTCACTGATGGTGGGGAAGTCGGCGGCTGCGCCGGGCACTAATTCAGAGCTGCCAGGAACGTATTTCAACAGCGGAACGCCGGTGTTCTTGATGACTTCCCAGTCATGGGTGGAGTATGCATCCTGAGCGTCCAGGGAGTGGACTTCATCGGTGGTGCCGATGTAGATGGTGTCGGTGCTGCCGGAGGACGGGGAGGCGCCGGCGCCAAAGCTCAGTACGTTGTAGTTGAATTCAAACGGTGCACCAATGGTGACACCTTCCACGCCGTCGCGATAGGTCACGAATTCCGGTTCCCAGAACAACGGGATGGTGGGGAGTTCTTCTGCCCAGTAGTCACCAATTTCTTGGTAGAGGGCTTCACGTTCTGCCGGGTCCGAGGAGGAAGCTGCGGTGAGCAGGAGGTCATCCATGGTCTCGTCACAGTAGTTCACACCCAGGTCGGGGGATTGGAGGCAGGAGCCCCAGGGGGAGAGCCAGTTTTCCGGGTCAGCAAAGTCCGGGAACCAACCGAGGATGAAGACAGGAATTTCGTTGCCGTCATTAAAGGCGTCTACGTACTCTGCCCAGTTCTGAACAACCAATTCAACTTCAATCAAACCGGTTTCTTCCCACTGCTCTTTAATAACCTGCATCACGTCGGCGGTTGTGGTGCCGTAGTGTTCTGGCGGGTACCAAAGTTCTACATGGAATTTGTTATCTGCGCTATAGCCTTCACCTTCCAAGAGGGAAATGGCCATTTCCAGATCACGGGTGCCGTATTTGTCCAGGAAGGGTTCCGTGGCGTACGGGTATCCGGTGGGGACCATGTGGTAAGCAGGAACGTTGCGGCCTTCAAATACGCGGTCTACGAGAGCTTCACGGTCGAGGGCAGCGGCCAGTGCCTGGCGTTCTGCTGCGGACCAGAAGGGAACCATTTCAACTTCAGCTACCGGTTCTTCTTCCATCGGCTCTTCATTCATCGGCTCTTCGTCCATGGGTTCTTCATCCATGGGCTCTTCATTCATCGGTTCTTCTGCATTAGCCGGTTCTTCGTTATTTGCCGGGGGGGTGGTGTTGCCACCGCATGCGGCGAGGACGAAGGTTGCTAATACCAGTAAAGAAACCAAAAACATCAATTTTTTACGGGTCATTACTTTTCATCTCCTTAATATTTTTTCTGGTCAGTTGGTACTTAAATAAACATATCCTCTATAGCTACCACCTCCATTCAGGCTAATTCCGAATTTCACAGATAGGGATTAAAAGAGTACTACTTGGACTTCATTGTACAGTAAAATCCTTCATTTGTGTTAATTTAAGATTAATATTGTTCTGATTCTGGTTAATATAAAACAAAAAAATCGTGAAAAAATTAACTTTAGATTAATAAGAAGGGTAGGTTGTCCAGAAGAGTTGAAAATTTGGCAAAAATTGGCAGGAATTATGATCTGGGCGGCGTATTGAAAGACTTGTTTTACGGCAGGGGTGTTTTTCTCAGCGCGGTTTTGTTGTCTGCTTTTAACAGCCCTCGCCAGGCGGAAAAGGGTAAAGTTTGGTTGTAATTCCTTGTCCATGATCGGAATTTGAAATAACCAGCGCGTGGGGCGAAGTGCTTTTTAATGAGACTTATACCTGGAGCACAGTTCAACCTGGGGGCTCTTTTCATCCCTTTTGAAACTGAGGAAAGGGCATTATTTGCTTTCGTAGTATGTATCTTCATCCTTCCTATATATAGTAGTAAGAGTTGTTTCCCAATACATATGTGTGGTTAATTGACTTTGTGAAATTTTTCATCTATAATGTGGGCACAACCAGAAAATAGGCCACTGCGTCTTTTGGTAATTACTTGGTCTTTCACCTAAGGGAATTGGTGGTTGGTAGTATCCCAACATACTCCGCCACAAATTGTGTCAAATTGTGAGCTCCAAGCAACCTGGCGCAGTGGTCTATTTAACCCCTCTTTTTAAGAGGTCTGGTCCATTAAAATTAACTTTATAATTTGGACAACCATAATGATATTTATAGGTATTTTTCTTGATTCTATACCTAAAATCCTGTACAATTAATTAGATTAAGCGGGAGGAGAAAAGCATGGACCCGCATAATTGTTCTAAACATTCACTATGTTAGCAAGGAGCACTACATGGATGTGATCAAGGTATCAGGTACTTCACGTACATCGGCCGTAGCTGGGGCAATTGCAGGAGTTTTTCGAGAAAATAAAAAAGCAGAGATACAAGCAATTGGAGCAGGGGCGGTAAACCAGGCGGTAAAAGCCCTTGTCTTGGCGCGAGGATACCTGGCAGAAGATGGGTATGATGTAATTTTTTATGTTGAATTTGCTGATGTAGAAATTGACGATAAAGTACGCACAGCAATCAAACTTACTGCAGAAGAACGGATACAGGAAGCTTAAAGGAAAATTATTTGTTCGTATTCTATTAAACTCTTGGCGAATAAATTCCAAGAGTTTTTTTGACTAATTGGAGGTTTCCAGAATTGGATCTGCAATGGAAAGACCACCTGTCACAACGCTTGCGAACAATCCAGCCAACTTCATCCAATAACCCATTCTTATCGTGGAAGTATACCGGGCGGTTCAAAGATAACCGCGTCCCACAGGCCGTTTGCGACCTGTGCGGCAACAAGGGACTGCGCTACCAGTTTTTGGTCGTGCATGCCGAAACGGGGGAAGCTTTATGGGTAGGATCGCAGTGTGTTTTGTTGTTTGATGTCTCTCTGGAGTATGTGCGGCGTTCTCAAAATCAGGCGCGCAAACGAGAGCAGGACGAAATAAAAGAAATCCCCGAAGAGCAATTCAACCAAATCATTCTAGAAATGCAGGCGATCTACCCGCATCTTACGGATAGAGAACAGCGCCGGCTGCGTTGGGCGATGGGTAAATTCCAGCGCCGCGGGGCGTTTTCTCCGGGCGATCTGGCCTGGTTGTTCATGCGGATGGCGTATTTGGAAATTGTGCCCGAATTTCACTGCTATCCGATCACGCTGCACACCAAGCAAGACCGGACAGAGATCAGGCAAATGACTTTGACCGAACTTCAACTGATCTCTGCCTGCCTGACGATCGAACAGCGGGCGCTGTGCCAGGAATGGGGGTTAGCCGTACTGGTTACTTAGGGGTGTGTTCTCGAATAAAATCCATAATTACCGGGCGGGTGATTTCCAGGTGGGTGAGGATGGCATAATGCGTGCCGCCAGGGATCGGTAAGAACTTTGCATTTGGAATTCGGGTCGCACTGGCGATTCCCTGGGAAAAGGGTACGGTATCATCGGCATCGCCGTGAATCACAAGGGTGGGTGTTTTTATCGTTTCCAGGGGCAATTCAGGCGTGGCTTCAATTTGAGTAGCATCGTTATGAATGCCGGACAGCCGCAGGGTGAACGGGTAAACTGTGTGCACCAGTTGGCGGATGGTTTCCATTTTATCCGGGTCGGCCGCCACCTGTTTGCGCAGGACGGGGTTGATCATCAGCAGGGTTTCGGGGTGCAAAAAGACCCACGGCAGGAAATCTGTCTCTACCAGCGGACTGAAGGTGGCAAGCGCGTTGATCTTTAATTCCAATGGGGCATTTACCGCGGAAGCCAGCACCAAAGCCCAGCAGCGTTCGGGGTAGCGCAGTGCAAAATGAATGCTGACAAGCCCGCCGGTCGAAGTGCCGATGAAGGCGGCTTTTTCTATCCCCAATGTGTCCATCAGGGCGGCCATTGCGTCGGCCTGTTCGGCCATGGTCACGCCGGTATCCAGCGGGGTGCGTAAATAGCCGGGGCGGGAGACAGAGATATACTTGATCCCCTCAAATTGTTCGGCACGCACAGCGCCCTGGTCGTAGCCTCCGGCAGCGCCGTGGATGACCATCACGGGGGGGCCTTCTCCAAAGATGGATGCCTCTACCGGGCCGGCCGCGGTTTGGTACACCCGGCTGCCCTTGTGCAGTGAGATCAATGATTCGGTGGTTTCAACTTCGTAAGTTTTAATTGCTTTCCGGATTCCCCAGGCAGCAATGCCAGCGCCGATAGCCGCGGCGCCTCCCATTAATAATTGTTTTTTTGTTTTGTCTTTCATGTTTTTACTTCACCATGTTCTTGTAAAAAGGTTACGCTTGCTTTGCGCGCTTTTGGGCTGCTGCATGTGGTCAGTTCTTGAGCCAGGGCGATGATTTCCTGTTGGTGGTTGGAAGTTTCATAATGTGCTGCCATGGAAGTCAGCGCATCGCCTTTGATCAGCCAGATACGGCTTTCCTGGTGGTGGGTTTCATCTAAGGCCAGCAGCTGCGCTTCAATCTGGTCTTGCAGTTCTGGTTTATGTTCGATGATCATGGCAGCATGCTGGGCGATATAACGCGGGGGGATCACACTGGTATCGTGCAGCAGGGCAAAATAGTCGTCAAATAAAGAGTCAAAGCGTTTTTGATAATCGTTCTTGGTCAGGCGTGCAATCAGCGTGACCGCAATGGCGCGGTAAAAAGCGTTTTTGTTGGTCAGCATCTGGGCGAAATATCCCCAATGCGGGTAGAGCGTTTGCGGGTTTTGTTTGGCCACGTGGGTAAGCACCTGGTAGCAGTTCATCCGAAACGTGTCGTCTTTTTCTTGCAAGCCAAGCAGCAGCATTTCCAAAAAAGAAGGGTCTGCCAATGTCCTGGTGATGGCTAATTTCATGGGGATATCTTTTTCCCGCCGGAGTGTTTCAATCAGTTCAAGGTTTGAGATGTCCATAGTATTCCTGTTCTGATCTTGTCGCTAGATTGTAGTACCACAGTTTATTGACCGTTATGTGGTAGTTGCTTTGTTGTACTACAATCATACCAGAGTAATCTTAGAGAAATCTCATAGTTTCTATGATGGATGGATTGAACCACGCGGTGAGGTTAGTTCAATTGATTGGTGGGATTATGGGCGTTAAAAAATTCCACCAGGGCGGGCAAGATCATTTCCTGATGCGAGATAAAACACAGATGGGTGCCTTTATCCACGCGCAAGAACTGCGCCCCAGGAATGGCTTTGGCGCTGTATTCTCCCTGGCCATAGGGCACAACCATGTCGGATGTGCCGTGAATGACCATTGTGGGGACGGGGACGGCTTCTAACGGGTACCCGGGGGTATGTTGGAATTGTTCCAAATCGTTAAGAAAACCTTCCCGGCGCAGGCTGGTAGGGTACATCGAATCGAGCATGGCGAGGACATGCTGTTGTTTGGCTTTGTCTCCCCGTGTTTGCCAGCCGAGATTGGGGCGCAGGGCAAACAACACCAAACGGTTGACCCCAAACCAGGTGATCCAATCATATTGAAATAAGGTGCGAGCCACCGGCCCGATCAGGCCGTGCAGCGGCGATAGCGGGGCATTGATGGCATTCCCCATCACCAGGCCCCAACAGCGGTCGGGGTGGCGGATGGCAAATTCCACGGCGGGCGGCCCGCCGGCAGAGCAGCCTATCACGGCGGCTTTTTCAATCTGCAGCGCATCCATCAGGGCTGCCACCATATCTGCCTGTTCTTCGGCAGTGCGCCCAACCTCAATAGAGGTGCGTAAATAGCCGGGGCGAGAGGGACAAATGAACTTGTAGCCGGTTTCGGGGAAGCTGTATACCAGGGCACGGTCGTAACCGCCCAAAGCGCCGTGCAGTACGACGATAGGGGGACCGTCACCTACAATTGCGGTTTCGATCTCGCCCATTGCGGTGGGCACGAGGGTGCTGTTGGCGGCTAATTTTTCTGGATATTTGGTTTGCATTTTCTCAGGTCTTTCTTTTATTACGCAGGCATTTCCCGCAAGTTTGATTAAATTTTAATACGGAAAATTGGGGACAGGGTTTCAAGTTTTGGCCAAGAAACAGCCATTTTGAGCAGGATTTTTGACACAAAATCGGTCTTTACCAGATTTCTTGAAAATGATGGGTTGTAGTTCCCAATGATTGCACCTGATTCGCCTACGTTTGTTTCAAGATTGGTGCTTGACCCGCCTCTGGTTCTCATGTAAAATCCATATGTTTTGGCGTACACGAAAAATGTACCCCAAACGATTACCGGCATGCCGCCGTACGAAAGGCAGGTGAAGTTTTTTGGCTAAGGTCGCACTCCGACCGAATGAATCGCAACAGCAGTTGTTCCGGCGTTTCCGCAAAGCCGTTTCCAGCAGCGGTGTTCTTAGTGATCTCCGCCGTAAGCGCTGGTTTATTTCTAAATCAGAAGAACGGCGTATTGCTAAGAAGAAAGCTATCCGCCGCGCCCGACGTCGCGATTTAACCGGTAAGAAAAGCAAGCGGAGCTAATGCTTGCTTCTAAGGTTATAAAAAGAGACTCCTGTCTATTCGACAGGAGTTTTTTGTTTAATCTATTTCCCAGGCGAGAGCAGGCGTTCCTGGTATATGCGCCGGATAGTTTCTTCCAGGTCTGGTTCGCGCACTTCCAAATCCCGGATGCGGTACCGGGCAGAAAGACGATTGATCAGCTCTGAGGCGGTGACCGCACCTTGTTTGAACTTATAGATCACCTGCACCCCGTCTTGCTGCACAATCTCGGCATCTGCCACCTGGGGCGTATGGTAGTCTTCGGCCATTTCCACTACCAGATGACGGTAGCCGCCAAAACGCTGTGCCAGGGCATCGAGCTGCCCGTCGTAGAGCAGCTGACCTTCATCAATCACCATAATGCGCTTACATAACTTTTGTACATCGGAGAGGTCGTGGGTGGTGAGTACCACGGTGGTGCCCCGGTCGGCGTTGATATGTTGGATAAATTGGCGTATGCGCTCTTTGGCGACTACATCCAGGCCGATGGTAGGTTCATCTAAAAAAAGCAGGTCGGGGTCGTGGAGCAGGGCGGCGCACAGGTCCGCCCGCATGCGCTGGCCTAAAGACAGCGAACGCACGGGGGTGTTAATAAAATTGTCCAGTTCCAAGATGCGGCGGAATTCATCCAGGTTGTGCCGGAATTTATCCTCCGGCACCCGGTAGATAGTTTTGAGCAGGTCAAAGGATTCGATCACCGGCAAGTCCCACCACAGGGTGGTGCGCTGGCCAAAAACCGCCCCGATACGCCGGACGTATGCCTGCCGGTCGCGCCAGGGGAGATGCCCGTTGACACGCAGTTCGCCCGAAGTAGGCACCAGCAGCCCGGTGAGCATTTTGATGGTGGTGGATTTCCCGGCGCCATTTGGCCCCAGGTAACCGACCAGTTCGCCCGGCATGATCTTGAAATTGATCTGGTCGACGGCTTTGATCGTGCGATATTGGCGGGTGGTGAGGTTGCGCAGGGCGGCAAACTTGCCGCGGTAATGCTGCCGCACTTTAAAATGTTTGGATAAATTCTGTACTTCAATCATTGCTTCCATTTTATGTCCCTGTACTCTGGTAATGCCGGATGCCAAAATGCCATACCTGGCGGGCAGCCAGCAGCAAGAAGATCCCTACCAGCGGCGCCAGCCAGTGGGCAAAAGTGGGCATCCCAAGCGGGTCTGGTTTTTCTAAAATATACATGGCAGGGTAATAATTTAAAAAGATGGCAGGCAGCACAAAGGTGAAGAAACGGCGTAAGTAGGCTGGATAAATGTGCATCGGGTAGGAGATCATCTCACTGCCGCCATAGGTGAAGATATTGACGATTTCGATTGAGTCTACCGTCCAGAAGGTGATTGTGGCGCCGATGATGAACAACGCCCCGAAGAAGCCAATTTGCCCCAGAACGGCGCATGCCAACACCAGTATTTTGCTTGCCGTCCAGTCAATGGGGGTGAGGGTGATGGCATAGGCCAAGATACCGATCCCGACAAACACACGTCCCAGGCGGCGCAGCATAAAATCGAGGGTGAGTACCTGCAGGGTGATGTTGACCGGGCGGAGGAGCAGTTGGTCGAAGCGACCGAGGCGAATTTGATTGCCGAAGAAGCCAGGATCAAAGCCGGCAAAGATCATATCCATCAGTCCAAAAGCCATGTTCATCATCCCGATCAAAAGCGCTACTTCACCCAGCGTCCACCCGCCGATAGTGTCGAATTTGGGCAGCACCAGGGCAAAAGCCAGAAATTCCAACAAGGCAACCATCACCATGCTGAAGAAATCGAACAGGAAAGAGACGCGATAGCTCAACTGGCTGCGGAAGTGTACGCCCACCATGCGCTTCCAGAAGGTGAAGGCAAACTTGAAACGTTCGGTTGTTTTATCCACCCTGCACCACCAATCTGCGCATACCGGCACGCAGCACAATCTGACCGACAACAATCAATGCGACTGCCCAAATGGCCTGCATGCCAATCGCCGACCACATTTCTGCCCCTTTTAACATGCCTAAATAGATTTCAATCATGGTGGTTACCGTATGGGGGAAGGGGGTCAAGTAGGCCAGGTGCTGGAACCAGGCGGGGAAGAAGGCCAGCGGCATGAGCACGCCTGAAAGCACGTATCCGCCCAGGAAAAAGAAGCGGCCGATCCCGACCGCGTTGGGTGTCCAGAATGCGGCCAGACTGACCAGGAACCGCCAGGAAAAACTGACCAACCAGCTCAACAGGAAGGCAGCAAGGAAGTATCCCCAGGTGGCGAACGATTGGGGATGCACCAGATCAAAGAACAGGCTGTAGGCCAGCATAATGGTAATCCCCCTAGTGAAGAAAGATGCAGCTGCCCGGCCAAAATCCTGCGCCATCCAATAACGGAAATAGCCCATCGGTTTGAGCAGGTCGGTGGCAACCTCGCCGCTGTACACGGTGCGCATCAGGTCGTACCAATGGAAGATGCTGAGCACATCCAGCACGCCCTGGGTGAGAGCGGTAAAGGTAATTGCCATAGGCAAATCCATACCGGCAACCACCTCGCGGTTTTGGTAGAGGGCAATCATCACGGCCGCGCGCAGCAAGCCAAAAAAGAAGTTTGTCGCCAGCCCGGCCAACGTGGCAGCGCGGTAGCTCATCTTCCGCTGGAAAGCCAGACGACTCAGTTTCAGATACGTTTGCATCAGAATGTATTTGAGGTGTGTGGTTGGTAGGTGTTTGGCAGTACGATAGACTGCTTGATAGGCACAAAAACAATTAAAAGCGAAGGAGGATTATAGGTGATAATCCTCCTTGAGGCAAGCAATTTGCGGAAAATTGCACAAGATTGATTGGTGTTGAAGTTGGCTGTATTTTTAGTTCGATGTGTTCAGCTGGACTAACTGCTCCAGCACTTCTTCGTTTTTGGGGATTTCCCACTGCTGGGCACCCAGGTAGGCGTACTGCACGATGCCTTGTTTGTCGATGACGAACAGACCGGGGCGCTGCCCCAGAGAGATTAATTTACTTTGGACATCGAATTGTTGGTACACTGCCAGTTCGTTATCCACCAGGGCGGTGAAAGGTACTGGACTGAGGGAGAAAAATGATTGGGCATTCCCCAGTGTGTCGGGGGCGATGACCACAATCTCTGCATCTTGGGCTTGAAATTTTTCTACGTCTTGGCGCAACTGCTCCAAATGCCGGCGGCAGAATGGTCAGGCAAAGCCGCGCAGGAAGACGAGGACAACATGTTGGCTGCCCCGAAACTGGGAAAGAGAGACTTGCTCACCGTTCACGGAGGGGAGGGTGAAATCGGGGGCGGGGTCTCCTAAATGGACAAACCTTGAGTCTACTGGCATGGGTTCCTTTCGCTTGAAATTTAATCATTAGAGTTATTTTTCAGATGCGATTCGGAGGAAAAAGTTTACATAATCATCATAAAAACCCAATGAAATGCGAATGTTCACACATGCGGATTGTTGTATAGTATAGCTAACCATCCAATTCATTTTCTCCTCCTTGCAAAGATGGCTTTTCATTCCTCCTAATATTCGATAAAGCCATCAGCACCCCAAAAAAGCACCCTGAGTGAAGGCAGGGTGCTTTTGGGTTTTTAATTTTATATTTTTCCCATAATTTTAGCCTTAGCATATGCAGAAATAGTAAATCCGTCCGTTATTTGCCCTTGGGCGATCATATCTTCAAATTCAATTATATTTACTAGAATAGTTTTATCAATTCCCTCAGAATAATTTGGTTCACCGAGGTTTTCTAAATAAGCTAGATATATTTGAATATCATTCCCTTCTAAGCCAGTATTATTATTTATAATCCCTAATGGGACTACTTGTTTTATTTTTCCATGAATTTCCTCAGCAATTTCTTTATGTGCAATTTCTTCTGGAGAGAGATCTTTTTCTCCAAATCCTCGCGGAAGTTCAATACTCCATCGGCGTAATGGATGACGGAATATTTTTATAAGCAATATTTTATTGCCTACTATAGGTAATATTACGGTTCCAGCACCTCCCGATTGGAGGATTGATGTATTTACTAAACGATTATAGGTTGACACATTGCCGTTCGGAAATTTTACTAAATCTCTAATAAGAGTTATATATTTATCTTGAAAAATGACTCCAATTTTATTTAGGTCAATGTTCTTTTTTGTGCAATATGATTCAATGTAATTAATATCTGTAATAATTTTTAATGGAGCGTCATTAGGTAGAAATAAATTTGGATTTTCATTTATTAATTCAAAATATTTTTTTATGCTATTAGATTTTAGGATTTTCATTGAACTATATTCCTGGTAAAAATTTTTGACCATATTCAATCATATTTGATTTATTCTTTTTATATGCTAATCTTCTCTTGATTAAATCAACCGTTTGTATGGGGACACGAAGCAATTGGTTTGAGATAGCAAATGAAATGCTATTAGAATTCATGAGGTCAACGTCAATTGATGCTCCACCGCTAATTACTTCAATCATATCTCGAAACGTTGGTTTTAACTTATACTGAAGAGTAATTTGATCAATAAATTCTTCAAGTGCGATGCTTGCATCATATGATGTCTTTTTCTTCTCCAATTCTAGTTCCCAAACTTCTTTGAGCCATCTATTTCTATATATACTTAACTCATTAAATCTTTCACCAAAATCTGTCCAGCTTTCTCTTGCTAAGGCTTGTAATGCGGATTGTGTAAGATTAGAAGTAACTTTCAAATCAATTTCATCATCATTTTTAAGAATTTCCCCTATATCAAACGTATCACAATAATGTTGAATACCTATTGCTCTATTGTAAACTTGTAAAAATTGCCCCCAAAGAAGTTCTAAAGCTTCTTCAGCAGGATTAGATGGTGGTCTAACAAAGATTTCTGTTTTTCTTGCGATTTCATTTTGTAATTTGCTTCTATCTGGATAAGGTTTTGAAATTTCTACCTCAATTGTTTTTATTACATCATCAATAAGAGTATCACCAGTCCTTTGTATTCTAAATCGATTTTGATTAATTGCATCTGATAATACTTTATTGAAATTGTATGTTCCTTCCCAAGGCCTGAAAATATTGGAAGGAATTTCCTTCAAATTTTTTATAGTTTCGATTTTATGTAAAATTTCTTCTTTTACAATCTTATCGTCTACATATGCGATTGAAGATGATAAAAAAGTTTCCCAATCAGAAAACTCCTTACCACTTTCTTGGGCTTCTTTGAGTGTGTTAGCTACATTGTCTTTTACATAATTATTACTTATTGAACTGAAAACAAATCCGTCAGGAGAGTTTTTTTTGTATAACATTTTATACAGTGTGTCGTCGATAGTTTTACATCTTTGTCTAACTGGGCTTACCCCAAAAAAGTAGACACAATTAATGTCCTGAAAGTTGTTCGAATTCCATCGGGCTAAGATAGCCCAGAGAGGAATGTAATCGCTGCCGATTGTACCAAACCTCGATGTACTCAAAGATGGCTGTGCGTGCCTGGGCACGAGATTCAAATTGGCTGTGCGCACATTCTGCTTTGAGGGTGGAGAAAAAACTCTCCATTGCGGCATTGTCATAACAGTTGCCTTTGCCGCTCATGCTGATCTGGCAATCATGTTGGTGCAGCAAATCCAAGTAATTGCCACTGGTATACTGACTGCCCTGGTCGGAATGATGAAGCAATCCGGCCTGGGGGTCTCGCTGCAAGAAAGCCATCTTGAGAGCGGCTTCAATCAATGAGGTTTCCATATGATCGGCCATCGACCAGCCCACAATCCGTCTGCCGCATAGATCAAGCACCGGCGCTAAATACAACCAACCTTCGGCCGTATCAATGTAGGTGATGTCCACCGTCCACTTCTGATTAGGGTGTTGTGCACTGAACTCCCTGTTGAGCAGATTGGGGGCAGGGATTGTTCCTGCTCGCCGCTGTGTGGTTCTTGGGTATCTTCTCTTGGGAGAACGCCCCACCAGCCCTGCTTGCCTCATCAGCCTTGCCACCCGATTCTTTCCGCAAACGATCCCTGCTCGCAGCAAAGCGGCATGCACTCTCGGACTGCCGTATGTGCTTCGGCTTTTCAGATATACACTTCTGATCTCTTCGGTCAGCGCCTGGTTGGTCTGTGCCCTGGCGCTCAGTTTGCGTTTCTGCCAGGCATAATAGCCACTGCGACCGATTTTCAATACCTTGCACATCTGACTGATCGGATATTGCGTTTGGTGTGCTTTCATAAATCGGTACCGGGCTTGTCTGTCCGGGAGAAAATGTTCAGCACTTTTTTTAGGATCTCTCGCTCCTGTTCCACCTCGGCCAGTTCGCGTTTCAGATGCTTGATCTCCCGCCTGGCTGCTTCCAGGTCGCTTGGCGCCAGCACGACTTCTTGCACTCCCTTTTGCTTGGCCTGATAGCGATTACGCCATTTGATCACCAATCCAGGTGTGATCCCTAGCTCTCGCTCAATTTGGCCTGCGTTTTTCCCGCTCGTCTTCAGCAGTTCCAGCACTTCCAGTTTGAACTCGTCTGGATAGGTCCGATATTGTCTCTTTGCCATTGGCTTCTCCTATTTGTTTTAGTGTACTCGATCTTGACATTTTTCTTGTCCACTAAATCGGGGGAAGCCCAAATCTCAATTAAGGGAGGAATATTTCCCACCCTTAATAAATTGATAAAGTTAATAAAATCCTCTCTTTTTTCTCTATGTGTAAATAATGTTTGAAAAAAAACTCCATCAAAGAACATTGCATCTGTAAGAATAACATGTCCACCAAATAATATATCTAATCTTATTCTTGCTGTGTAATGATCTAAAACAACTTGATAAGGTACTTTTCCCTTATATTTATTGTCTTTTAGAATAAAGTTTAAGTATGCTGATTGTTTTACTGAATCGTATTGTCCACCAAAATATCTCCCTACCATAATTACCCTCCCGCTAATTTTAGATATATCCGATTAAAAATTATATGATTAAATATATTATACATATTTTTACTAAGTAATTTTCATTTTGCGTAAAAAAAACTTAGTAGGATATTCTAGGAAGCAGTATAAGTTCTAGGCCTAAACCGCACTGGCCCGACATTCTCCGGGATCTTGCCGCCCTTATCCTGGTAGAAAGCTCTGATCTTCTCCATGTCGGCATCCATATCCCCGCTGGGCATAATGCCCGGCACGGCCCCAACGCGTTTGTTGGGGTAGTCGATATAGGCAAAATGGATCGGGATGCCCGCTTTGAGGGCGATGTGATAAAAGCCGGAGCGCCAGTATTCGGTGTAGCTGCGGGTGCCTTCGGGGGCAATCCCCAAAATGATGTGGTCGGCTTCTTCAATCACCCTGGCAATTGTATCCACTTTGTTCTCGTTCTTATCCCGGTCGATGGAGACCGCTCCCATGCCGCTGAGCAGGTATTTCATCGGCCCGGCAAAAAGTTCCTTTTTCGCCAACCAGTTTGGTTTTAGTCCCAATACCGAACCGGCAGCCACCAAATAAGCCGCGTCCCAATTGCTGGTGTGCGGGGCAAAGATGACCAGCATTTTGGGGTCATCCGGCAGCTGGTAGTCGATCTCCCAGCCGACCAATTTAAAAAAGCCGCGTGCCAGCCAGGCCAGCACCGGGTTAGGTTTATTGATCTTGATTGAAGTCTCAGTCAAAGGTTTTCTCCATCTAGAGGGTATCTACGGTTAACAACCCGTTAGGTGGGAAAAAGTTTTACTCAATTTGTGGGGTGGGTGAGGGTATAGCTGTCGATCAAATCGCCTTCTATGGTGCTGAATTCAAAGGTCATCTCGAATGGCGTGGCCAGCACGTGCATGGCCCCATAGGTGCCGCCGAACAGCGCTTTGGATTCGGGGATCGGTTCGTACACCGGGTAGCGCTGTCCGCCGCTGAGACCCTGCACCAGGTAGAGCAGCCCGTCTACTTCCAGGCGTTCGTAATCATGGTCATGCCCGCTCAAGACCACATCTGCGCCCCATTCTTTGAAAGGCCAACGCATGTGCGGGGTAGAGCCGTGATAGCCGGAGGAATAGGGGGCATGATGGAAATAGACCACCTGCCAGGGCGCCTGCGACTGCGCCAGGGCGTTTTGCAGCCATTCCGCCTGGGGGGAAGTTTTGCCAATCCCATCTGGTTCGACCCAATCGCTGTTGAGCACAAAAAAGTCGATGAAATTCCAGGTGAACTGGTAATAGCGTTCATTGCCGGGCAGCTCAAAATAATCATAATAGGGTTGGCCGGTTTCCCACAGCAGGTCGTGGTTTCCGAGTGCGGGGAAGAAGCGATTACTCTCAGCACCCTGGCCATATTCGCCTTGATAGGGATAGATATATTGGTGGAAATACTGCCCGATATTCTCGTCAATGGTTTTGGGCGACCCGATAGGATAATTGTTATCCCCTACGGTGATGATGAAATCGACTTCCCAGGAATCGATCATTGCTGCCACGGCTTCTAAACCTGGGCCGGCGGTGCCAAAATCGCCAATTACGGCAAAGGTTACTTCTGGAATGGGTGTGGGTGAGGGGGTGAATGTGGGAGTAAGAGTGAAGGTGGGAAGCGGTGTTTGTGTGGCAGTACTGGTAAAGGTCGGCGATTGGGTGCTGGGCGGCAGGGTGTTTGTGGGTGGGGGTGCTGTTTCTGCGGTGCAGCCTGCGATGCTGAACGCTGCTAGGATGAGAATAATCGTTTGGATAAATTTTTTCATACAGCCCCTTTGCAACTTATGGCATTAATATTTGATATTGGTAATCAGATTCCTGGAGAGGTGTCTCTCCGTGGAGCGGGGTTTCCCCGGTGAGGATGATTTGCCCATCCGGCAGCATGATGGAAACAGAGAGGGCGGTTGGTTGGGGAGACAAACAGGCCAACTGATCGGCGATCGCTGCCACGGCGGGGAAACTGTTTTCGGCTGCGGCCTGGTCGGCTGCCTGCCAGTAGGCGAATACGTGGCTGCCAAAGGCATCGCGTTGGAAAGTAAAGGCGGCCTGGTTTTCGCTTGTAGTAATACTATTTATCAGCGCGGCGTTTGCGGTTTGCCAGTCGCAGTCGCCAGCTTCAAATTCGGGGGTCGGTTCGGGCATGGCTGCCAACTGCCCGCCGCCCTGGCTCTCATCTCCACCGCCGCCTTCTGCATCTAAGGAAAGATTATTCCCCTCACTTACTTGTATTGAGGTGCTGTACCACGTCCAGTAGGAGGAATCCACAATTGTAAAGTAGAGGGCATCGATTTCATTCAGGCAAGGGTCTGTTTCAGAGATATGCTGCACAACCTGGCTGATCTGGGCAGAAGCTTCCTGAACCAGTTCTTCATCGGTTTGTGCAGCAAGGGCTGGGTCTACCAGCCAGATGAGCAGGGTGTTTGTGCCTGCAAAAGCCTGGTGCACGACAACCGCTTCATGATTCGGTAAGGCGCTGCTGATCTGCTGCCCCCAATCAGAAGGGAGAGGAAGACAGGCCTCGGTATTGGGCGGTGTGGTGGCGGTTTGCTCTGGCGGCAGATTGATGGATGTGGCGGTAGGCTGTGGGGTGACGGTAGTGGGCAGGTTACAGCCGGTTAGGGCCAGGATGAGGGCCAATGAGACGATTAAAATGAAGGTTCGGGTGTTTGTGTGCATACAGCACAGTATACTCGATTGTGGTAGGCGCGTAGAGGATGATTTGAGCTGTGACCACATATCAAAAGTACTGGCAAGGGGTAGTCAGCAAATCCAATGCATTTGTAGACCTTCATCTTCCCCAACGTGCTGGGGAAGGTGATTGGCTGATTGTCTTTCCTGGTGTTTACCCGGATAGTAAGTTCAAAGACTATGTGAGTGTGCCCGGTCTAGTAGTCCGGGCATTCCGGGTAGGCTTCCTGCAGGGCTTCCCATAGGGCGTTGGGGTCAAAAGAGCCATTCTCGTCGTAGGCGCCGCGCCATTTTTCTTCCAGTAAGTCCATGCGGCCGCTTTCCTGCAAGACATAAAATTCGGTCAGGAAGGCGTAATACTCGTTCTCCACGCTGCAATAACAAGCGCCGCGCTCGATGTGCTGTACGGCATGGGTCAGTTCGTGCCCAATCACGGCAGCAACTTCTTCCCAACTGGCCTCATTCCAGAAATCTTCTCCAATGTAGAGCGTGCCGGGTTCGGTGGAATCCTGGGTGCAGTGGTACAGCCCTTTAGAACTAACCTCATCTGAAAGGATCATTTCGATATGATTGTCCAGCGCAAACTGTGCCAGGTCGCGCAGCAGGTCATTGTGGCTGTAAGCCAGTATTTCCCAGGCAGGCATCAGGTTGACGTTGATAATATCTTCGGGTTCCGACGGGGGCAGGTCGGCGGCGGTTTCTTCGGGGTAGATGATGAAGTCTGCGCTGCTGGCGAGCGTGTCTTCGATGTAAAGGTTGAGGGTATAGGTGCCGGCAGGGAGCGGTTCTGGCGGTTCGTAGCCGTAGTAAGCGTAACTGATGCCTTCATAGCCCTCATCCCAAACCAGTTCCCGGACGACATCCTCTTCTCCTTCGTATAGCCAAACCCGGGACCATGCTGTCCCATCGAGCATATACTCATAACGGAAGATGGCATAAATCTCTTCTACACCATAGTCGAATTCATTTGTGGGTAGAATCGGCACCATATCTTCGGTGACGCCCTCTGCAAATTGGATAGGCCCAAAATCAGAGAAGTCGTAGAAATATTCTTCCGATTCTTCGTCTCCAACTTCTTCGTTTTCAACTTCAACGGGGTTGTTTTGCGGCAGGTTGTCTTGGGGGGAGTCGTCAATGGGGATGGTATTGATAGAGTTTTCAGAAACGTACTGGTCGCCACCCAGAAGGCCAGTAACGGTACTGCATGCCAGCCCAAGCAGTAGCAGGCTGGCCGCCACGAGATACAGCACTTTCGTGCCTGGGGATTTCATTATTTCCTCCTCTATTCCTTGACCGAGTTTTCCCCGGTTTAATGAAATCGTTTTTATATTTGACTGAACAGCGTTCGGGTTGTACATGGGCGTATAAGCCACTCCTATTTATTGTATATGAAAATTGGGCGAGTGGCTTTAACAAATTGCCAAATTTGCGAAAAAAGATGTTTGAAATGGCTGATTTGATGAGCGATTTGCAGCCAAAAGAAGTGGCTGAAAAATGGTAAATGGCGGGTAGGTTATACTTAATGGAATCTATAGGAGGCTTAATGGAAATCGTTTTAATCAAATCGTATACCGGAAAACCATGGCGTTCTTCCGAAACATATCAATTAATCGAAGAAAGTTTGAAAGAAAAATGGCATGTTCACTGTATCAATACCAAAAATCCAGTGACTTTGTACAGCTTTATCACCGGGCTGCAGCGGAAGCACGGGAAAAAGATTTTTGTCTTTAATGTGGCAGAATATTTGGATGAAGAAAATAAAATCGCGTTCCTCCCTGAGTTGTTGGAAGAGTGGAAAATTCCCCACCTTGGTTCGAGCGCAAAATCGATAGAGATCGGGTTGAACAAAGGGCGCACCAAAGAATTGCTGCGCAAGAGGAATATTCTTACCCCGCGATCCTTTGTGATGCAAAAGGGGGAAGATGCGAGCCGATTAAAGTCGGAAAAAATGGCTTATCCAATGATCGTCAAACCGCTGAGCGAAGGGGGGCACATCGGCATCCGCGAAGATTCAATCGTGCATGATAATGCCAGCCTGATGGAAATCGTAGGGCGTGTTTTTGATGTGCACGACCAGCCGGCCCTGGTGGAAGAATATATCACCGGGGAACAGGTGCGCGAGTTCAGTGTCGGGATCATTGCAGGAGAGCGAACGCTTTTCACACCGATTGAAATTGACTACGAATCGATGGACGTGGAGAAGAAAATTCTCAGCTATGAAGCGGCACAAAAAGATTTAGAGAGAACCAAATTGATCTCCGATCGAAAAATGCGTGAGGAAGTGATCGATTTAACCAAAAAGACGTTTGCCGCAGTAGGTGCATCGGACTACAGCCGGGTGGATTTGAGAATGAATTCTACCGGTTGTTATGTGCTAGAAATTAATATCATGCCTGGGATTGGACCGCACAGCTTTTTGCCGGTGGCAGCCGAAAACATTCATGGAATTAAATACAACCAGCTGATCCAAATGCTGGTAGAAAATTCAATCCGGCGGCAGAAGGTTTATTTCAACGAAGGGAACCGCAGGGGATTTAGTTCGACAGTTCACCCATAAAAGGGGAGGATTGAACCGGATTAAACGATAACCAGCCAACTGGTGATTAAGTTGGCTGGTTTTTTGTTTGTGTCAGGCGCAAAGAGGAAATTCGCTATGGTTACCGCTTGCCGTAGCAGGTATTGAAGTGGCCGGGCGGGTCCCAAAGTGTCCAGCTGCCTTCAATTTCCAGGGTTTCGTTAATCACCTGCACGCCGTTGATGGTGATAACCACGTTCCAGGTGCCGGAGGCCAAACCGTTCGGTTCGGTCAGGGTGATCTCTTCAATCCCGGCTTCTGGGCCGGGCCAGTAGCAGTCATAGCGCACCCATTCAACCCCGTCTTTATACCAGGCACGTGAGTAAGGCGCGCCGACGGGAAATTCGGAAAAGTCGAAGCCGAAATAAATTTTCTCGATTTGGGCAGGGAAAGTTTCCTGATGGTTGCTGCCATCTGCGGCACAGGAAGTCAGGCAGGTGTGGAAATCGCTGGCGACCGGGTTGGGCAGCGGGATGGGAGTAGGAAATCCGCTGGCAACCGCTGTGGTTGGGGTGAGGGTCGGCGTAGGAGATTCTTCGCTTTCCGGTTCAGCAGCAGCCTTGGTTGCTGTGGCGGTGGCTTCTTCGGCATCTTCTTCGGGTGCGGTGGTCTCGGTAGGTGTGTTTTCGGGCGCTTCGGTGGAGGTGCTGGTGGCTTCTTCAAGGGCGGCGATGTTGGTCAGCACGAAGGAAAGATTATCATCGGTGAAGGTGGGGACGGATTGCTGCTCGGCGGTATCGCTGCTGGGGATGGCGCAAGCCAGACCCAACAACGCGAGGAGCAAGGGGATCAGGATCAGGCGTTTCATAATAGATTTCCTCCTTGATGATGACCTTTACGAATTTTGGTAGTCTTCCCGCACCGGGTAGAACACATCGAGCAATTTGCAGTCGGTGATTGCTCTCCCTGCGTGAGGGACACCCCCCGGAATGACCACCACCATGCCGGGCGTCAGCAGGTGGGGAACGCCGTCCACGGTCAGCTCAAACTCTCCCTCCAGCAAATTAGCGGTCTGCTCGTGGGGGTGGCTGTGGGCGGGGAGGGCCGCACCGGCATCTACCTGCCAGTAGGAAAAGGTGTTGTGTTCGGTGTGTACAAAGCGTGCATGGTAGCCGGGAACGATTTCTTTGGATGCAATTTCATTTAAGTTGATCAGGGACATGGAAGGCTCTTCTTTCTCCAGGGGGGTATATAAATTCATCTGGACACAATTGTACCGCTGTGCCCAGATGAAAAAAGTGTTAATCCATGTTAATTGTGAGGCACAAAATACACATCTGTCGGTTTGAGTTTGCTGTTGCGCAGAAATTGGGGTGCAACGGGCATGCCGATCCAATCGAGGGTGGCTTCCATCGGGTCTAACCCCAAGATGCGGGTGAGCAGCAAGGTGTTGACATCCTCAAATTCGATCAGGGCGAGGATGAAGGGGGTTTCGGGCAGGAATTCCTCAGAGCCAAAATGGCAGACGGTAAAGGCATGGATGCGCGCTTCGCGTTCGGTGATGTCGATCCACCGGGTGTTTTCGCCGGAGAACATATCGTGGCCGCGCGGGTTGGCGTAAGTGTAACCGCTTTGTGGGGCCTGGTTTGCCAGCAGCCGTTTTTGGGTCAGCCCGGCAAACCAGGGGCTGTCTTGGGCGTAGGAATGCAGGTAGGTGATGGCATAGTCCTGCTCGATCTGGATAGGTGCCATCTTCTTTAAAAAGGCGAGTGAATCGGGGTCGGTCTCGATGGGGAAGGGGATGCCGTGGACGATATAACCGCCTAAAGTTTCTTCTTTTTTGCTGGGTAACTTCGCCATCTTATGCCTCCTTTTCCAAGACGGTGACGGTCACATAGGTGCCGGTACCGGCGTGTGAGTGGATTGCGCCCCGCTGCGGGTTTTTAAGCTGCAAAGTGTCGTCTTTGAAGTGCTTGCCAACCGATTGCTGTAACTGCCAGATGGCAAAGACGGCCTGCATCAGACCGGTAGCGCCGACCGGGTGGCCGCAAGCGATCAGACCGCCAGAGGGGTTGACCGGGCACAGCGATTTTTCGGGCAAGCTCAGCCCATAGTCCAGCCCATCCAGGAAAGCTTTGCCCGAAGCGGCAAATTCTCCCCCCTCGCCGTAGCGGCATAAGCCGAGGTCTTCGTAGGTCTGGATCTCGCTGGAGGTGTAGGCGTCGTGCAGTTCGACAAAGTCGAGTTCGTGCAGCGGGTCGTACACCCCGGCGTGTTTATAGGCCATGTTGCCCGCGGTGCGCCCGGCTCGGAAGGAGTGCACGCCGGGATAGCGGGTGCCGTGTTCCCATAACTTTTTGTAGTGTGCTTTGGTTTCGTCCGAGTCTTTTTCCTGCTCGGTGGCATAGTTTTCCATGAAATAGTCATAGTCCACGTGCGGCCGGTCGGCCATGCGCATGGCATCGGTGCCGCGGCCGATCCCGGAAACTTTGACCAGCGGGCGGGGGATAACAGCCCCGGCATCTTCCAGCTTTTTAAGCCCTTCTTCGGATACCAGGATGGTAGCGGCGGCACCATCGGACATCACGCAGATATCCAAACGGGTTAGCGGCCAGGCCACCATGGGGGCATTGCGCACATCTTCGATGGTGTAGCGGTTGCGTTTTTGCGAGTAGGGGTTGTGGTAGGCATTGATATGGTTTTTGACACTGACATGCGCCATTTGTTCTACGGTGGTACCAAATTCTTTCATGTGGCGGGTGACCATCATGGCGTAGTAGCCGGAATAAAAACCTCCGACGGGATAGTCGAATGACACGTCGGAGGCGAGGGCGATGAATTCGTTGCCTTTCCAGGTTTCTACGTGGCTCATGGTCTCAAAGCCGTAAGCCACACAAATATCCATGTGGCCGCTGGCAATCGACTTCCAGGCTTCCTGGAAGCATAACCCGCCGGTTGCACCGCCGCCTTCTACTCGGTGGCTGGGTTTGGGGCACAGGCCCAGGTAGTCCTGCACCATGATGGCGGCCATGAGCTGGCGGGTGAAGTGGTCGGAGAAGTAAGAGGCGACGGAACCATCTACCAGCTTTGTGAAGGTGGGGAAATCAATCCCGATGTCTTGGATGGCGTAGTCGTAAGCCTCTTTGACGATTGCCTGGAAGGTTTTATCTGGTCTGGATTTAGCAAACTTGGATACACCTCCCGAAATGGCATACACGGGTCTCATATATTATCCTCCTATTTGTGGGGTATGGGATATATCGTGTTTTTTCAACCGAGTAGCGTTCGGTCCTCATTTTGATTATATAGGAAAAGGGGTCGCGGACGAAATTTGTGTTTTGAGGTACAAGGGAGGTGGGGATACGTGTAAAAGTGTAAGCGTGAAAAAGCAGATGAGTTTATAAGTGTATAAAGGGAAAGCTGATTTAATTCTTGGAGGTTGATTTACTGATAACCTTGTTCACGCGTATACTTACCCTTGATATACTTACGCCATGAAAACCTGTTCCTGTTGTGCCGAGCGAATCCAAGCTGAATTAGATGGATAGTACGCTGTTCGCGTATGAGGGTTGGAGATGGTGAGAAATTTCTATTATTTGATGACGGTATTTATATTAATCCTTTTAGTTGGCTGCCAGCCCATTGAGGAAAGCAGCACGCTAACCATGGCTGCCGACACGGGCATCCCCAGCCCATCGGCGACTTTGGCACCATCGGCCTCTGCGACTGCCACGCTCATCCCCGCCGAACCGTCTGAACCAAGCAGCACGCCCACACCGGAAGATGCCCAGGTATGGACAGCCACTCCGCCGACCTACGTGCGGGAGAACACACCGATTCCACAACCGGAGAATGCTATCAGTGCGACAAATGCCGGCCGGGTGGTGGAATTGGCGCGCCTGGGTAAAGGAGCGGTGCAGGATGTACAGCTTACCCCTAACCGGCAGTATTTGATCGTGCAGACGACGATGGGGGTATATGGTTATGATGCAGACCTGTACGACCAGCTTTGGCAGTACGAAGACCCTACCGGGTTGGCAGCGATGACCCTGCCGCGCCTCTCGCGCTGGATGGCGGTTGCCAACAACGATGCTGAAATTGCTTTGCTGATCTACCAGCGCGGGGCGATGTTCACCCGCTGGGCAAGCGGGCAAAATGCGATCTATGATTTGGCCTTCTCTTACGATGGGGCACTGCTGGCGGCGATTGGCGACCTGGGGGTGACGGTATGGCAGGTCGGGCAGACCAAGCCGCTGTACCATTACCCGGAAATGGCGGGGGAGGCCGTGCGCTTTACGCCGGACGGGGAGAGTTTAATTGTCAGTGGGGTTGATCTGGCCCGTTTTTATGGGCTAGAAACGGGAGAATTGAGTGAAACTGTCCACGCGGAGAATTATTGGCCGTTTCCATCAGGCGGTTTCCGCCCCTTAACTTTTTCTTATGACGGCAAATACTTTTCTGATGGGAAATCTATATGGGATGGAGAAACCGGCGCGTTTTTATTCCAATTGTTTGATGGCGAGGTGGATGATACGGCCTATGTCACTTTTTCAAGAGACAGCCAGTATCTGGCACTGAGTATTGTCTATGACGGTGAAATTTCTATATGGCGGGTGAGTGATGGGACGATGATTACCGGGTTGGATTCACCCTATAATACGTTTGGTGGTTCTCCTTTTGAAAGCGGTAATCAAGGGAAACGCGCTGCGCCGGCAAAGATGAGCGGTGATTATTCCCCGTATTATTTGGATTTATCTTTCAGCCCAGACGGCACAAAATTAGCGGCCACTACCAGCGAAGGCCAGATTGAGATTTGGGGTTGGTATGCCCAGCGATTGGAAGAGCGCATCCCTGCGATGGGCAGCGAGTTGGTATACCGCAAGGCTTCCCGCCTGGTGGTGTATGGGGAAAATAGTTTGCAGCAGGTGGATTTGAACAAAGGCACGGTGATCCGCACCCTGCGAGATTTTACTTCGCAGCGATATGATCCATTTTTTGTGCAGGCTGCATACAGCGAGAGGAAGCTGAATTTCTCACCAGATGGGGCGTGGCTGTTTTATGAGAATACTGTTTGGCGGCTGCCAGAAGGGGCAAGAGCTTTCCGGTTGGGGGAGGAAGCTGTGCTGGGCGTTTCCACACAGGGAGATGTCCTCTATACGTTTGACAATGCAACCGACATTGTGAGGACGCGGCGGTTGGATGGCTTTGGGGTTGAAAATGAGGTCACGTTATCCATTCCCGGTTCTCTCTATCTGGAGGAATATCTTAATAACAAAGGCCGATTAACTTTGTTTTCGCTTGTCGGTTCTCCTGCTTCGGCCCTGATGACAGGGTATGTCTATGATTATGGGCTGTTTACCTGGGATATGCGCAGCGGAGCAGAAATCGAGGCTTTGTATATTTTTTCCTGGGCAGGGCTTTATGCACCCCAAGGGGCGGTTTTGTTGGTCAACGGTGAGAACAGGATTAATGCTTTAAGTGTACCCTCCGGGGAAATCCTTTTTCACATTGAGGGGGTTATTTCCAATGTAACAAAGAGCTGCGTATTCTCGCCAGATGGAAAATACTTGCTGGTTCTCCAGGATGGGATCGAGAAGTATACGATTGGGGAAGATTACACGGTGGCAATCCAGGACGTGCTTGATTTGGATGGCGCAGCCATGCAGGTTGATAAAATGTCCGTCTCTCCCAATAATCAGGTGATTGCACTTGCTTCTGGGCAAGCGTTGGTTTTGCTCGATTTTGAGACGGGGGAAATCCTTGCTCGGCTTCCCGCTCACCTGGAAGGGATCACGGACATGGCTTTTTCGTCCGATGGGCGTACTCTGGCTACCGCTTCCACCGATGGTACGATAAAATTGTGGGGAATTCCGTAGCTGCTAAAATTTATATTGAAACAGGCGAGAAGTTAATCGCTGCACCCGCATCTGGCGGTTGAAATCCGCTATCTTCTCCTTCAAGGGAGAAGAATATGATCTATCTCTAAGCAGCAATAGATGGTTCGCCAGAGATCATAAGAATAAGTAAATTAATCAGAAAGAGTAGAAATATGCCAGTAAACTTTGCAGACTACGCCGTCCTGTGGGATATGGATGGTGTATTAATTGATACCGAGATGTACCACGAGCAAGCCTGGATGGAAACATTTGCCGACCTGGGACACCCGATCACCCGCCAGGTGTTCAAAGAGACCTTTGGGATGAACAACGCCAGCATCCTGGAGACGATCTTGGGAGAACGTCCCAGCCCGGAGAAGATAGATGAAATTGGCGGGCAAAAGGAGGAATTGTTCCGAGCGTTGATCCACGGAAAAGCCGAACTGCTCCCTGGCGTGCGGGATTGGTTGGACCAGTTCAAGGGGTGGGGTATGCCTATGGCGATGGCTTCGTCTGCCCCGGTGGACAATATTGATGCCTTGGTGGATGAGTTAGAGGTGCGCAGTTATTTCAATGCGTTGGTTTCCGGGGCAGATTTGCCGGGAAAGCCCAACCCGGATGTATACCTGAAAGCTGCAAAAATGATCGGAGCTGCACCTTCGCAGTGCATTGTGATTGAGGATGCGATTGCGGGGGTGGCAGGGGCATTGGCGGCAGAGATGAAGTGTATCGCAGTGACCACCACCAACCCGGCAGAAGCTTTGAAAGCGGCACACCTGGTGCTGCCAGACCTGCGTGCTTTGACGGTGGGAATGGTAGAATCGCTGCTAGATTGAGGATTGGAGGAGAGGAAGATGTTAGAAGTTACCCGCTTTCAGGATGCCCGCAGTTTTTTGGCGGCCGGCGGAGGCACACTGTATCACAATGAGGTGGTGAACAGTTTGATCTTGGGGGTGGTAGAACGGCTGGTGGATAAACCGAATTTTTATGGCGCTGATACCCCTTATCTTGGCTTGGTCACCGATTACGATAAACCCTTATTGGCTGCTACGATCACCCCGCCGTTTGGACTGCTGCTTGCGCCCCTGGTGGAAGATGTGGAGATGGCTTTGGCACTGGTGCTGCACAACTTGCAAAAACATACCGTGCCGTATCCGGATGTTCACGCCCTGGCCCCGACAGCTGAACGGTTTGCCCAGATGTGGGCGGCGGAAACCGGGGGCAGCTATTCCCTGGAAATGCGCCAACGTGTTTACGAACTGCGCAGGGTGATCCCGCCGGAGGGGGTATCGGGTTCATTCCGGCAGGCAGTGGAACAGGACGCGCCGCTGATCGGTACCTGGCTGCGCAGCTTTGAGCTGGATTGCTTTGGGATCACTTCCCATTCTTTGGAAGAATATCAACAGGCTGCTTTACGCCGCATTCAGCATGGGGATTGGTTCTTGTGGGAAGCGGATGACCGTTGGGTGGTATCGATGTGTATGCGGGTGCGCCCGACCACACATGGGTGCAGTGTTTCGGGGGTGTATACCCCGCCCGAATACCGCGGCAAAGGCTATGCCAGCGCTTGTGTGGCTGCCCTCAGCCAGAGATTATTAGACGAAGGGTATGAATTTACATCCCTGTTCACCGATCTGGCAAATCCGACCTCCAATTCCATTTATATGAAGGTGGGGTATGTGCCCCGCGCAGATTTTGCGAAGATAAAGTTGGTGGAGTAGTTGTGTGGTTTGGTGGTTGTGTGGTTTAGTAGTTTTGTGGTTGGGTAGGTAGTAGTAGATAGAATTAATATCAAACTAAGTAAGAGCGGGCGGCATATATGCCGCCCGCTCACTTTACTGAACTTTGTTCAGTCTAACTTCTTGCGTTTTAGTCTACTTCTTTTTTATTTGCTTTTGGCAGGGTGAAGCCTGCTTTGCGCAAGACCCAGCGGCCTACAAGGAAGAAACCCAGCAGCCAGGGACCGGCTCTAAGAATGAACATAGGGAGTCGATAAACCACAAACTGGATGACGGATTTTACCCAACGCTGGAAGGAAAAAGACAACCGTTCCCCGGATTCTTCAAAAGTAGCGCCAAATGACCAGGCAGGGGTGGGGGTGGGTTCGGGGGGATTTTCAATAACCGGGTTCACCTCGACAGAGAGGGAGGACATTGAGGAGGCTTCATCGTAGTATTTGATTTGGCCGCGGATCACCTCGGCTTCTTCGTTGACCTTTTCCAACTCTTGATAGACTTTCAGCACCGCTTCTGTGTCGGTGGATTTGTCCATGATCTCTTGCAGTTGGGTGGCCGCTTCTTCCAGGTTGCGCAGGCGCGACTCCAGGTCGACATAGTCGGCGGTCACATCATCCCCCGAAACAAATTTGGCGGTGACGGTTAGCGCCTGGCGTTCAATATCGGCAATCACATCGCTAAGCTGTTGGGCAGGCACGCGGATTGTGATGCTGCCATAAGTGACTTCTTTATCCTCAACAACCTGGTTCTCCAGACTGGATTTGACCACATAACCGCGGTATTCATCTGCCAACTGGGTGATGTAGCCGACGATTTCAGCGGGATCGTAGGTTTCTACGGTCATCTCCCCAGACATGATGACGATGCGCTGCTGAGGCGCTGCAACATGCTCTACCCCGGCACTGTCTGCACCTTCGTTGAAGGTGGGTTCACCTGCCTGCTCGCTTGCCGGTTCACTGCTGTTGGCATCCTCATAGCTGTTGGGGGCCGCCCCCTGGCAGGCAACAAGCAGCGCTGCCACGACGAGAATAGATAACAGGAAGGTAAACTTGGTCTTTTTGGACATTCTTCTTCTCCTTGTGATACATGGTTGTAAATAAAGGCGCTTTTCATGGCGTGAGTGCGCCTCAAGAGGGCCAGCCTCTTGATTAGATTATAAAGATTTCCCCATGGGATGGGAAGAGGAATATAGGTAAAACGACCTATTTGGATGCAATGGTTTTGCTATACAAATCAGCTTGCCTTATTTCCGCGGGGAATATACAATCGGAATCAAGAAGAAGTTCGCTAACGGATTAAAAAACGTGGTGGGCTGTTGGCTGTGTTTAAGGAGCTGTTCGATAGTGGCAGAGAATTTGCAACCCCAAGAGCAAGAGACCATGCAGGGCTGGGCTGACCGGCTTCGGGCGTGGGGGCTGCATCAATTTGCTGCTGCCTTGCTAGAGGCAGGCGGCCCGCTCAATGTGGTTGGGGCACAACTGGTCTATCTCGGACAGCCGGTCTTCCGCGGGCTGGTGGGCGGCGGGAAGTTGAACACCCTGGCGCACCTGTTGGAAGAACCCGACAAAACCCAAACTTTCATCCAGTTTCTCCGGGAGGAAGCCGCATGAATTTGATCAATCTGGTAGTCGTTGCAGCCTTTGCCGGGCTGATGATTGCCTTTTATGTGATCACCCGCAGGCGGGAAAACCGCCATCTGCGGGATATTCCTGCTTATTATCATCTGCGCGGCGCCGTAGAAGTGGCTGTCGAAGATGGCACCCGCATTCACGTGGCAATTGGCCGCGGGGATGTGTTCAGCCCGCGCGGGGCAGCCGCCCTGGTGGGGCTGAGTTTGCTGCGGCAGGTGGCCATGGTGGCTTCTGAAAGCGACAAGCCCCCTCTGGCTACTGTCGGGGATGGGTTGTTGGGGATACTGGCGCAGGATACCCTGAAAGCCAGCTACCGGTCGCTGAACCTCTCCGAGCATTATGAACCAACCCTGGGACGGGTCACCGGCCTGACACCTTTCTCTTATGGCGCGGGCAGTATGCCGATCATATTTGATGAGGCTGTTTCCGCCAATTTGCTGATCGGCAGCTTTGGGGAGGAAGTGGCTTTGATCACCAGCGCCGGCGAGCGCAGCCAGACGCGTACTCTGGCCGGTACCGACAACCTGACCGGGCAGGCGGTTTTGTATGCCACCGCCCACGAGCCGTTGATCGGTGAGGAAATGTATGCGGGCGGCGCATATTTAGATGCAGGCCCCATGCATGAGGCCAGCCTGCATACCCAAGATATTTTCCGCTGGGCGATCATTGGCCTGATCGTGCTGTTTGCCCTGGGCGGATTGATCCAAGGATTGATATAGCCGTGAAAGATCGATTTAACCTCAATTTGCAGGCTCCCCTGGCTACGATCATCGCAGTTGGCGCGGGCGTACTCATGCTGGCAACCTATATTTTGCCGCTGGAGGGCGTGCGCACGATCTTGTTGGATGTGGTCGTGATTGGCGCGGCAGTTGCTTTGTTGATCGGGATGGTTAACCTGCTGAGCGTGCATGTGGAAAAGGTGGGGAATGGGGAAACCCCGGTGAGCAGTATTGCTTTGATCCTGGCGATGTTCCTCACGTTTACGATCACTTTGCTGCAATCGTATACCAACCTATACCCCGATTGGCTGCCCGGTTCTCAATGGCTGTTGACCAATATTCAAATCCCGGTGGAATCGGCTTTGATGGGGGTGTTGGCGATCACCCTGACGTACGCGGCCGCTCGATTGGTAAGTTTACGGCCGAATATTTTCTCGGCGATATTTGTGTTTACCCTACTGTTGGTGTTGATTGCCAGCACGAGCATTGGCCTGGAATCCAGCTTTGGACAAATCATACGCACCTTTGTTTCGCATGGGATTGCATCGGCTGGGGCGCGAGGCATTTTAATTGGTGTGGCGCTGGGTGTTGTTGCCACCGGTTTACGGATCATCATGGGGTCAGACCGCCCGTATGGCGGCTGATCTTTTGAAGGTGAAATAACTCATGGGTTTTAGTCAAGACGACGACCAAAATAACGATCTTCCTGATTGGCTGCGAGACCTTCAGTCTGGGAATGAGGACAGCGGGTTTAGTTCATCCGACCCGTTTTCTTCTGATTCTGAGGATGAAGAGACCCCGGATTGGATGCGGGATATTAGCCAGGGGGGCAGTTTTTCTGAGCCGGAAGAAGGTGATGAAGAGGCGATCCCGGATTGGTTGGAAGACATTCGCCAGGGTAAGCCGGATGCTGCCCCGACTGAGCCAGAAGAGTCGGCTGTGGAAGAAACCGGGGACTGGTTGGAGAATATCCGCAAGCAGTATGCGGAGGAATCTTCTTCGATGGAAGAAGAAGATGAACCAGAAATCCCCCAGGAAGATATTTCTTTTGAAGCGGCAGATGAAGCTGATGAAGATACGCCTGATTGGTTGAGCGGCTTGCCTTCGCTGGATGTGGAACCCGCCGATATGCACAGCTCGGAGCAAGAAAGCACGGGGGAAGAAGAATTTGATTGGCTAAATAACATCCGTGCCCAATCTGAAAAGGAAACCGCCTTTTTGAGTGAAGATGAACCTCAAAAAGAGGATGAGGATGACCATAACTGGCTGGAAGACCTGCAATCGTCTGATTTGGGCATTCGACCCGATGAAGATGGGGATGAGGAAGAATACGGCAGTGCAGCTGAATTTATGGACGAAGATGTTTCTTCGTTGTTATTAGAACCCTCCGACCTGCCCGATTGGCTGGATGATGTTGAAATTGCAGATGAGGAATCCGTTGAGCAAGCACCGGAACCGGACAAGATAGAGCGGGCGGAACTGCCGGGGTGGCTGCAAGCGATCCGCCCGGTGGAAGCTGTGACCGGCGGGGCAGAAATTGAAGACGAAGAAATGGAAGACCGCGAAGCCGAAACGATCGGCCCGTTAACCGGGTTGAGTGATGTGCTTCCGGCAGAACCGCATGTGGTGCATTTTGGCACGCGTGCCACCCCGACCCCACGATTTGAGCTGACCGATGTACAGCAGCATTATGCCCGGCTGCTGAAGACGATGGTGGAGGAAGAAAAGACCGCCAAACCGATCCAGCGGCGCAATGTGGTCTTGCCCCAACAAATTCTGCGCTGGGTGATCGCAGTTTTACTGCTTTCGGTCTTATTCGCCGCTATCTGGATGAATGGGAATTTTATTCCCCTTCCCGGTGCCGGTATTCCTGAGGAAAATTTGGCCGTGATCAGCCTGGTGGATGGCCTTTCGGCAGGGGATACGGTGTTGGTTGCGTTTGAATACCAACCCGCCCTGTCTGGTGAAATGGAAGCGGCGTCCTCGGCAGTGATCGAGCACATGCTGTTGAAAGGTGTAGAGTTGGTGGTGTTCTCCACCCAGCCGACCGGCCCCGGGCAGGCAGAAGCTTTCTTTGCGCAATCCCAGTTTGCCTCGTACGATTATATTCAGAACCATCGCTATCGCAATTTAGGTTACCTCTCCGGCGGAACGGCCGGGCTGCTCAATTTTGCAGGCACGCCGCGCAGGGCAGTACCCCTGATCGATGCGGTAGGGGCTTCTTTGTGGGATCAGGCACCGCTGAACACGATCCAGACGATTCGAGACTTTTCAATGGTGTTGGTGATCACGGATGACCCGGACACCGCCCGCACCTGGGTGGAGCAGGTACAGCCATTATTAGACCCCGACAAGAATGGTTTGGGCACCCCGCTGGCGATGGTGACCAGCGCACAGGCTGAACCGTTGATCTACCCGTATTACATGACCAGCCCCCGGCAAGTGGCAGGCTATATCAGCGGCCTGACCGGTGGGGCCTATTATGAAACCACCACCAACCAGCCCGCCCTGGCGCGCGGGTATTGGGATGCTTTCAATGTCGGTTTGATGTTGGCGGTGATTATTATTGCGATTGGCACGGTGATCAATCTGGCCCGCACAACGCTGGTTGGGAAAGGTAAAGGGAGGTCTTAATGTTTGCAGGCATGACGTATTTAGACCTGATTGGGATGGTGGTCTCCTTTACCCTGACTGTGTTGGTGTTGCTGTATGCTTTTGGCGATAACGCCTTATTCCGCTTTGCGATCTATATCTTCGTAGGCGTGGCTGCTGGCTATGCCGGGGCTATTGCAATGCGCGATGTGCTTCTGCCGCGTTTGTTTGGTCTGGAACGCACCCAGATGGTGATCGTGCTGGTGTGGATTGCTTTGCTGGCGATGAAACTTTCTCCGAAAACCTCCCGGATTGGCAACCCGGCAGCCGGGTTATTGGTGGGGGTGGGAGCGGCGATTGCGGTTGGGGGTGCTATTCAAGGCACGTTGATCCCGCAGGTGCGCTCCTCGGTAGATTATTTCTCCCCGACCCTGGTGCAGCAAGCGATGGCATTGGGCGATTTTGGGGCGGTATTAGGCTATATCTTGCAGGGCAGCGTGGTGTTGGTGGGCACTGTGGCGACGATTGCGCACTTCCATTTTGGGGCTAAACCGGCACCGAACCAGATCCCGACCCGCGGGAAATGGATTGAAGTGATCAGCAAGATCGGGCAGGTTTTTATTGCGGTGGCCTTTGGCGTGATCTTTGCCGGGGTATACAGCGCAGCCCTGACGGCTTTGATCGAGCGGCTGACCTATTTGATTTCTGTGATCCAAGTTTTCCTTTCTGGAATTTAAAGGTTATTGACCAATGACGAATTCAAAAACATTCCAGGATAAGACGATGAATATTGAGGAAACGCAGGAAAATCCGGCGGTACAGGAAGGACCTGTGCGCGAAGAATTCCGCAGCGGTTCCTTGTTAACGGTAGATATCGGTTCCCAGCACACCCGGGCAGCCTTGTTTGATATTGTGGAAGGGCGAGCACGTTTCCTGGCGGCAGGTAGGTCTGTAAGCACCAATGCTGCGCCGATGCTGGACGTGACCGAGGGGATGCGTTTTGCGGTGGAACAGGTGGAGGAGATTGCCGGACGGATTTTGGTCACCGAAGGTTCGCGGCCGATCATCCCCAGCACAGAATTTGGGGAAGGGGTGGATTTCTTTGCCAGCACACTCTCCGCCGGGCCGCCGTTGAAGACGGTGTTGGTGGGGCTGCTGGACGAAGTTTCGTTGGCAAGCGTGATCCACCTGGCAAGCACAGCCTATACCGATGTGGTTGCTTCAATTGGGTTAAATTCCTCTCAAAAATCTGAGAGTTATATTGATACGATCTTAGAAACCATGCCGGAATTGATCATCATTGCGGGCGGTACGGACAATGGGGCAACCCAATCGGTGCTGCGTCAGGTGAATGTGATCGGGATGGCTTTATTCTTACTGCCGGAACAGAAACGCCCGGATGTGCTGTACTGCGGCAATGCTGCCCTGGCCGGGCAGGTGGAGGCTTTCTTCCGCCCGCTCACCAAGGTGCATATTGCTCCTAATATCCGCCCTTCCTTGGTGAAGGAACGCATTGGACCGGCACAAGAGATCATGACGGATACCTTCCGCCAGATTTATATCAGCCGGGTATCGGGTATTGTAGGGTTGAATACCTGGTCGGGCGGCAATCTGATCCCCACTTCGCAGGGGTTTGGGCGGGTAGTGCGCTTTTTCAGCCAGATCGTCCCTGGGGCAGAACGCTCTGGGGTGTTGGGTGTGGATGTGGGTGGTTCTTCTACGGTGATCACCGGCGGGTTTAACGGCGACCTGCGCATGCGCGTGTTTGGCAACCTGGGATTAGGCGATGGCTTGCAAGGGGTGCTGCAAGGCAGCAAGATGGAAGATGTGCTGCGCTGGATTCCCGGAGACGTGTCCTCCGATTATGTGCTGAATTACATTCAAAATAAGACCATTCACCCGGCGACCCTGCCGATGACCAACAAAGACCTCTATGTGGAACAGGCTTTGGGGCGAGAAATTCTCTCCAGGGCAGTGAATGAGGCCATGTCGGTATTCCCCAAAGATGCCACCAGGGTAGAACAGAACACCCTGCCTACATTCGACCCTATTTTGGTCAGCGGCGGTGTATTCACCGGGGCACCTTCCCCCGCACACAGCTTATTAATGATCCTGGATGCCTTGCAGCCTACCGGTATTCAGCGGATTTTATTAGATACCAATCATCTGGCACCCGGGTTGGGGGCAGCTTCTTCGGTGGTGCCGGGGTTGGTCTCACAGCTATTATTAGACCCCACGGTGCTGCTCAATCTGGGCTTTGTGATCTCACCGATCAGCCGCAACCGGGATGGCACTGCTATTTTGCGCATCCGGGTGCAGTACCAAAGCGGGCATGAGACGACCGTCAATGTACACCAAGGTAATATTCAGCTTGTACCGATTCCCACCGGGCAGCGTGCGAGGGTGTTCATTGACGCGCTGCACCGCACCAATATCGGATTGGGTCCGGGGACAGGCACTTCTATCCAGGTGATTGGCGGTTTGTTTGGGCTGGTAGTGGATGCCCGCGGGCGGCCATTGGAACTGCCCTCAGATGCCGAGAAACGACGCAACCAACTGCTTAAATGGCAGGGCGCGTTCATGCGGCGGCAGTAAACTGGTATAACTCTTGCAAAGATGAAGATACGATTATGTTAATTCGAGCGACACATATCCTCCCCCTGACTACGATTGAACGGCGCAGAGTGCTGCCTGTTGCCGGCAATATTTTGGTGCGCGCCGGTCAGGAAGTGACTGCGGATGAAGTGATTGCCACGGCAGATATTCACGCTGAGCATATTACTTTAGACCTGGCACGCGGCCTGGGAGTGCCGAAAGGGAAAGTGACCGGATACTTACGGCGCACGATCTCGGAGAATGTGCCGGAAGGCGGCGTGATTGCCAGCCGTTCCGGGGTGGTCTCTCGCACGGTGCGTGCCCCTCAAGCAGGGAAATTGGTTGCTGTGGGCGGTGGGCAGGCCTTGTTACAGGTCAGCCGCACGCCGTATAAACTTTTGGCAGGTATCCCGGGGACAGTGTTCAAGGTTGAAGGGGATACCGCGGTAGTGATCCAGACGCGAGGCGCCTGGGTGCAGGGATTGTGGGGCAATGGTAAGGTGGGTGTTGGCGGCCTGTATGTGGCGGCTAAATCCCCGGACCATGTGTTTACGATCAAAGATGTAGACCCCAGCCAGCGCGGGCAGGTGATGTTTGCCGGGCACTGCGCGGATGTGAAATTATTGGAACAATTGATGCAGATCAAGATGAGGGGTTTGATCTTGGGGAGTATGGAAACCCGGATCATGCCGGCGGCTGCTAAAATGCCTTATCCGATCATGGTGTTAGAAGGCTTTGGCAAAATCCCGATCAATGATGCTGCTTTCAAGCTGCTTTCTACCAGCGGCGAGCGGGAGATTTCGCTGAATGCGTCGGTGTATAACCGGATCAACGGCGAACGCCCCGAAGCGGTTATTCCCCATGGCGGGGAGATCAGTGCAAGCATGCCGGTGGAATTGGACATGCTGGATGTTGGTAAACGGGTGCGGATACTGCGGGCACCGTATCAGAGCAGTATTGGCACGGTTACAGAGGTTTTGGGTGTTACTCAGCTCCCCAACGGGCTGCGTACTGAAACCGTAGAAGTGACCTTATCCACCGAGGAAAAGGTGACCATTCCGGTGGCGAATATAGAAATTCTGGGGTAAAAATAAGTAATCGGAAGGAGATGATTGGTTATGTTAGACGATTTTGATATGGATTTTCCCGAAGAGGAAGATGAATTAAACGAAGAAGAAGAGGTGTCATCCGGCAACCGCACTTTTATGCTGGTTGCTGGCGGGTTAGGTGGTTTGATCCTGATCGCGTTAATTTGTGTGGCGATTTATATTTTCTTGATCCGCCCACGGACGAGCAATACCACTGCCCTGCAAACCCAAACCGCTTTGGCGGTCAGCGCTGCCCAATTGGTGGCGGAAACCGAGACGGCTGCGGCTATGGTGCCCACGGCTACTAATACACCGGTACCGGCAACCCCGACCGATACACTGGTGCCTACCGAAACCAATGTGCCGGCAGAACCGAGTGATGGTTCAGGAGGTGGCCCAACGCCAGACCCGCGTACTGCCACGGTGCAGGCTTTGTTGACACAGGCGGCCTTGGCACAAACGCAGGCTGCCCAGCAGCTGCTTACGCAGACATCTACACCCGCGGCAACAGAACTGCCGGATACCGGGTTTGCGGATGACATAGGCTTACCGACCTTGATGGGGATGGCGGCTTTGCTGTTGGTGGTGATCTTTGTCGCCCGGCGGCTGCGAGCCTCGACAAACTAAGCAGGCATAACCAAATAAACCAACCGGAGGTAGTTTACGCTGCCTCCGGTTTTTTGTTTGGTCGTGAACGGAGTTCGATTTAGTAAATATTAGGAGCTTATGCCCCTCATATTTGTTGAGGGTGAGTAGGATTAAAAACAAACTGGCGAGCAAGGGCCCGCCAGTTTGCTCAAATTAAGGTTGACGTTCTCAATTTGATTTTACGGAGAGAAATAAAGGGAGATGTAGTAGTATCCCTTGTATTGTGAAATAAATCGATCAGGCAGAGAGCGCTTTGTACACACGCTGCAGCCGATCGTAGGCGTCTGCGGCAACTTCCTGCACTGCGGTATTTTCTGCCAGAGTAGGGTTCGATAAGAGCATGGTCTTAGGGTTCACCAGATTGACTTGCGTGCCTCCCTCCACTGCTTCCACAGTGACATTGCAGGGCAGCATCAACCCGATGAGCGGCTCGGCTTGCAGCGCTTTGTGAGCCAGAGGCGGGTTGCATGCGCCTAAAATGGCGTATTCACGAAAATCAGTGTCTAACTTCTTTTTCAGGGTGTCTTTGACATCAATACTGGTCAAAACACCAAATCCTTCTGCTTTTAAAGCCTCGGTGACGATTTCCACGGCTTGTGGATAATCTTCTTTCAACATCACTTGAAATGAAATATTGTCTAGCATGTTTCCCTCGTATTATTCTCTAAATAAGTATTAGTTCCTCTGGGGCGGTCTGCGTTTTGGGGTACCAGCACACGGCTGGTCATCCGTAACGGACGCCTCAACCTCCACCGGTATTGCAGGAGGCGCCGCTGGAAATGCTTCCTCCAGATGAACTTGATTTTAACCCAGCTACCAAAGAAAGCTGGCGTTCTACATGTTGGCTTCCGCAGGTAGGGCAGGCGACCTCGTCGATCCTTGAACTGCTGATGACAAGCTCCTCAAAATCTTCGCTGCACTCCTGGCATACAAATCCGTATAATGGCATGTTGGTGACGTACTCCTCTTAATATGAACTTATTCGCATTAGCGAATATATTATAAACGATTTCATTGCCAGGTGTATAAAATTAATATTAGAACTGGTCGCAGAGGGGATTTCATCCCCCATTGGTCTTAATTGGTTGTATTTCTGGATAATCTTTTCTATAATGAGTTACAGGAAGAAAGACGATTATTTAATTTCATTTGATTTGACCGAGTGATATTCGGTTTAATCTGATAGATTAGCGAACTATCTATTTGATTGGGAAGGATGGAAATATGGATGGATATTATTTGCTTGTTGATTCCTCTGGTAATGCGACAGAAGTTTCTAAGAAGATACTGATCGGGCGGGGGAAAACCTCTGACGTGGTGATCGGCGATCAACTGGTTTCTCGCCACCATGCCACGGTGTGGATGGAAGATGACAAGCTGATGCTCAAAGATGAAGAATCGGTCAACGGCACTTTTGTAAATGATGAACAAATTTACGATACAGTGGTGCTGCAAGATGGCGACCTGGTGAAAATTGGAGATGAAGTCTTAACGGTAAAAGCCCCGTTGCTGGAAGCCAAAACGGTAAAGCGCCCGAAAGAGGAAACTGCGCCGGAAGCGCTTGAAGAAGAAGTGCCCGCCGTGGAAGAGCCTGCCGAAGCGGTTGAAACACCTGAAATGGTGGAAAATGTGGTGGAATTTAAGGAAGACAAGCCGGCCAATAATCCTTTGAAGATCGTGCTGATCGTGGCGATTGCTTTGGTCGTCTTGTGCATTTGTGTGGGTGCAATTGGGGCGGGGTGGTTCTTCTTGGTTCGGAGGAGCTCGGTTGAGCTGATTGAATCTGGCGTAAGACTACTGCCGATCTGGTTTGGTTAAACTGAACGGATTCTGATAAAAAAAAGGCCTCCTAATTTTAGGAGGCTTTTATGCTTTAAATGGAAAAATCGAGGATCAATTTTTCTTATCCTCTTTTTCTGCATCTTTGGTTGCGTCTTTATCTGCTTTGTCCTGCTCTTTGTCTTCTTTGTCAGCTTCCTTGGTTTCTTCTTTGTCTATTTTGTCTTGCTCTTTATCTTCTTTATCGGCTTCCTTGGTTGCGTCTTTTTCTTCTTTATCCGCGTCTTTGGTCGCCTCTTTCTCTTCTTTGTCTTCTTCCTTCGCTTCCTGGGTCGCCTCTTTCTCTGCTTCCTTTTCTTCTTTTTCTATGTCTTTGTCTGTCGGCGTTTCGGTAACCTGGACTTGAAGATCGTCTCCCGCGTCGGTGGGTAAAACAGGAGAGTTGCTGTTGTTATTGGCCGGTGAAGCGTGGTCTGAAGCATCCAGTGCATGCAGGATGGCATCTCTGGCCTGGGCGGGCACTTTGTCGAGCAGGGCGGTGAGTACGAGTGTGTTGTTCGCTTCGAAGGCCTGCGCTGCTTCATCAATTGCTTGTCGTTCTGTTTCGCTGCTGTTTTTGTAAATTTCTGCCACGGTGAGCATTTGATAGTTGTAGTGGTTGATGGCAGAAATCCCGTTGTCCTGTTCGCCAGCATCGAATTTGCGCTCTGCTTCTTGAACACGCTCGCTGGCAAATTCTAGATGCAGCCGGGCAGTGGCAATGTTTCCGGAGGCAAAGTAAAGCTGTGTGTCTTCTAATGCTAAATCGACCGGATAGAGCCAATCGCCCGGGGCGGCCTGGTCGGCTGCTTGCACACCGCCAACAACCGTGCTGAGACTGATTAGCACGACCAAGGTGGCGGTGAGGATGGGGCGCAGTGAAAAAGTGGAAGACCGTCTGGCAGTTTTCTTGGCGACCGCGGGAATATTGGCTGAAATTTGCGCATACAGCCGGTTTTTACTCCGCACTTTGTATAGGGAGTCGGGTTGTTGTTGAGAGAATGCCGAAAAGGCTTCGACCTGGGATAACAGGGAAGATAATTCCTCCCGGTATTCGGGGAAAAGGTCCAAGCATTCTTGTTTAGTCAATTCACCCCGCTGAATTTTGTCTAAACATTCTTGTAAGATTTCCGGCAAGTTTCCAGTTTGCATAGTTTTTTACCATTGCGCTTTACGATAACTTGTTCAGCGCTAGATCATCTCCTTCAGACTTTGTAATGCGCGGAATTGGATCACACGCACATATCCTTCGGAAATGTCTAAAATCTTTGCAGTTTCTGCGATGCTCAAGCCAGCCACAAAGCGCAGGATGATGACTTCCTTCATTTTGGGCTTTAGCTGGTTGACAGCCTCAGCCAGTTCATCACTTAACTCTTGATTTTGCACCCAACTTTCTGGTGAGTAGCCTTTGTCTTCTAAATCTTGCACGGTTTCAATATCCACAGGGAATTTCTCTGTCCGATACGTGTCAATAACAATGTTATGTGCGATTTTATAGACCAAAGCTCGAAAGTGCCCTTTCTTTTTGGGCTTTTTGAGTACAAGTTTGAAAGTGCGTAAAAACACTTCCTCTGTCAGGTCTTCCGCGATCTGCTGGTTTCCTCTTACCTGGAAGAGGATATATTTGTAGATAGCGTCAACATACCGCTCGTAAAGTTGACCAAAGGCGACCTTATCGCCCTTCTTAACTTTAGCAAGAAGTTTGTCGTCCGATAACGAGTTGTTATCTTTATCTGACCTTACAGAATCATACGAATTAAACATAAATTTATTACTATTTATATTTGGATTACGGATACCAATTTACTTTGATCAACCGAATTTACCGAATGAATCCGGTTTAATCAAAGTGGGAAATCATCCCTATTTTGATTTGTAAAACAGAAAACCATTTTTTCTGTTTTATTTGAATTTCCCTTACGATTGGCGTGATATCCTAATCCCATCTCTTTCAATTTGAAAGCTATCACTCATAATTCACCAGTAATTGTACCAATGAATAAGAAATTGGATAAATAAAAAAGGAGTACAAGCTAAAAATGAACCTTGCTTGATAGGCAAGGTTCATTTAAATTAACAAGCTTTGAAGTGAATAGTTACACCCAGAATGTAGGGATGAAGATGCGCAAAAGAACATCGATCAACAACCCGATCATAAATAAACCACCAAATGAGCGGTTGTTGACAAAGGCAAGTGGGGCAAAATATAAAGGCCATCCGCCATTGCCTTCGGCAAAGCCTTCGGGTTTCTCCGCGGGGCGGGGCTTGGTGAAGGCTGGGAATATCTGCAAGAAGGAAGGAATAGCAAACAGCACGATCAACATTACCGGGGTGAAATATTTTGTGGCGATCAAGACAAATACCAAAATGTAGGATAACGCCATCATCCCCACAACTGCATAACGAGATGCTTTTTCTCCGAGCAGGACCGGCAGGGTGTGGATGTTTTTGGCGCGATCGACATCAATTTTGTCAATATGTTTTCCAAAGATCACGGTAGTAACGCCAAGAACGTAGGGCAAGCTGGCCCAGATCACGTTCCAGTCCCAGGTTTGGGTGAGGACATAATAGCCACCACCGATCATCAGCGGCCCCCATACGATCAGTACGGCGACCTCGCCCAAGGCGATGTATTTGAGCGGCCAGGTATAAAACAAGACAAAGAAAGCGCCTAAGCCGAGCAAGATCCAGCCGGTCGAGTCCCAGTTGTTGCTGGCGATCAGAGAAACGCCAAAGATCATGGCGATCAGCCCGGTTGCAGCGGCATAGGTGAGCAACTGCCATTTGGTAAGCAAACCGTGGGCGACAGGCTGCGGGCCGTACATGGTGCGGAAGTAGTTGTTTTCATCCACACCGCGGATAAAATCGGTGTAATCATTGAATAAGTTATTGGTGGCGTGTGCGAAGATGAGGCCCAAAGCCAGGGCAACCCAGGCTAAGAAATTAAAGGCCCCATCACGCAAGGCAAAAATGCCCGCCAGAGCGGCAGAGATAAAGGTCATGACCAACACGGCTGCCCGTGAGGCGATCAACCATTTTGAAACCAGGTCAAGGTCATCCCATTCCTGTTTGCTTACTGCCGGGATCACCTGCAAGGCTTTTTTCCACATTGTAAAATTCATAGATAAAAACGCTCCTATTTATCATAATATTTGGATTATATCATCAGCTTACAATTTTTACGCTTGATTTTGTGCGGAATTATGGGGTGGGCGTAAGCGAGGGCGTGGGTGTAAATGTAGAAGTTGGGGTAGGGGTGTAGGTGAGGGTGGGCGTGGAGGTGGGGGTTTGGGTCAGGCGGTAAATGTCGAAGCGGAAAGAGTCTTCTACACAATCCCCTTTGCTGCCGCTATCGGTGCAAACTTGAATCTCGACCACATAGTTGGTGTCTACAAATGCACCGAAATCACCTAGGGCATAGGCAGTATCGCGCACGGGGAGGTTGCTAATTGTCAGACTGCATTCGTCGACTGCGTGCGAGAACTCGTTGGAGGCTATTGTGGCGATAGGTGTGCGGCTGGTAGAGTTGTAGATTTGCATGCGGTAGGATTTGAGCGGCATGCGCCCATAGTTATACACACGCATGACCAGGGTGGGATGGTTGTTGCAAAAGATGACCGTTTCCACGCGCAGTTGTGCTCTGGGGGCGGGGGTGGCAGTGGGGGTTTTTGAAGGGGTGCGGGTGGGAGGCGTGCGCAAAACCGGGATGCGGTCGACTGACCCCATCACAGTGGCGTATTCACCCCATACCCAACAAGTACCTTCTGCATCCGGATTCTCAACCAACCAGTATGTGCCGGTCGTATCTTTGCCGACAATATTGGCAGTTTCTCCATTGAGCACATAGCCTTTCCAATCGTAATGGGGGCTTGGGCCGCTGCGGCAGTTCACATCACCGGTCATCAACACATACGGGCCGGCAGTCGGCACCGGGGTGCGGGTAGGGGTGAAGGTAATCAATGCACCGGGAGTGTCTGTGGGGGGGAAGGTGGGGGTGATGGTTGCTTTGCGTATGCGGGGTGTGATGGTGGGCATTTGGGTAGGCAGCGGGGGAAGGGTGGGCGTTTGGGCAGTCTCTGTCAGGCTGATATATTTCCTGGCGGTAGCTTCGGCATCATCCAGGGAGATAGTCTCCACCGGCTCTGGGGTGCATGCCGCGGCCAATACCAGCAGAATTAATGCCACAAATAATACCGCCTGCCAAATCTTCGTCATCGTGCTTAGATTATACGGGGTAGTCTGTTTATTATCAATTGGCTGCTGGTGGTATCTGGGTATTTACAGCTGGATCAATTGGGATTCATCCACCATGCCGGACAGATCGTAGGTAAGCGCGCCGCTGATGCGTACCGGTACAATGCTGCCTACTTTGGGTAAGGTGCGCTTGACCGGATGGCTCTCGACAAAGACCAAGCCGTCAATTTCGGGGGCATCCCGGTAGCTGCGGCCAACTGCGATTGGTTCGTCCGAGTCCTCCACTTCGGCGTGAGATTCAATCAATACGTCCAGTGTTTGGTCGATGTAGGATTGATTCTTTTCCAGGGAAATGGTTTGCTGGAGCCTCATGAGCTGGTCGAGGCGGTCTTGTTTGACCTCTTCGGGCACCGGATCGCCCAGCGGTTCGCTGGAAGTGCCGGGTTCAAATGAGAAGGTGAAAGCGCCGACGCGGTCGAAGCGCAGTTCTTCCGCAAAATCGAGCAGGGTTTGGAATTCTTCATCGGTTTCGCCGGGATAACCGACAATGAAGGTGGTGCGGATAGCCAACTTAGGCATGGCGGTGCGCATCTTTTCAATTGTGCGGTAGACCCAGTCGATGTTTGCCGGGCGGCGCATACGGCGCAAGGTTTGCGGGTGTCCGTGCTGCAAGGGGATGTCGAGATAGGGCAGCACCTGGGGCAGATCGGCCATGACTTCGATCAGTTCATCGGTGACATAGCCAGGATAAGCATACATGATGCGGAACCAATCCACTTCGGGGGCAGCAGCCGTCATCTTTTTCAGCAGGTAAGCCAGTCCATTCTTGATGCCCAGATCGTGTCCGTAGTCGGTGGTGTCTTGGGCGATGAGCATGATCTCACGCGTGCCGTTGTCCTGTAAGGCTCGTGCTTCGCGTAAAATAGCCTCCACCGGGCGACTGACAGCCGTGCCTTTAATTAGCGGGATGGCACAAAAGGCACACGGCCGGCGGCAGCCATCGGCGATTTTGATATAGGCGCTGGGGCCTTCTACCGAAACGCGTAAAATGTCGCCTTCGTCGGTACCCACAGTGAGGGCATCGGAGGGCAAATGGTAGAGCGGTTTGGGGTGTTTGCGGTTGCGCAGCTTTTTGATCAGGTCGAGGATGTCCATCCAGCGGCGGGTGCCCAGCACGCCATCTACACCGGGGACGCGCTGTACAACTTCTGCGCCGTAACGCTGGGAAAGGCAGCCGGCGGCGATGAGCAGTTGGTTGGGCTGTTTGCCGTCAGCAAGTTCGTTGAGCACGGCGTAGGATTCTTCGCGGGCAGGTCCAATAAAACCGCAAGTGTTGACGATGAGGACATCAGCCTGGTCTGGAGCGAGGGTGTGGGTATAGCCATCTTTGAGCATGAGCTGCCCGATGGATTCGGAATCGACGGTGTTTTTGGCACAACCGAGAGAGATCAGGTGGAATTTTTGGTTTGACATGGATAATTTTATACACCTTTTGGGGTTAATTTAATGCTTCATAGTGTACCACGGTTGAAAAGGCTGTTTGGGGACATTTGACCCTAAGAGGGGAATATGAGAAAGGGTATAATAGTACATGGATGCGACGAACCAAGGGATTGAATTGGTCGCTTATCCTCTTTGATGGGGGAAAGTCTCTTGGGGAGCGAGTAGCGAAACCGGCCGTTATTGGGCTGGTTTTTTTGTTTGAATCATACTGAATATAAAAATTCAAGAAATTTGGAGGATTTGATGATGAATAGGGATTCATTAGAGAAGAGAATATCTTTTAGTTTATTATTTGCTTTATTATTTTTGTTCTTATTTGGGTTTACAGCTTTACCCATAGAAAATGTTACAGCCTCTGAACTGCCGGAAGGGTTGGCCGCAGCAGTGGAGGATACTTTGGGGATAAACCCATCAGAATTTAATTCTTTCCAAATAGTCGAGCAAACAAGTTTTTATCCTACAGGTTGGGAAGAAATTGATCAATTTGGAAGTTCGGTGGCGGTGTCTGGTGATGTGGCTGTCATTGGATCAGTAGCAGGAGATGGGATTGGTGAGGCTTTTATATTTGTTCTTATCAATGGTTCTTGGGAGCAGAAAGCTCAATTAAATCCTTCAGATGCTTCAGATTATAACGGTTTTGGATCTTCTGTAGCGATGGAAAACAATATAGTGGTTGTTGGTTCAAGGGTCGGAGCTTATATCTATATTCAACCAGATGGTGGATGGGCAGGAACTTTGGTAGAGGATGCGAAATTAGTGGCTAGCGGCACTGACTCTGAGGATAGGGCAGGATTTTCTGTTTCTATTTTTGGGGATACTATTGCAATTGGGGCACCATTTACTGATATTAAAACTAAAAATCAAGGTAGTGTCTATATTTTTGAAAAGCCAATTGGCGGATGGGAAGGCACCCTTTCTGAAAATGCAATTTTATATACCTCTGCTACTGTAATGGATGGTTTTTTAGGTTATGCAGTTGGTATTCATGAGGATTATGTGATTGTGGGGGGGAGCAATTGCAATAATACACCTTTCTTTGGAGAACCATCATACGGGGCTTTTATTTTCCAAAAACCTAGTTCTGGAGGTTGGAGTGGCGTAATTACAGAATCTGCTGTTTTAACGGCTTCAGATGAGACCGATAAGGATTGTTTTGGTTCATCTGTAACGATTACGGAAAGTTATGCCTTAGTTGGCGCGCCTGGACAAGATGATAATAATGGGGCTGTTTATGTGTATGAAATACCGGATGATGATTGGAGCGGTAATTTTGAAGAAGACGCAAAATTATTAGTGTCTAACCCACCTTCAAATTCACTGTTCGGGAGTTCTATGTCTGTCTCTGGCGATAAAATTATTATTGGTGGAGATGATGAAGCAAATCCAACTGTCAATTTTGGTGGGAGTGAAGCATATATTTTCTCCGTACCTCAAAACTGGGAAGGAGAGATTACAGAAGATGCAGTTTTAATATTGTCTGTTCCTGATAGCTATGCAGATTTTTCCAATTCGGTTGGGATATCTGGGGATGTTGCCATTGTAGGTGCTGTTGGTGAAGATGGTCCCGATGGTACATGGTTAACCAATCGAGGGGCTGCCTATGCTTACAGTATGCCTGTAGGGGGATGGACGGGTACTCTTACTGAAAACCAGGAGTTGCATGGTATTGATGCAAGGAAAGAAATTCAATTCGGTTACTCACTTGCCGTGGAAGATGATATTGCTGTAATTAGTGCTCCTAACTATTTTAATAAAAGTTCTAGTGACTTGGAACATGCAATTGCATATGTATATAAATCAATAGGGGATGAATGGATAAAAGCGGCGGAATTAAGCCCATCAACGTGGATTTATGGAAATCAGAAATTTGGCTACTCTGTTGATATTTCTGGGGACATGATCGTGATAGGATCTCCTAATGAGGATAATCTAGGTGCAGTATATGTGTTTAGTAAACCCCTTGATGGTTGGGAGGGAGAAATACATGAAGAAGTAAGGTTTTCGGGACTCAGTTGGGATTTACCAGGTTTTGGTTGGTCGGTTGGCGTGGAAAAGAATACCGTTGTTATTGGTTCACCTATGGAAGAGAAGGTGTACATCTATGAGAAATTTGAAGCGGGGTGGGGAGATTCATCCCTGAGAGCAATTCTTACGCCTTCTGTAGATTTAGATGCATTAGATGCATTTGGATCATCTGTTGGGATTTCAAATAATACGATTGTTGTTGGGTCTTCTTTAGAATGTTGTGAGTACCCGGCAGATACGGCTACTATTTTTGTTTATGAAAGATCCGGTGATTACTGGGCAAATATGACTGAAACTGCAAAATTACTCACATCAAATCCAAACACTGAAAGAACCGAAAGCAAAGTGGCTATCTTGGAAGACACAATTATTGTTTCAGGAAGTCAAAACTATGGATCTTCATATGTTGATGCAGCTATCTTTGTATATGAAAAACCTGTTGGTGGTTGGGTGGATATGGCCCAGACAGCTACCTTATCTACTACCTTCCAGCCAGAGGCTGATGGTGCAGTAGTGAATTTGGCAATAACAGAAAAGTATATTGGCGATAGCGTTTTCACACTAAGTGAATCAGAAGATACTACTAAACATTTCTATCTTTATTCCAAACCTCAAGGGGGGTGGCAGGATATGGTTGAAACAATGGGCGTAAATCTTTTGGATGATGAAGGGATTTCCATTATGGGTGGGGGGATCGCTTTTTTGGAGAATACAGTACTCTTGGGTAATCCTGGATGGGATGAGAATCCTGTAAGTAGACTGGATACGGGGAAAGTAGATGTATATAAAATTATTGAGACCCCAGATGCCCTCAACGGTGGTGCTGAAATTACTTCTAATCAACCGATTGTAGCAATCGGGCGGCCGCATATGGGCACAGAGATCATGGGGTACAACGGGATCAACAGCGGGGCGAACACGCTGTACCTGCCGATGCTGTTCAACAACATCTGGAACTACACCTCGACCTTCACGGTGGAGAACACCACGAGCAGCACAGCGACCTATACGCTGACCTTCAAAGATGGTGGGAATGGGACGACCTCGTGTGTGATGAGCGGGGAGACCTTGCCCGGACATGGGGTGCGAACCTACGATGTGACCAAGCTGGGTGCCTGCGATTCGGGGTATCTGCCTGACCCATGGGCGGGTGGTGCGAAGATCGAGTCGAACCAGCCGTTGGTGGCGATAGTGACCCCGAAGGTGGAAGGGACAGACCCGGTGACGTACAATGCGTTCACGGGAGGGGCAGACACGGTGTACCTGCCGATGCTGTTCCGCAATGTGTGGGGATACACCTCGGCGTTCTATGTGCAGAACCTGGATAGTGCGCAAAATGCGACCATCACGATTGATTTCTACGATGCCTTGGGGCACTTCACCTGCCGGTATGAAGACAACAGTCCGATCGGGCCGGCAGTGACGAGAGGGTATTGGGTACCCTCGATGAACTGCAATGATGGGAACAGCTTCCCGGCGGAAGGATGGGCGGGGAGTGCGGTGATCGAGAGCAATGGGGGAGAGGAGATTGTGGCGATCGGACGACCGCATATGGGGACAGAAGTGGCGGCGTACAATGGGTTCACCGAAGGAGGGACGAGCAACTACCTGCCGATGCTGTTCCGCAACATGTGGGGGTACACTTCGGCGGTGTACATTCAGAATGTGTCGGGAGGGACGATCACGGAGCCGATAGAGATTGTGTTCTATGATGCGGCAGGGAATTACACGTGTACGTATCGAGACAATGAGGACTTGGCGGACAAGGCGACGAGAGGGTATTGGATCCCGAATGTGAACTGCAATGCGGGTGGGAGCTTCCCAGGAGAGGGCTGGGTGGGGAGTGCGACAATCCATACGAGTGGTGCCGCGATCGCGGTGGGACGACCGCATCTGTCGGATGGAGAAGTGGTGGCGTATGGTGCTTTCACAGGGGGAGCGACGGAGGCGTATGTGCCGATGCTGTTCCGCAAGTACAACGGGAATGAGTCCGCGTTGTACATCCAGAACCTGGGAGATAGTGATGCGACTGTGACGATCACCTATTACGATGAGGAGAGCGGGTACTACTGTGCGATGGCGCAGGAGATCTCGCTGCTGTCGACCAGTGGTGTATGGCTGGCCGGGCTGGATAACTCGGTGTGTGTGCCCTAGCAAAGTGAATTGAACTAAGAAGAAGAAGGTCAAGGATACCCTTGACCTCTTTTTAGTTTGGGGACATTTGACCCTAAGAGGAAAATATGAGAAAGGGTATAATGGTACATGGATGCGACGAACCAAGGGATTGAATTGGTCGCTTATCCTCTATGATGGGGGAAAGTCTCTTGGGGAGCGAGTAGCGAAACCGGCCGTTATCAGGCTGGTTTTTTTGTATACTAGGAGGATATATGAATACTCGACACTCTAAAATGAATGATATAACATTTTCTTTGATCATGATCGTTAGCTTGATATTAAGCTTGTTCGGTGTAGGTGCGCAGGGAATTATTCAGCAAAGGTTGGATACTGAAGACGTGTTTGTATCAGCCCCCGAAGGATTGGACGAGGGAGAATATATTGTAGGTCTGAGTACTAGTTATTTTTCTTCCTGTGCAGTACGCAATGATGGAGCGGTGGAATGTTGGGGAAGTAATTCTAGAGGACAATTAGGGGACGGTACGACGATAAGCCGTAACCTCCCGGCCGAGGTAATTGGTTTAGATGATGAAGTAGTACAGGTAGATGTTGGAACGGGGCATACATGTGCGCTATTAGAAAATGGTGGCGTGCAGTGTTGGGGAAATAATTCTTCCGGGCAATTAGGAATCGGATCGACCGAAAATTCGCTTGAACCTGTGGATGTGATTGGTTTGCCGGGGGAAGTGGATATGATCGGTTCAGGGTATAAACATACATGTGCGTTATTGAAAAACGGTGATGTATATTGCTGGGGTAGGAACCTGGATGGTCAATTGGGGGACGGCACAACAGATGGTTCCAACTCTCCGAGAAAGGTCGTTGGCATCAGCGGTAATGTGGTAAATCTTATTGTAGGTGCAGATCACAACTGTATATTGTTCGATGATGGAAATTTGCAATGTTGGGGTGCTAATTATGATGGACAGCTTGGAGATGGTACGGATACATACCGTTCAAGTCCGGTAGATGTTGTTTCGTTAGGGGATGAGGTGAAGTTCGCATCTGCCGGTTATTTTCATACATGTGCTGTATTGAAAAATGGCAGCGCACAATGTTGGGGATATAATGTTTCTGGAGAATTAGGGAATGGAACGGCTGTATCCAGCAAAACACCAGTATATGTAATTGGTTTACCGTCTTCGGTAGAAAAAATAGCCACTGGATATGAGCATACATGTGCGCTTTTAGATGGGGGGGAAGTATATTGTTGGGGATATAACGCTTCTGGAGAATTAGGAGGAACGTATGGATATTCTTCATATACTCCTAAAAAGGTTGTGGGGTTGGATGCAAATACTGTTGAAATCGCTACTTCTGGTTCACACAATTGTATTTTGACTTCAGTGGGGGGGGTGAAATGTTGGGGGAAAAATGAGGTAGGTCAATTAGGGGATGGGGTAGAAGTTTTGAAATCTACTCCTACAAAAGTAATCGGTCTCAACGGTGATGTGAGCTTTGTTTCTGCCGGCGGTAGCCACACTTGTGTGTTGATGGTGACGGGCGGTGTAAAGTGTTGGGGAAGTGGAGGTCAATTGGGCATTAGTTCAACTATTCCCCATTTTAGCCCAGTGGATGTATGGGGGTTGAGCAGCGGCGTGAAAGCGATTGCAGCAGGAGCAAGTCATACTTGTGCGTTAATGGAAACCGGTGGTGTTAAATGTTGGGGAATTAACTATCATGGTCAATTAGGAAATAACTCTCTTGAAGATAGTTATATCCCTGTAGATGTGGTTAATTTAGGTGGAGAAGTAGTGGAAATTGCGGCGGGGTTGTGGCATACTTGTGCGCTCTTGAAAACGGGCGAAGTTCAATGCTGGGGTTATCTTGATAGCTGTTTTGATAGTTCTTGCGTTTCTCCTGCATATGTAGATGGTTTTGATGGAAATGTTACAGCAATTGCTATCGGGACTAGACATATATGTGGAATATTAGAATCGGGAGAAATTCAGTGTTGGGGAGATGACACGTATGGGCAGTTGGGGGATGGTGATGCTATAAGTTATTATGATCCTACATATGTTGTTGGATTGGCTGATAAAAGTATAGATATCACTGCAGATTATTATCATAGCTGTACGGTGTTGGAAAATGGGAATGCATATTGTTGGGGGGATAATAAATATGGACAGTTAGGCGATGGTACAGTGATTGAGCGAATTTCACCGGTGAATGTGGTTGGATTAAATGGTCAAGCAACTCAAATTACAACTGGTGATAGAAGCAGCTGTGCATTATTATCATCCGGTGGGGTGAAATGTTGGGGCGAAAATGGAGATGGAGAATTAGGAAATGGTACCGTGGAGGATAGCTACATCCCTGTTACTAATTTGATTAACAATGCAGTTCAAGTTGATTTGGGAGCAGGACATGGGTGTGCTTTGTTGGCATCAGGAGAAGTGTATTGTTGGGGATATAATTCCACTGGGCAAGTTGGCGATGGGACAGCATATTATCGTCCTTCCCCTGAATATGTGGTTGGTATGATCCCTGTAGTCACCTATAACGGCGGTGCGGAGATCACCTCGGATCAACCGATTGTAGCAATCGGGCGGCCGCACATGGGTGCAGAGATCATGGGGTACAACGGGATCAACAGCGGGGCGAACACGCTGTACCTGCCGATGCTGTTCAACAACATCTGGAACTACACCTCGACCTTCACGGTGGAGAACACCACGAGCAGCACAGCGACCTATACGCTGACCTTCAAAGATGGCGGCAATGGGACGATCTCGTGTGTGATGAGCGGGGAGACCTTGCCCGGACATGGGGTGCGAACCTACGATGTGACCAAGCTGGGAGCCTGCGATTCAGGGTATTTGCCTGACCCATGGGCGGGGGGTGCGAAGATCGAGTCGGATCAGCCGTTGGTGGCGATTGCGACCCCGAAAGTGGAAGGGACAGACCCGGTGACGTACAATGCGTTCACCGGGGGAGCAGACACGGTGTACCTGCCGATGCTGTTCCGCAATGTGTGGGGATACACCTCGGCGTTCTATGTGCAGAACCTGGATAGTACGCAAAATGCGACCATCACGATTGATTTCTATGATGCCTTGGGGCATTTCACCTGCCGGTATGAAGACAGCAGTCCGATCGGGCCGGCAGTGACGAGAGGGTATTGGGTACCCTCGATGAACTGCAATGATGGGAACAGCTTCCCGGCAGAAGGATGGGCGGGGAGTGCGGTGATCGAGAGCAGTGGGGGAGAGGAGATTGTGGCGATCGGACGGCCGCACATGGGGACAGAAGTGGCGGCGTACAATGGGTTCACCGAAGGAGGGACGAGCAACTATCTGCCGATGTTGTTCCGCAACATGTGGGGATACAATTCTGCTTTTTATATTCAAAATGTCTCTGGCTATGATATTTACAACGAATTTGATGAGGGAATAACGATTGATTTTTATGATGCTGAAGGAAATTTTACTTGCACATATATTGATAATGAGCGTTTAAAACATGATGCGACAAGAGGGTATTGGCTTCCATCATTAGATTGTTCTAGTGGTAGTTTTCCTGCAGAAGGTTGGGTTGGGAGTGCGACGATTAAATCTGCAGGAGAAGTAATTGCTGTGGGACGGTCACATTTATCTGATGGGGAAGTAATCGCATATGATGCTTTTATAGAGGGGACAACAGAGACATATGTGCCGATGCTGTTCCGCAAGTACAATGGAAATGAGTCTGCGTTGTACATCCAGAACCTGGGAGAAAGTGATGCGCATGTGACCATCACTTACTACGATGAGGAGAGCGGGTATTACTGTGCGATGGCGCAGGAGATCTCACCGTTGTCGACCAGTGGTGTGTGGCTGGCCGGGCTGGATAACTCGGTGTGTGTGCCGTAGCAAAGTGAATTGAACTAAGAAGAAAGAGGTCAAGGATACCCTTGACCTCTTTTTAGTTTGGGGACATTTGATCCTAAGAGGAAAATATGAGAAAGGGTATAATGGTACATGGATGCGACGAGCCAAGGGATTGAATTGGTCGCTTATCCTCTTTGATGGGGGAAAGTTTCTTGGGGAGCGAGTAGCGAAACCGGCCGTTATTGGGCTGGTTTTTTTTGTTTGAATCATACTGAATATAAAAATTCAAGAAATTTGGAGGATTTGATGATGAATAGGGATTCATTAGGGAAGAGAATATCTTATAGTTCAATTTTTGCTTTAATATTTTTGTTCTTATTTGGGTTTACAGCTTTACCCATAGAAAATGTTGCAGCCTCTGAACTGCCAGAAGGGTTGGCCGCAGCTGTAGAGGATACTTTGGGGATAGGACTCATAGAACCCCAGTCGTCGGATTTAACGATGCAAACAAGTTTCTACCCTACCAGCAGACAATACTATGATCGCTTTGGAAGCTCTGTTGCAATTTCAGGTAATGTTGCTGTGATCGTAGCAGAACGAGGAGATCTTCATGGGGAAGCATTTGTATTTGTTCGTGTCAATGGTGTATGGGAAAAAAAAGCTGAATTAAATAGTTCTAATTCGAATGGTATTGGCTCTTCTGTAGCAATAGAGGATAATGTCATCGTAGTAGGATCAGGTAATGGTGCATATATCTATAACCAACCATCAGGAGGTTGGAAAGGGGTATTGGAAGAAGATACGATATTAAGACCTTCTTCATATAGTGATGATGATCTGTTTGATATGTCAATTTCGATTTCAGGCGATACTATTGTCCTCGGTACGCCAAAAAAAGATCTTACTAAGGAAAATCAGGGCAGCGTATATGTGTTTGAAAAACCACTTGGAGGATGGAGTGGCACTATTGCTGAAAGTGCAGTCTTATACAGTTCTACCGCTGAACAAAATGATTATTTAGGGTCTTCAGTAAGTATTGAGGGGGATACCGTTATTGCTGGGGGGAGTCTTTCAGATATTTTTAAGTATTGTGTGGAAGGTGTACAAACTGCTTTAATCTTTCAAAAACCTAGCGTGGGTGGTTGGAGTGGGGCGATCACAGAAAGTGCAACGCTGACAGCATCAGATGGAACCGACAGGGATTGTTTTGGGATATCTGTAATTATTAAACAAAACTATGCTCTAGTGGGTGCACCCGGAAACGATACGGTATATGTGTATGAGAAACCAGATGGAGATTGGGGAGGAGACTATACAGAAGACGCAAAGTTGTTGGCATCCAATCCAAGTCATTATATTTATTTGGGAGGGTCTATTTCTGTCTCTGGAGATAAAATTGTAGTAGGGGGAAATATTGAAAATACACCAGTCTCTGGGGTAGGAGGAATGGAAGCATACCTTTTTTCTGTACCGGAAAATTGGGAGGGGGAAATCACAGAAGATGCGATATTAGCAATGTCAAATCCAGAACGACAGGCAGACTTTTCTAATTCTGTGGCGATCTTTGACAATCAGGTTATTATTGGAGCGAGGGGAGAAGATCAGCCTGTTGACGACCCTTATGTTAACCTAGGGGCGGCTTATGTATATGATATGCCTGCTGGAGGATGGTCAGGTACTCTAACAGAAGACTATGTGTTGTATGGACTTGATGCCAGACAAGATGTTCAGTTTGGGTACTCAATTGCTGTGGAAGGTGATATCGCAGTGATTGGTGCCCCAAACTACGATAACGGGAATCTTGTTTATGGGCAGCAAGCAATTACCTATGTGTATAAGCAAATTGGCGATGAATGGGAGCAGGTGGCAGAATTAACTCCTTCAGAAGCACTTCAGGACAAGCAAAGGTTTGGCATTTCTATTGATATTTTTGAAGATACAATTGTAGTTGGTGCTCCGGATGAAAATAATAGGGGGGCAGTTTATATATTTGAAAAGCCTGGGGCTGGGTGGGTTGGAGAAATTCATGAAAAAATAAAATTGACTAGTCCCGGTGAAGAACATGGCTTTTTCGGCCGGGCTGTTGCTGTTGAGGAAAATGTGATAGTTGTAGGGTCTCCTAATGATGACAAGGTTTATGTGTTTGAAAAACCTGAAAGTGGGTGGATAGATACTTTGGATGCAGCTGTTCTTACATTTTCAGCAGATACGGATTATCAAGATTTGTTTGGCATCTCAGTGGACTTGGCGAATGACACGATTGTTGTAGGAGCAAATCAGGGAGGTATTGGGCCTGTTATTGGAATTCCTTCGGTATTTGTTTATCAAAAATCTGGCAATCATTGGGAAAATATGATGGAAACTGCAAAGTTGTCCGTATCTAACTCTGCAACTCAAAAGGTTGACGGGGCAGTTAGAATAAATGGAGATACAATCGCTGCTGCTGGTTTACAGAATCTTGGGTCTGAATGGGTTGATACGGCTGTATTCATCTATGAGCGACCTAATGGTGGGTGGAAAGATATGGTGCAGACAGCAACTTTGTCAACTACTTCTCAACAGGAGACAGATGGAGCTATTTCTGGTTTGGTACTCACAGACAATTATGTGATTGATAGAGTAGTTACATGGAACGAAGCTGATGAGGTTACTAAACAAGCATATCTTTATTCCAAACCTCAAGGGGGTTGGAAGGATATGGTTGAGACGGTGGGAATAAATTTGATATATGACAAAAGAAATTCACATTTTGGTGGGCCAATCGCCATTTTGGATGACACGGTATTGATTGGTATTCCTGAATGGGATGAAAATTCTGCTAAAAATACGGACAATGGAATAGTGTTTGCCTATAAAATCATTGAGACTCCAGATGCGCTCAACGGCAGTGCCGAAATCACATCAGATCAACCGATTGTAGCGATCGGGCGGCCGCACATGGGTGCAGAGATCATGGGATACAACGGGATCAACAGCGGGGCGAACACGCTGTACCTGCCGATGCTGTTCAATAATATTTGGAACTATACCTCGACCTTCACGGTGGAGAACACCACGAGCAGCACAGCGACCTATACGCTGACCTTCAAAGATGGCGGCAATGGGACGACCTCGTGTGTGATGAGCGGGGAGACCTTGCCCGGACATGGGGTGCGAACCTACGATGTGACCAACTTGGGTGCCTGCGATTCGGGGTATCTACCTGACCCGTGGGCGGGGGGTGCGAAGATCGAGTCGGATCAGCCGTTGGTGGCGATAGCGACCCCGAAGGTGGAAGGGACAGACCCGGTGACGTACAATGCGTTCACGGGAGGGGCAGACACGGTGTACCTGCCGATGCTGTTCCGCAATGTGTGGGGATACACCTCGGCGTTCTATGTGCAGAACCTGGATAGTACGCAAAATGCGACCATCACGATTGATTTCTACGATGCCTTGGGGCACTTCACCTGCCGGTATGAAGACAGCAGTCCGATCGGGCCGGCAGTGACGAGAGGGTATTGGGTACCCTCGATGAGCTGCAATGATGGGAACAGCTTCCCGGCAGAAGGATGGGCGGGGAGTGCGGTGATCGAGAGCAGTGGGGGAGAGGAGATTGTGGCGATCGGACGGCCGCACATGGGGACAGAAGTGGCGGCGTACAATGGGTTCACCGAAGGAGGGACGAGCAACTACCTGCCGATGCTGTTCCGCAACATGTGGGGGTACACTTCGGCGGTGTACATTCAGAATGTGTCGGGAGGGACGATCACGGAGCCGATAGAGATCGTGTTCTATGATGCGGCGGGGAACTACACGTGTACGTATCGAGACAATGAGGACTTGGCGGACAAGGCGACGAGAGGGTATTGGATCCCGAATGTGAACTGCAATGCGGGTGGGAGCTTCCCGGGAGAGGGCTGGGTGGGGAGTGCGACAATCCATACGAGTGGTGCCGCGATCGCGGTGGGACGACCGCATCTGTCGGATGGAGAAGTGGTGGCGTATGGTGCTTTCACGGGGGGAGCGACGGAGGCGTATGTGCCGATGCTGTTCCGCAAGTACAACGGGAATGAGTCCGCGTTGTACATCCAGAACCTGGGAGATAGTGATGCGACTGTGACGATCACTTACTACGATGAGGAGAGCGGGTATTACTGTGCGATGGCGCAGGATATCTCACCGTTGTCGACAAGCGGTGTGTGGCTGGCTGGGCTGGACGATTCAGTGTGCGTGCCGTAGGCAATAGTAGATGAAAAGCGTAGGTCAAGTGATATTTTGGCCTACGCTTTGTTTCAGCAGAATGTATTTGTAAGAAGTTGCTATTACCTATTTAAATTTGAATGAAGAAAAATACCTATCCCTAGGCTAAATTGTTTTAATTTAGTAAGATGCACATGATATTAATACTTATCTGTTTGAATTATCTATCCATGACCATTTAGAATATGGATATGGTAAATCTGGAAATTGGTAAAAAGTTTGTCCTCTTTGGCGGGGGAAAGTTTTTTGTTTATTAAGAAAATGTCCATATGGAGGAAAATTTCATGAGGAAACTATATATGTCTAAAAATAATTATAAGATTTTTGTTCGTTTTGTGGGATTGCTATTTGCAATTTTTGCTCTAATCGGTGCCGCAGATATAGCAAAGATGAACAATGTGATGGCGGTACGTGAAAAATTCCCTCAATTGGAGAAGCTGCTGGCTGTCGGTGAGGAAGATGAACTCATCCGTATTTTTGTTGGCTTTGATCTCAAAGCAGGATATCAACCTGAAAATCAAATAAGCCCTTCTGCGGTAGAAAACCAAAAAAGAGCGATCCAGGAAACTCAAACCTCAATATTAAGCACTTTGGCGGATGCGAACCATAAGGTGGTTGTGCGTGGAGAGTATGATTTTATTCCTTATATTGCTTTAGATGTCGACCAGGAAACATTGTTGGCTTTGAGTGAGATGCCTAATGTAGTTTCGATTGAAGAAAGACATCTGAATGAGATTTCTTTAAATCAGAGCGTGCCAAGTATTAACGGGGATGATATGCGAACTGCCGGGTATACGGGAGAGGGTTACACGGTTGCGATCCTGGATACCGGTATCCAGGCTAATCATCCAGCGTTTGGAAGCCGTGTGGTATCGGAAGCATGTTATTCTTCCAGTACTTCAGGCACTTCTTTATGCCCTAATGGGCTGACGGAACAAACCGGGGCTGGATCCGCTTCTGCGACCACGTCGGCTTGTTATGATTCGTATGGGGATAATATTTGTTACCACGGCACACATGTCGCCAGTATCGCTGCGGGTATTTACCCGTATTATGGAGTTGCACCAGATGCGAATATCATCGCTATCCAGGTGTTTTTCCGTTATGAACATGCGGTGTATGGCTCGATTGTATACGCAGATGATGCAGATATTGTCAAAGGGTTACAGAGAGTATACGCACTAAGAGGTACTTATAACATCACCTCGGTAAACATGAGTTTTGGCAGCGGTAAATACGGATCTACTTGTGATAGTTTAAGTGGGGCGATGGTGACGGCTGTAGCAAATCTCAAGAGTGCAGGTATTCAAGTGGTTGCTGCAAGTGGGAATGAGGGATATACCGATGGGATTTCTTTTCCGGCGTGCTTATCGAATGTGATCAGCGTAGGCTCGACAAATGACTACGATGCTACCCCCTCCAGTTTTAGCAATGTAGCCGGCATTTTGGATTTATTCGCACCGGGAGATAATATTACAGCGGCATATCCGGGCGATTCATATGCAACCTTGTATGGTACTTCCATGGCAGCACCGCACGTGTCTGGCGCTTTTGCGGTGCTAAAAGAAAAGTACCCTTCTATTTCAACCGCAGATATTTTGACCGCTTTCAAGTCCAGCGGCCCAATGGTCACCAAATCAAGCGTTTCTCGTCATAGGATTGATCTTGTTGAGGCAGATAATTATATTGCTGGAAATTTACTGCCCGCCCTCAACGGCGGTGCGGAAATTACTTCTAATCAACCGATTGTAGCAATCGGGCGGCCGCATATGGGTGCGGAGATCATGGGATACAACGGGATCAACAGCGGGGCGAACACGCTGTACCTGCCGATGCTGTTCAACAACATCTGGAACTACACCTCGACCTTCACGGTGGAGAACACCACCGGCAGCACAGCGACCTATACGTTGACCTTCAAAGATGGCGGGAATGGGACGACCTCGTGTGTGATGAGCGGGGAGACCTTGCCCGGCCATGGGGTGCGAACCTATGATGTGACCAAGCTGGGCGCCTGCGATTCGGGGTATCTGCCTGACCCATGGGCGGGTGGTGCGAAGATCGAGTCGGATCAGCCGTTGGTGGCGATAGCGACCCCGAAGGTGGAAGGGACAGACCCGGTGACGTACAATGCGTTCACGGGAGGGGCAGACACGGTGTACCTGCCGATGCTGTTCCGCAATGTGTGGGGATACACCTCGGCGTTCTATGTGCAGAACCTGGATAGTACGCAAAATGCGACCATCACGATTGATTTCTATGATGCCTTGGGGCACTTCACCTGCCGGTATGAAGACAGCAGTCCGATCGGACCGGCAGTGACGAGAGGGTATTGGGTACCCTCGATGAACTGCAATGATGGGAACAGCTTCCCGGCAGAAGGATGGGCGGGGAGTGCGGTGATCGAGAGCGGTGGGGGAGAGGAGATTGTGGCGATCGGACGGCCGCACATGGGGACAGAAGTGGCGGCGTACAATGGGTTCACTGAAGGAGGGACGAGCAACTACCTGCCGATGTTGTTCCGTAACATGTGGGGGTACACTTCGGCGGTGTACATTCAGAATGTGTCGGGAGGGACGATCACGGAGCCGATAGAGATCGTGTTCTATGATGCGGCAGGGAATTACACGTGTACGTATCGAGACAATGAGGACTTGGCGGACAAGGCGACGAGAGGGTATTGGATCCCGAATGTGAACTGCAATGCGGGTGGGAGCTTCCCGGGAGATGGCTGGGTGGGGAGTGCGACGATCCACACGAGTGGTGCCGCGATCGCGGTGGGACGACCGCATCTGTCGGATGGAGAAGTGGTGGCGTATGGTGCTTTCACGGGGGGAGCGACGGAGGCGTATGTGCCGATGCTGTTCCGCAAGTACAACGGGAATGAGTCCGCGTTGTACATCCAGAACCTGGGAGATAGTGATGCGACTGTGACCATCACCTACTACGATGAGGAGAGCGGGTATTACTGTGCGATGGCGCAGGATATCTCGCTGCTGTCGACCAGTGGTGTGTGGCTGGCCGGGCTGGATACCAATGTTTGTGACCCGGTCCCCTGACAGGGAGAAAATATAATTTGATGCAAGCCCTCATTTACTGCGGTAAGTGAGGGCTTTTGATATGTGTAATTATTGATATGGAACAAACTGGTTAAGTTCATTCAATATACATGGGAGGATAATTCAAATGGAATTATTGTTCTTTCACCTTCGGATATAATCTAATCACGTTTAATAATTATGTATTGCAAAAATGAATGATGGAGATGTGCATGGGACAATTGGATGTTTTCTTTAACCCTGACGGCATTGTGGTGATTGGCGCTTCAACTCAAAAGGAAAAATTAGGGTATGGGGTTGCGCGGAATTTGATCAACAGCGGCTATAAGGGAAAGATTGCATTTATGAATCCCAAGAGGGGAATATTATTCGACTTGCCGATCCATCAATCCATTTCGGAGATTGGTGAGGAAATTGACCTTGGTGTAATCGTGGTGCCACCTGCTTTTGTGCCGGAGACGTTGACAGCATGTGCCCGACAGGGAATCAAGCATGTGGTGATTGTTACGGGGGGATTTAGTGAAGCTGGAGAAGAAGGGGCAAAATTGGAGCAAGCCTGCAAACGGATTGCCAAAAAAGAAGGTATGCGGGTAATTGGACCAAACTGTATTGGGATGATTGATACCCATTTGCCGATGGATACTACTTTTATTCAGCCACCTATGCCGGAAGCCGGAGAAATTGCTTTTATCACCCATTCAGGAGCACTAGGCGCGGCTATGATTGACTGGGCTAGAGGTGAGGGCTTTGGCTTTTCACGGTTAGTTAGTTTGGGGAACCAAATGGATGTAAATGAAACCGATATGTTGGTTCCGTTTGCGGAGGATGCACATACTAAAGTGGTGACAATGTATCTGGAGGGCATCCAGGATGGGGAAGCGTTTATCCGGCAAGCCAAAAAAGCAGCAAAATTGAAACCATTGATTGCTGTCAAAGTAGGGCGATCCACAGCCGGGCAGCAAGCTGCTGCCTCGCATACTGGAGCGCTGGCGGGGGAGGATCGGGCGTTTGATGCTGCTTTTAGACGAGCTGGTGTACACCGGGCGCGTACTGCTGAAGAAATGTTTCAGTGGGCAAAAATGTTTGCCTGGTGTGAACTACCCAAGGGCAAACGTGTGGCGGTACTGACCAATGCCGGTGGCCCGGGGGTGATGGCGGCCGATGCAGTGGCTTATCATGGGCTGCAAATGGCGGAATTGTCAGCAGAGACGATGGGAGAATTAACCAATCGACTGCCCAATGGGGCAAGCGTGCATAACCCGGTGGATATGCTGGCATCCGCTTCGCCTAAAGATTATGCAGGATGTCTGCAAATCCTGGCAAAAGACGAAAATGTGGATATGGTGATGGTGATTGCGCCGCCTCCACCCATGTTCACCGCACTGGCGACTGCCGAAGCTTTGACAGCGGTGATTGCAGCAATCGGTAAACCGGTAGCCGTTTCTTTTATGGGCAGTCGCTTAGTAGAGGATGCCAGGCAATATTTACGCCAACAGCATATACCAGAGTTTCGCTTCCCTGAAGATGGGATGGCCGCTTTGGCCATGTTGTGGCAGGAAGGTGAAAATAAGAAGCGGGATATGGAAGAACTTGGCTGTCAGGTGGATGAGGGTGCGAAAAAGTTGGCTGCAAAGGCTGTGGAAATGCGGTTAGAAAATCAGTCCGGCGGATTTGTTCCCCCCCAAATTACGGGGGAAATTCTTTCTGCCTATGGATTACCGATTGAAAAGCTGCACCTGGCAGCAAGTATGCAGGAAGCATCTAGTCTAGCGGATCAATTGGGATACCCGCTTGTGATGAAATTAGCTGCGGATGATCTTTCTCATAAATCAGATGTCGGCGGCATCCTGCTTAATTTGCAAAGCAGAAAGATGGTTGAACAAGGGTATCAGACTCTGATGACCAAGGGGCGAGAACTACCTGGGGTGAAAGGCGTTTATCTGCAGCGCATGGCTAAAAAGGGTCAGGAGGTGATAGTAGGAGGGGTACGGGATGCTGTCTTTGGCCCAATGCTGCTCTTTGGTTCGGGTGGTGTGGATGTAGAGGGACTAGGTGATGTGGGTTTTTGCATGGCACCATTTACAAGAAATGATTTTGATGATTTATTAGCCAATACCTGGGCTGGAAGAAAGCTGGCTGGTTTTCGGCAGTATGCGCCTGCGGATAAAGAAGCTGTTTACAAAGCATTGGTATGTTTGGGACAGTTGATGTTAGACACGCCTGAAATCCAAGAAGTGGAGTTGAACCCGATGATCGTGTTTGAAGCAGGGAAAGGTGCCAGTGGGGTAGATGCCAGGATGATGATTGGGCGGAAATAATTCTTAAATGATCTAGGGAATTTCCTGTTTGTGCCCTATTCAAGAGGGTGAAAAAGTGATTTTAGTGTTAGAATCTTTTGGCTAAATTTTATTAAAAGTGAGTATTCATGAATATTTCAATTATTATTCCTGTCTATAATGAGGCGCAATCTCTCCTCATTCTGCATGAAAAACTCCAGGCTGCTATGGCTCAAGTGCCATATGACTGGGAAGTAGTTTATGTGGATGATGGCTCGAAAGATGAAAGTTTACAGGTTTTGGAAGAAATTGCTGCTGAAGATAAGACGCATGCCAGGGTAATCTCCTTCCGGCGTAATTTCGGGCAAACGACCGCCATTGCGGCTGGGTTAGATTATGCGGTTGGTTCGGTGGTCGTTTTCCTGGATGCAGATTTGCAAAATGATCCAAATGATATCCCTATGATGTTGGAAAAGATCAATGAAGGATATGATGTGGTCAGCGGTTGGCGGATTTCCAGGCAGGATACCTTTGTAACTCGGACACTCCCCTCTCGGATTGCCAATGGATTGATTTCAAAAGTGACAGGCGTGGCACTGCATGATTATGGGTGTTCGCTGAAAGCTTATCGGAGAGAAGCGATTTCAGGATTTAGACTATATGGTGAAATGCACCGTTTTATCCCTGCATATGCTTCTTCAGTTGGCGCTAAGATTATCGAAGTGCCCGTGCAGCATCACCCGAGGAAGTTTGGCAAAGCGAATTATGGGCTTGAACGAACTTTCAAGGTGATGTTGGATTTATTCACAGTAAAATATTTGATCTCGTATTCTCAGAAACCAATTTATATTTTTGGTGGTGTGGGGTTGGGATTATGGACTTTAGCTATGTTGGATGTGATTTATCTTATAATCCGAAGATTCACTATTGGCGAACATATGATTCGCTCGCCTTTGTTACAAATGGGGGCGATGTTAGTGGTGATGGGGTTCAATTCAATTTTGTTAGGCTTGATTGCGGAACAGCTAACTCGGACATATCATGAAGCGCAATCTAAGCCAACTTATACACTTCGTACGAAAATAAATTTAGAGAATGCTGTAGATTATTCGCAACAAAATAACCATTACAAAGGGGTTTGACTTGAAAAAAGTACTAACGATTTTTGGCACACGCCCAGAGGCGTTGAAGCTTGCGCCTGTAATTAAACAACTGGAAGCACATCCTGAAATTGACTCGGTGACATGCGTTACCGCACAACATCGGGAGTTGCTAGATCAGGTTAATGATCTTTTTGGGATTCAACCAAATTATGACCTGGATCTAATGCTTCCCAATCAATCTTTATCGACTTTAACCGCGAGGGTGTTCGAGCATTTACCTAAAGTGTTAGATGACTGCAAACCTGATTGGGTTTTGGTGCAAGGCGATACCACCACGGTGATGTCAGCTGCTTTGACTGCTTTTTATAAGCAAATTAAGGTCGGGCATGTAGAGGCGGGGCTGCGCACCGAAGATAAGTGGCAGCCCTTCCCGGAGGAGATCAATCGGCGAGTGGCTGGCGTAGTAGCCGATTATCATTTTGCGCCGACAACGTCGGCACGAGATAATTTGCTGCGAGAAGGTGTGCCAGAAAGCCAGGTGTTTGTTACCGGCAATACGATCATTGATGCTTTGCAGATGATTGCCAATACGCCTTTTGACCTGGCAAGCAGCAGTTTAGCGCAGATACCATTCGAGAAAAAGATTGTGCTTGTCACCGCACACCGACGAGAAAACTACGGTGAAGCAATAGAATCTATTTGTAATGGGATCAAGGCGGTTGCAGAGAATCCTGCATACGACGTACATTTTGTTTATCCTGTACATCCCAATCCAAATGTGAAATCTGTTGCTGAGGCGATTCTAGGGGATGTGGCAAATGTAACCTTGCTGCCTCCGCTGGATTATCGATCTTTGATCTATTTAATGAGCCAGTCTTACCTGGTACTAACGGATTCGGGTGGATTACAGGAAGAAGCCCCAGCTTTAGGTGTACCGGTGTTTGTGCTGCGAGAAGTGACCGAACGCCCGGAGGGGGTAGAGGCGGGTGTGGCAATCTTGCTAGGTACAGACCAGCAGCGAATTGAGAAAATGGTTGGAAAAATAATGGTGGACGAAAATTTTCACCAACAAATGGCAAATGCAATTAACCCCTATGGAGATGGGAAGGCAGCAGCTCGGATTGTTGCTGCAATCTTAGAAGATAATTAGAGGAGCTTATAATTAATGGATACGCATGTTTGTGTTGTTGGCCTGGGATATATTGGGTTTCCTACATCAATTATGTTTACGACCAATGGTGTTAAAGTTACCGGTGTAGATAATAACCCAAAGGTAATTGAAATGCTTGGTTCTGGTAAGCTTCATATCCATGAGACTGGGTTGGTAGAAGGTTTCCAAATGGCACTTGATTCTGGACAATTTAATTTGTCTTCCGAAATGGTGGAAGCTGATGTGTTCATTATTGCCGTTCCTACCCCCTTTAACCCAGATAAGACGGCTGATCTTTCAGCAGTCACTTCAGCGACAAAAGCAATTGTGCCGGTATTACAGAAAGGCAATATGGTGATCCTAGAATCTACCTCGCCTCCACGAACAACGATTGATATTGTCAAACCGTTGTTGGAACAAGGTGGTTTGACCTGCGGCGTAGATTTTGATTTGGTTTATTCCCCGGAAAGAGTGCTGCCCGGCAAGATTTTTGAAGAGTTGGTCAACAATGACCGCATTGTGGGCGGGTACACCCGAGAAGGTGGGGAACGGGCAAAAAGGTTGTATGCTCATTTTGTGAAGGGCGAGATTTTTGTTACCGACCCGACAACAGCAGAAATGGTCAAACTGATGGAGAACACGTACCGGGATGTGAACATTGCCCTGGCGAATGAGTTTTCCCGGATTGCACATGAACAACAAATTAATGTTTGGGAGGCGATTCGCCTGGCAAACCGGCATCCACGAGTAAGTATTCTGACGCCTGGACCTGGTGTGGGTGGACACTGCATTAGTGTAGACCCTTGGTTTATTGTGGAGGCTTCTCCCAGTGTATCCCAGTTGATCAAAACAGCCCGGTTGGTGAATGATGGCCAGCCAGAATTCTTGTTCGAGCTGCTAGAAAAACAGGTGGGGGCGATCAAGGGAAAGAAAATGGCAGCATTAGGGTTATCTTATAAACCCAATATCGACGATCTGCGAGAAAGCCCGGCAATTGATTTCACTGAACTGTTAGCGGACAAAGGGGCAATAGTGAGCGTTTATGAGCCTTATGTGCGGGCTCCCAAGCTATCGGATAGTATCACAGTTGCTGCATCGCTTGAGGATGCTATTCAAGGGGCAGAGGTGATTGTATTCCTGGTAGGACATGATGAGTTTAAAACGTTGGATCTGGCGCAGCTGGCACAATTATATGGAGATAGCAGCGGCAAGGAAGTTGTTGTTGTCGACTCTGTGAATATATTTGTGGATGAGGATGACAGCGACTCCATTTTCAAATTGGTGACTTTGGGAGATGGCTTGCAAAAAAGCTAGGGTTTATTATTCAAACGATATTCAAACAATAAGATCAAGCCCCATCCTGTCATTACAGAGAGGGCAAAAAGAAGGTATGCGATGCTCCTGGTGCTGTACAGTACCAGGAGCGCAATTATATTGGTCAGTAGCGCTGCGCCTACTTCTACATAGGTTGCCTGGGTGGTTGATAACCCCAGTTTGACCAGACGGTGGAAGGTGTGATCTAATCCGCTTTTATAGATATGTACTTTTCTCCTCAGACGAGAGAAAACAACCAGGCAAACGTCAAAGATGGGAATGGACATCATGATGATGGGGGTAATCCAGGATGATGCACGGTCGTGGCCTTGGGGGTTGTATTCCATGATGAGCAGGGCAAGAATCAACCCAATTACTTGTGCCCCAGAATCACCCATGAATATTTTGGCGGGATGAATATTGAAGAGAAGTAAAGCTCCTAATATGCCAAATAGGATAATGCTAGGCGCTTGAATTTGTGGTTGAGAAGAAAATTGTGTGAAGACAATTAATGCAAGGGTGATGGTCATGGCGACTTCTAACATGAGACCATCCGCACCATCTAAAAAGTTGAAGGCATTAATAATTCCCACCAGCCAAAAGATTGTGATTAATTGGTTCAACCACATGGCGTTGAAAGAATAAACCTGAAAGCCGGCAGCCAGAATCAATCCTGAGGATGCGATCTGCCCGATTAATTTGAGGCCGGGGGAAAGGCGAAAACGATCGTCTATGGCTCCTAAAAAAAACAATATAGAGATGCTAGCATATACATAGGGGGATTGAAAGCGAGGCCATTGATCCCCAAAGATCAGGTTCAATACAACTAAACTAAAAAACAAAACAATCCCACCTGCCAAGGGTACAGCATGTTCATGTATTTTGTGAGGTTCGGAGGAAGGGGTGTCGATAAGTTTTAATTTCTTAGAGATGAATATACCTGGATATATAAATACCAGACTAATGCTAAAGGCGACAACTGCCACAGTAAGCAAATTAATATTCAATCGAATTCTCCCTCGATAATGATTCTACGACGTGAGATGTTGGCTATATTGACGAAGAAAAATGATATTTCCCCTTTATATAGGTGAATAATGCTGCGTAATTGATTGTTACAACAGACATTATAAAACCATATCTGAATCTGTACAAAGTTCCTACATTGGTTACCACTAAACTGTAAAGCAAGATCATGAAAAGACAAAAGCCTAAAATAATCCAGTAAGGATGTTCTTTCCCCCAATAGAATAATCCTAGAGGCAATCCTAATAGGCTAATATATACGCCAATCATTTCAAATGCGCTGATCCGGCGCATTATGGTATTCGCTTCGTATGTGCCTGATTGAAACCACTGGGCCGGGAAAGGAGCTAAAAAGCCTATTTCTAAAGCGCGGGGAATGTAGCGGATGATATCGGCGATATTGGAAAAAGAAACTTCCATATCAATATTACTGGCGGCGTCGGGGTATTTGATCCGGTAACTGTCTCTTGAACCTGAAATTTTATAGGCGCGCGCTTCAATAAAAAGTGGCCAACCTGTATTTTTCCATTCGGCTGGTTTCCAGGGAATAATGGATATCTCATCATAATTTTCAATAATCCCCTTTGGGTCTTCAATGGGATCAGAAGAAGAACTTTGTTCCTTTTCCGGCATAATTTTTACCAGCAGATCGGGATTCATACCAAAGGTGATCATCCAGAGGGAGAAAATTATGATTCCTGATTTTAGAAAGATACGGGTAATTTCTGATTTGGATTGATTTATATGAGTTTTTTTCTTTATAAGAGAAATCACAATGATGGTGGTTGAAAAAAGTGCCATGAATAAAGACCCGCCCTGGAAAATCTCTACGGAATAGTAACGGGCAATCCATAAAAGCAGTACACCTATGACCATGAAAACTACATTTCCCAAAAGATAGCGATAGGACTTTCGAAGTCCGGTTACTAATCGAATCCAACCATAGGTAAACAACAAAAAACCTGCAATGTAGTAGCCGTCTTTATGAATTTGGGCGTACCAAAGCATAGCCGAGGGGTAAAAGTGGAAAGGTAGAATAGAAAGGAAGGAAATGATGGAATCCTTGCTGAAAAGCAAAATGATGCGATAAAGCAAGAAGGAAGACAGGGCATGAAAGAAAGCGTTTAGGGGTAATAATACCCAAGGATGGGGTGTGAATAAAAAATAGAAGATTGCTGCGATTCCCGCAGGAGATTGGTTGTTTGGACGTAATTCCCAGGCAGACCACCCATCTTGTTGGATTCTTTCGGTTAATTCTAATGCGATCTTATGAAAAGAATATGAATCGCCGCCTATTAGTAAGCCATCTCCGGCTGCCCATTGGGGGAAGAGATACGTTAAAAGTACCAGTTGAACAAATAACCCTAAAACAAGAGGGGTAAGAAATAAGAAAATGGCTAAACGGAATTCTTTTTCTGTTAGCCAATGAATAAAACGTTGTGTTTTTGTAAATAGAGTATTCATATTCTTCTTGCTTCCCCTCTACTATAAGTTAGGAGCTTCAATTAGTTTTGAAATGTCGTTCTTTTATATATAATGTGTCATTATCTTTCCGAAAGTACTCACTGCGAATTATACCTTGCTTTTGGAGACAAGCATTCAGCTTTATCTATGATAAAATCCTTGCTGGTGGAAATATTTATGAATGAAATGGGTATTGAAAATAACGTCTTAGCCACCCAATCCAAGATTGTATTAGTTGCTAACACGGATTGGTATATTTACAATTTTAGGAATAAATTAATTCTGGATTTCATTGAGCGTGGCCATGAAGTTGTTGTGGTTGCTCCCCCTGGGGAATTTGTTCCAAAGATTATAGCTTTGGGATGCCAGTTTGTCCCCTGGACGTTGGGCAGACAATCAATTTCACCACTAAAAGAACTTGGTTCGATTCGGGCACTAGTCAAGATATACCGCGATTTGAAGCCTACAGTAGTCCATCATCATACTTTGAAAGCGGTGATTTATGGGACGATTGCGGCTAAAAAAATGGGGGTGCCAGTTGTCAATTCTATTCCCGGCATGGGATTCATCTATTCCAGTCATTCGATGAAAGCCCAGGCGATGCGTCCAATCGTGGATTTGCTTTTGAAGTTATCATTACAAAATTCGCATAGTCAAATAATTTTTGAAAATCGCGTGGATATGCAATACTTCATATCGAATGGTTTAATCGCAAACGAAAATGTACACCTGATTAAAAGTGTGGGGGTCAATGTTGAGTATTTCTCCCCCAAAGAAGTACCGCCTTTCAAACCCTTTATGGTTGGCTTTGTTGGCCGAATGTTGTGGGATAAAGGCGCTGGCGTGTTTGCCAAGGCAGCAGAAATTGTTCATAAATCAAATCCACAGGTTGAAATGGTTTTGATTGGTATGCCAGATGTTGGCAATCCAAGAAGCATTCCGGAACAAAAAATAAAAGAATGGGAACAAAAAGGCGTTTTGGCATGGTGGGGTTGGCAGAGCAATATGCCGGAAGTGTATGGCAAACTGCACGCGCTGGCTTATCCGACAAATTATGGTGAGGGGGTACCTACGGTTCTTTTGGAAGCAGGGGCAACTAAACGAGCATTAATTGCTAGCGATTCTCCCGGATGCCGAGAAGTGATTGAAGATGGTATTAATGGCTATTTAGTGGATGCGAATGACCCGCAGGAGCTGGCTGACAAGATATTACATTTGGCTTCCTCTGAAAACGAATATAATACCCTGAGAGAAAATGGGTATTTGAATATTGTTGAAAACTTTACTACTCGAACGATCAATTCCCAAACAATATTGGTCTACGCAAAGCTGTTAGGCGTAGAAACATCCTAAATCCTTTTCCTAATTAAAGAAATGAATGTATTGAAATCGAGGCAGCACTTAAAAATTGTCAGTCTTTTGGTAGGTATTGAGGGGTTAGTTGCCGCTGTTATTACACTGTCTTTTAAATCCGAAGGTGGATCAATATTTGGCCTTTCCACGTTGCGGTTTGGGATCATCCTATTGTTAGTAATAGTCTCAAGCGCTTTTATATGGTTGGGTCTTTCTTGGGGAAAATCAAGCCAACTGACACAAAAAACGTTCGATCATTTAGCTGCCAATACAAATGTGTGGGTATTTGTTTCGTTTTGGTTGGCCGTGTTTTTGTTTTTGTTCAATTTTCGCAATTTTTTTGTGTATGGTTTATTCTCGTTTAGAAAGATAATTGATCTTTATCAATTCTATGCGCGTTTCAAACCGTTATTGCTATGGGGGTTGATTACCAGTCTGGAAATTGGGGTGGCAGTTTTTCTTACTTTTAAACAACGACTTGACCGAGAATCTGAATTTAAAAATATCTTCTTTGTTTGGCTACTAAAAACAATTACGCGACATGACCAGAGCAAAAATATTGAAGAAAATGGAAAATGGTGGAAACGAATTTGGCAGCGTAATGTATCCGGATGGGTGATCTGGTCAGGATTGCTGATCGTATGGGAATGGATTGCACTCACTAAAATTGGGATTACACCAGATGAAGTGTATTGGAATATTGCCGGAATTCCCATCTTTCCCCAGCAAATTTGGATAGCTGTTTTGGGAATGCTGTTTTTGATTGATTTGCGCCTGTTATTGATCTCCATATCTCCAAAATCAGGTTTATTGGAATTGTTGAAAAAGCCCGCAGTTCCTTATATTTTGATGAGTTTGATTTGGGCTGTGACAATTCTTGTGTGGCAGGGGGAAAGAATGCCGCATACATATTTTGCTCCGGGGCCCTTTCCTCCAAATTATGAGATTTATCCATTTTCGGACGCTTCCCGTTTTGATGTTGGTGCACAGTATTTTTTGATAGGGAAGGGATTGAATAATAATTTAATTGTGGATAGACCCTATTTGATGATGATGATTGCTTTCTATCATCTAATTGTTGGGCAACAATATAACGCGGTAATTTTTGTGCAAATTGTGCTTTTAGGACTGATACCAGCTTTGTTATTTTTATTAGGATGGAAAATGCACTCCAAACCAGCCGGTCTGGGGATGGCTTTGATTTTCCTCTTCCAACAAAAAAATGCGATTGAAGGGGCTGATCAGATTGGTATAGCCAATGTTAAAGTGCTTACCAGCGAACTGCCGAATGCTTTCTTATTGATCTTGTTTGTAATTGGATTGTTTTATTGGTTGAGAACAGATGGGAAAAAAGTTTTCTGGCCTATATTTACCGGCGGTGTGTTGGGCATTGCAATTGGGGTACGGGTGCATTCTATTGTGATGGTGCCCTTTGTGTTAGGAATTACTCTGTTGACTTATTTAATCCAACAGCGTTCGTTCAAAAAATGGGTTGGAGAAATTGTTTTATTTATTGTGGCATTAGCCAGTGTAATCGCTCCTTATACCATCGAGAATGTTCAAAGCGGTCAGCCTCCTTTCTGGCTAGCAAAAATTAATCAAGCAATTCCTCGTACCACGGAAGCTTTATTAGAGGGAAATAGTTTTAACTATTTCCAGGTAAGCCCGAGTGTAATAGATGATTGGTTAGAGCCTATTCGAGCTGCAGGCGTGGGTAACTGGGGTTTGGGAAATAAACCTGAAGAGATCGCAGAAGACAGCCGGATCATGTTGATCTTGCGCCATTTTATTCATAATGAGGTTATGACCGTGCTGAGTTATCCGCTAAACGGCCGTGTTCATGGACTGGATGAGGCTTTTGAGCAGCCTTATTGGGATAATAATGTGGATTGGTTGGGTACTTTGAAATTAGGGGAGAAAGTTTTCTTAGGGGTAAATTTGCTGGTATTTTCTTTAGGGATTGGCGCAGCCTATAAGCGATGGCAACTTATTGGATTAATCCCATTGTTTGTGCATTTGGGGTATCATCTGACGAATAGTGCGGCACGAACTTCCGGGGGGCGGTATCTGGTGCCGGTAGATTGGGTGTTGCATATCTATTTTGTCTTTGGTATTTTAGCAATTGTGTATTCTATCCGGGATTGGAAATTTGATTCTTCATCCAGCGTGATACGAGAAACGACCAAACCGGCACAATGGGGAAGCGCTTTTGTTACCTTATTGGTCTTTGTTTTATTTGGTTGCAGCTTTATGTTTTCTGGATATTTTGAAATTCCATATACATTGGACGGCGGTGAAAACTTATTTCAATATTTCACACCGGATGTATGGGATAGATTGGAAAAGTCTGGGGTAAGTAGGGAGCAGGTCTCGACATTTGTTCAATCTGAGAATAGCGTACTCATTTCGGGTTGGGGACTATACCCAAGATTTTATAAAGCAGGGGTGACAGATGAAAGGTCTAGCTATCTCCCCGCGATCCCGTTTGATAAATCCCGATTATATTTGTTGTTATTGATGGACGAAAAAACTGAACACATTCATGTGCTTTTAGACGGTGATTGGTTAAATAAGTTCCCAAATGCAGTTTATACCATTGTGTTAGGCTGCGACCAGGGTGCATATACCGATGCGAAATATGTGTTTTCGTTTACCGATGGCGGGGTAGAAGTATTAGAAAGCACTTCCCCGGAATTAACCTGTCCTTAGGATTAAGCGATAAGGAAAGTTGAAAGAATTATCCCTGACGCATTAGAAAATCTGCAATCTGGAAGTCGAGCTCTTCATCAATATCCCACGCTTCCGAGGCATCAATTTCATACATCAGAGGGGAATCTCCTAATCGGTGATTGCGGGCAATTAATTTTTCCCTGGTAAACAGGTAAATACAGGAATTTTCTTCATAGATGGGGGGCAGATCTTGGGTGCGGATCAATTCATTGGGATTATGATTCACGGCTTCGCCATTTTGCCAATAAAGGCGGGTTTGTAGACGGGTGACAGAAAAGAGCGAGTCGTATTTTTCTGTTTGAGATAAGAAGGTTTGAACAGCCCTTGAAATTGTAGTCGGTTTGAGCAGCGGGTTGGTGCTGTGGGTCTGTAAATAATAGTCAGCGGATACCATGCTTGTATCGTATACCAAGATTTCGTTCATTGGGATCATGCCGTCTCTCAGGTGCTCTGGCCGTTCTAATACAGTGATATGGGGGAAGTTTTCTTGAATACCTTGTATGATCGTAGGACTGTCTGTATCAACCACTATTTGGCCAATTTCCGGGCACTGCGACAATGAAGAGAGAATATGGGCGTAGAGCGGTTTATCTCCTAATTGGCGGTAATTTTTCCCTGGTACACGTTCGGAATTATGACGCATGGGTACCAAGGCAGCGATTTTAATGGGGGAATTGGGATCAGTCATCGGTTCTCCGAGAGAAAAGATTAGTTATAAAAGTAGCAAATACCATGGGAATCAGTTGGATTCTTCGTCGTATTGAATGGGCTGCACGGCTCTGGCTGCAGGTTGTTTTTCCGTTAGAATGCCTGGCGGATAATAGAACTGCTGGTGTAGATTAGAATCAATTTTTCCGCCATAATGGTATCCCTGTCGTGTTCCCCAATACTGCATCCAGCGGAACCAAAAGATGCTGAAGAAGTGTTTTTGCAAGACACTTTCACGCTTGGCGGCAATCAGGTCGGAAAAAATCGTACTGGTGGTCATTCGGAGGAAATTCCAAAAGGTGAATTTGCTTTGAGGAAGGATCTGTTTCATTGCAATTGCTTCGCGACGGTAACGATTGTAAACCTGGCTTGGTTTTTCATCGTGCAGATGGATGATCTCAGCATCCGCAGTGTAAGAAATTCCATAGCCTTGTTCAAACACCCAGCTTCCCCAGGCCAAGTCTTCCAGGCCGGTCAGGTTTTCGTTGTAGGGATGTTGTTCCCATATGCTTCGGCGGATGGCGGCATTGGCATTGTGGCAGTAGGGATGTCCCTGGCGGGGCGTGGAATTATCGGGAAAATATTTTATAAACCATTGGTGTTCGGAATATTGGTTTGTTTTACCCCCACGCTGTTTGCCATAGCTAATTGCTACTTGTTTGTCCTGCTGAAGTGGTAAAATAATTTGAGTAAGCCAGTCGGGGTAAACTGGGTAGCAATGAGCGCTGATAATGACAATAAATTCACCTTGAGCAGCTTGAATACCCATATTCAAAGAACGCCCGAATGTAAATTCTTGGGGTGAGATATGGACTATATTTACATCAAATTGCCTGGCAATATCTACGGTTCGATCGGTGGAACCAGAATCTACCAGAATTACTTCGTATGCAGGATAATCTTGCTGGGTAATACCAGACAACAATCGCCCGATATGTTTTTCTTCGTTGAAGGCGCGGATCACGATGGAACAAAGGGGGCTTGATTTCAAATTTACTCTCCGTAGGTCACAATTGTAACTGATTTTTAACGGCTTTGAACCCTTTGGGGGATTATAATTTTTAAGACTATTATGTAAAATGCTATCATAACTGCAAGGAAAATGATATTGATTGTGTGGCGAAGTAGTTTAAACTTAAAAAATAATGCGAATTTATATGTCCGCTTTTGTTTTTGGAGGATCAGATGATTAAGAAAAATTTAACGCTTGCCATTGGCCTTTCGATGGTAGTTGTTTTTATGTCCTTGGCATTTGCCGCGTCACCGGTAAATGCGGATGAGCCGGATGGCTTTAATCCACGACCAGCAGAAATTCCAGCGCATATTTTAGCCCCGTGGCAGACAATGGATCAGGATGCATTGAACGCAGCCGGTTTCCCGGGTGGGGATGTGAATGCCGATGATTTTATTTCGCCCTCAATTATTGGAGGAAGTTCAGTAACAACAGAAGGCAAATATCCCTTTATGGTCTCTCAACAATTTAATGGGGATATTTTCTGTGGTGGTTCATTAATTGACCGGGAATGGGTACTTACTGCGGCACACTGTTGGGTGGATGCTGAAGGAGTACCTTTTTCGCCAACGGAAGAAGTTATGGTTTTAGGGGAACGAAGCCTCTCAATTAATTCGGGGTATGAGCAGCGTATTGGTGTGAGCGAAGTGTATGTTCATCCTTTGTTTGATTCGTTTACCAATGATTACGATTATGCTCTATTAAAATTGGAGACCCCTGCATCGCTTAATGCTTATGTAAATGTTATTGATTTGGTTTCAGCTACAGCCGGTAGTTTGGTGAATACAGGTGTAACTGTAGCTGGTTGGGGGGCTACTCAATACGATTGGAATATTGAAGACGGGGTAAATTATCCTGATGTGCTACAAACCGTCAGTTTTAAAGTTCTTTCGGATTCCTCTTGCAGTAATTATGGGATTTTGTACAACAAAAACACAATGATGTGTGCTGGTGTGATGGCTGGTGGAAAAGACAGTTGTTCGGGAGATAGCGGTGGCCCGTTGTTCTATGCCAGTGGTGGAAGATGGAAACAAGCCGGGATTGTAAGCTGGGGCTATGGATGTGCCAAAGCGAATTACCCTGGCGTTTATGCTCGAGTGACTGCAGCACAAGTCTGGTCGACAAGCATTATGATGAATTCTTATAATCAATCGGTCAAGATTACCGCTGACCAGCCGATTGTTTCTATTGGACGCCCTCATATTTCAAGAGAAATCATGGCTTATAATGGGGTCAATTCGGGGGATACTACTGTTTATTTGCCGATGCTGTTCAATGGGAAATGGGACTATCTTTCCAGCTTTACTGTGCAAAATATTAGCACAAACACGGCTACCTTTGACATCATCCTAAAAAATGCAGAAAATGGAGTTACTTCCTGTCAACTTTTCGATGAAGTATTGGCTGCTGGAAACGCAAAAACTTATGATTTAGGGAATTTACGTGCATGCGATGCAGGTGGGGATGCGGATCATTTTCTGCCTGGTGACTGGTTTGGTGGGGCAACGTTATTGTCTGATGAAGATATCACAGCAGTAGCGAAAGTTGATGTGAATGGGAATGACCCAGTGACCTACAATGGCGTTTCAGGTGGTGCCGCAACGACTTATCTGCCGATGTTGTTCCGGGGTATTTGGGGGTATAATGCGGCATTTTATGTGCAGAATTTAGATACTTCTCAAAACGCAAATCTAACGATTGAATTTTATGATGCATCAGGACAATTCACTTGTAGATATACAGATCCCAATCCAATTGGGCCCAACGTAACGCGTGGATATTGGATGGGTAGTGCCTGGAACTGTGCGGCAGGTTCTGGATTTGCTGCAAGCGGTTGGGCTGGTTCTGCGGTAATAAAATCTACCGGAAGCTCAAATATCGTGGCAATTGGCCGACCACATTTGGGTCCGGAAGTGGCGGCTTATAACAGCTTTACTTCTGGTAATACTACTAATTACCTGCCGATGTTATTCCGGAATATCTGGGGATATTCTGCAGCCGTTTACGTCCAAAATATCTCTGGTGCGACAAATGACCAGATTAAAATTGATTTTTACGATGCGGAAGGGAATTACACCTGTACTTTTGTGGACAATGCTGACTTAGTAGCCAACGCAACACGCGGTTATTGGATTCCATCGTTGAATTGTAATCAAAATGGAAATTTCCCCACCGAGTGGGTTGGGAGTGCAAAGATCACAACAGATAAAAATGTGATCGCGGTTGGTAGGCCGCACCTTTCTGACGGTGAAGTAGTGGTATATAATGCATTTTCGTCAGGAGCGAATACGACCTATTTGCCAATGACGTTCTTTAATTCAACCGGGTTAGGGACGGCAGTATATATTCAGAATCTGAGTGAAACAGAAAGTACAACGGCTGAGCTGGTCTTTTATGATGAAGATTCTGGGGCTGAATGTACGGTTACCCAAAATGTAGGGCCAGGTGCTGCCGGGGCTTTGTGGCTTGCTTCTGCAACGTGTGTGCCATAGTCAAAAATATAAACGATAGTATTCAGAGCAGGAAGAATTTCTTCCTGCTCTTTTTTTAAGGTTTACCAATATTGCTAGCCGCATAAATTCGATGGGTGTTTTATTTGAGCTAGGTGTTTATAAATTTGGAGGGTATTGATAAAGAGAAATTGAAATCAAAAATGTAGTAATTTGAGTATAATAATGTGGCTAACATCAAACTATAACAAGGATTGGGAAATGAAAAAAGTTATAGCACAAAAGCGTGCATTAATAATAACCGCGTTGGTTTTATGTGAGTTGGTCTTTTTGGGCAGCTTTATTACGCCAGTATTTGGACAATATGATTCTTCACCTACAGCAACTCCCCAGGGAACCAGGGAGGGAGCAGGTTTCTCTGTAGTGCCTGATCTGGATGATGATCCTATTCTTCCAAATATTGTCGGTGGGGAAGAAGTCTCTCCTAAATATGCTTATCCCTGGCAGGTGCAGATTGGGATACAGGTAGGCGTTGGCGATTATTCTTACTGTGGGGGAAGTTTGCTTTCTCATGATTGGGTGATAACAGCAGCCCATTGTGTTTTTGATGTGGATAAAAGTAAGGTGAGTATTTGGGCTGGGAAGCATTATCTGCCTACCCAGAATGAAGACTCGCAACAGTACAGTAAGGCAGAGAGAATCATCATTCATCCGCAATACGACAGTATTCAAGACATGAATGATATTGCCCTCATAAAATTAGCTTCTCCATTTGTATACACAGATGAAGTACATCGTATTGCATTAGCAAAACCTACCAGTGGCCACTTTACAAATCGAACGGCAACGGTTACGGGGTGGGGGCTAACAGGAGATGGATATAATTTATCCTCTGTATTGAAAGAACTATCCACTACAGTCATTGCAAATTCTGTATGCGACAATTATTGGTCTGTGCAGTCTAATCAGATTTGTACATTGACTGTGGGAGAGCAGGCATACTATGGAGACAGCGGTGGGCCACTTTTTTTGTGGGAAGATGGTGAGCCGATACTAGTGGGGGTGGTAAGTTATTGGTCTGGGACTGTTTCCGAGAATGCGCCTGTCGTTTACTCTCGAATTTCTTCTTTTTATGACTGGATCATAAGTAATGATATTTATTCTTTTAACGGCTCTGTTGAGATCCATGCTGATCAAAATGTGGTCTCAATTGGGCGTCCGCATATCCAGAAAGAAATTATGGCCTACAACGGCGTAAACCAGGGAGCTACTACCATTTTTTTACCGATGTTGTTTAATGGCATGTGGAATTATGAATCAGGCTTTTCTGTGCAAAATACCAGTAATGATGCAGCAGTCTATTCTATTACTTTTAAAAGTGGGCATGATGGAACTACAACTTGTGTATTAGAAGGACAAAATTTGCCCGGACACACAGCAAAGACGTATGACCTAACAACAATTGGAAACTGTAATGGCGGTGGTGTGATGGAAAGGGGGTGGTTTGGGGGTGCGACGATCCTCTCAGATAAACCATTGGCTGCTGTAGCTAAACCGGTAGTGGATGGGGTAGATGTGGTTACTTATAATGGATTCACTGCTGGCTCGGAAAAGGTGTATTTACCGATGCTTTTTCGCGGGATATGGGGATACCAATCTGCGTTTTATGTGCAAAATATGGATAACAGCAAAGCAATTGAGATTGAGATTCAGTTTTACGATACGAATGGACAGGAGACATGTACGTTTACTGACCCGACTCCGTTAGGGCCAAATGTAACCCGGGGTTATTGGTTAGCGGGAATGAATGATGAAACTCAATGTATTGGTGGGACGGGCTTTCCTGATGATGGATGGGTAGGGGCTGCAATCATTAAGCGGGTAACGGGTACTGGCGAGATTGTCGCGATTGCCCGACCGCATATGGGGGCAGAGGTAGCAGCCTATAATGGGTTTGCAGAGGGGAATACGATTAACTATTTGCCTATGTTGTTTAGGGGGATGTGGGGATATGTTGGTGCTATTTATTTACAAAACATCTCAGAAGCATCATCATCTATTGAGATCACTTTTTACGATGCATCCGGTAATGAGGTTTGCAAGTACTCTGATCCGCAAAACCTTGCATCTAAATCTACCAGGGGATATTGGCTTCCCACATTAAATTGCAACGATGGAAGAAATTTTCCCAGCGAGGGATGGGTAGGGAGTGCTAAGATTGATACTAGCCAGGAGGTAATCGCGCTTGGCCGGCCCCATCTTTCGGATGGGCAGGTGGTTGTCTATAATGCTTTCACCCGTGGGGCGGCAGATACCTATTTACCGATGAATTTTTTCAGCAGGAGTGGGTTAGGCACTGCTGTATATATTCAGAATATTACAGATAGGACAGCAACAGCTCAAATCATGCTGTATGACGAAGAAAGTGGATTCTATTGTCAATTCTTAAGAGAGATAAATCCCGGGAATTCAACTGCCATCTGGCTTGGTGGGTTGGTTGAAAATGAATGTGATCCCTAATGTAATTCGGTGGTTTGCGGGTGAAAGTCATTCAATACAGCGGGCATCGGGTAACGGTTGAAAGAGTGAATTGTGATAAAATTCAGCACTATGAATAGCGCTGAATTGGATGGAAAAGAGTATTGGGATATTGTCATTACCCCGGAACGAAAGTGGTGGAATCTCCGCTTAAGAGAGATTTGGCATTATCGCGATATGCTTACCTTGTTGGTGCAAAGGAACTTTGCCGCTTCGTATAAACAAACAATCCTTGGCCCCTTTTGGCACTTAATCAATCCTATTTTTTCAACTTTGATCTACACCTTAATATTTGACCGGATTGCAGGTTTACCCACGGATAATTTACCCCCATTTTTGTTTTATTTGAGCGGGAATGTGATCTGGGCTTATTTCTCCAGCAGCTTTTCGGGCACCTCAAATACTTTTAATGCTAACAAGGGACTGTTTGGGAAAGTGTATTTCCCGCGAATGATTATGCCCATATCCGTGGTGCTTACGAACATGATCTCTGTTTCTATACGCTTCGGATTATTTTTGATCTTTGTTTTATATTACTATTTCACAGGTTACCCGGTTTTGATTTCTTGGTGGGTACTGCTTACGCCTTTCTTGTTTTTATTAAATGCTGGTTTGGGAATGAGCTGGGGGATTTTAGTATCTTCGCTGACAACGAAATATCGTGATATTCAGATATTGGTACAGTATGGGCTGCAACTGCTGTTATATGTGACACCTGTGATCTATCCATCTTCTATGGTGCCGGAACAATTCAGGTGGTTGTATTTCCTAAATCCTATTGCGCCTGTCGTTGAAGCTTTCCGGTTTGCGTTTTTAGGAGAAGGTACCGTGCGATTTGAGACGATCGGGTACAGTTTTTTGGTTTTTGTGGTTTCCCTTACCTTAGGGCTGATCTCATTCAATAGAACAGAATCAAACTTTATGGATACTGTGTGATGACTGAGCCTGTTGTTTTATTGGAAAATGTTGGTAAGCTGTATCGCTTAGGCTATATTGGTACAGGCACCTTGCGAGAAGATGTGAAAGGCGCATGGGCAAAGATGCGTGGAAAGCCTAATCCGAATGTGCCTATTGGAGCGGAAGATAATGATGGGTCCGGACAAAAGTACATTTGGGCATTAAAAGACATCAACCTGGAAATTGAAAAGGGGGAAGTGTTTGGCATCATCGGGGCAAATGGGGCTGGGAAAAGTACGTTATTAAAGTTGTTGTCTCGAATTACCTCCCCCACGACCGGGCGGATAAAAATGAAGGGGAAAGTCGGTTCTCTGCTAGAAGTAGGCACAGGCTTTCACCCAGAACTGACCGGCCGAGAAAATGTGTATTTGAACGGTTCAATTCTGGGGATGCGTAAACAGGAGATTGACCGTAAGTTTGATGAGATTGTAAGCTTTGCGGGCGTTGAAACCTATATCGATACACCTGTGAAACGCTATTCTTCTGGAATGCATGTGCGTTTGGGGTTTGCTGTGGCTGCACATTTAAACCCAGAGATACTAATTGTGGATGAAGTGCTTTCTGTTGGAGATGCTGAGTTTCAGAAAAAAGCGATTGGGAAAATGAGTGATGTGTCGGGTGAAGGACGCACGATCTTATTTGTCAGTCATAATATGAACTCTGTGGAAGCTTTGTGTACCCGAGCTTGCTTGCTGCAAAATGGGAAAATCATTCAAATTGGGGAACCGTCTAAAATCATTCAGGATTATGAAGACCTGTATGCAAAAGAAGGATATATCTTAAAGGGGAAAGATAAAGAGTTTACCTGGCATGGCGTGAATTTTGGCAGCGACTTAACTGTAGAGAGTGATATTCCCCTGGAGATTGATTTTGAGACGGGAAATAAGGAATTTACAGGTGCCAATTTTGATGTCACGATCCTCGATAGTAAAAAGAATAAAATTGTTCATGTGAAATCAAGGTTTGTAATTGGACAAATCAACTTGAACAAGAACACCCATTATCGTTTGCAGTTTACGATTGAGTCGCCGCGCCTTGCACCCGGAAAATATTTTATTCATTTATATATTTACGATATGTATAAGAATAGGATGTTCGGCGCAGAAAACATGGATGCTTTTACTATCAGTGGGAAAGCAGCAGAGGGAGATACAGTAAATTTGTACTACGATAAATTATTTGCTCCTATCTTGCCTAATTATCAGGTGTCGATCACTGAATCCTGAAAGAATTCCAATTTTATGTTTAAAAAACTCCACTCGAAGGTTGTGAGCTCTAGAAATGGGAAAGTGTTCATTGATTTCCATGATTTAAACAAAGCTTTATTGGTGCTGGGAAGCCCAAGAAGCGGAACCACATGGATCTCAAATTTGATCAATTATAAGAATGAGTACCGATACTTGATGGAACCGTTTCGATACCGGGCTGGGGTGAATTATATGAAGGGCTACCCGCTGTTCTGGTACATCCCCCCTGACACAAAAAATCACGAATATTTACATCTTTTTTCAAGAATCTTATCGGGACGGATAAGTTTGGATGGATACAACCACAAGTTGATTGCAACGAAACGATTATTAAAAAGTGTGACCGCACATTTTCTTATTGAGTGGTTGATTTCTAACTATGAGATTCCGCTTGTCTTCATTTTGCGCCATCCTCTGGCAGTGGCAGCTTCAAGAATGAAGTTTCAGGAAAAAGACAAGTTATGGATACCGGATTTTTCCAGCATTTTGAATCAAAATCAATTGATGGAAGATTACCTGGCACCATTTGAGAAGTTAATCCTGGGTGAAAACAGCTATTTTGAAAATCATTTGATCTACACATGTGTGCAGAACTTTGTAGCATTGAAACAGCTAAAAAGGATACCGCATCATATTGTGTTTTATGAAAATGTGGTGGATGATCCATTGCAAGAAATTAAGAAAATTCGCGGTTTCTTACACCAGCCTTTCTATGCCAGAGATGAGCGTTTGGTGCAGACAATGGTGAATAAAAGGTTTATGATGGGGGAAGCTGCGATTGGTGATCCATTGATGAAATGGCAGGAGAGATTATCAAGTCAACAAATTGAAAGGGGAGAAGAGATCATGCAAATGTTTGGCCTTGATTCGTTTTATTCGGCTTACAAACCGCGGCCAATCATTTCAATAGACTCTCTCTAACTTTTGATACAATACAAACATAAGTACGAGCGTATTAGGAAATTAAAATGAGTGAATTTTTAGATAAAGACCGGGTTGAATCCTGGTATCAGCGGGATGATCCGTGGGATTATGAAACAAACCCACATGATTTTAACCGCCGGGAACGTATAAAAGCAGCTATCCCCAAGTTTGAATATAAAAATACTTTAGATATTGGATGTGGGAATGGCTTTATTACGCAGGCATTACCGGGTGAACATGTTTACGGTGTGGAAGTTAGCGAAAATGCCTGCCGCTTTGCACAGGAAAAGGACCCTAATCCAAATCACCTCTATTTGCCGGGAGAAATTTTTGATCTTCCCAATTTGGATTTGCCGCCTATGGATTTGATTGTCATTACGGGGGTGCTGTATGAGCATTACATCGGTAATTCTTATAACCTGGTGTATTTGTTGATTGATGAGTTGTTAGTGGATGGCGGTATTTTGCTGCTTTCGCATGTGCATGAGTGGTACAAGATGCGTTTCCCCTATCTTACGGTGTCCCGTGAATGGTTCCGCTACCGGCAGTATTATCAAATCATGGAGGTATACTGCAAATGATCCTCCTTTATCATAAAATTTTTCCCGAACAGAAAACCCAGTGGTGGGTGACGCCGGATACTTTTTACCGCCAGATGGTGGATATTGCCAACAAAGAAGTGGTGTATTTGGACGACTACGACCCGCATAACCCGGACCAGGTTGTGATCACTTTCGATGGCGTATACAGTAATATTCTGCGTTATGCGACTCCGATACTGAAACATTTTGGTTACCCGTATGAATTGTTTGTCACCGGCAAATATATTGGAAAGGGGAATGAATTTGATGCCCCAGAACCTTTTGCTAAATTTGCCGATTATGATGAACTTGAGAAAATGGTTAAAGCTGGGGGGCGCTTGCAATGGCATACTTTTTCTCACCCGAAACTGAGTGGGCATGAGGAAAAGTCTGTCTTAGACCAGGAATTTACCCCGGATGAAAAACTGCGCGAGATTGACCCAGATGGATTGAAATGGTTTGCCTACCCGTATGGATATATTGGGGAGCGGCTGGTGGAAGAAGCTGAACAGCGCGGTTTTGTGGGCGCCTTAGGTTGTGAAAAAGGGACGCCAGAAGAACCGTATAACTTGCACCGAAAAATTATTTATGAAGAATCCAAGATTTGGGACAAAAAGATTTCGGTGATTATCCCGGCATTTAATTACGGCCGTTTCCTAACCGAGTCGGTTGAATCTGTCCTTTACCAGACTTATAAAGTAGATGAGATCATTGTGATGGATGATGCCTCGAAAGATGAGACCAAAGAGATCGCCGAGGCCTATCTAGATCAGATCACATATGTGCAGAACGAAGAAAATTTGGGGATTGTAAAGAACTTTAGTAAGGGTGTAGCCTTATCTTCTGGTGACTATATTGCCTTTTTAGGCGCGGATAACCGCTACCGGGCAGATTTTATTGAGAAAGCAAAAATGATTCTGGACAGCGATCCGAGCGTGGGGGTGGTATCGACTGGGACGATGATGTTTGGTGAGGTTGCAGGTCAAATTGTGAATGTCAGCGAAGGCTCGGAAACACAGCCGCATGAACAATTCCCGGAGATTTTTATCAAAACGCGCCCGGTACCCGATGGCGCTTATGTGGACGATTATACGATGGTAGCAGGGTCTACCATGTACCGTCGGGAAGCGTATGATGATGCTGGTGGCTATGAAGGTCGTTCGGTGGATGAGGGGGAAGATTGGAATTTATACCGCCGGATGTTTGAAAAAGGCTGGAAAGCTAAAATAGTCAACCAACCGGTTTTAGAATACCGCTTGCATTCGCATGAACAAGATTCCCGCGTGCGCAATCAGGAAGCTTACACGGCCAATTTATTGCGGAAGTACAAAGCGCTGCTGGAAGAAAATAAACAATTGAAATCACAGATTGGACGGGCTCCTTCGGGACGAAAGAACAATGAGGTGGATGGATTGCGTTTGCGATTGTTCCCATTGCGCAGTAAGCGGGAGCGTGCCATGATTTTGATATTGCGTTTTGGAAAATCTCTTGTTCGAGAAGGCCCCATCACTGCCGGGAAGAAATTGTTTCAATTTATCAAGAAACGAATATAACTACTAAAGAACCATTGCGATCAAGGTTCGTAGATGTTGATATCAGGTACTCTGTCGTTGGTTTTGCGCGTCGGGATGATGGAAGAAGGATTGAAAAATGAAGTGGATTGAACAATTTCGAGAGAAACGCTATCTTAAAAATTTCCCTGACCTGCAAGAGACACAGTGGTGGTCGTATGATGAACTGGTAGCGTTGCAGAATCAACGGCTGCGCCATATTGTTGCGTATGCATACCGCAATATTCCTGCATATAAAAAGAGATGGGATCAGGCTGGCGTACATCCAAGAGATATTGATACTATTGAGGATTTACCAAAACTTCCGATCGTTACCCGGAAAGAGATCCAAGAAAATATAAAGGATTTCTACTTGCCTGATAGGGTTGAATCCACTTTACAAACAGGCGGGTCTACCGGAGAAACACTCAATTACCATTATGACCGAGGGGGGAACATCATGCGCAAGCGGGTGCATGAACGCGGTTGGTCTTGGATGGGGATGGACATGGCAAAGGACAAAATTGCTGTAGTGATGTCTTCCCAGGGGGTGCTTCGAAAAAACAACGTTCTGAATTTGTTTGGGGACAGCACTGTAGAAAGCCTGGAAAAGAATGTGGCTTTATTGAAAGAATTCGAACCTCAATTTTTACGAGGGTATGTCAACTCATTATATATTTTAGGGCTTTATTGTCTGGAAAATAATATAAAGATACCGAGTGTGAAAGGGATCAATACCATCTCAGAGAATTTATACGATTATCAACGAGAACTGCTTACCGAGGTGTTTGAGGCGGAAGTGTTTGAAGAATACGTGTGTAATGACGGGGGAGCGGGTGCATGGGAATGTAAACAGCATGCCGGGCTGCATTATGCTATGGAACGTTCGGTGATTGAATCTATTGATGGTAGGGTAGTTGTCACGGATTTGTGGAATGAGGCGATGCCCTTTATCCGCTACGAAAATGGTGATCTGGTCACTTTTTTGGATGAACTGTGTACATGCGGGAGAAAATTACCTCTAATCCGCGTGAAGGGGAGGACCAACGATATCCTTATTACGCCCGATGGTCGCCGCATTAGCCCTACGTATTTGATGTATTATGGTGCTGGCTATTATCGAGATGCAGGGGTGCGATCCAATCTGCGGCAAATTCAATATATTCAAAAACCGGGATATAAACTAGAAATTAATATTGTTCCGTTAGGTGAGCCTTCTGCTTTAGATTTACGAGAATTTACTGCTGAGATTCAGCGGGTAGTGGGAGAGATGGATATTGAGATTCATCTGGTAGAGACGCTGCCAGCAACGAAAAGTGGGAAGCGGCAGTTCATCATTAATGAGGATATGCAACTACTTGAAAAAATGAGGACCGTTCAGTCCAATGCCTAAAATCAGCGTGCTCATGTCGGTGTATAACAGTGCTGCCTTTTTAGAAGAAGCAGTAGATTCGATCTTGTCCCAAACTTTTTCTGACTTTGAATTTATCATTGTAAATGATGGCTCAACAGATGAAAGTGGAGATATTTTGGCGAACCTGGCAGAAAAAGATAAACGCATCCAATTGATCGAAAACGAGGAAAATATTGGTCTAACTCGCTCATTGAACAAGGGATTGGCTCAAGCGAAAGGCGAATATATTGCCCGGATGGATGCAGATGATATCAGCTTCCCGCAACGTTTGGAGAAGCAGGTTGCATATCTTGAAAAACATGCCAAAGTTGGCCTGGTCGGCTCACAGTATGACCTTTGCGATGCTGATGGAAAAGTGACTGCTAGCGGGGAAAGGCTTCCTGAGAATAATTTGTCAATTCAATGGCGCTTGTTATTCCGCAATAGTTTTATTCACAGCTCGGTGATGATTAGACGCCGTGCTCTGGAATTAGTAGAAGATAATTACAACGTTGAATTACCCTATGCCCAGGATTTTGAGTTGTGGAGTAGAGTGGCGCGGATTTCTCGTGTAGCAAACTTGCCAGAAGTTTATGTCTATTTACGTGAGCATGATGACCGCATTACCGTGCAGAAAAAAGAAGATCAAGAAATGGTTGCTATCAAAATCGCACGGGCAAACCTCAATGATTTGATGGGAAATAATTACTTCAATTATGAAGAAGCAAAACTCTTCCGCCGCTGGTTTAGTTTTGGGATGTTGAAAATCGAATCGGTGGAGCAAATAATTTTTTGTAAAAAATGGCTCTCAATCTTTCAAAAATTCTATTGGAAGAATATCCCATTTTCTTATGCTGCGCATAAAGAGTTATATACAACATTTCTTCAGCAAACTGTTGTCGAAGAGTATAAAGACCACAATTTTTCTAAAGTACCTAAATTGGCGATGTTCTTTCCAGGTGAATATTTTCAATATCTAAAACGACGCGTAAAAAAAGAAGGATTTATTCCTGTGGCAAAAGGTTTTGCCAAACGGCTCCGCGCCCGGCTGAATCAGATTTGGGTTTCTTCTACAATTCCATACCGCTTGCAGTTCATTAAAGGGCGTTACTTTACGGATAAGACAACGTATCTGTTTTTCCCTTCCAACGATACCCATGTGCATTGGATGATGCCAATTGCGAAAAAGATTCCCGGTGCAAAATTTATCATTCCGTGGGTTAAAAAAGAACGGGCGGATTATTTTTTAAGTTTGAATGAAATTAAATATCTTAAATTCAAACCCGGATTAATTGCCGGGATGCGCCCTAAGGTTTTGGTGGTTGGGAACGATTGGTATTGGGAAACCAAGATCGCCATGGATGAGATGACCAAGGGCGGCGGAAAATCGGTCGTCATCCAGGAAGGCTGCCTGGATTTTAAGTTTGATGGCACCAAGCGTATGCAGTACGCCGATTATGCGTTTGTCTTGGGTGAGGAAATGAAAAAATACCTGGTGCGAGACAATGTGATTGTTACCGGGAACCCGAAATTTGATGTGCTTCAAAAATTTGACTATCCGGAAAAACCAGTGGTGATGATCAATTGCAATTTCACTTACAACATTTTTGAGGACATACGAAGTGAGTGGGTCTCTGATGTGGTTGAGGCTTGCAACGCGCTGGATATTCCCTTTTTCATTTCCCAGCATCCCAGAGATAAAGGTGAGTTCCCTGAGGAATGGGAAATAATCAAATCAAACGCATTTAAGATCGAGGATCAACTGAAACGTTCGACTGTATTGGTCAGTCGGTTTAGCACGGTAATTTATGAAGCTTTATTTATGGGAAGGCAAGTAGTTTATTACAACTTCCATCAGGAGCCTTTTCGTTTGTTCTCTCAGGATAAAACTGGCGGGCTTGTTGTAATTGACCAAAAAGAAGCGCTAAAAGAAGGATTAGAGAAAGCGATTAATGAAATTGATAGTAATGAAACTAATCGTACTCGTTTCCTGGAGTTAAATTGTAATTATTCACCGGATGGGTCTTCCAGTGCGGTAGAGACCGTGGTGTCTCATCTAGAGCAGATTGCGAATGAGGTAGATGAGTGATGCCGAAAATCAGTGTGGTTATGCCGACCTACAATGAAGCAGCCTATTTACCGGAAGCTATAGAAAGCATTTTGTCCCAAAGTTATACGGATTTCGAATTTGTCATCGTAAATGATGGTTCTACCGACAATTCGCGTCAAATCATTGACCAATATGCCGCACAAGATCGGCGCATTATGCCGTTGCATCTGAATGAAAATGTGGGGCTGGTTGGCGCATTGAATGAAGGTGTCCGGGCAGCCAGGGGTGAATGGATCGCGCGAATGGATGGGGATGATATTTCTTATGCGGACCGCTTTCAATTTCAAATGCGGTTTTTAGAATCACACCCTGAAGTGGATATATTGAGTACAGGGATTCGAGGGATCGATCAGGATGGTGCTACTTTGTACACTAAAACGCTCCCGGAGTCCCATAATTTGTTAGTTTGGGAGATTCCTTTTGCGTTAGCTGCATTTCATGGCACAGTATGCATGCGCAAAGAAAAATTGATTCAAGTTGGGATGTATTCTGATCGATTGGTGTTGGAAGACGTTGAATTGTGGACACGCATGGTGAAAGTAGCCAGATTTGCCAGTATTCCCGAAATTCTGTACGGCTATCGCCGTTCTCGCCAGGAATATGCCGATAAAGTGATGGAGCGGCGGCAAATTTCAAATCGCATCTACCGTGAGTTTATTGGATTACAGGTCGGGAGAGGTATTACTGAGAGAGAATATGACATCCTCCGTTTGGCATATTACCCCGATAAAAAAGTAAAATTGACCAATGGGGAAGCTATAGGGGCAATTGATACGTTGTTAACTCTGTTTGATGTTTACCAGAGTAAAGATTACTTTGATGAGCGTGATCTTAGTGATGTGGAAGACAATTTAAGGGTGAAAATAGAGAATATTCTCCAGCATGTGCGTTCAACCGAGAAACCCAAGAGAGATGATGCTGGAAAAGCTTATTGGCTGCATGGAGATTTTCCCCGCCCGGTGCGTTATCTCGGTTATTTCTTGTTCCACTTTGGTGAAGCATGGCCTCTTGTGAGAGCCAGAATAAAAAAGATGATGGGAAAGTAACCTCTATACGGGGTATGATTGAACTATGACTGATAGAGTTCTTACCATCGTCCTCTCCGTATACAATCGCAGGGAACAACTGCGGATGGCATTGGAAGGCCTGGAAAAGCAAGAAGGGATAGAGGGGCGTGATTTTGAGATTCTGGTAATTGACAATAATTCTACCGATCACCCTGAGGAGATTGTTGCCCAATTTCAACATTTGCCTCACATTCATTTCTATAACGAATCTAAACAAGGTTTGGGACATGTGCGCAACACAGGCTATTTGCTTGCACAAGGGGCGTATGTTGCCTATCTAGATGATGATGCGATTCCCACGCCAAACTGGCTTGCTCAATTATTCCAGATCATTACAGTACATGCCTCCGATTGTATTTGCGGGCCAATTCATCCTTATTACACGGATGAAAAACCGGACTGGTTTAAGGATAGTTATGAGGTGCGCACAAAGGGAGACGATCCAAAGTGGTTGAAGCCGGGGGAAGAGGCTTCGGGGTCAAACATGGTGTGGAAAAAAGAAGTGATAGCCAATTTAGGGGGGATAAACACTGCTTTAGGTATGCGTGGGGATGCGTTGGCTGCCGGAGAAGATACAGACCTGTTTTCCCGTTATTGGCAATACTATCCGGATGGGAAAATTTACTACCACCCGGCCCTGGTCGTGAAGCACTGGACACCAGCTTACAAAATGAAAGTGAGTTATTATTTGAAACGCCAATATGTGGCGGGGCAAGTGGCGTCTATACTTAGACGAAGCGATCCATTGTGGCGAAAAGTATTGAAATCAATTCAAGTGTTTTTTGAAATGCTGCTGGTGCTGCTGGTGCTATTCCCCTTTAGTTTTTGGAAATACGACCACAAAGAGAATTGGTATATCGAGCAGCTTCACCGGGTAACTTTTCGGCTGGGATGGCTGCTGACCAATGTAGGCATCCGGTTAGATATCAATAGGTTTTAGACTACGATACTTAAGTTTTTCTTAGGCGGGTTTATTGGTTTCAAGCTCAAGATCATGTTCAACCATCATTTTGATCAAGGATTTAAAATCGGTGTCTGGTTCCCAACCCAAGTTGGTACGGATGCGGGTCGGGTCGGCCAGCAATTGGCGATTGACCTCTTTGCGGTAAAAACGGGGGTCAACAGTTACATACTCTTCGTAGTCGAGATCGAGAAGTTCAAAAGCAACCTTGCATACATCTCTTACCGAGTGCAGTTTCCCGGTGCCAATTACGTAGTCTTGCGGGGTTTCTGCTTGCAGCATCATCCACATTGCTTTGACATAATCACCGGCAAAGCCCCAATCTTTTTGAGCATCCAAATTGCCAAGCGGCAGGGAATCCAGTTTTCCTAGTTTGATCTGCACAGCATGAGAGGTGATCTTTCTGGTTACAAAGCGAGGCGGGCGGATTGGACTTTCGTGGTTGAATAAGATACCGGCAGTTGCAAAGATGTTGAAATGATCCCGATAGCACCCGATCATGTGATGGGCAAATGCCTTGGCAGTAGCATAGGGATTATTTGGGTGGATAGGGGTATTTATAGTTTGGGGAACTTCAACAGGGTTGCCAAACATCTCGCTGGAAGAAGGTTGGAAAATTCGCGTATGGGGAGAATGTTTCCGTACGATTTCAAGCAGATTGACGGCACCTTTGCCATTGATATCAATATTTAGATTGACATCTTCCCATGATGCGGGGATAAAAGAGATGCTGGCAAAATTGTAGATTTCATCAGGGGTATGCGTGATAATCAGGTTGGAGATGAACTCTAAATCTTGGATACTGCCCTCAATCATCGTGGGGGTTGGTACGTTATCAGAGGATGTATATGAAGGTTCAAAATGTTTGAATCCAATATCCACCCCAATCACTTGATAGCCTTTTGCAAGCAGGAAGTTGGTTAGATAAGTGCCATCCTGTCCAGTGATGCCGGTAATCAGTGCTTTTTTCATAAATTACATTTATCTTTAGAGACCAAGTCTTATTTATTGAATAAAGTCAGGTTATGGTAAATGTGTTTATCTTGTCACCTGCCCGAATTTCCTTGCTAGATTCAGATTATACCAATGATTGTAATGAATTCGTGGGAAGATGAAATAGACCACATAATCCATTATTTGATAGGTTTTGGTATTGCCCTAAGGTTAAAATGCGGGTATATTTACCCGGGAGAAATGCAGGAGAAGCTGCGAGTAGCCCCTAAGAATACCGGCTTTTTTTGAAAGGAGATTTATTAATGAGCATTTTAGTGACCGGCGGGGCAGGATATATCGGAAGTCACACATGTGTGGAATTGCTCAACAGTGGCTATGAGGTCGTGGTAGTGGATAACCTCAGCAATTCAAGCAGCAAATCTTTAGAGAGAGTGGAACAGATCACCGGCAAGAAAGTGAAATTTTACGAGGTGGATCTGTTGGATGTTGAGGATTTGGATAAGGTTTTTCAAGCTGAGACCATTGAAGCAGTGGTGCACTTTGCAGCGCTAAAAGCAGTGGGGGAATCGGTAGCAAAGCCGCTTATTTATTATCAAAATAACATTACCGGCTCGTTGAATTTATTTGAATTGATGGAAGCGCATGGTGTAAAGAATTTTGTGTTCAGTTCTTCGGCAACCGTATACGGCGACCCGGATTCTGTGCCGATTAGGGAAGATTTTCCGGTGACTGCCACCAACCCGTACGGGTGGACCAAGCTGATGATCGAGCAAATCTTAACGGATATCCAACTTGCTAACCCCGATTGGAATGTGATCTTGCTGCGTTATTTCAATCCGGTAGGAGCCCATGAAAGTGGGATGATTGGCGAATCGCCCAATGGAATCCCCAATAACTTGATGCCCTATATTTCGCAGGTAGCGGTGGGCAAGCTGGATAAATTGCGCATATTTGGTGGTGATTATGATACAGTCGATGGCACCGGGGTGCGAGATTACATCCATGTAGTAGACCTTGCCAAAGGCCATATCGCTGCTTTGAAACGATTGGAACAAAAAAACGGTTTAGAGATTTATAACTTAGGTACTGGCCGCGGGTACAGTGTCTTAGAAGTGATCAATGCCTTTGAAAAAGCATCGCACCAGCAGATAGGCTTTGAGATTGTGGAACGCCGGGCAGGGGATGTGGCGGCAAGCTATGCAGACCCCAGCAAGGCAAATCAAGAATTAGGGTGGCGGGCAGTCTTTGATATTGATAAAATGTGCGAAGATTCCTGGCGCTGGCAATCTCAAAATCCAAAAGGGTATGAAAGTTAAAATACATAAAACTCAATAATTGTTGAAAAACCTGGAAATTCTCCAGGTTTTTTTCTTCTATAGAGCGTTGTTTTGCTAGGCGTAGTTATCTTTTTTCATTCTGTTTTACAAATATTGTGAAAAATATCACCAATAGGGACAAATGTCCTGATTGTATTGTGATAAATGTCACATGTAGTTTCACCGGAAATCCATCAAACTAAGATTAAGTTCCTCAATAGCTTAACATTACATTGTTCAGCCATTGCAATTCACTGCAGTGAGGGTATTCAGCTAGTTTCTTTGAAGTAGAAATTAGGAGGAGAATCCTTGATGGCTGAACAATCTTCGTTTAAAAATGGGGATAATGGCAGTACTGCCGGAAATAACCGGATTGGCGTGTATGTCTGTCACTGTGGGACCAATATTGGGGGTGTGGTGGATGTCCCGGCCGTGGCAGAGTTTGCAGCCAGGCTGCCAAATGTGGTCGTGGCACGGGATTATACCTATATGTGTTCCGACCCCGGACAAGCAATTATTCAAGAAGATATTCAAAAATTCGATCTTACTCGCGTGGTAGTTGGTTCCTGTTCTCCCTTGATGCATGAAGGTACATTCAGACAGGCGTGCCAGGAGGGGGGATTAAATCCTTTCTATTTCCAGATGACCAATTTGCGAGAGCATGTTGCCTGGGTACATGCAGATAAGGCTTCTGCAACTCGCAAAGCAAAAGATCTGATCGCCGCAGCTGTGCGCCGGGTAGGCATGCACTTGCCCCTGGAGGTGCGAAAGGTAGGTGTCAAGCAATCTGCGCTGGTGGTGGGGGCAGGGATTGCGGGCATAGAAGCAGCCCTGCGCATGGCAGACGCAGGTAAGCAAGTTTATCTGGTGGAGCGGGAGCCGGGGATAGGCGGGCACATGACCCAACTCTATAAAACCTTCCCCACGCTCGACTGTGCGGCTTGAATTCTTACCCCCAAGATGGTGTCCGTGGGACGCCACAAAAACATCACACTGCTGACCTACAGCGAGGTAGAAGAAGTGTCTGGGGTGGTGGGCGATTTCAAAGTGATCGTGCGTAAAAAAGCCCGCTATGTGAATGAGGACTTATGCACCGGATGCGGCACATGTGTGGAGAAATGCCCGTGGAAGAAGATTCCGGATAGCTTTGAGTTTGGGTTGGGAAACCGCCCGGCAATTCACTTCCATTATGCCCAGGCGGTACCTAAAGTGCCGGTGATTGATAAAGAAAATTGTGCCTATTTTAAGAGCGGAAAGTGTAAAGCCTGCGAGAAATTCTGCCAGCGGGATGCGATTGATTTTGAACAGCAAGACGAGTTATTGGAATTCAACGTGGGTACCATCATTCTGGCAACCGGCTTCAAAGATTTCAATCCGGAGGTTTCGCCCCAGTATGGCTACAAAACAACTGAAAATGTAGTTACCAGCCGGGAGTTTGAGCGTCTGATCAATACAGGTGGCCCGACCACCGGGGAATTGAAACTTGCCAATGGTGAAGTACCTAAAAAGATTGCCATCATCCACTGTGTAGGCAGCCGCGGCGACCAGCACGAGTATTGCTCACGAGCCTGCTGTATGTATTCGCTCAAGCTGGCGCATTTGTCCCGCGAGATGCTGGGCGCACAGGTGTTTGAGTTCTACCGGGATATGCGTACCTTTGGCAAGAATTACGAAGCGTTTTACGAGAAAGTGCTGGAGGAAGGGGTAGATTTCATCCGTTATCGCGATCAGATCAAGGTCAGCCAATTGGGTGAAGGGCTGGCAGTGGAGACGGTGGATATTTACACCGGAGAATCTTTGGTCGTGCCGGTAGACATGGTCGTGTTGAGTACCGGGATGGAACCGCAACCCGACCAGCAGCGAGTTGCCAGTACCTTTGGGGTCAGCCTGAGCCCGGATGGTTTCTTTTTGGAGCGGCACCCCAAATTGGCCCCGGTGGAGACGGCTACCGATGGGGTCTTTCTGGCTGGCGCGTGCCAAAGCCCCAAGGATATTCCCGATACAGTCGCCCAGGGCGGGGCAGCAGCATCTTCGGCGCTGGCTTTGATGGATGCCGGTGCGGTTACCCTGGAGCCGTTTACAGCTGTGATAGATAAAGACCGATGCAGCGGATGCCAGGTGTGTGTCAATACCTGCCCATACCATGCCATTACTACCGTTCCATACAACGGGCATCTGGTTTCAGAAGTGAACGAGATTTTATGCAAGGGGTGCGGTACCTGTGTGGCGGCTTGCCCTGGTGGGGTTGCCCGGCAAAATGGGTTCACCATGGAGCAAATCGTGGCAGAAATTGACGGCATCCTCTTCCAGAATGTGCCGTAGGAGAGAGTCTATGAATCGATCTAAACCAAGAATTGGGGTATATGTATGCCGCTGTGGCACGAACATCGCCGCTACGGTGGATGTTGAGGAAGTAGCTGCCCATGCTGCGGGGCTGGAGCATGTAGCAGTGGCACGCGAATACAGCTATATGTGTTCTGACCCCGGTCAGGATTTGATCAAAGAGGATATCCGGGAGCGTGACCTGAACCGGGTGGTGGTGGCTTCTTGTTCGCCGCTGATGCACGAGCCTACTTTTCGCACCGCAGTAGAGGAAGGCGGTTTGAATCCCTTCTTCTTCCAGATGGCGAATATCCGCGAACAGTGTTCCTGGGTGATCCCGGACAGGGTAGAGGCGACTGCCAAAGCCAAGCGGATGGTGGAAGCGGCTGTTTCAAGGGTGCGGCACCATGTGCCCCTTGCGTTTCGAGATGCCGAGATTGAACCCGCCGTGTTGGTTGTGGGGGCGGGGATTACGGGCATTGAAGCTTCTTTGAAAATTGCAGATGCAGGAAAGCAGGTGTATTTGGTCGAGCGGGATACGGCAATCGGCGGGCACATGGCCCAGCTGTATAAGACCTTTCCCACCCTCGACTGTGCGGCTTGAATACTTACCCCTAAAATGGTGTCCGTGGGACGCCACGAAAACATTGAACTGCTGACCTGCAGCGAAGTAGAAAGTGTATCGGGGTATGTGGGCAATTACCATGTGCATGTGCGGCAAAATGCCCGCTATATCGATGAAAGCATGTGCACCGGTTGCGAGCAGTGCGCCGATGTATGCCCGGTAGAAGTCAACAATGCGTTTGAATTAGGTTTGAACACCCGCAAGGCCGTCTACCGCAATTCTGCTCAGGCTACCCCGAACGCATTCGCCATTGATAAGCTGGGCACCGCGCCTTGCCGGGATGCTTGCCCGGCAGACCAACGAGCGATGGGATACCTGGCTTTGGTGAAACAAAAACGCTACGCGGATGCGTATTGGGTCATCCGGCGAGAGAATCCATTCCCTTCGGTGTGCGGGCGGGTGTGCAGCCATGTGTGCGAAGATGCCTGCTCTCGCGGGGTGTATGATGAGCCGGTCAATATCATGGGGGTCAAACGCTTTGTGGCTGACTGGGCTTACGAACACCGTGATGAAATTGCGCAAATGGAGGATAAATCTGTCATCGGCACGCCTTTCTCCAAGGAACCTATCCCAACCGGACAGAAAGTTGCCGTGATTGGGTCGGGGCCGGCGGGTTTGACGGCTGGTTTGGATTTGGCGCGCTTGGGGCATCAGGTCAAAGTCTTTGAGCGATTCTCCGAACCCGGCGGGATGATGCGGGTGGGGATTCCGCCGCACCGTTTGCCTTATGACCGTTTGCGCTGGGAAATAGGACAAATAGAAGCAGAAGGGGTGGAAATTCAACTAAACACCCCCATACAAGATTTAGGCACATTAGAAAAAGCAGGATTTGACGCCGTGCTGATCGCTACCGGTGTGCATGATGCCATCAAATTATCCATTCCTCATGCAGAGCACCCCGATAACTGGCTGAGTGTGGATTTCTTGCGCAAGGTGCTGCTGGGAGAAGAAATTGACCTGTCTAGCCGCCGGGTGATCGTGTTGGGGGCTGGTGATGTGGCGTTGGATGTAGCCCGTACAGCGGTGCGCCTGGGACAGCCGGAAGTGAAGATTGTCTGCCGTGGGATGCGTGCTTCCGAGCACGAGATCAATGCGGCCGTGGAAGAAGGGGTGGAGATCATCCCCAGCAGGGTGTTCAAAGAAGTAGTGTTGCAGGGTGAGCAGATTGTTGGCATGCAGTGCCTGATGGCGGATGTAGGGGGTATTGTAGATGACCGCCGCCAGGTGCAGGAATTGCCCGGCACGGAGCATGTGATTGCCGGGGATTTAGTGATCTGGGCATTGGGCCAGACACCGGATTATTCTTTTATTGATGAAGGCAGCCCGGTGGTTTTGAAGGAATGGCGCGGGATTGAGGTGGATGAAAACCTGATGACCGGCCAGATGGGCGTCTTTGTAGCCGGGGATGCCAAAGAAGGGCAAACTTCCTTTGTAGTGGATGCGATTGGAGAAGGGCATCATGCCGCCCGCTGCATTGACCGCTACCTGCGGAAAGAGGCAGGCCTGCCCGAACCGGTGGTTACCCAACCGGTGGCGTACCTGGAAAAAGAAGAAATTGAAGCAAAGATTGCCAATGGCACAGCATCCAACCGGCCAAGACAGCATGGTACATCCATCCCGGCAGGGGAACGGGTGAACAATTTCCGCGAAGTGGATGTGGCTTTGAGCGAGGAGCAGGTGTTGGCCGAGGCAGCCCGCTGCCTGGAATGCGGCGTGTGTGCCGAATGTATGGAATGTGTGGTGGCTTGTGAGAAAGGCGCTATTGACCACCAGATGACCGACAAAGTTCACGACTTGAAAGTGGGGGCGATCATCCTGGCAACCGGCTTCCAAAGTTTTGACCCGGCACGTGCGCCGGAGTATGGGGCACATTTACCCAATGTATTGACCGCCTTGGAGTTTGAGCGTTTGATCAATCCCAGCGGGCCGACCAATGGGATGGTACTGATGAAGAACGGCCAACCTCCAAAATCCGTGGCGGTGCTGCACTGTGTGGGCAGCCGGGATAATAAATACAACAGCTACTGCTCACGGGCGTGCTGTATGTATTCTCTCAAGCTGGCTCAATTGGTTCATGATTATGTAGAAGCCGAAGTCTATGAGGTTTACCGGGACATGCGTACTTTTGGCAAGGGGTACGAGGAATTTTATAACCGGGTCGTTAATGATGGGGTGCATTTCTTCAGCGGACGGGTGAGATCGGTTACCCAACAAAATGGGCAGTTGAATGTGCAGTGGGATGAGCACTATTTTGACCAGCCCGATCATATCAACGTGGATATGGTGATTCTGGCAACCGGTTTCGAGCCGCAGCCAGACACAGCAAAAGTAGCCAGCACCTTTGGGATCAGCCGCAGCCCGGATGGGTTTTTCTTAGAGAAGCACCCTAAACTTGGGCCAATGGAAACAGCCACCGATGGGATTTTCATCGCCGGCGCGTGCCAGAGCCCCAAAGATATTCCCGACAGTGTAGCACAGGCCGGGGGCAGTGCGGCGGCAGCAATATCCTTGATTGACCAGGGGATCGTGATGATGGACCCGGTGATTGCGGAGGTGGAAACGGCCTTGTGTGCCGGGTGTGGCCAGTGTGCGGAGGCTTGCCCGTACGAAGCTATCATGATCGAAGGCGGCAAAGCGGTCGTATATCCCTACCAATGTAAGGGGTGCGGTACCTGTGCGGCCACCTGTCCGAATAAAGCTATGTCCCTGGTGCACTATAACGATGCCCAGTTGATTGCCGAACTGGTTGGGGCACTTAGTTAGGAGGGAGCATGTTTGAACCAAAGATCATCGCTTTCTTATGTACCTGGTGCAGCTACACCGGCGCAGACCTGGCAGGGACTTCTCGTAAGCAGTCGCCCTGGAACCTGCGGGCGGTGCGGGTGCCTTGTTCTGGGCGGGTTTCCCCGGAATTGATCTTGAAAGCCTTTGACGAAGGGGCAGATGGAGTCTTGGTGTTAGGGTGCCACCTGGGAGAATGCCATTATGATTCCGGCAACCACCGCACGGCCAAACGTATTCCGGTGTTGAAGTCCCTACTCAGTTTTGTGGGCTTGGAGGAAGAGCGTTTGCGCCTGGATTGGGTGTCGGCCTCAGAAGGCGACCGTTTTTCCAAGCTTGTTTCGAGTTTTACCGAGGAGGTGAAACGTTTGGGGCCGTGCACCTGGCGGATGCCGGTGGCTGCGCCAGAGTTGGTGATGCAAATTGACGATCTGGTGGAGGTGGAACGATGACCACCGTGCAAGAACATGCCCATGCACTGCTCGTTGACCAACAAGTGGATTGTGTAATCGGCTATGAAGGCGGCACTCTGGGAAAGCCCCGCCCGGCATTTATCACCCAGCCCGAAGATGTGGATCGTTTGATCTGGGACAAACATTGCACCCATAATCTGACAGTTTATTTGGGGGATTGGCTCAAAGACCGCAGTGCGAAGGTGGGGGTGGTGGTCAAGGCATGCGACAGCAAAGCAATTAACGTTTTACTTGCAGAGCACAAATTCAGGCGCGAGCAGGTTGTGGTGATTGGCGTGGTGTGCGAAGGTGTGTACGCCGACCCGGCGAATGGCGGGGCGCTCCAAGAAAAATGCCATACCTGTACTCAGCGGGTGCCCTATATAGTTGATCTGCTGGTGGGGGAAGCGGTGGATGCTGTACTACCCCAAGTGAAAAATGATACCCTATCCATCGAAGAGCTGGAATTGTTGTCGCCAACCGAACGGTTTGCATATTGGGCCAGTCAGTTTGACCGCTGTATCCGCTGTTATGCCTGCCGCCAGGCTTGCCCGATGTGCGATTGCCCGACTTGCTTGTACGAGCGCAATGACAGCCTCTGGGTTGGGATGGGCAGCAGCATGCAGGAGAAGCGCAGTTTTCACCTGGGAAGGGCGTACCATTTGGCCGGCCGCTGTGTGGGGTGCAATGAATGTGAGCAGGTTTGCCCGATGGGTATTCCGATCAGCAAGCTGAACCAGCTGATGGCGGCAGAAATGGCACAGCGCTTTGACTTCCAGCCGGGCATTCGGATAGAGCCTTCTCCAATCACTACCTTGCTGCGGGGAACGGAGGTGATTGGATGAAATATGCTTCTGTACCTGAACTCAAGCAGTGGTTGGTGGGTGTGATGGGAGAACAGCGGCTGGTTGCCCCCCGCAAGGATGCTGATGTGCTGCGTTATCAAGCGATTGACGATGTAGAGGAAATTGTATGGGACTATATCCGCCCTGTGCAGTCGGCCAAAGAGTTTTTGTTTCCGCAAACTGAACTGTTGATGAAGATTTCGCATAATGGGGAGGATATCCAAGTGCAGAATCCGCGCCCGCCCAGGCAAACGGTTTTGTTTGGCGTACGACCGTGTGATGCCAAAGGGATCACTGTATTGGATAACGCTTTTATGAGGACCACCCCAATCGACCCGTATTATGTCCAGCGGCGAGAGAAAACTGTCGTTGTGGGGATGGCTTGCCAACAAATGGGGGAAACTTGTTTTTGCACCAGCGTGGGCGGCGCACCCGATGATACAGCCGGGATGGACCTACTACTGCACCCCGTGGACGGCGGTTATTTGGTGGAAGCGGTAACCGCCAAAGGTGAAGCGCTGCTGGATGAGATACAGCTCACCGAGTCTGCCCAAGCGCGGCCTTTGTATCCATTTGAGCCGCAGCAAGACCTCACCTTACCGGAGGATATTGATTGGGAAGGATTGTTCAAATCTGAGATTTGGGATCATCACAGCCAGCGATGTATCAGCTGCCGGGTATGTGCCTATGTGTGCCCGACTTGCCGCTGTTTTGATGTGCGCGATGAAAAACGCGGCGGCCCCAACGGGAATGGCGCAGTTTCTCGTATCCGGGTGTGGGACAGCTGCTCTGGTGAAGCCTACCGGCGGATTGCCGGAGGGCATAATCCCAGAGAAGCCAAAGCAGACCGGCTGCGCAACCGAATTTACTGCAAAGCGCATTACTATGCGGCGCAGTACGGCCCGGCGGTGGTATGCACCGGATGTGGGCGGTGCGTGGACTCGTGCCCGGTGAATATCGATATCCGCGAGATTTTAGGACTGGTATTGGAGGAATAGGTATGAACCTCAACGATCAGACCAATGTGTGGCTGCCAGAAATTGGAAAGCTGGTGTGCGTGCGAGACCTGGGGCCGGAGATTAAACTGTTTGGGATCAGGCTGCCGCAAAAGGAAGGAAAACCCTGCCAGCATTACCGACCGGGGCAGTTTGCTTTCCTATCGGCCTTTGGGGCGGGGGAAGCCCCTTTCGGGATTGCCTCATATTCTGAGGATGAAGGCGTGATTGAATTTGTGGTGCAACGCCTGGGTGGGGTAACCACTGCCTTGCACGAACTGGGATTAGGCGACTCTGTGGGGGTGCGCGGGCCGCTGGGGAACTGCTTCCCAATGGAACAGTTTCAGGGGAAAAATATTGTCATCTTAGGCGGCGGCATTGGAGCTGCGCCCCTGCGACCGGTTATCCAGTGCATCTTTGCCCACCGTGCCAATTTTGGGGCGGTATCGATCTTCATGGCTGCCCGTACGCCGGATTTGCTCGTTTTCCAGGATGAATATGAAGAATGGGGGCAAATGCCGGGGACGAAGGTGTACGTCACCGTGGATGAAGGCCGAGAAGGATGGGCGGGCAAAGTTGGTTTGATCACCGATTTGGTGCAGCAAATTCATCCATCTGCCCAAAATGCAGTCTCGATCACCTGTGGCCCGCCGATCATGATCTATTATGCCGACCAACTGCTGGAAAAGCTCGGTTTCGCTGAAGAAGATCGCTATGTCACCCTGGAAGCGCGCATGCACTGCGGGATAGGGAAGTGCGGGCGCTGCAACCTGGGCGATAAATTGGTCTGTGTGGATGGCCCGGTGTTCTCGATGCGGGAGGTGGACGCGCTGCTGGAGAGTTATCTGTAAAGAAATCCAGGGTATAAATTAATTCCTCAGGCTCATCAGCTGGATATTGCGGTTGGTGAGCCTTTCTGCCATCACTTCTGCGAGGTTCTTGAGCAGCAAGTATCCTTGGGCTGGGTTTTGTTCCATCAGCATGAAGACCTCTTCTCCTAAGAAGCCAATCACGGTGGAAGGCGCTTCGGCAATCGCCCCCATGGTGTACAACTGCGGTGTGACCAGGGCAGACCAACCGATCACTTCTCCGGGCATGTAGGGGTTCAACCGCTGGATGTTGTCTTCATCAAATTCCAGGGTGAGGGCGATCTTACCGGAAATGATGACGAATAAGTATTTTGCCTTTTCCCCCTGGTGGAACAACCATTCATCTTCCTTAAGTTCAATAGCAATATGATGTCGGTAGATTTTTTCGATGAAGGTTTGCTCCAGATTGGCGAAGAAAGGGTATTTCTTCAGGGAACTGGCAGTTAACATGGATTTCCTCCAGGATTAGATTGTGCCGTGCATGTGGGATGGGGTAAGGGAATTGTGGTCTGAGCAAGGGCGAATCAGGATGTACTCAGCTTAATTTCATTATACAGGAAGAAATTGCCAAAAATATAGAGGGATTAAATTTGAGAAATTTTCCTATTTTTCTTAGCCTGGAGACCAATAACAATTGCAAATGGGGAATGCTATAATGCCGAAGAGCAATACTTTCAAACGCCCCCGAATGCTATAAAATCAAAGATAGGATTGGCTCAATGTCGGAGATATTGATGGGAAACACCCTTCAAAATGAATTGCATCCACTAATTATGAGACTTATGAATCCGTATTGCATATAGAGGCATCTTTGACCCTATGCAGCTATTCAAGAATTTTTCTCCAAGCGCCAAGGATAAAAAAGCCCCCAGCACGTTGCGGCGGGTTGGTGTTTATACAGCATCAAGGGTAATGACCATTGGGCTAACCATCTTAATCGGTATCTTCTTCACGGTTGTGGTAGCCAATAAGAATGGGGGGATTGATCTTAGTATTTCGCAGCAGTTGAACCAAAAAGCAAAAGAGGAACTTCTTCAAAAACAGGGAGGCTATGTCCTTGACCCTCTCGCCTTCCAAGAGGAGATTGCCGCAAGAACGGCCGAATTGGAGGAAGAAGCGGGTTTAAACGCCCCGTTTCTACTCCGGCATCTGCGCTGGACATGGAATGCACTGCGTTTGGATTTAGGAACGGCAGTGTTTACAGATGTGCGGGCGTCTTCCTGGACATCGGGGCAAACCAGGGATGAAATCCGGCGGGTGATCCTGACCCATTTACCCAATACCCTTTTGTTGTTCGGTTTGGCTGACCTGTTTGTCTTTGTGATCGGCATCCCGCTTTCTTTGCATCTTTCCAGACATTACGGCAGTTGGTTTGATAAGCTGATGAACTTATTCTCTCCACTGTCCTCCGTGCCCAGTTGGGTGCACGGTGTGCTGCTGATTTTGTTTTTCTCCATCACGGTGAAAATCTTTCCACCCGGCGGGATGATCGATATCCCCATACCGGGGACGAAGCTGGGGGTGATCTTTAGCAGGATCAAGCATTTGATCTTACCGGTGTCGGCGATCATCATCAATTTGCTGTTCCAGTTGGTCTATTCATGGCGCAACTATCTGATGATTTATTCTGAAGAGGATTATGTGGAATATGCGGTTGCCCAAGGGCTTCCTGCCTCCCAAATTCAAAAGGAGTATATCCTGCGCCCTTCATTGCCTTATGTGCTGACCAGTTTTGCCCTCACACTGGCTGGGTTCTGGCAGATGACCACGGCGCTGGAAGTGGTGTTTGATTGGGATGGGATCGGCAAACTGTATATTGTGGGCATGCCCCATTTTTGGAATGATGTACTTTTCCCCGGCGAAATGACCTTGATCGTTGGTATTGTGGTGATTTTTGCCTATTTGCTCGGTATGGTGGTTTTGCTGCTCGATGTTGCTTATGCCCTGGTAGACCCACGCATCCGGGTGGGCAGCCAGCAGGAACGCGTGAAAGCGATCCGCAGCCGCATGGGGGAATCATTCTTCAAACGGTTAAAGACCTTTTTTACCAGCGGGCGGGCGGTGGTGGCAAAACTGTTCATTTGGGCAATTGGATTGGCAATTGTTGGCGGCACCGTGGGGCTGGTGTTTGGCTGGCAAGCCTGGCCGGTGCAGTATGCAGATGCTGCCCCCGCAGACATGCATTACAACTTTCAGTTTGATTATATGCGCATGGTGATCGATTCTTTCTCCCAAAATGAGAACAGCGGTTTGGCAAAATTGCGCATGGATGCGTTGGGCAAAAATGTTAATCTCATTTTGGATGATTTGTTGACCCAATTTGGAAACGACCCTGATTTTAGGGATAAAGTTACATTTTTTGCTCAGGAATATGATCCGGGTGCATCCACTGCGGAAATAAACAGTCCCCTGAGTACAGGAGCAATCAACCGCACATTGAATGGACAATGGCTGATCGCAGTCTCCGCTATTGGTGGCATTTTCTTGATTGGCGCAGGGACTTTCTATTTTGCCATCGTGCGAAACCGCAATCATCTAGGTACCAAACACCTGGTTTTGCTTTCGGGGGCAGCCTTTCTACTTGGGCTTGCATTGGGGTTGCTCCTCTCCTGGCAAATCTGGCCGGTGGAGTTTTCCAATGCATCTCCGGCAAACCTGGCCCAAACGTATCAAACCGACTATGTGTGCATGCTGGTTGATTCGTTTAATGCAAGCCAAGATCAGGAATTGGCGCGCATGCGCTTGGATGCGCTGGGAGAAGGAAACGCGGCCGCAGCGCTGCAATATATCCTCGAACATCCCACAGAAACGGTTTTAAGTGATAGCGCAATCTGGCAATTTGCCAATAATTTTGATGTCAGTATTCCCGGTTCGGCCATTCTCACTTTGCCGGAGAGACAGGTGGTTGAGAAAGATAACAGCCGATTGATGATCGGTTCCCTTGCCCTGGTGCTGGTTGTGCTCGTCGTGATTGGCATTGTGGTAATCAGAAAACGGCAATCTGCTTCAAGCGATTACCCGAAAACTACGCTCAGAGAAAGAGCAGCCGGGTGGCAAAAACGATGGCAATCGTTCTGGAAGACCATCCGGGAGATGAGCCGCTACAAATCCGCGGTGGCGGGGATGATTATTCTGGCACTGATGATTGCCGGTTCGTTGTATGCGGTCATCGTTTATCCCTACAATGAAATCGGCATGAGCTGGTTTACCGATGCCCTGGAAAACAGCGCTTATATTCCAAAGTCGGCTAAACCAACGTGGGTGAATTGGTTCAGGAAAAACGATCTTCCCGAAACGATCATCATCAATTCGTCTGATTCCCCGGAAACAAAAACGGTTGACATGCTGGAAAATGGCAATCGGCGGATCACTTTTACATTTACCTTTGACTATCCCTATATAGATTTCCCCAATGAAGGCATGTTGTATTTTGATGCCCACTACGAAAATAAAAAACCATTTGCCACCTTTACCTGGATCACGCCAGATGGTCGTGAATTCCCACTGGATAATTATGGGATTGAGGCGGGCAAGTTCTACAAATTAGCTGATCATGTCGATAGTAAGGATTTGGATACGCATCTGGTGGAATATGATGAAAATGATGTGTCCTATGAACCGCTTCTGAATGGGCTTTTCATGAATCCGGGGGCAGCCGACCCGGAAGCAGTGAAGGGGCAATATATTTTGCTGGTAGAAGTGAGTACTTTTGAACCAGACTCAGATGTGGACTTGGAAATGGTATTGCTCGGGCAGATTTATGGCGCGGCGGGCACAGACTATATGCGGCGCGATCTGCTGGTGCCATTGTTATGGGGGATGCCCTTCGCTTTGGGGATCGGCCTGGCAGGGGCAATCATCACCACCCTGGTGTCGATGACATTTGCTGCTTTTGGTGTATGGGTAGGGGGCTGGGCGGATATGTTGGTACAGCGGGTGACAGAAGCCAATATGATCATCCCGGTTGTGGCGATTTCAGTCTTGTTTTATGCGTTTTATGGGGCCAGCCTGTGGACGGTATTGATCATCATTGTGGTGCTAAACGCATTTGGCAGCCCGACCAAAACTTTCCGAGCGGCGTTTATCCAGGTAAAACAATCCGGGTACATTGAGGCTGCCCAGGCATATGGGGCATCAAACAGCCGGATCATTTTTCATTACATGATTCCCCGCATTTTGCCGGTGCTGATCCCGCAATTGGTCACGCTGATCCCGGGGTTTATCTTCCTGGAAGCCACTTTGGGGATGTTCAATGTAAAATCGATCTTTCCTACCTGGGGTAAAGTGATTTACGAAGCGCTTTCGCATGGAGCAGCCTGGGGGTCGCGTTTTTGGGTATTAGAACCGATTGCCTTGCTGCTGCTGACCGGATTTGCCTTCTCGATGATGGGGTTTGCGCTGGATAAGGTGCTGAATCCGCGTTTGCAAAGCGTGGATTAAATCTGACCGAATGAAAGAAAGATAGTCAGTAGGCACGGTTACAAAGGTACAAATTTTTTATCCTGTTGGTTTCCAAAATCATATATAATGATTGCCGCAAGCGAAATGACCAATCATAAATTGCTTATATCAGAGCATACCGTGTAGAGCGGGGAATAGATTTCGAACTTGCATAATCGATTTATCTAACATTTAGGTGTCATTAATGGAACAAGGAACCCAACATCCAATTACATTACGCTCCATCCGAAAATTTCTAATAGCCCTGGTTTTCGGCCAAATTGTGATCCCGCTGGTTGATCTTTTATTCAACGATTATTGGGATTTGATCGCTATCGATGAATTACCCCTTGCTCTTAGTGCTTCTGGTTTGCTGTATTTCTTTTGCGTATTGCTATCCATCTTTTTTCTGATTAATCCTGCTAGGCTATACCCATTCTTCGATCGAATTGAAAATATCTATCACTCTAAGAAGCAGATGTATATTGTTTTCAATCTGCTAGCTCTTATTTTCCTTACAACAGTTGTCGTGATTTACGTTTTTGAGCAGCCATTACCGAGAGCGTCCGGCTTGCGGTATCTGTATTTCGGGTATGGGTATTTCCATAATTTCTTCTATTTATTGAGCTATATTTCTCTGGCGGCTATTATTTTTTTAATCGCTTGGATTCATTCGCGTAATAAAACAGACCGTAACGTACAGGCTAGAGTCGATGAATTAAATCTAATAGACCGGGCAGTGATTACGATTTTATTGGCAGTCATTTTTGCGGTGTCTTTATTTCTTTTCCTTACGGTGATCTTATTGGTTTTTAGAATTCCCTTTAATCACGTGATTAATTTCTGGTATTTTGATTTGCGTAAAAATATCCCACCCATCATGCCTTTAAGGATGGTATTGGTTGTGGGAGCGATAACTTTTTTCTTGATAACATTTGTGTATCGTAATGAGCGAGGAAAATTTGGATGGTTATTGTTCGTTGGGGTTGCCCTACAATTCCTTTTTCCACTTTTACAAGACGGAACCTTGAACAGATTGGCATATCGACAGGACCATACGGGTGCCGGCGCCTATATTCAAACTGTTTGTCAATATCCAGAAGTGGGTGATTTTTATAAGGATTATGAAGAAATTATGGGCAGTAACCATTGGTTAGCAACGAAACCACCCGGTTACCTGGCACCCTATTATTGGGGAAAAAGTTTGGTTCAGCTTGTTGTTCCTTCAATAGCTAGCTCATCAGAATCATGCCGGAAAATTGTATCTAATGTTTTTGCATATGTATTTCCTCTATTAAGTATAGGAAGTATGGGCCTTCTGTATCAGGTAAGTAAAAATTATTACTCAAAGTCAAAGAGGACTTTGGTTGTACTGATTTTGATCTTGATGCCCAATTTCATTCTTTTTACAGGCATGGTTGACCAATTTTTACTACCGGTCTTATTTATGTTTCTGGTTCTGATATCGATAAAAATGACCCAGACAGCGTCAATAAAATATGCGATTGCTGCAGGTTTATGGTATTACCTGTGTGTTTCTTACTCATTTTCCTTGATTGGGATTCTGGGTTTTCCATGGATCATGCTCGGCCTTAAATTTCTCTCTAAACCAAGCCCTCAGGCGTTCAAGAAAATCGCATTGCTGGTTGCTACCACGATTGTGACAGTGTTATTCTGTGAGTTAATTATTCAATGGCTGACGGACTACAATACTTTAGAGGGCATTCAGCAATCATTGGAAGTGCATCGATCTTTAATTAGAATCAAACCATCCGATAATCAGTTCTGGAATTCTGTACTAATCAATAATCTGGAGTATCTATTTTGGGTCGGTCCCCCTGTGGTCATATTAGTATGTGTGGGTCTTTTATCAAAAGCCGGGAGAATTAACTATAAAAGTGAAAAGGCTATTCTCATCAATGCCAGCATTTTGTTCTATGTGCTGCTAAACTTATCAGGGCAAAATCGTGCTGAAACTTCCCGATTGTGGTTGTTTCTAAACCCATTGCTCGCATTGATAGCCCCAATATATATTGTCGAGATGGATGCTAAAACTCAGAAAAGGTTAATTACGGGATTAATTATCGCCCAGCTTTGTTTAATGTACCTTGCAAACCAACCTTTTTACGAACTTTTCCGGGATGGGATCATCAAGAAATAAAATAAGTTCCTTATTCCCCCAAACAAAAAAACGCCCTTTTGGGCGTTTTTCTTTGGCGGTCCCGACGGGATTTGAACCCGCGATCTCCGCCTTGACAGGGCGGCATGTTAAGCCAAGCTACACCACGGGACCAGCTGCAAGAGTATACCAGAGGGGTAGGCCCAAGTCAAGAAAAAACTCGAAAATTGGTCGACTTTTTGCTAACAAATTTGATTAGTCTTTTAGCATGAATTTGGTATATGGTGGGAGAGAAAATATGGCACAATAAGATGAGAAAATATTGCGATGGTAATTAATAATGGTGAAACATGAAAAAAGTACAAAAAGCTTTTGGCATGCATGAGATCGGTAAATTTAATTTATTAATGATTGTAATCCTGTTTTTGGGAGTTTTATTCTCCGAGACAGCAGCTGCCCAAACAGATACATACCCCACTGCCGCAGAAGCATTGAACGCAGCCTTAGGGCAGTATGCGGATTTACAGGGGGAAGCATGGGCATGGGAGTTGGGAGAAGTTGAAAAAGAGGGCGGGTATGCGTATTCCCTTGCGAAAGCTCCCGAAGCGGTAGAAATGGAACGCGGTTTTGTGATGCTGCTGGCAACCCAAAACGCAGAAGAAATGTGGCAGGCAGTTGCACCCGGCATGGTTTCAGAGACAGAATATAACCAACTGCTGCAAAGTTTCCCCGATAGCCTGCTGAATGAATTTGATAAATCCTACTATTACCAGTACACCCCCACAGAGGTATCCCGGTTCAGTACCCGCACGGTGGATTTGCACAAGTTCCCCTGGCCGGTAGGTCTGCGGGCAAAGGTGACCCAAAAAGACGGTGATTACCACACCAACCAGATCGATTTTTATATGTTGGATGCAGATACGATCTATGCTTCTAAGCCTGGGGTGGTGATTTATGCCAAGGAAAGCAGCAATACCGGTGGGTGTAACATGGATTATTGGCAGTATGCCAACGCCGTGGTCATCCAGCACAGCGGTTCCGAATATTCGTGGTATTTCCACTTGAAGCAAAACAGCGTCACCGTAGAAGTTGGCGATATGGTTGGCTACGGCACTAAAATTGGCGAGCAGGGTAATACCGGCTATGCCTGCGGCACCACGGGTATTCACCTGCACTTTATGGTTTCTACAGCCGTACCGAGTTACTGGCCCAATCCGGCAACTGCTTCCCTGGCTCCCTGGCCTCCGGGAGGCAGTATCATCCGGGTGAATTTCTCCGAAGCCGGCTGGACTGCAATCCAGGAATATCAAACCTATGTATCGCTAAATGCGCCGGTGGGGACAGACTGCGGCGTGGATGTAGATAAAGTTGCGGTTTACGACAATACCTACTGTGATGAATATTTAACTTCGACCGGCTCGATAGGCCTGGTGGAGCTGGACACGATTGGGTTGGATGAAAAGGCCGAATCGATTGAAATTCCTGATGGCTGGTCGGTGAAATTGTATAAAAACCCCAACGAGATGGGCGGCAGCTTGTGTGTAAATGGCTCGGATTTGATGCTTTGGGATGATACCTTCAGCGAAGGCACTACCGTCGCCAATCAGTTATCCTGGTTCCGGGTTTATCGCTCGGAAAACTGCCCGGTGAGTGATGAATCGGCGGTCAAGCTGTTTGGTAAGGTTGATTTTGATGGTTCAATTTTATGGGGGATGTACGGTACCCGCTTCACCAACGGCCCCCAACAGATTGCTAAATCAATCAAATTCCCGCAGGGCTATTCAGTTAAATTATGGGATCAAGATGGGATGCAGGGCAACGTGTTGTGTTTATCTGCCTCTGCACCGGATTTAGCTGCTTTCGGTTGGAGTACTAAAACGATCCAATCGATCCAGTTCGCCGCAGGAGACATTTGCGATCCTGAGTCGAATACTTCTGGGGTGCCGGCGTTGCTCAGCCCGGCAGATAGTGAAACCTCGTTTGGTTATGCAGCCCCCAAGCTGTGCTGGCAAGGCAGCGACTTAAGCGGGGGAGAGCAGTATGAAGTCAGTGTGACCGGGACAAGTTCGATATCCAGTGGATGGATCTCTGATACCTGCTGGCGACCATCTGACATTGATGGGAATTATGAGGCTTACAGCTGGCAGGTGCGCCAAAAGGACAGCGGCGGTACGGTGGGGGCATGGAGCGCAGCGAGAGATTTCACGATGACCGCCGACGAACAACTGCCTACCCTGACGATTAAATCGCCTCAATTGAATGATATTGTTGTTCGCCCGAGAACAAATATTATCGTCGATGCCAATGATGAAGGCGGCATCGCTTTGGTGCAGTTTTTGGCCTGGTATGATGATGGTTCTGGCACCTTTAGCTGGCATTATTTAGGGATGGATGACTCGAAAACGGATGGGTGGAAAATTGTCTGGAACATGACAGCGGTAAAAAGTGATACGGCCGGGTTGTGGGTGCAGGCAGAAGATACCTCCGGTAATATTGTTTCTCAATATGTACCTGATCTGATCGTGCGCGACACCGTCCCGGTGGGGGATGGATTTAATTCCAAAGATGGAGCTGGTGGTGGGGGGGATGACGAGGAAAACGCTGCACCTGCCCCGGAAACCCCGGTAGAGGAAGAACCCAACGACCAGGAAAAACCCGAGAACACCAAACCTGTAGCTCCTCCAAGCGCACCCGTGGTTGTACAGCCAAGCAACACTGAGGCTGAATCAAGTGTAAAAGCCGCGGCCCCGATGGTTTTACAGCCTCAAAACAAGCAGGTATATTACGGGATAGATTTCCCCAAGATTTGCTGGTTGGGGAATGCTTCCGCCAGTGGGATGACCTACCAGGTGAAGTTGGAAGGTGAGGGAGAAAACCTGACCAGTGCCTGGACTCGCTCGGCATGTTGGCAGCCCGCCGAACTTGAAAAATCTTTCGGTTCGTATGCCTGGCAGGTGCGCTCGAAATCTTCGAGCGGGCAAGAGAGCGAATGGAGTGAACTGCAAAGTTTTGAGTGGCGCGAAGACCTAAATCCACCGACTGTGCAGATGGAAATGAGGAGTGATGGACTGAATATAGACAGCGTGCCGCTTACGTTTGAAGTTCATTTGGCAGAGCCTGAAAGCGTTGTAGAAGACCTGTACTTTATGGGTTGGTATGATGATGGAGACGGCTACCAGTGGCATGTGATTGAGAAGGTCGCCGACCCGTTAGAAGATGAGATCATTGTGTGGGATGCCTCGGTGTATGCCGGCCAGAATTTGCAGGTGTGGGTGTATGCGAAAGATAGTTCCGGTAATTACGGCTCTGCTCAGATCAGTGTGGTACAGCCGCAAGCTGAGGCAGACGCCGCAGCAAGCCAGGTGACTATCTCTGCCAATCAAAAACACGCCGTAGATACGGTTTACATCGAAAAGTATCTACCATAGCCTGTTGCTCGATAAATCAAAGGAGAGGCCGGAAATTTCGCGGCCTCTCCTCTTTTTAATTAAATGGAGTTTGGTTTATTCTTTACTCGATCGGTAGTGCGTAATTTTGAATGACCAACTGCACACTATCTTCTTGTGCGCCAAATACCCAAATGGTGTCTGACCCAACCGGGATGATGCAGCTCACGCCGTCCACACTTTGGAGGCAGGTATAACCTTCAATTTCAATTTGAGCGCCGCCAACCAGCTTGTTGGTATATTGGGTGAGGGCGTCGGTAAACTCGACCTGGTCGGTCTGTGTATCCCATGTCCAGCGGGCGGCAAGAATGTTGTCGCCCGCTGTGTTTTGATAGATTTGGGTGTAATCTCCGCCCCAACCGGCTGCGGCAGGTTCGGCAACTTCCGTTGTCAGCCGAACGGTTGGGTTTTCGTTAGCGGTCAGCAGTAGAAGCGTTTTCCATTCTCCCAAAGCATCTGAGAAAACCGGCGTCCATTCCTCTGGCAAGAAGGATTCTAAAGATGTGTCAGCAACCTCTGCCCCCGCTTCACCCGTGAGATACTTGTCGGGATGTAAGATTTGCTCGGTGGTCGTGGGTAGGTTGAGGTATGCAGCCTCCAGTCCGTCGAAATTACCTCCCGCAAAAACTGCTTCGGCAAAGGTAAACCCAAATTGATAGGGGAAATTGAGGAATTGCTCAAAGACATTCGGGGGAGACTGCACGGGCAAGATGAACAACTTCTGTTTGCTTTCCGAAATCTGGGAGACGGTATCTGCATCTAAATTGTCTGTTGCCCAACGCATAGCGGAGAAAGCCGCTTCACCCTTGATGTAAGCCAGGGCAGCCTCGCAAGCCTGATCGGTAAGGTCACAGGTTGGGAAAACGCCCAGCGTTTCAAAATCATACTCGTGGTCGCGGAGGCTTTGTACAAAGGCCTGGGCATACGAATATTTTTGATAGACAGAAAGTTCAAAACCTTCGATGGCAATCAATCCCTCGCTGGGGAGGAACAAGGTGCCATTAGGGTCTGCCCACACGTTTTGATAAAAACCGGTGAAATCATCAGCAGGTTGGGCTAACCCCAAACTCACCAGCAGACTTTCCATGGCTTGGGCGTTCTCAACCACACTGGGGATTTTGGCAAAGTCCCATAAGAAAGGCTGGAAACGGTCATTTGAAAGCAGATAGGTGTCGATATTGGGGAGTTCGCTGATGCCAAGCAGCGAAGAAACCTGGTCTTCAATTTCGAGCAGCTGCCCGGCAGCCTGTGTGCCGGGGGCAGAAAGGTCATCGGTGTCGAACAATACGATTGGGGTTGGCGTAGGCTGGGTGGTTGCTGTAGGTGCATTTGTGGGGGTTACTGTTGGGATTGCTTCTTCGGTTTGCTGTTCTACAGCGACGGCAGTATTTTCAATTTGGGTTGGGTCTACCGTGGGGGAGGCAACCAGGCCTAAGATTTGGTCGGAGAAGACCAATGCCAGGACAAGCAGAACGATCAGAACCAATCCAATCCCGCCAAATAAGATCAGGCGGTTTCGTTTGGATGTTTGTTTTGCTTTTTTGGCTTGTGCTTCTTTTTCCTCTTCTTCCTCTTCCTCATTTTCTCCAGAGTCAATAAAGGTGGATTGGGGAAGCGGGGAAGAAGCGGTCTCAACTTGTGGGTGGGCAGGTGCGTCCTCGCCAAACAGCCTTTGAGAGAGCAAATCTACCGAAGGCGTATCGTCCTCTTGTGTTGAGACAGGCTCAGTTTCAATTGGCTGTTGGGGTGGGTAAGAAGGGGGTTCTTCGATGGGGGGAAGCGGTTTGGTGGGGGGCGCTTCTTCCGTAGGAAGAGTGGCTTTTAATTCTTCAAGACGGGTGCGGGCTTTCTCGTTATCGGGAACGAGGGATAAGACCTGTTCCAGGGCGTAGATTTGTCTCTCTACGACGGGGATAGCAAAACTCATCATATACCAGGCTTGCGCATTTTTGGCGTCCTGGCGAAGGATTTTAATTAGGATTGCTCTTGCCGCTTTGTTTTTTCCGGATTTTATATGTTCCGCGGCCTGCTTTAAAGCTTGAATGGTGTTTTGATCCATAAGGATTCCTCAAGATTAGATGCAATTCAGCGATTTACATCAATCGCTGAATGTATTGATTTATTCCATTATATCCTGAGAGGATAATCCTTACTTATAGACCAATGAGGTTAATATTCATCCTCATCCAGGTCGATTTCTTCAAACCCTTCGTCTTCCCAGTCGTCATCTTCGAAGCTTTCAAATTCATCGTCGTCATCTAAAAAAGATTCGTCTTCAAATTCTACCGGGTCTTCGGAATAGGTAAGACAACCGTCTTCGGGGTCTAGTTCAATGGTTGTTGCTGCGCAGTACCCTTTTGCCAGGAATACACAGTCTTCGTAGAAACAGCGGATCTTCGCCATTTAGCCTCCTTTGTGATTCGTGATGTAGTGCCGAATAGTAGTCTGTTTTCTAGTTTCCGTCGGATTGGGCCAGGTTCAGAATAACAAATATGAGTGGCAAGCCAACTCATATTACTGTAGTTTCCAAACCTGAACGGTTTCACCTTGTTTAAAAAATTTTACACCAGGCGGGAAAATAATCAAAGAGTTTGCCTGAACCAAAGAATATAAATTTCCGGAACTTTGGTTGCCAATTTCGCCCACCGTGTACTGTCCATCTTGAAGAGTCAGTGCAGCCGGGGAATATTTTTGCCGCGGGTTGCCGTATGCATCATGGGTGAGTTGGGCCGGCACCTGTTCCTGGTTGACGAGTGTGGTGCGCCCCAGCAGCTTGTTCAGGACGGGGTGGATGAAGACATGCAAGCCAACAAATGAGGAGACCGGGTTGCCGGGCAGACCAATTACGGGAACATCTTTATAGCTGCCAAAGGCTAACGGCTTACCGGGCTTGATGTTGACTTTCCAGAAATTGATCTTTCCGTGGGCCTCCAACACCTGGCGAATCACATCATAAGCGCCCACGCTGACCCCGCCAGAAGTCACGATCAGGTCTACCTCTTGGGATACTAAATTATCTAATGCAGCCTGCACCACATCTAAGTCATCTTTGAGGATGCCGGGATGGATCACCTCGGCACCATGCTGTGCCAGCAGAGCTTTGAGCATGGGAGTATTGGTATCCCTGATCTTGCCGGGGAGGAGTGCCTCACCGGGGGTAATCAGTTCATCGCCGGTGGCAAGCAGCCCGATGCGCGGTTTGCGGGAGACCAACACCTCGCTTTTCCCGACTAGAGAGAATAAGCCTACATCCTGAGCACGGACTATGTTGCCTTTGGTCAGCAAAATATCGCCCTGTTTATAATTTTCTCCCTGCCGCCGGATATAATCGCCCGCTTCGGCAGATTTAAAGATTTGCACCCGCGTTGGAACCTCATTGTTTGAAAAATCCAGGTTGGTCACTTCCACCGGGAGTACCAAATCGGCGCCGGGCGGAACAGGCGCGCCGGTCATGATTTGAACAGCGCTGCCTTCAGATACAGTGATCTCTCCATCGTTTCCAGCGGGGATACTGCCAATTAGTTTCAGCTCAACCGGGGTTTCCTGGCTGGCGCTTGCAACGTCTTTGGCAAGCAGGGCAATCCCATCCATGCTGGAATTATCGAAAGAGGGATAATCCTGGTCGGCATGGACATCTTCTGCCAATACTCGGCCTAAAGCGTTTTCAAAGGGGATGGGTTCAGGTTTAAGAGAGTGGAAATTATCGGTAAGGATTTGAACAGCTTCGTTTACTGAGATCATTAATTTATCCGGGTTTGATGCGGCGTGCATCCATTACGTTGGGTAGGTTTTCGAGTACGGTGAGCACTCTGCTGAGTTGGTTGATATTCCCCACTTCCAGGGTCAGGTCGAAAGTTGCCAGATTTTGGGTCACATCGACCTGCACCTGCTTCATGTTGATCCCTTCTTCGGCGATCACGGTGGAAACATCGCGCAGTAAACCATCCCGGTCGTAGGCAGAGATGCGCACATCTACCGGGTAGGTGGTTTTATGTTCACCCCAAGAAACGCGAGCCAAGCGTTCGCGGTCTTTAATCCGTAGGATGTTGGGACAGTCTGAGCGGTGGATAGTAGCACCCCGGCCGCGGGTGATATAACCGACAATCTCGTCTCCGGGGGCTGGTTTGCAGCAGCGTGCCATGGTAGTCAGTAAGCCCTTCAAACCCAATACTGCCACCGAATCATCGCCAAAAGTCACCCCGCTGTCTTTGCCGCCGGTGGTCTTGATGTAGCTCAGCGGGTCAATTTCTTCTTCTTTGTCCGGGCCAGTGATGAAACTGATAATTTTGGTAATGCTCAGATCGCCGACACCCACGGAAGCATATAGGTCATCCGAAGAGTGTAAACTGAACTCTCTGGCAAGTTTGTTGGTGTTGACATCGTTTTCCGGGATGCTCAAACGGCGCATCTCTTTTTCCAGCAGCGTTTTCCCAGAGCTGATATTTTGCTCGCGGTCCTGGTGGCGGAACCAATGGCGCACTTTGGAACGGGCGCGGTTGGTGTTGAGCAGCTTGAGGTTGGGATTCAGCCAGTCTCGGCTGGGGCCGCCGCGCTTGGCTGGGAGGATTTCAACTTGATCGCCGGTCTTGAGCACATAATCCAACGAGACCAGCTTGCCGTTCACCTTGGCACCCCGGCAGCGGTGGCCGACTTCGGTGTGGATGTGGTAGGCAAAGTCGATCGGGGTAGCGCCCGAAGGAAGGTCGATGATATCGCCGTTGGGAGTAAAGACATACACCCGGTCGCTGAAAACATCGGTTTTCATGCTGTCTACAAATTCGTCGGCGTCGTCTACTTCCTGCATCCACTCCATCAATTGGCGCAGCCAGATGATACGGCGTTCATAGTTTTCGTCGCGCTGGGAACCTTCTTTATAGCGCCAATGGGCGGCAATCCCATATTCGGCATTTTCGTGCATTTCCTGGGTGCGGATTTGCACTTCTAAGGTTTTGCCGTCATCGAAAAGTACTGCGGTATGCAGAGATTGGTAGAAGTTATCTTTGGGGACGGCAATATAGTCGTCAAATTCACCGGGCAGCGGACGCCATTGGGTGTGGATCAATCCCAAAACGCTGTAGCAGGTAGGGACCGAGTCGACAATAATGCGCACGGCGCGCACGTCCCGGATGGCGTTGAAGGCCAGGCCTTTGCCCTTCATCTTTTTATAGATGGAATAAATGTGTTTGGGACGGCCGGTAACTTGCCCTTTGATGTTGTTTTGGGCGAGCAGTCCTTCCAGGCTGGAAACAATGCTGCTTACCTGCGATTCTCGCTCTGATCGTCTTTCTGCCAGGTTTTCTGCAATTTCTTTATAGGTGTCTGGGTGGGTGTAGCGGAAGGCAAGGTCTTCTAATTCCCATTTGATCTGCCAGATGCCCAGGCGGCTGGCAAGTGGGGCAAAAATATCGAGGGTTTGGCGGGCAATGCGGATGCGCTTCGATTCGGGGACATAGCCCAGGGTGCGCATGTTGTGCAGGCGGTCAGCCAGTTTGATCAGCACCACGCGAATGTCTTCACCCATTGCGAGGAAGGTTTTGCGCAGGGTTTCTGAAGCCAGGTCTGCATTACGGCTGCGCTCTCGGCGTTTGTCCTCATCTTCGGGGTCGGGAAGACCGCGGCGGGCAGCGATGGCGCGCTGTTCCAATTCTTGGGTGCGTTCTTGTTCAACCAGAGCAATGTTCTGATCGCTGCGAGAAACGCGGGGCAGGTGGGTTAGTTTGGTCACGCCATCTACCAGGCTGGCGATCTCATTTCCAAAAGACTGCTGGAGGTCTTCCAGCTCTATTTCTGTGTCTTCTACCGTATCGTGCAGGAGGCCGGCAGCCACCACGTTGGGCGGCATACGGAGATCAGATAGGATGGAAGCTACAGCAACACAGTGGTTGATGTATGGTTCACCCGAAGCACGTTTCTGACCTTCGTGGGCTTCCTCTGCAGTACGGTAGGCTCTGAGGACCAGTTCTCGGTCGGCAGGTGAGTAGAAATCTGGCAGATTGTTCATCAAGTTTTCGATTTTCATAGTGTCCTCGCTACAAGTATACTCACCCGAAGGAATTCAAGCAAGATGTGATATTTAAGCAATCTTGCGAGAGTAAGACGAATTGACGCGAATATACTAGCAATATTTTGCACTATCGTTGACAAACCATAAAAACCGGGTAAAATAAGCCTCCGAGCCGAAGTGGCGGAATAGGCAGACGCGCTACGTTCAGGGCGTAGTGGGCTTTACGCCCATGTGGGTTCGACTCCCACCTTCGGCACAGAAACTCTCCTTTATGGAGAGTTTTTTGCTTTTAGGATCAAATTGGGAATTTTATAAATTGGTTTAAAACTTGCACAGATTAGCTTGCTGGGAATTCACTTGTAGAGTAAGATGAGATTATGAAAGCATTATCCGTGGTTTTGAAAAGAGCTTTAACCGTAGTGGGGGGCATTGCGCTGCTGACCTTTGTTTTATTTCTCAATAACCGTATGGTGGAGATGTGGCAGCTGCGCGGTGAACGGGATAAAGAGCAGCAAAAGCTGGATGGACTGCTGGCAATTCAAGCTAAATTGGATGATGCTATTGCGTATGCGAAATCGGATGATTTTGTGATTGAGTGGGCGCGTGAAGAAAACCGTATGCAGATGGCGGGGGATAAAGTTGTATTTGTGTACTCAGATGGCCGCTACGAGGCGGAGCCCGAACAAGAGGTGGAAGAGCCGCTGCCAGAAATGGATAATTGGGATGCCTGGCGATTGTGGCTGACCTACCGCGAATAAGGCGCATTGATTGCAGCATTAATTGTTCCCAGGAAGATATTCCTGGGAAATTTTCTTTTAATGCTATGATTATTTGGAAAAAGGATAAAAGAATTTCTGGACGAAGATTAATAGGCATGATAAAATAACCTTCGTCAATTTTGCGGGATCGTCTAGCGGCAGGACGTCTGTCTCTGGAACAGAAAGCCCTGGTTCGAATCCAGGTCCCGCGGCTACCCGAAAGGGATAAAATACCCTCATACGTGGGGGTATTTTTTATTTACTGCGTCATATGAGGAAGTAAGAGATTGGAAATTTGTGGGACGTGGTGCAGCGGGAAATTATAAATAGAAAAGTTTGAAGAATTTTTGTTAATTAAAGGTAGTATGATGCTTTTCGGGGTGATCTTTTGGTAGGAAGATATATTGATATATGTTAATTATTGTAAACACGTATAAAGAACGTATTTTCGCTTTTTAACTCTAGTGTAAAGGACGTAAGAGCTGTCATACGGCCAGTAAATGACTATATGTATGAGCTTCTATCGTCCTTTACACTTCTCATACTTATGGTTACAGATGGCAGTTGCCCCTGTAAATATCAGGTATTCCTCTGTATGATGTTAATCTACCCTGATGGGACGATTGCACATTAATTTCAATCAACCTTCATTTCTTATCATTTTAGGATTGATTATCTGATTAGCTGAGAAATATAGTAGAACAAGTGCAGCACTGAGTAGTATCCCTCCAAAAATATCCGTAACCCAATGCACGCCTGAAATTAATCGACAGAGTACCATAAAAGTAGCAAAAATACCACACAAAGCATTGATAGCAAATCTTGTTGTTTTGCATTTTATTAGGCGATTAAACTGCATCATAGCCGTGGGTATAATGCACATCACAAGCAGTGTGGTTGAGGACGGATAAGATGCCTCCAAAACTCCGTTCATAAGAATAGGACGGTAATTCACTACATTGAACTCAAAAATTAGGTATGCAGAAATTACAAGCAAGTAAAATCCACCGAGTAAGAGAATACTGCTGTCAATACGCATCACCCTTTTTTGTTTTATGAGCTGAATAAGCCCAAGCACTGCAAATCCGATTGCAATAAACAATGGAATAAGACTTAACCACTCGGTGATGTTATAAAGCTTCATATTTACACCGAAAAGATTATGTATGCTTCTATTTATCGTAGCAAAGCCGACTAGTGAACCTTTTGGGCCAATAGGCTTTACATCGATAAACATAATCGATATTGTATAGAGGATGAACAAAATCAGCAGACCGGTCGGAATGGCAATATAAACAAACATTTTTTTCTTCATTTTCATAAGCTCCTTTGTTGATGTATTTGCTTTTGTGAAACAATACATTAACCAGAGCTGGTCGAAAATGTAAGAATTAAGCTGTCACACGAGCGACACGATTCGTATCATTGGCGTTTTAACAGCAAGGCACCTTTGATAATCAAAAGCATAAATATAAACATGGCAGCATAGGGCTCAAGGGTTGCCATGAAAATCATAACGCCAAAAATACTGAGCATAATGGAAATGTTATTCTTGCTTTTTATCCAAATCATTTGGCTGTAATTTTGCAAAGCCAGTATGGCAATACCCCAAATTACCGTAAGAAAAATGATAGCAAGATAAGATATTTTTATATATCGCATCTCTTCAGTAAGAGAAAATAGCGATACTTGATATATGACATCATCCACTTTTTGTCCGAAGAGTGGAATAATAAGCAGTAATAATGTAGAACAGTCTAACAATCCGAATACCAAATCCCGCATATGTCGTGAATTTGCGGCACTATCTTTTTCGGCAATAGAAAGTAGTTCTTTGCCCGATAATAAATCATCTATTGTTATACAGAAGTACTCGGCAATTATTTTCAAAGAATCTATACTAGGATAGCCACGTCCTGATTCCCATTTTGAGATTGCAGTTCTTGAAACAAACAATATTTCAGAAAGTTCATCTTGCGTTAATCCTTTTTGCTTACGTAACTCTTGTAATTTTTCGCTAAACTCCATAAACTATAATCACTTTCTTTTTATACGTCTAATACAAACTACCTTCCGTGAAATAGATGCAACACACATTAAGGCTATCAAAGTTTTGAGTATATTTAATTGCTCAAAAGGCAACACGACATACTTGTATTATATCTGTTAGACAAATATATCAATAATAAAAGAAGATGGATAAAAAAGTTATCAGATTTCAAGCAGACTTGAGGCTGTTGATTATAATTTAAAATGGTACAACTATAAAATTGAATTAGGAAAATCCGATTTTTTATTAAAAAGGGAAAAGTCATAACTACTCATTATGTCGAGTAGTTATGACTTTTAGAATGTTCTGTGAACTCCAACCAGAAAAGGATTAACAGAAATTAATCCGGATTATAAGATGTCCAACCAGGAACGTCTTCTTCAAAATACTGTTCATGGCAGTCTTCACAATAATTCGCCGAATCCTGGTGCGTATTGTGGCAGGTATTACATTCCAACTCTCCCCAGTGCCCATCGTGTGGATTTCGATACTTGTTCGTAACGCTTGTGCTTGTCAATGCAATCACTTCAGAGTAATCACCATGGCAGGCAAAACAGTTGTCCATCGGCAAAGTTGTCTCTGGGATCGGGTAGTAATAATTGCCCGTGATGTAGTTGAACACTTCCCCGACTGCTTCTCCCACCGTACGCTGATGGCACGCCTGACAGGAAACCCCCATCTCGCTGTGGGCATGTGATAACGTATACGGCTCTTCTGGCGCTGCCCAGTTTTGATAGTAATCCGCATGGCAGGCTGCACAGTAGCTGCTGTTGTGCATATTGTCCTTCACCACCACTGTACCCATCACCGGAACCATGAGCACCACCAAGACAATTGCAACGATCAACTTGATTTTGTTATTCATCGCTGCCCTCCTCGGTTTCTTTTGCGGACATCAAGGCTTCATACTCCAAGGGGTGTTCGTGCTGCATACGCTCGACACTGATCTCGCCGGTGAAGATGGTCTTGTCCATGGGGAAAATGCCCTGTGCGAAGTGTGCGTGGTACATGTGCCAGCTGACAATTGCGGCCACTGCCAACAACGCTTCCAAGCCATGCGCCGCTTTGGCGGCATAGATGAAGTCGCCAGGCAGGAAGCCGGCAAAGAATGCGGGGAACATCAGTATTACGCCGGTCAGGCCCATCAGCACCGTCCCCCATACCAATGCCCAATATTCCATCTTCTGGCGAAAGTCGAAACGGCCATAGCGGGGTGGTTCTTCTGCTTTGCCCAGCAGGTATTTGACAGACTGTGCTGCATCGGTCAGGTCTTGCTTGCCGGGCAGCATCCAGCGTTTGGCATCTTTGCGGAACAGGTCTCCCAGCACCACGATCACATGGTACAGAAAGACAAAGGTCATCACGACGGCGGCAATATGGTGGACCTTGCGGATGCCGCCGATCCCGCCGAAGACACCCATCCAGGCTTTGGCCCAGCCCGCACTGGCAAACGACTGGGGCAGGCCGGTCAGCGCCAGGGTGGTGAATGAGAGCATCATCAAAATGTGCTGAATCCGCTCGCTCAGGTCAAAACGGACGATGTTCTTGACGTCCGAAGGAGAGGTTGTGGTCGGTGTGGTGGTGGTCATGATTGCGCCTCGCTTTCATCAGTTTCTTCGGATTCATTTTTAGCTGTGTTCTTGCGCTTGATGCGGAAGAAGATATCCAGGGCAATGTAGGTCAGCATGCCGCCCAACACCAGCGGGATGAGGGCTTGATAGGCCAGCTTGACGATGAAGACCACCGTGCTGTCCGATGTGGATGAGGCCGGAGATTTGACCGGCCGATAGTGCCCGTATGCACTGCTGAAGCCTTCTGGTGCATCTGCATGGCAGTTTGCGCAGGTGGCATTCAAGTTAGCTGCGTTCACCGAGGAGCGCTCATCATCTGCGGCAAAGACAGCGTGAGAACCATGACAGTCCGAGCAAACAGCTTCGTCTCGGATGGCGCTCAGGTCTGTCTCCGCATAGTATTGGATAGTGGTGCCGTGGAAGTCAGCCAGATAAGTCTCCACGACATCATCCGCAATCTCATAGTCCGCCATCATCTCGCTGTCGGCATGGCAGCGGGCGCAGCGCGCAGGGGTTTCGAGATGCAAGGTAGTTGTAACGATCTCCTCGCCCTGTGCGGGGGAATCGTGGCAGTCGTTGCAGGTTGGTGCATTGGTATCACCGGAGAGATAGGCTTCGCCGTGTACCGAACCTGCCCATTGTTCGTATTCAACTGGGTAGGTTGCTTCCCAACCCGCCAGATCGACTTCACCACTAGGCACAAAAGGCGTTGAGGTTTGAGCAGATGAACAGGCAGTTAGTAAAGCGGTGCCCAATATGATGAGCAGTGCGATCTGCCAATACCGGAGCAACCTTGCTTTGGGTGATAGTTTCATAATATTTACCTATAAAATGTCAAATCAAGATCAAAAAGAATTCCGTTAGCGAGATATACTCTCGCTAACGGAATATATTGACTCTGAATTAATTGATAGTTCCAGATTCTTCGATTGTGCCGGTGCCATTGGCTAAAGAGGCAGAGTGTTTGCCAGCCAGGCGGCCAAAGGTGTAGCAGCGGCCAAGGGACAAGCCAGTGGCGTGGAACGGATAATCTGCACCACCGTAGAATTGACCACCTAAGTTGCCAACGCAGTAGAGACCTTCAACCGGGTTCTTGTCACTGTCGAGAGCCTGTCCATTGGCGTTGGTGTAAACACCAGAGCACAGAGCAGAAACGCGCAAGTGGCGGCGAATACCATAGAAAGGAGCTGTCTTGATCGGGTTCATCCATTTTGCTTCCTTACCAAAGTCTACGTCGCTGCCGCTTTCGCAAAGCTCATTGTAGCGTTCGACAGAGGCTACAAACGCATCGATGTCTTCAATGCCCAGTTTCTCGCCGAGTTCTTCAATCGTGTCTGCACGCCAGGTATCGGTCAGGTTGGAGAAAACACCAACACGCGGGGTACCGTGGGAAGCCTCATATTCTTCGTCAGAAATTTCGGGCATGTATTTTTCCATTACGGTCGGAGGAACCATACCAGCAACAGATTCGTAGTCCATGTAATTAGCATCGTAGATCTGGCAATACCAACCCTTAGAGCCGCGTTCCGGATCTTCGTAGTTCTTACCGCCTTTGTAAATATCTTGGTGCATCATGATATCGTTCATATACACGAAGCCAACAAATTCATTGCAGAACCGCTCGCCTTTCATGTTGACATATAGGAAGGGTTCTTCGTACATCAAGCCAGCATCAAAGTCATGGAGCATCTTGGTGTGACCCAAATCTTCCATCTTTGCACCAGCAGCAATAGCCATCAGGTGTCCATCGCCTGTTTTCTGGAATTGTTTCTTGTCGAAATCAGCCACATCCGGGCACCAGCGTTTTACCATAGAGGGATTATTCTGGTAGTCACCGGTTGCCAAAATGACAGCTTTGTTGGCATTGAATTTGATGTATGTACCATCGGCCTGCTTGCCAACAACACCCACAACCTTCTCGCCATCCAAAACCAGCTGAACACCGGGGGTTTCGTAATATACCTTGAAGGAACCTTCAAATTCTGCTTCAGCTTCTTCAAGAACATAGCGCATGATGGTACCGACATTGTTCGGTTTCGGTCCCATCCAAGGAGCATACATATGGGCTTTGGCTTCGCCATAGTCGTAGCTGGCAAAGCGGCTGTCGGACCACAAACCGGTAAAATCTTGGCTGGTGTCCATATAAGCATACAGACCTTGGTCATTCGGATTTTCAGGGTCAGTCCCGGTCAGGCGGGCACGGTTGTAAAACCACTGTACAGCTTCGCCAGAGTTCTTGACATAAGCTTCCAACAAATCGTAATCTGAACGCCAGTTGTTAAGGCTGTTGGTGTGCTGGGCATAGCGCAGCAAACCTTCCACATCGCTCTCTTCAATAATCAAGCCAGAGCCACAGTTGCCCTGAGAAACAGCCTGATTTTGTTTTTGCAAAATTGCTACAGAGCTTCCAGCTTCAGCCGCAGTAATCGCAGCCGGAACGCCAGCTGCACCAGCCCCCACCACCACGATGTCAGCGGTAACCTCACCGGCAAATTCACTGATCGGGTCTGCCTCAGCCTCAGAGTCGTTGAACTCTGCCAAAGACAGGCTTTCAGGAATATTGCTTGAAGTAACGGTGTTAGAAGCAGACGATTCAACAGCACCGGCTCCACTTGTTTCAGGAACCACACCGTCTGCCGGCAATTCTTTCGGTTTGCAGCCGGTCACACTAACAAGACCAACCCCCGCACCGCCAATCGCCATGCTCTTGAGAAAATCTCGACGCGAAATCTTTTTACTCATTTCTTAATCTCCTTTGTGTTTATCTCAGACAAGCTGAGTTTAGGGTCCTAAAAAAATTATAGTAAGAGAGAAACCTAAATTCAATAAACAATTGTGAAAATTTGTACAATAAGCGACGGTATTTGTTGTACAATTGTGAAGAAATGTACAATATGTTTCCTTAAGTTTCTTTATTTTTTAATTTTGGCCTTCAAGAAGATTTTGGTAAAATCAGATATTATAGATAACAATGGTTCTAGTAATTTAGGAGAAACAATACCCCGATGAACGAAACACGTTTGAAAATTTATCAAGGCCTGGAAAAATTACTAAAAACAAAAAGCCTTTCAAATATTAAGGTTATCGAATTGTGCGAAATCAGCAACGTACCGCGTTCTACCTTTTATTCCAATTTTCGCGATATTTATTCTGTGCCCCAGTCATTGTGGGATCAATTAATGGATGAAACCCTATATGAAATCGGCAACACCATGAGTTGGAATGAAGGACACCGACACATGTTTATCCAATTGCTCAAACACAAAGCATTTTTTACAGAAGTCTACTGGGAATACGACAACAATTCCATTTTGGAATACGGTTACCGGGGGGGGTACAACGCTATCAAAAAAAACATCACTGAACGCACGAACCACTCATGGACTGAGCTTGAACTTGTTCACTTAGATTACACCATTAAAGCACTTGCTTCTCTCACTACAAAATGGGGACGGGATGGGATGGTCGTTCCCGTTGATATAATTGTTCAAATTTTTAGCGATCACATTCCAGACTTTTTGAAAGAATTGGTAAATACATAGCCCCCTTTAGAAAAACAACAAGCATCTCTAACCAATTCTACAAAATGCCATTGACTAAAAATATGCCCCCTTCCAGGCCGGTACTTCCTACATTATTTGTGCTTTATCCTTCTTATAAATGCAAAGACCTCCTATATATGAGGAGGTCTTTGTGTCAAACTGTGAATTCTAACAACCAAGGAAAAAAGTAATTATTATTTAATCCGGATTATAAGATGTCCAACCAGGAACGTCTTCTTCAAAATACTGTTCATGGCAGTCTTCACAATAATTAACCGAATCCTGGTGCGCATTGTGGCAGGTATTACATTCCAACTCTCCCCAGTGCCCATCATGTGGATTTCGATACTTGTTCGTAACGCTCGTGCTTGTCAATGCAATCACTTCATCGTAATCACCATGGCAGGCAAAACAGTTGTCCATCGGCAAGGTTGTCTCTGGGATCGGGTAGTAATAATTGCCCGTGATGTAGCTGAACACTTCCCCGACTGCTTCTCCCACCGTGCGCTGATGGCACGCCTGACAGGAAACCCCCATCTCGCTGTGGGCATGCGATAACGTATACGGCTCTTCTGGCGCTGCCCAGTTTTGATAGTAATCCGTATGGCAGGCTGCACAGTAGCTGCTGTTGTGCATATTGTCCTTCACCACCACCGTCCCCATCACAGGAACCATGAGCACCACCAAGACAATTGCAACGATCAACTTGATTTTGTTATTCATCGCTGCCCTCCTCGGTTTCTTTTGCGGCCATCAAGGCTTCATACTCCAAGGGGTGCTCGTGCTGCATACGCTCGACACTGATCTCACCGGTGAAGATGGTCTTGTCCATTGGGAAGATGCCCTGTGCGAAGTGTGCGTGGTACATGTGCCAGCTGACAATTGCGGCCACGGCCAACAACGCTTCCAAGCCATGCGCCGCTTTGGCGGCATAGATGAAGTCGCCAGGCAGGAAGCCGGCGAAGAATGCGGGGAACATCAGTATCACGCCGGTCAGACCCATCAGCACCGTCCCCCATACCAATGCCCAATATTCCATCTTCTGGCGAAAGTCGAAACGACCATAGCGGGGCGGTTCTTCTGCTTTGCCCAGCAGGTATTTGACAGACTGTGCTGCATCGGTCAGGTCTTGCTTGCCGGGCAGCATCCAGCGTTTGGCATCTTTGCGGAACAGGTCAGCCAGCACCACGATCACATGGTACAGAAAGACAAAGGTCATCACGACGGCGGCAATATGGTGGACCTTGCGGATGCCGCCGATCCCGCCGAAGACACCCATCCAGGCTTTGGCCCAGCCCGCACTGGCAAACGACTGGGGCAGGCCGGTCAGCGCCAGGGTGGTGAATGAGAGCATCATCAAAATGTGCTGAATCCGCTCGCTCAGGTCAAAACGGACGATGTTCTTGACGTCCGAAGGAGAGGTTGTGGTCGGTGTGGTGGTGGTCATGATTGCGCCTCGCTTTCATCAGATTCTTCGGGGCCATTTTTGGCTGTGTTCTTGCGCTTGATGCGGAAGAAGATATCCAGGGCGATGTAGGCCAGCATGCCGCCCAACACCAGCGGGATGAGGGCTTGATAGGCCAGCTTGACGATGAAGACCACCGTGCTGTCCGATGTGGATGAGGCCGGAGATTTGACCGGCCGATAGTGCCCGTATGCACTGCTGAAACCTTCCGGTGCATCTGCATGGCAGTTTGCGCAGGTGTCATTCAAGTTAGCTGCGTTCACGGAGGAACGCTCATCATCTGCGGCAAAGATTGCGTGCGAACCATGACAGTCCGAGCAAACAGCTTCGTCTCGGATGGCGCTCAGGTCTGTCTCCGCATAGTATTGGATAGTGGTGCCGTGGAAGTCAGCCAGATAAGTCTCCACGACATCGTCTGCAATCTCATAGTCCGCCATCATCTCGCTGTCGGCATGGCAGCGGGCGCAGCGCGCAGGGGTTTCGAGATGCAAGGTAGTTGTAACGATCTCCTCGCCCTGTGCGGGGGAATCGTGGCAGTCGTTGCAGGTTGGTGCGTTGGTATCACCGGAGAGATAGGCTTCGCCGTGTACCGAACCTGCCCATTGTTCGTATTCAACTGGGTAGGTTGCTTCCCAACCCGCCAGATCGACTTCAACGGGGTCAGGCTCATATGAAGATTGCAGCATTGGGGTATTTCCACAAGCGGCTAAGAGTACGGCCAATGTCAAAATCGGCAGCACCCAAAGCGTATGCCTGAAAGGAAATGCTTTAGGGGGTTGTATCATTCTCATTGCTTCCTAATTCCTTCTCAATAAATTTCAATACTTTTGGTGAATTTATTCACGAAAAGATAACTTTCGGGGATTATATTCGATGTTAAAAGTGAATTCTTTGAGAATGGGGGAATTTAATTGGATCTTAATCAACTTAATCAAGATTTAAATGAAAAGAAATTCTAGAGTGATATATTTTAATAATACTTTTTTTCACAAATGATAAAAGGAGATTTAATACATCATGAAGAAGAATGGCATTAGCCGAAGAGATTTTCTCAAAGGGGCCGCATTAAGCGTCACTGCTGCTGGTTTGGCGGGATGTAAACCGAAAAACCTGGCTGATATAGAAGAAAATGCTGCCGCAAACGCCGCTGCTGGAGATAACACAGCAGCTAGCACAGCCGCCAATAGCTGTGATGAATTAGCCAACTATTTTGCAAAAGCCACTGCAGTGCAAGAAGAAATCACCGAAAGCACTGATGGCGGCGAATATGATGTCATCGTGATCGGCGCTGGCGCTGCTGGCGTTCCCTGTGCGGTGAAATCATACCAGGGTGGCAACAAAGTTCTTGTGTTGCAAAAAGAACCCACCGCCCTCTCCCAAGGCAACGGCTGCACCGGCATTTTGGATACCTCAGACCCGCAGGCGATGATGCGCTTTGTACACGTCATCAATGAGGAATTAGAGTTCCGCAACGACCGCGAACAGTTGAAAGTGTATGCCTTCAACTCCGGCGAAGCTGTGAAATGGTACGCTGAAGAACTTACAGCCACTGGCTACGAAAACTTCCGCGCTTACGAAAGCTCTGTGGATTACGGTGAAGTTTTTGGCGCTCTGGCAACAACAGTCTGCTCCCCAAACAAACCAGACAACACCGGCACAGCTATGCGAGAAATCCTGGAAGCCTACGAAGACAAAATCGATGTACGCTACAGCACCCCTGCCATCCAGTTGATTAAAGACGGCAACAAAGTTGTTGGTGTTTACGCGAAAGACAAAGAAGGCACGGTCTACAAGTTTGGCGCTACCAAAGCTGTTGTTATCGCCACCGGCGACTACCAGAACAACAGCGCCATGGTTGAAAAACTCTGCCCCGATGTTGTAAACTTCGAGCGAAAACAGTACAATCGTACCGGTGACGGCCAATTAATGAGCCTGATGGCTGGTGCTGTGATGGAACCCGTTGGTCACACTAAAATCCTTCACGACTTCGACTCTGGCCCAATGTGGAACGAACCCTTCCTCTGCCTAAACAGCGATGGCGAGCGTTTCTTCAACGAAGAAACCGACATGGCTTACGTCGCAAACTACATGCGCGGCTACGAGCCTGAGAAAGCAGGTTGGTACTTCCCGGTCTTTGATGACTCCTTTGAAGAGATGGTAAGCGAATGGGGGGGGCGCCCTGCAACCCATGATTCCATCAAATCATATATGCCCGAAGAAGATGTTGATGAACGCGGCACCGTTTTGGTAGACCGCATTGCTGTCTACAAAGCCGACACCCTCGACGAACTTGCCGAAAAACTTGAAATTCCGGCAGATGAACTTAAAGCCTCTGTCGAACGCTACAATAAAGTTGTTGATATGGGCTACGATGCTGATTTCGGTAAAGATCCAAAATATTTGCACAAGATCGAAACCGCTCCTTTCTGGGGCGTTCGCAAACAGGTTCGCCTCACCGCAATTGCTGCTGGTGTAGTCGTTGATGAAACCACCGCAGTTCTCGATGCTGACAACACGCCGATTGAGGGCTTGTATGCAATTGGGAATGTCTCTGGCCCGTTCTATGGTAGTGCAGATTACCCGATGGTATTTGGCGGTCTTTCCTTGGGACGCTGCGTTACGCAGGGTTATGTCCTGGGTAAAGCATTATCCGCATAATTTAAATTTCTTATATTCTTCAGTGTTCCCTTTCCACCTAATCAAAATGTACGGCATATGCCGTACATTTTGATTCATCGACTTGATGAGTAAAAATAAAATCCACGCTTTATTATTTTTTTTGCTCTTTCGACAGCACAATCACAAACTCAGCACCCCCCATAGGATTGCTGGCGGCCGAAATTGTCCCACCTAAAGCAGTAATGACATCCTTTGAAATTGTCAAACCCAACCCGCTTGATTCGTGTCCATTGTTTGTATGGCTATAATAACGCTCAAATATCTGCTGAATCACTTCATCAGACATTCCTTCACCATTATCAGCCACCACGATTTTTACCTGCTCGCCCAAATCAAAGAGTGAAAGAACAATCTCTCCACCTTGGGGAGTGTGTCGCACCGCATTATCCACAATATTTTGGATCGCCAATGTCAAGTAATAAAGATCGCACTCAATCATGACCGGACATTCAACCAATTCTATCTGCACGGCTATCTCTTTTATCTGAGACTGTGGTAATGTGGTATTGTAAATTTGTTGCATCATGGTGCACAAATTGACTTTTTCAATCATGTAGTTGACCTGATTATTTTCCAATCTGAGTGCTAAAAACAGGTTGTTGACTAAATTAACCACAAAATCCGTATTCGCATTGATCAGGTTAATAAAAGATTCCACTTTTTCCGGCGCGGTCTCCAAGGCTTCTTGGGCCATATCGGCAAAACCGGCAATCGAAAACAGTGGGGTTTTTAGGCTGTGAACCATATTAGTTGTAAAAATATCTTTTTGTCGTTGTTCTTTTTCCAAGCTTTTATAGGCCGTTTCCAGCTCAGATGTCCGTTCGCTAACAATTTGCTGCAAATTTTTATTTAAGTCATTCAGCTGTGACGAAAGGGTCTCAGACTCTGCGTACTTTCGGGCAAAAATCCCATTGATCGCCACAGTAAAAGCAATTGCATAAGCCGAAGCGTGTACACCGCCCAGACGAAACAATAAGTCAACATTGCCACTTGGTATAAGTTCAAAGCCACAGGCAGAAATAAATAATTTCAGACTTAATGTACCAATTGCTCCTAATAACAAAATTGTTGCATCCGTTTTATATTCATAATCCCCTTTAATAATGACAAGAATCTCCAAAAAATTGATAAAGAAACGATACCCCAGGATAATAAATGAAAAATATTCATTACCAATAAAGAATGTGACAAGCAAAGCAGAAAATAGCACAATCCTGAAATAATCTACTCGAAATACTTTGATAGAAACAAAATTCTTGAGTAACAAATAATTTAGGAACGCTACAATTAATGGAAACCCAATCCTGTATAACGAATAGCTTGTTTCAACAGACAACAATGGGATTTTAACGACCCCCATTAATAAAAATCCCACCAAAGGATTTTCTGCAAGAAAAGGATAAGCCTTTAACAGCACATAGCCAAAAGTAGAATAAGCCAAAAATGCTAACACCAGTAGGTATTTTTCACTAGGCTTTTGAACAAATAAACTGATTGAAAACAGAATAATGGTAAAAGTTAATCCAACAATAAACAATCTCAGATTGCTTTCACGATAGCTGGCAAACATAATCTGATCGTAGTCACCCACATATACCTCATATGAACTGTAATATAGCTCATAGGTTGGAAGTGGTGTGTGCATTTCAAGAGAAACCTTTTGCGGCGTATCGGTAGGTTCAAACAAATAAATATAATGCTCATTCTCATAAATGATATTTTCCATTGAACCATTTACATAAAATTCAATATTTTTCGCCCGCGGTATATAAATCCCCGAAAACGCCTGAGAAGCGACTACACTAATCTCCGATTTGAAGATCTTCTGATTTGCCGAATTAGTTACTTCCCATTCTGGTTCTAATAAATATAAGATGCTATTCAACTTTTCGAAATTGATTAAACTTCCTGCAGAAACAGCAAGCCGATCTGTGGTGATATTTCCCAATGCCAACAGAAAAAAAATAACCACAACCCCAATGATAAAAAGGACAGTACGTATCAATTTATTTAAATTCATGCTATCAAACCAGAAATTTTTAGCTGTTTATTTTCCGTTATAATAGTGTTTGTAGTTTATCATATCGCGTTTTAATAAAAAAATTGAACGAATTGTTAGAAAATTCACAGATGTTTTGGTTATATTCTCTATATTATGAATAAAGTGCTATTAGTGGAAAACAACACAGAAATCAGCGAGATCATCCAGTTTTATCTAAAAGATGATTATGTTACTACTTCTGTTCAAAGCGCAGAAGATGCACTCATGATGGTCGAAAATACCATCTTTGATGTAATTCTGCTCGATATTCTTCTTCCTGGAATCGATGGGATTGAATTTTGTGCGCAAGTTCGCCAGAAAGTCTACTGCCCAATCATCTTCATCAGCTGCCTCAGCGATGAGAATACGATTATCAAAGGACTCAATATGGGCGGAGACGACTATATCGTAAAGCCCTTTAAAGGACCGCTGCTGAGAGCACATATTGAAGCCAACCTGCGCCGTAGTCGAGCCTACCGGGACGAATTAGTTATCCAGGTCAATGACCTGGTACTAGACCAGAAAAACCACACAGTAAAAAAAGGCGATGAAGAAATTCTACTTTCCCCTACAGAATATGAAATCCTCTACTATATGATGAAAAACCGCGGCCGGTTGATTACCTTTGATGATCTCTATTCAGCCGTTTGGAATCAGAGTAGTATAGGGGATGTTCGTACTGTATTTGTTCATATCCACAACTTAAGAAAAAAGATAGAAGCAGACCCGTCTAACCCAGAATTCATCGTCACTCAACGTAGTGATGGATATGTATTTACTGTAACAAATTGAACATGAATATGATTTGTGTTTTCTGAGGAATGATTCAACTTAGATTTTCTGATTCACAGTAAGAACATGTTGAGCTTTCGTATAAAACTTAGCTAATAGAAATAGATGTGGCATTTGGATAAAAGCCAAAAAAAATTTAGATAGAGATAGAACAACTCTGGAACAGAAAGCCCTGGTTCGAATCCATATCCCGTGGCTACCCGAAAGGGACAAAATACCCTCATACGTGGGGGTGTTTTTTTAATTAATTTCCATATATGGATGGGTGGAGAATAAAGAGAAAACATGGTTGAGCAGGCAAAAATTTACAAGTTGTAAATTGAATAAAAAATTTTAATAGAAATAGTAGAACAAATTGTTATTCAAAAAATATGAAGAACGAATGTGTATGTATGTTCTTGTCTAATTTCAAAAGTATTAATAGTTACAGGGTGACAAATGTCACTATAATCTAAGGGCAAGTGTACCTTTTTCAGCGCTCAGATAGGGTCGATTATTAGAATATCATTCTAGTTTTTGGGAGAAATTAGACAACATTGTGTATTACTAACTAATCAACTAAATAGTGACAGAGGAGGAAGCATGTTCAACAAACCAAACAGTGCCAGCCGCAATTTTATGTTGGCTGCAGCCGTTTGGATAATTCTGGGTGTTCTAATGGGTTTAACCTTGGCACTTCAATTCGTGTTCCCAGATTTATTCCGTGGCGTATCTTGGTTGGTTTTTAGCAGACTACGGCAAGCACACACGAATACGGTTATGTTTGCGTTTTTGTCTGGTGGGATGATGGGACTGTGGTTATACATCGTTCCCCAATTGACGGGTAGAAGGCTTTGGAGTGAAGCTCTCGGTAATGTCTGCGTGATCTTGTGGAATGTATTTGTGGCAGTTGGGGTGATTGGTTTGTTGAATGCCTACTCTCAAAGCCGTGAATACGCTGAGATGATTTGGATTGTTGATGTGGGGGTCATGGTGGTTTTGCTGCTCAATATGTTTAATATCTATAAAACCATCGCTAACCGCGTAGAACAAAAGTTGTATGTTTCCCTTTGGTATATTTCTGGCTCGCTGGTATGGATGCCAATGCTATATTTCATCGGTAACGTGATGTGGAATCCGTCAGTGGGAGCGCTGGCAGGAATTGATGACTCCATCTTCAATTGGTTTTACGGGCACAATGTATTGGGGTTGTGGTTTACCACCGGTCTGCTGCCTGTGATTTATTTCATTGTCCCGAAAGAGACCCGCACACCCTTATACAGCCATGCACTTTCTTTGATTGCATTCTGGGGGATTGCATTTTTCTACACCGGGGTAGGGGCGCACCATTTGCTTTGGGCACCAATCCCATATTGGCTGAAAACGATCGCAGTTGCCGATAGTATTGGCATGATCCTCCCAGTGGTCGCATTTATGATGAATATCTATCTAACGATGAGGGGGAACTGGAACCGGTTTTTCTCCAGCATCCCGCTGCGTTTCATCATTACCGGATGGGTAGCTTACTTTTTGGTTTCCTATCAGGGTTCTCATCAGGCTTTGAGAGGAATTAACCTATTAACGCACTTCACTCAATATGTGCCGGGCCATGCGCATCTTTCTTTGCTTTTCTTTTCCGCATCGGTCATTATGGGTGGGATGTACTACGTGATTCCCAAGATGTACGACATTCATATTTACAGCCGCAAGCTGGCAAACGTACAGTACAGTTTTTATGTGATTGGGTTTACATTTTTCTTTGGTGGTTTCCTGCTGACAGGTCTGGTTCAGGGTACAGCCTGGCTGCATCAGGGTTTACCGGTCTGGAGCGTTCTGCCTGGGCTGCGTCCTTATATGGCGCTCCGTGCGGTTGGAGGCGCGTTGTTGGTTATCAGCTTTATCTTGTTCACGATCAACATTTTCGCGACCATTATTCAGAAGCAAAAAGTGACCAATCCAACCGAACTCACTAAAGTAACTGGCGCTGCTGCCAGCGTGGTGAAATAGGGAGGCTGCCATGAAAATGACATTTCGAGTAATTGTATTTGGCGGAATAATTGTGTTTTTTGCTGTGGTTTTAGCGGCAGTTTTTATTCCGAAGATTATATGGAATCCTGATCAAACGGTAATTGCCCATGAATATACGGATTTGCAGAAGCAAGGACGTAAGTTGTTCTATTCAAATGGCTGTAATTACTGCCATACCCAGTATGTTCGAGAAGAAGATACTGCAATGGGGCCGGTTTCCCAGGGTGGGAATTATGTATTCGACCAACCCTTGATTTTAGGGTCGGAACGCACCGGGCCAGATTTGTCATATATTGGGCGAAAGCGCAGCGAAGCCTGGGAAATTGCACACCTCAAAGACCCACGCAGCCTTTCACCAATGTCGATCATGCCGAGCTTTGATTTCCTTTTAGATCAAGAACTGCAAGCAATTGCTGCATATCTGTTTGCTTTGGGAGATCGAGTTGCCCAAGAGCGCATGATCTTACCGCCGGAAGCTTATGCCGGTATGACTAACCCGATACCGTATCCCGTGGTAAGTCCGGCAACTGATGGTTCTCCGCAGGGATGGGATATGTGGAATGCATCTGGATTGCAGGAAGGTAAAGAAATTTATGTTGCCAATTGTCTTACCTGTCATGGTTGTTCGGGAAATGGCTTGGGCAGTTATGGTGGCACGATGGTGGTCACACCTGCAAACCTGAAAGTGGAGCCATATCGGGATATGCCAGACGATCAATGGTTCTGGCATGTTTCCGAAGGGGTTCCTGGAACTTTGATGCCGACATGGAAAGAATCCCTCACAGAAGATCAGCGCTGGAAAGTAATTCGCTATGTTCAGCAAATCTTTGCGCATCCTGTGATGCATGATCCAGATGAGGGGGATCCATCTGGCAGTTATGCTAACCTGACAAACCCGGTCCCGTTAACTTTAGAAACCTTGGACGAAGGTAAACAAATCTTTATCCGTGAGTGTATGGTATGCCACGGCGATGCCGGACGGGGCAGCGGCCCGTACCGTAATGAAATCCAGCCCGGGCCGCCGGACTTTGGAGATGGCAGCTACGGCGATTACACTGATTCCGACTATTTCTGGCGGATCAGTGAAGGGGTGCCTTGGAGTGCAATGCCCGCATGGAAAATTCATTACAGCGAGGAAGACCGCTGGAAAGTTGTGTATTACATTCGCACAATGTTCACACAAACTGAAGATCCCCCGGCAGCGCCTGATCCGAATAATAATTTCAATTTCCCGCAGGTCTATCAAGATCTGATTTTCCCGGATACAGTTTCCTATGAAAATGGAAAGATCGTTTTCTTGCAAAATTGTGCTCATTGTCACGGTTTGGCTGGAGATGGAACGGGGTGGGATGGACAATATTTGAACCCCACTCCGGCAGATTTCCGCGGGATGAATGGCATGACAATGGGACCAAATGCTCAGGGTGAGCATTATGCTAAAGTGACATTTGGGATTTTGGATACCGCCATGCCCTATTGGGGCGAGTGGCTGCCAGAGAATTTGCGCTGGGATGCAATCCAATATCTAATGGGCTCGTTTATGCAGGGTAAGCCGGTTACAGAAAGTGTTTACAATAACGGCAATATTGCGGCGAATTATGTTACCGCCAGCAGTCAGGTCTTTTTGGATGAAGGACATACGATTCCGACCGACCAGGGCCCTGATCTGTATAAACAATACTGCGCAACCTGTCATGGTGATGATGGCACTGGAAATGGCCCTGGTACTGAGGGGAATGCCAGTGGCGGACCGGCAGCATATCCAGGTGATATGGGAGAGGCGTATATCTTTTGGAGAGTGTGGGAAGGTGTCCCAGACAGCGTGATGCCTCCATTCCAATGGCTGTTGAGCGATTCAGAAGTCTGGTCGATTACACTTTATGTGGATAATATGACTTCAACAAGTACAGGGGGAGGTAATTAATGGCACTGGGTGTGATCGTTCTTATTGCTGGAATGGCAGTGATTGTTTTCATTGCTGCTGTCTTCCTGGTTTGGGGGTTCAGGAATAATCAATTTAAGAATGTTGAAGAGGCAAAATACAGTATGTTGGAAGATAAAGAACCACAGCCTTGGAAACATCAGGAAGGAAAATAGCCATGACTCAAAATGTGTTAGAACTCAACTTGCAAATATTGAGCATTTTGGCAGGGATCATTATTTTGTCTGTTTTTGCACTTGCTGTTGCGCTGCCGCATATTGCCAAGAAAAAGCCGGGCAGCAGTGGCCACCGGCAAGAAAAAGACCATGCAGGTCATGAGGAAATCCGTGGAGATGGTTTTATCGATAGTTTTGCGGGTACTATTGAGGAAGCTGGGGGCGGGTTACCTCCAGTGGTGATGCTGGCGCTCCCAGGGATTCTCATCTGGTGGTTGGCATATCTGATCTTGAACTGGACACCAAAATAGAGGGTATAAAAAATGGCTTATGTATATGAAATCAGTTTTGATATTGAATCAGACAAAATGAATCAATTGAAGATTGGGGCTTCACTGGAACGTGTTTTGGGGTATCTGCGATCGCTTTTACCTGGTGAGCCGGGGTATGTGACTTCCCGAGCGCTATATTCTTTAGACAGTGAGGATACTACTCATGTGATCTTTCAAAGTGAATGGCAGGATTGGGGAGACCTGAACCGCCATATCAATTCCTCTATGCTTGAGAATAAAGTGCTCACGGAATTTGATCCGCATGTCAAATTGGAGCATCTGACAAGCCGCGCAATGAATGAAGTTGCGTGAATAAATCACTGAAAATGATCCCAACCTGGAAAAACTTTTCTGGGTTGGGATTAATTTAAGTTAGAGGGATAAGAGCGAATGTTGAATTGCGATTTTTGTGGAATGGAAATTACTGGGGATCCTGTTGTGGATGTGATTGACAACCAGGAGAAGAAATTTTGTTGTCATGGATGTGCCCAGGCCTATAAAAACGCCCATGAAGCCGGAATGCTTTCGGAAATTCAAAAAAAGGCCGAAGGTGAGATGCATTCACATAAAGGTGCTAAGGAGGAATCGGCTTATTTCTCAGTAGGGGGCATGTGGTGTGCGGGGTGCGCTGCTGCGGCTGAAAATGTGCTCAAAAACCAGGTCGGTATCAAAGATGTCAATATCAGCTTTGCTGCCGAGCGTGGACGGGTGACATTTGATTCCGACACAGTGGATATTCATGCTGCATTAGAAAAACTGGATAAATTGGGTTATCAGGCCAGGGTGTTGGGCAGCTTAGGAGAGCAGAAAGCAGAGAAAAAACAAGAGAATACGTTACTCCAATTGATCGCGTCTCTGGCATTTGGTATGCAGGTGATGTTCATTTATTTGACACAGTTGTACCCCCTGTATAACTCCGGAGATTTTGTGTCGCAGAATGTCCGGAATCTGCAATATTTGGTGTGGGCGCTGGCCACGCCGATCATGTTTTTCGGTGGGCTATCTTTCCTCAAAGGAGCCTGGCGGGCATTGATGGCGCGCACCGCCACGATGGATACATTGGTTGCCATGGGGACGATTTCGGCTTATGCATACAGCGCTTATATTACGCTTACGGGTAATGGCGAAACATATTTCGATTCAATTGCGATGGTGACCACATTCATTATGTTGGGGCGATATTTAGAAGCAATTGGAGGCGCACAAGCCAGAAAAGATATTCGCCATTTGTTAAATCTCCAGCCGGACAAAGCCTGGAAAAGAGAAATGGATGAGTGGGTGCAGGTCAAAATCTCATCTCTGCTTCTTGGCGATACGCTATTGGTCAAACCTGGAGAAAGGATTCCGGTAGACGGTAAGGTATTGAACGGTGCGGCGGCAGTTAATGAATCAATGCTTACCGGAGAGTCGATGCCGGTAGAGAAAACCATCGGCGATAATGTTTATGCCGGCACTCTGGTTCAAGATGATCTTATTGAGATACAGGTGATAGAAGCGGTGGGCCAATCGAGATTGGCTCAAATTACCAAGATTGTGGAAGAGACTCTTTCACAGAAACCGCCTATTCAGAGAATGGCAGATAAAGCTTCTGCTTATTTTGCTATTGGTATCCTGGTAGTTGCAATTTTAACGGTAGTTGGTTGGTCTTTGGCTGGGGTAGGGATCGGGCAGGCGCTCCTCACCGGAGTGGCTGTTTTGGTTGTGGCGTGTCCCTGTGCGTTGGGTTTGGCTACCCCTTTGGCCGTCACGGTTATATTGGGCAAAATGACCCAAGCCGGGATTTTAGTGCGGAATCTGGAATCGTTAGAGACGGCGGCTGGGGTGGATAGGATTGTTTTTGATAAAACCGGGACATTAACCAAAGGAGAAATGCAGTTGATTGATGTTTATTTGTCGGCGGATAGTCAGCTTGAAAGGGAGAAATTGCTGCAAATTGCTGCTTCTGCCGAACAATTTTCTGAGCATCCAATCGCCACTGCAATTCTTCTAGCAAATGAAGAATCTTTGCTAAAGGTGAAAAATGTAAAAGTGGACCGCGGTGCTGGAATCCAGGCGGATTTTGAAGTGCCAATTAATGCCGTTGTAAAGATTGGAAATCAAAAATTTGTGGGTGCGGAACCCGATCGAGAATTACAAGACATGGTTCAAACGCGAAGCCAACAAGGAGAAATAGCAATTTGGGTTGGGTGGAATGGTCGTGTGCAAGGGGTACTGCTATTTAGAGACGAGTTAGCGCCATCTTCAAAGTCGATGTTAAAAAAATTGATAGAGATGGAAATTTCTCCTGTGATGTTGTCTGGAGATAGTAAAGCAACAACCATGGCAATTGCTGACGAGTTGGGATTAGTTGAATTTGAGGGGGCATGTTCGCCGGAAGAAAAGACGAAAAAAATCAAAGACTGGCAAGAAGATGGCGACCATGTTGCTATGGTTGGTGATGGCGTCAATGATGCGCCTGCATTGGCTCAAGCTGATCTCAGTATCACTGTGATGGGGGGAACAGCTGTAGCGGGTGAGACATCCGACATTATTTTGATGCAGCCTGATCTTAATTTAATTCCATGGCTGATTAAGAAATCTCGGCAAACGCACAGGGTTATTCGGCAGAATTTAGGGTGGGCTTTTGCTTATAACTTAATCGCAATTCCTTTGGCCAGTTTGGGGGTGATCTCACCGGTGATTGCTGCGGCTGCAATGGCATCCAGTAGTTTGTTGGTGGTGGGGAATTCACTGCGACTACACTGATAACGGATAAAAGAATAGATGATATGTATCATTTATTAGCTCAAGGCAGAGAGTTTTGCCTTTCCAGATAAATAAATTTGGGTGCAGCGGGAAAATTATAGGTAGTAAGGGCATATTGTGCCAGAAAATGCCACTTCTGGTTGGTACTATATCAGGGAAGGTTCCATAAAAATTGGCTACATTTTCATAAAGTTACCGTGAACTTATTTCTGTACCTAAATTTGGATAGTCATTGTTTTGCAAGACAAAACAAACAATGATTACAATACTTATAATTCCCCCTGAAAAAAAGAAATCAAAAGTATTAGAGCTATCCTGTAGTAGGTATTGTGAATAAATATCAATATTGACCATGATTAATGATAATAACAACAAAAAAACATTATTATTTGACTTACTCCACTTAGCTATAACTGGAATGATAAAAAAACAAGTGGATAAAAACATTAAATATGAAATTTTATGCAAAAGTGGAATGGTGATTTGAAGGTCTATCATTGATTTCAAAGTCAAACTATAAAAAGTCCAACCATAAACTGAATACTCAAATCCACCTGGAAGTATAATTTCATACCAAAATGGAATCAATCCCATTAAATAGACAAAGCTATTTATCTGAACGTTTTTTTTGAGAATTTTTCCTAATAATAATAAAGGAATTAGAAAAGAAAACGATATTAAAAGATGGGAAAAATATATTTCTATAATGGGAATAAACCAAACAGAATTTTTATACATAAAAAATAGTATTAACATAGCACCAATAAAAAAACCATACCGAAACAATATAGTTTTATTAATTTTGTAATAATAATATAAAACAATTAATCCAAATAGCGCAAAACTTATTAATAAAATTGGCCATGTTTGTCTGAAACCATATAGTTTTATTAAGATATTTGACATTAGCAACAAAACAACACCTATTGGTAATTCACTATAACTTGAGAATTTATCAACACGTACTAATATGATTAGAGATATTAACGCAAGCAAATCAAAATACCATGCTACTTTAGTGAAAATTAAATAAAATGAAAAAAGAAGGGGAAAATATGAGATTAGGAATTTATACCGCATATTAGTTTTCATTATATTAATTGTATCCGCTTTTTGTGGGTAAGCTAAAAATTCAATAACATCAATTGTAAATTTCCCCAACCTTTCACTTAGCTCCCCTTAATATTCCATCTCGATAAAAATGCTATAAAGATAGCAGTCGTTTTCATAATACACAGGAAGGAAAGGCGGAGAAATGAAGAAGTTCTATTTTTTAATTAGTGCTATCCTGCTGATTGGATTATTGTCTGGCTGCGCGTCGCAGCAGATGGTGCAAGAACCTACTGATAACCTTGTAGTTGAGGAGCCAGTACAGAACGAGAATCTAGATGCTGTGGAACCAACAGCGGAAGTGATTGAAGAGAGTCCGTTGGCGCAGTTGGTTGGGCTGCCGATAGAGGAATTCTTCCAGGAAGCTTACATGCTTATCTTGCAGCGCGACCCGGAAGGTGTGTTGGAATTGGGCATTACCGACCAAAGTGAACTACCGCCGGTACTGACCGACTTCAGCCCGGAATATAAAGCCGAAACAAACCAGTTGATCGTAGAAATAGCTGCTTTGCTCCACGAGTATGATGCTGCTGCCCTGAGTCAATCTGACCAAATCTCCTACCAGGTTTTCGACCGCTATTTGCAAGATCAGATGGACGCTTTCGAGAATTTAAAATTTGAATATCTGGTCAACCCTCTCAGCGTAAAAAGCTACCCCCAACTGTTCATCATGTTTTTTACCGAAACGCATCCCTTTGAAACCGTCAGCGATGCCCAAAACTATGTCGCCCGGGTGCATCTTTTGGATGAAAAGATCGACCAGTTGATTGCCTTGATGGAGACCCAGGAAGACGCCGGGATTATTTATCCCCGTTTGATTGTGGAATACGGCCGGGCAGATGTCAAGAATTTTCTTGGCAGGACGCCGCAAGCATCTTCGCTGCGCACAACTTTCCGTAATAAAGCGGGTGTGATCTCTGCTTTGGATGAGGAACAAATGACGGCCTTAGAAGATGAATTGATCGCTGCGTTAAAAGATGAGACCTTTCCCGCTTTTGATCGCCTGGATGACTTTTTGGCAGGCTGGCAGGCCCAAGCGCCTGAAGAAATCAGCCTATCCTATTATCCGGGTGGGGACGTGTATTATCAAAGCCAATTGGATTACTACACCACAACAGGGTTGACTGCCGAAGAAATCCATGCCAGCGGATTGGCAGAATTAGACCGCATCCAGGCGGAAATGCGGGAGAAATTCGCTTTGTTAGGATACCCAGAGGATGAAAGTATCCCAGAGCTATACCAGCGGGTGATTGAGGATTCTGGCACACTGAATGGGGAAGCCATTACCCAGGAGTATGAACGGATTTTGGCGGACGCGGATGCTGCCCTCAGTGAGTATTTCGATCTTCGCCCGGCAGGGAAATTGGAAGTGGTTGGAGGCAATGTGGGTGCCTTTTACACCTCTGGCTCTTTCGACGGGTCTCGCCCCGGACGGTTTTATGCGCGTGCGGTTGGCACAGAGTCGGTTTATCAGATGAAAACCATCGCCTACCATGAGGGAATCCCCGGCCATCATTACCAGATCGCGCTGGCCGGTCAGATGGATTTGCCCTTGTTCCGTAGAGTTATTTATTCGATGGGCTACACAGAAGGCTGGGCGCTATATGCGGAGTATCTTGCCTCGGAGTTGGGCTGGTATGCGGATGACCCTTACGGCGATTTAGGCAGGTTGCAGTACGAAGCACTCCGTGCTGGACGCATGGTTGTAGACACCGGCATTCATGCCATGGGGTGGGACTTTGAGCAAGCGGTAAACTTCCTGGTAGATAATTCTGGCGTTTCCAGGGGACAGGCACAGTCTGAGGTGATCCGGTACATTAGTTGGCCTGCACAGGCGACCGCCTATTTAGTGGGAAAAATTGAGATCCTGCGTTTGCGCGGTATGGCAGAGGACGCTCTGGGAGATGCTTTCACCCTGAGAGAATTTCACAATATTGTGCTCGAAAATGGCAGCATGCCTTTCGATGTGCTCGAAGAAGTGATTGTCGATTGGTATAGCACCTGAAAACGATGTGGATAAAAGCCGAATCGTCCATTGCTTATTGCGCATAGTCAATAAATTGATAGACAAACAAATTGGTTAAGAAAAATACCCCGTAAATTCTTGGAGTTTACGGGGTATTCGGTTAAATTGTCTTGCAGAATGATCTTAAAAATCGTGGCGGACAATGCCTTCATTTGCCTGTATAATTATTGTGATATCGAGTACGGGATTATACTCAGCATGGTATAATCTGCATTTAGTGTTATCGGTACTAGGCTAAAATCTGGTTCAGACACTAATTTAAATTGACTTTTGGAGTTCGCTTTGGCTTTTAATCCCATCAATTGGCTTTTGGGCTTCTTTTCTTTAGACATCGGTATAGACTTGGGTACAGCAAACACGCTTGTCCATGTGCGCGGCAAGGGAATCACGATCAACGAGCCTTCTTGGGCAGCGATTGATAAACGTACTCGTGAACCTTTTGCCTTCGGTAAGGAAGCAAAAGCAATGGTTGGGCGTACCCCCAATCACATTATTGCCGTCAGACCACTTCGAGATGGGGTTATCTCAGAGTTCGAAATCACGCAGGAAATGCTCGCCTATTTCATTTCAAAGGCGCACCAACAAAGCATGGTGCCCATCCCTCGCCCAAGGGTGGTGGTAGGTATTCCCTCCGGCGTAACCGAGGTTGAAAAACGCGCCGTGTATGATGCCTGTTTGCTGGCCGGCGCAAGAGAAGCATTCCTGATCGAAGAACCGACTGCCTCCGCTATTGCTGCGGGTTTGCCCGTGGTTGAAATTGGCGGCAGTATGATCGTCGACATTGGCGGCGGCACCTCCGAAGTAACCGTGTTCTCCTCTGGTGGGGTGGTTACCTCGCGTTCGCTGCGGGTCGCTGGTGATGAATTGGACCAGGATATCTTGCAGTATGTAAAAAATAAATACAATCTCTTGATTGGTGAGCGGATGGCAGAAGAAGTAAAAATGAAAATTGGGGCTGCCTTCCCACTTCCAGAAGAGTTGACCTATACTGTCCGTGGACGCAATCTGGTGACTGGCTTGCCAGAAACATTGGAATTGTCCTCCATTGAGATTCGAGAAGCCTTATCAGGTTCGGTGCAAACGATCATCGACACCGTCAAAGATACATTAGATGAGGTTCAGCCGGAGATCATCTCTGACTTGATGGACATCGGTATCTGTTTGGCCGGTGGCGGTGCCTTGCTGCACGGTCTGGCGGAAAGAATCACGGAGGATGTCCGTATCCGTGCCTGGGTGGCCGAAGACCCGATGACTTGTGTGGCCCGCGGGGCGGGACTGGTGTTGGAAGACTTTGATAATTTACGGGATTGGTTACTGCCTATGGATGACCTTTAAAGAATCGGTCTTGATTCTTTTTGCGGTCTCCTCTGTTCAAATTGGTGCATAAAAATGAATTTTAGAAAAAACCGCCAATGGCAAACCATCGCGATTGCATTGACCATTGTAGGTGTCCTGGCATTAGCATTGGGGGGATTCCTTACGCCAGTTGGAAACGCGGCGCTATCTCCCTTTATTTCCGTTCAGCAGTGGGTTACCGATCAATATAACATTTTCCGAGATTTCTTTACCGCGCCTACCGACCTGGTTCGTTTGCGCCAGCGTAATGCCGAGTTAGAAGCCGAAATTGCTAATTTGCAAACCGAGATCATCACCTTGCAGCAGCAGGTTACCGAAGTGGAGTTGCTCTCCACCTTGTTAGAGTTTGCCCGCGGGCAGCGAGAGAATGAATATAAAGCGGCTTCGGTAGTCTATATTGATCCCCGTCCCTTCTTGAAATATGTAATTATTGATGTGGGGTCAGATGATGGTATTCAACCTGGGATGCCTGTCGTCAGCGCCGAAGGCTTGGTAGGCAGGGTGGTCGCTATTTCAGCTTCGGCTGCCCGTGTGCAGTTGATCACCGACCCGGGTTCTACGGTCAATGTGACCATTCAACCTTCCGATACCACCGCTGTGTTAGAGGGAAGTGTGACCAGCAATATTTCACTGGATTTGATCTCTCAGGAATCCAATGTGGAACCAGGCGACTTGATTCTCACCTCTGGCCTGGGTGGTAATTTCCCCCCCAATATTCTCATCGGCCAGGTTGCCAGTGTGCGTACCTCGGCAACTGCCTTGTTCCAACAGGCAGCCGTGCAGCCGGTGGTTGATTTTTCCAGACTGGACATTGTTCTGGTGATCACCGACTTCCAGCCTATTGATATTGAACCGTTAATCCCCGACGATACTGTAGAATAATCAAGCCAAAGGACTGGCTTTCATGTTCAATTACCCGGAAACCTGTTCGGTTGAATAAACCCTTATGATAAGTATTACCGCATTGTTATTGTTAGTAAGCGCAACAATCCTCCAAAATTCAATTGTGACGCGATTGAATATGCTCTATGGCGCCGCAGATTTGGTTTTGTTGGTGCTGCTTGCCTGGGTTTTACACATGGAAGATGAGACTTCTTGGCCGTTGGGTTTAGCCGCAGGCGCGCTGATGGGGCTGTCGTCCGCGATTCCCTTTTGGATTCCCGTAGCTACTTATTTTGGGGTGGTCATTTTTGTCAATTTTTTACAAAGGCGTGTCTGGCAAGTGCCTGTCTGGTTGATGATCGTCTCTACCTTCTTCAGCACCCTGGGCGTATATGGTGTTGAAATTGTGTATCTTTGGGTGACAGATGTAGGTTTGAATGTGGGGGAAGTGGTTAATTTGGTATTATTACCGTCCTTATTATTGAATATGATCATCATTTTCCCGGTTTATTATCTTGTTGGGGAAGTGGTGAAGCTGGTATATCCTGAAAAGGAGGATGTATGAATTCTCCAGAAAATCGATCTAGAAATGCGGTTTCAGTATGGCGGGTGTGGATTTTTATTGGTGCCATTGGCTTGGTGATGATAGTTTTTGTTGTCAGGCTTTTCACCTTGCAGATCATTCAGGGGGAAGAATGGTCGCAAGAAGCAGAAGTGAACCGCGTAGAAGAGATCAGCCTACGTACCCAGCGCGGTGTGATCTACGACCGTAATGGGGTGGTGTTGGCACGCAACATCGCTTCGTATAACATTGCAGTTACCCCCGCACTGCTGCCCGAAGATTTGGGTGAGCAGGAAAACATTCTGCGTGAATTAGCAAATTACACCAAGGTACCGCTGACATTTGATGATGATCCGGAAGCGGAAAATATTTTGATCGAGTGCGGCGAAAATCTAGGGTTGACCGAAATGGTTGAATTGGGTTTATCTTTTGCGCCTTTCTCCCCTGTATTGGTAGAATGTGATGTCGAGCGAGACAGAGCCTTAAATATCATGGAAAAGGCGTCCGATTGGCCTGGCGTGAGCATTGAGATTGAACCGGTGCGCGACTATCCCACCGGCGATCTGACCTCCACTTTTATTGGGTATCTTGGCCCGATTCCGGCAACGCTTGAGGATGACTTAGTTGCAGAAGGTTTTGTTGCCCGTAGAGATAAGATCGGGTACGGTGGTTTGGAACTATACTTTGACCAGATTTTACGGGGGGTACCTGGAAAACGAATGGTCGAAGTCGATGTGGCTGGGGAAGAACTGCGTGATATTGAAAGCATCCAGCAGCCAAAAAGCGGTGACAACCTGGTGCTGACGATTGACTTGCGCTACCAGCAGGCGGCCAATGCCATCGTAGAGCGAGAGATCAATTTCTGGAATACCTATTTTCATGGGAATACCGGGGAGATCAAGATCAGCAGCGGGGTAGCAATTGCGATGAACCCTCAAACCGGGGAGATCATGGCGATGGTATCCTGGCCGACCTACGAAAACAACCGCTTTGCGCGTCTTATTCCCGCTTACTATTACAACCAGTTGATCATTGACGCCACCAATCCATTATTAAATCATGCCGTGGGCGCAGAGCTGCCCGCCGGGTCTGTGTTCAAGATTACTACCGGCATTGGCGCACTGAATGAGGGCGTTGTTACCCCTACCCAGGTGATTTCTACGCCTGGAAAGATCACCATTGATAACAGCTTTTACCCTGGCGACCCTGGCCGGGCAAAAGACTTTGTGGACTGGAACAGAGCCGGGTTTGGCTCCTTAGACTTTTACGGCGGGGTGGCAAATTCGAGTAACGTGTATTTTTATAAGATCGGCGGTGGTTATGAGGACGAGGTTCCGGTAGGACTGGGAATTTGTCGTCTGGGTACCTACGCCGAAGCGCTTGGCTATAACCAACTGCTGGGTATTGAGCTGCCCGATGAGACGGATGGCCTGATCCCCGATCCTACCTGGAAGCGTATCAACCAGGGGGAGAACTGGTCTACCGGGGATACATACATTTCGTCGGTGGGGCAGGGTTTTATGATCGCTTCTCCTTTGCAAATCCTCTCCTCAGCATCCACCGTGGCGAACAGCGGTAAGCTGATGCGCCCAACCATTGTCCGCGAGATTACCGATGATGATGGCAATGTGTTGACCGTGGTGATGGATGAAAATGGAAATCTGTTGGAAAGTGAAATTGATGCCGAAGGCCGCATCATTGCCCATGTGTATAACGCGCAGGGCGACCCGATCAATATGGTTGTGGTCGATGAGAATGGGGAACCCTACGATTATTATTATGCCGATGATGGTACAGTAGATGGACAGGTTTACGATGAATTTGGTGAGCCTATTCGCCCGGTGGTAATCAGCCCTTTCATCCCCGATATGAAGTGGGATTTGACAGAAGATAATATGATCGAAAAGTATTCCAACCCGGAAGGGATCGGCAGCTGCAAACCCACTGGGGAATATTCGACCGTGCAAGAATGGGTGTTTGAAGCCATGCAGCAGGGCATGCACAAAGCCACCACCGAAGGGACTTTGTCGGATGAAATCGAGTTGTTCGGCAATTACCCCATTGCAGTAGCTGGAAAGACCGGTACTGCCGAGTATTGTGACTCGGTGGCACTGAGCAAAAACCTTTGTGAACCGGGAAACTGGCCCACCCACGCCTGGACGGTAGCCTATGGCCCTTATGATGATCCTGAGATTGTGATTGTGGCATTTATGTATAACGGCGGTGAGGGTGCCAGCGTGGCTGGGCCGGTCGTACGCCAGATGATGGACGCTTATTTTGAGCTAAAAAGGATCGATGCGGCAGCAAGCGCACCATAGTACTTCATGCTATAATTCTAAAATCACTTGAGGTAAAACATGCCGTCAAATATCCAGATAAAAGGTATTCGCGAAGGTCTGCTTGTCTCTATTGGAGACGGCGAATGGACTGAAATTGAACAAGCGCTTTTAGATCAAATCCAGTCCCAAGGCGAATTTTTACGGGGGGCAAAACTGATCCTAAATGTAGAAAATCATGCGATTAAAGCAGCTACGCTAGGAAAATTGCGAGACCAATTCTCTGATCAGGGCATTACCTTATGGGCTGTGCTGACCAATTCTCCCATGACGGAGATGAATGCACAGGCTTTGGGGATGGCGACCCGCATCCACCAGGCAACCGGCGATCAAGTACATCGCACACCGGTAAAACAGTTGGATGGAGACGAAGCGATCCTGGTTCACCGGACATTACGTTCTGGCAGCCGCATTGAATTTGATGGACATATCGTTGTGGTTGGCGACGTGAACCCGGGGGCAGAAGTTATAGCCGGCGGCAATGTGATTGTTTGGGGCAAACTGCGTGGTATGGTGCATGCAGGAGCGCTGGGTGATAATAAAGCCATTGTATGTGCCTTATCTTTATCGCCCACCCAACTGAGAATAGATGATAAAATTGCAGTTTCTCCTGGCGATAACCAGAAACAGCATCCAGAAGTTGCCATGATCCGAGACGGAAAAGTGATTGCTGAACCCTGGATAAGCGAATAAATTTTTAGAATTTGAGGTCTTCGAATGGCAGGACATGTAATAACAATAACATCCGGTAAAGGCGGCGTGGGTAAAACCACAGCTACAGCCAATATTGGTGCAGCCTTGGCCGAAATGGGTAAAAAAGTAGTCTGTGTGGACGCCGACATCGGTCTGCGTAACTTAGACGTGATCCTCGGGCTGGAAAATCGGATCGTGTATGATCTGGTTGATGTGGTCGAAGGCCGCTGCAAATTACGCCAGGCGATGATCAAAGACAAACATTTACCCGATCTGCATTTAATCCCTGCTGCTCAAACCAGGGATAAAAGTGCTGTATCCCCCAGCGACATGGTGCGTTTATGCGATGATCTTCGCGAGATTGCCGATTATATTGTGATTGACTCTCCGGCGGGGATCGAGCGCGGCTTCCGCAACGCGATTGCCGGTGCCGACAGTGTCTTGGTGATCACCAACCCTGAGGTATCCGCCGTGCGTGATGCAGACCGCATCATTGGTCTGATCGAAGCCGAAGAAAAAGGGCCAGCCAGATTAGTGCTCAACCGGGTCAATGCCGACATGGTTGAACGCGGCGATATGTTAGGCGCAGACGATGTGATTGAATTATTGGCAATTGAATTGATCGGTATTGTCCCCGAAGACCAAAATATCTTGGTGGGTGCAAACCGCGGCGTGCCTGTAGCCTTGAATGGAAAAAGCAAGGCCGGTCAGGCTTTCAGAAATATTGCTCGCAGAATACTAGGAGAGGATGTCCCCTTCATTGACATTAGCTCGGATAGTGGATTTTTGGGTAGATTGACCAAATTCATGCGTCCGGGAGGAGATTAGCTGTGAAGCGAGTGGTTGAGCGATTTATGGGAAAATCTAAAAGTGCAGCAACGGCAAAAGAGCGGTTACAGCTTGTCCTCATCCATGACCGGACCGATTTAGCGCCCGGTGTGATGGAAGATTTACGGGACGAGCTGATTGAGGTTATCTCAAAGCACATCAATGTGGACCGTGGCTCTGTTCAAATTAAGATCGAACAAGATGGCCGGCAGCAGTATCTTCACGCGGAAATTCCTCTCCAGGCTGCCGGTAAAAAACGAGGACGTTAACCTCTTTTCCCTTCCCCATCCTTTATAATATAGCCTATGAAACTTGATAGCTGGCGACATTTCGATTACTGGTTAATTGGGGCTGTGGCTATTGTGATCATATTCGGCATTGCAATGCTTGATTCGGCCATTGCCGGAAACCCAGAATTAATCGAGAATAATGCCGTAGGGCGGCAAGTGATGTTTGCAGTGGCAGGATTTGTGATGATCCTGGTAATCACGTATTTTGATTACCATTTTTGGCCGACAATTGGCCGGGCAATGTATGCTTTCATCTTTGTCTTTTTAGGGATCATCCTTGTCGGTGGTGAGGCCGCATTTGGCTCTGCCCGTTGGATAAATATTGGTTTTGCCGTCTTCCAACCTTCGGAGTTAGCGAAGGTCACCATTATCGTGATTGCATCGGACTTTTTTGCGCGCAATTACGACAAATTGGATGACGTCCGTTGGATCATTCGGAGTGCGCTCTCTATGGTTGGGCTGGTTGGCCTTATCTATTTACAGCCCGATTTGAGTACCTCGATCACTGTGGTAGTCATCTGGGCGGCCCTTTTGTTTGCCAGTGGGATTAAAGGTAAATACATTATCTTTTTTATGGTGCTGCTGATTATCCTTGCTGCTGTGAGCTATCCTTTCCTGGCCGAATATCAGCAGAAGCGGATTACAAACTTCTTGTTTACAAACGAAGATGCTCGCTATGGCGAGGAATACAATGTCCGTCAGGCATTGATCACGATTGGTTCTGGCGGGTGGCTGGGGCAAGGGTATGGGCAGGGTTCACAAATTCAACTGCGCTTCCTCAAAGTGCGTCATAGTGACTTTATTTTTTCGTCCATTTCGCATGAATTGGGTTTTGTAGGCGCAGTGGCGTTAATTGCGATGATGTTTTTTATTATTTACCGCATTGTGGATAATGCCCGCAAAGCCAGCGATACCTATGGCGCGCTCCTTTGTTATGGGGTTGCCACCCTGATCGCCTTTCAGATGATCATCAATATCGGGATGAATTTAAAACTTTTACCTGTTACCGGGCTTCCACTTCCCTTTGTCAGCCAGGGAGGAAGTTCGTTAGTCTCTACCATGTTGGGGATTGGCTTGGTGGAGAGCGTGGCTGCACGACAGAAAATAAATAGCTAGAGGAGAAGCATGACTGAACATAATCATCCAGGAGATTCCCAACCGATGCGGGTCCGATTTGGCCCGTCTCCTACCGGGATTACACACCTCGGCAGTGCGCGCACTGCTTTATACAATTATTTGCTTGCCCACCAAACCGGTGGACAGTTTATCCTGCGGATTGAGGATACCGACCAAAAACGCTACGATCCCAACGCAGAGGAAGACTTGACCCAAAGCCTGAAATGGCTGGGGTTGCAGTGGGACGAAGGCCCAGATGTTGGCGGCGAATATGGCCCGTACCGGCAGTCTGAACGCAAACAATTGTATTTGGATGTGGCTCACGAATTGATTGATAAAGGTCATGCCTTTTATTGTTTTTGCACCAGAGAAGAATTAGACAAACAGCGCAAAGAACAGCAGGCTAAAAAAGAAAAGACGCGCTATAAAGGCACTTGCCGGAATTTATCCAAGGAAGAAGTGCAGCGGCGTTTAGATAACGGCGACGAGCATGTGATTCGCTTCAAGATGCCGATGGAAGGCACCACCACGGTCACAGACCGCCTGCGTGGTGAGATTACTTTTGAAAACCAGTATCTGGATGACTATATCATCGTAAAATCGAATGGTTTGGCGGTTTATCACCTGGCAACCATGGTAGATGACCATTACATGAAGGTTACCCACGTGCTGCGCGGCGAAGAATGGATTCCCACCTTCCCCCTGCATGCCCGCATTTACCGGGCAATGGGTTGGGAAGAACCAGAATTTGTGCACCTTTCCTTATTCCTCAAACCCAGCGGAAAAGGGAAGATGAGCAAGCGCGACACCGAAGCGATGAAAGCCAGCGGCGAGTCGATCTTTATCCGTGATATGAAAGGCCTGGGCTACCTCCCTGAAGCCATTTTGAATTGGGTAGTGCTGATGGGGTGGAGCTACGACGACCAGACCGAATTCTTTACCATGGAAGATATGATTGAAAAGTTTTCGCTTGGAAAGCTGAACCCTAAAAATGCAGCCATCGACTTTAAAAAGCTCGACCATTTCAACGGATTGCATATCCGTAATTTAGCAGTGGAAGACCTGGCAGAGAGATTGAAACCTTTCCTGGCAGAAGCCGGTTATACCGATGTAGACCAGGATGTTCTTCTTGCGGTGACCCCGCTGCTGCAGCCCCGCCTGACCACTTTGGATGAGGTTGTCGATTGGGTGCCTTTCTTGTTTGATGAAGAGGTAACCCCCAACGCCGAGAGTTTGGTGGTCAAAAAGCTAACCCCGGAACAGTCCTTAGACCTGGCTCAAGCTGTTTTAGCAGTGGTGGAAAATGCGCCTTCGATGACTCATGAGGATATTGAGCAGCCTTTGCGCCAGCTGGCGGAAGACAAAGAACTAAAAGCCGGGCAGGTGTTTGGATTACTGCGTGAGGCAGTCACCGCCCAGCGCGTCAGCCCGCCGTTGGTTGAAAGTATGGATATTCTTGGCAAGGATGAGTGTGTCGCAAGATTGCGCAAAGCGATTATAATTTTAGAAAATCTTGTAAAAAATGGAGCGAACAATGAGTGAGAATGATAGTCATTCCCCAACCAATTTTGTTGAAGAAATCATTGAAGAACATAATGCCAGTGGCCGTTTTGATGGTCAGGTACTTACTCGCTTCCCTCCTGAACCCAATGGTTACTTGCACATTGGACATGCAAAATCCATTTATCTCAATTTTTCAACCGCTCAAAAATATGGCGGAACCACCAACCTGCGTTTCGATGATACCAACCCTCTGAAAGAGGACATCGAATATATCAACTCGATCAAAGAAGATGTGCATTGGTTGGGATTTGAATGGAACGGGGAGCCGCTTTTTGCTTCCGATTATTTTGACCAGCTGTACGAATACGCCATTGAGCTGATTCGAATTGGCAAGGCGTATGTGGACGATTCGAGCGCCGAAGAAATCCGCGAACTGCGTGGTTCTCTTACCGAGCCGGGCAAGAACAGCCCCTATCGTGATCGCTCGATTGAGGAGAACTTAGACTTATTTGAACGCATGCGGGCGGGCGAATTTGAAGAAGGTTCCAAAGTGCTGCGTGCCAAAGTTGATATGTCTTCTCCCAACTTGAACATGCGCGACCCGATCATGTACCGTATTTTGTTTGCCACGCACCACCGCACCGGCGACAAATGGTGCATTTACCCGACCTACGACTGGGCGCATGGGCAGTCAGACTCGATTGAGGGCATCACGCACTCGATCTGCACCCTGGAATTTGAAGACCACCGCCCGTTGTATGACTGGTACCTCGACAACCTGGAGATTCACCATCCCCAGCAGATTGAGTTTGCCCGTTTGAACTTGTCTTATACGATGATGAGCAAACGTAAGTTAAATAAATTGGTTTCCGACAAAGTGGTGGATGGGTGGGATGACCCCCGGCTGCCTACCCTGGCAGGCATCCGCCGCCGTGGGGTGCGCCCAGAGGCAGTGATTGACTTTTGCGAACGTATTGGGGTGGCAAAAGCGAACAGTGTGATTGACATCGCTTTGTGGGAACATACCATTCGCCAGGATTTAGACCCGATTTGTAAGCGGGTAATGGGTGTGTTGAACCCCCTCAAATTGGTAATTGATAATTTCCCGGAGGATGAGGTCATCGAATTTGATGTGGACTACTTCCGCCATGATGCCGAATCTCACGAAACCCGCAAAGTACCCCTGACCAAAGAGGTCTATATTGAGCAGGAAGACTTTATGGAAGACCCGCCGAAAAAGTATTTCCGCTTATCGCCGGGACGTGAAGTGCGCCTGATGAGCGCTTGCCTGGTCACCTGCACAGATGTGGTTAAGGATGCCGATGGCAACGTGGTTGAAGTCCATTGTACCTACGACCCCGAATCAATCGGCGGGCAAGCCCCGGATGGTCGCCGGGTTAAAGGCACCCTGCATTGGGTTTCGGCAAAATATGCCTATGATGCGGAAGTCCGCTTGTATGACAACCTCTTCACTGTTGAAAACCCTAGTGTGGGTGAGTTGGAAGATATTGTCAATACTGACTCCAAGCAAGTGATTGATGCCAAGCTGGAACCGGCCATGGCGCAGGCCAAGCCTGGCGAACGTTTCCAGTTTATGCGCAAAGGATACTTCTTCGTCGATCCCATCGACTCCACCGAAGGGGATGATTTGTATTTCAATCAGATCATTTCTTTGCGGGATTCCTGGGCGAAGATTAAAAAGCAGTAAATATCTCGCTCAACAACGAGTAAAACAAAGCCCCTGTAAAAAAACAGGGGCTTTTTCTATATTTGCTTCTTCAGTTCATTGCATGTTACTGCGTCAAGTTGGGGATCACGAAGAATTTTACTTCGTTCTTTACACTATCGGTGACCCACAAACCGTTGTTGCTATCTGCTTCTAGCCCGGCAACCAACCCAAAGCCGGTTGCACCGAAGGGGTCATACTCGCCAAATCCATTGATGAAGGTGCCATCGGAAGTGAATACCAAAATGCGGGCGGCTTCGGGGTCTGCCACATACACCCGGTCGCTGTTGTCCACCGTCAGGAAAGGTTTATTCTCCAGCGATTGTCCATACCAGCCATCAATATCCCAGGATAACTGCGAGGTGTAGCCAATTCCTTCAATGTTCTTGAAGACTTGAACACGCTGGTTCCAGGTGTCGGCGACAAACAGGCTGCCATCTACCGGCGAAATTGCCAGGCCGACAGGCTCATCCATTTGCCCGGCCTGGTATCCGGCTTCACCAAATTGACCGACAAAGCTGCCGTCTCGGGTAAAGATAGCAATGCGTTTATTCCCGGTATCGGTGATCATTAGCTGCCCATCCTCATTGATGACAATGTCTCGTGGCCCCCAGAAAGCATCCCCGGTTTCCGCCTGCCCGTAGACACCCCAAGACGTGACAAAATCACCATCCGCAGTGAATTTTTGGATACGGTGGTTCCAGGTATCCGCCACATACACATAGCCGTCTTCATCTACGGCCAAGCCCCACGGCTGGTTGAACTGACCGGGGCCAACACCTTCTTCACCCCAGGTACCCTGAATGGCGTAATCTGCATCCAGGTGCACGATCCGGTTGTTATTGGAATCTGCGATGTATAGAGTGCCATCGGCGGCGATAGCGATCCCTTTGGGCGCATTTAACCCCAGGGAGTTGAGTGTGATTTGGGGAGTGAGTTCGACCATCCCGGCTTCGTAGGGATCACTTTCGATCTCTATCGTGCCGCCAACTGTGCCATATTGCCAGATTTTAGCGGCTACATCCTTCCGTACAAACATCTTGAAGGATTGCGAAGGGTTCCAGTGCCGTACATCCATGGATTGCCCGGTGACCTCGCTGTATGGTTCATAGTTGCGGTTCAACCAGATTTGGAAGATGGCGTTCAGCATGGAAGCCCTAGTCTCTGGGTTTTGCAGGTAATTTTTGTAGAAAGTAAGGTCAAAATAATCCTGGTTAGGCCATACCATGCGGGTGTACTCAAATGAAATAAAGTCATCTTGCACGATCGGGTCTATCAGGCTGTAGTTTTCATCTCCAACGAGGATGATGTCATAGTTGCGTAAATCCCGGGTAGGGGATTCGCCATACTCTAAGCGGTTCGGATAATCTCGCAGATACCACCAGAAGGGGTATGCAGTGTGGTTATCAAAGCCAACCATTACATTTTTTCCGCCGGTAAGGCGGAGGGAGAGCGATTCTATTTCTTCAAGGGCATCTTTCGGCCCTCTGGCTGCATGGGCATAGACCAAATATTCGGTAGCCTCGTCATAATTGACGTAGGAGGCAATAAAAGCATGCCGGGCGGTGAGGATTGCCAGCATGCTGAGAAAGATCAGCCCAGAAAGTTTCCAGAGTTGTGGATTTTCCCAGGTTGTAGCGAGCTTATAAATTCCATAAATACAGCCCGCCAGCACAATCACCCATAAGAGAAATTCAAAGGTGACAACCAGTTGCTCTAATTCCTTGCCGGAAAATGGCGGGACAGCTTCAATCCACAATTTTGCAGCAAAGACAAAGGAGAGGATGACGCCAATAATCAGGCTGACGATTGCTAATCCGCGATTTGAAAAGACTTGTTTCCAGGCAAGGGCGTCAACCCATTTCCCTACCAACCAGCCGGTCAGCAGCCACATTGACCAGGTAATGTGCACTGTCAGCCAGGGCATTTTCTCGCCGGCTACCATATACGCCCCCACACTGGTAATAGAGAAGAACAGGAACATGGCCAGCGCAATCCGGCGGCTTTGGTTGAAGGTAGGCGAAAGCTGAATGATTGGTTCTGGTGTTTCTATTTCTTCTATTACTTCATCATTTTCATCTTCAAACTGGGCATCAGCTTGCCGGTTGGTTTTTATCTTTTTAAAGAGCCACCGAATGCCTAGAATCCCAGAGATGAAAGTGCCTATCATTGCCAGGTATTCATAAATTGGCATTTCTATCAACAAGAAATAGTACCAGGGCTGGCTGCCGCGCTGCACCGGCTGCTGTTCCAGCCAATAGCCTAGCGAACCGACCAGGCCGGTGTAAATGCCTCCTAAATTGGCAAAAATGGACGTGTAAAAGAGGATGAATATCCCGTAGTAAATCCCTGCGGCAATCAGCCACTTTTTAGGCTCCCATAAACCACCCAAAATGATCGATGGAATCATGAAGGCCGTTGTGATCAGTGCGACCTTGAACATCACATCAGTGTCTGTATACACATCCAGCGGGTACCCCATCCAATATGCCGGGAAGGCAGATAGCATCGGCAAGACAAGGGTAAACTGGAAGATCATCATGCCAAAAGAACGTTCTTTGGTCAGGTTTTTCCACCCATACCCGATGACCAAGAAAACAAACGCTGCAGCAAACACAACGCCTGCCAGGATCACTAAGATTAATGATGGTTGGATACCGCTGGTAACCGCTGCCTCAACATCTTCGATCACCACTTCTGGTTCGGTTGCCATTTTTACGCCAACAGCAACAATCAAAACGAGTAGAGAAATTAGGAGTAAGGTAAAAAATAATCGGCGGTATTGATCTTTTCCCCAGGTTCGATTGGAAATGCGATAAAGGAAAAGCAACCCTAAAAAGACCAGTAATTGGGCTGTAAAGATAAATGCGGTTTCTTTAGTCGCAAAGTGAAGGGAAGTGAAAGCAGCTGTCAGATATAGATATTTATCTTTACCGGTGTCCAGATATTTCAGCACAGACCAAATGGTTGCCAGAGTCAAAAAGATGGCAATTGCTTCGTTGCGAGCATAGCGTCCATAATACAGCATGAAGGGGGAGATCACAAAGAATAAGGCAGCCATAATACTGCCCGTGCGCCCTAAATACCGGCGGAATTTGAAAACCAGCCCGACCGAAAGGATGCTGAATACTGCCGCAGGAATACGAGCCGAAAAATCGCTGGTGTTGAACAAGAAGTAACTAAGCTCAAGTAAATGGAATTGCAGCGGCCCGTGGGTAATTGGGTTGTGCGCGTAACTGCCGTCCTTTAAATACAACCAGCCAAAATAGACATGGTTGATCTCATCGTGGCTCATTACCCGTTCTCCCAGGAGATACAGCCGGGAAACGATGGCGACCAAAAGGATCAGTATGATGATGAGGGTTTGAAGATTGAATTTGAAGAGTTGGGAAACTGGTTTATCTAACCAATGCGGTTGTTTTTTCTCAATTGAATTTTCCATATTGCGTGTAAATCCGTAAGGTAATTATCCCTGTTGATTCTTCTATCTTTTTATAGAAGGTTGATATTCCGGTTTATTGTATCAGGAAATCAAGGTGGAATCATACTTGAACAATAGATGAAGGTCAAATGTTTTTTCCGGCTAAGAAACGAAAAAGAGCCAACCGAGATTGATTGGCTCTTCGTTCAAAATCTATCGTTTTGCTGTCGGGAAGGTTATCCTTCGATACCGCAGGAGGAGAACAGCAGGTCGAGGTCAATATATTGATCGACCAGTTTCTCGAATTTGGAAAACTTGGATTGCTGGCCCATGCGGGTCTTGCCAAAAATGCTTTCTAATTTTTCTACGGTTTCCATTGTGGAATGCGGTACCAGGAAGATGGCGACGCCAAGGTCTTCGGCCTGTTTGATCACCAAGGGGCTGGGGTGCAGGTTACCGGTCAGGATCAAGCAGGAAGTAGAGGTTTCCAGAGCAGCCAACATGATGTCAGAACGGTCGCCACCGGTGATCACGGCTTTGTTGCCCTGTTTCCTAAAGCGGCTGAGGGCAGCATCGGCGGTCATTGCGCCAACCATCAAGGCTTCTACCAAAGCTTCAGAATTATAAGATTCTGTCAGCAGTTCGGCATCTAGCACTTCGTGGATCTCTTGTAAGGTAAGTGCGCCTAAGGTGCGGGTTTCTGGCAAAATGCCGAATACCGTGACACCCTTGGATTTGAGGAAGGGGATCGCATCCTTGGTGACGAAATCGTTCGCCTCAGTGGGAACACGATTGATCACAATACCTTTGAGCTGGTCGCCCAAACGGGTTTTTGCGGTCAGGGCGTCATCCAATAGGTGACGGCGATCGCGGTAGCGCACAATGGCCAATACGGAGCTGTCCAGCTCTTTTGCGACAACGGTCGTGGGTAACCCTAAAACATACCCTTCGCGCAGGCTTCCGCCGCCTTCGTACAGCATCACGTCTACGTCTTTGCTTGCCTGGTCAGACTTATCCAAGACCAGTTTCAGCAAGTCAGAATGGTCGCTGACCAGCAGACGTTCTTGCAAAAATTCGGTAGTCACAATCACGGGGGAGAGGTCCCACGGCTGGGTGGTCAAACCTAAAACTTCCTTCACAAATGCGGCATCTTCATCAGCGATCTTATCACCTATGCGCCAGGGTTGGAAGCTAAGCGGTTTCATGTAACCAACTTTGAGGTTCTTGGCCTGTAATTTCTTGCCAAGTACCAGAGACAAAGCTGTTTTGCCAGAGTAATTATCTACGGATGTAATATAAATTGAGTTCACATTATCCTCCAATTTCGGATTCTTTAGCGAGAACCAGGCGCATGTCAATGGCAATGGCACCTTGTCCCTTCGTGAAAACTGTTAATGGGTTGATATCGATCTCTAAGATTTCAGGGAAGTCTTGGACAAGTTGCCCAATTCGTAACAAGGTGTCTACGATGGCCTCTTTATCAACGGGGGGCTTGCCGCGTACACCGTCTAGGAGCGCTTTTGCCCGGATTTCCTTCAACATTTTCTCGGCATCAATCTTGGTGAAAGGTGCAATTCGGAAGGTGACATCTTTGAGGGTTTCTACATAAATGCCGCCCAAGCCAAAGGTGACCAGCGGGCCAAATTGCGGGTCGCGGTTCATCCCGACCAACACTTCCAGGTTTCCAGAAGGTACCATCTGCTGTACCAAACAGCCCCAAATATGGGCGTCTGGCAGGTAGCGATTTGCACGGTAGACCATCAGGTCAAAGGCGTCGCGCACATCTTCGTCGTTTTCAAGCCCGACCTTCACACCGCCAACATCTGTTTTATGCAAAATGTCGGGGGAGGCGATCTTCATGACGACCGGATACCCGATCTTATTTGCCATGGCTACCGCCTGATCGGCGTTTTCTGCTAATTCGGACTGCGGGATGGACAGACCATACGCCTCACAAATCGTACGGGCTTCGGAGTCACCGATGGATAAACGACCATCCGAGCGTACTTCATCAATCAATTTGCGAACGGCTTGTTTGTCGACTTCGAAGGTGGTGTATTCTTCCTGCGGGCGGTTGAGCACACCTTGATAATTGGACATCGCTTTCAAAGCGGTTGCTGCCCGTCCGGGGAAGGGATAGTTGGGGATATTGTTCTCAACCAGGATATTGATCCCGGCTTTTACTCGTTTCTCTCCCATGAAGCAGGCCAAAATAGGTTTGTCGATTTCTTTTGCTTTATCTGCCACTGCCTGGGCAGTGGCTTCAATTTCGGTCATCGCCTGGGGGGTGAGTACTACAATAATGCCGTCTACGTTAGGGTCGGCTGCAACCGTATCTAGCGCAAACTGGTAGCGATCTGCCAAAGCATCACCCAACACATCTACTGGGTTAGAGGCAGAAGCCGCGTCGGGAAGCGTTTGTTCCAGGGTTTGGATGGTTGAATTTTCAAAGGTAGCCAGAGAAAGACCGGTTCTTTCCAATGCATCGGTCGCCAAAATACCAGGGCCACCGGCATTGGTGATGATCGCAATTCGTTTGCCTTTCAAGGGAGGCTGGTAACCGAAGGCCAGGGAGACATCAAATAATTCTTCCATCGAGTCGGCACGGATCACGCCGGCCTGTTGGAAAGCGGCCTGGTAAGCCTGTTCGGAACCGGCCAGAGAACCGGTATGCGAGGAAACTGCCCGGGCACCGGATTGGGTGGTACCGGATTTGATTGCTACCACCGGTTTGATCTGTGCAACCCGTTTGGCGGTTTGCATAAATTCTTGCCCGTTGGAAAGCTCTTCAATGTACATGAGGATGACTTTGGTGTTGTCGTCTTTCGCCCATTCGTTCAGCAGGTCGATTTCATTCACATCGGCTTTGTTGCCCAAACTGACAAATTTCGAAAGCCCTAGGCTCCCGGCTTGTGCCCAGTCGAGGATGGCGGTGCCCAATGCGCCTGACTGTGAGGTCATCGCAATTGGCCCCTGTGGGGGGGAATCTGCTGCAAAGGAGGCGTTCATCGGGGTAAAGGTGTCCAGCACGCCCAATACATTCGGGCCAATCATCCGCATGTTGTATTCTTTGGCAATACGGATCAATTCGCGCTCTCGCTCCACGCCTTCTGTTCCGGCTTCGCGGAACCCTGCGGAAATGATAATGACGCCCTTGATGCCTTTTTCACCACAGGTGCGGAGGGCATCGGGAACGTAGGGGTGGGGGATTACGATGACGGCCAGGTCGATCGGGTCTGGTACATCGGTCACACTTGGATATGCTTTAAAGCCCGAAATTTCTTCTGCTTTCGGGTTGATAGGGTATATTTTCCCTACTTTTGCATAACCACCTTCAACTAAGTTGCGAAGGACCGCATGACCGAGTTTTTCTGGATTGGTAGATGCACCAATCACAGCAACAGCGTTTGGTTCAAAGAAAAAACTCAGCATATTTTGATTCTACCTTATTAAAGATGATTTAATCATTGGTAAATGCCAATGTTAGTAAGTACAGTAAACAAACCTTGAGAATTATTTCACAAATCAAGATTCTATATAGGGCAATTTGTAATTGATAAGCGGTTACAAATGTCCCTTGTTGTCTTTAAAAATATTATACTTGATAAAGCGTACAGCTTTTGTCATTAGGTGGAATTTATGCTGTTTTTACCCAATGATTCGTTAGGGGAAACCCTCTCATCATTTCCATGAAAAATTACGAAAAAAGACCGGCCAATATATCACCGGTCTTTTCAGGTTGAAAAGTTTAGAGAAAAAAATCCTGGTTTATTTCTTGTCGGTTTTGATCCCAAAGATTGCAAAAATGGAGAGGAAGGCAATTACGCCATAAATGGACATCAGCAAAACATAGCTCAAGTTGTCGGCGATTGGGCCGCCGATGTAAGCGCCGACTGCCCCGGCCCCCGCACCCGCCAGGTTAGATAACCCCAAGAATTCGCCTGCGCGCTTTGGCGGCACAATTTCGGTGCCTAATGCCCAGTTTGCGGAGTAGAAAATACCCAATCCCATCCCCACGACAGAACCGCCTACATACATCAATCCGTCGATGGTGGGGGAAACGATCACAATTGCTGCTCCGGCGGCAACCGCCAGCCCGGCAAATGCGATCAGTGGTTTTTTGCCCAGTTTATCGGCCAGCCAGCCGGCAGGCACTGCGGAAAGCAGGATGAAGATGCCCACAAACATAATGATCTGGGCGGCCGGGCCAGCAACTTCTGCACCGCTGTATTCGGGGAACTTCTCTTGTAAAAAGAAGACCATAAAGCCAGAGAGGTTGGTGGCAGCCACCAGAAATGCCAGGCGGTTGATCACCCACCACATGAAGGAGCGGTTTTCTTTCACCTCATCCCCCAGGCTGATCCGTAAGCTGGCAATCACACCTAGGAAGATGGCAATTGCCATCCCGATGATCCCGCCGATTCCCCCCAAGATAATAGCCTGACTTTCAGGTTTCTCGGCAACCAGCTTTAAAATCTGTTTTACCAGCCAGCCATTTCCTAAAATAAATACAGTAAATACAGCCGTCATCGCCACCAGCCGGACAAATGGCTGCCAGTTGATTGGGGCGGGTTGTTCTTTCAGCGGCGTTTCTTTATTGAACATGGTCAAGATCATTGAAACGACCAGGATCAAGATCAGGGAAATGATCGCCGACCAAAGATCGCCCCGTTCGATCATCTTAGCGATCACGAAGGAGGTCAGGATCAGCGGTAGGGGAAGTTCGAGCAGCGCCTTGAGGCCAGATGCCAGACCGCGTTTTTCTTCCGGCACCAGGTCCGGGATCAATCCCTGTGTAGCGCCATGAGATAGGTTGGAACCCAGCATGGAGAATACGTACAACCCAAATAGTATCCAATACCCCGGCATGCCTTCCAGTTGAGCAGTAAGTCCGATGGCGATCAGTACTACGACCTCAAACATCACGCCGACAAATATGAAGGGGCGGCGGCGGCCAAAACGGCTGGTAGAGCGGTCGGAAAGCAGCCCGGCCAAAGCCTGCACCAACAAAGCAGCCATCAATGCCCATAAGCGCATATTCCCTAAATAGGTGCCTTTATTGGCATCCCCGACAAATTCCTGCACCAACAGCGGAATAATTAGCGGGGTGAGCACCTGGGAGCGCGTGGTGAGTCCAAACCAGTTGATATTGATGGTGAAATAGTTGTACCACTTGAGTTCTTTTTCCATTAGGGCGGGTTCCTTTCTGTTACCACTTCTTCATTTCATTGGGTTGGTTTTCTATAATTTCTTCATCCTGCCCCGCCATGCGGTATAGGCGGCGCACGGTGGCTTTTAAGGTGTGGCCCTGCTCTTTTGCCCACACAGCCAGGTTGTGGAATTCTCGCAGGCTGGTTTGCATCCGGCTGCCTTCATGGAGACCGTACCGGTAGGTGAAATAGTACGGGTTTTCGGTATCCAGATAATGCAGGATCTCTCCGGTTGACTGGGCGAGTGCGGCGGGTGAGGGGGAGAGGTGCAGCGTTTTGAGCGGTTGAATGTTGATGTGCAAATTGTCTCGAAAGTTGTTGATCAGTGTGGTGCGGTAGAGGATTTTACTGAAAGCGTGCCCGTTTTCGGGGATGAGATGTGGAGGGATGTCCACCTTGTTTTTGTCCTGGTCGAAAACCTTGATTTCCAGTTCAAAGCGCTCATCCACAATGTCTTCGTGCGGCTGCCGGTCTTCTTCCGGGATCAATTTCCATACGGCGTCCATGATATTTTGCGCGGCATCCTGGAATTGCTGTTTTTTTGGTGTGCCCTTGTTCAAATGTACAGCCGGGAGTGGTTCCCCAATGTGCATGTGCAGTTTTGGGTGTTTCAAGCGCAGTGTATCGCCGACCGCCCCTTTGGTGGCACTGAACCCGATTGGCAGTACCGGTGCCTGGGCGTGGTAGCTCATCCAGGCCACCCCGGCATGTGCGCTGCGGATGGCCGGTTCCCATATCCCGCCTTCAGGGAAAATCCCAATTACCCCGTCTTGCTCCAGCACATTAAGTCCTTCTTTCATCGCCGAGGGGCTGACATTGCCGCGGAATACGGGGATAAATTTATACATGTTCAAGATGGCGTAAAAAATGCGCTCGTGGGGAATGTCGACCGAGGCCATAAATTCAATCGTGCGCGGCGCATGGGAAGTCATCAGCACGGTTTCTAACAATCCGGTGTGGTTGCCTACCACGATCAGTTTGCCGGAGGTCGGGTAATGTTCCATCCCGGTGATGGTTGTTTTGGTCAGCAAAGCAAGCAGCGTTTTGCCAATCGCCTGGAAGCTCTTCCTAACCAGCTGGTTGCGAGGGTATTGGATGTGGTCGGTCATATAGATTTACGGTTCTATTTAGCCTGTCTGATTGTGTAAATGAACTTGTTCGTTCGTGTGGTTATAACCCGCCAGGTGAGCAAGCGTCACGCCTATTTCCAAGAAACATCGCCATAGAGTTCTTTTCTCCAGCCTTTTGCCAAGAAGGCATCAAAGTCTGGTCTTTCTTCGCCGATCACACCGCTGGGGCCATGCCCGGGAAAGAATTTGGTCTCATCCGGCCATTGGAAAATGATGGACTGCATATTTTTCATCGTAGTAGAAAAATCTTGTGGACTCCAGGTTTTGCCGGGTCCGCCTACAAACACGGTGTCTCCAACCAGAATGCGTCCATCTCCCAGGTCAAAACAAGTCTGGCCGGGGGTGTGCCCGGGCGTGTGAATCGCTTTGAGTGAAAAATTGCCAAACGTGAGTACGTCACCATCGGTAATGGGTTGGTCGTACTGCAAATCAAAATGGGCGGCATTTGAGGGGTGGAGGTAGACTGGCGCTTGCGCGGCGGCTTTTACTTCGTCAAGTGCGCCAACATGGTCCGCATGTCCGTGGGTCAGCAAGATGGCTGCCACCTGTGTGTCTGCGGTTTGGGCAAGAATTTCCCCCGCATCTGCGCCGGGATCAACGATCACAGTAACGCCTGTTTCCTGGCAGACCAGCACATAACAGTTCATCGGCCAGGGACCAACTTCAAGACGGATCAATTTAGGGTTCATAGCATGTCCTTATGAAGAGTGTTACCCTAGGATAACATAGAACGACTGGGGAAGTGAAAAAATATCACGAGAGGAAAATTGCAAAAACGAAGATATGCTATCATGTAAGTATGAAATTGCATCATACTCAGGGGGGAAAAGATTTTACTAATCCAAAGCAGCATCGTATGTAAAGGAGAGGCGCATGGATTTACTTCAAATTCTAAAAATATTAGCGGCAGTCGGCACGATTGTGATTGGTTTGGTGTCGCTCCTGCGGCCCAAGTCGGTGGAAGGTTTTACCGGCCTGCATGCCCCCGGCCCGCGTGGAGTGACCGAGATCAGATCGGTCTTGGGCGCATTCTTTGTGGGGCTAGGGATCATGCCGTTGATCTTGCAAGTTCCAGAAACCTACCAGATGTTAGGCTATACCTATTTGCTTGTTGGGTTGGTACGGGCGGTCTCCATGTTTGTCGACCGTTCGGTTGAACGCTCGAATACCATTAGTGTCATCTCTGAAGTCATATTAGGCATCATCTTGGTGCTGTAGGGAGTCAACCGATGAATACCGCAAAAGTAATTGCTGTACTTGGCCTGCTTGCCATGACCGCCGTACTGGTCTACGGCTTTACTGTAGGCGATTTTGGTAAAGATGGAAGTGAAATCCTGCAAAACCCATGGGGAATTGTCTCCATGGTTGACCTTTATGTGGGCTTTACTCTTTTTTCTGCCTGGATTGTTTACCGGGAGGAAAATCTCCTGATGGCTGTGGTTTGGGTGGTGTTGATGATGGTACTCGGATTTTTCACTGGCAGCCTGTATGCTTTAATAGCGCTTATTTCCAGCAAAGGGGACTGGCGTAAATTCTGGATGGGCAAACACGCTTGAAAGCGCATTGCACAAGAAAAAAAGAGACCAACTAATTTCAAGTTGGTCTCTTTTGAATCTGTCTTTAATTATGCTTTTAGCTTTTCCGTATACTTTTTGCGGAATTTGGCGACCTTAGGTGCAACCACTGCCCGGCAGTAGGGCTGGTTGGGGTTGTTGGCGAAGTATTCCTGGTGGTAGTCTTCTGCCACATAAAAAGTATCCAGAGGACTGATCTCCGTCACGATCGGGTCGTTCCAAATCTTCTCGGTTTCAATCTCTTTCAGGGTTTCTTCGGCAACCTTTTTCTGCGCTTCGTTGTGGTAGAAGATCGCCGAACGGTACTGCGTGCCGATATCGGCTCCGTGGCGGTTGAGCGTGGTCGGGTCGTGGATGGTGAAAAAGATATGCAGCAAATCCTGGTAGCTGATCACAGCAGGGTCGTAAGTGACTTGCACCACTTCGGCATGTCCGGTAGTGCCGGTGCACACCAGCTTATAGCTGGGATTGGCTGCATGCCCTCCGGCATAGCCGGATTCTACAGAAAGCACGCCTTTCAGATCGTCGTAAATCGCTTCTAAACACCAGAAGCACCCCCCGGCCAAGGTGGCTTTTTCAGTTTTGTTTGCGTCCATTTCGTTCTCCTTTACTTCCGTTATAAGGTATAGACGACATGAAGGGGGAGAATCTTCATTAACAAAGTCTTACGGTAAACCCACCGAAAAAGGGGTTAGGTTGTTTTTACTGTTTTTCCCTGTCCTTTGATCGCTCGGATGGAAAGGAAGGCAAAGGCCATAAACAGCGTGCTGAAGACCCACAACCAGCGGTAGTTGTTGCCCATGCTTTCTACCAGCACACCGCTCAGCACCGGGCCAAGCACGGCAGCAGACTGCGAGGAGAAATAATACAAGCCGGTATACGCGCCGATCTTGTCCTCTTCACCGTAGTCGTAAACCATCGGCAGACTGTTGACGTTCACCAACGCCCAGGAGAAGCCACCTAAAAATAGAATGATACCCAAAGTAAGCTGGCTGGTGACCACAAAGAAACCCAACCCAAACAGCAGTACCATGCCAACCAGGCCAATTGTGATCGCGGTTTTACGGCCAATCTTGGAGGCAATCAGTCCGCTGGGGAGAGCAAACAGCAGGAAGGAACCGGCAAATAACGTGGTCATCATAGATGCCTGTCCAGGGGTTAATCCCAAATAGAACACGGCAAACGACGATAAGCCGGTGTTGAGGGCTTCGTAGCCCATGAACCAGAACAAGATGGCGAGCAAAATGTAAATCCCGCTTTTATCTTCGCCGCTCCATACGGATTTCAAATTTTGTAAGACGGTGGTTTTTACTTCTTCTGCTTTGGTCTGGATCTTCTCTGGTTCTTTGACAAAGATCAACGCCACGATCAAAGCAATGACCATGATCATCGCACCTACAATAAAAGGCGCCGCTCGTCCCATTTTGTCAAACAAGATGCCGCCGCCCAACAATGCGACTGCCGCACCAAGTCCACCCATCAGGTTAATGATCCCATTGGCCTGGCTGCGTTGGTCGGCGGTGAATAAGTCACCCAGCCACGCCACGGTGGGAGAGCGGAATAACGCCATACCAAAGTTGGTGATCAAAATGAACACCATGATCGCCAAGACCGTGTTGGCAAACGGGAGCATGATCAAACCGGCAACTGCAATTGGCGCACCGATCATGATCCACGGCTTGCGGCGGCCAAAACGGTTCCAGGTCATATCGCTTTTACTGCCTGCCCACGGCTGGACAAACACGTTGATCAGGTTATCCCAGGTCATTACAAAGAAAGCCAGGCTGGGTCCCAAGCCAAATCCTTTCACGTTGGGAATTTCTTTTCCCAGTTCGGTAAGCTGGCGGATATATTCGGGATTGCCGGATTGTAGGAAGATGGGGATATAGGCGTTGAAGATCGGCCAGACAATGCTGATGCCGAAGAAACCAAAACCAATAATGAAGGTCTTTTTGTAGGGGAACTTCCCTTTCATGGTATCTCCTCAAAGATAGAAAATATTTGGTTAAAAAGATGCTCTAACTATATATGAAATTCACGCAGTAAACAAGAAATTTGCCCGTTAGAGATTGTAATCAATCTGTTTGGATGAGGTTATGCAATCAACGGGATCGCTTCGCCATCCGCACGCGGGTCGCTGCCGCCCCACAATACGCCGCTTTCCCGGTCTCGCAAAATGATCTGGCCGCGGCCAAACAACGCCCGGCTGTGCCCGGACATGGGGAGAATCTCGTGTCCCATCCGTACCAGGTCAGACATTACGCTGACCGGAACACCTTCTTCCATGCCTACCTTGCCGCCTGCACTGCCGTCCGAAATGCAGAAACGCGGTTGATCCAGGGAGACCTGCGGGTCGTTATGGAAATCAATCAATTGGGAAGCAACCTGCATGTGGCCTTGCGGCTGCATAAACCCGCCCATCACCCCGTAGCTGGCAAATAAATCGCCGGTGTCTTCGTGGGTGATCATCGCAGGGATGATCGTATGGTAGGGGCGTTTGTTGGGTGCCAGGGCGTTGGGGTGTTCGGGGTCTAAGCTGAAGCCCAGCCCGCGGTTTTGCAGAGTAAAGCCCCATCCTTTGGGTACCATTCCGGTGCCGAACCCCATGTAATTTGAATTGATAAAGGAGCAGGCATTCCCCTCGCCATCTACGGCGGTTAAATAAACCGTGTTGGAGCCGCCTGTGGGGGTGCCGTGAATCTGGTCGATGGTGGCTTGTTCCGGGTTAATCAAATTTCGGCGTTCATCGGCATACGCTTTCGAGAGCAGCGCTTCCAGCGGCGCAGGGTTGGTGGCCGGGTCTGCGGCAAACCAGCGCGTATCGGCAAAGGCCAGGCGCATGGCTTCGATCATCAGGTGCAGCAATGCGGTCGACTGGGGCTGCATTTCACCGATGGGATAGCCTTCCAATAAATTCAACGCCAGCAAAGCTGCCAGCCCCTGCCCGTTGGGTGGGCATTCCCACACCCGGTATCCGCGATATGTAGTCGAGATGGCGGTTTCCCAGGTAGATGTGTGGTTGGCGATGTCATCCACCGTCATCACCCCGCCCGCTTGCTGGATCACCTGAGCAACGGCTTCGCCAATCGCTCCCTGGTAGTACCCCGCTTTGCCTTCGGTGGCCAAGACTTTAAAGGTCTTTACCAGCCCCGGATTTTTGAATATCTCCCCGGCGCGTGGGGCACGGCCGTCTATGGTTAGTTCCAGCCCATTCGGTGCCTGGGAAAGTTGGCGTTCCACGCCTCGTCCCCAATAATATGCCGTAATTGGCGCGACGGGGAAGCCGCCTTCTGCCAACGCCATTGCGGGGGAAAGCACTTGTTCCATGGAAAGCTGTCCGTACGTTTCGACCAGGTCGCACCAACCGGCCGCCGCGCCGGGCACGGTGATCGTATGCGGGTGGAAATCCGGGATTTTGTCTTCGATCCCATCCTGACGCAGCTTTTCCAGCGTCAGCGCAGCCGGGGCGCGCCCGGAACCGTTCAGCGCAAATACCTGTTTGCTGCTGGCCTGATAAAAGAGTGCAAAGCAGTCTCCCCCCAAGCCGGTGGAAGTTGGTTCGGTCACATTCAGGGCTGCGGCAGTCGCCACCGCGGCATCGGCGGCGTTCCCGCCTTTTTCCAGCACTTTAGCGCCCGCAGCGGCTGCCAGGGGTTGGGAGGTGGCGACCATGCCGTGGTTGGAGACCACTGCCGAACGCCGGGAATTGAAATTCATAGAAGGTTGGTATGAGAGCATGGGAATTTCCTTGGGGATAATTGGAGTCGCTTGTTGGTAATTATCAAAAATGTACCAGCTGTTCAGTCAGATCAAGAAAGGGAAAGGGTGTCTTCATTTGGGATCAAACCGAATGATAATTCGTCTAAATAAAACACCGGTGAGGGAAATTTTCCCTCACCGGCTGAATGGATAAGTTGGTTAGGCAGAAGCGCTGTCGATGAAGTCGCTCAGGTCTTGGGTCACTTTTTCCAGGGATGGTATATGTAGATACATCATGTGCCCGGCTTCATAGTAGCCCATGGAGACATTTTCTAAATAGGATTTGGGCAGCCCGAGATGGTTGAAGGTGTATTCGGTGGCAAAGAAAGGTGTGGCAAAGTCGTAAAAGCCGTTGGCAACGAATACTTTCAGGTTCGGGTTGGTGGCAATCGCCTGGCGCAAGGTTTCTGCCACATTGAGGTACTGGTTCTTGTCCCCAAATTTCCATTTCTGGTACAGGGGTGCCAGAATCTGGTAGGGGATGGTGGTCTCAAATTCCAGCTCTTGGCGTACGTAGTGGTTGAAGGTGGCAGCATACGGCCCAAGGATGGCGGCGTTGCTGGGGTCACGTTCAAATGTTTCTCCGGCGCTGTCCCGATCCACACCGGTAAAACGGCTGTCCAGGCGGCCGACGGTCAGGTGTTCGTCCCGCAGCAGTTCTTTGCAGAAGCGGAAGATGTTGATGCGCAGGTCGGTGTTGACGATGTATTCTTTGGAAAGGCCGGTATAGCGGGCCAGTTTGGCAGCAATCTGTTCGTATTCTTCCTCGGGGAGGGAACTGCCTTGCATCAGGGCAAGGGTGTACTCGTTGGCTGCAAATTCCTTCACTTCTTCCAGGGTCTTGTACAGGTCTTCTTGGAGGTCATCATCCAACTGCTTGTGATACCAGGCGGTAGATGTATAGGTGGGGAGGAAGAAAATAAACGGCAGGTCGTTGCCGGGGTCGAAGCGGGCGGTGGCAAAATTCAGAATAGACGAAACCAGCATCAAGCCGTTTAGGTACATGCCGTGCTTCTGCTGCACGTAGCCGGATAGCCCTGCCGCGCGGGTGGTGCCGTAGCTTTCACCGATGATGAATTTGGGGGAGAGCCAACGTTTGCTGCGAGTCGTGTATTGGTGAATGAAATCGCCAACCGATTCCACGTCTTTTTCTACCCCATGATACTCTTCGGACTTTTCGCCGGGTACGGTGCGGCTGTAGCCGGTGCTGACCGGGTCGATGAACACCAGGTCGGTTTTGTCCAGCAGGGAATATTCATTGTCTACCAGTTTGTAGGGAGGCGGGAAAGGCATCCCATCATCGTCTAGCAGCACACGTTTTGGCCCAAGCATGCCCATGTGCATCCATACAGAGGAGGAACCAGGCCCGCCGTTAAAGGAAAAAGTGAGCGGGCGAGAAGCAGGATCTTCTACGTCGTCCAGGGTGTAGGCAATGTAGAAAATAGATGCTTTAGGTTTTTCCCCTTTTTCTTCATCTTCTTCATGAAGTACCAGGGTGCCGGTAGTGACGGTGTAATCCAGCTTTTTTCCATCGATGGTCATCGAATGTTTGGTGATGGATTGGGTGTCTTCAGGCACAGGTGTTTTTTCTTCTTGTTTTTCTTTTTCCTCTGACATTTTTTCCTCCGGAATGCAAATATGACGTTGAATATGAATGCATCAAGTTTACCAGATTCCTTATTAGTCTTCAGGTGGATTTAATCCAGAAAGGAGGTGAATCAAAAAAAGCAGCCAGGTTCCTGACTGCTTTTTAGTATTCGTTAGTCTAGGTGCTAATTGCCGGCTTCTTGCAGTGCCAGTTCGATCTGCTGTTGGAACACGGAGTAAGCCTGGTCGCCTTCGATCTTGAAGACACCATTAATCGTAAAGCTGGGGGTGCCGGAAATACCTGCATCCACACCTTTCTGGAAATCCGACTCGATTTGAGACTCATATTTTCCGCTGGTCAGGCACTCATTGAACTGGCTGACATTCAAGCCGATTTTATCTGCCATGGAAGCCAGACGTTTATTCGTATAGCCAGTGTTGTAGTTGGAGAAGATTATGTCATGCATCTCCCAGAATTTGTTCTCATCCCCGGCGCAGTAAGCTGCTTGAGCGGCAACCCCGGCTTCGTCTAACGGTGTGCTGTTAAAGGGGCGGTATACAAAATACACCTTTCCTGTGGTGACATATTCATCAATCAGCATGGCTTCTTTTTCCAGGGCAAAGTTTAGACAATGGCTGCATAAGAAATTCGAGTAAACTTCCAATACGACCGGTGCGTTGGGGTCGCCAAGGCCATTCCCATTTGCCATTTCATAATTTGCTTCAATCTTAGAAGCAGATACACTCGGTTTGGCAAAGGAGGCGATCACGATGCCCCCCACAATAATCAGAACGCCCAGGATCATGATCCCGACACTCTGCATTTGCTTTTGACGTTTGATTTTCTCTCGCCGCTGCGTGCGAGTTAGTTTTTGATCTGAATTGCTCATATTTTCTCCTTTTAATAATTCAAACAACTGGATTTTGCCACAAACGATTCTGTTTGTCCAGCATAAAATACAATTTAGATAAGTTTAGGGTATTTTATTCGAAGGGGTAAACATAGACAGGGAAAGTCTCCGATGTAGGTGTGAAGCCTGCTTTTTTATAGAGAGAAAGCGAACGCTGGTTGTCCGTTTGCGTGTTTACTGAGATACGGATCGGTTTTTGTTTAGAGAGGAAATTTTGTAAATTTCGCACCAATCCAATCCCGATTCCTTTCCCCTGGGCGCGGGGGAGGACCGCCAGACGCCCTAAATGGGCACCGTACTGCGTGGGTGTGGTGATCTGGTATCCAATGATGCCTTGCTCATCGTACGCCACGGTGGCAAGCGCTGCCTGAGAAAATGCCAGGTGAATTAAATCTCTAGAATTTTGCCATAAGGGTTTGAATGCGTTTCGGTCTACTTCTACAACTTGAGCAATATCGCTTTCGGTCATTAACCGAATGGGAAGGTTAGGGTCTTCCGCCAGGGCGGTTTCTGGTGGGGCGTCCCAGGCTAATGAGACCACATTGTTTTCCATCTTGAACCCATTGGCGGGGAGCAGCTCTTGCAGCCACTTTTGGATCGGGATGGCTGCCAGCACAGAAATCTCGGTCTTCTTCAAGTCTTGCTCTATTTCTGGCCACATCATCTTCCAGGCTTCTGGCGGTTTAACCTGAGAGTTGGTCACAAATAATCGAATCCAGGCCACATCGGCCGGGTCGGGGGCACATGATAAGGCGGCTAATATTCTTCCATAGGATTCGACCACATAAAAGGCCGGTTTATCAATCCATTCCAGGGGCTGCCGCCAATCCAGATGCCGGTGGACATACGTGCCAAAGTGGACCATGTTTGCCAGCTGGGTGCGGTCTGTGTTGGTTACCTGGCGGACTATTTTTTTTGAAGTTAAGATCATATTCTTCTGTAATTTAGCTTTCTTAGAAGGAATGTTGGCTAGATTGGGTAATGGGTAATTTGCTAGCGTTTTATTTATTTTCCGGTAAGTTTAAATGGGATATCTAGAAGCCAGCGGTAGATGCGCTGCCAGAGGGTCGGTTTTTCGAGCGTATCAATGCTGTGCTGCATGGATAACAGGCTTTGGAGTTGGTTTCCTTTGCGCAGATGCAGCACAGAGAGACTTTTGAGAATATACGTGCGTAATTCTTCCTCGTCCCGCCCTTTAAGTAAATCAGCTGCCTCTTGGTAGACAGCCATCGCTTCGTCAAATCTTTTTAATGCTTCCAGTGCAGCGCCTTGGTTCCCCAGGGCCATTGCTTGTTTGGTGAAATCGTTGTGCTGCTGGAAAACAAGCTCGGTGCCCTGAACGATTTCTAGGGCTGCTTTGTTTTGTTTATTTTGTAAATAAGAAACACTCAGGTTGTTCGCCATCTCGGCGGCAAGGTAGTCATCCCCTTGGGCAAGATAGGCCTGATGCGCGTCTTTAAAGCCTGCAATGGCTTGCTTATACTGTCCCTGGCTAAACACCTCTTTGGCTTTGGCTACTGTATCTTGTAAGGTTTGTTCGTCCACGTTTGCTGCTCCTAAATGGTGATCTCTAAGATACTTTCGGCAATCGTGCGCAGTTCTTCTGCGGATAGGCTGCTTAATTTTTGAGCCAATTCGATATAAGGCTTATTTAATGGGTTGGTGACAAAGATTTGTAAATGATAAGGCAGTTCTAAAAATTCTGAAATACTGGATTGTGCATGGATCCATTTGCCTACCGAGGATTCTTCTTCTTTCAACTCGCTCAGGTTCAACTGCAAGGTGTTGGTGAGCAATTCTAATTCCGGCAGGGGGATGGGGGTCTCGCCGCCTTCAAATCGTTTCATCCGCCCGTAGCTGATCCCGGTTTGCTCTGTGATCTCGTCGTAGGTGATCTCCAGCTTGGTACGGGTCTCTTCCAGGAGTTCCCCAATTTGCTGGTGGCGTAATGCCTGGCTGTGCTCCACTTCAAGCGTATCAAGCGAGTCGCTCGCGGCGGATAAAACCTGGTCTTGCCAGAAATGTTCGATCGGTACTTTGAGGAAATAAGCCAGGTATTCCAGTTCTGGAAGAGATGGGCTGGAAACGCCTCTCTCGTATGAGCTGATTGTGGAACCGGAGACGCCAATTGCATTCCCACATTCTTTCATTGTCTTGCCGGCAGTCAATCGGGCATCTTTAATCAAGATGCCCAGTTTTTTCGCTCGGAGGGTAATGGCTAGTTCTGGCTTCATATTACAGACTCCTCAAAAGATACGCTTTTGTCATCAAGCAAAGGAAATACTTCCTCTCCTTGATTATAACTGATTCAAACCTGGCAGTCGTGTTTTGCCTGCATTGGGCGTACATATCATGCTTCCCTTAGAAGAAATTGCTCATTTTTATGCTGATCTCTTCAGCCCTTTTTACAATTTCACGGGTAGCCTGGGTGACAGAGATAGTAACGGCATCTTCTGGGAATTTGGAAATGAGAGGCATATTTTGGTTGTTGGAGAGGGTGAAGTTCCTTCCCATGTAGGGAATCGCAATCGGAATCTGGAATCCAAAATCTTCTTCTACTTCAGGTTTGGTGTACCCTTCCAGCGAGATAGAGCGATTGATGATGAAATATACCTGGTCTTCGTGGATGCCCTGCGATTGCAGGTATTTCCAGGTCGCCAGCGTTTGTTTCGCCGTTACTTGGTCCAGGCTCATCACGATCACTACCTGATCGGCAGATTTGATGATCGGCAGGCTGATGCGTGAAAGGGATTTCCCCAGGTCTACATAAACAAAGTCGGCCATCCGTTTCAGGTTTTCAATCAACACCGGGATGCGGGAAACATCCAACGAATTGGCTTCTTCGGGGTTTAGTGATCCGGCTAAAAATTTTAGCTTCCAGTTGGGGGGAGAAGTAAGGAATGTGCCTAACTGCCCGGTCATTGCCTTTGAACTGGTTTCGGTCGCGTTGATAATTGAAGAACGGTTCTCGCCCCCTACGATTGAGGAAAGCGAGCCGATCGGCAAGGCCATATCCACCAGGACAGACGATTTGTTTAAAACCGCCTGGGTGTTATGGGCTACGTTGGCACAAATGGAAGATGTGCCAACGCCCCCCTTAGCGCTCATAAAGACAATCGTTTTTCCAGAGTTAGGATCGCTGGAGGCAATTTCAATCGGTTGAGGCGCTTCTTCTTGCGGTTTGCTGGGGCTGCTGCCTAAACCGCCCGTGCCGCGCCGGGCACGCTTGGCAGCCTCTTTAGCCGCATTCACCAACGTTGGGATCGAATTGCCTGACTTGGGAATATATTCGTAAAAACCCAGGTCAATTGCAGCTTGGATCTCTTGCGGATTGGTAAGCGACGAAAAAGCGATTAGCTTGCTGCGAGACACGCGCCGGTCTTTTTGGAAGCGGGCCAGCAGGTCTTTTAACTTTTCAAGTTCAATTTTGGGGTCAAGCACAACCACATGCGGCCGGTTTTGGTAAGCGAGAATTAACCCCTCTTTGAAATTATTTGAAGTAAAAACATCAAATTCTTCTTTAGAAAATTGGTAAGCCAGATATTTGGTTGTTGCTGGATCCTCGTCGAGGATCAGTATTCGGAAATTTGTCATAAGGTCTCCCCTTGGTTATATTATGCGGGCATTAAGTATCCTACCCCAGACCGGGTCAAAATGTGCACCGGGTGTTTGGGGTCTTCTTCTAGTTTTTGGCGCAGACGTGAAATGCACACCCATAGGATTTCTTTGTCTTCGGCGTACTCTTCCCCCCAAACATTGGTCAGTAAATATTCTGCCGTGAGCGTTTCGCCCAGGTTGTGGGCAAATTGCAGCAATAAACGGTATTCGGTAGCCGATAGCAGCACAGGCTCGTTGTTGATGAACACTTCCGCTTTGGCAACATCGATCATCAAATTCCCATGCACCATTTGGGGGCTTTCCTTGGGCACCTGGGCGGACAATTGCGAACGCCTCAACACAGCCCCAACTCTGGCCAATAGCTCGGTAGCGGAAAAAGGCTTTACCACGTAGTCGTCTGCCCCGCGGTTTAACCCTTCTACCCGGTCGGTTTCTTCCCCTTTGGCAGTCAGCATAATTACCGGCACACTCGAGAATTCACGGATTCTATCCAACACCTCAAACCCATTGATCTCCGGCATCATCACATCTAACAGGATAAGATCAGGCTGGTGGGAGACAATCACCTCCAGGGCGGCTTCGCCATCGTTTGCGGTCAGCACCTTATAGCCGGCGGCACTTAAATTCGCTTCGATCAAGCGGACAAACCTGGGTTCATCATCTACTGTAAGGATCGTGTTAACCATTTTTCGCCTCTTCTTCTGGTGGGGAATACGGAAGGAGAATGTGGAAGGTGGTCCCTTTTTCCAATTCAGACTCTACCCAGATTTCTCCTTGATGGGAATCAATGATTTGTTTACAAATAAACAAGCCTAAGCCGGTACCACGAACACCGGCGCTTCTTTCGGGGACGCGATAAAATCGTTTGAATATATGCTGCAAGCTGTTGGAGGGAATGCCCGGTCCGGTGTCTTTAAATTCAATTTTAACACCTTCTGGTTTGTAATATGCCCGAATGGTCAGGTGGGAATTGGGCGCATATTTGGAGGCGTTATTCACCAGGTTGTTGATTACCTGCACCATCCATTTGTGGTCTGCGTAAACGACCAACTCAGAAGGCTCAATTTCGACTTCAATTTCCAGGTTGGGTTCCTGGGTGGAAATGTGCCCCAGCACACTCTGGAAAAACACACTCAAATTGATTTCAGACAAGTCCATATGGATTGTGCCGGATTTTAACTTGTAGGAATCCAGCAGGTTTTCGATCATCTCGCTTAAGCGGTCTGCTTCTTCGTCGATGATGGTCAAGAATTCTAATTGGGTCTCTTTATCCCAGTCGGTATCTTTTCGCAGCAGGGTGGTGGTGTAGCCTTTAATAAAGCCGAGCGGTGTTTTCAGGTCGTGCGAGACCATGGCAATAAAATCATCCTGCAAGCGCGCCAGGCGGCGTTCTGCTTCCAGGTTGGCAATCGTCTCTACCAGCCTCTTTTGCTCGAATAATTGGGAGACGTGGGTGGTGATGAATTGGGCTAAGTTGATTTGTTCTTTAGTGTAGGATGGCCCGCCGAAGCGGATAAATATCAATGCGCCCAAAATATTCCCGCTGGTGATCATTGGTAAACCCAGGTAAAAGCCTTGTTCCAGGCGGTCTTTGTCGGGTTCCAGCTTGGCTTCTCTAATATAGACATCCCCGCTGTTGATCGTTTCATTGGCGGCCTCGTCTCCCCACGGGAGGTCGTAGGCCATTTTTTTGCCGCGCCCGATTGCCCTGGCGAAGAAAGGTTCGAATTCCATGCGGTCTTTTTCTTTTAGATAGACAACCGCATTATCAAAAATGAGCACCTGGCGGGAGATATGGGTGATCTTTTCCAGGGCGCTGTCAACGTCCACTTCCTGAGAAACAATTTTACTGATCGTATAAACTGCTTCTAATTCTTCAGGCTTTAATTGAATTGCGGTTTGGGTCTTATCATTCATCATTTATCACTTATGCTAGTGGCAGGGAAAATTCAAATTTTGAGCCTCTCGATACTTTAGACTGCACTTTGATCTGGCTGCCATGCGCTTCGATGATTTGTTTTGCAAGAGATAGGCCAATTCCAGTGCCCCCGTAGCGGCGGGTAGAAGAACCGTCCAACTGGTGAAAAGGCTCAAAGATTTCATCAATTTGTTCGGGGCTGATCCCAATGCCTGTGTCATAAACCGCAAAAGTGGCAACCGGAGGCTGCACGGCGATAGTTAGCATCACTTTACCGCCATCACGGTTGAATTTTAGGCTGTTCTCTAAAAACTCACCAATCACCCACGAGATTTTGTCCTGGTCTGCCAGCACTTTGACTTCTTGTTTGGGCTTGTTGAGCGTGAAGATCAGGTTTCTTTCTGCAGCAACGTTCTGTACGTGTGCAATCGTTTTGTCGATCAAGGAATCGATGGATACCGGGAGCTGAGATAGCGACATTTCTCCTTGTGATAGCATCGAGAATTGGATCAATTCATCAATCAATCCATGCAAGCGGTTATAGGATTTGATTAGAACCTGGATGGCATGTAGCTGTTCATCATCTAACGGGCCAAGTGCGCCGTCATTGAGCAGTTCCAAATACCCGATCATGTGCGCCAATGGGGTGCGCAGTTCATGGGAAATATTGGAAATAAAGTTAGTTTTCAGCTGGTTCAGCTCGGTGATCTTTTGCAGGGCTTGCTGTAATTCGGCGGTGCGGATTTCTACCCGCTGCTCTAATTCGCTGTTGGACTTTTTCAAAGCATCCTGCAGCAAGACGATCTGTTCTGTAATGGCGGTATCTAGTGCGTTTTGGTCGATAAATCCCTTGTCCACCAGGATTCTGCCTAAAAGTGTGTAATTCCCCTGCTGGCTTTCTTCTTTTTGGTATTTCAGGCTGGCATCCAATTGCTCTTTGCGCAGTAACCCTTGCTCCACCAGGTAATCTCCCAGGCGGGGTACAAGGATTTCGGGGGAGAGCGGAAGGTTTTCTGGTTCGGGGATTTGTTTGGCTATTTTGTTTTCAGCCAAGACGGCTGCAAGGGCAAGACTGATCCCACAATTGGCGCAGTACGATTCAGATGCGATATTCTCGTGATTGCAGTTGGGGCACTGGATTGTATTTGACATATCGATAGATAACTCAATTCTAAGCCATGCGGCCAAAATTATCGGATGAGGATACCCAATCTTCCTAAATTTAGGCAAACCTTATGAACCTTATTATATAGTAATACTTTTTCTGGCTTAATTGAATAGTTCGCCTCTAGGTATTCTACTCAAGTTAATAGAAGTATGCTTAGATTTTTGCCGATAAATTTTAGACCCAACAAGGCAAGAAATCGCAGGCCGCGGTATAATAAGAGGGTGTGGGAGGATGCCCGCACACAATTTTTTTTGATATAAAAACCACTTTTTTTGGGAAGGCAAATTTATGGAGGAACATCAGGTTAAACGACGGGATATCATTGAAGAGATGCGTTCTGCGTATCTGGACTATGCCATGAGCGTGATTGTGTCCCGCGCTTTACCAGACGCAAGAGACGGCTTGAAACCTGTTCACCGCCGCATTTTATATGCGATGCACGACATGGGTATCCGTCCAAACTCAAGTTATAAAAAATCGGCCAGAATTGTGGGTGAAGTATTGGGTAAATATCACCCCCACAGTGACTCGGCTGTTTATGATGCGATGGCTCGTATGGCGCAGGATTTTTCCATGCGCTATCCTCTGGTAGATGGGCAGGGTAACTTTGGTTCGATCGGTGGCGACCCGCCCGCGGCAATGCGTTATACCGAAGCCAAGATGGACAAGTTGGCCGGGGAAATGCTGGTCGATATTGAAAAAGAAACGGTAAATTACACCGATAACTTTGATGGCTCTTTACAAGAGCCCAATGTGCTTCCCAGCAGATTGCCCAATTTATTATTGAATGGCTCCTCCGGGATTGCGGTTGGGATGGCTTCGAATATTCCACCCCACAATCTAAATGAGCTGGTAGACGCTTTACAGTACATGATTGATGAGTATGGCCGCGTGGATGAAGTCACCATTGATGAGCTTTTAGAGTTTGTCAAAGGCCCGGACTTTCCTACCGGCGGTTACATCGTTGGCGTAGACGGTGTCCGTGATGTCTATCGTTCCGGGCGCGGCCAGATCACAGTGCGCGGCAAAGCGGAAATCGAAGAAATGCGGGGGGATCGCTACCGTATTGTCATCTCCGAAATCCCGTACCAGATCAACCTGACCAACTTGATTGAGCGGATTGCCTCTCTAGCGAGAAGCGGGCGATTAGAAGGTGTTTCTGATCTTCGTGACGAGTCCGACCGCAACGGTTTGAGCATTATCCTGGAATTGCGCCGCGGCGCACAGCCCCGCACGGTGCTCAACCGCTTATACAAGTACACCCCCTTGATGACAACCTTCAGCGCCCAGATTTTGGCCCTGGTAGATGGCGAACCGCTCACTTTGACCCTAAAGAAGTGTTTGCAGGTATTTGTCGACCACCGGGTAGAAGTCATCACACGGCGTACAGAATTTGATCTGGGTAAAGCCAAAGCACGCAGTCACATTCTTGAAGGCTTGATGATTGCCTTGGCGAACCTGGATGATGTGATCAGCACAATTCGTAAGTCCACAGACGGTGACCAGGCAAGAGCGAGCTTGGTGCGGCTGTTTAAGCTGAGTGAAGAGCAAGCCCAAGCGATCTTGGATATGCGGCTGCGCCGCCTGTCAGCCTTGGAACGCCAGAAAATTGAAGCAGAGTATAAAGAAGTTCACGAACTGATTGAATACCTGGAAGACCTGCTGGCACACCCCAAGAAAATCCTCCGGCTTATCAAGGAAGATTTGGCAGACCTCAAAGAAAAATATGGCGATGAGCGCCGCACCAAATTTGATTTGGAAGGCGTGAAAGATTTCAACGAAGAAGACCTGGTGCGGGACGAAGCGATCCTTATTTCGATCACTCAGCGCGGCTACATCAAGAGCGTAGATTTGAAATCGTACCGGGCACAGGGGCGAGGTGGTAAAGGCGTGATCGGACATACCACCAAGGAAGAAGACGAAGTGATGATCTTGCTTCCCGCCAGAACCAAAGATACCGTGCTCTTCTTCACCGACCGGGGGAAGGTGTATTCCGAAAAAGCTTACCGTATCCCGGAAAGCCGCCGTACCGCACAGGGCACGGTCATTCAGAATATCTTTGCGATGGGAGCCAACGAAAAGGTGACTGCCGTGCTGCGTGTGCGGGATTTCTCCGCCGCCGAGTATTGTATGATGGTCACCCGCAACGGGCGTGCCAAACGCGTCAGTTTGTCTGAGTTCGAATCTGTACGTCCCTCTGGTCTGATTGCGATCAGCCTGGATGATGACGACGAACTCGGTTGGGTACGGATGACATCCGGCAAGGATGATGTCATCATCGTCACCGAGAAGGGGCAGGCGCTCCGCTTTGACGAGGATAATGTGCGTTCGATGGGGCGGCAGGCACAGGGTGTGATCGGTATCCGCTTACGCGGTAATGATAAAGTGACCAGTATGGAAGTAGCCGACCCGGATGGTGATTTGTTGGTCGTTACGACCGGTGGGATTGGTAAACGTACGCCCATGGAGCAGTATGTCACCAAGAGTCGCGGCACATTGGGTGTAAAAACAATTGACACCAATGCGATCAAGTCGATTGGCAAGATTGCAGCGGCCAGAGTAGTCACTGAGGAAGACCAACTGACCCTGATCTCAACCAACGGGCAGGTACTCCGTACAGAAGTAGAGAATATCAAACAGGCTGGTCGGGCAACCCGCGGTGTGATCGTGATGAACCTGGATAAAGGCGACAGCGTAGCTTCCCTTGCGATCATTTCTCCGAAAGATATGGAGCAGGTCGCCCCGGATTTAGGGGAAAACGGTTCGGGAGAACCGGGGAACCAACCAGAAGTTGAAGATGTGCTCGATCCTGAACTGGATGCCACTGAATTGGACGAAATCGAGGAAGTGGATCATCTTGAATTGGATGACGACCAGGAAGAAGATGAATAAAACAGGAACACCTACATTTTGAATGAACCGAATTTCGTTCGATAAATGAAGGGTAAACCTAAATAAAACATAACAGTCCGGCAAAATATCGCCGGACTGTTTTTCTTTATCTAAAATAATGATGTGTTTGTCTTTATGGTTTACAGCACGAATCTACCCGTGATTAGAAGGGTGAAAAAGCCCGCTGCCAGCACGAACACGAACAACAATAGCGCTAAGGCAAATTTTTGCCCGGGAGTAAAACCGCCTTTTTGCTTCTTGGCTTTGTTGCTTTTCTTTGCCGGTGCTGCCGGAGCCTTGGGTAGTTTTTTCTTCGCTTTATCCTCTGCCTCTAATTCGTCTAAGAAAGCATTGGCATCTTTCAGTTTATCCAGCTCGTCCATTGTCTCTCCAGGTTCATTCATTTATCCGAACTCTGTTCGGTACTCAAAACAGGAATCACAGCCTTGTTTTGATCATTGTTCTGATTATACTGAATCTCGGCGCGGGCGCACACTGATTTCACTGATATTTAAGTGTGGCCTGGTTCCATCGTCCATTTCTACGATCAGGTTTGCTTGCTCATCTAAACCGACCAGTCGGCCAGTTTTATTTATGCCGTCTATTTTCACCACAATCGCTTCCCCCTTGAAAGCCAAACGACTGTCCCACTGTTCGACAAACGCTGCGGTGAGGATGCGGCTGCGCCATATCCGGATTTGGGAAAAGATTTCAAGCAAGATTTCCCCGCGCTGGGGGTTTTGTGCATGGTGGGCGATGCTGGTAGCCGGGTAATGCAGCCCTTCGGGTGGTGGCACGCTTTCTTTTTGTACGTTGATCCCCACACCCAGGATCACGGCTTTGGGTTGGTTGCCCGACCACTGGGTTTCTACCAAAATCCCCGCAGCCTTTTTGCGGTCTATCAGTACATCGTTGGGGTATTTGATCTCTACCGGGGCGGTACACAGTTTTTCCAGCACGATGGCTGTAGAAATGGCACACAGACCGGTGAAGCGCGCAAATTGTGCCGCAGGAATTTGAGGGTACAGCAAAATGCTGAATGCCAGGGCAGAATCGGGTGGGGTGTGCCAGGTGTGGTCTGCTCTGCCGCGCCCGGCTGTTTGCTGGTTGGCTGCAACCACAGAGAAATCTGGGACACCTTCAGCTGCCCATTGTGCTGCATCGTCGTTGGTTGAGCCGGTTGTTTCCAGATATTTAAATTGCCCTGGAGAAAGGATCGAATTTATTTGCTCAATTTGATTGGTTGTTAACATATTTAAGGTATATTGGATGTGAGGTGGTTGCCCGATTTAAACACTCGGAATCGGTAAAATAAGCATACCTGAAATGCGGAGAAATGGAAAGATGCGGGAGATTTTAGAAGCAGCGCACATACGGAAACAATTTGGTGATTTGCTGGCGGTCGACGATGTCAGCTTGCAGGTGGCACAAGGGGAAATCTTTGGTCTGCTGGGGCCAAATGGGGCGGGTAAAACGACCACGATCAGTATGTTGGTCGGCCTGATGCCCCCGGATGCCGGACGTATCCTGATTGACGGTCAGCTGATCCAGGGCAGCGAAAAAGACATCTATAAAAAGATTGGCATTTGCCCGCAGTCGATTACCCTTTGGGGGCGGCTGACTTGCCTGGAGCAGTTGGTCTTTATGGGGAGCATGTACGGTGTCTCCAAAAGCCTTGCCCGGCAGCGGGGGATGGCTTTGCTGCAAGATTTAGGATTGGCAGAGAAAAAGGATAAATTGGCGAAAACGCTTTCGGGCGGCATGCAGCGCCGTTTGAATCTGGCAATGGGCTTGGTACACGACCCTGAGATTTTAGTGCTGGATGAACCGGAAGCCGGCTTAGACCCACAATCGCGCGTGCTGGTGCGGGAATATATCCGCTCGTTGGCCGGCGAGAAAACGGTCATTCTCACCACGCATAACATGGATGAAGCAGACCGTATGGCCGACCGGGTGGCGATCATGGATCACGGCAAAATCCTTCTCACTGACACACCGAATAACCTGAAACGCAGTGTTGGCGCGGGGGATGTGGTTGAAATTCAACTGACTGATGCGGATTTTGACCATCTGCAAGCGGTTCAAGCGTTTCAGCCGTATGCTGCCGAGATTACCCCGGAATATGTGGCCGGAATTTTATATCTGCGTGGCTTGAACATTGTTCAGCATTTACCAGACTTGATCGCATTGTTGCGGGCCAACCAGATTGAGCCAAACGGGGTGCAGCTGCGCGGCAACACGCTGGAAGATGTGTTCATCCAGCTTACCGGGAGGAGGCTGCGAGAATGAAACTCTGGCAAATCTTTATCAAAAGCTTGCGCGAACAAAGCCGCGACATCCTTACCCTCAGCCTGACGATCATCCTGGCGCCTATGTTTGTCTTTGTCTATTCCCTTTTCTTTTCCAGCGGCGGTTCAACCACATACCAGGTCGCGGTGATTGACAATGACATCCCTTACCAGGAGGCCGGCACCACCTTTGATGCCGGTACACAGACCGTCAGCGCATTACAGACGGTCACCTACTCGGACGGACAGCCTTTCTTGGATGTGCAGCGCATGCAAGACCTGGATTTAGCCCTGCAAGCGCTTACAGATCGGGAGATTGAAGTGGTGGTGGTCCTGCCGGAAGATTTTTCGCACTCCCTGGCAGCTTATCAGGCGGGTAGGGTTGGCGAGGTGCAGGCCAAAATCGTCTTTTATGGAGACCTGACCAACCCATATTATGCCGTTGCCGCTGTGTTTGCCAATCTGGGTATTGAGACCTACGTGCAAGGGGTTACCGGCGAAGTACGCCCCTTCGTAATTGAAGAGATACCGCTGGGTGATTCGAGCGGGCGTTCGGAGTTTGAGATTTATGTGCCTGGCATGTTGGTATTTTCCATCGTGCTGCTGGTCTTCCAGGTGGCAATGACGGTGGCCTACGAGGTCGAATCGGGCACATTGAACCGCTTGAAAATCTCCGGGGTGCGTAGTGCCGAATTGTTGGGGGGCATCAGTTTATCGGTGGTGGTGATTGGGGCAGTTTCTTTATCTTTGGCATTTTTGGCCGCGGTGGCATTAGGTTTCACCAGCTACGGTTCTATCTGGCTGGCCTATCTGGTCGGCTTGCTGACTACATTCTCGGTCATTGGCGCCGGGCTGCTGGTGGCGGCTTTTTCAAATTCGGTCAGTCAGGCGTTCATTATTGCCAATTTCCCTCTAATGATATTCATGTTCTTTACCGGGGTGGCTTTCCCTATCCCGGATGTGCCCTTATTTACCCTGGGGAATCAGGCGGTCGGGTTATACGATTTCCTCCCGCCCACCCACGCGGTGACTGCCTTCAATAAAATCTTAACCCTAGGCGGTGGTTTGGGAGACATCTCGTATGAACTGCTTGCCCTGGTTGTACTGACGGTTCTCTATTTTGGGGCTGGCGTTTTTGTTTTCCGCAAACGTCATATGACTGTGGGGTGAAAGTATATTGTATTAAATTTATTTCAGCATTACGTTGAGTCAAAAAAAGCCGAACCAGCTGGTTCGGCTTTTTCCAATTCTTAGTATAAATTACATATTGCTGATGAAAGCATATAAAATTGCCGGCATGACCACGCATAAGCCAACAACCACCAGGATAGCTCCAATCACAATCCCGGTAACCGTCCCTTTTGCGCTTTGCTGTAAGGTGGCTTCGTCCGGTTTTTGTGGGTTGTAATATACGGCAATCCGCACCCCAACCGGGAATTGGGCAATCTTCTCCTCTGCTTTTTTCCTTCTGCCGTAGGAAGTCGTCGCCCCAAATGAGATGCGGCTGCTGGAGTAGGTCTGGTTGCCAACCTGATAGCGGTATTCTAACCTTGGCGTGTAGGTGTGGGTGGTGTACCCTTCTTCATCCGTATCGGTATTTTCTTGCACGTAGTTGCGGGTGATCTCGCCAATCGCTTTCGGCCAAGCTTTGGACGATTCCGCTTTGCGCTTATTCTTGATGCCGGAAAAAATGGCGATCCCGCCAAATACCACCAATAATAAGACTCCTCCAAATCCGCATAACAAGGTTGTTAAAGACGTACCCATTCGTTAGACCTCCTCAGATCCATTATTTACTGAACCAGGTTCAGTTGTATAAAAAGTACCATAGAACTTTAATTGATTATAGGCATATATTCTATACCCAAAACGGAAAAAACTGCCTGATTTTTCGAGACTTACTCAATAAAGTCAGGCAGTTTGGGATTTTCTAAACCATATGAGTGGTTCAAGTCACGCTTATGTGTTGATCTGGAGAGTTTATGCAACCATCAACGTTTGGATGAACATCATCAATAAGAAGCCGCCCATCCCGGCCATCCCGCTGCTCAGCCGCTGCTTTTCGTTGGCGCGGCTTTCGGGGATCATCTCGCTCATCACCAGCAGCAGCATCGCCCCGGCGGCAAAGCCGAATGCATACGGCAAGATCGGGCGGAAGGCTACCACCGCCAGATATGCGGGTACGGCTGCAATTAATTGAGGTAAACCGGAGAAGACTGCCCAACCCACACATTTCCACCCACTGACCCCTTCTGCATTCAACGGCAGAGCAACGGCCAACCCTTCGGGGATATTGTGGATCGCAATGGCAATCGCAATGAGGATGCCTAACTGCGCTTCGCCGGAGCCATACGCCACCCCGATGGCAATCCCCTCCGGGAAACTGTGGATGAACAGGGTTGCCAGCACCAGAATGATGCGTTTTGCGCCAGACTCTGAGACGCCATCAATTTTGAAGTCTTTGTGATCCAACCAGTTGGAAGTCAAAGCCATTAATCCTGCCCCCAGCAAAATACCGATCCCTACCGGGATGATGCCGCCATCTTCTACGCCAGGGATGATGAGGTTGAAAACGCTGGCAGACAGCATCAGACCGCCGGAAACAGCCCATCCAAGGCGGGCAATTACATCTGGGAATTTCTTGGTGAACACAAAAGGCAGCCCACCCAGCCCATTAGCCAGTACTGTGATGGTGGCGGCAATAATCGTATCAATCAGTGTAGGGGTCATTTATTTTTTTCCTCTAAGTGGTTTAACTGCTCGATGCTCTCAAAGATTTTGCGGTCTTCGGGATCGAGTAAATTTAAAAAGTCGGAGCCAAGTTTGGCATATACTCGCTGGGTGAAAAATTCCATCCACACAAACTGCCTGGCGATCAAGATCAGGTTCTTATTGCTGGTAATTGTTGCCCGGCTTTCTTCTGAAATGTCGCCCACCAGCAGTTCCTGGTCGTCTGCCAAAACCAAAAGGGTATTGGTCAGTCCTTGTAGCTCACTTTCCAGGGGTGGGTGGTGGGTGGTGCTGCCAAAGGGCAGAGATTGGTTCCCGGTCAGTAGAATATTCAGGTCGATGCTGCGTTGAGATAATTTCTCCAGGGTAGGTGCCAACTGGGAGAGGGCATCATCGTTCAACACCAGATAGACTTCTTTCTTTACTTCCGTCAGCATTTGTTGGCAGTACGAGTAAATTGCGCCCTGATCGGTCAGCGACCATGCCCGGTCATCGGTAAAAGTGGTATACAGTTGTGTAAGCGCCGGTTTCAGGTCGTTGATTAACGCTTTGAGGTTTTCTTGATGCCGCTCGATCAGAATTTCGGGGGCGAGTGGGCGGTAGTAGGTAGCGCGTCCTTCAATTGTCTCCAATACCGCGCCTCTGGCATGCAGCCGGCTGAGCACCTCGTATACCATCGAGCGGGGCACCCCCGAATTTTTGCTGATCTGGTAGCCGGTAGCCGGGTATTCTTTCAACAAGGCCAGGTACGTTTTTGCTTCGTATTCGGTAAAACCGATTTGCTGTAATTTTTCTTGTAATGGTTGCATAAGTGTCGTCTTCTTAATGATAGTTGTAAGTAAAATGACTAATAGTAATTTTACGTAAAACTGCAACTATGTCAAGTGTTCGTACGAATTAAGTTTGGATTAATATAAAAAACCCTCCGTAGGGCACGGAGGGTTTTGAATGAATGGGTTTTGAAAGTGAGGATTACGCCTCGGGGTCAAAAATGTCTTCAATTGCCAGTTGGAAAAGGTCGGCGATCTTAAAGGCCAACGGTAGACTGGGATCATATTTGTCGTTTTCAATCGCATTGATCGTCTGCCTGGAAACATCCAGGCGGTTGGCCAGATCAGCCTGCGACCAGTTTCTCTCTGCCCGTAAAACGCGCAGTTTATTTTTCATTTGTATTTCCAGTTTCCGTATAGTTTGAAAACCATGATAAAAACGGCGCTCACCAGGGCAATGATGTTCAGATGGAAAGGAGGAACATCGTTATGGTACAGAAGGCTGAGTGCAAGCAGTATGAAAATGGTCAGAAAACCGGAGAATGCCCCTGCTTCCAGAATAATTCTCTGTTCCAGTTCATCTAATTTTTTAATCATCCGCATGAGCATCCAGGTGATCAATGCGCCGGCCAGCAGGGGGAGGGCAGCAATAGCACCCTTCAGCCAAACATTCTCCACTTCATCAATCCATGTGTTAGATGCCAGCAAAGCGCACATGAAAATGATGATCGGTAAAGCCAACGGGCGGATTAGTTTACTTCTTTGTCTGATTCGTTCCATTTCTAAATCTCCTTGTTGATTTGTTCCTGTAATATTGATATTGTAAAGCATCATTGTCATTGTGTCAAGTATACTTTACATTCTTAAATTAGATTTGTAAATAATTAAGAGATTATGTGAAATTTTACGCTCAACGCAGGGCAATCGCATTTAGAGAGAAAGCACCTTGAGTAAATAATTCATATCCCAACCAGCTTTGAGGCGTTTAGCTTTGATACCGACTTTAGCCGTAGTTTCTTGTTTGAGTAAGTTCAAGCATAAATGACGAAGGATTGCGAGGTTTTCAGCCGCATACCCCTGGCGGACACGGCACTCATCTTCACGAAAAGCCATATCCAAAACCCAATGTAATTTGTTCTCAATATGCCAATGGCAGCGAATATACTGGAGCAGTTGCTTTGCATCGGGTGCACAACTGGAAATGAACAATCGGGTTTCAGAAGATGTTTTTTCTCCTATGCGTCTTTGTGAACGGACAAACACGAGACTGCGCAGTCCTTCCCATTCACCAATCTCTTCAGCAATATAGTTCAAATACTCAGGCGCAGCAGTTGCCCAACACTCTCGGACCTCAATTCGCCCATGATTTTTGTGGGTAGTTTTGTGATAATCACAGTGGGTGGCCTTGCGTTCTTCTTCATTTTCAAAGAGCTTTTCAAGTGTGGCGTGCAGATGTTTTTGGTTTTCTTTGGTCGCCAACACATAATCTGCCTGTGATTGCACGATCATTTTCGCAATTTCCTTCTGACACCCGATCGCATCTATTGTAATTACGCATTTTGCGATATTCAATAATTGTAGTAGATAGGGGATGGCCACAATTTCATTCGCCTTTTCATCAACCTTTTCCTGTCCTAATACCAATCCGTTTTCTACCGCCCAGGCACTCACCATATGGATCGCTTCCTGTTCATTGAACCGATCATGAGACCGTCGCACTCGTTTCCCGTCGACAGCAATCTGTTTCTCAACCAACTCCGCAATCACGTGTACACAACGCATAAACCCTTTCCGAATTTCTCCTGGATCAAGTTGCGCAAATACCCGCCCAAAGGTGTCATGTGAAGGTATCCCATGCGGCAATTCAAGCAATGTCCTAAACCACCATTCTTTCGCATTCCCATAGGCTTCAATCTCTGTCCAACTATCTGCTCCACTAATCAGTCCACAGATGGTAATCACGATCAGATCCAACAAGCGATGGCTTGCATTCCCTGCTCTTGGATCGGTGACTTCTGCAAAATGTTTTTGCAGTTTTTCAATTTGTTCTTTTTCTTTTTTGCTCATCCCCCTATTCTAATTCCATATGCGATTGCCCTGCGCTCAACGTGAAATTCTTTACAAATTATGATTGATACGGTAAAATGTAACGCTGTTTGAAAATTAGGAATTAGACTATTTGAGAGGCGTGTCATGACGAATTTAGAGTCAACTGAAATTAACCGCAAAATGCACTTTAAGGGTAAAGTGATCAACACTACCCTGGCAGGTGTGATGGTAGATATCGGGTTGGATAAACCCGGATTTGTACACATCGCCCACTTACAGAAAGAACCTGTAAAACGTGTGGAAGATGTTGTGGAAATCGGTCAGGAAGTAGATGTGTGGGTACGGCGAGTGAAGAAAGACGCCAACCACATCGAACTGACCATGATCGAACCGCTGGCATTGGAATGGCGTGAGATCAAAAAAGGGATGGTCGTATCTGGCGAGGTGGTTCGCCTGGAGAAATTTGGTGCCTTCATCGAGATTGGCGCCGAACGCCCCGGTCTGGCCCACATCAGTGAGCTGGCACACGACTACATCCGCACCCCCGAAGATGCAGTGAAAGTCGGTGAAGAAGTCGAAGTGAAAGTGATCGATTTCTCCCGCCGCAAGAAACAGATCAAATTGAGCATGAAAGCGCTGCAAGAACCGCCCAAGGAAGAGGAAGAGATCATCGAAGAAGATGAAACCCCCGTCCTCACCGCCATGGAAATGGCTTACCGCCGGGCACTTGAGGGGCAGGAAGATGCTGCTCCCGCTCCCGCTGCCGATAGCAGCAAAAAAGGCAAGAAGAAAAACGCAGAACAGGATGAGATTATTTCGCGAACATTAGAAAAAAAATCTAAATAAGTTTCACCCTCTCTGAAAAATAAAAAAGCCGGGAATTTCCCGGCTTTTTCTTTTAATAATCATGCCGTAATATCATTTAACCTTAGTTGCTGTTTGAAAATAACTGAAAAGAAAAAACAAACGAGGGGTTGGGGGAATCCAGAGTTTGATCGCAATCCACTGCAATAAGATAGCAGTTTGAGATAATTTAATAAAAAAACAGGCAGCTTGCGGCTGCCTGTTTTAACGATGGCCGATCTCCCAACCAATCACATGGTTAGTAATACGATTTTGAATTGTTTGGGCGATTCGACTTTGCACTCATTGGCATTGGTGAATAAGATTCATCTGTTCTGGGTTTGGGCGAGGGTGAAAAAGATGCAGAGTAGGAAGGCTGCTGGGTGGGCACTCGCCGGGGGGACTGCGGCTGCGTGTTGGGGCGCTGCCGGGTAGGTTGGTTCACCGTGCGGCGGGTGCTGCCGCTGCGAGCTGCCGAGACCGGGCGGGCGTAACTCGGGACATCCGTTTGCCAGAATAAGCGGTCACCGGCGACCGAAAAGGTGCCGATGATCAGTACCCGGCTGAGCCATACCATTACTGCCACAAAGATAGGAACAGCTTGCAAGAGGGTTTCTCTTGCGATCACCGCGCTGCCCAGGCTGTCGTGCTGCAAAATAGCAATCGAGACACCCCACCAGGTGAGGGCAGCGTTCATCGTGGCAGCCAGCAGCCAGGCACCGAACAAATACCAAACCTCGGCATGTTCGTCTTCCCCTTGTTCGGGGGTGAACAAGCGGGCGATCCCGGCAAAATCGATGCCGCAGAAAGCCAGCGCCAGGATGGTAGCCCAGCGCATGCCGCCGAATTTGAGGTCTCCTAAGAGGTCGGACATGGCAAACTCGGTGGTACTGTAATTAAAGATTTCAAAGGCAAGCAATGCACCCACGATCAAGAGGCTGAAAACCAGCGTCCTTTGGTTGGTCATGCGCCGCAGCAAAACATCAATTGAGGGAAATTTACGACCTGACATGTTTTTTCTCCTTGCACTCACACGTACGGGGTATGAATGACTATTGAACACATTATAGAACGTGTGTTCTAAAACGTCAAGAAATTGCACTGTCAAGTTGCTGACCTGAAAATGGGCGGGTGGGTTCCTTCTCAGAATTAAAGAAAAACACAAGTCGGAAAAGGGACTATAAAAGTCTTTCCGGCTTGTGTTTTTGGGGAATCTATTCGAATGGAGATAATTTTATCCCAGAGTCTTCCGTTCGAAAGCCATCGCTTCTACGTACAGGTTGATGAAACCTTCATTTTGGTCGAGGTCAATTTGTTGGGCTTTTGCTGCCAGTCGCTCACCCAGGGCAAAGCCTTCATCGGTCAGGAACATGGCCGCCCCAAACCCGGCACCATTGGCAGTGGTTTCCACCACTTTGGGTGCCACATTGGGGATCATACCCAGGGCCGTGACCGCATCAATATCAACCTGCCCGCCAAATGAACCGGTCAGGATCATTTTGTGCAGGTCATCCGGTTTCAGGTTTAGCTGGTGCATTAAGGTCTCTACCGCGGCCCGGATCGCACCTTTGGCTTTTTGCAGCTCACGGATATCCCACTGGGTCAGCAAAATCTCCCCTTTATCATCCAGGCGCACTGCCGGGCCGCCGTTAGGGCCGGTGGTGATGCGGTCTTTCATGATCGGGGGATTTTTCTCGATGCGCCCATTGATCTGGATCACACCTTGCTGTACCAACGCGTTGACCACTGTCAGCAGGCCGGAACCGGTCAACCCGATTGGCTCGGCATCTCCAATTGTGGTGTATACAAAGTTCTCATTTTCAATCCGGCAGTCCACCACCGCCCCGTCTATGGCGCGCGAACCGCAAGAGATATTCACCCCTTCAAATGCCGGGCCGGCTGCGGTAGAAGCGGTCAAGATTTGGTCGCCGTCCGTCACCATCACTTCTCCATTGGTGCCCAGGTCAATGGCAGCCAGTGGGCCGGGGGGAGAATCAAAGTCAAAATACGCCAGACAGGCCAATGCATCCGAACCGACAAATCCGCCGATCAACGGGGGCATGGTGACAGAAACCTCCGGCGGAAAAATCCCTTCCATCAACTCGTTGGCATCTTTGATTGCTGCGCTGTCATGCGGCTGGAACGGCATTCTTCCCAGGGTGTCCACCGGCTGCCTGGAAATCAGGTGGTGCATGGCCACATTGCCAACAATGGTCACCCGTTCTACCCGTTTGGCAAACCGCTTGCCCAGGTTGATCGAATCGACTGCCTGGTTGATCGAAGCGATGGCCAACTTATGCAGCCGTTCGGCATTCTCTGCGCTGTTCATCGCCGCTCCCACACGGGAGATCACATCTGCGCCAAAGGTGCTTTGCTGGTTGAGGGTGGCCCCACCGGTATAGACTTCGCCGGTGTTCAAGTTGGTCAGGAAAGCGGCCACGGTGGTGGAGCCAAAATCAATTGCCAGACCGAGCGGGTCTTCGCTGCGGCGGTACGCTGTGGAAGATTTGAAGATTTTATTGGAATACACCACGATAGGGGTCAGGATCACACGGGTGTCTTCTACCACTCTCGCCCGGCAGGCCAGGCGGTTATTGATCGCAATCTCGCCGGGTGTAAGCTGCGCTTGTTCAATTTCATCGGGGGGGAGGCTGCCGGCTTCTACCAGCACTTTGCATTTGCCGCAGGTGCCTCGCCCTGCGCAGGGCTGTTCAATGGGAAAGCCTGTTTTTTGTATCCCTTCTCCAAGTAAGCTGTTGGCTTCTACCTGGATGCTTTTTTCTTCGGGGCCATAAAGAACGGTGAGTGTTGGCATATTGTTTCCTTAGTGGTTTTTTCTTGATTATCGTGCTGCAAACTTTACCATAAAAAAACAAGTTAGTGCGGCTTCATGTATTCAATCAGCCGCACTAACATCGTATCTCAAATTTTCATAGAAAAGCCATTATCCGGCAAGATTTTCTTCAAGTCCTTCCTTGAGCGGGGTTGTCGGGCGGCCGATCAGTTTAGTGAGGTCTTCTGTGCTTTCAGCCAGGGCGCCACTGGCAATATTTTGATCCATGCCTACTACAAAGCCGGCAGTGCCTTCGTCCAAGCCGGCATTTTTCAGGATGTTTGTCATCTCTTCGGGGGAGACTGGTTTGTATGCTACCGGTTGGCCAATAATTTCCGAAATGGCTTCCGCTAATTCATTAAAATTCCAGGCATAGTCACCGCTGAGTTCATAAATTTTGCCTTCATGGCCGCTTCCAGCCAGTACAGCAGCAGCCCCGGCGGCATAATCGGCACGTGTAGCGCTGGCAACCCGGCCTTCTCCGGCCGCGGCAACAATGCTGCCGATCTGGCGGGCAGTTTTAACCTGGTTGAGGTAGTTTTCGGTGTACCAGTTATTGCGCAGGATGGTGTAATCCAGTCCGGATGCCATAATCAAATCTTCTGTAGCTTTATGGTCTGGGGCCAGGATCAGGTCGGTTGTTTGTGCTTTTGGCGCACTGGTATAGGCGATGAATTTTACCCCGGCGGCTTTTGCTGCCTCGATCACATTGGTATGTTGGGCGATCCGCTGCCCAATCTCACTGGATGAGATCAATAACAACCGGTCTACCCCTGCAAAAGCGGCTTCTAATGCCTCCCGGTCCTGGTAGTTCGCCACTCGAATTTCAGCTCCGCGGGCGGCCAGGGGGGCGGCTTTTTCTTCGTTTCGTACGACGGCAATCACATCAAAAGACCCGTTTTTGTCGAGCAGATCGTTGACTACAAGTTGTCCGAGATGTCCGGTTGCACCGGTAACAGCAAGTTTCATGATTATCTCCTATGAGGTTTGGTTTATAGTTGGTATAAAAAGGTTTATGCGCGTTTTCCCCATGAAAATTGGTTAGTACCAATGTCTTCGTTCCTGGGTTGTGAAACTTTGAAAGAACGCATATACTGATTAAGAATCATCAACTTTCTAAAAACTTACCAATCATCGCACTTTCTTTCGACTATTACTTTACTTCAAATTGAAAAAACCTTATGAGAACAGACCAGTTTACAGATTCTGATCGTTACCAACTGTTGTCCAGCGCACAGGTGATCCCGGATCAGCCGCGCTGTGTGCAGTGCGGGATATGTACCTATCATTGCCCGATTGGGATTGATGTGCGCCGCTATGCCTGGCGGGGAGAAGCGATCATAGACAGCCATTGTTTAACTTGCGGTGAATGTATCAACCGCTGCCCGCGCGGGGTGCTGCGTTTTGGGCATACCAACATTGCTGTAGAAAGTAATTAAAAATGCGTTATGTCATTGTGGGAACCGGGGCTGCGGGGATTGGTGCAGCCGAAGCGATCCGCAGGAGAGACTCCCAAGGAGAAATTGTGCTGGTGTCCGCCGAGCAGGCGGGTTACTATTCGCGGCCAGGGTTGGCGTATTTTCTCAGCAGGGAAATTGATGAAAAAGGGTTATTCCCATTCACCAAAAAAGAGTTTCACAAATTAGGAACAAAATCGGTTACCGGCCAGGTGATACAGGTGGATGCGGCCAGGCAGGAGATTGTCTTTCACGACCAAAAACGATTAGGCTACGATCGTTTGCTGTTAGCCGTCGGTGCCAGAGCGGTGCGCCCAAAGCTGGAAGGAATTGGTTTAGAAGGCGTGGTCTACCTTGATTCGCTTTCCTCTACACAAAAAATGATCCAAAAGAACCGCCGGGGGAAACATGCGGTTGTTATCGGTGGGGGGATCACGGCTCTTGAAATTGTGGAAGGGCTGCGCGCGCGCGGGGCAAAGGTGCATTATCTGATGCGCGGGGATTACTATTGGAGCCGGGTGCTGGATGAAACCGAGTCACGCATTATCGAACAGCGATTGGCGCATGATGGCGTTCGAATCTATAAAAATACCGAGGCTGCCCGCATTATTGGCCGCAAAGGCAAAGTGAACAGCGTGATCACCAAGGATGGGCGTGAGGTCAAATGCAGTCTGGTGGGCGTGGCGATTGGCGTGCGTCCGCGATTGGAGATTGCCCAGAACAGCGGAATTGACACCAATCGCGGTATTTTGGTGGACGTCGCCATGCAGACCAACCAACCTCATGTTTTTGCCGCCGGAGATGCTGCTGAAGCGCTCGACCCCGAGACCGGGGAGCGCATGGTGGATAGCTTGTGGTATCCCGCCAGGGTGCAGGGACATATTGCCGGCTTGAATATGGCCGGCGAAAAGGTGCACTACAAGCGGGAAAGCCCGATGAATGTCACCCGTTTGGCCGGGATTACGACCACCATTATTGGGATGGTGGGGAGCAGTTCGGAGGAAGATGATCTGACGATTGTGCGCGGCGAAAGTGAAAACTGGCAGCGTGTGCCGGATGCGATTGTGTACCAAAACAATTTTGATGTTAATCGGGTACGCATTATGGTGGGTGGTGATCGTTTGTTAGGTGCATTAGTGATGGGCGATCAGACACTTTCTCGGCCTTTGGAGGATTTGGTGCGCGAAAAGGTCAACATTCGCCCGATCCGCGCACAACTTACACAGCAAGGTGCAGATGTGACCAACCAGGTAATCAATTTTTGGGAAGCGTGGAGGCATGCAGATGCGGGTTAAAAATCTGGAGTTATGGCTGGCAATCCTGACAATTGTGGTGATTACAGGTCTATACCTGGCCGTAATCCCGCTTATTGGAATCCCGGCTGCCAGCGGGTTAGTCGGTCATGGGATCGGTATTCTGGGCTTTTTGTTGATGGTGATGACCGAGGTATTGTATTCCCTGCGCAAACGCTACCGTCTGGCGCGTTGGGGTAAGATGCGCCATTGGCTCTCTTTCCACATTTTTACCGGCATTGTGGGCCCCTACATGGTGCTGCTGCATTCATCTTGGAAATTCAATGGGCTGGCGGGGATTCTCATGCTGCTAACCGTCATCATTGTGTTGAGCGGTTTTATCGGGCGGTATTTTTATACCGCCGTGCCTCGCAGCGCCGATGGGGTCATTCTGGAAGCTGTGCAATTGAAACAAATGGAATCACAGGCACAAGCGGCTTTGGAGCAAGCCCTGGCTGCCCATCCCCAATTGGCGGCTGAAGTAGCCGGGCTGGTCGGAGGAGCGAATCAGAAAAAACTCACCCGTGCCCAACGCAGGCAGTGGCGGCAGTTGGAAAAGCGCGCCCCACAACCTCAACGAGAGACCCTCGTGGAGTTGCGCGGTTTGTGGGAACGGCAGGTAGTTTTAGAGCGGCAGCTTTCGGCGCTTGCCAATACCCGTAAAATGCTGGCTTTATGGCACACGGTGCATATTCCTATCGGGGTGGTGTTGTTCACGTTGGCCTTTATCCATATGGGCGCGGCGCTGTACTACGCAACATTTATTCATTAGCAAGTGTGGTGAACGAGGAGACAGAAGATGAAACGGAAACCTTTGGGCTGCCTGACCACTGGAGGATTGATCGCATTTGTCCTATCGCTTATCCTGGTAGGCACCAGCTATGCTTTTACGCAGGGGAAAATGTTTAGCCCTGGGAAGTTATCGTTTCAAGAGGGAGGGAGTGCAATTGGCGGCGTGCAGTCTCATCAAGACCTGGAAGAAGAATGTGCTGTCTGCCATCCCGCCCCGTTCAGCGCTGTCGGTATGACCGACCTTTGTCTGGATTGCCATAGTGAGGTCAAAGAAGAGCTTTCTCACACGGATTCTTTGCATGGCGCGGTCTTGGAGTCGACAGGGGAAATGGACTGCCGCACCTGCCATACCGAACATAAAGGCGCAGATGCGCACATCACCAGTTTTTCAGAAGCAGATTTCCCCCATCATTTGGTTGGGTTTTCACTCAACGCACACCAGAAAGTCACCAGCACACCCATTTACTGCGCGGACTGCCATACCGCAGGATACACCGATTTTGAAGACCTCACTTGCGTCCCTTGCCACGAGCAGGTTGATGAGCCTTTTATGACCGCTCACACCGCATTGTTTGGTTTTGGCTGCCGCGCCTGCCATGATGGCCTGGAAACCTACGGGGCAAACTTTGACCACAATGATTATCCTTTTCCGCTGGTTGGCAAGCACGCCGATGTGGCTTGTGAGGACTGCCACCTGGACGCAAAAGATTTAGCCATGCTGCAAGCTACCTCTCAGGCCTGTTTGGCCTGCCACGCAGAGATGGATGTGCATGAAGGCGCATTAGGGGCGCAGTGTGAACAGTGCCATTCGCCGCAGGGCTGGGATTTGGTGGACTATGACCACAGTAAAACCGGCTTCTCGCTGGAAGGCGGGCACGCCGATGTGGCATGCAGAGATTGCCATAGCGACCAGACTTTCCAGAATGCCGATCCGGCTTGTTTCTCCTGCCATGCCTCAGACGATCCTCATAATGGAGAATTGGGGACGGTTTGTGAAACTTGCCATGTAGTCATCTCCTGGCAGGAAGTTAGTTTCGACCATACCGGTGAGTTTGCTGCCAAATGCCAGACTTGCCACACCGGGGACGCTCCTGCCAATCATTATCCCGGTCAATGCTCTATCTGTCACAGCACAACCGCCTGGCTGCCCGCTACTTTTGACCATGCGGCCGCAGGTGCGACAGATTGTATTGCCTGCCACACGCAAGATAAGCCGGTCAATCACTATCCGGGACAATGTTCTGCCTGCCATACGACCAATGCCTGGCTGCCGGCCACATTCGATCACAAGACCGCCGGGGCAACAGATTGTATATCCTGCCATACCCCCGATAAACCGGCAAACCATTATGCCGGGCAGTGTTCGGCCTGCCACAGCATAAATGCCTGGCTACCGGCGAGCTTTGACCATAAAGCGGCAGGGGCAACCGACTGTATTGCCTGCCATAGTGCGGACAAACCTGCCAATCATTATTCCGGGCAGTGTTCGACCTGCCACAGCACCTCGGCTTGGGAACCGGCCAGCTTTTCCCATACGTTCCCGCTCAACCATGGGGGTGCAAACCAGGAATGTACGCTGTGCCATACCAGTACAAATTACAGCAGCTATACCTGTTATGGCTGCCATGAACATACCCCTGCAAATATTCAGGATGAACACGAAGGAATTTCTAATTTGAATGATTGCGTCCGCTGTCACCCGGATGGCCGCGAACACGATGAGGATGGTGGCGGGGAGGATGGCGATGATGATTGACCAATCTTGCCGACTTACAGCCCGCGCGCCGCGTACATCATCAGCAGGATCACCACAACGAGGATGACCATTCCTACTTTGGGGACCACTTTCAGTACGGTGAGGATGCGGTCGGTGTCAAACGCCTCGTCATCCTCTGATAAGACAGCAATAGGTTCCAGCTTGGACTCGACAAAGAAGTGGAACAAAGCGAGCAGCAGCCCTAAGCTGCCGCCGATCAAGATGCCGTTTCCCCAGCGGGTGCCCAGCAGTTGGCCCAGGTTGCGCCAACCGGTCACCAGGTAGCTCATTGTTGCCCCGGAAACCAACGCGGTAAGCGCAAGCACGGTAGCCAGATGGAATACGCGCGGGAAAACCTGCCGGATGAATGTGCGGCGGGTATCGGGGGGCATTTTGAGCAGGGCTGGAACCAGCACAATATTGATCGTGAGCACTTCCCCCAGCCAGGCCACACCAGAGATGATATGCACCCATCGAACGAGATTGATTGGATTCATGAAATGGAGTCTCCTTACCAGTAATGGATGTGTGCAGAGAGGACACACGAATTAAGCGGGGCAACTATATCAATCCGGTATCGTATTTGTCAAGTTGTAGGGTTTATAAAATTTGAATATCTAAAATATCCACCGGAAAAGAGCAGTAAACATGACCATGGTGGTCATGCCCAGGTACAAAATAATGAAGATAAAAGGCAGCCACTTTTCGATATCGGAGAAAGATATTTTCTTCTTTGAGCCTTCTTCATCTTTGGGGTAAAGGATTTCTTCCCGGTGATAGATTTTTACACTGTCTTTCATAACCGGGTCGTTTTCCATTTCCCACAGCACCTCAAAGCGCACTTTTAGCAGCTTTTTGTAGCTGAGGATCGCATTTCGCCAGACAACGCATATTGATACCCCCGCCAGTGAGATGATCGCGGTAGCGGCTAAGAGCATCAAGATCGGGATGTTAGAGTCGATGATGAATAAGGCAGAACCGGTGAGCAGCAGCGAGTTGATCGTGGTGTACAGGTTGGCGATGTTCTGCCGCCGGTCGGTAATCCGGGCGGTGTCTTCCACCAGCATCTGGTATTCGGCAAATTTATCAAAAGCGGCCATTTTCACTTCTCCAAGGCTAATTAAACGAGCGATTTATAAGTTATTATAGTAGTATTCCAGACAGAAAGGGAAAGATAGGATCTATGAAAAAGTTTCCAAAGCATGGTTGGATCGGATTGGTGTTCGTGGTTGTTTTCTGGTGGGTAAACTGGACTTTTGAAGGGCTGCGTACGCATTGGGCATTTACCCCGTTGTGGGTGGGGTATGCGCTGGCAGTGGACGGGTTCGTCTATATGCGCAAGGGAAATTCGCTGCTCACCCGTAATTGGAAAGCCTATCTGGGCTTATTCGCGGTGTCTGTCGCCGGTTGGTGGACTTTTGAGGTGCTCAATTGGCGGGTGCATAACTGGTCATACATGGGACGGGAATATTTCACCTATCTGGAATATGGCTTGCTGGCTTCCTTCAGTTTTTCTACCGTTGTGCCCGCCGTATTCGGCACCGCTGAGTTGGTCAGCACGGCTAAATGGCTGCGGGAGTTAAAGCCGGGCTGGCAGCTGCGGGCAAACCGGCGCAATGCTATTTTTTATTTTGCCGCGGGGTGGGCCATGTTGGCGCTGATGCTGCTCTGGCCGCGTTACTTTTTCCCCTTTTTATGGCTGTCGGTGTATTTCATCCTGGAACCGATCAATCTATGGTTTGGCTTCCCCACCCTGGCTGCCCGGGTGAACCAGGGGGATTGGCGTCCTGTGATTGCCTTATGGCTGGGGGCATTGATATGCGGTTTTTTCTGGGAGATGTGGAATTTTTATTCGTATCCCAAGTGGGTTTACCATGTCCCCTTTGTGGACTTTTGGCATATTTTCGAGATGCCGATTTTAGGGTACGGCGGCTACCTGCCGTTTGCGATGGAACTATACGCTATGTACCATCTGGCAGCCGGGGTGTTGGGGCGCAAGAAAAAGTGGGATTATATTCAGGTGGGGTAAAGAGGCAATGCTGAGGTAATTTCCAGTTGATAATTTAGACCCTCAAGGTTTTTAAAACCTTGAGGGTCTTTTTTTGTTGGCTCACTATTATTCTTCCAAATTATCAAGTAGGGGAGGGTTTCCAAACCCTCCCAAATACTGATAACTTTTTACACACACAAAAAAAACGCCGGAATTCCGGCGTTTTTAATTTTTGGGGTTTTGTTTCTAATCCATATTCAGCACATCGCGGATGATCGGCAAAGTCCAGTCGATGGTCTCTTTATCAATCACCAGCGGCGGCGCAAAACGGATCACCGTATCGTGCGTTTCTTTGCACAAAATGCCATGCGCTTGCAGTGCTTCGCAGAAGCGGCGAGCACCCCCTGCGGTCTCTTTCAGTTCTACCCCGATCAACATCCCCTTGCCGCGTACTTCTTTCACATATGGGTTAGGAATTTCGGCCAACTGTTCCATGAAGTAAGTACCCAGTTCCTCGGCCTTCTCTATCAGGTTCTCTTCTACGATTACCCGTAAAGCGGCGCGAGCCACGGCTGCCCCCAGCGGGTTGCCGCCAAAGGTTGAGCCATGTTCGCCGGGTTGGAACAGTCCCATAATGGGCTGGTCGGCCAAAACTGCCGACACAGGATAAAAGCCGCCTGACAATGCTTTACCGATAATGGTGATATCGCCGCGTACGCCTTCGTGCTGTTGGGCAAATAGTTTTCCGGTGCGTCCCAATCCGGTCTGGATCTCGTCAAAGATGAGTAGAATATTGTGTTTGTTGCACAGTTCCCGCAGGGCTTTGAGATAGCCTTCAGGGGGGACGATCACGCCGCCTTCTCCCTGGATCGGTTCGACCATAATGGCAGCCGTGTTTGGTGTGATCGCGGCAGCAATTGCGTCTGCATCGCCATAAGGCACTTCGATAAATCCAGGGGTAAAGGGGCCAAAAGAGTCTTTATATAAAGGTTCGGATGAAAAAGAAATGATACTGATCGTGCGGCCGTGGAAGTTCCCGGCGCAAACGATGATTTCAGCCTCGAACTTTGGCACACCCTTGACCGTATAAGCCCATTTGCGCGCCAGTTTCAGCGCGGTTTCTACTGCTTCTGCGCCGCTGTTCATCGGCAAAGACATCTCGTATCCGGTGATTTCTGCCAGCTCTTTATAAAGCAAGGGCAGTTGATCGTTACGGAAGGCACGCGAGGTCAGCGGGAGTTTGGCGGCTTGGTCGGTCAGGGCAGCCAGAATTTTGGGGTGAGCATGCCCCTGGTTGACTGCGGAGTATGCACTCAGGCAGTCAAGATATTTGTTGCCTTCTACGTCATACACCCACACGCCCTCGCCTTTAGTGAGGACGACATCCAATGGGTGGTAGTTATGGGCACCATATTTTTCTTCCAGGGCGATCAGTTCTTTTGAATTCATAGTCACCTATTTTTCAAGTAATTTTGCCAGGATAGCTTTTTGGGCGTGCATACGGTTGTGTGCCTGGGGGAACAGGCGGGAATGCGGCCCATCGGCTACTTCGTCGGTGATCTCATGGTTGCGGTGGGCCGGTAGACAATGCATTACGATCACACGGTCTTTGGCTTCGCTGACCAATTGGGCGTTCACCTGGAAGGGCGGGAAAACTCTCTCACGGCGGGCGGCTTCTTCTTCCTGTCCCATGCTGGTCCAGGTATCGGTGTAGATCACATCAGCGTCTTTGACCGCGGTGTGCGGGTCATCCAGCAAGCTGATCGTGCTGCCGCTCTGGCTGGCAAATTCTTGGGCGATCTTGACCGATTTTTCGGGCATCCCGTAGCCTTCGGGGTGGGCGATGGTGAAGTTTGCGCCCAGCTTGGTGCATACATACATCAGGGAGACGGCCACATTGTTGCCATCACCTACGTAGGTAACGTTGAGGTCTTTCAGGTTGCCAAATTCTTCTTGTATGGTAAGCGCGTCTGCCATTGCCTGGCAGGGGTGGTTATAATCGCTCAGACCGTTGATCACCGGGATAGAGGACCATTCGGCTAATTGCAGTACATGGTCGTGCTCAAATACACGTGCCATCAGAATATCGACATAACCGGACATCACACGGGCAACATCGGCGATCGATTCGCGTTTTCCCAGGCCGATCTCTGCCGGGCCAATGTACATGGCGCTGCCGCCAAGGTGTTCCATGCCGCGCTCGAAAGATACGCGTGTGCGCAGGCTGGGTTTTTGGAAGATCATGCCAAGTTTCTTATCTTTCAGGATCGGACGGTTAGCGCCGTTTTCCTGACGTTCTTTTTTCAGCGCAACGGCCAGATCAAGCATTTCCTGGATCGCTTCGGGGGTATAGTCAGCAACAGCAATAAAGTCTTTCATTTCAGGTTCTCCTCTATATAGGGTTTAGGTAAGGTATTTGGTTGAATGTGAGTTGGTTGGTTTACCTACACGTTGGGAGTATAACATACCCTGTGGGGTTATTGCTGAATATTTTATGAGATGGATGAGCTGTATTTCTTTTCATTTCTGTTCTCCACTACAAGACTAAATTTGGATTATTTTTCTTGTACAATCATAGTAGGAGGTGCTGCGATGGAACATGAGAATATGGTACAAGAAGAGGAAAAAAGCGGCGGGTTGGATCCCTGGCTGAAGAAGGTAATCATCATTTTTGCCATCTTGTTTGCCGTCTCGCTGCCGTGTGCGTGCCTGCTGGGGTACCGTACACAGTGGATATTTTGGAAACTTGGATTGTTTTAGAAAAGGAGTGAGCGATGCGTGAGAAAGACCGTAACATTGTGTTGGTCGCGCTCCTTGTGGTGTGGATCATCTTATTCAGTATCTGCTACATGTCTGGGATTGCTGCCCATGAGATCGGCCATGTCTTTTAAATAAATATGAGTGGCGTATGCCACTCACATTCAATCGAACTTTGTTCGATCATGAAAGAGGCCAGGGGAATCCCTGACCTCTTGATTAAAAAAGCGGATTGCTAGAGATTAGTCAAACGGTTGGTACGAAAACACCATCCCATAGAAATAATATTTACCGCTGTCATCCTGGGCGATATATAACAAAGCCTTCCCTTGTTGATCCGTTCCCCAACCTTCACTATAGATCACCTCAGCGATATTTATTTCTGGATTGACCAGTTGTTCCGGCGTGACCCCATTTAATCCTGGGAATAGATTCCGGTCGGTTGTGAAGGTGAGTTGAGACGGATTGGCGGGAAGCATCTGTTGAACCTCCAGGGTGGCAGCCTCGCGGGAAAGTTCCACACCTTCCGATTGCCAATACCCGATCAGGAAAGTCTCTGCCATATAGCTGCCCAAAGCCTGGGTGCTGGCTGTCAATAGGCTGTCCTGTACATTGCATTCTACCCAGCGGAGCGGTTCACCATCCGTCACGCCCTGGCAGTCCAGGGTCGCTTCCAGGAAGGGCTGGGGTGCGAGTGCTTCTTGCCCATCCTCATTGGCAGCAGATTCTCCTAAGCAAGCCGCGCGAATGCCCTCGGGCGGGTCGGCAGGTTTATGATTGGGGATCACCACCGATGCGTCCGCAGAGATGGCGACCGAGTAGATGATCCCTTGAAGGTCAGGATGAGACATCGATTCAGGGGGATATGCGGCAAACATGACCATCAAGTCTGATGCCAGGGGAAAGATAAAGACATCACTGTTACCGTTTTGGCTGGAAGTGGTTGTTACTTTGGTTGCCGGATATCCATTGATCACCATGTCGCTGGTTGCTGTAATTGATGTACCCAACTCGGGGTCGCCGGCAAGCATTTCTTGGGCTACCTGGGCAGGGGAAGCATCGGCGGGCAGGTTCCAGGTGGATGGATGCACGTAGAGGATGTCCATCTTCATGCCGCCTAATTCCCAAACTCGTTCGCCCTGCTTGGGGCCAAGCTGCTGAATGTATTCCTGGGTGAAATTCTCTATTGTGAAGGAGCCTAAGCCGGTCGGGTCTTGCTCCGGGGTGGGCAGGTTGGCGACCCAATAGCATGGGATTGCAAAACGAATCCCTGTACGGGTATCTTCAATCTCTTTCCAGTATTGCGCATAGGCATTGATCGCTTGCTCTTCTTGGATTTCGGTTGAGGAATTGACTTCGGTTTGTGTATCGGGGATTGGGGGAAGCACATCCGGTTCTTTTACCGGGCCGCCAAAACTGGGGTTTGTAAAGCTGCACGCCAATGTGGTAATCACAATTGCTAAAAAAGTGAGCAGCATCTTTTTTCGATTCGTCATTCTGAATACCTCCAAACTTGTTGAGAGAATAACGTTATCGCACCTTTTGGGGGCTTAAGGTGACAGATAACGGTACTCTATTAACGTTTTTCCTGAGTTTTGAGTTCCAAAATGAGAAAATGTGAATGAGTTTTGAGCGAAAGTCGTATATCAAACTGAGGTTCGTAACCTTTATTAATCAATCTTGTCCGTAAAATTTGATCAACTGCTGGATGAAATACGTCTGGATCTCTGGGAGGTCGGCAAATTCTAAGCCGATGCTGTATTTAGAATTATGGATCAGGTTCGGTTGGCACCACACTACCCGCCCCTCAAAGGGGAATTTAACTTCCTGGTCATCGGTCTGATGGAAGGGAATATAAAACTGGTAGGTGTCTTCTGTAATAAGCTCCTGCGAAGCATTCACCAACAATCCCCCACGAGATATATTGACCACCTGCCCAACCTTGTTGTGGGTCTCATGGTCGTAAAGTTCTAAATCAACTACGGTAAATCGGGGGGAACGTCGTTTGTCCATGCGTTTGCTTCCTAAATTGGGTCGATGAGGTTGGTCAGGGTAGCTTTAGGTCAATGGCTTCTGGGGGGGTGTCGGCAATTTCAAGCGAGACGGGATCACCTTCTTCATAGGGATCGAACAAAACGACATACACTTCCCACGTGCCGGCCGAGATAGGCATGATGAAATCTCCCAGGGCATCGGTTTTGCCGATGGAGGTTGCCCCGTCATCCCGGTCTGCAAGCACGGTCACGCCATTCACGGCGTCACCATCCGAATCGGTGACATTGCCGCTCAAGGTCATCTCGGTGCTTTCAAATACAAAGGCGATCGGTTCTTCTTGCGGCAGGGTGACAAACTGGCGTTCATCGCGTTGGATATAACCGCTCAGCTGGCAGTTCAAATCCACAACCGGGCTTTCGCATTCCCAGCCGACAATCTGTACATCAAAGGGGCCAAGCAAATCTTCGGGGACATAAGCGATGAATGAGCCATCCGCAGTCGAAGTGATGTTCGTCTGGATGGTCTCTTCGTCGGTTTGCAGCAGCACGGTAATGATCACACCTGCCAGGGGGGCATCTTCTTCATCTTGCACAGTGCCCTGGATGGTCTGCGTATCACTGAATTCGGCCACCGGTAAATTGTATGGGGAGGTATCCAGGGTGAGGAAATCGACGGACATCCACCCGGTAGTGGTGATGAATTCTCCCTCGTTTTCTTCGTCCTCAACTTCAATCTCTACCTGTACCCAATCATTTTCCGCTACCCTGGCAATAGCGGTCAGGGCGGTATTCTCTACATAGGTGTTGAGAATGGGGAACAGTGTGCTGGGGCCGCTGCGCAGGTTGAGGAAGGCGGCCGAGATACTGCCCGAGATTGGCTCGGAGGGTGTTGGGGTGTCTGTGATTACCTGTGTCGGGGTGGGGTTGGGCGTATTGGTCGGCGCGGTGGTGGGCGATGGGGTGGGCGAAGGCTGCGCAGCCTGGGTCTGGGCGATGGCTGTTTGGATGTCCTCCGGCGAGGGCGGCAAGACTTGTGGTTGGCAGGCAGCGCATAAAAGGCTAAATACGCTTAGCAGTACGATCATCCATACAAATTTTTTTCCCATCGTGTTCCCTTTCACTACTATGCCAAAAAGCGGCTCGCTGCTTTTTAGCCAGACTCTCCTAAAAGCTACTCTTCGTTGATAATTTCATTATACGGGATAGTGAGCGGTTCAAGTACCTGTCCGGGGGTGGTAATTTCGTAGGTGTACACTTCTCCAATCAATGGAGTGCCATCTTGCATAAATCGCACAGCCACAACTTCCCAGGTGCCCACACCAAGTGGCAAGTCAAATTCTCCGCCTTGCGGGGTTACCCGCTCGGACTGCACCATATCTTCCTGGCGGGTCGCCCGCACCAATATTTCCGATGCGCCCCAGCCGTCTTGATAAGCCACGATCCCGGTCAGGTGGGTGCTGGCTTTCTCATATTCAAAGTGTACGGGCTGGTTTTGGGGGAGATTAATATCCTCCCGCCAGTGGGTGGGGAAATAGTCTAATACCTGGCAGGTCTGGTCTTCTAGCACAACAGAGATATTGCTGGTGCAGTTGACCGCGACAATTTCCAGGTGAATGGGGTTCTGTGTTTCGAGTGGGAAGAACAAGGAAAATTTGCCTTCACCGGTCGAGGTGGTTTCAATCCGCTGTTCGCCGTTCTCGGTGGGCACAAGCGCGGCGATCCGCACTGCTGAAATCGGGTTACCGTCCTGGTCGGTTACCGTGCCTGAAATCTGCTCGCCGGTGGAAGCCAGGATAGGGAGCGCGTAGGCCAGGTTGCTCAAATCCAGCAGGGGGGCATACACCCATCCTGATTGGCTGGCCTGACCGGCGGGCTGCCAGGAAACTTGAATCCAATCTCCTGCCGGGGTCATGCCGGTTGTGTACAGCGTGTCTCCCTGTTGGATCGTGCCGATCACATTGAATGTGGTGCTGGGGCCAGAGCGCATGTTCACGTTGGTGTCGATGATCGTCACCAACGTCATGTAATTGGGGGTAGGTTCCGGTGTTTCTTGTAGGGTGGTTGTTTCAGTTGGCTGTGGGGTAGGGGTAAAAACAGTTTCAACACTGCCGCTTTCCAGGGTTTGAGCGGCAGCAGTATAGATCATTTGTAAAGTTTCCGGGTCAGGGGTGGGGGTAACATCCTCCTGGCTGCCACAGGCAGCAGTAATAAAGAGTAGGAGGAAAGCGGTCATCAATTTTAAATGTTTCATACTTAAATTATACCCAATATCTAGGGTGCGATTAAAAATAAATGCTCCCACGAGGGGAGCATGGATTATTTTTTTGCAGGCAACTAAAATGATTTCTTATTTGCAAGTTACCTGTTAGAGAAAAAGATACCGAGAAAATTAATCCTCGGCTTCCTCTTCTTCCATCGCTTCAAGTGCTTCCATTAGGGCTTCAAATTCTTCTCTGCATGGGGGGCAGATTTCGATGTGGTTTTTAACCATCGGTAGAATTTCAGAAGGGGATTTCCCCTCATTGAGCATGTCTACGTATTGGTCTACTTCCTGGTAGCATTCTCCGCAGGTCATCTCTTCATCGTGTGTGATCGAGAGAGACATTAATACTTTTTTCAGTGTTGTGGTTTCAATTTTCATATATAGCCTCGGGCGAATTTGCCTATATCTATGACGTGTAGAGTGTTAGATGTCTTACTGCTCAAATATTGCAAGTACCTCGTTTGCTGAAAGCCCGGTTTTTTCGTACAGGGTTACCTGCATGCGCTTGCGGGCATCATGGATCAGTTTATAAAGTGCGTTGCGGTTGGTATCCATCCGTTCAGCAACTTCGTCTATAGGCATTCCACCTTGTAAAATAGCAATCATTGCAGTACGCTGCCGTTCAGTCAGGTCGTTTTCAATCATCTCATAGACCAGTTGGAGCATATCGTTTTGAGTGGCTTCGCGCTCGGGGCCGGTGTTGGGGTCGGTAAGTATAGCTGGGGTGTATTCATCCCCATCAGGTGTCTCTATCATATCTTGCAGAGAAATATTTTTCCATCTACGGCGGCGCAATTCAGTATAGGCTACATGAATCGCAATTTTCTGTGCCCAGGTGGTAAATCGGCTTTCCCCCCGAAATGTATCGATACTCTTTAGAATTTTTAATAGGGCTTCCTGGACAAAATCTTCTGTAATTGCATCCAGGTCAGTATTAATTCGGTTAGAAAGTGAGGCCCGTAAGCCGCGCAACAGTATTTCTCTTAAATCACTCAGAGCTTCATCAGAAATTGGATCTGAGAGTTCTACTAGCCATTCTTGATTGGTTCTTTTATTTGCGGCCAATTTATATCTCCTCTATCAGTAGTTATTTATATCATAACTGATAAGAGTATGGGAGGAAAGCGATAATAGACAAGATTAAGAAAAAATTTATATTTTATATAGAATTTAATAATATTTTAGGTCAGACTGAGTTTTTAGGGCAGTTTGCGAGAGAAAAGTACTAATTTAATCCGTTTTTTTCTGCACCCGGATGGTTTCATCGTTGAGGGAGGAGGTGCGTTTTTTACTTTTCTCGGTGAGTTGTTCCAACTCTTCATAAAAGAAGAGTTCGATCCCGGCAATGCCAATAATATCCCCTGAATGAAGTTGCACGGCAGCCTTAATCTGGGTTTGATTTACCAGCGTACCCATGGTGGAATCTAAATCGCGAATGTAATAGCCATCCGCTTGTTTTACGATTTCGGCATGCTCGCGTGAAACCGAAGGGTTCGCCAGAACCAATGAGTTTTTGAAATTTCTCCCTAAAGTGATGACGGGTTCCTGAATGGGAAATACCCGCGCCAGATAGACCAGATAGGCTGTCATTCTTCGGGATCTTTCAATTCCCCCGTTTTAGAGTCGGTGTATTTGGATAGCCCGGCTTTTTCGTCAATAAACAAAATAGGCACATTGGCCAGCAGAATAACATCGCCTGAATACAGTTCCCCCTGAGAGACTTTGTTTTGATTGATATATGTCCCTGAGGTAGAGTTTAAGTCTTGGAGCATATAAGTTTGACTGGTTTTTGTGATTTTGGCGTGTTCTCTCGAAATTAAAGGGTCCTGAATGACGATATCGTTCCCTAATTTCCTCCCAATGGTCGTCGTCTTTTTTGTGAGCGGGTATATTTGGCTGTTGACTACCAGGTACGCATCCGCTTTTAGTGGACTCATAAATAACTCCTCTACCCCCCAATTATAACGTGATTTATGAGGTAGATAAAATTTAAAATTCGTAAACCTTTAATATCCAAAGTATTGAACTAATTTTACCTTGATAGTTTGATTGTGGAAATAAGTAATTTAGCTTGTGGTCAAGGTGTCAGTTCGTAGAGCTGGTAATCGGGTGTTTCTTGCAGTAAGGCTGCACCTTGCAATTTGGCTTGCAGTGTGGGCTGGCGGTTCAGTTCTTTGAAATCGGTCACCAGGAAATAAGCCGCATCGCCTGCCCGTTCCTCCCACAGCTCGTCAAACTGAGCGGACGTTTGCCCCTGAAGCTGCTGGAAATTCAAATCTCCCTGACGCGGCCAGTGGCTTGCCGGGTGCATGGAATAGAAGCGGAAGCTGGTCTCGTAATCCTGGGTAAGGGCGATTAGGCGGCCTTCGGGGAGGGTGTCCAGGTATTCACCCAGCGATTCCAGATTTTGGCGGGTTACCCGGTAGTCCTGTTGGTTGAAGAACCGAATAGATTGGTAGCTTCCAATCCCGATGATTACCAGACCAGCAGCAGCAATCAGGCTGAGCGCGGCGGTGAGCCACCCTTTCCTGGCTGCAAATTCTTCGATCCAGGTAATTGCCGGGGCTAAACTGACTGCCAAAAGGGGCACCATCGGCAGATGGTAATAGTCATGGGTCCAGATAAAGTAAATGAACAACATGCCAAAAATGAAGTATCCCGCCCACCAGCCAAACAGCAGCCAGCGGTTCTCTTTGCGTTTGGTCAGCACAATCCCCGCCAGTCCGGCCAGGAAAGCCGGCAGCCAAAACTCTTGAATGATACGCAGCCCCCAGCTTTTGTACACCACGATATTGCGCCATAGTTCGGGGAAGAAACGCCCGCTGAATTGGGTTGCCAGCCGTCCGTCAATAAAAATACCCCAGATATAGTATGCCACTGTGGGGGTGGCTGCCAACAGCAGGATGACCCATACCTGCACATCTTTGAGGGTTTTCTTGAGGGGTTGGGCACTGAGTAAATACAAGGCAAACGGCACGATCAAGATGATCCCGGCGACTGTTTTTACAAAAATGGCAAATCCGGTCAGCAGCCCGGCAGCCACAGCCCAACCCCAGGTGCGACGGGTCTGCCAGCTGGTAAGCGCCCATAGTGCCAGCACGCAGGCGGAGACCATCATCACATCGGGGAGCAAAACACGCGAGAAGCGTACCCCATAGGGCAGGAACAAATAGTAGGTAAGTGCGAACAATGCCCCAACCGGGGAACTTAACTGCCGGGATAGCTGGTAAACACCCCAACCGCCCAGCATCCAGGCAGTGATCGAAACTAACCGCCCAATCCAGGGTGCTTCTTTCCCCATCAGCCGGTAGCCGGCAGTCATCAGGGACTCGATGATCGGGGGTTCGATCACACCTGTTTGGGTGCGCATAAAGGCGGCAAAGTCGCGCTGGTCGGCGGGAATATCGGGGTTATCTTCAAAATAGAAAGACCGGGCAATGATGGCCGCCCGCATCTGGCGGGCCGGGTGCAGTTCCATCGGTTCATCGGTGACATCGTATAGGCGTAAAGCCGCACCGGCAATAAACAGGATTGCCAGCAGGATATTGTGCAGGGTGGTGGGCGTTTGTTTTTGATCAGCTTCCATGATGGTGGATTATAGCAGGGAGTGCGGTGGGCGGGTAGGCGCGCTTGAATGAACAAAATTATGGCAAGCGCTTGGTGACTTGCCTGCCAGATGGTACACTTTGCACACCCACTTTTTATGGAACCCCAAAAATAGAACAACGAGAGGTCTGGCAGATGGTAGACTGCCTGGACAGTCCCAATGTAGGAGGAGGACATTCTTATGGATCAGAAGTTTGCTAGGTTATTCGAACCGGTACAAATTGGCCCGGTGACAGCCCCGAACCGGTTTTATCAGGTGCCGCACTGCAATGGCATGGGCTACCAATTCCCCAAGTCGCTGGCGACCATGCGTGGGATCAAAGCGGAGGGCGGTTGGGGGGTGATCTGCACCGAAGAAACCGAAATTCACCACACCGCAGACCTGGCTCCCAGCCACGAAGGGCGTTTGTGGTCTGATGCGGATATTCCCGCAATGGCTTTAATGGTTGATGCCGTACACGCTCACGGTTCGCTTGCCGGGGTAGAGTTGGCCTACGGTGGGCACCATTCCCGCAGCCAGTATTCCCGCATCCCCGCTTTTGGGGTGCGCTCGATGGGGTACGACAGCTACACCCCAGGCCAAACACGCTGGATGGATAAAGAAGATATTCGCACCTTTCGCCGCTGGCACCGGGACGCGGCAGTGCGGGCCAAGCAGGCCGGATTTGATCTGATCTATTGTTATGCCGGGCATGATCTCTCCCTGGCAATGCACTTTATGCTCAGCCGCTACAATGACCGCGCCGATGAGTACGGCGGTAGTTTGCAGAACCGCGTGCGCCTGTTCCGCGAAATGATTGAGGATACCAAAGAAGCGGTTGGCGATACGTGCGCGGTGGTTGTAAGGCTGGCAGTAGACGAACTGCTTGGCGAAGATGGCATCACTGCCCAGGGCGAAGGACAAGAGATTGTTGCCATGTTGGCTGAACTGCCCGACCTTTGGGATGTGAATGTCAGTTCCTGGACGAATGATTCTGCTACCGCTCGTTTCCAACAGCAAGGCTACCAGGAGCAGTATGTCAGTTTTGTCAAATCGCTGACCAGTAAACCGGTGGTGGCTGTGGGGCGCTATACTTCTCCAGATGCGATGGTCTCTTTGATCGAACGTGGGATCGCCGATTTTGTGGGTGCCGCACGCCCCTCGATTGCCGACCCGTTTTTGCCGCAGAAGATCCAAGAAGATCGCCTGGAAGATATTCGTGAGTGTATCGGCTGTAACATTTGCGCCAGCGCAGATGAAGTGCCTGTACCAATCCGCTGCACCCAAAACCCCACCATGGGCGAAGAGTGGCGGCGCGGCTGGCACCCGGAGCAGGTCACCCCTAAAAAGTCGGAGAGCGCGGTATTGGTGATTGGTGCTGGCCCGGCAGGTTTGGAATGTGCGCAAGCACTGGGGAAACGCGGCTACCAGGTGGATGTTGTGGAAGCCCGGCGAGAGTTTGGCGGGCGTGTGGCTTTAGAATCGGCGCTTCCCGGCCTGATCGAGTGGCGGCGAGTAATGGATTGGCGTCTTACACAGATTGAAAAGCTGCCTAACGTGACCCTGTACCCCGAAAGCCGCATGACCACCGAGGATGTGCTGGAAGCCGGCTTTGAGCATGTGATCGTGGCTGCTGGGGCAATCTGGCGGCGGGATGGTATTGGACGCCGTTTATGGGCACCCATTCCCGGCGCAGACCAACCGCATGTGTATACCCCCGATGACCTGATGGCGGGCAAGCTGCCTTCTGGCCGGGTGGTGTTGTATGACGACGATCACTATTATATGGGTGGCGTGCTGGCGGAATTGCTGGTGCAGCATGGCTGTCAGGTGACCCTGGTTACGCCTGCCTCGCAAGTCTCTACCTGGACGACCTATACGTTGGAGCAGAAGAAAATTCAGGATCGTTTGGTGCGGCTGGGCGTTGAACTGAAGACACAGCAGATTGTAAGCGCGATTAATGAGGGTGAAGTGATGCTCACCAGTGAGGTCACCGGGGAAACCTCCCAATTACCTGCCCAGGGTGTGGTGCTGGTCACTGACCGGCTGCCGAATGATGATCTTTACCGGGCATTACGGCCGGAACTGGCCGCAGGCACGTTGAAATCTCTGCGTGTGATTGGGGATGCAGAAGCGCCCAATATCATTGCCCGGGCGGTGTTCTCCGGGCATCTGGCTGCCAGGGAGTTTGATGAGCCGCAAACGGATGGGGCGGGGTTCAAGGTGGAATACACTTCGATATAAACGAATCACTTAAATCAAGGGGCTTAGAATCAAATGGAGGAGCATACTTCTCCATTTGATGATAACACCTTCGTGAATAATCATTCGGAAAATTGAATTGTTCCCAGCACGTTGTCTGAATTTCCGACAAGTTCTTGGAAAATGGCAGGCAAGCCGGGGCTATCTTGTACTCTTAAAACAGTGTTGTTTTCCCGGTCATCGTCGTTTTCCCAGTTTTCATTCCAATAGGAAAAACCAATCACATCCGGCCAGCGGTTAGAAACCAGGCCGGTGAGGGCGGCACGCGTCCATTCCAGCTGGTCGCAGTTTAGATTGTTGGCATCTGTGGCAAATTCGAGCACGGCAATTGGTTTCCCCCGTGCCATCTCTTTCAGACGTGGGATAACAGTATCCATATTTTCGCCAAAGGCGGCACATTCTGTATCAAAAGGGGAAAGCGCACCATACACGCTGACCCCCAGCCAGTCAATCCAATCATCGCCAGGATAATAGTTCTCAAATTGGTTCCAATCTTCTTCGGGGATGTCGCTGTCATCCACATGAAAGACCCAGGTGATGTTATCTGCGCCGGCATCCCAGGCAAGCTGGATAATATGCCGGTAGGCATTGCGGAATTTTTCAGGGCCATCCGCAAGGGTAGGGTCGCCATACGCACCCATTTCACCGCCGCCGTTCCAGACGCCATTCCATAAAAACCATTCCCCATTAACCTCAGTTCCGTACTCCACCAGCAGCGGTGTGCCAAAGTTGCGGGCGGCACTGAACCAGCTTAACAAATCTTCATCAAAATCCCCATTAAGGATGTTCTCAAGGGTGTACAACGGCTCATCTAAATATTGGGCAGAATCACTGCGCAGCATCAGCCGGATGTAGGGAATACTGCCTTTGTCACGGATCCAGCGAGCGGTTTCCAGCGGGAACTCGCGCCCGTTGTACCAATTATTTGAAAAGTATACCCAGGCTGCCGATTTGCCCGCATTTTCTTCGTAGATTTGCAAATTTTCAGGCGTGATGTCATCCTCTGCGCCGGTAGAATCAAAACTGCCACCTGGAAAGACTGCGTGGTAAAGGTATCCATTGGGTGGAAGGGGGATTTGATATTCGTCGAGTGGAGCAGCGGGTGCCGCTGGTTCCTGGGTAGCAGTATTTTGCTCGGTTTGGTTGGGAATGTTCTCTGCTAAGTTGTTGTTCCCATTATTTGTGTTTGTTGACCCCGCCCGATCACAACCGGTAAGGAGGATGATTAATACGGTCAATAAATAGAAAAGACGGGTTTTCAAAATGAGTTATATTTCATCCAAGTTGAGAATTTTGTCTCAATTTCCCTTGATCTTGCAGGAATAGCGGTCGCGTTTGTCCCCGGTGGGCGGGTAGTCGTCTGTGCCGGGGCCGTACTGGCACACCGCGCTCCAGGGGGTATACACGGTATGGAAAGTGTCATCGTAGATCACTTCGCCGTTGCGCGTTACTGTGCGGAATACGGTCACTGTGGCGCCATCAACTGCCCAATCGACCTGCTTGATCTGGCCTTCTTTCAAATCGGGGTTCTTCTCATATTCTGGATAGGGCGGCTTTTCGGTGTTGGTTAAACCGGTTGTGCTCCAATCCACTTCCCGGCCGTCATCGGTAGAGTAAAACTTCCAGGTGATCCTGCGGGCGGGGGCATCTACGTAGGTTTCCATCAGCAGCCAGTAAGGGGTGTCGTTGGTGAATTTGAAATCCACCACGGGGGCATACACGGTGGCATCCAGTCCGGCCAGGTCTTCATTGACGGCGCCGCTCTGGGTGAGTTCGTAGTAATACACCCGGTACGAGTGCGGCCAGCGTTCCACAACCGGGTAGCCGCCAAAGAACACGGTACGGAACAGAGTCGTACTTACCTGGCACACACCACCGCCGACCCCTTTAATCGTGCGGTCGCCGTAAATGATCCATGCTTCGGCATACCCGGAATCCAGGCTGATGTCGCCAATGTTATCTACCATGGAGAAGGTTTCTCCAGGGGCGATCAGTATCCCGTGGAATTGAGCCGCCGCCGTCTGGATATTTTGGATGCGGCTTTCATCGGAACCGTAGAAGAAAGAAGATTGCTGGCTGACCACTTCGGTGATCCCCAGGTCGGCGGCTTTGGCATTGTCAGTAACTTCGGGGTTGATGAAGTCAAACACCAAATTGACGCTGTGTTCGCCGTTCTGGATTTTCTCGTTAATCTGCTGGATGGTTTCTTCCACCATCAACTCCCGTCCAATCGTCGCTGCCCGCACCAATTCAAGTTCACGGGTTTCATCGTTGAAGATGAACCGGGCATTCTGCGGGGTTTGTTTCAGGCTGGGGGTGAGGGGGTAGAGGAAGTTGTACAGCGTATTTTCATCCAGGTGGAATTGATAGCTGTCTACACCGTCCTGGCTGGTGCGTTCAATGATGAGCATACCGGCCAGCGTTTCGGGAGATATTTCCCACGGGCCGAGTTTTTCGTTTTCGCTGTCCGATACCTGCAAGGTGAGCGGTTGGCTGAGAATTTTTGAGGCTGTATCTGCCTGGCTGCTTACATCCAATATGGCAGGGTGGAATTCCTGAATGACCAATTCCTGACTGGTATCCACCAGGTTGGTCATCGGCTGGCGTAATTTTGCCAGGGTGGTTTCGGCATCTAAAATGCGCCCTACCTGTCCCGGTTCGGCAATTACCTGCGCCCCTTCCAGCCGCAGGGCTGCTTCCTTCATGGGGACATTGATCTGGCTGGCAATTTCATCCAGCCGGGCGCGGGTAATGCGCTCATCCAGGATCATGATCGGGCTGATCTCTACGCCGCTGCGCATCAGGGTGATGCGTTCTGCCAGACGCTGCCAGGGCCAGCCCTGCCGACCGAGTTTGTAGGCTGCTTCGGCTGTCCCGCCATAATCCAGGATCAAGCCCAGGTCGATGGGTGCGTATGTCCACACCTGTCCTTCGCCTTCCAGGGCGATCAATCCTTCTTGCGGATACGTCAGGCGCGCCATGATCAAATCGCTGGCTTCTGCCCGGGTGAGGCCGCCAATATCCACCCCGGAAACCGATACACCGGGGTTGATTTTGCCCATGTAGGCAATTTGCAGGGTGAACACAGCCGTGAGGGTGAGGAATAGGAAGATGACAAACCCACCCAACAAGGCCGCTGCGGCTTTATGGATCAATTTTATTGAAACATCCCTTTGGGGAACTGGATAGCCAATTGAAGTATTCATATGCGGGCTATTTTAACAGAATATATTCGGAGTTGTAAGGTCAGATTAATGAAGGCTTGGAAAGTCTCAAGGTTTGGGATAAGGGTCGCAGTAGATCACGGTCTTATCGCCGTTGGTGTACACCTGCCATAAATTAGATAGTTTGCTCGCTTCCATGGTGGATTGCAGGTGGTTGGGGTAGAGGGATAAAATATCTTGCAGGGTCTGGAACTGGAGGTAGGCATGCGGGTTATTGCATAGATTTTCCAGGATGCCGGACTGCATTTCAAACGAGGCTGCCGGTGAGTCCCAAGGTTTGGTGAACAGGTTTGGGCTGGGGGTGGGGATTTGGTGGGCTGCGTTGCGGTCACCCAGGTGAATGATCCCATTCATTGCATATTCATCCAATACAATCACTTCATCCCAGCTTGTTTCATATCCAGTAAAGAGGGCCATACTGGAGAGAGAATCTATATTTTGCAGGTCTATTGGGATGGGGGCGTGGGTATTGGCAAGATAGCCTAAATCTGGGTTGGAAACCATTTCGGGAGTAACCGGGTAGATGCCCACCAGAATGATGTTGAGTTTGTTAAGTCCATCCGCCATTTCCGGCGTGATTGAGATCAACCAGGCACTTTCTAAATAGGTTTGGTTGGAGGAAAATTGATTGACGCCGATGACCAGAAATACCGGAATTTGGCTTTTAGGTGCGGGAGATACTGCGGTTGGAGTAGGTGTGGGTAAGGTCGGGGGTGTATCCATGCCATCGGAGATCATTTTTGCTACAATGACCCCCAAAATTAGAAACACGCTGAAAAGCAGTCCCAGACAACCGTTTTTTTTACCCATAGTTTGCACTAAATCTTCTCATCCATTGTACTTTTGGATAGCTATGACGAATAAATCGCTATCCGTTTGATTTGACTGAAAGAAGTTCAGCTGAATCAAACTAAAGGGTTCACCCTTTAATTTGATTGTAACATGTCCACTAATTTTGGATGTGAAAAACGGGGGAAATACTTGTAAAAATGAACAGAGCCGGAGCGCATCTCAAGCGCACCAGCATACATATAGATGTGATCTATTTCCCCACTGTAAGTTTATTTAGAAGATCAGAATTCCAATCCCCAAACCGAGTGTCAGCCCAATGCAGCTCCAGAACAGCATCTGGAACAGGAAACTGCGCTCCGGGATTTGGTCTTTATAGCGATAACCCAATTTAACGATCCTTACCACCACCTCAGATTCTGACTCTAATAGTTTGACGATTGTTTCCCAGAAGCGGTGAGCGATTGAATTGCGAAGGGTGAGCATCCATTCCATAATTTAGATTCCTATTTTGAAGTAGACATACGGATAATTTTGCCTTTGGCATCGGCCACCACGCGCACATTCCGGGGAATGCTGCGTCCTCCAGGGCCGGCCGCAGAGCCTTTGTAAGTAAGCACATAATTCTCCCCGGAGGGTGCAGATTTGGACTGCTTGATGCTGGGTTTAGCACCATTGACCTCCGGGAAGCGGCGGTACACTTGTTTTGAAATCTTTTCCACTAACGTTTTTTCCATTTTTCCCTCAAAAGACTTCTTCTTTCTCTTGTTTATCTTTCCGACCCACCAGACATTGTAGGCTGGTAGCGGTTGTGGTTGCGCATAAAAGCGGGGATGTCAAGGTTGTTGGGATCATGCTGCTGCGTCTCCGCGTAGGAGGTGTAGGCATATGAATTTTCTCGCTGCGGTGTGGGCGGGGGGACATCATCCATAAAGGTTTGCAGCTCGCCCAGGTCTTCTTTGGAGGCTGCTACCCGCTCTTCTGCACCGGGGATGACATCTTCCAGTGTCTGCGCGCCCAAACCGGTGATCACCAAAATAACCTGCACTCGGTCATCCAGCTTGATATCGTTGTTGAAGCCGAGAATGACATCGACATCGGCACCTGCCAGATTGTGAATGTGGGCAATTGCTTCGCTGACATCGTAAAGGGTCAAGTCTTTGCCGCCGGTAAAGTTGGCGATGATCCCGGCCGCATTTTCCAGGTTGACGGTGTCGAGCAGCGGGTGGTTGAGCGCCTGGTGAATGGCTTCCAGGGCTTTGTTTTCACCGACGCCTTGCCCGATAGTCATCAGTGCTCCGCCGCCGCGGCGCATCACTTCGCGGATGTGGGAGAAGTCGACGTTGATCATGCCGGGTTCGGTGACCAGCTCGGAAATGCCCTGGACGGCCTGCCGGAGAACATCATCTGCCAGTTGGAAGATGGTTTCTAAGGGCAGGTGTTTGGCCCATTCTTCTTTGTACAGCAAGCGGTCGTTGGGGATGGCGATCAATGTGTCTGTGTTGGGGCGCAGGGCTGCCAATCCTTGCTGGGCGTTCTTTTGACGTTTGCCAACTTCAAAACCGAAGGGCGTGGTGACTACGGCAATGGTGACAATTCCCATTTGCTTGGCAATCCTTCCGGCTACCGCAATCGAACCGGTGCCAGTGCCGCCGCCCATCCCGGCGGTGAGGAAGACCATATCGGCGCCTTTGAGCGCTTCGTAGATTTCCCTGGCCGACTCTTCGGCTGCAATGCGTCCAATCTCTGGGTCGCCGCCGGCGCCCAAGCCGCGGGTGCTTTTCGGGCCAAGCTGAATTTTGACAGGAGCTGAGTTGGAGGCCAAGTCTTGATGGTCGGTGTTAGCAGCAATAAATTCCACACCCTTAATATCTTGGGCAATCATGCGGTTAACCGCGTTGCCGCCGCCGCCGCCGAGCCCCATTACTTTCAGTACGGGTTGATGGATGGGTCTTGGTTGGGTATTTGCATTTAAAGCCATAGTCTCACCTCTCATCTCATAAATTCAATAATGTAGTTGCAATATTTGTACCGGTCCCGCTGATTTGCAGCACCTGGCAGCCTTTGTTTTTCAAACCTTCGATCATTTCAGGGGGGAAAGACTGCGGGCCGCCCACCACCACTACTTTTTCTGCCAGGGCGGCTTCGCTGGGGGAGAAGCCGATGGTGGGGGCGTATTTTTTGATGTAAGGTTGGCTGACTTCCAGATGCCAATCTGCGATGCCCCATTCATACTGTGGGAGCAGCAAATAATGCTTGATCAGTTTGCTCCCGGTGGGAACGGTATTGGCCGGGCAAGTGGGGCTGGGGATGGTTTTTGGCACTGCCGTCGAATCTTTAACCGGCTGGGCGGCTTTTGCTTTTTTCTGAGCAGCCCAGTTTTTAAGCTGGTCAATAATCGGCAGTGTGCTGTCATTGGGCAGGTACCATGCTTTTTCGTGGTCCTCCCCGCCGGTAGCCGCCAGCAGCGTAAAGCATCCCCCCAGAACGTTATCGGGAATTTCCAGGGGGTAAGCCGGGTCTGTTCCGCCAATTTCCTTTGCCAGCAGGCGGGCAATGACGAAGTTTTGCTTGGCATGCGTTTGTGCGTCGATGGGTTCCGTGGTTTCACTTGATTGGGTCACATGTTCGCCGGTGCCCATCAAGAGGATCGGCAGCTGCATCTCAATTTCGGTGGTGGAAATGGCGTTGTACCAGTCAAAAATGCGGAAGCCGAGGTGGTCTTGTTCGTCATCCGGGGTGTAATAGGGGCGGGTCCCAGGCCAAACATCGGGGCCGCCTGCGCCCCAATTGAGAGGTAATCCATTCGGGTAGGCATATGCGCCAATCACCAACCGTTGGAGTAAGCGGGTATGTTCCCGGCGTTGAATCCCTTTCAGCGCACCGCGCAGAAAGGCGGTGTCCCAGAAGTTACCACCGGGTTCCAGCGGCGAGAGCACCGGGTACATGCCGGCTTCACAAACCTGTTCGGCCGCGGGGATGAAAATATCCAGGAATCGCTCGACCAGCTTTCGCTGCAGCCAGGTTTCTTGCGTCCAGGCTTGCTGCGTGTTCGGGCGATCATACAAGCATACATAATGCACGCCCCAGCCGGCATAGGCTCTAAATAATACGGCTAATTCATTGGCTTTGGGCGAGTCGGCGCACGACATGCGGAAATGCAGTACCGGCTCGATCCCGGCAGCGATAATGCTGCGGATAAAATCTTCTGGGATTGCCCGGTCGATGGGGGCGTTGAGGACAACCCACTTTGCGCCGAGCTTTACCAGTTCGGGCAGCCAGCGGAGCAAGTCGGCTTCTCGATAATGCAGAGAATCGGGGAAATATTGGAAACCGATGCGGTTATTATTTGCAGGAATTGGATAGTTACTGGTCATCATTTTTACCTCTCGCCTATATAGGTGCAAATATTGTGCCATCTGTTTAGAACTTGGCGCATCTTGGTATAATCCATGGGTGCATTTTAGGCAAATAAATTTTTTTGAAGGATACCGACTCACATGATCCTGGTTACAGGCGGCACAGGTTTTATAGGACAGGCATTGATCCGCTCTCTGGTGGAGGATGGTCGCCAGGTGCGTACACTGCTGCGCCCGGCTGCGCGTACGCCGCATCTCCCGAAGGGACTGCCGGTTGAGGTGGCGATCAGCAGTATTGAAGATGAGCGCAGTCTGCGCGCCGCAGTTGCCGGGGTAGACACCATTTTTCACCTGGTTGGGCGAGAGTGGCAGGGGGTCGATTCTCGTTTGAGCGAGGTAGAGATCAATGGGACGCGCACCTTGCTGCGGGTAGCCGAAGAAGCCGGTGTTGAACGGATTGTCTATCTAAGCCACCTGGGGGCAGACCGGGCTTCAGCCTATCCTGTGATGAAGATCAAGGGGATTGTGGAAGAATTCATCCGCCAGGGGAATGTGAAATACACCATCATCCGTACCGGGTTGGTATATGGTGAAAACGACCATTTCACCACCGGGCTGGCTAAACTGATGGGCCTATATCCCTTATTTTTCTTTTTACCGGACAAAGGCCAGACCATGCTGCAGCCCATTTGGGTCGATGACCTGGCTTCGGCACTCACCTGGCTGCTGCACAACCATGACCTGGACAACCAGACCATTGAGGTAGGGGGTGCGGAATTTTTGTCGATCAAGCAAATTGTGGAAGAAGTGATGGCGGCGGCAGGGATGAACCGGATGTTGGTCTATATGCGTCCTTCCTACATGCGCATCGTGGCAGTTTTGTTAGAATACCTGTTCCCCGACTTTCCCCATTCAGTCTACTGGCTGGATTACCTTGCCAATGACCATACCTGCGATATTGATGCGTTTACCCGTTATTTTGGGCTGCTGCCTGCCCGTATGATCCGTAATCTGGACTATTTGAAGGATAAGAATTGGCGAAAATTAGCCCGCCAGGATTTGCGACAGCAGCGGGAAGAAGCGGAGTAAAACACTCCGATGACCGGAATCGGATAGAGGGAAAATTGAATCAAATCCGCGTTTGCGCTTTTATTCTCCCTACTATATACTGATTTTAGGTTTTGAAATTCATGCGTTAGGAAATCGATTCAGTATATGCGGACCTATGATATTACCCTCACAATCACAGATGGAATGGTGGTTTGGCCGGGAGACCCACAAGTAGAAATATCCCAAATCGCTGCCATTGCAGACGGTGAAGAAGCCAATGTATCTTATATGAAATTGGGGGTGCATACAGGAACGCATGTGGACGCGCCCAAACATTTTATCGACAGTGGAGAGACGGTAGACCGCCTGGATATTGATATGCTCACCGGGCGGGCGTATGTGCTGCATTTACCCGACGATGTAGACTTGATTACCAAAGAAGTGGTTGAAGCTTCCGCAATTCCGCCGCGCACCAAGCGCGTGCTGTTCCGCACGCGCAATTCGGAGCATTGGCGCAAGGAACATACGATTTTTGATGAAAATTATGTCGGGTTAGACCCTGAGGCAGCCGCATACCTGATCCAACGAGGCGTAAAACTGGTGGGCGTAGATTATTTGTCGGTCGCACCGTATGAGGATTCCTCCCCAACACATTTGGTGCTGTTAGAAGCTGGTGTGGTGATCGTGGAAGGGTTGAACCTCTCCGAAGTTTCGCAAGGGCGATATACGATGTACTGCCTGCCGATGAAAATTGATGGTTCGGATGGCGCACCGGCACGTGCGATCTTGGTCGGGGTATAGCCCTAGATTTGCATTAGAGAATAAGACGCACACGGCTTATCTGCCGTGTGTTTTGTTTAACGTAATGATGCTATTTCCCAAAATCTATAAAGGATTTTTACTGCATATTTTGGATGTATATCATTTCCTGCAATGTGATGTTTTTGGGGAAAACAGCCTGTTTTAATGGGGGTGGGGCCTTTGAGGCGGGAGGGGGCGAAGCCACCTCCCAGAAAGATTCCCCCTTCCACGGCCAAATCAGCCTTTGACCGCGCATGAAGCAAATGGCTGGGGAAGGGGGCTAGGGGGATGGGGTAGAGAAAATTAGATTGTAAGTTAGTTTGGCAGATTGGTAACTTAGGTTATTTATATAAAAAGACACCCTCTAATCCATAGAAGGTGTCTTGATGCTTACAGGGCTATAGTTGGGCGTAGTTATCCCAGGCGTTTCACAATTTCTCGAATATGATCGGGGGTGGTGCCGCAGCAGCCGCCAACGACCTTAGCGCCTTTCTCCACACAAATCTCAATCCCATCTGCAAAAGTGTCTGGCTGCATATCAAAATAAGTCTCGCCATCACGCATTTTGGGCAGCCCGGCATTGGGTTGGGCGGCAATAGGCAGGTCGGTCACTTCTCCCATGATGGCTACGATTTCGGCAATCTCCTCGGGGTTTAGTTTTCCGCAGTTGGTGCCCACCACACTGACACCCGCATCGGTAAGCGCCTGGGCACATTCCTGGGCAGAGTTACCCATCATTGTGCGCCCGCCATTCTTCACCTGTACAAAGGTCATCGAAGCCATCACGGGGATGTCTGGCGCAGCGGTTTTACAGCCTTTGACTGCCACCAGGGTTTCGTGAATGTCAAACATGGTCTCGATAAAAAAGCCGTCTACGCCTGCCTCGGCCAGGGTAGTGGCCTGTTCTATGTACGTTTCCAGGGCTTCTTCCTCGGTCAGTTTGCCAATCGGTGCCAACATTTTGCTGGTTGAACCCATATCCCCAACCACAAACTGCCCATTGGTGGCTGCCTGTTTGGCAATTTTTACACCTGCCTGGATGGCGGCAGGGATGTCAAATTTGGCGCTGTTAGATTCCTGGTAGATACGGTTGAGGGTAAAAGTGTTGGAAATGAGGACATTTGCCCCGGCATCGGCATAATCCTGGTGTACGGCCAGCACAACTTCCGGGTGGGTCAGGTTGGTATTCCCGCTCATCTCTACGCCCCTGGCAAACAGTTGGGTTCCCATCCCGCCATCCAAAAAGACGGGTTTTTTACTATTGGCAATAAATTCAACTAAGTTCATTTTTCTTCCTCTTTTAGATTACTGAATCATGTTCAGCTTTTCAAAATAAAACGTTCGTTTTTATTTTGATGTGACCGGGCAGTACCCAGACTGTGAAATAGATAACACCATATATTTGATCGAACGGCGTTCGATTTATTCCTCTTGAGGTGGTTCCCAGCGAAGCAGTGACAACACCAGCGGCAGGTTGACATTAAATTCAGTATCCCAATGGGTGGAGAGTTCCACATCCACACCGGCGGCACCGGTAGATAACGTCCAGTCCACCAGCGAACCGGTCATGTAGCACCCGGTATAAAAAGCAGGGTAGGGGTAACCGCTGGACGCCGATAAATATTCGGCCAAATCTACCGAAGCCGGGTCGGCGGGTTCCCCGGCGGGGTAAAACCCGGGGGCGGCAGCATGGTAGCTGACCACCGCAATGACGGGGTGTTCAAGCACGAAAGCCATCAGGGCAATCGTTTCTGGTTCGGAGGCAGGATAAGCTCCGGCGTTGAGTTCCAGCAAATCCCAACAACCATCCCGGCTCCACGTATCCGACCACCCAACCGGAAAACTGCGGTTGAGGTCAACCAGGTTGGCATTTGAGCGCCCTTCTTTTTTATGCGGTAAAGCTTCTCCATCCGGGTTCATGGAACGAAGGATGTATAAGGTCGCATCCGCCGGGATGGCATCTGGTTTGCGGGTAAAGTAGCCGATCAGTTGGTCGGCCAGCTGAATGGTATTGATCTCGTAGCCGCCGTGGATTCCGGCAATCACCAAATACGCACGTTCCCCGCGGCCAAAGCGGTAGACTTCCAGCGGCCTGCCTTCCACCGAATAACCGATCGTGATCGGCCCTTCCCATAGTGCGTCTGAGGTAGGCACAACGGTGGGAAATACAATTGGGGTAATTTCGGCTTTTGGCCGCTCGGTGGGGGCTGGCGTGGCTGTGGGGATTGGAGGAAGTGTGGCGGTCGGTAAAACAAGGGTTGGCGAGGCTGTAGGTAGATGGGTGTTGGTGGGGAGTACGGTAATTTCAGGCATAACCTGGGCAGCCAGTTCATTCCTTGCGGCTGGGGCTGCAAAGGAGCTTTGGGTCATCCATAATAATCCCCCCGCAAGAGCTGCGGCTGCAATCCAGATCACTGCGACAATCCATCCCAGTTTTCTGCTGCCTGTGGACTTTTTGGACATACCCGAAAACCTCCAAATTGCTAATCAGTCGACTCTAATTTGACGAAACCAAGTTTTGACTAAACAAAGTTTAGTTTAATAAATATGAGTGGCTTACCACTCATATTTATTTTGACCGAGCAAAGCTCAGTTGTATCAAATGGATGAAGAAATTCAACCGTTTGATGGCTGCGTCATTATTCCTGATTGTATCTTAAATTGAGAGCGGCTACCTTGCTGAATAGGGGCTAATTTTTCCTATTGTGAATATGCTCCCTTCTTGCTTGCGCAATGCAAGTTCACGCTCTATAATCAGAGACATGAGCCATGCAAAGCAGTTATACCAGCTTCAACAAGTTGATTCAGAGCTAGATCGGGCGAAATTGCGCCTGGATGAGATCTCTAAAACGCTCGGTAACAATTCTGTGGTAAAGAATGCCAACGCCAAAGCCGAACGAGCTACCAAGCTGCTTACCGAGGCGCAGCTGGCACTACGGAAAGCAGAAACTGAGGTCGCCGGACAGCAAGATAAAATTGAAAAAAACCATAAAGCCTTATACGGCGGGGCGGTCAAGAATCCGAAAGAGCTGGAAGATTTACAAATGGAATCTGAGGCTTTGGCTCGCTACCTTACTACGTTGGAAGACAAGCAGTTAGAAGCAATGGTACGCCAGGAAGAACGCGAAGAAGCAATGGGCGAAGCGCAAGAAAACCTGGACCGTGTGCTGCAAGAAGTGGCGGCTCAAAACAAAGATTTGACGGTGGAACAAAGCGGTTTGAAAGAATCGGTCGAGCGTCTTAAAAAAGAACGCGATGAACAGGCGGCCGAAATACCAACGGATGAACTCAAGATTTACGAAAATCTACGCAAATCGCGCCGCGGGCTGGCGGTGACAGAAGTTATTGATAACTCCTGCGCCGTGTGCGGCGCTACCCTCACAGCTGCGCTGACCCAGGCTGCCCGATCACCCACGATGCTGGCTTATTGTAGTGGGTGCGGTCGGCTGCTGCACATGCCCTAAACAATCATTATTTGTATGGAAAACCTGAGGATTGACCAACTCTCTTTTTGGATTGGCTTCCTGGCTGCCACATTGTTTTGGTGGCTGGTGCGGCAAGCGCGCCCTGTGCTTTCCACGGTAAGGCAGGCATTAAAGGAACGCGTTCAGGCGACGCGCGAAGGACTTTCTACCAGTATTGAGCAGCGTTTCCGCCGAGATATGATCCAAATCTGCCAGGATAAACATCTGGCAGCCCCCTTATTTTCCATTGAAGAAATTGCAATCCCAACCCGTTTGCTGGCACCGCCCCCGCCGGTGATCCCGGGTGAGGCGTTACCCCCCGAATCGATTACCGATATCGCCATCCCTTATTTGCCGGATTGGCCGGAAATAGGTGGGCGTTTCCGGGTAGATACGCTGACCATCCCAGAAGCGATGTCAAAAGGGGCAAACCTGCTGATTACCGGCAAACCGGGCAGCGGCCGGAGTTTTGCCTTGTATGACCTGGCCAATAAAATCGCCCAACGGCATCCAGAGGTAGGCGCATTAGGCAGTTTGATCCCGATTGTGGTGCATGCGGGTGAATTGGTGCTTAAAGACAGCGAAAAGAAACCGCTGGATGCACTCTACCAGGTGTATGCACAGCAAGTAGCGTTATTGGTAGAAGCCCAACTACCGGACTTTTTGCAAACCTTATTTGAGCAAAAATTGGCGATCTTGATGGTGGATGGGCTGGATGAACTGCCTCCCAATGAGCGGAAAGCGGTTGTGGCTTATCTTAAGACTTTGCAAACGCAGTTCCCGGGTAACCGTTATATTGTGACCAGTGGATTTGAGGATATTTCTTGCCAGGAGACACTGCAATTACATCCTCTGGCGATTGCCGGTTGGAACGCCGAGGATAAAGAAACTTTCATCCACCGGTGGCGCGAATTGTGGACGACCCAAATTGCCTCGCAAAGTTGGGCGAGTGCCTTGCCGGAAATCTACGATCCGCTGATCATCGAAAACTGGCTGCTCACAGATACAGATTTATCACTGCCTTTTTACCTCACGCTGCAAACCTGGGCGGCATTCTCCGGGGACAGCCAGGGGTATGGCGAAGCGGCGGCATTAGAAGCTTACCTGCATCGCATGTCTGCGGGGATTACCAACGCCCGCCCGGCACTGGAGAACCTGGCAGCACAAGCGATTATTAACCTGACTTTGTTTCTGCAAAAGCGTAAAGCCAGCAGCTATATTGCCGCCTTTGAAGTGGAAGAAGCTGAACCAGAAACGGAAGAAGTAACCCCCGAAAGCGCAGTTTCCGAGGCCGAATTGCCTGCTGCCTTAGAAGATGAGATGGGCGATTTGGATGAACTGCTGGCAGAATTAGATTCTTTGGAACCTGATGGGGAAGAAGCCAATCTTTCGGAGGATAAAGAGGATGGGGAAGCAGAGAGCGACAAGGTGGAAGCGGGCAAACCGCGCGGACGCACACTGTTACCTCAATTGACGGAAGCCGGTCTGCTGAAACAATACCCCAATGGGAGCTACAGCTTTGTGCATCCCATCGTTGCCGGGTATCTGGCCGGGGTCAATTTATCCGGCTCAGAAAGCATTCAAAAATTACAAGAGCAACCCTTCTGGACGGGAAAAGTGCTTGCCTTGCAGTATGCGGGAGCGCATAAGGCTAATTTGCAAACCAGCGTGCAGCAAGCCGAACAAATGGCTGAAAGCGACCCGCTTCAATCTGCACTAGTGACGGCAGGTAGTTGGTTGGTGGCTGCTCCTCAAACTGCCGGGTGGCGCAACCAGTTGATGCGTACGCTGGCCGGACGGTTACAGGATGAGACGCTGCCGGTAGATTTGCGGATGCGCTGGCTGGGGGCTTTGGCTTTGTCCGGCGAAGAGGGGATCAACACGCTTTTCAAACAATTGTTGAAATCACCGAAACATACGGTGCGTTGGCTGGCAGCCATCGGTTGTGGATTGACCAAAAATGTCGCCGTGCTGGATCAATTGGGCTTACTGGTACACGACTCATCGGTGTTTGTCAGCCGGGCGGCCTGTCTGGCTTTGGTTTCGATTGGTTCCACACCTGCTTTAGAGCAGCTTACTGCCGCACTGCTGGATGGAACAGAAGACGTGAAACGTGCCGCGGCAGAAGCATTGGCACAGCACCCCTTGGAAGGTCACCCGGTGCTGAAGGATGGCGCCAAGATTGAAAATGTGGCCGTGCGCAGAGCGGTGGTGTATGGATTGGCACTGGTGAAAGACCCCTGGGCCGAACAACTGCTGAGCGAGATCCAGGTGGAAGACAGCGAGTGGGTGGTGAGAAATGCAGCCGTGCAAATCCAGGAAGATAAAAAGTCTGCCTCACTGGGTATCCCGAAAAAATTGGCACCCATCCATGAAATTTCCTGGCTGATTGGTTTTGCCGGCGAGCGGGGCATGGGTATTTCGCCCGGACAATCGGGCTGGGATTTGCTGGCAACCGCTTTGAAAGAAGGTGACGACCTCACCAGGCTGGCGGCAATGCATATTTACCGCCAAAAACCGGGTGAGGCGTATGTGGCGATCGAAACATTGTTGGCATTAATGGGCGGCCCAGAAGGGGAGATCAAAGAAGCGGCCTACGATACTTTGTGGCACCTACGGGCAGCCGGAATTCCTCTCGTCCAATAGCGATTAATTTCTTTATTTTTACGCCAATATAAATTGACATCTTCTGTGTAGTTTTATATAATTACATTCTGTAATTAAATGAATTCTGGAGGATGCTATGCAGTCAAGATTCCCGAAAACTATCGCCCAATCCCAAATGCGCACGATCAACCGTTCTGCGGTGTTGGAATACTTACGTTTGGTGCATCAAGCCTCACGCAGCCAAATTGCCGACCAGCTCAACCTCAGCCGCCCCACCGTGATGCGGATTGTGGATGAGCTGATTGAAGACGGCTTGGTGCGAACGGAAGGTAAAGTTGCCGTGGGTAAAGGGCGGGCGCACGAAATGCTGGCACTGCATATCGATGGAAACGCTGTGTTGGGATTGGATGTGGGCGGCAGCCATATCAGCGGGGCATTGGTCGATATCGGTGGAGAAGTGCTGTTCCAGAAAGAGGTAAAAGACCCCTGGCATGATGCAGAGCATAATTTTGAAGCGCTAAAGGCTTTCATCCAGGACTTGATCCAAGAAGCAGGCAGCTATCCCCATCATTTATTGGGGGTAGGGCTGGGCATCCCCGGTGTGGTTGATGGCGGAACAGGCAAGATCGTCTTGGCACCGAGCCTGGATTGGAGCAATTTTCCGCTGTTGGAACGCTTGCAGGCGAGTTTTGATCTGCCTTTCATCATTGAGAATGATGTCAATCTGGCGGTGATGGGGGAATACTGGTTTGGTGCCGGACAAGATGCGGATAATGTGGTGATGATCGCGATTGGCACCGGGATTGGGATGGGAATTATCCTCAACGGTGAGCTGTACAGGGGGGCAAACTTTGCTTCCGGCGAGGTTGGCTATATGCTGCCCGGCATAGAGCATTTGAACTATCAGTACCCCGGCTTTGGGGCCTTAGAGGGATTGTCGTCGGGGAAAGGGATTGCAGACCGGGCGAAAATTGTATTGGCAGACAGCCTGCCGGCGGACGAACTGGCAACAGTGAACGGAAAATATGTGTTTGAAGCAGCCAGGAATGGCGAAGTATGGGCACAAAGCATCCTGGTGGAAACGGTCGATCTATACAGCCTGATGATTGCGAATGTGGATGTATGTTTTGACCCCGGTGTGATCATCCTGGGTGGGAGTGTGAGTAAATCTCATGATCTGCTGATCGAACCGATCCAAACGTTGTTAGAGGGCGTTGTGCCACAGATTGCGCCCATTCGCCCGTCGCAGTTATTTGATGATGCCACGATCATGGGGGCGGTGGTACAGGTTTTTCGGCAGGTGACCGGGTATACGACTGTAAACTTCGCATAGTCATTAATCTAATATTTCTTTCTAATCAAACGAGTAATTTGACCTTGAAAGGTATATAATCTAATCATTGGGTCAATCCAGACAATTGGCCTGCTGAATTAGGTATCCCTTTAACTTGGTCAATCGAAGCGATGATGGCGTGTGATTGGAGGAAAGATGGCAAAGCAGTTGAACATCCCGTACCGTTCCCAACGTGATTCGGATGCGCTGTATGCCCCCAGCGACTGCGGGGCAGCTTGTGTGGCGATGATCCTGGAGGCCGTGGGAGTGAATGTTTCTATTGATGATGTATTTAAAAATACCCACCAACACCAAACCAAATTCCTCTCACGTTCCGATTTGAAACATACGGCCAGCCATTACAGTCTGGCTCTAGAGAAATTTCAGGATGGGAACAAGGACTTTATCGTTTCTTCCATTAACCAAAACCGGCCATTGATCGCATTGGTCAATTACCAGGCCTGGGTGAAGCCTGGTTCTGGGGTGGAGACGCAGAGTAAGTTCGAGAAAACCCACTTTGTGGTGGTTACCGGTTACGATGGCAATGACATTCTTATCAATGATCCGCTTTGGTGGGGTATTCACCGGGCGAAGGGCAAGAATAAGCGCATGACCTATGCCCAATTTGCGGCCGCCTGGGGTACCTGTCATGAATATTTCAATAATCCGGATTTTGTCGGTCTGATCGCCAGCAATCCTATTCCTGGTACGGCAGTGCCGACCGATCCGGCTGTCACCCAGGCAGAGGTCAACCGCATTATGGCCTGGGGCGCATTCAACGGCATCCCGATTGACGAGAGCGTTCTGGTATCTCGCCCGGTGGCAGACGTGTATTTGAGTTTTATGGGCAATTGGGGGACGACCAATGTAGTTACCCATCGCGTGGCGAATGGGGAAGATTTGGGTATTATCGCTTTGCGGTACTACAATGACCCGATGAAGTGGAAAGTGATCGCTTATTTTAACGATCTACCCCCTATTGATGCTTTCCAACCGGGCGATACGCTGCGCATTCCTGAGCCGATCAATACGGGTATAAACAGTTCACCCGACATCCAATAATTCTTTTTCAAGGAGTACAGAATGGCTAAGAAAATTAAAGAACTGACGCCGCCTAAAGGTTTATCCAGGGCGTTTTTTAGGGCACCGATCTATATGTATAAAGCCGGGCTGGGCTGGCTGATGGGAACACATTTTTTACTGCTCAACCATGTAGGGCGCAAAAGCGGGTTACCGCGCCAGGCAGTTTTGGAAGTAGTTACCTACCAAGAAGAGCGTGATTCGTATGTGGTCACTGCCGGGTTCGGCAAAAAGACTGATTGGTACAAAAACGTGTTGGCGCACCCAGAGGTATCGGTACAGGTGGGGCGGCGCAAAATAGAAGCCACAGCCGAGCAGCTTACCCCGGAAGAAGCGGGGAAGGCTTTCCTGGAATTTGTAAAAAACAATCCAGCAGAGGCAAGCATGGCAAAGTGGATTGGTTACGAAGTAGATGGCAGCGATGAAGATTATCTGCATGCAGGCAGCATGATGCCAATGATCGCGTTCCGCCCACACAGCAAATAGGGAAGAATTGTCTATCTTAGCGAGTCAGTAGAGTCAATTATGTATCAATTTGGAGAGAAATTATGAACACACTCAAACAAGGGCGGAAGTTGGGGAACACGGATATCGAGATCACGCCGGTAGGGATTGGGGTGATGCAGTTTGCCGGGGGAAAGGGAATGTTCAGGTTCATGTTTGACGATTTTCCCCAAACTCAGAAGGACGCAATTATTAAAGCTGGCCTGGATGGGGGGATAAATTGGTTTGATACTGCCGAAATGTATGGGCAGGGCAGATCGGAACAGGGACTCAGCAACGCGTTAAAAAACAACCAGGTTGCGGATGAAGACGTGCGCATTGCTACTAAATGGTGGCCTTTGTTACGCACAGCCCGCAATATCCCCAAAACGATTGATGACCGTTTACATTATTTACAAGGTTACACAATCGACCTTTACCAGGTACACCAGCCGTTTTCATTCTCTACGCCAGAAGATGAGATGAACGCCATGGCCGATTTGGTAGAGGCTGGCAAGATTCGCTCGGTGGGTATAAGCAATTTTAGTGCAAAGGATATGCACCGGGCACACCAGGCATTGGTTAAGCGCGGCTTGGGATTGGCTTCCAATCAGGTGCAGTTCAGTCTGATTGACCGGCAGATTGAAACCAACGGTATTTTAGATGCTGCCAAAGAATTAGGGGTAACGATCATTGCCTGGAGTCCCTTGGCATCTGGGTTGTTGACCGGGAAATTCCATAAAAACCCTGATATTTTGGCAAAAACACCCCTTGGGCGGCGAATGCGGCTCTCCAACCAATTGAAAAAGACCCAACCGCTGATTGATGCCATGGACGAAATTGCCCAGAAGTACGGCGTGTCGATCACACAAGTGGCGTTGAATTGGACGGTGAATTTCCACGGAGAGACTGTGGTTGCCATCCCTGGGGCGAGCAAAGTGCATCATGCGCAAGAGGCGGCCGGGGTGTTGGATTTCCGTTTGACTGATGAAGAAATGGCAAAATTGGATCGACTTTCCCAAATGTACCGTTGAACTAAATTAATAAACTCAATTCACATCAAGTATAATTTTCAGTATGAGCGAACCGAAACTTACCCATGTAGATGAAGCTGGCAATGCCCGCATGGTGGATGTGGGACATAAACCGGAAACCGAGCGGATGGCAGTGGCAAAGGGCGAGGTGCAGATGAAGTTGGAAACCTTGCAGCTGATCCGCGCCGGGGCATTGAAAAAAGGGGACGTGCTTACCGTGGCACAGGTAGCAGGCATCACCGGCGGTAAACGCACCGCCGATTTGATTCCCTTTTGCCACCCGTTGTCCTTGAACCATTTAGAGGTTTCTTTTGAGCTGGATGATGCCTTGCCGGGTGTGCGCATTACAGCCACAGCACGCACCAGCGGCAAAACCGGGGTGGAAATGGAAGCATTGACCGCGGTTTCAATTGCCGCCCTGACAATTTACGACATGGCAAAAGCTGCCGAAAAAACCATGCGGATCAGCAATATCCGGCTGGTGGAAAAACACGGCGGACAAAGTGGAGACATTATCAATGAATAAAATTACTGTATTGTTTTTTGCAACTTTTAGAGACAAAGCCGGCACCAGCCGCGCCGAGATTGAAATTCCCGAAGATACGACCATTGCCGGGCTGCGTGCGATATTGGCAGCACAGTACCCCGGTTTGGAAGATATGGCGGATCATGCCCTGGCGTCAATCAATAAGGAATTCGCTTTTGACGAGGAAGTCATTCCATCTGGGGCAGAAGTGGCCTGGTTCCCGCCGGTCAGCGGGGGAAGCAGCCCCCCTACGGTTTTTTCAATCACAGAAGATGAAATTGACCTCAATGCGCTGCTGGCGTCGATCACACTGCCGAGTACCGGGGCGGCCTGTTTTTTTACCGGCATGGTGCGGGGAATAACTAAACGAGATGACCCTCACGATACGGAATATCTAGAGTATGAAGCCTACCCAGAAATGGCCGAAGAGAAAATGCAGCAAGTTGCAGACGAGATCAGGGAAAAATGGCCGACCGTGGAAGGTGTGGCGATTGTTCAGCGCGTCGGACGGCTGTACCCTGAAACGCCTACCGTGTTGATTGCCTGCACTGCTGCCCACCGGGATACAGGTGTGTTTGAGGCTGCTCGCTATGGGATCGATCGTTTAAAGCAGATCGTGCCGGTGTGGAAGAAAGAATTCAAACCGGATGGGGAGGAATGGGTAGAGGGAGATTATCATCCCATGCCAGGGGAGTGAACGGGAAAGTTTAGGGGGATAAAAGAATAGGTCCAGGTAGATTCTTAAATACAGTTGTATTGCGCGGCACCATAGTTACTATGGTTTATGCGTGCAGTGATTCCCTCTACAATGGATACATACTGGAAAGGGATCTGGAGCATGGACAAAATTGTAGAGACAAGCCAAAGAAAGCTAACCCCGATTGAAAGAATATTTTCATGGTCTCCGTTTTCGATCGTGACCCTGGTAGCGCGTATTAGAGGGGATGTCACGGAAGAAATGCTGACCCAGGCAGTGAGTAAGGCCAGGAAAAGGCATTTTGCGCTCCAGGCGCGGATCAAAGTGGATGAGCATGGCGATCCCTGGTTTACGACTGAGGACGTAGGCGAAATACCCATTGACGTTGTGCATCGGGAATCGGCGGACGACTGGGTCGAGCTTGCCCAACAAAAAGGTCAGATACCTTGTGATTTTGAGCGGCAGCCTGCCATTCGTTTTCTCTTGGTGCAGTCCCCTGAAATCTCCGAGTTGGTAATTCTTTGCCATCATATTATTTGTGATGGTTTGTCTTTGGCTTACCTGGCAAGGGATATTTTGCAGTACATGGGAGACCCTAATGGCGAAGTAGTGCTATTGCCTACACCTGCACCGATCACCAGGGAAAATACGCCGGGCGGTGCCTCGCTCAACAAAATTGTGCAGTTCTTTATTCGTAGGATGAACAAACAGTGGGAAGCAGATCAGATCAGGTTCGATCAACAAGATTATGAAAGCTTGAGCCGGGCATATTGGGGGAATTATCAACATACGATGATCCCGGTTGAGTTGAATGAGGAAGAAACGAGCAAGCTGGTAAAACGCTGTAAAGCCGAACAGGTTACTGTGAACTCCGCACTGGCAGCCGCTTTTATTGGCGCACAAGTCCTGGTGATAGGCGAAGAATCTTGTTTCTCAAAAGTGGCTGTGGCCGCGAACCTAAGAGAGCGGTTAACCCCGCCGGTAGGGGAAGGCATGGGGTTTTATGCCGGGCTGGCTTCTCCCAAGTTCAAATATGATCCCAAGCAACCTTTTTGGGACAATGCCCGCCGTTTTCATGTGTTGATCCAGCCGTATTATACCGACAAGCACTTATTTAATGATTTTACTGCCTGGTGGTATCTTGACCCCGCAATTTTGGAAGCGATCAATTTTAAAAAATTAGGCGGTTTGGTTTCACCCGATTCAGTATGTTATGAAAAACTTTCTACTTTTGCCCAGAGAGAGGATGTCGTGCTGTCTATTTTGAAGCGCGATCAGATGGAATCGCTGGAAAAACGGTACCTTGGCACGGCTGTCACCAACCTCACCCGCCTGAATTTCCCGAAAGAATATGGGATGTTGAAACTGGAGCGGTTAATCCTCAAACCAGGAGGCGCATTCCCGCTGGTATCGGTAAATTTGGTGGTTGGGGCGGTAACCTGTGCGGATAAATTGAGCCTGGTGATGGAATTTGCCCGGCAGGCGATGGATACTACCACCGCCGAGCGAGTGAAAAAGGAGGCGCAAAAGCTGCTGCAAATCCCCGAATAACTTCGTATAGCCACAAAAAACCACTCAAGAATTTGATGTTTGAGGGCCTGTGATGTATAATACCTAGGTCAATATCTAATACTTGTAGAACCTATGGACCGCAAACTACCCGGCAGATGTGGGGTGGTTGGCGCTCCCTGAGTTCTTGGAGGAAATACGTATGAAGATTTTCCAGGGAGATGCTGGGGTTGAATCGCCCCAAGATTTTGCCGCTCGAGTTGGTTTTAATTTCAACGATCATCTGATCCTCAGCCGGGCACTGACTCACCGTTCTTATCTCAACGAACACCCCGAAGCGATAGAAGACAACGAACGCCTGGAATTCCTGGGCGATGCTGTGCTGGATTATGTGGTTGGCGCATGGCTGTACAACCGTTTTCCAGAAATGGCCGAGGGTGACCTCACTCGCCTGCGGGCCGCGTTGGTCAAAACTGACCAGTTGGCGCGTTTTGGCAATCAGATTGGTTTAGGTCGTGCGCTCCGGTTGGGACGCGGCGAAGAAGAAAATGGCGGCCGAAAACGCAAGGCAATGGTATGCGGCGCTTTTGAAGCCGTGATGGGTGCTTTATGCCTGGACAACGGCATGGAAGCAGTTGAGTTATACATTGCACCTTTTTTAGAGGTCGCTGTGGTTGAAATTCTAAGCAAACAAACGGATAGAGACCCGAAGAGCTTATTACAAGAGATCGTTCAGAGTGGGGGAAAACCTGCCCCGATTTACCGGGTAGTGAAAGAAGAAGGCCCCGATCACGCCAAAACTTTTGAAGTGGAAGTATATGCCAATGGTGAAAAGCTGGGCCGCGGCGCAGGTACCAGCAAGCACGATGCGAGTATGGAAGCTGCCAAAAGTGCACTGATCAACCTAGACTACGAATAAGATAGGTAAAGACAAGTTATGACCAACCGTTTAAAATCTCTGGAGTTGATCGGGTATAAGACCTTTGCCTCCAAGTCTCGTTTTGAGTTTGAGGGTGATATTACCGCCATTGTCGGCCCCAATGGGTCGGGCAAATCAAATATTGCGGATTCTTTGCGCTGGGTGCTGGGAGAACAGTCTTTCAGGCTGCTGCGCGGTCGGAAAACCGATGACATGATCTTTTCAGGGTCGGAAAGCCGCCCCAGGGCGGGGATGGCATCTGCTACAGTCACCTTTGATAACAGTGATGGCTGGCTGCCGATTGACTTCTCAGAAGTTTCGATTACCCGCCGGGCTTACCGAGACGGGAATAACGAATATTTAATTAACGGCCAGCGCGTGCGCTTGCGAGACGTGAATGAACTGCTGGCAAGCTCGGGGCTGGCAGAACGTACCTATACCGTGATTGGGCAGGGGTTGGTGGATGCCGCCCTGACGCTCAAGGCGGAGGAACGCCGCCGCTTATTTGAAGAAGCGGCCGGGATTGGCCTGTATCGCTCGCGTAAGGATCAGGCCCTGCGCCGTCTGGATAATACCAAGCGCAACCTGGAGCGGGTAGAAGACATACTCTCGGAACTTTCGCCCCGCCTGCGCAGTCTGCGCCGTCAGGCACAGCATGCCGAGGAATATGAGCAAGTGCGCGATGACTTGCAAGAGGTGCTGCGCGAGTGGTATGGCTACCATTGGCACAAAGCCCAGCAAGACCTAAGTAAAGTAAAAGCGGAAGTAGCACAATACGAAAGCAGCCTGACGGAAGTGCGCGAGACCCAGGAAAAAGCCGAACAATCTATTTCCGGGCTGCGCGACCGGATCAATACGCTGCGCAGTCAATTAAATTCCTGGCACCGCCAGCTTTCCCAAATCCATTCCCGCCGAGAAGAGACCAGCAAAGAGCTGGCCGTGAGCGGAGAACGGCGGCGGGCACTGCTGGAACAAGAAGCCAGCGCAAACCTGGAAATCAGTCGTTTAGAGGAAGAACTATCTCGCCAGGATACGCGCCTGGAAGACTATAAAACCCAGGTGGATGAGGCTCGGCAGACCGCAGAGGTTGCCGAAAGCGAACTGAATAAAGCCCGCACGGCGTTGACAGAAAAACGCAACCAGCGCAATGCGTTGGAGAAAGCCCTGCAAAGCCAACAGAACCAGATCAACCGGTTGAACAGCCGCAAGACGGAGTTGGAAGCCCGCAAGACCGAACTGGAAAACCGGATTGCACGTCTGGAAGGAGAGCTACAAGCCCAACAGGAGAATTTGAGCAAGGTTAAAGCCGAAAAAGAGACCCTGGCGAAAAAAGCAGAGCAAGCAGAGAGAGATTTCCAGACAGCTTCCAAGCGTGCGGAGCAAGCCGGGCAGGCAGTCACCGAGCTGCAAGGGGAGATTGATTCGGTTCACAGCCAGCAAAGTGAGCTAAAAGCGGATGCGGCGAATTTGAATGGCGAACTGGTTGGTGTAAAAGCCGAGTTAGATGTACTTGTGGAAGCAGAAGCCTCTATGTCGGGGTATGCCTCTGGCGCCAAGGTGCTGCTGCAAGCCGCACAGGACGGCCGTTTGAGCAACGCCGCTGGCGCGCTGGGCAGCCAACTGCAAGTGCCGGAAAATATTGAATTAGCCGTAGCGGCGGCTTTAGGCGATTATGTGGATGCGGTGCTGCTCTCTGGCAGTGATGACCCTGAAAGCGCGCTAAAAATGTTAGAAAGTGAGCCGGTCAGGGCAGCCTTACTGCCTTTGGATACTTTATCTCCCTTGAAAACGATGAAAAATCCCGGTGGAAATGGGGTTTTAGGCGTGGCGGCAGATTTAGTGGAAGCCTCCGCTGCCTTGCGCCCGGCCGTCGATTTGCTGCTGGGGCAGGTGATTATTGTCGAAGACCGCCAGACTGCCCGGCGGATATTGAAGGGGCAGGATAACAATGTGCGTGCCGTGACCTTGAAAGGCGAAGTCTTTTACGGCTCTGGCGCGATCATGGTCGACTCGGGGATGCGGGCAGCGACACTGCGCCGGCCGCGCCAGCGTAAATCCTTAGAGGATAAGATCGTTTCGATAGAAGGTAAACGCGCCAAAATTGAGGATAAGATCAAATCTTTGGCGGAACAGGAAACTGCTTTGGGCACGCAGTTGGAAGAGAAAACCAAAGCGGCCTCCCAGGCGAGAGCGGAACTGCGCCAGGCAGAGCATACCGCCCAACAGGCCAGGCTGGCTGCCGATAAAGTTGAGGGACAGGTGGAGTGGCTCAGCAAGCAGCGAGAAAACTTGAGCAAGGAATTAACCCAAACTGCCCAGCGGGTGACCGAAATTGACAGCGAACAGCGGGAAGTGCGCACTTCGTTGGAAACAGAACGAGAAAACTTGCGCCAGAAGGAAACCGAACTGGCCGGCATGACGGTGGATGACCAGCTTTCCCAGGTATCTTATTGGGAGGCGCAGGTCTCTATCGGGCAGCAGTCGCTCAATACGGTCAAAAAGAATTATGAAGAACGGAAACTAAGCCAACAACAGGCCAAATCTCGCCTGGGCCATCAGGTGAAACTGGCCGGAGAAGTTAAGGCCAAACTGGTGGAATTGGACTGGAAAGTGCAGGAGATGCGCGAGTCGGAGGGGGGGATTGGTGACGAGATCAAGAAATTAAACGACTTGATCGAACCTGCGGAGAAAGAGTTGGCTGCATTGGAAGCCAAACAAACCAAAGAAATTTCCCTGGAAGCAGATGTGCGCTCCAAGACCAGCCAGGCAGAGCGCCACTATAACCAGGCGCAGATCGTTTTAGCCCGCCGGCAAGAAGCATTAGACACCCTGCGCCAACGGATCGAGACCGATTTTGGCCTGGTGGAATTTGAATACACCAGCGATGTGCCCGGTCCTTCTCCATTGCCATTTGGAGACGTGGTGCAGCGCTTGCAGGTGGTAGAAGAAGTCTCCCCTGAGTTGGAAGACGAACTCAAACAAAAACGGATGCAGCTGCGCCGTTTAGGTTCGGTCAACCCGGATGCGAAAAAGGAATACCAGGAAGTTTCCGAACGGCACGAATTCCTCACCACCCAGATGCACGACTTGCGCGCAGCAGAGAAGGATATCCGGGAAGTGATTACAGAGCTGGATGAATTGATGAACCGAGAATTCCGTACTACCTTCGAAATTGTTGCGGAAGAATTCAAACATGTCTTTACCAAATTGTTTGCCGGGGGGGCAGCCAAACTGGTGATGACCGAAGCGGAAGATATTAACGATGTGGGGATTGATATTGAAGCGCGTCTGCCCGGCAAACGCACCCAGGCGCTGGCCCTACTCTCCGGTGGCGAGCGCAGCCTGACCGCCGCTGCCCTGGTGTTTGCTTTGATCAAAGCCTCGCCGACCCCCTTCTGTGTGATGGATGAGGTGGACGCCATGTTGGATGAGGCCAATGTTGGCCGCTTCCGGCAGGTGTTGGAAGAGTTGAGCGATGATACCCAGTTTGTGGTCATCACTCACAACCGCCATACCGTGCAGGCTGCAGACGTGATCTATGGGATCACGATGGGCAGGGATACCACCAGCCAGTCGATCAGCCTGAGATTGGAAGAGGTGGACGAGCGCTACTCTTCAAATTAAACAGTCGTGAAGCCTCAAAATTCAATATCCTATTTTCCGGTATACAACTTTTACCGGGTTTTGTCGTATAAAGAGATAGAAATGAACAAGTTTAATTATTTTATGAGAATGGAGTGTAAACATGGCTAACCAATCGGCTCGCGCATTGAGACGCTCACGCAGCAATCGGATGATTGCAGGTGTGTGTGGTGGGCTGGGTGAATTCTTTGGAATCAGTGCATTCTGGTTCCGTCTGGCGATGATCCTGGCATTTATCCCTGGCGGCGTCCCTGGATTGCTGATCTACGGTATTTTGTGGATCATCATGCCTAAGGATCGGCGATAATTTGGGAATATAAGATGATAAAGATAAAGGGCTGCGCTTGATAGCGCAGTCCTTTTTTTACCCTCACCCACGCTCTGTAGGGCGTTTCCCTCTCCCTTTAAGGGAAAGGGAGCTAAACGTGAATAAAAATAACAGGGTGACGGTGATTAAGGCTTTAAAACAAAACAGGATGGGTTCAATTCCCATCCTGTTTGCAATTGATCGAACTTCGTTCGATTTGCTAATGAGTTTTCAATTGAAGATCATACAACCGGAATTTGCTCCAGTTGGTCCACCATCCCGGCGATCACATCAAAACCGCCCTGCCAGAAAGCGGCAGAACGTACATCCACCCCGGCTTTATCCAATATCTCCACCGGGGGCAGCGAGCCGCCCGAAGCGAGAATCTCTTTGAAGCGTGGGATGAAGGATTTGCCTTCTTGCTTGAACTGCTGGTAAAGGGCAAATACGAGCAGCTGCCCAAAAGCGTAGGCGTATACGTAGAAGGGGCGGTCGTAGAAGTGCGAGACATAGGCCCATTCCCATTTGAAGTCTTCGCTCAAATCAAGGGCGTCGCCAAACTGGTCTTGCAGGTTTTTGTAGTAAATCTCGCAGACCTCATCCACCGAAGCGCCATCCACAATTGCCTGATGGGCGTCTTTCTCGAACATGGCAAAGTATGCCTGCCGCAGAATGGTGGCAAAGGCATCATCCATCTGGGCAAAGAGAATATCGCGCTTTACCGCCGGGTCTTCCACTGTGGAAAGCAGTTTTTCGGTCAGCAGCATCTCGCCAAAGGTGCTGGCGGTTTCGGCCAGAGGCAAGGGAGCATTGGCGGTCAGGTAGGTGTTGCGGGCAGACATCATATCGTGGATCGAGTGACCCAACTCATGTGCCAGGGTAGCAACATCGCGCGGTTTACCGATATAGCTCATCTGGATAAAGGGCGTGATGGCGGGGTCTTCGCCGTAGCTGTATGCGCCGGCCATTTTGCCTTTGCGCACTTCACTGTCGATATGGTTTTTGTCCAGCACGCGTTTGGCGTATTCGGCCAGTTCGGGGTCAAACTCGGTGTATGCGTCCAATACCATTTGTGCGGCTTCGTTGAAATCGTAGCTGGTGTCGTTGTCTGCGGCGACCGGAGCATAAATGTCGTAGCGGCGCAGTTTGTCGACCTTGAGCCACTTGGCTTTTAGCTGGAAGAAACGGTGGAAAACATGGCTGTTTTCTTTGGTCACTTGCAGCAAGGTACCCACGACTTCATCGGGGACGTCGTTTACCAGGTTGCGCTGGGAAATGGGGGCTTTCATCCCGCGCAGGGTGACATTTTCGTTGTAATAATCGCGGACATAATTTTGATAGATCAGACCAAGGACCGGGCCTTGCTCGCCGTATACGCGGAAGAGTTCCTGGTACGCGGCGGCACGCACATCGGGGTTGGGATCATAAAAATTCTGTACCAGTTCACCCTGAGTCATTTCTTTGGTTTCTCCATCCAAGGTGAGGGAGAAGGTCAGGCGGTTGGTGATTGCCTCGTAAATGCTGTTGAGGGCGGAAAAGCCGGTGACATTCTTGATGTTGAGGATTTTTTCCTCGGGTTCGCTGAGTGTGTACGGCTTGAAGTTGCGCAGTTTCTGGAGGAAGTACTCGTACTGTCCGGCACGCACCATGAACTTCTGCGCTTCCTCGTCCGATAACCCTTTCCACCATAGCGAGAAGAACAACATTTTGTTTTCTACATCGGCGGCCAGTTGGTCGATCTTGCCCATAAAAGTGGTTGCTTCGGAGTCTTGGGTGTTTGCGCTGAAACGCAGGAAGGCGTATTGGGCGAGTTTGCCAATTTGCAGATAAATCTTTTCGGTGAGGGTGATTGCCTCGTAAAAATCTTCGATGTCCATCTCTGGGGAAAGCTGCTCGCGGAAGGTTTCGAATTTTGTGGTGTCTTTTTCTACCTGCTGCAGGGTGGCGTCTACCGGTTCGGTCTTAATGCCGGGGTAGAGGTCGCTCAGGTCCCAGATAGAGTTTTGATAAGTTGTCATTTAGGCTGCTCCTTAGAAGAAATAAGTCATGTGGATAAAGCAAAATGCAGTTTGATTGTACGGTAGAAACCCAGAATTTACCTCGGTCTCAAGGATAATTTGGCTGGCAGCCGGTAAAAACAACTGCGCCACTGTGTATCATATTCTAAACCGAAAAATTTGAGAAGAATCTGTTCATTTTTATAAATATATCCAGGTACGAAAATGGAAAAACTGCGGTATGATTTGTCGAATTTTAATCACTAGGAGAGTTTTAACCACGATGAAAAAGAGTAAGACAATGCGAGTGTTCTCGGTAGTCCTGTATGTGTTTGCCGGGATCGCTTTGATCGCAGGTGTGCTGGGGGGCATGTCCATTTTTAGTTTTCAACATAGTGTCGAACCACTCATCATGCTGATGAGCGTGAATATACCGCCGTTCATCCTATCGTTTGTTTCCTCCGGATTGCAAACAATAGGGATCGGTGTGTTGGTCGTCGCGATTTTTATCAGCGCGCTTTTGGCTGCCGGCGGGGTGCTGTTGGCCAGCTATGCAAAGCTAAGCGCTCGTGTGGATGCGTTGGAAGCGGCGCTGGGGAGTGAGGGAGCGCAGTCTTAACCGCAAATCGAAAGAGTCACGATTAAGACTGCGGTGACTTGTTTATTCTTGAATCAAAAGATCCATAATGGTGTGTGCCAGGTCTAAATTCCCGGCATACACCAGGTAAACATCTTCATCTGTATGCTGCATCAGGATGGTTTCTTCCCCATCTGTCCAAATACGAGTATCGGGTTCTAAGGAGAAGGTTTCGGCAATCTCCAGGTAGTCTTTGCGGTGGGTCATGGCAATGGTGAAGAAATCTCTGAACCTTTCGGCCGCAGGTTTGCTATCCCAGGTGATCTGCATGGCTAAAGCCTGGCTGCCATCTTCTGTGTTTTCCAATAGCACGTATTGGTCTCCACCCCAGCCGTCCGATGGATCAGATGCTGCATAAGACCCCAGGTATTCGCTCAGCATCAGGTAGATGCCGTATTCTCCCAAAACATTGGTGAGCGTTTCTTCCCATTGAGGACCTAATTTCTCGGCTAGCCCTTCCAAGGATACGGGGATAGGCTCTTCCCCATTAATGTATTTTTGGGGGTGTAGGATTTGTTCGCTGGAGGTGGGGAGGTTCTCGAAGGCGTTGTTGACTTCTTCCCAGCCATCTTTAGTGTATAAGAATCTTACAAAATCTTCCCCAAAAAAATAAGGGAAATAGGTGAGGTCGACCAAAAAAGAGGGGGCTTCCGGCCCGGTCGAGGTTTCTCCCTGGAAGCTGCTGTATGGCAGTAAATTGATATCCGGTACGTTTTCCAGCATGTATAAAAATGTCGTCAGGGTTGCATCTCCCTCGATCAATGCCAAACGTGCCAATTTTTCATCATCATTCATCTGCTCAACAGAACTATCTCCCAGGTCGAAAGCCTGATCCTGGATGGCGTGGGTGATTTCATGAGCCAGGGTGATCTGGTCGATGTTGCTCCATTCTTCTTGTTCGATCAAGTAGATTTCATTGTTTGACGGGGTGTAGAACCCGGCTACATTGCTGTTGGATTCTGTGGTGTAACCCTGCACCAGGTCATAATCTTCTGGGATTAATCCCAAGATTTCCAGGAAATTTTCCTCTCGTTGGATGTTTTCGATGACCATATCATCCATGCTGCTGACATTCAGTGCGGTGAGTTCTTCAGCCGTAATGCTCATCTGGGGAGGAATTTCGTCTAGTGGGAGTTCGCGCAATTGGACCACATCTTCAATAATGCTTTCATAGTTATCTGCGTCCGCTTCTTCTGGGGCCAGGGCAAAGGTGAACGTGCTGATCAATTCCTCCATGCCGATGCGTGTGTCGTAATATTTACTCAAATTTTCAGTGGTGACGTTGATCGCAAAGGTCTCTTGGCCGCGCACGGTGAAAATGATTTGCACACCACCTTCAAAGGGTTCATTTGACCGGGGGAGTTGGAAAGCGGCAAGCGTGATGGCGAGCATTGCTTTCTCTAAAAAGGATTTGTCATCAATGTCCGATTGGCTGACAGGGAAAGTGATTCGCAAAGTGGTACCCAGTGAGGGGATGTCTTTATTCTGTAGGGTGTACTCATTGGGAAATAATATGGAAAGTTGGGAGTTGAGTACAGAAAGAATGTCATTTTGATATAGTTTGAATCCAATCCCAAGACTGTCTCGCAAGTTGTCGAGAAGAAAGAGGGTTTCTTCGGTTTGTTCATCCTCTGTATTGGTGATGTAGGTTGTGATCTCTTGCCGAGCTACAGAGTGATCATTTTGGTCGCGGGCGATGAGACCTAAATACAAGTGGGCCTGGTGAAAATCTGGTTCTAAATCCAGCACCTGCTGCATGTTTTCTTTCGCTTTTTCCAGGTTCCCTAACTCGTATGCAATCAAGCCAGATAAAAACCAGGCCTGCGAATTATTAGGTTCTAAAGCAGCCGCGGCTTCGGCTTCTTCTCTTGCCAGTTCAATCTCGTTATATTCAAGATAGATGTGGCTCAATAAGGTGTGATAGGACCCTTGATAGGGGTCTTGTGTGATGGCTGTTTTAATTTCAGTTTCTGCTGATTCTAAATATCCGTGGAAATATAAATCTTGGGCGATGAGGGCATGAACTACACTTAAATCGGGGGAGTATTTCAGGGCATTGTTAAAGACTTCATCGGCTTCGTAATTTTCGTCGTTGCTGTATATATTCCCCAACCCCAGGTATGCATCTGCGTTATATTTATCTTCCCTGAGTACATCTCGGAAATAGGTAAGCGCCAGGTCGATATCTTGTTCACATAGCCCTGCATAGGCTCTTCCAAGCGTAAATTCTAAGGCGTCCGGGTAAATATCGGCCATTTCTTCAAAGTGGAATTTGGCTGAAATGCAATCCTCTTGTGTAAGGTAGGTCTTTCCGATACGTAATTGGGCATTGAGGCTCTCCGGGGAAATCTCTAATGCGGCTTGATATTTTTCAAGGGCTTCTGAATAGGCTTCCTGATACTGCAAAACTAACCCTTCAGCCAAGGGGAGAAGCGACCCTTCGGGGAATTGTTCCTGGAAAATTGCCAATGTCTCTTCTGCGGCAAAAATATCCTGGCGGCCAATTTGGGCATGAATTAACAGCCAATATGCAGAGGGTAGGGGGTGGATTTGAAGCGTGTGGTTGAGTAGTTCAATGGCTTTATCGTAATTGGCACGCTTGAGGAAAAGATAGGCATTACTGATCTGATATGGAACGAATTCCGGCGCAAGGTCGATTGCTTTTTGGTAGGCCGCCTGGGCATACCCGACATCGCCCACCGCTTCGAAATATTTGCCCAACGCCTGATACAGTTCTGGCGCATCTGGATTTTGCACTAAAGCCTCGGATAATATTTCCCACGCCTCAGTATATTGGTGTTGAGCCAGTGCCACTTTTACCTGGACATACTGCACAAATGGATCACCAGGATCAAGTTGGGCGGCTTGATCGATATTGGTTTGGGCGGATTGCAAGTTGTAGGCATTGGCTTGGATATTTGCCAAAACAGCCAATGCAAAAGGATCCTCTGGTGCGAGCATCTTGGCAGTTTCCGCCTCATAAGAAGCGGCGTTTAGGTCTATTCCCAGCCAATAGTGCGCCAGACTCAATTTAGCATGCGCTTCTACCGAGTTTGGATCAATGATCAGCGCTTGTTCATAGGCGGCAATGGCAGCCGAAAAGTCACTTTTCAGCGTATGGGCATCTCCCTCGGCAATATCAGTTTGAGGGGATGGCGTTGGGGAGGCGGTAGGGATCATCGGTGTAGGGGAGGATTGTGCTTCTCCAATTCCCAATGCGCTGCAGCTACTGAGCAATACAAGCATCCATAGTGAACAGATGGCGAAAGCCTTTTTCCAGACCATTAAATTCTCCTGATTGTGGTATCCGATGTGACAAACCCCCTGGTAAGGAAGCGAACAAAAAAAGTACGCCTGTATTATAACGTATAGTAACTAACCTAAAGATGGGAGGGATAAAACCGGAACTGGAGGCCGTTTTTTGTTGACGGAACAGGATATAATTTCTACAATGAGAACAAGTATTCTTTAGAAGGATTAGGATTCCCCCAATATGCGTAGACGTTCGAGAAGCAGTAAAAACCGGAACACCCTGGCAAAATATTTGATCTATGTGGTGATTATAGTACTGCTTTTCCATACAGAGATCTTTTATTTATTAAAAGGTTTGTGGCTGGTCTTGATTGACCTGGCCAATGAAGAAATGACGTTTGCGCAAGTGGCCTTGGTAAATGAATTTGACTCTGCCGCCGCCGCCCCGCATGTTTTTCGCCTGATTGGCGGTGGGGTGTTCTACTACCTGGCACTGCAAATATTTGGTTTGTTCAATTCCCAATTCCTGCTCCCGGTTTATTCGTGGGATGAGCGGGTAAATGTGTATCGTTCATTCCGTAAATTCCTCAGCAGTTCCCATGGCCCGCTCATTTTTGTGCGCGATGGCGAAGCGATTTCCAGCGCAGGGGAGAAGGAAAAGTCCGGCGCCGGCGTGGTGCTGGTGACTTCTAACAGCGCGGTGGTGGTAGGGGATCAGGTGCATGGGCCAGGAATTGTGTTTACCGACGTGCCTCCCAAAAAACGTAAACCTACCAAAGAGAAAGCGCCTCAACCGGCTACTACACAGGAGAAGTTCCAGCAGTGGCTTAAAAAAATGATCGATACGCCTGCGCCAGCGCCAAAACCGCCGGCAAAGCGGAAGGGCGGGAAAAAGATTGGGCGGGTGATCGACCTGCGCAAACAGTATCGGGAAGCCAAAGATGTCCGGGCAGTGACACGGGATGGGATTGAGGTTTCTACCAATATTTCAATCCAGTTTTCCCTAAGCGCACCGCCGGAGATCGTGTATGTAACTGCCGGGCAGAACCCCGAAACCCCAGCGGCTGTGACCGTGCTGAATGTGGGAAAGCGCGGTGATGTGATTGTGGCGTTATCGGAAAACGATTTTACTGCCGGGGAACAAAATGAGATTTACCGCAATATGCTCAAGCTGCGGGATAACAACCTCAAAAATTTGCCATTTGCAAAATTAGACGATTATTCCAAAGGTTTATTCATCAAAGAGCGGGTGCAGGCATCCTTTGATAACCAGCCGCGTAATCCATCGGATGGCGAGCGGATCGATTGGCGGGAACTGCCTTTGAACATCGCGATGGAAGAATTCCGCAATGCGATTGTGCGCTACACCTTTGATGATTTGATTGCCATGCCCAACCCATCAGATGCTGACGACGTGATCAACCAGGTGGAAGAAACACACGGACACGAGTACAGCACCCTGGTTTCCGAGCTGATCTTAGAAGAACTGCCCGTGTACCCCCTGGAATTTATCCGCAATGAATTTACCAACCGGGTGCGCTATTCTGGATTTGTTGCCTACCAGTATGTGAGAAAACGAGAGGATAAACCGCTTTCGGTGGGAGACCGGTTATCTGATAAGGATATTATTGTATCTCCGCCGCTCTTGCTGCAATCACCCCAACCGCTGCGCCGCACACAGATTACCGTATCGGCAGTAGATTTTGACCAGATCATCCCTACCAACCCGGAAATTCGGCGGCAAACGGTGCAAAATCTGGTTGAACGCTGGAAATCGGAAGCCTATAAAACCGAGGTAGGTTTTGAAGAACAAGCTGCAATGATCCGCAGCCGGGCGAAAGCCCAATCGCAGCAAGACACAGTATATGCCTTACGCAATATCCTCATGCGCAGCGATAAAGTTAAAGCGGCTCTCATTTTACGCACCTTCCAGGCGTTAGAAACGGCAATCACCGATTCGGATAACAAGGAATTGGTATCCATGGTGAGAATGCTGGGCGACATGCGCCAGTGGTTCAACGAAAAAGAAAAACGCGGCGAGCTGCCCGCCTCTGAGCCGCCCACAGGGACGAAATAATGGACGAAGAACGCGAACTTTACCGGAATGTAATCAACGAAAACCTCTTCTTGTTGTTTTCTGATGAAGCGGGTGCTTATATTGTCCGTGTTTTGTTATTAATGGGTGTGGTCGTTGGCTCTGCATTGTATTTCCTCTTGGTCGATCTACCTCGACTATGGGTTTTGCTGCTGCTGGCATTCATCTATTCCTATGTTTCTGCGGCTCGTTATCTCAAAGATTTGTACGAATTAGATGACCTGGGTAAAGCGGTGCAATATATGGTCGCCATTTCCCTGTTCAAATCGATGCAGCCGACCTCGGTTGTGGATGCCGGGAAACTGATCTCTAAAAAAGATGAAATCAACATGATTGAACGGATTGGCGGCCCAGGAATCCTGAATGTGCGTAAAGGAAACCTGACCTTGATGGAAAAGCTGACCGGCTTATCCCGCGTGATTGGAAAAGGGAAGCATGCCATTTTCCGCTACGAATTTGTTAAAGAAGTAGTGAGTTTGGATGAGCAGTATTTTCCATTGAGGAATTTGGATGCCGTGACCGTAGATGGGATTCGCGTGCGGGTGCCGGAGATCATTATCCACTTTAAGCTGCGCGAGCGGGAAAGCGACTGGACTGCCTTAGGGAAAGATGTGCAGGTGGGAGAAGCTTACCGTGGCTCGATCAAAAATTTTGCCTATAATCGTTTGGTTTCACAAGAAGGCTTTATGACCTTGAGTGATATGGTTGGGCAGGTGATTGGCACGACGGTAAAGAAATATATCAATCACCATACCATCGACCAGATCATCACCCCGGAAGACCCAACCATCGATTCTCGGCAAGCGCTAAAACAAGAATTGAACGGCCCAGCAGTGCGCAGCCAACTGCGCGATATTGGCGCACGGCTGGTGGGGTTGGAACTAGGCGCATTTGAATTCCCCGATGAGGAAGTCAATAATTTCCGGTTGAGCAACTGGAAGGAAACCAAACGCGGGGAGATCAAGGTGATGGAAGCTGAAGGACGGGCGTATGAGCTTTTCCGGCAGGACGCTGTGCGCTCTAAGACCCAGGCCGAGATGATCCAGGGGATTGTAAATGCACTGGAAGATTTAGAAATTGACGATGTGCAAGACCTGGATGCGCTGATCAAAATCCGCACTGCTCAGATTTTGGATGCCTGGTCGGGGTTGTATACCTCGAAACCGGAGGATGACGGCGACTTTGATACCGGCCGCCGGAATAAAGGTGGGGAGGGTTAAAATGGCAAGACCGCAAATTGTGATTGCGAATGACTGGATCCGATATATTGAAGCAGTTTGGTGGTCGCCGGATGATATTGTGGCACCCATTGAACTGCCGCTGCACGTGCAGCAGATCATCCGCATATTGGAGAAAAGCTATAAATCCGGGAACAAAGAGCGGGTGTGGTCGGAGATCGAACGGCTGCAAAACCGCCATATCCGCATGGAAAATTTTGATGCCGGAATCGCTTTAAAAACTTGTGGCATCATTGCCCTCAGATTGGAAAATATCTCGGAAGCGGAAGCGCTTTTTCGGCAGTCGCAAAGCGAAATTGGACGGGTGAGCTTACATTATTACGCGGTGATCACCTGGATGGAGGGGGTGGTCAACTGGCTGCAGCAAGGACGCAAGCAGAATAACGCCATCAGTTCCTGGCAGGAGGCGATTAATTATTTCTCCGACCTGGCAAAAGTAAACAGCACTCACATCAACCATTTGCACTGGTATCAGAAACAAATCAAACTGATGAAAGCGGCTTTAGAATACGCCATTGAAAACCGGAAACTGCCGGACCTGTATGATGATCTTTCACAGGAACGCCCCAAAAAGAGTATTAAGTATGTCGATGATCTTCAGATAGATGATGATGAAGAAAAATTCCAAGATGATGTGGTGGTAATGCCTTCGGAAGGGGACAACTTCTTTGAAATGTTGGTGGTCTACGATGAAATCCCCGCGGGATTACCCGCTCCGATCACTTCCCGGCAAGCGCCGCTAAACAGCAACCCGATGGGCATTGGCAGCCTGGATGGGGACTACTTCATTGAAGTCACCCGTGTGCGCATAGGCGACCGAGAATACCGGCTGCAAACCTTGAAAGGCAAAGATAAACGCGTCAGTCTGGTCAGTGTGTACCCCCATTATGTGCTCAAGGTAAAAGGCAACAGCATGAACCAGGCAAATATCCAGGATGGGGATTTTGTGGTGATGCGCAAAATGCAGTTTTTGAATGCGGATGATGGCGATATTGTTGCCGCAGAAATTTTTGGCGTCGATCAGCAAGCGACTTTGAAGCGTTTGGAAAAGCGCAAAAATACCGCCGTGCTAAAAGCGGAAAGCTCCGACCCTGATTTTGAAGGTAAAGAGTGGGAATTCCCCCTGACGAAAAACGAAGCCAGTGATGGCTTTCGGGTGTGGGGGGTAGCCGTGGCGGTGCTGAAACCGATATAATCCTTCTCTCGCTTGAATTCAATTGTGCTGAATTTTGTTTTAAAAGCCCCTTACTTTTAGTGGGGTTCGTCACTACCTCTCCCCAGTAGGTAATAATCCGGTATAATGCATAGTTGCATATGAACGACTTCGAAGAAAATTTCTCCATTATTGATACCAAGCGGGCAACTTATCGGCGTAGTGTGTGTCTGCATACCATTAATAAACTTGCAGAGTGCGATGCCTGCTACGACATTTGCCCTGTTGATGCGATCACTCGCGGTAAACCCCCTAAATTAAGTGAAGAAGATTGTGTTGGCTGCCGAGCTTGCCTTACTGTGTGCCCTACCGGGGCATACGAGGGTAAGACGGATGTGCTCAATGCGATTGGTGCGGTGGATAAGGCACTCACCAAACACCATGTCCAACGGGTAGATTTGGTCTGCGACAAGCACCCGCACCCGCAAACCGGCCCGGCTGACTCTCAGTTAGGGCTGCGCGTAGAAGGCTGCCTGGCACAGTTAGGGTCGGCGACCTACCTGTCATTGGCTGAATTGGGATTAGAAAAGGTTGCTGCGCGTGTAGATGCCTGCCAGGAATGCCCGTGGGGGAAATTGCAGCCCACGATTACCCAACAGGTAGAAAATGCGGCTTTGCTTCTAAATGGGGTAGAGGAAACTACGGAATTTCTGGTGGTTGAGGATACAGAAGGATTCGTGGAACGCCCCGGCTGGAACGCAGCTTCCCCGCCGCTTTCTCGGGCTGAGTTGCTCAAGCCAAAGACTTTCTTTACCCAAACAGAGAACGTGAAAAAGCTTTCCCCAGATGAGGTAAAGGTTGGCACCAGCCGGCTTTCTAAGGAACGCCGCCGCAGGATTGCGGCTCTGGATGGGCTTTCGGTAAAGGCGGAGGTGCCTGCCGATGAGATCACCACCGATCCCCATTATCTAAATCTCACAGTTACAGATGAATGTTCTGCCTGCCAAACTTGCAGCAAGTCTTGCCCTACCGGGGCAATCCGATTTTTGCACAGTGATGCAGATATGATCTTTAACTTGAAATTCTCGCCTTTGGCTTGTATCAATTGTCAAATCTGTATCAAGATTTGCCCGGACCAGGCTATTGTCGAGTCCCCACCCACACTCGACCAGGTGGTTGCCGAAGAGCATACGGTATTGTTGAAAGTCGGGCCGCTTAAGCGCTGTAAACGCTGCAATGCTTTGATGACGGACCCTGAAGGCGGGGATATTTGCACGGCCTGCTATATGCGCTTGCAGAATCCATTTTCTTCACAATTGCCCCCGGGATTTACTCGGAGTAAAAAATAACTGGAATTAGAAAAAATCCTCAAGACTGAGGATTTTTTATTTTAGATAGCGTCCCCATGCAGCCGCGTGCCGATTTGCTCACCGGCTAATGCTCTGTATACAGCCCCACTTTCCTGCCCGGAGAAAATCAATATCTCCAATTCAGGATGCTGTGCAATTAAAGCCAGCATTTCCTCAACCTTGCTGCGCATTCCCCCGGTCACATCTGTAGCCGCCGAACCTTTCACCCCGCCGACAATATCTTCCAAATTTTGCGGGGTGATTGTATTTACCAACTGCGTGCAAGCTGGGTAATCTGCCCATACCCCTGCTTCAATCCCAGCTAAAAGTATTTTCGCCGGATGTAGTTCTCCAGCCAGATGGCGGAAAATATCTTCTGTAGAGAGAATTGTGCCCCCGCGTACTGTGTCGAAAACCACATCCCCATAAACAACAGGCATAAGCCCATTTTCAAGACTCATTTTTAGGCCGCTCAAGTCCCAATCGGTCACTTTGCCATCCGAGACCAGCGCCCCAGCCGAAGCCGGGAAAGCCACTGCCGGAAGGTTGGCGGTATGTAAGGCTTGCATCACCAGTTTGTTGAGTGTGCTGGCTTGCTGCCAGACTTCGCTAAATCCCTGCCATTCTTCGGCGCTGTGCACGCCCTGGCGGGTATGGTACTTACTGGCAGCGACATGCCCAAACGAGCCGGAGCCGTGCCCTAAGACTAGTTGCAGGTTGGGGATTTCTGCGCGTGCCTGGGCAATTTCCTTTGCCAGACGAGCGATCACTTCCGGTCGCGCGGTGCTGGGAGTGTGTTTATCCGTGATCAGCGAGCCGCCTAATTTGAGAAAGATAAGAGACATATTCAGCGCACCTGAGTGATGATCGTGTTGACGGCGCCGGCTGCTTGCAGGGCTTCGGCAATAATCTCTGCCCGGTCATCTTCGACCAGGGCGATCATATTGCCCCCACGCCCCCCGCCGGACAGCTTGGCACCTAAAGCACCTGCTTCTAACGCCGCAGCGACCAACCGGTCTAGTTCTGGCCCGGAGACGCCCATCTTTTTGAGAATGTCGTGGTTATCGGTCATCAGCGGCCCCAGGGAGGGCAGGCGGTGTTTCTTGATCGAGTGCATGGCATTTTGGGCGATCATCCCACACATGTTGAAATAATTTTGGAATAGGCCAGGGTTTTCCTGGTAAGCTGTGCGCACATCCCCGACAGTGTCGCGCGTGGGGCTGGGAATGCCGGTATCGCCAATCACCAGGGTAAAGGGTTGGCTGACCTGGAAGGTTTGTAAGGGTTGGTCTTTGATGTAATATACCGGGGTGGCATAAGTCACTACAGTGTTATCTATCCCGGAGGGGGTGCCGTGATGCAATTTCTCAACTTCAAAACAAATCTGATTGACCTGTGCGTTGCCCAATGGGTGGCCTAAATAGGTGGAGATGGCGCGCACGATGGCAACTGTAACCGCCGCGCCAGACCCCATCCCGGCTGCCAATGGAATGGTGGAGGTGATCATCAGGCTGCATGCTGGTGGTTGGGATATGTTTAGGGCTTCTAAGGTTAGATGAATGCTTTTGCTGATTGCATCTTCTACGGGAAGCTGCTGCAGCACGCCTTCCAATGCAATATCGGGGGCGGAGATGGTAATCCCCTCACCGCCAGGGCGAGCGAGTACGACTGCTCTGGCATGCACATCGTGCACAGGGACGGCAATAGCCGGCTGCCCGTACACGACGGCATGTTCGCCGAACAGGATGATCTTCCCCGGAGCGGTAGCACTGATTGCAGGCATACTAAAAGATATAAAAGATGGCTAAGATGGAAAGTCCCCATAGCACCATGCAGATTTGGAAAGGCCTGTCATGCAGCACGATGTCGTCCGGTGCTTCCCCTTCTCCTTCTATCTGGATGAGATAAAGATAGCGAAACACGCCGTAGATCACAAAGGGGATGGTGAGCATTGTGGCGTGATTCTCAGGCAGGTTGGGTGCAGAGAAAGTATACAGGCTGTATGTCAGGATAGTAATTGTCAGCACGATGGTGATCAACTGATCCAGGTAGGGCAAAGTGTAGCCGGAGAGCACCTTGCGGGAATGCTGTCCGCTTTCCAATGTGGCAGTCAATTCAGCGCGGCGTTTGCCAATACCCATAAAGAGGGCGACAAAAGTCGTTGCCAGATACAGCCAGGGAGAGAAGCGTTCGACATGCACGATGGTGACCCCGGCAGCCACACGGATGACATAAAAACTTGCCAGGATGAGCACATCTAAGATGGGAATATGTTTTAATTTGAGCGAGTAGCTCAAGTTGAGCGCAAAATATATTGCGCAAATGATGGCAAACCCAGGAGAGAGTAGATAGGCCAGGGGAAATACGATTAAGAAAAGCAGCGCAGCGGCTGCTTTGGCGGTCCCAAGCGGCAGCGCACCGGAGGCAATCGGGCGTTGCATTTTCTTGGGGTGTTGGCGATCTTCTTCTACGTCGGCAATATCGTTGATCAGGTAAATGGTGCTGGCAAGCAGACTGAAAAGGACAAAACCCAGGATAGATCGAATTAATGTAATCGGTACGCCTAGCTGCCGGTCAAAGACCACAGCCGCGAAAAGGAACACGTTTTTGGCCCACTGTTTGGGGCGCATGGCTTTAAAAAGGGCTTTTAACATAGGAAAATGATAGCACAATTCGCCCGGCGGGGGTAGCACACCGGGCGAAAAAATGTTGATTTAAGATTAGTAAACAGCTGTAAAATTAACCAGCGTTGAGCACGGAAACCAGGAGATAGAAACCGCCGCTCATGATCAGCAAACCTACAAAACTAACCCAAACCATCGGCCCAAAATCAGCATTGAGCAAACTGGGGAGCTTTTCAATGATGGTGGCAACGCCATCCAGCAGGCTGGTCTTATCCTCTGCTGCGCTGGCTTGTGCCCCTGCTTCAGATTCATCGCTATCCGGGTTTGGTTCTACATCCTCCCGGGCAGGTTCGGCGGCTACCTGTTCCACAATTTTGTTTAGAGAAGCCAGCATGCCTTGCACGCCCAACGAGCGGGCTTCTTCAGCGCTGCTGGCAGCGCGGATGTTGGCTGAGTTAGCCGGCGCCTGGTCTTTTGCCTTCCAGTCATATTTGGTCACGATCACAGAAATGCCCCGGTAGACGATCACACCGCCAAAGGCCAACAGTCCCACCGCAGCCATATAATTGATGATTTGTAAAACAATATCCATTGTATTCTCCCAATTGGTGATCCTAAATGTGTGCTTCTGAATATAAAAAATGCTGCCTTGATGGTAGCATTTTTTATTAGAGAGTGTCAATAAATTTGAGGCCGATTATCGTCCCAAATAGCGCCACAGCAGCCCGGCTGCCCAACCGACCAAACAGCCTCCTGCGGCGGTCAATACGATCCCCCAAATGTGATATTCGCTGACGAGCAGGGAGGCCCCCGGCAGATTGAAAGCAATATACGCATTGGCAGCTAAACCGCCGATCAGCGAGGTGAGTGCCCAACGCACCCCCCAGCGGATCTGCCCGGCCAGCGCGCCAAATTGGTAGGCAAACAGGCTTACGAAAGCGATCACGATCAATGCTAATATCCAATCGACAATATTGTTCAATTGGCGTGGCTCTTCGCCTGGCATGGGTGTTTCGGTGGGCGGTGTTTCGGTGGGGGTGGGGGTTTCGGTGGGTTCTTCGGTGGCTTGTCCATTAAGCGGTTCGCCTGAGCCAATTACATCAACCATTACTTGTTCAGATTGAGCGGCAGGTTCTCCGCTGGAGGCTTGCACTTGCACGGCGCCGGGCGTATCGAGCAAGAAGCTTACCCTGGCAACCCCATGCGTGGTCAGGCTTGTAAGTTCGCGCTGGGAAGAACCGCCTTCCTGGTTGGTGGTCACAATTGTAAAGCGGACAACCGTCTCGTCGGGCACCGGGTTGCCGTTGTAATCCAATATCTCTCCAGTGCTGACCACCATGCTGTCTCCCTGCATGTAAGTTTCGGGCAAAGGTGTGGCGCTGTTTTCTCCTACCTGTCCTGAACGGGAAATTGAGATAGGGATGATTTGAGAAGGATCAGGAGTTGTGACTTGCTCAAGTACATAGCCGACCCCGTTGATCGAGACCGGGGCTGCCCCCGGTGCGGATACTTCCTGGAATAGGATACGGGCAGCGACTTCAATGAACTGCGGCTGCTTGCTGTAAAGGCCGTAGAATGCAGAAACGGTGGAAATCTCGGTAGCAGTAAGGAAGTAAGGCGCATTGAGCGCAAAGACCACAATTTTCTTGCCCTGGAGCAGTTCCGGGGTTTCAGACAAAAAGCGGCTGAGTGCCAACGATTCTGGGCGATTGGTATCCACATCTTGCTGTAAAAATACCAGCCATTCCGAGCGGCTGATGTTTGCAACCACCAGGTTTTCCGGGTCATTGAGCTGGTCTAAAGCATTGTCCAGATCGCCAAAAGTGTAGGATGCCACGTTGCCGGGTACGATCAGGCCGTCTCCAGCCGGGCCATACAAACGGGTAGCGACGGTTTCCAACTCATTGAAAGCAGGGAATTCTTCTACTTCACAATCCTCGCAGGCCTGGTAATCGATCACGTCAGTAAAGATGGTAATAAAATCATTTTCACTGGGCGGGTTGGGTAAAACGTTGTTCAGGTTTTCAGGAGCGGGGTCGATCAAGGTAGCCCCGGCCCGTGCCAGTTCAAAAATGGCGTCACTGCTGCTGCCCAGCCCATCAATGTCCGAAGTTTCTCCCAAGATATTTTCTTCAGCAAAAGAGTTGTTATACAGGCTGTATTTCAGCATCAAGATACGCAGCACAGCTTCATCTACCTGCTGGGCAAAGGCGAGATCGTCGCGATATTTTTGAGCGAAGAAATCGAGCATGCTGACCGTGGAGATATAGATATCCGCGTCGTCTGGGGCAAGGATGTTGCCGGTCAAGATCAGGTCGCTTCCGGCTAAGAATACGTCTCTGGCAAGGAATTTGGGATTGTATTTCTCGCCGATTTGGGTGTAATAGCGGCGAATTGCCTGGGTACCCAATTCGCTGGAAACCAAGAGACCGCCGTTAGCATGCCAGTTTGAAAAACCTTGCAGGGATAGGAGTTGGTTCAACGCCTGGGAATCCAGGGTGATGGGGGGCGTGGTGGTGGAAATGTTGCTCTGAAAGGCTTGATAGCGCGTGTGGTTGAGTAGTAGGCCGTCGGTAATCGCTTCCGGTTCAGCAGAGAGGTCGGTCACCGTGAAGAAGGGAGGCAGTTCGGTCAGCAGCAGCTGCTCCAAGGTTTTGCGGATAGCAGGAATTTCCTCGTTGAGTGGGCGGTCGGCCCCGGTGTAGCTGGGGAAGTTCTTGCTGATCACCGCCATGCGGTTGTCGCTGCCTTCATGCACCCCGGTAATAAATGCGCTGCCCAGTTCTCCCACCCAATAGGAGCTGCCGGAAAAACTATTTACGCCCAAATCACCGGCTAATTCTGGCCGCGGGCTGCCATGCACATCTAAGGTTGGCCCCAAGAGCATATTAATCCCAAGTGCACTCAACTCTTGCCCCAAAATCTCGCCGCTGGTTTGTGCCATGTTTGCATCCCAGGTAGCGCCAATCGCCATCTGGCTGGGGAGAGGGGTAAGCCCTTCTAATAGCTGGTCGGTGGGGTAGCCATCCCCGCCTTGAGAAATGGCAATGAAAAGGGGCACTTGTACGGGGTTGAACGTTTCCCCCGTAGTGGGGTTGGTCTGGAATTGGCGCGAGGTGCTGATCTCCGTGCGCTGTAAATCTTCGATCATTGCCCAGGTGTTTAAGAGCGCATTCTCTCCAGAGATGAGGTTGCCGTTCTCTCCTTTAATCTGTACACCGCCGATGTGGTATTGAGAAATTAGCGAGTAGATGGGTGAATCTTCGGTGATGTTGTTTCCATCGAAATCAACTACGAATAGCTGCCCGATCCGTTCTTCGGGGGTCATCCTTTCCAAAGTTTCATTAGCCAAATCTTCGGTGGTTTGCACCTGCGGATGGTTGGAAGCCAGACTGGGGTTGACACTGATGAACTGGGTCACCAAAATAAGGGCAACCAGGAGAGAGTGGCGTAGTTTACGTTGCATGGCTAAAATTCACGCTCCCTTAGCCCGGTAGTCGGGTCATCTGTAATAATGCCATCAATCCCAATTTTGAATAGATGCCGCATCTGGTCGGGTTGGTTGACGGTGTATGCAATCACTTTACGGTTGGCGCGGTGTGCCCGCTTGATATAAGCGGGAGATACCATTGCGGCATGGGGGTGGAGCGACCAGGGCTTTATCAAGGGTGCGGCGATGAAATTAGACATCCACCCGATTGCTTCCGGGGTCAGCAGCAGCCCCAAAGCCGCTTCCGGTAAGCATGCCCGTGTGCGGACGAGTAAGCGGGGATTAAACGAGGAAAAGAGTATTTGCTGGTTGGGATAGTTTTCTAAGATGCGGCAGACTGTTCCTGGTAAGCGCAAAGCCTGGCGGGAGAATCCTTTTAATTCGATGTTCAAGACCAGGCGGCCATCTAACAAATCCAATACTTCGATCAAAGTAGGGATCGGTTCCCCACCAGCATCTAATTGGCGCAGTTCGGCCAGAGTATGCTCGTAAACCCGTCCTTTGCCATTGGTGGTGCGGTCCAGGTGTTCATCGTGCAGCACGACGACTTCGCCATCCGAGGTCAGGTGGGTATCCAGTTCAATGCCGTGGGCACCTTGTTCGATTGCCAACCGGAACGAGGATAACGTGTTTTCAGGGGCATAGGCGTTTGCCCCACGATGCCCGATGATTGCTTTGGGGGGTAAATTGGGTTCGTGCATGGTTATTAAAGGTCTACAAAGTAGGCTTCCGCAGCCCTGTTGAGCATCTCGCGGGACATGGCGGGTTCAATGTTCAGGTAGTGGGAAATATCAATGATCTGGTCGCAGATGTCGCGTGGGTGAGAGGCGCGCAGTTTGCGGTTGGGTTTGATATACCATTCTTGCAGCAGATAGGCCAAACCCTGGTCGCTGTACTGCACGTTTTTCGCCTTTGAGACCGACTTGAATATCTCGCGGAACTCCTCATACGTCGGGTCACCAATTTCGATCTTATGGCGTAAGCGGCGCAAGAAAGCTTCATCCACCAGGTCGCGCGGCGGCAGGTTGGTCGAGAAAATTACGAGCACGTCAAAGGGGACTTCTACTTTGCGGCCGGTATGTAAGGTGAGGTAATCAATGCGGTTTTCCAGCGGGACGATCCAGCGGTTGAGCAGGTCGCGCGGGCGTACTTGCTGGCGGCCGAAGTCATCGATCAAAAAGATACCGCCGTTGGCTTTCATCTGGAATGCAGCTTCGTAATATTTGTTGGTGTCATCAAAGACCAGGTCTAAACCGGCCATGGTCAATTCGCCCCCAACGACCACAAAGGGGCGGCGAATACGCACCCAGCGCGGGTCGCGGCGTGTGCCGGTGCGTAAAGAGCCGGTACCGGATGAAGTGGTGCTGTCTGTGGAGGCAAGCTGGTGGTTTACCGAGTCATACAGTTTAATTACCTGCCCATCAATATAGAGGGCATAGGGAATATACATGGTATCGCTGCCCAGCATTCCGCCGATTGCACGCGCGATGGAGGTTTTACCATTGCCGGGAGGGCCGTACATGAACATGGAGGTACCTGAGTTTACCGCCGGGCCAATCTGGTGGAAGGTTTTACGGGAGAGCACCAGTCCGGAGAGTGCCTGGCGCATCACACGTTGGGTAACAGAGGTGCGGCCGCGTGCCTGCCGGTAAATGGATTGGTTATAGACTTCAAAGGGTACCGGTGCGGGACCGGCATATTGGCTGCGCTCTAAAGCCTCGCGTGCGCGTAAAATTCCTGCACTGGTGATCGCATATTGAAAAGCACCTTCGCCCAAACCCCCCATCTGGCTGCGCACTTCTACAAATTTCTCGCGCTTCAGGTTTTCCAATATCTGGTCTACGACACCGGTAAAGGGCAGGGCAATCCGTTCGGCAACTTGAAAACCATTCAGGTAGCCACCGAAATAGATGATCTTCAGGGCAAGGTCTTGCAGCCATAACATTGTCAGGCCGGTTTCGTCTATATTTGTGATTGCGGGTGGTGTAAACGAAGGTTGGGGTTGTGTGGTTCTAACCATCTTGATCCTCCAGGCCTGTGCAGGCTGTTTTCCTTTCCGGCAGTAAGTTTAGATTTTACGCCGGGCTGTCATGTCAGGAATTCCATTGGATTTTCTGGAAAGGCAGCGTAGTATCAGCCTCCTGCACCCAGGCATTCGGCCTTTCAATTATAGCATGCAGGCAGGTAGCAACCAACCGCTGGAGAACCTCAGAAACATCAAATAAGCTTACAATCCTGCCAGCTTGTGTGTTTTTATCCACAGAGGATTTATTATCGGGTACAATAAGTGTATATTCGAATTTATTCTTAGCCATTTTATTTATTGCACTTTTTGAGAATTTATGGATCAATTAAAAGATTTGCCGATTCCACCGATTGAAATTTCTCCCACGCCAGAGCCACCACAAACGGAATACATTCGCTCTGCAACATGGGGTGATTTGTTTTTGTATTTATTTGGTGGATTAGGGTTATTATTCCTTGCCAGTTTAATTGCGGGCTTTTTCATCCGGGAGATGAATGAAACTGCGACCTTCATCACTGTCTTTTTGAATTTCCTGTGTTTGACCGGGAGTGTGGTCGGGTTTGGCATCTGGCGGCATAAGCTTTCACTGCGCAGTATGGGGTTGTTGATCCCGGCTAAGAAGATCTTGCTCTATGCGGGTTTAGGTTCAGTATTGGCAGTAGTTGCGCTACTGCCCCGGTTAATGGCCGCTTCTGTGTTTGTGTTTTTAGAATGGGTGATCAACGGGGATATTTCCAGCCTGGCCATGCGGGAAGATTTATTTACCACCGGGTTAGATACCTGGTACGGTATCCTGATCATGCTGGTGGGTGTGGGGGTACTTGCCCCTATTGCGGAGGAATTGTTCTTCCGGGGGCTGCTGTATGATTGGTTCCGCCAGAAGGCCGGTGTTGTTTGGGCTGTAATATTAAGCTCAGTACTGTTCGGTTTTGCCCACTTTGACTCGATGATTGTGGTAGCCTCTGCCCTGGTGATGGGTGTGATCATGGCAATTGCTTACGAAAAGACAAAGTCTTTGTGGATCACAATTTTTATGCACATCGCAACCAATGCGGGTGCAATGCTTTTAGTCGTCATCTCTGCGCTCCAGTAGCCATTTTCCTCTTTACATTACAGTTTTGAAAGAAGTACTTGGGTACTACGGAGTGGTTGTTGCATATTTTGAGAAATTTGTTATCCTTTAAAGGAAGAAAAAGACTAAAAAGGTCAAGTTTCTAAATCCCATTATTCCATTCTTTTTAGCCCTTATCCTGAAATGACAGGTGAGATATGTTGTGGAAAAAACAGAATAAAATTTCTAAGAAAAATATAGGGCAAGCGATCACTGAATTTGCCCTGGCACTACCGGTGACATTATTAATTGTGTTTGGTGTGATCGAATTTGGTTACCTTTTATTTGTGTATTCATCGGTAAATTCTGCCAGCCGAGAAGCAGCCCGATATGGGATTGCGATTGGTGACGTTTCGGGGGGAGGGAAACGCTACTATGATTGTGCTGGAATTGAAGATGCTGGATTGAAGATTGGGCAGTTCGCGGGGATGACCGCTGCGGATATTACGATTGGTTATGACCGCGGGCCGGGAACCACTTACCCAGACCCGGAATATCCGGACTGTGCGACCCTGGCAGCGGATAATGGGGCAGACAGCCTGGAGTTTGGCGACCGAATTGTGATTACGGTCAACCATAATTACCAACCGTTGATCTCTTATATGGGATTGAATATTACCCCCTTTACGATGACTTCTACTTCCAGCCGTACGATTGTCAAAGGTGCGATCATTGATGAGGGCGGCGGTGGGGGCGGCGGTGGTGGGGGAGGTGGCGGTGGAACTACATGCTATCCTCTCACTACATCTGCGGGTGATAATGGCGGAGACCCGGCAATTAGTCCGGCAAAAGATCCAAATCCCGAATGTGGTTTGGGTGAATTTACAGCAGGTTATACCGTCCATTTAACTGCAGCGCCAGATCCGGGATACTATGTGGGTGATTGGGAAGTGAATTCTGCTTCACAGGGTATTACATCAAATGAGTGGGATTTATCTATGCCGGGACAGGCTACTGAGGTGTGGGTGTATTACACAGATGTAGAGCCTGGATGCTATACGTTAAGTTTGAATAAGACAGGCGAAGGTGGTGCTCCAACTGCTGATCCCTCTACGGAAGGTTGTGACGCTAATCAATTTAAAGGTGGAGAAACGGTAACTTTGCATGCTTCGCCTAGTAGTGGCTATGAGGTAGGGGATTGGCTGCAAAACGGTGTTTCACTTGGTAAGACTGATAATCCATTTTACTATGTGATGCCTGCAGCACCTAATACTACAGTAACAGTGTCTTATACGGCTAAAGAAGAATGCCATCAACTTTCGGTTGATCATGAAGGATCAGGGGGAGACCCGATTATTGGCAATATTAGTGCGCATGGTTGTGAAAGTGATTCTTATATAGCGGGTGAAAGTATTTCACTTACAGCTCAACCACAAAGTGGCTGGGAAGTTTCCGATTGGCTAGAAGATGGAAGTTCGTTAGGGGTATCCTCCGCTTCCTGGTTTTATACGATGCCAGCCTATGATTCGGAAATTAAAGTGATCTACAGTGAATCATCTGCCAAACCTGCACCACTCAGCCCAACAATTCCTCCAGATTGGCTGTGGAATAATGGGCAGCAAGAATGTAGAAAAGTAGATTTCGCATTCTTAAAAAATCCTGCATGGGGTGAAAATCCTATAGGATACAGAATGTACATGGGTACGAATAATAATGATGTTACATATTACACGTACATTTCTGGTACTACCACAACCTGGAATATTAATGCTACCATTGACCATGGATATACCATCGTTTTTGGTGTGGAGGCGGTTTTTAATAATCCGCTGGAGTATTCCGATTATATGCAGGCCGGTTATTTGTGCTCTGCCGGAAATATGATCTACCAGCCAGCTTTGAGTAAAACGATTGAATAAGTGATGAATAAAATGAAAAATACCCCCAAGGAAGAAGTCCGCCGCAGTGAAAAAGGCCAGAGTCTGGTCGAATTAGCGGTTTCATTTACTCTTGTAATGTTTGTGTTGTCCGGAGCGGTGGACTTTGGACGCGCCTTTTTTGATGTGATCGCATTACGCGATGCTGCTCAAGAGGGGGTATTGTATGCGTCAATCAATCCCACCGATGAGAGCGGAATACGAGATCGGGTCAAGCAGTCCTCAGATTCGCCAATTGATTTTTCAGCGTTTCCAGATGCGGATATTGATATCAGTAATGCAGGGTATCAATGTGCCGGGTTCTATGATGATGGGGGTACATTGAAATCCTATTGGATTAAGGTAACGCTATATTACGATTTTAGTTTTTCTATGCCTCTTATCCAAAATATTTTCTCTGATGGGATCACGCTGACTGTGGATGATACACATACTATTTTGGCACCGCAGTGCCCGTAGAATGGTTAGAAAGTCTTTGTAACTTGCAATATTGTTAGTATCTGCTTTATTCCCCAATAACCTGTAACAAAATATAAGCGGTTTCGTCTTTAAAATTGATTATTGTATCTATTTACCGAAACACTTGTGGCAGCAGTCTCTCAATGATATGGAGTGTTCGGTAAAACCAGAATTTTAAAGAGAGGTACCGCAATGAGCAGAAATAATAGAGAAAAAGGGCAGGTGCTTTACCTATTGGCAATCGGTTTGGTTGCCCTGTTGGGGTTTGCCGGTTTAGCCATTGACGGGGGACGTTTGTATTCTGAAAAACGTGATGTGCAGGGGACATCGGACACCTCCGCTTTAACAGGTGGCTTGTATCTGACTAAAGTAGATGGCGCTATTACCGAGGCTGCGAAAGCTAACGCCATTGCGGCTGCCAAACAGCGTGCGGTTGAAAATGGGTATGATATCAATGATGTCACTGTAACCATTACTGAAGATGGCGTTTATTATTATGTCACTTCAACCATCAATTCTGCAATTGATCCTACCATCATACAGCTTGTCTACAATGGGCCTTTAGCCGTTACGGCCGACTCAGTTGCAAGGGTGCAGATGGTGAACCAATTTGCCCTAGGAAAAGCATTGTTCTCGATCAATGAGACCGAATGTAAGTCCATGCGCTTCCAGGGGAATGCGGATACCACAATCATTGGCTCTGGTATTTTCTCAAATTCTCGCTGTGGAGTTAATAATTCTGACCCATGTCATGGTGATGCAACGCTTTTGCAGGGTAGTTCTCAAACAACGATTGACGGATCGGTAGCTTCGGCAGGCAGTGTATGTGATAAACATGACTCGCTGGTGTCTGATGGCGTGCTGATCAGACAGACACAGGTAAAACTACCCACATTGACCGAACCAGACTGTTCTGGCCTGCCTACCTTTACTTCTGATAGACCGGCAGATGGGTCCACTTTTCAGCCGGGGATTTATACGAATGGCATTCACTTGAACGGAAATGACAGTTTTTCATTTGATCCGGGCCTGTACTGCCTGGATGGCGAATTCCAAATCAATAGTAAAAATGCTGCTGCGGTTGGGAATGCGGTTACTTTCTTTATGCGCGGCAATTCAGGCCTTCATTTCAATGGTGGAGATATTGACCTTCGAGCGCCGCATAACAATGAATGGAAAGATGGGGCAAATCGCTACTGGAATGGCATGCTCTTCTTCTTCGCTTATGGAAATACCAATGACCTTATCTTGAATGGTAATGAAGGTTCATATATGGAAGGTACGGTATTTTCTTACGATGGCGATTGTGAGCTGATGGGTACGGGGGATACAGTAGCCCTAGATTTGCAGCTTGTTTGTGACACGATTGATTTGAGTGGGACAGCGGATCTCATGATCAATTACAATGACAGCAACCATTACCTTCCACCTCAAGCGATTGATTTGGTTGAATAGAATATCGATTTTACTCTTAATTAAAACGCCTCAGGTTCCTGAGGCGTTTTTTCTATTAAAGGTGCAAATAATACTTTTCTGTGCATACCTTGCAGTAGTGTTTGTAACACCATGATATGGCAATCGTAAATATATGTACGATTATCACTCTTGAAAAGTGTTAAGTACAAATTTGAAAGGTGCCCGTATGGAAAGTAGAAATAGAACGGAACAGGGGCAGGTTATTATCTTATTAGCAGTAGGAATTATTACGCTGCTTGGTTTTGCAGGATTGGCAATAGATGGGGGGCGCATGTATTCTGAAAAACGAGCTGCACAAGGCACTTCGGACACCACCTCTTTTACGGGTGCACTCTATCTGGCTCAAGAGGATGGAGATATTACCCAAACCGTAAAAGATAATGCCATTGCGGCTGCCGAGCAGCGTGCTGTGGACAACGGTTATCATATTGATGATGTCACGGTGTCGATCACAGAGGATGGCATTTATTACTATGTCAATACAGTGATTGACTCCGAGATTGATCCCACGATCATTCAACTTGTTTATCAAGGCCCCCTGACAGTCTCTGCTTTATCGGTCGCGCGTGTTGAGAAACTAACCCAATTTGCCCTGGGGAAAGCATTGTTTGCACTCAATGAGAGCGCATGCCCGGCTTTATCTTTCAACGGTAATGTGGATGCTGACATTGACGGCTCTGGTATATTCTCGAATTCAAGCTGCACAGATAAAGCGATCTATTTTAATGGCAGCTCTCTGGCAGATATTGATGGAACAATTGCTTCTGTAGGGGGGATCTTCGTTGGGAAAGAGGATAGTCTTACCTCTGAGGGGACATACCCAGGCGAAGATTATTATCCTATGCCGACATACACGCCTCCCAATTGCGCTGGGCTGCCTACGTATAATTCAAAAGAACCCCATGATGGCAGCACGACATACCAGCCGGGGATTTATACAAACGGGATCAACCCGAAAAATGACGTGTTTGATATGGTACCAGGGCTGTATTGTTTGGATGGTGATTTTGATATCAATACGACTAATTCTACTTTGGTGGGAAATGGGGTTACATTTTACATGCGTGGAGATTCCCGGGTGCATTTCAATGGCGGTGCTGAAATTACACTAACTGCGCCGCAAAATAGTGAATGGGTGGATGCTTCCAATATTGCCTGGAATGGCATGCTCTTTTTCCACGATTATGGCAATACCAGTTTGTTTAACTTAAATGGGAACGCAGAGTCTTTCTTTGAAGGCACGATCTTCCATCCCGATGGGGAATGCCAGATCAATGGGACTGGTTCGAGTGAAGGTATGGATGTACAGGTAGTATGCGATACGATTGATTTGATCGGTGATGCGGAATTGTACATTTCCTACAATGAGGGAAAGCAATGGGTGCCCCCACAGACAATAGATTTGGAACAGTAAGGCTATTGCATTTTGATTAAATAAGCTTATTATCAGAACGCTGTTAAATAAAAAGATAAAAGGCAGGTCTTAGATCTGCCTTTTTGTATTTGATCGAATGGAGTTTGATTTAATACATATGAGTGGCTTGTGTCACTCATATGTATTATTACATTTTGTTTGTGGGGTTAATATGCCCGGTTTTCGTTGATCGTCTCATACATGGCGATCAAATTCTCTATCGGCACTTTGGGCTGGATGTTGTGTACAGAGCTGAACACCCATCCGCCGCCGGGGGCTAATGCCTCAATATGTTCCAGGACTTCAGCACGAACCTCATCGGGGGTGCCAAAGGGGAGGGTGTGCTGGGTATCGATACCGGCACCCCAAAAGCTTACCTGGCTGCCAAATTCAGCCTTGATCGCTTTGGGGTCCATGTTCTTGGCGGTCCACTGCATTGGGTTGAGGATATCAAATCCGGCTTCAATGAAGGAGGGAATCAGGGGGAGAATGGCGCCATCCGTGTGCATGAAGGTCTTCCAGGTGGTGTTCTCGTGGATCCAATCATTGAGCACTTTATGATGCGGCATGAACAATTCCCGGTAGGTCTTGGTAGACATGAACGGGCGGTCTTGGGCGGCGAAGTCTGTCCCGGTCAGGAAGACCGCATTAACCCGGTTGCCAACCACCTCAAAGATTTTTTGGATGTTTGCGAGGGCAATCTCACACTGGCGTTCGAAGATATTGTAGACATAATCTTTACGGGCCACCGTGCTGATGTACCATTCTTCTAGATCACGAATACCTTTGGGGTGCTTGAGCCAGGGAGCAGGCACCAGGGCAATATCGCCGAAAGCTGTCCCGCCAAAATTGGCATAAATTGCTTTGTCGGTATTCTCATATACTGTTTTGATCTCTCGTTCAAAATAAGCCAGGGTTTCTTCCGAAATGGGGGTGAAATCTTCCAGGTTGTCTTCTACGTTCAGGTTGTTGGGGTCAAAAGCCGGTTGGCGGACGATGGCGTCGAAATAAAATCCGTCCGAGGGCATCACACCGCTGGGGGGTACGGATTTGTCCGCTTCGGGGTACTGGAACAGCCTGCCAGATTCATCCACTTCCGTGTTGAAATCTACCGGAACCAATACGGGGGTGCCGTCAAAGGTTGTCCATTCTTTGTATTCTACATCTTGGTGGAAACCAAACATGTTGGTGGGTGGGTTGATCCCAATCACATCGCCGCTGACATAATCCAGCAGGTCTGGTTTGACCTCACCCAGCATCTGGTAGGGTTCAATCATTTTGATCGGAGTGCCGGGCGCATCTAGCCCAAGCGCTTGCCGCAGCCGGTACAAGGTCTGCACGTGCATACCGGTCTGGTGGCCTGCACCAAGATCGATCGGGATCATATCTGGTTCTTCGTGGTTGAGTGCTTTGGTAACTCGTTCGCGTGATGTCATGCTCATCTTCGTCCTCCGAATCTATTCGTCTAAGTAATGGATGTCTGGTAGTTCTCGCAATCTTTGGGCGGCTTGCTCGGCAGTAATATCCCGCTGCGATTCGGCAAGCATTTCGTAGCCTACCAGGAACTTCTTCACCGTGGCAGAGCGCAGCAAGGGGGGGTAAAAATGGGCATGCAGCTGCCAGTAGGGGTAGTCTTGGTCGTCCTGCGGGGCAGGGTGCCAGCCCATAGAATATGGGAAAGATGTCTCAAATATATTATCGTATTTGGTCAATAATTGCTTGAGGATTTTCGCCAGGTTCTCGCGTTGGCCTGTAGTAAGGTCTTGCATGCGCTGCACGGGGAAAGTGGGGAGCAGCAGGGTCTCAAAAGGCCATAGGGCCCAATAGGGAACCAGTACAACCCAATCTTCATTTTCGATCACAATGCGCTCGGCCTGCTCTTTTTCTACAGCAAGGTAATCCAGCAGCAAGGCACTTTGATGGCTCTGATAATATTCTTGCTGGCGCAAGTCTTCTTTGTAGGGTTCGTTGGGGAGTTGGTCGCTTGCCCATACCTGTCCGTGGGGGTGCGGCATGGAACTGCCCATCATCGCCCCGCGGTTTTCAAAGACCTGCACCCATAGGTAATCTTGCCCTAAATCTTCATACTGTTCTGCCCACATGTCAACGACTCGTACAATGTCCTCATGCTGCATGCGTGCCAGCGAGAGATCGTGGCGGGGAGAAAAGCATAATACCCGGCTGGTGCCGCGCACGCTTTTGGCTTGCAGCAGCTCGTTGGGGCTGGCATCAATGGGGGGCACATCCTGGATCAGAGCAGCAAAATCATTGGTAAAAGTGTAGGTTGCTTCGTAATTTGGGTTGGTTTCACCGCTGGTGCGCGTGTTCCCAGGGCATAAATAGCAGCCTGGGTCATAAGCCGGCAGGGCGGTAACCGGCGGATTCTCGGTTTTACCCTGCCAGGGGCGTTTGGTGCGGTGGGGAGAAACTAAGATCCAATCTCCTGTGAGGGGGTTGTATCTTCGGTGGGGAAAATCCATGCAGTTCTACTCCTTCAGTGAAAATTATAATACCTGCACACCGTTTGCGGAATCAACCGGGAAAATGTTGGGTTCAATGCCGGTTTTGGCGTGGTAGTTGTCGTATACATACTGTTTGAAGGAATCTACCTGTGCAGCGTCAATCAGGGCCAAGGCGCACCCGGCAAAACCGGCGCCGGTCATGCGGGCACCCAGGCAGGCAGGATGTGCTTGAGAAATTTCTACTATGGTGTTCAGTTCTTTACTGGAAACCTCATAATCATCTCGCAGACTGGCGTGGCTTTGGTTGAGCAGTTCGCCCATCTTTTGCAGATCGGCCGTGCGCATGGCTTCGCCAAATCGCAGCACCCGGTCATTTTCGGTGACCACATGGTGGGCGCGTTTGAAGATCAACGGTTCAAGCTGTTCCTGGAAGGCACACAACATGGCTTGCGAGCAGTCTCGCAGCAGGTCGATCTGCATCACTTCGCAGGCTTGTTCCACTTCCTGGCGGCGTAGGTTGTAGTTAGAGTTGGTCAACTCCCGACGGGTCATGGTATCCAGCACCATAAAGGTGACGTGATCCGGGATCGGGATGTGTTCGTATTCCAGTGTGCGGCAGTCGATCAACATAGCGTGGCCTTGCTGCCCTGCTGCCGAGATGAGCTGATCCATGATCCCCACATTTACGCCGACCCATTGGTTTTCACCTTTTTGGGAGAGGATGGCCATCTTGGCGAGCGAGAGGGTAAAGTCGGAGGCGAGGGCAAATGCCTTGGCGGCAATATTTTCTAAGGCCGCGGAGGAGGAAAGCCCGGCACCAATCGGGATATTGCCGGCCATCACGCCGTCCCAGCCGCGTAATTCGTAACCGTCTTCCTGGAGCGCCCAGGCTAATGATTTGATGTATTCCTGCCAGCTGTCATTCGTGTTTTGATAATCCGATAGATCAATTTCCATGGTCTCGTCGAAGTCAATTGAATACACCCGTACTTTGGAATCTTCCCGCGGGCGCATCGCCATGGTGATGCCCAGGTTGATCGCAACCGGGAGCACAAACCCATCGGAGTAATCGGTGTGTTCGCCAATCAGGTTCACACGCCCAGGCGCTTGCAGGAGCATGCTGGGCTGTTCCCCGTATATTTTTTGAAAAGTTTCGGTGACGTTAGTGGTTAGTGAGTTTGCCATTTTTCCAATTTCTTGATGATTTCCTTTTCTTGGTCTTCTGAATCTGTAGCAATGCACAACAATAATCCTTCGGGGGCCATTTCCTGCATGAATGGCTCTAATTCAGAGACGTTCAGATCAACTACGACGGATTTTCCGCCTGCCCGCAGGCGTTTTATGAAAGGTACCCACTGCATAATGGGCAAATCTTCTCCCATTCCCTGGACCCATTGGATTGCCTGTACATTGGGAAGTTCCAGGATCATATCGGTATGGTTGGCAACCTGTTTGCCGTCCAGGTGGAAAATGTTGTGGGTCATGTAAGCGGTTTCGCGGGCCAGGTAGGGGTAGGCAAAACGTTCGAATTGTTTCGGGGAGATCATCGCGCCAAAGTCGCAGCTGGGGATATGTAGTTTGCCGAGGGAGGGGATTTCCATCCAGGTGACGGAGAGCTGCCCGTTTTCTACCAGCATATTGTGGTAGTGGTCAAACAGCTTCAAAAAGTCATCGGAGCACTGGGCGAGCAGTTCTTCCATCCGTTCGGGGTTATCGTACATATCCATGAACATTTTTTGCCCGTCACGGATGGCGCCCAGCCAATCCAGGCCGGGGTGTAAGTCCGAATACCCGACCAGATAGCGGTTTTCATTCATTTCTAAGGCCAGCTTGGTCAGAGAATCTAATTTTTTGAGATATTTGTTGTCCCAATCCAACTCTACCGGATTGTTGAGGTCGTCCAGAATGTGCTCTGCCCAGGAAGTAACTTCCCCAAATTTCAGTTCGCAGCCGTAGAAGCCGGCAAATACATTAGGGCCAAGGTTCGGCCAAAAAACGGGGAATCCTTCACCCAGGAAATTTTTATTCTCAATGCTTTTGATATAGCGTTCGACCTGGTATTCTTCGTCGAACCAAAAATCTTTCATTGTCGGCCAGCGAGATGGGTCGTAGATGCCGGATTGTTCGTATTGATAATTGTGGCGGCTAAAACGCACCGGAGGCCGGTCGATCATTTCGCCTTCGTACCAGGCGTTGACTCTCTCCATTGCTTTATGGGCGTTTGGCTTGGTAACCAATTCCAGGCTGGGGGGAAATTGGCTTTGGGTATTGCTGTCAGTTGTCATGAGTTTTTCCTTGGTGTAAAAATTTCCAATAAGTACGTATCCGGCAGCTACAAGGGTTGATCTACTCTCAACTTCAGCCGGTTTGTCTTTCTTAGTGCTGCTCTCCGAGCGCGAATGCGGTCTACATCGATGGGATAAGTGCCGTATTCGTGGACGGTTTGGTACATTTTGTGTGCATTTTCGACCGGGACGGCTTCATGCACTTCGCTGGAGGAGCCGATCAGGATGCCGCCTTGTGGGCCGATCTTCTCGATCAATTCCAGGGTTTCATCTTCCACATCGCCTAATGTACCGTGCGGCAGGGTGTGGATACAGCAGACATTCCCAAACAAGAGCTTGTTGGGGTATTCTGCCCGGATTTCAAAAATATCATTGCAATTATTGCGTTCAATTGGGTTGAGGCCGTCTGCGCCCAGCTCATCGAAGATGAGCGGCAAGAAATTGCCGTAACGCCCGTCGGTGTGGTAGAGGAATTTGTATCCCTTTTCTTTGATTGGATCGCTGATCCAGCGCCAGCGGGGCAGCCCTTCTTTGCGCACAAACTTGGGGTTGAAAATTGGGCCGGTAGACCCGGCAATGTCTTCACCCATGAATAATAAGGGGGCTTTGGTGATCTCGGCATAAGCGCGGGCAATATGGGCGGAGAACAGACCGGTGCAGTCCATGATATGAGACAGGAGTTCAGGTGCTTTGTAGATCGCTTCAGCAAACAGCTCCATATCCATGTAGGAATAGGCATCGGTCAATGGGCCTTCTACCGCGCCGATCAAAACGACATCGTATTCTGCCAGGATGTCCTGCATCTGGATGAAAGAAGGTTGGAACCAGTCACGTACTTCTTCATAGACCGGTTTGTTGGGCATGTTCTTTTCCAGCTCTTTCAGGGTGGTAAAAGGGCGTTTGGAAATCCAGGCGGTTTCTCCGGCCTGGTTGACTTCCCAATTATCGGGGTTTGTGCCGAAAAATCGGATCCAATTGGTGATCTTGCTGCCCATCCAGTGGTTTACCGGGTCGTAGACAAAGCGGGTGACATCTACACCGATGCTTTTCCACGCTTTCCCGTTGATGTGGATCAATTCTTCAAAGGTATAGGTCTTTGATTCGTCGTAACCACCGTGTTCCACCAGGATTTGTTTGTTATCTAAAAAGTCATACGTCAGGATTCTATCGGCGGGTTCCCAATCAAGGGTGTGTTTAAAACTTTCTAGATTATTCATGATAGATCTCCTTTACGCATAGCAAAAAACTAACTTTGTGACTTGGAAGGAAAAAGATCGCCGGTGCCAAGCTGGACTGTAAGCGTCCAACTTACCGTGCCGCCTGCGGGAACGACTTTGACCAGCTGCTTTTCCCAGGCGATCACTAAACTGTCGTAAAAGCCGGTAATTGGTTCGGGTGTGATGACGGTCTTATGGTTGAGCAATCCTTCATCAATCCACAAACCAAAATAGGGCACAGCTTGTGAATCCCAGCCCATGCGCAGCCAGTTTTGGCTCGGTTGCTGAAGCGCCATCCACGAGATATGCGCATCTGGCAGGGTAAAGAATTTTCGCGCCCGTTTCAGGTCTGGTGCTCCCACCTTGCTGATGTCCAGCGGTGTGCCGTCCGCCATTTGGGCATCAGGCCACCCGACAACAGTTTCGGGTGTGCCCCAGCCGGTTTCGGTCGGCATGACATTGCATACCTGCGAGACGGTAGGGGGGAGGATGATGCTGGTGCCTGCTTCGCATGCAAATTGAGGATGCGCTGCCCACATATATGGGAAGGTATATTTGCCTTGGTTTTTCAGCTGGTAGTGCAGCTGTACTGTGCCAGGTTCGGTCAGTTTTACGGTGCGGGTTAGCTGGTAGGGTAATGCCTTGCCTTGCACGGTGAGAGCCAGTGTTTCATCCGTCTGGTTGCTTACTTCCCAAGGAAGTGTCCAAACTTCCCCGTGGTCGGGGAGGTGGCCGCCTTTGTAGGGGCCATCTAACGGGAAGGCACATTCCACGATGGTGGGGAACATTTCATCCCAACCACTCATGTCTTGGTCGGTAAATACGGCGCCGTAAGGTGCGGGCCTGAACGGACGATCGGCAGGATCTATCAGCCATTCTTGTTGGTTTGTCTTATCCAGCAAGGAGACGATCTTGCCGCCCATCTCTGGCACCAGGACGACACGAATGTGTTCGTTTTCCAGCGCCCAGGCTGTTTGCTGATACCAAGAAGTCTGGCTGATAGAAGTAGTCATTGGTGTACTCCCTTAGGCACCTAACTTTGCGTAAGGTGTCTGTGTGATCGTGTTGATCATCGCCCAGAAGTTTTCCATGGGAGTATCTAACTGGACATGGTGGGTGGGGCCAAGGATCAGGCCGCCGCTTTTGCCGATGGTTTGCAAGCGGGTTTTGACTTCGCTGGTCACATCCGCTGCAGAGCCAAAGGGCAAGGTGTGCTGCTCGTCAATCGAACCCCAGAAGCACAAGCGGTCGCCATAGTCTTCTTTGAGTTTTGCCGGGTCCATGCTGGCAGGCTGCACCGGGTTGAGCACATCCAGGCCGATCTCGATCAGGTCAGGAATGATCGGGTAAATGTTGCCGTCCGAGTGGTAGGCAACCTTGACATCGGGGTTGATCTCTTTGAGGCTGGCGATAAAGTTGGCCATGCGCGGTTTGAAGAACTTGCGCCACATCTTGGGGGAAACGATCATTGCGTTTTGTCCGCCGACATCGTCGCCAATCCAAATCATGTCTACACCCATGGTGGTCAGTTTTTTGGCAGCAGTCAGATGGTATTGGTAGGGAATCTCCAACAGCCGTTCGGCCAGTTCGGGGTTGAGGGCCAAATCTGTCAGCATGCGTTCGTAGCCGCGCAGTGCCCAGGCTGCCTCAAACATGGTGGTAACCGTTACTCCGGTGATCCAATATTCGTCTTTGAAGTTTTTGATCACCCATTCCGCTTCTTTGTACAATTCGGGGCGGTTGGGGTCTGGGGGGGTATAGCTTTCAATGGCATCATCTTCAGCCAGGGGGTTGACGCTCATCTCCGTATAGCGGCCGGGGCCAAAGGGGGTATCGTATGCTACAGAACGCCAACCAATATCCCATTCGTCGGTGTAGCGGTCACCTTCCTGGTAGTAAGAATTTGCCCAGCCGACCGAGGTGAGCAGGAGGTCTTGATCCAGGGCGCGTTCCAGCTCATAGGTATTTCCACCTCCGTGGGGGTTATGCATCTCGCTGCCGCCGAGGTTCATTTCCTTCGCCAGCCGGGTAGCAAACTCGGGGGTGAAAGAAACCTGCATCGGGCAGCGGTCTGGCGTTTCGTGGTTCAACGCCATCAACACTCGGTCTCTGTGTTTCATAATAGAAAACTCTCTCTTTACAGCAGGCTTTGTGCGAGGGTTACCGCACGGCTGGCATCCGGGGCAAACCCGTCTGCGCCGATCTCTTCTGCATACGCTTGAGTTACGGGGGCGCCGCCAACCATGATCTTGACTGCCTGGGGCAGACCTGCCTCGCGCAGTGCCGCTACGGTGGTTTCCATCGCTGCCATGGTGGTGGTCAGCAGGGCAGACAGGCCAACGAGTTCGGCATTATTCTCTTTGGCGGCTTCCACAAATGCTTCGGGGGTAACGTCGGTACCCAGGTCGATGATCTCAAAGCCGGCGCCTTCCAGCATGAGGGCAACCAGGTTTTTGCCAATGTCGTGCAGATCGCCTTTTACGGTGCCGATCACAACTTTACCTTTACTAGGGGCGTCGCCTTCTAGCAAATGCGGTTTGAGAACGTTGAGGCCAGACTGCATTGCACGACCGGCAATCAGCATTTCGGGGACGAAAAATTCGCCGTTTTCAAACAAGCGGCCAACTTCGGCCATGGCAGCAATCATGCCTTCATTGAGGATGGCGGAAGGTTCTAAACCTGCCTCCAGGGCGGCCTGCACATTGGCTTTGATTTCTTCATCTTCCCCTTCGAGCACATTCTGAAAGATTTTTTCGATTTGTGATTCCATAGGTTTATTCTCCTCATGCGCGGCAGGAAAAAGAATCCGTTTTCCTGCCTTTGCATTGAATTTTTAGGCTTTTAATGGATTGTTATTTTAAATTTCTATGTAATTATCAAAACCGGGTTTGATGTATCAGTGGATTATTCGGCGTCTTCTGCCACAATCTGGGTGCGGGCAGCTTCTGCACGTGCCTGGCGCCATTGAGAAACAGCCACAGCGGCGATCAGCAATAAGCCCAGGGCAACTTTCTGTACAAAGGTATTGAAGCCGAGCAGGTTCATGCCGTTGTTCAAAATACCGACCAGGATAACAGCCAGGAAGGTGCCCATCACGGTGCCTTTACCGCCTGTGGTCGCGGCGCCGCCAAGGAATACGGCTGTAATGGCTTGCATTTCCAGGCCGTTCCCGTTGATCGGGTTACCGGAGGTGGTGCGGGCAGTCAGCAGCACACCGGCCAAGCTGGCGATACCACCGGAGAGCATGTACATTTTGATGCGTTCTTTTTTGAGGTTGATACCGGCCAAACGGGCAGCAGTTTCATTACCACCAATAGCATAGACCGCACGGCCAAAATCGGTGTAGGTCATAATGATATGCACAATAATGGCGATCACAACCAGGATGATGGTGAGGAAGGGAATACCCGTCCATTTGGCACCACCGAAATCGGGGATGGGAAGGCCGGTGAGTAAGCGGCTTTGTGCCAGCCAGGTGAATTGGGGAACGGTGACAACACCAACGGGTTTGCCTTCAGGAGCAATCAGGAAGGCGAGACCGGCAAAGGCAGCCATGGTACCCAGGGTGGCGATAATCGGGTTCACCCGTAAATAGGTCACGATCATACCGTTGATCGCCCCGCAGATCACACCGGCGATCACGCCGATGAGGATAGCGAGGAACACGCTGTGTTCGGGCAAGAATTGGCCTAAACCGAATAAGCCAACCCCAACCAGGGCAGAAGCGCTGACCACGGAGCCGATGGAGGCGACCGAGCCTACAGAGATATCCAACCCGCCGGCAATAATGATGACGGACTCGCCGATTGCCAGGAGACCCACAACCACAATCGCCTGGGCGAGGCTGTTCATCAGGTTTTGCCAGGAGAAGAATTTGTCTCCGCCACTCATGCCCAGCCAACCGCTGAACACGGTGATGAAGAGGATCAAGAAGATCAAGGCGATGAGCAGTGAAAGGTTATCTGCGCCAATCGCAGCTACCAGGCGGCCGAAAAAGCCTTTTTTATTGGCCTGGGCTTCAGGAGTACTTGGTTTTGAAATGGTTTGTTCTGTATTCATGGTTTATTCCTAGTGATGGTATGGGACTTTTAGTTTGCTGTTACTACGGAGAGGTTATCTATCATAGCGAGTTCTAAAACGGCATCTTCGGTGGCATCTTCATAGGAGAGTTCGCCGGTGATGCGTCCATTTTGCATGACATAAATACGATCTGATAACCCCAAAATTTCGGGGAGTTCGGAATTGATCAGCATAATGGCATAGCCTTCATTTGCCAGATCGTCAATCAGTTTATAAATCTCAGCTTTAGCGCCCACATCAATACCGCGAGTAGGTTCATCTAAAATAAGTACTTTCGGTTTGGAGGCCAGCCAGCGGGAGAGCACGACTTTTTGCTGGTTGCCGCCGGAGAGTTTCCCTACCTCTTGCTGCAAGGAAGGGGTGCGCACGTTGAGTTTTTCTACATAGCTGCTGGCAATGGATTTTTCCATGCGGCCGCGTACGAAGTGGAACTTGGAGATTTGTTTCAAGATGGCTAGTGAGGCATTTTCCAGCACGCTGCGGATCAACACCAGGCCTTCGTTCTTGCGGTCTTCGGGGGCAAAGCCAATGCCTTTTTCAATGGCCTGGTCTGGGCGGCGGATATTGATCTCTTCGCCATCCAGCATAACTTTACCGCTGCTCTTGGGTAAGTCGCCAAAGATCACTTTGGCCAGTTCGGAACGACCGGCACCGACCAGCCCGGCAAAACCAACCACTTCGCCGGCATTAATATAGAAACTGACGCCGGTGTGCCAGTTGCTGCGCAGGCCTTCGACCTGCAATACGGTTTTGTCGGAGACAGAGCGGTTGCGGTGGAAGATGTCGGAAATCTCACGACCGACCATAATGTGCACCATTTCCGGTTCGGTGAGCGAATCGGTGGGTTGTACGGTCATCAGCTTGCCGTCTCGCAGGATGGCAACCCGGTCGCAAAGTTCTCTGATTTCGGCCAGACGGTGGGAAACGTAAATAATGGCTACGCCTTCATCTTTCAAGCGGCGAATGAGGGTAAAGAGCCGGTCTACTTCTTCATCGGTCAGGGATGAGGTGGGTTCGTCTAGTGCCAGCACACGGACACCAGACTTTAAAGCCCGCATGATCTCTACAACCTGCTGTTGGGCTGTGGAGAGCTGGTTGCCCATCAAATTCATGGGTAAAACACTTTCAAAGCCATATTCCACCAGACTCTCACGTACTTGTTCGTTGAGCTGGCGGCGATCTAGAAAACCAAATCGCTTCGGCAGCTCACCGACCCAAATGTTCTCGGCTACGTCAATGCCGGGGACAATTTCGGGTTCCTGGTAGATTACACGGATACCGGCATCATGTGCTTCTTTTGGATTTGAAAAATGGAGTTCCTTGCCATCCATGGAGAGCGTGCCGCTGTCTGGTTGGTAGTCTCCATTAATGATCTTCAGCAAGGTGGATTTTCCAGCCCCGTTTTCGCCAATGAAGGCGAGGATTTCGCCGGGCCGGATATCTAATGAAACATTATCTAGTGCCTGAACATTTGGAAACGCTTTATTGATATTGCGGATCTTGAGAGTCCCAGGCGGGGAGGGAGTTTCTTGGGGGATGGAATTGGCATTCTCAGTCATAGTGATTCCTCTACAGCTTATTTTATCGAGTTTATCTCGATCTAATCAAACTGATCAATTTGCGCATCAGTTTGATCGCAATTTCCTGGAGGGTCGTAAGACCCTCCAGGATTGCAAAACAAATTAATTATTGTCCGCAGTTTGCCAAGGAGATGGCGTCCATCACATCAGCATAGTTCTCAGCGGAGACGATGGAGGTGGGGGCGTAGGTGGCAGGAGCGGGTTCTACACCGTTTACTACGGCATCGAAGAGCACCTGGGAAGCTGTGTTGCCAACATCCAGGCCGGAGATGAACAGAGCGGCTTTGAAGCCGGAGGGCTGTTCAGCTGCCCAGAACTTGCAGGCTTCGTAAGCACCCAAACCAACGGCGATGATATCATCGGGGGCGACGCCGGCAGTGCTGAGGGCGTTGATCGTGCCCAGAACACCTTCGTCGTTGCAGCCGAAGACGATCCAGTTGGTGATGTCAGGGTTGGCAGTGATCACAGGGCCAGCCGCGTCTTGTGCGGAGAGGGATTCACCGGTGTAAGGTACAGCGAAGATCTGATCTTCGGGCATACCGGCAGCGATGATCGCAGCCTTCTCGTTGTCGGTGCGGTCGTTGCAGACGGAAAGGGTCTGGACTTCGACGGAGAGGACGCCGACTTTCTTGTCAGCATCATCCAGCCAGCCGCTTTCGCTGAGCAGTTCGCCAGCAGCCTCACCAACTTTGCGGCCCATGTCTTTGCCGTCAAAGCCAACGAAGGGGACGGGGTCACCATTTTCGTCGACGATGGAGTCATCGGTGGCGATGAGGACCACGCCAGCATCGTGAGCGGCCTGGGCAATCGCGGGTCCGATGGTCTGATCGGGGACGGTGATGGCAATACCCTGTGCGCCGGCGGAGATGGCGTCATCAACCAGGGTCACACCGAGGCTCGGGTCAAGTTTTGCATCGTATTTGAGGGCTTCGGCACCATTGGTGTTGGCGGTTTCGATGAAAGCATTCTGCAGGTCGATGAAGTACTGTTGGTCTGCGCTTTTGTTGATCGCAACAAACAGCAGGTCTTCAGGAACATCGCTGGATTCTTCCGGCATTGCTTCGTCGGAAACGCCGCAGTTTGCCAGGGTGATGGGATCCATCACGTCTGTGTAGTTTTCAGCAGTAACGATGGAGGTGGGGGCGTAGGTGGCAGGAGCAGGTTCCACACCGTTTACCACGGCATCGTGGAGTACCTGGGCGGCGGTGGCGCCAACATCCAGGCCGGAGATGAACAAGCCAGCTTTGAAGCCGGAGGGCTGATCTGCTGCCCAGAACTTGCAGGCTTCGTAAGCACCCAAACCAACGGCGATGATGTTGTCGGGGGCGACGCCGGCAGTGCTGAGGGCGTTGATCGTGCCCAGAACACCTTCGTCGTTGCAGCCGAAGACGATCCAGTTGGTGATGTCAGGGTTGGCGGTGATCACGGGGCCAGCCGCATCTTGAGCGGAGAGGGATTCACCGGTGTAAGGTACAGCGAAGATCTGATCTTCGGGCATACCGGCAGCGATGATCGCAGCCTTCTCGTTGTCGGTGCGGTCGTTGCAGACGGAAAGGGTCTGGACTTCGACGGAGAGGACGCCGACTTTCTTGTCAGCATCATCCAGCCAGCCGCTTTCGCTGAGCAGTTCGCCAGCAGCCTCACCAACTTTGCGGCCCATGTCTTTGCCGTCAAAGCCAACGAAGGGGACGGGGTCGCCGTTTTCGTCGACGATGGAGTCATCGGTGGCGATGAGGACCACGCCAGCATCGTGAGCGGCCTGGGCAATCGCGGGTCCGATGGTCTGATCGGGGACGGTGATGGCAATACCCTGTGCGCCGGCGGAAATGGCGTCATCAACCAGGGTCACACCGAGGCTCGGGTCAAGTTTTGCATCGTACTTGAGCGCTTCAGCACCGAAACCTTGGGAGGTCTCTACAAAAGAGTTCTGCAGGTCGATGAAGTACTGCTGGTCTGCGCTTTTATTGATCGCAACAAACAGCAGGTCGCTGTCGCCGGTGTCGGCGGTATCGTCAGCAGTGTTGTTGGCGGGGGCGTTGTTTGCAGTGTTATTGGGGGTATTGTTACCGCCGCAGGCAGTTAATGCCATTGCAACAACGAGCAAAAGGGACAAAATGTACAAAGTTTTTTTCATGCTATTTTTTTCTCCTCAACATAATTTAAGGGTTATCGAACTGAGTTTGTAAGAAAGTGTAAGTGTATCTTTGGGAGTCACCTCCTTTTATTATTATGGTATGGTTCGCAAGTATTGCGTTCGATAAGTGCTGGTTCTAACCGGATCATTTTAGGCTTAGGTAAATTGTTGTGAACTGCCTGGATCAAAATTTGTGCGCCTAATTGTCCAAATTGGACAATTGGCTGCCGGATGGTGGTCAGTGGGGGGTCAAAGAAGGTGGCCAATGGAATATCGTCGTAGCCAATCACTGAAATATCTTGTGGAACCCTTAGTCCTGATTCTCGTAACCTGCGAATCACCCCCACTGCCATCCGGTCGTTTTGTGCAAAGACCGCGGAGAAGAACACATCTTCGTTTAATAATTTTTCAATGGCATCACTGCCAGATTGTGCAGACCAATCTCCAAATGCGATCAGTTGATCTTTGATGGGGAGGTTAGCCTCAGAAAAAGCTTGTTTATAACCGGTCAGCCGGTCGATGGTACATTCTTCGTTTTTAGGGCCTAAAATTGTGACCACTTCGGTATGACCGAGCTGGAGCAGGTGCCGGGTGGCTAAATAACCACCTTTGACATCGTCCAGGCACACGCAGGAAACTTTTTCGTTGTCCGGTGTATTTTTGAGATAAACGACCGGGATATTTTGTTCGATAAGGGGGATCAAGTGGCGGTAGCGTTCGTCGTCCCTGGGGTTGATCACCAGCAGGCCATCTACCCGCCGGTTGAGCATTTCATCCAGTAGGGGGAGTACTTCGCTGTCGGTGGGGGCGCTGCCGGTGAGGATAAAAAAGCCCTGGCTTCTTGCTTCAGCCTGGGCAGATTCTACAATACTAGAAAAGTTATAATCGGTAAGGTTAGGGGTAATGCAACCAATTGTGTGGGTATAGCCCTTTACCATCGAACGGGCAATGACATCTGGTTGATACCCCAAGCGGGCAATGACTTCTTTTACCCGGCTCCTGGTATCTGGAGCTACATCCGGGCGATCATTGATTACCCGGGAAACGGTTTGTCTTGAAACCCCCGCTTCTTTTGCAACTTCATGGATGGTTACTCGTTTGGCTTCAGCCATTCTTCACCTTGATAGGAAATATGCTAATGGGCTTCTTGTTAAAAAATTGTTAATTCTGGAGTTGTTATCGTGCCCGTGATCGTGACCGTGAACGCTCACATTGACATATTAACAGATTGTTTACATATTTGTCAATAGGTTTCAAATAATCTGACCAATATGGTGCGATTAAAACACCGCATTTGGGGGGAGGGAGTGAGCGGGCTGGTTTTTTAACGCGCAAACAGACGGTAAACTACCGCCTGTTTGCATATTTTTTATTCTAGAACTGTGTTCTAGAGCATGCCCTGATGGATGACTGCCCCAAGATGATAGGGGGTGGTTCCCAGGATAGCTTCAAAATTTTGGCGCGCTGCCTGTGTTTGACCCAACCCCAAATAGCCGAGAGCGGCCATATACTGGCAGTGCAGCTGGTTTTGCGCCTGGATATCTTCTTCGAATACTAAAAAGTCGGGCAGGGAAACGGCAAAGTAGTCAATCGTGACGGGGGAATTGATATTGTTTTGCCCGTACTGCACCATGTCCTGAAACAGTGCTGCGGCTTTTTCTTGCTGTCCCAAGGCTTGATATGCCAATCCCTGGTAAAAGACTATGTCTGGGGGCTGATCGTTGTAGTACATCTGGGATTTTAGCTCGATCCTGCCTTCAGTCGCTTTTTGGAACCAACTTTGCGCCTGCTTTTCTTCTCCCAGCCCGCGATAGGCCAATCCAAGATAGTAAAAGATGTGATGCTCGTTGGCATTGACCAGTTTGCCTTCCCCCAGGTTGTGCGGGTAGTGCTGGGCTTTACCGAGTTGTTGGATAGCAGTTTGATATTCACCTTTTTCCAGGTGCTGTTTGGCAAGTTCCACCAGGGTGAGGACATATTGCCCGGTGGTTTTCCCTTCGCCGCCTTCCCAGGGATGGAAGTTGCGGATTTCCAAGACTTGCAAAGCATGCCTATGCTGACCGGTGAGATTGAGCAGGGTGATCCATTCGATTGTGAGGTCATCGCGCTGGGCTACCAACTGGGGGTGTTCTTCCAGCAATTGGAGGCGTTTTTCCGGGGCCGTGCCGGTCTTTTTGAGGAGTTGGTCATACTCAAACAAGACACGGGCATCGGTGGGATCCAGTTCAAATGCACGCCGGTACATGGACAGCGCTTTTTCGGGCTGCTGCTGTTTGTTCATGTAGGCCAAACCCAGGTTGCGGTGCACGGTGGGGAACTGTGGATCAAGTGCCTGGGCAGTCTCCCATAAGGTGGTCGCTTCTTCATATTGACGATGCGCATAGAAAAAATTACCCAGGTAGTAAGGCGCTCGTGCGTCTTGTGGATTGAGCTGGATTGCGGTTTGCAGGGCGGGCACGGATTGAATGCGGTGCGGGAAGCAGTAATCCGGGGAGAGCTGCGCAGCCTGCCGGAAAGACGCGATTGCGTTCGCGTGATTTCCTTGCTGATGGTAGAACCATCCCTGATAATACTTCACCATTGGGTCGGTGAGGGGGGCGGCTTCTAACAGTTGGTGGGCTTCGGCAAATAAACCCGCCTGGGCATATTCCAAGGCCAGTTCGATGTAATTGTGGACGTTCTCTCCAAGTGCCTGGCGGTAATCTTCGGTGCCTGCAAGCAGGGATTGTTCAAACGCCAAACCAAAAGAGAGTGGGTCAAGCTGCAAACCTGTCTCAATCGTCTGCCTGGCTTGCTCCCGTTCGCCCAACTGCCGGAAGATAGCAGCCTGCAAGTGGCGGGCGGCATGGTTGCGGCAGTTGGTAAGGAGCACTTCTGCTAACAGGTCTTTGGCTTCCGCACTTCGCCCCAGGCGGGATGCCAGGCGGGCGAGTTCTAAACGAGCCTGGTTTTGCCAGGCGGCGTTCCAGGTGGCTTTATAGAAGGCGTCGTAAGCTTCCCGGTAACGGGCTTGCATTTTAAGAGCGAGGCCAAGATTGTAATACGGCTCTCCATCATAAGGGTTGGGGTTGCGGCGGGTGAGGCTTTCAATCGCTGTGCGGAAAAAGCCTTCTGCCTCGGCAAACTGCCCGGCTTTATAGGCCAATACGCCCATCGCATTGTTCACCCGGCTGTCCAGCGGGTCACGGCGCAGGGCTTCCCGGTAGTAGTCTTCCGGGCGGTAGGTGGCGTGGCGGTATTGTTCCAGGTGCAGCCCGTTGAGATAGAGGCTTTCAATGGTGCTGATGTCTTCGGGGGGCAGGGCGGGCTGTGCCGGTTTGGGGATGTCCGGTTTTTCGTCTGGCAGTGGGGTGAAAGAGATCAATTCGCTGTTGCCGTCCAGCACCGCCAGGGTAACTTGCTGTGGACGCGTGTCGGGAGGTAGGGTCACTGTTTCGGTAAATGGGATTTCCGGGTTCAGCGTGGCCGAATGTTTAAAGAGTACATCCTCATCTTTCTTCAAGATCACCTGCACCTGCCGAGCGCTGCTGAGGTACACACCGGGTTTGGCCTGGGTACCGTTGATTTCCAGATTGATGGCTGCATCTTTGTTGGCATTCTTCGGTGCGCCGATGTGTTTATAGGGCATGAAAATCTGGGAAAATGTCTTTTCTTCGCCGGGCATCAGCCACGAAAAATCAGGTTGGTTGTCGGTAAATGCGCCGCACATCAGCTCGATATAGGGGCCGTCCTCGTCGGTCAGTTGACGATCCCATGCCTGACCAAAATCGCCGTTGCCCCACGTCCATTGTTTTTTGCCGGGCACCAGGTGGTGGTTGGCCACGTGCAGCATGCCGGCTTGCACACCGTGGTCGTAGCTGCCGAGAAAGTCAAAGTCGGAGTGGTAGGCCATGTACGAAGTGGGCACGGGGATGTTCTTATAGCGAGAGATGTCTGTGCCGGGGGAATAATCCATCTTGTAATAGGTGCCGGTCGCAATGGGGAAATCGGACACATCACGCTTGCCGTGATCCATGACCGCATGTACATCGGGGGGGAAGACCGATTGGTAATCATCATTCACGGCAACTGCCGGGTTTGCCCACCACAGGAAGGTTTGGGGTACATCTGTGCGGTTGTACAATTGGGCTTTGATCTCTAAATAGGCTTTTTCCGGGTAGAGGGTGAAACCGGCCATGCCCTTGGTGCGGAACATGCGCTCAATCTCGCCCATCCACACGGTTTTGCTGCCATCCTCATTTTCTTGGATCGACCATTCGACCGGCTGGAAAGTGCTGGGGCGGTGGTGCTGCGGCCAATTGAACTCAATCCCGCCGGAGATCCACGGCCCGGTCAGGCCAACCAGGGCAGGTTTGATCACCTGGTTGTAATAGACAAAATGGTACCCGTTGGTTTTGTCCAAAGCCATCTGCACGCGACCGCCAATTTCGGGGAGCAGCATGATCTTGAGATAGCGGTTCTCCAAAAAGAGGGCGGTGTAGTCTTTATCGTGCTTTTCGTCTGAGACGCTCTCGATGACCGGATGTGGGTAGACCACACCGCTGCTGCCCTGGTAGACGCGTTTTTCCAGGAACATTGGGTTTTTGTTGGGGGTGCCAATGTCGTAGGTGGGTATGGATACCGTTTGGGCATAGGCTTGAACTTGATCGGGGGAAGATGGTTTGTCTGACATTTTTGCTCCTATTGAAACAAGTGCCAATAATTGACTTTAACCATATCACCTGGGGGAGGCAAGGGCAATGGAGTAGATTGATGTTAGAATGGATTATCTTATGATTCTAGCCGAGGCAAGCCCGGTATAGTGATATTGATGGATTTTTGCTTCTATAAGATTGATGGAGATTAAAATGAGCGAATTGCGCAAACGAGAAGGATTTGAGGGACAGGTGCTGCATGTTATTCCCCGCCCGATGTTGGAGAACATGGCGAAAAATGTCTTGCTGCACCAGTTGGTCGCCACCGATATCGGCTGGTTCCCTGAAGCTAAACACCATTACCGGGCGCGTCCGCAGGGTGCGCCAGAACACATTTTGATTCTATGTGTGGGTGGGAAAGGCTGGTGCCAGGTGGAGGGATGGCATGATGAAATTAGCCCCAACCAGGCTGTACTGATCCCGCGGGAAAAAGCGCACAGCTACGGAGCGAACAGCAAATCTCCCTGGTCGATCCATTTTGTGCATTTTAATGGCACCGTATCAGACTTTTTCCCGCATTTGCTGCCGGATGGGGAATATAAATTATCGGTAGCAGAGGAAAATGTGCGGGTGGTCGAAACTTTATTCCAGGAATGTTACCGTACGTTTTTGGGCAGCTTTGCCTGGCAGCGGATGAGCTATGTGACCCAGACGCTGCACCTGATCTTGGGGAAAATCTTCTTCGATAACCCGTTGTTTTCTCCCTTGCTGCGCACCAGTAATTTTCACAGTATGGCGGGAAGCCTGGACTATCTTAGCAACCAATTAGATGCCAACTTGACCTTGGAAGAAATGGCCGCACATGCCAATTTATCCGTCTCGCACTTTTCCAGGCGGTTTAAAGAACAAACCGGTTTCTCTCCGGTGGATTATTATATTCACCTGAAAATCCAGCATGCGTCCATGCTGCTGACCTTTACGGATAAAAGCGTGAAGGAGATCGGGGCCGAAGTGGGTTACCAGGATGCGTATTATTTCTCGCGTATCTTCCGCAAAGTTATGGGCATGTCTCCCAGCCAATTCCGGGGACAGGCTGGGGAAGGATGACACTATAAGGAAAGAAAATGCTCTTTAGAAGGGGGAAAGGGAGCCAGTATGGGGGAATGCCCTACTCTATAAGGAGGAAAGTCCCAATATCTAATTTTCGCCAAATTGATTAACATAGGGGTGAATAAAGAAAACAACAACTTATCGGTTATCTGACGCAAAAAGGAGAGAACATGTTAATCAATATTATTGTATGGATCATTGTTGGTGGTATTGCTGGGTGGATTGCCAGCATGATTATGAAAGCGGATGCCCAAATGGGTGCCGGCGCTAACATCGTAGTCGGGATTGTCGGTGCAGTGATTGGCGGCTTCCTGATGAATATGATCGGCGCTTCTGGCGCAACCGGGTTTAACCTGTACAGTCTCTTGGTGGCAACCCTTGGCGCTGTGGTACTGCTGTTCCTGATTGGTCTTTTCCGCCGGTAACTGACAGTAAGGCCAAAGCAGGCATCATGCCGTACCCAAACATACAGGATTTACCGGAGAACGTTCGGGCCAATTTGCCCAAACATGCCCAGGAAATTTATCAGGCAGCGTTCAACAATGCCTGGCAAGAATACCAGCATGACGAAGAACGATCTCACCGGGTAGCCTGGGCGGCCGTGAAAAATTCGTATGAAAAAGACGAATCAGGCCGCTGGGTGAAAAAAGAATAAACACCCAAAGATTAACCATAATTAGCGATTTGAAAGGAGATTTTTATGAATAAGGATATACTTCAAGGAAATTGGAAGCAGTTGAAAGGCCGTGTACGTGAAAAGTGGGGCGAATTGACCAACGACGAAGTGGATCAGATCCAGGGGAAGCAGGAAGTCCTGGTTGGTAAAATTCAGGAAAAGTACGGCTACTCGAAAGAGAAAGCTGAAAAAGAAGTCAACGACTTTTTAGCAGGGATTAAACTTTAATCCATCCCCAAAACCATAAAGTACCTGAACTAATTTAGTTCAGTAGAACAAAGACCCTCAAAGTTTTCAAAACCTTGAGGGTCTCTTTTGTTTAATGGGGTTGATAGGAGCAACTTGCCGCTCCTATCCTCAGCCAACAGATCATTTTAGATTATGGTCGATATGTGCCCAAAACCAATCCAGTACGGTGCGGGTGACCCCTTTGCGAGCGCCGAAAGTTAACTTCTGACCGACCGCATTGACGGGGAAAGCTTCCACCACCAGCTTGGCTTGTTCGCCATCGGCAGCTGCCTGGACGTTGAACACGGTGCGATCGCCGAGGACTTTCCCGTGGATGGTTTTAGGGAACTGGATTTCAATCTTGTGGTTATCGGCGTCCTCTTTGAGCACTTTGCCTTCCAGCCCGGTAACGGCAGCATGGGTGGCTTTCATCAGATCAGCTTGGGTCTTGCTAAAGCTTTTTTCCTCATTGATTGTATATGACATAATAATTTTCCCTTATATTCCCTGTCTATTTAATTTGAGCGAAGAGTTTCTCGGCGTCTGTTTTGCTGCCCACCGAAGTGCCTTCCAGGCTGGCAGTGGTGGCCCCACATACCACGCCCCATTGGGTCACTTCGCGAAACTCGAATCCCTGGGATAGTGCCCAGACCATCCCGCCGACCATCGAGTCGCCTGCGCCAATCGGGTTCTTCTCTTCAATTGTGGGCGGGTGGATGTGGAAACAGTCGTTTTCTCCGGCGAAAAATGCGCCATCTTCCCCCATGGAGATGACCACATTCTGTGGGCCAAAGGTGCGCACGGCAGCTGCCAGCTCCAGAGGCTCCTCGGTAGCTAAGCCGGTCAGGTGTTGGGCTTCCACCGTGTTGGGTTTGCACAGGAAAGGTTTTGCCCGGCAGCCGAGCTTGAGGGCTTCTCCACTAGTATCCAGGATCACTTTACTGCCGCCATCCTGGATGATGGCGATCATTTTCTGATAAATATCAGCCGGGCAGCCAGGCGGTAAACTGCCTGAAAGCACCCACCAATCACCAGGGGCTGCCAATTGTTCCACTTTTTGGAGCAGTTGGTCGACTTCCCCCGGTGAGATAGTGGGACCCGGTTCGTTAACTTTGATGTAATGTGGCTGTGATTGCGACCGGATGCTGATATTTGTGCGGGTCTCCCCATCTACCCACACGAAATTGGTGTCGATGCCGAGGGCTTGTAACCCTTTTTCCATCACCTGCCCGCTGTCGCCGCCGACAAAGCCGAGTGCGACGCTGGGGGTGTCAAAACCGACCAACAGCCGGGAAACGTTAAAGCCTTTCCCACCCAGGTCTACCTGCCAGCTGGCAGCGCGCAGGACAGAATCGTACGCAATTTCGGGGACTAACAATTCCCGATCAATTGCTGGATTTAAGGTGACTGTGTAAATCATTTGGTTCCTTTAGAAAGCAGAGTTGCTGTGCTCAGTCATTGGATTCAGTCCAAAGGGTATCGATCAATGCCTCTTCGGCTTCAGAGGTCCAGGTATCGCCTTCGCCCAGCTTTTCCCCAATTTCAGGGTAGTTCACTTTCAGTTCGGGCAGGCTCATTAGGGGCAGGTTGCGGATTTGAGGAAGGATCACGACCTTTCCGGGGTACTTTCCTTCCATGACGGCTTTTAGGGCCTCTTTGGCGGCTTCTAACCCGCCGACTGCAGCAACCACGCGCTCTGGGGAGAGTGCGCCTTTTTGGGTGCGATCCATCACCTGGGCCTGATCGTCGATGGTCAGGCCGGAGGTGCCGGTGTACTGCGCGTTGTGCAGGAAAACTTTGCTCATATCCACGGCGGCGTAGGTGCCGTTGGGTACTCCGGCGAATAAGACCAGCATCCCGTTATCATTCATCAGGGTAGCAGCTTCTTCCATCAGCGGGGCAACCGGGACAGAAACGATCACATCGTCTGCCCCTTTGCCATCGGAGACCTGCATGGTGAAGTCATATACCGATTGCTCGGCTTCGTTCGGATTGAACAGGTGGAATTCCACGCCGTGCTTTTGTGCCAGGGGCACCATGCTTTGGCGCAGGGTTTCGATGCGGTCTTCGGTCACTTCGGTGGCGATGATCTTGCCCGGGCCATCGGGCATTTCAATCGCTCGCTGCACGTGCATCTGTCCCATCGGGCCGCCCGCACCAATGAATACGGCAGTGCCTCCGCCGATCATCTCACAGCGGTTGCGCGCTTCACCGTAAGCAGCGGCAATCTCCGGGCCACGGGTGCCAAGGAAAGCGATATAGTCGTAGTGCAAACGACCGACATCGGTCTGCACCAGTCCATCGAGCGGGGTGTCCCCGACCATGTTCATCGTGCCGCGGCGGGCAATCACTTTGGCAATTTCGCTTACCCGTTCAGCGGAAGAAGGCGCAAGGACAACAATGTCGTCGAAGCCTGCCCCGTCCGTCAACTCTTGGGCTAGCGGCTGGATCATTTCATTGGTGATTGCTTTGCGTTCCAGTATCTCTTTGCCGGTCGCTTCGACCAGGGCACGTACAGAATCAGGCACGTCAGTGAGTACAAAACGGGCGGGGGCATCCAGGTATTGGTTGAATTGGTAATCTTTTGTGTCGCCAGGGGTGCCCACGATCCACATCGTGCCGCCTTCTTTGGGGGTCAGACGGCGCCTTTGGGTGTAAGCGGCGATCACGCAGCCCCACGGCTCAAATAAGGATGAAGCGACATAGCCAATGCCTTCGCTCAGAGGGAGCAGGCAGGCACCGGCGTCGGTTTCCAATACTTCGGGGCCGATCAGGTGGTACTGGATCAGACCGCCGGGAATGGTGTAGCCGTAAGCAGTGCTTTTGCCCTGCTGGTAAATGTCGGGTTGCACGGCCAGACGTTGGCCGGGGTGATATTTGTCTTGCAGGTCTTTGCCGACTTTAATAATAGTAAGCGATACCTCATGCCCCAGGCGGGAGGGGTCATTGGCAAGGTCACGGTTGTAGAGTTTGGGGTGGCTGCCGCCCTGTTTGAGGATTTTGACATCCGAGAAGCACATGCTCACGCTGTCAATGCGCACCAGGAGCTGGTCGTCACCCGGTTCGGGGACGGGGAATTTCTCCGGCTTGCTGTCGCGGCCAAAGTTGTCCAGGCCGGCACCATATAGATTCCATGCCCAGGTGTGGGATGGAACGGTGAGATCATTTTGATATTTATCAACTTTAGTTGTCATCGTATTTCCTGTAATTATTGACTGAAGAGGAATCTGTTCAGCCATTCAGTGACTTTTCTCTTATTTTGAATTGACCAGTGCCCGAACTTCGCCAGGGGTGCGGCATTGCAATGATTGTTTGGCAATTTCTTGGGCTTGCTGATAGTTAAGCTCCCGGATGATGGCTTTCACCTCCGGGATGGCTGGCACACTGACACTGAGTTCATCTACGCCTAAACCGACCAATACCGGCACGGCAGTGGGGTCCGAACCCAGCTCGCCGCACACGCCGACCCATTTGCCATATTGGTGCGCACCGGCTACGGTTTGGGCAATCAGGCGCAGTACTGCCGGATGCAGGCCATCCAGCTTTTTGGATAAGGTGCCGTGCATGCGGTCGGTTGCCAGGGTGTACTGGGTCAGGTCGTTGGTGCCGATGGAGAAGAAATCAACTTCCTGGGCGAACATATCTGCCAGCAGAGCAGCCGATGGGACTTCGATCATGATGCCAATTTTTACCTGGGAAACCCCAAGCTCTGCCTTGATCTGGTTGACCATTTCAACGGCCTGGTGGAGTTCATCCAAATCCGAGATCATCGGGAACATGATGTGCAGGTCGCCGTGTTTGGCTGCTTTCAGCAGCGCTGTGATCTGCTCTCGCAGGATGCCGGGATTGGCTAACCCCAGCCGGATGCCGCGCACACCCAAAAACGGGTTTTCTTCCGGCGGTGTTTTGATGTACGGGATCGGTTTATCGCCGCCAACATCCAGCGTGCGCACCACGACGGGTAAGCCGTGCATGGTATCCAGGATTTGGCTGTACACATTGGATTGTTCTTCTTCGGTGGGAGGGGTGGTGCGTTCGAGGAATAAAAATTCCGTGCGCAGTAACCCGACCCCTTCAGCGCCCATTTGCAGGGCTTTCTCGCTGTCTGCGTGGCTGCCGATGTTGGAAACCACTTCAACGCGGTGCCCATCTACAGTGACTGCCGGGTTGGCGGCAATTTCTTTCATGCGTGCCTGGCGAGTATTTTCTTGGATCTGGTCTTTCTTTGCCTTTTCAATTTCTTTTTGCGTAGGGGCAGAGAAAACGATCCCTTTCTTTCCATCTAAGATTACCTGAGTGTCAGGGTTGATTTCGAGAATTTGACTGCCGGCGCCGACAATGGCAGGAATGCCAAGAGCACGGGCAATAATGGCCGTGTGGGATGTAGGCCCCCCTTCGGAGGTGCAAAAGCCAAGGACTTTGTCTGCGTCGAGCGAGACGGTGTCGGAGGGGGAGAGGTCTCTGGCAAAGATGATGACGGGGGAGTCGGGGAGGACAGCGCTTTCTACTTCTTCCCCAAGCATGTTACGTAACACACGGTAGCCGACATCATACAGGTCGGAAGCCCGGCCGGCCAGCACCGGGTCAGATAAGCCGGAGAGGGTGCGGGCACGGTCATCAATCACTTGCTGGAGAGACTTGGCTGCACTCTGTCCACTTTCAATTTGGTTGGATATGCTTTCCAATAGTTCTTCGTCGGAAAGCAGTTCAATATGCACTTCAAAAATGGCGGCTTCTTGGGTTGCACCAGAAGTAAGCATTTGCTCGTTCAAGTTGTTTAGCTGTGTTTTTGCGGTTTTGATCGCTTCTCGCAGGCGGGCTTTTTCTTCGCTAACCTGCCCGCATGATTTGTCATCTACCACAAATTCGGGTTTTTTATATTGGAAGGCCTTGCCAATCGCAATCCCTGGGGAAGCCGGGATGCCTCTAAAGTGCCCGTCCTCTTCTTGAGGCATCGGGGGCGGGGGCGACTGAGGCTGTTTGGTGTCTTTTTCAGCCTGCGGCGGGGTTTGCGCTTCAATGATCTCTTCTTCCCCAAGCCCTGCTTCTATACCTTCGTACAGGGCTGTTTTTGCTGTATCTTCGTCATCACCATCAATTTCAACACGAATAAGCGAACCGCGTTCAACCCCTAAAGTGAGTAAAGAGATCAGGCTTTTCCCATTCGCTTTTTTATCGTTGTGGAAAACGGCAACCTTGGAGGTATATTGCTTGGCTAGGTTTACAAAAGTTTTCGCCGGGCGGGCATGCAGCCCGGTTGGGTTTTTTATTTCAATCTCAAATGTTTTCATCGGTCGTACCTTGTGGGCGAACCTGAGAATATCTCTGTATCTCTTTTTGCAGCGTTTGCCTCATACGTTAATCGAGACTTTCTTTATTGAGGTATTCCAGGATAATAGCCTTATCGGTGGTGGTGAGTAGCGTTTGGGTGATTTCTTCATCTTCAATTGCTTCTGCCAGGTTTGCTAAAACACCGACATGCTCGTCTTCTTGCGCAGCAATTCCGATGATCAGGTGTGCGAGTTCACCGTCTTCCCACTCTACCCCATCCGGAATCTGGAGTACGGAGATACCGGTGGATAAGATTTGGGCGCGATTTTCAAATTCGCCATGGGGAATGGACACGCCGTTACCCAGGTAGGTGGACATAGTCCTTTCTCTGGCTAACATGCCCTCTACATAGCCGGGCTGTACACAGCCAGTATCTACCAACAGTTGGCCGCATTGGGCAATCGCATCTTCTTTGCTGGTGACAGTGGCCTGTAACTTGATGCGGTCTTCAGAAAGAATAGCCATCAGCTTAGCCTACGTTGCTGGAGAGTTCTGTCTGATTTTCAAACGCGGTCACGATTTTTTCGAAGATCGGATCATTGAGGAAATGCCGGAAGCTGAGGACGACTGCATTGGGGGCTTTGGACATGGCAACTTTCACCAGACCTTCATGCAATACGACGACCTGTGCATCGGCGGGAATCTCGCGAGCCGGTTTATGGATTACGGTGACGCCTTGCACCTTCGCTTTTTTCAGTTTCTTTTTGAGCGAGTTGACACTCATCAGGCTGGAACCCATGCCTGCTTCACATGCAAAGATAATTGTTTTCACCTCGGAGGTGTTAATTGTGTTTGTCATTTTCAAACCTTTCTGTTAGCAAGGTGGGGAAGGCCTCTGTTTTATGCAGAGGCCTTCTCACTATTGGTAAATATGTCTAGGAAAGCCCGGGAACTGCGCTTGCCCCACTGGTTGCAACTTCTTCTTCATCTTCTTCTTCACGTACAGGGCGTACACGAAGGATGAAAGCGCCAACCAGGAAGGACACCACTGCGCCGATCAACACGCCGGTGAGGACGGCAAAGTGCTGCCCACGGGGGATCACTGCCAGGTAGGCAAAAATGGACCCAGGTGAGGGGGTAGCCACTAAGCCGGCATTGGTGATCGTGAACCACAGATCTGCGGCCAAACCGCCCGCAATGGGGGACAAGATCATGATCGGATGTGCAAGGACATAGGGGAAGTAAATTTCATGAATCCCGCCAAGAAAGTGTATAATCATGGAGCCCGGTGCTGACTCTTTGAGCATACCTTTACCCGCGACGAAAAAGGCAACCAGGAGACCCAGCCCGGGCCCTGGGTTTGTCTCAATGAGGAAGTGGATGGCTTTGCCGCTTTCTTCAACGGCAGCAACACCCAACGGCCCCAAAACCCCATGATTTAACGCATTATTCAGGAACAGGATTTTTGCCGGCTCAACAATGATCGCCACCAATGGCAGCAAGCGTGCATTAATCATTGCGTCTACAGCTACGCCGGCAGCGTTACTGATGGACTGAACGACAGGGCCGATGGCTACATTGCCCAAGAGCACCAACAGTAAACCTAAAATACCGGCAGAGAAGTTGTTGATGAGCATCTCGAACCCGACAGGAATTTTATCTTCGAGGGCGTCATCAATTACTTTGATCAGCCAACCACCCAGGGGGCCCATGATCATAGCGCCCATAAACATGGGGACACTAGAGCCAACAACGACACCCATGGTTGCGGTTGCGCCGACCACACCGCCGCGGACACCATGTACCATCTTACCGCCGGTATAACCGATCAACAGGGGCAATAGGTAATAGATCATGGGGTCAACATTGGCAACGAATCTCTCGCTGGGGAGCCACCCCGTGTCAATAAACATGGCTGTGATCAAACCCCAGGCAATAAATGCGCCGATGTTGGGGATGATCATGCCGGCGAGGAAACCACCGAATCTTTGAATCTTTTCTCTCATTTTGTTCTCCTTTTTATTAAAAATATGATGATGTACCGAACCAGGTTCGGGGTGAGATTTAGAACATCTCGTTGTCATACAATCAGCGGTCGGAGCACTGATGTAAAACCAAAGTTAGTCAAGGAAAGATGTGATTGCTTCTACATCTTCCGGCAGTAATTGCGGTGAAACTTGGATCATCGGTTTGTTTTTCACCAATTCTTTTGCAAGCGGCATCAGTGTGATGATCAAATCTGCACTTTCGATGATCTTCTCATCTAATGCCCGGTAAGACATTACGGTTAATTTACCCAGACGGGGGAAGCGAGTGTTCAGGCGGGCAGTCAGTAATTGGGCGGTCGCCATCCCGCTGGGGCAGATGACTAAAACTTGTTTGAGTTGGTGCGGTTGAGAACGGATATAAGCCGCACGTAGGAGAGCAGCGATCATCCGGGTTTCTTCAGGGGGGATTTCGATGGCCGTGTGGTCGTGGATTATTTCGCCTAATTTCTGGGCGACTACATGTTCTTTTTTATATTTTTCTTCTTCTGGTAAGCCGAGCTGCATTTTGGGGAACCATAATTGGAAAATGTGCTGGTTGCAGACCGGGATGAGGTGATTTACCAGGCCATCTCGCAGGGTGGGGTCTGTGCGCAGTTCGCTAATCTGGTAAGCCTGGCTGATATGTTCCAGCAGGTCGGCAAAAAGTTCTTTGTAATGCGATTCCTGGTCGAGTTCGCCAGCCCAACTTTCGCTGCGCGGGGCAGCCAGGATGTTCATGGCGATATAGGCGATATCGGATTCTGTCCAGGGCAGTTGGTTTCCTTCGCTCAGGCTGTTGGCCATATTGACGGCTGCCTGCCAGATGGGAACCTCTTTGAGCAGGGTGATCTCTTGTTCGGGGATGTTGAGGTGCTGTCCCATTTTGATACGGGCCACCAGCACAGAAAAAAATAACGCCAGGAATAATACGGCGTCATCAGTAAACCTTCCACCTAAAAAATCTTCAACAAAAATGACTTTGTTGAAGATTTTATGGAAATCAAAGGTTTCTAAAATGTTGTTGATCATCTCTACAAGCGGCAGGAATTCAACATCATCTTCCAGGGAGAACACCAGCCCATTTTGGAAGGAGATTTCAAATAGGGAAGGGCCAAAAGGCGCCGCCCCCCATAATAAGGCCATCAGGACTTGCTGCCGATGTTTTTCCGGGCTGGCAATCCAGATGCCGTAATTTTGCTTTCTTTCCAGATTGATGCCCCAATCACTCAGCCAGACCTCAATTTCATCCAGGTCTTTGATGATCGTGGTGCGGGAGACTTTAAGCAGCACCCTGATCTGGGTCAGGATCACCGGTTCGGTTTCAACCAGGAGCAGGAAGCAGATCAACTGCTGCCGCTGCCCGGGGGTGAGGATCAACTGCAATCTCTGGTCTTGCTCGATTTCTTCAATCAGGGAAGTTCGTTTATCCGGAACACATTCAACCATTAGCCCGACACCGGGTTTAACCATCAGGGAAGTCTCTCGCAGCTGCAGCCATTTTTTTACCCCTTTGAGGCTGTAGTTTACCTGGCGTGGAGATAGGTGCACGGTAGATGCCAACTCACTCGTACCTACAGGCCGGGTTGCCTCCAGGAGAGCCATAAGAATGTCACGCTGTCGAGTTGTTAGAGTTGCCATAGAGGGTCACTTAAGGGTAAGGCCGACTAATAGTATAAATAGTATACATTTGTAATTATAGGGGAAAAAATATCTAATAAAACAAGCAATAAATGCGACTTTTTGTATCAGAGTTATTACAAAATTGTAATAATTGGTTTTTTCGAGAGAAAATGGCGGGAAAAAGTTTAGGGAGAAATTAAGACAAATTCGTACAAAAGTGACAAAAATAAGCTTTAGGGAGAGCAAAATATAGGAATTGTTTGACATCCGAAACGTTTTGGGATACTATAAATATATATCCAAAACGTTTCGGATAGAATTGTCCCATAAAAAAATATGATGACGACAGTTACCCTTAAAATCATTGCACAAAAGACCGGATACTCGATCACCACCGTATCCAGGGCTTTGGCTGGTTACAATGATGTCGCCGAGGAAACCCGGCAGATGATTGTAAAAACAGCCGAGGATTTAGGATATTATCCGAACCTGACTGCACGCCAACTCCAAAAACAACGAACAGATACCATTGGATTGATCATCCCCGTACACGGTTCTCGCTACACGGACCCGTATTTCAATACGATCATTGCCGGGATTGGTGACCAGCTGGCAGAATACGGCCTGGATTTGCTTTTATCCACCCATCCGCCAGGAGGGCCAGATGAGCTGATGGCGTACCGCCGCATGGTGCAGGGCCGGCGCGTAGATGGATTGCTGGTCGTGCGTACCCGCAGCCAGGATGACCGTTTGGCCTATCTTGGCACCACTTCGCTTCCTTTTGCCGCCTTTGGCCGCTCCGACCTTGACCTTGATTTCCCCTTTATTGATGAAGATGGTGAAGCAGGGTTTTATGAACTTACCCATTACCTGATTTCCCTTGGACACACCCGAATAGCCTATATTTCTGCCCCGAAGAACCTGTTGTTTGCCAAATACCGTCTGGCAGGCTACTGCCGTGCTTTAAAAGAAGCCGGCTTGCCTTGCAGAGAGGAATATGTTGTGCACGGCAACCTGAGCAGGAAGGGCGGAGAAAAAGGAGCCAAACATTTATTGGGTCTGGAATCACCCCCCACGGCAATTTTGGCCGCCAATGACTTAATGGCGATCGGCACGATTGCGGTCGCCCAGGCGCAAGGGCTGGAAATTGGGAAAGACCTTTCTGTGGCCGGCTTTGATGATATTGCCCCCGCAGAACTATTTTCGCTTACTACTTTGCAGCAGCCAATTTATGATATTGGCAGGCAATTATCCGAGATGTTGTACAAACAAATTAATGATATCCCCATAGAGAATCCGCATATTCTACTAAAACCTCAACTTATCAAGCGAGGCTCAACTAATCCACCAAATATCTAATTAGCTGCATGGTGAATATATGTTGATTCCTTGAAAAGGGAGAAAGGAGAAACGTTAGAAGGGTAGATAAATTTTTAGAGAATTCGGGAAAAAAGAAAAAAGTTTCATTAACGAAGTTAAGGAGAAGACAATGTTTAAAAGAAGTAAGCAGTTGATGGTGTTGAGCCTGATTGCAGTGATGCTTGTCGTGCTCTTGTCCGCTTGCGGCGGCTCAAGCACAGCAAATGATCAGGCCGATGCCCAAATGGCTGAACTGCAATCCCAGATCGAAACTTTGCAAGATCAGTTAGATGCAGCGCAAGAAGCCGCTGACACCTCAGGCGAAGAAGTTCAGCCTGACCAGGAATTGATCGACCAGATGGAAGCCCTGCAGCAGCAGTTGGACGCCATTGAAAATCGTACCGTGATTGAATTTTGGACGACCGATAATGAGCCGGAACGCGTGGAAATGTACGAAGAAATTGCAGGCCGCTACATGGAACTGCACCCCGAAGTTGAACTTCGTATTGTCCCGATTGAAGAAGCCGGCGTTTCCCAGCGCATTTCTACAGCAGTTGCTGCCAACCGTCTCCCCGACATTGTTCGCATGGGCGTTGAGCGTGTAGCCGCTTTTGCTGCTGATGGTTTGTTGGATGAAGCTGCCGCCATGGCAACCATCCAATCCATTGGTGAAGATGATTTCCGCACAGGGCCATTGAGCATGGTTACAAACCCCTCCACGGGTAACTATGCTGCCATTCCTTACGATGGTTGGATCCAGGCAATGTGGTATCGCCAAGATGTATTTGACACCCTTGGTTTGGCCGCCCCAATCGCTTGGGATGACATCACCGCTGCCTGCCAGGCACTGCCCGGCAACGATGATTTGCTGTATGGTTTGACCATTGGTACCGACCCGGGACAGAACTACGGTCACCAGGTATTTGAACAGGTAGCCATTTCTAACAACGCATGGCCGTTTGATGCAGATGGCAATGTGACGATGGATACCCCTGAAATGATCGCTGCCCTTGAGTTCTACACCAGCCTGCAAGATTGCTCGCTGCCCGGCCCGCAGTACTGGCGCGGTGCCCGTGAAGCCTATGAATATGGCGAATCTGGGATGCTGTTCTACTCGACCTATATCATGGATGACCTGGTAGATGGCTCTGGTTTGGATGCTGGCGGAAATGTTCAGTTGGCTTATGAAGATTTGGCTGCCCGCACCGGGTTTGCTCCTTCCATGGAAGGCCCCAATGGCGCCGCCTCATACGGCCAGTTAGTCACTTTGGCTTTGATGCGTGATGCTGATCCTATCGCACAGGATGTGATCAAATTCTTCATGACCGGTGAGAACTACCAGGATATTTTAGCTCTGGCTCCGTTTGGTAAGGTGCCGGTGTTGAGCAGCGCAGTGGATGACTGGAAGGGTTCAAGTGATTACTTCGCCAACTACCCGCCGGAAACCCTGGAAGCGATTGCTGCTGGTTACGACTCCATGCAGCGCTGGCTGTTCCGCCCGGACTATGATGCAACCCAACGTGCAGTAATCGGTGACATCGAAGGACGTTTGTTGATCCCGCAAGTACTCAGCAATATTGCGATTGAGGGCACAATGACCCCTGAACAAGGCGCCCAATGGCTGCAGGAGCAGGTAGAAATTTTGCTTGCTGAAAGAACCGCAGAATAACTAACTTTTAGCCACATTTTAGAACTGCCCATCAATTCCGATTGATGGGCAGTTCGCCCCAATGCATTACTGCTGATACTCCCATTTATAAATCGACATATTTCCTAACCAGCCACCCAGATTAGTAGGAGGCGGCAAGATGAAAAATAAAAATTCGGGTAGGCCCGGCCGAAAGGCTTGGGGTTCGCTGCAAGCCCGTGAGGTAAGACTGGCCTGGAGTTTGATCTCTCCCACTGCACTTATCGTATTTGGATTAATATTATTCCCCGCAATATTCAGTATCTGGATCAGTTTCCGGGATGTTGGCCTCTATAATTTAAATGATGTTTTCAATGCGCCTTACGTTGGCCTGGATAATTTTAAAGCAGTCTTGAATGACTTTGCTTTCAAATGGCAAGGCTTTGATCAATGGGGGGCAGCTGTTACTACAGTGGTATATTCATTTGCCTCCACCATTCTTACCGTAGCTGTGGGGTTATTGGCTGCCTTGATCTTGAACCGTCCGTTCAAAGCTCGCGGCCTGGTAAGAGGCGTGTTCCTCTTCCCCTATGTGGCTCCGGTGATCAGTGTGGCTTTTGTGTGGCGCTGGTTATTAGACCCGCGCCCCAGCGGTGTGCTTAATTATTTACTGATGTCCTTGAATATGATCGATGAGCCTAAGGCTTACCTTGCTACCCGCGGGTTATCCCTGGTGTTGGTGATCCTGTTCCAAACCTGGCGCTATTTCCCCTTTGCCATGTTGATGATCCTGGCCCGGTTGCAGGCAATTGATGAGACCTTGTATGAAGCCGCCTCGGTAGATGGCGCCAGCAGATGGCAGCAGTTTTGGAGCATCACCATCCCGCAGCTGCGTTATATCTTGGGTTCAATCTTCTTGCTGCGGTTGTTGTGGACCTTCAACAAGTTTGATGATATCTGGCTGCTGACCGGGGGCGGGTATGGCACCAACGTGCTGCCCGTGCTTACTTATCAGTTCAGCTTTGGCACCTACGATTTTGGCAAGGGTGCTGCCACGGCGATGTTGATGCTGGTAGCCCTGGTGATCTTCATTCTTGCTTACATATTATTGGTCATGCGCAACGTAGATGAGGAATAGGAGATAATCATGACTGTAAAGAAATCTGCAAAAGAAATTAAGTCCGCTACCTTTATGGAGCATTTGGCCGGATATTTGACCTGGAACCGTTTCTTATTTGCGATCGGTCTGTTCTTCTTCCTGGCGATGATCTTGTTCCCCTTCTACTGGATGGTAAGTTCATCCTTCAAGTCTGGGGCGGAAATAGCCGGACGCACCCCGGTGTTTATTCCATCTAGTTTCAGATTAGATGCTTACCAGGAATTGTTTGACCCTGCCTGGGATCAATTCCAAAACTTTGGGCAGAATGTGGTCAACAGCCTATTAGTGGCCGTCCCGACTGCCATTATCGCGGTGATCTTATCGACCTTAGGGGCCTATGCAACTGCCCGTTTGCGGTTCAAAGGCCGCAATCTCGTGCTAAATGGCGTACTGGTGGTCTATTTGTTCCCCGCTGTACTGCTGATTATCCCGCTGTTTGCGATGTTATCCAAGATCAGCCAGACGATGGGATTCAATGTGCAAGATAACCTGGGTGTGTTGGTTTTTACCTATTTAGCCCAAACCCTGCCGGTGGCTTTGTACATGCTCACCAATTATTTCAGAACGATCCCGGATGAGATTGAGCAGGCAGCTTTGATTGATGGCTGCACCCGCTTTGAAGTCATCTGGCGAATTACGCTGCCTCTGGCAGTGCCTGCATTAGTCACGGTGGGTATTTATACTTTTATGATTGCCTGGAATGAATTTCTCTATGCGTTCATCTTCCTGAATGACCGGATGGCCTTCACCATTCCGATCAAGATTAATACGATCTTCAATGATCCCAGCCCGCGGCCGCATGTGGTCATGGCCGCCTCCACGATCATGACCGTCCCTGTGATTATTCTTTTCCTGGCCTTTGAGCGTTACCTGGAGCAAGGGCTGACTGCTGGCGGCGTAAAAGGGTAATTTTATGCACATCGGACATATTTCGTTCCGGCTGACCGGGTCGGATGGCGTTTCTTTGGAATGCGCTAAACTGACCCAGGTGTTGGCCGGGATGGGCCACAGCAGCTATTACTTTGCCGGAGAGCTGGACGCGCCAAACCCTAGTCCGGGTTTGGTCCATGCCCAGGTGGATGGAACACTGTTGGTGCCAGAAGCGCACTTCACTTATCCAGAAGCGATTTGGCTGACAAACCATGCGTTTGGCTCTACCAACCCCCATCCAGAATTTGACTGGCGGTTAGAAGCGCTTAGCGAATTACTGGAAAGCCGTCTGACTACCTTCATCGAGCAGTTCAAGCTGGACGTGCTGGTTGCTCAAAATATATTTGCCATCCCGATGAATCTGGCGTTGAGCCAGGCGGTTTACCGGGTGATTGAAAAGACCGGTATCCCGATGGTTGCCCACCACCATGATTTTTATTGGGAGCGGGATTATTACCGGGTAAATTCGGTGAAAGATTTATTGGAAAAAATTTTCCCGCCACAGCTGCCGAATGTGCGCCATATGGTGATCAATACTATGGCGCAAAAGAAACTGGCCGATCTGGGTGTGGAAAGCACCGTACTCCCCAACATTTTAGATTTTCAGTTAGAGCCACCGGGTATAGATGACTATAACCGTGACCTGCGCAGTGAATTGGGATTGCGAGAGGATGATATTTTCTTTCTTCAGCCCACCCGCGTGATCCCGCGTAAGGGGATTGAACTGGCAATCGAATTGGTCCAGAAATTGGCTGACCCGCGCATCAAGCTGGTGATTACGCACCATACGGAATACAACACGATGGATTACCTGGAAGAGATGATGGCATTGGCTGCCAGGGCAAATGTACCGTTATTCTATCTGCCCGCCCGCTTCAAGCCGGAACGTGCGGCAGGGGAGGGGGTGGAGAAAATCTACAGCCTTTGGGATGCGTATGTCCACGCGGATTTCATCACGTACCCCAGTTTATACGAGGGTTTTGGCAATGCCTTGATCGAAACCGTGTTTTTCCGCAAGCCGTTCCTGGTGAACCGCTATCAGGTCTTTCAAGATGATATTGAACCCACCGGGATTAAGGCGGTAAAAATTAATGGTAGTATTAGCGGCATTATTGTTGACGAGGTAAAAAGATTATTGGATGACCGTGACCGGATTGCCCGCATGACCGCCAAAAATGTTCAGATCGCCAAGACCCATTTTTCCTTTTCCACGGCAGAAACTCGTTTGAAAACTATTTTTATTTCCTTATAGACATACTCTCATGACTGATAAAACCAAGAAGAAGATTGAAGACTATCTCAATACGATTTACGATTCCTCTGTTTCTAAGCCGCTGACAGACCGGCTTTACCGCCGCTTAGAGAAATTTAAAGACGATTTTAAAGATTTAGCCAGTCCGGAGCGGGGGTTATTCCACCAGGAGGATGTCTTTTTAATTGCCTACGGTGATATGCTGCAAGAAGGGGGACGAGCGCCGTTGCAGAGTTTGCTGGATTTTTACCAGCACTACCTGAAAGGGATTGTGAACACGATCCATATTCTCCCTTTCTTCCCCTATTCCTCTGACGATGGCTTTTCGATCATTGATTATACGATGGTCGATCCCAAGTTAGGGAATTGGCAAGATATTGACCATTTCCGAGAAGCGGGCTGCAACCTGATGTTTGATGCGGTGATCAACCATATTTCAGCTCAAAGCAAATGGTTCCAGGGTTTCTTAAAGGGAGAAGCGCAGTATCAGGGTTATTTCATCACCGTTTCTCCCGATGAAGACCTCTCCATGGTTACCCGCCCGCGCTCTTTACCCTTGTTGACGGCTTTTGATACTGCGGATGGAAAACAGCATGTGTGGACGACCTTCAGCGCGGACCAGGTAGATTTGAATTATGCCAACCCGGATGTGGCCATGCAGGTGATTGATGTGATCCTGCTGTACATTGCGCATGGTGCGGATGTGATCCGGCTGGATGCAATTGCCTATTTGTGGAAAGAGATCGGCACAACCTGCATCCACCTTCCAGAGACGCATGCCTTTGTGAAGTTGCTGCGTTTGATCCTGGACGAGGTGGCACCCCATGTGCTGTTGATCACCGAGACGAATGTGCCGCATGAAGAAAACATGTCTTATTTTGGGGATGGCACCGACGAGGCTCATTTGGTATACCAGTTCTCGCTTCCACCGCTCACGGCGCATGCCTTGATTACCGGGTCGGCAAAATATTTACGCCAATGGGCGGCCACGTTGAGCCTTCCCAGCGATAAGACCAGTTTCTTTAATTTCACCGCTTCGCACGATGGGGTGGGTGTACGCCCGGTAACGGGGATTCTGCCGGACGAAGAATTAAATTTGCTGCTCAATCAAGCCACAGCTAACGGGGGACGGATTTCATCGAAGACCAATCTGGATGGCAGCACCAGCCCCTATGAGTTGAATATTTCTTATTTTGACCTGTTGAATGATCCGAATTCGAATGAAGATCAGGCAGTGCAAGTGGGCCGCTTCATGGCTTCTCAGGCGGTCATGCTGATGCTGAAAGGGATTCCTGGTATTTACCTGCACAGCTTGATTGGTTCGCGGAATTATGCCGAAGGTGTAGTGCAAAGTGGGCAAGCCCGGGCGATCAACCGCGAAAAGTTAGATTATGACCAACTCAAGCAGTCGTTGGCTGACCCGCAGTCGCTGCGCCATGCCGTTTACCAAACCTATAAGCAGCTTTTGGAACTGAGGACGACCGAAAAAGCCTTCCACCCGGCTGGGGAGCAGCAGGTGTTGGATATGGGTGACACTGTATTTGCAGTGATGCGGACGGCACCGAACAACCATACGCGGGTGGTTGCCCTGCAAAATATGACCGCGCAACCACAGAAGGTCACCATCGAGGCAGCATTATTGAATGGGAATCGGGCAGATTGGCTGGATTTGATTTCCCAGGAAAGGTATGCCCCTCAAGATGGAAAATTAGTGGTGGAAGCAGCTGCTTATCAGACCATTTGGCTGAAACAAACGGAATAGTCCCTTTTACTTGGATGTAACAATAGAGTTTGGGGAGTTTTTCTCCCTGCCAGGCTGTATGGCTGCCTACGAGCGTGCTATAATTTTGTCTAAGTTAGACCTAATTTATTCGATTAAAATGTAGATAATTGACTCTGCCGTTATCTTTGGTGAATATGTTATCATCCTGTAGGAGTAACAATGTCCGCAGCTGAAAGATTTCTTTGTTCGGATTTAGCCTGGGAATTAGGTGTGCCTTTGGTCGGTTCAGCGACCAGAGGGGATGTGTGGTTTTTGTTGGAGTATGACAAGCGCTGGGGAGAAAAAGCGCTGGATGAGAGTACCTTGCGGCAGGAGATCAAAGACCTGCTGGCTCCCGGGTTGTACGAGGGGGTGGAAGTGCGTACCTTGTTGATCCGGCAAGACAAATCACGCGAGCGAGGAGGGGTACACTTTTTTGTCGGTTACACCGACCCAATCCAACCGCAATTATATGAATATGAATTGCAGGATTATGATGATCTGCTGGACTTAGATATTCCTACAATGATTGCCGGCAATCCGGGGGAGAAGGCGCGTTTGCGCTCCAAACCGCTTTATTTAGTGTGTACCAATGGGAAGCGTGACCAATGCTGTTCGATCTACGGCCCGCAGTTGTACAATGCTATGAAGGCAGAAGGGGGAGAGGATGTCTGGCAGTCTTCTCATATTGGCGGGCACAACCAATCTCCCATCACCTTGTTCTTCCCGTATGGCGTCAATTATGCGCATACCTCCCCCGAACAAATTCAAAAGTGTATGCAGGCATACCAACAAGGCGAGATCGTGCTGCACCATTATCGCGGGCGGGTATGCTATGAAAAGCATGTTCAGGCCGCCGAACATTTTTGGCGGGAACAAACCGGGGTGCGTGCGCTTCCGGGGATAGCGGTAGATGATGTCGAGGTTCTGGGGGAACATGAATGGCGAATTGGGATTAAGACTGTAACTGGGGAGGAAAATACGCCTATCCATGTGCGGCGAAACGTTTCCGATTTTGAAATCCCCATTACCTGCTCAAAGAAGAAAATTCGCCCGATAGAAACTTTCCACCGGCTAGATTAGGGGAAGGGTTTAACCTAAGTAATTTCCTGGTGATTAAAAATTATTGTGATATGGTGCGAGAATAGGAGAAAATCCTGATGAATACTAAACAAAAATTATCAATATTATCCATAATATTATTGCTGGCAGCCTTGGCTTGCAGCCTGACGCCGGATACCGGAGGGGAAGCGACCATTCCGGGAGATATGGTGGAAACCAGTGTGGCGCAAACTTTGGCGGCAGAGAGTGGTGATAGCGGTGAGAGCGGGACGGAACCTGCGCCGACGGATGAAACCTCAACAACGCCTACAACCGAGTCTGAAACGCCCCTGCACGTTGCCTATATTGATGACGGCGATTTGTGGTTATGGACGGAAGCAGGTGGGAATGTGGAGTTATATACCGGTGAGACGGTCAATGACCTGCTCCTTTCCCCGGATGGTGAGGTGGTAGCATTTACCACCATTGGTGCCGATTATTTGATCACGGGCTTGTGGCGTATCTTTACCAATGGCACGGGTGTGCAAAAATTGGTCTCTGGTGCAGACTTTCTCGGCATGGCAACCGACGATGCGATTGGTGCAGCGCCATACCTTTGGCAGTTCATTCCCGGTACGCATACTGTGGCGTTCAATACCAAATTGCTCTTTGAAGGGCCGGGATTGCTGATCCAGGGAGACCTTCGGCATGTCAATTTGGACACCGGTGCATTGAGCATCTTTTTGCCTGCCGGTGAAGCCGGGAATTTTTATTATTCCCCCGATGGCAGCCGCATCGCGATCACTACCCCTACATCAATCAGTTTGATAAATGCAGACGGCAGCAATCGCCAGGATGGTGTAGTCACGTTTGACTTTGTGAATACGGCCAGCGAAGCTGCTTTTTACCCCGCACCGCGCTGGGCAGTGGACAGCAGCCGCTTATGGGCATTGATTCCGTCCAGCCAGCCATTTGAGCCGGATGCTACGTTTGAGGTCTTTGAGGTTTCTTCGAATGGTGAGACGGTTTCATCGCTGGGTGTCTATCCGGGCGAGGCAGCCCATTTCAACTCCGCTCAAGCTATTTCGCCGGATGGGAATTATGTGGCTTATTTGCAGCGAGTTGGGGACGCACGCGAATTACATGTTGCCCAATTCGGCGGCGGCGATACCAGCTATTCCCCGGCAGTGGAAGGGATAACCGGATGGTCGTTGGATTCTACCCATTTCCTCTACGGACGACAGGTAGGAGAAACCTGGATAGGGGCATTAGGCAGTACGCCTGAAGTGTTGGATGGGGGAACCAGTGTGGGCGATGCAGTATGGCTGCCAGATGGGCAGTTTGTCTATTCGAGCGGCACGTATGGGGCTTTTAGTATCCGGCTGGGTACATTAGGCGCGGGAAGTATCCTGATTGCCTCCCCGGCAAGCGATTTTGCCGTCTTTGATGTCGCACCTTGATAGGGCGTTAATCCATATCCGGGCGAATTTGTTTGATCACGATCAGGCTGGCGCCATCCACGTCTACGGTGTGGATGGCCGGGTAGTCCACTAAATAATATTCGTCATAAAAGCGGGTGGTCGTGATGACAGCATAATCATACAACGTGTATTCCTCTTCTGGGATTTCGGTATTGGTAGTGAAGTGATAGCGGTGTTCGGCGTATATCCTGCCAAAGTAATCGTTCTTCCAGAAGAGAATATTGCTTTCTGGGGGAATATTCTCGTTGACGTAGTCCATGGCATCTTTATAGGCAAGCCCCCAATAATCCAATTCATAATTATGGTATGCACCCCCCACACCGCCGACCAGTTGGTTGTAGTAAATATACTGGAAGGGATGCAGGTGGATGATTGAATAGAAGCCGGGGAGGAGGACTAAGACTGCGGCAGCCAAAACCCATGGTTTGCTTTTTATAGTATTGGATATTTGTTGGAAGGTGATCCCGGCAAAGATGAAAAGAGGCGGGGTAATGAAGATATACTGCCGGAAATTGCTGTAATTGGTGGTGCGGCCGCTCATCGTGTAGAACAAGGGGAGTAAGAACCAGGCATACAATAATATTAGTTTTACGCCATCTGTTTTCTTTTTATAGATCAGGTAAATTCCTAGAAGCATGCCTGCCAGAGCTAGTAGCACCATGGGAAGGGTAAATTGCAGGGTAAGTAGTTCGGGCACGTAACGGGCGGGCAGTTCTCCGGCTTCGATCAGTTGACCTTCAAAAAGCAGGGTGCCCTTACGGGGGAAAGTGCCAAACACCGTCAGGGATTTGATTAATCCTTTCAGGCCAAACGCCCATAAGTAGGGCCAGGTGATATAGCTGGTTATCCCGGCTGTGATGGTGTAGATTGCCAGGGGGAAAACAGCCTGCTTTTTTAATTTTATCAGCCCATACAAACCCACAATTCCCCCTGCGGCAATCGCTATCGCCCTGGTGGAAATGGCAAACCCCCACGCTGCGCCGGCAAGGAGCAGGAAAAGATTGACCTTACCGCCAAATAGGCCTTTTTTACGGAAGAGCAAAAAGAGTGCAATGAGCAGTAGCGGGGTAATCAGATAAAAGACCCGATAGCCGCGATACAGGTACTGGTTGGTGAGGGTGAGATACCCTTTGAGGCTTCCGGATGTGGTCAGGTAGGCGAACAGTTTTCCAACCAGGCTTTGCCCCTTGGTCGTGAATCCGTATTCGACCAGGTTCAAGATTTGGCTGGTGATCCAATTGCGTGACCACAGGAAGACTAAAAGCAAAGATAGCATGCCCAGGAATACAAGTTCATTTTGTTTGCTTTTGGGTGAGGTGGATGATGGTTCTAAACTTTGCCATCGGTCAACCAGGTAAAAGCCGAGCGTGACTGTGAGGATGAAGACAAATAAGAGGGGAATATCCTTAGGGTTAATGAAGGCATGCCCAAAGAGCAGCGGCTGGGAGCCAAATAGAAGGGCTGTAAATAGACTGCGCCACTCGTCCATAAAGCACTTTGCCAGGTAGAAGAGGCTGGCAACCGCGCCTTGAAAGAACAGGAAATAGAGATAGTGGGCGACTACTGCGCGGCCGTGATCGGTGTTGGGGAAAATGACGGCTTCGACAAATCGGATCAGTGTTGTGCTGGCTGTGCCGTAATACTGCACCAACCCTAAAATTTGATACTCCTCTGCCAGATTGAGGGTCTTGGATGAGATATAAGCCTGAAGGGCTAATCCAGAACGATTGGATTCGCTGCCTTCGTCTGTGCTCTTGCCGTAATCCGGCGCAATCCAGCCCCCGACCAAAAGATTGAAGAGGATAAATAGATATAGAATAACCGTCGGACTAACCTGTGTTTTCCTAAACATGAATCTCCCAAGGGTACAGGAATGGAAACCCTAATACAACAATTATAGTTGATATTTAGAGAGATACAGGTTGTAATTTGCCCGCCTAATGCGCTGGTGTTTTAGTTAGATTTTTGGGATTAAGTTTATTTCCAAAGTTGGGCGGCCATGAACTGCCCGCCGAACACGAACATGATTCCCAGCAGGTTGCTGCCGAACAAATACAGCATCCCCTGGGTGCTTTGCCCGCTTTGGAAAAGGTTGGCGGATTCTACGGTGAATGTAGAGAAGGTGGTGAAAGCACCGACAAATCCAACCATCACAAACATGCGGGATTGGGCGTCTAATAGCCCTTTTACTTCTGCGAGGTGGGTGAGCAAACCGAGGATGAAACAACCGATCACATTGACAGCCATGGTGCCGTAGGGGAACCCGTTGGCCGGGAATAATTTCTGAACGAAGCCGCTCAATAAATAACGGGAAATTGCGCCAAAAAAGCCCCCCAGACCCAGAATGATCAGATGGTTCATATTGCTTACCTCATCGTACAGCGGTGCTGGATTTCAAAGTGGCAATTATACAGCAAAGTACTGGGTTGGAGAATGTTTTAATTTCTATCTCTGTTCCTTTCATGTATAATTTGCTTATGGATAATTCAATGTATAAAAAGTATCTTCAAAAACTCGTCTTGGCGCGCCCAGAGTTAGAGTCTAAGTACAAAATTGCATATTTAGGCATCTTTGGATCATATGTGCGGGATCAGCAAACGGAGTCAAGTGATCTTGATGTGCTGGTTTCTTTTAACAAGGTTCCAGGATTATTTACGTTTATCGAGTTAGAAAATGAATTATCTGATCTATTGGATATAAAAGTAGACTTGGTCATGGAAGATGCCTTAAAGAAACGAATTGGTGAACGAATTCTACAAGAAGTGATTTGGATATAACTTTGGATAGAGAATATCTGGATTATGTTGAAGATATCATTAATGAAATTTCCTTGATTGAGAATTTTGTAAAAGGAATGACTTTCGAGCAATTTTTGGAAGATGAAAAAACCTCGTATGCAGTCATTCGCGCACTTGAAATCATTGGAGAGGCTTCTAAGAAAATCCCAGAACAAGTCCGTCTTGTATACCAGGAAATTCCTTGGCGTGAAATGTCTGGAATGAGAGATAAATTAATTCATGATTATTTTGGAGTGAATTTAGAAGTGGTTTGGAAAACTGTTCAAGAAGATTTGAAAGGGTTAATAGAAAAATTACAGGAAATTTTATCTTGAATAATTGTGTAATAATTTAATGGGAGAGGATTAATTTTTTATTTAGGGGGAGATGAGTTGATGTTACAATTTCAATCATGATGACCACATTTACATCCCCGGATTGGCAAACGTATGCTTTGATGGACAGCGGACATGGGCGTAAGCTGGAGCGTTTTGGTCCGTATACAATCATCCGCCCGGAGCCGCGCGCGACCTGGCAGCCGGCATCTTCTGCGGCAAGCTGGCAGGTGGATGCAGAATTTGTCCCTGCTGCCCAAGGCGGGGGTGGAATCTGGCGTACCAAACTGGGACTGCCAGAACGCTGGCAAATTGAGTACAAGGGGCTGCAAATGTGGATTGCATTGGAACAGTCTCGCCAGGTAGGTGTTTTTCCGGAAAATGCGGTGCATTGGGATTGGATTGAAGCGCAGGTGGAAGCCGGACAGCAAGATATGAAGGTGCTGAACCTGTTTGGCTACACCGGGTTAGCTTCCCTGGCTGCGGCTCGCGCGGGGGCACAAGTGACACATATCGATTCTTCCCGCAGGGCGTTGCGCATAGGCAAAGAAAATCAGGCAATTAGTGGGCTGGAAAACCATACCATCCGTTGGATTGCAGAAGATGCGGTGAAATTTGCGGAGCGGGAGGTACGCCGGGGGAATCGGTATGAGGGACTTATCTTCGACCCGCCCAAATACGGGCTTGGTCCCAAACGAGAGCGTTGGGAATTTTTCAGCCAATTTGAACATTTATGCAAGGTGCTGCGAAAGTGTCTGAGCGATCAGCCGCAGTTTGTGGTCGTTACTGCCTATGCCCTGGAGAGCGAACCGGAAGTGCTTTTGCCGGGATTGGAAATTCTGCTCAACGGGTTGGGCGGCGAGCTGACCCTGGGTGAGTTGGTGGTACACGATCAAAGCGGGGGCCGGGAGATTGACTTATCGATTACCGGCAGGTGGGAACGGTAGCTTACCAGTTTCGATATTAATAATGGTTTATACTAAATCTATGAGAAATAGAATGTTGCTCATGGTTTTGATGTTGGTGCTCTTAACAGGATGTGCTTCGCCCCCGGAAATAGAAAACCCAACGATCACTTTGCCCGCTCCTACAGAGTCATCCAGCCCAACCATCTTATCTACCCAACCCATAGATTTACAGCCAACTGTTACCTTAGGTACAACCCCATCCTCGCGTCCTACAGAGATTGAAGATACCACCGGCGATTTGCCAGACCTGTCTGGGGTAACTTTGCACCAGGTAACTCATTTGATGGACCCTCGCTATTTCCAGGTTAGTCTGAATGGCTGGCCGGAGGGACTGCCGGAGGATTTGATCGTACGGGTGGATACCGAGATGTATACCTGCGAGTTACTCTTTCCAGAGGAATTCCCGCAGCGGGTGTACTGCTGGGGGCTGGCACCCAAACCGGGCAAACAGGTGGCTTTGCAGGTGATCTTAGAGGATGTTGCCCGGCCTCTGCTTGAAATTTCTTTTACCGTTCCCAAGCCTTAATTTCCCTATTCTGACCTTTAAACAAGCATTGACCGATTGCCTTTCTATTAGTATGCTTAACCTTTGTAGGGTTGTAAGAACCTATTAAACAGCAGCGTCTTTATTAAGTGCATTTCTAGCATCTGCTCGGAAAATTGCAGCTTTCTGTTCATCATTCGTATGCAGGATTGAGATATGAAACAAACCTTTTCAAGACGAGATTTTCTAAAACTAGGTGGGGTTGCCGCGGGTGGGTTATTACTACGCCCAGACAAGAATTTATCGGTACCGCGATTGCAAGAATTCCCCCAGGCAGATCATCTTGCCAGGGTGGTGAGCGATTCACATGTGCGCGCCTTGCCGGATATTAACAGCGCGATCGTAGACACGGTTTACGAGGACGATGTGCTTCCCTGGATTCGGGAAGTAGTGGGTGAATTTCCCCAGGCAGACATCCGCCGCTGGGTTGAAACCCCGATTGGCTATGTCTGGTCACCTTTTATGCAGCCGGTAAAAAACACGCCCAGCCAACCGGCGGACGCGTTATTTCAGTCCAGCAGCGGGGTGGGTATGTGGGTAGAGGTATGTGTGCCCTGGGTAGAAGTGACGGTTGAATCCGGCCCGTACGCACCCTGGCTGCAAACCCGTATGTATGAATACTACCAACCCGTGCGGCTGGTCTATAACCAGATCTTCTGGGTAGATGATATCCGCACGAATGCAGATGGACAGAAGATTTACCGGTTGACAGAGTTGTACGGCACCTATGGCGATGTGTTTTTAGGGCCGGCGGAAGCTTTCCGCAGGATTGAACCGGAAGAAGTTGCGCCCATTTCCCCCGATGTGGAAGATAAAGTGGTGGAAGTCAATTTGCGGCGGCAAACCGTGCAGGCTTTTGAAGAAGGCCGTGAGGTCTTTTACGCACGCTGCTCTACCGGTTTATCCGGTGAGGAGACAGAAACCCCGATTGGGTTGTATCACCAGATATGGCGCAAGACGATCTCCATCCATATGTCGGGCAATATTGCTTCTGGTTACGACACGCCCGGTATCGGTTGGACCACGTTGTTTGTGGGTGAAGGCGTTGCCTTCCATGCTACTTTCTGGCACAATGCCTACGGTGCGAAACGCTCGCATGGCTGTGTGAATTTGCGCCCTGAAGATGCCAAATGGATCTGGCGCTGGACGACACCGCATGTGCCCTATGACCCTGGCGATAAAACGGTCAAAGACTATTCCGGCACAATGGTGCGGGTTGTAGAATACTGAGTTCTATCTATTAGGAGTAAATTTTATGGGTTCGAATATCACATTGGGAATCGCCTTTTTTGCTGGGGTGGCTTCCTTTTTATCTCCGTGTGTGTTTGCCTTGGTGCCTGCCTACATCGGTTATTTGAGCGGGCGCTCGGTGGCAGCCGCCAATGTAGATACTGAGAATAAGTCCAGTAGTTTGCTAACCTTTACGCATGGGTTAGCGTTTGTGATCGGTTTCAGTATTATTTTTGTGATCTTAGGCGCGCTTGCCGGGGCTTTAGGGAGCTTGCGAACCGACCTGACCAACATCCTGGTGAAAGTTGGCGGGGTGGTGGTGGTCTTGTTCGGTCTACACATGACCCGCATTTTACGTATCCCATTCTTGGATTATGATTTACGTCCGCAGTCTCAACCAGACCGCAACAAAGGTTACCTGTCATCGCTGATGATGGGTATCTTTTTCTCGGCAGGCTGGGCACCTTGTGTCGGGCCGGTGCTGGGCACCATTATGACCCTCTCGTTCAATCAGGGCGGCTCTTTGGAAGGCGCACTGCTGCTTACAGCTTATTCTGCCGGGTTGGGGATTCCCTTCCTGCTGGCGGCTACCCAAATTGGTTGGGTCACCACCATTTTGCGCAAATATGGCAAGGTGATGCACTATACCGAGATCATTATGGGTGTCATCCTGATCGGGATCGGTATTTTATTGTTCCTGGGGCGCTTCGGCCAATTGGCTACGCTGGGTACATTCATCGAGGCCGTGGATGAGGTGGTGGTCGGTAGAATGCTGCTGATCGGTTTAGGGCTTTCGATGCTGCTGGGATTGATCCCGGCATTTATTGCCAAAACAAAGGAAAAAGTATTCCTGGATTGGTGGTTCCTGGGTACAGGGATTGCATTGATCGGTTTGATCGTGTTGTACGTGGCAGGCGTTTTCAATCCCTTGATCCCGATGTTGGGTGGGGGCGTTTGATGAAACGATTTGCCCTGCTTCTATTACTTGTTGGATTGGTATTTACTGCTGCGGCGTGTAAAACTTCTCCCAATGAAGGTGTTCGCACAGGGCCGGAAGTTGGCGCACTTGCCCCGGATTTTACGCTGTTAGATACGGCTGGCGATAAGATCACACTGAGTGATTATCGCGGACAGGTCGTTTTGCTCAACTTTTGGGCAACCTGGTGCCCGCCCTGCCGGCAAGAAATGCCCGGCATTCAAGACCGCTATGAAATCCATAGACCCGACCTGGTGGTTTTGGCGGTAGATAACGATGAAAGTTCTGTGCTGGTGAAAGATTTTGCCGAAGATTACCAGCTTACATTTAACCCTTTGCTGGACCCCAATGCCGAAGTACAAATCATGTACCAGATCAGAGGCTATCCAACCTCTATGTTTGTGGATGAGAATGGATTCATCCAGATCGTCCACATCGGGTTAATGACCGAAGCACAGCTGGACGATTATCTGGCCGAAATGGGGCTGGCTCAAAGCACCGCATCAAACTAAACCAAAAGGTATCGCATGACACTGGAAGTAACCCTCTATACCCGGAAAAACTGCAAACTATGTGACCAGGCCGAGGCCGATTTACATGCCCTGCAAAAGGACATTCCGCACCATCTGATCAAAGTCGACATTGACACAGACCCGGACTTGGTCGCTCTCTATGGGCATAAGGTGCCCGTGGTTGCTGCCGGCCCATTCACTTTAGGGATGCCTTTCGACAAGCGCAAACTGCGTATGACCCTGGGGGCTGCCAAAGACAGCCGCGAACAGTGGTTGGAAGATGATGAAGCCACCTATACCAAAAAAGAAGAACGCCGCAAGATGATGACCACCGGTGACCGGGTGTCACATTTTATTGCCGGGCATTATCTCACCGTACTAAACTTGATTTTGGCGATTTATGTTGGGTTACCCTTTTTAGCCCCTGTGCTGATGAAAATCGGTTTGCCGGGTGCCGCCCAGCCAATTTATTCTGTATATAAAGTAGCTTGCCATGAGTTGGCTTTCCGTTCCTGGTTCTTGTTCGGCGAACAAGCGATGTACCCGCGTGAGGCTGCCGGGCTGGATGACATTATTTCTTATGGGGAAGCCACCGGTTACAACGAAGAAGACTTGATTACTGCCCGAAATTTCCAGGGGAATGAGCAGATGGGCTATAAAGTTGCCCTCTGTGAACGGGATGTAGCTATTTATGGGGCCATGCTGTTGTTTGGCCTGCTTTTTGGGTTGACCGGGCGAAAACTAAAGTCTTTGCCTTTGCTGGTTTGGTTAATTGTTGGGATTGTGCCGATTGGATTGGATGGGGTCAGCCAATTGCTCAGCCAACTAAATCTTAGCGGCATCATTCAGATGTTTGACAAGGTTGGCATGGTCGGTGTAGGGCGCTTCTTATCTGTGGTGCCTTATCGAGAAAGTACACCTTTGCTGCGCACGATCACCGGGGCTTTGTTTGGCTTTACCACGGGGTGGTTTGGCTTCCCGGTGTTTGAAGAAACCATGGGTGATACGCGCCGCTATCTGGCGGCCAAACGTGCCCGCATTACCAGCCAAGAATCAGCAGAACCGCGGTAATTTTCCATGCCTTTCCATACCCAAGATCAAATTCAATATTATTCCTTTGACCTGTTCAAAGACGCGCCGGTTACACATGGCGTATTTACCCGTCATGGTGGCGTCAGCAAGGGACAGTGGCATTCTCTCAATATGGGGCTTTCTGTGGGGGATGACCCGGCGGATGTGCAGAAAAACCGGCATAAGGCGTTTGCTGTCTTGAACCGTCCCTGGCAATCCTTATCAGATAGTTGGCTGGTGCATGGGGATGGCGTGTTGGTTTACAAGCAACCTCGCTCGCCAGAACAGACACCACCGCTGCAGGGCGATATTATCCTCACCAACCGGCCTGATGTGACTCTGTTCATGCGTTATGCGGACTGCGTGCCGGTGTTGTTGGTAGACCCGGTAAAGAAAGCAATTGCCCTGGCGCATGCCGGCTGGAAGGGTACGGTATTGAAAGTAGCCAAAAAAGCGGTAGAGGCTTTAGGTACTCAGTATGGGTCTCGCCCAGAGGATGTGCTGGCAGCGATTGGCCCGTCGATTGGACCGGAGCATTATGAGGTGGGGCAGGATGTGGTTGACCGGGTGCAGGCAGCGTTTGGGACAGAGGCGAGCAGCCTGCTGCCGCAAGTGAATGGATCGCCTCATTTTGACCTATGGTCTGCCAACCGGATAGCCTTGCAGCAAGCAGGCGTAGAACAGATTGAGGTGGCAGGCATATGCACCTACAAACATCGAGATGACTGGTTTTCACACCGGGGAGATAACGGCAAAACTGGGCGTTTTGGCGTATTATTAGCCCTGGAGGAATAATCATCGATGTCAAAAATTACGGAGAAATTGGAACAGGTGCGGGAAAACATTGCCCAGGCTGCTGAAAGAGCAGGGCGCAGCGTAGAGGATGTGCAATTGGTGGTGGTGACCAAGAATCACCCGGTAAAAGTGATTGCTGAATTATATGAGCTAGGTGTAAGGAATGTGGGGGAAAACCGGCTGGAAGAAGCCTTTTTCAAACAAGAAGTCACAGGCGATTTAAAAGACTTGCGCTGGCACATGATCGGCCATGTGCAGAGTAGAAAGGCAAAAGAAGTTTGCGGCCCGTTTGCCCTGCTCCATGCCTTAGACCGGTTGAAATTAGCTAACCGGCTAGAGCGGAGCGCAGCTGAAATGGGGATCAAGTTACCGGTGCTGCTCCAGTTCAACGTGAGTGGGGAAGAAACAAAATCTGGCTGGGACGCGTCTCACCCGGATTTGTGGCCTGCACTGCAATCGCAGATTGCCTCTGTGGTCAGCTGTGACCATTTGTCTGTTCGAGGGTTAATGACCATGGCACCCTACAGCAATGATCCAGAAGATGCCCGTCCTTATTTTGCCCGGCTGCGTGCCTTACGCGATCAGCTGGCAGCGTGGTTTCCTCAGGTGGATTGGTCTCAGCTTTCGATGGGGATGAGCGGCGATTATCAGGTGGCGGTGGAAGAAGGGGCAACCCTTGTGCGGATAGGCACGGCAATTTTAGGGGAAAGGGAGTACTAAATAGGTTATAATTCTTGCCTGCAAAGGAGCTGATTACGTTATGGATGTACCAATTTTTTTGATTGTGCAATTATTGAATTTACTTAGTTGGGGTGTGATTATTTATGTGTTGTTAGGGTATTTTTTGGATCCTTATCACCCGATACGACAATTCCTCGCCCGCATCTATGAACCGATGTTGATGCCGATCCGCAGCATGATGCCGCAAACCGGGATGATTGATTTTAGCCCTATGGTTTTCTATCTCATAGTACAATTGATTCGATTATTGATTATACAATTGCTGTAACCTTCAGACCATGGAGAGTGAATAAATGGCAAAAAAACCGCGGTTTTCAAATGGAAAAAAAGGGGCGGCTCTTCCTATTCGGGTGATTCCCCGTGCAAAGAAGAACGAAGTAGTAGAGATTTTGAAAGACCAGACGGTAAAAATTCGCCTTACAGCTCCCCCGGTGGATAATAAAGCCAACGAAGAATTGATTAAATTTTTATCCGATATTTTAGACGTGCCGCGTTCTAAGTTTGAGATTGTGGCTGGCGCTACCGGGCGAGATAAGCTGGTCTCTATCCTGGATGTGACCAGTGAGGATGTGACCCGGAAATTGTTGGAACAGCTTTCATAATCGACGAAAAAAAATTAAATCAAACCTCCCAGTAATATTTCTGGGAGGTTTTTTATATTTTAACTTTTAGGAGTTGAATTAGTAGGTCAGCACATAATTGATAAATGGACTGCTCTCGGCCTGATAGCGGTGCCAGGCGTAATCGCCGTAGACCTCTTTTACCTGCCAACCCGTTTCCTCAAGCAAGGCCTGGAAATCTTCGGGGGTGTGCAGGTAGAATTGTAGATTGGTGAAGCGTTTTTCGGTCATTTTTCCGTGCGAATCATAGACTTCCACAAACTGTGTACCCAGCACTAACTTTCCTTCCGGGTGCAACCGCTCTTCTGACCACAGCATCACGGTTTGGTTTGGCTGGTTGAATTTGCCGCGCAGTTGTAAGCCCTGCCCGATGGTTTGGGTTCGTACAGCCGGGTTGTGCAAGGTGCAGATAAAACGACCGTGTGGGGATAGATGTGCACGGATGGCCTTCAAAGCGCTGCGCTGCTCCTTGGGGGTGATGATCTCGGAGAATGAGTTGAACGGCAGCAGGATCAGGTCAAATTGCTGTTGGAGGTCTAATTGGGCGACATCCATGTCAGCGGTGTTGATCTTGAGCCCCTTCGCGGCAGCTTTGCGGTTTAGCTCGGCAAGCATTTCAGGGGAGCTGTCCACGCAAGTCAGGTTGACCCCGGCCTCGGCCAGGGGAATAGAGATGCGGCCGGTCCCCGCCATCAGTTCGAGGACATTTTTAGCGGTTTTGGTTTCTTGCAGGTAAAAGGGAATATCTAAATCTACCTGTACATACGAATCGTATAGGTCGGCAACTTTACTGTAATCCATTGCGGGCATTTTTTTCTCCTCCTTCTTTCTGCCAGTATAAAAAATAGGGCTGGTGCATGCACCAGCCCTATTATACGTTTTTTTATTCGGGTTGGATGCCTTAATCCTCTTCCGGCAGATCTAACTGGATGTGCAGTTCTTTCAACTGCTTGGGTTCTGCCGGAGTGGGGGCATCTGCCATTACGTCGCGGGCGTTCTGGTTTTTGGGGAATGCGATCACCTCGCGGATGTTGTCCTCATCGGCCAGCAGCATCACCAGGCGGTCAATCCCGGAGGCAATCCCGCCGTGTGGGGGGGCGCCGTACTGGAAGGCTTCCAGCATATGACCGAAGCGTTCTAAGGCTACTTCTGGTTCTAGCCCGATCAGCTTGAATACGATCTTTTGCATTTCCTGGTCGTGGATACGGATGGAGCCACCGGCAACCTCGTTGTTGTTTAGTACCAGGTCATATTGGGCGCCGCGCACTTTGCCGGGGTCAGTTTCCAGCAAGTGAGCATCTTCCGGTAAGGGGGAAGTGAACAGGTGGTGGCTGGGGTCCCAGCGTTGTTCTTCTTCGGACCAAAAGCCCCACGGGAAGTCGATTACCCAGCAAAAGCCGAGTACATCAGGATCGGTCAGTTCTAAGACTTCACCCAGATGAACGCGTAAACGGCCCAGGGTGTCGTATACAATCTCGTTTTTGTCGGCAACAAATAAAAGCAAGTCGCCAGCTTCGCCACCCAAGCGTTCAATGATAGCTTGCAGGGTTTCTTCGCTGAAGAATTTGGCAATTGGAGAGCGCATTTCGCCATCCTCACCGAGGATGATGTAGGCCAGGCCTTTTGCGCCGTGCTGTTTGACAAAATCAGTTAGCTCGTCAATCTGTTTGCGGCTGTAGCCACCCAGACCTTTGGCGTTGATCCCGCGCACGCTGCCGCCTTTGGAAATGGCACCTTCAAACACGCCAAAACCGCAGCCTTCGGCCAGATCGGAAATGTCGGTCAGTTCCAGCCCAAAGCGGATATCGGGGTTGTCTTTCCCAAAGCGGTTCATGGCTTCCTGATAAGTAATGCGCGGCCAGGGGGTTTGCAGAATTTTCTTGTGGGGGGTTACGGTGTGTACCAGTTCAGTGTACATGCCTTCAATTAACCCCATCACATCATCGCGTCCCACAAAGGACATTTCCAGGTCGAGCTGGGTGAATTCTGGCTGGCGGTCACCACGCTGGTCTTCATCGCGGAAGCAGCGGGCGATCTGGAAATAGCGTTCGACACCGGCCACCATCAGCATTTGTTTGAGCTGTTGGGGAGATTGCGGTAGGGCATACACCATGCCGGGGTGGACGCGGGAGGGCACCAGATAGTCGCGGGCGCCTTCAGGCGTGGTCTTGAACAGAATCGGGGTCTCGACCTCGATAAAGTTGTTGGCGTCCAGGTAATCGCGGATGAATTTGATCACTTTATGCCGCAGAATCAGGTTTTTCTGCATGCGGGGTTTGCGCAAATCCAGGTAGCGGTACTTCAAGCGCACATTCTCATCCACTTCCTCTTCTTTATTGATCAGGAAAGGCGGGGTTTCTGCCGGGTTGAGGATTTCGACCGCATGGACTTCAATTTCAATTTCGCCGGTGTCCAGGTTGGGGTTGACCATTTCGTCTGGACGGGCACGCACAACACCTTCTACATGCAGCACCCACTCGTTGCGGACAGGGTCCAGCGCTTGATGCGCTTCGGGTGAGGTTTCGGGGTTGGCGACAATTTGTACGATGCCAAAGCGGTCGCGCAGGTCAATAAAGATCAGGCCGCCATGATCTCGCCGGCGGTGCACCCAACCAGAAAGTTGGACGGTCTCACCGACATGGGACTTGCGGATTTCCCCGCAAGTATGCGTTTTGTACTTCATAAACATCCTCCAATAATTTCAAAGATACGAGCGTGATGTGCCCTTCTCATTAGTAGCAAACAAAAAGCCCGAACGGGCAGTTGTACAGCCGCGCCGGGCAGTCAGGACTTGGTTTGATGGTCAGCAACCAGGCAAAACCAATCCCACAACCCGACGCTGGGGATTGATATCTTTGTTGTCAACAACAAACGAAAAACTGAGTAATTGTGCCTGAGTTACCATGCCAAAATTATAGCATATTTGAGGTTTTGGGAATAAAACATATCGGTTTATTGCGCGGGACAAAAATGAACGGGAATAAAAAACCGCCTGGAGAAACCTCCAGGCGGTAAAGTGTTATGGATAATGAGTGGTTACGGAATGGCGGCCAATGCGGCATCCACCTGAACCAGGCCGTAGCCAACAGCATCGAAGCCATCTAAGCCCCAAGACACGTAGATGAGTCCGAGGTCTGGGTCAGCTACGGGCTGAGTGCCGGAGAAGGGCAGCGGGTCAGTGGTAGATTGCAGAATGAATTCTACATCTGCCTGTTCCAGCGTGGGGTCTTTCTCCAACAAGAGGGCAGCCACACCAGCTACATGCGGGGAGGCCATGGAAGTGCCGCCAACGAAGTAGTACTGGGAAGCGCCAGCATTTTCGGAGCCAGCCCACCACGGAACCTTGGAGGCAGGATACGGGCCAACGACCCAGCTGCCGGGGGCTACAACATCAATGTTTTGGTCGGTTGTGGGCCACAGGTCAGAGCGTTCGCGAGCGCTGAAGTCGGTGATGTAGGAGACAGCCGCAGAGGCATCTTCGGGGACATCCGTGGTCCAGAATGAACCGGAGAGGTAGCAACCATCGTCATAGAGCAGCCATTCGCCAGTGCAGGTGTTGAGGTCAGCAGCCCAGCCGGTTGCGCCTACGGAGATCACGGGGTCGTAAGAAGCGGGGGAACCCATACCTTCCAGGCCATCATTGCCGGCGGAGGTAACGATGATCACGCCCGCAGCAATTGCCCGGTCAATGGCTTCGCGTTCTACATCGGAGATGACAGAAAGCGAACCAAGGCTCATGTTGATCACAAAGCTGTCATCTGGTCGGGTTTCGGCCAGTTCAGCGATGTAGTTGATCCCAGCGGCCACAGCGGCATCTGTACCGAAGGTGGCTTCCAGTGCGGGGTAAGTTTCCAGTACTTTCACAGGGATAATCATTGCGCCGGGGGCAACACCATCAACAGCGGTGCCGCGGATCGAGTAACCAATCACTGTGCTGGTGACGTGGGTACCATGCGGGTGGTCGCCGTGATAGTCTTTAGATTCAACGACATTGGCAGTGTAATTGCCGGTGCGGTCTTCCTTCATCACGCCTTTGTCAACGAAGCCGCGGCCCAATTCGGTAGCAATTCTTTCCTCTGGGAAATATGCTCGCCAGTTGGTCGCCAGGCCAGTATCCAAAATCGCGACGTAAACGCCAGCGCCAGTGTAGTCGCCAGCTTTTTCGGCGTCAATCATATCAATATCCCAAGTTTGGATACCCTCGGAAAAATCAGCGGGGAAATCTTGGAAATTGTAGGGAAGAGCATTCACATCAGGTACAAAATGGATGCTACCGCCACCAGCTTCAACGAATTCAACAACTTCTCCCAGGGGGTCTGCGTCTTTCTTACCAAAAGCAGTGATGGAAGTGGCAACAAGTAAAATTGCCAACACCACTGAAAGAATAACCAATCGTTTCTTCATTATATTTCTACTCCTTCGAAATTAGTGGACAAGATACAAACTACTTGTACAGAATAATTTAGCTAAGCACCTCCTTAAATATCCTGATTAGTGTGCGTGGAAAGACCCACTTTTGCACACACGGAATTTAATTACGGTACCACGTCAAAGGAAGTAATCTTGTAGGCACGCCACTGCCACGGCAATGTAAGATTAATGGAAGATTAATTTATTATAGTCAGCACCTAACGATTTTGCAAGGTCTGATATCTATATTCTAATCTTTCTGTAGGCTGCGGGACATAGGTGAATCTTCCTAATTGGGGAAGAAAAATCTAAAAACGAGGCAAATATAAGTAGAAGATTAAAATATTCCCTCAATAAAGAGGGAAATTGAGGATTTTGATCTTTATAAATATTCCCACGGATTATAATTGTCGTGTAAAATATCACAAAGATAATTAGTGTATATTCATATATAGAAGAGTAAATAAGTCTTGATTGGAGTTATCATGACCAAGTCCCTCAAGGATGAAATCAATAAACTACATGCACAGGTTTGCAGCGGTTTAGCGGACCCGAATCGAATTCTGATCCTGTATAAATTGGCTGAAGAACCTCACAACGTCAGCGACCTGGCAAATACATTAGAAATCCCCCAACCAACTGTATCTCGTCACTTAAAAGTATTGCGTGAGCGCAGCATGGTTAATGCAGACCGGGAGGGACAATCGGTATTTTATAGTCTGGCAGACAAACGCATCATTGAAGCCTTAGATTTGCTGCGGGCAATGTTGGCAGACAGCCTGGAAAACCAGGTAGACCTTGCCCGAACTGCTTCTGAATCTTTGTTTAGTGAAGAGTGAACCTGATTTTGATGAACAAGACCATTAGGCATATGAATGTCTCAATGATAGTTGATCTATTCCTTCGAACATGAAGACTTTGATCATTCTGGGCGCTGGTACAGGTGGAACGATGCTGATGAGCAGAGTTCGCCGCATGCTAGAACCCGGTGAATGGCGTGTGGTGTGGGTGGAGAAATCCCCCATGCACTATTATCAATCCGGCTTTTTGTTCGTTCCTTTTGGTAAATACGAAATTCAAAATGTCATGCGGGGCCAACGGCAGTTTGTGCCCGATGATGTGGAATTTATTCTGGCAGAAGCCGAACGAATTGACGCGGCAAAAAGCCAACTGCACCTGGTTGACGGCCGGGTATTGTCCTATGACCAGTTGGTGATCGCCACCGGTGCAAGAATTGCTCCTGAAGAAATGCCCGGTTTGCAGGGCGCCGGCTGGCAAAAGGACATCTTTGACTTTTATTCCCTGCAGGGGGCTTTAGCGCTGGAGAAAAAACTGGCAAATTGGCGCGGTGGCCGTTTGGTAGTCAATGTGGCCGAGATGCCGATCAAGTGCCCGGTCGCTCCTTTAGAATTTCTATGTCTGGCGGATGAGTTTTTCCGGCTGCGGGGCATGCGTGATAAGGTGGAACTTGTGTATGCCACACCGCTGGCTGAGGTATTCAGTAAACCAGCTGTCGTCCCAGTTTTTACAAAAGTAATGAAAGAAAAAAATATCCTGGTCGAGTCCGACTTCCACGCAATGGAGGTTGAACCTGAGAAGAGAATTCTACGTACTTTTGATAAGCGGGAGTTGGACTACGACCTGCTGGTAACCATCCCGACCAATATGGGGTATCCTGTGATTGCTCATTCGGATTTAGGGGATGAGTTTAATTTTGTGCCCACATCCCCGCGAACATTGCAGGCAAAAGACTGGGAGAATATTTGGGTGATTGGGGATACTGCCGATCTGGCCAGCCCAAAAACTGCTTCGGCTATTCACAGCATGGCGCGCACGGTTGCCGCCAATATACAGCTATTAGATCATGGGAAAGCGCTCAAAGATACTTTTGAGGGGATGACGAGATGTTTTGTAAGTGTGGGGAAGGGGAAAAGCATCTTTATGAAATTCTCCTATCATGAAGAACCCAGCCATGGATTGTACCCGCTCCCTATCTTGGGACCATTTTCAATGTTGAAACCTACCCGAATTAACCACCTGGCTAAAATGTCCCTCTCTTGGGTGTACTGGTCTTTCTTTTTATCGAATATTTTTGCGCCAAATACAACTTATCTACCTGAATGATCGCAAGAGGTAAATATGGCTTATTCGGAGAATGAAGTGTTGAAATCGGTCGCCTGTGACTATGAAGGCTATCTGCTGGATTGGCAAGACTGGACGATGGAAATAGCAGTGGAAATAGCCAGGGAATTAGAACAGGAAATGGATGATGCCCGCTGGGAAATCATCGATTTTGCGCGCCAGAGCTTTGCGGAGAGCGGGAAACCGCCTACTCGCCGAAAGATGGTGAGTGATTTCAATGTGGATGCGCAAGATTTATTTGATTTGTTCCCGTCCAGCCCCATGCGTAAGATTTGCAAAATTGCAGGACTGCCAAAACCTAAAAATTGTTTGTAAATATCAAATATTGCTTAATTGTGGGGGTTAGATAAAGTTGGTAATGATCAGCGGCCAAATGCGCACCAGGGCAGCAATGCCCCCCGCAATCACACCACCGACGATAGCGCCATTGTTCCCTTTGGTCTGACCGCCAACCATTCCTCCCAAGGCACCAAACCCAATTGCATAAGGCCCAAACTCTAAACCGATTCCCATTAAGTAATTGGGGGAGACCGGCATGGGAACGAAGTGAGCGGTGACTACGCCCAGCATGGCGATACCTGCATAGGCAAACAGGCCCATCATGGCGCCGGTGAAAAAATGTGCGATTGTTTTATCCATAAGGGTCTTTCCTAACTTTGGTGGTTGATATTATGCCCTTTATTATAATGACAAGTGTGGATAAATGAGGAGAATTCAAAGGGCTTTTTAGGGCAATTTCTATGCGCCATTGGTACTTGGAAAATTATATAGACATGATGTAGGTTCCCGGCTGGGGATGGGAATTTGGCAATTCCCATTTATGATTAATAAAACCATAAATCCGGGAGAAACAATGCGGCGAAGTTACCCTAAAATCTACGATATCGTTGTTATCTTACTGCTTTCAACCTTGTCCCTCACGCTTGGAGCGTGCAGTATAGCGCCCCAAGCCACGAACGACCCAGATATGCAAGCTGAGCAAATTGGGGAGGAAAGTTTAAATCTAGTTGGGTCACAGGTGGAATTAATTTCTGATTCATCCGCATCTAGCTTGTCCCTTGAAATTGGTTCAACCAGCAGCATATCTTCAGCCGAAGAAACCATACCGGAAGCCGAGGGGAGTAGTGCAATTGAACAGGAGAACACAGATCAAGCAGTCGACAAATCCTCCGAAGATGCAGCGCCGGCCAATGAAACTGCCCAAGTGGTAGATAAAAGTGTGAACAGCACGACTGCCGTGGACAGTACGCCACCCACGATCACGGCGACCAGCATCGATGGAGCGCCCTTTATGCTTTCCTTTGCAACGATCACGATCACTTTCAGCGAAGATATGAAAGACCCGGCAGGGGACAGCGGTGTCAATGATGTGACTAACCCGAATAATTATTTGCTGGTCGGCCCCGGAGAAGATGAGGCTTTTGATACGCTGAGTTGTGACGAGGGGGTAGATAAGGACGATGATGCCGTCACGGTGAATAGTGTGACCTACGACAGCAGCACATATCAGGCAACGCTCAATATTCATCATGGTTCTGTGCTGCCCAACGGTAAATACCGCCTGTACATGTGCGGCACGACCACGCTGCAAGACATAAATGGGTTGGCGTTGAACGGCGGCAAGGACACCATCCGGGGATTTAAGATCAATACAAAAAGCCCGGAAGTTAAATCGACCAACCTGGCGTACAGCCCATTCACCACCGCATTCTCTAAGATCACGATCACTTTTGATGAAGATGTGTATGACCCCGATGGGAATTACGATGAGAACGATGTGACAAACCCGTATAATTACCTGTTGGTAAGTGCGGGCGAGAATGGGATCATCAATACCACTACCTGTTGGGAGGGAGCCTCCGCTGATGATGTTGCCATCAATCTGGATACCCTGATTGACCCCACCTACGAGATTTACAGCGTGCAGTACGACAGTGATACCTACACAACTACCTTGATCGCCAATGGGGCTGAAAATTTGGCTAACGGTCGTTACCGCCTGCTGGTGTGTGGCGCAGGGGAGTATTACATTACCGATGTGCATATGAACGCGCTAAACGCGGGCGCAGATTACAGCATTGATTTCAAGGTAAACACCAATCTGGCAGATTCATCCTTACCGGCAACCGGTTTTACCCCAGGCGCGCAGACTGTGCTGCCCCAGCAACCGGAAGCGCTTGCCTACCAAACCTATTCAGACCTGTGGCTGGAAATCCCGGCTTTGGGCGCAGCGGCAGATATTGTTGGGGTGCCGCAAGAAGGGGATGGTTGGGATGTGGGCTGGTTGGGTGAACAAGTGGGGTGGCTGGAGGGCAGCGCTTTCCCGCTGTGGGAAGGCAATACTGTACTCACCGGACATTCGACCAATGCCGATGGCCTAGCGGGCGTCTTTGCTCAATTAGATACCCTCAAATATGGGGATACGATTGTGGTGCATGCCTATGGTGAAAGCTATACCTTTGAAGTTCGCAGCAGCGATTTGATTTACGACTGGCAAACAGGTAAAGTGTTCCAGCACCAGGACTATAACTGGGTCACATTGATATCGTGTGAGGGCTGGGATAACACGGCCGGTGAATACCAATATCGCCGGATGGTGCGGGCGGTGCTGGTCAGTGTGTCAGCAGACTAATCGCTAGTATTTGACATCTTAAAGCCAGGGTCTCCCTGGCTTTTTTTATACGGCTGGATTGGTTTACAACATGTTAACGGTCAAACCGAATAATTTTCGGATTTCCTTCGTTATAATCGTATATGAGACCTGTTGGAAAACAGATATTACCATCATCAGAAAACGAGGAAAAGATGAAGAAAATTTTGATCGTCGGATTGTTACTTGTGGTTATTTTGGCGTTAAGCGGCTGTGCCCCCGGCCCGAATGAGTTGGCTGCCTCCGCAAATGCAGAAGTTGAACCGGCTGGCTTTTTGTTGGGGTTATGGCACGGGTTTATCTCCCTGTTTACCTTCATTGTGTCTTTGTTCAATCACAACGTAAATGTTTACGAAGTGCACAACAATGGCGGTTGGTATAACTTCGGCTTCTTGATTGGCGTAAGTGCCTTCTTTGGCGGCGGCGGGGCTGGTTCCCGCAAACGCAAATAGGATTTAGTTTTTCATGAAAACGTCAGGTCTGGTGTGGGGGTAGAGCCAGACCTGATGGGTATTTGTATCGAGGAGGAAAGATATTATGCCGGCACCTATTTTGATTGCGTATGCAACCTGTTTTGGCTCGACCAAAGAAGTAGCCCAGGCGATTGCGGATACACTGGAAGAAAAGAATTTTCAAACCGAAGTAAAGGCTTGCGGCGATGTCACCCATGTGGAATCGTATCAGGCGGTGATCTTGGGGAGTGCGGTGCAGCATGGCGCCTGGCTGCCCGAAGCAATCTCTTTTGCGACCAAAAACGTAAATACCCTCACCAAATTACCCTTAGCCATCTTCAGTGTGCACATCACCAACGTGGGCGATGACGAGCAAAGCCGCCATAACCGCGAAGTTTTCACCGATGATGTCCGTGTGCTGCTAAATCCACAGGATGAAATTTTCTTTGCCGGCAAGTTTGACCGGCAAGGGGGTAAGCTGATGCTGCCCAAGGCAATCTCCTGGCTGGTGCCAAAGATTGATTTGCGTAAATGGGACAAAATCCGTGCCTGGGCGGAGAGTTTACCGGAGAAATTACATTTGCAAATGATTCAACGCTAAAGAACTTTCATGAAATCAGCTGCCCTAACCACGGCGAAAACTTTGGGCATCCTGGCTGGGCTGCTGGGGCTAGAACACGGTACCTTTGAGGTTTTACAGGGCAATACAATGATCCCAGGTACTGTGTTGGCCGTGGGCATTGGTTGCGCTGGCTGCCTGGGCACCGCTATCTTATCTGGTGGGGCATTTCTTCAATCAAGCACTGCTCAAGTTGGGGGTAGCGTTGTTCTTTCTGACCGATATTGGGCTGCCGTTGTTAGCGGTGCTGAGTGCGTTTGCGCATGATGTGGAAGTGGGGGATGTGGGTTAGAATATGAAAACTGGTGAGTGATTGGGGTTTAGATCATGAAATATCCGCTTGAAAAGCATAGGTTGTTCGGGCCACTAGACTAAATTCGCTATGAGAATGTCCCGATTTTCATTGATTTGTTAGGATAAGTTGACCGAAAGTGCAAAATCGTGGCATAAGCTGGCCGGAAGCACAGCAGAATCTTTATTTACATGCTTTATATATTATTCTTGGTAATAATTATCTTGTTTATTAAAATAATCGCGTTTCAACACTTCTCCAGACTGAGCAGAAATTTGCAGTTGACCATAAGAAGAAAACGAATTGCTTGATTCTTGTTTCATCGTTGTGAGAACCCACTGTCTACCAAATAAATCAACTTCGAGATAGCATTTATTATTTATGTCATTCCTGATTTTTTCGCCAACATCTTCATCTGAAATTAGAACTGCCTCAAAAGGTTTTATACATATCTGGTTTATTGTTAGGCTTTTATTTAAATCAAAGGGCAATGGATGCGTAGAAAGATAATACACTTGTTTGATGATTCTTATTTCATTCGAATTTAGGTTGATGAAAATTACACTGGATAAATAGAATTCAGATGGAGTTTTTCGAGAAAAGCGGATGAAAAATTCTTGAAAATTCCCCGATTCAATTTGTTCACAATCGATTTTGTACCTTAGGTTCACTACGGACCAATTATCTATAGTCTCTCCCCATGCCAGTTCATGCATTCCTTGAGCCAAGAGAAAGAAATCATCATAGTTCCAATAGATGTCATTCCTCAACTCCTCAGGGGATAATGGCTCATATTCGGGTATTATGCCATTTGCCAAACCATCTAACTTTCCACTTCTAAGTTCTTCCATTGTCGTATAGTAAAGGCGATTTCTTTTGAGTAAATTGGCCTTTCATATCCGATAATGGATGGGCGAAACATCATTAGAATTGGAAGTACAAAATAAAAGATGCAAAGAGTACATAAACTTATATATACTATTATTATGATTCTTTTTAACGTTGAAGCCATTAGAGCTTAAATCTCCAATCCCTGAATTTATAGATTTATCTAGAAACATAAAAAAGGCAAAAATTTGCACTGTTTTTATATTGTAAACTAAAAATTGCCCCTCTCTTTTTAAACAATAAGTTGTCTGAAAGTACAAAATGGGGGGCATAAGTTAGCCGGAAGTACTGATGCCTTTTGATTTATAATAGAAATAAATTAGTTGGGAAATAAAAAAACTAAGGCTAAGATTTTTGTGCTACAAATTACTTTGTACTGAGTACTTCTGAAGAATTTTAATGTTTAGCGCTCAAAAAGAAAGTGATGTTTTATGAATCGCCTTGAGATATTATTTGCAGAAATTGATAAATACCACACTCCAGAATTGGTCAGTTCAGAACCTGAATTTAATCAGATCGAGCAACTATATAATTTCCATTTTCCAACTGACCTAAAAGAATTTTATCGTAAATACAAGAGTGTAAGGCTATTTTATAGCGAGGGGGTTTATACCTACCGATTCGTGCCTATAGGTGAAATACACCCAACTTGGATTGATATCTTTGGAAAAGATACAGGTGAATGGGCTTCGAGAACCCTACTAACTATCTGCGATGTGATGGATGGCAACTATATAGCAATTGACACTATGCCAAAAATTGGCAATGAATATTATTTCATTGACTGCTTTCATGAAACTTTTGGCGTTTCAGGAAAAAATGAGATTATTGCGAAATCATTTACTGAGTTATTAGAAAAAGCTCTCCACGGTGGGAGTGAGCTGTACTATTTACAAAAAGGTTTCACTGGGTATGGATTTGTATAATTTTTATAGCCCAACAGGAAGGAATCGCACATCTGGTTGGTTGCAAACCCAATTCCAATAGAGGATAATCTCAAAATCATATCTAACTAGAGTAAAACCATTTTTCCATGAGACAACAGCTTACCTACCATTAGACAAATTTTGAATAATAAGAATCCTCGCCTAAACTTTGGAACCTTCTCCATGTTTTCCCAAAAATAATACTAAAACCACTTTTGCACTATTTTCAAGTTTTAAACGATATAGTATTCCACCATCTTTTTAAACGGCAAGTTGTCCCGAAAGGACAACTTAGCGTACATGGTATTCAGACCATAAGTTGTCATCGGCAGGAAGCATAAGTTGTCACAAGAACTAGGCAAAATCCTGGATGAAAAATCCAGGATTTTACTATTTTGGAAGCATAAGTTGTCCTCGAGTATAAAACGGAAGCATAAGTTGTCTTCGAGTATCTAAGCAAAACCCTAACTAAATTCGCTTTTTTAAAATTGCAAGATAGTTGACGCATAAATTAGGGGCAATTCACAGATAATTACCTACATATCCATAGTATACGCTTGATGTGAATTAGATTAGACATCAATTTTTGAAAAGGTGATCAAATCAATACCAAACTGAGCACGAAACACGTACTTTAACAAATGACTGGTCATCTTAGCGACGATACGGGCACATAAGCCAAGGATTGTCTTGGCAAGCAAACGTTCAACATTTTTGCCAAGATTTTGAATTTCGTTGAAGACTCCTTCAATGCGAAGACGTGTTCCATTCAACCAGCGTTCGAAGGTTTTTGATTGTTGGTGATACTGGTTCTTGCGTTTGGGGGTCCAAATTCTGTTTCCTGTACGGAGATGAATATTTTCTTGCCAGGCTTTGCCAAGAAAACCTTTGTCTCCAAACACATCAAAACCAGAAATGTACTCCAGCACACTCTCAGCAGCCTTGCGTTCATCAGTATTGGCAGGCACAAGATCATACACAATTGGAATCCCGGACAATGTGCTGATCGTGACCAATTTGTAACCGAAATAGTACATCTTTCGGCTGGAACAATAGCCATAATCGGCACTGCCAGCGAAATCACTCGACTTCTTGCTGCGGCGATACCCCATCACTGGCACAGGTTTTGTATCCAACAAACCTTCTTTGACCAGAGCGACACCGGATGCAAGCAAACAGTTTTGCCGAAACATTTCTAGCAGTGGCGCAGCCTGTCTGGCCCGACGATTGAATTGGCTTTGCTCTAATAAATTTGGAAAGAGTGACAGATAATTCGCTCTCACAAATTCAAGAAATTGTCGCTCACTTGGAAATGGAATGTAGTCCATCGCAATCATCAAAGTCATCACTTCACTATCACTGAAATCTGGCTGTTTTCCTGGTTGTCCTTTTCGGGTATTCGCTGCAAATTCTTGGTACCAGTCATCTAGCATGACATAGATATGCACAAATATGTCTGTCATGGGTATACTATTCATGGGGTTGTTCTCCTTTTGATTGGTCGTCAACCTTTATCTTAGGAGAACTTCCCCCTTTTTCAAAGCTAATTCACATCAGCCGTAGTATATAAATTTATACCCCCAAAAAATTCCGGGTGCTCATCTGCCCATTTTTGACCTGCATCATATTCATCAACTGATACACCATAATAAGTTGCCCATTCTTTCGATGTTTTGAATTCTCCATATCTTGTTATAAAAGCATCTATCTCTTCCTGTAATCTATAACACCCATTGTATATTGAACCATTAGGCATAATTGCTCCCTTGAGTGTTTCAGCTTTAGCTAATTGTTCGTCGAGCAGTCCACTATGCTCTAAGTTTGCTTTATGAAGTTTTGAGTTGACTATGATAGCATCTTGCATATGACTTGCATAAAGATCTGCACCGGCTAAATCAGCATTTGAAAAATCTGCTTCCTCAAAATGAGCTCCTTTCAGGTTGGATTCAAATAATATTGCATTTTGAAAATTTGCTCTTGTAAACCAACAGTTTTCTAGGGAAGCATAAAATAATTCTGAATTTGATAGATTGGCATTCATAAAAGCTTTTTTATGCAATGAACCATCCACTAGCCAGCCATTTGCATTCAGTTCTGTGACTGCTTTCAATGCAGTAGAATTATCTTTACTGCGCATCTCTCGTATAAGACGCTCTTTATATCTATCCTGATCCCTTTGATCATAAAGATAATCAACAAATAAAACAGTGATTATTATCCCAAGAATTTCGGTTGAAACATTAACCCAAAATGATCCCCAATCCTTTGTTGAAAACAGTCCCCATGTGTCAAGAGCCCATTTTTAGTACCAGTAGAAAGTGGAAAATCACTGCTTAGTAATGGCATATTGAGCTGGTGGTAAACCACCTAAAGCATCATGAGGACGGATCGTGTTGTATTCTTCTATCCATTCATCAGTAAGAGTTCTAACCTCCAGTAATGAACTAAACCAATAAGCATCCAAAATATCTTCTCGGTAGGTGCGATTGAAACGCTCAACATATCCATTTTGAGCTGGTTTTCCAGGCTGGATAAAGGCCAGGAGCACATCATGTTTCTCAGCCCAGTTCGCCAGTTCTTTAGAAATCAGTTCGGGACCATTGTCAATGCGAAGCTGTTTGGGATAACTTCTCCACAAAGCAAGCTGATCTAGAACACGGGTCACTCTGGTCGCAGGTAAGGAAGTGTCAACCTCGATCCACAAGGCTTCTCGATTGAAATCATCAATCACATTCAATGTGCGAAAAGCTCTGCCATTGATCAGGCTGTCACTCATGAAATCCAATGACCAGGAGAGATTTGCAGCCTCAGGTTGCTCAAGTGGCTGTGGCTGCCGTACAGGAAAGCGTTTCTTTGGTTTGATACGTAAATTCAAACCCAATTCCCGATACACTCGCCTCACACGCTTGTGGTTCCACGCATAGCCTTGATTTTTCAAGTAATGGTACATCTTCTTGAAGCCCCAGCGAGGCTTCTCTCCTGCAATTGCTCACGGATTTCACCATCGTCCTTTTTGATGGCTTGATAGCGATACGTACTTCGACTAATTGTCAATAATTGGCAGGCCTTGCGTTCACTCATTTTGTGTTCATCCACAGCATAGGTCACTAATTCACGACGTTCTGCTGTGCTTATAACTTTTTTTCAATGATGTCCTTCAAAACTTTATGTTTGAGGCTGATTTCAGCATACATCTCTTTCAGCTTGCGGTTTTCTTCTTCCAGTTCTTTTAGGCGCTTCAGATCAGAGGCTTCCAACCCGCCATATTTTGCTCGCCATTTATAAAATGTGCTTTTGCTAAATCCATGTTGGCGGCACAAGTCTGGTACAGGTACACCAGACTCGGCTTCTTTTAGGATTTTGACGATTTGACTTTCACTGAATTTTGATTTTTTCATTGGAATCTCCTGTTCCTTAATTTTGCCAGAAAATTCCACTTTCTGTTGGTTTTATTTTAGGGGCTCTTTACCCATGCAGCAAGAACAAAAAAGATAAATATAAAACCTCCCATCATTAACTTTAATTTCGGATCCATTCTTCCAGAGCTTTTCCAAATATCTTTTAATTTCATATTCCCATCCCATTTTGCTGGTTTATATCTGTAATTTTACTGCAAAGTGCTAATGAGAAAATAATAGATCTGGGGAAGATAATTTTTCTATCAGTGATATTCCAAGACCCAACATAGTAATTGGAACATATATTGGGGTCACGTCAAAGAACTACTATTTTTTGTTAAATTTAACCGCCCTTGTCTCTTCAAAAAAAATTGGCAATCGTATCAACCATAATTGACTAAATTTTTCGTAAAATCAAACAAGGCATAAATAATTGTATTAGCAAGAAGCTAGCTATTCATTATTTTACAAGTTTAGATATTTTAGCTAAGTAAGAAACAGCAGAGCGTTGATTTCTTAAGATATTTCTTTTTTCATTCCATATGTCAAGTGCTTTCGAGAAAAATGTTCCAGAAACAGTTAGTGCAGAAGCAGCCACAATCCCTGACGGTGAAAAACCTCCTAAAAAAGAAACAAATGCACCTAATAATCCTCCTCCTGGAATTCCAAACATTAAAGATTCAGTCATTGCAGGTAAAAGTTTATCTCGAACAGCTTTTAGTTCTTTTTCGCTTTTTCTAAAATCTTTCTCTACAGCAGTAATCGCTTCTATTACTTCTTTATCATACCCAATTTTAGTAGGATCACTGTCAATTACTCTAAGCACATCATTTATATCCTTAATGAACTCCCGACGAACGTCCTCTGTTTCTAGGCGAAATTTCATTATATTTTTAAATGAAATTTTTTCCAATTTTTGTGGAGTAAACATATCACCTAATAAACGTACTAACTCCCCCTTTCCTGATATTGCCCTAAATCTTTTTCTTTCAATATCATCAATCTGCTCTATTGTATTATCACGGTCTGAGAATATTCTTTTCAGTTTATGTATCACCAATTGATGGTGTAATTCACTTGTAGTTACTGGGGTTAGTCGGAGTTCATTTGCAGCTTCTAGATAATAATTTGTCACAGCTGCACTTCCTGCTTCATAAGAAAATGTCCACGAATGATTTTTATCTTCTGGCACTAGAATATGAGAAATCCATTGCTCCTCATTCAGAAATTGATCATCTTCTAGTAAAGGAGTAGCTATTTTTCCCACAAAAGATTGCCAGGTTGGGCGATCCGCAGGTTCACCAAAATAGCGACCAAAAGGGCGAAATGGCAAGCCATATAAATTTGGTTTTTTTGCTATTTTTAGAAATTCTGAATTTGTTAAATCAGCAATAGTTGACATTGCCACACTTTCCGATTGGGTAGCATTTAGACTCTGAGGATTGACTACCTGCACTGCACTCATTTCAGAAAGCATTTGGTAATCATCTGCTAATTTGTCGTATGATGAAAAAATCGGATTGTCCCTTTTTGCCATATTTTGCATTAAAACTCGCCGCCATTCTGAACTTTCAACTTCATCAATAAATGTAACAGAATCAAAAACCAGCAATAAATATTTCAGCGTAGCATCGTCCAATAATCTAGAAAATGGGTAATAAAGACAATCCAATCTATCATTTGAACTTTCATTTATATTCATCGTTCCCACTTCCTGTTTCTATTGTGTCCGTTAATATTTCTAAATAAGACATAAATTCTTTTTCAGCCATATCACTTTCAAATGAGAAATCTTCTATTATTTCTCTGTTATCATTTACATAGTTCAAAAGAATTTCAACAATTCTATAAAAATCGAATGCATTTCCAATTTGCAAACTCACATATTCTTTCCCCTTTGAAAAAATCCAATCACTAATTTTTTCTTGTGAAGAACTGGTCAAAAAGCCCAACACAATTGCACTTAAAAGTGCTAAAATATAAGGTGACCAACCATAATTAAGTTCTATTTTTCTAGCATCAATTAATTGATACAAATATTTTGACGAAGGAAAATTTTTATCAAGAAAGTGGCACAAAGTATAAAACTCTACAAACTCACTGTTATCAAACCCACAATAATCACATTTTATAGAAGGATTATTGAACCACCTATTACAATTGATACATATTTGACACATACGGTAATCAAAATCAGATTTCATAAAATTTCCCAATTCAAGTAGCACCAAAGTCAAAATATCTCGCTTTGATTTATCTTCAAGTGTAGTATGTCCCGTCCCCTACCAAATCTAGTCCGATGAACTAACATAGTAACTAGCACGTAAACTGGGGGGCACCAGTGATTTACCAACAATTATCAATTAATGAATTCTCCTTTACTATATATTCTTTAAAATTCAGTTATCGCACCCAATTCTTTTAAAACTTCCATTTGGGCATTTTCCAACCCCTTACAACTTGTTATATTCATCCTTTCATACGGCCTATCAATCTGAATAACATGTTCACTAGTTTTATTATCTATGTCCCAAATTCTAATAGTACCATCTGCACTACCAGAAATTAATTTATTTCCTTGAGGGTTTATATCAAGCCCCCATACCCAGCTCTCGTGGCCATTTAAATTACCAATACACTTTCCTGAATTTAAATCCCATATCTTAATTAGATTATCAAAACCACCCGAAAAAAGCAGATTTCCACTCTTATTCAAAGCTAGCGAATAAATTGCTGCCCGATGTCCACTAAGTGAGGCCCCAAGTTCTCCTGTCTTGATATTCCAGAAATGGATTTTACAATCCTCACCACCAGCAATAAGCCATTCATGGTTAGGATGTACCTTTATTGCCCAAATGTAATTAGCAGTGTTTATTGTTCTTATACATTGCCTATTTTTAATATTCCAAAACTTTATTGTTTTATCTTCACTCGCGGAGAAAAATTTTTCAGCGGGGACATTATGATCGAAAGATATAGATCTAATCCAACTATCATGTTCAGAAAGAATACTTATTTGTTCACCATTATGGAGATCCCATAATCGAATTTTGTTTGATTCGCCTCCAGAAGCAAGGATACTTCCATCCCCACTTATAGAAAGAGTTCTAACTCTGTTGGTATGACCAACAAATCTGCGAGTTTCTTGTCCCTTTTGCATATCCCATTCGATGATATTATGATCAAAAGAGGAGAAGTATATTGTTCTTGATTTTTCTTTAATAGCAATAGGTGAAACAGAGGATGCATTTAGTATCTTTTTCTTTAAATGTCCATTAAAGATATCCCAAATTCGTACAATCCCATCTTCTGTACAACTAATAAAAGAATCAGTTTCGACATCAATTGCTACGGACTTTATCCAATTCGTATACCCTTTCAGAATTGAAATACATTTTCCCGACTCTGTTTCCCAAAGCCGAACACTTTGATCTTCACTTCCACTCACAAGCAGATCACCTTGAGAGTTGAAGCAAATAGACTGTACAGTCGATGTATGTCCTTGAAGAATGTTCTTACAAATACCAGTGTTTACATCCCATATTCTAATAGTATTATCCTGACCACAACTAGCAATGCTATCAGATTCAGCATGATAATCCACATCAAAAATTCGGTGAGTATGCCCTTCAAATCTAATAATGATTGTTCCTGATTCAATATTTACTAGCACTAAACTATCATAACAACTCACAATGATATTTTTATTGTCCTGACAAAATTTCGCTCCTGTTATATTTCCAGAAAACACATCAATTGATTTTACTAATTTCCAATTTGTAGTATCCCAAATCTTCAGAGATAAATCTTCTGAACCAGAAACTAAGTATTTTCCATCATCACTTATATCCAATGCTCTTATCCAATTTGTATGACCTTTGATAATCTTCAAACAATTCCCCGTTCTTGTATCCCAAATTCGCAGTTCTCCGTTTGTGTCTCCGGTTATCAGACCTTTCCCATCATGAAAAAACACTGTACTTAGAACCCACCCTTGATGACCAACAAGTTTAATTTTTTGGCTATTTTCATTAATATCCCATAAAATTACTGAATTATCATCACTTCCAGATGCAATAATAGTATCACCTGGATTTATAGAAATCGAGCGTATCCAATCCTTGTGGCCTTTATAAGTTCCAAATCGCATTAAAGTATCAAGTCTCCATACCAGAATTTCACCATTTGCTGAACTAGCTATCAAAAAATTACCAGAATTACTAAACTTGACTGATAAAATTTGACCAAATGTATCGATAAACGATGTTTTCCAAAAATCACATTCTTTGAAGTTCGTCCCCCTGAGTGTTGTTTTCTTAAGATATGCCTGCCAAATAGGTAAATTCGAAAAATCTTTTCCATCCAAGGCTATATTTAACTCAATACATAAATTTATAATATTCCCAGTTGCATAACAAGAAGATTTTTCTTTTTCATAAATTCGCAATGCACTAATTATCCTTGCTAACTTACTCTCAATAGCCTGAAGATTCATCATATTGCCTAATGAACTTACCACAGGAGAAAGAATTAAGCGTACTTGGCTTCCTCTAATATGTTCCTTAGTTTCTGCTTTCATGAGCGCATGATTCACTAAAATTTGTAATTTTCCAGCCTGAATCTCAGAAATTGCTAAATTTATTAATTTATCTGTAACAAATTCCATTACAACATTAGCCAAAGTGAATCCATTCCCAGTAATCTCAACTAGAGACCTCCTTTGAAGAGATTTAATTGCGTAAATCAAATGTTTTTCTGCCATTAAATAACTTGTATTTTTTCTCAGCTCACTTATTGAGACACTTTCTCTTTCAATTGCTAACCAATATGCTATTTCTTGTTCATATTGTGTAAGACGTGCGAACTGATCATCAAGAAGATCATATAGTTCAATTAGAACAGACGATGTATTTCGGAGAAATTCCGAAATATCCCCCAAAAAGACCTCATAAATTGTTTCAGAAATTAACTTGAGTGCTAAAGGATTCCCAGAATATTTGTTTACAACCTCAGCAAGTTCCTCATCTTTACCTGATAGATGTTTATCTTTTAGGATTTGAATTCCATCTGAAATCGGAAGCTTTTGTATAATAATGGACTTCACTGGAGAATTATCAGTTTCTAATAAGTCGAATTCTTTTGGTTTTTCTCGACTTGTGATTAGAACACAACTTTGATGATTTATTCCACCTAACTGATTTAGAAATTCTGAATACTTTTCAAAACCATCTAAATACTCACCAACCTTTTCACCTACGCGGAATAAACTTTCATAGTTATCTAAAACTATGAGACATTTTTCCTTCCTTAGATAATGAATGAATCTCTCAATTAAATTCGTTATACTCTCTTCAAAGGTAATAACTTCTGTATGTTTAGATAATATATCAATAGATTCTTTCAATAATTCATCAAGTGGCAGAGCGTTTATTAGAGAGTGCCATAAAATATAATTAAAATTATTTCCAATTTCCTGTACTATCCTTGTAACAAGAGTTGTCTTACCAATACCAGGCATTCCTAACACACAGATCAATTTTGATTCTTCATTAATATACTGAATTACTTTGGATATTTCATTTTCTCTTCCATAAAAGGAAATCAGTTCAGGAACTCTAGCCGCATAATCGAATGTCTGATAAACAGATTCGATTATGCTTTCTTCCTTTAGATGAAAACCAGGTTTAACTAAGTCAAAAAAATCCACTCCAATAGAATCTTTTGATATTAAGTTTAATTCTTCAATTAGTCTCATTCGATCCACCCGAAGGTCATTACTATTTCTTGTTGAGCTAGAAAGGATTAAATTTTTAGATAATTTTTCTTTTAGATTAAGCACATCCATATATTTTTTATGCTCTTTCCCCAATAAACTTAGTAACCTATTTGCGCCATATTCATATTTTGTATTGAATTTCATGGTTGCCTCAAGAGATTCTATAACTAGACCAAATTTGATTCATCTTCTACTTCTTGATATTTCCAGTATTTTTCATGCCCCCATTGTTTTGAATAGATAGTGGCTTTCTCGAATTTGAAGATTACTGCTCTATCATTTAACAATTCTTCAATAATGGGTATTGATTGTTTTACTAATTTAACAAAATATTGACCTAAATCGAAATTTTTGATGGTCGGATTACAATCTTCATAAATGAAAAATTTGATGTAAAATTTGTAGACTCCTGTCACAGAACTTAATAATCGTTTTGCATGAATTCTGATTCCGGGTCCAAATTGATCAATAAAGCAGCTTGTTATATAGTCAAGCGAGATCGAGATTCCAGCTATATATAACACTCCAGGCCTATAAATATTTTTTATATATAACTGATCATTCTTAACAAAAGCTGTAGCATAATCTCCAAGAAAGTATCTAAGCAAAATAGTTCCTGTTTCTCTAAATGCAGTTACAACAACTTTACCTTCCTTTCCAAGTACAGGTAAATTAGTTACAGGGTCAAGCACTTCTAAAAAACTATGTTGATTTCTTACATGATAAGTAATTTCATCGTCATAAATCTCAAAATTACAAACTCCTATTTCCTTTACCTCGGATGCTCCGTATCTCAAATTCATAATTGGAATGCATCCCAGAGTATTTTTGCATTCATACATCCATCTTTTTATCTTTGTGGGATGCATTGGCTCTCCAGTCAATTTTGCATGGACATTACGAACTTTTAGCTCTTCTTTACTAATCTGTCCTGATTTGATTGCTAAGTATGAAAAATAAATGAATCTCATAAAAAACGAGGGGTAATCAAATATTGAAATTGCTTCATAGTTTTGTAAAATTGATATAACAGAATCCACTCCTGAGATTTTTTTGAATGATGCGTTAGGATAATCATTTTTGTAACGATTATGATGTGCCAACATAAAAGGTTCCGAACCAAAATCCATAGCAGCAAATATAAAGACTGATTTCGAATTACGAATTAACCGATCTTCAATCTTTCCCAATGGATCTGCAAGTAAAGGTTTTGGTAAATAGATTGTTTTATACTTTCCTGTAGTACCTGATGTTTTTATTTTATGACAACTCTTCACATCTATCGTTAGATCTCCAGGCACTAAGTTTAATTCGTCGGCTGTAATTATTGGCAATGATAAAAAATCTTCATAATTCCGTATCCGGCTTATTAGTGGATTCTTTTTCCCATAATTTGTCTGCGCAATTGCCCCTATCACTTCTCGAAAGCGATCAATATTTTCTGAAAAAAGTTTAGAGTAAATCATTCTAATATCTCTTGTATTGGTTTCCATAAGGCATTGCCAATGTATTATTTTGACAACAAATACAAGTAGGACCTAAAGGAATTTCAAAACCTTTAATCTGCGATTCAATCTCCGAAAATATTTCAAAATATCCATTCCCATCAAATCCATTATGGTCTGCCAAGTATGTTCCATTTAGAGGTCGAAATGGTGAAAGAATAGGCATAACACCCATTGATGCCAAGTAAACAGAGCCTTCAATCGTATATTCAGGAGATTCTAACCCAGCAATAAGAATAGATCTGGTTTTTATAGGCCCGAACTTTGAAACAGCATATTCCAATGCTTCCAAATATCTTTCCTTACCAATCTCCTTATTCTTTCCAGGTATATATTGATTCCATGCAGTACTACTCCAGAACTCCATATTAATTCCCAATTCGTCAACACCACTATTATAAAGCTCATCTAAGTATTCATTTTTTAGTGGGGCTGCTATCATTACATATATACTAATATCAAATTCCTTTTTTATTTTCCTCGTAAGTCTTGAAGCTAAAGTTGCTCCCATATCTTGCCCAGGAGAAGTGCCACCACCAATAAGAATATGTTTTGCTGGGTGAGCGTTGTCATTAACGGCACGTTGAATCACTTCAAGTAGGTGTTTTTCTTTCTTCTTGCTAGCATCTGCTGAGTAGTTATTTCCTATAGAACAAAATTTACAACGCTTTTCGCTACTCCAAAAATAGCAGCCAGGCCCAGTCATTCCATAACAGAATCTATCCGGCGAACACATTTGACCAATTCTAACCATATCCTCTGACTTATCAGCAGTTTTCAACTCATAGTATTTAGGAATTGGTAATAATTGAACAGTCCTGAGAATTGATGTGGCATCCCGTAAAATAAATGTTTCCCCGTTATAATCTAATTTGAAAGGTGATAATTTAGCAAAATTTTCATTTACTGGGACATTCACATAAACATCCTTAGACAATATAACATCTAATCCTCCAGACGCTCCTGATCTTGCCCGAATAGGATTTTTAAAACCATCAAGTTGAGATAAAGCTCTATCAGAAACCCTCATACCACTTGCTAATAAATCAAACTTCAATTTTGTAAGCGTCTGTCTTTCAGTTACAATTTTGACCGACATGAATCCTCCTCATAATATCGATTATATAATTAATTATCATAACCTATAATATTTTATAATTAATGCAACAAATCTCCAACTCATTAGAAATTCTTTCAATCCTTCTTTTATTCAAACAGGGAGTATGGTATGGAAAAAAAGTGGAAGATACTAGAGCCAATCAAACTTAATAAATTCAAATGTAAAAACCGAATAATTATGGGGGCACATAGTTATGGGTATGCAGATATCTATGGTTTGCCAACAAAAAAATTAAAGGATTACGTTGTTGAAAGAGCTAAAGGGGGAGTAGGTCTTGTAATTATGGGAGGAACATATGTGTCATCTACTGGAAAAATACCAACGGGGAACCCAACAGTAAATATCGGAAATGAGATAATTCCAAAATATGAAGAAATCTCTAAGGCAATGCATGAGAATGACACATTGATTTTGGATCAGTTTACTCATGCAGGGGGACAGATGAGAACCAGGTCTGGCAGGCGAATTGTAGCACCATCTCCAATCCACCACGAAAGGACGAGAGGAATACCCACTGCCTTATCAATACAAGAAATAAGTGAAATCCAAAACGATTTCACAATGGCATCCATGCGAGCTAAAATTGGAGGATTAGATGGAATAGAATTAAAATGTGACCAGGGATTTTTATTTCATCAATTTCTATCTCCATATTTCAATTATCGTCAAGATAGGTATGGGGGGAATTTAGAAAACAGGACAAATTTCCTAGTTGAAACAATAGAGAAAATACGGGACAAAGTAGGTGATGATCTAATAATTGGAGTCCGAATCACAGGAAATTCATTTACTAAGGGTGATATCACACTTATCCATGCAATTGAAATCTCCAAAATATTATTTAAAACTCAATGCATAGATTATTTGCACATCAATGGTGCCACTAATTCAAGTTTTATTGGCTATTTAATCAATCATGGTGATAGTAGTATTCAGGAAAAAAACTTTTCCCCTTTTGCTAAAGAAATAAAACAGGTTGTTGACATTCCAGTAATTGCTTCTTCAATGATTGGAACACCTGAAGATGCTGAAGATTTAATTCTTAATGGATCGGCAGACTTGGTAAATATGACCAGGGCGCATATTGCAGATCCTGAAATAATAAATAAAGTCAAAAATAACCGTCTAGATATGATTCGTTATTGCATTCGTTGTAATCAAGAGTGCATTGGAGGACATCACTTTGGAAATCCCGTAAGATGTATTTACAATCCAGCAGCTGGCAGAGAAGGTGAATTAGGAATCGGAACAGTGAAATTCTCCAGGAAGAGGAAAGAAATATTGGTCATTGGTGGGGGAGTAGCTGGAATGGAAACATCTAAAGTCGCTGCAGAAAGGGGACATACAGTTCACCTTCTTGAGAAAAGTAGCGTACTGGGAGGGCAATTACTCACTATCGGTCAGTTACCATACATGCAAGGATTTCTAGATATTGTTCAATATTATGAAATGCAATTAAAATCATTAGGAGTGAATATTTATCCAGGTAATAAGGTTACAAAAAACAACATTTTTGACATTTCTATGGAGATGGATATAGTAGTTATTGCTACGGGAAGCTTCCCACAAATCCCAAACATATATAAAGACATAAAACCAGATGCTGCATTTACTCCAACATCACTTGTTCAGAACAAAGAGAAACTAAAAGAACATATATTAATTGTAGATGTGAATTGGCAAAAGAATCCATTGGCCATAGCCGAATTTTTAATTAATAATGGAAACTCTGTAACAATTATTTCTAGCGGCTTTTATATTGGAGAAGGGACAAATATTTCAAATTTGACCTCCCACTACAAGAGAATTTATGAACGGTCAAAATTTCTACCACTTACAGAATTTGTTTCACATTCCGAAAATATTGTATTGCTTAGGAATGTTATTACTAATAAAGTATTTGAATATTCTCCGATTGACCAAGTTGTATTTGTTTGTGGAAATGCTCCAAATCGTGAAATAGCAGAAACTTTAAAACATATGAATTATAATCACTTTCTTATTGGGGATTGTGTTTCGCCTAATGGAATCGCTAGTGCAATATTAGAAGCCAATAGAATTTCCAGGTTATTTTAGTCTTTTGTAATTATTTTTTGCTATGAGTTTTTTAATGAAAATCCACCATCTAGAATAATTATTTGACCTGTCAATCCGTTTGCACTAGCAATATAGCAAACTCCGTCTACTACCTCTTCGACAGTTAGGAGGCGTTCTATGCCCGTATTATTTATTAGATGGGAAATCATTTCATCAGGATAATTTAGAAACCTAGGAGTTGCTACAAAACCTGGTGCAATAGCATTCACTTGAATTTTAGGGGCTAGTTTTTTTGCTAAAGTTTTCGTAAAATTATTTAATGCAGCTTTTGCAGAAGAGTAAGCTAGTATTTCGCTTCCACCACAGTGATTGATTCCACGAATTGAAGAAATATTTATTATCTTTCCATATCCTTGATTCAACATAATCTTGGCAGCTTCTCTTGAACTACAAACTGTGTTAAAAAAATTATTGTTAAAAATCTGAATCCAATGATCTTTTCCCGCAGATAAGAATTCCTCGCCTTTTGTCATACCTGCATTATTTATCAGTATGTCTATTTTTTTGTGCTTATCCATTACTTTAGAAAAAAATTTTTGAACACTTGTGGGGTCTGCCATATCAGCTTGAATATAGGTAGCTACTCCCCCTAATTGATTAATCTTCTGTTCTAGATATTTCCCCTTTTCAATTGTAGTTAGAGAATTAATGATTACAATTGCCCCTAAATCAGAAAACTTAAGAGCAATCCCTTCTCCGATTCCATTTGTAGAACCTGTAATTACTACAACCTGGTTTTCAAACATGAGTTTTTCCTTTCACATTTGGATAGAATCTCTTATCTTATTGATCAAATTTAGCTTCATCAAGTATTGCTTGACTTAGGTCTATTTCGGAAATATCAACCCCACGAAAATCTGCTCGAGATAAGTTTGTCTTTAAAAAAATAGCCCCTTCTAATATAGCACCTCTTAGTATTGCTCCTTCTAGATTTGCCTCTGCTAAATCAGCATTTTTCAAATTTGCCATAAAAAAATGGGCGTTTCTTGCACTTAATCCCCTTAAATCAGATCTTTCCAAATTGGCTTGCCAAAGATTAGCTTTGTCAAGACATGCATTTTTCAAATCAACACCCTTTAAATTTGCTTCCAATAAATCGACTTCCTGAAGACTTGCATTACTAAGATCAGCATTTTCAAGATTGCCACCTAATAAATCAGCTCCATGTAGAGTCTCATCAAAAAGCCACCCCTCGATACGTAATAATCTAACAGCCTCTAAGGAAAAATCGTTTGATTTAGAAGCCATCTGTTGAATTAAACTACGTTTCCTATCTAAAACTTCCCTTCGTTTATTAATTCTATCAATGATTAAAACTGTCAAACCTACACTAATAAATTCTGTTCCAAAATTTGAATAAAAGTCCTCGGTTATTTGTAAGCAAACAGAAAATGATTTCGGGTATAGATACTTAAATCCTAAAAATATTATAATCACCCCAATCACTATAAATACCAGTGCTGCAAATTCTGCATTGAAAAAAATTCTATTAATTCTTGAAATGACCTTCTTAATATTCTTATTCATTTCATATTCCTCTCATACATAATTATTGAGAAATTAATAACTAGTAGTCTGTCCATCATAAAACATAAAGATGGCACTTATCTTGCTTCCTTATCAAAAAAAGATAAGGAGCATAAGATGAAACAAAAATACATCGTAAAACTTACAACAACAGAACGTTCACAACTGAAAGACTTGATTTCAAACGGTGAAGCTTCTGCACGAGAAATTCGCAGAGCATACATTTTACTCAAATCTGACAGCAGCCCTGACGGGCCTGCTTGGAACTATCAGGCGATTTGTGAAGCCTATGAAGTTTCCTCACTGACCGTTTGCAATGTACGCAAGAACTATGTCGAAGGCGGCTTGAAACAGGCCATCTTGCGCAAGAAACCGGAGCGAGTGTATCCAAGGCGGCTCGATGGTGAAGGAGAAGCCCATCTGATTGCCCTGGCTTGCGGCGAACCACCAGACGGTTATGAGCGCTGGAGCTTGCGCTTGCTGCAAGATCGTCTGGTACGTTTAGAGATTGTCGAGAACATCTCGCACGAAACCATTCGGCAAACGCTCAAAAAAACAAGCTCAAGCCTTGGCTAAAAGAGCAGTGGTGTATTCCACCGGATGCCAATGCGGCTTTCGTTTGTCAGATGGAGGATGTCCTGGCACTCTACACACAGCCAGAAGACTCGAAGCGTCCTTTGGTCTGCATGGATGAAGTCCCAAAGCAACTGCTCTCTGATGTGCGACCATCCACCCCAGTTCAGCCCAGGGCAGCCTGCTCGGATCGACTATGAGTATCAGCGCAATGGCGTTGCGAATTTATTCATGTTCTTCGAGCCTTTTCGAGGTCAGCGGCATGTCAAAGTCACGAATACTCGCACTCGAGTAGATTGGGCTGAAGCCATGAAAATACTCTCGGATGAAATTCATCCGGACGCAGAGAAGATCATTGTGGTACTGGATAATCTCAACACGCATACACCATCTGCTTTTTACCTGGCTTTTGAACCCCAAGAAGCCAGGAGATTGGTCAACCGCTTTGAGTTTCATTTCACCCCCAAACATGGCAGTTGGCTGAACATGGCTGAGATCGAGTTGAGTGTTTTATCTCGTCAGTGTATCAATCAGCGAATACCTGACATTCAAACACTTCACAACCAAGTTCATGCTTGGGAGCAAGACCGGAATTCTAAAGTTGTTAAGGTGGATTGGCGATTTTCTACCGCCGATGCCCGTATCAAATTGAAACGTTTATATCCTAAGATTCACGATTGACGGACTACTAGTTTTCCCAAAATAATTCCATATATAATAAAATTTCTAGCCACCTGACAGTTTCAAAAATCATCGATACACACAGGTAGGAACGGCAACAGGTAGGGCATTGGTAAGTCGCCTTTCGATAAATCGCAATCCAATTTGGAAGATACTCAAGTCTCGACGCTCATTGCGATCAACGAGATGGCGCTGACCACGATGGATAACCCGTGTGCCAGTCGCAATGGCCCACAAGTAAAGCAAAGCGACAACCAGGGTCAGCCGAGATAATCGCAAAAAGGATTGCAACATTGAAGCTTCCAAATCAAAACCATGTCCTTTCATATCACCAAACATTTCTTCGATCCACATTCTTCTTTTGTAGAATGCGAGCGTCATTGGCTTGTCGGGCAGGTTGGTCGCCAGCAGCCAGGGCTCCTTTTCTCCGACTTTCCAATGAGCACATAAATTGACAGGAAAAATATCCGTCTCGGTCAGATAGCCAGCGCCCAACCAGATACTTTGTCCAGCTCGCTCAATGGTCGATGAAAATGAGACCCAGACTTGCTCAAGTTCTGTCCAGATTTTTGTGCGCCCTGTTTGGCGCAAAACATAGTACCAGTGCCATTCATTCAGCTGTTTGAGTACCTTTATGGCGCCAAATTCGACGTCTCCGACCAGAAAAACAGCTACTCCTTCTGGCAGTAAATTCCTGACATAGCTCAATAATGCGATTTGTTTGCTGGCTGTACTGTGCCCACGAACATGTTTGACCCATGTCCATACGATCGGGATCGCCCGACGTCGATAGGCGATACTCACCATCAAGAGTTGATGTGAAAATCCTACTTTTGTGCCATCCACAATCAATCGGATCTCTTTCAGATTGGCATATTGTGCTTGCAGCCAACTTCTCGCTAGCGGTTCATACCATGGCCTCACCCGAATTGCTGGATTATCTAAAAATCGAGATACTCGTCTGGTGATGCTCACCAACTTCGCTTTTCCTGGTATCTTGCCAGCGATCTTGCTCAAATACACAGAACGACTTTCATGGATGCCAATCATCATCCAGGCTAAATTCCTTACGCGTGTCATTCTTTCTTGAGGATACAGTTCCATAATTCGTTGTTTCCAGATATGATACAGTTGAGTGATCGGCATCTTTTACTCCGTTTCTAAAATGGTTTTCGCAAACTCATTTTATGGCAGAATTGATGCCGATTGCTCCTTTCTCACCAAACTGTCAGGTGGCTAGTAAAATTTCAATTATTACAATATCCAAGCCGACTAGTTTTAGATAGCATGGATCAGAACGCAACATAGTTATTTATTTTTTTAATCTATGAATTTAGTATGGTTACCCATTTATCAATGTTACTATGTAATTCCATATTTTTCTTTTCGAAGAATAAATGCTTGTTTACCACCTTCCAAAATGGTTTCTACAGAGCGTTTTATATTTTCATTATCAATAGATCCAATATCTTCCTCGTTAGCCCACCCTTTGCTTTCATCAGCATGTAAGACAATTATTAATTCAGAATCCCCCGAAACTGGTATGTTTGCATTATGCGTTGCAATAATGAATTGACGCTTTTCCTTTTCTTCCCTGAGTGTAGCTACAATTTGATCAAAAATGAATTGGTTATCGAGATCATCTTCTGGTTGATCTATTATTAGGGGAACATTACTCTCAAGAAGAACTAAAGATAATAATGCAGTACATTTCTGTCCAACTGAAAGATATCTTAATTCTCGGTAACCTATATCTCCACTAGATACCTGAAGCTCGATAATTGGATAATCAGGAACTTCGTAAATTTCCAAATCAAAAAGTTGTTCTTCACTTACAGTTGAAATATTGCGACGCATGTTTTCTGAATCAATTCCAAATCGTTGTTCAAGTAAACTATCTTGATTATCCATTCTTACTTGTTCATTGCGAATAGCTTCAGCGAGATCTATTGGGTCGAAATATAAAGGAATACGAGAAATCAAGTAACGTGTTTCTCCCCTAACTTCAACTGGTCTTTGTGCCTCCCTTTCAGGTTTTTCCGTTTCAACCTCAGCCAACCGATCTCTATAAGGATTGCGCACATTTAAACCAGCAAATAGTTTTTGAAGGTATTCCTTATAAGAATCTCGATTTCCTTGAGGATGAAGCGTAATTCGAACCTTTTTACTGAGGGCATTTGTGAGATTTTCAGCTTTTTCACAACGAATTTTATATTTATCTCTTCGAATATTTCGTAGTTGATCTAATAATATTGAACGATTCTTTCGGAATGATGAAACTTCATTCTTTTTATGTTTTACTAACTTATCACGTTCTTCTAAATCCGATCTTGTCTGCTGGAGTTGAATATATCGATCGACATCTCCCTCACCTTGAAACTCTTCTAGCAGTTCTTGATAAGAGCGGTCTTGTTCCTTATATTCTTTTAGCCATTTGTCTCGTGGTTTTTCCCCTTCATTCCAAATATCGCTTATTTTTGTTTTTAAATCATTGGTTTCAATAACAATTATATCGTCTATTTTTTCCAGTAATTCTTGTTGTTTTTCAAGTAATTTCTTATTTGGATGATCTTGTGAAATCTCAGGGAAATTATCTGCTATATAACGATTCGTTTCTTGAAAATCGTTAATGGTGGAAAGCAAATCATCCACATACTTTTGTGCACGGGTTAGCCATCGCTCTTCTTGATCATATAATTTCTTCTTCTCAATTCGGGCAATAAAACCCTGGTTTTCCATACGGCGAAGTTCTTCTTGTATGCTTCCAAGTCGAGACAACCATTCTTGAGCCGAATCAATCTCCTCTTCCAACTGTAAAATTTTTGTCGCATTTTCTTTCAATTTTCGAAGGACATCAGATTCTTGCTGTTGAATATTCTCAAGCTCATCTGCAATATAATTATCCAACAAGTTTAACTGGAAAGTAGGATCTCTAGAAATTTCGTAGATCTCCTTCTGTCCATATACTTGTATTGGTTGTTCAGGTAACAATTGAGACGGTTTAATCTCGGTCAACTCTTTTTCCGGTAAGCGATATACTTCTGGATCTTGATTAGCTCTACGTTCAATTCGATAAGAATTGCCATCTGTAAGTTTATAATCAATTTGAACCAGAGAACCTGCAGGAAAAACATTTTCAATTATGGATTTTGATTGTCGTTGGTTTTCTTCAGTTTTTGCTTCAATATCAAAAGCATAACGAATTATCTCAAACAAGCTAGATTTACCAGTTCCACGTCCTCCAATTACACAATTTAAATTTGGATTTACTGGATCAATCTCAAAATCAGAAAGAAACCCTCCAGATATTTTTATTTTCTGAATAACAGGAAATTCCGGTATCAATTGATCTGGATTACCTGAGCGTATTCGGGTTTTAGGATCACTAAAACAATTTCGCAAACCTTCTCGGGTAATCGGATATTCCAATTTAAAACAAGAAAATCGACTGCCAATCCCTTTTATGGAGTGTTTAGTAGGTTCATCAGGATCTGGATTATCTGAAGCCCAATAATAGGCAGGTTTATGCATAAATGGTTTTTCCCCAATTCCATCCGGAAGATTCTCTCCTATTAACTCAACCGCATCAAAATAAATTGGATCCCAATGTTGAATACGAGTCTGCCCAGAAAGTTCATTCCAAAATCCTTTTGGTGCATCTATGTGTGCCAAAACAGCTAATGCCCCATGTTTTCTAATAGAAGATGTCACACTCTCAATGCTTTCCATTACTAATGCTTTAGGATCCCCTCTTACATCTACCCCAAGTTTAAGCTCAGCTAACAAATCAGTTACATGTTCCCCCGTAGCAGATGTGGGGAAAATTGCCACAATATGTATTCCTGGGTGTACTGTGATTTCAACACCAGGAAACACTACCAATTCACTTTCTTTTGCCGCTTCCTTAACCTTATCCACCCAAGCTGCTGTATTATGATCTGTAATTGCAATAGCTGATAAATTTTCATCAATTGCATATTGTACTATTTGCTCTGGCGTAACAGCTTTATCTAAAAAGCAATTAGATGCTGGTGTGTGTACATGAAGGTCAATGTTTCGAAAATATAAGCCATATACCATTTTGTTATCCTTAAATGCATTAATTTCACAACTCAAGAATCTGAAAAGTACGATCCACTATTCTTCCATCTGTTTCAATATTGATATGATCTGATTCTAACCGAATTTCACATTTATATATTTCTTCTAAATGATTCAACCATTGATTAGATGATTGTTGATTTATTAATTGCACATTCCAATGTCCATCAAAAATTCCGACTGTTTGTGCTCTTCTACCTTCCCATTGCCATAAACCGCCAAATTCATCAAGATAACCGCGTTCACCATTAATTCTCGTTTGAGTAATATTAGTTCCAGGTTGCCAGTTATTGGCAGGATGGGGTCTAAAACCAAAATCTCCTCTAGGTCCTAAAAATGGGAGGCGCTCATCCCCCCATAAACTTTTCCGAGTTAGTAACTCCCAAGACCGAAGTTCTAATTCCTGACCAGGGACTATATTGTTATCATCAAATAAAATCTCTATGGTTACATCAAGTGAAATATCTTGGTCATGGATATTTTGACTATTTACAAGAATTTCTACTCCCAACTCATTTCGTCCAGGACAAACAACCCAACAACCAATAATGTCTGCTATATCACCTTGTCCTATTTCAAAAGCGCGTTGAAAAGCACAAATACCAAAGCTTTCCATCCAATATTGTTTTACATTTTGATCAGGAATACCTGGAAATAAATCATCAATTGACTCTACCCCATAAAAAAACTCTCCATCCTCTTCCAGATGTAAAACTGGGCTTCCCCCACTTGAATTTCGGCCAATTAAAAATGCTGAAGCACTAGTCCTCAACAATCTTACTCTTCCATCCTGCTTCGCTAATTCCCACGAGGGAGAATCAGAAATTTGATGACTTAAATTTTCCGTCATCGGAAGTTTTAAACAACATGTTCTAGTAGACGGATTTTGTTCTAGTCGGTTATTTATATCCAAAAAGCAAGATCTACACCATAAAAAACGATTTAAGGTCAACTCATAATAATTGTACCTGTCTATTCCTGGAGAAATATCCTGCAAAAGAAATAGATATAAATCAAAAGGTGTCGCTTGAATCATCAGTTATCAGTCCTCTTTATCTCTTCTCTTTCTAAAACCTTCCTGTAAAATTTTTTCGTATAATCCTGAAATATCTGGTAAAAAATTGGGGGGATAATTCTGAATTATTCCATAGGAATCAATCTGTACTTCTTCGATTTTGGATCCACTATTTTCGAGTTTAGGAGGATGAACAAACAAAACATTTGCTTTAGTTTCTAACTGATTTTCTCTATCTTTAGCAATTTCAAAACAAAGTTTATCAATCATTCGACTGCTATGAGTTTCTACAAACACACGCCTCCCTGACAAAGCTAAGCCCATAAAGAAATCAACTAAACATGATTGAACATTTTCATGTAAATGAATTTCTGGCTGTTCATAAATTACCAATGAGCCTTTAGGTGCAATTAGGCCTTGAACAATAATAGGAAGAATTTGGTTATATCCTAACCCTACATTTGCCAATGGAACCATTAATTTTTTCATCCCACTTTTTTTATCTAAGTTAGAACTACCAGAATCAAGAAGCACCTCAAGAACATCTTCTCGTTTTCCAATCGAATCAATTTTTATTTTCTGTTCTAATTGGATAACATTATTAAGTATCCAGTCAACCATATCCACAAGTTTCAATTTTTGATCACTTAATTCTGGATGATAAAAGCTAACTTCCTCATTCCGAAATCGCCACAATATCTCCGCAAAATTACTACCTTTTGGATCAATAAAATTAGCATTGTTATGAGAGCCTTGATAAATAAATTGTGGTGGTTCGCGATAAGAACCTAAAAAATAAATATTTTCTGTCAGGTCCTGACGAATTAAATCAAATAGTAAGCGGAAAAATCGAGAAAATCCTGAGGGTACATTTTTCTCCAACAACATTTGTTGTTTTGATTCTAACAAAATGATGTTAGGTAAGAAGTTTACTAATCCATCAATCGATAATTGTTGAAAATTTAGATCTCTTAAGCTTGGATGAATGCTATCCCTCAGAGGATTTATTTTGTACTCTCCACTGCCGTAAGGCCTTATCTCAATACCAATTAAAGGTTTTCTCTTGTTATCAATTTTTAGAAATGTAAAAAGTTGTAATTCGCTAGTTCGAATTTTTGCTCGACCTTGATAACCAAATGGGCCCCAAGTAAAAGAGACTAATAATTCAGCACAAAGTAAACGCTCGTTATCATGTAAAACTGGAGAAGGTAATATTGCGTTTACCTGATCAAATAAATCTGTTGATGCAAGATTAGCAATTTTATCTTCATTATATTGAAATGATAGTTTATAGGTTAATGTGGACTCTTCTATTGGTGGATGACCAAAGATAAAATCATTGAAATTATTGCCCAAACTTTGTTGAAAATAATTACTAATATCAAAATTTAATGACACAGTCGGGGGAGATTCCAATGTTTTCTTTAAGAGTAATAAACTTTGAATAATTGAACTTTTTCCAGCACTATTTACTCCGGAAAGAATTGTCAATGGTTTGAGTTCAATATTGCCAGTACTACTAAAAGATTTGAAGTTTTCTAATTGCATCTCAACTAACATTGCAATCTCCTATACCCTGCATTTATACACAATAATTTAAAGAAATCCTACAATTATAAATTATATCAATAAGAATGATGGATATTTCGAACAAAAATTTCTCAACAGGAATTTTTTTTCAAGTTAATCAGTATTTTTCAATCAAACCCTCAAATAATGTTTTTATACGCAATGCTTTTACAAAGCGCTTAACGTTTTCTTGGTCTTCCCCCTTTATTCTTAGGCAGTTTTTTGTATTCCTCTAATGATTTCTGTGAAACCAAATAATATTTCACTGGCGCATCTTGAAGAGCGCCTTCTAATTTCCCCTTCTTAATTAATTTCGCAATCCAATCTTGGGTAACTCCAAGAAATGCAGCCGCTTCTTTAGTGGTAATTAATTTATCCTCTGCCATCGTACAGATTATATGAATTAAAAACTAGTCTGTAACCCACGACAGGTTTATTGATATACTTTATGGGGAATAAATCCATTTCCGAGGTTCAAAAAATACATCAAGGTAAAAGTTCATGACCAAAGGTTAGCAATTAGTAAGTACTATTTGATAATATGACTCTCGATTTTCAGGATTGGCTAAATAAACAAATGCAGCGATTTGGCTGGGAACCTTCAGAGCTAGCTCGGCGCGCCCAGGTCAGCACTGCAACTATTACCCGGATTGGAAAAGGGGATCGCCGTCCTGGTTTGCAAACTTGTCTAAAATTGAGCAAAGTATTTGATTTGCCAATAGAAAATGTTCTAAGAGCAGCGGGATATTCCGTAAATAGCAATCAACGAATTCCAGAAGAAGAAAACTGGATCGAACTCTTAAATCAATTAAACGATGAAGAACGAGGATATATTAATCGAATTTGCCGAGGATTTATTCTGACGCGCAATAAATAAGGAAGCCACTATGTCTGCTCAATCGCCAAAAGTAACAATTTCAATGGATTTCGAATTTGCTTTCAAAGATAAAGACTTATTAATCTCCCACGAAAACAATTTGCTCAAATATATTCAAAACAACAATAATGATTTGATATCTAATTATTTATTAGTGATTGCATTCATTGATATGTTCTGGGATATTGAACGCAAGGTTCAAGACCGGGATTTATGGAATATTCGTGACAATTTACTCATGGCAATGGCAAAAGATGTTTCTTGGAATGATTATGAAGAATTTTTATTCACATATATCAGAGATGTTTATGCTGAATCATTTAATGAAGTTGAACAAAATGTATGGGTTGCCAAGACAAATGAACATTTATTTGTAAATGGAGAAGAAGTGGCAATAAATTTCAATACCCCCAATTTAGATTTTTATTTTAATGAGTATGGAAAATTTATCATTTCTGATATTGATGGAAAAATTAAAGCCTTATTTTCATCTACAAGGGGAGAACCCGCTGTTGAAATAGTTTCGTGGATTGAGAAAGCTGTAGAATCAGCAAAGCATATGAGAAATGGTATTTCACATGCTGTAATTGAATTGTTTGTAAAAACTACTGAAGATTTTGAAACAAAGAAAGAGAAAATTGAAAAGTTATCTAAATCCATTTTCCCTGATCTAGAACTAGAGTTTCGAAAAGGGTTACCTGCTAATTTCCCCAACGTTATTTCTTTTGAGTACTGATCTGAAAACATCTTTATTGCTGGCTTGTTATCGGATCTGACACTCGGCTAATTAGCCAAAGTTTCAATACTACGATTAAAATCCCCAAATGCATTGGGATATAAATATAGTTACAGTCGCCAGGTGACATATTGCCATCATACCCTTGAGCCGAGCAGATACAAAAGGACTTTTCCAAATTTAAATAAGCACGCGTTTTGATAGAATGTGAATGCAAGGGTACACCTTGTCCTCTAACTAAAATATCCCCAGTTCTATAAGTCTATTTCTATTATTTAGGTATAATGAATTTAAATGACAAACCCCAGCTTGGCAGAGCTATTGGGGTTGTCTGTGATTATTTATTCTGTATTTCCGTTTAAGTGTAGCATACTTTTACAGGTGGGTCAAATGCGCCTCCACTTAATTTATCACAGATATCCTCCAAATAGCTCTCCCTAATAAGGAGATGCATTCAATGAATCCCAAGTATATAGTAGAAATATCAGTAGAAGAGGCAGAAAATGAATTATTAAGTTTTCTAACGCAAATAGATTTATCTGTTTTTGAGATCGAAAATACAATTGTTAGTCATCTCCCACATAAAACTAATATAAAGATAGTATTTTCCGAACATGATCCTGCAGGTCTTATCTCACTTGAAAAAAAACCAAATAACCACTCGATATTAACATTTTATGTACCCTTTTACCCATCAGTTTTTGTCCCATATACAAATTTCGACGAACTCAATGAAATCATGATAAAGCATTCCCGGTACAATTCTCCCCCCATGCAAATAATCGGCACATATAAAAAGAACGATGAAGAAGGATTACATTTTTTCGATAATGATCTGTTTTTCAAAAGGAAAGAGGCTTTCCAAGAATTAGCAAAAACAATCTTAAAAGCCCTTGAACATCATAAAATTATTTGTGATAAAAACCATATTACGGCTGATGTGAATTAGCTTTGAAAAAGGGGGAAGTTCTCCTAAGATAAAGGTTGACGACCAATCAAAAGGAGAACAACCCCATGAATAGTATACCCATGACAGACATATTTGTGCATATCTATGTCATGCTAGATGACTGGTACCAAGAATTTGCAGCGAATACCCGAAAAGGACAACCAGGAAAACAGCCAGATTTCAGTGATAGTGAAGTGATGACTTTGATGATTGCGATGGACTACATTCCATTTCCAAGTGAGCGACAATTTCTTGAATTTGTGAGAGCGAATTATCTGTCACTCTTTCCAAATTTATTAGAGCAAAGCCAATTCAATCGTCGGGCCAGACAGGCTGCGCCACTGCTAGAAATGTTTCGGCAAAACTGTTTGCTTGCATCCGGTGTCGCTCTGGTCAAAGAAGGTTTGTTGGATACAAAACCTGTGCCAGTGATGGGGTATCGCCGCAGCAAGAAGTCGAGTGATTTCGCTGGCAGTGCCGATTATGGCTATTGTTCCAGCCGAAAGATGTACTATTTCGGTTACAAATTGGTCACGATCAGCACATTGTCCGGGATTCCAATTGTGTATGATCTTGTGCCTGCCAATACTGATGAACGCAAGGCTGCTGAGAGTGTGCTGGAGTACATTTCTGGTTTTGATGTGTTTGGAGACAAAGGTTTTCTTGGCAAAGCCTGGCAAGAAAATATTCATCTCCGTACAGGAAACAGAATTTGGACCCCCAAACGCAAGAACCAGTATCACCAACAATCAAAAACCTTCGAACGCTGGTTGAATGGAACACGTCTTCGCATTGAAGGAGTCTTCAACGAAATTCAAAATCTTGGCAAAAATGTTGAACGTTTGCTTGCCAAGACAATCCTTGGCTTATGTGCCCGTATCGTCGCTAAGATGACCAGTCATTTGTTAAAGTACGTGTTTCGTGCTCAGTTTGGTATTGATTTGATCACCTTTTCAAAAATTGATGTCTAATCTAATTCACATCAAGCGTATATTATAAATTTTGAATTCAAACCAGATTCATGGATTCCTGAAGGACTAATGCATTTCCACCAAGGGAGAACATATAAAGAGATTGAAACTGCTTTAGATAACAAAGTCACTGAGAAAACTATTCGAAACAGATTTGGAATAATCCGCTCTGAATGTCAGGAAGCCCTAAAATATAATCCAATACCCTATCGAAGAGAAGATTTTCCTCAATTCAAGCCAATAGACTTAATCAATTTAAATGAATTATATAAACAGAACAATGAACAAACCAATGAACAAACCAATGTAAACGATATATAGGCCATCCCATTACCAACATAATATCCATTAGCCCTTAACTGGGACATAAACGGGATATTCCCAAAGAATGTCCCGTTTTTTATAATTTATTGCGATCAACTTTATTAGATAAGTTTCTGACAAAGGAAATCGTATGCTTACAGATGAAGACCTTGATTTATTTTGTTTACGCAACAAATTTTCTCGAAAACAAACCGATGAAATAAAAAAGATCAAAAAAGAATCCCCAAGCCGCCGCGTAGATTCTGGCATAATGAATATTACTGTACGATATTGCAGTAAAAAAATGGGGTTTGTCATCCAGGCAGAAAGTTTTAACCGCGAATTCCCACATGTAATCCAATTTGAATACGATAATCAGATTTTTGCATATTTCGATCAACCACCGCAGAAAAAAATATATTACAAGAGCTTAAATGGCAAAAGGGGGGGATGGTGGATAACATTTGATTTTTTCATTATCCGGAAAGATGGTACGTGTGCATGGATTGAAGTTAAAGACGAACAGGCTCTAATCGAGCTCGCAAAAAAAATGCCAAATCGCTACATAAAAGACGGGGATATATGGCGATCTCCACCAGCTGAAGAAATGGCAGCTGAGTATGGGTTTGAATTTATTATTCTAACTGAAAAGCAAATAAAACCGATTCTGGTAGACAATCTACGTTATTTATCAGATTATTTTTTGACAAGTTGTCCAATGATTGAGATAGATATTACTGATTTAATCATTGAGTTTGTAAAACAACATCCAGCAATAAAATTAAATAAATTGTATGACGAATTCAAGGATTTGGATCGATCGATAATCCATAAACTGATTGTAGATAACGCTATTTACATCAATATCGAAAAATATGACCTTCGAAAGCCTAAAAGGGTGCCTGTATTTGTTGATCAAGCAGTTGGTCTTGCTCATGAAATCTTACCTTCAACAAAAGGGGAAAAATTATTTCAGGAGATTCTAACAATTAATCCTGGTGACCAATTCAAGTGGGGAGAAAACACATTCATTTTTCTATATGAACAAGATGATAGTGTTTTATTTACTAAAGACGGGGAAATGCAATTACTCAAAGCCGACGTGTTCTACGAAATGGTCAATGTTGGAGCAATAAATTCAATAAATTATGATCAGACGGATGAAAACAATGAATTGATTTTGGAAATATTATCATCTGCAAGTATTGCCGATCTTCTTGAAGCAAACCGGCGATGTGAAATTCTAAGTGAAATTGAAAATGGAGAAAAGTTATCCAACTTTGGCATCAATAAACGCACGCATAAAAGGTGGGAAAAGCGTTATAACAATGCTAAAGAAGTTTACGGTTATGGTTATATTGGTCTAATTCCAAAACATGGCAAAAAGGGTAATAGAGACCAGAAAGCCCCATCTGAATCACTAGAATTAGCTGAAGAAATAATTGAAGAAAAATATGAAGAATTTCATAATCTGAATAAAACAGAAGCTTATGGAAATTACGAAAATGCCTGTGACAAGAAATCAGTTACCCCAGTATCGTCAAAAACCTTTAATCAAATGATTCGAGAGCGTGATAAAACTCGACAAATAAAGGAACGCGAAGGACGAAAAGCAGCCAATACTATCCGTCCACGCCATAGGTCGGGCTACAAGTTATCAAAAAAAGGTTTTTCTTCATGGAATATTGGGCATATTGATAGCACTCCTCCTCCCGTGGCATTTGTTTGCGGGGAAACAGGAATAGTACTTGGATCAGCTCAAGACCATTTTTTGTTTGATGATTTTTCAAGCAAATGTATGGCTGTAATTTCATTATTTGAACCTCCATCCTATAGAGCAACTCTGCTGCTATATCGTATGTGTGTTCTACTCCATAATCGACTTCCTGATTATGTTGTTTTAGATGCACACCCATCATATTCGTCAATTGCAATTGAAACTTTCAGTGCATTTTATGGAATAAATAAAACCAATAGACGAAAATCCATGCCTATAGATGGGGCACCAGTGGAGAGTCCTATTGCCACAATCACGTCTCAGTTTTATTCAAAGTTAGCAGGTGCATACCACGGAAATAATCCTCGAGCGATTTCTCCAGAAGTATCACCAACAAAAAAAGCAGTGTGGGATCTTCAAAATTACCATACTGAACTTAATCGATACATTTTTGATGAATACAACAATAACCCTAAACAGGAGCTTGGAGGGCTTTCTCCAAATCAAGTATTCCAGATGGGACTTGAGAAACACGGTCATAGAAAACACAAAGAAATTAAATATGACGATGTTTTTAAATTCAATATAATGCCATCTGTAAAGGGAGGAAGGCACCCGGGTAAAAGAAAGATTATACGTAATGATGGAATAAAGAATTTTTATTCCTATTATTGGAACAATAATTTTTATAAAGAAAGTCTCATTGGCAGCTATGTTCCCGTCAAATACAACCCATTTTCAATAGAAACCGCTCATGCATACATACCTACAGCTACTGAGCGTGGGAAGTGGATAGAATGCGAGTCAGATTATAAATATGAATTACAGGGCTGCACTGAATATGAAATTTCTTGTTATACAGAAGAGCTAAAAAGACGAGATAAAATCGCTCAAAAATCATATGCAATCACAGCAAAACGGCTGGCAAACTTTAGACAAGAATTAAATGAAAAAGAGGAACAATTATATAAATTAAGATTGAAAAATCTAGCTGATAAAAAGACTCTTCAAGACATTTTTCCTGATGAAAATATCGAAGTTTTACCCTCTGAAGCACCTCATCCAAATCCAAATATTCAATTCAAAACTCCTAATCCTGATGAGTTACCCGTTTTTGAGGAGATTTAGAAATGACTCACACAAATATTGAAATTAACCAAATAGTCGATGGTTACAGAGATAAAATTTTTGGTCACACTAATTTTACAAATATTAGGGATGAGGTCATAAATAATATATATAATCCTGGAGATTTTTGCATTATATCGATAATAGGTCCAACAGGTGTGGGGAAATCCACTCTAAAATCACGAATCATGAAAAAGATTTTCGAAATAGAAATGCCAAATATGATTCTAGATCCCGCTTATTTACCAGTAGCCTCAGCCGAAGCTTATGCACCAGAACGAGGAAATTTTGATATAGGTACTATATATACTGACTTTCAGGTATCGCTGAAAGAACCTCTAATGGACAAAAAAATAGATTTTGATGAACCGATAAAAGAAGTTATTCAAGGAAGAAGCACTATCAAATTCAATACAAACACCCTCTTAGCAATCAGAAAATCAACTATCAATGCCTTCAAGGAGCGAAACGTCAAGGCTGGATTTATCGATGAAGCACAAGAAATGACAAAGACATCTAGCAACCGTGAACTGCATAAAAATCTCAACGTCATAAAATCTTTTTCAAATAAAACGGCACAAGAAAATCGTCCCCCCAGCATCATTGTATTAATTGGAACGTATGAATTTATGGATAGAGTTGAATTAAATACTCAATTGACACGTCGAATGATCATCATACACTTTCCTCGCTACGATGTCAAAAAAGAAGAAGACTGTACGAATTTTCAAGGGGTTCTCAATGTGCTTGGAAATGCTCTTCCTATGAATGAAAAACCCGATTTATTAAATAGATGGGATTATTTTTATGAAAGGACGGCCGGGTGTGTTGGCATATTAAAATCATGGCTTACCACCACCCTAAAAGAAACTCTTGAAGATGGAGATGAAAAGAAGTTCATGACAATAGCCGAAAAAAGAGCGATGCCAATTGCCAGCATTTTGGCGTTATCAAAAAAGTTTATGGAGCATGAGAAAAAATTCGACAATGACGAAAATCAAAAACTACAAGAACAAGTACGTTTGGTATTAGGGTTCACTCCTCCAACAAACCAAAACCAAGATAAAACGCAACCACCTTCAACAAAATCCAATGGAAATAATAGAGTTGGGAAACGAAATCCTGGACAAGATCATGTGTCAGAATCGCCAACAACCGAGTACAAAACCTAAGAAGCAAAAAGATGAATGATGTTTATGAAATAGTAGATAGACAAATAAATATTCCTAAACGGTCAATTCTATATGGTCTAAAAACATTATATGGAACGAAAGATTTTACAGATAGTTTAAATGCTTACATAGTTAGGCTTTCAATGGCTCATTGTGTAACACCTATCGATCTAATTGCAGAATATATTATTCCTAATATTGAGAAATCTAAATGGAATACAACATATCCCAAAAAAGCAAAATCAATAGCAATATCTGTTAGCAGAACAATCCTTAGCCCATCAGAAACATCAGTCAAATGGACTAACCGCTTAGAAGAACTTACATGCATAAAAAATCTTTCATTTTTAACAATGCAGCCGTGGAAAGGAATAATTTCACCTTATATGTTAATAAGGAAAGAAAAATATTGGTGTCCAACTTGTTATAGTGAAATGAAAGAAAAATTTGGGTTTGTCTATGATCCACTAATTTGGAGCCTCAAAGTTATTGAAACATGTCCAATTCATAATACATTCTTAGCCAAAATTTGTCCTAGTTGTAAAAACTCACCTTCGGACAAAAGATCGGACAATTGACAAAAAGAATGAGGAACTTCTAAACTCAAAATAGACACCACATCTATAGAGAAAGGAGTTCCTCATGTATAAGTTTATCCAAATACAGCGATTTGCCAAGGAATTGTTTGATACTGATAAAGAAGTACATAAAGCAAGCCAGATCATGTTGGGGATACTGAAAGCGAAATCACCGCGCATCAGTCGGATCGCAGAGCAGATGCCGGGGAATCAAGATGCGAACTACAAGATGATCCAACGTTTTCTCAAAGAGACAGACCTAAAAACCCCACTGCAAAGATTTTTCGATGGAGATGCGGCATTTGTGATCGGTGATCCGACCGAGATGGAACGAGCCAGTGCGAAGAAAACGGACTATGTCGGCAAACTGCCTGAAGTCGGCCAGCTTGGATTTTGGCTGTTGACCCTGGCAACACCGTTTCGAGGCAGAGCCTTGCCGTGTAATTTCATCACCTACTCATCTGCTACACTGGGCAGCGAGAGCACATCCCGCAACATCGAACACCAGCGGGTGATCGGTGAAATCCAGTCCGTCATTGGTGATCGTCCAGTCGTGTTAGACCGAGAATTCTCGTACCTGAGCCTATTCAAACATTTTTCCACATGTCAAATGCAATTCGTCATTCGCCTCAACCAGGGCAGCAACCCGCCTAAATTCTATTATGACGAGCACAAAAATGATGCGCTGACCTTGTTTGTGGCACCAGATACCGAACCTAAAATCTATCGAGAGATCTACTACAAAGGGGAAGTCAAGGTCAATGTGATTGGCTTTTGGAAAACAGGCATGGCAAAGCCTTTGTGGGTGATTTCCAATATTGATCCTGAAAAGGCTTTAGCGATCTACCTGCAGCGCATGAAGATTGAAATGAAATTCCGGGACCTGAAAAGCATCTTTCAGTTGAATACCATCATGAACAAATCGAAGTTCTATCTCGATCAGATGATTGCATTGATGCTGATTACCTATGCCATTGCAGTCTTGATTGGCGAAGCGATCCGAGATGTGCGCTATGCTGGCGTTTCCCCTGACCAGCTTGACCTAAACTTGGAGCCTGACGTCCCGAAAAATTCTCGTTGGTACTCTTTCTCTGGCTTGTTTGTTTTGCTTAGGCAGAAGCGTCGCTTGAAGCATACAACTTTACGAAAAATCGTTTCTAAAGTTTTTGCGATCTTCTCTGCCCTTGTTTCTAGCGGTTTTGTCCGATCTTTTGTCTGAACATGAGGTAAAAAAAATCAATTATATATTCCTTTTAGAGGACGACTAGATTATTGCATTTACTGTGGAACATATTTCGAAAAGCCTGATGAAATTACGCCCCCAAACATTGATTCGCAAGAATATTTCAATTATCTGAATTCAAATATTATTGAACTCATTGAAAATCCTAACATTGCAAATAAATGTATAAATTTTCCAAAAGCAATCTCACTAGTTTTAGAGAATACATTTAAGGGAAATTTATCGGACTTTTCTAAATCAGTAAAGATTGGTCGAAAGACTATAACCGATTGGATTGATGAAACAAGTGAACCAACATTACAGTTATTAATCCGGTTAGGATTCATTCTTGACATAAAAATATCAAAACTTCTTCAGGGAAAACCTAATACTAATACAATACAAGTTCATAAGGAAAGAATCCAATACTGTCGTCCAATCCGAAGAAGAAAACAAACCTTCAATTATAAAAAAACAAAAAATCAATTACAAGCATATGCTCTAAATGACACCCCACCATTTTTATCTCTGCACCAAATCAGCAAAGAATTAGGAATTGACCTAACTTTTCTAAGAAAGAAATTTCCCGAAGAGACCGATATAATCAAAAGGAAATTTCGAGAATTTAACTATGGTACTACGGATGAAGACAAATCTGCAATTAGAAAAGAAATAAAAAAGTGTTTTGATAAATGTATAAAAAAAGGAATTAGTCCAAGTGATTATGAACTAAGAAAATTACTATCAAAACCACACCAATGCTTAACCGAAAGAGATTATATAAACTCCCTTCGCCAGAAATATGGATATCCTGAATATAAAATCCCGCAAAGATAGTAATATTGTATAATCAAAACACTATGACCAAGCGGTGGAAGTTAATCTTTGTACTCATCCTCGTTTTAATACTGGCGGCCTGCGACCTACCAGCGAATACTGGTGCCCCCACCAGTACGCCGACTACCACTACCATCCCAACGAACACACCAACCTCTACCCCGACTTCTACCAGTACTGCCACACCGACCATTACCCCAACACCAACTGCAACCGCAGTGCCAACCGAAACTCCCATCCCTTGTTTCAACTTACTGGAACCCACCGATTGCACCGAATTCGAACGGCCAATCGGGCAAGTCACTTTTGCCTGGATGGAGCAGTTTGGTGCAGCCAGCTACCGCTTTGCGATCACTTTGCCCAATGGAAATCTAGAAGCCATTGAAACAACTGAAACCAGCTTTGAGCGCTGGCTAGAGTCGTATCCATTGGGCGGTAAATATATTTGGGTTGTTGCAGCACAGAATGGCGATGGGGAATTGATTTGTACAACCGGGCCATTCACCTTCGCTAAAGAAGAGTATGCAGAGCCAAATAATAATTCAGGGGCTGAAGGAAACAGACAGTCAACACCGGAGATACTTTTACCTACTGATGAACCTAACGGCTAATTAAATCTAATTTCGAGCTAATCCAACCCATTTCGGGTTACGCCGTACCCAAATCATCATAAAAACTCGAATTTTAAAAAGGAAGCATAAGTTGTCACCCCCTTAAAAGAAGCATAAGTTGTCCAAAATGGACAACTTATGCTTCCAATCCCATACAAATCTTATCAATTCCTGTTAGTGTAGCGCGGGTGGGGGTCGAACCCACACGATATCACTATCGGCGGATTTTAAGTCCGCTGCGTCTGCCAATTCCGCCACCGCGCCATAAAATTGTGTATCCCTATTCTACTCGGACTTGGCCATAGGTCAAGGGAAAAAGAAGCTAAATCATGGCTTGGTCGGTCAGCGCCACTCTGGCCCCAGGTAACCGCGCCGGCGCAGCTCTAAATTCAACTCTGCCAGGTGGTTTTCGGTGTGGCGCAGCAGGTAAATTGCCAGTCCTAACGTGGTCTTCCCGGTGTACGGATGCAGCGGCTCTTCGGCTGTGAAATCCGTCCGGTCTGCCCAACGGACAATGTGCGCTTCCATCTCGCCCAGATAGGTCAAGACCAGGGTTTTTGAGGGTAAATCTTTATCCTCTGGCGTTTCCCAATCCACGCCCAGGCGCTTCCCCCATGGGAATTGATCTGCGGGTAAACCGCTGGTGTAATAATCAATCGTGGATACCAAATGGGCCGCCAACCCGGCCGGCCGCTGGTAGGGGCTTTCCCCAATCTGCCATTCATCTTCCGGGAAAGTCTCGATCACTTGCCGGACTTTATAGAACACCCGCCCGAACTGGTCTTTGATCTCTTCATTTACCGATTGCGCACTCATCATTCAATCTCCCTGGATGATGTAATTTCTCTCACAAATCTATTGTATCTGAAACCCTATGCTTTGGAAATAGACCCCAGCAGTTATAATTAGAAAAGAAGAATACGATCACTATCTTAATATTAGAAAGAGAATATTATGGTTACTAAATTACCAGAACATTTCAGCCTGCACCCCGAATCAGCTGCCGCCTTAGAGAAAGGCCAACCAGTCGTTGCCCTTGAATCTACCGTGATCACCCACGGGTTACCGTACCCACAAAACCTGGCTTTAGCCCAAGAGATGGAGCAGGTTGTGCGAGATGGATTAGCCGTCCCGGTGACCATCGCGATGGTTGAGGGAGAAGTGAAAATTGGCTTGCAGCCGGATGAGTTGGAAATGCTGGCGCAGGGAAAAGATGTGCGCAAGATCAGCGCTCGCGATTTTGCCCCGGCAATTGCGCAGAAGGCCAACGGCGGTACTACCGTAGCCGGTACGATGATTGCGGCGGCCCATGCGGGGATCAAAGTTTTTGCCACCGGCGGGATTGGCGGCGTACACCGCGATGCGCCTTTTGATGTTTCAACAGACTTGCCGCAGCTCTCTCAAAGCCCGGTATTGGTGGTGTGTGCGGGTGCAAAAGCGATCCTGGATTTACCGGCAACTTTAGAAACATTGGAAACGCTGGGCGTGCCTGTGTTGGGGTACCAGACCAAAGAATTTCCCGCTTTTTATTCACGCGAGAGTGGGCTGGGGGTGAGTGCTACGGCTAGAAGTGCGGAAGAAGTGGCTGCGATAGCCAAAGCCCATTGGCAGTTGGGTGGTGCCGGCTTGTTGCTTGGGGTGCCGCTCCCGGAGGAAGATGCCATTCCCGCTGCAAAGGTGGAAGTGCATATCAAACAGGCTTTGCAAGAAGCGCAAGACCAGCATATTAGCGGGCAAAAAGTGACCCCGTTCTTGCTCGCCAGGGTAAGCGAACTGAGCGGCGGCGAAAGTATGGCTGCCAACTTGAGCTTATTAAAGAATAATGCCAGAGTAGCGGCGGAGATTGCCCAATACTTGTATACCCCCAAGCAATTTTCGCACGTATAAATCTGTGCGATTTGAATTATTCACTAATTAGGAAAGGGTAAAAATGGAAATTCGAAAATTAGGAAAAACCGATTTGCAAGTCTCTGCACTGTGCTTGGGCACAATGCAGTTTGGCTGGACAGCCGATGAGGCGACTTCGTTTCAGGTGTTAGATGCTGCTTACGATGCTGGCATCAACTTTATCGATACTGCGGATATCTATTCACGTTGGGCCGAGAATAACGAAGGCGGGGTTTCGGAACAGATCATTGGCAAATGGCTGAAAAAGTCCCAAATTCCGCGCGACAAGGTGGTTATTGCTACCAAAGTGCGCGGTCAGATGAGTGACGACCCGGCAGACCAGGGGCTGGCACCTGACCGTATCCACAAATCAATTGATGCTTCGCTGGAACGGCTGGGTGTGGACTATGTAGACCTGTATCAATCCCATTTTGTGGATGAAGACGTCCCGATTGAAGAGACCTTACAGGCTTATGCGGAGATTATCAAAGCGGGCAAAGTGCGTTCTATTGGCTGCTCAAATTATCCCGCCTGGCGTTTGATGCAGGCGCTGTGGCAGTCCGATGTATACGACATACCTCGCTATGATACGTTGCAGCCGCGCTATAACCTGGTGCACCGCCAGGAATTTGAGCAAGAGTTGGCGGCTGTGTGCGGCGAATATGAGATCGGTGTGATTCCCTACAGCCCATTAGCCGGCGGGTTTTTGACCGGCAAATATCGCAAAGATCACACCACCCCGGCAAATTCACGTGGGGTAGGCAACCAGCGCTTCCAGCGGTATTTCACCGATAAAAATTGGGCACTCTTGGACTTGATGGAAGAAATTGGACAGGAAACTGGCGGGTATTCGATTTCTCAGGTCGCTTTGGCGTGGCAGCTTTCTAATCCGGTGATTACTTCCCCCATCATTGGCCCAAGGAATTTAGCACAGTTAGAGGATAACCTGGGTGCCGCAGACCTGCGCCTATCGGATGAGGACATGGCGCGACTGAATGAAGCCAGCAAGGGGAACTGAACCAATTTAATAAAAAAATCTTCCGGATTATATTTCGTCCGGAAGATTTTCTATTTAATTTAGGAATGCAATAAAAATATTCCCCTATAAATCTACAAATTCACCGTCTTCAACGGCAAAGTCAACCCACCATCCACGGTGATGATCTGGCCGCGGATCATTTCTGCGGCAGGGGAACATAAGAAAGCAACCACCCCCGCTACGTCCTCAGGGCTGACTAACCGGCCTGCAGGTGTAGCGGCGGCGATTTTATCTAAAATGCCTTCCTCCGAGAGGGTCTCAAAGTGCTGTAAAATGTCTGTTGCCACTACGCCGGGCGAGACAGCGTTCACCCGGATATTTTTCTCGGCCAGTTCGACTGCCATATAGCGCGTAAGCGCGTTGAGCGCGGCTTTCGAGGCGCCGACCAGCACATATTCCGGCAGCACCCGGTCGCCGCCGGGGCTGGTGATCGCCACAATGTGCCCGCCGCCGCGTTTTTCCATCAGACCAACGGCTTTCTGCCCGGCGAATAAAAAAGCACGGGCGTTGATATCCATCGTCCAATCCCAGCCTTTGGGCTTTTGCTCCATCACCGGGCGGTTATAGCCAGAAGCGGCATTATTGACAAAGATGTCTAGCCCGTCAAAAGTGTCTTCTGTTTGCTGGAACAAGTCTTCAATCCCGGCAATATCGCCCACATTGGCTTTGACGACCAAAACCTTGCGCCCCAAAGCTTCAATCTCGGCAGCGGTTTCCTCGGCAGGTTTGCGGTTGCGGAAGAAATTGACTACTACGTCCGCTCCCTGGCGGGCAAGCTCAATCGCAATTGCCCGGCCAATCCCCCGCCCGGAACCGGTTACCAGTGCTGTTTTATTGGCAAATAAAAGGTCGTTCATCTTTCTTTCCTTCAAGTTTGATCGTCGAGATTTATTCCAATCCCCATTCAATTTTAGTGAACAGGGCCGGGTCTATCTGGTCTAATTTGTCTGGTCCTAATGATTTTACAGCGGCCAGCATGGCTTCTACATCTCGTCTTAGTTTGCCAACGTTTACCGTGCGGCAAGTCTCAGGCCAGGGTTTCAGCCAAACCGTGCAGCGTTCATACATGGAGAAAACCCCTTTGTAGTGGCCGCGTTGCGCATGCATATAGAGAATACCGGCTTGCAAAATTCCCTGGTATAGGCGTCTTTCTGGTTCGCCTTCTATATGCCAGGCATCCTCTAACATTTCATGAGCGACAAAATATTTCCCCTGGTTGAACAATGCTATTCCCTTCACAGCAAAAGGGTGTAAAGGCATCTTGCAGGCAAGCTCAATTTGTTCTGGTGTGGGAGAAAATTCTTTAAATGGCATGGGGACAGTATAACATGATGGTGGATCGCATATTATGGTGCAGTCATTGAAATGCAGGTAGTTCGTCCGTGCCAAGAGCGCGAAAATGCGTATAATGGAGAAAGTATTTAACCTTATACACAGGAGCATCCCATGACAGCAAGAAACTACACGACTCTTATTCAGACTCTGAAACAAGAATATCGCCAGCACTCGCCTCGCTCCGCACAGCTGCAAACGCAAGCCGGTCAGGTGTTGGTAGATGGGGGCAGCCATTCGCTGAGATTGATTGATCCTTTCCCGCCGCGTGTCCGCACGGCTGCTGGCGCGTATGTAGTGGATGAAGATGAACACCAGATTTTAGATTTCTGGCAAGGACATTATGCCAATGTTCTGGGGCATAATCCTGCGGCTGTGACCAAAGTGATGGCGGAGATGTTTTCCAAAGGTCAGGGCTTGCAAACCGGGTTTGTGGAGCAAAATCAAGCCGAGTTGGCAAAGATGCTGTGCGCGCAAACAGGTGCAGAACGGATGCGTTTTACCACCAGCGGCACACTTTCAACCATGTATGCGATCTTGCTGGCACGCGCCTTTACCGGGCGGGAAATGGTGATGAAGGTTGGCGGCGGTTGGCATGGGGCACATCTATGGGGGTTGAAAGGCGTGCACCACCATGCCGGGTTTGAGCAGGTGGATAGTGTAGGCGTTCCTTCTGAGCTGGCTAAGGATGTGATTGTGACCAACTTTAACGACTCTGCCAGACTGGAAGAAGATTTTAGAGAGAATAGCAATCAGTTGGCTTGCTTTATTGTGGAACCGGTAATTGGGGCTGGGGGCATGCTGCCCGCCGAGAAGGAATATTTACAAACAGCACGCCAGTTATGCGATAAATATGGCGTGGTGCTTATCTTTGACGAAGTGGTATCTGGCTTCCGCTACCGCGCTGGAGATGTGGGAACGCTGTACGGTATCCGACCAGACCTGGTGACCATGGGGAAGGTGATCGGCGGCGGTATGCCGGTGGCTGCTGTGGGCGGCAAGGCTGCCATCATGGATCAAGTCAGCAGGGCAGGTGGGCAAAAAGTTAAATTCTCTGGCGGTACATACTCCGGGCACCCCGCCAGTATGGCCGGGGCGCGGGCAATGGTCGCTTATTTGATTGAACATGAAGATGAGGTTTATCCGCGTCTGGCAAAACTTGGCCGGGTAACACGGGCAAGAGTGATGGATGTGTTTGAGGAAGCGGGTGTTTTGGCTCGTTTTGCCGGGGAATCGAATGAGGTGCTGCCGGATAACTCGTTGTGTATGCTAGTCTTTCCACGCAGGGATGACTGCAACCTCAACTCACCGGATGATATTCTCAACCCTGAGGTGTGTGATATCCCCTTGGGAGATGAGGTGTTCAAACTGGCAATGCTGCTGGAGGATGTGCATATTGTGCATGGTCTGGGGGCGTTATCTACCGCGCATACCCTGGCCGATATCGACCGTTTGTGCGAGGCGTACCGGCAATCTTTGAAGCGAATTATGGTGTAAGTATACACAAAAAAATAATATATTTTAGTGGAGGAAATTGATGAAAAAAAAGCTGGTTATAGGACTTTGCATTATATTTTTATTGATTGGGTGCAGTTCTGGAAATGTATTTGTAGAAACTGAAGAGGCGGTTTCAATATCAACCCCGACGGAGAGGGTTTTATTTACTTTAACGCCTACATTGAAACCTACACTTATCCCTACCACTACTTCTACCTCTACCATGACCCCTCTCCCTACGAAAGAAGCTGCCAAAATTCAATTAGATCCTTTTGTAATTGATTTTGGTGGCCCGTCTTCAGAAATTATCCCGATAAATGTTTGGGACGATTCAAAAGCATATCAAGGATTTCCATATTCTCTACCCATTGATCCAACCTTGATAAAAAACCCCGATGTGATAACAGGGTTAACCGATGAAGAACGAGCCTATTTATATCAGAATGGGTTCGTTGTTATACATAGCCAGGAAGAATCTTTTTTGAAGATTCGTGAAAGTGTGGGGGGAGATCAGGGGCAGCCTTATTTCTTGTCTGTGGATTCGGCCTTGCACGGTTTTCATCTGCAATTTGATGAGTTGCTAAAAGAGTTTGAAAAAGAAATGAAGCCTCGAATGACGGAAATATTAGCTTCTACCATGGCTGTTGTGTTGGAAGATTGGGCATCTCTAAAAGGGACGGATTTAGAGAAAGATTTGGAGGTCGCGGCCCAATATCTTGGTGTTGGGTTGAGATTATTTGATCCTCAAGCTGAAATCCCAGGAGAAATTGCAGATGTTGTTGATGCTCAAATAGCTTTAATCTTGGAGGCATCTAATGCTAATGGAATACAGTCATTATCACTGGTAATTCCAAATTTTAAAGATGATTATAGTGCCTATAAACCTGTCGGACATTATGCTGGAGATGAAGACCTGGAAAATTATTTTCGAGGGATGACTTGGTTGGGACGTGGAAACTTTTCCATAAAAAACACAGAAAATTCAAGAGCGCCATTGATTATTACTCTTGCACTACGCCGAGCAAAAGTAGATTCCACGAGTGCAGACCAAGCTTGGGCTGAAATTCATAAAAATTTGACATTTTTAATTGGTGCTACAGATGACCCTGGTCCGGTAGAATATGCCGCCTTGATGGATGCGGTTTATGGGACTGAATTGGAATTGACCGATTTAATAAATGATGATTTATGGGTAGAGTTTGTCAACCGCACAGAAGAACTTCCCGCACCTCAAATTAACTCCACCTTTGTGGATTGGGTTTCTAAAGGTTTAGAAAGTGAAAAAGGTTGGCGTTTCATGGGGCAGCGCTTTACATGGGATGCGATGATTTTCCAGAATCTTATCTATGATATGGTGCTAAATAATGAAGAAGGCGAAAACAGAGAAATTCCAACTGGATTAGACGTAATGGCTGTATTGGGGTCTGATACAGCATATGAAACTTTAGAAGCATTAGGTGAAACCCAATATGAAAATTATGTAACCCAGTTTGAGATGTTATCTTCGGCAGTGGAGGCGCAAACAGAGGAAGAATGGCGCAGTAAAGTATATGACAGTTGGTTATTCACTTTAAGGCAGTTAGTTACAGAGAAGGATAATTCTTACCCCGCGTTTATGCGCACTCCAGCCTGGGGATATAAAGATTTGAATACTTCCCTTGGCAGTTGGGCGCAATTGAAACATGACACAATCTTATATACAAAGATGGCAGATGCCGCTGGTGGGGGTGGCCCGCCGACTTCTCCATCAGCACCAGGATATGTAGAACCTAATCCAGAAGCTTTTTACCGCCTTGGGTATCTTGCAGATGAATTGTCATGGTTTTTAATTGAAAATAATATCATTTACTACAATGGGTATTTTGCAGATTATTCTGCATTGGGCAAAATTGCTGAAAAAGAGTTGAACGGTGAAGAATTAACAGAATTTGATTATGAAGTTATCCTTGATCCTACGAGCTATGAAGAATATAAGGGTACTGAAGCTGGTTATTTTATTGCAGAACCTCATGAAGTGCCTGTAATAGCCGCTGTTTCTGGGGCGGGTGCATATGTTTTAGAATCCGGCGTGGGGTATGTGGACCGTATTTATGTAGTAGCGCCATTTCAAGATGGTTTGTATGTAACACAAGGCGGGGTCTTCTCATACTACGAATTCACTCAATTGCGTAATCAACGTTTGACTGATGAAGAGTGGCGTGAAAAATTAGAATCTGAAAACCCCGATTTGCCTTCGTGGGCAAGCGAGTTTGTATTTGAGGACGGAAATCCTGTTGATGTAGTTGTTTACCGGATAGGAGATGTATATTTTGTTTTGGAAAATGGCCCCGGTTTTAAATTGTATACAGAACCTGATTTGGAATCCGAGGTTTATCTCTATGGCGGATATTTTAGTATTGTTGATGGGCCAATTGTAAAAGATGAAATTAGGTGGTGGAAAATAAATTACTATAATCGGCTGGAGGTTGAAGAAGCATGGATTATTGAAAATGAAGATGCAGTAGTGCGGTCTTGGTGAGCACAAATCAGCATCTGATTAAAAGTGAATTCCCCGCCGGGAGGAGGTCCGGCGGGGAATTCGGCACAAGGAGGAGATTGTACTACGGAGTTACTTATTGGATGAGATGGGGGAATTTTTTCTTACCTGCAATTACAAGGAATTTGGTGAAATTGATAAAATTGGTGCGAAATAGTGGGTTTTTAAAGCATAAGGTTAGATTTTTAAGCCCTTACGCTTAGCTTTCTTTCTCAATCTGGATCAGGGAAGCATCTTTTTCTACCCGCTGTTGGGGGACAATGGAGACGGATTTGACCACGCCGGCATGGGGTGCGTGGATAGCCATTTGCATTTTCATGGATTCCAGCACACAAAGCACATCGCCATCCTGTACATGGTCACCTTCGGTCACATTTACGCTGACGACCAATCCCGGCATGGGGGCGCGCAAGTCGCCGCTTTCGGTGGTGGCAGAAGCCGCCCGCGGTTGGTCCCGGTCTGGCTCGATTTGCGCCAGCACCTGTTTGCCATCTGCCATCACCAGGTAGGAGTTGTTGCCCTCAAAGCGCAGGTGAATTTCGAGCTTATCTTCTCCCTGGTTGAGGACATATAAACCGGCTTCGTTCAACTGGCGCAGGTCTACATCGGTCAGTTCGCCGTTGATCTTGATCCCGGACTCGGTGATTTCAATCAGATATTCGTTCTCGCCAATGCTGATGCGGTAAGTTGACATATTGGCTAAATGGATCCACGCATTTGCTCCAACCAGGCGGTTTTACGCCAGTTGTTCTCTTCTACCCGGGCAGGGCGTATAGCTTCTTTCTTGCTGTGCGCCACCAAAGCGGTTGCCAGAGCAACGATTTTCTCTAATGCTTCGGAGTGATTTTTTATCTCCGGCTCAAAGGTATCCAGGAAGGTGGTATCTACCCGGCCGCGTACAAAGCGCTCTTGTGAAATGATCTCCGAGAGGAATTCGATATCAGTGGGCACCCCGCTGATCTGGAATTCTTCCAGGGCACGGTGCAGGCGCTGTACGGCTGTCTCGCGGTCTTCTCCCCACACAATCACTTTGGCAAGCAGGGAGTCGTAGTGGGGCGTCACTTCCATCCCCAGATACAAGGCACTGTCCACGCGCACACCGGGGCCATCGGGTTCTTTCAGGTGGGTGATCGTACCGGTGACCGGCATGAAATTGTTTGCGACATCTTCGGCCAGGATGCGGGCTTCAATTGCCACACCGCGTTCCAAAATTTGCTCTTGCCGCCAGTGCAACTGATTGGTGGCAGCCAGTTTCAACTGCATGCGAACCAAATCCAGGCCAACCACCAACTCTGTGACCGGGTGTTCAACCTGGATGCGGGGGTTAACTTCAATGAAGTAAAAGCGACCATCCTGGTCGAGCAGGAATTCAACCGTGCCCAGGTTGCGGTAGTTGAACGCCTCGCCCAATTTACGGGCATAGCCGTGTACTTCCGCACGCTGTGCTTCAGAAAGACCGGGGGCAGGGGATTCTTCGATCAATTTTTGCCGCCGCCGCTGGATGGAGCATTCACGCTCGCCTAAGATCAGCACCTTTCCGTGGCCGTCTCCTGCGATTTGCACCTCTATGTGGCGCGCCTGGTTGACAAAGGGCTCTAAATAGATACCGTCATCTCCAAAGGAGGATTGGGCTTCGTGACGGGCAATCTCGATCATTTCATTCAATTCTTCCCGGTTGTGGGCAATGCGGATGCCGCGTCCACCACCACCGGATATGGCTTTTACCATCACAGGGAAGGTGACATTGCCATCCTGCACGATTTTTTCCACGTCCGCCAGATCGCCATTCAGCGGAATATCTGGTCCGGCAAGCACATGCAGTCCGGCTTCCCGCGCGGTTTTCCGGGCAGCCAGTTTATCGCCGGTCAGGGCGATGGTTTCGGGGCGTGGGCCGATAAAGATCATCCCGGCTTCTTCCACCCGGCGGGCAAAGGTCTGGTTCTCGGAGAGGAACCCATAGCCGGGATGGATCGCATCCACGCCTTTGCGCCGGGCAGCTTCCAGGATAGCGTCCATATTGAGATAGCTTAACTTGGCTTCGGCCGGGCCGATCAGGCAGGCTTCGTCTGCATAACGGGTATGCAGGGCGTCGCGATCGGCTTCGGAATAAACGGCTACGCTGGTGAACCCCAATTCACGGCAGGCGCGCATGATACGAATAGCAATTTCTCCACGGTTAGCAATTAAAACTTTCATTTTCAACTCCTTATAAGGGGATGTTGCCGTGTTTACGTGCGGAGGTTGGCTGCCGTTTGTCTTGCAGCGCCTCTAAGGCTGAGATGATCCGCTGGCGGGTTTCTTCGGGTTTGATGACTGCATTGATATACCCTCTGGAAGCCGCAATGTACGGATTGGCAAATTTATCCTTGTAGGCTTGTAGTTTTTGTTGGCGCATTTGCGCTGGGTCTTGTGCTTCGGCCAGATCGCGGCGGTGCAGGATGTTAACCGCCCCTTCCGGCCCCATCACGGCGATGTTGGCTTCCGGCCAGGCAAAGTTGAGGTCGCCGAGTAAGTGCTTGGAACTCATCACAATATAGGCACCCCCGTAGGCTTTTCGCAGGATCAGAGAGACTTTGGGCACGGTGGCCTCGGCATAGGCAAAGATCATTTTGGCACCGTGCCGGATCACGCCGCCGGCTTCCTGGGTGGTGCCCGGTAAGAAGCCGGGGGTGTCCACCAGGGTAACCAGCGGGATATGGAACGAATCGCAAAAGCGGATGAAGCGGGCTGCTTTGTCCGATGCGTCAATATCCAGCACCCCGGCCAATACAGCCGGTTGGTTGGCAACGATCCCGACTGTGTTCCCATCCAAGCGGGCAAACCCGACCACGATGTTTTGGGCATAGGTTTGCTGTACTTCTAAAAAGCGTTCCTCGTCTACCAGGGAGAGGATCACATCTTTTACATCATAAGGCTGGTTCTCTTCCACAGGTACGATCTCTACCATTTCCGGGGTAGGCCGGTTGGATGCATCGGTGGGGATCAGGGCAGGTGCCGGGGTGAGGTTGTTGGAAGGCAGGTAGGAAAGCAGCAGGCGCACATCGGCGAGCATGCTTTCTTCATCCGGGGCGACAAAATGAGCCACCCCGCTGCGTCCGGCGTGTACGCCAGCCCCGCCCAGCGTTTGGGCGTCCACTTCTTCGTGGGTGACGGCTTTGACCACATCCGGCCCGGTGAGGAACATGTAGGCGTTCTTTTCTTCCATGAAGACAAAATCCATCAGCGCCGGGGAATAGACCGCCGCACCCGCACATGGCCCCATGATGAGGGCGATTTGCGGCACGATCCCGGAAGCACGCACATTGCGGGTGAAAATTTCACCGCAGGCTGCCAGCGAATCGACGCCTTCCTGGATGCGGGCACCGCCAGAGTCGTTCAGGCCGATCACCGGGGCGCCGTTTTGGTGTGCCAGTTCGATCAACCGGGCGATCTTCAGTCCGTGGCTTTCTCCCAGCGAGCCGCCCATGATGGTGAAGTCTTGGGCGTACACATAAACCAATCTCCCATCTATCTTGCCCCATCCGGTCACCACACCGTCTGTCAGGTTCTGCGGCGGGGTGCCGTTAGGGGAGGGACTGGTGCGTGAGGTTACAAACTGGTCTGTTTCCACAAAGCTGCCGTCATCCAGCAAAATTGCCAGCCGCTGGCGGGCAGTTAGTTTGCCCTTGGCATGCTGTGCCTGGATGCGTGCCTCTCCCCCGCCGATTTCGGCAAGTTTTTTGAGTTGGTCGTACTTTGTTGTGTTTTCCATAATCCTTCTATACGCGCTGGTTGGTATCGATGTGACAAAACCCCGATAGCGAATAACGGTTACGCCACATTTTTAACCCCGACTGCCAGAAGGATTGAACCCGGCCTAAATAATCGGCGCAACCAATCCAGGAAAAGGGGGTTGAGACAAGCGTAAGGGGTGAACACAAAATGACGATGTACAGTCTTTTGTGGTTTATGTAGAAAGTTGTCATCCACTTGAAGCATTGATTTGGCAAGTGGGTTTGGAACGTTGAAAATCAGTATTAAATCTCCAATGTGTGCGAAACTTAACCTTTTTTCCTTTGCCGTGGGCTGCTGCGGTGGGTTGTATTTGAGTGAGGTTTTAACCATTGGGGTCTAAGAAAGCCTTCCTTCTGTTGATGGAAAGGAGACCGACAATGAAAGAAAATGCAGTTGCCGTTGTGGGTATTGGGGCAGTGATGCCCGATGCGCATGATGCCGGCACTTTTTGGCAAAATATCCTCGACCGGGTGTATTCGATTAAGGAGGTGCCCGCCGATCGTTGGCTGGCAGACCTGTACTATCATCCCGACCCAAATATCCCCGATAAGACCTACAGCAAGATTGGCAGTTGGGTGCAGGGATACCGATTCAATCCTTTAGAATGGGGTATCATGATCCCGCCCAAGGTGCTGGCGAATATGGATGACAGCCAGACCTGGGCAATTGCGGCCAGCCGCCAGGCATTGGTGGATTATGGCTTCCCGGAGCGGAAGCTGGACTCGGAGCGGGTGGCGGTTATTTTAGGCAACGCAATGGCGGGGGAAAAACACTATATGACCAATTTGCGCGTGCATGCCCCCGAATTTGGGCTGGCATTGGCTTCCTTGCCGGATTTTCAAGCACTACCCGAAAATACCCAACAGGCGTTAATTAACGGCATGCTGGATAATATTCATCAATCAACACCGCCTATCAATGAAGATACCATGCCGGGCGAGCTTTCCAATATTATTGCCGGGCGGGTGGCGAATGTGTTTAATTTTGGCGGCGCTAACTTTGTCACCGACGCGGCCTGTGCCTCTTCCCTGGCAGCGCTGCAATCTGCGGTGGAGGGATTGATCTTCCACCAGTTTGATGCTGTACTGACCGGCGGGATCGACCGCAACATGGGAGTGGGTTCGTTCGTCAAGTTCAGTAAGATCGGCGCGCTCAGCCCGGATGGTTCCCGGCCATACGCTGCTGGGGCAAACGGCTTTGTAATGGGGGAAGGCGCGGCAGTTTATTTGCTCAAACGGCTGGAAGATGCCGAGCGAGACCAGGACAATATTTATGCGGTGATCCGCGGGATTGGCAGCAGTAGTGATGGCAAAGGCAAGGGGATCACAGCCCCGAACCCCATCGGCCAGCAGCGGGCGATTGAGCGCGCCTGGAAAAATGCCGGGGTTAATCCTGCCAGTGTGGGGTTGATTGAAGGCCACGGCACCTCCACAAAGGTGGGGGATGTGGTGGAAACCAACAGTCTGGCGCATATGTTTGGCAATTTGGGCCTGCCGGTCGGTTCCGTGGGGTTAGGCTCGGTCAAATCCAATATTGGGCATTTGAAGAGTGCGGCGGGCGCGGCCGGATTGTTGAAAGTGTTCTATGCGCTGCATAATAAGATTTTGCCGCCGAGCGCCAATTACCCGGCACCCAACCCGGATATTGATTTCAACAGCTTACCTTTCAGGGTGATCACCGAGACCGAACCGTGGGAGAGACCGGTTGGCGAAGTGCGCCGGGCGGGGGTGAGCGCTTTTGGCTTTGGAGGCACCAACTTCCATGTGGTCGTGGAAGAATATATTCCCGGCTTGTTGACCGAAGATAATCTGTCGGTGCCAAGCCTGGCAGTGAATACTGCCCAACCCCAATCTGAACAAAACCAACCACAGGAGGCCGTTATGCCTGCACCTGCAACCTCTCCTTATGATGAGATGCTTTACCTGGGGGATGAAACTCTTAATGGGCTGACTGCCCAGCTGAAAATAATCTTAGAAGCTGCCCAATCCGGGCTGCTGCCCGAAAATCATTTGCCTAAAACCTATTCCCCGGAGCGATTGGTGATCAAATATGCCGACCTGGAAGAATTGAAGGATCGCGCTGGGAGAGCGTTGGGTGGTTTAGAAAACGATGAAAAAACGCCCTGGCAGGCTTTTAGCACCCGCGGCATTTACCGCGGCAGCGGTGCGCCGGGCAAGGTGGCTTTCTTATATCCCGGACAGGGTTCGCAGTATGTCAATATGCTGCGCGACTTATGTGAGGTCGAACCGGTGGTGGCAGAAACTTTCCGCCAAGCCGATGAGATCATGGAGCCTTTATTGGGGAAACCGCTGACCGAGTATATCTTTGTGGAAGGAGATGAGGCCAGCCTGGAAACAGCAGAGCAGGCATTGAAGGACACCACGATCACCCAACCAGCGGTGCTGACCGCCAATATTGCTATCACCCGCTTACTGGCAGCACGCGGTTTTACCCCGCAGATGGTGATTGGGCACAGCCTGGGCGAATATGCCGCCCTGGTGACATCGGGTGCATTATCTTTCAAGGAGGCGTTGGAAGTGGTCAGCGCCCGCGGCCATGCCATGGCTGCCCTGAAAGTGGAGGACAACGGCTGCATGGCGGCGGTGTCCGCCCCGATTGCCCAGGTAGAGGAAATCCTTTCTACCGTTGACGGCTATGTGGTGCTGGCAAATGTGAACAGCCCGGTGCAGTCTGTGATTGGTGGCAATACCGCGGCGGTGGAAACTGCTATTGAAGCCTTCAAAGCGGCCGGTTTGCAGGCCGTCAAAATCCCGGTTTCGCATGCTTTCCATACCCGCATTGTTGCCCCTGCTTCCGAAACTTTACGCCAGATGATCGAGCGTACCAGCCTGAAAGTGCCGGAACTGCTGGTGGCCGCCAATGTGACGGGTTCAGTGTACCCCCAGAAGCGTGCCGAGATCGTGGATATGCTTGCCGATCATATTGCCTCCCCGGTGCAGTTTGTGAAGGGCATCAACACCTTGTATGACCATGGGGCACGCATCTTTGTGGAGGCCGGGCCAAAAAGAGTGTTAAATTCTCTGACCAACGATATTCTCAAAGGGCGTGACGATATGATTGTCACTGCTACCAACCACCCGCGCAAGGGCGGGACAGCCAGCTTTATGGAGGCAGTTTGCCAGTTATATGCTGCTGGGTTGGGTGTGGAGATGCCCGAAAGTAGAGCGGCGGTGGATACGATCCAAGCAATTAAAGAAAAAGGAATACGCCCCAACGAAATGCCCACCGAGCCTTCCCATATGAATAAAATCAGCGGTTCGGTGGTGATCAGCGGGGCAGGGCTGGGACTGCCGGGGAAAAACGGCCACGTATTTGACGATAACAATATTGAACGTATTTTGAGGGGAGATTCTTTTATTGAACCTTTGCCGGAGGGCACCCGGCAGCATATGCTTGATCGGCGTGTCACCCGCCTGGAGAAAAGCAATGCCGGCGCGCAGATGGTGATGATCGATGATCTGGAACAAACCATCAAGCTGGCCGGGCAAAGCGGGCAGTTTGACCTGGCAGAAGAGTTTGGCATTCCCGCAGGGCGGGTAGATGCCCTCGATGTGAGCACCAAGCTGGCGATGGCCGCCGGGGTGGAAGCGCTGCGTGATGCCGGTATCCCGCTGGTGATGGCCTATAAACAAACCAGCACGGGCGGCTATTTACCCGACCGTTGGCGGCTGCCCCCGGCCCTGGCCGATGAAACCGGGGTGATCTTTTGCGCCGCTTTCCCCGGCCTGGAACGCATGGCCGAGGAGACCGAGCGTTTTTATACCCACCAGCAGCTATCTGCCCAATTAGCGGAAGTGCAGGATTTGATACGCGAAGTGGGGGCAAGCGCTAATGGCTTTTCTGAGAAACTAGCGCAGCGGGCTGAAGCTTTGCAAGCGCAAATTGATGCCTTGGATTATCATTTCGACCGCAAATTCATCTTCAGGGTGTTGAATATGGGACATTCGCAGTTCGCCGAGTATATCGGTGCGCGCGGGCCAAACACGGCGGTGAATGCAGCTTGCGCCACCACTACCCATGCAATTTCAATTGCCGAAGATTGGATCCGAGCCGGACGCTGCCGCCGGGTGGTGATCGTGGCCGGCGATGATGTCACCGATGGCAAGCTGGTGGATTGGATTGGTACCGGCTTATTGGCTACCGGGGCAACTACAACCGAAGGCGACCCGCGCAAAGCCGCTTTGCCCTTTGACCGCCGCCGAAACGGCATGATTATGGGGATGGGGGCGGCCGCCTTGGTGGTCGAGGCGGAAGACGCCGTCCGAGAACGGGGCATGACCGGGATTTGTGAAGTATTGGCGACCGATATTGCCAACAGCGCTTATCACGGCACCCGCTTGAATGTCGGGCATGTGGCCCAGGTGATGGCGCGGCTGGTAGACCAGGCCGAAACTCGCTTTGGGATTGAGCGGGAAGCGATTGCGGGGGAAACGATGTTCATGTCACACGAGACCTATACTCCGGCCCGCGGCGGCAGTGCTGCGGCAGAGATCAAAGCGTTGCGCGGTACCTTTGGCGAGCAGGCCAACCGGGTACTGATTGCCAATACCAAGGGCTATACCGGCCATACGATGGGGGTGGGGATTGAGGACGTGGTAGCGGTGAAAGCCTTGCAATTTGGCGTGGTGCCGAAGATCGCCAACCTGGACGAAAACTTTGAACCCGATCCTGAATTGGGCAACCTCAATTTATCTCAGGGGGGAGCGGTGAATGTGCAGTATGCGCTGCGCTTAGGCGCGGGCTTTGGCTCGCAGATCGCCATGACACTGCTGCGCCGTATTCCCGGCACGCCGGAGCGGGTGGAGCGAGAAAAATACCAAAGCTGGCTGACAGCAGTTGCAGGCTACCAGACCGCCGAATTGGAAGTTGTGCAGCGCACCCTGCGGATTGCCGACCAGGGCATGCTGGTGCAGCCGCCAATGGTTTCTGGCTGGCAGTACGGGACGGGGCCAAGTCTGTGGGCAGCCCAACCGGAAGTGCAAAACACTGAGGTCGGAGAAGGAAACGCACCAACGACTGTTCCCTCGGAAAATGTGACAACCTCGGCGCAAAAAGCGGTGAGCGAAGAAGAGATCAAAATTTTCTTGTTGGGGTTGGTGAGCGAGAAAACCGGTTACCCACAGGAAATTTTAGAAATGGAATTGGATTTGGAAGCCGACCTGGGGATTGACACGGTCAAGCAGGCCGAGTTGTTTTCGGCGGTGCGGGCGCATTTTGGCATCCCGCGGCGTGAGGATTTGATGCTGGTGGAATACAACACGCTGGCAAAAGTGGTTGGCTTTGTGCAAGAGTCCTTGGGTAGTGCTGCCCAGGCGCAGGAACCAGCAACCAGTGAAGTGCAGATAGAAATGGTACCCCAGGTAGAGGCAGTATCACCGTCCGTTCCTGCCGCGGCTGAGACCGCCGCCCCTGACCGGGAAGTAATCAAAGACTTTCTGCTAGGTTTGGTGAGCGAAAAAACCGGCTACCCGACCGAGATATTAGATTTGGAACTTGACCTGGAAGCAGATTTAGGGATTGATACGGTCAAACAGGCCGAGTTGTTCTCTGCTGTCCGAGAGCATTTTGGCATCCCGCGGCGCGAGGATTTGATGCTGGTGGAGTACAACACGCTCAACAAGGTAATTGGGTTTGTGGAAGATTCTTTTGGGGAGGCAATGCCTCAGGTTGAGAGAGAAGATGCAGCGGAAGAAACGGAAATAGTGCGCGAACAATCTGAAACAGTTCTGACCTCTGCGGTGGAAGACACACAACCCGGTGCTGAGCATGCTGCGAGCTTTGAGGAAGTAAAAGCCTTCTTACTTGACCTGGTCAGTGAAAAGACCGGTTACCCCACCGATATTCTAGATTTAGAACTCGACCTGGAAGCCGACCTGGGGATTGATACGGTCAAGCAGGCCGAGTTATTCTCGGCAGTGCGGACGCATTTTGGCATCCCGCGGCGAGAAGACTTGATGCTGGTGGAATACAACACGCTCAATAAAGTAATCGGCTTTGTGCTTGATTCGCAGGCAGCACTTGCTGCACCGGTCCCTTCACAATCTCCGGTCGCTGAAAGTGTTCCGGTACCGGAACAACCTGCGGAAACTGTACAGACGCCAGATGCGCTCCCTGCAGCACCCGCAGAGAGTAAGACCGAACCAGAAGTTGAAGCATTTGAAGAAGAGGAACCACCGGCTTCGATCTTGCGCAAAGTACCGGTGCCGGTGCTGCGGCCGCGTTTAGATTTGTGCGTGCCCTCTGGGATTACTTTAGATGGCACCACCCGCGTGCTGATTGTGGATGATGGGGGAGATGCTGCCGAAGCTTTGGCGGATCGTTTGGTGCAAGAACGGGTACAGGTGCTGCGCGCCAGGGTGCGCCAACCGGAAGTGTTGACTGCACATATCCAAAACTGGCTGACCGAGGGAGAGATTCACGGGGTGTATTTCTTGCCTTCGCTGGATGAGGAAACGTCTTTATGGCAGGCGGATGAAATAGCATGGTCGCAAATGTTGCAAGAGCGCGTGATGCTGCTCTATCACCTGATGCAGGCTTTGCCGGAAGATGTCTTTTTAGTTACTGCGACCCGCACCGGTGGGCTGCATGGCTACGGCGGGACGGAGACCTTTGCTACCGGCGGCGGGGTGAGCGGCTTTACCAAGGCACTTGCCCGTGAACGCAGTGGTCGCTTGATTAAGGTGGTGGATTTTCACCCCAAGCACACCTCACAGCAGGTTGCACAAATTTTGGTTGGAGAAACGCTTCGTGACCCGGCTGTGGTTGAAGTTGGCAATGAAGCCGGGCAGCGGTTTGGTATCTCCGCCCTGGAAGAAGCTTTACCGGATGAAGAGATCCATGCAATTGCCAAAGGCAGTGTCTTTCTGGTGTCTGGCGGGACAGGTGGGATCACCCTGCCGGTTGTGTTAGACCTGGCGAAGAAAACCCAGGGCCATTTTTATTTGGTTGGGCGAGCGCCTTTGCCTGAGGCGAATGACCCGGATGTCGTTCTATTGAAGCAATCTGGTACGGAAGCGTTGCAAAAAGCCTGGATGCAGCGAGCCGCCCAGGAAGGTGGAGAAAAACTGACCCCGGTGCAGGTGAAAGCGAGAGTCGCCGCATTGGAACGGACTGTAAATACCCTGGATGGGATGGCACAAATTGAGCAGGTAGGTGGCAAAGCCAGCTATCTGGTTGGGGATGTGACCTGCCCCGAAGATGTACAGGCATTGGCTGATAAGCTTATGTTGGAAGAAGGCAAAGTGGATGTGTTGGTGCATGCTGCCGGGTTTGAGCGCAGCCGCAAGCTAAAAAACAAACCTTTGGAAGAATTTACCCAGACGTTGAATGTGAAGGTGCAAGGCTTCTATCACCTGTTCAAAGCGTTGCAGCAGCGCAACATTTTACCCGAAACGATTGCACTCTTCTCTTCTGTAGCCGGTCGTTATGGCAACCCAGGCCAGACAGATTATGCAGCTGCCAACGATTTGCTTTCCAAGATTGGCGCATCGCTGAAACAGGCGTTTCCCAGTATGCGGGTCGCAGCTTTGGACTGGGGACCGTGGGCAGAGGTGGGCATGGCAAGCCGCGGACATACGCCAATGTTGATGTCGCAGGCAGGAATTGCGATGATGCCCCCGGAAGAAGCTGCACCGTTGGTGTATGCCGAGCTGACCCGTGGGGGAAGCCATGAGGCCGTGCTGTCCGGTTCGCTGGGAATGTTGGAAGCGCAGGCAGGCGCACAAGAAGTGCTCGACCTGGAGGCGGCCAACCATGCCTTGCGGGCGGGGGAAGCGGTGCATGTGATGCTGAGCAGTGTTACCGGGTATGACAGTCTGAAAGGTGTCAGGCTGGAAGTCGATTTGGACCCGGTGGAGGAACCGTTCTTACACGACCATGCCTTTAATGGCACCCCGCTGCTGCCGGGTGTGATGGGCATTGAAGGTTTCACCGTGGCTGCCCAGCATATTGCCTCCGTTTTGGGGGCCGGCGACCAATACAGTTTCCGGGTTTCCCGGTTGGAAGAAATTGAGTTTGCCCAGGGAATTAAGTTTTACCGCAACGAACTTCGTCATATGGTTTGGCAGGCAGTGCCGGTCCGCACCCCGCAAGGTTTAGCCGTGCAGGTGCGATTAGAATCGCATCGGGTTAATCCGGTGGGAAAGAAAACCAAGCGGCTGCACTTTAAAGGTACGGCCTATTTACAGCCGACCCAGCAGCCACTGCAAACCGTGGTGGGGGCACTGCCCAAGTGGAACGGGCATTATACGCTGCCCGAAGAGGAAATTTATAAGTTGTATTTCCACGGCCCGGCTTTCCAGGTGTTGGAGGGGGTGCAGAAAAATGGGTCTGGTTTAATTGGAAAGTTGAGCACCCATTTACCGCCGATGTCCTCCAAGCCCGAACACCAGGACAGCATCCCGCGGATGATTGAATTGTGTCTGCAAACCGCCGGTATTTGGGAGATTGGCAAAACCGGCAAGATGAGCCTGCCGCAGTCGATCCGCAAGGTGCGGTTGTACCGGCACCAGACCAATGGGCTACCGATTTACGCCCACGTGCAGCCCATTGAAACCAAAGACGGGGTACAATTCAATTCCCAGGTGGTAGATGCCAAAGGCCGCGTGTATCTGGAACTGGAAGCGTACCGCACGGTAACGCTCCCCAGGGCGATAGAAGCGCCTTTACTGGCACCCCTGCAAAATTTGTTAGAGAGTGATCGGTAAATGAGTTGATGATTGGAATTGGACAAATGACAGGTGAGATTTTCTGGGTGGTGCAAACAATTGAATCGGAGGGCACCTCGGCTGTTCCTCAACCGGAGGAAGTGTTTTCAGACGAGGAATTAGCTCGCTACCGCGAGATGCATGTACCCAAGCGAGCGCAGGAATGGCTTTTAGGGCGCTGGACATCGAAGTGCTTGCTGACCGCGCCGGGAATGCCCCTGGAAGGCACAGCCCTGACCGAGATTTCGATTGATAACCTGCCAGAAGGCGCCCCGGTGATCAAAATTCCAACCGTACCGGGTGGGCTGTCTCTCAGCCACCGCCGCACATTGGCGGCTTGCGCATATACACCGGACGAGATGCGGCGGGTAGGAATTGATCTGGAATGGATTGAGCCGCGTGAGCGTTCCTTTGTGGAGGATTTCTTTACTTTCAATGAAGCTGCCCATACTTATACCTTGCCGCATGCGCTGCGGCCGGTGTGGGTCACGTTGGTGTGGAGCGCGAAAGAAGCGGTGCTGAAAGCCTGGCGCAAGGGGCTGCGGCTGGATACGCGTAAGGTAGAGATCAGCCCGGTGATGGAAGAAGAATTTTTGGAATTCCGGCAGGGTTGGCAGCCGTTGGAATGGACTTCGCATGTGGAAGGGTATCCGGACTGCTGGTTAGGGTGGCGGCAGTGGGGCAGTTATATTTTGACCCTGGCGTATACGCTGGAAGAAGAGGGTAACCCGGCAGAAATAGTCCGCCCTCGTAGGGTGGAAATAGCGGCATAAAACAAAATGTAAGGCCAGCATATCGCTGGCCTTTTTTTGACTGAGCTATCAAGAATGATTTTGGCTAATCGGTTTCGGGGTCGGCAGCCAACCGTTTGCCGCCTAAGGTCAGCAGGATTTTTACTTCTTTCCAGATAAAGGGTGCGGTGATCAACAGCCCAACCAGCATCAAGCCGGCAGCAGCAGCCCCCTGGTAGAGGTCGCTCATGGCGGTGATGCGCGGCATGTTGAGCACCCAATAGATGATGCCTGCCAACGGGGCAGAAACCAGCAATGCCCGGAAAAAGGAGTTGGCGACTTTGAGGATGCCGTTGTAGCGGCGGTTGAGCAGCCAAAGAAGCAGCAGCGCTTCTAATGTAAAGGCGAGGATATTCGCCAGGGCAATACCGGCAAAGCCCATCAGGTTGGTAAGCAGATAGACGATCCCTAAGTAGCCGATCGCGTTGAGGAAAGCAGCCAGAAGCGGGGTTTTTGCGTCTTTTTGGGCGTAGAATGAGCGAGAAGCAATTTCCAGCATGGCATGGCCGGTAAGACCCAATAGATAAATGCGTGTAGCCAATGTAACCCTGGCTGTTTCTTCGATTGTATAGCCAAAAGCGAGCTTTATAAGGGGGCTGATCCCGGCGATCATCAGCAGCCCAACCGGGATGGTGATGGCTAAAATCACCTTGAGCGCACCATTCACCGTTTTCTTGAATTCGTCAATATCGTTGCGGGCAAAGATTTCGGAGATGGTGGGGAGCAGGGCAATTGCCACGGTGGTACCTAACAAGGTTTCCGGCACCTGCATGATGAACCAGCCGTTGTTCAAGGCTGTTACCGCGCCTTCATCCATAAAGGAAGCCATATAGTCGCGGATGATGAAGAACATCTGGATAAAGAACATGGTGAGTACACGCGGCCCAAGCAGGAAAAGTATCTGGTGTACGCCGGGGTTTTTGAGCTCAATGCGCGGTGTCCAGCGGAATTTGTAGCGGATCAGGCCGGGAAGTTGTATTAACAGATGCAGGGCAGCGCCGATGATGACCCCATAAACAATGCCGTGCACGCCCATGCCCAGGCCGGGTTTGTCTACCAGCCCCATGAAGGAGTTGCCGGAAGGGGCTAAATAACCGGCGCCAAAGATTTGGCCGAGATTGTACATGGTGGGAGCCAGAGCGGGGAGTAAGAAGTGCTGGTTGGCTTGCAAGCTTGCCATCACCAAACCGCTGATCGAGAAGATCATAATGGCGATCAAATCCAGGCGCATCAGCTCGGTGGTGAGGGCACGCTGCTCTTCCGGGAAGCCGCTGGCGATGATATTGTCTACCAGCCAGGGGGCGGAAAGAGCCACAATGAGGGCAATTACACCGGTGACGATGAACGCCAGGTTGAGAATACGGGAAAATAGGTCCCAGGCGGCTTTGCGTCCGTCCCTTTCCATGTATTCGGAGAGCACGGGGATGAGCGCCACCCCCAATGCCCCGCCGGAGATGAGGGCGGAGAGCAGGTCGGGGATGTTATTGGCCGCGTTGAAGGCATCCAATTCATAGGAGAGGCCAAACAGCCGATTGACCATCGTGGCACGGGCAAAGCTGAAGATTTTATCGATTCCGAAAAAGAAAGCCAACAAGAAAGACGAACGGGCTAAATGTGACATAGTAAATCGCTCCCAAAAGGATTGAACCGCAGGGGCGGTTATAGCCGAATTTCGGGGATTGTAACATGATTTTGAATTGAAGGGATGAGGCTCTATGTGTATAGGCGGGGCTTTCTCAAAGCCACAAATAAATCAGTAAAGCATATTTACTCCTTTTGAACCTCTGGATTGGTTTCCTTTCTAGAGAGTGGTACTAATTGCAAAATGACTTGTGAAAATTTGTAAGTTTTTTACGCCCCACCCGCCAGCACTTTTCTTGGAAGTGGCACTTCGGCCCTCCCCAATTTGGGGAGGGTGATAGGTACTCAGAAATTTCAGGCATTAATTGGGGTGGGGCATGATAGAAATAATCTTATCTCGTAACGTTATGCCACCCTATGTCATTTTATACATCCAATATTATTTTGCAATTTGTCAACCGACTTAGAGAAAACCATGTTTGGATTTATTACACGCGAAAAGACAATTCCCCCTTGATAAGTGTCCTAGATCAGTACTTCTTCGCTGGCGAGCCAGGCAAGCAGGGATGCCAACAGGGCAGCGATTGCCAGGGCATGGGCGGGGAAAGCAGGGCCGGCGAGCACATCCCACAGGGCAGAGATGAGCATGGCGATGCTGGCATAACGCATGGCAAACTGGCGGCTGAACAGCTGGTTGGGGAGCGGTTGGGGGCGTAAGGCAAATAGTAAAATCACCACCCCGGAGGATACCCACAAGCCCCATTGCAAGGTCAAGGGCAGACTGAGGGGCGGGAACCATACCAACCCGGCAAGCAGCATCGCCGCGGCGAGAATGCGCGGGGTGAATTGACTGCGCAGGTGGAAGATAAGCTCTCCCAACAGACCGGCAAAGCCAATTGTGATGATGTATAAGGCAGGATAAGCAACCCAGGTTACAGACATAAGCATATTCCTCTCATAGTAATAAACAAGATGCAAGGAGTATGCCGGGCTTGATAAGATTATTGATTTGATGGTTGGGAAATTGGGGATTTAGGATACGCGCGCCAGAGCGGTAAAGGCGAGTACGAGGATGCTGAGGATCAGGTTAATGCGAATGGTGCGGGCTTCTTTTTTGCGCAGAGCTAGCTGTTCTTCCGGATTTCCCTTGCCGCGCGTTTGCAGCAGTGCCTGGCGTTCCAGGTCGGGGGCGATCTTCCAGGTCTGGTAGGCAGTCAGGCCAAGGATGGCGGCAAAGGCAATGTGTTTGAGCAGAATGGCCTGGGCCCAGGTACTGCCGGTAGCTAAAAAGCCCTGATAATTTTCGTTTGCCCCCATTTGGAGCATGCCGGTGCCCAAGAGAACGGCCAACGAGAGCCAGCCAATCCCGTACATGCGTTTATTGATCGCAGAGACCAATTTGTAATGCTTCTCGGTTTCCAACGTTTTCTGGCTGATGGGGAGGATCACCAAAGAAAGCAGCGCCTGCCCGCCAATCCAGGAGACAGTGGCTAACATGTGCAGCCAAAATGCAATTGTTTGTGCCCAGACAGGGGTCTCTGGCATGCTGGGTTCCTAACAAATGTTTATGGTGATGGGGTTACGGTCGCTTCTGGGGGAGTTTCGGTTTCGGGCACCCCGTAGCACTGGTTCTCTGCTTCTTTCATGTGGGCGAGGTCTTCGTCGGTGAGTTGGATATAGTAAGATGCTTCGGTGAAGAGATCGTACGCCTCACAAAACTTGCGCACAGAATAGCGGTAGCGAGCAGTCTCTAGGATGCTGATGTTGACTTCAACCTGGGCGGTCGCCAGCCGGTCTTGCACGGTGAAATGGCTTGAGTCGCTCAAATAGGGCGCAGACAAGGACAGCGGACTGAGGTAATTGATCACTTCTTGCCAATCAATCTCCCAGAAACTTACCCCGGTCAGGTATTTACCGGCCCAATCGCGGTAGTTAATGGCTTCCACATCCAAGGGGCCAAACAACTCGGCACGCGAAAGGTCAAAGATGCCGCCTTCCAGGTTGCCTTCTACCTGGATGCGCTGAATGCCGCGGTTGCGGTAGGCAATATAGTACATGCCGTCGACTTCAATGGCCTGATATTCTGCATCGCGGGCACGCAGGCTGTCCAGGGTGTCCAGCAGCGCGTCCCAGTTTTGTTCGTTCTTATAGGCCAGGGCTTGATTATAGATTTCATCCAAAGCGCGCATATCCGGCGTGGCCGTGATTACCACGGTTTGGGATGGCTTGGGGGTGGGGAGGGTGTTGCTCTGGCCGAGTTTGAGCAGGGTGTCGGTCAGCTTCTCGCGGGCAACTGCGTTGTTGGGGTCGATCTGGAGAATGTATTCAAAACGCTGCCGGGCTAGCTCGTATTCACCGCGCTCATAATTGATCAGGCCAAGCAGGAATTGATCGGCGACTTCGGTCTGCACGATGCTTTCCTGGTTGGAAACCCGGTCATTGATCGCTTTGAAGTACCCGCCTAAACCGGCGAGTGCGACAACGACAATAAAGACCACTACCGACAGGAGAATGAGCCGCCGGCGTTGACGCCGGGCTGCTTTTTTGTCCTGGTTAGGGTCAATTTCATCAGAGGGGCTGGAAAGCTCCTCGATTTGGATTTTTTGTGTATCTTCTTGATCAGCCGAAGAATCCTCTTGGGGGGGATTCGGTTGGCTGGGAATGGTTTCGTCTAAATTTGGCATGGCAAATATTATACCGCAGTCAAGTATTTAAGCTAATCTATTAAGCTTTGCTTAATTTGCTTTTTTGCTAACAATTTGATCGGTGAAAGACGTGCAGGATACTGGGAAAGGGAATTTTCTACAATAGCACTACTCTCCTAGTGGAAAAACTAGGTTTCCGGGAATTAGTCAGGGTATAATCAAATTACCCTTATAAATTGATGCTGGAGGTTATATGAGCCAAGAAAAAATTCGTGTGCTGGTTGCTAAACCGGGACTGGACGGGCATGATCGCGGCGCAAAAGTAGTTGCGCGTGCGCTGCGAGATGCAGGCATGGAAGTGATTTATACCGGTTTGCGCCAAACCCCAGAGATGGTGGCAGAGGCTGCTTTGCAGGAAGATGTGAATGCGGTGGGTCTTTCGGTGCTTTCAGGGGCGCACATGGCTTTGGTTCCTCGCATATTGGAACTGCTCAAAGCGAATGGGCAGGAAGATGTGGGCGTATATGTCGGCGGCATTGTGCCGGATGAAGATGTCCCGCAGCTGATGGCAATGGGCGTAAAGGGGGTCTATGGGCCGGGTACTTCCACAGACCAGATCGTCAAAGATATTCAAGCCTCCGTTCACCAATAAATCCGATTTATGATGGATATTGACGCAATACGTAACGGCAACCGCTTGGCGCTTTCTCGGCTGCTTTCTCAAATTGAGAATGGTACGCCTGAAGGGCAGCAAGCGTTAGCAGCATTATTCCCCTACACCGGGCAGGCGCAGTTGATTGGGGTGACAGGCGCACCGGGCACGGGAAAATCTTCCCTGGTAAACCAACTGGCCTATCATTTCCGGCACCCGCAAGACGGCGGAACACCGAAAACTGTGGCTGTTGTGGCGGTAGACCCCAGCAGCCCCTTCTCTGGTGGGGCGGTATTGGGCGACCGGATTCGGATGAAAGATTTGGTCGGAGATACAGGTGTGTTTGTGCGTTCGATGGCTTCGCGCGGCTCGTTGGGCGGGCTGGCGGCGGCCACAGCGGGGATTGTGCAGGCTTTTGATGCAGCGGGCTACGAAATTATTCTGATCGAAACTGTTGGCGCAGGCCAGGCAGAAGTAGACATTGCCCGGCTGGCACATACTACCCTGGTGGTAGAAGCGCCGGGTCTGGGAGACGATATTCAGGCGATCAAAGCGGGTATTTTAGAAATTGCCGATATTTTGGTAGTGAATAAAGCAGACCGACCCGGAATTGAACAAACGGAGCGGGCCTTACGCAATATGCTGCAGCTGTCTCACCCCGGAAGGCGAGTTTTTCAGCAGGATGGGGAAGTGGCGTTGGAAGGGGAGGAGGAACCAATCTGGCTTACCCCGATCCAGCGCACGGTGGCGACAGAGGGTACCGGCGTGGCAGAATTGGTGGCATTGATTGCCACCCACCGCACCCATTTAGAGCAGACTGGGGACCTTGCCCGCAGGGAGCGCGCCCGACTGGCTGCTGAACTAGATGTATTTATTGAAACTATGTTGGTAGCCCAATGGCAAAAGGGGTTGGAAAATGGGGCATACGCGCATGCCCTGGAGCGGATCACTGCCAGGGAGATTTCTCCCCGGCAAGCGGCTGCCGAATTGATTGATAAGTTTGTTGGAAATTGATTTTGATCGAAGCGTGTACGTTTTTATCATATTGAGGAGAGAAAGCAATGATTTATGGAGAGCGCATCCGGCTGCGTGCGCCGGAACGCAGCGATTTACCCACATTTGTAGAATGGTTGAATGACCCTGAAGTGACGTATGGCCTATCGGTTTACCTGCCGATGTCGATGGCGCAGGAAGAAAAATGGTTTGAGAACATGCTTACCCGATCGCCGGATTCTCAGCCGATGGTGATCGAGGCAAAAAGAGGGGATGCCTGGGTAGTGATCGGCAATATGGGCTTGTTTGAATTTAACCACCGGGCGCATAGTGCCGAAATCGGCATCATGATCGGAAATAAGGCGTATTGGAATAAAGGGTACGGCACCGAGTCGATTGGTTTGATATTGAAACATGGTTTTGAAACCTTGAACCTCAACCGGATCATGCTGCGGGTGTACGACAATAATCCAAGGGCGATACGTTGTTACGAGAAAGCAGGGTTGAGCCATGAAGGCCGCCTGCGGCAGGCACATTATAAAGATGGAGAATATGTCGATGTTTTAATGATGAGCATCTTAAGAGAAGAATGGGGAGTAACCGGTTCATGATGAAGATCAGGAGAGGCTATGCTGCGTAGATCAGATGGGAAAAGATACGGCGACATAAAATTGTATTGTGGTTCGGGCAATCCTGCGCTTGCCAAGCGTATTGCGGATTACCTGGGACAAGATATGAGCGGCCGGGATATTATCCAGTTTCCGAATGAGAATTTGTATGTCCGTCTGCATGACAGCGCACGCGGGCAGGATGTATATGTGATCCAATCGATCTCCCGCCCGATCCACGAGAATATTATGGAACTGCTGATCATGCTGCAAACCTTGCGGCTCGATTCGGCCGGACGGATCACCGCGGTGGTGCCTTATTTGGCGTATGCCCGCTCGGATAAAAAGGATCAGCCAAGGGTGCCGATCACAGCCCGGTTGATGGCAGATATGATCGAAGTAGCCGGCGCAGACCGCTATATGACCCTGGACCTGCATGCAGGACAAATCCAGGGCTTTTTCTCTATTCCGGGCGATGTGCTGACAGCTTTTCACATCATTACCGACTATGTGATTGATATGCTGGATCATTACCATAACCCGGTGGTGGTGACGGCTGATTTGGGCTTTGCCAAAAAAGGGCGTAACTTTGCCAACGATTTGAATGTGCCGCTGGCCTTGATTGAGAAACGGCGGGCAAAACGGGGCGACAACACCGAAGCACTTAACCTGGTTGGGGATGTGGAAGACCGGGATGTGATTTTGGTGGATGATGAGATTGACACCGCCGGATCGGCTTCTCAGGCGATTGAACTGCTCAAAGAGCGCGGCGCAAGAGATATTTCTTTGACCTGTGTGCACCCGGTATTTTCCCCTCCGGCTGCCGACCGGCTGGCAAAACTGCCGATCAAAGAGATCATCTGCACGGACACACTGCCAATTGCCCCCGATGTGCTGACAAAATTGGGGGACCGTTTGAAGGTATTGAGTGTGGCGCCATTATTAGGAGAGGTGATCTTGCGAGCGCATGAGGGGCGCAGCGTAGGTGAGATGTTTAACGAATAAGTGAGCGAGAATGCCAGAACTACCCGAAGTTGAAACCATTGCACGAAAATTAAAGGTGGGGAGGGAAGCAGAAAGTATCCTGGGCAAGACCATCACGGCTGCCCGCGTCTATTGGGATAAAACCATCGCTTCCCCCGAAGCGGAAAGCTTCAAGCGCCAGATTGTTGGTCGGAAGATTATAGACGTGGGACGGCGGGGAAAATACCTGGTGTTCACCTTGGATGAAGGGTTTATGCTGATCCATTTGCGGATGAGCGGCGATGTTTTGGTGGGCTTGAAAAATGAGGCGCTGGCAGACCATGTGCGGGTAGTGTTCACGCTGGACGATACCTGGCAGTTGGCATTCAATAACCCGCGCAAGTTCGGCCGGGTGTGGCTGCTGCCAGACATAGGTGCGACGTTGAGCAAATTAGGCCCGGAACCCCTGGATGAGACGTTTACTGCCGAGGAATTTTGGCAGCGGCTCAGCCAGCGCAAACGACAGATCAAACCCTTGTTGATGGATCAGGGATTTATTGCCGGGCTGGGGAATATTTATACGGATGAAGCGCTGAATTTTGCCAAAATTCACCCACTGACCCAGGCAAACGAGCTTACCTTCTCGCAGGCAGAAACATTATTGAAGTATATCCGCATCGTACTGCAAGAAGGAATCAGGCGGAACGGGGCGAGCATTGATTGGGTATATCGTGGGGGGGATTTTCAAAACCACTTTCGGGTGTACCAAAGGACTGGCGAAGCATGCCCTACTTGTGGTACGCTGATAGAAAGGATTGTGGTCGGGCAGCGCGGTACGCATTTTTGCCCTAACTGCCAGAAATTACCTAAGGAGACTTGAGGTGGATGCACTAACTTATATACTCATTGCTATGGCGGCAATCTTGTTTTCCTGGATTGGGTACTTTCTTGGGAATGTGGCACCTGTATCTAAAAAGGGGAAAAGAGCAAAAGAAGCCCGGAAGATGATGGGGCAATCTTTGCTCCCCACTGATGGAGTGAAAACGGGGGCGAAAAAGGCTATGAATTGGCTATTGGAACGTGAAGAGGCTGCGGATACTGAGGAAAGTGGAAACAGTAATTCTGCTCAATTAGATGCTCCGGCATCAACCCAGCCAGCCCCGGCACCAACGCCAGTTTCTCAACCCGTGATGCCTGATTTGATGAATCTTCCCGAAGGGATCAGCTCGGAAGCATTGATGCTGTGGTATGACCGGCGGAAAAAGAAGCTGATGGCGAAGATTGATAAAGATATTGTGGATGTGGACAAGGAACTTTCCACCAAACAGCATGCGGCTTTATCCATGCTATTGGTCGATTTGCAAGAAAAAGTGGGGATTGCAGCTACAGTAAAGGCTGCGCTATCGGAAGAAACGGATAAATTGATCACAGAAAAAGACCGGGCAAGAAAGACCGCACCGGATAGCCAGGATTCTGAACTGGAGAAGCCTTCTTTCCATCCGCTCAAATCGTTTGTGCGCTATGTGCAAGCGGATGTGCCCAAGATTGATGACAAGCCGGTGTCGATCCCGGAACAGATCAACGCCATTTTACAGCGAGATCTGGAAGGCACCGCTCTTGAAAACCGGGGCATCGCGATGCGCGACTGGCCGGGGCGGGGGGTGGTCTTTATTGTGGGCATTAATGTGTATGACGATATTCACCAAATCCCCGATTCGGAGATCAGGCTGGCAATCCGCAAAGCCGTAAAGACCTGGGAAGACCTAGAAAACGAGAAATAATTTTATGGGTAGCGGGGAAATGGGTTAGCGCGTGGTGGCTTCTAAATAGTTGGGGGCAATTTGGATAAATGCTTCAACCACGGCAGGGTCAAATAATATGCCCGCATTCTGGTAAATTTCTTCGATTGCTGCATAAGGGGACATGGGGGGTTTATAAGAGCGTTCATCCACCATGGCGGAATATGAATCTACAACGGCAATGATCCTGGCTTCGAGCGGGATTTCGTAACCCTGTTTGCCTTGAGGATAGCCAGAACCGTCAAATCTTTCGTGGCTGTAGGCGATGGCGGGGGCAATGTGGGTGAGTTTATTGATCTTGGCAACCAGGTCTGCGCCAATTTGTGGGTGCTGGCGGATGATGTCCCATTCTTCCTCATCTAAGGGGCCGGGTTTTTGCAGGATGGAATCGGGGATGCCGATCTTGCCGATGTCATGCAGCAAGCCGCCCCAATAGACGGTATCGATTTCTTGTGGGCTGCACTGCATGGCGCGGGCCGTTTCTGCGGCCATATCGGCTATTTGTTGACTGTGGTTGCTGGTATAGGTGTCCCGGAGGTCAATGGCGTTTGCCAATGCCACCACGGTTTCTACAAAAGTGCTTTCTAATTCCTCGTACAATCGGGCGTTTTCAATGGCTACTGCCATCTGGTTGCCAAGCGTGGTGAGGATCAGACGGTCATCCTGCGAGTAGGCCTGCCCGGAGCGTTTGTTTCCTGCTGCTAATATCCCTACCAAATTCCCCTTGGCATGCAGGGGGATATATAAGAGCATATCCAGTATTTCCAGCTCTTCTCGTTCTTTGGTCCATAAAGATTTAAACTGCGGTTGGTTCTTCCACTCGTGTTTGGTGAGAATTTGCTTGCGGTGTGAGAGCCAATTGATGATCGGGTGCCCTTCGCGTAAATCAAACGTGGAGGTAGCATTTAACCCGCTTTGTGCAATTAGATGAAAATCTCCACTGGAAGTATGTTTGACAAAAATAGCTGCCCGTTCAATGTGCAGGGTATCGGTTACCTCCCACAAGATGATCTTGGAGATTTCTTTGATGTCTAATAAAGAGGCAGTCGTCTGGCTTAACCGTTGAAGCATCAACCCCCCGTGGTAGCGTTCTCGATAAAAGATGCGGTCTAACCAGCCCTGGAAATAGTTACGCAGCGGAGTAAGCACAATGGAGGTGAGAATGGCAATCGTCATGGAGATCAGAAAAATATTTTGTCCGGTGTATTGGTAGAAGATATTGATGGTCAGATAGATGACAAGATAATAGAAAACACCAAAAAATGTGGTCAAGATAGAATAGAACAACCCGATTTTAAGCACCAGGCGGATATCCAGCAGCTGGTAGCGCAGGATAGTGTATGCGATCAGCAAGGCGGTCACTACGTTGGCGGCAATATCAATTGGGTATTTTCCCAGGGGGGTGAAATTAACGACCGAGGCACCCATGGTGATCGACAGGCCAATAATGAGATACCTCAGGCGGTTGAGTTGGATTTCATTATCGGTCAACTGCACGCCGCGGATCAGCTGAATCAGGCTGTATATCATCAGGGAGTAGCCGGGGATGGCAATGGCAAAGATCCAGTTTGAGAAGGCATATACCAGTTCGCCTTCCGGGGTCATGAAAGCGGTGGAGATGATGCCATCCGCCGAGAGCACCACGACGATCACCAGGATGCCATAAAAGAATACTAGGGGAGACCAATCAAGTTTGTGGGCAAAAAGGTCTTGTACGAAATAGAAGATTGCCAGCATCATGGTGATGGGTGCAGCTGTCATGATGCGGAACCAAAATAGAACGTCTCCTGATCCCTTCACGGTCATAAACGCGCTGATAGACCACACTAGCATGGCCAGCAAATAGACGCTAAAAATTTGCTTCAGCCGTGTGTGCGGTTTTGAAAATAAGGCGATCAGTAATAGCACCCCATAAACAACAGATGCAACTAATGGGATGATGGTCGTAATGTTCCAGTGCATTTGGGCTATGATTTATCCATGCGTATTTAGCAGCCTTTGAACAACGATGTCAGAGGGCTGCATGTGGGGTGGTTTGATATGTGCAAGATCTGCTCCAGCTTCCATTTGAGCTTTCATGTATCCGGCAAATGCACCTGTGGGCAAGAGGGATACTTTCAAAGGCTCGTAATTAAACATTTCTTTCAAATCTAAATATTCCGGTATTTGAACGGCTAATTCCCGGTCAATAACTGCTTTCAGCTCTTCTGCGTCCAGTTCTTCATCTCCTTTTGGCTCTATGTAGATATGCAATTCGGGATGGGTTTTGGTTACTTCTTTCCGGGCGATCCATTCTTCGTAGCGAATTTCTGCGTTTTCCAGGGTTTTCCAAATATCACGTTCGGTAAAGCGGGTGATTGTGCCGATATCGATCAAGTCGTGGATGCGTGAATAGAACTGTACCTGGGGGAGGACAGAATTCACTTCATCATCTCCAATTGAAATGACTTCAAAAAGGTCGCCAATGCGATAGCGCAGCAGCACGCCGCCGTGGAAGTTGGAAAACACGATTTCATAAATTCCCAACTCAAGCTGATCGAACAGCACGGCTTTGGGTTTGTAGCTGGGGTCTGCTATATTCTTTTCGTGTTCGTCGATGGGGATAAATTCTAGAAAAGCGCAGTCGGGGAAAAAGATCATCCCTTTGTAGTTCCATGACTGCATCGCCATGTTGCCTACTTCAGTGCAGGCAAAGCCTTCCAGCGGTTTGAAACCCCAATAATATTCAATCTTATCGCGGTATATGTTGGTGTCGGTGCCGCCCGACATAATGCCTTTCAGCTTCCAGATATCTTTAGGGAGCAAGCTGCGGTTGTTAATCTTGGTAACGACCATCGCTTTCATCAAACGCCAGAGTACTTTAGGGTTGAGCAAGTCTTTGGAGGCGGAAGAGGTGCTGCCCGACTGTTGTTCGAACTGTTCGCCCATGCGCACCAGCACACTTGCCAACCCCATGAAGTAGTCCAACCCTTCGCTCATCGCCATTTTGAACCCCAGTGCCATCCGGTCTCCATAGGAGAGCTTTTCGCCAATATCCAAAGGCGGGAGGAATTTTACTTCTAGCTGCTCCTGGGTGGCGCGCGAAATATAACCGGAGGTATAGGGTGGGGGGGCAGTTGCAAGCAGGAACTTATCGTTGCGCTCCAGTTTGACCTCGCCGGGTTCCGAGCAAGAAGACATGAGCATCGAGCCGATGACGGCATCCCCTAATTTGTCGTACATTTCTTGCGTATAGGGCACCCATTTGGGGCCTTTGGTACTTGTGCGGCCGGAGGTGCGCGCCCAGCGGTGCGGCTTTACCGGCAGAATATCTTCGTTGCGGTCGGCAAGCAGGTCGGCATAGTCATCATAGGTGGTGAAGGGCACTTTTTCCTGGAATTCCTCGATGGTTTGTGGAATGTGCTCACCCATTAGCTTTTTGCCGATCTCAGACTTGCCCAATAAATTGAGCTGTTCTTTCAGCAGTCGTTTTTGGATGTCCATGTACTCATCCATGCTCAGGCTGATGTAACCGCAGTGTTTGAGCCATAACTCCTCTTTACGGCCTTCTCTTAGCAACTTGCTTGATTCTTTCATTTTTCTTCTCCCTGTTTTTTGGCATGTATCACCAGTGGGTCTGGAATCCACCGGTATTTCGATTTAAGTTTGACGACAGTGATTTCGTCAAAACCTATTTCTATAAGTAGCTGCTGCCACTCCTCTTTGGTGCGAACGTTATAAACGGCATCGGCCTCCGCCCAGGCGCGGTGTATGTTTTCTCTGAAGAGGAAATATAGAAAGGCACCGAGCCGGATAAGGGTGCGGATGATAGGGTTTTTCCATAAAGGTGAACCGCCGACATCGGCAACCGCGATGCGGCCACCGGGTTTGATCACCCGAAACATTTCCGATAAGAGTTTCTGTACGTCCATATGGTGGGTTGCTAACCCGCAAAGGGTGAGATCGAAGGAGCCTTCCATGTAAGGCAGCTCCATCCCCGAAGCGCAAATTAAGTTGAAGGGAATCTCACTTTCCGCAGTTTTATATTTATCTTTGGCGCGCGTAAGCATGGGATAAGTGATGTCGAGACCATGTAAGGATTGGATATCGGTATGTTGGGTTGCGATTTTTGTGGGGATCACACCAATGCCGGTGGCAATATCGAGAATTTGATCGTCGGGATTGATTGGGGTCATTTTTAGCAGGGTGTTGACAAACCCCTGGTAGCTCCACCCCCAAAAAAGATTGAGTTCAGAATCAACAACTTCTTCATAGTGGGGTGCCATTTCCTCAAAAGTACTGATGATCTGCTTTTGGCTTTCCATGAATTTTCCCTGGTGAGTATTTGATTTTAAAGCGTTGTTTTCAAGAAAAGGTTAAAAATTCCCGCCTAAAGGATGATTACGGGAGGGCATTAATCAAAGTGTGATTATGGTTCACGCTGTGAGTAATTGCAATTGCCCGTCTTAGTGCAACGGGGAACCATCTCAATCATCTTTACTTGTTATAGCATTAAATTAGACTTTTGTGGGTGGTTTAAATACAAAACCTGTATAGAATAGATACAGGTTTTGCAAACGTAACGATTTATTCAGGTTGTTTCAATATTGAGGTTTGTAGAGAATGATTGCGTTATCGAATGACAAAGAAAGCGACTAAAAATCCGCTGAATAAAAGTGCGACGACGGCTAAGCTGGTCCTGCTGAAGAAAATTCTCTGCAGGAAGGATACGTTGCCCTTGATCTCTGATACCAAAGAATCGATTTTTTCCATTTCCAACCTCTCAGTCTTATAAATAGATGATGACACTTTTATTATATGGGGCAATAGCATCTGAATTATTTACAGACTTGAAAGGTATTTGATCGATTCGTTACAATTGCGTAAGAGAGGCTACAGGTAGGGGTTTCTAAGCTTTTATCCCGTGCATTTTTATCAAAAAACTGGCGTATCCCACAGATAAAAATGAGTCCGCTGCCAGGAATGCATAGCCAACAAAATTGATCGCCCCGGTAAGAATCCCATGCAGGTCTACAAAGACCAAGATGCCCAGCATGACCAGGTTGCCCAGGGCAATTGTCTTTTGAATTTCTGGGTCGCTGGTATTTCTCGTCTTCCAGGTGACTACACAAAATCCGAGGGCACAGGCTCCGGCCAGACGGGTATTCATCAGGCCGATGGGGGTGGCTGTACGCCCCAACAGGGCAAGGCTAAAGACAGGGGCAAGAATGAAAAAGACACTGTTAATGAAAGACCCAATTGCCGTTAAGGTATTGAGCGTTTTATAGTTCACCATTTTTCCACCTATTTATTCCCACTTGTGAAGCGTTTGTTTATTTAGGATGCCCCTTGGTCTTGGGTGATGTGCCAGATGTTGTCGTACAGTCCTTGCAGCCGGTCGTACATTTTGAGATAGACCTTCTTGTACAGCTGGTTATAGATTTCGTGGTTCTCTTTATTGGGAGTATGCACATCACTGATATGCGCCATAGCATCTACTGCAGTTTCAAAGTCGGGGTGGAGGCCAGCACCTACAGCGCCCACAATTGCGGCACCCAGGCCAGAAGCTTCGTACACATGCGGGCGGGTTACCGGCAAACCAAATACATCTGCGGTGATCTGCATGGCGGCGTCACTCTGGCTGCCGCCACCCGCCACGCGCAGTTCGGTGATCTTGACCTTGCTGCGTTTCTCGGTGCGTTCGGCGCCATCTCTTAGAGCGTAGGCAATCCCTTCAATGATCGCCCGATAAATATGGGCGCGGGTATGCACATCGTTAAAGCCGATGATCGCACCGCGAGCCTCCGGGTTTTTGAGGGTAGGTGACCAGTAAGGTTGTAAGATCAAGCCTTCGGAGCCGGGCGGCACTTTCGCTACCAGTTCATCAAAGAGTTCTTCGGGGATGATCCCTTGTTCTTCTGCCAGACGCTGCTCCCGCAGGGCAAATTCATTCTTGAACCAGTTGACCATCCAATAACCGCGCGAGATCATAAATTCCAGGCTGTAGCGCAGGGGGGCAGCCGCAGGGTAGGGTGGAATTAGAGGAACGACTTCCACATATTTTTTGTGGGTGGTGTTGAGTGTGGCCGCCGTGCCGTAACTGATGCAGCCGATATGGGGGTGAATACCGCCAGACCCTAACACCTCGCAGGATTTATCTGCGGCGGCGGCGATCAGGGGTAGCCCCTGGGGAATGCCGGTTGCTTCACTCGCCTCAGCGGTGATCTCTCCCAAGACTTCCCCTTGGGGTACCAGTTCGGGCAGCATACGCGGCTCTACCGGTACGGCTTGCCATTTCCAATCCCAAGATTTGGACCAATCTAAGGCTTTGTAGTCGAAGGGGATGTAGCCGACCTGCGACCCCACAGAATCGACAAAGTGGCCGACCAGATGATGGACGAGGAAACCGGAAAGGAAGAGGTATTTATGGGTTTTCTGCCAGATATCGGGTTGAAAAGTGCGCAGCCAGTTGGCTTCTGCTTCGGCTTGCAGGTAAGCAACCGTGTCCCTGGCGTTCATCAGCCGAAAACCCGCACCCCATAAACCGCCAATCGGTTTGAGGTTTTCGGTGCGGCGTTGGTCCAACCAGACAATTGCGGGGCGGAGCGGGTTGCCTTGTTCGTCCACATTCAGCATGGTGGCGCGCTGGGTAGTGAGGGCTACGGAAGCGATGCTGTCTTTGGGAATATCGCACGTGTTCCACAAGGTCTGGCAGGCTTCACATAATGCCCCCCAGAATATATCGGGGTCTTGCTCCGCCCAACCGGGCTGCCGGCTGTAATAAGGTTCGATGTGGATTTGTGACTTGGCGAGCAAATTCCCCTGGGGGTCAAAGATCAAGCCGCGGACACTTTGTGTGCCGTGGTCAATGGCAAGAATATTGGATTTCATCGGCTGCCGTCCTCCTCAGTCTGGCATTAGATATAATAGCAGTTTTTCCACAAATTGAGATAGGTTTGCTGCTCTTGTTCCCAGCGGGAATCATCCCAGCCTAACAGCGGCTGTGCAATCTCTCTGATCTTGGGGAGATATTCTTGTCCGCCCTGGGGTAAAAGCAGACCTAATCTCGCCCGGCGCAGCAGCAGATCATCCAGATGCACTACGCCTTCGGCCTGGGCAGCCCAACGCAGCTCGTTCCAAATGTAAGGCGTTTCGCCAATCGTCTCCAACCCATCTGGAAGGGAATTATCGAGGAGTAATTCGCTGTCCCAACCGTAGCGACCGGTCAGGCGTAAGGCGGTTAATGGATGGTCTTCTGTCAGTTGGGTGAGGTTGGCGGCATCGGTTACATCGAGTACGGGGCGGTGTCTTTGAGGTTTATAGCGGGCAGGCAGCATGGGGGAGACCGCCCGCAAAACATCGCGGGCCATGATGTGGAAGGTGGTCAGTTTACCGCCGCTGACGGTAACCAACCGGTTTTCGATATGGATGGCATGCTCGCGGGATTCCTCGGAAGGGTTGGCTTTACCTGTGTTAATCACCGGGCGGATGCCGGAAAGGGTAGCGGTAACATCTTCCAGGGATAGATTCTGTGCAGGGAAAGAGAAGCGAACGAAGTCAAGCAAGTATTCGGCTTCTTGCTGGCTGATGCTGGGCTGCTCGTAGGATTCCCCGGCGACATCGACATCGGTGGTGCCGACGATGGTTACTCCTTCCCATGGGAAAGCGAATACCGGCCGTCCATCCTGGATGTGGTTGATCGAGATGGCTGCGGTGAGCGGTAGACGTTCGCGGGGGAAAATCAGGTGACTGCCGCGCAGCGGTCGTAATTTATCCGTGTATCCCATTTGGCGGCGCAGTTCATCCCCCCACACACCGGTGGCGTTGATTACGACGGGGGCGGTCACTTCGGCGGTGCGCCCGGCTTGTCCGGGGGCGGTATCTTCAACGACTACGCCGACCACTTCCCCCTTAGCATCGCGCAGCAGCTTGCTGGCACGGGCGTAGTTGATTGCGGTGCCTCCTGCACGGACAGCTTCACGGATCACGCGCAGGGTGAGGCGGGCATCGTCGGTTTGGGCGTCATAATACGGGTAGCCACCGATAAACGCGGCGGTGTCGATGGCGGGGAAGACTTTTTGCATGTGCTGGATGTCGTAATGTTTGTACTGCCATTTGCCGGCCATCGCGCCGTAAATGACCAATCCCATGCCCATCATCCATCCCGGCATACTGTCGTTTTGCAGGGTGGCAAAGACCATGTCGAGGTGGTTGATCAGCCCTGGCCCTTGCTTGAGCAAGGACTGCCGCCCGGAGACAGATTCAAAGACAAGTTTGAACTGCCCGTATTTCAGGTAACGCATGCCGCCGTGTACCAGCTTTGAGGAGCGGCTGGAGGTGCCGGAGGAGAAATCCTGGGCTTCTACCAGCAAGGTCTTGAAGCCGCTTTGCACCGCTTCCCGCAGGATGCCGGCGCCGGTAATGCCGCCGCCAATCACAATCACATCCCATTTTGTATCTTCGAGGTCAGACCAGATTTTGTCACGCCATCCGTTCGTCCACATGGCTTATTCCTTTTCTTCCAATCCCCAGCGCATGGCTGCTTGCTGGGGAGACATATCCAGGGCGAGCGTACCGCCGGGGTTCATAATATTGTGAGGGTCAAAATGCGTTTTGAGGCTTTTTAATACATTCATGTGTGTTTCACCGACCATGCCGGGCAGCCAGGGGGCGAGGAATTTGCCCACGCCGTGGTGGTGGCTGACGGCCGCACCGCTTTGCTGGATGGCGGTGAGGATGCTGTATTCCAGTTCGAGGTAATCTTGCAGACCTTTGTTGGGGGTGATGTAAATAAAATAGAGATTGGCTCCCTGCGGGTAGGCATGCGAAATGTGGGTCATGCAAATGGTGTTGGGCCGGGCTTTGATCACTTCTCGTACCTGGGCGTGCACCTTGGGCATGCTTTCCCAGGTAACGGCACATTCCAATGTGTCGGTGATCACGCCAAAGTCGCCCAAGTCGTCGCGCATGTAGGGGTCTTTAAAGCGGCTGTGTTCCCACATTTTGGTTACCCCAAAGGGGCTGAAGTTGAAGGTGCCGTAGGATCGGCAGATTTGCCTGATCTTACGGTTGAGCGTTTTGCTGAATGCTTTATCGCCGTCGGTATAGCCCAACATCAAACAGCGCTCGCCCGGTTGGTAGCCGAGCAGGTTGAGGGCGGTATCGGCAGCCGTACCGGCTACATGGTAGAGGTGCATGGCAATGTCGGTCTCTTCGGGGTCAGAGATGCGGAATACGGAGGGATAGCCGCTTTCGGCCTGCATGATCTGGCGGGCGGCTGCCTGGGCGTCCTGCCAGTTTTTGAACATATAGCTGAAATATTTACGATTTTCCGGCCGGTAGCGGAAGATTTTGAGGGTGACCTCGACCAGCACGCCAAAAGCGGCTTCGCTGCCGATCATGATCTGATCCATGTCTGGGCCGGTGGCACAGCGCGGGTAGGCGGGCGTGGTGAGGGTGCCTGCTGGGGTGACGTATTTTTGTGAAAAGACCAGGTCTTCAATTTTGCCGTAATAGGTGGAGTTTTGCCCCGCTCCCTTCGCGGCGACCCAACCGCCCACGGTGGAATATTCAAAGGATTGGGGGAAATGCCCGCAGGTGTAGGCGCGTTCGGCGCCGAGGGTTTGCACGGCGTTGTTCAGCTGGCTTTCAAAAGCTGGGCCAAAGATGCCGGGCTGCACGGTGACGGTCTGGTTGGTTTCGTTGAGGGAGATGATCTTGTTCATGTGGGTGGTCATATCCAGCGAGACGCCGCCTTTGACTGCTTCGTAGCCGCGGGTGACGGAGGAACGCCCGCCAACCACATAAAGAGGGATGCGGTGCTGGTGACAGTACGCCACGATAGCCCGCACATCTTCTTTATTGCGGGGATGCACAACTACATCGGGCAAATGCTCAATCCGTTTTTCGCGCAGGCGCAAAATGTCGATCATGCCCTGCCCGTAGGCAGCTTTGACGCGGGTATAAGTGTCGGAGGTGACATTTTCTTCCCCAACCAACGCAGCCAAAGCCTGGATGTGTGAGGAGTCCAATCTTACCGGTTGGTCTATCGTGATTGTTTCAAGACCTAGATTTTTGGGGGCGGCCAAATCGTCCTCGGTTAGATTGAGGGTCGATTTCATGAGTTTTACGAGCGAATCTTTGGGGTGCTTATATTCTTTCGGCGCACCCCATTTGAACAAGCTGCGGTAGGAGGTGGCAGGGATTTCCCCCTCGTACCAATCTGGCGTTTGGATTTCTTTTGCCATCGTTAGTTCCTTCTGTGTTCGAACAAGGTTTATTTGGGTTGAATAGATTGCCAAATTTGCAAAGAGTCCTGCATGCAAGTTTGGGTAATTTCCTCGGCTTTATCGGGTGTGCTTTCTTTGGCACAGGTAAGCAGGTCCTGGTAGAACTGCCGCGAAACCTGGCGGGCGGAGGTTGATTGGAAGTAGATTTTGCCCATTTCGGGGTACAGGGTTTGGAAACCGTTGAGAATGAGGGTGAAGATGGGCACCCCGGAGTGGATGGTGAGCTGGGAATGGACATCCCAATCTGCCAGGGCGTAGGCTTCTGCGGTGTCGGGTATTTGCAGAATGGTTTCCATCAATTGAGCAATTTGCTGGGGGTGGTGGGCGATTGCCAGCCGGGCATAGGTGGGGGCCATCAGTTGGCGGATAAATAACAGGTCGCGCACGAAATTATCGGGTAAATAATTGGGGAAGCGGGCTAATGTGGCAAGCACAGAAAGGTTGCCTTCCCGCCAGTAGTCGCGCACGCGGGTGGGTTTGCCCTGCTGGATGTCGAGCCAGCCTTCTCGCTGCAAACGCTGTAAGGCTTCACGCAGGGTGGGACGGGTAACGCCTAGCTGGGCGGCCAGCTCGCGCTCGCTGGGGAGGGTGGAGTCGATGGGGAAGTGTCCTTCGAGAATGGCTTGAATGAGCTGATTTTCGGTGAGTTCTGCGGGTTTTTGCGGTTTATCCCAATCCATATACGTTCCAATCCAGAGATGAATTATTGTAATAGGTAAGAGGTCTGACCAGTTGTATCGTTATAATAGCATATTTGTGGGGAGGAAAGCAAGAGGGAGTTTTGGAGAAAATGTTCCTTGTGTTGATTTGATGTCTGGGTGGATGTTTTTTTAGGCTTTGAATGTAGGTGATTGATGTTGCGTTTATGACTTTAGAGGTGGAGTGTGCATTTTTTCTTATTGCAGGGGACTAGTCCCCTGCACCCCTATCGGGGGATTGCATCCCCCTGAACCCCGGCAAGGGTGGTGTTTGGTATTGGCGGATTAAGGTTTGCAAATTCTTGAAATTGAGTTTCTAATAATTAACTTGTTCTGGTGAAAACTATTTTTACACTACATTCAAAAATGGTTCTCTCTGTTTTCCACAGGTATAATCAATCCATGAGCGAAATAAAATTCTTCACACCGATTACTGTGCGGTATGGCGACCTGGACCCACAGGGGCACGTCAACAACGCCAAATATCTGACTTACTTTGAACAGGCGCGCGTGCAATATTTGCGGGCTTTGGGATTATTCACAGACGATCAATCCTTTATGGAGATTGGGGTGATTTTGGCCGATATCCACATTACCTACCATGCGCCGATCCATTGGGGAACGCCGATCAAAGCCGGGGTGCGCACTGCCCGTTTGGGGAACAAATCGCTGACCGTGGCACAAAGCGTGGTGCATGGGGAAACCGGCGAGGTATTTGCCAGCGGGGAAGTGGTGATGGTGGCGTTTGATTACCATAAAAAAGAAACGATTTCTATTCCCGATGAATGGCGGCAGGTGATTGCAGCCTATGAAGGGTTAGAGCAATAAGAAAGGGCGGTACCGATGCTGACCAAAACCGATTTTATGCTGTACCTGGAAGCCCCCATGCATCTATGGGCAGCCAAACACGACCAATTAGAACAAACCACACCCTCGAAATATGACCTGCACTTGATGGGGCAGGGGCAGCAGATAGAGAAGCTGGCGCGCGATTTTCTGGTGCAGGAGATCATGTCGATAGACCGAAACCTGGTATTGGAATTTCAGCGCACGTTTACTGATGGACGCTTTGAAGCGCGCATGGATGCCGTGGTCTACGATCCGACTCACCAGGTATATGACCTCTATGAAGTGAAAAGCAGTAGTTCGGTGCATAAGGAACACGTGTATGATGCCGGGTTCCAGCGTTTGGTAGCAGAGGTGGAGGTGCCTGTCCGGCATGTGAATATTGTGCATGTGAATAAGGAATATTTGCGCCAGGGCGAGGTGGATGTGCGCAGTTTGTTTGCCATCACCAACGTGGATGAAAAAGTGGAAGAACTGCGAGAAGAAATCGCTGCTGGGCGTGAAGATGCCTGGCGGGTGACCACCAGTCCCTCACCGGATGGGATTATGGCCTGTTTGAAACCGAATGCGTGCCCCTGCCCGGCGACCTGCCATCCAGGGTTGCCCGATCATCCGATCTACGACTTGCCGCGTTTATATGGGCGTAAGGCGCAGGAACTACGCCAGCAAGGGGTCGTATCCATTGCGGACATTCCTGATGCGTACCCGCTTTCTGAAAAGCAGCAGCTGCACGCCAGGGTGGTTAAGACCGGCAAACCTTTTATTGATTTACAAGCGGTGAAGGATTCGTTAGCAGAATTGGTTTACCCGCTCAATTTCTTGGATTACGAAACATTCAACCCGGCTGTACCTACTTATGACGGGTACAAACCTTATCAGCATATGGTCTTTCAATATTCGCTGCATGTGTTCGACGCGCCTGGCAGTGAAGCCCGGCACTACGAATTTTTAGCCACGCAGCCCGGCGACCCAGGCCGCCAGCTGGTGGAACATTTGCTGGCAGACCTGCCGGCGACCGGCTCGGTGATCGTGTGGAACCAGGCGTTTGAAGCCAGCCGCAACCGGGAAATGGCCGAACTGTACCCGGAATACCGCCAGCAGCTGTTGGGAATCAACGACCGCATCTATGATTTGATGGAAATTTTCAGCAAAGGATATTACGTGCATCCTGATTTTCACGGCAGTGCGTCGATCAAGTATGTGCTGCCTGTGCTGGTAAAGGATTTAAGCTACGAGGGAATGCCGATTCCCAAAGGGGATGAGGCAATGATGGCCTGGGTGGAATTGATGGCCGGCAAGATGAGTGAGGACGAAGCAGCCGCAACTGTGGAAAACTTGCTGCGCTACTGCGAATTGGATACCCTGGCAATGGTGAAGAATTGGGAAGTATTGGCCCAATTGGTGGCGTAGGAGAGGTAGGATTATCATAGTTTATTGGATGTATTCCGGGAGACATTTTATATAAGATAAAGGTATATATCAGTCAACCAGTGGAACTTTACAGGTGTTGGATGGAAATCGAATCAAAGCATCAACTTTCTTATACGTATCAGATCAGTAAATTGTTTACCCTCATGGCTGGGATATTTGTGGTTTCTATTGGCCTGGCGATTTTGTTGTATAAGGAAGCTTTCTATTTCTTTTCCGAACCATTCAGCGACTTGGGGATGGTGAAAACCTGGAAGTTGGGCATCAATAATACGACCAGCCGCTGGTTATTTTCTGGGGGAATGATCCTCAACGGTCTGCTGCTGCTGAAGATCGGGTCACTATATCGAGACGATTCCAGGTTGTACCACCATAAGATGAAATCTCGGCTGGCAGTTTTAGGCGCAGCCGGATTTTTTGTCACTACTGTGCCCAATGATGTGGCACCGATCATTCATGGAATTGGCGCGGGGGTGATGATCGCCTCCCTTTATTTTTTCACATTGATGTTCTTTTATGAACTGCGTTTTATGTTTGCCCAATGGCAGTTCATATTGGATATGAATATTTTCCAGCTAGGCACCTGGGCGTATGCCTTAGGCTTTTCGTTGGGTGCCGACTATAAACATGAGCTGCAAAAGCTTTGTACGGTTGTGGTGTTGTTCATGCTCAATAAAATTACGCATAAAGACCAACGCGTGGTGGAAGTCCAAGAATCTCAGTATATCTCAGCCAGCCATTCACATTAATAGAGGACAGTTGTCCTGAAATTGGGGGGACAAATACCCTTGAGTTAAGTCTCTATTGGGGGTAACATATTCATAATTATGAATATGAAACAAATAAAAACCGAAAAACAAATTGCTGAACTACTCAAAGTGTTAGGTTCACCTTTCCGCATCCAGCTGCTGTATGCCCTGGGGGAAGGTGAAGCCTGTGTGTGTCATTTGGAGACCATCCTGAAAAAGCGGCAGGCGTATATCTCGCAGCACTTGATGGTGATGCGAGATGCTGGCTTGCTCGATACGCGCCGGGAGGGGAAGTACATTTACTACCGGGTTGCAGACAAAGCCAGCTTTACCATGCTGGAAAAGGCGGCAGGGCTGCTGGGGATTTCGCCCGACCAACTGCCGGAGATCGCAAGCGGAGAAGCTAACGCAAATTGCGACTGTCCAAAGTGCGAACAGGTGCTTTTGGAAATTGAAGTGCCACAAAATAAGTAGTTTTTTATATGGAGGAAGATATGCTTACAATCAAAATTTTAGGTTCAGGTTGTGCCAACTGCAAACGGCTGGCTCAAATCGCGGAGAAAGCGATCAAGAATATGGCGATCGAGGCCGAAGTGGTCAAGGTCACCGATTATGGTGAGATCACCAACTACGGTATTCTGAGCACGCCAGGGCTGGTTGTGAATGAGCAAGTTGTATCCAGCGGACGGATCCCCACAGAGGCAGAAATTATTACCTTTATGGCTAACGCGCTGGAAGCGGAATAAGCCAGGCGAATGATGAATTCTGTATGGGCCTTTATTTCGGGGATGTTGGGGAGCGGCTTGGGCAACCTGGCCGCCTATCTGGCCGCACATGTGCTGTTATGCCTGCTGCCTGCTTTTTATATTGCCGGGGCGATGACGGCATTGATTCCTAAGGAAACGATCACGCGGTATTTGGGGCGCAGCACGCCTAAATATATCTCGTATCCTGCTGCAGGGGCTGCCGGGTTTTTGCTGGCGGTATGTTCTTGCACGGTGATCCCGCTGTTTGCCGGGATCTACAAAAAAGGTGCCGGGTTGGGGCCGGCAATCACCTTTTTGTTCGTTGCGCCCGCGGTCAATATCCTGGCTCTGACATACACCGGTACGGTGATCGGCCCTGATCTGGCGATTGCGCGGCTGGTGTTGTCCCTGGCATTTGGGATTGGGATTGGGATCATTATGGCACTGCTGTTCAGCCAGGCAGACGCCGCCCATGATAAAGCCACCGATAAGATGTTTGCCGGTCAGGCAAGCATGCGCAAAGCCGCCTTTATCTTCTTGTTGGTGTTGGTTGCTTTGTTAGTGATGGGCACCTTCCAGTTGGAAGTACTCAAAGCCACCTACCTGGAATTTACGCTTCCGTTCAAAGGGATCAGCACTTTCCAGGATTATTTGTACCAGTTGGTGCCGTTTGATGCTGCCAGAGGCGAGGAAGGGGTGACTGCGCAGGGCGTACTGTTGATCGGTATGCTGGTTTTGATCGGTTTAGCTTCCTGGCGAGGGATTGAGCACATTCACGATGGATTCAATTTCTGGACCTGGGGTTCGACTGCGCTGGTCGGGATCACGTTACTGATTGCTGCCCTGGGAATGGTGCCGACTGCGGATGGGTTGGTAATTCACCTGACGGGGAAGTTCATCGGGGTATTGCTGTCCATCGTGGTGCTGGCCTGGATGCTGCGCACGCAGCTGCACGAGGATGAGGTGCGAGACTTCTTATGGGAGACCTGGCGTTTCATCAAACAGATTTTCCCGCTGCTGGTGGCCGGTGTGTTTGTGGTGGGGATGATCCGTGAATTGATCCGACCGGAATGGATTGAGACTCTGGCGGGGCAAAATACCGTGCTGGGCAACTTTATCGGCGTGGTTTTTGGCGTGTTTATGTATTTCCCCACGCTGGTGGAAGTGCCGATTGCGCGCATGTTCCTGGATTTAGGGATGCACCGCGGCCCGCTGTTGGCTTATTTGATCTCTGACCCGGAACTGAGCTTGCAAAGTATTTTGATCACGGCTTCAATTATCGGGAAGCTGAAAGCCTGGGTATATGTGGGTTGGGTAGCTTTATTTAGTACGGTATCTGGGCTGTTGTACGGCGCCTGGGTTGATGGCGCAGGGATTGGGCTGGTAGGTTTATATCTGGTCGCTTTCCTAGGTGTATTGGCCGGATTGTTTTGGCTGGTGCGGCGGCGTACACCGCAGCCGCTAAGCGCCGAAAAATAATCAGACATTAAAAATTAGGAGAGGTTTATGCGTAAAAAAGTATTGATCTTATGTACGGGAAATTCATGCCGTTCTCAAATGGCGGAGGCGTTGATCAACACGAAGTTGTCGGAAAACTGGCAGGCATACAGCGCAGGCACCGAACCTTCTGGCTATGTCCACCCCAAGGCGATTAAAGCATTGGAAGAGGTTGGCATTACCCATGCAGGGGAATCTAAACATATCAACGATCTTCCAACTAGAGAATTTGACCGGGTAATTACGGTGTGTGATGATGCCGCCGAAAACTGCCCGGTGTGGCTGGGGCAGGGCGTGCGAGTTCATATCGGATTCCCTGACCCGGCTAAAGCTGAGGGGGATGAAGAAGCAGTGATGCAGGTGTTCAGAGATGTGCGCGATGATATTTCAAAGCGGGTGCTGGGATACTTACAAGAGCTTTAATATGTAAGTTTTAATATTTTGGAGATTAAAATGAGTGAATCCAAAACTAAAAAGCTGTCCTTTCTTGACCGGTTTTTGACATTGTGGATTTTTTTAGCAATGGCGATAGGGGTTGCTGTTGGTTATTATTTCCCCTCAAAAGTTGCGTCATTTAATACCTCTGTTTCTGTAGGTACAACAAATATCCCAATTGCGGTGGGATTAATCTTAATGATGTATCCGCCGCTGGCAAAAGTTCATTATGAAGAACTTGGGGATGTGTTTCGAAATTGGAAGATATTAGGCTTGTCTTTGATCCAAAACTGGATCATTGGCCCTGTTTTGATGTTTGTATTGGCGGTCATCTTTTTGCGCGACTATCCAGAATATATGACGGGGCTGATCATGATCGGGCTGGCACGCTGTATTGCGATGGTGATCGTTTGGAATGAATTAGCAAAGGGGGACAATGAGTATGCAGCTGGCCTGGTTGCGTTCAACAGCATCTTTCAGGTTTTCTTTTACAGTGTGTATGCCTATATTTTCATCACAGTATTACCTCCTTTGTTTGGCCTAGAAGGCAATTTGGTGGAAATTACCATTGGTGAGATAGCAAAAAGTGTATTCATTTATCTAGGAATTCCATTTATTGCTGGTTTCGTTACCCGTCTGATATTGCGGCGGATCAAAGGAACCGACTGGTACGAAAAAGTATTTGTGCCAAAGATCAGTCCGATGACCTTGATTGCATTGCTGTTTACGATCATTGTGATGTTCTCCCTAAAAGGAAGCCTGATCGTAACCATTCCACTGGATGTTGTCAGGATTGCTATTCCTCTGATGATTTACTTTGTGGTTATGTTCCTGGTGAGTTTTTTGATGGGGAAGCTGGTAGGTGCGGATTATTCCAAAACGACTACTTTATCCTTCACGGCTGCAAGCAACAATTTCGAATTAGCAATTGCAGTATCCGTGGCGGTTTTTGGAATCAACTCTGGGGCTGCATTTGCAGCCGTAATTGGCCCATTGATCGAAGTGCCTGTGATGATTGGATTGGTGAACGTGGCATTTTGGCTTCAAAAAAAGTTGTTTAGACCAGTTTAGTCTTTGCTTGGTTTGTTGGAGATAGCTTCAGAAGCGTATTTTCAAGAGGACGGTTGGTTCGGGGTTGTGTTTGTGTGTTTCCCTTGGAGGAAGAATGATCCTAGTTTATAATCAAAGAGAACATTGAAATCTTGTACTATGGAAATACATTATGCTAATTGATGACTATACCTTTGAAATATTTACCCCACCATGCGACCCAACTGCGGTTCGCTTCTCGGCCAAAGCACATTTAGCTGCGGACATAGCCCAAGTGCTGCCGTATTTGAACGCCGCTTTGGAGGGCACAGCTTTCCACCCGGCAGCCCACGCCTTATTGTGGGATAAAGGCGGACACAAGGTAGCTTTTAAAGCTCGCGAGATTGGGGTAAGCAATGTGGAAGACCGGGATGAAGCCTTGCAAGAATTGGCCGAATTGGTTGAGTTGGTCAACCGTACCTGGGAGAAGCGCGATAAGATTATCCCCAGTATGGCCGTGCGGGAACGACCAACCCCGATGAAAGTTTATCAACTGCTGCCTAAATCCAACTGCGGGGTGTGTGGGGAAACCTCTTGCTGGACGTTTGCAGCCAAACTGGTCAGCGGACAGGTACAGTTAGCTGCCTGCCCATCCCTCTTGGAAGATGTGCACTGCGACAATTTAGCTGCTTTACAAGAGATGGTGGTCTAACTTTCCTCTATTTTTGTCCTTTTGTTGACATCCTTCCGGGGAGCAAGTATACTTTCTGCATCTATGAATAAGCACGCCTTTTTTACCACCAACTACTATTATTATTACGGCTTTCAGTCGAAGGAGGCCGTTGGCGGTGCTTAAACGAGGTTTATAAATCTTGACCTGTGATCTGAGCGCAAAGCCATTGGCTTTGCGCTTTTTTGTTTGGCCGGACGGCGTTCGGTGCCATCAAAATGGGGCCATCCCCGTTTTGATGGATATTTTTGAAATGTCATGGAGGGCATGATGCTTAGAGGTGTAAGAGGTGCAATTACCGTTTTAGAAAATGATGCCGAGGAAATTTTGTCGGCTACCAGAGAATTATTGGAAGCGATTTTGGCTGCTAACCCGCAAATGAAGCGCGAAGACCTGGGTGCAGCCTGGTTTACGTTGAGCGAAGATTTAGATGCCGTGTATCCTGCCCAGGCAGCCCGGCAGATAGGCTGGCAGTATGTGCCTTTGATGTGTGCGCAAGAAGTCCCGGTCCCCGGTGGACTGCGCAGCTGCATCCGGGTGCTGCTGTTGTGGAATACCGAGCAGCTGCAAGAAGAGATACGTCACATTTACCTGCGCGGGGCGGCTGTCCTGCGCCCAGACCTGTTGGAGGATTAACATCATGATGATCATTATGCAAGCCAAAGCCACCCAAGAACAAATACAACAGGTGGTGCAGGTAATCGAGAATAAACAGCTGCAAGCGCACCTTTCTCAAGGCGAAGAGCGCACTATCATCGGGGCAATTGGGGACGGCCGTCCGGTTGATAAGGCGCTCTTTTTGCATTTACCCGGCGTGGATCGGGTGGTGCCGATCTCAAGACCGTATAAACTAGCATCCAGAGAATTTAGTTCAACCCCTTCTATCTTCCCGATCAATGGGATGGATATTGGCGGGGAGGAAATTGTGATTATGGCCGGGCCGTGCTCGGTGGAAAGCCGCACACAGCTATTGGAAACGGCTCATGCGGTCAAGGAAGCCGGTGGGCATGCCCTGCGAGGTGGGGCGTTCAAACCGCGTACTTCCCCGTATTCCTTTCAAGGGTTGGGTGAAGAAGGGTTAGAGATATTGGCAGAAGCCAGAGAACTGACCGGACTGCCGATTGTGACTGAGGTGATGTCGGAAGAAAAGGTAGACGTGGTTGCCCGCTACGCCGATATTTTGCAAATTGGGGCACGCAATATGCAGAACTACGCCCTGCTGAAAGAGGTTGGAAGCCGTCATAAACCGGTTTTGTTGAAGCGCAGCATGAGCGCTACGGTGGAAGATTGGCTGATGGCAGCCGAATATATCCTTTCTTGTGGGACGCAGCGGGTGATCCTTTGTGAGCGGGGAATCCGCACTTTTGAGACCGCCACACGCAATACCACCGATATTAATGCCATTCCGGTATTGAAAGCGCAAACACACTTACCGGTGATCCTGGACCCCAGCCACAGCACAGGGCATTGGGAATATGTAGAAGCGATTGCACGGGCGGGGATTGCTGCCGGGGCGGACGGCTTGATCGTGGAAGTGCATCATCATCCGGAAGAGGCTTTATCGGACGGTGGACAGTCGTTGAAGCCGGAACGCTTCGCCGAATTGGTGACCCAGGTCAAACAAATTGCCCAGGCGGTAGGGCGCAGCGTGAAGTCGAAAGCCGAGATGAAAAATCATGCTCCCTGATCGATTGGAGGATGCCAGGGTAGTGATATGGGGATTGGGATTGATGGGTGGCTCAATGGCTTTGGGATTGAAAGGCCATTGTTTGGAAGTATTAGGATTGGATGTTGACCCGGAAGTAGCTGTGCAGGCGAAGGCACAAAATGTAGTTGCCCGCGCCTCGATCCATCCGGCGGAATCACTGCCCCTGGCAGATGTGATTGTGTTGGCCTTGCCGGTGGGTGTGATTTTGGAGATGATCCCACGGTTGGCTGAGTTGTGTACGAAACCGGTCGTGGTGCTGGACTTGGGGTCTACCAAAGGGGAGATTGTAGCAGCTTTTGCCCAACTCCCGGCGCATATCCAGGCAATTGGCGGGCACCCAATGGCGGGAAAATCTGTGTTGGGGTTGGCAAATGCGCAGGCAGATTTGTACCAACACGCCTCTTTTATGCTGGCGCCTGCGGCACACTGTGATGAACAGGCTGTGCAATTAGCGACCGAGCTTGTGCAAACGCTGGGGGCTGTACCTTTATTCCTCGACCCACAAGAACATGACCGTTGGGTTGGCGGCACCAGCCACTTGCCCTATATCTTGTCCAGCGCACTGGCACAAACACTCCCCCTGGAGGTAGCGGCGATGATTGGGACAGGGTTTATCAGCACTTCGCGCCTGGCACAGACCCCCAGCTCGATGATGCTGGATGTGCTGCTGACCAATCGGGAAAATATTTTGGAAATGGCAGAAAATTTCAAACAGGAATTCCAGGCGTTTACTGAGGCTTTGGAAGCGGGGAACCGGGAAGGATTACAGCAATTGCTGGATGAAGCGGCCCGACAAAGAGCGCGCTTATTGCAAGCAGCGGAGGAGGCCAAGCAATGATCTTAGAAGTTAGCCCATTACACCCACTACGAGGGACAGTTTCTTTGCCGGGAGATAAATCGATTTCTCACCGGGCGGCGTTGCTGGCCGGGATGGCTGCTGGCGAGAGCAAGATTGAGAATTTTTTGGATGCAGGTGTCACGCGGGTGATGCTGGATGGATTGCAGCAGCTGGGCGTGGCATATGCGCTTGAGGACAACCAACTGGTTGTAACCAGCCCCGGAATAATGGCCTGGCATACCCCGGAAGAGGCATTGAACTGCGGGAATTCTGGCACCACGATGCGTTTATTGGCCGGGGCATTGGCGGCAGCCAACCTGGATGTGGTATTGGATGGCTCCGAAGGTTTGCGCCGCAGACCGATGGGACGGGTAACCGGGCCGTTACAGGCGATGGGGGTAAAGATCACGGGCAGTGCGGCGAATACTGCGCCGCTGCGGATAGAGAAGCGAGATGATGGGCACTACTTGAAGGGAATACGCCATAATTTGCCGGTTGCCAGCGCACAGGTGAAATCGGCGATACTGCTGGCTGCTCTGGCAGCAGACAGCCGGACGACAATCGTAGAACCTGGCCCATCGCGCGACCATACCGAGCGCATGTTTAGCGGACTGGGATGGGATGTACAGCGAGAAGAATTACCAGATGGCGTGCGAGTAAGCCTTACCCCCCCTCAAAATTTGAGGATTTCTCCCTTGCAAATGACCGTACCTGGCGATTTTTCCTCGGCGGCATTTTTAATTGTTGCGGCAGCCATCACCCCAGGTTCGGGAATTGCCCTGCAAAGGGTGGGGCTGAACCCAACCCGCACCGGGCTGCTGGATGTGTTACAGCAGATGGGGGCGGCGATAGATATTCGAGAGCGCGGTTTGCAAGGCGGGGAACCGGTAGGAGATATAACCGTTTCTTACAGCCCATTACACGGGATTGCCGTGGCAGGCGATGTTGTTGTGCGGATGATTGATGAGTTCCCGGTGTTTGCGGTAGCCGCTGCCTATGCGGAAGGCAGCACAACGGTTTCGGGGGCGGAAGAACTGCGCCACAAGGAAACTGACCGGATTGCGGTTTTGGCCGGGGAACTGCGCAAATTGGGTGTGGCGATTGAAGAAAAGCCGGATGGATTTGAGATTGCAGGACAAGGTGGTTTGAATGGCGGCGAGGCAGATGCATGCGGAGACCATCGCTTGGGAATGTCCCTGGCGGTTGCCGGGCTGACTACCAAAAACCCGGTGCGGGTAGGTGGTGCGGAAATTATTTCGGAATCCTTCCCCGAATTTGTGGAAAAGCTGTCTTTATTAGGTGGCGTAATGAAGCAGGTGCCTGAATGAGCAGCGTACCGGTTCAACTAGGTTTGGTGGGCTGGCCGTTGGGCCACAGCCTTTCGCCAGTGCTGCACGAGGCAGCATTGGTGGCACACCAACGAAAAGGTGCCTATCGGCTTTACCCGCTGCACCCTGATGAAGCTGAGAGCGGTTTGCAGTCACTGCTCGCCCAAATGCGAGCGGGAGAAATCCGGGGCTTGAACGTGACCATTCCATATAAGCAAACCGTGATCCCGATGCTGGACCAATTGACCCCAACCGCACAGTCCGTTGGGGCAGTGAATACAATTTATGTATCAAATGGACAATTGATTGGTGATAATACCGATGCGGAAGGTTTTTACCAGGACTTAGAACCTGTTCTTCCTCCTTATATCCCCCCTGGCACCGCTCTGGTGCTGGGGGCGGGTGGAGCAGCCAGGGCCGTTGTGTACAGTCTGTTGGTACATGGCTGGCAGGTGGTTGTGGCGGCACGGCGGTTGAAGCAGGCGGAGGAATTAGCCGAGGAATTTTCTGAATTGGGAAGTATTTCTGGCGGTCTTTTGTCCGAGATGGCATCAATGGATTTGACCGATGTAAAATTGATCGTGAATGCTACCCCGATGGGCATGTCGCCCAATGTGGAAAGTTCACCCTGGCCTGCAACTTTACCCTTCCCGGCAGATGCAGTAGTGTACGATCTGGTGTATAACCCAGGGGTGACAACGTTGATGCGCCAGGCACAGGAAGCGGGCTTGAAAGCAGTATCTGGTTTGGGGATGTTGGTAGGGCAGGCGGCGTTGGCTTTTAGCCGCTGGCTGGAAGTATCGCACCCGGTGGCGGTGATGACTGAAGCGATTGGCAAACATGGTTCAAAGCAAGGAGCAAGACAATGAGCTTACGATTTTTAACGGCAGGGGAATCGCATGGGCCGATGATGGCCGCAATCCTGGAGGGGTTCCCCGCCGGATTGACGATTGACGTGGAAGCGATAGACGCGCAGCTGCTGCGTCGACAGCAAGGGTATGGCGCCGGGCCGCGCATGAAGATGGAACAAGACCGGGTACAGATCATCAGCGGTGTGATGGCAGGTAAAAGCACCGGTGGGCCGATTGGGATGCTGTTCGCCAACAGCGTGCATGAAAACTGGCGCGGAAAGCCAATTTCCCCGCTGACTTCTCCGCGGCCGGGACATGCCGACCTGACCGGGGCAGCCAAGTATGGTTACAGCGATTTTCGGCTTTCTCTGGAGCGTGCCTCTGCCAGAGAAACTGTGACGCGGGTGGCGGTTGGGGCTTTCTGCCGTCAATTCCTGGCGCAGTTTGGTATCCAGATAGGTGGCTATGTGCGCTCAATTGGGCAGGTAGAAGCGGATGTAGATGCCATTGCTTTGGCGGATCGACCGGCTTTGGCAGAGAAAAACGATGTGCGCTGCCCGGACGAAGCCGCTGCCGAAGCCATGCACCAGGAAATCCGGGATGTGATGACGGCACGTGATACCTTGGGCGGGGTGGTGGAAGTGTTTGTCAGTGGCTTGCCGGTAGGGTTAGGCTCGCACGTGCATTGGGAGCGGAAGTTAGAAGCCCGAATTGGGGCGGCTGTGCTGGGCGTGCAGGCGATCAAGGGAGTGAGCTTCGGGCCGGCGTTTGAGAATGCACACCTGAAAGGCACCGAGGTGCAAGACCCGATTTTGTTGGAGGAGGGGAAAATCGTGCGGGAAAGCAATCGCGCCGGTGGGATCGAGGGGGGAATGAGCAACGGGCAGCCAATCCTGGTGCAGGCGGCGATGAAACCGATTGCAACCACATTGACCCCGCAGCGTACGGTGGACATGGTCAGCGGTGAGGCGGTGGATACCGAATACCAGCGTTCAGACTTTTGCCCGGTGCCAAGAGCGGTGCCGATCATTGAAGCGGTGGTAGCTTTTGTTGCCGCAGATGCCCTGATTGAAAAACTCGGCGGAGATTCGATTGAGGAAATGCTGCCGCGCTATGCCCAACTGCGCAAATTGACTCTGGATGATTTACCAATGCACGACGAGGAGACGATATGGTGGCCGGAATAAGTGAATTTATCTGGCTGTATGGGCCGCCAGGGGTGGGGAAAACGGTAACCGGCCGAGCATTGGCTGAACAGCTGGCGCTGCCATTCGTAGATTTGGATGCCAGGATTGCGGAAAAAGCAGGCATGCCTATCCCGCAGATATTTAGCGGGCAAGGCGAACCTGCCTTCCGGGCAATGGAGTCTGCGGCAATCCGCCGGGTGCTTGAAAATCAACCTGGTGTGGTCGCTTTGGGCGGCGGTGCTTTGTTGGATGAAGAAAATCGGAAGATGTGTGAAGAATCTGGGCAGGTGGTGGTGCTCACCGCTGGATTAGAAACGTTGAAATTGCGTGTAGCCAAGCAAGATGGGCAGCGGCCGTTGTTGTCTGGCGCACAAGAGGATAAGTTAACTGCTTTATTACGCCAACGCAAAGCACATTACGGAAGTTTCCCGTGCCAAATTTCCACCGATGATCAAACTACGGCACAAACTGCCGGGGAAATTGCTGTGCGCTTAGGGCGATATTGGATCATGGGGATGGGGGCAGGTTACCCGGTGGTGGTTGGTGATAATGCTTGGCAGATGCTGCCCAAACTACTGGAGAAGATTGAGAGCGACCGGCGAGTTATGATCGTAACAGATCACAATGTGGGGGGGCATTATTTAGAACAAATTGAACACTTGTTCAATGATTCTGGCTGGGCATGCAGCTCGGTCGTGATTCCAGCGGGAGAAGGAAGCAAAACGCTGAAACAGGCTGAATACTTGTGGGGCGAAATGCTGAAAGGTGGATTGGGGCGGCATAGTCTGTTAATCGCTTTGGGGGGCGGGGTGGTGAGCGATCTGGCCGGATTTGCAGCTTCGGCGTATATGCGCGGTATCCGCTGGGCTTGTTTACCCACCTCTCTGCTGTCGATGGTGGATGCCAGCCTGGGCGGAAAAACCGGGGTAGACCTGCCTGCGGGTAAGAATCTGGTGGGGGCTTTCCACCCACCACAATTTGTATTGACGGATACAACCGGATTGGCAACCTTGCCAGAGCGAGAATGGCAGGGCGGTCTGGCGGAGGTGGTCAAGCATGGGGTGATTGCTGATCCGCAGCTATTCCAACTATGCGAGCAAGGATTATTGCCCTTGCAAGGAGAAGCCGAAGCATTGGTGCGCCGGGCGATGCGGGTGAAGGTAGAGATCATTAACCAAGACCCCTACGAGCAAGGTATCCGGGCGAGTTTGAATTTAGGGCATACCATCGGGCATGCAGTGGAACATCTATCTGGCTTTAGACTGTCGCATGGGGAAGCGGTAGCGATTGGGACTGTGGCAGAAGCACGCCTAGCAGAGGAGATGGCCCTTGCCGAGCAAGGGCTGGCAGCTGAAATTGCCGGTGTGTTAACCGGCCTGGGTTTACCGGTGGAAATCCCGCAGGAAATGGACACCCAGGAAATCATCGGGGTATTACAGCTGGACAAGAAGAAGAAAGGCGGTAAAGTACGCTTTGCGCTGCCGGTGCAGATAGGACAGGTAAGCGTGGGGATGGAAGTCAATGATCTGTCTGAGTTAGTATCAACAATACGAGGTGAATGATGAAACAGATATTGGTATTGAACGGGCCAAATTTGAACTTGTTAGGCAAACGAGAACCGGAAGTGTACGGTAAGGATACTCTGGATGATATTGGGGCATGGTTGGAAGGAGAAGCAAACTCTCTCGGCGCTGAGCTGACCTTTACGCAGTCTAACCATGAAGGGGTGTTGATCGATGCTTTGCAGGCAGCGGTAGGGCAGTTTGATGGCGTGATTTTCAATCCAGGCGGATTTTCGCATACTTCGATCGCTTTGCGGGATGCGGTGGCGGGAATTGATGTGCCGGTTGTGGAAGTACACTTATCCAATGTGCATGCGCGGGAGGCATTCCGGCAGACTTGCGTGATTGCACCGGTGTGTATCGGGCAGATCACCGGATTTGGGAAGACCTCGTACTTGTTGGGGCTGCATGCACTACTGGCTGAGGGGGAAGCGTAAGATGGCAAAGGCTGGTTTACCCACTCATTTTTTTGCCCGGCAAGCGGAAATGATCGCCGAATTGGAAGCGAATGGGGTAGATGTGATTTCCCTGGCGATTGGCTCGCCAGACCTGCCTCCACACCCCGACGTGATAGAAACACTGGCTGCTGCTGCCCGACAGGGGAATGCACACGGATATCAATCCCATAACGGCATCAAGGAACTGCGCCAAGCCTGGGGAAGGCTGTACCAGCATGAATTTGATGTTTCGCTGGATGCAGATAAGGAAGTGCTGCCCTTATTAGGGTCAAAGGAAGGCATTTTTCATTTGATTGCGGCAGTAGTCTCCCCTGGAGAAGGGGTATTGGTGCCTGACCCTGGTTATGTGACATATCGAAGGGGAACTGCCTTTGCCGGGGGCGAAGTAGTGGATTTATCGCTGCATCCTGAAAATGGCTATGTACCGGATTTGGATGTGATTCCGGTAGAGGATGCCCGGCGTGCAAAAATGCTGTGGCTGAATTATCCCAATAACCCGACCACGGTGACAGCCTCGCTTGCATTTTATGAGCAGGTGGTGGCTTTTGCGAAAGAACATGATTTGTTGGTGTGCCAGGATGCCGCGTATAGCCTGGTGACTTTTGACGGCTATAAAGCTCCCAGTATCTTACAGGTGCCGGGCGCTAAAGACGTGGTAGTGGAGTTCAATTCCTTGTCCAAATCGCATAATATGGCCGGTTGGCGCTGCGGGGTGGCGGTGGGGAATGCAGAAGTGCTGGCGAAACTGCTGCGCTTGAAAACGAACGCAGACAGCGGACATTTCCTGCCGATCATGCAGGCAGCCGTAACAGCGCTTAATTTGCCCCATGCATGGATTGAAGCGCGCAATCATATTTATCAAGAACGGCGGGATTTGATGATCCCGGCATTGACAAAACTCAGTTTTGAAGTCGAGAAGCCCAAGGCTTCGATTTACGTATGGGCAAAAGTTCCGGGGGAGGAAACTTCTGAGAAAGTGGCAGAAGGTTTGCTGCAAGATTGTGGGGTAGCGGTTGCTCCGGGGACGGTATTCGGTGCGCGCGGGGAAGGGTATTTGCGTTTTTCACTCACGCAGCCTTTGGATCGGCTGGAGGAAGCGGTGAAGCGGCTGGAGAAGTGGGAAGGGTAGTATTGGGGTTAGGGGGGTGTTTTCTAACGATGAGGATATAAAAAACCGGGTGAATTTTCACCCGGTTTCGGTTTAATTGATTATTTAGATCAGGGCGTACCAATCAGATAATCTAAAGGATTGACACGGCCGAAAGAACTGTTGCGCATTTCAAAGTGCAAGTGGGGGCCGGTAGAGTTACCGGTATTACCGAGTGCACCAATGGTATCGCCGCGGTAGACCGATTGTCCACAACCTACGCTTGTGTATAACAAGTGGGCATAAGCAGTTTGCCAGCCGTTGCCGTGGTCAATTACCAGCAGGTTACCATAACCGTATTCACTCCAGCCGGAGTAAACCACAACGCCTGAGTCGGCAGCCCAAACGGCATTACCTTCGGCGCCACCAATATCGATGGCTTCGTGGATGCCAGGAGAATATACATACCCAGAGAGGATTGTGCTTGGGGTTGGCCAGTTGAAAATGCCATCTCCCACAGGGCCTTCGTAAATATCACCACAGTGCCCAGCGCCATAATAGGCTGCCGATGCCGGGTTGGTGCGGGTAATGAGCGGGGTACCCCAGTCGGTGAGTTCGCGTGTGCCGCCAGGAATGATCAACCATGTGCCATCTGCCAGCCCCGGGTCCTCGGGGTCTGTGTCATAGGGGTCCATGTTGTTGCCAGGATATTCGATGATATCTTCGACGGTGACTTCAAAGGTCCTGGCAATACTGGTCAGGCTCTCGCCGGAATTATATTGGTAGTAAATGCCATTGGTCGGCAAGATGTTCAATAACTGCCCGACTTCTAGGAAGCGGGGGTTATCTTGCAGGGTGTCATAGTTACCCCACAAGATCGTTTCGGGTTCCAGGCCAAATTTTTCTGCAATACTGAAGACGCTTTCGCCCTGTTGGACTTCGTAAATGTCAATCTCATTGCGCGGCCGGGAAGGAACCACGGTGTTGGGGTTGGCAGCCCGAGAAATTCCATTTCCACCAAAGAAATAGGTGGCATCGGACTGCGTATATTCAGGTAGGATGACATCTTCCACGTTGGAAGTGCCATCGCCGGTATCGAGTTGGCTGGCAACAGAAGTTGGATCGGTATCCGGTGCGGCTGTTTGATCCACGTTGTTGAGATAGAACCGGCTGATTACAAATATAAGCCCCACAACAACTACAATGGTCAACGCGGTACTGAAAATACGGGTTGCCACCGAGGCTCCACCCAATTGACGCACTCGTGACCAGAATTCGGCAAAACGTCCGGATTCTTGGGGTGTAGCGGCGTCTTTTTGCTTGGAAGTGGAAATAGAGGGTTGGTCAGGGGTTTCTTTTAAAGGATCTTGATTATTTTCAGACATTTTTAATCGCTCCAATTGTCGATATTATCACTGCAAATGAGGTAAGTCAAGCATACTATCGAACATATGGTCTGATGCAAAACGGTTGGTTTTTCTTACCACCATAAAAACTTGAAGAAGTGTACCACGGTTCTTGCGTTGGAAAATATATGCGTTTGATATAAAATCAGATATCTTAGGAGAGAGGAAAAGAATGATGGGATCGCAAGAAAAATTTCCGGTAATTGCTTCGATTTTATCGCCCGAAGCGCTGATCGAGCGCACACTGTCCGGTTACGCGATTGGGGAAGTATTCCAATGCCGGTACTTTTCAGGCGGGTTCAACCACACGTATCAGGTAATTACACATGCCGGAAAAACCTATTATCTGCGGGTATATCGTAAACCCTGGCGAACTTTCGCCGATATTGGGTATGAATTGGATGCCATCCGGCACCTGGCACAAAAAGAGGTGCGAGCAGCACAACCGGTGGCGAATTTGGAGGGGGATTTGATTAATGTGCTTGATGCGCCAGAAGGAACTCGTTATGCGGTTTTGTTTGAAGAAGCATCGGGCGATGTGATCACGTATGATGATATGCCCAAAGAAACCGCTCGTTCTTATGGGCGGACGGTTGCACAGATGCATACAGCAATGGAGGATTTCAGCAGTCCCCACAAGCGTTTCCATAAAGACCTGGTGCACTTAATTGACTGTTCGCTGGGGTTTACAGCACCTTACATGACCTCGTTTCCAGAGGATTGGACATACTTACAGCATTTTTGCCAAAGGTTGAGAGATAAATTTGCTGCTTTGCCGTTGGAAAGCTTGGAATGGGGATTTTGCCACGGGGATTTGCAGGGGTACCATGCCTACGGTTCGATAGAAACTGGATGGACGTTGATCGATTTTGACTGCTGTGGTTGGGGATATACGGCTTTTGACCTGGGTGTGTACTTATGGTGCTGCCGTTTGGAAGACAGCGTGGATATTAAGTGGGCGCCGTATTTGGAAAGCTATCTGGAAACGCGAACCCTGGCCGCAGTAGATATTAAAGCAATCCCCTTGTTTGCTTGTGCCCGGTATGTGTGGCACATTGGGGTGCACACCCAAAATGCCACAGACTGGGGGTTTGAGAAATTTGGAAAAGCTTATTTTGACCAGCGCATCAAAATGCTAAAAGATGCTGAAAGAGATTATTTGTCTAATTGATCTCCCCAAGAACAGCCTCAACTGCCTCGGTTGGGGTTTTTTCTTGTTTTAGAATATCAACCACCGCCTGAGAAATAGGCGGGCTGACCAAATTAATCGTCGATTCTGCCGGGAAAGGTTGGGCGGCAGGCAGGATTTGGCTTGCCATGGTTTGCTTTGGCCCGGTTGTCCAATTTGTAAGGGCAAAAGGACGTGGGGGGAGGTATCCGGCGGCTTGGGAATATGCGCTGAGAAATTCAGCCTGAGTGAGGAAAGAGGCTAATTCTGCGGCGGCAGCCTGGCGGTTGGGGTCTGTACTGGTGAGTGCCCAGACCCATCCGTCTAAAAGTGTATAGGGGGTGCCATCGTTGGTGGGGAGGGGGACGGCTCGGAGTGTTTCTTGCGGGTACTGCAAATACCGGCTGGCCCAAGCGATTGCCAAAGTGGGGCTGCCTTCAATAAAAGTTTCCCATGATAATTCTTCGGTATCGTATTGCGTAAGCCAGAAGGGCATTACCCCGGCGGTTTGAGCCGCGCTGTAAAAATCAAAGACTTCTTCTAATTGGGTTGGGGCAATAGTACGGGTGCCATCTTCTGCCGTGAACGTGCCTCCATTGTGCAGATACCAGGCCAGGGTAACCGAAGCGGTTGGGTCTGCTGCCGGGAAAGAAAGCTGACTGCCGCTTTCAAGCAGTGCTTCCCAGGTGGTAGGCACAGATTCGATATTGTCGATTTCGTATGCCATGATAAGGGCATCGGTCATGAAAGGGAGACCATAGCGCTGTTCGCGATAAACTCCCAAGGTTTGTGCGGCTTCATACCAATCGGTATCTTCTTCCGCTGGGATGCCATCTGGATAGGGGAAGATCAAAGCTGTTTCAATGGCGGTTTCTAAATCCTGATTGGGCAGCAGCACGAGATCTGGTAAAGCCAGTGGGGCGGCTTTGCTGGTCGTAATGAGAGATTCTAATATCCCGGCGAGGCCTTTTTCAGACTTTACGCGCACATCTACCCCCAAACCGGGGTGGAGCGCGGTATATTCATCCAAACGGTCTAACAGGAGCGCGCCCGCTGAGGATTCGTTGTGGGGGTCAAAAGGCGGCAGCAGCCAAATGGTGAGGGTTGTAACACCTTCTACACCGCCCGCATCGACAGTAGGCTCTTCAACCTCGACGGTGGGCGTGGGGATGATGACGGTTGCCTGTGGGGTTTCGGTAGGCTGCAACAGCGGAATTAGCTCGGTGAGACTACCGCATCCTCCCAGGGAGACCCCCAGGAGGATGATAAGACCGATAATAGCGATTCCCCCAAAGCGTTTCGTGAATTTCACAATAAGACCTTCTTTGATAATACGTGTACCAGCAATTTGACCGAATTCTCCAGGTCATTCACATCCACCACCTCGGAAGGAGAGTGAACATAGCGGCAGGGGATGGAAACACCACCTGTGGGAACCCCGCCGCGGCTGGTCTGAATAGTATAGTTGTCGGTTGTGCCGTGCGGAATGATCGAAATTTGATAAGGCAATTTGGCTTGTTCTGCGCCTTTTTTGAGCCAGGCAGAAACTTTGGGATCGGCAATTGTGCCAGCATCTTTGATATGGATGGCAGGGCCATCTCCCAGACGCACCTGGTTGGTGGTGTCTTTGGGGGTATCTCCGGTGAGGGTGACATCAATGGCAACTGCCAGATCAGGGTCGATGCCAAAAGCAGCCGGGCCCGCACCGCGGGTGCCAACTTCTTCTTGCACGGTAAATACGCCGTAGATTTCGTTGGGGGTGTCTTCGATATTTTTGAGGGTTTCGATAAGGATGGCAACCCCGGTACGGTCATCCATCGCTTTTGCAGCCAGCCGGTCACCCATATCCTCAAAGCTGCGTTCAAATACAGCGACATCCCCGATTGCTACCGGGCAGTCTTTTGCGGAGGAAACACCGAGGTCGATGAACATTTTCTCTAAAGCCGGCACACTGCTAAGATTGCTATGCGGCTCGGTGCCAATTACGCCAGCAGCGCCATTTAGAAAACGCACGCGCCCCCCAGCCGTATTACGGGGGAAGACCCCACCAATGCGGGTGAACCGGGCAAAGCCGTTCTCATCGACATGGGTGACCATCAAGCCGATTTCGTCCATGTGGGCAGCCAGCATGATGGTTTTGCCGCCTTCAGCTTTGGTGCCTTTACGAGCGATCAGGCTGCCGAGCGGGTCGACGCGGATTTCATCCACATGGCCTTCTAGTTCTTCCTGGATGAGTTGACGGACTTTGGCTTCGTAGCCAGATGGGCCGGTGGTGTTGACAAGTTTTTCAAGTAGAGCTTTCATCGCAGTCTCCTAGCGGGGTTCTTTCAGCGTTTTGGGGGTGATGTGGGATAAAGTGGCATGCATCAGGGCAATGTGGTTGTGCCAATCTTTCAGGCGGACAATGCTGGCAGCGGTATGCAGATAGCGGCCGGGTACGGAAATAGATACTGATGGAATACCGATGCGTTCCCGGTGGATAGCACCTGCATCGGTGCCGCCACCGCCGGGTTGGCGCAGCTGATAGGGAATCTTATAGGCATCCCCGGCAGCGCGCAGCAAACCTACCAGACGTGGGTCGGACAGGGTAGCGCCATCGCCCACATAGATGGCCGGGCCTTGGTCTGTTTTGGCACGATATTCGGTGTTTTCGCTGTCATCCCAGATGGGCAGGTCCATCGCCGGGGTGCAGTCGATGGCAAACGCCATATCGGGGTCGAGGGCATGGGCAGCCACTTTGGCGCCGCGCAAACCAACTTCTTCTTGCACGGTGAATGCGGCCAGTAAATCTATGTTTTCCGGGGCGTTCTTGAGAAGCTCGATCAGCGTGGCAACACCTAGACGGTCATCCAGCGCTTTTCCTCGCAGACTGGGTCCCAGACGTACAAACTCGGTGGCAAACGTGGCCTTGGTGCCTAATTTTGCTTTCTTGTCGTTCCCTGGGCCAATATCAATTCGCAAAGAGTTAAGACTGACAGCAGTACTGCGCTCGCTTTGGGAAAGCAAATGAACGGGCGTGAGGCCAATAATGCCGGGCAGCTTTTCGGGGCCAACCCAGACCTGTTTGCCTGCAATCTGGCGGGGGTCCATGCCGCCGATCAGTTTGAAGCGGTAAATGCCTTTGCCTTCATCGTGGGTGAGGATAAAGCCAACTTCGTCCATGTGGGCAGATACCATTACTTTGGGACGATTACGACCGGTGCCGCGTTTGATGGCGAGAATATTGCCCAATGCGTCTGATTTGATCTCATCTGCAACCGGGCGGATTTGCTCTAAAACTAATTTGCGAACGGCTCCCTCATCCCCAGAAACGCCAAAAGCGTTGGAGAGATTTTCGAGGATTTTTAATTGGGCTGCGCCAACTTTAGGTTTTTGCCAATCTGGGTTGGGTGTAATGGGTGCGTAGCTCATTTGGCATCCTCGCTTTCGTCATCCCATTGGAGGGTATCCATAAATTTGTCGTCTAGCTGCTCAATAAAGGCAGCTAATAAACGGGCAATGCGCAGCACGTCCCTGGTTTGAACCATTTCTACCGGGGTGTGCATATAGCGTAAGGGAAGGCTGACTACCATGGTGGGGATGCCTTCGGCAGCGATTTGGAGCTTGTCGGCATCTGTGCCTGAGCCGCGAGAGTAAGCATAGCGGTTGTAAGACATTTCCAGGCTGTCTGCCAGATCGATAAAGGCCTGGTGCAGTTTGGGGTGGGTACTGGGGCCAAAGTCGTAGGATGGCCCTTTATCCATATCAATCGCTTCGTGTGCTGGGGCACCGGGGCCGGTAGCGAAAGTGACATCTACCACCACGCCGATGGTGGGACGGAGATCAAAGCTGGAGGTTTCGGCACCTTTCAGGCCAACTTCTTCCTGGACGGTGGCGACAGCCCAAACGTCCCAACTGTGCAGTCGCTTTTGCAAGATTTTAAGCGTTTCGGTAAGCACGGCTACGGAGCTGCGGTTGTCCAGAGCGGGGGCAGAAATGTAATCGCTGCCCATGTCTAAAGGTTTGAGCGTGTAGGTGACGATGTCGCCTAACTGGACTTGCTTTTCTACCTGCCGGGCAGGCAGGCCTGTGTCAACCCAAAGCTGGTCTGCTGGGACGGTGTTGGAACCAATATCGGGCGGGAGCGCATGGGCGGGTGGCATGACGACCAGACCGGGGAGATCGCCGGATTGGGTGTGTACGGTGACGGTGAGACCGGGCAGGGTGCGGTGGTCGATGCCGCCAATACCGGTCACACGGAGTAAGCCATCTTTTACAGCAGTAACCATCAGACCGATGGCATCCATATGGGTGGCAATCAGGATGCTGGGGCGAGGTTCTTCTCCGGTTCCTTTTTTGAGGGCGTGGAGACTGCCCAGCTTGCTGGTATGGCATTCATCGGTGAGCGGTTCCCATAATTTGGTGATGTGTTCCCGGACGTTATCCTCATAGCCAGATAGGCTGGGCACAGCGACCAGGTCTTTAATTAATTGTTTGATATCTTCCATGGGTTTGCTTTCTCTAATTGATCGAATCGATTCGGTTTCGTTATAAATAGTCGAGCTAAGTCCCCTTGATAATGGGAATTAATTTGTAGCAGTTGGGGCTGGTGTCTCTGTTGGGGTTTCTGTAGGTGGGCCGGTTGTATTGGTAGGCGTTTCAGTATACGTGGGTGTAAAGGTGAATGTGGGGGTGAAACTAGGGGTAAATGTGGGCGTGTCGGTTGCGGTATTTGTGATTGTGGGCGTGTTGGTCTGGGTGGCTGTGGCAGAGGGGGTGAAGGTGGCGGTCATGGTGGCCGTGTCTGTGGGGGTGGCGGTGGTGCTGGCTGTGGGGGTGGCTGTTTCGGTGGGCGTTGCTGTGTTTGTGATGGTAGGCGTGATGGTCGGGGTGGGACGGTTTTTTACCTGCTGGACAGCTAAATAGCCCGCACAATAGCAGGGCAGCGTTGCCAAAATGGCAACAAATAAGAAGAGGCGCACACGGCGGCGGCCTTCGGGGTCTGATTGAAAGAAAAACATAGACGGCGTAATTATAGCTTAAACCGCGAGTTATGTTTGAAGAATTTATGTGGACAGGCCTTTTATATTCAGTGTTTTGTTATGTTTGGACAAATCAATTTGCTTTCATCCAATTGAGGATGATTTATAATTTACATCATGAAATGGATCTATCTTTCCCCTCACTTGGATGATGCTGCGTTGTCATGCGGCGGCCTGATTTGGACGCAAGTCCAGGAAGGTATTCCCCTGGAAGTATGGACGATTTGTGCGGGTGACCCGCCACCCGGAGAATATTCGTTGTTTGCCCAAGTGTTGGCGAAAACGTGGGAATTACCGCCGGAGGCGGCTGTGGCTGCCCGGCGAGCGGAAGATGAGCGTTCGATGGCGGCATTGGGGGCAGTGCATCGCTATTTCTCTGTGCCGGATGCGATATTTAGGAAAGACCCGAAAACCGGTGAGGCAATGTATACCAGTGATGAGGACTTGTTTGGGGGACTGCATCCTGGGGATGGCATGCTGCTGGAGCGGTTGGCAATTGATCTGGCAGAGCATATGCATGGAGAAGTAACCCTGGTGCTGCCGCTGACGATTGGCAATCATGTAGACCACCAACTGGTGCGGGCAGCGGCTGAATTGATCAACGTACCCCGTAAATATTATGCGGATTATCCGTATGTGGCGACCCGGGCTGATGTGATTTCGGCATTGGCACCACAGGGGGCAAAGAAAATAAACTATCCGGTTTCGGCGGAGGGTTTAGCAGCCTGGCAGGCGAGTGTGGCCGCTCATGAATCGCAGATCAGCACTTTCTGGAACAGTATGGATGAGATGCGCGAAGCGATTGCCAAACACTGTGAAGCGTTTGACGGTGTGACGTTGTGGGGGTAATTGCCTCCTGTTTTTTCTTATAAGGAAGGGATGCTATGAATGAAAAAATCTACCAATTGAAAATCACACTTCGAGATAGTAAGCCTCCAATTTGGAGGCGGGTGTTGGTTAAAGATTCTACAAAGTTATCGAGACTTCATAGAATTATTCAAATTGTGTTTGGTTGGACAAACAGTCATTTACATCAATTTGTTATTGGTGACAAGTATTATTCGACCCCTGACCCTTATGCATTTATACCTATTTTAGATGAGCGACGATTTCGATTAAAACAGGTTACTCCGAAAGAAAAGACCAAATTCGTGTATGAATATGATTTTGGTGATTATTGGGTTCATCAAATATTGGTAGAAAAAATACTTCCTTATGATCCTAAAATTTGGTATCCTATTTGCATAAAAGGCAGGCTTGCCTGTCCACCCGAAGATATTGGAGGAATATGGGGATATTACAATTTCTTAGAGGCACTAAGGGATCCCAATCATGCGGAACATGAAGATTTTGTCGAATGGTATGGTGGGGAGTTTGATTCCGAAAGATTTGATCTTGAAGAAATCAACCGCTTATTAAGACCGAAAAATTTTTCCAAATAGTTGAATTTGATAGTACCTAAGACCTACATCATGAGGTGTGGAACGAATGTTCTCAGACCTTGCCTTTTCAAAAAAATTGTGCTATTATTTGCGCTCCAGTGAGTGGCTTTTCGAAGTGCTTGCTGAAACTTATTTAATGATAAAGTTACGCTTTTTTATACAAAAAGTGTTTTTTTATATCGGGAAATGAAAGCTAAATCAAGGAGCAGGGCATGACGCCTGAATTTCTAACAAAAGAAGGTTTTGAAAAACTGGAAGAAGAACTCGACTACCTGCGCAAAGTAAAGCGCAAGGAAGTTGCAGCTCGCCTGCACGAAGCTGCTGAAAGCAGCTTGGGGGAGTTCGTTGAAGACCCGGAATTTGAGGCTGCAAAGAATGAGCAGTCTTTTGTTGAAGGTCGTATCCGGGAATTGGAACTCTTGTTAGCCAATGCAAAAGTCATCGAAAAGAAACGCAGCAAGAATGGAGAAGTTGAGATCGGATCGATCGTGGTGATCAAAGAAGGCCGTTACAAGCCGGAAGAATACCAGATCGTAGGGGCTGCCGAGGCTAATCCCCGTGAGGGGAAAATCTCTCACCAATCCCCCTTGGGAAGCGCTTTAATCGGCGCAAAAGAGGGTGATAAGGTGGAGGTTATGGCACCGTCCGGTTCATTTACCGTAAAGGTAGTGGAAATCAAGTAACTTTCTCGACCCGAATAAGTATGTGATCCCACGCAGCAGCCTTTGCGTGGGATCTCTTTTTAACCGAGGAGATAAAGGATAGTGAAACATGGTTTGCTAGTTTAGTATGATAACTTGCGATCTAATATCAAATTTTCCGTAATACTCTGTTCATAAGTCAATTAAAAAAATCCATCAAACTCCAAAACCATCTACCCACCAAACATCAGGTATAATTTACGCAATCATACGGCAAGCATAAAAGCAGCTTGCCAATCCTGAATATTGTTCAGTCAGATAAGGAGCACTGATGGTAAGTCAAGATGTCTTAGAAATCCTCCGCTGTCCGGTATGCGTGCAAGAAGAAAAAGGGTTGCTCGAACACTACAAAGAATCCTGGTTGATCTGCGAAGACTGTGGACGCAAATACCCCATCAAACACGACATTCCTGTCATGCTCATTGATGAAGGGGATAAGTGGGTAGACACCGCCAAGGAAGACCTTCCGGTTCCCGCCCCACAAGACTAATATGCCTAAAGAAATACCCATGGAACTGGCCGTCCTCTTGGACGACCTGACCAGTGATGATGAACCGCGTGCAGAAGCTGCCGCGGTTCAAATTGCATTATTTGGCGAAACTGCATTACCTCATATTCAGCATTTAGCCAGTTCGTCAGACCCAAACACCCGCTGGTGGGCTATTCGCGCTGCCGCTGAATTTGAACATCCCGCTGCGCAAGAATTGCTCACAGCTGCACTAAAAGACCAAGACCCGGAAATCCAGGCCTGTGCTGCGCTCGGATTACGCAGCCACCCCAGTGTCCAGGCCATTGAAGACCTCATCCGATTGCTCGATAGTCAAGACCAATTGCTTTCCCGCCTTGCGGGAGACGCACTGACTGCCATTGGCAAACCAGCTATTCCCGCTTTGATCGCCTACTTAGAAAGCACTGAAACAACCTCCCACTTGGGGCGTTTGGCTGCCGTGCGCGCTCTAGCCCAAATTGGTGAACCGGAATCCATTTCTACCCTGTTCAAAATCTATCAAGACGGCTCTGCTATGATGCAGCACTGGGCTGAAGAGGGTTTGAATAAAATGGGGATCGGTATGGTTTTCTTCGACCCCCATTAAATTTACGGCACCATCTCGAACCGAATTTCCCCTAACCCCTCATAGCGCAGGTCAATCACCAGCTGCCAGCCATTGCCTAACTCATTTTTGGCTAATCCGGCAAAATACAGGTCACCGCTGGCTGCCTGGTTGGCTTTCAACTTTAAAGGAAGCTGCAAAGGTACCGTATCCAATGCGCTTTGCGGTTCAAACCCCAACGCAGAAATTCGCTCGTTCCCCTTTACTAAATAAATATTCTCCAACCCAATATCCAGCGTCTCATTAGCAAGGTTAAAAAACCTCAATCGCACACTGGCTAATGGCTGCCCGGCATAGTCGCTTTCTTCCATAGGATCTTGCATCTGCGGCTTGCCGACCAAGGTCACATCCAGCAGTCCCAATCGAACCGTATCGCTTGCCTGCCCGACATCCCTTCCATCTACTCGCGTATACATCTGATCTTGGAAGATATACACTATGCTCACACCCCCATCAATACCAAAGTCCAGCCCGGCCTGCCCCTCGCTAAAGGCAGCATCTTCCACCGAGGCCAGCAGTCCTCCCTCATTCCATGCGGTCAACCGTTCCCCCGCACAAGCAAAGGTAAACTTGCCGTACTCTCCATTAGAGAAATCGCTGTTTTGAACGCCTTCAGCCAACACGTCTCGGTTGCCATTCAACCATTTCACCAACTGCCAGCGTGCCCGGCTCAACGTAAGGGCATAATAATTGCCTACCTCTGGCTGTTTGCGGCACACCATCGACACACTGCCGTCCGCATCTGGCATCGCCAGGGTTAAACTGCGTTCCAGGTCGGTCACCTCGCTCCCGTCCTGGGAGGGCAAACTCACCGGATCAGAAAACTGCAAAAGCAGTGCGTTCCGCTGCTTGTATGCTAAGAATTCATATTCCCAATCCCTATCTGGCACACCTTCCCAATCCCCCGTATACTGCGCCGCATCTCCCAACCGCACATTTACCTGCTCCTGCCATACTTCCGGCTGGTAGGCAGGAGGAGGCGGCAGCGGTGTTTGGGTTGCAGTAGGCACAACCGTGATTGTTGCCGTTGGCATACTCGTTGGCATTGTTGTAGGTTCTGGGGTCGCTGTAACCGTCTCACCCTCGCCGGTTGCTTCCCCTTCGCCGGGCAGCAAAGTTTCTCCCATAGTATCGCCTGCCTGGGTTGCCTGCAATTCAGCCGTACTAGTGGCTGTAACTTCTTCATCTTCACCGGTCAACAAACCGGAAATTGCTTCCGGGTACAGAGCTTTCAACCCCGGCAATTTGCCTCCGTTGGCAAAAAAAGCGGTCCCCAAGCAAAATGCGGCAATGACCGCAATCAACAAGACACTCAATAGCAGCCGTCGTCCTCGTTTAGGTTTGGTGCGTGGGCGTGTACCCGGTTCAATACTGTTCGATGGGTTATCGGCCACCCACGCATCCCCTTCCAGACGGTACCACTTCCCAGACTGTAACCCGATCTGCCATTTACGTCCGGCACGGTCTGTGATCGAAAGCCCGTCCACCGCCTCGGCAAATTCTTCTCCGTTGATTTTTCCGGCATTATACTGTGCTGCTAATTTGTCAAATTGTTGTTCTGCCTGTTCAAAATTCATTTAAGTTCCTTCTTCACATTAATCTGTGTTTAATTTTAATCGGGGAATTCATCCTCTGCAATGGGCACAAAATCCCATTGAATTACGTCTTATATTCGTAAAAGTCTTACTAAAAGTGAGCTTTCACGCGTAAAATCATAGATAATAAGCTTAATTATTATGGATGACTAAATTAAACTGAACGATGTTCAGTAATGCAAAGGAAGAGATAAGAGTTATCTCAAAAGAGAAGGAGTATATCATGACTACTACGTATAAAAAATTGATCTGGCTGCTGTTGTTTGTCGCAGTCATTGGGATGGCATGTAATTTGTCTGCCATTTCCCAGGACGCACAAGACCCCAATACAGTCGCCAGCACCGCAGCAGCTCAAACGGTGGAAGTCCGGTTGACCGAGATAGGCATTGCCAACACACTTGCGCCGACCGCAACCCAGGTTCCCCCGACCGCTACATTAGAGCCGACCTTCACGCCAACCACGGTACCAACCAACACCGTAGTGCCCACCAATACTACGATGCCTACCGCCACCTCAACACCGGTTCCTTGTAACTGGGCACAGTTTGTCAAAGACATGACCGTGGCAGATGGTTCTATGTTTGTCGGTGGCACCAAGTTCACAAAAGTCTGGCGGATAAAGAATATTGGTTCTTGCACATGGACCAAGGATTACGAAATCACTTTTGACGGCGGCGACAAGATGAGTGGCGGCACTACCTCGATGCCTAAAAAGGTAAAACCCGGTGAAACTGTGGATATTGCCATCAACCTACAAGCGCCTGATGCCAAAGATGATTACAAAGGTTATTGGGTTATCCGAGATGAAGATGGTGACGAGTTCGGGATTGGCAGCAACGCCAACAAACCGATTTGGGTATCCATTGAGGTGATTAAAGGCACCAACTATGCGTATAACTTCGCCAACAATTTCTGCTCCGCAAAGTGGAAGACCGACGATAACAAACTCTTCTGCCAGGGAACTGCCCAGGGCTACACCAACTACGTCCAGTTGACCAACGACTTCACTATGGAAGGCAATCGAGATGAAGACGAACCTGCCTTAGTCATCAATGTAGGCAACGATCAACGCCTGCGTGGTATCTATCCTTCCCACACCGTTCAGGCAGGCGAACACTTCGTCACCCGTATCGGCTGCATGAATAACAGCAAGGAATGTCGCGTCAAGGTACAGGTCAACTACGAAGTAGTCGGCTCATCTACCAGCGGCACCCTGGGCGAATGGATTGAAAAATGGGATGGTGAGACCACCGTTATTGATGTCGATCTGAGCAGTCTGGCAGGCAAGGAAGTCATCTTCACCCTGGACATCAGCTCCCGCGGTTCCTCGAACACCAACCGTATGTTCTTCCTCGTTCCGAGCATCCGGCTTCCATAAACAATCCAACCTGCCAAATCCCATATTCTGAACATAAAAGATACCCCTGGAATTTTCCAGGGGTATCGTCTTTTTTACCAAATAGCGATTATGCGCTGCGTGCTATCCATTACTCCCCATGAACCAAACCGAGTAAAGAATGATCGCAATGGTGCCCAGGCTGAATCGGGCTACAAACGCCCACCCCCAACCTACCAACAAACCGCTGGTGACTTTCCAGGCTTCTTTCGCGTCCCAATGCAGCCGGATATATTCTGAAATGAATAAAGAAGCCGGCGCGGCCAGCAGCCCTACCAACGGCGTCAATAACAGCGAAGTTACAAACGCCGAGACAAGCGCAATGGCAATGCTCCACCAGGCCGCCCCTGCCTGGTGTGCTTTCGCCCCCATCAGCACATTATCTGCCAGCGTTGCAACAATCGTCAGGATCGTGATGAGGATAAAGAACAGCCAGGCGCGTCCATCAAACCCATAAAGTAAACCATAGATCAAGGTACAAGCCCAAATCACCACATTCCCAGGAAAGATCGGTACGATCAAGGCCAACAGCCCCATCACCATGATTACCAATAAAAACCATGGGAAAGCAAGTCCAATTGCCTGTGCAAAAGTTTCCAGCATCCCTTATTCCTTCTTGATCACTTCAACGCCGCCCATCCACGGGCGCAGCACCTCAGGGATCACCACAGAGCCATCCGGCTGCTGATTATTTTCCAAGATTGCGATCAACGCTCGCGGCAGACCTAACCCAGACCCATTCAGGGTATGCAGTGGTCTTGGGCTGCCGCCCTGGGTCGGCCGGTAGCGGATCATTGCTCGCCGGGCCTGGAAATCTCCCACATTCGAGATCGAAGAAATTTCCAACCATTCCTGGCATCCCGCCGCCCATGCTTCCAGGTCGTACGAAATCCGGGCGGTTTCGCTCGTATCCCCTGCGCATTTCAAGATCACCCGGTACGGAATCCCCAGCAGCTTGCAGGTTTCTTCCGCATCTGCAATCATTTTATCCAACTCTGCATCAGACTCTTCCGGCAAGCAGTATTTATACATTTCCACTTTGTCAAACTGGTGTCCGCGCTTAATCCCGCGCACATCCCGTCCGGCGCTCATTTTTTCCCGGCGGAAACAGGGGGAATACGCCGTATATTTAATCGGCAGTTGCTCTTCTTCCAGGATTTCACCCATGTGCATCCCGGTCAAAGACACTTCCGAGGTCGGTAGGAAATATAAATCTTCCTCATGGTCTTTATACAGATTATCTTTAAATTTTGGCAGCTGCCCCGCCCCATACAGAATTTCACCGCGTACTACAAACGGGCCATACATTTCTGTATACCCCTGTTTTTGGTGCAAATCCAGCATAAAGGCGATCAACGCTCGCTGCAGGCGTGCCCCCAACCCGGTCAGCACGTAAAAGCGGGAACCTGCCAAACGCACACCGCGTTCAAAGTCTAAAATGCCTAGCTCTGGGCCAAGGTCCCAATGCGGCTGATAGGTTTTGCTCGGGTCTGGGTGTTCTCCCCAACGGCGTACTTCAATATTATCCTCTTCGGTAAATCCATCCGGCACTTTGTCCGAAGGAATATTCGGGATAATCGCCATCACGGCATTCAAGTCTTCTTCCAGCTGCTTGAGTTCTTCATCCAGAGATTTAACTTTATCGCTTACCTCGCGCATTGCCGCAATCTTTGCTTCTCGCTCGGCTTTGTCCTTCATCTTCCCAATTTCTTTAGATACCCTGTTACGTTCTTCCTTTAAAGCGTCGGCTTCTTGCAGCACTTCTCGCCATCGGGCATCCAGGCGCGCGGCTTCATCGACCGGAGAAGGATCCATACCGCGTTTTTCCATCCCTGCCCGTGCGATTTCCGGGTTTTCTCGGATTAAATTAATGTCTAACATTTTGCACCTCCAATGATTGCCGGCTTTGAAATGGTCGCCGGTTTAAATTAATGACGCCCCCCTTCCCGCAGGACGAGGGGGGCGCTCGTGGTGCCACCTGCATTCGCCGGAAAACTCCCGGCCTCTACATCGCGCTAACGGGCGTACCCGGTCTTTTTACGAAGGTTGATAGTCACTTCCCTGCAAAGACAAACGCCAGAATTTCTTTTCCTGGCTGGCGGAGTGGAATTCTTGGCATCCCTTACCAGCTTGCAGCAACCGCTGGCTCTCTAAAAAGGTAATCCCAATACTTTTCTCCACGCGTTTTTTAAATATGGGTCGATTATACAAAACACACCCCTTCCATGTCAAGCATAGATTATAATACTCGCAAATTTACGTGCGTTGTGCACTAGTATAAACGAATAACTTGATATTTGTTTTCAATAAAGTGCATGATTAAACCAGGCTTTCCTCGATTAAATCTTGCCTAAACAGTGAGGATACCGTGCAGCTAAACCAGTACACGCTTTTCTTCATCATCAGCATTATCTCCGCAGCAATTACCCTGATAATCGCGGTCCTCCCTCTTCGGTTTAAAGAAACAAATACCCCCAAAGCATTTTTATTTCTCCAAATCCCCATTTTTCTTTGGGTTTTTTCCATCGGCGCAGGCATGGTCAGCCCAAACGAAGGCATTGCCCTCTTTTGGAACGTGATCCGCATGATCGGTGTAATCCTTGCTCCGGTTGGATGGATCATTTTCGTCCTTGTATTCACTCAAAACGACAGGTTCCTCACACCCGGGTTCCTCACTGTCATCAATCTTATCCCCTTGATTTCCATTATCTTAATGGTCACCAACCAATTACACGGCCTTTTCATCGAAGAAGTCGTCTTCTTACCCTATGGCCGTTATTGGGTAGATGGCGTTTGGACCTTAGGCCCTTATTTTTGGGTGCATTTCACTTACTCGTACATTCTCATCTTGACAGGCGACTACCTGATCCTCAAAGAAGCTCTCGCCATGTCCCGAAGATACCGCAGCCAAAGTATTGCTCTATGTGTGGCAACCATTGTCCCATTGCTCACCAACATCTCCTTTTCATTCCATCTGCTCCCTCTCAAGATCAACTACGATCCTCTTGGCTTCGTTTTTGCAGGGCTGATCTTTGCCTGGGCAATGTACCGCTATAACTTATTTGACATCACCCCCATTGCCCGCCGTATCCTGGTGGACCAGATGATGGATGCCATGATCGTGATTGACACCAAATATCGCATTGTGGATATCAACCCCGCCGCAATGCACATATTGCAGATCAACGATTTTGATGTGTTTGGGCAACCGGTGGAAGACATCTTCCCGGCAAAAATCAACATACCTAAACTGCTCCTCTCAAATCAATCTCAACGAATGGAATTTCCCATACAAAGAGATAATTTAATTCACACCTATGATATTCAGGTGTCGACCATTTACCATAAAAAATCAAGGGTCGGTCAATTGATTCTTGCCAGAGATGTCACAGAAAAGAAAGAGATCGTAGACCAGCTGCAAAAATTAGCGATCACGGATTCGCTTACAGGGTTGTTCAACCACCGCCATTTTTACGAACTGCTCGACACCGAATATAAACGTGCCCTCCGTTTATTTCATCCCTTCTCTGTCATCATTTTTGATATCGATCACTTCAAAAAGGTCAACGACAAATTTGGACACATCAACGGAGACCAGATTCTTACGGAAATTGCCACTATCTGTCAGGAAGGTTTACGGCAATATGATATTTTCAGCCGTTATGGCGGCGAAGAATTTGCCATCCTACTCCCTGAAACAGATATCCACCAGGCTGTACAAACAGCCGAACGTCTGCGCCAGATTGTTGAAGATCACACCTTCATCCTTCCAAAGACAAAAATCAACCTCACCATCAGTCTCGGTGTGGCAACTCTTCCTCTCGATATGGATAAAAAACCACATCCCGAAGCATTGGTGGATTGGGCAGACCGGGCTATGTATCATTCCAAGTCAAATGGCCGTAATTTAGTATCTGTTTGGGAAGAATCCTTCTCCTCCCAATCAATACAAGACCCTTAACACTCGCCTATTCAAACACTTTTGAGTATATTCAGAATTAATCTGACTTGATAAAATTGCATCCTATTCACAACGTGAGGAGAACTGCATGGCTGACTTTTTTGATCCCAACTATACAGGTGGTGCTTTTAAATTATTTGGTACCGGGCACATTATCTTTCTGCTGCTCGATCTTGCAATCATTCTATTTCTCATCTTCGGGTGGAAAAACCCTACCGAAAAAGCCAAAAAAACGGTAAGCTACGTGCTGGCAGCTATTCTTTTCATCTGGGAAAGCGCATTTCACATCTGGAGCCTAGAAATCGGCACATGGTCGCTGACCTATCACCTCCCCCTGCATGTATGCAGCATCATGGTGTGGGCCAGCATTATTATGCTGCTCACCTGGAATTACCGCATCTATGAGTTTGCCTACTTCATCGGCATGGGTGGCGCATTACAAGCTGTACTCACTCCCGAAGCTGGCATTTACGGTTTGCCACACTTCCGTGCTTTTCAAACCCTCATCGTCCATTCCACCCTGGTGATCGTTCCTATCTTCATGACCACCATTGTTGGCTACCGTCCCACCTGGAAATCCTTCCTGCGTGTTGCTGTTTACACCAATGTGTATATGGTCATCGTCTACATCATTAACCTGCTGCTAGGCAGCAACTACCTCTACCTGATGCATAAACCCGAAACAGCCAGTCTGCTGGACGTAATGGGACCCTGGCCGTGGTACATCCTCGCCTTAGAAGCAATGGGATTTGCTCTCTTCTTCATTTTCTACCTGCCATTTTTTATCAAAGACCTGCGCGCTCGCAAAACCGCTGTCCCTGCTCATTAACCCCAAACTTTGATCTGCTTGATCTAAAAAATATGAGTGGCCTGTGCCACTCATATTAAATCGAACTCCGTTCGATCAAAAACTTACAGCCCAAACCATAAGGTTTGGGCTGTCCTCATTTCATCTAGTTCTATCAATAAAACTTCAAATTACTCTTCTCGGTTGCGCAAATGTGGGAACAAGATCACTTCCCGAATGTTAGGTTGGTCGGTCAACAACATCACCAACCGGTCGATCCCCATCCCAAACCCACCATTGGGCGGCATCCCGTAACGCATTGCCCGCAAATAATCTTCATCCATCGGGTGGAAATCATCATCTTCGCTGGAATCATAGGCCCGTCCCATTTCCATAAAGCGCGCTTCCTGCTCCAACGGATCGTTCAACTCGGTAAAAGCATTGCATAGCTCCATCCCGGCAATAAAACCTTCAAAGCGTTCCACTGTGGTCGGATCGCCCGGCTTATTTTTTGCCAGCGGAGAAATGTCCCGCGGATAATCGTATAAGAAAGTCGGCTGAATAAATGTCGGTTCCAAAAACTCACCAATCAATTCGTCAATCAATTTACCGCGCGGCGTGCCCGGCTTTACCTCTAGTCCTTTTGCTTTCATTGCTGCAACCAGGCTTTCATCGTCAGGGTATGCATCCAGGTCAATTCCTGCCAACTCTTTAATTCCAGCCTTCAATTCCACTCGCCGCCAGGGTTTACCTAAATCCACTTCTTCGCCCTGGTAGGTGAAAGTGGTCGAACCCAACACCTGCTCGGCAGTAAAACGGATCATTTCTTCTGTCAAATTCATTACCTGGGTGTAATCCGCATAAGCCCAATAAAACTCGATCTGGGTAAATTCCGGGTTATGGGTGCGGTCTACACCTTCATTGCGGAAATCTCTGCCTATTTCATACACACCTTCAAAACCACCGACCAACAGGCGTTTCAGATACAGTTCAAACGAAATTCGTAAAAACAGCTCTTGTTTCAGCTGGTTATGGTGCGTAATAAACGGTTTCGCCGCGGCACCCCCATAGATGGGCTGTAAAATCGGTGTTTCCACTTCAATAAATCCACGGGCATCAAAGAAATCTCGCAGTGCCCGGTTTACGGCAGCGCGCTTCATAAAGATATCGCGCACTTCCTCGTTCACGGCCAGGTCTGCATACCGCTGGCGGTAGCGGGTTTCCGGGTCGGTCAGAGCTGCATAATGCACTATTTCACCGTCCACTTCCACATCTTTAGCCGCCGGCAGCGGGGTCACTGCTTTGGCAATCATTCTAAATTCATCCACCCGCAAAGACGCCTCTCCACTGCGGGTTCGCATCATCTCACCTGTAGCCTCAATGAAATCGCCCAGGTCAAATTCTGTTTTTAGCAGCGTCAACGCTTCCTCGCCCGCCTCATTTTGCCGGATGAACAACTGGATGCGTCCCTCTCCGTCTTCAATGTGCGCAAAGGCCAGCTTTCCCATCGGCCGCATCGATCGAATTCGCCCTACCAGCGTTGCCCTTACCGGAGCCGCTCCTTCTTCCTTTTCAGCAGCTTCCAATGCCGCAATAGCTTCTGTGCTGGTGTGTGTGCGCTTTACCCGCTGCGGGTAAGGTTCTATCCCTTGTTCGCGCAGCCGATGAATTTTCTCAATCCGATTTTGTTCTAGCTGGTTGTATTTATCTTCAGTCATGTAAAATATCCTTCATTCTGCATTTTTGGGGGTCGCCCAGTCTGGATGAATTATACATAAAGACGAATAAGTGGTAAACCTAATCTTCGCACCAATCGCATTGCTGGGACTTTTATGCATATAAGTCATGCCAATCAAACATATAAATTTGTCGACTGCTTTTCATACTTTTCAATATGAATTAATTAGAATAGGCAACTAATTTAAAAACAAAAAGTTGAGATGCAATGGTTTTGCAGAATTGATTAATCGAAAATAATTTGGCATGAAAATAAGCAGGCTGTGAATTTATTCGCGATTAGAGTTTACGCGCAGTAAAAAGACTGCTAAAATAGAGGCATTAAGTCTTTGCAGGGAACTTACGTGCAAAGACATGTTTTGTTGGCCTGTTTCGGAAGGTCAGGCAAGACCCAAAATTCCCATAAGAGGTTATGAAAGTATGGATAATCAAGACACTGCTTCCTCAGAGGATATTCAGCAAAAAGTTCCGAGATTAGCAGCGCTATGGAATGCAGTCAGTGTACCACTTGCCTCAGTGCTGATTGCCTTGCTGATCGGTGCGGTACTACTGATTATTTCAGGCGCAAATCCGATCTCAGCGTACCAGGCCCTAATCAAAGGTTCATTTGGCAGCCTGACCAGTTTAGGACGTACATTGGAGAAAGCAACCCCGCTGTTGTTCAGCGGTTTAGCGATCTCCTTTGCGTTTAAAGCCGGGTTGTTCAATATTGGTGCCCAGGGACAACTACTACTTGGTGCTATTGTTGCCGCCGGGATAGGTTTTGGAGTAGAAGGCTTACCGGCTTACCTGCATATCCCACTTGCATTGCTGGGGGGGGCGTTGGCAGGTGGTTTGTATGCCGCGATTCCCGGCGTGTTGAAAATTACCACCGGGGCCAGTGAGGTGATTACCACGATCATGTTGAATTATGTGGCAATCAATATCACGGATTATCTGGCGGATGGTATTTGGAAAGATACTTCTGCAGGGAATGTGGTTGCCCGAACGCCCAAGATCTTGCCCACTGCAGAAATCCCCAAAATTGCGGGTTTGCCGCTGGGATTCTTTTTAGCTATTATTGTGGCTGTGCTGGTATGGTGGATTTTGAATAAAACCACTTTGGGATTTGAAGTTCGCACGGCTGGTTTGAACCAACGGGCTGCAAAATATGCAGGCATGAGAGTTGCTTTTATTATCTTTATCACCATGGCGATCAGCGGTGTGTTAGCAGGGCTTGGTGGTGCGATTGAGACCCAAGGCGTGGTAGGGCGCTACCAACCCGGGTTTAACGTTGGGTTAGGTTTTGACGGGATCACAGTTGCCTTATTAGGTAAGACCAGCCCGGTGGGGAATATCTTTGCTGCTTTGTTAATTGGGGCGATGAAAGCAGGCTCCAGCCAAATGCAGTTTGATGCTGGTGTGGCTGCCGAAATTACCAACGTGATTCAGGCTCTGATGCTGTTCTTTATTGCAGCAGATAAAATCGTGCGCTGGATCATCCGTTCTCGTGCTGGAGATGAGGAGCAGGTTTCCCTCACTTCTGGTTGGGGTGGGTAACAGGAGCATACCATGACAGAAAATCAACAAAACGAATCTAAATTGATCTCCTATTTCAAGAAAAACCCGGTAATTTTAGTAGTTACGGTGATCTTGTTTGCAGGAACGTTATACTTCTATTTTAAAAACCCGACTTCTACCGAGGCTGTGCTGGCTTCTGCATTACGGCACTCGACCCCATTGGTTTTGGGTGCTTTGTGCGGCTTGATTGGCGAGCGTACCGGGATCATTAACATTGGGATTGAAGGTCAGATGTTGATGGCAGCGTTCATTTCATTTTTGACCAGTGCATATACCGGGAATGTGGTGCTTGGGATTGCAGCAGGTTTGCTCACAGGCGGACTGCTGGGGCTGCTGCTGGCTTTTATGTCGGTGACCTTGAAAGTAGACCAGATCATTGGGGGGACGGTGATCAATATCTTGGCATTGGGTTTGACCGGGTATTTTTACACTGCCGGCCTGACCACCGGTGGTAAATTACAGCCGTTTGCTATCCCGATATTGTCGGATATTCCAATCATCGGCCCGGTATTCTTTGATAACCCGCCGATCACGTATGCTACGATCATCCTGGTCTTTGTGACCCATTATGTGCTGTTCCACACACGTTGGGGGCTGCGGACTCGTGCGGTAGGCGAACACCCACGAGCAGCGGATACAGTTGGGGTAAATGTGTTCATGATGCGGTATGTGAATACCACGATTGCCGGTGCAATTGGCGGTTTGGCCGGCGCTTTCCTTACTTTGGAAGCGGTAGGCTCGTTTGAACGGGCAATGACCAATGGGCGTGGTTTTGTAGCTCTGGCAGTGATGATCTTTGGGAAATGGACGCCGTTAGGTTCGTGGGGAGCGGCATTACTATTCGGTTTTGCCACAGCAATGCAAACCCAGCTGCAATTTGCAGGGACAATAAATATTCCACACCAATTCATTGGGATGATCCCTTACTTGCTTACGATCCTGGTGTTAGCCGGGTTTGTGGGCCGGTCTCGACCCCCTGCGGCTGAGGGTGAACCCTACGAGAAGGAAGGGTGAACGAGGAGCGAACAATGAGCGAATATGTATTAGAAGTTCGAGATATTACGAAACGCTTCCCTGGGGTATTGGCAAATGACCATATCACCTTGAAATTGAAAAAAGGTGAGATATTGGCGATTTTGGGTGAAAATGGGGCGGGCAAATCAACCCTGATGAACATTATTTATGGGTTGTATGACCCGGATGAAGGGCAGATATTCCTGAATGGGGAAGAAGTCAAAATTGAGAACCCGCACGATGCGATCCATCGTGGGATTGGGATGGTGCACCAACACTTTATGCTTGTGCCGGTGTTCACGGCCTTAGAGAATATTGTGTTGGGGTCTGAAACTGTCAAAGGGACGACCTTAGACCTGGAGTCTGCACGTAAAGAGGTGTTGGAAATCTCTGAACAGTACGGTCTGCCAATTGACCCGGATATGGTGATTGAAGATATGCCGGTGGGCTTGCAGCAGCGTGTGGAAATTGTAAAGGCGTTGTACCGCAAGGCCGATATTCTGGTTTTGGATGAGCCGACCGCCGTGCTTACCCCGCAGGAAGCCGATGATCTCTTTATGGTGATGCGTTCCCTGGTGAAACAGGGGAAATCTATTATTTTTATCACGCACAAGCTGCGAGAAGTGCTGGATGTGGCGGATACCATTTCGGTGATCCGGCAGGGACGTGTGGTGGGGACAGCACTACCACAAGAAGCCAATAATGCTTCACTGGCGGCCATGATGGTGGGCCGTGAAGTGGTGCTGCAAGTGGATAAAGGTCCGGCTAATGTGGGGAATGTGGTGCTGGAAGTTAAAGACCTGACCGTGATGGATGAACGCGGCCATACTTCGATTGATGGGATTAGTTTTGAGGTGCGGGAAGGGGAAATCTTGGGGGTTGCCGGGGTACAGGGGAACGGTCAGACTGAGTTAGTTGAAGCCTTGACAGGTCTGTGTTCTGTAGAAGGCGGCACGATATTGATCGATGGGCAGGATGCAACAAATGCATCCCCCCGCAAAATCACGGAAATGGGTACGGCACACATTCCTGAAGACCGGCAAAGAGACGGGTTGGTGCTGCCTTATTCGATTGCCAATAATTTGGTTTTGAATACTTACTATAAAGAACCGTTTGCCAAAGGGATTGTTTTGCAGGAAGAACCGGTTCGGAAACAGGCAGAGGAACTGGTTGAGAAGTTTGATGTGCGTACGCCAAGCGCGATGACTGCGGCGGGTTCGTTGTCTGGGGGGAACCAGCAAAAGGTGATTGTGGCACGAGAGTTCTCACGCCCGGTAAAGTTTTTGGTCGCGGCACAGCCGACCCGCGGGTTGGATGTAGGTTCGATTGAATATATCCATACTCGTTTGATTGCCAAACGAGATGAAGGCACCGCAGTGCTGCTGGTATCTACCGAGTTAGATGAGGTCATGCAGCTTTCTGACCGGATTGCGGTGATGTACAGCGGTAAGATCGTGGATGTTGTCCAGGCTGACCGGGCAACGAAAGAAATCATCGGTTTGCTCATGGCCGGTGAAACCCCGCATGACGCGTGGAAGAGCAGCAACGGAAAGGACTAATCCTTTCTTGATAGGAGCAGTTTAAAGAGAAAGCGGCTGAATTTAGGTACTACCCTAATTCAGCCGCTTTTTGAATGTGCGATGTTCAATTTATGGATTTATTGATGTGTTTCGGTGAAAGCATTAGTTGTTCTGTGCGCCTTCATTGACCCAGGTGGTAATCAGCTCAACTTGAGGCGGGGTCAGTTTGGGGCCGCGTTTGGGCATCTTTTGGTTGGTGACTAATTCGACCAGTAAGCTGTTGGCTGCATCTCCGGGGACGATGACTGCACCGCTTTCACCACCTGCCATCATATCATCATAGGTGCGCAGAACGAGTTCGCCTTCTGTGCGATCGCCACCGTGGCAATTGATGCAGCGGCTTTCAATAATGGGGAGTACATCGGCAGAAAAACTTACTGTTGCAGTGGTTTCTGCTTCTGTATCGGTAGAGGCTGTATCTGCTTCGGTCGGTTCCTGGACAGGCTCATCTGTCGGAGGGGTGGTGTCTTCGGGCATGGTGCTGTTTTCGGTGGGTTCGGATGAGGTGCTGTTATTTACTACCGGCTCATTCTGCATGGTGTTGTTGGCTGAAGGCGTATTGCCTCCAGAACAGGCAGCCAAAGCGACCATGAGAATGAAGATCAAGGTGAGGCTGCTCACCAGAATGAACGGTTTTTGTTTTGAACGCATGAACAAATCTCCTTTATTTGAATTGATTGAACGTGGCTTATTTAACAAGAGGTTATTTTTCAACCTGAACCGTTCAATCGCCTTTGATTCTTATTTTGATAAACTAAAAAATGTAATCATTAAAGCTGCATTGTGCCGGTAGTTTAGAATCCGTATAAGATGACCCCGCCTAAAAAGGCAAGCACAAGGGCGAGCGCAAAACTGATAAGGTAGCCTGCCACGTAGAATGCTTTGCCGGATTGGTTGAAGATGTTTGGATTGCGCCAGCGCACGATGGTGATTGTGAGGGTGAGAAGAAGCAGAATTGTCGCCAAAATGATCTTAACCTGTGCGTTTGTAGCGTCTCCCAGATAATTTTTCTGGTTGTCATACATCCCGGTAAGTCCGGCAGCCAGGGTACCCAATGTGGCAAGAGAGATGTTGGCAAAAGCGAATTTTTCAAAGATTTGTTCTTTGCGGAAGAGGGCGATCAAGATGAATAATGCTGCTGCCCCGGTGAGAGCGATGGGGAAGTGGACGATCATGGTGTGGATGGGGTGGGTGGATGTTAATGCATTAATTAAACGGTCTATAAAATCCATTGGTTCTCCTGACAATCTACATGTTTAATTTCGATTTCCCTAAAAGTATGCGATTTTTTACCTAGACAACGTAAAAATGACAATCCTTACATATTAGATAAATTCTATCTTAAATAAGACTAAAAATTATATAGATCATGTTAATGCTGGTAGGCGTTATGGGGCGATTAAATAACGCGAAAAATATCACAAAATAGTCTACTTAGTGTTAGACTTAAACTACCATTTTAACAAGAAGAGGACCACATGAACAGAGAAAAAACTATTGAGCACTTTATGAAAACTTCTAAAGTCACCGTATTGATTGCAGGGGCGGGAATCAATGGCATTGGCACATTTCGCGATCTTGCTCTTCAAGGGATTGATGTGTTGATGGTCGATCAAGGTGATTATTGTTCGGGGGCAAGCTCAGCCTCTTCTCATATGGTGCATGGTGGTATTCGGTATTTGGAAAATGGTGAATTTCGATTGGTACGGGAAGCAGTACAGGAACGCAACCGGTTAATTGAGAATGCTCCGCATTTGGTAAAACCTTTACCGACCGTATTCCCGATCTTTAAATGGTTTTCCGGCTTGTTGAATGCGCCGCTTAAATTTATGGGGTTGTTAGATAAACCCTCAGAGCGCGGTGCGGTGGTTATTAAAATAGGGATGATGTTTTATGATATGTTCACGCGTGCTCAGGCGACCGTACCAAAGCATGTGTTTGCCAACCGGCGCAAGTCTTTGAAACGTTTCCCCAAGTTGAATCCGAAGATTATTTTTACAGGTACCTATTATGACGGTGCAATGCCAAGCCCTGAACGGATTGCGATTGAGGTCATCAACGATACTTATAAGGCATCGGACCGTGCCTGGGCAGCAAACTACGTACAGGTGCACCGGGTTGAAGGGAATCGGGTTTACCTGGTAGATAAGATCAACGGCGAGCAATTCTACGTGGAGCCTGATCTGCTGATCAACGCGACCGGCCCGTGGATTGATTTTACGAATGCGGCATTAGGGAAACAAACCGAGTTTATCGGCGGGACGAAAGGATCGCACCTGGTGCTTGACCACCCGGAACTGCGCGATGCAATCCATGGAAATGAGTTTTTCTTTGAAAACAAAGATGGGCGGATTGTATTAATCTTCCCGCTGGAAGATAAAGTGATGGTAGGAACATCGGACATTCGAATCGATGATCCGGATGATGTCCGGTGCACGGATGAAGAAATCGATTATTTCTTTGAAATGGTCGGTCGGGTGTTCCCGGAGATTGAGCTGAAACGTTCACAGATCGTATATCAGTTCTCTGGTGTGAGGCCGCTGCCATTCCAGCCCGAAGGCAGTACGGGACAGATCAGCCGAGACCATAAGATTGAAATGCTGCCTGCCGGTGAGATCGCCGACTTTCCCGTGTATTCGTTGGTCGGGGGGAAGTGGACTTCTTTTCGGGCATTTTCCGAATATACAACGGATACGGCATTGGAATACCTTGGGCGAGAGAGAGTGGCGGATACCAAAGATTTGAAGATTGGGGGCAGCAAAGGGCTGCCGACGGAAGTGCATGCCTACCAGAAATATATTGAGACATTGGCCCAGAAGCATGAGGCTGCACCTGTGCTGGTCAAACGATTGATAGAGCGGTTTGGCACGACTGCTGAGGCGATCTTGGCGTATCCTAGAGTGGTTTCGCCAACCGGGTATTGGACTTTGATCGAATTTACGCCAGAGGAAATTGCCTACCTGGCTGAGACCGAAGATGTGATGAATTTGGATGATCTGATCTTGCGGCGCACGATGATTGGCAAACTGGGATTGCTGAATTATGATGCGGTGGAAGAGTTGGCCGGCGTGGTTGCGGAGGTGAAAGGGTGGTCTCTGGAATACCGCAAAGAGCAAATTACGAGGACGATACAATTGTTTAAGGAAATGCACGGCGTTGACCTGGCGAACTAATAGAAATAATAAAAGAACCGCACCAACGTGCGGTTCTTTTTTGACTGAAAAATTTTGGAGTGACCACTTTTGAGTTTGCGAAGAACCCGGTTTGATGAAAATTCTCTCATCTGGATAAATTGGATAATTCATAGTGGTTTCGTGTATAATCTTCCATTGCTAACCAAGAGACCAAGCGTCTAAATACACTATACAGGAGTGAAAACTTATGTGTGGGATTTTTGGCATTATTGCACGAGAGGAAAGAAACCTGGGGCCGACCCTGATTGAGGCAGGGAAAATGCTTTCTTACCGGGGGTATGATTCGGTTGGATGCGCGACGATAAGCCAGTCGGGCGATATTGACTTGCGCAAGGATGTAGGCAAGGTGGATGAAGTCGCCACCAAGTATGATTTTGCGGCGATGGATGGCAAGCGGGGGATTTTGCAGCTGCGATGGGCGACTTTTGGGATTCCCTCTCAGGTAAATGCACAACCCCATTTAGATTCGGACGGGGATATGGTGGGGGCACATAATGGTAATGTGGTCAATAACGTAGAACTACGGGAGCAGTTTATCGCTGAGGGGATGACCGTGCGCTCGATGAACGATGGGGAATCGTGCGTGCATGCGGTGGAACGCTATGTGGACCAGGGGATGGGGATGGTAGATGCGATTTGCAAAGCGTATGAGGACTTAGAAGGCGATTATGCATTTGTGATTGGCAAGGTGGATGAAGATATCCTTTATGCGGTGAAAAAGGGTTCTGGACTGGTGGCCGGGATCACAGAAGATGCGACCGTGGTTTCCTCTGATCTGCCCTCGCTGCTGCCGCTGACGCGCAAAATTATGCGGGTGGAAGATGGCGAAATCGTGGCTTTGTACCCTGACCGGATCGAGCTGCGCAGCATTGAGGATGGCAGCCTGATCGAACGGGAGATTGAGACCATTACAGAAAGTATGGATGCAGCCAAAAAAGGCAGTTACCCGCACTTTATGTTGAAAGAAATCCATGAACAGCCGACAGTGGCACGCGAACTGCTGCATCTGCTGGATAATTCTGAGGAAGTGGACAAAGTGGTGGCCCGGATGCAGGCGGCGGATACGGTGTATCTGGTGGGCTGTGGGACAAGCTACCACGCCTGTGTGTTGGGCTCGGTGTATTTCAGCCGGTTGGCAGGTAAGGCAACTGTGCCCGTGCTGGCCCCGCAATTCATTGCACAGTACGGCCCGGCTTTGGGACCAAATGATGTGGGGATGTTTGTAAGCCAGAGCGGCGAAACCAAGGATGTGCTGAATGCGATTGAAGTGGCAGAGGCACATGGCACCGGGATATTGGGTTTGGTGAATGTGATTGGTTCGACCTTGATGCGGGTGAGTGAACACCATTTGCCCTTGGCATGCGGGTATGAGATCAGTGTCCCGGCGACAAAGACTTTCACCAATCAGGTGATCGCCTTCTTGTACCTGGCAATGCGGATGGGGGGGCACGATACTGCGGCTTTGGCGAATCTGCCGGATATGATGGAAGAGACGATTCAAAAGACAGCCCCACAGGTGGCGGCGTTGGAGCAGGATTTAACGGATATTGATGATCTGTACGCTTTGGGTTATGGCTTGACGTTCCCGATTGCGCTGGAAGGGGCTTTGAAGTTAAAAGAAATCACTTACCTGCACTGCGAGGGGATGCTCTCCACAGAATTCAAGCATGGGCCGCTTTCGGCGGTGGATGAGGGATACCCGGTGTTGTTTGTGACGGGGAAACAGGATGTGGATGTGGTGGTGAGCGGGATCAATGAGGTGACCTGCCGTGGGGGACGGGCGATTGTGTTTGGGGAGGAAGACCCACGCTTGCGGGCAAATGGGGATGATTTTATTGTGCTCCCCGAGGCAGATGCGAATATCAATGCGCTGCTAAGTGTGATCCCATTGCAGCTGCTCTCTTACCATATGAGTTTGCGGTTAGGATATGACCCGGATTTCCCGCGGAATTTGAGCAAGACACTGACGGTGGATTAGGGGGGAGGGAAAAGACTTTTAATCAAATAAAAATGCGTTCATTGGAACGCATTTTTTCTTTAATAAGCTATTTGAACTTAAATCTAATGGTTAACCTATTTCTTTATCCGATTCAAAGATGTTGTCGGGTAGATTGATGTCGTTAACCAGGAATCGTTCGGAGAAGCTGGGGCGCAGACCGGTGGATTTGAGTTTGCCAACCACGCGACCATTTTTGAAACCGGTCTGATCGAAGACGAATATATCTTGCAAGACGATGGTTTCGCCTTCCATACCCTGGACTTCGGATACTTTCACTACTTTACGAGTGCCGTCACGCATACGGTCAAGGTGGACTACTAATTCGATGGAGGAGGCGATCTGTTCCCGGATAGCCCGCAGGGGTAGGTCTACGCCAGCCATCAAAACCATGGTCTCGATCCTGCGGAGAGAGTCGCGGGGGCTGTTGGAGTGAATGGTGGTCATAGACCCGCTGTGACCGGTGTTCATTGCCTGGAGCATATCCAAGGCTTCTCCCGAACGCGCCTCGCCAACGATGATGCGGTCGGGGCGCATACGGAGGGCGTTGACGACCAATTGGCGGATGGTTACTTCGCCCTTGCCTTCAATGTTGGGCGGACGTTTTTCCAGGCGGATTACATGCGCTTGATTAAGCTTTAACTCGGCGATGTCTTCAATGGTAATGACACGCTCGTCTGTAGGGATATAGGTGGAGACCAGGTTGAGCAAAGTAGTTTTACCACTCCCGGTACCACCAGAGATGACCATGTTGATGCGGGCCTGCACACATGCCTGGAGAAAACTGACCAGTCCGGCAGAGAGGGTGCCATTGGCAATCAGGTCTTGTGCGGTATAGGGTTGGGTGGCAAATTTACGAATGGTCAATAGCGGGCCATCAAGTGAGAGCGGGGGAATGGTGGCGTTGACACGGTACCCGCTGGGGAGGCGGGCATCTACCATGGGGGAGGATTCGTCCACGCGCCTGCCGATGGGGGCAACAATGCGATCAATGATGCGGCGAAGGTGCTGCACATCTTCAAAGGTTACGTTGGTGACTTCAATTTTACCGAAACGCTCGACATATACGCTTTTGGGGCCATTGACCATGATTTCGGTGATTTCTGGATCGCGGAGAAGGGGTTCGATAGGGCCGTAGCCGATAATATCGGCTGTGACCCAATTGAGTAATCGTTCTCGATTGGCACGCGTATACAGCAGGTTTTCTTCAGTAATTAATTGGTTAAAGTAATATTCAATTAACTGACGAATTTGCGGCTCGTTTTCTTGGTTTACTTCGCCTTCAAATTCTGTTAGCAGCCTTTTTTGCACCACTTCCCGAATGTGATAGAGGTTATCTCGCATGCCCTCCACTTCTTCGGGGCCAAGCGGATTGTCGTTGGTTGGTGCCTGATATTCTTTTCGCATTGCTGGGCGGTTGGTAAACATACAATTCTCCTTTGCAGGCATGTATCTGTAATTACTGCCTATCTTCCGGCAAATACGGGATGGTTAACTCTTGCGAGGAACGTATTAATAATGAATCTCCCAAGTTGTTGAATGCCTGGAGTGCATCGATAGAAGTGCCGTAGCGGTAGGCAATTTGAGCCAGGGAATCACCTCGTTCGACCTCGAGTGTTTGGAGCGAATAAATAAAACCGTAGTCTTCTAAACAGATTTCGTATAGCCTTGCTGCATTCCAGTAGTCATTGGTTGCATAGGCATACTGGGCTTCGTCCAAGGTGTCTTCCAGGTCGGGATTGTTCGAAATTTTATTTTCAAAGTTGATCAATTCAATCGCATAATTGTAAAATGCGGCAGAATCTTGGGGAGAGGATAACCTGCGTAGGGTATTTCCCATTCGTACCTGTATTTGGAAGACTCTCAATGTGTTATCTGAGCTTTGACGGGCGAAAGTCTCGGCAGTTTCATAATCTTGCCGGGCACTGGCGTAATCGGCAAAAGCATAGAAGGTGTCGCCGCGAGCAAGATAAGATTCGTATAACAGGTACACTACCATACCATCGGCGTAATTGGCGTCCAGGCGGTAAAGGTTTTCTAAGCCGTTGATGGCTTCTTCCCAATTCGTTCCCACAAAGCTGTTGTAAGCAGATATATATTGGGTAGCCCGGTCAATTTCCAACTCGATAGCGGGAGATCCGGAGCCGATATTGTTGGCTCTATTTAGAATGCGAAGGGCTTCTTCCATTGATTGAATGGAATAATCTTCGGATTCAATTAATTCAATGGCGTAGATGTAATATTTGTTGGCAAGCAGGTTGATGGCGATGCGTTGGAGTTCTTCTCTTTCGCCGGCATATTCTTTATTTTGGGGGAATAGGGCTAAGGCAGCACGATAGTAACTTTCAGCCTGGTCGACATCTTCAATTGTGGCGTCTGTTTTGTCGGCTGTTTCAATAATCAGGTTCATATAGCTGATGAAAAGTTCTTCCTCGATCTGAGATATATCTTGAGAGCTGTTGATCTCCAAAATGCTTTCAGCAGCGTTTACTACTTCTAACCAGTTTTGGTCTTGATACGCCTGATCTGCGACCTGAAACAACCGCTGAATTTCCTTTTCTCCCTCAATATTTTGGATCAGAGATCTTGTGCTTTTGTATTGGGGGTGCTTATCTTCAATTAGATAAAACAGTTCCAGGGCAGCATTGTGGTCTCCCTGGTTGTACAGGGCAAGGGCTTCTTGATAATCCGATTCTACTCCAAGGAGTGTTTCAACTTCCTGAATTTTTTCTTCTACATCTAAATATGTGGGATCAATATCATAAATTTCCTGGTATAAGGAAAGCGCTTCAGAAGCTCGGCCTGCCTGCATGTAATTCTCTGCATTTTGATATTTATTTTCGAGTGTTTGCAGCAGGGCGGCTTGTTCCCTTTCCAGCCTGGCTTGTTGGATACCGTTATTGTATTGGTTATATCCCCAAAAAACACCAAGCCCGATGACTATGAGGATGCCAACGCCGATTAGAATTCTGATCAGATTTTTCTTTAGCTTTTCTTGACGTTCTTCTTTCTCACTTTCCTGCCCGATTTTTTGGAGCCTTTCTCGAACATCAACCTCTTCTTTGAATTCGAGGAGGTAATCATCTTCGGGGTACTGTCCTAAAAGTTGGTCAATGATTCTTTTGCAGGTTTCCCATTCGGCATTTTGATAATTTAAAGTCAGCTCTTTGTAAAGAGGTTCATGTGCATATGGAAGGGGACGCGTTTCTTCCTTGATCCCAAAATCTGTATTTGTATTTTCGTTGTTTTCTAATGCATCATTGACCATCGGTCTGTTTCCTTACTTGCTGTATTCAGGCATTATTGAAGGATTAAAAGAGATCTAATAATACTGGGATTGCAGGTCCTAATAATACGGCGATAAGTGCGGGAAGAATAAGCAAAGCCAAAGGGATCATCATTTTGACTGGAAGACGTTGCGCCGCTTCTTTGGCGCGGTATTGTCGCTGGATGCGCATTTGTTCCGCCTGTGAGTGAAGCACGTCTGCAATGCTCATCCCTAAAATTTCCGATTGGATAACAACAGCCACAAAACTGGATACTTCGGAGAGATCGACCCGTTCGGCAAAATTGCGGAGTGCTTCTTGGCGAGAGAGACCAACTTCCATTTCGGAAACCACTCTGCCAAATTCATCTCCAGCGGCTGTTTTGTAAAATTGGCTTACTTTTAATAATGCTTGATCAAAACCCAATCCGGCAGCGGTAGATACAGAAAGCATATCCAACGCATCTGGCATGGTAATTTGGATTTCTTTTTGTCGTTTGGAAACGCTCATACGCAGCCATAAGATGGGAAGAATGAACATGATTAGGATGAAAGCCCCTCCCGTTAAGAGGGCATTAATCGTATTTACACTGTTGTAATAAAGCACTGCGCCTAAAACACCTGAAATGAGGAACAATAAACGGATAGCGTAATATTGTTGGGCGCGCAAGTTGTTATTCCCGGCCAAAGTTAATTGCCGGTTGATATCTTGAATGGTTGTTGATGGGGTATAGCGACCAAGGAAATTGATCAGTGAGTTTATGAATCTTAGAATGGTGCGGTTTAGGAAGGATTCGGAGAAGTTCCTTTCCCAAAGGGTGGTTCCCCGATTACTTTCTGTGTTATTGCCTTCAACCACATATTTTTGCAGCCGCTGCGATACTTGATGGGCTTCGAAAAAGCTGGAAGCATAAAAAACAAAAGTAATCCCTAAAATGATTAACCCCAGACCTAAATAAAAAACAATTGATGCGATGTCCATAATTGTGCCTTATTGTTAAACTTTAATTTTGCTTACTTGCCTAAGAATGATATTGCCTAAAACTAAACTGACTATTGCATAAATCAGTACATATCGAGTGATACCGGGTTCAAACAACCCTTGAAAATATTCAGGGCTTAAAGCCATTATGAGCAACCCGGAGAGGAAAGGCAAAAGGGTGAGCAGGTAACTTGAATACCGGGCATACGAAGTAAGGGATCTGATTTCACCGAATAGGTAAATGCGGTTTCGAATGGTCTCGGTGACTGATTCTAGGATGACGGTGAGATTACCACCAATCTGCATATTAATTGTTACGGCGGATACAACCAAATAAAGGTCGTCACTTTCCATTCGGTTGGCTAAATTTGTGAGCGCCTGGTTCAAGGGAAGCCCAAGCTCAACCTCGCGGCGAACATGTCTAAATTCTTCTGAAGTCGGCGAAGTCATTTCATCTATGACCACATCGAGAGACTGCAAAAAGCTTGCTCCAGCCCTGACAGCTCCTCGAATCAATGTGAGCGTGTCAATGAGTTGGTCTTGAAATTTTCGCTGCCGGCTTTGCACGGCTCTAAAAAGGAGCATGCTGGGAATCATGAAAGCAATAATAGCGATAGCCGCAGCCGCAAGAAGGTTCTTGATGATGAACCAACTGAGGAGGAAAGCTAATACTCCAGAGAAAAAACGGATTAGATAATATTCACTTACTGTGATCTGCCAGTTTGCGCTGTTTAAGCGCATTTGGAATTCTTCTGAGTTTAAGGCTGATAAGGTGGTATTTAATTGGTATCGGAAGCGGCTGAAGCGCGCTAATTGACTGGATGAAGCGGAAGAACGTGATGATGGTGATGATTCTACATAAGTACTAATACGCTCACCGACCCTGTTTCTGCCAAACAGGATTATCAGTAGACCGATCAATAGACCGATGCTGCCTATCCCCAATAAAAATATAAGACCAATAAAGTTTAGATTATCCAATGTGTCTGTACCTTTTGTGGTTACCCCAATCTCGAAGATTTGGAGAGCGCATCCGATGAAGACTGTTTTTTAGATGGCCTTGCAGAACCACTTCGTTTGATTTGCGTGATAACGTCTTTCGCAAGCGTTTGATAAGCTTTGCGTAAATTGGAATTTTGTCGCTGTAGGGTGACAGGTACACCGCGATTGATGCTGTTGATTGCAATTCTATGGTCCCAGGGAATGGTGCCAAATATTTTTACCTGCAAAGATTTTTCAATATCATCCAGGCTCAAACCGTCGCGTTTGTCGTATTGGTTAACCAGCACCAATATCTTTTCTTTAGGATATGCTAATGTGCGGCAAACGTCGAAGAATTGAGCAGCATCTCTGAGAGAAGCAATGTCGGGATTGATGACAAGGATTACTTTGCTGGATGCATCCATAAAGGTGACGGCATTTTCATTGAGGAAGTTGCCGCCATCTATGATGATATTTTGAAAGACCGATTGAAGATGGGTAACAAGGGTATATAAGTCTTCGGCTCGAATCCCTTGGGCTGCTGATATTGAGGGAGGAGCAGGAAGCAGCTTTAATCCAGATACATGTTCTGTTACGACATCTCTGATGAGTGTTTCGTCCAATGCCCCTACATGAGCAATCAATTCGGAGATGGTGTTTTGAGTACGCAGGTTGAGCATTACATCCAGGTGACCAAACTGAAGTTTGCCGTCTACCAGGAGCATTTCCTCCTTCATTTTCTCGAACATAGCTAATGCGAGATTGATAGCTACTGAGGTGCAACCTGCACCACCGCGGGGACTAAAGACAACCACCGTTCCTTGCGTGCCCGCGGGTTGTTGAGCTGCGCTTGATTCTACTGGGGAAACTGTTGTGCGAGCGATTAATTCTTTAACACGCCCAAGTGTTTCCAATAAGTTGGTCTGTGTAAATGGTTCGAGCAAAAAGGCTCTTGCTCCAGCAAGGATTATGTTGTTAGATTGAGCAATTTCGGACTGAGGAAGTAAGACAATGACGACAATTTCCGGAAATTGTAAAGTGATACTGTCGATCAAGGTTAGGGCGTCAACGCGATCATACTCAAAATCAAGGAGGATGAAGTCTGGTTGAAGTGAAACAATCACATCTAAAATATGGTCTTCTATGGCAGCATTGGCATCAATGAGAAAATAATCTGTGGATGCCTCCAATGCAGATACGACCGATTCTTTCACCAATGGGTTGGATGTGATTGGTAGGACTCGCGGCATCTTGTTTTCCATAAACGTTGTTCTCTCCTTGGCTTTAGGGTAAGATTTCTAAGCCATACAGTTCATTTATATATTCACTCGTCACGGGGGTCAGGTTAAACTGTCCGGTGGATGTAGGGGCTCTGAGGACAAAGTCAAAAATAGCATCAGTATCGATTAAATACTTGAGAATGAGCGCATTTTGTGGGTCAAGCGATAATAAATATGCTTGCACATTGACATCATTTCTTGGCACATCCTCATCTTCACCGGCTTGCGCACGGGTAGCATTATCATCCACAATAATGTCAGCGATCATAGCGGTAATTTCTAATCTCTGCAGCGAGTCGAATGTAACCGAGGTTGATTCTGTGGTGGTTTCGCCTTCCGCATTGACGGTTTCGAGTGTGGTTGTGATGGTGGCATAAATATCGACAATATCCCCTCTCTGAATAACACTTTCCCGGCTAATCAGATCGGTAGCGGGGAAGGCCATGAGCACGTGGGTCTCACTGAGGACATATGCCACATCGTGGGTGACGTCGGTAGGGGTAGCGAGATTATGACCAAGGATCATTTCTCCATCAATGACATCCACTTTAATGATTTTTCCTACGGCATCATCGAGATTGCTGATAGAGTCCCTGGTAGTAAATTCCACAGGCATTTGCACTAACGCCAGATCATCTTGGGTGAGATATGTCCCCAAGGTGATATCGTGGCTGGCAACGACCACATTGCCGGTTGCTGTTTCTACTTCTACCACTTGTTCATCAGGAGGGTTAATCGCTTGCCGGTACATGCGGATTACTGCAATAGATCCGAGGGTGATTAGAATGATCCCAACTACTGCTACTATGATGCCGATTCGTAATCTTGAGCTCAATGTTGGCTCCTTTCTTGCTTTCCAATCATGCTATGTATTTATTCGGTAAGTGAGAGGACATAAATGCCAAGGTCTACACCCCCTCCGCTTCCGATGGTTTGATCGTTCGATGCCCAGCCGTTAATGAAATAGCCTTCAATAGAAGGGGTGCTTTTTGTGACAATGCCGTAAGAAATTGCTAAATCTTTCCCAGGGCAAGAATGTGCTAATTTATCTGAGACACAGGTAACATAGAATTCTGCAAATCCGGTTACACGGAAATACGTGCCGCTGGCAGCAGTGCTAATCTGTACCAGACCGTCTCCCGGTTGGCGGACTGAAGCACATAAATCATCAGTGATAGGATTGCTGGTGGGGGCACAAATTTGTTGGAAAACTGGGATAAGAACTGGTTTGCCTTCAACAAAGGCTTTGGCATCTTTATAAACATCGGTGATCGCTCCATCTCTACCTGGATACCAAGTAGGTGCGGATACTCTAAATGTCAGTTCCCCACGAATGATATTATCTAATTGAGCGTTGTTTGCATCGCCATCTAAGATTAACCAACTGCGGTCTCCATTCCCCAAAATATCAATTTTGCCATCACCATCTAAATCGCAGTCTACATCCCCATAAATGGGATCCGTTTGGATGCAGGGGATTTCAGCAGAGGAGCTAATTGTATCCATGACGAGATAGAGCATTAATGAACCGCTTCCGTCTTGATAGGAGCCTGGTGTTACGCCATCACCATCGTCTAAGAGATCACTATAGGGATCATAGCTTGATCCTGGCCCAATGATTTGCTCCATGGCTTTCCAAGGGATTGCTTTCCATTCACAGTCCTCGCTGTCTGAGTCCATGCCGGGCAGGGGAGCACGGCAAGACCAAGCGATAGGCATGACAGAATCGGCAGCTCCGGGAGGGAAACAACTGGCAGAGGCAGCAGCATTCACTGTGGTAGTTTTTAGTCCCAGAATTTTTGCAAAGAAATTATTCTGTTCTATTGAAACATCTACAACGATATTGCCTGTATCTGTATCTAAATACCAATTTTCATAGGTTGCGTTGTTTTGGGTTTCGACATACTCGATGATGATATTTGTAGGATCGTTTTTATTGACGCAATATTCATAGGCACCTGCAAGTGCGGCGGCATCGGCGGCGGTTTGCGCACTGCGGCGGTTGAGGTATGCATTACCGCCATCCACGACCAAACCAGCCATGGCAATGAGGCCAACTAAAACAATCACAATCAATACAATGGATTGCCCTATTTCTTTTTGGCTTTTCATCATCTCCGTGCTCCAGACACAAGATTAAACACAGGTACAATATAAGGGTTGTGTAGTGTTGGCGGGATGCCCTTTCTTTGCCCATCTAACTTTTATTATACGATGTAAGGTGTCAGATAACTAAATTAAACGATATTGAATATGGATTGCTTCCTATTCGGTAAGAGAAAGAATATATACGCCCAGATCAAAACTACCACCAATTTCACTGTCTACAATATAGCCATCTACAAAATAGCCTTCGATAGTAGATTTGTCTATTCCAGCAAAATCTTTTCCTGGGCAAGACTCATTGTTTTTTGCGACACAGCTCACGTAAAATGGGGCAAAAGCAATTACATGATAATATGTCTTTTTACCATTTCTTCCAAAAATCTGATCGACACCCGGATCATATGGCGCACAATCTGTGTCAAAATCATCTGCATGGATGTCTGCACAGATCACATCAAAAACAGGAACTAAGGCAATGCGACCTAAACGATGGTCTTTTGCGGCATCGAAAACTGTGTTTTTGACTCCTGTTTCCCCTGGGTACCAGGAATTAATTTCTACCGGGGAAGTAACTCCGCTTGTCATGACATCTCTAAGTGCATCTGCCCCTGTTTTTCCTTCTAGCCAGAGCCAACCTCGCTCAGCTCCAGAACCGACATCATAGATGTCATCGCCGTTAAAGTCACAAATGATTGATCCTCCATTGTCGGCTTCTGCACAATCATCTTCAGGATCAAATTTATCTGTGTCCATAATGACATAGATCATTTTGCCTTCATCTGTACCACCAATGTCAGTTTGGTAGCTGCTGGCTGTGGACCCATCTCCTACATCTAATAAATATTGAGAAAAATTAAATCCTGAAGATTCGATTTGCTCAAAAACAGCGTATGGGATTTTTTGCAAGACGCAATCTTCTTCCGGCTCTTCCCCTTCTGGTGGGCGACATGCCCATGCAATGGGCATGATATCGTCTCCGGCACCGACTCCTTTTGGATTAAAACAACTGGCTGAAGCTTTTGCGCTGACTGTTTCCTGGGGGATTCCCAATATCTTGGCAAAAAAGGTATCGGCGGTGATTTGGGTATAGACGGTCACTTCATCACTGGTGAGCACAACACCGTTTCCACCATCGGGTTGAATGACGGCAGTGGCATCGTTTAGAACGGTGGCATATTTTGTTGCAACGGCTTCAATACTGTTCATAGAACCATCATTGACACAGTATTCATAGGCTGCAGCAAGCGCGGCCGCATCAGCGGCGGTTTGCGCGCTGCGCCGGTTTAGATAAGCATTACCACCATCAACGATTAACCCAGCCATCGCGACGAGTAAAACAATACCAGCCGCGATTAAAATAATAACTTGCCCTCTTTCTTTTTTACTTACCACCTCAATACTCCTATCCTACAAAAGAAAATTAATTTCTGGCAATCGGTGCGAGCAGCATAGTTGATTCTGATTGTAAAGTGAGTACCCCATCTTCGCCACCTGCAAGCTGCGTTAAGAATGGAACAATGGGGTCAAAATCATATTCTACTTGTACGGTTACATAATCGTCGCCCTGGGTGGGGACTGGGAATGTGATCTTATCTGCGGATATAGTTAGTGCAACGGAATAATTCTGGATAATGGCTTCGACTTCTGCCTGGTCGTCTGCGTCGGATTGCAGGTTTAACTTATGGACGCTTGCATAACGAGCGCCTTCACGTACAGCATTTCCCAAAGCTGAGTAATAATATACCGCCCTGCCAAGATCTAAAAAGGTAAAGAAAATTAGTAAAAGAATAGGTAGCGTCAAAGAGAATTCGACGATGGATTGACCTTTGATGTGCTTTTTCGTGTTCATGGTACAAGCATCCTTGCATTACTGGTAATTTGAACTGGACTAGTAAAAGTGCCAATAACGGCAATGTCAAACATGTTTTGTACAGTTACTTCGACTGTGGACCCGCTGGGGCAGGAGTTGTTTATTTCTGTGGCATCTACAATGCCGTCTCCATTAGAATCCACAAAACAAAGTACGGTGATGTCCGCCTCTTCGATGGTGACATTTGTGTTGTTGCTTGCTTCGGTGATCACTGCGGTTTTGGTGCTGGCAAAATTAACACTGCTGTCGTCGGTGTCATAGATGAAATAATGGGTACCTTCGCGTGCAGCATTGGTAAGAACGATTTTGGTTTGAAAGGCACGGCCAAACTCTAATGCACCAACTACCAGGAGCATTAGTAATGGCAAAGCTAATACAAGCTCTATAATTGCTTGCCCGGTTTGTTTGTTAGAAAATCCCTTACTGTTTACCATTTTCAAACCTTATTTCTTGCCTATTTAACGTTAATACGATTTGTGTAACATATTATTACAAAATTAGTACGAATTGATTGCTGATAGATCTAAATTGATAGCAGGCATTGATTCTTGCTTGACTTTGTGTATTCCCTGCTTTATGATAAAAAATATTGAATTCCCCCAAGGTATACATTGGTAGGTGATAGTGGGTTTCAAAACCTCCTGAAAAGAAACTTAACCGAAAGACAGGGCCATGTTCAAAAATTTCTTTGATTTCAGCCAACAAGATTTACAAGATCATATTACGCTTACCGCGTATATCGCAGAATTAAAGGAATGGGATAACCGATCGCATCTGGAGCGAATACGAAGATACGTTTACCTTTTGGCTAGTGAGATGCAGCTATCTCAAAATGAGGCGCGTTTGTTTTCTATTGCCTCGCAGCTGCATGATATTGGCAAAATCCAGATCCCTGATGAGATTATGAAAAAGACCGGCAACCTCGAACGGCATGAGTGGAAGATTACTGAGCGGCATACATTGGATGGTGCGCGTATGTTGGGAAGTGCTTCTTCTGTAATTTTGAAAACCGGCGAGATCATTGCTTTGACCCATCATGAACGGTGGGACGGCTCTGGCTATCCACGCGGGCTTGCAGGGGAGGAAATTCCGCTGAGCGGCCGGATTTGTGCATTGGCGGATGTGTTTGATGCGCTTACAACCCCTCGACCCTATAAGAAAGAAATTTCTCCCAATGAAGCGTTCAACCTGATTGTTGAGGCCAGCGGAACGATGTTTGACCCGGCTTTGGTGGATATTTTTGTAAAGAAATTTGACGATTTTGTGGCAATAAAAGCGGCAAACCCGTAAAAATAACAAGATCAAAGCGTATAAATAAAACTGTGTGGGCTTATACCAATCACACAGTTTTTTGTTTTGATCGAATGGAGTTCGATTTGACAACTATGAGCGGCTTGTGTCACTCATAGTTGTTTTCATGCAATTTGAGTAGGAGTTACAAATACTCATAGAGGTGAATTTTTTCTTTTTTACCCTCACCTTGCGAATCTGCGATTCACTTTTCCTCTCCCTGAAAGGGAGAGGAGATTAAATATTTGTTGGTTTATAAGTTTTCTAGGTGAGGATATTTATAACCAACTAAACTTTCTTCAAAAGTTTCGATTGTAGTATGAACTTGAGGTATTTATATTATTTATCAGGGGGTGAAGGTATAGTAAGGCGCGGTGATGTTGTTGACATAGCGGACACCTTCCTCGCAAGCACCTTCGGGAACATTGCCGCTTATTCGAGACCAGCTCATACTTGTATTGGTGTCGTCATAAGTGGCTTTCAGGGCTTCGTGGACACATTTGGGACCGGCGTTGTAATTTAATAGGGTTAATTTCCAGATGGTGGCATAATCCACACTGAAACTGGAGTGCTGATTGGTGACATTGTATACGATCTGGGATGTTTGGCGGCAGTAACTCATCAGCGATTGACCAATGTAATAGATGCTGTTTTGCGCTTTGACCAAGTCAATGCTATATTCGCAAGTAGGACAATTGGCATCCAGCATACTTAATAATTGACCTGAAAGAATGTTGTCATAACCGGGAAACGACTGGTAATAAAATCCGGGGCAAGGGCCGTTGTAGACTTCCTGGCAAAGATCATTGTATATTTCGGGACTCCATTGAATGGCATTGCTGGCGCCAATAAGAGTGAGGTGGCTGAGACCAAAATGGTAGATGCCGTATCTGGCCGGCCAAAATTGGCTTTCATAGCGGATGAGCTGTTTCAGCATCACGGGGGGAACGCCTACCTGCATCCCAACCTGTAAGATTTCATCATCATACATATTTTGCAGTTCGACAATGATATCGAGCCCTTTTTCCAGGCCGCAGGCATTGGCATAGCCGGTCGGCCAGAGGCCATTAAGCGGACAATCTGAGGCGTCAACCACGCCATTGATAATTAATTGGCCTCCGAGAAAACCATAATACTCGCGCGTGTTTAATTCGCTGGGGGAGGAGGGCATATAAAGCCAATGATATTCGCTAAAGGGGATTTCGCTTCGGTCTAAACAGGTGGGGGTGATGGTGACCGGCAGGGCAGAATTTTGAGGGAGCGAAGGACGGCTGGATAGCGTATTATCCAGGCCATACGCAGCCATGATACCTAAGAACACGATACTGAATAGTAAATATCCAGTATATTTAGGGGATCTCTTCAAACCTTCATCCTCGTTTACTAAAATTCTTCCCTTCCATTTATAGTACGTTGATGAAGCTGTATTGTTACTATATTGATTAAACTACGTTTAATTCAATATGTTTGATGTTGTAGATTATGTGAGGGTAGTGATTGTGTGAGTGAGATTAAATTGTAGCTAAATCTGAGAGTTATTTTATCATTTATCGGGATAAATAACTGGATGGAATTCGATTGAAATTGTGAAAAGTGGTATTTATAAGTAATGACCATTTATAATATTGTGAGTTAATATTTTAAGGCGCCAATTTTATGAAAAGTATGGCGTTAATTTAAGTGTTCCAGTATAATCACGCCCATGTTGTCTAGACAAGCATCCCTCTTGCCCATTTATCGAATTCAGGTATACAGCAAACTTCATCACCGCGAGGAGGCGATTAAAGAACAAATACTCTCCGCGGGGATACCGCTGCCTGCAGAAATCACGCTCTGCGATTTGTACTTCCTGGAGGGAAATCTGACGGAGACGGACCTCCAGCAAATCGCAGAGAATCTCATTCTCGACTCTGTCACCGAGAGCTACACGCACCAAGAAATTCGGGCTCAAGACAGAGTCGAATTGTTTAAGGGGGTTGAGACTACGTTCAAGGCTGGCGTAAATGATAATGTTGCCAATCAACTGCTGCAAGCCGCATACCAGTTAGGGGTAGAAAACCTTGTGGCCGTGAAAACAGGTCAACGTTACCAGTTCACTCCCGAAATATTCCCAGAGACAGCCAAGTTTCTCGCCCAGAATTTTCTGATTAACGAAACGATCCAGACGTATACAATTGGGGAAATTTCGCCAGAATTCAATCATCCGGTGCCGGTAACGAAAGAGCCTGAACGCATTCCAATCGCCGATTGTGATGATGACGCGCTGATGGCGATCAGTGCGTCGCGGAGATTGGCACTGAATCTGGAGGAAATGCAGGCGGTACAAGCATATTTTCAAACCGCCGGTGTTGTGCCCACCGATGCTGAATTGGAGACGATAGCACAAACCTGGTCCGAACACTGCGTGCATAAAACCTTCAAAGCGAAGGTGACGATCCAGGAAACGGGGGAAAAGATTGACAGTATCATCAAGACTTATTTACAGGCAGCTACTAAAAAGATCAATGCACCTTGGGTGCGTTCTGCCTTTGTGGATAATGCGGGCGTAATTGCTTTTGATGATGAGGTAGACCTTTCTTTTAAAGTAGAAACCCATAACCATCCTTCGGCGATTGAGCCTTTTGGCGGAGCGAATACCGGGATTGGCGGGGTTGTGCGGGATATTTTAGGGGTCTCGCACCGGCCGATTGCGAATACGGATGTGCTTTGTTTTGGGCCGCAGGATTTGGATACAGAGCATTTGCCGGAGGGTGTGCTGCATCCACGAAGAATTAAAGCCGGGGTGTTGCATGGCATTGAGGATTACGGCAATAAACTTGGCTTGCCTACGGTGAACGGGTCGGTGCATTATCACTTAGGATATGTCTCTAACCCGTTGGTGTACTGTGGGTGTGTGGGAATTGGCCCGATTGGAAGCCATCCAAACGATATTCAACAAGGTGACCGGGTGATCGTTTTAGGTGGGCGAACGGGACGAGATGGCATTCGAGGGGCAACCTTTAGCAGCCAGGAAATGGATGTGGATACGGGCGAGATTGCAGGTTCTTCGGTGCAAATTGGCGACCCGATCACGGAAAAAGGTTTATTGGAGGTCGTGGAACGCGCCAGGGATGCCGGATTGTATACGGCGATTACCGACTGTGGGGCAGGCGGCTTGTCCAGCGCGGTGGGTGAGATGAGTGCGGACTGCGGCGTGCAGGTGGATTTACAGCATGTGCCACTCAAATATGATGGGCTTGCTCCCTGGGAGATATGGTTGAGTGAAGCCCAAGAGCGTGTGGTGCTGGCAGTGCCAGAGGCGCATCTGCCTGCGCTGCAAAAGTTGTGTGACAGCTATTGGGTGGAGTTGAGCAATATCGGTTTCTTTGAAAACAGCGGACACTTACGCGTGTATTACGGTGAGACCTGCGTGGTGGATTTGGAGAATGAATTTCTTCACCACGGCCTGCCGCGCCATACCCTGGAAGCAAGCTTGCAGAAACCTGTACAGCCTTCTAATCGGTCGGGGAATGGATTTAAGTTGGAGCAAATGCTTTCAGAAAATGAAATGCTGCTGGCACTGCTGCGTCATCCAGATATTACCAGCAAAGAAGAGGTTATCCGGCGGTATGACCATGAAGTGCGGGGCAGCACGATCGTGAAGCCATTTGCCGGAGAACACCAAGATGGGCCGAGCGATGCAGCAGTGTTGAAACCACAGCAAACTAAAGGCTGGAAAGGGTTCAGCCTGGCGAACGGAATCAACCCTCACTTGGGGGAAGTGGATGCCTATGGTATGGCGGTGAGTGTGATTGATGAAGCGATCCGCAATGCGGTGGCTGTGGGGACAGACCCGGAAAAAATAGCCATTTTGGATAATTTTTGCTGGGGGAACCCTAATTACCCGGAAGTGATGGGCAGCTTGATCCAGGCATCACGCGGCTGCTATGACGCCGCGGTGCATTTTGGTACGCCATTCATTTCGGGAAAAGATTCTTTATATAACGAGTATGTGGATGAGTCTGGCGTACGGCGGGCGATCCCCGGCACGTTGTTGATCTCCAGTATCGGGATTGTGCCTGATGTGCGCAAGGCAATTACATCGGATTTGAAAAAAGCAGGAAATCCATTGTATCTGGTTGGGGAGTGGCAAGGCAGCACGGCGGGAAGCCATGCAAGCATGATTGATCCAACATTTTTCGATGGTGGGGAAAATTCGCTGCGGTTCCCTGAAGGTGCGCCGCAGGTGTACAAAGCGCTGCACCAGGCAATTTTGCAGGGATTGGTGTGCAGTGCGCACGATTTGAGTGATGGGGGCTTGGCTGTTACACTTGCGGAAATGGCTTTGGCGGGTCGGAAAGGATTGACTGCGGAGATTGATGGGATTGACGCTGACCCTCGGTTGGGGTTGTTTGGTGAAACAAACGGCTGCCTGGTAGTTGAAGTGTCCCCAGAAAATCAAGAGGCTTTTGAAGCGGCAATGCAGGCTCAACCCTATTTGCTCATAGGCAAGGTGACAGGAGAAACCCAATTTGTGGTTGCCCATGATGGGCACCAACTGCTTGAACTAGAAATATCGGATTTGGTGCAGGCATTTACGCAGCAGGAAGGACAACGATGAGCAAAGTATTGATCTTACATGCTCCTGGCACCAACCGGGATACGGATTTGGCGCATGCGATCCAATTGGCAGGTGGGGAAGCGGAAATCCAGCCGCTTAGCGATCTGCAACGGGACCGGATTGATTGGCTGGGCTACGGGATGGTAGCGCTGCCCGGCGGGTTTTCATACGGTGATGCATTGGGGGCGGGTAAGCTGTGGGCATTGAATTTACGCACCTGGTTCAAAGACCAAATAGCCGCGTTTGTGGAAAGTGGCCGCCCGGTGATCGGGATTTGTAATGGATTCCAGGTGTTGGTTAAGGCAGGGATTTTGCCGGGGAATGCACAGAAGGCTACCCTGACCTATAACGCGGCAGGTAAGTTTGAGTGCCGCTGGGTGCACTTGTCGCCAAACGAGGAGAATATATCTCCCTGGGTAAAGGACTTGGAGCCGATCTACTGCCCGGTGGCACATGGCGAAGGGCGGTTTATTGTTGAAGATGGCTCAGATTTTCCAGAAGCGTTGGTGGCATTGCGGTATGCTCAACCTGATGGCACTGCTGCTTTGGGACAATATCCGCTGAATCCGAATGGTTCGCTCAATGATATAGCCGGAATCACCAATCCGGCAGGAAATGTGTTGGGGCTAATGCCGCACCCTGAGAATCATGTGTCTGCGTACCAGCACCCGGCCTGGACGCAAGGTTTGGGCAATGGTTTAGGCGTGCAGCTCTTTAAGAATGGTTTAGCGATGATGAAAGAATTGGTATAGAAAACTTCGTATAGTCATTAAGGATTTTCTGAGAAAGGAAAAAAGTAACGATGGTACCGGTGGACAATTTGGAACAGCCTTTTACACAAACAGACCTCCCGCTGAGCGAGAAGCAAAAGGGAAAGGTGCGGGATATTTATTCTCTTGGTCAGGATCGATTATTGTTAGTGACCACAGATCGCCTTTCGGCGTTTGACCGCATATTGGGTGGGGTGGCATATAAAGGGCAGGTGCTGAATCAGCTTACAGCCTGGTGGCTGCGGCAAAATGAGGATGTTGTGGCGAACCATATGCTTGCTATCCCGGACCCGAATGCGATGGTGGTGGCAAAAGCAGAGCCTTTTTCCGTGGAAGTGATTGTGCGTGGATACATCACCGGGGTGACGAAAACAGCTTTATGGTACCGCTATGACCTCGGTGAGCGGGAAATTTATGGGCATACGTTTGAGGAAGGCTTGCAGAAAAACCAACAACTGCCAGAACCGATCATTACCCCGACGACGAAAGGCGGGCCAACCGGACATGACGAACGCCTGACGGTTGCACAGGTTGTAAGCGAAGGATACCTGGATGCGGAAACCTGGGAGGAAGTGCAGCAAGCAGCCTTGACAATCTTTAAACGCGGGCAAGAGATTGCAAACAACGCCAGTCTGATCCTGGTGGATACAAAGTATGAATTTGGGCGGCTGCCAGACGGACGGGTGGCAGTGATTGATGAGGTACACACCCCCGATTCTTCTCGATTTTGGGCATTAGACAGCTACAAAGCGCGGTTTGAAGCCGGGGAAGAGCCGGTGAATTACGACAAGGAATTTTTGCGGATGGCCTATGCGGAAAAGGGTTACCGGGGGGAAGGAGAACCACCTGTGATGCCAGATGAATTGTGGGTGCAGGTGAGTGAGCGTTATATTGAGTTATATGAGCGTTTGACCGGGGAAGGATTTGTCCCCGGTACTTATCCGGTGGAACCGCGTTTGGTCGCAAACCTTAAAAAGGAAGGATGGTTGCAATGAGTGAGGTGTTAGCCGTCATTTTGATGGGCTCGGTCTCGGATATGCCGCATGTGGAGAAAATTTTAGAAGGGTTGGATGCTTTGGGGATTGCGTACGAAACTCGAGTATCCTCTGCCCATAAAACTCCACAGCGGCTGCTGGAAGTGATTGCTGCTTATGAAGAAGACCCCAGGGAGAAAGTGTATATCAGTGTAGCAGGACGGAGCAATGCGCTCAGCGGGATGCTGGATGCGCAGGTGCAAGCTCCGGTGATCGCCTGCCCACCGCCAAGCAGTAGTTTTGGAGGAGCGGATATTTATTCCTCGCTGCGGATGCCTTCTGGTGTGTGCCCGATGGTGGTGCTGGAACCAAAGAATGCGGCTTTGGCAGCAGCCAAGATATTGGCGTTGGCGGCACCCGGTCTCAAAGAGAAAATCGCTGCCTTCCAGGCTGAAAATGCCGAGAAAGTGAATGCGGCCGACCGCGAGATGAATGTCTGATGTACCCTGAATTTGATAAACCTCATGATGAGTGTGGGGTGTTTGGGATTTCAGCCAACCACCAGGAAACAGCCAGGCAAACTTATTTTGGCATATTTTCTTTGCAGCACCGCGGACAGGAATCAGCAGGGATTGCGGTGAGCGACGGCAAGAAAATGAATATGCATAAGGATGTTGGGTTGGTTTCACAAGTCTTTGACGAGGGTATCATTGCGAGTCTCAAGGGACACATGGCGATTGGACATACACGTTACAGCACAACCGGGTCTGACAATGTGAATAACGCCCAACCGATGTTCCTGGATACCCTTTATGGGCCGGTAGCTTTGGCGCATAACGGGAATCTGATCAATGCTGGAGCGCTGCGGCATCAATTAATGGCACAAGGGATGGGGTTTACTTCTACCTCCGATACGCAGGTGATGATTATGATGCTGGCTTCTGCGCCGGGGAATACCTGGATGGATCGCATCACGCACTGCATGGGTAAATGGGAAGGGGCTTATTCGGTGGTGATCTTGACCAACGAAGGCGTGTATGCGGCCAGGGACCCGTGGGGATTACGCCCATTGACTTTGGGGCAGCTTCCGGGCGGGGGACATGCAGCCGCTTCGGAGACCGGGGCCTTAGAGACAATTGACTGTGCGGGAATTCGGGAAGTGAAACCGGGCGAGTTGATTGCTTTGCAAAAGGAAGCCTTGATCGTGCGGCAAGCCCTAGAGCCAAAAGCAAAACTGGCAAAGTGTACCTTTGAGCATATTTATTTCTCTCGACCCGACAGCGAATGGGATGGGCGTGTGGTGCATGAGGTGCGGATGCGGCTTGGCGAGCAGTTGGCACGCGAGATGCCGGTAGAGGCAGATGTGGTTGTGCCGGTGCCGGATTCTTCGATGCCTGCCGGGTTAGGTTATGCCAAAGAGAGCGGTATCCCTTATGACATTGGGTTGATCAAAAATCGTTATATCGGGCGCACTTTTATTAAACCGACCCAAGAGATGCGGGTGCAGGATGTGAAATTGAAATATAACCCGATCCCGGCGGTATTGTGGGAAAAACGGGTGGTGTTGATCGATGATTCAATTGTGCGCGGTACGACCATGCAGCGGTTGGTGAAAATGATCCGGGAGGCCGGGGCGGCAGAAGTGCATTTGCGGATCACCTCGCCGCCGATTTCACACCCGTGTTTCATGGGCGTGGATATGTCTACGTATGAGGAATTGCTGGCTCATCAGATGACGGTGGAGGAGATGCGGGAATATCTAGGGGCGGATTCGCTGCATTTCATTTCGTTGGAAGGGATGATGACGGCAATCGGGGCACAGGAAGGGTACTGCAATGCCTGTTTTACAGGCAAGTATCCGTTTAAATTACCAGCGGGGATGAATAAATTCAGCTTTGAGCTAGGAATGGTCTAAATTCGATGAATGTACTTTTACTTGGTTCTGGTGGGCGGGAACACGCGATTGCCTGGAAATTGGCACAGTCCCCGAAATTATCTCAGTTATATACGCTGCCGGGTAACCCCGGTACCGCACAGCATGGCGTCAATCTGGTTGGGGATGAGAGCGATGCGGCGGTGGTGCTGCAGCATGCTAAAGCGCATGCTGTTGATTTGGTGGTGATCGGACCGGAAGCACCGTTGGCGGCTGGTGTGGCGGATGTGTTGCGAGAAGAAGGCTTTTTGGTCTTTGGCCCTTCGCAAGGCGGGGCGCAGTTGGAAGCCTCGAAAGCATTTGCGAAGGACTTTATGCGAGATTTCCACATCCCCACCGGGCGATATGAGGTGTTTGACGATTTTGAAACTGCACAAAAAGCTTTGCGAGAACTCGATTATCCGTTTGTGATCAAAGTGTCTGGACTGGCTGCCGGGAAGGGCGTGTTTCTGCCTGATGACCTGGAAAGCGCAGAAAAGATTTTATTTGAGATCATTGTAGAAGAACAGTTTGGGGCTTCTGGACGGCAAGTAGTGATTGAGGAACGGTTGACCGGGCCGGAGGTGTCTGTATTGGCGTTTACCGATGGGGAACGGATCGCGGTGATGCCCCCGGCGCAAGACCATAAACGTTTGCTGAACGATGATAAAGGGCCGAACACAGGTGGGATGGGAGTGTTTGCGCCCAGCCCGTATGCTTCTGCAGGGTTGATGCAAGAGGTGATGGAGACGATTTTGCAGCCCACATTGGAGGGGCTGCGAATGCGAGGAATTGACTATCGAGGGGTATTGTACGCCGGGCTGATGCTAACCCCGGATGGCCCCAAGGTGTTGGAATATAACTGCCGTTTTGGGGACCCGGAAACACAAGTGATCTTGCCCTTGATGGATTCGGATTTGTTGGAAATATTCGCCGGTACGGCTGCTGGGCAACTGCCGGAAACTGCTTGGACAGTGGGGGGCGCGGCGTGTGTGGTGTTGGCTTCCGGCGGGTATCCCGGTGCATATGAGAAAGGACTGCTGATCGAAGGGATTTCGCAGGTCGAAGATGGGATTGTGTTCCATGCCGGCACCCAGGATAAAGCCGGGCAGATTGTGACCGGGGGGGGGCGGGTGCTGGGGGTAACGGCGGTTGCAACTGGGTTGAAAGAAGCGATCCAAATGGCCTATCAAGAGGTGGGCAAAATTACCTTCGAAAATATGCACTACCGGACAGATATAGGGGCTTCCGCTTCGGCATATGCCAGCGCGGGAGTGGACATTGAGGCGGGTAACCGAACAACAACTTTGTTGAAAACGGTGATCGATGCAAAGACGCCCGAAGTGCTTTCGGGAGTGGGGGCGTTCGGCGGGCTGTATGATGCGGGCTTATTGAAAGAGATGGTACATCCGGTATTGGTATCCTCCACCGATGGGGTGGGCACCAAGGTGATGATTGCGGCAGAATATGGGACGGTGGCAAGTGTGGGGGAGGATATTGTCAACCACTGCATTAATGATATTTTGGTGCAGGGGGCGCGGCCGTTATATTTTCTGGATTATTATGCTTCAAGCAGACTGATACCTGAGCAGGTAGCGGAAATTGTGGGGGGAATGTCCGCAGCTTGTAAGCAAGCTGGCTGTGCGCTGCTAGGTGGCGAAACCGCTGAAATGCCGGGCGTGTATCACGAAGGACATTTTGATGTGTGTGGGACGATTGTGGGCGTAGTGGAACGCGAAGCGATCTTACCCAAAGTGGAAATTGAGGTAGGGGATTTGTTGGTGGGGCTGCCCTCCTCGGGGCCACATACGAATGGGTACAGCCTGATCCGCAAGGTGTTTGAGGGGGCAGATTTGACTCATGTGTATGATGATTTGGGGATTCCCTTGGGAGAAGCGCTGCTGGCCCCACACCGGAGTTATTATTCGCTCTTATGGCCGGTGCTGCAAGCCCATCCTGATTGGATCAAGGCATTGGCGCATATTACCGGCGGTGGGTTTATTGATAATCTTCCCAGAGTGCTGCCGGAAGGGTTGAGCGCAAGCATTTCGCGATCTAGTTGGGAGGTTCCGGCGTTATTCCAGCGCATCCAGCGGATGGGCAATATCCCCAGCGAAGAAATGTACCATGTCTTTAATATGGGGATGGGCATAGTTGCAGTTGTTGGAAAAGAATCTGCGCATAGATTAATAAACGCTCTTGGCGAAGGCGTCGTCATTGGGCAAGTGATTGCGGGCGATGAGGTGCAGCTTGTCTGAAAAAACGAGGCTGGTGGTGTTGGTCTCTGGGTCTGGCACGAATTTACAAGCGATTCTGGATGCCTGTGCGAGCGGGGAATTGGAGGCGGAAGTTGTGGCAGTGGTAAGCAATAAGGCTGATGCGTATGGACTACAGCGGGCAGCACAGGCAGGTGTGCCGGGGCATGTTTTTTTATGGAAGCCATATAAAGAAAAGGGGGCATCCAGGGCAGCGTATGATGCTGCATTGGCAGAGCTGGTCGCCAGGTATGAACCGGATTTTGTGGTTTTGGCCGGTTGGATGCGGCTGTTGAGCATGGCTTTCCTGGATAAATTTCCCATGCGGGTGGTGAACTTGCACCCGGCTTTACCAGGAACCTTTCCGGGTGTGGATGCGATTGAGCGGGCATACCGGGCTTTTGGAGAGGGCGAGATTACCGAAACGGGCGTGATGGTACATTATGTGCCGGATGAAGGGGTAGACCAAGGGCCTTTGATTGCACAACAGCGGGTGCCGATTTATGCAGAGGATCGTTTGGATGATTTAGCCGAACGGATGCATGAAACCGAACATGCCTTGTTAATCGATAGCTTAAAAATGATTTGCGGACAAAAAAGAAATTACTAAGTAGGAGTATGAAGCATGCCAACAGCATTATTTTCTGTTTCTGATAAGACGGGGTTGGTTGAGGATTTGGCCAGACCTTTGCTTGACTTGGGATGGACGTTTTTAGCCAGCGGAGGCACGGCAAAAACTTTACGAGATGCGGGGATCCCGGTGGTGGAAGTGGCAGACTATACAGGTTCGCCAGAAATTTTAGGGGGGCGGGTAAAGACGCTGCACCCTGCCATTCATGGGGGATTACTGGCACGTGCAACCGATGAAGATGCGCTAGATTTAGCCAAGATTGGGGCAGAAGCGATTGATCTGGTGGCAGTCAACCTGTACCCTTTCCAGGAGACGATTGCCAACGAAAATGTATCGATAGAGGAAGCAATCGAGCAAATTGATATTGGCGGGGTAGCTCTGCTGCGAGCGGCGGCGAAAAACTACCAGCGGGTGACGGTGTTGTGTGCGGTGGAAGATTACAAGCAAGCTGCCGAAGAATTGACTGCGACCGGAGAAATCTCCCTGGCGAGCCGCAAAAAGTTGGCAGCGAAAGCCTTCGCACATACTGCTGAATATGATGGCGCGATCACGGATTATTTGACCGGGGGAGAAAGCGCACACATGCAACTGCATAAAGTGCAGACTCTGCGATACGGTGAAAATCCTCATCAGGCAGCGGTGCTTTATGGGTATTCACCTGAGATTGGGCCATTGGGCGGCTCGCTGCTGCCTGGAAAGCCGCTTTCCTATAACAATATTTTGGATATTGATGCAGCATGGCGGGCGGCGAATTCCTTTGACAAGCCGACCGTGTGCATTGTGAAGCATCTTTCACCGTGCGGTCTGGCTTCGGCGGATAGTTTGGGAGAAGCTTACCCGGCAGCTTTGGCTTCGGACCCGGTATCGGCGTTTGGGAGTGTAATTGCAACTAACCGGCCGTTTGACGCTGAGATCGCGAGCCAGTTGGGCAACCTATTTGTGGAGTGCATTGCAGCGCCGGCGTTCAGTGAGGAGGCGTTGGCGATATTGACGAAGAAGAAGAATTTGCGGTTGTTGGAACTACCCGCGGAGATACAGCATCCTTATGGTGAACTGCGCAGTGTGGTGAATGGGGTCTTGAGCCAAACGGTAGATACAGGCGACCCGGGCGAAGCGACCTGGGAAGTAGTGACCGAACGAGCGCCAAGCGCAGCAGAACAGGCTTCTTTGAAGTTTGCCTGGCAAGCCTGCCAGCATGTAAAGTCGAATGCGATCGTGTTTGTGAAGGGAGAAGCCACGATTGGTGTTGGCGGTGGGCAGCCCAACCGGGTGGATTGTGTGCATATTGCCGCACAGCGAGCAGGGGAAGCGAATGTGCCCGGTGCGGTGATGGCATCAGACGCGTTTTTCCCCTACCCGGATTCTTTAGAGGCTGCCGCCAAATATGGGATTACGGCAATCGTTCAGCCGGGCGGTTCGGTGCGGGACCAGGAATCAATTGATGCGGCCAATAAACACGGGATTGCGATGGTATTTACCGGGGTACGGCATTTCAGGCATTAGTATGGAAGGTTGCTAAAAATCGGCAGCAATGGCCTGCCCGGCTAACCACCCGGTTGTCCAGGCAGCCTGGAAGTTGAAACCACCCGTCAGGCCGTCGATGTCTAAGACTTCGCCGGCAAAATAAAGGTTGGGGCAGATGCGGCTTTCCATGGTTTGGAAATTGATCTCTTTGAGGGAGATACCGCCGCAGGTAACAAATTCGGATTTAAAGACGCCTTTCCCTTGTATTTGATACTCGCCCTGGGTACATTCCTGGGCGAGTTTTTGTAAGGCCTGGTTGGAGATTTCTGCCCAAGTTTGTTCGGATGAAATGCCCGCAGCATGGACGAGACGTTCCCACAGGCGGGAAGGGATCAGGTCTTGGGGCGCATGTTTGGCGGCATGCTGGCGAGGGGTGTTAGCTTTGGTCTCTTTTAGCAGGGTAAAAATGCCTTCCTGGGTATGGGGATAGAGCCAATTGATTTTCAGGGGGCTTTGATAATGATTTTCGGCGAAAAAGCGAGCACCCCAGGCGGAGAGTTTGAGGGCAGCCGGGCCGCTGATTCCCCAATGGGTGATGAGCAGCGGGCCGGTGGTCTTTAGTTTGGGGGTTCTTTTCTTTTTGTGGGGAGAGGGTATTTCTAATTCCACATTGGGGAGCGAGATGCCGGATAAGCCTTGAATGCGGGGGTCGCGGATATTGAATGTAAATAAAGAAGGTACAGGGGAAATGATGGTGTGGCCGAGGTTTTGGGCGATGGTGTATGCGCTTTTTGAGCCGCCACCGGCCGCAATGAGGATTTTATCGGCGGTGAGTTTTGAAGTGCTGGCTAAGGTGAGGGTGAAGGTTTCTTCTCCGGGGGAGATGTCAGTGACTTTTTCTTTGGTGTAGATGACTACTTTTCGTTTTCTGGTTTCCTGCATCAGACACTCGATGATGGTTTCGGATGAATCGGTGGTGGGAAACATGCGGCCATCGGCTTCGGTTTTGAGCTTTACGCCGCGCTTTTTAAACCAGGCAATTGTGTCTTGCGGCTGGAAGCGGGTAAACGGGCCGAGCAGCTCTTTTTTGCCGCGGGGGTAGTATTCAACCAGGTCGGTGGGATTGAAACAGGCATGGGTGACGTTGCAGCGACCGCCGCCAGAGATACCGACTTTGGAGAGCAGCTTGTTACTTTTTTCGAGGATGAGGATGCGAAGGTGGGGATTTGCCTCGGCAGCAGAGAGGGCAGCGAAGAAGCCCGCGGGGCCGCCGCCAATGACGATCAGGTGGTAGTGTTCCATGAAAGCTATTGTACGCTATGTGGGGAGATTGTGGGGGAATGGGGATAAGGATAAATTATCAATAATGTTCTGTTTTCTACAAGATGAAGAAAAAAATTATAAATATATATCAAGGAATAGTATAGAAAATAGTATATACTAATTAAAAATTTAAAACGTATAATTATAGAGGAGGGATATTATGAGATCTAAAAAGGAAGAGAATTCATTTAATTATTTATTATTTGTATATGAAAAGTCAATTTCAATGAATCAAGAAAGGCTTGAAAATAGTTGGGAAATATTCAAATTTTATATCACATTACTTACAGGTGTTGGAAGTGTTGCGATAGCATTGATTTCATTCGATGTAGATAATGATACTTTAATGAAAGCACTGGCATCTGCTTCTGGATTAGTGTTTTTTTTAGGTTTGTCGATATTTGTTCAATTAGTAAATAATGATATGTTTCATAGTATAACCACTAGACGTATTCAATTACTCATGTCGGAGATTTATAAGCATACTAATTTAACAGATTATGATAAGGAGTATATTAGAATCTTTGGTAAAACACCAGAATATACATATCAATCATTTGATCGTTTCAGTTTAAAAGGCGTAATATATAGGGCAGTAACTGCGGCAGGTGTAAAAACTAAAATGATTGTAATTAATAGTGTATTAGGAAGTTTTGCTGTAACAATTATGTTAAATGATCTTTCTTTTGAGGGAGGTTTCATTTCAATATTATTTGGAATGTTTTTTGGAATTTTGTTTATTCATGTGTCATATTATTTGTTTAGGGGAATTCAGCTAAAACATATGTGGGATTAATAACTATTTAGGTAATAATAATTCTGAAATATGGGGTTTATCTTTTAAAATTATGGAATTCAAATATTTAATAATTAGGTAGATCAGCTTCCAGGCTGCGGGTTTTAGGCCAGGCATAGATCAGAGCCGTGGAGAGGAACATAAAGATCGCAGCGATGAACATGAGCAGCCCCATGCCGCTTCCATCTTGACTGCCAACCAGTGGCTGGAAAATTTGCCACCCTGGTTGACCCACGGCGGGTTCAAGGACGTCATCTGCCAACGGGCCGGTAATCAAGAGGGATAGAGGATTGGCGATATACATCATTTGGAAAAGGATGGCGAAAACGCGTCCCTGCATGCCGGGGGGGACTTTGGCCTGGAGGATAGACATAAAAGAGGCATCTACCAGCGGCGAGGTGAAGAAGATGAAGAATAAGGCAATGCCGAGCATCAATGGGGTGCGCACGATACCGTAAATGCCGAGCCAGACAGAACGGATGAGCAACCCGATCATGATGCCGTGGATGCGGGGGCGGGTGCCACCCCAGACCATCATGATGATGCCGCCGACAACAATCCCCATGTTCATCGCACCTAAGAGGATACCCAGCAACTTTTCACTTCCGGTGAGGGTGATGAGATAGGGGGTGGAGAGGTTAATGGGGCCGGAGAGCAAGAAATTGATAACGGCTGCATAGATCATCAGGTAGAGCAGGATGCGGCGTTCGAGGATAAATTTGAACCCGGCTTTGAAATCTTCTAAAACAGTCACTTTTTGATCTGTTGCATTAAAAGTTTCTGGTTGGGGAATCTCCAGGGAGATGACGACGAGGATGGCGACCACGAAAGTAGCCAGGTCTACCACCATGACACCGGTTACACCAATAAAGGAATAGACCAACCCGGTAATGACGGGGGCGAGAACGCCGGCAGCAGGGCCGGTAATCAGACGGATGGTGTTGGCACGGTCACGATGATTGTCGGGCACTAACATGGTGACGGAAGCGTCCATGGCCGGTTTTTGGAGCATGCCAAATGCGCCGGAGAGCATAGAGAGGGCGTATAGATGCCACAGCTGGAAATTCCCGGATGAGAAACTAAGCAAGAGCAAGGCGGTACTGATAGCTTGTCCTAAATCGGTAGCGATGAGGATAAAGCGGCGATTCCAGCGATCGACAAGCACCCCGGCAAAACTGCTGGCAATCATTAAAGGAAGCGCAGAAAAGAAGGAGGCCAGCAACAGCGGGGTACTGTTGCCTGTGTCGTTGAAAACCCGAATGCCGATGGCGACGGTGGTCATGGCACTGCCGATGATGGAAAAGACCTGGGTGATGGTGAGGATGTAAAAAGTGCGAAGATGTTTTTTCATGATTTCACTCCGATAAGGTGAGGGAGTTTGATTTGCAGGCCTGTGTGCAAGTTTGATTGAGATTATGCGGCTTCGAGCGCTTTTGAATTTGTATCGATGCCTTTGAATAAGAGCCAAAAGGTCAACGATAATTCTGAAATTGTGGCAATGATCAAGCCGGGGGTGCTGATGATGCGGTATTGGGGGAAGATGAAGAATACGAGCACATCCAGCAGATAGCCCACCGAACCGATCATCAAAAGTGTACCCAAGATTTTGGGAATGTAGCCCGATTTGGATACCACGTATCCGAGGGGGAATAACCAGAGGCCAAAAAATACCTGGGCAATCAGGGTGCCATTGTCAAACAGAACTTGGAAAAAGTCTGCCTGAGCTTGGAGTTGAGGCAGCTCGAAAGTGGTTGTGGTGGTAGGTTGAATCAGTGTTTGCATGGCAGAAAAATTGATGAGTAGATTGACAGACTGAACGGCGACACTGGCTAACACAATGAATACAAATAACAATGAGATTTCTTTATTGACCGGTTTGAATACGACGTATAAAGACCAAGCTAACAATAGAAAACATGTGACGTGGATCAGGTCGCTAACCGCGCCAAGCCGGAAAAGCAATTGGTTGGCCTGGATATTGGCGATGGTGCTGGTGACATCTGCGGGTTTGACAAGGCTGAAGCGAAGGCCACCAAGTATGGCAAATATTAACACTGCCAGATATAACGCGCCAGCAATTCTTGCAGTTTTTTGGGGTGATTTCATCAGTTTTCTCCTTGTAAGGCACGCTGGCCCATGGTGAGGACTACATCCCCTCTTTTATGGCCCATTTCGACATACTGGTGGGCTTCGGCTGCCTGTTCTAAAGGATAGACTTTATCGACAATAGGTTTAATTTCTCCGGCCTCAATGAGTTGATTGGCGAAAAGCAGGTCTTTCTTTTTCTCGTCCGCTGATCTCATCCCGGTTGCGGAAAATTTGGCTTTCTTTTTGCCGGTTACTGCGCCCCAGATGATTTGCAGGAAGAGGGCGGGGTAAGGCACCGTGGTCAGGTAGACACCATTTTCTGCCAGTATGCCTTTGCAGCGAGCATACGAACTTTTGCCAACGGCATCGAATATGATGTCGTAGGATTGAGCAATTTGGGTGAAATCATCTTTCGTATAGTCAATGATTGTATCCGCCCCAAGGGATGTGACAAAATCGACATTGGTAGTGCTGCATACGCCGGTGACTTCTGCGCCATAGTGTTTGGCAAGCTGAACGGCCGCAGTACCAACGGTTCCCGAGGCACCGTTGATCAGCACTTTGTGCCCGGCCTGGATTTTCCCCTCGTCTTTTAGAAATGGAATGGCGGTCAACATGCCGTTGGGAATGGCGACGGCTTCTTCAAATGTAAGGGGTTCCGGTTTTATCACCAGTGCGCTATCTTCGGGCATGCAGATATATTCGGCGTAAGCACTGAGGAGACCTAACCCGGTATTTCCATAAACCTGGTCACCTACTTTGAATTGTTTTACCTCGTTTCCAACGGCTTCAATTTCTCCTGCCAGATAAAACCCTAGAATTGGTTTGCGTGGTTTTACAAAGCCGTTGAGGCCGGGAGATTTTCGCATGCCGGGGTCTTCTGACGCAACTGTGGCCGCATGGATCTTTATCAGCACTTCATTCTTTTTTGGGGCAGGTTTTTCTACTTCTTGCAGCTGGAGCACTTCGGGTGGGCCAAATCGTGTGTATTGGATTGCTTTCATTTTATGATCCTTGAATTTATATCGATAATATTTTTTGAGGAACTCTCTGGGCTCTTACCGTTTCGGTGTGGTTTTGAGCCTCAGAGAGTTGGGTACAGGTAGTGGATTTCTTTAGGCTTCTAGCGCACTTTGATCTAATTTTTTGGTGTTGACACCTTTAATCAGCAGCCAAAGTGGGAAGGCGATTTCTGCGATTGAGATTGTGGCGGCGATGATGCCGGGGGTGGTTGTGTAGCTGCTGGAGAGCAGGAGGGCAAAGCTGTCGATCACGTAGCCGATACCGGCAGCGATAAAGAGGATACCGAGCACCTTGGGGAAATAGCCAGATTTGAATATCAGATAACCGAGGATCAAGACATGCAGGGTCAAGAATGCGATCCCGATGGTAAATCCATAGCTGTGTGCTTCAAGGAAGACCATGACCAGGGCGTGTAACTGGCTGGTTTCAAATACAGATAAGTATCCGGCACCGCTGAGAAGCAAGAAGGCAAAGAAATAATTGATTAAGTTGAAACCGTGAATGGTTGTCATTGCCAGGCGAGAGACGGCGGCGAGAAGCGATAGGGTTTTATTGACCGGTTTCAGAAGCACATAGAGCAAAACAGCCAGGATCACTTCACTGAGCAAGATGACCAATTCGCCGCCTACGCTGCCGATACGGAACAGCGATTCGGAAGCGATGATGTTATTGGCGGTCGCTGTGGCATCGCCGGGCACAATGATCGTGGATGGTAGATAGATATGGGCGAAGATTGCAGCGACGGTGATAATCAGGTATAAAACTCCTGCTAATCTTGCAGTTCGTTGGAAAGATTTCATTTTGGATTCTCCTTTTCCTTTGGTTGATATGTTGATGGTGGATTTATGTATGGGTTGGATATTCTCTTTGATTGTCATTTTCTTTCTCCTTTTAACTTCGGGTGAAGTCCTTTTGGGTAAATTTGATCGTCCTACTGATTTGATGGCAAACGATTGACCGAGATGAGCGGTATTCCAAAATCGCGAATTTTCTTTAGCAAGCCATGTAAAGCGGCCTGGTCTATCTGTGGGGAAGTAATCAGGGTGGTGCCATCCTCATCCAACGTGACGGTGGCATTCCCAAACCAATTTGCCCTTTGGGGGCTGAGATGGCCTTCGACTCTAATTTGATAGGCATAATTTTGAGAGGAATTACTTGGATGTGTCATTACTATCTACCTTTGGTTGCTGAGCTAATTGATACATTGTTTGTTGATTGGAGATAGTTTATCTGAATAGGGGTGTTATTGTAGAGACACTAAAGTGTTAATTGAGGTATTGTTTTGGGGATTAAGGTGTGGGAAGTGGGAAAAGAGAGTGAATTTTTACAAATTCGGGTTACAGCAGATGCAATTCACGAGCACGGGCAACAGCTTCGGTACGCCGTTGTACTTGCAGCTTTCTAAAAATCTTGCGGTTATGCCCTTTGACCGTATTCAGGGCGAGGAAAAGACGTTCCCCGATTTCATTATTTGAAAGGCCTTGGGCGATGAGATGAAGGATTTCTAACTCGCGTTCGCTGAGCGGATCGATGAGCGGCTGTGTTGGCGCGGGAGTGGTTGGTGTTTGGCTTGCAGGTTGATGCTCCACAAGGACCGAGAGCAATTCCTGGCTGTAGTTGGGGAGAATGCCCTGGTGGGCGGCGTTGGACAACAACGCGGCTATCTGTACACCTTTATCTATGAAGGTGCGAATATGGCCTTCAGGTTGTGCCATGGTTAAGGCCTGGCTGAGATGCTGCATGGCAAGATCGTTTTGGCCTAAAAGTTGGTGTGCAATTGCTTCTTGAATGGTTACTTTGAGCAGTTCATTCTGCTGCCCAGCAGTTTCCACCTGCTGATGATAGGGTTCCAGGATGGCTAAAGCCTGGGCTGGGTCTCCTTGCGCCAGGTGAATACTGGCGAGGCTGAGGGGTAATTCAAATTGATTTGCCAGCCGGATGGCTTGTTCAAATTCCCCTTGGGCCAGCAATACTTCTATTTGGACGGCAGCAATCTCGGGCATGCGGTGAGAAAAATTATGCTGGCGTACAAATTTTTCGGTATCTTCTAATATTTCGGCTGCACCAACCAGATCCCCCTGCGCAAGTTTCAGGCGGGCAAATACCAACTGACAGGAAGCAGGGGTATCCACATTCTCCAATTGTTGGGCAAGCCTGATACTTTGCTGAGCGTGAAATTGGGCTTTGTCCAGGTTGTTCCATTCATAATGGAGACGGGCAAGGCCAACATGCGCTTCGCAGGCAGCAGGGAGTGGGGGATCGCCGGCCAGTTGGAGTACTTGCTGAAAGTTTTCTGCGGCAGTATGCAGCTTGTTTTCGGTTTCTTGAATTTGGCCGAGGCTGGTTTTGACAGCAATGGAGATGATGGTATTTCCAGACATCTGACTGATTGTAAATGCTTCTTCGTAAGCCTGGGCAGCCGCTGCATACTCTCCCTTTAGTTGGTATGCGTAGCCCAATGTCCAGGAGGTTGTTGTGCGGACGGAAAGGTTTTCGGGGGCAAGGTATTCTAAGGCGCGAAGGGAATGCGTGATGATGCTATCTATCTTGTTTTGAGGCGTTGCCAGCATGGCGCGAATGGCTGCTACGTGGCCGATTAAGTCGCGGGTTGTGTCGTTTTGCGGGCTGTTTTGCAGGGCTGTTTCTGCAAAGCGGAGAATTTCTTCTATTTGATCGACCGGTTTACCGACCATGGTAAGGGCAGATGCGTAGGTTACCCACAAGGATGGTTTTGCATCCAGCATTTCTTTGGGCAGCGATTCTAACCAGCCTAGCACCTGCGCCATTGCTCCGCGATACTGAAGCGGCATCCCATTGCCCTGCATGAGGCGTTCGGCGCGGTCAATATCCTTGGCGGCAACGGCGTGTTGAAATGCCTCAATTTCTTGCCCGTTGTCTTCATACCATTGGCTGGCACGGATGTGGAGTTCGGCTATATCTACATTGTCTTTTTCGGCTGTAAGTGTGCTATCTAATAACTGCTGGCGCAGCAGGTCGGCAAAAAGATGATGATAGCGGTACCAACGCCGCCGGTCATCGAGGGGGATGAGAAACAGGTTGGCTTGTTCGAGATGTTTGAGGGTTTCTTGCCCGGAGATGGAAGGGTCAGCGAGAACGGCATCACATAGAGGGCCGCAGAGGCGATCGAGGATGGAGGTTTTCAGCAAAAAGGATTGGATATTTTCCGGCTGTTGGTTGAGCACTTCTTCTACCAAATAGTCCAGAATAAAGTAATGGCTGCCAGTGAACGATTTGATAAAGCTGGAGGTATCCTGGTGATCTCGCATTGAAATTGCGGCTAACTGAAGGCCGACAATCCATCCTTCGGTACGGCGTTCTAAAGCTTCAACATCTTCGGGCGAAAGGTTGAGTCCCATCGCCTGGGTGAGAAACTCGGCTGCTTCGGAAGGGGTGAAACGCAGGTCTGCGGCGCGGATTTCTGTGAGCTGCCCTCTTGCGCGCAGGGTTGTCAGCGGCAGGTTGGGGTCTTCCCGGGTGGTGATGACCAGGTGCATTTGAGGCGGCATATGGTTGAGTAAGAAGGTGAGGGCGTGATCGATCACCTGATTGTCGAGGATATGGTAGTCATCCAAGACAAGGGCGAAGTCATCGGGCAGACCGGCGATAGCGTTGAGGATGTGGGTGAGGATGGATTCAACTTGAGGCGGCTGACCGGTTTGCAGCATGCCCAAGGCATCAGTTTCAAAATCCGCTAGCTTTGATTGCAAAGCTGTGATGAAGTAGCTAAGAAAGTGTGTGAGGTCTTTGTCCCCTTCATCTAAGGAGAGCCAGCCTACGGGTAGGTCGCAATTTGCAGTCCATTCGCTTACCAGGGTAGTTTTGCCAAAGCCGGCGGGGGCAGAAATGAGGGTCAGTTTTTGATGCAGCCCATTATTCAATTGTTCGGTCAAGCGCGGACGCGAAACGAGGTTGGGGTGGGCTTGGGGTATGAAGAATTTGGTGTTGAGAAATTGTTCCACTGTGTGCTACTGACTTATAGTTGAAAGAGTTCCGCGTTTTATAAATAGAATGGTGTGTTTTTGCTGGGGATAATTTTGCTGTATTCTCCCGGATTATAGCATAGGGGGGGAATTGGATGTGATAGATAAAATCTTCATCTTGAGAGAGGAGTTGTGGCGCACCTGGAGGGACGCGAACCGTTGGGGATGGAGCGATGTTATATTGCGCCTTATATGCGTTCTAGGCAAAAAGCCCATAGATTTGGGATTTTTGTGTGTATGGTGTTATTTATTTTATGGGTGGTTGCTGTTGTTGCGGTTAAATTTCTGTGAGTATGAATTGAAAATCTGTACTCTAAGTAAATTTATCTAAAAGGTTAATAATTACATCTAAATGAGCATCCATAGTTCTTTTATAGATTGAATTTGTATCAAGAAATTTTCTGTTTGACAAATTATGTTCCGAAACCATGCGCATTTTTTCAAAATTCTTTGTTGCCGTTAATAATTTAGATACTGAATTTTGCCAAATTTTTGACATTTGAATTTCGACCAAAATTTTCCACAGTATCATGTCGGATGGGTCGAGATTTAAGATTAGAGGTTTCACCCTTTGTGTAAATTTGTATCGATTTTCATCCATTTGGGGATAGGAGTTATCATATTTAATATAATCCTTTTGGGCTAATAGGACTAATGAATATATTAGTTCGTCTGAAAATGAAAAATCGAAGTATTGTGCGCCAGTTGCTGATGCAAGTGAATAATTGTAAATTCCATCTGCTAAATTCTTAATTTTACTTTTAATTTCTTCCACATTCGATTTGGACTTCAAAAGCACATCCATTTTGTTTATTTCTTCATATAATTGCGATCGACTACCAAAAATATTTTTAAAGTTCAAGTTTCGGAAAATTGTGATAATTTCCTCTGCAATAGTAAGTTGATTATCTGATAAGTTGGGATATATTTTTACTAATTCGTAAGAGTAATATTAGAAACATTATTAAAAAGACTTTTTACTAAATTTATATTTCCCTTGATTGGAGATTTTATTTTTGGATTATCTTCAATATAAATAACGCTTGATGTGAATTAGATTAGACATCAATTTTTGAAAAGGTGATCAAATCAATACCAAACTGAGCACGAAACACGTACTTTAACAAATGACTGGTCATCTTAGCCACGATACGGGCACATAAGCCAAGGATTGTCTTGGCAAGCAAACGTTCAATATTTTTGCCAAGATTTTGAATTTCGTTGAAGACTCCTTCAATGCGAAGACGTGTTCCATTCAACCAGCGTTCAAAGGTTTTTGATTGTTGTGGATACTGGTTCTTGCGTTTGGGTGTCCAAATTCTGTTTCCTGTACGGAGATGAATATTTCCTTGCCAGGCTTTGCCAAGAAAACCTTTGTCTCCAAACACATCAAAACCAGAAATGTACTCCAGCACACTCTCAGCAGCCTTGCGTTCATCGGTGTTGGCAGGCACAAGATCATATACAATTGGAATCCCGGACAATGTGCTGATCGTGACCAACTTGTAGCCGAAATAGTACATCTTTCTGCTGGAGCAATAGCCATAATCCGCACTGCCAGCGAAATCACTTGACTTCTTGCTGCGGCGATACCCCATCACTGGCACAGGTTTAGTATCCAACAAACCTTCTTTGACCAGAGCGACACCGGATGCAAGCAAACAGTTTTGCCGAAACATTTCTAGCAGTGGCGCAGCCTGTCTGGCCCGTCGATTGAATTGGCTTTGCTCTAATAAATTTGGAAAGAGTGACAGATAATTCGCTCTCACAAATTCAAGAAATTGTCGCTCACTTAGAAATGGAATGTAGTCCATCGCAATCATCAAAGTCATCACTTCACTATCACTAAAATTTGGTTGTTTTCCTGGTTGTCCTTTTCGGGTATTCGCTGCAAATTCTTGGTACCAGTCATCTAGCATGACATAGATATGCACAAATATGTCTGTCATGGGTATACTATTCATGGGGTTGTTCTCCTTTTGATTGGTCGTCAACCTTTATCTTAGGAGAACTTCCCCTTTTTTCAAAGCTAATTCACATCAGCCGTAAATAATGATTTTATTTAGATCGCTTATTAAATCTCTTCCAAAAGCATCAGAAATATATTCGTCATATATTGGTTTTCTTAGCGCTAATTCGCCTGCCCATTTCCGACGTCTCTCAAGGTCATGATTGAGGGACGGCCATGCAGATAAATTATATTGACCATTAAATATTTGCGATCCTATATGAAATGTATCTGCAAAATTCTGGTTATCATAATTAAAATAAGCAAATTTTAGTGGAAGCTTATGTTGAATATCAGATTCTTTATATATGTCTATTAAATCGGATGTAATTGTGATAAATCCGACAGAATCATATAGTTGACTATTAGTGAAGATAATTCCTTGACCAAAAGCTAAAGTTAGAAAACAATCTACTTTTGCATTAACAAAACAGTCAAATATTGGCCGTCCAATAAAGTGGATCGGTTCAAGAGAGCTTAAGTAACGATATTGGGGCTCTTTCTCAACAAAAGAATGTGTAATAATTTCCCCACTTGTTATTAAACTGACATCTTGAGGTGAAACTTCTATCCATCCACCAGATTTCAAATCCTTAATTAATTCGTTCAACTCTGCTAGCTTAGTGTATTGTGATAATACTAAAGGAATTGGAATAGCATTTCTCGAATTTCCTTTTACCATTATTGGGAAAATTGGTTTTAAATTTATTCTAGCGTATTCGATCTCAAGCCGGACCCAGTTTGATTCTTTTGCATTTGGAGAAAGTAATACAATTATTATGGATGCTGTATTGATTGCATTTTCAATTGCCTTTTGCCAATCTGGAGTTCCAGGCTGGATATTGTCACTTGACCAAACATTAGCACCAGCATTTTGCAAAGTTTTTTTGACAAAATTCTTGGCTTCAAAATCTTTTGATGAATATGACAAAAAAATATGTCCAGACATATACTTACTAACTTAAATTCTTATAAAGATAATTTATTAGAAGCCATACAAAATCTTCTTTATTATATAATTATTCAAAAAAACTGTCCGGAATTCACAAGTAGTTTTTTATTTCTTTTATACCCTTTTCATCAAATCAAGATTGATTTTATCTAAAATATTTACTAATCTTTCCTGCATATTTGCACCTTTAGATGATAATTCTTGAATATTTTCTAAGGCATAAGTACTTGATATAATTTTATCCCAAATTTTTTCACCAAATTTTCTTTCCCAGCTTAATCAGCAGTAGCTATTTGATCTGATAATTCATGCATTTGGAGCATGACTCTCATCCTTCAGTCTGTTTCGTTTTGAGGTTATTCGTTATTTATGATTCAATTTTAACATTTGTGGATTTGGTGCGTCAAAGGAAATGTACAAGTCTTATGATTTTGGTAATGATGTGGTGACCAAACAAATAATGATTTTTTTACTAACCTTCAAGTCATTGGGTTTAGTGGTTTTTCTTACTCATGAAGATAACTAGGTTGTGTTGACATTTCAACGTAACCAAATCAAAGCACCGACAAAACTAAGAAATCCAAGATACCTGGAGGCTAGTTTCTCAAAGCGAGAGAATACTCGGCGATAATGTTTCATTTTGCCAATCAAACATTCAACTGCATGACGTTCTTTGTACAAATATTTGTCATATTCTCTCTGCTGCTTCCGATTTGCTCTCGGCGGAATGACGGCAATGGCACCGCAGTCTTCAACACACGCCAGAAAATCTTGCGCATCATAGGCCGTGTCTGCAATCACATACGCACTCTGATAGCCTTTCACCAGTTCGGGAGCCTGTGTAATATCATGCCGCTGTCCAGCTGTCAGCCGAAAACGCAGCGGATTGCCTAGTGCGTCCACATTGACATGGATTTTGGTGCTGAACCCGCCTCGGCTGCGCCCTAACGCTTGTGCTTGCTGCCCTCCGTTTTTTTCAACGCTCCCGCAGCACATGAATGTGCTCTCACTATGGTGCTATCCAGTGACATCCATTCCATATCTGGATCATCCACAAACTCCTGATGCAGATCGTCCCAGATGCCTTTCTCACACCAGCGTGCAAAGCGTTTGTAGACACTATTCCAGTTGCCATAGGCTTTAGGCAATAGCCGCCACTGTGCACCAGAGCGAGTGATCCATAAAACACCTTCTACAAATTGCCGACAATTTTCTTCTTTGCCTGCATACGCATTTGGATGCGCTTTCAGAAATTGGTAAATTTTCTCCCATTCCTGATCTTTCAGTGTGATTGTCTTTTCCATTCCTTTATTCTAATTCAAATGTCAACACAACCTAGAATAATAAAATTAACAATAGCTTCTGACTTTACACCACTAATTTATGTGATACCAACCTATCAACTTGGCGATTTTATAGAAAAGGTAGAGGTAGAAAAACGAGCGGATCCACTTTCAATAGAATATATTATTGAAGATTTGCAAAGAAATCACTTTGATATCATAACTACAGAAGATCCTAAAATTATTTAACACTTCCAAATTGGGGATTAGATAGTGTGATTGTATGATTTTGATGTAAGTGATGGGCAAAATACAAAGTTGTTGAAAAATGATATATAATAATAACGGTACTGTAAGGATGGGAGGAAAATATTACAATATTATTAGGATATTGAAAATAACAAATTTGAAATCTCAATATCAAGCAAAAGAGATAACTTTAGACGCAATGAATAATAATGAGAATGCGGTTGATCAATTTGAACTACGATATTCTATCTTAAAAGATGGTGGGGTATCAGACGAGTCTATTAAAATAATTAAAAAATCCATCGAAATACAAATGAGGTTTTTACCAATTAATTCCCTATTATATTGGCTGGACGGTGAAATTAAAAAACGAAGGCCCGGATCAAAGAATTATAGTAGGCGGAGTGATTAATATTTGTGTAATTCATAGACATCATTTCAATTTCTTGAGGGCCTGATCATTCAGGTAAGAAAGGGCTCGTATTCGTTCTTTATCCAGATCAAAGGTTGCAGATACGTCATCCCAGTAAGGGGTTTTGGCATGCAGGCTTGTTACCTTTGCGGAAGGAGTGGTTTTTATTGAGCCATGTTTCCGATACCAATTGTAAAAATGAACCCATTCTGCTAATTGTTGTGAGAGATTAGGATCATCCAAATCTGCAAGGGCATAGAATTCTTGTAACATGGTCTGCTACACTCTTTCTACTTTGCCATTCAAGTGTGGGCTGGCTGGAGGGTTTAGGCGGAATTTGATACCCCATTCCAATAAGCGATTTTGAACATCGTATGCAAAAAACTCAGTGCCCCGATCAGTTTGTATCCGTTGAATTGGGAATGGCATTTCATCCATTAGTGTTTCTAGAAACAGCATGGTGTACTTCGCAGCTCGCCTGGGATAAATTTCAGCCACTAAATAGCGGGTACAGTCATCCACAGCAGTAAATTGATATAATCCTGGCCTGATTTTGCATGTATCCATTTGAATGCGGTCACCAGGTATTTCTTTTTGATAACGTTTGATTTGCTTTCTTCGTTTGACTTTTCGAATCGGTTTTGCAGCATGTTCATTGAGAACCTTTTGGATACTGGCCAATGACAAGTGGCAATTATATTGGCGGACCAATTCATTTTGGATCCTTCGAGCTCCGATATTCATGCTGTGGCGTAATTCAAGAATCCACTGTTCTTGTTCTTCAAATATTTTCTTTGTAGGGGAACTGTGAGGACGTCTACTTTTTGATCGTAATCCCTCTATGCCTTGTTCTTTATAACGTACGCTTGATGTGAATTAGATTAGACATCAATTTTTGAAAAGGTGATCAAATCAATACCAAACTGAGCACGAAACACGTACTTTAACAAATGACTGGTCATCTTAGCGACGATACGGGCACATAAGCCAAGGATTGTCTTGGCAAGCAAACGTTCAACATTTTTGCCAAGATTTTGAATTTCGTTGAAGACTCCTTCAATGCGAAGACGTGTTCCATTCAACCAGCGTTCGAAGGTTTTTGATTGTTGGTGATACTGGTTCTTGCGTTTGGGGGTCCAAATTCTGTTTCCTGTACGGAGATGAATATTTTCTTGCCAGGCTTTGCCAAGAAAACCTTTGTCTCCAAACACATCAAAACCAGAAATGTACTCCAGCACACTCTCAGCAGCCTTGCGTTCATCAGTATTGGCAGGCACAAGATCATACACAATTGGAATCCCGGACAATGTGCTGATCGTGACCAATTTGTAACCGAAATAGTACATCTTTCGGCTGGAACAATAGCCATAATCGGCACTGCCAGCGAAATCACTCGACTTCTTGCTGCGGCGATACCCCATCACTGGCACAGGTTTTGTATCCAACAAACCTTCTTTGACCAGAGCGACACCGGATGCAAGCAAACAGTTTTGCCGAAACATTTCTAGCAGTGGCGCAGCCTGTCTGGCCCGACGATTGAATTGGCTTTGCTCTAATAAATTTGGAAAGAGTGACAGATAATTCGCTCTCACAAATTCAAGAAATTGTCGCTCACTTGGAAATGGAATGTAGTCCATCGCAATCATCAAAGTCATCACTTCACTATCACTGAAATCTGGCTGTTTTCCTGGTTGTCCTTTTCGGGTATTCGCTGCAAATTCTTGGTACCAGTCATCTAGCATGACATAGATATGCACAAATATGTCTGTCATGGGTATACTATTCATGGGGTTGTTCTCCTTTTGATTGGTCGTCAACCTTTATCTTAGGAGAACTTCCCCCTTTTTCAAAGCTAATTCACATCAGCCGTTTTTTATAATATTCGTGATGCTTTTCTCTTCCGTGTAATTCTTCCACGAAGTAATTAAATCTAATTGCTCTATCTACTGCATTTCGGAGAATTCTTGGTTCATCATTTACCACTAGGTTTTCTGCTCTAGTCCATTTGCTGTCTAACACCAAAAGGTTTAGAAATTCATCCATTGAACTGATTTTTATAATTGTCCATGTGCAATGTGGGAACCAGGACTGCATTTTCCCCTCGTGTTTTTCGAACATTCGGGCAAGTCTTTTATCAGGTGTGGGTGGAAAAGATAATTCATTGCCTTTTCGCATTTCTCGATCTAAATACCATTTAGCAAAATCATCAAATGAAGCAGTTGAAATGAGTTCCATTATTTACCTCATGAGGACAGTGAAAAATTGGAAAATGCTATTTTAGATTTTTTCACAACCCCGCCCATACTCTATGTGCTTCTAATGCATGTGTACTGGGCCAAAGTGTTTGGTCATTTGGGAGAAACATCTTTTTTCCATCATATTGCTTATAACCAGATGAAGCTAACTTTTCAGATACTAACACTGTCATTGTTTTTTCATTAATTGCTATTAAACCAAGGTCAAATAGATTATGAATATCCGACCTAAGTAAAAGGCCATTTTCTGGATGTTGTGTTGTAAGTCCTTGATATGGAATTATGTGAGCTGCATGTAAAATATTTTCTACCTCACATCCAGTAATTACGCACTTGCCCATATATCTATCTAAAAGAAGCTTGCGAAATTTTTGCTGCCCTTGTCTCCTAATGACCGCAGCAATAATTCGGGCTCTTGTATCTGTAATTTGGCTAAAATTAAAATGGTCAATATTATTTTCTATTTCCAGGTCATCTGAATATTCGGTTTTAGTATTGTGAATTTCCCCTTTGTAAGAGAACCCCTCAAAAATGAAATAGCCATCAATCCAGCCAACAACCAACGCCAATCCAAGCACTTTATATAAATTTGGAGATGGGCTGACCTGGATCATTACCCCAACAGGTACTTCATCCTTCATTGCCTCCATGAGACCTAGATTAGTATAATATTTGTTCCTTTCTAAGGGATTATCACCTTCCTGAAAGTATAAATATAACCAAGTGCCATCTGGGCGATAAATTGGTTCGATATCTGGATAGGGGCTAGATAGGGATTCGCGAATACTAAGGGAATATTTCGACCATGCAGGTTTATAAATTCCCTTTGCCTTAGTTGCTAAAAATAAATCGTCGTTGATATTTTGGGGATATGGAACTACTTGCTGAGCGTTTACCTCAAACCACTTCAATGCAATTTGGTGGATTTCTGGAAGAGGTTCAATGTATTTGTTCATTTTTCACTTACTTATTCAATTGGTCAATTATTTCCCGCAGGATTTCGGCTATTGCTTTTCCTAATAAAGGTGGGACAGCCTCACCAATTTGGGCACGAATTTCTGATTTTTTCCCGTCAAATTCCAAGTCATCGGAAAAGGTTTGGATTCTTGCTCTTTCCCGAAGTGTGAGTTGTGCTCGACTGTGTTTGTAATGATAACCGTAAGTTCCGCCGCCGCCGTAAGCCACAACCGTCCAAGCTGGCTTGAGAGGATCAGCTCGACGATAAATCAAGCTGATATTGTGACCAGCTACTTCCCATTCAGTATTATCAGTAAATTTATAATTTTCACCTGGCGGAATATGTTTCATACGTTCTTTTACCTGGGGAGAAGTACGCAAATCAGTTTCATTATCGATGCTGTGAACAGGTATATTTAACCAGCCCAACTCCTTTAAAATGTTTCTATGAGCATCCATTGCAGCAGAAAATTCAGTTTCATTATGATCTGTCTCAAAATCTAAACCACAAGCCAGGTAGTAATCTTCAATAACATCAAAGGTGAGTTTATCCCAGGTTCTTTTTACCCATTCTTCAGCTGCAGGAATTTCTTCTAAGTGCGTAATTTCTTCATATTCACGCATTACTTCTTTATAAGCTTCATCTAATTCGATTAGAGGTTTACCTTCAAAGACCTCTAAAATAGTTAGCGGGAATTTTTTGAACAATGAATTAGTTCCATCTAAGCTAATTGCAAATTTTTCTTTTAGTTCATAAAGTTCTTGTTCTTCTAAAGCTGTTGCTAAATCATTTCTAATGCCAATGATAATTAAGCGTTTACGCTTCTGGGGAACGCCTAAATTTGGAGCATAAACAATTGAGTTATACAGTAAATGATAGGATTGAATTTCATTATCAGGAACCTTACGCTTATCCTTTTCAATTTCATTTTTTTGGATCGAAGCTAAATTTTGAAAGTCTTTTCTGATAAGTTCATATGCTTCACCGTCATTGGCACTAACAAGACCAGGGACATTTTCGAAAACGAAAAATTTTGGTTGCAAGAACATCAAAGCTCTAACAAATTCTGCGTAAAGCTTACCTCTACCTCCATTTAGTCCCTCTTCATTCCCTCCCCTAATTCTTGAGAAATCTTGGCAAGGTGGACCCCCGATTACTACATCTGGTTGAAAATCATAGTCTGAAAAATCAACATCTTTAATATCACCTTGCACTACCACATTCTTATCAATATATTGAGGTGCAGCGGGAGCTTTTATAATCTCCATACCAAAGTGCGCTGCCAATGTGTTAGAGCCAGTTTCAAGTAATTCAGAAGCTAGGATTGTCTCAAATCCAGCTTGATGAAAGCCGTGGTCAAACCCTCCGGCTCCCGAAAATAATGAGATTACACTAAAGTCTTTTTTTGTCATTTCAATATATTTTCAAAATAAAAGCATCTTCCATTTAGAGGACACTGATCACATTTTGGATTTCGCTTGGTGCAAATAAATGCTCCAAAATCCATGACAGCCCAGTTGTATGCTTTTGGATTGTTGGAAGGCACTAACGATTCAGCAAAATCCCAGAAATCTCTATCTTCTCTAGCTCTTGATCTCTTTGATTCCCATCCAAAAAATCTTTGAAGGATGCGAATCATATTTGTATCTAAGCCTGGAAGCGGCGTTCCAAATGCACAGCATCTAACCATATTTGAGATGTATCTTCCAACTCCAGATAATGAAATTAAGAAACCATCTGACTTCAAATCTTCTGCGGTGGCACTTGAAAAAGCTAAAGCGATATTTTTTAGTTGATCTGCTCTGATTTTACTCATCCCCAGAGGGAAAAGAATTGATTCCAGAACAGATGATCGAATCTTAATAATATCATGAGGTTCCAAATTTTGCAGCTCATTGAACACTTCTTCTGCTTGCTGCGTTGTGGTTTTTCTTAACAAGACTTCAGCAAGAATCAGTTTCCAAGGATCATCCGTAAGTCTCCAGGATAAATAATGCCGCCCTTCTCTTTTCCAAAATTCATGAAGAGTTGATTGAAAAAATGCAATTTTCTTTTTGCTAGGAATTTTCATCTTGTGCTAAATAGAAAGCAGTTTCTTCAAATGCTCTCGAAAAAATATTTTCTAAATCAGAATTTTCTAACAAATTAAGCGATGTAAACGACGTAAAACGCCTAATCCGCTTTATCGCATCTCGAAGTATTTCTCTACGGGAAAATTCAGAAATCTGCTTGTTTGTTTCAAGAAAAGTAAGATAGAACTCGCCAAGATATTTAGCTATACGTTGGTTATTAGATAGACTTGGCCTTTCAGTAATTTGAACTAATTCATCTTCATTTAGTTCTACAAGCAGGTTTCTGGTGCTATTTGTATCCAACAGTAAATATGCTCTCCACCATAATCTTCCAAAGGTGTTTCTTCTGATTCCTCTATCTGATCCTAAATACCTTTCAATTGATGTGTTGTCAGAATCATAAAAACGCCACCTTACGATATCAGGAAGCAATAAACAAGTCATAAAAAACCAAATCTCAATATTTGATGCTTCTGAGGGATGAACATCTAAATTTTCTAATAAATACTCGGAAATTGTGGAATCGAATTCCATCCTTGTTTTTTCATCTGGATTTTTTTCTGGAAAACCGCTGACTGATGCAATAGTTAATATTTCTTCACGAATTTTTATTAAGTGCTGTTTTTGAGCAGTTGTCCCTGTAGGAGAGAAATAAACAGCCTGGTTATCCATCACAGAATCAAAATCAAATGCTGTAAACATCGCTTTGGGTGGAATAGAAGATACTTTCTTAGCTATTTCTTCTGCATCTATTTTGCGAAGTCGAGGGTAAAGAAGGTAACTCATTTGTTTTCCCCAAAAATATTCAATCCGTCTTGAAGCATCACCTCAAATCGAGTCCCATTTTGACTAAAGTGTTTTAAGTCTCTTAGTGAATAGCGAGGGAACAACAAGTCAATTAATTTATATACAGCAAAGCCTACGCTTCCTGGCGGAAATTGATATGGATTTTCTAAAAAATCCTCATTGGCTAGAGCGTTTAGTATCCACATTCTGCCAACTTCGTAACGAATAGTGTCTACAATCGCTCCTTCGGCAAATTCCCCTCCAATAACCGCATTTCTAACGCGATCATTAGCTTTATTTATATACAGGCGGATATCTTTTAAAACACTTTGGAATAAATTGTTTTTATCCCAATCAAGATACCACACAGCGTTCGAATAAGATGATAGGCCTTCTGTTTTTGAAAAATCAATAACCTCAGTAGGAAATCTACCTGAGTTATTTGGCAAGGTAATGGATTGAGACTGCTGCCATAAAATTGTTCCAGGCAATTTTGGCGACAGCGGTTTTGGGGCATCATTTTCTAAAAGAACTAATGCTATCTTGAGCTCAATGGTTTTAGATACTTGATCTCCTGGTACTGCTAAGTAAATACGACCTGAATAAAAACCGGCATTCTGAGGGCTTAGCACAATTTTATCTCCTTCCCCAGAAAGATTAGTGCCAGAAGAATACCATGTTGCACCTAAAATAACTTTAGAGTTTCTAGACAACTTACAATCTTCAAATACGCCAGAAACATCGCATTCTAAATCAATGTAACTTGAAAAATTGAAACCAGGATCCCATTGATCTAAAATAAAAGGAAGTTCGACAATGGGCAAGTGTTCCGATGGCGATTCAACTACCCAAACCTTTGGAATCATTCTATCGGCAGTTGGCCGAAAATACGGAAGGACTTCAATTTTACTCATCAATTAATCTCTTTGCCTCTGCTCGGAGGTCAACTCGTATAAATGAATCACTTGGAATGCTAACTATCACATACCAAGGAGTGCTCATTTGTAAAGGAATAAATATTGATGAATCTCCTGAGAATTTTTCAGCGCTGCTTTCCCATAATAAAACTTGCGGTAGTTCTCCCCCAGTAGGTGGATCATTCTCAATTCTTCCATCTTCCAATACGATTTGAGGATGTGCTGTAACAAGACTGCCGTGAGAATTATCTCCATGCTCTAATAAAAACTGTATTCTAACTGCGGGTTTATTGACATATTCAATGAGTTCTGATTCCCCGATTATATGAACACGCGCTCTCCCCATTTTCTCAGCAACTTCTATATCAAATGGCGATGAGATGTGTTCATTTTGCGTTTTGCTAATTGTAAAAGCTGGGGTGGGGTTAGCTAATGGAGTACCATTCCCTAAATGAGGTGTAGGCTCAATTACAGGTTTTTGAGAGGGCGGTGTCATAACTGGAGATGCTGGTTTAGAAGTGGCATTTGGATATATTGGGTTGTTATCTAGTGGGAGAAGTCTTCCGATTTCAGATGCAAATGCTCCTAAAGGGAGAAGCTCCGTATCAACAATTGAACTGCCCAATTCAGGGTTCACAAATTGAGAAGAATATTCAGCAATTCTTTGATATACCCTTCGGATATATGCCTTTTTTCTTCCTTTTGGAAATGTTTCCTCAACCCAATCATCATGAGTTGGAGGTTCAGATTCGGCAAATACAGCATCTACTTCTTTATCAGCAATGAAAACGCCCCCATATGCGACATTAGGGTTAGCAAAAGTGTTACCCGGCAAATACTTGACTACTAGTTCTGGTTGCCTCATCAAGGCTACATGATGCGTCATTTCCAGGTATTCGGACTGCGTTTCTCTAAGCTCAAAGGCAGATGTTTTAGAGAACAAGTACTGTTGTAGTGATAACACTCCTAAATGCTGCTTTGGCCTTTGTGAATCAACACTCTCAACCAAATTTCTGAATTTCGATGATGCATCTTGAAATCCCTTAAGCTCTTTATAAGCTCCAATAAACCCTTCTAAGGGAGGATAGGTTTCGGGGGAAGGTATTTTTATCTTTTTTCCATCACAAGTAACAGAAAATTTCATCGGTTTTTTTCTTTCAGGAGAGACTAATTTAGGCCAGAAATTCCACAATAGAGTTTCTGCGAAATGGTTCATCGCGTGCCAAGGAGATTCTTCAAGTTGATCAAATGGAGAAATAATTAATATTGATGTTCCTGTAGCATTTTTTGAAAATTCTGGCATCCCCAGATTTTGGGCAAATTCATTTGCCTCATCACCTAAAAGAGGCTCAATAAGTTTATTTTGTAGTTTTCCCCACCAATGCCTCCCAGTAAAATTATCCTGGGGTGTATGGAATGGTTTTCCCAATGCGGAAGCGATAAACCTGCTTTCTAATTTTCCTTTATATCTGCATCGAGTATGAATGCAAATTGTACGTGCGTTGCTAGATCGAAAGAATGCGGCTTTTCCATACCCATAGGTTCCTCCTGCTAACACTTTATCTGGAGGTTGCCCAACATTACGCACAAAATCAACAAAGTCTCGGTACTCGCCCCTTTTATAAGGTGCATCTGCTCTTGTAGGGCCTCCTAAACCTGTTGTTCCTCTATCATAGATAGTCAGTACATAAATATCTTGTTGGGTAAGATATTCTGCTAAGGGTAAGTTGTCGGGAATATCAGAAAAAACTTTTCTCCATAAAAAATTTCTTTGGTTCTGATCTAAAAGCTTGGCATCAGCGCCAAATAATACGGTTGATTTATTAGTTTTCCTAGCATCCCAACTGTTTTGAACGGCTTCACGTGCAAGTACTGTTAAACCATTCATGTCAGGTCTACCTAACTGATTTAAAACACCAGGAGCCATGACATTGCCATGCGCATGAACAACTTCTGAGGACAGTGATAATTTTCGCATGGATTTACCCTTGAATCATGCTTTCAATGATTTCGGAAATCTTTTCTTGTGGTTGAGGAGAAGGAGGTTCTCCGAGTAAATCAATTTGATACCGTAAATTGGTAACTCGATCAGGCAAGTTTTCATTAATAAAACTGTCGGGAGTTATTTTTGGGAATTCTTCATCCACATAATAAAATTTAGTTTCGAGTAAATCAAAACCATAAGGAATTTCATTTATCAAATCTGGAGTTAGCCCAAATCTGCTCAATATTTTATATAGGTTGGTATGTTCAATACCAAAACTTAGGAGGATATCAAGCAAATCTTGGAAACTAACTTTCGGAATCGGATTTTTCTCTACTCTGATAATTACCAAATAAAGTTTGTCATTAGCTGCTGCCCATAATTGATCGATTCCATTTATTGTTATCTGAAGTTTATCAATATGTTGAGAAATGGTTTTTACCTCAAATGCAATATTGCCAGACTTAAAATCATGTCGTGCCCCTTCAGGGCCAACCCAATATCGCAAGCCATGCTCTGTTTTTTTAGATAACATTTTTAGTACTAACAGCTCTCCATATAATCCCTTGAGTACACTTTCAGAAGGCAGTTCGGAAGGAGCTTTATCGATAAATTCCCGCCATTCATTTAAAACTCTTTTTGATGTTAGGCTAGGGTAGGGGGGCTGCTTCTCAATCTCTTGGAGAATATTGATTACAATAAAATCAAACAAATTAGTTAGATGAGATTTTAAACAAACAATATCCACAAATTTTTGCCGTAGACCTTCATCTTCCCACTCTTCCAATACAATATTGATCCCAGCACTTGTGGTGTCAATGCTTTCTTGTTCAAATGATTTAACGGGAATTAATAAATGCCTTTGATTTCTGGAATCAATAGCTAACAAAGGATTTTTTCCTTTATAAGAAATCACACTTACATTATTGACTATTGATTCCCTTTTAACTGAAGATGCTATCTCTAATTGATGCCAAATATTTGAAATTAAGCCTAATGTCAACACAATTTATTCTTCCTCATCAAGTTCTTCTTCTTGCTCTTCAATATAGTGGTCTGTGGACAACAGGTTGGGATCAACAGTTTTATAACTTTGTGGGGTGTTGTCTTCGCCAGCATCAGGAAAAACAAAACCTAGTCCAAGCAGATGATTTACAGCGTTCAAATCTGATTTGGTTTTACTTCCTTTTTTCGCCTTTGAATCTTTGTCAACTGGATAAAGAATTAATAACCCTTTATTATCCGCATCATCATCTTTGTAATTCCCAATTTTAGCGATATTTAGGTCACTTTCTGACATTAATGCACCTAAATTAGCGTATTCCGCAGCTCCTATTCTTTTTGTTCTTGAAATTAGAGGTGTTTCAATTCCTCCGATGTTAATATATCCATTTCCGGGATTTACTAAACCTCTTATAGCAATATTCCAAGAATCTAAATTGCCTCTAGCTCGTTGCGCCAAAATATATTTACGAATCAAATCTTCGTTTACATCACTATGTTGATGGAATTCATATATCCCAAGAAATTGACTTACAAATTTTGAAGCAACACCATAAATAATATAATGCCCATTCACTCTTTCAGCTTTATATCCCGCTGCAATGATCTCTGAAACAAATTGTGAAGCCGCATCAAGATTACGTTGAAGCCAGTCGAAATCTTGATGATTGAACAAAATCGTTTGAGTTCTAGAATTACTAAAAGATACTTGAGCATCAACTGCAAACTGCATCTTTAGGCGTGAAGTAATGCTTAAACTTGGATGAGTTCTAATTCTAGGCCCATATTCAGCGGGTGTTATCCCTTTTTTGGAGTACTTTTCAAATTCTTGTCTCAACTCTGCTTCTACTAAAGCCAAATCATGAAATTGTTCTTCAAGCTCTTGAGGCATCCATATTCTGGGAATTTCTTCATAGCCATGTCTATACCCAAACCACCGCCCCATTTGCAAGAGAGTATCATAAGCCCTAGCGGCACGAACAAAATAGCTGACAATAAGACCCTCAAGTGTTAATCCTCTTGCCAGTGTATTTCCACCAATGACAATCTGTAATTGAGCAGGGTCTTCATAGTTTAGTCTGTACTCACTCCTCGAGTTATCGACCACTACTTTTGTATTTTCAATTACATCAAATAAATAGGGTTTTAGTTCTGAAAAACTTGTTGGGGCAGTATTGAAAAATTCATTTGGGTCAGCTTGGTTTTGTTGCTGATTCCATAATGCATTCAACTGACTTAGAAGGTTATTATCATCGAGTTTTAAATTTTTCAAGAGCTCCAGTCTGTATTTTTCAATCAGTTCTCTTGTAAGATCATGAACGCGAGTATACATCGTTGTATGGACAAGCATTGTTGAATGTTGTAAATTTTGTCCCTTCACATACCTGGCACATATTCCTAACAAGAAGTAATTTATTGCATCTTTTAAGCTATCCGGGAGTTCGGGTTCAAATTCATTTCGATTTCCATAACTTGGACGTATTAACGAAACATCATCATCAGGAATAATGTTTATAAGTGGGATGCCGCTAAATTCCTCCTCATCCTCACCTACCAATCTTGCTCTTCCAAATAATCTTTCGGTACCAAAGTGTCCCTCTGGCTTTGGCAATGCGATTATAAAATCACGAGGATATAAATCACCTTGATTTTCTACTGAAGGGTCAATCAATACATTTGCAAAAGGTGTGGCTGTATAACCAATATAAGCCGCTTTTGGAAGTAAAGTTAGCAGTCTCACAAGCCATAAATTTATGGCTGATCTTTCTCTATCTTCTGCTGCCTGCTCAACCTGGTTTCTAGCAGTATTTACACTTGCTTCATCAGCTTCATCATCAATTATTAAAAATGGGCAATTATTGAGAACATCACTTCTAGTTCTACCCAACCAAGTGATTAAGTTTCTCAAAATACTAGTATTTTTCTTGACAACAAATATTACTTTTTTGTCTTGTGATGACAGGAAATATTCGGGATTCCCAGGATTTCTTAGGCTGAAATCCCTATCAGAAGTTGGTGTATGCCAACTTACTTTATCAATATCAACTAATTCATGTTCGAGGCGTTTCTGCGTTTGCTGCCTTAGAGATCGTTTTGTGCCTGATAAAACTATAAAAGCACGATAGCCAGCATCGGCAGCCTTTGCAATCACAGCAGTGAAATTAGCTGTTTTACCACTTTGTACATACCCAACTACCAATCCTCTCGTTTTCACAACGGGATTAAAGGGATAATCAAGGTATGAAACTATCTTATCTGATGCTTGATCGATTGAGCGAACAGTTTGAAGTGTCCAACCCTTTTCGTCTAATAGATAACTTTTCAGTCTAGGCCAATACACTCCTCCCGGCACATTATCAGCCCCAGGATACCAAGTCCTTGTTGAATCATTTTCTTGTTCTTCTAATGCATATGGCGGAATAATTGCACGGGGTTTTTGTAATATCTTCCGAAATTTTTTGTATGCTTCATCAAGAATTTCAATAGAAACAAATCCTTTGAGATTTTCATAATGCTCATCAGGAGAAGCTTTACTACTTAGAAAATTTTCAACAATTTTATCAACTTCGCTCATTAGATCCTCCCAAAGAGAAGTTACTGTTTAAGAGAAAAACTATTTTAGCTTTTAGGAGTTATCAACAAAGTACATAAATATTAGGTGCTTCTAGTATTATATGTCACTATTCTGATTATTACGTGATTGTTTTGTATTAAACACTTCGCACAATATTTATTTTAAGACCCTATTTCCAGGCAGAAGACAAAATATTTCACCCAATAATTTTGTTCACCAGGCGAATTGATAAATAACAGATACCTTATAGTATTCTATAGAGGATTTAGAATTTGCCCATTATTGCTAACTGAAAATTCAAAAGATTTCATCAAATGGTAGATTTCGAATCATATCTTCTATTTGTTGGTCTTCTACTAAATGGGAAATGAAGATCGATCTAATCTCTGTTTCTTTTTGGGTTTTAGCAATTTGCCAATTTGGGAGAATATTTGCTTTGGTGATCGGCTTTCGGATTTCTTTTTGGCGAACATAGCCAACAATCTCTTGGAGATTTAATAAATGGTTTTCCAGCAAGAGATGAGTATCATAAAAATCTCGATACCGGGCACGGTCGCTCATCGCCCGAATTTTCTCGGCACATATTTCCCTTATATCCATCACCTTGACGGAAAAATCCAGTCCCCATACATTGTGATAAAGAATTTCCTGGGCAGGTAGCAAAACATTCTGCAAATAATCGATTTCCACTTTTATTGAATTCGGGTGTCCAAGCGGGCCAGTATAACGCAGCCGCTCAATTTTGAGAGTGGCATCCGATTGAAAATACTTCTTTATTGTCTGTAAATAGGGTCAAAAACCCCCACCTTTAGGTGGGCTGTTTTCAACCGTGGGCGGATTATAATAAGGGCATGAGCTATCGAAAAACAGCCCATTCAATCTATGACCTAAAGTATCACATTGTATGGATCACAAAATATCGTAAGCCAATCTTGCGAGGAGAAATCGGCAAGCGTGCAAGAGAGTTAATCCGACAAACCTGTGCGAGTATGGATGTGTACATCGTAAAAGGACATATTGCAAGAGACCATGTGCATCTATTGGTATCCGTGCCACCAAGTGTATCGGTGAGTAAATTAGTGCAGAGAGTGAAAGGGCGAAGTAGTCGGCGGATGCTGGAAGAGTTTGGGGAATTGAGTAAGATGTATTGGGGACGGCATATGTGGGCAAGGGGATACTTTGCAGCCAGTACAGGGAATGTAACGGATGAGATCATAGCAGAGTACATAGAACAGCAAACACGGATGTCACCGGAGGATGCAGAGGATTTCAGTGTGGAAGATGATCTTTAGTCGGCTTTCAGCCGACATGTCAAGCTACCGACTTTAGTCGGTAGTTGACTTCTAGGTATTCTTCGCTGGTAAGAACATCTTCTACCCTCTCCAGAGGTACCGGGTTCTGCCCGGAAGAAAAATCCAGATCCTCTGAAAACCGGTGCTGTTCTAGATAGCAGTGATGGAGGGCGGTGCCGCCTTTAAATACTAACAATTTCCCCAGGGGCAAGTTCACCATCATTTGTAATACCAGGGCTAGAAAGTAATCCTTCTCTGCAATGTGGAGGGGATAACGCACGGTGGTTCTATTGATGATTTCTAATTGTTGACGCGTAAGCATGATCTCTAATCTTTCCGATATTTTTCAAAATGCTCGTCATAATATAATCGCCACTTGGCGTTGAAAGTTTTATCTTCAGTGTTCATAAAATGTGTGCTTCTTTTCCCCTCAACATTCTGATAAAGTTGATCTGAGTTCCAGCCGAGGAAATCAAAAATTAGCCCAAAGACTTTTGTGGCTTTCAGTGATGCTAAACTGGCGAAATCGCATATGCGAGCTTTATCCAGGTCATCCTCATAATCTTGCAGCTTTTCGACCACTAAGTCAACAGCATATTTGCTTTTGCGGAAATGGATCATATCTACCAGGGCTTTTTCGGCCAGGGCAATCTTTGCTGGTTGATTTTCAATTGTTAGAGATTCCCATCCTGTGTACAGTTTTTCTTGTGTTTTGATAAACCGATATTGAATGGGTTCAAGATTAACGGGCTTGTATTGTTTTAGCGATACAGAAATATACTGGTCAGTGAATTGATCGAACATACTATGATATGCTAATGCCGCTTCAAATGATACATAAGATTCCTCCACCAAAAGATTGGCAATTACATAAGGGGAAACTGACAAAAAACCCCTACTGCTCAACTCAGAGAGGACATACAAGCCGCGTTTGACACGAATCAACCAGCCATTTTTTACCAGTTGTTGGATGCGATTGTGGACTTGCTGATAATCCCAGGTAGACTTGGCTTCTGCTTCTATCTGTTTGGATGTGACCACTTTTCCATACTTGACAATTAATTTCTCAAGCAGTTCAGCGTCTTTAGTAGCCAATATTGTTTTTTTCATACAGAGTTATTAATTTGTAAGAGTTAATATTGATATATAAAATACACCACCGGTTTATATTTGTCAAGGATTGTATATTACATAAAATCACCCGATTTTTTCTTGACTCTTGCACATCCATTGCTTATATTTAAGAAAACATTTATAGAGGAGGAAAAAATATTATGTTTCCATTTATGTCGTTTGCTGTTTCCAGTATTTGTGTATTACTCCCTTTCATCGTGGTGATTTTTGTCATAGGTTCATATAACTTGGCAACCGGAAATCTTTCTATCACAGGAATATCTAAACAAGAAAAAGATGAAAAAAAGCATTGGTCATCTGTGCTTGAAATTACTCGAAAGACAGGTAATTTCCTGGCTTTGGCGATTAGTGCAATTGGCTCAGTGCTAGCCCTCATCGGATTTTTCAGCCCCTGGGTGACCGCAAGTATTTCTAGCACAACCCACCTGGGGTTAGACCGGTTAAATGGCAGTCTCACCGGCTTTGGACTGTTCATCAAGTCCATCCTCGCTAGCTTTGAGGTCTTTGGTGTGGATATGGATGGTACAGGGTTTGTCGGTGCATTTCTTTTACTGATTGCCTTTTTGGTGTTCTTGACCTTTGTCGCTCTCTTGCTATCTGCCCTCGCTGGGTTAGGGATCATCGCGATTCCTTTTGGATACACCAAGCGGGAAATCGGGAAGCTTTCTAGGCAAATTGTTATCTTTGCCGTGATTGCCGTCCTATTTAGCTGTACCTTCTTTGCAGGTGTCCAGGCAGCAACCAACGGTTTCGAGATCAGTTCATCCAGTGATCTGTTCGATTTCGGGTTGACTGCCAACGTGCAATTTGCCAAGGGATTCTGGTACACCTTCTTGGGGCTGCTTTTCACCATCTTTGGGGCACTTGTCTCCAACAAACCATTAGATAAGTATGTGTCCTGGATTGAAACGGTCTCCAAACTAGAACAAGAGTAGTAATAAGTAAACAACCTAATATAGTGGGCGTTTCCATCATTTAATCTATTTTCAATTGGATCAAGGATATAGATTCCTGTTTGCAACGCGAATATTTGTCTGGGAAGGTATAATAACTTTCACAGAATGCATGACAACTTAACAACAGGGAATCTTGATGAATTGATTTCCCTATCAGAGGCTGCTGACCGATGCGGGTTATCACCTAGCTATCTGCGAATATTAGTCCGAGACAAAAGAGTTTGGGGTAAAAAGATCGGTCGCAATTGGGTGACAACTGAGAAAGCAGTCCGAGAATACCTTGCCCGCAAACGAGGGCCAGGACGACCAAAAAAGCCTGACCAATCCACAACAAATTGACAAATTAAGTCGATAACGATACAATATTCATGTCAATAGGAAAAACCGATCACCCTATACCCTTTCCTGTTCTTATCTGTGCAGCTGCTGATCCATTGTGAAAGGAGCATATCATGTGCGATAGCGGTGGTGGCGGAACCTAGAAGAAAACGGCGGTAGATCTGCGCAATCTATCGCCTCTTTTTTTATCTACCATTCCCATCGCAGGATGTAATCTTCATATAAACGAGGGTTCTCAAACTCTTTGGAGACTTGCCAACGGCCATCCGGCAGCTTCTTGAGATATTCCTTGCCCAGAGGTATATGTTTTTGTCTGTGCGCTTCCGTCAGAGTAACCCTGATTGGCGGTCTCTCAGCCGGAAAGGTAGTCTTTAGAATCAACCTCTTGGTACGGTGACTGACGGAGGTCGTCCACTCTTCAATGCTGGTCGTGAAGCTGTTCTTCATTTCCCACTCGATATTTAGATCGTCTCGGTCTCCCCGGTGACGCACCTGCTGGAGCGAGATCAAGATCAAGGTTTTGTATCCTGACCGGTATCGATCCACTGCTTTCCCCGGTGAACAACGGTAATTGAGTAAAGTTTCCCCATCTCCCCATGCCTGGTCGTGGTAAGCGATCACGTTATTTTGCAAATATTTGACCCGCTGCTTTTTATGATAGGTGGCTAGTTTCCCTTTGGGGTCATGCAGTTCCAGGTGCATTTCGTATTCTTCGACTTCATAAATCCCCTCACTGACCATCCCTCGAAGCACTTTTTGCCCGTATTTCCAGGCTTCGGTAAGTATCTCCACCCAGGGAAAGCCTAATAGAACAGCCACGATCCTGGATGCAGTGGTCTGGGTATTCGATTGTTCGTTCGTCATCTGATATTAAAACTTTATCACAAGCGATACCCTATCGTCGAACTAGGGTTGTCCAATGAACCCTGTGTGAGAGAGGCTATACCCAACCATAATCCCCAAAACTGTAGCGAGTGCTCCCATCAACAAAAATGGTAATTTGGATTGGTCTCGATTTATTCTCATATTCCCATTCACCGCATTGATTTATGTTTCTCCATCAATTCTCGCAAGGTCTTGGGCTTGAAATACAAATCTCGTTCGATTGGTAACCCCAATGGGCCGGTAACCGATTCGAGTTCTGAGAGACTGAAATACCCCAATTCCACTTCCAAGCCGGAAACCAGTCCAAAGAAAATATCCACCCCGTCGAATTCGGAGGCATACCACGTCCAGGAAGAATCCGGCGTGAAGAACTTGACCAATGCCAGAGCATCTAAGCCGAGATGTTCGTTTTCATATAGGAACGGTAATTTCTCGCGTGATAGTTTATCGAGAAGCTCATTTCCGCTGGAAATCCCCCTGTTACGTTCTTGCATGTCTTAGTATTGGTGATTAGAAATTATATATGTTTTTTGTTTTGTTTTAAATGGCTAACAATAAAGCTCTTGTACAAGATTCAACAAAAACAAAATTATAATATCCAATTACTCTAGCAAGCCATATTTTTTTCCACGTAATAGATAAGGGTCTTCCCCCCCTTCAAGATGCTGAATTACCTCATTTCGGACTTCTGGATCCTCTATTACACCTCTATTCACTACTTTTCCTTCAGTTGCTGAGCTTTTAAGGACATGAATTAAATCCGAATCTGCTGTTACTGCCACATTAGGATTATGTGTGGTTAATATAAATTGGCGCGTATCTTTTCCTTTTCTTAAATTCATAACTATGTCACTAAAAACTGAAGCAATGTCAATCGATTCCTCTGGCTGATCAATAATAATTGGATTATCGCCAGCGCTAAGTGCAATAATTATCAAGGCTGTACATTTTTGACCTACAGAGAGATCCGAAATTTCATAATAATTTCCATCTTCCTTCTTATACTTAATTGATGGAATATCTTCCGGAAGAAATTGGTGCTGAAGTGATAAAACTTTTTCTTTTGCTTCTAATGTATTTAGCCAATTTACTAGTTTATTAACTACGTCCTTACTTATTCCAGTTGCTTTACAAATGGCTTTTATATCATTATTGATTACGTGATTAATAAATTCCCAAGAGGATATTGAATTTGCAATAATTTCTAAATCTGATTTTCGAATGTTAGTACCTGTAGCAATGGCTTTCAATTCTTCAGAAAAATTGGTTTTATCGGCTAGGAAAGTTATATCAAGCTTTAGTTTTCCGTCAGACAGATGTGTTAATTCGTCGTACTTTTCCTTTCTAGCAAGATAAGCATCATGTAGAGTCTTTTGTAAATCGCCTAGTAGCTTATTTCTTGACTCAAGCAAATCGTCATATTTTTCAGATTTACTTGATAAAGAATCTACTTGGGATTGCAAATCACCAATTTTTGTTTGGCAATTTTTCCTTTTACTTTCTAGCCCTTTTTGCCCTTCCCCAGTCTCTTCAAGAAAAATATTATACTTATCTTGTATTTTTTGATATTCATTCATCCAAATTGATTTGATTTTTTCAATAGATTCTTTATTCTCGCGAATTTTAGAAATAGTTTTTTTCAACTCGGATTGTGTAAGGTCATATGATTGTTTTGAAATTTCATTGGCTTTTTGTAAATCGCCATTTTCCAACATTTCATCTGTTAATTTTAACGGTTGCATATCTTCGTTCAATTCATTAATTATGTTTTGCATTTCTTGGATTAGATTGTTATGATAGGTGATTTCTTTTTCAAAAGCGGATAAATTTTCATCCGCTTTCTTCATTTCTTTTAATACAGGATTGTTTAGCGATTTTTCGATGTTTGATAATTCTTCTTGCTCAGTGGATAGCTCTCTTTTTACTTGTTCAAGTTGAAATTTCGAGTCTATTATCTCAACTAATTCGTGGTCATTTTCTTTTAACCGTCTAAGACTTTCGGCTTTCTGTTGATCAAACTCTAAGGTATTAATAAACCCATCAATTAAATCTAATTGAGCTTGAGAATTTCTTGCTATGTAAATAGCTTCGGTTTGACTATATGCTAAAATTGGAAATAGCCTTTTTACATCACCCTCATAAACTTCATTTGTATCAATATTCCTAACCAAAACCGGATTACTATCTCCAGTAAATTCTCTTGTAATTTCATATTTTGTTTTATTCGAAAGTTCAACGAGTAAAGAAACTTTCCCTCCTATTCCTAACTGGCCTAAAAGTTTACTATCTGTGTCCTTTTTAATATCATCAATTTTTGATTGCTGCCCTAAAGCAAAGCGCAAATATTCTACAATTAAGGATTTCCCTACACCTTGTCCTCCAATCAAAGTGTTTTGACAGGGATGAAATTCAACATTTTGGTTGGCAAAAAAACCCTGGGAAACTGATAGATCAACAATTCTAGGAAATGATTTTTTATTCACAGATTCTATATCATGCGATAGCCGAATTCTTACTGGCGAATCAAAAAAGCATTGTTTCAATCCATCGAAGGTCAAATTCTCTAGTCTAAAGTATGTTCTTTTTGCCCCAATTTCATTTACAGAATGAGCATCAGAAGCTTCGTAAGTTGGAAGGAATCTCTTATAAGTTGGATCAGTTCCATCCAGTATCTTTCTATACTTTTCAGATGATGCCTCTGCTGCGATAAGGTGCTCATTTTGAATTACTTTCGTTCTTGGAGTTCCTTTCATATCGTGAAGAACACCATGTGTTGAATCACAATGGGCTAATATGGGTATTCCACTATGTTCGTGGATTTTGTTTATTACATACTCAGGATCTCCCTTTGCCACCTCATCTGTTTTTCCTCTTTTACTTTTGGTAAATCCAATGTCAGAAAGGAAATCATTCAATTCCTCTCGAGAGATGGATGGATCAAAAATTCCAATAATATGAACTGGTCCTGCTTTTCCTCCAGTTACAGAAATTTCGACTCCAGGAAAAACCGTTAAATTTGTTTTTTTTGCAGCTTCTTTTATATCATCGATCCATTCAGCAGAATTATGATCAGTAATACAAATTCCATCCAAATTTGCTTTAAGAGCTGAATTTACAATATCTTGTGGGAGAGCCTTTTTATCTTTGAAATCTATTGATGCAGGCGTATGAACGTGTAAATCAAGGGCTTTGAATTCTAAACCTAAAGATGAACTCGATATTTTTGTCATTTCTTACTCCCTAAGTATCACTTTATTCAAGACTACCCTATTATAGGGTATAAACATAAAAATTTAATACACTGGCTAAGATATTTTAATATCATTTGACAACTCAACCCAAAAATGATTTGATGGTTCCATTACCAATTTACTCAGCGGGTAAAAAACCCTGAAAGGCTTTTACTCGCGGAAACTAGATATGGTCATTGCAGTCGCCACCCAAAAGGGAGGTACAGGAAAAACCACCACCTCGATCACTTTAGCCGCCGGTCTTGCCCGGTTGCACCATAAAAAAGTCCTCCTCATTGATATCGACAGCCAGGCGAACAGCAGCAAAGTCCTTGTTCCCCAATACAGTAAATTTGACCAGGATGAAACCATTTACACTACCTTGCTTGGCCGTAATCCTCTACCGATTACCCAATCCTCGGTTCCCAATCTGGATGTTGTCCCCTCGCATATTCTGCTTTCCAATGTAGACGTAGAGCTGACCACGGCCAAAGACCACCGTGAAGCCAGGCTGCGCAATCATCTCGACCAGATCAAACATCAATATGAATATATTCTGATTGACTGTCCCCCGGCACTGGGTTGGCTGACGATTAATGCCTTCACTGCTGCGGATTCGGTGCTGGTAGTGGTCGAACCGGGCTATTTTGAGCTGGATAGCATCGTTCAGTTGAACAAGACTCTCAAGGAAGTGCGAGAATTTTATCACCCAGACTTGCAATTGCTCGGATATTTGTTCACCAAGGCCGATCCCACGATTAACAGCCGCACTAGTTTGCAGATTCTCCGGCAGACCTATACCGATCACGTACTCAAGACGGTCATTCCACGCAATGTGGACTTGAAAGATGCCAGCTTCGATAAGAAAGATATTTTCAGCTATGCCCCTGATGCCAAAGGTGCTCTGGCGTATAAGAAACTTATCAAGGAACTCTTTTTATGAGCAAGAAACAACTCAATGCCGAGAATGTGTTGAACGAATTGTCCGGGAAGTCGGTCTTTTTTCAGAAGGAAGCATCCTCTACTGCTTCACCGAAAATCCAACTTCCCACTAAATCAGCTTCTCCGAAGCCTGCTGATGCCACCATACCACCACGCAACCATGACACCAAGCAACCACAACACCATGACACCGTGGTATCACGGTATCAAGATGGCACGGTAGAGGAGATTCGCAAAGCGGTAAAAATCTTCGGCAAAGAGGCGGCCACTCACCGCTTCACAGAGGATGAAAAGCGTGCCATTATCGATATTGTGTTTTCTTACAAGCAGCAAGGTCTCCGCACCAGTGAGAACGAGATTACCCGTACAGCAATCAATTTTGTCCTGCACGATTATCGCGAAAATGGAGAGAATAGTATTCTTCACTTGGTTTTGAGTGCCTTGAACCAATAGCGCAACGACGATGCCGTGGTATCACGGTATCGTGACACCACGTAACCACGGTTGCAACCATGATGCAATTTCCCCTTGACACCCGCGAAAATTAATTGCAAGCTATACACGCTCGCTAAAAATCCTGTTGCTGAAGTAGGGATGTCGTCTGCAAAATCCATTTATCGGAGATTTCTGATAAATGTGTGGCTTACTAACGCCACTACGACCCAGGAGAAATCCGAACGAAAGAGGGAACGGGTCGCCGCCGCCGGAGTAAAATGCCCGGCAGGGGAGATAGGAAAGTAAATTCCTCAGATCCCCGAAGCGCCGTATAAAAATCTATAGCTGAAGCTGATAGGGAAGCAAAAGCATAAAAAAAGCGATTTTGCATCAGCAAAATAAATATAGATTTGGATTTGGCTGTTGTCAAGAAGTGCTCGGATGGGGAGTTTTCCACAATGGCTGCTTATTGGGGAACTTGTTGGGAAACCCCTTGGTAGCCCCCAACAAGTTGTTCTCAATCCGGCGACCATCGAGGTCTAGGATTGAGCCGGGAGTCCGCCTTGACTCGGGGGAGCCGGTGGTGTAAATGTGTGCTATTTCGCCTGGTAAATTGCCAAATATCTGCATTTTCACCAGACCCCCCAACTCCTCAAGCCGGTGCGTGTCGGGCTGCTGCCACATGGTTTAAACTTGTGGCCGACCCCGACCACCAACGCGGCGCAGTGGTTTCCTCCTAATGTCGTCTACACTGTTCCCTTGTTGCTTGGTGTCATGCCGGAAACTTGTTTCCGGACACTCGCCAGCAACTGCGGCGCTGCGCTTGCTCTGAGAGACACCCGCTGTGAAAATTCATCATCCGGGTGACACTCAATCGCTCGCTCTCGCGTTGGTGGTCGGCGTCTCGGACGCCGACACGCACAACCTGGGGCATCTCCCGGCCCGCTGCCCCGGTTGTAAAACAATTTGGTAATTTTATAGTTCAAATGTAAGTGTGGCAGGGGTGTCAGTATTATATAGCGAATCTTCAGGTAACGGATCTGGCACCCAACATCCATTACCTGAACTATCCCGACTTTGATGTTCATATCGTCTTCGATAGACCAGCACAGTATTGCCTTTTATCGATATGTATTGATATCTTCGTGAGTTTTGTGGCAACGTATCACTATCAAGGCCTGCACTTCCTGTAGAAAGAACATGGATTGAGTTTCCGGGAATTCCTGAAGTTGTAGCAAGGGGTATATGTTGGTGCCCATGAAGGATCAATCTGACATTATTTGACAATAATGGTATCTCTAATTCATCCGCGTCCTTGAGATTTTCGTTATCTACACTTGAGCCACGTTTAAAATTATGATGAACAAGAGCTATTCTTAACATTTTCCTTTCAGGGTCTTTCTGATTACATTCAGTAAATGCACGATTTATTTGGTCAATAGTAACTAATCCGTAATGATCAGTATCTTTCTCACTTTCAGCAACACATGAGTTTAGTCCGAGCAGAGTCACACCTAACTCGGGATAGAAATAATTTATATAAAGATTATTATTGAACTCAAAAACATCATTCTGATTATTTATTTGGTAGCAGTTACGATAAAAGGAATTAAAAAACTCTTGAAAAAACTCAAATTTTTCAAAAAATGGTTGAGTGAAAGCATGTTGCTTTGCTTCAGCTGTTAATCTTGCAGCAAGACAAAGTTTTCTGTTAATATCATGGTTTCCTGGAATTAGTTGAACCCTTCGATGAGGGAGATCACATTCTTTAGCAATACCTGATAGGAATGTAGTAGCTGCGATATATTCAGGTTCAATTGACCATTCGGCAATATCACCCGTAACAGCGATCAAATCTGGAGAGATACCATAAGCTTCCTTGACGCGTTTTATATCTAGTTGAATCTTTACAAGCTCATCACTATAGGATTTATCATCTTTATATAATGGCATTCGATTACCATCATTTGTATGATGTCTCCCAAATTGAATATCTGATAGATGCATTATAGTGATTTCTCGATCTTTAAGAGGGAAGGATATTTCATTTGAGGTAATGGGGGATTGCTCTATTGGAGTAGCGTATTCGGGAATATTAAACTCTATCTTGCCTTCATCAGCAAGAGGATAAGCGTTAGCTATGAATTTCTTAGATCTACTGCTATATCTTCTAAATGTAGCTTTTGCAAAGTTGTTATCAAAATCCAGATTAACAATGTTATAAGTGTAATCAATTTTCCCATGCCGAGTTGATTGCCCAGAACCAATTATTGTGGAATTCAACTTTGAAGAAAATATAGTTGACACAAAATCTTCAGTATGACTGTGGCCATGAAGAATAAAATTACACTCTTGTTGAAGTAATGGGATAACATTGTGTTGATCCCCTTTCCAAAGAAGAGCAGGAGGATGATGTATCAATCCAATTTTTATGTCTGCATCTTTTGACTTTTCTAATACTTCTGCAAATTGCGAGGAACCGATAACTGCAAGATTTCTAAACGGGTTTTTTACAGATAGCCAAACCGAATTTAAACCAATTATTGCAATTTTCCGATCATTAATTGCTAAAGTGTCAACAAAAAACAATTCAGATTTGTTACTAACCGATTGTTTTGAAAATACATGTTTACTAAACGAATTGTAATTCTGAAATTTTGAACTAATAGCTTTTCTATAATTTTCTTCTTGCCAATAACTGTCAATCTTTTCTTTCGTTAAATCAACTAGATAGTCTTCAAAACCAGGCGGAATGGAACGCCAATCTACGTCATGGTTTCCTGGAATAACGTATAGCTTTGTAGGTGTTTCCTGAAGTTTCAGAGAGGCTAATAAAGCATCAAAAAACACCTTTGCTTGTTGATATTGATCTTTTTGCCCTGAATAAACAATATCTCCCGTTACAAAGATAAAATTTAGACTTTTATCCTTTATCTGATAATGAATATCTTCTAATAGACTTTGGAAGAACGGAGAATCATTTGTCCATTGAGTATTAATGTACAAATCAGAAAGATGTAACCACCGTAAATTATTCATAGTTCACCTATTTTTTCACCTGCAATTTAAACTGCGCCTCATCAATCCTTGATAAGTCCCTCACTGTCAAAATCAATTCATTCACACTGGAATTGAACATAAAATCATCTTCAAACGCGACTGTCCAATAATTGCTGCCATTTTCAACAATAAGTACCTCTCCCGGATCTACTAACTCGTTATTCTCGTCATTGTAAAAATATGAATTGTAGCGATAGCTGTGTCCGGTATTATCCGACAATGAAAAGTTGACACTGGGATTCCATTGGAACGAAAGGATGTCGTCTGTTTTATTCCAGTATTCAAACCGGATCGCGAGATAGCCATCATCTTTTAATCGGTACTCGCCAATTCGTATCCAAACCCCATCTTCTTTCCACCAATCCCCGAACTCCAGTACGGAATCTGGTGCGGTATCCGGCTCAGTTGTTGGTGATGGTGTGATGGATGGAGTAGGGGTTTCCGTGGGGGGCAGTGTTTCGGTTGGAGTAGAGGTTTCTGTCACCGGTGGCGAAGTCGCCGTGACCACGACCACGTACGCGGTTTGAGTCGCTTCGGGAGTGTTCGTGGGGTAGGTCATTTCTTCCAGCGTTTCTGTCGTCTGCACATTTCCAAAGGACACGGGCAAATGACCGGTGAAATATAAAATCCCACCTAATATACCCACGCCCAAAATGATCCCAACGAACATCCAAAGGCAGCCAAAGTTTCTGCGCCTTGGCGGGTCCTGTGGTGGTAGGATTATCTCAACTGCTGGAGCCGCTTTCCAAACTACCAGGGCGTTCTCGTCTTCCTCCACCATTTGCTGCACTTCCGGTGAAACAGGCTCCAACTCCTCGTCTTCATCCACTTCTTCGCCAACAATCACGACCGGAGGATGTTTTTTGAGTAAGGGACAATAATGTTCAAATAAGGCGGCGGCTCGTTGATTTTTGTGGAGATGATCCAGCCCTAATTTTTCATAGATGTGTACCATATGGGAAGTTACTGTGGCTTTGGAAATAAATAACTGCTCGCCCACCTCTTGATAGGTCATACCCTGGCATACATAGGACAAAACCTCTTTTTGACGTTCTGTCAGTTCCTTAAACCTCTCTAGATAGGTATTTCCATCCATTTAAACCCCGACTTAAACCTTTATCCATCTGTTTGGCATCAAACCCGACCCCTTAAACCTGCAAAGTTAAACCTGAAAACCAATCCCTGAACGATATGCAACTCTCCCCCTAACCGGTATTCTAAAGGCACAAATTTCGGGAGAGGCGTAAACCCATTATATGCCAAATCCCCAAACGACGCAGTCGAAAGGAGACTGAAATGAACCAAAGAGATTTCTCAGAACTCAACTTCAACCGCCCCAGGAGATCGATCTCAGGCCGGTGGGTGTGGATGGCCGGTCTGCTGGTTGGCTTTGGCCTAGCCTGGTCACTGATCCCTTCCAGCCCGTTGTTCTGGCTGTTGCTGGCCTTGATCACCGGTTTAGGGTGGGCGGCGAGCTTCGGTTGGCGGCGGGCAGCGCAAATCTTGTCTACCTGGTTGAACCGCATTCAAAAATTGTAAAGGAGGTGTAGGATGCAAACAAAAGCAGTGACTAAAACCAATTTCCAAGTCCCAATTTTTGAACCCAGACAAAGTACACAAGCACTTGAGCTTCTCGAATTGGGAAATAACCGGTTGTGGGATATCCAGGTGATTGGTCGAGCGCCAATGCCGGAACAGCCGGTGCGTTTAGCCGAGTGGTTGATCGTTCCCGCCCACATGGATACAACCGAAGTGTCGCAAAGGGCGTTCAATCGCGTGGAAGCGGTCTTCGCTGCCGGGATCCGTCCGAAGGGCTTTGTGGTTGTCCACGAAGCGCCGATGGCCCTTCCAGCACCTCCCAGTGAGCAAAAAAGTTATCAATGGCAGTTGGATTCCCGTACTACTCAAAAGGTGATTGATGTCCTTAGCTTAGGGATCGCCGGGGTAGGCAAGGTGCTTACGGGTGCGTTGACTGCTGCTGTTGCAGTCGGTTCTGCCGTGTTGCCCGCTTTCTTGGTGATGAGTGCCATTATCCTTGATCCAATCCTGATCGCCGTGACCGAAGACGATTATTGGATCGAGATTGATCGCTGGTGGGTGTAAGATGATTGCATTCCTGACTCGTATCTTTGGCAGTGTCATCATCGGTGTGTGCGTTTCTGGGTTTACCACTCTGGCAATGGCGCTGCTGCTTACCATCCGGAATCTGTCCGGCATTCTGCGGGGATTGCAACACTTATTACGCAGTTTCCTGCGGGCTTCTTTCCGCTTATATGCTCGCATCCTAAACCCCATCCGCGGAACAGTGTATGAGTTCACCGGGGTGGATGTTGTAGCTCCTTTACCTCGGACGGTGGTTACGACTGTACTGTCAATCCTCCTAGGGTTGGTCATTATGCTGCTGTTTTCTTGGCAGATCCGATGGCGGGTGGTTGCCATGTTTGCCATTTATGGGGCTTTTGTGGGATTAGCCTGGGAAAGCATCCTGCATTCGGATGACTTTCAGTTAGGAGTGAACCTGGAATGAACATCGTCACCGATTGGATTATGGGACATCACCAGACGAAGGTGTCCACCCGTCATCGAGCAATGCATACCTATGTGGTTGGACAATCTGGAACTGGCAAGTCACGGGCGATTGAATCCTGGGTAATGCAAGATATCGCAGCGGACCGTGGGGTAGGGGTGATTGATCCGCATGGAGATCTGTTCCGCAACCTGCTTCACCGCCTGGCTGCCAAGCCGGAAACCTGGGAACGGATCGTGATCCTGGATCCGCTTGACCCTTTGTGGATCGTGGGATTCAATCCTCTGGAAGCGGTTGCCAATCTGCACCCAGAACGTCTGGCGTTGTACATGACCGATGTGAGTGCTAAGATTTGGCACCTTAGTCACACCAATACGCCGCGTTTAGTATGGCTGCTGACCAATAGTTTTCTCGCTTTGTCCAGTCTGGGATTGTCCCTGCTTGACCTTCCCCGATTCCTGGTGGATCGAGCATACCGTGAAGCGTTGATCCCACGGATTGGTATCGAAACGGCTAGGAACTATTTCCAGTATGAATTCCCCAAGAGCGAAGCGGCCGTGCATCAATGGGTAACGCCGGTGCTGAACAAGATTGGTGGGTTGATCTTTGACCCCGATATCCAGCTGATGTTTGCTGGAAATCGGACGATCAACTTCAAAAAGATCATGGATAACCAGTTGATCCTGCTGGTCAATCTGCCTAAAGGTGTCTTGGGCGAAGGCCCAAGTTCACTGATGGCCGCCTTCATCGTTTCTCACATTCAGAAAGCGGCCTTAGCACGAGCCGAGGAATATCACCGCACTCCCTACTATCTCTACCTGGACGAGTTTCAAAACTACACCACCGATAACATCAAAGACATCCTCTCTGAGAGCCGCAAGTACGCCTTGTCCCTAACCCTGGCGCACCAGTATCTGGATCAACTCCCCAGGGATTTGCTCAGTGCCGTCTTGAACACGGCAGGCACTTTGGTCAGCTTTCGGGTGGGATATCGGGACGCCACCCGGCTCGCCAGGGAGATTTTTCCGTCCCCGGACTTCATCCAGACTTTCAAGCCGGATGTCCAGTTCCGCCGCTCACACCAAATTCCGATCCCATCCGTGACAGGGAAATCTACGCCAATGGGATGGGGTGGACTGACGTTGGAACTTGCCAATCTCAGGCTGCGTGAGTTCTGGTCGCGCAAGCGAGGGCCATACAAACCGGTCAAGCAGTACAGCTTCAACATGCCCGACCCGGAGATCAATCCTTGCATTTTGGCAAATGAGATTGCATTGCGGGATGAAGCCGGTTCCAGGTATGGCAAGTTGAAAAGCAAGATCAGAGACCAAATGGATCCTCAAACTGACCCGATCAACTACGTCTCCGACATTCCAGACTGGTCGGACTGATGTGATAGAGTGAAAATATGGTGACCACGAAACAAAAGACCACCAAGCCGATGCGTTTTCAAAATCGGGATGGCGAAATACTGTTAGCTATTTATAAGTATGATGGTGTCTTGGCTCGCAGACATATCCAGAAAATATTCTGGCCGGAGTCCACCCCCCAGGCAATGGAACGGCGATTATCCCTGCTCTATCACAATGGCTACCTCAATTGGCCTTCTGAAAATGACCGGCGCACCCAACCGATTCCGGAGCCGGTGGTCTGGTTAGGGTGGCGGGGGATTCTGCACATTGCCGGGCAAATGGATATCCAGGTCACGCCACCAGAGAATGCTGGGGAAAATCAACTGCGTTTGCTGGATCGTAGACTGCGAGATACTGGAATCCGCTGGCAGCGCGTACCACGCTGGAGCCAACTGGCGCACGATATTGCTGTCAATGACTTTCGCATGGCAGTAGAAGAAGCTGCGGAGAACTGGCCGTCGGTGAGCTTGGAGACCTGGCTGCCAGAAGGAGAATTCCTCACCAATATGGACAGGATCGCATTCACTTATCACCAGCATGGTAGGAAGATCAAGAAGATCAGGGGCATCAGACCGGATAGCTTCTTCACGCTTTTGGATCACCTCCGTCAGATCAAAGGTTCGCCAGCTCGCGCAAGGTTCCTGCTTGAACTGGACAACAGCACCCATCCACTAGATCGTTTTGGCAAAGAGAAGGCTTTAGCCGGGCTTGCCTATATCCGTAGCCCGGAATACAAGCAGCGCTTCGGATTCAATTCCGGTCGCTGGCTGGTGGTATGCGTCAGTGAGGCACGTTTGCTCAATCTGAAAACGCAAACCGAGAAAGTGCTGGAAAGTGGAGCCTCCAATTTTTATTTCACCACCTTACAGCAAGCAATGAAGGGCTCAGTGCTCTCTGCACCAATTTGGATACGCGGTGGAACAGAAGAACCACAACCTTTGATTCCCTCCAGCAGAAGAGTGTATTGATGCGTGTTCAATATGTTTTGTTTTCATTTTTATGCAATGCTATTTATGCCGTTAGAGGAATCCCGCCTCGCACCTGTTACCCCAAGGCAAGGGGGTGATGGTGCAGCTTTCAATCTCTTGCCGGTTGGAGGCTGTGGTCGAGAGCAAGGGGCAAAGAGCTTGCTCACGCTCATCGGGGCATCCTCCAATTGCCCCTGCACGCCCGTGTAGGGGCATTGCTTTGGGATCATTCACCTTTATTCAAAGGAGATTTTCATGGAGACCGATTATATTTCTCAATCGAATGGTAGATTGCTGAAGGCCACAGATGTGGCTGCTATCCTGAACGTCAGCCGGGCGATGGCTTACCAATTGATGCAGCAAGGCAAGATTCGAACTGTGCACATTGGCAGCGCTCGCAGAGTGCGTTCAAATGACTTGAACGATTTCATTGAAGATAATCTCACCCCCTCGGAAAAATGAATCAAATGCACTATTCCTCGCTCGATTCAATTCGTGTTAAAATTCCAGATGTAGTCTGGAACCTTACCAATTGGATAGAGTGCCGAGTCGCCTTTCCATACAACTCATAGGAGGTGTATGAATGGCGAAACGCAGAGGAAATCGAGAAGGAACCATTTACAAGCGGGGGAGTAGCTGGACAGCTCAGGTGGCGCTGGATGGACAGAGATTGACAAAATCATTCTCTACCCAAAAAGAATGCCAGGCTTGGATCAGAGAAGTCACGAGCCAAATTGAGAGTGGCTTACGGTATGATGGCGCAAAGATGAAAGTGGGGGAGTATCTGGAGACCTGGATTGAGAATTATGAAAGCGCTGTTCGACCAAAAACTCACCATCAATATCGTGGGATTATGAATAATCACTTGATACCTGCTCTTGGAAAGATCAAGCTAAACGAATTGCATCCCCAACACATCCAGGCATTGTACAAGAAACTTAGGGAGCAAGGTAAAAGTCCAAGAACGATCCAGGTGATCCATAGCGTGTTACGTCGAGCATTGGTGATCGCAGAACGTCAAGGGTTGATCGTGCGAAATCCGGCCAAGGTTGTTGAGTCCCCCAAAGTCCCTCATAAAGAGATGCTGATCCTGGACGATAACCAAGTCAGACAATTGATGATCGCAGCCCAGGAAAGTCGTTTTGAAAACCTTTACTACCTGGCTGTGACCACCGGACTGCGGCAGGGAGAATTGCTTGGGCTGAAATGGATCGATGTCGATTGGGCGTCTGGGAATATCCATGTTCGTCGTCAACTTCAACGTATCACCGGAGAGGGGATGAAGTTCACCGAACCGAAGACCCGATCTGGCAGGCGCATGGTGGAGTTAGGCAGTGAAGCCTTGAAGCGGTTATCCGCTCATCGCAAGCAGTTGGATTTTGAGGCTTTGACCCCAGAATGGGAAGATCATGGTTTGGTATTCCCGTCAATCTATGGAACGCCTTTGGATCAAAAACGATTGCATCATGACTTCAAGCGAGTGCTCAAAAAAGCTGGTCTACATGATATCCGTTTCCACGATTTGAGACATACCGCAGCTACTCTGATGTTGATGAATGGGATTCCTTTACTTGTTGTTTCTCGTAGGTTAGGGCATTCAAAGCCGAGTGTAACTTTGGATATCTATGGACATTATTTGCCGGGTATGCAAAGCACAGCAGCGGCTTTGATGGATGAGATCGCGACCCCCATTGCAGTAAAACTGCAGCAAACTGCAGCAAGAAACCCCGAAGAAGAAATCTAATACCCTCCAAAAATGGCAAATGTGGCGGTCTCAGAAGAGAAAACCGCCACATCTATGGCGCACCCGGAGGGACTCGAACCCCCAACCTGCTGATTCGAAGTCAGACGCTCTATCCATTGAGCTACGGGTGCGTGGGGACTATTATACCGCAGAGAGTGGAGATTTCCAGGGGTTTAAAGCAATATGTAGATAGTATGAGTAATCTTTTTTTCCGGGTTTATTTTTACTTGTTAACGTAAGAATAGGCGGAACACCGCCTATTCTTAACAAAAGGAAAGGAAGAAAGAAAAAACTAATAAGGCGAAGAGATGATAAACACGCCGATAATGTAAGAGAGGAAGCCGGAGATCAGCAGAATGTATCCCAGGCGGGGAGCGCCTTTGAATTCACCGTAGATCAATCCCCAAATCTGGGTCCACAGGCTGCCGCTGAGACCTAACGGCCAGGAAACAACCGCACTGAGGTTGCGGGTGGCAAAGGTGTGAATGATGTTGCCACCGTAATGGGCGACAGCGGATAAGATACCCAATTTATGAATTTTGAATCCCACGTCTTTGAACACATGCCACTGTTTGCGCCGGGTGAGGATTGCTCCGCAGATGACGATGGTGCCCACGAATGCGCCGGTACTGAGTACGAGCATAAATGGCATCACGGCCATACCGCTGGGTTGGGTGACCGATTTGAGACCGTAGGAGATAGCGAAAGAGTAAGCTGGGATAAAGGCAGACCCGGCAATTAGCAATAGCAGGGAACGCACTAAGGACTTGGAGTCTTGCGATAAGCCGGTATCAACCTGGGCTTCTTTTTGGGCCGTGTTCCTGATCCGCCCGGCGCTCATGGTGAGCAAGATGGCAGCCAGTAAAAAGACCCCGGCGAGTGTGATCCGCAATGGTGTCAGTCTTTCGGGGATGCCGCCAACCAGCGCAGTAACCAATGTGCCAAAGACAACATTGACGGTAGATTGGATAGGGGCGGTGACTGATAAGCCAATGACCTGGATCACCCGAAGAGAGATTTGCATGCCGGTGACATACAAGATGCCGCAGATGAAGGTGATATAGATGCGAGAGGGATCGACGGCCCAGACATCAATCATGTTCTGGAAGAGCATACGTCCATCGAGGATGAGGCCTACCCCCAAAACCAGTACCACGGAGGCAGTGAAGAGGGTGATATAAAAGGCTTCAATCGGGTAGTCCTCCAGGTATTTGAGGGCAATAAACCAGGTGCCCCACCAGGAGGCAGCCAAAAGTCCCATGAAAATTGCTACACCAGTGGGGATAGTTGGGTCGAAGTTCATCATGTTAATTTTTTATCCTTCAGGGAAGTTCTTTCCCGTTATTCATAAAATTTTTCGGTGTATTCCACCAAATCTACAAAACCAGGGATGACCTGGCCGGTGACGTACCAGTAACCTTGCAAATGGAGGATGCTGCGTAGGGCGGGCACGACCAGCAAGACAGGCCCTAGCAGGATCAATCCAAACAGGTGCAGCAGAGAGCTGACCACAGCAAATAAGAGTGAATCAAAGGGGTGGCGGAAAGCAGTCAGGACAGCCTGTTTTGCGACCTGAAAGATATTCTGTTCGGGCTGTTCGACCAAGATGGGATATAGATACCCAACAGAAAGCCACCATAAAACGAACACATATAAGGAAATGACGGAAACACTGCGCAGCACCCAGGATTCCTGAGAGATCCAGAACCAGATCGAACTGACGATGATTGCCAGTACCAACCACTTGAGCAGTGCCAGCGCCAACGAACGCCAGAGGTGTTTGAAGAACCCGGCTTTAACTTCCTGCCGTGGGATAGTGCGGATCAGCGCGGGGTCACGCAGTCCGGCAGATACGGTTTGATACAGGGCTGCTTTTGCTCCAGGGGCAGTGATGATGGGCAGAGACAGCAAGACCATCCATATGTTTGGGCGAATCCAAAATTGGATTTGCTGAAAAAGGAGAGAAAAGGACAATACAACGACATCCCAAGATGAGTTTTTGTGGGTCTCATTGGGGTGCTGCCCTTTGTCGTTTGGTGTAAAAAGTCTCTGCCACATGGTGTTTAATTTTTCCTATGATGGTGTTGCCGCTTTTGCGGGCGGCTGGGGCTTCTTTTTCAAACTCCGGCGTACCTGCACCAAGATGAGGCCGCCCAACATCATGGCAATACCGATGATCTGATTGCGAGTGAGGGTCTCACCCAAGATGAAGACTGCCAGAATGGATGTCCAGATCACGGTGGAGGCACCCAAGATGCTGGCTTCGTACGAGCGCAGGGTGCGAAGAATGAGATTCCAGACGGTCAGACCGATTGCGCGAGTGACCACACCCATGTAGATAATGATGGCCCAATCCCAAACAGTGGGTACATACGGCGGCCACCCATCCACGATCAGATAGATGATCACCGCGACAGAACCGCCGATCAGGATAGCGAGGGTGGAGATGATGTTGTTGCTGATCTTGTTTTCGGTCTCTATGGCCAGCTTGCGGGCGATATTGTTGGTGTAGGCCACCCCGGTGATGGAGACCAGGATCATGATCACGCCGATGATTTCGCCGCCCTGGGGAGGTTCGGGGAAGAAAACACGCAAACCGGAAAAAGCAAGTACCGCCCCAAAAACCTGGTAAAAGCCCGGCATTTCTTTCAGAATAACCATGCTCATGCCCATGGTAATGAATCCGATGAAATTGGTCAGGTAGGTGTTTGTGGTGGCGGGCAGGAATTTGAGCGAGAAAAAGCTGAGTGTGCCGGTAACAAAGTTAAAAAAGGCGATTTGGAGCACGTACGACCATATTTTTTTGGTCATTAATTCATGTGGAATGCGCTCTTTTTTGATCACAAAGGTGTAGAGGGACATGGTTGCCATGCCAACCAACATGCTGAGATAGAGGAAGGCGGCCGGGGATACGGTGCTGAACAGCATTTTGGTCAATACAGTCCCCAAGGACATAGACATCAAAATTAATACGGTGATGAGGATTGCGGTGCTTCTACTCTTTATCATAAGTTGTGTCCTTCATAGGTTGATCTATTGCAACTGGTTGAGATTTGTCCCCTGATTTTTTCCAATAGGCAAAAAGAGTACTAAAACTGCCCAGACGTACCTGCACTAAAATCAAGCCGACCAGGAGCAGCCCCATACCCACCCACTGGTTAGGTGCCAGGGTTTCATCTAAAATCCAAAGTGCCAGTAGAGATGTCCAGATGATGGTGGTTGCCCCTAAAATGCTGGCCTCGTAGGAGCGGAGGGAGCGGAGGATATGGTTCCATACGGTGAGACCAATGCTGATGTTAACTACCCCGGCATAGAGGATAATGCCCCAGCTCTTCAAATCAGGTACGGGAGGGGGGAAGTCAAAAATCAAACCAATCAACACGGCAATACTGCCCCCGATGAGCAATGCAACCGTGGATACGATATTGTTACTCAACCCGTTTTGGGTGACAATTGCGAGCTTGCGGGCGATGTTGTTGGTGAAGGCGACTGCGGTGATGCCGACCAAGATGATCAAGATGCCAACAATCTCGGCGGATTGGAGCGGGTCGTTAAAATAGACAGTGATGCCAAAAATGGCGATGGCAGCCCCCAACACCTGGAAGATGGAGGGATATTCTTTGAGGATGAAAATGCTCATTACCAGGGTGATGATCCCGATAAAGTTGCCTACATAGGTGTTGGTCACTACCGGTAAACGCTCGATGGAGATTGGGCGGGTCATGCGGGAAATGGTGAAGTTACATACCCCAATGGCGATAATGAACCACCAGACCTGCTTCCCCAATTTAGGTGGGATTTTCTCTTTTTTGATGACAAAGGTATATACCGACATGACCACCATACCAACGGCAATGGATGTCCAGGCAAAGGTGAGCGGGGGAATGGATGCCAGCACGATTTTGGTCAGGATGGTGCCAAACGACATCAATAAGAGTACGCTCAAAGCCTGTAGGATAGCGGAAACACGGCTGTTCATCTGGTAACATCCATCGAGCGCGTTTTGTTGTTGACCGATTTTTTGCGAAGAAGTATGGCTGCCAAACCTGCCGCGAGGGGTAAGCTGCTGAGCACATAGACCCAAGGCGCATTTTGTGTGTTTAGGCTGCGGATTTCCCGTTGGCTGAAGGGGAGCGCGGTGCCATCTTCGTCGACCAAGGCGATTTGTAGTTTGGCTGTATCCAGTTCGACTTCAAATCCGCTGAAGGTGGCTTCCTGGATGGTATCTGGATCATATAGCACAATTTCATACCCCAAAGCGCTGCCTGCAATTTGCCGCACATAATAGGCTTGTTCATCCATGTTTTGCGTGGATTGGCCGGCGGTCTTTATTTCCAATTGTGCGTCTAGCAGGTAATCGAAAGGTACCCAGATATTACGGTCTCGCCGCGCCTGGGTATCCTGCGGATTGTTCATCCGGGTGTAAAACAACTCATTGAACTGGATTTGGTAAAAAGGCTCGAAGTATAGTTTTGTGCCGGGTAAGGTGTAAATTGTTTCGTTGCTTTCCAGCGATTCTTCTGGGGCCGTCCAGCGTTCTTGGGAAAAGACATTGTATCCAATCCCATCCTGAATGGGGCTGAAGACTACCAGCTTTTTCTGGCTGTCAGGTTGGATGGTGCCGTCCGGTAAACGCAGCTGCACTTGATAGCTGCCTTCAGGAAGGTTGAGCGGGAAGCCCACCAGCAAGTTGGTGGAAAAGAGGGTCAGGTCTTGCTGCGGGTCTGGTGGTTGGGGCATTTCGTCTTCGGTTATCGTGCCTGCTGCTAATTCTTCCAGGGCGGCGGCAAACTCTTCCCGGTAGACGTTCATTTCCTCATAATAACGGTAGAGGTCTTCACGGTATTGGGTTTGCAGGTCTTCAAAACTTTGACGGGCTGCACCTGCCTGGTCCCCTAAATAAAGCTGCAAACTGTTGATGTGATCGACCGCATCATATTGGATCACATAATCGGTGAGGGAAATGGTGTCCAGCAGGGTATTGTTCTGGAGAATTTCCAATTCGCCTTCGACGACAATATTGGCTTCATCCCAGTTGGCTTTTTCTTCGTTGGTGAGCGGCCAATAGTACACCTGGGTAAAACGGCTGGCGATCATGTTGGTGTGGTCTGCAATGAGATAAAAAGTGTCCACAGAGGGAGGCACAAAGGTGCTTGAGAAGGTGGCCCCATTAAAGTGGTTGGTGCCATAGACAAAGCTGAGTTCTTCCTGCGCGTTTGCACGGCTGCCCCATAATAGCAGGGGGAGGAGTACGAGGAAAGCAAGTATGCGCCGGTATCGAGTGAAAGGTTGCGTATAGGTATTGTTCATCCCCGCACCCCCTTTTTCTTCAGCAGCCAAATGCTGCCGCCGAGCATCAATCCGGTTTCTGCCAGCATCAAAGCCAACATGCCGATATAGCCGGCTGTAGAATGGTTGAGCAGGGCTTGATAGGCGTTGTTCAATTGCGCGTAGGGAGAAACCCAAGCAATGATTTGATTGGAGACAGAAAGTATATTGCGGGTGATGACCAAGGGGTCGATGACGGTTGCATTCTGGATTTGTACCAGGGTGGAAGTGATCAGATCTGCCGCCTGGATACCGCCGATCAACAAGATCACGAGGAGGAAATACACGAGGGTGCTGCGGCGTTTGCCACCCCAAGCCGCGAGCAGCAGCCCAAAGGCTACCAACTGAGCGCACATGAACACAGCGGCAAGCAGCATGGCAAACATATCCAGGCGAAATTCCAGGTTGAGCAGCCAAATACTGAGGTTCATCCAGACTAAAACGGCGGCTAGAGAAAGCACAAAAATTTTTAGTTGGGCGAGGAAATTCCCCAGCATGTAGGAAGCTTCATCCACCGGGCCATAGAAGAGCATTTCAATCGTATTGCTGTTGTATTCACCGGCCACATTTAGGGAGGCTGTCAGGGCAAGATAAAGTGAGATGAGGATGACACTTACCAGGATGGCAGTGGTGAAGGGTTGTTTTGCCAGCAAGAGTTGATTGGTTTCCGTATAACGCAGGTCATTGACCAACAAGATGGATGAAATTGCCAGGGAAACGGAAAGGGTGATAAAGATGCCCCAACCCCAAAAACGGGTCTGGCTGACACGATCTAGAATGACTTTGACGGCATGCCAGCGGTCGCTGCTTGATGATCTATTCATCGCACCCCCCCTTGGCTGCCAAGCTGGGCTTGCAGGGTTTCTAAGTTGCGTTCGGAAATGGTGATATAAGCCTCCTCCAGGCTGGTTTCTGCCCGTTTCATTTCTAAGGGGATCAACCCATTCTCTACCAAAAATTGTCCAATCTGAGGGCGGTAGTCTTGCCCGGCCTGGGTATGCAGGGTGAGCTGATCGCCTTCATGGGTAAGTTGTTTGACGTAGGGCAGGCGGGAAAAGTTTTCTATGTCTTGTGCAGATAGGTTGGCGATTTTCAGGGTGATGGTGTCCCCTTCGCCCACGGTTCCACGCAGATTGTCCATCGAATCTTCAAGGATCAATTTCCCTTGGGAAATGATGCCGACTTTATCTGCGGTTTGTTCCACTTCTGAGAGGATGTGGGAAGAGATAATCAGGGTGACGCCGCGCTGCTTTTCTTCGGTCAACAAGCTGCGCACCTGGATGATGCCAAAGGGGTCTAACCCGGAAACAGGCTCGTCCAGGATAAGGATTTCGGGCGAGTGGACCAGAGCGCGGATAAAACCCAACTTCTTCTTCATCCCGGTTGAGTACGCAGAAATGAGTGTGTTTTGCCACTCGGTGAGTTTTAGACGGTCGAACAGGTCTGCTGCGCGTTCTTCTACATTTGCGACCTGGTACAGTCTGGCAAAGAAGGCGACATATTCCCAGGCTGTCATGTTCTCGTAAAAAGTTTGGTATTCTGCCACCACGCCGATCTTGCGTTTGAGATCAAATGATGCGCTGCTTACTTGCTGACCATCAATAAAGACTTCGCCAGAAGTGGGATGGAGGATACCAAGCAGCATTAATAGGGTGGTGGTTTTTCCTGCGCCATTGGGGCCAAGGAAGCCGTAGCTTTCACCTTTGGCAATGTTCAGATTAAGGCGGTCGACAGCGGTAAATTTGCCAAACTTTTTGGTCAAGTCTTTGGTAACAATCATTAAAGGGTTCCTATCAGCTCAACGGATATGCTGTGGCGGAGACTGCTTGATATGACCAAGCGAAGCTTGGAATAACGAAAATGTTAACTTTTTCTCTATCTTTTTATAGAGGTTCAATGTGATCCAGCAATTGGTCAAGGATGGCCTGGGCTTCTTCGCGGAGGGCATCTGTCACGGCAGGCACACCGACCATTTTCGCCAGATAGGAGGCTGAAACCGTACCGGCAGCACCGGCAATGCGTGAATCCTGGTGCTTGGCCCAACCTACCATGAAGCCGCCGCCGTAGCTGTTGCCGCAGCCGGTGGGGTCTACGGTTTCTACTTTTGCGATGGGGATATGCCACATCTGATCGTGTTTGGCGTCCCAGACATAGGAGCCATTGGCGCCATGGCGCACAGAAACGACAGATGCACCCAGCTTAGACCAATATTTGAGCACTTCCAGGGGAGATTCAGAGCCAGCCATCCCGCTGGCAGAAGGCCAATCTGGGGTGACAATGTCCACCTGTGGGAAGTAGTCAATCATTTCTTCCCGGTTGTTCCAACTGTGCCAGTCGATGATCGGTTCCAGCGAATAAATCGTGCCTTGCTCTTTCTTCATCTGCAAGGCAGTTTTTGCCATCGGCTCTTGCGTAAATTCGGTGATCAAGTGAATCACCTTGGGGGATTGGTAGCTGGGTGGGATGGGAAGTTCCCGTGCCAGCATTTCACCCATGTTGCGCATAAAGTCTTCTTTACGTTTCTCGAAGTCAATGCTGCCAATCATATACTCATTTTCATCGTAGGCCATTAAGCCATGTGCCGTTGGTAAATCCGCATACTGCACCCACCCGGCCAGATCAATTCCGATTGATTCTAAGGCTTGTTTGGGTTCGGGGTTAATGTCCGTTCCAGAACGGCTGAGAAGCCCCACCGAGGGATCCCATAAATGAGCGCCAAAAGCACCTTGCGGCCCGCCGCCGCCCAATTGATTCTTGACGATTTCCCCACTCTTCAAGCGGATATCGTCGATGATAATCTTGCCATACACTACGTAGTCGACCATTGAATAGTTCATCCTTTTGTCTAAGTGAATCTGACCGATCAAAGTATGAGAGCGAATACAGTTTGTCAGCGGATCAATTCCACGCAATCCCAATGAGGAGAACGATAAGTCTACTCCTCATTGGGATCAGTTTTCTTGCATTAGCCTTCGAGAATTTTTAGATAAACTTCCCGTTGGCGCGGGCCGTCAAACTCGGCAAACACTATGCCCTGCGAGTGACCCACCATCAGTTCTCCTTCGTGAATGATGACGGTGCAGCTGCTGCCCATTAACACGGATTTGACATGCCCGGCTGCGTCTGTCGGGGTGTCGAATTGATGGAAGAAGTCGAAGCGGGTGGGGATCAAGCGGTTCCACTCAAACATGATGTCTTCGGGCGTTTGGGGGTCGAGATAAGAGTTGTTGAACAGCGCCGCGGTGGAATGTGGGTTGTAGACCAGGCAAATGCCTTCTTGCACGCCGCTCTCGCTGACAAAATCTTTGATCTCATCTAGCAGGTTGATCCATTCTTGTATCTTGGTTGTTTTTAACCCGATCTTTTTGAAGTGTGCCATTATCGAATCTGCCTCATCATTTCTTCGCGCATTTTCATAATTTTGTCATTGTCGGTCATAAACATCGATCGTCCTACCTGCTTGGTGAGATAGTAAGCAAAGGTGGTGCCTGCGACGTAATACAGTAAGGGGGAGAATACCTCGCGCACTTTGCCTTTGATGGGGAGGACTGCATCGGCGTGTTTGGCAACTTCTTCATCGCCTTCTTCTACCACCGCAACCAGATAGTGCCCAAGCTGTTTGACGCCTTCTGCCAGGTGCGCTGCCCGCCAATACCCTTTGCCAGGAGGTGCAATAATAAAGACCGGATAGTCTAATGGGTAGGCGAATCGCTCGACATGCGCCCATTCCTCCAGGTCTGCGGGGACTGCAAAAATACCGGCCGATTCGACTACCTTAGCGCCAGAGAAGCTGGCGGTACCAAAGCTGGGGCCAGACCCGGCATAGGAAATGAAAGGAGTATCTTTGACGACTTTGGCAATTTCCTCGGAGGTGGTGTGGCTGGCTTCATAGGTGGCTTCCACGACATCGGCCAGGTCTACAATTTCTTGGCGCAGTGCGTTGGCATCGTCCTGTGAATATTTACGTTTGATCTCACCGATGCGGATAGCCAAACTGTACAAACCCATCAAGGAAGCGACATACGAGCGGATTCCCGGAGAACGGCCTAGTTCGGGAATTTCTGCTGAAAATACGACATCGGCGGCAAAAGCCACCTTAGAACCGACATTGCCAACTAGGGCTGCGGTTGTGATCTTGTCGCTCTTGTCTTTTGCGCGTTCTAAACCTTGTGCAACGCGGGTGGTGCCACCCGAAGCAGAGATGCCAACGGTCAGGGTGTCGCGTGGGAAATTTACGGGGATATAGTCCGCGCCATAATCCAAAAAACGCATCGCCGAGAGGGGGCGATACATGATCTGAGCAAACTCGCTAAAGGCCATTTCGGTAGAAAGGGCGGCGTGGTAGGAGTCGCCGTCTCCAAACGCATATACGCGGTGAAGGGATTCGAAATCTAAGGCGGAGAGGGCAGTTCTTACACTGTGGTCTATTTCGGTAAAGCTTTCGCGATGCAAAGCTCCCAGGGTTTTCATTTGATCTAAGATCAGCTCGGGGTGCATATCTCTTTCCATGAATACTTCTCCTAATCTGTAATCTATATGGTTGCTGATTTATTCAATAGACCGTACGAGGCCTACATATTCCTTTACAATCTGTGGGTCAATTGATTTGCCCCATTCGCCTTTTTCAAAGACAGAACCAACAAAAGCGCCATTGGCCTCTTTCATCCGCCGGGTGACATTTTCTAAATCGGTCTTGCCGCCCAAGATCACGGGGATATTGGGGAAAGCCGATTTAATGTCGTGTACCATGCGGTTATTTGCTTCTTCATCTGCATCCATGATCTCGACTGCATCACCGCCCGCATTGATTGCCATGCGGGCCTTCATTGGGATAGACATTTCTTCGGTGCCGAAGCCTTTGAAGTGATAGCCGTGGATCTCGGCGACAATGGCAATATCCTGCGCCCCAATCTGGCGGCGGTAGATGCCAACTTTGTGCGGATTCGCATCGATTAACCCAAAGGGGGAAGTGGTGGTGCCGGTTAAAGCAGTGGCGCGGGTGAACTGCGCCCCAGTGGCTTTGGCAACACCAAGAGAAGGTGTAATGCAATTCCACATGATTTGAGCACCGACCAGAAAGTCTGGGCTGGTGGCTTTGCGAACTTCATGCGTGATGACTGCCATGGCAGAAACGCGCGCATAATCAGCGTCGTCCCCTGAAGGATAGATACGGTCTACGGTTTGCACCAGGCAGCCATCTGCGCCACCCTGATGTAAAGCCTGGGCATCTTTTATCGCTTTGTCCAGGGCAATCTCAAAATTGCCTTCTTCGTACAGCGGGGTGCCTGGCAGGGGGATCAAATGGATCAACCCGATCACCAATTTTCGATTTCCTAAATTTTTAAACATACTCACATCAAACTCCTTTAGAGTAAATTAAGATCATATTCAAGGGGGAAACTGCCCTGCGGGGCGTTGCTCCAGCTTTGCAATGTTTGACCACCGTCAATTAACAGCATGGAACCGGTAATATGCCGGGCGTCCTCAGAAGCCAGGAAAGCAACTGCTGCTGCAACATCCTCGGCTTCGCCCACTTGGCGCAATGGTATTTTCTGGGCAAATTCTGGATACTGGTCTGCCCGTCCACTCAAAGCGGTGCGGATAATGCCGGGGCAAATGCTGTTGACGCGTACCCCATAGCGGGCAAGCTGTAGGGCCAGGCTTTTGGTCAGACCGGTAACGCCGGCTTTGCTTGCCATGTATGCTGCACCGGTCAGGCTTGTATCCCAACCAGCCATGGAAGACCCCATGGTGACAATGGCGTTGCCTGGCTGTTTGATCAGGTTGGGAATGGCATATTTGCAGGTATAGAAAATGCCGGAGAGATTGGTCTGGATGACTTTATCCCATAGCTGCGGGGACATATCTTGCGCCAGATCACCGCCACCGATTCCGGCATTGGCAAAGACTACATTTAAATCGCCAAAGAATTGAATGGCGGTATCAACCATTTGTTGGGTAGAGTCAGCATCCTGCACATCTACGTAAATTACCAGCGGGTCATATCCGAATTGTTTGTTTATTTGAGACGCGACTTGTTCTGCGGCAGGGATGTTTTTATCGGCAATGACCACACGGCCGCCCTCTTGCGAAAAGCGTAATGCGGCGGCTTTGCCAATACCGCTGGCAGCGCCAGTAATAAGAATATTCTTTTCGGAAAAACGCGGGTTGGCGTGTAGGGTCTCCATGATTGCAGCTTAACCTTTGATCCCGGACATGGCAACACTTTCGTAGAAGTATCGCTGGAGGAAGAGGAAGAGGATAATTACAGGCGCAGAGGCAAGGGCCATGGCAGCGAATACGACGCCCCAGTTGGGGCCACTTTCTGTAAACTGAGACGCGACTGCCACCTGCACGGGGTAGAGTTTGTTATCGCTGATGGCAATCAACGGCCAATAGAATTCATTCCAAATGAACTGGAACTCCATCAGGGAGACGGTGATGAGGCCGGGAATGGTATTGGGGATGACCACTTTCCAAAGGATTTGCCACAAATTAGCCCCGTCAATCACGGCTGCCTCATCAAATTCGATGGGCAGGTCTGCCATAAATTGCGTGAGCAGGAAGATAATGAACGGACTGGCATACCAGGGCACAACCAGCGCCCAAAACGAGTTGATCAGCCCTATCTGGTTGACGACAATATACAAGGGAACCAGCACCACCTGCTGCGGCACCATCATGGTTGCAACTACAAAGACCAGGAGGAATCTTTTGCCGGGGAAATTAAGACGCCCAAAGAAGTAGGCCGCACTGGTGTTGAAGACGAGCGATAAACTGACCACGCATATGGAGGACGCCAGAGAAATCCATAGGTTACGACTGATGTCGTAGCTTAATCCTTTGGCAACATCACCGAAGCCTAAAGACTTGGCAAAATTCTCTAGTGTGACGCCCTCGTAGGGGATAAATGTTCGCCAGGATATAGGAAAAGCGTTTGCCCAGATTTCCTGTGAGTTGCGGACACTGTTGCCGATCACATAGAGGAAAGGTGTGATGAAAACGATGATAATGATGATATAGCAAATGGCTGTGAAGATTCCTGAACCAATTTTTTTAATCAAGGCTTCTCGTTGATACTTGACTACTTGTTGTTCATAATCGAGTTGGGTTTTGGTTGTCATGGGATCCTCCATTGGTTAATAATCTCGCTGCAGCAGTTTCATTTGAACCACGCTGATCAATAATAAGATCACCAACAAAGCAATTGAGAGGGCAGAGGCATATCCCATCTCGCCAAATTTGAAGGCCTTATTGTAAATGTAATAGACGATCACATTGGTTGCACGCCGCGGGCCGCCATTGGTGAGGGAATAAACCGGAATAAATACCTGGAAAGCACCCAACGAAGCCCAAACGATCACAAACATCAACTGCCGGCGGATCATGGGAAGGGTGACATGGATAAAGCGATTCCAGGAGTTAGCGCCGTCCACTGTGGCGGCATCGTACAGCTCTCCGGGGACCCCTTTTAGGCCGGCTACCAGGATAATCATGCTGTAACCCACATTCTTCCATATTGAGATGAGGGCAATGGTGGGGAGCGCATTTTCCTTGTCTAACAGGAATGAAATTCTGCCTATGCCAAGGGTTTGTAACACGCTGTTGATCAGACCAACATCTTTATTCAAGAGCATGCCCCACAAGATAGAAACAACTACAAAGGAGGTGACGACTGGAATAAAGATGATTGCCCGAATAGCGCCCATCCCGGGTTTCTTTTGGTTAGAGAAGACTGCTAAAGCAAGGGCAAGCGCGACGGTGGGGGGGACATACATGATGAAAAATTTGACGGTGACCCACAGGCTTTGCCAAAAGTATTGGTCTTGGAACATGCGGATGTAGTTATCCCAACCCACATTTTCTTTAAATCCCCCCAGTAAGCTGTAATCCCAAAAACTGGCGCGAGCAGACCAGATGATTGGGTAATACCGAAAAATGGAAAAATTGATGAGTGCAGGGAGCACAAATAGAAAGGCGATTAAATATTGTTGGAATTTGCGTTTCTTCCACCACTTTAATTCACCTGTTTGCGTTGTCTTTGATGCAACAGCCATTACCAGCTCCTTCAATGGGGACTGAATCAAATTGACTTTATTATTAATGCCATCAATTTGATAAAACCGGACTCTGTTCGGTTATAAAAATCCCATGGGCATGGAACTTCCCATGCCCATGGGGTTTGCATTTGTTTTTTTACTGGTCTTGCCAACCTGCGTATTTGGCTGCGGCTTCTTGCATGAGTTCTGCGTACTCAGTGGCTAAGCCTTGAACGTCTTCTTCGCCAGCCATTAAGCTGGTCCAGAATTCTGTGAACAGGCTGTTATATTCTGTATAAGCAGGGGTTTCGATGCGGGGGGCACCGTATTCCAGGAAGAATTCCGCCATCAGGCTGCGGGGGTTCTCCGGATCGGTGAATTCATCAATGCTGTTGTACAGATTAACATTGGCGGGGAGTTGGTTCTTGTACTTCCAAATGAATTGGGCACCTTCATCGCTGGAGGCAAATTTGACGAAAGCTAATGCTTCTTCAAAGTGTTCGGTGTTGGCTGCAATTCCATAGTGCCAGGAACCAGTCTGGCAAAGCGGGGTCACAAAGTAAGGGGGTTCAATCCCACCCAGATTGAAATCTGGGAACTGGTCACGCTGGGTACCAATGGTCATGTCTTGGCTGATATCTGTTGCAGCCAGACCGGAAAGCATCTGGTTGGTGAGGTATTCAGCAGACATTACGTTGTATTCGTAAACCAGGTCTTGCATGAACTGGTAGGCTTCTACGGCTTCGGGGGAGTCGAAGTATCCGACGAAGGTAATACCATCATCACCTACGCCTTCATACGTCGCGGAGCCGGGTTCACCATTGGAACGAGAGGGAATGTGATAGTAGTAGTCCCACGGGCCGTTGGCAGCAAGGCCAAAGACTTCGGGGGTGCCATCACCATCGTCATCAACGGTCAACTTTTGCCAGTTGGCTAAGCCGGTGCCATCAGTGCCATATGTCCAGCCTGCGGTATCGGAATAATCAATACCGGCAGCATCCAGCATATCCTGGTTGAACCACATCAGCTGGCAGGACTGCACTTCGGGCGGACCGTAAAACTTGTCATTCATTGAGCCTTCCATGATGGACTGAGGAGCCCATTGTGCCATCTCTTCATCCGTGAAGTGATCGGTGAGATCCATGAGAACGCCGTTGTATGCAAAGTGCTTTACGTCGGGGCCGTCTGCCTGGATCAGGTCGATGGTTGAATCGGTGGCGACTGCTTTTTCAATGGCAGGGAAAAGTTCGGCAAATGGTTTGGCATCGTATTCAATGGATACGTAAGACCATTTTCCGCCTTCACTTTGTTGGAAAGCTTCTACCATTTCGGCAAAAGCCTGCGCTTCCAACTCATCTGCAATTTTCAAAAAACGAAGAACTACTGGCTCCATCTCTCCAGTACCTGTATCTTCCCCCATATCATCCCCTGTATTGTCCCCCATATTCCCGGTATTTGCATTGTTTGGCTCGGTGTTGGACCCACAAGCGCCTAACACCATACTAAGTACAAGCAACAAGCTGATGAACAATGCGAATTTCTTTTTAATCGTCATCTTCATTCTCCTAAGAATAGTGAACTTGGACTGTTTGCTTTATTGTTTGTTATTGGTTAAAAACACCTCCTTTTCTTTAGATTTCCGGATTAGCGAATTGCTCAAGAAATTCTTGCTCGACGTCTTCGATGGTGTTCGCCCGGTAGAATTTGGTTTCAAAGTGGAATCTGTCTCCAAGAAACAGGGAATAATTGACTTCAATGGGAATCCCGCCCTCAATATAGCTGAGAGAACGGTACCAGATCAGAGCTGCACCCACTTGGGTGTTCAGCAAAGAGGCAACTTCAGGGCTGGCTACTGTAGCAGAAATGAGGGCTTTTGTATCAACTACGTAACGCCCGGTGATCTTTTCGAACAAATTGTAAAAAGAAGCGTCTTTTAATTCGTAGGTGAGCATTTTGTCGCCAATTTCTTCGCGCACAAAACTATTCATAATCACTACAGGGTCGTCATTTTGATAGCGCAGCCGACGGAAGTGCCAGAATTTTTGTTTTGAATCTTCGGGAAAGCCAAACAGGCGCAACAGGTTGGGGTTGGGGGGAATCAATTTCTTCGATAAGATGATTCCTCCACCACGATACCCCAATTCTTCCATGGTACGTTTGTGGCCTTTGATTTGATTGAAATTTTGTGTGTGTTTACGGTCTGCAACCAGGGTGCCCTTACCTTGCACGCGTTCAATGAGCCCGGTGCGGGCTAATTCTTCGAGTGCTTTTCGGGCAGTGATGCGGCTGATATGAAATTCTTCGCACAATTCTTTTTCAGTGGGCAATAAGGTGCCAACAGGGTAGTCCCCGAGCAGTATCTTGTCCTGAAGAACCAACCGTAACTGTTCGTATAACGGCATGGATTTATTTCGGTCTAGATTCAATTTCTGCTCCTTTCATAGATTGAAAGCTAAATATTGAGTTGTTATGACATTATTGTTATAACAAATTTGTTATAACATTTTTTGAAATGATTGTCAAACTTTTGAATTGAACCTGAGTTAGAAATTCATTTGGGCGATAATGTAAGCGCCAAGAACGTAGAGAGCCAATGAGCCACCGAGGTAGTAATATGCCTGGCGGGGCGACCCTTTGAATTCGCCGTATACGATCCCCCAAAGCTGGGTAATCAAATTAGAGGAGAGCCCTAAGGGGAAGGCGATCACCGTGCTGAGGAACGCACTGGCGAATGTATGGATGATGTTTCCGCCGTAGTGGAACAGACCGGAGATGATGCCAAATTTGTGGATGGAGAAAGGGGCAGAAAAGACCACGCGCCACTGCTTTTTGATTGTGAGGATGCTGCCGCTGGCAAGCAGAGAGCCGATGAAAGCGCCTGTGGAAAGCAAGGCCATATAGGGGAGAACGGCGAGACCATTGGGTTGGGTGATTGATTTAAGCCCATACGATAAACCAAATGTATAAGCTGGACTGATGACCGTGGTCAGCAAGATCAGGATGATCGACTTGCGCATGTCTTCCATTGAAAATTGGAGGTCGTTTTTTTCTTTGGCTGTTTCCTGGGCGGCAATTCGCAGCCTGGCAGAGCGCATGGAGAGCAAGACAGCTGCTACCAAGATGAAGCAAGCCCCAAAGATGGTAGTGAGTGAATATCCTTCGGGGACACCCCCAACGACTGCGGCTACCATGGTGCTCACCAGGATGCTGATCGAAGATTTGATCGGCATGGCGAGGGCCAGTCCGATGGTGGAAAAGACATGTAGGGTGACGCGCATGCCAATCACGTATAAACTGCCGCAAACCAGGGTGACATAGATACGGCTGGGATCCACGGCAAATACATCGCGCATATTTTGCAGCAGAGCGCCTTTATCCAGGAGAAAGCCAACTGACCAGACAAACAGGATGGAGGTGGTGAACAAGGTGATGTAGAAACCATCAATGGGGTAGTCTTTGAGATATTTTAGCGAGATGAACCAGCTTCCCCACATTGATGCAGCGAGGAAGACCATAAAAATTGCCAGGCCAGGGGTGAGTTGAGGGCTAAAATTCATTGGGGACAGTGTCCTTTCACCAATATTGGGAAATTATTCTAAAAGTTTGGTGGGTGCCTTTGGGCGGTTCAAAGAAAGCAAAAAGATAGCGGCAAGGGAGAAAACCGCAGAGATGAGAAAGAGTTGGCTGCCGCCAACAAGGTCGTAAAAATAACCGCAGATGATTGCAGAAATCATGCGGGAGACATTCAGCACAGCATATAGAATCCCCTGGGCTGAAGATTTGATCTCGTCCGCTGACAGTTGATCGACATAAGCGATGGTCGCGATCCAGTAGACCCCAAAGGTAAGGCTGTGGGTGAGACTGATGGGAAGCACCCAACTGGCATCTGGCATGATGCTGTATAAAAGCAATCGGAGGCCGGTGGCACCAAAGGCAACCATGAGCAGCTGGCGAGGTTTAAATCGTTTGAGAATTTTATCTCCCCAGAAGAGGATGGGCAGTTCTGTGATGGTGGCAAATGCAGCTGCCATTCCCACCAGACCTTCACTTCCCCCGAGGTCGGTAATGTAAATCCCCAGGAAGCCGTTGATGGCAAAGCTGCCCAAACCGATCATAAGCAGGCTGGCGGAAAAGATGAGCCACTGCTTTTGGGTGATGAACTTCTTGATTTCGCCGATGTTGAAGGCTTGTAATTCCGTTTTTTGGTCTGGCAGCCAATAGAGGGCGACCAATACGCCGACAATCATGAGGATGAAGAATAGGAAAAACCATTCGACCCCAAAACGCTCTAAAATATAGCCTACGCCCCAGGCGGCAATGATAAATCCAACCGAACCCCATACCCGCTCGCGTCCGAAACGATCGCGGTTTTGACCGAGAGAACGGAGGGCGGTGCTGTCGATGATGGTGAGTACGGAACTGTCGAAGAAGGCGTATAAGCCGGTAAATATAATAATCAGAAAAAATGTGTGCATGAGCCAGATACCGCTCATTGAGAGAATGATTCCGACGCTGGCAATTCCCAATAATGTGCGGTTTCTGCCCAGGCGGTCACTCAATACGCCCCATAAGGGAGCAGCGATGATGGAGATAAGCGGTAGTACCGAGGAGATCACGCCAATTTGCACGCCGGTCAGGCCGATATCGTTGTAGTAAATATTGAGGAAAGTGGTTGTAATACCAAAGGCTGCAAAATAAAAAAAGTAAATACTTCGGATCACCGGGATGCGTTGTTTGCCCGGTGGGATATTTGTAGGAGGAAGAGAGGGGAGTGTTTTCGAATCGGACAAGAGGTTAGCCTATGTGTGTGGTTGAAGGTAGGGAATTGAGAATTGGAAATGTTATAACAAATTTGTTATAACATTTAAAACAAGGAAAGTCAACAAACGCGTTTGAATGCGCAGAGGAACGTGTAAAAAACTCTTTGACTGCGGCGAATATGATTTTGGTCATGTTCATTCGTGTATAACTCTGGTATCTTTGTATTCTGATAATTTATGTGCAGCAAAGAATGATTGGCCGCAATTTTCTTAGAAAATAATATTTTGATAGGATCACCATGCTTCGACTTACAGATATAAAATTACCCCTCGATCACACTCCCGATGAATTGGAAACAGCAATCCTAAAAAAACTTGGAATCCAGCCGGAAGAGGTGATTTCCTACCGCATCTTCAAACGCAGCTATGATGCCCGCAATAAAAATGCAATTAAATTAATTTACTCTGTAGATGTTGAAGTGGCGCAAGAGAAGAAAATTTTGGAGCGAAAGCGCAAAGATAAAACGATCCGTGTTTCTCCCGATCTAAGCTATAAATTTGTAACTAAGGCACCCGAAAATTTACGTCAGCGTCCGCTAGTGATTGGCACCGGCCCAAACGGTTTATTTGCCGGGTTGGTGTTGGCACAGATGGGTTTCAATCCGATCTTGATCGAACGGGGAAAACTTGTGCGCGAACGCACGGTAGATACGTTTGCATTTTGGCGCAAAGGAGAATTAAACCCAGATTCAAACGTCCAGTTTGGGGAAGGCGGGGCAGGCACTTTCTCTGATGGCAAGCTGCATACGCAGACAAAAGATAAAAATCATCGTGATCGAAAAGTGCTTCAGGAATTTGTCAATGCAGGCGCGCCAGAAGAAATCCTCTATATCAGCAAACCACATATCGGCACGCTGCGATTGGTCAAGATCGTAGAAAAACTGCGCAATGTGATTGTTGAGTTGGGCGGGGAGTTTCTTTTTGAGAGTCAGGTAAAAGATTTGATGGTTGAAGAGGACCAACTGCGGGGCGTGGTGTTAGCGGATGGGCAGAAACTGTTCAGCGATCATGTGATCCTGGCAATTGGTCACAGCGCTCGCGATACTTTTCAGATGCTCGTTCAACACGGCGTGGAGATCAGACCGAAACCTTTTTCGATGGGGCTGCGAATCGAACACCCGCAGCCGGTGATTGATGCCGCTCGATTGGGAAAGAATGCGGGTAACCCTGTTTTGGGTGCAGCGGACTATAAACTGGTTCACCACGGCAGTAATGGTCGTTCGGTGTACAGTTTTTGCATGTGTCCCGGCGGCACAGTGCTGGCGGCTGCATCTGAATACCATACTGTGGTGACCAATGGGATGAGCCAATATTCACGGAATGCGGGCAACGCCAACAGCGCCATTGTGGTGGAAGTATTTCCAGATGATTTTCCGGGACATGTTTTGGCAGGGATTGATTTCCAGCGTAAGTGGGAACAGCGTGCCTATGAATTGGGGGGAAGCACTTATGAAGCGCCAGGGCAGTTGGTGGGCGATTTCCTGGCTGGACGGCCCTCAACGGGATTAGGTTCTGTGCAGCCTTCGTATAAACCGGGGATTCATTTAGGGGATTTGAGTACGAGTTTGCCAGACTATATTATCGCATCCATTCGAGAAGCTTTGCCGGAATTTGAGAAGAAAATCAAAGGTTTTACAATGGCAGATGCTGTTTTGACCGGGGTTGAAACACGCACCTCTTCACCGATCTGGATCGTGCGCGGGGATGATTATCAAAGCGTTCGGATTAAGGGATTGTACCCATCAGGCGAAGGATCGGGGTATGCGGGCGGTATCCTCTCCTCAGCGGTGGATGGGGTCAAAGCCGCCGAGGCGTTGGCGTTAAATATGGTTCATGGCTGATAGGATGTAGCATAAACTGGGAAAAACCTTAGCTTTATGAAAGCAGCTCGACTTTTTCAGCTTTCAAAAATGGTTCGTGGTCCTCGCTCATTTCTATCCGACCGGTGATGACCATGGGTGCATTGGACCTTAGAATTTGTTTCGCCCGGCGGTAGATATCCGGAAAGACGATCACCTCCAGCACCCCGGAGAGGTCTTCCAGGGTGAGGAACAGCATGGTATCCCCTTTGGATGTCCTGCTGCGCCGAGAGGTTTGACGTACCCCTGCAACATGCACCAAACGACCGACCCGGCTGGCTGCTTCTTCTGTGGAGATTGCTCCAATATGGGTGATCTGGTCGGCTAGCAGTTCTAATGGGTGTGCTTCCAGGCTGACACCGAGCAGGTCATTTTGGGCAGCCATTTTTTGCTCTAGTCCCCAGTCTTCTCCGTCAAATACTTCTCCGCCAAATAATCCGGGCTGCCCGACCTGCCAGCCGCTTTTGAGGCGCTGCATGATGGCAGGGATGTATCCTAAATTATCAAAAGCGCCGACACTAGCCAGGTTCTTTGCTTCCCGTGGGCGGGGGTCAACCCGGCAAAGAAAATCTTCGAGCGTGGGGAAAGGGCGTAAACGGATGATGCGGGCGATGGTTTTACGGGATAGATTTTTGACTTGTTCTAATCCCATAAACAGCGTTTTCTCTCCTGAGACCTCGCTTACGGAAAAATGATGCTCAGAGTGGTTGACATGGGGCGGGCGAATCGCAAGCCCCATTCTTCGGGCTTCACTTAAGTACACTCTCTGGCTGTAGTAACCACCCCAATTTGCTAATACAGCAGACATAAATTCGGCAGGGAAATGGGTTTTAGCCCATGCGGATTGCCAGGCAACATGCGCATAGGAGGCGGCATGAGCTTTGGGGAAACCGTATCCGGCAAAGGCGGCCATCATTTCCCACACCTGTTCTCCTGTTTCAGGGGGGATACCGCTCCTTGTTTCTGCTTCGTGAATGAATTTTTGGCGCAGGTCTTTCATCCGTTTGCCCGGATCAAAGTGGCTCATTGCGCGCCGGAGCAGATCGGCTTCGGCCAGACTGAACCCAGCCAGTGTGCTGGCGATCCGCAGTACCTGCTCTTGATATAAAATCACGCCGTAGGTTTCTTCTAAAAGAGGAGCCAGGGCGGGGTGAATATGGGTGACTTCTTCCTCACCTTTGAAGCGTTTCACGAAGGCGTCTTTGAGACCCCCTGTCAGCGGGCCGGGGCGATAGAGAGCGAGGGCAGCCATGATGTCATCTTCGCTGCGAGCGTGGATTTCACGTAAGGTAGTGCGCATACCGGGGCTTTCAATCTGGAAACAGCCGATGGTTCGCCCCTGTTCAACCATGTTGGCAGTTGGTGTGTCTTCGGTGGGGGCAGCAGCCAACACTGAAAGCGAATTAGCGTATTGATCTGGTTGACTTTCCTGTACATATTTGGCGATGTCACCCAGTACGGTCAGGCCACGGATACCCAACAAGTCTATTTTTACTAACCCCATCGCCTCCACAGATTCCAGGTCTAATTGGGTAATGAGCATGCCCTTACTGCCTGAACGCATTACGGGTACGAGATCGGTTACCGGGCCAGGTGCAACGATCAATCCGCCAGGATGGACGGAAAGATGGCGGGGTAGTTTTAGGATAGCTTCGGCATCATCAAAGATGAGCTGGTGTTGCTCTGATGGGTAACTTTTGCGCAGCTCTGCAAAAGGTGATGTGGGCGATTCTCCTTCTACTTTTCGTATCCAAAAGGCATGCGGCAGCTTTTCTACCATTTTTCGGACTGCCACGGGCGTGAGACCGTATGCTTTGGCTACTTCACCTAATGCAGAACGCGGGCGAAACCGGTTGATGGTGGAGACCATTGCCACCCGGTCTGCGCCGTAGGTATCAAATACATGTTGGATGACGCTGTCTCTGCGGCGAGAGCATAGGTCTGTGTCAATATCGGGCGGTGTTTGGCGGGCAGGATTCAGGAAGCGTTCAAAATATAAGTTGAGGCGGAGTGGGTCAGGGCTGGTGATTCCGAGGCAGTGGGCAACGAGTGAAGAAGCCGCCGAACCGCGTGACGAATATGGCACATTGGTCTGGCGGGCGAAATTGAGTACATCTTCTACAATCAAAAAGATGGGCTCATAACCTAACTTGGCGATGATCTCAAGCTCATGGTCCAGGCGGGTTTGAATTTCTGAGTTGATCTTCCCATAGATACGGCGCGCCCCCTCTTCTGCTTTTTGGCGTAGAAATTGGGTTGGGGTTATTCCATCGGGAATGGGAACGACCGGCATATTTGGCACACCAAGTGGTAAATCAAACTGGCAGCGTTTTGCAATCTCTTGGGTCTTTTCAAGTGCAGCATGAAACCCTGAAAAGCGCACCAGCATTTCCCCTTGACTGGTGAAGTAAGCATTTGGCGGTGGAAAATCGCCGGGCAAGAGTTGGTCTATCGTGCAGTTGAGACGGATGGCAGCCAGGGTTTGAAGTAAATTGGCTTGTTCAGGTTTAAGGTAGTGTACCGGGTGAGTGACGACAAGAGATAAATTTAGATTGCGTGCCAGATTTGAAGCAGGAAGACCGACAGAAGGGTCTTGCAAGGCAAGGTAAAGGCAGCGGCAAAATACTTGTTTGAGCTGGGCAATGTTTTGAGAAGACCATGGGACGATAGCAATTAGATCGCCAGAAAAAGGAGCTATAAAATCAACTGTACAAGTCGATTGAGGCTCTGCCCGAAGGGCTAGTGCGCTGCTGAGACGACATAGATTAGACCAGCCTTCTATGCTGGTTGCCAGGAGGGTGAGCGGATGATCTTCCAGATCAATTTCTAGGCCAAGAATTGGCTGGATGCCGGCTTTTTTACAGGCGTGGACGAATTCTACTGCACCAGTAAGCAAATATCGGTCGGTAAGCGCAATGGCATTCATGCCTTGTTCTTTAGCAGCATGCACCAGTTCTGCTGGGCTGAGCAGGCTGGCTTGCAAGGAGTATGCGGAGTGGGTGGTCAGGTGAATGAACATTGGTAATAAAAGTGATATTTTATAAATGGTATATTTTGTAGGTTATCAATGATTAACTTAACTTGGTTATAAAATCTTATTGTAGCACAGATGTTCTTGGGTGGTGGAATACTTACAGCGCTTTTGCTGACTACAGATTGGAACCATTGATAAATTAATTAGATTTCTATAAGTTATTATCAATTTTCAAAATTCGTCAGAATCCCTATTGATTTTCTATGTGAAAAAATATACAATGATGATGCAGGGTGAACTTGGCAGCAACCCAATTTATATTAAATTTATTTCAAGTAATCATCTGTTTTGAAAACAATATTGGGGATCATCATACAAAGATAAACTGCACAAACAAAATAATATATAGCTGTTAACCGTGAAAGGAATTCATTATGGATCTCTTGCACTACCTTCGTGTACTTTGGCGAAGACGATTTGTATTTCTTTTAACGCTTGTTGTGACATTAATTGTCGTAACAGTGGGGACGTTATTACTAACGCCAGTGTATCAAACATCAGCTTTGGTAAGAATCTCCGCAACGACAGGTGGATCATTGAATTACTATGATGCTATTTATCTTGATCGATTGTTTTCTACTTTCTTGGAAATAGCTTCAAGTGAATCATTGAATCATGAATTGCAATCGGTGTTAGGTATTGATACCATGCCTACCATCACAATCGAGAATATTCCAAATACAGAGCTGTTTGAGATTTCGGTTGAATCGCAATCACCATCTACTGCCGCTGCGGCAGCAAATGCGCTCGCTGAATTACTCATAAAAAATAGTAAATCTATCTATATGGGTGATACTAAAACAGCAGAAGATATTATTCAAGAACAGCTTGCTCAAGCCAAGCTAGACTTAGAAAATGTGGTTGCCCAATATGAAGGGGAACTTCTATCTCTTGATCCTGATGAAAATGCTAAGGCTGAAATAACCGGCATTACCGTGGATGAAAAGCGCACAAATTATCAGAACCTCTTGGAAGAATATCATAATGCTACATTTCGAGAGAGCATTATTGAGAACAGCATCACGATTGTACAAACTGCGCAAATCCCAACTGAACCAATTTCTCCAAAATTGCTAGTAAATATTGTGTTGGGGGTATTGGTAGGTATGGTTGGTGGAGCAGGGCTTGCTTTTGTAATCGAAAATACGGATAGCACACTAACATCAGATGAACAGATAGTAACTACAACTCAAGTTCCTGTATTTGCGAAGATACCGTCTAGCAATAAACGGAATTTAATCGTTGAACCAAATCGTCCATCTCAGATGTATAACATTTTTGAAAAAATTGCAAAGAACCTTTTATATGTCAGTGAAAGCGACCGGTTGAAATCCTTCTTATTCGTTAGTACTCAATCCGGAGAGGGGAAGACGACCGTGGTTGCCAATTTGGGGATTGTTCTAGCAAAGTTGGGTAAAAAAGTGCTGCTGGTGGATGGTGATATGAATGAGCCTTCACTTCATCGAGTGTTTGGCGTTTCTCCTGAGGTGGGTTTGGTCGATTACCTGAATAGGGAGACAGATTTCAATCAGATAACGCTTCTTGATGTAGGAATTGAAAATTTATATCTCTTACCAGGGAAACAAAATAGTTCTGTCAATGATCTGACTTTTGAAAAGAAAATGCAGAATTTGTTGAAAGAGGCTGAGGAAAAGTTTGATTTTGTTTTGATTGATAGTTCTCCAATGTTCCCATTGATCCATATCGCTATGTTTGTCGGGGCTGTAGAGGGCGTAATCCTCGTAATTCGAAGGACTTTTTCAGATAAAGGCGATGTTGTGGATGCAAGTGACTATGTGAGTACTTTGGAAGACAAGTTTACGGGCATGATTGTCAACCAAGCAGAAAAAGCGACTAATAATTTTATTTTTCATAAGAGTTCATAAAGCATGCCTGGATAGGAAATAAGATGACGATCAAAGTTGCTTTTGGGGATCAAGCCAATGTAGAAGCAGTAAAGAATCTATGCATTGATCGAAGACGGATTATTTACTATGTATCTAAAAGAGTCTTGGATATAACCATTGCATCGGCACTATTTTTAGTATGTTTGCCTCTTATGCTCTTAATTTCTTGCTTAATCTTTATATACTCTCCCGGGCATGTATTGTTTGTGCAAAGGCGGGTGGGGGCTAAGTTGTGTAGGGATGGAGACAGAATTTACTGGGAGCAGGTGGAATTCCCCTGTTATAAGTTCAGGACAATGAAGGAAAATGCTGACCCGGAAATCCATAAAAAATATGTACAGGCACTAATTATAAATGACGTTGACACCGCTGCTAAAATTCAAGGGGGAGAAACAGACACCAAAAAATTAATCCAAGACACAAGAATTATTAGACCAGGAAAATATCTTAGAAAGTTTAGTTTGGATGAATTACCTCAGCTTTGGAATGTGATTGTGGGGCATATGAGTTTGGTGGGACCCAGGCCCGCAATCCCTTATGAGGTGGATGTTTACCTGCCGTGGCATAAAAAACGTTTGCAAGCCAAACCTGGATTGACAGGGTTGCAGCAGGTAACTGCACGATGTACCAAATCGTTTGACCATCAGGTCAATCTAGACCTGCAATATATAGAACGTCAATCATTGTTTTTAGATATCAAAATATTATTGAAAACGCCTTTCGCAGTTATATCCACCAAAGGGGCACTTTAGTTGAGGAGTGAATCATGGAAAACGTGAAAGTAGGAATCATTGGTTATGGATATTGGGGACCCAATTTAACGCGCAATTTTTATGAAATCCCTGAATCTGACGTGGTGGCGGTAGCGGATGTAAAAGAAGAGCAATTAGAGCGAGCGAGATCAAAGTACCCAGAAGTTACCTATACATCTGATTATCATGATTTGTTTGATATGGGGTTGGATGCCGTTGTGATTTCAACACCACCAGATTCACATTACCCAATTGCCAAGGAGTGTTTGGAAAATGGGTTGAGTGTGTTAGTGGAAAAACCCCTCACTTTAGATAGTGAAGCAGGGGAACTATTGGTGGATTTGGCAGCAACCCAAAACAAAACCTTGATGGTCGGACATACTTTTGAATATAACTCTGCCGTACTGCAACTTCGAGATTATATTGTCGAAGGTGAGTTGGGGGATATTTATTATATTGATGCAGCCCGGTTAAATTTGGGATTGTTCCAAAAGAAGTCTCACGTGTTGTGGGACCTTGCTCCACATGATATTTCCATTTTGCTGTACTTGCTCCAAGACCAACCTGTCTCTGTGAGCGCACATGGGATGCCGTGTGTTTTCGACGGTTTGTATGATGTGGTGTATCTCAATCTGATCTTCAAAAATAATGTGTCGGCGTATGTCCATGTGAGTTGGCTTGACCCATGCAAGGTGCGGCGGGTTACAGTGGTTGGCAGCGAGAAAATGGCCGTTTTCAATGATGTAGATGAATACAAAATCAAAATTTATGATAAAGGGGTCGATAAACCCCTTTACACGAATACCTTTGATGAGTTTCAGTGCAATTATCGCTATGGGAACATCACAATCCCTAACATTCGTTATCTGGAACCTCTCAAACAAGAGTGCCTGCACTTTATTGATTGTGTATCCACCGGAAAAAAACCGGTAAGCGATGGGGTGTCCGGCTTACGGGTTGTGAAAATCATCGAAGCAGCGGAAAAGTCGATCAAGAATCATTCCACTCACGAGGTGATCAAATGGTAAATGCGGATTTTGCCAGAATATCTCCTGATGTGGTTTTAGGTAAAGATGTAAAAATCTATGCCTTTGTGAATTTGTATGGGTGTGAGATTGGGGACGGAACAAAGATCGGCACTTTTGTTGAAATCCAAAAAGGGGTTAGTGTTGGGAAAATGTCAAAGATTTCCAGCCACACTTTCATTTGCGAAGGTGTAACGATTGAAGACGAGGTGTTTATTGGGCATGGCGTGATGTTCATCAACGATAAATATCCCCGGGCTACAGCTGGCGATGGGCAACTTCAAACAGAAGAAGATTGGACTTGTATCCCCACTTTGATTAAGAAAGGTGCATCCATTGGAAGTAATGCCACGATTTTATGTGGTGTGACAGTTGGGGAAGGCGCGATCGTTGGGGCTGGGAGCGTGGTAACAAAGGATGTACCACCGAGGATGATCGTTTCGGGAAACCCAGCAAAAGTTTTGAGACCAGTTGAACAAGGATAGGAGAAATAAAATGAATATTCCTTTAGTAGATTTAAAAATGCAATATGGCCCTTTGAAAGAGGAAATTTTAAGCAATATATCTGACGTGTTAGACAGTATGTATCTGTTTCTTGGAAAGAATGTGCAAGCTCTTGAGAAAGAATTTGCTGAATTTTGCCAGGTAAAACACGGGATTGGTGTCGGCTCCGGGACGGATGCACTCCATGTGGCATTACGGGCGATGGATATTGGGCATGGGGATGAAGTCATTACGGTGTCACATACCTTTATTGCAACGACAGAGGCAATTATGTTGGTCGGGGCAGTACCAGTATTTGTAGATATTGACCCGGTTACCTGCTTGATGGATGTGAGCCAGATTGAAGACAAAATCACCGATAAAACAAAGGCGATCTTGCCGGTGCATTTGTATGGGCAAACAGTGGATATGGATCCGCTGTTGGAAATTGCTCGGAAACATGACCTAAAAGTGATCGAAGATGCTTGCCAGGCGCATGGGGCAGAGTATAAGGGGCGGCGAGCCGGAAGCATGGGAGATGCTGGGGCGTTTAGTTTTTACTTCTCTAAGAATTTAGGCGGCTATGGGGAAGGTGGATTTGTTACCACAAATGATGATGATCTAGCGAAAAAGGTCAGGATGATCCGCGACCACGGCTCGCAGGAGAAATATTATCACCATGTGGTGGGGATGAATGCCCGGTTGGATGAGCTTCAGGCAGTCGTTTTGCGGGCTAAATTGCCATATCTTGAGGCCTGGAATGAACAACGAAGGGCGCATGCTGAGAAACTTAAATCTCTATTAGCCGAAACAACAGTTACCGCGCCGACTGAATTGGCAGCGAACCGGCATGTTTATCATCTGTATGTGGTGCGCACGCAGCACCGTGATGAATTGATGCAGTGGTTACGAGATCACAATGTATTCCCCGGGATTCATTACCCTGTGCCAATCCACCTACAACCAGCTGTTGCATCGCTTGGTTATAAAGAGGGCGACTTGCCGGTTACTGAGCAAGTGGTGAAGGAAATTCTCTCTCTGCCTATCTATGCAGAATTGACTGATGAGCAGATTGAATACATGGTAAGCATGATTAAAAAATTTGAAAGTGAATTGATACCCGCATAATGAATTAGAGGGGAGACTATTCCCTTGGAGATTTAAACGTGAAAGTACGTAACGCTCTAATAGTTATATTAATTGCTCTGATCCTAGGGTTTATTGTCCTTTGGAGTCAAGCTAATAAACACTTTCAGACACAATCGCCAGGGGAAGTAGATTCGGTGGATTCTTATGTTCTAGATTCACAGGATGAAACTCCTGTTCCTACTTCTGCGGATTCTGAAATTGCAGAGGAGCCAATCTCGGAAGAAGAATCTGTTATTCCCACGGTGGAAAATCCAATCTCATTTCTACAAAATGAAGAAATTGATGATGTGGCTGATGTGCTGCTGTTGTATGATTCCCATTTACCTACTAGTTACGATAAAACCTTTTGTCATCTTGCTGAGTTTTTGGGGCTAGGGTGTAAACAATTGGATATTTTAAATGATCCCCTAACCAAAGAATTGCTTCAAGATGAAAATGGTGAGCCGTATAAGCTGATCGGTGTGAGTGCGGTTACTTTCCTAAAGGTTCCTCAATTGCTGACTTACGAGGAATTAGAAATATTAAAAACTGCTCTCTACTCGGGAGAATCCACACTACATATCGGCAACGTAGATGGGCGGATGAACACTTATTTATTATCGGATCTTACCGATGGTGCAGTAAGTGGGGCCAGGTATCCGTTGGAACCGCCTTTGGGTTGGACTTTTTCTGAAACTATGCCGGCAGTTACTAGAGAGTTTACTGGACAGACGATTGAATCGCCTCCGATTACTACTTGGGGAGATTCTCCTATCGAAGTGGTTGATCCCAATACTGTGACAACTCTGATGAGTGCTTATACTGCGTCTGGAGATACTTATCCGGTATTCGTATTATGGGAGAGTGGGGAAGGGCGTATTTTTATTGATGGAGGATGGCAGAGACGGTACATGGGAGAATTGAGATTGAGAGAAATGTACTACGATGTGCAGTATTCTTCTTATATTCTCCCAATGATGATGGTCTATAAAAATGTGATGCAAGATGAGGCTTGGCATAGAAGTACGGATTATGCAAACCTTACATTGGATGACCCCGTCTTGGTGGAACCTTTTTTCCAGCTTTCTTATCCTTCTCTACTACGAGAAATGGAATTACATAATTTCCATACTACAATTTCTCTGGTGCCGGCTCAGTGGGAAGATTATGATAACGAGGTCGTAACTCTCTTCAAGCGCTATCCAAACCGTTTATCTATTGTTCAGCAAGGAAATAATGGGGATGGCTATGAGTTTTACAAATATGTTTTAGATGAGGATGATTCGGTTGATGATCCTAATCTATCAGCCCGGCCATTGAGTGAACAAGAAGCAGATATTCAAGAAGGTTTGCTTCGCCTCAATGATATGAATGCGACTTTACAACTGCCATTCGATAGGATAATGGTTTTTCCTTCTGGTATTGCACCGACAAAAACATTAGAGCTGCTAAAAAAATATAATTATCTTGGAACTGTAAACGCACAGCCGGCTCCATTGGGTGAGGCGATGCCAACAGATAATTGGGGATTTGGCATGTATCCGGCAGAGTTGAGCTTTGGGAATTTTCCATTGCTGACTAACAGACATCCGGGTACTTATATGCCGTTTGTACCCAATATCCAACCCTCTCTTTTCGATCTTTTTATAGATAAACCAGCTTTGTTTTACTCCTTTGCATACGAGGAGGATCTATTTGCGGATGGTATTACAGCGTTCAATGAGATGGCAGACATTGTCAATGCATTGAGCACAAATGTTGAGTGGCATAGCTTAGGGTATATTCTCAAGCATCTGTATCTGGAAAAACAAAACGATGATGGTAGTACCAGTATATTCATGTATACCAATGTGCTCGAAATTACCAATGAATCAGATGCTAGCAAGGTTTATCACATTCAGAAAGAAGAAACCTTGAATGTTCCAATTTTGTCCGTGACTGTAAATGGCGAATCCTATCCCTATCAGATAGTAGAGGGTTGGCTGCGAATTGCCTTGGATGTGCCTGCACAGGCATCATTTGAAATTGTGATCCAGTATGGTGAATGAGAAAAGGCAGCTAAGTGTAATTTTTGTAGGATTTGGTGTGTAGATTACGTTGTGCATTTTGTCCCACCATGAAAACATAAGAATGAGACAGTAATAATGGAATCCAAATTGGTTGTAAACACATTTCTAAAATGGAATCAAAGAACAATTATTATCAGCGCGGTGATCCTGGGATTGTTAATTGGGATAACCAGCGTCGTATTCTCACCTTTGATTGCATTGGCAGGTGTTTCTATAATTTTCGGGATCGTTCTGTTTTTTTACCGTCCAGAAATTTCGTTGTTAGCTATTCTCTTTATTACATCTGGAATCATTTATGAGTCGGATTTACCCCTGCTGCCCATTGGAATTGGAAGTTTGCATATACCAGATATTTTACTGCTTGGTGTATTGGTAATTTTGGTATTTAAGGCATTGGTTGAACCAGATTTCAAATTGATAAGTTCGCCGATGAATTGGTGGGTGGTGTTTTATTTAGGCTTTTTGCTATTATCCACTTTGATTGCCGCACTTTATAATCAAGTGGATTTTCATGAGGGAATTAGAGAATTCCGGGTCTTAAGTTATTATCTTGCATTTTTTATTGTCATTAATCTGGTTCAAAGAAAAAAGCAATTACGTTGGTTGATAGACGGTATCATCTGGCTGGCAACACTGGTGGCCTTTGCGATGAGCTTACAGTTTTTGCTAGGGATTTCTTTGCCCTTTTTGCCTGATCGAGTGGAAGCCTTGCGGACGGGGGAGACAGTCTATACTGATATTACAAGAATTCTACCTCCCGGACAATCGGTAATTGTTACTGCTCTCATTCTGCTGATTTGCCAATTGATTGTAAATCCTAAAGCAAAAAATAAAGTCATTTTACTCTTACAGTGTGCGATGATTGGGTTTGCAGTAATAATTACGTTTACTAGAAGCTTCTGGGTACAGGTTGCTTTGGCTGTTTTTGTCTTAGCAGTCGTTGCTAGAAAAGCTGAAAGAAGACGATTAATAAACTATGCTCTTTTGGTTTTGTTGGCTTTAGCAGTATTGTTGATCCTGTCATACAGTAATCCTTCTGCGCGGTATGCTCAGCTTACACTAGCGACTGTGGAAAGATTAGGGACTTTGTTTGAGGTAGACACTTTATCCGAGGATAGCCTGGAATGGAGAAGTGTGGAAAATAGTTATGTCTGGCCGCAAGTGCAAAAACATCCTTTGCTTGGTCTTGGTTTAGGTGCAAAATACCGCACCTGGGATCACCGCATTGATTATGAGGAAAGAACATGGTTTGATGCCAGATATTACATCCATAATGCCCATTTTTGGATTTTGCTAAAAGGTGGGATAGCTTCTTATGGATGCTTGGTGGTGATGTCATTCATTTTTCTATATCGGGGATTTAAATATTGGTACAAGGTGCAAGATGCAGAAATGCGCTACTGGGTATTAGGATTTACCCTCGTGTATTTGGGGGTTGTGATTGGGGCTATCTATAACCCCATATTTACGCAGTGGTATTGGACACCATTGATCGGATCATGTTTGGAGTGAATGAGGTCATTTATCGCCATTGTAAAGAAATCGTTTCAACAGGTCTGAGTGATGAATGATAAACCTTCGTTCTTGAACCGTTTTATCAAAGGTGTTGTTCCGGTAGGCTTAGGGAATACAGTTGTCCAATTGCTTGGCTTAATCAGCACCAGGATTATTGTACGAGAAATGTCCATGGCAGTTTTTGGCACTTTTGTTCTGTTGGAAGTGAATTCGAGCCTGATTACTCAGTTTAGTGGTTTTGGATTAAACCTGACAACTACAAAGTATATTGCTAGCAATGAAGAACCATTGTACCGGCGGCAATTGGTCAATTCGGTGCTGCTTTTCCGTTTCTTTGTCTTATTGTTGGTGGGGGTGTTGACCTGGATAGCTGCACCCATATTTAGAGATTTGTTTTCCTCTCCCTCTTTGTTGGAATATATTGTTTATCTTCCCATAATCTTTACATTGGAGAGTTTTTCAGAATTGCTTGATTGCTTATTAGAAGGATTTGAGCAGTTTCAAAAATCGGCAATAGCATCTTCCTCTGGTTCTATCTTGAAATTTGTCCTTATCGTTATTTTCATTGTCTGGTTGAACCTTGGAATTATTGGATTGATCTATGCGAGGGTCATATCCCAATTGCTTACTTGCTTGTATAAATTTTGGGTAATACCAGTTCAGAAACGAATAGAAATAAATATTGGAATATTGAAGGAGATGATTATTTTTGGGTTCCCGCTGCTATTAAACAATGTGTTTAGTTTCGGTTACCAGCGATTTGACTCGCTATTTATTGGCGCACTCCTTGGCCCAGCTGAAATTGCATTATATGAAATAGCAAGGAAAATCCCAGATGCACTTATCCGATTGTACAATTCTTTCAAATCTGTATATTTCCCTTTGTTCGCAAACCAATTTGCTCAAGGTGATAATGATAAAACTACACAAACATTATCTTCCGCGATTCGCTGGTTGATCTTTTTCAGTTTATTCGGTTCTGTATTTGTACTTCTTTTTGGAAAAGAAATTATTTCTATTTTATTCTCTCCCGATTATCAATCAATTGCTCCTGTATTTACATTATTGATGGTCGGGTTCAGCTTGACGATTGTCGAACATACATTAGGTTACTCCTTGGTAGGAATTGGACAATCTGATAAGCCTGCATACATAATGGCTGCTCTTGCTGCAGTAAGTTTATTAGGAAATCTGCTACTAATTCCTCAATTTGGCATCCTTGGTGGCGCATGGGCAACAGTGATAGGGTTTTCTATTGCGATCCCTTTGAACATGTATTTCTTGTCTAAAAAAGGATTAAGGATAAAGCCAATCAGTTTCTTAAAACCTTTGATTCTTTTTGCCGTATTATGGGGGTTTGTTTTATTTATCAACCCAGAATCATATATTGTGAGATTGTTAGTGTTGTGCGTTTATCCAATTCTTGCTGTTGTATTTTCTGCAATAACAACCGAGGAGTTGGGAGTTGTTTTCCAAGAAGCAAAATCATTTTTGCATTTATCAAAACCAAGAGTAACTGAATATCCGGGAAAATGAGTGGTAGTGAGAATTTATTGCGATGATATCAAATTTGAAAACACGGGTAAAAACTTTTTTATTTTATAGACTTCCTTCAGATTGGCTTTATTCCCAAGATAAAGATCCAAATATATTTTTATTCTCCAGCCGAAGAGGGGGGTCTTCTTATTTGGCAAGTTTGATTGCCAGCGCACCGCATATACGACTGATTGATCAACCGCTTGATTTGAACGACTATGATGCTGAAAGAAAATTGATCAAGCAGCAATTACTTCCGGATAAATACTTGAGCCAATTCATTGGAGTTACACAAGAAGAGCAGAAACAAGTTATCCGTTATTTTAATATGCTCCTTTCCTGCCAAAATAAAGTTTTGTGTGAGCCTTATTTACTGCCAAAACACCGTACTTTAATCAAGGAGTGTGACTCTTTGCCGATGATGGATTGGTTTGCCAAGCAGTTTAAACCGATCATCATTTATTTGGTCCGCCATCCGATTCCCCAAGCGCTGTCTGTAATGCGAGCCGGGTGGCAAAATACGGCCCCCGCATATTTGGAAGACGATTTTTTTGCAAATCAATACTTATCTGGGGAGCAGATTCGGTTGGCTCATAAGGTATTGGGAAATGGGACAGACCTTGAAAAAGGCGTTTTGAATTGGGTATTTGAAAACCTTTACCCCTTGAAGTATGCGGCGCAAATAGATTTGGCTTTGACTTATGAGGAATTGGTAATTAAGGCGGAACAAGTTATCGATCTCCTGGTGAATAAGCTTTCTATCGTCTCTAATAAGAGAATGTACGCCAAGATAAACACGCCATCTTCCAGCAGAGAATTTAGCAATACGCAATCTAATGAGGCGATCTTGCAAAATAAGCGCGAGTATTTGGTGGAGAAGTGGCTGTCACAAGTGACTGCAGCAGATTTGGTAAATGTACAGGAAATTTTAGATATTTTTGAAATCAGTACTTATCAGGCTGCTTCTCCATGCCCGGCTGAAAGAGTATTACATTTTCCAACCAATGGAGAGAAAAAGGGATGAACGGATGAGAAATGTGAAAATCTTGTTCATCGCGGGGAGTGATTTTACAATCCACCCAAATCACCGCGCCCACCATTTTGTGCGTTTCTTAGAAGAGAAAGGTGCAAAAGTGGATGTGATCTCATTGCGCCGGTTTTATTCCGGGGCAGAGCAAGTTGGATCGTGGCAGAGATTCCGAGAGGGCGTAAAAAGTGGTGAACAGGTTGAAGTAATTGAGCGCGCAAATGGCATGCAATTGCTGCTTCGCCGCCTTCCTGGTCGTTTTGATTTTGTGGCGCAAGATTTTTGGGCTGCTTTCCAGTTAGGACGTTTAAAAAATAAGCAGTATGAGGTTTGTATTTATGGCAATCCAGATAATGCTTATTTGCCGGTGTGGTTGAAACGGCGAGGGATTGTAAAAACGATCGTTTATGATGATTGGGATTACTATGAGGGCTTTGACCATTCTCGGATGATAAAAAATGTAATCCACTACCGCGAGAAATGGTGTGCTTCACATGCTAATCTGGTCGTCAGTGTAGGATATTTGTTAGCAAAACTCCGTGAAAACCAGGGGGCAGATAAGACGATTGTGATCCCTAATGGTGTAAATTATCCCCTCTTTTCACAAGCACAGAAGAAGGGAGATCACCCCCCAACATTGGTATATATTGGGAAATTGGCAGAAGAATATGGCGTAGATGTTGCTATTCGAGGGTTTGCTGAGATTGTAAAGACGATCCCAGATGCGCGATTTATGATCATTGGGTACAACCAGGATGACTATGCTCAATATTTGCGGGGAATTGTAGAAGACCTTGGTTTAGAAGATCGGGTGGATTTTATTGCTCCCCAGCCTTATGAGGATTTGCCTAACTACTTAGCCCAAGCAGATGTGGGGGTTGCTTTATTTACTCCAACAGATTTGATGAAATTTGCTTTTCCTTTGAAAGTGGTTGAATATATGGCGGCAGGGTTGCCTGTAGTCGGCTCAAAGGTTGGCGAAACCGAGCGGATCATTGAAGAATCTGGGGCGGGGTATGCCGTTCCTTTCGATGCAGAGGATTTTGCAGAAAAGGCTTTATTGTTGTTGGGGGATGATGAATTACTAAAAAACACTTCTGCGCGTGCGGCAGAACACGCGAGAAAGTATGACTGGGCTTTCCTTTTTGATCAGTTGATTGGGTCTCAGGAATGGCAGGCATTGGAGGGGGAATGATTGATACAAGAGGTGCTTTTGAAAGACTACGGGGATTTATAAGCTCTCGAGGTATGCTTTTAAAAAGTCTCTGGCAGCAGAAAAGAAGCCACCCCGGAAGCCATTTGGAACATATGAAGGCTACCGCAGAATGGCTGGCTGCTGCGCATGATGCTACTCCTGATGGTGGGGTAGCTGCTTTGTATTCTTTACGTACAGGATGGGATTTTAGTTACCCGGAAACAACAGGGTATATCATCCCAACTTTTTTGGCATATGCCAAAATGGTGCAGAAAGATGAATGGGTTGGGCGATCCGTACGGATGGCGAATTGGTTGCTTTCCCTGCAACTTGAGAATGGAAGTTGGGCAAGCAGAGATAATCCATTTAGAGGATTGGTGTTTGATACGGGGCAGGTGATGCTCGGTTTAATTGCTGGATGCAGAAGCGGTTGGCCTGAAATGTATTTGAACGCGGTTGAAAAGGCGGGAAATTGGTTGGCCGCTATTCAAGAGGATGACGGCTCTTGGATTAGAGGAACATATCATAGTATTCCTACAACGTACCATGCTAGAGTGGCATGGGCATTGTTAGAAGCTGCCAAAGAATTGAAAAATATAAAAATGCAAGATGCAGCTGTGAAGAACCTGGATTGGGTTTTGAAACAGCAAATGGAAGATGGTTGGTTTTCGAATGCGGCTTTTTCTACCGATGAAATGCCTTCCTTGCATACGATTGCGTATACAATCCGCGGTTTGTTTGAAGCGGGACTAATTTTAGAAAACGAAGCTTATTTGGCGGCAGCGAAAAAAGCTGCATTGGCGGTGGCTAAAACCCAACGGGAAGACGGGCAATTGGCCGGTGAGTTTTCCGCAGGCTGGGGGATTCATGTGCCCTGGTGTTGTTTAACAGGAACTGCTCAGATGGCGATTGTGTGGGCGAAAATTTACAACATTACGAAGGAATCAGAATATTTATTGGCAGCCTCTAAAGCAGTTTCGTATATAAAAACGACACAGATGTTACAGGATCAGGATATTGGCAGTCGGGGAGGAGTATGGGGTTCATTCCCGATCAATGGAGGATATCTACCTTATGTCTTACCGAATTGGGCTGCAAAATTTTTCCTGGATGCATTAATGGTTTTAGAGATGATTGAAAAGGAATCAGTATCAGAAGATGATGCTCTGGACAAAGGGATTCTTTGGGGAGTAGGCGGGTGAGTTTACATGTTGGATTAATTACACTAACGGATATGGATACAGCCTTTGACCTTGGTGATGTGCTTTCCAAGGAGGGGCATCAGATTTCTTTTTATTTTAGCCAGCATTCGTTAATTCGGAATGGAGAAACGCCACAAGAATATCGAGAAATCTTAGCTCACAGAGGCGTGACTCCCCCCAATAGCAAAGTGAATTTATTTGAACTTCCTCGCATGAGAGACCCACGTTCTTTGAGCACTTTCCTTAAAATAAGAAAGACGATCTTGAAGGATAAGGTGGATGTGCTGCATATTTTAGCCGGCCCGTCGGAACCGTGGTTGGCTATTTTGGCGGTGCTTGTCCGTAAAATTCCGGTAATCTCTACTTTGATTGTGCCGGAGGCGAATTTCGGGGACCATTTAGGGCGGTATACGAAGCCGATTAACCGCATTTTGATTGCCGGATCGGATATGCTGTTGGTGAACTGCTGCAATATGGTGGGAAGTGTGGGCGAAGAATACCAAATCAACCCTAACCGGATCAGGCATGTGCCTTTAGGGGCACGGACAACATCAGAAAAGTGGTTGGATTCAGACGAAAAAGAAGAGAAAGAGGTGTTGTTTTTTGGTCGATCGGACCCGCATAAGGGATTGGAATATTTAATTGAGGCACAACCGCGGATCAATGAATTGGTGCCAGAAGCAAAGATCATTATTGCATCTCATGGGGAAAATTTACAAATATGCAAAAATAAAATTGAGGACTTTGGGCCCTATGAAATACATGAGGGGTATATTGTTCCCGAAAAAATGGCAGCATTATTCAGCCGGTGTTCCCTGGTGGCACTTCCATATTTATCGGCATCCACAAGTGGGGTGTTGTTGACTGCATACCAATTTGGGAAGCCGGTTGTGGTTACCGACGTGGGGTGTTTGTCGGAGTATGTTGAACAGAATAAGACAGGCATTCTGATTCCACCGCATAACCCCAAAGTGCTCGCAGATTCAATTGTGTATTTGCTAAAAAACGACTCCCTGAGAAAAGAAATGGGTAGAAATGCCCGAAAGTGGCTTGACGACCATCAGTCTGCAACCACGCCTAAGATGATTTCACTCTATCATGAGATGATTGTCTCTCATCACAAACACGCAGTTCGGGCAAATGGTCTTTTTCGAAAGCCAAATGAGGAGTGATGTGTTTGAGGGATGATTATGAGTAAGAACAGTTTGACCATAAAAAGAATTGAAAAATATGAGGATGCTTTAGAGTTATCCGGTATCTGGAACCAACTGCTGGATGATACTGATAAAAATGCGGTTGAATTATCTTTTGAATGGCAGTGTACTTATTGGAAATATTTTTCGCAAGATGCTTTGCTGTATATTCTTGTGGTTGAAGATGCGGATAGTGTGGTTGCAATTGCGCCATTGAAAATAAGTGAAACGCGAAAATATGGGCTTGCTGTCCGGTCACTTGAAATTATTGCGGCTGAAGAGTCGAATTATCAGCGATTGTTGATCGGGGAATCTGGTGAGGAAGTTTTAGGTTGTATTTTTGATTATCTGCAAACCTATCAATCTGAGTGGGACATTCTCAATCTTTTTCACCTTTTAGATGAACTTCCAACCACAAAAGCAATCCTGGAAAAAGCACAAGAATTAGGCTGGAAGCTGCGTTCTGCTCAAGATGAATGTGCGTACTTGCAGTTGGAATCGACCTGGCAAGAGTATCAGGATTCGCTGGATAAAAAGCGTAAACACAGGGTTGCGAACCGGATACGGAAAGCTGCACGTGAACTTGGTAATTTGGAACTTAGCTGGTGTAAGGATTCTTCTCAGTATGAGAAAGAGGTTGAGAAATTCTTTGATCTTCACCGGAAGCGCTGGGATGAGACTTTCACGCCGAGCCAGTTTAATTATCCCGCACAATGCGATTTCTATCGAGAAGCTGGGGCAAAGCTATTAGATCGGGGGAAATTAAATCTGTATACATTAAAAGCTGGTTGGGTCACGATGGGGCAGTTAATTTCTTTTATAACCGATGAGGTGGCGTTGATCCAATTAATTGCTTATGATCCAGAATTTTATAAATATTCCCCGATGGTGATCCTGATGGAATTGTTTGTGGATGAGGTGACCAACCAGGGTATTCGGATGATTGATTGGGGCACTTATTATGACTGGAAAGAGCTGTGGACGAACCAGCTAAAGCCAAGAGTAAATATTGAATTATATCCCCGTAAATTACGGTCTTTTATCTTGCGAATGGGTGCTGAGGTTTATGAAGGTGTACGAGAATGGGTAAAAAAGAATGAATTTCTAACCAAGAAGTTTCTCTCCTGGCGGAAGAAAAAAGAGGTAGAGGACCAGCAAGGAAAGGGGAACTGAATTGTTAGAAACGACTTTGCGGGTTTACCCTCAAAAGGAAAATCTCGATCATCTGGCACTGTTGGATGACCAAGATATTGTGGATCGGTGTCCCCCGATTTTGGTTTATCACAATATTGTGGATAAGGATCATCCCCACATTTCTCCCGGTTGTTCTGTTATGTTGGATGATTTTAAAAGCCAGATGGAAACTCTTCATCAGAAGGGATTTGAATGTGTCTCTCTGTTTGAAATGCTTCAACCATCGATAAAGTCGCTGCCTAAAAAACGCTTTGCATTGACATTTGATGATGGGTCTGAGGACTTTTATTTTTTGGTGGCCCCCTATTTGCGAGAAATGAATTTCCCGGCGACAGTTTTTATTGTGGTTGACAGAGTGGGATTGACCAGCAATTGGGAAGCCAATGTGCATATCCCACTGATGAATTGGTCACAAATCCAAGAATTGCAGCAGGAAGAATTTACCTTTGGCAGCCATACTTGCACGCATTCACGGTTATTGTTCCTGACAAAAGAGCAGGTGGAACATGAACTTGCGCACTCAAAAGACATGCTGGAAGAGCGCTTGCAAGTTTCTGTGCCGATTGTGGCATATCCATGTGGAGAATCAAATGTTTACATTCAGCATCAGGCTTTAAAAGCCGGATACCAGGCTGGATTGGGCACAATTTCTGGTTTTCAAAACAGATATAACATTTGGCGGTGGCCGGGGCGAAGTAAAGACACACCTAAAACGATATGTAGGAAGGCCTCTGCCACTTACCAAAGGTATATTCGCAGCAAAATCTGGTTTTTAGAAGGCACCTCGGTGGGGCAAGCGGTACGGAAGGGGAGAAATCCTTGGTTGAAGGAATTGCCAAATTGGGAACTGGAAGATAGGGAACTTGATTTTGAGGTAATAACAAAAACAGAATCTACCGAGCCATTGGTGAGTGTGTTGATCATTACCTGGAACAGAAAAGAAGATGTTCTGGAAACGATCCAATCGGTATACAACCAGGCGTATTCGAATTTTGAAGTGATTCTGGTAGATAACGGTTCAGAAGATGATACGGTTGAGGCTGTGAATACTTATTTCCCAGATGTAAAGGTAATCGCTCACCGGCAAAACAAGGGGATAAGCGCAAGAAATGATGGGGTAGAAATTGCCAGTGGAGAAATCATTTTCTGCCTGGACAGCGACGCCAGCCTAGGCGCGTATAGCTTACAGCATGTCGTTCGAAAATTTCGAGAAGCCCCCAATGTTGGCGTGTTGAACAGTAAGATTGTCAATGCGGACACCATGAAAATTGACCCGCACACCGGTTGGTCTTATTCGGAAGAGGCAAAGGAGCAGCAGGATACAGCATTTACCACCTTCAGCTTTTCAGAGGGTGGAGCAGCCATCCGGAAAAGTATTTTTGACCTGGTAGGTGGATTTTGGGAACGGCTCTTTTTTGGGTGTGAAGGGTTTGAGTTTAGCTTACGGGTCATGGACGCGGGGTACGAAATCTGTTATTTCCCAGATTCAATTATTTACCATCGCACATCGGAAAAGGCACGGATTCACAGCGGGGCGCGGGATACGATGTTTTTAAATAATTTCCTTACGATTTATTTGGCACGATTCCCGTTGTGGTTGATGGTGCTATTTCTCCCTGGAAAAGTGGCAGCCACATTGCTCCGTGGAATAAAAAGGGGATATTTTAAAGATGTACTGAAAAATTTGTGGGAATTTGCGAAACTGGTCCCTGCCATTCTAAAAGAACGGGATCCGATTTGCAGATCTGCTGCCATGAAGTTTTATAAGTTACAGCGAGATCATGGGTCATTAAGTTGGGGATTGCGTTCGTGGTGGAAAAATAAATCATGACGAATGCGAAAATTGGTGTTCTGTGCCACCCCTTAGAAAAGGAGATTGTCAGGGAGTTTTTTGAGTTATTCAAAACTCCCTGGGAGTTTGCTGTTCCTGAAGAACAATATGAGGTTGTCCTCTCTACCATTTCCGAACCTTTCCCTATAGCAGCAAAAGTGGTGCTTTATTATTCATCATTGCCCCTTGAGGTTGATAATCTGCATCAAATTAAAGTTATAGAACGGCAGGATTTGGATGGGTTCGGGTATGATACCTATCACGTTCCAGCATATGGTAAATTGAGCGAGGTTGGGGAGGGTGGCGATTCGATTGAAATTATTCATTCTAATGATGTGTCTGTGGGGATATATATTGATATTAGGGGACAGGCTGTATATCGGTTTGGTTATGATCTGTTTGAAGAAATTCAATTTTTACTCATGACTGGCCAGTCAAGCAGCCATGCATTGGCGCCAACGGTTGAACTGCATATCGAATTATTGAGGAATTGCTTGTTGCGCATAGGCATTGCTGTGATTGAAATTCCACCTGTACCGGCGGGTTATAGTTTCTTTGGGTGTCTGACACATGATGTTGATTTTGCAGGGATCAGATACCACAAATTAGGCCATACCTTTTGGGGATTCGTTTACCGAAGCTTGCTCTTGACCCCGTTGAGATTTATTCAAAGAGAATTATCAATAGGGGAGTTATTTCAGAATTGGTGGGCGGTGATAAAACTTCCCTTTATCTATTTGGGGATGGCTGAAGATATTTGGGATAAATTTGATATCTATGGAGACATGGAATCTCCTTACAAGTCAACTTTTTTTGTGCTTCCTTTTGAGAATCGACCAGGGGTAAATGCTTTTGGAGAGATAGATAAGAAACGGGCGGCAAACTATTCTCTAGAAAATATTGCATCAAAGCTGAAAAAATTATCTCAACAGGGGATGGAAATAGCCGTACATGGTATTGATGCCTGGCGGGATGTTGAAGCGGGCAGCCTGGAAATGGAGCGGATATCAACCATTGTGGGAGAAGCGGCTTCAGGGGTACGAATGCATTGGTTGTATCACGATGAAGACACGTTTAGCCAATTAGAGCAGGCGGGGTACAGCTACGACAGTACGGGGGGATATAACGATGCAGTGGGTTACCGGAATGGGACCACGCAGGTTTTTAAACCTTTAGGTGTAAGCCAAATTTATGAATTGCCGATGCATATTCAGGACACTTCGTTGTTTTACCCAAAAAGAATGAAGCTTTCTAATGTTCGGGCAAAAGAGGTGTGTGACGAGATTATTGCTCAAGCGAAAAAATTTGGGGGTGTGCTAACCATTTCCTGGCATGCACGCAGCCTTGCCCCTGAACGTTTGTGGGGGCGATTCTATTCCTGGCTTTTGGAACGCCTGAAAGTAAATAATGCCTGGATTGGCAGCGCAAAGCAAATTGTAGATTGGTTTAAGTATCGGCGTGCTATTCAATTTCATTCAGTGCAGATAGTGGGAGATGAAATCAGGATAGAAATTGAGACAAACGGTGTTGCACCAAATGACCGGAGTGCTTTTGTGAAATTTCAGCAGGGTAATCCATTTCTATCAAACTTGCCTGTTATAGAAAACATGGAAACTGAGAGATTTATGATTACGGATGAAAATCGCCAGGTGATAAGCATCGCGCTAAAGCGAGGAGAGCGTTAAAGTGACTAGAATTTGTATGATTGCCTATACCCATTACCCCACCGATTCGCGTGTGAGACGGGAGGCGGAATCGTTGGTTGCTCGCGGGGATGAGGTGGACTTTATTTGCTTGGGTGAGAAGAAGAGCTCAAAGCAAGAATTATTTCATGGAGTGCATTTAGAAAAAATCAATCATTCACGTTATCGTGGTAGCAGCGCTTTGTCTTACCTGATGGCATATTTTCGCTTTTTCGTGTCAGCCTTTTTCCGCGTAGCCGGTTTATATATCAAAAAGCGATATCCGGTCATCCAAGTGCATACGATGCCAGATTTTATGGTATTCACAACCTTGATTCCCAAAATGATGGGCGCAAAGATTATTTTGGATGTACACGATCTAATGCCTGAACTTTATCAATCCAAGTTTGGGTATGCAAACAATCATCCACTGATCCGTGTTATTACCTGGGTGGAAAAAGCCAGTATCAAATTTGCCCATCGGGCAATTGCGGTTCATGAGCCGCATCTGGATGCGCTGTGCAGCCACGGGAATCCAAGAGATAAATTTATCCAATTGTTGAATTTAGCTGATGAGCAGGTATTTAAGCCGGATGAATCAGTTTCCGAAGATGAAGAAGAAACTGATTTGGAGAATTTTAAACTTGTTTACCATGGGACGGTAGCGCTAAGGAATGGACTTGAGACGGCTATTCAGGCGGTCAACCTGATAAAAGATGAGACCCCACACCTGAAATTTGAGATTATTGGTGATGGGGACGATATTGATCGATTAATTGGCTTGGTGGAAACACTAGAATTAGAGGACTTGGTTCATATTTCAAAAGGGATGGTACCCTTGGAGGAACTGGTTCCCAGACTAAAACAGGCAGATGCGGGGATTGTTCCGTTGGTTTTGGATGAATTTACACAATATATGCTGCCGGTAAAATTGTTGGAATACGTGGCTCTTGGGAAGCCAACAATTTGCACACGGACAAAAACAATTGAAGCATATTTTACCGACGACATGGTGCTGTATTTTTCCTCAGGGAATATACAAGAGCTGGCAGATTGCATTTTAGACTTGTATCATCACAGAGATAAAAGGGAAGCGCTTATCAATAAAGCGAATAATTTTATAAAAATATATAATTGGAATCATCAAAAACAAAATTACTATACTTTAGTAGATGGGCTGATAGGAGGATAGAGAAGTTATGGAGATTAAAGGACGTACATTAGTTATTGGTTTAGGAGAAGTGGGGAAGCCGTTGTATGAGGTAATTTCTGAACATCAAGAGGTGACAGGGATAGATATTGATCCGGTCGAAATTGATGATAAGGTTGGGATCATGCATATTGCAATCCCATTTCAGGTGGATGATTTTGTTGGGACTTGTGTGGCATATATCGAAAAATATCAACCTCAACTGACAATAATAAACAGTACGATTTTGCCGGGGACAACCAGAGAAATTTATGAACGCATACAGTTACCAATTGCTTACAGCCCGGTGCGTGGTAAACATGTGAAAATGAAAGAGGATTTACGATATTATTCGAAGTTTGTGGGGGGAATTGACGAAGCCAGTGCCCAAGCAGCGGCAAAGCATTTCCAGTCAGTTGGAATGAAGACGAAAGTCCTTTCCTCGCCAGAAGCGGTGGAACTGGCAAAACTCTCATGCACGACATATTTCGGTCTTTTAATTGCCTGGGCGCAAGAGGTCGAAAGGTATTGCGATGCCTTGAACTTGGAGTATGATGAAGTTGTATCCTTTTATGAAGAAATTGGTTACTTGCCACCGGTTAAATTTTTCCCTGGTGTGATTGGCGGGCACTGTGTAATGCCAAATATTAAAATTTTACAGCAAGTTTTCCAATCAGAAATTCTTGATGCAATTGACAGCTCAAATCAGAAAAAAATGACACGAGAAAGTTAATCAAAGATTATTTAGAGAAAGTAATATTCTTTAATTATGAGTTATTTTGAAGGAGTTTGATGTTAGTCTGAGCGCAATCTCTGGATATAGACAATAAACAATCGACACGCTAACATAATCAGAAAGCTCTCATTAATACTTAGTGATTCAGGAGAGAATGATGAATTTTAATTATCAGTATCAGATTAGGGGAAAGAAGCCTTCTACAATTGGGTGCCAGATTTGTCAATTGCCTATGCTCTCTACTGGAGAGGTGATCAATAATCGTTTGCCGCTAAAGATACGGATTAAATTATTGATCAGCCATCAAAAGCGGCAGAGGTTAAAACAAAGATATAAAAAAACCGCGCGTGCTTTCAGAAAAATCTTCAGGATTCAGGAAAAACCTTCAATTCCACCCCCTCCATTTCCAATACTAAATTTAAAGGCTGGTGAGAAAGTTCGAGTGCGGTCGTGGGATGAGATCGCACTAACACTTGATAAAAGAGGGGATTTTAAAGGGTGTGGGTTTATGTTAGGAATGAAAAAATATATCGGTACAGAACAAACTGTATTCAAGCCGGTAAAAATTTTTGTGGATGAACGTGATCTCCGATTGAAGGAAGCAAAAGGGCTTGTGTTGCTAGAGGGGTTAATTTGCGAAGGGGACGAAAGATATGAGCATTGCGACAGAGCTTGTTTTTATTTTTGGCGAGAAGAGTGGTTAGAACGAGTTTCTTGATCCCTGGTTGATGCAGTGATGAATTATGGAGTGAATTCAAACGGACCAATATCTACTGTATTTTTATCCCGTAGGTTGCCATCATAATCCTGATCGACATTTACATAGGTGCCAGCATTGATTGCCGGCGATTCGGGTTGTAAGTGATAATCCCCATTCACCGGGTCAATAAATAAAGGGTTGGTATTCCATAAATCATTAGGTTGAGGGCTGCCTGATAATGGGCTGTTGTTCGAGTTGTAAAACAAATTGTAATCAGCGATTACATCTTCTGCATTATCAAGAACAATTATCCGCCCAACCTGGTCTAAAAAAATATTATTCTTTATTTGGGCGGAGATTACACTTTTTAGGGACACCCCAACCGGGTATGATGTTGGATTGTAAGTGAGTTTTCCGATAAATAAATTATGGTAGATTTCTATATTTTCCGGGAAGGTTTCCAATTCGGAGCCGTTGCGGTAAGCGCGTACACCAGCAAATGTTTGCACAATGTTATTTCTTAAAATAAGGTCATGAACTCCACCCTCTAGTTGGAATCCTGTTGTTAAATCCCCACTCAATATAATCAAGTTGTTTTCAAAAAGGCAGTTATTTCCGGCTTCCATATCTTCTTGATCCCAAGTTTGAAAGGCATCAATATGAGGGTCAATGTTTTCTTTTTGGTCTAGCGATATATCATGGATGTAGTTATGTCTGAAAATATGACCACTTCCGAAAAACCGGATGCCATCTGCGTCTACCCAAAGTGGAGGTTCGATCCAATTTGGATGATATTGGATTGATGCCCAAATTTCGTTTCCCTCAATCAGATGGTTTGTGCCGCGAACATCAATCCCGTTTTGAGAATTTTGGTAAAGTTTGTTATTGCGAAGGGTACAGTTTGAGGTTTGTTGTTCTTCTCCTGGCTCGGCAAATAATAATATGCCGCCGCGGGTTGTATTGTGTATATAGTTGTTTTCAAGCAGGCATCCGCTTCCATGGACGTAGATACCCCGGCCATCTGCAAATTGATTGGAGGTGTTGGTGATTTCGAAATTTTGTATAGTAATATAATCAGCCTGGATAGTAAAACCCTGGGTTACTACGTTTCCAATAGCTAGGAAAGTGATCGGCTTTTCTTCTGTTCCGGAAATGGTGATGTGTACCCGCTCGGCGTATTCCCCTTCAAGAATATTTACAGTATCTCCCGGAACGATGTTATCTGCTGCGTGCTGAATCGTCCGCCAAGGATTATCTTGTGTGCCGAGATTTAGATCTGATCCGGTAGTTCCATTAACATAATATTGCCACTCAGTTTGTTCGGCATCTTCTGATTGTTTGGTAGGAGTACTAATAAAATTATTTGTTTTTGGGGTGGTGGTAATTGGTGGAGCGCTTTGGCAAGCATGGAGAAATAGGATGATTAATAATATTGATAGCTTCTTCATAGGAGTATGATTTTGAAAATGATTATTGTTATCTTTCTATTATATGTTAGATTTACTATTCGTTTATAAAAATACAGCCTCCGTTCTAAAGGGAGGCTGTATTTTTTATATGCAATTTCTTGCTACGGTTGGAATTCAAAAGCTCCGATATCATAAGCCCCACCGGTTGGGCGGGAATTACCGTCAAAATCATTGCTCACAGGTACATTTATGCCGGCATTAATGGCTTGAGAGTTGTTTTGCAAGTGATAATTTCCGGCACCAATATCGATGAATTTGGGGTCTACCATCCAAAGATCGTGAGCTTGTTTTGTCGCGTTCGGAGTGGAACCATCTGTGTTGAAAAATAGATTGTAGTCCATGTCGACACCAGAATCGTTTTCGAGATAAATGGCGGCGCCGGTTTGGTTGACAAGCATATTATTTTTGATAATAACGTTTGATGTTTCACGAATACCCATCCCAACCGGATACCCATCGTTTTTGTAACTTAACTTACCAATGAACAAGTTATTGTAGATATAGAAATTGTATGGTGTGGTGACAGGTGATTGCCCATTTTTATAGGATCGAATGCCACCATAGGCAGCAATAATGTTATTACGGATTGTGAGGTCATGTGTGCCACCTTCTAGCTGGAAGGCAGTTGCTGTTCGTCCTAATTCAATCGTATTTCTCTCAAAGAGACAGTTGCTTCCTGCTCTAACCAGAGATTCATCCCAGGTTTGGAATCCATCGATATGTGGATTGACATTTTCTGGTGCATCTAAAGTGATGTCGTGAATGTAATTCCCGCGGAAGGTATGACCGCTGCCGAAGAAGCGAATACCATCTGCGTCTACGTATGAGGGGGCATTTGTCCAAGTAGGATGGTATTGGATGGTTGCCCAAATCTCGTTATTTTCAATCACGTGATTTTTACCTCGAACATCAATGCCGTTTTGAGAATTTCGATATAAGCGATTATTTTTTACTAAGCAACCACTTGTATCATCCTCGTTTCCTGGCTCGGCATATAAAAGGATTCCGCCACGCGTGGTGTAATGGATATAATTGTTGACAAGCACGCATTTTTTACCTTCAACATAAATGCCACGGCCATCTGTCGAGTCATTAGGCGTGTTTGTGATTTCAAATCCGTTGATTTCAATATAATCTGCCCGGATGGTAAACCCACGCATGACCACTGTACCTTGGGTTTTGAACTTAATTGATGCGCTTGATGTTCCAGAACGGTTGACATAAACTCGTTCTGAATAATTTCCTGCATCCACAATGACAGTTTCACCTGCAGATAAGGTGTTGGCAGCTTTTTGGATCGTCTTCCAGGGTTTTGCTTGTGTACCGACATTATTGTCTGAGCCATTAGCCTGGTCGACATAATAAGTGCCGGATGGCGGTACGGCTGTAGGTGGCATTACTGGGGTAGGAATTTCGGGAGGACGTGTATTGTTGCCTGACTGAGCATGTTCTGGAGAGTAGTGAAGTTCCCAGCCCATAGCGGTTGTTAATACCAAATTGTCAGCTGTAACAATATACTGTGTAAGTTGGTCAATCAAGCTGATATACAAATTGCTGTATTGGATTGCACCGGCACTACATACCATCTTGTTGTTTTGTACTTTGAGGTTGGAGATTTGTATCGTGTTAGTGCCTACAACGGCCGTGCCAGTAAAGTTGGCACAACCGGTTTGACCGGTAATGGTATTTATGCTGGGGTCATATTGGAAAGTTAACAAAAGTCCTTCGGGGACAGCGGTTAAGTTTGCAGATGCACCGTAAGAAGAGAGTTCCCAATTAGATGCAGCCAGTAAATAGGGGATAGCTCTTTGATCAGGGATTTCTACAATTTCGTGACCTTCCTCTTGATCTGGAACCGTGGTTGGCTGAGGAGGTTCAATAGTGGGAGAGGGGTGAACAGGTTGATTCGTTTGAGGATTCTCATCCTTTTGCACTTTGGTTGGAACAACTTCCTCTGCCTTTTGGGATTCTTCAACGACGATGATATTATTGGCTTGAACAACTTCAGTGGTGGGTGTTGGAGATAATTCAGCCATTGACCGGATAACACTATCTGATTCGGCGGCTTTCACTTCAGGTTGAACTGCAATAATATCCGTTGATTCTACTGTATCTGGAACGGTTGATTGATAAATAGGTTGGTCTACTATCCAGTCAGCAGTTTTGTTAGCAATAGATACATTTTGGCCGGCTGTCAATATTGCCCGAGTCACTTCATTTTCAACAAAGCATGAACCTTTTATGCAGTTGAAATCAGTTTCAAAAGTATCAATATCTACAGAAATGCGAAGTGTAGAATCGCCATTCATTAAAAAAGCATTGCCAGAAGGCGTTTGAATGGAGATTTTCGAGGTAGAAGTAGAAACAATGGTTTCTCCTACTTCCACGTTTATCTGAATGATATTGGTATCTTCCCAACTTTCCAACTCGCCAAAAACAATGCTTGAAAGAGGTTCTACTCGAACATAAGCCTGTCCATCTAATAATTCAAATTCGCCCGAACTATCTTGATCGCTGAGTACACGCTGATTGGAGCGGATAATTTGGTTTTGATGAACGGCGGTGAGGGTATTGTGAGAATCTTTGATATCCATGGTCTGGATATTTCCAGTAATTAGTTGTGAAACGGCAGAGAATTCTTGTGTGTTATATGGAAATAATAATGAGATCAAGGTGACTAATAAAGCCCCCAAAATTATGATCTCAATCGTGATTAAGCCCCATTTCCTTTTTGCATTCATAATATTTTCCCAAAATTAGCTATCTAGTCGTAGCAATTTCCCATAGAATAGTAGCTATCATTGGAATATGATATAGGACAAGTGGGTTAATGGGTCTACAAAATTGATAATTAGCCTAGTATTTGCCAAGCAGGCGACCTTACAGTTTTGTTATTTAGGTGTTTTGGGAAGATATCGGGAGAAATATTCCAGGACTATATGGATTATCGGAAAAAATCTGGTTTTTACATTAGACCTCTTTCATAAGTTGAGATAGTCAAGACTTAATCTGACACTCCAATTACAATCAAGAGATTGAAAAGGAGTGAAAGATGACCACAGCAGAAAAAGTAGTCAAAAATAAAATGGGGCTAATCAACCTGGCAGAACACCTGGGGAATGTTAGCGAAGCATGCAAGATCATGGGGTTCTCACGGGACAGCTATTACCGGTTCAAAGAATTGTACGATGAACAGGGTTCTGAAGGTCTGCGCGAACTGAGCCGCAGTAAACCAAATCCAAAGAATCGAGTAGACCCACAGGTGGAAGATGCGGTGGTGAAGATTGCCACTGACAATCCCGCACTGGGGCAACTCCGCGTATCCAATATACTCAAGCAAGAAGGTGTTTTTGTTTCACCTGGCGGAGTGCGTTCAATCTGGTTGCGTCATGGCCTGGAAACCTTCAAAAAGCGTCTGAAAGCGCTGGAAGAAAAGGCTGCCGCTGAAAACCTGGTTTTGACCGAATCGCAGCTTCAGGCGATGGAAAAAGCCAAAGAAGAACGAGAAGCCCACGGTGAGATCGAAACGGAACATCCTGGCTATCTAGGAGCCCAGGATACCTACTACGTGGGCACGATCAAAGGCATTGGCCGTATTTACCAGCAAACTTTCATAGATACCTATTGCAAAGCAGGTTTTGCCAAGCTGTACACCAGCAAGCATGCTATCACTGCTGCCGATCTGCTCAATGACAGGGTCATCCCCTGGTTTGAGACTCAAGAAGTTGATCTGCTGCGTATCCTGACTGACCGGGGCACAGAATACAATGGCAAGTTGGAAAACCACGAATACCAACTCTATCTGGCCATCGAAAATATCGACCACAGTCGTACCAAGACCCGCCATCCCCAAACCAACGGCATCTGCGAACGCTTCCACCGCACCATCAAAGAAGAATTTTATGATCTTGCTTTCCGCAAGAAAATCTACGCTTCACTGGAAGATTTGCAGGCCGACCTAGATACTTGGATCCATTTTTACAACGAAGAACGCCCGCACAGTGGGAAATACTGTCACGGGCGTACGCCGATGCAAACCTTCTCTGACACACGTCATTTGTCAAAAGAGAAGGAGCTTGATACACTATTTTCGCAGGAGGTGATTCCGCAGCAAGATTCTAACTCGTATTTTATCAGCGCTTAATATCATGAGTGTCAGAACTTGTTTTGACTTTTACAACTTATGAAAGAGGTCTAGTGTAGTTTACTCTACCATCCAAGATTGGGTGCACAAATTGAAGAATCAGGGATGAGTCCATTTGTCCATCTCTATCTAGTAGTTTAGCTGTAACTCTTTTACAACTTTTTCAGTGTTATCTGGACTCTGATCATCTACAACAATGATGTGTTTTACAAATTCAGGGATCTGAAGTAATACCTCTCTAATTTCTTTTTCTACCTGATAGTAAGGTACTATGACAGCAATGTTTAGATATTCTTCATTTGTATGGTGCATCTTCACTCCGTGAAATTTTTGCTTACCTTAATTACCGAATCCATTGGAAAATGTTTAGATCCAATATTCCAAATTAGTCTAATCTGAAAGGGTTAGTAATCAATTTTCCTGCTCCAAAATGAACGGATTTTTATTACTGTTTTTTTTCCAAATTCGATTGTTTTTCTTTGATACATCCAAAACTTATGGTATTGATTTTTTGTCAATGATAGCCAAATTTTATCCCAAAGTTTGGATAGAAAATACCCAAAACTACGGAAATTTCTAACGGTCTGTTTCAGTGATTTTTCTTCCTTTGAATGTAAGAAAGAATTTAAATGTGGATTTAAGCTGTCATCAATAAGTTGTAAATACTTTTCATCATTCTTACTTTTATAATGTGAAATGTAATTAAACTCATCAATACTAAACATAGGGATATTTAATTGTCCAAGATCGAAATGGAAATCATTTTCGAGAATAGCAGTAAATAAACGTTTGTCTTCTAAGAGTTTTTTAGAAAATAAGCAGCGCTCTAATCCCATGTGTAGTGCTTTTTTATAAACTTTCCCATTTGTAATAAGCTGCATTTCCCCTTTTTCAATAGTGTAATAATTCCCTTTTCCTATTATTTTTTGATCGCAATATTGTGTTGCAAGGATTAGGTCATTTAAATAATTCTCTCCATAGTATGAGGTTTGTCCTAGGTAAATGACCCGATTGTATTTTATATTGTCCAATAAATCTTTTTGTTTTGTTTGGTCAAGATATAAATATTTACTATCTTTGTCATTTGATTGTAAACCTTTGTGCAAGATAATTATTTGTTTTTGGGGATAGTGCCAGCGCTTGATAGTTTCCTTTGCTTGCTTGAGAGCTAATTCATTATTGTTTACATTCACAATAATGGTTACTCCTGGGATAGATGTGTTTATGTTGAAACCGACCATTGATAACATATTTAGCAAGCGTTTTTCATAAGTGTGCTGCTGCATGACAAAGCGTAAACCCCTGAGGCGATACAAATTATATAATCGATTATCTTTGTACAATGTATCTAATTTTTTCCCCACTTCTTGAATATTGTCGCTGTTGATAACTAAGTTTCCAAATATCTTTTCAATTCCTTTTGACCAAGAGCTGATTATGGGAGTATTAGATGCAATCATCTCAAAAACCCTCCGCGAAAACATTGTAGGAGAATGTTTTACACTATTTACGTTGATTGAGAATTTATATCCTTTATTCGCTATATATAAATCTTCTACCTTAAGGTTTCCAACAATGTATTTGTTCATATGCTTGGGAAAAGAAAATTGAGGTAAATTATTGGAATAATTGCGATCATAAATCACTAATCCATAATCTTTGCAAATAGAAACCAAACGATTGAAATCCCGCATTCTTGAATAATAGCGCCTACTGTAATATGATCCCGAATAGACTATTTTATTGGAGCGATCGAGGATTTCTATAGGATTATGAATTTTTGGCTGTGCTGCAAAGGGCATCACGAACACATTATTTTTGTTTGTAATGATTTTGTATCGATGGATGATGCTGGCATCTGTAGTGAAGATATAATCAAAGAGTTTTGCTGATCCAATAAAGGCGTTAAAAAAAACAGGATCTTCTTTATTCCAGAATACTGTGGGAATATTTTTTTTATTACAATAGGCCACCATATCTTGCAATTTTGACCCCTTATTAGGATATTGCGCAATTTTATTTTCCCAACTGCCCATATTCCCCTGCCATGCAGATTCAACCATTAATAAATCTGGAGTGCTTTTCTCTAAGATTTCATGCCAATTGTTTGGTGTGGGGAGGATCAGTTCACATTCGTCTCCAATACATTCCATAGAAAATGCGTCAAATACTCCAGCGATTTTAAATTCTTTTAGATTCTGAATTGATTTCATAAAAAATATATTGTTTGGGATTCTTTGCAGGAAATTATTGGGTCCTAATATGTGATGAACAAAGAGTGGATGTGGAGAAAATGAGAAGGTGTGTATTCAAAATGCAACCTTGCTGTGAAATATTACAATACATGAAATGATTCCTCTTTGATGTTATTTGCAAACCCGATTATTTGTCGATTAGTTTATCACAATTGATATGTAATAATTGTATTCAGAGTGTTTATTTTGGATAGCTATTTAGAAAACTATTCATTAGCCGTAAGAATAGGTATGATAAAATCGGCAAGTCGGGAAAATGATCAAGGTTTCCTTTGGATCCAAAATTGTAAAATAAAAAATCGGATTTTTTAGCTACTAGATTCTGAAAAACAGATTTTGCCTCAGGGAAATGTTCACAAATGAAGATAGCGTATTATGCGAGAATAAATATTGGAATAGGGTCTGGGGTGCTAAAAAAAATTGCCAGACAAGTGCGCTTTTGGCAAAATGCAGGACATGAGGTAAAGGTCTTTTGTTTGACCAGGCCAGTGACGGACGTTTGGCCGGGTTTAGATGATATTTCAATTGAATATTTTGAAACAAAAAACTACATTGCACTATTCCAAAAAGCGATGAATGCTCAAAAAGCAATTCAGAAGTGGAAACCTGATCTAATTTATTGGAGATATAGCAGCTACTATCCGGGATTAATCGCCTTGATTAATCGGTTTCCTACCATTGTAGAAGTTAATTCAAATTACGATAAAGAATATAAGCACATCCATAATTTAATTGGTTATTTATTTCATCGGTTAACTTATCGGTGGGTATTTTCTCATGCAAAAGGTTTTGTGACCCTAACAGAGGATTTGGCTCATTGGGTAAAAAAGCATAATCGCCCTACGTTAGTATGTGGTGATAGCATTGATTTAAATGCAATTGATTCTACGCCAGCTCCAGTTAATCAAAATCCAAATTTAGTTCTTCTTACAAGCTCAGATTTTCCATGGATAGCCTTAGATAAGGTCATCCGATTAGCTGAAATATTCCCCAAGTGGCAATTTCATATTATTGGTTTAAATCAAAAAAATACAAAAATAAAAAAATGTTTGGAAAATGTCCATTTTTATGGGTTTATAGACACAGCTATTTATAAAAAGATAATAAAAAATTCGGATATAGCTATCGGTACTCTGGGTTTACATCGTATTGGTATGAATCAGATGGCACCGCTTAAGTTGCGGGAATATTTAGCCTATGGTTTGCCAACAATTATTGCTTACGAAGATACTGACTTTGAGCAAGATACACCATTTATTCTTCAATTACCCAATATCGAAAAAAATATTGAAGCAAGCATTGATAAAATTGAAGAATTTGTTCACAAAAATATGGGAGTAAGGGTAAATAGGGAGGATATTCAACATATTGATACTTCAGAGAAGGAAATCAAGAAATTAGATTTCTTTCAAAAGATATATGAAGCTGAACTTGCTTCTCAGACTGGCTCGAAAATATTAATTATAAGAAGCAACCCAGTTGCTCCAGATCCTAGAGTGGAAAAAACTGCATATGCATTAGCAAATCAAGGCTATTCTATTGATATTCTTGGTTGGGATCGATCTGGTAAATCTTTACCGGTTGAAGTAGAAAATGGGATTACTTTTTATAGAAAATCAATTTCAGCAAAATATGGGCGGGGAATATACAATTTGCCAAGCTATTTATTTTGGCAAATATCTGAACTAATTTGGCTGATTAAGAATAGAAATAAATATGATGTATTTCACTCTTGTGATTTTGATACCGCCATCCCTGCTTATATGGTAACAAAAGTGTTATCAAAAAATCTTTTAGTTTATGATCTATTTGATTTTTACAGCGATCATATCCGTTTTACCCCAGAATGGTTGAAAAAGTTGATCAGTTTACAAGAAATAAGAATTATCGATAAAGCTGATGGAGTGATCATAACGGACGAATGTCGTATTGAGCAAATAAAAGGGTCAAATCCCAAAAATCTTACCATTATTAACAATACGCCTAAAGATGTCCAGACATATAATGTTGATATTATGCAAACTAATCAAAAGCAGTCTGATAAAGGCGAGATAAGAATAGTTTACGTGGGGATGTTGTTAAAAGAACGAGGCTTATTTACACTATTTGATATATTGAAAACGAGACCCGAGTGGATCCTTGATTTAGCGGGCTTCGGAGGGGATGAGGAAGCGATTAAAACAAGGATTGATATATTAGAAAACATTTGTTTCCATGGCAGAATTGATTACCAAGACTCTCTAAAGCTTGGTGCAAAAGCTGACTTGTTCTATGCTCTTTATGATCCTGCAATTCCTAATCACAAATATGCAAGCCCCAACAAGATATTTGAAGCTATGATGCTAGGTAAGCCAGTATTAGTTGCAAAAAATACGCACATTGACTCTTTGGTTCGCGAATATAATTGCGGGTTAGTCGTTGAATATGACAATAAAAGAGAAATTGAGGAAGCAATAAATTATATTGCTCAAAATCCTAAATTAGCAGCTGAAATGGGAAAAAACGCTAGAAAAGCCTACAATTCTCAGTTTTCTTGGGAGATTATGGAGAAAAGGTTGCTCAATTTGTATGCTCGAATTCTAGAAGGATCCCCAAAATAAGTTTTCCCCGTTATCTCTTACAAAAAATACTTTATATCACGGTGTAACATAAGTTGCGGGAATTACGCGAATGCTATGCGATACAGTTTCCGCAATAAACCTTGTAAACCAGCCTGATCGACTGTGACTTTCAATGTTGTAATTGGGTTGGATTTGTTTTTTTATTAATGCTATAAGTAACCTGAGTTTCGGATAAGAATAAAATTTGATTTTGAGTGATTAATAAGTAACATTTGACCTCAAAAATGCTTGTTTTTAGTGCATTCTCGATGAAAAACGTGCATTTTAGAGAAAAAAAATTCCTTATACGAAACTGAGGTTAAGTAGTTAAGAGACTGGGTAATGGGCAGCTAGAAAAGCAACGAGATTTTCGTGCCAGTCTCATGATTGACACCTAAATGGCGAGCAATCCACCGAATATTCATCCCATCGATAGATAGTTCCAGTGCCTGCTGGTGCATATCTTTTGGATATCCTCTAGTTTTGGGGTGGGCGTGTAGTTACGGTTCCAGTGGATACATTTGTATCGTTGCCTAAACGTAACTGAGGTTATAATGTGTGATTTTACATATCTGATATACTAATGGCTGTAAATTTAATTGCAATGAATTTCGAATATGGAATATGATCCGAAAAACCCCCATCTAAATGATTTATTAGTTACAAAGCTTTATATTCCCAAAGTGCGGAATGAATTGGTTGTTCGGCCTCGTTTGGTCGATCAACTGATTGCCGGTAAAGAAAGAAAACTGATCTTGGTTACTGCCCCGGCGGGATATGGAAAAACAACTTTGCTTACAGAGTGGTTTTCAAAAAGTACGGAGGCTGTCGCCTGGTACTCTTTAGATCAGGCAGATAATGATGTCGGACGTTTTCTTTCTTATTGTATATCTGCATTACAGCAAGTAGATTCTGGTATTTGTAGTTCAGTTCTCGGCATCATTCGCTCGCCCGACCCCCCACCTATCGACACATTACTTACTTTCATCATCAACGACCTGGCTTGCATGCGCAGCTATACCCATTTGGTGCTGGATGACTTTCACTTGATTAGTGACCCTAAAGTCCATTACGCTCTTTCTTACCTGCTGCAAAACTTGCCGCCCAATTTGCAAATTGTGATCACCAGCCGGGCTGAATTGCCTTTTTCAATTACGGATCTTCGGGCAAAAAATCAGGCCTTGGTCATAGATACGTTCGATTTGCGATTCAATTACCAAGAGACCGCTGAATTCGTCCGAAAATTTTTTAGGGTGAACCTTACTCCCGAACAAGTCAACCTTCTAGATCAGCATACGGAGGGGTGGGTGACTGGCTTGCAATTGGCGGCGATCAGTACCAGGAATGATCCGGAGGTAGAGGATATCCTTCAATATTTGTCAGGGGACGACCGGTTGATCGGGGATTACTTATTCAACGAGGTCTTTTCTCATCAGCCTGAAGAAGTGCAGCAATTTATGGCGCTGACCGCAGGGCTTAGGCGTTTTTCCGCACCTCTCTGTGATGATGTCCTGGAAACAGACAACAGCCAAGAAATCATTGATTATTTAATCCATGCAAATTTATTCATCATCCCCCTGGATAATAAACGGACCTGGTACCGGTATCATCATTTGCTATCTGAATTGTTACAAAATCAGCCCAGCCTCTTACGGAAATTTCAATCTACCCATTATTTACGAGCGGCACAATGGTTTGAAGCCCATAATTATATGGAAGAGGCGATTGAATATGGCTTAGAAGGGGAAGAATATGAATATGCCGCCCAGCTGATTGACCCAAGAATCACAAAGATTATTTCGAGTGGTGGACGCGATCAGGCAATTCGCTGGATGCAAAGTATTCCAAAGGATATTTTACGCCGAGTTGGACAATTATGGCAGCATTATGTGATCGCGTGGTTGGATAAGGGAGATTTTAAAGAATCGGAGCGTATTATTGATTGGATTTGGAATGATCTGGATCAATTGCCTGAGATATCTCAGGCAGAGAAAGATATCATTATTGGCTACAAGTCTGTTTTTTTAGCCGCGGTGGCAGTTCACAGCAAAATCGATGCGGTTAAATCCCGGCAGTTGACTCAAAAAGCAGCCGCATTACTTCCAGAGAATGAACTCTTGGGGCAATGTATCGCTTACGGGCATTATGGTTCGGCGTGTCTTCACCTGGGCAATGTAGTACAAGCGCGCAGCTCGCTAAAGAAGGCCATGGAAATGATAGAGATCATCAATTATCCCCTGATGAATTTATTATGGTCTTCTTACCATGCACAATCGGTGGCTGCACAGGGCGAACTGTCCCTGGCACGAAAATACTATGATGAAATCAGTCGTCAGTCCACTATGATGGGCGTGCATAAAAGCAATGTGTTCTCAAACGCAATTATTGGGATGGGAAATTTGTATTATGAGATGAATGACCTGGCTCAGGCAGAATCTTTCTTTGAAGAGGGAATACAGATTGCTGAGAATGGTGATTATCTTGAACGGTTATTAATAGGCTATTTGAGCTTTGCCAAGATAAAGATTGCGTTGGGAGAATATACCCTTGTTGAAGAGAAGTTGGCGTATGCAAAAACAGTCGCCAATAAGAATGGACGCCCCCAAACAGTCATTGCTGGATTGGAAGCGATCCAGGCGCGCAATTATTTGGCCCAAGGGCAGTTTGACAATGCACTCCGCTGGGCTTCCGGCATGGTAGTTCCACCATTAGATGAGGATTTTAATTCATCAATAGATTACCAATTGCGTGTGCTGGCCTTGGTATGGCTCCATGAGCAAAGAACTGAAGAAGTGATGGATTTGATTTTAAAGTTGTACGAATTAGCCCAAAGCCAAGAGCGTCAATGGGATCTGATCCAGATAGGTTTAACTTTAGTATTAGCGTATGACCAGGCAGGAGACTATAACCAGGCGCAAAAATTACTTTTACATCTATTAGAAATTGCTGTGGATGAGGGGTATGTGCGCTCATTTTTGGATAAAGGCTGGCGAATACACTCGTTATTGGTGGCATTATCCCAAAATCAACAGATGCAAATTTCTCCATCAATCCAGACATATATCACTCAGCTTGTGCACGCTTTTGAGGAAGAAAACACCCGGCTTTCTAAGTTGGGTATTCGTTATCGAGAGCCAGAGTCTTATCAACTTCTTACCTTGCGCGAACTAGATGTGATCCAATTGTTAGCCGCTGGTTTGAGTTATAAAAATTTATCTCAAGAATTGATGATCTCCGAGAATACTCTAAAGTCACATATCAAGAATATTTATACGAAATTAGAAGTGAACAACCGGACACAAGCGATCAATCGGGCCACACAATTAGGAATTATGAAAAATCGGGTTTAAGTTTACCTCCTCACACTTTTGTGTGATTCGAAAACAGGGGGCGTGTGTGAAAAATCACACAAATTAAGTATTTTCCCATTAGGACAAGTTTTTTAGAATAAAGCGTACTTATTCAGGGTTCCAGTCTATCCAAGGAAGTCGGTGAAGATCGTTTTAATGATCTATTCCGGCACTGTCCCGCAACTGTGACCTGCTTTTTTGCAGGAAGTCAGATATTTGGTTAGAGCTTGTGTCTCGAGAGAAGAGGGTGTCGATGTCGATACCTGCAGCGTTTGTGCTGAACCCACTCACCATGTCCTTTTGAAAGGAGGCACAATATGGGAGAACTCTCACGAAGAGATTTCCTGAAGATAGGGGGAGCGGCTGGGGTAGCCCTGCAAGTAATTGGTTTTGCTGGTTCTGGTTTGGCCGCTGGAGAAGATATCGATAGTTATACCGGATACAAAAACTTTGAGGGTGTGGAACAAACCTTCAACCGCAAAGCGTTTGAAATTGATCACAAACCTTACAAAGTAGTGGGTGAAATCAGACGCCCTGGCTACCTTACCGACTATGTTTTTGCCCGCACGGGTGTTTTTGGTCAGGCAGTAGCCGCCGGGTGGAAATTGGGTGATAGCTTGGACGCTTTTCCTGAGCCGTTAGCTAAGTTCTACGAGGAGAACCCGGAAACGCTGGAATTGGATTGGGAATGTCAGACTGTGGTGATGCCTACTGCTGCTGAAAACCACATGAAATATGATGCGTATTTTGCGCTTGCAGATGCGTATGCAAACGGCTGGGAAGAACTCTTCAATTTCTACCCGCCTGAACCCACCGAACCCCCAGAAATTTCAGATTATAAGATGACCCGCTTTGGTCTTGCCGGTACAGAAGTACATGAAATTGGTGAACCATTGCCATTTAAAAGCCCAGACCATGCCGCTGAGTTGATCAAGAAGATTGCACACCAGTACGGTGCGACCATTGTCGGAATCACCAAGCTCAACCCAGACTTTTGCTATGACAGCAATTTGCGCGGTGGTGAACCTGGCCCGTACGAAGTGCCGGCTCATTGGGAATATGCCATTGTTGTCGGCGTCCCGCATGAGTGGGATCAGATGTTATCTAACCCGGCGCACGGTACCAGCTACGATGGCTACAACCGGGTGCGGAATGCCGCTGGCCGCTTAACAGCCTTCATCAAGTCCATCGGCTATCCAGCCCGCTCTCATCACCCGCCTACCCACTATGATCTGGTTGTCCCACCGATCGCGGTGGATGCTGGGATTGGTCAGACCGGTCGCCACGGGTACACCATTTGCCCAGAAACCGGTTCAAACCTTCGTTTGGCAGTTGTGACTACAAATGTGCCGATGACTGTGGACAAGCCCATTGATTTTGGCGTAGCCGATTTTTGCAACACTTGCAAAATTTGTGCAGAACAATGTCCATCCGGGGCGATCAGCATGGAAGATTCCCCAGAAGGTATGGAACTGCGTGGATACGAACATTGGTACGTCAACACCGCCAAATGCTTCAATTTCTGGATGGAAGCTATGGGGCCGTTGGGCTGCCGGCTGTGTCTGGCTGTTTGTCCCTTCAGCCGTAAGAGCAATTGGGTACACGAATTGGCGAAAACTGCGGATGTGAATGACCCAACCGGTTTGGTCAATGACGTATTGGTCTGGATGCAGAAAAGCGCTTTTGATATGCCAGATGCACAAGAGTACCGCCACCCGCCAGATGGCCGTTTTGCAGGCTTCCGCCCTGCTCCTGAATGGCTGGAAATTGAAAATTGGTTTGCGGTCTCTCCTGCAAATCCACAAAAAGGAGAATGACAATGTTTAGTGGAGACTTATTCTGGTTTGTAATGGGTATGCTGATGATCTTGGTGGCTGTTGGTGCAGTTACCTGGGCTAAAGATTTAGGGCTCAAAATGACCTGGTGGAAATGGCTTTTAGCCGCCTTGTGGTATGGGCTGTTCAATGTTTCACTGGCTGCTCCTATGACGATCTTAGGTGAAAATGAACCCAATGCAGCGTTGCGTATTTTTATCCCGATGATCGTTGTATCGATTGTTTTGGGCGTTGGTTTGTGGCGTTTGTTAGCCGCGGACCGTCAGAAGATAGCAGAATAGTTTAGCATAACGGTTAGTTGGATTGTCAACAAAGCATGGACAATCCAACTAACCAGGTATTACCAAATATACCCAAGGATTAAAAAATGTCATTTGACTCAATTGCAACCCTAGAAAAACAGCTTGAGGACGCACAGACCGCCGGGAATTATGTAGCTGTCAGCTATTCTTTAGTTCAATTAGGAACTCAGCTTATTGCTCAACAATCCTATGAATCAGGGGTTGCTACATTTGAACAAGCTATTGAAAATGCAACAGTAAACCAGGATCGTATGCTGGAGGCTTACACGATTGGTTCGCAAGGTTGGGCGTTATACGACATCCAACGGCGGGAAGATGCCTATGAATGTTTCCAGAAAGTGTTTGAAATCGCTGAAGAAATCGATAATCAGGAAATGGTTTGTGACGCACAAGGCAATATGGGCCTGGTATTGATAGAAACTGGCGATCTGGGACCGGCAATTAACAATTTGGTTGCTGCCATTGGCATTGCCAAAACTTTGAATGATCCTAAGCGAGAGATGATCCACCAGGGAAATTTGGGGCGCGCATATATGCAGATGGCATCTGCTGAAGGTGCACTGGATGGTTTTAAACGCGCTTTGGAACTGGCAGAACAGCTGGAAGACGCTCCGGCTATTGCCGGTTATTTAAACAATATCGGTTTGATCCACGCTCGCTATGATGATTATGCTTCCATGATCGGCGTTTTTGAAAGAGCGCAAGACCTTTATGGTGAGTTGGGTAACCTGGAAGGTGAACGGAACGTACTGCGTTATTTGGTCCGCGCGTACGCAGAAGAAGGCCGCACAAAGAAATGTTTAAAAGCTACCCGAAGAGCCTTAGCCCTTGCAATTGAGGCTGGTGACTATCTGACTCAAAAATCTTACGAAGAAGCGCTTATTATGCTGCTGATCAGCAAGAACAAATTGGATGAAGCCCTTGATGTGATGGATGCTGCATTGCGTTTTGCGGAGCAGCAGCAGGACAAAACCGCACAGCTCACGATCTTAACGAATCGGGCAAATACCTATTATGACCAGGAAAAATTAGAGGCGGCTTTACAAGACTACGAGGCTGCACATGAGCTTTCTGTACGACTACAGAAGCGGGAGGTCGAAGCTCGATTATTGGGCCGGTTGGCGGCGATCAATGCAGACCTTGGGCATCTAGAACAATCCATGCTATATTCGCATCTTGCTTTGGAAGCGGCTGAAAAGCTGGGTGATATTCGCATTGCAGGAGAGCAATGCTGCATGCTGGCAATGAGTTATCGCGATCAGGGTGATCTTGTGCTGGCAGCGGAATGGTGCCGGAAAGCAATTGGCTATTTTGAGGATTTTGATGATCCCACGCTGATCGGGAAAGCCAAAGAATTGCTTCATGAAATTGAATAGCTGTTTTCTAATAAACTAATTTTTGAAAACTTATTTATGTCTGAACAGATTATTTTTACAGAGAAAAAAATAAAGAAGAAGACAAAACCGCAGTGGGAGCGCATTCTGGCTGTGGTCGCGATCTTGACCTTTGCAGCCGCCTGGCTGGTTGGATATCAGCTTGAATCAGGTGAGCTTGAATCTTTTTTGAGTGAAGCCATGCCTGCTGCCGCCCATTTTGAAAAATTATCGGCGGACACATATGCTGCCTATGCCGACGATGGCGCTGATCAATTGATTGGGTACGTGACTATTGGCGAGGCCAATGGGTATGGCGGCCCTTTACAAGCGGCTGTGGGGGTAGATTTGGAAGGGAATGTTTCTGGTTTGAAGGTGATCAAACACCGGGAAACCCCTTCTTGGTATCGCAAAGTAATGGAAAGCGACTACGTCAGCACTTTGCTGGGGAAGAGTTATCAGGATGCCTTCCAGCTTGGGGAAGATGTTGATGGCGTGACCAGTGCAACCTACACATCCAGGGCGATTGCGCAAGCGGTCTTAGCAGGGAGCAGGGAAGTTGCAGGTGAACAACTCGGTCTATCACTGCCGTCACAGGCCAAACCCAAAATTGTATTTGGCGTTCCTGAAATTACACTGCTGGCTTTGTTTGGGGTTGGTTTTATTGGTCATCAGGGCAAATTTAAATACAAGAAACAACTCCGCTGGGTGGCGATGCTGGTTGGTTTGGTGGTGTTGGGCTTTGTGTATAACGCGCCGTTGACCCTGGCTTATTTCAATAAGTTGTTGTTGGGCTTTTGGCCGAATTGGCGCACCAGCCTGTACTGGTATCTGCTGCTTGGAGGTATTCTGTTCGTATTCACCGTGGATAATAAAAATCCATATTGTTATTGGTTTTGCCCTTTTGGTGCCGCGCAAGAGTGTATGGGCGCAGTGGGAGGGGCAAAGGTTTATTCTCCCGGACGCTACCGGAATTTCTTAATGTGGCTGCGCCGCGGTGTGGTGTGGTTTGCAATTGTGGTTGCCTTATTATTCCGCAGTCCGGGAATCACCAGCTATGAGATCTTTGGTACTTTGTTCTCTTTCTTGGGCTCAAATTTACAATTTATTCTGTTGGCTCTTGTGCTGGTGGTTTCACTGTTCGTCAAACGCCCCTGGTGTACGTATCTATGCCCAATAGACCCGGTGGTGGATTTTATTCGGATGGCTCGGAAATGGATATTGGAATTATGGAAAAAAATAAAGCCCAAAAGAAGAAAAGAAGGGCTGAACTGATCCTGTTGATCTTTGTTTTGGTGTCCATGGGATTAATCTTGGTTGAACTTTTTAGCAACATCTTTGCCCAGCTAACTGGGTAAAGATGTTTTAACCCAGGCTGCTGCCTGAATAGAAAAAAGCCTCAATAAACTGCGCAATACATCTACCGATTTCCTGAAAATATCTCTTTTCTGGATTAAAATGATGGCGAAATTGGTAGGGGGGCTGCAATAATGAGGAGATGAGCATGGTAGAAATTCAGGCAATAGCAAACAATGGTCAACTATTATCCAACGATGTGGTGGCTGATACCATCCATAAGGGGTTGACGGGGAGATTTCAGGACCAAAAAGTCTTGGTGTTGATCCCCGACCACACGCGCAGTATTCCATTGCCTGCTCTGTTTGAAATGTTGGTCGAAGCCCTTTCCGACACGGGAAAGTTGGATTTTATGGTGGCGCTGGGCACACACCCCCCACTGACCGAAGCACAGATGAATCATCTTGTTGGGATCACCTCAGCGGAGCGCACCGGTAAATATCAACATATTGGGCTGTTCAATCACCAGTGGGATACACCTGCGGCACTCCAGCAGATTGGCACGTTGTCCCAGGAAGAGGTGCAAGACATCATTGGGGACAGCTGGCATCCATCTTTGGGTGGGGATATTCCGATCAAGCTCAATGCCAGGGTGATGGACTACGACCATATCTTGGTTCTCGGCCCCACATTTCCACATGAGGTGGTAGGTTTTTCGGGGGGAGCAAAATACTTCTTCCCCGGCATTTCCGGCCCTGAAATGATCAATGTGACCCATTGGCTGGGCGCGTTGGGCGGTGTGCAGCATACCATTGGGGTCAAAGAAACACCGATCAGGAAGATGCTGCATGCAGCAGTTAAATTCATTTCCGTGCCTACCACACTGATCTCTCTGGTGGTGGAGGGGCAAGGCCTGGCCGGGATGTTCATCGGTGATCTTTTCTCTGCCTGGGAGGCAGCCGCAGATTTATCTTCTCAGGTGCATATCAAGTGGTGCGATACACCTTACCGGCGGGTGCTGTCCAAAGCGCCGCAGATGTATGACGAATTGTGGACGGCCGCAAAGGCGATGTATAAGCTGGAAGCTGTGGTAGCGGATGGGGGAGAACTGATCGTTTGGGCGCCGCACCTGGATACGGTTAGCTTTGTGCATGGCAAGTATATTTTCGAAGCCGGGTACCATGTGGCGGAATATTTCCTGAAGCAGTGGGAGGCTTATCACCACATTCCGTTAGGTGTGTTGGCACACTGCACGCACCTGAAAGGCGCAGGCAGTTATCACGATGGGGTCGAAAACCCCCGCATCAAAGTAACCTTAGCCAGCGGAATTTCCGAAGCAGATTGCCAAAAATTGAATCTTGGTTATCTAGACCCCAATTCGATTAACGAAACAGAGTGGATAGACCGGGAAGCGGATAGATTATTGTATGTGCCCAAGGCGGGCGAGATGCTTTACCGCCTGCGTGGGTGATCCAATTCCAGGTTTAAAATCAGTCGTTTTCATCCCGCTGCAGTTCGGAAATCGGGCCGAACAGCGGGCGCAGTGCGGCATAGAACTGCTTCGACAATCCGTACAGGTGATCGTAATCGGCTTTATTTTCTTGCTGGGGCTGATAGGTTTGCGCGACCGGATTGAAGTCTTGGATCGTTTCCAGGGTGGCGTTGGGCTGGGATGCGATGAACGCCCAATACGCAGCGCCAAGCGAGGAAGTTTCTCCCTCGGTGGGGATCGAAAGCGGGCGGTTGAGGATGTCGCAGATCAATTGTGACCAGAACACTGAGCGGGTGAACCCGCCGGATGCCCGTACTTCTTGAATGTCGCTGGATAAGTTGGTGAGAATTTCATCCAACGTGCGCAGGCGGAAGGCGATCCCTTCCAGCAATGCGCGGGAGAGGTGGCGTAAATCGTGGTTGAGACTGATCCCAAAAAAGGCCGCCCTGGCGTTCAGGTTCCAGTTTGGGCTGCGTTCTCCGGCAAACAAAGGTAGGCAAAGCAAACCGTTCCCGCCAATCGGGCTTTGTGCCGCCAGGGAGACCAGGTCGTCAAAACTAAAGTTGTTCTCAACGGAATCTGGCAGGTGGTGGTTCAGGGTGTCTCTAAGCCAGGAGAAAGCGATCCCGCCGTTGTTGATTGCGCCGCCCACCAGCCAATGCTGATCGTCTATGCAGTAGCACCACGTGCTGGCGTTTTCGCTGAGCAAAGGTTGTTGGGCGATGATGCGGTATGCGCCGCTGGTGCCCACCATGCAGGTGGCCTGGGTGGGGCGGACAGCCCCGGCGCCAATATTTGAATTTGCCGCGTCGGAGGAACCGAGTGCAATGGGGGTGCCGGGCAAGATGCCCAATTGGGTTAGAAGGGGAGAGGCAATCGCCTGGTGGACATCGGCGGGGCTGCCCAGGGTGGAGAGTTTGTCTGAGGAGATATGGGCTAAATCCAGCGAAGGTTGGTTCCAGGTGAGGGTATGAATGTTCAGTAAGCCGGTGCCGCTGGCAAGTGAATAGTCGACCAGATACTCGCCGGTTAATTTTTCGAGAATATATTCTTTTACCGAGATAAAGCGGGCAGTGTGATTAAAGATTTCGGGATGGTTTTCTTGCAGCCAGAGGATTTTGTATAACGGATACATCCCATGCGGCGGGCAGCCGGTTTGTTGGTACAGCGTGTGGGCGAGAGACGATTGCTTGATCTTTTCTGCCTGGGGGAAGGCGCGGTTATCTGCCCAGGTATACACGCCGGTCAGCGGTTGTTTGTTTTCATTCACGGCAAGCAGCCCATGAAGGGCACAGCCAAGGCTGACGGCGCTGCATTTTTGCGGGTCTATGTCTGCATCTTGGGTGGCTGTCTGTACCGCGGCTACCATTCCCTGAATGATCGCTTCGGGGTTTTGTTCCATCCAGGCGTGGTTTTCATCCGGCTGTGGGTAACTGCCTACACCGAAGCCGATTAATTTTCCTTGTTGGTCTATTAATGCGGCTTTGCACGAGCCTGTCCCTAAATCGATTCCTAAAAACCAAGAATTGTCATTTTGCATTGCATGTTTCCCATTCGCTGTATTGGTCGGTAAGGTGTTAATCGGCGCACATTATACATGACAAAATGTACTGTCGGCTACTCCCTTTGTTAGATATTGATGAACAAAGGGTAAAGGCAGGTAAAATCTGTCTATTTTGTGAAATATGTACTTGACAGCACAATTAGATTCAGTATATCATTATATTAATGAAACGTTATTTCATATCGTGAAACGCCGTAATAATAGGAAAAATTGAATGGACGATAAAAAGCAAGGTTATAAGGTTCAATCTGTCGATAGAGCATTACAGATATTGACATGTTTTAGCCTGAATAAACCTGAGCTTTCTTTGATTGAAATAACTGAAATGACCGGATTGCCCAAGCCAACCGCATTTCGATTGTTGGCGACATTGGAAAAAGCCCAATTTTTAAGCAGGACAGAAGACCAGAAGAAGTATCGTGTGGGAATCAGGCTGTTTGAGCTGGGCAATGTTTTTCTTTCAAATTTCTCGATCGAACGTATTGTTGCCCCTTATATGCAGCAAATCACGCAAAAATTTGATATTGGATGTAATCTGGCCATCTTAGACGATGGTCAGGTTGTTTATATCGAGTCGACCAGTCCAGATGGGCCGTTCCGCTATACTTCCATTATTGGTTACCGCCACTATATTCATTGTTCGGCATTGGGAAAGTCTTTGGTTGTTGATAAACCGGATGGGGAGATCAGAAAAATCCTGGAAACGAGAGGGATGCCTGCATTGTCTCCTTATACGATCACGAAACCAGATAAATATCTCGAACAAATCGATACCGTCCGTCAACAAGGCTTTGCACTGGATGAAGAGGAAGGTGCTATTGGACTGTATTGTATGGGGGTACCGCTTCGCAACCGAGTGGGCACGGTGGTAGCGGCTTTAAGTGTTTCAGGCCCCAGCGCGCAATATACCGAGAACTTCAAAGTTTCTTTGGTTGCAGAACTCATTCGAACTGCCAACGATATATCAAGGCAACTTCAATAACCGCAATTAAGGAGTAGAAAAATCTAGAAAAGGAGGTGTACCCGACAAGAGAGTAAAGCATCACCTGATGTTCAGTGTTAGGTTGGAGAAGAAAGTTATCGAATAAGCTGAAGATCAGATGCTGCCAATAAAATGAGGAGGAGTGGCGATGATAACCACATTCTTTTCATTTATGCAATACAGCATGTTTCTTGAGAGTGGCGGAATGAACTGCCATGAAAAATAACAATCCTACGGAGGAACAAATGTCAAGTAAATCAAAAAAAGCAATTTCCCTCTTTCTCCTGATCGCTTTAGTGGTATTTGCTATTGTTGGTTGTTCTCCTGCAAATAATACAGCAGGCGACAACGATACAGCAGGAAATAACACTGCAGAAGAAAACAACAGCGGAAATATGACCGAGAATACTGAGGAACCCGCAGCTGAGGATTCTGGGGAAACAGTTGATGCTGGTGATGAGACCGAAATGGAAGCAGGAAGCACTGTGTTCATTGGCACCAACGGCATGACTGGTAAACACTACAATCCCCTTTGGCTTACCAGCAATCCGCAGTTCTTAACCTTCCCATTGATTCTCCCCGCCCTGACCTGGTTCGACAACAACGTACAGCCGATCCCGGACCTGGCAACAGATATCGATGTAAGTGAAGATGCCACTGTCTATACTTTCTATTTGCCCGAAGATGCAGTATGGTCTGACGGCGAACCCCTGACCGCCGATGATGTGTACTTCACCTACAAACTGGCCGTCACCCCCGACCTTGGTCAATCAGTTTGGAGCACAAACTACGCCACCGTGAAGGGTGTTGCAGAATTCCGCGCAGGCGAAGCTGAAGAGATCGAAGGTATTCAGGTTGTGGACGATCACACCGTAGTGTTTGAACTCACCGCCCCGAATGCTGCTTTCTTGTTCAATACATACCTGGGAATTCTCCCCGAGCACATCCTTGGTTCACTGTCCGTCGAAGAGCTTGAACTCAGCGACTATGTGGACGCCCCCACCGTTACCTCTGGCCCTTACGATTTCATCGAATTTGTTGAAGACCAGTATATCCAATTCGAGAAAAAGGCTGATTACTGGGGAAAGCAAGTTCAGATTGATGAGATCTTCGTAGAAATGTTCGAATCAAATGCAACTTTGCTTGCTCAGCTTGAAGCCGGCGAGATCGATATCGCTTCCATCGCAGCAGAAGAAGTTGCCCGCTTCAGCCAGCTGGACAATCTGTCTGTGTTGTCTGTTGATGGCATTGGTTACCTGGTAGCCCACGTTGACGCCCGCTCACAGGAAGACATCGACAAAATGAACCTCCCGTCCGATCAAGGTGGCAAGGGTGGTAACGCGATCAGTGGCGAACCGATTGAACGCGTGATCAAACCCTATATGCAGGAAGTCAGTTTCCGCCAGGCATTAGCCTACGCAATTGACTCCAACGCGATCATCAACGTGTTGGCAGACGGCGAAGCAAAACCGATCTACAGCCCGATCTTTGGGCCAGAATGGGCCGTCAACCCCGATCTGAACACCTACGACCGTGACCTGGATACCGCAAAGAGCATGATGGAAGAGGCGGGTGTTACCTTCTCTGAGAACGGCACCGCAATGTACGATGACGAAGCGATCGTGTTGGTATTCTTGTCCTCCAGCAGCGAACAGGCCCGCCGCTTGGGCGAATTGCTCCAGCAGCAGTTGGGCGAGGTCGGCATCCGCGTGGACATCAAACTTGTGACCAGCTCCGCTTTCATCGGCGCAGCAATCGCAGGCGAAGGTGACCTGATCCTGAATGGCGGCGGCCGCTTTGGTGCAGACCCCAGCGTAAGCTCTCAGTACTACACCTGCGCAGCAGGGTGGGCCGAGTTAGTAATGGGTTACTGCAATCCTGCCTTTGACGAACTGATGGCTGCCGGCGTAGAAACCAGTGTAATTGAAGATCGCCAGGCAATTTACTGGGAAGCCAGCCAGATTTTGAACACTGAACTCCCCAGCCTGTTCTTCATGTCCTCCAATGCGTTCTTTGGCGCAAGCAACAATCTCTCTGGTGTAGACCCGAGTGTAGACCCCGGGTACCTTACCTGGAACATTGAAGAATGGACAATTACTGAGTAATCTGTAATTTCCGAATGAGCGGGGGAGGCTAATGCCTTCCCCGCTAATCTTTGGAAACCAGGTAGCAATGATGAAGATCAAATACGCAGTAAGCCTTTGGAATTACACGCATTACACCAATGCGCCAGACCTTGAAGGAATTTGCGCCCAATTGCGAGAGCAAGGATATGGGATTGAATTGTGGAGCGGTTATGGCGGTTTGGATGGAGAAAAACTTTATAACCCGGCTGGAAGTAAACGGCTAAAAGCTGCCCTGCAGGGCATGCCGGTCAGTTTACATTCAGATATCTATGCCAGAAGTTTTGACGATCATCAGAAACAGATAGATACGGCAGCACAGGTTGGCGCAGATGTGATTGTGATCCATGCCGATAATATCTATTTGCCGGACTCGAAAGTACTGGATGAGTCTTTGGCTAACCGGGTGGTGGCATACGCGGCTGAATGTGGGGTTACGCTTGCGTTAGAAAACGGACAACTCCCTTTCTTAACAGAGGCAATCAATAAGGTCGAAGGTTTGAAATTCTGCCTCGATACCGGGCATGTGTATCTGACCCAGTATTCAATGCAAGAATTCCTTGCTGCGCTAAAGCACAAAATCGTCCATCTGCATATCCAAGAAGTTTTGTCCGAGCCAGAGAAAACTCTGGTTGGGAATTATGGAATTATTTACGATCATTACATCCCAGGAACAGGGGGAATTGCTGCCAGCGATTGGCAGAAACTGATTTCCGCACTTCAGGAAATCGAATTTAGTGGGACGGCAGTATTTGAAATTCACCCGAGAGATCCGCTTCAAACTGCATTTCTCGGATCACAATTCATCCAAAATGAAATTGCGAAATTATTACCAGGTGATTCTGAAGCCTGAAAGATAATCAATAAAAGCATCGAAGTAATGAGGTTGAGCCGTATGAAGCACGAACAAATAAGAACAATGTTTGGGGTTGTTCATGGGTAAATATATTATTCGAAGAATCTTGATTTCAATCCCTGTGTTATTTGGAATCACGATCATTATTTTTTCGCTCATCTATCTGGCGCCGGGGGACCCCGTGCAGGGGATGATCGACCCTACCCTGGGCGATATTGATGCCGAGATGGTTGAAATTGAGCGACAGAAATTAGGATTAGACCAGCCGCTCCCCGTGCAGTATATAAAATGGTTGGGGCGGGTGCTGCAAGGCGACCTGGGCTATTCCGTGATCAATCAAAAGCCGGTCAGCGAGATGATTGGAGAGCGGCTGTGGCCTACGCTGAAGCTGACCTTCTTATCTCTCTTGGTCAGTACTGTGGTGGGCATATCGGTCGGGGTGATATCGGCAGTCAAACAGTATTCGCTGGTTGACTATATCTCTTCTTTCTTTTCCTTTGTGGCGGTCAGTTTGCCGGGGTTCTTCCTGGCTTTGGCAATGATCTATCTGTTCGCGCTAAAGTTAGATTGGCTGCCTACATCTGGCATGCGAACTTTAGGAGAGGAACAGACATTCTGGGATTCGGCCAAATATATGATTATGCCGGTGGCAATCTTGGGGATTGGCAGCGCAGCTCCTCTGATGAGGTATGCGCGTTCCTCTATGCTGGATATTCTCAACCAGGATTTTGTGGTCCTGGCACGGGCAAAGGGTTTGCTAAATTGGCGTGCGATCATGTCCCATGCGTTCCCCAATGCCCTGATCCCGTTGATCACTGTCATCGGTTTGCGTTTGCCGGTCTTGTTCGCGGGGTCGATTATTGTGGAGCAGATTTTCCACTGGCAAGGCCTGGGCACGCTGAATATATGGGCGGTGCTCAACCAAGACTACACATTGCTGATGGGGTTGAATATGATTTCTGCAACCCTGGTGCTGGTCGCCAATTTGCTCACGGATATCGCTTATGCGGTTGTAGACCCACGGATTAAGTTAAGTTAGGTGCTTGTATGTCAATAAATTCTTTAGAGACACCCACTCCAGAAGGCCTAGAGATTGCTGCAACGGTTAAACCGCCCAGCAATTTATGGCGGCGCAGGGTAGACCGTTTTGTACGCTACCGCCCGGCTGTCTTTGGCCTCATCTTTTTGTTTGTGTTGATCCTGCTTGCGGTCTTTGCCCCTACTTTTGCAGGCCAAGACCCCTATTATCAGGACTATTCAGTGCTCAAATCTCCCCCCAGTGCGGAGCATATTTTGGGCACCGACCCGCTTGGCCGAGATGTTTGGGCCAGGCTGGTGTACGCTTCCCGCGTTTCGTTGTCGGTTGGGTTGGTGGCGGTTTCCATCTATACGGTGATCGGCACCGTACTTGGTGCGATTGCCGGATACTACGGTGGATGGGTTGATTCGGTCATCATGCGCTTGACCGATATTGTGATGACCTTCCCCACGCTGATTATTATCATCACCGTGGTTGCCCTGGTAGGTTCCAGCCTGTACAACATTATGGCCGTGATCGGCTTGTTGAGCTGGCCGAGTATTTGCCGTCTGGTGCGCGGGCAAATTTTGAGCTTGCGAGAAGAAGAATATGTGATTGCTTCTCGTGCTTTGGGCGCGTCCGACGGGTTCATCATCTTCAATCACTTACTTCCCAATGTGCTTGGCCCGATCATCGTTGCCGCCACATTCGGGATTGCCAGTGCTATCCTCACCGAAGCCAGCTTGAGCTTCTTGGGGTTGGGGGTGCCGCCGCCAGAGCCAAGCTGGGGTCAGATGCTGACAGATGCACAAAAGTTGTCTGTGCTGGCCGATATGCCGTGGTTGTGGGTGCCGCCTGGAGTTATGGTTTCACTGACGGTGTTGTGTGTCAATTTTGTGGGCGATGGGCTGCGAGACGCCTTTGACCCCCGTACTGTACTTTAGATTTATAGATTTCTGATGGGAGCATCAATGAAACATATCACGATTTACAAAGACGAAAACGCGTACAGCTGTTTTCCCGGAATTTACCGTTCTACGGATAACACCTTGTGGGTATCCTTCCGCCGGGCAGGTGGGTTCAGCCTGGAAGCCGTGCGCCAGGGGAAGTATGATCATGTGGATAAAGGGGCCCGAATTGGGCTGGCTAAATCGACAGACAATGGAGAAACCTGGGAAACCGAAATTTTCTCCGCCTTCGACCCTGAATGCGGCGAGCAAGACCCTTCAATCACCCAGTTGTCAAACGGTGAATTGATGATCAATTTCTTCCAATGGTTTGTTGTCCCAGAGGAAGAGAAAGACCGCTTGAAGTACCCGGCACGCCAACAGTTAGATGGCTCCTGGGCAGATGTGGTGGGTCCGTTTGTGATCTCATCGGCCGATATGGGTAAGAGCTGGAGCAAAGATTTGGTCTATGTAGACCCCAGCCCGCTGCTGCGCGGCGGAACCTCCGACGCAGTGTTGGAACTGCCCAATGGTGATTTGTTGATGGGCATTTACGGCGCAGACTACGGCGACAATGTTTGCCGGGCATACTCCGTTCGCTCCACAGATGGCGGCAAAACCTGGGGCGATCCCGCACCGATTGCGGTAGACCCAGAGAAACGGATCAGTTTTGAGGAACCGGGCATCGGCATGACCCCGGATGGAAACCTGATCGCCATGATCCGCTCTGGCGAACCGGGCAAATATCAATATCTCTACCGCGCGTTTTCCAAAGATGGCGGTAACAGTTGGACCGATCTCGAAGAAACCCCTATGTGGGGACACCCGGCCAGTGTGATCACGTTGAAAGACGGGCGCATGCTGTGTTCGTATGGCTACCGGCGAGAACCGTATGGGATTCGCTCCTGCCTGAGTGAGGATGGCGGAAAAACCTGGGATATTGCCAACGAGTTTGTACTGCGCGATGATGGTGGTTCCCGCGATTTGGGGTATCCGTGTACGGTGCAGTTGGAAGATTCTTCGTTGTTAACGGTTTACTATATTCATGGTGAAGATGGCATCCGGCATATTGCCGGTACCTTCTGGAACTGCTGAGTAATCACATGACAGACTATTTGATCGTTGGTGGAAAGCTGGTAGATGGCACAGGCGCACCCTGGCAGTATGCGGATGTGTTGGTTTCCAATGGCAAGATCATTGATATTGGTAAAAACTTGAAAGGCACCGCGGAGAGTGTGACGATAGACGCTGCCGGCAAGGTTGTATGTCCTGGCTTCATCGATACACACAGCCATGCGGATATTGCTCTGCTGGCCGACCAAAAGATGAACGGGCGCTTGCTGCAGGGGATCACCACAGAGGTGGTAGCCCAGGACGGCCTTTCTTATGCGCCTTGCAGCCCCAAACACCTGGACGAATGGCGCCGGTATTTGTCGGGGTTGAATGGCGAATTTTCAGACTACGTCAGTTGGGATTGGTCTTCTACCGAGGAACTGATCCAACTATATGAAGGCAAGGCTTCCAATGTGGTGCATTTGGTGCCGCATGGTGCCGTGCGCGTAGAGGTGATGGGCTGGGAGCCGCGGGCGGCAACCGCCAGCGAATTAAAAGAGATGCAAAAGTTGATGTACCAGTCTTTGTCGGAAGGCGCGGCTGGCATTTCAACCGGGCTGACCTACATCCCTTGTACGCACGCCACCATGGAAGAAATGATTGCATTGTGTGAACCGGTAGGGGACTATGGTGGTATTCTTTCGATCCATTTGCGCTCCTATGCCGGGAATCTGTTAGAAGCGATTGAAGAAGCGATCTTGATTGGGAAAGAAAGTGGGGCAGGCATTCTGCTTTCCCATTTACGGATGGCCGATGTTTCTACCTGGGGATTGGCCGAACAGGTACTGGCTTTGATTGAAAAAGGCCGGGCGGATGGCGTGGATGTATCTGCGGATATGTACCCTTATACCGTAGGGTGTGCGCCGTTGTTTGCGCTGATGCCCGCCTGGTCGCAGTATGGCGGCCCGGATGCGATCCTTGAGCGCTTGGCCGATGAAGATGCCCTGGCGAAAATGTCCCAAGAGATGAACGATTGGGGCGTTAAATGGTCGAACTACATTTTGGCCAATGCACCAGTGACCAGCCTGGGAGAATGGGAAGGCCGCGCGGTGACCGAAGCCGCCGAAGCGCTGGATATGGATGTCACCATGTTCATTCTCCACTTGCTGCGAGAAACCAAACTCCAGGCCAGCATTGTTGCCGCCGGCGGGAGCGAAGAAGATAACGCAAAGATGTTCCAGCACCACACCAGCATGGTAGGCAGTGATGGAATTTTGATTGGTGGGCACCCACACCCGCGCGCGTATGGCACTTACCCGCGCGTGTTTGCGGAATATGTGCGCAAAAGCGCGATTCTTAGATTAGAGGAGACAGTCCACAAGATGACCGGGATGCCGGCCGGCCGGTTGAATATCCAGGATCGCGGATTGCTCAAAGTAGGTATGGCGGCGGATGTGGTTGTGTTCGACCTGGATGAAATTCAGGACAATGCAGATTATAAAGACGGCAGTCAATTAGCCACCGGGGTTTCCTGGGTATTGGTGAATGGCGAAGCGGCAGTTTCGGACGGCATTTACCAGGGGAGCCATTACGGACATGCATTAACCCCGCTGCTGCCGCAAACAAGGAGGTTAGAAAATGCGTGATTTGTCGAAGTATGTTCCTGGCATGCCGATTGAAGAATTGGACACGCCATCCTTACTAATTGATCTGGATAAGTTTTTGTACAACATCAACCTGATGGCCGATTTCTTTGCGGATAAACCCACCGCGCTCCGGCCGCACTGCAAAACACACAAAAGCCCGCGGGTGGCCCAATACCAGTTAGAAGCTGGGGCGGTAGGGATCACTTGCGCCAAGTTGAGTGAGGCAGAGGTGTTCGCCAATGCCGGGGTTGAAGATATCTTGATTGCCAACCAGATTACCGGGCCGGTAAAGATTGCCCGCATGACCGAACTGGCTGCAAAGTGCAATTTGATGGTTGCAGTGGATGACCCGGTGAATGTGGAAGCATTAGACCAGGCATGTGCTCAAAAAGGGTTGCAGCTGCGTGTGTTGGTTGAGGTCGATATTGGAATGAAACGCTGCGGGGTGACCCCTGGAGCGGCTGCGCTGCAATTGGCCCAACAGGTAAACGCGGCGAAGAATCTCAAGTTTATGGGATTGCAGGCTTACGAAGGGCATTTGGTACTCACCAAGGACCCCGCCGAGCGAGAACAGAAAGTGATTGAAAGTTTTGCCCCGCTTCAAGAGACGATCACCTTGTTGGAGAAGAACGGCCTCCCGGTTGAAATTGTGAGCGGCGGTGGAACGGGCACCTTCGATGTTTCGGGCACCAAAACCCCGCTGACCGAGATGCAGGTAGGTTCTTATGTGTTTATGGACCAGACCTATAACCCGGTGCGCCCAGAGTTTAAACCGGCAATGACCATCCTCTCAACGGTGGTCAGCCGCACGGTGCCCGGCCGGTTGGTGACGGATGCCGGCTTGAAGTCGATTACCAGCGAATTTGGCTGGCCGACATTGTTAGGGATTGAATCGGCTACCATGAGTTACCTCTCGGAGGAACACGCGGTGCTGGATTTAGCAGACCCGGACAGTGTTTCGGTAAAGCCCGGAGAAATGGTGCAGTTTATGCCGTCTCATGTTTGCACGACGGTTAATTTACACGATGCATTCTTTGTGCATCAAAATGGGGTTTTGGTCGATGTTTGGCCGATCGAAGCCAGGGGATGTGCTCAATAATACCAGCACGAGAAAGGACAGATCATTGTACTCAGGAATAATTCCAGCATTTATAACGCCCTTCACTTCTGATGGTGAGGTCAGCCTCACCAGTGTGAAGGAGATGTTAGATTGGCTGCTTGGTTACCACATTACTGGTGTGTATATAACCGGCAGCACGGGGGAAGGTTTGCTGCTGTCTGTGGAAGAGCGGCAGGCCATTGTGGAAGCGGCCATTGAAAAAGTGGCAGGCAGCGTACCCGTGATTGTGCATGTTGGCGCTCCGGCCACAGCCACAGCAGAAACGCTTGCACGCCATGCAAGGGAAGTAGGCGCCGACGCGGTTGCCTCTGTCCCGCCCATGTTTTACGCCTACAACAAAAGAGAGATTGAAAACTATTATTTTAAACTCAAGCAGGCTTCTGATTTGCCCGTATATTTCTACAATATCCCGGCGCTCACCAATCACAGCCTTGATGTGGCATTAGCCAGCGGCTTGTTCCACAATGGTGTGATCGATGGGATGAAGTATACCCACCACGACATGCTTAATTTCCGCGGCATTATTGAAGCCTGCGAGGAAAAACTGAATATTTTCTCAGGCCCAGACGAAATGCTTTTGCCTTTCTTGACGATGGGCGCACATGGCGGCATTGGGGCAACGTATTCCGCCATGCCATATTTATATGTTGCCTTGTTCAATGCCTGGCAGGCAAGCGATTTGGCTACAGCTCAAAAGTTGCAGCACACCGCTAACCGCGTGATCTCCACGATGGCGAAATACGGGATCATCCCGGCTGTAAAAGCCGTGATGCAGTTCCACGGGATCGACTGCGGTGCACCGCGCCAGCCTTTCTTGCCGTTGACCGATGAACAAAAAACGAACCTGAAAGCTGATTTGACTGAAATTGGTTTCTTTGACATTGAAGAGGAGCTGTTGGGATGAATTCAAGAGAACGTGTACTTGCCGCGCTGAATCACCAACAGCCAGACCGCCCGCCAAGAGATTTGGGCAGCACCACCGCAACCGGTATCCACCCCACCGCTTACCAGGCTTTAAAGGCACATTTGGGCCTGGAACCCGGATTTGAATATATGAGTTCCCGCGCATTCCTTTGCAAAGTGGAGCAGCCGGTGGTGGAACATTTTGGGATTGACCTTCTCCCGATCATCACCGCAGAATCGGGTGTTCCCCCGGTCTTGGATGAAAATCGGGGATATGTGGATGGCTGGAAAGTTGAGCGCCGCTTGCCGACAGATGGCGGACACTACTTTGTCAGCTATTCGCCCATTGCAGACCTTACCACGGTAGAAGAACTGGCGAACTATGATTGGCCGGAACCGCGCTTGGATTATGAAGAATTGAAGCAGCAAGCGCTTTACCTGCGCGAACATACCGACAAAGCCCTGATGTTGAACCTGAATGTGGGCTTTTTGCACCAGACCCAATTTATGCGTGGTTTTGACCGCTGGCTGATGGACCTGGCGGCCGATTCTAACTTTGCATGTGCCTATATGGATTACATTTTAGACATTTGGCTGGCCGAATCTGTGGCGATGATGGAAGCGGTCAAAGGCATTGCCGATGTAGTTATTTATGCCGATGATATTGCTTTCCAGAACGGGCCGATGGTTTCCGGGCGTATGTATAGAAAATTGCTCAAACCTCGGCAAAAGAGCGTGTTTGATGCGATGAAAAGCAGCGGCATGAAAGTGCTGTATCACAGCTGCGGCGCATTGGAAACGATCATGGATGACTTGATCGAGATGGGTGTGGATGCATTGAACCCGGTGCAGGTTTCGGCGAAGGGGATGGGCGAGACGGCCGAACTGAAAAAGCGCTGGGGCGATCAGATCACGTTTTGGGGTGGGATAGATACCCAATATGTGATGCCGCGCGGCACCACCCAAGAAGTACGGGATGAAGTGACCCGCCGCTTGAACGATCTGTCTGCCGGAGGCGGGTATGTGCTCGCCACCGTGCACGATGTTCAGGCTGAAGTGCCGCCGGAGAATGTGGTTGCCATGTTTGCTGCGGCCGATGAATGGGAAGCGAATGCCTGAGTTGGAGGATGATGTGACGGATTTGGCTCTTTTAAAGGAAACTGCCTGGGCGGTCATTCGGGAAAAGGAAGCGAGCATCCGCGAGCTGGCGCTTCGTATTCTTGAGCACCCCGAACTGGGTTACCAGGAAGAAAAGGCGAGCCAGTGGATCACAGAGATGTTAGGCGCTGCTGGTTTTGAGATCACGCAGCCTTACGGAGCGCTTCCGACCTCATTTTTAGCCAAGAAATCGTCTGGCGATGGGCCGACGATTGCTTTTCTGGCAGAATATGACGCTTTGCCCGGCGTTGGGCACGGTTGTGGGCATAATTTGATCGCATCTGCTGCCACCGCCGCGGCGATTGGTGTCGCCGGGGTGATTGAAAAATTGGGGGGCAGTGTATGCGTGATCGGTACGCCCGCCGAGGAGTATATGGGTGAAGAAGAAGGAAAAGTGAAACTGCTGCGCGCCGGTGCTTTTGAAGGCGTTTCGGCGGCCATTATGCTTCACCCCAATTACTACAAACAAGTGATGGGACGCGATATGGGTTTCATCGCATTTGAACTTAACTTCCAGGGGAAGCCAGCCCATGCGGCCGCCGACCCGTGGAACGGTTTAAATGCGTTGGATGGCCTATTGGCGACCTTTAACAATATCAACGCGCTGCGCCAACAGATGCAGCCGGATGTGCGTATTCATGGGATTATTTCCAATGGCGGGCAAGCACCCAATATTATTCCCGAATTTGCCCAAGCGCAATTCATGGTGCGTTCCCGCAATCCCAAGACTTTAGAGGAAGCGTATGAACGCGTGCAGGCCTGTGCCAAAGCCGGTGCGCTGGCATCTGGCACCGAGGTGGAAATCCGAAAGATCACCACGGTGTATAACACGCGCATCCTATCTACGATGAGTGAGCTGATTGAAGAGAACTACCGGCAGCTTGGCGAGCCGATCACCGCGGATCCCTACATGATGGATGCCTCCTCCGACTTTGGCAATGTCAGCCAGGAGATTCCGGCGGTGATGTTCTTTATTGATACCCACCCGGAAGGGATTGCATGGCATTCCAAAGAGGTTGCTGCCGGGGCAGGTGAGGAGAGCGCACTCCAGGCGATGCTCAAGGGTGCCATGGTGATGGCCGGAGCAGGGATCGACCTGTTGGGCGAGCCGATGTTGATGGATCAAGTACAAGAGGAATTTAAAAGTTATGACAACGAATGACAATAATTTTGTCCCATTGAACCCCGATTTCAACCGCCTGCTGAAGGTGCTGCGCCTGGATGGCGAACCGGATCGGGTGCCGAATGTGGAACTGCATGTTGATTGGCAGATCAAACAGGCCTTTCTCGGCCGGCCGATCAAAAGCGTGCAGGATGATGTCGATTTCTGGTACCAGGCCGGGTACGATTACATTTACCAGCGGGCAAACTACGAATACCGCATGGTTGGGGACGGCGAGGCAGACGAAGACCACATTTATGCCGGGGACATGCAGGTGACCAATTGGGTGGCGGATGAAAAAAGCCTGATCTCTAATTGGGAGGAGTATGAAAAATACCCCTGGCCAGACCCAGAGACGATTGATTTCAGCAACCTGGAAGAATGTCAGGCCGGTCTGTATCCTGGGATGAAAATCATCTCCGGGGTGGGCGGGATTTTCACGCGTGTCTGGCGGATTATGGGATTTGATACCTTTTCCTTTTCCCTGGTAGACCAATTGGATCTGGTGGAAGAACTCTTCCGCCGGGTGGGTGAGACCCAGATGGCTGTGTTTCGGCGCATTGTTGAGATGGATGAGGTGGGTGCCATGTGGTATGGCGATGACCTGGCTTATGCCTCCGGCACCATGGTCAGCCCTAAAATTTTACGGAAATATTTATTCCCTTACATTCAACAAATGGGCGATATTTGCAAAGAGAAGGATATGCCCTTTGTGATGCACTCGGATGGGAATTTATGGAAAGTGCTGCCCGACTTGATCGATGCAGGACTGAAAGCCATTCACCCGATTGAACCGCTGGCGATGGACAGCCGCGAACTGAAAAAAGTATACGGCGACAAGCTGTGTTTGCTGGGGAACATCGAAGTGGGCGATATTTTGTCCCTGGGCACCACGGAGCAAGTTAAAGCCGAGGTGCGGGATAAGATCAAAGCTTTGGCACCCGGCGGCGGGTACGCAGTAGGTTCGAGCAATACGGTCGCAAATTACGTTAAGTTAGAAAATTACAAGGCGATGATCGAAGCCACCAGAGAATATGGTGTCTACCCGATCAATTTATAGAAGAGGATGAAGAAGTGATGAATTCACGTGAACGAGTGATGTGCGCTTTGGCAGGGGAGCAGCCAGACCGTGTGCCTTTTTGCGAGGGGAATGTGGCTCAAAAAGTGGCACAAGCAATCGCTAACACTTCCAGGGAATTGAGTGAACGAGAAATTTCCGAGATGCTGGACCGGGATGTGGTTGTACCGATCTTATACCCTCCGTATTTTGCCGACCAGGGTGTGGGAGAAGACGGACAGCAGTATGTCACCACCGGGTGGATAAAGAAGCGCGCCGATCTGGACAAGATGGTTTTCCCCGATCCGTATGACCCGGCACTCTATGAGAATGCGCAAAAAGTGCTGGATGATAAAGGGGACAAAGCGACGGCTGTTGCCATCAAACTAGGCCCGGCGCCGACCCTGATGAGCATGGGCTTGGACGGTTTTTCGTACGCGCTGGCCGATGACCCGGGTTTGATCCACGAAGTACTCAAACGTTATGTGGATTGGCAGGCGGTGGTGTCTCAGCATCTGATCGAGATGGGATTTGATTTCTTGTGGTGCTTTGATGATATTGCTTACAAATCCGGCCCATTTTTCTCGATCAAAGTGTTTAGGGAATTTATCTTGCCTGCGTTGCAGGCTTCATCTGAGGCAATTACTATTCCTTGGGTATATCACAGCGACGGCAACATTATGTCTTTGCTGGATGATTTGCTGACGTTGGGCATGGATGCCATTCACCCGCTGGAACCCGGCCCGATGGATATTGCCGAAGTCAAAGAGAAGTATGGCAAAAAGGTGGCTTTGATTGGCAATGTTTCGGTCGACTCCTTGAGCGTTGGTACCCCGGATGAGATTGACGAGATCGTGCGCCACTGCATCGAAGTGGCGGCACCGGGTGGCGGCTACATGGTGTCATCTTCAAATAGTGTGCCTTCCTATGCCAACCCCGATAACGTGGTGGCGATGGCGAAGGCTATCCAGAAGTACGGCAAGTATTAGAAACGGATAAGGATTGGACGTGTTCGAAGGAAAAAAACCAGCGGTATTGTTTGTGTGCGGCGACCCAGGTGGTGCGATGGCGGTGACTCCTGTGATGGAAGCACTGGTCTCGGACGGCCTGGTGTTGGTGCAGGCGTTGGCTTATGCTGAAACCAGCGCGGTTTGGAAAGCAAAAGGTTTGCCTTTTGGCGAACTTGCCGAAGGACTGACCTACGAACATATCTTGGCTAAATTACAGACGCTCAACCCCGAATTGGTGGTTACAGGCACTTCGATCAATGCCCTGGAGTATGAGAAAGTGTGCATTGCGGCAGCTAAAGAATTGGGTATCCCCTCTTTGTCCGTGTTGGATTTCTGGACAAACTATCGCTATCGTTTTAGCGATAAAAGCGACAATTTGTGCTATCTGCCCGACCGGATTGCGGTCATGGATCAGGTGGCATTTGATGCAATGGCTGCGGACGGGTTCCCAACCGATCGTTTACAAATCACGGGGCAGCCCGCATTTGATGATCTGGCTGCCGTGCGAGACGGGTTTTCAAACAGGTCGGAGACCAGGAAGCAGTTGGGGATTGCAAACGAGGATTTGATGGTCGTTTTCTATTCGCAACCGTTCTCTGCGCTGTTCGGCAGCGACGAGCGCAGCGCAAACTACCCCGGCTATGATGAATTCACTGCATTGGAAGGGCTGCTGCACGCCCTGGAAGAGATTGCTGCGCAAACAGGACGAATCATCCATTTGGTCATTGCGCCGCACATGCGGGAAGCCTTAGAAAAGTTTGCGCAGGTGAAAGGCAAGCATGTGCGAGTGGTTGTAGATAATACGATCGACAGCCGGCACCTGGCTTTGTCTGCCGATTTGGTAACCGGGATGACCAGTACTCGATTGGTGGAAGCCTGTTATTTGCAGCAGGTTGTCCTCTCGCTGCAGCCGGGGTTGAACAAAGAAGATACGTTATTTATCAATAGACAGGGAACTGCGATTGGTGTGTACGATCGGGAAGATATTTCTGCACAGGTGTCCATATATTTATTGAGCGAAGACCGAAAGCAGGAACAACTTGGCCGTTTGAAGGCGTTTTCCGCGTTATCCAATGCAACCCAACAAGTGAAAGAGCTCGTTTACAAAATGATCGACCAACATGAAATCAACTTTGATCGAGGGGTACATCACTCAACCAATCACAGGAGGATACCATGCTAGGCGGTTATACTGGCAAGTTTCTTTGGGTCGACCTGAGCAGCGGCGAGATACACACCGAAACGCCGCCGGAAGATTTATACCGCGACTTTATTGGCGGGTACGGCGTAGGCGCAAAAGTACTCTACGACCGGCTTGAACCCGGCGTTGACCCGCTTGGCCCCGACAATATTTTGGGTTTCCTGACCGGTCCATTGACCGGTTCTTCGGCGCCGTCGGGTACCCGCTGGACGGTTGTCACCAAATCGCCGCTTACCGGTGGATGGGGGGATGCCAACGGGAGTGGTTTCTTTGGGGTGGCGATGAAAAAAGCGGGGTATGACGGTGTGTTCTTTACCGGCGCAGCCGAGACCCCGGTGTATTTACACATCAATGAGGGGGAAGCCGAACTGCGCGACGCAGCCGATTTGTGGGGAAAGGATACCTACGAGATTGATGATTGGGTCAAAGCGGAATTGGGCAAAAATTTTGAGGCCGCCTGCATTGGGCCTTCTGGAGAAAAGCTTTCGCTGATCTCTGGGATCGTACATTCCAAAGGACGCACTGCCGCACGCTCCGGCGTGGGGGCGGTGATGGGGGCGAAAAAGTTGAAGATGGTGGCGGTGGCGGGAACAATGCCGTTCCCCACCGCTGATAGAGATGAAGAAAAAGTTACCCGCAAAAAATATATGAAAGAAATCTCCGATGGGGTTGGCGCTTCCAACTTCTATCGAGAAACGGGTACCCCCGGCATATTGACCTGGACGTTGTACATGGGTGATACGCCGGTGAACAATTGGGGCGAAAGTGTGACCACTTTTCCAGACCCCTCTCAGCTTGAATTTTCGGAGCTGGTCAAGTATCGCGATAAGCGGCGGGCGTGTTATCGCTGCCCGCTGGCATGTTGGGGTACCAGCAAACTTGAATATGACGGCGAACCATTTGAAGCGCACCAACCCGAATACCAGACCAGCAGTGCATTTGGCTGCCTGACCGGGAATAATAACTATCCTTCTCTGATCAAAGCCAACGACCTTTGCAACCGCTATGGGTTAGACACAATTTCTGCGGGGAGCTGCATGGCCTTTGCAATTGAGTGCTACCAGAACGGCTTGATTGACGTTGAAGATACGGGCGGGATTGAACTGAATTGGGGCGACCATAAAGCCATGATCGCAATGCTGCATAAACTGGCTTTGCGAGAAGATATTGGGGATGTGCTTGCTTTGGGTGTAAAGCGGGCGGCCGAACACATCGGCCCCGAAGCGGTAGAATACGCCGTGCATGTGGGCGGGCAAGAACTGCCCATGCATGACCCGCGTTTTGAGCCGGGGTTGGCCGTAGTATACAAAATGGATCCTACCCCAGGGCGCCATACGCAGGCATCTCAATATACCGTCCCGCCAGGATTTGAGTCAGACCGCCCTGCTTACGGCGAGAATCGAGAAAACCAGGAAGGGCGCGGCACCTGGATGAAAGAAGCCAGCAACCTGACCCATACGATGAATGCGTCTGGGATGTGCTTGTTTGGGTTTGCCTCCACAAATGTCACTTTTATCCCGGAATATTTATCTGTGGTTCGCGGCGAACCGTTTGATGTGAACGATATGCTTGTAGCCGGTGAGCGGATTGCAAATATTCGCGAGGCTTTCAATGTGCGGGAAGGGATCAATCCTGTAACCCAGCCGTACCCCGCCCGCGGGTACAGCCAGGCCCTCACCGAGGGGCCGACCAAAAATGTCACCATTGATATTGACCAGATGGTGGAAGAGTATCTGGATGCGATGGGATGGACGCAGGATGCTGCTGTGCCAACCCAGGAAACACTGGAAAGATTGGGCATGCCGGATGTGGCAAAAGACCTATGGGAGCGAATAGGATGACGAGAGCAGGCTTTTTTACATATCCATGGGATATGGCCGATAATCCCGAACAGGTGGTTGCAGAAATGGCCGGGGAACATCACTGCAACGCCATCATGTTGAATGCCAATTATCACCATGCGCGCCTGCTAAACCCGCGGTCGGCGTCTCAAAAGACGTATCAGACCACGGGCGCCATCGCTGCGTTTTCCCCAAACCCAGCAATGTATGGAGACTCGGGGCTGCTGCCGGTGGTTGACCCGGCACTTGCCTCGACGAAAGTGTTGGATAAGACCAAACGCGCGTGTGAGGCACACCAGATGGATTTTGGGGTGTGGCTGGTAGGGCTGCACAATTCATCGTTAGGCGCACAGCACCCGGATTTGTGTGTGACCAACTGTTTTGGTGATGTGTACCAGTATGCATTGTGCCCCTCTCGCGACGAGAATAAAGCTTATTTTGCCGGGATGGTGACGGACATTTGCGACCAATTTGAACCCGACCGGATTGCCGCCGAAGCGATTGGTGTGTTGGGCTTGCTGCATTGGGTGCATCATGAGTTGTTCCTCAACCAATGGGATGAAAACTTAGAGATGCTCTTGTCCATCTGCTTCTGCCCCAGCTGTGTGCAGAAGGGGCAGGCAGCCGGCGTTGATGTTGAAGCGCTGCGCCAGGATGTTTGCGAAAAGGCGAATTGGCTGCTGAATGAGGAACGCGGCGCGCTGGCGCTGGATTTCAGACATGGGGAACCGGCCGGGCTGATGATGGAGATGGCAGATTTATGGCAGTATCTCCAGGTTTGTGCGCAGTCTGTGACCGAGTTAGTCAAAGACCTGCATGATGCAGTCGCACCGTATAAGACCCAATTAGATGTGTTCCCGTCCAGCTTTCACCGCCCGGTATCGCGTGCATGGCTCGAAAGAGTAGCCTTGGGCGAGGTCAGCAAACATTGTGATGGCTTGTTTGTTTCCTCGTACTTTATCAGCCCTGCCGAAGTGGCTGCCGACCTGAAATGGGCTGCCAAAGTAGCGCCGCATGCGCCGCTGGTTGCCGGGTTGAATGCTTGTGCGCCAATCCCGGACGCGGGAACGCTGACGGCGCAAGCGCTGGCATGCCGGTCTGTGGGATGCGAAGGTGTTTATTACTATAACTACGGTCTGCTGAACGACAAACGTTTGGGATGGATTTCGGGAATCAATTTGGCACTTTTAGATCAATGATCCTTGAAGAGAGAAAGAAGAAACGATGAAACGATTTGAAGGTAAGACAGCATTGATAACGGGGGCTTCTCAGGGCATTGGGGAGGGTATTGCGATCTCTTTGGCAGAAGAAGGTGCAAACATTGTGGTGAACTACCGCTCAAACCTGGAAGAAGCACAAGAGACGGCAAAACAAGTGGAAGCCTTGGGTCAGAAAGCCTTGATCTGTCAGGCAGATGTGTCTGACCGGGCTGCCCTTGAACGCATGTTTGCAGAAGCGATTGAAGTATTTGGCAGGATTGATATTGTGGTTGCCAATGCGGCTTATTCCGTTCGCGAAAGCGTGGTGGAAGCGCAGTGGGAAAATGTCCTCAAAACAATTGAGGTCAGCCAGTTTGGGGTTTTCCATACCTGCCAATTGGCTGCCCAGCACATGGTGGCGCAAGAGCTGGTGGGTAAGACCAGAGGCAAAATCGTGATCATCAGTTCGATCCTGGCCGAATTGGCCCCGGCAATGAATGCGGGCTATAACATGTCGAAAGCGGCGATCAACCATTTAGGGTCGACGATGGCGGCAGAACTGGCCAAAGAAAAGATCAACGTCAATATTATTAATCCGGGATGGATCGATACTCCTGGAGAACGACGTTATAACAGTGAGGAGGATATTCTCAGCGGTGCAAAGCGGATTCCCTGGAAGCGTTTAGGCATTCCTGAAGATATTGGTAAAGCGGTTGCGTACCTGGCCAGCGACGATGCGGATTATGTCACTGGCGCAACCTTGCGTGTGGATGGCGGCTTCTTGCTGGGTTTAGCATTGGCTGAAGCTGTTGATTGAGTAGTAAAAAATAATAACATTGTACTAAGGAGCAATATGATGGAAAAAGGAATTCAATTAATCTTTGACGGTATTCTTGAAGGGGATAGCGACGTAGTTAGCGAGAATGTGTCTACTTTATTGGAAGCAGGCGTAGAGCCGAAGAAAATCTTGGATGAGGGCCTGATCGCAGCGATGGAGAAGGTTGGGCAGCTGTTTGAAAGTGGCGATTTCTTTGTGCCCGAAATGTTGATCGCCGCCAGGGCAATGAAAGCCGGTTTGGAACTGCTGAAACCCCGCTTGATGGAAGCAGAAGTTGAATCTAAGGGCAAAGTAGTGATCGGTACTGTGAAGGGCGATCTGCATGATATTGGCAAGAATTTGGTTGCCGTGATGTTGGAAGGCGCCGGCTTCGATATTGTTGATCTTGGTGTTGATATTGATGCAGACCAATTTGTCGAAGCGGTAAAAGCTGGTGGTGTGGATGTATTGGCCATGTCTGCCTTGCTCACCACCACCATGCCCGGCATGGAAGCTACGATTGCGGCTTTGGAAACTGCCGGACTGCGGGACGATGTGAAAGTGATTATTGGTGGCGCACCGGTTACCCAGAAGTTTGCCGACGAGATTGGTGCAGACGGCTTTGCAAGTGATGCAGGCCTGGCTGTTACCGTAACCAAGTCTTTGCTTCAATAGCAGCAGTAGCTCATCTGGAGAAATATATTTCTCCAGATGAGTGAAAGTATTGCAGTATTTTAAAAAGGATTAATGAGTGAACGATGAATCAAAAAAACCATTGCTAGAGGTTTCAGAACTAAAGACGTATTTTTACACGACTGATGGCGTTGTGAAAGCGGTGGATGGTGTCGATTTGGTGGTTTATCCTGGCGAGGTGCTTGGCCTGGTGGGGGAGTCGGGTTGCGGGAAAAGTGTGACATCCAAGTCGATCATGCGCCTGGTAAAGAAGCCTGGAAAAGTTGTGGGTGGAGAAGTAAGGTTTGAAGGGCAGAAGTTATCGGAGCTTTCTGAAAACGAAATGGCGCGGATTCGCGGCAATAATATTTCGATGATCTTCCAGCAGCCCCAGAGCAGTTTGAACCCGGTGTTCACGGTGGGCAAACAGGTGGATGAGGTGTTTCGCATTCACGATGATATAAGTAAGGAAGAAAGAAGAAAACGCACCCTGGAATTGTTCCGCCAGGTGGGTATTCCCGATGCTACCGAGAAAGCCAACGCCTACCCCCACGAAATGTCGGGCGGACAGGCGCAAAGAGTGATGATCGCCATGGCTTTGGCTCTTGACCCCAAATTATTGATTGCAGATGAGCCAACAACCGCGTTGGATGTGACCATTCAGGCGCAAATTCTGGACTTGATGCGGGATTTGAAGAACAAAAAAGGGACGGCGTTAATATTAATTACGCATGACCTTGGTGTGATCGCTGAAATGGCCGACCGCGTTGCTGTGATGTATGCGGGTGTGATCTTGGAAGAAGCGGATGTCCAATCCATTTTCGAAGAGCCGATGCACCCCTATACCCAGGGACTGCTCGAATCGATTCCGACTTTGGGGGATGTGCGTGAAAGGCTTGCCGTCATTCCCGGAACAGTGCCCAGTTTGGTGGATTTACCTGCAGGATGCCGTTTTGCACCGCGATGTAAAGCTCGTCTTGAACATCAATTATCTATATGTACCGAAGTCGAACCGGATTTGTTGGAAACTACTGGCAAACATTCTGTTCGTTGTTGGCTGTACCAGGGTCACCCTGGTCATGAAGCGCCTCTAAAGGTGAGTGAATGAAGTCTCAATGGAAGAGAAGTTGTTTTGGGATGAATACGATATGAGTTTAGAAAACGAAAAGAATGTACTTATCCAAGTGCAGAACTTGAAAAAATATTTCCCCGTGCGCGGGGGCGTATTGAAACAGGTCACTGATTGGGTTCAAGCAGTTGATGATGTCAGCTTTGAAATTTATAAAGGGGAGACGCTGGGCCTGGTGGGAGAATCCGGGTGCGGAAAAACCACCGTCGGGCGAACGATCCTCAACCTGCTCAAACCGACCGCGGGCGAGGTGTATTTCGAAGGGAAACAGGTTTACGACCTCAGCCCGAAAGAGTTGAAAATACTGCGCCGAGAAATGCAGATCATCTTCCAAGACCCCTATGCCTCGTTAGACCCGCGTGTCCCGATTGCCAATTCGATCGGGGAGGGACTACGAATTCACAAAATGGGGAACGCAGAAGAGCGGATGGAAGCGGTGATTAACATCCTCAAACGAGTGGGGATGGAAGAAGGGCATGCCCGCAGGTTCCCGCATGAATTTTCGGGCGGACAGCGCCAAAGAATTGGGATTGCCCGCGCGTTGGCGTTAAAACCTAAGTTCATCATTTGTGACGAGCCGGTCTCCGCATTGGATGTTTCCATCCAGTCGCAGGTCTTGAATTTGTTGAAGGAACTGCAAGGAGAGTTTGATCTCACTTACCTGTTCATTGCCCATAATTTGTCGGTGGTGGAACATATCTCTGACCGGGTGGCCGTGATGTATCTGGGTAAAGTGGTTGAGCTGGCTTCCAGAGAAAACCTCTTCTCTGCCCCCAAACACCCTTATACCGAAGCACTATTGTCAGCTGTCCCTGTGGCAAAACCCGGCATGAAACGCGACCGCATCATTTTAGAGGGCGATGTACCCAGCCCGCTCAACCCGCCTTCTGGGTGCCGGTTCCATACGCGCTGCCCCAAGGCAATGCCGGAATGCTCGCAGGCTGAACCAGTTTTGAAGACTCAGCCGGACGGCAGCCAGGTTGCTTGTCTCTTGTATGAATAAACGCTTGAGTTGAGAATGACCTTATGAACCTTGAAAAATGCAAAGTACTGGTTACTCCTACCTCTTTTGGGCGTGATAATCCTGAGCTGAAACAGAGCCTGGAAGCGCAGGTGGGTGAAGTGGTCTACAATCCCACAGGGAAACCGCTAAGCGCTGCTGCGCTGATTGAATTGATTGCGGATGTGGATGGATATATTGCCGGTTTGGACGAAATTACCCAGGATGTGATTGGTGCGGCGGCAAAGTTGAAAGTGATTGCCCGCTATGGGGTAGGCGTGGACAATGTGGATCTCCAGGCTGCTAAATCTCGTGGTGTGGTGGTGACGAATACGCCCGGTGCCAACTCCGCTTCAGTTGCTGAATTGACCGTTGGGCTGATCCTGGCTCTGGCGCGCAATCTTGTCCCCGCGGCGATTGCTGCCGGACAGGGGGGCTGGCCGAGAATGAGCGGGCTTACCCTGGAGGGCAAGACCGTGGGCTTGATCGGGTTTGGCAATATCGGGAAACAGGTTGCAAAACGCCTGGCCGGTTTTGGCTGTTCGATGATCGCCTATGATGTTTTCCCAGACGATGAATTTGCCGCTGCACATGGGGTTGCAATGGGCACAATTGACGAGGTGATTACCCAAGCGGATTTTCTCTCGCTGCACTGCACCACAGTCCCCGAAACCAGGGGCATGGTGAACGCGGCCTTCATTGAAAAAATGAAACCTGGTGCTTATCTCATCAACACTGCCCGGGGCGAGCTGATTGATGAGACGGCCTTGCTGCATGGTTTAAACAACGGAAAATTGGCCGGTGCGGCGTTAGATGCACTGCTCCAGCAGCCACCAGATGAAAATCATCCATTCTTGAACCATTCCAAGGTGATTCTGACCCCGCACATGGGTGCGCACACCGATGGCGCCACAGATAACATGGGATGGGGTGCATTAAAAGACTGCCTGGCGGTGCTGAAAGAAGAAATGCCAGCTTTCCGCGTAATTTAATTTGTAAGGAATACGATTTATATGAAGACGAAAACTTTATCCCAGATTCGGGAAGTAGGGCTGCTTGCTGTCTTACGAGCGCCATCGGCAGATACCGCTGTGAAAATATCGGAGGCGCTTGTTGCAGGCGGCGTTACGGGGATTGAAATTACATTTACTACCCCCAACGCTCTCCAGGCGGTAAAAACGCTAAGCGAAAAGTATGGGGATCAAATTGTGCTGGGTGTGGGGACGATCACTCAACCCGAGCAGGCAGCCGATTCGCTTGCGGCAGGTGCCCGGTTTTTGGTCAGCCCACATACGGAAACAAAGCTGGCGCGGGCTATGGTTCAAACTGGCTTACCCTGCATGATGGGCGCGCTGACCCCCTCCGAGGTGATGATGGCGTATCAATTAGGGGCGGATGTGGTCAAGCTGTTCCCTGGATCGTTGGGCGGTCCGGGATATTTGAAGAGTCTGCATGGGCCTTTCCCGGATATTCCGCTGATGCCGACCGGCGGCGTAAGTTTGGAAAACCTTGAACAATGGTTTGCCGTGGGTGCGTATGCGGTGGGGGTAGGTTCCGCTTTATTCCCCAAGGAATGGGTGGCAGCAGAACGGTTTGATGATATTCGTGATCAGGCAAAACAGTATCGTGCTGAGATTGAGCGGATCAGGCAAGCACACTAAGACTGCTTTTTTGAGTTGACGAGATGTAATTTTTCGGGGTGGGGTGTTTGATGCACGCCACCCTGTTTGCATTGATTTTGATGATGCGTTTGTTTTTCTGATTATTCGTGTAGCCGTGTAATTATTGTCAGTAGAGGACAATGGATTTCCATTTAGGATAATGATTCTGTCAGAAAAGTTATATGTTGTGAATGGTAATAATTTATATCACTACCAGCATCTGCATCTGAATGAAGTCTTTCTACTATGTCCTTACAAAAAACCTCATTCCCCTCTAACTGGGAAAATTACTCATCGATCAAGGCTGTTTGATAAACTTAATTATGGTCTATCGAATCAGAAATTATTGAAGAACTTATTCAAGTAAATCAGGATTTGATCATTGTTCTAGGCGACTTTCACTTGATCAAGTCGGACGAAATTATCGGGGCAGTGTATTTGTTGGTCGACAATTTCCCAAAGAATGTTCATGTAGTAATCTATGTATTTTTAATCACAATTGAAATCGCTGAAAATTTGCTGGAATATAAAACGCATTGCGGAAACTATGAATATATTTTCTGAGCCACCAATGACTCGCTAAATTGTGTGGCTTTTTTTATGATATGTATGCAATCCAAAGGGGAATTGTATTTGTTACTAGTTTGTTACCTATCTATCACCAGGTTTGTTACCGAGAGCTACTATAGTAATTTTGAATGGATGCGGTCGATAGTTAAATGAGGAACCTGGGGGCGAGATTGCATCCATCCTATTGAACGAACCTTTGGTTCGATTAAAAAACCATTATTGATACATTATCGCTAAACCATTATTGGTTGTCAGCGGCAGCTATGCAGCAGTGCCTGATTATCTTAGGTGCACCTCCTCTAATAGTTTACCTAATCGCATAGCTGCCGCTGGGGCAAATTCTACTCATTCCAATTATTTTTCAATTTAATATAGTTTTGTTCGGCAGTGATCCGGTGTCGATTTCTTCATGTGGGAATTTAGCCTAACACTATTTGACAATCATTTATTTACAGTATACTAAGCTTAGTGGTTGAACTATTAAGGAGAGTGTATGAAAAAAGTGTTCATTATTCAAAATCCGGTTGCTGGTACGCAGCCTGCCGAGGATGTTGTCGCCGCGATTGAAGACTATTTTAAGGCTCAAGAGTGCGAATTTGAAATTCACCAAACGGAACAGGATGAGAATGTTGCTGAAATAGTTGCCCGGGCGAAAACAGAAGGATTTGACTTGTTTGTTGCCGCGGGAGGTGATGGCACAGTTTCAGATGTGGCGGCTGAATTGATCGGGGGAGATATTCCCATGGCTATCCTGCCGGCTGGAACTGGAAATGCACTGGCACGCGATCTCAATATCCCTGTAAAACTGAAGGATGCACTGAAAATTATTTGTGGAGAACATGAGGTTGTTGAGTTGGATGCAATTGAGGTGGATGGGCACTATTCACTTTTGAACATGGGTGTAGGATTTACTACGCACGCGATTGAGAATACCAGCCGTGCTGAAAAACGACAATGGGGCAGGGCCGCGTATATTTTTGCTGGATTTAAAGCTTTGGCAGGTATCCAACCGATAAAGTTTCGCTGTGTGATCGACGAGAAAAAAGTTACCTTTAAAGCATTTGAATTGATGATGTTGAACAGCCCAACGTTGAAAGAGGCTGTTGCGTATTTAAATTTAAAGGTTGAGAATGATGATGGCGTTTTGGATTTGTTTGTGATCAAAGGAAAGACTATCTTGGATTATCTGCATATCCTATGGAGAATTATCGTTCGCGACCCATTGAATGATCCAAATATTCAACATTTTACTGTGCATGATTCCTTGCAGGTGGAAAGCAACCGCTCGTTGAAAGTGCAAGTGGATGGGGATTTGCTGGCTGAAACTCCCTTTGTGGCCAAGGTTCACCCTAATAGCCTCAAAGTATTTATTCCTGTAGAATAATGGTGATTAAATTATCTGATGTGGTATAGAGAAGTTTATTAATCGAATCGAGAGAAAATAAGTATTAATTGAGATAGTTTAGAGATATTTGTGCTTTATAATGACATCATAATGCCTTGGAGTGTGCGTTTTCCGGGCATTTTAATTTGGGTCAACGATCTAAAGGAGGTTCATGCAGTTCAAAGCTTATAAACAATTAAAAAAATTTGATGTATTGAGTGAAACTAAAAAAATCGGTAAAGTAGCTGATTTTATTGTCGACAAAAACAATTGGATGGTTTCGTCCGTATTGGTAAAAAGGGGGATGTGGCCTATTACCACCCAATTTGAAATCCCTGTAAAACACATTATTGAGATTAATAAGGAAGACCATACTATCTGTTTGGATTTATCAAAGGAGTTTTTAACTTCTTTAGAAATCAATCCAACACGGAAATTAAGTGATCGTCTCTCAAATTTCTTCCGTTGGGGAACTTACCGGTATAGGAATTACTACCATATGCCAATCAATAAGGATTCGGTTCAAATAAGAGAGGCTCAAAAAGTAAGCCCTATTACCGAGGAAGAAGTTGTCGTAGAACAGGAACAGGTGTTTGAAAAGTCGCTAGGAGATATTAAGAACCTTGTTGCTAAGACCGAAGATAATTATGAAGTTGAAATCAAAGACTTCATTCTTGAGATGGATAAAGCCAATACGCGAGTTCAGTACCTTGTAGTTGGTGAAGATGAAGATAAGGGATTTGTTCCCCTAAATTGGATTCAGCAAATTCGTTTTACAGAAAATTCTTTACAACTAAATAAGAGCAGGCAAATGGTACTTCAAGGCCCATATGCCACTGGCGGAATAGGTTAGCCTGTAAATCCAAAAATTCTGTTAATAAGAAATAAACATTCAGTGTTTATTAGAACGAAGAAATTCAGTTCGATTTTGTCCACTAGTTGAATAAAGGAGCATTGATGACTTCACAAGTAGAGCAATTTGAAGTTGGTGATTGGGTTGTACATAACTGGTATGGGGTTGGAGAAATTAAAAAGATCGAAGAACGCCCAATACACGGAGAAGATAAACAATGCTATAAGGTGAAAACAAAAGATGCGATCTACTGGCTGCCAGTGAAAAATTCGGTCAATGACAGGACCCGGCACGTAGTAAACAAGTCGCGTTTCAAAAAGGCATTGTCTGCACTAAAAAGCACCCCAGAGAAAATGGCAAAGAATTACCGGACGAGGAATGCAAAAATTAGAGAAGTTTTGATGGAGAGCGGCTCTTTGATAAAAATGGCGGCTTTGTATCGGGACATCATGGGCTTGCGTGAAAAGAAGAAACTAAATACCACCGAGAAAAATGCCGTGGAGAAAATCCGAGAGCGGATTGTGAGAGAATGGTCGATTTGCAGAGATGTGCCGCTTGAAGAAGCCCGTTCAAAGTTCCAACAAATTGTTGTCGATAATTTTGGCAGCGCTTGATTTCTTCTCGAACAAACTCAATTGAATAACAGCTAAATAAATATAAACTATCTGGATTGTCTTGATGTGTGGTCAAGACAATATCCCCGAGCGTGTATCGTTCGGAATGAAAATGAAAAGGAGATTATGTATACTCAAAAAACTAAAACTAAAAAAGATGTTAACTTCGCTAAATTATTGGATCAATATGAATACGAACGTCCTAAAAAGGGCGATTTTATAGATGCAGAAGTGATGACGATAGAGAATGACCGACTGTTATTGGATCTTGGTGGCAAGACAGATGCTGTAGTGACACCTAAAGAAATGAAAAATACTGATCCTGATCTGATCGAGGAACTGTCTATCGGTGATTTCGTCCCGGTATATGTGAAAATGCCTCCGACGATGCTTAATAAAACGAGGGTGTCTTTACAAAAAGGGGTAGAAAAAGAAGTCTGGGACAGAGCAGAAAAGTTGTTGGAAGAAAATCAAGCGATTGAATTAAAAGTGGTTGATAAAAACCGCGGCGGTCTGTTAGTTAAATTTGGACGGGTAAAAGGGTTCATTCCTGCGTCTCTTGTGCCGGTTGCAGCTCGTTTCAGAAATCGGAAGTTGAAGGAAAAAATTAAAAGTAGTCTTATTGGTGAAAAAATATTCCTGAAAGTTATTCAAGCCGACTCGAAGAGAAATAAATTGATATTTTCTATGCGAGACGCCAGTTCTGAACTGGAGGAGAAAAGGTTAAAACAGTTGTCTGCTGGAGACATTGTAGAAGGTATTGTTGTCAGCATTGAAGATTATGGCGCTTTCGTCCATTTGAATGGGGTAGATGGATTGCTTCACATTTCCGAAATGTCGTGGGATCGGGTAGAAGACGTTTCAGAGATTATGAGCGTGGGCGATAAGGTTGAAGTAGAAATTTTAGATATTGACCCCGAAGAAAAGCGGGTTAAATTAAGCAGGAAGCGACTTCTGCCTACGCCGGGGATGGTTAAAGTGGGCTAATATCTTGTGCCTATACATTTACGGTTAGCAGAAACTACTGCTAACCGTTTTTGTTTGGGTGGGTGGGGTTTGATCAAACAAAGTTTGATTGAACAAAGTTTGACTAAACAAATTTGGATATAAAAATATGAGTGGTACAAGCCACTTGTGTTTATCTGTATATATTGGAGAATTTTCATTTCTCTCTCAATTTGACGGTTGTTAATGCTATATGATAGACTTTTAAGAGAAATAACTACTGTTAGGAGGCAAATAATTAAGTTCCGCGATCCCGGTGCTGCAGCAAGGCAATCTTCTGATTCTCAAAAAGCCCCGAAAGACCTTGCAATTGATCCATATATCAGCAATTTACCTGTGGGGGTGTTCTATGTCGATGATAAAGACATTTTGTTGACGTTTAACTTGGAACTTGCAAATATTTTGAATGTTTCGCAAAATGACATGGTGGGAAAAACTTATCAACAGCTATTCGCCATGATGATTGAGAATGCAGACCAACCTGATATGGTTCAAATCAGGTTAAATAATGCTTTGCTAAATATCAATAGCCAACCAAGTGTGGAAATAAAACTTATTCAGAATGAAGCAAGGTATTTTCGACTAAAGTTATTTTCTACGTATTCTGCAGCGGGAACACCAAGCGGGTGGGGAGGGACGCTTGAGGATATAACAACATTGAGAAAGGAAGGAGCAAGGAAATTAGAATTACTTTCTACTTTTTCGCGTTCCATTCGTTCTTCCATAGCGTCCTTAAAAGGTCGTGTACATGCATTAGATGAAAACTACCGGCAATGGGATGAGGAAATGGTGGATGAATTTCTAAAGGACATTCACGAAGGGATTGACCGAGTTTCTCGCACGTTGGATCAAAGCATGGCTGTAACCAGGTTGGAGAACGACGAGTTAAACCTGCACCCAGAAGAAACTGAAGTGCAAAATTTAGTTTCGCAAGTTGAAGACCTTGTCTCTGAATATGGGGGGGATAAGGAAGTAAAAATTGAGATTGCTGAAGATCTGCCATTTGTTAATGTAGACCCCGGTTATGCAGGTGAGGTGCTTGCTTGGGTAATGGTGTGGATGGTAAAGTCTTTTCCATCGCGAGGTAACATTTCTTTGCAGGTTAGAGAGGGGTATGAGCGAGTTGAATTTCTTTTTACGAAGGAAAGCGAAGTGCTTTCCTCTGATGAACTTGCGCATCTATTTAATAAAAGGAATATCTCCAAAAAAGACCTGGGATTTTATGTGAGTCAAAAGATTATGCGAGCGCTTGGTGGGGATTTGAGTATTCAAAGCCCTATTTCAGGGATGCAAGACGGAATCTTGGTAAAAATTTCTATTCCAGTATTTAGTCATATGGCAGGTAAGAAAGTTGATGAAACACAGCTGGTTTTGCAAGAGGATCACCATTCTCGGATTGTATTGATTGCTGAAAAAGAACCAGAATACCAGGCACTGCTTCGATCGCTGCTAAAGGATATTGGCTTTTCTATTGAACTTGTTACGGATGGACGAAGTGCAATCGATATTTTAGAAAGTTCACCAGTTGATCTGGTTTTAATCAGCCATGAGCTGGAAGATATGACCGGGGTGACCCTATGTCGGAACATACGCCGATTTTTGGATGTGCCTGTAATTATGTTTGGGGCAGCGAACGAAACCGATCATAGTGGTTTAATCAGTGGGATTGAGGCTGGGGCTGACGATTACATGGTCAAGCCGATACATAGTGATGCGTTAAATGCTCGTATTACGGCTGTGCTGCGTCGTAGAAATTGGCTGAGTGAAGAAGGAAAAACGCTTGATGTTTATTCTACGAAGAAACTTAGGGTTGATTTTAAAACCCGACAGGTTTGGGTTGATGGGATTGAAGTTAGTTTAACCTCTACCGAATTTGACCTATTAGGTTATCTGGTGCAGCATCCCGATCAGGTACTTACTTATGCACAGATAAATGAGGCTGTATGGTCCCCAGGAACAGGAGGGCGGCATGCGCTTTCTGTTCATGTTAGCAGGCTGCGCCAGAAGATTGAGGATGAACCACAATCCCCCAAAATGCTGCTAACTAAGTGGGGAGTGGGGTATATGTTTAAGCCAATAGGTGAGTGAAAGTGAAGACTATTTGGTCGTTGTACAATAAGATTAACTAAGAAAAAAGGAGTATGAATTATGCCAAGACCAAGAAATCAAGAAATTAACCGCAGACGTCAGCGAAAAGCAAGAGTAGCGAAATTGAAAGAAAAGTTAGCAAATACAAAAGATTTGAAAGAACGCGATCACATCATTGAGCAGATTAAGAAAAGGGTGCCCTACTACAAGCCGCCAAAGAAATGATCGGTTTCGCTAACTGAATAGCCCTTTGTCTTTTTGGGATGCCCCGGCATTACGAACTAGGTAACGCCGGGGTTATAAATAGAGCAATGAAGATGAAGTTAGATACCGCAAATAAAATTCGTATAGCCATTGCATTTTTATTGATTCTCTTGATGCTAAGCCTATATTGGCCGAAATATGGTTTGCCGTTTGCCATTTTATGGGGCGGGATTGTGCTTTGGCAATGGATAAAAAAAATCGCAAAAAGAAATAATCGCTCATTCTCATTACTAAAAATGCATATAAGTGGTACGAGTTACTCATATGGATGTAATGGACTTAAACTAACAACCGGTAAGTGTCAAACACTTACCGGTTGATGTCGTTTTTCTTAGGGTGAGGGATTAACCTTCTGGGGGTTTTTCTAAAAGGATCACACCTTCATGGTCACCTGAGGCGATACAATGTGTGGCTTTAATCCGCAATTGCTCGCCGCTGGTTGCCCATTGGGAGGCGGCATTTAAAACACCAACTGCAAGGTGGCAAATTGGTTCTTCTGATGTTTTGCCCCAGCACATTGGGCATTTTTCGATAATCCATTTCCAATGGGTTTCATCTTCTTCTACGCGCACTTTTTGGTCACTGACGGTATTGAAGAATTTAGCAAAGAACAATAAACCGGCTTTAAGACGTGTTTGCATACTGCCCACAGACATTGCAGTTTGGGCGGCTTTTTGTACTTTGTCGTATTTGTCTAAGCTGTAGTTGAAGGTTTCTTCTCCACCTTTGGTCGCAAATACGCGTGCACCTTTCATGCCGTACATCGTACGGAGTGCTTCTTGAATTGCAGCTACATGTTCAAAAGGGAAATCTTTTTTAATGTTATCAGGCGGATAGTTCCCAATATATTGAGGAAGACCGGCTAGATTTAAAAGGGCATTGACACCCTTTTCTCCTAAAATATCTTCTGCGGCGGTAAGGATGCTACGGCCCCAAATGTTTGGATAATAATACTCTTCTTGAGTCATGTGTACCTCGCAGTTTTAGATTCAATCTATTTTACTGGAGTTTGCCAATTTGCGTCAAATCTTTATCCGCTTAAAAACAAAAAGCAGCCTCGTATCGACTGCTTTTTGTTTTTTCTAAAAGAACGGTGTATTCAATACAACGCCCTAGATAAACCAGTTATAAACCAGCTTATTTAGCGTGGTCTTCCCAACCATCCCAATAGCCAGGACCTTCTTCGAAGAAGTCGTAATTGGCTTGAATATCATCGGTCAGGTCAAGGGTTTCGCCCGCTTCGAGCTGTTTGGCGGATGCGATCTTTACTTCTACACCATGATGGTTTGTGCCGGTGTATTCGGTATCATAGCCAGGGGTGCCAGCAGGCATACAAGTCCATTCGCCGCCAACTGCTTCATATGCATCCGGTACTTCATCCTCAACGAAGATAGCTTCGTAAGGGCATTCCGGGATGCAGGCGCCGCAATCGATGCAGGTGTCTGGATCAATGTAGTACCAGGGGTATTTATCCTGGGGATCACCAGGGACAATACATTCCACCGGGCATACTTCCGCACAGCCAGAATCGCGCATGCATAATCTAGTAATGGTATGGGTCATATTAATCCTCCGTAGTTATTAATCTGTTTGATAGTTATTTTGCAAAACGCCGGGCAACTTCGTCCCAATTGATAACATTCCAAAAGGCACTGACATAGTCGCCGCGACGATTTTGATAATTCAGGTAATACGCGTGTTCCCAAACATCTAAGCCTAAGAGAGGTGTTAATCCTTCTGAGTAAGGATTGTCCTGATTGGCAGTAGATGTCACAACCAATTTACCAGAACCATCCTTGCAAAGCCAAGCCCACCCACTGCCAAATCGAGTAGCAGCAGCCTTGGAAAAAGTTTCTTTGAATGAGGCAAAATCACCAAAAGCGGTATTAATCGCGTTTGCTAAATCACCTGTTGGTTCTCCTCCGCCATTGGGAGACATCACTTTCCAAAAAATATTATGATTTTTGAATCCGCCACCATTATTGCGTACTGCTGTGCGGATATCATCGGGAATGCTATCTAAGTTTTCTAGCAGTTCGCGGGCCGATTTTTCCATCAGCTCTGGATGTTTTTCCAAAGCTGCATTTAAATTATTTGTGTAGCCCTGATGGTGTTTTGTATGGTGAATTTCCATCGTTCGGGCATCAATATGCGGTTCTAATGCATCATACGCATACGGTAATTCCATCAATTTAAAAGCCATTTCACTCTCCTAAAGGGTTATAAATTATTAATGAACAGGTTGACTAAATGGGCTACCCTTTGTAGGATATACCCTAAAAGGATTGTAGTCTGCCGCCAAAAGTTTGTCAAGCGCAGCCGTTGTCAATGAAAGAATCTAATAAATTTCCTGTTTTATCTCCGCAGGCGGTCATCATGTTTGGCATTTTTGCCGTATCTACCGCTTCAATTTTCATCAAGTTTGCTCAACAAGAAGCTGCTTCTATCGTGATTGCGGCATATAGACTAGGATTATCCACATTGGTTTTAGCGCCGATTGTTTGGTTCCGTTTTCGTCCCCAATTAGCTGCTTTGTCTAAGAAAGAACTTCGGTTAGGGTTGCTTTCTGGCGTATTTCTAGCGGTCCATTTTGCATCTTGGATCACCTCATTGGAATACACCTCGGTTGCCAGTTCTGTGGTGTTGGTGACAACCACACCATTATGGGTGGCCATGGCTTCGCCTTTCTTCCTCAAAGAATCGATAACCAAATATGTGCTATGGGGAATGGCTTTGGCATTAATTGGTACATTTGTGGTTGGTTTGAGTGATGTCTGTGTTCTTGAACAGGGGCTGCGCTGCCCGCCTTTGTCTGAATTTGTGCAGGGAGAGGCTTTCTTGGGGGATGTGCTGGCGTTGATTGGGGCCTGGGCTGCAGCGGGTTATGTGCTCATTGGCCGCAGTTTGCGAGTGCGGTTGTCTTTGGTTCCATATATATTCATCGTTTATGGAATGTCTTCCTTGGTTTTGATTCCTCTGGCATTGCTTGGCGGCAGCCCGATGGTGGGTTTTTCCAGCCCTACATATCTTTGGTTGGTTCTGCTGGCGTTGATTCCGCAGCTGATCGGACATTCTACAATCAACTGGGCTTTAGGCGTGCTGCCTGCTGCTTATGTGGCGGTAAGTTTGTTAGGTGAGCCGATAGGATCTTCTGTTTTGGCTTACTTTATCTTTGGAGAAGCCCCTGGCGTAATCAAGGGGTTTGGTGCTATACTCATTTTAGGTGGTATTTTGGTCTCCTCACAGGCTAAAATTCCCCAAAAGCCTGAAATAGATTTGTAAATGATAGCGTACTCGAAGTAGTTTAAGAGTATGAGAAAAGGAGAGAAAGATGCAAATTAATATACGTTGTTTTAGCTGCCAGACACCGTTTTCTGTGAAAACTGAAGAAATTGAAGCCGCACTTACTCAAATTCACGAGGAAGGTCATAAGCATTACAATGCACTTTGCCCGCGCTGCGGCAAAGCCAACAAGATCAGTGTGGCGCAATTGCGCCGTGCTGCTCCTAATTGGGAGCCACCAAAAGCAGAGTAAATTTCCTGATTAGTATGAAGATAGTCCACCTCGTATAAGGTGGACTTTTTCTTTAATGAAGAAATATGATTTATTGCTGATCTAAAGGAAGGTTTACTGTAAAGGTTGTACCAACCCCTTCTTGACTGCTAACCTGAATCTCTCCCCCGTGCCCTTCAACAATCTTTTTCGAAATGGTCAGCCCTAAGCCGGTGCCGCTGGCTGCTTTTTCCGACCCGGGCACACGGTAAAATTTTTGGAAAAGCTGTTTTACGTGCTCTGGTTTCATGCCCATGCCGGTATCTCGTATATAAAAAGAGACTTGCTGTTTGTATTTTGATGCTCCCAGTGTGATAGTACCCTTAGGACGATTGTATTTCACTGCGTTGCTTAGCAGGTTCAGCATTACTTGTTTGAGTTTGTCGGCATCGGCAAAAATCTTAGGTAGAGGTGGCGTGATTTCAACGTTTAAGGTCAATCCCTTTTCATCGATTTGTCCCTGCATAACATTCGCTGCATCTCGCAGTAGCTTTTCTAGATCTAGCAGTTGTTTTTTGTATTCAACCCGTCCAGACTCCAACCGGGCAAAGTCCAAAAAGGAGGTGGTCATGTCGGATAAGCGTTCAGATTCTTTTTGGATGGTTTCAATAATCATGGTGCGCTGTTCGTCTTTTAGTTCTGGGCGACTGAGTAAATGTGATGCCGTTTGGATAGAAGCGAGGGGGGTGCGCAGTTCATGCACCATTTCAGAAATGAGGTCCGATTGTTGGAATAAGCGTGTGTTTTCAATCGCAATCGCTGCCTGGGAACCAAGCGCACTGAGCAAATCCTGGTCTTCTTCGGAAAATTCCCCTTCGATTTTGTTGATCACTTCGAGGACACCCACAATCTTGTCTTTGGTGATCATGGGGACGCCTAGCAAGGATTCTGTTTCATAGTCGGCAAATTTACCCACTTCTTGGTAATGCCTGGGGTCATCGCCGGTATTCATTACGATAATTGGTTTACGGGTCTTGATGATGGTGCCGGCCAGGCTGTTATCGACCGGGATCACAATCCCACGCATGATCTTGGTATCTAAATTGGTAGAGGACTGGAAATAGAGTTCATTTTTGGATTCGTCGTAGAGCATGATGGACGCAGCATTGGAATTTGTCAGGAGGGCTGCTGCTTTGACAATCTGGAAAAGCAGGCGATCAAGATCAAGGGTCGATGCTAATACTCTGGCAATCTCCACCAGACTTAAGTAACGTTCTAAGAGGGTTTCTTGTGATCTTTCACTCATGGGGTAATTTCTCTAATATCTGCGGCAGTACTTCTGCGGCATCTTCGTGCAGGACCAATTCAGCGCGTGAATCGATGTATGTAACCTGGTTGTTTATGATGATCAATTTCCCGCCACGGCTGACTACTTTATACGGCAGGCTGGCAACCGGAAAAACCTCCAGCGAAGAGCCAACCACAATCAAGAGATCGCTCTTTTTTATTTCTTCTTCTACTTTCCGCCAGGTTGCTTGAGGAAGCTGTTCTTCAAATAATATGGCATCCGGTTTTAGCAATCCATTGCAATTGGGGCAGTGCGGCAGCTTGCCGGTGAGGATATAGCTATCGCAAAATGGTTTTGATTTATGTTTTGTGTAGCACTGCACACAGGTCATTGATGTCAATGTGCCGTGCACTTCTAATACATTTTTAGTACCGCTTTTTTGATGCAAACCGTCTATATTTTGGGTTATGGTGGTTCGCAGTATGCCAAGACGCTCAAGTTCGGTGAGCGCATCGTGAGCGGGGTTGGGGATGGCATCGAACATCAGGCGGGCTAATGGCCGAAACCAGGAATAAAAAACTTCTGGGGTTAATCGAAAAGCTGTTAAAGAGGCTACTTCTAGGGGGTCTACATGCTGCCACAAGCCGTTTTTGTTTGATCGGAAATCAGGAATACCGGAAGGTGTGGAAATGCCAGCACCGGTAAGCGCTACCGCATATTTTGATTCCGCTAATAGCTGTACAGCTTTAGCAACATTCATGTCCTATATCTTCACCATTTTATTTTGCAGCAGGGTTTCCGCTAATTTCATGTACTGCCGGCTAGAAATTGAATCGGGTTGGTGGGTCACAATGGCATCATACCGCAGGCCTGCCTGATACGCTATTTCGGGGGCAGGCATAATCACCCCGCCTAGCTCAACCCCAAGTTCATGCGCTACCTTGGTGTTGGGCAAGCTGATCTCAAGGCGGGCACGGTTGACCAGAACGACAAAAACCTTATCTCTTGAGAAGTCCTGCTCATTTAGATTTTTCAACAGTGCTTTGGTTTGGACTACGGTAGATGGAACCGGTTCGACGACAACAACCAGGTGATCGCAAAGCGGCAGTATTTTCTGGGTAATGGGGTTCAATCCCACGCCTAAATCTAATATAGAATTAGGAGAAATGCGTTTGATTTGTTTGGCTACTGTATCGATCTGCTCCAGGTTGGTGGATAATGCCGCATCTCCAGGCATAAAGGAAGACATCATTATTTGGATGCCAGTCCCATGTGTTATCAGCGCATCTTCTACTTTTTGTGGGGTGATTTCAGGGATTGAGGATTGGAATAATTCATTCTGGACATTTGAATTGCGGTAGCCTAACTGAAGGCCGATGCTGCCGCTTCCAGGGCGCATTTCTGCGAGGGTGACATATTCTTTTGATTTTTGATGGAAACTGATTGCCAGGTTTACAGCCAATGTGGTAGTGCCCAATCCGCCCTTGGTGCCAATCACGCCAACCATGTAGTGGTCGTTTGGTTCGGGAATGATCTCGACTTCTTCTGTGTCGTTCAAAAATTCTGTTTGCGGTCGGGTAAGTATGGATTTTACACGCGTAATCAATTCGGTTGGGTGGGTTGGTTTGGTCAGGTAGTCGTCTGCACCTGCTTCAAAACCTTCCAGGCGGTCATCTACCTGAGATTTGGCGGTAAAGAGGATAATGGGGATAAATGCTGTAGATTCAAGCGCACGCAGCTTTTTCGTGACCTCGTATCCATCCATCCCAGGCATCATTACATCAAGGATGATTAAGTCTGGTAATTCTGCTTTTGCTAATTGGATTGCTTTTTCCCCGTTATTGGCAGCAAGTATCTTGAAACCATGCCGCTCAAGCATTTTTCCAACCATGTGCAACGTATCAAAATCATCATCAACAATCAGTATTTTCTTTTCCATGACAACCTCAGTTTTTTAGGTAATGAGCCTAACGCCACCAAAACAGGTATAAAAATAGGTTATTGCTTGGGTATTATTCTCATTATAACAATTATTGGTCATATCGTTTTATTTTGGGGAGCAAGAAATATTCCTTTCTAAATGTCTGATGCTATAATTTTGTAGCTATGATCTCTAAAATTATTGAAACTTTGCAAAACGATTGTGACTTGGCCCCAGGCAGTACGTTGCTGGTTGGTGTTTCAGGCGGAGCAGACAGCGTTTCTTTAGCTCATGTCCTGGTTGAATCTGGGTACCAGATTGTCATTGCTCACCTGAACCATGGACTGCGGGAAGAAGCAGCGGAAGACGAAAAGTTTGTGGAAAAATTTGCGGAGGAACACGGCTTTTCCTTTACTTCCGCTTATACAGATACGGGGGATTTTGCTGAGGAATATTCATTATCGATTGAGGAAGCCGCGCGAGAACTGCGGTATGGTTTTTTGTTTGAACAGGCAGAGGCGTATATGGTTGATGCAGTGGCGGTGGCGCATACGGCGGACGATCAGGTGGAGACGGTTTTGATGCATTTGCTGCGGGGCAGCGGCTTGGATGGGCTGGTAGGCATGAAGGCTTATTGGGAGTCGCCCTGGCACCCGGAAATTCCACTGGTTCGCCCGATGTTAGGCGTGTGGAGAGAAGAGATTGATGCATACTGCCAGCAAAATGGGCTAGATACCCGATTTGATCACAGCAACCTGGATACGACTTTCTTCCGTAATCGACTTCGGCAAAACCTGATTCCCGAATTAACCACATATAACCCCAATATTAAAACTCTTCTGTGGCAAATGTCTGACACCCTATCAGCCGATCAGGATGTGTTGGAGAATATGGTCAATACCATGCTGCCTGCTATGCGGGTGGAACAAAGCGAGGATCATGTAGCGCTTGCCGCCATCCGTTTTCGCGGCCTTTCCTTAGGCTTACAGCGGCGGGTTTTGCGTCAGGTAATTTCGGAGCTCCGCCCTGGTTTGAGGGACGTGGATTATGGAGCTGTGGAGCGAGCGATCACGATCATTCGACAGGATCAACAAAAAGGGCAAACTGATTTAGGCGCGGGACTGCGATTGCAGATGGAACAAGATCGCATTTTAATCGTGGATGGGGAGGAGGAAATTCCTCACCCGGATTGGCCCTGGTTGGAGTGGGATGATGAAATTGGGGATAATTTCGAGGAAATTGAATTAAGTGAAGCGTGGCAAATGCGATTGACTGAATTATCCCTGGAACAGGCTGAGCAGGAAGGATTCCGTGAGAACACAGACCTTTTTACCGCCTACCTGGATGCAGCGACTTTATCTTCTTCACTTTTGGTTCGCGGGCGGCAAGTGGGTGACCGTTTCCAGCCCTTAGGCATGGCGGGGCACTCGCAGAAACTGGCAGATTTTATGATCAATGCCAAAATTCCGCCTAGAGCAAGGGCGCGATTGCCCTTGGTTTGCGCAACTGATAAAATTGTTTGGGTGCCGGGTGTACGGATCGCCCATCCCCACCGGGTGAAAGAAAATACCAAGTCGATATTAAAAATTTCTATATTTCGGACGATAAAGGAGTAAAGTGATGACCGAAGAAATGCAAACCCCTACAAAAGAAGAATTAATCGCATACATGCAGGATGAACATGCCAAATTAGAAGAAATATTCAACAGCCTGACCGAAGCGCAATTTCACCAGGAAAACTTCGTAGATCAATGGCGGGTAAAAGATATTCTTCCGCACATCCGTGCCTGGGAACAACGCATGATGTTCTTGATAAAGACCGGATTGAAAGGGGAGACACCGGATTTATTATATGGGAAGGATACGGATGAATATAATAAGAATATCTATCTGGAAAACAAAGATACTCCCTTGAAAGAACTGCGCCAGGCATATGAGGCTTCCTATCAAGAGACGCTTGAATTTTTGCAAGAGATCCCGAGTGAAAAGTTGTTTACTCCTAACGTTGTTCCCTGGGATGAACGACCGTTATGGGGACTGGTTGTGGGGAATACAGGCGGCCATTACGAAGAACATCGCGAAAGCCTGGAAACGGCATTGAAGAATTATGGGGATGAATAGAACAAGATTTTTTTATTAGCATGTAAAGAATTATTTCTTAGATTCAAGTACGAAGTGCAACTTTGAAGGTTAGGAAGGAGGTAAGCTGAGGTAAGATAAACCTCCAAGACCGACCAAAGTCAAAGGAGCGCTTATGACATACGCACAGCTTACCTACGAACAAAGATACCAGATTTCCTCATTGTTGAAAATGGGACATTCACAAACTGAGATTGCAAATTGCATTGAAGTAGATAAATCAACGATTAGTCGGGAATTGAAGCGGAATCGCGGTCAACGTGGTTATCGTCCCAAACAAGCCCACCGGAAAGCACAAGAGCGGCGAGCGACCAACAGCACACAAATTGAGGGAACAACTTGGACGCTGGTGGGAGAGCAACTTCGCCTAGATTGGAGTCCAGAACAGGTTTCTAACTGGCTGAAAAAAGAAAAAGGCATAGGTATCAGTCATGAAAGCATCTACCAACACATCTATGCAGACAAACGAAATGGAGGAGACTTGCATACCCACTTGAGGCGTCAGAAAAAGCGGCGTAAACGTCGGGACGGCAGGGATCGCCGAGGCAAAATTGCCGATCCAGTTAGCATTGAAAAACGCCCCGAGATTGTTGACCAACGATCTCGCCTGGGGGATTGGGAAGTTGATCTAATCTTTGGCAAACAAGGCACAGGTGCGGTTGTCACCCTGACAGAGCGAAAATCTCGTTTTACCTTGCTGCGCCGAGTCGCTGCCAAATCGGCGGATCTGGTATCCCAAGCCGTGATCGAGTTACTGCAATCAATGAACAAATTAGAAACGATCACATCGGACAATGGCAAAGAATTTGCTGACCACAAATTAATTTCTCAAGCCCTACAAATTGGGTTCTACTTTGCCCACCCCTATGCTTCTTGGGAACGGGGCACCAATGAAAATGCGAATGGCCTCATCCGGCAGTATATTCCTAAAGATTATGACCTAACTCAACTTACTGCTGAATATGAATGTTTTGTGATGGACCGGATTAATTTACGACCGAGAAAATGTCTTGATTTCAACACACCTTTTGAGGTACTATTTTCTCACCCACCTGTTGCACTTCGATGTTGAATCCAAGTTTTTAAAAATGATAATAATCGACCGGAAACCTTTTTGCATCTGGTCGATTGTTTTTTATTGTTTATTGTGAATCTGAAAATGAGACGGAAGTAAATCCGTATAGTTTGGGGTTTTCGGCTAATACGGTGGGGGATAAGCCGCTTTTGATACAAAGATGTTCTAAAAAAGTGGGTACATCCCAGCCATGTTCTACTGCTACTTCCGGCAGTAATATTCCTCGATGTCCCTTGTGTACCATTAATAAACCGTGTTCACCGATCTTTATTTGATCTGGGGTGATCCGTATCATTGGGGATAGAACAGCAATTTTGATTGAAAGTAAATCGACTTCTTCTAAGCGAACGGGATAAAACCGAGGGTCTTGGGTGGCTGCTGCCACAGCCATTTCCTGCACTGCGGTGGATAACGGTAAATCTGCCTGAATGTGACCGATACACCCCTGTAAATCCTTCTCCAGATATAAAGTGACAAATACGCCTCTAAGTTCCTCAAATTGTGGGTTTTGGCTTTTTTCTTGAGGGATGATCCTGGTTTCCAGGTATGTCCGGATGGCATTTCTTGCTAATTGGATGAGGGCTTTCTTTTGCTGGGTTGTATATTGGGGGGACTGGTAACGCCACAGCATCAGGCTTGCTGCCATTTGTGTGTCTTGTGTCCCTTTGGAGAGGGGGATTGTTTTTAGCAGTGTGCCTGTATTGATTTCTCTTTTAGCCGCAAATTCCATTCCCGCAAGGATAGAGAAAATTTGATCTGGAAAAAGGTCTTGATGTTGAATAGATTGTAAAAATTTATCGATATCGGCAAACTCTAAAGAATCCAGCTGCTCTTGCTCAAGATTGGCAAGCACGACCATCACCGTGTTCTCAGGTGCTGCAGCAGACAACTGTTCGCCAATCCTTCGGGCAAGAATTATGTCTTTTGTGTGGATAGTTAGCGGGAGAATATTGGCTGATGGGAGAGCGTGTTGGATAAATTCGATGACGGGATGGAATGGTGACAAGGTGGCTGAATTCGTGTCAATAACGCTGTTGCGAATATTTTTCTGGATCGTTTGAGCGAATGAATTATCGGGGTGTGACGAGTAGATGTGAAGAAGATGTGCTGCATCTTCACTTTCACCGGCACACAGGAGAATGATGTTTGAGGGATGCTTTTTTTCAATCTGCTTGATGCCGGCGGCTAACACAGGAAGCAGCTGTTTATTTGAACCCAGGGGGAGGAGAACCATCACGGGTGCTCCCGTTACGACATCGGCCTCATCCAAGGACTTTTGGATTTGATCCGCAGAAAATGCGTTATTTTTCTCGAAGATCATCTATTTCCCTTTTGTTGCGGTCAATTGATGATATTGGTCGGGGCGGCGGTCGTTGAATATGTGGTTTCGGGGCGTGATTTGTTTCTGGCGGGCTTCTTCAAGATCAATTTCCACGACCATAACAGATGCTTTGTCCGGAGCGGCCTGAGCGAGGACTTCACCTATTGGGTTGGCAATTGTAGATAAGCCGGTAAATGTCAGGTCGCCTTCTGTGCCTATTCGATTGGCGGTGATGGTAAATACGCGGTTGATCAGTGCATGAATGGGTACTGCTTTTTGAGCCAAACCGGGCAGCACGAGATTGGAGGGATGGCAGATAATGTCTGCGCCTTGCAAGGCCAATATGCGCCAATCTTCTGGGTACATCCAATCAAAACAAACCTGGATGCCAATTTTTGCGCCATTGACATCAAAAACAGGTAAACCAACGTCTCCAGGTTCAAAGAAATCAAACTCATTGTAGAAAAGATGCAGCTTTTGGTACTTCCCTAAAACCCCAGTTGGTCCTACAAGCACAGCTGAGTTATATAATTTGCCCTCCAAGCGCTCATTAAATCCGGACACAATGTGAAATTGATGCTTTTTACTGATGTGCTGCAAAGAATTGATAAAACGGCTGTTTTCGATAGATTCAGCACTGTCCCAGGCTTGTTCTTGACTTACGAAGTTATAGCCGGAATTTGCCAACTCTGGCAAGACAATTAAATCCGCTCCAGCAGCGTCTGGAATCAAGGCTTCTAAGCGTTTGATGGTATCGTCTAGGTTTCCTAAGCTTGGTTCAAATTGAATGCATCCAATTTTCATACAGATTCTTTCCTGGTGATAAACTAAATATAGTGATGATTGAAGTATTACGAAATGGATATGGTCTATATCTACTCGCTGTAACGATTTAAGCATACACCAAAAGCGAGGGGCTGCCTAAAGAATTCCGTTGATGAATCACCTGATTGATTTGTGAAAGGAGAATAATGCCAATTGTATCTTTGTTGACAGATTTTGGTTTACAAGATGGCTTTGTGGGTGTGATGAAGGTAGTCATTTTGGGGATTTCCCCCGAAGCAAAAATTGTGGATTTATCTCATTCGGTGACCCCACAAAACGTGCGGCAGGGGGCGTATATTCTGTCCAGGCATGTCTCCTATTTCCCGCCGGGCAGTGTGCATGTGGCGGTGGTCGATCCCGGTGTGGGCACGCAGCGTCGGGCGTTAGCGGCTCAAATTGGTGATCAGTATTTCGTAGCACCCGATAACGGATTGCTGACCCCCTTGATCCTGGCAGCTGAAAAAGAAAAGCGTTCAATGACCTATATCCACCTTGAGAATCCTCAATACTGGCTGGCGCATGTCAGTCAAACTTTTCATGGACGCGATATCTTTGCGCCGGTTGGCGCTCATTTATCCGCGGGTGTACCTTTGCATAAGTTTGGCAGTTTGATCGATGATCCGGTACTGTTGGATTGGTCTATCCCGGAAAAAATCTCAGGTGGGTGGCAGGCGCATATCACCGGCGTGGATGTATTCGGAAATCTCGCTACTGATTTACCGGCGGATGATTTAGGGGATTGGGGAAAGGTTCGAATTTTAGTGGGTGACCATGAAATTATAGGGTTGGTTGATTCCTATGGATTCTCATCCCAAGGAAGCTTGATCGCTTTGGTGGACAGCCAGGGCTTTTTGGAAATTGCGGTTGTAGATGGAAGCGCAGCGATGCAGTTAGATGTAAATACCGGGGACAAAGTTACTGTTTTATTACAAGTCGATTAGTCAATTCATTACGGAAGGAAGTTAGACGATGAAGAAATTACGGTGGGGATTAATATCCACAGCAAATATCAACCGGCGGCTTATCCCGGTAATCCGGCAATCACAACGGGGAGAATTGGCTGCGGTAGCCAGCCGCAGTCTGGAGAGCGCAAAAACGTACGCCAAAAAATGGGAAATTCCCCAGGCTTTTGGCAGTTACCAGGAGATGTTGGATTCGGGTGAAGTGGATGTGGTTTATATTTCACTTCCGAACCATCTGCATGCCGAGTGGACGATCAAAGCGCTGCGGGCCGGCGTACATGTGCTGTGTGAAAAGCCCTTCGCAATTACTTTAGATGAAGTAGACGAGATGGTTGCAGTCAGCAAGCAGGAGAACCTTGTGTTGGCTGAAGCTTTCATGTATCGCCATCACCCGAAAACACTGATGGTGAAAGACTGGATTGAAAGCGGAAAATTGGGAGAAATCAAAGGGATGTTTGGTGCATTTAGTTTTTATCTGGAAGATGATTCTAATGTGCGTATGCGTCCCGAATATGGTGGAGGGTGTTTGTGGGATGTTGGGGTTTATCCGATGAGCTATTCCCAGTTCCTTATGGGCGAGACTCCCCAGTGGGTTACTGCTACCCAGACGATTGGCAGCACCGGGGTGGATACTTTCTTTGGCGGCCATCTCCATTATGAAAATGGCGTTTTTGCCCAGATCATGTCCTCCTTCAAAACCTCTTTTATCACCGAAGTGCAAATCTACGGCACAAAGGGGCGGGTTCATTTACCGCACCCATTTACCGGTGAGGAAGATGCCGAAATCTCTTTCTATCCTGTGAATGGGGATATGGAGCGGTATGTGGCACCGAGCAAGCCGTTGTATTTGGGTGAGGTGGAAGACATGCATGCGGCTATTCTAGATGGCAAGCCAAACCTTGTTACACTAGAAGAAACTCGCAATCACGTGAAAACAGTCCTGGCATTGTATGAAGCCGCAAAGACGGGAAAACAAGTCTTTTTGTAGAAAAACGATCACCGCTCGGTCAAAGAAAATCCCCTTCTGCTTGGAAGGGGATTTTTCGTAGCGCTAATTTTCCGGTCTGAGATACAAAGGCCCTGAATAATAGAAATCATCCAGGTAGAGGGTGCCGGCCACCGTGCCGCTTGGCGCAGTATATAACCCAAAATGTACTTCATCCATCAAGATGGATTTATTCGCCACATTCCGAACTTCCTGCACCAACACATCATTGATGTAAAGGGCGAAACCGCCCAGACTGGTGAGGGAGCGTGACTGTACCGGGCTGGAATTCCACATGATCTTGACCTTTGTCGGCCCATTAGGAATGGTGTGCTTTTGTGTGGCGCCCCAATTTCCATTGTCGTTCATCTCGTTGGCAATGAGGTAATAGCTGCCATTGAGTTTGCCGAGTTTGACCAATAGTGGGATGCGGTCCGCACTTGGGCTTCCTGCCTGGAAGATAACCACCTCGCTGCTGCCCAATACGATGTCGTTCGGGTCAATGTAGAATTGGATAGTAAGGGCATTGGTTTTAGCTTGTAGTCCCTCGGTGACGTATTTTTTCTCTCCATTTGCAATTGGAAGACATAACCCATAATTTTCTTGGATACTTCCCTGGGAGCAAACGCTAAAGTTTTCTGGATTAACTGCCTGATACCAGGCAGAGACGTCACCGGATTCAAATCCATCGAAGAATGAGAAACTATGCAGCGCCTGGCTGCCTGTATCTGTATTGCTATTTATGCTGCACCCTAAGGCGTTACAGGCTTGAACCCAATAGGTATAGATAACACCTTTATCTGTAGTGGTATCGTCATATTGGTTGGTATAGGCACGCCCCACAAATTCTTCGGTGCCAGAAATCGGTTGGCGGTAAATTTTGTAGTAGGTTGCACCTGGCGCTAAATCCCATGTGAGTTTCACTTTATCGAGATAGGTCTGGTCGCTGGCTGACAGGTGGGTGGGAGGAATTGGCATTGCGCACAAGGAGCCGGTATTTACCGAAAGATGCCCGTCATCCAGATACACATCAATGCCATCATCGTCATCGATTTTGACTTCGACCTGCACACCGCTGTGGTTGCTGTATGCAATGGTATGGTCAACCTCCAAGCAAACCCAGTCTTGTGTGATGCCGGAGAAGGGAAGTGTGGCGGATTCGGCTGTGCCTCCGGTGCCTCGAATCGTCAGGCGAAGGGAGCGGTTTTGTGCGCTGGATGCGCGTGCCCAGATTGCAAAGCGGTATTTTTCACCAGCACTGGGTGTGATAGGCAGCGGCTGAACCACACCCAGACAATCTGTTTGGGCAGATGATTTCTTGATCGCAAGATAGTCGTTGCCTGTGTGGGCATTATCTCCGTTGTTCACGATAGAGGCGGTGCATGCGGATGGCGTAGTAGAGATTTGCCAGGGTGTCAGTGCACCGGTTTCAAAGCCGGGGTTTTGGAGTGTGGCATCTTCTGGCACGCCTACATATTGGGAAATATCGGCCACAATCCCATCAATCACATTTGTGTCGACATTTAGTGTGACGCCGCCCCAATACTCATTATGAGAGCCGGTGTACTGTAAGATGCGTTCATTATCCGGCCATAATGAATTTGATACACAAATTAGATCATACGGGTTGATAGCACTGTTGTAGGTGTCTTCTATATACCAGGCAGCCCAAAGTGCTTGGGGCGGATTAGGAATTGTTGAAAAATAACTGAGCCCAGAAGCGCATACGGAGCCGTACAATCCAGCGGTTACGCCATAGGCTTCTAATTGGGCTACCCAGCCATCAATAAAGCTGCGCGCCAGGTTGCGACATTCAATATCTGAAATTGTAAATGCTTCCAGATCATAATAAACTACAGAGCCGGTTTTGCTGGTAGGGTCTAGCAGTCCCAACTCGTTGAGTTTGGCATAGGCTAACTGTGCTTCTACGATACCTTCTGCCCTGGCAGCGGCATCACTTTCATCTGTCATCGGGTGGTTGAGGGTTGTGCAAGCTGCTTGGGGGCCGACCCAGGTGGGGATGAATTTCCAGCCTTGAATGCTTAAATCCTCTAAATAGGATTTGCTAAGGTCATTATTTTCGCAGCCCATCGAGATGCCGCCGATGTACATGTTTACGGCAGTGTAGGGGCTTTTATTTTTCCAGGTCTTGAGCTGATTGACGGTCGAATTACATAGATCAATACCTTGACCTTCCAGGTGGCTGGTGCCGGGTGCCAGGATGATGGCATCTTGTAGATATTTAAAGGTGGGGGTGTATACGGTATGTTCTTCCCAAACATCGGGTGAATCTACCGCTGTCCAGGTTTGGCCACCATCAGAAGTTTTCGCCAGCTGAATGGTTTGGCTGCATTCCTCAGGCTGTTCATCGGGACAGGTAATGTCATAGGCCAATGCAAATCCGTTCAGCGCGGTGACCATATTTACCTGTCCAATAATGCTGCCATCGGTTATCGCGGAATCAAGGGTATACGCACCGACCTGATAAGTGTATGTCGACTGAGGTGTGAAGATTGTGATTTCATCATTAAGGTATGAGGCGGGGAAAGTTGTGCTGGCATTCTCCTCAATTGGTTGGTTGGCAGATTCTAACCAGCTGCCCCCTTGATCGAAACTGTGATAGATATGGATTTGGGTGCTGTTGTTTTCTAAAGAGAACCCGACTAAATCACCGCGAGCGGGGGAGGAAAAATTGGGAAGTAAGGTGCGAATCTCGCCACCGGGGTGGACATTTTCCCAGGTAAGCCCGCTATCTATTGTGCGGTAGAGGTCTTGGCCCTGTACACCACCGGCAGTAAAACCTAGCGTAGAATCGACAAAATAGACCGCCGCGCCGATGGGCATTGTGGATGATTGCCAGCTGTTTCCGCCGTCTTTGGTACCCCAGATTGTCCCCACGCTGAAATTTCGGCCGGTGAGGCGTTTTAATACCACCCACCCGGTGTCTTGGTCTAAAAAGTATAGATAAGCGGCTTCCAGGGCATTATCCGGGTTTTCGATGGGAATGCGGGTAATTTCTTCAGTTTGCCAGTTGTTTCCACTGTCATCGGTGCTGGCCAGATAGATATAGGTAGTAAAAAGTTCGTCTATTGAAGAAAGCACGGCGAAGCCATGTTGTTCGTCAATGAAGGAGGCTGTCCATAACTGTCCATCAACTGGCGGGGTGACCTCACGCCAACTGCTGCCCCCATTCTCGCTCCACCACAATTGGTTACCTGCCAATACCCATCCATGTGTCTCGCTGACAAACTGGAAATCGCTGATTGGAGCGATTTGAGTGATAGTCTCAAGCTGGTTTCCTGCCTGAACGGAGGAAACAACCGTCAGGGCTAAAAGCAAGATGCTCAATAAGGCGGTTGGGAAAAAAGAAAATTTTCTCATAGGTTAATTAAATCCGGAAAGGGGGAAAATTACCATTACTGTCGCATGACATTTGTTTAATTATACACTGGCCTTTGGTTTTTCCTAACAGTACAGCAGTACTTGAAACTTATTTCGGGAGAAGCACGATTTTGAACCGGTACTGGTAGGATTGATTTTTCTTCAGAATCGCTTCATCCGGCCAGCCTTGCAAATAAGAATACAGATCGCCAACACCTCTTTGCGCATAGTCAATATTCGCGGTGATTGTTTTTCTTTGAGGCAGTTTGTGGATATGTTGTGCTTTTTCCAGGTCGGCTTGAGTATAAGGCCATGCGCTAAAGTTAATCAGCGATTTCCCAGCCGTTTCAATCCTTAACCCTTTCCCGTTTTTGTCGCTCAGGCTGAACCAACGTACCTCACTGCGATTGCCATTTTCTTGCGGATGTACATAGGAGTGGGTGAGGTCTTCAACCGTGGCGTCGTATTTCCCAACTCTACCGCTGGTTTTCCTGTCCGGCATCGTCTCATACGGGCCAAGTCCAAACCATTGGCATTGCAGGTATTGATTGGGGATTTCCATCTGCATGCCGGCGCGCATCAACTGCTTTCTAGGTGTAAAGCTGTAATCAACCAGTATCTCGCCTTCTGGGTGAATAGCATATTTGAGGGTTAGCGGCGATTTGCCGTAGGGGATTTTGTATGTGGCTGTGACCTTTACAATGCCATCTGCCATTTGCTCCATGTGGAAAGTTTTTAGTTTTCGATTCTCTGCGGCATGTGCCCAGTATTTCTGTAAACTGAGGTACGGATTTAGTAGGGGGAACCACATGGCTGGGAGGGTGTCATTATCTACAGGTGCCCGCCAGAAATTGGGTGACAAGGGAGAAGTAAGGAGCGGTGCACCTTGAGAGGTAATTTGCTGTAAATCTCCGGTGGTTAGGTTGAATCCAACGGAAAAATTCTCTCCCTGGATTTCAATCACCTCATCAAGATATTCTATGGATAAATCTTTCTGGGAGTCACTGGATAATGAACCTGGAAGAAGGGACCGGCGATTAATAGGGAATTGAACCCAACCCGTCTGATAGCCCTTGGGTGCCCACAGCGTTTCCTGGTTTAAGAAAAACGTCAGGTCAAGATGATACTCGTGTTTGGAAATATCGGCGGGTAAATGATAGGGCAGATGATATTCTTTTTTTGATTGGGGAGCCATGTCCATTTCAGCAATTTCGCCTGTTTCTATTACTTCTCCATCTCTCAACAGTGCCCAGGTTAACGTGTAATCTTGCAAGGTGGTGAACCAGCGTTTGTTGATTATCTGGATATTCCCTTGGTTGAGGTCAATGACAGCAGCATCTACATCCTGGTAGACTTTCTTGACTTCAAAAGCATGCGGGTGCGGAGAACGGTCTGCGGCAAATAAGCCGTTGATGCAGAAGTATCCATCATTGGGTTGGTCGCCAAAATCCCCGCCATACGCCCAAAAATTTTCTCTATCCTGAGAGTGTCTCATTAAAGCCTGATCCACAAAATCCCAGATAAACCCACCCGCGGCGTGGGGATACTGCTCAAAGATGCGCATATGTTCGTGCAGCATGCTGACACTATTACCCATCGCATGCGCAAATTCGCAGATCAAGATTGGCGCTTGGGAGTAAATCTTGGGAGAGACTCGTTTTCCAAAAAGCATCGATTCGGCATCCCCAAAGCGTATCGCTTTTTCTCCTTTTGCAATTTCTTCAAGTCTTGCGGGGGTGGGGTACATGGTGCTGACCACATCGGAAACTTGCAAGTAGTGATCGCCTTCATAGTGGAATGGACGCGTATCGTCTAATGCTGTGGCAGCTTTTTTCATTTCAACAAAATTATTGCCATGTCCGGCTTCATTACCCAGCGACCAAAAGAGGATGGATGTATGGTTTCGATCTCGGATGACCATGCGTTCCATACGGTCCACAACAGCTGCCTGCCACTCTGGACGACTTTGGGGAATTTTCCGGGCAGTGCCGTGTGTTTCTACGTTGGCTTCATCCATGACATACAGACCAAAGCGGTCGCACAAAGTATAAAAATAGGGGTGATTGGGATAATGGGAAGTGCGCACTGCATTGATGTTGTATTGTTTCATCAACCGGACATCAGCTTCCATTTGTGTTCTTGATATGGCTTGCCCGTCTACGGGATGGAATTCGTGGCGGTTCACACCTTTAAATATGACCGGCTGATTATTGACCAGGATTTGTTTCTCTTTGATCTCGACTTTTTGGAATCCGAAAGGGTGGGTCGTTGCTTGCAGGGTTTTGCCGTCCTCGTCGAGCAGTTCGATTGCAACAGTATATAAATAGGGATCTTCGGCAGACCACAAATGGGGATTTTTTACCTGCAGAAAACTATTCACCACCCATGTATTGTTATTTTCATGTGGCGTGGTTGTGCCCGGTAGAAGAACGGTATCTGAAACCTGCACGTTTTCAGTATTCAATAATCCCAATCGGATGGTGAAAGGGTGAGAGAGTGTATCTTTGGAAGAAATTTCAAAGGCAGCATGCAGAATTGCATGAGAAAAGTCATTAGATAAATCAGTCCTCAAATAGTAATCATGCAGATAGGGATTAGGTGCAGACCATAAAGTTACATCTCGGAAGATGCCGGATAAACGCCACATATCTTGATCTTCCAGATAGGTGCCATCACATAAGCTAAAAACTTGCGCCGCGATCTGGTTTTCTCCAGGTTGTGTGAATGAGGTAATATCAAACTCAGCTGGCGTGTTGGCATCCTGGCTGTACCCGACCTCTTCTCCGTTGATGTGTAAGGTAAAGGCGGAACGCACCCCGTCAAACTGGATGAAGATATTCTTTCCTAGCCAATCATCAGGTACATTAAATTTGCGTCTGTAAAGGCCGATTTCGTTCTGGGTATGGTCGATTTGTGGAATGTGTTTTTTATCTAAGCCCGGACGCGGCCCGATGTTGATGTATTGAGGCTGTCCATAGCCGTGCATTTCCCAATTGGAGGGGACGGGAATTTGATCCCACTTAGAATCATCATGGGCAGAGGTATAAAAGTGATCTGGAACTTGGGTGGGATCAGCGCACCATTGGAATTGCCACATGCCGTTCAAAGACAGCTCATTTTGGTTTTCCTTTCCTTGTAGTGCTTTCTCAAGGGATGGGAAATAATGACTTGAACAACGCGGTTTTTCGGTGTTCACCTGGAAAATTTGAGGGTCTTCCCAATTAAGATGCTTATCTCTTGGCATTGTTTATTCCTGATTTGTGGTGTTGGCGTGCTCGTGTTTGCAACTTCTCCAGTTTCTCCCTAAATATGGTAAAAATAAGGAGGAGGAATCAATGGATCAATTTATTTCCAAAACTTACTTGTTAGAAAAGAATCCGCTCACCATCACGCTGCTGGATAAAGAGCAGACCATGTTGAGTTTATCAACTTCTTATCAAATCATCAATATGAGCCGGCAAAAGGGAGGCGTGCATATCCTCGCAGATGCTGCCAGTCTTTCCATTCACCAATTTCCAGAACGTTTTGTGTTTGAATGGAAGGGTAAAAATATTAAAGTGCAATTCCCAATAGAAGGCCGCTGGTATGGGCTTGGTGAGTTGGTCAACCAACATTGGATATTGAATCACGTTTCTTTGCCTTTGTCGGATTTGTTGACCGCCGATGCGGGTGCAACAGGGCATTCTAACCTCATGTCCCCCGTTTGGATGAACGAATATGGTGTGTTGGTGATCGCCCATTCGCCGGTTAAATTAGGGATCAATCAACCCCAGCATGCACCAACCGATTTCCCTGAGTATGTCTTTGGCGAAGAAATCCCTTTCAATCAGCGTCCGGTGATTGACCCCAAGGGTAAAGGGGACGGGCTGTTTACTTTGGTGGGAGATGATCTATACCTGGAAGTGATCCTTGCAGGTGATTTGGTAAAAGCGCACAAAATTTTGGTGCAAACGCTAGGGCATCCTAATGAAACGCCGCCGCTTTCCTTATTTGGCGCACCGGTTTGGACAACTTGGGCACAATATAAAGACAAGATTGACCAGGAATTGGTGTTGGATTTTGCCCGGAAAATCAAAGACAGTGGTTTCCCGTATCAGGTGTTAGAAATTGACGATCGGTGGCAATCGGCATACGGCGATTTGGTCTTTGACCCCGAAAGGTTCCCAGACCCCAAGGGGATGGTGGACGAACTCCATGAGATGGGATTTAAAGTGACCGCTTGGGTGATCCCTTTCATGCATAAAGATTCCGCCGCTGCCCAAGAAGCGGTAGAACATGGATATACTGTACAGCATCAGGATGGTAGTCTGTACCTGGTGCGGTGGTGGCAGGGGAAAGCCTATCTCATCGACGCGACCAATCCAGAAGCGATGGCATGGTTTGGGAAACGACTGCACCATTTGCAGGATGAAGTGGGCATTGATGGATTTAAGTTTGATGGCGGGGAAGCAATGTATGTGCCCAAGGATGCAAAGCTGCATGCTCCGGGAAGTTCTCGCAATAATTATTCTCACAATTATGCTGCCTGGGTCGCCAAGCATTTCTCATTGTGTGAGGTGCGTACGGGATGGTTCAACCAGACAGCCCCGATCTTATTCCGAATCTGGGATTTGTGGAGTACCTGGGGACGCGATAACGGTTTACGGGCAATTATCCCAGCGACATTGTCTCTTTCGATCACGGGGTATCCGTTTACTTTCCCGGACATGATTGGCGGGAATGGCTATTTCACTTTCCCGAAGAATAGGCTATTGAACGCGGTCATCACCAAGGGAATCATTCCGATGATGGAAAAACGGAAACGGGCAGATGCTGGCGATGAGGACGTGGGGGTTCATGCCTCTGATGTGCCGGAGATGATTGCTACCCGTCCGATGTTTGGCTGGCCAACCGATGAATTGATGATTCGGTGGACGCAAGTGAATGCGCTGCTGCCTGTAATGCAGTTTTCGATCATGCCATGGGAATTGGGTGACAAGGTGGCAGAAATCTGTAAGCAATATACTGAGCTGCATCTTGATTTTGCCGGTCTGTTTGAGAAGTGGGCAGCACATGCAGCCAAAACAGGAGAACCGATCATCCGTCCGGTTTATTGGTTAGCGCCTGATGATCCAATTGCCCTGGAGTGCGAAGACCAATTCCTGGTGGGGGATGAATTGCTGGTCGCCCCAGTGGTAGATAAAGGAATACGGAAGCGAGATATTTATCTTCCCCCAGGAGAATGGCGTGACCATTGGACGAGCCTGGTGCATGAAGGGCCTACGGTTCTAAAAGACTATGATGTGCCGTTGACCGTGCTGCCATTTTTCCACAAAGAATAAGTATTCAGTCAAAATTTGTAAAATTATGAATTCTCCTTATTCAGGTATACAGAATAAGGAGAATTCATCTTTATATTCTCTTTCGCTATTTTTTGCATTCCCCTATAATCTACACATGGAGCAAAAATCACCTCAATCAGGCACTCAAACCTCAGACTTTGGCGTGGGCAAGCGGGAATCACACGATTCCTCGATGTTTTATGGCAGCCAAATGATGCAGGCCGGGTCGTGCGCTCCAGAAATTCCTTTAGAGGAATTGAGTTCCATCGTGGTGCCGGAACCGGGAAAGTGGGCGAATCAAATCTATCCCGTTTCATCGGAAGATATGCACCATTTACCGGATAACAGTATTGGGTTGGCGGTGACCTCCCCTCCATACAACGCCTCGAAACAATATGATGATGACCTCACCTTGACAGAATACCTGGATTTGATCCGGAAGGTTGGCATAGAGGTATACCGGGTGCTGCGGCCTGGGGGGCGATATGCAATCAATATTGCCAACTTGGGGCGTAAACCGTATATACCTTTGACCGCTTATTTCTACGATATTCATATTGGATTACAGTTTTTGCCCATGGGAGAAATCATCTGGCAAAAGGGCAAAGGCGCCAGCGGGAGTACTGCCTGGGGCAGCTGGATGAGTGCAAAGTCACCACGCTTACGTGATTTGCATGAATATATCCTTATCTTTGCCAAGCAGTCATATTCTCGCCCAGACCGGGGCGAGTCGGATATTGATAGGGATGAATTTATGGCTGGCACGCTTTCCGTTTGGGATATTCTCCCCGAATCGGCAAAGCGCATTGGGCACCCCGCACCTTTCCCAATACCTCTTGCCACTCGTTTAATCCAGCTGTTGAGTTATCGCGGCGACGTGATATTGGATCCCTTCATGGGATCAGGCACAACGGCTGTAGCGGCGCTGCAAACGGGGAGAGGATACGTCGGGTATGAGATCAACGATGCGTATGTGCAGCTTGCAGAAGATCGGATTGCCGAATCCAGTGGGGAAAATGGAGATTGATCATCAATAAGGGATTGAAATAGAGGGGAAAAATTTATAGAGAGGATATCCAATAAATGGGGTTGCTTGCCCCGTTTCCTAATTCAGGTAAAATAGGGTCAGCCAAATAACTTTCAAGGAGTATAAACAATGGCCTCATCCAAATCAGGTCTCGGTAAAGGCTTGGGTGCCCTCATGGATTTTGAGAGTGCAGTCCCCGGCGTGATGCAAATTTCAGTTGAGAAGATAAAAACCAATCCTCACCAACCGCGTACTAAATTTGCAGAAGAAGATTTAGAAGACCTGGCTAATTCGATCAAAGAGCATGGTGTCATTCAGCCATTGATTGTCACCAAAGAATCTGGCAGTGATACGTATGTCTTGATCGCAGGTGAACGCAGATTGCAAGCCTCAAAGCGGGCAAAGTTGGAAAAAGTGCCTGCAATTTTACGCGAAGCCACGGAACAAGAGATGCTTCTTTTGGCTTTGATTGAAAATGTACAGCGTGCAGACCTGAATGCGCTAGAGACCGCTGAAGCCTACCGGCATTTGTCAGAATCTTTCAATTTAACCCATGATGAAATTGGAAAGAAAGTGGGGAAGAGTCGGGTCGCAGTGACTAACAAATTGAGCTTGTTGGCCGTTTCTCCGAAGGTGCAGCAGGCTTTGGTAGACGGGAAGATCACCGAAGGCCATGCCCGCGCATTGAAGGGGTTATCCAATGAGAGCCAGGAATCAGCGTTAGGTACAATATTGCGGAAAACATATTCGGTTCGAGATACTGAGGAACTTGCGCGCTCTTTGCGAGGTGAGCGAGAGGAAGTGCAGGAACCGAAAATTCCGTCTGCTGTCAATGCTGAAATAGAAGAAATGAAAACACGTTTAGAAGAAGCTTTTGGCACCCCTGTGAATATCAGTTATTCACAAAAAGGTGGCAGAATTACTTTCAATTACTATTCTGATGAAGAGCTAAATTCTTTATTGGATAAATTGTTAGAAGCGTAGTATTTCCCATACATAGTTGGTATCCCCATGAAAATTTTATATAACGCAGTTATTTACACCCTTGATTCATCATGTCCCGCGGCAAGTGCAATTGTAATTAATGACCACTCACCGCTTGCCGGACAGATCGTAGCGATTGGCGAAAGCGATCGTTTATTAGATTTGTATGGATTGGTCGCTGAAAAGGAAGATTTGGGCGGGGCGGTTGTGCTGCCCGGCCTTACAGATAGCCATATTCATTTACAGTTATATGCCGATTTTTTGCAAGCCGTACACATGTTTGGCTGTGACAAGCAAACCTGCTTAGATTTAGTTGCTGAGCGGGCAGCAAACACACCTCCAGGTGAATGGATCATTGGGTATGGTTGGAGCCAGGATTTTTGGGGTGGTGAATTTCCCACGGCTGCCGACCTGGATGCTGTGGTGCCGGACCATCCGGTGTTGCTCAATGGCGTTTCTCTCCATGTGCAGTGGGTGAATAGTGCTGCCATGCGGGCAGTTGGTGTACATCAGGGAACACCAGACCCGGTAAAAGGACAGATTGGCCGCGATGAGCATGGGAACCCCAACGGTTTGTTTTTTGAAGATGCCATGAAGGTCTTCGATCAGGTGCAGCTTTCACCGACACACCCTGATACCTTGAGGCAGTTCCAAAAGGCGCAAGAGCAGCTTTGGCAGTACGGGCTTACCGGCATCCATGATTTTGATCGAATTCCCAGCTTTATTTCGCTGCAAACTCTGCATCGGGATGGCAATCTAAAACTACGTGTACTTAAAAATTTACCGGTTGAATTTTTGGACACTATTGTTCAATCCGGACTGCGTTCCGGTTTTGGGGATGATTTATTGCGCATAGGCAGTATTAAAGCCTTTGCGGATGGTGCACTAGGCTCTCGAACGGCAGCCATGCTGGCACCCTATGATGATGATCCGACAAATACCGGGATGCTGCTGCTGGATGCTGAGGATTTGGTGGCGTTTGGAGAAAAAGCTGTAAGCAATGGTTTGCGTTTGACCGTTCATGCGATTGGAGACGGGGCTAACCATGAAATGTTGAATGGGTTTGAACAGCTGCGCAAATTTGAAAGTGCGCATCATCTACCCCATCTGCGCCACCGATTGGAGCATGTACAGATCATTCATCCCGATGATTTAGAACGTCTGGCTCAACTTGACTTGATCGCTTCCATGCAGCCAATCCATGCCACCTCCGATATTGATATGGCAGAAACTGGGTGGGGAGAACGGGCACGATTGTCATACGCGTGGAAATCAATTGCGCAAACTGGGGCACGGTTAGCTTTTGGTTCGGATGCACCGGTAGACAGCCCAAATCCGTTCCATGGATTGCATGCCGCGGTTACCCGTCAACGAGCGAATGGCTATCCAGGTGAAGATGGGTGGTATCCAGAAGAACGTCTACCCTTAATTGAAGCGCTGAAAGCGTATACCCTCGGCGCGGCATATACGGCTGGGATGGAAGATCGGTTGGGGATGCTGGCTCCGGGCTATCTTGCTGATTTGATCCTTTTGGATGTGGACCCATTTACTTGTACTCCCGACCAATTGAGAGAGATCCAACCGCATGGCACAATGATTGGGGGGGATTGGGTTTTTCGTAAGTAGGATTGTATGAGTGATGAAATTAAAGAATTAGAGCAGAAAATCCAGGATTTAAAGAAAAGACTGCCTGCCCATTCTATTCCTCCGGGGATGATGGCAGAATTGGATGAACTAGAGGAACAGCTGGAAAAGGCGATAAAAAAGGAATCTAATCGTTCCCGTGGAAAAGGGACTTGATACAAGGAATTTACAATTACATGGAAGACCACATTCAAACCGAGATTGACCAAAATTATAAACATAACTTTTTAGTGAATGTGCTGGATGGCACCTTCTTCTGGTTTGGCGCGAGCTTTTTTGCTACGCGTACGATAGCCCCCTTGTTTCTAAGTTATCTCACGGACAGCACCTTTGCCTTCGGTATTTTATCTACCGTGGTTTCTATGGGATATTTGATTCCCCAGTTGTTTACTGCAAATTTTGTGCAGAATTTGTCGGTGAAAAAAGTTGTCCCGGTGAAGTGGGGTTTCTTTACCGAGCGCTTGCCCATTTTACTCTTACCCTTATCCGCTTTCGCGGCTTTTTATTCTTATCCTTTGGCCGTGGTCTTGTTTTTGCTGTTCATCTCCTGGCACATTTTGGGGGCAGGTGTGGTGTCCGTTGGTTGGCAAGATATGTTAGCCAAGGTGTTTTCGGTTGAACGGCGCGGCCGCTTCTTCGGTACGGCAAATTTTGGCGGGACAGCAACGGGTGTGATTGGCGCATCGGTAGCCGGTTGGCTGTTGGGCACGGTTACTTTTCCCTATAATTTTATGTATACCTTTGGCGTAGGGGCGTTGTTTATATTGATTTCGTGGTTCTTTTTAGCGATGACACGTGAACCGGCTGTTCCTCCTGAAAAAGAACGAGAATCGCATGCGAATTATTGGCGTAGTTTACCCAGGATCATCAAGGCTGATGCGAACTTCCGCCGATATATTTTTAGTCAGATCATACTTGCTTTTGGAACGATGGCATTAGGATATTACACGCTGTATACGATTCGCCAATGGGACGTAGATACGGTAATGGTTGGTTTTTTTACGACCAGTTTGCTGGTGGGGCAAGCTGTGAGCAATTTGGTATTCGGATGGCTTTCTGATAAATGGGGGCACAAATTGGTTCTCCAATTATCGATTATCTCTTTGATCTTGTCGACTGCTTTTGCATTGTTTGCACCCAGCCCAGGGTATTTTTATGTGGTCTTTTTCTTACAGGGTGTCTATATGGCTGGGACGATGCTCTCTGGCATTATGATCGTGTTTGAGTTTTGTGAGCCGGGCATCCGACCGACATATATTGGATTAACAAACTCTATTACCGGGTTATTTGCGGGAATAGCGCCAATGGTTGGGGGAGTATTAATCGAGGGTGCTGGGTTTGGATGGCTGTTTATAGCTGCGTTTGTGATGAATATAGTTGGATTATATATGCTTCACTATCGGGTGCGGGAACCACGTGTGCAGCCGACCTTAGTGGCGTAATTTTCTGCTTTCTCCAACTCGCATGGTGATTCCATCGCGATCCATGTATTCCAATAAATCCTGGACATATCGGCGTGTTGTTTTCCAGTAATCTCGTGCTTGAGCGAGCGTAAATGTGCCATTTTCTGCAGCAAGCTGTCTTACATCTCCGACTGCTTTTTGATAATCCTCTGTTCGGAAAACGACATCTTGAGAGACGGGGAGTAGTTTTCCTAAGTCCACCAAAGATTGGTAAAGGTCATCCCCGATGGAGGCTTTCACTTCTTTGATGGTTGGTGGAGAAAATGGGGAGGAGCTGAATTGGTCAAGTATTTGATTGACCTTTTGCTGCTGTGCAGGCGTAAATTCTACGTTGTGGTCTGCCAATCGAATTAAAGCACCCTCAACAATCAAAGTGTTTTCTTCCGTGAAGCTGCCTAAGATTGCCTGGAAGACGGGAGGGGCTAATTTAAGTTTGCTTTTTAATTCCTCAGAAGGCATACCGACACGCAGCGGGTAAGTAGTATGATACTTTTCAATCAATTTGAGCGTATTTTCTTTAGAGGATTGCCAAAAAGCCTGGCTGGCAACCCAGGTGTTTGTTTTTATCGCCTCAGATTTTTTATCGATTTGCACCATTTGACCTGAAGCCAACAATTTCTCCGCAGCTGTTTTAGCTGTTTGTGGTTCAAGATTTGCGCCTTTTTCTACCTGCTCAAATGGCGCGGCTCCCAGAACCAGCAAGGATTGTTCTAAAACTTCCTCGGGAGTGCCTTTGGATAAAGCCTCCAGCCGTTCTACTACTGCCCCTGAGAAACGTTTGTGCCTTCTTTTAGGACGGGCATCCAGCACAATGCCTCCCCCCATGGTCTCGCCAGGGGAAGGGCGGCGGAGTATGTATCGGTCTCCCCGTGCAGCAACCACGGGATCACGCAATTCCAATTGCAGCCAGCCGCTTTCGCCGGGGGCAAGCATTTCGGTGCCGATCAAACGCACTCGTGCAATAATTTCGGCAGAGCCGATAAACAACTTTACCTCGGTATTGTGTTCTAAGGGTTGGGATACATCGGCTAATTGCCGGAAGGCCACATCTATTCTTCGCGTGGTTTGAAATGTGCCTGGGTGCATGACCACTTGCCCACGGAATAGAGAATCCATGTCTACGCCGGAAATATTAATAGCAGTACGCGAACCGGGTTCTGCTTGTTCCTCTTTGCGTTTATGTGTTTGTAAACCGCGAATGCGTCCATGGAAATCGCCGGGAAGGATTTCAACTTCATCCCCAACAGAGAAATGACCATCACTAAGGGTGCCGGTTACAACGGTGCCAAAACCAGCGATGCTGAAAACTCGATCAATGGGCAAACGGGGTCGGCCAAGGTCTGGACGATGAGGGTTGTTTTCTAAGACTTCTTGGAGTGTGTTTTGTAAAGTCTCAATGTTGTCCCTCGTTTTTGCGGAAACGGGGATAATAGGGGCGTTTTCCAAAACGGTACCAACCAATGCTTGCCGAACCTCTTCCTCAACGAGTTCTAGCCATTCTGGATCTGTGATCATATCTGTTTTGGTGAGTGCTACTACGCCAGATTGAATTTGCAAAAGGTCTAAGATAGCAAGGTGTTCTTTAGTTTGGGGCATAACCCCTTCATCGGCAGCCACGACAAATAAAGCTGCATCAATCCCCCCGATCCCTGCGAGCATATTTTCGATAAAGTCACGATGCCCTGGAACGTCAACAACCCCAATTTCTTCGCCATTGGGCAGCTGCCACCAGGCAAAACCCAGGTCGATGGTCATTTCCCGTTCTTGTTCCTCTTTCAACCTGTCCGGGTGGGTGCCTGTGAGGGCAAGGATCAATGTGGATTTACCGTGATCCACATGCCCGGCAGTGCCAATTACACGCATTGTGCAAATCCCTTTCTTTCAACTGCTAAACCAAACTGTATAACAAATAAATAGAGCGATTACATATTTTCAGTAAGCCGCTCATTAGTGGTTAACCAATCCCTAAAGACACCAAGTAGATTTTGAATAATTGATTCTAGTTGCTCGCTGGTGTGCTGCATACCGTCCTGTAAGTCTTGTAGGATTTCTTCCTGACTGGTAGCGCGCTCGCCAAGTCTTTCCAGTCTCCGATTGACTTCTTTGGAAGTTTCTTCTTGGGTAATGGTGTAATTTACCCATCGTTTCTGGTCATCTGATTTGAAGGTGGTCCATTCTTGGCGGAAACGCTCTTCCCCTAAACGCTGCATCTCGGTAATTTCGTGAATGCGTCGATCAATTTTTTCGGTAATATCCTCAAATTCTTTCTGTGCATTGGTTAGCGAGCGTTCAATTCCACGGTAGGTTTGGAGAGCATCGGTGAGTGTTTCGGCTCGTTTTTCAATATCATCAAAGCGAGTGGTCCATTCCTGAAAAGCCTTTTCAACATTAAGCTGGGCAATCGAGATTTTTTCGATAAATTCCATTTGCTTTTCACGACGTTCTGCTTCAGAGGCCATCAATTCATTGATGCGAACATCAATTTTCTTTTGGCCTTCTGTAATCACCTGCTGCTGGCCGCGGAGTTCATCGATTTGTTTACGGAGGGCAGATGTTTCCCCTTTTAAGTCCGCAAATTGTTTTTTATTGCCAGATTGATCTGCTTCCATCAAAGTGATAGTTTGAAGCGCGAGAGCGTGTTCATCGGCTCGCTCTTTGATACTTTTTCGCAGTTCTTCAATCGAACGTGCCAGTTTTTGATCTTCGAGTTTATTTTTATCAATATCGACACGTAAGCCCGGAATAGGGGTGAGGCCTTTTTCAAAATTAAGGATTTGTTGGCTCACTTTGCTAATGCCAGCTTCAGCATTTTCACGGGTGGTTTTTTCTCTGGCTTTTGCCTTTTTTTCGATACTTTCAATCTCTTTTTTAATTTCTTTTCGATGGACATTTAACGCTTCGTCAAAACTATCTATTCTTGTAAGCTGCGCGGCGACCTGTGTGACTTCGCTTTCAACATTGCTGATGAAACTGTTATTTTTTTCCAGTAATCCCTCTAATTCCGCAACACGCTTTTGTAACGAGGCAATTACTTGTTTGTCGCCTCGACGTTCTTTATCTAGCCATTCTAGTTGTTTTTCAATTTGTTCCTGATCCATTTGATTCTCCAATAGATAAGTTTTCCATTCGGATAGCTGGCTTTTGACTGCTTATTGTTTATAATGCCAACTTTATTATTAAACTTCTAAGCTGTCTGATAGTGTCAATTCATTTTAGTAGTTTTTCAGACAGGGGATGGGTAAAATCAGTGCCTGATTATAGCATGAAGGTGGGAGAAGCCAATTTATAAATTGGAATAAATTAACTACCAATTTGTTCGAATATTTGGAGCAAACGCTCAAGCCAAGGAAGGTAGATATGGGGGACTAATCCTATAAGACTGATGAAAACAATCACCCCACCGTACATAATCCACTCTAACAATCTCTCAGAGATCAATAGACCTTCTGAAGTTCGAATTCCTCCGGTTGAGTCAATGTTTGGGGTTTTTGAGAGGGGTGCAAATAAGTGCAGAAATGTGCGGATAATACCGGCGAGAAGTCCAATATTCCCTATCAAGGCTATACCTGCTAAGAGTGGTGAAATTTTCGCAATTTGGTTCCACAGGGCAAATCTGGCGGAAAATCCAGCCAACAAGGGCAACCCAGCTAGTGATAGCTGCGAAATGAACAGCATGCCGTATAGTAAGGGGTGTTGATGGCCCTCTCCAGCAAGTTGAACAGCATCAAACTTATCCCCGGTTTTAGATTTGATTTGTTCTAAGGCAATTGCCCAAAGAACATAAGAGAATACCCGAACTACCAACAGCCAAAAGAATAATAGAATGCCGGCCGGATTTCCAACACCAATTGCAAGCAGGGAAGCACCTGTTTCCAAGACGACCGCATGCCCAAACATACGGCCTAAGTGAGTTTCGACGGCTGCCCATAGGCCGCCAATGACAATCATAATTGTGCCGATAATCCTGAGCGCAAGGAAGAGTTCGGCCGATTCACGCAGCCAGAAAAAGCGGTCAATAAAGCCCAGGCTGAAGATGAACACCATAGCGGGAAGCATGAATAATATAAACCCGGTGGTAAAAGGAGGGCTTTCTTCTGTCAGACTGGGTATCCAGCTGTGAAAGGGTACGATTGCTAATAAGAAGACAAATCCAATCCCCAGGAGTGCACCTGAACGGATAACCAACGAGGTTTGCCCCGGGCTGGCTTCTAATCCGGCTAGGAACCATCCTGCTAATAGAATAAATGGCATTCCCAGGCTTTGGAAGGTGAGGAATCTAAAAACGCCTTTACCAGGTTGCTGTAAAGGGGGAGATAACAGGGGGATGGCAATCAAAATGGTGATTTCAATTAATAGGGCGGCATATAAGAATGGTTCTACAGCGAGTGCTGCGATTAGTAGCCCAACCACAAGGAAAGAGAAGGGAATGAATTCTTTGTTGGCTTTGGCGAATCCTGCCCCAATCACCCAAACGAGTTCGAAAAAGAAAGCCATTGCCAGGTAGGCGCGATCAACGTCTCGCAGGATAAATTGGCGCCCTAAAATGTTAAAGCTTTCTCCAATTCTGAATGCAGTGCTGCCAATATTCACGACTTGCTCTATCGGCAATAATAAAGCGGCAGCCCATAAGAAAGCGCTTATCAGAATTCCCAGCACCAATACCACACGAGGGAAATTGCGGAATAAAAATAAGATGATAGCAGTGGCAGCTGGGAGACCAATCCATAGTATTGGCGCACTCATATGGTTTCTTCTCCTTCTGGAATGCTGCCTACAAGATATGCACCGATCAAGGCAATACCAAGATTGACAATGGCTAATAGCCCGGCGACCAGGGTTGAGGTTTCGATAGAGGCATATAAGATTTCAAATCCTGAAAGCAGGGTGAGTAAGCTAACAATTACGCGTAAACCGCGGGAAGCAACCCCGAGATGGATCAAACCCATACCGATCAGGAGTAATCCACCCCAAGCCTGCGCGGGATGGATATTGGGAATCCAGGTTTCCAAAATGGGTGAGATTGACGATACGGATAAAAAGATCAAAATCACAACCAAAGTTAAGAATAACCATTCGGTTGGCCAGCGTCGCCTATCAGCGGGAAGTTGATCAATGCGGGAGACACCTAAAATGGCAGCTGCCATCCAACCAACCACTAATTTGACCGTAGATAACCCGGAAGGCCAGGATACCGCCACCAACCAAAAAACGCCTACATATTGAAATGCCAGGGCTGCTAAACGTATGCGCCAACTGCGGGTAAGCAGCATGAATGAAGCGGAGATTCCCAGGATGCCAATAGCAATGAAGGCATACTCTCGAAAGATCACGGTGCGCCTCCTACATTTGCAGTGAGCTGTGTAAGCAGAGATACCAACATAACGAGGAAGACCAATGCCCACATAACCCCGCCTTCTCCTTCAAGGAGGATATTGATTCCTGCGACAACTTGTTTGAATCCCTGGTATCCCCAACCCAGGATGGTATATATCCATCTGAGTGAAAAAATGCTGTCCAAAAAGTTAAATAACTGTTCTGGAATTTGGATATTGCGCCAATAAGCGATCCCAAAGAGTATGGCAAAGCCAAGTGCGATGATCAAAGGCCAAAGCGGGGCGGAGATAGCCAGGACATGTGCGGGGCTAAATATGTAGGAAAGGATGAAATTTAGGGGGAGCAGCATAAGACCAATTGGATAGATGATTTTTACCCAATTTTCAACACCTGTCAGGGGTTCAATTTCACGGGAAACGTGACGGAAATAGCCAAGCAATAATGCTAAATGAGCCAGAGGCAGAACGATCAAAATTACATTGGGTGGAGCATAGATATTCAATCCGGGATGGGTTGGTGTGAAGGGAAGGGCTGTGAGTGTGAGAAGACTTAGAATATTGATGAAGAACGCCATCCGAGTATTCTTAGCGTTGAGGAAAAGGATTGCACCGCCGTAAATCATTGCCAATCCCCAGGTAAGTGCGGCTTGTGGCTGCGATTGGATTGCTCCCGTAAAGATCATTCCACCTAAACTCAAAATCCAAAACACTCTTCCAGTCAATGCGGTTTTGATGCGTGCCCAGGCAATTGCTCCATACACGGCTGAAAGCACGGCAAAGAAAATTAAAATGCCATACCATCTGTCTGGTGTTTCAATTCGGGAGGTATGAATGATAAGAGAGAGAGTTGCTGCTGGTGGAACCAGACGCAGCAAGGTGGACTGTCCACGTTGATGTTGGACATCTGGGAAAAAGGCTATTTGCAGCGGGAATATGCCCATACGTAGCCCTGCGGCCAAGAGCAAATATATTTGGGCGTGGGAAGGGATTTGGCTGAAAGAAAACACATCCCCGGTATTGGCAGAGGTAATCATGGCACCAATCAGGAGCATTGAGCCCAATATATTTGTGCCAAAAAATAATACAATCCTTTGCCTGATTTTCTCTTCACGAATTTGGCGCATTAAAATCCCAAGCTCGATCAAATCCAGAAAAGTCCAGAAAATTAATAAGGAGTTTGGGTTGGCCGAGAGAATGGCAGCCAATCCAATGGCAGTGATGCCAAGGTTGCCTGCCCATACCATCCAATTTATTTCTGCCGCATGCAAAATCTCTGTCAGAAGCACAGCGAGACATAAAGTTACCACAGCAAGGGCTACTTGCCAGGAGATTTCATCTATCTGGAAAGCAATAGAGGGCAATGAAAGTCCGTTATAGATGCTTTCCAGGCTGCCGAAGTCAGTAGGGAGCTTTATTCGGAGAAACCAAAGACTGATCCAGGCAACCACGGTCCCAATAATTGCAATCCACCAATGGTAGATAAATTTAGGTCTGAAAATCCCAAACAGACTGATAATAAGCGCGGCAAAAAGCAGCGCAGAAATTGGAATTAGGAGTATCACGCTATACTTATATCACAGGTGCACCTGGCTTGCGGGATAAAAATCGCCCCATACCAGGTTTACCCAGCCAGCGGGTACCATCCACAATCATTGTGCCGCGGAGAAATACTTTTTCTGGGAAGCCAATTAATTCCCAACCTTCATACAAATTGTAATCTGTGCGTTGATGGCTAAGTGCTTGTCCGTAAGTTACTTTTTGTTCAGGATTCCAAATGACAATATCTGCGTCTGATCCAACTTCCAAAGCGCCTTTTTGCGGATAGAGGCCAAAGATTTTTGCCGGATTTGTGCTGGTGAGGGCAACAAATTGATTCTCTGTTAATTTCCCTTTGCCCACTCCCTCTGTCCATAAGACGGGCATGCGATCCTCAACGCCTGGAAGTCCGTTGGGGATTTGGGTGAAATCATCTGCCCCCAATTCTTTTCCAGGTATTTTTACCATTTGGCCTTCATATTCAATGGCTTTTGTTCCATCGAAAAAGAACGGGCAGTGGTCAGTGCCAACCACCTGGATTTCATCTGCTGTAAGAGCCTGCCATAATCCTTGCTGATCTGATTCTGTTCGCATGGGGGGAGAACATATCCACTTAGCCCCATCGGGGCGGGCAATATGTTCTTCTGTAAAGAAAAGATATTGTGGACAGGTTTCGCCCATTACCGGCGCTCCGTGTTCACGGGCATAACGCAGCATTTCTGCTCCCCCGGCAGTATTGAGGTGTACGACATACAAAGGTGCACCTGCTTGTGCAGCCAGCATAGCCCCACGCAGTACCGATTCAACGGCTCCTTGGGCGGGGCGGGTGCGGGCGTGCCAGATAGGAGAAGTGTGCCCGGCAGCCAGGGCTTCTTCAACCAAAATGTCGATCACATCCCCATTTTCTGCATGCAGCATGGTGAGCATACCGTACTCCCTGGCAATTTGCATGACTTTAAATATCTCACCATCTTGCAGCCGCAGGCGGCCATTGTATGCGGTAAATACTTTTAGTGTGGGAATACCAAGATTGAGAAGGTTTGGGATTTCAGTTTCAATTTGCTTGTCTAACCGGGTGATGTTCATATGGAAACAGAAATCAATTGCCGCTTTATGGTCTGCTTTTTGGTGCCATTCTTCTACACCAGGTGCCAAGGGACCTTCATCCGGCTGGGGAACAAAATCCATTACAGTAGTGGTGCCGCCGAAGGCAGCCGCTTTGTGCCCGGTATAGTGATCGTCGGAGGAGACGGTATCAAACATGGGAAGATCGAGGTGCACATGGGGGTCCACGCCTCCCGGTAGGATCAGTTTTCCTTTTGCATCAATCACTTCTGCCTGAGGAGATTCGAGATTTTCTCCGATCTGAACGATTTTTTCGCCATCAACGAGAATATCTGCATTGTAGGATCGTTCAGCTGTGACTAATTTTCCGGATTTTATTAAGATCATTTTGTTACCTCGCCAAAGATCAAGTTGATTGTTTTAACCATTCTTGCACATCGCATGATGTGGGAAATGTTAATAAATAGTTTAAACTTAGTTTACCATTTTCCCTGGCTTTCAACGTATAATTTGAGTATGGACAAAGCACGTTATCGCCGAATTATCGTTTTTTTTGGGCGTATTCTTACTGCCCTTTTCTTTTGGGAAATTTTCTTGCCTCGGATTGGTTTCCGAAAATTAGTGGCACGCACTCGATCCAATCGTTTGAGAGAAATTGCCCGAAAGTATCACGATCTGGCAATCAGATTGGGTGGGGTGCATATTAAAGTGGGACAGTTTTTATCTACCCGAATGGATGTGCTGCCAGAGGAAATCACCGACCAATTAACTGGCTTGCAAGATGAAGTTCCTCCAGAAGATTTTGAGGATATTCGTCTCTTGATTGAGACAGAATTAGGGGGAAGTCTGGCTGACCTGTTTGAAAAATTTGAAGTAGAGCCAATGGCTGCGGCTTCTTTGGGACAGGTACACCGGGCCAGATTAAATGCAGATGAAGAACAGTCTTTCGGTCGTGAGATTGTTGTAAAAATCCAACGCCCCAATATTGAAACGATCATCAATACAGATTTACAGGCTTTGCAGCGGGTTAGTAAATGGGTGATGCGCTATGAACTGGTTAGAAAGCGTGCGGATGTGCCTGCATTGCTTGCTGAGTTTACCAAGGTGCTTACCAAAGAAATCGATTATCTTGCTGAAGGCAGCCATGCTGAAAAGTTCAAAGAGAACTTTAAAGATGTGGCGGGAATTCGAGTGCCCGCAGTCGTTTGGCCTCTGACCACAAAACGGGTATTGACTTTAGAAGATGTTTATGCCATCAAGATAACGGATTACGAGCAGATCAAAGCAGCAAATATTGACATGAAAGAAGCTGCTGAGAGATTGTTCGACACCTATATGCGTCAAATATTCGAGCATGGATTCTTTCACGCTGATCCACATCCGGGAAATTTGTTTGTTGACCCGAATGGGGATGAGAACAGTGAGTGGTATTTAACGTTCATTGATTTTGGTATGGTGGGTGAACTGCCTTCTAATACGCGTGAAGGTTTGAAAGAGTTTCTTATTGGGCTGGGGACCAAAGATGCCAAGCGAATCATTAAAGGCTATCAATTGCTTGATATTTTACTTCCCAGTGCAGACTTAGATTTATTGGAACAGGCAGAAGCACAGGCATTTGACCGCTTTTGGGGGAAAAGCATGGATGAAATGCGGGATATTGATTTCAACGAAATGCATGAGTTTGCCAAAGAATTCCGCGAGCTAGTTTATGAACTGCCTTTCCAGGTTCCGCAAGATTTGATCTTTTTATTCCGCACCGTCGCCATTTTGGCAGGGATATGTGTGGGGTTAGATCCTGAATTCAATTTGTGGACGGTGATGGCTCCTTATGCAGAAAAAATGGTTGCGGAAGAAGCGAGTGCGTCAACCTTCCTAAAAGAGGCTGGTTCGATTTTGCAGACGATGATTGCGCTTCCACGCAAAGCTGAAAATGTGCTTGATCGTCTCAATCGAGGCGGTTTGGTGGTGCAAACACCGGCAACAGAGCGGGGCATTAAAAGAATAAATCAGACAATGCATCGTCTGATTTACGCAGTCATATTTTTGGGATTCCTGATGGCAGGGACAATGATCTATATTGCCCAGCCTGGAGGAATCGCATATGGTATGTTTGGGGCGGCGGTGATCTTTCTGGTAGGAGCAGTACTGCCTTGCCGGCCCGGAAGGTAACTAAAGCAGATTACGCCTTTTTTACATCCGAATTTTCAAGATGATCTATCGCGTTGCTGATAAATGCTTGGGCAGCTAAAAGCATTTCTTTGCGTGCATTCTTGCGGTGTTCGATAAATTCTGGGGGGAAGAGTGATTTTATACTTTCATGCATCTCTTTATGAGCTGCCTTTGCATGGTCACGCACTTCTTGGGGAATATGATCGTGGAACTTTTTGTAATCGTCTTTCTTCATCACAGTATCCTTTTATCTTGAGCACTTATATTTATAATGCGGTTATTTAATTATTTCACGCTCTGCATCCTTCGTCAAGAATAGAAGTTGTCATTAATCTATTAACAACCAAACGGTAATATCAACAAATTAGATGTTTTTAGTGTATTATTGTAGCTTAGGTAATCCAGTGAATATTAGGAGGATGTATGGATTTAGGGCAGTTTTCACTCAGTTTAGTCGTCAAAGATCTCGAAAAAAGCCTCAAATTTTATGTCTTGCTTGGATTTGAAGTGATTGATGGCGGTCACATCAATGAGGGGTTCCCAGATCAAGAGGAAACAAAATGGCGGATATTGCGGCACGAGAGTGTGGTATTAGGATTATTCCAGGGGATGTTTGACACGAATATCCTGACGTTTAATCCACCCAATGTGAGGGGAATTCAGCAAATGTTGATGGAAAATGGGGTGAAGATTTTGCAGGATACTGACCCGGATGGTACCGGCCCAGCACATATTATTGTGGAAGACCCCGATGGCAACCAGTTGATGTTTGACCAGTTTTAGTTATCCAAATGGACTACCGCCTCCCATGAGGCCGAACATGGCAATCACTTCTGGGGGGATTGGCATTTCCGGTAATTCTTGGGTGGAATACTGCTGATAGGCGATGGCGCGTTCACGCAGTGCTTTCCATAACATTGTTCGTTCATCATCGTGTACGGTTAGTTGGTTTAACGTATCTGATGTTAAAAGGCGCTGCCCCGTAGTATATAAGAAAGTTAAACGTTTCCAGTTGTCTGCCAGCACCGGGGTGGGGAGAGAGACTAATGGGCCAATCTGGATTTTAAAATATTCTTCGTGCGCGTGGGGGTGATTGGGTTGGTCTTTGAATAAATCCATTCGGGTTGCGAGTTCATGCCCCTGCACCGGTGCGATCCACTCTATCTGCCATTTATGGTCTTTTCCAAAACTTGCGGGCTGATAAAAAGCAAGCCAATCGACGGCAACCACTTTGGGGGCAGAACGCAGTGGGATGCGATACCAGCCTAACAGGCGGGCAATTTCCATATCGCGCGGGGTTGGGATGAAAGCAACAAGCACAAGGTCAGAATTTGATGGAAGGGCAGACATATATTTCCTCCTGCCCATTATTTTACTTGAAAATTAGTTGTCTTGGAGAATTGCGGGAAATTAGTTACGGATTTTTCTCTTGCGAGACCCGTGTTACCAATGATTGCTGATTGCCACAAAAGCAAGCAGTCACAGTTTGATCTCCTTGTGATAAGGTGCCCTCATAAGTCTCGGCTCCGCATTGCGCCGTCCAACCACTGAGGGTAAAAGGCAGTGGTCCCCCGGCTTCAATCCATTCCCCATTATATTTCCGAGCGATATGCACATGGCTGGCTGTGGATTTGCCGCCCAAACAGGAAGGTACCCCCAATTCTTCTCCCTGTATAACGTGTTGACCGATTGAAAGATCGTCGTTCCAATCGAGGTGGAGATACAGCAGTACCCATCCGGTCTGTTCACTTTCATCCTTGTCCAAGTCTAAAAGCAGCAAGCCTGAGGAAAGACGGGTAATGACACCATCCGCAGCAGCAAGGACTTTTTCTTCTGAGGGAGCACAATGCTTGAATTCAGCGACCGGAGCAAAATCAATAGCTGCTAAAGCTCCATAATTGCTCCAAGCGCCATGTGGTCCACTGGAATAAATCCAAGGCTGACCTTCCTCAAAAGGCAGAATTAAAACAGGTTGGGTAAGTCCAACCGGAAAGAGCGGTTCTACTTCGGCTGCTCTTTCCCAATAATCCCCAAACATATTTTTATGATTTGCCGCGAATCCTGTTTGAAGATTTATTGCATTTTCCCATTGCGGATAGTCATATATTGTTGAAAAGAAGTACATCAGACCTACCGTGCCTGCATTCAGTGTAGGTGTAAGTGGGATGATGGTGCCGTCTTTTAGTGTAAGTTCCGTCAGTGTGCCGCGCCGCCAGCTGTAATAGCCTTCTGAGAGCATTTGCGCCGCATACTGTATCTGGGGGTGTAAATCGGGCTTGCTGCCGTCGATTAACCCTAGAGGATATTTCTCTTCTTCTGGTGTGGAGGGGGAGCTAAATACCCACCCGCTGCTGTATTCCAATAACGACAAAAGTAAACGCGGATTGATCGAATATGAGGTTGCATTGAATTGAATCACCTCCCAACCAAGCGCATCTTTGTAATAGGGGACAAATTCAGAATAGGTTGTTAAATAGCCTCCGGCATTAAACACATACAATTCTGTATCAAACTCTGCGGCACTGGGTGAGTAAACCACTTCGCTGTCGGGAATTAAGCGGGGGAGGAAGGTGTTTTCGCTTAGAGAAGTATCCACAACCAGTTTTTGCCCAGGGGCGAGAAAGCCTTTTTCAGGGATAGCGGTGTTTGAGGTAAATGCTTGTGTGTTTAAGGCAAAACGACTGCTAAGGGCTTCTAAACTATCTCCTGCCTGGGCATAATAAATCACCCCTGAAGTGGATGGAGATAGTTGTTCTTGCGGTTGGGAAAGGGGCGGCAATGGAGAAGAGGTTAGGGTTGCGGAAGAAACAGAATGAATTAGATCTTCTGGAAGAGGAATGACTGCTGATTCTGAAGCAGCTTCAATGACTGTTGAGGGGAGGGTTTCGGCATTTTCTTGTTGCTGGATATTTTCAATCGGGCTACAACGAGCGCTGGAAAGTACCACCAAAGTGGTGAGGACAATGATTAGAATGATATGTTTTCTGGCTTGTCTCACAGGTAACTCTCTCTTACTGGGCGATTGATAAATCATACTACCTTATGGGGATCAGATTAGAAAATAGACCTTTGTAACTATTGTATAGGTTGAGAGGAAGAATTTAGACAATTTGGTGAAAACTCTTTCAGAATTGAAAACTGGCCTGCTTACTTAGCAGACCTGTGAATTTATAAGGTTAGGAAAATTAAATTAGATTAAACCAAGTTCATTGGCGCGCAAAGCTGCTTGGGTGCGATCGCGGGCATCTATTTTGGTAAGAATGGTGGAGACATAATTTTTCACTGTTCCCTCGGCCAAATAGGTGCGGTTTGCAATCTCTTTGTTGGTTAGCCCTTGCGCAAGATACTTCAGAATCTCTTCTTCTCGTTCTGTGAGCGGGTCTAATAACTTTTCGGCTGCTTTCTGCGGATTGCTTGGAATCATCCGGACAAATTCGGCGACCATTTTACGCGCTACAGAAGGTTCGATTAGTGCGCCGCCCTGCGCAACCGTGCGAATCGCATTTGCCAATTCTTCTCCCGAAACATCTTTTAGCAGGTAGCCTAATGCGCCGGCACGGAGAGCATCAAACACATATTGGTCGTCATCAAAAGTGGTGAGGATAATGATGAGGGCGTCATCGTGGTCGTTGATTAATTGCCGGGTAGCTTCAACGCCATCCATTTCCGGCATGCGAATATCCATTAGCACCACATCAGGTTGTTCTTCTTGATATTTTTGAATGGCTTGAAGTCCATTTTCGGCTTCTGCGACCACACGTAAATCCGGTTCTAATTCCAAAATGGTGCGTAAGCCATCCCGCATTAAACGTTGATCATCTACCAGGAGGAGCTTGATCTGTTCATTCATGGGAATTCTCCTCGAAAGGCGGCAATAAAACAGAGATTTGGGCACCACCGCCTGCCCTGGATTCGAAATAGCACTCTCCGCCAATAAGAGCGACACGCTCTTTCAATCCGCGTAAACCAAACCCGGTCATTTCATCTTGGTCTGGAAAGCCAATACCGTTATCTGCGATAGTTAGAGATAATTTGTCTTCGCTCATTGTGAGGGTAACCCATATTTGTGTGGCTTGGGCATGTTTTTCAATATTGGTGAGTGCTTCTTGCACTGTGCGATAAATTGTGTGCCGGTAGGTGGGTGGAAGTTCTGGCAGTTCGCCGATGTTTAGTTGAATATCTAACCGGGTAATTTCTTCAAATCCCTGCACCAATCTTTCAAGCGATTGGTTGATGGAGAGGTCTGCTTCGATTGGTTGTCGCAGGGCAGCAACTAATTGGCGTAAGTCAGCCAGGGATTGACGAACTTGTTCTCTTACCGTTCCAACCATTTCTGCTGCCTTTTCAGGGTTGGTGGGAATTAATCGCTGGGCTCCTTCTAACTGGACAGAAGCCACGGTCATACGGTGTCCGAGAGAATCGTGCATCTCTCTTGCCAGGCGATTTCGTTCCTTGGTTGCTGCTAATTCTTCTACTCGGTACACATAATCTTGTAATTGGGCGTGTACTTCTTGAAGTTCTTGATATAATTCCTGGCTTTCTTCTTGTGCCCGGTTGGCATCCATCAGTGCTTTACCAAAAACACCAAAGAATAAATACCCCCCACCATATACCAACATTGTCAGTAGACCGGTTTGTAAGCCTTCCACCGCGATAAAAGAAACCGAACTAATCGCAGCCATTACGATGATCCAGAAAATACCCCATCGCATTGGAAGAAGCATCATGGCTTGGGCGCTGATAATGAAAAAGATAATCAAATATAATCCTGGGGAAACACCAACAAAAAATAATGGGGACGTAGTGACGATCACGATCAGGATATAGAGTGTGGCTTTTTGACTGGTTACAAACCAGTCAAAAAGGGTCATCTCTAGGGTGATTAAAACAAATATCCCCAAAGTGATCCAAAACTTGAGGTTGATCGGCATGCCTACCAGGGTGGCAATGGTGACAGAAGCCAGGGTTAGATAGGCGGTTAACTGCACCATAATGTCTGTAGATTTATGCTTTTTCATATCATCCATTCTACTTGTTTTTCTCTTTGTTCACAAAGCAAGAACAGGGCTAACCTATTTTCAGGTTAGCCCTATCGTATTATTGTTTAATTTATTCTTGGAAACGGAAGCGCCAAAGGGCGAACAGGAAGAAAATAAGCGCAAATCCACTGAGGACAGCTACCTCCTGCCACACATCTGCTAAACCAAGCCCGCGTACAATTACATCTTGATATCCTGCCAACGCCCAATTGTGCGGTGATATTTTTGAGATCGTTTGCATAAATTCTGGCATGGTGAATACCGGTACCATCATCCCCCCAATAGCGGCAAGTGTAAGGGCAAGCAGTGTTGAGAGACCACCGATCTGTTCGGGGGTTTTCCCTAAGGTAGCAACCAGCAGTCCTAAGCCGGTGGCTGCGGCAGCAGTTGCCAGGGTAACAACTATCATTGCGAGCGGTGCACTACCTAGGCTCATATCAAAGATGAAGTGCCCAATTGCAAACATGCTGGCGACTTGGATCAGGTTGATCACATAGTAAGGAATTAGCTTTCCAAGGAGCAGGGCAACCCGGGGCAAAGGGGCGACCAAAAGACGGCGGAAAGTACCATTTTGTTTTTCTGCCAAAATGCTGGTCGCAATGACTTGCACGATGAAGAATACGCCAAAGATGGTGTAGCCAGGTACGTTTTGTTCGGCTGAGGTTGGGAAATTAGGAGCTTTGTATGCCTTAGGCGTAACCTGTTCGAAAGTGACGCCCAGACTGTTTTGGGCAATTTCATTCTCATCGCCAGATAAATTCTCCAGGAATAATGTGCCTACCTGGTTTACAAACAGTGCTTGCTCTGCAGGAGCAGCTTCCGCGATCTGGTCGAATCCAGCTTGTAAGCGTAAGGGCATTTGGGCGTATGCGGCTTGCTCCCGGATAAATCCTTCCAGCGACCCACGGATGGGTGCAAGCAGTTGTGTGGAGGTGCCGGGATCGGCAATAAAGGTGACCACAGCATCTGAGGATGAGGTGTCGGTGGCTGCGGTAAAGATTTGATCGCTAAAGTCTTCGGGGAAGACGACAGCAGTGCTATAGTTTCCGGCAACAATCAATTCTTCAGCTTTTCCACGGGTTAGTGGGGTATTATCCCAGTTGCTGATGGCTTGAATACCTTCGATTTCTTCCAGAGCAGTAATCGCATCTGCTGCCAAAGAGCCAGTGTCCTGGTTGACAATTAATATCTCCAGGGGGTTGTCTTCATTAGCGATGGTATACATGCCTTGTTGAGCTGCACTCATTACGAGGATGAACATGATCGGCATCAGGAATAATGAGACCATTCCTCCCCGGTCGCGAACCAATACTTGCCAGTCTTTATAAGTAATTGCAAAAATTTGATGTAACATTTTTCTAACCTTTCAGTGGACTGGGGAATCCCCGTTTCAGTGCCTAGTTGCGCAGGCTGCGGCCTGTCATCTGTAAAAATACAGTTTCTAAGTTGGGTTCTAAAATTTGGAGGGAAGTAACTTTGGCATCCAATGTGTTGGTGATGTCAAGCACATCCAATAGGGCTTGCTGTGACTGTTTGGTTTGGATGATTAGTTCCCCTTCATTTTGTTGGGATTCAATGATTGAAGAGAGTTTGGTAACCCGTTCCTGCACCAGAGGGAGTTTGCCGTTTAATAATCCAACCCGCAGTAAGCCGCCATCCAGACTGCGAATTAGATTTTGAGGTGTATCCAGGGCGATGATTTTGCCCTGGTCTATGATCCCAATCCGGTTGCATAACCGTTCGGCTTCTTCCATGTAGTGGGTGGTATACAAGATGGTCAAACCCTGCCGGTTGAGGGCCTCAACACTTTCGAAAATGGCGTTACGGCTTTGAGGATCAACGCCGACGGTAGGTTCGTCTAAGAAAAGGATTTCCGGCTGGTGAAGTAATCCGGCAGCAATGTTGATACGGCGTTTCATGCCCCCGGAGTATTTTTCAATTGGGTCTTTCGCGCGATCTGTAAGGGCAACCATTTCCAGCACTTCATGTACCCGATTGCGCAATTGTTTGCCTTTCAGGCCGTAAATTCTTCCGAAAAAGAGCAGGTTATCGTAGGCAGAGAGTGTGGGGTAGAGCGCAAGTTCTTGTGGGACAAACCCGATTTTTGATTTTAAATGGTTTTTGCGCGGGGTAAGTGTTTCTCCATCAATCAGAACTTTTCCCCCGGTGGCGTCAATTAAGCCGGTGAGCATTGAAATAGTTGTTGTTTTCCCCGCACCATTGGGTCCGAGTAATCCAAAGACTTCACCTTTAGGAATATCAAAGGATACCCCGCGAACTGCATGGAGTTCGCCAAATGATTTGGTTAAATCTTGTGCCGATAATTTTGGTGAATTCATTATGCCTCCTTCTAAGCATTTGATTTCATTTGATGGGCATAGGATATCGGCAAGCAGGTCATATTGCACAGTGCTGGTCGTCATTATTTGGTCATATGACCATCAGAAGCAAAATTTGGAGGGTTGGATGAATTATTCAAACGAAGGGATTTTTAAATGGTGTCAGGTGGGGGAATATGATAAACTGCTTTAACATTCCCGACCGAGGAGGCTATTCGTGCTAGCTGAAGAAACTATCCAGCAGGAAAAGAAGAAATCAGGTAAAGGAAAAACGCTGTTTGCTTTATCTTTTGGCTATTTCATTGACCGGGGAGAAGAGCAAGCAATTTCCGTATTATTCCCAACGTTACAGCAGTTATGGGGATTGAATTACAGTAACCTTGGGACCATCGGCACTATTCGCACATTGCTGCAGGCATTGTTTTCGCCATTTTGGGGGTTCATTGCAGACCGGTATTCTCGCAAGAAAGTGATTGTGTTTGGCACTGGATTGTGGGGATTGTGGACATTGGCTTGCGGATTTACGCAAAACTTTGGGCAGTTGCTCACCATTCGGGCAATTTCTGGAATTGGGCTAGGATGTTTGATGCCAGCCACATTTTCGTTGATCTCGGATACTTATCCGCCAGAAAAACGCGGTCGTGCACTTGGCTTGTTGGAAGGGATTGGTATTTTCGGGATTGTGATTGGGACTTTGGGCTTGGGTATGTTAGCTAGTCCGGAGCTTTGGCGCTGGGGATTTATTTCTTTAGGTATATTCAGCGCCTTATCGGGTCTGTTGGTTTGGTTTTTTGTGGAAGAACCTGTGCGCGGCCAGGCAGAGCCAGAACTCCAGGGAAAGATCACAGAAGAATTAGCAAGCTCTTACCGGATTGAGTTTTCTGATATTCCTAAAGTATTGCGCATTCCCACGATATGGGTAGCGATTGGACAAGGGTTAGCCGGTACAATGCCGTGGGTGATTATGGGGCTGTTCTTCATTACCTGGTTGGTCAATGATCGCGGTCTTGATGAAAGTTTAGCCACAATTGCATTTGCCGGGATTGTGGTAGGCACCGTCATTTCTAACATTGTGGGCGGCTTTATCGGAGATTATGCGGAGAAAATTAACCCCAATTACGGCAGAATTGTAATCGGGCAATTTTCAGTGTTAACGGGTATTCCGCTGACCTATTTGCTTCTTACCGGAACGGAGGACTGGTCTTTTACTGGCGTGGTGGTGCTGTGTGTGATCACGGCATTGTTTATTAGCTGGCCGGGGAAAGGTTCAAAAGAACCGATGATGCAGAGTGTGGTTCCTCCAGAACTGCGCAGCCTGGCGTATTCGCTGGTGGCATTCATCGAAAATGGCTTCTCTGCATTGGTTGCTATTTTTGCTGGGAAACTTGCAGATGTGATTGGGCTGACCAAAGCAATGGTTTGGACGATCCCGGTGCCGTGGATTGTGTGTTTCGTGATCTTTACCGGCTTTTATTTTACATACCCCAAAGACCGGGCGAAACTGCGGGGGCAAATGTCAGAACGGGCAAAAGAGATTGTGTGATATTTAACTATAAGAGTTATCTGAACAATAGTTGAGCAAAAAAAGAGGCATGGCTACTCTCATCGGAGTGAACTATGCCTCTTTTATATGTTGATCTTATTTTCTCACTGACCAATATCTTTGATCTAAAGTTTAGATTTCCAGGTCTCACCAACGGTAGCAAAATCTTTCACGCTCTGATAGAAGATGGGTTTGCGTTTGGTAGGTGGTTTGTGCCCGTGTACATGCACTACATCCAAGACAAAAAGTGCAAAAGTTCCCGATAAGTTTTCAAGTTCTTCGGCAACCACACATTCAAAAATGACTTCGGCGCCATCCAATAACTTTGTCTGGGTAAGCTTTTCTGCAGGGTGAAGAGTTTGATTCAGCCTTTCTGCTTTATTGATAGTATCCGCACTTAAATGACCGGCTTCTACGATCCATTCTCTTTCTTCCCATGGCATAAAGTGCAGCGCAGCCTCTTTAATATCTCGGATGAGTTTTAAGCTGTGATTACCGACCTGCATGCAAATTAGGAAGCGGAAAGGCTCTTTGGAAATTACGGTCCAATACCCCATAGGCATAAAGTTTTCCCCACAGGATAATACTAATATTTGCTGTGGGAAAAATTTTGCGGTGAAGGGAGCAGTAGGTTGGCTGGTTTTCACTTTTGGGAGCATGTTTTCCTCCTAAGATTGTTGAGCGAATTTTAGGGACAAATATTATTCTTCCGCTTCAACCCAGTTAAAGGTGTGCGTGACTGCTTTGAGCCACGTTTTATAAAGGGCCTCGGATTGTTCTTTATTCATTTGTGGCTGCCACTCTTTATCTACCTGCCAATTGCTGCGCAGTTCTTCCTGGGTATCCCAAAAGCCAACGGCTAACCCGGCTGCATAGGCAGCACCTAGTGCGGTGGTTTCGCTGACTTCTGGGCGTACAACTGGAACCCCAAGGATATCTGCCTGGAACTGCATGAGTAGTTCGTTAGCGACCATGCCACCATCCACTTTTAGCGCTTTCAAATCTACACCAGAGTCTTTATTCATCGCTTCCAGGACTTCACGCGTCTGGTAGGCCGTTGCTTCTAAAGAAGCGCGCGCAATATGTCCCTTATTGGCATAACGAGTTAAGCCTACGATAGCGCCGCGGGCATCGCTGCGCCAATAAGGGGCAAACAAGCCAGAAAAGGCAGGTACAAAGTACACCCCGCCATTGTCTTCTACCGTGTTGGCGAGTGTTTCTACATCTGGTGATGATTCGATGATGCCCAGGTTGTCCCGCAGCCATTGAACCAATGCCCCGCTGATGGCAATAGACCCTTCCAGTGCATATATAGGTGCATTATTCCCGATTTGATAGCCCATTGTGGTGAGCAATCCGCTCTTGGAGGGCACCATTTGATTGCCTGTGTTCATCAACATGAAGCAGCCAGTCCCATAAGTGTTTTTAGCTTCGCCGGGAGAGAAGCAGGTTTGACCATAGAGAGCCGCTTGTTGATCGCCTAGGTCGCCGCATACAGGTACGCCAGTTTTGAAAGGGCCATCTCGTTTGGTCATGCCGTAAAATTGCGGGTCGGAAGAGGGACGGATTTCTGGGAGCATTTGGAGTGGGATGTCCATGGCAGAAAGCAATTCCTCATCCCATGCTACTTCCCCTAGATTCATCAGCAAAGTGCGGCTGGTATTGGTCACATCAATAATATGCTCACCGGTCAAATTCCAGATCAGCCAGGAATCAACGGTTCCAAATAGCGCGTGCCCGGCTTCAGCGTCTTGCCTGAGACCCTGCACATTATCCAGCATCCATTTGACTTTGGGGCCGGCAAAATAGGTGGCCAGCGGCAGGCCGGTTTTGTCGCGGAAACGATCTGGCCCTTCTTCGCCAGCCAATTGGCGGCAAATCGTATCTGTGCGGGTGTCTTGCCAGACAATTGCATTATAGTAAGGTTTTCCAGTTCTTTTATCCCATACGACTGCTGTTTCACGTTGGTTGGTGATCCCGATAGCGGCAAGTTGATCGCCTTGAATAGAGGCAAAAGAAAGGGCTTTCTCTATCACCTCTTGGGTTCTTGCCCAGATTTCCATCGGATCGTGCTCGACCCAACCTGGTTTGGGGTAGATTTGTTCATGTTCTAACTGGGCGGAGGTCAACATTTTGCCCTGTTTTGTAAAGATGATAAAGCGAGTGCTGGTTGTCCCCTGATCAAGTGCGCCTACAAAGTCAGCCATTGGTTTCCTCTCGGTGTGTATGAATGAATAGATATATTTTATCCTAAGGAATGAAACTGGTATAAAAAATCAACTGAAAATAACAAGGGGAAGAAAAAAACCTGGTTGGTATAATAAATTTATTCAACTGTAGCGAAAGCTTTAGATTGGATTGGGAATAAAAGATTTTCTTTGGTAAAAAACTCTGTTTTGGAGGGAGATATTGGGGATGGTGAGTAAAAATCGAATTCAGGCACCTCGTCACATGAAATTTGCGAAATTTTTGTTGATGCTTCTCGGGTTTATATGGATTGTTTTTGGCATTTTTAGCACATGGCTGGGAAGCGAGACGGTTGCTGGAATGTGGGTGATTGTGATCCTGATGTTTGGGAATGGCCTGGTTTATTTGGGAATTGGTTTTTTGCTGCATCGATTCCCCCGGTTTATGCAGTTAGCCGGCCTGGCTTTGGTAGCTGTCAATATCATCCTAACGTTTACCGACCAATTAGGATTCTTTGACTATTTCACATTTGTATTAAATTTAGCTGCTTTGTATTTATTAGTACGGTACTGGAGTAGTTATAAATTTAGTTAGTACAGCAGCAAATAATCTTATAAAGCGATAGACCCTGCTTCCAAAGTGACAATTTCATACTTACCACGATCATTGTTAATTAACTGCCCCTGGCGTGTGTGTGTATCATGCTGGAAAATGAGGACAGCTTCATTTTCTGCTGCCCATTTCTGCCATTTTTCCTTTACTATGATGGTTTCCAATGGTTCTACATCGTATGCAGTCACCCAACCTGTTTTGGCAAAGTGAATGGCATAAGATGCTAAATCGGAAACAAATAAAACCGGGGGATTTGTGCCATCTTCGATGAGGATGCTTTGATGCCCGCGAGTGTGGCCACGAGTAAGTACAGTTCGAACTGTGTCGGTCACCTGTGTATCGCCATGCAAGAACTGGTAATTGCCATTTTCCCAGATGGAAACAAAATTTTCAGCAATGTATGTGCCTCTGGTGCGTGCATCGGGATGAGAGGCATCTGCAAATTCTATTTGCTGTACCCAATATTGCGCATTGGGGAAGGTTGGGAGAAAGGTATCTCCTTCAAGAAATGTGTTCCCCCCGCAATGATCGGAATGTAAGTGGGTGTGGATGACTAAATCTACATCCGCAGCCTGCACACCAAACTTTGCCAGGTTTTCTAATAGTGTGCCTTCCGGCCATTCCAGTCCCCAATTTTTGGCGGCTTTATCACTCAGTTTGTGCCCCAAACCAGTATCGACCAGGATTGTTTTCCCCTGGCTGAAAATAAGCAAACTATTGAGGTCCATGGGTGTGCGCTGTTGGTCATCTGCGGGTTGGTGTTCAAGCCACAAAGGATGGGGTACCAGCCCCATTGCTCCTCCAGATTCTACCCATACGCGCCCGGTTGGGATGATGTGCCATTCCATATGTTCTAGACCTCCAAATAGTTATTAATGCTGAGCAGATTCTACCAGCTTCTGTTGGAGGGTTGCGATTAATTGCGATTTTTCTTCTGGGGGTAAAAAGGAAGCTTCGGCAGCATCCAGGATTAACTTATGCAGAGTTTCAAGGGAAATGTTCAGGCTTTCATGGCTGATGCGATATTCGTTACTCAAATCAATTTGAGAGATACCGGGATCATCCGTGTTGATGGTGACATACAAGCCGGCTTCAAGCATTTTAGGCAGGGGGTGTAATTTTATTGCGCCAACCACGCCGCTTTGATAGTTTGAGGTAGGACATACCTCAAATGGGATTTGGCGTTCTTTTGTAAGCGCAACCACATTGGAATCTTCTAGCACACGTACGCCGTGTCCGATACGTTGAGCCCCTAGTTTTTCGATCATCAAGGTGATGATTTCCGGGCCGCCCCATTCGCCTGCGTGCGCAGTGATCTGTAAGCCTGCCTGACGTGCTTCTTGGAAGATAGGGGCAAACTCATCACCGGGGAAATCCGGTTCGCTGCCGGCAAGGTCAATCCCGACAATCCCTTTTGATTGACGATCTGCGGCCAGACTAATTACTTCTTCTGCCAATGAAAGACTTTCATGGCGATTGACACTGGCAATAAGTTTGGCCTGAATACCAGCCTGATTTGCTGCATCTTCGACCGCTTCTATGACCCAATCCATTGCTTCCCCTAATGGATAGTTTCGCATTCGGGTGAGGGCAACTGGGGTAAAGCGCATTTCGAGATAAAGGATATTGTCTGTTGCGGCGTCAAAAACGGCCTCTTGGGCGACTTGCCGAATAATTTCAGGGGATTGGTACAACTTTCGCAGGGAAGCGAATTTTGAGAGGAAATTTTGAAAGCTGGCAGGTTCATCGGGCATCACCTGCACCAGACTCTGAAACTTGTGAATATCTTGGTAGGGGAGGTCCAGTTGATGTTTTTTTGCTATTTCCAGCATAGTAGCCAGGCGAAGGGAACCCTCCATGTGGCGGTGTAATTCCACCTTTGGCAAGGTGAAGAAAATATCTTTTTGATGTTGGCTGTCTTTTGGCATCGCTATGCTTCTATCAGTTTGATTCTTTGATATGGATAAATATTCTTGTTTATTTCATTGTAGGGGTAAGAGGTGATTTTGGCAATTACACCCGCTCTTACATTTTTGAAATTATTGTTTTAATAAAAAAGACCTGTACATATTCCAGTACAGGTCTTGCTTAGTTTAATAGTTTATTTTCTGCGTCGGCGCCGGCGTTTGCTTGAAGAAGACTTCTCTTCTTCTTGTTTCTGCGTACTATCGTTATCGGTAGAAGGTTTTTCTTCGGCTTGGGAAGCGGAGGATTCTTGAAGTTTAGGTGCGGGTTGGGATGTTGGCGTTTGCTGTACGTTCGCCGTGAGATTTTTGGGGCGATAGCTAAACATTTTAGAGACGACCGACATACGCATATCGGCAAACAGTTCCTGGAACATTTGTGAAGCGTTGGTCTTGTACGCTACCAAGGGGTCGCGCTGCCCATAGGCCTCCAATCGAATGGATACTCGCAGAGCTTCCATCTTGGTGAGGTAATCAATCCATAATTCTGAGATCACTCGTAAGATGAGGTTGCGGTAAATTTCGTTGATCTCTTTTGCGCCTAAACCATAGATGACTGCTTCCTGCATTGGTTCAGACAGTTGGTTTAAGAATTTGTCCTTGTGCTGGTAGATATCTTCATTTCCCATGCGGCTGGCAGCGATTTCAACGGCAACTTTGGGGAGCCTGGCAAGCTGCATTTGATCTGCAATTTGCTTGAAAATCGTGTGCCCCCAAAGACGGATATTGGTTTCGTAGGCTTTTAGCAGGTGGGATGTGACTTTTTCTGTCATCACCTCAGCAGTTTCGCCCTCTACTAATTTCGCTGCATAATTGAGATATGAAAACCTGGGTTTGCGTATATTGATACGCTTATGGGTGCGGTTATCAAATGCAATGACACGTTCCTGTGTGATGCCGCTAAGCGCTTCAAGTAAGGTTGAATCGGAGGGAGGCATAGGTTTGCCTTCCAGATAACTTTCCAACTGCGGAATAATAGAGCCTGTTTGATTATCACTGAGGAAACGTTCGGCGCGCTTTTGGTAAATTTCTTCAACCCGATTGAGGATCAATGTTTCAATGTTTTCCCACTCCTCATCAACAATGTCCGTGGGATTAATTCCTAAAGATTCGGGTAAACGGCGATCAAGCGCACCAATCAACCGGATCAATGCCTGGGTGGTAAGTGCGTTTTCAATTTGGGATTCAACGAATTCAGAAGCCTGGCTGGGATCATCCCTTAGTAATTTCTGCTCGCTATTTGAAAAACGCAAAGGTAAACGCACCAAACCAGATAATTCATCCAAAAGCTCTCGCCCAGATCGTGTATCTGTTTCATCTGCATAGCGCAAACTATCAAAAAATGTTTCTGCGCCTTCCATGCGTTCATCAATCTGGGTATCGAGATGATCATTATGGACATTGATGAGGGTTGCTGCACCCGCCAACATATGCTGTTTTTGGGCTTCTAACGATTTTTCTGCGATTCTTGAAATTGCGGATATGATTTGTTCTTTGGTTTCTATGGGCTGAGATTTCAGATCGTCCAGGAGCAATTTATAGGTGAAGGATGGGAAATGTTCCTTTTCAATTGTAATTGTGGGTTGGATTTGTTCCAACCAGGCGAGTAATTTCCACTCTTCTCCTTCAAGCTCCATAGCGGCAGGCACGCGCTGATTGATCTCTGTCTCCAGCATTTCGAGGATATCGTCACTTAAATCTTGTTTCGTGAAAATACGGTCTCTCTGGTTGTAAATGCTGTTACGTTGAGAATTGAGAACGTCATCGTATTCAAGCAGGTGTTCGCGGGAGTCGAAGTTTGCGCCTTCCACCCGGGTTTGTGCACCCTCAATTACCCTGCTGACCATACGCATTTCCATTGGCATTTGTTCATCCATACCAATTCGCTGCATCATGGCATCCATTTGTTGTCCGCCAAACAAGCGCATCAAATCGTCTTCCATTGACAAGTAAAATCGAGATGATCCTGGATCACCCTGGCGAGCGGCACGACCACGCAGCTGGTTATCAATACGGCGCGCTTCGTGTCGTTCTGAACCGATGACGTGCAGTCCACCCAATTCTTTTACCTTTTTCATGCCTTCCATAGAAGCGATGAAATCTTGCACCTGTTCGATATAAATCCCCATATCTTCTTCAGAAACATTGGCAAGGGCTTGTTGTTTTTCTTCTAGCGTGAGGTCGTAGGGGTCTTCAATCCCTGAGCGCTTGAGCACCCGGTTGATGTCGGAAATCAGTTCTTCGGAAATTTCACCACCTAGCTTGATGTCAACACCACGACCGGCCATGTTGGTAGCAATGGTGACCGCACCAAGTTTGCCGGCATCGGCGATGATCTGACTTTCTTCTGTATGCTTACGGGCATTAAGAACATTGTGGGGGATACCGCGCTGCAATACCTCTCGCAGTCGATCGGCATCTTCCGGTCTCAAATTGGTGATTTCTAAAAGGGATTGAATATTCTCTTCTGTGCTGGGGCTTTTTGAAATACCTAATTCTCTGGCTAGATTGCTTAGTTGGCTGTTATTCAAGTCTTCCAAGGGTTCATTAAGGAATGACAAAGCCATAATCACGCGACCATCTTCGACCCGGTTGTTTGCTTCCATCCATTTGTGGCGCAGCAGCAAGGTTTGGGCAAGCAAGCGGATCATTTTGCCATCTAAACGATTGGAGATTTGTTCTGATTTTTCTACCGATGTCGTCCCTAATAGGATAGGGCGGCCGATAATATGGTAATGAATTACTTCCTTGACCAGCGCTCTTAATTTTGCATCTTCAGTGCGGAAGACCACATCTGGGTAATCTTTACGCTTCCACAAATACGGTCTGTTTTCAGGGTCATCATTCAATGAATAATAGGTATATTCGTAATTGTATTCATCTTCCGCTGTATGTGCTTTAATGGGGGCGTCTTCCAGGGCAGCCATATATTCCACGTTGGAAGGCAGCGCGACTGCTTCCAGATCGTAGATTTTGCCGAATTCTTCTTCCTCGGTCATTGCCGTACCGGTCATGCCGGCCAGCTTCTCATACATACGGAAATAATTCTGAATGGTGATCGTGGCGTGCGTGATGTTTTCTGGTTGGACGCGGACGCCCTCTTTGGCTTCCACAGCCTGGTGCAGACCATCCGACCAGCGGCGGCCGGGCATCATGCGGCCGGTGAATTCATCGACAATGACTACTTGCCCGCTTTGCACAATGTAGTCTTTGTTGCGTTTGAAAAGGAATTGAGCGCGCAGCGCTTGTTCTAAGAAGCCTAACAGGCGAGCCTGTTCGGGGGTAATATCTTCCGGGCGTTCTGGGTCTCGGAGCGCTTGCCCCATAATTTCTTCAACGTGGACTTCGCCGATTTCGGTGAGAGAGATGGCGCGGTCTTTTTCGTTGAGTTCGTAATCTTCAGGGTTGAGCTTTTTGACTACTTGCGCCATTTCTACGTAGGTTTCTGCGTCATCAAAAGAGGGGCCAGAAATGATCAACGGGGTTCGGGCTTCGTCAATCAAGACATTATCCACCTCGTCAATAATTGCAAAATAATGGCCGCGTTGGACTCTCTGGCTCATGCTCATTCGCATATTGTCGCGAAGGTAATCAAAACCAAATTCACTGTTGGTGCCGTAAGTAATATCTGCCAGATAAGCCTGTTTTCGGTGTACCATTTGCAGCTGGTGCTGGTCTTCTTGCTGAGCTTCTTTTTCGAGGTCTACAAGAAAAGCTTTTTGACCACCTTCTGTGCGAGAACCCATCTGTAACACGCCAACGGACATTCCTAATAAATCAAAAATAGGCGCCATCCAACGGGCATCACGCCGGGCAAGATAATCGTTCACGGTAATCAGATGGACACCCTTGCCGGTAAGGGCGTTTAGATAGATTGGCAGTGTGGCAACCAGGGTTTTACCTTCACCGGTTCGCATTTCGGCTACATAGCCGCTGTGTAAGAGCATGCCACCAATCAATTGGATATCGTAATGGCGTAAACCGATGGTGCGTTTACTGGCTTCGCGAACCAACGCAAAGGCTTCGGGTAATATGTCGTCCAGGGTTTCACCAGATTTCAAGCGCTGCCTGAAACGGGATGTTTCCGCTTTGAGCTGATCCTGAGACATATCCTCATACTGTGACTCCAATCCATTGATCTGTGCAATTTCTTCGGAGTAACTGTTGATTAACTTTTTAACTGGGTCACCGCCCAGACTACTAAATATTTTTTTCAGCATATTTGTTCTCTCCAGAGGAGTATTATAGCATGCAGGATTTAACCGAATGAGTATACAAAGTTAGAATTATATTTGAAATATTGGGATTGAAAAGAAGATTTATTGGTCGGATTGTCGCGTAGTTTTTATTCCCCATTGTGCTTCAATCCAGGGGATCGTAAACGACAGCGGATCAATATAGTCGCGCACGTTCAATTGTGAAGCAAATTCTACCGAAGAGAATTTTACCGGCGCACCATTTTCTTGCAACTGGTTTACGGCCTTTTTGGCAAGATCGTAGGGGTAGACTTCATCTAATTCGCTGTTGATGCAGTATATGGGGAAACGCCATTTCATTTGTGTTACATGCGAAGGAATCGGGGCTGCCATAGAAATCCCAGCATTGAACATCTCTGGATGGTTTTGGGCGATATACCAAACACCAATACCGCCCATGCCATACCCCGCGATGATGCGTTGGGTTGGATGGATGTAGTATTCCTCTTCCATAAATGCGAGTAACTTCTTTAGGTCGTCTACAGCTTTAGGGAGTGCCCAGTGGCGCTGTTTGCGGTCTGGGGCGACGAGTATTGCTTGTAAAGGGGTTAGTCCCGGAATTCCTAAATTCTCCATGATCTCGCGAGAAATATAGCGGAATTTCTTGCCTCCCCAATGGAGCATGACCACAAGGGGTAATTGTTTTTCGGTTGTGTACCGATGGGGAAGGTAGATGGTGTGCTTAATTCCGCGTTCGGTTTGCAGGTGAAAGCCGGGAGAATGATTTGCCATGTGTTTATTATACTTGTAATTCATTTGAATTATTTTAGGGAATGGTTAAAAGGAGAAGGCAGGGAAAACTTCCCTGCCTTCTTGCAAATGTGTTTCTAGTGGTGTAAATGTTGGGCTGCAATGAACGAGAGTCCATGCTCTGTCAGGGCTTTTGCCGTGGCATTGGTAGCCTCGTATTTATCAAAGAAGTTGGTTTGCATGGCATCCCAATCGCCAGAATCAATTACTTCTTGTTTGTCCCGGAAATAATCCAAGATGTCGGAAGGATGAGGCCGATTCGCATCAATTTCAGGATCGCCACCTTCATGTTTGGCGGAGATGTTTGCGACATGATCTGCCAGGTCAATCAATTCATCCCGTCGGTTATAGGGCTGTAGGACAATGCTTTTATATGTTTCTGTGATATGGTGCTCAAAGCGTACCACGTCCTCGAAACCTAGTTGTTTGCGGAATTGGGCAGTAATCTCCATGGATTCATTGTCCACTGAATTTGACCAGTTGAACCCGATCAAAGGAGAAGTGCCGTCTGGGCGAGAGAATAATTTTGCGCCAATCAGCGTCCATAGAGCTGCATAGGGATTGTCATTGCCCATAAAGACAGAAATCTTGAATTCATTGTTAATACCCAACTTATAGAGCATATAGCCCAAGAAAACCGTTCCGGGGTTGATGTTAAGTACTTGCCGTACGCCGTAATTGGTGTAGTAATAAAGGAACTCGTCTACCCATTGGAGCGCATGCCGGTTAGGCTGCCCGACCCCGCCGAAATACCCGGTGATGGTGGCAGGACCACCAAGATGGATATTAGAGCCATCGGTGCCTTTTGTGTCCAGCGTTTCTACCCAGGTTGCGCCAATAATGTTCATGGCAGCTGCGACAGCAGGAAGGTCACCATCGGCTTCTTGTTCCTTCATTTTGCGTACACGAATAAAGCGGGCGGGAAGCAATTTCTGATTTTGAATGGCGTCTTTGGTTATCGCGATCAACCAGGGGAAATACTGTAACGCGCTGATTTCAAGTGTGACGGCAAAATTATCGACAAATGATGTTTTATCAAACTTGCTGCCAAGTACTTTTTTGCGGTAATCCTCTTCGGAGATAAAAACCTTTTCATCCCGTTGTTTGGCTAACCACTCTAAGTCCTGAACATATTCCGGTTTGGTTGTTTTTACTTTTGAGAGCAGGTTCTCCAATTTTCCTGCCTCTTGTGCTTTTGCGTTGATCTCCTCAGCTGTGCCATATTTATCTACTACTGCCAGGAAATCATCAATAACCTGCATTCCTGGATCTAACAGCAGTTGGTTGATGGCACTTAACTGCTCAACACCAATTTCTAATTTTTCCCGTAGTGCTTTCGACATTCTTCCTCCAGTTTATTGATCGAGTAAATTTTGCAGGTCATCAAATTCGTTGTCTTTGATGCCGAAGTAATTTTCTTTGGCAGGGAATTCTCCAGAGGTGACTTCATCCACATAGGACTTTAAACCGTTGAGGATCACTTCTCCAGCATTGCCATACACTTTGGCCATTTTGGGGGTGAACTTGGGATACAGACCAAACATATCGTGATAGATGAGAAGCTGTCCGTGTGCTTTAGGGCCTGAGCCGAGACTCATAATCAGGCAGTTTTCTGCGCGTTCGGTAATCAACTCACATAAGCGGTCGGGGACAAGTTCTAATAAGATGGCAAATGCGCCGGCTTGTTCAAGTGCCTTTGCGTCCTCCACAATCTTTTTTGCTTGCAAGGCACCTTTTCCTTGCAGGCGGAACCCCCCCAATGCACTAGCGCTTTGGGGCGTGAGTCCTAAGTGACCGATTGCAGGGATGCCTGCTTTCACGATCCCTTCCATTCGCTCCGCCATTTCCGCTCCCCCTTCAAGTTTTACAGCATCACATTTGGCTTCGGCCATGAAACGACCGGCATTTCGGATAGCATCTTCGGTGCTGGCTTGATAGGACATATAGGGCATGTCACCAATCAAGAAAACATTTGGTGCTCCGCGACGAACCGCTTGGGTGTGGCGGATCATGTCATCCATGGTGACTGGTAAGGTGCTGTCATATCCCAGCATAGTCATACCCAAACTATCGCCCACCAAGATCATATCAATGCCAGCTTGTTCTTGCAGGTAGGCAGTGGGGTAGTCGTAGCAGGTCAGCCAGGTAATCGGCGTTCCCTCATCGGCCTTTTTAAAAAGGTCGGGTAACAAGACTTTCTTACGTTCCGTCATTTGGTATGCCCTCCGAAAATAGTGAATAATATAATGAGCACCGATCTTAAAACTATTGTCCTCCAAGTGCTCCGAATCTAGTCGTTCTGTGAAGGTTTCTGAAATTTGATCTTAGTGGATGAAGTCTGAATATTGTAGTATAAAACGCGTATAAATCTACCTAAAAGATACAAAATAATTTTATAATCAGCAAGTGTCAAGTGTCATAGAGGCGAAACTGAAATAACCTTAAAATTTTGAATTCTTTAAGGATTCGGTAGGGCTGATTTATTCAGTTCGATGCTATAATAGAACACCTGTATTATAATTTCATTCTAGCCCGATTATCCCCACAATTAAGAGGTTTTCATGTCTGATTTTGTCCATTTGCATGTGCATAGCCAATACTCATTGTTAGATGGATTCAGCCATATTCCTAAGTTGATCCAGCGTGCAAAAGATTTGGATATGTCGGCTTTGGCACTTACAGATCATGGCACTATGTTTGGGGTAATCGATTTTTTCAATGAAGCGAAAAAGAATGATATTAAACCGATCATAGGGTTAGAGGGGTATATGGCTGCCAGGGGGATGCAGGATAAAGATTCAAAACTGGATCGAAGTTCCACGCACCTTCTGTTGTTAGCAGAAAATCAAACCGGTTATAAAAACTTATTGAAGATTGCTTCAGCTTCGCAGTTGGAAGGGTTTTATTATTATCCCCGAATCGATCATGAATTTTTAGCTGCCCATTCTGAGGGTTTAATTGCTACCTCTGGATGTATGTCTGCCGAAGTGCCGCGCGCTTTGCTGCGTGATAACCCAGAGGAAGCCAAGCGCAAACTGGATTGGTACTACGATGTGTTTGGCCCAGATAATTTTTATATTGAACTGCAAAGCCATGATATTCCTGAAATTCCCGGCTTGAATCGCCAACTTTTAGAGCTTGGAGAGCGCTATCAAGGTCGTTTTGTAGCGACAAATGATGTGCATTATGTCGATGAAGTAGATGCGCAGTGGCAAGATATCTTGTTGTGTGTGCAGACCAGCAGCTTGCTGAGTGATCCTAAGCGGATGAAAATGTCGGACTCTTCTTTTTATTTGAAGAGCGCACAAGAAATGGCAAGTTTGTTTTCTAATATCCCCGGAGCAATATCGAATACGCTTGAAATTGCTGAACGCTGCGATGTGGATTTATCTAAGAAAGGGTACATCCTTCCGGAATTTGAAGTCCCCGAAGGGTTCACCGTAAAAAGTTATTTGCACAAATTGTGTGACGAAGGTTTGCGAGTGCGTTACGGCGATCATGCGGATGATCCTGAGATTGTGGAGCGTTTGGAATACGAGTTGGGGATTATCGAGACGATGGGCTTTAATGCCTACTTCTTGATCGTATGGGACCTTTGCCGGTATTCCCGGGAAGAGGGGATTTGGTATAACGCTAGAGGTTCGGCGGCAGGTTCAATTGTAGCCTATGCGTTGGACATTACACTGGTAGACCCGATTGAACATAATCTCATTTTTGAACGTTTCCTCAATCCTGGTCGTGTTTCTATGCCGGATATTGACCTGGATTTCCAAGACGATAAACGCTATCTGTTGATGGAGTACTGCGCGCATAAATACGGCGAAGACCGTGTGGCTTCGATTATTACATTTGGCAAAATGAAAGCACGTGCGGCAGTTAGAGATGTGGGGCGGGTAATGGATATCCCGCTTTCTGAAGTAGACCGAATCGCCAAGCTGATCCCAACAATGCCGCTAAATACCACTATTGGTGAAGCACTCGAAACAGTGCCGGATTTGAAATCTCAATATGACAGTATTGATTGGGTGCGTAATCTTTTGGATAATGCCAAAGCGCTGGAAGGCTCTATCCGTAATGCAGGGACTCACGCTGCTGGGGTGGTGATCACGGATGCGCCAATTGTGGAGTATATCCCGCTGCATCGCCCAACCGGGAATGTGGACGATACGCCCATTAAGACGGTAACCCAATTTGAGATGTCCGTGGTGGATGGCCTCGGTTTGTTGAAGGTGGATTTCCTGGGACTATCTACGCTGACGATTTTGCAGCGTGCTTGCTCCATGATTAAAGAGCGGCATGGTATTGATTTGCATTTACATAATATTCCATTAGATGACCCGGAGACATACGAGAATTTGGGCAGCGGTAATACGGCTGGTGTGTTCCAGCTAGAAGGCACCGGGATGACGCGCTGGGTGAAAGAAATGAAGCCTGAAAACCTGGCGCATGTGATCGCGATGGTAGCGCTTTACCGCCCTGGGCCCATGGAGTTTATCCCGTCGTATATTGCCCGTATGCAGGGAGAAGAGCAAGTTTCTTATACCCACGAAGCGCTGGAAGATATTCTAAAAGAAACTTATGGGATTACCGTGTACCAGGAGCAGATCATGTTCACCGCCATGAATGTAGGTGGATATACTGCTTCGGAAGCGGACTTCTTGCGCAAGACGGTGGCGAAAAAGAAAGAAAAAGAACTTCTGGAAAATCGCGAGAAGTTTGTCAACGGTGCCTTCAAAAACGGCGTACCGAAAGAAGCAGCAGAAAAAATCTTTGACGATTGGGAAGCGTTTGCCCGTTATGGTTTCCCCAAGGGCCATGCGGCGGATTATGCAGTGATCGCGGTCGAAACCGCTTACCTGAAAACGCATTATCCGGTGGAATATATGGCGGCTTTGATATCGGTGTATCAGCACGACTCTGATAAGGTTGCTTATTATGTGCAAGATAGCCAGAATCTGGGCATTGATGTGCTGCCTCCCAGTATCAATCATGGTTTTTGGGATTTTTCAATTGAAGACGGCGAAGATGGTAAATCCTGTATCCGTTTTGGGATGGGGGCAGTTAAGAATGTGGGGCATGGCCCGATAGATGTCATCCTGGAAGGAAGAGGCGACGAACCTTTTGAAGATTTGACCGACCTGGCGAACCGAGTTGATTTGCGCAAAGTTGGAAAGCGTGCTTTAGAGTCTTTGATCAAAGTCGGGGCGTTGGATGAGTTTGGCCCACGTATGGCGCTGCTGCAAATTATGGACAGGGTTATTTCGGTGAGTGCCTCAAAGTTCCAGGCCGAAGAGATTGGGCAAATGTCTTTCTTCGGGGCGGACAGTGGTTTGACACAGAGCATTCATATTCCTGATGTAGATCCGGAATACAACAAGCGAGAACAGTTAGGTTGGGAACAAGAGTTGGTGGGGTTGTATGTATCCGACCACCCACTGCGAGAAATGGCGCAAACACTCACAGGAATCATTACTCATTTTTCCAGTCAATTAGCACAAGAAGAAAACAATACTTTTGTGCGTGTGTTTGGTGAGGTCATGTCTATCTCAAAAATCCAGACACGCAAGGGTGACGAAATGGCTTTTGTGCGTCTGGATGACACAAGAGGAAGCTCGAAGCTGGTGCTTTTCCCGCGCACATGGCAAAAATTAGCCGGGCTGCTGGATTACGGGAAGGTTGTGGTTGCAGAAGGTAAGGTCGATAACAGCCGTGGGGAGCCGAGTATTTTAGTTGACGATATTAAGAAGGAATTCGCGATTGATACTGAGGCTGTGGCCAGGAACCGTGAAAAGGTAGAAGCTGAACAGTTTGAGGAACAGGCTGAAATGCAGGCTCCTCCAATGGCGAAACAAAGTTTAAGGAAACCGTCGGAACCGGTAAAAACAGCGGAGACTAAGATCAATAAGCCCGCTTCAAATGTAGTCGATGTCCCTGTCGATGTCCCTGTCAATGAGCCTGAAAAGGAAACTGCTGAGATAAAGCAATCTTCAGTTACTGAAGATGTAAAAGAAAAGGCTGTAGTGAGTCAATCTTATGCAGATGAAAAAGTGAGAGAATTGCCTAATGATTATATTCCTCCAGAACCTGATTTCCCATCTGATTACAACATTTGGAACGGTTCTAGCAGCACAGAGGCAGAAATTGATTCGCCAAGCAGCGAGAAAAACGAATCAGAGTTGGTGCCCGCTGCTGTGGCGGAAGAAGAAACTCATTATGAGTTAACGACGGAAAAAGATGAAACGCCGGTTGCAGATTCGCCAAGCAAAGAGGAAGTCATAAAGGTTGATATGAATAAATCTGCCGCAGCATCAACTTCTCAGCAACCGATAACCGCTTACACCGCTCAAGAAGTGACCCGACCACCGTTCCCTAAAGCGCCGGAAAAAGAAGAACCGCGTAAAAAGGGGAATCCGCAAATGGTTACCCTGGTGCTGCGCTCATTAGGCGACAAAGAATGGGATATTCTTAGATTGCGCAGGGTGTATGGCACATTAATCAGTGAGCCAGGTGATGACCGCTTTGCATTTTATGTGATCGAGCGAGAACGCGGATACCGGTTGGAATTCCCCAATGATACGACTTCCCTTACAGATGGCCTGCGTAACCGTTTAGAAGAACTGTTGGGGAAAGAGAATGTGATTGTGGAACCGATTACGATCCAATAGAGATAAAATATAAAGAAAAAGGCATGCCTTATTGAGCGCATGCCTTTTTTGTTTTATAGGGATATGTTTAATGATCCAAATATTGTGTAAAGAGTTTCGGCTCCTCGGGGGTCAATCCAGAAGGATCCCATACGAATACCCAATCTCCAATCTCCCCCCAATCATATAACCATTCCGCATCTGGGAAGGAGAGGTTGACACAGCCATGAGAGGACTTATACCCTAAATGGTCGTGCCAGTATTCGGCGTGTAATGCCCGGCGTTCATCAAAATACATAGTCCAAGGAACGGACATGAGATAATACGCACCGTCATCTCCAAGGTTGGCTGCCATATCTGTCGCTTCCAGTTTTTCATCAATCTTGAATAGACCAGGGCGGGTGAAATTGTTTCCAGAGCCTGTTGTAATTAGCGTGGCAAACACGATTTGCCCATTTTCATGGGCTACAATCGTTTGCTCCCATAGATTGATCTCAATCCAGCGATCTGCCTGCCAGCCTTCAGGATATTGATCCGAAGGATAAACCATGGCTGCCTGGGTCATGTGGATCCATTCATCGGGGGCGATCATGTACCAGTCCGACAATCCAATTTTGACCTGGTCAAAGACTTCTACGAATGTGTATCTTGGGATCACATTCCCGGTTTTGGGCATGTAATAGCCCGGTTTTTCGAGTGTAGGGGTATCTTGTACCAGCCAGCCAAACATTCTTTCCGGTTGTTCTGTGGGGGTGACCCCCAGGAATTTGTTTGCAGGAGCAAGATAAGCGACAGCAGAGCCGCGCATCCAATTCCCGTTGGTCAGTTGATACAGGGTAACATTATCTTCCTGAACCTTGTTCGTGTATGCGGCGAAAGTATACCCGTCATAAAGAGCACCGGCAGCGCTGGTGTTATATAAAGCGGTTTCATAGGTTGAAAAGTAAGCATTACTGTCATCCCTTACCCTGAAAAACTGAACATCGGTTTGGCCGTAATCCTCACTGATTTGGGGAAAGCGTTCAGCCTGGGTATTTATTGCTTCGATAATAGAAGCCTGTTCTGTCATATAGGCGGAAGGCCCCAGGACGGAACAATCGGGAGATGCGTTTAGATAAACCCCTGGCAGGCATAATTCCTGTGGGGTACTGGCTTCTTCATCTGTATTCGCTGAAGTGGGGGAGATGGCAAGAAGAGCAAGCAGCAAAGAAAAGGCAGTTGAAATCCATAATTTTTTAGTCATAGTTTGTCTCTCCAGGCCTTATTGTACCTAAATCAAGGAAATTATGAAGGGTTTTCGTAAAACCAAGAAATTCTGAATAGATTAACGAAATTACAAAAACTGGTCACATTTGTGACCAGTTTTTGTAATAGGGGTTCAGCGACAGGGGGATTGATTATTTATGCGGATAGCCAAAAAGTCATTTGAAATACTCTGTAATTGTGCCAATTGCCATCAAAAAGCCCGCTACAATGCCGAGAACGCCAATCAGCCACTTTCCGAGCAGGCATCCAATGGTTGCGAGAATGATGATCGCGGAGAGGATGTAAAAGGCGCGAAATAGTTCTTTTGCTTTTTTGCCCATGGGTTTATTTACCGTAGGCCACAGTGCAGTTGTGGCAATCATCCCGATTGCACTAAGCGCAAAACTGCCGTAGATCAGTTGATTTCCCTTAATCAGAGGAATATCGAGCACCCAAATACCACAGGTAGCATGCTTTGATGAAATTGGATAGTCCCGGAAGAGGAAGACTTTTACCAAGATCATGTTCCCATCTTCCGCTTCGGAAGGGCTGACCTGCCAGGCTAATTTTCTTGATTCCTTTGGAGCGAGCTCAAAATTGAGGTTCTCTTCGCGTTTTGTATCAAGGAAACTGCTGCTGACATGGACCCTGACGGCCGGTTTGATCTCTTCGTCAATTGGATTTGAGATTGTGGCGGAGAATTGTTCTTCGTCCTGGGGGGTGAGCACAACCGGGCATTTGAGTGTTGATAATCGTTCATCCCCCTTGTACATTGCATCAAACATTTGGGATTCGACATCACCCCATACCGAAAATACCAACAGGGCAAATCCAAGCAAGAAACTGAGGATAAATCCAATTACGATCAGTGTCTTTTTAGCCTTATTTCCATTTGTTGTTTCCATGTGTTTCTCCTTCTTGGTTATATAAAGTGTGATAAATCTTCAACAATAATAAAAATAATACAATTAAAAATTAAAAAAATCAATAAAACAATAAAAAATATTAATATTACACTAATCTAAATTAATTTATTGGATAATTATATTAATATCTATGAACCAGGGTGAGAAATAATATTTATCTTTATTAGAATGGGTGAAGTTTTTGATTAATTACGCTTGACCCTATATCTGGCTTGTGGCATAATCAGAACATTGTTTTTACATATATTATTAAAACTGAGATGGAAAAGAGTATGGTTGTCTGTGTCTGACAGCGAACCTGGGAGAGTGTGAGCCAGGGAAGAACAGCAATCAGAAAATCCTTCCGGAGTGCGAACTGAAAGCCTTTTGGGTAAGTAGGGGAGCCGGGATTCGTCACCCGTTATCAATGGACGCAAGATATGCTGTTTTTAGCCGTTCTTGCTGAGTGTCTGCTCGGAGTTGGTTCTTGGGCAGAAAGCGGGGTGGTACCGCGAGTGTGATAAATACCCTCGTCCCGGTGTGGGATGAGGTGTTTTGTTTTAAAGATAATAAGAAGATTATTGGAGGCTTTATGTTTAAACCTGTTTCATCCAAATTAGATGTCAATGCAATGGAATTGGCAGTATTGGATTTTTGGAAAAACCGAGACATCTTTCATCGGGTGACCGAAATGCGAGAAGGTGGTCCGGAGTATGTGTTTTATGAGGGGCCTCCGACTGCGAATGGAAAGCCAGGCGTACATCATGGTCTGGCGCGCGCATTTAAAGATTTATTCCCGCGTTATAAGGTAATGCAGGGGTACCATGTCAGCCGCCGTGGTGGATGGGATACCCATGGATTACCTGTCGAAATTGAGGTGGAGAAAAAGCTGGGCTTTACCAATAAGCAGCAGATTGAAGATTATGGCATTGATAAATTCAATGAACTATGCCGCCAATCAGCATTTGAATACATTCAGGAATGGGAAAAGTTTACCGATCGCCTGGGTTTTTGGGTGAATTTGGAAACAGCCTATGTTACCTATAAAAACGAGTATATTGAATCTGTCTGGCATATCTTAAAATCCTTCTGGGAAAAAGACCTGCTTTATCAGGGGTACAAAGTTGTCCCTTACTGCCCACGCTGCGGTACACCGCTCTCTGACCATGAAGTCTCTCAGGGATATGCGGACGCGGAAGATCCATCTATTTTTGTGCGTTTCCCCTTGGCAGATGAAGCCGGGACTTCTTTATTAGTTTGGACGACTACGCCCTGGACGTTGCCGGGAAATGTAGCGGTTGCTGCCCATCCAGATGAGGATTATGTAAAGCTTGAGCGCCAAAATGGTGACAACGGTACAGAAAAATTGATCATGGCAAAAGCCCTGGTAGAAAAGGTCTTTGGCGATGAGAAAGTATCGGTACTGGAGACTTTCAAAGGGAAAAAACTAAAAGGGTTGAAATACAAACCTTTGTTCACTTTCCTGCCGGTGGATAAACCTGCGCACTATGTGGTGCTGCAAGACTATGTAACCATGGAAGACGGTACCGGTTTGGTACATACCGCTCCCGCATTTGGTGGCGAGGATATGAACGCTGCTATGGAATATGATCTTCCTGTTTTGTTGACAGTGCAGGATGACGGCACATTTATCCCGGAAGTACGTCCCTGGAGCGGCAAGTTTGTGAAAGATGCTGATCCGGAGATCATTCAGGACCTTGAAAACCGGGGCTTGATGTTCAAAGTGGGAACGTATGTCCATACCTATCCTTTCTGCTGGCGCTGCGATACACCTTTGTTGTACTATGCTCGCGGCACGTGGTTTATCCGCACTTCTTCACTTAAAGACCGGCTGATCGATTTGAATCAGGAGATCAATTGGGTGCCGAGCCATATTAAAGATGGTCGTTTTGGCAATTGGCTGGAGAACAATATTGACTGGTCTTTGGGGCGTGAACGCTATTGGGGAACGCCGCTGCCTGTGTGGGAATGCAATGATTGTCACCACCAATTGGCAGTCGGGTCTTTAGAAGAGCTTTCCGAATTGTCTGGGAAGGACCAGACAGGCCTGGATTTGCACCGTCCGTATGTGGATGATGTGATACTGACATGCCCAGAATGTAAAGGCAAGATGCGGCGGGTGCCAGAATTGATTGACGTGTGGTTCGATTCGGGCTCCATGCCGTATGCCCAATGGCACTACCCGTTTGAAAATCAAGAGGAATTTAACAGCCAATTCCCGGCAGATTACATTTGTGAAGCAGTTGACCAAACTCGCGGATGGTTTTATTCGCTGCATGCCATTGCATCCCTGTTGATGGATTCGGTCAGTTTCAAAAACGTGATTTGTTTGGGCTTGATTTTGGCCGAGGATGGCACCAAGATGTCCAAATCTAGAGGGACTGTTGTTGACCCGTGGGAAGTATTGGACAATCAAGGGGCGGATGCCTTCCGCTGGTATTTATACACTTCTGGCCCTCCTGGAAATGCAAAACGTTTCTCCAAGAATTTGGTTGATGAGGTTGTAAAGAACTTTACCTTGACCTTGTGGAATGTATATTCCTTCTTTGTAACCTATGCTAACCTGGATGGATGGCAGCCAGACCCAGATGTAAAGCCGGAATACAACGCTATGGATGAGTGGTTGCTATCCTCACTGAATGGTTTGGTGCGAGACGTGACCAATTCGATGGAAAATTACGATGTTCCAGGCTGCACGCGGCCCATTGAAGAATTTGTCAATACACTTTCAAAATGGTATTTGCGCCGTTCTCGCCGCCGTTTCTGGAAGAGTGATTCCGATGCGGATAAATTTGCTGCATATGCAACTCTGTACGAAGCACTTTCTACCGTGGCAAAGCTTCTCGCTCCTACGATGCCGTTCATCGCAGAAGAACTTTATCAAAACCTGACACGCACTGTAGATGCTGATGCGCCCGAGTCGGTGCATATGGCTGACTGGCCGTCTTATGACGAAGATATGATTGACGACCAACTCAATCAGGATATGGCTCTGGTTATGCGCCTTGTGTCCCTGGGGCATGCTACTCGGAATATGTCGGAGATCAAAGTGCGACAACCGCTTTCAAAGGTAGCCTTTGCAGTGGGTTCGGCACAAGAACAACGTGTGATCGAAGCGTATGCAGATATTTTGGCAGAAGAATTGAATGTAAAAAAGGTCGAATCATTGGGTGAAACCGATGAAGCGGTCGAATATACTTTGAATCCATTGCCAAGACAATTAGGGTCTAAGTACAAAGACCAGTTCCCTGTGGTACGCAAAGCGCTTTTGGCGTTAGACCCACGCGAGGCTGCGTCAAAACTGCTTGCCGGGCAGTCTGTAATGGTAGAAGTAAACGGCGATGAGCTGGAAATTTTCCCGGATGAAGTGGAAGTGCGCAGTGAAGCTAAAACCGGCTTAACTGTGGCGCAGGAAGGTGCCTACATGGCTGCTCTATCAACAGAATTGACCCCAGATTTGGTCAATGAGGGCTTAGCCAGGGAATTTATCCGCAGAGTGCAGGATTTTCGAAAACAGGCTGATTTTGACATCGCAGATAGGATCGCTTTAAATTATCAGGCTAGCGATAAACTGGCAGCTGCTGTGGACGCTCATAAGGAATACATTATGGGTGAAGTATTGGCAGTAACCCTTGAGAATGCCGCTCCCAGCGATGATTTTGCCACACCGGATGAGCCATTTGCTTTTGAAGGTGAAGAAGTGACATTGGGGATCAAGAAAGTTTCATAAGTCATAGATAGTTACATGAACTTAGGCCAATTGTTGGAATTCAAATCCAACAGTTGGCCTTTTCTATGTTAGAGTAAAGTGATAATTTTTTATCTACGAGGTTTTTGTGAAGGCTTTTCTAAATAGATATAAGTCCATATTTTTAGAATTTATCTTTTAGGGGATTGTTACGATTATTTTTGTGATTGCTGTGGGGGGACTGCGGGTTTTGTATTCAGGGAACCAGCCCCATAAATTTACGATTGGATTGGCCAATGCGGGTTTAGGTGTCTTGCAGTCTGATTGGTTCGCAAATTCCGCAGATTCGCTACCTGTGTTCAGCTGGTTGGTAAAAATCACTTACTTATATGGGCAGCCCTGGTTTTTTTATGGGTACCAGGTAATTATGTTGGGGATTTATTTGTTCAGTTTGACCGGTATTGCAAAAAAACTGTTTGATCTGGATAAGAATAAATTCTTGCTTTTTACCTTTGTGGTGATCCTCGTGGTCACTCATTCCCCTTTATGGCATGGATTGGATGATGTGCTTTACTTTGGCGTTGCCGGGCAGGATATGGGGTTTGCGCGTTTTCTTCCCAATGCGTTTTCTGCCATCTTGCTTCTTTCGATTTATTTTTATCTGGAGAATAAGTACACACTTTCTGTATTGTGCATTGGTGTAGTTGGGATTGTGTTTTCGGGATATATGATCGGGGCAGCCGCTGTGACCTTAGGGATCATGTGGAATGAGGTATTCAACCACAGGCAGTATAAACGGGCTTTGCTAATCGGCGCGGGAGCATTGGTGATGGTGCTTCCGATTGTGATCTTGAATGTGAGAGCGAATGCCGGCGCTACTTCTACCCAAATTGCAGAAGCAGTTCACATCCTGGCAGATATCCGCATCCCACAGCATACACAAGTTACGATGTGGTGGAATATACAGGCTTTTATCAAGTTGCTAATTGCTTTGGCGGCATTGGTATTGGTACGAAAAACAGAATTGTTCCCCTTGTTTTGGATCAGTCTTGGAATTGCAGTAGTTCCTTCAATTTTATTGGCATTTTTCCCGGTAAATTCAATCGCTATCTTTCATCCATGGCGGGTTAGTGTATGGCTGGTTCCATTAGGGGCAATAGTTTTACTGGGTTTTGGTATTTCAAAAATTCAGAGGTGGGTAGATAAATTCCATGTGGAGACGCAGGTGCTTGGTGGGGTGATGATGACAGGCCTGTTGTTGGCCGTGGTTGTATGGGGGCTTGATGCACAGATGGAGAAAATCGCCTATTATGAAGAACGAGCGGCTCGCCCAATGATGGATTTTGCTGCTGTGACTAGTGTTGCTGGCGACGTTTATTTGGTGCCTCCTAGAGATGGCGCAATTATTGATATGCGGGTCTATGCAGGTGTCCCAATATTTATTAATTGGAATAGTTCTCCCTGGAATGCATTAGATGTTTTAGAGTGGTATGAGAGGGTACTTACGGCAGATTCTTTTTATGAGGCAGAGGATGATCTCGCGTGTGATTTGTTAACGGAAATGGTAAGTGAATATCCGCTTACGCATGTTGTTCGGTCTGTTGTGTCTCCCTTATCATGTGAATTCACACAAAAAATATACAAAGACAAGGTTTATCTAATTTACGAAATAGAATGAAAATTGAAAATAACAAGCTGCCTGACTTTTCCAGGCAGCTTGTTATAGTTTTTCGTGGATTATAAGTAAATTTATTTGTTCTTTGAGCGGCGAAGTACAAGAACAATGACGACTGTGACTGCAATCAAAAGCGAAAAACAACAGCAGCATGTCAGAATTATGAGTGTGTAGTTTGTCTTGGACGCGCGTTCGGTTGTGACATGCTCTGATTCGGAAAAAGGTTCATCACCAGAATAGGTTTCAATATCTTCTTTCTCGTTTTCCTCTGTCGTAGGCTCTTGCCCTGTATCCTGGAGCGTATAAAGCGTAGCAGATATCTGGCTTCCATCTTCCAAAGTTAATGTTGGAGAAGATAATTCTTGGGAGACTTTGACAACTACATCTCCGCCATCGGAGATTGGCTGCCCGCCGTACTCGTACACGCCATCCACAGTGCCTACAAAAGCATGAAATTCACCATCATCCAGCCCATGTAGTTGGGCGGAAAAGTCTACATCTGGGAGCAAGAACAGCCATTCATATTCCCCGTTCCCTTTTGGCTGGCTGTAGAAATTGACCCCTTGACCTAACTGATTAATAAATGTGCCATCTGGTAAGACGCCAACCTGCCGTCCATCCTGCATGGTGAGTAAAGGCGTAACAGGTGAACCAATGTAAAGTACTTTGGTTGGTTCTGCTAACAATTTTTCAACCGAAAGGTCTCCCTTATATTCTGAGGCTGCCGGGTAGGAGGGGACGCCGCCTGTTAAATGGGGATATAGCTGTCCGGATTCATGGTCTGGATTTGGAGAAGATGCGTCATATCCCCAAATATGATCTGCCCATTCTTTGATTGGAAATGCAAGCGGTTTTTGTGAAGGCCATGGGTCTAATACCGTGCCTGTAGTTTTCCAATCTGTCCCACGTTGATAGAGTACAACAGCCAGATGACCTTCGTAATTGGTGTCAATCGGACCATAATCAAGACCATCCAGCAATTTCCTGACTTCTGGGTCTGGATCGGTACGGATTTTATCTAAGAACAAAAGTACTTTTTGTTGGTATTCGGAACAGGTGAAAGCGCCCTCAAGCGCAGGCTGGAGCAGCCAATTGTTGAGATAGCCGGAAAAGCCGGTATCTGTAGGGAAGTGTCCCGCTTCAATTGTGGATTGATATTTTTTTATGATGTCATTTATTTGTGCTACTGCCTGTGCCTCGGTGACGTACGTAAGCGGTTCAATCCTGCGAACAGCTTTTATTGGCGTGATTGTGCGTACATCCGGGGTCCAGGTAAATTGGAGTGTGTCGGTTTTACCTTCCATGTAATCTTTGCTGTTGTCCCAGGCGGCGCTGGCTTCTACCGGTGTCTGTCCAGGTAGGCTGACCTTGATGCTGACATAAGGTTCACCATAGGTAGAAATCAGGTGCTGCACTTCTTCAGCACTAAAGATAACCTCACCCTTTTTGTAGATTAAATTGTCGCTATCAGAGACTAGGCCTTCCTTTGCCCATACATTTTCAACCTCATTCCAGGATTCGGACAATTGTGTGAAATCGAGTTTTCCATCCAGGGTAAAGTAGCGGTATTCATTTTCTGATTCTTCTATTTTGATGGTCAAGTCGGGGAAAATGTCTTTCAGCATTTTTCCGTTGGGATCTGTGCTAAAAGGGTACTTGCCGGAAAAAACGTACTTTCCATTGGTTTCTTCCAGGGATACTTCTTCCCAGCCATCATTTTGCATATCATCCATAAATGCCTGGACAGCTTCGGGCTCGGTGAATATTTCGGTAGGTAAACCGATATTGACCTGAATCACGCCGTCCCCATTTCCTTCTTTATCGAAAAGGACTAAATATTCGTATGATATACAGGCGAGGGAGGTGAGAAGTAAAAGGGAAAGCAGGAGATAAAGTTTTTTGGATGGATGGAAATTAAGACTCTTAAACCGTTTGGTGGATGTATATCCCATATTATAAGCTCCTAAGAAGTGCGTGATAATAGCTTGAATAATAAATCGGTAAACAGAGTTCTCTTGTGATATATTCCACTATACAGGATAAATTTTATGAAAACAAGTGAGGGGGACTCACCTTCGGACAAAAGATCGGACAATTGACAAAAAGAATGAGGAACTTCTAAACTCAAAATAGACACCACATCTATAGAGAAAGGAGTTCCTCATGTATAAGTTTATCCAAATACAGCGATTTGCCAAGGAATTGTTTGATACTGATAAAGAAGTACATAAAGCAAGCCAGATCATGTTGGGGATACTGAAAGCGAAATCACCGCGCATCAGTCGGATTGCAGAGCAGATGCCGGGGAATCAAGATGCGAACTACAAGATGATCCAACGCTTTCTCAAAGAGACAGACCTAAAAACCCCACTGCAAAGATTTTTCGATGGAGATGCGGCATTTGTGATCGGTGATCCGACCGAGATGGAACGAGCCAGTGCGAGGAAAACGGACTATGTCGGCAAACTGCCTGAAGTCGGCCAGCTTGGATTTTGGCTGTTAACCCTGGCAACACCGTTTCGAGGCAGAGCCTTGCCGTGCAATTTCATCACTTATTCTTCAGCCACACTGGGCAGCGAGAGCACATCCCGCAACATCGAACACCAGCGGGTGATCGGTGAAATCCAATCTGCGATTGGTGACCGTCCAGTCGTGTTAGACCGGGAATTCTCGTACCTGAGCCTATTCAAGCATTTTTCCACATGTCAAATGCAATTCGTCATTCGCCTCAACCAGGGTAGCAACCCGCCTAAATTCTATTATGACGAGCACAAAAATGATGAGCTGACCTTGTTTGTGGCACCAGATACCGAACCTAAAATCTATCGAGAGCTCTACTACAAAGGGGAAGTCAAGGTCAATGTGATTGGCTTTTGGAAAACAGGCATGGCAAAGCCTTTGTGGGTGATTTCCAATATTGATCCTGAAAAGGCTTTAGCGATCTACCTGCAGCGCATGAAGATTGAAATGAAATTCCGGGACCTGAAAAGCATCTTTCAGTTGGATACCATCATGAACAAATCGAAGTTCTATCTCGATCAGATGATTGCATTGATGCTGATTACCTATGCCATTGCAGTCTTGATTGGCGAAGCGATCCGAGATGTGCGCTATGCTGGCGTTTCCCCTGACCAGCTTGACCTAAACTTGGAGCCTGACGTCCCGAAAAACTCTCGTTGGTACTCTTTCTCTGGCTTGTTTGTTTTGCTTAGGCAGAAGCGCCGCTTGAAGCATACAACTTTACGAAAAATCGTTTCTAAAGTTTTTGCGATCTTCTCTGCCCTTGTTTCTAGCGGTTTTGTCCGATCTTTTGTCTGAACAAGTGAGGGGGAAAGACCTGTAAATAGCAAAAATGGTGGTCGTGCGACCACCATTTTTAGTTCAATTAGAGATTTATTATTGAAGATTATTATCCGCAGCCGCCGCCAGTAGGACCTTGCTTGAGTTCCAGCTTGACTTTAGGAGTATATTCAATCTCTTCAATCAGTTCCGGGTCTGGTGCAGCAGCAGGGTGTTTGGCACCTAATGCTGCGCCAAAAGTATGCACGAGTTCTTCCCCGGAGCGCATAACCAGTTTGGCATTGTGCCCGCTTTCATTGTCGAATACATCTAGCCAGTAGTTGATTCCACCTTCCAAGATGTAGACATTATGCAGCTTCTCCGCTTGTAAGAGTTTCCATGCTTCCGTAGAGGTGCTTTCGTTATTGCTAATGACGACAAAAACAGCATTGGCAGGCTCTAACCGAAGGGTGCCGACTTGATCGCGTAATTGTTGAATAGTGTAGTTTTGGGCATCTTTGATATGGAAAAGGTTGAAATCTCCCTCAGAGCGTACATCTAACATGAACAGTTTGATGTCGTCGTTATGCACAAGGCTGAGGAGTTCCGCCGGGTGGATTTGATAAGCCCGGTCGACCATCAGGGCGGGGCCTTTTTCAACGGAGATCTGCTCCCATTTTTGTTCGGAAGTTGGTTGACCGACAACAAGAATGATCACAGCGATGAAGATCAATGCGCCTGCGCCGGCATAACGCATTTTCGGGGCGTTTTTCGGATCAATGCCACCGAAGACTTTTTCAAGTTTTTCGCCGCCCCAAAACATGAACAGAGCCATTAAAACAACCAATAGGACGACCACGCCTGCGGGTAGGTTCAGCCAATCCATCAGCGTAAATCTTCCCATGTAGGAACTGTTGAAGAAAATGTCAAAATTGCTCACAGTCTCACCGAACGTGAAAATTCCGAAGAGTACGCCGAGAGCAAAAAAGATACCGTCGATTTTTCCGGTTGCTACGGCTGCCAGAGAAGTCCCTGGGCAAAAACCACCAAGAATAAATCCGACACCCATGATAAGGCCGCCAACAATACCCGGCCACAGATAGGTGGGGTTGACCCAAATCAAGCTGTAGTCCAGCAGTCCCAGTGCAGAGGTCAGGAAGATTCCAACCATTGCGACGATGATGGCAGTAAACATGACTTTTAGGACGGTAAGGTCTTTGAAATAGAATTGCGCCGCCAGTTTAGGGGAGTGCGCAAAACCGGCGATTTCCAACACGTAGCCAAAGGAGAAACCAATTACCAGAAAGATGGCGTATGTACCCCAATGACCAAAGAGTTCTGTAAGATTTAGAGGAAAAGGTGCCATTTTGATACCTCCACTAATTCCATAACTTACGGACAAAGTACGCCAGGGCATAAGCGCCGCCGAAAACGGCAAACATGAATGCCCAGCTACCGGCAGAGAGTACAGCACCGCCGGAAAGCGCCTGACCAGAGGTGCAGCCGCGTGCCAGCCGGGCACCAAAGCCCATAAAGATACCGCCCAGGAAAGCGTATGCCCAGCGAGCCTGCTTGCTGATATTGGGGCCTTTGTTGGTTTCCCATTTCAGGCGACCATTTACCCAACCAGATACAAATCCGCCAATTACTACACCAACGGTGAGGAATACAATCCAGTTATCCAGTGGGTTTTTCTCTCCGCCTGCCATTGCTAACAGGTAGGGTGTATTGTTCACGTGGTCGGGGGCAATCAGGTCTTCAACGAAGACCAGCATGCGGTTGAGACCGCCCGAAGCCCCTAATCCGTTGCCGGTGATGAAAAATGAAGCGAACAACACCAAGCCGAGCAGCGCACCTGCAAGGTAAGGATTTACATAAGGTTTTGCTTCTCTGCTGGGTTTCCGAGTGGTATTTTCAGCAGTAGTCATTTTATTCTTCCTCCGTGTGGTCTTGGGAAGTATGAACTTCTACTTCATCCCAACCCACAATCATGGATTTGATACCGGCTGTGGGGGTATGGCCGGTAGTCGTAAGATATACATGTAAGATGATAAACGAGATAAAACTCCAGGCGATCAGGCTGTGGAAGGGGGCCAGGAAAGGCAGCCCACCTAGCTTTTGAGCAATCTCTGGGAACTGCTGCACACCCCACATGAGGATACCGGTAAGGACTTGCAGCGGCAGCAGAATATTGAGTACAGCCACATAAGTGATCTTTTGTAAGGGGTTTAGTCGTTTTTCACGGGTTTTCTCAAAGGGGTGTTCATCGCCTTTGAAGATGCCATTGAGATAGTATTTTGCCTGCACGATCATCTGATTGAAGAAACCGTGCGGTTCTGGGATGAAGCGTTTGATGTCGCCGCTGATCAGATTGTAAAGCAAGGCAAGCAAGGCGTTCAGTAAGAGAATGGCAGCCGTGATGTTGTGAACTAATACCATTCCTTTGAATGAGAAAGCACCGAACATTTCTGGTTTGTGGATCACTAAACCGGTGAAAGCAAGTATAAGAATGGTCAGAGTTTGCAACCAGTGCCATACTCGTTCATAGAAAGTGTACATGTAAATTTTTTCGATTTCAGGCGTGTGTTTTGGCCGTTTTCGGGCTGACCATACACGGAGGCCACCGTGCACGCTTACACCACCTAAAACGCCTAAGAATAAGATGATGCCAGTCCAGTCTATCCATGAGACACTGTTATGTCCAAAGACATAGACGCCGTGGTCTGTTGTAGAAGGTTCATAGTACACAGCACCATTCTCATCCTGGTAGATATTGCCGTCTGTGAGCGTATTGCCGCTTGGTACAAATTCTGGCAATACACCGCCTGGGGTGTAGCTGGCAAGCTGTACCGCTTCTGTCATGCGGGAATCCTCAGTATGGCAGGTCTCGCAATCTTGGGTAGCCCAGTCCAGCCCGGCGACATCGTGGTTGATGCTGTAAGGCTGTACTTCTGCTTGAATGCGAGGGTTATCTAATCCTTGTTCAACCAGTTTGGCGGCAATGAAATCGACTTTTTCGTCTGTGTCTAAGACCAATTCGGAGCTTTCAAGGACTTTATCCTGGTTCGTATCGAATAAGCTGATGACCTCTGGTTGATAGTTTTCTCCATCTAGGTACACTTCTACGAGGGCGGCTTGGGGTACCGGTAAGGCTGGTTCTCCATAAACCCAATACCAGGCAGAAACCAGGTTGTAGGGCGCATACTTGGTTGTGCCATCCACATTTTCTCTTTGGAGCAAGGTAGGTGTGTAACCATAGACGAGATCATTGATCGTTGCGTCTTCCCCGGCATCCACGCCGCGGCATACGCTGATCGATGTGCCGTCTGTTTCCACAACAGTCCAATCAACTTGCTGGTATGCTGCGCTGTAAATTGTGGGAATATGGCAAGATTCGCAGTGGAGGGCATCCATATGCGTTTCAGTATATGGGAGCCAATCATGCGTGTCTTCTGCGTTATGGCAAGATTCACAACGGCGCATGGTGTCTTTGAGTTCTGGTGCAACTGTGCCTTGTGTACTTTGCCCGCGGGCGAATTGGTGGAGCGGTTGGTAAAGATATTCGCCCAGGTCCAAACGACGGGGATCAAAGTCTAAGTTTTCCAGTGTGTCTGCGCCGCCACCGTTGGCATAAACCGGGTTGTTGAGTGAAAAGTGGCAGTCAGTACATTCAACCAGCCGTTCCATGTGAATGTCGTATGATCTGGTGAGTTCTTCTTTGTCTTGCAGATTCATGCCAGAGGCAGATAAGCGTTGTGCGGAAAAAACTTGACCGGTTGTGGAGGTTGTCCACCCGGTATCTTCACAGCCGGCTATCGCGAAGGGTTCCTGGCTGGTATGCACTGTGCCGTGGCATTGACCACAATTGTTGTTATCAGGATCCTGGATATCGACATAGGCAGCAAGCAATTCTCCACTCTCGTCGAATGCTTCTGGGTTCAGCTCATAGCCATCCTCTGTTGCAAAGGCAAGACCTGAGCCCACCAAAGTAGCTGTATTTGCCCATGCAAACTGCCCGGCGGTGAGTGCTTCGGTGCGGGCCTGATTGTCTGGGTTTGCAGTGTGGCAGAGGAAGCAGTTCATTTCAATCCCTGCATCTTCTGCGGGACCACCACCTACATGACGCAGCCCGATGGTTTGCAACCATTCTTGACTCGAAAGGTCGGTTACAGGGTCACTATCAGATGAAAGGTAGCGGTAGGTCAAGGCATTCCAATTGCCATAGAGGCCAGGGCTTGTGTCCCAGGGTTGGCTGGCAGAAAATTCTTCTCCATCCATCATGGCAGAATAGCCAACATCGGCGTGGAAACTATGCGATTCGATAAATGCGGTGTCGTGGCACTGCCCACATGTTTGCATGGTAGAGATGGGATTGCCGGTCTCCAATACATTATTTCCCTCCGTGTCTAAGAACGGAAAAGTGGGATGCAAAGGAGATTGTGCGGTAACAGTTTGGGGTACAACTGCAAAACTGATGAGAGCTATTCCGACTATTATGGCAATCAGGGAAATCCATCGTAATGGGTGTATTCGTAGTTTATCCATTGTTTTTCTTTCCTCTGGTTGTCTAATTGTCACCGAATCGTCCGCCCCATTCAATTGGGTCACCAGGGTATCCTAGTGCTTCCCAATCCAGGCGTCCTTCTTCGCTGTGGCATTCATTACATTGTAGGGCTTCACTGGCTGGCTGTACCATGTGTGTGGTTGGCCAAAACATGATTGTGTCTGTAAAGCCATAACTGCCGCTATAAGGAAGTCCGGCGATTTCTGAGCCTAAGCGAGCAGCAAGATCCCAATCAAATTCTGTCCAGTATCCACCTTCACCAACTGTTTTAGGCTGGATGAGAATATTGTAGACAGTATCGTAGATTTGGTCTGCTTGGTGAATTTTGAAGGGCATGATCTTTGCGTTGGGGTCGGTGATGTTGCCTTGCGGGTAGTTGATTGCCGTGGGGCCATCTTCGTTTATTGGATCACCCAGCAGGTAACGATCAGCAGTTCCATTGTACCAATAGTATTGGGGTTGCACATCTTCGGAGTAGACAAAACTGCCCTTGATCTTTAGATATACATGTGGGTCATCCCCTAAATCTTGCCCGGCTTCAGACCACTTCCATTCCATCTTGGTGGGGTCTTCCAAAGCAAAGGCTGGGATATGGCATGTCTGGCAGGCAACGGTATCGAGGTGGGCATTGAGCCGTTCATCTTCATGCAGGTTGGTGCCGTGGCAATCGGTGCAGTAGACCTGGTTTTCGTTGTCCAGGCTAACTGAAATTGAGCGACCTTTGATCTCATGATCTTCTGTCTGGTGACAGTCGATACATTCAAAGTCATGCTCGCCCATGTGCACATCAATGCTGGCGCTTGGCCAGTATAAGCTTTCATCCAAATCGCCATGTTTTACGGCGTTCCCGCCGCCACCATTAAAGTGACAGCTGCCGCAGTTTTGGCGGGTGGGCAGGCCCACACTTTGCGCAGCATTGACCAGGTCAACACCTTCGAGCGGGAGACCGTAATCCCCTTTGCCGTAAGTGCCGCTTTCGGCATGGCAAACAAGACAGTCTACGTTTTCTTCGGTAGCTGTCTCAAAGTAGGTTTCGTCTTCCCAGCCGTATCCGGCATGGCAAGAAACACATTTTTGCCAGTTGCCCTGGATACCAATGCAGAAGTTGTTAATTTGATTTTTCTTCCCAACAGTCACGGGTTCGTCCCTGCCGGGTAGTTCGATAGGTTTACTTTCCCATGTCCAATGGGAAGTTCCCATTACTTGTTGAGATGCTTCTGGATGACATTCCAAGCATGCCGCAGTTACTGCCTGTCCAGTTTCCAAGGGACCTTCAATCAAGAAGGTGTGATCCGTGTGAGTAGGGCGTTCTGGAACGCCTGCCCAGGGATCTTGCACTCTGGAATCGTCTTTTGGTAAGAAAATGACCAGCGGTACGATGACGATTACTAAAGTGAGTGCAACGACAAGAATCCATACATATTTGTTACCTTTCATTCTTCCCTTTCCATTTTTACGAGATTTGCGCGATGCGAAAGCTGCGCGTCTAGAATTTCCAGGAATATGTCCAAAGCCCGAATCAATTTGGGGGTAGCAAGTGAATAAATCACTTGAGAACCATTTCGTTCAGAAGATACAAACTCCTTTTCTTTTAGTATCTTTAGATGGTGTGATGTAGATGAATACGATAGGCCAATTTCATCTGCTAGGCTGGTAACATTGCGGGGGCCATTGGCCAACTCATAGATAATAGAAATACGGCTTGCTTCTGAAACTGCACCGCATAAGTTTGCTTGTAAACTGGCTATTTCGCCTCGATAGTTTTTCATAATCTTATATATAGACCTATTCGGGAAAGCGAATAGGTTATTGTGATAATTGTAACATGCAGAGAAAATGTAGATAAATACATTTTGTCCTGATTTTTAGGGGACATTTGTCATGTCGGGAAATGAGATAATGAAAGAGACGATTTATTAATAGCAAAACAGGATGTTTGGAGGACATCCTGTTCTAGAAAAACTTTGCTCGATTGGAGATGCTAAACAGAGTATTTGCTTATCTAGTGATAGGTAGGCTCTGTTTAGATAAAAAAAGCAGATGGATTTCCACCTGCTTTTGTCTAAGTTAGGCTGGTGCAGCTGCTTCTATATCATGGTCTTGTTCGTTTTCCTGGTTTTCGTCATTGTGTTCTGTGTGGTGGTGATCTGTAGCAGTAAATGGTAGGAAGCGAGCTGCTAGACTGAACCCCAGCAGCCAATACGATATTACCCCGATGGCTACTGCCCATTCCTGCCAGGTTGGGGTGTAGGTATTCAATTGCACTGCTGGCGTGTAGGGGTCATAGGTGATCGATGCGATCAGACCTGAAAGGTTATAGTTCCAGCGGGTGAGTACGGTGCAAATGATTGGCAAAATGGCGAAAGCGGCCAAGACGCGCATATGTTTGATGCGCTTAGCACTGAGGAGTACAAATCCCGGAATAAGGGCAAAGGAAATTTGTCCAATCCAGAAGGATGTACTGTATGGGGCAACCTTGTTGAGTAATTCCGTTTGTAAGGAAATTTCAAGGTCAAAGCTGTAGTAGTTGGTCACTGCCCAGTCCCATGCCCGGATGTAGATGCAGAGCAATGCTGCTGCACCGGCAAAACGGGCAATATCACGAAGCACATCATCGCTAACTAAACCGGGGCGCATGGTGCGGAAAATAAACATGCTGGTTAGGAACAGCAGACAAGTGCCGCCAACTACTGCGGAAAGAACGAAAATGATCGGGGCGGTTGGGCTGAACCACAGACCGCGCCCTGAAAGCACACCGTAAGTTGCGCCAAGCGATGCCTGATGTAGTAGCGATAGGGTGAGACCGATGACGGCCAACACGGGGCCAGCTGTATGCAGCCACCCGGAAAGTTTCTGTAAAAAGTTGGCGACCCAGCGCAAGAATTTTGATTTTTCTAATGCCGGATGGGTGGTGAACACCGGATGCTCTAAGATGACAGGGAGAAGTTCGGCAAGGAGCACACTTAAGTACAGCACCACACACATGGTGATTTCCCAAAGTAGGGAGTGAGGCTGCCAGTAAATGATCGGATGCCAAAAACGGAGTGGTTGACCGAGATCGAAGAGCAGCACCAAGCCAGCGGTTGAATAACCCAAGAAGCCCAGTAATACGGCCAATTGACCAACGCGTTTGAAGCGCTCAATATTCAGCAAGTAAACGATGACGCCAAAGACAAACGCGCTGCCGCCCAGGGCGATGCTGGAAAGGTCAATCGTAATCCAGAGTCCCCAGGGCACCTGGTTGCTGAGGCCGGTAACCTGCAAGCCTTTGGTGAATACTTCGTATCCGCCGACAACGCCAAACACGAACCCAGAAATGAGGAACAAAATCCAGATCGGGAAGACATTAACTCTGCGGGAACCAATTTTTACTTTTGGTAAATGAATGGTGGATTCCATGAATACCTTCCTTAGTCTTCCTGGCCTTCAGAGTCCAGGTTGGATTGCAGTACCTGATTGACCGGGCTGTCGGGATCATTCAAACGCGGCGGGATGTACAAAACTTTCGGCTCTGTACTGAGTTCCTCGCGCAGTCTGATCGGATTATCACTGGCCCGCAGCTTCACATTGGCCGGACTATCGGGGTCGTTGAGGTCGCCGAAAATACGAGAGCGAGTGGGGCAAGCTACCACACAAGCCGGTGTAGCGGCTACATCCACGCCCGGAACCAGGCCGCGCTCTAAGCCGTAATCAATGCGGTGTTGGCAGAAGGTGCATTTTTCCATGACACCGCGGGGGCGTGGTTCCACTTCGGGGGTGCCAAAGTCTGGGACACGCGGGCTGTCTTCTGTATGCTCGTACCAGTTGAAGACACGCACATCATACGGGCATGCAATGCCGCAGTACCGGCAGCCAATGCATTTGTCGTAATCCATCGAGACGATGCCATCTTCCCGGATGAAGGTTGCCTCAACCGGGCAGACATGCACACAAGGTGGATTTTCACAGTGCATGCAGGGGCGGGAAAGGAAGAATTCGCCACCGTTTTCAGTTGTCTCTGTGGAGACGATGTTGTACTTCATATCGTCTGATAGATTGTTGACTGCCTGACAAGAATAAGTGCAGTAGTTACAGCCAATGCACAGGTTCATGTCGATGATCATGGCCCACTTATGTTCGCCTTGTGGGTGATCGCCAGCAGCACGCGTGATCTTGGTGGGGCTGAGCGTTTGATGCAAGGCAACTGTGCCAGCCGCTGTGCCGCCAAGGATGAGAAAATCGCGCCGTGAAAGCTTCTCTTTTTTATCTTTAGGTTGTTGTTTATTGTTCAGCTCTGACATAATTAATCTCCAGGGTGAGCTTCAACATTATTCTTCCGTTGATTCTTCGCTAGTTTCGTCTTCAGTTTCAGTGCGACTGCCAGGTTTTACAACGAAGATCATAATCAGACCGCCAAGAATTGCGATTCCGAAGAAGGCTCCTGCCCAAATTGGCAGAGAGATACCGATAGAGATTTCATCTTCTTCTGCCGTAGGTGTCGGTACTTCAATCTCGGGTTCTGCTTCCGTTTCCATCTCATCATCAGCTGATGTCTGCCCATCCAGGCCTTCACCTTTTACAATCTTGTCGGCAGTGTGGATATTTTCGCTGTGGCAGGAAAGACAGGTGTCGGATTGGACAATGAACGAGTGTCCGGTATTATGGGCTGTGTTTTTATGGCACTGTTCGCATGTGAGGTCTGCGGCCGCGTGAGTGGAGTGTTGGAAGTCATCATTTTTATCTCGGTGACAAGTTTGGCAAGAGATGGTGTAGTCGCCAACTGTCATTTGAGATTGCGAGTGAGGATTATGGCAGGAGACACAAGAGATATTGAATTCGCTGTGTTTGCTTTCTTCCCAATCGCGGTATTCATTGATGTGGCAGGTGCCGCAAGTTTCGGCAGCTTTTTCCATGGTGAAGGCTACTTCTGGGTGTTCGCCTTCTTCTTCCAGAACGTGGCAGGAGACACAACCGACATCGCTATCTTTATGTGAGCCTTCAATCCAGAGGTTGTATTCTGTCTCGTGGCAGGTGGAGCAGGTCTCAGGGGTGTGAGACATTTTGAATTCTTGATTAAAGTTGCTGGAAGGCGGGAAATTTGTCAATCGGGTAACATCTTCTGGAGAGTAACCTAAAGCGGCAAAGTCTAACCGGCCTCCTTCGCTGGTATGGCATTCGGTGCAAGACAGTGCTTCGCTGGCGGGTGCTACCATGTGGGCGGTTGGCCAGAGCATTTCTGTCTCGATAAAGTCGTAGGAACCACTGTAGGATAAACCGGCATAATCCATACCGTATGCGATGGATGCATCCCAGTCAAATGTCTTCCAGAAAGCTGCATCGTCACTGCCGAAAAGGTGCGGGATGGCGAGAATATCGTTTCCGGAATCGTATGGCACAACAGCTTTGAAGTTCTTTACCGGCCAAATTTTAGCGGTTTCATCATTTACATCGCCAAGGAATTGATTGGTCTTGACAACACCGCTGGGATCAATTTGTTCACCGGAAAGGGTGTATTCAACGATACCATTGAACCAGACGTATTCAGGGATCACATTGTATTCCCAGGTGAAATCGCCTTTTTTACCATCGTAAATCACATTCCCGTTTTCATCTTTTGTGACGATGGGCGTGCCTGAAGAGGTAAGCTGCCCGGCAGTAGACCAGTCCCAAGTCATCTTAGTGGGGAGTCCACCGCGAGCAAATTCAGGAATGTGGCAGGTCTGGCAGGCGACACGTTCACTATGATGGTTGAGGGAATCGAGTTCGTGCGGTGTGGCAGTGTGGCAATCTTCGCAACCTTGCCAGTCTTCAATTGTATTGCTGTAACGGCTACCTGCAATGTCATGGTTTTCAGTCGCATGGCAGGTAGTGCAGGTGAAGTCGCCGCCTTCGGGGGACATATGCACGTCTAATTCGTAGGAGGGGTTGAGCAAAGAAGAATCCAGGTCACCATGTTTGACGTAGTCGCCGCCGCCACCATAGAAGTGGCAGGCACCACAAGTTTCGCGAGAGGTGCGCCCAATACTCTGGGCTACTTCAGCTAGATTCGGGGGTTCAAATATCTTTCCGCTGCCGGCTGGGAATTCACGCTCGGTAGTGGTCGGATAGCCAGCGCCAGTCGGGAATTTTTCATAGGTCCCGGTGGTGTCGTGGCAGACCAGACAATCGATGTTTTCTGAAGCGGTAAAGTCGAAGGTGTTGTCTTCCCAGCCGTAACCAATATGGCAGCTTGTACAGCGGGGTTCGTTGGATTGGATGCTGATGCAGAAGTTGTTGATAATGTTCTTTTTACCCAGCGTCTGTCCGGTCTCCTCTACCTCATATTCCCATGTCCAGTGGGTGGTGTGCATGATCTCGTCAGCTACACCGCTGTGGCATGATAGACAGGCTCTGGTTACATCTTGGGGGGCTTCGAAAGGCCCTTCCAGGGCTGGGAAGTTACTGTGGTCAATGACAGGATCTGGGTCTTCGGTACCTTCTTGGAAGATATCGAAATCCACAGAATCAACTGCAATTGGGGCCGAAGTATCAGCCGAGGCAAGTTGTGTGAATCCAAAACCGGCAACCAATAGCAAAATTGCGGCTGCGGCTAGAATTCGATAGGTGGCAGGATTAGTATTACGATGCATGAGCAAATCTCCTTGGCAGATCAATAATTAGTGTGTTTTATTAAGAAATTCTCTAATAAAACATATACGATCTGAGAAATAGACAATTCTCTCCTAGTGAAAATTTTAACATATTGGAAGATGAGAAGCAATTCTAATTGTCCTGATGTAGATAGGGACATATGTCACTATTCGCATTAGCGTATCTAATGAATAATAAGAAGAAATGCTTACTGATAGCATTATTATTATGAAGGTGTGTGTGGTTAGAAGGGGACGAGCTAAATAATAATTGCTGTCATCGTGTTGAAATAGGGATGATTAAATCGGGTTTGACCAAATAAGGCAATACTTCTATACTATACACATCCATTACTGGTATGAGGTGATCATTTATGTTGGTACAAGAAAGAAATTTGGCAATTGAAGCTAACACTACAACAAAGACCAACGGGGTAAGGAAAGATAATTTGGCACATCAGTACCGGTCGTTAGTGCCGGGATTATATACATACCCAATCTATAAAGCGGATGGTTCTTATAAACGTCTTCACCTTCGGGTAGAACCAACCAAGCAGGGTGTGTTGTTTGTGGATGTAACTGATGTGATTCATTTGAATCAGGTTGCCTGCAAAATTGTAAAAATGGCTTTGGATGGCATTTCTCAGGATAAGGCTGAGAAGTATATTCAGAAGCAGTATCGAGGAAATCGCGGGAAAATCCAAAAAGATGTCGCCCAAGCATATGAAGCAGTCAATCATCTGGCATATCATGATGAGGGATGCCATACTTGTGGGTTAGTTGGTTTAATGGATTCTTCACCATTGTTCAGTGTGCCGGTAAATGCACCTTATAAAATTGACATTGCTTTGACCTATGGGTGTAACAATCAGTGCCCACATTGTTATAACGAAACCAGCCGGCTGCCGATGGCTTCTTTGCCGTTGTCACACTGGTACAAAGTCCTAGATAAAATTGCAGAACTCGGCGTGCCTCATCTGATCTTGACCGGTGGTGAAGCTACACTGCACCCGGATTTTCCTGAGATTGTACGATATGCAGATGGCTTGGGAATGATCGTTGGGCTAAACTCGAACGGACGGTATTTGGGGCATGCGCCATTTATGCAGCAAGTTGCCAGAGCTGGATTAAACCATGTGCAGATCACGCTTGGGTCATGTTACGAAGAAGTACATGACGCTATGATGGGAGCAAAGTCTTTCCATCAAACTGTGAAGGGAATCACCACGGCTATTGAGAGCGGTGTGCATACGATTACCAATACAACTTTGATGCGTTCAAATATCGGGCATGTGGAAGAAATTGTTGATTTCTTATATGATCTAGGTATTCGAACCTTTGCAATGAATGGGATGATCTACTCCGGCGGTGGGTATGCACATCCAAATGCCATTTCTGCAGAAGAAATGTATTCGGTGATCTGGTATGTTCGCGAGCTGGCCGAAGCGCGCGGCATGAAATTTATGTGGTACACACCAACCGAATACTGCCGGCTTTCCCCGATGGAATTAGAAGTTGGGGTGAAAAAATGTAATGCAGCAGAATATTCAATTTGTATTGAACCTAACGGGGATGTGCTCCCGTGCCAGTCTTATTATGTTGCTGCGGGAAATATCCTGACAGATCCTTGGGAGGAAATTTGGCAAGGTGATCTATTCCAAAGTTTTAGGAATAGAGAGGAGAATCCGGCCGAATATGGGTTACCGGAGAAGTGCTGGGACTGCCCGGACTTGATGATCTGTGGAAGCGGATGCCGGATTGAACGGGATGCGGAATCTGGGATTAGAGTTGCTGAGACGGCCGGGGGGGGATGCATGGGATGCAGCGGTTATATACCGGATAATTCCAAAACTGAGGTTGGGCAACCAGTATTGGTAGAGGTGGAAGATATATTGCCGGGGAGCTTTGTCCCCAATCGAAGTCAAATCAATGCGGAGAAACGTTCCTCCGGAGAAATAAAACTGAAAGAAGATATTTAGGGATTGTGATGAGCGAGGGTTGGTTAAATGTTGGGGTAGTGGTGCTGTCCGTGGTTGGCATAGGATGGCTGGTGTGGCGAGAAAAAGGAAAATGGGCGAGAATTGTCACCTTGTTTGTAGGAACGATTGTCGTTGCCGCTCCCTTTTTGTTTTCCTTGGCACCATATTATTCTACGGGGATCATTGGATTGTCTGTGATCGTATTAGAAATTCGACAATACTTCACCAAGCCCGTGTATGAAGGTGTACATATGGTGTTTGAAGGTGGGGGAATAAGAAGAGGGTTATCCACGCCTCAAGTGGCCGTCTTGATGTCTTTTTCTGACCCTGCAATTTTGACCTTGGCTTTGATTGATTTGCTGCAAAAAGGATTTGTTAGCATTCAACCAATAGAGAGTGGCGGGATAGGGTTTGAATTGGGAAAAGCTTTTGAGCTTGAAGAAAACGTGTATAACCCCACGATGAAATACGAACAAAGAAAGAATGCGGCATTTGAGGCAAAACAAATGCTGCTGTTGTATGAAGACCATCTTTTGGAATTGATTGACCAAAATGGGGGCAAGGCAATCTCTGAATGGGGTTTTGAATTGTGGTATTCCCTGGTGCAGAGAGAAACGAGCCATCGGTTGAATGGGTATGATGATGCCGCGACCTTAATCTATTATCAGGCGTATATCAGCCACAGGATAGATCAAATTTGGATCAATGAAGATCGCTCAATAAAAAATATCGGGTGGTTGATATTGGCATCGTGGATGGATGGCAAACCTGCCCAGGAAGCACGCGAACGATTAAAAAATCTTCGCCCTGAGTGGTTACCTCAAGGCGAAGAGATGGTTAATGTGATAGAAGCAATTCAGGATCAGGTCAGCTAGTTCTAAAAGCTTTTGCTGCATCCCAAATTGTTTGCCAATCGTCAGTAAGTAAATTCCCTAATACATGATTGATGCCTTGACCGGGGAGGACATCTCCGTCCGGTTCTACATACAACCAGCCTCGCCCGGTTCCCTCTGCGACAACCTCGTCGTCTGCCTGTTCTAGTTCGAGGGAGATAGGATTGATTGAGGAATATGGTACGGGGATATCCCAAATCAATTCCAAATCTTTCGCATAGGCATGATTTTGCGCATCTGCTAATTGCTCAGAAAATCTCTTGTCATTGGCACTGATAGAAATTGCAGAAATATCTGTTTCGGCTAATTTATCGATTAACGTGTTGAAGTTCTCTTTATTGTCCTCGGTGAGGGTGAGGTGGGCAGCTACAAAGATATCCTCATCCAAGGTTTGAGACCAATAAGAGAAATTAGCCAGGGATTCCCAACTGTTCTCTTTGGATGGTTGGAGAATGACCATGGTGTGGTCTAACCCAGCATCTAGCAGCGATTTCAAGTACTTGGTATCCCCTAATTTCAGACCATCGGTGAGAATGCCGGAAACTTGGCCTAATTCTTCTGCATATTGAAGCAGCTCCACTAAATCTGTTCGCAAAGTCGGCTCTCCGCCGGTGAATAAAACATGCGGGATACCAGCTTGCCAGGCTTTTTGTAGAACCTGTTTCCATTCCTGCGTGGTCAGTTCACGGTCAACCCGTTTATGTGGAGCTGATTCTGGAGCGTTGTTTTCTCCAAGCTGATAGGTTAGAGCACAATCAAGACGATAAGGTGCAGACACCTCTTGGGTATAAGGTGCTTGCCGTTCCATATCTAAATGTGTCACGGGGTCAAGGTCCTGCGTGAGGATTAAATTGTTGATTTGGTCGATGAGATCGGTAAAATCTCTTTCGATCTCTTCTGTGCTCACCTGGTAACGGCTTCGAATGGCTTTGACAGCATCATCGTGTGGTGTTTGCTGGACAATGTGATAGGCATATTCTGTCGCAGTCTGGTTGAGGTGCAGCACGGTTGCGGCATTGATAACCAGTAAGCTGCTCCCGTTGGGTTCTACTCGTAAATGTAAACGATAGTTAAGTGGATCCTCGGGTGGGGATTGATAATGGTACAGCCCTGGTGTTAGAGGTTGAACCGGTTTGAAAGGTTGTTTGATCCAATCTATAAATTTCTGCATCTTATCGACCTCCTCCAGCGCAGGCACACGCACAACCTGCACAAGCACATGCGCAGGCACAAGAACTGCCGCCGCCACCACGTGATGACCTACCGCTGCTGTGTGATGTTGTGGTTTTGGGGACTGGGTTTGTTTTGTTGGTCACTGCACCGGTAAAGCCTGCTATGCTGCCTACCACGCCGGCAGAGAAGTTCTCGACACCATTGACGACCGAAGCAGCAAAATCAGCCCCTGGCAAGGAGGGCATTTGAGTGCCTCCAGGGGTTGGGCGGGAAGCGGGTGCGCTGGTTTTGGTAGGTGCACTTACTCTTCCTGCTCCTCCTCCTGCGAATGGGCGAGGGCTATAGTTATGCCACCAGGTCGGTAAGAATACCGGGTATGTGCGGAAAGTTCGGCGGGTACGTTCATCGTATTCTTTATCAAGCATGGTCCATTCCATAACCTGATTGTACTTTTCACTCTTTACTTCTGGGGTGTCGGCGGCTTCAACTTGCTGCCAGGCAGCTTCAATGATCTTCTCGTAATAGTTTTTGGTTTCGCGTGTGCTGAAACCTTTCATTGATTTTGTGACTGATTTGATCAGGCTGATCATGGCTTCTTGAAGTTCTTTGGTACGCTTTGATTTGTTAGATTCTTTCATCCCATTGATGAAATCAATTTCGTAATCGCGCAGTCCTTCTGGAAGTGGATTGGTTACTTCAATCGCAATCGGATCACGCTTGACCACTTTTACCGCACCTTTTTTCACGACGGCAAAGAGAAGCATTGTGAGAATTTTGTCCATAGGTTGTTCTAACAAGATTGCCGCTTCAATGGCCGTTAGACCGCGTTTGATCCCATGGCCTTCGACGGAAAGTTTGGGAGGCAAGTATTGCAGCTTGCGTTTTTGGGCACTGCGAATAGACAGCACCGGGATGATGATAAACATTGAGAATATCCCACACATGCACAGGAAACCAAAGACATCTTCCGGGTTGACACCAACGTTTTGCCAAAAAGTCGGGGTAGCTACCGCGGCTGCCGGGATGACTGCCATGGGGAAGGATGCCCCGAAGAGATATTGTTCTGAAGGGTCTGCGCTTGGGTTATTCCAGGTATATGTAATCCGCCCATCTTCATCAAATCCGGTAACCGGCTCTTCTGGGAAACCAGAAGGCGCTTGATGCCAACGAGGCGCATCGGCAGAGACATCGGATGGAAGGTGATAAGTAACTGTGAGGTTTGTAGTGCCGCTTACCAGGCTGCTGTCAAACCATGTGGGGGAGAACACTGCGCTGGCGTATTCATCTTCGCCTTTATCTGTGTACAGTACATTCTGAATCCCGGTGATTTGAAATATTACCTCACCCGTATCTCCGGGTTGGATTGCATTTGCACCCAAGCCGAGTTCGATGCCATCAACATAGGCGGAATCAGCAATATGTGTGATCTGCTGCCCGTTTACTTCGGCCCACGCATTAGACAAATTATAGGATTTGGTGGGCATGCCAACATCGATATAATCGATTGGGTCTGCGTAATTGGCGTTGGTAAAAATAAACTCATAGCGCAGAGAAAGTGCCCCATCATTTTCCCAATAAAGATCGACGGTTTCCTGGGGAAGAGAAAAGGCATAGGTTTGCGCAAATGCTGTTGTTGTGATGACCAGGGTCAGTAAGATAAAGATGGCGACAATTATCTTTTTTGTATATTTGGTTTTCATGATCTAATCTACCATTTTGGTTTTTCTGAAAGTTGATATGCTGCTCCACAGTAGGGGCAGTCAATCATAGGAGCGCCGGCAACCATTTTTACATTATCCATACTAAGTTGTGCGCCGCAATCCTGGCATTTAAAGCGTTCGATGTCCACATCTGAGGGTAATTCCACATTCAGGGTGGTGTTGTTTTGAATAACGCTTTCTGCTTTGGGTTTGCGTGAAGCCAGGAATATGATGCCAAATCCAATCAACACCGAAATTGCACCGGTAATGATCCATGCAGGGGTGCCTTGCGCGCTAAATGACCCCCAGATAAATAGCACGCCAAAAAAGATTAGGATGGCAGCAAAGATGTAGCCAATCGTTTTAAGTGCAGCCATGAGACCTCCTCGTGATGTCCAGACTTAAGGTCTGGGGTAGTAACATAGATAGATTGTATAGCTTCAGAACTACACAAATTAAGTGTATCGGAAATTATCGATTTCTACAAATGAATTGTGTCTAATTGTACGCATCACCATAGAATGTAGGAGTAAATAGAAAATTGAGCGCTACAATTTTAATTGTAGATTAAAGTACTCGTGATATAATTTTTCGAATACATGATATTGGAAAAATCTGGAGCGAGGAGTAAGACATGACGATAACAACAACTGATTATAAACGATGTTCTTTAGTCAAGATGGACGGGCGTATTGATAGCGCTACGGGGGATGAATTGATGGCTACTTTTGAAGAACTCCATGAGACCGGTGTGTTTAAAATTGTATTCGATATGAGTGATATTGATTTTATGTCCAGTAAAGGTTGGTGGGTATTAATCCAGACTCAGAAAGCATGCAAACGGTACAATCGGGGTGAACTTCTTTTAGCGAATGTGCCGGAGAAAATTTTGTCTTCTCTTGATTTAGTTGGTATGACTCATTATTTCCAAGTATTTGATGATGTGGTGAGTGCTGTCGGTCAATTCTAACCTCAATGGTTACAAAAAAATTTCCTGGAAAATTTACTAGTCTTGCTGAAATTAGCAGGTTTGTGAAAGAGCATGCTGAAGCAGCCGGGTTGAACGATAAAGATGTTTATGCTGTTCAATTGGCTGTTGATGAAGCATGCTCTAATATTATTGAGCATGCGTATGGGGGAGAGGGGAAGGGGTTTATTGAGTGTGCCTGTAATGTAACAGAAGATGGATTACAGGTAATCATCCGAGATAACGGGATGCCGTTTGACCCGCAGCAAGTTCAAGAATTAAACGTGGGGGCGCCTTTAGAGGCGTTGGGAAATCGCGGGGCAGGTGTATTTTTAATCAACAAACTAATGGATGAAGTTCATTATCAATATACGAAATCGGGGGGAACGACACTGACAATGAGTAAGAAAAAATAATTCAAGTGTGTGATTATTAGTAGTCACCAAATTAGCAAATTTTACAGGACAAAACGAAGTTCAGTTCAAAGAAATTTTTGAATTGAACTTTTTTATTCGGTTGGATTAGAGTTGTTGTTTTCGAGCTTCTCTTTTTCCAGAATCATCAGGGTGATGTCATCGTATTGAGGCGCGCCTTGGGTGAAGTTTTTAATGCTGCTCAAAATATCTTCTTGAAGCTCAAAGGCATTGGCGTTTTCATGCTGCACGATGGTTTCGATCAGCAATTTTTCGTTGTATAGTTCCCCGGCATCATTCTGCGCTTCGGTAACGCCATCGGTATACAAAATCAGTTTATCTCCCGGATTAAAGCTGATCTTTTTTCTTTCCCAGGTCGCTTCTTCCTCAATGCCGATGGGCATGCCCGTGCGGGCAAGGGCAAAGAGTTTGCTGCCGTTTTGAGCACTGGATAAGAAAGGCGGGTTGTGGCCTGCATTACAGTAGGTGAGGATGGACTCGTGGGGGTCGAGAACACCATAAAAAAGAGTGATGAATAAATTTGCCCTAGCATCTGCCAGAATGCGTTCATTTGCTTCAGAGAGCACAAGGTCTGGACGTGAATGGTATTCAAAGGCATAGGTGCGAATAAGCGTGCGGCATAAGGCCATGTATAGTGCTGCTCCTAAACCTTTGTCAGCTACATCGGCGATAACGATTCCGAGCCTACCTCTTGATAAGGGAATTAAGTCGAAGAAATCACCGGATAAACCACCCGCAGGTTCAAGGGTAACCGCTAACTGCCAACCGGGAATATTGGGGAATTGATTGGGCAAAAAACTTGCTTGGATTTGACCGGCAAGTTTGATTTCCTGGCTCACCTTTTCCAGGGCAATTGACCTGGCGTATTCTTCTGCCTGGTGAATGGCAGAGGCAATTTGATCGCCCAGTGTGTGCATAGCGGGGAAAAGCTTTTCCAGGGATGGCTTACTCCATGGTTGAGCCAATTGTCTCAATTCCATATAGATTCCGCCGATGACCTCTTTGCCTTCATGCGCCAAAATAGGGGTGAACACGATGGGACGATGAAGCTCGTTATATTCTTCCCATGGAAGCTTTTCGGAGGCGGGGAAAGCCTGGCTTTCGGTTGTGTCTTGTCCCCAATCCCAAATTGGCCCAAGGTCAATTTCCCAGTCTTCAGGCGCCTGGTACAAAATTTGTCCGGGGATCATCCAGATGGCGATATTGCCGGAGGTGAACATATTGGGGACATGTTCGTTTAAGATTTCGGGAAGTATTGAAATATTTGGGGGTGCTGTAAGAATCGCTCGGCCAAGCTGCTCCAGTTTTTCCAGCTGGCGCGATTGCTGCCGGTTGCTTTCTGCAATGTTGCTGAATTGCCTGGAAAGATAGGCAACCACCACCAGTCCAACCATGAAAAATCCAAATGTAAAAAGTCCGTTGTGGGCATATAGTCCTGCACCTAAAATGGCAAAAGGATGCGCAATTGTAGGCAGGGCTAAGGCCATAACAAAGAATAAAATAATCGGACGCATGTTTGATGCGTTGGCGAGTTGTTTTTGCACCCGCATAGAGTACGCAAAATAAGGCAGCCAAATGGCAACAAACACAAAAAAGTTGGCAATTATTCCGATGAAAGCAGCGGTAACGTCAGGGGCATTTAAGGATGCAATTGGGTAGACTCCCCCTAATTCCTGATAGGCATCGAGACCGATCAGGTAAGGGATTGTGAACCCTGCCACCGTCAGTGAAAAATTTCTAGCATGGTTCCATTTTGCTGCTTTGCTGTTATGGCGGGGGAGGTTTACGATAAATTGTAAAATTTGAAGGATGAGCACCAGCCAGATCGCTGTGGGGCCGAAGATCAGCACGGCTGTCCAAACGGCCATACTGTTAAAAGCGCCATCGGCACTTCCATAACGATCTTCGCGAAATTCGATAATGACGAAAAAATTCAGGTAGGAGAATAGTGCGATAATGCCGAAGAGGATCAGCATCATGTGCCATTCTTCTATAAGGAGCGTGAAGTCGCTAGAATGGTACAGCCAAATTATCCCCAGCAGGGTGATGGGGAAGGCATACAGGGTGGTCAATACATCCCCAATGCCTACCAGCCTGCGAGAGAGATTCATGTCCTCTAACTCAGGCCAAATAAAGATGGCTATTTTTTGTAAATAGGTATTCACGATATTATCGAATTATGTGACGAATATAATACGGTAAGAGCCTTACACCATCTAAGACTCTTACCGAACTTGGTTTAGGGTTAATTTCCGCTGATTATTTTACCTAAAATATCACCGCCAATCCCAGATGCACCCGTCTTTTCGCCGGTGGGTACCGAGATGGCTGCTTTGATGCGGTCTGCAAGGCGTGAGAAGGGAAGGCTTTGCAGATATACTTTTCCCGGCCCGGTTAATGTGGCAATGAAGAGACCCTCACCACCGAACAAGGCATTTCTAAAGCCGCCCACAAATTGGATGTTGTAATCTACGGTTGTAGAAAAACCTACAATACAGCCCGTATCGACTCGTAGGGATTCGCCAGCGGCCAAATCTTTCTCAATCACGGTTCCCCCTGCGTGGACGAATGCAAGTCCGTCTCCTTCAAGGCGCTGCAAGATGAACCCTTCGCCACCAAATAGACCTGCACCAAGGCGTTTGGTCAGTTCAATTTCTATTTCAATCCCTTGGGCAGCACATAAGAATGAATCTTTCTGACAGATAAATCGTCCGCCGGACTGATCAAGGTCAAGGACAACTACTTTGCCGGGATATGGTGCTGCAAAGGCAGCGTGAGATTTTTTGTTTCCTTGATTCAAGAAACTGGTAATGAAGAAGCTTTCTCCTGTAAAGGCTCGTTTCAGGCCTTTTAAAACACCGCCCCCGGTGGATGTTTGCATTTGAATGCCCTCTTCCATGTAGGTCATTGTGCCGGCTTCGGCTCTGACTGCTTCGCCTGGATCAAGACCAATTTCAACAAGTTGTAAATCGTCACCAAAAATTTGATAATCAATTATGTCAGCCATTCAATCCTCCAGTTTGAGTTGGTTTCCACTATTGTATCTGAATTAGGGTAATTCTGCGGGATAAATTGGTGGCTAGTGAAGAATATCTAGGAAAGTGTGATGGTTTGGAATATGGGATGGGCGTATATTTAAAATGTCATGCCAGTTTGCGGCGTTAGCTTGTGATTACACAGCCAAAATATGTTACTATTTGGGGAATATACTTGCAGCCCGCGTTGAATTGTACTAGAAATTTTTCTAGTTCTATTTTTATATTTTATTTTTTGTTGTACGAGGAGTGATAAATGAGTAAGCAGAAAATTGCGGTACTGACTGACTCGACGGCTTATCTGCCCGAGGAAGTCTTGGATGAATTAAATATTCGCGTGATTCCATTAACTATCAATTGGGGGGAAAAGGTTTATTTTGATCGGGTAGATATTTCGCCTAACGAATTCTATAAAAAGCTTCAGGTCGAGAAGGAACTGCCAACCACCTCCCAAGCAACGGTCGGTGAGTTCAAAGAAGTATATGATGCCCTTGCCGCTGAATATGAGGGCATTGTTGCTGTATTAATTTCATCCGGATTATCGGGTACGGTCGATTCCGCGTTATCTGCTCAAAAAATGATGGAAGATTTTCCTATTGAGGTTGTAGATACGAAGGTAACGGCGGCTGCTTTGGGCTTGTGCGCGATAAAGGCAGCAGAAGTCGCCAGAGATGGGGGGAGTTTGGATGAGATCGCAGCGGCAGCTCGTGAAGTGGCTGAAAAGCAAACGGTTATGTTTATTGTGGATACTTTGGAATTTCTGCACCGTGGTGGACGGATTGGTGGCGCGCAACGGTTATTTGGTTCCATATTGGCAATTAAACCCTTGTTACACCTAAAAGATGGAAAGATTGATTCCCTCGACTCTGTGCGGACTAAAAAGAAAGCTATCCATGAGATGCTGTCCATTTTTGAGCAGGCTGTGGATGGAAATGAGAATCTACATGTAGCAATCTTCCATGGGGCTGCTGAAGAAGAAGCCGAGAAAATTCGAGATTCAATTTCAGAAAAATATTCTCCCAAGACGTTGATGATTATGGAACTTAGCCCGGTGATTGGTGTGCATACCGGCCCAGGCACAGTGGCAATGACTTATTACACTGAATAATCTTAATAACGGCAGATTTATTGGATAATAAAGCGCTCACTTTTTTGTGAGCGCTTTTCCTTGATGGCACTATTAGATTGATCCTTTATATGAATAAGACCGTGAAATTGATTGAATAAGGGTATACTACTTTCCGACAAATTGACTGTGGACGAGAGAAAACTGTATGGATAAATTGAAACAAAAAGAATTTCTATATGCTTTGATCTTGGCGCTAATTATTTTGGCCGTGGTTGTGATGACCTCAGACCAATCTCCTCAATGGATCTACCAGGGATTCTAAATGTCATTAGGGCAATTGTTTATTTTAGGTGCTGCAAGCCTTGGCATAGGGGTATGGGGGAACAGGTATAAACGGGATTTGTTGATTCTGGCAGCGAGTGTATTGGTTGTCTTCTGGCTTCAACCCGCCTCTCCGATACGAAACTTAGGATTTTGGTTATCGTTTGCAACTGTCGCACTGCCCATATTTACATATGTAATCTTGTTTCGTGGAAATAAGGAACTGATTCGAAGTAATGCAAAAACAGTGGTAATACTGGGTGGAATGGTTCTGCTGATCGGTGGATTGCGTTACTTTGGGGATGTATGCTGTATAACGCCAACTATCCCGCCAAGAATTTTCCAAATCTTGTTGGCGACGGCAGTTTTGTCCGGAATCATGTATGGGGTTTATAAAACCAAACCAGATAAGAGCATCTTATTAGGGGGGATGCTGCTGGTGTTGGTCATTGCATTCGCTTTGATCAAAAATCCGAAACTAAGCACCTTATTGAGCGGCATGCTGCGCTCTTTTTCTGGACAAAACACAGCTTTGGCTGGCGTAGGTGATATTGTCTGGATTGGATATTCTTATATTGCTTTTCGGCTTATCCATACGATTCGGGATAAGCAAAAAGGCATTTTGAAAGATGTGAGTTTGGCAGAATTTTTGAGTTATGTGCTGTTTTTCCCTTCCTTTTTAGCCGGGCCAATTGATCGCATTCAGCATTTTGCCGAAGAAAGCAGGGCAAAGAATAAATTAGATGTGCCGCGATTGGTGGCTGCCGGGGAGCGGTTGGCTGTTGGGATATTTAAAAAGTTTGTGGTAGCGGATTCTTTAGCTTTGCTTTCCTTGCATGCAAACAGTGCAGGACAACTTGAATCAACAGGGTGGACCTGGGTTTTGTTGTACGGGTATGCTTTCCGAATCTTTTTTGATTTTGCCGGATACACCGATATTGCGATTGGATTAGGCATATTGATGGGCATCCAATTGCCTGAAAATTTTAATCGACCCTATCGGAATATCACCTTGACAACTTTCTGGAATAACTGGCACATGACTTTAACACAATGGTTTAGAGGATATGTTTTCAATCCATTAAGCCGCGCAATGAGAAAGTCAAAAATTAAGTTGTCTATGCCTCTGATGGTGTTGATCGGACAGTTGGTGACGATGGTTCTCATTGGGTTATGGCACGGGATTACCTGGAACTTTGTGATCTGGGGTGCCTGGCATGGGATTGGGTTGTTTATCGATAACCGTTGGACCAGTTGGAGCAGGCCGAAATCGAAAAGTATTAGTGAGAATAAGCCAAAAATTTACCGGTTGTATGAGATTGGCAGCTGGTTGGTTACTTTTCACTATGTTGTGATTGGGTGGATATGGTTTGTGATGCCCACACCGCAGGAAGGTTGGCAGGTGTTGATGATTTTGCTGGGGGTGGGGCATGGATAAGCAGATGCGTTGGCGATTTGTATTCAATATTGTTTGGAAAACTTTACTGATATTGGCGGGGATCAATTTGCTGTTTGTATTTTTACGACCCTTGGATACATTTGGGGTAATATCGGCGTACAACAAACTATTCCCTGGCCGTTGGCGGCTGCCATGGAGCGAAAATCCATCGGAAGCGTATAACCTTAGCTTGACGAACTTGAACGCGATGTTTGCTTCACATGAGGTATCTGATGGCGAGTGGGATGAGAACGAATTCCGAGTATTTGTTGTTGGGGATTCCTCAGTATGGGGATTTTTGTTGAAAAAAGAGGATACGATCACATCGGCAATCAATGATCAAAAAATCGTCCTGGAAGATGGGCGGGCGGTTCGAGCCTATAACTTGGGGTATCCAACAATTTCATTGTTGAAAGATGTCGTGGTGATTGATGAGACTATGCAGTATCAACCGGATTTAATTGTGTGGTTTGTAACGCTTGAGGCATTTCCGGAGGATAAACAGCTGTTTACGCCTTTTGTAGTTGAGAATCACGATAATGTCTTGCGCATAGCCAATAACTATAACCTGGATTTGATGCTTGATACAACAGATCAAGCTGAGGTATCATTTTGGGATAAGACGGTTTTCGGTAGCAGGCGGGAAGCAGCCGATTTAATTCGTTTACAGCTATACGGTGTGCAGTGGGCAGCGACTGGGATTGACCAATATATCCCGGAGAGCTATACACCACTGCAATCTGAGTATGGGGAAAATATTGATTATTATGGATTTACTCCTCAATCTTTGACACATGAGGATTTAGCTTTTGATGTGCTGCGGGCTGGGGTTACAACAGCAGGTGAAATTCCGGTGCTGATCGTGAATGAACCGATCTATATTAGTGGTGGGGAAAACAGTGATTTACACTATAATTTCTTTTACCCCAGGTGGGTGTACGATCAATATCGTGAATGGCTGGAAATTGAGACGATTGACAACGACTGGCATTATTTAGACTTATGGGATGTTGTGCCATCTTCACATTTCACCAATACTGCAATCCATTATGATGCGGAAGGTGTAGATATCTTGGCAGAAATGTTAGGTGATGCTATCCTTGAGGGTACTTGGAACCAAAACCCATAATTTTGGAGGACATCGTGAGAACCAAAAAATTATTAATTGTGAGTGGATTACTGCTACTATTGCTGACCGCATGTGGTGGACAGCCGCGTGATCCGGGTGCTGTAATTGAAGATTATATGACGGCGTTGGTTGCCCGGGATGATGCCCAGGCAATTACCTTATCTTGCGCTGCATGGGAAGAAAATGCATCTGCTGATGGCGCATCTTTTGAAGGGGTCGAAGCGAATTTAGAATCGATTTCTTGTGGTGCCGTGGACGAAAATGGTGATGAAGCGACGGTTTCATGCGAGGGGCAGATTGTGTTCAGTTATGCAGGTGGGGAAGATGAAGTATATGATCTGAGTTTACGGAATTATTCAGTGGTGCTTGAGGGTGGCGAGTGGCGCATGTGCGGCTATAAATAAAAATAAGGGAAAACAATGAAACGCGCAAAGAAAATTAGTTTGGGAATCTTTCTATTAGCCTGCATGATGCTAGCTGCTGGATGTGGCCCACAGCAAGCGATGGCGGTAAATGATACTGAGGCAGTTCCAGAAAAACCGATAGCAACTGAGATTGAGGACAATGGGGAAGAAGGCGAAGCTTCACCCACCAGTACATCCGTAATAACCGAAACAAAAACATCCGGTCAAGATGCCTCTGAGACGGATGTAAAATCTCCAACGCCAACCAATCTTCCTGATTCTTGGAAAGACTATCCGCCAATCCCGAATGTATCTGAGCGGGCTTTAGAGATTTATTTTTCTGGGATTGAGGCGGGAAATGACCCGCATGTATTTTCTAAAATCGGGGATTGCCAGAATATCACCACGTATTTCTTGGCTGCCTTTGAGGACCCGGAATTATACTCCCTTGGGGATGAGTACGCCTATCTACAGAAGACTATTGACTGGTATTTTGGTTCCTTTTCGAGGGAAAGCCTGGCAGTGGATGGGGGATTAAATGTGGCAAGGGTATTATCGCCGTTCCATGCGGATGTGGAAGTGTGTGAACCGAATGAGCATCCTTTGGCCTGTGAAGTGCGGATCAATAACCCCAGTATTGCGCTTATCAGTTTGGAAGAAAACTGGAGTTTGCGCGAATCAGAAGAATATGAGACTTACATGCGCCGAATTTTGGATTATTTGATTGAAGAAGGCGTACTGCCAATTTTAGCAACCAAGGCAGATAATTTAGAGGGCGATGATTCAATCAACGAAACGATTGTGAAACTGGCGGAAGAATACGAACTACCAATATGGAATTTCTGGGCAGCCGCTCAACCGCTTCCTCATCACGGATTGCAGAATGATGGATTCCATTTGACTATGGCCGGCCCATTTTTTGATGATGATACGCATCTCAACACGGGATGGGCAATGCGGAATTTGACCGCATTACAAACAATTGATGCGATCCATCAGGCAGTTATTGAGGCTGAGGAAAATTAATCCCTGTTAGATACGTAACGGTAATTCTTATTCAAATAAAGTGCAAGGGTTAGCATCCAGACCAAGATTCCAAGCACAACGGCCCATTCTAATAAAGCCATTGGCAGGAACGCAGGCCGGTTTTGCAAAAGCCCTTGCATGCCTTGTTGGAAATCAGGAGCAGCATCTGGCTCACTGGGGAAATTGAGAAACCATGTAAACAAGGCGGCGTTGATAAATCCCGGTAGGGCCAACCATTTTGAAAAATGGTGACTGCGATTGAATAAAAATACGAGCGAATAAAGAAATGAGATCAGCATACCCAAGTTGAAGAAGGTCATGGCCACGCGGATATGCATGTGAAGATTGTTCATCGGGAATACGCCTACCAGGGCTGCACTGACAGTTGCAATGATGCTGATCGCAGCCAGGGGATACCGCAGCCAGTGGTTGATTTGAAAGGTAAACCCAATGATAAAGAGGGTAAGTAGTATTCCGCCAAGTATCAGCCCTATATTAAAAACCCAAGCAAGATTGGACACGCCAATTTCTCCCAGCTCAGAGACAAAATGATTGATCGGACTATAGGGTTGCCCTTCAATGCCAGTATAGCCCAATCCCGTAATGAGCATTCCTGCCGCCATAATCAAAGCACCAAGAATGCCGCAAAGGGCGGCAATTTTCAATAATTTTTCATGGTTGCTGAGTGTATGCATGCGTGAAATTTCCCTTCATAGGTAAGCATAAACTACTGATTGAATTTTATCGTGAAAAGTCCTCTCTAAGATGAAAAGTAGAGAGGACTTTTTGTTTGAGGGCTTGATTAGTTTTAGGAATTGAGTTCTGCTAATTGTTCGTTGATCACCGAAAAGATGACGGCAAGTGGTTTATGTTTGGAACAAGATTGCTCGCACATACCGCAACCAATACACGAAATCATCCATTCGGCAACATCGTCTCTGGATAGCGCGCCAGCCCCGTCTCGATGAAAGTCAAAGGCGTTGCAGATTGGACAGACATCCATACATATCTGGCATTCTCCACAATCATTGAGCTGGTCTACTAAGCTTTCCAGGTCGAGAGAGGTGTTTTCAACCAGAGTATCGGATAATCTGGTTCGCGTTTGGTGATTTCGAAAGATCATCTTCTCGCCGACATCGGCATGCTGGACGAGCAAGTTTGGGGGTGCAATGGTGGCGGACAATTCTTTGATTTCAAACTTTTCGTGAATGCCATTGATGAAGGAAACCATCAGCGTTTGCCGAATTGGGATACCGACGATATTGATATTGACATCTGCCTGGTTAGCCAGAGGGCTTGTGCATAACTGACATGCTGATCGATAGCGATAGGAAGAAATTCCACCTAAGCGGGAGAACTGTAGATTGTCCTCGGTAAGAGATTCTGGGGAACCTTTTCGTTCTGCTCGCCAGGAAAATTCATCTGCTGGAAATGTGCCCAGGCAGTCTGCACTGATGATGGTGAGCCGCGAGCGGTCGATTGGACGTTTTTCTGTGATCTTTAATAAGGCGCGAAGTTCGCATGGGCGTAAAAGAACAGCGAGGCTTTTGCCTGGGTGATCGAGGATAAACTGTGGTATTTTGTAGGCGATATTTTCCATCATGATGGGGGTAAATGGGTTACAGCGTTCGATTTCAGCTGCATCAGAGACTACTTCTGTTTGCCAGTCATACCCCTGTCGAGATTTCAGCGGGAGCATCATCGCATCGATATCCAATTGCAGCCAGAGTTTTTGTAAAAATGTTCTGACCGTTTGGAGTGGTTTTCCATTGGTGTTGTATTGCCAGGCGTTCATGGTTTATTCCTTTTCTAAAAGTAATTCTGTTACATCCAATACTCTGATCTCATTATTCAGACCCTTGGCTCCGATGGCATCTTCAAACATGGTCAGGCAGTAGGGGCAGGCGGTAACGATGGTGTCTGCGCCTGTTTCTACGGCTTGATCGAGACGGTGATGATTGATGCGTGTTTCTGCATCCGTTTCCAGCCACATCTGCCCGCCTCCGCCACCACAGCAAAAACTATTTTCTTGATGGAGGGGCATTTCTTTGAAATTGGCGGATGTGGAATTGATTAATTCCCGCGGAGAGGCGTAGACTTGGTTGTATCGTCCTAAATAGCAAGGATCATGGAATGTGGCTTTGTGCCCGTTCTTTGCAACTGAGGGAGTATCTTTTACTTGTTCCTGGAGCAATTCGGTAAGATGTTGGACTTTGTACTCTCCCCCAAATTCCGGGTATTCATTTTTTAGGGTGTTATAACAGTGAGGGCAAGGCGTAACAATACGCTCAAATTCAATCTCATTGAAGATTTCGATATTTTGTTCAGCCATCACCTGGAAGAGATATTCATGCCCCATCCGGCGAGCGGTTTCGCCACAGCAACCCTCGTCCATTCCCAGGGTGACATAATCGACTTTTTGCTTATCCAGTAATTTGGTTATGCTCCGGGCGATTTTCTTGTTTCGCTCATCAAATGCCATTGCACATCCAAAAAACAGCAGGACATCCGCTTTTTTGCCCGGTTCGGGCATAGGGAGATCGAGGTCTTGCATCCATTTGCCGCGTTCTTGGGGTGGTAAGCCCCATGGATTCCCTTGCCGTTCCATGTTGCGCAGGGTTTCTCCTACTGTATTGGGCATTTGCCCGGTAGTAAGCACTTGATAACGGCGCAAGTCAACCACCTGGTCGACCGGGTTGACAAAGGCCGGGCATTTTACAATACACGCACCGCAAGTAGTGCAAGCCCAGGCATAGTCTTGACCAAAAACATCAGGATTGCCATTGCTTTGCGCCAGGGGGGTAATCATTTCGTTTTGGAGGTGATCGCGAAGGGATTGAATTAAAACTCTCGGTGAATAATCCATCCCGGCAGCAGTAGCGGGGCAGGCGTCTTCACAACGACCACAGCGCAAGCAAGCATCGAAGGAAAGCAATTGTCCGCTGGTGAATTCTTCGATTTTTCCTGCTCCGAGCAATTCAGCATTGTCAATGTCATGAATGGTAGATATTTGTCCGTTTTGTTTGCGCGGGCGGAAAAGGATGTTGAGTGGGGTAAAAATCAAGTGACGAAGTTTGGTGTAGGGGATGCTTCCGAGGAAAACCAAGCCAAAGATCACATGCACGATCACCATAGGGAGATGCAGGTTTGCAGCGGCTTGAGGGGTAAGTCCTAAATTTTGGAACCAGCTGGCTGCGAGGTTCCCAATGGGGGAGTTTGCAGCCCAGGTAGGATTTGTCGCAGTGATCCGGATGCCTTCATTCGTATAGCCAATGAGTGGGATGAGCGCTAACATGATGATGGCGTAGTAATCGTCCCACCGTGATTGCAGATATTTGGGCTTTAAGATAATTCTACGGATGGCAGCCATGCCCAATCCAGCTAAGAGCGCTAAACCGGCATAATCCGAGATGGTCTCAAAGATGAGGTAGGTGTTTCCCCTGGGGAAAGGCAGCGCAAATGGTAGGAAGAGTGCCATTTGCATCAAGAGTACAATGTGCCCTAGAGTCAGGAGGGTCATACCCCAAAAGATGAGCAGGTGCATAATGCCAGGGTAAATCTTTTTGAGGATGCGGACTTGCCCTAAGACATTTACAAAATAATCTTTGACGATTGTACCAAGAGGAGCGCTGGGAATTGTGTCTTGCTGGGGAGTTGCTTCTGCTGTCATGCTTCACCTCCGGTCTGGATATAAACAGTGCCGTCCACGACTTGAACCTCTAAACTTTCAAGCGGGGTTGGCGGTGGGCCTGAGAGTACGCTGCCGTCTAGGGGATCGAAATATCCTTCGTGGCAGGGACACACGATTTGGCCGAGCGATTCATCCCACTTGGTGATGCAGGCAAAGTGGGTGCATACGGCTGAATAGGCTTTGATGCCTTCTTCGGTGTGAATGACGATTGCGGGGTAACGGCCAAACTGCACAGTAGTTGATTTGCCCAATGGTAAATCGCTTTCTTTCCCTACTGGCTGGGGGTCAGAAGGCATTTCTTCCAATTCCGAGGGATAAAAATAGGCAACAATTGGCCCGGCAACAGCGCTGATGCCCAGTACGGTGAAGACTTTTTTGGTTAAATTAAGAAAATCTTTTCGAGTAATTGTCATCATATCCGCCTTAGCTGTTCATGCCCCATATTGTCATGGCAATCAGCAGTATGACAAAAATACTGCTGCCAATAAAACGTACTCGGTTTTGCTTTTTGGTATCTGCTCGTCTGTCCAAGAAAGGCCAAAGAAAGACGACGATCAAGCCGATGATGGGGATGAGCACACCGGCAGTTTTGGGAATGTATTTAAGTAATTGGTAGAGTGCTAAGAAATACCATTCCGGCTTGACATGATCGGGAGTGAGCATGGGGTCTGCTGGCTCCTCTAAGCCTACCGGCGAAAATACGGCGATAGTCCCAATAATGAAGGCAAGCCCAACCAAGATCCAGACGACCCGAATTTCTGTGCGTATGTGGTCTGGGTAGAAGGGAATGGTTTCAACGGATTTGTTTTCTTTTATTTCTGACATTTTTTCTCCCTTTCTACAATGGTTCTTTCAGACCTTGTTTACGGACCATCATGAAATGCAACCCCATCATAACGATGACAAGGATGGGCAGCACGATTACATGAAGGGCGTAAAAACGGCTCAGAGTGGCGGATGTGATTCCCCAACCCACACGGAGGAGAACAAGAATTAAATCTCCCAGATCTGGGACGCCACCGGCGATTTCTGAGCCAACGGTGGTTGCCCAATAGGCTCGCTGGTCCCAAGGGAGCAAATATCCGGTGAAGCCAAACGCAAGGGTGGTGATGAATAAAATCACACCGCTGGCCCAATTCAATTCTCTTGGCGTTTTGAATGCCCCCATAATGAATACCCGCAGCATATGGGCAAAGACCATCACGATCATGCCGTTAGCTGACCAGTGATGGATGGCACGGATACTAGCGCCAAAGCGCACGCCAGTTTCTATGAATTGAATACTGGCATAGGCATGTTCGGGCGTGGGTTGGTAGTAAAAAGCGAGCATGATACCGGTGATTGCCTGGATAACAAAGAGGAATGCGGTGATTCCTCCTAAGCAGTACCACCAGCGAGTAGCCCAGGTGGGGACAGGTTTGTTGAGTATTTTCGATAGGAATGATTTGGTTTCGTAGCGCTCGTCTACCCAGTCACCGAGGCGTGTAGTAAATGGTACCCAAGGTTTACGATTTCGCCATACCCAGGCACTGCGGGTGACACCAAATGCGGCCACGATCCCGACAACGCCAAATGTTGCCCAACGGGTAAGCGGTGTCCAAAGATTTTCGTTGGACCCGGAAATATGGCAATGAAGACATTCGTCTTGTTCCGGCTGGGGTGGAAGTTGTGCCGCGGTTGATGGGTTTTCTTCGGTAATTCGGGTGATGTCCCAATTCGTTGTAGATAGCTGTTGGAGATCATACCCGGCGGATTGCATCCGCTTGGCGTGGACTTGCGTCGAGATAAGTATAGTTAGGGTAAAAATACTGGCTAAAAGAAGGCCTGCTTTTAGCACTCTGGAAAGTGTTACTTTCATTCGCTCTCCCTTCTCATGAGAAACATGGAACGTTCATAGTTTCACAATAAGGGAAAACAATGAAATTGTCATGTGTTGGAGTGCTTAAACCAATTAAGGCGAATACCTTAGATTTATTAGAAAAGCACCTTAGAAGGTCTTGGGGGATTTCAGACTAAATATCTATGATCTTTTTTTGGATTGCATAGCGAATTAATTCCCCCTGGGAATGTAAATCTAATTTTTGCATCAGGTTATTGCGATGTGCCTGAACGGTTTTGACGGATATTTTTAAAATCTCAGCAATTTCTTTATTACTGTATCCTTCTGCAATCAACTGAAGCACTTCTCGCTCTCTTGGCGTGAGGTCGTCGGGGTGCTCTTGCTTGATGTCTGCCCATCGAAGATAATCTTCTACCACAAGGCGAGTAATAGCGGGGGATAATGCAATTTCTCCCATGTAAACGTGATGAATAGCCTGGAATAGTTCTTCTGCGGTGGAGTATTTGGTGATGAAACCCATTGCCCCGGAAGCAAGCATTTGGCGGATATATTCTTCATCTTCATATACACTGAGGGCAATCACTTTAACATTGGGGCAATCACGCTTGATTTGCTTGGTGGCTTCTAACCCATTGAGCAGGGGCATTGTAATATCCATCAGGATGATATCTGGACAGAGTGATTTGGCAAGTTGAACTGCTTCCCGTCCGTTGTCTGCCTCCCCAACGATAGAACAGCAAGGATCGGTTTTTAGAAGTGCGATGATTCCAGCGCGGAATAGGGTATGGTCATCCGCGATGATGATTCGAATTGTTTGGTTCACGTATGCAGCCTTTGCTTTGTGATTTGCTTCTAATAAGAGTATAGCATTAGATTTCTTTGGATTTGCAAAAGAATCTCTAATAATGATTGGTAAATTTCAGCAATGGGCGGGAGAGGTTAAACAAAACCCTCCTCAACCGGATTAGTCTGTCGAGGAGGGCGATTGTGTGAGGAAGAGAGAAAAATCAGTCTGCTAAAGTGCTGGTGTCTCCTTCGGGTTCTCCAAGGGCGCGTGCTTTTAGCAACCGGCGCATGATCTTTCCACTGCGTGTTTTCGGTAAGCTTTCTACAAATGTTATTTCTTCCGGTTTTGCAATTGGTCCGGTTTCGTGACCAACGTGTTCTTTGAGCGCTTCAACCAAAGCATCGTCCCCGGTAATGCCTTGTTTTAAGATCACAAACGTGTGGATGGCATTGCCCTTGACTTCATGAGGTAAACCAATGGCTGCTGCTTCGGCAACTGCGGGGTGGCTGACCAAAGCGCTCTCCACTTCTGCGGTACCAAGACGGTAACCGCTGACTTTAATGACATCATCGATACGCCCGATCACCCAGATATAGCCATCTTTATCGATACGGGCAGAATCGCCAGCCTGATACAGGTTGCCATATTTACTCCAATACTGTTCCTTATAGCGATCTGGATCTTTATAGATGGTGCGCAGCATACCAGGCCATGGTTTCTTGACCACCAAGTAACCTTCTTCGCCAGGTTTGATGGGATTGCCGTCGTCATCTACCACAGCCGCATCAATGCCAAAGAATGGACGGGTTGCAGAACCTGGTTTTAGCGGTGTAATGGGGAGTGGGGCAATCATAAATCCACCAGTTTCCGTTTGCCACCAGGTGTCCATGATCGGACAGCGGTTTCCTCCAATTACCGAGTGATACCATTTCCAGGCTTCTGGGTTGATCGGTTCTCCGACACTGCCGAGCAGCCGAAGGCTGGATAAATCGTGCCGTTTCGCCCAGGCATCACCGAACCGCATGAGACCACGAATGGCGGTAGGCGCGGTGTAGAAAATTGTGATGCCGTATTTTTCAATCATGCGCCACCAGCGGTTTGGATAAGGGTAATTAGGCGCACCTTCATACATGAAACTGGTTGCTCCATTGAGCAGTGGGCCGTAGGTAATATAACTATGCCCGGTGATCCAACCCGGATCGGCTGCACACCACCAGCGGTCTTCATCTTTCATATCGAACACATATTTAAGAGTGGTGTAGGTGTAAACCATGTATCCACCGTGGGTATGAAGGATACCTTTTGGGCGGCCAGTAGTGCCAGAGGTATATAGGATAAAGAGCGGATCTTCGGCATCCATTTCTTCGGTGGGTGAGTCTGTACTATTGGCTACAGGTAAATCAATTAAGTCGTGATACCAGTAATCGCGCCCCGCTTCCATGTATACATCCTGACCAGTGCGTTTTACTACGATGACACTTTCAATGGTTGCCTGGCGAGAAATAGCTTCATCGGCGATTTGTTTCAATTCTATGATCTTGCCGCGCAACCACCCGCCATCAGCGGTAATCAGTAAGCGACTTTGTGCGTCCTGGATCCGTTCTGCTAATGCTTCTACACTGAAACCGCCATAGACAACTGAATGAGCCGCACCAACCTTGGCACAAGCAAGCATGGCGATTACCTGCTCTGGGATGCGGGGCATATAGATGGTGACAATATCCCCTTTTTTAACACCCATGCTGCGGAGGATGTTGGCAAATTTACAGACTTCACGATTTAGCGCAAAATAGGAATAAGTGCGTGTGTCACCAGGTTCACCTTCCCAAATGAGGGCAAGTTTGTTTTTACGGTAAGTTTTTAAGTGTCTTTCAAGGGCATTATGGATGATGTTAACTTTTCCCCCGGTAAACCATTTGAAAAAGGGAGGATTGCTATCATCGAGGACAGTATTCCATTTTTGGTACCAGTCTAATTCTTTTGCTCTTTCTTCCCAAAAGGTTTCTGGATGTTCTAATGATTGTTGATAAAGTTTTTCATATTCTTGTACGTTGGCTTGTTCGATAACATCTTGTGGTGGAAAAAAGACCTCTCCCTCATATGGGGCAGTTTGGTTGCCGTCCATTTTTACTCCTTATTGTGGGGAATGGCAGTTATGTAAGTTGTGATGATGAAGAATTAATAGGGATCATGCAAGCATTAAGGAAAATAATAATTTAGGTAAAGTTTATCATAAATTTTTATATGCACCAAATTTGAAGCCTTCAATTTCTGTAAATAAAAAGACAGGGTTGGCAAAATGCCAACCCTGTCCGATCGAACAAAGTTCGAAAAAACTTGTTCTTTTATGAGGATGGCGGGCCAGAGGCACACCAGCTCAAATCTTGGATGACATAGGAGCCGCCACCAAGATATTCTGGAAGACCATCGATGAACACGTTTTCAGCAAAGGTATCTTCTGCACTTACGATGCGTAGGCTATCATCCCCATTGTTTTCGAAGCGGCTGTTGCAAATTTCTGCACCGCTCAATGGTTCGATATCCATACCGTCATCCCCGTTCTTCTCGGAAACGACGTCAGTTACCATTGTGGCTCCTTCAATATCATTGATCTTGATGCCATCATCTTCGTTCTTGCTGACATTCATAAACCAAAGATTGAGGTCGCCATTGATTCCATCGATGTAAATCCCGTTGGCATTGTTCTTATTCAGTGTAGCGAATAGAACGGAAAGGTTGCCGGAGACTTGACCAATTTCAATCCCGTTTCCAGCATTGTTATTGGCAGTCACATTCACCAATTCAACGTTTCCACCGACGTCACCAACGTTGATGCCACCACCAGAGCCCTGGTTGTTGTTGGCTGTGACGGTTGTGGCGCTGAAGTTGTTTGTGACATCTTCCATGTTGACACCCATGCCAGTATTGCCATTGGCGGTGACGTTATTCAAGGATACACTCCCTGCAACATCGTCCACCTGAAGGCCATCACCAAGGATGGTGTAGCATTGGCATTGCGGCTGATGGCAGCGATAGCCATAGTAACCGAAGTAGCCATGGTAGCTATTGTAGCCATAGTAGCCGTAATAACCATGATGGTTGTAGGAACATACGCAGTATTCATCACCTTCGTTCCGGCTGAATACGCTGTCGGTAACTACAAAATCACCACCAATGGTGCCAAAGTCTGCGCCATTGCCATAGTTTTTGTTGGCAGTGACATTGAACATATCTACATCAGTTCCCACGCTGGCAACTTCAAGGCCGTCATCATCATTGCCGTTGAAAACGCCATTGTTGAGTGAGAAACTACCTGCGATATCTCCAAATTCAGCGCCGTTACCTTGGTTGTTCTTGGCGGTCACGGTTTCAAGGTCTACTGAACCTTGCACCTGATCTACATGGAGTCCGTCACCATCGTTTTCGTTGAATTTGCCTTCTTCAACAGTGAAATCGCCGCCAACGGTACCAAATTCTGCGCCGGCATCATTGTTCTTAGAGGCAACGATATCTACGAGAGATACATAGTCACCTACATTGCCGACCAGAAGGCCTTGCTGGCAGTTGTTTTTGAATGTCCCTGTAAGGAGATCAAAAGCACCACCGATGTTGCCAAATTGGGCACCCTGGCAGTAGTTGTTGTTGGCAGTAATCGAGAAGATATTCACATTTTCTGTGACATCCCCGACATTCAAACCATCACGATCGTTATTGTTGAAAGTACCTTCGTATAAGTTGAAATTGCCCTGGACATCCTCAAAGTTGGCACCGCCGCCATAGTTGTTGCTGGCAACAATGTCTGTGAGGTTTACGTTTTCACCCACTAATCCAACCATCAAACCGTCTTTTTCATTCTTTTTAAAGGTGCCGCCATTGACGTTGAAGTTACCTTCTATATCGCCGAAGAGAGCGCCTTCTTTTTCGTTTTGATTGGCTTTCACAGTGAACAGATTCACGTTTCCTTGGACTTCTTCAACTTTCAGGCCTTGGCCTGCATTTTTGTTGAAAGTGCTTTCGTCAACGTTGAACTCTTGGCCTACAACTCCAAATTCGACACCAGTTCTACTGTTTTCGTTGGCAGTGAGATTGAAGAGGTTTACGGTACCTTCTACATCACCCACCAAGAGGCCGATATTGCAGTTGTTAGAGATATTTCCATTGGAAAGGTTGAAGTTGCCGGCTACATTGCCAAATGAGGCGCCGCCACATTCGTTCCGTTGGATGGTTATGTTTAGGAGATTTACATTGTCTGCTACGTCCCCAACGACCATGCCGCGGGAACCGTTTTCCAGAATTTCTGAATTGGAGAAGTTGAATGTATCGCCAACATTTCCAATGAGGATTCCGGGGTTGGTGTTTTGAAATGCCGTAATTTCATTCAGCCGGACGACTCCAGCAATATCACCGACATGCAAACCACCCAATACGTTCCAGGTGAAATTGCCGCCGTTGATTGTGAAATCGCTGCCGACATCTGAAAATACAACACCTTCGCCTTCATTAGCAACCGCTTCAATGTTTTCGATTTCCACACTACCAGCTACATTCCCAACTTCTAGCCCGTCACCGGGTGTGTAGGAGCAGCGGCAGTTATTGTGGCATTTTGTACCATGGAAGTGATTGTAGTAGGGGCGGTAGGTGTTATAGCAAGTGCAGTAATAGGAGCCGTCATTGTCATTGAAGACGCCATCTATCACCTGCATATTGCCACCAACAGAAGAAAGATCAACGCCGTTACCGGTGGAGGCATCTACGCCTTCGTTACCGGAAGCGGAGACATTTTCCAGGGTTACATTCCCGGTCACGTCCCCGATGTTGATCCCGTCTCCTGCCCAGTTGTAGTCTGCTTGTGTATCGGTGATGGTTACATCTTGTGCAACATCATCAATATCAATACCATTGCCATCGTTGTTGTTGGCTACTACACCTGAGATATCGACACTCCCATTTTCTGTATCGATGTCCAAGCCATCCCCGTTATTGGAGACGAATTGGCTGTCTCGAACAGTCACATCACCAGTTGCATCAATTTCCATCCCGGTGCCGTCGTTGTTATTGGCGGTCGTGTCGGAAACTTCGACATCTCCGTCAATATCGGAGAGCACAATACCTGCGCCGTCGTTGTCGTTGGCTTCTACATTGTTGATAACAACATTGCCAGTATTGTTTTCAACGACGATACCATCACCATTATTTCCGTTTGCGCCAATCTCATCAAGGAAGAGATTGAGCTGGTTATTGGTTAAGGTCACGCCGTTGCCAAAGATGTTATCAAAATTGATGTTGGTAAAAGTGAGATTCTGATACGTGTTGTTTTCAACATTCACAGTGTTTGTGAAAGTGGTTGTGCCACCATCTGCGCCGCCCTGGATGTTGAGGCTTTCATCAGCATAGTCATGATTGGTGAAGTTGATGGCGCCATCATAGAATCCACCATCGATGTAGAGTGTGCTGTCGTCAGGGACACCATTTGCGCCAATGTCGTCTAACGCTGCCTGTACAGGATTGTCGGTTAGAACACAGTGGGCAGGATCTGCCGATGTTGAACAGTCTCCATCAGATGGGAGATACGTGTAGGTTACACCATCGCGGACGAAGTAAGGATCGTCGGATGCCAGCATATCGGATGCAGCGTTACTTGCTAAGGGAACTCTTTCCCCTTCGGTTGTAACGACTACACCTTCTAAAGTGTTCAATGATTCTACAACTTCTTTAAAATCATTTTTTTCTGGTTCTTCGACAGCTGGTTGTGCACCGGGCTCTGGAGCGGTTCCCTCGGGTTCAGGAGTTGCTTCAACAGCAGGTTCTTCAACAGGGGGTGCTTCCTCGGTCTCTTCAGCGGTTGGTTCTGGGGTAGTTGTATCCTCAGTTGCTTCAGGTTCGGGAGTCGCTTCTTCTGTTTCAGATGCTTCTGTTGGTGTACCTTCTTCGGATGAGGGTTCTCCATCTTCACCTTCTGCTGAGCCGCCACCTACTCCTTCTTCATCATCAGGAATACTTTGCTCAGCAGATGGGTCATCTGGCTGCTCCTCTGAAATTTCCTCTGGAGGAGGCTGTTCTGGCTGGTCCGTTGCTTGTGGCTCTTCGGATGTGTCGCCAGTTTGTGCGTCCCCCTGATCTTCTTCAGAGGTTTCCTCTCCTTCACTTTCTTGTGTGCTTTCCGGGGTGTTTTCTTGCGCAAAGGCAACAAGGGTGATCGGTGCTAACAAGGTGAAAAAGATGGAAAAGATGACTGCAAGTGAAGTGATGCGGAATAAAACATTAAATTTCTTTTTAGCATACATGGTTTTTTCCTTCACTCTAGTTGCGATTAAAAGATTGTTGTTTTATTTGAATTGAAAATATGGAATAATTCGATAAAAATACTCCTTTCACCAAAATGGTATTGCGGCAATGTATCTCCTTTATCATTATATCTATTCTAAAGTGTTGGCTTAATGACTATTTAGATTGCTAGCCTTTCAATATTGTAAGGTGGTCATAGATGAATTTTGGATGGTGAAAAATCTTGTTTCCCCTTTGTAGGATCAATTGTACTTTTGCGAGACGATAATTCCAGAATAATGAATTGAGGAAAACATTATAGCTTTATCCTGGATACAGTTTATCATATTTAGGCCATATTTACAGAATAATTTAGTTCGTTATTCGTTGATTTCGAAATGAGCCTGAAATTACGGTGGACTTGTTTATTCTTGTTGTATCTTTTATACTTGCGCTGTTTTTCCACCCGCCATTTGGGGGAAGGTAATCAATGTATGAAATCAAAAAACAGTGACTCACAAAAAACGAGTAAGTTCCAATATGCGCTTGCGATGTTGGTGATATTAGGATTAATACTAATAGGTCTTGTGATTGGAATGGCATTCCTTGGCTATAATAAAGGAATGTTTGATGGTTTGGTAACAACGTGGCGCGCAGAACCAAATCAGTTAGCGATCGATCAGAAGTTGTGGCTGCCGGCAGCGAATGAAATTCCCGGTGATTTGCAATTGGCTGAAGGATACGATCTGAGCAATGATGCCTATGCAGCCGATTGGGAAGATTGGGGGTATGCTTCTTTTGAAGATGCGATAGCTGCGGTTGAGAAATTCGGCATTGAAAGTGGCTATGAACGCGTTTACAAAAGTGCGGATGACTGCGATGCTTCTTCGGGCATGGTAAATGCGAGGGTGGTTGCTCTTATGCTTGAAGATGAAGATCGTGCTGAGCAATATTTTAGCTATATGATAGATAATAGTAACAAAGATGAAAAACAAACAAACGTCGTTTTTGTGGGTGAACAAAGTTGGTATGGGTGGGATTCAGAAATGGATGACTGTTCAATGAGAGAAGTCTCATTGGTTTTCCAAAGATTTGACATTATTTCCATCATTGAAGTACAGGGTGTATTGGGGGAAATTACTGATGAAGAATTGTTAGACCTTGCGGTTGGATTTGCGCAGCCTGTTGATGAGAATTTCATCGCTTTGTATGGCAATTAGCTATTTTCCAAAGTTGGGGGAAATCTACTTTATTAGAAAATAGTTCGTATACATTTCCTACATAATTCACTCATAGGTTGTTAATTGGCGCTATGTATGATTAGCCTTATATCAACCTACATTGAAAGGAACAACTTGGGATATGTCTACGGAAACAATGGAAAAACCAGAGAGTTATAAATCTACAGAGCGCGCTCGCAAGAAAAGAAAGACGAGAAGAAGAGTTTGGATTATTTTGGGGGTAGTCTTTGTCCTTGCCGCTGGGGCAGGAGCGTATTACCAGTTTTATTATCTGCCAGGTCAAGAGGTGGCAGAAACGGAAAATTCTCAGATGCAAACAGCAACCATCCGAACGGGGGATTTAGTGCTGTATGCCAGCGGGGCAGGAGAATTGATCGCAGGTAATGAGGAGAATTTATCTTTCCCGGCGAGCGCCGAGGTTTCAGCGATTTATGTAAAAGTGGGTGACCATGTGAAATCTGGGGATGTGCTTGTTGAGCAAGATGTTTCTAGTTTGCAAGAGGCATATGAAGAGGCGCAAAGAAATTTCAATGAATTGGTTTCTTCCGTGTCGATTGCAGAAGCAAGACAGTCTGTATCCTCCATTGCAGAAGATTTATATGATTCACAGACCACGCTAAAATATTTGATCAGCCCAGGTGTTTTTACTTATGAGACAAGATTGGTTGAAGCACAAAACGCATTAGCCCAGGCGCAAACCGAAGGAGATGATGACGCAATTTCTACGGCTGAACAAGCCGTTGCAAATGCAGAAGCAGGCTTGAAACAAGCCCAATATTATTACGATAATACCTATGCACCAGAATACTTTACTGTAGAAGAATGCGAAGGTGTGGGACGCGAAAGGGTTTGTGAAGAGTATATTTCTGAGCCTACTTTATCGTCGATTGACGATGCCCGATTCACTGTTGAATTGAATGAGGCTTTACTAAAAGAAGCGCAGGACTACCTGGCTTTATTGACAACTGGGGAACTGCCTGAAGGTGCAACGGGGAGTGAGATCGGCGCGTATTTAACTGTCAAAGAAGAATTAGAAACTGCCAAAGAAAATTTACAGTCTTCTCAATTGGTGGCTTCTATTGATGGTGTGGTGACCGCGATGAATGCAGCTGTAGGCTCTGAATCTGGTACAGACACGATTGTCACCATTTCCGATACATCCTCTTTGATTTTGCAGGTCTATGTGGATGCGGAAGACTGGGATATGTTTGTTGTTGGCTATGAAGCTGATATTACCTTTGACTTGATCCCTGATCGTGTATTTACCGGAGAAGTAACTCAGGTTGACCCATTTATTGAGACGGACTTTGGGGGAAGCATGATTGGTGGATCAGTTTCAATGGATATTACTAATCAGGTTGGGATTGAAACCTTACCCCTTGGAAGTAGCGCGGATGTAGAAATTATTGGTGGCCGAGCGGAACAGGCTGTGTTAGTTCCGGTTGAAGCGCTGCGTGAAGTAACCGATGGTCAGTATTCTGTATTTGTAATTGAAAACGGTGAACCTGTGCTGCGATTGGTGGATATTGGAATCATTGACATTTATTATGCTGAAGTGATTTCAGGGTTGAGCGCAGGGGAAGTGGTGAGCACCGGGATCGTGGAGACTGAGTAATGGAAAAACGGACGATCATCGAAACAATCGACCTTACAAAAGTCTATGGAATGGGGGATATCAGTGTCCATGCGTTGGACGGTGTGAATGTGCAGATTCAAGAAGGTGAATTTGTCGCTATTATGGGACCTTCAGGTTCTGGAAAAAGCACATTGATGCATATTTTGGGCTGCTTATCTAAGCCGACTTCCGGCACATATATTCTAGATGGTGAGTATGTTAGCGAACTGGACAAAGTGGATTTAGCTATTATCCGGAATAAGAAAATTGGGTTTATCTTCCAGTCTTATAACTTGTTACCGCGAACAACAGCTTTGCGGAATGTGATCTTGCCATTGATGTATGATCGCGATAACGACATGGATATTTATGACATGGAAGATAAAGCCTATGAGATGTTGGAATTGGTTGGATTGGGTGACAGAGTCGATCACCAGCCGAAAGAACTTTCTGGTGGACAGCAGCAGCGTGTTGCTGTGGCGCGTGCGTTGATCAATGATCCTGTACTTATCATTGCGGATGAGCCAACCGGGAACCTGGACAGCAAATCTGGTGAGGAGATTATGAATGTGATGCACACGCTGCACGATCGGGGCGCAACGATTGTTATGGTTACACACTCTGCGGAGACCGCTGCGCACACGGAAAGAACGATCCATTTGCTGGATGGCAAAATTGAAAAAATTCAAACCAATGGTTTTCATAAAAACATCAATGACGATGTGACTGTACCGCTGGAGGCCTGATTATGAAACCGTTGGAAGTAATTCGAATTTCTTGGGAAGCAGTAACGAAGAATAAGGTGCGTTCACTGCTGACGATGTTAGGCATCATTATCGGTGTTGCTGCGGTAATTATCATGGTTTCGATCAGCGCGGGTACAGAAGCAACCATTGAAGAATCGATTACCAGCCTGGGGTCGAACCTGATCTTTGTACAGCAAGCTTTTACCCAGGGTGGCCTTGAAGGAATGCGCGGCCCAGGCGGGGGTGGAAGTATGGAACAAGGGGGTTTGGTTTATGACGATGCTTTTGCGGTTGCGGAATTGAGCAATGTGGCAGGGGTTGTGGTTGAGCAAACTTCAACGGAAGATGTTGAAGCAGGCAGCACAACTGTTAGCAGTGTGACCATTTTGGGGTCTACCGCCGATTTTCCGTCTGTTCGTGATATGGAAATTGCAAACGGCCGATACTTTAGTGAGCTTGATATTGAGGATACTCAGAAATTGGCCGTACTAGGTTCAACTCTGGCAGAAGAATTGTTTGGAGATGAAAGTCCGATTGGACAAGATGTAACCGTGGGATCTACACGCCTTGTAGTGATTGGGGTATTTGAAGAAAAAGGATTGGTTGGCGATGTGGATTATGACAGCCGGTTATATGTACCGGTTACCGTGGTATTAGAGTATCTAACCGATAATCCTTTTGGACGGATCATGGGGGATAGAGTCCGGATGATCTATGTGGAAATTGAAGATCCTGAAATCATGGATGACACAATCTTACAGATTGAACTGCTGTTGGCGAAGCGGCACGATGTATCTCTTGATGAGGCAGATTTTACGATCACCACCCAGCAGGATATTATCGGCACCCAAGAATCAACCACGGCGGCATTCAGATCATTGCTGTCCTGGGTTGCAGGGGTATCGCTAATCGTTGGGGGGATTGGGATCATGAACATTATGTTGGTGAGCGTGACCGAACGTACCAGAGAGATTGGTATTCGGCAAGCTGTTGGCGCGACACCTAATGATATCCGGATGCAATTCTTAACCGAAGCATTGATGCTTAGTTTGCTGGGCGGATTGATCGGGGTTTTGAGCGGTGTTGGCGGAAGCTATATCTTTGGAAAAATCAGCGATATGCGTACCGTTGTGGTCGTGAGTTCTACGATATTGGCGTTTTCTTCGGCTGCCCTGGTTGGCGTGTTTTTTGGCTTCTACCCGGCAAATAAAGCGGCTGATTTAGACCCGATTGATGCCTTGCGGTATGAATAAATATTTTGAGTGGAGACAATACAATGAAAGAGATTAAAACTTTTTTGCTTCTAATAGTGATAACTTTATTTATGGTTGGATGCGGCACTTCCAACAATGGTGATGAGGATACTGGGACTGTTGTAAATGAAAGTGAAAACGAGAGTGGCGGTGAGGCTGATGGAACCGGTGTGCCAGACCGGGCTGATTTTTCTGACATGGAGCTGCCTTTATCTAACCAATTAATTTTAGGCACTTTTGGTTTAGAAGATACAGAATATGCAATTGATGCTGACCAAGCTTCTGAATTACTTCCATTATGGCAGGTGTTATCTGGCTTATATGATAGTGATACCGCAGCGGAGGCGGAGATTGATGCTCTAGTTAATCAAATTGCTGGTGTTATGACAGATGAGCAAATGATGGCAATTGAAAATATGGAATTTGGTCCAGACAGCATGATGACCCTTATGGAAGACCTTGGATTGAATGAAGGATTTCAACGCCCTGAGGGAGAGTGGGATGTGGAATCCGCAGATGGCGGTGGTTTCCAACCCGGAGAAGGGATGCAGGTTGGTGGCCCCGGCGGAGGGGAAATGCCGGAAGGTGTCAACCCAGGTGGTGGACAGGGCATGGGAGGAGGTATGGGGATTGAGGGAAGTAATCTTACTCAAGAACAGATAGAAACTTTACAGGCAGAACGAGGTACTAATGGGGGTGGCGGTATGGGGCGTTTGGGTAACTCTACGATGCTGCTTGAACCCTTGATTGAATTGCTGCAAAGTAAAATTTCTTGATAATAAAATTGTGCCAAATTCCTTGAGATGCCTTTATTGCCATCTCAAGGAGATTTACTACTAAGGTGTATACCGTGGAATGCGGTAGAATTACAGAGGATTATGGACAAGAAAATATTGGTTGTTGATGATGAGCCACGGTTGGTTTCATTGATTGATACATATCTCAGTCAATTTGGTTACCAGGTCTGCACGGCTGAAGACGGGGAAGAGGCATTGAGAGTTGCAGAGGATGAAAAGCCAGATTTGATCATTTTGGATATTATGATGCCGAAAATGGACGGATATGAGTTTTTGCGGGAACATCGTAAGAAAGCTAATACACCAATCATCTTTGTGACCGCCAAAGTTGAAGATGAAGACAAAGTGTTGGGTTTGGAATTGGGAGCGGATGACTATGTGGTGAAACCTTTCCGCCCAAGAGAATTAATGGCACGTGTTAAAGCTGTGCTGCGTAGAGCTTCGATGGTAGAGCCTAACGCAGAAGTTTTGTCTTGTTTGGATATTGTCTTGGATCGGAACAGCAGAACGGTAAAGGTGGGAGAAGACTATATTGACCTGACACCATCAGAATTTGACTTGTTGGCAGCCTTGATGACAGACCCGGGCAGAGTGTATTCCAGGTTGGATTTATTGGACATCATTCAAGGGGTGCGGTATGAGGGGTATGAACGCACAATTGACCTACATGTAAAGAATTTGCGATCTAAATTGAAAGATTCCCCAAAAGACCCGCACTACATTGAAACTGTATATGGGGCGGGTTACCGGTTTGTGCGGAAGGAAAAGGGATAAATGCGTTCCATTTCTTGGAAACTGCTATTTGGATTCTTGGCAGTCAGTTTAGTGGGGACATTGTTATTCTTTGGGATTGCCCGTCAATACTCAAATAAAGAGATACAGAACTTCTTGGTCAATCAGGATGAAAATCGCGCGCTAGCAATTCTGGAAGATTTTTATATGGATAATGGCACTTGGGATGGGATCACTTACCCTGGGCCAAATTGGGAAAATAAGGAAATCAAACCAGCACCTATACTAATTTTAGACGTAAATGGCGTGGTAGTCGCAAGTTCTCCTGGGTTTCCGCAGGGAACGAAAGTTGAAACATTCATTATTGAGGGCGCTATCCCGATTAAAGTAAATGGTGTTGTTGTAGGTTATTTGAGCGATCCAAATGAAGGGCGGCAGGATTTTTTCCGTGAACACCCGGTATTAGACCGGATTGATGAATTGTTGATCATTAGTGCTTCAGGCGCGGTGCTGTTGGGTTTGGTGATGGCCTTGGTCTTATCGCGTACTTTCTCAAAACCATTGAAACAATTATCGATTGCGGCGCAACGAGCGGCGACTGGTGACCTTTCCCATAAAGTTGAAGTGAGTTCTAAGGATGAAATTGGGACATTGGCGGAATCTTTTAATCAAATGATGGAGGATTTGGAAAAATTAATTTCATCACGGAGGCAAATGACTGCAGATATTGCCCACGAGCTACGAACGCCGATCAGCGTTATTTTAGGGTATACAGAAGGCGTACATGAAGGTGTAATTAAACCAGATCGAGAAACATTCGACATTGTCCACGAGGAAGCCCTGCGATTAGAGCGTTTGGTAAAAGATTTACGGTTGTTGTCTAAGGCTGATGTGGGGGAATTACCTTTAGAATTGCAATTAGTAGAAATCGAACGTATTTTAGAAGAGGTGAAGGAAACTGCCTCTGCCGGGATGGAGGAGAAAAATCTTGCTTTTGAGGTTATAGTTTCTCCCAATTTGCCCAAGCTGATGATTGATCCATATCGGATTGTGCAAGTTCTCCGGAATCTAATAGAGAATGCGATCCGATATTCTCCAACTGAGGGGAAAATAACGGTAACGGCTGAGAATATTGAAGCGCAGAGGGTGCGATTTAGTGTGCTTGACAGCGGCCCTGGCGTGAGTGATAAAGACTTAGACCGGATATTCAACCGTTTTTATCGAGTGGAACCTTCTCGCAAACGCGATCAAGAAGGGTCTGGGTTAGGGTTAGCAATTGCGCGGTCAATTGTGGAACAGCATGGTGGGAAAATGTGGGCAGAGCGTGTGGAAGGGAATGGATTGTTGATCAACTTTGACCTACCTGTATATGATGGAGAGGAAGAATGATGAATTGGTATAAGGATACAATCTTAGTACAAACAAAAGGAAAGGGATTGTATCCTTTTACCAATGAGATTGATGCGCGGCTGCGACAATGGGGAATTCGAGAAGGTATGTGCCATTTGTTTATCCAGCATACAAGTGCATCTTTGGTGGTAAATGAAAACTACGATCCAAGCGCACAAAAAGATTTAGAAGCATTTATGGATCACTTGGTATTGGAAAATGAGCCGTGGTATCAGCATACGTTAGAAGGTGCTGATGATTCTCCCTCTCATATGCGATCAATCCTGACACACACCAGTTTGTCGATACCGATAGACGAGGGCGGGTTGAATTTGGGAACCTGGCAAGGAGTTTATTTGTTTGAACATCGGAGAAGTGGTCATATACGAAAAGTATTGTTGAGGTGTTTAGGCGTAGAGTAATTTTGTGTTTGGTTATTGTCTTAAAAACAGGGGGAAGTTTTCTTATTTTCAGCACGCAAGTGTTAAAATGGAGTATACAGTCAGACGATTTTCTTGAGAGGAGAAATTGGTGTATACGGATTTTAAGGAAACTACGTTTGAGGGCTACCCGTGCGTACAGTTTGGAAATAAAGAGATTACTTTATGGGTAACCACTTCGGTTGGGCCGAGAATATTAGGGTGTTCTTATCGCGGTGGAGAGAATTTGTTTGCTCAAGTTCCTGATGATGAATTTATCCATACAGGTGGTGAGAGTTATTATGTGCGGGGTGGTCACCGTCTTTGGTATGCTCCAGAAGTCCCAGCAACCACATATGCGCCAGATAATCATCCGGTGAAGATAATTGAGTTTGAAGATGGTTTAGAGGTTGTGCAGGAGGTTGAAGCGAATACTGGGATTCGGAAATCTATCAAGATTAGCTTTTCACAATTGGGGAATCAGGTAATTGTTGATCATACGCTTACCAATGAGGGAGTAGCGAACATTGAATTAGCGCCCTGGTCCATTACTCAAATGCGTCCCGGCGGGGTAGGGATTTTTCCACAGGAAACGAGATTAAAAGACCCCCAAGGATTTTGGCCGAATAGAATGGTCGCCTTGTGGCCATACGCTGAAATGAACAGCCCATATGTGGATTGGGGAGACCAATTTATTTTTATACGAGCAGAGATGGTCAATGAGAAGTTCAAAATGGGTTCTCCGAATCCAAAAGGATGGCTTGGGTACTTATGGCAAAATACACTGTTTGTAAAATATGCGAAGTATTCAGCCGAATCTCAATATTATGATTTCAACACGTCCAGTCAGATTTACTGCGATTGGCGCTTCTTAGAACTTGAGACTCTTGGCCCGCGGACGATCTTGGCACCAGGAGAAAATGTAAATCATTGTGAGCATTGGGAAATATTTGGCGATATTGAATTGGATATTTCTCAAAGTGGTGCGCAAAAATTAATTAAAAGATTATCTTTAGAAGATAGAAGAATTTTGTAAATTGCAGTATAATTCTTCCTTGCGTGATAAAATCCACAATCCAAAAATTACTTTGATTATTGTGAATTAAATCAACGCAAAATAATTAAGTAGATTGAATTCAAGTATAATTGGATTCAAAAGTTTTAAAATCTTGGAGGTTTTCATGGCACGCTTAGGCCCGACTGAATTGATCATTATTTTGGTGATCGTACTATTAGTGTTTGGGGTGGGGAGAATTGGGAAAATTGCAGGTGAATTGGGCGGTGGTATCCGCGCTTTCCGTGATGGTTTAAAGGGGGACGAAGATGAGACTGACACCGAAGAAGGGGCTGAAGAAAAAAAATAAGACGCTCAGTTTCTGAAGACTGTACCTTATAACTACAACTTGCACAGCAATTTATTGCTGTGCAAGTAACATTACATAATACGAATTTCATGGATATACTTGGCATTGGCCCCTTAGAACTGGTCCTTATTCTTTTGGTTGTATTTTTAGTTTTAGGTCCAGATGATTTAGTAAGTACTGCCCGGAAAATGGGTAAGTTTATTAACACTGTCCGCAAGTCGGATTTTTGGCGCGGGGTGACACAAGTTTCAAAGGAAGTCCGCGACCTGCCAAATACATTGATGCGCGAAGCTGATCTTGAGGACACTAAAAAAGAATTAGAAGAACTTAAAGGGATCACAAAAGAATCAGTTGCCATCGATACAAAAAGTATTGAAAAAGAGATGAAAGTTGATTTGGACGATCCCAAAGATGAGCCTTCTATTGCGCCACCTTCCTTGGAGCCAAAAAGTGAGGAAGCTGAAGATGATGTGATTGCTTCCGCTGATTTTGATCTTACTGAGGAAAAGGAAGAGTAGCAATGCGCAAATTCTTTAGAGCTTTTTGGTTAATTATCACTTTTCCATTTCGCTTAATTTGGCGAATTTTGAGGGGGATATGGCTTTTCTTTAGAAACATTTATTTAAAAATTAAAGATTTCTTCTCGGAAGAGCCTGAAGATACACCGATTGGGGATGTACTTCAAACCAGTTTTGAGAATCCAAACTCAATCTTAGTGCATTTGAATGATTTACGTAAACACATTTTCAGGGCTGTAATTGGATTTGTGATTGCAACTGTGTTGGCTTTTGTGTTTATCTCAAATATTCTAGATTGGATTTCTCAACCGGTTGGTGGGATTGAGGCATTGCAGGCAATTGATGTTACCGAACCAGTCAGCGTAGTCATGCGCGTAGCGCTGCTGACAGGGTTCACGATTTCTTTGCCCTACATCGCTTTTGAATTAATGCTGTTCGCTGCACCAGGATTGTCGCGAAGGGCAAGAATCATCGGCATTTTGGCAATCCCCATGGTGTTTGTTTTCTTCATGGGGGGCATGTTGTTTGCGTATTATTACATGCTCCCAGCAGCTATGCCGGTGCTGCTGCAATTCATGGGTATCTATACGATCCCTCGCCCCTCGTCCTATATAAAATTTGTAACCGGCTTGATGTTTTGGATTGGGGTATCTTTTGAATTTCCTTTGATCGCCTATGTGTTATCCGCTATGAGAATCTTGAAACCGAAGGCGTTGAAAGATAACTGGCGGATTGCAGTGATTGCCATCTCAATTTTGGCAGCAATGATTACGCCGACCATCGACCCGATAAATATGGGGATTGTGATGGTGCCGTTAGTCGTGCTTTATGGCTTAGGGATTGTCATGGCCTATCTTGCTGCAGGTGGAAGGAAAGAAGAATAATTCCCTAGCTTATATAACTAAAAAAACGTCCGATGAGGACGTTTTTTTGTATATGGAAAAATGTTATAAATTGATGTTTTCAATTACCCTTCTGATTTCTTCTTTTGGGGGAGAGATGGTGATATTTTGATATGGGTTGGAGTAATTCCCCTGGATTGGCCCGACTATAACTTCAACTTGTTTAGCGGATGTTCTCATTTGAACTGGAAGAGAAAGGAATTTCCCTTCTTGGTAGGCCGTGGTTTCTCCATCATCTGCAATAAGAGTAAATTGAGATGTGGTTTCCCCTTTACCGGGGAAAATCTTGACTTCTAATTCATTATTTGGGGATAAGGGTATCATCCCACCAGCGGGGACAAATAGGGGGATGTGTGTGAGCGGCGTTTCAACTTCTATTTCTCTTCCTCCAGACCATCGCTGCCCGGTGTAAAAATCTGTCCAGGTGGTTCCTGCGGGGAGATAGACCCTCTTGTACTCTTGCCCAGGTTCAAAAATAGGAGCAACCAATAAATTTGGACCAAGCATGAATTCAAATGATTCTTGCCGGCAAATAGGATCTTGGGCAAAGTGATAAACGAGGGGGCGCATGATGGGTTCGCCAGTTTGAGAGGAATTGAAAAGCAATGTGTATAGGTAGGGAAGTAGTTGTTGGCGGAATTTGATGGCTTCTCGAATTAGTGGGCGAACTTCTGGGTACATCCATGGCTCGGTGACGGTTTCTTTCCAGGAATGAATGGAGAATCGAGGGAAGAAAATTCCACATTGTACCCAGCGAAGGAGCAGCTCGGGATCGGGCATAGGGCCGGTAAAGCCGCCAATATCATGCCCGGTATTGGGTAACCCAGAAAGGCTCAGCCCTAAACTCATGGGAATATTCCATTTGAGGGTGTGCCAGGAACTAACATTGTCCCCTGACCAGGTTTGTGCATAGCGCTGTACCCCTGGGCATGCTGACCGGCTGATTACGTATGGTCGTTGTGAAGGGTGTTTTTCCTGGATGGATTCGTAAGAAGCGCGTGCCATGAGTAATGTTTGGATGTTTGCCCCAAGGCCAGCGCGGAAAGGTTTTCCAAAACCGGCAAATTGTGCTTCGCTATCCCAAAGCTCATATTCATTATTGTCATTCCATACGCTGTCGATGCCTTGATCTAGTAAAGATGATTTTACGCTCTGTTTCCACCATGTGTAGCCGCCAAGGCTGGTGAAATCAATATAAGCTGCGTCTACCTTATTCCAGAAATGCGTTCGCCAGCGATTCTCATGGCTGGGCTGCCCGGAAGCCGCATCCAGGATAAAGCCAGATTGGCTGGCGATGTACTCGTATTGAGGGTGAGTGTGCAGGATGTGGGGTTTGACATTGACAGCTAGCCGGATATTTTCTCGGTGAAATACATCTGCCATTGTCTGAAGGTCTGGGAATTTCCCCGGGTTCCATTCGAAAACTTGGCGTTCTCCAGATGCATCTAAAGAATAGCCAGAAGATATGTGGAACATGGTGCTGGGAATGTCGTGCTGACGGCAAAGGCTGATAAATTCAGTCACTTGTTCTTGTGCATTTTCTGCTTCTGTATAGGTCATACTGGACCCGAGGTAGCCTAAACTATAGCGCGGCGGTAGGGTTGGGTATCCAATAAGTTTGGCGAGTTTTTGGACAACTTCTTGAATGGTTGGCCCATAGATAAGATAGTAGTCCAGGTCGCCATCTGATGCCCGGTAGGTGCGGTAATCTCCAACCCAATGACGAACTTCTTTGCCAAAATCAAAGGTTGTGGTGGAAAGATTATCATAAAGAATCCCATAGGCTATATTGGTAGGAGCGTGGTAGGTAATGTAGAAAGGGAAATGTTTGTAAAGGGGATCGCTGGTTTGAGGATCGTATCCAATTGCGTCTCCAGGTTTCAATGTAAATCGTGCTTTAGATTTATCAATAGGGCCAGATACTTCTCCTAAACCATAATAAAATTCTTCTTTGCTGTGGTGCAGGTAGTGCCGAATGGTCGTACTACGAGCATCATACACATAAGAGAATTTGTCTGCATCTCGAGCAAAAGTTGTCCCTTTGTTATTTTTCCAGGTAATGTGAAAATCTTCCGTTTGTATTTCTAATTGCAGATGTTTTGTTTTGAGATAAATAAGATTGTCGGCTTCAGTTTGAGTAAATGCAGGGCAAGGAAAAGGAGAAGAATCATCTCGTAATCTTCCGCTCAAAGGCACATCCCCACCATTCCCGGATACCATCCAGGTGCGATCCAGGCGAGGTTTCCCATCTGGGTACATTGACACACGAATGAGGTCATCATCTAGAACGCTGATTTGAAAGGTTTCGCCTTTATTCCCTAAAAAAAAGAGGCTATTTGAATTTGTGCCGGAAAAAATAACATTTTGCGGAATGGTTAGGTGCATTTGAATAAGCTCCAAGAAGATCGAAATGTAGTTTGAAATGTATCATGATGATAGGTAAGGTGCAAGCATGCAGCGTAAATAGAGCAATTCTCTAGCTGGGGTGAGCAAGCTGTGGTAGAAACTGAGAGTGAATAAAACAAGCCAGCGAACGATGAAAGGACATCATGACAATTACTAAGCAAACGCACAAAAGAAATCAGGAAGCTCATAAGGTTTACGTTTCTTTGGGGTTTCATGTGAATTTCTATCATTCCTGGCGGGGGGATACCCCTGATGAGGCTGGTTTTGGTACCGATATTCGTGTGATTGGGGAAATTTTGAGGATGCTGGATAAGGCAAATGAAGCGGGGCTGGAAGCCTTTGGGTATTGGGACTTTGACGGGTATTGGACCTTGCAGGAAATTCTCCCAACATATGCTCCTGACATTATTGAGAAAGTTGCAAGGCGGGTTCAGGTAGGGTTGGATGATATTGTATTGGGGTCCTATAATAATGGCGCAAATTATGCGGCCACTGAGCGCGAGTTCAGGATAACCAATACATATGCGTTGGAAAACCCTTATGGCAGCGGGGTAAAGCAGTTATTTGGTGTTACGCCAAAGGTTTTACGGCCACAGGAATGTATGTACACCGTGGGGCAAAATGCAATTCTCAAATCACAAGGGATTGAGGGTATCGTGCTGTATTATGCGCACACTCCATTTAATACCTTGGGGGCTTTTATTCCATCGTTATCACCTGGTGATAGATATAACCCTTTATTGATGCGGATGACTGAAGAGGAAGAACCGATCGTGGTTTTTCCTGCAATATGCCCGAGTGATGTAATTGATAATGTTTCGTTGGATCATATGCTGCTTGATTTGCGAGAGCGCCAGTTATCGGGGGAGATCAATTCAGATGTGTTGGTTCACATCAATTTTGATGCCGATGCTGAGTATTGGCTGCCGGTTCATGTGCCGAAGTTCCTCGATTGGTTCCCCAATATTGGTGGATTGGAAGAATACATCAAGGTTGTGAATCAATATTCTTGGGCGGCGTTTACGACCCCGGAAAGATATTTGGAAACCAACCCGCCAATGAAGGAAATTTTAGTGAGGCAAGACCTGGCGGATGGCGGGTTTGATGGAAGTTATTCGTGGGCGGAGAAATATTCGACACAGAAATTGTGGTCTCAACTTGAACAGTCAAGATGGAAAACTTATCAGGCAGAAGCATTAATAAAAAAGCTGCCAGAAAAAGATCAAGATAAATTTCGGATTGATCTTTGGGATGGTGACAACTCGTCATTTTTCAAACGTATGATTGGGTTAACGACCACCCATTTTGGGATGAGCACCCCGGTAGTCAATGAGCAAAGAGAGGCGCGGGCGGAAGCCCTGCTGGTTGATGCAAACCAACAGGCATATGAACTAGTACACCAGGCAGCGAAGTTGAAACAAGATAGGGGAAATGAAAGATTAGACGTATTGTATGACTTTGAGGTTTTTGCCCCTGACGTTCCGTGGGAGTCTGATAAAACTCATTCTTTATTTGTTGCAAAGGTGCCCGTAATATTACCAAACGATGTGCGTGGGGTCCTGCTGAAGGGTGAAGATGAAAAAGAAATTCCTGTATCAATAATCGATGTGGAGCAGATGTCTGATGGACGGTTGGGGGGAACACTTCTGTTTTTGACAGAATTAGCCAGTGATGAAAGCAAACGATTTTATCTGGTGGAGGGAGTAGACGAACAAACTAAACCAGAAAAGATTGATTTGCTTGAAAATGAACGGATATTGATGCAGTTTTCCGAAAATGCCGGGATTGAGCGTGTTGAGATAGACGGAGAGAGAATTGGTGGTGAGGATTTCTTGCAGCCGTTTATCACTTACAGGCAGGGTAAAAAGCTTACGGTTTGCAAAAATACTGCATACCAGGTTTCGTGCCCGGATGATTTTCAATGGCATGGGATAAAGCGCGTTCTTTTGTCTGCCAACATTCCAATTGAAACCGATGAAGGTACAGTCAACAGTGAATTGAAATATACGTTTACTTTGTTTGATGCTTTACCCTTTGTACTCGTGGATGTAGTTGTGGATTATGCCTTCACGCCCCCGCGAGATGTGATCCAAAATGTTCAACAAAAATTGCGCCGCCTACTAGATGAGAATTGGATTGAGGTGGCACCTTTCCAAGTGCATCCTAATATTGAAAGTAGAGAAGATGATTACCTGAGGGTTTGGAAACATAATTATCTGGGAATTACTTCTTACTATGATTTAGATTATCGTGAAATAAATTTCGAGAATCGAGCATTGGATAGTTTCAATCACCAGGTGACTGCGGGGTGGACCGCAGTAAGTGATAAAGAGAAGGGATTGTTGATTGGGCAAAGTGCAGAACGGCTGACATCCATGGCGTTTTGCCCGATGCGACTGGATGGAACGGACGGAAAGCAGCAGATTTGGCTCAATCCATTTGGCTCATATTTCGGAAAACAATCCAATTATGCCCATATGGGAGGGAATGGGGTAGGCGCAGTGGTGACAGAAGTATTGAGTGGTGCATTAAAGCCAAATGGGCCATCTTTCAATGGGAAATACGTTCAGTATTCGCTCTTGTTAGCTCCATATGTGGGTGATTGCCCTTCGAGTGATTTACAGCGAGCGGCGATGAACCATTTTTATCTCCCTGGGATTTTTTATCATCGAGCTTTGGATTTTGAACATGTTGTGCTTGGGGAAGATTTGGAAGCGATGATGGCGGCTGATTTGAAATTGCAGCAAATGAACTCAAAAGAGCCACTGCCGGTGCCGGCGGCATTAATTGCGAATCCATCCACTGAAAACGCAGATGTAGTGTGGGAGCCAATTCAGGATGTGAGAGTAAGCGGTTTTGAAGTGCGTTGGAAAGATGCTGGTTCATCCGATGAAAAATCAGTAAAGATTCGGGTAGATAACCGCTATCAGATCGAAAATTTAGTGGACGGAGAAAAGTATTTTATTCGGGTGCGGTCTCTTAAAGGGGATAGTGCTTCACTGTGGAGCCGGACGGTAACCTGTGTGCCGGGGGCAGTCCCGGTAGTTTCCGTTTTGAAAGCATTAAAAGGGTTGTCTTTGGCAACCATTTGGAAATTTGTCAGCGCCTCCATCTGGCATGTGCTCAGTGCTCCCGCCCGACGTAGAAAATTGGAGAGGAAATAATTGTCGAATGCGAATTAATTTGCCTGGCTTAGAGGAGCAAATCCTGGCGATCAAAGAAAAATATCGTCAAATTTATGCGGATAGTCAACGGAATATTGATATAGTGATCTCACCCTATCGGATTTGCCCGTTAGGCGCGCATGTAGATCATCAGGGTGGGCGAGTGTTAGGTTTTGCAATTAACGCTTATTCAATTTTGGCGTATCAATCAACTGAGTCTGATGTAGTATTGATGGAAAGCGAAAATTACCCTGGCAGTGATACGTATTTAATCGGTCAAGAGGGCGATGCTGATATGACCCAGTGGAGTCGCTATTTGCGCGGCGCATCCAGTGTGCTACACCAGCATTATTCGATACAGTCAGGTATTCGAGGACTTGTGGTTGGTACACTGCCTGGCAGTGGATTGAGTTCGTCCGCTTCGGTTGGTTTGGCCTATCTCCATGGATTGGCGCAAATAAATGGGTTGGACATTGATAGCGAGAGTTTTATTAGATATGACTTACAGTTGGAAAATGCGTATCTAGGCTTGGAGGTAGGCATATTGGATCCGGCGATGATCCAATTATCAAAACGGGAACACCTGCTTTATGTAGATACTCTAAAATTTACATATGATTGGGTGCCAAACCCGCCTTTATCCCAGAAGTATTGTTTCTTGGTGATTTATTCCGGCCTTTCACGCGAATTAAGTTCCACGGGATTCAATGATCGAGTTGGGGAGTGTTATGCCGCTGCTAGAATGTTGGGTTCACTGGGAGATGTTGTAGGCGCAAAGATATTGTCTGATATTCCTGTAGAAGTATTTAATCGGTTTCGGTCGAAATTACCGGGAAATTTGACGAAAAGGGCTGCCCATTACTTTAGTGAAGTAGATCGGGCAGACGCTGGGAAAGCAGCCTGGGAACAAGGCGAGTTAGAGGAATTTGGAGAATATCTTAATCAATCGTGCCATAGTTCAATCACGCAGTATGAATCGGGGAATCGGACGATCATTCGCTTGCATGAATTAATGTCAGGCACTAGTGGGGTGTTGGGTAGCCGTTTCGGGGGGGGCGGGTATGGTGGGTGTGTATTTGGATTGGTGGAGAGAGAGAAAGCAGAGAGGATTGCTGAATTAGTGATGGAGGTTTATTTGAGAGAGTTCCCTGAAATGGAGGGGCGAGCACACGTATTTATTGCAGAACAGGAAGGCGGGGTGCGATTGCAATGATTGCTATTCTATTGTGTGCTGGATTTGGGACGCGGATGTACCCAATTACGGAAAATACAGCCAAGGCATTGCTACCTGTGGCCGGACGCCCAGTATTAGATTATTTATTTGATCAATTGATGGAATTAGAAGGGCTGGAAGAAATTCATATTGTGGTCAACAACCGTTTTTATCCCCAGTTTGAGGATTGGATGGAAGAAAATCAATCTTTGTTCGATATAAATGGATTGAAATTACGTCTTTATAATGACGGCGTGAATCATAATGATGAACGGTTGGGGGCAATTGGGGACCTTCAGTATGTGGTTAATGAGGGGGATTTATGGGGAAAACCAGCGCTAATTTTAGCTGGCGATAATATTTTTATTTTTGATTTGAAACCAATCTGGAATCAATTTGTAGCAAATCAGCAGAATTATATATTGGGCATTGAGGAAAACGAACTGGAAAAACTTCAGCGTACAGGTGTGATCGGGGTGAATGGGACTGGCGTAGTGACCAGCTTTGTAGAAAAGCCAGAAGAACCCCCGAGTAATTTGTTTTGTCCTCCGGTATATTTTTTACAACCGGAAGCGATTGCTCTACTTAATTTCTATATAGACGAGGCGCGTTCCTTGGATGCAATTGGTAGTTTTGTTGGCTATGTTTGTTCTCAAACTACTGTATATGCTGCGCTCGTAAATGGAAAGCGATTTGATATAGGCTCTATGGAAGATTATGAGGCAGCAAATAAGATATTGGAGGATATGGAACAAAAAAGAAAGTAAAACATTTTGGCTGGTACAATCGTATAGAAATTCATCATTGATATGAGGAGAACATTACGTGGAGAAAAGAACGATTAAAGAGCGGTTGTTAATCATTTTGCACTTAATATTAGGGCTGGGTGGAATTTTTGGAGGAATAGCTTTCCTGGTAGATACGAAAGGGGGGCTTATGGGGATGACTATAGAATCATTGGCAAAAATTCCTTTCCTGCACTCTTTTCTTGTGCCGGGTTTGTGGTTGTTGGTGGTTTTTGGGGTGGCACCCCTGGTCGTAGCATATGGGTTTTGGAAACTCCCTGATTGGGATTGGGCCGATAAAGTTTCTATTATGAAATCCAGGCATTGGACATGGAGCTGGTCTTTAATTTTGTCGATGTTATTGGTGACCTGGATGTGGGTGCAATTCTGGATGTTTGAAACGCCAGTTATTATTCAATGGGTATTTCTTGGGGTTGGCTTAGCAATTTTAGCGATTACACTCATTTTGCTTGAGGATCAATCCATATAATTATTGTTGATTAAAAGATAATGTATGAATTTGAATAAGATATTACTATTCGCTACTTTGATTGTAGTAAGTTTACTTTTAACTGCTTGCGGGGATGAGATCGCACGCGTCCAATTTCAATCTGTTGGATCAAATGAAGGCACATTTGAGCATGATGGTGGTGAAGTAGAATTATGGACTGATTGGGATGTGGAATATCAAGACATACCTGTGGCTAAGTATTCGATTTCGTTTTACCAGAATGGAGATGGTCTGGCAGAGTTCGAATGTGACCCACAAAATGTGAAATATTCTCTTATGCTGCGGGAGGCGAATACTGCGGAGATTACTAAAATTAGTTATTTAGCTCCTATGTATTGCGATGTGGATTTACCTGAAGGGGCGATTACAATGGTTGTAAACTTTGAGGCAGATGGTGGCGGCATGGTTATTCATCGTGCTGACCTGGTGGTGAAGTTAAAAGAGATTATTGAATCTGGCGAGGAGTAAAGATTATTTCGTTTTTAAAGATATAGGGAGATGAATGATGAAAATATTAGCGGTAGATGTGGGGACTGGAACGCAGGATGTTCTGTTGTTTGATTCCCGAATTGATGTGGAAAATAGTTTTAAAATGGTGCTACCATCCCCAACGATGATCGTACACCGAAAAATTAAAGCAGCAACAAAGAAAGGTATGCCAGTTGTTTTAACGGGGGTAACGATGGGCGGGGGCCCAAGCCATTGGGCGGTGGAAGGGCATTTAGAAGCCGGTTACCCGGTGTTTGCTACCCCTGATGCGGCTAGAACTTTCAATGATGATTTAGATTTTGTACAAGAATCAGGTGTGCGGATTATTGGTGAAGATGAAGTTAAAAATTTAGCCGGGAAATCAGTACAGGTTGAAATGGGGGACTTTAATTTTTCTGCTCTGGAACAAGCCTTTTCACTTTTTGGCATATCTTTATCAGATTTAGATGCTGTTGCGATTGCTGTATTTGACCATGGTGCTGCACCACCCGGATACTCTGACCGGCAATTTCGGTTTGACTATATTGCTGAACGCGTTGAGATAAATCGTGAGTTGAGCACGTTTGCATTTTTTGAAGAGGATATTCCAGAATTGATGACCAGAATGCGTGCAGTAGCTTTATCTGCATCAAATGTTCCAGCCCCGTTGGTTTTGATGGATACCGCCCCTGCGGCAGTTTTAGGCGCTGCACAAGACTATGAAGTTCGTAAAAAAGAAAATTCTATTATTGTGAATGTTGGAAATTTCCATACTATTTCATTCCGAATGGCAAATGAGCGAATAGAAGGTGTGTTTGAACATCATACAGGGATGCTTGATACGCATAAGTTAGATGGATTGATGTATAAACTTGCTGATGGAAGTTTACAGCACAGCGAGATATTTGAGGACGGGGGACATGGCGCATTGCTTTTGACCGATGAGGCAATTGCCTTGGGGGCGGGTAATGGCGTGGTTGTGACTGGGCCGAGACGAGTGATGTTAAATGGGTCGCAGTACTCCCCATATTTTGCTACCCCTTACGGGGATATGATGCAGGCAGGTTGTTTTGGTTTGGTAAAAGCTGTCGGTGGTTTGTTCCCAGACGACAAAGAAGAAATTGATTTTGCGCTTGAAGTTGGCCAAGAAAGACCTCCCTGGGAGCTAACATAAGTAAGTTTAAAGGCACACTGAATTTTCCCAGATATTTAGATAATATTGCGTAAGGAAATTTGGATATGAATTGTCTTAATATGTAATTCCATAAATTATATATTGAGGACAATATGAATAAAACGAATGAAAGAATGCTCATCAGTACGAAGGATACCCTGGGAAAAGTAACCTTAGCTGTGCGTGATTTAGATAGATTGACAGATTATTATCAACACGTGATTGGGCTAGCTCTCATCGATAAAACGCGAGACAGATCTGTTTTAGGGGTGGATAATACACCGTTAGTTGAGTTAGCGCATCGTCCTTTGGGGGTGGCAAACCCTTATGCTACAGGGTTGTATCATTTAGCAATTTTATTGCCCAGTCGACCTGACCTTGCATTGTGGGTCAAACATTTAGCCGAAACAGAACATTGGTTAGATGGTGTGGGGGATCATTTGGTCAGTGAAGCTCTATATTTGAGCGACCTAGAAGGCAATGGGATTGAAATATACCGAGATCGCCCAAAAACGGAATGGCAATATAAAAACGGGGAAATTGTGATGAGTACGTTATCTATTGATTTGGATGGATTGGTTGCAGACGCCCCAGATAGACCTTTTTCTGGATTGCCTGATGGGACCAAAATGGGACATGTTCATTTACAAGTGGATGAAATTGCTAAAACCAGAGATTTTTATACCAATGTTTTGGGGATGGATGTTATGGTTGAAATGCCGACGGCCAGTTTTTTAAGTGTGGGAGGGTATCACCATCATATAGGGATGAATATCTGGCGCTCTAATCAAGCTAATCCATTACCAGAAGGCGCATTGGGTTTGGTTAATTATCAAATAAAAATCTCTGAGGATATAGAGGATATTGAACGATGGCTGAATGGGCAGGGTATTGGAGCAGAACAACAAGAAAATACTTTGGTGGTTACTGATCCAGCTGGGATTCAGGTTCAATTGATCCCCTCTTAATTTTGGCCTACATATTTTCTACATATTTTTGTAATACTCCGGAAATATTGAAAAGATATACTAAGAGCAATTGAGATGGGGGATGAATCTCTCCTCATTCTTTCCTTGGTGGACGATGAACGTGATATGTGAAAGCGTAATAGTCCAAACAATTGGCACAGTTTTGATGACTGTGCCTTTTGTTTTGATCGAACGGAGTTCAATTTATAAATATGAGTGTCTCAAAGGGGATTTATATTTTGGGGGGATTGTTTGAATTTCGTTAATATTTAGAAAAAAGCTTGAAACGGTTATTTGACAACGCGGATTTAATCCATATAATACTTGCAGTTGTTAACTATTAGAATACTTAAGTATTCTTAACTAGGATGAAATAATGGATGAAGATGCTAAGAGCAAATCATTAGCCAGTGAAACAGCGAATATGTTTTGGGAGGTTTTTCCGCAGTTTTGGCATCCGATTCGGGCTAATACCTCTAAATTGGCTGGCAAATATGGGGTAACAGAGGGGCAATTTTTGTTTTTAAAAGGGATTCACAGTGGCATTGATTCTGTCAGCCAATTGGCTGAATTGAAACATACCAGCAATGCGGCAGCAAGTAGATTGGTTGACTCATTGGTTGAAAAAGGCCTGGTTACAAGGACGGAGAATACAGAAGACCGGCGATTTCTTACTTTACGTCTGACTGAAGAGGGTTTGTTGACAATGAAGAAAATCTTTGCAGCAAACAAAGCCTGGTTGATAGAACGTTTCGGTTTATTAGAGGAGACAGAATTGAATGTGTTGATCGAAGCTTTGGACATTCTAAAAAGAACAATAAAGGATACAAAATTCAAATGAAAAAATTATTTTCGATATTGAAGTTTGCCAAGCCATATTGGTGGCAAGCTGTAATTACACTGGTAATGGTCTCAATCGGTTCTGTAATAGATCTCTCGATCCCTCGTTTGATCCAACAGATCATTGACAAAGGGATTGCTCAAAACAATAATCAGGTAGTGGTCAATACTGCTTTGATCATGTTAGGGATTACGGTTTTGGCTGCGCTTGTCGCTATTATACAAAACTATTTTTCTGTTTGGGTGGGGGAGGGATTTGCTCGCGATCTTAGAGAAGCTTTATTCCTAAAGGTGCAAGAATATTCTTATGGGAACCTGGATAGGATGCGCACAGGACAATTGGTTGTGCGCTTGAGCAGCGATGTGATGATGCTGCAGCGAATGGTTCGGATGGCTATTCGGATCGGGACGCGTGCACCAATTTTGATGCTCGGCAGTTTGATCATGATTTTCTTGACGAACTCGACTCTTGCCTTGTATATCATGCCTATTTTGGTAGTGATCATCATCATCGCAGGAATTTTTGTTTCTCGTATGGGAAATATGTTCCTGGTTTTACAGCAAAAACTGGATAAGTTGAATATCGTTTTGCAAGAAAATATTGCCGGGGTTAGAGTGGTAAAAGCCTTTGTACGAGACCAATACGAGAACGAAAGATTTGAAGAGAGAAATCAAGACATTACAGATTCTGCAATTCGTGTTATGCGAACAATGTCCGTTTTATTCCCGACAGTTAATGTCATGGTGAGTATTGCAATTGTAATTGTGATGTGGTTTGGGGGCGTTCAGGTGATTGAGGGAAGTTTGACCATTGGTGAAATTGTTGCTTTCTCAAATTATCTGATCACCTTATTGTCTCCGTTGATGATTATGACGATGCTTTCCCAGGTGGTTGCGGCAGGTATTGCTTCTGCTGGGCGTGTGGAAGAAGTGTTGAACGAAGAAGCTGAAATAGTGGATCAAGATGATGCTCAAGTGTTCCCTGAAGATATGGCAGCAGAAGTGGTCTTTGAAGATGTAGGATTTCATTATAACGGGCATGTTAATGAGACCGTACTCGAAAATATCAATTTAAAAGTGAATCCGGGCGAAACTGTTGCTATTTTGGGGGCAACTGGTTCGGGAAAATCATCTTTGATCAATTTAATTCCAAGATTTTATGATGTGGCAGAAGGAAAAGTGTTGATTGATGGGGTAGATGTACGAGATTTAAAACAGGATGAAGTGCTTTCTAAAATAGGGATTGTGCCTCAAGAGACGGTATTGTTTTCAGGCAGTGTGCGAGACAATATCCGGTATGGAAGGCCGGAAGCAACTGATGAAGAAGTGATCGCTGCTGCAAAAGCAGCTCAAGCTCATGATTTCATCATGGAATTACCTGATGGGTACGATACACAAATTAAAGCTCGTGGTGTGAACTTGTCTGGTGGACAAAAGCAAAGAGTTTCGATTGCACGAGCTTTGCTGCTAAAACCTGAAATATTGATTTTAGATGATAGTACGAGCGCGGTTGACGTTGAAACAGAGGGAAAAATCCAGGATGCTTTGGATGAGCTTATGGTTGGACGCACTAGCTTTGTTGTGGCACAACGAATAAGTACAGTATTGAATGCAGATAAGATCGTGGTGTTGGATAAAGGTGAAATTAAAGCGATTGGCAATCATGAAACACTTATGGTTGATAGCCCAATCTATAAAGAAATTTACGATACACAGTTGGGGGACGGTTTTACTTATGAGGATGCCGGACTGAATGTGGAGAATGAACGATGAGCGAGCAAGGATCAAATAAGAAATCCAGTAATACACCGGTAATGCGCCCAGGTGGCCCAAGAGGACCAAGACGAGGCCCAATTCCAGGTGTGATTGAAAAAGCAGAAGACCCACAAGGTGCATTAAAGAAACTGCTGCCTTATCTGAAGCCATTTACAGGCGGGTTAATTTTAGTTTTTGTGTTGGTGATCACTTATACCGTCTTGGGGCTAATTGGCCCGTACTTGATGGGGCGAGCAATTGATGAGTTTATAAGTGCGGGGGACCTGGTAGGCTTAAAGCGGATTGTGATCTGGATGTTTGTTGCGTATTTGGGGAGCAGTGTCTTCCAGGCTGCAACGAACTGGGTGATGGCTAACATTTCCAATATGTTTCTAAAGAATTTGAGAAAGGATTTGTTTGAACATTTACAAACACTTTCTTTGAGGTTCTTTGATCAAAACCCTTCGGGTGATTTGATGAGCCGCTTGACAAACGATATTGATGCTGTAAACCAGGCAGTATCTATGAACCTGACGCAGCTGATGTCGAGTGTGTTAACACTGGTCGGGATTGTGATAGCAATGTTCCTCCTCAATCCCTGGTTGGCATTAACATCCCTGGTAGTAATCCCCATTATGACCTGGTTTACTGCCTTTGTCGCAAAATTCACGCGAAAAGGGTTTCGCTCTCTCCAAAGCGATTTAGGTAGTCTGAATGCTGTAATGGAAGAAGCGATCAGCGGACAGCGAGTAATTAAAGCGTTTCGGCGAAATGATACCGTAATCGCAGATTTTCAACAAAAGAATCAGTCTGTGTACGACTCAGGGATGTATGCGAATACCTACGCACTGCTGCTGATGCCGCTTACAAATGTGCTTGGGAATCTTTTTGTGATTGTACTGGTAGGTGTTGGCGCTTGGCTGGCATTGAGTTCATTGACCTCAGTTGGTGTTATCGCCACATTTGTGAATTATGGCCGCCGGTTCATGATGCCGCTTACTCAGTTGGCGAATATGTATAACTCGATCCAATCTGCTTTGGCTGGTGCGGAGCGAGTGTTTGCAATCTTAGATGCCAAACCAGACCTGGAAGATGAACCTGATGCCGAATCGATTGAGGCAATAAGAGGGGATGTGTTGTTTGACGATGTCCGTTTTGGGTATTTGCCAGATGTGCCGGTTATTCGGGGAATGACGATTAAAGCAAATGCAGGAGATACGATTGCATTGGTAGGCCCAACAGGTGCAGGGAAAACAACTATTATCAATTTGTTGACCCGATTCTACGACATCGACAGCGGGAAGATCACCATTGATGGACGGGATATTAAAAAGGTAAAAATTGGTGACTTGCGGAAACGCCTGGGGCTGGTGCTGCAGGATACGTATCTGTTCTCTGATACTGTGATGGAAAATATTCGTTATGGCCGGCTGGATGCCACAGATGAGGAATGTATTGCTGCTGCTAAAATGGCAGACGCGGATTATTTTATCCGGCTATTGCCAAATGGATATGACACAGTTTTGTCCGAACGGGGGAGTAACCTAAGCCAAGGCCAGCGCCAATTGTTGACAATTGCGCGTGCTATTTTGGCTGATCCGGGCATATTAATTCTGGATGAGGCTACGAGCAGTGTTGATACCCGCACTGAAGTGCGTATTCAACAGAGTTTGCTGCGTTTGATGGAAGGACGGACAAGCTTTGTGATTGCTCACCGTTTGAGCACAATTCGAGATGCAGACAATGTGGTTGTGATTGATGATGGGCAGATTGTTGAGCAAGGCAATCATCATGAGTTGTTAGAGAAGAAGGGGTTCTACTATAGTTTATATATGAGCCAGTTCAAAGGACAGGCTATTTAATTTTATAGTGTAGTGAATTTACGAACACCAGAGGCGTTTTTTAGTCTCTGGTGTTTTTAATTTTGATCAAACGGAGTTCGATTAAATAAATGTAAGTGGCCCTAGTCACTCATATTTTTTCACTAATTTTATTGAAGAAATTTTGCAGACAAATATTGAGAAATTAATAACAGAATATTTACATAATTGGCGAAAAATTGGTCGATGATTGGGGTAAGATAAAATTCTCAAGATGGGATGTACGTGTTAGAATCATGTTTCCAGATGGTGGACTGGTTAGTGAAGAGGATTTTATATGGCGATATTAAATCATGAACCGATTAGAAAAGGGTGGGATTATACTTTGGCGAGATGGGTTTCAAATTTGTTGAATCCTCCTTTGGTTGCTGCGCTTGGTATTCTTTTTATGGCCTCTGTTTTAGGAAATAAATCTGCCTGGCAGTGGGCTGTTATTTTTGTTTTCATTGCAGATATTCTCCCGACTTTGTTTGTAGTTTGGCTGCTAATTCGAGGAAGAATTGACAATTTTCACATCCCTAATCGGGAAGACCGTACTGTCCCATACATGGTAATCATTGGTTGTAACTTGTTGGCCGTTGTGATTATGTTTATGGCGGATGCGCCATTTTTACTAACTGCATTTGGAGTTATTGGGGTTGCACAATCCACTTTGTTATTTTTTGTGAACAGGTATTGGAAGATTAGCGGACACACTACGGCTATTTCGGGTTTGTCTGTTTTTATTGTCGCCGCGCTGGGCTGGTCAATGTCACCGGTTTTGGTAATGGTGCCTTTGGTTGCCTGGGCTCGTATACGTACGTATAGCCATACATTTTGGCAGACTGTTGCTGGTATACTTACCGGCACTGTTTTCATTCTAATCACCTGGTATATTTTTGTAAGCGTTTTTTCACCGGAAATTTAAATACTATGAGAGTTGCGATATTCACAGAAACATTTTTACCTAAGGTTGATGGTATTGTTGTCAAGGTTACACGTTTACTTGATCATTTACAAAAAAAAGGACATGAAGCATTAGTTTTCGCTCCAAGCGGCTCGCCAAAAGAATATGCAGGGGCACGGGTAATATCTTATTATTCAATGCCGGTGCCTTTTTACCCTGAGATGAGTATTTCTCCTCCCTGGGCTATGGTTGACCGGGAAATAAGATCTTTCAAACCGGATATTATCCATTTGGTAAACCCTGTGTCTTTAGGGCTGGCGGGGCTTCGGGCTGCTAAATTTTATGAAGTGCCAGTGATTGCGTCTTACCACACAGATGTGCCAGGTTTTGCTGAACATTGGCATCTAGGGTTCCTTTCAAACAGTATATATCGATATGCCCGATGGATTCATAATCGGGTTGATTTGAATGTGTGCCCTTCAAAATTTACCCAAAAACAATTATATGAACATAATTTTGAGCGGGTTGAGATTTGGCGAGGCGGGGTCGATATTGAACTATATTCGCCTAAGAAAAGCAGCATGGAAATGAGAAAGAGACTCACTAATGGCGATGTTGATCGTCCCTTGCTCCTATATGTGGGCCGCGTATCCCCAGAAAAACGGATCGACAGAATTCATGCTGTATTGGAAGCATATCCCGAAGCTCGTCTAGCTATTGTAGGGGATGGGCCAAGCAAACATGAATTAGAGCACAAGTTCGCAGATACAGATACTGTGTTTACCGGTTACTTGAAGGGTGAAGAACTGGCGGAGGCGTATGCTTCTGGTGATATTTTTGTGTTTACCGGGGACAAGGAAACGTTTGGGAATGTAGTTGTTGAAGCGATGGCTTCCGGACTACCTGTAATTGCCCCGAATAGTGGTGGGGTTACTGATTTGGTAGTAGATGGGAAAAATGGCCGACAATATGATCCTTATACACCGGATAGTATTATTGAAGCCGCGCGTGATTTGATACAAGACCCGGTATTGGTAAAAACTTATGGGGAATATGGGCGAAAATTGGCTGAGCAGCGTACCTGGCAAATTACATTAGATGAGTTATTAGCCCATTATGACAGTGTAATAAATTTGGATCGACCTAAAGGTAAGTATAAGTGGTTGATTTGGGAAAGGATTCCACTCCCTTCTGATATTAATGATTTGAGAGATCGGCTATTTAGAGGATAAAGAAGCCAATAATTAAAAAAAAATTAGCCTGGATTTTCCAGGCTTTTTTTGTACCTGACAAAGATTAGTGTGGGGAGATATTAATATGCATTATTTTTTATAACCATATACCTATAAGTAAATATTATTATAGTTACTTAGTAAATCAAATAATAGGTTTGACCACATTCTAATAAGTTTTCGTTATACTTATTGTGATTATAGTCACAAAAGGCCAGGAAAATTGGAGAGAATCAATGATTAAGATTTGCAAAAATTCTGTTTTGACCCTAGCCGCATGTTTTATGGGGATTTTAGCATTAGGAGCGTGTAGCGCTACGCCAACTGCAACTGTCGAACCGACTGAAGATGTGCCAACTTTAGAGGCGACCGAAGTTGTATTGGTTGAAGAACCAACTCCCACAGATACTCCAGAAGAAATAAATGAATGTGTCGAATGCCACCAGGATAAACAACGGTTGATTGATAACGCTGCTGAAGAAGAAGAGGTGGAAGAAGAAAATTCTGGCCAAGGTTGAGGTGGCGAGGTGGCTCCGTTGGAGCCTTGGGAAAAAGTTTTAGTCAATTACACCGATTTCAGCGAAACCACGCATGGACAAATTCCATGCACTGCGTGCCACAGCGGCACTGAATCAGCAGATAAAGAAGTTGCTCATGATGGATTGGTATCTCGACCGAGTGAGGACTTTACCGAATATTGTTCTCCTTGCCATTCAGATATCGGAATTGATTTTAGAGGCAGCTTGCACCTTACCCAAGAAGGGTATTGGGATGCTATTGATGCGCGAGCCGGCACAGAAAATCACCCGCAGTTGGATGAAATGTTTGATAACCACTGCTCGAGCTGCCATACGACTTGTGGTGATTGCCATGTCAGTCAGCCTGCATCCGTTGGGGGAGGCTTCATTGACGGGCATATGTTCAATGAAACACCGTCCTTAACTCGCAACTGTACAGCCTGTCACGGTAGTCGTGTGGGCAATGAATACCTGGGTAAAAATGAGGGTATTCAAGCAGATGTACATTTCCGACAAGCAAGAATGGCTTGTGTTGACTGCCATACTGGTGATCAGATGCATTCCCAAGATTCTGGGTGTGAAGATTGCCATGATGGTGTGGTGAATGAAACTGTGGATAGATCGCATCGGTACGAAGGGATTGCCAGCCTGGATTGTACAGATTGTCACCCCGAAGCGTTAGGACAAGACGAAAATGCTATGCATCAACAGCATGGGATTGAATTCCAATGTCAGGTATGTCACTCTGTTGCATACACCAGCTGTGATAGCTGCCATGTGTCCATCAGCGAAACCACCGGTAATCCGAAGTATGAGACTGCCGGAGATTATCTAACCTTCTTTATTGGGAAAAATCCTATTCAAAATTACCATCGTCCTTACGAATACGTGGTGCTGCGACATGTACCTGTTGATCCGGAACAGTATGCATATTACGGAGAGGATTTACTACCAGAGTTTGATGCACTCCCCACTTGGGTTTACACAACACCGCATAACATTCAGTTGTCGACACCGCAAAACGAATCATGTGAATCTTGCCATGGAAACGCAGATATTTTCTTGACTGTGGATAAAGTGGCAGAAGAAGAATTGGAAGCAAATCTATCAGTGATCCTGGATGAGGTCCCCGATCCATTCAACCAGGATGCTGAAGAATAATAAAGATTGCTCAAAATATTAAGGAAAACATAGGAAAAGGAGTAAGAAAGATGAAGAAAGTATCATGGTTATTGACAATCGTCATGCTGCTGGGGCTAGTGCTCAGCGCCTGTGGCGGCGGGAATACCGCAGTTGCAGAACCAAATGTAGTAGAAAATACTACAAATAACAGCCAGGTTAATGAACCTGCTGAAGAGCCGGAAGTTGAAGAACCGGCCGAACCGGAAGTATTTGATCCGACAATGCTTGATGGTGCTTACAGCACTTTCTTGGCTGACATGGAAGGGTTTAACACCATCAGCCTGGACGCATTGAATACAGCATTAGCAGAAAATCCGCCCTTCTTGCTGGACGTTCGGAATGTATCTGAAGCTGAAGAAGGCGGGCACATCGAAGGTTCTGTATTGATCCCCCTGCGCGATCTGGCGGACAACCTGGCTTACTTGCCCAGCTTTGATACCCCAATCGTATCTTACTGCGGCAGCGGCTGGCGCTGCACCATTGCTTTGACCTATCTTGAAGCGATGGGATGGGAAGATGTTAAAGGCTTGAAGGGTGGCAGCTTTGGCGGATGGAAAGAAGCAGAATACGGTTTCGTTGAAGGCGTTGAGCCGGAAGCTGAAATGTTGAATGCTGCCGAAGTTGACCCGGCAATGGTTGCTTACTTTGATGAGGTGCTGACCTCTTACGTGCCCGAAGGTTGGGGCGTGGTCACTGCTGAAGCATTGAATACCATGTTGGTAGAAAACCCAGATTTAACTTTGATTGATGTTCGCACCGAAGGTGAATTAGAAGAAAATGGGGTGATTGAAGCTGCAAATTGGATAAACATTCCGTTAGCAGATTTTGTTGCCCAAAAGGCTGAATGGCCGGCAACCGATGCCCCGATCGTTGTTTACTGCGGCTCTGGCCATCGCTCTACAATTGCAGCAGCTATTCTGTGGTCTTATGGCTACACAGATGTTGGTAGTCTGAAAGGCGGTTTTGGTGCTTGGGCAAGCGAAGGTTACCCGGTATCTGGTGGCAGCAGCAGTTCGCTTGATTTGGATGCAGCTTTCAGCACTTTCTTGGCTGACATGGAAGGATATAATACTATCTCCCTGGACGCTTTGAATGCTGCGATGGTGGAAAATCCTCCTTTCTTGCTGGATGTTCGCAATGTGGCAGAAGCTGAAGAAGGCGGCCATATTGAAGGTTCTGTGTTGATCCCTCTGCGCGATCTGGCTGATAACCTGGCCTACTTACCCAGCTTTGATACCCCGATCGTGTCTTACTGTGGCAGCGGCTGGCGCTGCACGATTGCCCTGACTGTCCTTGAGGGCATGGGATGGGAAGATGTAAAAGGCTTGAAGGGTGGCAGCTTTACCGGTTGGAAAGATGGCGGTTATGCATATGTTGAAGGCGTTGAGCCGGAAGCCGAGATGCTGAATGCTGCTGAAGTTGATCCTGCTACTGTTGCATATTTCGATGAAGTATTGACCGCTTTACCCGAAGGGTGGGGCGTAGTTACTCCTGACAACTTCAATACGATGCTTTTTGAGAATCCTGATCTCATCGTGATTGATGTTCGCACCGAAGGTGAATTAGAAGAAAACGGTGTGATTGAAGCCGCGAATTGGATCCATATCTCCTTGGAAGATTTCATTGCTCAACAGGCAGATTGGCCGGCAGATAAAGATGCAAAGATCGTTGTTTACTGCGGCTCTGGCCATCGCTCTACGATTGCAATGACAATCCTGGATTCCTACGGATATACCGATGTAGGCAGCTTGAAAGGTGGTTTTGGCGGTTGGGTTGATGCTGGATACCCTGTCGTTGAATATGTTGCTCCTTAAATTCTTACCAAGAAAGTAAGGAACTCACGAAAATGGCCTGCGTATTATCGCAGGCCATTTGTTTATTGATGGGGCAAGATAGAGAATCAGAAATTTTCTTTAATTTTTTCTTCCTGGATTAATTCCAGAAATACTTTTACTATTTTAGGATCAAAATGTTTCCCGGATTGTTCTTTGATGTATTCAATTACTTTTTCTTCTGGCCATGCTTTTCGATAAGGTCTGTCGTTGGAAAGAGCGTCCCAGACATCGACAATTGCAAAGATGCGTGCTGGTATGGGAATTTGTTCACCTTTTAGGCCTTCGGGATATCCGCTTCCATCCCATTTTTCATGATGATAATAGGGGATATCTAGTGCTGGGGCTAAATATTCAATGCCTGTCAGGAAATTACGGGCGAAGACGGGATGTTGTTTCATTAAGATCCATTCTTCATCAGTTAGAGGGCCTGGTTTATGGAGTATCTCATCGGGAATCCCCATTTTGCCAATATCGTGCAAAAGGGCCCCTCTTCTAAACTGAATTAACTTTTCTCCTTTGATACCCAAGCGATAGGCAAGGCGAAGTGTAATTTCAGTAACTCTTTGCGTATGTCCTTCTGTTTCTTTATCTCTCATGTCCAATGCTTTAACCCAGCCTTCCAGCGTATGCTGGTAAGCGACTTCTAATTCGAGCTGCGCTTGCTTTTGGGATTCTGATAAATGAGCATTGTCAAAAGCGATAGCGGCCTGACCAGCAAGGGTTTCAAAGAAAGCCCACCACTCGGGTAAGGGGTTTATTTCCTTTTTGCTAAAGACATCTAAAACGCCAATGATCTCACCTTTTGTGGTAACCGGGATGCAGGCATACGATATAAATTCCTCATCGGTCATCAAGTTTTGAATCAATAGAGGGATTGATTCAGTTGTATAGTTATGGATGAATTTCTTTTCTTGTTCTAAAGCAACTTTGCCCGCGATTCCTTCCCCTAACCCAAAGACCAGTCTTTCGTATGCCTGAGTGCTAAATCCTTTTGAAAAACGATAGCGCAACATTTCTGTTTCATCAAGCGTCATGAAACCGACAGCATCGACAGCAAGCTGGTACTGAACCTGATTGATGATGACGCTCATGGTAAGTTCCAGGTCAATATTTGAGGTAATGGCGAGGTCAATATCGCGGAGGGCTTCAAGCTGGCGGAGGCGTTTATGGGTTTGTTGCAATAACCGCGCATTTTCAAACGCAATACCGGCTTGTTCTGCAAAACTGACCATCACGCGTTCGTCTTCTGGTGAAAAGGCATTTATCTGCGTGCTTTGGATATCGATCACTCCAATGACTTTTCCGTTTACTTTTATTGGAATGGCTAGCTCTGATTTAGCCTCCTTCCAGCTAGGGATATAAATATCGGATTGGGAAACGTCAGATATGTTTGTTAATTTACCAGTTCGAATGGTGTGGGGAACAATCCCATCTCCATCAATTTTTAAATTGATTTGAGATACTTCATGTTTATATGCCCCAGAGACTGCCAGACGGGAAATCTCGTTGTTATTGGGATTGATCATTAACAAGCTGCTATTGGTTTGGCCAAATTCCTCTAAGATGAGATTGACGATTTTTTTTGCCAACGCTTGCGTGTCCTGTGTTTGCTCTGAAAGGAGTGCTTCGGTTGCTCGATACAGGCGGGATGTTTCTGCCGCAGATTGAACGGATTGTTGGAATAAGGATGAATTATTGGCTGCTACAGCTATTTGTGAGGATAAAGCGGCGATGAGGTGGATGTCTTCTTCGTTGTAGCCTTTTTCTTGGGTTGTAATAATTTGAAGTAGTCCAATGGTTTGATTGTTATGGATGATAGGAGATATGATGGTTGCCGTAACAGATACATTATCGAGTAAGGAATGTGATCTTTGACTTTCGTTACTTGATATGAGTTCGGGATTATTAAAAAGTTTAGGTTCTCCAGATTGCAAAGGTTGGAAATGAAGACACTCTTGATCGATCTTATGATCTAAGCGATCATTATCTTTGATGATTCCATTATGAGTAGCAAAGACACATTTTAGAAAATTTGACTCGCTATCATAATTCCAAATATAGAGGGCTTCGCAGGGTAATATTTCATTAATTGTATTAGAAATTGATTTATAGATTTGATCTATTTCGAGCGATTGGTTGATTTGTTGGCTGGCAGTAAATAAAAGCTCTATTGTACTGGTCCGTTTTTTGAGTTCCTTCTCTATCTTCGCTCTTTCGTAGGCATATTTGATCGTTTTTTCTAAAATATCTGTATCAATACTGTTTTTATTCAAAAAGTCTTGTGCGCCAGTCTTTAATGCAGTTATTCCAAATTCTTGGTCGTCTAGACCTGTGAGGACAACTACAGGTGTATTTTGCCCGTTAGATAATATTTTTTCCAGCGTTGTCAGGCCTTTAGAATCTGGCAATCCCAAATCTAATAAAATAACATCAAAGTTTTCATTCGTAATTACATCCAAACCTTTTGCTAGAGAGGTGGCAGGTACTAAGGTGTATTTCTCTGTTGAGAAACTGAGATATTCCTGTATTAGTCGAATGTCACCTAAATTATCTTCAATAATCAGAATTTTTAATTTCTCTGATGACATGAGCTTCGCCTTCTAAAATAATAGTTTTAATACTAATAATTTTAATACTAATGATTGTTTTCAGCAGTAGAATGATTAATTTATTGATGAAAGTTTGGTGGTAAGTGCACTGTTGAAAACCAAAATAGCTCGAGCTTTTTAATTGCGCTAATAAATTCTTCGAAGTCGACTGGTTTTGTAATGTAAGCGTTTGCGTGGAGTTTGTAGCTTTTGATTATATCCGATTCCGAATTCGAAGTTGTAAGAACAATGACCGGAATACGTTTTAATTGGGCGTCCTGTTTGATAATACTGAGCAATTCGCGCCCATCCATCCGCGGCATATTCAAATCGAGCAAGATTAAATCAGGTGTGGGAGAAGAAAAATAATTACCCTTTTTATGTAAAAATTCAAGGGCTTCAATGCCATCACTGGCAACATATAAATTGCTTGAGAGATTATTCTCTTTCAGGGCCTCTTTTACTAACCGAACATCACCTGGATTATCATCAACCAGAAAAATATCGTGGGATGAAGATGCGCTCATGCTCCCTTTCCTTTCTTTAATGTAAAACTAAATGTTGTCCCCTTATCTAATTGAGATGAAACCCATATTCTGCCTTGATGGTGTTCGATTATTCTTTTGGTTGTTGCTAAACCAATTCCTGAACCAGAAAATTCGGATGAAGAATGCAAACGTTTAAATATGACAAATAATTTGTCGAAATATTGCGGATCAATCCCAATACCGTTATCAGACACATTAATTTGAACCTCGCTTTTGTTCAAATTTTCTGACGTGAATTCTATGGTGGGAACCAGCGCTTTATTAAATTTAATTCCGTTATGAATTAAATTTTGGAACACAAGTTTGAGTTGTTTGTTATTCCCTTCTACCTTTGGGAGTGTTGTAGAGTTTATTTTTGCATTGGCTTCTTGAATAAATAGTGTGTTGTCTTCAATAACCTGCGCCAAAATTTGATTCAGGTCAATTGTTTTGAAATCAGTATGGTGGTTGTCAACTTTTGAAAAAGTTAATAAGTCTTGAATCATGGATTTCAATCGATGTGCACCATCAACAGCATATTGAATAAATTCTTTTGCATCAGAATCTAATTGGTTACCATATCTTTTTTCAAGTAGTTGTAGATAACTTGAAATCATTCTTAATGGCTCTTGAAGATCGTGGGAAGCAACATAGGCAAATTGTTCCAGTTCTTCGTTTGAGCGGTGTAAGTTATTTAATGCCTCTTGTAGTTCTTCTGTCCGTTTCTGTACGCGATTTTCTAACTCTTGCGCCCACGATTTTGTCTCTTGCAGTAATTGTATGGTTTCAAGACGAGATGTTATTTTTCCTGCAAAAGTCTTTATTATAGGTAAATCTTCGGAATAAATATTTCCGCTGATTTCTAATAAGCCAATTACTTTTCCTGATTGAATCAATGGCGTATATGCACTGTTTTTAACCCCTAATTTTTTAAAGATTTTGCTTGAATCATCGCCAAGGAAAAGATGTAATAATGTATTTTTTGAATTTTGGATGTCCTCAATGAATATGGTTCCTTTATCATAAATGATCTGAGTTAGGAGTTCGGATTTCGCAACTTCAATGCTGAATGTGGGCTTTTTGATTTCTAACATCTGATCCAATTCTTGAAGCTGCTGATATGCAATTGATGTATTTTGTAATTCAATTAAGTCTTGGGCTTGGTTATATGTGAAAATTACGCTAACAAACCCCATTTTATTGATTTTGGTATCAATTGATTTGTATATTTCTTCAAGTGTTAGCGCATTTTGAATTTGAGCTTCAATATTACTCAAGTTCACCAGGAAATTTTGGCGCCGGGTAGCTTTTTCGTTCAGCTGGGCTAAATGGGTGGACATTTGATTGAACGCATTTCCTAATTGCCCCAATTCATCTCGATTTTTAATCGACACTTTGTATCCAAGATTGCCAGAACCAACCTCGTTAGCAGCTCGGGCTAATTGTTGAATAGGATCTGTGAGGGAACGGATGAATATGCTACCAATTAATATTGCAATGAAGGCGATGCCAATGCCAACATTGGTAAAGAAATGATCGAATTTATCAAGGGATGCAATACCTTCTTCTTGATCAACTTCAGTCAAGACACAGATATTTTTATCGGGTAGCCAATGATACACACCTAATACGTCTATTCCTCGATAATCTTTATAAATGCCAATACCGTCATTCCCTGCTAAGCAATTCGTTACTCCCTCTGTATCGATTGATTCATTCAGTAAGGCTTCTGATTTGAAACGGGTGTTTGTAGCAAAAAAGCTATTCTTATTGACAAGATAAGTCTCTAAAGAAAAGGTTTCAATTGCTTGATAGGCAATAATGTCATTCAAATCATTGAAGTCGAGATTTGCTAAGACGACACCAACTGTATTACCAGATTCACTCAAGACAGGGGTTGATATATACAGCGTTGGGGTCATGCTGGTGTTATCTAACCTTATCTCGTCGATATATGTGGCTCTTTGTCCATTAAAAAAATGATACTTGTCAGAAAGATTATCTTTTTCAATAAATTCATCCGTAGAAATAAATATATCTCCAGTTGAATTTAGCAGGGAAATGGATTTTATGCCGTCATTTTTTAAGTAAGGAATAATTTTTTCCTTGCGGAAACTATCAATTTCTGTTTGGGTAATCAAATTGAAGTCTTTATTTGCAATTTGCACGAGATCAATAGTTTCGTTCGTCTGGGCAAAATATTCGATTAAAGTGATATTCAGATCAAACCAGTTATTTAATTCCTCGATTTTTAGGTTGTTGATTGCTTCTAATTGATTGAAAGTAATTTCCTCGATTGCTTTTTGACCATTGCGAAGAGTTAAGATACTCCCAATTAAAATTGGGCTTATCCCAATCACAAGTAATATTAAGCTAATCTTGGTTTTAAATTTCATTTTTCCAGGGGTCCCTGATGAGATAAATTGAAAAAATATATCGAAGGATCAGTTTTCTAAAAGTTCTCTAATTAATGGGATGATTTCGTCACCAAATTTGGCTTTTGGTACAAAGCCATCAGCCCCATTTTTTAACGCTTGATCTCGATAATCTGAACTGTCAAATTGCGTAACGATAATTACTTTGGGAGGAAATTCCAAAGTTTTTAATATTTTTGCTATTTCTATGCCGTTCATCCCGGCCATCACGTAATCGACGATAACTAGATCGGGCTTTTTGTTTTTGATGATCTCAACTGACTCAATACTTTTTTGAGAATATCCAATGATATTGATCTCATCATCGGTGCGAATGAATTCCATCGCAGCATTCAAAAAGTATAGGTTGTCATCAATTAAGAAAATGTTTTTGGATGCCATAATTTCTCCTGAGTTTTTTCGGTATTTTAAAAAATTAAAAACCAAGTTCTAGTTTTGCACATTATAAGGATAATGGATATATAGAAATTATGAAATTGGAAAAATTCTTAAAACTAGCCTGGGGATTTCTTAAGAAGGGGATTGGATTTACGAAACTTTTTTATTGAGTTGCATCAATTAACCCAATTTGGATAGCGTAGCGAACCAAACCAGGGAGATCGGTAATATTTAATTTTTCCATGATTTGATAGCGGTGCGCATCAGCAGTTTTTGAACTGATGCCTAATATTTGCCCGATTTCTTTTGATGTTTTTCCTTCAGCGATTAATTGAAGGACTTCTCTCTGGCGTAGGGAAAGGTTTGCTACTTCAAATATTGAGGTGTTATCTGGGGTGGAAGAAGTTTTGGTTCTAAGTTTATCTACTACCTGGGATGTAATTTGAGGACTAAGGTAAGTTTCGCCCTGTAAAATTGATTTTAGTGCAAAGCGAAGTTCATCTTCTCCAGAATCTTTGAGCATATAGCCATTCACCCCCATGTTTAAGGCTTTTGCTACATATCCTTCTTCAGCATGCATAGATAGAATGATTATTCGAATATCAGGATATTCTTTTTTGATCAGTTCAGTCGTTTCTAGTCCATTCAATTCAGGCATTGATATATCCATTAGGACAATATGAGGTTGGATTTCGGGAATGGCTGCTAAAACTTCCCTCCCATTGCTCACCTCAGTGACTTCTAGTGGGATATCAACGCGTTCTAAGAGCGCTCTAAATCCGGCTCTAACTAGAGAATGGTCATCGGCAATAATAATTTTTATTGAGTTTCCCTGCATAATACAGCCATTTGCGAAATTTACTGAAAAACAATGAGATGGTATTGGTGTTTATTATTAAGTATACACTTATACTCACCGATTGAAGCGTTTCTTTTTTGCTTTTTCACCATACATATATTTATCAGCGTTCATAAAGCCATTGCGCAATGATTCTCCCAATGGGACAGAAGCATATCCGATTGAAAGAGAAATGGGGCGGTAGTACTCATCATTAGAAACAGTCTGGTTATAGGATTTAATGATATTTTCTATCCGATTGACGATCACTTCGGGTGTCTGAGTGGATGAACTTGGTAGGATTGCCGCAAATTCATCGCCCCCGATACGGGATACGACATCATCCGCGCGGAATGCTTCCATTAGAATGCGCCCAACCCCGCGTAAGGCTTTGTCCCCTACTTCATGTCCAAAATTATCGTTAATGGCTTTCAGGTCGTCCAAATCGCAAATAATGATTGAAACCGGATATCTCCGGCTACTCTCTAGTTTTTTCAATTCCTCCTCAAAATAGGCACGGTTATAAAGGCCGGTGAGGGGATCGTGAAAGCTGATATAGCGAAGTTTATCTTCAGCATCTTTGCGATCTGTGATGTTTACCATGGAGATAAAAGCTTTATTCCATGACTTCTCACTTCCCGGAGGGAAGGAGATATTGACTGAGGTATAAATTTTCTCGCCTAATAATGTGATGAGTTCAAGGTCAAACTTGTATGGAGGTTGATTAAAGAATATGGAATAATTGTTGTTAATTAATTTTCGGAGGATATTCTCTGAGAAAATGTCGGGAAGCATGCGAATTAAAACTTCTTTGCTTGATATTCCTAATAAATCTAAGGTCGCTTGGTTGAGATTTAATACATCCAAAGAAGAAAAGGCGTGTAAGAGTGCATCCACTTCATTTTCAGTTTCTTCTGGAGTTAGGGGTTCTTTTTGTGGAGATGTGTCGAGGACATTCTTTACTGGGGAGAGATCCATTTCCCATAAGGAGATTGGAGAATCTTCAAAAAGGCTGCGAAAACGGGTTTCACTTTCAAATAAAGCTTGTTCGGCTTCTTTTTGGGAGGTGATGTCGTAGTAAATGCCTAGTGCACCAATGTTTTCACCACTTACCATTACAGGAATACCAATAATATCTACATCAACAAGTGTGCCGCTTTTTCGTCGTCTTTGCCCCATAGATTTTACAAGCGCGCCGTTAATTACTTGACTAGTAATGTTTCTTGCTTTCTCCGCGTTACATTCTGAAACAATAAACTCATCCAGCATTTTTCCTAATACTTCGTTCTCTTTATATTCGAAGAGTTGTTCAAATGCAGGGTTTAATGAAATGATCTTATGGTCGCTGTCAAGTTGGACAACAGCAATAGGCGTATTCTCAATAAGGGCTTGGAAAAAGTGGCTTTGATTTTGGATTTCAGTGTTTCTTAGTTTTTCATGCGTTCTTAGTTGATTTTGGATTTTTATCAACCGAGATTTTTGTTGAGAATAAAAGAATAATAGAAGAAAATAAAGAATCGCAAGAAGGTCAACTCCCCAAAAAGCAGAATTATGGATGTGTAAGTTGACTAGTGCTGAAAGCGAAAAAGAAATACCAGCTTCTTGCAATGTGATGAATGAAAAAACCGATATTACTAAGAAGCCAAGTGTGATGCCAATGATGATGAATGCTTTTATGTTCATTTTATCTCGTACTTTGCTTGAAATTAGAACGATTAGCAGTGAAATTGTTCTAGTTATACCAACGGGTATTGTTGGTCAATCAAGAAGTGAGTTTGGTTTGCTCGATAATTATTGCACATAATTTAGATAAATAAAAATCATTGGAAATCCAACGACTTTTGCTCACCTTCATTAATTTACACCAAAGAGGTGAAAAAAGCAAAACAAACTCATATTAAGTGCTATGTTGATGTAATGTATAATAAACATGTGCAAAATTTAGTCCAGTAGAATAAATGGGGTTATAGTGATGTGCTTATTGGGAAGAGGTGAGCAGATGAAGAAATTATCGCGAAACCAATTGCTAAATATCTTGTTTACATTGGCGACCATCTTTGTAAATGTGTTGGCAAATGCCTTACCGTTGAATGGTAAAAATACAGGTGAAATCTCTGATCAGTTTTCAATCTATTTTGTTCCTGCCGGCTATGTGTTTTCAATATGGGGAGTAATTTATCTAGGTCTGATATTTTTTGTTGTTTTTCAGGCATTGGGAAATCAAAAAGAAGAAGACTGGTTGAGAGATATTTCACCATATTATTGGATTGCCAGCATCAGTAATATGGCATGGATATTTCTTTGGCATTATGAAATTTTCGAATTTACATTAATTGCGATGGTTTCGTTACTAGTATCTTTGATAATGATTTATAAAGGAATCTCAGGCGTAAATTTCAATCAGATGGGTAGAGTAGCAGTTAGTTTGACGTTTAGCATTTATTTAGGTTGGGTTTCTGTAGCAACTATTGCAAACGCATCACAAGTGTTATATTTTCTAGGATGGGATGGAGGACTTTTTTTACCCCAAACGTGGGCGGTAATCATGCTTTGGGTAGCTACTGCCCTGGGTGTTTGGATGTTGATTAGCGAACAAGATGTTGCGTTTGTGTTGGTACTGGTCTGGGCTTTTGCTGGAATTGCTTTCAAATTTGAAGGAATATCAATGGTTTCTTTGTCTGCATGGCAGGCGAATATGGTGTTGAGCTTGGGCGCTTTAATAGTAACTTCAAGAAAAATATTGAAGGGTGATTGAATAATTTATCTACAAAAAATGATCAGGTCATCTTGGGGGAATTGTATCTTCTGATTTTGTTAATAAACGGATGGCGCCTAACATAGTCCCTGCCAGGATGATCATAATAAGCGCACTTGAATAAGTAGCTCCTAAATCTTGTTCAAGTGCGCTATAGATATACAATGGCATGGTTTGCGTTTTTCCCTGTAAATTTCCGGCAAAGAGAATGGTAGCACCAAACTCACCCAGTGCTCTAGCCCAACTTAGGAGCATACCAGCGACAAGGGTGTTGAAACTTAGGGGGAGAATCATGGTTTTGAAGATGATCCAATTATTTGCGCCATCTATGCGAGCCGCATCTTCTAATTCAAGGGGGATGGTGTTAAAGCTGCTTTGGGCTGTACGTATATAGAATGGAGCGGCAACAAAAACTTGTGCTAATACAACGGCAACCGGGGTGAACGTGATTTGTAAACCCAGAAAATCCAAGGAGTGTCCAAGCAAACCACGCCGTCCAAATGTGGCTAATAACCCTAGCCCAGCTACTACTGGCGGCATTATGATGGGGAGTTCTATAAAAAGAGTTACGATCTTTTTGAATGGGAATGTATACCGTGAGAGTGTGTATGCCATCCCTGTCCCTAAAATCATAATGATAATGATACTAACTAGTGTTGTACTCAGGCTAAGTAAAGATGAAGTGACTAAGCCGCTAAAATCAATTTCATTGAATGGGACAGAATTGTCTAAAACTCTCCAGAGCAGGGCAATACAGGGGAAGATAAAAAGCCCAGCCATGGTGAAGGTGGCAAAGCCAAGTGTCCAGATGAACGGCTTTTCTTCAGTCGTGTTTGTAGAGACGCCCCTTGGATTTGAAGGCGAAAATAATTTTATCGGCTGCATAGAGTTGCCTTGGACGCGTTAGTAAGCAAGAAGGTTTAAGGAATTGGGCCGAAACCCCAATTATTTAGAATGGACTGTCCTACATCACTCAGCACAAAATTCAAAAATTCTTGTGCTAATTCGGGGTGACTGGAATTAGCTACCAGACCAATTGGGTAGGTTGCGATTACATTGTATTCTTCTGGAATGGAAATGACCTTGATAGTATTCGCAATATCAGGCGTGATATCTGAGGAATAAACCATCCCTGCATCGGCTTCACCTAATGAGATTTTGGTGACTACCTGACGCACATTGGCTTCTTCGGAAACTAAATTTGCATAAACCTGGTCTTGGAATGTTTGATTGCCATACGATTGAATGACTTCGTTGCTGTAAACGCGCACGGGCACCTCAGGACCAGCCAGAACAAGCTGCAAATTGGGTAATGCCAGATCATCTATACTGCTGATGTTTGCCGGGTTGTCAGCGGGTACGGCGATAACAAGGAAGTTGGTGGCAAAAATATTGGGGGTTTGTGTAATTCGCCCGGCATCCACAACATTTTGCATTTGGGTTTGGTTGGCAGATGCGTACACATCAGCTGTACCCCCTTCAATGATCTGCGTAGCAAGTTGGGACGAACTGGCAAAGTTGAAAGTTACTGTAACGTTTTCATGTTCGGCTTCAAATTTCTCGCCTAGTTCTTCCATCGCATTTGTTAGAGAAGAAGCGGCAAAGATTACTATCTCTTCCGATGAGGAATTTGAGGGAGATTGGTTTCCGCTGCATCCTGTTAAAACTAGGAGGCTGACCAACAGAGACATGATTAGAACTTCAAGATACGATTTTTTAGGCGATTTTCTGGTTATCATTTAGCTGTTTTCCTGTATAAATGATTCTAATTAGTTAGTATGAAGTTTTTTAACCATTGGATTGCTGAATCTAATTGCCCAAAGATAAATTCTAGGACTCGCTTTTCCATCATTGGGGGATTTTGCGATAGTTTTTTAGAAATTTTCTTTTGCTGTTTTTCACAAGCAGTTAATTGTAAGTTTACAATTTTTGAAACGGGAATCTTGAGTAGTTCTGCAACATATATTTTGCTGAAAAACTCTATTCGAATACGGCGGATGCTTGTGGATGGGGCAGAGTCATATAACCAGGCGTTTAAAGAATTTTCGCCTTTGGGGGTTATATGAAATTGGGTACGAGGGGGGCCTTCGGGGCTTTGATTCCTCTGACCAATGATTAGCTTTTGATCTTGCAGTCTTTTGAGTACCGCATAAACCTGACTGGTACTCATTGTCCAAATTTTTCCGAGAGCTCCGTTTTCATTAAAATGTTGGAGAATTTGGTATCCATGCTGGGGTTCTGAAGCAATGATTCCAAGGATGGTTTCATCTGGGACAGGCGTGCTCATGACCAGTATTCTATCATGGAATACTGGTTGAAGTAAATACTAACAGCATACAGAATTTCTAATTTTGTATTACTCTTCTTTTGAACCTTTTTGGGTACGCTTTTTGGCCGCTTTTAGACGAGAGAAGGTATCCGTACTTGATTGATTTTTATCTGTTTGGTTTTTCTCTTGATTAGTCAGCTTATCCTTTGTTGGGGAAGATGCTGTTGGTTGAACTGCAGCTGGTGAATCTTGGTCTGATTCAGCAGAACGGCGCGATCGTGCTCTGTTGCGGGCTTCAAATAGACTTCCAAGAACTTTAGGTTCATCGGGTGAAGAGGGTTGGGACTTCCTAAATGGAATAAGAGCACGCGCCCATGTTTTTGCATCCTGGACCTCTTTTTGGCTAAATACCAAGCGCCGTAATGCAACATCCAAGGGGAACAATATTGCTACAAGCAAAATAATTGGCCGCCAAATTTCTTTAGCAAATGCAGCTCCAGGTAAATTATGGAGGAAAGCTGCTTCTGGACTGTCTAATTCTCCGCCGCCGGTGATCTGGGCTAACTCAATCAGACGTGCTAAATCTACGCCTGCTGCTTTATACTCCGGAGAGTAGGGTACGACCAATCCAACTGAAATTGACCCATTACTTTGATAGTCTTGGTCGTTAACACCCATAGTTATAATATATGTGCCCGGCTGAGTTACCGGGGTTCTCACTTCATATTGTCCGGGGTTGATTTGTTCCAACGATAGGTAAAAGGATTCAAGGTCGGGTGTTGTGATACTGGCTTGAACATCTAAATCGTTAACTGGTTGACCATTCTCATCTTCTGCAATGAGTTGGATCACCCCTTGATTGTCTTCAATAAAGACTTTAGGAACGAACCCATTTTCTAGAGGTGTGGGGAGTACCCAACTGACCAGTTGAGAAGTAAAACGTGCAAAGTCTTCCCAGGTAACCCAATCCGCAGCCCAATGTCCGGTTAGGTCTGATGTCCATGCGGCCGAACGGCCGCGTCCATATTGCCAGGATGCTAAGAGTGGATCTCCTTTAGGCGTGAGCAGATCCAGTCGTGCTGAATTTTTGACTGTCGTCCCATTATAGCCGCGTAAAACCGGTAAATTGAGGGTGTCAATACCGCGTAATGCAGGACCAGGTAATGAGGGAAGCGGATAAAAGGGTTCTTCAATGATATATTCACCGACAGAGGTGACTGTTTCTTTTAGGAATAGATCAGGAACGCTGAGAATATTCTCTGCTGGATAATACCGCCCACCTCCGTCTTCTGCTAATCCTTGTAAATATTCTGCTGATCCTCCACCGGCAGCAATTACGCTCAGCGTGATGCCTTCCGATTCCATCGATTGCACAAGGGGTGAAAGATCGCCCGTTTGGGTCCAGCCATCGGTTAATAAGATGATGTGTTTGCGTTTGGCATCCAAGCTGGTGAGCGCGTCATAGGCTGCTGTAACACCGGATTGGAGATTAGTATCGCCATTGGCGACAATACCGCCAATAGCCTGTTCAATTGCAGAATAATCCAACAGCTTGCTGGCTTCAAAAGCCCATTTTGCATCTGCATCAAATGCTACAACACCCATATAGTCTTCGCTGCCCAATGCGCTGGCTGCACGCATAACGGCCTCTTTCGCAATATCTACCTTGGGTTGTCCAACTTCCTGACGAGTATAGGTTTGATTGAGGTCAGGATCGTCACAGTGGCAGCGCCCCATACTACCGGATTTATCAATTGCCAGAATTAAAGCGAGATTGGGGGTGTTTTCTTTGGAGCGGACATCCATATCTACCGGTAAGGCCTCTTCAAGAGGCGTACGCAAATAGCCACCGGCGCCGAAGGAACTTTGTCCGCCTGTCATAATGAGGCCTTTGCCTTGATCGCGAACATAAACCTGGAGGACGTTTAAAATTCCGGAAGGGAGTGCCCCAGCAGGTGTGTTTACCAGGATAACGGCATCGTAGTTGACCAATGACTGTAAAGTACTTGGCATACCTTCGGGTGTGGTGGCGGTCAGAATCATTTCTGATGACTGTAATGCCGCAATGAGATTGGTTGCGTCTCCAGGTGTGTTTTCGACGATCAGTATATTTGGAGGGCCTTCTACCACAACGATAGCAGAAGCTTCGTTGTTTTGAAGCCGGCCATCGGCTGAGGGGATGATTTGAGCACGATATGTATAGGTGTTTGGATCGTCTGTTTCAACAGGAATCACAAATTTAGAAGTGCCAGGAGATAGGTTGACATCTTGAGAATGGATGAGTTGACTATCTGAAAAAATTTGGAGGATGCCGGAAACCGCTTGACTGGCGTTTACAGATGCAATCAACTGGAGCTGTTCCCCCTGGCGAATGATGCCTGGAGCTTCAAGGGATTCCAGTAACACTTCTGTACCGCTTTGCAAGCCGCTGAGCGCGACATATAGTAATTCAATCTGCTGCAAGGAGACCAGTTCTGCTTGTTCCAGGGCATAGCCAAGATTTTCTTGTCCATCTGATAACAACACAATTCTTTTTGCGCCTTCATTGGGGAAAAGCGCAATTGCTAATTGGAGGGCGGAAGCAATATCGGTGCGTGTTGAGACAGGAATTGAAGAAAGGTCGTTTAAGGCAGAATCTTCACTCGCCAGCCTCTCAACAAGGGCGTCCTCGCCAAAAACCACGATAGCAGCTCGATCTCCAGAAGGCATTTCTGAGACAGCAGTGCGTATGATGTTTTCTCCCCGATCTTGTTCCTCAATTGGGACGCTATCACTGGCATCTAAGAGGAATACAGTGGTGAGGGATTCGGTTTTCAAGCGGAGTTGAATTCCTGCAATTGCTAACACCAAAGCAGTTAGAAGTAAAGTTCGCGCTGTGAGACTGACCCAAAAACGTCGTTTGTTAGGCCGGCGTGGTCCAAGCAATGCTAAACCAATTGTGAGGGGAATGAGTAATAGGAACCAAAGAGCATTAGGATACACAAATGACAAATTCACAGCGTATCTCCTTGTGGTTTGCGAGCAGCCTGCCATAAACGTGAGAGAGTCCCACGGTGATAGACAAACCATTCAATCATTAATAAGATAAGCGCACCGATTGCAAATGGACGCCAGATAAATTTGCGGGCATCAACGTCTTGCAATTCGGACACAGAATCGGATTGTGCCAAAAGCGGTAAGTTGTCGAGAGGAGAAATTTGTGATTCTTGGGAAGAAATGAAGTTCACTACTGCAAGCTGCTGTTCATCTCCTCCCCAATTGACGGTATAAATGCCTGGAAGAGCAGCTTCGAGAACGAGCTTCCCCTGGTCTGGCTGGAGGTTTGTAAGCTTGCTGCCATCAGGTTGTGTAATATCAACATTTTGTGCTCCCAGTGGTAAGGATATTTCCAGGGTAGCAAAACCAGATTGAGCGGATGGCCCTGAGATTCCTTGCGGTGCAAGCCAATTGATCATGTTGGAAATTAGCAGTGGGAATGCAACCTGGAGTGGGAGGTCTGAGTTCTGAAGGCGAAAAGAAATGACGGCAACTTTTTCTCCAAGCGGGTTTCCATAAAAAATTAGTGGAGAGGAAGTATCTTCTGTTTCTCCTAAGACACTCGCGTGTGCCCAATCTGGGAGAGGGATTTGGGTGGCTTGTAAAACATGGAGTTCAGCGAGTGATATATTTTCAAGTAAAGGATCATCTGATAAAGAAGGTCGTGGCGTAGGTTGATTTATTTGGCCAATAACAGTAAAAAATTCTGTGCTAGAAGGCGGGCCAATGAAAAGAGAAGGAATTGCAGGAAGGTTGCTTGATGGTATGTACCCATCAAAAATAATGATGTCGGTCACAAGGTTTTCAGCCTGTTCAAATCCAACCGGTGTGATTGTTTCAGTAGAGACACCAGGTAGAAGCCTGAGAGCGGTTTCCAAGAAGCGGTTTCCTTCAGTAACAAGTGTGATGCTGCTCCCGGTGGCTTGATTTCCTAGCGTCCATGCCTGATCGTCATATGCGAAAGAATCTTCTCCGGCTAGCCGAGCTTCAATTATTTCTGTCTCTTGCGGATAGCTATCTCCAAGGTAATTTTCTTTTGCTCCAGGAGCCAAAGACAGTTCGACAGCATCAAAAAGATTGCCATCTATATATATTTCTAAGCGCCTGGTTACAGGTTCTGCGGCGTAATTAATGACCTGTGCAAAAACGGTGTTGTTTTCTCCACTGGGATTCATAGTGTAATTTAAGATAGAGATGGCTTGGTTGTTATCGTTAATGCCAAGTGGGTAGTAATGGAAATTCCCATTGAGGGTAATGTGCTCTGGGAGTGTGATCTGTCCATCGGATAATAAAATGATCTCTGTATCAGGTTGGCGCGATGCAATGGCAGAAGATAATTGAAGAGCAGTTGTTAGATCGCTTTCTCCCATACTTAGAGAAACGCGGTTAATTGCTTGTTGAACAAGGTGGCGATCCTGGCTGGAAGATACTAATACCTCGGTTTGATAACCTGCGGTGATCACGGTTACACGGGTGTCTTCACCAAATTCCTCTACCATGCGGAGGGCTTGATCTTTGGCTGCTTCCAATCGAGAGGGCGGGATATCTTTAGCCCCCATGCTTGCTGATGTATCAATGATAATAATAACTGAATTCCCTGATACGCCTTGTGTCCAAAAATAAGGCTGGGCAACAGCAATAATCAGCGCAATTAAAAAGAGTAACTGGAGAATCATGAGCAAGTTGCGTTTTAATCGCTGCCAAGGTGCATTGGCTTCTATATCGCGCACCATACGCTGCCATAAAAATGTGCTGGAGACTTGTTGTTCCTGGCGGCGCAGTTTTAACAGGTACATTAAAACAATCAATGGTAATAATAAACTCAGGAAGAAAGCGGCAGGGGTGAGAAAGTTCATGGCGTGTATTACCTCAAGACGCTTTGGCGGCGCAGCCAGGCAAATAATAGTTCTTGAAGAGGAAGTGACGTTTCTAAAGAGATATATTGTATGCTGCGTTTGCTGCAGAAGGTTTGGACTTCATCTTGCCAGGATTTTAATTCCTGTTTGTATTTTTGAACCAAGTCAAAATCTGCGGTTACTTCAACATCTTGATTAGTCTCGCTGTCAAGCAGTTTGAGATCACCAGAAAATTCTGGGTTGACTTCATCAGGAGCGAGGATTTGAAGAAGTGTGATTTCATATTGTTGAGCTGCTAAGATGCGTAATCCTTCTTTCCAGTTTTCGTCCATCAAGTCTGTAAAAAGGAGCAGTGGGCCAGGCTGTTTATGAGCAGCGCTGTAGGCCAAAGCCTGCTGTTTGAGATTTACTTTTCCTTGGGGGGCGAGGGACTGTAAAAAGGAGAAAAAGGCATGTGTTTGTGCCTTTCCGCGATGGGGAGAAAAGTAATGCCCGTTTGATTGGGGAGACAAAGCGATTGCAGAGACTTTATCTAAACCTACAAGGCCAATATAACCAAGTGCGGCAGCAGCCTTGACTGCATATTGAAATTTATTAGGTGTGCCCCAATTCATTGAAGTAGAGGAATCAATCAGCAAGTGGATTTGGATGTCCTCTTCCTCAATAAACAGTTTTATGAAATAGCGTTCTAGACGGGCAAATGCATTCCAGTCAATTCGGCGGATGTCATCCCCAAGACTATATGGACGAAAATCAGCAAATTCCACCGATTGGCCACGTTTTGGGCTACGGCGTTCACCTTGCATTTTCCCGGCTACTACCTGGCGCGATAAGATCGCCAATTTTTCTAATTGGCGAAGAAAATCCCCGTCAAATAGCGGTTTTACGTTCACTGCTGGGTTACTGCTCATGAGGTTATAGAGGCTCTGGCTGAATTGCTTCTACCAAGGCATCAATGATCTCGTCAGAGGTGATGCCCTCCGCTTGAGCTTCAAAATTGAGCATAATGCGGTGGCGCAAAGCTGGTTTGGCGACCGTCCGAATATCATCAAGAGAAACATTGTAGCGGTTATCGAGCAGGGAGGTGATTTTTCCTGCAAGGATCATTGCCTGCATCCCACGTGGACTGCCGCCATACTGCACATACTGTTTGATAATGCCCGGAGATTCAGCATCGTACGGGTGCGTGGCGCGTAAAAGGCGAGCTGTATAGTGAGTGATATGTTCAGCAATGGGCACCTCTCGCGCTAACGTCTGCATAGCAAGGATATCTGCACCCGAAGCCGCAGCACTTGCTTCAGGTGTATCAGCTGTTGTCGTTCGATTGGCAATTTCAGAGAGGTCGTCTACTGAGGGGAAAGGAACATCAATTTTGAACAGGAAGCGATCGAGTTGGGCTTCGGGCAAGGGGTAGGTGCCTTCCATTTCTAGCGGATTCTGGGTAGCAAGTACAAAGAAGGGTTTGGGAAGTATATAGGTGGATTTTGAAACCGTGACACTTCGTTCTTGCATTGCTTCGAGCATGGCGGATTGTGTCTTAGGTGTGGCGCGGTTGATCTCGTCCGCCAAAACGAGGTTGGCGAAGATGGGGCCTTGTTCAAACTTGAATTGACGGTGACCTTGTTCATCTTCGACAATCAAATTCGTACCGACAATATCGGCCGGCATTAAGTCCGGAGTAAATTGAATGCGTGAAAAATCGCAATCAATTGCCTGGGCCAATGTGCGGATTAACATGGTTTTCCCTAAACCGGGAACACCCTCTAGCAGGGCATTCCCACCTGCAACTAAAGTGATAAGGGTGTTGCGGATCAAGATTTCTTGCCCAACGATCACTTTTCCGATCTGAGTTTCAATTTCGTGTGCCAGACGTACAAAATCTTCTACGCTGATTGTGGTTTGTTCGCTCATGAGTGCCTCGCTATTTTCTTTAAGGTTCTAACTGGGTGAAGTATTCTAAAACGTAATCTTTTAACCCAAGGGGGATATAACTTTGTTCAATAGTCTGGTAAGCAGTATCCAGATAGGTGCCAAATACATCTTGATAGGGCACCGTGGATGGATTGATGTTTCCCGGCAAATCCTGATCTTGTTCGTTAACCTGGGTTTGACCCTGGTCTAAATCTTGTCCGGAAATCACCAAAGGATTATTTTCGCCTTGCTGGCTTTCCCAAGGCGCGTACACTTGATCGGTCAGTTCCCCAACACTGCCAGATGTTCCCTCGCCTTGCGGGTCAGCAGCCTGCCCAACACTGGTGTTAGGAGGAAGGGAATCTGCATTTGATCCTCCGCCACCACCGGCACCCTGTCCTTGGCCTTGTCCCTGACCTTGACCGTTACCGTTCCCCTGACTTGATTGGTCCCCAGAGCCTTGTGCGGTTTGATTTCCTTGTCCTGCTTGCGCTATACTTTGTTGACTTTCTTGTAGTTGGGAAAGTGCTTGTTCTAATGCTTGCTGTGCTGAAAGTGAGGCTTCAGTTTGTTGAGATGCCTCTCCGGCTTGCTGTGCAGCACTTTGAGCAGCTTGCGAATTCCCGGCTTGAGCAGCTTGACCAAGCGATGATAATGCAGAGGATAGGGCAGAATCACCCGCCTGAGCAGCCAGGGCAGCCATTTGTTGTAAAGATTGCGCCAGCTCTTGTTGTTCAGCTTCACTCATTTCACTGAGTTGCTGCGCTAATTCTTCTAGGGCGGCTTCAATATCTGCCGATAAGGATTCGTTGGTTGATTGTTGTTTTGCCAACGCATTTAACTGGGCTGAGATAGACTCCAATGCGGTTTGTTTCATGTCAGCCTGTGCGTCCAGGCGATCCAGCAGCTCTTGTTCCATTTGGGAGAGGTCTGCAAGCGCTTCGGCGGGGTCTCCTTGATTTTGGCGCAATTCATCTGCTAATTCTTCCAATTGTCGGAGCAGTTCTTCTTTCTCTTCTTCGGATAATGCGTCTGAGTTGGAAAGCTGATCTAGAAGGTCCTCAATATTTTCTGCTTCTTCCTGTGCTGCTTGAGCCACTTCATTTCGCTGCCTGATCACTGCATCCATTGGATTTGGGAGAATAGCAAAAGTTGCTGCTGCTACCATTAAAGCCAGACCGGCAATTAAATGTCTGGGCAGCCATACTGGTTTGAAAGCCTCTTTTGGCGAAGATGAATTGAGTTTTTGATGTGCATCCACTCGCTGCAAACCGATCATTTGCTGATACAGCTCATTACCTTGGTGTTCTTTTTCTGAATGTTGATTCAACAAAAGCGCAGTGGACAGGCGATCTTTGAGATTAAGCTCTTGATCGACACGCCATGCAACGCGCAGATAGGGCAACGGTTTGATGAGCGAGTAAAACAAATTTACTGTGATCCAGATTGTGAAAATAATCCACGAATAGAGATCTATGCGTTCTATCGGCCAAATGCGACCGATAAGTTGTAACCCGGCAACGATTGATGCGCATAGCCAGAACGTTTTTTGCGCTAAATACAAACCATCATGTAGGCGGATTCGCCACTTGTAGGCTTTTAGAGGTGATAGTAAAAAATCGGTTTGTATATTTTTCATTGGTTTGTTTGTGACAAATTACTCATTATCCAAGTGCCATCTGTATTGATAAATTCAGCTGAGGTGTACATAAAATGTTCGCCGTTCAGATAAGCGTCCATGGATAAATTTACCTGCCCGTTCTCTGATACCTGTGGGGGAGTAAACGTGAAGATGATATTGGGAAGCAAAGCAATTGAGAGGTCAAAATCTTCCAAAATATTCAACCAAATAATTTTTGTTTCGTTAGATATTTGCTCGGCAATGGCGGTTTTTAGGTCTTCTGATAAGACGTAGAAATGATCAGAGCCATCTTGGCTTGTCTCCCAAAAACTTTGGACCAGATATATTTCAGCGAGGGGCTTTGCATTCTCTTTGTTGTAAGCCTCAATTCCACTTGTGATAATCAATGTGAAAATGGCGGTTTGGTCTTCGATGGCAAGAGAATTTTCCCAGGTTTCCATTTCAATATCCGTCCTGCTTTCACTTACTACATTTTCTGCTTGAATCTCAACTACTCTTATAGGTGGTTCTGCTATCACAGGTTGGATAATAGACGATGAGCTAAAGACCCTGCGGTTTACAAGTAAATCTAATGGCTTATCCGTGGTGACTGCATGTTCATAATTATTGATGGTGAGATAAAAAGTGCCAAGGGTGAGTAAAACAACCCCAGCAATGAGACTGAGATAAATCAAACCTTCTTTTGGTGTGATTTTCCATCTTCGGGTGGTACGAATCAAGCGTGAAGCAAGGAAGTAAAACACAACAGAAATAATCAGGAATATGGGAATAGAGTAATGATAGAGGGGGCGGGGAATGTAATTTTGTGTAATGATGTCTCCACTCAGTCTAGAAACATCAGCACCTAATAAAGGAATTATTCCTGATAGGCTGTTGTAATTCCCGCCTACATTGGACATTGCAGAAGCTAATGCACTGACCGGGTTTAGCACTAATAGCCAACGGGGTGGCTCGGCATTATTAATGATACCAACAACCCCGTACGTGCCAAGAGAACCGACTATAAGTAGAACGATGGCAATGTAGATAACCACCGTCGAACGAGATGCGCGTTTCAGTAAGGTAGAAATGAAGAGTCCAAAAATGCCCAAGGTTATTGAGATAACAATCAGGACAGCTAAAGTTTTAAACATATCACGCAGAGAAACTCCACCAAACAAGAAGATCAGGCTGGCAATTGGTATCGCTGCAAAGATGAGCAAGAACACATAGCTCATTGCTGAGACTAACTTCCCCCATAGTATTTGGGCAGGATGTAGGGGGGTGGTAAGCAGCATTTCCATCGTAAGATTTTCTTTTTCGCTGCTAATAGCACCCGCAGTTACTGCTGGTGTGATGATACAAACAAAGGCAAGCAGAAGGAAAGCTAACATGGTGAACAGCAATTGTCCAATTTGAGGGCTTAATGGCGTTCCTGAGTAGTAACTAAACGTGGTCACACTGATCTGATAGACACCATAAGTAATGGCAGCCAAAAAGAGGAGCATGCCAGTTAAGGTAAGGAAAGGGCGTAAACCACGCATACGAGACCGGAGGTCTTTGATGATAATGGGATTTATATCGAGAAAAGATTTCTTGAACATTATGCAACCTCCCCTTTGGTGAGTTTGAGAAATACTTCTTCAAGATCGCTGGTGAGTTCGCTAAAAGCAGTAACTCTGACTTTGCTGTGAATAAGAGAATTGAGTAAATCGGCTGCTGCTTCTTCATCTCCTGTAAAATCTACTTCCAGGTGATCATTTACAGGGAATATCTCTCCGACACCAGGGTGCTGTCTTAAAATTGTCTGTGCATGATCTTGATCTGAGATTACATTAAGTTTTAGTGTGCGATGCTGTAGAGCTTGTTGTTTGATATTTTTCAGGGTTCCACCAACTACAAGGGTACCTTTTTCAATAATCCCGACATAGTCACATAATTCGGCTAATTCGTGAAGAATATGTGAACTGAGAATCACAGTCTTTCCCATTGCGCCTAGCTCGCGCAGTAATTCGCGCATCTCTACTCGGGCGCGAGGATCAAGACCAGATGCAGGTTCATCCAATAAGAGAATCTCTGGATCATGCACGAGTGTATGTGCTAAACAGAGTCTTTGACGCATACCCCTCGATAAGGTCTCTACCTGTGCATATTTCTTTTCCGAGAGGTCTACCAATTCAAGGAGTTCATCCACTATTCGAGAGCGTTGTTGACTTGATACCTGGTAACAACGCGCAAAGAAATCGAGGTATTCCCACACCAACATATCTTCATAGACCCCAAAAAAGTCGGGCATATACCCAATTTTGCGGCTTAAATCACGCCAATCGTGATTTACTGGGCTGTCATTGATCAGAATTTCTCCAGATGTTGGTTCTAATAAACCTGCTAACATTCTTATGGTGGTTGTTTTTCCTGCACCATTCGGCCCAATTAGCCCGAACAAGGAGCCAGCAGGAATTTCTAAGTTTAGATTTGCAACCGCAGCAGTTTTTCCAAAATAACGGCTGAGATTTTTGGTTTCAATTGCGTTCAAGAAATTCTCCTTACAGTCATGGAACATTTAAGTGTTTCAGAAAGAGTTCTGTTATTTTGTTCCATCTAAACTGAGGGTCAGATTAATACATCCACCCATGTTTGAATTCTCTAGGGATAGTTTGACACGGATTGTTCCATTGCTGTCGATTAGACCCTCAGAATTAGCGATTGTATATTGATTTGAGCTGTCTTTTGAAAGGGCGAGCCATGTGTCTTCATCCCAATTGTAAATTGATATGTTGTGATCGGATGATTGGGTGTCCCATGGATCGCTATTTGTACTGACTAAGATATTTTCTATTGATGTATTCAAAAGGGCAGCAGGGATAGAAAAATCGAAGATTGCATCTCCAGAACCCAGGTAGATATTTGTGCTCATACCTCCGCATGTGCCCCCGTCATGAGGTTGTTCGGCTAGAGCGCCAGCAATCATTGAGGGCGGCAAACTGTACTTTCCATCTGCAAGGTTTATAGGCAGAATGTATGAAATCATGCCCATTGAGTTTTGTGTGGTTGATTTGCTTCCTATAGTGATTTCTGGAGGTGCTTGATCGATCCAGCCGATTAGGAAAGTGCTGGCTGTGATTATTTGATCCTTAATATCTGATGATTGAATACCAAACCCAGGGCCTATCCAATAGCCAAATGGCTGGTAGGCTGCATCTAGGATTGAGCGTTTTAGTTCAAATTCTCTTGAGGAATAGTCTGTCAATTGAAGCTCATCTAAGATTGCATATGTGACAGAAGACCCCACCTCAATTTCATTGGATTGTTGAATGTCGATATCAATATCAACGGTCTCTCCTGGTTCAATGTCTCCAATGGCATTCACACTGCTGCCTACAACAAGAACAACATCGTTCACCGAGGTAGATAAGTTGTTTATTATTGTGCCAGTTAATTTATTTTGGTCAAGTATCAGGTTGCTTTCGATCTTGCCAAGTTGGGTAGTTATTGATTCTATACCAAAAGATTGCATTGACCATTGGTCAACACTTAGTCCGGTTACTTTAGAAGGATGCCCTTGGATCATACGCGTCTGGGCAGATGTGGGTGCAGCAGAAGATGACAACCAAGGATCATAGTAATTCCCGTTTGATAGGCTGAGGAATGGGCTTCCCTCAATTTCCAACGTATATGTTTCTTGGGAAGGAGAGAAAACACCCACATAGCTATCCAGTGAAGCAGAACCGTCTGGGTAGAGATCAATCAGAGAAATGCTGTTGACCAAAATATCATTCCCGCGCATTAGAAAAGCAGTGCCAAATGCGCCGCCCGTAAATAAAACCGTCAGTATAGGAATAGTGACCCAGGCTAAATGGAGTTTCTTTACTCCGCGTAATATCAAATAGTTGACAGGCCCGACGAGGATGATGTAGATGAGCAGCAGAATGCCAATCCCTCGAATTGAAGGCAAGTCCAAAGAAGGTTGATTAGTTAGCGGATAATACATATTGTTCATCCGTAATTGACGGAGAGACATATCAGCCGGATACCACATGGGATACATTGGGGAGGATGAAAAGATATTTTCCCAAAAGCTTACAGTACCAGCCCACGCGTCAAATGGTGATCCTGCCAGGTCTAGAGAAACGAAGAATATTTGACCATTGCCAAGGGGCCATTTTTGAATAAGGGTAGTTTCCTCTTGTTGTAGAACACTGCTACCCTCTTGATACGAGGCATCATTGACCAGGAAAGGTCCTAAAACTCGAATGGGTGTACTCTCGGTGTATGACTCCAAGGATTCCAAAGAATCGATTTCCATTACATTATTGATTGATAAGGGCGCCAGGGTTGAAGAAAGCCCGGAGATGGTCTTTTCTGCACCTGGACCGCCCCCAATAATAAGTTGACCGCCGTTCTGTACCCATTCCTGGATGGCAGTATTCTGTTGAGGCGATAATTGACTGGTATCTGTATCATTCAAAACAAGAACGTCTAATGAATCTAGAGCGACCGAGAATTCGGGAATTTCTTCAATATCTAATCCAAACATGATTACTTTACGAGAACTGTTTTCATTCTGTAGCGTAGTGAGTAAAGAAATCGGGCCTCTTTCAGGTGCGATTATGCCTACCAAGAAATAGTTATTTTGATTGGGAGCAACGGTGATCGTTGATTCTGCCAATACTTCTTCTTCGGAAGAGAGTAATTGCACTACAATTTCTCTTGAGTAATTATTGGGAAGAATATATAGGGGGAATTGTTTTCTGGAGCCTGTGGGTAGAGATGTCTGGGATGCAAATGAAACAGCGCCACCGGATGTGTTCATTGTTGCCTGTACAGTTCCTTCTACCGCTGCACCTTGATTTTCAATGGTTACCCATAGAGGAAGCCACTCCCCGTATTTAAAATTACCTTCAAATGCAGGTTCTACTTGAAAGTCGATAGAAGATTCGCCACTTTGGCCTTGCACAATAGTGGATAGAGAGAAAATAAGAATTAGCAAAAATAGTGGAAAAAACCACTTAATTGCGACATGTTTCTGTGTATTCAATATATACTCCTCATTTTTTCCAGGTGTATTGTCAGTATATAGACGTATTGTAATCGTTTTTGTTCCCGGATTTTAAATATTGAACCTTTTGGGTAGATAGTAAAAAAGCTAATATCCCCGTAGCTTATTTTTTTACAGCGGCATTTTAGCGTTCTCGCTGCATAATTCCAGTTTGCCAGGCATAAGCAGCCGCCTGGGTTCGATCGGATAGATGTAGTTTGCTGAGAATGTTGCTGACATGTGCTTTTGCGGTACTAATGCTGATGACCAATTGATCTGCAATTTCTTGATTGTTCATGCCATTGGCAATTAATTTAAGGACTTGGAGTTCGCGTTTAGTAAGTTCTGCTGGTGCTTTCCGGCGTGATGAATCGGGTTCTATGAGAATATTCAAAACACGCGTGGCGATACGGGGATGCAAGACTGCTTCACCATGGACAGCATGTAATAGTGCTTCTATTAATTGATCGGAGTGTACATCTTTCAATAAATAGGAGGTTGCTCCGGCTTCTAAAGCGCCGAGAATATGATCATCATCTTGATATGAGGTAAAAACCACGATTTTTGTTTTGGGAGAAGCATTGCGGATATGAGGGATGATAGCGACTCCGTCGATATCTGACAATTGCAAATCCATCAAAATAAGGTCGGGCTGGTAGCGTTTGACTAAGTCTAGGGTCATGAAGCTGTCGTCTACTTCACCGATAACTTCAAATTCAACCATAGATTTCAGGATTGAATTAATTCCTCGGCGAATGACTTCGTGTTCGTCTGCGATAAGAATCTTGTAGGGCTTACTCATTTCATCCTTCTTTTCCTAGGCTTGCTGAACTGACAATTTGCAGTTGTTAGTATTGCTAGATTGATATGAAGGGGTGTTCCCTTTAACTAAGTCTCTAGATTAATTTTTTAGTGGGTAAACGGGTTAAAAATACAGGAATTAGTTGGTTGTTGTATCAGATTATTCCATCGAACAATTAATTTTGTCAATGCTTTATTAAAGAAAGTTAATCAAGTCTTAATCTAGTACTCATATTCTCAAAAATCTATTAATCTTTTTTATTGGGGAGAAATTATTTCTTGGTAGTACTCCTAAAGGCTAATTTCCTTCATTTTCAATATTGACCTTAGGATTTATTCCCATCGACTTGGGTGGAGAATGTTTGATCGTACAAATTGGGGAATAGAAATGCTTTTTGTGGCTCATGTGAAATTGATGAAATCCTTTTACAGTATTTATGTGAACTGAAATTGGAATTTCTCTTATCCGCTTGAGTAATAGAGAGTCTTATGAATAAGTGCCAGATAGAAGTCCCGGACATGTGTTCTTGCTCCTCCAGAAAGTAAGTTTCCACATGATGGGAATTGACTGTTTCAGCGGGCAGTTGATTTCAAACAGATGTGGTTGAGTGATCCGGGACCTCTATCTGGCACCTTATATAAAAGGTCCGAGAAAGGAGGTTGGTAATCAAAACTCTATTAATCCAAGCTTTCAAATCCAATCCATTTTGTTAAAAAGGAGATAGAAGAATGTTTCGAAAAAAACTATTGTTAATTTTAAGTTTGCTAACAATAGCCAGTGTGCTCTTGGTTGCTTGCGGTGGAAATGGTACTGATGTTGTCGACGACAGCAGTTCGGAACTGCAAGATACAAACACTGGTGAGACGGCAAACACCAGCACGGATGAGCCGGAGCCGGAAGGCGGTGAAGAAGTAGCCTCTACAGGGGATCGAAAAGGTGGTTGGTTAGATACAATATCGATGTCTGTAGTAAGCTCAGATTCTGCTGTTACCCAGATTGAAGCCGGTGCAATTGATATTTATTCAGGTTCTTTATCAACTCCTCAAGACCTGGAAGCGATTGCAGAAGCGGGATTGGATCGTTCAGATCAGTTCGGCTTGTTTTACGAGCTAACATTCAATCCGGTCGGCCCAATCTTTGATGGTACGGGGAAATTAAACCCCTTCTCGTCCACAAAAATCCGTGAAGCGATGAATTGGTTGGTTGATCGTGATTACATCAATCAAGAAATTTATGGTGGGGCTTCCCTTCCTAAATGGTTCCCAATCACTTCTGGTTTCCCGGATTACGCTAAATATGTGGATGTCATTCGCCCATTAGAGGCAAAATACACCTATAACCTTGAACAAGCTCAGGCTGTCATCACTGAAGAAATGGAAGCTATGGGGGCATCTCTGGTCGATGGTGTGTGGAACTATGCTGATGAACCTGTCGTGTTGATCTTCTTAATTCGTACGGATGGTGATGGTACTCGCCGCCCGATTGGTGATTATGTTGCCAATCAGTTAGAAGAAGTTGGTTTCATGGTTGATCGTCAATACAAGACTTCCTCAGAAGCTTCCCCATTGTGGGTGTTAGGCGATCCCAATGATGGCCTGTGGCATCTTTATACGGGGGCATGGAGTGTTGCCTCGATTGATCGTGACCAGGGTGATGACTTCCAGTTCTACTATACTCAGCAAAGTGCATATGCGTTTTCGCCGTTGTGGCAGGCGTATAATGTTTCGGATGCTGATTTAGAAGTGACTGAAGCATTGGCCAATAATACTTACAGCTCGCTTGATGAACGGCGGGAGTTGTTTACGAGAGCTATCGAGTTGATCTTTGATTACTCGTATCGTATCTGGTTGATCGATGGTAAAGGTTTCAGTACGTGGCGACCTGATGTCGCAGTTTCGTATGACTTGGCTGCTGGTGTTGATGTCAATACCCTGGCACCGTTTACTCTTCGCCTGAAGGATGAAGTGGGTGGTTTGGTGCGGTGGGGGAATGCAGATATTCTGGTAGATCCGGCAAACCCAATTGCAGGGTCTAACTGGACTTTTGACTCCCAATGGCAAAATGCAACAAGTGACTGGGATGGCATCCCCAACCCATTCACCGGTGTACAACTTCCACAACGTCTCGACCATGCAGAGGTAATCGTTGAAGAAGGTTTGCCTGTCTCGAAGACCTACGACTGGGTTGATCTATCCTTCTCTGAAGAAATAGAAATACCGGATGATGTAATGGTTACATGGGATGTTGCCAGCCAGACTTTCTTAACTGTAGCTGATTGGAAAGCAGCAAGTGAAATTGCTGTGCAAGTAGAGGATCAAGCTGCCGCACTCGTTGGGGAGGCAGATTTTACGGCTTTGACACCAAATGCGATTGTGGATTTGGTGAATAGCCTGTCTGGATATTACACTGAGATTAGTGGGAATGATGCAGATGCAACTGCTTTATTAGATGCAGCAATTGCTGTTCCAGAAGTAGTTGAAGAAGAAGGGGAAGATGGTGAAGAAGTGACAGAAGAGCCTGAGACCCGTTCAAATATGCAGATTAAGATCGATAGCATTTTAGCGCTTGAATCTGCAGAAGAACAATCTGCAGCGCTTGCTGATTATCTTGTTGAATTTGTTATCTCTGCTGATAGCAGCTATGTATTAGATCTTGCTGCGAATGATTACACTTCTACCAAGACAAAGACTGTGTACTACTATCCGGCAGAACTTTGGGATATCACCTGGCATGATGGTAGTCCGATGAGTGTAGCCGATTTCTTGATGGCTTTGATCATGACTTGGGAACCTGGCTCTGAAGGCAGCGCAGTCTATGATCCTTCTCAGGCTCCTGTTTTGGAATCCTTCTTGTCCACGTTCAAAGGTTTCCGCTTGGTCTCAGAAGATCCGTTGGTAATGGAGTTTTACTCGGATACCTGGTACATGGATGCAGAAGCAATTGCAGTGCCTTTCCGCACGCAGTTCTGGCCTGAATATGGCTACGGACAAGCAGGGTGGCACATGATTGCTGTTTCTAACAAAGCAGAAGCCGCCGGGGAATTGGCTTACTCAGCTGATAAAGCGGACTCGCTTGAAGTGGAATGGATGAACTTTGTTGCTGGACCGAGCCTTGATATCTTAGAGGCAAAATTGGATGAAGCAATTGCAGAGAGCTACATTCCTTACGAGCCCACTTTAGGTGCTTTCATCACAGCTGATGATGCAGCAGTGCGATACCAAAACTTGAAGGACTTTTACGCAGAACATGGGCACTTCTGGGTTGGTACAGGGCCTTATATCCTGGATGAGGTGTTTGCTGTAGAAAAGACCCTCACGCTAACTCATAATCCGAACTATCCTGACCCTGCTGATAAATGGTCTTTGTTCTCAAAACCGAAACTGGCTGATGTGACTGTAGATGGCGCAGGACGCGCAGTGATCGGTGAAGAATCTGCCTTCGACGTTTTCGTCACTTTCGAGGGTGAGGATTATCCCTCTGAAGAGATCATTGAAGTGAAATACTTGCTGTTCAATGCGGATGGAGACATCGTTGAAGTAGGTCAAGCTGACCTGGTGGAGGAAGGATATTACCAGATTACGTTGAGTGCAGATACAACTGCACAACTTGCTTCTGGTGCAAACAAGCTGGAAGTAGCAGTAACTGTTCTGCCGGTGAGTATTCCTTCCTTTGGTGTATTTGAGTTCGTCACTGAATAAAGGTTCAGGACATGTAAAAGCTAATTAATTTTTTAGTCTTTTGCAAAATGAAAGATGTTGGGGCAAGGCTTCGGTCTTGCCCCAATTTTCAGGTGATAAAAGGAGGATGTGATGGGTGTTGAATCACAGGTTATAGAAAAAGGAGAACGTAAAACTAAATTCGCTAAGATTGGTAGTTCATTTTCAAGAATGACTAAATATATATCCCTGAGGATATTAATGCTGATATTTACCGTGGTTGTTGGTGTTTTCCTTACTATCATGATTGCCAATATGGGAGGATATGTAGACAGCATCATACGTGGTGAAATCAGAGAAAACCTGGCCTTACAAATGCAAAATGATCCTGCTTATCAAGCAATGCCAGCTTCTGAACGGCAGGAATATCTCGCCTCGCTTATTGCATTGGAAGAAGAACATCAGGGATTAAATGATCCATTTGTTTTTCGGGCGATGAATTACCTGAAAAACGCATTGATTTTAGACTTGGGGCGTTCTGTTCGAATGACAAGTGACAAAGGCTCTAAAGAGGTGAGAAATATCATCCTGGAACGATTGCCACCCACTTTATTACTTATGGGCACCTCTAATTTTGTGCTGTTCTTTGGGAGCTTGTATTTCTCTTTGGCATTATCTCGCAGATATGGGAGTATTTGGGATAAATTAGTTATTGCTTTTTCGCCTACGTCCTCAGCTCCATCCTGGTTTTATGGTCTATTTTTGATTCTTATATTTGCAGCTATTTTAAAGGTTCTACCGTTTGATGGCTTTGTATCTTCTCCTCCTCCCCAAACTAAATTAGGGTATGCACTCAGTGTTTTAGAACACATGGTATTACCTGCTTCCGGGCTGATCATCAGCCAATTGTTTATTAGCATTTATAACTGGCGCACATTCTTCTTAATCTATTCAACCGAAGATTATGTTGAGATGGCAAAGGCAAAAGGGCTGAGCGACCGCGAAATTGAACGGAGATATATCTTGCGCCCTACTTTGCCTAATATCATCACAAATTTCAGCTTGTTGTTGATTGGGTTGTGGACAGGGGCAATTATTACAGAAACGGTTTTTCATTGGCCGGGACTTGGAAGAACGTTTTTTACCGCTATTGGTCAATTTGATACCCCGGTAATTGTTGGAAATACGATCATTTTTGCCTATTTGCTGGCTGTAACAGTATTCTTGTTAGATTTTGTGTATGCTCTGGTCGATCCCAGAGTGAAAATTGGACAATGAGGATGAGATGAATAGAATATTCAAAGAAATTAGAAAATATCCATCTGCAATTGTTGGTCTCGTGATGATTGCAGGTTTAATTGTTTTCTCTATATATACGATCATAAAGATTCCATATGCAGAGGCAGTTCGTCAATGGCGGGGCGGTGAGGAGATTTGGTATCAATATCCTCGCACTGCTGAACCGGTTTGGGTGAATTGGTTTTCTAAAGAGAAGAAAGCGGAAAACATTGTATTGTCTTCCTTGAATGGTGATGTTGAAAAGGTTTATGAAACTACCTCTTCGGGAAAAACAGAAGTACAAATGATCTTTTCCTTTGATTACCAGTATGATGATTTTCCTCAGGAGCTTTCATTGTTTTTTACTTCTCAATTTGAGGAAAATGAACCCTTTGCCTCTGTGACATGGGAAACGCCTGACGGGCGGACAATCCGGGTGGGTGATATTGCGCTAAAGGAAAAGGAGACTTATAGAATTTCGCAGGAGAAGGCTCTAACAAAGCGGTTAGATGATCTGCCACCAGAAGTTGGGTTGTTTGCAGATCCAAACTCTAGTGATCTTGAGCATCCAGAGATATTGAAAGGCACCTATCTGCTCAAGGTGAATACACTTCTTTTTGATGATGGAGATGTAGATGTTGAGTTTGTCTCTTTTGGTGAGGTCTTTGGTTGGGCAGGCACGGACCATCTGCGAAGAGATTTGACTTTGCCCCTTATGTGGGGTGCGCCGATAGCCTTGTTATTTGGGCTGATTGCGTCTGGGGGAATTTCTGTGCTGACAATGTTGATTGCTGCAGTCGGCGGGTGGTTTGGTGGGATTGTAGATAATTTGATACAACGAGTTACCGAAGTAAATATGACGTTACCTTTCTTGTCAATCTTGATTATGATCGGTACATTCTATTCCAGAAGCATTTGGGTAATTTTAGGAGCAACGATAGTCCTAAATATCTTTGGGGCAGCCATCAAAACATATCGCTCGATATTTCTACAGGTTAGAGAATCTTCATACATTGAGGCTGCCAAAGCCTATGGCGCGAGCGACTGGCGGATTATTTTCCGGTATTTGGTACCTCGGATCGTTCCCCTGCTTATACCTGCCTTAGTCTTAGGGGTGCCAAATTTTGTATTCTTAGAGGCCACCCTTGCAGTCCTTGGTTTAGGCGATCCTGTTCTGCCAACTTGGGGAAAGATCATTAATGATGCGTGGATCAATGCAGCCCTCTATAACGGGCAATATTATTGGATCCTTGAGCCGGCGGTGCTATTGATGTTAACCGGGTTAGCATTTGCAATGTTAGGGTATTCGCTAGATCGAATTGTGAACCCAAGATTGCAGTCTTTATAGGAAAGAGGGTTTTTCTAGAGCGATATATCAGGGGGATTTTTACGCGGAATAGATTAAGGATCGGTACTTGGCGGAAGATTGACCACAGAAAACCAAAAGTCACATAAGACTTTAACTACAAACACCAATTCATTTAACTGCGTGGGCTTTGTGATGAAAGCGTTTGCGTGAAAGTTGTAGCTGGCGAGAATATCTTTATTAGCTTCAGAAGAGGTGAAAACAATGATGGGAATAGTTTCTATTCTTGAGTTCTTTTTTACTTCATCTAGAATTTCAATTCCATCCATCTGAGGTAGATTTAGATCTAGGATAATTAAACTTGGGGTAGGGGTATTTTGAAATTCACCTCGATGATTTAAAAAATCTACCGCACGATTTCCATTGGACACAAAGTGTAAATTTGTATTGAATTTTTGTTTTTTAAATGCAAACTCTAATAAATGGGCATCATCGAGATTGTCTTCGATTACGAGAATATGAATTTGACCTTTTTTAGTCATATCCCTTGAGTACAGCAAATTAAAAGATTATTAGGAGAAAAATGTTTATATAAAAGATTGTAAATTCATTATATCCCTAACCAGGTTGCAGCAGTACGCGGTAGGTTGGACAAACTACCCACTTCTACTGTGCAGGGGGGAAGAGAATCTATGAACATACGCCCATATTGTTTGGTCAAGACCCGTTTATCAAATATTGCTACAATCCCATGATCTTCGTGGCTGCGAATTAATCGGCCAAATCCTTGCCTAAAAGTTAAGATTGCTTCTGGGATAGTGTATTGGTAAAAAGGTTGTTCAAAAGTCTCCGAACGGGCGGCAACAATTGGATCGGAAGGTACTGCAAAGGGCAGTTTGATGATTGCTAACACAGATAAAGCTTCACCGGGGACATCAACACCTTCCCAAAACGCACGCGTGCCAAGCAGCACAGCCTGGTCAGTTGTTTTGAAGTTTTCCAGCAGTGCATGTGGTGATGCACCTTGGCCTTGTTCAAATACGGTGATCCCTTGCTCTGCTAGCGCAGGCGAAATCGCCGCGGAGGTTTTTTGCAGTTGAGTGTAGCTGGTAAATAACGCCAGGGTACGCCCTCCGGTCGCTTTACATAGATTGATTAAACCGCGTTCAACTGCTCTTTGGTGACCGTTTCGGTCTGAAGGTTCTGGGATGTCGTTGGGGATATACAACATGGTTGAAGATTGAAAATCATAGGGTGAACCCAAGGCCAAGAAATCTGCATCCACCGCACTTAGCCGGTCGCGAATATAATCAAATTCTCCATTGGTTGTGAGTGTGGCAGAAGTTACTGTAACTGAGGTTTTTTCGTGCCACAGATACTTTTCCATGAGGTGTCCGATGTGCAGCGGCGCAGCCTCGAGGGTGACGTACTGCCGATTTGGGGATGTTTCTGCCCAGTAGATTTGATCTTCTTCTGGCTCAAATACCAGAGCGTTGATGTTGTTTTCGTATTCTAAAAGCTGGCGGTAAATATTGTTAATGCTGCTGATAAGGTCTTCAATTTCTTCTAATCCGGCCTCCGACATTTCTGAAAGTGCCTGGCTTATTTGCTCAATGGATACATTTAATGGATGTAGTGCTTTTAGTGCATCTTCCCAGGCGTATTCTACATTTGACCAAGCAGGTTGGGTGCGTGTAGCCGGGATAATGCGTTCTTGTTGGGCATACGCAGAAGGATGTTGGCCTTCTCTCATTTCTTCTAAAAAGTTGTTGACAGCAATGAAAAAGTGTTTGGTATAGTTCTGGAATTGGAATGCCTTATCCGTGGCATGGGTGGCGATTTCTTGTAAAGCGCTCATTTGATCTGCGTTGAGTACTTCTTGCGCTATTACAAGCATACGCCCTAAAGCGCCAGCCGAGGTGCCGCCTAGTTCTCTTAAGGTGCGGTCCATATCTGGCTGGGTAACTCGGAAGCTTAATGCAGAAGTTGTAGCAGCTTCCAGGTGATGGCCTTCATCAATGATTAGATAATCATATTCAGGTAAAACGCGGTTGCCAGTTGCAATGTCCGCCAATAGCAAAGCGTGGTTGACAATCAATATGTGTGCTTCATGGGCAGCCTGTTTCGCTCGGTGGAATGGGCAAATTCCCCCCATGCGCCGGACACACATTTCGGTGGAACAACCTTCGTCGTTGGAGGAAATGCGACCCCAAATTGCCCTTTCTGTCGGGCCAATGATATTAATTTCGCTCAAATCGCCTGTTTTGGTTTCACTCAACCAAATGAGCATTTTCGCTATCATGCGAGCCTCATCGGCATTTTCTGGTCCGCGACGACGAAATGCTTCTAATCTGCGAGGGCATAGATAGTTATTGCGTCCTTTGAGTACAGCAGCTTTTAAAGGAATATCCAACGCGTTTTTAATATCGGGGATATCTTTGTTGATTAATTGATCTTGCAAGTTGATGGTGTTGGTGGAGACAATTACTCTGGTATTATTTTCTAGTGCCCACATCGCAGCAGGGACCAAGTACGCAAGGCTTTTCCCAACCCCAGTTCCTGCTTCTGCGAGGGTGTGATATCCATCAGATAAAGCAGAGGCAATTGCCCGGCACAAAGTAACCTGTTCCTGGCGAAATTCAAAATTTGGGAAATATTTAGAAAATAAACCCCCACGATCCAGAATGGCGGCGACCTCTTCGACATCTAAAGGATTGAGTATCTCCGCTGGTTCTCTGGGAGTAATTGGCGGTGGAGCTGGGGTAGTGAAGATAGGCCCACGTTTAGGTGGGACTGCTGAGGAGAGTTCTCTCCCGCGATTTTTAAGTGCATTTCTAAATAAATAGTCTGCCCCCCAGTTTACTTTATCACTCATCCGCACAATTTCTGCCAGCAGGTCTAAAGGAAGCTCATTAGCGATATCGACCATGCGCAGGAAAATTCCTTGGGTGACTTTTGCGTCATCTAAGGCGCGATGGGTGGCAGGAAATGGGATGCCTAAATGTTGGCCTAAGGCGCTGAGATTGTACCGCCCAGCACTGGGAAGTAAAACGGAAGCCATATCATAGGTATCTAGTCCTTCGTTATACCGGAAGAGTCCCTCTTGCCGCAAGAAACCTAAGTCAAATTTGACATTGTGTCCCAGAATAGGGAGATCGGCAACAAAATCTTCTAACTCTGGAATAATTTCTTCGAGCGTAGGAGAATTTTGAACCATTTGGTTGTTGATTCCGGTAAGGCGAGTAATAAATTCGGAGATTGGGCGGCGAGGATTGATCAGTGTGCTAAATTCTTCCTCTATTCTGCGACTATTAAAACGGATCGCACCAATTTCTATGATGGTGTCTTTTTCAGGGTCTAACCCGGTAGTTTCAAGGTCTAAAGCAACGATTGAAGGCATGGAGGGATTATACCATTGCTAAAACATTTGTTCGTAAATTTGTACCCAAAATTGAGAAGAAGGAGGTATAATTTAAGTAGAACATATGTTTTGTTGTGTTTCTAAAATTGTGATAAAGAATTACCCAGGAAGGAAAGTTTGTGGGATAATTGACCCTCGTTGGCTCACCAGCAATTGATCTAATTTAATACTTGTAATTTTTACGATTCGACTGTTCGACGATTACAGTCATATCCCTTGAGGAATCTTATTCTATTGTTGAGGTAAAAAGCATGAAACCAGTAATACATACAAATGATTTAGGCCGTATTTACAAAATTCGGGGAAGCAAGAAGGAAGAGGCCAAAGAATTGATCGCGTTAGATAAGATCAATCTTGAAGTTCAGCCCGGAGAGCTTTTTGGGTTGCTTGGACCAAACGGGGCTGGGAAAACTACTTTAATTAAAATCCTAACTACATTACTCTCGGCCACCTCTGGTGAGGCTTTCGTTGCCGGTCATAATGTTGGTATCGAACCGGAGTTGGTTCGTCCCAAGATTAACATGGTTTCTGGAGGGGAGTCCTCGGGATATGGTTTGCTGACTGTGCGCGAAAATCTTTGGATGTTTGCGCAGTTTTATGGCATTCCGTCTAAAGTCGCAAATCGCCGGATCAAAGATTTATTGGAAGTGATTGGGCTGGTCGATCGAATTAATACTAAAAGTTCAGATTTGTCGACGGGCTTACGCCAGAAGATGAATATTGTGCGTGGGTTTTTAACCGATCCGCAGGTATTGTTTCTTGATGAACCCACTCTTGGGTTAGATGTAGGGGCATCAAGAGATGTGCGAAAATTTGTGCGTACCTGGGTAGATGATAATCAAGATAAAACTTTGCTGCTGACTACGCATTATATGGTAGAAGCGGATGAGTTATGTGATCGCGTGGCAATCATCAATCAAGGGAAAGTGCTGGCTTGTGATAAGCCTTCTCGCTTGAAGCGAGAACTGCAAAAAGAAGCCATTTTTAGGATTGAAATCAGCCCATTGAACGGTACGCCTAAAGAAGTGTTTTCCGAAATTAGCGGCGTAAGTAAATTAATTGTGGAAGAGATTGAAGGTGGGACTGCCTTAGAGTTCATTCTGAAGGAAGAGGATGTGTTAGGCGCGGTTGTAAACCAGATGACCGCACATGACATCCATATTCTGAATCTGGAGAAAAGAGAGCCAACTTTAGAGGATGTGTTTGTGAGCTTGACAGGTAAGCGGCTGCAGGAGGTTGAAGAGTGAGCATGCACGAAGTTTTAACCGAGGCTGTTCCCAAAAATACAGGTTGGCGTTTGTTTTTCCAAACTGTGGTTGGGAGAGCATATCCTCGCGTGATTGGCTTGATGAGAGAGCGCACCTGGATGTTTTTCGAAATTTTCTTGCCGGTATTAAGTGTCTCGGCGTATGTGTTTGTATACCGGGCAATTCAAGCTCCAGAAGTTTATGTGGGTTTTGCGGTTATGGGTGGGGCAATGACAGCGTTCTGGCTTAATATTTTGTGGAGTATGAGCAGCCAGATGTACTGGGAAAAGGAAACGGGAAATTTGGCGCTATATATCATGGCTCCTAATTCGATGATGGCTGTTTTGCTAGGGATGGCGATGGGTGGCTTATTTGCTACCATGCAGCGTGCTATCGTGATTACATTGGTGGGTAGTTGGTTGTTCGGGGTATCATATGAAATTGTCAGCTATTGGGAATTGATTTTGGTATTTCTGTTAACCATTGTTGGATTGTATGGCCTTGGAATGATGACCTCTTCGATCTTTTTGTTGTTAAGTAGGGAGGCTTGGCATATATCCAATTTGGCTCAAGAACCTATCTATTTGATTTCCGGCTTTTATTTTCCCTTGAAAAGTCTGAGCTTCTGGGTAGCGGCAGGTGGTTCCATTATTCCACTTAGTTTGGGGATGGATGCTATGCGTCAATTGGTGTTTCCTGCGGGGAGTTTTGAACCCTTCTTATCGCTACATACTGAGATCATTATCCTGATGATTTTGGCTGTCGCCTTCTTATTAGGGTCAAAATGGTTCCTGGCTAAGATGGAAAAACTGGCTGTACAAGAAGGGCGTTTAACAGAGGCGCGGAGGTAAATTTCAAATGAATGTTCCAACACCTAAGCAACGATTTTTACCAAAGGACCCAAAGACAATGGGGAGAACCTTTAAGGCAGCAGCCTGGTTGGGTTGGCAAATTGAATCCAACTGGACAGACCCTTTGCTTTTCGCGATTTATGCAATCATCAAGCCACTGTCATCCGCCGCTATTTTGGTTGTGATGTACAGCGTGATCACGAATGGCGCATTTGAGAATCCGGTTTTTCCATATATTTACTTGGGGAACGCTTTCTATCAGTATGTAGGAGCGGTGATGAACGGGATTTCTTGGGCAGTGATTGATGATCGCGAGCATTACCGGATGCTCAAGTATATCTATGTGGCTCCTGTCCATATTCCTACCTATTTGGTGGGACGGGCAGTTGCTCAATTTGTGTTTGCATCCGTCTCTGTATTAGTCACCGTTTTATTTGGCATTTTGTTCTTACAAATTCCAATCACTTTCGCCTCTGTACATTGGGGATTGTTTTTCCTTTCTTTGCTCCTTGGTGTATTTATGCTGGCTGCCATGGGATTGGTATTGGGCAGTTTGTCTTTGCTTATGGCGCATCATGGTGGAGATATTGGCATTGCTGTGTCAGGAGCGCTGTACTTGTTCAGCGGGGCAATTTACCCATTAGATGTGCTCCCATCATGGCTGCGGCCTGTCGGATTTGCCATGCCACTTACCTATTGGCTTGAATTGATAAGGCGAGCTTTAGTTGGGGATGTGGCACAAGCATTTCCCACATTGGTGAATTACAGTAACGTGGATTTATTGGGTATTTTAATTGGTTTGATCGTGATCTTTTCAATATTGGCCTATTTTACATTTCGGTATTGTGACTATAAAGCTAGAGAACTTGGCTATATTGATATGACGACCAATTATTAGCAGGTAAATATTGCACAGATAAATAAAAAACAGGGCTTGCTTAGAAGCAAGCCCTGTTTGCTTTTTTGCTAAATTTAGTTAGGATTGACCAAATTCCTTTAGAATGCGGGCAACATGTTTTGCGCCTTTGAGATAGTGATCAATAACGATGTTCTCATTGGGTGCATGCACCTGTCCACCAGGATAGCCTGTGCCGGCGGTAGCAATCGGAAGGTCAAGTTCTTCAAGGAAAACATGGTTGGGGCCAGAACCACCAGTCATGGGAACAACAGCCATTTTCATTCCATAAGGTTCTTCGGCTGTATCCACAACAATCTGAATGAACGGGTCATCAGGATCGGTGCGGCCGGGAGCTTCACCGCCCAAGAAATTAATCTGGACATCTTCAAAGCCTTCTGCATCCAGATGTGCCCGCAATTTTTCCAGAACTTCTTCGGGTGTCTGGTTGGGGACCAAACGGAAATCTACTTTTGCTGTAGCTTTTGCGGGAAGAACGGTCTTTGAGCCTGGTCCTTGATAGCCAGAAGTGAGGCCGCAGATGGTGCAGCTGGGTTCAAAAACTTCTTGTACCATAAGTTCTGTTCCGCCTGTCGCACCTTTGATGAAATTCTTTAAACCATAGCGGGTTTTGTATTCATCTGCTGGGTCAGGGAGTTGGGAGAAAAGTTCTATATCTCGCTCGGATGGGGGAACGACATTATCATAGTAGCCAGGAATGAGGATCTTCTCATCTTCACCTTTGAGGGTGTTCAGAGCCCAAACCAAACGCCAGGCTGCATTGGGGAAGATGGTACCGCCCAGGCCGGAGTGCGCATCAGCAGAAGCAGTCTCAACGGAGAGCTCGACATAGCAAATACCACGGAGCCCTAAGATTTGTTGGGGAATTTCATTATGATCCACTGCGCCAAATTCCCAAATGCAGGCATCTGCTGCTAATTTATCTGCATTGGCAGTTACGAATGGAGGGACGTTGGCGCTGCTGGTTTCTTCTTCGCCTTCAATCACAAATTTAATATTACACGGCAGTTCGCCGTCAACTTCCAGCAGAGAATCAATAGCAAATAGACGGCTGACGATCGGGGCTTTATCATCACTTACACCACGAGCATACATTTTTCCATCGCGGATGGTGGGCTCAAAAGCCGGGCTATCCCATAGTTCCAGGGGTTCTGGGGGCTGTACATCATAATGATTGTAGAAAAGCAGGGTTTTATCGCTTTTGCCCGACCGCTCGGCAAATACGATAGGAGCCCCATCTGTTGAGTGGATTTCCACATGGAAACCGCGTTTTTTCAACATTTCGCCTACATGGGCAGCACCTTCATCAAGGTTCAGCTTTTGAGCGGAGATTGTTGGAATTTTGCAGAGCTCACCCAGTTCTTCGAGGCTTTGGTCAAGATTTTTTTCTAGATATTGGTCGATTTTTTCGTAGGACATTTTCTTCTCCAGGGTATTATTGAGAGGTGAGTAATTGTTCCAGCCAGGGGGCATTTAGTACACCTGCGCCTGCATATGCAAAGACAAGCATTTTAAAGAATTTCCCAATCAATGCCCAAAATAAAAATTTATGGACAGGCATTTTTAGAGCGCCAGCAATCATACCTGCCAGATCAAAAAGGGGATTGGGGATAAATGCTAAAATCAAGATGGTTAATGGGCCATTCCGCTCCATCCATGCGACCATTTGATCGTAGCGTTTTTGGTTTTCGATCACTGCTTGGCCGCTAAAGCCAGCAATGTATCCAGATAATTCCCCAATCGTCGCACCAAGGCCAGAAGCAAGCGCAACCCAGAACGGGTTGAATCTTGCTCCCATACTAAAAACAATTACAAGGCCTGGTGCTGGAATGATAACCGTTGCATTGGCCAAAATTGAAATCAGGAAGATACCAAAATAGCCATAAGATTCGATTTTTGCTGCCTGCTCTTCGGGCATGACCACAATATAAATTGTGAGTGCAATGACAAAGAGCAGGCCAATTATTCGAGCAATTGTCGTGCTTGTTTTGCGTTGGTTTGGTGGTTTTGCGACCTGGCTATTGTTCAATGATGGTAACGGATTTTAGTGTAACTGCGGGGCTGTTTACTTGAGAAGGGTCTCTTGCTGGGATTGACATAAGAACGTCCTCACCTTCTACAAGATGACCGAAAACGGCGTGTTTGTTATCCAGCCATGGGGTGGCAACATGTGTGATGAAGAACTGAGACCCATTGGTGTTGGGGCCAGCATTTGCCATTGATAAAATCCCTCGCTTATCATGTTTGAGGTCTTTATCAAATTCGTCCCTGAATTTGTAGCCAGGGCCGCCACGGCCGGTGCCAGTAGGATCGCCACCTTGTACCATAAAGTCATCAATTACGCGATGGAAGATGGTATTGTCATAGTACCCTTCGCGAGCAAGAAAGACGAAGTTATTGACTGTGGTGGGAACTTTTTCTGCGAAAAGCTCAAATTTCATCTCGCCAAGGTCGGTTTCGATTAGAGCGAAATATTCCTTCTTGAGATCAATATTCAATTCGGGGGGTGTTTGCCATTGTTTTGCCATGTATCGTCCTTTATAAATAGTTGTTGAAGATTTATCTAATAGATGTAAGTAATTTGAATTTAGGATATTCCATTGATTTTACGCAGCATTGTCTCGATGCGAGCAATGACCATATCAAGAGCAACTTGGTTGTGGCCACCTTCAGGAATAATAATATCCGCATATCTTTTTGAAGGTTCGACAAATTCAAGGTGCATAGGGCGTACTGTTTTCTCGTATTGGTTCAATACGGATTCAATTGTTCGCCCTCTCTCTGTGATGTCTCTGCGGATGCGGCGAGTGAGGCGTATGTCTGCATCGGTGTCAACAAAAATTTTGACATCAAATAACTCTCGTAAAACGGGGTCTGAAAAAATGAGGATTCCTTCTACCAAGATGACGGGATTGGGAGGAATAGTGATGGTTTTACTGGTTCGAGAATGAATGGTGAAATCATAAATAGGAAGCTCGACACTTAATCCTTGCTTGAGCTTTTCAACATGTGAGATCATCAACTCTGTATCCAGAGAGTTGGGGTGATCGTAGTTGATGGGTGTCTTTTCATTTGGAGGAAGGTCGGATAGATCCCTATAATATGCATCATGAGGGATATAAGAAACGATTTCCTTCCCCACTCGGGTTAAGATTTCATTCGCTACGGTCGTTTTTCCGGAACCAGTGCCACCTGCAATGCCAATAACGAGGGTAGGATTGTCTTTGTTCATATATTGATTATAATGGCTGTGCGCAAATAAGGGAATGTAATTTTATAGAAATGAGAATATCAATGACAGAAGAGAAGATTTTTGAAACGCCGGAAAATATCTTACAGCACTTAATCCAATTTAATACAACTAATCCCCCTGGAAACGAAAAAGCATGTATTAGCTACATCTCCGATTTATTAACCTCTGTGGGTTATGAGGTGCAATTATATTCAAAGGATGAAAATCGCCCAAACCTGGTATGCAGACTGAAAGGTAAAGGAAAAGCAGAACCAATCATGGTTTATGGGCATGTCGATGTAGTGACTACTGCCAATCAGGAATGGACTTACCCACCTTTCAATGGAGAAATCCATGATGGTTTTGTGTGGGGCAGAGGCGCTTTGGACATGAAGGGGGGAATTGCTATGATGGTTGCTGCGATGATGCGGATAAAGGCAGAGGGAGTAGAGCCGGAGGGGGATGTGATTCTGTTAGTTTTATCTGATGAAGAGAATAACGGGACTTTTGGTGCGGAATTCATGGTGAATGAACACCCAGAAGTATTTGATGGGGTGAAGTATGCTTTAGGAGAATTTGGCGGCTTTAATTTATCGATTGGTGGAAAGCGATTTTATCCTATCCAAGTTGCAGAAAAACAGATTTGTACCTTGAGAATTACTGTACGCGGTCCCGGGGGACATGGATCGGGAGTAGTTCCTAATAATGCGATGAAAAAGTTAGGCGCGGTACTTACCAAATTAAACACTTCCCGGTTGCCCGTTCATGTTGGCGCGCCTGTGGACACAATGATCGAGAAAATTGCTGCTGAATTAGGTTTCCCAACAGGCACAGCGATGAAACTGCTTCTAAAGCCTTTTTGGACGGATAAGCTATTAGATCGATTGGGAATGGTGGGATTGGGATTTATTCCTATGTTCCATAATATGGTGAATGCCACTATTATCCGCGGTGGAGAAAAAGTCAATGTAATTCCAAGCGAAATATCGATGATTGCAGATGGACGATTGCTTCCTGGTTTTACCCCTGATGATATGGTGGCTGAGGTGGAGAGGCTGATTGGTATGGATGATGTCAGTGTGGAAGTGGAAAGATATGAAGAAGGACCAGCATCCATAGATATGGGCTTATTCAATCATCTTGCAAGTGTATTGGAAGGATTAGATGATGAAGGGGTTCCAGTGCCCCTGCTTTTGACCGCGGTTACCGATGGCCGTTTTCTGGCTAAATTAGGAATTCAGTCGTATGGCTTTTTGCCAATGCAGCTGCCGGATGATTTTGAGTTTTTAAGTTTTGTGCATGCTGCTGATGAAAGAATTCCGGTTGCGGCTGTTCGGTTTGGCGTGGAAGGGTTATATAAGGCTTTGAGCAGTTATTCAGGTTAAATAATTTGAGCCACCAGTGGGATTTGAACCCACGACCCATCGCTTACGAAGCGATTGCTCTGCCAACTGAGCTATGGTGGCTTGAAAAAGAGAATATTAAATAATTTATTGAATTAGTATTGGTGCAATCATTCCGAACCACTTGGGGTTTTGATTGATTAGCGGGAGAATTATACCAAGGTACCTGATGCTCTGACAAGCAATCAGTTTTGGAAAATTGAAAGGAAATTAATTTGCGTGTAGCCATGATTTCGTATCATACCTGCCCGTTGGCTACCCTGGGTGGGAAAGACACAGGGGGAATGAATGTATATGTGAGGGAACTTGCCAAACAACTTGGCCGGGTTGGGGTACAAGTAGATGTTTTCACTCGGTCACAAGATGAACATGTTCCGCATGTGGTGCATGATTTGGGTTATGGAAATCGAGTTATTCATGTGCCTGCTGGGCCAGAAATACCACTGCCCAAAAAAGAATTAGCTGAGTATATCCCGAAATTTGTTGATTATATTTTAGAGTTTGCGAAAGAAAAAGAAATTACTTATGATGTGATTCACTCTCATTATTGGATGTCTGGGATAGCGGGAAAAGACTTGAAAAAAGCATGGGGCGTGCCGTTAATTCATATGTTCCACACTTTGGGATTGATGAAAAATAGAATTGCAGGGGAGGGGGAGTATGAAGGAGATTATCGAATCATGGGTGAGCGTGTGGTATTGGCACATGCAGATAAAATCGTTGCTGCTACCAAAGCAGAATTAGCCCAATTGCAGTGGTTGTATGAAGTGAGGACTGATAATGTGGTGATCATTCCTCCGGGGGTCGATGTTGCCCGTTTTTACCCGATGCCGCAGGAAGATGCCAGAGAATATATTCAAGCCCCATTGTGCCCCAAGATGTTGTTATTTGTGGGGAGAATTGAACCGTTGAAAGGATTGGGAACATTATTTGAAGCAGTTGCTTTGCTGAAAAAAGAAGGCGTCTTGGCCCGGCAGGAAGTATGCTTGGCCGTGATTGGGGGGGATGCAAGTGTATCCGAAGAAGATATGACGCATGAAATGGCACGCCTTCATCGATTGCGAGATGAATTGGGAATCGATGATGTGGTGACCTTTTTAGGAAAACGGAGCCAGGAGACTTTGCCATATTATTATTCAGCCGCGGATGTGGTTGTCGTGCCTTCTCAGTATGAATCGTTCGGGATGGTTGCGTTAGAAGCTATGGCATGTGGAACCCCGGTTGTCGCTTCTCAAGTGGGAGGATTGGCATACCTGGTTCAAGATGGGGTAACGGGATTCCAAGTACAGAATCAGGATTCTAAGGACCTGGCTGCTCGATTGACACAATTGTTGGAAGATAATGAGCTGCATGAAGAAATGAGCAACAACGCTTCTGTGCATGCGGGGGAATACTCATGGAGAGTAATTGCGGATGAAGTTATTGATTTGTATGAAAGTTTAGTGTTATAGAAAACTAAACCTAAGATAAAGATAAAAAGACAGCTTCAAGTATTTGAAGCTGTCTTTTGTAATTGTAAGTTGTCAGGGAAGATCAGGGATAATCTTTATTTGTAAACCAGTCATACACATAATATCCGGAATTAGCACTTTCAAGGCGAATAGCGATCGTTGCTTCCCCCTGAAGGCTTGCAGGAATATCAAATGTGGCTGTAAATGTCCCGGAGTCATTGGTGTCTTGCGTAGCCACTTTGACACCGCCGACACCTTTAGTACCAAATACACCCATGTAAACTTTATAGGTATCATTGGTAGTGAAATTCGTGCCTTTTATTTTGACAGTATTGTTCTTGTCAATCTCGGTGATGGTAATTGATGGAATTGTGTTAGCGCCTTTTGGAGGATATCCCCAGGAACTGGTTGGCCCACCAGTACCAAAATCGCCGGAGGTGTCATTGTAAAACCAGTCATAGGCATAATACCCAGAAGAGGGGCTTTCGAAGCGAATGGCTAACTTGGCTTCATCTTTGAGGGCAGCTGGAATATCATAGGTATCTTCAAATTTGCCATTGGCGTTTGTATCTTGTGTAGCTACTTTTGTTCCGCCTTTACCTTTGGTTCCATATTTTCCAATATAGACGTTGTAAGTATCATCTGTCGTGAAATTTGTTCCATTTACTGTGACGTCTGTGCCTTCGGTTACATTAGTCACGGTTGTGGATGGGGTGGTGCCAGCACCTTTTGGTGGATAGCCCCAAGAAGTAGTTGGTCCGCCTGTACCAAAATCGGTAGAAGTGTCATTCCAGAACCAGTTATATGAGTAGTAACCACTATCCGTGCTTTGTAGGCGAATAGCGATCTTTGAAAGACCTTTTAGCGAGTTTGGAATAGAGTAGGTTGCAGTAAAGCTTCCATCTCCAGAGTCTTGCGTCTCTACCACTACACCGCCAATGCCTAGTGTGCCAAAGGTGTTCATGCGCACTTTAAAGGACTCGTTTTTAGGGAAGTTCTTTGCGACTATCGTGACTGATGAATCTACCTCAACTGACTTGATAGTAAAGGTAGGAATGACCAGTGAATTTTGTGCAGCGGAAACAGATTGCGCAGCTAATAATATGAGCGCGAGGAAAACAAATAAGATTGTAAAATTCTTTTTCATTGGCTAACCTCCATTAGGTGTGAGCTATTATTACTATAAGGATAAAAACCGGATAACACAATAGAATAAACGTTCTTTTTTGCGATCGTTCCCATGAAAACTTATTAGTTATCATGGGGTCTATTGTGGCAAGTGAATAAAGGTCAGTTTAATACGGTTTTGATTACATCCAGAGCGGTTTCAATATCCTTATCTGTGATCCATTGGTGAGTGACCATACGTATACGGTCATTCCCGCCGCCAATCAACAATTGGTGGGAAGCAACTTTTTCTCTGAAGTCACTTAATGATAATCCGGTACCAGGTTCTAGACTAAAGTAAACCATGTTTGTATGCTGTTTTTCAGGGTCGGTGATTACACCTGGGATTTGTGAAAGACCTTCAGCGAGTTGGCGTGCATGGCGGTGATCTTTTGTTAATTTTTGAGGTGATTCTTGTAAAGCAATAATACCTGCTGCTGCCAAAATGCCAGCCTGCCGCATACCACCGCCCAGCTGTTTTCTGATGCGATGCGCGCGCTTAATAAATTCTTTGCTGCCACAAATCACAGAGCCTACTGGGGCAGAAAGACCTTTGCTTAGACAAAAGGTTAAAGAATCGACCGGTTCGGTTAAGGCTTTCACCGAGGTGTTTTGGTCGGCAGCGGCATTGAAAATTCTTGCACCATCCAAATGGAAGATAAGTCCTTTACTGTGGACAAAATCAGCAATGGATTGCGTATATTCAGCGGATAAAGAAGCACCGTCACAGCGATTATGTGTGTTTTCGATGGCGACCAGACGGGTAATTGGCTGGTGCGCATCCGGCGGGCGAATTGCAGCTTCGATATCTTCGATTAATAATTTCCCGTCATCTTGATTGGGGATTGTGCTAATATTTACTCCCCCCAATGCGGCTGCGCCGGCAGCTTCAAATAAAAATATGTGGGCGCGCTGCCCAACGATAATTTCATCACCACGGCCTGAGTGAGCCAATAAAGATGCCAAATTGCCCATGGTGCCAGATGGGACGAATAAAGCTGCTTCTTTTCCGGTGATCTCCGCTGCCATTTCTTGTAATTGGTTTACGGTTGGATCTTCTCCGTAGACATCATCCCCAACCACTGCTTTGGCCATTGCTTCTCGCATTTGAGGTGTGGGTTTTGTGACGGTGTCAGAGCGGAAATCTAAGAATTCTGTGTTGGTTGTCATTGTAGACCTCCTATATTGGATCAAAGAATAAATTATTGGTCGTTATTAGAGTAATTTTTTAATCATTCCAGACTATCGAGGGTTTGTTGAAAATCTTGAGGTAAGGGGGCAGTAAAAGTAGATGGATTCGTTTCATTTGGCAAGATGAAACTGATTTGATGTGCATGGAGCATTTGACGTTTTACAGGTAGTGTGGGACGGGAGCGGCCATATACTTTGTCGCCAACCACGGGACAATTTATGAATGCTAGGTGCAGACGGATTTGATGTGTGCGGCCGGTAAATATCTTTACTTCTAGTAATGTGTGGTTTGTGAAAGATTGTTGGATTTTATATTCACTGATTGCGTTGCGCCCCTTTCCTTCCGGCATGATTGCCATTCGTTGGCGATTCTTTGGATCGCGGGCAATTGCTGCTTCAATGCGGCCTATTGGCGTGGGGGGAGCGGTATCTACCAGGGCAAGATAAGTTTTATCGATTACCCGGTTTTTGAAAAGAGATTGCAGATAATGGTGCGTGTCATCATTTTTTGCTAATAGTATTAGACCAGATGTATCTTTATCCAGCCGATGCACTAATCCGGGACGTTGAACACCACCAACACCTTGAATATCGGGCATATATGCCAGGATTGCATGCATTAATGTGCCGGAGTGGTGTCCTGCAGATGGATGGACAACCATTCCCGCTGGCTTATTTACAATCACTAAATTCTGGTCTTCGTAGATAATATCTAAAGGAATTTCTTCCGGCTGAAGCTGGGACGGTGCAGGCGGAGGTAGAAAGATTTCAATACTTTGCTCCTTCTCCAATTTATAACCCGTCTTCGTGATAGGATGCCCATCAATTGTGACATTGCCACCTTTGATGAGAGATTGTAAGTATGAGCGTGAGTGATTTGAAAGATGAGAGACTAAAAAATGGTCAAGTCGCTGGCTAGATTCTTGGGTATATTGAAAGACCAGTTTTTCCCCACTCATAATTGACTTTCTTCTGGATTTGTTGAGGATTCTATCGTTGATATTTCACTTTTTTGTTTATTTTCTTTGACTTCTTCGATGATGATGCCAATAATGAGTACAACAACGCCCACGGTAATACTAGAGTCTGCAACATTGAACACTGGAAAATCCATCACGGAAACAAAGTCAATCACGAAACTAAATCTAAGGCGGTCAATTAGATTGCCGATTGCTCCGCCTAATTGGAGAACCATGGCAACACGTAAAGGCCATTCGCTTTTCTCAATTTTGGGGAAATAGACCACGATGAAAATAGAAGCAAGAATGGCTAATGTGATAAAGATAGGGTTTCCATTCTGGAAAATTCCAAAAGCCGCACCACTGTTGCGCCAATGCACAATGCGGGCGTATGGTTCTAGGAATTCTAGCGATTTTGGCAGCCATGTCCCGAGAAATGGGATATTCTGGACTACCAAGTTCTTGGTCCATTGGTCAAGTGCGATGATTAAACCTGCACCTAAAAACAACAGAACATAAGAATTGAGAAGTGGTTTTTTAGATGAGGGATTTTCCAAATCTTGATTGTCTTCAGGTTTTTGATTCGTTGTATTTTTAAACTCGCTCACAAACAATCCTTTAGGCATTTATCGATTCAACGAAGGTTAAATCGGATTTATTATCGGGCAATTAGATAAAGCAAATTCAGGTTGGGTATTCATAGGTAAACCTGAACATAAATTGTACCGCAAATTATGTAGTGTATACCCTGGGAACTCTAGTATTGATATTCGTGAGGATTTCGTAGGGGATGGTGCCCGCCCAGTGTGCAAGGTCTTCACAAGTGATTGAAAGGTCATTATGATTTCCAATAAGGATGACTTCATCGTCATTGTAGGCGGAATCCCATTCAATGTTTACCATGAATTGATCCATGCAAATCCTGCCGACAACGGGATATTTCTTCCCGCGAACAATGACTTCTGCTTTCCCTGACATGCTCCGAAAATAGCCATCTCCGTATCCGACAGGGATAGTAACCAGGCGAATTAGATGATCGGTCTGCCAGGTTGAACCATAGCTTACAGGGTGGTTGGGTTTAATTACTTTAAAATAGACTACTTTGGATGTCCACTGCAGCGCGGGTTCCACAGGAATGGTTTGTTTGACTTCTTCCGATGGGTATACACCAAACAAAAGAATTCCGGGACGAACCATATCCATATAACTTTCAGGCAATTGGAGGGTGGCACCCGAATTTGCCATATGCCGGATTGGTGTTGGAAGACCTCTTTTTTCATAGAATTGCAAGACTTCATTGAACCGTTCTAATTGCAGTTTCGCAGATGTGAGGTTTTCTGCATCTGCATTGGCAAAATGAGAAAATATGCCTTCAATTTTAGTGTGTTTACATTTTAGTGATTCTTCGAGGAGTGTTTCAGCGCTATAATAGTGAACACCGATGCGCTCCATGCCCGTATCTATTTTTAAATGGGCTTTTGCCGTTTTACCCATTGCTTCTGCAACTTGCTCGATATGCTGAAGTTTTTCGATTGACGATGCGGTTACCGTCAAGTCGTTTTGAATAAACAATGGGATTTGGTCGCCTAAAGTACCACCGAGTACTAAAATGGGGAGTTCAATCCCCGATTCGCGAAGTAATAATGCCTCTTCAAGAAATGCAACTCCGATGTAGGGTATGTCCAGTTGGGAAAGATGTTTGGCAACTTCAACCAATCCATGTCCATAGGCATTGGCTTTTAGGATCGGCATCACCTTGGCATTGCCAACATGCTGTTGGATGCGCAAATAATTATTGGCAATATTTGTAAGGTTGACCGTAACATGCGTGGGGCGCAGTACCCCATTGGTAGAAATTGTTGGATGATTGGGAATTTGCATAATCTACATTTTACTCCAGTTTTTCTCTGGTAATTTAGATCGACTTGATTGAATGCTGGGCCTGTTTTTTGAAAAATCCTGGCATAAACCTTGTACCTCTTGAAATGAATTTGAAATCAGTATTCATTGCCGGTAGTAGGGATATATTGTATATTAGATGGTAGGTACAATAAAAACTCTATTTTACCGTTAGTAAGGATCAAGCCTTCCCTTTTATGACTGAATCGTAAAATGTTGGTTGATCATAGGAGTAGGAAAAAATGAAAAAAGTGGCAATTATATTCGTTATCGCGCTGTTGTTGATTCCTGGGACAGTCTTTGCTTCTTCGAATCAGGCTGAATTGGATGTAAAAATTCCTGGCGGGCCAAACTTCTCGATCGCAAATGTTGACCGTGGAGAAAGTGTGACGGTGAAAGTAACCGATTTCCCTGATGGGAAAGTTTACCAGGTATACCTGGGGAGAACAGGTGATAATTTTGGAAATGGTTACCGAGTTGGGCAGCTGACCTCTCGTTTGGGGAAAAATTACAAGAAAACATTTGACATCCCTGAAGCTTTGCGGCAGCAAACGCACCTGGCAATTTTGATCTGGGATAAAACGGACGGGAGCCACGGATATGACATTTTTGCCAATGATACTGGATTTGACTCAAAGACGGAAATGTCCTTCACCGCTGTTCACCGGTCTTCTGCGCAATCTGCCGGAAAATCTGTAGGGATTTTTAATGGACCTGCTTATTGGGCGGGGAATAAAGGATATCCGGATACCTTTTCCCTTGGATTTGAAAATTTTTACGATGAGGGATCCTATTCGGTTTTTATTGGAGAAAACAACGGTAATTTCCAAAATATCCTTGTTGGGTATGTGAGTGGGAAGAATGGCCCATTCCTTTCGAAGACGTACAACATTCCCGATGATTTGAAGGATGCAGACGAATTGATGGTGAAAGTGGTAAACGCTTTCAACGGGCATAGTGGTTCAGTTGCATTTTCATTTGAGGATGGATATCCTTCTGTCACTCCATATGGCTCATTCTCCGACGTTTACCTTGGCGGGTCTTCGGGCTATGTCTCCAGCAAGGCAACGCCATTTACCAGTGTGTTGAATGTTGTACCAGATGGAGAAGTAACTTTACAGGTATTCAACTTCCCAGCTGATAAAGATTTTATTGTTACTATGGGACCAATGGGAACCCAGGGTATTGGCGGATTTGTTGTAGGAACACAAACTTCTGGCGAAGGCGGTTCATTTATAGCAACTTATCCAATTCCTTCCCAGCTATACGGCAGTGATATGATTTCAATCCGAATGGAAAGCACATCCTCGGATCATTTCGTATACGATTATTTTCAAAATATTGATGGGTATAATGCTACGTCGAGTACCGGAGTTACAGCAAGTGGTGATTGGTCATTGGCAGCAGGCACATATCCTCATACGACTGTTGTTGGGGTTAGTTCTGGGAACAGCGTTACCGTTACTGGAACAAACTTCACAAAAAATGATACGTATACGGTACGAATGGGAGCGATCGGTACGCAAGGGGTAGGCGGCACTGTTGTTGCTTCTTATAATACCGATAATTCAGGAACATTTACAGCTACTTTTACCATTCCTGCATCTTTGGCTGGAGCTTCCCAAATTGCTATTCGGTTTGAAAGCAACAATTCAGTTTATTATGCGTATGACTGGTTCAATAATGTAGATTACCCGTAAAATTCCTGCTCATAGAAAATTAAACACTCAAAAGACTGCTGTTTCTAACGGCAGTCTTTTTTGAATACACAACCTAATTTGTCTGGAAATATTATGTCTAGTAAAAATCAATTTCATACTATAATAGTTAAGTTATGTAAGGTTTGAATTCCAATGTTATAATTGAGAATACTTTCACGAATAATTTTGCAATTATTGTTTACCGGTTCTATTAATGGAAATTGTAAATTCATTCTTTCAATATTTAATAACCACTGGGGAATATTCAGAGCGAACACTTCGAGCCTATAAGAGTGATTTACGAAGGTTCGAATCTTATCTGTCTGCGCGAATCAAACATCCTGCACAAGTTGAAGATATTTCTATTAAAGCCATCCGAGATTTCTTGAATGCTGAAAAAAAGCAAGGGCTGAAGGCAAGCACTTTGCATCGCAGGAAAGTATCCATGCATAAATTGGGGGAATATTTGGTGGAGCAGGGTGAACTAAACTCCATTGAATTAAAAGAAATTACCAACTGGAAACAAGAACTTTGGACGGAGATTGCGAATCGGAAACTGCAATTTTTAGAAGAAGAGCAAATTGCTGAATTGTTTTCCATTATGAAGTCCATCAATACATCCAGGTCGGTCAGGGATTTAGCAATCATTTCTTTAATCTTAGAGACAAGTATATCGATAGGTGATCTGGTTGATATTAATTTATCTGGAATAGATATCAGGAATAATCAATTGCGAATATTGGATGGGGATGGAGAGCGAAAGTATTCGATTGAAGACTCTACACCTTATATTGTTGAATATTTAAAAGTTTCGCGACCAGAATTAACACAGTCTACAAATGAAGTGGCTTTGTTTGTGAGCCAATTGGGAGGAAGAATTAGCCGCCAGGGTGTATGGCAAATGATTAAAGGGTGGGGAAATTTGATCGGATTATCTGAGGGATTATCACCTCGAGTACTTAGACATTCTGCAGCAATGCGGATGGTTAGGGAAGGAAAAGAAATTTCAGAAATTCAACAAATGCTTGGGCATACTAATTCGTATTCCACCAGAGCTTTGGTGCGAAAATTAAAAAAAGAGGACGATCATAAAATGGAGGTTATGTAATGGACCAGTATATTACGATGGATCAGATTGATAGAGTTGCAGATATTATCAGAAAGCGCACATCTCACGAACCCAAAATTGGGATGATTTTAGGATCGGGGTTGGGTGGATTGGCAGACAAAGTGGAAAATGCCGATAAGATCCCTTACAGCGAAATTGAAGAGTGGCCGGTATCAACTGTTCAGGGACATACCGGACAGTTGGTGATTGGTACGTTGTTTGGTAAAGAAGTGTTAGTAATGCAGGGACGTACACACTTTTATGAGGGGTATGATATGAACCTCATTGGTTTGCCTGTTAGAGTAATGGCGCGTTTGGGAATAGAGACGATTTTCATTACCAATGCTGCCGGAGCGGTGCACCCTGAGTTTGAACCTGGCGATTTGATGCTTCTAACCGATCATTTAAATTTGATTGGTATGGCTGGGCAAAACCCGTTACGCGGTCCTAATTTAGAAGAATTTGGTCCCCGATTCCCTGACATGAGCCGAGTCTATGATCGAGAATTGCAGGAAGCTGCACGACAGGTGGCAAAGGATAATGGGATTCAGTTGAGGGAGGGCGTTTATGTGTGTCTGGCTGGCCCAAGTTTTGAAACTCCTGCCGATCTGCGGTTTTTGCGAGCAGTAGGCGTAGATGCTGTTGGGATGTCCACTGTTCCAGAAGCCACCGTGGCGCGCCATAGTGGACTGCGGGTAATGGGGGTGTCTGGAATTAGCAACAAAGCTAATCTGGATGGGAATACTGAAACGACGCATGAGGAAGTTTTGGAAGCGGGTAAGGTGCTTGTACCTAAGCTAACAACCATAGTGGAAGGCGTTTTGAAGCGGATATAGTTCGGTTTTATGAAAGAGATCATTACATTTTTCCAACAATACGAATCAATCATCTACGGGCTGTTGCTTACAAGCATTGTTGTTTACGGATTTCGTTTCTATAAAGCTTGGGAAGAATTGCGTGGGTCAGTATTTGGTTTAGAGCAAGTTAATGCCCAAAGACGGCTAAATCGCTCTGCGGTGGCAATTTTCACCATGATCATTATTGGCGTTGCAGTCTTTAGCCTGGTGACCTTTGCCTTTCCCATCTTTGTGGATATGGATGAGGCAGTATTTGGTGATGTGAGTGGAGAAACAGCTGCTCTCACTCCCAACCCTGAAGGGACGCCCATGGCGGTATCTGAAAACGATAGCTTAGCAACAGCAACACCGTTGCCTACCGTTGAAGTGAATCCGGAATATTGTGAAGAGGGAAAAATTGAGATCACCTTCCCAGAAGCTAATCAGGAGGTATCAGGTGTAATTGAAGTAACTGGAATAGTGAATGTTGAAGATTTTAGTTACTACGTTTTTGAAATAGCCAGGGCCGAGGAAGAACTTTGGTTACCCATTACAGCCTCACGCACATTAGTACCTGAAGATAGTGTGTTGTCTGAGTGGGATACCTCTTTTTATCCTCCAGGTAGTTATGTGATTCAGCTTGAAGTCAATAAATCAGATAATACTGCCTACGCACCATGCAGAATTCCAATTCAAATAGGAGCAAAATAAATTTAGCAAGTATGGAAATTATAGTTAGATTAATGGTGCCAAAAGATTTGCCAGAACTATCCATGATAGACCATAGTTATGAGACAGAATATGTTTGGCAAATGGAATTAGAAACTGGCGAGAAAAGAATTAATGCTACCTTTACTGAGGTGCGTCTGCCCAGGCCGATGACTGTGTCATACCCCAGGGATAATAACCATCTAATTGAAAACCAAAATAATTTTTCTGTAGTATTGGTGGCAGAGGTGGACAAGCATCTAGCTGGATATATTACTTCTGTGATTGGACCTTCTCGGCAGATTGCTGTGGTTCCTGATTTAGTGGTGAGCAAGGCTTATCGACGGAAAGAAGTAGGTACTTCTTTGATTCAGGGGTTACAAGCATGGGGAAGGCAAAATAATATTGGACAATTGCAAATTGAGATGCAATCAAAAAATTATCCGGCATCTCAGTTGGTCAATAAACTTGGCTATGAATTTTGTGGATATAGTGATCGATATTACCCCAATAGAGATATAACGCTGTTTTTCTCTAAAAAATTGTAGAGCCATTAATAATGAACAGTTTTACTGCATTAGCCAATTCAATAAACCATATATTTGAGGCGGGAATTGCAATTACGGGCCTGTCTTTGCTGATTCGAGCGCTGTCCTTTAATTTAAAGGACAGAGTTTCTCGTTCTTTTGCTTTTGTATTGGCTTGTATTGTGATCATTTTTTCTGGTGAAGCGATTAGTGGTGCGGTAAATGATGTTCAGTCTATTGAGTTTTGGCTTAGGTTTCAATGGGTAGGAATTTTGTTTTTACCCGCTACGATTCAACACTTTTCTGATGCATTATTAGCCACGACTGGAAGACCTTCACGCGGTAGACGCAGGAAATTTATATTTTCTTCTTATGCCCTATCCACCATTTTGGTTGTGATGTTGGCATTGGGGATCTTTTTAGGAGAAATAGTTTTTGAGAACGAGGTTTCACCGTATCCAAGAGCCACATTTTGGTCAATCGCATTTTCAATTTACTATATTGGGTCTGCGGTTTTTGCGGCCGTTAATATTTGGCGAGCTTATAAGCGAACAAAACTGAGGGCTAGCCGGCGCAGGATCACGTATTTATTTGTTGGGGCAATGTTTGTTCTGACAGGCGCATTCCCTTATTTACAGTTCGGTTCTGTGTTTGCAAGACAATTTTCGTTATTATTCATTCTGTTAGTTGTCTTTGGGAATCTGGGATTGTATTTATGCTTATTATTAATGGCGTATGCGGTTGCATTTTTTGGTGCCCCCTGGCCAGATAGGATCGTGAGAACTAGACTGCTCAAGTGGGTTATGCGGGGACCTCTTACCGTGTTCTTGATGCTTTTTTTGATGACGATTACTAATCAGGTTTATGCCTACTTGGGTTCGTCTGATACGATAGCGATTCCAATTGTGGCAGTGATCACTGTGTTGCTTGCTGAACATGTAATTACGTTAGTGTATCCATACATCGACCGGATTTTGCTAAATTCTGGAGATGGCGATCAATTTTATTTAATGCAATCATTATCAGAACGCTTAATCACTATGGGAGACTTGAAACAGTTTTTGGAAGCTATCCTTGCAGGGATTTGTGACCAATTTCAAGTTTCTACGGGTTTTGTGGCCAGTGTGAATGATGAAGGGTGGGAGTTTGTAGTTCATGCCGGTGAGATTGAAGCCTATGAGATGGGAGAATTGGATTTAAGTTTGGCAACCTGGCAAGAATGGAAATCTAATTCGAACATATATTATTGGGGGGAATATTGGTTGTACCCGCTGCACACCCAAAATGATGCTGAGATTATTGGTATGTTAGGAGTGTTGCGCAAGGAAGATCACCAGCTTGAAGATGGCTTAGAGGATGCTTTGCGCGTGTTGGGTAGAAGAGCTTCGATGGCTTTGGAAGATAGAAGCATGCAGCGGCAAGTAATGGGTGCTTTGGAAGAATTAGGACCTAAAATTGAATTGATCCAAATGCTGCGGGCATCGTTTAGATTTGACCAAAGTATGGTGATGCAGGAATTTGATGAATTTAATCCACCCAAGGAGTTTTCTCAATGGGTGAAAGATGCATTGAGCCACTATTGGGGTGGACCAAAATTGACTAATAGTCCTTTGATAAGTTTACAAGTCGTACAATCGGAAATGCCTGCTTATGAGGGAAATCTAGTCAATGCGCTAAGGGCGGTATTAAAAGAGGCAATTGAAGGCATAAAACCGGAAGGAGAAAGAAAATATAATCCAGAGTGGTTGTTATACAATATATTGGATATGAAGTTTATTGAGGGGAGGAAGGTTCGTGACATAGCAAAGCGTTTAGCAGTATCAGAGGCGGATTTATATCGTAAGCAGCGCATTGCAGTAGAAAGTGTTGCATCAACGATCATTGACATGGAAACAAAAGCACGAGAAGTATAAAATACAACGGAGATGTTCTATGAAGGAATATATTGATGAGACACCTGAAGTTGAAAATTTGAGTGAAGGTTGGTGGGAATCCGTAATGGCTGAGGATGCTTGTCTGGCAAAGGTAGCAGAGCGGAATGCCAAGAGGGAAAGTGGTGTGTCCACTTCAAATATTGAGGAGAATTTTGAAGAGGATATTGACTGGGAGCAGGTGAAAAACTTTTATGATCAAGAGATGGTTATTTCTTGTACTGTGATTGATCATAATAAAGGCGGATTACTTGTTTGTAGCGACCATTTCCAAGGGTTTGTACCTGTCTCGCATCTAGACGATGTCTTATCCATTGAGGATGAGGATGAGCGAGAAAAAATTCTTAAAGAGTATGTAGGATGTAAGATTTCCCTGAAAGTGATTGAATGTGATGAGCGGCGAGGGAGAATTGTACTTTCGGAGCGAGCTGCTCAAACAGCGCCTGGCCAACGACAAAAGCTGTTGGATGTCCTAAAAATTAATAGCAAGGTTACCGGTCGAGTCACTAATATTACAGATTTTGGTGTTTTCGTTGATTTGGGTGGGGTTGAAGGTTTAATCCATATTTCTGAAATCTCATGGGGAAGAGTTTTGCATCCGAAAGATCATTTATCTATCAATGAGCAAATCGATGTATTGGTTTTGCAAATTAATAGGGACCAATGCCGTGTATCTCTCAGCTTGAAACAGCTGAAGGCAAACCCTTGGGATGATGTCATGACTCGATTCCCAAAGGGTACTGTCACGACCGGTGTTGTTACTGAAGTAGTTAAATTTGGAGCATTTGCTAGATTAGAAGATGGATTGGAAGGGCTTATCCATGTTTCTGAGATGGGAATAGATGGAAAGGTCTCACCAAAAGAACTTTTTACGGAAGGCCAGAAAGTGAATGTTGAGGTAGTATTAGTAGACCCTGAAAGACAGCGGATGAGTTTGCGTTTAATTGACGGGTAAGCGGAATCAGTTTTTTACATGATTTCGGTTAAGATTTAGTCAGGAAAATATATTGATTTATGCCTAAAACTGGGTCAGAAAATAGAAAAGACCAAGCCTCGAAAGCTGAAGGTGCTCATTTCGAAAATGACATCTTTAACCGAGGTTTAGATTTTTTAGTTAAATTTAGAAGGTTTGGTCGAGATATCGTAGGGGTCTTGTTGATCATGTTTGCCTTGGTTACCCTCTTGGCTTTTATTGGTTTAACAAGCGGTGTCTGGGTTACTCCTTGGGCAGATTCACTTCGTAGGTGGTTTGGATTGGGGGGAATCCTGATTGTAATAGCCTGTGGGGTTGCCGGTTTGCTTTTGATGCAGCGGCAGCGAGAAGATTTTAATGCACATGATTGGGGGCGAGTTGTTTGGTTGGAACTGGCTGCTTTTTCAATTGTCGCGTTGCTATCTGTATTTGGGGGGCATTCAATTGAACGGGCTGAACAAGGTTTAGATGGTGGTGTTATTGGCTGGGGTATTGCTGAATTTTTTTCTGTGCTCTTACAGCGTTTGCCAGAAGGACTTGCGCAGGGGATACAAATTCTCATTTTATTTTTAATCGCAATTTTAGGAATCATGTTTGGTTTCGAATTATTTGGTTTGGTCATCGAAAAGCTAGAACGAACTGTATCTAGATTTGGTGAACTGGAAAATTATGAACATGAAGTGTATTCCCCTGTGGTTGTTGCAGATGAACTAGGCAAAGTGGAAGAAGTTGTAAAGCCAAAAGCAAAGCAAAAAAAGGTACATATCCCCCCAGAATTTAGAAAAGATTTTAAATTAGATTCCTCACCTAAACCTGAAGTCGTCAATTTACCGCCGAGAGATGATCGTTTACCTCCGATAGAAATATTGAAAAGTGGAACAAATTTAAAACCTAATGAGCGGCATATTAATCAGACTGCCGGTTTGATTGAAAAGACATTATCTGAGTTCGGAATCCCAGTTAAGGTAGTAGGGTTTAAGGTTGGCCCAACAATCACGCAATTTGCTCTTGAACCTGGCTATGTAGATAAGACAGGGACTGCTGAAGAAGAGGAGAGGAAACAGAAAATCCGCGTGTCTCAGATTTCAGCTTTGAGACGTGATTTAGCTCTTGCTTTATCCGCAGAACGCCTAAGAATCCAGGCTCCTGTACCTGGTCGACCCTATGTCGGGATTGAAGTGCCTAATAAAAATTCCGTAGTAGTCAGACTTCGTTCTATTTTGGAGTCTGAGGAGTTTTACAAAGTAAATTCGTCCCTTGGTATTGCATTAGGGCAAGATGTGTCAGGGTATCCTATCGTAGCTGATTTGGGTAGAATGCCCCATTTATTGGTGGCAGGAACAACCGGTTCGGGTAAGTCCGTATGTATTGCTGCGATTACCGCTTGTTTGGTGATGAATAATTCGCCTGAAGATTTACGGATCGTGATGATTGATCCTAAAATGGTTGAGCTTGTGCGCTTTAATGGCCTACCACATTTGATTGGGAAAGTTGAAACTGATCTTGAAACAATCAATGCTGTTCTGCGGTGGGTGGTGATGGAAATGGAACGGCGGTATAAACTGCTGGAAGAATTACGCTCCAGAGATATTGAGAGTTATAATCGCAAGGTAAGAAGGCGAAAAGATTACGAGCCTCTACCGAAAATTGTGGTGATGATTGACGAGCTTGCCGACTTGATGATGTCTTCTGCGGAGGACACAGAGACAAAGATTGTGCGATTAGCACAGATGGCTCGTGCCGTAGGTATTCATATGGTGATTGCCACCCAACGGCCGAGTACGGATGTGGTCACTGGTTTGATTAAGGCGAATTTCCCGGCAAGAATTTCTTTTGCAGTGGCTTCGGGTGTGGATTCGAGAGTGATTTTGGATACAGTCGGTGCTGAAAGCCTTTTAGGGCGAGGCGATATGCTGTTTTTGAATCCAGAAGCAGCGGTCCCCGTGCGTTCTCAAGGTGTAATGGTTACGGATCAAGAAATTGAAAAAATTGTATCTTATTGGCAAGACAATTGGGTATCTGAAGAGATTGAGGATGCTCCCTGGGACGTAATGATGGAAAAAGAAGCTGTATTGGCTGACCGAGATGATTTAGTCAGCGATGCAATAGAAATCATCAAAGAATCTAGAAGTGCAAGTACATCTATGTTACAAAGAAGATTGCGTGTAGGGTATCCAAGAGCTGCCCGATTAATGGATGAGCTAGAAGATTTGGGAGTTGTAGGACCATCTCAGGGTGGGGGGAGAGAAAGAGACATCTTGATTGACTTTGATGATGAAGAATATGAATGAACGCAGCAGAGTAAGAAAAAATGGAGATTAGAGGAGCAGCACAGGTGCAAAACGAAATGAAGCAGGAAGTTCCACTAACATTTACAGATAGACTTAGAGCTATTTTTAGTAAACCTTTGCAGTCGATTGGTATTGGCCTTCACAATATGGGAATTAACCCGAATACTTTGACTTTATTAGGATTATTAGGGACTGCTTTAGGGGCTTTTGCTGTGGCGCGAGGTAATCTTTTGTTAGGTGGGATTATTATTTTGGCGATGGGGCCTTTTGATGCATTGGATGGCGCTGTAGCGCGTGCCGGGGGCGTGGTAACAGAATTTGGCGCTTTTTTAGATTCTGTGATGGATCGCTATATTGAATTGTTTATTTATGGTGGTTTATTATGGTATTTTATGCACGATCAAAATTATATTGGCGGTATATTAACCTTTTTGGCTGCCGGTGGTTCTGTTTTGGTTTCTTATGTCAGGGCGAGAGCACAAAGTTTGGGATTCGAAGCTAAGGTTGGCATTCTTACAAGGGTGGAGCGTTTAGTAGTCATTGCTCCAACTATCATCTTGAATATTCCTCTGGTTGGGGTTGCTATTGTGGCTGGCCTGGCAAATTTTACTGCTTTCCAGCGCATACTCCACGTAAAACGACAGATGGAATTAACAGAGTGAGTTGAAATGGTTGAATTTACGTCTAATTCTGTAAAGTTATTTGGTTTTGCCATTTATTACTACGGCATTATTATCATGATTGGGGTGGTTGCTGCAATTTGGCTGTCGAGCAAGCGAGCAAAGGATAAAGGCATGGAAGCAGAATTTTTATATGATGCACTTCCATGGGTTTTGTTTGGGGGGATTATTGGTGGAAGATTATGGCATATTTTTACACCACCTCCCTCCATGGTGGCGCAAGGAATTACCACTAAGTATTATCTTACACACCCATTAGATGCGATAAATATCCGGGCTGGCGGAATGGGAATTCCAGGTGCGGTTATAGGTGGATTGTTATTGTTATCGTGGTATGCATGGAGAAAGAAGGAACCATTTTGGGAATGGATTGATATTCTTACCCCTGCATTACCTTTAGGGCAGGCAATTGGACGGTGGGGGAACTTTTTCAATCAAGAAGTGTATGGCGCACCAAGCGATCTGCCTTGGGCGATCTATATCGACCTACAAAACCGCCTCCCTGAATTTATGAATGTCAGCACCTATCATCCGATATTTTTATATGAGGCATTGTGGAATCTAGGCTCGGTGTTTTTGCTCATCTGGATAGGAAAACATTATTCTGATTGGTTGAAAAAAGGCGATCTTTTTTTGATGTATTTAATCACATACCCAACAATTAGAATATTATTGGATTTCTTACGGCTGGATGCATCCGAGATAGGTGGAATAAATGCTAATCAGACATTTATGGCAATTGTTTTGCTTGGTTCTTTGATTGTTCTATTGGTTAGACATCGAGAAGAGATTTGGAAGAAACCTGATTCTGGAGTTGCGTGATAAGCAGTTTTACCAGCCTTTGACAAAAGGCAACCATTCTTTATTTTTTGATAAATAGTGCCCGAATCGATATTCTGCAGTTGCCTCTGGTGTTTTAGGTTTTCTCAAGGGGAACATATTCGATTGCACTTCAGTTTTTCCGCCTTTTGTATGGTTGCACGCGGGACAGGCAGCAACAAGATTTTCCCAAGTATGTTTTCCGCCTAGATGACGAGGCATTACGTGGTCGAGAGTAAGTTTTGAGGTCTTTTTCCCACAGTATTGACAGGTGTAATTGTCTCTTCTAAAGATTTCAGGTTTGGTCAATTTCACGGTGGGGCGAGGGCGGCGGATCATACTTTCGAGACGAATTATGGATGGGGCGGGAATATTTGTAGAGACAGTTTTGATATATCCTCGTCCGTTTAGCACTAACGAGGCTTTATGGGAAAACATCAAAATCAAGGCGCGTTTTGTTGAGCAAACATTGAGGGGTTCGTAGTTTGCGTTTAGTACCAAAACGGGCGCAGTCAGTGACGAACTTGATCCATCCATATTGTTTTTTTATTTCTCTTATCCCTTCACAACGATGCTATAATAGAACAGGTATAGCAAATTTGTCAACAGCTGGAATGTTTAAAAAATTGTTAATTCTTAGATTGAGATTCACAATCACTTTTGGTTTGTTTTTTGGCGAGAAAAACGGGCAAGATCGATATCTATAAAGCGATTTTTTAATTTATTTTGTAAGATTCAATGATAGAATTATGAGAAGAATTACCATAGAGAGATTGATATGAAAGAAGATTTATTTCGAACCGGGTTAATCAACCAGAATAGCGAATTTCATACCGAAGTGTATTATTACGCCAAGAATTAGGGATGAGTCTTGGTGAGATGACCCACGCGCTCTTGCCAAGAGAGCGCGTTTGATTTTAAAGTAATTTTGAAATTTAGATTTTGGAGGAAGATGATGAACATTGAAGAACAAGTCGCCATAATTATGCAGGGAACAGAATATGGTGATGAAGATGTCAAAAAGTCAATGGCAAAAGAATTGCTTGAGCGGATGAAAGAAGCGGAGGCTGAGAAGCGGCCTTTGAGAGTTTACTGCGGGTATGATCCTACATCCACGGATTTGCATTTAGGTCATACGATCACAATGCGGAAGCTGCGCCAATTTCAAGAATTTGGACATGATGTTGTCTTTTTGATTGGCAATTACACCTCTTTAGTGGGTGATCCCTCCGATAAAGATAAATTGCGCCCCATGCTTACCCCCGAACAAGTAATGGAAAACGCTCGAACCTATTCTGAACAAGCTTTCCGCATTTTGGATCGAGAAAAGACACAAGTGCTTTATAACGCTGAATGGCTCTCTAAAATTGATTTTGCTGAGTTGATCCATTTGGCTTCTAATTTCACAGTGCAACAATTTATTAACCGCGATAATTTTAAAAAGCGCTGGGAAAATGGCGACCCGGTATACCTGCATGAAACGTTTTATGCCATTATGCAGGCTTACGATGCACATCATTTACAAGCAGATGTGCAAATTGGGGGATCAGACCAGCTTTTCAATATCATTACTGCTGGACGCAAGCTAATGACTGCATTGGGCGGCAAACCTAATATTGGTGTAATTGTGGGGATCCTTCCTGGAACAGATGGTGTTGTGAGGATGAGCAAGTCTTTGGGTAACCATATCCCGATTAATTCTGATGCTAAAGATATGTTTGGGAAAGTGATGAGTGTGCCTGATATGGCTATGTTGGATTATGCCAGGTTGGCAACCCGTTGGGTGCCCGATGAGGTGGCTGAATTTGCTAACGAACTTGAATCAGGGGCACTGCATCCGCGCGATGCAAAAATGAAGTTGGGTCTTGAAATTGTTGAAATTTTCTATGGCGCTGACGAAGCTCAAAAAGCAAAGACTGCGTTTATCAACGTGTTCCAAAAAGGGAATATGCCAGAGAAAATGGATGAGTATGTAGTTAAACCTGGGCAAGTTCTCTTAGATATTTTGGAAGAGAGCGGTTTGGTAAAATCGCGTGGGGAAGGGCGGAGGATGGTTGACCAAAATGCGGTGAAATTGGATGGTGAGGTACTATCTGATGCAATGGAAGAACTTCCACATTTAGGTGTTTTGCAAGTTGGGAAACGCCGATTTGTTCGAGTTGTTGAGTAAATCAATTATTTGATAAACTATGAGAGGACTTATTTGAATAAGTCCTCTTTTTTTATTCGCTTTGATTTATTGCCTGCATAAGCAATAATTGTCCTATTTTTTCTGCTAGAACAATGTTTTCTTCTTCAACCAATACAGTGATTACATATGGATGGTCTGCATTTGGTAGCGTCCCTGCTGTGTACCACGTATTGATACTGCCAGAATCGGTAACGGCAAAAGCGCTCGATTCCCAAATTGGAAGATATTTGTGTGCTAATAAGTTTGCAGTTCTATCTGCTCTGTTTGCGGTGAACACATTAATTTCTTGAGTGTTCAGGTAATCGACTTGTTCGCCCTGATAATCTTCCGCAGATAATAAAAATTGTGCTTGCGGACGAATCCCGTGGTTGCTTATTGTCGCTGATGCAAGAGCAATTTGAAGTGGGGTAACAACAATATCTGCTTCTCCAATGACTGCTGCGGATTTTCGAGAAATTGACGATTGTGATGCCGGCGAAGTTACAGGAATACGAATTGAAGGAGTTTCATAAAATCCTAAATTCGTGAATAATTCAAGTAATTGTTCATTTGAGATTTCTGCACTTAAATATTCTAAAGGGGAAGGACATCCAAACTTAATCACATTGGACCATGTATTTGGTAAGGGGAGTGATTGCGTGCAGGATAAAAGCACATTGTTGATTGAGGTTGAGAGATTGTCTAATTCTTCAGGTAGATCACCCGCAGTTCCAAAAGCTGAGAATATAAAGGGACTAATAATTGGCCCCGGGATGTAATTGCTTTGTGCTGCACGATTGATTAGCGGTGCGGATTCGCTGGTGTTCAAAGCATCCCAATCTTCTTCTATTTTAGAAGGAACATAGAATGGTGATGAGTACATTACGATGATTTCTCCAGTGACTGCATCCAATAAAACAATCGCCCCGGATTTTTGAGATAATAAATTCGCTGCTTGTTGTTCGAGAGAGATATCGATGCTAATAGTGGCGTCTAATCCAGGAGGAGATTGTCCATATAGGAGATGGTGCCACCAAATTGACCATTGTGACTGGTTTTCTAGGCCTCTTAGAATTAAATCTAAGCTTGATTCTGCACCAGCCTGTCCGTAATAAGGTTCTGTATAGCCAAGAATTGGGCTGATTTCAGGATATTGATATATTCTTTGGTAATTTCCCGGTTCTCCGGATGAATAGTAAATAGGAACACCATTCCGGTCTAAGATTGCACCTCGCTGGACAAACTGGTCTGAAATTGTCCTACGGGGGTTATCCGTACGAGTGAGAAGGTCTGGGCCGCGCCAAATTGCCCACCACCCATTGATTAAAGCAAGCGCCAAGAACCCTAAACTAAGGAAGGCTAGCAAATGATTGGCTGATGTGTTGATCGAAACATTCGCTGGTTTTTGATCTTTGGGTTGGTTTACTAAGATGAGCAAGCCTATAGAGATAAAAGAGGTCAATAAAGAAGAACCGCCATAGGACATAAAAGGCAGCGTAACACCTGTTAAGGGTAAAAGGCGAATGTTACCCCCGATTATCAATATTGTCTGGCTTGCCAAATAAGTGGAGAGGCCAATTGCCAATAATTGTTGATAGCGATTACTTGCTGAAAGTCCGATTTTGAAGCCCCTATATGTGAGAAGAATAAAGGTTATGATGAGGCCAATAGTTCCGGGGAATCCAAATTCTTCTGCAATCGCAGAAAAAATGAAATCGGAATATGCAATTGGGACAAAGTTCGGGTTCCCAAGTCCAAGGCCTCGCCCGGTCATTCCGCCTGCAGCAATGGAAATAAGCGATTGCACAATTTGATAGGATGTGCCGGAAGGATCTATCCAAGGATTGATCCAAGAGTTGATTCTAACCTGGATGATTGGGAGGAAATAATATGCTGCAATTGCAGCAGTGAAAATTGAAAGTGCACTGATGATTATCAGGCGTTTCTCTTCAGTGGCGAGATAAATCATGCTGGCATAAATAAACAAGAAAATTGATGCAGTGCCTAAATCTCTTTGAAAGACAAGCAATAAGATCGAGATGATAAATAAAATTGTAGTAGGCGCAAGGAGGGAGGATAGCTTGATACTAAATGGTTGTCGGTCAGAAAAATATGCCGCTAAGAAAAGGATTAAGAGTAATTTTAATGGCTCGGAGGGTTGGAAATATAAACCAAATAGGCCAAACCATAATTTGGGGCCGTCCCCGTTTGGGTTTGTGCCAAAGATGAATGTAGCTGCTGTAAGTAATATGCCCAGCACAAGCCAAATATATTTGTAATACCTAAAAATAGATAAGAGATTGGATTGGCTTATTACTATAATGAGAATGAGACCACAAATTAGCAGCCAGGCAGATTGTTTCAGCCCCAGATTTGGAGAAAGCCGCCAAATGACCAATAAACCCCATCCGGAAAGGAGGGCGATTAGCGAAAATAGGATTTGATCAATATGAATGGATTTTATTTGGGTGAAGATTAACACAGCAAAGAATGTGATTGCCCAGACAATAAAACCAATCCAATGTTTCCAAAGAATAGGGTTATCTATTCCTTGACTAATTGATGTGGGGGATATCGAAAGAGAAAGAGCAGTAAGGAAATGAAAAAGTGCGACCAAGCCAAGAGATTTTCCATTTGGCGATCTCAATACATTTTTTAAAAATTGGGGAGAGCTAAAGTTATGCACTTGAAGATTCACCGAAAAAGATTATTGTTTGATCTCGTTATTTTCAATAAGAACGAGTACGGAAGATTCCCCCAGATGAAGGATATCATTTGATACCAACACAGTTGGGGTGTCCAAAAGGGTTGTGTTTATGATTGTGCCATTTGAAGATTCTAAATCTTCTACCCACCATTGATTGTGAAGATAATAAAGTCGAGCATGCTTTCCGGATACGGTACTGGATTCAAAGTGTAAATCGCAATTTGGATCGCGCCCTAGCACGATTTCTTCTTGGATGAATGTTTGGGGGAGATATTCTATTCCATCGATTTTCAATGTAATAGATGGATGTTTATCAGCTCTTTTAGTGTCAGATGTTTTTATATCTCGCCAAATAATTTTTATGGTGTAACCTAAAAAGCCATATAAAATTATAGCTAATGCAAATCGAAGGCCAAGCAAGATAATACTGGAGATATCAGGCATACCAACTCTTCTAACGAATAGATGAATTAATCAAACTCATCATTTGTTTTATGTATAGGGTCTGTGTCAGCAGGGAGGTTAGAGTCAAGATTTGAGAAGCGCAAGGTTGTTGTGCTGGCATTGCTGTTTGTGCTGGGGGGTGAGTATTCTTGTGTGTCATCAATGGCATTTGCTGTATCTTGTCCGTATACCAAAGGTACACTTGCTAGGGAGATCACATCTCCGGGGTGGAGGGTGACCTGAGTAATGCGTTTACTGTTCACATATGTGCCCCCGGCTGAATCTAAATCGAACAACATGTGACGCCCCTTTATTACTCTGAGTTGAGCGTGTTTTCGAGAAATTCTGGGATCATCTAAGACCAAATGGTTAGAGTTGGACCGGCCAATGTTGATAACGTCCTGCTCTAGGGTGAAAATTTGGGTGCCTCCAACGATTAAAAATGCTTTTGGGGGAAGAATGCTGGAAGCTAGATCGAATTCGTTGGACGCCATTTTAGAAGTTGTGGAAGACAGGCTATTATCTTTCCAGATGGCTTCTACGTTGAACTCGCCTTGATTTAGGGTTTCGTCTGGGAAGATGTTAATGGTTATTGCGCCATTGAAATGAATTCCAGCTGATTTACCGGAAAGTAACAAATTACCTGAAAGTTCATCTATCACACGCTGGTTAGAACGAATGTCTTCAAAATATTCTGCGGGGACATTCAATGAAAAGATATTGGGCGCGATGATATTGTTTTGAGAATCCAGACGGAGTTTATTTTCAAGGGATTGGGTAAGTTTGGTTACTAAAATATTTTCTGTCCGTTTAGTCCCCAATAATCTGTAAGTGCTATCTTCAATTAGCGTCTGTAGAAAAAATTCTACTTGTTGTAGTGTTTCTTTCATATTTACAATTCTAATCTATTTGAAGTGATACAGGTAGTGGTGAAAAAAATTATTTATGAGTTCTAACTTGCCTCAGATTCTATCATGCGTTTAGTATCGAGTACGAATAAATTTATGAGGGTTGTGTAAAAAATAACTGCCCATAAAGGGCAGCTATTTTTTATGTTGGCACTGTGGCAATTTCTTATCCATGGATAAGGAGGGTTGCCACAGTGCCGAGTATACTACTACAGCCATTACTCATGAGCAACACCTCCTTTATGGTGGGATAGCTATTTATGTACCTGGGTGTATTGTTTCATACTTGGTCTTATCTGTCAATATCGGTTTTATTTTTTTCTAGCTGTATAAGTTGGTGCAGTGATGGCGAAAATTTGGCAAAGACGCGTGTCTAAAATTCTGCTTCTAATTCGAGGATCCATTTCTTCAATTCCATCGGATGTTGTGATTACCGTGGGAAGTTGTCCGTTATAGCGATAATTGAATAGTTGGTAAAGCTTTTCCTTTACCCACGGGGTCATAGATTGGGTGCCTAAATCGTCAAGGATCAGTAAGTTAGCGGTTTTTATTTCGTCAAAGCGGCGGTCATAGGAAATTGGGCTGTTTGGATTAAATGTTGAACGAAGATGATCTAGTAGATCGGGAACAATGACAAATAGCGGAGGTTTACCTAAGGACGCCTGATAATTAGCGATGGCAGCCGCAAGATGGGTTTTTCCGCTTCCAAAGGTTCCGGTCAGTATGAACCAACCTTTGGGATTGTGTGCATACTTTTCAGCAGCTTTGAAAATTTTGTTTAGTACTCGAACTTGGTCTGTTGGAAGTCCTTCGTTCTTCCGAAAATCAAAAGTGGAAAATACCTGATTGCCATGTAGTGATAGGGTGGAGAGTTCGTGGAATCCGGTATCGTCCATAGGGCGACGGTAGTCTGGCGCTTCGATAAAAACCCGGGTCACCAGCTCTGGGTCTTCTAGACGAGAACGAATGCGGCCTTCAATTTGGTCAAGGTCTAAATTGGTAGTAATTACTACGGGTAATTTGTTGATATAGCGATAGTTGAGAATTTGGAATAATTTTTCTTGTGCCCATTCGGTCGCATTTTGGGTTCCAAAATCGTCTAGAATGAGTAGCGGAGTACGGCGGATTTCCTCAAAACGCTCTTCGAAGGATGTTCCCGTATTTGAATATGAATAGCGCAAAGTATCAAGCAAGTCTGGTACAGTGATGAAAAGGGTCTGAATGCCGTGAGAGACAACTTGATTGGCAATTGCAGCTGCTAAGTGTGTTTTTCCGCATCCATATTTTCCGCGCATCAGCAACCATCCATGAAGGTTCGAGGCATAATTATGTGCCTGGTTGTATGCATTTTCAAGAGAGGCGGCTTGATGTTCCCCTAAACCGATTCTTCCTCGAGGATTAAAATTTTCAAAAGATAGATCTTGCAATTTATCTAGCTGGCTAAATGCGTATAGTTTGTTGTAGTCGCGCTGATTGATCTCATCTTTTCTGCATTCGCAAACTTCGAGTTTCCCGAAGTTGGGATGCCCAAGAGGATATTCTTTGCGTACGTACCCTAAACCATTGCAAATTTTGCAGTTAGGGTCGCCTGCACCGCTAGCGATTGATGAAGTCTGAGTATTCCCCGTCGGTGTATTTGTCGGGGTCATATTCTTCTGAAGTCTTTTTGCCGCTTCTTCGATCGGTTCTGTCATTTTTTCCTGCTTCCTGCCAATTCTTTAAAATTGCCTCAATGTAACGCAACTTTCTAACATTATTTTTAAGTGCCTCTGTAAATGCTTCACGTATCCATTCAGGAGAATAGTTGTCTTCGATATCTTTGAGTGTATCTGCAATGATCGGTGTAATTGGGCCAATATTTTCTTCATACAATTGAAATATGTTAGATTTTTCTAGTTCTAACTTTACTGGAAAATCATCAGTTTGTAAAATTTCTATCTTTCCTGATTTGGCAGCTTTTAATCCGGCTTGCCCTTTTGGAGAATTGAGAAAATAGTAGTCTGTACCATCTAAATGAAACGGGAGTAGTGCATGGTGCCTTATTGCGAGATTAAGCGCTGAGACAAGGTTTTCTTGTTGTTTGAGAGGGGTTTCTCCAAAGGTTTTGATGAAAACCGAATCATTGAGATAATGTGTTTTTGTGATAAAAGGAAATTGGCGTTCACTTTGGTTTATGTGCCAAAAAAAGTACAGCAATATTTTTAATTCATCAATATCTTCAATTTGGGAGAGTAACTTGGTGAAGAAGGTATTTGGAATTATTGTTGTATGATCTTGGGCGGGGAAACCTTTAAAGTTTTCCATCATAATTTATAAAGGTGGGTCAATGTGGAATGTGGCCGCATCAACAAATTGAGCAAGGTGCTCTCGGAATACAAGTTGGACGCTTCCGGTAGGACCATTACGGTGTTTTGAGACAATAATCTCAGCAACGTTTTTGAGAATGGAATCTTCTTTGTCCCTATCTTCTCGATAGATGAACATGACGATATCCGCATCTTGCTCCAGCGAACCAGATTCGCGCAAGTCTGAAAGAACTGGGCGTTTATCGGAGCGTTGTTCAACTGCACGGGAAAGTTGAGCTGCAGCTAATACCGGCACATTCAATTCACGGGCAAGTGTTTTCATATTCCTTGATATATACGATACCTCTTGAACGCGGTTGTCTGATCGAGAATCTCCTTGCATTAACTGTAAATAGTCAATGATCACCAGGTCAAGGCGATGTTCCAAATGCAGACGACGGCATTTGGCCCGCATTTGCGTAGGGGTGATAGAAGGGGTGTCGTCCAGAAATATGCGAGTTCTCCCCAGAGATTCCACTGCCTCAGCAAACAAATTCCATTCATTGCCTTCCAGTTTTCCAAGGCGAAGTCGTTGAGCGTCAATACCCGTTTCTTGAGAAATTAAACGTTGAACAAGCTGTTCGTTTGACATTTCCATCGAGAAGATGGCAATATGCTTATTTGCGACGCGAGCCGCGTTTTTAGCGAGGGACAACATAAAGCTGGTTTTACCTTGACCAGGACGCCCCGCAATAATCAAGAGGTCTGAGGGTTGTAACCCGCCTAGTAAGTTATCGAGGTCTCGAAAATTTGTGGGAACGCCATAAGTTTCATCATCACGATTTGCTAAGTCTCCAACACGGTCATAGTATTCGCTAAGGACTTTTTGAATCGGTTGTAAATCACTGCTGAGGCGGCGTTCGCTGACACTAAATACGGCTTTTTCCGCATTATTGATCGCGGTTTCGACTGTGATATCTTCCTGGTAGGCACTTTTAGCAATCTGATTGGCAGCTTCAAGCATTCTGCGGCGAATAGCAGTTTCTTCTACAAGATGCGCATAGGCGGTAGCGTGCAAAGCAGTGGGGACATTATTTATCAGTGCGGTGAGGAAAGCGGGGCCACCAACTTCACCTAAGTAGCCCATTTGATCAAGTTCTTCTGTTACTGTTAGAATGTCGATTGGGGCCCGACGCTCATTTAATCTTAAAAATGATTCGAAAATCCAGCGATGGCGGTGAATATAAAAATCATCGGCACTCAAAAACCCAGCCACGTCATAATAAGCGTCTGGGTTGATGAGGATAGAACCAATTATCGCTTCCTCTGCTTCCTTGCTGTGGGGAACAACTTGAGGAGATGATATGGTAGTTTGGCTATTTGTAAAAGTATCACTCATGAAATCTGCTTTACCGAAATATTATTCTTCGTCCTCTAAACCTTCATCTGAATCATCATCAGAAATGTCAATATTATCTAGAAAGTCTTCAAATATTGAAAGACGATCTTCACTATCTTCCGCGGTGCCTTTGTCTGTGGTGGCAGCTTCTTCAATGTTTGATGGCATTTCACTGATGTCTTGGTCGGGAATAATCCCAACTTCGTCCATTACTGTTCTTGAAACAAAAATGGGGACGTTTGTTCGCACTGCCAGCGCCAGGGCATCAGATGGGCGAGAATCAATATTTAGCTGGTGTCCACTATCTGTTTCAACGACTAAATTGCCAAAATAGACTTCGTTTCGAAGCTCGACGACTTCAACGCGAATTAGCCGGGCATTTAATGCCTGGATAACTTGTTTGAGCAAATCATGGGACATGGGGCGTGCTACTTCAATTTCTTGTAGGGCAAATGTGATTTGTTCTGCCATGTAGGCATCAATCCAAATTGCTAGATAGCGTTCCGATTCAACTTCTCGAAGGATAATGACGCGGTTCTGGGACATAAGCCCCACGCGGATGCTATCGATTACGACTTCTACCATGTTGTTATCCATTGATTTCTCCAAAAAATATGGGTATTTTTATATGATTTATGATTGTAATTCTAACATGGGAAGTAGGCGAGGACAAATCGAAAGCCTGTCCAGTACTTTAGCGGCATTTGATTATTCTTCAATTTCCCATTATAATCTTTTGACTATGGAAAGCGTTTTTTTTAATCCTAATAATTTTTTAAGATTTTATCAGGGGATAATTTAAAATGAAATCTAAAGGTGCAACCAATCAGTCACAAATATTATGGATTGAAGGTAGATGGGGCGGTAATCCTAACTTTGTTCCGCTCTTAAGAAATAAAGGCTTTGGTATTGATTTGGCGAGCACCGGCAAGGAAGCCATGGGATTGGCTGGAAAAGGGGATTATGATCTTTTAATTATTAATGCTGCATCGATGCGAACCAGTGGGGCGAGGATTTGTAAAAACTTTTATACTGAATTTTCTGATTTACCGATAATCTTGATAAATAATGCTGACCAGGTGGCAGATGGCGTTGAAGAGTATGTGGGGTATTTACTAATTTTAGATTTCACCACTCGTAAATTAGTAAATCGGATTATGTCATTATTACCTGGTGATCCAGATAATATGGAGAAGGTCGGAAATATTGTAATAGACCCAGACAGGAATCAGGTAAACTGCAATGGAAAACAGTCTTCATTAACCCCTCGATTAATGACTTTGCTGAAAGTGTTTATGGATAAACCGGGCGAGGTTATTCCAAGAGAAGAACTATTTAAAAATGTATGGAAAACAAATTATACGGGGGATACCAGAACTTTGGATGTTCATGTAAGCTGGTTGAGGCAAGCAATTGAAGATGACCCTCGGAACCCAAAAATTATTAAGACTGTGCGGGGTATCGGTTACAAGCTAGAAGTCTAATAACAGGCATGCATAGGGAAAATTACCAGAAATATACCTGACGTAAAATTAAAACCCCAACAATATTCTTCTATTGATCTTAGGGCTAATTAGTTTTGGGGTGTGGTTATTAGTCAATAAAAATTTCTATATGCTCCCCATCTTCATCAAATACATCTACGATTTTTCCGGTTAAACCGTCATTAATTGCAGTAGAGATTTGATCTGCAGTATCTACACCCAAATCTGGCATAAAATTGGAAGCAATATTTAATCCGGCATCTACTAATCCAAGCGGGAGATTGACGCTCACCTTTGTTTTACCGGTGGTCGTATCGGTCACTCTTACACGCATATTGCGAGAATCGCGCGTGCGGTTCGTGGCTCTGCGCCTTTGAGGGGTGCCGCTTTCGGATATGGCTGCCAAAAGCTTTGCGCCATCTTCGGCGGATATTTTGCCATCTTGGATCATTTGTAAAATTTTCATTCTTTCTTCGGTGGTTGCCATCATTGTGGTACTCCTTATCCTATAAATACTTCTACTCGTTCTCCATCTTCACCTTCGTCGACATGAACATAGAGAGGAGTGTTGGTTTTAGATGTGTTTTCAAGGGCAAGCAATATCTCGTCTATATAGGTCTTTTCTAATTTGGGAATATGGTGCCCGAAATTGCGCAAAACCCAGGTGGTTATACCAAGCGGAGCTGGGAGGCTAATTGCTACGTTTTCACTTTTACCTTTTACCCGTACATGAATCCATAAGCCTGTTCGACTATTCCATGATAGGGTCATCAAAAGCAAACCAAAAGACATGGGTATCCATGATAAGAAAAAACTAATACCAAAACCGTTGTTTTGGAAAGCAGAATTCATCCATATAGCTGAAAGTATCAAAATCCCTACGCCGGCATATAATGGGTAAGTCCACCAACGTTTCCACTTTTTAAGTTCACTTTCAGGAATACTGGGGGGAGACTGGTGGATTTCTATTGTTTCTTCCTGTCCAACACTTTCAGAATCCTGGTTTGAGCTTCCTGCAATCTTGGAAATTCCCTCAGCTGGTGTTATTTCACCATTTTCTATTTTTGTTAAGATGTCTAATGTGCTGTCAAATTGATTTTGTTCCAAGTTTGGGTGTAATGAAAGCTCTTGAAGGCGTTTTGCTCCTTCATCAGGGGAGATTTGTCCGCTTTCAATCATCTGTAATATTTTCATTTGCTCAGACATAATTTGCTCCAGGAATTTGGCTATCAGTAGTAGTTGTAATCCTTATTCTGGGTTATTAGAAGAAATATCAGACTCTCGTCCTTCAAGTGCAGCTAGAAGAATTTCAGCTTGGGAGACCGAAATTTGTTGGTTTTGCAGCATTTCTAGAACCTTTTGCCGTTCTTCATCTGTTACAGGATCGCTTGTAGTCTCACGAGTATATTGATACGTGCTTGGGCGATTTCTCCGGCTTTTTGTGCGGGCTTTTATGGTTGCTTGTTGTTCTACGCGGCTTAATTTTCTTTCGAGTTGTTTACGTCTGGCTTCTAATTTCTGTTTTGTTCGATCATTTATGAAAGCACTTGTGCCAGGAATATTCGCGGTAATTTCATTGATTCTCTCAGATAATAAATCCATCTGCGCTTCAATTTGTTCTGTTACTACATGTGAAATGTCACCAGCCATTGATGAGATATCGTCGTCAAAGTCGAATTCAAAAGCCCAATCGGCGTCTTCGTGGAGCGGAGCAGATAAATCTATATATCCATTTGCTTCAAGTGTAATTGTGCTTTCACCTTCTCCTACTTTGATCTCATGTTCTCGTGCATTGATGGTTTCCTTTGTCCCGAACGCATCAAGTTTTATTTGTTGAGCTTTGCTTGATAAGCTAATGCTTGCACTGGTACCTGGAGATAAATGACATTTTATATTTCCATTGGCTTTGATCGAGTATGTCCCTTCTGGTTGTGTTTCTAACCGAAGAGTGGCATTTCCTTTTGTTGAAGCAGAAATTCCAGCAGAAAATCCTTTGATAGTAAGGTTCCCTTTTACATTTTCGATGGTTATCGTACCTTCGACATCTTGAATGCTGGCACTCGCATCAATAGTTGCACACTCCAAATCACCTTCAGTGTGACTGATGTTGAAATTTCCTTTTACTCTCTCAATTTTAATGGGGCCAATATTTTTAGCTAAAAATTGTCCGTCTACTCTTTCGGCCTGGATGCGGTTTTCAATGGATTTGACCATAAGGTCTCCATCGACTCTCTCAATTAGCAAGGTGCTTTCCATGGGGGCACGGAATAAGCACCCAGACTCGCACCTTACAGACAATTTGTCATTGATTAAATCAATCGACAATGTATCTTCTTTATCTGAATCAGCTCGAATTTCTGACCGGTCCCAACCCTTTACCCGAAGGCTGCCTGCAACTCTACTGAATGATATTTCAGGGGTAGGGGATGAATCAAGTTTTATGCGATCCATGGTTATTTCGCCTCGCTTTCCTTGAGCATGCGCATGGCATCCTGGTATTTAATTTTGCCTTGCTCTAAATCTTCTAAAATGTGACGGCGCTCATCTTCATTGAGATAGGTGTCTTCTTCACCAGGTTCATATCCGAGTGCTCGAATGACTTCGTGAAGACGATTGCGAATTGTGGGATAGGATAAATCCAATTCTTCTTGCATCCTGGTAATCTTTCCTTCATTTTTCACAAAAATCTCAATGAATGTTAATTGTTCATTTGTAAGCCCTGCAAATGGCCCGGTAAAAAATCTTCCCGTAATGGCAGTATCACAGTGACGGCACTCTAGTCTTGTGGCGATCAGTTCACCCCCACAAATAGGACATTCATTGAATATTGGGTACATAAAAAACTCTCCTGAAGTTATATCGCAGGCAAAAAAATATAATCCTTGTCATAACTGCTAGATATACTTTAAGAATTATATTCTAGAACTAAAGAATGTCAAGTAACTATGTAAAAAATATTAATAAAACTCTTAAATATGTTAAGTTTTATGAGATTGTTTTATTAGTTAAAGGAAAATTAATGATTTCGGATGCCCCCACAATATGACGGGATGAATGCCTATATCTTCACACTGGCATAAAGATATAGGCATCACTATCTTACAAAACAAGTGTTTGAATAAATTGTTAGAGACTTGGAAGCAACCGATCAGCTTCCCATGGGATTGCAAATATAATTGCTAGAATTGATAGCGTAAAAAATATGGCTGCTCTTCTGTATTTGACGTTGTCTGGTAAATCTTTTTTCCCGGTGCTGCTGCCAATGTGTGCTAAAGCGATTGCTATGATCATTAAGAGGGGATGTTCAAGTCCATAGAATCTGAGTGTGGGGTTGCTCATAGCAGCGCTAAAATCTGCAAATAGTGCTTTGGATAGAGGGCTAAAGACAAAATACAAAATGAATCCAACAAGAAGTTGAGAATCTAACGCTATTGTGAAGTATGTGCTTAATTTCTGTATCGAGGGTACCCAAATAGATTTGGTAAACCAACCTTGATAAGTTTTGAAAATTACTACAAGACTGAGTACAACGATGATCCAGCGTAATAAATTGTGGACTGCTAAAATGATTGGATATAAAGTATCCATTTTCTTCTCCAATTCTTTAGTAAGTGGTGTTGTGAAATAAGGCTATGAAATTAAAGAAAATTTTAAATTGACGATTGAATGTTAAGTTTGATTTTAACATATTTAAAATGTTTTGTTGTGCGGGGTAAAATTTTAGGTAGTTAGTACATCTATATTATGGAAAAAATAAAACAAGAAGGTGACAAAATGGAACTGAACATCAATTCATCAGAAAATGGATCCAAAGAAGCACAACACGTAAAAATGTTAGTAATTGGGGCGGGCCCTGCCGGTTTTGCTGCGGCATTGTATGCTGCTCGAGCGGAGTTAGAGCCGGTTGTATTAACTGGGATGACTTTAGGCGGGCAAGTCTCAATCACGCATATAATTGAAAACTATCCCGGTTTTCCAGATGGGTTACCCGGACCAGACTTGGGAGAATTATTCAAGCAACAAGCAGAACGATTTGGTGCAAAGGTAGTTTTTGATACTGCAACTGAGGTGGATTTTTCTGAGCAACCTTATAAAATAAAAACCTATGGTGGAGAATATCTAGCAGATACTGTTGTGATTGCGACAGGTGCAACCCCGCGGCATTTAGAAATTCCCGGGGAAGAGGAGTTTACTGGCAAAGGCGTCAGCTACTGCGGTACTTGTGACGGGTTTTTCTTCAAGGATAAAGAGGTTGTAGTTGTGGGGGGGGGCGATAGCGCAATGGAAGAAGGAACTTTTCTTACTCGATTTGCGAATAAAGTAACAGTAGTACACCGGCGTGACGAATTAAGAGCCAGCCCTATTTTGGAAAATCGTGCAATGAACAATCCTAAAGTAGACTTTGTTTGGGATACGGTTCTCAATACGATTGAAGGCGATAATGCGGTCGCTAAGGTTCAATTGGAAAATTTAAAGTCTGGAGAAAAATCTGAATTTGAAACTGATGGTGTCTTCATCTTCATTGGGCATACACCGAATACGCAGCTGTTTACAGATCAATTAGAAATGGATGATGAAGGTTATTTAGTCGTAAATAAATATATGGAAACCAATAAACCGGGGGTGTATGCTGCTGGAGAGGTCGCCGATCCTCATTTCAGGCAAGTGATTACATCTGCTGGAATGGGTGCTTCAGCCGCTATTCAGGCAACCCGTTACTTAGAATCGTTGGAGTAAATTTATTAGTGCATCTCATCTTGAGATGCACTTTTTTTATTGATTGCTTTTTGCGTGAATAGGAAGATGATAAAATTATCAATACTTTATGAAATTGGTAATATTAATAACTAAATATTGTTCAGGAGATGTTGATCATGAAGCCTAAAGTATCAATCATTGGCGCTGGAATGACCGGTGCGACAGCGGCCCATTGGATAGCGGCGAAGGAAATTGCCGATATCGTTTTGGTGGACATTGTTGAAGGTATGCCACAGGGGAAGGCCTTGGACATGCAAGAATCAATGCCAGTTGTTGGAAAAGATGTAACTATTACGGGGACAAACGGTTATGAAGAGACTGCCGGCTCAGACGTTATTGTGATCACTGCAGGGTTGCCTAGAAAACCAGGAATGAGCAGGGATGATTTGTTAGAGATCAATTCGAAAATTGTGGGGGAAGCTACTGAAAAAACGATTGCACTTTCACCCAATGCGATATATATTATACTGACGAATCCATTAGATGTGATGTGCTATGTGGCAATGGAAAAAGGGAATTTGCCACGTGAGCGCATTATTGGACAAGCAGGCATTTTGGATTCTGCTCGAATGCGCGCTTTTGTTTCCATGGAGTTAGATGTTAGTGTGGAAAATATTAATTGCTATGTACTCGGTGGGCATGGAGATAGTATGGTGCCGCTAACCAGACATTCTAATGTTGCAGGAATCCCATTGAATGAAATATTGCCAAAAGACAGGTTAGATGCCATTGTCGAGCGAACTCGTAAAGGCGGCGGAGAAATTGTTGGTTTATTGAAGACAGGGAGTGCTTTTTATGCGCCTGCAGCAGCAATTGCACAGATGGTTGAAGCGATCCTGAAAGATAAACATCTTGTTGTGCCAAGTTCGGTATTACTGCAAGGTGAATATGGGCAAGAAGGTATTTTCTTCGGTGTACCGGCTCAACTAGGTCGTAAAGGCCTTGAAAAAGTATATGAATATGATTTAAATGATGAGGAAATGGCCGCATTGAAGAAATCTGCGGATCACGTTGCTGAAAATATTAAGGCATTAAAAATCTAAAAGTTTGGAGAAAAAGATGAGCAAGGATACATTAAGTATTACCGATAATCGTACCGGGAAAAATTACGAGGTGCCGATTTGGGAAGACACGATAAAAGCGATGGATTTACGCCAAATCAAAGTCAATGATGATGACTTTGGGATGATGAGCTATGATCCTGCTTTTAAGAATACAGCTAACACTAAAAGCACAATAACATTGGTAGACGGCGGAAAAGGTGTTTTACAATATCGGGGATACCCGATTGACGCTTTGGCTAGCAATAGCAGCTTTTTAGAAGCAGCTTATCTTGTACTGAATGGAGAACTCCCGACAAAAGAGGAGTTATCAGCCTGGGAAAAAGAGATTGGCGATGTTTCCTCTATGCCTGAAGAGATGGCAACACTGATAAAAGCATTTCCTAAAAATGCGCATCCGATGAGCGTTTTTGTGAGTTCTGTGGCTGCGCTAGGCACTCTGTATGACGACAGCCGAGATGTTTTAGACGCAGCTGTGCGAGAAAAACATATCAAGAATTTGATTGCGAAAGTACCCGGATTGAGTGCATATTTTTATCGCCATTCTCAGGGATTAGATTTCGTAGATGCTGATCCTTCCTTGAGCTATGCAGGCAATTTCTTGCGGATGATGTTCTCTGATGGCGAAGCGGGCTACAAACCTGATCCTGCAATAGAGAAAGCTTTGAATGTACTATTCATTTTGCATTTGGATCATGAGCAGAATTGTGGAACTACGACAATGAGAACGATTGGTTCAAGTCAATCAGATCCTTATTCCTCGGTTGCTGGAGCAGCAGCGGCATTATTTGGACCGTTACACGGTGGAGCAAATGAAGCCGTGCTGCGGATGTTGAATGAAATTGGCAGCGTAGAAAATATTCCATCCTTTTTGGATAGTGTTCGTAAAGGCGAACGGCGTTTGATGGGGTTTGGGCATCGAGTCTACAAGAATTACGATCCGCGAGCAAAGTTCATTAAGTCTGTGGCGGAAGATGTATTTGCCATAACAGGCCGAAATCCTTTGCTGGATATTGCGCTAGAGCTTGAGAAAATTGCCCTCAATGAAGATTATTTTGTCTCTCGAAAGCTTTACCCGAATGTGGATTTCTATTCTGGGATCATCTACCAGGCGTTGAATATTCCTGTGTCTATGTTTACAGTAATGTTTGCTATTCCGAGGACAACCGGCTGGCTGGCGCAATGGACTGAGATGCTCAATGATGATGAACAAAAAATTGCTCGTCCTCGCCAAGTTTATTTAGGTGAATTAAACCGCACCTATATTCCTTTGGAAGAAAGATAAAGGATTAGACTAGAAACCGAAAAAAGCGCTCACCATCGTGAGCGCTTTTTTATATAGAATAGGTTATTTTGAGAGAAATCCTAAAGGCGCTTATGGTGTTGCTTGAACGGAGGACCCAACCCATGTGAAATAGCTTGGATCACTGGGCGGGCCACCATGTCTATATTCCGGATTACCATCTTGGTCAACGCCAATTTGAGCAGCAGGGATAACATACCATTGGAAGATATTTGGAATGTTAGTGGTCGGACGAAGCGAGTTGGGTACCAGATATTTGGTATCTTTCACTGCAACAGTAAGTTCCTCATTTTGTCCACTGGTTAAATTTATCAGCGTTACTAAATAATATTCGTTCTCTCTTAAATCGCTCACAGCAGCCCATTGTAATGTGATACTGTCTGTGTTCAGCGTAAACGCTTCCCCGTTACGAGGTCGAAGGAGTTCTGGTGCTGGATAATCTGGGGCGGGAGAGGGAGTAACTGTCGAGCCTGCAACAGAACTACGCAGACATAGTGGGATCGTTAAAGTCTCTCCGTAGAAGGCTGTATCTACTGTCTTACCACTCCATTCCATGATCGTTTCTACAGGCACTTCAAATTCCGCGGCAATCTGTCCGAGAGTCTCATTTTCTTTGACCACATAAAATGTTTTTTGACAGGCTTCAATGGTAGCTTGTTGGCTGCTTGGTGTATTTGTAGCCAAAGGCGTTGCTGTAGGTGTTGGCTGAGGAATACGGAGAACTGTTCCAACTGAGAGTAGGCAATCTGCTGATAGCCCATTTTCTGTAATGATACTTGGCACTGAAATGTTGAACGCAAAGGCAATAGCTAAACAAGAATCATCTGCTTGAACTGTATAAGAAAGTGGTGTGGGTGAAGGCAGTGGTGATGCCGTAAATGTTGGCCTTTCCAGGGTTGGAGAAGCAGTCGGCATCTTTGTTATCGTAGCTGTAGGGGTATCCACAGGCTGGGCAAGACTACCTGTAAGGCTAAGAACGAGATATGTACCAACACTTCCTAAAACAAGAATGATTAGCAGTGCCATAATGATGATTGGCGCACTAACATTAAACGTTGGCATTTTTGTGCCCTGAATGCCAGATTCGGTTACTGTAGCCTTGGGTTCTTTTTTTCTCCCCTGCAGTGAAGTTCCACATACCAAACAGCGGTTTGCGGAGGAACTGACTTTGGAACCGCAGGTTGGGCAAATTGTAATATTGTTTTGTTTATCAGCACTCATATGTGCGGGATTATACCAGTGGAAGAGCTAGAAAGTGAGTGGGAAGTTCATGTTATACTGCAAAAATGAATTCTCTAAGCTTATACCTCCATATCCCATTTTGTGAGCGCAGGTGTGGGTATTGTGACTTTAATACCTATGCTGGACTAGATCATTTGATGGATGATTATGTGCAAGCTTTGTGTGCTGAGATCGAGATTACCTCTCGATCAATTGATAATTTATCCGATTATGAGGTTCAAACCATTTATTTGGGGGGTGGAACGCCATCATTGCTTTCTCAAGAAGCTATTGCTCGTTTGTTAAGCACAATCAATCAAAATTATCCTCTACGAGAGAAGCCGGAGATGACGCTTGAAGTTAATCCAGGGACAGTAACTCCATCATATTTAAATGCGCTGTACAACATAGGTGTAAATAGACTAAGTATTGGGGTACAGTCGGCCAATCAAAGTGAGCTTGATACTCTGGATAGATTGCATGGATACTCTGAGGCGGAAAAGGCGGTGAAATGGGCAAGGGAAGCAGGTTTCAAAAATCTTTCTCTTGATTTGATCTATGGAATACCAGGACAAAGTTTAGAAACATGGCAAGAATCGGTCAAAAAAGTTTTGGCTTTAAATCCTGAGCATTTCTCTTTATACGGATTGTCAGTTGAGGAAAACACACCTTTAGAAGCGAGGATTTTTGCAGGAATGATCCATAAGCCTGATCCAGATCTTGCTGCAGATATGTATGAATGGGTAATGGAATATCTGGCAAAAGTTGGGTACCGACATTATGAAATATCCAATTGGGCTAAAGAAAAGGAAGAAGGCTCTTATTGGTTTTCAGAGCATAATCGATATTACTGGTTGATGTCCCCATACCTAGGCTTTGGGGCAGGCGCGCATGGGTTTTGGGGTGGATTCCAGACTGTTAATGAACGCTTTCCTCAAAAATATATCAGAAAGGTAAATTCTGGCGCCGATTGGGGTAGCTTCCCGCCAGGACCAGCATCAGTTGAAAACAATCTGGTGGACATGCAGGATGAAATTGAAGATGTCATGATCATGGGGCTTCGATTGCTGCAGGAGGGGGTAACCGAAGATCGTTTTTTTTCACGTTTTGAAAGAAAGATATACGATATATATAAAAGGGAAATTGATCACTTACAAGAAAAGGGGTTGGTAACGTGGGATGGAGAATGTTTACGGTTATCGGAGAAAGGCTATCTGCTAGGCAATCAGGTTTTTGTCGAATTTATGCATTAGGAGGCTCAATTCGTTCGGTTAATTAGCGTAGCTATTAAAGTGTTTAGTGCTGTAAAGTACTCGCTCCCATTGTCTAATTGTTGTAAATCCTCTAACGCCAGATGAGTATACTCCTCCGCTTTAACCTTCGCATAGTCATAGCTGCCATTATCTTTTAGCGCAGAAGCAAGATTGTGAGCATTATCAGGTGTGATAGGCTGGAGCCAAAGTTGCTTGAAATTTTCATTTTTGAAGCCGTACAAGATCGGGAGCGACTTTTTTCGCGAAATTAAATCGGTTGTGACTGATTTACCAGTTTGTTCCGATCCTCCCCAAATGCCAAGGATGTCGTCTTGGATTTGGAAGGCAAGACCAATATTTTTCCCAAGTTGATAGAATTGATTTTGGATAGGGACAGGAGAATTTCCAATGAGTGCCCCTAGTTGTGTGGATGCAGCTAATAAGGAGGCGGTTTTCCCCGTAATCATTTCCCAGTAATCCTCAATGGTTGCATCTTGGGCAGTTTCAAGTGCAATGTCGAGGTGTTGGCCTTTTGTTAATGCAAGACAGGTTGAAGAGATGATACCTTGTGCTGCTGATGCGACATGAGCATTAGTGGTATCTGATAATTTGTTAATTGCTATATAGGCAAGTGAATACATCGCATCACCCGCGTTTAATGCAATTGGGAGATTGTGTTTGACCCACAAGGTTTGGCGACCTCGACGTAAACTGCTGTTATCTTCAATATCGTCATGTATGAGAGAGAAATTGTGAATAAGTTCCACCGCAGCAGCTGCCGGCAGTGCACTTTCCCAGTTGCCACCGACTGCAGCTGAAATAAGTAGTGTGAGTAACGGGCGGATTCTTTTGCCTTGTGCGGATTCTCCTGCACCGTCTCCGCTCCATCCTAAGTGATACGATAACATTTGATAGAGCGTATTGTTGCCTGGAATTTTTGTAAGGGCAACAATTTCTTGCATTTCACGCTCAAGTGCAGGAAGCATAAGAGCTATATAGTTTTCTAATGACATGGGATCAGTTTCAAAACCTTTTCAGGGTCGATAAATTAAATTTGTGGATTGAAGTTCGTTGATATCTTTAATGCCGGCAGCAAACATTGTAATAGATATTTGCTGTTTGAGTGCTTTGATTTCTGCAACAACTTTTTCAGTTGAATCAACTGCAGCTTTCAGGAATAAGCTTGCCATTGCGCCCAAAGAGGCTCCTAATGCAATTGATTTGGCAATATCAATGCCAGAACGAATACCACCAGAAGAGAAAATTAATAATTCTGGTGCAGCTTCTTTCACCATTTTGATTGATTCTGCTGTTGGGATACCCCAATTTACAAAGCTTCTTGCCAGTTCGGCCTGGGCTTTATTGGTTGCCCGATAGCTTTCTACCTGGGACCAAGATGTACCTCCAGCTCCGGCAACATCAATAGCCTGGATTCCTGCATCTGCAAGCTTGCGGGCTGTTTTTCCCGAGAAGCCCCACCCAACTTCTTTAGCAATCACTGGGACGGATAATTGGCTGCATATCTTTTCAATCTTTGGTAATAGGTTAGCGAAATTTGTGTCCCCTTCGGGTTGAAGCGCTTCTTGTAGGGCATTGAAGTGGAGAATAAGTGCGTCTGCTTCAATCATATCTACAGCTTGAATGCATTCCTTTAACCCATAGCTATAGTTCAACTGAACGGCTCCTAAATTAGCAAACAATAGGATATCTGGAGCTACATGACGTACTTTGAACGTATTAGCTATTTGGGGCGATTCTATTGCGGCTCTTTGAGAACCTACACCCATCGCTATGTTCATTTCTTGAGCCGCCTTCGCTAAATTTAAATTGATCTGATAGGCCTCATTTGTTCCGCCTGTCATTGAGGAAATTAATATTGGAGATGAAAGGGTTTTATTGAAAACGGATACGGATGTATCAATGTCCGAAAGGTTAATTTCAGGGAGGGCTTCGTGGAGGAAATAATAGTGTTCAAGGCCAGTTGTTAGATGGGATTGTACATCCTCTTCCAGGTTTATCTGGATGTGGTCTGATTTTCTTGCACTGGTTTGCGTAACTTTTGACATTTTTTAGTGTTCCTGAAAGTTGGAAGAATGATACCAGTCTGATATATGGCTGTCAACTTTTGCTTGACACAGTGGACAAGCAAGTTAAAATATCAAAAGGATTATTAAACAAGAGCATTATGGAGGCAAAAAATGTCTGACGTATTTGGAGAGGTTCAAGCAATTATTGTTGAACAATTAGGCCTTGATGAAGATAAAGTAACAATGGATTCTCGTTTCCGGGAAGATCTCGAAGCAGATTCCTTGGACATCGTGGAATTAATCATGGCTTTTGAAGATAAATTTGGCGGTGAAATCTCTGACGAGGATGCGCAAAACATCACTACCGTCAAAGACGTTGTGGAATATATTCAAGAAAATATGTAGATTGAACTTTTCTTGCTTCTAAATGGACGGCTTCCAAGCCGTCTTTTTAGTTTAATAACAATGCTAAATATATGAAAATCCTCCAGTAATTTCACTGGAGGATTTTTTTGAAAGTAACTTGAGTTTAGGTTAGTTGTTATCCTTTAATCATTTGGGCGATTTCTTCAGGATGATCTGCTACGGCCACACCAGCAGCTTCTAAGGCTTTAACTTTATCTGCCGCTGTTCCTTCGCCACCTTCGACAATTGCGCCAGCGTGCCCCATGCGTTTTCCAGGAGGGGCGGTCTTGCCGGCAATAAAGGCATAGACCGGTTTTGTCATGTGATTGTTGATGAACTCCCCGGCTTTTTCTTCATCACTACCGCCGATTTCACCAATCAAGACAACTTTGTCTGTGTGTGGATCATCTTCAAACATTTGCAAAACATCAATAAAGTTTGTGCCGTTCACGGGATCACCACCAATGCCTACACAAGTGCTTGCACCCATGCCTTGTTCTTTGAGCGCATATAACACTTCATAAGTAAGGGTACCAGACCTTGAGACAACGCCAATGTTGCCCGGTATTGCAATATTACCGGGGATGATGCCTACTTTAGCTTCCCCTGGCGTAAGAAGACCGGGGCAGTTAGGTCCAACAAGTCTGGTCTCTCTTTGGTCTAAATAATTACGCACAACCATCATGTCTCGCACTGGAATATTTTCGGTGAGGCACACAATTAGTTTTACGCCCGCATCAGCCGCTTCAAGCATTGCGTCTGGTGCGAATTTCGCAGGGACAAAGATTAGACTGGTATTTGCTCCTGTAGTCTCAACAGCAACCTGTACAGTATCGAAAACTGGGACTTTACCATCTAAAACCCATTCGCCACCTTTGCCTGGTCTAGTGCCGGCGACTACCTGGGTGCCATAATCTAACATCTGTTGGGAGTGAAAAAGCCCTTCTCGTCCGGTAATCCCTTGGACGACTAATCTTGTGTTTTTATCTACTAAAATGCTCATTAGATAATTTCTCCCTTCGCTGCTTTGACGGCTTTTTGGGCAGCATCTGCCAAGGTTTCTGCAGTGATCATATTTGCGTCAGCTAACAAAGCGCGGCCTTCTTCTGCATTGGTCCCAACCAAGCGAACAACCATGGGGATTTGAGGTTTTACTTCCTCTAAAGCTGCTAAGATACCCTTAGCCACGAGATCTCCCCGTGTGATTCCCCCAAAGATATTGAAGAGAACGGCTTTTACATTTTCATCTTTCAGAATAATCCGAAGGGCAGCTGCTACCTTTTGTTCATCTGCTCCACCGCCAATATCCAAGAAGTTTGCTGGCTCTCCACCAAAATACTTAATAATATCCATGGTCGCCATGGCTAATCCAGCGCCATTTACCATGCATCCAATTTCGCCATCCAATTTAATATAGGTCAGGTTGTGCGCTTTAGCCTCTGTTTCAGCTTCGGCTTCAACATCAAGATCGCGATGTTCTTCAAGGTCATGGTGGCGGAATAGGGCACTATCGTCAATGACCATTTTTCCATCAACAGCGATTAGTTTTCCATCCGAGGTGATGACCAGCGGGTTAATTTCTGCAAGTGTGGAATCAAAGTTTTGATACGCTTTCCAAAGGCCGTGGGCAACTTTATTGAAATTTCCCCACTGTTCACGAGGAAGTTCAATACCTACAGCTAAATTTAATATTTGAAAATCTTGTAATCCAAGAATGGGATCAATATGAACTTTGATGATTTTCTCTGGTGTGGTAGCAGCGACTTCTTCAATGTCCACACCGCCGGCTGCTGAAGCCATGAGGACAGGCTTGCGTGCCGCACGATCATTGGTAATCCCTAAATAAATTTCAGTCTGGATGTCAGCAGCTTCATCAATGAGAACTTTTCGAACTGGGAGACCTTTAATTTCTAAGTTTAAAATATGTTCTGCAAGTTTTGCGGCTTCCTCTGGCGAGTTAGCTAGCTGGATACCCCCTGCTTTGCCTCTGCCTCCAACGAGGACTTGTGATTTAACAACAACGCGGCCACCCAGTTTTTTTGCAATTTCTTGTGCTTCTTCTGGTGTGACCGCTACTTCTCCCTTGGGGATAGGAACCCCAAATTGAGAAAAGATATTTTTTGACTGGTATTCATGTAATTTCATATATTTTCTCTTTCCAATCACTAGTTTGTGTTTGCTCAAATTAACCAACAAAGGAAATTTGAGAGGAATTAGAATAGAAAATTGTTCTATTCCAAATTATTGATAGGACACAGATATAGATGGGACAATATGAGTGAAAATGAATATATCAGTGCAGGAATTATTTTATCACTTTCGTAATGATGCAATCTCCTTTGATGAGAGAGTGCGATATTCGCCGGATTTCAATCCTCCTAACTGGATTGTACCCATTCGGATGCGAATTAGTTTGACAGGATATAGACCGATTTGTTGGGCAGTTTCACGAATTTGGCGTTTTCGTCCCTCATTCATTATAATGCGCAGCCAGGCTCCTTTGCCATGAAGCTTTTCAACTCGAATTTGAACGGGCTTTGTTTTGTACCCGTCCTCTAAAATTACCCCTCTTCGCCAGGTTTCTAGTTGTTTCTCATCTGGGTGCGTATGAACGAGAACACGATATTCTTTTTCGTGTTTGTAGCGCGGATGGGTTATTTTATTCGCTAAATCTCCATCGTTTGTAAGGATCATTAATCCTTCACTCTCAATATCTAAACGCCCAACGGGATATATTCTTTCGTCAATAGGCACCAAATCAACTATTGATTTGCGTCCTCGTTCTGTTTTTGTACTGGATAAAATTCCACGAGGTTTGTTGATGGCTATATAGATTAATTCCGTTTGGACACTAATTTCTTGCCCATCTAATTTAATTGTATCTTTCAGAGGATCTGCCTTGGCTCCAAGGGAGATAACTTTTCCGTTTACGGTTACACGTCCTGCAGTTATGAATTCTTCGCATGAACGGCGTGATCCAAACCCGGCATGAGCAAGAATTTTTTGAACTCGATCTGTTGGCATAAGAATTATTCTTTCAGTAATTGGGTGTCTAGCGGAAGCTGTTGTTGGGTTGCTTCTTCGCTAGCAGATTGTATTTTCTTGCTGATATCGATGGGGGGAAGATCTCGCAGCGATGCCAAGCCAAAGGATTGAAGAAATTCGGGCGAAGTACTATATAAAATTGGGCGACCTGGCCCGTCACTTCTTCCCGCTTCTTCAATCAGCCCTTTGCTTAGAAGATTTTTTATGACACTATCACTGTTAACGCCTCGGATGGAGTCTACGGATGGGCGGGTGATAGGTTGTTGGTAGGCAATAATGGCTAGCGTTTCAAGGGCGGCTGCGCTAAAACGTGATGTGTATTCTAGCTGTAGATATTTTTCAACCACCTCTGATATTTCGGGAGCAGAGGTAAGTAAAAACCTGCCTTTGTACTCTTGCAACCTAATTCCTCTAGTCTCAAGGATTTCAGACAGGTTAGTCAACGCTTTTTCAACCTGATGAGTAGTGGTTTCTAAGGCATCTGCTAATTGCGTGAGGGTTGCTGTTGTTGGAGTAACGAAAAGAAGTGCTTCTAATTTTGCCTCAATCGAGAGGTCTGAGTTGGGGGATATGTTTTTGTTGTTTGAAATATCTACCATGCTATAATCTTCACTAATAAAAATTTTTGAATAAACAATAACGCACATGAGATTATACCAGTTGGTGAATAAAGCTATAAGTATATTGTGGATTATCTTCCTAGGGATAGTTGCTTCAGGTTGTGGCGTGCTTCAAACCTCAGGTGCTGATCCGGTAAATGTTGAGATTCTTGTAGATGAGGAAAAATATCAAATTGAGATTTCGGGTGGTGCTTCTGTAGAAGAAGCTATTGAGAAAGCAGGTGTTTCACTAAGTACGTTAGATAAAAGTGATCCCCCGCTATACTCTGTGGTTCAAAACGGAGATACTATTTCAATTACAAGGGTTGAAGAGGAATATGTTGTAGAACAAGAGATAATTCCTTATGACACCCAGACTCTTCGAAATGAATCCTTGGCAGAAGGAGAACAACGGCTAATTCAACCCGGAGAAAACGGCTTAGAAGAAATCACCTATCGAGTGTTATTTGAAAATGGTGTTGAGGTGTCAAGAACAATCTCTAGTCGCGTTGTGGTTAGTTCCGGGATTCCAGAGATTATGATGGTTGGAAGCCAAACGCCCTTTTCGGTAATTCCAGTTCCGGGTATTCTGGCGTATATTTCTGCGGGCAATGCATGGGTTATGAGAGAAAATACCGGGGTCCGGCAGCCAGTTGTGACGACTGGTGATTTGGACGGGCGAATTTTTAAACTCTCTCCTAATGGACGTTGGTTGCTTTACACGAGAAGCGGAGACGAAGAAGATCAAGTTAATACTTTATGGGTGACTCGGATTGATGGAGAAGCGCAGTCCTCTTTTGATTTGGGCGTTGCAAATGTGATTCATTTTGCGGACTGGATTCCAGGAACCCAGACAGGTATCGTTTATTCTTCGGCAGAAGCAAATCCTGGTTCTCCGGGCTGGCAGGCTAATAATGATTTGGTGTATCTGAATTTTAGTGAGGAAAGTGGTTGGACATCTTCTCCACGTACATCCATTGAGCCTAATTCTGGTGGGTTATACGGGTGGTGGGGGATGACTTACCAATTTACAACTGATGGAGAGAATATGGCTTTCTCTCGCCCAGATGGAATAGGGGTAGTTGATTTAGAAGATGATGTTTTAAGTCCTATTTATGACATCCTGCCATTACAGACAAGAAGTGACTGGGCTTGGGTGCCGCCGATTGCGTGGTCGCCCGATGAGCAGTTTTTATATTTTATAGACCATATAGAAAGAGATAGTGGTGTTGTGGGAGAGGATGCAGATCAATTTGATCTAGCAGTTTACCCATTTGGCGGGGGCGGCCCTGTTTCTATTCTTCCAGATGTGGGCATGTTTGCATTGCCGAAAGTTTCTCCTCAAAAAGGAATTGCTTCGGGCGAAGTCACTTATTATGTTGCGTTTTTACAAGCAACTAATCCAAGGAAAAGTCGCACCAGCACGTATGATTTGATGGTGATGGATAGAGACGGGTCTAACGTGGAAAAGATATTCCCTCAAGAAGGGAACCAAGGACTTTCTCCACACCAGTATTATTGGCTTCCCTGGTATGCAGTGGAAGATTACCCTCTGTATTTGACGTTTATTTATCAGGGTAATTTATGGCTGGTGGATGCGGAGTCATTGGAGGCTCAACAATTAACTGGGGATGGCTTAGTAACAGCTATTGACTGGAATTGATATTCAAATGAGGTTTTAATATATTTATGAGAATTTTAGTAACAGGGGCTGCTGGATTTTTAGGATCCCATCTTTGCGATTACTTATTGGCTAAAGGTCACAAAGTTGTAGGAATGGATAATTTTATCACTGGAAAACAAGAAAATTTGACTCATTTAGCAGGGAACCCAGATTTTTCATTTATCAGGCATGATGTAGCGAATTTTATTTTTGTGCCGGGTAAAGTTGATGCTGTTCTGCATTTTGCATCGCCTGCAAGTCCTAACCCTAATTCTCCATTTGGGTATTTCAATTTACCCATTCAAACAATGAAGGCAGGGGCTTTGGGCACTCACAATACGTTGGGGGTGGCAAAGGCGAATAATGCAAAATACCTTTTGGCTTCTACAAGTGAGATTTATGGAAACCCTTTAGTACATCCTCAGTCTGAAAGTTATTGGGGGAATGTAGATCCAACAAGTACACGGTCTGTATATGATGAAGCGAAGCGATTTGCCGAAGCTTTGACAATGGCCTATCATCGTTTTCATGAAGTGAAGACACATATTGTACGCATTTTTAATACTTATGGACCACGAATGCATATTGATGATGGCCGTGTGGTACCGAATTTTATATCCCAAGCATTACAAAATCAGCCGCTTACGGTGTATGGTGACGGGCAACAAAGCCGTTCTTTTTGTTATGTGGATGATTTGATTGAAGGGATTTACTTATTGCTGATGTCAGAGGAACACATGCCGGTCAATATTGGAAACGAAGATGAATTGACGGTTTTAGAATTTGCAGAAATGATCAATGAAATTTCAGGGAATGAACAGGATGTGATATTTGAACCGACTCTAAGAGCAGAGGGCGATCCCCAACGACGTCAGCCTGACATTACTAGAGCAAGACAAATACTGAATTGGGAACCAAAAGTTAGTTTGGCGGAAGGCTTGAGTAAGACGATATCCTATTTTAAGAAAGAATTATTAGATCAATGATTTTAGTAAAAAACAAACGTGAAAGAAACCGATTTTTTAAATTTGCCATAGTTGGCGTGATTGGTTTTGTTGTCGATTTTTTAACCTTTAATTTATTTCGATCTGGATTCGGGTTTGCTCCCGAAATTTCAAGCGTAATTTCATTTACTGCCGCGGTTATCAGTAATTTTTTATTTAACCGCTTTTGGACTTATCCAGATTCTCGTACAAAACCGTTACTGAGGCAGCTGCTCCAATTTGGGGCCGTAAATGTGATTGGGTTGATTATACGGACAACCATCTTTTCATTTATCCATGAACCGCTGGTTGGTGTTTTTGAAACCATAAATTTGCCTGTTGATTTGCCTACATATGTATTAGGTGAAAATTCCGCACTTGCAATAGTAGTGGTAATTGTAATGTTTTGGAATTTCTTTGTTAACAGATATTGGACCTATAATGATGTAGAATGAAATACATCTTTCTTAAATAATTTTGATAGGAATTATTGAATGACAAATAAAACACTGATCCCCATTTATTGTACAGATGGGGAAATTAAGGCCTATTTGGCGTATCCTTATTTATTCAATGCTTATGGTGAATGGATAGGATTTGTGACACCAAAACGGGAAGTATATTCCGTCTATGGGAATTACGTTGGCTGGGTAAATAATGAGCCGAGAATCTTAAGAAAAAGATCCTATGATTTTCAGAAGCCAAGAATTTCTCCTCCTCCATCTCCTAAAAAGATACGCGTGCCTTCAAGACACCCTCTCGTTCCAATGTTGGCAGAGTTAGGTTTTGATACGGTTGATGTCTTGCAGGACGCAGCTGATTTACTGCCTACAATAGATGTTGGTGAATTTAAGGTTGACTTGGAGTAGGAGCATGGCTGATTATCGAAAAGAAAAGAAGGCTGAAGAATCCTCTATTACGATTTCTCAGTTAATGCAGGTTGAACATTCAAATACGCTTGGCAATGTGCACGGCGGATGGATTATGAAGCTTGTGGATGAAGCAGGGGCACTTGCTTGCATGCGTCATGCCCAGCACAGAGTAGTGACCGTTGCGGTTGATCAAATGACCTTTCAGCATCCTATCCGGATTGGAGATTTAGTTGTCCTAAAAGCTCAAGTGAGTTATGTAGGGAGAACATCTATGGAGGCAGAGGTGCAAGTTTACGCAGAGAATCCGGTAACTGGAGAAAAAAGGACAACCAATACAGCCTATCTGGTTTATGTTGCCTTGGATGATGATGGCAAGCCAATTGAAGTCCCCGGGTTATTGCTAGGTACTAAGGACGAGAAGAAAAGATTTGATGAAGGAAAAGCTCGACAGTTACATCGACTCAAGATGTTGAACCAAAATGGTGGATAGAAATATGTCGGAAGAGACTGAAGATCGCGATTTTAAGGAATTTGAACCTGAAGATAACCATTCTGCTGGTGGAGAAGGTGGAGCAGATTCCTCTTCGGAGATTCCTTCTGGTATTCGATCAATAAAAGACCTCATTGATCGAGTAACTGGACGAAACTTAGTCGTGTTTGAAGAAGAAGATTCGGGAATTGCTGAACAGTGGCCGTTCCCGTTTTTAGCAATTGTGGGTCAAAAAGATATGAAATTAGGATTGGTATTGGCTTTAATAAATCCTAATATCGGCGGTGTCTTATTAATTGGCCCGCGCGGAACTGGCAAGACTACTGCCGTAAGAAGCTTGATTGATTTAATGCCCTATGTGGAAATAAGCAATTGTTATTATGGGTGCATGGAAGAGGACATTGAAATTGGGGGAATAGACAGTTTGTGTCCAAATTGTATTGAAAAAATAGCGCGAGGGGAAAGATTATCTTCATTGAGACCGACAAAGTTGGTTGAATTACCTTTGAATGCAACTTTAGATGATGTGTTAGGATCGATAGACGATAGGGTTGACGAACCAAACCGTACCAGAATTAAACGCGGGATATTATCTTCTGCAGATCGCAATTTGTTATATATTGATGAAGTTAATTTATTAAATGATGAGATTGTCGATGTAATCTTAGATGCATCTGCACAAGGAGGGTATACAGTTAGAAGAGGACAATTTTCAGCAACTTACCGTTCCGCCTTCACGTTGATTGGGACGATGAATCCAGAAGAAGGCGCTTTGCGGCCGCAAATTATGGATCGGTTTGGGTTACGCTTGATTGTTAAAGGCTTGGAAGAACTTGAAGAAAGAAAAGAAGCTTATGAACGGGCAAGGGCTTATTTGAGTAATCCTAAAAGTGTTGTGAATTCATTTGCAGATGAAACTATGATTGCCCGAGATGAAATAGAAGCGGCCAGAAATTTATTGCCTGACGTTGAAATACCGGAAGGTGTAGCAAACGCAGGTTTGGAATTGATACAAAAACTGGGTATCGCTTCATTGCGGGCGGAAATTACAATGTTTGAAGCTGCTAGAGCATTAGCGGCAGCAGATGGACGGAAGCTGGTCAATTTTCAAGACTTGAGTCTGGTTGCACCGATGGCATTACGATTAAGGGGATCAAAATTTATTGACGAATATTTTTTAAGCCAGCAGCTTGAAGAAGATGAAATAGCAAAAGAATTGAAGAATTTCCCTGATGAGGAGAATTATTGATATATGCCAATTAGAGTGATAGCAGGAAAAGCAAAAGGAAGAAAATTATTTCTAGTCCCAGGAAAAGGTACTAGGCCGATCACAGACCGAGTAAAAGAAGCATTGTTTAATATTATTCGATTAGATGTTCCCGGGGCTCATTTTTTGGACTTGTTTGCTGGAACAGGTAGTGTGGGTATTGAAGCATTAAGTAGGGGCGCAGATTATGTGAGGTTTTTAGATCTACAGCGGTCGGCATTAAGTGTAATTCATAAAAATCTAGATGTAACCGGTCTAAACGATGGTGCGGAAGTACTTCAAATGGATGCTTTTGCATATTTAGGCAAGCGACCAGATAGGAAATTCGACTATATTTATATCGCTCCTCCACAATATAAGGATATGTGGAAAAAAGCATTGTTACTTGTTGAAAAGACGCCTGGTTGGCTGGTGGATGATGGCTGGGTGATTGTCCAGATAGACCCGAGAGAATATGAAGAGATCGAATTGACCCATTTAGTGGAATTTGATCAAAGGAAGTATGGCAATACGATGCTTGTCTTTTATGAAAGGAAGTTAGCCGGTGAAAGTGAATGAAACTTTTCTTCTCAAACAGTCATTATATAAGGCTTTCCCGGGAATTACAGAAGTAGAAGCAGAAAGTTTAGTTCACAAAGGAAAAATAAATCCCTATCCTTCAGGAACAGTAATGTGTGTTGAAGGGGCAGTTGAACATGAGTTTTATGTCATTCTGGGAGGTAGAGTTAAAGTCACTAAAAAAATCAATAATGAAACTGATCGTGTGCTAAATTACTTAGGGCAGGGGGACTTTTTTGGTGAAATGGGATTAATTCACGATGCCCCACGTGCGGCAACTGTAATCGCCGAGACGGATATTCTTGTCTTAGAGGTAGACGAAATTGGGTTTAATCAAGTCTTGGAAGAAGTAAGCACCATTTCGATGGCGATGGTGAAGGAGGTAAGCCGTAGATTACGAGATAACGATGATATGGCGATTGAAGATTTGAGAGAAAAAGCAAGTGAATTGGCAATTGCGTATCAGCGTTTGGCAGAACTTGACCTGGCGAGAAGAGAATTCTTGACAACAATTGCTCACGAACTGCGCACCCCTTTGACTTCAGCGAATGGGTATATGAGTGCGATAAAGATGGGGATGGTGGGAGATGATGACTTAGCGCAGATTCTCGATATAGTTTCCGCTAATCTTGATAGGCTTACTATGCTAACAAATGATATTTTATTCTTGCAGGAGATGGAATTGATATTATCAGAATTTGAAAGTATCAATTTAATTTCTTTGTTAGAGCAAGTCATTGAAAGCGAGAGGGCCTTTGCAGAAAAAATTGGTGTGTCTATTGATTTGGAATGTGACCTTGACGAGGTAATGATCTCCGGAGACGTTGCAAGTTTGGAGAAAGCCTTCAAAGCAATACTAAATAATGCTATAAAATTTAGCTTTAGTGATGGTCGCGTATTGGTTTCTTTGAAAAAAGAAAAAGGGGGTGTTGTTGTGCAGATACTTGATGAGGGGATTGGTGTCAGCGAGGAAGATTTGCCGCATATATTTACACGTTTTTGGCGCAGAGAGAAATTTGAAAACCGTTTGTTCGATGGCGTTGGACTAGGATTGTCAATTGCTAAGCAAGTCATTGCTCAACATGGCGGTGAAATTAATGTGGAGAGTGAAGAAGGACAAGGAACTAAAGTAACGGTTCTATTGTAATCCGTAGTTGTGTTTGGGAACAAAAGATCAGGCGAGTTGTTTATGCCAAATCCCCGTCCATTCTGGTAATCGAATCCAGTTGTTTTCTAACACTTTATTTGCCAGTTCTTTCCCAAAAAAGAATTCGGAATAGTGTGAAGCATCATCCAGAGATGGAAATAAATAATCTGTTTGGATTTGATGTTCTTTGAATCTCCAATGCTTAGTTAATAATGAGTAATAGTTCGCCAGGTTTTTATTTGGGGGCGTTGGAATAGTGCTCCCAGTAGATAAAGTTTCCAAGATATAGATGTGACCTTGGGGTTTTATCACTCGATGAATTTCATTAAGGACACGATTTATCTCTTTTTGCCAGGTCTCCGCATACCAACCGGTAAGGTGTCCAATTGCCCATCCTGCTGTAACAATATCAAAGGATGAATTTGGAAATGGAATAAACCGCATATCTCCTTGAAGGATGTCCCAGTTATATTTGTGCAGTTCCATTTGTTTTTGGTTTTCTGCACACATGTTTTCATGGAGATCTAAGCACGTGAAATTTGCCTCAGGAAATAATAATGGCAGTCTGCCAGTGCCGCTTCCCAAATCAAGCACATTTTTACCGGTAAGGCGAACAATTGAGTCAATAGTTGAAGGTATGTTTTGATCAACATCTTCAACCGAAATCATTTGGTGGTAGGTAGCCCCTTGGTTTTTATAGATTTTGATAAAGTGGTCGTTTTCTAGCATTTGAATAAAAGAATCCCTGCTTGAGAATCTTCTCAAGCAGGGATTTTATGGTTAGTTTAATTCCTGTAGCTGAACTTTTAGCTTTTCTGAGGTTTCTTTGAAATTTAACAATTTGTCTTTTTCTTTTTGAACCACTTCAGGAGGCGCTTTTTCTGCAAACTGACTGCCTAGAAGTTTCTCAAGTCGTTGAATTTGTTCTTCAGTTTCCTGAAGTTCTTTTTTGAGCCTGGCAATTTCTTCTTCTGGATTGGTAAGTTCAGCTAACGGCAGGTACACCTCTGTTTGACCTACGACAAGGGCAACGCTGCCTTCTGGTTTGTCCGCCAAAGTGTTTACTACTTTAAAAGTGTCAGGATTTAAGTGACAGAGCGAAGTAATGATATAAGCCTGTTCTTCTAATAGCAAGGCATCGTTACCTGCTACTACTAAAGCACTGATTAAGTTACCAGGCTTTACATTTTTCTCGGACCGCAGATTGCGAATGGAACGAATAATTTCCATAATGTTTTCAAAGTTTGCAATCTTTTCTTTCTCCCATCCTTCATAGGGATGAGGCTCTGGCCATTGGGCAATGATTAAAGCATCTTCCCAACCTTGGGAAGGGGTAAGTTCTTCCCTATAATCTTGTGCTGCGATCTTCAGACGTCCCCATAGCTCTTCTGTAACGAAGGGGGTAAAGGGATGCAGTAACCTCAAGATTGTATCTAATACCGGGACAAGCACCTGGGTGGTTTTTTCTGCCCGAGGACCGCCACCATAGACTTGAAGTTTAGCAATTTCTAAGTACCAATCGGCAAACTCGTTCCAGAAAAAGTCGTAAATTTGCCGGCCAGCTTCACCGTATTGGTAGGCATCAAAGAGCCGGTTCACATCGTGAGTAAGCTGCCGCAATCTTGCCCAAATCCAGGAATCAGCTAGAGTCCAATCCAAATTTTCAATATTTTGATCTTTAGGAGATTTCTCCAACAAATTTAACACCAAGCGAGTGGCATTCCATAGTTTATTAGCAAAGTTTCTGTTGGCCTCAACTTTTTTGAGGCTGAGATTCATATCTTTGCCAGGAGATGAACCCACAAGCATGGTTAAGCGGAGGGCATCAGTCCCAAGTTCATCCATGACCTCGAGGGGATCAATTACGTTCCCTGTGGTTTTGCTCATTTTTCTGCCCTGTTCATCTCGGATGATGCCGTGTAGATACACTGTATGGAAAGGTGGTTGATCGGTGTATTCCATGCCCGACATTATCATTCTAGCTACCCAGAAAAACAGAATGTCGTACCCAGTTTCTAGCACGGAAGTTGGGTAAAAGTAATCAAGATCAGGCGTCTTTTCCGGCCAACCAAGTGTTGAAAACGGCCATAAACCAGAAGAGAACCAAGTATCTAAAACATCAGGGTCTTGTTCCAAAATCACATCTTTGCCGTAATGTTGAGATGCTTTTTCTAATGCTTTTTCTTCACTTCTTGCACAAAAGATTTTTCCATCAGGTCCGTACCAAACAGGAATACGGTGCCCCCACCAAAGTTGACGAGAGATGCACCAATCTTCAATGTTTTCCATCCAGTTGTAATAGACCTTTGTGAAGAACTCCGGTACGATCTGGATTTGTCCCGTTTTTACTGCATCGAGCGCTTTTTCTGCCAAGGGTTTGATTTCCACAAACCATTGTGTTGAGATCATCGGTTCAATGATTTCTCCGCCGCGCTGAGAACGAGGAACCTTCAAGGTGTAGGGTTCTTCTTTGATTACAAGACCTGCCGCATCCATATCGGCCCATAATTTTTTACGGCAATCAAATCTTTCTAAGCCTTCATATTGCTCACCATGTTCATTGATGGTAGCATCTTTGTTCATGATGGAGATTATGGGCAAACTATGCTTTTCACCAATTTCATAGTCGTGGATGTCGTGACCGGGGGTGATTTTTAATGCGCCTGTGCCAAATTCCCTATCAACATATTCGTCACCAATGATAGGAATTTCTCGTCCCAGTATTGGAACGATCACAGACTTCCCAATCATATTCTTGTAGCGGTCATCTTCTGGATGGACTGCTACAGCTGTATCCCCCAGGATGGTTTCTGGGCGAGTGGTAGCTACAGGAATATATTCTGTGGAGTCTTTGAGCATGTACTTGAAATAATAGAGCTTACCCGGCTCTTCAGAGTATTCCACTTCAAGATCTGAGACAGCGGTCATTAATCCGGGGGACCAGTTGATTAAACGTGGCCCGCGATAAATCAGTCCTTTTTCATATAGGGTGACGAAAGCTTCATTTACAGCTTTGCTGAGGCCGTCGTCCAGTGTGAATCTCTCACGATTCCAATCACAGGAAGCGCCTAACCGGCGGATTTGTTTGGTGATAATTCCGCCGTATTTTTTCTTCCATTCCCAGGTGCGTCTGACAAATTCTTCCCGGCCAATATCTTCCCGTCTTTTGCCTTCGGTTTTCATCAGGAGTTTTTCAACCTGGAGTTGTGTGGCTATACCTGCATGATCTGAACCTGGCACCCATAATGCAGGAATCCCTTTCATGCGATGATATCGAATCATAAGATCTTCAACGGCGACGAAGAGGGCATGCCCAAGATGTAATTCTCCCGTTACGTTGGGTGGGGGGATTGTGATTACAAATGGGGCGATATTGGGATCAAAATCATCATTTTGAGGTTGATTAGAAGGAACAAAGTAACCTTTATCTTCCCACATTTGATAGATTTTTTCTTCTATCTCGTTGAATTCATAGGTTTTTGGTAGTGTGTATTTGCTCATAAAAATGCTCCTAAAACTTTCGTTTAAAAACAAAACGCTCCCATCCAAAGGACGAAAGCAATCTTCCGCGGTACCACCTTTTTTCATCAGAAAACAATCTGATGCTCTCACTCTCTGACCATCATCAGAGGTTCGCTGTATCGGGCTAACCCGTGCTGTTCTACTCTTGGTTTTCCAATTTCTTCAGCATTCCTCCAGGCGACATTCGGAGTGAAATTACTCAGAGGGCTTCCAGCCAATGGCCCTTCATCTCTGGTGGAGTATGTTTGCTCCTACTCCTCCTGGATATGGAATTTATTCTATTTTTCCGAAACAATATCGGTTTATTTAGAGATTATACAGAGAAGGGAGTGATGTGTCAATCAAGAAAGACTTGAATCTTCTTGATCTAGCCACTTTGTAATAGCTCGTTTTTGCTGAGTGATATCAATAGCCCTTTGTTCGGCGATACCTGTATGACTTTTGTAAGAAAGACTTTCTGAAATTTCTTCTCTTGTTAGGTAATCTTGGAACGATTGATCTGATAGCAGGCTATTCACCAGCGGATTTTCGTCTCCTCTTTGTAATGCTTCCCATGATTTCATCGCATGGAGTCGGATTTTTTCGTGCATTTCCTGCCGATCAGCACCGTGTTTTACTAAGGTCATTAGTAATCGTTCGGTAGCAGCAAAAGGACCATATGTGTCAAGATTTTTTTCAATACTTGAAAGATTGATATTTATTCCCTGAATCAAGCGGGTACAAATCGTGAGCATTTCATCAATAATGAGGAAACCTTCGGGGAGAATTACTCTGCGGTTTGCACTATCGTCCAGTGTGCGTTCCAGTAAAGAGTGAGAAGCGTTGTCCCATGCAGTTCTGGAAAATTGTGCCACCAGACGGCCTAAGGAATCAAGCTTTTCAGAATTAATTGGATTGCGTTTAAATGGCATTGCTGATGAGCCTACTTGTTTTGATCGGAAAGGTTCTCCCCATTCTCCCATGGGAGGAGATTGTAAAATACGCAAATCAAATGCAAATTTGTAGATACTAGAGCCTAACCCGCTTAGGGCATTTATTACAAGAAAATCTTGTTTGCGAGGATAGGTTTGTGTAGATATAGGATAGAATTCCAGATTTAATTTATCGCTCAGATACTTTTCAAACTGCGTGAAATTTTCAAGCCCGATCAATTCAATATAAGAAGCTGCTGTACCTACGGCACCTTTAAAACCTTTTCCTCGAAGATTTGTATAAACCGATTCTATTTGTTCAAAATCAGTTAGAAGATCCTGGGCATAAGTGGAAAAACGATAACCTAGTGTGCTTGGTTCAGCTGGTTGAATGTGAGTAAATGCAATGATAGGGAGATTGGCGTAGGTTGTAATTTTTTCAAATAAGGTATTGATAAGAATTGCCAGTTTTTTTAGTGTTAATTCGAGAGAAGCATGAATACGAAGAATTTCAGCATTGTCTTCAATGTCCATTGAAGTTGCACCTAGATGGATGATGCCACCACCGATGGGGCACTGTTCAGCGAATGTTCTAATCTCAGCCATGAGATCATGATGGATTTCATTTTCAATTTCTATTGCACGTTCGATATCTATATTAGCTTGCTGGGATTTTAAATCTTTGACCTGTTCTTCATTAACTAGCCCGAATTCTTGCTGTGCTTCTGCAAGGGCAACCCAGATTTGTCTCCAAATGAGCTTTTTGTTATATTCACTCCAAATTGAGCGCATTTCTTGGGATGCGTATCTCCAGGAAAAAGGAGATTGATAGTTTTTGTAATCCATTATTTCTCCGTAGTGGCAAATAGTTCAATATAAATTTTCGATAATGTTTTTAACCAGCGCTGGACCTTGGTAAATAAGACCTGTGTAAATTTGGACGAGACTGGCGCCAGCATCCAATTTCTCCTGAGCGTCTTGAGCGTTGAAAATACCGCCAACACCTACAATTGGAAGTGCGCCGTTGGTTTGTCTATGAATATATGCAATCATTTCTGTACTCAGATTGCGCAACGGAATTCCACTAAGTCCGCCTGTTTCAGTTTTATTCTGGGATACAAGGGAAGGACGGCTTATTGTGGTGTTTGTTGCAATGACACCATCAATTTTACTGGAAAGTATCGTTTCTATGGCCTGATCTAATTCGGGTATCTCTAAATCAGGGGATAATTTGACGAGCAGAGGGAGGTGTTTTTCAGTGATTTCTGCTGCTTGATCTCTGGCATCACAAATTTTAGTTAGCAATTGTTCCAAATAGACCTTGTGCTGTAAATCACGTAACCCTTTGGTATTGGGAGAGCTTATATTAATCGTAAAATAATCGGCGTATGGAGAAAAGGAATCAATCAATTGCGTGTAGTCATTGTGCGATTCAGCTAATGGGGTATTTTTATTCTTTCCAATATTTATTCCTAAAATACTCCCATGCTTTTTTATCGATTTGATATTTTTAATTACTTGGTGATATCCTTTGCTTGGAAACCCCATGCGATTGATGATCGCTTTATCTTCTAACAGGCGAAAAACGCGCGGTTTTGGGTTGCCCAATTGGGGTAGAGGGGTGATGGTGCCAATTTCAATGTGTCCAAAACCAAGGGCGGCTAATCCAGGAATTGCGATGCCGTCTTTATCGTACCCCGCAGCTAGACCAATAGGGTTTGAGAAATCGAAACCTAATAGGTGAGTAGGGTGTTGAATCTTAGGGGTAAAATAATTTGCAAGAGAATTCCTGATTAAAGGAATTCTCCCTGCAAACGATAGTAAATTGATGGTCAAGTCGTGGACTTTTTCTGGTGGCAGCGTAAATAAGAGTGGTTGAAAAAGATTTTTATACATCAGGGAGTTTCAGAAGTTGTCTGGATGAACTCTAATACGGAAAATTTTTGGGCTCTAGTAATCAGTTTTTCTTTTTCTAAGATGTCGACCAAATTTGACAAAGTGAAAACTGCGTGAAGACGGAAGCCTGCATCCATCAATCTTTGGTTAGCGCCTGATTCCCGGTCAATCAGAACGACAATGTCTGTAATGGTCATCTTTTCAGCTGTCAATTTTTCAATGAGCTCGAACTTGCTCTCACCGGTTGTTGTTAGATCATCAATGATTGCTATTCTTTCGCCCGGATTGTATTCTCCTTCAATAGCTGCCTTAGTGCCATATTCCTTTACTTCTTTTCGAGGATAGATCATCGGCCATTTGCCTTGGAGGCTTACTGCAGTGGCAATAGGGATGCCCGTGTAAGGAATTGCAGCAATGCGATCAAAGGTGAGACTTTGTAGGATAAGGAAATAAGCCTGCGCTACCCGAAACAATATTTTGGGGAAGCTGGTCAATTTGCGAAGATCGATATAGATGGGAGATTGCAAACCTGATTTCAGCGTAAAGTCGCCAAATTGGATACACCCAGCCGCGAATAAGTCTTTCGCCAATGAATGGTGTTGAAATCTATCTAAAGTTTGCGGAGAAGCCTGCCAAGAGTCTCTAATCTCATTGATACTATTTACATAGTCTTCTGCAGCTTGGCGAGGGTTTTCGGCTTGCGAAATGCCTCTTGAAATTGGGAAAATGATTCCCAATCCATCGGGGCGCAGACCAGCTTCTACCGCATTCTTTAAATCGCCGCCTTGTGCACCAATTCCAGGAGCTAAAATCCACATAGCGGGGGCGGTTTTGCGTACCCTCTTGAGCGATTCTGGTTGGGTGGCTCCAACGACTAATCCTATATTGTTTTTTGTATTCCATCCTTTCGCAAGGGAAGCAATATACTCATATACCGGCATCCCATTGACAAGAGGAACATCCTGGATATCATGTGCGCTGGGATTTGATGTTTTACACAGTAAAAAGGCTCCAAATTCAGGATTTTCAATAAACGGGGAGATGCCGTCTAGTCCGAGATATGGGTTTAGCGTTATTGCTTGGGCTTTGAGAATTTGAAATGCTGCATGTGCGTATGCTTGTGCCGTGGAAGAGATATCACCTCTTTTTGCATCCAAAATTACAGGGATTTCTTGTGGGATATATTGAATGATTGATTGTAGCGCTTCTAACCCGGATGGACCGAATGCTTCAAAAAAAGCGATGTTTGGCTTATAGCATAGTGCCAAGCTAGAAGTTTGATCTACCAGATGTTTACAAAACTGAATGGCTGCCTCAGCAGTGGGTTCCGGTAAAAGGGATAAATGAGGGTCCAGGCCTACACACAGCAAGGAATTGATCTCATTTGCCCGTTGTTCTAAGTTTGAAATGAAAGACATTTCTTCTCCGATCTTTGAGGAGGAGTGGAATATTAATGATTATAACTCTTGTAACACTAGTTCGTTATGCTTTTCCAAGAACCATTGCAAGCAGAGCCATTCTTACATACAGCCCGTATTCCATTTGTCGGAAATATGCGGCTCGTGGATCATCATCAAATTCCATGCTGATTTCACCCACGCGTGGTAGCGGGTGCATCACAACCATGCGGCTTTTTGCCTGTTTCATCAATTCAGGCGTAATAACGTATGCATCTTTAACTTTTTCATAGTCAGCAGCATTTTCGAATCTTTCTTTTTGTACCCGGGTGACATATAGCACATCGGTTTCTGCAAGTACATCTTCTAGATTTTCATGCTCGGATTGGGTGATACCAGCATTATTGATTTCTGATATGTTTTCTTCGGGCATGCGAAGAATTTCAGGAGATACATAATTGAGTTTGACATTGAAAAGGGTTAATAGTTTAGAAAGCGAATGAACGGTTCTGCCATATTTTAAATCACCAAGCATTGTTACAGTCAAGCCTTCAGCATTTCCCAATTCAACAAAAATTGTATAAAGATCCAATAATGCCTGAGTGGGATGTTCTCCAACACCATCGCCTGCATTGATGATTGGTTTACGGGCATATTTTGCTGCAAGGGCTGAAGCGCCGACTTCTGGATGGCGTAACACAATTACATCGGCATAGCATTCAAGGGTGCGGATTGTGTCAGGAAGAGATTCACCTTTAGATACAGATGAATAACGAACCTCGTTGATCGGGATAACGCTCCCGCCCAGTCGTTCCATAGCAGAGGTGAATGAAGATGAAGTTCTCGTAGAAGGTTCATAGAAAAGATTTGCAAGAATTTTCCCTTTCAGCAGATCAAAAGTACCGATCCTTGCTACCATTTCCCGCATTTCATGCGCTACGCTAAAAATATAAATCAAATCTTCTTTTGAAAATTGTTTGACGGATAATATATCCATGCCATAGAATGGCGCTGAATGTTGGTCGCCAAAGGGCAAACTGAAAACTTGATTTGATTTTTCTAATACCATTACTCTTCTCCTTATTTTATAACCTAATATTTTTACCTGAACCAGGTTGTGCTAATATTTTTTGGTTGTGATATGCAACTTTTCCACGCAAGGTAACTTTTTTAACTTTTCCAACTACTGGGAAACCTTCAAAAGGTGTCCAACCGCACTTAGAAAAATGATCCTTTTCAGTAATCTCAAACTGATTGTCTAAATCTACTTCAATATAAGTATCTGGTTGACCTGGAATATTGAATATTCGTTTGGGATTGGTGTGCATCCGTAAAATCAGATCGTCTAGTGTTATGCGATTTTGTTTAACCGCAGTGAGCATTAATGGCAATGACGTTTCCAAACCAGGGAAGCCAGGGGGAGGATTGGTGCTTGCCTTTTCTTGTATTGTATGTGGGGCGTGATCTGTTGCAATGCAATCAATTGTGGAGAAATTCTTCCATAGCGCATCCTGATCGCTTTTAGTTGCAAGAATAGGCCGCACTTCTGAAAACCCTGGTCCCAGGGCTGGGATGTCTGACTCTGAAAGAAAAAGATGATGAGGGGTTACTTCACAAGTAATATTGAACCCGTTTTGCTTAGCTTGTTTGATGATCAATATCTCTTCTTTCTTTGAAACATGACAGATATGAAGGGGACGTTTATATAATGCTGCAAGCAAAATTACAGCTGCCATGGTTTCTTTTTCAGCATGGACAGCCACTGGGGAGGATACTGGCCAATTTTTCAAGTGTTGTATCCAATGCAGCATATTATCTAATCTTAACTTACCAAAAGTATCATTTAGATACATTTTTAGTCCGGCAACTTGAGACGGCGAAACATTATCATGCACAGAATTGGTTTCGGTAGCTCCAAGATACTGCGCATAATCACAAATCGCATGTTCTTTAGCAGAGTTCAATGACAGATCTAAAGATGCTTTATCTGTGATTGGAGGGGATGTATTGGGCATCGTGAGTACAGTCGTAATGCCCCCAGCTAAAGCCGCTGCTGTGCCAGAATACCAGTCTTCCTTATGCGTTGCCCCCGGTACTCGCATATGGACATGAACATCAATTAATCCAGGCAACCTAATCATCAAGCACCTCGTCAAAAAAAGAGCCTTCTAAAAAAGAAGGCTCTGATTGGAATGAAATATTAACTTGGCGGCCATCAACTGGCTGCCACATCTTTATGGCTATTGTGAAAGGTTGTTTCTGATTTGGCATTTCGCTCAATTTTATGGATAAATGTAAAATTGTCAAGCATTTGTTTTGATGTCTTTGATAAAGTCATTAATTTCTGGAACGGCTGTGAGCTTTTCATAAAAGAAGTTATTCACTAAATTGATGACCTCTGCTCTGGCAGCTTCTGCTTGAGGTGATAATTCACCAGAATTTACATCCTTTGATAAAAGGTCTCGTAATCGAAGAAGTAAGCGAACTATTTCTTTTTCTTCAGCCCCTTCCAATACCTCTGTGACTGCAAGGATTAATTCATCTGCCTGGTTCAAGAGATTGTCAGGGGATATTGAAGAATCAGGGTTGAAGCAATCGTCTATGGTTCGGATGAGAGCCCAAACCTGATAAAGCATCGTAGTAGGTTCATCAAATAGTTCCCTGATGTATGCTGCTTCATTATATTTTCCGGTCAATCGGAAAATGTTATACATCCTTTTTGCTGCTTTACCGTAATTGATGTCTTTTGATGTGTATTTATAGACTTCTTTTTTGAGTTGTTTTACATAATCATCCAAGGCATCACTTGAAACGTTTTTTACGAGTTTGCTGAAAATTGGAATCGATTCAGCCTCCAGATATACTTCCTGGAAAAAACCATCCAGGTATCCATCTAAAGGTGTTATGCTGCCATCTGGGGCTTCCCAGGTAACATCCAGCATATTACTGGCGTTGACTAATGTTTTCCGAATTGGATCGGCAATTACCCAATCTAACTTACACCAACCTGGATCATTCTTTACTTCTTCCCAGTCTAGCTGTTTTTCTGCTAAATCCAAAGTTTGAATGTTTATATATCCATTGGTTACATCTTTTGCCGACCAGGATATGGGACTTCCGCTACTGAACTTGTTCCCGTTCCGGATAACATCATATGGGTAAGAGCCAAATTTTACCTCGATGAGTTCATAATTATCTCCCTTGAGAGAATTTAGCGCTTTTTCCCGCATAATATTGGCAAGAATTTGGCAGGCTTCCTCTTTTGTTTCAGCGATGATATTGACTCTTTCAAAATAATCCGCATCACCTGGATAGGTTTGAATTTTTGATTGTGCTGCGGAACCGGAAAGGGCAAGGGCCGTTTCTACTTGTCCTGGAATATCTTGAAATTCCACGATTTTGCCAATAGCCCGAAAATGTGCTAAATCTTGTGGGCTAAAATCCAGCATAGTGATCTTGTGCCCAAACGTACCGGTTTTAATATCAACAGAAACCTCATCTGCTTCTGCAGCGGCAACTGCAGCAAGCCATTGAAGGGCATCGCTTTCATCTAACTCAACCCCCATACGTTTTGCAGAATCAATTATTCTTTGTAAGTCTTCATTGCTTGCATTGGTTTTTTTGTCATTCATTTTCCTGCCTCCATAAAAAGAAATGCTAGTGATAGACTACTGATTAAATTTCGTTGAGAATAATTTCTAGGAGCTGTGCTTCCTGAATTGCATCTTCAAGGGCATGATGGCTTAGATTTGTTTCTAATCCATAAAATTGGCAAATTTTGAAATGAGAGGTGTCAGGGAAATCAACTTTATGAACTCCCATAAACAGCGCTTTTATATCGAGTGCTTTATGTCCAAATGGGTTGTATCCAAGATATTTGTGGAAATAGGTGTTTACAAACATCCAATCAAAGGGGGCATTAAATGCAGTAAAGATTGGTTGAAAAGGCTCTTGGACAACCTGAGAAATCCATTTTGCAAACTCCTGCATGCCTTGGCTTGGATGTACACCAGTTTGCTCAAGTTTTTCTATATCCAAACCATTAACTTTCATTGCTTCTTTAGTGAAATCAGAAAAATCTGGGACTAACTCAATGTAAAAAGTTTCTTTTGGATTGGTGATGGTGGATGCCCCAATGGAAAGCATGGCATATTGATGGGGAGAAGGGCCGGCTGTTTCAATATCGACGACGATGAAATTGTTTTTGTTCATTATTTGCTTTTTGGGAATCCGTTCTTTGATGTTTTTGTGTCTGGAAAGTCAGAAGAATGTTTATTAAGAAGAGTATATCATGTGGGGTTTAGTTTATATCATTTGTAATGAATTAGTAAATCGTACAGCTATTTGGTTGATAATTGAAACTGGCAATATTTTGACCCTTCAGGGGTTCGGGAGATTTTCTTTTCCTGTACACAGGGGATACCCGTGAGGTGTTCAAGGATTTGATTGTCTAAGTCACATAATTCGGGGTGTCGATTGATAATCTTTGCGTAGGGGCATTGTTCAATAATAATACGGGGGCCTTCGGATTGAGCTTCCCAGTGAACCTTATACTTTAGTTCGGTTAATCGTTGTATGGCTGCATTTATCCGAATAGTAGGGGATTTCTGCTGATCAGCAGAAATTTGCGTAAATGCTGTTGCTAAACTTTTGAGTCTTTTGGAATGACCTGCATCAGATTTTGTGAGGCTTAATTCACTTAAGGCGGCGCTTGTTAGTAAATCTAAGGCATCGTCTTGCGCATCCTTGGTGAGCATATACATCATGGATGGCCGCCCGCGATTATTTGTATCATTTTGTCCAATGATCTCAATTAATCCGCGAGATTCAAGAATATTCAAGTGATGGCGAATATTTGCAGGTGTAAGGTTTAATACCTGACTCATTTCTGCAGCAGTGCCTTGTTTATGTATCTCTAAAAAATAAAGAATGCGCTCTCTTGTTGTTTGCACGATCAGCTCCTGTTGAAATTATATATGTTCTTGACTAATTAAGCAAATAAATATTTGCGTAATTTAAAGAATTGACCGATTCACATCGAGAAGTTATAATTTTCACATGGCGCACCGATTAACCTGGGATGCAATCTATGAAATTGCCTTGGCTTTAATTGCTGCATACCCAGAAATTGATTTAGAGCAGGTGTCGCTGAAGCAGCTTTACAATATGGTAGTTGAATTGCCGCAATTTGATGACGATCTTGAATTAGTCAATGAGAATATTCTGCGAGCAATTTTTCAAGAATGGTATGAGGAGTTAAATTAATGACAGAAAACAATGAAGAAAGAATAGAAGTACCTGAGGAGTTGAAATCTCAAGTTGCAGTGACCAATATGGAGGAACTGCTGCAGCAAAATTGGGTGGATAAAGCCTATAACTGGGGCCGTCGTAATTCAGTATGGCCGATGTTTTTTGGTTTGGCTTGCTGTGCGATTGAAATGATTGCTACTGCTGCCTCCCGGTATGACTTTGCCCGCTTTGGTATGGAAGTGATGCGCGCCAGTCCGCGCCAGGCTGATTTGATTATTGTATCTGGTACTGTGACTAAAAAAATGCTGCCTCAAGTGGTACGTCTGTACAACCAAATGCCTGAGCCAAAATATGTTGTAGCTATGGGGGCTTGCGCTTCGGGTGGCGGACCTTTCAAAGAAGGATATAACGTGGTTGCAGGAATTGATAAGTATCTTCCTGTCGATGTTTATATTCCCGGGTGCCCTCCAACACCGCAAGCTTTAATGAATGGATTGATCAAACTGCAAGAAAAAATTGATACGCAGAGTATTAAAGGGGTACCTTGGTATGACAAATCTGACCCAATGACGGCGATTCCGGTTCCCGTTTTAGGGCCAGATATCATTGATCCACGCGACTACGAATTGATCGAGAAGGGTGCATAATCATGACCTCTCAAATAAATTTATACACATCCCCAGCTGAAATTGAAAAACACTTTGGTGAAAAAATCGAAAAAGACCAACGGGATGGCTATGAAGGGTATCTTGTAAACGCAAAGAATTTGGTGGAGGTTGCAACTGGCCTAAGAGATGATTTTGGCTATGATTACCTATCATCTGTTTCTGCTGTGGATTACATTGCTGAAAATGTAATTGAAGTTGTATATCATATATTTAAATCTACCGGTGGCACTGCATTTACATTAAGCACCAGAGTAAATCGAGATAAGGCTGAAGTGCCATCTTTGGTTGATGTTTACCCAAGCGCGGATTTCCAAGAGCGCGAAGCATGGGATTTGCTGGGTGTGAAATTCATTGGTCACCCAGATTTGCGGCGTATTCTGATGTGGGAAGGCTTTGCCGGACATCCTCTTCGGAAAGATTATAAAGAAGGCTTTTATCTTGAGGATCAAAAACCTTTTTCTAACCGGTGGCCAGAAGGGGAGGTTTATCGGGCGGAAGAGAAAAACCCATATGGAAAGAACGTAGTTTATCCTTCGGGTTTCGGTAATCCTGAAGAAATTAAAACTCAAGCAGAAGACTTGATCTACGCTGGACTATATGAATCAGCACCTGTAAGTGAAGGAAAAGACATCAACACCGATTATGTGATGGTGAATATTGGGCCTCAACATCCTTCTACGCATGGTGTGTTTCGGATGGCGGTGTTGTTAGATGGTGAGACAATTGTTTCTTTAAAACCGGTCGTTGGTTACTTGCACCGGAATCATGAGAAAATTGGAGAGAGAAACACCTACCTGCACAATATGCCTTTTACTGATCGACTAGATTATCTTTCTTCGATGACCAATAATTTTGGTTATGCAATTGCAGTTGAAAAATTGTTAGGTTCAAAAGTTGAGGTTCCAGAACGAGCAGAGTATTTGCGTGTGATTATGGCTGAATTAACCAGAATCAGTAATCACGTGTGGGCAACAGGGTTCTTGTTAAATGACCTTGGCGCTTTCTTTACGCCTTCGTTGTACGCAATCGAAGAACGCGAGTTGATCCTGGATATTTTTGAAGCAACTACTGGTTCCCGGATGATGTGCAATTACTTCCGGTTTGGTGGTGTCTCAAGAGATGTACCCGAAGACGCGTTTGCAAAGATTATGGATTTGGTATTCGAACGTCTTCCCAGAAAAGTTGATGAGTTAGATCGCTACCTTACTGGAAATGAGATTATTCAGAATCGCTGTAAAGGGGTTGGCGTTTTGACCCCTGAAGATGCAATTGCTTATGGGGCAGCTGGCCCGGTGCTAAGAGCATCTGGCGTACCCTATGATGTTAGAAGAGCTGAGCCTTATGGAATTTATGACCATTTTGATTTTGATGTTGCTGTTCGCTACCACGGAGATACGTTTGATCGATATTTGATCCGTTTGGATGAAGTCCGCCAGTCACTTCGAATTTTACAACAAGCACTCAAAGAAATTCCCGAAGGTCCAGTACTATTGAAAAATCCTTACAACATTCGTGTTCCTGAAGGTGAAACGTATGGCCGTGTAGAAGGGACTAAAGGCGAATTAGGATTTTATCTGGTATCAGATGGAACTGCTAATCCTTATCGTTATCATGTTCGAGCGCCATCCTTCATCAATCTTACCGCTCTTGAAAAAATGTGTGTGGGAAGCAAAATTGCTGATGCGGTAGCCGTTCTTGGTTCAATTGACATTGTTTTAGGTGAAGTTGACCGCTGACCCTAGTTCGTAATGGAGAGATAATATATGTTTGGTAAAGGAATTTTTACAGGCGCAAAGGTCACCCTAAAACGATTTTGGGAGACTTATTGGGACGATATAAAAAGATTTGGTAAAAGATACAATAGCCCGGCAGGAATTGAATACCGCCAAAGTAAGGATGTTCAAGGTATTTTTACGGTTCAATATCCTGAAGAAAAGCTTCCAGCTCCTGAAGAGTTTCGCTTCATTCCCTTCCTGGTTTATGATGTCAACGAGGATGGAGAAAAAGCGATTCGATGTACGAGCTGTGGGATTTGCTCTAAGGTTTGTCCGCCTCAGTGTATTTGGATTGAGCAAACGGTAAATCCGAAGACTGGGAAACCGGTACCCGAACCCGCGAAGTTCAATATTGATATTGATATTTGTATGAACTGTGGATATTGTGCGGAGTATTGCCCATTTGATGCGATTAAAATGGATCATGATTATGAAATCGCTTCTTATGATCGAACGGAAAAGCATATCTATAGTTTGGACAATCTGCTAAAGCCTGCTGAGTATTATGCAGAAATTCGACCTAGAAATTACCAACGGGAAGAAGCAATCAAGCGAGAAAAAGAAGAGAAGAAAGCCGCAGCCCAAAGAGCAAGGGCAGAACGGGCAAAGCAGGCTGATAACAACTAAAGTCTTATGATTTGATCTCCGGCGGGTATAATAAGACCCGCTGGAGAATTTTATCTTATGTATAATGACGATACTGAATTACTGTTTCCATCAAGAGTTATCCAAGCTTTGGGTGATTTAAGAGGCGAAACTTGGAAAGACTTAGTTGCTAGAATTATTTCAGAGCCGGAAGACTCGGTTGAACATTTGGCATTTGTATTGATGATGACCAAATTGAATGGGTGTAATTCTTGTAACTCTGATTCTTTTAGGGCAATGCGGGGATGCACTCAGTGCGCAATTTTAAACATCAGAAGATTTCGGGGGACTGACTTAGAATTGCTTGATTTATACACAGAAGCAAAAGCAGAAATTGAAAAAGAAATCGTAAATCTATAAAATAAAGAAAGCAAGGATCAATATGATAACTGAAGACCAAATTTTGCAGGCAGTAATTGATGTGCGGGACCCGTTGGGTGATTATGGTCTGGTCGAGCATAGTTTAATCCAAGACATCGTTGTAAATGGTTCGGATGTCAATCTAAAAATTAAATCCATTATCTATTCCCACCCAGAAATGGGTGCAATCAAAGACGAATTGCAGAAGAAAATTGCATCGTTGGATGGCGTAGATAATGTGGAAATTGAAGTAGTTGAAGAAGTTCCGGTTGACAATAAACTAAAAGATATTGGTCGATCGAAAATAAAAAACGTAATCGCTGTCGCATCTGGTAAAGGTGGGGTAGGGAAAACCACTGTAGCTGTCAGTCTTGCCGTGATCCTGGCTAAAATGGGTGCCAAAGTTGGGTTGATGGATGCCGATGTGTATGGCCCTAATGTGCCGATCATGATGGGAGTGAATCAACTGCCGCATCAAGCATCACAGGAAGGGATTGAGCCGGCAGAAGCCTATGGGGTGAAGATGATTTCTATTGGCTTTATGGTAAAACCTGGACAGCCAATTGTATGGCGAGGGCCTATGCTGCATAGCGCCATTCAGCAATTTATTACGGATGTTAGCTGGGGAGAATTAGATTACTTAGTTGTGGACCTTCCCCCTGGAACAGGTGATGTACAATTAAGTCTCGCACAAACAATCTCAATAACTGGCGGGGTAATTGTGACGCTACCCCAACAGGTATCTTTGGAAGATGCTTTGCGTGGTCTTGAAATGTTCCGCCAAATGGAAATTCCGATTCTTGGCGTAGTTGAGAATATGAGCTATTTAACGCTCCCCAATGGCGATACGATGGATGTATTTGGAACTGGTGGTGGAGAGCGAATGGCAAAAGCTGCTAATGTTTCCTTTTTAGGGGCTGTGCCAATGGATCCGGGCGTTCGCCAGGGCGGTGATTCTGGAAAACCTTTGGTGATTGAACAACCCGAATCAGTTGTGACGAAAGAATTAGAAGATATCGCGATTAAAACCGCTTTGAAAACCGGATTGAAAGCATTAGATAATCAGAAGGAAACATTATCCATAAAAATTAGCTAATTTTGTGAGAGAGAGATGACTGAAAAACAAGTTATAGGTATTCAGTTTCAAAAAGTTGGTAAGGTTTACCATTTTGACGCAAGTGGGGTGGACACGTTAAGACCTGGTGATTTTGCTGTTGTAGATACCAGCCGCGGAACTCAAATTGGTCAGGTTACGGGATATGTAGATGATCCGCCAAAACCTCCGCGGGGCACCTGGAAAAGGATTGAGCGTAAAGCTACAGCTGGCGATTTGCTTATTAGGCAGCAGCTCTCCCAAAAGGAGCTGGAAATTACTATAGCTTGTAGAGCAAAGTCTTCAGAACTGAACTACGAGGGATTGAAAATCGTTACCACGGAGTTTAGTTTTGATGGGAAATCTGTGATTGTTTTATATAATATTGACGATCAAGATCCCCCTAATCTAAAACCACTAAAAAACGAAGTGAATAATTTACATCCTGATGTAAAAGTTGATTTTCGCAGGATTGGTCCACGGGATGTAGCAAAAATTATTGGTGGGATGGGGGCGTGTGGTAAAGAGGTTCGATGTTGTTCATCGTTCTTGACTGAGTTTAGTCCAGTTTCAATACGGATGGCAAAAGCTCAAGGTGTCTCATTAGATCCCTCAGAAATTACAGGGATGTGCGGCCGTCTGCGATGCTGTCTCATTTATGAATATGAGCAATATGTTGAAGCACGAAAGGCTTTACCTAAGCGAGGTAAAAAAGTGGTTACCCCAATGGGGGAGGGCAAAGTAATCGATTCATATCCATTGCGAGATGTTGTTGTAGTAAGAATTGTCGGTGAAGAACGTGTGCAAGTGGAATACCACAAAGATGAGATAGAGCCCTGGGATGAATTTGAGGCTTTGCGGCGGAAATCTGAAGCTCCGTGTGACCGGCATGAAAATGGCGGGTGCACATGTGGGAAAGCAAACAACAAAGACGAAGAATAAATTGAGTTTAATTAAGAGGATTGGATGAGTTATTACGAAGAAGCTAAAGCATTATTTCCCTACACTCAAAAGATGCGCAGGGATTTTCACGTTCATCCTGAAATTGGGTTTCAGGAAGTTAGGACGGCAGGAATCGTTGCTAATGAGCTAAGAGATCTAGGTTTAGAGGTTACTACAGGAATCGCCGAAACAGGGGTGGTAGCGATTGTAGAAGGAAACCGTCCCGGACCTGTCGTTTTACTTCGGTTTGACATGGATGCTTTACCAATAGATGAGGAAACCCAAGCGGAATATGCATCAACCACGAGTGGTGTGATGCATGCTTGTGGTCATGATGGGCATACCGCTGTTGGTCTGACAGTAGCAAAAATGCTGGTTGATCATAAGGAAGATATTTCAGGGACAATAAAGTTGGTTTTTCAGCCTGCTGAAGAAGGACTGGGGGGAGCCAAAAGAATGGTTGATGAAGGCGTACTAGAAAATCCTCGACCGGATTATTCTATGGCAATGCATGTCTGGAATGAAATGCCCATTGGCGAGATCGGGATAATGGCTGGTCCTGTGATGGCAGGGGCTGAGATGTTTTCTATTACGATTACCGGGAAAGGAGCGCATGGAGCAGCTCCACACCTGGGATATGATCCAATATTGGCTGCCTCTCAAATTATTTCAGCACTTCAATCCATTGTATCAAGGAATGTGAATCCCTTGGATACAGCGGTCCTAAGTATTACAGCAATTCATGGTGGGACTGCTTTCAATATCATTCCTCCAAAAGTTGAATTAAAAGGTACTGTGCGTACTTTCTCTGATACAGTAAGAGAAAAGGTTCATAAACGAATTAGAGAAATTGTTACTGGAGTTGCCAATTCACTTGAATGTGAAGCAGAGATAAATGTAACTGAGGTTAGTCGTCCGGTAGTGAATAATGAAAAAGTGACTTCTCTGGTTATTAAAATGGTTGAAGGTGTTTTGCCGGAATCCACTTCCATTAAAGGGGTGCAAACGATGGGTTCTGAAGACATGGCATACATGATGACTGATATCCCCGGCTGCTTTATTTTTGTGGGTTCTAAAAACGAAGAACAAAACCTGGTTTTTGGACACCATCATCCGAAATTTGATTTTGATGAACAAGCTTTGGTAAATGGGGCTGCTTTAATTACGGCTTCAGCACTGGAACTTTTGAATGCAAGTTGAAAAATTGCGCAAATGACCACGGATAAATTAAAAGATTTATATAAACAGCCCTTTTTGGAAACTGCTCCAAAGAGGGTTGTTTCTTTGGTGCCTTCAATTACCGAAAGTTTATTTGTATTAGGGTTTGGAGATAGCGTCATCGGGGTAACAGATTATTGTACGGAACCTAGAAGCGCATTGCAGGATGTTGTACGAGTAGGGGGACCAAAAACACCAAATATTAAAAAAATTATTTCATTAAATCCAGATCTGGTGATTGTTGAACAAGATGAAAATGAGAAAGAATCCGTATTGGAACTGGCAAGAAAAGGTATTCCTATATGGCTATCACATGTAAAAACTGTCAATGATTCTCTTGCATGGCTGAGGAATTTATTGGGAGTATTCCGTACGGATGCTGGTGCTCTAATGGTCGAGACACTTCAAAGAGGTGTGGATTATGCTCGAGAAGGATTTGGAGAAAGCGGGAGCAAATTTCGCTATTTTTGTCCTATTTGGTATCAGTCTTATAAAGATATTGATTGGTGGATGACGTTTAATAGTGATACGTATCCTGCGGATGTTTTGAAACTATTTGGGGGTGAGAATATATTTGGCGACAGGAAGCGGCTATATCCATTAGAAGCAGATTTAGGTATGATCTCACCAACAGAAAATGGGGAAGGAGATACTAGATACCCCAGGGTAACCGCTCAAGAAGTTGTAGAAAAACAACCAGATGTCATATTATTGCCAGATGATCCTTATCAATTCAGTACTCAAGATAAAACATTGATTTATAAATTGATGGGGAATACTCCTGCCGTAAAAAATGATAGTATTATTTATTTAGAGGGGAGTTTAATCATGTGGTTCGGTGTTCGACTAGGAAAAGCTTTGCAAGAGATCCCTCAAATTATTTCCGCTTATAGAAAATCTCATTAGATTTATTTGGTTGACCAATCATTAGCTGGGTTGTATAATTAGATTAATCATAATCATCTGATTAATAGTAATAATTGGATCAATAGAGAGTCTATGACAAACAACCGGTTTGATTTTATTGAATATTTATCGCAGTGTGATCGGGGCGTAAATTCTTCGAGCAATATTCCTTCTTTGAAAGATATAAGCGAAGAAAATGGAATCAGTATAGCAAAATTGAGAGAGCAGGTAAGTGTTGCGAGGGCATTAGGACTGATTGAGGTGCAACCGAGGACAGGAATACATGCTTTGCCTTATTCTTTTGCGCCAGCTGTAAAACAAAGCTTATTCTTTGCGATTTCAGCAGATAGAAAATATTTTAATGATTATTCGGATTTGCGTAAAAGTATTGAAAAGAGCTATTGGTTCGATGCCGTAAAAAAGCTTACATTAGAAGATTTAGCGTTTTTACAAAATCTGATTGATCAGGCACAAGAAAAATTAGGCAGTAACCCTCCTCAATTACCGCATCAAGAACATAAAGCTTTGCATATGACAATTTATGGAAAATTGCAAAATGTATTTGTTGTTGGAATTTTAGAGGCGTATTGGGAAGCTTACGAAGAAGTGGGGTTAAGCCAATATACTGAACTTTCATATTTAAAAAGCGTTTGGAATTATCACCAAAAAATTATCAATTCAATCGGAAAAGGTGACTATGAAGATGGATATCGATTATTGTTAGAGCATATGGATTTGATTAATGAGATACCAAATCATGTAAGGTGAGTGCGTAGAATGTTTCAAGAATTGAAAATGATACTAAGGAGAATAAATGTCTGGTAATCAAGAATCAAAGAATGGCCAAATGTTAAATAAGGTGGTAAATGATTTTTCCATGACAGTTGCTACCATCAATGGGTCTGGCAGTCAGACTTCCAACTTAACATTACAAAGAGCTTTATTTAAGATGGGTATTCCGGTATCTGGAAAAAACTTATTCCCATCAAATATCCAAGGGCTGCCGACCTGGTATACGATTCGGATTAATAAAAATGGGTATACTGCTCGGTCAGAAACTGATGAGATTGTTGTGGCAATGAATCCGGCAACTATTCAGGATGATTTACAAAAAGTTGTTCCTGGAGGCGCATTCTTTTACGGAGATCATATCCGTTTTGAACCTGACCGCGATGACATATCCATCTATTCAATGCCAGCAAATGAAATAGCAAAAAATTCTGATGCACCCACAAAACTGCGAGACTATGTTGCTAATATGGTTTATGTGGGAGTTTTGGCGGAAATGCTAGGAATTGATTTCGAGAAAATTAAATTAGCGTTGGATTTCCATTTCAAGGGGAGTGAAAAACCTGTTGCCTTAAATTACGGTGTGATTGAGGAATCGGCTAAATGGGCTAAAGAGAATTTGGAGAAGACAGACCCATTCTATGTAGAAGAACTTGGATTGACGGATGGTTATATTCTTGCAGACGGCAATACCGCTGGTGCGATAGGTTCAATTTTTGGTGGTGTTCAATTTTGTTCCTGGTATCCGATTACGCCGGCTTCGACGTTGGCAGAAGGCATTACTTATTACATCCCATCCTTGCGCGACGAATTGACTAAAGATGGAAAGAAGTCGTATGCAATCGTTCAATCTGAAGATGAATTAGCTGCAATTGGTATGGCAGTGGGTGCAGGGTGGTCTGGGATACGTTCTATGACCTCCACATCGGGGCCTGGTATCAGTTTGATGTCTGAATTCGTAGGGTTGGCTTATTACTCTGAGATTCCAGTTGTGATTTGGGATGTGCAGCGGGTTGGCCCAAGTACCGGTTTGCCAACTCGAACTTCACAGGGCGATTTAACGCAAGTTTATTTCCTGGGACATGGTGATACACAAAATGTTATTTTGCTACCATCCTCGGTAAATGAGTGCTTTGAATTTGGTTGGCGTTCTTTTGATATTGCTGAGCGATTACAAACCCCGGTATTCGTCTTATCTGACTTGGACCTTGGTATGAATCATTGGATGTCTCACGAGTTTAAGTATCCTGATGTTGATATGGATCGAGGAAAAGTCTTGTGGGAAGAAGGGCTTGAGAAGTTCAAAGGCAAGTGGGGACGGTACTTGGATATAGATGGAGACGGCATTCCATATCGCACCTTGCCAGGGAATAAGTATCCAGGAGCCGCATATTTTGCTCGTGGTACTGGCCATGATGAATACGCTGCATATACCGAAGATAATGAAGATTGGGAACAAAATATGGAGCGTTTGGTCAAGAAATTTGAGCTCGGGAAAAAGTATCTACCTGAAGCAAAATTAACTGGTGATGGATTGAGCGATGTCGGCATTATTGCTTTTGGTTCCACTGAACCGGCCGTTTTAGAAGCGATGGATCGGTTAAAAGAAAAAGATATCCCCACAGATTTTTTGAGGGTTCGTTCTTTGCCTCTTCAGAAAGATGTATATGAATTTATCGATGGGAAACAAACTGTATACATTATTGAAATGAATCGGGATGGGCAGTTATTCCAAATTCTAAATATGGAATATCCAAACGTGTGTGGCAAGATGATTTCTTTACCGAAACATGATGGTATGCCATTGTCTGCAACGTGGATAACCAATGCTATTTTAGAAAAGGAAGGTAAATAGTTATGGCTAGTGAAAATAAACTTGGATTAACTAAAAATGATTACCGTGGTGCTCCAACAACATTATGTGCGGGGTGCGGCCATAATTCCATTAATAACCAGATCATCGCTGCAGCATATGAACTAGATTTAGTTCCAGAGGAAATCGTCAAGTTTAGTGGGATTGGTTGTTCAAGTAAAAGCCCCACATATATTTTGGGACGCTCATTTGGATTTAATAGTCTGCATGGACGAATGCCTGCATTAGCTACCGGTGGTATATTCGGTGATCATCGATTGAAAGCTATTGCCATGAGTGGGGATGGTGATACTTCCAATATCGGGATGGGACATTTTAAACATGCGATGAGAAGAAATTTGCCGTTGGTATACATTGTTGCTAATAACGGTGTGTATGGATTGACCAAGGGTCAATTTTCTGCGACAGCCGAACAAGGGTTGAGATTAAAGAATCAGGGCGAAAATTTCTATATGCCGATTGACATTGTTATGGAGGCGTTAACGTCTTCTGCAACTTTTGTTGCTCGTTCATTCGCTGGCGATGCTGCACAAGTCAAAGATCTTATCAAGGCAGCAATGAGCCATAATGGGATTGCAGTATTGGATATTATTAGCCCATGTGTAACATTTAATAACCGTGACGAATCCCACCACTCATATAGTTGGAGCCGCCAACACCGAGAAATGATCCATGATTTTAATTATGTTCCGATGGAAGAAGAAATCATGGTAGATGACTTTTCTGCTGGAACTACTATTCAAGTAACAATGCATGATGGCTCGAAATTGGTGCTCCAAAAATTGGATCGAGCTTATGATCCGACCAACCGGATTCAAGCAATGCAGACTGTTCAGGAAGCAAATTTGGAAGATATTTTGCTAACTGGTTTGATCTTCGTTGATCCGAGTGCTAAATCTCTTGTTGATCTTTATGATCTTCCTGCTGATCGGCCTTTGAATCGAATGCAGCAAGATGAATTACGGCCAACAAAAGAGGCACTGAAAAAAATCAATGAGAAAATGTTCTAACAAATAAGAGTAAACAAAACAGGTGGCTTCAAGTGAAGCCACCTGTTTGATTCTTTACTACTGTTAGTAGTTGCCTATTTCATGAAGTAACGCTAAATTGGTGGCTCTGTGATCTCCTACGGGGAAGCCACAAATAACAACAACTTGTTGATGGGGCTGAAAGTGGCTAGAGGATAGCATTGCTGTCTCTACGTGTTGTAACATGTCTTCCATAGTTTTAGCAAAAGGTATTTTTATTGGGTTTACTCCCCAATAGAATGCCATTCTTTGATAGGTGTTTTCGTAAGGAGTAAACCCTATGATTGGGACACGCGGCATAGCCTTTGACATTAATCGTGCTGTGCGTCCAGATTGCGTAAATACAACCACAGCTGAAACATTTAAATCATGAGCAAGTTCCCTGGCTGCATTCGATATGGCAATTGCATCGTCTGCATGGTTTTCGGATGGGGTGCCGTGCCATCGCCCCCATTTTTTTAAGTTGTCCTCTGATTCGCAAATGATGGCGTTCATCATTTCGATTGTTTCAATTGGATATTCGCCAATTGCTGTTTCACCGGAAAGCATTACAGCATCAGTTCCATCAAAGATTGCGTTAGCAACATCGGTGGCTTCTGCTCTTGTTGGGCGTGGATTGTGAATCATAGAATCAAGCATCTGCGTGGCAGTGATCACTAGTTTTCTTTGTAAATTTGCCTTTTCGATAATCCGCTTTTGTTCAATGGGGACGATCTCAGGACTCATTTCAACAGCTAAATCCCCCCTAGCGACCATTACCCCGTCAGATACAGCAATTATTTCATCTAGATTATCCAGTGCTTCGGGGCGTTCGAGTTTGGCAATAATTATTGGGACTTTTTCAGAGCCAACTCTTTTAGAAGCCGCCTTACGAACTTTGATAATATCATCTGCACTACGTACAAAGGATACAGCAACGGCATCCACACCAATTTCTAAACCGAAGTTGAGATCTTCCTCATCTTTTGAGGTAAACCCTGGAATGTCTAGAGAAGTACCGGGAAGGTTGATACCTTTATGTGATTTTAGAAGACCGCCGAGAAGCACGGTTGTGGTAATCGTTTTATTTTCGACTTTCTCAACCAATAATTCCAAGTTGCCATCATCAAGCAAAATACGCTTACCAGGTTGTAAACATTTATGTAATTCAGGAAAATCAACTGGAATGTACCCAGGTTCTGGTTTTGATTCTGTAGACAAAATGATGGTGTCGCCAATTGATAGCTGACGAGGTTCTAATATCCCAGTGCGGATTTTTACCCCTTGGAGGTCTTGCATAACTGCAATTGGTTTATTCAGTTTTTTGCTTAAGTTTCGGATGTTATCAGCAGTTTCTCGATGGATATCATGGGTTCCATGGGAAAAATTTAGTCTGGCTATATTTATCCCTGCCAGAATCATTTTTTCTAGCATTTCCACATTTTCACTATTTGGGCCAAGGGTGGCGACTATTTTAGCTCTTCTTTTGTCCATAATTATATATAATTCAATTCTTTTGCCTGATTAGTTAAACTTTCTCTAAATTTGGGGTGGGCGATATTAATTAATGCAAGTGTCCGTTGTTTTACTGATTTTCCGTAGAGGTCTGCAATGCCGTATTCGGTGATGATGTAGTGGACATGATTCCGGGAGGTTACAACCCCTGCGCCTTGCTTCAGCATAGGAACAATCCTGGATATCTGTCCATTTTTAGCTGTACTGGGTAATGTTAAAATTGGCACCCCTCCCTTTGATCTTGATGCGCCATAAATGAAATCCAGCTGGCCGCCAACACCGCTATAAAGTTTATGCCCAATACTATCAGCACATACTTGGCCTGTGAAATCGATCTCTATTGCAGAATTAATTGCCACCATGCGGTCATTTTGAGCAATTACAAAAGGATCGTTTACATATTCAGTAGGATGGAATTCGATTAAAGGATTATCGTGCACCCATTTATATAAACGTTTTGTGCCAATGATAAAACCTGCAATTATTTTTCCATTGTGAAGTGTTTTTTTCGAGTTGGTTAGCACGCCTGCTTCCACCAAATCAATGACTCCATCCGAAAATAGCTCAGTGTGAATGCCCAGGTCTTTTTTGTCATATAGATGGTCTAAGACTGCATCTGGTATTGCCCCTATTCCCATTTGCATGGTCGCGCCGTCTGGGATTAATTCAGCACAGTATTCAGCGATGTTTTTTGTTGTTTGATTTGGCGCTTCAGTGCTCATAGCGTGTTCGGGGAGATCGTAATCAACAGGTACCAAATAATCGATCTTACTTACGTGAATGAAAGAGTCTCCAAGCGTGCGAGGCATTTGTTCATTGACCTCGGCAATAACTATTTTTGCTGTCTCTGCAGCGCTTTTTGATAATCCTACCTCTACACCGAGGCTGCAAAAACCATGTTCATCTGGTTTGGATACATGGATTAATGCGACATCAAGAGGTAATATATTATTTTTAAATAATAGGGGGAATTCAGATAATAAAACCGGGGTGAAATCAGCACGTCCCTCGTGAACGGCCTTTCGGACATTATCGCTAATAAAAATGGTGTTCACGCGTAAGTGACCGGCCATGTTTGGGGCAGCATAATCTTGTGCGCCAATGGTGAGCGCTTGAACGATTTCTATGCCAGTTAAATTGGATGCGTGCTTTACCAGTGCTTCTAATAATTTGTGTGGTACTGAGACATTTCCCGTAAGAAACAGGCGGTTGTTGTCTTTTACAACTTCGGTTATTGCTTTTTCGGGGGTAACTACTCTATTTTGGTAGCGACTAATCCAGCTCATTATCTTTCCTATTGGGGGATGAAAGTCTTTCAAGATTGAATATTTCACCTTGGTGTGTATTTATAGCCAATTTTATTTCTGCCCGATTGGTGAAAAAATTTTCGATTCCATAGTTTGCAATATCTTCAATATATTGGTATACGATATTGGATAAAGCATATGTCGAAGTTCTGGCTATCACACTTGATATATTGGGTACACAATAATGAATAATATTCTCTTCAACAAAAGTCGGATTATCATGGGTGGTAGGCCTGGATGTCTCTAAACACCCGCCTTGGTCAATGCTCGCATCAATGATAATTGATCTCGGCTTCATATTTTTTAAAATTTCTCTGGTGATTAAAATTGGCGCGGTTTTTCCTGGTTCACCTGCAGCTGTGATCACTACATCCGCATATTCACAGGTGCGTTCAAGATTTGCTTGAGTAGCTATCATGGTTGTGATATTGGGGAAATGGGATAATGTTTTTTGAAGAGCGGTAATTGATGAATCTAGAGCCGTAATATGGGCACCTGAGGCGAGAAAGGCTTTGATTGCAGAATTACCCAGGAACCCAGAACCAATTACTACAATTTCTGCCGGAGGTATCCCCGCGATTCCGCCTAGCAAAATGCCCTTTCCTCCAAAATTGTTTTGTAATAAATGAGAAGCAATTTGCGGGAGCATTTGCCCCCCAATTTCGCTCATCATCTTTTGAACAGGACGTGAACCATTTTCGAGTTGTATCTGTTCGTAAGCTACTGTAGTGATCCTTTTCTTGATGAGCGTATCGATTTTTAATTGACTGGCAGCAGCAAGATGGAGAAAGCCTCCGATTATTACGCCCGGTTGAATTAGTTCTAGTTCATTGTCTTGTGGACGGGATACTTTTAGAATAAAATCGGCACGTCCAAATGCTTCATGTGCTGAGTACACGATGGAGGCACCAGCATTTTCATAATCCAGGTCATTAAACCCCGCATATTTACCTGCGTCATGCTCTACATAGAATTTATGGCCAAGGTTTGTCAATCTCTGTACCCCTGCAGGTGATAGGCCTACTCTATATTCAGATGGTCTGGTTTCTTTGGGAATACTGATATACATTGAAATGTAACCTCCTCTAACCATAATTACATTATTATGTTGAGTATATCATTAATGAATTGTTGGATTTTAAATGTTTTTTAATGAGGGATATTATTAGATTTTTAAAATTCGTATATAGTAAATCAAATTTGTGGTAAATTAGAGAAATATTACCTAGTGAGGATAAAAATGGATAATGACTATAAAAAGGCTAAAAAAAGATTAAAGGTTTTTTATATTATTCCGATTTTTGCAGTATTGATTTTGGTAGTGGTTGTGATTTATTTGTTTAGCAGTTCAATTTTTGGTTCGGCAGATAGCAATAATAGCACCTCCACTTTACAGCCGACGACCTCATCAGGGGATGTTGTAGTATCTCCGACTATAGGTGAGGGAAGTGTCAATGATGAAGGGCAATCTATTGACAGTGGGGAAGACCTTCAGGAAACTGATGTAGTTGCAGTTCCTGCGGATAAGCTACGAACGGTTTTCCCTATATTACTAGAAGAATACTTTCCAAATCCTGGTATGGGATGGATTTATGAGTGGGGTGTTTCCGATACAAATGAACCTGGATCAACTTTACGTTACTCTCATAGAACTTCTATTTCTTGGGATATTCTTAACCCCAGCGAAGGTGTTTACAACTGGGAGCCGTTGGATTCCCAGTTAAATAAAACGGTTTCTGAGGGGAAGCAATTTTCATTTCGGGTATTTACGATGATTGGGGAAGAATTTGGTGGGCAGGTTTTGCCTGAGTGGGTGATTGATAAGGGAGCGGTAATTAATTCAATTGGAGAACCTGATTATTCGAACTGTGTTTATCAAGAGGAGTGGGGAAAATTTGTAAATGAATTAGTTTCCCGGTATGACGGCAATCTTGATGTTGCATTTATCGATATTTCTGGATATGGGAATTTTAATGAGTGGGGTTGGAGCGACGAACAAACTACTTGGGATGATGTTTGGGATGAACACTATTGGAATGATGAAGCGACGGCAGGAGATTTTAGAACTCTAGATGGACAAGCGCGAAGGATATTGGCTGATATGTTCATTGGGGGGAGCTATTCTGGACATCAATGTCGGGAAGAAAGTGGTGGGATAAAACGAGTTGATTATAATTATGGTGGTTTTCAAAATACACAGTTAGTGCTTCCATATGCGGGGATATTGCAATCTACTCAATATGTTTTTACTCAAAGGAAAGATGTTGGTTTTCGATTTGATTCTCTTGGGAGGTCGGGGAGTGTAAATATTATTGATGATTTAGGAGATGAGATTTCTGTAATCTATAAAAAAGCTCCAATAGTTTATGAAACAGCTAGCTATGATCGATACGAAATGGAATATGCATATTATCTATTAGAAAATACACATGGCAGCATCGTTCATAATGTAAATGTTGATGATATGTCTGCTGCTAATCGGATGGGTTTGGCTGAAGTAATGGGGTATCGGTATTATTTAGAAAAAGCACAACATTTGAGCAAGGTTGATGCCGGTGGAAATCTTTACTTAAATTTACATTGGCTAAATATTGGAAATTCTCCAAGTTATTCGTTGATGGGGCAAAAATTTGAACTGCATTTTTTCTTGGTTGATGAAGACGATAATTATGTGGTTGATATTGCAATAAAAGAAGATATTAATAAATGGCTACCTTCATCTGAATTTGGGGGAGAGCCCCCAAGTTATCAAGTAGAACGAAATATTAAACTTCCTGAGGATATGCCTGATGGTGTTTATCAAACAAAAGTAGCAATTTTAGATCAAAGGACTGGAGAATATATTTCATTAGCAATGGATGGACGTGAAGATGAGGGCTGGTATCCTCTATCGGAGATAATAGTAGGTAACCCCTGAAATTTTATATATATTGTGGATGTTTTTAGGATCGCATAGAAAAATAATTTTTCTTTTTAGATATTAATTGTATAATAATATATCATTTTGAGGGTTTGAAATATATCTTAGTCGCCCTAAAATGAAAAAATAGGTGAAAATATATAAGTAATTGGATTGTGCTTAAAATTCAATTAGAAAAGCATTGTTCAAAATAAAATAAATCTGATAAAATTAGTTTAATTAATTGTCCTGAATTATATTCACTATATCTCTCTTCGGAGGAGAAAAATGGAAATAAAGTATTATCTTCGTGTACTCCAACGTGGATGGCTGATTATCCTAATTACCGTGTTAATTGCCGTCCTTTCAGCACTGATTGTTTCTTATATCATTCCACCACAGTATCAAACAATTTCCAGGTATGTAGTTAGCCCAAATTCTGCTTTATATGATACAACTTGGGATGTCGTGTCAAGTTTAGATACGCTTGACCGAAGATCGATCATCAACACTTATAAAGAAGTGTTGGCTAGTTCTTCACAAGCTAATTCTGCAGCTATATTCCAGTCATTAACTCCGGAAGAGTATGAAAAATATGAATTTTTGGTAACCGTAGTACCAGAGACGAATATTGTTCAGTTAGTTGTAACTGGACCTGATCCAGACAAAGTCGTTGAAATTTCGGAGAATATTAGCTCAAGTGCCATTGACTATATCAATGAGCTTTACCCTGTATACTCATTTAGTGTTTTAGAAGAACCGTCATTCCCAACAGAACCATTTTCTCCGAAGTATCTTCAAAATATAGCTTTAGCATTGCTTGCCGGCGCAATTATTGGGATTGGATTAACATTCCTCCAGGATCAACTGCAAAATACTTTAGAGAGTATGCGGCTGCGATCAATTGTGGATAATGTATCCACTGCTTATACTCGAGAATATTTCGAACGCCGACTACTTGAGGGGATTACCCAAAATGCAGATGGACCTACTTCTTTAGGTCTAATCAATTTTAGAGGACTTGAGGAAGTTGTTGATGTGATTCCTCAATCTTTCTCAAACAAAGCGATCCAGGAACTAACTCAAACTTTACGAGAAGAACTTCGGGGTAGAGATTTAGTAGGTAGGTGGGGGAATACTGAATTAGCCGTAATGCTGCCCTCAACTCCTGGTTCGGCAGCAGAAAATACATTTAGAAGAATTCAAAAGATTTTAAATCAGCCTATTCAATTTGCGGATTCTACCGATTTGGTGATTCAGCCTGACCCTTGCATCGGCATTACTGTAGGCCGTTCGGATATGCCTATGGATGATATGCTGGAAAACGCTGAGAATGCGATGGAAAAAGCGAGTGCAATTCAAGGCGATACGATCGTTTTAGAATAGATGAACCAACTTGGAGAAAGGGAAAAGTAATGAAGAAAACAGTTTCTTACATTTTTTTGATATCAGTATTATTGCTTATGCTGAGTTTTTCTGCGGGGACGAGTTTTGCTCAGACTGGAACTGACGAGACTGCTACCGCAAATGACCCAAATACGTTTACTTTGGAAGAGCTTGGGTTTTCAGAGCGCTTTTTGATTGGTCCTTATGATATTATTGAATTTTCGTTTAGTCTTCCGGATTATTGGGAAGTTGATTCAAATACATATCTCACATTAAATTTAACTCCCACTTTGGGGGGAGCAGGTGCAACACAATTTGGTGATAATCAAGATTTCATTCTTGGCACATTGGTAGTTCGTTATAACACCAATGTCGTTTGGAATGTTTTGATTAAAAATGATGGTCCTCAAACCATTCAAATTCCAATGTCACCAGAATCTGTAATACCAAAGGGTACAGATAGTCGTCATCGATTGAGCTTTTATTTGGACGCAAGTTTGAATTGCGACTATGAAGATTTTCAGACCACTGTCTGGATTGAGCCAAGCTCCACAATGACATTTTCCTACACAGAGGTTCAACCCGAGTTGGATTTAGCTTCTTTCCCAAGACCATATTTTCAACCCGATTCTGTAGTTCCGGCGGAAGTATCTGTAGTTATTCCTTCTAACCCTACTCAAAATGAAATTGACGCAGGTATGTCGGTTGTTGCTGGATTAGGCTCTGCTTCAGCAGGAGAAAGTGTGCTTACTTATCACACTTTAGATTCACTTACTCCTGAAATGCAGGAAAACACCAATATTATTTTTGTTGGGAATAGATTCCCGGATTTGCAATCCTTAGCATTCCCTGTGCCATTTACCGGTGGGAAATTGTCTCTTACAGAAGGTCAGCAGGATAATGGGGTGGTGCAGTCTCTTATCTCTCCTTGGAGCGATAAACATGTGATCCTTTTTGTGAGTGGTAATTCTGACGAAGCTGTGCTTAAGGCAGCTAGAGCAGTAAGTACGGGAAGATTAATTACCAGCGGTTTAGAAAATGTTTCACTGGTGAGCAGTGTAAATCCCTTGGAGGTTACAAATACACCAGTTATTGATCAAACCCTTGGCGATTTGGGATTTGATCCGCAAGGTGTTGGCGTTTATGGTGATGTGTTCATTGAATTGAACTTTAATGCTACTGCTGAGCAGGCAAATTCTGAAGGCGCTTATTTTGATTTCTTGACCACCAGTTCGGGCTTGTTAGACTATAACCGTTCGGGTTTGACTGTATTGCTGAACGATGTAGTGGTGGGAACGTTTGGGTTTGACTCTGTTGAACAGACAATTACCGAGCAGAAAATTGAAATACTGCCTAACTTCTTACGAAGAGGACAAAATCGATTGGATATTTATTCTTCTTTAGTTCCAATTGATGAGTGTTTTGAGACAACCTTTGATGCTGCCTGGGTAACTGTAAGTGATGAGTCGGCGATCCATTTGCCAATCAGCGCACAACAATTTGATATTGGAGACCGTGTTGATCTGGGTAGCTATCCATTTGTCTTGTTCTCTGGAACAGATTTGGAAAATATTGCTTTTGTTTTACCCAAAGACAATATTACTGCTTTAGAATCCGCTGCTCAAATAGCATATTATCTAGGTGCACAGCGAACAGTAGCTATTGCTGATTTTGATACTTACTATACTGGTGAAGTGCCTGAAGATGTATTGGCAAGCAAAGATATAATCTTTGTTGGTAAAGCAACAGAATTTGAAGAGTTATCTTCAGTAAATGATAGCTTGCCAGCTCCGTTTGACCAGGGTAGTGATGTGCCTCAGGCACCTAGTATGCCTGTTACGTTTGATGTGTTGCAGGATGTTGGTGTTGGATATATCCAATTGGCAGATTCTCCGTGGGCAGAAAACCAGGTTGTTCTTTTGGCTACTGGAAACAGTGATGATGGCATTTCATTGGCTGCAAATGGATTATCTGATGACTTGTTGATTGGCAGTTTAGCTGGTAATTACGCTGAAGTGATTGGCGATCAAATGACTTCATTCGATACACGTCTTGTGTCAAGCTCAACAGTATCATCTGTATCTGATGACACAACGAACACACAGGATACTGGTACAAGTGATAGCGATACTGGTTCCTCAACCCCTGATAATGCAGGCCAGGCTAGTGATATCATTGAAAAACCTGCATGGGTTCAACCAACAATTATTGGTTTAGCTGTTGTGATGGTTGCTACGATCATATTTGCAATTGTTCGATACGGGTTTTTGAACAGACCAAATTCTGGGGATTAAAACTCTCTGGATAAAATAGAATAAAAACAAGAATAAGCGGCTTGCCGCTTATTCTTGTTTAGGTTGATGTTGTTTTCTGAATATCAAGATAAAATTATCGATATTCTGGAACTTTACTTTGAGGATAATACTGGAGTAGACTGTGGCTGCATTTTTATTTTGGCTTTCTGTAATTGTTATCTTTTATATCTTATTTGGGTATCCCTTAATTATTGCTTTATTGGCTAAAATAAAAAAAGAAAAGTTTATTGATATGCTGGATTATCCATCAGTTACATTGGTTATACCTGCTTATAATGAGGAAAAATTTATTGAAAAGAAGATCCAAAATTCATTGGAACTTGATTACTCTAAAGGAAAGTTGGAAATTCTTGTTGCTGCCGACGGCTCGTCTGACAGGACCCCAGAAATTGTGAAGAAATATGAGGATAAGGGAATCATACTGAATCATATTTCTCAGCGAGGCGGGAAAATGGCTGCAATCAATAGAGCTGTTCCTATTACTAATGGGGAGATAATTGTATTTTCTGATGCCAATAATTTATATGAGAAGGATACAATTAAAAATTTAGTTGCTCCATTTGCGATGGATGATGTGGGGGGAACTACGGGTGCAAAATTGATCATTGAAGATGAGCGAGAACTTAGTTCTGCTGAAGGATTGTACTGGAAATATGAATCTAATATAAAAAAGAACGAATCTGTTTTAGGCTCATGTTCTTCGGCTGTTGGAGAAATCCTGGCAATTAGAAAATCGCTCTTTGTTACACCACCTGAAAATATCATCAATGATGATCATTACCTGGTTTTAGATTTAATCAGGCGCGGATATCGGGTATTATATATTCCTGAGGCGAAATCTTATGAGTACGTTTCTCCTACTGCAAAGGATGAAATTGTTCGGCGACGAAGAATGAATGCGGGATTATTTCAAACAATTTCGTTATCGAGACAATTATTACCCAAAAATGTATTTGAAGTATGGAAAATAATTTCTCATAAGTATTCTCGGGCAATTATGCCGTTTGCGATGGTTTTTGCATTGATAGGCAATATTTTGGCAGTAATATTCCCAGCTTCAGTAGTTGAAAATAAATTCATTTATCTTGCAGCACCTTATAACTGGATTATATTGACGGGACAGCTTTTATTTTATGGAATTGCATTGTTTGGGAATATTAAGAAATTTGGTGGAAAGATTGGGAAATTGATTTATCTCCCTACTTTTTTTGTGAATTCAAATTTCGCAATATTTGGGGGGTTAGTAAGTTTTATTAAAAATTCAAATTCCCATATTTGGGAAAGAGTAAATAGAGTCGAGATCAATTAACATATCATGGCGAAAATTACCGAAAAAATATTAGATAAATTGTATGAGATCGATGCTTGGCGTATTGTAAGAAAACTTAATCGTAATTCTCTAACGGTGTTAAATTATCATCGTATCGCAGATGTGGATGCTCCTGATTTTGATACATTTCGTCCAAATGTGAGCGCAACTCGTGAGATGTTTGCTAATCAATTAGATTATGTGAATAAGTATTTTAATTTAGTAACATTATCCGAATTACTAGAATGGGTTGAAAAGGGGAAAGAATTACCTTCAAATGCTGCGCTAATCACATTTGATGATGGGTACAGAGATAATTATAAAAATGCTTATCCAGAGTTGGCTCAAAGGAATATGGGGGCAGTGATATTCATAACTACCAATTATATGGAAAATGATACACCATTTTACTGGGATTTAATTGCTTATTGTATAAAAAATACTAAAAAGAACGCTTTATGTATTGATGAACTAGGTTCATTTGAATGGACTAATTTAGCCGAGATAGAATGGGTTACCGATCAGATTATTGGGAAAATAAAAACCTATTCTGATAATCAGAAAATGCGCATAGCCAACAACATTGTTAATACCTTGGATGTATCTTTTCCCAGAAATAAAGCAAAAGAAATGTTTCTTGATTGGGAAGAAATAAATAAGATGGTACGTCATGGCATAGAGATGGGGGGACATACTAAAAACCATCCGATATTAACAAAAATTTCTTTATCTGAAGCAGAAGAGGAGGTGAAGGTATCAAAACAAATTCTTGAAGAGAAAATTGGAAGGGAAGTTATAGGGTTTGCTTATCCCAATGGGCAGGAAGGGGATTTTAACGACGAAATCATCCAAATCTTAAAAGAGGGCGGTTACAGGTTAGGCTTTTCGTTAATTTCTGGCCCCGATTCTTATCATTCGATAAAGAGAGAGCCCTATTCAATTCGTAGAATATTCCTAAGCCACCATGATTCGATGGCTCGATTTGTCTCAAAATTATATGGAGTCCCCAAGTACAGGGATCAGGTTTTGGGGCTCTTGGGAAAATAATCCTGACGATCGATGCTCAATTAGATATGCTATCTTTTAACTCGGATAGAATTTCTTTACCAATTTTTTTCCATGAGAAGCGTGTTTGCGACAATTCTTTTCCGCGAGCCCCTATATTTTTAAGTTTTTGAGGATCATCTAAGAGCATAGATATTGCTGTTGCTAAACTAGAAGCATCATTTGGGGGAACTAAAACGCCGCTTTTTCCATTTTCAACCACTTCTGGTAGTCCACCAATATTAGACACAATAATAGGTTTCCCGAAAGTGTAAGCAACCTGTAATGCACCGCTTTGTGTGCTGGATAAGTATGGGTAAATTACAATGGTAGCAATATCCATCAAATTTTTTACGTCTTCATTAGGAATATATCTTATATCGAAAATAATCTTATCTTTAATTCCCAGGTTTTCCGCTTGTGTGAAAAGGTCGCGGACATTGATGTATTTAGATTGTCCACCAGCAATGATAAGTCTTGTATCTGGAGAGGTTATTATCACTTTTGCGAAGGCATCAATAAGAATGGGGATTCCCTTACTTGGAGATAGCAAGCCAAAAAAGAGAAGGACATTTTGGCCTTTTGTTATATCATATCGATCATGAAAATCACATTCTTCTTGTTTCCCTAAGGAATTAAACAAAATAAAAATATCTTCGTTTCCATGATCAATCAATTTTAATTTTTCTTTCTCGATTGAGAATAAGCTATAAAATCTGTCCAAGTTATCTTTTGCATGAAAAAATAACATGGAAAAGGCTTCAAATGCAGAGTGATATTGTTTGTTGAGCCAATTGGTCAATGGCGAATTCGTTTGTTCTCTTAATTCAAATTCATGGCAGATGTTTACAAGAATTAGACCGCGCTTTTGAAGCCTTTTTAAGAAAAAGCCCTCGATGGGGAATTCAATTTTCCCAAAAATTATGATATCGGGTTTTTTGTATGCAAGAAATAGGGTTAATTTAATCCACTGGAGGATGTATTTAATCCCCCGAAAAGCTCTCCTTATCTTTCTAAAAATGGTATGAAATGCTAATCCGAGTTTGTTTTCATAATTTAGGGTAGGGGAGGTTGTACTCCATAAGTTTAAAAGTTTGTTTACTTTGAATGAATGCGGAAGGGAGGATAGCTCATAATTTTTTGATGTTATCAGTGTGATGTTTGCCTGATTCTCTGCAAGACCAGTAGCCAGTTGATAGGCATAATGAATCATTCCACCTTCGCCACGAGGTTCCACTAAATAGATTTCTGGGTTTTCTTTATTAGGCATCATTTAATATATCTAAGTATAGTTTTTCAAGGTTATTAATTTGAACACTAATATCGAATTTCTCAGTAACTGCTTTGTATCCATTTTCTGCAATGGCGTTAGCCAGCTCGGGGTTTTGCAATAAGCGAAGACATGAAGTGCTGAGCGCCTCTGGATTTTGCGGTGGAACTAGAAGACCGGTGGTTTCATGTTCAATAATTTCAGGAACACCGCCAACATTTGATGCTACACTAGGACATTTGGCTGCTAGTGTTTCCATAAGGACGGTAGGGAAAGCATCAATTTCTGTGGGGAGAACAAATATATCACTCGCAGCCATGTATTCAGGGACATTGGGTTGATGCCCTGCAAAAATGATTGATTTTTGCACCTTTTTTTCTTCGACAATTTTGGACAACTGTGAATAATAGCTGCCATCTCCAACAACGAGGTATTTCAAATTCGGAACGGATTTTAAAATTTCAGGTAAGGCAGAAATCATATATTGGATGCCCTTTTGTTTTCGGAGTACGGCTACAGATAAAATGAGCTTATCTTTTGGAGAAATGAGATGTTTTTCTCTTATGGAATTTGATTTTTCTTTAGAGATGGAATTAAATTTATCAACTTCAATCCCATTATGTATTGTAATGACTTTACTAGGATCAATTTTACCTTGTGTGATTATGTATTGACGCGTTTGTTCTGATACAGCGATTACAGTTTTGCTAATATATTTGAGGCAAAACCAGTTAAGCGACTGTCTCATCTTGGCGGTGTTGAATGCGTCTAGTGGTTCAATGACATGTTGGGTAGAAACGGTCGGGATATTTAATATCTTTGCAGCAATGCTGCCTAAAATATCTGAGAATTGTAGTTGAGTGTGAACGAGGTCAGGAGAATGCTTACGTAAGTAAGTTACTAAAGAAGGAATATTAGAAAGAGTTCTCAGCCTTGGAATACTAACAAAATCAACCGGAACGCCGATGCTTTCAAGTTGAGCTGCAATTGGATTGTCTTCTCTTACTTGAAGTGCACAAACACGGACATGAAATTTATTGCGCAGATGACTAATTATGGTGCCAGTTAATTGTTCAGCACCACCATGCCCCAACCCATCGATAATCCATATAACTTTTTTTCCGTGATGTGCTTTCATGGGTGCCTAAAGTTGATATGCTTAGTTGTAAAAATTGTTTTAACGTATCAGAGGTTATGCATTTTCTGCTAAACTTTGTTTGTGAAATTGCGGCTCACTCAAGTAAATAGCAGCAACTGCAATTCCAGCAATTACCCATAGCCATCTGAACAAAACACCATGTAAGAATATCGCGCTCACTAAATAGGTCATAAGTGAAATTAAAAGCGGTGTTATCCAATAGCGCCACATTTTTGAATTGGGAGCAGGGGAGTTCCTGTGGAAAATAACCACTTTATAAACTTCTGAAATTAGGAAAACAATAAATAGTAAGAAAGTGGAAAGTCCAAAAAGACCAGTTTCAGAAATGATTTCAATATACAGTGAGTGAGCATGCCGTTCTCCCTCTTCAGATTGAATATCAGTTACACCAGGTTCTAATCCTAATTCTTCAGCATAATCCCAATAATTATTCTTGAAATTTCCTGTCCCGACTCCTAAAAAGGGGTGGTCTTTAGCCATAGCAAATCCGGCTTCCATACTTGCTAATCGTCCTACTACTGCTTCATCTGTAGTGATCGTATTGCCTTGTTCATCTTTTCCAAATAATAAATTCACAAATCTGGCGGAATAATTTTGCGGAAGAAGAATAATAAATAATACGCCGACACTCAGGGCAGCAAAAATGTAAGACACTTTAACTTTCTGATCAATGGCAATTAACATCGCACTGAAAAGCAAAGCCACAAACGCACCACGACTTCCTGTAAGAAATACAGTTAATAAAATTAGGAGAATGGAACCAGCCAACGTCAGTTTTAAGAGTGGATTGTTCCGTTCACCAATCGTTCTGTAAATAAAGAAGGGTAAGATAACAACCAGGATTTGCCCCCAAACATTGGGTAAACCAACGGGGCCGCCATATCTTAGATCTCCTCCTGCAGTAACTTGGCCAACAACACTTTTCTTTGCTAATCCCCAAAAGGTGAAGTCTGAGTTTGTCAATGACGCAACCACACCCAATGTGGATAATACAATCATTGTAGCTAGCAATACATAGATTGCTGTTTTTAGCTTTTCCTTTGTGTTTAGGGTGAGGAAAAGAGTAAAGAAAATTACAATATTTTTTAGAAGGGAGATAATTGTATCGAATGCCCGGGTTTTGTCTGTGGCAACAGTGTATGAGAGAATAACAACAAAAAAGTAAATGACGAGCATTAATTCAATTTTAGAAAATCTATTTAATGGCACTAATCTTTCAGGCGCATAAAAAATATTGCCAATTACAACGAGTAGTAATATGGCCACCAAGGGTTGATTGATACTCGGTAGTCCTCTTTCGGTAAATATATCCGAAATATTTGTAAAGGTAGTAATGATGATTAAATATGCACCTATTTGAGGGCGGAAAAACATGATTACTGCTAAAAAGACACCTGCAAGCCCCCCAACAATAAACAGTTTATATGTATCTTTAAGGTAGGCGATGCCAATTCCTGATGCAATTGTAGCTATAATTCCAAGAATAAATATTGTCCTCCAATACGAAGTTTTTCGTGTCCCGGTTTTGTCTTTGTTGGAGGCTGGAGATGTAGGTTTATTAACGCTATTATCAAGAATTGACATTTTGGAGACCTCAACTGTATAGTTGTTATTAACTAGCTATATTTTACCCTGTTTGTCAAACTTTTGAAACAAAGAAACGAGTTCTTTTGTGTTATTTTCAAGATTAAATTTATCTTCCACTAAAATTCGACCTTGTTTGCCATATAAATTCGCGATTTCTGGATGATTTATAAAAAATTGTATAGCATCTGCAATTGAGACGGGGTTTTTAGGAGAAACTAAAATTCCTGTTTTGCCAGGAATAATAATTTCAGGAATACCAGTGATATTAGTGGCGATCACAGGTAATTCGCAGGATAATGCTTCCATAATTGCTACAGGAATTCCTTCGCTGACACTTGATTGAACATAGATATTTGCAGTAGGGAGTATGGATTGGACTTCCTGTTGAGATTTTGCACCTAGCAATAAAATGTAATCTTCGACCTCATTTTCATGAATTGATTTTTCAACAATATCCCTTTGTGGTCCATCGCCAATTATTTTTGCTTCAAAATCAATATTTTTATCTTTGAGTATTTTTACTGCTTCAATGAAATATTCTTGACCTTTTTTCCAGTGTAAACTGCCGATTTGCAGTATAGAAAATTTTGGATTGGTTTTTTCGGTGGGCGATATATATTTTGATATATCAATTCCACAAGGGATTACATAGATTTTCTTTTCAATCCACTTTCCCAGTAGCTCTTTTAGATATTCCACATTGTATTGTGAAATCGTAACAATAAAACTTGCAGAAGCAAGTTTTTGTTTTAGCATTGCGTGGCAATCATAGATGTCATGAGAATGAATGGTAATGCTGTAGGGAATTCCTGTAAAATTGTGGATTATATAAGCCATTAGAGCAGGATGGGTAGCATAGTGACAATGAATGTGGCTTATTTCTTCTTTTTGCATTTTACCTGCGATATGGACAGATTTCGGAAATGCAGTAACAGCTTTTATTAAAAAATCAAAGGAAGAAATATTCCCGAAAAAAATTTTAAAGAATATTTTTAAATATCGGATTGGGTTAGAAAAAAAACGAGAGATGTTGGACTTGATAATTTGTTTTGACAAAAAGGGGAAACAATTTCTTCTAGAAAGCCACTTTTCAACTTCTTCATGAATGATTGCTTCAGATTGACAAATTAATGGGTACAGTTCAATTTGTCCGCCTTGTCTCTCAACCTCATCCATTTCTCGAAGGATAAATGTCTCAGATAGGAGGGGGAACCTTGACATTATGTAAGCAATTTTCACTTAATAAGCCCCGCGGCTAAAGAGTACAACTGGGATGGTTTGAAATAAAAGGTAAATATCAAGTTTGATACAGCGCTTGTTTACATAGATGATATCAAGGCGGAGTTTGTCATCAAATTCCACTTCCCCTCTACCAATGATTTGCCATAGCCCGGTAACACCAGGGAGTACATCAAATCGTTCTGTATGCCAAATGCTATACTTTTCAGCGCCGAAATCTGTAGGGCGAGGACCAACTAAACTCATATTCCCAATAAGAATGTTAAAGATTTGGGGGAGTTCATCCAAGCTTGTTTTTCGCAGCAACTTTCCGACCTTTGTTATTCTAGGGTCGTTTTTTATTTTAAAATCTGGCCATTCAAGTTCATTCAAGTGAGCGTATTTTTCTTTCAATTCTTCTGCATTAGGAACCATTGTGCGGAATTTGTACATCCTAAACATCTTCCCCCCTTTGCCAGTACGCAATTGGGAGAAAAGAATGGGGCCATCAGGAGAATCAATTTTTACAGCTGCAGCACAAATAATAAGCACAAGAATAAAAAATGGAGAAAATAATAAAACTAAAGTTAAATCCATTATGCGCTTGAAAAATTCGTATGCTTTCCCTGTAAAAATGATATTGGATTGGTTGATCCGATCAATGAAGGGGGGAATATTTTTTTCCATATTTATTATAAGTGCTATTCATATTGGTTATAAAATTTATTGTCAGAATCTTTGTCTTTATTTATTTGATCAGTAAATGGGAATTTTACATTATCTGAAGCCACTCTCAAGAGTTCATCAAATGTCAGCGCATCAGATGGGAATGAGGCATGCCCACAAGCAACCGAGAATCCCATATCGTGGGCTGATGAATTGATGCGGTTTATCAGGTAGTCTGCTTTATCGCCATCTGTTTGTGGATAAAGAATAGCAATGCTTGTGTCCTTACCCAAGTCAATTATTGTATCCAACAAACGCAAGTTTTTGCTGAGCTCTTTGGCGAGCCGGACAGCAGCATATCTGCCTAACATGGAAGTTTGAATTTCTTTAATTGCTATGTTTTGATTGTACTCTAGTGGATTTGTGTCTGGTTGGACAACCACTAAAGTAAGTGGGTAGTTGTATCGGCGGCTTCGATAAAACTCAGTTTGGATTTCTTCTCGAGCATCATTTAGGTTTTTGGCTTTCTCTAGCCCTGAAAATGTGATACTCTCTACAGCTTTTTTAAAGTCACCTAAATAGGTACCAATCATTCTAGCTAAAATAACAGCCAGCCAAATCAAGGATAGTTCTGTAATAATTAAGTATACTTGCCCATTGTTCCAGACGGTCCAATAATAAAATACAATAAATTTACCAATTGCATAAAGGATAGTGGAACCAATAAGTAGATACGGTAAGGAAATATTTCGTACTGTTTCAATTTGAATGATTGAGATAATTAAAATAACGATAAGAATATAAACAAATCCTTTGATGTCGATTACTTGAGTGTCTTGTTGTGTTATTCTTTCTAAATTAAAAAGGACTAAGAGATAAATAATCAGAGAAACAATCGACCTAGGAAGTCGTTTCATTCATTATCCTCCAATGCTGATATGAAAGTGTGGGAAAATTGAATCAATTGTAACATCTAACAATAATTTAGACTTTGAAAAATAATAAGTAAAAATTGCACCACGGGTTAATCTATAAGCCGCATTTTGTCCAAATTTCTATCCAGAAATTATGAGTGATTATCTATCTGGTGCAAAAGTTACCTTTTGCCTCTAGCAGTCTACCCGAGACCAATTTGTGCGAGCAGCACTAGTCTCTGCTTGACCTTGCTCCAAGTGAGGGTTGCCTGGCTGTATCTATTACTAGATACACCGGTGGTCTCTTACACCACCTTTTCACCTTTGCCTGTAAATTTTCATTTACATGGGCAGTTGTTTTCTGTGGCCCTACTGATAGGTTACCCCATCCCGAGAGTTACCCGGCACTATGCTCTGTGGAGTACGGACTTTCCTCAGTTTGAATATCAAACTGCAATCACTCGATTAACCCGAGGTTACTATGGATAATACCTTTTAATTGGTTTAGTGTAAAGTAAAAGAGGATAAATTTTGGTATGCCTAGAAGAAGATATTTATTATAAGCTTCAATTACTGATTGGGTGAATATTTAATGAGGGAATTTGGGTTTCGAGAATGGATTTTTGCGACGATTTTTCCATTTGAAAAATCAGTAAGAGCATTTTGGAATGATTCAAATTCGCCTTCTAAAAATTGTATTTGTAAAAGGACATCTGCACCAAATTCTTGATTGATAACTCTCCCCTTGTGATGCTTTATTATCCTTGATACTTGATCAAATAAACTATAAGGTAGCGATATTTCTGTTGTAATAGTAGGGACTTTTTGGGCAAGGGGAATTTTTTCAATCACTAGCCTAACAGAATCACTGTAAGCACGTACTAGTCCGCCGGTGCCTAGCTTAGTTCCTCCAAAATATCTGGTAATTACTACTACAATATCGCCTAATTCACTTCCACGTAATACAGCAAGGGCGGGGCGGCCGGCTGTGCCGGAAGGCTCACCATCATCACTGCTATGTTCGGTTACTGTTGGCGGATGACCGATGATGTATATTGGCACATGATGGGTTGCATCATTGTATTTGTTTCGAATAGTATCTATGAATGTTTTTGCTTCTTCAATAGTTGTTGCTGGTGAAGAGGAAGCAATGAATAAAGAATTAGAAACAGAATGTTGAATTTCAATTGGTTTTAGTGGGACTATTTTTTTTGCTGACATTATTTTCTATGTAAAGATCAATTAGAGATTTAAAAAATGATGATTCAAAGGACCATTTTTTTATCTTATTGACAGGTATTGGGTGAAATCACACTAACTTAGTCTATCTTAACGACTAGCCCTTGTCCAGAATTGAAATGGGATGCAAAGAGAATAATGAACTGCATGTAATAACGAAATCAAGTAAAATGGTCTCTATGAATAAACGCCGAATTTGCATTGTTATCTTTTTTTTATTTTCCCTTGTTCTATTTAGTGGATGTGGCGGTCAGGATGGAAGCAATTTGCCCAGCAATGAAAATGATGTAACAATTGCAAGAAGAGGGGTAAGTGGAGTGGCATCTTTACTTGACACAACTTTACCAGAATTTGCTGTGGACACTGACAAGGAAATAAACGAATCAACACCTACTATAGTTGTTCTCTCAACTCAAGCAACATGGATTGCTACGGAAACCAGTACTTCTACTATAACAATACCCACTGATACAAGTACTGCTACTGAAATTGCTCAACCAAGCGAGACAGATACACCAGATGTTAATATAGAAACGGTTACTGTTGAAGCTGATATTACTTGCAACATTGCAGAAAATAGATCTTTTGAATCTGAGGTAATTCGGTTAATTAACCTAAAGCGCGAGGAAAATGGAATTCCTAATTTAATTCAACAAACTCAGTTGACACAAGCAGCTAAGTCGCATAGTGAAGATATGGCTTGCGGGAACTATTTCAGCCACATAAGCCCAGAATTTGGCGATCTAAATTTGCGATTAGATGATCAGAATTATAAATATGAGAACGTAGGAGAGACGATTGCAGCTGGTTTTGAATCGCCGGAAGAAGTTGTTGCCAGTTGGTTGGAATCGCCAAACCATAGGGAAATATTATTAAGTGCTGATTATTCCCAAATAGGAGTAGGATTTGCGAAATTGGATGACAGCGAGTTTGGTACCTATTGGACTGTCATAGTTGGTCAGCCTTAATTCGATAAATCAGATAAGGCGGGGATCCCCCCGAGTGTTGTGGCGGTTCTAACTGCATTGATTATTGCTTGCTGAACGGCCTGGGCAGCGAATGCGCCAACGATATTTACATCAGCTTTTTTCTTTCCAATTGAGAGCGCAAATAATGTGTCTCCATCTTGCATTGTGTTGGCGGGGCGAATGCTGCGCGCCAAACCATTTTGACCCATCTGGGCAACTTTTGTCATTTGGAGTTTTGAAAGATTGGCGTTTGTTACAATGACCCCAATAACTGTATTTGACTTGGATGCAATTGAAAACACAGTCCTACCAATGCTTGATTTCATGAGTTCAAGGGAATCTACAAACAAATCTTTGTTATACAGTTTTTGGCCTATCTTGGGTGAGCGGGTTCCAGCTAAGACCTGATTTGTGGAAGGATCGATTACGTCGCCTACTGCATTCACTGCAACGATTGCCCCTACTAAAACCCCTTTGCCAATGTCTGTACAAGCTGCACCTACGCCTGCCTTGGTGGCAAAATTCATGCCAAGGAGCTTTCCAATGGTTGCTCCTGTACCAACACCTACACTTCCTTGTTTGGGAGGAGAATCGGACGCATTTAGGCAGGCCTGGTACCCCATTTCCTGTGAAGGTCGGATATTTGGATTTCCAATGGCTAAGTCAAATAAAATTGCAGAGGGAACGATCGGCACCTTGGCTACGCCAGTAGAATAGCCAATTTTATTTTCTTCTAGATATTTCATCACACCGCTAGCTGCATCTAACCCAAATGCAGACCCGCCAGAAAGTAAAACAGCATGCACCTTTTGGACCTGATTTATCGGATTTAAAAGAGCGATTTCTCGCGTGCCTGGCGCACCGCCACGTTGGTCTACCCCACATGTTGCCCCATCTTTGCATAAAATTACGGTACAACCAGTTATTGCATCTAAGTCTGTATAATGACCAATTTGGATTCCGGGTATATCCGTAATTTCATTGCTGAATTCAATCATCCTCTTCTTCTTTCGCCTCATTCAATCGCTGTTGGTAATTAGGCAATAATCTTTCGTAATCATCCTGCATTAAGGGGGAACTGATCAGAAAGTCAGCTGTGGAGCGATTTGAAGCTGTTGGGATATTATAAAGAACCGCAATACGGAGAAGGGCTTTAATGTCTGGGTCGTGAGGCTGTTGTTCGAGGGGGTCCCAGAAAAAAATGAGCATATCGATCTCGCCTTGAGCAATCAATGCGCCGATTTGTTGATCTCCACCAAGCGGACCACTGATTAGCCTTTTTACCGGCAAACCAGTTTTGTCCGCTATTAATTTCCCTGTGGTTCCTGTACCGATAAGAAAATGACCGGCTAAGGTAATCTTATTGAATTCTACCCATTTTAGTAGATCTTGTTTTCGTCCATCATGGGCGACGAGGGCAATTCTTTTTTGATTGGGAAGTGGAGCGCTTAGACTCATAAAATTATCCATTCTGTTTGTGGCTGAGAAAGAAATTCCGCGCCAGTTTCTGTAACCAGAATCATCTCTTCAAGTGCAATTACACCAAGGTCAGGGTCAATTATGCTGGGTTCAATTGTATAAATCTGCCCAACTTCTAATGGCCAATTGGGGGTGTCTCCATAGCGATCCCAAAGGGGCCCAATAATTGCGCCTCCATCATGTGCCTGTCGTCCAACCTGGTGACCAAGAGCATGCATGAATTCGGGATATCCCTCTTGAGCTAGAGTTTCCCTGGCAATCGCATCAATATCTTTCCCTTTTACACCGGGTTTGATTGCTTTTACTGCATTTTGGATAGCTTTGACTATTGTTGAAAAGGCGCGATCTAGTTCGGGGGAGGGGGTAGGATGCTCGTCAGAAGGGAGATAAGCAACTCGTTGAATATCTGAACAATAATCATCTTGTTTTACACCGAAATCGAAATGAAGTAACTCGCCAGGTTTTAATTGTGTGCCGGTTGGACTAACATGCCCAGCTGGGGTTTCTGCACCAGCATTTACTGTCGGGCAGTGATCGCTTTCCCAGGCTGTGTCTAATCCGGCTTCATCTACAAATTTCCGCATTTGCTGAGCAATTTCAATCTCACTCATTCCTGCTTTTACAAAATTAAACATCTTGTCATAAATAATTGAAGTGGAATCTATTGCTGCTTTAACTCGTAGCAATTCAGTTGGAGTTTTTCGTCCCCGTAATGCACTGATGATTTTTTCTGAAGAGATAATCCGATTTGCATAGGGGGTGTCTTTTAGCATTGCCAATAATACTTGATGGAGTCCAACGGACAACCCATCAGAATAGACATCGTCAGCAGAATAATTTAATGCAATAGTCTGGGGATCAAGACGATTTAGAACCTCAAGCAGATGAGGTTGGATTGATTGATGGTAGGGGATAACAGTATTATAAGCATCGGTTCTAACAGCGGTGTCTTCTTCAAAACCACCGACGATCGCAATTCTTTCTCCAGTTTTGGAGATGAGTAATGCGCTTTGCCAGGTTAAATCTCTCCCGTATATTATAGGGAGGACAGGATCGCCGCCAGCCGAGGTTTCTCTTACAAAAGTAATCCAAAGATCGATATCTAGCTCATTGAGCACTGAGACTGCTTGCATTGTTTTTTCTTTTATGATTTCGTTCATTTTTTGCTTCTTTCTATGATAGTGTGATGTGTTGTTGAATTGGGTAAGTATTTTATCCGGTTATTCTCAATTACCTGAGCTTTCAATTGGACGGTCGGGGTTAGTTATCCATTCGCTCCATGATCCTGGGAATAGCTTTGGCATGTTGTATCCCGCATGATACATAGCCAGAATATTGTGTGAAGCAGTAACTCCAGAACCGCAGTAAAAGGTGATTTCATTTGAAGGAAAGTGTTCAGCAATCTCAGAAAAGCGTTCTGATAATTCTTTTTGAGATTTGAATATGCCATCTTCATTAAGATTATCGATAAAAGGTAAATTAATCGCTCCGGGAATATGCCCAGCGATAGGATCAATAGGTTCTTCTTTTCCCGAATATCTTTCCGGGGTTCGAGAATCAACCAAACAAATAGCCTGGTCGGTGATAAATTTTTCAACTTCCTTAATCGAGGTGATTAAATCCTCGTTAGGTTGAGGAGAAAATTGTTTTGTTTTGGGGGTTACTATTGAATTGTCCGTAGGAAGATTTTCTGCTTTCCATTTTGGGAAGCCACCATCTAAGACAGCAACCTTTTGATGACCTAACCATTTTAATAACCACCATAATCTTGCTGCTATTGCTCCGCCGCGATCATCATAGGCTATAACCTGGGTGTTTGCAGTAATGCCCCATTTTGAGAATATGTCGGAAAGAGCAGTTATTTCTGGCAGTGGATGGCGACCAGTTTTTCCAGAAATTATAGGTGATGATAAATCGCGATTTAAGTTTGCATAAATTGCACCAGGAATATGATTTTCGCGATATTTGGAGAAACCTAATTCTGGATCATTCAAATCAAATCTACAGTCAAGAATAATTAGGTTTGGATTATATAGATGTGTTCGTAAATCGGAAGTAGAGATGAGAGTTAGATAATTCATAGCCTAAAGTTCTATTAGTTTGTTTATTAGTAAAATCTTATCACATGGTTGAGAATTAGGTTCATTATTCGAGTGGAGAAAATCCAAATTAATTGGTAACTTTTACTTAAGATTGGCCAAGGCAATTTCTGGCTTGTCGGTTTAATTGATGCTATCATGGTTTGAATATTTGCCCTTCACACATGAGGAGAGAATTATGTCTAAAAGCTATCGGATTTTATTATTCAGTAGTCTTTATTTTGCCCAAGGAATGTTGATGAGTTATTTTTTGACTTTCAATATTTTATATCTCGGAGATGCAGGATATAGCCCGGGAGAGGTGGGCATATTTAATTCAATTTTAATTTTGCCATTTGTATTAAAAATTGTGTTGGGCATGTTAAGTGATGCGGTAAATCCCTTTGGCTTGGGGCATAGAAAACCATATATTGCGTTGGGAATCATCGGACAAATGATTACCATGTTAATTGCCCCGAGTATAGATGTTCAAACTAATTTAGGTGGTTTTGCGCTTTTAGCATTTGTTGCATCTATCAGCATGGCGTTGTATGACACATGCACCGATGGGCTAGCTCTCGATCTAACTCCGGAAAATGAACGCGGAGTAATTCAAGGGGCGATGGTAGGAGCAAGAGCTGCGGGGCTATTGTTGATGTTGGTTATTGGCGGATATATAGCGGAGAGTTTTGGCTGGAGTTGGGTATTTTATGCGATTTCGATTATTAGTATACTCCCCTTTTCCTTATTGCTTATTTCTGGAATTAAAGAGAAACCAGAAGAAATGGGGCGGCGCGATCAATTCCATTGGCAGGCATTTAAAAGATTTGGAAGTTCATCAGTTTTATTGGTTGCAATTTTAGGATTGGTATATTCAATTGCTTTGGATGGGGTGCTTACATACATGAGCGATTATTTGAATGTAGATGTTGAAATACCAATCAATCAAATTGGATTGTTGGTGGCGTTATCAATGGTAGGCAGGATCGTTGGGGCAATAACTAATAGTTGGGTGACAGATAGGGTGGGGCATAAACAAAGTTTGAATATTGCAATTGCTCTCTCATCAATCGCATGTTTTGGCTTAGCGCTGCAAGCGAGTGTGGTTTGGGTTGGAATTTTTGGCTTTGTGTTTGGTGTGGCGTATGGGTATTACACCTCAATTTATGCTGCAGTTGCGATGGATTTAAGCGACCCTAGGATTGCTGCATCCATGTTTGCTATATTTATGATGTTCGTAAATTTGGGAACAGCGGGGGGGCAATTTTTAGGCGGGCAATTGACTGAGAGCTTTGGGTTTGCAACAATGGCAGCGATCTTTGGCGTGTTGAATTTGTTGAATGTACCCATTGTTATCAACCTGTTTAAAAGATTGTCAGTTTCTGAAAGCACTAAGTAATTTAGGAAGAATCTTTATTTGAGTTTTTTTCATTAGCCATTTGCCAAAATATGCTTGAAATCATCACGATGAATAGGGTGAGGAAGGCGCCAATCGCAATCCATCGAGTTGCTGAATTATTATTAGGATCGGATGAACTTTCGGAATTTTGGTCTGTTGGTTTTGATTGGGTGAAAACAATCGTTTGTTGAATGATTGTTGGTGTTTTGCTGGTTTTCGAATAGCTTACGGGCGTTCCCAATATCTTCTCATCCGAAGTAGGGTTTTGTGTTGATTTGGGATAATTTGTAGATGTTGTGGGAATGATATCATTTGGGCCTGAAGCCGGTTTGATGATAATTTGATCTCCGGGAAACACATAAGAATATTGATTCATGTCATTGAGTTCATAGAGTTTTTCAATATCAATATTATAAACGGCAGCAATCGTCCACAGTGTTTGCCCAGTTTGAACCAGGTGGATAATCGAGCCATCTTCTTGAGGAGTAGCTTGCATCACAGGCATGATCAAGTTTTCTAAATCCTCTGTTGCTTCCCCTGAAACTTGTGTACTCTCGCCAGATGATTGATCGGGAGTAGTTACTGGAGCAGAGCCATATACACCTCCAAGCTCTGCTGTGAAATATACAGATTCCCCATTTGTAGCTACCCCAGCGCCAATTTCTGTGTATTTACTTTCAAGCATGATGCTGTTGTGCAAACTTGAGTTTTTCCACCATGACAGAGCGTCACCTACAGATTGTTGATACCCGCCATAAATGATTTCTGATAAATAAAAACCAGCGCCATCCCCGTATCCAGCGGCGGTTGCCCGGCTTTGAGGACTGGATCCATCGGCTCCGGTATGTGTCACATAATCGATTGAGGCTTGGTAATTACTTTGTTGTTGTGCAAGATTGGTAAGAAGAGAATTTGTGGTTAGTGGGGACAAGCCATTTGCTGATCTATAAGCATTAATTGAAGCAATAACATCAGATGCTGAAAATGTGAGAGCGGGATCGGATGCTGCAAGTACAGAGGATGTGCAAGAAAAAGCGACTATTAAGAGAAATATTAGCGTGATAAAATGAGAGGATAGTTTTTCCATTATTCGTTGAATGCTAGACGGGGGAAATATGGTTAGAGAAGTTGGTTTGTTTTTTTCTTTAGAAAGCATCAATTGGGAATTATATCACCAACAGTGATATGAGGAACATGTCGCACATTCATGATAGTGGAAAATAATTACCCTACTTATTTCCTATATCTTTAGATATAGAGTATTGGTATCTTTGGATTATTAGTGATAAATTATGAGGTGGCCTGCAATATGAACCTGTCAAGGATGCGAAAATTTATAGTAATTTCACTTGAGGTGGCGGTATTGGTGTTGATTGGGGGATTTTTTATGATTCAAATCTTTTCAAACAATTCCCAACTTACTTCTTATCAGGCAAATCCCTTTATTGATAATAGTAGAGTGGAAACTACTGAGTTTATTGAAGTAACTGGATTAGATGAAGGGGATTCATTATTAGCTCAGGGGAATATCACCGAGAATCTTGAAACAGCAATGGCAACGCCAACAGCAATTGTATGTGGTCCGGGAGCAGGCTGGGATATATATCAGGTTCGTGATGGAGATACTTTAGATCAATTAGCCGACAAGTTTCAAATTCCAGTTGAAGAACTTCAGGTTGGCAATTGTATGGGAACCTCATCTATTATTATGAATGGACAAACATTATATGTCCCCAAATTAGCGCCTACCCAAAGTGCCGTCGTTGCTTTATCGGAAAACAGTGATAAAAACGCTCCAATATCAAATGACGAATCGAATAAAACCGACAATACTAAAAGCTCAGATACGGAAGAAAGTCAAAATGATGTTCAGGCTCCAACTCAAGAAGCTACTATTGATCCCGGACAGACTGTAAGGGATGTTCCTGACAGAATTGAAGTGAGTTATACAAAAATCACTGATTTTATAAGTAATCCTGGAATTGGTTGGCAATACGCTTTTGGTGATGAGAGCGCGATGACTTCAGCTCCAGAGACTGTTGCTTATTCCTTGCGGGGCAATATTACGTGGAAGAAATTAAATCCGGGAGACGGCGTCTATGATTGGTCTGAGCTTGATCGACAAATGGGTGTGGCTACGAGTCAGGGCAAACAATATTCATTTAGAGTAATGCAAATGATTGGGGATTATTGGGGTGATCATGCTGTCCCTCAGTGGGTATTAAATAAAGGGGCTGTGATATTAGATGATGGAGAACCTGATTATTCGAATTGTGTATACCAGGCGGAGTGGGGAAAGTTTGTAAACGCTTTAGTTGATCGGTATGACGGAAATTCTAATATTGCATTTGTTGATATTTCTGGGTATGGTGAATTTGGAGAATGGAGTTGGGGTGGGCAAACAGAGTGGGATTATACATGGGCGGATCATTATAAAAATGGAACTGCAAATTCAAAAACAATGTCGGAATTGGATAGCTACGCGCGGCGTAGATTAGCAGATATTTTCATAGGTGGCTCTTTTACTGGACATCAATGTAGAGACAAAAACAACAATGTTTCTAGTGTGGATTATTCTTATAGCGGATTTCAGCAAACACAGTTGGTAATGCCAAATGCGGGGATATGGCAATCAAATGAATATGTTTATCTAAAGAGAAAAGATGTGGGTTTTAGATATGATTGTTTAGGGCGAGATGGCAGCAAAAGTATTCTCAAAGAATTTGGCCAGGAAATATCTGTTTTATGGCCAAAAGTGCCAATAGTATATGAAACATGTGGCCCTAATGATTTTTCATTTGATACTGCCCAATTTTTACTTTGGGAGACTCATGGGACTCTGGTTCATAATCCTAGGATTGATGTGAATGCCAATCAAATTGAAGGATTTGTGCGTAATATTGGATATAAATATTATTTACAAAAAGCAAGTCATGATAGAGAAATCTCTAAAGGAGGTTCAGTAGATCTCAAACTCTATTGGATTAATGAAGGTTCTGCCCCCTCATACCCTAAAATGGGACAAAATTTTGTTGTAAAGTTTTATTTATTGAACAGTAGCAATGCGGTTATTGGTGAATATATAGTTCCAGTAGATGTTTCTTCTTGGATGCCTGCAGCGAATTCAAAAATAGTAGCCAGGCCATATTTAGTTGAAGCTTCGGTGGATATTTCTGATTCTTTGCCGGCTGGGACATATTTTACGAAAGTGGCTATTATTAATACAAGGACGGGGAAGCCAATTAATTTGGCAAATAATGGGAAAGATGCTCAAGGATTATATTCAATTGCACAAATTACAGTTAGGAATAACTAATGCATTGGTAAAAATAGATTGAAGAAGTTTCTATAGTAGTGCAGTAGTGACCATCTAAGGGAGTATGCGCACTCTCTTTATACAATGATAAGTTGTCATTCGCAGAAAAAACCCTAGTTAATGGGGTTTTTTATTATAGTAGAATCAAGTATTGTGAGATTGTTAGCGGCAGAAATAAGGAGAATATTTACCATGAGAATGAGCCAACTCTTCTTTAGGACACTACGAGAGATACCTGCTGATGTCGATATGCTTGGAGATCAATTGCTAGTGCGGGCTGGATTTATCCAACAATTGGATGATGATGGTTATTTTATTCTCCCTCTCGGATATCAGGTAATAAGCCAAATTGAACAGTTGATCAGAGAGAAACTAGAAGGCGATGGGGGCCAAGAGTTTTTAATTCCTGCAACTGATTTACCTTCGGAGGATTTAGTTTATGATTTATCTGACAAGATTATTCAATCATACAAACAATTACCGGCGGTATTGTTTTCTTTCAGGGAAAAACTGCCCAATTCCAGCTTGAAAAATATTTCGGTAGAAAGTTTCTCGATGGGGAGAGATATTTCAGAGATTCAAAGTTGTTATCGGAAGCAAATAAAAACTTTTGAGAGAATATTTAGTCAATGCAATCTTCCAGTTGAATGGACTTCTATACAGAAGGAAAAAGGGATTTCTATTCAAGATATTTATTATTTGACTGAGAGTGGGGACGATCAATTGATAAGGTGCGAGTCTTGTGGATATTTAGCAAATAAAAAATCAGCAGAATTTTTAAAATTACCAATAAATGATGAGGATGTTTTACCAACAGAATTAATTGAAACGCCAAATATTGCTACTATCGCTGATTTGAGCAAATTCTTAAATTTGCCTTCCTCGAAATTAGCAAAAGCTGTTTTTTTGACGGCAGTTTATGATCGAGAAGATACAGATGAAGAAAAATTGATACTTGCAGTTGTTCGAGGGGATATGAAGTTAAATGAAACCAAACTAAAAACTTTACTGAATGCGACATCATTGAGCCCTGCCAGCGAAGAAGAAATTGTCAAAACCGGAGCTGTACCAGGATATGGATCTCCAGTAGGTGTTACTAATGCAGTTGTTGTAGTGGATGACCTTATCGCAGAATCCGTTAATCTTGTGGGAGGAGCGAACGTAGAGGGATATCATAAGATTAATATGAATTTTGGAAGGGATTTTCAGGCAAATCATGTTGCAGATATTGTTACGGCAGAAGAAGGTTGCAAATGTAAAAATTGTGGGGGAGTATTGAAAGAATATGCTGGGATAAAAATTGGTGAAATAAAAATATTTGATGAAACATACTGGAAAGGTTTAGAATCAAGTTATTTAGATCAAAATGGAAAAGCCAAACCAATTCAGATGCTAAGCAGTTGTAGTGATATAAATATATTGTTTTCCTGCGTTGCTGAAGAGAACAATGATCAAAATGGGTTGGTTTGGCCGATTGCCATATCTCCTTACGATGTTCATCTGATAAGTTTAGGGAAAGTGGATGATAAAGCCAACGAAATTTATGAAAGCCTCTTGGGGTCAGGTTTGAATGTGCTGTTTGATGACCGCGGAGAACGAGCTGGGGTCAAATTTAATGATGCTGATTTAATGGGTATACCTATCAGGATCACGATTGGCGAGCGCTCTTTAAAACAAGGAAAGGTCGAATTGAAATTGCGATACGCAGAGGACAAAGCGGATTGCTCAATTGAGGATATTGTTGACAGAGTGCTGACAATTAGAAAAAGTATGGTGAAGTAGGTTAAGATTAGGTGGTGTAGTTTAGAAAGGATGAATCAATGGGTATCGGTTTAGCACTTGGCGGGGGCGGGGCAAGGGGAATGGCACATTTGGGTGTATTGAAAGTATTGGAAGACAATAATATAAAGATTGATGCGCTTGCCGGTACCAGCATTGGAGGTTTGGTAGGTGCTGTTTATTTATCAGGTTATTCTGCAAGGGATATGTTGGATCGGTTTTCGAAAATTGAGCAAACAAAATTATATGGGCAATTGAAGAGTCAGGAGCCTTCTCTAATTGGGCTGGCAGGTGCAACCAAGGTGCTCAGCGAAATGCTAGAAGATCGAACCTTTGATGATTTGAAAATTCCATTTGCAGTAACATCGGTTGATATAAATCGTGGCGAATTGGTTGTAATTAATAAGGGAAAATTATTTGACGCTGTTTTATCAACAATTGCAGTACCGGGAGTTTTGCCAGCCAGAAGACAAGGGGATTCACTATTGGTTGATGGCGGGGTGTATGATCCTGTACCTGTTGATGTTGTTCGAGATCTAAAACCCAATATCCCTGTGGTGGCTGTTGTGCTTTCTCAAAATAATAGTGCGAATTTGTCTTTGCCTGTCTTGGAAATTCCCGGAGCAGCACCCGTGTTTGACTATATTTCTAAGTTGAGAATTTCTCAAGCGTTAAATGTGTTTATCCGATCGATTGATGTCGCCAGTAAGATGTTTGCTGAATATAGGCTTGAAGTAGAAAAACCTGAAGTAATTATCCGACCAGATTTAGGTAATATTGGAATTTTAGATCAGGTGGATGTAGATGAAATGGCTGCAAAAGGGGAAGAGGCTGCATTAGCTGCCATTCCAAAAATTAGCCATTACACCTCATTGCAATATAGATTGCGCAATTGGTTAGGGTTTCAATCCAAATGAAAAGAGATTTGAGGCGGTATACTAAACAAACCAATGTGAGATTAATTATTGGATTTGTGGTTATATTGCTCTTGGTAGGAGATGGATTGATATGGGTATTTTGGGGAAAAGGCGCAGCTATTACAGGGTTGCTTTGTATTGCTGGGGGACTATTACCTATTGGATTGATTGCCAGTTTATTTCTTCTTATGGATTGGGTTGTGAAAAAATTAGATGAATGAAATTATTAAATTGGAAATTGAAAGCTGGCATTTAAAAGCAGCTCTACCTAGTTGCCAGGACAAAGTAAAACCCGTAATCTTTTTACTGCACGGCTTGTCCGGAGACGAAGATTCAATGTGGGTATTTCTAAATCAATTAAATTTAGATGCGTACGTATTTGCTCCTAGAGCTCCATTTCCTTCTCGTGATATTGAACTTGGCGGATATTCTTGGGTAGACAAGCCGATTTCTTATTGGCCTAAATATGAGGATTTTTTTCAATCATTGGACTTATTTAATGGGTTAATAGGAAGTTTAGAAATAGAATTTCCGTATGCTAATTTTAACGAAATTAGTCTAATTGGTTTTAGTCAAGGCGGCGCTTTCTCTTATTCTTATGCAGTTAAAAATTCTAACAAGGTAGAGAAAATTGCCGTATTATCAGGTTTTCTTCCAGAAGGTGTCAGTGGGTATTTTATGGGGGTATCCTCTGACGATTTTCAATTGTTTATTGCACATGGAGAAAAAGATCAAATGGTCTCGATTCGAGAAGCCGAAGATGCCCGGGATTTTTTCCAGGGAAAACAGTTTTCAGTGACGTATTGTGTTTCAAATACGGCGCATAGATTGGGGAAAAATTGTAAGAAAGAATTTGAAAAGTTTATAGAGATGTAAATCGTTTATAATGACCTTATGAATAAAGAAGAACAGTTTTCACGCCTCCAGTATCTAAAAGAGCAATTACATTTGCATAATTACCTTTATCATGTAAAAGATGCGCCGGTTATTTCTGATGGGCAGTATGACCAGTTGTTAGCAGAATTGCGAGAAATTGAAGGCCAATTTCCAGAGTGGGTAACACCGGATTCCCCAAGCCAAAGGGTGGGGGGGTATGTTTCTGATAAATTTGAGAAGGTCACACATCCTTCGCCAATCTTAAGCCTTGCTAATGCATTTAACGGCGATGATCTTCGAGCTTGGTTTGAGCGGATTTCCAAACTTGACGAACGTGTTGTAAAAGCTGACTTTGCAATTGAACCAAAGCTGGATGGCTTGACAGTAGTTTTGCATTATGAGAATGGTATTTTTGTGCAGGGTGCAACGCGAGGTGATGGAGAAATAGGGGAAGATATTACCCCAAATTTAAAAACTATTCCTACACTACCTTTGAAAATTCCTGTAGATGATCAAATTAGCAATATCCCTAATTACTTAGTTGTAAGAGGAGAAGTATTTATTGATCTGAAAGATTTTGAGGAATTAAACAAGCGACAAATAGAGGCGGGCGGAAAAACATACCAAACATCGCGTAATACGGCAGCAGGCGCTGTGAGAAATTTAGATTCGTCCATTGCTGCATCCCGTCCTCTCCGTCTTTTCGTATATACGATTGTAGCTGGAGATCAATCTCTCCCACGAACACAATTGGAAAGCCTTGATTGGTTAAAAAAGGTTGGTTTTCCAGTAAATAATGAAATTGCGCATAGTCAAAATATTAATGATGTTATCAACATTTGTGAAAACTGGATAGAAAAACGGGAAAGCTTACCATATGAAATTGATGGTATCGTTGTAAAGATCAATGATTTGGAATTGAGTGAAAATTTAGGAATTGTTGGAAAAGATCCAAGAGGGGCAATAGCATATAAGTTTCCAGCAAAAGAAGTAACCACAAAATTAATGGATATTGGTGTAAATGTTGGGCGAACAGGCGTTTTAACTCCCTATGCGATGTTAGAGGCAGTTGAGATTGGTGGGGTAATTGTTCGTCAAGCTACTTTGCACAATTTTGATTTTATCGAAGAAAAAGATATTAGGATTGGGGACACCGTAATCGTAAAACGTGCCGGCGATGTTATTCCCTATATTATTGGACCAATTGAAATTGCAAGGACAGGTATAGAAAAAGAGTACCAAAGGCCTAAAGAGTGCCCGGCTTGTGGAGAGCCTGTATCACGAGTAGAAGGAGAGGTTGCACTATATTGCATCAATCCAGGATGTCCTGAACAACTGATTCGTAATATTGAGCATTTTGTATCAAGGTCAACGTTAGATATCGTAGGGCTGGGTATTAAAGTTGTCGAACAGCTTGTGAACCAAGATTTGATAAAGGATGTGGCTGATTTATACCGGTTGTCAAAAGACGATCTGATGGGTTTGGAAGGATTTGCAGATAAAAAAGCAGAGAATATACTTACTGCAATTGAGGAATCAAAAAAACAGCCATTAGAGAAGCTGATTTTCGCATTAGGCATCATGGGAGTAGGGGAAGTAGTAAGCTTGGACCTTGCCAGGAATTTTGGCAGCCTAGATGCATTAGAGCTGGCGAAGAAGGGAGACCTTGAAGCGATCCCTGGAATCGGTCCAAATATAGCTGATGCTGTTGTGGAATGGTTTAATCACCCTGCAAATAAAAAGGTGTTGGAAAAACTGCGTGCTGTTGGGATGTGGCCAACAAAAAATATTGATATATTAAAAGCAGTGGCACAACTCCCGCTTGCAGGAATGTCAATTGTTGTTACTGGTTCACTTGAAAGTTTTACTAGAAGTGAAATCAAGAGTTTTATAACTGATAATGGTGGGAAAGTCTCCTCGTCTGTTAGCTCTAAAACAGACTATCTTGTCATTGGGGAAAAACCCGGTTCCAAGCTTGAAAAAGCGCAGGAATTAAATGTGAAAATACTTACAGAAGATGAATTGATAAGTTTGACAAATAATGAATAACAACGTAAATATGCCAAAAGCACAAGTAATTCTTAAAAAGGGCAGGGAAAGACCTCTACTGCGCAACCATCCGTGGATATATTCAGGCGCAATTGCTGAGATTGTTGGAGAACCCCAGTGCGGAGATATCGTAGAGGTTTTTTCGAGTAAAAAAGATTTATTGGGAATAGGTGCGTATAGTCAAATATCACAAATAAAAATCAGACTACTAAATTTCTCAAACAAATTACCACATAAAAATATCAATTTTTCAACACTGCTAGAGAAAAGAATAGAAAAAACAATATCCTCTCGGCAACACATTACTAGTACAAATGCCTATCGACTCTGCCATGCAGAATCCGATCAATTACCAGGTGTTATTATTGATTTATATAACAAAAACGCAGTGATTCAGATATTAAGCTGTGGGGCAGAAGCCTGGAAAGAGGAGATTTCTCAAATATTAATATCAAATCCTATAATTGAGTCAGTTTCCGAGTGTTTTGATTCTGAGATGAGAAATTTAGAAGGATTACCAATTCGAGAAAGAATCCATTTAGGACCAAAAATCACTTCAAAAATAGAAATCGAAGAAAACGATATTAGATTCTTGATTGATATTAATGGACAGAAAACCGGATTTTATTTAGATCAACGCGAAAATCGATTTAAATTACGAGAATACGTAAACAAAATGGATGTTTTGGATTGCTTTTGTTACAGCGGTGGGTTTTCACTTAACGCAGCATTTGGAGGGGCTAAAAGCATCACATCAGTAGATTCAGCAAATGAAGCATTAGAAATATTTAGAGAAAATATTCAAATAAATAATTTCTTGCAAGAAACCTTTGAGATAATACAAGCAGATGTGTTCTCACAATTGCGTACCTTCCGAGATCAAGACAGAAAGTTTGATGTCATTATTCTCGACCCTCCGAAATTAGCGCCAACGAGAAAACATGTAGACAAAGCTGCAAGAGCATATAAAGATATAAACCTTTTGGCTTTTAAATTATTGCGACCAGGAGGCATTTTATTCACGTTTTCATGCTCAGGAGGATTAGATCGAAGCCTTTTCCAAAAGATTGTTGCTGATGCAGCATTAGATGCAGGGGTTGACGCTCAAATCATTGGAACTATGTCTCAATCCAGCGACCATCCAATTCTGCTAAGTTTTCCTGAAGGGGAATATCTCAAAGGTTTTATTTGTAGAATACAAGATTAGAGAAAAGCACGCAGTCGCGTGCTTTTTTTGTGGAGATGGCGGGAATCGAACCCGCGTCCGAAAGATTAAATCAGCGAACCTCTACGAGTGTAGTCCTTTGTTTGAGTTTCACCAGCAGTCCTACATAAGACGAAAGGTGCCTGCTGGCTAATCGCTAAGACCCGAGAGTCTTTCTTAGACACATTTAGCGATGTCCTGTGCCGCACTCCGGCCTTGTGTCGCCCTCTCTATCCCCGCCGGAGCAAGGAATAGAGGGACGCGGCCCACATAGGGGACCGGGGCTACAAATCAATTAGCTTATGCAGCTAAAGGAAGTGCAGCGTAGTCAGTGCTTTTGGCACTTAATTGGTGTACTGATTTTACGAGGTCGGTACCTCTCGACTCGCAGTTCGTGATCAGCTTCTCCCGTCGAAACCGATCATCCCCAAGAAAGTTAATTATAGCATGAATTTATTAGCGGTTTATAAGAGAAGTGCCTCGTAAATCATCTGGAAGATGTTCAATCGTAAAGTCTAAAACTTCAACTTCACGATTTTTATCTACCAAGCCCTTCACAATGCCACAATTGGGAATACGGATAATAGCTGAGAACAGTAAAAAGCGGTACATCCGCTTTTTTAAGTATCTTTCCCCAAATTTCTGGAACACCCAAACTAAAAATGATGATGAAGGCATAATCTTAGTTAGATGCTCTAAGAATGCTTTCTTTTCAGAATTCGAGGTTTTTTTCTCATACAATAGCCATAACAAAGCTCTAATAAACCATCCATGTCCAAATAGAATGACAAATTCATCTTCCAGTGAAGCCAAGGTTTCTACACACTGATCAATTCGTTCAAGAAATTGCTGAAAAGACTCAGCTCCTTCTCCTAAAATAATTGTCGGATCCGCAGTTTGAAAATAATGGCGAGAAAGATTTCCTCTTTGGCGATTAGTGGTCCCTTGATATTGTTCATGACTAAGATAGGAATATTCTTGTATCTGCCAGGTTTCTATCGAAATATTCGGGAATTTTCGAAATGTTGGTTTCCCTGTTAGTAGTGTCCGAATATAAGGAGAAACCACAAATTTATCAGGAGCAGTTTCAATATATTCTGCAACATACTGTGCTTGCATCTCACCTTTGATTGTTAAAGGTGTTAACTCATCAGAATCAGATGGCAACCCTGCATTTGAGGTGCTCTCACCGTGACGGATAAACCAAAATTTTGTCATTATTATCAATTATCAAAAAAGGGGAGTGGCTTCACAACCACTCCCGATAAATTATCTTACTTTGGATTAGCAATAAATTCTTCAGTCTTCAACCTTGCCACATCATCTGTATACTGAATAGGTGGAGTTTTCATAAAATACGATGCTGGAGCAGTAAGAGGACCGCTCAAACCATTGTCTAGAGCGATTTTAGCACAACGTACAGCATCAATCACGACTCCGGCAGAATTTGGTGAGTCCCATACTTCCAATTTTAACTCAAGATTTAATGGAACATTTCCAAATGCTCTACCTTCCATCCGAATATGACACCACTTTCTATCTGTCAACCACGGCACATAATCGCTTGGGCCGACATGCACATTTTCGTCTCCAAGATCATACGGCAATTGGCTTGTCACAGCATTCGTTTTAGAAATTTTCTTGGATTCCAACCGCTCACGTTCAAGCATGTTGTAAAAATCCATATTTCCACCAAAGTTTAACTGGTATGTGTGATCTAAATGAATACCACGGTCTTTGAATAAATTTGTCAGCACCCTATGAGTAATGGTGGCACCAACCTGGCTTTTTATATCGTCACCAATGATTGGTAAACCTCGGTCTTTAAACCTCTCAGCCCAATATTCTGAACTGGCAATAAACACAGGAATACAATTTACAAAAGCACACCCTGCCTCCAGGATTTGCTCAACATACCATTTCGTGGCCATTTCAGAACCCACAGGAAGGTAACTGACAACAACATCCGTCTTTGTGTCTTTCAAAATCTGAACGATATTGTCCGTTGAGCCTTCTGCTTTGGTCACAACCTGCTTGAGGTATTTCCCTAACCCATCGTGAGTCATTCCACGATAAACGTGTACATCTAAATGCGGGACATCAGCAATTTTAATTGTATTATTGGGTTCGGCCCAAATAGCCTCACTCAAATCTTTTCCAACTTTACCCTCGACAACATCGAAAGCTGCTGAAAACTCTATATCCCTGACATGATATCCACCAACAGTTGCATGCATTAATCCTGGGATTTCTGCATCGTCTGCAGCATCCTTATAGTATTCCACCCCTTGGACAAGTGATGATGCACAATTCCCAACGCCAATGATTGCAACTCTAACCTTTTTTGTATTAGCCATAATTAATATAACAATCCTTTCTGATCACAAAATGATCTCATATCCCACTATTATAATTTATTTATCCCATATCAACTTATCATATTCAAATATTTACAGCCTTCTAATAACTTTTTGAGGTACGAATATCCTTCCCTAAAAAGCACAAACCAACGCACTGGCAATAATATCTCCAATTGGGAGAGGCACTTCGCTGGAGTGATCCAGGCTTGTAGAAATATGGTTCTTTGTCGGCAAGCACAATTAATGTGCGTACCAGAGCTACCAGCACTGCACAGCATTTTCTGCTGCGCTTTTCTTTTTGCTGGCTGTATGTGTTAGGCTTTGCCGGACAGATACCTCCACCCAAGCGCTCCTCTTATACCCAAGTGCAATCCGGTTCCAACGACTAGGTTCAACCACAATGCAAAACTCTGGGTTATACTGCTCAGCGACATTTCTTGCTCCACATGAAATCAATCTTCAATGATATAAAATAATGCATAGTAAAAGGAAAAGACAAATGCACCTAATAGGTGCATTTGTCACTAAAAATCTGCAAACGAATTGTTCAATTACAAAACTTTCTAAAAGAAAAATTCTATACTTGAATTTTATTTACTCCACAGTCACACTTTTTGCCAGGTTTCTTGGTTGATCAACATCCAATCCACGCATCGCAGCAATATGATACGCAAGTATCTGCAAGGGGATTACCGTTATCACTGGACTCAGCATCCATGGGGTTTCTGGCACCCAAATAACATGATCGGACAAAGAAGGTATTAACTCATCACCATCGGTTGCTAATGCTATGACTTTTGAGCCACGCGCCCGCGTTTGTTCAATTTGGCTGATCATTTTTTCATACCAAGGGTCCTGCGGGGCAATAATTACTACCGGCAAATCTTCATCAAATAATGCAATTGGCCCATGCTTCATTTCACCCCCGGGATATCCTTCAGCGTGGATATAAGAAATTTCTTTTAGTTTTAGTGCCCCCTCATACGCTGTAGGCATATTGATCCCTCTGCCTAAATAAATACAATTGAGCGTATCTTTAATTGCGGAAGCAACTTTCTCATATTGGCTTTCTCTTTCCAATGCCTGTCCCACAAGCTCAGGAATATGACGCAGGTCAGAGACCAAAGCTTTCCGCTGCTTCTCGTCAATCACGCCGCGTAAGTCTGCCAATAAGATGGCCAACATATATTGATCCACTAGTGGGGCAGTATAGGCTTTTGTCGAAGCTACGCCAATTTCCGGCCCAGTTTGCATCGATATGTATCCATCCGCAATACGCATTGCTTGGGAACCAATCACATTTACAATCGACCACAATGTAGCTCCTTTTTTCTTGCTTTCTCCCATTGCTGCTAAGGTATCTGCAGTTTCCCCGGATTGACTGATTGCAATCACAACTGTTTTATCATCAATGATTGGGTTTCGATAACGAAATTCGGAAGCCACATCTATTTCTACTGGAATTCGTGCAATTTCTTCAATGAGGACTTTCCCAACCATTGCAGCATAATATGCTGTGCCACACGCAATGATTGTGATCTTCTCAATTTTTTGAGCGAATTCCTTGGTTAGATTCAATTGAGGGATGATGATTTTCCCTTGCTCAAAATCTACACGCCCTGAAATAGTGTCTGTAAGAGAACGTACTTGTTCATGGATCTCTTTCTGCATGAAGTGGCGAAATTCACCCTTTTCAGCAGCTACAGGATCCCAGGAAATTGTTTCAACACTTATGGGTAACGGTTCTCCCGTTAACGTTTGTATTTCCACACCATCTCTATTTACAACTGCAATTTGGTGTGATTCTAAGAAACTTACTTTTCTAGTATGCTCAAGAATTGCTGGAAGATCGGAAGCTACATACATCTCTCCCTCACCATAACCAATTACAACTCCCCCTGCATTACCTATTCTAGCCGCAATGATTTTATCGGGCTCTCTTGATGAAATCAGGACAATACCATGATGTCCTCTAAGAAGGGCAAAAGCCTTTCTGGCAGCTTCTAGTAAGCTGCCTTCAACTGAATAGAATTTTTCAACCAGGTGGACAATGATTTCACTGTCTGTATCAGATTTTAACTCAACCCCTTCAGCCACCAATTCATTTCTCAATTCAAGGTAATTTTCAACAATCCCGTTGTGAACAACAACCACTTCGCCGGTTGCTCCGATATGAGGATGTGCATTTCGGGCATTTGGCTCCCCATGGGTTGCCCACCGCGTGTGTCCAATACCTAGCTTTCCTGATATAGGATCACCTTCCACGATTGATACAAGCCGGCTAAGTTTTCCTGCATCTCTTCTTATCTCAATGTGGCCATTTTGTAATACAGCCACACCAGCAGAATCGTACCCGCGATATTCTAGCCGCTTAAGACCATTCATTATGATCGGCGTAGCATCACGCTGACCAATATATCCAACTATTCCACACATTGGGGACCTCCATAAATGTTTATTTGATTTTCACCATCTACATATGTCTTTTGATAGAAGAGTTACCTCGACTATATTGTGACAATTGCTTCTCTCTAATGGAGGAAAAGATATCGGATAGATGGTCTACCCGGAGGGCTTCCGCTGATTTCTCGATTTTCCCAAGATATCATTATCTTGGTTAACTCTATTTTGCAATAGAGAACCCTCATCCTCGTCACCCAGCTAACTGGGCCATGCGCTTTCTTTTCCTTATTATTTTTTTGCTATTTCATAAAGATAGACCTCCTTTCAAATTCTCGGAAAATTATACACCATAAATTCGTAATCATATCAACAAATCAAGAAAATATGTTCTAATAACAACATCATCGTTATCTTTTATAAATAGGGTAGGGGATGTATCAATCATCTAAATCTATGCTGTCAATTGCAGCTCCAGCGTAATCGGCTTTAACGCCAATATACAACATGGTAGTTTCAGGATTGGCATGTCGAAGCATTTGCTGAACTTTGAAAATGTCACCAGTAGCCTCATAAGCAAGGCGACCGGCTGTTCTTCGAAGATCATGATTACTGAGACGCTTATTCTGTTTGGGATCAAAAATGCCTGCTTTTTTAGCGTAATAGGTAACAATTTTCCAAGGGAGGGAAAGATCTATTGGCCTCTCAGGAACAATATGTCCGCCTTTTCGAAGGTTTAACAGTAAAGGAGAATTGCTTTCGCCCAGCACAAAAGACTTTCCCTGGAAATACTCATTACAAACATTCATCCAAGCATTCAGAGACTCTAGAACCTGGTTATGCAACTTTAATACTACTTCAGTCCCACCTTTACCATGTACTTGCACAGCCCAACGGCCATCGTCAAATGAAAAATCGGTATAACGTATTGAGCAAGTTTCCTCAAGTCTTAGCCCCATAAATAACATCAAATCAATCAACAATAAATCACGCTTTGTTTTATAAGCGGCACGCCTCTTTGATCGATCAGATGCCAACTCTATGCGCGTATTTCCTTCTGCTATCACCGCGTTTCGCAACAATTTTGCTTCATTTTTTGTTAAACGGCGCCCAGAATGCTGTTTTTCGCGTTTTTCTCTTCTCTTGAACCTTCTCACATTTAATTGAGCGATTTGTTCTTGGGTCAAAAGCTGCTCGCGCCTGGCAATGCTGAGCATAGTGCCAATAGCTCTGGTACGCACATTAATTGTGCTTGCCGACAAAGAACCATCCATACTTGGAATACCGTCCTCATCTGGTTGACCATCTTCCATCCAATTAACAAACTCATCTATCAGCTGGGGAGTGATTAGTCGCAATACGGCAGCTTTTCCACGAAATTCCCACACAGTTCGTCTATTTTCTATTGTTGACTGCACTAATGGATACCACCTTAACTCATCAAGATGATCTTTATACTGATAACTCATAAATTTGTAGAACAATCCAGCTGCAGTGCGGTAAGCGCGAACTGTATTACGACTGTGGGTAGCCGCCTTTAAAAATATATCCACAAATTCAGAAAGGGGCATATTTATTGGAGAAGAATCAGAAAAATGATCTAACTTACTAGAGTGGTTTAAATTATTCACGAGAATTGATTTATTGACATCCATATGTAATTTATAGCATATTGTCAATAAAACGTCAATAGTTCGTGGTAATAACCATTATCACTAACTATTAATATTGATCTTATTGCATTTTCTATAGGTTTTAAGTGCTTAAATTTTTTGTAGCTTTTGCTGATAAACAATTACAACAAATAATTAACGGTCGTTTATTTGCACATCACTCTTTCAGCGATAAAGACCCTCGCAATTTGAACGCGTTCAATAATAATTTGTGCGTGCTTGTTTTTCCCACAATTACACATTTCACGTATAATTTAGGAGGAGCTGAACGAACCGTAAAAATATTAGGAGATGCTATGCAAACGATGAAGGATGTTCTCGGAATTATCATGGGCGGAGGCAGAGGAACTCGGCTCTACCCTCTTACCAGATTACGGGCAAAGCCGGCAGTACCTATTGCAGGAAAATATCGTTTGATAGACATCCCCCTTAGCAATTGTATAAATTCAGGGATCAATAAAATTGCTGTACTTACCCAATTTAAATCAGTTTCCTTACACCGACACATTGCCAGAACATATGTTTTTGATGCCTTTAGCCGTGGATGGGTAGAAATATTTGCAGCTGAACAACGTGACAAATCATTTGAATGGTATCAAGGCACTGCCGATGCTGTTCGAAAGCAGCTTTTAGAGATTAAAAGTGCTGACCTTGATTACTCTCTCATCTTAGCTGGCGATCATTTATACAGGATGGATTATTCAAAATTAGCACAATTCCATTGGGACAAAGGTGCTGATATTACTGTTGCCGTTCAGCCCGTATTCCGTGAAGATGCCTCCCGCTTTGGAATTATGAAAGTAAACGAGGATGACCGTATTATCTCCTTTGTTGAAAAGCCCAAAACACCCGAATTGCTGAATCAATTTGCATCGTATCCGGATAAAGAGAAACAATTCTTGGGTTCAATGGGCATTTACTTTTTCAATACAAATCGGCTAATCGAATTACTAAACAATACCATCGATACAGATTTCGGCGGCGAGGTAATCCCAAAGGCAATCAACTCTATGAATGTTTTTGCCTACCCCTTTGATGATTACTGGGAAGATATTGGAACGATGCGCTCCTTTTATGACACAAATTTATCACTCACCAAACCCGATGCACCATTTAATTTTATCGACAACAACGCCCCCATATATACTCGCCCCCGTTTTTTGCCTGGCTCACTGATTGAAAACGCTGAACTTACCGACATCCTTCTAGGCGACGGCTCTCATATACAAGAAGCTAAAATTTCTAATTCTGTGGTTGGCCTTCGAAGCCAGGTTCATAAAAATGCTGAAATTTACTCGTCAATTGTCATGGGAGCAGACTATTATGACACTCCCTCATCCTTACAGACTGGTAACGGAGTTCCTGTAGGCATAGGTCCAAACAGCTATATTGAGGGGGCAATTATCGATAAAAATGTACGCATTGGAGAAGGTGTTGTCATAAAACCTTTTCCAAGAGGCACGGAAATTGATGAGGATAATTGGTCTGTTAGAGATGGGATTGTTGTTGTGCCTAAGAGGTCTATTCTCTACCCAGGCACACATATTGGACCATCCTAGAAATTTATTTTTTTCTGAACGAAACTAATAAAACCACAATGCCTGCCAATAGAATTATGATTGGGCCAAGCAAATCTGCTAACCCATAACTCTGCCCCACCCCAAGGAGGAAAAAGGATGCAGCGGGGATCAGTGCCCAATTCATTTGTCGATCTTTGATTGAAAACAAATAAAGAAGGATAAAAGTTATACCTAAACCAATGAAAAATATTCCATTTGCAGAGATATTTTCCGCATAAGCTTGCGTCCAGATCGTACCCGCTATAGAAAACATCATACCGCCGACAATAAACCCCCACCAGTTTTTCTTATTCGCAATATATATACCAATGAAACCACACCCAAATCCACCAAGAGTGATTAAATCCTTAGTAACAGTAGGTATATTAAAAATATCCAATAAATTACTAATCATCACAACTACTAACATAAAGCCAAGTATTCCCCACCAAAATTGTTTACTTTTGTAAAAATAATATAGTGCAGTCAAACCTAAAGCTCCCCAAATCCCAGCTGCAATAATGCTTCCGACTCCACCTTGCAGTAAATTAAAGCTTTGAAACAATAGAAGAATTCCAATTGCAACTACAATACCGCCTATTAATATCCTTGGTTTTAGTTTCATTTATTTAATTCCTCATTAAATAACATAAGTATTTTAATCTAATTATTCAATAATCTGTATTATATATTCTTATTTTTTCTTCCGCAAGTATAAAATGTGGGAATAAATATTATCCGTGTGCCATTTCTCCCTGAATCCAAATAAATTTGTTTTATCTTGTTTAACTCATTAATTGGCAAACGTTTTCCTAAATCAAACTCCAGTGTAGTCCATTCACTTGATTCGAAATGCCGATTTTCTACATTTCCTTGCTCATACCCCATTATTCCAACTTGCACATCTTCAATTCCAGCTGATGCAAATAACGATCTCACTTTTCGCCCAATAAATGGGTCTGCGCTTTGTTCAAGCAAACTATCAACTTGCATTTTCCCTAAATTCACGAGTTCTTCAGGGTAATCAACCCTTCCTCCATAATCTGGCTCGGCAAATGCAGCAACCCATCCCCCGGGCTTTGCAATTCTCACCATCTCGCGAAGGATTTTTTCGGGGTCGTGCACCCAAAGCAAAAAATAATGGCAGTAGACCAAATCAAATTCATCTGATTTCAACGGAAGGCTGCCCCCATCTCCTTGAATGAAATGATCAGCGGTACTTTCGGTTTGAGCGTACTTCAAAAAATCCATGTCTAAATCGAGTCCGTACACACTTGTAGACGTCCCTAAATACTCCTTACACACCGCCCCAGTTCCACAACCGACCTCCAGAATTTTCAAAGGCGTATTTATTGATTCTAATTTCTCCCTAAAAGTATGCCGAATCCATTGTGTCCACCTCGATTGCTGCAGAAATCTTTGATGCCATTCATTTACGGTATTCAAGACAACACCTTTTCATAAACCCTATAACGTCGCAATGGCGTGGCATTTAATTTCTTAATTGCATTGATCATTGGCCAATTATCTTCTAACACGTAATTTATTTCCATCCATAAATCTGGGGTAAAGAGAGATTCATTCAGAGCTTTATAGAGTAAGCTATCTATTCCTTTCCCCTGATAATTTGGCACCACACCTAAAGCAAACATTCGATATCGTCTTAGACGCGGAATTCCCCAAAGGAGTTTAAACAGTCCCCATGGAAACAATCTCCCATTGAGATTTTTGATTAAATAATTTATATCTGGCAGCGCAATTGCAAATCCAATCGCAGTTCCCGTTTTATCTTCAGCAAAAAGCACCCCTTTCGGCTGGATGATGTCTCTCAAATCATTTGCCATCGCAACAACTTCATCCTCAGTCACCGGTGAAAACCCCCAATTATTGATAATAGATTCGTTTGAGAGTTCGAGAACCAGATCGACTTCCTCCCTATAATTTTTCATATCCAAGGTTCGAATATGGACACCATGTCTTTGAGCCACCTTATCTGTAAGCCGTTGTATCCTCTCCGGAATTTGATAACCTTCTTCTCCTGAAATGTACCAACACAACATGTCCTTAACTTTTACAAATCCATAAGCAAGAAAATGATCATTGTAATAGGGAGGATTGTAAGGTCCCATAATCACAGGGGATGGCTCATATCCTTCAACCACCGCCCCCCATTCCTGAGAAACAAAGCTCCAAGGCCCCCACATCTTTGAGCATCCCTGATCTTTCAACCACCTATTGCAGGTTTCTAATAACATTTTTGATGCTTCGGCATCATCAATACATTCATAATATCCAAAGAAACCCACCTTCTCTCCCCAAAATTCCATCGCCAGGAGATCTATAAAGGCTGCTACCCGACCAATGATTTCACCTTCTTTTTCTAATAAAAACAATTGCCATTCACAATGCCTCAATAGAGGATTAGATTTGGGATTAAAGTTCTTCCGCTGCTCTCTTCGCAATGGGGGTACCCAGGTAGTATCTTTTTTGTAATGCACATATGGAAATTGAATGAAATCTCTTAATTCCTTTTTACTGTTTACTGAAATAATCTTCATGTTCTTTTCCTTGGATTCAAAAGCCGGGTTATTTTCCTCCCCATATTTATAACCCATCTTTTTTTCATTAGGAATAAATCCCCATGCAGTTTTATCAGGATATTTGATAGAATTAGATTATGAAGAAATTTACCTTGTTCGTTCTCTTCTTGCTTTTTAGCATTATCCTGTTACCGTCTTGCACTTTTCCGAAAGATGTCGCTGGATTTATAAAAACTAACCCTACAAATTCACCCTCGCCAATTCCCACACAAACCTCTTCAAGTACACCAACAAACACCAATACAATCACGCCCTCACCAACATTCACTTTCACACCTACAATTACACTGACACCAACAGCCTCCTTCACACCCACGATTACTCAAACGCCTACCATAACGCTGACCCCAACATATAATTTCCCCGATATAGTTGTAAACAAGAATGCCCATTGCCGATTTGGTCCCGGCATAGCATATCTCCACGCAATTGATCTATGGGAGGGAGATAAAGCTGAAGTCCACAACCGAAATGCTGATGGGAGCTGGTTATATATTCAACCCGAAACCTGGGATAAACATTGTTGGGTTTCTTCTTCTGTAGTTGATGTTGTGGATGGAGACATATTTTTGCTATATGTTTGGATGTCCCCCCTCCCCTATACAAACTTTGCCAATCCACCAAAGAATGTAAATGCAACAAGAAATGGGAACCAGGTCACCATTTCTTGGAATGATATTCAGGTTTCTGCGGAAGACAAACGCGGATATTTAATTGAGGCTACAATTTGCGCCAATGGCAATTTGATCGATGTAGCTTATCATACAGATAAAGGCCCATATACCCTAACCGACGACCAAAATTGTGATGGAAAGTCTCACGGGATATTATATGGTGTCGAAAAACACGGATACACAAAACCTGTAGATATTCCCTGGCCGTAAAAAGGCGACGATTACCTTTCCTCTCGAATGTATGGCTCACCTAACGCTGCTGGAGCCCCAACCCTTTTACTGAATGCTTCCCACCAGGTGATGATTACCAATACAACCACCGTGAAAATATAAGGCATCATATTCAAAAGCGTGGCTGGTATCGTTGTGCCTGCAGCCTGCATACGGAATTGAATAGCATTGATCCCACCGAATAGAAAGGCACCGATCACGGCTCTTAACGGGTCCCAAGTAGCAAAAATTACCAGTGCGATAGCAATCCATCCTCGACCGCCCGTGATATTATCTGCCCATCCCTGCAGGTAACCAAGAGAAAGATGAGCGCCAGCTACCCCCATCAGCATCCCTCCAAATATCGTATAGATATATCTGGTTTTGTTTACATTTACGCCCATGGCATCGGCAGCAGCTGGCTTTTCACCAACTGCTCGAAGATTCAAACCAAATTGAGTTTTGTACAACCAAAACGCCAGGAGAGGAGTAAGAATATACAGGCTATATACGATAACATCTTGATTAAAAAATGAAGGCCCAATGATGGGAATATCACTCAATATTGGAATTGCTACTTTTTCAAAACTTGGTCCTTGCAAGCCCACCATAGTTGTCCCGTTCGGCCCCAATCGCTGTCCCATGAAAGAAGCTAACCCGGTACCAAACAATGTCATTGCAAGCCCACTTACTACCTGATCTGCTCTCATTGTTATCGTCAAAAAGGCGTGAACCGCCCCCAAAACAGCACCTACTAAAAGCGCAATAAACAAACCCAGCAATGCACTTTGGCTATGATACGAGACCGCAAAAGCAGTTGCAGCCCCCATCATCATCACACCTTCAACGCCTAAATTCAAAATTCCGGCACGCTCTGTGAAAATTTCGCCCAAGGTAGCATAAAGTAATGATGCCCCAGCTCGTAGTGTAATAATCAAAACAGATACGATCATTTTATTGCTTCTCCTACTTTGCTGGTATCTCTTCTTGAAAACTTGAGACGATAATTGACAAAAATTGAACCGCCTAACATGAAAAATAATATAGCTCCCTGCAAAACCAATGCAACTGCAGCCGGCGTTTGGAGCGCAATTTGGATTTGATCTCCACCTACAAATAAAGCCCCCATCAGTATCGAAACAAAAATAATTCCAAATGGATTTAGATTTGCCAGCCAGGCCACAATGATGGCAGTATATCCATAACCTACAGTAAGCCCGCTGTACAACCGCCTTGAAATCCCAGCTACCTCAGCCATACCTGCCAAGCCAGCTAATCCACCAGAAATAACCATCACAATAAGAATATTCTTTGCGATATTTATGCCCGTATACTTGGCAGCTTTAGGGTTTTCTCCGATGACTCTTATTTCATATCCTCGCTGTGTATGATTTAGAATAAACCAAAGCACTATCGCCCCAATGATTCCGAAAACCAAACCAAGATGCACGCGTTCAAAGATTCTTGGAAGCCACGCTGATTCAGGGAAAGGTGCTGTCCCAGGGAAACCATAGCCTTCTGGATCACGCCAAGGTCCGAGATAGAGATATTCAACCAGTAAGATTGCAATATAGTTGAACATTAAAGTGGTTAAAATTTCATTCACACCTAATAGGGACTTCAACGCTGCCGGTATCAACCCCCAAATTGCGCCTGCTATGATAGCTGCGAGTACCATCATGATAATCATGATATATGCTGGATACTCTCCTGGGAAAAAAAGAGCAACAGCCGCTGCCGCAATCCCCCCCATTGCTAATTGGCCTTCGGCTCCAATATTCCAAAATAACATTCTAAATGCAATCGAGACACCCAATCCAGTTAGCATCAAAGGGATTGCTTTTACCAGTGTTTCGCTAATTGCATATTGGCTTCCCAATGAGCCTTTTACCATTACTCTATAGGCTTCTAAAGGATTTACATTAAAAGCTAGAAGTATTATTGCACCAAACAACAAAGCAAGCACAAAGGAAATGATTGGCACTAATATCTCAGCGGTTCGAGAGCGTTCTAAACGTTTCTCAAATGAAATATTCATTGCTGTGCCTCCATGTATTTTCCAACCTTCTCCCCAGCCATCATTAGACCTATTTCATCAGGTACAGCTTCATCAGCGGGGACAATGCCCATAATCTTTCCTTCATACATGACCATGATCCGATCTGAAAGTTGGATTAATTCATCTAAGTCTTCAGACACTAATAAAATTGCAGCGCCGCCATCTCTTTGAGATAATAATGTGCGCCGTACAGATTCTGTAGCACCTACATCTAATCCTCTCGTAGGATGAACTGCAATCAGCATACCCTGGCTGGCAGTTATTTCCCGTGCCAGCACAACTTTTTGCTGATTGCCACCGGACAATAATCGTACAGGGGTGGATGAGGCTGGTGCAATAATAGAGAAAATTTCAATAAGTTTCTTAGCAAAGGAAGAAATTGAACGGTGGTTGAGAACCATCCCTTTTGATAATGGGGGCTGACGGTATGCCTTCAACGCCAAATTATCAGACACTGCAATATTGGGAACCAACCCTACCCCAAGTCTGTCCCCAGGAATATGGCTTACGCCCGCTTTAATTGCCTCTAATGGAGTACAATTCGAGATTTCTTTACCAAAAACTTCAACACTTCCCTTCGAAATAGGCCTTAAGCCGGTGATCACTTCGGCTAATTCCCTTTGCCCATTCCCAGATACACCAGCAACCCCTAATATCTCACCTGAATAAAGTGCGAAACTAAAATTTTCAAGGGCTTCAATCCCTTTATCGTTTAGAGTTTGAACATTATTAACAAATAATGCTAATTCTCCAATTTTGGCTTTTTCTTTATCTAAGCGAAAAAACACTTCCCTGCCAACCATAAGCTGTGCTAATTTTTCTCTGTTGGTTTCGCTGGTTTTCACAGTAGCAACATTTTCACCTTTTCTCAAGACCATCACTCGGTCAGAAAAAGCCATAACCTCATTGAGCTTATGCGTAATAATAATGACTGCTTTACCATCATTCACCATTTTTCGAAGAATGGCAGCCAATTCTTCAGCTTCTTGAGGTGTTAGCACAGCGGTAGGCTCGTCAAGAATTAATATATCTGCACCCCGATAAAGCAAACGCAATATCTCAACTCGCTGCTGTTCTCCAACGGATAACTGCCAGATATATGCTTTCGGATCCACTGGAATATTGTAATATTTTGAAATCTTCTCAATATCTTTTTGGATCTTGTCCATATTGATAGAAATTCCAGTGCTTTCCATCCCTAATACAATATTTTCAGCAACAGTTAGGCTGTCCACTAACATAAAATGTTGATGTACCATACCTATACCGTTTTTAATAGCATCTTTAGGCGAATCAATAGATACAGGCTTGCCGTGGAGAATAATCTCGCCTTCATCTTGATGATAAAGGCCAGCCAGCACATTCATCAAGGTCGTCTTCCCTGCCCCATTCTCCCCCAATAGTGCCAGTATCTCCCCATAATTGACATCTAGGTCTACCTGATAATTAGCAATTACACCTGGAAAGCGCTTGGTTATCTGACGTAATTGTACAGCTTGATTAAGATGATCGTCATTCATTCAAAATCCATTCAAACAAAGTACCCCCTGAGATATATCTCAGGGGGTAACGGTAATTGATATTTACTCTGCAGGAATTGTGCCTATAACACCTTGAACAAACCAATCCATGCTAAGTAGGGTTCCATCATCAAGGCATTCACCATCAGCGGCAACTTCTGAGCCATCTTGACCCAAAATCGGTCCACAGAAGACATCCCAGTCCCCCGAAACTATCTTCGCCTGTTCGCTTTCTACTAACGAAACGACGTCTTCGGGGACATTGGGGCTGAAGGGAGCTAATTCGACAACATCATCAGCCAAACCACCCCAGAACTCATGGGTTTCCCAAGTACCATCAAGAATATTTTGGACGGTAGATACGTAGTATGTACCCCAATTCCAAACAGGGGAAGTCAGAACAGAATCACCAACAAATTGAGCCATATCAGAATCGTACCCAATACTTTGCAGGCCACGTTCCTGTGCTGCTTTTTGTGGTTCGGTTGTGTCTTGATGCTGGGCAATGATGTCAGCGCCTTCATCAAGCAAAGCCTCAGCTGCTTCTCGTTCTTTCACCGGGTCGTACCAGGTGTTTGTCCAAACTACACGTACCTCTGCATCCGGGTTGACTTTTTGAACGCCCAAAGTGAAGGCATTAATGCCTCGAATAACTTCAGGAATCGGGAAAGCTGCCACATAGCCAATTACATTAGCTTCTGTCGCACTGCCAGCAACCAAACCAGATAAGTAACGCGGTTGGTAAATTCGTCCAAAGTAAGTGGACATATTTTCTGCAGTCACATACCCGGAACAATGTTCAAAATAAACATCAGGGTATTGTTCAGCAACAGTGGCAGTAGGATCCATGTACCCAAAACTTGTTGCAAATACTACTGAAGCACCTGCTTCTACAACATCTCGAATTGCCTTTTCGGCATCTGGACCTTCCGGAACATCAGGAACCGTGATGGTTTCAACCTGATCGCCAAGCATCTCCTCTAGATATAAACGCCCACGATCATGTTCGTATGTATAACCAAGGTCTCCGGGTTGCCCAATATAAATGAAAGCCACTTTTAATTTATCTGCCGTGGATTCCCCTTCATCCATTGTGGTTTCATCTTGGGTTTCATTATTCATTTCTGCTGTATCTGTGCCTCCACAGGCTGTCAAAACAAATGACAGCAGCAAGATAAGTGAAACAAATATGAAAAACTTCCTGTACTTCATGCTTCTTCTCCTTTTAATTTGTTTAGTTAAAATACTGAAACAAACATACCCTACTTAAAAAGGTATATTTCATAATGAGATTAATGTCAAGCGGGAAAAGTTACCAATGTTCAAATCTCAGTATTTTTTCCGTTTAACACCATGGTTTCGAAACTTGACACATTCTAATAGATAGTCTTGTTGTTGTCTAGACAATCAGTTTGTCAACTATAAAATTCGTGGGAATTATGTGCAAGTTTGAAATTATAAACAAGGCATTTTGGCATATTACTTGCAATATCTATTCTAAGTGATATTCCGGAGGCAAATATGGATATTTTGAATTACTCAGAAGTGTTTTTGATCGTAGATGGTTTGGTATTTTTACTAGGGACTATTTCCTTTGTAATTGGCATCATTATTTTGGCAACCAAAGTTCTTGGAAACGAAATTAATGTATTGGCAGCCACTACATCTAAATTAGCGCAGAAAGGCATTGCCGAAGATATTGCTGGCCTAGTTGGGAATGCCTCAGATTTAATGAATGCTTTACAGCAGATGGTAAAAACCGCAGCTGGGATAGGCGTGTTCCTGATGCTACTAGGCGCATTAATGATCGTCTTCTCAGTTTGGGTATTTCTAAATTTCAATAAAATTGCCCTTCTAATATAATATGGTTTCCACAAATAACCTTTCCCTAAAAAAATATTTGCCTGCTGATAATTTCAAAGTTGTCTTAAAGTCTTTGATTCAAGACCGTATTCTTTGGAATTATGTAAATAATGCTGATTTCCTCCAAAAGTTTGTTCCTTATGCTGGAGCATATTTAGATCACTGGGCACCTGCTTTTATTGCCCTGTTTTCAATAAACCAAACAGAGATTTGGCCTGATTTAAAATCCGAATCTTTTCATATAGAACAAAATTTATTTTACAAGGCTCAAAATGTATTAGATAAAATCCTATTCTCCCAAGAAGAAATATTTGAGGATGAACAATTTATAGTTGCCGGGTTATCCGCGCTGGCAATTCGAGAACAATGGATAAATTCCCCCTCAAATATTCGGTTAGAAATTTTAGAAAAACTTGCAGATTCTAAGCTTGCCCCAACAATCTATGCAATTCTATTTGGAATTCTCCCAGATCAAAACCAATTCCTTGCAATTGCATTTAATTCTCAAAAATTTGCTGTTCAGCTCCTTGGGATAAATAGCTATTTAATTCAGCCCAATTCAGATCGAGAGTCAGCAAACAACCTTTACCACTACATAATAAAACTTCCTCCTCTGAATCGCGTTCATATATTTGAGTTTTTGGATTCTAAATTCCCAACCTTGGCCAATGAACTCTCCTCAAAATTCGCAAACTCAAGCAAAGAAAACCAAATCATTCAAAACGAATACGAAAAAATCTCATATATGATTGAGGAAACTGAGAGACTAAAATCACTGGGACGGTATGATCAATCCATAGATTCCCTAGTTCGTCTAAGGGATACTACAGTCGAATTCCAACAAAAACTAGCCGCAAAGACAGCCTATTTAGCAATGAAAACTGGGGATACTGTCACTGCTGATAAAGCAATTGAGTTTATTAATAGGGGTAGAAAAGAGGTTGTGCACTTCGGAGATAAAAATTTCCTAGAATATTTCCAGTTTACCCTAAACAACACTGAAGATAACCCCGCTATACTAATCGATCAAGCTCAGTCTCTTTACCAAGAAGATAAAATTCCTGAAGCTCAAGATGTAGCTGGTAAAGCAGCAGCTAAGTTTATTTCATTACCCCAATTTTCCCTTGAGCTATTTGATACCCTCTATGATCTATTAATCAAATTAGCGCTATTTTCCAAAGTTATCAAGTTATCCGAAAAAGCAGTCGAGTACTACCCCAATCATGCCGATACTCGATTTTCTCTAATCAAAGCCTATCTCAATAATGGAGAGGTTCTCTCCGCAATTGATCATGCTTTGATTCTCATTTCATTAGATAATGCAAAAGACGATCAAATTCGATTTGTTATAAATTTATTTATCGAAAACGGAGAGTGGGAGATCGCCTTATCTGAAACCAAAGAATTGTTGCTGAAATCTGTAAACCCAAATATTCAGGATAAACTTTTACTAGCAAAAAGCTATTTTGGAATTAATGAATTTGATAAAGCGAAAAATCTCTGCCTAGAAATTGATAATGAGAATCATAATTATTCCGAAAATCATATCCTGCTTGGAAATATCTACACAAAATTGGGTAATATTGAAGCCGGCCGCGAACAATTCGAGCTGGCAATTGATAATGATCCAAATAATGCAAATTCTTGGCTTGGCCTGGCATCAATTTACCATCAGACCGATGATGTCTCCAAAGCAATAGAAGTCTTAGAAAAAAGTTTATTACAAATTCCACATGATTCAAAAGTCTTATTGCAACTTGGAATCATGTATCAAGAAATAGAAGATTTATCAAAAGCCATTGCAGTATTAAATCAAGCTTCTGAAAACGTTTCGTCCCATAGTATCCATCTCAAGTCTGACGTAGATCAACAATTAGGGAAAGCCTTGCTTAGTGCCGGTTATAAAGGTGAAGCTTTATCAATTTTAGAAACAGCTCACATAAACAATCCCACCAATATTGAAATTGCACACCTATATGCAAAAGCATTAATTGAGCATCAAAAATATCAAAAAGCGATAAACGCCCTTGAAATTGTCATTCAATCCCCAAATCCTCCCCTAGATGCTTATCTAGACTATGCACATGCCTTGGTTGAATTAAAAATACAGTTCGATAAAGCGGAACAATATACCAATATTGCCTTACAAAAAGCCCCAGATAATTTGACCGCCCAAATCCTATCAGCATCCATCACAGCCGGTTTTGGAAAACACGAAGAAGCAATAAAAAAATATCAAGATATATTCCGTCTAACTCAACCGAAATCTAAGCATCAAATATCGATGTTAGCCAAAGGTATTGCTGAATCCTCATTTGATACTGGGCATCCAGAGATTGCGCTTCCAATACTACAGGTAGCTATAAAAGAAATCCCCGGTAACCTTCTAATAATGCAAAATCTTTGTAAAGCCTTAATTTTTACAGGACTTACAAAGGATGCCTCAGCTCTTTTGAGAGAAATCCATGTTGAGAATAATGGAAATATTGATCATTTAATCTGGATAGCAGAACATGCACTGTTACTGGAAGACACGGATTTTGCTATCAGTGTTTTAGAAGAAGCCAACAATGTAGCCCCAAATAATTCTCAGATCATTCTGCGACTTGGTCAAGCATATTATCAGAACAACCAAATTTCACAAATGTCAGAAACTTTCCGAAAATTATTGTCCATTGATCACAAAGATGATTCGCACTCCTTAGAGGCAGCAGGGCAAATATTTATTGATTTGGAAGATAAAGATAACAGTATCCTCTTTTTAGAAAAAGCCCTTGAAATATCAGGCTATAAATCGAATGAATTATTGTCAAAATCAATAAACCTATATTTGGATTTAGGAAATCACAACCAAGCTCTAGATTTAATCCAAAGGCAAATTAGTTTAGAACCATCAAATTCAACGCTGTGGGCACAACAAGCTAATCTCTTTGCTCTCTTAGGAAACAATGACAAAGCAGTTGATTCTATTTTAGAAGCGATAAATTTATCTCCACTATCAGCTGAATTACGTGATAATGCGGCTGCGATCCTTTCCAATTGCGGGAAGCTAAAACAAGCTATTTCTGAGATTGACTATGCCTTAGAAATTGATCCAGGAAACCAAAAATACCTGACTAGAGCAGTAGAGTTAAGATTATGGTGTTTGACTATTAACCAAGAAACATTTGAATTGGCAGATCAATTGGCAAGCAATACAGAAAATCCTGCCAACTCATTATTGAAAGCTGAAGTTTATCTTCAAAATGGAGACGGTAGCGCTTTACAAAAAGCACTCCACATAGCATCGGAGATAGAAGAAAATGATTTACTTCCCTGGAGTCAATCGCTAGTAGCACGCTGTTTTGAAAATATTGGAGAGCTAGATAAAGCAAATATAGCCTTTGACAAGGCTCTAATAGAATACAATTCCAGCAATAAAGCGGAAAATCATAACTTCAATGAAATAGCATCTCTAGCTGAAGCTGCACTTGTACTTAAAAATTGGGAAAAAGCGATTTCGTTGGGTAAAGAAGCAATCAACAATTTCCCAATTTACCCTCAATCTATCTTACTTCTCCTAAAAGCATACATCCTTCGAGCAGAATATTACCATTTATGTAATCTATGCAATATCCAGTCACATTCTCCAGGAAAATTGGCTCTTTCTTCAGATGTTAAATCTTCCGTTAATGATTTACTAAATAAAATTATTCCGTTCATTTCCCTTTCAGAAGAGACAAAAGCAAATATTGAGCATTGGAGACAACGAGCAGCTTTTTCTTTTGAGGAACGTATAGAAGGAAATGTGACCATAAAAAATACACAAGATTTTGCTGCTTACCTGGCATTCCTTGAACGAAACCAGCTACAAGTAAAAATAGATCAAAAATGGGTTGATAATTTATTAAATAATAGGTTAGCACTCTTATATTGGGCAAATTATCTATCGAAATATAATCTTGAAGCTGCGTTGAATATTGCTGGGGCATTAATCAACGAAACGCTTGATCAACCAGAATACTTAGCCTTTTACGCAAAACTCGCTCATAAGCTCGGAAACACTATGGATGCGCTCCAAATTATTAATAAAGCATTATCATATTGGCCCAATGAAATAATTTGGCATAAATTTGCTGCATCTCTCGAAAAATCGATGGGGAATAATTTAGAAGCAATCGCTCATTACGATAAAGCTATTGCAATTGATAAAGAAAATCCTGATCTGTACCTAGATATGGGAAAAGCCTATCTTTCAGAAGGTTTATATGAGGACGCCATCCTAACTATAGAAAAAGCAATTCGCCTCAATCCAAAAAATCAAAATTATTGGATTTACCTTGCGAATGCTTATAAATTGGCAGAACATAATGATGAAGCATATGAAGCTATCGATAAAGCAATTGCTCTTTCTCCTCATAATATCAAAGCGTTAATCCTCGCCGCAGAAATTTCCATCGAGCAGGGAGATAATTCCAAGACTTCCCAATTCCTTGAAAAATCAAAAGCAATTCCCCAAAAATCAGAAGAAGATGCATTAAAAATTGCAAAAATTTTATCAGATCAGAATCGATTTCAAGAAGCAGTTGCTTTTATGGATGAAGAACTGGAAAAAAACAATCAACAATATACCTTACGAATTGAGAAAGCTAATATTATTGGGAAAACGATAAACAAAAAGGAAAAACTAAAAGAATTAATCAGGTTAGCAAAGGACAGGAAAAAAGATTCTCTTGTTTTAGCCAATCTTTCTTTTGCATATTTTGAAAATAATCTTACTGAAGAAGCAATACGATCGGCACAATACGCAATTAAATATAACGGAAACCACCTTTCAATTGATCAACTTGCTGAACTTCACTACAAATTAGGGAAAGCTTTCCATAACTCAGGCCAGTTGGATCAGGCAGTTTACCACTTATCGAAATCGATTGAAAAACAGCCTAATTATTTAGATGCCTATCTCGAAATCGGTGATACCTATCATCAACGTCGTGAATACTCAAAAGCGATAGATTTCTATAATCGAGCGGTTGAAATTGCCCCAGACAATCCTCATGTGCATCTTTCTATAGGACTTTTATATAAAGATACTAAAAATTATGTTGAGGCCAAGAACCATCTACAAACAGCCTCATACTTAGACCCTAATGATACATTCATCCAAAAACAATTGGCTGCTGTAATGACTTTAGCTATCATTCATCACCCCACTCCAATAAATGAGGTTAGCAAATGAATCATAATCAAATAGACACCCCTAATAAATTTGATAGAAATACGGTCATACAGCTGCTGCAAAATGCGAACAAACAAGCTGAATATAAATTCTCGATCCATTTGGCACAGCAATGGTTAGATTTATTTCACGGTGATATAAAAATTGAGTATTTGTTATCAGAAGCATATTTCCACTGGGGCAAACTTGATGAGGCCTATGCTCTCCTAAAAAGGATTGTTTTTACCGACCCCGAATTTATTTCAGCCCACCGCTTATTAGCCTATTCAAGTCATGAATTTCCATACCAAAGCAAGAAAAATGCGCTCGATTCAATCTATGCCCTTGGTGGAAAAATTTCTACGCCTCCAGAGCAAGAACATTGGAGCTCTTTAGTACGGTATGGAAAAGAAATGGAGAAACAAGGGAATTTCAATCAAGCAGGAGCCTTTTATGCTGAAGCAGTAACAAATGAACCAGAATCACCTCTTCCTGCTGTTTATCACCTGAATTATATTTATAGAAATCTACCTTGGAATAAAGTAAAAGAAATTGGTGAAATCTATTCTTCTAGATGGCCAGACACAATTGCTTGCCAATTGATATTCGCAGATATTCTCAATAATGGCGGAGAGGAAGAAAATGCAGTTGACTTTCTACACCATGCAGCATCTTTAGACATCAGTAGAGAAGTTCCTATCAAGATATGGGGGCCAGATCACCCATATAAGCAGCTTTGGCCTTCAAACCCCCAAATTTTGCTGAATATTCCTATCCCAGCGAGTATTGCCGTGACGATGGGTTGGAATCAACTTCCAAAAGGAAATCCAATCCTACCCGAAGAAGAAGCCTCAGCACCAATAACATTTACAAAACAAAGAAAATCTTCAGATGTCGTGATCAAATCAGTTGAAAACGATTTCAGTATTTTAGCAGCCAAGTTAAAAAAGCCAGAGCTGGGAGATATCGACGGACGGTATCCGGCTTTTGTGATCATTTCTTCAAAGAGTGGTTTAGAAAAGCAATTTGGAATTGATCATATTCAAGAAATAGATAGTAGATTACAAATCCTGACACAAGAGACCCAAAAACTAAAAGGCTGGAATGCACATTTGATCTATGTGGATGATCTTGAAAGCACAGATGATTTTGGTCTACCACCGGCTGTATATTCTGACCCATGGTCAATAAAGAAGTTCATCAATGATTTAGATATCGCATTGGGCACTAAGGGGGAAAAAATTGGCGCTTTACTTATTGTTGGTGGCAATCAAGTCATTCCCTTCCATTTATTGCCAAATCCCATAGATGATTTCGATGCAAACGTTCCTTCAGATAATCCTTATGGAAGTAATGATGAAAACTATTTCATCCCATCCTGGCCTGTTGGAAGACTTCCGGGAAGTTCTGAGAGTGATCCCCCTCCTCTTATAAAGCAAATTGACACAATCATTGAATCCAGAAAAACAAATAAGCTCAACAAACAGCCACCCTCTAATTTCAAAAGAATTCTAGATTATTTCTGGGGAATAATTAGTCAAAAGAGTGGAAAAGGAAACTTTGGGTATAGCGCAGAAATTTGGAGAAGAGCTTCAAACGCTGTGTATAGACCAATAGGTAAGCCTCACCAGTTAGCAATTTCTCCGCCTTTGAATTCAAATTCCATTTCTACCAATGGTTATAGCAAAAAAGATCACCGTCTTGCCTATTTCAACTTGCATGGATTGGAAGATGCTTCCGAGTGGTTTGGGCAATATGATCCTGTCAATAATGATCACCAAGGTGCAGATTATCCTATAGCCATCCGACCGGAGGATATTCCAACAAGCAAAAAAGTGCCGCAAATCATTTTCTCAGAAGCTTGTTTTGGCGCTAACATCATTAACAAAACTGTAGACGAGGCAATATGTTTAAAATATCTTGATTCAGGAAGCAGTGTGATTGTTGGCTCAACTTGCACATCGTATGGTTCCTTATCCTCCCCCTTGATTGCAGCAGATTTACTCGGTAAGGCTTTTTGGTCTTACATACAAGATGGCTTCACTGCCGGAGAAGCATTCCAAAAATCTAAAATATACCTTGCTAAAGAAATGAATAAACGACAAGGATATCTTGATGGAGAAGACCAAAAAACTTTGATTTCCTTTGTTTTGTATGGAGACCCTTTAAATTTTCTGGAATTACCCTCTCTAATCGATAAAAATTCAAAATTGGAAAAAACATTTATTAATTCAAGCTCAATACATACAGTATGTGATAAAACATATCCTCACACTTATAAAGAGGTTCCTCAGGATGTCATGGAAAAGGTAAAAGGATTTGTAAAACTTTATTTACCTGGAATGGAAAACGCTGAAGTGTTATTCTCAGAAGAACATTTACACTGCCAGGGACACACTTGTCCCAGTCCAACAACATCTAAATCGAAAATCAATCCATCCAGAAAAGTGATTGCTCTCAGCAAACAAATCCCTGGCGATAAAAACATACACCCCCACTATGCCCGCTTCACCTTTGATGATAACGGTAAGATTACGAAGTTAGCTGTTTCTAGATGATCGCGAAAATCTAAAGTTCTATCCACTCAACAACTTTTGTTTCAGTATCAAAAATCACAAAAGTGCTTTTTCCTTTTAATCCCATCAATTCTCCAGGATTGAGGAGTAAAGTAGTATCAAGACTTTCTTCTTTTGCAATATGATTATGTCCGTAACAAACAAGGTCATATTGTTTGTTTTTAGCAATATCTAGAGCGATTTCAGGATAATGATTGATGGCTATGCGCAATTCATCAATCACTAAATGTGCAATTTCTCCGTGGAGGGCAAAATGCTCAAACTGATCCGCCACTTTTGAAATAGCCAGTCGGTCACCCTCATTATTTCCCCAAACCATGTGAATGGGCAATTCACCCACTCCTTGGGCTAACCTACTCACCATAAATGGAGATATCAAATCTCCACAATGCAGCACACAATCTGTTTTTTGAATATAAGGAATTGCTTCATCAAGTTTCCAGATATTGTCATGCGTGTCACTGATCACACTTATTTTCATTTCGCGTATCCTTTCTCGTCAAACTGGATTAATGATACACTTTTCAAACAAATATATCAAATATCGAGTAAAAATGAAAAAAGAAATTATATTTTCCTCATTTATCACTATCATTAGTCTGGGTATTAGTTTTGCAGCCGGGTATTACACCAATCAGCTATTAAACCCTCCCGAGCTAGAAACCCCTATTCTGGCTGAGGCCAAGACAATTATTGAAGAGAATGCTTATTTCCCTCTACCTAACCAAAATCAAATAGAATACGGAATGATCCGAGGATTGATTTCTTCAATCAATGATCCTTATGCATCTTTTGTCGAACCTGCACAACACGAAATAGAAACAGATACATTTCAAGGACATTTTGGTGGGATCGGAGCAGAAATTTCCAAAAATGAAGAGGGGGATTTTATCCTTTACCCGTATACCGATAGCCCATCCTTCAATGCTGGCATACAAAATGGTGACATTTTAATTTCCGTGGACAATAACCCAATTTCAAGCGAAGATTCCATTGAAACAGTTATTTCATTTATCCGAGGCCCGGTTGGAGAAAAAACTACTATTTCAATTTTCAGGCCATCCATTGAAGAAGAACTTCAATTTACACTAAAGCGGGAAGATTTTCCAATCCCATCTGTTACATGGCGCATGATTCCAGAAAGTCCGGGAATAGGATTAATCCAAATCAAAATCATTGCCGCATCAACCGCCGATGAGGTTTCTCTTGCAATTAATCAACTAGAAGAACAAGGTGTTTCACAATTTATACTCGACCTTCGAGCCAATGGTGGCGGATTGCTCGATAGTGGAATTGATATTGCGCGGTTATTCCTCGACGAAGGAATTATTATATATCAACAATACCATGAACAAGAAGTTAAAGCCTATAAAGCAACAAGCCCTGGGCCATATTCTAAACTGCCTCTAGCGATTCTTATTGATCGAAATACCGCAAGTGCTGCAGAAATTATTGCTGGCGCATTACAAGCACATGGTAGAGCGCCATTAATTGGCACACAATCTCATGGCAAAAATACAATTCAGCTGGTTTTCACTCTCTCTGACGAATCAAGTGTTCATGTAACATCAGGAGCCTGGTGGCTGCAAAACGAAAATGAACCAAATCTGGATTTTAAATTACAACCGGACAGACAAATATTAAATGAAACCCCAACAGAAAAAGATTTCATTGATTTAGCAATTCAATATTTCAATCCATAAATCAACACATTTATGGAATTTGTACTTTATTAAGAATATCAGAGATCAGCATATCAGGCACTACCCCCTCTGCCTGAGCTTCAAAATTCAATAACAAGCGATGCCGAATTGCTGGATATATGACCTTTTGCACATCTTCAATTGAAACAGCTTTTCGATTATCCAGCAATGCTTCAACCTTTGCACCCCATACAATAGACTGTAACCCTCTCGGGCTAGCGCCAATTCTTAAATTCCTCCGCACACTCTCAAGCGCATTGGGATTATCTGGGTGTGTAGCACCGATTAACTTAGCAATATACTGTAAAACACGATCGGCAATCAATACCTGGCGAGACAAATGAATCATTGCAGTCAACATTTGCCCGGTTGCTATTTTTTCTGTTTTGGGAATTTCAATCCCGGTCGTCCTTTTCGCAATTTCAATCAATTCAGCTTCTGTTGGATACGGCACATTAATTTTATAAAAGAATCGATCTAACTGCGCTTCTGGAAGCGGGTAAGTCCCTTCCAACTCAATTGGATTTTGAGTAGCTAAAACAAAAAATGGTTTAGGAAGATCATAAGAAGTCCCCCCCACCGTCACACTCCCTTCTTGCATCGCCTCAAGAAGAGCAGATTGGGTTCGTGGAGCCGCCCTATTGATTTCATCTGCAAGAACAATATTTGCGAAAACAGGGCCTTTTTCAAATCTAAATCCCCTTTGACCCTCCTCCGAAATATTAATTATTAAAGAACCGATAATATCGGCCGGCATTAAATCGGGCGTAAACTGAACGCGATTGAAGGAACACGCAATCACATTAGCCAATGTTTTCACAAGAATGGTTTTCCCTAAACCTGGTACTCCTTCCAACAAGGCATTCCCCCCAGCCAACAAGGTCACCAATAAATTATGCACCAATTTATTTTGACCAACAATTACCCTCGATAATTGTTCCTCAATTGAAAGTGCAACATAGCGAAATTGCTCGATATTTATCACTCGGTTTTCAGTTTCTGTCATTTTTTTATATTACTCCCAAAGAGGTTTCTCTCGCCATGGCATTTTCCATCGCCTAATCGCGATTTCGATTGGCCATGAAATAATCAATAACATCAAAAGAATATCATACCAAGGGAATTCTCGCTTATCTGATCCTGTAGTATTAAATTCTTCTTCAAAACTAGTTTCACGACCCACAGAAATTGATTCCCATAAAGCATCATTGGATACAAACTGCCATTCATTTGGGTAATTTACTTCAAAGGGAACCAATAAATTCATTTTTACACCATCTAAGTCATATTCTAAAACACCACGATATGCACCATAATCCAATAAAGGGAAATTTACCTGGTATTTTCCGCTGGCAAATTGCGATAAAGAATATTTTTTAGTGGCATTATCATCCCCTAAAAGAGTAAACATAGGAGGACTATCTAAGATTTCCCCTTTTGCTTGCGTCAATCGCACATTTATTTCTTCCAAATTAATATCAACTTCAACATCCCCTAGTCCAAGGTTAGGGTTTGGAAGTGCGTATTCCACGGTTTTTATCCAAAACTCCCCCAAATCCGACCAGTTTTCTAATCCAACAACCCACTTTTCCCCTAAATCAGCCGTCCAAACGCCCACATGCCCTAATCCAACTTGCCAAACAGATAGTATTGGGTCTCCAAAATTACCGGAAACTAAAATATCTTCAGCCCCTAAATTAGATTTACTTTTTAATGCAATGTACCCTTCCAATGAAGGCAATAAATCCATCTGAAGATCACTGCCAGGGTAAAATCCACTTTTACCACGAACAATATTCGTGCTTCCCAATTGTATATTCTCGCTTTGAACCGCTCTGCTTTCAGCTACCATCACATTTGGAAGTTCACTAGCATTCTGTATTTCATAAAATCGCCCATTGCCAAGCCTAGCTATCAATGAAAGTGTTTGCGGGTCACTTTCTTGCCCTAAGGCAATTGTAGAGATAGAAACTCCTTGGTTACGCGCATATGTAACCAAGTCTTCAAATTCATTTTGGCTTGCGTCTGAAGCAGCCCCATCCGACATCAATAGAATATGCAAATTTTCAGTAGTAGGGCTTTTTAATAGTTCTTCAATGGCTTCATCTAAAGCCCTGTACATAAACGTTCCCCCACCTGCCACAATCTGACTTACAGCATCGCGTGCAGTCCGAATATTCAGTGAATCCTCCAATGACACAATAGGCACATCCCACTGAGTAATTCCAGAAAAAGTTAAAATTCCCAAATAATCCGCTGGACGCAGTGTGTCAAAAACTCTAATTGCTGCTTCTTTCGTCAATTCAATTGGCGAAATATCTGTTTCCCGGTCTCCAGCCATACTTCCAGATCGATCTAAAACAAGCAGGAACGTCACAGGAACTCGCTCAACCCTAGATGGTGGTTCTAATTCAACGGGAAGCAATGGTTCCAAGAGTGTCCCGTTGTATCCTCCTAATGTAAATGAATTTTCTCCCCCCAAGAAAAACAAAGCTTTTCCCTTTTCAAGTACATGATATTCCAGCAGCTTCATTTGCTCATAAGCCAAATCGCTTGCTAAGATATTGTGAATAAATATTACATCGTATGAATTTATACTACTTACTTGTGTTTCAAACTGCTCTGGAGAAATCACATCAACTTCTGCCCCTTGGGATTTCATAGAATCGACAAAATCGTCGAGAATAGCACTATCCTGTGAAATCATCAATATCCGTGGGGCATCTAGCACCTGTACTGCCTTATAAACCGCATTATTTCCTAAAAATTGATCTCCCTCAAACCCTATTTTGAATTCCAATTGCAGAATCCCCGGTTCTTTCCCTTGCAAATAGATTTGATACTGGTTTTCTCCTATTCCGACATCAATTTCATTTGTACCAATCAAATTTTGATTTACATAGGTCTCTAAGATGCCGCTTCCCGCTGCCTCTGAATTAATGGATAAAGTAATAGGAATTTGCCCATTTACCCAGACCTTATCAGGAGAATGAATCAAACGAATAGATGGATCAAACTCAAAATGCATTTCATTTAATCTTATCCATTCAATAATCTTGTCTTCAAACACATCGCTTTGCGAATATTTCACTACTTCAGTTATATTTTGGATATTTCCATCTGTAGCAATAATTATCCTAGTATCAACTTCTCTAACTAATGACTGCTCTGCAAATTTCAAAGCATCAAGCAGATCACTCCCGGTTGATAATACATCCGGATAGTGCTCTGACAATACATATTCCGAATTACCACCGAATGCAATTATTTCCCGTCCTTTTTTCAGTCCCTTCCAGATATTAGCATTTTCTAAGGACAACTCCTTATCTGCTATACTATCTGATAGATCTAAGAGGAGAATTTCTCTCGTAATCTTTTGTGATCTATGGTTTTCCTCAATAAAAGTTACCAAACTGATTCCCGCCAAAATCAATAACAGCCCTCGAATGATTAAACTAGGAATCCACCTAACTTGATTAGTAATTGCTAGCCAGACCAAACCCGCACCGGCTGCAATAAATAAAAAGAGTGAAAGCCAAAGTCCTATTTCCATGCAAACCACGCTTCACCAACAAATAAAACGATCGCAATGGCAATAAACCAAGGCGCGAGTTCTATATTCTCAGGCTGTCCCGATTCAGCTTCAATTGATGGGTTATTTAAAAATTCACTTCTCCACTTTCTCGGACTAATATCACTTTCATTTTTACTAATCGCGTTCACCCCTAAATAATTGTTTTCTATCCGTCCATTTTTATCCTGATATTGAATTTGATAAACCCCCAAATCTTTTAACCTAATTTCTTCTTCAAACGAAATTATTTTTTCTTCAAAATCAGGCGCAAACAATTGAACAGAGGTGTATTCATCAAGAGGGGCTGTAAACGTACCCCCAACAAGCATTGTGGATGGAATTATTTTTCTCTCTGCCGCTTTAATTACATTTTCAATCAATATTGGAAAAGCTGGGTGTTTCACAAAATTGCCACTTTGTAATTCCGGGTAAAAAATATAGATATCTCCCTCTTCTCGCCTTTGAACTCTCAATATCGGAGTTGTCCCAGACCAAGCCAAGTCCTCAAACAAACCAGCACTTGCATCCATAGATGGCAACCAAATATTATCCCAGCTAACAGAATTTAATTCGACTCCATTCAAAATATTACTTTTTTCCCTAGAGATAAACTCGGAGACCTTACCAATTCCACTTGCCCCATATGGATTATTTATCAATGGTGGATCAAAAATCAATATAGTGCCATCAGGAAGATTTTCTGGAACATATCCCCTAAAGAGAATAAGATCATGCAAATAGGCAGTAGAATAATTTTCAGGAGAATACACCTCATAATTCAAATTCCCCACCGATGCAACCGCCCGATCAATCGGATAAGGATTTTCTGTCACTACCCCAACAGATAGTATATTTTCAATTTTTTCTCCCAGATAAACATCATCATCTGCGCTGTAAATATCCTCTCCCTGAAGAGTGATCCTGATATATTCCCCACTGTACGGAAACGATGATATGAAGCTTTTGGAAGTTTGAGGAGGAAGTTGAATTTCCTCATTATTTATCAGGTTTTTTGAGCTATAGATGTTGATCGATCTACTAACTTCTTTTGTCGAATAATTCACTATCCGATAAAAAACTTCCACCTCGTCATTATCATTAGATTCTATCGAGGCTTCAACAATTCCCTGGTTATCAGCTGAAAACCCGACAAACACCCAGTTAATTAGGTGTTTGAAATTTTCTACATCCACATAACTATTTGCCCCATCAGTAATAATATAAAAGTCCACTGGCTTATCTTTATTTGTAATAGCTTCGCCTAAAGAAAGCCCCCCCCGTACACCAAACTCAAGAGAACTTGCTTCTAACTCTTCAATCAAATCCAATAGCTGAGTTTTCCCAACATCTTGCAAAGAGCCTTCTAATTTGGCTGTTTTTCCAACGGATAGAATATAAATATCTTCATCCCCACTTGCCTCTTCAACTATACTCTTGACAATCGCTTTTGCTGCTGACAAACGATCAGGCTCACCATCCATCGCTAGCATACTATACGATGTATCGACCAAAATTACTCGATCGTGTCCCGCGGAAAACATTCTTGGTAGAGAAACTTGTGGTTGTACCAATCCAGCAGTCAAAAATAGCCCAATCAATACGTCCAATATTAATAGCCAGGTAATCGGAATAGTTTTTGGTTTTTCGCCTTCAAATTTATCTTCTAAAAAACTCCATAAAAACATACTCGATACAACAATCCGCTTCTTCCTCTCCAATAGAAGATGAAGGCCAATGATAACAGGAATCGTAATCAGCCCTAGTAATCCAAGCGGGTTTGAGAAGCTCATACATCCACCAATATTCTTCGGGATCTCATCAGAGGAATGATTTCTCTTTTAATATGCCAATCCGTATTAATCAGGAGATAGCTTGCATGAGAATCTATTACTTCTTCCTCTAAATCATCGGTCCAAATTCTAAGCCGCTCACGATAAGTTTTCAAAGCATCGCTGGTTATATCCAAATTTAATCGAGAGTTGGTTTCTCGATCTTCAAACTCATAAGAACCAATTATTTCCGGTGTTAATTCTTGCGGATGGAGCAATTGAAAGACATTTACCCACCACTGAGGTACAGGAGTTCCCCTCAATATTGTTCCTAAATCCTCAAACCCCAAAAAATCTGACAGAATACAAACAACCCCACCAGAGGAAAGCCCCTTCCCTATTTTTTTTACTGCGCTGGATAAATCACATTCGCCGCCAAAGGACAACTCACTCAGATATCGCAAAACAGTACTCATTGTGCCTTTTCCCGAAATCGGCCCTAAAACCGAGTTGTTGCCTCCTACCGGTGTTATCACCAATCGATCCCCATGAGACAAAGTTAAGAAACTGAGCACAGAGGCTAATTCAATTTCAGTATTCTTTTTGGGTACCTTCCCCCAATCCATAGAACCACTGCAATCGATTATCAAATGAACGACAATTCCTTTTTCCATTTCTTCTTGACGAACATAGATATTTTCTTGTCTCGCTGATGCCCGCCAATCGACGAATCGAATATCATCACCAGGAACATATGCCCGGTATTCCCTAAATTCCACCCCCGGCTTTCTTCGATGGCTTGGGCGTATACCAATTCTGTCGCCTCTAAGCTCTCTACTACCCCGGATTTGAAGTCGGTCCAGTTGGTAAAATAGCGATGCAGAGTAAACCACATCCGATTCTGCAACCGTTATTTTTCCATCCCTAATCAACGGGTCTTCTTCTTTATTCTGGCGAAAAATATGACGAAACCACATCAGCATCATCCAATGAAAAAGTATTAATTTGCCAATCTTCATGTGAAGGTTTTATTGTTTGAATTGCTTCAAACTGTACTGGCTCTCCCCCAATCCTCCCCCCCTCAACCTCTCCTACCATTGGCACAGTTATCGTATCAGAAGTAATTATCCCTCCTTCAAGTTCAATCACATCCCGATAATATTGTTCAGTACTGGATTGGTAATTTCCTCCTTCTGTGTTCATCTTTTGAATTTCCAACATGAGGTCAGCCAAATCACCTAATTTTTCACTCATCAAAACAGATGAATTCCCATATAAGGCATCAACACTAGCCTGAAAAGGTTGAGAAACCCATTGTAGGTCATTGACATTTAATTCAACTGCTGTATCCAAGAAAGAATTGGCCATTAATATTTTTGTATCAGATGAAATTTTCTCAATATTCACGGCTAAATCTTCAAAAGCCAGGGCTGCTTGGTTAAAATCCTGTGTTTTGAGGGAATCTCCTAATTGATACAAACTCGATTCAGAAGAAAGTTTTTCTCCCAGTTGCCCCATAATATTTGCAATCGCAAAATAATCGGATGCTAAATTCCCCAAATCATTCGATTCAATTAGCTCAGATGAAGCATTTTGACCCAATGGGAATAAATCAGGGCTACTTGAAGCGCTCTCCTGATTTCCCAAATAGGGCAACACTTCTTCTGACCGAGGGTCAGATCCCAACGTAGGCAAAACATTGATTTCAGGGTTTCCCGAAAGCCTATCTATCGCACCAACACTATTTACATACACAATGAACAACAAAATTAATACAATGATCGTTGCTTCAATATCCCCTCGTAAACCCCATCCAGCATCGATGATTAGTTTCCTGATCTCCGGCAATTTGTTTGTAGCATCTCTATATAACTCTATTGATATGTCATCATCGGATTGACCTTCTTTTGTATTGAAATCTTCATAAGCAGTATAAATTTGTTCATGGACACCAAATTTCCTATCTAGTTTCCAGACAAATTTTGAATCAATTTTTCTTCGCTGCAGCAATAGCAGTAAAATTACAATCCCTAACCCTAACGCAACCAATACCCAAGTAACGGAATTTGTGAACCACCCAAAAAAGTGATCAATCCCCCAAAATAAAAGATATACAGCACCACTCAACCAACACGCTCTTAAAACCATCTTTAGAGCATGTTGAGTATAAACAATGATAAAAGTTTTATTCAATTCATCAATGAATTGTTTTTTAATCAAAATAGGCTTTCCTGATGTGATTTTACAGTTTGCAATCTTCTAAATCTTATCCAGAGGATTACTGAAGAAATAATAATACCGACAATTGTTAATCCACTAACTACTTTTTTCTGTCCAGAATTACCAATGATTAACGCTACCTGAACTTGTCTTACACCTTCTTTGTCTCCCAATTCGCTCAATCTTTGGCCAATAGTCGCAAGTCGTTGAGTCTTCACCGGGTCAAATAGAGCACTCCTATCAGATAAACCTGCAATCTCTTCTCTCAAAGTTAGGACTTCAAGCGAAATATTTTGGTAACTTTCAACCTCAGATATCCTACGATTATCTCCTAACTCATTGTAAAACTGCAATGCTTGATCTGCATTATCATATCCTTCTAAATATTCACCATCTAAAATAGCCTGTCGTGATTTCAGTGCTAGATCGCTTGCTTTCACACCTTTTTGCGCCTTAGATAACAACTCATTCACAGAGGATAATTGATCGGGGCTAAAAATTCCTATAATCCTCTGTGCTTCTAATAACCCCTCAACACTATCTTCATACGCGCCGGCTTCTATTAGTAATTCATATCGTTCTAGATCATAAAAATATTGAATGTTGAATTGCCACCGTTCAGATATATAGAGAGGAAAATATTCTTGCCATTCTCTTTGAATATCTTGAAGATTCCCAGCGTAAATTTGTTCCAATGATTGACGATATCCATGGTTGGATTCTAATGTACTTATAAATGACAACAATCTTTCCCAACCATAGATATCAATTAAAAATGAGACCGAACTTGTACTTTGTAGTAAATTGATTTTTGAAGATGCAGGTACCTCTTCCTCCCACAATCTTTGTAAACTTCTATCAGGAGCTGATATTTCTCCAGCCTCCCGCCACCACCCCTCAAACGAATTAGAGGGATTTTCAAAATACCCCCCTATTCCTATTAAAAATCCAGGAGGAGCATAACCACCGCTTACCTTATCGGCAAACAAGATTGCCAATTCGTGACGAAACGAATTAACTATCAGAGACTCCCAATTCCCATTTTGGTTAATCGCATTTGCAATCAAAGCGATCTCTCGTGAACCAACATGAGAATGAAAATCTCTTTCAGTGATTGCTGGAGCAGCCACATTCAAACAGTCATATGATTCCAAAGAAGGATAAAGCCTGATAGTAATTGGGGTTTCCAATTCAGCACTGAACAATTGAGAATAATTATCGTAATCCCTTTCAAACTGTTCACCAAAATCACGAATAATTTCTTGGGCAATATTAATGTTTTCAGCACTATATAAAAACTCAAAAGAATCCAACCTTTGAGATTCCCAATATGAAACAGATACACAAGTTTCTTGATTTTGAGCGCTTGCATACACAGAGGAAGTCATAACGCCAAATATAAATAATAAAATCAAACTAAATATTAATTGAAATACTCTTGAGTTCATTATGAATAAATCGTATCACAATATTCCAAGGCGGATAACCAAAAATACGAGCCAACTAATCATTCCATCCACCAAAGATTATTCTCCTTCCAACCTCCATCTATTCCCTGATAAATTTATATAAGTATGCTAGAATCATACCCATGGAAAATGTTAAAGTAATCGCTCGCAATAGAAAAGCACACCATGATTATTTCATCATTGAAACATTTGAAGCCGGTGTTTCATTGGTTGGAAGTGAAATTAAATCTATTCGAGCGGGTCAAATTAGTATAAAAGAAGCTTATATCAAAGTAGATGGTGAAGAAGCTTGGCTAATAAATTCACACATCTCCCCTTATGATCCTGCAAGTCGAGAGAATCACGATCCCAAACGAGAACGCAAACTATTGCTGCACAAAAAAGAAATCTATAAACTTTGGGATACCGTCAAACAAAAAGGGAATACCATCATTCCTTTGCAAGTATATTTAAAAAGTGGAAAAGCAAAGGTAGAAATTGCCATTGCCAAAGGGAAGAAAAACTACGACAAGCGTCAAGCCATTGCAAGAAAAGATGCCCAAAGGGATATAGAAAGAGCATTACGTAATCGGTAAATCATGCACGAATATTCAATTTCAGGGATCAATCAAATGTCTGAGGAAGAAAAAAGAAATATTTTTCTTCCATTAATCCCTGAACCGATTTACCAAAAATTCTCACTTTCTAAAACGCTAAAAGACGGACAAGGGAATGATTTGCTCTCAATTAGAGGAAAACCCGGAAGCCAGGGTTTAGAATTATCTTTGTTTCACAAACACAACTTCCCAGACCCAATCATCTATGCCCATCTGGTTGATACCCTAAACGCCCAAATCCATGTTTTGTTGTACATCATGAATGACCCTAATGCCAAACGTTTTGATGTGGATGTATTACCCAATGGCACAAAAACAGAGTTTGGCACAAAATATCGAAATCTTGATGCGGAAATAAATGCAATGGAAGCCGGTTTGCTTCCCGGCCAAATCCGTAAAGGTTTAAGTATTTTATCGGAAGCAGTCCAAGCATTTAATACTTTTGTCAAACAATTAGGCCATTCCATGTATTTTATTGAACCCCTTTATTATCACAACGCCATAATTTTCGAACGATACGGATTTTCCTATCAAAAGGGGCGAAGAAAAATGCAAGAAATCAATAGGCTTTTTACTGCAGAAAGCTCCCCCATAGTGGAAAATCTTTCAACCTCATCCTCCCCATTTAGAAAAGAACAAGCAAAAAACAGTATCTTCTACCGCTCTTGGGCTATCCATGATGATATCCTGGGAGAAAAATTCAACGATGTTACCATGTACAAAATTCTTGATAAAAAAGCAAATATAGACACTGCTCCAGGAATAAAGTGGTAAAGACTGATTACATACATGCTAACCAATAACTTTGTTGCATTCATCATTACACTAATCCTTGCCATCTTTTGGATCCGCCTCAATGATTTCTTCGCTGCGAAAGGATGGATAACCAGTAAACTAAGTCGCAAAATCGTTCATATCGGTACAGGCCCAATTTATGTGGCTTGTTGGTTATTATTTCCACACACTTCAAATTCCAGATACTTTGCAGCGATTATCCCTCTCGTAATTACAATGCAATTCTTTCTGGTAGGTATTGGCATAATAAAGGATGAAGCAACAGTAAAGGCGTTATCCCGCTCAGGTGATCGGAAAGAAATTTTATATGGGCCTTTAATTTATGGATTAGTTTTTGTTCTTATCACCATTATTTACTGGTATGACAACCCCATCGGAATAATAGCGTTGATGTGCCTTGCTGGTGGTGACGGCTTTGCAGATATTGTTGGAAGACATCTCAAATCTACCAAATTGCCTTGGTCTCCGCAAAAAAGTTGGGCAGGGATGATTGGAATGTTCTTTAGCAGTTGGCTTTTTTCAACCCTTATGAGTTTATTGTTTATTGCCTTCCAAGTATTTGATCCACCGCTAAACGCTTACTTATTACCAATTACAATTATCTCTTTCATATCCACAACTGTAGAATCTTTGCAGTTGCAAAAAATCGACAATCTCACAGTGACAATTGCTGCTCTTTTGGTAGGCCATATACTTTTTTAGGAAGTAGGGAAACAACATATATGTCGATAATAATTGATGGAAAAAGCCTTTCGATCCAAGATGTTATTAATGTCTCTACAAATAATTCTGATGTGAAACTTTCAGAACTAGCTAAAAAACAAATTCTTCAATCCCAATCCTGGGTGAAAGAAATCAGCACGGGTGATAAAGCAGTATATGGCATCAATACAGGATTTGGTATTTTCTCAGAACGTCAAATTTCATATCAAGAAATCAATATTCTAAATAGAAATCTAATTCTAAGTCATGCAGTCGGTACAGGTGAAGAATTTAGTGCCAATATCGTCAAAGCAGCTATGCTGATCCGGGCGAACACACTGGCAAGCGGTTATTCTGGCATCCGTTTAAAAGTAATAGAAACTCTAATTTCAATGCTGAATAACAATGTCATACCCTCAATTCCTTCTCAAGGGTCTCTTGGTTCATCAGGAGATTTAGCTCCTCTTTCCCATCTAGCATTGGTTCTTACTACTGATTCTGAGGATGATGAGGCTTCTTCAGGCTATGCCTGGTATCAAGGAGAAAAATTTACCGGCAAACGTGCAATGGAACTATCTGGACACCAAAGAGTGGTATTAGGTGCGAAAGAAGGCCTTGCAATTACAAATGGAGCGACATTCTCCGCAGCATTAGCCGCTGTTATCGCTAATCTAACCGGTATTTTATGCAACACAGCAGAAGTTGCTTTGGCGATGAGCATGGAAGCATTGTTGGGCACATCTGCAGCATTTGACGCAAGAATTCATCGAATTCGTAATCAAGAAGGACAAATGTTTGTTGCAGAAAGAATACGAAATCTGACCCAAAATAGCACCATGTTAAATGCCGCCGGAAGAGTACAAGATGCATATTCGCTTCGCTGTGCCCCCCAAGTCCACGGCCCTGTTAGAGACACACTTTCCTTTGTTGAGAAAATTGTGACCAATGAAATAAATGCCGTCACCGATAACCCCCTAATATTTGGACCCTATGAAGCGATCTCTGGGGGAAATTTCCATGGAGAAATTATTGGTATGTCCATGGATTATATGAAAATTGCACTGTCAGAATTATCGGCAATTTCTGAACGACGCACTTTTCAACTTACAGACAACAATATGAATGCTGGCCTCCCTCCTATGCTGGTTGATTCCCATGAAGCAGCTGGATTAAATTCTGGGGTCATGATGCCTCAGTACACAGCAGCATCACTCGTAATGGAAAACCAGCATTTAAGTAATCCGGACTCGGTTCATTCCTTACCTACTTCGGGAGGAAAAGAAGACCATAACGCCAATTCTTTAACTGCAGCCAGACACGCATACCAGGCAGCACTCAACTGTGCCCATGTCTTGGCTATTGAATTATATTGTGCTGCACGCGCACTTGACTTACGCTTCAAAGAGAACAACCAGTACAAACCTGGAAGAGGCGTTCGCAGTGCCTATTCAATCATCCGAGATCATATACCCTATAAACCAGGCGATGCCTGGTGGGGGCCTGAAATTGAACAAGTGAAAAATTTAGTTATAGAAAACAAGCTATCTTTATCGGGAGATTTCTAAATTTCTTCTTGTATATGTTTGACGGAAGATAGCATATTTGATAAAATCCACCTAATTACTTAACAATTACCCTTGCAGCGAGGTGCATAATGGTTACCCAAGAAACAAACACCGCTTTACTCAATCTTACTCCGGCAGCAGCTCATGCTGTTCAAGATCTAATTATCGATAAAAAACTGGAAGGGTACGGCCTTCGTGTTTTTGTCTCCGGTGGAGGTTGTGGAGGCTATCAATACGGTATGGCTTTAGATGATAATACACAGCCAAACGACACAATTAGCGAACAGCATGGCGTAAAACTGCTCATCGACGATATTTCTCTACAGTATCTATCTGGCGCAACCATTGATTATCAAGACAACGAAGCCGGAACTGGCTTCAAAATTGATAATCCGAATAGCGTTTCAAGTTGTGGTTGTGGCGGGGATGCAGGCGGTTGCGGAGGAGACTCTGGGGGATGCAGCTGCGGTTGCTAGAAATTTCCAATTGTTATAAAAACACGCTCGTAAAATTACGAGCGTGTTTTTAGATTTAGAGAATATTTCAATTTCCACGTAAAAACGAGAAAAACGCGCCTAAAATCCCAACAATTCCTAACGCCACGATCACCAAGCCCATCGGCACACCAAAATTCAACTGGTCTGCAGCAGGAGGCTCATACGTCGGAATATTCAAGGGTTGCGGAGCGGTGAACGTCGGCAACCGCGTTGCAGGAACCTCAACAATGAATTGTGAGGCCAAAGTAGGATCAATCGTAGGTGTAATTCTAGGGGTTGGCGTTGGAGGCGGTTCCAGGATTTCCAATTCCGATCCATCCAGTAAGGTTACCAGCGGAGAATAAACCCAGCCCACACCTCCTTCTACTCCAGGATATACAATTTTTATCCAATCCCCCCCAACACTTCTACCAAGAGCAGGAGCCTTTTCCCCAGCGATCATTACGCCAATGGCATCATAATCTGTATTTGGTCCCGTACGGACATTGATTTGATCATTATCTGCATTTACACGTATCGTTGGTCCCTCCGGTGTCCCTGTGACCGTTGGAATAGATACCGTAGGTTGTTGTAATTGTGCCCTTGCCGGAATTGGAGTCCAAAATACAAACATCAAACCTAAAGAAATTAGGATTGAAAACATCATAGTTTTTGCTATCAATTTTTTCATCTGTGCTCCCAAAACAATACTGCAATCGATTATAATCTATCTACAATGGAAACAAGAATATACCACGGAAATATTACAGCTGAAAATTTGGCGAAAGCCTTATCTACGCGTTTTACACAAGGGGATTTGTCTGCCCGGGCAGTGAGAAGCGGCCAACAAATAATTGTTCAGATTGGTACACGCCAATATAGAAAATCCGGTGGACAAACGGCTCTTGGTGTTGTCTTACAACAACTCGATGATGGTGTTGCCGTAAAAATTGGAAAACAAGACTGGTTAGGAATCGCAGCAAGCTTGGGAATTTCTGCCCTTTCATTACGCCGAAGTCCATTAAACATAATCAACCGTTTAGATGACATAGCTCAGGATATTCAAAATCTAAATCTAGACGATAGAGTCTGGGACGTAATTGATGAAGTAGCAGCCACCATGGGGGCTTCTCAAGAACTTTCTAAGAGATTGAAAAGAATGGTTTGCGAATATTGTGATACAGCCAATCCCGTAGATGAACCCAGATGTATCGCCTGTGGAGCACCTCTCGGCGATGTACAACCACGAACTTGTCCTACTTGCGGTTTTGTCGCTGCTCCCAAAGACGAAATTTGCACAAATTGTAATCAGCCATTACCTTGATTAACAATTATTCTCCATAATTACCGTTAAACAAAACGGATGGCAATGTAACGACATCATACACTCTCGCATATTCAATGTGATTGATCCAAACAGAATATTCCGGCTCAATTTCCTCTAAAGTAGACAATAACTTTTCAGGGTTATTTCGAAACCATTCATTCGTATATGTAACCAAATAATCTGACTCTGATAATAAAGCTCTTTCACTATCAGACCAATGGTTGTCATGATTAATAATATTTACCTCTCCATCAAAGTAATAAGAGAGACATCCTATCCCATACCAGGATAAAACAGATAAAGCCTCAGGGTGCTCCTTTTCGTTTAAATAGGCTCCTACTTGGTCTAGTCCTTCTCCCGTGCCCACAAAAATTGTTTCCCCCGCCTTTTCCCCGCCTCCCAGGAGAGGATTATAGTATGTAAAATAGTAAGGAAAAGTAGGCATTACAAGTCCAAGCTGGACAGTTACAATTACCCCAATTCCAACAAGCAATAATTGCTTTACTCTTGAGTTAAGTTGTTTTTCTAACAACCATTTAATCAGCGCTCCAAATCCCAACCCAGCCATTAAATCTAGAATTATATGCACTGGGATAAAATATTTTTGTGATTGTTTCACCGCAACTGACATGATGATCGTATAAACAGCCACAAATGTCATTAATCCAATAAACTTCCAAGTAATTTTCTGACGTTTCTTATAGAGCCACATTCCAACACCAATAGCAATACCCATCAAAATAATGGGTGTAGTTCTCCACAAGAAGCTATTGATGTAATTCCAATAAGAATGATATAGAGGATTATAAAAAAACCAACTGTTTGAAGCTACAAATTGGGAACCGGTATCTTCAGTGCCTGTTGCTGTCCCTGCCCCATATGAACTCAACTTAACAGCAGTGTTTATTGGTGAATGCCACATTGCAGGAAAAAAGATTATAAGGATAATGCCTATTGTTAATCCGAAAATCATTAAATTGTAAATAGCTTTATTGATTGTATTTTGATTATTGGCTATGCGCAACTCTTTGATTAACCAAATAATCTCTATTATTATGATTGAAAAAACAAGGATTCCACCGGTTAACTTTGACAAAATTGCAAATCCTACCGAAATCCCGGAGAATACTACAAGCCAATACTGCTTTTTATTCGCTTCCTTATAAAGAATATATAATAAAAGCGCTAGCAATGAAAACACAGCCATAGGAACATCCAAATGGAATGTACGTGACATACCCAAAAACAAGGGGTCAAACAAAACCAAAAAATAACCTATAGCCGCTGATAGAAAACCAAATAATCGGATAGATAATAAAAAACAAACCAGGAGCACCGCAGCAACCAATATTAACATTAGCATCCGTGATGTCACTAAAAAATCAAGGGGGGAATATCCTTGCGCTTCAATAAATGCCTCAAAAGATAAATAATCCTTAAAATACCCTTGCCCTAAACCACGATACTCTGGAAAATCAACCAACAGCGCAGCTGTCCCCACCCACATTGGCACTACCCCCGGGTGAGAAGTGAGCATCGTTTTTTCAAAATCTCGTTGCCCTAAAGCATAATAAAAGTTTGCCGATCTAAAAAGCCAAACCCCCTCATCCGTAGCCATGAACTGATCTAATTGAAATACACGCGGCAAGAAAAACACCACCAAAAAGGCTAACGCGCTAAAAACATACACGCGTAAAGAATATACACGCCTGCCACCATCTTTATTCATTGCTTAATTTTATCAAGTTTCAAAACAAATAGAAAATACTATAATTTCCGCCATTGTCGACCACTCTGCCCAATGAAATCATCCATCTCAGCGGGACCCCAAGTTCCAGATTCGTACACTGGCAGATTTTTTTGAGGAGCGTTTTTCCAGGCATCCAAAATATCCGTCGTGATATGCCAGGCAACATCCACTTCATCTGATCGTGTAAATAAGGTAGCATCACCATTCATAACATCCAACAACAACCGTTCATAAGCCTCTGGGGGATTTGCCCCGAATGACTCTGCATAAGAAAAGTCCAATTCAACGGGTTCAATTTGGTTGATCGGCCCAGGTTTTTTCGCACCAATTGACAAAGTGATTCCTTCTTCAGGTTGAATATTCAGAACCAACGAATTTGGTGCTTCACCCGCCATGTTTTTCCAGCCAAACAAAGGCAATGGAACTTGTTTGAACCTTATCGCAATTTCGGTCACTCTCCGAGGCAAGCGTTTGCCAGACCGGATATAAAATGGGACACCTGCCCAACGCCAACTATCTATCTCCAACCTGGCACCTAGCAAAGTTTCAGTAATCGAATCGTCAGGCACATTTGGTTCATCCTTATAGCCTAATACCCGTTTACTGCCAATCGTTCCAGCCACGTATTGTGCCCGATAAGTATCCTCTAACGCTCGTTTTCCCTTCAAAGGCCTAACTGCTTGCAGTACTTTTACTTTTTCATCGCGCACCGGACCTTCATTAAAGTTAATGGGTGCTTCCATCGCAGTTAATGCCAACAACTGCATGATATGGCTCTGGAACATATCTCTGATCACACCAGCTGTGTCGTAATACCCCGCCCTAGATCCAACACCAACCGTTTCAGCCACACTGATCTGTACATGGTCAATATAATGTCGATTCCACAGCGGTTCGAAAATGCCATTCGCAAACCGAAATACTAGAATATTCTGAACTGTTTCTTTACCCAAATAATGATCAATTCTATATATCTGGTTTTCATCAAAGACCTCATGGATCACCTTATCCAAAGCCATTGCCGAGTCTAAATCATGTCCGTAGGGTTTTTCAACAACAATCCTCACCCATCCTTCACCACAATGTTCCAAGCCTTCTTTCCCAATACCATCAATGATCGTTTCATACCAGGATGGCGGGCTAGATAAATAATAGATTCGGTTAGTAATTTCTAATTCATCAATTTTTTCACACAAACGATGATACCCGTCAGGATCATCAAAATTAGATTGCACATAATGCATACATCCCAATAATCGATCCAAAACCTCATTTTCTATTGGGTTTGTGCGGGAGAATTTCTCAACCCCTTTTTTCAATTCATTCCGCATTTGTTCGTCATCCCAGGATCGACGCGCAAACCCAATAATGACCAATTCATCAGGTAATTGATCGGCCACTGCTAATTGATATAATGCCGGGATCAATTTTCTTTTGGTAAGATCACCGGTGACGCCAAAAATCACAAATCCTATTCGTTCAGACGGCTTTTCTGATTGGGGAAATGTCATTAATAGTTCTCCATCACACCTTTATAAGGCATGTAATATTTTTAAAGTGTTTTTTAGCTCTGCTAACAAGTCTAATTCGTTCTCACTATAGGTTGGAGCAAACGACATTCTTTTTTGACCATGCACCCTTGACAAAATTCTGTCGTTTAATCTTTCTAATGCAGCTAAGGCACCAATATATCCCATACTGCCAATTAAAGAAATACATACCTTTCTCAATTCAGTATTTTCTTTTCTGTCGACACTGATTTTAGTGAGTAAGTCTCCAGACATGGGGGATAAATTCATCAGAGAATTTATTTCAGGCAACAACTTTGGATAAGCCACCCCGGTTTCCAGCAAAGATAAAAGAACAGACTTACCCATAGACGATAGAGAAGAAAAAACCTGGGATCGAACCAGCTCATCAGCAAAAACACCATTACTATCTGGTTTTAAAATCCTGGATACAGCCTTTATAATTCTTATCCGTAAATTAAGATCCGGCTCGTCAAGGCGAGTAGTCAATAGATATGCAACGAGGGGGGAAACCCTCGTTGCATTAGTTTCCTCAATATGCCTAAATCCTTTTCTTCTCTCGCGAATATTCGGAGCGCTTAACTTCTCCACATACTGCCAAATTTGAGGAAATAGCTCTAACTGAGCCTTTTCAAGTTCAAGAGTAAGGGGTATTAAACTTGGCTGAGCATTAAATTCAATATCCAATCTCCATCCTTTGTAAAACTAAGCTTTTGCCGCTTTTTCTTCAATGGAATCCAATAAATTGTGGAAAGCTTTACTGAAAGAAGCCACCCCTTCATCCTCGAGCTCATCGGTTACTTTAGTAAGAGATATGCCAGTTTCAGCCAACGCAGCCAATGTAGCTTCTTGACCAGAGATATCAGCCTCAATGCTGTACTCAACAGTTCCGTGATCATTGAATGAAATTAATGTTTTAGGAGGCAGCGTATTTACCGTATTTGGGCCAATTAAATGGTCAACATATAAAGTGTCTGGATAGGATGGGTTTTTGGTGCTGGTAGAAGCCCACAGTGGGCGTTGTGCATTTGCCCCTTTGGGTAATAAAGCTCTAAATCGGTCACTTTCAAATACTTTCAAATACTCCTGATACGCCAACTTAGCATTTGCTATTGCCGTTTTCCCTAACACACTGGCAGCTCTATCGCTGGAAAGTTCGCCATTATTTACTTTATCTTCAACATAACCATCAACTTTTGAATCCATTCTAGACACAAAGAAAGAGGCTACCGAAGAAATTCCATGAATCTCTTCACCCAAAGCCAGTCTTTTTTCCAAACCAGAAATGTACGCATCCATTACTTTCTTATAGCGCTCGATAGAAAAGATCAAAGTAACATTTACATTTATCCCTGCCGCAATTGTCTCTTCAATTGCCGGAATTCCTTCCAAAGTAGCCGGGATTTTAATCATCAGATTAGGTCGATCAACCAGATTCCATAACCTTTTTGCTTCTTCAACAGTAGCAGCTGTATCATGAGCCAAATCCGGATTAACTTCCAAACTCACAAACCCATCACCCCCACCAGTGCGCCCATACAGCGAAGCAAATAAGTCGGCAGCTCTTTGGATATCAGAAACAGCCAAAGCAACAAAAATATCGTAAGCCGATTTCCCATCCCCAGCCAATGCAACCAATTCAGAATCATAATCATTCGATTTTGAAATTGCATTATTGAAGATGCTAGGATTAGAAGTTACCCCATAAATAATCCCAGTATCAACTAAATTTTTTAATTCGCCATTATCTAATAATTTTCTCTCAATATTGTCATACCACAAAGACTGCCCTAATTCATACACTCGTGAAGAATTGTTCATCAAAATTTCTCCTAACTTAATACATCAAAAATTACATTTTTATCCGCAAAACGTTCACGCATCACGTCAATAGCTTCTGGATTTGAATCTACAAGGATAAAGCTTCTGCCGAGATCCAATGCAGCCACCCCTGTTGTACCACTTCCAGCAAAAAAATCCAATATCATATCACCAGGATTTGAAGAGGCTCTAATGATCCTTTTCAAAATACCCAATGGCTTCTGGGTGGGGTATCCAGTTTTTTCTTTGCCGGTTGGGCTAACAATTGTATGCCACCAAGTATCCGTGGGTAATTTTCCCTTTGCCGCTTTTTCTTTCCCTACCAATCCGGGAGCCATGTAAGGGATTCTGTCAATATCTTGATTATTGAAAGTATATTTCTTTTCATCTTTCACATACATCAAGATATTATCATGCTTAGCAGGCCATCGTTTAGTAGACCTACCTCCATAATCATAAGCCCAAATGATCTCATTTAAGAATTTATCTCGCCCAAAAATCTGATCGAGCATCACCTTACAATAATGGACTTCTCGGTAATCGATATGGAAATAAAAAGTACCGGTTGCAGAAAGCACTCGATACCCTTCCACTAAACGTGGATATAGGAATGCCAAAAAATCATCAAATTGATCTTTAAATGCCATCGTTCCAATAGCTTCAGATAGGTAACTTTGCCCCTTAAACCCTATCCTATCGCCATTTTCACTTCGCTGCACTTTAATTTGAGTGCGTGCTTGCTGCTTCCCAGTATTGAAAGGTGGATCGATATAAATCAAATCCACACTTTCATCTGGAAGCTGGCGAAGCAAATCCAGGTTATCGCCAGAAAAAACCTTACCCGATACAGCCTCTTCCATAGTTATATCAAGGACTTTGCTTGCTCGATTATATTATCAGTGGTCAATCCGTATTCCTGATAAATCATTTTATAAGGTGCGGATGCGCCAAATCTGTCTACTGCAATAATTTTACCGTTGTCTCCCACCCATCGTTCCCAACCTAAGGATACGCCAGCTTCAACTGCTACTCGAGCTTTTACAGAAGGCAGTAAAACCGAATCCCGATACGCTTGATCTTGCGCTTCAAATAACTCCCAGCATGGGAAAGACACCAAACGAACCGAGATATTCTCTTCAGCCAATTTCTTGCCGGCTTCAACAATCAAACCGACTTCTGAACCTGTTGCCATCAAGATGATTGCAGGTTCCCCTTCTCCCAAATCAGCAAGTACATAAGCACCATTCTGTAATCCAGAAGCAGGTGCAAATTCAGTCCGATCTAACGTAGGCATTGCCTGCCTTGACAGAATCAAAGACGTCGGCCCGTTTTTCCGTAAGATTGCAGCTTTCCAGGCTTCAGCAGTTTCATTAGCATCTCCAGGCCGAATAACATTCATATTGGGCATTGCCCGCAAAGAAGCTAAATGTTCTACAGGTTGATGTGTCGGGCCATCTTCCCCTAACCCAATACTGTCATGTGTGAATACCCATATGCTCTGCAAATGCGAAAGGGCAGATAACCGAAGGGCTCCCCGCATATAATCAGAAAACATCAAAAATGTAGCCCCAAAAGGAATCACACCTGGATATAAAGCCATACCGTTTACAATGCCCCCCATACCATGCTCGCGAACTCCAAAATGTAAGTTCCGCCCTTCTGGCGTTTCTGCCTGAAATGCCTTGCTGCCATTTATCCATGTTTTTGTAGATGGGGTCAAATCAGCAGAACCACCTATTAAATCAAGTAAGTTAGGTGCAATTGCATTGAGCACTTTCCCAGACGCCACTCTTGTAGCAAGACCTTTTTCATCAGCAGGAAATTCGTTAATTTCTGCATCCCAGGTGTCGGGCAAGTTTCCTACCATGGTCCGTTCTAAATCTTGTGCTAATGCTGGATACTCAGATTTATAAGCAGCAAACAATTCATTCCAATCATTTTCAAGATTTGCGCCGTCCTCCCCCAACAATCGATAATAATCAAGCACATCTGAAGGAACAAAGAAATCAGGGCTTGTTGGCCATCCCAGGCCTTCCTTTGCGCCTCGTAATTCCTCTTCTCCTGGCGGTTCACCATGGGCTTTTTCTGTCCCCGCTCTCGTTGGCAAGCCAAATCCAATTTTAGTTTTTACCATAATGATCGAAGGTCGTGGGTCTTCTTGTGCAGCTCGGATAGCCGTATCAATGGCAATCACATCATTTCCCTCATCAACATGAGACACATGCCATCCATAAGACTCGAATCGCATTCCCCGATCTTCGGTAAAGGCAATATCCGTGCTGCCATCAATAGAAATGTGATTGTCATCATACAAATAAATCAATTTACCCAACTGCAAGTGGCCGGCTAAAGAAGCCGCCTCAGAAGCGACCCCCTCCATCAAATCGCCATCCGTCACGATAGCATAAATATAGTGATCAAACAGCTTGTAATTCTCTTTATTAAATCTTGCCGCCAAATGAGCCTGAGCAATCGCCATACCAACCCCATTGGCAAAGCCTTGCCCAAGTGGACCGGTTGTGGTTTCCACACCTGGGGTAACGCCATATTCAGGGTGTCCAGGCGTAATACTTCCCCATTGTCGGAAATCTTTTAAATCATCTAACGAAATATCGTACCCAAACAAATACAATAATGAATACAAAAGCATTGAGCCATGGCCACCAGACAACACGAAACGATCCCGATTGATCCAATTAGGATTTTGGGGATTATGTCTCAAATGATTAGCCCATACGGTATACGCCATCGCGGCAGCGCCCATTGGTAACCCTGGATGTCCGGAATTTGCTTTCTCAACCCCATCCGCGGATAAAAATCGAATTGCATTGATCGCGCGACCCTGCATTTCACTTTGACTATTCATTTATATCTCCAATCTATGTCTATCTCTGATCCCCAAATTTATATGTCAGTTTAATTTATTCGTAAATAGGAATGCCAACCTCAATATTCCCGTCAACAACTCGAACAGGAAAAGCAGGAATATCTACAACCGCTGGATAGGTAATCGCCTTGCCATTTCTCACATCAAATCTTGCGCCGTGCCGGGGACAGGCGATCTCAAATTCGCTTTCAAATTCGCCATCTCCAACTGGACCATTATCATGTGAACATACATCGGCAATTGCAAAAAATTTCCCCGCAATATTAAAAACCACGATCTCAAACTCATCTATCTCAACAAAAAGGCGTTCCCCGTTAGGCAATTCATTTTCTTCTGCTACCTGAACAAATTCCAGCTTATCTGCTTCTAACTCCGTATAATTTACTGTCACTTCTCACCTCATTACTCAACTAACTCATCCCCAGCTTCGCCTTCACCGAGGCCATATACGCCAGCCTTTAGAACTTTCAAAGACAACAATGCACATTTTAACCGCACTGGGCCTAATTCTATCCCCAACAAGTCCAGGACATCATCTTTATTTAATTGCTTCAAGTCATCCACAGGCTTACCAATAACCGATTCAACAAGTAAGTCTGCCGATGCCTGAGAAATTGAGCAACCTTTCCCATCGAATGCTGCCTCTGTAACCACACCTTCATCATTGACTCTCAATTCAATACGTATATGATCACCACACAAAGGGTTATCATCTTCATAACTAATATCATGTGGGTCTAACTCACCGCGATAATGAGGGTTTTTATATCTATCAATAATAATTTCTCGATATAAATCTTCCATATTTCATCCAATATTCTTTACTATCCAAAAATTTCTTTCACTTTATATAAAGCCTCCACAAGCTGATCAACGTCATCTGTGGAATTATATAAATAAAAGCTCGCTCGCGCAGTTGCAGTAATATCAAATTTCTCATGTAAGGGCATCGCACAATGATGCCCTGCCCTTACAGCAATCCCTTCTCGATCTACCACCTGAGCAACATCATGCGGATGAACGCCTTCAAATGTAAAAGAAGCCACGCCACCTTTTTTGTCTGCTTCTGGGCCAAACACCCATACCCCAGGGACTTCCTCTAATCTTTCTAACGCATATGCAGTTAGTTGTTTTTCATGTTCAGCAACAGCATCCATCCCGATTGATGTAAGATAATCCACTGCCGCCCCTAAACCAACTGCTTCAGCAATTGCCGGCGTTCCTGCTTCAAATTTATGGGGAAGGCTATTCGGAACAAACGAACGCAGCTGCACCCGTTTGATCATATCTCCACCGCCTAAAAATGGGGGCATAGCTTCAAGAAATTCTTTTTTACCATACAAAATGCCAATCCCAGTTGGACCGCACATTTTATGGCTTGAGAAAGCATAAAAATCCGCATCTAAATCCTGCATATCCACCGCAAAATGCGGGACAGATTGTGCGCCATCTACCAACACAATAGCCCCAGCCTGATGAGCAAGGCTGATCATTTCCTTTGCCGGATTGATCGTACCCAACACATTAGACATATGAGTAAAAGCTACCAGCTTTGGAGATAACTCAAGCAGCGTTTTAAATGCATCAAGATCTAAAAGCCCGTCATCTGTCACTGGAATGAATTCTAATTGTATTCCCTTCTCCTCCGCCAAAATTTGCCAGGGAACCAAATTAGAGTGATGTTCCATTTCAGTTAAAATAACCACATCCCCAGGCTGCAAGAACTTCCTTCCCCATGAATGTGCAACCAGATTAACTGACTCGGTAGTATTCCGTGTATAGATAATTTCGCTCGGCGTGCCAGCATTAATAAATTGGGCAACTTTTACTCTTGCCTCCTCATATTGCTGGGTAGCTTTTTCGGCCAACACATGAATCCCTCGATGAATATTAGCATTATCAGCACGATAATACTGATTCATCGCTTCAATCACTTGCACCGGCTTTTGGCTTGTAGCGGCTGAATCCAAATACACCAGATACTTCCCGGGATGAACCTCTTGGTTCAGCACCGGGAAGTCTTCCCTAATTTCTTTAAAGCTTTTCACTTGAATGATTTTCCTTCGCTGCTAGCTATTATCGGTTTCGTTCTCTGCGTTTTTTCTTTCGCTCAAAACGGATATTTTGGGAATTATGTGGATACCATAATACATGATCCGGCACCATCCAACCATCCGTCAAATATACATTTTCCTCAAACTGTACTGCGACAATTTTAGGGTCTACCTGAACGACAACACCTACAATCCAACCTCGAACGCGATCGCCTTCTTCATTATCATGATCGCAATTTACCTCTACAATGTCCCCCACCTGATAGTTATTCTTCTTTTCTGGTTCTGAAGTAAAGTTCAAATCTACCAACACACATCTCCTAAAAATCCAATATCTCTATTGGTTATATTTCACTATTTTCCATTGTAAAGATTATTAGGCCAGCTTGTCAACAATTGCTTGTTGTAAACGCTCGCGAACACCTTCAAAGGGTATCCGCTGCATGATCGGATCAAAAAAGCCTTCAACAATCAATCGTTTTGCGGTTTCTTCAGGAATACCTCGGCTGTTCAGATAAAAAACCTCTGTCGGGTCAATTTTACCTACTGTAGCGCCATGTGTGCAGCGTACATCATCAGCCATAATCTCCAGCCCAGGGATAGAATCAGCTCGAGCTGATGTATCTAACAGCAAATTAGGGTTGGATTGATATCCATCAGTTTTCTGTGCGCCAGGAGCGACATAGATCATTCCCTGCCACACCGAGCGGCTGTTATCACGCAAAGCACCTTTGAATAACAAATCACTCGTTGTATGAGGAGCATTATGATTCTGCTGCGTATCGTGATCTAAGTGCTGATTACCATCAGTAAAATAGAAACCAGACATTCGCCCGGTTGCCCCATCCCCAACCAAATCAATCTCAGAGAAATTTTTCGTCAAGTGTGTGCCAATCGCACCAAACACCCAATCTAAATTCGCATCTCGTTCCACAACGGCACGCTCATGTGTAAAGTTCCACACATGGTTTCCCCAAGACTGGAACTCCACAAACCGCAGTTGCGAGCTTTTCCCCACGAAGATTTCAACAATGCCAGCATGCATTGTTTGTTCTTTTTCATCAGGGGAGGCAAATTCATGCACATAGGTTGCAGAAGACTGATCCTCGAGATACACAAAGAGATGAGAAAAGAAAGCTTGTTTTTCTCCTGGTCCCCAAAAAACGCTATGGAGCGGAAGATCAACCTGTACGCCTCTCGGAACATACAGCAGAACGCCATTTTCAGACAAAGCGCCAGCCATAGCAGCAAACTTATCTTCTTCGGTTTTCACAATCTTTCCCAGAATTTTCTGAATAACATCCGGGTGATGAAGTGCAGCAGTTTTAAAATCGGTAAAAATCACACCTTTATCTGCCAACTTATGATCCAAATATATCTCCGTTTTTTCTGGCGTAATCGTGATTTGACCACCGTGGATATCCCCTACAAGAGGGCGAAGCAGATCATCTGGGACTGGGGGAAGTTTCTCTACATTGGGAGCCACATTAAAAATGTCTGTGCCTAACTTACGAATATCAGTTCGCCGCCAGGCTTCTTCCCTTGTATTTGGCATATCCAGTTTTTCATATGCATCCCATGCATTGTTTCGATATTTAGTCAAAAATTCGGGCTGGGGTTGCCCATTTGCCCAACTTGGCACCATTTCTTTGGAAAAATTAAATTGACCAAAGGAAGAGGTTTTGGTTCGTTTTCTTGAAGATGTTACAACTCGTTTTTGTTTTGCCATTGATTACACTCCTTTAGCCAATCGACCCTTCCATTTGCAGTTGAATTAGACGGTTCATTTCAATTGCATATTCCATGGGAAGTTCCTTCACTAAAGGCTCAATAAAGCCGGAGACAACCATTGAAGCGGCCTCTTCTTCACTTAATCCCCTACTCATCAGATAGAAAAGCTGTTCCTCACCCACTTTGGAAACAGATGCCTCATGTCCAATATTTACGTCCTGCGCATCAATCTCAATATATGGATAAGTATCAGAGCGGGAATTTTCATCCAGTAGCAGCGCATCACAAACTACATTAGAACGTGAATTTTCTGCCTCTGCATGTACTTTCAGCAAACCTCGATACGAAGCCCGCCCATTACTTTTACTGATTGATTTTGAAGTAATCTTGCTGCTTGTATTCGGCGCAACATGGATCACTTTACCGCCCGTGTCCTGGTGTTGTCCTTCGGAAGCAAACGCGAGTGAAAGAATCTCTCCATGCGCTCTCTCACCAATCAAATAACAAGACGGGTATTTCATCGTAATTTTGGAACCCAGGTTAGCGTCCACCCACTCCATCGTCCCACCTTCATGCACGATAGAACGCTGCGTAACCAGGTTATACATATTGTTCGACCAGTTCTGAATAGTTGTGTAGCGGAACCGCGCGTTTTTCTTCACCACGATCTCAATCACACCACTATGAAACGAATCGCTGGTATAGATGGGTGCAGTACAGCCTTCAACATAATGAGCTTCTGCGCCTTCATCCAAAATGATTAAGGTTCGTTCAAACTGACCCTGATCAGCCTGGTTAACTCGGAAATATGCCTGCATCGGCATTTCCACTTTTACTCCCGGGGGCACATACACAAATGAACCACCCGACCAAACAGCGCTATTTAATGCTGCAAACTTATTATCCTCAATCGGGATAATAGTTCCAAAATACTCTCTAAACAAATCGGGGTGTTCTCTCAAACCACTTTCAATGCTCTTGAAAATAACACCTTTTTCTTCAAGGTGCTTTTGAATGCTGTGATAGACCATCTCAGATTCATATTGAGCGCCAACACCTGCAAGGAATTTCTGCTCTGCTTCAGGAATACCCAATTTATTAAAAGTTTCCTTGATCGTTTCAGGCACATCGTCCCAGCTTTTTCCTTCTGCTTCAGCCGGCCTGGTATAAAAATAAATTTCATCCAGGTTTAACCCCGAAAGATCGGCACCCCACTCTGGCATTGGACGACTTTCAAAATGCGCTAATGCTTTCAAGCGGAAATCTAACATCCATTCTGGTTCATGTTTTTGGGCAGAGATTTGCCGCACAACTTCTTCATCAAGACCTTTACGGGTTTGAAAAACGTGTGTGGACGGATCTCTAAAATCCCAACGATATTCATCTAAACCTTCTAACAGTTCTACATCTGAAGAAGCCATATTATCCTCCAATCAATCTACCAATAATAATTTATGCTTTGACTTTTCCGTATTTCTCTCGAATCCAGTCGTATCCCTGTTCTTCTAAGTGAAGAGCCATTTCAGGGCCGCCAGATTCAACAATACGTCCTTCGAACATAATATGCACAAAATCAGGTTGGATGTAATCTAAAATTCGTTGATAGTGTGTAATTACCAACACACCCAATTCGGGGCCGCGTAATGCATTTACACCTTCCGACACTGTCCGAAGCGCATCAATATCTAACCCGGAGTCCGTTTCATCGAGAATGGCAAATTTTGGTTCTAAGGTTGCCATTTGCAAAATCTCAGCTCGTTTTTTCTCGCCGCCAGAAAAACCATCATTCAAATACCTTCCGGCAAATGAATGATCCATTTTTAGCAAATCCATTTTTTCTTTCAATAATCGGCGAAACTCCGGGATCGGAATCCCTTTATCTTCGGGATCCTTAGCTTTGCGGCGCGCATTAATTGCTGTGCGCAAAAAGTTCGCCAAAGAAACGCCCGGGATGGCTACCGGGTATTGAAAAGCTAGGAATAACCCTAATTGGGACCGTTCAGCCGCATCCAACTCTAATAAATTCTTCCCCATCAAAGACACCTGTCCTTCAGTTATTTCATAACTTGGGTGTCCCGACAAAGCGTAAGCTAAGGTCGATTTACCGCTACCATTGGGTCCCATAATTGCATGTACTTCACCTAAACCCACTTTAAGATCTAAACCTTTCAAGATCTCGGTTTCATCAATTTCAACATGCAAATTTCGAATTACTAATTCTGACATCAAAATGTCTCCTTATCTACCGGATTTTATTTATCTATTCATATAAGCAATAATTAAGTGATTATTTTATTAAACAAACAGGAGCCATTATAGCAAAGGTCTCCCTTATAGTCAAATATTTAAGAATTAATTCATATTTATTGACAGATAATTTTTCAACTGGTATACTCGAAACATCAAAGCTTACAAATGTTCTACTATTATGAGCAAAACTAGAGATAAAATCTTACAAATATTACTAAAGAAACAACGCTGTACAATCAATGAACTTGCTGAAGCTGTGGGGAAAAATCCCATATCGGTGCGCCATCATATCGCCAATCTTGAAGAAAGTCAGCAAATTTCATCTGAGGAAGAAATTCACGGTGTTGGCAGACCAAGGCGGGTTTATTTTCTTACTAACAAAGGTATGGAACAATTTCCACACCGCTATTTAAGTCTGTCAATTCGGATCGTTGAACAACTTAAGGAAACCCTTCCCCCCAAAACAGTCGCTAAATTATTTAGAGAAATTGCTGCAGATATGGTCAATGACCATACTACCCAGATAGATTTATCGAACCTGGAGATGGATGAACGCGTTGCCTTGATTACCCAACTCCTTCAAAACGAAGGGTTTGTAATTGAGATTGCTGCTAACGATAAAGGTTACTTGATCAAAGAAACCAGTTGCCCTTACAAGCATATCGGGGAAGAACATCCCGAAATTTGTCTGGTAGATGAAGTGATTATCGAAAAAGTATTAGCTCTTGAAATTGAAAAGACTCACTGCGTATTGAATGGTGACCCGTATTGTGCCTATAATGCCCCCAAACAAGAAGTTTCCAGCATAAAAATAACGGAGAATTAATATGCCTAATGTTTCACAAGATCCAGCAAAACAAGCCATATGGGAAATTGAAAGTACTCACCCTGAACTAGCCATTAAAGTTGAAGAAGGCCTCCGAGAAGTGATTGATCCAGAAATTGGATTAAACGTAATTGAGCTAGGGTTAATTCGCAATGTGGGTTTGGATAAAGAAAAGAACGAAGCATTTATCAACATGATCATGACCACCCCATTTTGCCCCTACGCCCCAGCATTATTAGAAATGGCGCGCTCTAAAGTTGAAGAAACCACGAATGTAAAAACCACTATTGAAATGGGCATGGAATATTGGGATTTATCCTACATGGAAGAAGGTGTTGGAGCTGATTGGGGACTTTTCTAACACCCCTAGAATCCTATAGATAGATAAAAGCGCCTGAGTTTCAGGCGCTTTTAATTTTTATATCTGTCTTTCTTTATCCTAGCTTAAAAATATCCGCAAACTTCATTGCCAGGTTCAAATTGCCCTGAAGCTTTACTTTCCCCTGCATAAACGAATTCATCGGATTAACTTTGCCGGTAACAATGTCTTTGTAATCTGCGGAATCTGCGGATAATGTCATCGTAGGTGCATCATGTAAACCTTCTTCTACCTGACAAGCGCCATCTTTTATAATTACGATCCAATCGCTTGCCTCATCTCCGGTCAACTTGAATTGGATCACTGCATCCATATCCTCCGCTTTTTCGGGAATAAAAGCCGAAGGCATCCGATCGAATAACTCTTTTAATGTGAGTGGCATTTATTTTTCTCCTATTCCTATTGTAAGTTTTCAAAAATTCCAGCGGCCCCCATGCCGCCGCCGATACACATGGTCACCATACCATACTTCGACTTCCGTCGCTTCATCTCATAAATTAGCTGAGTCGTCAACTTTGCCCCCGTGCACCCTAGTGGGTGCCCCAAAGCAATTGCACCTCCATTTACATTCACGATTTCTTGATTTAATCCCAATTCTCGAATGACGGCCAAGGATTGAGATGCAAATGCCTCGTTTAACTCAATTAAGTCAATCTCATCCAGGGATAGACCTGCCTTTTTTAAAGCTTTAGGAACAGCTGCAATCGGGCCAACACCCATAATTTCAGGTCTCACTCCCGCAACTGCATAGGACACCAATCGGGCTAGAGGTTTAATCCCTAATTCTTCGGCTTTTGCCATTGACATCACCATCGTCATTGCAGCCCCATCGCTTGTTTGTGAGGAATTTCCGGCCGTAACGCTTCCTCCCTCTTTGAAAACAGGTCGTAGTTTGGCTAATACTTCAAGGGATGTGTCCGCTCTGACGCCCTCATCAACTTTATGGATAAAGGATTTTTGCTGCAACCTTCCATCCGGACCAGGAGAAACCATATCAACGGTAACCGGAACTATCTCGGGTTGGAATAACCCTTTTTCCAAAGCCGCGGCAGCTTTCATGTGGCTGTGATAAGCAAACTCATCCTGATCCTCTCTGCTCACCGAAAATTCTTCCGCTACTTTTTCAGCCGTTAACCCCATATTCATATACACTTCAGGATTATTTACAGCAAGCGTGGGGTTAGGTGTCAATTTAAATCCAGTCATTGGTACCATCGACATAGATTCAATCCCCCCGGCTAAAGCAATATCTACCATCCCAGCCATTATCGCTTGTGATGCGTGGGCAATGGTTTGCAGCCCCGAAGAACAAAAGCGGTTAACAGTTTCTGCTGGCACTTCAACCGGCATACCGGCTCGCAGCACTACCCTTCGTGCCATATTCAATCCTTGTGGCCCTTCTGGCATAGCACAGCCGATTAAAACATCTTCCACATCTCCTGCCTGCACTTCAGGGATTTCTGCCAAAACAGCATTGATTACCTCTGCCCCAAAGTCTTCAGGGCGCACACTGGCTAAAGCGCCTTTTTTTGCCCGTCCAATGGCAGTTCTTTTTGCAGCCACAATTACAGGATCGTATCTAGGTTCTCGTCGATTATCACCCATTTTTCACTCCTTTAATTCCTAAGTGGCTTACCCGTATTCAGGAAATGCCAAATCCGTTCTTGAGTTTTCTCTTCCCCACACAGAGAGAGGAATCCCTCTCTTTCTAAATCTAAAATATATTGTTCATCAACCCATGCTGGTTGGCTGATATTCCCCCCAGTCAATACATATGCCACTTTTTCACCGATCAGTCCATCATGCTCAGAAATATTGCCGGCTTCTTTAAACATATATATCCCAACCTGAAGTGCTGATAACACATCCCGGCCCGCCGCATAGACTTTTTCTTTATAAGGTGGTACATAGCCGCTTTCTGCCAAATGGAGCGCTTCACGCTTAGCATCCATCAGCAAATAGTCATCATTCATCACTACTCGGTCATCTTTCGCAAGCATACCAAATTCTTTTGCTTCAATCGGACTCGTTGCGATCTTGGCAGTGCCTATTTGCATAAACACCTGCTGCACAAATGGCATTGCATCCACATTTTCAGTTTTCAATGCTGGGTTAACTACCCTTCGAAGCATTTCTTTAGTTCCACCGCCAGCTGGCAGCAGCCCCATTCCTACCTCAACTAATCCGGTAACCACAAACCCCGAACTCACAATTCGGCTTGCATGCATCATCACTTCTGCCCCACCACCCAAAGTATAACCAAACGGTGCAATTACTACCGGTGCAGGAGAATAACGAATACGCATATTCATATCCTGCAGTCCCTTAACCACACCCTCCAGGTCATCCCATTGCTCTTGTTGGGCATACATCGCAATTAGGAACAGATTTGCCCCTGCACTAAAATGCTTTCCCTGATTCCCAATCACTACTCCCTGAAATTCCCCATTTTCAGTGCGATCCAAAGCCTCATTGATTAACGCACCGATATCTGTATCAAAGGTATTCATCTTAGAATGAAACTCCACACAGACAATTCCATCTCCAAGATCAATTAGGCTTGCGCTGCCATTTTTTGATACCACTTTATTTTCAGCTCTTAGCTTTGGCAATGAGATCATACCAGGCACTTCTTCAAAGGTATGATAACTTTTTACTTGAGGATCATATATTCCAACCTTCCTTTTCCCATCGTATTGATAAAAAGTTTCAAACCCCGATTCAAGCATCTCGCCCACCCATGGGTTGGGATCAAAACCTTTTGCCTTCATATCATTTACAGCTTCAGCTACACCGAGTTTATCCCAAATTTCAAAGGGGCCAATCTCATGCATAAACCCCCACTTCAAAGCATTATCGATCGACGAAGGTAAATCAGTAATTTCGGGAATGCAATGACTAGAATATGAAAGCAGGAAGAACATAGTCTCTCTTACCAGGTTTGCAGCGCGATCATCTTCACCAATGAGCGCAGCAATTCGCTTCCCCACATCCTCAATTCCCTTTACTTTTCCAATTGAGTCAAATCTAGGCTTATCTCCAGGCGGTTCATGCGTCATTGTTTGCAGGTTGAGCGTCCAATATTCTTTTTTCCCCTCATTGATCACTTGCTTATAATAGCCAATTTTAGTTTTATTACCCAACCACCCTTTTTCAACCATTGCACTGGATAATTCTTCAGGTTGTTCTGCAGAAAGGACTTCCTGTGCGATCTTGTCTTCGGGAATTAAAGAAGCCAAATTTTTACTGACATGTTCGGCAACATCCAATCCAACCAAATCCAGTAACCTGAAAGTTGCTGTGTTGGGTCGTCCAATAATTGGCCCCGTAATCGCATCTACTTCACTGACAGTATAACCATGTTCAAGAACATACTTCATTGTGAATGCGCCTGCAACAGAAAATATACGGTTACCAATGAAATTAGGTGTATCGTTACAAACTACAATTCCCTTACCAAGGCGTAATTCACAAAACTTACTTATGAATTCCTGAACCTCAGGGAGCATCTTCGCTGTCGGGATAATTTCCAAAAGCTTTAAATATCTTGGCGGATTGAAAAAATGTACCCCCAGGAAATGTTCCTGAAAACTTTCAGACATGCCTTCAGCGATAGATCGGATCGGTATTCCCGAAGTATTAGAAGATACAATCGAATTTTCTTTACGAACTGCATCAACTCGCTCAAACAAACTGCGCTTGATATCCAGGTTTTCAACAATAGCCTCAATGATCCAATCTGCCTGGCCAATTAGATCAAAATCATCCTCCAAATTACCCAAAGAGATCATATCAGCCACTGAATTTGAAAAAAAGTTGGCCGGCTTCGCTTTTAAAGCTGCATTGAATCCCGCCTGGACGATTCTGTTTCGAACGGCTTCATCTTCCAGAGTTAACCCTGCTTTTTCTTCAGCAGGCGTCAGCTTTCGCGGGACAATATCCAATAGTGAAACTCGAACACCAGCATTTGCCAAATGAGCTGCAATTGCTGCCCCCATCGTTCCAGCTCCTACTACCACAGCTCTATTTATCGAGTAGTTCATCTTTCCTCCATTTCTCTACCGCAGATCGCTGCCGCGATAATTCAACAACTGGCGAGCAGCGATTAATCGGTTGATTTGTCCCGTCCCTTCAAAGATGTCATTGATCTTCGCATCGCGCATCCACTTCTCCAGCAAAAATTCTCTGCTGTAACCCATTGGCCCAAGAAGCTCCACTGCTTTCTGTGTAATTTTAGTCGCAACATCACCCGCATGTAATTTGCTCATCGCCGATTCCAGTGCATTCGGCTGCCGTTGATCCGACATCCAAACTGCTTTCAAGGTTAATAACCAAGATGAACGAAGCATTCTTTCCATATCCACAAGTTCACGTTCAATGTTGGTCATTTTTGTGCGCGGCAGTCCATCTCGAATTTCAACACCTTGTTCTTCCAACATGTTTTTACACTCTTCTAAAGCTGCCCGGGCAACTCCTAACGCAGAGGATGCAACCAATGGACGAGTTACATTGAAGGTCTGCATCGCTCCTTTAAACCCTTTTGTGGTTTTTTCCACTGTCGGGCTGCCAAGAATATTCTCAAATGGCACTCTCACATCATCTAAGACGATCGTAACAGTATCACTGGAACGGATCCCTAATTTCTCTTCCATTTTTGTAACTTTCACACCAGGGGCATCGTGCTCAACAACAAATGAGCGAATCCCGGCTCGACCAGCTTCAGGGTCCAACGTAGCCCAAACAACGGTAAAACCGTCTGTATCTACCATTGCCTTATTGCCGGCAGTTACAAATATCTTTTCTCCATTCAGCACCCATTCATTAGTTTCTTCGTCCAAAACAGCACGGGCTTTAATCGCAGAGTTATCCGATCCCGCTTCAGCCTCGGTAATTGCCATCGCTGTAAAGATCGGTTTATCTCCTTCTAACTGCGAAAGGAACTTTCTCTTTTGTTCAGGGGTCCCTGCTGCTTCTACTGCTGCTGATCCCAATCCACCGCGCGGGGTACACAGATAAAATCCAGCATCCCCCCAAGAAAGCATCTCTATTTGATGCGCCATGACAACGTAAGCTTGGCTTGGCTTTTTCTCTTTAGCTTCTTCTTTCTTATTTTCTGGCGAGGGAACTAATGAAGCAGAACCCATCTGTTTTAATGCATTATGCATAAATTCAATATAGTCCCAAGGTATTTCATGTTCATTCTCATCAAAATACCGCGAGACAGGCCGCATCATATTATCAGCAACTGTTTTTGTAAGGTACTGAGACTGTTCAATCGCTTTAGACTTTTCAAATGAAATCATCGTTTACTCCTTATCCCTATACAATTGCCATACCAGTAAGAGCAGCAAATCCTCGACCATTGCGCAGCCAAAGCTCTACTGGGTGCTCACGAATATATCCATGCCCCCCTAAAACCTGCACACCGCGATCCGTGACCATCATCACCATATCCATCGCCCCTTGTTCCGCTAAATAGGCAACATGATTGGCTTCTTCCATCCCATTATCCAAAAGCCAGGCTGCTTCCCAGGTCAATAATCGAATCGCCTCAATTTCTGTAGCCATTTCCGCAAGCATAAAAGCAATCGACTGTTTTTGAGCAATGTAAGAGCCAAGCACTTCGCGTTCTTTCGCATAATCTCGGGCATATTCAAATGAGGCTCTCGCCATTCCAACCGCAATCGCTGACATTGCCACCCTTGAAGCCGCCAATATAGGCGCAAAATCATGGCCATCAGCCCCACCGATTCTTTGCTCTTGGAGCACTTTTACTTGATTAAACTTTACGGAATAAAATGGGATTGCGTTTAAACCCATAAGTTTTTCTCGTTCACCAACCTCAAGTCCTGGTGTATCGGCTGGCACAATAAAACCTTGCGTTTTTCCTTCAAAATTAGCGTAGACAATCAATGCTTCAGCCTTATCCGCAAATAGCACATATCGCTTTTCCCCGCTGATCACATAAGAATCGCCTTGCAATTCTGCTGTCGTTTGTAAATCATTTGCATCAAAGTCATACCGATATTCAATCAGTGCAGCAGTATAGGGTCTCCACTCAGCCTCAACAATTTCCGGAAGATACTTATTTTTTTGCTCTTCCGTGCCCCCTTCTAAAATCGGAGTAACGAATAAAGAAGGAGCTAATATTGCTAATGTTCCTGCCATATCTCCCCATCCTAACTCCTCTACAGCTAAAATATTTGTCAAAATCGAACGTTCACCGAACCCGCCATAATCCTCCGGAATGGATGCTTGAAGCACACCTAACTCCCATCCTTTTTCAATAATTTTGGATGGAAATTCTCTAGTCTCTTCAGCTTCGTGCGCTGCAGGGCGCAGGTCATTTTCAGAGAATCTTTTAGCAACATCAATTAACATTTTTTGTTCTTCAGATGGTTCAAACGAATACATGGTTTTCTCCCACAGTATGAAAATTAAAATTTGAAATCACATCGAAAAATATCCGACTCAGTTTTTCCTGGTTCACCTCCGATATACTGAAATCATAAAGTTATGTTGTCCCGAATATTAAATCCATCCAACAACAAACCTGCATACAAATCCGCAATTTCGGTTGGGGAAAGCCGGCCAACTGGATCCATCCACATGATAGTCCAATTAGCCATTCCCAAAACCGCTTTGATCGCTATTTTTTCATCCGCTATCTGAAAAATCCCTTCCTGTTTCCCCTGCTCAATGATGCTTAGCCATAAACCCTCATATTTATCTCTTCTCGGAAGATGTCGGTCTCTGTACTCAGGCTCTAAGGAACGATGTTCCAATAATAAAACAGCAGACAATCCCTGGTTGTCCGCCAATATATTCAGATAAGAATTAAGAGCTAATCTAAATTTTTTATCTGCCGGGATATCCTTCTCCAATACATTTTCAAGCTCAGAAATCAGCAAATCCAATGCCTGGTCAAGAAGGTCAACCAATATTTCTTGCTTACTAGAGACATGGTGATATAAGCTAGCTTTCCGCAAATCTACCGCTCTGGCGATATCTTGCATCGAAGTAGCATGAAACCCTTTTTGCCGTATAATATCGGCCGCAGCCTCTAAAATTTCTTCTTTAGTCATAAAAATCGTCTTTACCTACCGACCGGTCGGTAGCCATTTTTAGTATATCCTATCTCTATAATCCAAGTCAAGGTATTATTTTAGAGATTGATAATGATTTCCCCCTTGCGCAATTAGAGAGATAGGGTAAAATAACTGCTCACAATTACATAGCCCTCGGGGCGTGGCGCAGTCCGGTTTAGCGCGCTTGCATGGGGTGCAAGAGGTCGGAGGTTCGAATCCTCTCGCCCCGACAATAAAAAAACAACCTAAACGGTTGTTTTTTTATTTCATTTGACCAAAACTTGCGCTATTCAGCCATTTTCTCCAGCACCAGCTTCGTCAAATACGCATCATCCTTTGCTCGATGCGAATTTGGCTCTGGTAAATTAAAATATTTGCCAGCAAAATCTAAATTCTTCCATCGGTAGTTCCCTCTTTTAGAATTCCACTCTCCATAATATCTGGCGAACAATTCCATCACACAAAAATCATCAGCATAAGGAGGATTCCAGGGAATGCCAGTAAGCCCGCAACTTTGACGCAACATTCTAAGATCAAAAGCAGCATTATATATGCCTAGCACCCTGCCCTCTAGCACCTCAACCACTTGCGGCCATATTGTTTTCCAATCTGGCGACCAAGCGACATGTGCCTCATTGATTCCATGAACCTTACTTGCTCCTTGCGAAATCGGCCGATTAGGTTTTACCAAAGTATCCAACAAAGTTGTTCCATCCCAATCGACAATGCCAATTTCAATTATTACATCAAGAGAGTCTGTGCCGGTTGTTTCTGTATCCATAAAAATTGGTTTCAATGCCGCCATTTCTTTGGCTATACGAATTGCTTGTTCTCGTGATTCCATTCTTCATACTCCATTACAAATTTTCTTTTACCACCGGGTTTCTCAATTCCCCTAATCTTTCCACATTCACACTGACTCTATCTCCATCTTCTAACTTACTAACACCTGCCGGCGTTCCTGTTAACAAAACATCACCTGGATATACAGTCATAATGGAGGTAACAAACACTAGTAATTGCGTTATTGAAAAGACCATATCCCGCGTTGTCGCCATTTGCCTTAGTTCATCATTTACATGGCAAGAAATCATCGAATCAGTTGGATTAAATTCTGTGTCTATCCATGGGCCAACCGGGCAAAAAGTATCAAATCCCTTTCCGCGCGTCCATTGCCCATCCTTCCTCTGAAGGTCTCGCGCTGTAACATCGTTTGCTACTGTATATCCGAATACACTATCTAATGCACTATCTAACTCTAACCATCTCGCTTGTTTACCTATCACAACAGCCAACTCTGCTTCGTGTTCAACCTGGTTAGACTGAGGCGGCAAAACAATACTTTCCCCAGGACCAATGATGGATGAAGGTGGTTTTAAAAATATCAGTGGGTATTCCGGTACTTCAGCATCATGTTCTTCTGCATGTGCCGCATAATTCCTCCCCACACAAATGATCTTTCCGGGCACGACCGGCGCAAGTAATTTCACGTCATTTAGTGGAATCTCAGCCTCTAATCGTTTATGCGGCCCAAAAATATCCCCTTCAATTTTTCCTATTTTGTCTTCAAAAATCCAGCCGTAACTAGGCGATTTTGACTGATGCAAAAATCTAACAATTCTCATGCAAATCCTTTTATATTTTTCAAGGGAAATCTAACGGCTACCAACATTCAAGCGCTGAAATATCTCTTCAATCGCTTTATCTACCCCATCAAATTTACTTTTATACGTCCACTGCAGCGCTTCCGCCAGTGTGTAAACAACAACATCAACCACCACCACTGCGATATTGGTATCAGAAAAACTTTGTGCAGCCAAAACAATATCAGCAGCTAGTGCCGATTTATAAGATGCGCCACCAACAACAGCCACAGTACTTACTCCCGACGAAGATGCTTCTGCCAATGCCCTTGAGATATAAGGTGCAGCATCAGCCACATCGATCGCCAAAATCATATCCTCCGATGTAGCAGAGGAAACTGTCCGCGCAAGGTCAACCACTCCTGGTTGAACAACTGTGACTAAAAATCCTCCTTGTTCAAGCAAACTCAATAAATTATAAGCTGCAACTTGACCCAAACCGTCTGGAACAATAATGATCCTCCGAGCCTTTCCAATTTCTTCTACGATCTTTTGTAGTGCCTCAACATCTAATAATTTACGCACTTGTTCAAGAGAATCTTTCATTCTCTTCATTGTTGCATCAACAACACCACCAAAAGATTCCGGGCTTGCGGCATCTTTTGGTCTTATAAGTAAATCTTGTTTTACTTTATCTTTAACCTCACTTTGAAGTTCTGGGAAGCCCGAGTACCCCAATCTTTGCGCAAACCGAACAACAGTTGCCGCATCCATATCCACCTGATGAGCCAACTCTGTTGCTGTCATCAACGCCACTTGCACATAATTATCTAAAATATAGTCGGCTAACCTCGAAAAGCTTTTCGACATGCTTTGTCGAGATTCCCGAATGAGGTTTTCGTAGGACATGAAATCAATATAGCATAGTTAGTTTTGCTGCGCAAACGGAACTAGCCTTTATATTTGCACTTGTATTCCCGCACATATGTGGGTATAATAACCGCCGCATAATTGGGTAATTCACCCCCAAACAATGCGAAATGCACATTGAAAATCCATATATATGGGCGCGTAGCTCAGTTGGTTAGAGCGCTTCGCTTACACCGAAGAGGTCACGGGTTCGAGTCCCTTCGCGCCCACAAAAAGAACCTCCGAAAAGAGGTTCTTTTATTTTGGTATACCCACAATAATTAATTCCATATACATAATAGGGATGGTGCATGACATGCGTTTAATTGAAATAATCAGTTTTGGGTTGGTATTAATCTGGTTACTGGCTAATCGCTTTCAGAATTTCAAAAATAGTCTTTGGAAAAAAGCGCTGCCTTTCCTGACTATATTCCCTAATATAATAAATTTCATTTCTAATAACAATCGTTGGCAAATGATTCCAATCTCAATCTTTATACTTATCCTTATTGTCATTGAACTTATTCCCAAAAAGAACACAAGAATTATTAAAAATAATCTTTTGCGCAGTGTTGGTATTATCCTTACATTTATACTTTTTGCTATTACATTGTCTTTTCCCCTCCTCTTGCCTATACCAGATTTACCCAAACCCCACGGTCCTTATAATATTGGCACGGTTAGCATTCGAATGACAGATTCAACAAGAAAAGAAATATATACTAGCGAACCAAACGACGATCGCAATATTCTTGTCACAGTTTGGTACCCAACAGATAACCCAGGATTTAACAAACCAGTTTCTTATTGGGATAAAAAAGGTTTGACAGGGAAAGCGTATTCACTCAATGCGGATATGGGCACATTTTGGTATAAACATTTATCGGACATAAAAACAAACAGCTTTGCTGAGGTGCCAATTTCCAATAAGGGAGAAAGCTATCCCATCATAATTTATTCACACTCCTTTGTCGGGTTGAATACCGAAAACACAATATTATTTGAAGAGCTTGCCAGTCAAGGCTACATTGTCTTCAGTATCGGGCACACCTATGAAACAATTATCTCCATTTTCCCAGATGGAGAAGTAGTCGCTGAGAATTACAATTATATTTTCGAGTTGTACGATTCAAATGTTGAACAAGAAGAACAACTCTACCAATCGTTTTATAATTCAACAAACGCAACAGAAAAACAAGCAATCATCAAACAAATATTGACCATAGACGACTCCTCAACCGAAATGATAAAAGTTAGAACAGAGGATGTAGTCTTTGTTCTCGATGAATTAGAAAAGCTAAACCAAAACGGAAGTTTGTTTGACACAAAACTTAATCTAAATCGAGTAGGCATTATGGGGTGGTCTTTTGGCGGAGCAACTGCTATGGATGTTTGCATTATTGATGCCCGCTGCAAAGCAGGAATCAATATCGATGGATGGCCATACGGAGAAAACTTCTCCTCAAACCAAATCCTCTCCCAACCTTTTATAGTGATCAATGCTGCTTCCGATGACGAATCTGAGAAAGTTGTGGGGGAATTAGCTTATCAACGAAGCGAGGGTGATGCCTTCAGAATAATAATAGATGATACCAGCCATACAAATTTCTGGGATTTTCCGTTTTTTTTCAATATTTACAAACAACTTGGCTATTGGGGGACAATAGATTCACTACGTTTAGCCGAAATAGAAAATGCATACATATCTGCTTTCTTTGATAAATACTTGAAAAACGAAAACAACATTCCATTAGAGGAAATTGGGAATAGATTTCCAGAAGTAGAATTTTATGCCTCATTTCCCTAATGAATAATAGTAATCGAATATATAATGAGTTCGAGCGTAAATTACAGTTTGATATGAGTTCACATACCTGTGTAGCGAAGGAGCATATGAAAAAAACAATAATATTAATAGTTTTGACAATATTTCTTGCAAGCTGTTCAGCTGCTTCTCCCGCGTTCACCCCAACATTGACAGAAACCGCATCTATACCACAGCAAGAAGTATCTCCATCATCTTCACCGCTGGCAACCCCAACCTCCACCATCACCCCTACAGGAATACCAGAAAGAGAAATTGTTGTCTTAACCCATGAAACTCCCGATCAAGTTCTCACCGCGGTAAACCTGCAATTAGAAGAAAAAATCCTAGAGCTTACTGCTGCCGCAGAACAATTGAGTACCCTTGAAGCAGAGGCAAATTTACTCAAAACTCAGGTTGTTAAATCTGAAGATTCTGCGAAGGATGATGAAAACAACAATAGCAATAGCAATAATAACAATAATGATGGATTCGATGTGCCATCCAATGTATATGTAGTCGTTACCACACAAAAAGCAGTTGTTTACATCACCAAAAGGAACAATGATGCTGGATACCCCATTATGGAGCCCTATGTGCCCAGAGTAAAACTTGAGCCAGCCCGAAAAGCCTGGGTATATAAATCTTCCATCAGAGCAGATGGGAATGACACTTTTTACGAATCATACGATCCCGATGGAAATGCTGAACTCAAAGTTTATTTCCGAGCACAAGATATACAAATAAAACTTGATAACGGATCACCTTCTCCAACAAAATACCCTAGTAATGTGGCTGTTGCTGAATTTAGAGAAAAATCCCTCGTTTGGGTACAGAAAGGTACAGATGATGGTGGAAAACCGATCATGGTAATTTACGAACCACGTATAAAATACCAGGGTGGTGAGGAAGAATTAGTAATTCCAGAAGTCATCATTGGCACCGGTGGCACACACTTTTTTGCCATCTATGATCCGGATGGAAAATCATCAGCATATGTTAGAGAAAAAGACGTCTTGTTCCCCCTATTTTGGGATTAATTCCAATGACAAATGTACCCAATAACAAATGACATCTGACATTTTTATTACATATACAACTAACTATACTTTAATAAAGAAGAATATAATATAAATGAACCTACCAAGACTATGTTTGTCGAGATAAACTCACAAGCATATTTAGCATTGAGAAATACTGATATTTCTCGATAACGGAAACTAAATTGAAAAACTTCTTTTCCGAACGACAACTTCCCTATCCTGTAGATTTTAATAAATTTTTCCAAGGAGAATTGTATGTCAGACTACCTCTTTAGAGGATCGTTAAAGGATATCGACCCAGATGTATTCGCACTAACTCAAATTGAAGCTGAGCGCCAGTATAAAAAACTGATTCTCATCCCAAGTGAAAGCACATCCCCAACAGCGGTTCGAGAAGCCTTATCTACTTCTTTCCAAAACATATATGCGGAAGGCTACCCTGAGGAATCCAGCCGCCTTCTCACCGAAGATCAAATTTTAAATTACGACGAACGATTGCCTTACTATCGCAGATATTCAGATCCCCGGTATTACAAAGGTGTTGAATACGTCAATATAATCGAAGCTTTAGCCCGCCGTCGTGGTGCAGAAGCTTATGCCGCCAATGGATTTAGTGCCGACGATATTTTTGTAAACGTTCAACCCCTATCAGGTGCTCCTGCAAACAATGCCGTCTATCATGCCTTGGTAAAACCGGGAGATACCGTCATGGGGATGAACCTCCTTTATGGCGGACATCTTAGCCATGGATCTCCGGTAAACCGGTCTGGAAAATATTACAACATTGTTCATTACACAATTGATTCGGAAACCGGAAGACTTGATTTTAATCAAATAAATGATTTAGCGCAGCAACACCGCCCCAAAATGATCATTGCCGGGTATTCTGCTTATCCCTGGCAGGTCGAGTGGGACAAATTCAGAGAAATTGCCGATTCTGTTGGCGCATATCTTCTCGCCGATATTTCCCATATTTCCGGATTGATCGTTGGCGGTATTCATCCCTCTCCGATCGGTATTGCCGATGTAGTTACCAGCACCACCCATAAAACCATGTGCGGGCCGCGCGGGGCAATCATACTGACCACAAAACCTCTCCTCTCAAGGAAAATTGATCGTGCGGTATTCCCTGGAGAACAGGGTGGTCCTCACGTAAATGTATTTGCCGCCTTAGCAATTGCCTTCAAACTCGCTAAAACTGAGCAGTTTGCTAAGCTTCAAAATCAAATTCTAAAAAATGCAATCGCGCTTAGCGACCAGCTTGCCAAGAGAGGCTTCACCATACCTTTTGGTGGCACCAACACACACATAGTTAATTTGGATGTCAAATCGATAAAATCAGCGGATGGAGTAACCCTAACAGGCGATCAAGCAGCCCGAATCTTAGATGTTGCCGGGATAGTTGTAAATCGAAACACGATACCTGGAGATCGCTCCGCTCTCAATCCTTCTGGAATTCGCATGGGCACACCCTGGATCACCCAAAGAGGATTTGATGAAGCCGATACCAGAAAGGTTGCTGACCAGATTGCAGATCTCTTACAGGCAGTTACACCTTACAAACAAGCTTCTACCAGAAAATTAAGCACTCGAGCAAAGGTAGATTTCAACACTCTTGAACAAGTAAAACTGAATGTGCTTGAAATGGCGACCAACGCCGGGATCGATTATCAACCAGAGGATCACGATTACCCGCATTTCTATTATCTAAAAGAGACCGATCAATCCAAAGAGGGTGTTGTCCAATATGAAATATCTGGCGACAAAGCAACTGCATTCCTAAATTTTGCGCTTTCAGCCGATCTTGACTCAATTCAAATTGGAGAGACGCAAGCCACCCAAATTCACTTGCCGGCTTCATCTTATTCAGCAGTACTCAAAAAAGAGGATGCCAACACATATATCCTCCAGCTGCCAGCTACTGAAGCCACATCCCCCATTACCTGGCTCCGCGCTTTATCAGATGGATATATCGCATTTGATGCTGACCTCCAGAAAAAGATACCTGGTCCAGTCTCTATTAAAGCAATCGACTATTCAGAATTGGATGCCGCAAATAGCAAGGAAACCCCAGATACGAAACCTTATTATATTGGCATTCAACCATCAGAAGATACCCCGCTTCCAGAATTCAAGTGGGAAGAACCTGAAGAAATCCCTGTTCAAACGACAGCCCTCAATGAAACTCACCGCGCTTTAGGGGCTAAGATGATCCCCTTTGCCGGTTGGGATATGCCCGTTTGGTACACCTCCGTGATCGATGAACATCTCGCCGTCAGGAATGCTGCGGGCTTGTTTGACGTGTCTCACATGGGTGTCTACCAGGCTGAAGGTCCCGATGCTGCGATCTTCTTGGATACCGTGTGCGGAAATGATGTCGGAAGCTTAGAAATTGGGCAATCGCTGTATACCCACTTTTTAACCCCGGATGCATCTGTCATTGACGATCTCTTGGTTTACAGAAGATCCAAAGAAAAGTATTTAGTCGTAGTAAATGCATCTAATGATGACAAAGACAGGACATGGCTAAATGCTGTACTCAACGGTGAAGTAAAGATCGACGATAACAAGCCTTGGGCCAAAGGTTATGGTCGCAATGTAACCCTCAAAAATCTTAGAGATCCAAAAGCAGGACCAGAAATGCGGGTGGATATTGCGCTCCAAGGGCCAAAATCCAGAGATATCCTTCTAGCCTTAGGAACAGATCAAGAAACTGAAAAACGAATCAAAAAACTTCGCCGCACCGAACTTTGTGAAGCTGTTGTCGGCGGTTTTGACCTGGTAGTTTCACGCACCGGATATACTGGCGAGAAAATGTGCTTTGAATTGTTTGTCCACCCTGAGCAATCAGTTGCCTTATGGAACGCCCTCTTAGAAAAAGGCGAACCCTTTGGCATAAAGCCTTGTGGGTTAGGAGCACGCGACTCCTTGCGCACGGAAGCTGGCTTACCCTTATATGGCCACGAAATGGGTGGCGAAAACGATTTAGGTGTTGGCGATGCTGGTTTTGGCTCGTACGTAAAAACATATAAACCTTGGTTTATTGGACGGGATGCCTTTATCAAACAGGAAGAAAATCGAAAGTCTATCGTTGTCAGGTTCCAATTCAACGAAAAGGGCGTGCGTATGGCTCACTCCGGAGACCCTGTGGTAGATAAGCGCGGCAAAACAATTGGGTATGTAACCAGCTGTGCGATTGACGCCGATGGTTTCCTGACCGGGCAGGCATATATCCCCGAAAAACAAGCCGAAACAGGGAATCAGATATTTATCTTCCAAAGTGCCTCAAACAAAAGTGGAAAAGCCCCGGCTGAACTGTCCGTTGGAGACAAAATAGATATCCCCTCAATAGCCACCATCCTTAGTCGGTTCCCATAAATCTTGCCCATTAAAACCCTCTTCTCAACAGAAGAGGGTTTTTTACTCTCTCATAATGTCCTAATTTGAAAGGAAATTTGAATGGAAAATAATTGGAATAAATACTTATCACAAAGATCAAGCCGGATGCAAAGCTCTACAATCAGAGAGCTTTTAAAAATCTCCAATCTTCCCGGTGTAATCTCCTTCGCAGGCGGATTACCTTCTCCAGACGTATTCCCCATCGAACCTTTCATCGAAGCATCTGAAAAGGTATTACGAGAGAATGGCAGTCAGGCTTTACAGTATGGCACAACTGAGGGTTTCCTCCCACTAAGAGAGTTAATCTCTTATATTTCCAAGAAAAGCGGGATTATTGCTGAGCCAGACAATATCTTGATCACAAATGGTTCACAACAAGCATTGGATTTGATCGGTAAGGTCTTCATTGATCCTGGGGATAAAGTCGTTGTCGAAAACCCCACATATTTAGGCGCACTTCAAGCCTGGAAAGTATATGGTGCCGAATTTATCACCGTCGAGATGGATGAATATGGGATGATTCCAGAATCACTCGAAGGTGTAGTTGATCAAAATCCCAAAATGATTTATTTGCTGCCTAATTTCCAAAATCCTGCTGGATGTACTTTGACTGCCGAACGCCGAATAAAAATCATTGAGATTGCCAGAAAATATCAAATACCAATTATAGAAGATGACCCCTACGGACAATTACGTTACGAAGGAGACCACCTTCCGCCTGTGATCGTCACAGATGCAGAGCAGAGCGCAACTGAAAATGATCGTTATGTGATTTATTTGAGTACTTTTTCTAAAATTTTAGCGCCTGGACTTCGCCTGGCATGGGTAATAGCGCCTAAGTCAATTATTTTAAAACTGGTGCAGGCAAAACAAGGTTCAGACCTACACACATCAACATTTGTCCAAATGTTAGCCCATGAAGTGTGTAAAAACGATTTTCTAGAAAAACATATCCCCTTCATAAAATCAGTCTATCGGAATAGACGAGACCTGATGATGGACCTTATTGATGAACACTTCCCCGATAGAAGTCATTATGTTCGTCCTCTTGGCGGTCTCTTCCTCTTTGTAACGGCTCCCCCCGAATTAAATACTGAAATTCTTCTCCCAGAAGCAGTAAAGCAAAAAGTTGCATTCGTCCCCGGAACACCTTTTTATGCAAATGGTGGTGGGCACAATACAATGCGACTAAACTTCTCCAATGCCTCTGAAAATGATTTGAGAATTGGCATGGAAAGATTGGGTAATGTTCTGAAAGAAGCAATGGTCAATACCAATTGATAAACTAGAACATCTGAAAAGTACTTTTAGCATTTACAAGAACGTCTCAGCTTGATTTAGCCGAGACGTTCTTTTTTCCCTTCATGACAAATGAGTGCTTTTCCATAAACGGAAATCCTTCAAAATTGATCCACCTAAAAACTCCCTCAATAAGGAATTATCAGGGATTAAATTACTATCTACCGGTAAGAACCACTCTAATAATGCCAGTAATCTTTTCACCTCGATATGTTCAGGGGTACTGAAAGGCACCTGCCTTAATAGCGGCTCCGCAAAGGGTTTTAACGCCGCCATCTCGTATACCAGTGCAGAGTTGAACATCACATCTGCATTTTCCTGGAACGGGAAGATATACCGTTTCTCTCCGACCCGCACACTTTCCCACCGGCTGATTGTCTCTTGAGGAGAATACCCACGTGTGCGAGAATCCCTTACTATTCTCCGCAGCAGCCTGGTATCCGTAGTAGAAACACGGTTATGGCTATCCAAATTCAATTGCGTCAATGCAGAAACGTATATTCGGAAAGTTTGATCAACAGGTATATCTTCAGTAAGTGCCGGGTTCAATCCATGAATTCCTTCTAAGATCACAATCTGATCATTCCTCAATGTAATCTCATCGCCTGGAATACTGGTACCGGTAATAAAATCATATTTCGGCAATTGGACAGTTTTCCCAGAGATAAGCTGTTTCAGATCTTCATTTAGCCTTGCTCTATCAAGCGCTTCAATATGTTCAAAATCATATTGGCCGTTCTTGTCTTTGGGAGTATCACTCCGATTGACAAAATAATTATCAAGCTCTAACGGAAAAGGCTGTAACCCATGAGCAAGAAGTTGAATCGTGAGACGCCTTGAAAACGTCGTCTTCCCAGAGGAAGAAGGCCCCGCAATGAATACCACACGAATTTCTCCCTTTCGCTCAGAGATCTGATTGGCAATGTTCGCCAAATTCTGTGCATGCAGTGCTTCTGAGACCATGATAACTTCTTGAATCCGTCCGTCTAACACCGCATCATTGAGCGATCCGACACTCCCAATACCCAATAATCCCAACCAGTCACCATACTGCCGGAATGTAGCCAATAATTTAGGATAACTATGCAGCGGCTGGATTACTTCTGGATTATGCCGCCGCGGGAAACGTAATGTAAAACCACCCTCTGCTGGCTCTAAAGCAAACCATTTCAAATAACCGGTTGATGGAACCATATAACCATGGTGATAATCACAATGTTCTCCCAGGTAGTAAAGCACCAAATAATCTTTTTTTCTATTCCGTAACAGCTTTACTTTATCCAGATGATTTTCTTTCTCAAAATAATCAATTGCATCTTGTAAAGGAACTTCCCTTCTCTGGATGGGTAAATCCAATTCCACCAATCTCTTCATTTCTGCATCCAACGTGTCCAAATCTTCGCTCGTTAATGGACTCCCGTCATCTACACGGCAAAAATACCCGCCAAATGATACTGAATGGTCAATAACGATTTTTCTTCCAGGATACTTGGTGAAAAATGCTGATTCCAACAACATCACCAAAGATCGTCGGTAAATGCGCATGCCATCGGCTGACGACATCGTGATCGGTTGAACTTTGGATTCAATATCAATCGCATACGTCAATTCACGCAATGACCCATTCACTACTGCCCCAACAATCTTAGCATCGTAGTCTTCTTTCACAAAAGACAACAAATCCCCCACTAGACTCCCCCTTGGTCCTGAAATTACTTTACCGCTTTCTAAATATATTTGGACGCGATCACTCGTATGATCCAATTTAATTTCACTATTATTCATATTTCTTTCCGTATAAATTTTTGTTTGGAACCAATTTCTTTTCCAATTCGTCATTACTATAACGACCCGGAGGTAGAACGATGAGTAAAAATCTTAAATTCCTACTATATTGTATGATTCTGTCTTGCCTAGTTTTGTTATCTAGCTGTGCTTTTCTAAACGACAAAGCACAAATCATCCCAACCGAAGGTAACTATTATACTGGAAATTCCATTCAGGAGAATGAGGAGTTCTCCCACACCGGGAATAGTCAAGCCGAAGACACTTCCGAAGCCATAGACAATCGTAACTCTAATCAGTACCCATCAAGTATCCCCCAAGAAAATGAATATCTCGCTCCACAATCTTTGTCGGAATCGGGAGAAAAGGATAGCATGTCCGGAAGCACCATCCCCAGCCCACTCCCCATCATTGAGTTTCCCGGGCCAAGTAGACCTTTAGACCAAGACAGCCCCGGCAACATGTACTTTGAGGATTACGGTGAAAATTCATTTATCAACACAGATGATGACCCATATTCAACATTTGCTGCAGACATTGACACAGGTTCATACTCAATCACTCGAAGTTATCTAAATCAAGGAATACTTCCACCAAGCGAATCCGTTAGAGTTGAAGAGTTCATTAACTATTTCCCGCAAGGATACGCATCTCCCAACACAAAAGATACCTTTAGAATCTTCATAGATGGCGGGCCTACCCCATTCACGGAAACGGATGCCAATAAAGTGATCCGCATTGGAATTCAAGGTTATGATATCCCCTCGTCTGACAGAAAAAACGCCTCGCTCACCTTTGTAATCGACGTCTCGGGATCTATGGGAAACGGGAATCGTTTGGAGATGGTGCAAGAATCTTTAGAACTGCTTGTAGATAATTTAAATTCGCAGGATTCGGTAGGTATCATCGCCTATACCGATTCTGCTTGGGTTGTTCTCCCTCACACGTCGGTAAGACATAAAAGCGAGATTATCGATGCAATATACTCTCTCTACCCAATGGCTTCCACCAATGTAGAAGAAGGGCTGCTTTTAGGGTATCAGGAAGCCTCAAACGCTTATTTACCAGATGGTATCAACCGTGTCATTCTTTGTTCAGACGGTGTAGCTAATGTTGGCAATACTGGGCCAACCAGCATTTGGAGCTCCATTGAAGATTATGCCGCCGAGGGTATCACACTTACTTCTGTAGGCGTAGGGATGGGAAACTACAACGATGTACTGATGGAACAGTTAGCAGATCATGGAGATGGCTTCTATGCCTATGTAGACACACTAGAAGAAGCTAAAAAGCTTTTCTTGTATGATTTGACCAGCACCCTGCAAATCATCGCTCTTGATGCCAAAATTCAAGTTGTGTTCAATCCTGAAGTAGTTGATCGTTACCGTTTGATCGGGTTTGAAAACCGAGCCATTGCTGATGAAGATTTCAGGGATAATACAGTAGATGCTGCTGAAATCGGTGCTGGACATACCGTGACAGCCTTATATGAAATTGAACTGAATTCTCACATTCCAGGCGAAATTGCCACAGTCCAATTACGCTGGAAAAATCCCGACACTTATCGAACCGAAGAAATTAGCAAAACATTTGATACCAGGGACTTAGAAAATAGTTTTTCTCACACAAGCACTAATTTCCAATTAGATGTCTTGGTGGCTGAATTTGCAGGAATACTAAAAGACAGTCTTTGGACAAAACACAGCTCCTTAGAGGATATTATCGAATACGCTCAAGAGTTACCGAATCAACTGGAATATTCAGAAGTATATGAATTTCTTGATTTGCTCGAACAGACTTCTCGGTTGCTAAGGTATTGATAGATACAAAGCGACTTGTCCAGGAAACAATTGTTTCCTGGGCAAGCTTTTCGCTTAAACACTATCTTGCTTCTACCATCTTCTTACTTCTTGAAGTTTTTTTCCGCCCTTTTCGCATCCCTTCAGCTAAATAATAACTGCCAATAACAAAAATAGCCGCTGCAACTTGCAAGATCACACCCTGCCAGGTTGGATAAGTGCCAAACCATGTTCCTAACCAAAATGGGAAGGTTGCACCACCAATTAAAGATGTGGGCATCCACCCCACAACCTGAAGTACATGCACGGTCTTCCCTACAATGATAAGTAAGACTGCCCCAATCAAAATTCCCGTAATCACGAGCATTTTCATATAAGGCAAACGCGTTTGCAGCTTGAAAGTAATCACCCCAACTAAAATTGTTGCCAGCAATCCAATTGATACGCCGGAAAGCACCAATCCGGTACCGCTCTCTAAAACAAGCGCTTGCAAAAAAAGAACGGTTTCAAAACCTTCTCGATAGACGCTGGTAAATCCTAAAGAGACCAATCCCAAGACCAATCCCGCTTCTCCAGAAAACAACCTTTTTTTCTTAGATTGGAAACTCGCGATCCAATTGGTCCAATACGTCTTGTGGAAAAACCAATTGGTGATCAAAAGCAAAATAGCAATAGCGATCAGAGAAACCACGGCTTCTAACTTTTCTCCATATCGTGCCAGAGAAGTCAATACAGTTCTGGCCAATACCCAGGTCAATGCAGTAGCCACCAAAGCGAGCCCAGTACCTACCCACATCGGTTGTCTGTATTTCCTCTTCTCTGCGGCTTTCATGCTTCCCATCAAAGACGCAAGAATAACCACCGCCTCTAATCCTTCTCGAAAAACGATCACCCCTGCATTGCCAATTACCGCCGCCGGAGCGCTTTCAACAGACAAAAGTTCTTCCACAGATTTCAACTCGTTACGCAACGATAATCTTGTTTTCCGAATTTCACTCAAAGGTGCCCTATGCTCAATTAGATAAGCCAATCCCTTTTCCTCCCCTTGACCATTCCAAAACAAATCCTCAATAACTACTTTGCTTTCTGGGGCTAAAATGCTCAAGCGTGCTTCAGGTCCACTTTCCAAAATTGCGTAAGCCTCAAGTCGGGAAGATTCGGCCATTTCATAATCATCAGCTCTGATTGCAGTTTCCATTTGAGTCAGCATAGACTCGATCACCTCAAAATCACCGGAGGTACTCCCCTTTTGCCAATCTTCTGGCATAGTTGCTTTTAAATTCTCTTCTATCTGAATTATTACCCGACGTAAATCCTCAGATGAAGCCACAGTACCATTTGCGTTGGTTTTCGCCAACATATTGCCGAGTATGTCAAAATCCCTTTCGACAAGTACGGTATTTTCCGGTGATTCTTCTACCAACAAATCTTTCAAATCATCAAAAGCACTTTGAGCTGCCTCAAAAAATGTTACAGCCTCTTGAATCTCGAATTGTTTGGTCACTTGTCCATTGCTTACGCCCCGCCCATACTCTACGGCGACCAGGTTCACATACCGAAGCAATTGTCCAGCCCGCCGGCTCTGTTCAAATGGACTAAGAGGAGCGGCTTTAAAATTATCCAAGGACAATACGATTTCTTCTACAATAGAATCAACCGGTGCATTTGAAGTAACAGCGGATTCAAGTTGATCAAATTGTGTCTTCAAACTTACAAGGGCATCACTCCCGCGCTGTGCTTCGTATACTGGAGCCAAAATGGAAAAGTACCCAGAAGCCAACCCAACCTGTTCGGCTAATTGCATCTTATAGCTACGATCACTTACCGATTGAATACTACGCAGTGATTCATTCAACCTTGCTTGATAAGTATCAAATAAATCTGCATACAAATATTCCATAGCTTCATCCGCTGAGAGTTTCTCTTCCCCCCATTCTTGCAAAGCTAAAGTACCATCAGTGCGCAATCGGGAAAACCTCGTAGCAGTACGGTATTCCCTTACCTGATACCAGGTTTGTGCCTTATGCAAATCCTCATTTTCTATAGCTTGTTCCACAACTTGGATGCTTCCTTCCAAAATGGCAGTCCATGCTTTTGCTCTTACCAATGAAAATTCAACAGGATCATCATTTTCTAAAGCTGTTTCCATACGCACAAAATATTGAATTATTCTTTCATCAAGGTCAGAAAGCAATGCCTTAAATTCCACTCCCAATACTGAAAGATATAAATTCTTGGCGGATGAAAATTCATGCCATGCCAATTCATTATCCGCAGATAAAGACATTTGGGTATTGAATAGTGCAGACCGGATATTTTCAGCCACGCTTGTTGGCGATCCATTTCCAGCCTGAGCGTTCGTCACTTGCCCCCCAACGAATATGCTTATCAAGAGAATTCCAACAATGATATTTTTTAGGCTGTTCATCGGTCTTTATTCTGAAATCTCAATGTTCAACGCAGCGGCCACCTGTGATACTTGACCGGTGATCGCAGTGGCTCTATTTTGTGCTTCATGCCCAAGGAGTTCAGCTTCTTCAGCTGTGTACTGTCGTCCATTTTGCTCCTGAGCATACACATCAGCGACAAATTGTTTTAAATTACTGAGACCGTTTTCAATATCGGCTGCCTGTGTTGAATCCATCTCTATTACCATTGGTTTCACCCCATCATATACAACCTGTAAACTTGAAAGAATATCTTGGATATCTGCCAATCGTGAAATTGCCACAAAATCAGCCTGAGAAGAATCTCCGCCCGCTACAAAACGAGAATTTTTCCACGAGTCAAAATATTCTGTCATGGTTGGAACCATGACAACCAATGCGGTAAACGCATCCGATTCGGTAGGTTCCCAGGCTTGTGCCGATTCATCCAACTCATTTACATAGCTGTCAAATAAATCTACTGCCCCCAAAAGCACATTCGCGTCTGGTAGTGCCTCTCCAAAATCAATCTGTCCATTTGAATTGAGATCTGGCTGCACATTGCTCACCACGTATTCATCATTTGTCCCCCACAAAGTCATTTCCATAATTCCAAATAAATTCCCGGGTTGTTCAAATACCCGTCCGTCTGAAAGGACAAGATCAAACGGAACCGCATTTTCAGGATCGTCGGCAGCAGAAGACCCCGCGTCCAAAATAACATCATACTCGCTCAAACTTGGCACACCGGCCACAATACCCTCAATTTCTTCATACAGCGGGCTTGCTGCCATCCATGCATCCTTTGCATTCAAAAGCTGCATGGCAATCTCCTCTGAGTTGGTCTCCCATAAATTCACATAATCAAAATCAACAGATTCGGCCATCTCATAGTACGCATTTGCAGCAGATTGAAGCTCCCCGCTGCTTGTCTTTAGGTCATCAATTTTAGCAATCAAGTATGATTTGATCGCGCTTAAATCCGCAGCAGATACACTTTCTTCCTCTACATCTGCCTTATTTTCAATTGATGCACATGCGGTCATAAAAATCAACAGCATCACTACTACTATTACCAGATGATATTTATTCTTCATAATGATTCTCCTTATATTGATAATATTTATGAAATTTATCTAGTATAATCAGACTTAGTATAGTGAACTTTTAAGTAACAATCTAGATACATGGATGAATACGAAATTAAATTCGCTTGTATACTATTTTCAACCCGGTTGAAACCCCCGCACACGGAGGCACGCAGATTTTTATGACGGCAAGCATTACAATGCAGCGCTATGCAGCGGAGATTTTCCGGCTGCAGCAAGACCATCAACTAGTCTCATTATCCTTATTAGGTTTACATGTTGAAACATCAGCCCAAGCTGTCTCGAGAATGATAAAAAGGTTGGTAAAAAAAGGATATGTCAAACACGAGCCATATCAAGGAGTACGGCTTACCCCCGAGGGCGAAGCGATTGCGATGCCCTCACTACGCAGGCATCGTTTGGCAGAAGTATTCCTAGTAAAAATCATGAAATATGATTGGGCTTCCGCCCATGAACTTTCCGATCAATTTGAACAGGGACTAAATGATGAATTAGAAGATCGTATCTTCGAGCTGTCCGGTCGTCCCACTCGTTGTCCTCACGGAGAACCAATTCCCTCAAAAAATGGCAAGATCGAGCAATTAAATGATCTGTCTCTAGTTGATGTGCCATCAGGCTCTAAATGTATCGTAAGCAGGGTGCGAACTCATAATTTTGATAAACTTCGCTACATCGCTGAGTTGGGACTAGTTCCAGGTACATCTTTTCAACTCCTTAGTTGTGCCCCATTCCAGGGCCCGCTCCGACTCAAAATGAAAACCCATGACCCGGTAATTGGCTATGAACTCTCCCAATCAATCTGGGTAGAGATTACCCAAAAAGGGACTGGGAATAATCCGATTTCATCACCAACAATTTAACATGCTTCAAACTTAAATCAAGAATAGGATTGGCAATTACACCAATCCTATTCTTCGTCTAAGAAATATTACAGTTGCTATTGTCTGTAATTCAGTCTTTATTCCACATTGGGTATCCCGCAGCACAAAATCAAGTTCTTCGCTGCCTGTACCTCATCCAATCTCCCCATCGGGGTTGTATGTGGCGCTTCGTGAAGTACATCGGGGTTATTTCGTGCTTCTTCTGCAATTGTCAACATTGCGTCAGCAAAGGCATCCAAAGTCTCAATACTTTCCGTTTCTGTTGGCTCAATCATTAAAGCCTCACGAACAATCAACGGGAAGTAGTTTGTTGGTGGGTGGAAATTGAAATCCATCAACCGTTTGGAAATATCCAAAGCGTGAATACCTTCAACATCAGGCCAACGCCCTTCCAACACAAATTCATGCATACAGACTCGATCATACGGCAATCTATACACGCCCTTCAATTTATGCATCAGATAATTAGCATTCAGTACAGCATGTTCCGAAACTCCGCGGAGTCCTTCAGCACCATGCATCACAATATACGTAAATGCTCTTACCATCATCCCAAAATGGCCGTTGAAAGCCTTCATCCGCCCAATACTCTGCTTGGGGGTTTCAAACTCATAGAAGGGGATGCCAAACTCATCGATATCGTCCGTTTTCACCACAACTGGACCTGGTAAAAAGTCAACTAATTTTTCACCAACACCTACCGGGCCAGACCCGGGGCCACCCCCGCCATGCGGCGTAGAGAAAGTCTTGTGTAAATTGAAATGCAAGACATCAATCCCCAACTCCCCTGGTTTCGCAATCCCAAGCAAGGCGTTCATATTAGCGCCATCCCCATACATCAAACCGCCTGCTTCATGCACTATTTTTGAAATCTCACAAATATGCTCATCAAACAAACCCAAAGTATTGGGGTTAGTCATCATAAACCCAGCCAGGGTATCATCGCATTCTTGTTTCAAGATTTCAATATCAACATTTCCGCGCTCATCCGAGGGAATTTCAACAACTTTAAATCCACTCATTGCGGATGTTGCCGGATTAGTACCATGCGCCGAATCAGGCAGCAAGATTTTATTGCGCTTCAAATCACCCCGTACCGTATGATACTTCTTGATCATCAAAACACCAGTAAGCTCGCCCTGTGCGCCAGCAGCAGGCTGAAGTGTGATCCCAGCAAAGCCGCCAATTTCCTTCAAGTACTCTTGGAGTTCGTGCATTAGCATCAATGCACCTTGCACAGTTTCCACCGGCTGTAATGGATGGATTTGTGAAAAACCAGCTATTCGTGCTGCCTCTTCATTCACCTTGGGGTTATATTTCATCGTGCAAGAACCCAATGGGTAAAACCCAAGATCAACCCCATAGTTTAATTGCGAGAGTCGAGTGAAATGCCGTACAGCATCAATTTCACTCACTTCTGGCATAGGAAGTTCTTCTCGAGCCAGATCAGATGGGATATCTACAACAGGCACATCAGGCTGAGGGAAACGCACACCTCGACGACCAGGAGAAGACTTTTCGTAAATGGTCAGCTCAGTCATTGGAAACCTCCTCCAGAACACCAGTCAGAAAATCAATTTCATCTTTGCTGTTTAATTCTGTAACCGCAAATAACATATAATTTTCCATGCCTGGGTAATTTTGCCCCAAATCATATCCACCAATAATACCGGCATCCAAAAGGTACTCATTTACTTCACTGGCAGGTATCGGGCACTTGATTACAAACTCATTGAAGAAGGCACCTTCATTCCATAATTGGTACCCATCCAAATCATCTATTCGCTCGGCAGCATAGTTGGCTTTTTGGTAGCACAGGTTCGCGACTTCTTTCAATCCTTCTTTTCCAAGCAAACTAAGATGAACAGTCACCGCCAATGCCATCAGGCCTTGGTTGGTGCAAATGTTTGAACTCGCCCGTTCGCGCTTGATATGCTGTTCGCGAGTACTCAAGGTAAGCACATACCCTTTTTTCCCATTTACATCTTTGGTCTCCCCCACCAAACGCCCGGCAATGCTTCGTACATATTTTTCTTTCGTCGCCAATAACCCTAAGTACGGCCCTCCGAAGGACATAGGGATACCCAGAGGTTGCCCTTCTCCGGCAACAATATCTGCATCAAAGTCACCAGGTGTTTTAAACAATGCTAAGGCTAAAGGATTCACGACCACAGCAAGTAATGCGCCTTGCTCGTGTGCCTTTTCTGCCAGTTCAGTAAGATCGAAGAGACGCCCAAAGAAATCAGGGTACTGCACAACAACCACGGCAGTATCTTCATCGATAAGGTCATAAAGAGCATCTGGTTTCAAACCGGGTTCAAAGTCTTCTCCAACGACAGAAATATCTTCCCCTTGGAGATAAGTATGAACAGTTTCCCGATATTGAGGATGGATAGCAGGAGAAAGCACTACCTTTTTCCGCTTATTCCGCGAAACCACTCTGGCCATATTTACAGCTTCAGCTGTGGCAGTTGCTCCGTCATAGTGAGAAGCATTTGCCACTTCCATACCGGTCAAATTGATCACATGACTCTGGAATTCAAAAATCGCCTGCAAAGTTCCTTGGGAAATTTCGGGTTGGTATGGTGTATACGCAGTATAGAACTCACCTCTACGTAAAATAAAATCTACTGCAGAAGGAATGTAATGATTGTATGCCCCCGCCCCTAAAAACAGAGGCATTTCATGATGTGTCTCATTATCCTGTGAAATGTCCTGCAGAATATCCCACACTTCCATTTCAGTTTGAGGTGTAGGAAGATCAAGATGCGGGAAACGATGCTCTGCAGGGACATCTTCAAAAAGCTGTTCAATCGATTGAAGGCCAATCGTCTTGAGCATTTTCTCCCTATCGGCATCAGTATGAGGATGGAACATTAGCTTTCTCTCTCCTCAACATCCTTCTCATATGCGGCAGAATCCATCAACTCATCTAATTCAGATGCGTTGCTCAATTGAATTTTAATCATCCAGGCATCGCCATAAGGATCGGAATTGACAACTTCGGGTGTATCGAGCAAATCCTCATTTAGTTCAACCACCTTACCGCTGATTGGGCTGTATACTTCAGACGAAGCCTTTACAGACTCAATTGTGCCAATTTCGTCACCTTTGGAAATTTCATCATCTTCCGAAACTAAAAATTCCAGAAACACGATATCGGAAAGTTGTTCTTGAGCGTAATCAGAAACACCGATATAGGCGAATTCCCCATCAACTTTGACCCACTCATCCTTTTTAGTGTACTTATAACCTTCTTGAATTTTCATTATGTAGCCTCCAGAAATAAAAAATAGGGCGTACGCTAAAAAAACGTACGCCCTCTGTCTAGAACCTGAGAGATTCATACAACTAAATTTCTAGTTGTATTTGCACCTTCGGTGTCAGGACTTCCTGACTTTCCAGAGAGTACCGCGAATCGGGTCCATTTACCTGAGAGTTTCACCTGATCAAATAGTTTTGTCAGGCTTGCCCCTTCGGTGGCCAGATCATACTGGCGCTCTCCCCAATTCGCGTTAGATTGTTACTTCACATATTTTAACTGAGAATAAAAGAATGCATGCTGAGATCAAAGATCTCAGCAACGCTATCTAATTATGCCCAGCCTTGATTTTTTACGAAGTCAGTAATCACAGGAATCTGAATGAATTCACCTTGGTATGCTTTGTATGCCCAATAAAGCTGAACAACAAAACCAGCGATACCAACACAAATACCAATGATCACAAAACTCAGGACAAATGTTAAAACAAACACTACAACGCCCCAAACCAACGCCTGAACGTTATGTGCTTTGATAAAGGGACGATCTTTTTTCCCTTCAATTAATAAAATAATGATGGGAACCAATGGTGTGAACACGTAAGCCAAGGCAGCCCATAATTTATCATCATCAGTTACTACGGGGGGCATTTGTTCTGCCATAATCTCTTAACCTCCAAAGTTAATAAATAATTTATATAAGTTGACAACCCCATTATAAGCGGAAGGTTTCGAATAATGCAAATGATTCAAACAATGCATTAATCCATGTTAAAATCTTTTCATGGAATTAAAAATAGTTTTCATGGGTTCTCCCGATTTTGCACTGCCCACACTTCAAGCGCTTTCAGACCATTTCCAAGTCCAAGGTGTAGTCACCCAACCCGATCGACCAGCAGGCCGAGGAAAATCCCTTTCCCCCCTTCCAGTGAAAAAATTAGCCCTTGAACTTGGCCTCAACATTTATCAGCCGCGATCTCTTCGCACAGAAGAGTCAATTCAACAGATCAAAGAATGGAATCCTGATGTTATTGTCGTTGCAGCATTTGGGCAAATTCTCAAAAAGAATGTTCTAACCTTCCCACCTTATGGATGCGTCAATGTCCATGCATCCTTACTTCCTCGGTGGCGTGGCGCCTCTCCCATCAACGCCGCAATCCTCAATGGCGATCAACAAACAGGTGTCACCATCATGAAAATGGATGAAGGCTTGGATACCGGCCCAATCATTTCGATGCGTTCTACACCTATTGATCCACAAGAAAATGCTGGCGAATTAAGTGATAGACTGGCTCGATTAGGAGGCGAAACAATTATTGAAATCTTACCGAAATACATTTCAGGGGAATTAACACCAACTCCTCAAAATGATGAAGATTCTACTTACGCCCCTATGCTTTCAAAAAAAGATGGCGAACTTGATTTTTCAAAAGACGCCGAATATTTAGCTCGCCAAGTCCGCGCTTATTCACCCTGGCCCGGTACATTTACGTATTGGAAGAATCAACCGTTGAAAATTCATCGCGCAAAAGCAAGCTTATCCTCTCAAGGGAAGTCAAATACCAGGGTAATCCATAATTCTTTACCGGCAATATATTCCGGTAATGGACTGCTGATCCTTGAAGAAGTTCAACCAGCTGGAAAACGAAAAATGTCTGGCGAAACATTTCTGAATGGTGCGCGAGATTGGATCGCAGAGTAAAGTGAATTTTTTAATTATCGGTGCCGGTGCAATTGGACTATATATAGGGGGAAGTTTGATACAGGCAGGACATAGTGTCGTTTTCCTAAATCGCCCTAATCGACCAGAGCATACTGAAGAAATCACGGTCAATCTACAAGATCATTCATTTTCAACCCCAGGAAATTTCAAATCCAGTTTATCTGACTCAATTCAAAATAATCATTTTGATAGTGCCATTTTGGCTGTCAAATCATATGATACTGAAGATGTATTATCCGAGATTGCACCATTTGCGAAAGTATTCCCTCCAATATTATGCTTGCAAAATGGGATTGAAAACGAAGAGAAAATCGCATCTGTTATCGGAAAAGAGAAAATAATTCCCGCTACGCTGACATCTGCTGTGGGGAAACCAAATAAGTATGAAAGTACACTCGAAAAACTTCGTGGTGTAGGAATCTCATCACGTCATCCATTATCAAAACAAATTTTTCAAGCATTTTTGCAGGCAAAATTAAACCCGCAATTAATTGAAGATGCGACAGCAATGAAATGGTCAAAAATGCTGACCAACTTGATTGGTAATGCAACCTCTGCCATTTTAGGCCTTCCTCCCAAGGAAGTCTTTTCTAATAATGAAATTTTCCATCTGGAAATTCTTCAGCTAAAAGAAACCTTACAGGTCATGCACGCAATTCCAACCAGGGTCATCAATTTACCCGGAACCCCTATCAACCCCTTGATGAATATCGTCCAACACTTCCCGGAATGGATTTCCAAACCTCTTTTCGTAAAAGTAGTTGCCGGTGGCAGAGGCGATAAAATGCCTTCTTTTTATATTGATTTACATTCAAACAACAGCAGAAGTGAAGTCAATTTCCTCAATGGTGCCGTTGTTCGATATGGTCAAAAACTCCAAATCGCTACCCCCGCAAATAAATTTTTAACGCACACGCTTGAAAATATGATTGCCAAAAGCATTTCAATCGATACATACAAATCAAATCCTCACCAGTTGTATAAAGATTTCGCCAAATTCAATTCTTAATGTACAATCAAATAAATTAGTTTTATCTAATCACATCTAAACATTCTCTTACATTTGAACCGTCACCCACATCCATAAAACTCATTTCCAGCGAAATAAAATCTCATCAACTATCCCTACCGGAGGGTACAATGGATTTTAATCTCTCAGAAGAGCAAACAGCATGGAAAAGAATTGTGCATGACTTTGCTGCAAAGGAATTGAGACCAGCAGCAAAATATGTTGATGAAACGGGGGAATTCAACTGGGAAGCGGTCCATAAAATGCCTCAACTTGGACTCTTATCTTTGAATATTCCTGAAGAGTTTGGCGGTCCTGGCGTTGACGCAATTAGTGGTGCGATTGCCGTCGAAGAATTAGGTTGGGCGTGCGGCAGCACAGCCTTAGCAGTTGCAGCCCACAACGGCTTAGGCACCACCCCACTTTCCATATGGGGGCCTCCAGAATTAAAAAGTAAATATTTACCTCCATTTTGCAAACCCGGCAGTAAACTTGCCGCTTTAGCCCTTACAGAACCAGACGCCGGGTCTGATCTCCAGGGAGGGGTAACCACCAAAGCAGAATTAATAGACGGGAACTGGATTATAAACGGCTCTAAAATGTGGTGCACTAATGGCAGCATCTCAGATTTTATTGTGACCCTTGTCCGTACGCGACCCAATAAAGATTCCAAATCTCTTAGCCTTATTCTTGTCCCTACGAACACACCCGGCCTTTATATCGCTCCTCCAGAAAAGAAAATGGGCGTAAAAGGCTCACCCACCCATGCGGTAACTTTCAATCATGTAACCGTGCCCGCCGGCAACCTTATTGGCGAAGAAGGGAGTGGCCTAAAATACACACTCACCACACTTGATGGCGGGAGAATTAGTATTGGAGCTTTATCAGTAGGCTTAGCCCAAGCCGCATATGAATATGCCGTTGCCTATGCGAAAGAAAGGAAAGCCTTTGGACATCCAATTGCACACCAACAAACCATCCAATGGATGCTTGCGGATGCTGCAACAGAAATCAATGCTGCTCGTTTATTGGTATATCAAGCAGCATTTTTGAAGGATCAGAAAGTAAATTTCACAAAACAAGCCGCAATGGCAAAGCTATTCGCTACAGAGATGGCAGAACGTGTATGCCGGAACGCCATTCAAATTCATGGCGGCTATGGTTATAGTCAGGAATATCCTCTCGAACGCATCTATCGCGATGCAAGGCTGATGACCATTGGCGAAGGAACCAGCGAAATCCAGCGGCTGGTTATCGCCAGGTGGTTATTAAACGAAGTCCCCTGACATAACTGCCAGGGGACTGAGTACTTATTTCCAAATTATTTGCTTTTCTTAGTTGATTTTCCTGTGTCCCGATTCCGCATCAGAATCATCGTGCAGCAGCTTCACGGCATGCGGTAAAACCGGCAAAACCACCTCGAAATTTTCCTGTACAGCTTTAGGACTACCGGGGAAATTAATAATTAATACATTCTTCCTGATCCCTGCTGCTGCTCTAGACAACATTGCGTGCGATGTGATATTTAGGCTAGCCTGTCGAACCGCTTCCATTATTCCTGGTGCACCACGCTCAATCACAGCCAGTGTCGCTTCCGGGGTAACATCGCGGGGAGAAAATCCTGTCCCACCGGTGGTTAGAATAACATCCACAATATCATTATCAACCCAATCAACCAGTTTATTTTTTATCTTTTCAATCTCGTCTGGCACGATATCAGAGACGGCGACATCCCACTCCTGATTATCCACCAACTGCTCCAAAACAGGCCCAGAAAGGTCTGCCCGCTCCCCTGCAGATGAACGGTCGGAAACAGTTAAGATACCAAACCTGATTGCGAATTTATCCTGCATCTAATCCTACTAAACTGCGCCAGTTGTCATTTAAACCATCTTCGGTAACCCCAAAATAATATCGGTATCCGCCGTTATCTTTTTGCACCAGATCATAAATTTGACGGTTGCCATGCTTATATTGTTTCAACAGCCCTAGGTCACCCTGCCATTTGATGCCAGCTTTATTCACATCTTTGGGCAAACTGGCATATGTAGTAATTGCATAATGCCACAGTCTCCGAGCAGACTTCACCGTGACATTTTTCACCACATTACCATTTCGCAAATCTCTCAACGCGTAATATTTCTGCTTATTTCTATCTGCAACGCTGACTACTTCCACCCCAGTCCGTGGTATCTCATCTAAAACACTTTCTTCCTCAACCTCTGGTTCAGGTTTAGATACTAGACTGACCACTTCTCCAGTTTCAATAAGCTCATTGAAGGACTTCACTCGTTTGACAAGGTTCACAATTTCATCGCGGACAGCCAAATTGGTCTCTGCTTCTTCTCGAATATAGATTTTATTATCGTCAACAGCGTAAGGAGGATCATCTCCCCGCGGCACTAAAATCCGGATCACACTGTCCTTCCCTGTTTTATGCACATCCACCGTACAGGTTAGTGGAGGACTGATTCGAGTGCTGATCTCTTTCTCTAATTGCCGGACGGACTGCGTTGGATTATTAACACCTTTTACCGCATTCCCTGTATTATTATCCAAACCTATATATAAGGTTCCCCCATTGGTATTTGCAAAGGCGCACACATCAGCAATTATCGCATAAAGCTTCCCACCACGGACTGTCATCTGTTCATGGAACTCTTGAATAATGTTGCTGCCTTCCTCACGCGCAGATTTTATGAAATCAAAATCGGGCTGTCCGTTAATTTTCTGTCGCGGCCGCGTCCGAGCAAAATCATTGCTCAAGAAAAGTTCTTTTAACGCCTCAAAACTACGTTCCGGGAGCAACACTTCAGTAGCCCTGTCCCCAATTCCTAAATGCTTGCGGTTTGATGTATCCCCTTCAAGCCAATGCGCATCGGAACCCTGTATACAGTGCATTCGGCGTGGATATTCCGGTTTAGTTCCTCTAAAGAATTGAGCCGTTGTATATCTGCCGCGCTTATCCAAATCTGTAACTTCCAAGGCGTGTAAATTTATATCTTGAGTAAATGCGATCTTGGTTTGCCCGCCAAATGGGAACCCGCGCATTGCTACCCCATTACTAGAGTTTGCATGAGCAGCAATTGCTAATCCACCAGCCATATTTATTTCTCGATATGCAGCAAGCACATCAGAAGAAGCGCCAACAGTTACGGATCCTACATCCAACTGGTCCGCTGGTATTTGTAACTTCAAAAGAATGTGTTCAATTTCTCGAACAGATTTCTCTGGTGGGAAAACCCCTAAAATATGGAAACCAAAGGTGGCCGTAAACTCAAATCCCGGCAATACCAAAATCTTCCCAAACAAACGTTCATACTCACTCAATTGAATATCTTCTTCTGGGAGAATTCGATTTAACGACTTTAGAAGCTTTAATCTTTCTACTTCCTCCATCATCGTTCGATAGCCTGCGACTGTGTTATGGTCAGCAAAGCCAATAATATCTAACCCCTTTTTTTCCGCTGTTTTTAAAATATCCAAATAGCTGATGTTTGGTTGGTTGTAATCACTTGACGCCGGTGTGTGCAAATGAATATCCATCGAATACCATTTTCTAGGCTGCTTTGAATTATTTCTAGCCATCATCGCCCCTCACTTGCAAACAAATTCTCAAGCTTATCAATCAATTCATCGGGCATATAAGGTTTCAGCAGAAAATCATCTGCCCCCAATTCAATACTTTTATGGCTAGAATCAATTCCCGAAGTCATAATAATTTTTACAGAATTTAAACTTGCTTCACTTCGTAGGTCAGCTAATACATCTAATCCATTAATATTTTCCAAATGTACATCCATCAATACAGCATCAGGCTGCATGTTTTTAACTTCATCAAGAATTCCTTTGAATTCATTAGTTTTAATCACTTCATATCCTTCCATTTCAAGCAATGTTCCAAGAAGGGATAACATTGTTTGGTCATCTTCAATTAACATCACTCTCATCGTATGTTATCTTTCTATTTGTTCGAGATGTCCAAGTCTGACATTGAAGTATAAAATATCAGGAATCCCCAACATTTCCTTTTTCTAATGCCAAATCTAATACATCATCAACCATCTCAACCAGGTGGAAGTCTAAATCCTCAATAACTTCATCAGGTAAATCTTCCAAATCAATCTCGTTTCGTTTTGGTAAGATGATTGTTTTTAATCCTGCTCTATGGGCAGATAACACTTTTTCTTTTATGCCACCAACCGGCATTACCTGTCCCCTTAAGGTAATTTCTCCAGTCATCGCAATATCTGCCTTTACAGGTTTTCCGGTTAATAACGACACTAAAGCTGTTACCATCGTTACCCCTGCAGAAGGGCCATCTTTGGGCTGTGCGCCAGCCGGAACGTGCAGGTGAATATCAGTTTTATCAAAAAAACTTGTCTCCAGGCCAAGTTTCTCCGCATTGGATCGCACATAAGAAAGGGCAGCTCTAGCCGATTCCTGCATCACATCACCTAGGGAACCGGTTAATTCAAACCCTTTTCCACCAGGCATACAGGTTGCTTCTATAAATAATACTTCCCCACCTACTGGGGTCCAAGACAACCCAGTGGCGACCCCCGGAATAGAAGTTCTAGTAGCAATTTCTTCTGTGTGATAATATTTTGGCCGTCCAAGAAATTCTCGTACGAGCTCGGGGGTAATTTCTAATTCTTGCTCTTTATCCAATGCTATTTTTGTTACTACTTTTCGGCACACGCCCCCAATTTCGCGCTCTAAATTGCGGACACCTGCTTCTCTTGTATAAGATCGAATGATCGAATATATCGCTTCATCTGAAAACTTAGCTTCACTTTCACGCAACCCATTTTCACGTAACTGACGAGGAATCAGGTAGCCTTTAGCAATCGCAACCTTATCCCCTTCGGTATAGCTGGAGATTTCTATGATTTCCATCCGATCTCGAAGCGGCGCTGGTATTGGGCTCAAGGAATTTGCCGTTGTAATAAACATAACCTGAGATAAATCAAAGGCAACTTCCATGTAATGGTCACGGAATTCATTATTCTGTTCCGGGTCTAACACTTCCAGCAAAGCCGACGATGGGTCCCCTCTAAAATCGCTGCCTAATTTATCTACTTCATCAAGCATAAATACAGGATTCCTTGACTCAACTCGCCTCAGTGCCTGAATGATTCTCCCGGGTAATGCCCCTATATATGTCCTGCGGTGCCCACGAATCTCGGCTTCATCCCGCATTCCACCCAATGAAATCCGCACAAATTCACGCCCAAGTGCCCGAGCAATCGACCGTCCCAAGGATGTTTTCCCCACACCAGGCGGCCCAACAAAACACAGGATTACGCCTTCCCTTTCCTTCCGGATTAAATCTTTATTTTCGTTTTCTTCGAATTCCTCCTTTCGTTCTTGGCGAAGTTTGCGGACCGCCAAAAACTCCAACAAGCGCTCCTTCACATCGTCAAGTCCAAAGTGATCTTGGTTTAAAACATCTTTTGCATTCTGAATATCTAAATTATCCTGAGTAACCTTTGCCCAAGGCAACGTAACCAGCCAATCAAGATAGGTGCGAATCACACCGTATTCAGCAGAAGCAGGAGACAGTTTTGCCAAACGGTTCAATTCTCGATACGATTGCTTTTCAGCCTCTTCTGGCATATTTGCTTCTGCAATCTTATTCCTAAACTCCTCCATGTCAGCTGTATGGTCATCCTGTTCCCCCAATTCCCGCTGGATTGCCTTCAACTGTTCGCGTAAGAAATATTCTTTTTGAACCTTCTCAATTTCCTCACGTGCTTCATTCTGAATCTTTTGTCCTAGTTCAAGTACCTCAACTTCATGTGCTAAGAAATTCGTGAATGTATGCAGTTTTTCTGAAACCGAATCGATCTCTAGAAGATTTTGTGCTTCCTCTAAATCCATTCTTTGGAAATTTGCCACCGTATACACAGTCTGCAAAGGATCATCCAAATTGGATATTGAAGCCACCAATTCTTGCGGGATCGATGGAACCATCTCCGCAATATATTCAAACTGGCTGCGCACGTTCCTGGCAAGGGCTTCAAGTTCCAAAGAATCATCGTCTACAACTTCTGGTTTTAAGTTGATCTTTGCCTTTAAATAAGGCTCTTCTTCAACGAATTCCCCCAATTCAAACCTTGCAATTCCCTGCACCAAAAGTCGAATAGTCCCATCCGGCGCTCGGAATAAACGGTGAACAGTAGCTACCGTCCCGATTGAATACAAGTCATCTGGCCCAGGTGTTTCCAAATCTGGATCTTTTGATGCCACCAATCCAACCAACCGGTCACCTGCCACCACATCATCAATCAAGTTTATCGATCGAGGCTGCCCAACCGTCAATGGCACCCCGGTATGAGGGAATACTACGACCCCCCTTAAAGGCAAAATGGGCAAAACATCTGGTATTTTGGGAGATAGATTTTTCTCTTCTTTTTCAACCCTATCTTCAACTTCCCCCTTTTCAGCAGGAACTTTTGTGATCGTTGGATTAAATAAAAATTCGCTCCATTCTTCCTGACCATTATCTAGCCAATTTAAAACCTCTAGTAACTCGTAAAACCACCGCGATATCGACATAACCTTGCTCAAATCCTTAAATAAAAACTTCCTTTGAAATTCTAAGACACATCAACTTTGTTAGGCTTTAAAATAGGGAAGGTAATGATTAGAAAACCATCTTCATATTCAGCTCGACCATTCTCATAATCTACGGCCTTGGGCAGTTCAACGATAGAGAGAAATTCTCCCGATGGAATCTCCATCTGATAATAAGATCGTGGCTCATTCGCTGAAGGTCTTTCACCACTAACAATCAGCAGTCTTTTCTCCAACGAAATGATGAACTCTGCCTCACGCATACCTGCAATTTCAATTTGCACAATAAGCTCTGAGCCAGTTTCATACACATCCGTTGGAGGCTGCCACACATGAGCAGAATTAGACCACTCCGTTAGAGATGTAACCGAAATTATTCTTGTAGGCTTCGATGAGTGTTTTGATGAAGACAAATGAGCTTTTCCTGCTTCATCCATACAACTTCATCCTTTCATCAACCTTTGAGAGCAAACTACAGAGATTTTTTTGCTGCAGCAATTACATCCTTATAGTCTGGCTCATTTCCAATCGATGCCATATAGTCAACATAGGTAACTTTATTATCTTTATCCACAACGAAAACAGCTCTCCGAAGAATCCCAGGCTCTTCCAACAAGCAGCCATATGCCTGACCAAAATCACCATATTTCTGATCCGAGAGCATCATAACCTGGTCAATACCTTCAGCAGCACACCAATTTGCGAGTGTAAAAGGCACGTCCATACTAATCGGAATAATCACAACATCTTCCCCCAAAGAAGCTGCTTCCTCATTAAATTTTCTTGTTTCTCTATCACAAACGCTTGTACTGATAGAAGGAAGGGCTGCAAATATCCTCACCTTCCCTTTTGTTGCTTCAAGCACATCAATATCTTCCCATGTTGATGTTTGTGCCCTAAATTCTGGTGCATCTTGTCCTAAACGGATATCTTCACCAACTATGGAAACATCTTGCCCCTTAAATTCCATAATCCCTTTTCTTTTCACTACCATTTTCTAATATTCTCCTTAGGTCTATTACTAATACAGATTTACTCACTGGAAATTTATAATAACCTCAAAAGAGGTGAGGCGCCCCCGGAAGGACTCGAACCTTCAACCTGCGGCTTAGAAGGCCGTTGCTCTATCCATTGAGCTACGGAGGCGTTTTCTTGTACAAGTATTGTATTAATTATACTCGCTATACTGTTTTACAGACTACCTAAATCCCCATCTATTTACCAAGCAAAGGTCTAATGCCCTTGTATACTCGTACCCCGGATAACATTCTCAAGATATGTTTTGGGTCTCGATTCAGCTCATCCGCAATTTCAGTCACCGTCATCGGCACATTCCCATTTTTCAACAGCAGCCGGAAAATTGCCTCAACTAAAGCTGTATGCGCATTCAAAAAATCTTCTTTTTGAGCAGTTTGTGTAATAACGACATGCTGAAGTCCATCTACCTTACGAACTTCGCCAGTCTCTGGGTCAACCCAATCAACAAGCTCATCGCCATCAATAATACTTGAAAATCGTTCCTTTTCTTCTTCAGTTAGCAGACTGCGCAAATATACTCGCCATTCTCGATCATTTTGCTGCCACCACTCAAAATCAATATGGAAAGGAGTATCTATCCCTGGTTTAATCAGACTTAAATGTTTGCTGTCTATCAATCTTCTCTCCTTTATATCGCGGCTGTTTCATCATCGTATCGATAATGCAAATCTCCAACATGATTGAACCAAGGCCGTGAAGACAACAACGACATAATTGGCCCAGGGGGGCACCGATAAACAACATTTACAGCTGAATATAACTCAGCAACATGTACATGAGATTGGGGGTTTAGTTTAGCCAATTCGCGCAGTGAATCCACAACGACCTGTTCAAATGGACGGGGCTTTTTCTCCCTCTCTTGCCATGCCTGATCCAACGCAATCGTATCTTGAGGCATCGCAATCATCATCCAATCATCGTAAGAAGTCGATACAGGTTGTTTCAACATAGCATATACCACACCACCATCAGCACCGATAAGTGCAGTGCGCACCCACTCTTTTGCAGAGCGATGAGGTTGTGTGTTAATGAGAACTTCACCAGGTTGTTTACCCTTTTTCAAGAACACTTTTCCGCCAGGCATCAAACCCTTTTCCTGGTACCATTCTTTCAGGCCATACACATATTTTTCCAGGCGCACGACCCAACCGGGGAATTTCTTTCCAGTTTCCTCATCCACCAGCATAAATCGCACTCGCGGAGATTCATAAGCTGTCGGGAGTAAATGAGCCACCTTAGAAGTTAATGGCAATGTTCCAGACCGCCAGTGGGGAAAAATTAAGGTTACCTGTTGTTCCTTCTCGCGATGATTCGCTTCAATCCGAACCGGTGATAATTCATCATCAATTTGAGCTTCTAATTCAAGCATTTCTTCAGAGAGGTCTTCTGGAGAATAATCTATAGGTTGATATCGAAGGTAAAGGGGTTTTTTCTGCACACCTTCTGGTTCCATCCGCTTGAGAAACCAGGCAACTTCTCCTGCGCTTCCTACTTCATCAAATCTATCATCTTCTTGCATTGCTAAATCTAAAGAGAACTCAGCTAAATTCTTGTTATCGCCTTCCGGCAGTTCTACTTGCCCCAGAATTTCGCTGGTGTGCAATGGGCCACCTTCAGCCATATCTAATAACGCTTCGGCAAGATTCAAATTACCCACATTTACATCGACCAACAATGCTTGAGGGAACCACCGTCCGGCAATATAAACAAAATCATCATTGTCATCCAAGGCTTGTTTTAATCGGTCTCCCAGTGTTTCACCATATTCCTCATACACAGCTGTTAAGTTGAGCATAGGATCATTTTCATCCGCCTGCACTGGAATATTTAGCTTATGGTCCTCTAATCCCGCTGCATATTCTCGCTTGCTGCCATCCTCAAAGGTAACTTCTACAACCTTAAATTCATTTTCCAAATAACTGCGAGAATCACGGATATTGGTTACTTCCCCCGTTTGCCAATCTTGCTGTGAAAAAACTATTTTTTCACCAACTTCATAAAGGTTTTTAGGTAGATATGGAGTGCCGCCTTCACTGGCTTTCCTCTCAGCCTCTTCCTGTTCCCTTGCTAATTTCTGTTCAATAAATACTTTTACAAGATCATCAACAGAAAGCGGGGTCTCTATCTCCAACAAATGATGATAAAGTCCCTCAATATCTTCTTCCTGTATTGCTGTGGTTTCCCAATAGTCGTTTTTTAATGTAAAAGATGCTAAGACCATAAACGAATTTATGATTATTCGGCATTACCAAATAACCAATATCAACCTCCAAAACTACTTGAATTGCATATGCTTTTCTAAAATCATATTATACTCTATCAACCAAAGCTAACAAGTGAAATTCTCGAAAAACCAGGAGAAAACAGAATGAATAAACATCAATGGGCATTGGTTGAAGCAGTTCATGATCCAATACTGGCAGAAATATTATCCGGGTTATTAGAAGCTCAAGGAATAACCACACACATTGTCCGCGAAGGGTATCAAGCTGCTATGGGCATTGCAAATCAAAGCAGTGTCCGAATAGAAATTCTTGCCCCCGACAATCAAGTCGAGGAAGCAAAGGAAATTATGAAAGATTATTATTCAGGAAAATTTGAAGCTGATTGATTAAGGGTAAAGTTGCACCAACCAATCTAACGGTTCCACTTGAACCCCACCAACCCACAACTCCCAATGCAAATGAGCGCCAGCGGATCGCCCGGTATTCCCAACCAGACCAATAATCTGCCCTTCTTGAACCATATCGCCTTCCTGAACGAAGGTTTGCGATTGGTGCCAATATCCTGTATACACTCCCCAGCCATGATCAATAATTGTCGCATTTCCGCGCACTTCTAACTTCCCCGCAAACACAACTCGGCCATTTGCAGGGCAGATCACATCAGCCCCTTCCCCACCTCCAAAGTCAACACCAGAATGGAAGTAAGTATATTCAGAGCCATTATAGGATCTTCTTGTACCAAAAGAGGAATTGATAAAAATATCAAAAGGCGTAGGCTGAGAAAAATAGCCAGACCACATCTTCTCACTCGTGACTGGAGAAGTCAAATTTGCCACAAATTCTATTTCCGCATTATCCACAGTAGGGTCTAAAAATTGAGGATCAACGGTAATAGTCTCTTGCCCATACCCACCCTCGCTTACCCTAACAAGCTGCGAAAACTCAAAAGCACGGCCGTTCTCAAATTCGCCAGAAAGCGATAACAAGTAAGGGCCAGGCTCGGTCATGACATGGACACCTTGGAGTGCGATATAATCTCCAGCTTCAACTTCCATAAAATTCAATGGGTGGCCAACCAACTCCCCAGACAAATTTACGGATTCCCCGCCAGTCGTCATCTCCAAAACAACCGTTTTCCCTTGCGTAAAACTGCCGCTCAAAACCTGAAAACTTAATGGAGAAGGCAATGCCCCAGGGCCCGGATTATTAGAACCCGGCACCAACAATACATCGCTTTTCACACCGGCCCATAAATCAGAAACTTGATTCTTAGCAATCATTTCCCAAGAATTCACCCCGGAAGACGCAGATAAACTTAACAACGACTCCCCTTTTCCCAAAGATACTCTGCCAGCCTCCCAATCCTCCCCAATTTCAGATGCCATCATCATGGGGTATTCTGCATATACCTGAGAGGGGCTAATAATTCCACCAACCCTTGCCATTGTCGTTTCGTCGGTGCCAAAACGACGGCGCAGGCTTCTAAAAGTTTCTCCCACCGGGACATTTTCCACATCCAAAAAACCATCCACCCAATCTATGCCGGGCAGTAATAACACATCCCCCACATACACTTGGTTAGGGTCATTGATTTCATTTGCAGATGTAAGCTCTTCTAAAGAAATGTTAAATCGAATCGCAATAGTTGTAAGCGTATCCCCGCTCTGTACAACATATTCCGGATACTCTGAAACTTCATCTTGAGCAATTACTGTACCAGTTGTAAAAACCGCTACAAACAATACACATAAAATACTAAATACTTTTAATTTTCTCATAAGTCAACAAAACTTATTTTGTCTCCAATTTTAAATTCATCCAACCAGGCTGGATCGACTTCCAAAATATACTTGGCCGGCACTTTGGGCATTTTAATCCCAATCCATTTTTTTGCAACTGCGAGGTCTACAACCTCACCTGCCATATTGATCCATACAATTCCCAAATCAAAATTAACGGTGAGCATATGAATTGAGGAATCAACCCTACTTTCAGAAGGCTGCACCAATAACAAACCCCAATCATATGGGATTTTCGTTCGAAACATCAATCCTTTTAGTCGGCAAAAAAATGAACTGCAGAAACCGGCAGTCAACTTTTTACTTAAAGGATTCGAATCATTAACAATTAAGACTTCCTTCATAGTAATGTGCTTACCTAAATATCCCCTAAACCTTTTTTCTCGACAACACCTGAGAAATGCTATCAATTAATTCCTGTGGGCTGAAAGGCTTTGAAATATAGTCATCCACTTTTGCAATATGAAGCCCAAGCACCTTATCAATGCTCTGTGCTTTTGCAGTTACCACAATCACTGGCGTATCACTAACTTCCGGAGTTGCTTTCAATTGCTGGTAGACCTCCCAGCCATCTACGTCCGGCATCATCAAATCAAGGAGAATCAAGTGCGGTTTTACTTCCTTAATCACTTTCAGGGCTTCCACACCACCATTTGCCCCAAAAACCTCATACCCTTTCCTACTTAATATTAACCGGATCAAATCAATCATTTCTGGTTCATCTTCAACACACACAACCCGGATATGTTCATTAGTATCCATATAATCCTCCAATGATTACCATGATTATAGAGGATAATTTCAAAATCATCAAAAGATTGCACCCTAAAATATTACGTTTTACTTCCCTATAGAATGGAAATAATTTTCCTTCTACTGGTATAATTTACAAATATTGTACTGAAGAAAGGTGAAAAAATGATTGACGCAAACAACCTTAGAAAAGGTGTAACATTTTTAGTCGATGGCGATCTATACAAAGTACTAGAGTATAGCCACCACAAACCTGGCAGAGGTTTGGCGACCATTAAAGTCAAAGCTGTAAACTTGCGCACTGGTTCCATCATCGATAAAACATATTCCTCAAGTGAACGTGTGGAAGATGTAAGATTGGATTATCATACTGCTCAATTCCTGTATTCTGATGGCGAATTCTTTCACTTTATGGATACAGACACTTATGAACAACCGGCATTATCAGGTGCGGTTATTGGCGATGCAGCAAATTATCTGATGGAACAACTGCAAGTAAAACTTACTTTTTACGAAAACGAAGTCTTAGACATCGAACTTCCCACATCCGTTGAACTGGAAGTTGTTAGAGCCGATCCTGCAGTACGAGGAGATACAGCCACTGGCGTCAACAAAAAAGTGGAAACCCAAACTGGTTTAGAAGTCTCCTGTCCAGCCTTTGTCGAAGCAGGGGATGTGATTAAGGTCGACACCCGTACGGGAGAATACATTACCAGGGTTTAATTTATATGAAAACCCCCGCAGGAAAAGAATGTAAGTTCTTTTACGGTGACTATTATCGAGGCCGTAATCATGAAGAATGCCGTCTTCTTCTTGATCATGGCCTTGAATGGTCACCATATCTTTGTGAACAATGCCCAATTCCCGACATCGTATTGGCAAACTCCTGCCAATATATGAAATTCCACCCGCAACTAAAACGCCCTTTTATATTCATGCGCCCGCAAGTTAAAGTTACAGCTTATTGCGAAAAAGCAAATAGTGTAGTTGCAGAACCAAAAGTTGGCTGCAGTGAGTGTCATCCAGGGTTAGAGAATATAGTTTTCATTGCTCCAGATCAAGAAAACTAACAAAATTTGCGCTTTTTTTCATAATCTTGTTCAATCAATGTGGCTATGCGCATCTCAGGATAATTTTTTTAGGTTTATCCTAAATAAATTATTTATTTTTCACTCTATTTTAAATAAATTTAGATTCTCTTGAATCTCCACATAAGAAATCCGTTAGAAACGTCGTCTAAGCACTAACTAGTCAACGTTGGTATATAAAGGTTGGTATAATAAATTACAATTTTTATATATAAAACTCGCGAAAAAGATAAAGAATAATCGGAGGATTTTGTGAATAATACACGAAACCGAATACCTGTATTTTACCTCCTGTTATTTGGTGTGATTATTGTCCTTTTGTTTATGCAATTCACTCAACAACCAAATCAACAGGAACCATTAACAATAAACCAATTGGCTTCAGAAATCAAAGCTGGGGAAGTTGCTCGCATTGACGTTCAGGAAGATGACAAATTATTGGTTATTTATGATGATGGTACTGAAAATGAGACGCGCAAGGAACCAACTTCCACGCTCGTTGAACAATTACTATCACTTGGCGTTACGCAAGATGAACTAAATTTCGAAAATGTTAAAATTAACATCGTAACTCCTAGCGTATTAATGAAAATTGTCAGCTTTTTAGGAATCTTGCTACCAGTTATTATTCTCAGCGTTGTGTTTTGGTTTGTATTTAGACAGGCGCAAGGAAGCAATAACGCAGCAATGTCCTTTGGAAAATCTCGTGCTCGAATGTTCTCGGGCGACCACCCCACAATTACATTTGATGATGTTGCTGGTGTGGAAGAAGCCAAAGAAGACCTAAAAGAGATTGTAGAATTCCTCAAAGAGCCTGAAAAATTCATTGCTTTAGGAGCACGTATCCCCAAAGGTGTCCTCCTGGTAGGTCAACCTGGTACGGGTAAAACCCTAATGGCCAAAGCTGTTTCTGGCGAAGCGGGGGTTCCCTTCTTCTCAATTTCTGGTTCAGAATTTGTTGAAATGTTCGTAGGTGTTGGCGCCAGCCGTGTAAGAGACCTTTTCGACCAGGCAAAACGCCATTCCCCCTGTATCGTTTTTGTTGACGAGATCGATGCCGTTGGTCGCCAACGTGGCGCAGGCCTTGGTGGTAGTCATGACGAACGTGAACAGACCCTCAACCAAATTTTGGTCGAAATGGATGGCTTTGATACAGACACCAATATCATCATTATCGCTGCTACCAACCGCCCCGACATCCTCGACCCAGCGCTAATGCGCCCTGGTCGTTTTGACCGCCGCGTGATCCTGGATCGCCCCGATGTCAAAGGCCGCGAAGCAATTCTGAAAGTTCATACCCGTGGCAAACCGATTGATCCTGAAGTAGATTTAGGGATTATTGCTCGCGGTACGCCTGGGTTTGTAGGTGCTGACATTGAAAACCTGGTAAATGAAGCAGCTATTTTAGCCGCTCGCCGAAATAAAAAATCAGTCGGCCATGAAGAATTCCAGGAAGCCATTGAACGTGTGATTGCGGGTCCCGAACGTCGTAGCCGTTTGATCAGCCAGGATGAGAAATTGATCGTAGCCTATCATGAGGCTGGACATGCCATTATCTCGCATGCCCTTCCAAATGCAGACCCAGTCCACAAGGTCACCATTGTTCCCCGTGGCATGGCTGGTGGTTACATGATCGCCCTGCCTGAAGATGACCGCACAATGATGAGCCGTAACAAAATGCTTGATGAGATGGCGGTTGCCCTTGGTGGGCGCGCCGCTGAAGAAATCACATTCGATGACATCACGACAGGCGCTTCTAGCGACCTTGAGAAGGTCACCCAAATCGCACAGAGAATGATCACCCGATTTGGAATGAGCAAAGAGCTCGGTGCTAGAGTCTACGGTCAAAAAGAAGAACTTGTATTCTTGGGTCGTGAAATCTCCGAACAAAGAGACTACTCGGATGCCATTGCAGAAAAGATCGACGAAGAGGTTATCGGCCTGGTCAACAAAGCCTATGAACGGGCTCTCGATATTCTTAAGACCTACCGCGATAAACTAGACCAAGTTGCTGAAAAACTGATTGAAGTAGAAACCCTCACTCGCGAAGAGTTTGAAGAGATTTTCCCCATGCCGGTGGAAAAACGCGTGGGTGGAACCCCTATCCCGCTAAACGGTGCTTCAGCTTCAGCATAAGGCATATAAACTTTAGAATCAAAAGAGGCGTAGGTAATCTACGCCTCTTTTTTTTACAACAACACCAATTTTATAGAATAAAAAACGAAGCTGTAATAAATACCGCTCCGTTTTTAATTTAGTAAGAGTTGATAGTTGAAATAAACTATGCTTCTGTAGGTTGTCCTTGTGATTGCGGTGTAGGTTTACCTCCTTTGAAGATAAAGCCAGGACGCCAAGGGGTTCCTAATGCAGGTAATACCCATCGATCTAGACCCCACCAGCCAGCAATCCGCCAGGCCAGAATGATGAAAAGGGACAAGAAAAGCAAAACCGGATTGATACTCACAGTGCCGGACAACAAATAATTAAGGTTCATAAAGCTGCCAAAAAATGCTGCCAGACCGGTAAACACGCCTAAAATCAAGGCAATCCCTACCAACACCTCACCATAAGCCACTACAAAACCAAAAATCCTCGTGTTGGGTTGGACAAGGTTTTGAAGAAACCAGGCGTACCAAGCCTGTACATCAGGATGTTCGCCCGCTGTTTTCTGCAATGCGCCGCTCACAAAACCACTAATCGCAGCCCCAGCACTATCTCCAGTCCAAGCCGGATTTCCGACCTTTCCAATCCCAGCCTCCAACCATTGATACCCCAAGTATACTCTCACAATCAGCCACAGCCATGCCCACTTCACACTGCCAAATAAAGCTTTTGCTACAGGCGGTTCTTCCAAGCCCTTCACAAACCTTAATTCCTTCGTGTCCGTTTGTTTGGAATTCATTTGTTACTCCTTTGAAATCAATAAAATATATGAATATTTGTATCAACATTTCCCGCTTCCGCGGTTAATATTTTTACAATATCGACCTTTATTATAGTATTATATATTGATTAATCAAGTTGGGGAATGGCATGCAGTGTAAGTTTACACAATTTTAAAACAAAATCATGCGTTATTTAATAATATCCCACCCATTTTCTTCAGCCATTTGAACTAATTCAGGCTCAGGATATACTGCGACCGGATGCCCCCCCATTCTAAGAAAATACTCATCACTTATTGAATCAGCATACACATATGATTCATTTAACTGAATATCCAGTTTGCGTTTTTCAATCTCTTTCCCCACTAACAAAGGTTTATATTCCCCCTGGCAAGCTGGTCCACTTGCTCTGCCAACAAACTTCCCGTTTTCAAGTTTCATCGCTGTGCCGATACCATAATCCGCCCCAACCTCTTGAGCAATCCTGGCAATTAATCCTTGCGGTCCCCCAGAAACCAAAAACACTACATCTCCTTGCTCTTTATGCTTCTTCAGAACCTCAACCATGTCCCATCGCATTTGGTCCAAAATCCGCTGTTTCACAACCCAATCCCATATATCCTTGGCTTCCTCTTCAGACAACCCAGAAAAATACCAGGATAAATCCTTCGCCCAAATGCTTCTAAAGGTGATTTGCGAAATAATCCCCAACTTATGAAGAAAATAAAGCGAATAATGGTAAGTCGTGAACAAATAATGAATCCCTAAATGGATTTTGTGTACTTTGAAATAGTCGAGTAAACCGCCCCATACACGGTCTTTAGTCAAAGTCCCATCCACATCAAAGAAAGCTGCACGCATAACCACTCCTGAAATACTTTTTTACATTGGATTGAATCTATCAAAGTTATTAAAAATCAACCCTATTATAAGCTACCAGTTACTAACCCAAGGACACATAACTTGTTATTAAACAAAACAATAGAGGTGCTATTTATAAGCACCTCTATCCTTCCTGATTTTTGTCTAAGCTAATTGCTACTGTGCTCTTTTATTAGTTCACGCCTCAAAATTTTACCAACAGTTGATTTCGGCAATTCTTCCCTAAACTCAATTTGTTTTGGCACTTTATATCCGGCCAAATCTTTTTTGCACCATTCTCGCAAATCATCTACCGAAACCACCTGCCCCGGCTTCAGCACTACCCAGGCCTTCACTGCTTCCCCACTATCAGGGTCAGGAATACCACCTACCGCAGCCTCCAAAATCGCAGGATGATCCATGAGAACTTCTTCAACCTCTCGTGGCCATACTTGGAATCCGCCGGGTTTGATCAATTCTTTTTTCCGGTCAACAATGTAAAAATATCCATCTTCATCCATATAGGCGATATCACCTGTATATAACCAACCATCTCGCAGTGCATTGGCAGTTTCAGTAGGCATATTGTGATAGCCTTTCATCACTTGAGGCCCACTCAAAATCAATTCTCCAATTTCGCCTGCCTCTAAATGTGTCACCCCATCATCTAAATCTACAATCTTACAATCCACATCTGGGAAAGGCATCCCAATTGAACCCGTTTTGTTTAATCCCAAAATTGGATTACAGTGCGAAGCAACCGGGGCTTCCGACAACCCGTATCCTTCAGCCAGATTCCCCCCGGTAATTTCCTCAAATTTCAATTTAGTCTCACGCATCAATGGCGCAGATCCCGAAATACACACCTTTATCGAGCTTAAATCATACTTCCCACTTAACACGTCTGCATTATTGTTAATCGCATTGTACATTGCCGGCACACCGGGATAAATGGTCGCCTTGTATTTAACTGCGTTTTCCAACACATCCTTGGTATCCCTGGGGTCCGGAACCATAATAAAGCTCCCCCCAATTTTTATCCCGTATTTCAGACCCACTACCATACCATAAGCATGGTAAAGCGGGATTGCCATTAAGAATTTCTCTTGCCCCTCCCGCCCTAACGGATTCCACGCATCAATCTGATAAGTATTCGCAACCAATCCATAATGAGATGCCACAACACCTTTTGAAATACCGGTGGTTCCCCCGCTATATTGGAACAACGCCGTATCGTATGCACCAACCTCAATTTCAGGTCGATCTTCTGGCTTGTATTTACTAATCAGATCTTGCATCCAAACATCATTGTCCAATAATTTAGAAATTTTGAATCCGGCTTTTTTCTCTTTGAACAATGTAAAAAGAAACCTTAGCATGGGCGGCAAGGTTTCTTTCAGATTTGTAACAACCAATTGGCGAATCTTTGTTTTATGCTGAATCTCTTTTACTTTTTCATAGTTGTTGGTCATCAGCACCATCACTTCAATTCCAGCATCATTTACCTGGTACTCAATCTCACGCTGGGTATACAGTGGGTTTGTCGCAACTACCACACCTCCCAACTTTAAGATCGCATAAAATGCAATCACAAATTGAGGCGTATTAGGGATAAATAAACCTACCCGATCTCCTTTCCTCACCCCCAGATCATATAAACCGGCAGCCAGGCGGTCGCTCAATTCATCCATTTCTTTATAAGTAATAATGGCACCTTTAAATATCGTACAGGGTTGATCAGGATATTTTTTTGCTGCATTCTCTAATAATTCAAAACTGGCAATCTCGGGATAATCAATTGTAGCCGGCACCCCCTCATCGTAATTTTTCACCCAAGGTTTGTTATCCATTACCTGCCTCCTATTCATAATTAATAAAACTTTCCCAATACATAAAGTATAGATTTTTCCCAAATGAAAGTCAACGAAATTCGGCTAAATCTTTATTATTCTGATAAAAATTGTTGAATACAGAGATCAATATCGCTTATTGATACTTCAGACAAATCAAACCAATCAATTCTTTCATCCCCCTTCTTAAACCAAGTCATTTGCCGTCGATAAAATTTGCGAGTTACCTTTTTTATTTCCTCAACAGCCTCATCTAAATCCAAGCTTCCCTCGAGATATTCAGCGAGTTGGCTGTATCCAATTGCAGTCATACTAGGTACATCTTTTGAATAGTGCGCAAGCAAATGAGCAACTTCTTCCAAAAAACCATTCTGCATCATTTCATCCACCCTCGCGTCAATGCGTTCATCTATAATATGGCGCGGACGATCCAACCCTATCTGCAGCACATTGTAAGGAACAGGTTCTTTTTTCCTCAAGGAAGAAAATTTTTGTCCGGTCTTAAAAATCACCTCCAAAGCTCTAACCATCCTACGCATATTCCCTGGCAGGATTTTTTCCGCGGCTTCAGGATCAATAACTTTCAACCGCTCATATAGTGCTTCAGCGCCAATTTCTTCCCCCCACTCATTTAATACTTCTCGCAATCGCTCATCTGGAGATAATTTCGGCACCACCCAACCATCAGTGATCGCCCGAATATACTGCCCTGTCCCCCCAACCAAAAAAGGGATATTTCCTCTCCGATGAATTTCATCAATCAACCGCACACACGCATCTTTATATCGTCCCAAACTCCAGGTGTCATCCGGGTCGGTCACATCTATTAAATGATGAGGGACAATTTGTAGTTCTTCCTTGGAAGGCTTTGCAGTGCCAATATCCATCCCTCGATAAAATAATCGAGAATCGGCAGATATGATCTCCCCTTGATACTTTTTTGCCAATTGTAAAGATAGCTTTGTTTTTCCAACCGCAGTTGGGCCAAGAATAACAATAAGAGGTAACTTATCAGGAGGTAATTGCATTTTCAAAGTAAGTAATTTTTATATTTTCGAGTTTGTTGTTTGCCTGAACAGAAACAATATCTATTTGCCAATCATAATCGAAGATTGACTGTTCCTGTAAGTAATGTTGAGTTGATTCAACCAAATGGATGATTTTCCGCTCATTTACAGCTTGCTCTGGATACCCAAACGCATCTGATAAACGCGTTTTAACTTCTACAATATGAAGTCTAGAACCCTTTCTGGCAACCAGATCCAATTCCCCGAAAGGCGTATAAACATTTTTACCGATTACTTCATAGCCATTTTCAAGTAAATATTTTTCTGCGACTGTTTCCCCCCAGTCCCCAATCTCCTTTGTTGAACGTTTCTTTTTTGACATAGATTAATCATAAAGACTATTTTCTTTTTATGCCAGCTGTTTTGAGTTTGAATACCTATAAAACCCCTCAGCAAACGTTAAAAATCAAAGATACTCACTTGTTTTCCAATGAGTATCTCTGGTCCACACGATAAGATTTAAATTTGTAAAAACAAATCCCTATCTCATATCAAAAGCCTATTCCAATATTTATTCTTCCGAATTAAATCCACGTACCAACAATAAGATACCTAAAATCACAATTAATCCCGGCCACAAGTTTTGCAAGCTCATCCAACTAAACCATTTAATATCCAAAGTTGAAACTAAAGCCAAGATTCCTAAAACGATCAAGCTGCCGCCAATCACTTTGGTTGTGTCTGAAGAAGAAACACTTCCTCCTGCAATAACATCATCTTCATAGCCCGCCGGTGCGGTTGGCAGTAAAACCGCTAATACAAAATAAACCCACACACCCAAGAAATGGTAAAAACCTAAAAACACAAATATCAAGCGTACAATGGTTACATCGATCCCCAGGTATAAGCTTAATCCTGCACACACACCTGAGATAATTGAATTCTCTTTACTCTTATATAGCTTTTTCATATTTTTTCCTTTCACCGTAAAGCGCTATAACTATATACGAAGATACATCCAACAAGTTGCAATCCCTTTATTATTTTCTCAATTTTAAGCAGCTGAGAGGCACATTGAAGCGCGTACCGCCTTGGCATATCATCCATCGGGGAGTAGAATTTATCCATGAACATTTCCAAATTTCCCAATCGGGAAAAGCTTAGTCTGGTTGTTTCTACAATTTTATTAGCCTTTGCCCTCCCACAATTGATTGCATTCCCCACAAATGAAAGCAATCTCAACATTGGTGGTTTCATTATTCCATTTACATTTAATTATGCCACCATTATTACCATTGCCACAGCCGGTTTAACCGCCAGTGGTACCGATTGGATTTTACGCGATCATCCAGAAATCAGAAAGTTTTCCTCAGTGCCCCATTTATTACTCCCTGCGCTTTCTGCCTGGGTACTGAGTGTAACATTGAACAACATGGAAAATTCTCCATCCAAATGGGGTGCCTTATTTACCGGGGGTATTCTGCTCATGCTTGTCATTTCAGCAGAATATATATCAGAATTTAAAGAAGGATATCAGCAACCGCTTGCAGTATCCTTACTTACCTCATTATCCTATGCCCTCTTCTTAGCCCTAACAATTTCATTATTTTCTGGTGAACAAAGGCTCATTATCATTCTTCCTGCCGTCGCGATTGGCACCGGCGCTCTAAGTATGCGCACAAATCAGCTGCATATCCAAAAGGGATGGCCTATACTCGAATCGGCAGTTTGTTTATTGGTAATTACTCAGATTGCTTCTGTCCTCCACTATTTACCAATTTCTCCCCTGAGTGCCAGCCTTTTCCTTTTCGGAATCCTCTACTTTGTAGTTAATCTAATTATCGGGTTAGATCAGAAAGAATCAATCCGCTTGATCGCCTTAGAAGTCTTCTTACCGTTGGTACTAATATTTGGATTAGCAATTTGGATCGTATAGTGAAAGAAATCACTCTGCCAACCTCCCACGTAATCAAATTAATAAATTTAGCAGCGCAGGCTGCATCAAATAATGAAATTTGTGGGATTATTTCTGGGGCCGCAGGAAAAAGCAATAATATCTACCCCATTACCAACATAAAACACTCCCCTACTGAATACGCAATGGCTCCTGATGAATTTGTAAATATTTTCCACAAAATTCAGCAACAAGACGAAGATATTTTAGCTTTTTATCATTCACATCCTAATTCCCAACCAATCCCTTCTGAAACAGACATCAAAAATGCATACTATCCAACAATTCCCCAAATTATTATAGGGAAACAAGCCAAAGCGTGGCATATCAAAGCTTTTCTCCTTTCACCACCACATTACATTGAAATACCGATAAAACTCACCGACACTTGAAACTAATTTCCACCGTACGGGTTTACAAAAATAAACTAATCTAGAATTCTCAGGAGAATAGATGAATTATCTCTATGCAATACTGATCGCTTATATCCTTGGATCAATTCCTTTTGGATACATTATTGTTAAACTTACACAAGGAGAAGATATAAGATTGATTCAAAGTGGTAGAACCGGGGGAACAAATACAATGCGGGCAGCCGGATTTTGGGCTGGTTTTGCTACAGCCTTATTAGATATTACCAAGTCAGCGGTTTCCGTAGTTATCGCCAGAGCATATTTCAACCTCGATAACCCCTGGCTGTTAGCCACCGTTCCATTGTTCTGCATTATTGGAAATAATTTCTCAGCATTTTTGATTAAACGCGAATTGTCAGGAAAATTAAAATTTGGGGGAGGTGCAGGTGGTGCAGCCTGCCTTGGAGGAGCGGTAGGTTTATGGTGGCAAAGCGGCATTATTATTTTGTTAATTGCGGTATTGACATTTTATTTTATTGGGTATGCCTCGGTCACGACCATGAGCATTGCGCTGGCAGCAACACTCATATTTTTGGTCAAAGCAATTTTGGGAAGCTCTCCCTGGGCATATGTACTTTATGGTCTCGTTGCTGAAGGCCTATTAATAATCGCACTACAGCCCAATATAAAAAGACTCCGTGAAGGCACAGAACGCCTCCACGGATATAGAGCAAAAAAAACAACAAACTAATTAAACTAATCTTCGTAATATACTTCTGATCCGATGGGAGATTCTCCATACATCTGCTTATACATTGCTATCAAATTATTTTGATGCAGTTCTTCAGCCAGGCCACCTAAGAGAACCCTGCTTTTTCCACATGATTCCACGTCAATCTCCTCTAACAAATCCAGAGGATATTTGCGTTTTGATGCCTTTCGTACTGCTTTCCGAAGTTCATTGAGGTAATCGATATTGTTATTTACAATTAACTCAATTTCGCCACGCAATACAATATCCCCATGACCTTGCACTACGTTTTCTAATCCCATTTTGGCAATTTTTTTCATCGACTGTATGGAGGTTTCAGCATCGCCATCTACAATATAAGGTACGGACATCATCGTATCCCCTGTGAACAGCACGCGATCTTCTTCAACCAATACACCAATATTATCCATAGTATGACCCGGTAAAGGAAAGATCCGTAAACTCTTCTTACCAATTCGGATCAAAATTTCCCCTTCATCAAAAGTCAAATGAGGTGGAACAATTCTCACCTGACGCAAAGAGGGATTTCTGCTTTGCGCTCGTTCCAATGCTGGGACACCTTTTTCTTCCAGCCATTGGTGGCACAGCGAATGCGAAATCACCTTCGCGCCCGAGAACAAATACGTGCCCCAGGTGTGGTCAGCATGATAATGTGTATTAATCACATAGCGTACGGGCACCTGAAGCTCTTGCTCAATAAAGTCTCGCATGATCATGGTCTCTTCAGGGAACGGAAGCGTGTCGATAACCACAGCCATGTCAGGGCCGGCAATCACCCCGGCATTAACTTCTGCGTAAACTCTACTCTGAAAAAAATAAACATTATCAGCAACTCTTTCTTGCTGGATCATATATATTGTCTCCTATTCGTCCAAAAACTAGCGAAGGATAACATAGATAGGGATACAATGTCAAGATAAATTGACATAATATAACACTTCGTCTTTTTTTCCTCAAAAAATTATGAAATTTTCTGATAGTATCTTTTAGATATTTTGTTTCCTGCATTCAAGACAACTGCAACGCTTATGTCACGGGGCAAAACACAGAAAATGCTAAAATTTATTAGACAGGATATATCCCCGCTGTCAATGGATTCATGTTATCTATCTGAGGAGTCGCCTGCATGTCAGACCCTAAATCAATACTATACGTCGAAGATAATCCTGAAAACCGGATGCTCATCCAAAGAATTTTACAGGCCGAAGGGTATCAGGTCCAATTTGCTCAAGATGCCTCCGAGGCAATGAATCTCGTCGAATCTACCCAATTTGATCTCATCCTAATGGATATTAATCTTCCAGACATTGATGGATACACCTTGACAGCCCGCTTACGCAGTTTCCCCAAAACAGCCTCAACCCCAATAGTCGCATTAACCGCAAATGTTATGAAAGGGGATCGAGAGAAAAGTCTGGATTCCGGTTGCGATGGGTATATTCAAAAACCAATCGATGTTGACGAACTTCCTTTCCAAGTCGCAACTTTTTTAAAGAGGTAGCCAATGACCGAACCCAATGTTAATTCCTCCAAAATTTCCCTCAAGGGAGCTACTGTTTTAGTTGTAGAGGATAATGTATCAAACTTTGTACTAATCGCCCGCATGCTGGGATACATGGGTATCCACTGCGAATGGAAAACTTCCGGTTACGAAGTTGTTGAATATGCAGATACCCTCCCCCGCCTGGATTTGATTCTGATGGACATCCGTCTCCCCTACGAAGACGGATATGGTGCTTTGCAAAAAATCCGGAAATCAAATTCTTTAAAAGACACCAAAGTTGTGGCTGTCACAGCAGAAGCAAGTACTGAAGAAATCAAAAAATCTCAAACAGCTGGTTTTGATGGCTTCATTGGAAAACCCCTTGACCCAGATCAATTCCCTAACCAAATAAAACGCATTCTGGCTGGAGAACAAGTTTGGGAATTATGATTCAGCACAACCAATAGAATTCACCCTTAAATAAATTATGAGCATAAACACACAGTCTGGTACCACAAGAAAATCCTATAGAAGTAGGTTAGCCTGGAATATGATGGCTATCCTTCTCCCATTGGCAATTATCCCGACTTTGATCATGGGATATTTAGTTTATAACCAGTCCAGAAATCTCTTGATGGATCAGATTAGTGAAAGAATGCAAATATTTATCACAGAAGCCACCAACCAGCTAGATTCATGGCTGCTGGATAAAAAACTTGCTTTCGATACACTCCCAAGAAATCCAGAATTAATTAATAGTCTCCAAGTATTATCTTCGCTTTCCAGCACCGATCCCCAATATTTAGATACCAAAGAAGACATCTTATCCTTCTTGCGAGAGATAAATCCTCCAGGGAAAGAAGCCTTATTCAATTATCTGATGGTCGCGGACTCACAGGGAAATATCATCATCACAACCAACCGCGTCTGGGAAAATGTGGATTTATCTGCTCAATCCTATTACACAGAGCAAATCCTCCCACAGGAAAATGCCTATTTCATTGAAATTACTCCCCCGCCATTTTATGAAGGCGCTCAATCCACCACTTTGGATGTGGTTTTATTATCAGCGGTAAAAATAACAGATTCTCAAGGCAACCTCCTTGGGCATATTATTGGTATTTCAAACAGCACTTCAATCCAATCAGCCCTGGAAGCTAATTCCTCCTTTTTACCTGAAAATAACTTATTCCTGATAAACGAAGCACAGCAATTTGCTGGTATCACCAATCTCCAGGTCATGGATTCGCTCACAAACCTGACGCCCACAGATAGCCATCTGGGGTTGATTTATGCCGGCCCCAGCAGCGATCCCGCTCCTGCCTCTTATAAAACAATTGATGGCGAGGAAGTCCTTGGGATTTATTCGTTCTTTGATCCTCTAAATATCGGTTTCATTGTGGAAACCCCTGAAAGCAAAATATTGGGAGCAATTGAAGCGCTGGCACCCTATGCCATCGGCATTATGGCCGGTGCATCAATACTAATGAGTGTGCTCATTTATTTTGGCGCGCAGCAAATTACCAATCCTCTAAAAGAACTCTCCCAGGTAGCCTTATCCTTTGCAGAAGGCAAATGGGATGCCCGCACCAATATTTCCCGATCAGATGAAATTGGATCCTTAGCAAACGCTTTCAACAACATGGCAGAGGATTTGAGTGGACTTTATCACCGGATGGAAGCCCAGGTGGAAGAACGTACCCGCCAGGTCATTACAGCGACAGAAGTCTCCAACTTGGCGACCAATGCAAACAATTTAGATGAATTGCTAGATCAAACCGCGGATTTGATTTCAGAACGCTTTGATATATTTCATACTGGTGTATTCTTACTCGACGCCGCTAAAGAAACTGCGCACTTGCGCTCCGCTACAAGCTTAGAAGGCAAGAACCTCATCAGGCAAGGCTATCGTTTAAAAATAACCCCAGATTCTTTATATAAATGGGTCATCCAGAACAACCGTCCAAAAGCAATTTCTATCGTAGACGATAATCCGGAAAAACTCACCTTCAACCTTGTGGAGAATGCTAACGCTGCAATCTGCGTCCCGATAGCGATTAGCTCTGACGTATTTGGATTTCTCGACGTACAGACAGACACACAGGCAAAGCTCCCCCCTACTACTGTAGAATTGCTCCTGACTCTTGCAAATCAACTTGCCTCTGCAATTCAAAACTTCCGCCTGATTGAAGGTACAGAAATTGATTTACAACAAGTCAGCCACTTATACGAAGCCAGCCAAAAAGTTTCCCAGGCTTCTACCGAGGATGAGATTTTCAGCGCAATCGTAAATGGAGTACAGCAAACATCTTTCTTCGCTGCGGTATACAAACCGGACAAAGAAGCTCTCACGCTTGTGCCCGCCGCATATAACAAACCATACTATGAAGACCAGTTACCCAGGTCTCTCTCAATCTCACCCGACTTGACCAGAATGCTTCTGGAAGACGAATCCCTTCTAATTGTCCGAGATGTGATTCAACCTCTTACCCCCATCAGAACGGAGTTGCTGGAACCTGCACGCAGTTTGAACGCCCAAGAAACCGTTTTAATTCCGATCATCATAGAATCCGAATTGATCAGTTTAATAATCTTATCTTCCAGGGATATAGGGCGCATAACAGTAAGTTCCTTACAGCCTTTCCTGTCTTTTACCAATCTGGTAACAACGGCTTTCGAGAAAATTAGGGCCTTCAAAAACACAGAACGTTCGCTTTCCAACCTGCAACTTCTCACAAATTTTAGCAACCGCATTGTGAATGAAACTGATCCTGACCGCTTGTATAGATTAATTCACGAACAAATCCAATCTATTCTTGGAGATGTGGATTTCTACATTGCCTTGTATGACTCGATAACCAACCACATTGAAATCCCGTATCTATATGAAGGTGAGCAGCCTATCAAAATTGATCCTTTCCCAATGGGAGAAGGCCTAACTTCTATCGTAGTTCGTACCCAGCAGCCTCTAATGTTGGTAGAGAACACCATGGAACGAGCCAAAGCCTTAGGCGCTAAGATTGTTGGTGAACCGGCCAGATCATGGATTGGCATTCCCTTGGTCGTCGCCAACGAGGTAATTGGGGTATTCAGCGTGCAAGACATTGAACATGACCACCGTTTCTCCGAGCATGATCTCGAACTTCTTGAAACCCTTACACCTCCAATTGCAGGTGCTATTCAAAGTGCACGCCTTTTGGCAGAATCACAAAAACGCGCCTTCCAATTACAAACATCTGCTGAAATTGCTCAGGAGACCAGCACCACCCTCGACAAAGACGAACTCCTAAAACACGCCATCCAACTGGTTCAAGATCGGTTTAATTTCTACCACTCCTCCATTTTCATTTTAGATCACGCTGGCGAGTATGCCGTAGTTCAAGAATCAACCGGTGAAGCTGGACGCAAAATGAAAAGCGAAGGTCACCAGCTAAAAGTGGGGTCCAAGTCCGTAATCGGTTATGTTACCGCCCATAAACAACCATTGGTTGTAAATGATGTAAATGAAGATCCTACCCACAAATTCAATCCCCTCCTCCCTGATACCAGAGCAGAATTGGGTATTCCCATTTTATTAGGCGACCAGGTTTTAGGTGCGCTGGATATTCAATCTACTGTACCCTATGCCTTCTCTCCCGATGACGTAGAAGTGCTCCAAATTTTGGCAAACCAATTGGCAGTCGCTATCGAAAATGCCAATCTCTTCTCAGAAACGCAAGACCACCTTGCCCAGCATCGCCTCATTCACCATGTCACTACAGTAGCAGCGGCAAGCAAAAATATCCAAGACGCTCTCTCTAGTGCTGTGCAAGGTCTTCGCGTAACATTGGGGGATCAAGTTTCCATCCTACTCCTCGATAAACAAACCAACACATTACGTGTTTCCGCCTCATCCGGTTACAGCGAAGATATCTCCGGCACACAAATTGCAGTAGGTGAAGGTGTTACCGGTTGGGCTGCAGAAAATATGGAAGCAGTGATTATCCATGATGTTTCTAAAGACAATCGCTATATTCAAATCCAAGACAGCATCCGCTCAGAAATAGCTATCCCGCTTGTATATCGAGGGGAATTGCTAGGTATTCTCAATGTAGAAAGCGAACTGCTGAATGCCTTTGATGACCACGACCAGGATATCTTAGGCACCCTGGCCGGTAGCTTATCTGCGATCATTGTCACTGCTCGTCTATCCGAAAGACAGCAGCAGCTCTTTGAAATCACCAACAAGATCAGGCAATCCGTCAATATGAACACCATCCTGGAAACCACCGCAGAAGAACTAACCAAAGCGCTAAAGACTCGACGCACGCGTATTCAAGTTGGTGGTTCTCTTATCGGAAATTCAGAACCTGCCGATAAACCGGGCAACGGTAAGGAAAGGGCTGACCAATGAGAAACAATTTGGTCCAGAATATCCGGCAGAGATTCTCATCTCAAAGTGAAAGCCCCGCTGAAATGAGAGAGCGGATTCTGCAAGTCTTCACAGCAGTGATCATTATCATTGGATCATTAATGCTTGTTTTTAATGCCCGTCAATTCATTGATAATGGAAATTGGCTTTTCCTGATTACTGGTTCAATTTCATTTGTCTACTTGTTGATTATTTCATTTTTTTCATCACGAATCCCATATAGCGTTCGTGCAGTGAGTGTAAGTGTAGTTGCCTACCTCTTCGCGCTCCTATCTTTTGAAAATTACGGTTTACCTGGTGATGGTCGTGTCTGGCTTTTATTCTTTTCCACCTTTACCACCATCTCCCTTGGCTTACGGGCTGGCTTGATCGCCAATGTTTTCTCCTTAGTCTCCTATACTGGGATCGGCTATTTGATTATCAATGAGATCGTACAAGTGAGAGCACCCTTAGGTATTCCCTATTCTTCAGATATCCAATCATGGATTAGAGCCGGCATTACATTTACTTTTATTAGCTTTTTGCTGTCAATTTCCACCGGTATTCTGATTCGCTGGCTTGAGCGCAACCAGACACGCTTGGAGAATACGCTAACCGAAAGCCAACTACTGAGTGAAAAACTAGAAGAAGAGCAGCGTCAATTGGCACTTAGGTCCCAAAACATCGAAAAACGCGCCAAACAAATTCGAGCCGCGGCAGAAATTTCAAGCAAAATGGGGGCAATACTCAATCCGCAAGAATTGCTAAATGAAGTTGCTTCTTTGGTTCAAACGAACTTTGACCTCTACTATGTGGGGGTTTTCCTCTTGGATGAGCATCGCAGATATGCCATCCTCAAAGCAGGCACCGGAGACGCAGGGCGCCAAATGATGCAAAACAATCACCAGCTTACCGTTGGTGGGGCATCCATGGTCGGGTGGGCAACAACACATGGGCAGGCTAGGATTTCATTGGATGTAGACCAGGAAACTGTACGCTATAAAAACCCTTATCTCCCCCTCACCCGTTCAGAACTGGCTATCCCATTAATGATTGGGAATCAAATCCTGGGAGCAATGACCATTCAATCTATTGAACCCAGCGCTTTTGACGAAGAAGATATTTTCATCCTCCAAAACATTGCCGATGGCCTCGCCATTTCATTAGAAAACGCAAATTTATTCCAACAATTCGAAAGCAGCTTGAAGGAAATTCAACAATTAAATCGCCAATACATGACAGACAGCTGGTCCAAAATATGGCTGGATGAAGAACAAGAACTTTCTCTAGAAACCGGAGCGACCACCCTGGAAGATATGGATGAAATCAATATTCCACTAACCCTCCGTGGAGAACAGGTAATTGGAAATATCACCTTAACAACCGAACAAGAGGATTTTTCCACCGACGATAAAGAATTTATTGAAGCCATCAGCACGCAAGCTGCGCTGGCATTAGAAAGTGCTCGCCTGCTGGATGAAGCAAATAAACGCGTAGAGCAAGAACGAGCGCTCAGAAATCTTACAACCGAATTCGCCAAGTCATTGGACTTTGACACCCTCCTCCAAACCGTAGTTCAAGAATTAGGAGAACTACCAATGGTCAAAGAGGCATCTATCCATGTAGCAAAACCTGATCAAACCGCAACAACACAAAACAATCCAGCAATGGATGAAGAGTAAAAAGGCAATCAAATGACTTCTGAAAGCCGCTTACAAACCAGCATAAATCTTCAAAGAAAACCAATTTCACCTAAACAATTAGTTTCAGTGAAATTGGTCAGTGATTTCATCCTCACATTGGTTACGCTGTATTTTGCTCTTCCAATCATCCAAGAACTATCCGTCCAAATTATCTTTGCCGGTATCCTTGCCATTTTTATCTCATCAATCATTGGCTTTTTCCTTATTCGCAAAGAGCGCGTCATCCTCGGTATGGGGTTTGTCATTTATGGCATGATAATTGGTCTTGGAGCAACCTCCATCTTTGTGGTTGGATTAGGACCATTCACGCTGGTAGCTTTAGTATTAATTACATCTCTAATGGTCTCCAACGCGATCCCACGCCCAAGAGCAATAGAAGCCATCTTTGTGAGTGTAATCGTAGGCACGGCAAGCATGGCCTTCGATATCACAAATAAAAATACCCTCTTCCGGTTAGAACCTGCCCCCGAATTACCCATCATCCTCTGGGGCATCACACTGGTACTTGTCGCTGTATTCCTGTTTTTAATCTTTCGTCAATTCCCATATTTATCCATTCAAGCCAAACTCATTTTTTCATTCACTGTTGTCACAGTTTTTTCGCTTTCACTATTAGGAATCTTAAACAATCTCAATATCCGCAATGTTCTCTCTCAAGAAGCGGATAAAGCACTCTATAATGCCGCAGAGCAAACCCAAAATCAGCTAAACCAATTTGTAAACACGAATTTATTAAATGTTACAACCCAAGCCAATTTGCCCGTTTTTGTAAATTATTTATCGTCTTCTGAATCAGAGAGAGAATCACAAAAATATCAAGTGGAAAACACACTCTCCGTTTTAGCCGCCCAAGACCCAGAAAATATCATTTCCTATGCACTTCTTGATCTGAATGGAAAAATTTTATTAGATTCCAATTCTAAAAACATCGGCAAAAGCGAAGCTAATATTTCAGCATTTACTGCCCCTATCGAGCAAGGGAAAGCCGTAATATCGAATGTTGAAATGGCCCCGGGAACAGATTATCCCACCATATACTTCAGCGCCCCGGTCATCGAAGACTCACACATCATTATCGGTGTGCTGCGGGCTCAATTCAATGCCACCATCCTTCAAAGCATCATAGAAGAAAGCAATCACCGGGCTGGAGAAAACTCTTTTGCAGCCCTCTTCGACGATCAATTTCTACAGATAGCCCACGGCACGCAGCCCGAGAATATTTTCATGCCCATTATGCCAATAGATCAAGAAAGCATTGAAATGCTCAAGTCTCAGAGACGTATCCCTCAGGATGCATCCATGGAATCATCACTTTCAATGCCCATCTTAGAGGAATCACTTGCAGATGCAGCAGCATCTAACTCCGGCATCCTGCTTTTTGATACAAATGAATTTTCTGCTGATGATCAAACAAACCGGGTGGTAGTGATTAATTTGAAAAACACTCCTTGGCTATTGGCATTTTTCCAACCCAAAGAAACTTACCTGGCTCCGGTAGAAGGATTGACAAACAATACCATCCTCCTCAGCTTGGCCAGCGGTTTTGGAGCTGTTCTCATTGCTGTGTTGCTCACTCAGGTTCTCATTGCCCCAATCAAAAACCTGAATCAATCTGCGATAGAAATTACCAACGGGAATTTAGAAGCTCGCGTTAAAGTGAACACCAATGATGAAATCGGCGATTTAGGCGTCTCGTTCAATCGCATGGCCGAGCAGTTGAAATCCTTTATCACCAATTTGGAATCTCAGGTATCGGAGCGAACTCGCCAACTGCAAAATCGTACCGCCAAACTGCAAGCTGCGGCCGAGATCGCCCGAGATGCAACCTCGGAACAAGAATTACAGCAATTACTTGATCGTACAACCACCCTGATTTTGGAAAGATTTGGGTTTTATCATGTCGGCATTTATTTGATCGACCAATCAAATAATTTTGGGATACTGACCGCATGCAGCGATGAACTAGGAAAATCATTGCTGGCAGAAAATTACAAAGTCAGCATCGATGCCGAGTCCAACGTTGGGCATGTCTTTATCGTGGGAGAATCCAGAAAAGCCACCTCCGAAGACCCCCGAACAAACCTAAATGTTCATCCCATTTTCTCAAACGCCCAGGCGCAGTTAACACTCCCAATCAATGTCAATAACCAGATAATTGGTGTGATAGATATTCTTAGCATTAACTCCCTCGCATTTTCAGAGGAAGACATTCAAATTTTCCAGACATTAACCGATCAAATTGCACATGCGATCCAAAAAGCAGAATACCTTGGAGAGTTACAAACCTCCTTGAACGAATTAGAAAAAGCCTATGGCGTTTACACAAAAAACACTTGGGAGAATTTTGTAAAGAAACGAGAAAACCACACCGGATACCGCTACAACAAAAAGCTGATAGAACCCGTTTTTACTTCCCCTCCCCAAGTAGATATTGCCTGGCAATCTGGTGAAGTGGTCTCAGAGCAAAACGTATCATCAAGCGCCGATAACAACAATACTCTGGCTATCCCCATGAAAATCCGTGGCGAAGTTATTGGGGTACTCAACATTGAGTTTGAAGAAGGTCAGATACCTGCGGACACCACCAAACTTATCGAAGATATTGCAGAACGCTTGAGCCTCGTGTTAGAAAATGCTCGCCTGATTGACACAGCTCAAACACAAGTGCAGCAAGAACAACTCACCAGCCACATTTCAAACACGATTCGCCAAACCATGGACATCGAATCGGTGCTCCGCACTGCAGTGCAGGAAATTGGCGACAACCTTGGGCTTTCTGAAGTTGAAATCAGAGTCGGTGCTTCTCCCCAAAACGGGTCTTCCCCAACCATAAATGATCGCAGCAATGGCAAAAATGATCATGAGGTAAATCATGTTTAACAATAAACCGACGCAATCCATTACCCTCTTATACATCCTCTTCGGCCTTGCCGGAAGTTTCGTCCTTATTATTTTTGCCACTTTGGTAGAAACCACCCGATTAGATTTAGCGATCACACTACCAAACTTTTTCCAAGTCCAATCGGATACAGTCCTGTTATGGATCATTGATACCACACCAATCGTGATTGGCACCCTTGCAGGCATCCTTGGACAGCGACAAACCAATATGGCCAAGCTTTCAAATCAACTTGCGTACCGGTTAGAGGAAGAGCAAGACCTCATCCAACAATTAGACAAGTTGAATCAAGACCTTGAATCCAAAGTTGAGGAAAGAACTCAAGTTATCGAGCTAAGAGCAAAATACCTGGAGGCAGCAGCTGAAGTAGGTCGTGCTGCCACCTCAATTTATCAGCTTGAAGAATTGCTTCCCAAAGTCGTTGACCTGATCAGCGAGAAATTTGGTTTTTATCAAACCGGGATATTCATTGTCGATCATCAAACAGAAGATGCCATCCTCCGGGCTGCCAGCAGTACCGGGGGCAAACGTATGCTTGCGCGTGGACATAGATTAAAAATTGGTACTGAAGGTATCGTCGGTTTTGTAACCGATACTGGCGAGGTGCGTATTGCCTTGGATGTGGGTGACGATGCCTATCACTTCAATACCCCCGAACTCCCCAATACCAAATCCGAAATGGCACTTCCCCTGTTTTACGGAGGACGGGTATTTGGAGCTTTGGATGTTCAAAGCACAGAAGAAAATGCGTTTTCGGAAGAAGATATTTCCGTTCTAAAAGTTTTGGCCGACCAGGTATCCATGGCCATTAACAATGCAATCCTCTTTGAAGAAATTCAGTCCAATATTGAAGCAGAACGCAAATCGTTTATTGAGGCAAACCGCGCAAATTGGCAAGAATTTGTATCAGCCAGCGACCAATTTGGTTTCAAATATACGCAAAACAGAGTCCTCAATGCAGATCAGGCCTGGCCAGAAGACATGGTCACTGCAATGTCATCGCAAGAAATTGTCACTCCCTCTAGCGATTATCCCGTTTTATCTCTGCCCATCCTGGTTAGTGGGCAACCTATTGGCGCAATTAGGTTGTCCAAAGCCCCCAAACAACCTCAGTGGACAGAGGATGAAATTGAACTCATCAAAACACTCACTGAGCGTATCAGCCAGGCAGTAGAAAGTGCCCGTCTTTTCCAGGAGACGCAAAAACAGGCAGCACAAGAACAGCTCACCACAGAAATCTCAACAAACCTACGTAAAACACTCGACATTAATACAGTACTACAAACCGCAGCCAGAGAATTTGGTCAAACTTTTAATGCAAACGAAGTCATTATTCGGATGAACCCAGATGAAGCCAAATAACCCGCTAACACCTCCCCCCCAGCAAGAAGCCGAATCCACGCCTTTAGATCAGGTTCGTGGCATTCTAAACTTCTTCCGCCCGCCTGTTTTTGAGGATAACGAAGATAAAACTCGCCGTGCTGCCATATTAAATGCCACCTTTATCATCATTTTTGCATTTATGGTCCTCTACGGTCTTGCTCAAGTTGCCTTTTCAAATAATCCACTCGTATCCCTTGGGCTTATTTCAGCTTTATTGTTGTTTATTGGGTTTAACTTCTTTACGCTCAAAAGAGGGCATCTTAATCTTGCCGCATATATATTTTCAACTTCCTTATGGATTCTATTAGCCACGGCATCCACATTAACCGGCGAACTAATTAATCCGCTTCTGCCAACGCTTGCGCTGGTCATTTTGATTGCCGGTTTTGTGATTGACAGCCAGGCTTCTCTTATTTTCTTGGCTTTATCCATAATCTATACACTAGGGTTGTATCTTGTCACCCAATATACAACGCTCCCCTCAATTCTCCAGACAGACGGTGTATCCTATACCATCCGAATGGCGCTCATTTTCTTCCTCACGGCATTCTTTATGATCGTTTCCAATCGAAACACAACTCAAGCCTTTCAGCGTGTTCGCGCTTCTCAAAAAAGCTTGGAAGACAGAAACAAAGAATTGTCCGATCTCCGAGAATACTTGGAAGACCAGGTGCATAAAAACACACAGCAGCTTATTCGCCGCACCAACTATCTAGAAAGTGCAGCTCAAGTAGCGAGTAAATCTTTATCCACCCTCAACCTCCAAGACATGCTGGACAGTGCAGTAAAACTGATTAGCGAACAATTTAACTTTTATCACGTAGGCATTTTCTTGCTAGATGAAGATAAAAAATGGGCTGTCCTCCAGGCTGCCTCTAGCCCAGGCGGCAAACAAATGATCGAACGTATGCACCGTCTTGAAGTAGGCAAACAGGGAATGGTCGGTTTTGTTTCTAGTTTTGGGCGTGCCAGGATTTCCCAAGATATCAACCTGGATTACATCCATTCAAAAACATCAGAGTTACCTGAAACTCGTGCTGAAATGAGCTTACCAATGATTGCCCGCGATCAGATCATTGGTGTTCTAGACATCCAGGACACCAATCCGCAAGCGTTTACACAGGATGATATTTCTATTTTGCAAACTATGACCAACCAAATATCACTTGCTGTAGAAAATATCCGTCTCTATCAGCAAACCCAAACAAACCTGACTGAAATTGAAAGATTATACGGACAATACAGCCAACAATCTTGGAAAGAAGCCTATCAAAGGAATTTACTTTCATCATATCGTTATTCTAAAGGGGTCATTGAACTCGTTTCTGAGAATGATAATCTTCAGCCAGAAGGGAACTTGGTATCTATTCCCATTATTGTGCGCGGCACCCAAATTGGCACCATTGACATCGCCAAAGACGGCGATCAATCATCATGGACGAACGATGAGTTGAAATTACTAGAATCCCTTTCCGAGCAGCTTGGGATTGCGGTAGACAGTGCCCGCTTATTTAATGAATCTCAATTACGAGCAACTACCGAACATGTTATCGGTCAGATCAGCGCAGATATTTGGGAACATATGGAAATCGACTCTATCCTAAAAACTGCGGCAGACAACCTCCGCCAATCCCTCGCTGTACCAGAAGTGACCATCAGCATGATTCCTGCCAGCCGGACAGCACCGGAAGATGAAATCGAAGAAGTCAAGGATGAGAGGTCTTGATGAAAAATAAACAAAACCAATCATCACACACCCCCAAAGTTGAGCCATTCCCTTCTTCCGACGATTGGAAAATGCCCGGTAATATTAGCCGCGCTTATATCGTTTCAATCATAGTAATTGTCCTCACCCTTGCTGATTCGGTGGGCCAATATCTTTCATTTACTTCATGGCAAATTATTGCTGATGCGGTTGGTTTGGGTATTGCCCTCACCATCATCTTTGTAAGCTTTATTTATTACAGTCAACATGAAATTCGAAAAGCCACCAATCTACTTCCTTGGGTAATTTTCTTTGCCTATGCACCTGGTGATCTGTTCCTAAAAGGGGTTACATTCTATAACCTCTTTAGCGGGATTTTATTATTCGTCATTGTATATTTCATTTTTAGAGCTACCAATCCCCTCCATTGGCTGAGGTTTGGTTTCTTCTACATCGTATCAATCATCATATTTACCCAAATCAACATTTGGGTAAAGTTTGATATCACCCTTTCACCTTCGTGGGGAACCACATTACCAATAATCACATTTGCTATCTCAGCCTTACTTATCTGGCAATTGATCCGCAATTTTCCCACCCGTACCATCCAGATGAGATTACTTTTCCTGTTGATTGGAATTGGTTTGATCCCCACAATGCTCATCACCGCATCTACCACGCTTATTCGCTACCAATCCGATCGCAATCAGGCAGAAGCTTACCTCGAAACAGTTTCCTCCCTAAAAATGGAGCAGATTGGGGTCTGGTTATCCAGCCTTTCAAATGACCTCACAAATACCCAACAATCTGTCAATTTCATTCGCAACGCCGATTTCCTCATCAACTTTGAGCTCACAGAATCTTCGGAAGTAACAACTCGTCGCTCTCTCCGCACATCGCTTGAACGGTTAACAAGAACCGATTCCCCATTCACAGAATTATTTATTTTAAACTCCGAAGGAACGATCATAATTTCCACCAATCCCTTGAACGAAGGAAACAGCGAAAGCAATCAAGAATTCTTTTCATCTGGCATTCAAGGAGAATATATCTCCCCCCTATCTGTAAATAGATTTAACGGGCAGCCTTCCATCTCTCTTGCACAACCTATTATCAACACAGAGAGTGAAGTAATTGGCGTATTAGTTGGCACAGTAAACGCGAGTTACCTCAACCAGATTATTCCAGACCCAATCCAATTGGGAGAGGACGGGGAAGCGTACCTGCTTTCAGAAGAAAACCAACTCCTTACGAATCTAAACAATACGGTTTCCATTCTTCCAGGAGAAACTTTAACAAACTGGCAGTTTGATTCCACGCTTACCGAAGGTCAAACTTTAATGTCTTCCTACGACAATGCCAATGGTCTGCCTGTACTATCAGCCCAAACCTACTTGCCAAACCTGAAAGCCTATTTGGTTGTAGAACAAACTGAATTCCGAGCTTTTCAAGCTTTGCGCACCAATATCATTATCACAGTTGCGCTCACATTTGCTGCCTTGTTTATCACCATTTTTATTGCAATCACTTCTGCAAGGAATATCTCTCAACCTATCCAATTGTTATCCACCGAAGCCAAAAAAGTTTGGCGTGGTGAAGTAAAAACAATGGATCCCATTGAACGATCGGATGAAATCGGAAGCCTGTCACAAATTCTCAGCAGCATGACAGAAGAATTGGCCCACACCACTGAAAACTTGGAGCAAATCGTCTCAGAGCGTACAGCCACCCTTGAACGCCGTGCTAAATATCTCCAAACCACCTCCGAGATCAGCCAGACAATGACAAGCATTTACCATTTAGATGACTTGCTTACCTCAACTACCCAGCTGATTAGCGATAACTTTGGCTTCTACCATGTAGGTATTTTCCTTGTAGATGAAGATAATGAATATGCTCATTTGAAAGCCGCAAACAGTGAAGGGGGGTGGAGAATGCTGGCGCGTGCCCACAAACTTAAAGTCGGTGAACAAGGTATCGTTGGCTACGTGACCCAAACCGGGAAAGTCCGGGTTCAGCAGCAAGTAGAAGGTGAAGACGGCATCTATTATGCCAACCCCGACCTCCCCTATACGAAATCCGAAATAGCTCTCCCCCTCAAAGTCGGAAATGATATCTTAGGCGCTTTGGACGTACAGAGTATTGAAGAAACAGCTTTCACAGAAGAAGACATTTCTGTCCTCACCGTGCTTGCAGATGCAGTCGCCGTTGCAATCCAAAACACCCGCTTGGTCGAACAGCTTCAAGAAAGACTGGATGCCGAAAGAAGGCTCTATGGTGAATTAACCCGTGAGTCTTGGGTATCTATGGCGAGTCGCGTAAAACACCTACCAGCATATCGTAGTGATCCATCTGGTACGCACTCGCTCGAAGTAAGTTCTCCCATTCAGCCTAACAATAAAACGACTGTCCAAACAACCACATACAAAGCCCCAACAGTCGAACAGCCCTATCATTCTCTAAGCGTACCGGTGAAAGTTCGCGGCGGAACGGTGATTGCTGTAATTGAAACAAAAAAGGACCTTGAAGCAGGTGCGTGGAAAAATGAAGAAATCGAAATTTTAGAATCGATCAGCAATCAGATCGCCATTGCCCTTGAAAATGCCCGCTTGTTTGAAGAAACCCAACGGACGGCACAAAGAGAACGCATCAGCGCTGATTTAGCAGCTAAAATCTGGGCTTCTGCGGATGTTGAAAACATTCTACAAACCGCAGTACGTGAATTAGGGAGTACCTTGCAGGCAACGCGAGGCACCATTCGTCTAAACATTAATGAGGAAACCCCTACCGACAAACAACACGATGGAGCAAATCACCAATGATTACTGCTTTCATTTCCAGCCTTCATTTTCTAATCTCGCTGATCTTTCTCAGTATTGCCATCCTCTTATTGATTTTGGATTATAAAAAGCGAGAATACCAGGCAATCAGCGCATACCTGACATTCTTAGCTTTATCGAGCCTTGCAGTCTCCTTAGAACTCAATGCCATCTCAATAGATCAAGCGCTGCCTTGGATTATTGTAGAGATCATCGCAGCACACATGTCTGCGCCAATAATTTTAATGCTGTCCCTGGTTTTCCTTAGACCTCAAACGATAAAGAATAATTTCATAAAAGGAATGCTTTGGATTGTTGCCCTGGTTCCTCTAATAGCTGGGTTTGTCGATCTTTTAGGTATTAGCCAAATTATCTTTGGATCGCCGCTGCTCATCGACCTCAATCAATTGCCCAATTATTATGCGAATGGTTACGTCTCACCCATTGCGGTTGGTATTTCAGCAAACAATCCCTTCTTATTCTTTACACTAATTTTGAGTGCCCTGGCCTTAATCTACCCCGTAATTTTTGTCTTTATCAAAGATCGAAAAACATCTCCAACTCTATCTCATGATGCACTCATCATTTTCGTAACCTTTACCCTTTCCCTAATCCTATCTTTCCTACCTGAGAATTTATTACCCATCACAATACCAACCCTGTTATCCAATCTCATTATGGCAAGCGGGTTCTCTTTAGTCATATTCAGAAGATTACCCAAAGAACCAGGAACAAACCGCCGGATTAACTTCTTTCAAAATTATCCTGTACTATATAAGCTTCTTATTACAACAATTGGGATTTTACTTCCCGCCATTATCTATTTGGGATTTAGCACATACGGTTTCTTCCAACAAGGGCTGTTATCCCAATCAGCAGATAACTTGGCAATATTAACATCTACCGAAGAAGAAATTGTCTCGGAATCTATCAACGAGCGCATCGAAGAACTATACGCCCTTCAAGAAATCGGACGTATTCAAACCCTCTTGACTGATCGAATCTCAGCGTATGAATATTCATCTCCCGATCAAGTTCAGACACAGATTAACTTAAGAGATACAAACTGGAAAGCTAATGACGGTTTAATCATCTCAACCATCATGGATCCTGTCAAAAATACAGATTTAAGGAATCATATTGAAACAGGCGAGTTTTCTAACATTGTCTTAGTAGACCAATATGGGGCTTTGATTACTGCCGGAGAAAACCCGCTCCAATATGATTTTTCTAATGCCAACTGGTGGCAAGAAATTTCCTCCACAAATCAAATATTCATTGGTACCCTTGTTTGGAATGAATCTCGGCAATTATACGAACTTCCGACAGCAATCCCCTTGTTCACTACTGAAGGGGAAATGATTGGCGCTGCACTTGGGACCCAAAATTTCTCATCCATTTTCACAGACATAACCATCGACTCTCAGAAAAATATTCAATTTGGTATTTCGAATGCATCCGGGAACATTATCCCATCCAGTGGTCAACTTGCCGACCAATTTACAATTCCCAACTCAACTCTGGAAAATCTGGAAACAAACCAGGATTGGTTCACTTACAACATCAATAATGTGCCCCACTTACTCCATGCAACTCAGATTGAGAATCCAAAATCCACTACGCCCACATCCCTATGGATCGTAGGCTACCAACCGGTGGATTCTGTCCTATCTCCTCTGATTACTGCTAGAACAGCTGTGATAATCATTGCTGCAGTTATCGTTTCCATTGCAGTCATCATCACATTAAGTCTTGCCCAATCGATTATTAATCCTCTCACCAAACTCACCGATGCGGCCTCGCAGTTTCTGCAAGGTTCGTATAACACAAATGTAAACATCTCCAATAAAGATGAGTTTGGCACCCTGGCAAATACATTCAACCAATTAACCTCTGACCTCTCCCAACTGGTAACTGGCCTTGAAGATACAATTGAAGCCCGCACACAAGACCTACAGCGAAGAGCTTCTCAGCTTGAGACATCCGCTCAAGTCGCCCGTCAGGCTGCTGAAATTCGTGACTTGCCCACCCTCTTGGACCAAAGCGTTGAATTGATCTCAGAAAAATTCGAGTATTACCACTGCGGTATCTTTTTGCTGGATGAGCACAAAAAATTCGCTGTTTTGCAAGCCGCAAACTCCGTCGGTGGGAAAAAGATGTTGGAACGCGGGCATAAACTCCAGGTCGGCAGAGTTGGTGTGGTTGGTTATTGTGCCGGAATGGGACAACCTAGAATTGCCCAGGATGTGGGAGCAGACATTGTTTATTATGACAATCCCGATATGCCGGATACCCGGTCAGAAATGGCTTTGCCTCTCATCATCCACGATCAGGTGATTGGCGTAGTAGACGTGCAATCCAAGCAATCGAGTGCATTTAGCATGGATGATATTGAAGTCCTTCAAATCATGGCAGACCAATTAGCCGTTGCAATCGATAATGCTCGGTTGGTTGAAAGCAGCCAAAAAACGCTGGCAGAAGTTGAGCGACTTTATGGGCAACAAGCGGTTCTTGCCTGGAAGCAAAGACTAAAATCTGAAGAATTAGCCTACCAATATAATTCTACCGGTTTCACCAAACAACTAAAACCCTCTCAAGACATACCATATCTTCCCGGTCACCGGTTAGTAAAAGATCTGATCTTCCGAGGCCAGGTAATTGGCAATCTCGATTTCATCCGTGATGAACAAGAAAACGACTGGTCAGAGGACGAGGAAAACCTGGTAGAGGAAATCTTAGAACAGACCGCCCTCGCCCTAGAAAACGCTAGACTGATGGATCAAATCCGTTTGCGCTCTGACCAAATCCAGTTATTGCAGGAAATCACCGCTCTTGCAGTAACAAATTTGGAGGAAGAGGCTCTTATCAGCAAGGTTGTCAATAAATTGCAAGAAAGTTTAGATGTGCCCTCTTGCGGAGTTATCATTTTTGATGACGAACATAAGACTGCTACACTCAAAGCAATCTCACCCCAACTAACTGCCTCCTCACCAATTGGAACGTCTGTGAAAGTTTCACAGGATGTCATCTGCGAGAACAACGTAAACAATAAATCACTGCAAATTTTCAACAACTATCTATTGGAAAGTGATTACCTCTCGTTTACCAACCTGTTTTCATCGAATCGGGGCAATTCGCTCATCACAATGCCCATCACCATTCGAGATAAAAGTATCGGCTTTATCTTCATTGAGGATAAAGAGGAAAACCGTGAATTCGATTTAGAAGAAAACAGTTTATTCCGGCAGCTTCAAGCTCAAATTTCTACTGCAATGGAAAGCTCTCGCCTGTTCAAAGCCGAACAGCAAAGCCGGCAGGCAACCAATGCTTTATTAGAAATCGCCCAAATTTCCAGCGCATCGCTTGAAATGAACCGGGTATTGAAAGAGGCTGCCCACCGCTCCACAAAAGCCTTGCAAGCTTCTCGCTGCCACATTTTGCTGCTCGACGAAAAACAAAAGATCAAACCGCTCATTTCAGTCCAGGAAGACGGTTCAAGCCTATCCGATAGCGAATGGGATATGCTAAATGAACGTATCCAAACCACTTACCAAAATATCCCCCTCAGAACATTGGCCGCAAATTTGCGTTCACCGGCAAATATCGAAGATCCCATAACTTATCAAAAACTTCCACTCCAATGGACAACTGATTTCAATATCAAGAGATTATTAATGGTGCCGCTCATCAGCCAAAACAGAGTGATCGGAACCATGCTGTATGATCAAACAGATAGTAACAAAAGTTTCTCACAATACCATATTAACCTTGCCCAGACTATTGCCGGGCAGATTGCTACGACTATTGAAAATGTGAATCTCTTTGAGCAAGCGGTAAATCAGGCGGAGAGAGAACATCTTGTTTCTGAAATTACGGCAAAACTTCGAGCAAGCAATGACCCCAATGAAATCATGTCTACCGCAATCACCGAACTAAGAATGGCGTTATCTGCTTCTGGGAAAAAGAAAACTCGCAAAAATAATGCAAGTTCTTCTCAATCTTACGAGAACCCTAGCGGATCAAATGAAACCCAGAACCAGGAATAAGTAAAGGACAGAAGTATGACAATGAACTATATTATTGCAGTCGCCAATGAAAAAGGTGGCGTGGCAAAAACCACCACAGCCGTTTCTTTAGCCGGAGCATTGGTTGAAATGGGTAAAAAAGTCCTTACCATCGACCTGGACCCTCAAGCCAATCTAACCCTCGCTTTGGGCTACAAACCCTTGCCAGACCAGCTTTCGGTTGCCAATGTGTTGTTAAATTCTGAAAACATTGTCAATACAATTGTTGAAACAGAAATAGAAAACCTGGATTTAGTACCCTCCAACTCAGATTTAGGAGTTGCTGAACGCTTTTTACCCGTCCGCCAAAGCCATGACACAATCCTTCGCAAGGCAATCAAGGGATCGGTGGAATATGATTTCATCATCCTGGATTGTCCCCCCGCCCTCGGCGCAGTCACACTAAATGCTTTAACCGCTGCCGATATGCTCATCATTCCTACCCAGGCAGAATACTTCTCTGCCTACGCTCTAAAGAATATGATGTCTGCCATCAGACAGGTACGAAGTCAAAATAACCCCTCATTAGTGTATAGGATTCTAATTACCATGTATGACGGCCGCAATCGCGCCCACCGCACGCTCTTAGAGCAGTTGCACACCACATTTGGAGATGATGGCCTCCTAAAAACTATTGTTGAAATCGATACAAAATTAAGAGAAAGTCCAATTATCGGTATTCCAATCATGTATTACGTTTCAAAAAGCCGAAGCGCACTTCAATATAGAGACTTAGCCAAGGAGCTGATCGAAAATGTCAGACAATTGGAACAAAAATCAATTGCACAAACGGCTTAATTCAATCTTTTCAGATTTGGATCAACCCATAGAGATTCCTGGTCTATCCATCTTTAACCAGGTAAATGGATGGATATGGGAGATTAACCCTGCCGCATTAATTACGAAATGCAGCCCGGATATTGCACACTTCCTTGGCTACCAGCAGCAAGAGCTTATTAATACCCCCCTATCCGATATCGCTGAATTCAATTTAGAAACAATTAACTTACCCACAGACCGAGACAGCCAGGTTACACCGGAACGCTTTGAAATTACATTTATTGATATAGAAGGAGAAAGTCAGCCTGCAATTTGTTACATTATTCCACGCTTCAACGACACCGATGAATTTGTGGGTTGGAGAGGGGTAACAATCAGCGAATCAGCACCGCCATCTCCCGAGGATTCCTCCGACATGATCTTGGGTATTTCCGACAATGATCTCATGCTAGAAGATTTTTTCTCGCCAGAAGACATTTTGGCCCCCGTGCCTGATGATTTATTATCTGACTCTGGACGCAGTAATGTTCTTGAACTAGAAGATAGTGATGAATTTGACGACTCAATTTATTTCACAGCAGAGCCAACCATCAGCCCTGCCGTACAAGAATTCCTGAAAGATATTGACGACGATCCAGACCGCGAGTGGGAAGCGGAAGAATTACAACTCGTTCAACAAGTCTATACCCAGCTGGAATTAGCCATTGAAAATGCCACCCTCTTCCAACAAACTCAGCAAGCGCTCGCAGAAACCGATGAACAAGCCAGAAAATTGCAGCAGCTTAATCTGCTTGGCGAGTATTTAAGTCAATCAAATACATTTGAAGAAGCGCTTTCCTATGCCCTCCAACAATTGGACAAAGTCATCAATGCCCAACTCTGTTTGGCCGCCTTACCCGACTTTGAAAATCAATTATTTACAATTTACCACCTCAAAGATAACAACCTGCAAACCACCCAACAAACATTCCTATTTCAGGAGTCTTTCTTGGGTTGGATCATGGATGAAAAGAAAATTCATTCCAAGTTTTCTCTCCAAAATAGCAATTTCCCAGATGCAGAAGCCCTTGCCGAGCAGCACAAAATTCAATCCCTTATCGCCGGCCCAATGATTGCAGATGAAGATTTCTTTGGTATCTTATTAGCAGGAACCAGTATCCCCGAAGGATACACTACTCAAGACGAAAACATGATGCAGTCCGTCAGTTCGCTTGTCGCCTCTACTATCAAAAACAGACAGCTGCTTCAACAAATTCAACGCCGTAGTGTCCAACTAGAAACCTCTGCCGAAGTATCCCGTACCGCCAGCACCATTCTCGATCCCAATGAATTGCTCCCCAGGGTAGTGAATTTGATCAAAGAGGGTTTTGGTCTTTATTATGTCGGTATTTTCCTGATTGACCATCAAGGTGATTGGACACAGGAACCCGGGAACTGGGCAGTATTGAGAGCCGGCACCGGAGATGCCGGACAAAAGATGTTAGAGGCCAATCATAAGCTTGAAATCGGTGGCGAATCAATGATTGGAACTTCCATCGCCAGTGCTGAAGCAAAAATCGCCCTCAACGTAGGTTCCGAAGTACACTTTTTCCGTAACCCCTACCTGCCAGATACTAAATCAGAAATGGCCTTACCGCTCATTTCTCGCGGTCGGGTACTTGGTGCGCTTACCATTCAAAGCGAACATGAAGCAGCCTTCACCAATGAAGACATCACATCCCTTCAAACCCTTGCAGACCAATTGGCAAACGCGATTGAAAACGCCAGCTTGTTTGAGCAAACTCAGGCGCGTGCCAAGGAACTCTCTGTATTGAATGAAATGGCAACCGCCTTCACCCAAACGATGGATGTCGACCTACTCATTGAGCATACCTATAACTTTACCAGCCGCCTCATGGATGCAAGCAACTTTTATTTAGCCCTGTATAATGCAGAAGATGTCTCTATTGAATTTAAACTGTTTACAGAAGATGGAGAAAGAATTCCCCCGCCAGAGCCGAAGATCATTCTCGGGGATGGCCTCACCGATTGGATTGTGATCAACAAACTGCCTATCCTGCTGTCCGATAATTTGGAAGAACACTTAGCACAATTAGGCATTGAAGTCCGCGGCCAACCCGCCCTATCTTGGCTGGGTGTCCCCATGCTTTTAGGCGAAAAAGTAATCGGCGTTATTGCAGTCCAAAGCTATACGCATGCCAATTCCTATCGCCAGCAAGAATTGGATCTGCTAATTTCAATCGCAAGCCAGGCAGCCGTGGCAATTGACAGCGCTACCCGCTTCCAGAGGTCCCAGGCCCAGGCTCGCTACGAGCAAATCCTTCGCGAGATTACCACTCGTGTGCACAGCTCCACCAATACCGAAGCCGTGTTGAAAACAGCAGCCAGGGAAATAGGCGCAGCTTTGGGCCGTCAAACGCATATTGAATTGAAAACCGAAGCTGAACCCAATTTTGAAGACCGGTTCCACGCTCAAGCTCAGAGCGCAGAGGATGAAGACCAAATTACTAATAATGATCAACCAGAGTTAGACAATGATTAAGAGGTATCAATGCACCCTCTCATAAAAAAGTTAATCGCAGAAAATTTCGATTCTCTGGATACCCTGCCAGAAAGCTTTTTCTACTTTTTGGATGGGTTAAACAAAGCGCTTGAAAATCAGGGAGAGGAGGTCATTCCCGATTCACTGCCTCCTGCTTCTGTGAAACCAGATCGGGAATCCCATACCGACCTCGTAAATAACACAATAAACATTATTAAAAATCTCCAAAAAATCGAAAGCTTATCGGAACTTTATACCAGCCTCACAAAAAATATTGTAGAAAGTTTTGGTTTCATTAGAGCGCAGTATTTCTCCTACATCCCGGCAGGAAACAATCTGAAACTCATTGCTACCTATGGTGAAAATGAACCGCTGATCCGCTCTCAACATGCAATCATCCCCCTTGCTAAAGGGGTGATTGGGAATGCAGTAACAGAACAGATGGTAACTGTCCTTTATAGAGACCAGATTGATTCCGATCAATACCATCAATTGATTTCCAAATTTGCACAAAGCATTTATGTCGTTCCTTTTGCTTCCGAAAAGGAATTGACCGGCTGCCTCATTATTCAAAGTGTTGGTCACAACACCTTTACCGAAGAGACCCAACTGCATATCGAAAACCTCGCCCTCCAGGTTTCAATTCTTGCAGAAAGAATTCAATCAAAAATTGAAATGCAAGATCAGCTGGAAGAATTAAATTTTCTCCAACATCTTACATCTGCAGAAAGTTGGAAATCATTTAGTGAGATCTCTGAATTTTCTTCAAATCCATTCCCTGATGATTCAGAGCATGATTCAACCCTTCTTCCAAAGGTTGATAGAGAAAAATCACTTCAAAAACAATTGGAGGTTAGAGGAGAAGTAATCGGTGCATTAAATGTCGAATCATCAGATGAAAATCCTCTCTCAGAGGAAGAACAAAAACTGCTCGACTCAATTTCAGCTGAAGTTGCAGAAGCGCTTGAGCGTGCCCGGTTATTTGAAACATCTCAGCGCAGTGCGGCTGAATTGGCAATTTTGAATGAGATGGGAACCATTTTCTCTCAAACTTTAGACGAAGTCACCATTACAGAAGCCATTTACACCTACACCGCCAAACTAATGGAAGCGCCTCAATTTTATGTAGCACTCTATAACGATGAAGAAGAGAAAATCTATTTCCCATATGTAGTTATGGATGATGAAAAAGTAACTGAAGAGCACCCTGACTTCAGCCAATGGGTACCCCGAACTTTGGGCTCAAGCCTCACCGGGTACATTGTCAAATCAAAACAACCCATCCTCATCGACAGCCGCGCTGTTGAACGTCTCAAAGGGCTAGACCTACCCTACCAATCCTTTGGTGGAGAAACCCAGTCCTGGCTTGGCGTCCCCATGATTATTGGTAACCGTGTGCTCGGGGTAATCAGTGTACAGTGTGATAACCGACCTAACTTATACAACTTCCACCATCAAGACCTGCTCACAGTAATTGCCAGCCAGGCAGCTGTAGCCATCAACAACGTGCGCTTATTCAATCAAGAGCAAGAACGAGCGCAACAAGAGAGAACCGTGCGTACCATTACAGACAAGGTTCACCGAGAGACTTCCACCCAAGGCATCATGGAAACAGCGCTAAAAGAACTCAGTCAAATTTTAAATGCGGATCTTTCCTCAATTCAACTTGGCGATCCACAAGCGTTAATTACAAGTGCTGAACCAGATGAACACGTAACAAAGGAAGAGGAGCATTAAATCAATATGGTCTACCAGATAGAAATGGGCCTAGATAACATTCTAAGAATTACCCTTTCTGGGAATTTAGATCGAACTACCCTGGGTTCTCTAAAAAGAGAGTTTATTCCGTATGTCGAGGCGTCAACGATCGAAAAACCATTAAAAAATATTGTCTTTACCCAAAATTTGCAAACTCTTTCAAACGAAGCAAGAAAGTATTTTATGCAGTTATCTCGCGACCCAAGATACGGTCAAACAGCCTTTATAAACCCCTCCCCTAGAGCAAAAGTGCTCGGGATATTTATCAATAAAGCAGTGGGCAAACAAAAGATTCACTTCTTTAATTCAGAAGACATCGCAATCGGTTGGTTGAAACAAACCAACAATGGTAGCCACCCATCTACCTGAAAAAGGAAACCGGTATGAACGATACCAATTTAACACAATACAAACAAAGGGTAGAAGAAATTGAGGAATCTCTATTAGATGTGATTGCCTCTGTGGCTTCTGGCAATTTAGATGCTAAAGTTACTGTTCCAGAAAATTCTGAAGTGCTGGCAAATTTAGCAATTGGTCTTGAATATCTCATAGAAGACCTCCGCGAGATGGCACAAAAAAAAGAAAGTGATCTGCCCACAGGAACCTCTCCCGCGCCTGAATTCAAATCCCCCAAGGGTCAATCCATCAAAAATGACAAGTTACATTCCTCGATGGAAAACGGGGAAACTCTCGCCGGGATGTCCTTATCTAATGAGGGCGGCTTCATTCCTGCCCCCAAACAAATTCTCTCCAACAGCCAGGCAGTCAGCAACCAACAGACTGTCCAAACCGCGAATGGAGAAAGCTCCCAATCATTATCCGTCCCCATCAAACTCCAGGATGAAATCATTGGTGTACTTGGTTTCAATCGTAATTCCAATATTCCCTGGACACCTCAAGAAATCTCAACTGTAGAAAGCATTACAGAACAAATTGGGCTGGCATTAGAAAATCAACGCTTATTTGAACAAACCCAGGCAGCCCTTGCTGAAGCGGACACCCTATACCAGGCTACTGCAGCAGTCAATACGGCAGAAAGCTATCAAGAAATTCTCCACGCAATCAGAAGCTTTTCTCAGCTTGGAAAACTAGCATCAGAAATGAAAATTGGATTGTTTGACCAACCGCTCACCCCATCCCAAAGCCCATTTTCAGTTCAATTTGTCTCTTCTATTCCTACACAAGTGAATGATGCTACCATCCCACAACAAATACCCTTCGAAGACCTCGGAAATTTCTTAGACGAACATAATATTTCATCCAGTGACATCACCTTTGTGAACAACATCCATCAAAATAGTCAAACATCTAATTATATAAAGGACACTGAAAAAGATGTCAACATCCAAAGCATGGCTTTTATCCCATTGGTAGTTGGTGGTCAATGGATCGGATTGATCCAATCTAGTTACACGGGCACATTCCAATTCAGTGAAGACGAAATTCGCCGCACCTCTGTAATTAGCTCTCAAGCTTCTGTCGCCATTCAAAACCTCCGCAGTCTTGAACTTGCAGAAATTGCTGTTGAAGAAATGCGCGAGGTAGATCGGTTGAAAAGCGAATTTCTCGCCAACATGAGCCATGAATTACGAACACCTCTAAACTCCATCATTGGCTTTTCCAGAGTTATTCTCAAAGGAATTGATGGTCCCATCAACGAAATCCAAGAGCAAGACCTCACCGCCATTCATACTTCCGGTCAGCATCTCTTGGATATGATTAATAACATCCTCGATCTATCCAAAATTGATGCAGGCAAGATGGAACTCCATATAGAGGAAATTGAATTACAAGATGTTTTAGAAAGTGTCATTTCCACAGCCCGTGGTCTGATCAAAGAAAAGCCCATCAAATTGATCAGTAAGATTCCGGAACAACTGCCTCAAGCATATGCCGACCGTACCCGTGTCCGGCAAATCATGCTAAACCTATTACAAAATGCCTCCAAGTTTACAGATGAGGGCACCATCACCGCCGGCGTGGAAATTACCGAGGACCAAAAATTCGTTAAACTTTATGTTTCCGATACTGGAATCGGTATATCTGATAAAGACCAAGAAAAATTGTTTGAACGTTTTTCTCAAGTAGATTCCTCTCTAACACGGAAAGTTGGCGGAACCGGTTTGGGATTATCGATTACCAAAGCATTGGTAGAAATGCAAAATGGTGAAATTGGCTTAGATAGTGAAGTCGGAAAAGGAAGCACATTTTGGTTTACGGTGCCCATTGTCATAGAAGAACCAGCCGATCACTCATCTGAAGATTTTCAACCATCGCTTTCTCCCCACACTAAGGTAATCGTCTCCATTGACGATGATGAAAGGGTTATCAGTTTATACCAGCGCTATCTAAAAGACCATGGCTATCATGTCATTCCAATTACAAACTCCTCAAATGCACTGGCCTTGCTCAAAGAAATCAAGCCATACGCCATCACCCTAGATATCATGATGGAGAATAAGGATGGCTGGCAGATCATCCAAGAAATCAAAGAAGACCCCGAAACCAAAGATATTCCCGTAATTATCTGCAGCATCGTAGAAGAACGCGATAAAGCTTACCAGCTTGGTGCAGTCAGTTACCTGGTAAAACCGATTTTAGAAACCGAGTTGGTTCAAGCTATAACAGCATTGGAAATCTCTACAAAACAGGATAAAGCAAACATTCTCGTCATTGATGATGACCCTGGCATCTTCCCCGTCATCCAACTTGCCTTACAAAATGAAGATCAATATCAGCTTACCTTTGCCCAAGGGGGATTTGCCGGATTAGAAGCGCTCAAAAACAATCAGCCTGATGCCCTCATTTTAGACCTGATGATGCCGGACCTGGATGGATTTTCCATTTTAGAAACTATGCAGGGGGATTCAGCCTTACGGAAAATACCTACGATTGTTCTTACTGCAGCAGATCTAAGTTCTGAGCAGCGTGCAAAAATTGATCAAACCCATTGGGAATTACTCACAAAAGGCAATCTCAACGAAAATCGCCTGATAAATTACCTTGAAAACGCCTTATCACAAATTTCAACCCCACCGAAGGAATAACACGAATGTCTGCACCCATTATTGTTGAATGTTTAGACTGTGGTCACCAAGCACCTTACACGGCAACTTCTGTACATTGTCCTAAATGCCAAAGTGAATGGCGCCAGACCTTGTATGACTACGCAGCAGTGAAAGAAGTATTTAAAAATCAACTAAAATCTCGCCCCTTTGGCTTATGGAGATACAAAGAACTTCTCCCGGTACGCACCTCTAACCCTGAAATTTCCTTAGGCGAAGGAGGCACGCCTTTAATTCATGCCACCAATCTTGGCATGATGCTAGGCTGCGCCCATATTTACATCAAAGATGAACGACAAGGCCCAACCACCTCATTCAAAGACCGCCAAGCCGCGGTTACAATTGCTGCCCTCAAAGAGGCTGGAGTCACCGAGGCTGTTATCGCTTCCACTGGGAATGTAGCCATATCCTATTCTGCTTATGCCGCCCGTGCGGGCATCAAATTATGGGCATTCATTACCAGCCTTGTTCCTGCCGTGAAAATGCGAGAAGTTGCACTTTACGGAACCCAGGTAGTAAAAGTAACCGGGAATTACGATCAGGCCAAACAGGTAGCAGCTGAATTTGCTCGCCAACGTGCTCTTTATGTAGATAAAGGTGTACGCTCCATCACAACAGTCGATTCGATGAAAACAATCGCCTATGAAATTGCAGAGCAGCTTACAGATGTACTAGGGCCTAAAAATATTTCCACCGGAAATACAGAACCGGAAAATACCTGGCGCTCGCCAGACTGGTATATCCAATCAGTAAGCGGTGGAATGGGGCCAGTCGGCGTCCTCTTAGGATTTTCTGAACTCAAAAAAATGGGGCTTGTCGATTCTTTACCTGCTTTAGCAAATTTCCAGGCAGAGGGATGCGCCCCTATGGCAAATGCCTGGAAAGAAAACAAAGCAGTAGCCGATCCTGTATTGGTACCTCGCACGCACATTGCCACCCTTGCAACCGGAGATCCAGGACGCACCTACACATTGCTTAGAGAGCGCATGCTCAACGCCAATGGCGGATTGTTTGACAGTGTTACAGATGAAGAAGCATTTCGCGCAATGCACATTGTTGCCAAAATGGAAGGCATTTCAGTCGAACCTGCTACCGCGGTAGCTTTTGCCGGTCTCATAAAAATGGTGCGGAAAGGCTTGATAAAACCTGATGATGTGATTGTGATCAATTGCACCGGGCATACCATCTCGGTAGAACAAGAAGTAATTGGAGATAACTGGATAAAGGATGTCGCTTATCCGCCAGAAGAGAAAGGAAGCAGTTATCCTGCCGAGGACGGCCTCCTGGCAGCCTTAAATCGGGTCAATGCCGACCGTTACAAGAGAATAGCTATCGTTGACGACAATTCCCAGGTACGCCTTCTTATTCGCCGAATTTTGCATGCTCAAGGCGAATACACCCTCTTTGAGGCAGAAGATGGACGCGCTGCAATTAACATGATCAAAAATGAGCTTCCTGACCTGATTATCCTCGATCTTATGATGCCAGAAATAGATGGGTTCTCAGTTTTAGATGCTTTGAGAGCAGACCCCAAAACGGCTTCAATTCCTGTAATTGTAGTCACAGCGAAAGAACTCACCACAATCGAAAAGAAACGCCTCGAAGGTCAGATTCAAGCATTGATGCAAAAAGGCGATTTCATGAGCGATGAGCTGTTAAATGAGGTGCGCACATTAATTGAATAACCGCGGATGGATTAAACAACACAATGACAAAAAAGAAAGAAAGTAAAGGTCGGTTATTAGGGATTAATGCAGCACTGCTATCTGCCGTTTTCCTTGGAATAACCCCAATATTTGGAAAACAAGCCATAAGCATGGGCGTCTCACCGCTCGGTGTTGTCGCTATCCGTACACTATTTGCCACACTCTTACTTTTCTTCGTAATGCTCATTTTCCAAAGAAAATATTTGTTTATCTATCCCGCAGGGTTAATTGGCTGCCTGATGGCAGGTTGGATCAATGGGTTAGGTTCCCTGTTCTATTACAGTGCTTTGGGAAAAATTGATGCTGGATTAGGCCAAATGCTTTATTCCCTATATCCATTCTTTGTCGTTTTTTGGATGTTTTTAGATGGACAATCCATCACCAAGATGACAGTTTTCCGGCTTGTCCTCGCTGTCCCGGCGGTAATTCTATTAGTAGACACACATGGTGAAAGTAACATCCACCTGATAGCCGGGATAGCCATGATGTTATTTTCCTCTGTACTATACGCATTACACCTTCCCATCAATCAGCGTGTCTTGTACGATATCCCCGCCCCTACCGTAACCCTCTACACACTCATTGCAATGAGCGCGATCGTCGTGCCTACATATCTTTTTTCCGGTAATATTGGAGAAATCGCCACCATATCTACTGCCTGGTGGCCTATTATTGGCTTATCCTTGGTTACCTTTTTCTCCCGCATTATGCTTTTCACCGGTGTAAAACATCTGGGTGGCATTCAAACCGCCCTGCTCGGTTTGAGCGAATTAATTGTGACGCTGCTTCTCTCTCAAATTTGGCTCAACGAATCCCTCACCACCTCACAATGGATTGGTGCAGGCTTCCTCTCCCTTAGCCTTTTGTTAATTGCCTGGGAAAAGCCAAAACCTCCTAAAAAGGATTCTGGAGGTTGGCTTGGGTGGTTGACTGCACCCAAAGGAATGTCTCCCATCGATATCTGGAAAGCCAGAGACTAAAAAGGATGGGCATTTGATTCACCCATCCTTTTCGCATCCATTTTTAAATTATTGATATTTCATTTACCGTCAAATACATATCCTGTACCCCTTACATTCACAATCCAATCTTCGCCCCCATCAAATTTCGAAATTTTCCTTCTTAACCTGCTTACTAAAGGTCGCATAATTTCTGGCGCTTCCCATTCCGTTGTCTGATAGCCTTGAACCAAGAACACCAGGTCTTTATGAGAGAGTACCCGCCCTTTGTTTTCAAGCAAAATCTGCATCAGCTTGCCCTCAGTAGGTGTAAGCTGCACTTTATCTGTTTCAACTTCCCATATTTCTCGGCGGTCTAAATCAATTTTTATATTTTTACCGATCAAATGAACTGTTTTAGAGATTTCAATTTCATTTTCACCAACATCCGCCTCTCTCAACTCCTGGATCGAAGCTTCAACTTGCGCCAAGAGTAACTTCTTGCGTTCCGAATCATGCCGCTGTGTAATGGCCTTATTTACACTTGCAATTAATTCTTCTGGCTTTGCTGGTTTCAAAATGTAGTCATGTGCCCCTTGTCGCAAAGCTTGAATTGCCGATTCTAACGATCCATGGGCGGTGAGCATGATAACTTTAATATCGGGTGCTTTCTCCACCAAATTCTCTAGCACCTCCAGCCCATCCATACCGGGCATTTTCAAGTCTAATAGCATCAGATCAAAGGTTTTTGTTGCCAGTGCCGCAATTGCCGACTTACCATCCGCGAAGGATTCAACTTGGTATCCTTCTAATTTCAGAATGTCTTCCAAAGACGTTCTGGTAATTTTTTCGTCATCAACAATGATAATTTTGCCTTTCATATTGTTTCCTCCAATGGAAGCGATATCTTAAAGCAAGCACCTTCCTTATAAGATTCTACAAGTTCTAACACGCCATTATGTGCAGTTAATATGCCGTAGCTAACCGACAAACCCAATCCGGTCCCATCTTCACTCATCGAACTAAACGGTTCAAAGATATTTTGCTCGATTTCTTTCGGAACACCAGGGCCATCATCTTTAACATATATGATGATTGATTTTTTATCAACACAGATTTCAATCGTAATTTTGCCTTTTTTGCCAATTGCTTCCATCGCATTCAATATTAGATTAAATATCACTTGCTGAATTTGATTTTTTACCACCCGTACAGTTGGAATATTGGCCTCAAATTTCTTCTCAACCTCAATTTCCTGATCGATCAATTGTTTTTCAAGCAGTGCTAAAACTGTTTCCACAATTTTCTGTAAATCCGTATTCTCCCTCTGAAGCGCACCGGGGCGATAAAAATCTAACATTCTTTTTACCGTATACATCAATCGATCCAACTCTTCTTTTGCCAACCCCATATATTTGGCACGATCTTCCAAACTCAATTCTTCTCGTTCGCTCAAATGCAAACAGTTCTGAACGCCCTGCAGTGGATTATTTATTTCATGCGCAATAGAAGCGGTTAGCCGCCCTACAGCAGACATTTTCTCCGCCTGGATCAATGCTCGTTGGGAACGTTCTATTTGGCTTACATACTCACGCAATTCCTCATACAAGCGTGCATTTTCTAGCGCAATATCAGCTTGTCGCGCCAACAAACCCAACATCTCCACATCTACTACCTGGAACGCCGGTTCATCAGAAGCCCTTGCTGCATAAAAAATGAAGGTGTTTTCATCCCTAACAATGGGGAATAGAATTGTAGCCGAGAGATCATTTTCCCGCAAAACTTCCCTTACCTCAACCTCACCAGGGCCTTCCCGGTTAAACCACACAGGAATTTTCCACTCATTTGCTTTTGAAACCAATCCCCCTCCCTCCATTTGGGTATTGGACAAAGCAATGCCCGTGTTTTTAATCAAAGAAATTTTATTATCATTTCCTTTTCTCAAATATATGGCTGCATTTTGGCAGCGCAAATGGCCAAGGATCGCATTCAAAACCAAATCAACCAACACCTCATATCTGGTTTCAGAAAATAAGGATTCACTGATATTTAATAATGGCCGAATCGTTTTTAACCGAGCAATCTCTTGTTTTTGCTGTCGTTCTTCAATCGCATCTCTAATCGTCGTAACAAGGTCTTCGCCCTTTTCAAAAGGTTTTAATATCAACCCATCTGCGCCTTGTTTTAATGCCCGAATTGCCGTCTCTAAAGTCCCAAACCCGGTCATGATAACAACACCAATGTCAGGCTGAAACTTTCTCGCCTCCTTGATGATTTCAAATCCATCCATTCCTGGCATACGAATGTCAACAAGAAGCATGTCATAGGTTTCCTTAGATAATAAAGCCACACCTTTATCAGGATCGCTTGTTCCCTCTACTTGGTAATTAGCCCGTTCAAGCAAACGCGTACACAGTCGAACGATCCCTGCTTCATCATCAACAATCAATATAGATGCTTCTGACATTACTTTATCCTTGGAAGTTAGTTGGCAGCCAGATAGTAAACTCTGTGCCTTGGTCAACCTCTGAAGTTACTTCTATATATCCGCCATGTTCCGACACAATTGAATAACTGACCGACAAACCTAAACCTGTTCCCTGGCCAGTAGGTTTGGTGGTAAAAAATGGCTCAAAAATTTTATCCAGGTTTTCTTGCGGAATCCCATTCCCATTATCTTCAACTTTGATACCAATCCACTCATCTCCTTCTCGGTTTTCCACCAGGGATCGCACAATCAACTCTCCGCCTTCAGGCATTGCTTGAATTGCATTATGGGTAATATTTAACAATACTTGCTGAATTTGATTGCGATCAACTTTAATGATCGGAATATCTTCCCATAATTCCATTCTAATGTGAATGTTTGAAAGTTGTGCCAGGTGATGAATAAGTTGTAGTACTAAAGAGATAATTTCATTGATATCTGTATCTATCCGTAGAAGCTCCGATTGACGCGAGAAATCCAACAACCGTCTTACAACCTCTCTGGAACGCTGTGCCTCACTGAGTACCATGCTCATATCTTCATACTCCGGTGAATCCTCCGGCATAGTTTCAAGAAGCAGCTCCGAAAATCCGGTCACGGTGGTCAACGGATTATTTAACTCATGGGCTACAGCGGCTGCCATCTCACCTACGGCTGCCAGTTTAGCAGAACGCACCAGTCGTTCTTCAGCTAGGCGCTGTGCCTCCATCCGCTCCTCTAATTCCTGATATAAACGTGCGTTACGAATAAAGATTGCTAACTGAGGCACCAATAATTCAAGGGTACGAATATCCTCTTTTGTGAAAGAACGGTAAGGTCGGTCATCCTGCACCACTAGGGTACCGATTATTTCTCCGGATAATCTTAATGGCACACCAGCCACAGTCGTAAAAGGAGCCTTGAATACACTTTCTCCCTTTCCCGCCCAGGCATTAAAATCAGCTATTGCCAAAGGTTTTCCCGTCGCAGCCACACGACCGGTAACACCTTGCATAAAGTTGAATTTATATCCTCGGTAATCTTGCCACGGATTTTCAGAAACCAAAACTTCGATCAATTCTTTCTTATCATCCACCAAACCTAGTTCTGCCCCCTTAGCATCCACCAAAATTCGAACTCGATTGACCACACGTTTTAACAAAATATCCAGGTCTAAATCCGCACCAATATCCAAAGCAGTTTCTCTCACCGCTTCCAATTGCCGAATATTATTCTGTAACTCAGCATACTGAATAGAATTCATCAATACGCTTGATAATGCCCCCCCGATTGCTTCTAATACGGCTAAATCATTCTCATTCACTCTGTCAAGCTGTTGGCATTCCACACAGATCACGCCAAAAATATCTTCTCCCTCATACAAAGGAATCCATATCCCGGAACCGGATTTCCAGCCAGGGATCGGAAAATACTTTGCTGAAGAATTCACATCAGGAAGCATCACACTTTTCTTATGGGCTAATACCTCACCCGGAATACCTAAATCTTTTGCTAAACGAAATCCTTTAGGAACATCTTCTACTTTGGAGCCAGCCACACCTTCCGCGACCCATTCCTCCATACCCTCGTCTAGCAGCAGCACTAACACCATGTCATACCCAAATTTCTCCGCAATTACCTGTGCTGCTTTTTCCGCGATCTCATTACTTTGTCCAATTGACAGAAAAGCCTGGACCGTTTCATTGATTAACAGCATATCTTGAGCGCGTCTCTCTTTATCCGTATTCAACCGGATACTCTCCAATATGCTCCCAATCTGGCTGGCAATTACCGAGATAAACTTTTCATCTTTATCTGTGAATAACCCCACTTCCCTGCTTTCAAGGGAAATTACGCCAACAATATTCCCTCTTGACTGCATCGGCATAACCAATTTTGAAGATATATTCGTATCCTGAGAAATATAATTAGACTGCCTCGCGATATTGTCTATGCGCAACACATTTCCAATTTTTATTGCAGTATTTTCAATTACCCGATCAGATTCAATTGATTGATAATTCGCTTCTGGCACTCCATCAACGTAAGAATATCGAATAAAATTATTTTTCATCCGATCCAACAACAATATCCGAACCTCATCAGCCTGAAATGCTCGTTTCAGCAATAGCTCCCCTCTATAAATTACCTCATGTACTTCCATCCCAGAAGAAGCCATCAGTGATAGATCATTTAACAATGCAAACCGCTGTAGATAATAAAAAGCTTCCTCATATAAAATGCTTTTCTCTACAGGGGGAGCAATATGTTTACTTAAAACACTAATTTTTTCCAGTTCCTCTTGAGAAAGTTGTTTCTCCCTCCCCAAAAATATCGCGCCAATGATTCTTTGCCCCAATCCCAGGGGAACTGCAATCCAATTTAATCCTTTTTCTAAGTTTTGTAATGCAATATGCACAACAGATTGATTCTCAAAAAAGTCTAGGCTAGATTTGAAATCATCCTCATTAAAAACAATGCCAAGATATTCATCATCAAGCCCCAATTTAGCATGGACTATAAATTCATCACCCGAACGGATTGCCAGCAACCCACAACTACCTTCAACTTCACCCAATACTGCCCCCAAAATCCGGGCAAGTTCCTGGTTCATTCTAAAAGAGTAATCCTCTTTCTCCAAATTTAGTAAAGCTGGAGACATAGCCCTCAATGATATTGAGGGCGCTTCCTCAACCTGATCAACCAATAGATGAAAAAATTTTTCATCCTGGCTAGATAACTTATTCACGCCAACCAACAAAATAAAAGAAGGCTCTAGATTTGCAAATCCATATATTCGCTCTATACCCAGTTCAGGAAATTCTTTGCTAACCGAACGATATCCCTTTCCCCCCTTTTCATTAATTTTCTCCAACCATCGATGATATTTTGATAATTGGATTAAAGTATTGACTGTTTCCACTTGCCCCTGCGATAATCCATCGGAATAAGCCACCGCCCATTTATCCCCATCTTCAGCAAGCACAGCAAACCACTCAGAATTGGTCAAACGGCAGGCATGCTGGAATTGTTGATAATACGGCTCGTGCTTCTTATTCAAGGTCATCCTCCAATATAGAGTTCATTATAGAGCAAAACTGCGCTCCATACACCATAAAATAAAGATTAGTAACTCCAAAAGTAACTGTCCAATTGCGAAATTAAAAGGCCATTTCATTTTTCAGGCAATTTAGAGGAAAGCAAACCCAAAAATAAATTAGAATACAATAACAAACAAATAAGTTCTCACGAAGGAGCGAATCATGTCATCAAAACCCACCGTTGGGTATATTGGATTAGGATTAATGGGGAAGCCGATTGCTCGTAATATTTTAAAAGCAGGATACCCACTAGTCGTCCACAACCGCAGTTCCCAGGCAGTACAAGAATTGGTAGCAGAAGGTGCCAAAGCGGCCTCCTCCCCCAAAGAAGTGGCGCAGCAAGTAGACATCATCTTCACCAACCTTCCCGATTCCCCTGATGTAGAACAAGTTGCATTAGGTGCTAATGGCATCATTGAAGGTGGCAAAGAAGGCATGATTTTTGTCGACAACTCAACCATAAAACCAGCATCCGCCCGAACGATCGCTGAAAAATTTGCAGAAAGAGGGATTTTTGCCCTAGACGCCCCCGTGAGCGGTGGAGATATTGGCGCAATAAATGGCACGCTCACAATTATGGTCGGTGGGCCAGAAGAAGCTGTAAACAAAGTAAAGCCAATTTTTGAAGTCATTGGGAAATCTTTTACACATGTAGGCGAATCAGGGACAGGACAAATCACAAAATGTGCCAACCAAATTATGGTCGCGGCTCAAATGGTTGCCATGGGAGAATTGCTCATTCTTGCTAAAAAGGCTGGTGCGGATCCAGAAAAAGTAGTCCAGGCAATACAGGGTGGAGCCGCCCAATGCTGGTCCCTTGATGTAAAACCGCCTCGATTATTTGATAACAATCGAGAACCTGGATTCAAGGCCTACATGCAAGCAAAAGATTTAGGAATAGTTATGGACACAGCCCGCCAATATGGCACCCCATTACCAATGACCGCAGTCTCAACTCAGTTATTCAATGCCATGCTGGAGATGGGTATGTCAGATTTAGATAATTCAGCCGTCCTCGGCGTGATTGAAAAGTTGGCAAACATAAATTTACTGGACTAACAATCAGGTACTTGTTACAAAAAATGCCGGCTTATTACCGGCATTTTCTATTTCCTCTTCAGTCAAAAACGATTATATTCCCTCACCCTTCCCACGAAAACCAAATAACCTTAGAGCATTTTCGTCATTCCGCCAATTCTTCCGCACTTTCACCCGCAAACGCAAAAATACTTTTCTCCCACTCATCTCTTCAATCGACTTTCTTGCCATTGTCCCCAATCTTTTAATCATCCTTCCCCCAGAGCCAATCACAATCCCTTTTTGAGAATCCCGCTCCACAAACAGCGTTGCTTCAATGTAGGCACCTTCATCGTCCCGTTCTGTAAATTCATCGATGCGCACTGCCACACCATGTGGCACTTCATGATCCAGCAATATCAAGGCGGCTTCCCGGATAAGATCGGCAGCAATCTCTTTTTCATACAGGTCAGTAATCTGATCGGGCGGGAAAAAGGGCGGATGCTCAGGAATAGACTCAATAATCCAATCCAACAACTCATCCGTTCCCGCACCAGTAGCTGCAGAAATTAATAAAACTTCAGCCTCAGGCACAAGGTTTGAATATTCCACTTTTCGTTTTTCTACAATGTCAGCATCAATCTGATCCAGTTTATTAATTACCAGTAAAAGAGGTGCGTTTTTACCGGCTTCTTGTACCAATTTCGCTAACAAAAAATCATCCTCTCCCGGAGGTTCTTCTCCATCCACAAGAAAGACGATTACATCGCTGTCTTCCAAAGCAAGAACAGCCTCTTCATTCATGTAGTTACCCAATTTATGGATCGCCCGATGAACGCCAGGGGTATCAGTAAAAATAATTTGAGCCTCATCAGTGGTCAAAATACCGTATTGCTGCCGCCGAGTTGTTTGAGGTCGAGGGGAAACAGCTGTGATTTTTTGTCCCAGCATGGTATTGATTAATGTAGATTTTCCTACATTTGGACGGCCAACAATAGCCACAAATCCTGATTTAAATTCAAAAGTTTCACTCATATCAGTATTATATCGGTAAAACAAAAATTAGGAAAAAGCAGTTATTCTTATAATTATTCCTCTATATGCAGCTTATATGATTATTACAATACACATAGTTCATTTACAACTTCTTGGTATAATCATTCGAAGAAAACAGTAATTCTCAGATATTAAGGAGCTTATTATGTATATCGACCCTGGCACTGGTGGGATGCTCTTTCAAGCCCTCGCAATTGCTTTTACCGCTATTTCCGGCGTAGTCCTGCTTTTCTCAAACAAGATTAAAATGTTCTTCTCGAAACGACGTCGTGGGGAAGAAACAGCGGAAGAAAATTCGCCAACTGATAGTGAACCCATCGAATAGTTTATGAAAACAATCATTATTGGGCTTGATGCCTTCGATCCAAAAAAATTTGAAGCCCTTCATGATCAGGGGAAAATGCCGCATCTAGGAGAATACCTATCTAAAGGTGGTTATTCTCCATTTTCTATTTCCAACCCAGCACAAAGCGAAGTCTCATGGACCAGTATTGCCACCGGTCTAAATCCTGGCGGGCATGGGCTTTTTGACTTTGTTCACCGCAATCCGCGCAACTATGGGATCAATGTTTCTTTGCTTCCCACAAAACAATCCCTTGTCGGCCTTCAATTTGCGCCTCCCCACGAGGCACAAACAATCTTTGAATACGCCGTCGACCACGGCTATCCTGCCACTTCTTTATGGTGGCCGGCTACATTCCCTGCCAGGCTAACATCCCCGGTCCATACCATTCCCGGTTTAGGTACACCCGACATTGCCGGGAAAATTGGGGTTGGCTTACTTTTTACGGCCGAAGACCTTGGATCAGACGCGCCACAAAAAACAGAGATTGGTAAACTTGAATCCACTGGGAATGCAAGTCACTATGAAGGGGAAATCAAAGGGCCGCAAAAAGCGAAAAAAGGGAAGATGGAAACCATTGTCCTCCCCTTTGAGCTGTCCTTCTCCGATCCCCAGCATGCCTCTTTGAACTTCGGGCGCAATCAATCCTTCAATCTCGAAGTTGGGCAGTGGAGCCCAATCATAGAACTAACTTTCAAAATGGGTTTTGGGATTAAGCTAAAGGCAGTAACCAAAGCAATTATTACAAAGGGGAAAGAAAATCCATGGCTGTATTTCCTGCCCCTTCAAATTCATCCCCTAAGCTCTGCCTGGCCGTACGCCACCCCGCGTAATTTTGTTCGTAAAACCTGGAACGATCAAGGTCCATTCCTGACTCTTGGCTGGCCGCAGGATACTACTGGCCTTGATGAAGGCATCATTTCCGATCAACAATTCTTGGAATTATGCGATTCCATCATCACTACACGCGAGAAAGTTTTCACCGCCCAATTACAAAATTTCAACGAAGGCGTCTTATCAATTGTCTTTGACACCCTAGACCGTGTCCAACACATGTTCTGGCGAGATTATCCGGATGTGATCGAAAACTGGTATCTAAAACTAGATTCTCTCATCGGTCGCCTTTCAGAACAAATCAAAGTTGCCAATCATCAGGATTCAAGAATCCTGATTTTATCCGATCACGGGTTTGCCAATTACGATTACAAACTAAACCTAAACAGATGGCTCATTGATCAGAATTTCCTCTCGCTAAAAAGCGAGACTGCCGAACCCAGTCTGGATAGTGTGGATTGGTCCAAAAGCCAGGCCTATGCTATTGGCTTGAACAGTATCTATCTCAACCAGCAAGGAAGAGAAGGTCAAGGTATCGTATCAGAAGGTAATCGGGACGATACACTGCAAAAGATCAAAGAGGCGCTGTTGAAGCTGGAAGGTCCAGATGGCAAAAATGTAGTCACAAGTGTGGCTACCAATCAAGAAGCATTTGAAGGTGCTCTCTCATACTTAGGCCCAGATTTACTTGTTGGCTACACACCCGGCTATCGCGCCTCTGCGGATACCGGTCTTGGTCGTTGGTCAGAAGAATTGATTATTAAAAATACAGATCACTGGAATGCCGACCACTGTATCAATTCAACTTCGGTACCAGGTGTAATTTTCTCCAATCAAAGTCTATCCAACTTCCCCAATCCTTCTTACAAAGATATTCCTCCTTTGGCCGTCGGTGCAACCATGAAGGAAGCCAAACTGCCCAAAGAAGAAGACTTTACTGAAGAAGACCGGGAAACAGTCGAAGACCGCCTCAAAGGTCTTGGCTATTTGTAAGATCAAACCTCAATAAAAGCAAAAAAATACGCGGCATGCCGCGTATTTTTTTATTCCATTGATTATTTATCCACTAGTTCAGTAAGGCATAATTTCAGGAAGAACCCCAATTAAATCCCCCGCCATAACACCCGCAGTACTCCCCTTATACATTGCAGCCGTTAGTCCCGCCTGTGCATGCGCCCAAACACCGGCCGCAGCGGCGTCGAATGCTTTCATCCCCTGTGCCCGCAATCCCGTAATGATTCCAGCCAACACATCTCCCGTACCCGCTCTCCCCAAAGCAGGAGTAGCAATGGGCAAAATCGCAGTTTTACCTCCAGGAGCAGCAACTACCGTGAATGCGCCTTTAAGCACTACAACATGTCCCCATTTCGCTGCAAATTCCTCCGCCGTGCGTACTCTATCCCTTTGAATATCTTCTGTTGATAACCCAGTAATAATGCTCATTTCTCCAGGATGCGGGGTTAGAATTGAATTTTCCGGCAGTTTCTCCCACCAATGATCTATTTGGGAAAGTAGTTTCAAGCCATCTGCGTCCACAACCGCCGGGGGTAAATCATACCCAACCAACGTTTCAACAAATGCTTTTACCTCTTCTCCCATTCCAAAACCCGGTCCTAAAAGAATTGCCGTAGCTTTCCCCATATCCGCCATCAAATCATGCCCATCCTGACCGACAAACCCTTTTGCGTTACCTTTCAAGGGCAGCCAGGTAGCTTCCACATAATTCCCGGCTAATACCATATGGATTACTTCTGGCACTACCATTTGCACCCATCCAGCACCGCTTCTAAAAGCAGCTTTTCCGGCAAGTACAGGCGCGCCAGTATAATTTTTAGAACCACCTACTATCATAGCAGTCCCAAAAGTGCCTTTATGTCCATCTAAAGGTCGCTCTGGGATCGCATCGTAGAAATATGCTTCGTCTAAAACAAATCGTTCGATTTTATCCCATACTGGTAAATTGTCAGGTAATCCAATATCCCCAACAACCAAATCCCCCAAATACTCGTATGCCGGCAGTTTCAGTAATCCTTGTTTTACTGCGGCCATACAAACCGTCAGGTCAGCAGGAATACAAGATTCTGCCGCTTCTCCCGAATCGCAGTCTACGCCTGATGGACAATCAACAGCAATAACAACCACATCTTTATTCATGCCTTCAAGCAGCGTATTCACTTTTGTCAGCAACGCTGGAACAGGGTCTCTCAACGGCAGCTTGATACCAGTCCCTAAAATCCCATCCAACAAGAAATTGCACGCTTTAATTTCTCTCGATAATTCCGCAAAATTCTCATCTTCTCCCATCCAAACCACCCTGCCACCTGCATTCACCAAACTCTTTACCAAAGGGTCTTCTCTTCGGTCTTTAACCAGGTAACTCACCACTTCCCATCCGGCTATTGCCAGATGTGTAAGGCCAATCAAGCCATCTCCACCATTATTCCCAGAGCCAATCAATCCAATCATCTTTTTATTTTCAACTTGGCTATACGCATACAATATGGCATCGGCCAGAGATTTTCCTGCACAAGCCATCATTTTTTCATAAGTATGTCCAGCCGCATCTGCCGCTTTCTCTACTTGAATCATCTCATCAACAGATAAATATTTTTGCATCCTCACTCCATCCAACTAAACAATATAAGTCTTTCTAGTGTTCGCTTTATCCTCCCCACAAATCATTTGCCGCAAATTCTAATCCCAATCCCTCTAATTTTTCTCTTTTCGGGAATCCTGTTGTCCAATCCCATTCCCTGGCTTCATAATATGCTTTCAGCATCGGCAGGAAATCAATTTCAAAACCAGCTGCCCCGCCATCTGGAAGAGCTTCTAACAAAGTCTTTGGCAGTTTATCGTTTTCTCTTCGTAATCCCAATCGATTATTGATCGCCCTTTTCAAATTCCATCCCCGCTCCCCACATTTCAGCATTTCCTCAATATCCCAATCCAAACCACAACCGGCATTGATCAACGCCACAACTTCTTCAGGTGCCACATTTCCAAAAATGCACATCACCAGAGAATTAAACACCGTCCGCCAATTTTGATGAATAACTACATTTTTGGCCTTTTCAGCGCCCCCATGCCGGTCATAAAAATCCAGCCCCAGAGTTTCATCCACCTGCCCAATATCCACATAAAAATAATCTGATTGATTGTGGCATGCCCCTCGGGGGGAAGTAGCATAAACCAATGCCATCCCCGAAACACCTCTCGGATCATGGTAGGCAACCTCCAAACCATTCACCTGCACAGCTAGTTCCACAGCGCCAAATCGTTCCCCCACTGCTCTGGCACCCTCCCCTAAGATTGCGCCAAATCCCTCTCGGTGAGCAATTTGATGTACCAATTTTTCAATTACATCGGTGTCACCCCATACCAATTTCATCCCGCCAGTATCTTCTCCAGAAATAATCCCCAATTCAAACAGCCTCAAAGCAAATGCCAAAGTATTGCTTGTGCTGATCGTATCCATCCCATAACGGTCGCAAAGATCATTCATTTGAATAATGAATTCCGGGTCATCCACCAATAAATTCGCGCCGAAACCCACCAAAGTCTCATATTCCGGGCCCTTGATCTTCGTGTCGTTCACTTTCAATACCCGCCCACAGGCAATTACACAGGCATGACACGCCGAAACCCCATCCAGGTAGGTCTCAGATACCGTTGTGCCGTAAACCTTCTCTATGCCCTCCATAGTGCCTTGTGTAAAACCCTTTTTAGGCATCGACCCTAAATAATCAAAATAATCGGATGCACTCCCCGACCCAATTGCCCGCAAAATGGAAGAGATATTATCATTTCGCAAATTTTTATTTGCCGAAGATCGGATTGTCGCATAAGATTCTGGATTCTCAACGGCGATTTTCTTGTTCCCCGAAACTGCAATCGCCTTGAGATTTTTCGATCCCATCACCGCGCCTAAACCTGTTCGCCCGGCTACCCTGCCATGGTCAGATAAAATGCAGGCGTACGAGTTTAAATTTTCCCCTGCGATTCCAATCCCAGCCACCCGGATTCTCCCCCCACCAATCTCTTCCTGGATTGATGTCTGAACATCATAGGTATCCAAACCCCACAGCTTTTCCGCAGATCGGATCTCTACCTCTCCATTATTGATCCACAAATAAACCGGTGATTCCGCCCGTCCTGTAACCCATACCCCGCTGTATCCCGCTTTCCTCAGTTCAACACCCCAAAAGCCACCGCAGTTAGACTCTCCCCATAAATGGGTTGCGGGGGATTTCCCACAAACCACATATCGTCCCACAGTCGGGCCGGAAGTACCCGACAAAGGGCCATTCATAAACAAAAGCACTGCCTCTGGCGATAACGGATCTAATCCCGGTGTGATCGTATCGTACAGCAATCGCGCCGCTAAAGATGCGCCTCCCAGATATTCTTTCTCCCATTGTTCAGGAATTTCAAATTCAGCGATCTCTAGTTTGCTCAGGTCAACTTTGAGGATCGGCTCCATGCATCAATCTCCCAGAACAGCTTCAGTGGCTTCTTTAGCACAACGCACAAATTCCAGCACAGTAGGCACATTGCGCATCATATAGGTCATATTCCCTTTTACCAGCAGTTTTCGGGTCATTAGTGCCTGCATTGGGTCTGTCTCTCCCTTAATCACCTTTACAAAATTAGTATAAGGTGCGGTAAGTATAAAGGCAGCTTCCACTTGCTCTTCCCCCGTTACAATTTTCCCGCCGCGGCAGGTTCCATGCCATAAATCTAAATAAATCTTGGTGTCGATCTCTAATGCCCCCTCTGCTTTCAGATCAAAGATCATGTCTCCTTCCCAATTCCTCGCAACTTGCGCATACTTTTCATTGCCGTTTAAATACGCAATAAACCCATCCAGCCATTCACGATCAGGAAACACTCCAGCCATCTCATCTCCTTAATTCAATACGTTATGATTTATATAAATATGATTCCTATGAATTATACATGCCCCCATTGATGAATTCAAATTTCTACATCGAACACCGTTCGATCAAAGAAAAAAGAATCGCTAATAGCGATCCTTTTGTGCGCTGGGAGGGAATCGAACCCTCACGCCTTGCGGCACGTGGCCCTCAACCACGCCTGTCTACCAGTTCCAGCACCAGCGCGGGCAAGCCGTATTATAATATGCGCCTGAGAGATGTCAAGCAATCAAACAAAGCCAATCTCCCCGGTTTGATCAAATCGAACGCTGTCCGATAAAATCAACGGAGCAGCCTTCACATCCATATAATTAGCAAGTATTTGAGCATTGATTGAGCAAGTGAATATGCCGCAAGCCAGACATATTCATTAGAAACTGAACCTCGTTCAGTCCAAACGAAAGGACCGCCATGAAAATTGTATTAGATGCTATGGGAAGCGATAATCACCCCGAACCAGAAGTTTTAGCCGCTGTAGAAGCTGCAAAAAGATTTGGGGATGAAATCTTCCTGGTTGGAAATCAAGAAAAATTAACCCCTTTACTGGAAAAACATAACCCCTCAAAACATCCTGTAACCCTCGTTCATGCCCCAGAAGTATTTGAAATGTCCGACAAAATTTCCGGTAGTGCCCTTCGCCGTGCCGAAAACTCAATGGGCATCGGTATGGAATTGATCAAATCGGGGGAAGCAGACGCATTTGTAACCGCTGGCAATACTGGCGGCGCAATGGCGATTGGTCTTGCCCGCCTAGGCCGCATCCGCGGCGTAAAGCGCCCGGCTCTATGCGCTGTTTTCCCCACCAAAACAGGGCAAGCTGTTGTGACAGATGTGGGTGCCAACGCAATCTGCAAACCAAATTTCCTGCTGCAATTTGCTACCATGGGGTCCATCTATGCTCAAACCGTACTCAAAATTGACAATCCTCGTGTGGGCTTGATCTCTAATGGAGAAGAAGCAGGAAAAGGTAACGACTTAGTAAAAGAAACCTACCCCCTGCTAAAGGAAAGTGGTCTCAATTTCATTGGCAACATTGAAAGCAAAGAATTATTCGGTGGTGAGGTTGATGTAGCCGTTACTGATGGTTTTACAGGCAATGTATTATTAAAAACCAGTGAAGCCGTATCAAAACTGATGACCGAAAAACTAAAAGAATACCTTATGGATGGCTTCCTGACCAAGATGGGGGCACTATTGGCAAAACCGGCCTTTGGCAAATTGCGCAAAGACTTAAATCCCGCCGAGGTTGGCGCGGTCCCCCTCCTGGGGTTAGATGGTCTTGTCTTTGTCGGTCATGGTCGTTCCGATCAACGTGCCATTTATAGCGCCATCATGAAAGCACGCATTGCTGTAGAAGCAAACCTATTAGAAAAAGTTCGCCAATCCATCATGGAAAGCTTTAACTAATTCATTCTTATATCCATAAAGGATAATAAAAATGAGTGGCATAAGTCACTCATTTTTATTAAATCAAACCCCGTTTGATCAAACTATGTTTGATCAAAAAAGAGCCGAGAAATTATTCTCGGCTCTTTCAATTTCTATGTTATTGCAAATCACCCGTTCAAAAAAGATTCCAATGAGGTCTTGCTGATCCTGTAAGCATTACCCAACTTCTTAGCTTTCAAGTCTCCGGCTTCAATAGCAGCTAGAACATCTTCCTCAGAAACTTTCAAGAATTGAGCAGCTTCTCCAGGGGTCATTACGTCAGGCATTGTCGGGGCAGCATTGCTGCTTGCGGCAGGCTGTTGGGTTGCACCTTGCAGCGCTTGTCCCATCACATTCCCAATCCCCAAGCCGGCGCCAATACCAGCAGTCAGGCCGGCACCACCCCCTTCATTCTGTGCCGCATCCCGCATAGCATCCGCGGCTTGCAGCTGGGTATAAGTTGCCGTATCAAGCAAGCCCATCGTCCGCAGGTCATCCGCAGTCGTCTTAGACGGATTGAGGTTAGCAATTACAAAAGATTTTAAGCGCAGCCCACGAGCTTCAAAATCATCCTGGGTTTTTGCTCGCACACCTGCGCCAAGTTCTTCTTGCAAGCCAATCAGATCCTGCACAGTGTTGTATTTACCCTTCATCTCACCCAGCATATCAGAAATGCTGCGCAGTAAACGGGATTTCAAATCATTCTCAATATCAGATGTGCGGTACGTCCCTTGGGCACCTACAACTTGGGTCACAAATTGCTGGGCATCTGCAACTTCATATGAGTATGTCCCAAAACCCTGCAAGAGCAGCCAACCAAGACCAATCCCCGGGGTCTGCATCGGGATCGGCTGCGGGGTGCCCCACTTGCGATCCAAGAATTCCCGCATCGAGACAAAATATACCTCTGCAGTAAAGGGAGTACGATCATTGAATGCTTTCCCTATAAAATCAATCACCTTGGGAACATTTGCCGTAACGATTGTATGTCGTCCGGGGCCAAATTCATCCAAAGCACGTCCGTCTCTAAAGAACACTGCGTTTTGCGATTCCCGCACAATTAACTGGGAACCAATTCGGAAATCACCGGAACCCTGCTCCGGAAAACGATGCACCAACTCTTCTCGCATTTCATTTGGATATTCAATTACATCAAAAATTCTAGCCATGTTTATGCCTCCATACCTGAACCACTATACCAAATCAGGATCATTTCTCTTCTCATGAAAAATTCAAAAGTTTGGTCTAATAAACTAATTGATCGCAGTGACAACTTCGTCCCGTTTTTCGTAAGTGCTGACCAATTCACGGGTCAAAGTGACCAAATGGCGCACTGCCGCCGGCAAACCATCCGTACCAATTGAGGATTCAATATTCTCAATCGCACGTTCAATTTCGTCAGACATATCCATCAAAGCTGCATCAAATTCATAAATTTTTGCCAGCTCTTCTTCATTAATTTTTACGGCATCGAAAAATCCGGAATACCCATAAGAAGCATTCGATATTTTATCCATAAAGGTTTGCAGCTTAGTCGCAGCCGTTTCCAGTTCATCCAGATACATCAACTCGCCAGAAGAGGCCATATCTTGCTGTATTTCCCCTACCCGGGTCCGAAGCTGCCCATAGCTTTCAGCAATTTGTTCACGCATCAATTTATCCGCTTTACGGCGGGATGATCGTTCAATATAACCTTTAAAACCAGGGATTTTGCTTGCCAACTTGGTAAACGGATCCTGATCTGATGTTACTTTATCAAACAGGTCACTCATTTGAATCCTCCTTCATTAGGTTCAAGTAAATAATTTTTACTCTGTTTGGTTTCGAAATTATTATACCTGAGATTAGGGGCGCAACCAAATGATACTAAGTATGTTGAAGGATGGTAAAATAAGCTGATTACGTACTTTTGCTATCATATTTATTTTATATATCGAAAGGTAAGAAAAATGACACAAAAAATTTTACAAGAGTTGATTGACATCGTAAAAGGATCTATTGAAGCAGATTCCTCTTCTGTCAAAGTAACCAATCCGGCTCTGCTAAAAGAAACGATCGGAGAATTGGTTCAAGTTTCATCCTTAGATGGTGGCGCAAAAGGAGCAGCAGCCCAATTCTTGATCCGTGGCGCAGCTCTGGATTTAGGGATTATTCCCTCCTCCATAAACGACATCTACATGTCTCGCGGCAAAGGCGATATTCCCCCAGTTTTCACCGTCCCCGCCATCAACCTTAGAGTGTTGACCTTTGATGCGGCCCGAGCAGTCTTCAAGCAGGCCAATGAGATCAATGCTGGCACCATCCTTTTCGAAATTGCTCGCTCCGAAATTGGGTATACCAACCAACGCCCCACGGAATACATGGCAAGCATCCTTGCCGCAGCAATTGCAGAAGATTTTTCCGGCCCCGTATTCGTCCAAGGCGACCACTTCCAAATTTCCTTAGGCCGCTTCAAAAATGATCCAGAACAAGAAATCCAGGCCGTAAAAGATATTACCGCCGAAGCTATCCATGCCGGTTTTTACAATATTGATGTCGATACTTCTACATTGGTAGACCTCGATAAAAACACCATCCCCGCCCAACAAGAATTAAATTCCACCCTTTCTGCTGAATTAACCGCTTACATCCGAAGCATTGAGCCGGAAGGAATAACCATTTCTGTTGGCGGCGAAATTGGAGAAGTCGGTGGGCACAATTCCACCAAAGAAGAATTGAAAGCATACACCGATGGCTATTACGCCAAACTGAAAGAACTTGATCCTTCTCTAGTTGGCTTGAGCAAGATCAGCATCCAAACCGGCACTTCCCATGGTGGCGTAGTCCTCCCCGATGGGTCGATTGCCAAAGTCAGTGTAGACTTTGATACCCTTCTTCAACTTAGCCGCGTAGCACGCGAAGAATACGGCATGGCTGGTGCAGTGCAGCACGGTGCCTCCACGCTTCCCCAAGATGCCTTTGGGAAATTCGTAGAAGCCGAAGCCTGCGAAGTACACCTTGCTACCAACTTCCAAAACATGTTCTATGATTACGCCCCCGAAGCGCTGGTCAAAGAAATTTACGCATACCTGGACAAAAATAACGCCAGTGAACGTAAACCCGATATGACTGACGATCAGTTCTATTACAAAACCCGCAAACGGGCAATTGGCGCATTCAAAAAGGAAATCATGTCCTTGCCGGCAGATGACAAGAAAGTGGTCAGCGATGCCTGGGAAAAACAATTTGCTCAATTATTTGAATCCTTAGCAATTGCAGATACTAAGAAATACGTTGAGCAGGCAATTACCCCTGTCAAAGTCCTTCCCTCCTTAGATTCCTATCTCGCGCTGGTCGCGGGAGAGCAAGTGGAAGAAGACACCTCAGATCTTGCAGACTAATGCCGGTATCTGACCAAGGGGTTTCATCCAATAGGTACACATTCATTCCTCGCGTGTTGGTCTTCGCCACACGCGAGGATAAGATTCTGCTGTTAAAAGGTGCGCCCACCAAAAAGATATGGCCAAACCAATATAATGGCGTGGGCGGACATATCGAAAAAGGGGAAAGTATTCCTTCTGCTGCCGATCGCGAGTTCTTTGAAGAAACCGGCTTAACACTTACAGCCAAAAAACTAGCCGCAATCGTTACCATCGACACCGCAACAACCCCTGGGATAAACATGTATGTCTTTTTAGCGAAAGCCTCTACCGGGGAACCGATTCCCTCGGCAGAAGGTACACTCGAATGGGTACCTATCTCCTCCCTAGATAATCTGCCTTTAGTAGAAGACCTCCCCATTCTTATCCCCACAATTTTATCTGCCCCCACCGAAGATTTACCCTTGATCGCCCATTACAACTACGACCCAAACAACAAATTAGTCATCAATTTTTTCTAATCTAGAGCAACCTATGACCCAATCTCCTGCTTCCCTTTACCTATCACAAAAAAACATCCCCCACCAAGAATATACGCACCAGGGGCGCGTTGTATCCATTGCCCAGGCAGCCGCGGAACGCAACCAGGATATTTCCCAGGTCGTGCGTAGTATTCTTTTCCGCCTCACAGAAAATGAATATTTCATGGTGCTAATTACCGGAACTCTCCGTGTTTCCTGGCATACACTCCGAAAATACTTCAAACAATCCCGCCTTACCCTTGCCACACAAGAAGAAGTGCTGGAAGTTACCGGTTTTGAAATTGGCAGTGTCACTCCCTTTGGCATGAAATCACAGGTGCCCATCTATGTAGATCAATCCGTATTCCGCCCTGCTGCAGTTTCTATCGGCTCAGGCGTTCAGGGCACAGCCATTCTCCTCACTGTTAAAAACCTCAAAAAAGCGTTGGGTAACATCTCAGTCGTAGAATTTGCAGAACGATATTAAAGGATCAACACAATATTGTCGAGGTTTCACCCTCAAACAACATTGTAGCCAAGTATAATAACCCCATGCGACAAGACACCATTAATTTACTCTGCAACCCCTATAAAGGGGAACCCTTCAAACTTGGGGAGAATCAAATCATTGGGGTAACTTCCGGTCAAACATTTCAAATCCGCGAAGGCATTCCCGTTATCTTACCCAAAAGTGTCATTACGGGTCGAAACAAAACCTATAAATTGCTTTACGATCTGGTTGCTGTCTTGTACGATTCTGTCCTTGCCCTGGGAGAATCTCTGAACATCAACAAAGAAATCATCGTCAGGCAGGAATACATTGCTAAACTCCTCCTCCAACCTGGGCAGAGAGTGTTAGAGACTTCAGCGGGAACCTGCACCAATCTTGCCTATCTGCCCGATTCGATTGATTATTTTGCCCTAGATATTTCTTATCAAATGCTAAAAAGAGGCGAAAACAAAGCCGCTAAAGCAGGAAAAAAGCTGGAGTGCATTCAAGCTGATGGCGCTCACATTCCCTTCCGAGACGACACCTTTGACCTTGTTTTCAACATGGGAGGCATTCAGTTTTATTCCGATCCCTTTCAAGGGATTGCCCAGATGGCTCGCGTCGCCAAACCCGGCTCAACCATCCACGTCATAGACGAGATTAGCGGTGCCATTCGAACCCTGAAGCCGCACCCCGCCCACACAAAATACAGTGTCTCAAAAGAGAAAGCTGTCCAAGGAATGAAGCGTCTTGTTCCTCACAGCATGAAAAATGTATCTTCCAGGGTCATCCCCAATACAGATTTTTATACGCTCACTTTCACCAAACCCGAGTTTACCTTCGCCACTGAATTCATCTAAACTGCAAAGAAGAATATGGAACTTCAATACCTCCCGGCTGCCCAATTTTCTTTAGAACAATTAACCGATGTATACAACCAGGCACGGCAAAATTACATGATTCCCATGCCAATGACAACAGATGAACTGATCCACTATATCCATGTGTACGAAATTGACTTGGAGCAGTCCATCGTAGTTGTCGACGATCAGCAATTGGTATCCATTGGCATGTTAGGTATTCGCCAATGTGGCTCCTGGGTTACCCGCTTGGGCACGTTAGCCTCACACCGCGGATTAGGGATTGGACAAGCAGTGGTTGAAAAACTGCTCCAGAACTCAGACAATCTGGGGATTCAACAAAACTTTCTAGAAGTGATTGCCGGCAATTATGCCGCCCAGCATATCTTTGAAAAACTCGGCTTCAAATATATTCGGGAATTACGTGTCCTGCGAAGGGAACCTGGGCTTCCATCTCAAATCCCGGCTGCCCAATCAATCACGCCGTTAAAGTCGAGCCAAATTCTTACTCTCTTGCAAAAGCGCACATTACCTGCCTGGACCAATCAAGCCGAGACATTTACCCACCTCGATAATCTTTCTGGCTTTGAGATCGTTCACCCTGAAATTGGCTCTGGTTGGCTAATTTACCAGCTGCACAATACCAACATCCCCTACCTGGCATTCGGGTCAACCAGCAAAGAACCTTCCCGCATCCTGTCTCATTTGCTCACCTATCTCAACATCGCTCACCCGCAGGCAAGTCAATATATTCAGAATATCCCCTCAGATGATCCCCATTTGCCCGCCTTTTACCAAAATGGCTATCAAGATGATTTTCGCAGAATAGAAATGTATCGTTTCCCCGAGGACATCAATGTCTAGAGGTCGCCGGATTTCCCGCGTTAAATTCATTCACCCCTCCCCAGAAGTGGCAAAAAAATATATTCGCATATTGGAAAGCAAACCTCTATACCATACGCCCGAATCATTTCCCAAGATCACCAAAGAAAACCTTTTTGCGCAAACAGGTACCCTCATGCTGGATATTGGCTGTGGAACCGGGGAATTTCTAAACACTGAGGCGCAATTGCATCCAGATCAATATTATATTGGGATAGAAATATCAAAAAGAGCGGTGTTTTTCGCCGTGGATCAGGCACACAAGAAAAATCTAGAAAATGTCATCTATTTCAATGCCGATTTTAAGCTCATCCCCCCATTACTCGTTCCCAATTCCTTCTCATATATTTTTCTCAATTTCCCTGACCCCAACTATGGCGCTGGCAATCTCAAACACAGAATCTTTACGCTAGAATTTCTCGATTTAATCCACCTTTGTTTAATCCCCGGCGGCAAAATCCAGGTAGTTACCGACCAGCATCCTTTTTTGAAAGACATGTTGGAAATTTCCGGCCGTGATCCACACTTTCAACCAACTCATAGGGAACCCTTTTTAACAGACTTCACCCCCGCAAAAAAAACACGCTTCCAAAAAGCCTGGGAGCGCGTAGAAAGACCGGTTTTTCGTTTCGAATTAGTAAACATCAAAGAGAAATAAGACTAAATTTGCTCAACGTACAGTCCATATGATGTAATTTTCATCTACCCCTATATCTTCCATTCGTGCAACTTCATTCCCCTCACAATCTATCAACTTCCCGTTATATCCAATCAAACCATCATTAGCAAACCATTCAAAGAACAAAGGCAGTCGAATATCTTTTGAATGTGTACTCCGAATTTTGCCTAGAATCCGATTTCGTCCCCACCCCTCAATTTCGGGCGAATAAGCAAAATACACACCGCAAATATCCTCGTTGGTCTTATTCAAGATTGTGATCGTATCCCCGCCAAATTGTACAAACATGAGCCATAATGCAATTAAACCAACAACAACGTAAACCACCTTCTTTATTTTTTCATTCATCGTCATTCTTCCCAACTCAAATCATTAGTCAACCAGGCTGCAAATAACCAATCTCAGAAATTTAGCACTCTCACATGTTATACTATTTTTAGAAGTTGTTGTAAACTCTCACAAAAGGAGAATACAGTGAGTAAAAAGCCTGACTCCCTTGGAAAGGGCGATTGGATCGTTCACTCCTACTATGGGATCGGCCAGATCAAAAATATTGAAACAAAAGAAATCGACGAAATAGAAACCCGGTATTTTAAAGTTCGCACCAAAAACAGCACCTATTTTGTTCCAATTAATAAAATTGATAATGACCGGATACGCCCTCTATCCTCAGAATATCTTTTGCGTAAAGCAAAAAAGATATTAAAATCTCCCCCCGAAGAACTCCCAGAAAATCATAACGACCGGAAGAAATTTATCAATGAAACCTGCAATGATAGTTCTATGGTCACTTCTGCGGTATTGCTTCGCGATCTATATAACAGAAAAATGGTGGATGGGCTGAACGATTTTGAAATGCGGACGCTCCATTCGCTCGAAAAATTATTCATTCGAGAATGGTCCATTATCAAAAATGTCCCAGAAGAAGAAGTCCAAAAAAACTTAGAGAAATTAGTAACAGAAAAAATGCCCTCCAAGGGATGATTACATAATCTTGGGGTGATTAATCGCCCGTATCTCATATCTCAAATCAAGCTATGCTGAATCAAAAACGGCCCGGAATATTCCAGGCCGTTTCTTCTTATTCAAAACACAGTTTAGGCTTTTCTTCCAAATTTTTCTTCTAGGATTTCCGCCAGGGTTGGCTGTCCAATTTCTTGCAGCTCGTAGCGCACCCGCTGGTAAGGCTTATTGATCTTGATAATTCGCGTCAGATCAATCGGTGTGCCTACCACAACCAGATCAACGTCAGAATTTTCAATCGTTTGTTCCAATTCTTTCATCTGGGTTTCGCCATACCCCATCGCCGGCAAAACTTCCCCGGTCGTCGGATATTTTTTATAGGTATCTAAAATCGAGCCAACTGCAAATGGTCTGGGATCAACAATTTCTGCAGCGCCAAATCGCTTTGCAGCCACCCAACCTGCGCCATAAGCCATCTCACCATGGGTCAAGGTAGGTCCATCTTCCACAACCAACACGCGCTTGCCGCGGATTTGAGCAGGATCATCCACAAACAATGGAGAAGCGCCTTCAATCATGATTGCATCCGGGTTCAATCTGCGCAAATTCTCCCGCACTTCCAACACGCCCTCAGGGGAAGCAGTATCGACCTTATTGAGCACAAAAATATCTGCCAGGCGTACATTTGTCTCTCCAGGATGATAAGAAACCTCATGCCCCGGCCGGTGGGGGTCAGCCACAACAATATTCAAGTCAGAGACATAAAACGGCACATCGTTATTGCCGCCATCCCATAACACAATATCCACTTCTGTTTCTGCTTGCCGCAGGATCTTTTCGTAATCAACACCTGCATACACGATCACGCCATTGTCAATATGAGGCTCGTATTCCTCACGTTCTTCAATCGTGCACTCGTGTTTATCCAGGTCAGAATAATCTGCAAATCGCTGTACAGCCTGTTTAGCTAAATCGCCATAAGGCATTGGGTGGCGTATTGCCGCAACCTTATAGCCCAGGTCTCTCAGGATCAAGGAAACCGTGCGCGTGGTTTGGCTTTTACCCGAACCTGTACGTACTGCACATACGGACACTAATGGTTTGGTGGATTTGATTTGGGTTGTGTTTAAACCCATCAGTTTGAAATCTGCTCCAGTTGCCAACACCTGAGAAGCCTTATGCATCACATATTCATGTTTCACATCACTGTATGCAAAAACAACCTGATCAACTTGGTACTCTTTGATCAGGTCTTCTAGCTGCTCTTCTGGGTAGATCGGTATTCCCTCTGGATACGCTGCCCCTGCCAACTCTGTCGGATAAGTCCGCCCCTCAATATCAGGGATTTGAGTTGCCGTGAATGCGACAACTTCATAATCCTTATTCCCTCTAAAAAAGGTGTTAAAGTTGTGAAAATCTCGGCCAGCAGCACCCATAATTAAAACTCGTTTACGTTCAGTCATAACCGATTCGATCCTCCAATCCATATATTGAATTTTTCTTTCCACCGGGGTTCCCCGGTCAAAGAGCGTTCATTATATCAAACCCTAATAGGATAAAAATACACGCAATCGCTTATTAATATCCTATTCATAAAATCATCTCTAAAGACTTTAACGCATCCTCAAGAACATCTAAAGAAATAGGTTTGATCACATAAGCAGAAGCGCCAATTTCCATTGCGCGCTTGGCGGATTCCGGCTGGTCATCCGATGTCACTACAATGACCGGAACTTTGTTTAAGCGAGGTTCTCTTTTTAAAAAGGCCAATACATCAAAACCACTCAACCCCGGCATATTAAGGTCTAAAAACACAAGGGAAGGGGTAAAATCTTTTAACAGGGTCAAAGCTGGTCGCGCGCCATACGCCACCTCAGCTTTTACATTATAGAAAGAAAGCATTTGTGCCAAACTGTCTGCAATTTGGCGGTTGTCATCCACGATTAATGCTGAGTCCATTGTTTACTCCAGAACTGCTAACGTACCACCTATATCATCCACCTGATACCCAGGCAATGCCAAAATATCTTCTTTGAAATTTTCGTTGTCCAAGATATTTAAGACCGCTTTAAAATATGCACTCTCCACATACTCCTCTCTAACGATCAAATCGTATCGCTCCTCATACAATGGAACAAAATCCAAACCCATCGATTGTGCTGCAGCTGCAATTCCCATTCCGCAATCTGCGCGGCCAGAAGCAATCGCCGCCGCAACCATTAAATGAGTATACTCCTCTTGAGCATATCCATTAACGTTCTCAACCGCAATCCCCAATTTGTCCAATTGGTAATCTAATAAAACCCTTGTGCCCGCGCCTGGTTGCCGGTTGATATACACAACATCACCCCGAACCAAATCTTCCAGTGAATGAATTCCCTTCGGATTTCTTTTTGGCACCATTAATCCCTGCTGCCGCTTTACCATGCCAACCACCCGGATTTTTATACCAGGTAAGTATTTTTTTATATAAGAGAAGTTGTATTCTCCGGTTTCCGGGTCGAGTAAATGCGATCCAGAAAAATGGCTTTCTCCCCTTCGTAAAGCAATCAAACCGGCCAAACTACCCACATTTGCAGAGGTAATCCTGAATCCCTCCTGGCTGATGTATTGAGCCAGCAGATCAATTGTAAGATCATGGGAACCGATTACAAATATCGTTTTATCCACCTCAGAACGGCTCCGGTATAACCTCACATTCACTTTTTCTCCCGCAGCCTTCCCTTGTGAACCGCTGGGAAAGATGGCAATTCCATCTGCCTTGACCAACGAGGACAGTACCCCCGCGCCGCGCGATAAAAGCGTTGCCAATACCCTATCTCCCACTTTCCCGACTACCACCCGCTGGTAATCATCATCCCCAGCCGGAGAAGTCACTTTGCGGGTCAATTCCGCTTCAATCATATCTGGGGAATGCGGCTGTCTCCCCAACCATTGCGCCAGTAAAGGTTCCAAGAATATTTCTCCAGTAAGTGCCGCAGAAACCGGATACCCCGGCACACCAATCACAGGGACTTTACGTCCACCCCCACCATCCAGCATGCCTAAGATCACAGGGTGCCCCGGCCTTACCGCGATCCCATGCACCAGCAGCTCCCCCAACTCCCCTACCACTGTCGCTGAAAAATCCTCAGACCCGGCCGACGAGCCTGCGTTAAGCAGTACCATATCATGCGTTTTCGCGGCTTCTTCCACCACGCGGGAAATCTGTTCTTTATCATCCACAACAATCGAGTGTCGTGTTGCATTTCCACCCCATTGTTTCACCTGTGCTGCAAGCACCAGGCTGTTGTATTCAATAATGTCTCCGGGTCTTACTTCTTGGCTTACTTCAACCAACTCAGTGCCGGTTGGGATCACGGCCACTTTAGGTTTTCTCGACACATGCACCCGCACATGCCCACTACCCGCCAGCGCGCCTAAATCAACTGGGCGGATGGTATGTCCCGCAGGCAGCACCAACTCTGTCGCCACCATATCTTCACCCAACGCCCGCACATGGTGCCACGGAACAACCGATGCCCGAATACGAATCTTATCTGGATTTCGCACATCCTCACTAATATGGTTTCCTGCGTCCAACGGTTCTGTATTTTCGATCTGGATCACTGCGTTGAAACCGGCTGGGATCACATCGCCAGTATCCACATAAACAGCTTGTTCCCCCACAAGTAATTCAACCGGATGGGTAAGCGTAGCTTCATTCGTGCTGTCCGCTCGCACACAAAATCCATCCATCGCCGAAGCATGGTAATGCGGAGAAGAAATTTTCGCCCATACCGGCCTAGAAAGCACTCTACCAAGCAGCTCAACGGAGACTTCCATCTCCTCTTCCCCCAGCACCCCTCCCAGACCCGCATCCACTAAAGCCTGCTGGAAAATGTCTTTCGCCTGTGAAAGTGGAATATCATGTAAATAAACAGCCATTCCTCATCCTCCAGATCACTAAAAAGGCCAAACTTCAACAATCTCTCCCGAAGAAAGCCCGGTCGCATCTGGTGCAATCCGCACCAAACCATCTGCTTTGATCAGCGAGAAAATTAAATTACTTTTCCCAAATACCGGGTCGGCCCAAACCTCTCCAGTATCTTCTACTAACTTCACGGCTACCCAATCTTCACGGCCAGACATCGAAGATAAATTTACCGCCAATTTAGCCTTTGTGCTGGGTAATCGCACAACCGCATGTGAATTCAACAACTTCTCAATCGCGCCTGCCACAAATAATCTAGCCACCACCAAAGCGCTGACCGGATTACCCGGCAAGCCAATTACTGGCTTGCCATCACATACAGCTAGAATAGTCGGTTTTCCGGGACGAATATTAACGCCATGCACCAATACACCCGGTTTTCCCAAGGCGTCGATCACTTTCGAAGTTAAATCTCTTACGCTGGCTGAAGACCCAGCCGTAATTACAACAATATCGCATTTTTGATGCGCTTTGCTTGCCGTGTTGTAAACTTGTTCAAAATCATCTGGGATAATCCCGTATAACACAGGAGTTCCCCCCGCATCCTCGACCAATCCCGCCAATGTATACGAATTAATATCATATACCTGACCCGGATTTATTTCTTCTCCCGGAGTGATCACCTCATCGCCAGTGGATAGGATGCCAACTTTTGGAGGTTTCACAATTTCCACCTCAGTAATCCCCAAGGCCATTAAACCGCCTATTTCTGCGGGTCTCAGCTTTTTCCCGGCAGGGATTACCTCTTCCCCAACCTTTACATCCTCGCCAATTTGAATGACATTTTCACCTTGCGCAACAGCTTTCAGTATTTCAATTTCGTCCCCAGAAGCAATTTGCGTGTTTTCAATCATTACCACCGCATCACTACCCGCTGGCAGCATTCCGCCGGTATGGATCAGCGCACACTCACCTTTTCCAAGTTCAAAATCGGGGGTACCGCCCATCGGAACTTCCCCCCTTAATTTTAAATAGGCTGGGAGACTGCTGCTTGCCCCGTGGGTATTCGCCCCGATCACCGCATACCCGTCAACCGTTGAACGCCGGAAAGAAGGCAGCGAATATGGAGCACGGACAGATTTGGCCAGCACCTTTCCTAAGGCTGATTCAGAAGGCACAATTTCAGCTTCCGTTTCCACATGGATTTCTTTTAAGAAATCTTGTAATGCAATATGAGGAGGAGAAAGCGTAATAAATTCAGGCATCTACCTGACCCAAAATGAGAAGGTGAGTAAATAGATCGTCGTTCCAATCAATGCAGTGGCCGTGAGAGATAAAGCTTTCCAATTCGGTTTGCCTCCGTCTGCAATTTGGCGCATTTGCCAAATCTGCAAGATACCCAAAGGCAAGGTAATAAATTCCGGCAGTATAATCCGCCGTGGTGCCCCCATGAACATAGAGGCCGCAAAGATCACATAAGCCAGCAGCAGCATAGAATTATGAAGTACCAGCCCATTCTCCCACCCAACCCGTGCCAACAACGTATTCCTTCCACGCTTCAAGTCACTGGCATAGGTCGATAGTGATGTAGCCATCGCATACACGACAACCAACAAGATGATCGGGATTGAGACAATTGAAACCAACCGGTGAGAATCGCCTGTTTGTAACCCATACCCTAAAGCCGGGAACAAATACCCCACACCTATTGCCGCAGCAAATTCACCTAACCCGGAATTTACCAATTGGAAGGGTGGAACAGAATAAAAAATGCCCCCCACAAATATTACGAGCATCAAAATCCCAGAAATCCAATTGACCGCCCCCATCAATAATAAGGATAAAGTCAATCCTCCGGCAAAAGTTGTCACCGTAATAAAGGCTGTTAGAAAGGTTTTACGCTCGGGTTTTTCCAAACCTTCTTCGCTTCCAAGAAAAATTAAATCATATCGAAAATAATAATCAAGATACATTGCAGCCAAAGCAACCAGGATTGCCCACAACTCTCCCTGTATCAAAATCCAAAGATCAACTGAATTGCCTAAATAATTTGATATTCCCGCCCCTAAAAGGATTTGCCCAACGATACCAAGTAATAAAATCGGTTTTGATAACGAAATAAATTGGGTAATTTTAGCTGAGTTCATAGTGGATAGTATATCGCATTTACCTTTCTTCAATTGTCAAAACCATCCAAATTTCGGATAAGAATTATATAAATTCCTTGCTGTCTTCCTCATCAAAACCATCTTCATGTGTGCTCAAACGTAGAATTTGACTTTCTTGTTGTGCAGTGAAGTCAATCTTTACACCAAATGGAATTAATAACCCCAAGGAATCTTGCGCTTTCAACGTCCAGGCCATCCCAGCGCCAAACGAAGGAGATTTTGAACGCATATCCTCCCCTGACACCTGCACCTCCCCACTCAACACGAAGAATATCTCATCCGCTCTTTTTCGAAATAGCGACAGTTTAGGCTGTTTTTCAGTCAATGTGATTAACTCAAGCTGTCCAAACCGCCGTAGCAAATGGTCGTTTTCTCCAACAATCACGTTCCCAATACCATCGCTTTTTACAGGAAACAAAATCACATCATCAATTTTCTTCTCAGTCATCTCAAACTTTCTCTCAACGTAACGCTTTCTTTATATCTCGCATATGAATATTAATATGCAAGTAGAAAAGCTGGATCATCTTGGATAATTTTTCTTTACCCAGAAAGGGGTGCCGACCAATTTTTTCTAGGTCTGCTTCCTCTAAATTGGAAACAAACGCCACCATCTTACCCCTTCGCTCTTGAAACATTTCGAACAATGTATTTATTGGGACTGCTCCCATCCCATCAACCGCATCCTTATTATATCCATCAATGTCAAAATCCTGATGAACGCCTGTCCCACGCTGAACGATAGACTCAAATAAGCGCCGCAAAGCATCTTCAGACTCTACAATATGTGCAAATACCTGCCTCACCGTCCACATAGCACCATCCGCATAAAGCTGCCGCCCCCAATCCTCGTCCGAAAGAGAAGAAAAAAATGTCTCCGTTTTTACCCCTTCTGTTGTCAGCTTTTGTACCAATGCATCAATCAAATCCACATCCTTTATCTACCGCAATATCCGGGTGGCATTCATCACAGCCAATAAAGCCACACCTACATCTGCAAACACTGCGCCGCCCATCGAAGCGATCCCGAAGATACCAAGCACAATAAATACAGTCTTTATCATAAATGCCAGACCAATATTTTGCCAAACGATTTTCCGCGTTTTCTTCCCTATCTCAATTGCTTGGGCAATTTTATCCAATGCGTCTGTCATCAAGACGACGTCGGCCGTTTCAATAGCCGCATCACTCCCAAAAGCGCCCATGGCAATGCCCACATCCGCCCTCGCCAATGCGGGCGCATCATTGATTCCATCCCCAACAAATGCCAGCTTTCCATCGTGCCCGGCATCCAAAATTCCATCCACGCTTGACACTTTATCTTCAGGCAGCAACTCTGCCCAATACTGATCCAATCCTAATTCTTCGGCTACCTTCTCAGCAACATCTTCCCGATCTCCGGAAAGCATATAAACCCTGTCAACCCCAGCATTTCTGAGATTTCCAATCACTTCTCTTGCATCAGGCTTGATCTCATCTTCTACCACAATATAGCCAATATATTGGGAATCCAAAACCGTATGCACCACTGTACCCGGCACATCGCAGGTAACATGCGCCACAGTCTCCCGGTGCAAAATACCATCATTCCCAACAATCACTTGATGACCATTAACTTCTGCAATCACGCCATATCCGGCTATCTCTTGATAGCTCCCAACATCAATTGCATCGAGGTCATTCTTACCATAAGCCGTGCGTATCGCCTGTGCCACCGGATGAGAAGAATGAGCCTCGGCAAATGCCGTATAGGTCAACAACTCTTTTTCATCTACCCCATTATAGGGAACGATTTCTGATACTTTCAATTTTCCCTTTGTAAGAGTGCCGGTCTTATCGAACACAATTGTTTTCACATCAGCCAACACATCCAGGAAATTGGCCCCTTTTACTAATATCCCTTTTCTAGATGCCCCACCCAAACCGCCAAAATACCCCAGCGGGATACTGATAACCAGCGCGCATGGGCACGAGATGACCAATAAAACCAAAGCCCGATATACCCAGTCGCTTAACACTTGTCCGGGGACGAACAAAGGAGGCAAGAAAGCCACTAGCGCAGCCAAACCAACCATGATTGGCGAGTAAACTTTCGCAAATTTAGTGATGAACTTTTCAGTTTTAGCCTTTCGGCTTGCTGCATTTTGTACCAGGTCTAACATCTTCGACAGAGAAGATTGCGACAACAATTTCGTCACCTGCACTTTTATCATCCCGCCCTGATTGATCGTGCCACCAAAGACTTCATCCCCAATCTTTACATCCACAGGGATAGACTCGCCGGTCAACATAGAAGCATCGATTTGGGAAGTCCCCTCAACAACTTCCCCATCCAGCGGCACCCGTTCACCGGGCTTTATCACCAACACTTCCCCAACTTCAATTCCTTCAGGTTCTTTATCAATGATGCCATTATCGGTCAACACATGCGCCGATTCAGGTTTAATATCCAAAAGGGCTTGAATTTCATTTCTAGAACGTTTCACCGAACGCTCTTGCACAAATTCACCCACCATATAAAACAGCATCACCCCCACGGCCTCATGAAGTTCACCGATCACGACCGCCCCAATGGTTGCCACGGTCATCAAAAAGGTTTCGTCAAACCAATTTCCTCGGGCAATATTTCTCACCGCCCCCACAACAACCCGATACCCTGAAAGAACATACGCTGCCCCCAACACAACCCAAATCCCAATTTGGTAAGGCAAATCAGTCAGTTGCTGGTTGAAGACCAAACCTATGGCAAATAAAATTGCAGAAAGACCAATCATCCATAATTCTGATTTTTCTTTTGAACTTAACCCCTTTTCTAAAGGTTTTAATTCTTGCAGGGATACATCTGGTTCAATTTGATTGATCTTATTTTTTACCGAATCAATATCATCGCCATCAATATACAACGTAGAGGTGGCAAAGTTCACGCTTGCATACCGCACACCGGGAACCGTCTTCACCCCATCTTCAATTTTCCGCGCACAGTTTGCACAATCTAAGTTTGCTAAGTGAAATTTCGTAATATTTGCTTTCGTGTTATCCATGAGTAATATGTTCCAATCCAATGTCATAAAGTATTTTAATGTGGTCATCCAATAAGGAATAAAAAACCTGTCGGCCTTCTTTTCGTGCCCGCACCAAATTCATCAAACGCAGGCTGCGCATATGATGAGAAGTCGCAGATTCACTCAAATCAACCAATTCGGCAATCGAACCCACATTCTTTTCCCCGCTTACCAACGCAGCAATAATTTTTACCCGGCTGCTGTCACTTAAACTGCTGAACAGCTCCGCTAACGCACTTGCTTGTATATTAGTTATCATATCTTCCTTTATATGAATACTTGCTCATATATTTGTATATTATACTAAATTTAGTTTGTTTTTGCAAGGTTCATTCACTTATAAAAATACCAATCAGTTAAAGAAAAAATTCCAGACTCTTCGCCTGGAATTTTTGAATTTAGACAATAAAATCTATCCCTTGAACAAACTGGAAATAAAGAACCACAAATTTGCCGGACGTTCTGCTAAGCGCCGCATAAAATAAGGATACCACTCTGACCCAAAGGGCACATACACCCTTACCGGATACCCTTTTTGCACCAATTCTTTTTGCAGTCCCCGCCGAATCCCATATAACATCTGGAATTCAAGCTTTTCCTTGGGTATCCCGTTGGTTTGCGCATATGAAATCGCATAGTTGATTCTATCCTCATCATGCGAAGCCACTGCAGTAATCGGCGGCCACCGCCCATCATCAGAAACCGCGGGGGAACTTTCCTGTTTTGCATGGTCAAGCATCATCTTCGTCAACCGATCAAAAGCGTTGTCCACATCCCTTTTTGATGGGTACGCAACTTCCTCAGGCTCTTTATAAGCGCCTTTTACCAATCGAATTCGTGTGTCCCCAGCCAAAAGTTCTTCTGTATCTTTCTCGCTGCGGTATAAATAAGACTGGATCACCATCCCCACATTATCAAATCCATGTTCTTTCCGCATCTTCCAATACACCCGCATGGTTGCATCCACACAAGGCGAATCTTCCATATCGATCCGTACAAAAATCCCTAATTCTTGCGCTCGGCTCAAAATTAGGGATAAGTTTTCCTCACAAATAGTCTCATCCAACAACAAACCGATCTGCGAAAGTTTAAGCGATAGAGAGGAATTGATCTCGGCCTCACTGATTGCATTGAGGATCAAAATAATATCTTCCGCAGTCTGCCTGGCTTGCTCTGCGTTTTTGGTATCCTCCCCCAACTGATCCAAAGTAGCAAATATAGATTCCGAATTCAATTCTTTGATGATCTTAATAGCTTCGCTTAATTTCTCCCCCGCCACAAAACGCAATACTACCTTTCGAGCTATTTTCCACCGCATCACTCTTTGGCGCATCCACTCAGCTTTTGAAAGATAGATTATTAAAGATCGCAGCATTTTGATTTCCTTAATCTCATAGATTGATATAAAAACTATCCAAATAGTGCTAAGATTCTAGCATAAAATGCGTATCGGAATTTGAATATTTCGTTCAAATAAAATGAGAATTTACCAGGCTGTATTAATCTTAGCAAGTTCGATTCAAAACAATCAGGTTGGCAATATATGATATACTGCCCCTTCGTAAGATAAGGAGTACATCGTGCGAATCAGAAAAAGAAATCCAATATTGAGATGGGTTTCAGTAGTCTTGATTATCTTAGCCATCATCCTATTGACCATCCAACTTATTATTTTTAGCCGTTCCAGAATTACTTACCCCCCCTCATTAGAAATTGGCGGTATCCCTGTGGGAGGATTAACCCGTGAAGCCGCGGCCGAGAGAATACTGGAAGTGTATAACATCCCGGTTGAGCTGCACTACCAGGGCGCAGTCATCCATCTAGACCCTGCGGTCATAGGCTTTGAACTCAACCTGGAAAGCATGCTGGCAACTGCCGACTTTTCCCGCATTGGTGGTGATTTTTGGAACCAATTCTGGGCATATTTATGGGGCAATGAAATCAATTATACAAATGTGCCTCTTGATGCAACCTACTCAGAAGCCCTCTTACGAAATTACCTTTCCGACGAGATCGCAGTCCGCTACGACCAACCTGCCGTAGCAGCCAAGCCGCAAGTTGGCTCTGTCACATTTCAAGAAGGCCAGGCTGGCATCACCATCGATGTTGACCGTGCTGTTCCCCAAATAGAAAGAGCACTATTCTCTCCCTCTGATCGAATTGTGGACCTTTCATTCCAAGAAAGCGAACCGGGTAGACCTGCCTTTGATAATCTTGAGATTTTGCTCAAACAAATTTTAGATGTCGCCGAATACGATGGTATCGCTGGTTTATACTTGCTCGATTTGCAAACATCCCAGGAAATCCATTTCATCTACTCTCAGAAAACAGATTATCCTACCGACCCAGATTTAGCATTCACTGCCTCCAGTGTGATCAAAATCCCCATCATGGTTTCTGCTTATAAACAAATCTCCGAACCCTATCCAGAAGAAGCCCTACACTTGCTTTCTGGCATGATTGAAGAATCAGGGAACGATCCTGCCGACTGGTTAATGGAGCAATATATCAACACCGCGTCTGGCCCGCTGGTCGTTACCCAGGATATGCGCAATTTAGGTCTAGAAAACACCTTCCTTGCCGGTTATTTTTACGTAGGCGCAGGTTTATTGGCCTATTATGATACGCCGGCTAATTTACGCACAGACCTCAATACAGACCCCGATCCTTATAACCAAACCACAGTATCGGATATGGGTATGTTGTTGGCTGACCTCTATCAATGTGCGGAAAATGGCGGCGGTACCTTATTGGCTGTCTACCCAGACGACTTTACCCCCTCAGAATGCCAAGACATGATCGACCTACTTACCAGAAACAACACACCCTTCCTGATCGAAGCAGGTGCGCCTGATGACACAATCATTGCTCATAAACATGGTTGGGTATCAGATGTAAACACCGGAACGATCACCACAATCGGGGATGCCGGGATTGTATACACACCTAGCGGGGATTATGTCCTCGTCATCTATTTCAATCACCCCACACAGCTTGTTTGGGACCCAATCTCAAAACTCATCGGGGATTTAGCAGAAGCAATTTACAATTACTACAACATCCAATAAACATTAGGTTAAACTAAATATGAGTGGCTTGTGCCACTCATATTTAGTTAATCGAATCAAAAAAAGGATGGAGATTAAATCATTCTCCATCCTTTACTTTTATATCTTGCCAAAATCTTTTTAAACTACGCCAGAAGCCTTTCCCAAATTTCCGGCGTAAATCTTGTGCCGCGTCCTCTGTAGCCACCCCTCTATCCAGCGCATTTTCCAATTCCCATTGGTGTTTCTTCAACCACAAATAAAGGTCTGTCTCTGTTCTACCTGGAAAATCATCAAGAATCTTCTCACTGCGGATCACATTCACCACCGGAAGATACACATTGTTCACCCAACTCTTAGAGGCTTCCTCAATCGGGATCTCGCGTTTATGTTCAATACCTAAATAATACCGGTGTACCGCGATATGCTCGTAAATCTCTCGGTACCTACCGGGCAGCGTCACCATAATTTCAAGATCGGGGCATACCTCATCCAAATGGGTATCCTCCATCAATTCCATGTGCTCGGCTTTTAGCACCACATCGGTGATATCATCATCGGGGTCAAGCTCTATCTTGCTGCGAAATTCCGTGACATAAGCCTCAATCGATTCCGACTCCATTTGCCTTGCCACCGATACGCGATGGTTCCCATCCAGAACAAAATATACTTCCCCAATCTGATACACTTCAATGGGCTCTAACCCGCGCGTTTCCATCAAATCTTTCACCCTTGCCCACCTGTTTTCATCGCTATCTGTCAAAGGGTAGAACTGCCGGTTGAAGTCATGATACCGGTTGACACTTCCTACGATTGAATCCAACGGAATATCTTCCAACTTACGCCGGTTGGGATGCGCCAGGTCCAAATATCTCCGCACCTCATCAAACACCAACAATTCATCGGCTTTACCCATTAAGCGGGAAAGCAAAGCCCGTAAATCCGCTTTTCGTCTTGCCTGTCGAAAGGATATTACAGCTGAAGACCTATTTGAACCATCAAACATATCCATGGCCTTGATCCTTTACTGATCCAAACTTACTTTCAGAATTCGGTATCTACTTGCATTAATAATCATGGTTTCTTCAAACATACTGGTAAATTTCTCATTCAACGAATAAAGATGAACGTGTCCATGTAAATGGTATTTCGGCTTGAACACTTTTAAAATCCAGCGAATAGCATGAAATCCTTGATGCGCCGGGTCATCCTTATCACCCACACCCCATGCAGGGGAATGCGAGACAAGAATATCCAAATACCGGCCATATCTGATCCGGTTCGCCAACAACTTGGGGATTAACCGCAGAGCTTTCAGCCACATTTGAAACTGGGTATGTTGGTAAATTGCCTTAGAATATCGAATGGATCCTTCTAACCCTGCCAGCAGCAATCCCCGATGGTTAATCACCTCATTATCTAAATTTCTTGCCCCACCAGGTTGGCTCCGATTCCCATTCACGCCAATTTCAATTGCCGGATCATGATTGCCATGCACAAAAAACATCGGCGCTCTAAGCATATCTAAAATAAACTCCAAATAATAATAGGGCAAATCTCCACAGCTTAAAATCAGGTCTACATCTGGGAAAATTTCCCGGATGTACGGCCCGTATAACTTATCAGCAACCATATCACTGAGAATTAAGATGGTAAATTCATTTTTTTCCATTGGTCACCAATATATAGAGTAACATATCTTTGAAATTTATGCCGTTCCCCCAAAGACATTTTACAGGGAATTTATTCCCCCTAAAAAAAGAAATCTATTGGATTTCTTTTACACGAAAATTATCGAAAAAGACCTCAGTGCCGCCCCCCTCAAAAGTCCCCGCAATCACGCCTACTTGTCCAGCCCCCAATTCATCATCAATCACCTCTGTCAGCAATTCACCATTCACAAACAAAGCCAACCGGTTATAACTGCATACCGCCGAAATTAGGTTTAATTGTGCTCCGGTTCTGATCGCATCACTTTGCAAATAACTATTTCCAGAAATAATATCTAACGTTCCCCCATTAGCCCGTTTCCTGATTGCGAAGTATCCATCACTTCCCACCATCAGCGAATAAAAATTATTGGCATCTTTATATCCACAAATAATCCCATACGTATTATTTGTACTGCCGCTCAAAAAGCTGGCTTCAACTTCTATCCTTATATTTTCAAACTCAGAGTCATAGGTAGACCAGGCTAAGAAATTAGAATCGTTAATTGAAATCCGATAACCCCCATCAGTGTACTGCATCGCGCTGCTGTTAGCGATCTCTTCACCTAAGCCGCTGTTGCTGTCAGAAAAATCATCTGTAAACAAATAGCTACCCTGTCCAGCCTGCTCATTTGTATCCTCTTGGACAGTTGTTTCTCCCGAAATATCGGCGCTCATCTCTGGTATATCGGTAGGATTCTTTTCCTCAACAACCGCTGTTGGCTCCATGACCACAAAGGTTGGCACATGGGTAGGCGCCTCCCATATAGCAACCGCCGTCTGGCAAGCTATCGAAGCCAAGATCATCATCCCCAATGAAATCAGAAATCGCCACCGCATCTTCATCAATCATGCTCCTCAATGATTCTTCTAAGGTTGGGAGACAATATAATTATCAAAAAACACATTTACATCAGGTTCATCATAAGCCCCCACCAATAAACCAACATCGCCAACCTGAAAACTGGCATCTTCCACGGTGATCAAATGTGTGCCATTCACATATAAGGATAGTTTTTCGCCAATACAGTCCGCATCAATATGATTCGTCGCAATTCCGGTATGGATTGCCGGACTGAGTTGGTAACCTTCCATTCCCAGGAAAAATTCCGTCCCCTGGTACATTTTAAACACCGCATACCCGCCATCCGACCGGATCGTAAAGAAATAAAAATCCTGGTTATTTTGCATCCTGCAAATCACACCCATTTCAGCCAATTCAGCAGACCCGGTAAACGCCAGGTCTACACTGATGTTCACATCCCCAAAGGATTTCTTCGCCACACTCCACGAAAATATATTGGGGTCTGCCACTTTGATATGGTAAGTACCCTGATAGTAATCCTTAAGTCCCCCCTGCGAGCTCACTTCCCATCCACTGGTAGGATCATCAAAATTATCTTCCAATAACAAAGCCGGTTCACTTGCAGATGCCGTTTGTGTGATCGTACTGGGAATGCCACAACTGGTGCATAGAACGCCGGCCAATACAGCGATGATTATTATTTTGGTTTTTCGTACCATCATTATTTCTCTCCAATTGAATAAATCCAATTGCCACATCAGACTTCACTAATTACTGAACAACCATTCTAATGCAAGTTTTATACCAAAATTAGCAACCTTTTCTGTTTTTCCACGTACTAAGTAGTGAAAGAAACCAAAATAGATATGGAGAAAATCATGTTTGATGAAAACACAAACTTTAAAAAAGAGTGGAAATTAGACAATAACAATTGGGTAGTGGGCATTGCTTTGATCCTCCTTGGCGGATTATTCATGCTGGATACGCTCAATGTAATGGATATCAACATCCACAATTGGTGGGCTATCTTTATTCTCATTCCCGGATTAAGAATGGTCGCTAACGGATGGCAGCAGTACCAACAGGAACAAAGTCTGAACAGCGGGAACGCCGCCTTAGGTGGGCTTTTCCTTATCGCTCTTTCCTGCATTTTCTTTTTCAATCTAAGCTGGAGTCTATTCCTCCCCATCCTTCTTATCGGCGGCGGTTTATATTTACTCCTGTTCCGTAGATAACTTGAGCATCCCCTCTAAAGCAAGAGCTTCTCATGGATTTGAGAAGCTCTTTTTTCCATTTAATCTCTCCCTAAGTCTTATCGGGAGAAAATAAAAAAAATTTACACCGATCTGATTTTCAAGTCTACCGCGAAACTGGCGGTATTGAGAATAAATTTCTTTGCCGCAGAGTCATAATTATCGCTAACATATTCATAGCCGGTCATCACATGGCTGTTAGCATCCCCATCAAATTTTGCATCCACCACAAACCCAGTAGATTCAATTTTCAAACCAACATCCTTCGGTCTAAAAACCGTAATATCACCCGCAAAAAAGCGCACCCGGTAAGTTGTTTCACCATCCGGCAGGTTAATTGCTTGCAGATCAATATCGATATCTCCGGCAAACATTCTTACTTCTTCGTCAACAGCTTGCCAGTCTTTCCCCACATGAATATCCCCTGCAAAATAATGTTTGGCATTATCAGATGCCAAAACCTTCGGCCTAAAGATCAACATGGACCCCAAAACGATCAAAAGAAGAGGCCAAAAGAAATCTCCCGGGTCAATGTTTACGAAATTAGCGACGATGTATATCCCTCCGAGCAAGATCAAAAAAACGGCTAAATAAATTTGGTTTTTCCTGGACATCATCCACTCCTCACGTAAATTGCCTAAAATCAAACACCATTTGGTCAAATAAAATTATAACGCATTCGCTGCTTGAAACCTAAACGTTTCACGGCAGTCTTTTTCGAGTACAATTTCACTACATGAAAATTTCTTCCCCCACACGCCAGGCAGCATCCAAGATCATTCTTTACCCCTTGAATCTCATTGCATCCTTCTTGGATTTGCTTTTTTGTATCCCCATTTTGGGCCGATTTGCCAAGTGGATTTGGAATTCCATTCTCACATTTATCCACTTCATTGTCGGCATCATTGAATTTACCTTTTGGCAATTTGGTTTTCGCCCCGCTAAAAAGATCCGCATAGGCGTGATTATTCCCACCCATCAAGAGTGGCAAAAATCCATAGACACCTCTGCCATCATGGCGCAAATTAAACGAACACAGAAGATTTTTCAGTCCACTGCAAATATCCAACTCATTCCCATGTTTCCCATCCCAAAATCTACCGAAGGAGAACACACTCCCGAACATGCCGCCTGGATACGAGAAGTAAATATTTCTACAATCAAACACATTCTTGATGTCGGCTGTAATTTCCCAGCAATCCGCCAAGACCTCACTTTGGCAGGGGCACAATTCCAATACACAACCATCAAATCATCCAACCAGTCCAGCCTCCGGCGAATAACCGGCTATGGTGCCCCGGTTTCTATTTTTATGGTGCGCAGCATCAAAGGTTTTGGAGGTTGTTCCATGGGGTGGCTTACCGATTACATCACCCTCCCGTTCAATCATGCCAGGTGTATGGCCCACGAATTAGGCCACGCCTGCAATCTTCTCCATCGAAAAGACAAAAACAATCTCATGTATCCCCATTCATGCCGACCTGAACACCTCACCAACTGGCAAATCGGGATGCTTCGAGCCTCACGGCATGTAACCTTCTTCTAATACTATGAACTTTATAAACACATCTTCTCCTGTAAAAATAAGATTATCCAAAAACTTAATCCGAACCATAAAACGCGGCCATGCCTGGGTTTACGACGAAGCACTCCAAAAAGTGCCGAATGTAACGCCCGGAACGCCCGCCATTCTATTTGACAAACAGGGCAAAAAACAAATCGCCCTTGGCTATCTTGATCCCAACAACCCGATTGCCTTCCGGGTCTGCACCACAAACCCAAACCAATCTTTGAATTCCTCCCTGATTGAACAGCGTCTCAAACAAGCTTTGGATATGCGAAATTTGTTATTTGATTCTTCTCAAACTAACGCCTATCGTTTGATTAATGGTGCTGGAGACCAGTTGCCAGGGTTGACTTGTGACCGTTACGATCAACACGCTGTCATTACAACCGATGGCGAAGGGGCAGATAATTTTTGGCAGATCGAACAGATTGCATCTTGGCTTGGAGAAAAGTTAAAGGTTAAATCTGTCTACAAAAAATCCAGAGACACCAATGCAGCAGTATGCATCTGGGGTAAATCCAGCCCGCAGCCGGTTGCATTTATCGAAAACGACATAAACTTCACCGCCGACCTTGTCTCCGGGCAAAAAACTGGCTTTTTCCTCGATCAACGCGAAAATCGTCAATCTATCACCCCCCTCTCAAAAGACAAGACTGTGCTCAATGCTTTTGGGTACACAGGAGGATTCTCAATTTATGCCGGCAAAGGTGGTGCCAAACACGTTACCACACTGGATATTGCCCAGCCTGCTCTTGAGGCAGCCCAATCTCACTGGGAGATAAATCAACTCCCCATCAACAATCACGCCATTGTCCAGGCAGACGCATTTGATTATCTTGAAAACGCTGTGAAGGATAAAAAGACTTGGGATATTGTTATTCTCGATCCCCCCTCTTTTGCCCCATCTGAAACCGCTGTCCCCCAGGCAACCAACGCCTATACGAAATTAATCACGCTAGGGGCAAAAACAACCGCGCCACAGGGTATATTAGCAGCAGCCTCTTGCTCCAGCCATATCACCGAAGAGATGTTCCTCCAAATCATTGAAGAAAGCATCTCCAATGCCAGAAGAAAAGCGGTCATCCTGAAAATATCTGGGCAGCCTGCCGACCACCCCTTCCCGCTTGCCATGCCCGAACTACGTTATCTGAAATTTGTGCTGATGCAGTTAGATTAGCCTTCTGATTCAAGGTTGCTGAGGATTTCATTTGTCGGGTACCACCGGTTTCTGGCTTCTCCAACCATATATAAAGACCCGGTTACGACCACCTTGTCCGTTTTCCCCGCCAATGCGAGGGCTGCATCTACACCTTCTCCAACCGATTCCTTCATGATCACAGTTGCGTCTGGAGCAACGCTTCGGATCACTTCTGCAAGCGCTTCGGGTGATGCAGAAGGCTTTCCAAACACATGTGGCTGAGTCGCGATCCAGGTTTTTGTTAGCGGTGCTAAAGATTTGATGATCCCACTAAAATCTTTGATCGACAAGGTACCCAACACCACGACAAACTTCTCCCCCGGATACTCCTGCTTCAAACTCGCCGCCAGTGCCCCCGCTTTATGTAAATTATGCGCCCCATCTAAAATTACCAGCGGATCCTTTTGAATCGTCTCAAACCGGCCTGAAAAATTGGTCTTCCCAACGCCCTCTTTGATACGCTCCAAATCAATCGGAACTTCATAATTATTAGCTAAAACATCCACACTGGCAATCGCCATCGCAGCGTTTAAATATTGATAGTCTCCCCCCATGTTCACCTTGATCCCCTGGTAATCATGGTACACGCCATTGACATCTAATACCGCGCCCTCACCTATTTCTCGAATTTGATAACCAAAATCTTTTCCTAAAGAAAACAAGGTCGCATTTTTATCTTTCGCTTCTTTCGCAATCACAGCCCAAGGTGCAGGATTCGTCTCGCCGGTAACCGCTAACCCATTGGGTTTGATGATCCCGGCTTTATGATATGCAATCTCTTCCAGACTCTCTCCAAGCACCTCAACATGATCGTAATTAATATTTGTGATCACCGCCAGCTTAGAAGGCACCACATTGGTTGGGTCATATCTTCCTCCCAAACCGGTTTCAATCACGCCCCAGTCGACATTTTGCTTTGCTAACCATAAAAACGTCAGTGCAACCCACGCCTCCCCGTATTTCAATGGGCCAAATTGGTCTTGTTCCTCAAGCCAATTTACATGTTTTTCTCGAAAATCATGAACCAGTCCAGAAAAATCGCTCGGACGGATCATTTTTCCATCCACAATTAACTTTTCATTGCACACCTGTAAATACGGGCTCACATGGTATCCCACTTTTAATCCCGCGGAAGACAATAATCCATAAATTAAATTAACGACTGAACCTTTCCCGCTGGTACCAGCCACATGGATAGACGGGAAGGTGTTTTCCGGATTTCCGCAGAAATCCATGAACGCCTGCATCCGTTGAATTTGTTCCTCAAATTCCTGCAGCCGCACTTCCATGCTTTTTTCAATAAAATATCGTTCCCCTTTTGGGTCGGTGATCAATGTGAACAACCATTTTTCGGCTTTCCGAAATTCAGCAATTTTGTCTTGGAGGGTAGTATTAGGAGTCATGTGCCCGATTATACGCGCATTAACCATGCAAGGCAAATATTTATTAAATCGAACTCAGCGTAATTAAAATTAAAAAGATGGCTGCCCGCATTACAGACAGCCATCTTGAAATTACCTGCAAATTATGAGTATCACGGCGTTGGTGTATAGAAAGGCGGAGCAGTCGACGCCGGGCTGGTAAATACAGGCGATTGAACACCTGGTACCACGATATTGACCGTCAAAGGTTGGTCGCCATTGGGTCCACCGCCAAATTTATGCCCATCGCCATCTTGTAATAACCAACTGCTTGTATACGTCCCCGGTTGAGGAGGCGTGAATAACTGGATCGTCAGGGTTACATTTTGCCCCGAAACAACCGCTGTTCCCGATCCAAGGGTCAGGGGCGATGTGCCCCCTAACTGGAATCCAGAAGCATATACCAACGAATATGAACCTGTCCAGGTGCAAGTCCCTGTATTTTTCACCTGCCAGCTTTTATAAAACGAAGTGGATGGATTCACCGACGCCCCATCCGGATAAGTCACATCCGCCAGGAACCGGAAGGCATTGCAAGGGTCCGGTGTCGCACTGGGGGGCTGATCTCCATCCGTATCGCCGACTTCTGGCGTAGTTTCCGGGGTGGATGTTGCCGGTTCTGGAGTGGGGGTCAATGAAGAATTCGCAATTTGGGTTAAAGTCTGCGCAAGTGCCGTAAATTTGGCGTTATCTAAGGTTGCCGTAGATTCCACAGTGGGTGTATTTGTTGCCGCTTCATCAGCCGGTGAAGAATCATCAGGCGTTAGGGTCTGAATCGCTTCCACCGTTTGCTGAATTGCAGTGCTAATTTGGGCTGCATTAAGCGTATTGGTGGGGCTTGCCGATGCAATCACGATCTCTGTTGGCTCGCTGCTTTCGCTATCAGAGGCAGAAGCACCAATATCCTCACCTGAAGCAACAGCCGTTCCCGCTGCCAGGCGGGCATCAAATGCGCTGCACCCCGTCATACTTCCTATCAGGAAGATTAAAAATCCAATTAGTATTACACGTTTCATACGAATCTCCATTCAAAAGAATGTCCAAAATAACTATACAAGAGGATGAAGAAACCCGCAACCAAAGCTATCAACTATCCCGCCGGTAACCATCCAGGGTCTTTTGCAGCGTCTTAGTCTCTTCCTCATCCAAATCCAACAAATCTTCTAATAACGGCCCTTTGTAAAAATCAAATCGTATAGACCGGCTTTCATTCAAATATTCCAATCCAGTCTTAACCAGCCAATCCCACCCATTCTTGCCGATTAGAGCTGCTGCTTTATAAAACAAATTGATAATGTCTTGGTTCACCAATCCTGGATATGTGATTTCCGAGGGTGGCTCTTCCGATACTTCTTCCTCTTCATCATCAAGAATTTCTTCTTCATCCTCTGGGGCGTCGTCTACTACAACTTCTTCCTCAACCTCTTCTTCGTGTTCCTCAACAACCTCTTCCTCGGCTTCCTGGACATCTTCTTGTTCATCATTCCCACTATTATCCTCGCCAACCTCGCCTGCATCCTCCTCTGCCGGCTCTTCTTCGTCCTGAACAGGTTCTTCAGGCGCAACTTCGTCCCCAACAACGATCAATCCCAAAGCCTCAGCTATTTTCTCTTTCTCAACCTCACTAAGCCCGGGGAGCGCATCAATTGTTACGCCGCTGTATGGGGATTCCCTCTTCCCCAGCAAGTCGGTCAAACCTGCTGCTGCAAGTAAATCATCCCCATTTTTCCCTAACTCAAACCCCACCAGGTAAAACGCATTAATCATCGTCTGGTTAGTCAGTTCCGCAGAGTATGTTGGTGGAAGATTATCAACAACTTCGGGTTCTTCCTCTTCCTCAATCGCTTCCTCATCAACAGGAGTGTCATCAATAACTTCCTCTTCTGGGGCAGGCTCTACATCCTCCGGCATGGTAATTCCCAGATAGGCGGCAATCGCTTCTTTCTGAGCAGGGGTTAAATGCGGCAGTTCGTAAATGCTAGGCCCGGTGTAAAGTGCATCTCGGTCGGTACCAATGTAGTCCAACCCCACTTTAGTAACCAGCGTCCACCCACCCATTCCCTCCATGTTTGCCACGTAATATAGTGCATTGATCACATCTTGGTGGGTAATAGACCAGGCTGCCGAATTAGCATGTTCGTAAAATATCAGCGCTTTATTGAGCGCGTATTTTTCTTCACGATCAAAGGGTAAATCATCAACCCCAGGCCCATCATACGGGCGCAGGGTATTTCCAATCGGATCAACCAAATAACTGAGCTGTGTTCTCCGAACCCAACTGTCAGAAGAAGCCTTCAATGACTCCGTTGCATCTACAATTGCAGCCAGCATATCCCCGTTAGTTACGTCCGGCGGCAGCGCTCTAGAACCATCGAATCCCAGCCATTCCCTCAACTGATCTTCCGTCCCGCGGAATTTATCTAAATCAACACACGGAGCTTCATTCCGAATACCGGGAATGATCCCTCTTTCCGATGTCTGCCAAAATGTCCACCCTTTCCCGCCCCAATTCCTCGCCGGAATTTTAGGCGTTTCCACCTGATAGGCGGCGATCCATAACGGATTTCTGACAAACTCATCTGTATTCCCAATATAATCAAACCACGAATAATAATTGGTATAGACAATCGGTATTTTCCCCGTTTCCTTCTCAACGATCGATAACCAGGTAGCAATCCGCTCAATCCGCTCTTGCACTAGCAATTTTCGATATTCGGCTTCAATGAAGTCGGGATAAGTCTCCACATCCAATACCGGTGGCAAATCGGTGGAATGTAAAATATTCCCCACAATTTTCAAGAAATGGTTCGCCTGAGACACCGGATCGGTTAAAGGTCTAAAAAAATGATACGCCCCCCGGATAATGCCTGCTTTCCTCGCCCGGGTCCAGTTAAAATCAAAACGCGGGTCTACAAAGCTGTCTGCCTCGGTGGCTTTAATATACGCAAACTTGACCCCGGCTTTTTTCACCTCAGCCCAGTCAATCATTTTCTTATAGTGGCTTACATCAATGCCAGCTGCTTGCGCCATATCCCTGCTCCCAAATCTCTAAATCTTAGGAATTCATCAGATCATACCGGTAGTTATCTGTTTAAATTAAAAGAATTCAAAGTCATTGTTGCAGGATTAGTGCCAAAAGAATATTCTCTTGCCTCTTTATCTCAACTAAGATAAGATAAATTTACATCTACTTGGAGGATAAAATGAGTCTACTTGGAAATATCATTTGGATGATCTTTGGTGGCTTTGTAGCAGGTTTAGGCTATCTCATTGGCGGGCTGCTTGTCTGCATCACCATTGTTGGCATCCCTTTCGGGGTGCAAGCCATCAAACTTGGGGTTGCCACCATGTCTCCTTTTGGCCGGCAGATTAATCCTACCCCCGCAACAAATCATCTCCTTCAAATCATTTTCAACATTTTATGGGCGGTATTTTTCGGCTGGGAAATTGCATTAGCGCATTTTGTTTCCGGATCAATTCTATTCATTACCATCATCGGAATCCCCTTTGCCAAACAGCACTTCAAACTGATCCCCCTTGCCTTAGCCCCGTTTGGTCGAGAACTGGCTTGACTTTTATTTCTATATCACAAAAGGAATGAGTTATTTCCCCCACAACTGAATAATCACTTCCGACCAAATAACTTTCTATACCCCAAAATCAACAATCCCCCAACCAAAATCACAAAGCTGCCATATACAAACAGCCACTTCACCAAAGTAAAAACAGCAGACATCCCCAATAGAAAGATGTTCTTTTCAGGGTAGATCGCCATTACGATTGAAGCGCAAATATTCTCACCAAAATCAAATAGAACCCCTAAAAAGGGAAATAAATTCAGCACTCGAAGTGCGTGCCCCGCTGGCAGCAGCTTATTCAATACCCCACTGATTGCCACCAACAAAAAGCCGCCGTACACAAACGGGAAAATCAGGTCAAAGGTAAACCTCGCCCGAATATATTCTTGCCGACCTGCCTCACCATATTGCTCTGCCATCTTGTAAAGTTCATCCGCCGAATAGACAAAGGATGTATCCGGGCTGCCAGCCCCCTGTGCATACTGGTCTGCTTTTGCCGCTTGGTCTGGCAGCACAAAAATCATGAACAGAATAAAAATCACGGTAACAATTATTAATAGCCAGAGATTTACTTTGCTGTAAAACCAACGCGATAATTTATTCATTACCGTTTTTCCCCACTTGTTTGATGTAATTTGTCACGCGGGAAGTACATAATAGTTTCCCCGTTTCTTCATGCACAATCTCTACCTGATGCACAATCAACGATCTCGTCCGCCGTATCACCGTTCCCACAGCTCGCACATTCCCCTCAGATGCAGAACGCACGTGAGACCCGTTGATTTCAATACCAACGGGTACCTGTTTGGATAAATCCAATCCCCAAGAGGCATGCATACTCGCAGCCGTCTCGGCCAGCATCATGCTCATTCCCCCGTGCAGCAATCCCATTGGCTGCCGCACCTTGTCTGTAATGGGCATGGTCAGCTCAATTTTATTTTCCGAGATGCTCTTTAGCGCAACATCCAGATATGCAGCCGCGGAATTTTGCTGCATTTGTTGATAACCCGCCAACCAGGCAGCCTCATCTGTAGGGACGATCATATACCTATCTCCAACATTTGCGAATAATTCTATTTATCTAAGAATCGTTTCTGCCACTCATACAGCTTATTCAATGCTTCCATTGGGCTGAGTGCATTAATATCAATCGATTTCAATTCATCAATCAGCGGGTTTGTCTCCGGGAATAGTGCGATCTGTTTCGGTGTTTGCGCATCAATTTTTACCGCTCTACCCGAGGTCGCCTCCAACTGAGCCAAAATCTCCTGGGCGCGCTGCACAACCGGTTTCGGCAAACCTGCCAACTGCCCCACATGAATCCCGTACGAACGGTCTGCACCACCTGGAACAATTTTATGTAAAAATACCACCTTACCATCCACTTCGCTGACCGCCACGTTGTAATTTCGTACCCCGGGCAGCAAATCAGACAGTTGCGTCAGCTCATGGTAGTGGGTAGCAAACAAAGTTTTTGGCCGTAAGTCGGGATGGTTATGTAAATACTCAATCACTGCCCAGGCAATCGACACCCCATCATAGGTGCTCGTACCCCGTCCAATCTCATCCAGGATCAACAAACTTCGGTTGTTAGCATGGTTCAAAATATTGGCGGTTTCAACCATCTCTACCATGAATGTAGATTGCCCGGCATGGATCTCGTCCTGAGCCCCAATACGGGTGAATATCCGGTCGACCACACCCAACCTGGCCGCGCCTGCCGGCACATAACTACCCATTTGCGCCATCAGCACAATCAAAGCAATTTGCCGCAAATAAGTCGATTTACCGCTCATATTGGGCCCGGTGATGATCCGAATCCGCTCGCCCTCTTCGAAATTCACATCATTAGAGACAAACCGCTCTCCCCCACTCAACAAATGTTCCACTACCGGGTGTCGGCTGTCAAACACTTCCAGAACATCTTCTTCCACAATTTCCGGACGCTCGTACCCCTGCACAGCGGCCACCTCGGCCAAATTACTAAGCACATCAAGCTGTGCAATCGCGCGCGCGGTATGCAAAATACGCTCTGCGGATTTTCCTAATTGAGCGCAAATTTGTTTGAACAAACGCGCCTCAATATCGTGAATTCGCTCTTCAGCATTTAACACCCGAGTCTCGTAATCTTTCAACTCCGGCGTAATATACCTCTCTGCATTGACCAAGGTTTGTTTCCGAATGTATTCTTCAGGAACCATGTCGGTATTAGACTTGGTCACTTCAATGTAATAGCCATGAACCTTGTTATAGCCCACCTTCAAAGACTTGATTCCCAATCTTTCTTTCTCTGCCTTCTCTAAATTGGCGATCCACTCCCGCGCAAATGATGTCGAATCCAACACCTCGTCCAATTCTTCCGAATAGCCCGACCGGATCACCCCGGTGTTTTGTAAGGTTGCCGGGGGATCTTCCGCAATCGCCAGATTCAAAAGGGTCAGTTCTTCTTCACATACATCTAAATTACCCAGCACATTAACCAGCGCTTCGCTGGTGTCAACCAATAATCCATTGACAATTGGCAAATGAGTGAGTGTATCCCGGATTGCGACCAAATCGCGCGGCATGGCAGTTCCCCCAATCACCCTATTGATCAACCGCTCCAGATCATTCAGTGGTTTCAAAGCAGCCCGCACTTCCGCTCTCAATAAACCATCTGTATAAAAATAAGTCACCCCGTCCTGTCTGACTTCAATCGCCGTTTTATCCAATAACGGTCTGCTCACCCACTGCCCCAACAACCTCCCCCCCATCGGAGTAATTGTTTTATCCAATACCCCTAATAATGAGCCTTTAACCTTGCCACCCCGGATGGTCGCCGTCAACTCCAGATTTCTCCGGGTGTTTGCATCCAAAACCATGAATTCTTTCAAACTATAAAAAGACAATCCCGATAATAGTTTCAAGGATTCAGGCTGCCGGTCGCTCAGATACTGCACCACGGCCCCCGCTGCCCGAATGGCATTCATGCGCCCCTTCAATCCATACCCATCCAAAGAAGAGACTTCAAAATGCTGGGTCAAGGTGGATTCACATCGGCCAGGTTCAAAACGCCATGCCGGCCAAGGAGTCTTAAATCCCTGCACCCCATTTTCTCGCTCAAAAAAGGTCAAGTTATCTGGATACAGTAATTCAGCCGGTTTCAATCGGTTTATTTCCGCCTGTACAGCATGATACAGATCTTTCCCCTCAATTTCCGTAACCCCAAATTCCCCCGTCGTAATATCTACATAAGCAACACCCGCCAAGTCCTCGCCGACTACGACCGAAACCAGATAATTATTCTGATCGCCCGGCAGTAAACTGGGTTCAACAATCGTTCCGGGGGTAACGATCCGCACAACTTCTCTGGGCATCAACCCTTTAACCGGTTCATCTCCAACCTGTTCACAAATTGCGATGTGATACCCCTTTTCAATCAACCGAGACAAATAGTTTTCCATCGCATGGTGCGGGATTCCCGCCATAGGAACCCGGTTATTCTTTGAAACATTTCTTGATGTCAGAACAATGTCTAATTCCTTTGATACCAATTCCGCATCATCATCAAATGTTTCATAAAAATCCCCCAGTCGAAAGAATAAAATCGCTTCTTTATACTGTGCTTTTATGTCCAGATATTGCTGACGCACTGGGCTTACTTTTTGTTGTGATGTTGATTTTGCCATAGTTAAATTCTAAGTCCCAGATGATTTTTGAGCAAGCGAATCAAATAAATTACATGCCGCCACTCTTGGGGTAAATTTTGCGCCGTTCAATCAATCATATCATGCCCCAATACACACCAACCACCCAAAATCATTTTCTCCAACAAATGAATTGGTGTATAATTCAGTCACTATATATGCGACGAAAGAGAGGTATAAGATCATGGCAAGTGTTACATATGACCACGTATTCAAAGTATTTGGCGACGTTGTTGCCGTCAATGACCTGAACTTAGAAATTCAGGACAAAGAATTTCTAGTGCTGGTTGGGCCGTCTGGGTGTGGTAAATCCACCGCACTCCGCTGCCTTGCAGGGCTAGAAGAAATCTCCGAGGGAACCATCAAAATTGGTGACCGGGTAGTGAATGATGTCCCCCCGAAAGACCGAGACATTGCTATGGTCTTTCAATCTTACGCACTCTACCCCCACATGTCTGTCTTTGACAACATGGCCTTCGGTTTGAAACTGCGTAAGATGGATAAAGCCGAAATTAAGCGGCGTGTACAAATGGCTGCCGACATTCTCGGTATTGAAAACCTCTTAGAGCGGAAACCCCGCCAATTGTCTGGTGGCCAACGCCAGCGTGTGGCTCTCGGTCGCGCCATTGTGCGTGAACCGAACGTATTCTTGTTGGACGAACCCCTCTCCAACCTGGATGCAAAGTTGCGCGTGCAGACCCGCGCCGAAATCAGCAAACTGCACAAACAGTTGGAAACCACTTTCATCTACGTGACCCACGACCAGACCGAGGCAATGACCATGGCCGACCGGATCGCCGTGATGAAGTTGGGTATTCTCCAACAAGTAGACACTCCCCAAAATCTTTACGATTATCCCGCCAATCAATTTGTAGCCGGATTCATCGGTTCTCCTTCCATGAACTTCTTTGATGGCAAGATCACCAAAGAAGATGGAAAGACCTACTTCGATGGCGATTCTTTCGCTGTTCAAATTCCGGAAGATAAAGCCAGTATCTACGAAGGTTTGGTAAACAAACCTGTCACCATGGGTATCCGCCCAGAAGACATCCACAACCCGCAGTACGTCCCCGGCGGCATTACCCCTGCTAACGTAGAAGCCAAAGTCGAGGTAACCGAATTAATGGGGAACGAAATCTTCGTCTACCTCAAAAGCGGAAACCAACACTCCTACATTGCCCGTGTAGACCCCCGTTCAAAATACACCTTTGGCGAAGATGTTCAGGTTGCTTTCAACATGGAAAACTTCCACATTTTCGACAAAGAAACTGAGCTTGCAGTTCGCTAACCCAATCTAGAAAGTAGTACAATATCCCTGCGAATACTTTTGCAGGGATATTTTTTAATATCAGAAAAGGATTATAGAATGCCATTACAATATTTACCCCCCCTCTTGAATAATAATGACCACAAGATCGTCCTCTTGGTGATGGATGGTTTGGGTGGTCTCCCCATGGAAGCCAACGGCCCCACCGAACTGGAAAAAGCAAACACACCCAACATGGACCAATTAGCCGCTGAAGGCACCCTTGGCCGCACCATTCCTGTTCGTGCAGGTGTTACCCCCGGTTCCGGTCCCGCCCACCTCTCCCTCTTTGGGTACGATCCGATCAAATATGTTGTTGGTCGTGGGGCCCTCGAAGCCTGTGGCGTGGGTGCCTCCCTCAAATTGGGCGACATCGCCGTTCGCTGCAATTTCTGCACGATTGATAAAGATGGAAACATCACCGATCGACGAGCAGGGCGAATTTCTACCGAGGAAGCCCTTCCCATCATTGAAAAGCTGAAAGCCATCACCATCCCCGAAGTTGACATTGAAGTCTTACATGTTAAAGAATACCGCTTCGCTGTCATCATGCGCGGTGAAGGTCTTTCTCCCGAAATTGAAGATACCGATCCCCAGGAAACCGGTGTACCTCCGCTTCCCATTGAAGCCTGCGATCCCAAAGCCGAACGAACTGCCGCATTATTCCGCGAATGGGCAGAAAAAGCCAGAGCCGCGCTTGCCGACGAGCCCAAAGCGAACTTCTTCACCATGCGCGGGTTTGCCACCAATCCCGGTCTGCCCCAATTCCCCGACGTCTATGGCCTAAACCCGGCTTGTGTCGCTGTTTATCCCATGTACAAGGGCGTCTCCGACCTGGTTGGAATGGACATCATCAAATTTGAGGGTGAATACCCGGCAGATGAATTCTCCGCTGTCTCCAAGATTTGGGACGACTACAACTTCTTCTTCATTCACATTAAAAAGACGGACAGTATGGGTGAAGATGGCAATTTCGACGGGAAAGTAAAGATCATCGAAAGTGTTGACCAAGCCATTCCCGCACTGGTAGACCTCAAACCGGATGTGCTTATGATCACAGGCGATCACTCCACCCCCGCCCGCATGAAATCGCACTCCTGGCACCCCGTTCCCTTCTTGCTTTGGGCACCTGCCCTCGGCTTTGCCGATGAGCAAACCGCTTTTGGCGAGCGTGCTTGCTCAAAAGGTAGTTTAGGCACCTTCCCCGCATACGAGACCATGTCCCTTGCGCTGGCACATGCCGGCAAACTCAATAAATTTGGGGCTTAAGAATGAAAACCCCAGAACAGGTCATCGAATTTCTAAAAGAACATCTCAATGCCATTCTGGAAAACGATATTGACAAATATCACACCACCACTCATGAAGACCTGACTCTTTATGAGTGGTGGGTCACTCCACACCGCATTGATGGCCTCCCCTTCCACGACTTCATGATGACCGAAAATGCCCGCATTGGGCAAGTTTTCGGCGCAGAAAAAGACACCTCGGCTGCTGAAGCAGGCACGCGTTTTGACCTTTCCAATCTAAAAATCCAACAATTTGAGAATACCATCATTGCATCCTATACCATACTTGTCAGTTCAGGCACAGAGGACGGCGTAAAAGTAGCTTCACACAACGAAACCAGGGTAATCGTCAATTTTGACGGACAATGGAAAGTAGTTCACGTCCACAAATCACCAACCTGGCAAGCGCCCCACATGCCGCCCACAAGTTGATCCCATAAAACTTTTGTCCTATTCTAATTTTCTTCTCATGGTATTAATATGCCTGACAGAAAGATTTATGGCACACTAAGACAGGTCAGCAGCTTGATCTACCCGGTATCGCCAGAATATAGTTCGTTAATATCAACAACTTCTAATCATAGAATGGAATACTAGTGACCTCAAACAATCAGAATCAAATTCCCTCTGCATATTTGATTGTCAGCAGTGAAGTGTTCAAGATTAATCGAGAGTTGACAAAAATAGGGCGAAAATTAGATAATCACATCGTGCTCAACGATCCCCGCATTTCCAGAAACCATGCCCAAATCAGGATCGTTGAAGGACAGTTTGTTATTTTTGATTTAAATTCAACCGGGGGCATTTATGTGAACGGCAATAAGGTGTCCAAAAGTGTGCTTTACTCAGGAGACCTGATTTCTTTAGCCGGTCTAATGATGAAATTTGCACAGGACACACCACGCATGTTCTCAAAATCATTGAACGATACCACCCCCCTCACCGAACACAAATTTGAGGAAATCCCTACCCAAATCATTGATAAGCAGGAAAACCCCTCATCGAGTGAAGAAGAATGAGCTTGCTTTACTGAACAATAATCAACATTCTCATGAATAACAAAAAATGGAATTGAGGATCAGGAGCTAGAATCAAAAAGCTACCAGATATCCTATATGGAAGCCGAAGGATTTAGAAAAGAAATCTTGCAGGAAGAAAAACAAAGAATTGCAACAAAATGAGAATTTAAAAAGAAAAGAACATTGCCCGACATCTTGGAAAGCAGATAAGGCGGTCCGGGGATACTGAAAAATAAGACATAGATGGCGGATTTTGCGGGGTCCGGGACATCTATGTCCCGGCGGGGGGTGGAGGGGGCGACGTCGCCCCCTCCGAGAAACATGATGGCATAAATAAAATTCTATATTTGTCAGTTGTGATAAATAGCTAATTCATTAGCTTTAACAAAAGAAAAGCAATGGAACTTTAGGTGTAGTAAGTAGCAAAAGCTTAAAATTAGGTGAAGCTTTGGGTTAGTCCTTGTTTATTCCCTAACATATTCCCTTGAAAAAACTTCCCCACCTACCTCTTCTTCGGTGCCCATCGCCAAAGCGCAGCCCCACCGCCAAAGGTAATCACCCCCACCAGAATGAACGCATCCTGCCAAAACCGCAGCGGGAATAGCCGGATCAAGGTGTCAGAGTAATAGAACAACCAGCTGTCCCCTTCAAAAAACAACGCGTGGAAGCCCGTAAATACCGCATCGAATTGGAGGAAGATCAACAGCAGCAGCACCCCAAGAACGGCAATGGTAAATAACCCGGCAAAGGACAGCATATCCCTAAATTTATCCCACCAACCGCCAAACCACGCCCAAATCCCCACGCCCAAAAACAGAAGTAACGAGACATACCAAACCTTGATAAAGGTTTGCACGACCACCTTCACATCATACATGTGGCTCAATTCCCGCTCATTATACAGTGGAGAGCCATCTTCAAAAACCAGGTCGCCTAAAAATGAAATGCCGGCATCATTCAATAAGTATTCCAACGCAATTGGTGCATAAGTCAATCGCTCGGTCTTGGTCATGCCATACGTGTCCGCAGGGAAGTACGGCATGTTATATTCCAATTTCACAAACCCTTCCGTTAGCAGTAACCGGACGCCTGAAAACAGCAAAACAAACAAGACCAGGATCGAAACGAAAAACTGCACGATCCGCTGTACCCAAATATTCTCCATCATTGCAGCACCTCATATTCTCCGGCGAAAATGAAATCCAGCACCATCTTATTCACGATCCACTCCACCGGAGCTTTATCATCCGTAAAAACAACCGTTGGTTCGGGCAGCGGTTGGTCATACACAATCGTCCTTTTTAGCGATTCCATCAACAAAGGGTGCACATCGCTCCTTTGCTCTAACGCAATATAATTATTAACCATGTTATCTACCGTAGTTGGCTGCACGGTCGCATACACCATTGTATTCAGCGTGTTGGGAATATCCATCACATGCACACTGGGGAAAACGGTTAACAAGGTAGTCACCAAAGCATCGATTAAACTCCGGTCGCTCACCGAGCGGCCCACATTGATCACCAACACCCCATCTTCGGTTAGTTTGCTGCGCGTCAGCTCAAAAAACTCCTGTGTCGTAAGATGCCAGGGTATATAAGGAGGTCTATACGCATCCACCGCAATCAGAGAATAAGTGTATTCGCTGATATCTAATCCCCAACGGCCGTCAACAGCAATCGGATTCAAATTTGGCATTGTCATCCCAAAATATTTCTGTCCCACTTCAATGATCTCTGGATCAATCTCAAAACCGTCGATGGGCACATCACCAAACACTGCTGTCGCCTGTCGCGCTGTGGTTCCTGCCGCCAGCCCGACAATTGCAATTCGTTCCATGTCTTCCGGTGTACGATCCGGGTAAAAGAAAGGCCCTGCCAAAAACTGCATCCACGGGCCATCATATTGCAGAATATCTGGATGGTACATAGAGTGATACCCTTGCCCATCATTCAGCCGAAGGATGGTAAAACCACTCATATCTACCACTTCGATATAATTATATGCAGACTCCGCCTCGTAAATTTGCCCTTCAGTAGTCTTGAACGCACCGCCTGCCCAAAGAAAAGCGAAAATCCCTAAGATCACCGGCATCCACAACCAAGGGATAATTTTCTTCCACCCGCTGGCTTTTCCCATCCCCCAAAGTGCCACAATCATCAAATAGATACTTCCAACGATAAATGTGTTCGTAGTTCCTAAAGTCGGGATCATCACCAAAACCGGCAAAAATGTCCCGATAAACGAACCTAAAGTAGAAATCGCATAGATTTTCCCCGAAATCACCCCGGCTTCTTCTGGATTGGAAATTGCCAGCCGGATCGCGAAGGGAGACATCGTGCCCAGCAGCGTCACCGGGATCACAAACAAGATCATCACTGCAACAAACGAGCCTAACAAATCGCCCATCTGGTAGCTGTCAAATGCGCCTGCTGCAAAACGCAGCACCGGGCGGGATACCAACGGCACCACCCCGGCAGTAAACCCTCCCCACAACATCACAACAAAAAAGGTCTGGAAATCTGGCCGTTTGTCCGCCAATCTTCCCCCAATAAAATAGCCCAGGGTTAAATAGATCAAGATCAGCCCAATGATACTGGCCCAAACCAGGTTACTCGTCCCAAACACATTCCCCAGCAAACGAGAAGCAGTAAACTCCACGATCATCGTTACAGCACCGGAAGAGAAAACCGAGAAATACAAATATTTGCGCACGAACACACTCCTATCTCGATGGATTTGTTGGATTATAACCCAATCCCATTTAGAATTATTAGGCAAGCATCTCTCGTACAGGATATAATGATTCGGTAAAAATACGCCGATCAAATCCTTACCCCATGGAGACCCAACCCAAATGAAGGGAGCAGCGGATGGAAACCCATCTTTCAGATTCTTTGAATATTTATTACAGCGCATATCAATCAGAAATTTTAGACACACTTTGGATTGCCTCATCAGACAAAGGTCTGTTGGCTCTTCGCTTTGGAACTAATGCGTCAGAGTTTATTACCAGCCTGATCGAAGATTTCCAAAATGGCGTTCAACCCAATATTATCGCCGATGATGAAAAACTTGTCCCATACCTGAAAGCGCTAGATCAATACTTCCTTCATAAAGCTCACATTGACCCATCCCTTCCGGTTGACTTTAGCGCTCTAACTGAATTCCAAACCCAAATTTTGTCCATGATTAGGAAAATCCCTTTTGGGAAAACCACCACCTATGGCGAGATTGCTGCGGACATCGATAATCCCAACGCCGCCAGGGCGATTGGACAAGTCCTAAAACGTAATCCCATCCCCATTTTCATTCCTTGCCACCGGATCATAAACGCAGATGGCACCATCGGCGGGTATGGCGGTGTAATGGGCAGTGAAAGAAAGATTGCCCTCCTCAAACACGAAGGTATAATATTTACCTAAATTATCAATATTTGGAGAAGAACAATGACCCCTCAAGAATTTGAATTACTGGTGGAAAATTATCCTCTTGCCGTCCTGGTTGGCGTGATCCTTCTTAGTATTTTAGGTTTTCTTATCGCTCGCTTTATCATTGGGCAAGCACTTACATATATCGCCTCCAAGACCAAGAATATTTATGACGACATCCTTGTTGAACACTTAAAGCCTTTCCGGGTAGCCTGGGTAGCCCCGGCACTGATCATTTACTTTTTTGCTTACTTACTCCCCGAATACCAAACTGGCATTGAGAAAATTTCTCTTTTCTTTGTTTTGTGGATTACAGCACTCACAGTAATGTCCCTGCTCAACGCAGTCAATACAATCTACGAAGCAAGCCCATCCTATTCCGGGGTCAGTATCCAGGGATACTTAGATTTAGTAAAACTGCTCCTCACCATCATTGGCATCATTCTCAGCATTTCTCTGCTCACCGGGGAATCCCCACTTGTGCTGCTCACCGGTTTAGGTGCAGTCACCGCTATTCTTCTGCTCGTATTCAGAGACACCATCCTTGCCATTGTCGCCAGCGTCCAGATCGCTGCCAACGACCTGATCAAAGAAGGCGATTGGATAGAGGTGCCCAGCTACGAGGCAGACGGTGATGTCTTAAATATCAGTCTCCATACAGTTAAAATCCAAAATTGGGACAAAACCTATTCCATCATCCCCACCTATAAAATGGTGGAAGTCCCTTACAAAAACTGGCGCGGCATGCAAGAAAGTGGAGGTCGCCGTATCAAGCGCTCTCTCATTATTGACATGAACACCCTCAAGTTTTGCGACGAGCAAATGCTCAATCGGTTGAGTAAAGTGGATCTGATCAAAGAACAAATCAATGAAATCATCAGTAATCTTGATGAATTTAAGCGCACCCATGCAGACCAATACGATTCTCCTCTCGATGGTCCCCAGGTAACCAATGCAGAAATCTTCCGCATCTACATAGAAAATTACATGCGCAGCCGGGAGGACATCCACCAAGAGAACCTCACTTTATTGGTTCGTTCTCTCTCACCAAGCGAACATGGTCTCCCCATCGAAGTTTATGCTTTCACCAAAACTACCGCCTGGGATCTATACGAAAAAATCCAGGCAGAAATTTTCGATCATCTCATCGCAGCAGCCAATATTTTCGATCTCAATGTCTTCCAACAGCCTACTGGTTTAGATTTTTCTGCTGGTTTAAAATTGCAGAGATGATAAAATTGTACGTCTTATCTAAAAAATAAATTATTACTATCAAATACCCGGAGAAAATATGCCTGAACATCGTTCTGGAAACCAGATTCGTAAAGAATTCATCGACTTTTTTGTAGAGAAAAAAGGGCACACGCTTGTCCCCACTAGCTCGCTCGTCCCTGGTGGAGACGCAACCCTTCTGTTCACCAATTCTGGGATGGTGCAGTTCAAAGATGTCTTTCTTGGCACCCACGACCCGGGATACAACCGTGCCGTTAACTTTCAAAAGTGTTTGCGTGTCGCCGGTAAACACAACGACCTTGAAGATGTCGGTATGGATGACACCCACCATACTTTTTTTGAAATGTTGGGGAACTGGTCGTTTGGAGACTATTACAAAAAAGAAGCCATTGCCTGGGCATGGGAACTCCTCACCGAAGTTTGGGAACTCCCGAAAGAACGCCTCTATGTTACTGTTTTCGAAGACGAATTAGGCGAAATTGCCACCGATACAGAAGCCGAAGAATATTGGAAACAGCAGCCCGGTCTCGATCACTCCCACATTCTCCGACTTGGTAGAAAAGACAATTTTTGGGAAATGGCAAATACCGGCCCATGCGGTCCCAATTCCGAAATCCACATCGACAAAGGGGAATATTTCGGGGAGATCACCTACCTGCCAGATGGCCGCGTAGACTTGGATGGTCCTCGCTTTATCGAGCTTTGGAACCTGGTGTTCATGCAGTATAACCGTATCAATGAAACTACCCTTGAACCCCTGCCTGCCACACATGTAGATACCGGCCTCGGTTTTGAACGCATTGTCTCTGTCCTCCAGGAAAAAACCTCTAACTACCGCACCGACCTCTTTTGGCCGATCATCATTAAAATTCAATCACTTGCCGGGCATACGGATGAACAACGCGAAGAGAACTTTACCCCCTACCGCGTCATTGCCGATCATGCACGTGCTGCCACCTTTTTAATTGCCGATGGTGTCATCCCCGGCAACCTCAACCGCAACTACATCACCCGCATGGTCATCCGTAGAGCAGCCCGCTTTGGCTCCAAGATCGGGCTGAACGAGCCTTTTATGGCCAAAGTAGCCGAAGTGATTATCTCCCAATACGGGGAGGCCTACCCGGAATTAGTTGCCAATCAAGAAATCATTCTCGACCAGTTCACTCGTGAAGAAATACGTTTCCAACGCACGGTCGAACACGGCATAGCACATCTTGAGAACATCCTCAAAGAGATGCGCACAAGTGGCGAAACCGTCCTCTCTGGTGAAAACTCCTTCGAACTATACGCCACATTTGGTCTTCCTCTCGAAATCTCCAAAGACATTGTGCAGGAGCTTGGCTTCACGGTAGACGAGAAGGGTTTCCAAAACGCAATGGAAGAACACCGCATCGCTTCCGGCGGCGGAAAAGCGATGGGCGATATGGGTGGTGAAGACGCTGAAATATATCAGGATGTCCTTCACGAGCTGCAATCCAAAAAGAAGGTTGCCGATCAAGGGGTCAAATACAACCCCTACGAATTACTCTCCGTCTCCACTGAAATCCTTTCGATCATGAAAGATGGTCACCCGCTCACATCCGCCCATCAGGGTGATACGGTTGAAGTCATCCTCCCGGAAACCGGGTTCTATGTTGCAGCCGGTGGGCAGGTCTCCGACACGGGCAAAATTATTGCTTCAGATGACAATTGGGAAATTGAAATCAGCGATACCCGGCGGCCGGCCGCGGGTGTCGTTGCACATAAAGGTGTGGTTACCAAAGGGGAACCCAAGGTAGGCGATACCGGCACAGCTCAAGTAGACTGGCAGCGCCGCCAGGACATCAAACGCAACCACACCGCCACCCACCTATTGCACGCAGAACTCCAGCGCGTCCTCGGCAAACATGCCCGTCAAGCTGGTTCTCTGGTCGCACCAGATCGCTTGCGCTTTGACTTCAACCACCCCGAAGCCGTCACCCCCGAGGAATTGGCCGAGATTGAATATGGCGTCAACCAACATATACTCAATAACAACCCTCTCAAAATAGAGGTCAAGTCTCTCGACCAGGCCAAACAAGAAGGCGCAACAGCCCTCTTTGGCGAGAAGTATGGCGAAATCGTGCGCACCATCCAAATTGGTGGCGAGCAGCCTTTCTCCTACGAATTATGCGGCGGCACCCATGTAGAATCAACCGGCGAAATTGGCACTTTTATCATCGTCAGTGAAGGCAGTGTTGCCTCTGGCATCCGCAGGATTGAGGCCGTTACCGGGCGAACAGCTTATGAATTGATCCGCAAACGGATTAAAGATGTTACCACTTTGTCTTCTCTTCTCAAAACGCCGCAAGACGAGCTAGTTACAAAAACAAAAACCGTCCTGGAAGAATTATCTCAGGCGCAGAAAGAAACCCACGACCTCCGCAAATCCATGGCCAAAGATTCCTTCCTGGAAGATTTAGAAAACACGCCATCTATTAACGGTGTTCGTGTTCTTGCCAGCATCATCCCCGAAGCAGATCGTGACACCCTGCGCGACCTTGCCGACCGATTCCGCCAAAAGTTCGAGTCCGGTGTAGTTGTTCTTGCCAGCGTAATTGACGGCAAACCTGCCCTTATTGCCGCGATTACCAAAGATCTGGTAAAAAACGGGCTGCACGCCGGACAATTGGTGAAAGCAGTCGCAGAGGTCATCGGTGGAAGCGGTGGCGGCAGACCCGATATGGCACAGGCAGGCGGCACAGAGCCCGACAAATTGGAAACGGCCTTGGCAATTGTAGAAGATTGGGTAAAGGAGAAATTACCCCAGTAACGTGAAGACCCAAGTCCTCAATCTTGAGACCTACGATGACCGCCATTCAATTCTTGATCGTCTAAATTGGGGCCAGGCGGACCGCGTCATTTTAATATGGCCGCTTCGAGGCGCACCCTTGGAAAATAAGCTTGACTTAAAAATCATCCATCGGCGCTGCCAATCCTCGAATATGAAATTGGCCTTGGTGACCAAAAAGAAACACATCCAAAACCTTGCCCATCAACTCGGCATCCCAGTCTTCCCCTCACTCAGGCAAGCCCAAAGAATCGCCTGGGAATATACCATTACGCCGCCAGCCCCTGTTGAAAAGCCGGAGCGGAAATATACCCGCGAGCAGCTTCGATCACTGCTTGATACGGACAAAACCTCCCACACAAAGAAACGACTTATCAGGGTTATCAGCGTAGTCGCCAGCCTTCTATCTCTTTTTGCCTTGGCGGCTTACTTTTTGCCCGGCGCAAAGATCGTTTATTCTCCCCAGATTGAGACGCAATCCCTCCCACTGGCGATTACTGCCAGCCCACAGTTTTCATCATTCAACCTCTCAGGGGCAGTCCCTGCCGAACGTTTATTGATAACAGTAGAAGGACGCGCCACACGCACACCATCCGGCGAAACCGCCATTCCAGACCAAACCGCAGCCGGGCTCATCCAATTCACCAACCTGACAGATCAAGAAATCACAATTCCAGCAGGCACCATCATTCGCACAAGTGATCCGAACACTTCTATTCGCTTTCTAACCTCCACTCAATCCACACTCCTTGGGCAAAGCGGAGCTACAATTACCATTCCAATTGAAGCCGCCAATCCCGGTTCGGCCAGCAACCTTCCCACCGGTGCCCTCACCGTGATAGAAGGTGAACTTTCTCGAAGCCTGACCGCCACCAACCCCGACCCCACCTCCGGTGGGAGTGAACAGCTAAACGCATCACCCACAGCCGCAGATTACGATATTCTTTCCGAGCAATTGCTCTCGTCCTTATGGGAAACTGCTTTACAAGAAGCCGAAGAGCTTGGAAATGGGCAAGGCATCATATTAGATTCTGCTCCCCGGAACATAAAAATCATCGAAGAAACATTTGCCCCACCTGAACCGCAGCCCAGTGCCACCTTAGAACTCATCCTCAGAGTTGAATATGAGATTTTAGCCGTGCAGTGGGAAGACTTGAAAAATATGGGTAACGCCATCCTCGACACAACCCTCCCAGAAGGCTATCTCGCCCAAGAGGAAACATTCTCTTACCAGGTGACGTCCCCGCCACAAATTCAAGAGGACGAAACCGCGTCTTTTGAGGTTGAATTTCAAAGAAGCATTTTCCCCTCCAGCGGTTTGGCGCAAACGATTACCAAAACCTATGGACGCACGCCTGCCACAGCAGCCCAAATCTTGGAAGAAGAGATGCAGCTACAGCAGCCCCCATCCATAACCATCTGGCCTGAGTGGTGGCCGCTTATGCCTTTCTCATCTTTCCGCATGACTATACAAGATACAATACAGAGTGAGTGATGAAATATTTAGGTATAGACCCCGGAGAAAAAAACATTGGTGTCGCAATTAGCGATCCCACAGGTACACTTGCCCGCCCTTTAATCGTGCTGCCGCACGTCAACCGTAAGGTAAACGCCTATAAAATTGCGGAACTTGCCAAAAAAGAGCAGGTAGATGGCATTATCATCGGACAGGCAACCGACATAGATGGCAAGCCTAATTTCTCTGGGAGGAAAGCAGCCCGATTAGCAGGTGAGTTAGGCAGCAAGACGAAAATACCAATCACATTGTGGGATGAAAGTTACAGTACGCAAGCTGCGAAAAGAATCACCATTCAATCTGGTGTCAACAAAAAGAATCGCCAGGGCCATCAAGATGAACTTGCCGCCGCAGTGATCTTGCAGTCCTACCTGGATTCTTTATCCTGAGGAACCCATGAATCAATCCCGCCCCAGGTTTTTTACCTATCTAATTCTTATATTCTTCGTTGGCGTTGTGATTGCCTGCGGAATGTCCATCAATTATATTTCCCAATTCCCAGCCAAAGCAGAGATGCTATATGGTCCGCCTTCAATCCACTTATCAACCATTCAACGCTATCGCCTCTCATATAACCTGGTTAATAACCAACCGGCCATCACGGAACCTATCAGCACAATCGACCAACCGGTTTTGTTTTCTATCAGTCTCGACGAATCGACAACTACAATTTTGCAGCGTTTGCAAACTGCCGGCTTAATTCATGATTCAGCCATCGCTCGCGACTATCTCGTTTATACTGGCTTAGATACGCAGCTCCAAGCCGGGGATTTCTATCTTTCTCCCTCGATGAATACCATCGAGATCGTAGATCAGCTTTTAGATTCCACTCCATTATTCGTGACCGTTTCCATCCTCCCCGGTTGGCGCTTAGAAGAAATTGCCGCCAGCTTACCGTCTGCTGGGCTTTCCATCACACCCGACGAATTTATTACTGCCGCCAACCAGCGCTACAATCAATTATCCATCACTCAAGAAATCCCATTCAACAGTTCTCTCGAGGGTTTATTCCCTCCCGGCAATTTTGAAGTTGAACGCACAGTCACAGCCCAACAATTGGTCACCTTTTTACTGGAGAAATTTGAAGAGAGAATTACAACCGAATTGACCGATGGCTTTACACGTCAGGGTTTAACCCTTTATCAGGCCATTACCCTCGCGTCCATCGTTGAAAAAGAAGCCGTTCTGGAAGAGGAAATGCCCCTGATTGCCTCGGTATTTCTCAACCGTTTAGCCATCTCCATGAAGTTAGAAACAGACCCAACCGTGCAATATGCGGTTGGGAATAACAATCAACAACAATCCTGGTGGGTTTCCCCCCTAAATTACTCACACTTGGAAACAGATTCGCCTTATAATACATATTTATATCCTGGTCTTCCACCTACTCCGATTGCAGCATCCAGTGATTTAGCTTTACAGGCAGTTGCTTTCCCAGCTCAAACACCCTATTACTACTTTAGGGCTGCATGTGATAATTCGGGGAGACACAATTTCTCAGAAACATATGAGGAACATCTATCTTACGCTTGTCAATAAGTAACATCAAACTCTAACCCAATCAGGAAATTCTCATGGACAAAACCCACTATCCCAACCTACAAATTTTACCTACCAAAAACATCTTCCCGCACGAGCATCACGATCCCCAGCGGACCCCGCCGCTCATTGAAGCGCTCCAAAAAGGCCGGATTCTCCACAATCCCCCTCTAGTAGCCTCGTTCGACGGCTCCGATGAAAAGTACATGGTTTTGGATGGTGCCAACCGTATCACCGCCTTTAAAAAAATGGAATATGACCATATTCTTGCCCAGGTGGTCAACCCTAATTCCAGTGACCTCAATTTGGGAACATGGAATCACGTCATCTGGAATTTATCTCCATCTGAATTGATCCAGCATTTATCAGAGATCAATGGCGTCACCCTGGTAGAGGTTCCTTTCACCCGTCCCCAAACATTCTCCGAGAAAATCGCCGCGTACCTAGAAACCCCAGATTTAAAAAGATTTCAGATCACCATTGAAGTTGAATCAGAACGCAATATGATCCTCAATGAAATCGTCAACGCATATAAAAGCATCACCCGGTATGACCGTTCTCCCATGGCCGGAGTAGAACAAGTATCTAATTACTACGACGATTTAGCAGGATTGGTCATATATCCCCCAATTACTGTTCCGGAAGTTATTTCTCTTTGCCGTGCAAACGACCTTCTACCTGGTGGCATTACTCGCTTCATGGTATCACCCCGAGCGCTTCGCATCAATTATCCCCTCGATCAGCTCGGCAACCACATCCCATTGGAAGAAAAACGAGACTATCTCCATAAATACCTCAAGCGCATCATGAGTAAAAAAGGGGTACGCATCTACACCGAAACAACCGTCCTCTACGACGAGTAAAATTTTAGTGTAAGCAAATCATCAATTTCTTTCCAACCTCAATCAGATGTCTATTCCCTATGCCATAAGGTATAATAGCCATCCCTGTAAAACAACGAAAGATGCCATGGACATATTCTTTTCCGACCCAAATGATATTCCCCTGCCTCCTGAAGAAGTTGCAATTCGCAACATCGTTGCAGAACCCTACCCAGATGGACGTAGAATTAAAATAGAAATCGAGATTACCCCCTTCCAACAACGGCCAAATCTCGAAGTAGTTCTCATAAATCCCTTAGAAAATCATGTAGCCAGCTTTAGCATTGTTGAAGCAATTGAAAGCAGGATGGATTTCACCTTACACATTCGGGGGGAATTGATGGAAGGGGAATACACTCTTAAAGCGCGCATGTTTTATTCCGACATCTCCGAACTTCAGTTGAAAGAAGATGAGGAAGATGATTCTCCGATCAAAAACATTGTCCCTGAAAAAATTAATGTTGTTAACACATTCACGCTAACATTCAACCTGTGATCTCATTGAATATTTTTCCTCAATAAAATCACGCCACAACCAATTCGGTCAAAACAACAAAATCTATGAAAGCACTCCTAAAAATACGATTCCTTATAAAACCGTATATGCCACAGCTTACGGTTTCATTTCTCACCCTTTTGGGGATCACCATTGCCCAATTGGTCGTTCCTTCTATCATTCGGGATGTCATCGATGTGGGGCTGAAACAGGGAGAAGCAAAATATATGCTTCGATCGGGTTTAATCATCCTGGCGATTGGCATTGTGCGAGCGCTCTTATCGGCCCTTCAAAAATACCTGAGCGAGTCCGTATCCATGAAATTTGCTTACGATACCCGCAACCGCCTCTTCCAACACATTCAAAAACTATCCTTTAGCTACCACGATCATGCCCAAACTGGGCAGCTAATGAGCAGATGCACCGAAGATATTCGTTCGATTCAAGCCTTTATTGGTACTGGCCTGATCGAAATCTCACAGGTAGTCCTACTCCTCATTGGTGCCATGATCCTTATGCTAAACCAGAGCGTTTCACTAACGCTCATCGCAATATCTCCCCTCATTCCCCTCATTCTCCTGACAGCCGATTTTGGCAGTCGGGTCAGCAAACTCTTCTACGCAGTGGACCGGTCTCTTGGGGAGCTTTCCGCAAAACTACAAGAAAACGTAACTGGGGCTCAAGTTGTCCGCGCTTTTACGCGAGAACCACATGAAATTAAACGCTTCGATGAATCTAACCGCACCCTTTTTGACGCCCGCATCCATGTGCTGAATGAATGGTCCAAGATCATGCCAACAACCATGATGTTAGTTTCATTGACCACCATTCTACTCTTATGGTTTGGCGGGAAAATGGTACTGGCCGGAACGATCACGATCGGGCAAGTGGTCGAATTCAACAGCCTCATGCTGCTCATCGAACTGCCTGCTCGTCAACTTACCTGGCACGTAAACTCAGCCGGTGAGGCCGCTGCCGGTATCCAGCGAATTTTTGAAATCCTGAACGAAGAGCCGAAAATTAAATCTAAAAGTGATCCAGTGATTGTCAAACCAATCAAGGGAAAAGTTGAATTCAAAGGCGTAACATTCACCTATAAAGGAGAAAACAAACCTTCTTTACAGGATATTTCCTTTTCTGTCCAACCCAATCAGGTCATCGGCTTGATTGGCCCTACCGGATCAGGAAAATCAACCCTGGTGAATTTACTTCCCCGCTTTTATGATGTCACCCAGGGACAGATATTGGTGGATGATATTGATGTCAGAGACCACGACTTGGAGAACCTCAGAAGCCAGATTGGCTATGTTCTCCAATCTACCTTGCTGTTCTCCTCTTCCATCGCCGACAATATCGCATTTGGTAATCCCGATGCCACCCAAGATCAAATCATTGCAGCAGCTAAATCAGCGCAAGCGCATGACTTCATCTCCGGTTTCCCCGAAGGGTACAACACCGTGATCGGTGAACGGGGCATCACATTATCCGGTGGTCAAAGACAGCGTGTCGCAATCGCTCGCGCCCTCCTCATCAATCCATCCATTCTCATTATGGACGACTCCACCTCCAGTGTAGATACCGAAACAGAGCATCTTATCCAGCAAGCCTTCAGCGCCATTATGCATAATCGCACCACTTTTATCATCGCACAAAGGATTTCATCCATTCGAAACGCAGATAAAATCTTGGTGCTGGACCAGGGCGGGATTATTGAACGCGGAACCCATCAAGAATTGATTGGGCAAGACGGTTTATACAACCAGATTTACACATCACAGCTCTCCATTTCAGAAAGCGCCTGACAAACCACAGATGAAAACATCTCGAGCAAAACGCATGAAAAAACCTGAGACGACAATCACCCTGCCAGAACACTACCGGCAGGAATATGAAACCCCGCAAGAATATAAACCTGAAATATTAAAAGGTGTGATCAGCTTTATTGCGCCTTATAAACGGTCGCTGTTTATTTCTCTCATTCTAATGTTGATTGGTTCAGCCATCTCAGTCGCAGAACCATATCTCACCAAAATTGCTTTGGATGAAGGAATTGTCAACCAAAACATCACTATTCTCCGCAACACCGTTCTTTTGTACCTCGCCATTGTGCTCGTACAGTGGTTCTTAACCATCGCCAGAATTTACCTGATGGCACGCGCCGGACAATCCGCTATTTACGATATCCGCGCTCGCTTGTTCAACCACATCCAACTGCTGTCATTACATTTTTTCACTCGCTACAGTGTCGGACGTCTCATTTCCCGCATCATTAACGATGTAAGTGTGTTAAGGCAGTTCGTCACCTGGGCCATTGTTGCTTCCTTCCGCGATATTCTCACCCTCTTTGGCATCATTATTGCCATGATGACCCTCAACTTGCGGTTGTCGATGTTGACAATTGCCGTACTTCCCCTCATTGTCATTGCCACCTTCGTTTTTCGCAAACACATACGCGACATTTACCGGCAAGTCAGGGCCGGGATGAGTTGGGTAAATTCTGTCCTTGCAGAAAATATCAATGGAGTTCGGGTAATCCAGGCTTTTAGCCGAGAAAATCACAACTTCGACTATTTCTCCAATACCGTAAACGGCTTCCACCTGCAGTACAACCTCAAAGCCGCTAAGTTAATTTCCGCTTTCTTCCCCACCATCGACCTGATCGGCACCATTGCCATCTTCCTGGTCATCTGGATTGGGGGTGCCGCAGTATTAGGGGAACAGGTCACCGCAGGTGTTTTGGTTGCATTTGTCCTCTACATTGAAAGGTTTTTCCGACCCATCCAGGATTTGAGCAGACGCTATGACCAGTATCAATCTGCCATGATTGCAGGAGAACGCATCCTTGAATTGTTGGATACCCCGGTTGAAGTTCAAGACGCCCCCGGTGCAGAGCCCATCCCTCCTATTGATGGCCACATTGAATTTAAAGATGTCTCTTTCTACTATGCCGATGATCCCACCACGCATGTACTCAAAGACATCAACTTCTCCGCCAATCCCGGAGAAACTATCGCCCTGGTCGGCGAAACTGGCGCAGGAAAATCAACCCTGATCAAATTATTAGGCCGCTTCTACGATCCCACAGAAGGCCAGGTGCTGATTGATGGTTTTAACATCCGCACCATCCAGCAAAACACGCTCCGAGGACAAATGGGGATCGTCCTTCAAGAACCGTTTTTGTTTGGCGGCTCGGTTTACGAAAACATTCAATTTGGGCGCTTAGATGCAAGCAGAGAAGAAATTGAAGATGCAGCCAAAGCAGTCGGTGCGCACGAATTCATTCTCAACCTGAGAGAAGGTTACCACACCATGGTTGAAGAAGGCGGCGCTATGTTGTCACTAGGTCAAAAGCAATTGATCTCCTTTGCCCGCGCCCTACTTGCCAATCCTCGCATCCTCATTTTGGATGAAGCCACCTCGAGCATTGATACCCAAACAGAACATATCATCCAAAGTGCGCTGGATATATTGCTCAAAGGTCGAACATCAATCGTCATCGCCCACCGCTTGTCCACCATTGTCAAATCAAACCAAATTCTGGTCATGCACGATGGGCAGATCATTGAAAAAGGTACCCACCAGGAACTTCTAGACATCGAAGGCACCTATCACAATCTCTACAAAATTGGCTTCCAGCATATGGAAGATTGATTATTCCGCTGCTTACCCAGTTTTTTCCATTAATCCCACCTGGGAACAATATTGCCCTAAAACACGTCTCCTTTGTGAAGGATCATACAAAAGGAGACGTGTAATGAAATCCGGCAAAAAATCTATCTATCTGTTAATTTTTATCCTCATCATCTCATCACTAACCGCCTGCTTACCAACCACCAGCAACCCTATCGAAAGCCAAAACGTCAATCTGCCCAATCCTGCCTCTCAGTACTGCACAGAGCAAGGCTACCAACTTGAAATGCGTCAAAATGAAGCTGGTGAGTATGGGGTTTGTATTTTCCCAGATGGGACTGAATGTGATGAATGGGCATACTTCCGAGGAGAATGTGCTCCCGGAAATTCACAAGACCAAGAAATTGAAGATATGGAAGAAACTGACCAAACAGAAAAAACGGGTGAAACAAACACCACCTACCCGGTGTATGCCCTCTACGGCAGTATCCAATCCTCAGGCACATCGATCCCCGCAGAAAGCATCCTCAACACGTATCTAGATTCTCCCGCACCCATCTATATCACCGGAGAGACAGGAGAGATTGAAGCACAAATCCTTGACCTCCAGGATAAAGAAGAACCCTCAAACCAAGCTAATTTTTGGGGAAGGCTCGATTGTCCTACAATGGATAACTGCCTTTTTACAGTTTCCAAGCTGAGAATAGACGGTCCAGGTGAATTTCTCCCTCCCGATACCGTAGAAGCCTGGCAGGGCGTGATTATCAACGGTCCAGAAGGCCCCAGGTCGGGTGGGGATGACTACTTTGTGCTCAACGGGGATATTCCATTCCAATATGGCATACAGGGTGAGACTGATAGTATCCAGCAGCAAATTGACGCCTTTCGCGACGCCAACACACCGGTTAAAATTTGGGGTCAGTTGTACGCCGGCCGTCCGGATTGGCAGGGTACTCAAATTATCGTCACTCGAATTGAAGCCATCGAATAAATAGCTGCAAAAATAACTAACAATAGCGCTAATTTAAACCCCTTACCAATAAAATATTGGTAAGGAATTTTCTATCTACTTTGAAAGCCCCCTCGTCATGTCAGATTTATTGTTTTATGGTTTAATCGAACTCAATGACTGATTCAAACAACCCTGGCAATAAAAAGAAACGCAGAGTCACGTTCTCCCGGTTTGGTTTTTTCCTGATCTTAATGCTGAATCTTGCATTGCTTAGCATTTTAGGCTGGAAAGCTGGCCTCGGGTCGTTAATTTTCCCTGCCCAAGTTGCCGCCCTCACAACTACGGTTGAACCTACTCTGCCGCAGAATACGGCAATCCCAACCCAATCTATTCAACCAACCCTGACCACTGAAGTCCCTACTGACCCCATCCTTGTCCAAACCAATCCTTCGGGCGATCTACCTGGGATGATTTACCTTTCACTGAGCGAAGCCGGATATTTTCACATTTTTGCTTACAACCCCGAATCGCAACCTTTCCTCCGCCTCACCTTTGGCGAATGGGATGACCGTGACCCGGCAGTAAGCCCTGACGGGAAAATGGTCGCTTTTGCCTCTAATCGATCGGGTTATTGGGATATTTACACCTTAGATGTCACTACTGGCATCACCACTCAGGTCACCGACGACAACGACTACAACGGTCACCCTGCCTGGTCATCGGATGGGCAATGGCTTGCTTACGAAAAATACACCGGGAACAACCTCGATATTTACATCAACCCCATCAATACCCAAACAGGCGAAATTCGCGTGACCACCAACCCTGCGCCTGACTTTGAGCCTGCCTGGCAGCCCGAGTCGAGAATCTTGGCTTTTACATCTACCCGTACAGGTGCGCAAGATATTTTTATCATCGACACCGAAAATCTCAACGACGAAGAAGCCCAGCAAAACTACACCTTTAATAGTACCCAGGATCAGACTCATCCCACATGGTCACCAGATGGCACAACCCTGGCTTGGAGCACTCAAAACAATGGCTATGCGAATATTTTTGCATCACTTTTCCCCCAAAATGCCGAAAATGCAAGCCAATTCACATCTGGTGATGCCCTTTCGTGGGATCTATCCGGCGGCTATCTCCTCACCAGCCACCGCACTCCCGATCAAACTTACCTTACCATTCAATTCGCTGACTTCCTCTCTTATCTCATTCCTGCCACCTATCTCGACGGGCAGTTAGCCGGATTTACCTGGGGACAAAACGCGCTCCCCACCACACTCCCTGCCAGCATGGCGCAAGCAGCCGTACAATCTCCGCAAGAACCCTGGATGGAAGATTTGGTACCCAGCGCTGGGGCATTGTATGGGCGTCCGGTGATTATTGACCTCCCGGATATCAATGCACCTCATTCCGCCCTAAGTGCCCTTGCCGTAGAACCGTTTTACGCCCTCAAAGACCGTGCCTTCCTCGAATTAGACTGGGATGTCCTCTCCGACCTGGAAAACATGTTTGTATCCCTCACAGAACCGCTTCCCCCTGGCCGCACCAACGACTGGCTCTATACGGGAAGAGCCTTTGCCCTCAACCCTGTCCTGATCGACTATGACTACATGCTGGTCATCCGCGAAGAATTTGGTACACAAACCTATTGGCGTGTTTTCCTCAAACCTTTGCAGCAGGACGGTTCTCAAGGTCAACCTCTCACCAATTTCCCCTGGGATTTTGAAACCCGCTTTACGGGCACAACCACTGCCTACGAAGAAGGTGGCTCCCAATACAACACCATTCCCGAAGGTTATTGGGTAGATTTCACATCCTTAGCAATAGAATATGGCTGGGAACGCCAACCCGCTCTCAATAACTGGCGCAGCTATTATCAAGGTGCCAGGTTCAACACCTTTGCCATCACCTCTGGTCTGAACTGGGAAGACGCAATGCTTCAGCTCTGGCCTGCCGATGCTTTTCAAGAATAAGATGACCAATGCGTAAATACAAATTTCTCTCACTTATTTTTCTCACAGCAGCCTTATTATCACTCTTCGTTATCAGCGCGCCGCAGCAAACCGCTTTCGCCCAACTTACCAACCCCACACCTACACCGCTGCCCGACCCATTAGCCTCACCCCTGCCGACCACATTCACTGTACCTCAATCTGCCTGGCGCCCTGCCCTCTATCCCGTCCCTTGGGCACTCACCAGTCACGATCATTTTTATTTCCAGCGGCCGGTAAATGTAGATGAAGTTAATTGGCCTCTACCTTCCTATCGCTACGGCGGTAATTTCTTTGGTCCTAATATCACCCATACCGGCGTTGACATCGTCACCCCTGAAGGCACCCCTGTGCTGGCAGCTGCCGATGGGCAAATTCTCTGGGCTGGCCGCGGCTTGCTCTTTGGCGAAAACGAGGAAGATGATGCCTACGGAATCGCCATTGCCATTGCCCACGATTTTGGCTGGGATAATCAGCCCTTGTTCACGCTTTATGCCCATCTTTCAGAGGCAAAAGTGACCAAAGGCCAACGTGTCAAAGCTGGAGAACTAATCGCCCTTTCCGGCAATACCGGCTTTACCACCGCCCCCCATCTTCACTTTGAAGTCAGGTTTGATGTCAATAACTACTATCAAACGCTCAATCCTGAGCTGTGGCTTGCTCCGCCTCAAGGATATGGCGTGATTGCCGGGCGTCTTACCGATGGTGCGAATATTCCTTTACTCCAGCAAGCCGTTGTCATCATCAATACAGATACTAACCAGGAATGGCATGGGGAATCATACAGCTCTATCCTCACCGTAAACAGCGACCCCTACTACAACGAAAACTTCGTGATCAGTGATCTTCCCGCAGGCAACTACAAGATCCAGGTGCCTTATTTTGGCTATGTCTACCAGAAATTTGTTACCGTTGAACCGGGTGGTGTCACCTATTTCCGATATAAAGGTTTACTCGGTTTTAGCGACCAGCTGCCCAGTATAGAACCCCCACAAAGTATTCAAAAATTCCTTGAAAATTAGACCTAAATTCGCATATTTTAAAACCTTGACACACAGAACACTTGTGCTAAACTATATAGGTTATTCAACTTGATATTTGGAGGTACTCTAAAATGGCTAAGAAATCTAAATCTTCCCCTCCAGAGAACGGTGTAGACAAAGCACGTATGGCCTCTCTGGACAAAGCATTAGGAGACATCACAAAGAGATTTGGGGATGGCTCAATCATGAAATTAGGTGAGGCACAGAGCATGTACGTCGAAGCAATTCCTACAGGCTGCCTTTCCCTCGATATTGCACTTGGTGTCGGCGGCATCCCCCGTGGCCGTGTTACAGAAATTTATGGCCCTGAATCTTCCGGTAAAACCACCCTATGTTTACATATCATCTCAGAAGCGCAGAAAATGGGGGGCACAGCTGCTTTTATTGATATGGAGCACGCCCTTGACCCAGCCTACGCAGCTCGCTTGGGCGTAGACGTAGACAATTTGCTCATCTCCCAACCCGATATGGGCGAGCAGGCATTAGAAATTACAGAAACCCTGGTGCGTTCCGGTGCTGTTGACATTATCGTCATCGACTCGGTTGCCGCCCTTGTACCCCGCTCCGAGCTTGAAGGTGACATGGGAGATGCCACCATGGGTGTCCAGGCTCGCCTAATGTCTCAGGCCTTGCGCAAACTTTCCGGCGCGATCAAACAAACCAATACCGCCGTCATCTTCACCAACCAGCTGCGCCAAAAAATTGGCGTCATGTTCGGCAACCCCGAAACCACCACCGGTGGTATGGCCTTAAAATTCTATTCCTCAGTCCGTATAGATATCCGCCGCATGCAGTCCATCAAAGTTGGCGCAGATATTGTCGGAAACCGCACCAAAGCCCGTGTAGTAAAAAACAAAGTAGCCCCGCCCTTCCGTCAAGTCGAATTTGATATCATGTATAATGAGGGTATCTCCAAATCCGGTGACTTGCTTGATCTGGCCGTTGAATTGGATGTCATCAATAAGAGAGGATCCTACTACTATTACGGTGAGGACAATATCGCTCAAGGCCGCGAGAACGCCAAAGATTTCCTTAAAGAAAATCCTGATTTTTACCACACGATTGAAATGCAAATCCGCAGCGAACTTCTGGACGAACAAATTGCCCCTCCCCTGGTAGAAAAAATGAGTGATGATGAATTCGCCGAGGAAGATATCGAAGATTAATCCCATTTTTGGGTTATTTAGCAGCCTGTTTATACTCTTGCTCCCTGCTTGCGGGGAGCAAGTTTCGCCTTCTAATAACAATCTTTTTATTCCCCCCACATTAAGTCATAAAGCGGCTTCAATCCCCCTGGAAACCGCTACACCTACCCCCCTGCCTACACCCACCCAACCTTGTACGGACAATTTAGAATTTCTGGAAGATATATCGGTACCAGACGACACACCTTTTCTCCCAGGTGCAGAGATCGAAAAAACATGGTTGGTGAAAAACACAGGTAACTGCAATTGGGACGAAGAGTACGCCATCCAACTTGTCGACGGGAATGCCATGGGTGCAGAACCCACCCAGGCGCTGTTTCCTGCCCGCAGCGGAGGGGAGGCAGAGATTACCATCATCTTTACTGCACCGGAAGACAGCGGGGTCAATTTTAGCTCCTGGCAGGCTTTTAATCCGCAGGGTGAACCTTTTGGAGACACTTTCTTTATCCAAATTATCGTCGATCCCGATCTTGAACCCACCGAGGAATCGAACAATTAGCCCCGGTTCCCCATGTTAGAAAAAGTAACCGCCTTCATCTTACAAGAACAACCCGCTGGGCTTGAATTGCTCGCAATTAACCACCCATTTACAGGCTATCAATTCCCGGCTGGCACGGTGGAAGTGCAAGAACCACCTGAAAAAGCTGTTCACCGTGAAATATTTGAAGAAACAGGCTTACAAATCAACCAATCAATTCAATTTCTAGAACACAGAGACACGTATCTAAATTCAGATGAAGCTGTGCTTTGCCAGGCAAGCCCTGTCTTTTCCCGTCCCGACCCCTCCAGTTTTAACTGGGTCCATATCCGCTCCGGGATAAAAATGCAAGTGCTTCAGCAAAACGGGAAGTATATTCAGATCAAATATGCGGAGCCCAACAAATTTCCCGATGCAGACTTTATCACCTTTGAAATCATTGGTTGGGTTCACCAGGCGAACCTAACCAATCACCTCCGGCGGTATTTTTATCTGGTACAGGGGCATTTTGAAACCCCCGAACAGTGGGAAGTCTATACAGATGGACACTGTTTTACCCTCTCCTGGTTTTCGTTAGACAATCCCCCAGCCTTTGTATCTCCCCAAGACACCTGGTTGTCTATCCTGATGGATCACCTTCAAATCTCTAACTAATTGACCCGGTAAAAAAAGAGACCATCCAATTGGACGGTCTCTTTTTATTTATAAACATCAAATCCAGTTATTTACCCTTCTCAACAGGCAAAACTGAATTTATAGTCAGGATCATGTACCTTCTTCCCAAGAATTAAGGTAGTTTTCCTGTTCATCGGTCAACACATCCAATGTCACGCCCATCGCTTCCAGTTTAATGCGGGCAATTTCCCGGTCGATATCTTCCGGAACGGAATACACTTTATTTTGCAGGGATTCTGCATTCTTGACCATGAACTCAGCAGAGAGTGCCTGGTTGGCAAAAGACATATCCATCACACTCGCCGGATGCCCCTCAGCAGATGCCAGGTTGATCAATCTACCCTCACCCAACAAATTGACCTTACGGCCATCAGGCATCACATATTGGTCAACAAACGGACGCACTTGCTTTTTCTCAACCGCCATTTCTTCCATCGCCGGGATATTGATCTCAACGTTGAAGTGCCCGGAATTAGCAATGATCGCGCCATCTTTCATCACTTCCATATGGTGCTTGTCGATCACATGAATATCGCCGGTAAGCGTGCAGAAAATATCGCCAACCTTGGCAGCATCCATCATCGGCATCACCCGGAAACCATCCATCACGGCTTCCAGCGCAACCAGGGGATCGACTTCAGTCACGATCACATTAGCACCCAGACCGCGTGCTTTTTGCGCTAACCCACGACCACACCAACCATACCCCGAAACCACAAAGGTCTTCCCGGCAATCAACACATTGGTCGCCCGAATGATACCGTCCATCGTGGATTGGCCTGTACCGTAGCGGTTATCAAAGAAGTGTTTGGTCATGGCATCGTTTACTGCAACAACCGGGAATTCTAATGCACCATCTTTTGCCATTGCTTTCAAGCGGATCACGCCGGTGGTGGTTTCTTCTGTACCGCCAATGATCGTATCTAATAATTCACGGTGGCTCTTGTGCACAGTACTCACCAGGTCTGCGCCATCATCCATGGTCAAATGCGGTTTGTGAGCCAAAGCAGCTTCAATATGCTTGTAATACGTGGCATTATCTTCGCCTTTGATTGCAAATACCGGGATCTCATAATGAGAAACCAGGGCAGCTGCCACATCATCCTGTGTGGAAAGTGGGTTAGAAGCGGTCAACACTACATCCGCGCCGCCTTCTTGCAGCACATACATCAAGTTTGCAGTTTCAGTGGTCACGTGCAAACATGCCGACACCCGGATGCCTTGCAGCGGTTTTTCTTTGCGGAATCGTTCCAGGATCGTACGAAGTACAGGCATTTCTCTTTCTGCCCAATCAATCCGTCTGCGGCCGCCTTCAGCCAAATTCAAATCTTTAATATCATGTTCCATACTAAACTCCAATCAAAAAGTTATTTTAAAAGTGTTTCAAGAGAGTCATCATCCTGATAATTTTCACGGTATCGTTTCACATAATCTGCAACTGAATAATTTTGTCCTTGGGGTCCATCGCTCTCTAAACAATATGTTGCAGATAAAGCGCCCATTCGTGCGCAGGTCGTAAAGTCCCACCCCTGACTGTACCCGGTCAGGAAACCGCCGCGGAATGCATCTCCCGCGCCTGTCGGATCGACAATCATGTTGGTGTCCACCGAATCAACCCGGTATTCCTCATCCCCCTGGTACACCACCACACCATCCTTGCCCAATGTCACAACCATAAATTCGACAATCGAGAGAATATCCTCTAATTTCATCCCCGTTTTCTTTAGCACCAATTCGCTCTCATACTCGTTCACGAACAATGCTACTGCCCCTTCAATCCCATTGGTCAACACATCACCATCTACACGGACAATTTGTTGGCTGGGATCATAAATATACGGAAGCGACAATTCTTTACACTCGACAATGTACTTATCCATCGCCAACGGGTCATTCGGAGAAATCACGACCAGGTCGGGCTTTTCCTCCAAATCATGCAGCGATAATTCAGCCGCATCAGCCATCGCACCGGGATAAAAACTTGCCATTTGCGAATTATCCAAATCGGTAGTCGCGAAAAAGGAGGCGGTTAATTTATTTTCAATCACTTTTGCATAGGAGGTATCCACCCCATAGTTTTCCAACCACGAGCGGTAATCCTCAAAATCTGTCCCCACAGTTGCAAAAATTTTCGATTTTTGTCCTAAAAGTGCCAGGTTATACGCAATATTTGGAGCAATTCCCCCTCGCCTTCGTACCAGTGTGTCTACTAAAAAAGATAAACTAATTGCTTCTAATTTTTCTGGTAGGATATGTTCTTTAAATTTCCCTGGAAAGGTCATCAAATAATCATATGCTACAGAACCGGTGATTAAAACGTTCATACATTCTCCCGAATCACAGAAACAAACTGATGGCAGACCATCAGTTTGAAACAGTGGAACTTTGTTCAGTCAAATAATGACGCCCTCAGCGAGGACGTCATTTTATAGCGCTCCAAGTGTAACATCGGACAGCACGAATGTCAAAATAAATTTACTAAACCGGTCAATTTATTTTATCATCCTGAATTTCATAAATCCTATCGCAATCCCATTCCTATTTAGAACGTATCTAGAATATATTGCCGGATCATCAATGCCACCGTGGCCCCCTCACCTGCTGCCGCAGCCGCCTGCTTGGTCGAATCGGCGCGCACATCGCCGGCCGCAAACAAACCGGCTTTGCTGGTCATCAGGGTCTTATCGGTTTCAATGAACCCAAATTTATTCGTATCGATCATATCCTCCACCAATTGGCTGTTCGGGGTCAGTCCGATGAATACAAACACGCCATCATAATCCCATTCTTTTACTTCTCCCGTTTCCCGGTCTTCCACCAACACTTTTTCAAGCTTATTTTCTCCCACAAACTCTTTTACCACATGGTTCACGGTCACAGACATATTGCTTTTAGAATCCACTTTTTCTTGCAGGATTTGGCTTGCTTTAACTTCAGGCAAAAATTCCACAATATCCACCTTGTCGGCGAATTTGGTGAGGAATAGACCTTCTTCAAAACCGCTGTTCCCGCCCCCAATCACCAAGACTTCTTTCCCCTTGTAAAATGCGCCATCACAGGTCGCACAAAAATGCACGTTGATCCCTACCAATTCATCCTCACCGGGGATACCCAACTTACGGTAGCTTGCACCGCTGGCCAAAAGCACCACCTTAGAGCTGTATTTTGCCCCATCTTCAGTCTTTACAACCCAAAACATGCCATCAGGAATAATCTCAACTACTTCCTGGGCTTCTAAAATTTCTACGCCAAAGCGTTTGGCCTGCCGCCCCAACCGGTCAGCAAATTCACTCCCCCCAATTCCTTCATCAAACCCGGGGAAGTTGTCCAATGTCTCGGTCATACCGATCTGTCCCCCAATCCCGCTCTTCTCAATCACCAGCACTTCTTTGCCTTCCCGTGCCAAGTACAAAGAAGCCGTCAACCCTGCTGGGCCAGACCCCACCACAATCACATCGTACGAAGATTGTTCCGCCTTGGTCTTAATCCCTAATTTTGCAGCCAGTTCCGAATTGCTCGGTTCAACCAGCTTGTCGCCATCCGGGAAAACGATTGTCGGAATACTCCGCATACCATTATTCACCTTTTCCACATAAGCCATTGCATCGGCATCTTTTTCAATATCGATATTTTTATACTGAATCCGGTGATCGGCGAAAAATTTCTTTGCGCGCTTACAATCTGGGCACCAAACCGTACTATAAACAATAATTTCTTCTGACATTGATAACCTCCATTACCTTTTATTATCAGATGTACTAAACCTATAAAACATTACGCCGTGGTTTCCTAGTCAAGAGAAGTTAGCGGACAAAAAAACGCAGGGATTCAACCTCAATCCCTGCGTTAGATAACAAACTACAAGATGCTCTACTCCTTATTCAATCCGATCAACTTCATCAATTTTTTCCTGCCTTCCTCAATTTCAAACGATTTTAATTTCCAGGTACCCACAATCCCATAAGGCAGATACAGCACGATCAAAACGTACAGCATCCCAATGATCACCTGGGAAATTTCACCAAATTCTCGTTCAAAGATGAAAGAAAGCAGCCGGTACGTTGCTGCCCCAACAATCGCGCCGCTCAATGTCCCAATTCCTCCCATCAACACCATCAAGAGAGCTGCAATCGTAAACCCAATATCCGAAATACCTGGTTGGATGATCGGGTGGAAAACAGCATGCATCGCCCCGGCCAAAGAAGCCGTCACACCTGAAATGATTAATGCAATCAACTTGAAATAAAACGTATTGAAACCCAGCATAGTCGCCCGGTTCTCGTTCTCTCGCACCGCCACACATACTTTCCCTGTAGGAGAGTTTACAAAGCGGCGATATGCAAAATAGATGAAAAACATGAATAACAATGCCAGGTAATAAAATCGCAATCGATGGGTAGATGGATTGATCCAATCCGGGATGGTCACCCCTTGCAAACCAATTTCCGCTCCCGCATAATCAACCAGTTCTCGCGATTGAATAATCACATTGAATACCTGTGCAATTCCCAGGGTCACTAGGGTAAAAGTAATCCCTTTCACTCTTGGCAGCACAATGCTCACTGCCAGGGAGAGCACCACCCCCATCAACGCCACAAATGCCACTGTCCCTAACAAAGACCATCCAAAACTTTTCAGCATGATCCCGGTCAGATAAGCCCCCACACCATAAAACAAAGCATGCCCAAACGACAGCAAGCCAGTAATTCCCAGCAGCAGATCATAGCTCAACGCATATACGGCCAGGATAAAAATCTCAATTGCCAAACCCTGATAAAACTTAGATTGCCCCGCCTTATTCGACAGCAAATCCGAAACACTTTGCCCGGTGAGTAAGGTCAAGAAGAAAGGCAGCAGCAGTAAAAATCCCAGCAAAATCAACATGCCGCGGTTTTGATTGAAAAAGGTCACCAACCCATTTTGTTTTTTAGGAGAAGTCATCGTCGTTGCCATCTATTGCTCCTTCTTCCCAAGCAAACCATTTGGCATCACCAGCAAAATAACTACCATCAAGATGATCGTAGCTGCCGGCACAATCGGCGGGCTGGGTTTAAAAGGTTCATCCAGGAAAGGCAAATTAATGCCCACCTGCCCATATTTGACAATGAATTGCTGCAGCAACCCCACGATCAATGAACCTAATGCCGCCCCAGGGTAGCTCGTCAATCCGCCGATCGCCAATGCAATCAACACATTAAGCAGCAAGCTGACCCCCAGGTTAGTGGTCAAACCGGTTGATGGTGCCCCCACCGCACCGCCCAAAGCAGCCAAACCAACACCCATCGCAAAGATCATAGTAAACACGCGCCGCACATTAATCCCCAGGGCTTCAACCATTTCGCTGTCCTGCACCCCAGCTCGAACGATCATTCCCAACCGTGTCTTTTTTAACAATAAACCCACCCCGATCAATACCAATATGCCCAGGATCGGGATAAATATCTCGTTGTAAGTGCGAACTCGTCCCCCTAAAATTTCAATTGTCGCACAGTGATTTTGTGCCCAGGAAGTAAAACTGGTTGCCGGGCAGCCATCCCCTTGCCCATCAAAAATGGATGGGCGCGGCATGGTAAATTCCTGTAACCCCCAAATCGATCGGACCACCTCCAGACCAATCGCACTCAATCCCAAAGTAAGCATTAGCTGGTAGATAGGCCGCTCGTATAATGGGCGAATCGTTGTAATTTCCATCAATCCCCCCAGGATCACCCCGGAGAGTATTGCCACGATCATCGCCAACAAAAACAGCCAGGTCTTATCCAAGTCCCACAAAAACACACTGATGGGCGTATTAAATAAATGGATCAAAATGCCGCCTAATAAAAGCGCGGCAGCCCCACCCCATACCCGGACAGAAATTGGCTTTTGATGTTCTTCATCCACCGTTCGATTTGCAGAAAATAAGGAAATCATCAATCCAGTCAATAAACCAGAAACGAATATCCCGCCAAATACCAATACAGGAGATGCACCCTCCTGGAAAGGTGTCGCATCGGGCAGTTCAAGCTCACCCTGGCTGACCGCAAAAGCATTTGTCGCCGGGCTGTTGGTAAAGTCTCCCGCATCCCAAATCGTTACCGGGTATCGAGAGAACGAAAAGAAGATCACCACGCCGGCAACAGCCAACACCACCCACGGGGCTATTTTCTTTATTAGGGGGGAGAAATGCCATTTTGAGACCATTCTGTCCCACATCTCTCGCAGCAAAATCCCGGCGGTGAACACCAAAGCCAGCGGTAACACATCCACAAAAGTATCCGGTCGCACAACCACCGTCCAGGCAATATACGCCCCGATCATAAAGAAAGTGCCATGGGCCATGTTCAGCACATCCATCAACCCAAAGATCAGCGAAAAGCCCGCTGCAACCAAAAATGTCACCGACCCGGTAGACAAACCCCGCAAGACCGTAATCACCCAATCGCTGGTGTCCAAACCCTGGATCGCCAACAACAGCAGCAGGAAAAGCACAAATAAGGTCAAATAAAGGCTGCGGTTTTTCTTGAAGGTTTCAATCACATTCATCTTTATTTACTCCTCATTCTAAGCCACCTGCAAATATCGTTGAATGGTCGCCCTGTCTTCCACCAATTCAGATGTCAAACCGGCTTTTACAGATCGCCCTTCCTCAATGATCACATACCGTTCAGCCAATCGGCTGGCAACCAAAAAATTCTGTTCCACCAGCAGTACAGTCGTCTCAGCCGAAAGCTGCCGGATGGCTTCCATCAACCCGTCAATGATCACCGGCGCTAACCCCTCACTTGGCTCATCAATCAGCAGTAAATGATTATCCGGTACCAATGCCCTGGCAATTGCCAGCATTTGCTGCTGCCCACCTGATAATTGGTCCCCCTGGAAATCAAGGAAGCGTTTCAAATCCGGGAATAATTCAAAGATCATCTTCTCTCGTTTGGCAAGATCACCTTTTTTACGCTCGGCAATTTTCAAGTTTTCCAATACGCTCAAATCCCGGAAAATAGCCCGGTTTTCCGGCACAAATCCAATCCCCAGCGAGGCAATCTCAAAACTCCGCAATCCCGATAAATCCCTCCCCTCAAAAGTGATCGTCCCAGATCGAGGGGGTGTCAATCCCAAAATAGTCTTCAAGGTCGTCGTCTTGCCGGCCCCATTTCTGCCCAACAACACGGTAATACTGCCCTTGGGTACCTCCACCGAAACGCCCTGAAGGATATGGTATTGTCCAATATAGGTCTGAATCTCATGTACTTCCAATACGTTCTTCGTATCCATCAACAATCCCTCACAACAAAGCCTGCGTTTCGTGTCGGTATAGGTCTCCCAGGTAAGCGATCTGCACTTCTTCATTTGCCGCAATTTCTGCGGGCTTGCCTTCTGCCAAAATCGCTCCATGGTGCATCACGGTGATCCTGTCTGAAATGTTCATCACCACGCTCATATTATGCTCCACCAGCAGCACAGTTTTCTCGCCACTTTTTTGTACTCGCTGGATCAAATTCATCAGTTCCGGTACTTGCTCCGCAGACATACCGGCAGTTGGCTCGTCCAACAACAGCACTTCCGGGTCGGCAGCCAGGATCATCGCCAGCTCTAACTTTCGCTGATCCCCATGTGGCAATGAGCGAGCCAGCGCATACATCTGCGCAGACAAGCCCACTTGTTCAATGACTTGGTTAGCTCGTTCAATATAAGGTTTATAAGATTGATAATTGCTGAAAAAATTAAAATTCCCCTTCCCCAAAGACTGGCAAGAAAGTCTCACATTTTCAAAGACACTCAAATTTGGGAAGAGGTTTGTGATCTGAAACGAACGCCCTATCCCTAAATGCGCTGTTCGGTAGGCAGGAATAGTAGAAATATCTTCACCCCTCAGCAACACCTTGCCAGAAGTTGCCGGTAAGTTACGGCTCAACAGGTTAAATAACGTGGTTTTTCCTGCCCCATTTGGGCCGATGATCGAGTGAATCGTATTCGGGGAAACCTTCAAAGTCACGTCATTCACGGCAACCAACGCACCAAACTCCCTGCGCAGGTCAATCGTTTCCAGGATAGGTTCTGACATATAATTCTCCAAACTTACCAGATGTTCAATGATGTGTAGAGATGTGCAGGCACATCAAAGCACCTGCACATCTACAATTTAGCATAAGGGTCTAACGTTTACTCACCGGTCAAACTGCCAATTGGCAAATCACCACATCGGTCTTGCAGTGCTTCGGGTAGCAAGCAAGGCGGTTCCGGGCGGGTAGTCTCCACCAATTCAAAGAACTTGAATTCCGGATCGTCCACATTCAGCAAGGTCATCACATACATATCCTGAATGGCAACATGGTCTTCCGGACGGATAAAGATCGTACCTTTCGGCCCTTCAAATTCCAATCCTTCCATCGCCGGGATCAATGCTTCGCTGCTCGCATCGCCATTGGTGATCTTCAATGCTTCTACTACCATAATAGCAGCATTCATTCCATCCGCATCAAACAGATCCGGCGGCACACCATAGCGGGCCTTGGTCTGTTCCACTAACCAGTCATTGATCTCATTATCCGGCGCAGTATAGTGATACAAAATACCGCTGGTCGTGCCAATCGCATTGCCGTAAAAAGCCGGGAGTGCGACATTATCAACGAATGAAGAACCCAGTTCCATTTGATCGGTCACGCCAACATCGACTGCTGCCTGCATCATGGCGATAAATCCACCGCCTGCCCAGGTAACGATCCATGATTCCGCACCGGAATTCAAAATTTCTTCCATGTACGGGGTAAAGTCCGCAGTGTCAGAAGGGGCAAAAATGTCATCAGCCACAAATTCGCCGCCATAAAACGTGCATGCATCCCGGAAAGCCTGTGCACCGCCCCAGCCAAAACTGTAATCAGGGGCAATCTGCACAAAAGTATCAAACACGTTCGGCAGGTACTGGCACAAGTTGATCGCGTCCTGATAGTTATTTCGGCTTGTGCGGAAGGTGTATTCGTTGAAAGCAGAACCGGTAATATCATTTGCCGCCGCCGGAGCCGCAATCAAAACAACTTCATTTTCAGCCGCAATCTCTTGCAAAGTAGCTGTGTTCCCGGAGCTAACCGTACCGATCAAAATATCTACGCCGTTCACCTCAATGAACTCACGCGCGATCGAGCTGGTCAATTCAGGGTTAGATTGGTCATCGCCCTGATAGACGATGATCTCACAATCGTTGAAAGCAAATGTGTTTTCGGTAATATCACCGGTCACAACTTCGCCTGCGCTGCCGGGTGCGCCTGTGGCATATTCAAACCCAAGAGCCACACTGCGGATCATATGCGCGCCATAAATAGCTAGAGCGCCGGTTGCATCCGTGATAAACCCGACTTTGATCGGCTCTTCACAGGCACCGCTTCCTGCTTCGTCTCCGCCCCCACCGCTGCATGCGCCCAGCACCAGGGACAAAACGATCAGGATAAAAAACAATACTCGAAAGGATTTCACCTTTTCCTCCTTAAACTAATTGATTGGATAGTTCATAGACTAAGGTAATCAGATACTGTCCTATTTCTTTTCTTCACCTCCTTCTAGGTGTTGAAGCAATTCTCTATTGAACAATTCTGGTTTCTCTAAAAACGGTACATGCCCGGTATTATCAATTACAACTTCTTTATATGTTCCGCCATTCTCCGCATATTTTTCCAACACCGCCCGCGTCTGCCCCACCATCGGTTGCGGCGGGTAGGCTTCCTCTCCCGGCCATCCCGGCAGCATCCCCAATCTTCCCAAATATCCAGGGTCAGAAGCCGCCGAATCCGAAACTACCAGATCATCGCTGCCGCGCACCCACAAGATGGGTACTTTGGGTTCCATCCCAATGATCTTCTCGATATTTTTCTGGTATTTAGGAGAAGTAGCATTGGAAGCACCCCATACACCTGGCGCCATATGCGGCCAATGCGGCGACTGCACTGCATCCCCAGGGACCTCTTTATCGCCAATTTGTGTAGTCAGCATGGATGAAAGCAATTCTTCCTCACGGGGAGAAATAAAAGGCGGTTTTACCAATAACATGCGGATGGCTGCCAGGGGTGAAAACTGGCTTTCCAGCGTACGGTCATTTTCGGCCAATCGTTTGATCAATTCAGGATTAGATAGCCCGCCACCGGAACCCGCAAAATCAGGCGTTGTCGGCGTCCCTTCCAGATCGCGGGTTGCCCCAAATCCATACGGAGAGCCGGGGTCGGCCATCGTGATCGTTAAAATTCGTTCTGGGGCAATTTTCATTAATTCCCAGATCACCATCCCACCCAAGGAATTGCCCACTAAATGCGCTTTTTCTACACCAAGGAAATCAAGCAGCGCCAGCGCATCATCTGCCAAATCGCCCATCCCGCGGGTCGCGTCAATTTTCTTTTCGGGGTCTGCTTCACCAAACCCGCGCTGGTCCGGGGCTATTCCCCAATATTTTTCGGGAAGTCCGATCATATTTTCTTCCCACCAGGTAGCCGTGGAAAGGTTGCCGTGCAAAAACAACACAGGGATCCCATTTTCCTTGCCGGAAAATAACACCCTGGTCGTCAATCGTTCTGTTTCAATTGTCTTTGCTCGAATACCGTCTAAAGTTGGGATACTCATCCTACCTCCTGAAATCTTTCACCACTTAATCCAGATACTGTTCTCGTAATTTAATTTTTTCCACTTTGCCATAAGCAGAGTAAGGAATCTCTGTCGTAAATTCAACCTTTTTCGGGATTTTATACTTCGCCAATTTATCCATGCAGAACGCCTTTAATTCTTCCTCTGTGACCGCCATACCTTGCTCCAGCAACACGATCATCAATCCAACTTCCCCCCACATTTCATCTGCCATCCCAATCAAAGCCGCGTCCTGTACTGCCGGGTGTTCGCGATACACCGCTTCCACCTCGGCAGCATAGATGTTTTCACCCCCGCTTTTAATCATGTCCTTATAACGGCCATCAATGTAATAAAAACCGTCGGCATCTTTATGCGCCATATCCCCGGTATAGAACCAGCCATCTTTAATCGATTCCGCCGTTGCCTCCGGGTTTTGCCAATAGCCCGCACACACATGCGGCCCCCAGATCAACAGCTCACCCGCTTCCCCTACAGCAGAATCCGCACCGCTTTCCGGGTCTACCACCCGCATCTTACTGTGAAAGATCGGTTTCCCAACCGAACCATTTTTCCTGACCGAATCCTCGTCTGTCATTGAAAAACAGTTCACACCTACCTCGGTCAACCCATATCCCTGCCGGAAATTGACCTGCTTCTTCTCACGCCATGCCTGCATTAATCCTGGCGGGCAAGGGGCTCCACCGCTGATAAAGTAACGCACGTGGCTAAAATCTGCATCTTCAAACATGGGAGAATCCATCCACATCTGAAAGAGGGTCGGTACCCCCAAGATCACGCTGCACTTCTCTTCCAAAATCCACTGTAAGGAGTTTTCTGCATTGAATTCTCTCGCCAAAATGATTTTCCCCCCAAGATAAAAGAGTGGGGTCAAAAAGACAAACAATCCCCCCGCATGGAAAAGCGGTGTGTACACTGGGGAAATATCATCCTCGGTAATCCCCCAACATCCCGAAGTGTTAAAACAGTTGTACAAGACCTGGCGGTGCGGGATAATGGCCCCTTTCGGGTTGCCTGTTGTGCCCGAGGTATACAAAATAGCATACGGCGTTTCCCCATCCATCTCTGGCTGAATCGGCTCTTGTTTGCTGGCAGCCGCAACACCTTCCTCGTAATTGATTGCACCCTCGATAACCGCACCTCGTACCGCAACCAACCGAACGTCTCCCAACTCAGTGCGCATCTCTTCCAACACGGGTACAAACTCCGGCTCACAGATCAGCACCTTTGGCTCAAGATCATGCACCATATAGATCAATTCGCGTGCAGTCAAACGCCAGTTGAAGGGAGAAAAAATCGCCCCTATTTTCGGTAAACCGAACAACAAATCAATGTAAACCACACTGTTTTTAGCTAAGATCGATACCCGGTCTCCCTTTTGCACCCCCAATGCATCTTGCATAAAATTCGCTAACCGGTTAGCTCGCACATTTAGGTCTTGATAGGTATAACGCTTCCCCGTTTCTAACTCTACTAATCCAATTCTTTCGGGGGTCAGGTCTGCTCGCTTCCACAATAAATGTGCAGCATTCATTCACACCTCCATGAATAAGCTAATTTTCCTAAATGAGTATTCCATCTTAGCATTGCTCAGTTTCCATTCAGTTACAACTGCGTCTTCGCTTGGCTTACTTTCTTCAAAAATCCGATCACTATGCTGTTAAATTCTTCCGGTCGTTCCCAACAGCTTGCGTGCCCTGCCCCTTCTAGAATATGCAGCTCTGCATGAGGAATCCTTTCTTTTAGTACTCGTGCATACGAAATACCTTTCAACAGGTCTTTCTCGCCCACAATCACACAAGCTGGCACGGCAATCTCATGCAGCCGCTCTGTAAAATCTACTTCCAGGAAAGACTCGCACAGCTTTTGCGCCGCCGGGAAATCTAAATCCCGATAACGAATCTTGGCATCCGCCAATAATTTTGAATTGTTCTCAATAAACGCCTGGCTGAAATTCCATGGGACAGTCACATTAAAAAACTGGTCTGCATCAAGGTTACTAAGTGCATCCATCCAACCCTGAATGATAATTTTCAATTCAGGTCCAACTTCACTGACTGTATCTGCAAGCACCAAACTCAACGTTTTTTGCGGATATTTCAGAGCAAAAGCCTGCGCAACTTCACCACCATATGAAATCCCGGCAATATGTGCGTGGGAAATTTCCAAAGCTTCTAGTAATGCAGACAAATCATCCGCGTGCAGTGCCATCGAATAAGATGTTTCAGGATGGCCCGACTGCTCTTGTCCCCGGCAGTCATATTGCAGCACCCGAAAATGTCGGGATAAAGCCTTTGTCTGGTACACCCAGCTGCTGGCCGCATTCATAATGATGCCGTTGTTCAATACCAGCACTGGCGCATGTTCTGACCCATGCAGTTCATAGTACAAACTTACGTTATTCACTTGGATATTAGGCACTGTTTTCTTCCAAAACCTATCAGATCACCCGGAAAGCAAGTACTTTTTTCTCAGGCTGTTCCTCATCTCGATTGATAAACTCAACTTTCACCTGACTGCCAATTAAAATGGATTCTGGCTCAGTAGGATTAACACCCAAGATTTGTGCGCTGATTCTTTGCCCATTCTCCAGTCGCACAATCCCCGAGCAGTGTGGGTTTTCTCGCCCATATCCCGCCTCGATCATTGCAGTCGAAGCGATATACACGCTGGTAAAGGCTTCCAATACCCCAACGCCATCCATTTCAAGCCAGTCCATCTCGTCCCCAAAGCAAGCAGTGCACATCGGTCTGGGAGGCAGATAGATTGCACCACATGCAGTACATTTTGAACCCATCAACTTCTCTTCAGAAAGATACTGCTCAAAATCGGTATGGGTGAAAGATTTCGATGTCATCTTTATCTCCTCTCAAAGATATGCACCACACACGATTGTCCGGTGCCGCCAACATTATGGGTCAATCCAATCGCAGGTTCACCTTGCACTTGCCGCGCCCCGGCTGTCCCTCGCAGCTGTTTCCAAATTTCCACCACTTGCGCCGCCCCAGAAGCGCCTACCGGATGCCCCTTAGATTTCAGGCCACCAGAAGTATTCACTGGTTTGGTGCCATTCCGGCTGGTCAAGCCTTCTTCCGCCGCCACATATCCCTCTCCAGGGGCAAAGAAGCCTAAATCCTCCGTCGCAATTACCTCCGCTATCGTAAAACAATCATGCACTTCGGCCAATTGCACATCCTTTGGCGTGATTCCTGCCATCTCATAGGCTTGCTTCCCGGCAAGCTGTGCCGCCCGCAAACTGGTTAAGCTATCTCGATCGTGCAAGGCATTGTCGCTGGCCTGACCACTGCCGATCAAATACAAAGGATCATCTGTGAAATCCTTTGCCAGTTCTTCGCTTACCAACAAAAGCGAAGCCGCCCCATCAGAAATTGGAGAGCAGTCAAATAATCGCATCGGCCAGGCAATCATCGGATTCGCTCGATCATCCTGCATAAAGGCCAGCTCATTTTCCCATTCAGGGATTGGATATCCCCGCGACGCTGCCTTGGCAATTTTCCCATCCATCACTTGCCGGATAGTGGAGGCAAATTGCGCCTTATCATTTAATGCCCCATTATCGTGATTCTTGATTCCGACCTTCATAAATGCCTCAGCCGTTGCCCCGTACTGGTGCATATAGGCGGTAGCCATCGCCGCATAAAACCCGGGGAAAGTGAAACCCGCCGGAATCTCATACAACATATCACTGGCCGTTGCTAAGGTGTCCGTCACTTCGGCGGTAGGCAGGTCAGACATTTTCTCAATTCCCCCTGCTATAACAATATCATACGCGCCTGAAGCAATCCCCAGCACAGCCTGCCGAAAGGCCACCCCGCCGCTGGCACACGCGTCCTCTATCCGGCAAGCCGGGCGTGGTGTTAACCCCACCCAATCTGCCATGATCGGTGCTGTGTGCCCTTGCTTTTCAAACAAATCGCTGGAATAGTTCCCAATGTAAAGCGATTCAATCTCAGTCGGATCAAATCCTTTATCTACCGATGCCCGCATATCCTGAAATGCTTCTACAAACAGGTCTCTTGTTGACTTTCCGGGAAATGCGCCGAACTTGCTCATCCCCGCACCTACCACTGCAACCCCGCGTCCTAACTTTTTACCAGCCATATCAATCGCCCTCCGCTATTGAGTAAATTGATCTCGCAGTTCTCTTTTCAAGATTTTTCCCATCCCAGACAAAGGCAGTGCTTCCATGATCGAGACGCTCTTTGGCACCTTGAATGGTGCCAGGTGAGATTTCATGTGTGCCAGTAAATCTTCCTCGGTCGCAATCGCGCCCAGTTTCAGCACCACACAAGCCTTACTCACTTCGCCCCATTTTTCATCGGGCAAGCCAATCACCGCACACATATGCACATCTGGGTGTTTATAAAGCACGTTTTCAATCTCCACCGGGTATACATTTTCTCCCCCAGAAATGATCATATCTTTCTTCCGGTCTCGCACATAGAAATACCACTCATCGTCATACGATACGATATCCCCGGTGTGGAACCACCCTTCATCGTCATAAACTTCGGAAGTAGCCTCTGGATTCTGCCAATATCCCGAGCTGCCGCTCGGCCCTTTCAACAGCAGTTCCCCCGGTTGGTTGGGACCCAACGCTTGGTTATTTTCGTCCACTACGCGCACATCCACAAAGAAATTAGGCCGTCCAATGCTCCCTGCCTTACGGATGGCATCCTCAGGTGGTAACGCAAACAAACCTGGCCCATACTCGGTCATCCCAAACCCCTGCTTGAATCGGATATTCTTCTCTTGGGTGTACTTCTCTACCAAAGGAACTGGCAGCGGTGCCCCCCCACTGGTACAAAACCGCAAACTGCTCAAATCAGCGCTTTCCCAATTTTTCGCCTGGGTGAGCATCTGATACATGGTCGGCACCCCAGCAAATACCGTTACTTGCTCGCGTTCAATTAAATCCAGGATTTGTTCAGCATCGAACTGCCGCGTCAGGATCGTGGTATTGCCAAACACAATTTGGGAGGAGATATAGGTGAACAACCCACCGGTGTGGAATAAGGGGAAAATGCACAAATAAATGTCCTTGTGCGTAATATCGTGAGTGACCGTGTTCAACACATTCCAGCAAATTTGCCGGTGGCTGATCTGCGCCCCTTTAGGCAGCCCGGTTGTCCCCCCGGTAAACAACAAACAGGCAATATCCTCTGCTTCAAGAGCCTCACAAGTGATCGGGGTATCCGGTGAATTTGCCAGGATATTTGAATATGCTTTGCTTCCCGCAATCCCATCGCCTTCAAGATGAACATACTGCCCTATTTCCGCTCGTGTGCCATCGGTAGCTTGTTTGATCTCTTTCACCGCATCAATAAAATCATCCGAATAAAACAACACCCTGGGTGTCGTATCTTCGATCAGACTCACAATCTCCCGCCAGTGCAGCCGCCAATTGAACGGCGTATGGATAGCACCCAATTTCGCACAGGCATAAAGACTGTCCAGGTGTTCAATCCCGTCCCTGGCTAAAATTGCTGCCCGGTCTCCCTTTTCAATCTTTGCCGCAGAGGCCAACCAATTCGCCAACCGGTTCACCCGCCGGTTCCACTGCTTGTATGTCAGGCGCAGTTCCGGGGTCTTTCCCGCATCAATAATTGCCAGCGTATCCGGAGAATAGATTTCTCGCCTGCCAAGATAATCACCAACGTACATACTTCACATCCCTTTCAAAACTCTTTCCGATCAATCATTATTCAGCAGTCCACTTCCACACAGAAGCAGCCATGCTGATCCCCCCACCACTGGCGCAGAACACGATCACATCTCCGGCTTTAGGGCCTTTCCCCTGGGAAATCGCATCATCTAAGGCCATCACCACGCAGGGAGAACCCGTATATCCCCATTTATCCATCACCCAATGAGTATGCTCAATCGGCTGTTTCAGCAGTTCCATCATATATTCGATTGTGCGCAAGTTCAGTTGTGTCCAATAATATTGATCGACATCATCAAAAGTAAGTCCTACCTTATCCAATGCCCCTTGCACCAACGGTGGCCAATATTCCGTATTGAAAGTTTTTGGGAATTTACGCACAAATTCCACTACTGGCGGGCCGTATTTCTCTACATTTTCTAGGGTCGCGGGTCGCAGTGCGCCGCCATTATAGATTCCCAGCGCATCATGAAACTCACCTTTCGCCAGCAAATTGCTTGCCAAAAAGCCCGGCGCTTCCCCCACACCCAACACAGCCGCCCCCGCGCCATCCGCAAACAAATTGGCCGTCTTTTTATCGGCGAAATTCAAAAACCGGCTCATCCCATAACCGCCGGCAACAAGAATGTATTTCATCGCCGGTTCTGTCATCAAATAGCGCGCCCCCTGGTCAAAGGCAGTTACCCAACCGGCGCAGGCGCTGTTCACGTCATAGCTGCCTGCATTTACCGCCCCTAATTTGTGCTGTACCACAATGGATGTACTGGGAGACAGATAATCCGGCGTGTCCGTAGAAACAATGATCAAATCGAGTTCTTCCGGCTTAACCCCGGCTTTTTCTAAAGCCGCTTTGGATGCTTCCACGATCAAATCCGAGGTTGTCTGGTCTTCTGCCATCCAATGCCGTTCTCGAATCCCAACATTATCAATCAACCACTGGTCGGTGCTCACCCCTAATAGTTCGTCTACTTCCCGGTTAGTTACCACCCGCTCTGGTACGTAGCTGCCCGTCGCTAATATTTGTGCATTTCTCACTATGCCAATTCCTTTCTGGTTTTTCTATTGCTATCCAAGTGACCTAAACAATCTCATGTACCGACCACAATTGCGCCATCTACCCGCAGCGTAACACCTGAAATGAAAGAAGCCTCATCAGAAGCCAGGAATAAATACGCGTTAGCGATATCTTCCGGTTTACCCATCCGTCCTAATGGTGTGCGGGCGACCATTCCTTCCAGCACCTTCTCCGGCATTTGCTGCACCATTTCAGTCAGCGTAAACCCGGGAGCCACTGCATTTACCCGGATCCCGTATCGGCCTAATTCTCTCGCCCACACTTTGGTCATCCCAATCACCCCGGCTTTAGAAGCCACATAGTTGGTCTGCCCAAAATTGCCGTCCAGGCCCACGATGGATGTCGCATTTAAGATCACCCCGCTGCCTGCATTGATCATGAATGGAGATACCGCTTGCGTGCAATTAAACGTACCCTTGAGATTGACATCAATCACCATGTCCCAATCTGCTTCCGACATCTCTTTCACTAATTCTCCATTTTTTACCTTTACAAGCTGTCCATCCCGGATCACACCGGCATTATTCACCAGCACATCCACCTTGCCAAACTCCGCAATCACGCCTTCTATCCAGGCTTGTACTGCCCCCCGGTCAGAAATATCCACTTTATAAAACTTTCCACCAATTGCTTCGGCTACCTGCTTACCAGCATCTTCAGCCAGATCACAAATTAACACCTTCGCACCTTCCGCTGCAAAGCGTTCGGCCGTTGCTTTCCCGATCCCTGCTGCGCCACCCGTAACCAAGCAAACTTTATCCTGCATTCTCATGTTCATCTCCTTTATTAGATTTAATTTCGTCAATTGGAATAATTCGGCTTATAAATCTCTCCACATCTTCCCAATCGGTAAAATTCACCTCATCGCCCGATTGGATGTGGCGGATAATCCCCCTGTATGGGAAACCCTCTTTAGGCATCGAACGGTTTTGGACAAACCGGAGCATAAAAGAAGCTACATCTGGATATTTATTTTCATCCATACAAAAATCCCTTCGTTTTTTATACTAACAAAGGGATGTTACTTCTCAGTTACAAACAAAAACTATCAATCTGACTCGGTTAATTGGCGGAAAAGGGAAATGGTTTCATCGGCAGGCTTTACATCCAGCTCTTCATGCAAAGTCTCCACACATCGCTGGTAAATTCGCGCAACCTGTCCATGGTCTCCCAGCTTATCATAGGCTTTCATCATATGCCGGTAAGCACGCTCCCAGCAGCTGTCAAACGATAATATTTTCTGGCATACTTCAATGACCTGGTGGTAATCCCGCTTGCCAAGGCTCAGTTCGCAGAATTTATCCGCTGATTCTAAATATTTTACGGCCAGATGCTCTCGCTCCACCGCAGACCAAACCGAGTAACGCGCATCAGGAAGATACTCCCCCTCGTACAAATCCAGGGCCGATTTGTATGCATTGGCCGCTGCATCCGCATCTTCTGCCATCAACTTCTCCCCCTTTTGGATCAAAGTTTCAAACTGGTCGGCATCGATCCATAAATCTGCCTCAGGGCGCAGGCCGTAAATAGTGCCTTCACGCAGTACATAGCCAGATTCTTCCCCCGCTTTTCTATCCGGCTCCAATACCCGGTATAAATTGTTCAAAGCGACCTTGAAATTCCGCTCAGCCGCAGCGTTTTCTACATCCGGCCATAAATATTCACAAATTTGTTCCCGGTCTAAGGGAGAGTTGCGATAAGTGACCAGCAGTTGGAACAATTGGCGCGATTTTTCTCGTCGCCACTCCCCGTGTTCCACTTTCTTAGCCCCCCGCTGAATTTCAAATTGCCCCAATGTATAAATATTCAACCGGTATCCTGGATGGTACTCAATTTGCCCTAATCCCATTTGCTGCAGCAGTTTTGCCGGGTATGCAAATCCGATATGGTTTTCTCGCGCCCAAATCAAAAGCGGCACAGCCATTCGCTCATCCGGGAAACCTAACATGGTCGCTTTGGTAAGCAAGTAATTATAGAAATTTTGCTGGCAGGTAGACAAAAGTTCATTTAATCCCTGGGAAAGCAGCTCAATTTCTCCTAGCTGCTGCCACCCATAACACTGCCACAGTCGTGTCGCACTGGCCGCAAATGGATCGCTGCACTCCTGGAAACCTCGTAAAGCGTTTTCTAACCACTTAGCTCCCGCTGCGATTTCATTTGCCAGGATACAGCTCGCCCCCATCGCCAGGCGGATCAATGAAGCAATCCATTCATCCCCGGCTTGGGTCGCAATCGCAATTCCCTCATTTGCCATCTTTTCTGCTTCGTTCAAATTCCCCAGGAAGCCGTAGAATTTTGCCAATCCCCAATACGCTTCCACCCGCAGTCTGGGCGTGGAAATTTCATGGCTAATTTTGATCACCTGCTCAAACTTTTCTCGCGCCTCTTGCTCATCCCCCATCTGATTTTGCATTGTCAAGGCATGCCCTTCCCGCATATACCCCACAGCCGTCACAAAGGGGGAAGCCAATGCTTTCCCTCGTTTTGTCCCTTCCTGGGCAGAGGTTAGCGATTTCTCCACCTCCCCTTGGAATGCGTAGATCAAAGATAGCAGCAGTTGCGTCTCTCTATGGGCACGCGGCAAATGCACAGGCTCTAAATCTTCTTCTCGCACCTGCTGTTCGAGCTGATTTCTGGCTTCTTCCAGCCGTCCCGTCCGCAGCAAGACCCGGCACAGCAGTTGCGAATCATCCGGTCCTTCATGCTGCAGCAGTTCGGCCTGTTCCCGTAACTTTTCAGCCTCATCCACTTTCCCCGCATTCAATTTGTTCTCAGCCAGCAGTTGGTACAGGCGCGAACGTGTCTCTCTGTCTATCGCTCCATCACTCAAACGCAAAGCCTGCTGTAAAAGTTCCTCTGCCTTGCTGGGGTTAACGGTATCCAGATAGACTCTCGCCTGCCCCCGCAGCGCTCTGCTGATCCCCTCAGTATTCCCTTGTTCCTGCCAAAGGGTTAGCGCCTGCTGGTACCATCCAATTGCCTCCTGGAAACGGCTGTGCAGTCGTGCCAGGTCTCCCAAATAAAATATCAACCCTGGAAACTGTCCTAATATCTCTGGGGACAAGTGATCCAGATAATTTGCCAGTGTCTCCAGGTGTCCCATTGCGTGCAGTTTTCCGCCAAATCGGTTCAGCAGTTCGGCTGCGCTGTAGTAATCTTCTGCCTGAAGGTAATGGTAGATGGCCGCATTTAATTCGTGACTATGCGCATAATTCGTGGCCGCCCTGATATGCAGCGCTTTTCGCCGTTCGGGTGTCAATTGTTGATATAAAAATGTCCGAAAGATAGGATGATAACGGTATTCATCTCCCCCCAAATCGGTAATGAACATATCGTTTTGCGCGATGAAGGCAATCATCTCTTTGCTTGAAGAAATGTCTAATATCTTGTCACACAATCCTGGCGTTAAGATCCGTAAAACAGAGGTTTCCTTTAAAAATCTTTGGATTTCAGCCGATTGCCTTTCCATCACATCTTTTGCCAGGATTTCAAAAAGGCTGTCCAAAGAAATCATCTGGTTAGAGATTGCCTCTTTGATCGTTTTTCTGGAGCGAGTATTTAAACTTTGCCAAATTAATTGCAGGCTGATCGCCCACCCTTCTGTGACAGCGTATAATTCTTCTATTTCCTCATCAGAGACTTCCATGCCATATTGCTGCACGAAAAGGTTTGCAATTTCCTCTTCGGTAAATGCCAGTCTTTGCTGGTCAATCGTATGCACTTGCCCCAGTGAACGCCAGCGGAACAAATTAGGCAGCTGCACATTCTGCCTGGAAGAAAGTACAAAATGCAAATTAGGAGGAGCCAGCCCGATCACTTGATCCAAAATATAAGCAATTTCGCTGTTTTTCAGTACCAGGTGGACATCATCCAGGATCACAACTGTAGGAACATCAATCCCGGAGCCAACCGCATTTAAATACTTGAACACAATTTCTCGTATGGCCGGCCCGCGATAATTCTCCCAGGTTTCCAGCAGAGAGATCGGCAGTCCCTCCAGATCAGGGAAAACCTTCGCCGTGGCATAGCACAAATGCAGCAAGAACACCAACGGGTCCTGGTCTTCCTCCGAAATCTGATACCAGATCACCGGCTCAAATTCTTCTACCATTTGTGCCAGAGCAGTGCTTTTCCCATATCCCGCGCCAGCCTGGAGGATTGTCAAACGGTAGTTAACAACATCTCTCAGGTAATTACCGATTCTTTGTCGTACTAATAGATTTCCAGAAATGCGGGGGGATCGAATCTTAGATTCAAGCACGTATGGATTGACCATGTTTGTATTATAGCCCAAGATGATTGTCTAGTCTCGAAACAACGTACAAAATTGGTAAACTTTACCGATTTACCCAAAAAGCACCATCAAACTCAATAACACACCGCCTGCAACCACACTCCCCAACTGCCCGGCCACATTTGCGCCCATCGCATGCATCAACAAGAAATTCCCTTGATCTTCCTCCAGCCCAACCTGATTGACCACCCGTGCAGACATAGGGAATGCGCTGATTCCCGCTGCCCCGATCAGCGGATTAAATTTCTTTTTTGTCACCACATAGAGTAGTTTTCCAAGCAGCAATCCCCCCACGGTATCCATTACAAAGGCAAACAAGCCCATCGCCAGGATCAAGATAGACTCACCCTGGATAAATCTTTCCCCTTGCATTGTGCCGCCAATTGCCAAACCCAGGAAAATGGTGGCAACATTTACCAGCTCATTTTCAGCCGTTCGTTGTAACCGCTCCACCACCCCAGATTCTCGCATCAGATTCCCGAACATCAATGCCCCGATCAACGGCGAAGATTGCGGGGAAATCAAAGACACAAAAAGGGTGACCACAATAGGAAATAAAATTCGCACCGTTGGAGAAATCACTTTTTCCGTATACGGCATCCGCACCAAGCGCTCTTGTTTGGTCGTCAACAAGCGCATGATCGGCGGTTGGATAATCGGAACCAGCGCCATATAACTATACGCAGCCACAGCAATCGGCCCGATCAAATCGGGTGCCAGTTTGGAAGAAACAAAAATCGAGGTCGGCCCATCAATCGCGCCAATGATGCCAATCGAAGCCGCTTCATTTAAATCAAATCCCAGCCAGATTGCCAGCAGCAAAGTAATAAAAATACCCAATTGTCCCGCCGCTCCCAATAAGGCCATATACGGCTTTTCCAACAGCGGTCCAAAATCCATCATCGCCCCAATCCCAATAAAGATTACCAATGGGAACAATTCGTTTCGCACCCCGGCATCGTATAAAATGGCTAACAACCCGTGTGCTTCGCTGTCTGTAATGCCCGTCAACGGCAAATTTGCCAGGATCGCCCCAAACCCAATCGGCAGCAATAACAGCGGCTCATACCGCTTTGCAATTGCCAGATAGATCAAGAGTCCACCCACCCCCATCATGACCAGGTTCTTCCAGGTGAGCACTTCAAATGCAGAAAACATCGCAGAATATTCCTTTATCGTTCCTACCGAAAGCGCACTAACACAGCGCCGTATTCAACCTTTTGTCCTTCAGCCACTTCAATGCTTTCTACAATACCTGGGGTTGCCGCCCGCAGCACGTTGTTCATCTTCATCGCTTCCAGCACACACAACGCATCCCCCTTTGCGACTTCCTCACCAAGAGAAACAGAGATTTGCACGATCTCTCCTGGCATTGGTGCAGTCAGTACTCTTCCTGCTTCCATATCATTTTCCACAGACGAAGTCGGCACGAGGCTTTCAGGAGGAAATCTAATCATTTCACCATCATTGAACGATAGGACTCCGTCCCCAGCAATTTCCGCTACCTCATCCACAGAGAATCGGTAAAGGTGACCGTTTACGCTCACTTCAAGCGTATCCTGCCCTACCTCGCGCACTTCAACATCATACGTTTTATTTTCATGGCGCAGTTTAATTTTCTTCATCATTGTTTCCAATCTTACGGATGGGTTCTCTCACAGCCGGTCTATTCCACCATTTTCCTCTCGGCATTTCCAAACTTTTTCCCAGGCTGCCCCGTCCTTTTTGGGATAAATACCAGGAAGCAGCCAGCACCGCCACCACGCGTTCGTCTTCCTGCCCCTCACTTTCTGCGTTTAGAATACTCTTCTCCCCTGCTCGGAAAAGCCAATTTAACAGCCCAATCACCCCAATCAAACCGAGCAGCGCAGCAAAGGTAATACCGATCCCGTATATGGACAGTTGAATCCCGGTTTCCAGCATCACATCCACCTATAAGGGCATATTCCCATGTTTTCGGTTAGGAATACTGCTTCGTTTATCCTTTAAAAGCTCTAATCCCGCAATCAACCGGCTGCGTGTTTCAGCAGGCATGATCACATCGTCTACCTGCCCGCTTTTGGCAGCTTCATACGGGGACATGAACTTTTCTTTATATGCCTGTAAAGATTCCGCTTGTTCTCTCTCCCCCGCAGTTTGGTGCGGGTATAAGATATTCATCGCCCCTTCAGCGCCCATCACCGCAATTTCCGCGCTCGGCCAGGCAAATACCAGGTCCGTTCGCAGATATTTGCTGCTCATCACAATATACGCACCCCCATACGCTTTCCGCGTGATTACCGTCATTTTGGGTACAGTCGCCTCGGCGTATGCATAGATCACTTTTGCTCCGTGCCGGATCACCCCGCCGTATTCTTGTTTTACGCCGGGTAAGAAGCCGGGCGTATCCACAAACGAAACCAGGGGAATATTGAACGCGTCACAAAAACGGATGAAACGTGCCATCTTATCGGAGGCATCAATATCTATCACCCCGGCAAGGTATTGAGGTTGGTTCGCAATCAAGCCCACTACCTGCCCGTGCAGCCTTGCCAGACCAATCACCGCGTTTTTGGCAAATTCCGCCTGCACTTCCAAAAAAGAGCCTTGGTCAAAAACCACTCGTAAAACATCTCGCATGTCATACGCTTCAGCCGCATCCGCCGGAATCGCAGAATTCAGCATATCAAGATTTCGCCAGGGGTCATCTTGTGGAGACACCGCCGGAGCAGGCTCTGCATTATTCGAGGGTAAATACGCCAATAGTTTTCTGGTGAGTGCAAGCGCTTTTTCTTCATCTTCAGCGGTAAAATGCGCCACCCCGCTGATACCTGCATGCACTTTCGCCCCTCCCAAAGTATCTTTATCCACCTGTTCTCCCGTCACCGCCTCAATCACTTTTGGTCCGGTAATGAACATATAGCTGATATCTTCCGTCATCACAATAAAATCGGTCAAAGCCGGCGCATACACAGACCCGCCCGCACATGGCCCCATCATCACACTGATCTGAGGCACCACGCCCGAAGCCTGGGTATTGCGGTAAAACAATTCAGAAAACGCCGCCATGCTGTAAACCCCCTCTTGGATTCTCGCCCCCACCGAATCCATCAACGCCACAATCGGCACCCCCGAATCCAGAGCAAGGTCGTACAATTTCGACACTTTTTGCCCCTGCACCTCAGAAAAAGAACCTCCCATCACCGTAAAATCTTGGGCATACACACATACCATCCGGCCGTGTACTTTCCCAAACCCGGTTACCACGCTGTCCCCAGGCACCCGTTTCTCATCCAATCCAAAGTCATCATGCCGGTGGGTCATAAATGCGTTTTGTTCCACAAACGTACCGTCGTCCAAAAGTTTATCGATCCGCTCTCTGGCGGTCATCTTTCCTTTGCTGTGTTGTTTTTGGGTCGCTTCTATTCCTCCCCCCATCTGCGCCTTTTCCCGCTTGTTTTTCAGGTCTGAAATCAAATCATCAGGATTGAAGGTAGTATCAGGTTGAGAGACTCCATTTTTCTCCTTACCATCTCCTGGCTCACTCATCTATGGCTCCTTCAATTCAGTTCAGATCAAAGTCATTTTCGTTTCCTTATTATACAGGGGAAATCCCACCCCGATTCTTTTTTACCGGAAAGGTCTGTAATTGATAAAATACTCATCTACACCGCCGAAATTTGCGGTAGGATACATGCGTATCAATCATATAAAAAAGGTTCCAAATTATGTCTAAAAATACAGCCACCGCAGCAGCATATGCAAATATCGCTTTTATCAAATATTGGGGAAACCGGGACGAAGAATTTCGCATCCCGGCAAACGGCTCAATTTCCATGAATCTCGAAGGGCTTGAAACCAAAACCACCGTAGAGTTTGATTCGCAATTAGCGGGTGACACCCTTCAAATCAACCAACAGCCCCAATCAGGCGGCAGCCTGGAACGCGTCGCCCAATTTCTAAACCGCGTCCGGGAATCGGCCGGTATCAGCACCTTTGCCCGCGTCCAAAGTGAAAACAACTTCCCCATGGGTTCCGGGATAGCCTCCTCTGCCTCAGCTTTTGCCGCGTTAGCGCTGGCAGCTTCCACTGCCGCAGGACTGGATTTATCCGAAGCCCAGCTTTCCGCCCTTGCTCGCACCGGTTCAGGGTCTGCATCCCGTTCCATCCCCGCCGGTTTCGTCGAATGGCTGCCCGGAGAAGATCATCAAAGCTCCTTTGCCCGCTCGATTGCTCCTCCAGATCACTGGTCGCTGGTTGACTGCATCGCCATTGTCAGCAAAGAGCATAAAAAAGTTGGCTCAACCGCCGGGCACCCCCTCGCAAACACCAGCCCATTGCAAGCTGCCAGAGTAGATTCTGCCCCTTCCCGACTGGATATTTGTCGCCGGGCCATCATGGAGAAAGATTTTGATACCTTCGCCCAGGTCGTAGAACTCGACTCCAACATCATGCACGCAGTGATGATGACCTCCTCCCCCATGCTGCTCTACTGGCAGCCTGCCACAATCGCCATTATGCAAGCTGTCCAGGATTGGCGCACCAAGGGTATTCCTGCCTGCTACACCATTGACGCTGGCCCAAATGTACACGTCATCTGCGAAAAACCTTACAGCCCGCAAATCGCCCAGGAATTGATAAAAATTCCCGGTGTACTGGATGTCCGCACAGCTTCTGCTGGCGGAAGCGCACACTTGGTGTCATCTTAATTCTGATCAAACCCGCCGCTTCTGGTCAAATGAAACTCTTATATATCAATACTATCTGTGGGATATAATTAGAGGAATTAAATTTCGAGTATTCTCACCAATTAAATGAAACCGAAGCACTTCGGTTGAATGATTAATGGTTACCCAAACGGAGAAAAAAATATGTCAATCATATTATTTATTGCAGCAGTCGCCTTCCTGATCTTCATTCACGAATTAGGACATTTCCTTGCTGCCAAACTGGTCGGTATTCCAATCCAAGAATTTGGGATTGGCTTCCCTCCAAAAATTCTCACCTTATTTAAAGCGGGTGGGACAGAATTTACTCTCAACTGGCTCCCCATCGGTGGCTTCGTCCGCCCCGAAGAGCGCGATGACGAAGAAGTGCCCGATGCACTCTTAGCTGCCAAACCGATCAAACGGATCATTGTCTTATTAGCCGGTTCCACCATGAACCTGCTCACCACCATTGTCATCCTCACCGGCGTATACTTCTCCCTTGGGAATGGACTTGCTGCGGATGTGATCATTACCCATGTAGAAATGGATTCTCCCGCCGACATGGCCGGTCTGCAACCGGAAGATTATATTACCTCGGTGAATGGTGTCGAAATCACCAGCATCGATCAATTACAGAACCTGATCAGAAATAACGAAGGCTCAGAAACCACACTGACCTATCAGCGCGGCGAACAACAAAATACGGTTGTCCTTACCCCCCGTGATGACTACGCAGCCGACCAGGGTGCCATGGGTGTTGGGTTATTTGAGAAATTAAACCTTTTCCAGGCAATTACTTTTAGCTTCCAGGACCTTGGCTATCAGGTTAGCCAAATGACCACATCCTCCATGCGCCTGATTGGTTTGAAAGGCATCTTCGATGGCTTCCAGGTTACTCGCGAAGTCGACCAGACTCAGGATAATTTCTTTGCCGGGTATTACTCCATCATGTTCATTGGCTCCCTTTCCTTCTCATTGGCAGTCATCAACATGCTGCCCGTCCCCTTCTTCGATGGCGGCAAAATCATGCTCGCACTCCCTGAGCTATTTTTCAACCGCAGGGTGCCCATGAAGGTGTACTATGCCTTGAATGTCGTTAGTTTGGGTCTGGTATTGATCTTAATGGTCTACGTCAACGTGCAAGATTTTGTCAATCCTGTCATCACCACCATCACATCTACACCTACGCCATAAGGACACAAAATGGAACTTGAAAACGAACCTCAAATCGAATTTAGTGAGGTGCTCTCAGCCTTGTTGGATACTTCCAACACCTTTCCACCCCGCTATCTTTACAGTTTATCCAGTTTAGAAGGCGAAGATTTATCCCAATTGACAAACATTTGGGGTGAAATTGACCCCCTGCGCAAAGAACGCCTGTTGGAAGACCTCGAAATGTTAGCCGTCGATAACTTTGTCGTCTCTTTTGATGAAGTCTACAAATTGGGATTGGATGATCCCCGTCCCCAGATCAGGCTTATTGCCATCCGTGCTTTGCTAGATACCGAAGATAATAAACTTGGGAACAAGTTCATCAAGATGCTGGAAGGAGAAAAGGAAACGCTCGTCGTTGCCCAGCTTGCCAGCATTTTGGGAAATTACATGTTCCTCGCAGAATTAGAAGAACTCCCCCCCGGCCTGGCCGAGAAAGTGTACAAAACCCTGCTTGAGCTGGCAAAATCAGATCAGCCCGACATCGTGAAACAAAAAGCGCTCATTTCCATTGGGTACGCTAATAATCAGGATGTTGCACAACTGATTGAAAATGCCTATAACCAAAAAGACGAAGATTGGATCATCAGTGCACTCCTCGCCATGAAAAACGCGGCCCTTCCAGATTGGTCGCCCATGATTATTGAGCATCTAAGCAGCGAAAGCAGCGACGTTCGTGAAGCCGCAGCCCAGGCTGCCAGTGAGATCATGGATAAAGAAATGGTACCCCACCTCCTAAACCTGATTGACGATCCAGAAGAAAATGTTCAGTTTGCTGCCATTTGGGCGCTTTCCCAAATCGGTGGCGATGATGCCAGGTTAGCAATTGAGGGTCTCCTCGAAAAAGCGACCGATGATGAGAAAATAGCCTATCTCGAAGAAGCGCTGGAAAACCTAGATCTTGCTGACTGGGCATTAAATCTTGACTTATTAAATCTTTCAGAAGATGACCTGGAGGGTATGCTGGGCGATTTTCTTGATGACGAAGAATAAGAGGTAATTCCATTGTTATCCCTATTTAGCGCCAACCTACTCCCCATTCTAATCACCGCTGGGCTGGGATATTTACTCTCACTCCTAATCGATATCAAGCCACAAACCATCTCTCGGGTAACCTTCTACCTATTTAGCCCCTGTTTGGCTTTTCAGTTGCTTTCCAAAAGCGAACTGGACAGTAACGCCATCGCCTTGATTGTGGTATTTGCAGTCACCAGCAGCGTGGTGGTCGCCATCCTCGCATTCCTGGTCACAAAAATCTTTAAATTTGAAAGAAAAATATCTGTCGCCATCATCATCACCAGCTTCCTCACCAATGCAGGCAATTTCGGCCTCTCTTTCAACAAATTCGCTTTTGGCGATCAAGCCTTAGCCTACGCCAGCATTTTTTTTGTGGTCAGCAGCATTATGATCTACACCCTGGGTGTCGCAGTTGCTTCGATGGGACAGGCAAACATCAAAGAGTCGCTGCTCAACCTGCTCAAATTTCCGGCTTTGTATGCGGTCGCCTTGGCGATGCTCTTCAATTACCTCAATTGGGAACTGCCCCTCCCTCTCGACCGTGCCACCCAACAGCTCGGTGAAGGTGCCATCCCCGCCATGCTCGTTCTCTTAGGAATGCAGCTAAAGAACGCCAAAATTGCGGGCAATACCGGCCCCATTGCAGTCGCAACCGTCATCCGGTTGGTCGCTGCTCCCATCATTGCAATTAGCCTAAGCCGTCTATTCAACCTCCAGGGTGCCGCCTTGCAAGCCGGGGTCAGCGAAGCCTCCATGCCCACAGCAGTAATGACCACCATCCTGGCGACCGAGTTTGATGCCGAACCTGGCATAGTTTCTGCAATAGTAGCAGTGACGACTATTCTCAGCCCACTCACGCTTACACCCCTTTTGGTTTATTTAGGCAGTATATGAGATTCTCCACCTTGAAACGAAGCACATTGCTTACCGCCGGTATCTTTGCAGCGGTGTGTTTCTTTTTCAATACCTCTCTCACGACTGCGCAAACACAAACCTTATTCTCAAACATTTCTGCCCTTCACGATTTTGGAAACAAGATCATATTCACTGCCGATATCGAATCGGCTGAAGGCGTTCAATCCATCGAAGCCATTTTCAAGCCATCCTCTTCAGAAAAAAGCACCTCGGTGACGGCAAAAATTGAGGCCAACAATCAAGTCAATGCCGAGTACGATATTCGTTCGAATGACAATATTTTCCCCTTCACAGAAATCCAATATCAATTCATCGCTACCTTGGAAACCGGGGAGCAAATCGAAAGCTCTACCGAAACCTTTATTTACGACGATAACCGCTTCACCTGGCAATCCATCTCGGATGACAGCAGCTATTTCAATATTTATTGGGCGGAAGGTGAATTTGATTTTGGCCAAACAAGTTTAGAAACAGCTGTGCTCTCCCTCGACAATCTCAATACCTACCTCGACCTGCCAGAACCCCAAGACCTCAACATTTACATCTACCCCACAACATCCGCCCTACAAGACTCCTTAGAGGTCACAGACTTCACCTGGGTTGCCGGTCATGCCGACCCCAGCCTCAATCAAATTTTTGTTTCTATTGCGCCTGGTTTTGACCAATCGCTGGATATGAAACGCCAAATCCCCCACGAGATTACCCATATTCGCTTATATCTCTATCTGCAAAACAATTACAGCAATCTCCCCAGCTGGTTCAACGAAGGCACAGCCTCCATATCCCAACTCTACTCCTCTACCGAATATTGGCAAATTCTACAAGCCGCCTTTCAAAATGACCAGCTGATCCCCTTTGAAGAACTCTGTGCCACCTTCCCCTATGAAACCGAACAAGCCAGTTTGGCCTACGCCCAATCCGACTCGTTCATCCGCCACATCTTTACGACCTACGGAAAAATCGGGTTACAATCCTTATTAGATGCCTATAAACAAGGTCATTCTTGCGAAAATGGCGTCCAGACCAGCTTAGGGTTATCCCTCCAGGAACTGGAACGCGCCTGGTATCAAGACACTTTCAACCAGGCATACCTCCCCCTATCAGCTAAGTCAGCTATTGCCTGGGGCATTCTCCTCGTACTGGTACTCGGAACGCCGGTGGCTATTTTAATCCTACAAAATACCAAGTCTAAAAATTAGCAGGTGCTTGCATATGAGTGAAGAAAAAATGGTCCGAATCCATGCCACCATTCACGGCAGGGTGCAGGGAGTTGGCTTTAGAGCGTTTGTTGCCGATCAAGCCGCCCGGCAAAACCTGACCGGTTGGGTGCGCAACCGTTACAATGGCACCGTAGAAACCATTGCCGAAGGCACGCAGGCAGCAGTCGATACGTTCCTCAAACAGCTTCGCCGCGGCCCCGGCCCTTCCAATGTAACCCAGGTAGACCATCAGATTCTCCCCGCAACCGGCGAATTTTCCTCATTCAGAATAAAAATGACCGGGTAGCCCCCCTTCATTTCAGAAATCCCTTTTCCCCACTTCCGCAGCAATCTTTGTCAACGCCCCGTTCTCCGTTCGCCAAACCAGGCTATCATACCCCGCTTCGGCAGAAGCAACCTGCGCAAAAGCCGCCCCGATTCCTCCATACGCCCGCACCCGCTCATAAAATTTCACATATTCTCTGGCTTTTACCGTTGCGTTGGTAAGCGCATTTGTATTCCCAAATTCGGTGATGAACAGCAGCTTTTCCGGGTATCGCTGCCGGTAAAACTCATAGAACCGCCCACTCGCTTCCTGGTTTAATTCCGCTTCGCTGTTCCAGAAACAGTTCACCCCCACCCATTCCGCTTCTGCAATTGCAAAATCAGCCCCATCCAGGAAAATTTCCGCATCCATCCGCTGCCCCGCCACATATCCCCCCGGTGAAACGCCCGGAAATCCAAATCGTGCAGCCGGGAAATCTCGTTTCAATCGTTCCACCACCGCCAGCCACCATTCCCCAAATGCCTCCCCCGAAAACCACGAACTGCGCCAGCCGTATCGCTGTAAATTGGGAGACTGCTCAATCTCAATATAATAGATCGTTTCCTTATACAAGCGGTTGATGTCAAATATTGTTTGATCCACCCACGCCTCTGGTGAAATTTTCTCCCGTGTCCACGGAATCGTCATCCGCGCCATGATGAACATATCCGGGTTGATCTCTCTCAACTTTTTTATATTTAAATTGGTGGTATCCTGGCCAATTTTTACCGCTTCAATTTTGGCTGTTTCAATCACAGAAAAATCTGCTGTTTCCAATCCCCCACCAATTCGGCCGTTCAAACCTACCAGACAAGGTCGTGTCCACGCATAGGCAGTAAAAGAATCCGTCTCTTTTTCTGCCATATCCAAGGCCGCCATCACCTCTTTTTCTCGATCCAGCGTGATCAAATACGGAGTAGGATCAATCATATCGCCGGGATATTGTGTCTCTCCGGCCGCAGTCGCCCCATCCTTTTTTAGCGATAAATGTAAATGTGTCCCGGTAGAATTCCCGGTTGAATCCGCCCGCCCTATCACCTGCTTGGCCGTAACCTGATCCCCTGCCTCAACCAATACCCTATCCAGATGCGCGTACACCGTCCGGTATCCACCCGCATGCTGGATGCGCACATGTTTTCCATAGTTGTGTTGGGTGCCAACTTTATCCACTCGGTACACTTCTCCTGGCGCGCAGGCATACACGTTCGTCTGGTGCGGCGCACGAATATCAATCCCTTCGTGTCCTGGCAGCCCGTATTGGCTGTAAATTTCTGCATTGACCCCAAAATGCTGCAAAACCGTGGGGTAATCTGTCGGCCAAAACAAATACAGCCGGTCTTGAGGATATTGCAAATTGGCGGATATACTATCTTCCTCAAACGAGTCCCCAAAACGCTTATCCCGGTCAATTCTCGCCTGCAACACACTGCCTAAATCCGCTGGCGATTCAACCACAATCGGGTCTACCTTTACTTCGGGAAATTCTGTTTCTAGCCAGGAGACAATATCACCCTTCTCAGGGTATCCATTTTGGGTCACAATCACAGATACCACATCTTTGCCGCTCGCCTTCTCCGGGTCAGGCGTGATCCCAGACCCAAAATGAAGCACATAGCTTTGTACCGTGTGTGCCCACTGATAATAATTCACTTGCGGAAGCAGCATGATCTGTTTAAGTGCCATGGATGTCTTATCCTCCAAAACCTAAGTTCTTTTCTTTTAGTGAAACATACTTACCATAACCGATCACCAGGTGATCCAACACTTCTATGTTAAGCAATTTTCCTGCCTGAACTAAAGATCTTGTCAACGAAATGTCTTCCGGGCTTGGGGAAGGGTCTCCACTGGGATGATTATGTACCACAATGATATGCGCCGCATTCCTCCGCACCGCAGGGGTGAACACCTCGCCCACCCGCACCATCGAAGCATTTAACGATCCCTGATAGATTTCCACTATTTCTGTCACATAATTCCTGGTATCCAGCAGCATCACCCGTAAATGTTCTTTTTCCAAAGCCTGCATCTCATACTGCACCAAAGCCGCCGCATCGCCCGGGCTGCGCACTGCCGGGCGTTCTTCCGGTGCTTCCAGGGTCAGCCGCCGGCCCAATTCAATCGCCGCCTTGATCGTCGCTGCTTTTGCTTTCCCCAAACCGCGCTCCTGCTCCATTTCAGCAATCGAAGCCCGGTGCAAGCCCCGGATTCCTCCAAAAGAACTCAACAACCGCTGGCCTACCTGGACTGCATTTTCCCCCGGCACACCAACCCGTAACAAGATCCCCAACAATTCAGCATTGCTCAAAGCCTGTGCGCCCAAACGCCCCATGCGCTCTCGCGGCCGTTCAGATTCGGCCAGGTCCATGATCCGGTACGTAGATTCAGTATTTTTCAAAATTCCTCCTAATTTCTCAATATACGCTTTAGAAACAAAATCTTCTATATATTCTTTATATTGACACGTTTTTCCACCCGCGTTATAGTCCTGCCAATGAAAAACAAGAAAATGCTTCTACTTTCTATCGCTATTTTACTCGCTTTAGCGGGTTGCCGCTTCGATCGGATCATCAATCCCGATCTACCTACCTACACGCCCACCATTTTCGCCACCCCCCAACCCACGCTCACCCCGACCCCCACGCCTATTCCTACGCCTGAGCCCGGTACGCGTATAGAAGAAGGGGACGCGGCACTATTTTCGGGGAATTGGGACAAAGCGCTCGAAGAATACTCGATTGCATTCGATATGAGCGGCACGAGTGACGTAAAAGCCGCTGCCCTGCTCGGTTTAGGCCGCACCTATTACCAAATGGGAAGCTACGAAGCCGCATTAAATACGTTCACCACAGCCATTTTAGAATATGCCAATACCCCGCATACTGCCCCCCTCTATTTTGCGCTGGGAGAAACCTACGAGAGTTTAGGCCAGCCAATCCAGGCTGCCGAATCATTCAAACAATATCTTGATCTACGTCCAGGCCTGATTGATTATTATCTATACGAAAGAATTGGGGACAATTTCTATTCCGCAGAAAACTATTCCGAAGCAATTGAAGCCTATGCCAGTGCCATCAACGCCCAAAGCATCAATGATACCCTCTTTCTAAGCTTGTTGATCGGTGATGCATACACCGCACTTGGCAACTACGAAGATGCGCTCACCACCTATGACTCTGTCTATAACCAAACCGCCAACGACTACGTCAAAGCCGAAGCACGGCGCAAAGTTGCGGACATCAAACTAGAGCAAGGCCTTACCGATGAGGCATACGGCATTTACCAGGAAATTGTCCAGCAGTATCCCGCCGCATACGATGCCTACCTTGCCATCACCACCCTGCTGGATGCGGACATTCCAGTCAACGATTTAGACCGCGGTCTGATCAACTATTTCGTCAAACAGTACGGTTTTGCCATTGATGCCTTCGTCCGCTACCTCAAAGACAATCCCGACGAACATTCGGTGGCCGCCCATTACTATCTTGGGTTTGCCTATCAAGCCCAGGGTGAACAAGCCAAAGCCATTGAATCCTGGCAAGAAATCATCGACAATCATGTCAACGAACGTTTTTGGCCGGAAGCCTTCGATGAAATTGCCTATACGAAATCCGTCTATTTAGAAGACCCCGAAGGGGGAATTGATGTCTACCTCGATTTTGTCGACCGTTCTCCCCTTCACGAACGCTCTCCCGAATTTCTTTATTACGCCGCTCGCACTGCCGAGCGAAATTACGACCTGAAAACCGCCGCGGCCCTTTGGGAACGCATTGGCACCCAGTTTTCCACCTCTTCCTGGGCCTACGACGGCCTCTTCCAGGCCGGTATTGCCCTCTATCGTCTGGGCCAGTACGAAAACGCCATGAGCATGTTCCAAAGTTCGTTGGGAGTTGCCGACGACCGCGGTGGTCAAGCCGCTGGCTACTTCTGGATTGGCAAATGTTACCAAAGCTTGAATAATGCAAGCGCCGCAGAAGAATCGTGGCGGCAAGCCAGCACCAGTGACCCCACCGGCTATTACAGCCAACGCGCAGACGACATCCTGGCCGGCATTGCCCCGTTTACTGCGCCTGCCAGCTTCACCAAAAATATCGATTGGGGCACCGAACGCGCCGAAGCCGAAACCTGGATGATTCAAACCTTCGCCCTCCCCGCCGACCAGAATCTGAGGGATATTACGCCGTTGCTTTCTGACCCCCGCATGATACGCGGTGGAGAGTTGTGGAATTTAGGGCAGTATGAACTGGCCAGAGCCGAGTTTGAAAGCTACCGTCAAGCCGTCCAAACGGACCCGCTAAAAACCTACCTCTTAGCCAATTACCTGATTGATCTAGGTCTTTACCGTTCTGGCATCATTGCAGCCCGTCAGGTGCTCGATTTAGCCGGTTACGACGATGCAGGCACCTTCAACGCGCCAATTTATTTCAATCACCTCCGTTTTGGGTTTTATTTCCCCGACATCATCTTCCCCGCGGCCGAAGAAAACGGTCTCAATCCCATCTTCTTATACAGTGTTATCCGTCAGGAAAGTTTGTTCGAAGGCTTTGTAACCTCCACAGCGGGCGCTAGAGGCTTGATGCAGATCATCCCCTCCACCGGGGAAAGTATCGCCAACCGTCTGAATTGGCCTTCCAACTTCAAAGATACAGACCTCTACCGGCCGTACATCAACGTGCCCCTGGGTGCAGCCTACTTGGACCAACAACGCGACTATTTCTCTCAAGATTTATATGTTGCGATGGCTGCGTACAATGGCGGGCCGGGAAATGCTTCAAATTGGTTGTCGTTAGCAAACAATGACCCCGATCTATTTGTCGAAGTCATCCGTTTTGAAGAAACCAGGAATTACATCCGCTATATCTACGAAATCTACGACATTTATGTAGATTTATACAGTAACTAACCTCAACTCTAGCCTGATTACTATAAAAAAAGCCGTACGCTTTATCAACGTACGGCTTTTAATTTCTTTTAATATTGGGTAAAGATTTATTCCCCCGCTGGCGTGCCGGTCGTCACCTGTGCATCTTCCACCACATTGCTGGATTCCAAAGACCAGCTGTAAATCTGATCAAACCGGTCGCTCGGGTTAGAGACTGCCCCCACCTGAACCCCAACTACCTGGTTGCTGATCGCATAGTTATACACCGAGCAAAACAGCGGTAACGCCGGTAATTCTCGTGAGAAGTGGATTTGGAAGCTCTTGTACAGCCGTGTTCGTTCGAACTGGTTCGGCGTGATACGTGCCCCTTCCAGATACTCACTCGCCCGCTGGTCATTCCATTGGGTATAGTTCTGCCCATCCTGGATCATCGCCTGATGCCAGAATTGGTAGGGGTCTGGGTCAGGAGTGTCCGAAAGGTCAAGATCGACCAGAGCAGCATCATAATTATGTGTAGCCAAATAATCACTGGTGATCTGGTTCTCAGGCACAGCAACCAGATTGGCCTGGATGCCAATTTCTGCCCAATAATCCCGGATCATTTCCGCAATTTGGGTATGGAAGGCCGTATCTGGATAGATCAAATCAAAGATCAGTCGTTCCCCATCCTTCTCACGCACCAAAGAACCTTCTTCCGGTAAGCCAAAACCCTGCGCTCGTAAAAGTTTGATCGCTTCTTCCGGGCTGTAATCGTATTTTTCCACGTTGTCAAAATAAGCCCATGAACCCACCATGATCGGCGAATGAGAAATGATCGCCTGCCCATCCAGTGCTTTATCAATCATCCAGGGTCGGTTGATCGCCATCAACATCGCTTGCCGCAAGGAAGAATTTTGCAGGAACGGAGGCCCGCTTTCTCCCAGGTTGAACAAGACCATCGTCATTTCTGGCACCCGCACCGAGAAGATGTTCAAATCCGGTTCTGCCAAAACCTGGTCGAGCAATTCAGGACTTACATTGCTGATTCCAAGGATTTCACCGCGTTGGTAAGCCTCAAAAGCTGTTTCAGAGTTATCAAAATACCGGATTACCACCTGTTCAATATACGGCTCGCCCATGTAATAATCTTCAAACGACTTTAATACCACCCCGGTCACCTGACCATTATCGGTCAGCAATTCATCCACCATGTACGGGCCAGAGCCTACCGGCAGCAAATTGGTTGGGTCGTTGATGATCTCTTGGGGTGACATGCCCTCAAAGATATGCTTTGGCAAAATTCCAAAGGCCAAATAGTCTATGAAAGGCGCATAAGGCTCTGTAAGTCGAATTTGCAAATGTAGCGCATCAAACGCGACCACTTCGACCGAGTTCCACAAATTCACCAAATCAGCAGATACCGGCATTTCCGCATTCCGCATCAGGTCAATTGTGAACAGCACATCTGCTGTCGTTACCGGCGTACCGTCATGCCAGACTGCATTTTCTCGCATCACGATGTTAAAAATATCGCCTGTAACCGCCACGCCAAAAGATTCTGCCAGTTCTGGTTGCGGGTTTCCCCAGGAATCAAACCGGATCAACCGGCTGAACACTAAACGATCAATATCCTGATCGGGTTGGTTATATTTATCTAGGAGAGGATTAAACCGGATCGGTTCTCCGACTACTCCCTCAACATATACCCCACCTGTCGCTGGCTCAATAAGTTGCGTGATTGTGTCACCAACTTGAGATTGTTCAAGCAGCAATAAAGCCACTGCTGCCAGAGCAAGAACTGCAATTATGATCTGCCATCGAAACTTTTTCATAGTCCAATCTTACCGCGCTTGATCTAGTTTTCAAATAGCAAAAGGCTGCTCTCAGGTCATCACCTTTGAGCAACCCTTTTTCTCCTCTAAAATTAGGTTTTGGGCTTTTTCAGCCAGTGATTGCAACCGTAACGATCGCCAAAAGAAAGAAGATCACACTCAATACAATTGTCATATTGAACAGGGTCTTCTCAATCCCGCGGCGTGCGGAAAACACACCGCTTGTATCACTGCCTACCAAACCTCCCAAACCGCCCCCTTTACTTTGTAAAATCACACTGACGATCAGTGCAATTGACGTTATAATCAATGCTATATCAAGAAAGGTTTCCATCCACAATTCTCCTTTAATTTTTCATCGAGCAGGCGGATTATACCTTTTTTCTGAGTCATTTGTCAAACTACATTCCAATGGATTTATCATGAACGAAATCAAAATCAACCTCCACATGCATACAATTTACTCAGACGGGGACGGCACACACGACGAACTGGCCAATGCCGCCATGCGAGCCGGCTTGGACGCCATCATCGTCACCGACCATAATATTTGGGTACAGGGCATTGAGGGCTACTTCCAAAATGGGGATAAACAGGTCCTTGTATTGATCGGTGAAGAAGTACATGACCAGGCCCGGGTGCCGCAGAAAAACCACATGCTCATCTTTGGCGCAGATCGAGAATTAGCCGTATATGCCCCCGACCCGCAAAATCTGATTGACCAGGCCACCCAGGCAGGCGCGCTCACCTTCCTTGCCCACCCCATTGACCCCGAAGCGCCTAAGTTCCATCAAGATGACCTTTCCTGGGTTAGCTGGGATATTCAAGATTTTACCGGGATTGAATTATGGAACGCCATGACCGAATTCAAATCCCTGCTCAAAGATTACCCCTCCGCCATTAAATACGCCTTTAATTTTGAGAAAGTCGCCCACGGCCCCTTCCCAGACACGATTAAAAAGTGGGATTCCCTGCACGCAGAAGGCCGCAAAGTAGTTGCAGTCGGCGGATCAGATGCCCATCAACTGCCGTCTTCATTAGGTCCATTCAAGAAAAAGCTTTTCCCCTATGAAAATCATTACCGCGCCGTAAACACCCACTTGTTCATCCCTGAACCGCTGACTGGCAGCGTCTCAACCGACAAAAAGATGATTTACAGTGCTCTTGCGCAAGGGCATGCCTTCATCGGGTACGATCTCCCCGCCCCCACAGAGGGCTTCCGTTTTACCGCCCATCAAGCCGATAAAACCTATATTATGGGAGATTCGATCAATTTTAACGAAAGCATCACCCTCCAGATCAAACTTCCAGATGCCGCCGAATGTCACCTGCTGCGCAACGGCGAAATCATCCGCACCTCCCAAAAGAGAGGCACCATCATCCACACAGTGGAACAACCGGGTGTCTACCGCGTAGAGGCCTATATCCGCTATAAAGGCAAACGGAGAGGATGGATTTTCAGCAACCCCATCTATGTTTCTTAACAAAGATTTAACCCAAAACTTAAACTGACAAGCTTCACTTTTTCATACATTTGTTCTATAATTGAGCATCTGCTGCCGCATTTAATCCCTCAGTCACAATTTTTTTCAAAAAAGGGTTCCTCATATGAAAACATTTGAACTCCAATCACCGTTTCAACCAACTGGTGATCAGCCTGAAGCCATCCGCAAATTGGTCGGTGGTGTCGAAAATGGGTATCAACACCAGGTACTCCTTGGAGCAACAGGTACCGGCAAGACCTTTACCATGGCAAACATCATCCAGACCCTGCAGCGCCCGGCCCTGATTATTGCCCACAACAAAACGCTGGTTGCCCAGCTGTATTCTGAATTTAAAGAATTCTTCCCCAACAACGCAGTCGAATACTTCACCTCATATTACGATTACTACCAACCAGAAGCATACGTCCCTCGCCGGGATTTATACATTGAAAAAGAAACCGACATTAACGAAGAAATTGAACGCCTGCGGTTGGCTGCCACCACTTCGCTGCTCTCCCGCAAAGATGTCATCATTGTCGCCTCTGTGTCGTGTATCTACGGTTTGGGTAACCCGGAAGCCTACGGCAAAGTGGTCATCAACCTCAAAACGGGGCAAGCCATCCGCCGCAACTTTTTGCTTCGCCGCCTGGTCGAGATCCATTACACGCGCAACGATATTGACCTTTCACCGGGAGCATTCCGCGTTCGCGGCGATACGCTTGACCTGGTTCCCGCATATCAGAACCAGGTAGGCTATCGCATCACCTTCTTTGGCGACGAAGTCGAACGCATTGTCGAAATGAACATGCTGACCGGCGAGATCAAAGAAGAAATGGAATCCGTCTCTATCTTCCCTGCCAAACACTTCATTACCGAAGAAGACAAACTCCAGGCTGCGTTACACACCATCCAAAGCGAATTAGATGAACGGTTAGCCTATTTCAAGGAAAATCAAATGCTCTTGGAAGCGCAGCGCATTGAACAGCGCACCCGTTACGACCTCGAAATGCTCAAAGAAACCGGTTCGTGCTCCGGCGTGGAAAACTACTCCCGCCATCTCGACCAGCGTCCGGCAGGCACCCATCCTTGGTCGCTGCTCGACTACTTCCCGCCCAATTACTTACTCTTTATTGATGAGTCTCATATGACCATCCCGCAGATTCGCGGCATGTACAACGGTGACCAATCACGTAAACAAACCCTGGTGGAATACGGCTTCCGGCTTCCTTCCGCACTGGATAACCGCCCGCTCAAGTTTGATGAGTTTGAAGAATTTATGAACACCGTCATCTACACCTCCGCCACCCCCGGCCCCTACGAAATGGAACACGCCGATCAGGTGGTCGATCAGGTCATTCGCCCCACCGGATTGGTCGATCCTCAAATTGAGATCAGGCCGATTGAAGGACAAATTGATGACCTGATGGGTGAAATCAAAAAGCGTACCGAGATAGGGCAGCGCATTTTGGTAACTACCTTGACCAAACGTATGGCGGAAGACCTGGCAGATTACCTGCTGGAAATGGGCGTAAAAGTGCACTATCTCCACTCCGAGGTCGACACCCTCGAACGCGTCGGCATCCTCCGAGATTTACGCCTCGGTGTTTTTGATGTCATCGTCGGGATCAACCTGCTGCGTGAAGGTTTAGACTTGCCCGAAGTCTCCCTGGTCGCTATCCTTGATGCAGATAAACAAGGTTTCCTGCGTTCACAAACAGCCCTCATCCAGACCATTGGTCGGGCAGCCCGTCATGTAAGCGGGCGGGTCATCATGTACGCCGATGTCATCACAGACGCCATGCAGGCTGCCATTGATGAAACAGACCGCCGCCGCGAAAAGCAAGTTGCCTACAACACCGAACATGGTATCGAACCGCTCAGCATCATCAAAGCAATTCGAGACATTACCGATCAGGTCAGCATGCCGGCTGTTGCCGAGACGCCCGCTCCTTATCAGGTCGGCAAAGCAGAGACCATGCCCACCTCTGAACTAAAAAGGATGATCGCAGATTTAGAGGATCGTATGCGCGATGCTGCCAAAGCGCTCGAATTTGAAAAAGCAGCCATGCTCCGCGACCAGATTTATGAACTTCGCACCATCCTTTCGGAGGATGAAAGCCTCAAACCTTGGGAACGTATCAAGATCATGGCCGGGACGGAAGAATCTTAATCCTCATTTTGATTTATCCGAACCCTATCGAGTTAAACCAAGCCCTCTAAAATTAGAGGGCTTTTTCATACCATCATTTCACACAACCCACATACCATCTTCACAACTTCTTCACAACTCCCCATTAATATTAAGGCAGATAACAAAAACAACGTATTTCCATTCAAGAAAATCAAACTGAGGAAATCCCCTCATTTTGAATCAAATGAACATCGTTCAATAAAAAAAGAGGTAAAAGATGAAAAAATTGACATTAGTAATAGCAATTGCCAGTTTGGTAGCCCTCCTCAGTGTTGGCACCGTATTCGCTCAAGGCGAAACCCCCTATAACCCCGGAAACGGCGGTGGTGGAACTGGAACCGGTATCCTTGGCGGCACACTCCACGATTACATGATGATCGCATTAGCAGATGGCCTCGGAATCTCCCCCGAAGAATACATCGCACTCCGAGATGCTGGCAGTACCTACTTCCAAATCGGTCTCGACCTTGGATTTGACTACCCGACCCTGATTGAAATTCGTTTGGCAGCCCGCTTGCAGTCCTTACAGCTTGCCCTCTCAGACAATGCAATCACCCAAGATCAATTCGATCTGTTCAACGATCACTTCCAATCTATGCCCGGCATGGGTGGAGGACGCGGAAATGGTGGTCAGGGTTACGGACAAGGTGGCGGTGGTGGTAGAGGAATCGGCGGCGGCAGCTGCATCTACCAGAACACGTTAGATAACTAAGGTTGTAATCACCAACCACAGGCGGTAGAGAACTTCTACCGCCTGTTTCCTTTTATCGTCGCTATTCAGTTCAATAATCTAAATAGTAACTTAAAAAATAATTTAAAAGACAATGAACCCTATTCAATCCGTAACCCTATGGCTGGGGCCAGGGGGTTGGGTCAAACTCAAAACTTAATCGCAGGATGATGCAATCAGGTATCTACTTAGACTAAATACGATTTATATTTCTAGGCTATAATTTTAACAATGACGAAAATACTAATTATTGAAGATGAAGCCGAACTGGTAAAAGTGCTTCGCTCATACCTTGAAAAAGCCGGATTTGAAGTACTTTCAGCCTATCGTGGTGATTCAGGCCTTGAAACCTGGAAATCTACCCAACCCGACCTGGTCATTTTAGACCTCAATTTACCCGGGATGGATGGTTTAGATGTCGCCCGCACCATCCGCCGCCAGGACGATACGCCCATCATCATGGTCACTGCCCGCGTAGAAGAAACCGACAAACTCATCGGCCTGGAATTAGGAGCAGACGACTATGTCACCAAACCCTACTCGCCCAGGGAAGTTGTTGCCCGAGTGCGCACCGTTTTGCGCCGCGTTCAAACCTCTCAAAACACCTCTAAAGTCATTCGCATTGCCGACCTGGAAATTGATATTGACTCGTACAGCGTCAATCGGGCAGGGGATGCAGTGGACCTCACCCCCACCGAATTCGCTATCCTCTCCACACTTGCCGCTCAACCCGGCCGTGTGTTTTCACGCCTCCAACTATTGGAGGCCACCCAGGAAGGAGAAGTATATGAAGGGTATGAACGCACCGTAGATGCTCACATTAAAAACCTGCGGGGGAAACTGGAACAAGATACCAAAAATCCCAAATACATTGAAACTGTCTTTGGTGTTGGTTACCGCTTCAAAAAAGATTAGCAGCTATGCGGATCAGATTTCTACTTGCCTTTGCGCTCATCATCACGGTAACCATCGCCATCTTTAGCTATTCCATCCAAACCAACACCGAGTCCACCATCACCACCTTTGCCCAATCCGGTGGTTTTGTAGGTGCAGACCGGGTGGTAAACCAACTCTCTGAGTACTATGAAGAAAATGGATCCTGGAATGGGGTCATGGAAAGCGACCTCCCATCCCCCGGAGAACCCCAATCTCAAAATGGAAGCCAGAGTAATGGGCAGGGAGGCGGACAAGGCAGTGGGCAGGGAAGCGGTCAAGGTATGGGTATGGGCGGCGGCCATTACGGAATGGGAAGCAGCCCCGGCATAGGCATGGTCGGCGATTTCACCCTGGTAGACGCGGACGGGCAGGTCATTTTCACCCAAAACCTGGAGCTACCCGCCAACTTACCCCTCGAATCGCTCACCAATGCCATTCCCATCACCGCAAATAACCAAACCGTCGGATACCTCGTCCCCGATACAACCGTAGTAGACCTCACCGATGTGGTCAGCGAAAATCTCTCCAAAGCATTGAGCGAAGCCCTCGCCCCAACGGCTATCATTTCCGCAACCGTAGCAATCATCATTGCCTTGTTTTTAGGCTATTTCTTGATCAAACCCGTCCGCCAATTATCGGTAGCAGCCCAAAAATTGGGGCAAGGTGATTTTAGCCAGCGTGTGCCAGTCAATGGCACTGATGAACTGAGCCAGCTTTCCAACACCTTCAACCATATGGCCTCCACCCTCCAACAGGCGCAGGAAAGCCGTCAGGCAATGACCGCCGACATAGCCCACGAACTGCGCACCCCTCTTTCCATTCAGCGTGCCAACTTAGAAGCCCTACAAGATGGGGTTTATCCTCTCAACCTTGAAAACCTGGAACCGATTATCCAGCAAAACCACCTGCTTACCCAACTGGTTGAAGATTTACGCACCTTAGCCCTCGCAGATTCAGAAATGCTCACCCTCGATCTCCAACCGATCAATATTCACAACTTGCTCACCAACATCTACGAAAACATCAAACCCCAGTTTGATAGTGCATCCATTCAATTTCGATACTCAAACAATGGCATTTGCCCCGATTTATTGATCGATCAGAGGCGTATTACCCAAATCATCCACAACCTGCTGCAAAATGCCCGCCGTCACACGCCTCCAAGTGGCGAAGTCGCTATTCTCGTCGATTGTGGTTCCAATTCAGTCACCGTCACCATCAAAGACACCGGAGAAGGCATTGCAGAGGATGCTTTACCCCAAATATTTGAGCGTTTCTATCGGGCCGACCAATCCAGAGCCAGAGATAAAGGCGGCACCGGGTTAGGCCTCACCATCGCCAGGCAGTTAGCCGAAGCGCACCAGGGCACCCTCACCGCAGCCAACAACCCCGAAGGCGGCGCAAAGTTCACCCTCATACTGCCGATAAGGAAGCTCGCATGACCATCGTCAACAATGTGACCCGTCTTTTAGATGCCAAGAAAATTCCCTACACACCGCACGCCTTACCCGAAGAAAAACTCGGTGCTGTAGATGCAGCCCAACTGCTCAACGTGCCTCCCGCACAGGTGTTTAAATCTATTGTCGCCGTGCGCACCGGCCCCGGCAAACCGCTGCTTGGCGTGGTGCCTGGCGACCAGGAACTTAACCTAAAACTGCTTGCAAAAGCTGCTGGCGAAAAGAAAGTTTCTCTTGCCACCCACGCCCAGGCCGAGCAGCTCACCGGGTTGCAGACAGGCGGCATCTCCCCTTTAGCGTTGGTTAACAAAGGGTTTCAGATTTTTGTGGATCAATCCGCTCTCAGCTATGCCCATATCTTTGTTTCTGGTGGGCAGCGCGGATTGAATATTGAAATTGCCCCTAAAGACCTGGTCAAATTGGTCAATGCCAGACTCCAACTGATTGCTGGTTAGCGAATCTCATACAGTCATTGACACTAAATATAAGTGGCTTATGCCACTCATATTTCTAAATCGAACTTTGTTCGATCAAATAAAAAAATCCCGATAAGCGATTGCTCATCAGGATTTCCATTATCTTGGTTAAAAAATTTGGTTTATCCAGGGTAAGAAAATTCTCCCACTAACTCGCCATTCACAAATACCTGGTATGTACCATCGGCCAATCCTTCAGTCGGGATCGTCACCTGCGTCTCAAAAGGTTCGATCACGGCCATACAGGTCATTGCAGGATCTATAAGTGAATATACATCCACATGAATTTCATTATCTTCATTCGCATCAGCCACATCTACAGTCAACTGGTTGCATGGGGTTGGTAAATCGCCGCTAATTTCTAACGCTACCTGCACGGGAAAACTTTCCATGATCATCAATTGAGACTCCTTTACGAACGCGTTTCCGCGGGATAAATTCGCATTCCCGCCGCTACCTTGCGGCAAGCCAGGTTCTTCTGGCTGCGGATTATTCGGCATATCATCGGAAGAAACCGTATCGTTGTCATTCATTGGAAGTTCTTCCCCCGAACATGCGGTAAAGACGAAAACAGGCACCAAAGCCACGATGAGAAGCATCAATATTTTTTTCATTTTTTCTCCTTATATTTTTAATTTGTTCTACCTTTATAACGTAACGCATAAACATTTTGTTCCCTCGTCAGCCCTTCACCACCACTACCGGGCGCAGCCGTGCAACTTTCTTCGCAATTCCTGCACCGGACACCGTATTTACTACCATATCAACATCTTTATAAGCTTGTGGTGCCTCTTCGGCCAAACCGGCCAAAGAACCTGCCTGGATATAAATCCCCTTTTTCTCTAATTCATTCTGCAAGGCGCTACCCCGCACAGATTTCTTTGCCTGCCGCCGGCTCATTACGCGCCCCGCCCCATGGCAGGTCGAACCAAACGAGCGTTCCATACTTCCCTGTGTCCCTGTCAGCACCCAGGAAGAAGTTCCCATGCTTCCAGGCACAAGTACCGGTTGTCCAATCTTCTGGTATTCCGGGGGCAGTCCTTCATATCCCGGCCCAAATGCCCTGGTCGCCCCTTTCCGGTGTACACATACTTCCATTTCTTCGCCGTCAATCGTATGTGTCTCTATTTTCCCCATGTTATGAGCAATATCATATACTTGATGCAGATACCAATCCTCCACCTTACCAGCCAACACTTGTTCGAATGCCCGCCGCGCGTAGTGGGATAAGATTTGCCGGTTGGTAAAAGCATAATTCGCCGCGCAGCGCATTGCAGAAAGATAAGCTTCTCCCTCTGGCGAATCCAGCGGCGCGCAAACCAATTCGCGGTCTGGCAATTTAATCCCATAACGCTGCACCGCTCCCTGGAAATCTCGCACATAATCCGTACATATCTGGTGCCCAAAACCTCTGGAACCGCAGTGGATTTGCACGGCCAATGCGCCTTCCCACAGTCCCATCACGTTGGCGGCTTCCAGATCGTATATCTCATCCACAATATCTACTTCAATGAAATGGTTCCCGGCCCCCAGGGTGCCCACCTGCGATTTTCCCCGGTCTTTTGCCCGTTTACTCACGTCCCGTGGATCTGCCCCATCTATTCTGCCGCCCTCTTCCGTCCGCCGCAAATCCATCTCATCTGCCATCCCCTTTTTAAGTGCCCATCCACTTCCCTCTATGCATACCTGGTCTAGCTCTTTCATACTTAACGATAAGTGACCGTCTACCCCCACACCGCTTGGGCAGTGGTAGTTCAACGCGCTGGCCAGGTCTTGCAGCCACGGTTTGGCTTCTTCATACAGGATCGCCGATCCCAACAACCTCACCCCGCAGTTAATATCATAGCCAATCCCTCCAGGGGAAATCACCCCTGTGGGATAACGCGTCGCGGCTACGCCCCCTATCGGGAAGCCGTACCCCTGATGCATATCGGGCATCACCAACACATGCCCGACCAGCCCGGGGAGTGTGGCGGAATTTACCGCCTGCTCCAAAGAACGGTCGTCTGCAATTTCTTCAAGCAGTTTCCGGGTGGCGAACAATCGCACCGGTACCTGCATATCTTTCCGGTAACTTTTCGGTATTTCCCACTCATAATCACTGATCTTGATCAAATCATGGAGTTTCATTTTCTCTCCTTTACATTAAACATCAAAAACAACCACCGCTTCCAATCCCTCTATGGTGTCCATTATCTTTAGGTCGTAATAAGTGACCGCTTTTATTTCTTTTTTTATGTCAATTATCTCCGCACCGGTTAATGTTACTTTCAAAACCTCCCCTTCCTTAAGTAACTCATATGTATGGATCCCATAATGCTTGGTATCCCATATATACACAATCTCACTCAAAAAATCCACCAATAGATTTTCCCGGTCGTGGATCGGCAAAGAAAACCGATGGACAAAATCGTTCTCAGCCTTCATTTTCACGGCAGCCAACGCGTGCATCCCTTTCGCCGCAGTGGCTAACAACCCTTCCAAATTCTCCGCCCACACTCGTAACGCCCAATCCGCTGTGTGTGCTAACTCCTCATAACCATTATATGCTTTCATACTTTAACTATATCAACAAATACGAATGGAACAAGCCAACTTGTCTCCCTAAATTCCCCATTTCTTGCAAAATCATCTTTCTCGTAAGAAAGAGAAGGACTGATTAATTCCCAAATCTCTCTAATTTATCTTCTTACTTGACAAACCGGATAAATTCATGATACCATGGAACCGGTTCCATAACATGATGTTAACATCCGTGTAATAACTAGCTATTCAGAGGGAAGAGAAGAGGTTTCATGGGTCCGGTTACCATCCGGGATGTTGCGAAAAGAGCAAACGTGGGGGTTGGTACAGTATCACGAGTTCTCAATAACAGCCCAGCTGTAAGAGAAGAAACTCGTGAACGTGTTCTGGTAGCTATCAAAGAGCTAAACTATTCACCTAACCCTATCGCCCAACAGTTGTCATCCGGCAGAACCCATGCTATTGCAGTTACCCTCCCCTTCCTTACCTATCCCTCCTTTGTGGAACGTCTCCGCGGCGTGCAAAATGCCATCGCCAACTCAAGCTATCAATTAATTTTATACAGCGCAGAAACACCAGACCATCGCGACCGCCACTTTGAAGACCTCATTCGTTACACAAGGTCAGATGGTGTGTTGATCATTTCTATCCCCCTCACAGAAGAACACAGCCAAAGATTTATCGAGCGCGGCATTCCCATCGTGTTGGTCGACATTCAACATCCCAACATGAACCGGGTCAATGTCGATGACTGCCACGGTGGCTACATGGCTACCAAACATCTCATCGAGCTGGGTCATCATAAAATTGCATTCATCAGCGATATTCTGGACACCAAACTGAAATTTGTTGCCATGAAAAATCGTTTGGAAGGCTACCAAAAAGCGCTCAAAGAAGCCGGGATTCCCATCCGCCCCGAATACCATTTAGAGGACAAACATGGCCGTATAGAAGCCAGAGGGATGACCCGAAAACTGCTCGACCTCGATGATCCCCCCACCGCAATTTTCGCCGGCAGCGATACACAAGCTATTGGTGTATTAGATGCAGCCCAAGATTGCGGCATCAAAGTACCAGATCAACTATCCGTGATCGGATACGACAACATCCGTGATGCGGAATACCTCAATTTAACCACCATTGCACAACCTCTATTCGAATCAGGATACGAAGGTGCCCGGTTGTTAATCTCAATTTTGGAAAATCCCCAACCCAACGTCCAAGAAATCAAAATGTCATTGCAGCTGATTGATAGGGGCACAACAGCACCGCCGCAATAACTAATTTTCTGTGGAGTAACTTCCCCAGATGAATGAAGCCGAATGCAACTCGGTCAATTTAAAAAAGGAAATATTAAGTCACAATGTTTGGAACCGGTTCCATGATTCCCAATAGACCTACTTACGATTTCATCTCTCTTGGTGAGATCGTCATTGACTTGATATCTACCGATCTATCTTCATCTTTGGCAGATACCAGTCACTTTCGCCGGTTTATTGGCGGACAAGCAACCAATCTGGCAATCAATATGGCAAACCTGGGCAACAATGCCGCCCTGGCCGCCTGTGTAGGCTACGATGGCCTGGGACAATATTGTCAGCAGCAGCTCAGCCTCGGCGGGGTGCAAACCTTATTCATCCAAACCACGCGCGAAGCCCCAACCACCGTAGCCATCATCACCCGCCAAACCCAAACACCCGACTTTGTCATCCACCGCGGCGCAGATGCCTTTTTACGCTCCTCCAATCAGTTAGAGAATGCCGTTGCCAACAGCCGCATCATCCATACTTCCGCTTTTGCTCTATCCAGAGAGCCGGCCCGCACCACCATTCTTTCGGCCTTGGCGCAGGCAAAAGCCAACAACCGCACCGTGACCCTTGACCCCAATTTCCACACCGATATTTGGCCGGACAAACCGGACATGGTTGCGGTACTCAAAGAAGCGTTTTCATATGTAGATATCACCAAACCTTCCTTAGAAGATTGCGCCCGGTTGTTTGGCCCTCGCAATACCCCCCAGGAATATGCCGAACTCTTCTTAAATTGGGGTGCCTCTGTTGTTCTCATCTCCATGGGAGAACAAGGTGTACTGCTAGCAGAACAACAAACCGGCATCATCCACATCAAGGGCACATCAAACTTAGAAGTAAAAGATGTGACCGGCGCAGGGGACGCGTATTGGGCCGGGTTCCTCAGCGCATATTTACGAAACATACCGCTGATCAAAGCTGCCGCTGTTGGGCAGGCAATTGCAGAGATCAAGATCAGTCACTTTGGTCCGCTTACACAATTTCCCACCTGGGAAGAATTAGAAAATTATGCTGAAAACATCACTCATTCCTTAATTACTAATAAAGACGGTGACAAAATGGATTTGAAAGGAGGTGATAGGTATACACAGACACAAACTCAATAAACACGACAAGAATCTTATTCAAACTTCCTAAAAGGAGAAGAAACAAATGAAGAAAAAATTGATGATGCTATTCATCAGCATATTGGTCATCGTTGCTTTGACCGCATGTGGTGGTGGAAACACACCAGCCACCAATGATGGTGGTGATATGGCTGACGGCGAGCAAATAACCCTCCGCGTATTTGCTGGTAATGTTGGACAAGAACTCGAATTGACCAAAGCCGCAGCACAGCGCTACATGGATATGCACCCTGAGGTTACCGTCGAAGTTATAGATACACCCGACTTCGTGGAAGACCGCTTGGGGACCTACCTTCAGTTATTTGAAGCACAATCCCCTGAGGGCGATGTATTCCAGATCGACGTGATTTGGCCTGGTGACTTGGCAGAACATTTCGTTGATCTTTACGATTACGGTGCCGCAGAAATCGTTGGCGATCACTTCCCGGCGATTGTTGAAAACAACACCGTAGATGGTGCCCTGATTGGTATCCCGTGGTTCACCGATGCTGGATTGCTCTACTATCGAACTGACTTGCTCGAAAAGTATGGCTACACCGCACCGCCTGCAACCTGGGCAGAACTTGAAGAAATGGCAAACACCATCCAAGAAGGTGAACGCGCCGATGGCAACCAGGACTTCTGGGGCTTTGTATGGCAGGGTAACTCCTATGAAGGTTTAACCTGTGACGCTCTGGAATGGGTAGCCTCAAACGGTGGCGGAACAATTGTTAGCCCCGATGGCACAATCACAGTGAACAACGAAAAAGCCACAGCAATCGTAGATATGGCTGCTGGCTGGATAGGCACAATTTCTCCCGATGGCGTAACCGGCATGGGTGAGGAAGATTCACGTGCCGTATGGCAGGCTGGTAATGCCGCATTCATGCGCAACTGGCCGTATGCATACAGCTTGGGCAACGCTGAAGACAGCGTAATTGCAGGCCTGTTCGATGTATCCCCATTGCCCGCTGGTGACTCCGGCAACGGTGCCGCCACATTGGGTGGTTGGCAGTTAGCTGTTTCCAAATACAGCGCACACCCCGAACAAGCAGCAGACCTGGCCTTCTTCTTGGCCTCCTACGACGAACAAAAAGTCCGTGCGGTAGAGGGCAGCTTCAACCCCACCATCATGAGCCTTTACGAAGATGCTGATGTGTTGGAAGCCTCCCCCTTCTTCGGCAGCCTGTATGATGTCTTCATCAATGCAGTAGCCCGACCTTCAACCGCAACCGCCCCTCAATACTCCCAGACATCCGAAATTTTCTATGAAGGTGTCCACTCTGTATTGACCGGCGATACCGATGCAGCAACCGCCTTCGAAGGTATGGAAGCCGACATGGCATCCCTGCTCGGTTTTGAAACCGGAACTCCGTAAAAACAACTAACCCGTAGTAACCCATCAAACTGGGGAATACTCCCCAGTTTGATAATGCCGAACGTTGTTCGGTAAATACCTCCCAGGTCGAGGGCAAATGCCCTCGACCTGGCGAAAGTCATCGTCAGGAGCGTATCAGATGGCAGAAAAAAAGAAAATTAGTAAATTACAAGAGCAGGAACAACGGCTGTCTTATTTACTGCTGGCACCAACCTTCATCATTCTATTTGTTATTGCCATATATCCGTTAGGAACTGTATTCTATAACAGTCTCACCAACAAAAAATTTGCCAGCAATCAATCCGTTTCTTTTATCGGTTTCCAAAACTATAAGCAGCTCTTGAGTGTCAAAATAAAAGAACTCCCTCCCCTCATTGACCCCGCCACGGGAAACCAGCAAATTGACCCCGATACAGGGGAAGGTGTCTATGAAAAATCAATCGATATCCTCCCCAGAGAACCCGTTCGCTATCGTGAGTTGAACCAGTTTGATCTGTTCGGGAAAAGGTATGTTTTAGGTGCAACCGACCGGGAGTTTATCCGATCTATCGGAGACACCCTCCAATTTACCGTGATTACTGTGCTGTTTGAAACAGTTTTAGGATTAGTGGTTGCCCTCACATTAAATTCAAAATTCAAAGGGCGCGGATTAATGCGTGCCATTATGCTCGTCCCCTGGGCAATCCCTACTGCCGTGTCTTCCCGCATGTGGGAATGGATGCTCAACCCCACCAGGACAGGCCTGTTCAATGTGGTATTCCAGAAACTCGGTTGGGGCAACGGACAAACTGCTTTCCTTGTCACCGATCAATGGCAGCTTCCTGCCATGATTGCCATCGATGTGTGGAAAACAACCCCCTTCATGAGCCTCTTATTACTTGCCGGCTTACAATTAATTCCCCACGATTTGTACGAAGCCGCAGAGGTAGATGGTGCCAATAATATCAGGAAATTCTTTTCAATCACCCTCCCCCTCCTCCAACCTACCTTGGCGGTAGCGCTTGTCTTCCGTACCCTCGATGCAATCCGCGTCTTTGACCTGTTCCAGATCGTATTGCAAAAACAAAGATATTCAATGGCAAGTTTTGCCTATTACCAACTAATTGATGGACAGGCAATGGGTTATTCATCGGCAGCCAGTGTAGTGATCTTTTTGATCATTACCATCTTTGCATTCTTATACATTCGTCTATTAGGAGTTGAAGCAGAATGATGAAACAAATACAAACAATTGCTGGCCGCATATCCTTTTGGCTTTTGATCATTCTGATAGCCGCGTATATGCTTTTCCCATTTTATTGGGCCATTAACTCCTCCCTAAAAACCGAAGCGCAGCTCCAGATGACCCCCGCCACATTCATCCCCCGCGATGCTGAAAACCAGGGCATATCGCCCACATTGCAAAACTATAAGGCCGTCTTCCAAAACGAGAAATTCCTGCTCGGCCTAAAAAACAGTGTCATCGTGGCCGTCTCAACCACGGCGTTATCGCTGGTCATTGGCGCCTTTGCAGCGTTTGCGCTTGGCAAACTAAGATTTAAAGGCAAACAACCTTCCCTGTACATCATTCTCTCAATGACCATGTTCCCCCAAGTGGCAGTCCTCACCGGGTTATACGCAGTCATCCGTACCCTGCAACTACCCGCCATCCCCAGTATGATCCTGTCGTATATGATCTTCACGCTGCCATTTACCGTCTGGACCATGACTGCCTTCTTCCAAGGGCTTCCAACAGAAATCCTGCAATCCGCCCAGGTGGATGGCGCTAACCCCTTCCAGGCTTTTTATATGATCCTGCTCCCCCTCACTGCCCCCGCAATGGTCACCACCGGGCTGCTCGCCTTCATCAATGCCTGGAACGAATACCTGTTTGCCCTCACCTTTACCACCATTGAGGTCAAGGCTCGTACTGTGCCGGTAGCAATTGCCCTCTTTACCGGTCAAATTGCCTACCAGGAACCTTTTGGTGAGATCATGGCAGCGGCAGTCGTCGTTACCATCCCTCTCATCATCTTGGTTTTGATCTTCCAGAGAAAGATTATTGCCGGTCTTACCGCAGGTGCAGTAAAAGGATAAATCAGATTTTTCAATGTTCGAATAGACAGGACTTCCTGTCTATTCGAACCAGTAGATAAGGAGATGTATGCAGTATCGTCCTCTTGGTAATAGCGGATTATTGGTGTCCGAGTTGGCTTTAGGAACAATGGTCTTTGGGGAAGAAAACACCCGAGGAACGCCTAAAAAAGAAGCCATAGAGATTATTCACGCCTTTATAGATGCCGGTGGTAATCATATTGATACCGCCAATGTCTATGCCGATGGCGTCTCCGAACAAATTCTCGGCGAGGCCATTCGGGGGAAAAGAGAAAAGCTCGTCATTGCCACCAAAGTCCGGTTCAGCATGGGCGACGATCCCAACCAGACCGGTCTCTCCCGTTATCATATCCTCAACAGTGTTGAAGCCAGTCTCCAGCGGCTTCAAACTGACCACATCGACTTGCTCTACATGCATGCCTGGGACCCAATTACCCCTATCGAAGAATCTCTACATGCCTTTGATACCCTCGTCACCCAGGGCAAAGTTCGCTATATTGGCGTCTCCAACTTTAAAGCCTGGCAGTTAATGAAAGCCTTATCCATCAGTGACCGTAACCGCTGGGCGCGCTTTATTGCCGCGCAATACCAGTACAACCTGGTTACCCGCGATATTGAGGATGAATTTTCCGACCTCTGCCTGGAAGAAGGTGTCGGCATCACCCCTTGGAGTCCCCTTGGCGGCGGTTTCCTGACCGGTAAATACAAGCGAGACGCCGATTCTCCCTCTGGCGGCCGGATTGCTGTCATGCCCGACCACGCCGAAGAGGCCTGGAATAAACGCGCTACCGAGAAGAATTGGGAAATTCTAGACGTGATGGCAGAGATTGCCGCTCAACACGAAAACATGAACCTCTCGCATGTAGCCATCCAATGGCTGCTGGCGCAAAAAGCGGTCTCCTCCGTCATTATTGGGGTTAGAACCATGGCACACTTGCAGGACAATTTGAAAGCAGTCGACTTTGCTCTAAGCCCGGACGAAGTGACCCGGCTGAATCAAATCAGCCAGCCGCCCAGCCGATACCCTTACCGCTTCTTGCAAAACTATGGTGCTCGGTAAAAAGGCCATAATCAACCTGCCGCACAATAATTCACATTTTAGGGAAAATTGTCTATAATCTATGCCTGAACAAAACCTTCATTACAAATTCAAGGAATAAATTACATGGCAGAAGGAACCCTCTGGTATAAAAATGCAATCTTTTACGAACTCTACGTTAGAGCGTTCAAAGATGGCAATCAAGATGGGCATGGCGACATCCCCGGTTTGATCGAAAAGCTGGACTATATCCAGAATTTAGGCATAGACTGCATTTGGATTCTCCCTACATTTCCTTCGCCACTGATCGACGATGGCTATGATGTGGCCGACTATCGCGGCGTACATCCCGATTTTGGCACCCTGGAAGACTTCAAAACACTGGTAAAAGAAATCCATCAACGCGGGATGAAGATCATCATCGACCTGGTGCTCAACCATACCTCCGACCAACACCCCTGGTTCCAAGAATCTCTCAAAAGCCGCGATAACCAGTACCGCAACTATTACGTTTGGAATGATTCGAACAAAAAATACCCCTTAGCGCGCGTCATCTTTAATGATTCCTTGGAATCAAATTGGACATGGGACGGCCATACCAAACAATACTACTGGCACCGCTTTTACCCGCAGCAGCCCGACCTAAACTACGACAATCCCAGTGTGAGAGAAGAAATGCTGGACGTGGTCAAATTCTGGCTGGAATTAGGAATTGACGGTTTCCGGGCAGATGCCGTCCCCTATTTATATGAGCGCGAGGGTACCAACTGCGACAACCTCCCGGAGACCCATGAATACCTGAAAGGCATCCGCAGTTTTATGGATACCCACTACCCCAATCGGGTTATGTTGGTAGAAGCAAACCAATGGCCGGAAGATGTACTCCCCTACTTTGGAGACGGGGACGAAGCGCACATGGCCTTTCATTTTCCCATCATGCCCCGTATTTACATGGCGCTCAAAAAAGCAGACCGCTCCCCGATGGAAGAAATACTTGAAAGAACACCCCCTATCCCGGAAAACTGCCAATGGTGCATCTTCCTGAGAAATCACGACGAACTCACCCTCGAAATGGTCACCGTAGACGAGCGTAATTGGATGTGGGAGCAGTATGCCCCCGAGCCGCGTATGCGCCTCAACCTCGGCATCCGCCGCCGCCTTGCACCTTTACTCAACAACGAGCGCCGAAAGATTCAACTGCTCAACTCCATTCTCTTTACCCTCCCAGGTTCTCCCATCATCTATTATGGGGACGAAATAGGAATGGGAGACAACATCTGGCTGCACGACCGCAACGGCGTTCGCACACCCATGCAGTGGACAGATGGAGAGAATGCGGGCTTTTCCTCCGCACCGCAAGAGCAATTATATTCGCCCGTTATCAATTCACCCAATTTCAACCCAAGAAAAGTGAACGCCGAAGACCAGGTCGCCGACCCCGATTCACTGTTCAACTACATCAAAAAGCTCATCCAGATCAGGAAAGATACCCCCGTGTTGGTTTCCGGGAAATTTGAGTGGGCAGAGCTGCTTGATGAGAATCTTTCTATCGCTGCTTATTGGCGCAAAGACGCCCATTCAGCTGTATTAGCCATCCACAATCTTTCTGGCAAAAGACACCCCATCCAGGTTGAAATTCCCTCCCAATTTACCGATTCCCCAGTTGATTTGCTCACAGGAGAACCCTCCGCACTTCAAAACCATATTCTAGAACTCTCTATTGCTCCTTATCAGATAAACTGGTTTTTATTCACTTAGGAGTACAAATGCATATCGCCTTCCTTAATCCACAAGGAAACTTTGACCCCCAAGACAGCTACTGGACCGAACACCCTGATTTTGGAGGTCAATTAGTTTATGTCAAAGAAGTTGCCGTTGCCATGTCGCGCATGGGGCACAAAGTAGACGTCGTTACCCGCCAGATCATCGACCCTCAATGGCCTGAATTCGCCGGCAAATTCGATCACTACCCGCAAGCAGACAACTTACGCATCATCCGGCTGCCCTGCGGCCCCGACCATTTTCTGGAAAAAGAACAGCTCTGGCCCTATATCGGTACCGATTGGGTTAACAGTATCATCGACTTCTACGGACAAGAGAGAGACTTGCCTCAGCTCTTCACCACCCATTACGGCGATGGCGGTTTGGCTGGCGTGATCCTGAAACAAAAAACGGCTACTCCATTTACCTTTACCGGGCACAGTCTTGGCGCGCAAAAAATGGACAAACTCCATATTACGCCTGCAAACCTAGACGCCATGCTCGCCCGCTATGCTTTTGAGTACCGCATCGCCGCCGAACGTCTTAGCATGAATTATGCTGCCCGCATATTTACTTCCACCAATCAAGAACGCTATATCCAATACGGGCACCAGGCTTACCAGGGGGCGATTGACCCCCAAGACAATGCCCGCTTCGCCGTCACACCGCCCGGCGTCAACCGCACAATATTCTCACCCAGCCATGGCAAGGCAGATCAGCTTGTCACCCAACGCATTGAACAAGCCCTTGACCGTTTCCTTCCCGCAGAGAGGAAAGACTTACCCTTGGTAATTTCTTCCAGCCGGCTGGATAAAAAGAAAAATCATATCGGCACAGTACGCGCCTTTTCCCACAACCCGGAACTACGCGAACAAGCCAATCTAGCCATTGTCGTGCGCGGCCTGGAGGATCCCCTGCACCAGTACGATTCTCTTTCTAACGCCGAGAAAGCTGTCATGGATGAGATCGTCCAAGAAATTGCCGATCACCACCTGGAGGATTGTGTATTCGCCTTCCCGCTCAACAATCAGGAAGAATTGGCCGCTGCCTATCGCTACGGTGCTGCCCACCAATCTGTATTCATCCTCACCACCGTGCACGAACCTTTTGGGCTTGCTCCGCTTGAAGCAATGAGCTGCGGCCTTCCTGCCGTGGTTACAAAACATGGCGGCCCATCCGAAAGTATGCGCCAGGGCGAGCAGGAATTTGGCGTATTGGTAGACCCGGTTGATCCCGCAGATGTGGCAAAAGGCATTCTCCGCCTGGTCAGTTCCCCACAAACATGGGAGCAGTTCCATCAAGCAGGTATCCAGCGGGTAATCGACCAATACACCTGGGATCGCACCACCGAAGGGTATCTAAAAACCATCCAGGACATTCTCACAAATGGCGATCATTCCCCCTCCAATCTCGAAATCCCTCCCGTCTTTACCCATCCATCTATCGGGCATGCGGGGCTAAAATCAGAGCTTGAAAAATTATATTTCTAAGCCTACATATTAAATAAAATCGGACTACGTTCGATCAAACAAAAACCCGCAAGATTTATGAAATCTTGCGGGTTTATTTATACAAAAAAGTGGAAGTTAGATGACCGCGTCCACCGCCAAAATCACGAACAGCAGCAATAAATAGTAATTGGAATGTTTGTACATTTTATAGTACACCTTGTTCCGCCCTACCTTCCACACCTTCACCGACAAGTAGATCATATATCCGCCCAATACCAGCGCCCCGATGAAATACACCCATCCGACCAAGCCCAAGGCAAACATCAGCAGAGAAGCCAACACCAGAATGATCGTATATTGGTAAATCAGTTTACGAGTGACATCTTCCCCGCGGGCAACCGGCATCATCGGCACCCCGGCTTTAGCATATTCATTTTTCCGGGTCAGCGCCAAAGACCAGAAATGCGGCGGCGTCCACAAGAACACGATCAAAAACAAGAAGCCTGCCGTCAAATCCAGGCGGCCGCTGGCTGCCGCATACCCTACCAATGGGGGCATTGCCCCGGCCCCACCGCCGATCACAATATTCTGCACGGTCGTCTTTTTCAAGAACAAACTGTACAACACCACATAATACACAATTCCGGTCAAGGACAATAAAGCGGCTGTCATGTTCACAAATCCAGCCATCACATAAAACGAGACCAGCAGCGCCCCCATCCCATAGGCCAATCCTTCTGCCGGGGTTAAGCGTCCCGCCGGTATTGGCCGCTTGGAGGTACGTGTCATCACCTGATCTAAGTCTCGATCAATATATTGGTTCACCGCACTGGAACCACCCGCTGCCAATGCCCCACCAATCATCGTCCACAGCATCAATCCCAAAGATGGAAATTTACCACCGCCAATCACCATCCCTGCCAAGGTGGTCGAAAGCAGCAAGGAAACTACTATGGGCTTGTTCAAAGCAAAGAAATCCTTGAAGCGCTGTTTTCTTTCTTTGGGTAGTGCCGCATCCTGCGCTTCTTCTGCGTCCGTGCGTTTGGTCAGACCAATCACCACCAACATGATTACACTTACACCGGCCAAAGCAGCCGCTGTGGCCTCGTGCAGAACCATCATATGGAAAGGAAACGTTCCGGTCACTCGCAGTGCCCCCACAAACGCCTGTGAGAAGAAGAACACCCCAAACAAAGTCACCAGGGTCAGAATCGCCCGCTGGGTACGCTGCTTCTGCCAACCTTGTGTCAAAAACCACAGTACATATACCCCGATCAGACCCACCATGATCCGGTGAAGTATCGGAACCCATGCCATCAAGCTGCCCAGGGTGAAACCATCTTCACACAGCGGCCACCCGGCGCATACCCCGCCGGTACCGGTGTTGGCCACCATCACGCCGCTGACCAGCACAATGCCAATCAACATAACCACCAGCACCGCATGTTTTGAGAATTTGCTCTCAAACTTCAAGCCAGGGGTATAAGTAGACAGATATGAAAAACCATACATATATACTGCGGAGGCGGTCGTCAGGCCAAACACCAACAAGGAAAGCCCGAAATGCACCCCTGTGACCCAAAAGCCGGTCATCGTGCGCAGCAGCAGCTGGCCGAGGAGGGCTTGTACAACAAAGATGCCCAGCGCAAACCCCAGCAACTTCCAAATCAAGGGATATTCTTTCCGGTAAGTGCGCACAGCGGTATATAAAAGCACCAACAATAAGGCACCTACCGTGATCCCAATCCCCTGGTGGATCACCTCCGCATAAAACGCTAACTGCTGGGTACGCAGTAACCCGCCAAATACGATCCCAAGAAAGATTACAAAAGCAGTAAATGACAGCCCATTGGTAAATTGTTTGATTGGTTTATTTTCTTTCATGCCAAACCTTCTCCCAGCCCAGATTTTCGGCGTGGTGTAGTGAAAACTTCAACAGATAAAAGTACCAGCGAGATCCAAAATACATCTGCCAGCAAAAGATGGAGCAGCTGCATCACAATCGGTGCCAGCGTCAAAATCGTAAACCCGCCGGCCAGCACCTGGGTGACAATCACGCCCAGCAGCCAATTTGCCCGTTTGTCTACCCGGCTGCCCAACTTCCTGTTCTTCAAGAAACGGAGCACAAAATATAAATACCCACTTGTCGCAATCGCCAGCATCGGGTGGATCACCCGCAGTTCAACAATAAAATTGCTCACCGGGTCTACATAATCAATTTCGCCGGATAAAATAGAATCCTTCGGAAAAAGCGTATCCCCAAGAGCCGTAACTGCTCCCATAGCGCTCAACAGCACCCCCAATACCAACCCAATCGTGATCAGTAAATTGACCGTCTTATCCCGACGCCACTGTATTTCCACATTCAGGTTTGCCAGCCATGCAGTGATGGTCAGCGTGAGTAATAAGATATACGTATTGGCTAAATGCACCGCCACAACCCCGGCACGCGCCAACGAAACATTCCCCGCTACCCACTCCCGTACTACCAGCATACGGCCTAATAGTCCTTCAATGATGATAAAGACCAAAGCCGCCACTGCCCAGCGAAAAACCGGGCTCTTTTTGCCGTACAAACGGTACGCAAAAAACACCAGCAAGATCACCAGCAGTCCATCCAAAGTACTGGTAATCCGGTGCGCAAATTCGATCACCAGATCAATTTCTTTCGGCTGCGGTAGGATTTCTCCATTGCACAGCGGCCAGTGGTTGCCGCATCCGGCCCCGGAACCGGTTGCCCGCACCACCGCCCCCCACAAGATAACCATCACGTTATAGCCGGTCAGGAACCAGGCATATTTCTTAAAAAAGGATTTAGTCAACGCGTTTCTCCCGGTATTTGACAAAAAATGGGTAACCAAAAAATAACAGGCTCGCAAAGATAAACCACTGCCCGGCGTACCCGGCATGTGGGCCTTCGCTCAATTCCAATTCTGGCTGATACGGGATGGGCGGAGTCACATCCTGGGCATCTACATCCAGCTGAATATAAGCATTCAACAATGTATACGGCAGTTGTTCTTCGATCCGCTGGATATTGACATTGTTCCACAAGTCTAAGCCACTTTGCGAAGGTGCCAGGGTCGGGTCGGGCCGACCGCCAAAATCAGGTTCGTCCTGGCCTGCCCTCAGCACACCTTGCACGACAACTTCGTCCTTCGCCTCATCATACGCACTCCAATTTTCGCGGGTATCATTCCCCTCTGCCGGGATCCATCCCCGGTCAACCAGGATGGCTGTCCCATCCTCCAACACCAGCGGTGTGATCAAATGGTAGCCGTATTTGTTATCCCAATATTGGTTACGCAAACCGACTTGATTCTCATAATCAAATTGGCCTTCAGCAATCACAGCGCGGTATGCCATGTTTTCCAGGTCAAGATCGTCATCTTGGGGTAACTCGACTACTTCCGCAGACCACATGGCTTCCACATGAGCATTGAATGCCCGCCGCTGTTCAAGCCGGTCGAGCTGCCAGATACCCAAGCGCACACACAAAGCCGCGCCCAACAAAGCCAGGATCGTGGTCAGTATCCATCGTTTTGTAAATAAAGGTCGTAATAGGTTCATTCTGGGTTTTCTTTCTTCACCGGCCAGGAAATAAAGCTGTACAAAGCCAGGATCGCACCTAAGGGAACCCCGGCAAATATGATCCCACCGATTTTTGTCCCTAAAGTCACCGCTTCACGCACATCTAACCCAAAGAAATTGGACGTCTGGAAAGAACACGCAAAAATATAGTTTTCGTTCTCATCAAGGTTCAAACTGGCCGAAGAACCGGCCGGAATCCACAGCGGGCCAAGCTGATGATCGGTCGTATCCTTGTTGGTCACCAGCAAAATATCACCCACCACAAAGGTCATCTCGCTGGGTATATCCGCAGCAGGCTGCCCTTTGGCGATCTGTTCTGCAGTACCTTCCGGGATGACCAGTTCTACTGTCTCCGGCGCTCGGTTGGACTCCTTCAAAATTTGGAAGGAAACCTCACTGATCACAAAACCAACAAATAACCCCAGCAGTAAACTGATCACTATTCTTTGGGCAATGCGCATGGGGTAAGACATAGTACTCCTAATTTACGGCTCCTGGACCGTCACGTTAAAACTGATCTCGCCGGCATTTTCAAAGGTTAATACCACGCTGAAATCATCCCCCACTGCCAGGTCGCCTTGCAGGTCAATCAACATCACATGCAGGTCACCCGGTTGAAAAATCACATCTTCTCCGGCAGGGATAGCCACAAATTCTTGCGGGGTCATTTTCATGACCCCATCTTCCATCGTGGTTTTATGCAGTTCAACCGAAGCGGCCACATCGCTGCTGGCTGAAAGTAATTTTTCATCACTGCCGGTATTGTTTTCAATCGTAAAGAAAATCGCGCTGTTGCCGCCATCAATCCCCGGCCGTGCCCATGCATCCCGCACAGACAAAGCACCTCCTTGGCTACACGCAGTCAAAAGCAAGATCATCCCCATAATAAAAAGTATAAATAAGTGTTGTTTTTTCATTTTCTTCCCCAATCCCTAATTTTTTAATAAGTATTGAATATCTTCTGCAATTTCATCTGTTGGTGTCCCAAAAGGATAAGTCAAACGCATCAATCCTTCCCGGTCGATCAGATAAATCCTTGATGAATGATTGACCAGATAACCGGCATCAGTCTTACTGCTAGTATCAATTTCTCGGTAAACCCCGTACGCGTCCCAAACTTTCTGCATTTCTTCTTCATCCGTGGTCAACCCTAAAAAGTCTGGGTTGAACAAAGACAGGTAATCGTGCATTTTCTCAACCGTGTCGCGTTGCGGGTCTACCGTCACAAACACTACCTGCACATATTCTGCATCTTCGCCCAGCTCATTCATCACTCGTTTCATATCCGAGAGTGAAGAAGGGCAAACATCCGGGCAGGAGGTATACCCAAAAAAGAGGAGAACAATTTCCCCTCTATGGTCAGAAAGTGTAAACATTTCCCCGTTTGAATCTGGTAGTTGGATTTGTGCGGCTTCCATGGGCGGATCGATCAACCCGCCGTTAAATTCGTAGCTGTTGTTCAGGCTCAATATGGCTGCTAACCCTATCATAAGTAAAGCCGCTGCCAAACCGATCCCAATTATTCGCTTATTCATCCCCAAACCTCGATTCTAAAAAAGAGGCAGAGGAATAAATATTCCTCTGCCCAATTGGTCTAAAATACGTCCCCCAGCAAGTAAAGTACCGGATAAAAGATGATCCACACTACATCGATGAAGTGCCAATATACTGCCGAAGCCTCCACTGCCCAATGCTTTTCGGCAGAATAGAGGTTCTTGAGGCCATTCCGCAGCACGATTGCCAAAAAGATCACCCCGGTGAACACGTGGAAAGCGTGGAACCCCGTCATCACATAAAACACTGCACCTTGCGGTCCATCAGCAGGCCCAAAGTGCGCCTCTTGCCATTCCACCCCGATCACCCCGGCCAGGAACAAAACGCCCAGCGCAATCGTGATAATCAAACTGTAAATAAAGGTCTTTTTATCTCCATGCGCAATCGCCATCTCAGCCCGGTTCATAAAGAACGAGGACACCAGCAGCATCGAAGTGATTCCTAAACCCAATAACTGATTCAAATCTGGGTGGGAAAGCCCCAACAGCCCAAACCGGATCACCAGCAGCCCGCTGAACACAAAGGAGTCCGAGAGCAGAAAAAGCCATAACCCTAACCGGTTCGATGCCGTCTTATAAGCCAGGCTTTTGCGGTCTGCATCCAAGTCATTCACCAGCAGTTTCCGAATGTGCATGTAGTAATACAGCACCAAACCTGCTTTTGCCAGTGCAATCACGATCAGCAAAAAGGTGGAGTTGAAATTAGTCGCAATCAGGTATTCGGCAACCGTGAAAAATGCGAGTAAAACAAAGATACTTACGCCAAGTTGAAAATCAGCTTTCTTGTCTGTATGTTCCATCATTCGTCCCTTATTCCTCTATGAACTTGACATAGGTTGATCCTGGCAAGCTGTAATCATAGGGTTCGCCCACAACCTCCAGGGGTTTATCGTAATTGTGTACCGGCATCGGAGAGGGTGCCAGCCATTCAGGCGAACGTGATCGCCACACATTGCCGGTAGCAATTTCGCCCTTCTTCGCGCTCACAAACGCGTTGTATACAAAGATCAATACCGAAATAAAGATCAGGTAAGCCGTGATTGTCATCACCAGATGCGCCGGGTCAAAACCAAGTGCCGGGTCATAATCTGCAATTCTACGGCGCATCCCCAACAGTCCTACCCGCATCATCAGCAAGGTCAACACTATGAAGGAAGGCGTCATCAGCCAGAAATGCAGCTTACCCAATTTCTCGTTCATTTTTCGCCCGGTCAATTTCGGATACCAGTAATAAAGTGCGGCAAAGAACGGGAATATATAACCGCCGAACATGGTGTCGTGGAAGTGTCCCACAATAAAGTAGGTATCATGCAAATGTAAGTCTACCGACACCGTCCCGGCAGGCGGTCCGGTCAGACCACCGATCAGGAAGGTGATCATCCCCCCCAAGACAAACAACATTGGCGTTGGCGTCTCGATCTTCCCCTTCCACAACGTTGCCACCCAGGAGAAGAACTTCACCCCCGTTGGCACCGCCACCAATAATGTACTGTACATAAACGGCACCCGCAGGTACTCGTTCATCCCGGAGGCAAACATGTGGTGCGCCCATACCAGGAAGCCGACCAAAGCAATCCCCAACGAGGACATGGCTACCCATTTGTAGCCAAACAACGGTTTGCGCACAAAGACCGGCAGCAATTCCGAGATGATTCCCAACCCCGGCAAGATGAACACATACACCGCCGGATGCGAATAGAACCAGAAAAGGTGCTGGAAGAGGATCGGATTCCCGCCATTAGCCGGGTCAAAGAACCCCATCCCAAACAACCGCTGGAACATCACCAGCTGGAAGGAAAGACCGATCAACTGGGTCGCCGTCAGCGAGATCAAAGAGGTTGCCACTGCTGCCCATACAAAGATCGGCAAGCGGAAGGCAGTCATCCCTTTTGCCCGCAGCCGTAAAACGGTTACCAATAAGTTCAGCGCACCCAAGATCGACGACCAACCGGCGACAAACACTCCCAGGAAGAACATCTGCATCCCTAAAGGCGCTCTGGCCGATAAGGGTGGGTATCCCGTCCAACCGGTATCAAAACCGCCCAAAGCCAGACTGCTCAACAGCAAGATCGCTGCCGGGGGTGCCACCCAAAACGAAAAAGCGTTCAATCGTGGAAAGGCCATATCTTCCGCACCGATCATCAGCGGCACAAGGTAGTTCATCATGCCCGCAATCCCCAATAAGATCGAAACGATCATGATGATCCCATGCAAACTCATCAGGGTATTGTACATTTGCGGCGATAAGAACTGCAACCCCGATTCGGCCAGCTCTGTGCGGAAAAGTACTGCAAAGAAACCGCCCACCCCCATCAAGATCAGGGCGGTAACGGTATATTGAATGCCGATTACTTTATGGTCCATCGAGGCATTGAAATATTTCTCCCAACCTGGCGGGTCGGCCCGGTGTTCAGGCGTTTCTTCGCCCTTCGCCCACGAGAACCAATCATCTAATACGTGTGTTCCCCACAGAAAGCCGATCACGCCAAACAACCCGCCAAGGACCCAGGCCCCTTCCATAAATCCGTAATTTACCTGATCCCAAGCCCATACTTCCAACCCCATCAATGCCCGGATGCCTGTCACCAATCCAATCCCCACCAGCGTTCCGATGACCTGGAACAACAGCCCGCGCATCAGTCCTGTCTTTAGAAACTTCTTCATCCATGCCTCCAACAATCAGCTTACTGTAACGTCTTTATAAATTCGATAATATCTGCGATCTCCTCATCACTCAGCGAGTAGGAAGGCATCGCATTGGCCGGATACCCCGCCACGATCTTCGCATTCGGATCCATAATCGATTCTTTCAAAAATGCATCGTCAGCGGTCACTACCGTGCCATCTGCCAATTCCACATCAGACCCATATAACCCAGACCAGCTTGGCCCCACAATGATCGAGCCATCTACCGAGTGGCAGGCAAAACAACCATTTTGCTCAACAATTAGCTCACCGCGGTTTGCGTCCGGGCCAACCGTGTCTGGAATTTCAGCTTTCTTCTGTTCCACCCAGGCCTGAAAATCTTCTTCGGTCACCACCACAACCGGTGCATTCATATAAGAGTGCGAAATCCCGCATAATTCAGAACACCGCACAGTATAAGCGCCTAATTCAATCGGGGTAAGGCGGAGTATATTCACCTGCCCTGGTACCACATCTTGCTTAATCCGAAACTCTGGCACCCAAAAAGAGTGGATCACATCCGGCGATTCCATCTTTAATTCCACCTGCTTGTCTACCGGCAAATATAACTCGTTGGTCGTGATTCCATAATCAGGGTAATCAAATTTCCATGCCCATTGGAAAGCGGTCACTTCTACCACCATCGCTTGCGGGTCAACCCGCAGCGCATCCCCCAAAGACCAGGCGCCCATGTAAGCCAATACAACCACCGCCAATAACGGTATTGCAGTCCAAATGATCTCCAGCTTGGTATTGCCAGAGAAATGCTCCCCCTCTCCTTCTTCGCCTTTCTTTCTTCGAAACACAACCAGGCTGTATGCCGTCGGAACGACAATCAATGAGAAAAGAAAAGCAATTGCGATCAATTCTATATTAAACAGCCAATCAATGGTTTCTGCTTGTGCGCTGGCGCCTACCGGCAAAAGACCGACTGCGTCTAACCCCATATATACCAGCACCGATAAAATGATGATTAAGAATAAATTGATGAGAATGTGCCTCATACCTCGTCCTTGGAATGGTGGATTGTGAGCAAACAAGAATAATAAATTGTCTTTCTATGCCTTGCTCTATTATTTTGTCTCACTAAAGTCGTAAAATCTTTCGTCCAAAATAATAAATTTGGACAAATCTAATGAATTATACCAAAAATCACCGAAAATACATTATAATCCCTTCTCGATATTATGAAAATCTAGATACCCATTTTGATCGGAATGAGCATTGTCTGTTCTAATTAGAGAAGACTAAATCTAGTTTCAGTAAAATCAAGCATTAATTATTGGTTCTCGCTTTCCTTAGTGTATAGCAGCCAGTATAATAGTCAAACAGATGATCAAATTCTTCTGTACAGCACTGAGCTTTGTAGCAAGCAAGACATCGTTCAGTCAAGATTCAAGCCACATCAATAACATACAAATCTTCGGAAAATTCCTGATGAGGAGAAGAGAATGGGCCAAAAGCTCCAAGAATTGATCAAACAACCCTTGGTCAAAGTATTTATTGTTATTATTGTCCTATCCGTAATTGGGGGAACCGGTTGGGCAATCGCAAAAACACAAACGGCACCCCAACAACCCATCGAATTCCCCCACAACCGGCATGTAGGTTTAGGCATCCAATGTTTATACTGTCACCCCGGCGCGTGGAAAGGGGAATCCGCCGGTTTGCCTACCCAGGCTAAATGTTGGGGCTGTCATCAACAGATCGCTAAAGAATCCCCCGAATTAGATAAATTGAAAGCCTACGTAGAAAATGATGAGCCGATCCCCTGGGTGCCGGTTGCCATCATGCCCGATTTCGTTCAATTTATTCACCGCCCTCACATTGCCGCGGGCCTGAACTGTGAAACCTGCCACGGTGAGATAGGGGATATGACGGTAGCCGAACAGGTGAATGAGATGAACATGGGATGGTGTCTGGACTGCCACCGGGAAAAAGCCGCGGATGACGAAGAAATGTTCACCCGCCTCACTGACTGTTTTACCTGTCATCATTAGTTTAAAAATTTAATAGGAAGGAAACCTTATGACCGATAAAAAAATCTCTCGCCGAGATTTTCTAAAAGTGGCCGGTGCAGGAGCACTTACCACCGCCGCCCTCACCGGCTGCGGCCCTGCCTCCCGCTACGTCGTTCGCGAACCGTACACCAACATGCCCGAATACACCTACAACGGTGAAAGCACCTACTACGCCACAACCTGTATGGAATGTGCCGCGGCTTGTGGTTTGGTCATCCGCACCATTCAAGGGCGTGCCATCAAAGCAGAAGGCAGCCCGCATCACCCCGTCAATCAAGGCAAAACTTGTGCCCGCGGACAGGCTACCCTTCACGGTCTGTACAATCCAGACCGGGTACAGTTCCCCATCAAACAAGACCGGGCTTCCGAACTTAATACGGACGAACTTACCTGGGAAACCGCCATCAGCCAGGTCGCAGACGCGCTCGAAAACACATCCCCCGATAAAATCAGATTTTTATTAGGAGAAACGCCCGATCACCTCTACGACCTCACCAACGATCTGACTACTGCCCTTGGGGCACCTGCCCCGGTAAAATTTGGCGCGCTCAGTATGTTTGAAGCCCGCGCCACCCTCAAACAAGCCGCCGAAGCGCTGTTTGGCCAAGCCGATCTACTGCATTTTGATCTGGGAAACGCCGATGTCATATTCTCATTTGGTGCCAATTTCTTAGAGACCTGGCTTTCCCCGGTTGCCTTTACCCGCCAATACAGCCAGATGCGCAAAGGCCAAAACGGCAGGCGCGGCACCCTGGTGCAGTTTGAATCTCGTATGTCCCAAACTGCCGCCGTAGCAGACCATTGGATCCCGATCATTCCCGGCACAGAAGCACACGCCGCCCTCGCCCTCGGCTATCTCATCGCCCAGGGTCAAGGCACTTTGCCCGAGGCATACAGCCAAATAGATGCCGAAGCGGAAGCAATGAAAGCTGGCGTAACTATAGAAAAGCTTCAAGAAATGGCCGATCTTTTCCTCAGTGCTTCACACCCGCTTGCCATTCCCGGCAGTTGGGCGCTCGGTCAAGCCGATGGTTTAGAGAACGCCAAAGCGATTCTCAATCTGGATATCCTCGCCAATAATCTCGGTCAGCCGGGCGGCGTATTCTTCAGCCCGCCTCCTGCCATGGCCGAGCAGCTTCGGCCCACGGCCACCCTGGCAGAAGTAAAACAATTGATCGCTGACATGCAAGCCGGGGATGTAGAAGCCATCTTTATCCATACAGTCAACCCGCTGTTCGAATTACCCAAATCATTGGAATTTGCCCAGGCTTTGGAAAACGTTCCGCTGGTCATTTCTTTCTCATCCTTCCCGGATGAAACCGCTTTGGCCTCCGATTATATTTTCCCCGACCATACCAACCTGGAATCTTGGGGCTACCAGCAAACATTTACCGGCGCAGACAAACCTGTCCTCTCCGGTGCCCAGCCGGTGGTCTCCCCCTACTATAATACGCAAGCCACCGTCGATGTCCTGCTGGCCGCCATCCAGCAAATTGGCGGCGATCTGGCTGCCGCCTTCCCGTATGAAGACGAAGTCGCCTTTATACAAGACAAACTCTCAGTGCTGCTTAGCGCAGACAGCGAATGGATTCGTGCCGGAGACATCAAAACCTTTGCCGCCCAATTCCAACAATACGGCGGATGGTGGGCTGCCGAAGCCTCTTTGAGCAATCCTTCAGGCACACCTGCTGCCATCACAGCCGGTGCCCCCACTTACCAGGGGGAAGGCGAGTTTATCCTCTTGCCCTTTGTTTCTCCCACGCTGGCAGAAAAAGGCGCTAACAAACCCTGGCTGCAGGAAACCCCCGACCCCACCACCACCGTGATGTGGAATACCTGGATCGAGATCAACCCGGAAACCGCCCACGAATTAGGTATCGAGGATGATGATGTCGTCAAGGTTATTTCAGACTGGGGCGAGATCGAAGCTTCGGTGTACCTCTACCCGGCCATTCGCCCCGATGTGATTGCAGTCCCCTTTGGACAAGGCCACACCGCTTACGGCCGCTATGCCGAAGGGCGCGGTGCCAACCCGCTGGATTTGCTTGATGCACAAACCAACGCCTCTGGCGACCTGATTTTCGGGTCCACCAAGGTGAGAATAGAAAAAACCAACCATACCAAACAACTGGCCCGCCTGGAAAGCCGGATTGGTGTGTATGGCATTGAAGAACACTAAATCAGATGACCATGTTCACCACTGAAAAGAAAGTGAATTAATAATGGACAATATTATCCCTGAATTTAAAGCAAACTTTGCCGCAGAAGAAGATGGCAAATGGGGTTTGGTCGTAGACCAAGACCTGTGCACCGGCTGTAATGCCTGTGTGGTTGCCTGTTCGATGGAAAACAATGTTTCCTTCGTCGGTGAAGAAGACGCCGCTTATGGCCGCACCATGCACTGGATCAGGATTGAACGCTTCTGGGAAGGAGAATATCCCGAAGTAGAAAAGACCCCCTATCAGCCGGTGATGTGCCAGCAGTGCGGTGAAGCTCCTTGCGAGCCTGTGTGCCCCGTGTTTGCCGCGGTGCACAGTAAAGCAGAGAATCTCAACGCCCAGGTGTATAACCGCTGCGTGGGCACCCGCTACTGCGCCAACAACTGTCCCTACCAGGTGCGTGTCTTCAACTGGCGCGACTGGGAACGTCCTGCGCCGCTTGATAACCAGCTCAACCCGGATGTCACCGTTCGCCGCCGCGGCGTGATGGAAAAATGCACCTTCTGCATTCAGCGCATCCGCAGCGTGGAAGATCAAGCCAAGCAAGAAGGCCGCGAAGTGGAAGACGGCGAGATCAAGACCGCATGTATGCAGGCCTGCCCGGCAAACGCCATCATCTTCGGCCGAATTGATGATCCCGAAAGCCAGGTCAGCAAGTTGAGCAGCGACAAACGCGGCTCGAAATTATTAGAAGATATCGGCACAGTACCGCGCGTCACTTATTTGGAGTAAGGAACAAACTATGGCCGTACAAGCAGAAAGTAAAAACCTACCCCACGCCGCTCCCCACGAGGAACACGAGCACAAGGAAAAGCTCCTGCACGACCCGCGCTCCCGTGGAGAAATGAACAGCATGGTCATGGAAGCCATGACGACCACCCATTGGCGATTTTGGGTAGCCTTCGTCATCCTTTCCATCGTTGTAGCTGTGTGTCTCTTTGGCGCATGGGGTTACATGATTGACGAGGGCCTCGGTGTCGCAGGCACCAACCGCCCGGCATACTGGGGTATTTTCCTGGTCAACACCGTTTTCTGGATCGGTATCAGTCACGCCGGCACTTTTGTGTCCGCACTGCTGCGGGTCTTCAAAGCCGAATACCGCCGCCCATTCACCCGTGCCGCCGAGCTAATGACCACCTTTGGTCTTGTGCAGGCCGGTATGAGCATTTTTATGCACCTTGGGCGCGTCTGGCGTTTCTATTGGATGTTTCCCTACCCCAACCAGAGAGGCTTATGGCCTAATTTCCACTCCCCCCTCATGTGGGACTTCCTGGCAATCAATACCTATTTGCTTGCCAGCACCATGTACTTATTCCTCCCCCTCATCCCAGATATTGCCATGGCAAGAGACCGCTCGACCGGCTGGCGCAAAAAGCTGTATCGTGTGCTTGCCCTCGGTTTCCGCGGCACGGAAAAGGAATGGTCGAACCTGCATGCCGCTTTGAATATTTTCGCGTTTGCCATTCTCCCGGTCATGTTCTCCGTACATACTATCGTGGCATGGGACTTTGCGGTAGCTTCTCGCCCCGGTTGGAATTCAACCATCTTTGGCCCCTATTTTGTTGTTGGGGCATTGCACTCCGGGATCGCGGCCGTTTCTATGGTTTTGATCGTGGTGCGGGCAACGATGAAAAATATGAAGTATTTCATCCGCAAAGAGCACTTCAATGCCCTCGGCAACCTGATGCTGATCGTGTCCATGACTTGGGCCTACTTCTTCTTCAATGATTACATTGTGCAGTGGTACGGCGGCAACACATGGACAGAATTTTTACTCCACTGGCACGAAGCCGGGCCACTCGGCTGGATGTGGTTTGCCATGTTGATCTGTAATGTCGCCATCCCCTGGATGATCTTATGGAATAAGAAATGGCGATCAACCCCAATTATCCTGTTTATTGTCGGGTTCATCATCAACATCGGTATGTACTTTGAACGCTACATCATTGTTCCAATTTCTCTTTCCATCAACACCAGCCCATTCACCTGGCGAGAATACATTCCCGGAGTTGAAATCTTGCTCACTATTGGCACCTTTGCTTTCTTCATCTTGCTTTACATGATCGCTTCCCGCCTGATCCCGCTTGTGCCGGTTTGGGAAGTGCAAGAAGGCCACATGACCCATTCTGTACGCAAGATTGGTAAAGCCACCCTACCCTCGGTTACCGACCTGGAATAAGGAGACTTGAAATGACAGATACGATCAAACTCCTTGCCTCATTCGAAGAAATAGACCCGGCAGCCAATGCCGTAGATGCCCTGCATGATTACCAGATTTCTGATACGGATATTGAAGTCGTTTCAGGCGCACCCATTACCCCCGCCATGCTTGGCCGACACCATGTCCAATCCAGAGTGCCCAAGTTTGCCATGGGCGGGGCGATTGCCGGTTTTTCTTTCGGGGTCTTTCTCAGTATTGCCACCCCTAACATGTATTCGGTATATGTCGGCGGTCAGCCGCTTGTCCCTATCCCACCCAGCATTGTGGTTACCTTTGAAATGACCATGCTGCTCATGCTGCTTTCCACCTTTATCGGCGTCTTTTTAGAAAGCGTCTATCCCAATTTTGGCAAGCAGGAATACATCCCCGAGATCAGCGATGGCTCGATTGTCTTATTGTTTGACTGTCCCACAGAAAAACAATCTGCAATAGAGCAGTCACTGCGAAATGTCGGGGCTAAAAATGTTCAAATAGCAGAAAGGGAAACGCCATGATAAAACGTGTTGCGATCATCCTTGGAGCCGGTGCGGTCATTCTTTCTGTGCTATTGATCTTTTCCTATGATGTGATCAAACTCAATTGGAATAGTTTCATGGAAATCCAACCCGCCTACCGGCCAATGGAGAATCCTCTCCCCATACCGGAAGAGTCCATCCCCATCGAAGGGGCTGCCTATATTCCTGGCCTTGGCGCGCCGGAGAACCCGGTTGAATCCGATCAAGTTTCTCTCGAACGCGGAAGAGTGCTTTTCTCAATCAACTGCATACAGTGTCATGGCACATCCGGTGAAGGCAATGGCGTGATTGCCAATTTCCTGGTCACCAAAAAACCTGCCAATCTCACCACCGATGCAGTCCAGGTAAAAAGTGACGGCACCCTCTTCCTCACCATCAGCAACGGCATTCCAGGTGCAATGCCCGCTCTAAATGAAAATCTCACCGTGCGAGACCGCTGGGATGTGGTTAACTACCTTCGCACCTTAGCAGTACCGGAGGAATAATGAGAGACGATGTAAGAACCGTTATCTTAGGTTTAATTGCTTTATTTGTAGTCGTAGTATCCGGCTGGGTCATTTTTGTTTTTGGTGTGGGCTGCGGCCTTTCCCTGGATTGTGAGAAAGGTGCCCGCCTCCCGGAACGAACCCCCATCCCCACCTTGATTCCCGCCAGCCTTCCGCTGGCTGCACCCGGCGAACAAGAAACCAAAGTATCTTGTCAGGTGACCGCTGTGGACTTGATTGGTGCCTGGGTCAATGCCGGTTATCCAGAATCCGACTCGTTTACTTTTACCGACATCAACGAGAAAGATTGTACCGCCACCTTTGCAGGAGACGTTCAGAAATTATTCTTAGAAGGCAACTTATGGTATTCTGGCGCACCCGCCTGCACTACCTGTCATAGTGCCGAATTGAATGAAGCCACCGCTTCAATGGATTTGAGTACGTACGAAGGGATGTTGGCAGGCTCAAGACGTGCCTCATCCGACGAGACGGGAAATGACATCCTTGGGAATGGGGTATGGGAAGATTCCATGCTTTATACCCAACTATATGTTAAACAAGTCATGCCTTTTGGCCGCCCGCCAGAAGTGCCGGCAGAAGGGCCGGTCATCTTCGCTGGCAGCGAAGTAGAAGCCACCAACTAAACAGTAATAAGCTTTGATTAGTAAAAAAAGAACCTCGGCGTATCCGAGGTTCTTTTGGTTTCAATAATCAACGATAAATGTTGAATTATCCTGCCCAGAAAGTGGGCACATACACTCTCAAAATTGTGTCTACCAGCAAGCCAATGATGAACAGCAGGGTAAAGCGGCGGTTGTGCATAAAGGTGAATGCAGAGAACCACAACGGCCATCCCGGGTACTCTTCCGGCGGTTCGCTTGGTTTCGGCTTGGTCAACACAGTCAAGGCTATCAACAGCTGTTTTCCGGCAAAAAAGACAATCAACATTACCGGGGTGTAAAACTGTACCACGACCAAATAAATGATGATTGCGTAGGCCATAATCAAAGAGAAAACATCTAAATAACGGGCGGCTTTCTCGCCGATCACAACCGGCAGCGTGTGTACTTTTCGTGCCACATCATCGTCGCGCTTATCAATGTGCTTCCCCAAATTGATGCTCATCACACTCAACCCAACCGAGATGGAAGCCAGCAGCACGTGCCAATTGAAATCGCCGGTCAGCACGTAGAACACACCCGCAATCATCACCGGCCCCCAGATCAGGAAGATGGAAATTTCGCCCATGGCGAAAAACTTCAATGGATACGTGTAAAACAGCAGGAAGAATGCGCCTAATGCGATCAGCAGCAGCACGTTCAAGTTGTAGCCTGTAACCACATAAGTAAAAATGCCCGAAGCCAACGCAATCACACCGCTGACAATAAAGTATCGGATTTGAGTCTTCTTGTCGTGGAAACCGTGCACCAGGGGGTGCGGCCCATAAATCGCTCGGAAATAATTGTCCGAATCTACCCCTCTAGAATAATCTGTATAGTCATTTAGGATATTATTGGTACCGTGTGCCACAAACAACCCAATTGTGACTACCAGCCATAACCCCCAGTTAAAACTTCCATAGCGCCAGGCAAACAACCCGGCAATCATTGTTGAAAAGACCGTGACTGTTGTGACTGCCGACCGGGTCATCACCAGCCATTTTGTAATCACATCCAGTTCCTTCCATTCCTCTTTTGAAATCTTTGGAATGATTGAAAGAGCTTTCCACCACCATTGAAGTGTATTCATTTAACTCTCCTCATAAAAAATATTTAGATTTTCCTAATTAATGACTAAGCAGCGCAATTATATCTTACTAAGTGTATCTAAAAAGTTGCTTTAAAATCCGATTTCCAATCTCAAAAAAACTCATCATGGAATTGGGAAGCATGGGGACTAAATTGGGGCGAAAGGATGAACTATGCCACTGCAATTGACGGACATACTACCTTACTCATTCTGCCACTATTATAAGTGAATTCTGGTTTAGTTATCCGCCATTATTCCCGTATAGGTCAAAAATATCTAATATGCTTTATAATCTATCTCGTGGATACCCGTAAGAATGTATTAGTACAAAAATCTGAAACTATACTAGATCGCTTGGAACGCCTCTCCGCAGATTCTATATGGGCACATCGTGCCAGCGGTTTACGCGGCGCAATCCTTCGCGAGATGGCAAAGGTTGAAGTCACCCAAGATCAACAACCGCTCGAATTATTGCTCACCCAAGGCTATACGATCCTCAATCATGCTGCAAAAGAGATTCCCGAAAGATAAAGTCTTGCGCCACCAGAATCTCATCAAAGTTTTTCCCCTGATATTTTTATAATTCGTGTAACTTGTACTCTAATTCGTGTGTTATAACAGTAAACTTGACCGCCTTGGAGAAGGTGAAGGATATATATGGCTGGATTAAAGTACCCAATGCAGAATAAAACCGCGCTGATTTGTGGTGGCTCCAAGGGAATCGGCAAAGAGACCGCCAAACAAATCGCCCGACTTGGTGGGAGTGTCACCATCGTTGCCCGTGATGAAAAAGCCCTTATGGCAGCAAAAGAAGAAATTCTGGCGCAGGCTTCATTTGATGGTCAGTATGTGGATACTATTTCGTGCGACACGACCGATTATGACAAGCTCCAACCTCTTTTAGCCAACCAGGTAGACCAGCGCGGCGTGCCCGATTACCTGATCAACGCAGTTGGATACGCCTACCCCCAATACGCAGAAAAAATTACATTTGAAGAATACAAACGGAATATGGATGTCAACTATCTCGGCCAGCTGGTGCCCACCATCATCATGCAGCCATATTTCATCGAAGCCCAACGCGGGCACATTTCTTTTGTCTCCTCGGTGATGGGTTTTATGGCGATCATGGGCTACGCTTCCTATGCCCCTTCCAAATATGCCCTGGTTGGATTGGCTGAAACGCTGCGTCACGAACTCAAACCCTACAACATTTCAGTTTCTTTGCTTTATCCGCCAGATACCGACACGCCTGGCTTCGAGCACGAAAACAAAAGCAAACCCCCAGAGACGGCAAAACTTTCCGAATCGGGAAAGTTATATACCCCCGAACAAGTGGCAAAAATCTATGTCGACAATCTACTGAAAGGTAAATTCCATATTCTTATCGGAGAAGGTAAACTCTTTTGGATTGCATCCCGTTGGTTCCCCCGGTTGGTGCATGCCATTATCGACAGTGATTATAAAAAGATTCGGAAAGAACTTGGTAAGCAATCATAACGTGGCACAAGGAATGATTTCCCCTTTCCCCAGGTTTATTCAAATTATTTTGAGGAGAAACTATGGATATTTTTGATAAAGCGTATAACTATAACATTGCCAATGAGGTCAAAGAAACAGGTTTATACCCCTACTTTATCGCCATGGAAGGCAATGAAGGCTCTGAAACCATCTATCATGGCCGCCGAATCATCATGTGCGGTTCCAACAACTACCTCGGTCTGACCACCCATCCCAAAGTCCGCCAGGCAGCCATCGATGCTATTCAAAAATACGGTACCAGCTGCACCGGTTCCCGGTTTTTGAACGGCACCTTAGAGATGCACCTGGAATTGGAACAGCAGTTAGCCGACTACGTGGGCAAAGAAGCCGCCCTCGTTTTCTCCACCGGCATGCAGGTCAATTTAGGCACGGTTAGTGCCGTGGTTGGGCGCGGCGATACGGTTATTCTGGATAAAGATGACCACGCCAGCATTGTAGATGGTGCCCGCTTATCCTGGGGCAATATCGAACGCTTCAAGCACAACGATCTTGCGGATTTGGAACGTGTCTTGAAAAAAGTAGGCGATGATAAACGCAAACTGGTAGTTGTCGATGGTTTGTTCAGCATGGAAGGGGACATTGCCCCCCTCCCCGATCTGATCCCCCTGGTGAAAAAATACGGCGCACGCTTGATGGTTGATGATGCCCACGCCATTGGTGTACTCGGGGGTGGGCGCGGCACGGCTGCCCATTGGGGTATGACCGATGACGTTGACCTCATCATGGGCACCTTTAGTAAATCCTTTGCTTCTTTGGGTGGTTTCATTGCTGGGGAAGAACCGGTGATCGATTATATCCAGCATAATGCCCGCAGCCTCATCTTTTCTGCCAGCATTCCACCGTCCAACGCCGCCGCGGCTCTGGCAGCCCTCCAAATTATGAGAGAAGAACCGGAAAGGGTAGACCGCCTGACCGCCATTGCCAAAAAGATGCGCGATGGTTTTACATCGCTTGGCTTCGACATCGGCAACTCCGAAACGGCCGTGATCCCGATCATTGTCGGCGACGATATGAAAACCTTCAAATTCTGGCGTGCCCTGCTGGATGATGGCGTCTATGTCAACGCTGTTATTTCCCCGGCCACCCCTCCCGGCCGCCAGCTGCTGCGCACCAGCTATATGGCCATCCACACCGATGAACAACTCGACCAGGTGCTGGACACTTTTGCAAAAGTCGGCAAACAACTCGGCGTAATTTAGCCTTTTACAAATTTAAGATTTTTCTAATTGTTAACACTTTGGAATAGCAATTGGTGAGGGTGAAAAAAGAAAACAGTATATTTTCTTTTTCGGCCAAAATATGAGGCAAACAACTCGACGTAATTTAACCTTTTACATAAAAATAAGTGGCACTAGCCACTTATTTTTATTAAACTGAACTTCATTCAATCAACCTTACACCGTTCGATTACGGCTGCGCTCCTCACTGAACCCATCAGGATAACGGGCTTTCAACTTCGCCACATTCATCTTCCCAATCTCGTCCAATGTCAGCCCGCAAGCAGTCGCTGCCTCGGCCAAATACCACAGTACATCCCCCAACTCATCCGCCAGCTCATCATTCTCAACCGTATGCCCATGGGCGGTTTTCTTTTTAATAATATTGGCAAACTCACCGGCTTCCCCTGCCAACCCTAATGCTGCAATAATCTGGCGGCGTTCGCCATCTTTACCTGCGCCTGATGTGCGTCCGGCCAGCTTTTGGAATTCATTCAATGTCATATCTGTCATGGTCTCATCCTTATATTGTCGGGTTTTTCCGATTATAATCCAGATACGGTTGGAGGAAGTTTACCCCGTACAATTTGTCTAATTTTTTACGCTATCCCCTCTTACCGCTTATCAAACTATGAACGAAATGATCCACACAGACTTACCCCTGATCGACCTGCACCGCCACCTGGATGGCAGCATCCGCCTGGAAACCATCATCGAATTAGGGCGCAAATACAATCTTCCCCTTCCCTCATTTGATCCGGAAGAATTACGCCCGCATGTACAGGTTGTCGAACCCCAACCGGGTGTAATGGCCTTTATCGCTAAATTCAAATGGATGGTAGGCGTACTGGCAGAGTATGATGCCTGCCGCCGGGTAGCTTACGAAAATGTGCTTGATGCTGAAAAAGAAGGCATTGACTATATTGAACTGCGTTTCAGCCCATGGTTCATGGCCGAGCCGCATCAATTAGACCCCGCCTCTGTCACCGCCGCCCTGGTAGAAGGCGTGCAGCAAGGCATGCAGGACACCGCCGTAAAAGTGAACCTGATCGGCATCATCAGCCGTACCTACGGGCAAGAGATTGGTATGCAGGAGCTAAAAGCCCTACTCACCCAAAAAGAACACCTCACTGCATTGGATTTAGCCGGAGACGAAGCCAATTTCCCCCCCGCCTTATTTGAAGAACATTTCAAACTCGGCCGAGACGCCGGTTGGCAAATCACCGTTCACGCCGGGGAAGCCGCCGGCCCGCAAAGTGTGTGGGATGCCATTCAACTGCTGGGCGCAACCCGGATTGGGCATGGTGCCCGCATTGGGGAAGACCCCGCCCTGGTAGACTACATCCTTGATAATAAGATAGGCATTGAGGCCAACCTCACCAGCAACTACCAAACCAGCACTGTACGGCAGTTGTCCGAACACCCCCTAAAATCCTGGCTCGATCAAGGCATCCTTGCCACCATCAATACCGATGATCCAGGAATCAGCAATATCGACTTGCCCTACGAATTTGAAGTCGCCGCGCCTGCCGCCGGTCTAAACGCGCAAGATACCCGCAAAGCCCAAGAAAATGCGGTTGCCCTTGCTTTCCTATCTCCTTCAGAAAAACAAGTATTGAGAAATGCAAAATAGGAAGTTCCCCTGACAAAGAAAAAAAATCCCACATACGTGGGATTTTTAATTTTAGTTCAACTACTGAAAGATCAGCTTCTGCGCCTGCCCCCGCTGATCATCGAAACAAAGTACAACAGCTGCATCACCGCCTGCACCAAAGCAGCCACATAGGTGAGCGCCGCAGCATTCAACACATTCCGCACGCCGCGGATTTCCTGATTATCGACCACCAGACCAGAATCTTGCAGCATTCGCCGTGCCCGGGCAGAAGCATTTAGCTCCACCGGCAGCGTAGCCAGCGAAAAGATCACACCGCCCGAAAACACCGCCACCCCCAACCACGATAACTGTGTCCATTGCAGCAAAATACCGCCGATGATGAATATCCATCCCAAATAAGACCCGATGTTCACCATCGGTACCAGCGCTGCCCGGAACTTCAAGGGCAAATATCCTTCCTGGTCTTGCTGGGCATGTCCCAGCTCATGGGCTGCAATCGCCAAAGATGCTACCGAGGCGTTTTGTGCCACCCCCTGCGAAAGCCGCAGCACTTTTTTCTGAGGATCATAATGGTCGCTCAAATTACCGGCCACCCCTTCCACCCGGATATCATATAATCCCGCCGAGCGGATCAACCTCTGCACCGCATCCTGTCCCGAAATTCGTCTCTGGTTCGGTACCCGGCTCCATTTGCGATACGCAGAATTTACATACCACTGCGTAGCGAGCATTAGAATGATCGCCGGCAGCATAAAAATGTAATAGTTAAAATTTAGAAACATCTTTACCCTACTCTCTGAAAATTACTCACCTGCCGTGAGTATTTCAATCGCTTGATCTAACTGCGGGTCAATCCCCGCGTCATACTGTTCTTGTGTATATTCTACAACCACATCAGGCTCAATACCAATTTCATGAATGGTAATGCCGTTTGGTGTCAACCATCGTGCAATTGTAATACTCACCAATCCCTCGCCATCCGGTAAAGTGATCGGCAGCTGCACCACACCTTTACCAAAGGTGGTCTGCCCGACAATCGTTCCCCGACCGTAATCCTGGATTGCGCCGGCAAAGATTTCAGCTGCCGAGGCAGTCCCTTCATTGACTAACACAACCAAAGGAATATCGAGCGCCATCCCTTTCGAGGTCAATACAGGATAATCCTTGCGAGAACCGTCACTGAATTCCTCATAAAGAACTACGCCGTCATCAATAAACTCAGAGGTGATATTGACGGCAGTATGTAAATATCCACCCGGATCGCCCCGCATATCAAAGATCAAGCCTTTCGGATTTTGGTCCAGCAGGCCTTCTAATTCAGCGCGAATATCCTGGTCTGCCCCGTCATAAAATCTTTGCAGATGCAAATAGGCAATATCGCCCTCCAACATTTCAGATTCAATATACGGGATCGAAATCTTTTTGCGAACAATTTCCACATCAAATGGTTCTTCTTCATTTTCACGTTGAATGGTCAGCAAGACTTTAGACCCCGCCGGCCCTAATACCTGGGTCAATACCACATTGGGGTCTACCCCGGTCATATCCTTGCCATCCACAGCAATGATCGCATCACCAGGCTGCAAACCTGCTTCTTCTGCCGGCGTATCCCGGATTGGCGAGACAATCGTCAGGAACTCCCCATCCACATCTACCCACGCGCCAATCCCTTCATACTCGCCAGCCAGAGAGCTGGTGTACTGCTCGGAAAGGTCGGGGTCAAAATAATTGGTATAGGGGTCCCCTAAGCCGCTAACCATCCCTTCATTCGCCTTACGCATCAAGGTTACATCGGTAACCTCATCGGGCAAGGTAGCATAGGCTAATTTATTCCAAAGCTCCCAAAATGGCAGCATGGTATCAAAGATCGGTTCAGGCGTATTCGCCCTTGCCGCTGTTTCCTCTGCAGTGGGTGCGTCAGCGGGCAGTGTAATACCCTCTAGAGACACGTCCATTTCTTCAAGATAGGTCGTCAACCCCGTAATTGCGCCTTCTGCCAACTGGGTATCCTCTACTGGTTGGATCAGGTAGTTTTCCTGCAGCAATTCTCGGGTCGTCCATACCGTATCAAACAAGTCTGAGAGTGCCGGGTCTGGAGCAGGTAAAGAGGGGTTCCACGGGGTTGCTGTGGGGGCATTCTCATCCGGGAAGTAAAAATCGCCCTCATCAGAACCGCCATCCAGAGCAACACTGAAACCATCCTGAAAATAATTTTGATAGAGATAATGCGCGCCAAATCCAAGTGCGGTTATCCCCAAACAGAGTACAACAATGATTCCACCAATAATCCAAGGGAGTCTATTTTTATTTTGTTCCATAATTTTTTACTCGTTTCATCGATTTCGAATAGTTAAGATTCTGATGCAGTCCTATGCCTAGATTCTACGTGACCGCATCATTATCTACACAATCTTTTAATCACTCATTCGTCCTATATGCAAAAAGCCACCTTATTCGGCAGCATAACCCTCAAGCACTTTATTCAATTGGTGGATCGTGGGAATGTAGTAATGGTCGCCAACTTGATTTTCCCCACCAACCAACACGGTATGTATGCCCATCTTTTTAGCAGCGTCCAGATTTTTCACCGAATCGTCCACAAACACGCATTCTTCCGGCGCTATGCTGCCGATCATGGAAAGCGCATCGTTAAACACGCTCGAATCCGGCTTGTTCTTAAAACCCATTTTGATGATGTCTATCACTTCTTCAAACTGGTCTTCAACCTCTAGCGCTTTCAATATCCGCCGGGAATGTGCTTCATCAGAATTGGTTAGAATCCACTTCTTTTGCGGCAGACCCATCAACATTTGGCGCAGTGCCAGGTCAGGGGCCAGGTACTCCCTTACAGGAACATCGTGCACGTATTTCAAATATTCATAGGGGTCAATCTGGTGGTGGATTTGCAGTCCCTTGAGTGTTGTGCCGTACCGGTGGTAGTATTCTTCCCGTTTTACGGCAATCTCATCCTGCGGGAACGTTAGCAAATTCCGCATATAATCTTCCATGCGAACGCTGATCGCGTCCCATATCCCATTTTCAATTGGGTAAAGAGTCCCATCCAAATCAATTAACAGGGTTGTGATTCGCATAAAAGGTAGTATACCTTAACTGAACCCAAGGAATATGAAGTATTTATATAAGTTTAATAGTGGGAAATGTTAAGAATTAACTTCTACAAAGATTTGCTTGGTGATCGACGGACCTAAAACTTCCACTTTTTTGGTTTTCGCTACCTTTAAGTGTAAGTTGCCATCAAACTCCGAATAATCGGTCACTTCAATTTTTTGCTCAGGGACAATCCCAATATCGCTCAAATGCCGCAGCAAATCCGGGTCGGTATCTCTCACCCGCTTTACCACCGCCGTCTGTCCGGGTCGCAGCGACCATAATGAAGTTTCTGTAATCTCCGGGATGGTTAAATCTTTGGTTGGAATAGGATCACCGTGCGGGTCGTATTTTGGATCCCCCAAAGCCAATGCAATCCGGTCTTCAAATTTTTCGGAGATGACATGTTCCAGGCGATCTGCTTCGTCATCCACCTCATCCCAGGGATACCCTAAAATCTGGTGGAGGAACAGTTCTAACAATCGGTGATGGCGCACAATTTCCAGCGCAATATCTTCCCCTTCTTTGGTAAGCACAACACCCCGATGCTTTTTATATTCCAGCAGCGGAGGATCGGTAACAGATAATTTCTTGATCATCCCGGTTACGGAAGCAGGGGTCACATTTAAATAATCAGCCAGCTGGGTAGTCGATGCCCGGCCGTGATTGTTGGTTAGCTCGTAAATAGCTTTGAGATAATCTTCAATTGATTGTGTTAGGTTGTCTCGCATTTTTAATAAATTTTTATTCGCTAATTAGGAAGACCTAAATTGATTTTATGATTTTACCTTCATCTATCCAATTTGTCAATGATTGATTAATTTAGTCCCAGCGTTTTGGTAATTACATACAAACGATAATAAAAAGAAAAAAAGAACTTCTAACCATCATGTGGGTAGATGAAGACTGTCACCTTCATCTAATCGCTCTCTTGTACGCAAATAGCACCATTTTTACCATAAGCCATCATAAAAGCACAATAATTATCTTTACGAATGGAGCCCTTGAGCGAGGGGGAGCAGTTCGGAAATTTGATCGCAAATTAGTGTGTTTTTTAGCAGCCATTTCAGATCATGTATTTAACCTACTTCTAAAATTAGAAGGATAAATTGGAGCGGGATTATAGAGATTTTTTACTTCATGTTAAACTATATTAGAGTAGAATAGATGTATCAGAAGATATCAATAGGAGAGAAAAATGACAATAAAAAGAATAGGCGTAATGACATCCGGCGGGGATGCGCCTGGCATGAATGCTTGCGTTAGAGCAGTAGTTCGCACCGCTGCATATAACGGAGTTGAAGTTTTGGGGATCATTCAAGGATACGAGGGACTAATCCACGGAGAGGTAAAAGAACTCACTACCAGAGATGTCGGCGGCATCATTCAGCGCGGCGGCACCATCTTGCAAACTGCCCGCAGCCAACAATTTCGCACCAAACAGGGTCAGCGGGAAGCCGTACGAGAAATGAACGAAAACGGCATGGACGGCATTATTGTAATCGGGGGGGATGGCTCCCTGAAAGGTGCCCGCGCCCTCGCCGAATTAGGCGTACCCGTCATGGGCGTGCCTGCCAGCATCGATAATGACATCTTTGGCTCAGATATGTCCATTGGGGTCGATACCGCCCTCAATACCATTATCGATGCCATTGATAAACTGCGAGATACCGCTTCCTCCCACAATCGCGCCTTCATTGTAGAAACGATGGGGCGGGACTGCGGCTACTTGGCCCAAATTTCAGGCATCATCTCTGGAGCAGAAATGGTGCTGCTGCCCGGCGCAGAAATTAACGTAGAATCAGTGGCAAAAGTCATCGAAGATTCTTATATGAAAGGGAAAAACCACGCCATCATCGTTGTAGCCGAGGGCGCGCAATACAACGCCACACAGCTGTCCCAAGAGCTCAAAGACCTGGACGTCGGTTTCCATACCCGTGTGACCATCTTAGGGCACATTCAGCGGGGTGGCGGCCCCACCGCCTTTGACCGCTTACTCGGTACTCGCCTGGGAATCAAATCTGTTGAAGCGCTCCTGGGAGGCACGACCGACATGATGGTCGGCCTGCAAGGCAACAAAATTGCCTTGGTGCCCCTCACAGAGGTTGTCAGCCACACCCGCAATGTGGCAGACGATTATATGGAACTCTTCAAACGCGTTTCGTAAACCAAACTAATCCTTATTTTTATCAATTAGCCATAGTTAAAGAGACACCAAATGGTGTCTCTTTTGATTAACTTTTTTATTAGGAGCCCAAAACAAAAATCGCTAAATATTCTAGTGGAAGGCAAAGTCATAAGTTATAGAACCCTTTAAAAAGAAATTCAAAGAGTAGCCACAAAAAAGAGATAAAAAAATCATTGCCCCATATCTTGCAAATTAGACAAGGCAGTCCAGGGATATTGAAGCACTAGACAAAATGGCGGATTTTGCGGGGTCCGGGACATCTATGTCCCGGCGGGGGAGCGGCTTTGCGAAGCAAACCCGAAGGGGGCGACGTCGCCCCCTCCGGGAAGAATGAATACAATAGAAGAAATTCTCTATTGGTAGGTTGAGAAAAGGCAAAACAAACAGGCTTGAACGAAGTTCAATTATATCAAAATGAGGACAGCTGTCCTCATTTTATAGTCGTACATTAGTTTTTCAAAACCATCAGCAGATTGCTGACCGGCTCTCTAGTACAAGAACATCGGCTTCCCACGCGCCTTGCGCAGTTTGGGCTTGTACTGCACCTCATCATACAACTCGGTCACATCCACCGTGCGAGAACCCTGCGAGGGGGTATCCCCAGGCACATAGGTGTACAGGCCGTCTTGCAGGGCAACCATATGCCCAAAATTGCGGCGTTTGACCAGATCCATTGCCATATTGGCAAAAGTTACCGCCACCATTAAGTCCAGCGAGTCGGGAGCGCCGCTCCGCATCAAGTACGCCAACTGTTGGTAAAGGGTGTTGATTCCCGTGCGCTCTTTCAATGCCTGCGCCGTATACATCCCGATCCCACCTAATTTCTTATGCCCAAAGGCATCCGCCTGACCAGACTGCACCATCTCCCCATCCTGGAACATGGCCCCTTCCGAGATTGCGATCATTGAATAATTACTGGGGTTATTCGCCCGGTCGGCTTTGACCAACTCTGCCAAATGGTCTGGGTCAAAGGGTACTTCAGGGATGAGGGTACGATCGGCGCCTGCCAGATACCCAGAGATCAAAGCAGTTTGCCCGGAATAGCGACCAAATAACTCAACCACCGCTACCCGCTCATGCGAGCCGGTAGAAGTTCGCAGTTGATGAAGGAACTGCACGCTGCGGGTCACTGCCGTGGAAAACCCAATGCAGTAATCGGTGCCAAACACATCATTGTCCATCGTTTTGGGAATCGCCACGATCGGGAAATGTTCTTCAAACAATCGTGCGCCATACCCCAAGGTATCGTCACCACCAATGGGAACCAAAACATCCACACCCAATGTGTCCAGGTTTTTCAATACGGCCGGTGTCAAATCTAATATTTCAGTAGCAGTCGGATCAAAGTCTTTATCCCGCAAAAATTCCGGCACATTTGCCGGCCTCACTTTGCTCGGGTTTGTTCTGCTGGTATGCAAGAACGTGCCGCCGCTCCGGTCAATTGTGCGGGTATTGTTCTTATCTAATTCAATCGTACATTTATCCTTGCTTTCCGGGTCATCAGGGTTGTAATTTAATGGTCCCCACCACCCTTTCCGAAAACCAATCACCTCATGGCCCTCGTCGATTGCCCGGTACACCAATGCTTTTATGCATGGGTTTAGGCCGGGAACATCGCCCCCGCCTGTTAATACACCAATTTTCATATTGCACCTCCGTTGTTATATTGAATTGGGTTCTTCATATAACCCAAAAGTTTCCTTCATTACATCGATGATTTCACCCAAAGTCGCATAGGCTTTCACCGCGTCTAAAATATAGGGCATGGTATTTTCCGTGCCTTTGCAGGCAATCCGCAGTCGATCTAACGTCTGCCCCACCCGCCCATTATCGCGCTCCTCACGCACCTGGCTCAAGCGGTCAACTTGCAGTTCATACCCTTGTGGGTCCATTTCTAAAAGTGGGATTTTGATCTTTTCGTCCTGATCCTGGTATTTATTCACCCCCACAATGTGGCGAATGTTCTGGTCGATCTCTTTCTGATACCTATACGCAGCATCCGAAATTTCTCCCTGGAAAAATCCTTTTTCAATCGCAGGCAGCACACCCCCCAATTGCTCAATCTGCTCAAAGTACTGGTACGCCTGCTTTTCTATGTGGTTGGTTTGCGCTTCTACAAAATACGAGCCGCCCAACGGGTCTACCGTGTTGGCCACTCCTGATTCTTCCGCGATGACCTGCTGTGTGCGCAGCGCCACCGTTACTGCATGCTCGGAAGGCAGCGCTAGTGCTTCATCCATACTGTTGGTATGCAGCGATTGGGTGCCCCCCAACACTGCCGCCAAAGCCTGCACCGCCACGCGCACGATATTGTTTTCAGGCTGCTGGGCAGTCAGAGAAACCCCGGCCGTTTGCGTGTGGAACCTGTTCAACCAGGAACGCGGGTTCTTTGCGCCAAATGTTTCCCGCATTTCGTGCGCCCAAATCCTTCGGGCCGCCCGGTATTTGGCAATTTCTTCAAAAAAATCGTTGTGCGCATTGAAGAAAAAGGATAAACGCGGGGCAAAGTCATCTACATCCAACCCACGTTCAATTGCCCAACGCACATACTCCATCCCATCACTCAGCGTAAAGGCCAACTCCTGCGCCGCTGTCGAACCCGCCTCGCGGATATGGTAGCCGGATATACTGATCGTGTTCCACAAAGGCAGGTGATTGGTACCAAATTCCACCGTGTCGGTCACAAGCCGCATGGAAGGCTCGGGCGGAAAAATATACTCTTTCTGGGCAATGAACTCCTTCAAAATATCATTCTGGAGCGTGCCCCGCAGTTGGTCTGGACGTACCCCCTGTTTCTCTGCCGCGGCAATATACATCGCCCAGATCACCGCCGCCGGGGAATTGATCGTCATACTGGTCGAAACCTTGTCCAAAGGAATATCCTTAAGCAAGATTTCCATATCTTTAAGTGAGGATACCGCCACGCCGCATTTTCCAAATTCGCCGGCGGCTTCCGGGGCATCCGTATCGTACCCCATCAAGGTTGCCAGGTCGAAGGCAATCGACAATCCGGTTTGCCCTTGATCGAGCAAGTACTTAAAACGCGCGTTTGTTTCTTCGGCAGTGCCAAATCCGGCAAACATGCGCATGGTCCACAACTTACCTCGGTGCAGGGTCGGGTGCACCCCGCGCGTGTATGGATACTCCCCTGGATTTCCCAAATCTTCGATATAGTCAAATCCCTCTAAATCCAATGGGGTGTATAAACGTTCAACCGGTTCAGACGAGGTGGTGATAAAGCTTTCTCGCCGTTCAGGAAACTTGGAAAGAGCAGGGTCTAAAGTCTCTTCTTCCCAGTGTTGATGATACGCTTTCATCTCATTTTTATCGGTCATATTTAGGTGTTTTTTGATTTGTGAGTTAGTGGATGGTAATCCCCCGAATTATATCATGGGGAACCAAATTCATTTTCGTTGACTTTGGATTTCCTGCATGGTAGAATACCACCCGCTGATGAAACCGAACCCCAAATTCGAGTTAAATCAAGCAAACAGAATTGCAGCGCCCTCATCGTCTAGAGGCCTAGGACGCAGCCCTCTCAAGGCTGAAACCGGGGTTCGAATCCCCGTGGGGGCACACCCACTTTATCAAACCTGCCCAACCTGCACTCCATGCAGCGGCAGGAATTTTTTTGTCTGCTAACCAAAACGGATGGTGCCGCATGGCTGATCACAAAAATTATGATGTCATTATCGTGGGGGCAGGACCCGCAGGCATTTTCGCCTGTTATGAACTCATCAACACCAACCCCAATTTAAAGATCGCCCTTCTCGACATGGGCTCCTCCATCGAAAATCGCTCCAAGAGCGATGTCATGTCCGGCTTTGGCGGTGCGGGCACCTATTCAGACGGCAAGCTCCACTTCACTCCCAAGCTCTCCCACGAGCGCACTTTCCATCTAATTACCCCGGAAAACTATCAGAAAATCCTCGATCAAATTGAGCAGATTTTTATCGACTTTGGTGTGGACGCCAAAGAATACCCCGAAAACCAGGAAATCGCCTCCAAGTTTATCGAAGAAGCCCAGCGCAACGAGCTGGAGTTGATCGTCCGCCGCTCTAAACATGTCGGCACAGATATTCTTAAAGAGATGATGGTTGATTTCCAAAAGTACTTGATCCATAAAGGCGTGGACATGTTCTTTAACCAAAAGGTAGAAGACATCGGCATTACCGATGGTGTATTTGAACATGTCCTCACCTCTCACGACAAATTCTACGGCAAATCGGTCTTGCTTGCTCCCGGCAGGGTCAATGCCCGCTGGCTGCAAAAGTTAGGCGACCGCCACGATATAGAATACGACTACGGCATGGTCGAAGTCGGCGTCCGGGTAGAATTTCCCGCCAGCGTGATGAAACGGCATGCCGATGCTTTATACGAAATCGTCTTTAAAGTCCGCACAGACACCTATGACGATATTATGCGCACCTTCTGCACCTGCCCCAATGGCATGGTTGCTGTGGAAGATTACGAAGGCTATGTATGTGTCAACGGGCATTCCAATTCAGACCACGCCTCACCCAATTCCAACTTCGCCTTTGTCTGCGAGGTCAACTTAACCGAACCCGTAGAAAACTCGATCCAGTACGCCCAGTCTATTGCCCAGCTTGCCTCCACCATTGGCGGCGGGAAACCCATCCTCCAGCGTTTAGCAGACCTGAAAAAGGGACGCCGCAGCACCGTCAGCCGTTTGAAAAAATCAATGGTGGTTCCCACCCTGCAAGACGTTACCCCCGGAGATATTTCCATGGCGCTCCCCCACCGCATCGTTACCGATATTCTCGAAGGGTTGGAAAAATTAGATCGCGTGATGCCCGGCATCAATTCTGGGGACACCTTGCTCTACGCCCCTGAGGTTAAATTCCGCTCCTCGCGCGTGCGCACATCCCCCGGAATGGAAACTACTGTTGCGGGTGTGTTCGTCGCCGGCGATGCCAGCGGGATGAGCGGCACGATCACCGGCGCGGCTGCAACCGGCATTATGGCCGCCCGCGGTATTTTACAGAAATAGCCGCTGCCTTTCGCGTTTTTAGCCAAACGAACACATCATAACCCCGGCTCATCTGTACATGTGCGGTAAAATTAGGGCGGATACATTAATAGAAAGAATGACGGCTCGATATACGTCATTTTCTTCACGGCTATAAAATTCATTTGGGCGACCATAAAATAGAATTTGCCCTCTGATTGACTGGAAAAAAGGACAACCGACATGGAAAACCTGCCCCCGCGAGCACCCAAAAAGGTAGGCTTCATCGATATTGGCACCAACTCGATCCGCCTGGCACTGGTTCAAATAGACCCCAATGGTGCTTACCGCACACTGTCTGAGCAGAAAGAAACCGTTCGGCTGGGTGAAGGCGAATTTAAAAATCACATGCTGCAAAAAGATTCGATGAAGCGGGCGATCATGGTCTGTAAGCAGTTTGCCGAAATGGCCCGCAACAATCAAGCCAAAGAGATCGTTGCAGTCGCCACCTCCGCCACCCGCGAGGCAAAAAACCAGGCGCAGTTCATTGATGCGCTAAAAAAACACGCCGGACTAAGCGTTAAAACCATTTCCGGTGTTGAAGAAGCCCGCCTGATCTACCTCGGCATTTCCGATGGCTTCGACCTTAAATCCAATAACGCCCTGATGATCGACATCGGCGGCGGCAGCACTGAACTGATCGTTGGCAACCACGAGGAATATTTGCACCTGGATTCGATGAAGTTAGGCGCTATCCGCGTGTCATCCATGTTTTTCTCCCCCGAAGATTCCGGGCGGGTATCCGACGAGAAATACCAACTCATCCAGCGCTATGTTGAAAATACCGCCATCCGCTCTATCCAAAGAGTGATCCCCTATCATTACGATATTGCGATCGGCAGTTCCGGCACTATCCAAACCTTAGCCGACGTCATCTACCAACATTACCACAAACGTTCCTATCAAAAAGGCGATTTCGTTCGCACCGAGGAATTGAATGCCGTCATCGACATGCTGCGCGGGATGACCAATTCAGAACGAGAAGCGCTTCCCGGGTTGGTCTCCAAACGGGCCGATATTATCATTGGCGGAGCGGCAATCCTACAAACTGTGCTCACCTCTCTCGAAATTGAAGGCTTCTACGTGACTGACCGGACCCTCCGAGACGGGATGCTCATCGATCACCTCAAACGTTCCGAGCATGCCGCTCTATTCGAAAGCCATTCCGTTCGCCAGCGCAGTGTCAACCAACTGGCGAAAAAATTCCGGGTCGACGAAGTCCATTCCACCCATGTGCAGGAATTAGCCTTACAGCTGTTCGACAGCACCAAGGAAATCAAACTCCATAAACTAAAAGAGAACTACCGCGAGCTGCTTGCCTTCGCATCCACCCTGCACGATATCGGCATCTTTCTCTCTTACTCCGACCACCACAAACACAGCTACTACCTCATTCGCAATGCCGATCTGGTCGGCTTCAACCAAAACGAGATTAAGATCATGGCCGCAATTGCCTTTTTCCACCGGAAGAAATTCCCCAAGAAGTCTCGGACGCAGTTAAGAGAATTAGGCAAAAGAGATACTCAAGCGGTAAAAGTATGCGCCACCCTCATCAGGATTGCAGAAGCGCTGGATAGAAGCCACCAGCATGTGGTCTCAAAAGCCAAATTCACACGCGACGAGCTTGGGAATATCTATTTAGATATCTATACCAACAGCGATTATCAATTAGAATTATGGCGGTTGAACAGCCATAATCCCATGTTTATTAAAGTATTCAAACAAAGTTTTGAAGTGCGTATTTTTGACGAAAATGGACAACCACAACCAATTACAATGATGACTTAATGGTACTAATCTGATGGAACAACAACTGGAAACCCAAGTAAATATCCCTGACGTATCCGATCCCGATAATTTCATCAACCGCGAAATTAGCCTGATCGATTTTCAAAGACGCGTGCTGGCAGAAGCACAGCTAAAAAAATACCCCATTCTAGAACGGGTCAAATTTTTAGCCTATGTCTTTCACAACCTGGATGAATTTTTCATGGTGCGGGTTGGCGGCTTGCGCATGCAGCACAGCGCCGGGGTCATGGAGCTCTCCATGGATGGGAAAAGCCCAGCCGAGCAGTTAGCCCTCATCCGCAAAAAGTCAGAAGAACTGTATGCCGACGCGCAAAACTGCTGGCAGACCGACATCAAACCCGGGCTGAACAATTACGGTATTTCCATCCTCAATTACAGCGAGCTTACCGACAAACAAAAGGAATCGGTCGACAACTATTACCAAGAGTCGATTTTCCCCACCCTCACCCCGCTCGCCTTCGACCCTGGGCACCCCTTTCCGCACATTTCCAACCTGAGTCTAAATCTGGCCGTCTTGATCGAAGACCAACATAAAACCCAGCACTTTGCCCGCGTGAAGGTGCCGGCATCCCTCCCCCGCTTTATTCCCATCAAACGCTCCTCAGGAAGCGTCAGAAAAGATGGCACTGTTCCTTATAACCACTTCTTCGTGTGGATTGAACAGGTGATCGCCAACAACCTGTCCGAGTTATTCCCCGGCATGAAAATCCTCGGCGTGCACCCCTTCCGCATTATCCGCAACACGGACATGATCATCCAGGAAATTGAAGCTGGTGACCTACTCGAAACCATGGAGGAAAGCGTCCGTAAGCGAAGATTTGGCACCGTGGTGCAATTGGCTGTCGATGAGGACATCTCAGACCAGGCACTTAGCGTACTGACCTCTAATTTAGATGTGGACAAAAAAGATGTCTTCACCTTTGAAGGCGCTTTAGGGTTGAGCAGCTTAATGGAACTGTCGAAGATCAATCGTTTCGACCTGCTGGGTAAACCTTTCACACCGTACACGCCGCCTATCTTACGACTCGATCCTACCCAGAGCGAAGATATTTTCTCCATCATCCGCAACCAGGAAATCCTGCTGCACCACCCCTATGATTCCTTTGACCCTGTGGTGAATTTCATTCGCAGTGCGGCCAAAGACCCGCGCGTATTAACCATCAAGCAAACCCTCTACCGCACCGGCCTGAAATCTCCGGTTGTCCCTGCCCTGCTCAGTGCCCGTCGCGACTACAACAAACAAGTGGCCGTTCTGGTCGAATTGAAAGCCCGCTTCGATGAAGAATCCAACATCACCTGGGCCAAAAGGCTGGAAGAAGAAGGGGTTCATGTCACCTACGGCTTATTGGGGCTAAAAACCCACTCCAAGATCGCCCTGGTTGTGCGGCATGATGAAGATGATGTCATCCGCCGCTATATCCACATGGGAACCGGAAACTACAACCACATTACAGCCCACAGCTACGAAGACTTTGGCTTCTTCACCTGTGACCCCAAAATTGGGGCAGATGCCACCGACTTGTTCAACTATCTCACCGGGTACTCGGCGATTGAAGATTTCAACAAACTTCTGGTCGCGCCGATCAATTTACGGAATGGTTTCACCGAACTGATCGATAACGAGATCAACATCCAAAACAACGGCGGGCAGGGGTACATGGCCCTCAAGATGAACTCCTTAGCCGATAAAAAGATGATTACCAAGCTGTACGAAGCATCGCAAGCCGGTGTGAAAGTTGATCTCATCATTCGCGGGATCAACTGCATGAAACCCGGTATTGAAGGGATCAGCAGCAACATCCGCATCATCAGTGTATTGGGCAAATACCTCGAACACAGCCGGGTATATTATTTCCTCAATAATGGCAAGCCCAAAGTCTTAATGGGTTCCGCCGATCTGATGCCGCGTAACTTGAACAATCGCGTGGAAATTCTTTTCCCTATTGAGAACAAAAATATGGTAAAACACATAAAGAAAAATTTCCTGGATATTTACCTCAAAAAAGATATCCGCGCATGGGAAGCAAAGCCAAATGGTGATTACGAATGGCTTTGCGACGATCCCGAAACAGCATTTGACATCCAAGAATCATTTCAATACCAAGCCGAATTAGCAAAACAACAAAGGTAAACAACACATTATGGGTAAAAAAGATAAAACACTTTGTGGCTGGTCCCGTTCAGATATAAAAAGAAAAAATATGATCGCTGTGGTGGAAGCCCCACAGTATTTTTGCACAGATTGCGGCCGAGCAGCCAACCAGGAAAAATGGCTGTGTTCGCCTAAAAAGCTCTATAAAAACAAATAGCCAAGCGCATTGCTGCCCTAAATCAGATTCAGCCAATCAACAACCCGGCTAAATAGGAGAAATAAATTCCCGTGGAGAACTTTTCTCAATATTCACGTTTGATTAAATCCGCCCTGGAGAAGAACGAACCAGGGATTCCTATTACGCCGCAGACGGAACTGAATGCTGCCATCAAACGCATCTTTGCCGATCATTTACTCATCATCCTCAAAATGGCACCGGTTGCGCTGCAATCTTCCGACCCGGAAGGGATTCATAAAACACGGGTCGCCCTTCGGCGGTTACGGACGGCGATAAAAACGTTCAAACCACACCTCACTACTTCCATTTACCAAAAGATCAAGGCTTCGGCTAAAATTCTAAACAAGCCGCTGGGTATTATCCGAGACCTGGATGTCCTCACCCTGCATTTCCTCCATTATGCCGATACGGAACTGCAAGATGATTCTGCCTTATTATTGTGGCAAAGTATTTTCAACCAGGCTTACAACCCTGCCACCCGCGAACTGTACACCACGTTTACCACGGAACCATTTTTGAACTTCATCCAGGTACTTGAAGAAGTGATTACGTCCCCATCTGCGAACCCAATAATTTTCAACACTCAGGAAGATCTGGCATCATCCGTTGATCATTTTTTCCCGGACAAGATCCTCTATTTATCGAATAAAATTCTTCAATACGAGTTCGATTCCCAAACAGAAATTGCACTATTCCACAAACTTCGCATTGACGTAAAAAGGTTTCGCTATACCTTAGAGTTTTTCAGCGAAACGCTCGAACCGGAGGCCTATAAAGAATTGGTACAAAGCCTGGAAAATTTGCAGGACGACTTAGGAGAAATCCAGGATGCAGTAATTGCCGACCATTTATTACTCTCTTTGGTACAAATCGCGGTGAACCAACCCAATAACCAGGAAACCATTCACCTGATCAATCAATACCAACAATTTCGCCAAAAAGAATTATCCACATTGAGAAATTCGTTTTTACATACCTGGGAAGAATTTAAAAACGCCAACCCCACAGCATTACTGCAAAATTCCCTTTCCCTTTATCCCCCACAAAACTAAAGCCGCCTATTATTCTCCTATCTCTTTTGGCCGCCAAATATTCGCCAAAACACCTTCGCCATCCTCCCCAATCGCGTTCCAGCGATCCACATCGAATTGAATATGCGCAATCGCGGCGGTGGGCATAGATTCCATCGCCCCGCAGAAATCATCTAAGGCATATTCCATACCCGGGTTGTGTCCCACCAACATTACGGTATTCAACCCATCCGGCAGCTTGCCGATCTCATATAAAAAATCTTCCACATCCCCATGGTACATTTCTCTGGTATAGATGATTTCTCCCTCAAAAGGACAATTGGCAATCAACAGGTCAACCGTTTGTCTGGCTCGCTTTGCAGTCGAACAGATAATTTTTTCCGGGATCACATCCATCTCAGTCAACCAGGCACCCATCTTTGGCGCGTCCCTCTCCCCGCGCTGGTTCAGCGGCCGGTCGTGGTCAGATAAATTGGGGTGATCCCAGCTGGATTTTGCATGCCGCATTAATAATAAGGTTTTCATCTCTTCTCCAGTCTCCAACAGCAAACGCCAAACCAAATTGGGAGGATTCCTCTATTTTGGTAGAACTAGATTTCGTTTTGCCAAAACAAATCCTGCGCCTTGACATACAATAGAGGGCTGACTATAATCTCCCTTACCCATGCGGGTGTCGCCAAGTGGTAAGGCAGTAGCTTCCCAAGCTACCATTCACGGGTTCGAATCCCGTCACCCGCTCAAACAAAATTATACTAGGCAAATATAGTCTCGGAAAATCACCTATTCTACTGCGAAAGGTGATTTTTTTATGTCTCAAAAAACTGATATTCAGCAAAAATGGGCAGTAGCTTCGTATGCCCTTCAAGATGCCTACACAGATTTTATTTTGTCCAGGCAAGCTATACTTTGCAGTCCTAAAACAATCCGCTTCTATCACTTTACAGCGGGAAGATTTGTCAAATATTTGGAAGATAATGGGGTAATTAAACCAAAAGACCTAACAGCCAGGTATATTCGAGCATATCTATCTTCACTTGTTGAACAAAACCTGAGTGACTCCTATATTCATGGACATGCAAGGGCAATCAAAACACTTACTAGATTTTGGTATGAAGAGAATTACATCCAAGAAATTCCCAAATTCCAGATGCCAACGATTGCAAAAAAACGCCTTCCAGTTCTCACGGCAAAGGAAGTCAAAAAAGCACTTTCAACCTGTACAAATAACAGAGATAAAGCAATCATTCTAATGCTAGTTGATACCGGATTGCGAAGAGCTGAACTTTGTGCCCTAAATTGGGGGAATATTGATATTTCCAGTGGTATTGTGAGAATTGCAAAAGGGAAGGGAGGAAAAGCCCGCTCAGTTGTCGCCGGTATTAAAACTCGAAGAGCATTATTAGCTTATCGAAGAGAAGTTGACCACGAAGATGATAAACCAACTTTCCAAACAAATTCAGGCAAACGCCTTTCTGATAATGGCCTACGCTCTGCCCTACTACGAATCGGAAACCGGGCAAACATACATATCACACCACATGCCCTAAGAAGAACTTTCGCCACCCTTTCACTTCGAGCAGGAATGAACCTTATTGAACTGCAAGCTATGCTAGGACATTCAAGCCTTGATATGACAAGAAAATATATCCAGATGATTGACGAAGATTTGATAGAGGCTCATAAAGCACACGGGCCTATTGATAGTTTTCTTTAGAAATATACTGAAAGAACCTTTACACTTCCTCACAGGTTGTATTGAGGAAGTGTAAAGGTATTTCTCATCAATATTTACTATTGAACCGAAATAGCAAATTTAAGATTCAATAACTGTACCATCTGGGAGTGTTGCCCCTAACATTGAAGTAACTTTACTCAATTGTTTTCTAGAGATTATCGCCCCTTTTAAATTCGCCCCGTCTAATATGGCCCCATTTAGTTTAGCACCTGTAAATCTTGCATGGTTTAAATCTACGTTCGTGAAGTTTGCTTTTTGAAGCTTTGCCCCATCAAAAACCGTCATATCCAATGCAGCATTCTCAAAATCAACATTTTTCAAATTAGCTTTTGTAAAGTTTGCCCGAAATACTCTACTATTTCTAAAACTAGACTTTCTCAGAAAAGCCTTTGTGAAATTTGCAATTCCGACCTCACATTTAATAAACTTTGCTTGATAAAGATTTGCATTCACAAAATTTGCATATTCAAAATTGGTATTATAAAAAGTCCCACCAAGAAAAGAAACATTCCGATAAAAACCACTCCCAAAATTTGAGTCGTGAATTGTCAATTTATCAATTACAGAATTTTCAAAATTATTTCCATGCAAATTTACATCTCGAATATCAATGTAATCAAAATTTAGTCCAGAAAAATCAGCCCTGCTAAGTTGTAATCTTGTATTTTGCAAATTTAATAGGCCAGACTCAACCAAAAATTGAAGTAAAAATCCTTTTCTTTCACCATCAAGTCTTGGAAGAAGTGACATTGTTTGAGCTTTTAGGATATTTACCGAAAATTGGAAAAATTCTTCATCTGGGAAGTTCTGGGGTAATTTAGAATATTCAGAAAAATAATTTCGTAACAACTCATCGCGCCTATTATTTGAAGTATTTATCTCGTCTCTAGTTTTTAAATTGGAATTTAAAATATAACCCAACCCAAAAATTACAAGAGGAATAATTAACAATTCAAGCCAATCCCAAAGTGTTTTTCTTGGAACAATTTCACCAGAAGGTAGTTTGTATTCACCAAAACCCACTATTTCCGATTGATAGCCGAATTTAACAAAGAAATAGATACCAACTGCACCAATAGCTATTATCAGCAAAATCAATATCGCATTAAATAAGTTCTTGTTTCGTTTTCTATAAAACCAATAAATTAAGAAATAATCGGCCCGAAGGATTTGAAATGATTTAACCACACCCCTAAATTTCTTGAATATTGACATAAGATTCCCTTTTTATTTAGTGAAAGTCACCGTTACTATAATACAACCTTTTCGCCGTAACAGAAAACAACTTATAAAATAGAATAATTTTCTCAATACTTCATTTCTAGTCAGAAAAATTTAGTCACCACTCCCCATTACTCATCCTCTCCTCTACCATCTTCCCTACTCTTGGGTCAATGCCCATCCCCAACCACATACTATCCCATCTATGGCTTTCCCGGCTGCTGAGATAAACTAAATCATGGCATTCCCTGCAACCAAAATAAACACTCCCAGGAGGCAAATACAGCTTCCCTACACGCTTTAAACACGCCTTCCCACCAACTATCAAGGGACAAGTAAACCAATAGCGTTTACCCCCAAAATTTGGCTCTGTATGCTGGATTTCAACTGAATACTCATATTTTTTATAATCCTCCTTCACTTTAACTTGATAGCTTAATCGTGCTAATAAAATATTGCTTTTCTCATAAATTTTATAATCGATTTCCGCAATTTTTTTACCATTACATGACCAACTCAAATTTGATAAAGCATATGCACCTTGGATACCATCAATCATCTTTATGCCTTCAGCCAATGATTTTATTGACAACTTCAAACTATCTTCAACCAGCCTCTTGACCTGGTAATTTTTCCTTCCGCTTCCATATCCGCCCATTAGCTTTTTCCTAAATTATTAGTGTTTTGCTGTATATCTGCATTATCTTTTTTTGTGGCACTTTTCCCCAATTGTAAAGAATGCGCATGAACTTCTCTTTCCCGCTCATGGGTTCTTTTCCGCTTTGCCTGAGTACCCGCAACATTTAGAATTTCAGCAATCAAATCAAAATCAGGATTATCCACCATATACCAATCACCATCCCGTTGATAAACCAGTGGAATAATTTCCCCAGTTCGAATATCTACTATTCTAGACATTTCCCCTAACCACTTCTTGACAGTTGGTTTAGTTTTCCTGGTAAGCTCCACCAATTCAGGTTCTGTTTTCGGCCCTTCAAATAATTGTTCAAGTATCAGTTTGCTGGATTTTCCTAAACCTTGATAACAGAACACATCATGATTGAATGAACCATTTATCTTCTCTAAAAGCTTATTTTCCAAAATCAATAGGTTTTTATTCAAACTGTACATATTCGCCAAACTGGCAACCGCTAATTTCTCTAAATAGATATAACCTTGCTTTATTAGTCTTTTTGTCCCATTTGTAGCGGCCATATGAGAGATATTGGCAAATTCTGCCAAATCTCTGCAAGAAGCTGCATAAACAACTTTTCCACATCTCCAAGCAATTTGAGCATGGGCCAAGAATATATCCCGGTCATATGTGCCGGTTCTCCCTGGCCAAGCTCTACTTGAAGCCCATTCAAGGGCAGCTTCTGCAATCTGCCTGCCTTCTGAAGTATTATTTTCTGTGTAATTAAGAGCTGAAGTATAACTATGACGGAGATACCCCAAGCCCTCATTAGGGTTCTGGCTATACTTCTCTTTAAACTTACCCGGCCCCGGATACTTGAGAAATAAGTTTTCAATGCTGGGGTAATCATGCCCGGTATCAATCAGAGAACAAATCAAGGCCTGTTCCGCTTCTGACCGACTTTTATATTTTTGAGGATTCTCCCCCATCAATAAACGGTTAGCATACCTTGAAATTGTCCTATTCTCTTTCTTTAGGTAATTTTCTTCCCATTTGAGAAGAGGTATCAAATCCTTGAAATCTAGTTCAGGCAGTTCCCCGAAATCACCTGCAATTAGCTGATATTTGTCAGTAGTTCCAACCAGGCTTGGAGGTGCTGCCACATATGCCCCAGCACCAAACCGGAATTCACCTGCTCCAACTTCTCCCGAAATCAGGGAAAAATGCCGGTCTTTTGGTACATTCTTGGATTTGATATAAATATGCCTGCCGGTTCCAGATGCCGTTTTTACAAGCGGATAAGAGTTTTCAGCAAGCCCCAAACCTGACAAAAACCTGACTATCGTTTCCGCTGTTCCCGGCTTTTCTTTATCATCACAATCAATTACAGCAACCCCAGATTTCCCACCACAGCGGATACCAATATTAGATTTAGCCTTTGCGTTATTCCACAATTCATAGGGAGACCGGCTTTGCCAAGCCCTCACACCCGCCCGTTTTGTACCGGGCAGAAGTGGAAGGGTATCAAAGCCATATTCAGCATAGTATTCACGTGCTGAAGGTAGGTCAAAGGCAAAGCCGGTCATTTACTCCCCTAGAACGCTAAAGCTAATTGTTGGGTTGGAGGTTCCCCAGGATTGCGAATATCCCAATATTGCAGGGGTAAAACAATCTGGTCACCAAAGCCCCGGTTGAAGCCAATACCATTGTCCCAATAATCTTGAATTCTGGCGTGGTAGGTCTTCCTGGATAACTTTTCATGGATTTCAATCCGGACGGCCCCTTGCTTTTCTGCCTGGTCTAAGATGTCAGTATCCCAGGCCCAGCCCCTTGGCTTCTTCAGCATGTGTTTTTCTGAAGATACACTTTTAAAAAGAGTATCACCTTCAATATATCCAATTGGCTTTCCATCTCCCCGGTAAACGGGGGTTTTTGAAGTATAATTAACCATGTTAGGTTCCTTTCTTGTCTAAAGATTGTTAACTATTTGAACTGCCCACCTCTTCCCCAGGTGGGCTTTTTGTCTGACCAATATTTTCCTTTGTTTCTGTATTTACATTTTCAAGCACCTCCAGATTTTCATTTCCCAGATTCTCTTCATTAGAATTTTCATGATTTACAATTCTGAAAAAATCAGACAATAGATATAGTGGGCCATCAATTATTAGTTGGCTATTTTTATCCTTATCCATTATTGAAATGTAAATTACTTGCATTTATCCTCCAAAAAGAAAACCGGACTTACATTTTTAGTGTAAGCCCGGCCACTTTGAAGTTTCTCTAAGGAACTTGAATTTACTCGAAGTTACTTGAATTTAATCTAAATCCCCCGCCTCTCCAGCGGTTAAAATCTTTCTCAACGTATCAATTTGACAAGCAAAATCAGGATGGGTCATGTTTAACCAATCACAAATATCAGTTGCATTTTTCCCCGTATCCCATTGACTTCTACATTTTTTCCAAATCACTTTCCATCGCTTTAGTACAGTTGGTTTCGAAGGAATTTCTATACCAAATTGTTTAGCCCTATTTGCTGAAGTAAGCATCTGCGATTGAACTATTACAAGCAAATTTTCGTTATATTCTTTTTGAATATTATTTGCCTTCCTCAATTCTTGATTTTGTTCTCTTAATAACCTATTCGTTTCTTTAGTTTCTTCTAAGTTTTTTTCTTCTACTGTAGGAAAAAAAATATCTACAGGAACAGCCATCCCCATTTGTTCTTTATGCATCTCGTTTCCTATTTCAGCCATCCAGCTATCCCTAACCATAGCGGAATTCAAAACATCCTCTCCAAACGCAGATAACCCTGCCATTTTCGCAGGTGCTTCATCTAGTTCCGATAATGCAATATTAAAGGGTGGTAAATCAGCTAACATTGCTGACTGTTCCCACATTTTTTCATCTATTCCTGATTGTGCCAATAACTTTTCAGTCTCCATAATTTCTTCCAAAGCACTGTCCCCAATCCCCATTGCATCAAAATCTATAGGAACAACTGATTTAGCTAATTCAGCAAGACGATTACTTTTCCCCTCTTTCATCTCTTGATAACCTTCAATACCATTCAATATATCTTGAGCAGCAGTATCCCCATCTATTGCTTTTTCTTCTAGGTCAATAACTTCCCTTAAAGTATAATTTTTCTTATTTTCATCTATTTCATTAGACACAATTAAAAAGCCTCCAATCCGATGGAGGCTTTGTCTCATGGTATAATCAAATAGCAATCAATCAACCGCCTCTATCGGTTGATATTTTTAGAGAGTGTTGGCGCACTCTCTTTTTTCTTGTCCCTTGAATTCTATCACAAAACAGAACGTTTGTCCTGAAACTTTATATTTTATTGGCCCCACAAGTTAATTATCTCCATAAGGTATTCTTTGTTTCATAAGGTCATAATCCATATTTGTATGGTTTAATCATTTCAAATTGATTTTCCCCTACTTGTTCAAATAACTCTGTGGTTTTTCCATTACCAAGTTTATGCTTATAAAGAAAAGCCTTATAAGTCCCTGCTCCCAAACCAGGACAAGCCTTTCTAAAATCCTGATTACTAAACGGCTCTTCCAATTTTCCGGATTTCACAGCGGAAACGATAGCCCCATAAACTTTATGACCACTCATAGCAAAAAGCCTCCAATCCGATGGAGACTTTAGTTAATAGTACTATCCAGTAACAATCAACCGCCTCAATCGGTTGATATTTTTAGAGAGTGCGCCAACACTCTCTTTTTTCTTGTCTCTTAAATTCTATCACAAAATCAGAACGTTTGTGCTTTAGCAGAATATCTTCAGCTTGAGTATAATAAGCATCACACAAACATGGAGATGGAATTATGCAAAATCTATTAGATGACCTTTCAGAATTATTATCCCAAGACAAAAACCTAGTTATTGACGGCAAGCTAAACAAAGCCCTGATTGAAGATTTGGCACTCAAGCTAGATGCAGACTTATTGCGGCTTCTACTTCAAAACGAGAGCATCAAAGAACATTTTTTCACGGACATGGATGGAATCCTTGTGTTTGACAAATTGAAGTTCCAGCAATTTATCAACAACAAATCATTTCTTCCAGATAGTTATACAGCATATAAAAACAAAATTGGGCTAACGACTAATGGACACTTTTTATCTGAAGGGAAAGAGGTAGTTTTAGCTTGGCCTTACAAAGATTGTGTTCTTGAAGGTGGCCAGAATAAAGATGAACAGAAACGTGATGAGATTTTCTGGAATGAAACATTAGCTCCTGATGAGATTGACCGTTTATTTTCGCCAAAGGTCTTCATTGGTTTCAAGCGATATGATGCCAATAGTGAACAAGAAATAAAAGAAATCAAAAATACCGACAATTTTATTATCAAGGGTAACAATTTGATTGCTTTGCACTCGCTCAAAAAATGTTTTCAAGGACAGGTAAAACTCATATATATTGACCCTCCATATAATCTCGATTCAGATAGTTTTCAATACAATGATAGATTCAACCACTCAACATGGCTCACATTTATGAAAAACAGATTGGAAGTTAGCCAAGTATTATTGAAAGAAAGTGGTGTTATTTTTATTCATATTGGCGACAAAGAACTTCATTACCTAAAAGTTTTAGCAGATGGGATTTTTGGTGAGGAGAATTTCATTGCCACAATACCCCGCAAAACTAGAAGCGGAAAGACAGATGTGCCCTATAAGTTATCTCAAGATTTTGATTGGATGTTAGTTTATGCAAATACTTCTGATAAAAAACAGGCTCTCTTCCAGCGGCAAATTGAAAGGAATTACTATTCAAGTCCAGATTTTCCTGGTGACCCTTGGAGATTGACAGATTTGACAACGCAACGAACTATATTGGAGCGTCCAAACTCTGACTTTACCCTGGTGAATCCTAAAAATGGGGAAAAATTTCCAGTAAACCCCAATCGTTGTTGGGGCGTCACAAAAGATACTGTTGATGATTATATTGCTAGAGGAAAAATAGTATTTCCTGGTGATTACAATTTCCTCAACATTTCGACTCCAGCTATGAGAGTCTTTCAGTCTGAGGAAATTGAAAAGAAGGGGGATGATTTTGATAAAACCTATGTTTCTTCAGATTTCCTAAACAAGGCTATGGATGATTTGTTAGGGAAAACCTTCAACAAAAAAGGAACAGATGAAATCGTTGACTTATTTGGTTCAAAGGTGTTCTCATATCCGAAAAATGAATTGTTGATGCAAAGAATTATTGAATATACAACAAATGAAAACGATATTGTTCTAGATTTCTTCCTCGGGAGTGGCACCACAACAGCAGTTGCTCACAAACTAGGAAGGAGATATATTGGTATTGAACAAATGGATTATATTGATTCAGTGAGTATCGAAAGAATGAAAAAAGTTATTGATGGGGACTCAACAGGTATTAGTGAAGATATTGGTTGGGCGGGAGGAGGAGGATTTGTTTTCTTTGAGTTAGCAAATGCTAATCAAAGATGGTTGGGTGAGATTCAAGAAGCCAATAATTTTGATGAGCTGTTAGAAATATGGGAGAGAATGGGAGAAAAAGGTTTCCAAAGCCATAAAATCCAACCTGAGAGCATCAATCCAGAAGCTAAAGATTTTCAAGAGCTTACTTTCGAGGAGCAAAAAAGATTCTTGATTGAGGTTCTAGATAAAAACATGCTCTATGTCAACTTCTCAGAAATGGACGATGAAGATTATGCTATTTCTGATGAGGACAAACGACTTACCATACAACTCTACGGCCTAGGAAAGTAGAGGGGGGTTATGTTAGAAAACAGACAGGTTTTTGAGCTACTTACAAGACTAGATGCACTTGCCGATATGGATATGCTTCCTGCTGATGTATCCCCAATAGTTACATCAAACATCAACCAACGTTTTAAGTTGAGAGATTACCAGTTAGAGGCTTTCAAACGCTTTGATTTTTATCAAACCAAGTATCCACAGCGGGCAAAGCCATCGCATTTACTCTTTCACATGGCAACAGGAAGCGGTAAGACGCTGATTGTGGCTGGGTGCATCCTGTATTTGTATCAGCAAGGTTATCGTAATTTCATTTTCTTCGTAAATAACACCAACATCATTGAGAAAACCCGTGACAACTTCTTGAACCCGACTTCAGCAAAATACCTCTTTGCGGATAATATTCAGTTTGGCGAGAAACGGGTCAAGGTCAGAGAGGTTGATAATTTCCAGGGTGGCAACCAGGAAGACATCAACATCCACTTCACAACTATCCAGGGGCTTCATTCCCACATGAACACGCCTCGAGAGAACACTGTCACCTATGAAGACTTTGAGGATAAGAAAATTGTCCTTCTCTCGGATGAAGCCCACCATATGAATGTCGATACAAAGAGACAGGCTCAGATGACCGTTGCTGAGTATGAAGAGTCTGTTAGCTGGGAATCGACGGTTATGCGGATTTTCACAGCCAATCCAGAAAATGTCATGTTGGAGTTTACGGCAACGGTTGACTTTTTAGAACCAGCCCTCGTTGACAAATACAAAGATAAATTATTGATAGATTATCCGTTGAGAGATTATTATATTGACAAATACTCCAAGGAAGTTAACGTACTTCAGATAGATATGGACAGGCTCGATAGGGCCTTGGTGGCTCTTATCCTCAGCCAATATCGTTACATGGTATTTGCTGAACATGGATTGCTAATCAAACCAGTAGTGATGTTCAAGGCAAACTACGTTAATCCTCCGACACAAAGGGACGAGGAAAAAGTTGTCTCTTCTGAGTTTCGGGAAGCATTCAATCAAATGTTGGATTCGCTTACTTCTACTGAGTTAGAGCGGATTCGCAACTTGACAGGTGAAGATACAGTTGTACAAGATGCCTTCAAGTACTTTGACCAGCATGGGACATCGCTTGAAAATCTTGCCCTGCAACTCAAGGAAGCCTTTTCAGACGCCAAATGCATCTCAGTAGATAGCTCGCAGGATAAGAATGAAACCCAGATAGATGTCAATACATTAGAAGCCCAGGACAACCCTTTTCGTGCCGTTTTTGCGGTTGAAGCTCTAAACGAGGGTTGGGACGTCCTGAACTTATTTGATATTGTTCGCCTTTATGATACGCGGGATGCAAAGCAGGGAAGACCAGGAAAAACTACCACCAGGGAAGCTCAGCTCATCGGTAGAGGAGCACGCTATTATCCCTTCAGAACTGACCCGTCTCAACCTCTGGACAAACGGAAATTTGACGAAGACCTGGAGAATCCATTGAGGATTTGTGAGGAGCTTTATTACCATAGCAAATACAACCCACGCTATATCGATGAGTTGAAAACCGCGCTGGATGAAATTGGTATTCCCATCAGAAACAACAAACAAAGAGAGCTGATACTCAAACCTGAGTTCAAGGAATCTCAATTTTACCGTTCTGGTTCCATCTATATCAATAAAGCCATCGAGAATTTGAACGAAACCGTCAAGCAAATCCCCGACCATATCAGAAATAAAATATTCAGACATAAATTGCAAACTGGATTTGTCACTCAGGCCAGTTTGGTTGGTGGTAATGGTGGGCAAGAACGAGAAGAGACTTACCCAATAACTCAACCGCTTAGCTGGTTAGGCGACAGGATAATCCGTAAGGCTACGCAAAAGCTAAAATTTTATGAGTTTGCCAACCTCAGGAAATACTTCCCTCATTTACGTTCAATGACTGAGTTTATCACTTCTGAGTATTACCTTGCTAATCTTCAGGTAGAGCTAGTTGGAACAGCCCAACAGTTTGATAACCTATCGCCTGAGCAGAAACTAGCAATCTGTGTAGATGTCTTGGAAAAGGTATCCGGTGAGATTCGGAAAAGCAACGTTGAACGTTATGGAAGCAAAATTTTCAAGGCCCAACCGGTGAAGGAAGTCTTTACCGATAAAATCCTGAACTTCACCATCATTGAAGGTAGCACTGAAGAAAAAGGTCATCCCATGAGTCATCCAAACAACCAGGAAAACTCCCTAGATTTGAGCAAAGAGGACTGGTATGCCTTCACCGAGAACTACGGTACCTCTGAAGAAAAGAAATTGGTCAAATATATCAAAGGTGTTTATGAGCGCATCCAAGGCCAGTATGATGAAATCTACTTGATAAGGAATGAGCGACATTTCAAACTATACAACTTCTCCGATGGTCAAGCAGTTGAACCCGATTTTGTTCTATTCCTGAAAGAAAAAGAACAAGAGGAACAAACTGTATATCAAATTTTCATCGAACCTAAAGGCACCCACCTTCTCGAAAAAGATAGCTGGAAGGAAACCTTCTTTGAGGAGATTGAAAGAGAGTTTGGAATCGAACCGATTCTGGAAAACCAAGAAGTGAGAATATTTGGTCTTCCCTTCTATAACCATGATATGCGAATGACTGAATTTTCCGAAAGTCTAAACAAAATAGTCGAGTAGACTTTTCGCAAAACCTTTACACTTCCTCAATACAACCTGTGAGGAAGTGTAAAGGTTCTTTCAACTTTTATAGGGAGAAATATTGTATAATATATAAAATGGCTTGGCAGGTGCTACGAACACCAAACCAAGCCTGACCCAACAACCGGGCAAGCGGCTGCAAGGCTAAAGCTATTTTACCCCAACCTTAAACCCGGAAATCATCCGGGTTATTTAGTACCTTAAATCAATTATAAAAAGGCAGTAGCTTACGTGAATTTTACGGATGTTTTAACCCGGAAAAACACAAATTTAGCCTAGTTACCCATGCGGGTGTAGCCAAGTGGTAAGGCAGTAGCTTCCCAAGCTACCATTCACGGGTTCGAATCCCATCACCCGCTCAAGATCAACTTCCCTCTCCAAAAACCACCTTTACGCAGGTGGTTTTTCGTTTATGGCCTCATGGCACGCAACTCTCCACTGCACTTAAATCCACCACTGCCGAAAACGGCCCAAGCGCATCCAACGCGCTGTCGCAGGAGAAATACAATTCACGCACAATGCTGGGGTATCCGCTGAAAACAATTTGCTCGTACTGCCCCTCAAACACAGCCAGCCGCGCCATAATTTCATCCCCCCAAATGCCCTCAAACTCACTGTAAAACAGAGCAACTTCATCCCCAGAAGCATCCGTGAAATCTCGCTCTACATACGGCGCGCAGCACACTGATTCCTGGTCTTGCCAATCGGTCGTGTCGTATCCCCTGCGCTCCAAAATGATCAACAGCATGTCTGGAGACCAGTTCGTGATCACAATCGGGATATTTTCTTCAATCGCTGTATCCACCATTTCCTCGTAATAGCCAAACTGCTCATTGGCAAACGACCGCCACTGCCCCCCCAACAGCACATAAAAATGCCCATACAGCGGGCGCGGCCCTTCTGGCGTGGGGAACGCCAACCCTGGCCCTATTACCGGTTGCAAGGACATACCTTCTTGATACGGACGGTCATACGCCTTCATTTCAAATCCGGGCCCCCAAGAAGAGTCCCCAACCTGAGCCTCAACGCCTACAAACCACGGGATCAGCAGTAAAATGACCAGCATAACATAAACCCCCGATTTCACCCATTCTGGCGCAGACCAGGTATACAACCCATTCAATCCGATCACAAACATCAGCACCAGAGACGGAAGCAAGGCAATCAGGAATTTAGGCACCCCGCTCTGAATATAAAAAGAAACAGCAGCTAAACTGGCGATCACCAAAAAGATTTTGGAATCCTTCCATTTAACCATCAGGAACAAACCAAGCAGCAAAAGAATCCCAAACACCGGGGTAAGCAGCGGCGATAAAGTCAACACCAGCTGCATCAGGGCATCCTTCAAATCGGCAATATTGGATACTACCGAACTGCCCACCTGTTTATAAAAATTGGAATAGGAGAAAATATCAATCACCTGTTGGATCAGTTGATACCCCGCCAACCAGATGACCAAATAAACCACCACCAAAGCCGCCACCCCCCAAATCACGCCGCGGGTCAGCCGCTTTTTGAATTTCTCCGTTTTCAGCCCTTCCATGCTGGTAAGCATATCGGTAAAGATCACCAAACCGTACACCACCGTATTCCACCGGAAAGAAACACCCACACCAAACAAAAGCAAGGAGGCGATCAAATACCCCCACTGCTGATTCGTTTTTATATCCGCATATCCTCTTGGGAACACCTTTCTACGCAAAATTAGATGCGCGCATAAGATCAGGTCCATCCCCAAAATCGTAGGCGTAAATACCAACCCAAAATAATACAGTTCCGGCACCGCCAACAAAAATACCAGTCCTACCAGTAGCTTTGGAACCGTTGTCTCATCTTTCAGCCAATCAAACACTAACACCAAAAGCAAGATCGGCAAGAAGGGTGTCGCCAATGCAGAGATGGTCAGTGCTGCCACACGCAACACCGCCTCATCTGCGGGAAAAACCGACAGCACCACGTCCATCATCGCATGATAGGGACGGTAAGGTAATTGAATAGTTTTATCTCGCCCCATCACATGATAGGCAATGGATGAAGCATCATCCCCCTCAATATAAGTAAAGGTTAAAGCCAATCCAATGACAAGCACAAAAACGAGGAAGATTACAATATAAACCAGATTCTTTTTCAAGAAAGTTTCTTTATTCATACCTGATTCACTCCTATCTAATGATGTATTAATAATCGCCTACATATCTAAAAATTAATAAACAGAAATTGTACCAACAAACTTCATGTGGATGTAATCAATAAAAATGATATACCAATATCTCATCCCACACTGTTAATTCTTCCCCACTAAATTGTTCTCGTAAAAATTCCAATCTTGGCATTTCTACGATCCCACTTTCCTGATATTCCTCAATTTCTTTCCTAAAAACAACAAACCAAACCCCCTCTTCATTTTCTATAAGGTCTTCAATATTTTCCGATTCTTTAATCCCCAGCACATCCTGTGTTTCTGGCGCAAGAGTATCTGTCGAGCTGTTTTCCGCATCTGCAATAAATTCTTGTGAGAAGGTATCCTTAAAATAATAATACATCGGCATAAAAGTCAATTTATTGGAATGAACAACAATCTCACCCTCTTCCAATTCATCCTGAAAATATGCGCCTATTTGTTCCCACGGTCCATAAGGGAAGCCATCGTATGTCCAATGAACCCAGTTACCTATTACTGCCCCCAAAATCAACCCACTCGCTAAAATCACACGAGTACCTTTCGCCGTTTTAGGATGAGTAATTATCCAGCCCACCCCCATCACAAACATAATCGAAGAAGTGAGTAAAGCCCGCTCAATATAGACAGGTTTCCATTGAGAAAGCAGCCATAAAACAATCGGCGGCACCAATCCCAAATAGAACAGCCACCCCCCTGAAAACGCCTCATCATCCTTTCCTCGTCCAATCTTCAGCCCTGCTAAAATGCCAAAGACCAGCACAAGCACACTGGCAAAAAGACCTAATAAAAGTAAATTTCCCTCCAAAGGTATTCCAGCAATATAAGCTAATATCAAAGTAATGAATCGATCCAAGGTTGGGCGTTCAACCCAATAATTATTCATATTCCCCACCTGTGAAAACAAAGGAATGATCCAGGGCAGATAAAGAATAATCGCCCCAAGCCCAGAAAGCAGCACATTACGAATAGATCTCCAATCTCTTCGCCAAGCAGGGATTGAAGCTAACACGATCAAATAAATCGCAGAAAGGTTGTGTGTATACTGGGCTAATGCAGCGGATACAGCAAAGACCACCCACCACAGGATTGCACTCTCTTTCATACCACGGAATAATGCATAAGTAGCAGTCACTAATGCCAAAGCCATCAAAACATACATTCGAATTTCTTGGGAATAGTGCACAAAAAATGGGGAAATAGACAGAAAAAACATAACTATCCATATTTTTTGTGTCTCTACGAATTCCTGTACCAGATGGAACAAGAGAAAGAGTATTGCTATAGAAATTAAAATGGAAAAAAGATGGCCCACTACGATCGAATTTCCAAAGAGTTGAATCACCTTTCCAAATATGAAATAATAACCAATTGGATGAATATCAGCAACACTCCCCGTAACCGTTTTCGATAGGGTCGCATGAAGCATGTCTGTAAAAGGTCTGGTAGAAATCAATAGTGAAAAAGCTTCATCATACCAAATTGTACGAGTAGAAACCCCAATTATCCGTAAAGCTATTGCAATCAGCAATACCAGGAACAAATTTAATTTATTTTTTCCTGCCTTCTTCATTTCTTTTTTTCCCTACTAAGATTTCATATCATTATATGCGAAAAAAGTGATGATTTGTCCCAATTCTCCCCTTATTTAACCCAATGACAGATAACCCTATACTATTATGACACCTGTCACTTGAAGATTCATGGCATTAACGAGATAGTTAACTCATGCTGGCTTTAGATCAGCAACCACAAAATTACTAGAGAAGGCACACATTTTCCTGCGCTGCAGGCCAATGTGATTTTTTACTAAACAGCAATACATTATTCACTCCAATACCAATATTCCATTATTAAGGAAGGGCAGAATGAAAAGATTTCAAACCGATTTACCTGCAATGTATGGAGATCATCATGTCATCGAAGTAAGGCGAATATTGCAAGAACTTACCGGCATCGAAAATATTTTTGCAAGTAGCGCTTTTCAGTATCTCGAGGTCGACTATGATGAGAACCAAACAGGGGAGCAAGACATCATTGCAACACTAGAGAACGCCGGATATACGGGGGAAATGACCTTTATCGAAGAATCAAGTTTACCAGCAACCGAAACCAAGAATGAGAAAGCCTTCCGGCATACAGCCGCATTCGAACAAACCAAGCAAGTCAGCTTCCACCAAGCAACAGTGGACAATAGCCGCCCCTTATGGCCTTGCCCCGGTTTTGGCACAATCGCCAAGAAGATGGAGGAGTAGTCATGGCTAAAAGAAGAACAGCTGACGAATCAAGTATCGATAGCGCATCTCAAGAAATGCTCATTAGAGCCGATGAACTGAACATCGGCACTGCATTCTCTCGCGCAGACGAGATGGCACCCTGCAATATCGGCTCAGCCGGTATGTGCTGCAAAATTTGTGGGATGGGTCCTTGCCGTCTTACCAAAGACGGTTCCACCGGAGTTTGTGGTGCCACAATAGACACTATTCAAGCCCGTAATCTTATCCGCTCCATCGCAGCTGGTGCAGCTGCGCACTCCGACCACGGTAGAGACATGGCCTTCACCCTCAAAGCCGTTGCTAATGGAGAAGCAGAAGGATATATCCTCAGGGATGTTGCCAAACTCCGCACCACTGCTGCACTATACGATATTCCCATCGAGGGACGTTCTCCTCAGGAAATAGCCAACGATTTAGCCGATTTATACATCGCACAGTTTGGGCAGCAAAGAGGAAAAGTCATCCTCACCAAACGTGCCCCCAAAAAACGACAAGAAATTTGGGAAGAACATGGCGTTACCCCGCGCGGCATTGACCGCGAAGTGGTTGAAGCCCTCCACCGCACCCACATTGGTGATGACCAGGACGCAGAACACATTCTCAACCATGCCGTCCGTACCGCTTTGGGTGATGGCTGGGGTGGCAGCCTTTTAGCCACAGATGTCTCAGATATCCTTTTTGGTACCCCCGCCCCAATCTTAGGGCAGGCAAACCTGGGTGTGCTGAAAGATGATATGGTCAACGTGGTGGTGCACGGTCACGAACCCACACTGAGTGAAATGATCGTAGCCGCCTCCCAAGACCCAGAGATCATCGAATATGCGCAGGCAGCCGGCGCCAAAGGTGTCAACCTGGCCGGGATTTGCTGTACAGCCAATGAAATTCTCATGCGCCAGGGCATTCCCGCTGCCGGCAACTTCCTGCAGCAAGAGCTCTCTATCCTCACCGGCGCCGTCGAAGCCATGGTGGTAGATGTACAGTGCATCATGCAGGCATTGGTAGGTTTGGCAGAAAACTTCCACACCAAGATCATTACAACTTCTGCTAAAGTGAAGCTCAAAGGTGCCACACATATTCAGTTTGATGAGCACAAAGCCCTCACAATTGCCAAACAAATTCTCAAAGAAGCAATTGATAACTACAAAAACCGTGGCGATACCCATATTCCGAAAGACAAAGAAAATCTGGTTCCCGGTTTCTCCCACGAATATATCAACTACATGTTAGGCGGTTCCTACCGTTCCTCCTTCCGCCCGCTCAACGATGCCGTCATGTCCGGTCGCATCCGCGGGATTGCTGCCATTGTAGGCTGCAATAACCCCCGAAGCTCGCACGATTATCTGCACGTCAAAGTGACCAGAGAGTTACTCAAACAAGATGTGTTGGTCGTCGAAACCGGTTGTGGCGCCATCGCTTCGGCCAAACAAGGGCTGCTGCTTGGCCAGGCAGGTTTAGATCAGGTCGGCCCCGGCCTTCGTGAAATTTGTGAAACCATCGGTATTCCCCCAGTCCTGCACATGGGTTCTTGTGTCGATAACACCCGTATCCTCACCGTCCTCACACAGATTGTTGAAGAAGGCGGCCTGGGAGACGACATCGACCAGGTTCCGGCAGTTGGCCTTGCCCCTGAGTGGATGAGCGAAAAAGCGCTCTCCATCGGCACCTACTGCATGGCTTCTGGTGCATATGTCATCTTTGGCGGTTCATCCCCCGTGGGTGGCATGCCAGATCGTGTTTCCGACAGCGACATCGTATCCAACTATCTCATCAACGGATGGGAAAGCCTCTACGGTGGCAAGATGGAATTCGAACCCGATCCCGATGAAATGATTCGCAAGACTCTTGCTCATATCGACCAAAAACGCGCAGACCTCGGCTTGCCAGCCTATGACCCCGACAAATATGGCAAGAGCGGCGATGACCGGATGAATAAATTAGAGCAATTACCCATTGAAGAGCGCGCCGCAGCGCTGTACGGCGGAATGGACTAGAGGAGAAATACAAATGTCAAAATACATTGCAACCCGCGCAATTCGTGGTGCAAATGCATTGGTTACCGAAGCAGATTATATGCTTCAAAAAGCACTGGATGAAAAAGGGCCGGAACATCCCATCTCATTCCCCAATACGGCCTATTATCTTCCCTTGATCTATGGGATGACCAAAATTCCTGTGGAAAACTTGGGGCAGCTCCAGCCGGTCTTAGCACACGCCAAAGAACTGCTGCACCCTGTCCCCGCAAAATCTAACTGGACACCTTACCTGGGCGAAACTCTGGATGGCGGTATGGCCACCTTATTGGCAGCCGAAACCATCGAAGCGATCCGCTATTGCTACAACATGCAGCCAGAGCCATATGCAAACATCGAACTTTCTGGCGGCACAGTACACAATGGCGGCGGCGAAGATGCACTTTTCGGGCGTTTGAACGGCGCGATTGATGACATCCAGCTTCGCTCTTGGGGTATCCAACTGGTAGACGGCCGTATGCCTGGCTTCGCCGCTATTGTCGGCGCAGCCAAATCCAACGAAGTTGCTGTCAAGATCGTGCGTGAACTTCAACGCCGCAACATCCTCACTTTCTTATCCGGCAACGTCAATGGTCGCAGCATCATCGACCAGCTGCGAGAAGAAGGCGTAGAACTTGGGTACGATACCTACACCGTTCCCTTCGGCACCGACACGATCAGTGCCATTTACGCCCTCGGCTTTGCTACCCGCTCCGCACTTACCTTTGGTGGTCTCAAACCCGGGCAAGCTCGCGATATTCTCATGTACAACCGTGAGCGTGTGTTCGCTTTTGTGCTCGCCCTCGGTGAAGTAGACGACCTCAAATACGCCGCAGCTGCCGGCGCGATCAACTTCGGCTTCCCCGTGATTGCCGATACCGTCATTCCAGAAATTCTCCCCACCGGTATTACCCAATACGAACACGTGGTCAGCATGCCCTTCAACGAGATTGATGGCGCAGATGACCTCGAACGGGCAGAACGCCTGGTTCAAAAGTGTATTGAAGTCCGCGGCGTCAAAGTCCAAATCGCCGACGTACCGGTACCTGTTCCCTACGGCTCCGCCTTTGAGGGCGAAGTTGTGCGGCGTACAGATATGCGCGTCGAGTTTGGAGGCAAAAAATCGCGTGCCTTTGAATACTTGCGCATGGTTGACCTGGATGACATCGTTGACGGGCACATCGAAATCGTTGGCCCGGACTTTTCCGATGTCGAACCACAAGGTTCCATGGATTTGGGTATCGTGGTGGAAGTTGCTGGCCGCCAAATGCAGGAAGACTTTGAACCTGTACTCGAACGCCAATTCCACTACTTTGTAAATGGTGCCTCCGGCATTCAACACATTGGCCAGCGTGACATCACCTGGATCCGTATCTCTAACGCCGCTGCCGATAAAGGCTTCGACCTAGAGCACTTCGGAAAGATACTGCATGCCCGCTTCCACTCAGACTTTGGCGCTATTGTCGACAAAGTCCAGGTCACCCTATACACCGACCCGGAGCAGATGGAAGAATGGCTGCTCAAAGCCCGAGAAGCATACGACTACCGCAACAAACGGCTGGAAGACCTCACCGATGATGCAGTGGACGAATTCTACTCTTGCACCCTGTGCCAATCTTTTGCCCCCGACCATGTTTGTGTCGTCAGCCCCGAACGCTTGGGCTTGTGCGGTGCCTATAACTGGCTCGACTGCAAAGCATCTTACAGCATCAACCCCACCGGCCCCAACCAGCCGATTAAACTTGGCCGCATGATTGACGAAGACAAAGGCTATTGGAGCGGTACAAATGCCTACGCCGAACAAGCCTCCCACGGCGTGGTCAGCGAAGTCTCCATGTACTCAATTATGGAAAACCCGATGACCGCTTGTGGCTGCTTCGAGTGCATCGTCATGTTGGTTCCAGAAGCAAATGGTGTCCTGGTGGTCAACCGTGAAGACTCCAGCATGACCCCGGTTGGCATGACCTTCAGTACACTTGCCGGTATGGCTGGCGGTGGTATCCAAACCCCTGGTGTGATGGGTGTTGGGAAATACTACCTTGTCAGCCCCAAATTCATCTCTGCGGACGGTGGTTTCAAACGCATTGTATGGATGAGCAGTGTGCTCAAAGAATCGATGGCAGATGAGCTTGCCGCAGTAGCAGAACGTGAAGGCGATCCTGATTTGATCAATCGGATTGCAGACGAACGCGCTGCCACCACGGTGGAAGAACTGCTCGCCTACCTGGAAGAACACAATCACCCTGCCCTCGTCATGGACCCAATGTTCTAAGCGAGATCAGAGAGAAACCTTATGACAAATCTTACTGACAATTCCCCGAAGCTGGTGCGCGACCTGATGAGTGTTGGTGTTGTGACATGCAGCCCAAATACCAAAGTGCGCACCATTGCCCAGGCAATTATCGAAAAAGACATAGAAGGCGTCATTGTATTAGATACGCAGGGACATGCTTTGGGGATTGTCGGTCAGGAAGAACTGGTAAAAGCATACACGCAAGGAGACTACGAGGATAAAGTTGCCCAAGAGGTAATGAGAGATGAAATCCCTCAAATCCCCCCGGACATTCCAATCACCGCTGCTGCCCACCTAATGTTAGACCAAAGGGTACGGGTATTTTTCCTCACGCACCATGCAGGCGGGGTCGAGTATCCTGCTGCTTTGATAACCTTCAAACATATACTTCGCTATCTATCTACAGACAATACGGAAGAATTAAAGGATTTAGGTATCAAGGCAGAGAGAAAAGCACCGCTTGATTTGTTCATCGAAAGACGTGAACAACAAAAGAAACAGAACTTAAATATTCATCTTGATTGAAAAACGCACTTAGGAGAATTACTTATGTCATTTGAATTACCAAAAGACAAATGGAGTGGAAAGGTTCAGGAAGTTGTGTTTGGCGCAACAGCTGAACAAGGTGGCACCAGAACAAGCACCATTACCGTTGGTGGTGAAACAACCATGCCCTTCATTCATTTCGAGGCTGACACGCCTCACCGCCCCGTTTTGGGCTTAGAAATCAAAGACTTCGCGCCGGATGATTGGTCACCCCTGCTCAAAGAAACTTGGGGAGACGTTATGAACAGTCCCGCAGATTGGGCGAAAGCCGCCGAAGCTGCCGGTGCAGACATGATCCTGCTGACATTAAGCCTTACCGATTCTGATGGAAACCCCAACACCCCCGATGCCGCCGTGGCTGCAACCAAAGCCGTATTAGAAGCCACCGGCTTACCGCTGGCCGTTTTTGGGCCTGGGCAAGCAGACCTGGACAACGAATTATTGGTCCCGGTTGCAACTGCCTGCCAGGGCGAACGTGTCATCCTCGGTGTTTGCGAAGATAAAAACTACCGCACAATTGCTGCTGCCGCCATGGCAAGCGACAATTTGGTAGTTGGCCGCACCCCGATGGATGTCAACCTGTCCAAGCAGTTGAATATTCTCATCAAAGATACCGGTATCCCCTTTGACCGCATCATTATGGACCCCACCACCGGCGCACTTGGTTATGGGATCGAATATGGCTACTCCGTAATGGAACGCCTCCGCATGTCCGCCCTGCGCGGCGATGCCATGACCCAATCCCCCATGATGGTGGTTGTTGGCCATGAGACATGGAAGACCAAAGAAGCCAAAGTTGGCGATGACGTCCCCGAAACCTGGGGCGAATGGGAAGAACGGGCAATTACCTGGGAAACCCTCACCGCTGTATCGCTGATCGAAACCGGTGCCGATATTGTCATCTTGCGCCACCCGGAAACCCTGAAACGGGTCCGCGCCGTGGTGGATGACCTGATCGAAGCACCTGAAATCGCTTAGTCAGACTTACACATAAACCAATATCCATTTAGAAGAGAGAATAAAAATGGCGATATCCGGAATTGAAATTTATAAGCTTTTACCGAAAACGAACTGCAAAGACTGCGGTTTCCCCACCTGCATGGCCTTCGCCCTCAAACTGGCCGCCAAACAGGTAGAACTGTCCGCCTGCCCGCACGTTAGCGAAGAAGCACAGGCACAATTGGCCGCTTCCTCCGAACCCCCCGTGCGCCTGATTACCTTGCAGTCCAATGGACATAAGCTAGAAGTTGGTAACGAAGTCGTGCTCTTCCGGCACGAAAAAACATTCTACAACAAACCTGGTTTCTTCTTCATCTTTGAAGATACCACCGAACCAGCTGAAATTACAGCACAGGTCAAAGAAATTGATGCCTATTCTGTCAACTATGTCGGTATCGACCTGACTGTCGACGGCTTTGCCGTCAAATCTGCTGCGGGAGACGGCGCAAGCTTTGCCAACGCAGTCAAAGCCGTCCGTGCCGCCAGCACCCGCCCCATGATCCTTTATGGCGACGATCCGGCCGTATTAGGCGAAGGCCTTGCCGTACTAGAAGGCGAAAAAGCGCTCATCGGCACCGCCACCCCAGAAAATTGGCAAGCCATGGTCGAGGTAGCTAAGGGTAATAGTGCCTCCCTGATTATCACCGCCGGCAGCCTGGAAGCCCTCGCAGACCTGGCAGCAACCATCAAAGAAAGCGGCTTTGCCGATCTGGTCTTAGACCCGGCAGCAGCCAAGTTCAATGACAGTCTGCTCAAGAACACCATCATCCGCCGCATGGCTTTGAACAAAAACTACCGGCCGTTTGGGTTCCCGATTGCAGCAGCCCCGTACAAAGCAGCTGACCCCACTATGGAAGTTGCATTGGCTGCCCAGGCAATTGGCAAATATGCCAGCTTCATCGTAATGAAGAATTTCTCCCCGGCAACCATTTATCCGCTGCTTGTCCTCCGAGAAAACATTTTCACAGACCCGCAGAAACCGATCCAGGTACAACCTGGCTTATACGAGATCAACGATCCTACCCCCGATTCTCCGTTGATGGTTACCACCAACTTCTCCATCACTTACTTCAGTGTGGCCAACGAAATGGAAAGCTCCGGCCTTCCTGGCTGGCTGCTGGTTGCAGACGCCGAAGGTATGTCCGTGCTGACGGCATGGGCAGCCGGGAACTTTGATGCCGAGCAAATTGCCAAGGACGTGAAACGCTTTGAGGTTGCCGATAAGGTCTCCAAAAAGCAGATCATTCTCCCTGGGCATGTTGCCGTCATCTCCGGTGAACTTGAAGAAGAACTGCCAGGGTGGGAGATCAAAGTTGGCCCGCGTGAGGCGGTAGACCTGCCTGCATACATCAAGTCAAACTTGTAAACCGAGTACCAATCGGTCAATCAAGTAAAGGAACATAATGAGTAAAGAAACACACATCGTCACCTTCGACACTGCAGAATCCCCTGTGGAGGTACCTACCGGTACCACCCTTACAGAAGCTGCCCAGCTTGCCGGGTTGCAAATCAATCAACCTTGTGGTGGGCAAGGCCGTTGTGGGCGATGTGTGGTTAAAATTTTGGAAGGTAAAACCAGGCGGCGCAGTTCTTTGCGGCTGACGGCGAACGACATGGAAGAAGGCTACGTGCTTGCTTGCCAGTCGATCATAGAAAATGACATTACTGTCCACATTCCGCCGCAGGAGAAAATTGAACGTCGTCTGGTTACAGACCTGACCGCCCGAAAAGTAAGTATTCCCGAGGGCTATAACTACGCTGAACACCAAACAGTTAAACGGATCAGCCTCACAATTGACCCTCCCTCCATGGAAGATCAAACCGATGACTGGTCTCGTTTTCAGCGCACTCTTAAACAAACCGCTAACATTGAAAACCCCCAAATCTCACTGCCTCTTTTACGGCAGCTTGGGACGGTAATGCGAGAGGGAGATTGGCAGATCACCGCCTTGGTAGATGTACCCCCCGCCAACGAAAACCACCCTCCCAAGATCATCGCACTCTACCCCATCCACTTTCCAGATGACAAACCTCTCTGGGGTATCGCCATCGACATTGGCACCACGACCGTATCCGTCTGGCTCACAGACCTGATTACCGGGCAAGTGCGTGCGCAATCTGCCGAATACAACCAACAAATCAACCACGGCGAAGATGTCATCTCACGCATCATTTACAGCAGCAAAGACCATAACGAAGGTGTTTTACAGCAGCTGGTACTCGAAACGATCAATAAACTGATTGATACCGTCTGCCTGCAGGTAAAAGCCAAACCGGAAGAGATTTACAAAGCGACCATTGTGGGCAACAGCATCATGATGCACTTGCTCCTCAATATCCCCGCTGAACCCATCCGGTTGAGCCCCTTCATTACCTCTGTAAATATCCTCCCCGATCTAGCCGCCGCAGAAGTTGGTTTAGCCATTCACCCGGAAGCTGTCGTCAAAATCCTGCCCAGCGTGGCAAGTTACGTAGGCGCCGACATTACTGCTGGAGCCCTTTCCAGCGGGATTGCCACTACGGATAAAACCACCTTGTTTATGGACATTGGCACCAATGGTGAATTAGCTTTGGGCAGTAAAGATTGGATGGTCACCTGTGCCTGTTCAGCCGGCCCAGCCCTTGAAGGCGCTGGTGTGGTTGATGGTATGCGAGCTACGAAAGGTGCCATCGAGGAAGTTTGGGTGAACAACGAGACCTACGAACCGACTATCCGCGTGATTGGTGGGGGTAAACCCCACGGTATTTGCGGCAGCGGGCTGATTTCGCTTTTAGCCGAACTCTTCCTTGCTGGCATAGTCGATAAATCAGGCAACGTCAACACAACTTTACCCACCCCGCGTGTCCGCACCGGACAGCACGAAGGTGAATACGTGGTTGTCTGGGCTGATGAAACATCCCACGGGAGAGACATCGTCATCACCAGGGTCGACATCGACAATCTGCTCAGGGCTAAAGCCGCCATTTTTGCCGGCTATGCTGTGCTGGCCGAAAGCGTAGGTGTCCCCTTGGAAACCGTGGAACAAGTCCTCATCGGTGGTTCGTTTGGGCAGTACATCAATGTAGAAAAAGCAATCGAAATCGGTTTGCTCCCCGATATGCCGTGGGAGAACTTCCACTTTTTAGGCAACACTGCCGTGATGGGTGCCTATCAGGCCCTTCTAAACTGGCAGGACAATCAAAGTATTGAGCAGATTGCCAAACAAATGACATATATTGAGTTATCTGCTGATAACACGTTTTATGAAGCATTCATGTCCGCACTGTTCTTACCCCACACTGACCTGACTCTGTTCCCCTCAGTGGAAAAAATAAAAGCAGGGTTATAAGGAGAAAAAAACATGTATATCATCGGAGAAAATATTCACATCATTTCCCCTAAAGTAAAAACCGCATTGAAAGAACGCGATAAAAAATATTTTCAAGAAAGCGCAGTAAAACAGGTTGAAGCTGGTGCAAAAGCCTTAGATTTAAATCTTGGCCCCCGCAAAAAAGACGGCGAAGAAGTTTTCCCCTGGATCGTTGATACGGTGCAAGAAGTAGTTGACGTACCGCTGAGTTTCGACACCACCAACCTGGCCGGCATCAAAGCTGGTCTCAAGCGAATTACCAAAGCCCAGCCGATCATTAACTCCACCTCCGCAGACCCGGAACGACTGGAAGCAGTACCCCTGGTTGCCAAAGAATACGACACCAAACTGATCGCCCTCACCATGGGCAAAGGGATGATTCCCGTCACCGCCGATGAACGCGTCAGCATTGCCGTAGAAACCCTCATCCCCCGTATGCTAGAGATTGATTTCCCCGTCAACAACATGATCATCGACCCCTTGGTGCTCACCGTTTCCGGCTGCCAGGAATATTGCCCCGAACTGATCGAAGCCATCCGCACGCTCAAATACGTGTGGGACCCGGCACCGCTCATCTCCGTTGGCCTCTCCAATGTGTCCAACGCCGTACCAGCCCAGAACCGCCCGCTCATCAACCACGTATACTGCGCCATGCTCATGGGCGTCGGGCTGGAAATGATGATTGCAGACCCTTGTGACGAAGATTTACAAGAAGTCATCCGCGTCATCGAAAACCGGGACGAAAGCACAGCAAAAAATAAAGTGATCCTCTCCATCTGCGACAAAGTTGCCGAAATGGAAGAGATTACCGCTGATATGTTTGACTTGAATGACCCCGAACAGGAAGCCATTTGGAAGACTGTTCAAATTCTTATGAATCATGTGATTTATGCCGATTCATATTTAGAGCAATAAATTGTTGCTATTTCGACAATTATTTATTAAACTGGACCAGGGTTCAGCCAAAAATCTGCTAACATTGATTACGGTATAATACACCCATCAAGAAAGGAACAATATCATGCCCATCTTTACTCCCGGCCGTAGGTGGCAACCACCATTTTTACCCTTCAAGAACCAGACTTTTGGTCAAAGACTGCTCATTACAGCAGAGAAAATGACCAAAGGCCCGATGTTTGGCTGCCGAATGTGTGGCAACTGCCTGCTTCAAGAAACTGCATTTATTTGCCCCATGGAATGCCCCAAAGGCACCCGCAATGGCCCTTGCGGTGGTTCCACACCCGAACGCTGCTACGTCGACGAAACACGCCCCTGCATTTGGTACAAGATTTATGACCGTGCCTTCAAAATGGGTCGTGAAGAAATGCTCTTGGAAGTGTTGCCCCCCCTGGACTGGGATAAAGTTGGTACTGAAACCTGGGGTGATGTGATCGATCAGGTCAAAGAAGTTGGCACCGGCAAGTTCATCTCCGGGATGGTCTCCCGCGATCCGGTCGTCCGCTCCTCCACCTGGGATTCTGTTTTCCGCCCCGTCCGCCAGCCCGACTGGTGGCAAGGCGACTCTGAATACCACGCCCCCGCGTATGATGAGCCTGTCTCGAATTTAGAGAAGCACTTGCGCGATGGTGAGTTTGTAGTCACCACCGAAGTTGCCCCGCCAATGAGTACGGCAACCCGCTTGCTGACCAAAAACATCAACATGGTCTCCCCGTATGCTGCGGCAGTGAACTTCACTGACTGCCCCTCTGCAACCCCGCGTATGTCCAGCCTGGCGTGCAGCAAATTCGCCATCGAAGAAGGCGCTGAACCCGTAATGCAAATTGCCGCTCGCGACCGCACCCGCACCGGGCTTCAATCCGAGGTGATCGGTGCCAGCGCTATGGGCATCCGCAACATCCTCTGCCTTTCTGGCGACAACTCCCGCTTGGGGCCGGCGCCGATGGGCCGTACCGACATTCTTGATATCGACTCCGTCCAGATGCTGTGGATTCTCCGCCGTATGCGTGATGATGGCATCTACCTGGACGGCCGCAAGATCAAATACCCGCCCACTTTCTTCCTTGGTGCGGCTGCCTCCCCCTTCGCTTCCGAGCCAAGGTTCCAGGCAATCCGCGAACACAAGAAAGTCAACGCCGGCGCGCAGTTCTTCCAGACCAACCTGGTTTACGATGCCGATGGGCTGGAAGTCTGGCTGGAAGCATTGGCCCAACGCGACATCCTCGACAAAGTATATATCCTGATCGGTGTTACCCCGCTCAAGAGCTTCAAAGTAGCCGAATACATGCACAACGAAGTCCCCGGTGTCTTCATCCCCGACAAACTTCTCAAACGCATGGAAACCGCGGCTGCCAGCGGCAAAGAAGCCCAAGAAGAAGAAGGCATCACCATCGCCCTCGAATTGATCGAAGAGATCAAGACCAAACAAGGTGTCAATGGTATCCACCTCATGGCAGTAGGCTGGGAAAGCGTAGTCCCGCGTCTCATCCAAGAGGCCGGTTTGCTCCCGCCCGACTTTTCTCCTGAAAAGGCAGAAAACGCCGCTGCTGCATAAGAGAAACCAAAACAAAAAGAGACATTCGGGCAGGATTCAATCAGCAAACATGATCCTGCCCGTTTTCTCGCAGCGAATTATTTATCGGTAGAGGTAAACATGAAAATAGCAATCTCTGGTAAGGGCGGCGTAGGAAAAACAACCCTCACTGCGCTCTTATCACAAGTCTTTGCAGATGCCCAACGGAGTGTCTTGGCAGTAGATGCCGATCCATCTCCTTGTTTGGCAGATGCCCTGGGAATCCCAGACGAAATTCAAGAAAAACTCCACCCCATCTCCGAAATGGAAGACCTCATCTACGAACGTACCGGTGCTAAACCGGGTACTACGGGCGGCTTTTTCACCATCAACCCACGCGTAGATGACATCCCAGACCGCTTTGCCATCGAACACCGCGGCGTGCGCCTGCTGGAGATGGGCGCCGTTGACCTGGGCGGCTCTGGCTGCATCTGCCCGGAAAGCGCTTTGCTCAAAACTTTGTTCACCCACTTGCTTTTCCGCAAAGATGATGTCCTGTTACTGGACATGTATGCAGGTGTGGAACATTTGGGGCGTTCCACCGTCGATTTTGTAGATGCAATGGTGATTGTTGTCGAGCCCACCCGCCGCTCGTTGGGCACCGCCAAGCAAATCAAAAAACTGTCTGAAGATATTGGTCTCACCCGCTTATGGCTGGTAGGCAACAAAGTACAGGGTGAAGAAGAAACCCAGTTCCTGAAAACAAACTCCCCCGGCATACCGCTGTTAGGCACCCTACCCAACCTGCCCGGTGTGATCGAGGCAGACCGCAAGGGAATAGCTGTGTACGACTATGTTCCCGAACTCAAAGCAGCTGCAGAAAATATCGCAAAAACCTTGCAAGAAAACATTAGGAGTACCGCATCATGACAACTACTATTGCGCTTGCCGGAAAAGGCGGCGTTGGCAAAACCACCATCTCCGGGATGGTGATCAAGTACCTCATCCAGACACAACCTGGCGCAGTCCTGGCAATCGATGCCGACCCCAGCGCAAACCTGAACATGGTGCTGGGACTCGACCTGGAATGGACTGTAGGAGAAATTCGCGAAGGCATGCTCGATCAAGTCAAAGATTCAATCGGCAAAGGTGGCGCTGCCATGGGCACCATGCCGGGCGGATTGAGCAAACGCGATTACCTCAATTACGAAATTCAATCCTCTGTCTCCGAGGGTGACCACTTTGACCTGATTGCAATGGGGCGCGGTGAAGGCCCCGGCTGCTACTGCGCGGTAAACCACAACCTGCGAGAAGTGATCGACCAGATCAGCAAAAACTACCGCTATGTGGTCATCGACAACGAAGCGGGCATGGAACACCTCAGCAGGCGTACCACCCGAGACGTAGACCACCTCATCATAGTGTCTGATCCCACCTTGCGCGGCCTGGTGGCGGCTGAAAGAATCGCCAGCTTCCGCGATGAACTCGAAATTAACATCGAGAATACTCACCTGGTGTTGAACCGGATCAATGGCGAACCTCCGCAGCCTTTGCTCGACCGCATCGAAAAGATCGGTGTTCCCTTCTTGGGCTTTATCCCCTCAGATGAAAAACTGATGGCTTTTGAATTTGAAGGCAAGCCATTGGTAAACCTTGGAGACGATTCCACCACCTATCAGGCAATTTCCAGCATGATGCAAAAAATCTTGGCGTAAGCAAACTCGTCAAGTTCAATTCAATCTATAAAGACCTGCCGGAAATAGTTCGGCAGGTCTTTTCTATCATCTAAAAAATTCCAATATATTATAATTTCTATACACACATAAACTCACAAGGGAGACAGGAGATACCCATGTCCGGAATCGTATGCGCTGTTCGCGGGGGACCAGACAGCCAATCTACCATGCAAAAAGCCATCTCGTTGGCGCTAGAAGTCGACTTGCCGCTGTATTTTTTGTACGTGGTCAATTTAGACTTCCTCAGCCACACGCAAAGCGCTCGCATCAGTACCATTACCGAAGAACTGAACCAGATGGGAGAATTCATTCTCCTATCCGCCCAAGAAAAAGCTCAATCTAAAGGCGTGCAGGCGCAAGGGGTTGTTCGCCACGGTAACGTACGCGAAGAAATCGTTAATTTTGCCAAGGAAATCTCCGCAGATTATGTGGTTATCGGCTTGCCTGTGGGCGAAGATCACGAAAGAAACATCTTCCTGGCAGACCGCCTGAAAGATTTTGGCGACCGAATTGAAGAAGAATGCAATGCCAAAGTGATTCTGACTGGAGATGAGCAAAAAGAATGAAAGTCTCTAAGAAAAAATTTCTTTACCTTGCTATTCTGGCCTTTGTCGTTATTGCAAGTGGCATCCTTTCCAACCTTGGCACGCCTGCGGCCCAGGCACAACAAACTTCCCCAGACCCCGTGATCTTTGGTCACCTGTACGATGCCCAAAATCAACCTGTCCCAGGGGCTAAAGTCCTTTTAGCGCTAAACGGAGAACCTATCAGCGAAGCCACCTCCCAACCGGATGGACAATTTGCCGTGGTGGTGCCACAAAACGCATCTTTAGACTCCCTCAACATATTGGTAGAGAAGCCTCATTTTGAAAATACGGAAATTCATCTAACCAAAACACAGTTTGAAAATCTAAATGCAGGCAATACGGTCATCCTCTCCGACATCCTGCTCACCCGCACGATTGGCATCTCGTTTTGGATTGCGGCAGTGATTTTTATCGCCGTATTAGTGCTGATCGCTACCGGTACCACCCACAATACCCTCGCCGCCCTCATCGGGGCCTCCCTGGTGCTGGGAGTCAGCTACTTGGGTCATCCCATCAGCGAAAACCTGTTTATTTTTGACTTCCCCACCTCCCTGGAATATATCGATTGGAACGTGATCTTCCTCATCATGGGTATGATGATGTTTATTGCCATTGTCGAACACACCGGCATCTTTCAGTGGATGGCCTATATCGCCTATAAAATTTCCCGCGGACACATCTTGCTGCTGCTGCCCATCCTGATGCTCATCACCGGTGTGGCCTCCGCTTTCCTCGATAACGTCACCACCATGCTGCTGATGACGCCTATCTCTGTGCAGATCGCTCTATCCCTGGGCATCAGCCCGCTTGCCTTGCTGATTCCCGAGGTAATGGCCTCCAACGTGATTGGGGTCAGCACCCTGGTGGGTACACCTACCAACATCCTCATCGGTTCATACGGCAATATCACCTTCAACAGCTTCCTCCAAAACCTCACCCCCGGCGTACTGCTCGCCTTTGTAGGATTAGTTTTATACAGCATCTTTTCCTACCGAAAAGAACTCAACCAGGCGCAGTCTTCTTCTGAAACCTTGATGAAAAAGCTGGAAGAACGCGGCAAGATCACCCAGCCCTTGCACCTGAAAAAAGCAGGCGTGATCGGTGCGATCATGCTGCTCATGTTCATTTTTGGCGAAAAGATCCACCTGCTCCCCGCGGTAACCGCCATCATCGGCTCTACCGCCCTGCTCTTGTGGATACGCCCCAATATTGAAGAAATGATCGAAGCCGTTGACTGGACCACCTTGGTCTTCTTTATGTCGCTATTTATTGTGGTCGGTGCCGTGCAAGAGGTCGGGGTAATTAGCGTGATTGCCGGATGGATTGGAAAACTGGTCGGCGAAAACTTGCTGCTTGCCATGCTCGCCATTACCTGGCTGAGCGCGATTCTCTCCATGGTAGTCGCCAATATCCCCTTCACAGCTGCCATGCTGCCTGTGGTTGGCTATCTGTCTGCTACTGTTCCGGGCGCAGATGGCAAAGTGTTGTTCTTCTGCCTCTCGATTGGCGCGGCAATGGGTGGGAACGGCAGCCTGATCGGTGCCTCTGCCAACATGGTGACCGCCGGCATTGCTGATGCAGCCGGGTATAAGATCACTTACAGCGAATTTATGAAGCGCGGCCTTCCCGCAGTACTCATTACGGTTACGCTGGCCTTCCTCTGGCTCGCCCTGCGTTTCCTCTAATCCTGAACACTCTAGATAATATTCAGGAGAAGCATTAGCTTCTCCTGTTTTTTTACTACACACTACATAAATTTTTGATTATGTGGGAAGCAAATCCTTCTCCAACTGGCGCATATGGTAAAAATGCCCTTTCAACTCGACCAACGCTTCATACGTTCCACGCTCCACCACTCGCCCCCCATCCAGATAGACAATTTCATCCATCTGTGCCAATCCATGCGTTTGGTGCGTAATTAACAGCAGGCTCTTCCCACTGGACAGTCCCAGCAGTTTTTCCATCACCTTCCGGGCTGTGATCGTATCCAAATTTGCAGTCGGTTCATCGGCAATGATCACCGGTGCGTCCTTCAGGATTGCCCGCGCAATTGCTACCCTTTGGCGTTGTCCTCCGCTCAAAAAACCGCCCTGCTCCCCCACGTAGGTGTCGTAGCCCTGCGGCAAAGACTGAATGAATTCATCAATCTCTGCAAACCGGGCAGCCTCTTTCACCTCCTCTAAAGACGCCTTGGGGTTGCCCAAACGGATATTATCCAAAATCGACGTATTGAATAAATAAGTAGACTGAGAAATGACCCCAAATACCGACCTAACAGCTTCAGGGGACAATGTACGCAGTTCCTGACCATTGAGCATCACTTCCCCCTGCATATAGTCCCAATATCGTAACAAAATCGAAAACAGTGTGGATTTTCCCGCCCCGCTTGGCCCCACAATCGCTGCTTTTTGGCCAAACGGTAGATCAAGGTCAAAATTATTCAATACCGCATCACTTATTTGGCTATACGCAAACGATAAGTGTTTTATTTCAATATCAATTTTTTCTCCCCTCTCCAACAGCGCGCCTTCCTCCGGCACGATCGGTATCTGATCGGTGAGCTCAAACAGTCGCTTACCCGCTTCTATGCTTTCCTCCAAATATTGGAAAGTCTTTGGTAAAGGTGCGACCGATTCGAATGAAACCAATGCGCCAAGCACCACCACGGCCAATAACCGCCCATCCAAATTCCCCACATTCACCAACGGGATTGCTGCAAACAACAGCAGCAGTGCGGAAAGTTGGGTGCTAAACACAGACACGCCATCCAAAATCGCCTGGATAACATTCATTTTTCGCTGTGTGTGGTCATAGTCTTTTTCAACACTCACAAACTTCTGCAAGAACCCCTCTTTTTCCCCAAACATGACAATCTCTGCATTCCCCTGCACGCCTTCCACAGCGGCAGCATTGATCTTAGAACGCAGCTGCACCAACCTCTGTCCTGGTTCTTTACCCAGGATACGGCTTACCAGCGGGATCACGATCCCCACCACGATCTGAAGCCCAAGAATAGTCAATCCAAACTGCCACGACCAACGCCCGAAAAACCATACCACACTGGTGGTTGAAAGGATTGCCACTAAGGGCGGCGCAATCACCCGCACAAAGAATTCCTGCAATGTCTCCACATCATTGATCATTCGGCTGAGCAGGTCACTTTCCTGGCGGTCTTGCAATCCTGCGGGCGCTAACGGCTCCAGCGCCACATAAACCCACTCGCGCATTTTCGCCAATAAGTTCAACGACACATTGTGAGACACCAGGCGTTCCAGGTAGCGGAACACCCCGCGCGAAATTCCGAAGAAACGCACCCCCACAATCGCCACTTGCAGTTCAGCTACGCTGGGGTGCAAAGCCGCATACGATAATAAATATGCCGAAGTGCTCATCAATGCTACCCAACTGACCACCGTTGCCCACCCCAAGACCACCGAGAGCACAATCCCCTTCCACATGATGAGAGAAAAACTGACTAAACGCTTTGCCACTTTCATACGATCTCCCCCACCATGTCTTGATAAAAGCCAGCTTGCCCTACAAGCTCATCGTGCTTTCCTTGCTGCACAATCCTCCCCTGTTCCAAGACCAATATCCGGTCAGCTCCCCGCACCGAAGATAACCGGTGCGCGATCATCAGCACTGTGCGGCCGCGCAGTAAATGCGCCATCGCTTCTAATAATTTACCTTCGTTCATCGGGTCGAGGTTGGCGGCCGGTTCATCCATCACCACAATCGGCGCATCTTTCAGCAGCGCACGGGCAATCGCCAACCGCTGCGCCTGCCCACCGCTCAATCTCGCTCCCCGGTCGCCCAGTAAAGTCTCATACCCCTCTGGCAATTGGGCGATGAATTCCTCGGCTTGTGCCAACTGCACGGCGCGTTCCATTTCATCCAGGGTCGCTTCCGGTTTCCCTAACCGCAAATTTTCCATAATCGACTGGTTGAACAAATACGGGAACTGCGCCACCCAACTTACCTGCCGCTGCCAGTCTTCTAACTGCCAATCCAATAAAGAATGTCCATCGACCTGGATCATTCCCGCATCTGGCACAATCAACCCGGCCGCCAAGGCGGCAATCGTACTTTTCCCGGAGCCGCTTTTCCCCACCAATGCGACGGTCTCTCCCTTATGAATTTCAAAAGAAACCCCACGCAAAGCAGGCCGTTCCCCATCCTGATATGCAAAATGCACATCCTCAAAAACGATCTTCTGCGTAAAGCCCGTACCTGGTGCAATCTGGGCTGAAAATTTATCTTCGGGTTGAGGTAGCGACAAAATCGCAAAGATGCGTTCTGCGGTGGCAATTCCATCCATCCCGGCATGGAAACTAGCCCCCAACTGGCGCAGCGGGAAATAGAATTCAGGTGCCAAGATCAGCAAGAATAAGGCATCTACAAAAACAACTTTGGCATACATCAAGCGCAAACCAATTTGCACCGCCACCACCGCTGTGCTGATCGTTGCCAGCATCTCCAGCACCAATGCCGACAAAAATGCAATCCGCAGCACACGCAGAGTCAGCTGTGCATACCGCTCACTTGCTTTGCGAATCGCCCCCCGCTGTCCTTTGCTTTGGCCGAAATTTTTCAGGGTGGTCAACCCCTGCAAAATATCCAAAAAGTGGGCGCTCAACCGCCCTAAAACAGAAAACTGCCGTTGCGTCTCTTTCTCTGCCTGCCGTCCAATCAGCATCATAAATAACGGAATCAAAGGTGCCGTCACCAGGAAGATCACCCCACTGATCCAATCAATCGGGAAAACAAAAAACAGAATTAATATCGGAATGATCGCAGCCAGCAAAAGCTGGGGCAGGTATTCTTTGAAATACGCGTCCAGCCGCTCAATCCCTTCCACTACGGTATTCACCAGTTCGCCGGTGCGCTCTTCCCCCAGGCGAATCGGCCCCAAGCCAAGCACCTTCCCATACAATTTCTGCCGCAGGTCAGACCGCACTCGGATGGATAGCTCTCCCGCGGTGAACTCTCTCAAAATCACCACAATTCCCCGTAGGACAATAATCAGCAATAAGGCCTTAAGTTGGGAGGTCACATCCTGCAAGGTTAGCCCATCAATGAATACCCCGGCAATCACTTCGCTGAGCAATTTTGCCTGCAAGATGATCAAAACCCCCAGCCCAACGCCAAAAACTACCGATAAGATAAAAAAGCTGAAATGCTCTTTTGACTGCTGCCATAAATTTTTATCAAACATAGGCCTCATTATAAATAATTTTGTAGATTCTCCCCATACAAAATTCAATATTTACTAACATTTGCCAATTGAACAAGCATGAAGTGGAACAAATAACATTTCAGTTGTGAACTTTGTACCGTCAAAAAAAGGCAGAGGAAAATTCCTCTGCCTTTATCATCTAAAAATTGTTCTTTAGTATTCCAGGTGCTGCGGGTCAGCAATGATCCGCTTGCGGAAGGTCCAATAAGACCATGCCTGATAGGCCAACATGATCGGTACAAAGATCACCGCAACCCAGGTCATGATCTTCAAGGTATACGGGCTGGAAGCCGCATTGTAGATCGTCAAGCTGAAAGCAGGATCGGTAGTGGAGATCATCACATTCGGGAACACATACGCAAAATGTGTGACCGTGACCAGTAACAAGGTCGCTGCGGTCATCCCAAAAGCCCAACCATATTTTTTCTGGCGGAGGAAGTATCCCGAAAGCACCAATGTGACCAAAGCCAACACAGGCAAAATGAACCAGAAACCCAGTTTACCGAGCATGTCGGTGTACAGGAAGCCGGCAGCAAACAACAGCACCGTTACAACCAGAGCAACCACCCACAGGGTTTGGCTCAGTTTCTTCGCATTCTCTTCCAGTTCGGCAGTGGTCTTCAAGCTGATGAAAATTGCACCATGCAGTAGAGAAATTGCCACCCCAAAAAGTCCCCCAAGCAACCCATACGGGTTGAGTAAATACCAGAACCCGCCGGTGTAAGTCATCTCGGCATCAATTGCCAGGCCGCGGGTCAGGTTAGCAAAGGCAACACCCAGCAGCAAAGCTGCCAGGAAACTACCCACTGCAATCGCCCAATCCCAGGTTGCTCGCCATTTTGGATTCTCATCCTTGCTGCGGAATTCAATAGCAACCCCGCGCAGGATCAAACCGACCAACAGCAAAAACAGCGCCGGGTAAAACCCACTAAATAAAGTTGCATACCAGTGTGGGAAGGCCGCAAAGGTCGCTCCCCCGGCAGTCAACAACCAAACTTCGTTGGCATCCCAATGGGGTCCAATCGTATTGATGATTGCGCGGCGTTCCAAATCATTCTTTCCCAGGAAAGGTGTTAACATACCAACACCAAAGTCAAAGCCCTCGAGAATGAAAAAGCCTGTCCACAATATTCCAACTAAAATAAACCAAATTGTATTCAGATCCATGTTATTCTCCAGTTCTCTCTAGCTCAGTTCGCCAACCACTGAAATTTCAGCGTCTGTCGTTGTATTCAATGTTTCTTCTACCGGGCCGGCGACCGCATACTTGCGCAGCAAATAAACGTCAGCCACCATCAAAATCCCGTAGACCAACACAAAGCCGATCAACGACATCCATAACAACCCATTAGATACATTCGGCGAAACCGCATCGTCCAATTTCAACAAACCGTAGACTGCCCAAGGTGAACGGCCTACTTCCGTCATGATCCATCCAAAGGTGTTTGCCAGATAAGGGAGAAAAATCGCCACCAAGAAAACTGTACTCCACTGCTTAGATACCTTAAAGCCCTCTTTCTTCCGGCCGATGAACCATCCATACAATGCCAGGAGAACCATTACGACACCCGCCCCCACCATGATGCGGAAGCTCCAATACATCAATCCAACCGGGGGAACGTAATCCCACTCCCCATAGGATTGTTCGTACTCGGCTTGCAGGTCATTGATACCGCGTACTTCGCCAGAGAATTTGTTGTAAGACAAGAAGCTCAAAGCGCCAGGAATGCGAATATCTACAATCGGATCTTCGCCGCCAATCGTCAGCAAGGACAAGCCTGCCGGGTCTTCACTCTCATACAAAGATTCAGCCGAAGCCATTTTCATCGGTTGGACTTGGACCATGTGCTGAGCTTGCTGGTGTCCGGTCAGCGCTACCAAAACTGCGCCGATGATCCCGGCAATGACGGCAATATTGAAGGAACGTTTGAAAAAGTCTACGTGCTGTTTTTTAGCCAGGTGATAGGCACTGATCCCCATCACAAAGAAAGCGGCCGTTGCCAGCCCGGCAAAGAAGGTGTGCGGGAAAGCAACCAACACGGTCGGGTTTGAAATCACGGCCCAAAAGTCGGTCATTTCTGCCCGGCCTGTCAAAGTATTGATCTCGAATCCCAATGGCTGCTGCATGAAAGAATTGGCGATCAAAATCCAAAGAGCAGAAATATTTGCACCAATCGCTGCCAACCAGATCGAAGCCGTGTGTAATTTCTTGGGCAAACGATCCCATCCAAAAATCCAAATACCAATGAAAGTGGATTCCAGGAAGAACGCCAACAGTGCTTCAATAGCCAAAGGCGCACCAAAAATGTCCCCTACATAACGAGAATATTCCGACCAGTTCATGCCAAATTGGAATTCTTGCACAATCCCTGTGACAACCCCCATAATAAAATTGATTAAGAATAGTTTTCCCCAGAATTTTGCCATCTTCTTGTAAACTTCCTCGCCTGTACGAGACCATTTGGTCTGCATCACTGCCACTAAAATCGACAGTCCCAAGGTCAGAGGTACAAAAAAGAAATGGTAAATTGTTGTCGCTGCAAATTGCAACCTTGCTAAAATCAATCCATCCATATTTTGTCTCCTTTCTCCGATTAAACCTAAACAAAAATTTAATTTATCGTAATCAAATATATAGAAACAACATCGTTTAAAATAGAGACAGATGTCCTAAAATTATTAGGACATTTGACCGATAATTAACCAAGTTCATCAAACTTGGAAACATTTCACTAACAAAATACATGCCGATACCCACCCTTCCGACTTACCCACTTACATTCAACCTAAATCATTTTCTTTGGAATCAAGTTTTGTTGAGCAAAGACTCCCTATAAAAAACGCCTTCTCTTACGGTTCCTTTCCCTTGAAGGAGAGGAAAGTGAATCGCAGATTCGAAAGGTGAGGGTGACAAAAACACAAAAATCTTATTTCCGTCGGTTTCTTGCCTACTTCATTCCCCCAAAACAAAAAAGGGTTTCCTCACAAAGAAGAAACCCTTTCCACATGCATTAATTTTCTATTTACTCTCGTGCTGCCACCAATTCTACCCGCGCACGTCCCAGACGTTTGAATGCATCCGTAGCCACCTGGGTCATCATCCGGTAGCCCAAAGCCGGGTCATCTGCGGCCATTTCTTTCAATTTGCTGACATCAACCACCAACCCGGTGCTGTCTGTCGCTGCCAGTGCGGTGGCAGTATATTCATAAGGCTCAATAAAAGCAGAGAACCCTAACGGTTCGCCCGGATTTGCATCCCCCACATAAAACTCCTTACTCTTATCCGAAACCTTATCATCCACAACCATGTAGTGAAGTTCTACATTGCCGGACTCAATGAAATACAGGTAGGTTGCCTTCTCGTGAATATCAAAAAGGGTCTCCCCTTTTTTCCACGAAGCTTCTTCAGAAGCCATCGCGACCTTGCCAAAATCATCGTCATCCAGAAAACCAAAGAAAGCGTACTTTCTCAAATGCTCAGGTGAGATCATATATTTTTTCCTCCCGAAAATCTTCAAGTAACATCTTCAACACCAATTCAACAACTGTGGGAACAATCGTCTCCACCTCTGGAGATAACTCTTCAGAGAAATCGACCACAAATTCTGTTTCCACAGCCACCACCCACACATCCGTGGGTAAAGCCATCTCCATTCGCCGCCCAATTTCTAGCGCGGAAGTCAGGGATGTGTCGTGGATTGCAGTGGTATGCCCCGCCGAAAAGTCGGGTAAGCTGCTCAAGGGCAAGCTGTATATGGTGCCATTTGGCCGTGACCCGGTCAGCATTGAATCCACCACGATCACATTGTCAAAACCTTCCATCTGCTCCATCAACGCTAAACCACCCAAGGAGAGGTATTTAAACTCGACATCACGCCCTTCATGGGCATGTCCTGTGCGCCAAACTTTTTCCACTTCTTCCACAACCCGCCAACCAACGCCATCATCCCCTAAAATTGGGTTGCCTAAACCAATCAACAAAACGGTATTTTTCTCTGCCATGAATTTCTTAGGGTTGAGATTAATCAGGGGCTGGATATCGCTACCCAGCCCCTAAATTGGTTAGCAATACTGCCGGAGAACGTCTACGGTTTCGCCATCGGCAGCCGTGATCTTCACTTCCAACGGCATTTGCCCTGGCAGCGAGTGTGTTGCACATCCGAAGCATGGGTCATACGAGCGGAAAGCCATCTCCACCCGGTTCAGCAGTCCTTCGGTCACCACAGTGCCCTTCTTGATGAAGTGCTGTGCGGCCTGCTTGATCGACATGCTGATCGGGGCATAGTTGTTGGTCGTTCCAACAATCAGATTGACTTTCTCCACTACGCCGCGCTCATCGGTCCAATAGTGGTGTGTCAGTGTTCCGCGCGGAGCTTCCACAATCCCCACACCCTCAGACGGGGTTTCCGTGGGTACGGTGTGGAAATTGTCGGAGGTAATCTCCGGGTCGGTGGCAAGTTCCACCCAGCGTTCTGCCGCGTACAGCAGTTCAACCAGGCGAGCCCAGTGGGTCGCTAGCTGCTGGTGTACGGGTTTCCCGCCCAGGGTTTCATACATCTTCTCGTAGGCTTCTTGTGCCCGCGGGGTTGCCATGCCATCGGAAGCATTCAAGCGAGACAGCGGTGTGGCCGAATACACGCCAGAATCTTTCCCGCCGACAAAACCTTTCCAACCTACCTTCTTCAGGTACGGGAACTTCAAGTAAGTCCACGGTTCAACCCGTTCGGAAATCCAGTCGGTGTATTCTTCGGGTGCATATTTCCCCAGGCGGTTGCCTTCGGGGTCTACCACACTGATCTTGCCATCATAGAAGTTGACCTTGTTGTTTTCATCCACCATGCCGATGTAGTGCATCGGGATCGTGTATGCATCGCTCAAGATCAAATCCACATAGTCTTTGTTACCCAGCACAATGTCTGCAAACAACTGCAAGCTGAATTGTCCAAACTCAACCGCAAATCGGCCGAGTTCTTCAATTTCCTTGCGTTCTTCTTCGTTGATCCCGCGCGTCAGACCGCCGGGGATCGATGTGCAGGGGTGTACCTTCCGGCCGCCGATCGTTTCGATCACTTTGTGACCGGCTTTTCGAGCCTGGATCACTTTGCCGCCGACTTCAAGTCCTACTTTATGGATCACACCTAAGATATTGCGTTCGGCAACCGGTGCATCCGGCCCCATCACAAAGTCTGGGCCGCCCAAAGCATAAAAGTGGGTCGCGTGGTCGGTTACAAAGAAAGCCATATACAGCAGTTCCCGCAGCATCTTGGCTGTTCGAGGTGGGTCTACGTTGTAGACTGCGTCCGCTGCTTTTGCGCCTGCCATGTGGTGCGCCTCAGGGCATACACCACAAATCCGGTTGGTAATGATCGGCAAATCTTCTACCGGTCGTCCCACGCAAAATCGTTCAAACCCGCGCAGTTCTGGAATTTGGAAATAGGTATTCGCTACATTCCCATCATCATCCAGGAAAATCTCGATCTTTCCATGTCCTTCTAGCCGGGTGATTGGGTCAATTGTGATTCTTTCCATAACGGCCTCCTATTCTTTCTTCCACGTTGCATTGCCGGTTCGCAGCAATGAATGGGCCAAATTGAATTTATAAAACGAACCAGCGGGGTCTACAATCGTGTCCAAAATCTTGTCGATTTCTTCCGGTTCTCTTGCATCAATCACCGAAGCGACCGCCGTCATCATCCGTGCGCCAAAATCAACTGCCCCATCTGCCGGGCCATAGCAGCCAATGCAGGGTGCACCGGCTGTTGGGCATTTTGCCCCACACCCGCTGGCCGTTGCCAGCCCGGTGCACAAGATACCCTGCTCCAACAAACACAGGTCTGGATCGATATATTCCATATCCTGAATGCGGTTGATCTTGGTGATCTTCTTTACATTGCGCGTCCGCTCGCATTCATCGCATACGGTAGAGGTGCCCACCCCAATCGTTGCGCCTTTGGGCGGCAGGTCAGCATCGCCTTGCAGCACTTTGATCACCAGGTCGATCACCGCTTTGATCTGATGCGACTCTGGCGGGCAGCCAGGCATGTAGTAATCTACGTCTACAACCTGGTCGAGCGTGCGCAGCACGGGCTCAAACACCGGGATGGTGATCGTCCCTTCTTCCATCTCATAGCTTTGCTGCGGCCGGTAGTTATCCGGGTTCTCTGTGCTGATCGTGTTATACACGGTGTCGAAAATTTCTTCCTTCGAAGTAAAGTTCGCCAGCCCAGGGTTGCCGCCTTCTACCGCGCAAGCGCCAAAAGCCACCAGGATTTGTGATTTCTTGCGCAGCAATTTTGCAATATGCTCGTTTTCGTCCGTGCGAATACCGCCGTTGAAAAGGGTCAACAAGATAGAGCCATCTTCCATCGCCTCAACATCTTTATACTTGGCATCCATCGCAACCGGCCAAAAAACGACTTCGAAGTTTGCATCCACATCCAAAATACCTTCATGGATGTTGAGGACAGCGATCTCACAACCACCGCAAGAGGCTGCCCAGTACATGGCAAATTTTGGTTTTCCATTTTCACTCATGCTGCCACCTCCTCTGCCAGCTCAGGCTGTGCGACTGTCTCAAGACGTGACCGGTTAGGCCAATCAAGCGGGCCAAGTTCGCGAACTTCTTCCACAAACGTACCAATCTCGTGTGCCAGTCTCACACCTTCGGCTGCGCTTGCCCATACCAACTTGACCCGGTCCGGGTTGATCCCAAACGGTTCAAGGGTGCGTTTGAGCAGTTTCACGCGCCGCAGTGCTTTATAGTTTTGTTCCAAATAGTGGCATTCTCCCGGATGGCAGCCGGTGATCAGCACGCCATCCGCCCCACCCGAAAGTGCTTTCAGTACGAAAGTCGGGTCCAATCTGCCGGAACACATCAAACGGATTAGCCTGACATTCGGGGGGTATTTCACACGGGCAGTCCCGGCCATATCTGCGGCCCGGTAGCTGCACCAGTTACATGTAAACCCAATAATCAGGGGTTCAAATTCTTTTGTCATTTATATCCTCCTTATGCCTAGGCCATTTCCGGGACAAGGGTCGGTTCTTCGCTCAAGAACAACAGACCGTCAATTTGGGCAAAGACCTGTTGGTCGCTGAACCCTGTACCAGAAATTGCGTTTGCGGGGCAAGCAGCCACACATGTGCCGCAGCCCTGGCAAAGTGCCTGGTTGATCTCGGATACCATCTGATCTTCATGGAACAAGATCGCATTGAATGGGCAAAGGTCATTACAAATCCGGCAGCCAGAGCATTTTTCTTGGTCGATAGATGCTCGCACCGGCTCAAGGGCCAATTCCCCTTGTTGGATGTAAGAAATCACTCTTGCGGCGGCGGCAGAACCCTGCGAAACCGAAGAAGGAATATCCCGCGGGCCGGTTGCTGCGCCGGCGATGAAAATACCTTCGGTCATGGTTGCGACCGGGTCCAGTTTGGGGTGCTTTTCTGTGAACCAGCCATTGCTGCTGCAAGAAATCCCAAACTTGTGTGCCGTTTCATCCGAGTCGTGCCGTGGTTCCAAAGCAGCCGATAAGACCACCATATCCACCGGGATACGGCGCTGCTTGCCGGCCAGGGTATCTTCCACCTGCACGATCAGTTTGCCTTTCTCCCCATGCATGCGTGCCGCATCGGTCACTTCGGCCACTTTACCGCGCACGAACAACGTACCCTCGTCTAAGACCCGTTGATAGAACTCATCGTAGTCCTTTGCCGGGGTACGCATATCGATGTAGAAGTTGTATACGGTTGCCCCTGTACGTTCCTGAACCAGGTGGGCGAACTTCAAACTCTGCATACAGCAAATTGCCGAGCAGTAGTTGTTGTAGTTGCGGTCACGGCTGCCAACACAGTGCACAATCCCGACGGATTGCGGTACGGTTTTGCCATCGCGCATCACAATATCGCCATTGGTCGGGCCGGCTGCGTTGCACATACGCTCGAACTCCAGGCTGGTAAACACATTTGCCAGTCGTCCGTAGCCATACTGCGGGATCCTGCGGGCATCAAACAGATCAAACCCGGTTGCCAGGATGATATTGCCTACCTCAACCTGGATGATTTCATCCTTCTGCTCAAAATCGATTGCCTCGGTCGGGCAGAATTTTTCACAGGCTTTGCAGGTGCCCTTCAAGAAATACGTGCAGTTCTCCCGGTCAATTACCGGTGTCTTCGGTACTGCCTGATCAAACGGTGTGTACACTGCTTTACGATAGCCCAAACCTACTTCAAAGACATCGTCAATCACTTTCTTGGGGCATTTTTGTTCGCAAATCCCGCAGCCCGTGCAGGCATCTGCGTCAATATAGCGGGCTTTCTTGCGGATCGTTGCGGTGAAGTTACCCACAAAGCCATCCACCTGCTCCACCTCGCTCCAGGTCAGCAGCGTGATGTTCGGGTGCGTGCCGGCCTCGCTCATGCGAGGGGTCAAAATGCAGGCCGAGCAGTCCAGGGTCGGGAAGGTCTTATCAAACTGTGCCATGTGCCCGCCGATGGAAGGTTCGCGCTCCACCAAATAAACTGGGTGTCCGGTGTTGGCAATTTCTAGCGCTGCCTGAATACCGGCAATCCCACCGCCAACCACCAATGTAGCTTCATTGATCGGCACGCGGATCGGTTCGAGCGGCTCGTGCATCACCACTCTGGAAACCGCCCCCGAAACCATGGCTTTGGCTTTTTGGGTGGCGATCTTCTTGTCGGTATGCACCCACGAGACCTGCTCGCGGATGGAAGCCATCTCAGTCAAATACGGGTTTAAGCCGCCGCGTTCGGCCGCAATGCGGAAAGTTTTCTCATGCAAATGGGGAGAGCAGGCGGCCACAACCACGCGGGTCAGGCCTTCCTTCTCAATATCTGCCTGGATCATGTCCTGGCCTAAGCTGGAACACATGAACTTATAGTCTTTGGCAATTACAACGCCTTGATCGCCTAGTTCTTCTTTTGCCCATTTGGCCACTTCGGCCACATCGACAACCCCTGCAATGTTAGAGCCACAATGACAGATATATACGCCAATTCGTTCTTTATTGTCGGTCATTACTTACCTCCTTCCTTTGCCTCTGGCATCTGCGGCATTGGAAGCCCCTCTTCCTTTTTCTTTCTTCTTGGCTTGGGTGTCTCGTCGTCTTCAACTTCAACACCAATCTTTGCCAAGGCAGGTCGTGGGTCTACAAATTCTTTGCCAATCCCCAATTCCTTGGGGTCAAGGCCAAAGGCCAACCCCATCAACTGGGTAAAGTACAAGATCGGCATTTCATAATCCGTGTTGAAGAACCGGTTTGTCTCTGCCTGATAGGCATCCACATTCAATTGGCACATCGGGCACAGGGTCACCAGCATATCGGCGTTGTACTCTGTGGCGCCATAGACTAACCGGCGAATCAGCTCATAGGCCGTCTCCGCACTGATCTGGGTCATATGTCCGGAGCAGCAGTGGGTCTTCATCGGAAAATCAATCACTTCCGCGCCTAAGGCTTCTAACAAATCCTCTAAGACAGTGGGGTATTCGGGGTTATTGAAACGGTTATTCACATCCGGTCGGACGATCATGCAGCCATAGTAAGCCGCCACGCGTAAGCCCTTCAGCGGCTTTACAACCGATTCTCGCACCTTATCCAAACCGATATCATTGAAGATCACGTCCAAGGCGTGCCGCACATCCACTGAACCCGGCTCATAATGCAAATCGCCTTCAGCAAGGGCGGTATTGATGCGTTCACTAAATTCTGAGTCGTCGTGCATATAATGGTCTGTTTTCTGAAGGTTCAGATAACAGGCACTGCAAGCAGCCATTAAAGTGTTGGTGCCGTTCGACATTTTTTCTGCAATGGCCAAATTGCGCCCCACCAAAGCATGGGAAGCGGTCCTGTTTACAGCGCTGTACTCCGTAGCACCACAACAATTCCAGTCATCCACCTCAACCAATTCCATATCGATGATTGGCTCTAAAGCCTTTAAAGAATCTAGATATGACTTGGCGCTTCGCTGCATAGAGCATCCTGGATAAAATAGATACTTCATAGCTTTGCCTCCAATTCCTTTGCTCGGTTGAGGATCTTCTGCAGTTCATCCATTCTTTCAATCTTGTGGGGAGTCATATCCATACGCCCTTTGGTCAGCATCCCTAAGCCCAGGTTCATTACCCCGGTCATGCTTGTGGGCATATGTGCCAGACTATGTCGGGTAGCCAAACCAAATTCAAAGCTGCGGCCGTATCTTTCCACGTATCCAATGAAGGTTTCAGAAAAATCCCGGGCCGTATTTGCATAGCTTTTTCCCTCTGCTACAGCCAGCGTTTTAATCGTGTACATAATGTCGGTAATTTTCACTTCTTGCGGGCACCGAACGGTACATAGATAGCAGGAAACACAGAACCAGGGTGTATTACTCTCCAATACTTCTTCCTCTAACTCGGCGCGAAGCATGGCAAATAATTGCCTTGGTGTGTGATCCATATCCTGCCCCGAAGGACAAGAACCGCCACAAGTACCACATTGTATACACATTTCCAACCGGGAATCCCCCGGCGTTCTGGATTCAACCCACTCAATTAGAGCGCGGCCTTTGAGCCGGTCGATCCAGGGCCCCCTTTTGGTATGGACCTCTTGCGTGACAGTCAAAACACACCTCCTCTTATTGTTTGTTAGTGCTTGTCATCACAAAAAAACAAGCCGCCCGAATAGTGGCGGCCTGAAATTTCAATGCTTTTCAAAGGGTGAACAAACGTTTACCAAACTATATCCTTAATGTGTTGGGCTGTGCAATGGGTAATATATGAATAATTGAACGATAAAATTTAACCAATAATGTGGTAATTTTTGTCCAAGTTTATATTTGTACCGCACTCTAACCATTATTGCAATTTGCACAGAATAATATAATTGACAAATGTCCATATTGGTTCAGGACATATGTCACTGTGCACTAGTTGTATAATTAACCCATGCACGAACTATCGATCACGGAGAACATTTTAGAAATTTCTTTGGATCATGCCAGTAAAGCCGGGGCTATTTCTATTTCCAATATTTATCTTGTCATCGGTCAGTTGTCATCCATCATCGATGAATCCGTCCAATTCTATTGGGATATGATTAGCGAAGGCACCCTCGCCGAAGGCGCCACCTTGCATTTCAAGCGGCTCCCCATCATTATGGCCTGCAATCAGTGCAACCATCAGTTTACCCCCGGTGGCGATGATTTTAAATGCCCCGCTTGCCAGAGCGATGAGATCACCATCACCCAGGGGGAAGAATTTTTTCTAGAAGCCATTGACATTGAGAAAGACAAACCACAAAGGGAAAACAATGAAGAACCGAATTGAGATTGTTGAAAACATCATGAATGCCAATGACCGTCTGGCTGCCGAAAACCGTGCCCGCTTAGATAAAGCCGGTGTATTTGCCATCAACATGATGGCTTCCCCCGGTGCCGGAAAGACTTCCCTGATTGAACAAACCGTCCCGCGGCTCAAAGACAAATTCAATGTCGCTGTTGTTGATGGCGATGTTGCCACCTCAATCGACGCAGACCGGGCCGCTTCCGCAGGTGCCGCTGCCGTGCAAATCAACACCGGCGGGGACTGCCACCTGGACGCAGTCATGCTCGAACAAGCCCTCAACCAGCTTGACCTGGACAATACCGACTTGCTCATCGTCGAGAATGTCGGCAACCTGATCTGTCCCTCCGGCTTCAAGCTGGGTACCCATAAAAGCGTGCTGATCGCCTCCATCCCCGAAGGGGACGACAAACCCTACAAATATCCTGGTATGTACAGCGGGGTCGATGTTTTGGTGATCAACAAGATCGACCTGCTGCCCTACATCCCTTTTAAGATGGATTACTTCACCAAAGGTGTAGAAATCCTCAACCCCAACGTCACCACCTTCAACGTTTCTTGCCAGACAGAAGAAGGCGTGGATGAGTGGTTGGCGTGGATCGAATCACAAATTAAAATTCACCAGGAGCATTAACCATTTCTGCTATCTCCGGGCTGCGCATTCATATCAACGGGATTGTGCAAGGGGTCGGTTTTAGGCCCTTTATTTTCAACCTGGCAAAAACCCATCAACTGGTCGGCTGGGTGCGCAACTCCGCCGCCGGGGTAGATATTGAGTTAGATGGCGCACAGCATACCCTGGAAACCTTTATTCAAGACATTAAAACTCAAGCGCCGCCCCTCTCTAAGATTGACGAATTTACCATCGGCTGGATTCCCCCGCAAGGCTTCCAAACCTTTGAGATCGTCCATTCTACCGATGACCCCAACGCCTTTGTCCCCATCTCTCCCGATGTGACCATCTGTGAAGATTGTCTGGCAGAGCTATTTAACCCGCAAGACCACCGCTATCGTTACCCATTCATCAACTGCACCAACTGCGGCCCGCGCTTCACCATCATCAAAGAGATTCCCTACGACCGTCCCTTCACCACGATGGCATCCTTTGAACTATGCCCCACCTGCCGGGCTGAATATGAAGACCCCTCTAACCGGCGTTTCCATGCCCAACCGGTGGCCTGTCCCAACTGCGGGCCGCATATCTGGCTGGAAAATTCCGGCTCAGAAGAAATCCTCGCCGAAAAAGAAGCCGCGTTGCAGCTCGCCAGAGAAATGCTCAAAGCCGGCAAAATAGTAGCCATCAAAGGACTGGGCGGTTTCCACCTGGCCTGCGATGCCACCAACCCGGCAGCCGTAGAAACCCTTCGCCGGCGCAAACTGCGCGTGGACAAACCTTTCGCCGTCATGTGCCCCACCATAGAGGACATCAAGACCTACTGCCAGCTCTCCGACTTTGAAGAGCAGCTCGTCCTCAGCCGGGAACGCCCCATTGTGATCGTTCCCCAAAAGGCAAACAACGCCATCGCCGAGCAGGTCGCCCCAGGGCAATCTACATTGGGGGTCATGCTGCCTTATACCCCGCTGCATGCCCTTCTGTTGGAACCTGCCGAGAATTTCCCCACCGCGTTGGTGATGACCAGCGGCAACCTCAGCGAAGAACCGATCACCACCACCAACCAGGCAGCCCGCCAGCATCTTTCGCCCCTGGCAGATGCACTGCTGCTCCACAACCGGGAGATTTACATCCGCTGTGACGATTCGGTGATGCGCGCCGCCCCGCCCAACCCCATACCTGCTATTTACGCCCTGCGCCGCAGCCGCGGCTATGCGCCTTTCCCATTGCTCACCCAATGGCGCATGCCATCTATCTTGGCCGCCGGGGCTGAATTAAAGAACACCTTTTGCCTCACCAAAGAAAAATACGCTTTCCTCAGTCACCATATCGGCGACCTGGAAAATTATGAAACCCTGCAATCCCTGGAGCACGGGGTAAAACATTTCGAGAAATTATTCCGCATCACCCCCGAAGTGATCGCCTACGACTTACACCCCAATTACATGGCTACCCGCTATGCCCAGCAAAGAGCCACACAAGAAAACCTGCCCGCCTTTGGCATCCAGCACCACCATGCCCATATCGCCGCCTGCATGGCTGAGAATAGGATACCCAGCCAGGAATCGGTCATCGGCATTTCCTTTGACGGCACCGGCTACGGCACGGATGGCACCATCTGGGGTGGAGAAGTTTTGCTCTCAGGCTATCAAAGTTTTGAACGCGCTTTACACCTCAAGCCTATTCCTCTCCCCGGCGGAGACACAGCCACCAAAGAACCCTGGCGTTTCGCCCTCTCATGGATGTTGGCTGCCGGGCATAGCCTAGAAGAAGCGCAAAACTTCTTCCCCGAAATCCCCCCGGCCAGCCTTGAAATGGTCGCCCACCAGATCAAATCCGGCATCAATGCCCCCCTTACCTCCAGCATGGGGCGCTTATTCGATGCCGTTGCTGCATTAGTAGGTATCCGCCATCAGGTCAATTACGAAGCCCAAGCTGCCATCGAGCTGGAACAGATTGTCTATACGCAAGAAGACGGCACATACCCATTTACCATCACCGGAAAAATCATTGATCCTATCCCCATGATGAACCAGCTCATTGCAGACCGCTATAACAAAATCCCTCAAAGCACCATTGCCGCTAAATTCCACAACACGATTGCGGCCATCACCCTGGCGGCCAGCACCCAACTGAGAGACACCACCAGCCTCAACCGGGTAGCACTCAGCGGTGGAGTTTGGCAAAATATGGTACTCTTAGAAAAATCGATCCAGAAATTATCGGACAGCAAGTTCAAAATCTTGCTGCACAAGGACATCCCGGCGAATGATGGCGGATTAGCGCTTGGACAGGCCATCATCGCGTACCACACAATGATCCATTAGGAGAATATTATGTGTTTAGGCGTACCCGGAAAAATTACTGAGATTTACGAAAAGAACAACATGCGCATGTGCCAGATTGATTTTGGCGGCGCTACTCGTGAAGCTTGCCTGGATTTTATTCCAGAGGCAAAAGTGGGCGATTACACCATCATTCATGTCGGTTTTGCCATCAGCCTGCTCAGCGAAGAAGAAGCGATGGAAACCCTCGCCCTTTTGAATGAAATTGCCGACATCGAGGAAGAACTGGGCATCGAGGAAGCGCAAGAGCTTGAACCATGAAATATATTGACGAATACCGCGACCCGCAGCTCGCTAAAAAGACCCTCGCCGAGATCAACCGGCTGCTCACCCAACATTGGGTCATTATGGAAATTTGCGGCGGGCAAACCCATTCCATCAAACGCTACGGCATCGACCATATCTTGCCAGACAATATTGAACTGGTACACGGCCCTGGCTGTCCGGTATGTGTCACACCCTTGGAACAAATTGATAAGGGATTAGAAATTGCCTCCCGCCCGGATGTCATCTTCACTTCTTACGGCGATATGCTGCGCGTCCCCGGTTCCAGTAAAGATTTGTTCAGTGTGCGTGCCCAGGGCGGCGATGTGCGCGTGGTCTACTCGCCGTTGGATGCGGTTAAAATTGCACAAGACAATCCCGACAAACAGGTCGTCTTTTTCGCTATCGGCTTTGAGACCACCGCCCCGGCCAACGCGATGGCCGTCGCCCAGGCAAAAAATCTCAACTTAAAGAATTTCAGCGTACTGGTCTCCCATGTGCGCGTCCCCCCGGCCATGCACGCCATTCTCTCCTCGCCCTCCAACCGGGTGCAGGGCTTCCTGGCAGCCGGGCACGTGTGCGCCATCATGGGCTATTGGGAATACCCCCCCATCGCCGAAAAATACAAAGTCCCGGTAGTTGTCACCGGTTTTGAGCCGGTGGACATTTTACAGGGCATCCTCGAAACCGTGCGATTATTAGAAGCCGGGGAATACCCGGCCGCCAACGCCTATAAACGCGCCGTCACTTTTGAGGGCAACAAACCTGCCCAGGCAATCATCAACAAGGTCTTTGTCGAACGAGATCGCAAATGGCGCGGCATTGGCACCATCCCGATGAGCGGTTGGGGACTCAGCCCCGAATACGCCGAATTTGACGCCGAGAACCGTTTTGATGTAGGTGACATTTCCCCTGAAGAATCCCCCGTATGTATTGCCGGCTCTATCCTGCAAGGGCTGAAAAAGCCGCCGGACTGTCCCGCCTTCGGGAAAGAATGTACCCCTCAGAATCCATTGGGGGCCACCATGGTCTCCTCCGAAGGAGCATGCGCTGCCTATTACAAGTACGACCAATTCAATCTCATCCCAGGAGAAGAACATGCCTGACGATCAACCTACCGTAGATATGCAAGGCGCGGTTTGCCCCATCCCGCTTCGCCAGGATAAAACTATCGTAATGGGTCATGGCAGCGGCGGCAAAATGATGCACGACCTGATCAAAACTGTGTTTGCCTCCGCATTCGACAATCCCATTCTGGCTGCCGGCAACGATGCCGGAGAAATCACCCTGCAAACCGGAGAACGCTTCGCTATCAGCACCGACTCGCATGTGGTCAAACCGCTTTTCTTCCCCGGTGGAGATATTGGCAAACTGGCTGTGTGCGGCACGGTCAACGATGTCGCCATGCTCGGTGCCGTGCCCAAATATCTCACGGCCGGATTTATCCTCGAAGAAGGCCTCTCCGTAGAAACCTTGCAGGAAGTCGTGCAGTCCATGCAGGCTACCGCCGAAGAAGCCGGGGTGCAGATCATCGCCGGAGACACCAAAGTCGTAGAAAGGGGCAAAGCAGACGGCCTCTACATCACTACAGCCGGATTTGGGGTCATCTCACCCCAACTGGCTGCCATTGGCGGTCAATATGCCCAACCTGGGGATGCCGTCATTGTTTCGGGTTCCTTAGGCGATCATGGAATTGCTGTGCTCAGCGCTCGCGGCGACCTGGGTTTTACCGCCGATGTAAAAAGCGATGTCGCCCCGCTCAACAACATGATCCAAGCAGTTTTAGAAGCCAGCCCCCACATTCACGTCCTCCGAGACCCCACGCGCGGCGGGGTTGCTACCAGCCTTAACGAGATTGCCCAGCAAGCCAATATCGGCATTATCCTGGAAGAAGATAAAATTCCGGTCAAGCCTGCCGTGCAGTCCGCCTGCGAAATGCTCGGCTTTGACCCCCTCTATATTGCCAACGAAGGCAAACTGATCGTGATTGTCGCCGCCCAAGATGCCGATAAAGTCCTCCAAACGCTCAAACAGCATCCCTACGGTCAGGGAGCTACCCAAATTGGGCGCGTAGCCGAAGACCCTCCAGGACGCGTTTTAATGAAGACGCTTATCGGCAGCCACCGCGTGGTGGATGTGCTGGCCGGAGAAATGCTGCCTAGAATTTGTTAACATTTATTTAAGCAGCTTCTTCCGATATCAGAATATAGATTACAATACAGGTATGCCTGAAAAAATCCTCGTCGTTGAAGACGAAATTGCTCTCAGTGAAACCCTTGTCTACAATCTAGAAAGACAAGGCTATGATGTTTCTGCCGCCATGGACGGTCATGAAGCATTGGAAAAAGCGCGTTCCATTAAACCAGACCTGATCGTATTAGATATTATGCTCCCCGGTCTGGATGGTCTCGAAATCACCCGCATCCTGAGAAAAGAATCGGGCATCCCTATCCTGATCCTCACTGCCCAAGGCGACGAAATTGACCGCGTCCTTGGCCTGGAGTTGGGCGCCGACGATTACATGCCAAAACCTTTCTCCATGCGCGAATTGCTCGCTCGCGTCAAAGCGCTCTTGCGCCGCATCCAGTTGGACAGTGAAGGCACCCAAACCATCACCAACAAGAAAATTGAATTTGACAATTTGTCGATTGACGACCGTAAACACGAAGTCGCCCTCAACGGGGAACCCCTTCGACTAAAGCCGAAAGAATATGACCTTTTGCTCTACCTCACCAGCAACCCGGGGCAAGTGCTTACCCGCAACCTGATCTTGGAACAGGTTTGGGGTTGGGATTTTGGCGGCGGCACGCGCACCGTAGATGTCCACATCCGCTGGCTGCGCGAAAAGATTGAAGAAGACCCCACCAACCCGGTACGCATCATCACCGTGCATGGCGTAGGTTACCGCTTTGACAACTGAAAATGAAAATTCGCAGTCTTCGCTGGCGCATCCTATTACCCCCGCTGATCATTATTCTGTTGAGTGGATTAATTCTTGGGCGCTATTTATCGCAAAAAACCTACACCCTCCAGTATCAAACCTTTGAAGAGAGAGCAATCTCCGAAACCAAAAGCATTGCTTATTCCCTGCAATCCGAAAGAGAAAATATCCAAAACTGGCAAGAATTTGATGCCTTTGCCCGTTCTTGGGCAGATTTATTTGGCTGCCGGGTCAGCATCATCTCATCTTCCGGTATCTTGCTTGCCGACTCGAACACTTCTCCACCTTTAAACATCCAGCTCTATCGTCTTGAAATCCAAAATGCAATCGACCAGGGGCTTGGCGTTTCTCTCGAAGAAAACAAAGACGGAGACGTTCTTTTCATCGCCGTCCCGGTGATAATAAACGACAAACTGATCGGCATCGCCCGGTCTTCCTACCGTTTGGACAATCTCGAACAGGGTGCGAACCGCATCCGTACCACCATCTGGGTCAGCATTTTTCTCATCAGCCTGGCCCTCTCCGTCCCAATTGTTTTAGTCACCAACTACAGCGGCAGACGGCTAGACCAGATCACCAACGCCGCCAACCGCATTGCCGTTGGTGACCGGGACACTTTAATTCCCACCGGTATCCAGGATGAAATCGGGGAAGTCGCTCACGCCCTCAACACATTGGGGCTAAAACTAGAAGAACAGTTCACCTACCTGGAAACAGAACAGGCCAAGATCGATTCCGTACTGCATAAAATGAACGATGGCGTCATGATCGTCGACCAGGAAGGGATCATTATCCTGGCAAACGAAGCCTCCGGCACGCTCTTCAAATTCCGCGCAGACCGCATCAAAGGCCAGCGTTTGGCCCGCGTGGTGCGCTACCACCAGATCATCGAACTGTGGAAAAACTACCAATCCTCCATCCAGGAAGAATCCGAATATATTGAACTGCAAGATTTGAAAAAATCCGTGCAAGTCATCATTTCCCCCTTGGAAGAAACCCTGCCCGGCCATGCTTTGCTGCTCTTCCAGGATTTAACCCACCTGCGAAAGTTGGAAACCGTCCGGCGGGATTTCATCAGCAATATCTCCCATGAGCTGCGTACCCCCCTGGCTTCTTTAAAAGCCCTGGCAGAAACCCTCCAAATCTCCGCCCTGGATGACCCGGAAGCAGCTCGCAAATTCCTTTCCCGCATGGATACCGAAATTGACGCCCTCGCCCAGATGGTCGGAGAACTGCTTGAACTATCCCGCATCGAATCCGGTCAGGTCTCCCTCGAATTATCCCGCCTCGATGCCAACGAGATCCTCGCTTCCGCCTCCGAGCGGATGGCCGTCCAGGTTCACCGCGCCAAGATCGAATTCAAAGTGAAATATCTCGATCATGCTGCACCGATCTATGTCGATAAATTCCGAATTGAGCAGGTCCTGGTCAACGTGATCCACAACGCGATCAAGTTCACCCCCGCAGGCGGGAAAATTAAATGCTCCCTGCATATCGAAGACGCTCAAGTCATCTTCAAGGTCAAAGATACCGGAGCAGGCATTCTTGCCACAGACCTTCCCCGCATATTTGAACGTTTTTACAAATCCAAACGTCCTAAAAGCGGTTCGGGTACAGGTTTAGGTTTGTCGATTGCCAAACACCTGATAGAAATTCATGGGGGTACAATTTGGGCGGAAAGCCAATACGGAGAGGGTTCAACCTTCTTCATCAGCCTTCCTCTACAAAATCCCTGATCGTTTTATACCCAAAATTTCTCCACCTCCTTTTCCCCATTAACGAAACATTAACAATTATTTCAACAAGCGTTAACCATACGTTCCGTTCTCGTTAATCGCCGAATGCTACGATTCATCCATAAACTAAAACCCTTTATAGGAGGACCTTTTCATGAAATCTAAGTTCCAAGTAATCTTGGCGCTACTCGTCATCGCCGCATTTACCCTTACCGCTTGCGGCGGTAATGAGGCAACACCCACCACGTCTTCGGATATGTCGGACAATGCCAACAACAACACGGCTGCACCGACCGAAGCGAACACTATGGATGAGAACACAACTGAAGAAGAGACCACAGACGAAACAATGACCGACGAAGGCATGATGGACATGTCTTTTGCCGATTACCTGAACCCCTTGGTGCAGGAAGGCGACATTGTTTCTGCTGGCAGTTCCACCGTCTTCCCCCTGGCCTCACGCATGGCCGAACGCCTGGAAGATGAAGGCTTTGCCGGTTCCATCACCATCGACAGCATCGGCTCCGGCGCGGGTTTCGAACGCTTCTGCGAAGCTGGCGAAACCGATGTCTCCAACGCTTCCCGCCCGATCAAAGACGCTGAAGTCGAAGCCTGCGGCACCATTGGCCGTGAGCCGATCGAATTCCGCGTAGGCACCGACGCTATCGCCGTCGTCGTCTCCGCCGAGAATGACTTCGTCACCGAACTCAGCCTCGAAGAGCTGGCCCTGGTCTTCTCCACCGCCACCCTCTGGTCTGACGTCAACCCCGACTGGCCCGCAGAAGAAATCCTGCGCTACGCCCCCGGCACCGACTCCGGCACCTTCGACTACTTCAACGAAGTCGTCTTCGATGAAGACGAAGCCCCCATCCTCAACTCCGCCGGCACCGAATTCTCCGAAGATGACAACATCCTCGTTCAGGGTGTCCTCGGCAGCCCCTACGCCATCGGCTTCTTCGGCTACGCTTACTACGCCGAAAACGAAGACGCCATGCACATCCTCACCATCGACGGCGTCGAACCCGTCCGTGAAAACGTGGATGACTTCTCCTACCCGCTGGCCCGCCCGCTGTTCATCTACTCGGACGCCTCCATCATGCAGGAGAAACCCCAGGTTGCCAGCTACATCCTCTACTTCCTCACCTTCGTCAACGAAGAAATTGAAGATGTCGGCTACTTCCCCGCAAGCGAAGGCGACCTGTTCCAGGCCAAACTTTCCTGGTTTGACGCCATGGAGCTCCCCGTCTCCGACCCGCTCGCACAATCTGGCGACATCGTATCCGCTGGCAGTTCCACCGTCTTCCCCCTGGCCTCACGCATGGCCGAACGCCTGGAAGATGAAGGCTTTGCCGGTTCCATCACCATCGACAGCATCGGCTCCGGCGCGGGTTTCGAACGCTTCTGCGAAGCTGGCGAGACCGACGTCTCCAACGCTTCCCGCCCGATCAAAGACGCTGAAGTCGAAGCCTGCGGCACCATTGGCCGTGAGCCGATCGAATTCCGCGTAGGCACCGACGCTATCGCCGTCGTCGTCTCCGCCGAGAATGACTTCGTCACCGAACTCAGCCTCGAAGAGCTGGCCCTGGTCTTCTCCACCGCCACCCTCTGGTCTGACGTCAACCCCGACTGGCCCGCAGAAGAAATCCTGCGCTACGCCCCCGGCACCGACTCCGGCACCTTCGACTACTTCAACGAAGTCGTCTTCGATGAAGACGAAGCCCCCATCCTCAACTCCGCCGGCACCGAATTCTCCGAAGATGACAACATCCTCGTTCAGGGTGTCCTCGGCAGCCCCTACGCCATCGGCTTCTTCGGCTACGCTTACTACGCCGAAAACGAAGACGCCATGCACATCCTCACCATCGACGGTGTCGAACCCGTCCGTGAAAACGTGGATGACTTCTCCTACCCGTTGGCCCGCCCGCTGTTCATCTACTCGGATGCCTCCATCATGCAGGAGAAACCCCAGGTTGCCAGCTACATCCTCTACTTCCTCACCTTCGTCAACGAAGAAATCGAAGATGTTGGCTATTTCCCCGCAAGCGACAACGATCTTGCCGGTGGTCTGGCGGCATGGGTTGACGCAATGGCCCAATAGCCCAAACCAATTTGTTTAGCACAAAACAATAACCTTTGACTCTCTTCCCCCCATCGTTTATGCGAGCAATCTACTGGGGGGAAGAGTTTTCCAAAAACACTGGATTACTTTTCCTTCAGAATATCCCCCAGCAATCTTTGTAAAAAAGGAAAGACCATGGAAGTAGAGCAAAACGCGAAAAGCTTAAAACTAAAACGCAGACCCCGTCCCTTTGAAAATATCATCCAGGCTTTTCTTTTCCTTTGTGGTGCAATCTCAATTCTGATTACCATTGGCATTGTCTATGAACTCGGAAAAGAAGCGCTCATATTTTTCACGCAAACTCAATGGGAAACACCAAACAAGGAATTATTGAAAGATATTGATAACTCCTCCACGGAATTCATGACCACCACCGGAGGAAGCAGCTTAGAGGTCGACCAAGTCATCAAAATTGATGATGAACAAATGTTGATCCTCACTTTCGAAGGTGTAACCGTCAATGTAGAGCGCGGTTATAACGAAACTTCCCCCACAGAGCATGAAGAAGGCACCACCATCTACACAGCAGAGAACGTGACCTTCGCCGAGTTTTTTGGTAAAACCGAATGGAACCCGCAGATCGGCAAATTTGGCATTTGGGCATTGGTCAACGCAACCCTGATGACCTCATTTATCGCCCTACTGGTCGCCCTCCCCATCGGCTTGAGCATTGCAATATTCTTGAGTGAATACGCCACAGACCGAGTGCGCAACACATTGAAACCCGTCCTCGAGATTTTATCGGGCGTGCCGACCGTGGTATACGGTTATTTCGCCCTTACCATGATGACCCCCCTATTAAGGATCATCTTTGGTCAAAATACCGTTGAAATCTACAATACCGCTTCGGCCGGTATTGTCATCGGCATCCTGATTATCCCGCTGGTCACGTCTATGAGCGAGGATGCCCTTTATGCCGTTCCCAGAGCCTTGCGCGAAGCAGCCTATGGTCTGGGTGCCACCAAATTAGAAACTGCCGTAAAAATCGTTGTCCCTGCCGCCATTTCCGGGATTGCTGCAGCGGTCATCGTGGCCACTTCCAGAGCAGTTGGCGAGACCATGATCGTTGCCCTGGCCGCTGGTGCAGGGCCAAAATTCACCTTCAACCCCTTTGAAGGTGCCGAGACCATGACCGGGCACATTGTCCGCATCAGCAGTGGCGACTTAAGCTACGCATCCATCGACTACAACAGTCTTTTCGCCATCGGCATTCTGTTATTCTTCATGACCTTAGCCCTGAACATCTTCAGCCAATTCATTGTCAACAAATTCCGGGAGGAATACGAATGAGCCTTTTACACGATACCACCATCAAACAAAGGCTGAATCGGCGGCACCGCACCGGGAAATTCTGGTACACCGTGTTCCGCATTTCCACCCTGGTCGGCATTATTGCCCTGATCGCCTTGATGATCAACATCTCGGACAGTGCCTTTGGGTATGTCGTCATGCAGTACACCATTCACCCGGATGAGCTGGTGATGGATGGTGTTCCTCTGGAAAAACAAACCGTAGAACAATTAGAGCAAACCTTCAAGAATAATGTCTCAAAAGGTTTATACCGCCGTTTTGAAGCCGAAGGTGCATTTGAAAACCCCGACCACATCGACCTGCTTCTTCTAATTGAAGAATGGGTGCTGGAAGTGCGTGTGGAAGAAAGCTGGGGATTCTGGGACTCGGTGTTCGAGCCGGGCAAGATCAAAGCCGAAGCCGCAGCCGATTACCCCGATGGCGAATTGGTCATGCGCAGTTGGCTCAACTGGAACTTTGTCATTTCCCCGCAATCCGAAACAGCGATTAAAGCCGGTGTTCGCACCGCCATCCTTGGCTCGCTGTGGACCATCGGAATTGCCATCTTATTTTCCTTCCCCATTGGGGTTGGTGCAGCCATTTACCTGGAAGAATATGCCCAAGACACCCCCATCAACCGGGTGATCCAAACCAACATCAACAACCTGGCTGGCGTACCTTCCATCATATATGGGATGTTAGGGTTAGCCATTTTTGTACGTGGCCTGGAGCAATTTACCAGCGGTGCTGCTTTTGGTGTTTTGGAAGACCCCACTACAGCCAACGGGCGCACGGTGCTTTCTGCCGGCCTCACCCTTGGCCTGCTCGTATTACCTCTTATCATCATCAATTCGCAAGAAGCCATCCGGGCAGTGCCGCAGTCTTTGCGCCTGGCAAGCTACGGACTAGGCGCGACCAAATGGCAAACAGTTTGGGCGCACGTCCTGCCAAATGCTATCTCCGGTATTCTCACCGGTACCATTTTAGCCATTTCTCGTGCCATCGGCGAAACTGCCCCCCTAATCGTTGTAGGTGCTTCTACCTTTATTCGGGATGACCCCAGCGGTCCTTTTTCAAAATTTACCACCCTTCCCATCCAGATATATCAATGGACAGCACGTCCGCAAGACGTATTTAGAAACATTGCTGCCGCTGCCATTATTGTATTGCTCATTCTACTGCTTACGTTGAATGCCACAGCAATCATTTTACGAAATCGCTACAGTCGGAGACTATAACCATGTCAGAAAATACGCAAACAACGCCCGAAATCTCGATGAGTGCCCGTCACGTCAATATTTTTTATGGAGATTTTCGAGCAGTGAACGATGTCAATCTGGACATCAAGAAACACAAAATTACCGCCATCATTGGCCCTTCCGGTTGCGGGAAAAGCACCGTGCTGCGTTCCTTCAACCGTATGAACGAACTGGTACCTACCGCCCACACAGAAGGCGAAATCCTCTTTGAAGGCGTCGATATCTACGCACCGGACATTGACCCGGTAGAAGTTCGCAGCCGCATCGGCATGGTTTTCCAAAAACCGAACCCGTTCCCCAAAAGTATTTACGAAAATGTCGCTTGGGGTGCCAAGATCAATGGTTTCAAAGGCGATATGGATGAACTCGTCGAAACCTCCTTACGGCAAGCTGCCATTTGGGACGAAGTCAAAGACAAACTCGACCAATCCGGTCTCTCTCTATCCGGTGGACAGCAGCAGCGTTTATGTATTGCCCGTGCGATTGCGGTCAAACCCGACCTGATCCTGATGGATGAGCCGGCTTCTGCCCTTGACCCGGTTGCCACCCTCAAAATTGAAGACCTGATGCGTGAACTTTCTAAAAACTACACCATCATCATCGTCACCCACAACATGCAGCAAGCCGCCCGTGCTTCGGACTTTACAGCATTCTTTAACATGAACGACGAAAGAGCGGGTTATTTGGTAGAATACAACGATACCAACGAAATTTTTACTAATCCTCGCGAACGCTTGACCGAGGAATATATTACTGGGCGGTTCGGATAACTCCGGCTGAATAATGGAGAATTATTATGACTAGAGAACATTTAGACCATCTAATTAATCAATTGAAAGATGATGTCATGGTGCTTGAAAGCATGGTTCGGAAAATCGTGCTGGATGGTGTTCAATCCCTGATGACCAAGGACAAGAAACTGTCCAAAGAAGTCACCCAATTTGACCATGAGATCAACGAAAAACGCTTCCAAATCGAAAATGAATGTCTGATCACAATTGCCACCCAGCAGCCCATGGCGAGCGACCTGCGTGTGCTGGCCTCCATATTGGAGATTGTCACCGAACTGGAGCGTATCGGCGATTACGGCAAAGGCGTCTCCAAGATTGCCCGTAAGATCAAAGACCAGCCGATCATCCCGGTGATGGAAAATCTGAACGAGATGACCAATATTGCCGTGGAAATGATGCAGGATGCTGTTAAAGCCTTTGTGGAAGGCGATGTAGAAACCGCCCGCCGCATCCCCGAACGGGATGACGAAGTGGATAAAGGTTTCAAACAAATCTACAAAGGGTTGATGGAATACATGGCCGAAAATCCCGAAACAATTGAATACTCCAACCACCTACAGTGGGCAGCCCACAATATTGAGCGTATGGCTGACCGCGTCTCCAACATCTGTGAAAGAACCTTGTTCATCGAATCCGGTTCCATTTACGAGATTGAAGAAAAAGGCGACGAGTCTTTTGAGTTTGACTAAAGCCCATTAGAAATAAATATGCGTGGCTTGTGCACACATATTTATCAAATCGAACTCCGTTTGATCCAATAAAAAGCAAAAGGGCTTGAGATTTCAAGCCCTTTTTTGATTCACTACGCACAAGAATTTAAAGCATATCTCGCAAGGCGGATTTTAATTCAGTATATTCAAAGCTGTATCCCAATTTCAATAATTTATCCGGGACCACATTTTGCCCGGTAAGCACCACCGAAGAAGCCTCCTCCAAAACAAGATTCAGTAAAAACGCAGGCACCACCATCAACGAAGGTCGTCCCATCACCTTGCCCAATATCTTGCCAAAATCTCGGTTTGTCTCCGGGTTTGGCGCGGTCAGGTTGAACACACCTTCCGCCTCATCGTTCTCGATCAAGAAACGGATTGCCTTACCCATATCATCAATATGGATCCAGGAATAGTACTGCTTACCGCTGCCTATCCGTCCCCCTGCAAACAAAGCGTACTGGAGCTTGAAGAAGGGGAAAGCCCCGTCCTCACCGTCCAGCACCAACCCGGTACGGATCACCACCCGGCGCAGCCCTAATGCTTCCACTTCCCTGGTTGAATCTTCCCATTCTTTAGAAAGTTCTGCCAGGAAACCGGTACCCAGCGAAGCATCCTCCCGGAGGACTTCGCCGCCTCGCGCGCCATAATAGCCAATCGCCGAAGACTGGATGAAAACTTTGGGTGGCGTTTTCGCCTCCCGGATCGCCTGCTGCAAGGCCGCCCCGGTTTGCAGGCGGCTGTCGCGAATCGCTTTCTTCTTTTTAGCCGTCCAGCGCATATTGAAGGGATTGCTGCCCGACAAACTCACCCCTGCCAGATGCACCACCGCGTCCACCTCGTTCATCACCTGCCCCCATCCTTCGGTTGTTTTCGCATCCCAGCCTACAACCCGTACACCGGCTGGCTGGTCTGCCACATTGGCCGCGTTCCGGCTGAGGATTACAACGCCATGCCCATTACGCACCAGCTCTTTTGTCACCGCCTGCCCGATCAACCCAGAACCGCCTGAAATCAATACCTGCATAGTCACCTCCAGAAAACCTTAAATCCATCCTTACCGGACGAAACACAATCTAATTTTAACCATATCATAAATCCACATTGAGGTGTTATATCATCGTGATTTAATCGTTTCCCAATCGATCAAATGAGATAAAATTAATCTGTCTATGAAATTTTCTGCACGCATCCAGGCAAACATTCCCAAACCAATGGCGAAAGGAGCGATAGCAGCACTTCGTTCGATCAAAAAGCCCGAAAAGATTAACCAATACTAATTTACATCTCAGTTGCACCTCGTGGTTCAGAGCGGTACAATAGAAAACCTACTTCACTTGGTAAGCAGGTCGACCAAATGAAGTATGCCGGGTAAAATTGTCACCTATTGCCCGGATAAACAAACAACCGAAAAATAGAATACAGTTTGGAGGCTGTAAATCTTATGAGCATAAGTCGGCTAGCTAGCACAATCAAAGAATCTGCTACGCTTTCCCTCAACGAACAAGCCCGCAGATTACGGCAATTAGGTCAGCCAGTCATCCACTTAGGCATTGGAGAGCCTAAAAATCCGGCACCGATCACCGCAATTCTAGGGTCTTCTGCAAAGCTCAAGGCGGGAGATATTAAATACGTACCCACAGACGGCACCCCCTCACTAAAGAAAGCCATTGTCCGCTACACCGAAGAAAATTACAACCGCCTCGTTTCCCCCGACAACATCATCGTTACAACCGGTGCCAAGCAGTCTCTTTATAACATTCTTTTCTCCATTCTAAACCCTCAAGACGAAGTCATCATCATCGCCCCCCATTGGGTCAGTTACCCCGAAATGGTCAAAATGGTCTACGGGATTCCCGTGATCGTGCAGCCAGAAGACGGCACCTTCATTCCCACCATGCAAGACATTGAAGAAGCCACCTCGTCTTATACCCGGGCGATGATCATCAATTCCCCCAACAACCCATCCGGCGCGGTGTACCCCGAATCCCTGATTGCCGATATTGTCGATTACTGCGAGCGCAAAGGTATCTATCTCATCATGGATGATATTTACCACAAATTGGTTTTCGACAACAACACCGCCCCCTCAGCCTACAATTTCACCAAAGAAGACGTGGACAATTCCCACGTCATCCTGGTCAACGGGGTTGCCAAACTGTATGGCATGACCGGCTACCGCATTGGTTGGACGGTCGCCCCCAAGCGCATGGTTGAAGTGATGACCAATATCCAGAGCAATATCACTTCCTGTCCCCCCATCCTTTCGCAGGCTGCTGCCGAAGGCGCCCTCACCGGGATGCAAAGCGTGGTCGAAAACCTGCGTCTCACTATTCAAAACAATCGGGATGTGCTCATGCAGGAAATGCGCTCTTTCTCGGATGTGGTCACCATCAAACCCCAGGGAACCTTTTATGCCCTGCCAGACTTCCGGGCTTACAACAACAATTCTTATGAGCTGGCCCGTTTCATCCTGGAAAAAGCAATGGTCGTTACCGTCCCCGGCTCAGAGTTTGGGATGGAAGGCTATTTACGCCTGAGCTATGCCGGTGCAGTCAAGGACGTGATTGAAGGGATCGAACGCATGAAATGGGCACTAGACCCCAATGCGCCCAATGAAATCTATATTGGTGATCGAAAATTAATCCGGGATTGGCTATAACCATGAACAATAACATTTTAAATATCAAAACCCCAGCCGAAGACTACGCCAGCGAATTAAAAAGTGATTACACCTTGGGGAATCACGGCTTATCCAATCTGCGTAAAGCCTATTGGAACCTCCCCACAGAATCCTTATATGAAGAAGTCATCTTCCGCAACGAGGGGCATATCACCAAAATGGGTGCGCTGGTGGTCAATTCCGGCAAACACACAGCCCGGGCAGCCCAGGATAAATTTGTGGTCAGAGAGTCATCGACCGAAGACAACATCTGGTGGGGAGAACACAACCGCCCGATCAGCTCAGAAAACTTTGACATTCTTTTCGACCGGATGCAGGGCTATCTCCAGGGGCGAGACGTATTCGTTCAGGATTGTTTTGCCGGCGCAGATGAAGATTACCGCCTGCCCGTGCGCATCATCACCGAATACGCCTGGCACAGCCACTTTGCCCGCAACATGTTCATCCTCCCGCAATCCAAAGAGGAGTACCGCACGCACGTCCCCGAATTTACCGTGTTTGCAATACCCTCATTCAATGCCTCTCCCGCCATCGACGGCACCCGCACAGAAACGTTCATCATTCTCAACTTTGAAAAACGGCTGGCAATTATCGGTGGTTCGGCTTACGGCGGCGAGATCAAGAAATCCATCTTTACCGTGATGAACTACCTGCTGCCGCTGGAAGGTGTCATGACCATGCACTGTTCGGCCAACCAGGGAGACGATGGCGATGTCGCCCTATTCTTTGGCTTGTCCGGCACGGGTAAAACCACCCTTTCCGCAGACCCCAACCGCAGCCTGATCGGCGACGACGAACACGGCTGGAGCGACAAAGGCGTGTTCAACTTTGAAGGCGGCTGCTACGCCAAGGTTATTCAACTTTCCCCATCTGCCGAACCAGAGATTTTCCAGACTACACGCACTTTCGGCACCATCCTGGAAAATGTCGTCTTTGACCCCATTACCCGCAAAATCGACCTGGATGATGAAGCGCTTACTGAGAACACACGTGCCTCGTATCCCTTGGAATATATCAGCAACGCCCTCCCCGAAAAGCGCGGCGGGCACCCCAAAAACATCATCCTGCTCACCTGCGATGCACAGGGCGTGCTTCCCCCCATTGCCAAGCTCACTCAGGCGCAAACCATGTACCACTTCATCTCCGGGTACACCTCCAAGGTTGGCGGCACCGAAGTCGGCTTAGGGGAAGAACCCGAGATCACCTTCAGCGCTTGTTTTGGCGCTCCTTTTATGGTGCATAACCCGGTCTATTATGCCGACCTGCTGGCAAAGAAAATGGAACGCTACGGCGTCAACTGCTGGCTGCTCAACACCGGCTGGGTCGGCGGTCCCTACGGTATCGGGAAACGGATCAGCATTCGTCACACCCGCAACCTGCTCACTGCTGCCCTCAATGGGGGCCTGCTGAATGTCGAATATTACACCGATCCAATCTTTGGGTTCCAGGTACCAAAAACCTGCCCCGAAGTGCCCGAAGATGTACTCTATCCCTCGAAGTCTTGGCCCAGCAAGAAGGAATACGACCATAAATACGAGCAGCTTGCTGCCCGCTTTATCGACAATTTCAAAAAATTTGCTCCCGACTCGCCACCCGAAGTGGTTGCCGCCGGGCCAAAATTGTAAACATTTCATAAATATTTCCTAAAAATAAGAGGCTGGCAAATCTCCCAGCCTCTTTTGATTTCTTTCTTAGGGTAAAATTATTCAGATGTGAACCCCTGAAATAATTAGTACATATTGAGAAGAAAGACCCTATTTCACATCCTCAATAAACAGGAGCTAACATGCAGTGGATTATTCCCATTGCGATTTTTGCATTTATCGCAATTTCTTCCAAGCAAATCGGCAAAAGTTTTAAAGATGCAAACCTCCCTTTAATTACAGGCTATCTTATCGCCGGTATTATTGCCGGGCCTTATGTCCTCGGTTTAATTACGAAGTCCAGCCTCCCCCACCTTTTATGGGTGGACGAGGTTTCTTTAGCATTCATCGCTTTTGCCGCAGGATCAGAATTAAATGTCTCTGAACTGCGCGGCAAAGTAAAAAGTATCAGCTGGATCACCATTGGCGTTTCACTGCTCACCTTCATTTTAGGTACGGTCGTGTTTTACTTCGTCAGCAGCCTGGTGCCCCTCCTCAAAGATATTGGCAACCTTGAACGCATCGCCATTTCCATGATGATGGCCGCCATCCTCATCGCCCGTTCCCCTTCGTCTGCCATCGCCATTATCCAGGAATTACGCGCCAAAGGCCCCTTCACCCAGGTCACCTTGGGCGTAACCATCATTTCTGATGTAGTCGTTATTTTCGTCTTTGCCCTGACGGCCTCCATTGCCGGAGCAGTCTTCAAAGGCATTGGACTAAATATTGGATTTATTTTCCTCATCATCCTTGAATTGACCTTCAACATCATCATGGGGGTCATTCACAGCCAAATTCTGCGCGGGATTTTCTCGCTCAAAATCCATCGTCTCCTAAAAACCGGGCTGACTCTGCTTTCCGGTTACGGCGTGTATGTATTCTCCACCCTGGTTCGAGCACAGTCACACGAAGTGATCGGGCGAGAAGTATTGATCGAACCGCTGTTGGTATGTATGGTGGCCAGCTTTGTATTGGTCAATTACACCAAACACCGCCTGGAATTTCTCAAAATCCTACACGATACCGGCCCGTTTATTTACATCGCCTTCTTTACCCTCACAGGCGCTTCATTAGCCTTAGATACCTTAATGGCAACCTGGTATATTGCGCTGGCATTGTTCCTCGCCCGCTTCCTCGGAATCGTATTTGGTGCCTTTTTGGGCGGTTCGGTTGCCGGTGATCCGGCCAAACATAACCGTCTGTATTGGATGGCATTCCTCACCCAGGCAGGGGTCGGTTTGGGTCTGGCAAAAGATGTGGCTGTCGAGTTCCCCGAGCTTGGAGGCACCTTTGCTACCATTGCAATTGCGGTAATCGTAATCAACCAGATTGTCGGCCCACCGTTCCATAAGATTGCCACCCGCCTTGTCAATGAAGCCCACGAAAAAGCTTCCGGGGCTGAATTTGATGGGGTGCGCGATGCGCTCATTTTCGGCCTGGAAGACCAATCTCTGGCGCTTGCCAGAGAATTGATCGAGCATGATTGGCAGGTGAAAATTGCCTACCAGAAAAACGGGCACGCCGAAACAATCCAACAAGAAAACATCCAGCTGGTTGAGTTAGCAGATTTCAGTTTGCCAGAATTAGAGAAATTGAACATCGAGAAGGTCGACACAATCGTCACCATGCTCACCGATAACGAAAACCACGAACTGGTTGAGAACATCTACGAAAACTATGGCACCAAGAATGTGGTCGTCCGGGTTACCAACCGCGAGTGCATCGATGAATTCCACGAGCTGGATGCCCTTACCGTGCACCCCTCCACAGCCATGGTCAACCTTTTAGAGCACTTTGTCCGTTCCCCCAACGCGGTATCCCTCTTATTAGGTTCAGAAACCGAACAAGATCGTGATGTCATTGAAATTGAAATGTCCAACCCCAATATTGATGGCTTGCTCGTGCGAGACTTATTCCTCCCACCCGATATTTTAGTACTTCAAATCCATCGCAATGGCGAAACAATTTTCTCTCAGGGCTATACTCGAATTAAATTAGGTGATAAAGTTAGTGTCTTAGGTTCACAAGAAAGCCTGAAAGAAGTCATCCGCAGGTTTGAAATTTAAAACATCAAAACAAACGAAAGGAACCAAAATTTCATGGGATGGTACATTTTATACCCCTTGATTATTCTCGCGGGGGTAGTTGCAGGATTTATTAACACGCTGGCCGGGAGCGGCTCATTGGTCACGCTCCCTCTGCTCATCTTTGCCGGGCTTCCTGCTACCGTCGCAAACGGCACCAACCGGGTTGCCGTGCTGCTTCAAAATGTGGTCAGCACCAAAAGTTTCCACTCCGAAAAAGCTCTGGACACCAAGGGGATGATCTGGCTGGCAATTCCGGCTTCGGTCGGCTCTTTGCTCGGCGCTCAAATTGCAGTCAACCTCAACGAAGTGCTCATGCGCCGCACAATCGGCGTGATTATGATCTTGATGCTCTTCGTCATCATCCTCAAGCCCAAGCGCTGGCTGGCCGGTACACTGCAAAACCTGGAAGGCCGTCCCACCATTTTGCAATTTATTATTTTCTTCCTCATCGGTATTTATGGCGGGTTCATCCAGGCGGGGGTGGGCATCTTCTTATTGGCCGGGTTGGTGTTAAGTGTTGGTTATGATCTTGTACGTGCCAACGCAGTAAAGAACGGCATCATTCTGATCTTCACCATCTTCGCTCTTGCCATCTTTATCAAAAATGGTCAGGTAAATTGGGTGATGGGTCTCTTCCTGGCTGTGGGCAACATGATCGGCGCCTGGCTGGGTGCAAAAATTGCCGTAGATAAAGGAGCCGTTTGGGTACACCGATTACTGATTGTGGTCATCATCATCTCCGCACTCAATTTATTGGGTGTTTTCGACCTGATAATTAATCTTTTTTAAGTTGTCCGTATGCTAAAATAGAACGGGTGGTTCGCCACTCGTTCTTTGTTAAATCGTAAAAAAAGAGAAGCAAGCTTCTCATATTTGATAAATTGAACCTCGTTCAGTTAAATCTAACTATAGGAGAATATTTACAATGACGTGGTTAGCACAACCAGAAACCTGGATTTCTTTACTTACTCTTACCGTATTAGAGATTGTGCTGGGGATTGATAATATTGTATTCATCTCAATCCTGGCAGACAAACTCCCTCACGATCAACGGGAAAAAGGCCGTCAAATCGGTCTTGGACTGGCTATGTTCATGCGCATCGGCCTGTTATTATCCCTCAATTGGCTGATCAGCTTGACCCAACCACTTTTCCATGTCGCATCACTAGAATTTTCTGGTCGAGACATCATTATGTTGTTAGGCGGCCTCTTCTTATTAGGTAAAAGCACCTTTGAGATCCACGAAAAACTTGAGGGCGAAGAAGAAGCAAAGACCACGAAAGTCAAAGCCACGCTCACCAATGTGATTATTCAAATCATGCTGCTCGATATTGTCTTCTCCCTGGATTCGGTAATCACCGCCATCGGCATGGCAAACGAAGTGATCATCATGATCGCTGCTGTAGTCATTGCTGTAATTATCATGATGCTGTCGGTAAACACGATCAGCGAATTTATCAGTCATCACCCCACCATCAAAATGCTGGCCTTGAGCTTCTTGCTGCTCATCGGCTTTTCTCTGGTCGCCGAAGGGTTGGGGCAAGAAATCCCCAAAGGCTATGTCTACTTTGCCATGGGCTTCTCCATTTTCGTAGAGTTCTTGAACTTACGAATGAAGAAGAAAGACAACCCGGTGCAGCTGCGCCCCACGCTTTCTCCACCAGATAGCTCCAGAAAATAAGTCAGAATGCGAAAAATCATCATCCTTTTTTTACGAATTTTCTTCGGGATCATCACCAAACGTGAGATCGTCGGGATGGAAAATATTCCCGATGACGGCCCGGTGGTGGCAACCGCCAACCATATTGGCATCTTCGATGGCATCATGATTCCATCGGTACCCAAACTGGCTCGGCACCCTAATTTAATTGTAGTTGTAGCGGAAAAATATGCGCGCAAGCCTGTTTTCAAATGGGCCGTCAAGCATCTCAACTTTATGTTCATCGACCGCTTTAATCCCGATGTCCCTACCCTGAAAAAAGTTATCCGAAATTTACTGAATGATGGTTTACTCGTGATTGCCCCAGAAGGCACCCGCAGCCCGAATGCAGCCCTGATTGAAGGTAAATCCGGGGCTGCTTATCTGGCCGCAAAGACCAATGCGTCTATCATCCCGGTTGCCATTACTGGCTCCCAAGATGGTGAGTTGGGCAAACGCCTGAAACGTCTGCAAAGAATGGATGTAAAAATCATTATCGGGGAGCCTTACCATTTACCCTCCTTACCTAAAGGCAACCGGGACGAATTTTTACAAACGGCTACTGATGAAATCATGTGCCAGATTGCCGCCCTCCTTCCAGAGTCGTATCGAGGGATTTATGCCGACCATCCTAGATTGAAAGAAATCCTTGCTGCCTGACACAGCATTAAGAACCACCAAACCGGGAATCGGACCAAGAAATGTTATCCGAGATTATTGATATCCTCCAAAATTGGAAAACGCAAAACAAACCGGCGGCTTTAGCCACAGTGGTTCAAACCTGGGGGTCCAGTCCGCGCCCTGCCGGAGCGCACATGCTTGTCTCGTCTGACGGGGCTTTCGAAGGATCTGTCAGTGGGGGCTGTGTCGAATCTGCTGTCATCCAGGAAAGTCTCACCGTCATTCAAACCCAAACTGCCCAAAAACTGCATTTCGGGGTTAGCGATCAATCTGCTTGGGAAGTCGGTCTGGCTTGCGGCGGTAAATTAGATGTGTTTATCACACCGGTTGACTGGCAAGCACTTTCCCCCATCCTGGAGAACATCGCCCAAGATAAACCAACCTGGTACAGTATTACGCTGGATGAAACGGGAAAGGTTGAACCTACCTCTCCTCTTGAACCCGATACCGCTTATCCGGTCGTGGTTGAGGAAGCGGACACTGCTAAACTGATCCTGTATGACCCACCTGCGAAACAGCTTTTTGTGGTAGGCGGGGTCAATATCTCCCAAATTCTGGTCAAGTTGGCAAAGCTGATGGATTACCATGTCATCCTGGTCGACCCGCGTAAATCCTTTGCCGCACCAGAACGCTTCCCCGAAGCCGATTTAATCCTCAACAACTGGCCGGAAGAAGCCTTTCAACAAAAACCGATTACCACCTCCTCCGCAGTGGTGATGCTCACCCATGACGACAAGATTGACCTGCCAGCTTTACAAATTGCCCTCCGCAGCCCCGCTTTTTACGTTGGTGCGTTAGGATCAAATAAAACACAAACCCGCAGGAAAGAAGAGCTGGCCGCCATGGGAATCACATCCGAACAGCTTACCCGCATTCATGGCCCGATTGGATTAGACATTCATGCCCGCCAACCCAATGAAATCGCCCTCGCCATTATGGCGGAGATTATCGCTGCGTCCGGCCAAAATTGATGTAAAATTAAATTCGTGGCACAAACAGTCTATTCACCCAGCACCCAAAGTTAGAAAATCCAACATGAGCGAGTTCCGTACAATTGTCCATCTTGACCTAGATGCGTTTTACTGTGCCGTGGAAGAGCAGCACCAGCCTTCCCTGCGGGGTAAACCCTTTGCCGTCGGTGGCCTTCCGGAATATAGAGGGGTAATCTCTTCCTGCTCTTATGCTGCCCGGCAGTTGGGCATCCATTCCGCTATGCCGATGGCGCGCGCGGTAAAACTTTGCCCAGACCTGATTATTCTTCCCAGCAACCACAAGGTATACAGCCAAAGGTCCAAACAGGTGATGAACATCCTGAAACAGGCTTCTCCCCTGGTCGAGCAAATTTCCATTGATGAAGCCTTTTTAGACCTCTCACACAAAAGTGAGCCGGCCAAAGAATTAGCCTTATCCCTGCAGCAGGAAATTTTGCAGAAAACCAACTTGTCGTGTTCCTTGGGTGTGGCTTCCAACAAGCTGGTCGCCAAGATCGCCACCGACGTGGGCAAATCCTCGGTAAAAACCACCACCTACCCGCAAGCCATCCAGATCGTCCCCCCCGGTACGGAAGCAGACTTCCTGGCGCCGTTATCTTTACAAATGCTTTGGGGTATCGGCCCCAAAACTGCCGAAAAGCTCAACAGCATTGGTATTCTCACCCTCGGTCAGTTAGCCCAATGGCCGGTCAAAGACCTGGTCAACCGGTTTGGCAAAATTGGCTACGACCTCCACCTGCGCGCCAACGGGGTGGATAACCGTGAGCTGACCACCTACCGCGAGCCAAAATCGATCAGCCAGGAAAATACTTTCTCCCGCGACATTGGCGATAAGAACAAATTAATGGATCAAATCAGAAAACAAAGCGAATCAATTGCCAGCAGTCTCAAACAATCCAATTTACTGGGCGCCACCGTCAAAGTTAAGATCCGGTGGCCGGATTTTTCTACCATCACCCGCCAGGCCACCCTGCTGGAACCCACCGATGATCCCCAATTGATATTCAATCAGGCGCGCAAAATCTTTTTAGAGCACTGGCAAGAAGGCCAACCCATTCGATTGATCGGGATCGGCATCACCAATTTACAAGCCCCCAAAAAACAGCTCACCATGTGGGACGAGGTGGACTACGAAAAGATCGGCCACCTGGAAGCCGCTTTATATCAGGTAAAATCCAAGTTTGGAGAAAACAGCATTTCTAAAGGCACCAAGAAACTGACCACGAACTCACCCACAGAAAGTTCCCATGACCAAAGACCAAAATAATTTTCAAAGAGACGGGATTGGCACCCTCAACGAACACAGCCTCCACGCCGAGTTGATCCAGGCAGTCTCCCAACCGGGCGACCAACTTGAGGCTTTGGTAGACGGCTATTATATTGACGTTCTGCGGGACAACCTCGCCATCGAAGTGCAAACTTCCAACCTGGCAAAACTCTCCCGCAAAGTCAACAAGCTCGACCCTACTTACCAGGTAGAGATCATTTATCCGCTCCAGGCGATCAAGTACATCATCAAACAAACGCCGGAGGGAGAAGTCTTGAGCCGCAGGAAGTCCCCCAAACGGGAGAAACCTGCCGACATCTTCAACCAACTGGTGCATGCCCCCCACGTGATTGACGCCCCCAACATCTCCCTCAGCCTGTATATGATTGAAGCGGAGGAAATTTGGTGCGATGACGGGCAGGGCAGCTGGCGGCGAAAGAATTGGAGTATCGCCCAGCGCCACTTGATCAAGATCATCTCGACAAAGAAATTTCAAACCACGCAGGATTTTCTTACCCTGCTGCCGCGTTCCCTGCCTTCTCCTTTCACCAACAAACAATTAGCCAGCCAACTTGGTATACAATCTCGTTTGGCTGGTAAAATTACATATTCATTGAGGAAAATGAATTTAATTGAAACTGTAGGAAAAGAAGGAAAGGCATATTTATTTGACACGCTGTGAGGATCAATATGGATAAATCACCACACATTACTTTTACCCCTGGAAAATTAACTGGGATTTTTGAAAAAACAAGCGAAGAATTAAATAACATTTCATTTGCTAAAAGATTATGGGAGCATGACTATACGCTTTGGAGCAACCAACCCGACGAGATCACCAATCGCCTGGATTGGTTGGAGTTGTATCAGACCATGCCGGATCATATTTGCGACATCAACAGCTTTACCGACATTGCCAAGTCAGATGGATTCGGGCAAGCGCTCCTTATGGGCATGGGCGGTTCCAGCCTGGCCCCCGAAGTATTCAGCAAAACCTTTGGCACCAAGCCGGGCTTTCTCGACCTGTACGTTTTAGACAGCACCGACCCGGACGCCATTCACTATTACCAGGAAAAGCTGGACCTAGAGCGCACCTTGTTCATCATCTCCACCAAATCCGGCGGCACAGTAGAAACCCTATCATTTTTCAAATATTTCTACACCTTGTTAGCCGGCCGCCTTGGGGTAAAAGAAGCCGGGATGCACTTTGTAGCCATCACCGACCCGGGCAGCAACCTGGAGAAAATCGCAAAAGATTTAGGGTTTAGAGCGACCTTCCTGAATACCCCCAATTTGGGCGGTCGCTATTCTGCTCTCTCGCTGGTCGGGCTGGTCCCGGCCGCCTTGCAGGGTATTGGCATTTCTCTATTGCTGGAAAATGCCGGGGAAGCCGCCGAGGAAAACAAACCGGACAGCGCACAGCCAGCCATCGCCCTGGGTGCCCTTCTGGGTGCCGCCCAGACCCAAGGGGTGGATAAGCTCACCTTTATTTCTTCCCCCGCGTTGGCAAGTTTCAGCGACTGGGTCGAACAGTTAATTGCAGAAAGCACCGGAAAATCGGGCAAGGGGATTTTACCCGTGGTTGGAGAAGCTTTTTCCGAAGACCTCTCGGTATATGGTGAAGACCGAATTTTTGTCATCACTTACTTGCGCGGGGATGAAAAACTTCAGCAGATTGCCGCCCAACTAAAAGAAGCCGGCTTCCCGGTGATTGAAATCGTCTTGTCCTCGGTGTACTGCCTGGGCAACCTGATGTTGTCCTGGGAGATCGCCACCGCCGTTGCCGGGCATGTGATCAACATCCACCCCTTCAACCAACCCAATGTGGAATCGGCCAAAATTCTAGCCCGCCAATCCCTCCAAAAATACCAGGAAACCGGTGAACTCCCCCCATACGAAGCCAGTGATTTGACCCTCACCAACCTGCACACGTTCTTATCCCAGGGCAAACCGGGAGATTATGTCACCTTACAGGCTTACGTCAACCCCAGCCCCAGCACAGAGCAAGCCTTTAGAAAATTACAGCAAAAGATCAGGGATGAATACAAACTCGCCACCACCTTTGGTTTTGGCCCCCGCTTTTTGCATTCTACCGGTCAGCTGCACAAGGGCGACCAGGGGAACGGGCTTTTTGTACAGTTTATCTCCCATCCACAAAACGACCTCAATATCCCGGAGAAACCCGGCTCTACCGAAAAATATATCTCATTTGCCACTCTCAAAAAGGCACAAGCCATCGGTGATGCAAAAGCACTCACCGAATCGGGGCGTAGAGTGATTTCTTTTGATGTCGACCAAAATCTGACTTCACAAATACTAGAGATTGCAGAAACTTTATGAATGACACCACCAAGCAGTTAAAAATCTCTGCCGCTCACTATGCGGTAGATAACTTCATTCAATCCGGCATGCTGGTCGGTCTCGGCGTGGGCAGTACTGCCGTGCATGCCACCCGCCGGATTGCCGAACACCTCCAGTCCGGCAAACTATCTTCCATCACCGGCATCCCCGCGTCCCAATCCATCGAGATGGAAGCGCGTTCTTTGGGCATTCCCCTCCTGGAATTTGAGCCGGACACCCGCATCGACATCACCATTGATGGCGCCGATGAAGTCGACCCCGACCTGAACCTCATCAAAGGCGGTGGCGGTGCCCTCACCCGGGAAAAGATCGTTGCCCAGGCCAGCCGCCGGGAAGTGATCGTGATTGACGACAGCAAACAATCGTCCATGCTCGGTACGCATTGGCCGATCCCTATCGAAGTAATTCCCTTCGGCTGGCAAACCCAAATGGGCTACTTGCAATCCCTGGATGGTAAACCCACCCTCCGGTTGGATGAAAATGGTGAACCATACGTTACCGATCAGGGCAATTACATTATCGATGCCGATTTTGGCCCCATCGAACAACCGATCATCCTGGCAGACCAGATTAAAAAACGAGCCGGGATTGTCGAACACGGCTTATTTATCCATCTTGCCACCGACATCGTAGTGGCTTCACCACAAGGTATTCAACACATCAAACATGAAAGCTGACATTCAGGTTTACGCTTCTAAAAAAGAGTGGGAAAACGGCGTCATAGATCTCATTCTTTCCCAATACCAGCATGCCGTACAGAACACGGGGAAATACTCATTGGTGCTGTCTGGCGGCAGCACACCGGCGCCAATCTACGCGCAGTTAGCCGCGCTAAGTACAGCGCAGATCAATTGGGAAAAGGTGCATATCTTTTGGGGAGACGAACGCTGCGTGCCACCGGCCGACGATGACAGCAACTATAAGATGGCCGACCACACATTGCTCTCCCATATCCCCATCCCACCCGAAAACATCTACCGCATGAAAGGCGAACTCCCTCCGGCAGAAGGTGCTAGAGACTACCAGGCACAGCTGGAGACCTTTTTCGCCGGCAGCCTGCCAAAATTTGATACCCTCTTGCTCGGTTTAGGGGATGATGGGCATACCGCCTCGCTTTTCCCCGGCACCCCTGCCCTGGATGAGACTGAAAAATGGGTGGTTGAAAATCCGCACCCATACAGCAGCAGTTGGCGCATTACCCTGACCTACCCGGTGCTCAATGCTGCCCACCAAATTATTTTTACCGTGGCCGGGGAGAAAAAAGCCGAGATTCTTGCACACATTCTCAATCCCGGTAGTCCCGCCACTTACCCGGCACAAAAAGTGCGCCCAACATCGGGGGCACTCACCTGGGTTTTAGACCAACCCGCAGCAAAATTTATCCATATCCAAGAATAAAGGAAAACGTCAACATGACTGAAACATACATTCCAGAAAGTGCGATGGCTATTTATGCCCATCCAGATGATATTGAATTTGGCGTAGCAGGCACCACCGCCCGGTGGGCCAAAGCCGGCTGCCGCATCAGCTACGTATTGATCACAAGTGGAGATGTGGGTATTGATGACCCCGAAATTGACCGCCAAAAAGCCATCGAAATCAGGCAGCACGAAGCTCGCAAAGCTGCCGAGATCGCCGGAGTTGAAGAGATCATCTTCCTAGGCTACCCGGATGGGCTGTTAGAAGCCACGCTCGAACTGCGCAAAAAATTGGTCAAGGAAATCCGCCGCTTCAAACCGGAAGTGATCATCTGCGGTGACCCGACCGTCACGCTTTCCAGCGACAGCTACATCAACCATCCCGACCATCGTGCCGCCGCCACCGCTGCCATTGATGCGGTTTTCCCGGCTGCCGGGCAGCCAACCTTATTTGAAGACATTGAAGCCGACTTTGGCTACAAAGCCCACAAACCCCGCAAAGTATATGTTGGTTCCTGGCAAAATCAAAATACCTTTATCAATATCAGCGATACCATCGATATCAAAGTCGAGGCCTTGCGCGCCCATGTCAGCCAGATGAAAGGCTGGGACCCGGAGGAAATGATCCGCCAGTGGGCTAAAGAGACCGGCAAAGGCAAAGAAATGGACTATGCTGAAGGCTTTCGCGTCATTACTCTGGTTAGTGATGAAGACTGGGCACTATGCCAAGGCGACCCGATCAAACTTTTCTTTGCCCAAAAAGAAAAACGGGAAAAAGAGCAGTCCGAAAATTAGATTGAACCCCGTTCGATCAAACAAAAAAGAGCCTCGTTTGCATAAGGCTCTTTTTTCTCTTAAAGGAGTTGAAAGCCAAAGGCTTATCGCAAAGAAACATGATCGGAAGATATGCAAAGGTCAACGACAAAAAGAAATTTCGAAAAAAACATTGCCCCATGTCTTGCAAAACAAATAAAGCAGTCCAGGAATATAGAGGAACCAGACATAGACGGCGGATTTTGCGGGGTCCGGGACATCTATGTCCCGGCGGGGGGTGGTGGGGGCGACGTCGCCCCCACCGGGAAGTATAAAGTAATACAATGAAAATCTTTATAAGCAGGGGGAGATTAAAAGCCAAGTATATTGGCATGAATTTGGTAAAACCAGGACTTTTGAGCACAGCAAGTAAAAGCTTTCTAAAGACCAGGATATTAATCGATGGACTTGAATTAATTAGCCAGAATTCTCAAAAATCCAGCAAATTCGCCAGAATACTCACCGGATGCAGCGGAATTTCTTGCGTACCATCCTCGATCTGCGCCCGGCAAGACGCCCCGGAAGCCGCAACAACCTGATGTTCCTGTTTGTTGCGGATCGCAGGGAGCAAATACATTTCGGCCACCTGCTGCGAAGTTTCATAATGATCCACCTCATAGCCAAACGCCCCAGCCATCCCACAGCACCCCGACTGCACCACTTCTACCACACAACCTAAATGCTCCAGCACGGCCACAGTGGCCCCCACCCCAAACGGCAAACTGTCGTCTTTTGGCTTTTGTGCCTTTTGGTAGCAGTGTCCATGCAGTAATATCTCTAGCCCTTCCGCATGGATGTCCAAAGTCTGATACCGCGGCTCACCCGCCGCATTCGTCCGCAGCAAAAACTCCTCAACTGAGTAGCACCGCTTTGCCAAAGCCTCCAAATAGGGGTCTGAAACCAATCCTAACAAATCATCGGTAATCATCGCGATTTCAGAAGGCTCAATCCCCACCAGGGTCATCTGTCCTTCCGGGTCAATCTTCTTGATCTCTGCCAGCAGTTTCTCGCCGTGCTTTTTTGCTGCCGGGATGAACCCCTTAGAAAGCATCGTCCTGCCTGCCCCGACATTGGATAATAGATGCACCTTGCACCCTGCCCCGGTTAGCACCTTGCCCGCCGCGGCCAGTAATTCCGTGCTGAAATATTCACTATACGGGTCAGAAAGCAAGATCACATCCTCACCGGTCTGCGCCTGGGGAGTTTGTACGATTCTCGCTCGACCATGGAACTGCGGCATCGTCCGTTTGGCCGAAATCCCCAAGCCATTTTCGATTGCCCGTTTGAACCATTCTGCCGCGAACAAGCGGTTGGCGATCCACCCAAACGGCCGCCCCAGCCGGGCAAACCGCCCGATATAGCCAAACAAATAATCGCTGACCGGCCGCTTATGATGCTGGTAGTAATGGTGCATGAACTCATATTTCAATTTCGCCACATCCACTGAAGACGGACACTCCGCCTTACATCCTTTGCACGCCAGGCACAACTGCAAGGCATCGTAAGCCGCTTGCTCCGCACTTTGCGTGTCAAGATACTTCCCGGCAATATATTCTCGCAGCAGGTTCGAACGCCCGCGGGTGCTGTGCATCTCATCCCTGGTCGCCTGGAAAGTCGGGCACATCGCCCCCGAAGATTGGCGGCACACCCCCGCGCCGTTGCACATTTCAATCGCCCCCGCCAAGCCACCCATCGCATCAAAGCCCTGCACCGGTTCCCACGGTTTAGCCGCATAATCTGCGCCATAGCGCAGGTCATTCACCATCGGCCCGGCTTGCGCTACTTTCCCCGGATTGAGCAAATTCTCCGGGTCGGCGGCCTGCTTCAACTGCTGGAATAAAGTCACAATTTCCTGCCCGTAAATCTCGTCCAGCCATTCCCCGCGGGAAAGCCCATCCCCGTGTTCGCCGCTCAACGCGCCGCCGTATTTCAGGGTCACCTTGACCATTTCTCCGGCAATTTCGCGCATCGCGCTAACGCCGGCTTCAGACTTCAAATTCACAATTGGCCGGATATGCAAACAGCCCGCCGAGGCATGTGCATAAAAATCACCCCGCGTACCGTAATCCGCCAATACCTGTTTGAACTCACGCACAAATGCGCCCAAGGACTCCACGGGCACGGTCAAATCCTCAATAAATGGGATCGGTTTGACATCCCCTTTCACCAGCATGATCAATCCCAACCCAACCTTACGCACTTCCCACAGCTGCTTTTGCAGCTGTTCGTCTTCCAGCAGCAAGCCCATCCCGCTCAACGCGACCGCTTTCGCCCGAACCTCTGCCATGCTGTTCCCGGCATATTCCACCAGCAGCACCGCTTCCGGGCTGCCTTCCAGGAATGCAATCTTGGCGGCATAGGCAGGCACCGTTCTCGCTTTTTCCAGGATCGCCCTAGGCACCAACTCCACCGCCGAAGGGCCGGTCTCCAAAATCCCGGGGGTAGCCTCACTGGCGGCAATAATGTCATCAAAAGGCAGCACCACCAGCACTTTATGCGTCACCTTATCCACCAGCCCAATTTTGAAGCGGGTGAACATCGCCAATGTACCCTCCGAGCCGACCATCAGCTTTGCCATGTCCAGCTCACCGGGAGAAACCGGCAAATACGCCCCTAATTGCCAACCCGGAGGCTGGCTGTTCGTCCACGGAACCAGATAGTTCAGTGCGTACCCGGAACAATTGCGCCAGGTCTTCGGCCAATGCGCCCGGATCATCTCTTGCTGATTATCACGGATTGCCAATGCAGTCTGGTAAAGTCGCCCCAGCGCGCCAGGGCGACCGGCCATTTGTCGGGCAGCGTCTATCGGCAAGGAGCCAAAACGATGCGTTCCTCCATCTGCCAGGATCACATCCACATCCAGCAAATGATCGGAAGCCATGCCGTACATAATCGAATGAGAGCCGGTGGCGTTATTGCCAAAAATCCCGCCCATCGTAGCCCGGTCTGCCGAAGCAGGGTCCGGCCCAAATTGCAGATCATAGGCATTTAACGCACGGTTCAGGTTCGAGAGTACCACACCCGGCTGTACCCAGGCCGTCTTTTCTTCGGCATCTACCTGTTCTACTTTGTCCAGGTATCTCGAAAAATCCACCACCACAGCTGCACCCACGGTTTGCCCCGCCAGGCTGGAACCAGACCCGCGCGGCAGCAGCGGCAGATGGTGTTTGCCAGCCACCGCCATCACCGCTTCCAGGTCTTCCTGTACTTTCGGGTACACTACCGCCAGAGGGAGAATCTGGTAATTCGAGGCATCCGTGCTGAACAGCACCCGTGAGACCATATCGGTCTTTACTTCTCCCGCCAATCGTTTTTCTAGCTCAAACCTGATTTCATCTGTAATTTGTACGCTCATACCTGCTCCAAAAAAAGTATCGACAAGATTGTCGATACTTTTTTATTGTTTAGCTGAATTTTTCGATGTTGTTACGCTCCAAATACTATAACGCCCTGGCGAGCACCAGCCCAAATACGGCTACGATCACGCCTAGGTGCAAAAGGATGTCTGTATTGGTGAAAAATGTTCCTGGAAAAACGATCTCCAAAAACAAGTTGACAATCACCAGCAGCGTCCCCAACAAGGGCAGCAGCCCTTTGCGGTGGGCGAAATATTCGGATAACGTATCCAACCATTCAGAAAAAAGATTACCCGTTTTCTTCAATCACAACTCCTCTTCAGAAAGGTCATCTTCCGTCATTTCAAACGGGGCATACTGCGCCATGATCCGTCCCGGCAATCTGCCGGACATGATCACACCGTCACGCGTATGTTCCACTTTTTCTACCTGCCCCTGCTCATGGAACATCGCAATCAGCGCGCCTTCCTGGAAGGGAAGCATCACTTCCACAAATTCAAAGGCCTCAAACAGCTTATTGTGCACAGCTGCCAGTAGTTCGTCAATGCCTTCGCCTTTCAGCGCGGAGACGGCCACGGTATCGCTAAAACCAGCCAGAATTTCATTCGCCGTTTCTGGCGATTCTAGCCGGTCTATTTTATTCAACACAGTCAAGATCGGGATATGATCCGCTTCGATCTCTTCCAGGGTTTCCAAAACAGATTGGGCCTGCGCCTGTGCGCTTGGATGGGTGACATCCACCACATGCAGCAGCAAGTCCGCTTCGGCAATTTCTTCCAGCGTGGCGCGGAAAGCCGCCACCAGGTTGGTGGGCAGCTTTTGGATAAAGCCTACAGTATCACTGAACAGCGCGACCGTGCCGCCGGGCAGCTCTACCCGCCGAGTGGTTGGGTCCAGCGTTGCAAACAATTGGTCGGCCGCATACACGTCGGCATCCGAAATCTGGTTCAGCAAGGTCGATTTCCCGGCGTTGGTGTACCCCACCAAAGCTACCACCGGCACCCGAGATTTCTTCCTGCGGGCGCGGTGCCGGCCGCGGTGAGCGCGCACCTTTTCCAGTTCTTTTTTCAGGTAATCGATCCGTTGATGGATGTCCCTGCGGTCAGATTCCAGCTGCTTTTCACCAGGGCCGCGCAAGCCTACGCCCCCACTCCCCGAACGTCCACCCCCACCGCCGGCCTGGCGGGCAAGGTGGGTCCAGGCGCGGGTCAACCGCGGCAGCCGGTATTCATACTGGGCCAACTCAACTTGTAAAGAACCTTCATGTGTATTGGCGTGCTGGGCAAAAATATCCAGGATCAAGGCTGTCCGGTCTAATACCTGCACATCATCTTCAAAGATTTTCTCCAACTCCCTTTGGTGCCGGGGGTTGAGTTCGCTGTCAAAGATGACCAGTTCAGCATTTAGCTCTTCTAACAAGCCCTGAACTTCCTCCACCTTTCCGGAACCAATAAAGGTTTTCGGATTGGGAGAGGATAATTTTTGTTCAACAGTACCAACTACGTTCAAGCCTGCCGTATCTGCCAGCCGGCCTAATTCAGATAAAGATTCTTCTAACGGTAAAAGATTCTCATCCCCAAAGATGTCTACGCCTACTAACAGCACTCGCTCTTTGGGCAAGGTTGTAGGTAAAGAATTTTTCTTAGCCATAAGATTTAAAACTCGTTTCGATTATTCGTCGCTTGAGGTTTCGAACAATTTCGAAACCTGCTCATCGGGTGGTTCCCGCCGCAGTGGCAGCAAGATATGAAACGCACATCCCGGTAATTTTTCCTCATCATATCCTTCGGATTCTACCCAAATCGAACCGCCGTGTGAATCAAGGATCCCCTTGGTAATTGGCAGCCCCAAACCCGGCCCGCCGCCCTTGTAGCTCGTTTTGCTGCTAGAGTGCGTCATCGGATTTCCCAGGGTATTGAACTTTTCAAAAATCCGCACCTGGTCTTCGGGGGCAATCCCAATCCCGGTATCTTCAATTACGATTTCAACAAAATCGGAAATTTTCCGACCTGATAATTTGATTTCACCGCCATTGGGGGTGTACTTGATCGCATTACTCAGGACATTTTTAAAAGCCTGATACAGGCGTTCGCCATCGGCATAGATCATTTCATCTGTGCCTGGGATAGTTTCAGTAATTAGAGTTTGTTCACGTTCATTAAGATCATTTTTATATTCCTGTACTAAAGAGTCCAATATGCGATTGATCCAGGTTGGCTGGAATTTCAATGACAGCAAATCATTATCGATCATCGAAACATCAATCATATCATTGATGATTTCCGATAAGCGGGTAATCCCTTTTTTGATGCCATCGAGTAAAACACGTTTATTTTCTACATCTTCATCTTTCGCTACCAGTTCTCCCATCATCGAAGAATAGCCTTCGATCAGGGTGAGAGGGGTCTTTAGTTCATGCGCAGCAACGGCAATAAAATCTGACTTAGACCGGTCGAGCTGCGACAGTTCATTCTGGATCTTCTCCAGTTTGGCACTGACATAACCGATCCGTACCAATGTTTCGTGATTGGCAATCACTTCAAAAGAATAATGATACACCGGCATTAATCGTTCTACCAGTTGGATCACTTCTTCTGGCGAGAATTGAACTTTTGCCGCCCTGACAAATTCTTCCATGATGAGGCTCAACACTGGGGAGAGCGTGACCTCATCCACTTCCATATCTGTCTCGGTACGCGAGGCTGCCCAATCGATCAAGATCGGATTCAACCAGCCGTTATCGCCGTTTTCCACTGCATTGACCAGCAATTCAAAAAAACGGTCAAGCTCATCCAACAGAGAATCCCGCCCCAATTCACTCTGGCTCAACCTCTCGGCAACACTCATTTTCCAGGGTTGGTGAATCTTTCGCAGCATCTCGCTCACTAACATGGTGATACTAGTGTACGATAGGATGATAGTTTTGCCAACCTCTTAAGGACTGGAGGATGCTTGCAGCCAGGCAAGCAGTACCTTCCCCACATTCTCCAAACTCTGTGCAGACACTTTATCTAACGTGTCTTCGGTCGTGTGCCAGTAAATATAATCAAAATCAATAATGTCCACCGCCCGAATTTCTTTGGCTAAAAACGGGGTATGGTCGTCCAACATGGCATACTTTGGCTCGTCGATAAAGGTCTCTACGCCCAATGCCGCGGCAGTATCCCAAATCTCGGTCACCAGCGAAGGCGTGGAATTTTTCTCTATATAAATATTCTGGTCGGCATCCCCGATCATATCTACGATCACCACCGCATCTGGGGCAGAAGTTAAGGATTCGGCAAACAGCTTGGAGCCAATGATCCACTCCCAATCATCGATGCGCCCATTATCCTCAGCATCAAAGAACACCAGCCAGACATTTTTGTCTAAATCCTCGGGGAGCACTCTGGCAAGTTCCAGCAGCACCGCCACCCCCGAAGCCCCATCGTTCGCACCGGGCACGGGTGCCAGCTTATCTTTGCTATCCTGGTCCGCATGAATACGGGTGTCATAATGCGCCCCCAGGATGATCCAGGGGGCATCTGCATCCACTCCTTCTCTTTTGGCGATCAGGTTATAGATCGCTTGCCCCTGATAGTCCCCTACCTGCACGTCCACCTGCCAGCCGGCGGTATGCAATTCTTCGGCCAGCCAGCTGCGGATCGCTTCGTGTCCCTCCGTACCCGGTATCCTCGGCCCCAAAGCCACCTGATACGCCACATCCTCATACGCCCTTGTCCCATCAAACACGGCCGGCACATTTTCTTCAACAGCCGGGCTGCACCCGGTAATACTGAACAAAACCAACACCCACAAGAGCAGTCGCTTATAATCCATTTTCCTCCAAATACGTATCCAACGCTTCTAGAGATCGGGCTGCATAGGCTGCCGCCCGTTGCCGCTTATTGCGCCGGACGGTATCCTCAAATTTAGGCACGATCCCGAAGTTGGCTTTCATTGGCTGGAAATCTTTCGCATCGGCGTGGGTGATGTAGTAACACAATGACCCTAACATGGTCTCTCGCGGCAGTGTCAAGGGCTGCTCCCCGGCTAACCCGCGCGCCGCATTCACCCCTGCCAGCAGCCCGCTGGCAATGTTCCCAATATAGCCCTCAATCCCGGTGATCTGCCCGGCAAAATACAAATTATCCCGGTTATGGAACTGCAAAGTCGGTTTGAGCAATTTGGGAGAAAAGATGAATGTATTGCGGTGCATCTGGCCGTAGCGTAAAAATTCTGCATTCTCCAACCCAGGGATCATGCGCAGCACCCGGCGCTGTTCGGGGAATTTCAAATTGGTCTGGAAACCCACCATGTTGTACATCGAACCGGACAAATTATCCTGCCGCAGCTGCACTACCCCATAGGGCCATCTACCCGTGCGCGGGTCGGTCAGACCTACGGGGCGCATCGGGCCATAGGCCAGCGCATCAAATCCTCGCTGGGCGATCACTTCTACCGGTAAACACCCTTCAAAAAAGGTGTGCAGCCCGGCTTTTACGCCGCTGTCCAATTCTTGTTCGAAGGCATGTAGTTCAATTCGCTCGGCATTTTGCAGCTCAGTCACAAAAGCCGTATATTCTTCTTTGTTCATCGGGCAGTTGATGTAGTCCCCTTCTTCCTCATCACCCCGGTTATAGCGCGAGGCTCGGAAGGCAATCTCCATATTGATCGATTCCAGGCTCACAATCGGCGAGATGGCATCGAAAAAATACAAATGCGTCTCCCCGCTCAACACCGCAATCTGCTCGGAAAGCGCCGCCGAAGTCAGCGGCCCCGAAGCCAGGATGGTCATCCCATCCGGGATTTCCTGCATCTCCTCACGAATCAGGGTAATGTTAGGATGATTCTCGATCCTTTCGGTGACTGCCTGGGCAAACAAGTCGCGGTCTACGGCCAAGGCGCTGCCAGCAGGTACGGCAGTTTGCTCCGCAATCTCCAACAAGACAGAACCCAGCCGCCGAAGCTCGTTTTTCAACAGCCCCGAAGCGCGATCCGGCATATCCGAGCCTAACGAATTCGAACACACCAATTCCGCCAGAAAGCCGGTCACATGTGCGCCGGTTTCCACTTGCGGGCGCATCTCGTACAAATGCACCTGGTAGCCCTTTTGTGCTGCCTGCCAGGCCGCTTCACTGCCTGCCAATCCCCCGCCAATAATGGTTATATCTGCTTTGCTCATAGTACCTCTAAAAGTTAGAATGCCCAAATTCTACCAAAAAGGGCAAAAAACACGCATAGATTGGTGTTTTTCACCCCCAATTGGAAGAGTTTTTCAAATCCCGATAGAATTTTTGGCACGCAACTTGCACCTATTGCTGTATAATCGCTAAGTAAGGAAGAGAATATGGCACAGGCACATATCCCCTATAGCAAAACAACCCACAAACCGCTCACCACCGCGCATTTGGCGCAAACCATGAGTTTGCTCGAAATGAACAACCAGGAACTGGCAGAAAAGATCCAGGCGGAGATTTCGCAAAATCCGGCCCTTGAGATCAAAAAGGACCCGCGCTGCCCCTCCTGCGGTAGAAAACTGGTCAACAAACTTTGTCCCTCTTGTTCCAAGCCCACCAGCCTGAGCGCTGATGAACCGATCGTATTTGTTTCAACCCGCAACGATTTCCCCTCGTACAGCGGCGGCTCCTCTTATAAACAAGAAGAATACGACCCCTTTGAAGATTATTCTTCCCAGACGGAAGACCTGCCCGCTTACGTGTTGAATCAGATCCGCACCGAATTAAAACCCGAAGACCGCCTGATTGCCGCCCATATTCTCACCAGCCTGGATGATAACGGCCTGCTTCCTATCCCCACGGTCGAAATTGCCATGTACCACCATGTCCCCATTTCGCGTGTGGATGCCGTGCGAGAATTGATCAAACGCAGCGAACCGTATGGTGTGGGTGCCCATACTTCCCAAGAAGCGCTGATCGTGCAGTTGGAAGTCTTGGAAGAAAACGGCAGGAAAGTACCCAACCACGCCAAAAAAGCGCTGGAAGACGGCTTTAAAGAGCTTACTCAAAACAATCTGCGGGATTTATGCAAAGCGATTGACATTTCCATGCCGCAGGCCGAGCAGGTGTCCAAGTTCATCACCGAAAATCTCAACCCTTTCCCCGCCCATGCCCACTGGGGTACCCACCGCAACCAGACCAATGATGCCCCCGACCGTTATCAGGACCCGGATATCATTATCTCTTACCAGGGCGACAAGAAAAAGCCCCAGTTGGTGGTTGAAATCCTCTGGCCGATCCAGGGTAATCTTGGGGTCAATGCCATGTTCCGCAAAGAAATTGCCAAACTGCCTAACGACCAGTCGCAGGAACTGAACAAAGAATATCAAAAAGCAAACTTGCTGATCAAGTGCCTCAGCCAGCGCAACCACACCCTGGTGCAGTTGATGCAGAAATTAGCCCAGGAGCAGCGTCAATATATTATTCAAGGCGACCTGCACATGAAACCGCTCACCCGCGCCAGCCTGGCCGAAGAATTAGACGTGCATGAATCCACCATTTCCCGTGCCGTCAGCAGCAAATCCGTGCAGCTGCCCTCCGGTAAGATCGTGCCCGTTGCCCAATTTTTCGACCGCAGCCTGCACATCCGCACACTGATCAAACAGATCATCGCCGCCGAAAAGAAGCCCCTCTCCGATACCAAGATCACAAAAATATTAGAGGAAGAACACGGCCTATCCATTGCGCGGCGCACTGTGGCAAAATACCGTACAATGGAAGGTATCTTACCTGCTCATTTGCGTAAAAAGATCAAAGGGTAACCTGTTTAATGTTTGAGCTTTCGAATCTCTTAAAAAAGCCCATTACCGGTAAAGAAATTGATGCCATCCTCAATCATCTTTCTCAGGCAGCGCTGCTGTGGGATGAAAAACTCAATGAAATCTTTGCCTGCAACCTCAAGGCAGTTGAACAGACCGGATATTCTCGCAAAGACTTTGAGGAATTAAGTCTACAAGACCTCTTCCCCCTTTTCCCCAAGAATTTTATCTACTCCTCCCCCTTTGATGTCTCCAGCAATCTGCAAGACCGCAGCGGCAAGCAAACCGCCGTGAATGTCAACATCAGCCGCATCGGCACTGACACCAACTGGTTGATGCTTACCTTTGAGACCGAGATTGAAGTCCAGCAAAAAGAGATCGAGCAGTCCCTGCAAAATCAACGCTGGGAAGCCCTGCTGGCTCTTGCTTTAGCCCCCAAACACGAGACTATGGAAGAAGCGCTGAAACATGCGCTCCAGGCCGGGCAGCTGCTCACCGGCAGCAGCTTTTTGGCCTTGTATACCCCCGATGAAGATAACCCCAATCTATTGAAAATCAACGCCTCTCGCGGGAACGTGGAAGCCTTGCCAGAGTCAGTGAAACGCAGCGAGATCAGCCATCTCAAACTCCCCTATGTGTGGCAGCCGGGTATTCGCGGCACTTCTACCTTCCACCAAAAAGCGCTGGCGGCCAAACTTACCTATCTGGCTTCTATCCCTATCCAGCAAACCACCGCCCAAGAAGGTATCCTCATCATTGGGGATCAAATTGGTAATCCCCCCGAAGAAATCACGCACCTGCTGCAAATCATGGCCGGCTGCATTGAGTCCTGCCTTACCCATTTCCAAACCCTGGCGAAGATCACCAAAGATACCCAAAGCGTAGAAAATGCAATCGCCGTCTCAGAAATGTTGAAAAACCAAATTTCGGATGGCTTGATCTTTATTGACGAGTTTTTCATCATCCAGCAAATCAATGACGCTGCCTTATTCTCTCTTGGCTATGCGCAAGATGAAGCGGTAGGCAAATCCATCGATTCCATATTGGTGATCGACCACCCCATCAGCCGCATCCTTGCCCAACAAATAAACGGGCATTCCCTCCCCCTTGAAATTGGTGAGGTGAAGACACACCGCCGGGATGGGCAAGCCGCTCTCACCCACATCCGCATCATTCCGCTGCCGGCAGGTGATCCTAAATCCAGGTTTGCCATCCTGCTCTCCGATTTAAGCGCCAGGGAAGAATACAAAAACCGCGCCAAACAGTTGGAAGGCCAGGCGGTCCTTGGCGAAGTGATGGCGATCTTTGCCCACGAAGTCCGCAACCCGATCAACAACATCGGCATGGGCTTAGAAGTGCTTTCCTCCAGCTTCGATGAAGATTCCGAAATCCAACCCGAGATCAAACGCCTGCAAAATGATGTCAACCGCCTGGAAGACTTGATGAAGTCGGTGCTTTCGGTTTCCCGTTCGCGAAAATACAGAATGGTGCCGGTCAACCTGCAAGTCCAGCTCGAGACCCTCGTCCAGCGCTGGAAACCACGCATGGAAAGATACAAAATTGAACCGGTGGTGATCTGCAACCAGGATATTCCCCTTGTACGAGGAGACCAACGCTCCCTGGATCAAGTCTTTACCAATATCATTCAGAATGCGATCAACGCCATGAAAGGTTCGGGCGGTAAATTGATGGTGCGCCTGACCCATGCGCCAAACGATGGCAAGACGGAATATGTCAATATCGATATTTCCGATAACGGGCCGGGCATTCCCAAAGAGATCATGCAAAAAATCTTCGAACCGTTCTTCACCACCTCCAGCGATGGCAACGGTCTGGGGTTGGCAATCACCAAACAAATCATTAATGCCCACAATGGAAAAATCAGTGCCAATAGTGTTCCCGATGGCACCGTATTTCGGATACAATTACCGGTACAGAAAACCAACTTAAAATGAGGAACGTATCCTCATTTTAATGATCTATCGTGAACCTTGATGGATGGGTTCACATGCATGCTTTAATTTTTTATAACAAATGAGGTAATCAATGAGTTTAACCATTTTGATTGTGGATGATGAAGAGAACGCCCGTCATCTGGTAAAAAAATATCTGGACAATAATGGGTACACAACTTTAGAAGCGCCCACACTCGCAGATGCCAAGACCCAGCTTTCCCAAGGCAATGCCGATATCGTCCTGCTGGATGCAGAACTGCCCGATGGATACGGCCCGACCCTGATTGAAGAGACCAGCCACCTGTTAGATCGCCCCCCCATTATCATGATCACTGCTTTCGGCGATATTGACATGGCAGTCAATGCGATGAAAAACGGTGCGCACGACTTCTTCACCAAACCGATCAAATTGACTGAGTTGGAAAAATCGATCCAACGAGCCGGCGAGATCGTGCAGATGCGCCGCGAGTTAGCCCACCTGCGCCAAAGCCAGCACAACACCGGCACCATCGTGATGGGCAGCAATGAAAAGATCAAATCGGTCTACGAGCAGGCCCAACGTGCGGCCAATGCAGCCGTTTCCGTCCTCATCACCGGCGAAACCGGCACCGGCAAAGAGATCATCGCTACCCACATCCATCAGGTCGGCACCCGCTCAGATAAGCCCTTTATCGCCATCAACTGCGCCGCCATCCCAGACACCATGCTGGAAACCGAGTTGTTCGGCCATGAAGCCGGTTCCTTTACCAGCGCCGAACAGCGCAAGATCGGCCTGATGGAAACTGCCGACAGCGGCATCTTGTTCCTCGATGAAATTTCCTCTATGTCCCTCGATATCCAGGCCAAATTACTACGCGCTATCGAAGAGCAGTCTTTCCGCCGGATGGGCGGCACAAAAGAGATCAGTGTGGATGTGCAGGTCATTGCCGCCTCCAACCGCGATCTCAAACAAATGATTGCCGACCACAAGTTCCGCGAAGACCTCTACTACCGCCTGAAAGTGGTCGATCTCGACATCCCCCCGCTGCGAGAACGCAAAGAAGACATTCCCGAATTTGTCGGATTCTTTATCAATCACTATAACAAAAAAATGGGGAAGAACGTGCTGGGTGTGACCCCCAAAGCCATGGATAAGCTGATGAATTACACCTGGCCGGGCAACATCCGTGAGATGCGCAACATCATCGAGCGCGCCATGCTCTTCTGCGACGATGCTGAAATTGCCATCGCCCATCTTCCCTCTGAGATGAACTGATCGGAAAAATACAAAAAATAAAGAGCCGCATCAAAAAGTGCGGCTCTTTTTATATCCAAAGTAATCTTATTGCTAAAATTACCTCAATCAGTCCATTACACTTTGTATATCAGCCAGCACGCTCTTTGCCCACGCTTCTACATCTCGCTTGTACACCTCTGGGGTATCGGTACGTACGTCCGCAATCGTGCGCGTCCAGATGATCGACTCAAATCCAGGAAATTTCTCCCCTTTGGTAAGGTGCCACTCCCGCTGCCCGCTGTCCAAGTGCTGCTTTTGTCTTTGCCGCACCTCTTCTGGGCTGGCACCTTCTTCTAAGAACGCCACCAACAGCTGCCGGGCGTGCAGCCACCCCTCACGAGAATAAAGATTGTGCTGCAGATAGTAGCACGGCACGGTCAGATGATGCACCACCCCATAGCCTGGCTGCCCAAACTCCAAAGCCAGGCATTGGTTGTAGCGCTCTTCGCAGGTTTCGTCTGGCGAGAATGTCCCGCCGCATAGTGCACATTTTACAGACACGGAGACCACCTTCAGGCTTGCTGTTCTCTATCCAACCACAATTCCCGGTATTGCCGGTTCCAGTCGATCAAAAAGCGGATCGCAATCACAGTCCCCACCGCCGCAGTGATCCAAACCAACACCCCCCGCATCCCCAGGAAGTAATACACTGGCGCCAAAATGATGCCCGTAATTACCGCTGCCCGTGCGCTGTGGTGGATCATCAGCATAATAGCTACCAGAATCCCAACGCCAATCAGGCTGTATAACGGATTGATCAAAAATATCCCACCGCCGGCCGTTGCCAGTCCCATACCGCCTTTGAACTGCCAAAAAATAGGCCAACAGTGCCCCGTAACCGCCAAAGCCCCCACAACGGGTACTACCCACGGATACGGCGCAAAAATGGTGGCAATATACACCGGCAGCACACCTTTGAGGAAGTCGAGCAAGAAAACGGCGCCTCCCGCTGCCCATCCCACCTGCCGGATAGTGTTGGTTGTGGTGGCATGCCCGGAACCGCCATCCCGCACATCCACCCCTTTGAACAATTTGGTAATTAATATCGAAAATGAGACCGAGCCTGAAAGATACCCCAACAGGCATAAGGCAATTGTGGTTATTATCGGGTGTTGTAGCAATGGTTTATCCTCGTCAATTAGATTTTAGAAAAACAAGGGATATTGTACCGGAGATACTTCATGCATCAAGCGATACGTGGTTTCAAACACCGATTCCACATTCGGCTTTGAGAAATAATTTCCGTCCGAGCCATATGCTGGACGATGAACAGCAGAGGTCAGGGTACGCGGCTCAGAATCGAGCCAGTAGTATCCGCCCTGCTCCTCAATCACCTTTTGCAGCATGTAGGCAGTCGTGCCGCCGGGCACATCCTCATCCATAAAGATGATCCGGCTGGTTTTCTTCAATGATTCTAAAATAACACCGTTCACATCAAACGGCAGCAAGGTTTGCACATCAATCACCTCGGCGCTGATCCCAACCGCATCCAATCGCTCCACGGCTTCCATCACCACCCGGCACATGGCCCCATAAGTGACCAGCGTTACATCATCCCCTTCATGTAAAATATCCGGCTGCCCCAAAGGCACCGTGTAAGTTGCCAGGTTATCCGGTAGTTTCTCCTTCTGCCGGTAGCCGTTCAACACTTCGATCACCAAACCGGGGTCATCCAGTTGCAGCAGCGTGTTGTAAAAACCTGCTGCCTGCACCATGTTGCGCGGCACAGCAATATACATCCCGCGTAAAAAGTGCACCAACCCGCCCAGCGGCGAACCTGAATGCCAGATTCCTTCCAGGCGGTGTCCGCGTGTGCGCACGATCACCGGGGCTTTTTGCCCCCCGGCCGTGCGCCAGCGCACGGTTGCCAGGTCATCTGACATGATTTGCAGCGCATACAGCATATAGTCCAGATACTGGATTTCCGCAATCGGCCGCAGCCCGCGCATCGCCAGGCCAATCGCCTGCCCGATGATCGTCGCTTCCCGGATACCGGTATCCGAAACGCGCAGCTCGCCGTATTTGGCCTGTAACCCGGCAAAGCCCTGGTTCACGCCCCCAATCTTGCCCAGGTCTTCCCCAAAGGCCACCACCCGCGGGTCTCTCGCCAGGATGCTGTCAAACGCCTTGTTCAAGATTTCAAACCCATTCAAAGTTCGAGATTTGGCAGAATATGCTGGGATTTGTTCTCCCTTGATCTGCCCTGGCTTGTAATTTTCATCGTGCAAATGCCGGCTGTATTTTTCCTGCCCGGCTTTTTCTAGCCGCCGCTTATAGGCAAGCAGTGCCTCTTGCGTGGGCGACTGGTGTGATCGAGTCTCAAAGATCGCTTTGCTGGCCATTTCTACCAGGTCTTTATACAGCAAATTCTGGTTGCTTACCATTTTCTTGCGCAGCCCGGCAATCTCATCCCCATTCACAACTTCCCCTTCTAATCGGGTAAGCAAATCAACCAACTGGTCTCGTTCTTCAAACACCGGCTGCTTGAACGCCTCCCAGGCCAGTGTACGGATTTCTTCCACTTCCTGGCGCGCCTGCTTATCGATTGCCGCCAGTTCCTCTTCCTCGGCCAATCCCGTCTCGATGATCCAGGTGCGGAATTGCACATTGCAGTCGTGTTCCTGCTCCCAGGCCAACCGTTCGGCGCTTTTATAGCGTTCGTGGCTCCCCGAAGTCGAATGCCCCTGCGGCTGGGTCAGCTCGACCACATGGATGATTGCCGGGATGTGCTCTTTGCGGGCATGCGCCTCTGCATCCCCGTATACATCAAGCAGTTCGGCATAATCCCACCCTGCCACCCGGTACACATTGTAGCCCCCGCCCCCGTCCTTCCGGCTGAAACCGCTCAACAGGTCGGAAAGGTCCCGCGTGTGCTGCCTGCGGTTCGAGACGGAAATCCCATAATCATCATCCCAGATGGAGAGAATCGCCGGGGACTGTAATACCCCAATCGCATCCACTGCCTCCCAAAAAATCCCTTCCGCTGCGCTGGCATTCCCGATCGTACCAAAAGCAATCTCACTCCCATCATGGGAAAAAGTAGTAAATTCTTTCAGCGCGTCAAGCTCGCGGTACAGCTTAGACGCATACGCCAGCCCCACCAAACGCGGCATCTGCGAAGCCGTGGGGGAAACATCTGCCGAAGAATTTTTGATCGCCATCAAATCCTTCCACGCCCCCTGTGCATCCAGGCTGCGCGTCGAAAAATGGGCATTCATCAAACGCCCCGCTCCAGCTGGTTCCCGCACCACATCCGCGTCCGCGTATAGTTGTGCAAAATATTCGGCTATCGTATGTTCGCCGGTAGCAAACATAAAGGTTTGATCGCGGTAGTATCCTGCTCTAAAATCCCCCGGTTTAAACACTTTTGCCATAGCAAGTTGGGCAACTTCCTTCCCATCCCCAAAAATGCCGAACTTTGCTTTGCCGGTTAGTACCTCCCGTCTGCCAATCAAGCTCGCTTCTCGGCTTTGTACCGCCAGGCGGTAATCCGAAAGCACACTTTCTCGTTCCATCTGAGTGGTGTTTCTAACCTCTATATTGACCATCAGCAACTGGCCTCCATTACATTCTATTCATTATTTTGTGTCAACCCCTCTTAGATTTTACCAAATATAGAGAAAAGAAGTAAACTTACTCTGCTTTTTCCTGGATGCCGGCCATGATTTTTGCCTGTGCCAAGTTTTCTGGCGTGTTCACATTGTAAAAAGAGCGTTCTTCGGGGTCAAACTGGTGAATCTCTTCGGTTTCCACATAGCGCACCCGCACATCCGGGAAAAACGAGATCACTTTGCGCCGCTCTGATTGAATGGCCTGCTCGATAGGCACCAGACAGCTTTTGGCATACACCCCCCGGTAGGGTTCTGCAAAGCCATCTGCCCGCAGCCGGGGGATGACCACATCAAAGTTCTCGGCTAAATCCAGCGAGTACAAATATAAATCCCGGTTGATGAAAGGCATGTCGCAAGCCAATACTAAAGCATACTTGGTACGCATGTAGCACATCGCCGTATAAAAGCCCCCCAACGCCCCAATTCCAGGGATCACATCCGGGTACACCCGAAGTCCAAATTTGGTATAGTCCTGGGGACGGTTAGAGATAATAAAGCGGTCTTTCCCCATGCCTTCCAGCTGGCCGAGAATGAACTCCACCATTTGCATCTCACCAAAAGGCAATAAACCTTTATCTTGTCCCATCCTGGATGAATTGCCGCCTGCCTGAATAATGATTGAGTAGTTGTTCATGAGTCGTATTATATTCGATTAAAAGAGCAGCCGGTGCTAAAACGTTTTAGCACCGGCTGTTTACTGGTTGATCTGAGTTTATCCTTCTTCTACCAATTCAACTTTCACCGCACATACTTTATACTCGGGGATTTTCGCTACCGGGTCTAAAGCAGTAATCGTCAAATTGTTCACATTTTGCTCATCCGGGTAATGGAAGCCGCCAAACACCACCCCAGGGGTGATCCGGTCGGTGACCAATACACGGGCGATCATCTCGCCGCGCCGCGAGCTTAGTTTGATCTTGGCTTTTTCCGGGATGCCGTATTTGGCGGCATCTTCTTCGTTCAGTTCGATAATGCTCTCCGGGTAGATTTCTACCAACCCGGCCACACGGCGGGTCATTTCAGCGCCATGCCAGTGGTACAGCACCCGTCCCGTAGTCAGGAGCAGCGGGTATTCTTCGGTGGGCAGTTCCTCTGCCGGGATATGCTCGCAGATGTTGAATTTGCCTAACCCGCGGGAGAACTGCTCGGTGTGCAGGATCGGTGTCCCTGGGTGGGTTTCATCCTTCACCGGCCAGTGCAGCTGTTCACCGGAGCGCAAGCGGTCATACGTGATCCCGGCATAGATCGGGGTCAGCGCACGGATTTCATCCAGGATATCTTCCACATTTTCATATGCCCAACCGGCATACGGGCCGACCGCTTCTTTGCCTTCCAGGGCAATCACACGGCGAGCAAGCTCACTGGTGATCTGCCAATCCAGCTTGGATTGTCCCTTGTTCGGGATCGCTTTGTTCACCATCTGCACGCGTCGTTCCGTGTTGGTGAAGGTGCCGTTCTTTTCGGCGAAGCTAACCGCCGGGAGCATCACATCGGCAAATTCCGAAGTCTCCGAGGGGAAGATTTCTTGCAGTACGACAAAGTCACCGGCTTCAAAGCACTCACGCACGTGGTTGCTGTCCGGGTCAGACATCAGCGGGTTTTCACCAATCAGGTACAAACCGCGCACCGTCCCATCCAACATGCCGTGGGTCAGTTCGGTGACCGTCTTGCCGGGTTTGTCGCCAAACAGCGGGGTCGGTTCTTTACCGTTGCTGCTGGCTTCTGTTTCCAACTGCCAGGCTTTGGTAAACCTGGCGCGTGCACCTTCATCGGTCACACTCTGGTAGCCGGGGAACACGTTCACCAGTGCGCCCATGTCGCAGGCGCCCTGCACGTTGTTCTGCCCACGCAGCGGGTTGGTGCCGCCGCCGGGGATGCCCATGTTGCCCAACAGCATTTGTAAGTTCGCCAGGCTGAAGACGTTCATCACGCCGGTGGTGTGCTGAGTGATCCCCATTGCCCACAACACCGCCATGGGGGAACTCTTCGCCATCATCTCGGCCGCTTCTAGGATCTCATCCACGGTCAGACCGGTGATCTCGGCGACCTTCTCAGGCGTGTAATCTTCCAGGCTGTCTACAAAAGCCTCAAAGTTTTCTGTGCGTGCTTCAATGAATTCACGATTTTCCCAGCCATTTTTAAGGATCACATGCATCAGACCATTCACCAGGGCGACATCGGTGCCCGGCTGGTGGCGCAGGTGCAGCGTGGCAAAATCTGTGATCGGGATATTGCGCGGGTCAGCAACAATCAGCTTAATCCCGCGTTGGAGTACAGCTTGCCGGATTTTGTATCCAAATACCGGGTGCTGTTCGGTCGTATTCGACCCAATAATAAAGATTGCTTCCGATTTTTCAGCAATATCGGCCATGGTGTTTGTCATGGCACCGGAACCAAAGGCAGCCGCCAGACCGGCGACAGTGGAACTGTGTCAAAGACGCGCACAGTGGTCTATACTGTGCGTGCCTATCACCTGCCTTGCAAATTTTTGGAACAAATAGTTTTCTTCGTTGGTGCATTTTGCCGAAGCCAGCACCCCGATTGCATTCGAACCGGATTCTTGTTTGATCTGGGTGAATTTCTTGGCAACCACATCAAAAGCGGTATCCCAATCTACTTCTACCCATTCGCCGCGGTCGGCTTTGTTCGCCCGTATGCCGTCCCCTTCCAGCAGGTATTCCCGCACCATCGGGGCAGTCAGGCGGTCTTCATGGTCTACAAATTTGTAACCAAAGCGGCCTTTCACACATAACTGGCCGTTGTTTGCTTTTGCATCGCGATTTCCGCGCACATTGACCAATTTATCGCCCTGCACGCCCAACATCAGGCCGCAGCCTACACCGCAGTAAGAACAGGTGCTGGCCACTTCTTTCGCCGGGCGCTGGTAATTTTTGATCGATAAGGCACCCACCGGGCAGCGAGCCACACATTCACCGCATGATTCGCAGGAGGAATCGATGAACAGCTGGTTGCCAAAAGTGCCAATCACGGTCTCGTGACCGCGGTTGACATAGTTGATCGCCCGCACGCCTTGAATTTCATTACAGGTGCGCACACAAATTCCACACAGCACACACTTGTTAGGGTCAAAGGAAAAGAACGGGTTCGATGAGTCCACCGGGTACACAACATCCCGCTTGCGCATCATATTCAAGCGCTCGCGGTCGATACCCACGTAGTTCGAAATCTTCAGCAGCTCACAGGTCATGTTAGCCGTACAAGAAATGCACGATTCAGGGTGATTGGCCAGCAGCAATTCAATGGCGATCTTGCGCTGGTTGTTCACTTTGGTCGTGCTGGTCTTGATCCGCATCCCCTCTTGTACCGGGGTATTGCAGGACATTACCAGCCCGCGCCCTTCAATCTCCACACCGCACAAGCGGCACACGCCCACCGGATTCAGGTCGGGGTGGTGGCATAAGTGCGGAATATAGATGCCCGCGTCCAGCGCAGCATCTAAGATTGTCGTGCCTTTCTCTACTTGTAGTTCAATGTCATCTACCAAAAAAGAGATTGTTTCAGTCATGTTGTTCTCCAGCTAATACCGGTTCAGGTGCTACCCCTGGGATGATCTCCACCGCTTTGATCTTCGGCGGGCAAACTTCGTAACACATGCCGCAGGTGGTGCACAAATCCCAGTCAATCACATGCACCGTCTTCACATCGCCTGTAATCGCGCCACCAGGACATGCTTTCATGCACAACCGGCATCCCACGCATAATTCGGGGTCAATCCAATAATGGATCAAGCTCTTACAAACTTTCGAATAGCACTTTTTCTCGTAAATATGGGCTTCGTATTCTTCTCTAAAGTATCGTAAAGTGGTCTGCACCGGGTTCGGCGCTGTCTGCCCCAAACCGCACAGCGAACCTGCTTTAATCGATTCGGCCAATTCCTCCAACAAAGGAATATCTTCCGGCTTGCCGCGGCCTTCCACAATATCTTCCAAAATTTCAAGCATTTGCTTGGTGCCTAAACGGCAGGGTACACACTCGCCGCAGGATTCTTTTTCGGCAAAATCAAGGAAGAAACGGGCAAAGTCCACCATGCAAGTAGTCTCATCCATCACAACCACACCGCCCGATCCCATGATCGTGCCTACGCTGGCTAATGAGTCGTAGTCTACCGCTGTATCAAACAACTCTCTCGGCACACAGCCGCCCGAAGGGCCGCCGGTCTGCACAGCTTTTGCTTCCCGGTCATCCTTGATTCCCCCACCGACATCAAAGACTAGCTCATTCAATGTAATGCCCAAGGGCACTTCCACCAGGCCGGTGTTTTTCACTTTACCTACCAAAGCAATCGTCTTGGTGCCTTTGCTTTTCTCGGTGCCGTATTCGGTGAACCATTCTGCCCCATTGCGCATAATTAATCCCACGCAGGCCAGGGTCTCTACGTTATTGATGATGGTCGGCTTGCCCCACAAACCAGAAACAGCCGGATACGGCGGGCGGGGGCGAGGCATCCCGCGTTCCCCTTCAATCGAAGCGATCAGGGCTGTTTCTTCGCCACATACAAATGCGCCGGCCCCTTCTTTAATCTTGATCTTGAAGTTGAAATCTGAGCCAAGCACATGCTTGCCCAAAAATCCATTTTCCTCTGCCTGGGAAATGGCCAGCCGCAGTCTTTCCAAGGCCAGTGGGTATTCTGCCCGGCAGTAAATATAAGCAGTATCGGCGCCTAACGCATATCCGGCAACGATCATACCTTCAATCAAAGCGTGCGGGTCGCCTTCCAACAATGCCCGGTTCATAAATGCCCCGGGGTCGCCTTCATCCGCATTGCAGATCAAGTACTTCTGGTCATTTTCTGCGTCCCGGCAGAACTGCCATTTTCGCCAGGTGGGGAACCCTGCGCCGCCGCGGCCGCGCAAGCCAGACTCTTTAATCACTTCTACAATTTCCTGCGGCTCCATATCCAGCGCCCGCACCAGACCTTCATAACCGCCATTGGCAATGTAATGATCCAGGTCGGTAGGATTGATGAACCCACAATTGTGCAGCGCACGCCGTACTTGCCCCTGGAACACATCCAGGTCATAGAATTGGGGGATTTCTTCCGAGCCATCTTCGCCCAATTTAGCCAGCGCTTTGGCCGGCATGGGGTCGTCACCCATCAAGTATTTGGATACGATCTGTTTGGCTTTTCTGCCATCGACTGCATCGTACACAATCGGGGGCATCCCTGGTTTTGCCACAGTAACCAATGGTTCGGCATAGCACAAACCCACACAGCCCACCTCGATGATGTCAATCTCAATGCCGTTGGCAGCGGCTTCCTCTTCAAATACCTTCCAGGTATCCAAAGCCCCAGCCGAACGCCCACAGGTCGCTGTACCAATATAGATTACCGGCTTAAGGCTTGTTTGCAAAGCCTGCCAGTGTTCTTTTGCATGTTTCGCCAGATTCTCAAACTGAACTTCCATCGCTAATTATCCTTCCTAAATAGTTCAGCAACTTTCTTCTTATTGATCTTAGCTTCTACTTCTTTATTAATCATAATGCACGGTGCCAAACTGCATGCGCCGATGCAAGCTACTGTTTCCAGGGAGTATTCCAAATCCTCAGAAGTCTCCCCCTCCACAATGCCTAGCTGTTCTTCAATTTCTTCCAACACGCGTGGTGCCCCATTCACATGGCAAGCCGTCCCGCGGCATACCATGATGTGTTTTTTCCCCTGGGGTGTAAAGCGGAACTGCGCATAAAAAGTTGCTACCGCATATACGCTGCTCGCCGGAACACCGGTAAATTTTGCAATCGCTTTCATGGAATCATCAGACAAAAACCCTTGATTTGACTGCACATCCTGCAATATGGGAATGATCTCCTCCTGCTTTCCCTGATACTTAGAGAATATGGTACCCAGTTCTTCCTGCATAGTGAATGCTCCCAATCATCTTATTTGTTCGGTTATTGGCTTTAAACGATTAGATTCTCTCCAGGAGAGACTCTCGTAAACAATATATATTATGGGTGATGATTGGAATCTAGTCAGGGGACATACGTCACGCAATTACAATGACATCTATCCCACAATGAGTTTTTAGCAATTTCCGCCTCTATAAAAACCACTTTAAATGATAAACGCCAAGGTGAGGGGGGCACCCTGACGTTCATCATGTGTAATTATATGCAGGTATTTAGATTTGTCAAGCAATTAAACAAGGATTAATAAAAATTTAATATTTTCTTAAAAACTTACTCTTCCACCAACTCCAGATGCAGATATTCGATCCTATCAATGATCTCCTGGCGCTCGTCTCCGCGTGCCAGATGCACCGTACCGTCCTGGTCCACAATCGTGGGGTAGAAAGTGAAATCCACAATTTCTGCGCCGTCAAACACCACTTCCAGCATCACACCCTGCTGATGGTCTCTTGCCCAAATCTGGTCGAACACAAAGTTGCCCAGGCTGTAAAACACAGGGACATCATCAATCCACTCATACCCCTGTACAATGTGGGCGTGGTTTTCTACCACCAGGTCTGCCCCGGCAGCTGCGGCATTTCTCGCCCAATAATTCTGCTGCGGGGTTACCTCCGGGTAGTCTTCCGGCCCAGTATGCGGCATCACGATCAAAACATCCACCTGATCGCGCAATTCCTGTATCGCCTGCATCAGATTGAAATGGGTCAACACCGCAATGCCCGGCGTTTCCCAATCGGCAAACACACGTTCGTTCACCTCTCCCAGGGAAATAAAGCCAAAAGTAGTGCCGTTGCTCTCAACGATCACCGGCTGCATGGCAGCCGCCAGGTCTTCTCCCGCGCCGACGGTTTGAATGCCTACCCGGTTTAAATGATCCAGCGTATCGAAAAAGGAAGTATAGCCGCAGGATGTGCGCCCGCAGTCCATAATATGGTTGGTGGCAACCGACATCACATCGAACCCGGCAGCCTGGAGTGCATCGGCATTATTGGGGGTACCCACCAGCTCCCAACTGCTCTGGCAGCCGATCATCTCGACCTGGTCACTCATCGCCGCGTTGTACACCCCCACGGTCAAATCCGCCCCACTGAGAATCTCGCGTACTTCATCGTAAATATAGTCCGCACTCCCCGCCGCATCGACACCCGCCTGCACACAGCGTGCCGGCACGATCACCCCGGTAAATACAATTGTGGTGGTCGTATCAGGGGTAGGCGTAAGAACTTCGGTTGGCGCAATCGTCTTAGTAGGAGAAAGAGCAGGCGTTTCCGTTGCTGTGGTCAATTGGGTTTCGGTTGGAGGCGGCGCAGATGCTGTTTCTGTCTCCATTGTTGAGACGGGAGAACAGGCTGACATTCCCACAATAAACAACATCAAGACCAATAAAATTTGGAATGGTTTTTGCACGAGTTTTTATACTCCTTGCTGGAATGTCCAACATCGCCAGATTATACCACCGGCACGCTCGCCGCTCCGGTGGCATCATGCTATAATTTACCGGGTAAATCAAATCAGTGGAGAAAAAATGATCGATCCAACAATTATCAGCAATCTTGTCCTTATCCTCACTGCCTGGGGTGCTTCTTTTGTCGTCGCCCTCTGGCTAAGTCTCATCTTTTGGACAAATCGCGACATTCGTAAAAGGACGGGCGACAAGATCATGCAGATATTGGCAGTGGTCGTGGTCACCCTGCTGTTTTTGCCCGGCGTGGTCGTTTATCTGGTCTTACGCCCACCCCGCACCTTAGAGGAAGAATACCAGGCCACCCTGGAAGAAGAAGCGCTCCTCAACACGATTGAAAGCGCCCAGCACTGCCCGGGTTGCAGCCGGCGGATCGACGAAAAGTGGATGGTCTGCCCAGACTGCCATACCCGCCTCAAAAAAACCTGCCACCATTGCAGCCGCCTGATGGAACTGCACTGGAACATTTGCCCCTACTGTGCAACACCTGCTCCGGGCATGAAGAAGGAAGGCATGAGCCTGGACGAAGCGCTGCGGCCATCGCCGCTTGACCCCGAAGAATTCGACCCCACGATAGAGTAATTGATTAGAAATAGAGATTGTTAGAGTTAGAACCTTATGAAATATTTCACCCTGCTTACCATTTCCGTGCTTGCAATCGCCCTGGTCTTATCCGGCTGCGGTAATCCGGCTTCTGCCGATAACGAAACTGCCACACTCCCCCCCACACTCACTGCCGTACCTGCAACCAGCACGGCTACGGCAACTCCGCTGCCCACCGATACACCTGTCCCCACCGCCACAATTGTGCGCACGCCCCCGGCTATTCAACCTATTTTCCAGCCCACCACCCTTAACCCGTTGGATTACCCCCACACCTACATTAATAATGCTTGCGAATATCTCAAGCTCAAGTGGGACCCCAACAACGCCGCACCCGGTACGGTTGTGATGGTGATTATGTTCCACTCGATCCAAAAAGATGGTGAAATCGGCTACGACGACATTGGCGCCGGAGAATTCCGCACCATGATGACCACCCTTAAAGATCAGGGTTTTGAAGCGATCAACGCCACGCAGTTGGCGGATTTCCTTGAAACCAACGCCCAAATCCCCGAACGCTCGGTGGTCTTATTGGTCGATGACCGCCACTTTGCCCAATATTACGATACCTATTTCCGAGAGTATTATGAACAATGGGGCTGGCAGGTAGTCAACGCCTGGATCAGCTACCCGGAAAACACCCTCGGCACTCTTTGGGGCGAGATGGAAGCCCTCAACCAGGAAGGATTGATCGACTTCCAGGCACACGGCGTGGTACATAATATCGTCGCCACCGAAAATTCCACCGATGAATTTCTGCTGAATGAGTTCAACGGTTCAATCGAGTTTATCCAAGAGCATTTCGGCACCACACCGATCGCCTACATCTGGCCGGGCGGCAACTTCACCCCCCGCGCCGCCGAATTAGCCCGTCAATCCGGTTATCGCATCGGCTTCACCGTCAACCCCCGCGGGCCGATCATGTTCAACTGGATACCGATTGCGGACCAAAAAGATAACGCCCGCCCTGCCTGGCTGGCCGAAGGCCCGGTCAACGATCCCCTGATGGTGCTGCCGCGCTATTGGCCTTCCCAGGTGATGAGCGAAATTGATAACGTGCGCGTGATTGGCAAACAAGCCGCCACTTACGCCGAAGAACAGAAGTCTGCCGAATTGGAATACTACGATATTGTTTGCTCCCCCTCGATGGGCGCACTCCCCAGCCTGGAACCGTAGCATATTTCTTACACCAAAAGAAATTTACTTAGTCCATAAAAGGATGCGTTTTTGCGCATCTTTTTTTATTAAACTCAACGCTGCTCAGTCAAATAAAAATCGTCCATAGTTAGACGATTTTTAGTCAAAATCAGGCTGGCATATGCCAGCCCGATTCCTATTGCACTATCTTCTACCTTCAATTCAACTTACTTGTTGAATGCACTCCAACCTGCATAGGCAGCAGACGGCCCTAAATCCTGCTCGATGCGCAGCAGTTGGTTGTATTTTGCTACCCGGTCAGAACGAGCCGGTGCACCGGTCTTGATCTGTCCGGTGTTCAAAGCCACAGCCAGGTCGGCAATCGTATTATCTTCGGTCTCGCCAGAGCGGTGGGAGGCAACAGCCCGCCAGCCGGCCCGGTGGCACATCTCAACCGATTCAATCGTCTCGGTCAGGGAACCAATCTGGTTCACCTTCACCAACAAGGCGTTGCAGGCATCTTCTTCGATCCCGCGGCGGACACGGTCGGGGTTGGTTACCAGCAGGTCATCACCTACCAGCTGCACTTTGTCGCCCAACTTCTCGGTCATCAGCCGCCAGCCTGCCCAGTCATCCTGGTCCAAACCATCTTCAATTGAGACAATCGGGTACTTCTCAACCCAGTTTGCCCAGAAGTCGACCATTTCTTCACTGGTCAGTTTCTTGCCTTCGGTGCGCAGGTTGTAAAGGCCTTCTTTCTCATCGTAGAATTCAGAAGCGGCCGGGTCCAAAGCGATGCAGACCTCTTCGCCGGGTTTATAGCCCGCTTTTTCAATCGCCTGCAAGATCACCTCAACGGCTTCTGCATTGGCTTTCAAAGCCGGGGCATACCCGCCCTCGTCACCAACCAAGGTGGTGTAACCGCGGTCTTTCAGCACGCTCTTCAGGGCGTGGTAAATCTCAGCACCCCAGCGCAGCCCTTCCGAGAAGGATGGAGCTGCCAACGGCATCACCATAAATTCTTGTGCATCGGTGGATTGCCAGCCGGTGTGTGCCCCGCCGTTCAAAATATTCATCATCGGTACGGGTAATGTGTGGGCAAACACACCGCCAATGTAGCGGTACAAAGGCAGACCAACCGCTTGTGCAGCAGCTTTTGCCACCGCCAGGCTGGTGCCTAAAATTGCATTTGCGCCCAGTTTGGATTTGTTTGAGGTGCCATCCAGTTCCAACAAGCCATAATCCAGCTCGTACTGCAAGCGGGGGTCACGGCCGATCATGTAATCGCGGATCACTGTATTGACATTTTCAACTGCTTTGGTAACACCTTTACCTAAATAACGAGATTTATCGCCGTCGCGTAATTCCAATGCCTCGTGTACACCGGTGGATGCGCCGGAGGGCACTGCTGCCCGCCCGATTGTGCCATCATACAGATGTACGTCCACCTCGACTGTCGGGTTTCCCCGAGAATCCAAAATTTGTCGTCCTACGACTGTCTTAATTCGCATGTCCATTTAATACCTTCTTTCGATTATGAGATTTATACTCCACCCCCGCTCTCTCACACACGGCTTCCATGAAACCCACAAAAAGTGGGTGGGGGCGTGTTGGCCGAGAGAGGAATTCGGGGTGGAATTGTGTTCCTAACATGTAAGGATGATCCTTTAATTCAGCAATTTCAACCAGGCGGCCGTCTGGCGACAGACCAGAAAAACGCATACCTGCTTCGCCCAAGACCTCTCGATATTGGTTGTTAAATTCAAACCGGTGGCGGTGCCGCTCGTAGACCAGCTCTTTACCGTATGCTTTTCCGGCTTTGCTCTCTGGGTCTAATTCACACGGGTATAAACCCAGGCGCATGGTAGCACCTTTGTCGATGCTTTCACTCTGATCGGGCATCCAATCAATCACCGGGTGCGATGTATTTTTATCAAACTCCGTTGAGTTCGCCAGCGCATCACCTAACACGGCTCTAGAAAATTCTACCACCAACAACTGCATTCCCAAACACAAGCCCAAATAGGGGACCTTGTTTTCGCGGGCATGTTGGGCTGCTTTAATTTTACCCTCAATTCCGCGTTCGCCAAAACCGCCGGGCACTAAAATCCCATCGGCCTGTACCACACGCTCCCACAAGTTGGGGTCGTAATTCTTGCCTTCCAATTCTTCCGAGTGGATCCAGTCAATATCCACATCAATCCCCAGGGAGATGGCCGCGTGGTTCAGGGCTTCCTTAACGCTCATGTACGCGTCTTTCAGCTCCACATACTTACCTACCAGGGCAACCCGCACTTTCGGGCGGATATTCTTCGCCTCGGCGACAACTTCTTCCCATGCCGACAGGTCGGGCTTTTTATGCCGTTTGAGCTTCAAGGATTTCAATACAATATCGGCGATCCCGGCTTCTTCCAGCATCAGGGGCACTTCGTACATCACCGGGGTGGTGACCATCGGGACGACCGCGTCGTAATCCACATCACAGAAACGGGCGATCTTCTCCCGAATTTCTTCATCTACCGGGTGGTCGGCACGCGTGATGATCATCTGGGGCGAAATCCCGATCCCGCGCAGTTCCCGCACCGAGTGCTGGGTAGGTTTGGTTTTCAGTTCTTGCGTGGCGCCAATGATCGGCAGCCAGGTCACATGAATGTAGTAGCTGTGTTTTCTGCCTACATCCCCGCGCATCTGGCGCAGGGCTTCCAAAAATGGCAGCGACTCAATATCGCCTACCGTGCCGCCCACTTCCACCAAGACAATTTCGGCCTCGTTCGCTTTCGCCACCATTTTGATGCGCTTCTTGATCTCATCGGTAATATGCGGGATCACCTGGATGGTGCCACCCAGATAATCACCCCGGCGTTCCTTGGAGATCACCTCGGCATACACCTGACCGGTGGTCGCGTTGCACACATTGCTCAGCGGCACATCGACAAAGCGCTCGTAGTGGCCCAAGTCCAGATCGGTCTCTGTGCCGTCATCCAGCACATACACCTCCCCATGCTGGTACGGGTTCATTGTGCCAGGGTCAACATTGATATACGGGTCCAATTTTTGAACGGAGACTTTATAACCCCGTTCTTTCAGCAGCAGCCCTAAAGCCGCCGCGGTGACCCCTTTCCCCACAGAACTCACAACACCACCAGTAATAAATACATACCTTGTTTTCATAAAAATCAATTCCCGTATAAGATAGATTGGTTAAAAGAGAAGTGGGGAGGAAGCCTTAGCCCCTCCCCACCGTGTACCTGACGAATTTGGTTGATTCTTCATCCCACCAATTTTTCCAAATCTGCTGCTGCTCGTCGCATCTCCAGGAAGATCATCCCTAGTTTTGCCTCATCTCGAGCTAAGGCAGTCAGCACTGCCTCATCTCCAACCGCAGTCAGGAGCACAAAGCCATCCTCACCACGGATATATACTTCATCCAAACTTCCCCGTCCCAATTCTCCTGAGATTCGCTCGCCCAAACTGAGCATCGCGGCGGACATTGCTGCCACCCGATCCTCTTCTACGTCTGAGGGCAATGCGGAGGCGATAGTAAGGCCGTCCACAGAAACGATCGCTGATGCAATAATATCCGGCGATGCGATTTGCATATCGCGTAACCGGGAAACCATTTTATCTGCGCGGGATTCTGTCATTACTTATTGTCCTATTAATCAATGTGTTTCAATATGTACCTAACACACAGAGTTTACCATATCCAGCTTACAATTGCAAAAAGATACAAACACCGATTTTTTGCGCCGGCCAGGCACTCAATTTCCCATAAAATTGTGCTTATGATAAACTGGAGAAAATAGCAGCACGGGCCTGGAACAAATCGTATTCGGTACCACAAAAAAGCGACTCGTATGAAATCGAACCATCGTATTTCCCTCAAATACATTTTCTTTTGTATCATCCTTCTGGGCACGTTTTTCCCATTGTCCAATGTCTCTGCCCAGGAAGAAACCCCTGCCGACATCGTTTTCATCGCCTCGCTAACCGGCGGGGAAGCCGTACAAGGGTTGGTGCAGGTCACCGGCACGATCAATGTAGCCGGGTTCCAATCATACGAGTTGTACTTCTCCAGTACCGCAGCCACCAGCGGGGCAGCTTTCCTCATCCAACGCAGCAGCCAGCCGGTCATTGAGGGCATCATCGGCGAGTGGGATACATCCATCCTAACCGATGGGGATTACAATCTCTATTTGCTGGTCACGACCGATGACGCACCCGTGGAAATCTTTGTCGATGGCTTACGCGTTCGCAATTATTCCTCCATCGAAACATCCACCCCTACCCCGACCGTACTCTCACCTACCGGCACACCTGCGATTGTTGAAACGCCCATAGAATCTATCACCCAGGAAGTTGTGCCTTCGCCTACACCTTTCCCGGAAAATCCGGCTTCTGTGCAACCAAATATGCTAAGACAGGCTATAATTAAGGGAGCCATTACGGGGTTGGCTGTATTTGCATTATTTGGATTGTATCTTTTTGCTACCCGCCCTAAATAGCCGGGCAGCAAGCATTCACTATTTAACTTCACAGCGAATGACATTTTTCAAAAAATTATTCTGGAAGAAGAACGACAATATACCCATGGAAAACACCTATTTAATTGCCGGGCTAGGTAACCCCGGAAAAGAATACGCGGAAACACGCCACAATATCGGCTTTATGGCGGTGGATGAAATTGCCTCCCGCCTGGGAATAGAATTTTCGCGCATGCAAAGCAAAGCGATGGTCACCGATGGACGCTACAAAGGCCATAAAGTGATCCTGGTCAAACCGCGCACCTTTATGAATAACTCCGGGCAGGCTGTCAGCGCCCTGGTGCGTTTTTACAAAATTCCCCTGGACAACCTCTTAGTGGTCTACGACGATGTCGACCTCGACTTTGAGGTACTCCGTATGCGTCCCAATGGCACCTCCAGCGGCCAAAAAGGCATGCAGTCCATCATCCAACAGTTGGGCACCGAAGAATTTCCCCGTCTGCGGGTGGGCATCGGCCGGCCGGCCGGCAAAATGCCCACCCCGGCTTATGTGCTGCAAAAGTTTGGTAACCAGGAACAAGACATTCTCCCCTTTGTGCTTCGCAAAGCTGCCGATGCTGCCCTCACTTTTATTGATGAAGGCATCATCACCGCCATGAACAACTTCAATCAAAAACCAGAATGAAAAGTATCTTAGAGGCGATCCGCACCCTGCCAGATTTTATAGACCTGGCACAGCAGCTTGGCAGTAAGGGCAACATCACAAAGTTGGCCCTCATCCGCTCTGCGCGCCTACCGGTGCTCTCCGCCATCTACCAGGAAACCCACCGTCCCATCTTACTGCTCACCCAGAAAACAGACCGGGCGCTCACCATTGCCGACGAGCTGCAAACCTGGCAGCCAGACGGGCATCACCTTCTCTTTCCTGAACCAACCTCGCTCTTTTACGAAAACCTCCCATGGGGAGAAAACACCCGCCGGGAACGTTTACTGACCCTCACCACCCTGGCCGCCAGCATGATCCCCGGCGCGCCGAAACCCACCCAGCCACCAATCATTGTGGCGCCCGCCCGGGCGATCATGAGCCGTACCCTGCCCAAACGCCTGTTTGTCAAAGAAAGCAAACTGTACAAAACCGGGCAGATGGTCGACATGACCAAATTGATCAAACAGTGGGTGCGCATCGGGTACGAATCGACCACCACAGTAACTACCCCCGGGCAGTTTGCCCGCCGGGGCGGTATCCTCGATATCTGGCCGCCTTCCGAACCCTTGCCCATCCGGCTTGAGTTTTTCGGGGATGAGATTGACAGTTTCCGCCAGTTCAAACCGGCCACCCAGCGCACCAGCGACCAGCAGGACAAATTGTTCATTGCGCCTGCCAAAGAGTATATTCTCCCTGAAGACCAGGAAGATGTACCGTCCAACTATACGGAATTTGACATCCCCCTTCTGCATCCCAACGCCAGCAGCCTGTTTGATTATCTCTCTAAAGATACCCTCGTGCTGTTCGACGATGCGCAATCCTTCACCGAAACGGTCAACAACCTGGAAGAACAGGCCATCGGGCTGCGGGAAGATTACCTGAACGAAGACAAACTCCCGCCCGACTACCCGGTGCCCTACCTCACCCTGGGAGACATCTTTGATTACGTCTCCATGTTTGAAAGCCTGCACCTCGGCCCGTCCAGCAGCCAGGCCGATTTTCCCCTCACTTTTTCATTTACTACCAATCCCCGTTTTGGCGGGAAGTTAAAAGAATTTGTCGAACATCTAGATGAAACCCTCGCCGGAGGGGATGAAGTGCATGTCATCTCACGCCAGGCCGCCCGCCTGCAAGACGTATGGCGCGAATCGCTCAAATCTGCCGATACGGTTTCGCCGCGCTTCATCCAGGGCAGCCTTACCGACGGCTGGTATCTCTCGCCGCCTAACAAACCACGCATTCACCTATATACCGACAGCGAGATTTTCGGTTGGCGCCGGCCGCAGCCCCGCCAACGCCCTCGCCCGCAAGCCCCGCCCCCCGAAGCAAGCTACGCCGATTTTGAGATCAATGACATCGTGGTGCATATCGACCACGGGATTGGCTACTTTAAAGGGCTGGTCAAGCGCGAAATTGAAGGCGTGCAGAATGAATATCTGTGCATCGAATACGCCGAGGGCGACCAATTGTTCGTCCCCGTTCACCAGGCAGACCGCATCACCCGCTATGTGGGCGCAAAAGGCCACCGCCCGGTCGTCAGCCGGCTTTCCTCCACCGATTGGAAGCAGGTGCGCGCCAAGGTGCAAAAAGCGGTCGAGCATGTTGCCGAAGAACTGCTCGAACTGTATGCTAAACGGCACATCTCTGAAGGATACGCCTTCGCAGAAGATACGCCCTGGCAGCGAGAAATGGAAGCCAGCTTCCCCTACATTGAAACCGACGACCAGTTACGCGTCTTGGATGAAGTCAAGAAAGACATGGAAAAGACCATGCCGATGGATCGCCTGATCTGCGGCGACGTTGGCTATGGCAAGACCGAGATTGCCTTACGGGCAGCTTTCAAAGCCGTGATGAGCGGCAAGCAAGTCGCCATCCTGGTGCCCACCACCATCCTCGCCCAGCAGCATTACCGCACCTTCCGCCAGCGGCTTTCCGCTTTCCCGGTCAAGGTCGAAATGCTTTCCCGCTTCCGCACTGCCGCCGAACAGCGCCAGATCATCTACGACCTTTTCCACGGGCAGGTGGACATTATTATCGGCACCCACCGCCTGATCCAGCCGGATGTCGCCTTCAAAGATTTGGGCCTGGTGATCATCGACGAAGAACAGCGCTTTGGTGTCACCCACAAAGAACACCTCAAACAGCTGCGCACCGAAGTGGATGTACTCACCCTGACAGCTACCCCAATCCCCCGCACCCTCTACATGGCGCTTACCGGCGTGCGCGACATTTCCACCATCAATACCCCGCCGGAAGAACGACTGCCGATTGTCACCCATGTCGGCCCCTACGAACCGCAGCTGGTGCGGCAGGCCATCCTGCGGGAATTGGAACGCGGCGGGCAGGTTTTCTTCGTGCACAACCGCGTGCAAACAATCAACGGGATGAAGAATCAGATTGCCAAACTGGTGCCCGAAGCACGCTACGGCGTTGCGCATGGGCAGATGGTTGAGAAAGAGCTGGAAAAACGCATGCGCGAATTTTCCAACGGCGACATTGATGTACTCGTCTCCACCTCGATCATCGAATCCGGCCTGGACATCCCCAATGCCAATACCCTCATTGTGGATCGCGCCGACACCTTTGGCCTGGCACAGCTCTACCAAATCAGGGGACGGGTTGGCCGCGGTGCCCAGCGAGCCTATGCTTACTTCTTCAAACACCGCACGCGTCCCACCACCGACGAAGGCTCAATGCGCCTGGAAACCCTGGCAGAGAATACCCATCTTGGTGCCGGATATTCCATCGCCATGCGCGACCTGGAAATTCGCGGTGCGGGTGACTTTTTAGGCACCCGCCAACACGGTTACATTGCCTCCGTAGGTCTCAATCTATATACCCGCCTGCTTTCCCAGGCTGTGCAGCAGATCAAAGACAAGGGTCATCTGATTGATGATTCGCTCCCCATTTCCGAAGTGACCTACCACCCGATCATCAGCGTGGATTTACCCCTGGCGGCTTCTATCCCTGAAAGCTACATCCCCGACAAAGACTTACGTATTCGCCTCTACCGCCGCCTGGCAGATGCACACGACTTTGAGGAATTTACCGAGATCAAGAAAGAATTCATCGACCGCTTTGGGCCTCTGCCGCAGGAGACCGAAAACCTCTTTTACCACCTGGAGGTGCGCACCTGGGCCGAGCTTGCCGGGGCTTCCACCGTCAGCGTGGAATTTAATAAGATCACCATCCGCTTCCCCTCCCTGCCGGAAGGCTTGCCGCCGCGCCAATTCCCCAATGTGGGTAGAGATGTACAGTCCGGAAAAGACAGCCTGTGGTTCAATAACACCGACGATGAAAGTTGGAAGACAAAGTTATTAGAAATTTTAGAAAAAGTCGCCAACCAATAAAAGAAACCAGTTTTTTTCCTACTAGGCAAACGCCAAAAACTCACCTATCAAAAGCTCTCAAATATCACCCCAAAGTTTAGATATTTTCCTGATTTTGTCATATAATTGGCTTTGTGAAAAATTATACATTCGCACTAATTGGAGGTCAATTGTCCTATTTAGTACAGGATACTTGTCCCTTCGAATTTTCACGCGTGACATGTAAACTTGGTAGGATAATGATTTCTTACCTTTGTCTATAAAACCATTTTATTACGGGAGTATCAAAACTATGAGTAGGCCTATCGTAACGTTAGACGGCAATCAAGCAGTGGCATCCGTTGCCTATAAGATCAACGAAGTGATTGCGATTTACCCCATTACACCCTCATCACCAATGGGTGAATGGGCTGACCAATGGAGTGCGGAAAATGTACCCAACATTTGGGGTACAGTGCCGTTAGTGGCCGAAATGCAAAGCGAGGGTGGCGCAGCCGGTGCTGTGCACGGTGCATTACAAGCAGGTTCATTAACCACAACATTTACCGCTTCCCAAGGGCTGCTGCTTATGCTGCCCAACATGTACAAAATTGCAGGTGAATTGACCTCTACCGTTTTCAATGTTTCAGCCCGGTCAATCGCTGCGCAGGCACTTTCCATCTTTGGAGATCACAGCGATGTGATGGCTGCCCGTTCCACCGGGTTTGCCCTCCTGGCTTCCGGCTCCGTGCAAGAAGCAATGGACAATGCCCTCATCGCCCAAGCGGCTACTTTAATCAGCCGCGTGCCGTTCCTCCATTTCTTTGACGGTTTCCGAACCTCTCACGAGGTCTCCAAGGTGGAACAGCTGACCGATGATGATATGCGCGCCCTGATCGATGGTGATCTGGTACGTGCCCACCGCAGCCGCTCGCTGTCCCCAGACCGCCCGGTGTTGCGCGGTACTGCCCAGAACCCGGATGTATTCTTCCAGGCTCGTGAAACAGTCAATCCCTTCTATGATGCCTGCCCCGACATGGTGCAGGAAATCATGGATAAATTCAAAGAGGTTGTAGGTCGAGAATACAAACTCTTCCAATACTTCGGCGCACCCGATGCAGATCGCGTGATCATTATGATGGGTTCCGGTGCAGAAGCCGCCCACGAGACCGTCAACTACCTCACCGAACAAGGCGAGAAAGTTGGCATCCTCAAAGTCCGCCTCTACCGCCCCTTCTCGATCAAGCACTTCCTCGGTGCACTGCCGGCCAGCGTAAAAGCCTTGGCCGTACTCGACCGCACCAAAGAACCCGGCGCATCTGGCGAACCGCTCTACCTCGACATAGTTTCTGCCATTTCCGAAGGCATGACCGACGGTGAAACCCCCTTCACCACTGCCCCCAAAGTAATTGGCGGCCGCTATGGTCTGTCTTCCAAGGAATTCACCCCGGCGATGGTCAAAGCCATCTTCGACGAACTTGCCAAGGACAAACCGAAGAACCACTTCACCGTAGGTATCAACGACGACCTGTCCCACACCAGCCTGGACTTTGACCCCACCTTCTCCACCGAAGACCCCAAGACAGTCCGTGCCGTGTTCTACGGTCTCGGCTCCGACGGTACCGTGGGTGCCAACAAAAACTCGATCAAGATCATCGGTGAGGAAACCGATTTCCACGCCCAAGGCCACTTTGTGTACGACTCAAAGAAAGCCGGCGCCGTCACCGTTTCCCACCTGCGCTTTGGCCCCAACCCGATCCGCTCCACCTACGAGATCAGCCAGGCCGACTTTGTTGCCTGCCACCAGTTTAACTTCCTGGAACGCATCGACATGCTCAAGAAAGCACGCCCCGGGGCGGTTTTCCTGCTCAACAGCGTGTACGGCCCAGATGAAGTTTGGGACAAACTGCCCAAGACCGTTCAGCAGCAAATCTTGGACAAAGAACTCCAATTCTATGTGGTAGACGGTTATGAAGTTGCCAAGAAAGCTGGCATGGGCCGCCGGATCAATACCGTGCTGCAAGCCTGCTTCTTCGCCATCAGCGGTGTGCTGCCCAAAGACGAAGCAATTACAGAGATCAAGAAAGCAATCAAGAAAACCTACGGCAAACGTGGTGAAGAAGTTGTCCAGCGCAACTATGCTGCTGTAGACATGGCCTTAGACCACCTCCATCAAGTAGAAGTTCCTGCCCAGGCTTCCGCAGACTTTGACATGCGCCCGCCTGTACCGGCAGACGCCCCCGAATTTGTACGCAACGTACTCGGCACTATGATCGCCCGTGACGGTGACAGCATTCCGGTAAGCGCACTGCCCAACGACGGCACTTACCCAACTGCCACCACCCAATTTGAAAAACGCAATATCGCCCTTGAAATTCCGGTATGGGACCCCGATATCTGCATCCAATGCGGTAAATGTGTATTTGTCTGCCCGCACGCCGTCATCCGCGGTAAAGTATACGATCCGCAGATGCTGAAGGAAGCACCCGCAACCTTCAAATATGCTGACGCCCGCTTCCAAGACTTCTCCGACATGGTCTTTACCCTCCAGGTAGCCCCCGAAGACTGCACCGGTTGTGCCCTTTGTGTGGAAGCCTGCCCGGTGAAGAACAAATCAGAGGTCGGTCTGAAAGCGATCAATATGCAGGATCAGCTCCCGCTGCGTGAACCTGAAACCGAAAACTGGGAATTCTTCCTCGACATCCCCGAAGCCGACCGCAATGCGCTCAAACTGAATGATGTCAAGAATGTCCAGCTGCTGCGCCCGTTGTTCGAGTTCTCCGGCGCTTGCGCTGGCTGCGGCGAAACCCCGTACGTGAAGCTGCTCAGCCAACTGTTCGGCGACCGTGCAGTCATCGCCAATGCGACCGGCTGCTCCTCCATCTACGGCGGCAACCTCCCCACCACCCCGTGGGCAGTGGACGAGAATGGCCGCGGCCCTGCCTGGTCAAACTCCTTGTTCGAAGACAATGCAGAATTTGGCTTTGGTATGCGCCTGACCCTGGACAAACAAACCGAATATGCCCGTGAACTGGTCAAGAAACTTGCCGGTAAGATCGGCGAAGACCTGGCTGCTGAAATCTTGAACGCAGACCAATCCGATGAAGCTGGCATCAATGCCCAGCGCAATCGGGTAGCCGAACTGAAGCACAAACTTGCCGTTGCCGAAACTTCCGAAGAAAAAGACCTGCTTGGCCTGGCCGATGTCCTCGTCAAGAAGAGCGTCTGGATCGTGGGTGGTGATGGCTGGGCATATGACATTGGTTATGGCGGGTTGGATCATGTCCTCGCCTCCGGCCGCAATGTCAACGTGTTGGTCATGGATACCGAAGTGTATTCCAACACCGGCGGGCAGGCTTCTAAAGCCACCCCGCGTGCTGCTGTGGCAAAATTTGCCTCCCTCGGTAAAGACGCCCGCAAGAAAGACCTGGCAATGATGGCGATGGCTTATGGCAACGTCTACGTAGCGCAGGTCGCCATGGGCGCCAACGACCGCCAGACCTTGAATGCCTTCCTGGAAGCAGAGGCTTATGATGGCCCTTCGATCATCATTGCATACAGCCACTGTATCTCCCACGGCATTGACATGACCAAAGGCCTGGAACAGCAGAAACTGGCTGTTGAGTGTGGCACTTGGCCGATCTTCCGCTTTGACCCCCAGAAAGCCATCGAAGGCATCAACCCACTGAAGATCGACTCCCGCAAGCCGAAAGTCGCCTGGGACAAATATGCGCTCAACGAAAACCGTTTCCGCATTTTGCTCAAGACCCACCCCGCCCGTGCCGAAGAACTGATGGAAAAGGCCGAGCACGACCTGGAAGGCCGCTGGGACCTGTACCAACAGCTGGCTGCAATGACTTACAAGCCAGTTAACGGCGAAGACGAATCTTCTCTGAACTAGCAGCTTTATGAAACAAATCAGACCTGGCGAGGTAAACTTGCCAGGTCTGATATACTCAATATAGGTAGACCGGATTCATCATTCGGATTAATTGAATACAGAAATTGTTGGAGGAAAACAAATGCCAGAGCTTAAAACAAATTACCTTGGATTAGAACTTAAAAACCCGTTAGTCGCCTCTGCATCCCCCCTCTCAGAAGATGTTGAAAAAGTGCAGGAATTGGAACGTGCCGGGGTATCTGCGGTGGTGATGTACTCTCTCTTTGAAGAACAGATCACCAAAGAATCCCTTGCCATCGATCACTACATGGATCAAGGCACAGAATCATACGCCGAATCACTCTCCTACTTCCCAAATTTTGGGCGCTACACGATTGGCGCAGAAACCTATCTCGAACACCTGCGCGCCCTCAAAGACAGTGTGGATATTCCGATCATCGCCAGCCTTAATGGCGCTTCGCGCGGCAAATGGATTGAATATGCCGAACGCATGGAAGCCTCTGGGGCAGATGCACTGGAACTGAATATCTACTACTTGCCCACCGACCCTAACGAAACCGCTGGGGAAGTGGAAAGCAATTATCTCGACCTGATCGAAAATGTATGTATGGCGGTTGAAATTCCCGTGGCTGTAAAACTCAGCCCCTTTTTCACCTCCATCCCCAATTTTGCAAAACAAGCAACCAATGCCGGAGCCAAAGGCCTGGTATTGTTCAACCGCTTTTACCAACCAGACTTTGACCTGGAAGAATTGGAAGTCGTCCCCACCCTGCATCTCAGCCACAACACCGAGATGCTCCTCCCCCTCCGCTGGATTTCGATCCTTTATGACCATGTGCCGGTCGACTTTGCTCTTACCACCGGTGTACAAAGCGGCACCGACATCCTGAAAGGGATGATGGCCGGCGCTAAAGTGACCATGGTCGCCTCCGAACTGCTGCGCAAAGGCATCAGCCGGGCCAGCGAAATGCTCGACTCGATGACCTTGTGGATGGAAGACCACGAATACGAATCTGTCCAGCAAATGCAGGGCAGCATGAGCCAGAAATCCGTTGGTGACCCGGCCGCGTTTGAACGTGCCAATTACATGCGAGTATTAAGCTCGTATAAAAACCTTCCGTAAAAGCACACCTCCGGTGCAATTTTTTGAAAGAAGCTAGCTTACTGGGTGGGAGAAAACCTCACCCAGTTTCCTTTTAGCGTAAAATAGAAAATAAATGACATTGAAACTTCGGGGAATCTATTCACATCCCTTCATTACACTCAGAAAGCTTGTATAGTCATGATACCTGGCCCGATCACCCTGCACAAAGACCAGTTCTCCCATGATCTCCATAAGATTCTTCGAACCTGGCGAAACATTCCGGTTGGAGAATTGTCCCCCATCTGGAGAGTGTTCGCCCCCCAACCAGCAGACATCCGCTCAACCTTTATCACGTGGCTGGACCAACTAGCAGCAATCGACCCCAACGGCGCACAACTGCTCAGAGATCGTTTCCTGGTCGGAAAAAGCATCCTCCAACTTGCCCACCAAAGCAACCAAAGTAAAGATCAGATCAACCGCCAACAGAAGCAAGCCCTCTCCGCGTTGGCTAATCTGGCTTACCCGGAAGTATCCGGCTGGCTTCAAGCGTGGCTGCTGCAGCGCAGCGCACACCTCAATATCCCCAACACCGCCTCCCTGGTTGGGATCGAACAACATCTCAGTAGTCTCACCGAAGTGGTCTTTCAATCAGGTGTCCCCTGGGTGATCGAGATTTGCGGGATTGGCGGGATTGGCAAATCCAGTCTGGCGGCTTCCCTTTTAAAAACTGGGGTTCATTACCCGCTTTTTGAACACTTCATCTGGATTCAAACAGAGCAAGTCATTGCCAATATCAAAAGTCAAACCGCAGTCCCCACTTTATTCAAAATATTAGCAGCAAAACTGAACTTGGCACCACACTCTGACCCACAACAGCTAGAAAAAGCAGTCTGCCGGCACTTACACGCCCACCCGGCTCTGATCGTGCTGGATGGCTTATCGGAGACCTCCTCCCAACCGGCGCTAATCGAACAGGTCACCCGGTGCGCCAACCCCAGCAAGATCATCCTTACCTCCCGGCGCAGGTCGGAGGGGCTGCTGACGATTCATACATTCCTGCTTTCCCAATTATCCTTCAAACCGGCTCAAACACTGCTAGATAAGCAGATCAACCATCTCGAAATCCATGGGGATGGCATCGACCAACACTTTGAACAAATCTATTCCCTGGTAGGCGGCAACCCGCTGGCCCTAAAACTGGTGGCCGGTTTACTGCATACTTTTCCCCTCCCTGTGGTGCTGACCGACTTAAAAAAAGCGCACACCTCCCAAACCGAAAAAATGTACCTGCATATTTATTGGCAGGCCTGGAAATCGATCAACCAAGTCTCGCGTAAACTGCTGCTGTGTATGCCCCTGGTTTCTAAAGAAGGCACACACCTCCAGCATTTGGGGCAGATCAGCCAATTGGGCGAATCCGAGTTACTCTCCGCACTGATTGACCTGCACCACCGTTCCTTGATAGAACAACGCGGCACGCTGGAAAAGCGACTGTACAGCATCCACCAACTCACCGACACCTTCTTACAAACCGAGATCATTCAATGGAAATAGAGCTTGCCCAATATCAGCAGTATTTCAACCAACGTGTAAAACTAAATTTAGAATTTTGGAACCAACATCCCCCCCGATCCGCTTTGGGGTTCGATAATTTTCGCAAAGCAATTGAGTTTGGTGCCCATTTTTCAGGTACCGAACACCTTACAGCCCAGCTGTTGGTACACACCAGCCAAAACCTGATCGACTACAAGAATATTGCCGAATGGATCCATCTGATCGACAGCCTCAGCCAGTCGGTCGCCGCGCCCCTTTCACTCTCCTTGGGCTGTGTAAAAGCGCTGCTACTGTGGCACCTGGGGTCATACCAGCAAGCCCTCCACACTTTGGATATCATCCAAGAAAAGGCCGTAAAAGTCAATCAATCACCAATTATTGCCTATACGCAGTACATTTACTGTCTGGTGCACTATTCGCTGGAAGAATATACTCCAGCAGAGAAGAACGGGCAGCTGGCCTTAGCATTCTTCTCCCACCCACCCCAATCGGTTCCCCTAATCGAAGTGTATAACGCCTTGGGTATGGTGCAGTTTGCCCAAAAGGTGTACGCACAAGCAAAGAAGCATTTTGAAAACAGCCGAAAGTTAGCCCTCGAAACCAATACCCCCATCTCGATTGCACGGGCGACCAATAACCTGGCAGCCATCGAAGAACAGGAAGGCAACTACCGCAAAGCTTTCGACTATTTCGGGCGCGCCGCCCAAATCTTCTCTTCCAACGGCTGCACCTACGACCTGATCAAAACCGAAGTCAGCCGTGCCCGCCTGCACCAAAAACTGGGGCACCACACCCAGGCAGCCGCCTTTTGGGAACGCGTACAGGCATTACAGTCCGAAATACCCGATAACACCCCTTTATATACCGCCATCCGGCAATTAATCAGCATGAATGAATAAATAACACCAACTGGTGCCTGAAAACAATTGAAAAGATAATGGACTGAAATCAAGCCCATTGCATGATTAAAATTTGCACCCGCCTTGCATACGATGCATACTGCATTCCCGCGTAATAACTCTTGGGTAAGTACTTCGTTCTTTAGCGGGTGGGGCCTTTGAGGTGGGAGGGTGCACAGCACCCTCCCAGAAAGCTTCCCCCTTCCACGGCCAAATATGAACTTGATCGCGCCGCAAATAGATGGCTGGGGAAGGGGGCCAGGGGGTTGGGGTAAACTAAAATTAGATCGCAAATTAATGTGCCAGTAGGCTAATCGATAAATTTTCCCCTCAACTCACATAACCCAAGTCCTATTGACCCGGACGCTATAAAAAACATACAATATTAACGTACTTATTTTCACAATGAATTATCTTTAGAGGAGGATAAATCATATGAAGCGAGTAAAGGGTATTACTTTGCTTTGCCTGCTGCTATTCCTGTTAGGATGCAGCAGCGCTTCAGGGGGAACCAGTGTCTGGATCGACACACCCATTCAAAACCTCCACCTCCCCACACCGCAAATCATCCAAATAGAAGGCCACGCAGCCAACCCCAACGGAATCTCTCAAGTAGAGATTTCTGTCAATGGGGCACAAATTGCACGCATCCAAACTTTTGAGACCACCAACACACTTTCAAGTTTTGAAACCGGTTATACGATCCCGGACAATGGCGAATACACTATCCAGGCAGTTGCCACCGGCGCAGATGGAGAAATCAGCGCCCCAGATACAGTCGTTATCTTTGTGGGAGGAACAGAAGAAGAAAACACCCCCACACCGATCATCACACCCACCGAGGTGCCCCCGGCGGAACAACTGGAAGAAGAAGACCAAGCGGCAGACGAACCCACCCCCACCTACACAGAAATCCCCGAACCCAGCGTAGAATTTTGGGCAGACCCGCCGGAAATAAAAGCCGGAGAATGTACCACGCTGTATTGGGAAGTAGCCAACGTAAGCAGTGTGGTCTTTGGCGGCAATCAGCAAGATTTTTCGGGCAGTTACCACGACTGCATGTGCGAAAGCCAGACCTACCCGCTCACCGTCACCTATTGGGATGGCTCGACTGAAAAACATTACGTCACCATCAATGTAAGCGGGGCTTGCCAGACAGACACACCTACTTACACCCCTGTTCCACCCACAGATACCCCCACGCCCGTCCCGGATACTGACGCACCACCCACCCCCACCTTGCTGAAACCACTCAACGGCAGCACGTTGGCCTGTGCGGCAGATTCCATTCTCCGTTGGGATGCGGTCTCCGATCCCAGCGGGATCAGCGAATACCAGGTGCAGGTCGAACGGCACCCGGGCGACAACAACTGGCAAACCGTAGCGGGCAGCCCCTTTAGCCTGAGCGGTACCAACCAAACTATCCCGGTGGAATGTGCATATACCTACCGCTGGCGGGTGCGTGCCATTGATGGCGTTGGAAATGTCGGTAGTTGGTCCGGTTGGTTCACCTTTACGGTCAACTTTGGCTAAGGAGGAAATCATGAAAAAGAATAAACCTTTCCGCTCGTGCCTGTTGATCGTCTTAGGGTTGTTGGCTGTCGCTGCCATGTTTTTTGTCGGTTACCGCTTCCTGGCCTTTCGGGTCCTCACCAATACACCGCCCCCTCAAGTCCTGATCCAAACCCCGGTGGACCAGCTAGAAGTCAGCAGCACCCAGATGGTGCCCATCCATGCCACGGCCAAATCCCAGGCAGGCATTGAACGCCTGGAACTCTGGATTGATGGCGAATTTATCTACGCCCAGGATGCCCCCCAGGGCAGCCCGGTGACGCCCTTGCTGCTGCACACCCATTGGATCCCCACGGGCGCGGGCAAACACATGGTAGTTGTCCGTGCATTTGCCGCCAACCAGACACAAGGGCAGGCCAGTGTGCTGATCGAAGCGCTGGAGGAACTTCCCGCCATCGAAAACCTGGTGACATATGACCCGACCGGGATCATCAAAGCAGGAGAAGAAATCAATCCGCCAGATACCGACGTGAGCGACACCACCGAAGAAGATACAGGCAGTGATGCAAGCGGCGGCGATGCAGGCGGCAGCGAAACCGTGCCTCCCCTAGCAGAGCCTCCGGCAGAAGACGAACCGCCCGGCGAAGGTGCCGCAGAACGCGCCCCAACAGAACCAGGCGCGCCCCCAGCAGAGGATGAAGCGCCCCCGCCCGATATTCCCGAAACGCTCGATCTGCTATTTTTCGGTTTCCTCTTTGAATGGTTTGGCGGGGATTCGGAAGAAGACACCAACCAGCCAGAGGACGGCGTTCCCTTGTTCCTTACCATTGAAGCGCTGGCTTTACAAACCGACCAACCTTATGAGGGAGTACATTGTTATGTCGGTTTGGGCGACCACACCCCCCTGTGGTACCCGGACACCGACTCCGACCAATCCACCGATGAGAATTTTGCCTCGATTGGCGGCAACCAATGGAATGTGGCCGACTACCTGGCAGAAGAAAATGGCGTGGTCACCTCCTGGGTTGGCGGAGAATCACTTCCCTTTAGCATTAACTGTATCGCCACCGCGGCCGGCGGCACCGATTCGGTTGACTTGGGGCAGCTCGACCTGAACATTCCGCCTACCGAATGGGATGGCCTCACCCGCCAGGCATCTGCCGCGGATGAAGGCAGTTTCACCCTCGATTACCGGGTAACCATCCAGGAAGCCGAATTGTTAGCAGAAACCGACATCCTCCCTGCGCCTACTAATGTGCATATTGATGAACGCCGTCAGGAATTACAGTGGGAGTTTGATAAAGGCGGCTACACCGGCCCGGTGCATGGATTCTTGATCTTCGTCAATGACAATTTAGTGCTTACTGCCCGCGACGCGTATGAACGCTCTATCCGCATTCCCCCGGCCTGGTTCAATCCGCCCTGCGGCGTGGAGTATGAATTCAAGATTCGCACCTATGTGATGCCCTACCCGGAAGGGGACTACTCGATCCCATCGGCGCCAACCTATTTGCCAGACCGTGAAGATGCGCCCCGCACCGGCACAGACTGCATCCCCAAATTCCTGCTCTCTTTCGACACACTTATCACCCAAGACCTGGGTGGGGACAATATTCCCAACAACTGGAATAACATGGTTCAAAACACGTCTGGCATCTTTTACATCAATGAACATTTCACCGAATTTTCCGGCGTTGACCTGCTCCCCGACCAAAATTATTCCCTCCAAGACCTTACCTGGTCGACGATGAGCCAAAATGCCCGAATCCCCTTTGAAGTGCAGGAAGGCGACTTTTTACGGGTCGGTTTTGACATCTATGATTGGGATGATGACAGCAGCTCGCTTTTATGCCAGAATATCGTCTTCCATGACTATAATTACAACCGGCTGATGAGCTACGGGTACTTTGATGATTGGCTGGTCTCCGGGGAGGATGGCGGCTCGCGCTGCCAGGTACACTACACCATCCAGCCCTTAGGGGATACCGTTTTAGGCACCGACAATCCAAACTTTTTACCCCTCCCCTGGTTGAATGTCACCGACATTTACCGCAACCCGGATACTGGCTATGTGGAACTGCTTGTACAAAACACAGGCAACGCTGCTTATGTGTACGACACCTTGCTGATAACGCTTATCAACCGGCATACCGAAAGCAACCTGCACACCATGTCCCATCCCATCACATTTGAAGTTGGAGAGACCAAAGTCTTCCCCACCGAATTGGAAATCGACAACCTTGGCGATGTGTGTGCCATCATCGACCCCAATAATAATGTCACCGAGCTGTACGAAAGCACCGGGGCATTGCAGCATACTTCCATGCTGTATTGTCTGCCACTACCAGACCTGCGCATTGATGAACTCCAATATGACCCGGACGAAAACAAGCTGAAAGTGCTTGTTCGCAACCAAGGCAGCCGCACCGGCAACCTGGGGCGAGAAGCTACCTTTGATATTTACAATCTCAATATCCGCATCGAACCAGAAGGCGAGTCCGTCTTCATTTACTCCAACCCGCACGAATTTGGACATCACCTCATGGATCAAATCGACTCGTATTGGGTTGAGTGGTCGCTGACCGAAGGAGAACGCCAACGCATGCAAAACGGATATACCGTCACCCTTGACCCGGAGAATCATGTTACAGAAGTTGATGAAGACAACAACACCATGTCGGTTGTAGGCGGGAAAACCCTGCGGGTGACCTGGGACGGCATGTACCTGCATTGGTATCCCAGCTGGTATCAGGACTGCACCAACGATGGCGCTTATTCGCTCACCAAAAGGGAAGAAGTCTGGGTAGATATCTACCTGCGCTCACCGGAAACCAACGATCATGTGGCTGGCTGGTATTGGGAAGACCGCATCGGAGATACTCGCCCCTTCAATGAGTATTGGGGCTGGGATAACCAGGCACACCAGGTGGATTTCTACATCTCTGGCGAACAAGACCTGGTTGTAAACATCCGCGGCGAGCAAAACAACGATTCTACCGGTTCTGCCAGCGGCATATTTGAGGCCGCCAGAGACTGGGAGATCATGCAAACCATCAACCCCGGCGGGATATGCGATGAAGAGGACAACGAAGATTGGGGCTATTCCATTACCGCCTACCCTCCCGACTCGAGTTGGAGCTGGTGCGGCGGCTGGAGTGTGTATGTCAACATCTGTGAGATTTATAACCCCTAGGCGCGTGCACGTTTAGCTTAAAAACGAGCTTCATTCCGTCAAACAAGAGGTGTCCGGCAGCGGGCACCTCTTTTAGTGCCTATTACCTACTCATTTAGTCCAATTAAGGCTATTTCCTATGTTATGATTAAGGGAGGTGGAATTCAAATTGCCAGTCAATTTTTCCTGGAATACATCGTTCTCATCCACCTTATTAAGGAGCATATTTTGGATTCATCCGTACAGACTAAAAAACCACTGATCGTGATTGCCTCTAATCGCGGCCCTTTTTCATTCAAAGCGAAAAAAGACGGTACATTTACCTCCCAAAGGGGAGAGGGTGGTCTGGTGACCGCCTTAGGTTCGCTGGCAGAAAAACATGATGTGATCTGGGTGTCCTCGGCGATGGACAAAGGCGACCGCGCCTGGACCAGACATGTCAATGGCAAAGTGCAAAACACCGAAGACATCTACATGAAAATGATCAACCACCCTGCCAGCCGCTACAATCAATTCTATAACGACATCTCTAACCCGCTGTTATGGTTCATCCAGCACCAGTTGTGGGACATCCCCCGCAACCCCTCAATCAATCAAGAAACCTGGGAAGCCTGGGAACACGGTTATGTACCGATCAACAAAGCGTTTGCCGAGGCAATTGCTGAAGCCGTACAGGATGCCAACCGCCCGGTCATCATCCTGCCGCAAGACTACCACCTCTATCTGGTACCCAAATATTTGCGCGAGCTGCTCGGTTGGGACGTGCAAATCCAGCCATTTGTCCATATCCCTTGGCCGGGGCCAGACGCCTGGCGAATTTTACCCAGCGCCATCCGAGACGACATCCTATATGCCCTGCTGGCCTCCAACCGGATTGGTTTCCAGACAAAGAAAGATGCCTTTAACTTTGTGCAAACCTGCCGTTTTTACCTGGATGACACTTCCTCGCATGGCACACGCGACACGATTTATTATCAAGACCGGCCGGTAAAAGCGGTCAATTACCCCATATCGGTAGATGTGGAGAAGATCACACAGATCATTGAATCCCCGCAAAATCAACTAGAACGCAACCAGCTTTCCTCCATCATTGGAGATCGCAAGTTAATTCTACGCGTGGACCGCATCGAGCCAAGCAAAAACATCCTGCGCGGGCTGACTGCCTACCGCACGCTGTTAGAGAAACACCCCGAACACCGCGGCAAAGTGCAAATGTTAGCCCTGCTGGTGCCCTCCCGCATCGGCGTGGATGAATATCAAAATTACCTGCAAGAGATTATGGCAACCGCCGGGATGATCAATGCCGAATACAGCGACCAATTTTGGGAACCGATCCGCATTGTGGTGGGGCATAACTACCAACGCGCCATTGCTGCCATGCAGTTATATGATGTCCTCATCGTTAACCCCATCGCCGATGGCATGAACCTGGTCGCCAAGGAAGGCGCACTGGTCAACCAAAAAGACGGGGTGCTGGTGCTCTCCGAGCATGCCGGTGCCTTTTACGAATTAGGGGACTATGCGCTCAGTGTTTCGCCCTTCGATACCCACAGCACATCTGAAATGATCCACCGCGGGCTGACCATGCCCCCCGAAGAACGCAGAGAGCGCGCCGAACACTTACGCAGGATTGTCGAAGCCAAAGATGTCAAACTGTGGTTCGATTCTCAGGTAGAAGATGCCTTGCCAGAAATCAGGATAAAGGCGAGCAAATCAGCCACATCCTCCACCCCACTTGCACCATAATCCCTGTATTCCAGCACACCAGCCGGGGTATGGGTCGATTCTACACCAATGCCATACGCCTGGCATTTCCCCTGTGTGCGCAGTAATTGAACCATTTTCAACGCTGCAATATCGGTCGTATCATCGCCCAAAAAGATTGCAGCCTGCACGTTAAAATCTTTCAACACATGGGCAAGAGCCGTCCCCTTATCCACATCTACCGGGGGGCGCAGCTCAAACACTTTGCGGCCTTCAAACAACCGCAAACCTAAGCGATCTGCCAGCCCGATAATAAAAGGCTTAAATTGCGTCTCCACCGCTTCTGGTTGGTGTGCGTTACGGTAGTGGATCGTCAATGTGACCGCTTTATCTTCCAACACCATGCCCGGCAGCAGTGCAGATGGAATTTCTTTCACCGCTGCCCGGACTGCTTGTTGATAAGGCTGCACGCTTTCCGGCACAATCACCTGACCGGCTTCCATCCGCTCAAACCCATGGTTGCCGATATAGACCATGCCCGGCACACTTACGCGAGCCATCAAGTCTTTCACCGGTCGGCCGGAGATCGCCCCTACCAGGGGAAGACGTTCCACCAAGGCTTGCAGCGTTTCCGCAATTCTGGGGAGCACATAAGCCTGATCGGGTTCATTCACAATCGGGCTGATCGTCCCATCGACATCTGTTACCAGTCCAAAACCGGGTTGGGAAGCCAAACGGGCAATTAACGTTTTATCATCTTTCCAATTCATAGAAACACCTTGAGAGAGTTATGAAAAATAAATCAAAAGAAAACGATCAAAATAAGGATGTAACCCCTATTTTGACAACCCCGAACGAAGTTCGGTCCAATAAAATTATTACGATTACTTTGAATCCATCCCTGGATCGCACCCTGGTGATCCAATACCTACACGAAGGCTACCAAAACCACACCACCGAGCCTTCCCGGTTGGACCCCGCAGGGACTGGCCTTAATATATCACGCGCCATTCATAAGCTAAACGCGGAGACGCATGCCCTGGTGCTGTTGGGCAATGATGCCACCGCAAAAGCTTATCGCTCCCTGCTGGAAGACGAAAGTTTCCCCTTCTCGGTGATCAACGTGGAAGGCAAAACGCGTTCCAGCACCGTTATTCTGGACACCGCTAACAATAAAGAAACCAGCTTGACCGAAAATGCCGACAATATCACCCGCGAGGATGTCAGCCATGTGATTGACCTGCTGCGAAACGGAATCAACCCCGGCGATGTCATCGTTTTGGCGGGCACGCTGCCTATCTCTTTAAGCACGGATATTTACAGCTGGCTGACAGAGGAAGCGCACAATTTAGATGCCGAAGTGGTGCTGGCGACTTCTGGAGAGCCTTTGCGTAAAGCGCTGCCGGCCGCGCCAGACCTGGTAATTTTGCAAAAAGAAGAACTGGAAAGCTTCTTCAATATCCCGGTGCGGGATGTACGCGACATTGTTTCCTGTGCCCAGCAGATGCAGGGGTTGGGAGCCACCGGTATTTTGATCACCATGCCAAGTATATCAAAAGCCTTTTTATTCACCGATCAAGGTCACTTCATCGTAGATTTTGAAGAGATCAGCCTGGGGACTTCCAGCGGCGTGTGGGAAGCCCTATTAGCCGGTTTTTTGGTCGGCCAGTACCGGCAGGAAAACCTGACCGAATCCCTGGAAATGGGGGCCGCCGCGGCCTTGTTCGCTTCCGATCAGGTTGGTTCAGAATTTGGGGACGAAGATGAGGTCAAAGAATATCTTCGGAATGTGGGCATTGCCCAAGAAATCGACCTGCAAAATTCAAATGAGGACGAGGACTGATCAGCCGATCTTTTTTACGCGTGCTATTTTCTTAGGGTCGAGCAGTTCTTTGATCGCATCCGCCGCAATCCAACGGGCAGTCTTGTCATCGATCTTTTCTATTTCTCTGGCTGTTTCCAGCGCTTTGCCGTGTAAATATAAATTGTGCTTTCCAATGTTGCGCAGCGCCCAATTGACCGCCTTTTTTACAAAATTTCGCGCATCGGTTGCCGAGTTTTTGATTACTTCCAAATAGCCTTCAAAGACTTCGTTGGGGGCTTTCTTCCAATAGACAGCCGTCCACGCCATCAGCGCAAAGCTTGCCCGCCGCACAAATTCTTCTTCCCGCTGTGCCCATTCATAGACCAGTTCTTCTGTGAATGGAAGTTTTCCAAAAAGGTTGCCCGTCACCTGGTCGCACAGGTCCCAGGAGTCAAAATCGACAACCCAGGCATTGGCTTGTTCTTTGGTCACCTGGGCAGGGTCATCCACCATGGAAGCCAGGATACGCGCCTCGTGAATCCCGCTTTCCCACAGTCCCAGAGCAAGCGCATGGTCTTGCCCAATCTCTTTTGCCATTGCCCGCAGCACAGGAATGCGAATCCCCAAAGCGCTGTCCACATTGATTCCAAAATGCGCCATCCCTTGTGTATCGTCCGGGTTAGCTTCCAGAACTAATTTTTCAATGACCTGCTGAACTTTTTCTTCCATACCCCCACGATACCACACTTTTTTACCGCGAGATCAAGAAGTGAGGCACGATCACACCAATCATCAGCACACCGATATAAAAGGTGACTGCCGCCACTTCCCAATAGCCAATCATGGCCGATACCAGACCTACCAGCAGGATGATCGCCAGGGCAGATACAGAACGGATCGCCTCCTGCTCTCTGGCAGAATACTGTCGTCCAAATTTCCACCATAGACGCAGCCCAACCACCGAGGCCACTAAACTTGTCCCTATGATCCCGGCCATCAGCTGCCAGCCCTTCATATTGCCCGGCAAGTCGAGTACGATCACCCCACACGAACCCTTTTTGGAAGATTCCTCATCAGATCGGGTGTACATGACCATCTTTACCAGGATCAAATGCCCGTAAGCGGCATCTTTAGGCGTAATCTCCCAACTGACCTGCTCTTGCGAATTTGCCGGGATAGTCATATTGATTTCTTCTTCGCGCAGCAGCAGCAAATGCCCCCTACTGATATGCGCTTTTACCAACCGCTCAGTCGGTTCATCCAACTTATTACGGACGGTTGCCTGTATTTCACCGATTTCATTTGAGGAAAGATAAATAGGACATTGGATAGTATGGAAATTATTGTCAGCCACCAGCGCAATATCAAACAGCATCGATTCAAAATCCGCATAGACAGAGGTTCCCACCAGGGCCATACCTAAAATGATCCCGGTAGAAATTAACATAATACTCAATATTCTATAGCTGCGGATTTTCTCAGCACTATATTCTTTAACCCCTCGCTGCTTAGATTGCGAATACGAAACAGCCGACTTCAAAAATATTGCTCCAGTCTAATACTAAAAAGCAATTAAACAGAGAAATTCCCATCTGTTTAATCAAACTGAACTGCGTTCAGTTATACCAATAATAAAAAACGAACCGCACCATTTCTGGGCAATTAAACGAAGACCCTCTTTTTGTACCAAAGAGAATCTACTTTTTTCATTATATCATTTAAGCCTATCTGAAAATTTTATACCAATCTTCCCTTAATCTAACACTAATCACCCTTTTTGAAGGCTAAACTCCAGGCAAGAGGATGAAAAAAGCCGGCGAAGTATGCTTCACCGGCCAAATACTTTCTTTCTACTTTCCCGCGCTATTTAGCACTTCGAAGGGGAATCTGCCACCCCGCTTCGCCCCCCACGCGAATATCCCGCCGCATAAAGATTCTCCAACTAATAGCGACGATTACCAATGCCACGCCCAGCAGCCCAAAGAACCATCCCCAATTGGGGTCTTCTATCATCTTTGCGCCCTGGTAAAAATAAAATGGCGTTACTTCGTAGACCGGGATCAAATCTTGGTTCAAATTACTCATCCCCACCAACAGGAAGTTGCCCACCAGCAGAGCACCGGACAAACCGCCTGCCAGACGAGCCGCCGGCAGCAGCATACTGAAGAACAATGCCAAGGCGCCAAAGACCATCAATACCCCAAACAAAGGAAAAATCGCTATCAAGAAATCCAACGCGCGCAAGGTAAACCCGGCGCTTTTTGCCGGGATCAGCCATCCCACCCAGGAAGCGAGCAAGATCACGACCAGTGCGGTTACAAAGCCGAGGAAACGCCCCCAAAACAAATTCGTCCGGCTCACCGGGTGCGCCAAAACCAGGTCCAAAGTTCCCGATTCTTCATCCCCCACGATCAATTTTGCGCAGGCACCCACTACAAAGAAACCCAAAATAATGGTCATATAGCTGGAAAAATAGGTGTCAATATAGCCCACCGGAGAAGCAAAATCTCCAATTGAGGGGAAGAATGCGATAAATTCTTCCGGATAGGCAGCCACCATTTCCACCAATTGGTCGCTCATTTCCACAATCGAGCTGAAGAAACTGGACATCAACCAGTCATACAACAGTAAGCCAATCCCCCATCCGATCATCGAACCGCGCAATTTTCGCAGCGTGTTTTTGTATTCCGCAAACATCTTGACTACTCCTTTCCACCGGCAGCATAATAGGTCAAAAAGACCTCTTCCAGCGAGGGGCGTTCAACATCCAGGTCGGCTATAGGGTAAGCAGCCAAAGCTTTGATAAACCCATCCACCTCACCTTTGACCTGGAAGGAATACATATCCTGCCGTTCGCGGTGCACCTTTGAGAACTGCGCCAGCGGTGCCAAACTTTCCTCTGGGACAGCATCGATAAAACGCACTCGAATCCGGCGCATTTCCATGGTCATCAGCTGAGACGGGTCCGCTTCTTCCACAATCACCCCATCCCGGATGATGGCTATCCGGTTTGCCAACCCTTCTACTTCTTTGATAATGTGCGAGGAAAAGAAGATTGTCGCGCCTTCCCGGTTGGCTTCTTTCAGCAAACGGTACACCTGGTGCTGCATCAGCGGGTCTAAGCCGCTGGTCGGCTCATCCAAGATCAAAAGTTCCGGGCGGTGCATTAATGCCTGTACAACCCCCACTTTTTGTTTATTGCCTTTAGACATATTTTTGATGGCCACATTCAAGTCAAGTTCCAGCTGCGCGGCCAACGCTTTCACACGCCCCCAATCCAACTGATTTCCCCGTAAGTCGTTGAAATAATGCAGCACCTGCGAAACTTTTAGATTGCCTTCCAGGTTCAATTCACCCGGCAAATAGCCCACCTTGGCACGAACTGCAACCGGGTCCTTTTGAGGGTCATACCCCAGCACACGGATACTGCCGCCTTGCGGCCGGATCATATCCAGCATGCAGCGGATCGTGGTTGTTTTTCCGGCCCCATTTGGCCCCAAGAACCCAAATACCTCCCCCTGATTTACGTCTAAGGTTACCCCTTTTAATGCTTTAACCTTACCGTAATTTTTTGTAAGATTTTCAATTTCTATGATTTTGTTCATTGTACTTTCCTTGGTAGATATAAAACAAAACCTGATTAGATTCTTACTATAGCACAGCTAAAACACAAAGAACGGGTAGGAAACCTACCCGTTCTTTGGTCAATTTATTCGTTTTTTATAGTTTAGTTGACGTAAATCTCAACCCAAAAGTCATCCGCAGAGATCGGATCGCCATCATCATCATATATCCGGTAAACCGAAACGTAATGCCCGGCTTCTTTGGGGGCACCCATTTCAATCGTAATCGTCAGGGTATCTCCGGGTTCAATCTTCCCCTGGTTGAAATGCAGTTCGCTTGCCCCCCTAAAGCCGCTGCCGCTTACCAAAGCGAAGGTAAAGTCATTGTCCCAATCGCATTTACCCGTGTTCTTGATTGTCCACTTTTTAACAAAGCCATCCCCGCCCGAAAATACTGTACCGGCCGGGATCGTCTCACTTACGATGCTAGCCTGATAGCACTGCGGGGTTGCCGTGTAATACACGGTGCTGGACCTTGTGCTGGTTGGGCGAGTGGTCGCCGTAGGGGCAGTCGTTTCCGTGAAGGAAGGTGTGTAGGTTGGAACGACCGTCTCGGTGGGCAAAGGAGTCGCAGAAGCAGCCACGACCTCAGTAGAGATAGCCTCGGTAGGAACAACCTCATCCCCGCTCGTATTTTCCTCAGCCCAGGCAGTCACAGTTTGCGCCACATTGGTATTTACAACAGCCTCTAAATCTTTAGTAGGATCTGCTGGTACGGTTTGGCCCGCACAGCCAGCAGCGATCAACACGATCAGAATACTTATACTAAACAAAATTTTTTTCATTTTTATATCTCCACCATTCTAGGCAAAAGAAGATTTTCACTTGCGCGGAATTATATCATCGGAATAAACAAATCACGATGAACCCACATTCCTTACGCATTTTCTCTATATATACATATGACGTAAAAGCAGCCCGATTAGTTCCAAGCAAATCCGATCCATTTTCAAATTCCCCATCCATTTTCCGCAAAGAATATATCCGTTCAGATCACTTTATTTCATTTCTCATCCACCCAAATATCGATCCAGAAACCATTTGGGGTCACCTCACCACCCTCTTCGGTGAAAATCTTATACACCGAGTGATAATGTCCGGTGATCTGCGGGGCAGCCATCTCAATATCAATTCTGACCGATTCGCCCGGCATAATGTCCACATTGGAGAGACGTTTATCCGATTCGCCTTTCAACGGATCGCCTTCAACCAACGTCCAGCGGAATTTCTTATCCCACGAACACGTACCGATATTTTTCACCGTCCAACTCTTCACAAAGCCATCCCCCACCTTAAAACGGGTACCGTCCGGAATGGTTTCATCGATCAGTTCGGCCGCATAGCACGGAGTCGGGTAAGGCGTGTTAGTAACGGTTGCTTCTGCCTGAACCTGCGTGGCGGTCAATGTCGGGATCGGCGGGAGTGTGCTGGTAGCCGCCTGGGTTTCTTCTGCGGGCGCTGCTTCAATAGTTGGTGTGTCTTCGACAGGCTGGGGCGTATCCCCCACGTCCGCGCTCAAAGTCTGTGCAATGGCGGTATCCAAAAGGTCTTGGAACGCCTGGGTCTCGTCCATCTCGTTGGTTTGCTGACCACAGCCGGCCAGCAGCACGAATATAAATATCAAACTCAAATAGAATAGGTTCTTTTTCATAAGTTAGTCTCTTTTGTTAGCTGATCGCGGGGAATTCAATTTCATGCCATAGTAAATACAAATGGTGAAACCACCCGTGATCTATTTCTGCGCAATCTTACCATAGAACTCCAGCGTCAAAGCTGGTAGAAATCTCCTATCAAATTAATGGCTATGCGCATCAAAGATATTCAACACATACTACAAAAAAAAGCACTCTTCCTGTTGGAGAGTGCTTTTCTCATTGTTACTTCCTCAACCACGACCCAGCCTACTTGTAATTCTTCTCCCCTGCTTTAATCGCCACCGACAACCGGTTTTCCGCTGGTGGAATGGGGCAAGAATATAAATCGTTATAGGCACAATACGGGTTGTAAGCCAGGTTGAAATCTAATACGATCTTTCCATCGGGCAGCACTTCCGGGTCCAGATAGCGCCCAGCGCCGTAAGTCTGCTTCCCGGCTTGGGCATCCACAAAGGGAATAAAGAAGCCGTGCGGGCTGGCATAAACGGTCAAAGATGCTGCCTGCCCTTCCACACTGAAATGCACTTTCCCATAACGGGTATAGGTTTGCACATCTCCTGTGGAGGTCTGCATCTGCATGGTGGCTTGTTCTTCGAAAGGTTCAATTTTTACTTCAAAACTTAATTTCTCATCAATCGGGAAGTAGTGCAACCCCTCAAAGTCTTCTTTCTGCTCATCAGTTAACGGGCTGTTGCTGTCAAATTCAAAAAAATCATCTTTTTGGGCACGAAATTGCATATACATGTTCATCTGATTTCTCCTATGTCATTCAGATAGATACATCCCATCCAATCTTACTTACCAGCCAATTCTCTCCCTCATACAAGGGAGAAGAACCCCCAAATATACCAACAAGATAAATATATTAGTTTAGTGAATCTAACCAGGTGAGAATGATCTCCCCTTCACCATTCACATACTCTGCAAGATATTTCCGATACACAGATAAATATTCAACCAAAAGATCACCGGGGACACCGCGATTACCAATCAAAGTGCGCACCCATTTGATCTCAGGATTGACCAGATTCAGATCCCCCAATGCAAGCCCGGCTAGAATATATGCGGCAAAATGATCGTTGACCTCCCGGATTGGCTCTGCCATTTCAAAATCACCATGATAGTGTTCCAGCAATTTTGAATTTAGCGGCTGCACAGCCGCTTCAAACTGCTGGTAAGCATTGTGGTACGCAGTAGATACATCGGCACCGGTATTTCCCGCTGATTTATCGTTCATCACCTTGGCTGCATTTTCAGCAACCTTGGTCAAATCTGCACCCAAATAATATCCGGGGATACGCTCAACCAGAGATTGATTCACCGAGAAAATCCTGCCGCCAAAAGCAAATTTGACGCCATCTTTTTTCAATGCCTCGGCAACCTGCCTCAAAGAAGCCGCCGTTACCAATTGGGTAGCGGTATACACCACAAGATCGGGGGAAATTTTGGCAATCGTTTCCTTCAAATTTGCCAAGGGCACATTCGCCCCCAGGTAAGTCACATCCCAGCCATGATAGCGCAGCATCAAAGCTGTGATCAGAGGTGAAATCACATGCTGCTCTCCGGGCGGGCAGCCCACTAAAATTCGTTCGTTCAAAGTCGGCGCTGGCGCAGCTGCGATCAAAGCATTCATCCGCCGCTGAACCAAAGCAGAAATAAAATGTTCTTGCTGTACGCTGACCTCAGCTTGATACCAGGCTTCACCAACCTGCGCCATCCCCTTTTGCAGCACCTCGGTGACCACCAACTGCACTGGATATCGCGCAAATGCCTGCGCCAGGATCTGCTCCGCAGCAAACTCGTCAAAATTCAAACAGGCCTCGATCCAGGTCTCTCGAAGCCGTATCGTAGCGGCATCTTCAGAGAAATGATCCATATCTCCCTGAATATCCACCCTTTGTGGGGTTGGATGTAAAGGATCCACCCCATCCCCAACCATTTCTTCCCACATGGTCACCGCGTGGCTGATCCGCATCCCCTCGTCCTGGCGGGCAATGAACCACTTGATCATTTCAATATCACGTGCTGAATATAGCCGGTGCCCACCTTCGGTTCTTTCCGGGTCCGGCAAGCCATAGCGCCGCTCCCACGCACGCAAAGTATCTGGTTTTATGCCCGTTTCTCGCACAACAACGCTGAGATTATAGCTGGGTGTTGATTTATCCAAAGTAAGATCCTTTATCGATAGATTGTCCAGATTTTACTACAATATAATATAGATGTCCAATATTTGCACAACTATACTAGACACAACAAACAAAGTGATTAATTATCAATATCACAGAAGGAAATTCGCATGTCACTATTCAAACTAGATCAATACACACAAACAAAACCCGCCCTCACCGTGCAGGTTGCCCCCGAAACAGACGAATCCACCACCCCTTCAATGGAAATCGCCGTTGAAACCATTCTTCAGCAAATTGGGGAGGACCCTAATCGTGAAGGTTTACTGAAAACACCGGAGCGTGTTTCTCGAATGTACAACGAACTCACCGCTGGCTATCACACAGACCCGGTAAAATTGATTAATAATGCCATCTTCACCGCAGAATACGACGACCTTGTCCTGGTGAAGGATATTGATTTCTTCAGCCTGTGTGAACACCACATGCTGCCATTTTACGGCAAAGCGCATGTCGCCTATCTTCCCAAAGGGAAAGTCATCGGCCTCAGCAAGATCCCCCGCATTGTGGAAATGTTTGCCCGCCGCTTGCAAATCCAAGAGCAAATGACCGCCCAGATCGCCAACTTTTTACAAGAAGCGATTGAACCGCAGGGAGTTGCCGTTGTGATTGAGGGCGTCCACATGTGTGCCCGCATGCGCGGGGTCAAAAACCCCAGCTCCAGCATGATCACCCGCACATTCCTGGGCGAATTCAAGACAGATGCCGAACTGCGCCGGGAGTTTCTCTCATCGCTGCCGCTAAACAGCACAGAACTATAATTCATCGAAACATTCAAACTAAATATGAATGGCTTGTGCCACGCATATTTATCAAATCCAATTTTGTTCGATCAAATAAAACGGTCAGAATATGTAAATTCTGGCCGTTTTAATTTAATCCTGGTTATCCCTCTCACTTGGCAATCAATCCCAATCTGACATATAATATCCCCCTGAAAGTAAACCATTCAATTCAATAATTAGGAAGCAGCACAGTTATGATATTTAAACGAAAAAATTCCGACATTTCTCAAAAAATCGTAGTCGTTTCCGGTCTTCCGCGTTCCGGCACATCCCTGATGATGATGATGCTCAATGCCACGGGCATCCCCCCTATGCAGGACAACATCCGTGAAGCCGATGCCGATAACCCCAAAGGCTACTATGAATATGAGCGTGTCAAGAAAATGCCCGAAGGCGATACCGGATGGGTTAAGAATGCCAAGGGTAAGGCGGTAAAAGTCATCACTGCCTTGCTCGAACACCTCCCCTCCAAATATAAATATGATGTGATCATGATGCGCCGGGAAATGGACGAGATACTCGCCTCACAGCGAAAAATGCTGGAACGCCGGGGAGAAGACCCCAACAAGGTCAGCGATGCTGAAATGAGCGAGCTGTTCGGCAAACACTTCGAAAAAGTCCTCGCCTGGGTAAAAAAGCAAAAAAATATCCGCTTTGTCGAGATCAGCTACAACACCTTGCTGGAAGACCCACAGGGCGAAATTGAACGTGTAAACCAATTTTTGGGGGGCAGCCTGGATACAGAAGCTATGCTAGGGCAAATAGACCCCAAACTCTACCGCCAACGTGCCTGAGCCCTTTTTTAACTTAATATCTTTCCATTAAACAAACAACCCGCGCAAACAAGTTTGCGCGGGGTTTCTTTTACTAAGTTCTCGCTCTGTTTTTAATTTATTTCTTGTCGGCAGCTTTCTTTTCTTCTGCTGCTGGTTTTTCTTCTTTACCCGGCTTCTTGGCTGCGTCTACCATGCCTTCCAGTCGTGTACGCTGTTCTTCCAGCACCACCTGGCCGCGGGCACGCAGTTCTTCGGCGCGCTTCTGGGCTTCTTTTGCCAGTTCATCTGCACGAGCGCGTGCATCGGCAGCAGCCTGTTCGGCCTTGGCATAGGCGTCTTCTAACGAAGCAACGGTCTTATCTTTCAATTCCACGCTTTTATCGCGGATGTACGTACGAGTTTCTTCGCCAGATTGCGGCGCCAATAATAAAGCCACCACACCACCTACTAAACCACCTACCAAAAATCCCGAGAGAAAACTTCCAAAATCCTTATTATCTGACATATCATTTACTCCTTCCTAAATACTTTGTCAATATTCAACATTTCCAGCACCCGCCTGATAGAGGCAAAGTAGCTGTTTAATTTTATTACCGGCTGCACCAGGGCATCCCCCATAAATACCGCCGTGCCGCGGATCGTGCTCATCGTTTCATTGGCTGCATTCAATACTGGTTTGATCTCATGTTGGAACATATTAAATAGCCGCGCAGTCTGAATGATCAACAGCACAACCGCCACCCCAATCACAACTAACTCAAAACCCAGGAGAATCACAAAGATATCCCGGATAACTGGTGTCTTTGGGGATTGCAGTAAAAAAATCACCGCCCCTACCAACGCTGCCAGCAATACAATTGCGCCAGCGATCAGGCCTATTTTTGCCCCGGTACTGAGCGAAGATTCTTCCTTTGTTTCAGTCTGAATCTGTATTTCAGTCATATCACATGTATTATAGCATAATAAAAAACATCAAATTTAAATATAGGGCTAAATAACTATAAGAATTTTATCTAATCGCGCCTTCCCGATCTTTACCATTCAAAAAAGCTTTGTCTTTGGTAAAATACGGTTTGATTCTGCAAACCACACTTACTATTTTCCTATCCAGGTAATGCCACATTGCCTGAATCAAGGAGGGAATCAATATTGAAAACATTAAAAGATTTTTCCCAATCTAAATATTTCCTTTTAGTTATTTTTATTATTTTTCTATTTACTTTTATCGTTGTGAGAAGTTCCTGGGTTATGGAAGATGCATACATTACACTCCGCACGGTTGATAATTTTGCGAACGGTTACGGGTTGACCTGGAACATTTCCGAACGCGTGCAAGTCTTCACCCATCCCCTGTGGATGTTTGTGCTCTCCGCATTCTATTTCGTCACTCACGACGCATTTTATACAACCATCTTTATCAGCGTTCTTTTTTCTATCGGTGCTGTCTTGCTTGTCGTGCTATCCTCTCCGCAAGACTACCTCTCTACGCTGTTAGGGTTGACCATCTTTATTTTTTCAAAGGCCTTTATTGAATATTCCACTTCCGGCCTGGAAAACCCTCTGACACATTTTCTCTACGCTCTTTTCATTTTCGTATTTCTTAAACATCAAGGGGTTTTTACAAAGAAATCAATCACAGTCATCGCTTTGATCGCCAGTTTAGCAGCCGTGAACCGCTTAGATTCCGTGCTCTTGTTTGTGCCTGCGCTGCTCTTCCTTCTCATCACTTATTGGGGTTGGCCTACGATTAAGGCTTTACTGATCGGTTTTATTCCCCTAATTGCCTGGGAAATTTTTTCATTGGTCTATTATGGATTCCCTTTCCCGAATACTGCCTATGCAAAAATTGCGTTTGACAGCCTTTCTCAAACAGACTTACTCGAACAAGGGATGTTCTATTTTCTCAACTCATTGCATTGGGACCCTATCACCCTGTTCACCATTAGTTTAGCCATTATCCTGGTGGTCATTTATAAAAAGTGGCCGGAACGCATTGTCATGTCCGGGGTAGTATTGTACATGTTCTACCTATTATGGATCGGCGGAGATAACATGAGCGGCAGATTCTTTACCGCCGGGTTACTTGCCAGCGTGGTTATTCTCAACCGTTTATGGGCAGAAAACGAAACGCTGAGTCTGGGCGTAAAATTCGCATTTATCGTCATCCTAGGATTTTCAAGTTCTTCCCCCACATTTATCGCAGTGGATGAAAACAATTTCCCCAGGGATGATGTCTATTTCATGGAAAACGGTGTTGCGGATGTGCGCAGATATTTTTACCAGGGCGGAGCACTCCTCTTCGATCATCGCGATGAGATTCAGCCACACCACTTCTTATCTTATGATGGATTGGAATTTAAAAAATCTGCCGAATCTGGCGGAGAAAGCGTTTTCATCAAAGGCGGCATTGGCTATGCAGGCTACTTTGCCGGCCCTCAAGTGCACATTATTGATGACCTTGCTCTGGCAGACCCATTATTATCCCGGCTTCCTCCCAGGATTGACGAAGAATGGCGCCCCGGACATTTGCGCCGCCCGGTGCCGGAAGGCTACTTTGAGACAATTTCTACCGGTGAGAATGTGATTGCCAACCCGGATTTAGCAGCATACTACGACAAACTCAAGATCATTGTTTCCGGCCCTTTATGGACGGCAGAAAGATGGGAAGCTATCTGGAAAATGAACACCGGGCAGTATGATTACCTGATTGAAAGCTTCATGGAAGAAACGGGATATCCATATTAATCTCCCCATGTCCAATTCCAGGTAAAGAACAAGGTTCTGTAAATATCACAGAACCTTGTTTTATTTTCTTTATTCAACGCAAAAGGCTACCAAAATCGAAACTTTCGAAAAAAGGACTGACTAAATTATTATGCTTATTTCCCCAACGCTCCGGCCAGCCAATCTTCCAATAAGATTTCAGCCGGTTTACCGTGGATAGATACAGTCGCATCTTGAGCAGCTACAGGCGGATAGTACCCCATACTTAGAACGCCATTTACCCAGGCTCGGTCATTGACCGCCCCTAACACAGCCTCGTAAAAAGCAGCCTGCCCGGCTAAATCTTCCTCAGCAAATGTGTGCGTATACGCCCCATCCATCAACAATGCCACATCCACGCATCCTTCATCCCCTTTGGTGCTTTGTACACAGCCGGCATCATACCCAGCGGCGGATGGGTATGCGAGCACCAGCACGACCGGTATTTCCAAGTTTTCATGGAAAGGTTCCAGGAGTGTGTCGATCAAATCTCCGGCCTGCTCGGTCATATTATGCTCACTATCAGTCGGGTCTAAGGCAGCGTCCCACTGCACATACAGCAGATCAATCCGCCCCAACATCGAAGCTGGGATCGTCGTAATGGATGAAATCGGGATTTGCAAAGCAATTTGTCCATCGTAACGGCTTTCAATCCCGTCAAATACATCCCCCCAAATACTCTCAATGCTCCCAGGCAGTTGATACTGTTCAATATGGTCATCCAGCGGCATGGCGGGCAAAACTCCATCGCCGCCAATCACAAACACATCCACATCATTTTGGGCGGCTAACTCTGCATATTGGAAAATAAAGGCCTGATATTGATCCAGCCAGTTCTTCCACCAGGCTTCCTCATCCACCGGGGCATTCTGCCACCAGTCACCAACGCCCTGGAAATAAAGCAGCTGGGGGAAAATGCCAACCTGCACCCCTGCATCGTGTGCGGCTTGCAGCTCGCTGGCAGTTTCTTTCAAACTTGGCGTGTTCCCTTCTTCGGCATGGATCAGCTCCGGCACCGCTGGCGCCTCTACCTGCCAACCAGGAGACATAATCACCAAATTGCTGTAGTCCTTCACATTACCTATTGAACTCAACACACCCGCATGCCAGGCAGGCGTATAAAAAGGCGAGAAAATGATCCCCCCACTGAAATCTTCGCCTCTAGCCTCTCCTACCAGGCTGTTATCCGGCGTAAGCCCATCCTGATACAAAGACCAGCTTTCCACCTGATCGGAAATCACTTCTGGCTGGGTAAAGTGGGTTGCAGTCCTACGAATCGCCTCGGTAAATTCAGTACCCGGCTGATATTCGCCGCTGCACATCCCGTTCCGGCAGTAGCGGTAGCTGATCTCGCCCGAAAAATTATGTGGACTGATCAGCGGATAAGCCCAATCCTGGCCTTGCAGATAATACATGGGCAGCGAGGGCATCCAGTCTGCCAGTTTAAACTGCACCCCGATGCTCTCATTGTCAGGCGTATATGCGGGCACATTCACCCGGAACCAGATCGCCTGCGTATCGCTTGAATGCCAGGAGAAAATATCATCTTTGATTTCCACATTCCCGGTCGTGTCCGGGATGATCAATTGGCGGACTTCAAAACTTTGGTCTTCGTCATGCTCCGCATTCCAAAAGCCGTCCCCCAAAGTATATTTATAGCGAATATCAGTTTCGGCGGGCAAGGAAATTTTTAGGGTGTAATCGCCAGATGCGGTTTTGGTCAACTTCGGCATCTGGTTCACGTCCACACTCACCCCACCCCCTAAATTGGTGAACACATTGCCAAACTGCGCCAAATTCCCGGCAACCCGCACAGGAGCGCCGTCCACAGTCCCCTCCGGAACAGTGACATGGAATGTCACTTGTTTCCAGGCAGCCGCTAACAGCGGAATTTCCACCGGGGTCGAGTCGCTGGCACTGGTGATCGCCCTTTGCTGGAAAGGCAAATAGGTGCCGTCCATGGAAAGCGCAGTCAAAACATGCTCGCCTTCCGGCACCGGGTAGATCGTGAAATTGCCGTTCCCGTCGGTGCGTGCCCGAATCCCGGCACAATACACAAAAATATCCGAAAGCGGGATACCGGTATCTTTCCGCACTACCTGCCCGGTAATATAAGCATTTGCAGGCCGCATTTCTTCTTCCGCCTGCCACCCTGAAATCATATCAATCGTATTTTCCGGCCCGGATACGCGGAAAACGCGGTACTCCACCCCTTCTCCCTGTGGATTCAACTCCACACTCCGGCCTTCGCCGGTGATCTTCTCATAGCGATAAGTCACCACGGTGCCCACCCTCGCCTGGTAACGCGCCCCATAGGTATACGCATCCACTTGCGACATTTCGATGCGCTCTTGATTGTAGGGCACGCCGGTCACTTCATCCACCACCACAAATTCAAGCTGTTCGCCTTCTTCCAGTGGCTGGTATAAATTCAGCAAGAAGATGATCTGTGCTTTTTCGATAATATCAGGCTCGGTAAGTTCGGTACCTGTGCTCATAAAAGGCAAAGAACACCCATTGAGAAACACAAGGGCAAGAAGCATTACCGTAAATTGTAAAATCAATGAAAACTTTTTCCGCTCCCCCATAAAAGGACGCTCTTTTACCTCCCAATTCAACTCATTCATACCTGTTCCTCAGTTTCTTCTCCCTCATCTTTGGCTTTCTTCGTTTCAGGAGGAGTTGTCCAGGCTGCTAAAGCATGCTCCATTGAGGTCTCTCCTTGATCTTCATCCTGTGCATGGGAGTCTTGGTCGATGGGTTCGCTTTGTTCAATTGTTTTTGTTTTTGGTGGTGCGATCTTTTTTTCTGGATGTTCTTTCAAATATTCTTCAATGTTCGCTTCCCTGGCTAATTTTGTGGGTAAATTGCGCATTTCTTTGCTGAACGAGCGTACTGCCAGCCAGGTCTCCGATTTTGCTGCCTTGCTCAAAAATCGCCCCACTGTTTTGCCCGTCTTGGCCAGTTCATCGGGGCCAAGCACCAACATCGCCAAGATTAATACAAAAACAAGTTCTAATGGACCAATCCCAAGGAAATCCATATTTACGCATCCGGAGAATGATCTTCTAAATATCCTTGGATCGCTGCCCTAAGAGATTGTTCTTGGGCTGCCAGGCTTCCCAAAACACCGTTCACAAAACGCGGCGTACTATCAGAGCCAAATCTTTTTGCCAGCTCAATCGCTTCGTTGATCGCAACTTTCATCGGGGTCTCATCACTCACCGCAAATTCCCACAGCGCAATGCGCAGCAGGTTCCGGTCAATGATCGAGATCTGGTCGATCGGCCATTCCGGCGCATGCGCCGCAATGATCTCATCTAAAATTTTTCTCAGGGGATATACGCCGCCTACAATATCGGTGGCAAAATCTTGAAGCCGCTCATCTAATTCCACGGTCTCAAACCTAGACGCAAGCACCACGCCAATCGGGTGTTCAGTCAAGTCAATTTCGTAAAGTGCCTGCAAGGCAACACTTCGTGCCTTGGTTCGTGGTTTCATAAATTAGGGTTATTCATCCTTATAATCAATATCTTCAATGTGCACGTTGATCTTCCCCGGCTTCATCCCGATCATCTCGGAAATCGCTCTGGAGACCTCTTTTTGCACATTGCGGCTTACCTGGCGTATGTTCACTTCAGGCTTTAAGATCAGATAAAGTTTTACGTGAACAACATCATCCACAATTTCAATCCGGACGCCATCGCTTTGATGTCCGCGCTGCCAGATGCGGTTGACCCCACCCGGCACAGTGCTCATACGGCTCACACCGTTCACGCTCATCGCCGTCAGGGTGGCAATATTCAGCAGCACATCAGGGGCAATGGTAGTTTTTCCATTAGGGGGTGTGCTCTCAGACATGCTTCCTCCAATGTTTTCACTCATCATAATCATCCAATCCATCATCCACCCAAAATAACACGGTGGACATCAGCTAATTTTCGTTCAACAGCATCACTGTGAATGTGGGTATTATAAACCAACAGACCTAGCAATACAAACCCGACAGGGTTTCAATCGTTGCGTTTTCCTTCCCCCCGCCCCATATTTAACGAAATCAAACTGACCAATGCATTGATCAGTTTGATTCAGCCGAGCTTTACTCGGTCAAATAAGATTTGATATCAGATACCAAACCTTATTTTCAAGGGTACGTAATTCCCTAAATTACTCGCGTTCTACGTCTACCACTTCGCGGCCTTTGTAAAAGCCACAATGAGGGCAAACATGATGCGGCAAGCGTGTCTCACCACAGTTCGGGCAGGTTACCGTATTGCGTGCACTCAGCGCATCGTGTGCACGGCGGCGGTCCCGTCGGCCTTTTGAGATTTTACGTTTTGGCAGCGGGGTCATGGTTTACTCCTTAGTAATTCATTCATATTCAATCATCAAAATGCCCACCTTTCGGTAGGCTGGATAATTATATGTGGTCACCAGATAGATGTCAAGATAGAAATGTCTTTTTTACGCCTGATTTGCCACAAAATTCCAGATACTCAGGGGGATAATTTACCAAATTCCGCCATTACTTCCTTGTCAAATCACAAACCATCAGGTAAAATGTACTGCTGTGACATCGGGCGACGCAACACACCCTCTAGCCCCGGTGACTGCAATTATTTTTAGAACTGTCAAGAACCTATTTTGGAGGCTGTACGTTGGCTAATAAAAAATCAGCAATTAAAAGAATGCGGCAAAATGACAAACGCCGTTTACACAATCGTTTATTCCGTGGCCGTGCCAATACCCAGGTAAAGAAAGCTCGCCTGGCAATTGAAAGCGGTGAACTGGAAGAAGCTCGCACTGCCACAACTTTGGCAGTCAGCGCCCTGGATAAAGCAGCCATCAAAGGCATTATCCACCAGAACAATGCTTCTCGGCGCAAAAGCCGGTTGATGAAACAGCTGGCCTCGTTAGAAAAAGCAGAAAGCTAATCCCCCATACGCTGATCACACCAGCGGGAGCGAATCTATTTTTGCTCCCGCTTTTTTCATACCCACACTTATAGGACAGAAACATGTTTGACCAGGAAAAAGAATCCATAGAACAAAAAATACGCTCCTACTTGGCCGAGAATGATATTCCCCTACCGGACGAGCTAAAATGGTCCTCTATTCCATTTTCCGGCGAATGGGGCATCTCCACTTCCTTTTTCCAAACTGCCGCCGATGAAGCTCGCAGCGGCAAACAAGTAAAAGTACCCGTACGCGCCCAGGAAATTGCCGAGCTTGTCAAAGCCGCACTGGGCACCCCCGAAGGCATCTCCCACATTGAAGCCGTGCGCGGTTACCTCAATGTATATTACAACACCCAACAATTCAGCCGCAAGGTGGTAGATTCTGCCATCCAGCAGGCGCAAGACTTTGGCCGGGGTGCCGATAATGGCAAAACGGTCATGGTTGAGTTTTCTCAGCCCAACACACACAAAGCCATGCACGTCGGGCACATGCGCACCATGCTGCTGGGTGATGTAGTCGCCAATATTCTTAGTTTTAGCGGCTACACAGTCATCCGCGCCAATTACTTCGGCGACTTTGGCCGTGACGTGATCAAATGGATGTGGAACTTCCAGAAACGGCACACCGGGGAAACCCCGCCAGAGGTGAACGTCACCCGCTGGATGGGTGATTTATATGCCGAATCTACCCAGATGTTGGAAACCGACCCCGATGGCGAAAAAGAAATCTTAGAAATGTTCGCCCGTTGGGAAGCAGGCGATCCCGAAGTGCGCCAGCTGTGGAAAGAAACCCGCCAGTGGTCTTTAGACGGCTTCAACGAAATTTACGATCTCTTCAACATCCGCTTTGACCAGATTTACTACGAAAGCCAGATGGAAGTCCGTGCCAAAGGCGAAGTGCAAAAGCTGATCGATGCCAATATTGCAATTGATGAACGCGCCAACGGCGGCCCGGTGATCGTCAAACTGGATGAACTCCTCGGCTTAGACAATGAAACATACCGCGTGCTGGTCTTGATGCGCTCAGACTCCACCACCTTGTACGGCGCCTGGGACCTGGTGCTGGCAAAGCAAAAATTTGCCGACTACGATTTGGATACCTCCATCTACGTGGTAGATGTGCGCCAGACCCTGCATTTCAAGCAGGTCTTTAAAACCCTCGAATTGGCCGGCTGGGATAAGACAGAGAAGGTACTTCACCTGCCGTACGAGATCGTCAACCTCCCCGGCAATGTCACCATGAGCTCCCGCGAAGGCACCATTGTGCTGCTGGAAGACCTGATCAACGAGGCAACCCAGCGCGCTTACGAAGTCAGCCAGGAACGCAACCCCGACCTGGACGAAGATGCTCGCCAGGAAGTCACCCAGGCCGTAGGCATTGGGGCGATCAAATACCCCCTCTTGGCTCGCGACAGCACCAAAGTGGCGACCTTTGATTGGGAAACCGCCCTGGACTTCAACGGCCATGCTGCACCTTATATTCAATATGCCTACGTGCGCACCAACAGCCTGCTCAAACGCGTAGATGCCCCGCTTCCTGAAAGCGTCACCCCCAGGCATGAGTTAGAGGAAAAAGAAGTCCAACTCATCGAACTCATCTCGAAATGGCCGGAAGTTGTCGAACGGGCAGCCCAAGATTACAAAACACTCTACATCACCAACCATGCCTACGACCTGGCAAAAGCGTTCAACGAATTTTACAATCATTGTCCGGTGCTCAAGGCTGAGCCTGAGGTCCGCGGTTTTCGTCTGCGGCTGGTCAAAGCAGCCGGTCAGGCAGTTGCCAACAGTTTGCGCCTGCTCAACATCCCCGTCCCAGAGGTAATGTAGGCGCTCCCCATTTTATAGGAAAAGTATAAATTCACGAGCTTGGAGACTTTCTCCAAGCTCTTTTTATATGCCATGTATTCCCAATTTAACACCCCCCGCCCTTTTGTGTAAATATTTTCAGCATATAGATAAAATCCAACATCACGCAATCTAGTGTAGGGGCGACCTCTGGGTCGCCCGCAGACTTAACACTTTATAAAATTCACATTGCTGCCAGAATCAAATTCCCCGAATAAAGTTTGATTAGTTGAAAAACACCCCTCACCTTAAAAATATAAAATATTCTTATTAAACCGAATTCCGATCAATCAAAAAAGACCTGCCAGGCATACACCCAGCAGGTCTCATCATCATAAAACTAAGCTAAGCCTACTGCACAACAAACGTGATTGTGTCACTGCCTGACACATAGCCGGATAGCGATGCACTCGCATCTACCGTGTATGTGCCTGCGCCATCTTTCCGCGGGTTGGCTTTGTAACTGGAGAAAACACTCTCCCCATTGCCATCCGTCGTCCCGGTAAATGTGAGCGTCCCACCAAGCGCGGTCGTCAAAGTGACCTCTACCGAGGCGCCGCTCACGGCTGCCCCGAACTCATCGGTAACAAGCACCGTAATGCTCACATACTGATTCTTGGTGTACACGTCTCGGTCCGTGCTTGCAGTAACCGCAAGCACACCACCGCCGCCTGTGCCGGTCACCGTCACGGTGATCGAATCACTTGCCGAGGCAGATTCGCTGTCGGTGACAGTGGCTGTGATCGTGTGAGTGCCCACGCTCAAAGTGGCAGCCACACTGCTGCCGGTACCCAACGCACCGTCAATGCTGGAAATCCAAACAATCGCACCGGACAAATCGCCATCTTCAGCATCGCTGGCGCTGCCCGTAAAGGTCAACGCTGTACCGTCTTCCACGCTGGTACCATCTGCCGGGGAGGTAATCGCCACGGTCGGAGGTGTATTGGTGGGGGTTGTCCCGCCGCCCAGGTAAGCCAGAGCATCAGCGGCTTGCACCAAACCATAACCGAAGGTCACATCACGGCCGGTTGTACCCAGATCAAACGCAGTCGCATTCATTGCTTCGCGGATGTCGGCGTTGCTCGCCGTAGGCACTTCACTCCACAGCAGAGCCGCCACAGCAGAAACATGCGGGGTTGCCATCGAGGTGCCGTCCCAGGCTTCATAGCCGCTGGCCGGCCAGTTAAAATCGCTGGACAGGCTTGCGGTTGCGCCCAGTTTGTTGGCAACAAGATATTGTCCATCTTCCTGGCTCACGCTCAAACCGATGATGTTTGAAGATGCGCCCTCGCCCAGCGTGCCCAAGAAATTGCCGGGTTCATTGTTGTAGATCACAGCTGCGGTGCCGCCGCTGTTCTCAACATTGATGACCTTATCGTAGAAGCTAACATCGCCGCGTTCACACAGCACCACTTTTCCGGCCCAGGCGCCATTAGTAGCCGCGCATAAACCGCCATCGGCCAGCGGTGCCGATGCAGTCCCACGCCCAGAGTATTCCACATGGTTGACCTGATAAGAAACGCCGTCCACCGTCATACTGTTGGTGTCAATATACGGCAAGGTACTCAGTACAGCCACACCGGGTGCAGCAATCTCAACCTGGTCGTTCTGCTGGGAGAAATCTGCAATCACATTGAACTCGTCAATTGCGGCCACGGACATTACCGAAGCATACGAAGCCGGGTAAGAATATTCTGTATTGCCGTCATTCCCGGCAGCTGCAATCGAAAGCACACCGGCGGCATACAGGCTGTCAAAGTTGCGTTTCTCACGGTTGCTGGCACGCCCGCCACCCAGACTCATGCTGATGATGTCTGCCCCGTTGGCTGCGCAATCGTTGGATGCTGCGATCAAATCAGATGCGTATGTTGCCGCGCCATCATCCCCAAAGTACTTCACAATATAGAATGATACATTTGGAGCCACACCTACCACACCAATGCCATTATTTTGTGCGCCAATTGTGCCGGCCACATGGGTACCATGCCCATAACCGTCACGCGCGTAGTTATCGTCCACCTGAGACATCCCGCCCAGCAAATCGGCGCCGGTCAGGTCTTCGTGGGCAGAATAATAACCGGTGTCGATGATACATACGGTCACGCCATCACCGGCAGGGGAGCCTGCATCCACCAACCCATCTGAATTCTGATCCCAGATATCCAATGCCTGTACAGCTTCCACACCGTAAGGAATCGTTTCCTCGCCGGGAACCACCACATCCGAAAGCAGCGAAGACTGTTCTGTGGGTGTGATGCTGATCGGGAAGCGCAGCACATCTTCCTCAATATCAACGATATTGGGGTTATTTGCCAGACCTTTCAATGCCTTCTCCGGCACTGAGACCACAAATGTGTTCAGGTTATCAAAACTATAGAAGAAATCTGCCCCATTGCCTTCCAATGCAGCACGGACTTGTGCTTTGGCACCAGGTGCAAATTCTACAAACACGCGGGCGCGTTGAGAGGCACCCATCGCGGGGACTGCTGCGGCAAAGATAAATGTGAAGACAATGCCAATTACCAGCAGTTTCATCAGGTACTGTTTTTTCATTTCATGCTCCTCATATTTTTTAGTTGGTTATACGGTCAAAACAGCGGGATGAGATTGAAATAGAAAGCCTCCTTTCATCTCTATTCAAATGGTGGGAATCAGAAAAATAAATAGACTCAGCTCAATTGGGGAATTTCAGCGGAATTACAATTGAGCTTTAATCTCTATAAGACGATTTGGGGGCTAAAACGTTACAAATTTGTAAGGAAAAATATTTCTAAACTTTTCCAAATTCACGTCAAATAAGGCAAATATGGCCTTGTTTAGCTTGTTACTCCATTTTTCCCCATATATGGGGGGTACAAATGTCACAGTCATTAAATTAAATATGAGTGGCTTGTGCCACTCATATTTAAGTAATCGAACTTCATTCGATCAAATAAAAAACCCGGCCATGAAAAACATGAACCGGGCTTTTTGCAAAAGCTTTTCCTACGTTTTATAAGGCTTCTAAAATCTTCAGGTAATTCTCATAGCGCATTTGGGATACAACCCCGGTTTCCACACCTTTCTGCACGGCACAATCCGGCTCGTGCGCGTGGGTGCAGTCCGAAAAGGCACACTGCCCGATCAATGGTACAAATTCCGGGTAGTAGGTGCCCAGCTCGCGCGGCTCCAAAAAAGCCAGGCCAAACTGGCGGATACCGGGTGTGTCGATCACTGCGCCCCCTTCTGCAAGCGGGTACATGGTAGCCATCGTGGTGGTATGCCGCCCCTGGTCCCGGTTCAATCCACGTTCCCCTACGGTTAATGCCCGCAAGGATAACCCAGGCTGCACCGCGGAAAGCAGCGACGACTTCCCCACACCAGACATGCCCGCCAGCACAGTGGTCTGTCCCACCAGTAGTTCATGCAGATGAGAGATACCCGCCCCACTGGCCGCGCTGGTCATAAAGACTTCATACCCGGCCTGCCGGTAAGGTTCCAGCGTGGTTTCCAATTCCTCGTGGTCTTCCACCAGGTCGATCTTATTCACACAGATCACGGCTTGCAGTTGGTTGCGCTGGGCAGCGATCAAATAGCGGTCGATCAATTCCGGCCAGATGTTTGGTTTACGCCAGGAAACCACAACCAATAAGCGGTCGATATTGGCTGCCACCAATTGATGGTAACTGCCGCCTTTCCGCTTTTGCGGGCGGGCCAGCTTGCTGCTGCGCGGTAATACTTCTACCACCGTCCACAGTTCCCCCTCCACTTCCTCGACCAGCACCCAGTCCCCCACAGTCACCAGATTGCTGTAAATGGTCTCTTTGCTCAACAGATTGCCGCGCACCACACAATCTTGCAAGCGGCCGTCCACCGAGACCACACACTGCCCGGCAGTCACTTCCACAACCTGGCCTTTTGCCAGGTCATCGGGAATGTCCGTCAGTTCGGGTGTTTCTTCACCTTTTTTCTCACCAACAGCTGCCCGTGCCATGCCTTCCACCACTTTACGGTTTCCGGTCGTGCCGAGCGGCATGACGCGTTCATCTTCGTAAAATCCAGGCGCATCCCATTCATCATCGGACATATGCTCCCAATCACGCTGCCGGGGTTTACGAGAAGCTGTATTGGGGCGCATTTTCCGCTTCGTTTTCCTCAGCTGCTGTGTGCGATGATGCTTTTCCATTTTTTTTCTATAGTCTTGTTCGTTAGACATCGTTCGTTTTAAATCCTATTTTGTTTCGTGTGTTTATTCTGTGCACCGCCAGGGGTGCTGTTTTTCATTACTTTGACTTACTGCAATTACAAGGACCCTATTTTCTCTCTCAACCATCAGACACCTCCTTAGAAAAATTAAAGAAAAAGGCCGTGGGGTGTGCCCACGGCCAGATAGTCATAGCAAAAAGTTACTACAGCTACACAGCTGCCAACAGGCACACTTCATCCATACAAATCACAAGCGCTTTCAAGTTTTTCATACAGAAATGTGCCTCCTTTTTTTAAGATAGCCTATTTATATCATACTTTTTCTAAAAGCCGAAGTTAGTTTGGGCAAACTTAATCCGCTTTTAACAATTCCAACAGCACTTCCCGCGTCAGGTTCGGGTCGGCTTTGCCCTGTGTCTCGCGCATCACCTGCCCCACGAACCACCCGATCAGGCTGTCCTTCCCGCCGCGGAACTTCTCCACCGAATCCGGGTTGGCGGCAATGATCTTGGCAGCCACTTCACGCAGCGCGCCGCTGTCGCTCACCTGGGCCAGCCCTTCCGCTTCCACGATCTCAGCGGGGGCTTTGCCGGTTTCCTGCACTTTCTCCAGCAGAGCTTTGCCGGTAGAAGTGTTCACCGTATTGGCGTCCACCAGCTTGATGATCTCAGCCAGGTGTTCGGGGGCAATTTTCAAATCGCCAGCCTCTAATCCCTGGTCGTTGAGCATGCGCATCACGTCATTCATCATCCAGTTGGACACCCGCTTGGGGTCGCTGCCGTAAGCCACTACCGCGGCTTCAAAATATTCAGATAAACTGCGCTCGCTGGTTAAAATCTCCGCATCATACTGCGGCAGGCCATAAGCCACCACAAACCGTTCCTGTCGTTCAATCGGCAGTTCGGGGAAATCGGCCAGAATTTCGGCTTTCCAGGCATCGTCCAGATTAACTTGCAGCAAATCCGGTTCCTTAAAGTAGCGGTAGTCCGCCATCGTCTCTTTCGAGCGCATCTTGCTCAAAGTCTGGCTGTCTTCATCCCAGTCCAGCGTCCAGGGCGAAATTGTGCCGCCGGCTTCTACTTCCTTGATCTGCCGTTTGATCTCCATCTCCACGGCGGAACGCACCGATTCAATCGAGTTCACGTTCTTGATCTCGGTCTTTTCATTCAATATTGTCTCGCCCTGCAAGCGGATCGAGACATTTGCGTCCACCCGCAGGTGGCCGCGTTCCATGTTCGCTTCCGACACATTCAGCCAGCGCAGCAGCTGCCGCAAGCGCAGCAGGTAAGCAGCTACTTCATCGGCGCTGTGCAGGTTGGGGCCGGTTACCATCTCGATCAGCGGCACCCCGCAGCGGTTAAAGTCGATCATCCGCCGCTCAATGTCATGCACCGTCTTGCCGGCGTCCTCTTCCATGTGCAGCTTGGTGATCTCCACCCGGCGGGTGTAATCGCCCATCGGCACATCCATATAGCCGCCCAGCGCAATCGGCTGGTCGTTCTGGGTAATCTGGTAGCCCTTGGGCAGGTCGGGGTAAAAGTAGTTTTTCCGGTCAAAGTAAGAAATCGTCTGGATTTCGGAATTCATTGCTGTTGCCAGCAAAACCGCCTTTTCCACCACCGCCTTGTTCAATACCGGCAGCACACCGGGCAAGCCGCTGCATACCGGGCAAATGTTTTCGTTTGGTCCATCACCCCAAGAATCGGCCTTACAGCCGCAAAAGATCTTGGTTTTGGTGTTCAGTTGTATGTGTGTTTCAAGTCCTATTACTGCTTCATAATCAGCCATGTCATTTATCCTCGCTGCCTATAAATCCCGCAGCACTTGCGGTTTTTCTTTCCGCCAGGCAGCATCTTCAGTTGCCGCCTCAAACGCCCGCCCAATGCGCAGCAGGTTTGCTTCGGTGTAATCCGGCCCTAACAGCTGGATACCCAACGGCACTCTTTCGCTGCTCAAACCGCCCATCATCGACAGGCCGGGAATCCCGGCATGGTTGGCAGTTACCGTGAATTGGTCGGCATACTGCATCAACACGGTGTCGCCGTACACATCCCCAAAGCCAAAGGCCGGGGTAGGGGTTGCCGGGGTCAGCAGTGCATCCAGGCGGTAGTCACCGTCCGGGTCATAGATGGTCTCAAAGTCGCCGCGGATCAACGAGCGCACTTTCAACGCCCGTTGGTAATACTGCTCGCTGTATTGGGCCGCACTCACATACATGCCCATCAAAATACGCAGTTTGGGCTGCGGGCCAAAACCCTCTGCCCGTGTGCGGCGGTACAGTTCCCGCAAGTCGTCTACCGGTACATCGGTGCGATACCCATACTTCACCCCATCAAAACGGTGCAGGTTGGAAGACACTTCCACACGGGAGATCACAAAATAGGTCGGGATGCCGTATTTGGTGTGCGGCATGGGCACATTTTCCACAATGCGGGCGCCCATGTCGGAGAGCCGGTCGGCGGCCTGTTCCACCGCGTTCTTGATCTCTGCCGAAATTTCTTCTTCCAGCATCTCGCCGCGCGTATGGTCGTAATATTGAATTTTGAAGAAATCCGGGCTGAGGCCAATCCGCATGCCTTTCACGCCTTCTTCCAGGGTGGCGGTGTAATCCGGCACCGGAATGGTTGCCGCGGTTGAATCACGCGGGTCACGCCCGGCGATCACATTCAGCATCATGGCCGCATCGCGCACATTGCGCGCTACCGGCCCAGGGCAGTCCAGTGAAGAGCCGAAAGCGATCAGCCCATAGCGGGAAACCCGTCCATAAGTGGGTTTTAGTCCCACCACGCCGCAAAAAGCAGCGGGTTGGCGGATAGAACCGCCTGTATCCGTGCCGATCGAAAGCTGCCCCATCCCGGCGGCCACTGCCGCCGTGCTGCCCCCGGAGGAGCCGCCCGGTACCATGCTAGTATCCCACGGGTTACGCGGGGCCGGCTGGTAGGCCGAGGACTCGGAAGATGAGCCGTGGGTAAATTCATCTAAGTTCACTTTACCCAACATGACCCCACCTGCCGCATCCATGCGCGCCACGGGTGTGGCCGTATACGGAGATTTGTAGCTGCGCAGGATCTTCGAGCCTGCGGTAGATAACGTATCTTTGACGTTAAAAATGTCTTTTGCCGTGTAAGGCACCCCGGCTAACGGGCCGGGAATCTCACCCTCGGCAATTTTCTTGTCCACTGCTTCCGCCTGCGCGCGGGCGCGTTCTTCCGTAACGGTAATGAACGCGTGGACTTTCTTTTTATCTTCGGCGGTGATCTCCCCGGCGTCCAACTGCCCGGGGCGGCCATCCACCGCGTCAATGCGGCCAAGCGCAGATTCAAGCGCTTCTACCGCCGAGACTTCTTTAGTGCGGATCAATGCCGCTAATTCGTATGCAGAAAGGTCACAAAGTTCCATCATCATTCACCTAAATCTTCATGGGGGATATCGGGGGTAATAATATAGCCGTCGTCAAATTCAGGTGCTTCATCCAAAATATCTTGGGTATTTTCGAAAGGTTTATGCACATCCTGGCGCATCGGCGCGCTGTTATCCGCAGTATAAGGTACACCGTGTGCTGCCGGGAGGGTACCTTCTTCCAATGGGACGGCTTCAAGTTCAGAAATTGCGGTCAACTGGGAATTCAACTGTTGGCGGATATATTCCGCCTCCTCCTCCGCCATTTCTAAGGCTGCCAGTTCAACGATTTTGTCAAATACTTCTCGGGTAATTTTTTCTTCAGGCATGTTTTTATCCTCATTCTAAGCATTCTGTGCGGATGCGCACTTAAGCGTTTAGTATACCATTGCTTGCCTGATTTACCCTTGCCAACACAGGGTGAAATCCACTCAGAAGCCTGGCAACCTAAAGAAATTTGAGCATCGTATACACATATTGGAAAATTCAAGAAATCTAGGTAGAAATAATGAGCGGTACTATGTTGGACATGCCATGCGATGGTTGTACAGGCAGCAAGAATAATAAATTATTTCCTATACAACTCAAATTGCTACTAGAATAGACCCTTTAATGAGGTTTGGGTCGTAAAGACACCCTCACCTAGAAAATTAAAAAAATCAACAAATCTTGATTCTCATCTCCCTTTGAGGGAGAGGAAAGCGAATCTACGATTCGCAAGGTAAGGGTAAAAAAAGCAAAATTTATTTTTTCCCTCTTTGTCTAAATGTGAAGATATATAATAATGGAGACAGTATCTCCATTTCAATTACGCTGCCCCTTTACCGATCCAATCAGACAAACAACGCATCAATACCCTCGTTTACCCCCCGGAGCGCACCATGCCAGTTACACATTCTAATCCAGCTGAGATTGCACAAATCTTAGAAACCTTATCAGAAACGCAGCTATGTTTTCAAACGATGGTCGAAACCCATCAAGAAGATTTTTTGCGCAAGAAAGCCCCCGATGGCGGTTGGTCGGTTGCCCAAAATCTGGCACACCTTCTCGCCTGTGCGGAAGTATGGGGCGATTCAATCTACGCCATGTTAGTGATCGACACGCCCACACTGGAAAATATCCACCCTCGCAAATGGCAAAAAGTTGCCCGTTACCAAACCCTGACCTGCTCGCAAATGATTCGGAAATTTAGTATCGACCGTCAATTGCTGCTCGACACGCTTGGAAAAATGCTTCCCAAAGACTGGGATCGGAATGCAAAGATCGGCAACCGGCTGCACACCATCTTCTCACAAGCCCGGCGCATGGCACACCATGAAGCCGGGCATTGTGACCAGGTTAAAGAACTGATTGCCCAACTCAGCTAAACATCAAAATACAGGCTCATTTCGTAGGGGTGCGGTCGTTGGCGCACGTCATTGGCTTCCCCATTGCGCTTAAATTCAATCCAGGTCTGGATCAATTCCTCGCTAAACACTTCTCCGGCCAGCAAAAAGTCGTGGTCGTCTTCCAACGCCTGCATCGCCCCGTCCAGCGTGGTTGGCAGCGGCTTAATTTTGGCGCGCTCCTTCTCCGACCAGGAGAAAATATCGGCATCAATCGGGCCAAAACCCAATTCGGTCGGGTCCATCTGATTCTTGATCCCGTCAATCCCCGCCATCAGCATAGATGCCAGCGCCAGATACGGGTTGCAGGTTGCATCGGGCGGCCTAAACTCCATACGCACCGACTGCGGCTCTAAAGCATATTTAGGGATACGGATCGCAGCACTGCGGTTGCCCAGCGAGTAAAAGGCATTCACTGGCGCTTCGTACCCGGGCACCAGCCGCCGGTAGGAATTTGTGCTGGGATTGGTGAACGCCAGTACTGCCGGGCCGTGGTGCAGCAGCCCGCCGATGTAGTATTGGGCTGTTTTACTCAGGCAGGCATACCCGTCCGCATCATAAAACAAGTTTTCGTCCCCATCCACCAACTTTTGATGGAAGTGCATCCCGTTACCCGCCTCCCCATACAGCGGCTTGGGCATAAAGGTGGCGGCTTTTCCCAGGCTTTGGGCGGCCATCTTGGTCACATATTTAATCGCCAGGATGGCGTCCCCAGCCTCAACCAGGCCCATTAGCGGCGTCTCAATTTCCATTTGTCCTGCGCTGCCCACTTCGTGATGGTGGTATTTCACCGGGATGCCAATTTTCTCCAAGATAAAGGTGATCTCGTTGCGCATGTTGTGGTAGCGGTCTTTGGGTGGTGCCACATGGTAGCCTTCATGCTTCGGGATGGTCGCCCCTCTGGTTTCCCCGGTATAAGACCAATCTGCCTCGCTGGAAAACAGCTCATACCCCGCCCGGTGCATCTGGTTTTCGTAGACCACCCGGTCAAAAACATAGAATTCAAACTCCGGCCCCCACATGCTGCTGCCCGCAATCTTGTTTTCTCGCAAATAGGTTTCCGCATTGCGGGCAATATTGCGCGGGTCATTTTCAAAAGTCTCCCGCGTATCTGCCGCTAAAATTGTGCAGATAAAACTCAACACCGGCGTATCCCAAAACGGGTCTACAAAACCGGTGCTGTAATCAGGTACGATCACCATGTCCCCGGACTTGACACTCTTTAGCCCCACCGATGAGCCATCTATCCCAATACCCCGCGTCATGCGCTGGGCAGAGAACTGGCTGGTAGGTAAGGTGATATGGTGCCACCTTCCCAACAAATCGCAGTACTTGAGGTCAATTGCGGTAATTCCTTGGTCCTTCACAAACTTATCAGCCTGATTAAAATCTTGGAACACAGTGCCTCCTAGTATTCATTTTTAAAGTATTTCCCAATTCGGGGGTATCATTTTACCAGTGTAAATTGACAGCGTAGATTAAGAACACTTAAAATGAAACCATGACCACACCAAGAAAAATCCGTCTTTTGTTCCTCCCCTTGCTCCTCCTCCTTGCCGCTTGCACTATCCCTACCCCCACCTCACCCACAGCCACCCGCACGCTTATATCTCCCGCAGTAGAAAACATCGCCACGTTTACGCCCTATCTCACCACCGCTACACCACAGCCCTTATGCACTCCGCCGCCCTGCGCCGAAAATGAAGCCTATTTTTGCCCGGACGAATGCCCCGGAGGGTGCGGCACGACCTGCGCCACCCACACCCCGGCAGCAGGCACATGGTGGCAGCCCGAACCCGGCAGCACCTGGCATATTCAGTATCAGGGGGAAATAGACCTTACCCTCCCGGTGGATATCTACAACCTCGATCTGTTTGAGACTTCTGCGGCAGACATTGCCCAGCTGCACCAGCGGGATGTAAAAGTGATCTGCTACTTCTCGGCGGGTTCGTGGGAAGATTGGCGACCAGATGCGGGCGATTTCCCCGCCGGCGTGATAGGTGCGCCCCTGGAGGGTTGGCCGGGCGAAAACTGGCTGGATATTCGCCAGCTGGATGTCCTCATGCCTATTATGACCGCCCGCCTGGAATTGGCTGCCCAAAAAGGTTGTGATGGGGTTGACCCGGACAATGTTAACGGCTATGCGAATGATACTGGCTTTGAACTGATGTCCAGCCAGCAGTTGATCTATAACCGCAGGCTGGCAGAAGAAGCGCACGCCTTAGGTTTAGCCATCGGGCTTAAAAACGATCTAGACCAAATCGTCGATCTGGTATCCGGATTTGATTTTGCCGTGAACGAAGAATGTTTTTCCTACGATGAGTGCATCATGCTTTTCCCCTTCACAGAGGCAGGTAAGGCCATCTTTGGTATCGAATACGAGCTGGCAACCGACGAATTCTGCCCCGAAGCCAACCAATACGGCTTCAGTTTTATGCGCAAGAATTGGGAACTGGATGCCTGGGCGCAAAATTGCTGGGACAACTGATTTTCCCATCTGCTTGACCGGTCACTGGCTTTTCCTCTGGTATACTCAACCGCATAGACCAACCTAAAAACGAAAGATGATTCCATGAAAAAAACTGCGATTTTCACCCTGCTTATTCTTCTCATTTTCACGCTCAGCGCATGTGGCCCTGCTGCCCCTACCGCCACCCCAGAACCAACGCTGCCCATCCCCACCGATTCGGCGGATACCGCCAATCATCTGGTGATCGGCGAAGTGTTGGCTGCCAGTGCAACCAGCAACATCTACGACTATGTCGAGCTGTATAACCCCACCAACCTGGCAATTGATCTGAAAGGCTATGCCCTTTGGTACCAGCTGAAAGAAGGCGACGAAGAAGCCCTGGTCACCCAATGGCTGGAAAGCACATTAGTGCCCCCTCACGGGCATTTCCTCATCGGCCAGGAAGGCGAAGATTTTGGCCTGGTTGCCGATACAACTGCCGCTTTCACCATGGTGCCCAACCGCGGCGGCTTAATCCTCAAAGACTTAGACCGGCAGGTGGTTGACCAGATCGGCTGGGGCGATGCAGCTGCCAGCACGATTGAAACATCCAGCGCCCCCGAAATGGACAAAGGGGTTTCCCTGGAACGACAGCCCGGCGGCGAAGAGGGTAACGGCACAGATACAGATAATAATTTGGCAGATTTTGCCCTCAACCCACAGCCCAGCCCGCAAAACAGCGGCAGCCCGCTCACCCCGGCTTTAGAAGGCGAATTGGCCTTAATTATTGATGTCCCCCAATCCGTATCCCCCGGCGAATCCTTCTCCTATGTCTTGCAGTTAGACAACCGCACCCACCAACCCTTAGAAAACCTCTCGGTGGTGGTCAACTTACCAGAAGAACTCACCATCGCCGATACTGATGGAGACATCACAGTTGATGGGCATACTGTCACCTGGGCACTCGAAGAATTGGCCTTAGCTGAAAGCACTTCTGCCAGTATCTTGGTGACCGCTCCGTGGACATATACCACCCTCAAAGTACACAGTATTTATGCCCAGGCCGCCGACTGGTTCTTGCCCACATTCCATGAGCCGATCATCACAGAAGTAAGCGGCGGTTCTATCCCGATTGAAACTGCCCGCACCTTGCTCTCAACCGAAGTGGTGATCGAAGGGATTGCTACCATGTACACCGACGGCTTTTACGCCGGCAGCGGTGTGAAATTCTACATTGCGGATGAAACCGGCGGGGTGCAAGTATATGTCGCCGGCGCTCAAGGCCAACTGCGTGTGTCCATCGGGGATCGTGTGCGGGTCGTCGGCCGTGCCCAGCTGTACCGGGATGCTTTAGAAATCGTGCCGGTGTCTGCCAGCCAGGTAGAAATCCTGGAGACCAACGCGGGTGAGGTTGATCCGCTTCCAATCACGATTGCCGAGGCAGTAAACGGCGAAGAAACCCTACCCGGCACTCTAGTGACCGTAGAAGGCACGTTTGCCAGGGTCGAGGAATTCTCTTACAGCTACGAGGTGGATATGGTCGACGAGAACGGCCAGCTGCTGACCTTGTACCTGGATAAAGAAACCGGCATCACCACCGAAGATATCGAATCCGGCCAGCAGTATCGCGTCACCGGCATTATGGAAATGCTGGACGGTAATTTACAACTTTACCCCCGCTTGCAGGAAGATTTTGAACGCATCTACCCCGAAGCATTACGCATCACCACCACCGCGCAGGCCACTGCCGAACCGGATACCCCCTTCCCAATCACCATCACGGTCTATAACGATACGCTTGGCACTGTGAATGATCTCCAGGTCACCATGCCAATCCCAACCGGACTGCAAATTGTAACCGCCAATGACGGCGGTACGATCCAGGGCGATACGGTCACCTGGCAAATCGACAGCCTGGAAGGCAATGGCGGCAGCACCGAGGTATCGGTCGAAGCAATGGTTTCCGGCGCAGTAGATTCGCTCATCCTGCAAGATGTTGAAGCCAACGCTGCCGGTCAAGAACCGGTAGTAGGAGATGCCACCTACATCTTTGTTGGCGGCACGGTGCCCATTTGGGCGATTCAGGGCAGCGGTTTCCGCTCGCCGTACAGCCAGGAAGTGGTCACCACCCAGGGAATCGTCACTGCCGTATTCCCCGACCTGGATGGCTTTTGGATCCAGGAAACTAACACGGATACAGACCCACGCACCTCTGCCGGGTTGTTCATCTACACCGAGAATTTGCAAGCCGATGTGCAACCGGGCGATTTAGTCACCCTTACCGGGTTGGTAAAAGAGTATTACCAGGAAACCGAATTGAATGTTACCTTTGCGGGCAACCTGCAAGTAGTGAGCAGCAATAACCCGCTTCCCACACCGGTAGAACTTGACCCGCCCGCGGACAAAGCCGAATCAGATGCCTACTATGAATCGCTGGAAGGCATGCTGGTCAGTGTCAGCCAACCGGCTACCGTGGTCGCTCCCTCCAGCCGCTACGGCGAATTTGCCTTTGTGCTCCCCTATCACGACCGCACCCGCCTATTCCAGGGCGAAGATAACGGCATCATCATCAAAGCAGATGATGGCAGCTCTGTGACCCACGACAGCCGGGAAACCCTGCCTTATGCCGTAGCCACCGGCGATACCGTTTCCGGGTTGACCGGCCCGCTGGCCTTCACCTTCAGCACCTACAAGATTGAACCGATCACTACCCCCACGATCGTTTCCCAATCCACACCACCCAGCAGCATGCCCGCCCTGGAAGATGGGCAGTTCAGCATGATGACCTGGAACGTGGAGAACCTGTTTGACTTTGTCGAACCCAATCCGTCCAGTCCCCCACTGCCCACCGTCTCCGAGTACAAGCTTGGGATCACCAAAGTGGCCGCCACCATTCAGGCCACCGGTGCCCCCACCCTGGTGGGGCTGCAGGAAGTTGAGAATATCGACATCCTGGAAGATATTGCTGCCCACGAATTGCTTGTCGAATACGGCTATATCCCGGTATTGATCGAAGGCGATGACAGCCGCGGGATTGATGTCGGTTACCTGGTGCGCGGCGATATGGCAGAAGTCACTTCAGTAGAACAATCACCCGCCCCAGACGGCATTACCAGCCGTCCCCCGCTGATTGTGCAGGTAACCATCACCGGGACAGATTTGAGCTTTTACGCCATCAACAACCACTTTACCAGCATGAGCGGTGGAGAAGCTGCCACCGAACCGCGACGCACGGCCCAGGCCGCCTGGAATGCGCTGTTGGTCGAAGAAATATTGGCAGAAGACCCCAATGCGTTGGTAGCTGTGATGGGCGATTTGAATTCGTACTACAATTCGCTGCCGATCACCACCCTGCGGGAAAGCGGCCTGACCCATGTGCTCGACCGCTTACCAGAAGAGGAACGCTACACCTACATTTATGAAGGTGTTTCTCAGGTCTTGGATCACATCCTTGTCACCCCAGCTTTGGATGGCTTAATTGAAAGTGTGCAAATCTTCCATACCAATGCAGATTATCCCATCTCGCTATCGGATGATGAATCACCCATGCACAAATCCGACCACGACCCGGTGATTGTGATTTTCAATTTGCCGTAAAAAATAATCCACTAAACACAAAGACTGCCGTTTGAGTAAACGGCAGTCTTTTTCTTATCCATAAATAATCATTTTCTAGAACGGGGATTTTGAAAAAGGTTGTGGTGCATATCCTACCCGATCTTCCATCCATTTCGAAAAATCAGGATGTTGATGGTGAGCTTTCTCTACCAAAGCATTGGGGGCATCTGGCAATCCAATTCCCAATTCCTGCTTCAACCATTTTCTAAACAACTGAATCTCCGAGGTTTGCGAAATTTGTTTGTCCCAACCGGGGAATCCAATATAGCAACCAAGGGAATCTACACCTAAACCAAGTAATGCCATAAAATCATAGCAATTACTGGCAATCAATTTGCTTCCATCATATGAATGGCCTAGATAAATTATTGGTATTTCTGTTGATTGTAAGTTTTTGTATAGCCAAAATGCATACATCGAACCATCAGCGTCACTTCCAAATGGAATAATAAATCGCGTCACTTCTCTTTCTTCTATTGGAAAATATGCCTGCCAAGTATGTTCCCAAAAATAATCTCCCAAACTAAATTCCCCACTATAAAATTTAGTTTTTGATTCTGACCTTTCCAACTTTATCTGATAATCCAATAACGCTAGCAGTTCATGTGGTATTGGCTCAACACAAGCTGGGAAATTTAATCTAAACCTTGCAATAATTTCTTTTGGACCACGTTGATTATTTTTATTTCTATTCTTTCTAAACCGCATAACTTTCCCATTTCCCACTATATTATTTTTTCTTTATTATACATATTGTTTAAAATATCACTCTACATTGATAGCACTATATATATTCAAACAAAATGGGAATATTTTTTATTCAAGTGGGACAAATACCACTTCTCCGCCGCGGTCTGTTTGCAAGATCAAGTTCTCGTCGACCAGTTCAAAGCCAGCCGCCCAGGTGAAATGGTCTGTAAACGTGCCTTCCTGCACCAATAGTGCTTCATCTGCACAGCTCTCCTCCAACATCCTGGTAGAAATGAAGGCCAGCCCATCTTCCGTTGTTTGGTATTCTGCCTCATAATTGCGGCATCCGGCAAATCCGCGCACCAATCCGCTCTCAACAAAACCGATTGTGATCTGGCTATCTGCGATCAACGGTTCTCCATCCATACTTACTGCCGACCACTGTGTACCGAGCAAATCATCTGGATTAATCAACCCGCTTTTCTGATCGTGCACAAACAGCAAGACGACTTCACCGGTTTGATCCATTATTTCTAACTGCCGACCGACAAGCTGGTAGGCAGCAGATTCTGCCAAAGCCTGATAAAAAGCCTGTTCCTGCTCTGTGACACCTTCAGGCACCTCACAGTACATATCTGTGGTTTCAACGCCTTGTGCTACCGTAAATTGCGCTCCCTGCACCCGATAGCTGCCGCCATAGGCATTGCAGCCGCCAAATCCAGAGAAGCTGTGCGCGTCAAAAGTGATCTCAATATGCGAACCGGCCAATAAAGTATGCCCATTCAGCTGGGTTAGCGTCCAACTGGAACCATTCAGCGATTCCGTTGCAGGCGCAGCACCACAAGAAACGGTAAAGATGACCAATACGATAAAAAGGAATCCATGGAATATTTTCATTTTTCTCCAATCCTTAACAAGAATAATTTGTGTCACTCAAATTGACACCAGATATAAAGCAGATATGATTGATTTCAGTTTTTTTCTTGAATACTATTCAAGCAGCATCGCAAGTTATTTATATAACGTGTTGCATGCCTGTATCGTTCCCCCGCTGCAATTCGCTGCCACCTTGAATGAGTTAATTTCGGGTATCCCAGTTTCTAGTCCTATTACATACATAGGCGAAATATAATTTTTCTTTTCTTATTCACCCTCACCTTGCGAATCTCCGATTCGCCTTCCTCTCTCTCAAGGGAGAAGAACTTGAAGATCGGTTATTTTTTTCCAGGTGGGATATTCTTTCGGCATGAATTTTTCGATTTCGTTCACAACTTAAATTTGGTACAAAAAAAGGCCAGCCTAAATTCAGGCTGGCCTTTGCGTATTAAGTTGTACTAGTGATTACTGAAGTTCAGCAACGTACTCAGCGGCGTCAGCATTCAACTGAGTGAGGATTGCCATCACGTCGTCAGCGGTCAGTGCCGGGTCATAGAGCTGAGCAGCGGCATCATCGATCGCATTGCGGACGGAAGCCCAAGCCGTGAAGGTCTGGGGTTCTGCCTGGCCAGCGGATAACAGATCCAAAGAGGTCTGGTAGCGGGGTTCAGCAGCAATGTAGTCAGCCAACAGGGGTTCTACGGTGGACTGGGTCGGCAGGTAGCCAGAAGCCTCAATCCAAGCAGCCTGATTCTCGGCATTGGTCAGGAATTTGATGAACAGCCAGGAAGCCAGGTCCTGTTCGGGGGTTGCGGTCAACACACCAACAGACTGGGTGAAAGCATCTGCGCCGGTGGAGCCATCGGGGCCGACGAAGGGCAGGAAGCCCCAATCGTCATCATTGGCAGCATCTTCAAATGCGGCGGTGTAGTAAGGCAGGCCAGCGGTGGAGCTGAGGGTAACCAGAGCCAGGCGGTTGGCCTGTTCCGGGTTCGGGTAGCTCTCGGTCTCGAAGGTGCAGCCTTCAGCCTTCAGTTCGTTGATGTACATAGCAGCATCAACCCACGGCTGGGAGGTGAAGTCGTAGGCATCCTGGGCTTCGTTCAATTCGGAGCCGCCGAATGCGTACACAAAGGACAGGTAGTTAGAAGCGGAGGGATACCACACCATACCACCGGTGCCATCATTATCTGCGTTGTCATCAGCAGCATTGGCGGCGGCGGCGGCACACAGCTGTTCTTTCAGTTCAGCGGTGTTGGTGGGGGCGGCAGCAAAGCCAAGTTCTTCTGCCCATGTGAAGTTATAGGTGATCACATTGGCGGACTGGCTCATCGGCCATGCCAGGCGGCGACCGTCAACGGTCATACCGTCGTTGTAGGCGCTGTCGTAAATGGCGTCAATTTCTTCTTGGGTCAGACCGTAATCTGCACTTTCCACGAAGGGTTGGAGGTCAGTAACTGCGCCAACGGTGTCCCAATCCAGGAAGGAGCTGGTGTAAGCCTGGGCAATGTTCGGCAGGTCGCCAGAGGTTAAGCCAGCGTTGACCTTGTCCTGAACGTCGCCGTATTGGCCCTGGTCCAGAGCTTCCACGGTGATTCCGTATTCATTGGTGGCGTTGAATTCTTCAACGATGCCATCAATCACGGCTTTGCGGGAGTCGCCTTCGCCGTATACGTGCCAGAAGGTTACGGTTGTGCCGCTGAGGTCCATCATGGATTCTTCTTCCATCGGTTCCTCTTCCGGTTCTTCCATATCTTCGGCGGGTTCTTCCATCTCTTCTTCTGTTGTATTGTTAGGCATGTTTTCTTCGGTGTTGTTGGCCATATTTTCTTCAGTATTATTGGCCATATCTTCGCCACCGTTGTTTGCCGGGCCGCAGCTGGTGAGGGTTAACCCCAACACGAGGGCGAGCAGAGCAAACACATAAAGTACTCGTTTAGACATATTCTTCTCCTTTAATAGACTTACGAGTGAATTTTTTGCAGAACTTGTCTGCACAACTATTCTACCAGGATAGCTAAATTAGCAAACTTAAAATTTTCGAAAGCTAGATTAATTTTCGATTAAAAGCGCTCCTTTCATCCGTTTGAATTGTTTTAATAGAGATTACCCCTTCAAACCACTTCGGGCAATACTCTCGGTAAATTGCTTTTGAGTGAAGAAATATAAAATCAAAATCGGGATGATGGTAATAAAGGCTCCCGCCATCGTTAGATGAAATTCCTGCCCGGCTTCATTGACAAAGTTCATCAAGCCCACAGAAATAGGCCGCCAGTCCGGGGTATTGGTAACCAACAGCGGCCAGGCGAGTGCGTTCCAGGAACCAATAAAGGTAAGCACCAAAATCACCATAAGAGGCGCTTTGGAAAGCGGCAGCACGATCTGGAATAAGAAGCGCAGGTGCCCACCGCCATCAATCCGGGCGGCGTCGTACAACTCATCCGGCACCTGGGCAAAAAACTGCCTTAACATAAAGATATTAAACACACTCCCCATAAAGGGCACGGTAAGCGCCGGCCAGTTATTGATCCATTTGATCGGCCCAATGCGCCCCAACCATGTAACGGTAAGGAAATTGGGGATAATGTTGACCATCGCCGGGATCATCATGGTGCTGAGCAGCAGTCCAAAGATCAATTCTCGGCCGGGGAACTCAATCCGGGCAAAGGCATATGCCGCAAAAATGCTGAACAGCAGGCTGCCAGCCAGGGTGATGAGGGTAATGCTCAAACTGTTCATAAAATACTTGGAAAACAAGGCACGTTCCCAGGCAATTGCATAATTCTCAAAATGCAGCTCGGAAGGGAAGAACTTGGAGGTCATTGCCTCGCCCAAACTTTTCAGCGAGGTGGAGATCATCCACACAAAAGGCACCAGGGATACGAAGGCTCCTAAGATGAGGAAGACATATACCAAGATTTTATTGACCAAAATTTTCCAGTGTAAACCACCAATATGCGTAGATTTTCGTTTGTTATCCATAGAACACTCTCGATCCCTGCACTCTATTGTTGATGATTGTCAGCACCAATATGATGGCAAACAAGACAAACGCCAGAGCAGAGGCATAACCGTAACGTAATTTTTCAAAGAATTCGACAAAGATAGAGACACTAAAGGTATCCACCGTTCCTAAGGCCAGGCTTTCGCGGAAAACCCAGATGGTGGCAAAAGCCTTGAAGGTACCGATAATGGCAATCAATGAGAGGAAATATGTGGTAGGAGAGAGAAGCGGGAAGGTAATATTGCGAAAAATATCCCAGCGGTTTGCGCCATCGATCTCGGCAGCCTCATTCAATTCAGTGGGGATATTGCCCAACCCGGCCAGATAGATGACCGAGTCGTAGCCGACGTAGGTCCAAATCGAGTGAATAATAATCACCACCAACGCCAGACTGGGGCCGGCCGCCCATACAGGCCAGTTCCAATCGTGGCTTTCAGCAATGATCTGGAAGATACCGCGCGACTCGAACAGCCAGTCTTGGGCTTGCAAGCCGATTGCTTTCAAGACCATATTGATAGGCGCCGATTCGCGATTTGAAAACAACTGCTTGAAAACCGCCGCGCTGGCGATAAATGGTGTCACGTAGGGCAAAAAGTACATCATGCGGAAAAATTCGGAACCGCGCAGCTTTTGGAACAGCAGTATGGCGAGAAACATAGAAATCGAAAGCTGGAACGGAACTGTGCCGAGAGCAAAGAACACAGTCACTTTCAGTCCTTCCCACAAATCCTCGTCCCCTGCGGCAACAATCTGTGGAAGCTCTCCCACCAAAATCCAGCCGGCCACCAACAGCGTGAAGGTGGCAAAAATGCGCATCCAGAATTTGCGGTTGCTGACTTCCTTGCCAGAGCCGTTCCACAAGAACCAGGCAATGCCAAACAAAACCAATCCCCCGCTAATAGAAATAAACTGCGGCCAAATCCCGGGGTCTGTGCCGGTTTCAACCGCAGCTTCATAAGCTTTGAAAACTTCGCTGTACGTATAATACAGCAACCCTGTCCCGGCGGACAGCGCCAGCCAGAACAGGGAAAATTGGGTCATGTAGAAATTACCGCGCGGGCTGCGTTTGAGATAGGTCAGCGCTATGGCGATGACAACCGATGCGACCAACAGCCAAAAGAATAGCCGGAATTGCGGCCGTACCGCATCAAAGGACTCTGCCAACAACTGGTTGAACAGTTCCCTGGTTTTCTCCAGGCCTTGCAGCTTATCACCAATCCCTAAAAATTCGGGCAGATAGAACCATATCCAGCGCAGGAATGCCCAGGTAACGGCAGCATTCACCAAACCCGGCACCACATAAATCCAGGGCTTATCCCCATTCTCGCGTGCGGTTTGCAGCATTTTCTTGACGACCAGAAAAACCCCAACCAGAGCCGCCAAAGCAATGAAGAAGGCCAGCACATAGGCCAGATTGCCAATCGCGTTGGTATAGTTGGTCAGGCCGATATAGTCGGAGCGTTTGATGCGCCACTTATGCAAACTGACATATAAAGCAAAGCCTACGGGGAAAATGCCGAATACAAAGATCAGGATTACAGCTGGAGCAATGAATAAATACCCGGTAAGATATTCCCGCCAATCGCGGATACGCCGAGGGGTGAAGATGTTTTGGAGACGTTCTCCTACAGTCATATGCATACTCTCTTTCTACTCATCCAATTTTCATTATAATGGAGTTTGAATGCACTTATGTTAAGGGTTTGCTAAGATTAATTCTTTCCCATTTTATCAAATCCTGACCTAGTTCACCTAAAATTGCTCATAACCGATCGTTTTGAGCGGCAACCACCTCAATTTTCCCGGCTAATTTTCCTGCTGCGTAGCACAAATGTGCGCCAATGTTGTATAATCTCCCTATGACAGATTCACAAGACCGATTGGTAAACCCAGACCCACAAGACGAAGACCAGGTAGAACAAAGTCTGCGTCCCCAATATCTCAACGAAATGATCGGGCAGGAAAAGATCAGAGAGAATCTTGCGATCCTGATTGAAGCGGCAAAACACCGCGAGGAACCCCTCGATCACGTTTTATTTTACGGGCCGCCCGGGTTAGGAAAAACCACTTTTGCCCACATCCTTGCCAATGAAATGGGTGTGAATATCAAAATCACCGCCGGGCCGGCAGTGGAACGCCAGGGAGACCTGGCGGCGATCCTCTCCAACCTGCGGGAAGGCGATATTTTGTTTATTGATGAAGTCCACCGTTTGGGGCGAGCCGTAGAAGAAGTGCTCTACCCGGCGATGGAAGATTTTGCCCTCGATATTGTGATCGGCAAAGGGCCAGCAGCGCGCAACATCCGGCTGAATCTGCCCCACTTCACCGTGATTGGGGCAACCACCCGGCTGGCCTTGGTGACTGCACCCCTACGCGCCCGTTTTGGCGCGGTGTATCGCCTGCAATTTTACGAACAAGATGCGATGGAATCCATCGTGCGCCGGGCTGCCGGGCAGTACAATGTGCCCGCCCAAGATGATGGGGTCAGCGAAATTGCCCGCCGGGCACGCGGTACTCCGCGTGTGGCGCTGCGCTTGCTGCGCCGGGTGCGCGATTACGCCCAGGTGCGGGCAGGCGGCGAGATCACCGCCCCGGTGGCAAACGAAGCTCTCAACCTGATGGAGGTCGATATTCTCGGCCTGGACGATATGGATCGCCGGGTACTGCGGGCGATCATCGAAAAGTACAACTGCGGCCCGGTCGGTTTGAACACGATTGCCGCCTCGGTGAACGAAGAACAAGATACGATCAAGGACGTGGTTGAGCCGTATTTGTTGCAGTTGGGCTTTTTAGAACGCACCTCTCAAGGTCGCATGGCGACCCAAACCGCCTGCGAACACCTTGGACTGCCCTACCCGGATAACCAGCCGCCGCGCTTATTTTAATTTCCCTGATGAATAGTGAAGCGATTGCCAAAATATTGTTAACCCTGGGCGCACTGCTGCTCTTTGGCGGCGGGGTGATCTTGCTGTTGGGCAAATTAGGCATCCAAATCGGCCACCTGCCGGGCGACATCCGCATCGAACGCGAGAACTTCACCTGTATTTTTCCGCTGGCAACCTCCATACTCTTATCTCTGCTGCTCACATTAGGCCTCAACCTGATCGGACGGCTGATAAATAAATAGAAGAAGGTCCTCCTCTCTTTTATCCATCACCTGCGAACCCACTATGAAACTTTCTGAATTTGATTACCACCTGCCCCCTGAACGGATTGCTCAAACACCGTTAGAACCGCGCGATACTTCGCGCTTATTGGTGCTTGGCCGGGAAACCGGCAAAATCTCGCACCACCATTTTTACGACATCGGCAGCTTTTTACAGCCCGGCGATTTATTGGTACTCAACCACACGCGGGTAATGCCTGCCCGAATCTACGCCAAAAAGATCCCCTCCGGCGGCAAGGTAGAGATTTTGCTGTTGAACCACCGGGAAGGTTTAACATGGGAAGCCCTGGTGGGAGGGAAACGGGTAAAACCCGGCTTACGATTGGCCTTGCCCGAAGGGATTGAGGCGGAAGTGCTTGAAGCCCTGGACGGCCCCCGGCGAATCCTCAAATTCAGTGCGCCCTTGCAGGAGATGATGCAAAAAGTGGGCGAGATGCCCCTGCCGCCCTATATTCACGAAAAACTGGAAGACCAGGAACGCTACCAAACAGTGTACGCCAAGAAGCTCGGCTCCGCAGCTGCGCCAACAGCGGGGCTTCATTTCACCCCGAAGCTATTAGAAGCGCTGCAAGACCAAGGGGTTGGTATTGCCCAGGTCACCCTGCACGTGGGGTTGGACACCTTTGCCCCAGTCACCGAGGAAAATGTGGAAGAACATCACATTCACACGGAATGGTGCCAGCTCACCCCGGAAACAGCCGAACAGATCAACCGCACACGGCAGGCTGGCGGCCGGGTGGTGGCAGTGGGGACGACCAGCGTGCGCACCCTGGAGAGCGCCGCACAAAAGATGGACGAAAACGGGCGAATCCTGCCCTTTGAAGGACAAACCAGCTTATATATTTTGCAGGGTTACCAATTTAAGGTAGTGGATGCGATGATCACCAACTTCCACCTGCCGCGCTCGACCCTATTGATGCTGGTGAGCGCCTTCGCCGGTCGCGAAAACATCTTAAATGCCTATCAAACCGCAATCGCCGAAGAATACCGTTTCTATTCCTTCGGCGATGCGATGCTGCTGGCTTAATTTCACGTACGATTTAATTAATTAGGAGACATTGAACGTTCGGTAAACGCAGGGGCTAACGCGGCTTGCACCATGTTCAGGCGTTTATACAATCCACCGATCGCCATCAACTCATCGTGCGTACCCGCTTCAACGACGCCGCTGCCTTCCAGCACCACGATCATGTCGGCATTACGAATGGTAGAAAGACGGTGGGCAATCACCAACACGGTTTTCCCCACGATCAGCTGTTCCAGAGACTGCTGGATCAATACTTCTGTCTCAGTATCAACCGAAGAAGTGGCCTCATCTAAAATGAGGATAGGCGCATCCTTGAGCAAGGCTCTGGCAATCGCCACACGCTGCTTCTGCCCGCCAGATAGTTTCACCCCCCGCTCACCAATCAATGTATCGTATCCCTGGGGAAGCTGCTCGATAAACATATCGGCGTTGGCAATTTTAGCGGCTTTCAACATTTCTTCTTCGGTGGCATCTTGACGCCCAAAGAGAATATTCTCTCGCACCGTCCCGTGGAAGAGGAAAACATCCTGCAGCACAATGCTGATCTGGTCGCGCAGGCTTTTGATCTTCAAATCTCGGATGTCGATGCCATCCAGCGTAATGGCTCCTTCGGTGACGTCATAAAAGCGCGGGATCAGGTTTGCCAGTGTGGTTTTGCCCACCCCGGTTGGCCCCACCAAAGCAACCACGCTGCCGGGTGCAATGTTGAGATTGATATCTTCCAACACCGCATCCCCCATATCGTATTTAAAACTTACATTTTTAAGTTCAATGGCACCTTTTGCCCGACCGGGTAGTGCCACAGCATCCGGTTTTTCCTCAATGTCTGGGGCTTCATCCAACAACTCGGCCACGCGCTCCGCCCCGGCCAACGCGGTTTGTACACTCTCCCATACGCCGCTCAGTTCACGCACGGGCTGGTAGAGCAGTTCCAGGTAGAGGAAAAAGGCAACCAGGTCATCAATCGCCAAAGTTTGGTGCAGCACAAAGCGCCCTCCAAAATAGATAAGGACAATCGTGCCTAAAGAGGAAGAGAAGGACACAAAAGGATTGAAGGTCGCCATCAGGCGCAGTGCGCGCAGCATAGAATCCCGGTAGCGCACGATATGGTCCATCACGCGGCTGGCTTCGCTGTCTTCACGGGTAAAGGCTTTGATCTCCCGCACCCCGGACAGGTTATCGTTCAGAGCCGCATTCAATTCGCCTAGTTCTGCCTGGCGTGCCCGGAAAGCAGGACGCACGTATTTGGTAAAGCCCTGCATGGCTAAAACGATCATCGGCACCGGCACCATACTGAGAAGGGCAAGCTGCCAGTTCAAGTTTGCCAGCACCGTAATCACCCCGCCTAGAAGCAACACATTGGCGATCATATCCGGGATGGCGTGGGCAATCAGATGCTCCAACAAATCGGTATCATTGACCACGCGGGACATCAACTGCCCGGTTTGTTTATCCTCATAAAACCGGAGGGAGAGACGCTGTAAGTGGCTGTACACCAGAGCACGCGCATCTGCAACCACACTCCAGCCGGCAACATGAGCCATGTAACTGCGCACAAACTGCAACACCCCAGACAACAAATATACGCCCAATGCCAACAGCGCTAAACGGGTGATCGAGTTCATATCTTCGGCGGTTACCCCCGGATTGGTCACCGTAGAGACCATCGTTTTTACGATCCAGGGAGAAACCAGCTTCACGCCGATCATCAACAGCATACTGAGCACAGTGAGGGTAAGTACGCCAACATATTTATGGGTAAATTGGAAAACAAACTTCAGTGATTTCATCGATGCGCCTCCAAAGGGAATAAACAACTCTTCTTTTAGATGGAAAGGAATTTAATTATAACAATCTCCCCCGGTTAATTCAGATAATTCAATAGTTAGAGACCAACTTCTTCAAACAGCCCGCCATTTTCAGACACACGCAAAAATGCTTCTACTATCACCGGATCAAACTGTGCGCCTGCTAACTTTTGCAATTCTCCAATGGCGTACTCATGGGAGAACGCTTTGCGATATACACGGTCATCTGTCATGGCTACATAGGAATCCACCACGGTCAGCACCCTGGCTGCCAGGGGAATATCTTCGCCTTTCAAACCTGCCGGGTATCCACTGCCGTCATAGTGTTCCTGGTGGGCGCGAACAACCGGGGCGACATCGCGCAGTTTTTTGACCGGCGCAATAATCGAAGCGCCTAACTGTGGGTGTTTTTTGATGATCTCGTATTCTTCGGGAGTCAGCCGACCGGGTTTGAGCAAAATATTGTCGGGGACGCCGATCTTACCAATATCGTGCAGCAGCGAACTCCAGCGCAAGATTTCCAGCTCTTTTGTATTCATCCCCAATTCTTTCCCGGTCCTCAAAGCCAACACAGCAATTCGCTGGCTGTGATCATGGGTATAGGTATCCCGAATATCCACTGCGTTTGCCAGTGCGATCACCGTTTGCACAAAGGCATCTTCTAATTCTTCGTACAAGCGGGCATTATCCAACGCAATCGATACCTGTGCGGCAATCGATTCTAAGAACTGTTGATCTTCTGCCTGGAAATCATTCTCTTGCTGCGATTGTAAGAACATTGCGCCAAGCAGCGATTCGCCTTTGATAAATGGCAGCATATAAAGAGATTTCACATCACGATCCACCTGGGCTACCTGGGCGCGGTCTTGGTGTGCGGTAACATCTGGGATGTAGAGGGGATGATGGGTCTGAACCACCTCATGCATAAGAATATTTGTATTGGTGGGAGCAATCGTCCCCACCTGGGAAAATTGATGCTCTCCGTTTAAGTACGACAGGGCAACTTCAATACAATCCTCTTCATCATCATATAAATAGACGGCAAACTTATGCGGGTTGATCAGTTGCTCGATCTTTTGATACAGATGACTGAGTACCGAAGGGCTATCCAGCATACCACCCGCAATCAGAGAAAAATCGTATAGCGCCGATAATTCTTTGGTGCGGCGGAGCGTTTCTTCATATAAGATGGCTTTATGTAATGCCACGCTGGCCTGATTGCCAATTGAAATTGCCAGATTTAAGTCTCTGGGCGTGAATTTTTTGTGCGTATCCTTTGAAAAAATCCCCATCACACCTAAGAATACATCGGTCGATTTCAACGGAATTACCATCGAAGCTTTAATCCCGTATTCAACCCAATATGTGCTTATATTTTTATAGGTAGTGTACTCATCTAATAAAATGGGCGCTTTACTTTCACATACATCCCACATCAATCCCTGTCCTGGCGTTGTTTCGGTGGGGGCATCTTCCGGGGCATTGTAATACACCAGGTTTTGCATTTCTTTGGTTTTTTGATCGATGACCATAATAGCAGAAAAATCTGCCCCAAAAAGTTCTGTGGCAAGATGATTGGTGGTACCAATCACATTGTCTACACCCAAAGAATTGCTGATCGAACGAGTGATCTCATGTAATTTTTGTTCTCGCTTCAACAGCGTCTCGCGCTCGGTTTCAGCTTGTTTGCGCTCGGTAATATTTTGGATGTTGGCTACCACTCCTACCACACCGTCTTCCTTTGATTGCAAAGGCGCTAAGGTCGTAGAAACCCACCCGCTCTTATTACTTTTTGGAAAGTAAAACTCAGCATCGGGAGAGGTTACCGTTAAACCGCGCAAAGCCTGGAGCAACCCTTGTTGCACCGTGTCTCCCAAAACATTTGATAATACTTGTTCTGCCGAACTACCGAGAATCTCGTTTTCCGAGATTCCCGATAACTCTTCCAAATAGGGATTCCAAACCATGATTTTCAGGTCACGATCTGTGACCATAACACCATTTTGCACACTGTCGATGATCGTGCTTTTCAGAATTTCGGATGCGACCAAAGCCTGTTCAACTTCTCTTTGAACGCTGATATCCTGGATATATCCTTCATAAAAGAAGGTATTATTTTTATTGTCTTTGATTGCATGGGCAGTAATAATAGTGGTAATCAAAGAGCCATCATATTTTTTCAACACCGCTTCCCATACCCATACCGCGTTTTTTTGATTCATGATGCGGTAATTTTCGACGCGTGTGTTAGGGTCCTGGTACAAATCCAAAGAGTTTACTTTTAAGAGCGTTTCTTTGTCCGGGTAATTCAACATATCTACCAGGGTCTGATTTACATCCAGGTGGGTACCGTTGTGAGTGACCCGGAACAAGCCGACGGGGACAGTTTCAAACAGCTCTTGGAAGCGGGATTCCGCTTCTTCCAATGCTTCTGCCTGTTCCATTTGTGCCAGGGTGCTGCGTACATATTCCCCCATCAATGCAAACTGTGAAGATGACTTTACTAAATAGCTGTCCAGACCGGCCTTCATGGCGTTGATCGCCATTTCTTCGGTATCCATCACAGTCATCATAATTACCGGGCAATCCGGCCATTTTGATTTTACAGATTTGAGAACATCAATCCCATTTGTCCACCCTAAGTTATAGTCGGTAATTACAATATCAAAAAAACCGGCTTCAATGGTCTTATCTAATTTATCGATTTGGTGAACTTCAATAATCTCAGGGGTGCTCAGACCTTTATTGAGACCTCGCTTAATTAGCAGGCGGTCATCGGGATTATCTTCTACCAAAAGAATACGAATATGTTGCATAAGATTGTTTATCGCTAATTCCAGTTATTATGCAGTATATAGTAAAACAACCATTTATTATTAAAAAATCTACGATTGACATCTCGAAGCAGGCTATCTATTGAATTTAACCAGACTTCACTCAATCGGATTTTCTATCGGCATCAATCATATAAGGCTATCGTTTGAAAGACTGGTTATGGACTAACCAATAACTCCCTAAATCCTCAACTAAAGTATTCAGTTCAAAAAAACCGGTTGGTTTAACGAGATAGGAATTGGCCCCTAGCTGGTAAGCTGTCTCCAGATCTTGTGCTTGCTTTGAAGAGGATAAAATCACTACCGGGGTGACCTTCAGATCGGGATGTTGTTTAATCCAGGTTAGCACTTCAAACCCAGACTTTTTAGGCAGTTTTAAGTCGAGTAAAACCAAATCTGGTTGCGGGTGATCGCTGGCAGGTCGGCTTTGAGACAAAAAAGTTATCGCTTTTTCCCCGTCATTTAGAACTACGACATCTACTTTGAATGGGCTGTTTGCAACGGCTTTTTCAAATAAAAGCACATCGTTGGGGTCATCTTCAATTAATAGGATCAACTCTCTTGATGAATTCATTCTTTTAATTAGGTCCTAGGTTAAATTTCAAAAACTAAAGATTAGTTAATTTTACACTAATTTTCCTTTAATATTGCATAAAATAGCGTGAAAGGTTTTAATAATTAACCTGCCCTCATCAAAATACTCTCAAATTCGCGGCTCTTTTTTCCCAATTTCCTCATTTATCCTAAAGTATAATGGTTAGGCTATCCTTTCAAATTCAACTGGGTGAAACTACATCCAGTTCAAAAAAACCGAGTTTTGCTCGGCTTAATCACATAAGCTTGTTCATGATTATCTAACGAGAACATAGAGGTGAAAATGAGAGCAGTTGATTTCATTATTCAAAAGCGCGACGGGTTGGCACACAACCAGGCAGATATTAAAGAATTCATCAACGCCTATACGCAAGGGAATATCCCTGATTACCAGGTCTCGGCCTGGGCAATGGCTGTATTATTGAAAGGGATGACCCATCAAGAGATTACCGACCTCACCCTGGCAATGGCCCATTCGGGGGAAATGCTGGACCTGAGTGGGACGCTGGATATTGTGGTAGATAAACATTCCACCGGCGGGGTAGGCGACAAAACCAGTTTGGTGGTGCTCCCGCTGGTGGTTGCTTCCGGTGTGCCGGTGGGAAAAATGTCCGGGCGCGGGTTGGGCTTCAGCGGCGGCACGTTGGACAAAATGGAATCCATCCCCGGCTTCCGCACAGATCTATCCAAAGACGAATTCTTACAACAACTCAAACAAACCGGCATGGTGCTTACCGGACAAACCGGCGACCTCGCCCCGGCAGACGGCAAACTCTACGCCCTGCGGGATGTGACCGGCACCGTGCCTTCGCTGCCATTGATCGCTTCTTCGATCATGAGCAAAAAAATCGCCGCCGGGGCACAGCGCATCGTGTTAGATGTAAAAGCCGGATTAGGCGCATTCATGTCCACCGTGGAAGATGCGCACGAACTGGCCGAGATGATGGTCAATATCGCTGCCCTGGCAGGCAGGCGCGCCGCCGGCTTGATCTCGGATATGAACCAGCCTTTAGGCTGCGCCGTAGGGAATGCGATTGAAGTACGAGAAGCGATTGAAACCCTGCAGGGCGACGGCCCGCACGATCTGGTAGAACACTGCCTGGAAGTAGCCGCTTATATGATCTACCTGGCAGAAAAAGCAGATACGATTGAAGCTGCCAGGGAAATGATCGAAAACACCCACCAATCGGGTAAAGCCTGGGAGAAATTCCGCGAGTTGGTGATTGCCCAGGGCGGCGATGTTTCCTATGTGGATGACCCCGAAAAGCTGCCCAAAGCCAAATTGATCGAAACTACCCCTGCCCCACAGAGCGGTTATATCCAGCAGGTGCACGCCCGCATGGTTGGAGAAGCCGCTGTGGTGTTAGGCGCCGGACGCCAGCAAAAAGGCCAGCCGGTAGATCACGCGGTGGGGATTGAGGTGCATACCAACGTGGGCGATAAGATTGAAGCCGGGCAGCCGTTATTTACTATCCATGCCAACCAACAAGACACCCTGGAAGAGGTGCGTAAAACATTACTGAAAGCGCACCAGATCAGCAGCGAGCCGGTTGAGCCGCTGCCGTTGTTCTATGAGGTTGTGCTGGAATAAAGGCGATTTCATTTAATAAATGAAATCCATTCCATACAGAAAAAAAGGAAGCGTGTAGAAACGCTTCCTTTCATTATAAATGCAGCAAACTTTTTCTTGGTTATTCTTTAAAATCGTACCCGGCCATAAACACAACACCTACCGTACCCGGGCCGGTATGCACCCCCACTGTCGGGGAAACGTCCGTTACCACGCGGTGTTTTAAAGGAAGCACTTCGGCAATCTTTTCTAATACAATTTCAGCGTCCTCACGCGCATTGGCATGAATGGTGGACATATACACCGGCCTGCGCTCCCCTACGCGCTGGATCGCCAATTCGACCAGACGGTTGAGCGACTTTTTGCGGGTGCGCACTCTTTCCAAAGGCTCGATGCGCCCATCGGAGACTTCCAAAATAGGCTTAAAGTTCAATGCGGTGCCTAACAAACGGGTCGCCCCGCCAATGCGGCCGCCGCGGTGCAAAAATTCCAGGGTTTCCACGGTCAAGACAATATCGGTAAACCTGCTGGCTTCTTCCACAATCTGCTTGCATTCCTGGAGTGATTTCCCCGCTTCAATTGCTTTCACCGCCATCAACAAAGGCCAGCCCTCACCCATCGAGACGGACAATGTATCAATATTCTCGATATTGGCATTGGGGAACATCTGGCGGGCCTGCTCTGCCGAGGCAAACGTGCCGGATAGTTTATGCGAGATATGCACACCTAAAATGTCATAACCATCCTCCAGCAGCTCTTCATAGATCCCCTTAAAGTAAGCCGGAGTTGGCTGAGAAGTAGTCGGTAAACTGTTTGATTTTGCCAGGCGGGTGAAAAACTCATCTGCTTTAATATCGTACCAATCACGGAGTTCATCGCCATCCCAGATGACGACAGAGGGAGCCACTTTGATGTTGTAATTTGAAACCCAGTCCTGCGGAAGATACGCGGTAGAATCAGAAACAATTGCTACTTTATTTGCCATTTCGTCTCCTTAATAGAACCAAATTAGAATTGTCGGTATTCCAACGATTCTAATCTCTATAAGCCGGTATTATTTTTTAGCCTATATGAATAGTAAAACCAAATAGATGAAATAGTTACGCTGAACGGTTGAATTAGCATTCGGTTAATTTTGATAATCCCCGCTCATTTTCCCTTGATAATAATGCCAGTATCAAGTAATATTATTCCTTGTGGTTACCCCCAGACAGCCACAAACAAAGTCGATCCGTATACTGTCAATTATAAAAGGTATGTTAGAATCGCTCATATAGAGATAAAAGAGAATTGACCAAAACATACCCATACGGTATAATCGCTCGGCACTTAAGGTGATGAGTGCCAGCATTTATTTTTTAAGTCACACAAGAGGACAATATGCCAAAGAGAACATATCAACCGAAGAAAAGACGTCGAGTTCGTGTGCACGGTTTCCGTGCCCGCATGAAAACTGCCGGTGGTCGTGATGTACTCAAGCGCCGCCGCGCCAAAGGCCGCTACAAACTCGCACCAACTGCGAACAACCACGTAAAGAAAACTGATTGGAACAGCAAATAATCAGTTAGATGCAGGTTGGTTTTTTACCAGCCGCGTTCTGATTTGTGATTTGTGAACAAACGGTTTCGCCTTAAAAAGTCTTCTGACTTTAAGCGGGTGCGGCAGCTTGGCAAAGCTTTTGCCCACCCGCTTGTTGTATTGATTACCTTACCTAACGATACAGGTCAAATCCGCGTAGGAGTAGGAGCAGGAAAATCAATAGGAAACGCAGTCGCCCGCAACCGGGCTAAGCGTGTACTCCGAGCGGCGATTACCCCCCATTTATCACAAATAATTCCCGGTACAGACATTGTGCTGATCTCGCGCAAACCAATCTTAGAAAAAAAGAGTACACAAGTCAGCCAAGTTTTAAAACAACTGCTCCATAGGGCAAAAATACTCCAGCCGGAGAGCCCCGCCCCAGGACGAGAAGTTGGGCCAGATAAGCAATGAAATTGGAACCTATTCAGTTAAATTCTGAGAATAAAACCCACCACTCCCCTTCATTAAAGGAGCTGCCTCTCACTTGGCGCACACTGCCCAGGTTCCCCCTATTAGCAATCATTCGCTTTTACCAGTTAACCATTTCCCGCACACTCCCCGAAAACACATGCCGTTTTTACCCCACCTGCTCCCATTATGGGTACCAGGCTATTTATAAATACGGCGTGTTCAAAGGCGGCTGGATGGCATTCACCCGCATTTTGCGATGCAACCCATTCAACCCTGGCGGGTTTGATCCTGTACCATAAATCCCTGGAGAAACAACCAACTACACAAGAGTAACTTATGAAAAAAACGAAATTCCTGCTCATCGCTTTATTGCTGATTTTCCTCAGCCTTACCGCTGCCGGCTGCCGTGGCAGCGGGGCAGTCGCCTCTAGCTGGCCGGGTATCACCGTTGAGGGTGATACCGCCTACGTGGCCTACAACCAGTATGTGTACGCCATCGACCTGACCAATGGCGGCGAACAAATTACAAAGCTGCCCGAAGAAGGCGTCCGCGGCGCTACTTTCTTCCACAGCCCCGTGCTGGTGCAAGAAGATAAACTCCTAGAAGGCAGCTACACTCAGGACTTATACCTGATTGATATTCAAGACGAAAACTACAAAGAGTTTTTCACCTCCGCAAAGAACCGCTGGATTGGCGCACCTATTGTTGAGGGCGATGTCATTTACGCCCCCAATTCCAACGGCAGCTTGTACGCCCTTGATATGGATGGTGAAGAAATTTGGAGCTTCACCACAGATGCCTCTATCTGGGCCAGCCCGGTGATTGACGGCGATCTGATCTACATCAACTCTATGGATCACCATTTATATGCGGTGGACAAACGTGATGGCAGTGAAGTGTGGAGCTACGACCTTGGCGCAGCCGCAGTGGACAGCCCCACCATGGATGACAACGGTACCCTGTATGTTGGCACGTTCAACAGCGAAGTGATCGCTCTTGATAAAGCGACCGGCAGCAAACTATGGGCTTTCAGTACAGACGATTGGGTATGGGGTTCCCCAGCAATAGGAGCGGATAACACCTTATATGTTACCGACCTTAGTGCAAACATCTATGCCTTAGACCTGGACAACCCTGGCGAAACCAAATGGAAAAAACAGGTTGAGTCTGACGCAACCATTACCGGTTCTGTTTTAGTGTATAACGATTCTCTCTATGTGGTTACCGATGCCGGCTCGATCACTGCGTACGATCTTGACGGTGAACGGCTGTGGAAAGAAGAAATTCTTGAAGGTAACTTTTACGGCACCCCCGTGGTCGGCGGCGAAGACCTGATCATGGTGAGCGCATTAAATGCCGAATCGATTATTTACGCCTATAACACCGATCTTGAACCGCTCTGGCAGTACATGCCTGAGAACAAATAAGGATAACTGTCTATGGATTTTATTATTACTCCCTTTGTAAATGTGCTGCTTTATATTTACGATTTTCTGGGGCATGGCGTCAATGACTTTGGCTGGGCGATCATTATCTTTACCGTAGTCATCCGGTTGGCCCTCTACCCGCTTACCAAGAGCCAGTTGGACAGCACCAAAAAACAGCAGGAACTGACCAACTCACCTGAGTACAAGAAGATCCAAGAGAAATATAAAGATAACCGCGAAAAATTTGCCGAAGAACAGATGAAGTTGTACCAGGAAATGGGGATCAACCCGTTGAGTTCCTGTCTGCCGACTTTGCTGCAATTCCCGATCATCATCGGCTTATACTGGGCAGTGACCAAAGCCCTGGCAACCAGCCCCGTGCAGTTGCTCGGCCTGATTCCCAGCATCAACTTGCCCAATGTTTCTTCACTGCTGCCCCTGAACAGCCAGTTCTTGTGGATGGACCTCAGCCAGCCAGAACGCTGGTACGGCCTGGCCCACATCTTGCCGCAGTCTTGGAACTTGGGTGAATTCGGCGTGCCGATTTTGGCAATCCTGGTATTCATTACCTCGTATTTCCAATCCAAGTTGACCACCCCGCCCTCCACCAACCCCAACGACCAGGCAGCCGCAATGGGCAAAATGATGACCCTGTACATCCCCGTGCTGATGGCCTGGCTTTCATACAGCTATTCTGCCGGGTTGGCAATCTACTTTGTTGCCAGCAACCTGGTCAGCCTGGTGCAGTACATTTTGATGGGTAGGATTGATCTTTCCAACATATTTGGTAAAGGAAAGAAAAAAGCCGCATAAAAACGAAATAAAACGCGCTGCATGCAGCGCGTTTTTTGGCACATTTTATAATTGTAAAGAAGCGTTTCTAAATTCAATGGATAGATAAGTTGAAAATTTCTGTAAATGCACTAAAATAAGTTATTCTAGTAAACATGAAATGAGGGACGAATGAACACAGAATCAAGAGCCACTTTAGAAATCATTGCCCCAAGCATTCAAGAGGCGATAGACAAGGGCCTGGCGGAGCTAGGTGTTGCGCGGGAGGCCGTGGATATCGAGATATTGGATGAAGGCAGTAAGGGGCTTTTTGGAATTGGCAATCGCCAGGTTCGCATTCGCCTGACGCTGACGCAGGAAGAAGAACAAGTACAACAGCAGGAACAGAAGAAAGAAGAACCCGAAGAAGCCCCCGCTGCTGAAAAAGAATCCGCCCCTTCCAGAGAAGAAGAAACACAACCGGAAAGCACCGATTACTCTGATGATGAGGAATTGGAAAATGTTCGTTCGATTGCACAGGCAACAGTTGCCGAACTGCTTGAAAAAATGAACATCCACCGGGCAACCATAGACGCAAGAATTACCCCACCCTCCGAAGAAGGCGGCCAACCGGGCATCTTGGTGGAAGTACTTGGCGACGATCTCAGCATTCTGATCGGGAAACGTGCCGAAACTTTAGATGCGCTTCAGTACATTACCCGCCTGATCGTAGGTAAAGAAGTAGGACGCGGGATCAATCTGACCGTGGATGTGGAAGGCTACCGCACTCGCCGCGAACAGAACCTGCGCCGTTTGGCCCGCCGCATGGCAAGCCAGGCGATCAAGACCGGCCGCCGCCAGATGTTGGAACCCATGTCGGCCGCAGAACGCCGCCTGATCCACATTGAGCTTCGCGAAATGGACGAAGTGACCACCGAGAGCGTGGGCGAAGAACCCCGCCGCAAGGTCACGATTATTCCCACCGACCAAGACTGATCTAGAAATTATAAATAACTGCAAAAGTAACAGGGAACCAATCAGTTCCCTGTTTTTGTTTAACTGAACAAAAGCCTGATGTTTCTCTTTAGCTTGCCCCATATCCTTCTGGAGAGCGAAGAACCCACATAGAATATAAAATATAGCAAAATTCCGCAAATAATTCACGGAAACAGATTTTTTCGATGCCAGGGAGTAAAAGATAAGGCTGTAAATTGATCGCAGAGCTTTAGAGAGCTTACCTTAGTTTGAAGCGTATGCGGTAAAAAAACAGGTTATTAGCCCCCATAGGGAAAACCCAGAAGCAAAAACAATCCTCGTAGATTGAGAGGATATACGGGGACTTATTCAGTCTTTATATAAACATCTTAAGTTGCTACCCAACATTTAGACATAAAAGGGAAATATTATTTTTGTCTTTTTTACCCTCACCTTGCGAATCTGCGATTCGCTTTCCTCTCCCCTTCAGTGAGAGGAGAATCAAGACCTCTTGATTTATAAATTTTCCAGGTAAGGATGTTTATAACCAACCACACTTTATTCAAAAGTTTCGATCATGATAGCAACTTGATGCAAATATCAGATGGCTATACGCAAGAATATTTATCCAGTTACGGCCACACCTTCACCCATTGGACGGTACACCGCTGCCAGCGCAGGCACCTGCACACCCATCAAATTAAGGCTGCGCAAGCGTGCCAGATAAGCAGCACCTTTCAATATCTCTTGGGCGACCGTGACCACCTGCCGGTTTTCCGGCTGCTCCAGGTGGCTGCCCCGCACCCAATCATTGAAAGCACCCATCGAAGGGCCGCACCAAATCTGGTAATCCATCTCACGCCCGGCTTCTCCCCCATTCGACCAGCGTGAGGACAACCCCAAATACCAGCGGAATACCAAGGCCATTTTATGATGTGGGTCTTTGGCTGCCCGCTCGTTCTGGCGCGGATCACGCTGCGCAAAAAAGGCTTCCGTGCCATCCCATATCTCCGCAAAACTGCGTTTGAAGATGGTTTTCTCCAGCTTTTCGCGTTCGGCCTGGGGCACTTCTTCCCAAGAATGATAAGTATCGTAGATTTCCCACAGTTTTTGTGCCCGCATGGGGAACAAGGTACCCCGCTTGAGCACCTGCACCCGCACACCCATCTCGAACATATCTGAAGCCGGTGCCATGGCGACATCTGCCATGCCGGCCTGGGCAAGCAGTTTGCGGGTATGGGCGGATGTACCTGCTTCCACACACGCCTGGTTGACCGACCCGGTGACGATGTAAGCTGCCCCCATCATATAAGCAGCCAACGCTGCCTCTGGGGTACTGATACCGCCCCCAGCACCGATACGCACCTCTGTGGCGTACTGGTATTGGGCTTGAAGCTCGTCGCGCAAAGCAACGATGCCCGGCATCAGGCATACCAGCGGACGATTATCAGTGTGCCCGCCCGAATCTGCCTCGACGGTAATATCATCGGCGATCGGCATTCTCTGCGCCATTTCGGCTTGTGCGTGGGTAATCTTGCCCTCTTCCAATAGCCGGTTGAGGATATCTGCCGGGGCAGGCTGTAAGAATAATTTTGCCACTTCCCGCCGGGATAATTTGGCAATCACCCGGTTTTGTGCGTGGATATTTCCCTCCCCATCCCGCGCCAGACCAGCCACCCGGTAGTAAACCAGCGGCACCGTCAAATCCACATAAGCCGAAGCCTCCACCGTGCGCACCTGATGTTTGAGGTACAATTCTGCCGAACGATTCTCAGCTGCCGGGTCGCTTGGGCTGTTGATCAGGTTAAACGCATAGGGTGCATCTCCCAACGCATCTTGAATATCGTGGATGGCACTTTCTACCCGGTCGGGTCCCAACCCGGCGGCCCCAAAAGACCCCATCAGACCGGCTTTGCCCAAGGCAATCACCAACTGCTCCGAAGCGATCCCGTTTGCCATCGCTCCGGTGTAATACGCCCAGCGGGTGCCGTAGGTCTGGCAAAATGCCGGATCACCCAAAGACTGCGCGCTTAGCGGCGGTAAATAGCCAAGCATGTCCCCATCCAGCTCGGCCAAATGCCCATTCATCTTTCCCCCATCTGCCGGTACCAGCTGAATTTTGTGATTCTGGCGCACCACCCAGTATGCCTGCTCGGATTTACGTAAAGCTGTTTGCGTCTCTGCTACATTCATAGCAATCTGATTTTCAGAGGATTGATTCATAGACACCTTCTCAAACTTAGGGATTGCGCACAAGTCCATTTATGCAGTATGGTTTGTGCCAATTATGTTCGGTATAGTAAAGCCTGATCCTATATTGGCCAGGCTCATAGTGGTTAACCCGATCTAATTTGGATAGTTGCGGGATAATTTGGGCAGTGAAAACGATTGTTGGTACACAGAACCCAGCACAACACCCATTTGGAAAAAATTTTGATTTTTACAGGAATGTGAGATAGATACAAAAAAGTCCCCGGCTATTAGGCTATAGCCGGGGACTTTTGATTCTAGGATTACTTGGTAGGTTAATCCACCTTGCCGGTTAAGATCGCTTTCTTGACTTCGGCAATTGCCTGGGTGACATGGATGTCACGCGGGCAGGCTTCGGTGCAGTTAAAGGCAGTGCGGCAGCGCCACACGCCTGACTGCTGGTTCAAAATCTCCAGGCGTTCTTCGGTGGCCTGGTCCCGGCTGTCGAAAATGAAGCGGTGGGCATTGACAATTGCAGCGGGGCCAACATATTCGTCATTCGACCAGAAAGACGGGCAGGAGGTCGTGCAGGCGGCGCAGAGGATACATTTGGTGGTGTTATCAAAACGCTCGCGCTGCTCAATCGTCTGGATGTGTTCTTTGCCGTCTGCAGGGGTTTCGCCGTTCACCATATACGGCAAAATGCTCTTATAGCTGTCGAGGAAAGGTTCCATATCGACAATGAAATCTTTGATCACCCGCAGCCCTAACAGCGGTTCTACCGTGATGGTTTCGGAATCCAAATCCTTCACCAGCGCTTTGCAGGCCAGCATGTTGCGGCCATTGATGCGCATCGCATCTGAGCCGCACACGCCGTGCGCACACGAACGCCGAAAGGATAGACTGGGGTCATGGTGGGCTTTGATCTCTTCGAGCAAATCCAGGATACGCTCAGTCGGTTCAGCCTCCATGGTGAAAACATCATAGCTGGGTTTGGTGCGGCCAGCTTCAGGGTTATAACGGAACAATCGTAGTGTAATTTGCATGATAGCCTCCTAATATACCCTTTCTTGTGGTTCGTATTTGGTCACCTTGACCGGCTTATAGCCAAGCTCTACCTGATTCTCTTTCAACCAGGCCAGGGTGTGCTTCATGAAGTTTTCGTCATCCCGTTTGGGGAAATCTTCACGTGCGTGGGCGCCGCGGCTTTCTTTGCGCGCCAGGGCACCACTGGCAGTCACATAGGCACAATCCAGCAGACAGCCTAATTCCCATACGTTGAGCATATCGGTATTGAAAGCTTTACTCTGGTCGCGCACGGCCACATCCTGGTAGCGCTGGCGCAGTTCGGCCAGTTTTTGCACGGCCTCGGCCATACCTTCTTCGGTGCGGAACACGCCGACCTTGCGCTTCATCAAGACTTTCATTTCATTGCCAATATCAGCTACATTTTCTTTGCCGCTGGCTTGTTTCATACGGTCGACTTCTGCCTGGGTAGCTGCCAGCGCGTCTTTGGGGAATGCCGGGTACTCCACCCCGTGGGCATACTCGGCGGCCTTTTTGCCGGCCTGTTTCCCGAACACGACAATATCTAACAGAGAATTGGTGCCCAAGCGGTTAGCCCCATGCACAGAGACACAGGCGGTTTCACCGGCGGCATACAACCCCGGCATGACCGAATCGTGATCGTCGACCACCACTTCACCAAACATATTGGTGGGGATACCGCCCATCGCATAATGTGCGGTAGGCTGCACGGGCATCGGTTCTTTGACCGGGTCGACACCCAGGTAAGTGCGGCAGAAATCGACAATATCGGGTAATTTCTTGAGAATTTCTTCCGCCGTCACCCGGTAGGGTTTTCCATCCGGGGTAGTGCGGCCGTCAATCTCGGCATATTTGTTGACCGTTTCGGGGCGGACATCCAGGTACATATAATGTTCCCCGTTGATCCCGCGCCCGGCTTCCATTTCCAGGAACATGGCACGGCTGACCACATCGCGCGAGGCCAGATCTTTGACCGTGGGCGCATAGTCGGCCATAAAGCGCTTGCCTTCATTATTGATGAGCACACCGCCTTCGCCGCGCACCCCTTCGGTGATCAGGATGCCCATCTTGCGGATGCCGGTCGGGTGAAACTGGAAGAATTCCATATCCTGCAAGGGAATTCCCCGCCGGGCAACCACGGCCATCCCGTCCCCGGTGTAGGCGTAGGCATTGGAAGTTACTTCCCAGACACGCCCATACCCGCCGGTCGCAAAAATTACGGCTTTGGCGTGGAAGGTATGCAGCTCGCCGGTTGCCAGCTCTAAAGCCACCACCCCGGCCACCTTATCCTCCGACATGACCAGATCCAAGACCTGGTATTCATCATAAAAGTTCACTTTGTTTTTGATGCACTGCTGGTAAAGCGTCTGCAAGATCATGTGTCCGGTGCGGTCGGCAGCATAGGCAGCCCGCAGCACCGGTTGTTTGGTTTCGTTGTTGGTGTGGCCGCCAAACTTGCGTTGGGCAATGCGCCCCTCTTTGGTGCGGGAGAAAGGCAGTCCCATATTCTCCAGCTCGTAGACCACGTTAATCGCCTCGCCGCACATAAATTCAATCGCGTCCTGGTCGCCCAGGTAATCGCTGCCTTTTACGGTGTCATAGGTGTGCCAGGCAGCCTTATCGTCCTCCAGGTTGCCCAGGGCGGCACCAATGCCCCCTTGGGCGGCTCCGGTGTGCGAGCGCATCGGATATAGTTTACTGATCACGGCAGTATCTGCCCCGCGGGAAGCATACAAAGCGGCCATCAGGCCAGCCCCACCGGCTCCCACGATCACGACTTCATGTTGATGATGATTCATTATTGTGCGCTCCTATCCTAAATGGGCTTTTGCGGCGGCTACGATTGCAATGCCCCCGATAATACTGATTGCCAACCAGGCAAAGAAAAGAATAATGGATACTACCCGGCGTGTTTTCGGCTTGTGGATGTAATCCATCAGCACCTGACGCAAGCCGTTCATCCCATGCGCAAAGGCAAAGGCCAGCAGCCAGATGTCATAGATTTGAATACCAATATTGCTCCAGCGCTGCAATACGTAGTTATTGTCGATGCTGTGCACACCCACAATCACATCCTGCCATAAGACATGCAGCCACACCAAAGGGATCAGGAACAGGCTGCTGTAGCGCATAAAAGCCCAGGCGTAAGTTTCGTAATTCGGTTTTACTTTTTTAGTTGTTGTTGTCGTTGTCATCTCCCGCTCCTTATAGATGTGCGATGAGGTTACGCCCCATAATGAAGGCAGGAACCACCCACAGCACCACGCTGATCACCAGGGTCAGGCGTGCTGCTTTGCGCTGCTTTTCAATCGTCCAGTTTTGGGGTTTGAACAAATCCACATACGCAATCCGTAAACCGTTAACACCGTGGAAGATAACTGAAAAAACAATGGCAATTTCACCGAGCATAAATAAGGGATGCCGGTACAACACTAAAGCATGTTCATAAATCGAGGGATAGAAATACACCATGGCTGTATCTAAAATGTGCAGAGTCAGGAATAACAGTGTACCTATACCCGTGAGCCGGTGCAGCAAGAAATTAAACTGGCCTTCCCTGCCGCGATACCGAAAATAGCCCTGCAAGGTCGCTTTAAGCGAGCCTGGTGAAGTGTTCATATGTTGCGCCTCCAATGATAGTGTTTTGATAGGAATGGAAATAATTCGATAAACCTTTAAACGTGATCGGACAAAGTTTATCCATATCAGATTACCAGAGGAAACCACGCTCGTCAAACCAAATGTCAGGCGAATTTCACTTCGCTTCACCCAGGTAAGAAATCATTTTTATCTATCATCTAGTATTATGAATTGTATATGTTTTGCACATATTATATTGACAATATATATTCATTCTGATATGATCTACTCACTACTGATTTCTTGGAGGAAATACGATGGTTAACCGAACAATTTCAATTAATAATCTGGTAAAACGGTATTCCAACAATATCACTGCGGTAAATGATATTTCTTTGCAGGTAAATGACGGCGAAATCTTTGGCTTTTTAGGGCCAAATGGAGCCGGTAAATCCACTACCGTAAAAATACTCACCACCCTCGCCCTACCCACCGATGGTTTCGCCCAAGTCGGCGGCTTTGATGTGGTTCGACAGGCAAAGGATGTTCGCCGCATCTCCGGGGTCGCCCTTCAAGATATTGGGCTAGACCCGTTGATGAAACCCAAAGAGCTGCTTGTATTACAAGGACAATTATTTAATATGCGTACGGTGGATGCCCTTCACCGAGCCAATGAACTGCTCGAACTTGTACGCCTGGAAGACGCTGCCGACCGCAGAGTAGGCACCTTCAGCGGCGGTATGAAGCGGCGATTGGACCTAGCCCTGGCTCTGGTGCATGCCCCCGACATCCTCTTTTTAGACGAGCCAACCACCGGCCTAGACCCTGCCAGCCGCCGAGATGTTTGGGGCGAAGTGCGCCGCCTGAACCGCGAACTGGGGATGACCATCTTCCTGACCACCCAATACCTGGAAGAAGCCGATGAGCTGGCTGACAATATTGCGATCATCAACGACGGCGAAATTGCCGTGGAAGGCTCCCCCGAACAGCTCAAAGCCAGCTTTGGCGAAGAATCGATCAACATTACCCTGCCCACGCCAGAATTAGCCCAGAAAGCAGCCGGAAAACTCAACAAACTTTCCCCCCAAACCCAAACCGACCGCGCCACCGTGCGCATCTACCTGCCGCAAGCCGCTCAGGCTGTCCCTAAAGTCGTTGATATGCTGCGGAATGCTGAACTTGAACCGGTCTCCCTGACCTTGTCACAGCCTACACTCGATGATGTCTTTCTGCAAGTTACCGGACAGCGCATCGGCCGCGAGGCAGTATTAGCAATGCCCCTGAATAAAAAATAAAGAGGAAACCACCATGACTCATTTAAATACAGCACAAAATATTTCGGTAAACAAAGCCAAAGAACAAAACCCACGCCCACCGCGCACCTCCCAATTGCTCTTGATTACATGGCGCACCCTGGTGACCATTTTCCGCACCCCGGAATCGATCCTACCTCCTATCGGCATCAGCCTTTTCTTCCTGGTGATCTATGAATCCACCCTGGGAAAAGCGGCCGGCTTTATTCCCAACCTGGGCGGCAGTTACCTGGGCTTTATCCTACCGCTTTCGATTGTCAGCTCCTCCCTATCGGGAGCGGGGATCGCGGCACAAAACATGGTACGCGATATTGAACGCGGCTATTTTGATAAACTGCTGCTCACCCCGGTGCGGCGCACAACCTTGCTGTTTGGCCCTATTTTAGCCGGAGCCGTGATCCTGGGCATCCAGGCCACCCTGGTGCTGTTGGTCGCTTTACTAATGGGGTTGGAACCTGCTACCGGTTTCCCCGGCATGCTCGCCCTGATTGGGTTAGCCATTTTATTGGGCACCGGGTTTGCCGGCTTTACCGTATCCGCCGCTTTAGGCAGCGGAAATGCCGCTGCCACCCAAGGAGCCAGCTTTGTGTTCTTCCCCCTTACCTTCCTGGCGCCCACCTTTGTACCCCTCGACCTGCTGGACGGCTGGCTAAAAACAGCCGCCACGATCAACCCGATCACCTATGTACTGCAAGCAATGCGCGCCTTGCTCAACACCGGCTGGGATGGTGAAGTCCTGCTGAAAGCCGTAATTGCCTGCCTGATTCTGGGCGCGGCAATGTATTCGCTTGCTTTATTGGCCCTGCGGGTGCGCACCCGCCGCAATTAATAGAACACAAAAAGACTCTCCCATGACAAACACTATATGGTGGTTACGCCGAGATTTACGGCTGTTCGATAATCTTGCCCTGCACACCGCGCTAAAAGAAGCAGATGCGCAGGGCGGGAAAGTGATCCCCCTGTTTATCATCGACCCTGCACTGTGGAGAGGCAAAAGGTTGAGCACTTCGCGTTCGGCTTTTCTGGCTGCAAATCTGGCAAGCCTGGACAAAGACCTACAAAACCTGGACAGCTACCTGGTGATCCGCACCGGGAAACCAGCGCATGTGTTGGCGAAACTATCCGCCGAACAGCAGGTACACAAGATCATTGCGCAGGAAGACTTTACCCCCTACGCGATCAAGCGCGATGCGGCCATTGCCCACGAACTCCCGCTGGAACTGGTGGGCGGCGGGATGCTGCACCACCCGGCTGTGCTGGTAAAAGCAGATGGCGAACCCTATAAAGTATTCACCCCCTTCAGCAAACGCTGGTTGTCTTTACCGATGCCTTCGTATGCAGACCTCCTGCCCATCCCAGACCACATCCCCACCCCGGCACATATTGCCTCAGAGCCGATCATGACATTGCACTACAACCCGCTGCGCACCGGATTTTTGCCGGGAGAAAAGGTTGCACGGAAACGTTTATCTATGTTTGCTGCCGATTCCCCTAGCCCCATTTACCAATATGATGAAGTGCGAGACCACCCCAATATAAATGGCACCTCCCAAATCTCCCCTTACCTGCACCTGGGCATCCTCTCCTTCAAAGAAGCAGTAGCAAGCGCTCAATCGGCCATACACCAGGCGCAGGGCAAGCAAGAGCGTGCAGGGGCAGAAAAATGGCTGAATGAACTAATCTGGCGCGAGTTTTACAACACGATCCTGTACCATTTCCCCTACGCCCTAAAAAGGGCTTTCAAGCCCGCTTACAGAGACATTCCTTGGGTCAATGACCCTGAAGACTTTGAAGCCTGGAAATCCGGCAATACCGGCTACCCGCTGATTGACGCCGCCATGCGCCAGTTGATCACCACCGGGTGGATGCACAACCGTGCCCGCATGATCACCGCCTCTTTCCTGGTCAAAAACCTGCTGGTCAACTGGCAATGGGGAGAATCCTGGTTCATGCAGAATCTATTAGATGGCAACCTGGCCGCCAACAATGGGGGATGGCAGTGGGTAGCAGGCACCGGCACAGATGCAGCCCCATACTTCCGCGTGTTCAACCCGGTGACACAAAGCAAGAAATTTGACCCGGAGGGTACTTACATCCGCCGCTGGGTGCCGGAGCTAAAAGACGTACCGGATAAATATCTCCATACCCCGTGGAAAATGGATGCCGCCATGCAAAAAGAGGCAGGCTGCCAGATCGGGCTGGATTATCCTGCGCCAATCATTGACCTGAAATTCAGCCGGGAGCGTGTGTTGGATGTGTATAAGCGAAGTACGAGTACAGAAGGTATCCGTTAGAAGGCAAAAAAAAAACAATCTATTTCCCTGCACTATAAACCGGTTTGCCAAGAAAAACACAAAAACAGCCCCGCAGATTACGGGGCTGTTTTGATGAAAAAATTTTACTGATTCAGATAGACGGTCACGGGCTGGCGGTTGGCACCGGGGTAGGCAGAATTTTCTCCACCCGGTTGAAAAGCAGTTCGCCATAGGCTTCTTGATCCAAGGTAAGGGTCTCTTCGGTGCACACGTACGAACCAGAGGTTTCCTGCGGCCCGTCAGAGGGGTCTAGCCCTGGCCCTGAAGCAGTGGTGCCAAAGAAGTTATAGGTGCTTGCACCTGGAGTTTGATTTATCGAAATTGGCACACCGCTCACGCTGGCCTGGATGGAATTGACATAATCAACCGCATTGGTCACTTCCATTGTCTCGCCATCGGCAGTATAGGTAGCAGTACCCTGCGAATCGATCACCGTGTCAAAGGTGGTGTAACCGGTAATTCCAATTGAAATCGTGTACGCATCCCGGCGGGTGGTCAGGTCACCTTCTTCTAAAAATTCCACATAGTTAGAACCGGTGATCTCCAGGATCAACTCCGCCCCGCCCGGCATATTGGGAATCCCGCCCTGGTTTTCGATGATTCCCAGGATAAACTGCTCAAAGCTGTCGTTATCCACTTCCCAGACCCCGAGTAAGCAAGGATCACATTCAGCATCCTGCACTTCATCCACATTGATCTTCTGGGTAAAAGCGCTGCCGGTATCTGTCGTGGTGACCACAAGGGAATAGAGCAAATCATCATCACAAGTCGAGCGAATTTCAGGAGGAATGTCACTCCATTTGCTGGGATCTACTCGCAAAATATATTTAGCAGCCGAATGTTTACCCGTTCCTTCAGCTGATGGCGTCTGTAAAAAGCGTTTCTCCTGCTTATATTTCAAAGTATAACGTGAAGCGACAAAGGCCGATGTTGTGAAACTTTCCTCCCCTTCTTCGTCTACTGTCTCGGTTCGAGTCACACTCGGTACCGCTACCTTGATAAAACCGCCGCCCGTATCCGCCACCCCGGTGCTCATATAGGCAACAACAAACTCCTGAAAAACGGCATCCATATTATCGTGACCCGCCAGGGTAGCAGCCGAGCCAGAAGCGTTCCCCAATTTATTCAGCAAATCAATGACACCGCTTTCAGTGTAGTGGTTGGCTGCATATTGGAAGAAAATGAAATTCTCATAATCCATCTGCTGCAAAGAGCTGTTCACCGAAGCGGTGTCGAATTGGCCTAAAAAGCCATACTCTGCGTTATTACTTGGATAGACCACATTGCTGAAAAATTCCGCCGAACCTTCCAACCACCAGGCATTGGGGTCATAGGGGACGGTATTGAAATTCCAATCTTGAAAACAATGGAAAGCTTCATGGGCAATGGTTTGCTTGAAATAATCCATCCCGGTAGACGCAGAATCAGGGAAAACGGTAAGCGGGCAGGCAGAACCGGCGGGGGTGAAGGATTGCAAAGCATCGGTCACGCTTGTTTCCGTGTCATCTGGATAAGGCAGCATGCTGACCATCAAATTGACATCCTCAAAAGTGCCAAATGCATTAAATGTGGCCGCACTGTCCACCAGAGCCAGCAAGGCAGAATCGATGATCGTTTTTTTATCGTCCTGTCCCTGCCACCATGTGGGATAGTACACGCGATATTTGTGCCCATTCACCTGGGCTTCATCATACACATAGCAGTGATCGCCATCATAATATTTGCTGTCGAACCCCTGGCTGGCCAACGTCTGGCAGCTGGTTTCTGTGGCCTGGGTGGCCGGTTTGGCAAGATGAACAGCGGATAAGCTGCCAGTTTCCCCAGAAGGCACGCTAATTTGATCCAACATGTCCGCAGTAGGGAATATTTTAGCCAGCAAGCGTTCCATTTCAGCAACATCTTCAGGATTGCTGCCATCGGCATTGATATAATCTTCTGCCCAGCGCACGATCCCGGTGCCCCCTTGTGCAAGCACAATTTCTGACCCCGGCACTTCTGCCTGACTGATCTCGCCGGTAAACAAACGCAGCAGTTGGATCAAGCCTTCCGCTTCTGTCCACTCGCCGCTTTCCATTTTTTGGCGCAGGAGGGCGGCATAACTGGTAATCTGGTAAAGGATTTGTTCTTCACTGCCATCTACCCGCAAAACGGAAACTGTTTGCGGTGCAGCAACCTCCTGAGTGGGCGCATCAGCTTGTGCGGCAGATCCCGCTTTTAGCGTAGCGGTACTCTCGACCGGCTGATTGGCATTGTTCTGGCTTTGCCCAAGGCTGCAAGCCATCCCGATTAATAAAATCGCAACCGCGGCGCTCCAAATGCGCCAGCGATTGCGTTTGGCTTTTATCGATATACCATCCATGAAGATAATCTCTCCTTTTCTTATTAAGATAATTATCATCTTATTATACCAATTTTGCAGACAATACGCACAAAACGATGCCCGCTACGCAACCCACATGATGTATACTAAGAAAAATTACAAACCCACATAGAAAGCAAACCATGAACAAAGATAGAAAAAAACAAGATTGGGAAGAAAACACCTACCGCCCCAACACCGCCCGCTACCCGGAGCGCAAGCCTGCTTTCAACACCTCCTCCGGCATCCCAGTAGCGCCAATCTACACCCCTGAAGATTTAGAAAACGCTGATACTGACCGCGTTGGCTTCCCCGGCGAATTCCCCTATACCCGCGGGATTCACCCGGCCATGTACCGCTCCCGCCTGTGGACCATGCGCCAATACGCAGGGTATGCCAGCGCCGAAGACTCTAACCAGCGCTACCGCTATCTGCTGGCACAGGGGCAAACCGGCCTCTCTGTCGCCTTCGACCTGCCCACCCAAATCGGGTATGACGCCGATGACCCGATTGCCGCCGGTGAGGTAGGCAAAGTGGGCGTTTCGATTTCTTTGATTGAGGATATGGAAACCCTTTTTACCGGCATACCGCTGGACAAAGTGTCCACCAGCATGACGATCAACGCCCCGGCTTCCGTCTTGCTCGCCCTCTACATTGCGGTTGCCAAACGACAGGGCGTGCCCCCTGAAAAACTGCGCGGCACGATCCAGAACGACATCCTCAAAGAATATATTGCCCGCGGCACCTACATTTTCCCGCCCAAACCTTCCATGCGCCTGATCACCGACATCTTCCAGTACTGCCAGCAATCAGTGCCCAACTGGAACACGATCAGCGTCTCCGGCTACCATATTCGAGAGGCCGGGGCGACGGCGGTGCAGGAAGTCGCTTTCACGCTGGCCAACGGAATTGCCTACGTACAGGCGGCGATAGACGCCGGACTGGATGTGGACAAATTCGCGCCGCAAATCTCCTTCTTTTTCAATGCCCATAACAACTTCCTGGAAGAAGTTGCCAAGTTCCGGGCCGCCCGCCGCATGTGGGCTACGATCATGAAAGAGCGCTTTGGCTCCGACAACCCGCGCTCGCAGATGCTGCGCTTCCACACCCAAACGGCAGGCTCTACCCTCACCGCCCAACAGCCCGAAAATAATGTGGTGCGAGTCGCCTTGCAAGCGCTGTCTGCCGTAATGGGCGGCACACAATCCCTGCACACCAACAGCATGGATGAAGCCTTGTGGCTGCCCACCGAGAAAGCCGTGCGGGTTGCGCTGCGCACCCAGCAGATCATTGCCAACGAATCGGGCGCAGCCGACAGTGTAGACCCGCTGGCCGGATCATACCTGATCGAACACCTCACCGATGAGATCGAATCCGCAGCTTATACCTACATCGAAAAAATAGACCAACTTGGCGGGGCGATGGCAGCAATTGAGCAGCAATATATTCAAAACGAGATTGAGGAATCCGCCTACCGGTACCAACAAACTGTGGAAAACGGAGAAGAGATCGTGGTGGGAGTAAATGCCTTCCAGATGGAGGAAGAAATCGAATTAGAGCGGTTGAAAGTAGACCCCGCCATCGAAGCAAACGCGCGTGCCCGCCTGCAAGTCCTACGCCAGCAGCGCGATGCGGCTAAAGTCAGCGAACTGCTTGCCCGCCTGGAAACTGCGGCGCACTCCTCCGAGAACCTGATGCCCTTGCTAATTGAGTGCGTGGATCATTCGATCACGGTCGGCGAAATCTGCAACCTGCTGCGCCAGGAATGGGGCGAATACCGCCCGGCATGATTCTATGAAAGGTACCCGATGAAAATAGACCATATCGCCATCTTAGTAGAAAACCTGGAAGATGCGCTCCCCTTCTGGCAGGATGCCCTGGGATTGAGCGTTTCTAAGGTAGAAGAAGTCCCAGCGGAAAACGCACGCGTGGCTTTTCTCCCGGCAGGAGAGAGCGATATTGAACTGGTGCAGCCCACCGACCCCGAAGGAAGTTTGGGCGGATACTTGCAAAAAAAAGGCGGCGGTTTGCATCACCTTTGCCTGGAAGTCCTCGACATTCAGGCAGTTATGGAACGGCTTGCCGCCCATCACATCACCCTGATCAACGAGCAGCCCCGCCAACGGGAAGACGGTACCCTGTATGCCTTTGTGCATCCAAAAAGTACTTCTGGGGTGCTGCTGGAACTGTACCAAAAGCCGTGAAACCCTACCGGGAATAATCCGTATAGAGAACTGAGAGGGACATTGCTCAACGCAGTGAAACCTCTCACCACCATCACCCCCAAAGTTTGTTGGCAGCCGGGATCTTTTGCGTTCTTCCCGGCTGCCGCCTGTAATCCCGTCCTACAAATAGCCTCAACTAATTTGCGATCAAATTTTAAATTGCCCCCAACCCCCTGCCCCCCTTCCACCTCAAAGGCCCCACCCCCGATAAAACTATTTGGGAGCTCATCCTAAAAATTTCATAACGGGAAAGTGATGTAAATCATAGGCGAGTAGACTATAAAACCTATCGTTCCACTTGATTTATTTATATCAATTTCTATTACGGTATTTTCTAGCAGCAATTCAGCGATTAAACCTTCTTTTGACCATTCATCGTAAAAACCTATCTACTTTGACTCCCCCCAATGCCAGAATACAGGTACAATTGCTCAATGTCACAAGGCTATCACCTGCACCCCAAACTAAATACAGAAAGCCATTTGCAGCGCTGCGATTGGCCGAACTGTAAGGCCGCCTGCTGTATCTACGGCGTGTGGGTGGATAAGCTGCATGCCAAAGAAATTCTCAGCCATGCTGCCCTGATCGCCCCGCACATGCACCCGGAGCACACCGACCCATCCTGCTGGTTTGACGGGCAAGAAGAAGATGATGACTTTGCCCTCACCGGCAAAGTAGTGCACTCCACCATTATCCCCAACCACGAACATTACGGGGGCACCGCCTGCATCTTTTTACGCCCAGACTATAAATGCGCATTGCAGGTAACCGCAGATGAAAATGGACTGCATCCCTGGCGCTTCAAGCCTTTTTACTGCATCCTCCACCCGCTCGACCTGGAAGAGGACGGACGCATTACCCTGGGTGAAGAAGCATTACTGGCAGAAGAACCCGCCAGCTGCCTGCGCTCCAGCGAGCAGCCCCGCCTGCTGTCCTCACTTTTCCCCGAAGAACTGGCTTATTTCATCCAGGAAGACCGCAGCAAGCACGATTAACCCTACAATTCCAGAGAGACTCATACTTTCCTTGAGGTTCTCGGCCCTTGTTTTGACCCCCTATCCAGTAAAATAGATTGGTTTAAGTTTGGTCTCCAAAAGTTGTACTGTATGATAATTAAAACAGAGATCAAAAAGGATTTTAGATGAGTTCGTTTTTTATTGAATTTGGCGTGATCCTGCTGTTGGTTGCTCTCAACGGTCTATTTGCCCTGTCTGAGATGGCCATCGTGACCGCCAAGCAAATGCGTTTACAGCAGCAAGTCGAAAAGGAAATGCCGGGTGCAAAGGCTGCCTTGTCGCTGTCTCAAAACCCGGGCACATTCCTGTCTACCGTGCAGTTAGGCATCACCCTGGTTGGGGTGATCTCCGGCGCTTTTGGCGGCGCTGCTCTGGCAAAATATGTGGAACCGCTCTTCGCCTGGATGCCGGTGATTGGCGAGTTTTCCGATGCGCTGAGCATCCTGGTAGTGGTAATCCTAATTACCTACCTATCTTTGGTGATCGGCGAATTGGTGCCCAAGCAGCTTGCCATCCGCGACCCCGAAGGTTTTGCTCGCAAGGTAGCCCCAATGATGGTGTGGCTGTCCAAGATTGGCAAACCCTTAGTAAAAGTACTCAGCTGGTCTACCGATCAGATGGTGCGCTTGTTTGGGAATTCCACACAATCGGACCAAAATGTGACCGATGAGGACTTGCGCATGCTGATCGACCAGGGTGCGATGCTGGGAGTGCTTAACCGGCGGGAAGAGCTGATGATGGAGCAGGTGCTCAACTTCGACGAATCACGCATCGAGAGTTTGATCACCCCGCGCCCCAAGGTAATCTGGCTGGATATTGACGACGACCAGTCACACATTCTGAGCGTGCTGGAAAAGCACCAGTTGGACAGATACCCGGTTGCGCATGGCGACCTGGACTATTTATTGGGCGTGGTGACCGCTGCCGACCTACTGCACCAACAGTTGACCACCGGCAAAATCAACCTGAGCGAAATCATTCGTCCGCCCGTCATTGTCCCCGACAGCCTCAATATCCTGGAAACGATCCAGCGAATGCGGCAGAACAAGATCGGGATTGTATTTGTGCTGAATGAATACGGCGGTGTGGATGGTTTGATCACGGAGAAGAATTTACTCTCTGCCCTGCGGGGGTACAGCCCGCAAACCGATACCAGCTTTGATCCGCCAATTGTGGAACGAAAAGACCACAGTTGGCTATTGGATGGCATGCTGCCGATGACTACCTTACGAGAACTAATCGGGTTGAAGCCGCTGACTGAAGAAACCATGCCATACCAGACCTTGAGCGGTTTGGCGATGGCAGAATTGGGGCGTATTCCCGAAACCGGCGATATCTTCTTATGGGAAGATGTACGTTTTGAGATCGTCGATATGGACGGGAAGCGGGTGGATAAGGTGCTGGCGGCAGTGCTCCCCAAAGATACAGAGGCACAATAACGCTGATATAAAAAAGCTGGGAGAAATCTCCCAGCTTTTGTTTTTATGCTAAGTAGTGATCGTTTGTGCTGCTGCTAAACGTTGATGCGGCCTTTGAACAAGAAAGACAGCACCCACAGCACTAAGAAAATCCAAAAGACAATCTTGGCAATTCCAACGGCTGCACCGGCAATCCCACCAAAGCCCAACAAAGCAGCGATCAAAGCAATAATCAATAAAGTAATCGTCCAATCTAACATAAGTTTTACTCCTTCCAAATTCGTGGATAAACTTTTATTTCAAAACTGATACTTCCATTGTATGCATATCCACCGCTTCCATCTATTAGGAAAGTTCCTTGACCGGGGTAGGGAAATCTTTACTATACCTGGTAGGGAAGCATGCTGCCACGCCTCAAGAGGTATAATACAGCTTGGATATTATGACTGCACAAGGAGCGAAAATGTTCACCCAAGACGAGTACACCGGCCAAACTTTTAAAGCAGAAACTTACACCCAGGAAGAACTGATCGGGACAAACTTTGAAGACTGCACCTTTGTGGAATGTAACTTTACCGAGTCGGTGTTCAAGAACTGCCGATTTCAGCAATGCAAGTTTGAGAACTGCGACTTGAGCATGGCAAAAGTGAAAGGCAGCATTTTCCGCGGTGTGGAATTTGTAAAGTGCAGGCTGTTGGGTATCAACTGGACAGACGCCTCCTGGGGACGAAAAGACACCTTCCAACTGATCCGCTCAGTGGACTTTGACGAATGTATCCTCAATTTTGGCAGCTTTTTTGGGTTGACGCTCAAGAACCTGCGGATAATCAAATGCACTGCCCGCGAAGTAGACTTTTCCGAAGCTAACTTTAGCAAAGCCGATTTTTCGGGCACAGACCTGCAGGGCAGCATTTTCCGCAACACTACCCTGGAAGAAGCCAACCTGGTGAGCGCTAAAAATTATTCTCTCTCCCCCACCCACAACAAGATCACAAAAGCGCGTTTTTCCCTGCCAGAAGCGATGGCTTTACTCTACAATCTTGATATCGTTCTGGCAGATGATGAGGGGCTTAATTAATCCCATTTCCACATGCGCAGGTTGAAGGTCTCAAAACCTTGCGCTTTGAAAAATGCCTGTGCATGCTGATTAAATCCCCAGGTATCCAAACCGAGATAATCGTAGCCCAACTCCACCCGTAATGCCTCAGCTCTGGCTATCAGGGCTTTTCCCACGCCTATCCCGCGATAGGCGGTTTGCACCCCAATCTGATCGATATAAAGGGACTGATGCGCTTTGATAAAGGCGTTTTCCTCTATTTGAACGGCACGCAGCACGATATATCCGGCCGGCTGGTCGGTCTCGGCGATATACATGTAAATCGTGGGGTCTTTGAATAAGGCTTTGAAGAAGGGGATAGCAAAATCATCATTGGCCGGCGGTTTGAAAAATTCCGGGTGGGCGTCTGCATGGATTTGCTGCACTTCGCGGTTCAATTTAGATAGCAGCGCAATATCTGCTGTCTTTGCTTTTCTGATGTTCACATCCATCGGCTATTTCCTTTTCTCAATTGCATTTCTGGCAATTGTGTCAACCACTTTGGGCGCAATCAGCTTGACCCACTGCCCCAATTTCCCCCGAGTGGACATGAGCAGTTCGCGTTTGCGCTTCTCCACTGCCGGGAGGATCAGACAGGCACATTCCGCCGCGCTCATCGCATTGGCTTCCGGGATCGGGTCGGCACCTAACGCTTTACCCCGGCCATCGTATGCCCGGCTGCGGATTTCTGAGGCGACAAAATCAGGGTAAATGATGGTCACACTGACACCATCGTTTGCGATCTCTATACGCAGTGTGTCAAAAAAGCCAACCATAGCATGTTTGCTGGCCGCGTACCCGCTGCGGGTCGGCACGCCCGCCTTGCCCGCCATACTAGAGACCGCCACCAACCTGCCTTTACTTTGCTTGAGATAAGGTAAAGCATAATAGCTGCAGTACACGCTGCCTAAATAATTGACCCGCATAATGTCCTCAAAGATGTTCAGATCCTCTACATCCTCAAACAAAGACCACATGGAAATTCCGGCATTATTGATCAGGGTATCTACACGTCCGTACGCTTGCACGGTGGCCGCGACCAATGCCTGTGCCTGCTCTGGAGCAGAAACATCGGTAAGCACAACGATTGCCTTCCCACCGCGCTGGCGGCAGGCCGCTGCAACTTCTTCGAGCTGGGCAGCATTGCGGGCTGCCAGAGCCAACCACGCACCTTGCTCGGCCAACTGCAAAGCCAGCTCCCGGCCAATTCCGGTAGATGCGCCGGTGAGGATCACGACATTTTCTTGAAAAGTCATCTTGATTCCTTTTGGAAAATTATTCCCGGTAGATCACAAGGTTTAAACAAAGTATACAAAATTATATTCAAGTGAGAGAAATTCATGTATAGTGAATTAAAATCAACAAGGTGAATGAAAAATGAAACGATCAACCTATAAAAAGTTCAAACGCGGCCCAATGACCGCCTACAAAATTGGGCTGGCACCCCTGATCGGGCGCATTGTGCTGCTGCTGACCACGACCGGGCGAAAATCCGGTCTGCCGCGCACTACCCCGCTGCAATATGAATATATCGAGGGGTGCTATATTGTCTCTTCGGTATTTGGCACCAAAGCAGACTGGGTGAAAAACCTGGCCGCCAACCCACAAGCCCAGGTGCGGGTAAAAAACAAACGCTTCGCTGCCAGAGCAGAAATCAGCACCGATGTGGAAGAAATCACACAAATGATCGAATACCGGATAAAAAAACATCCCCGCATGATCCGGGCGATCATGCGTATGGATGGCTTTGGGGCCGATTTTACCCGGGAAGATTTATTGGCATACAGCGCAAATCTGGCTTTGGTGAAATTGATCCCGGAAGAACCATTTGCGAGTTAGCCGGCTACCCCTTCATCCGATTCTGCCGCCTGCTCCGCTTTATCTTGCTTCTCCAACATACCGCCGATGAACAATGCCCCGGGCAGGCTGGCACCCATCATCAACACGCGATATAACAGCGCCAGCGTCAGGCTGTGCGGCTCGGTGATGCCGCCCAAGACAGCAAAGGCAAAGGTGGTAGTCAATTCCTGCACGCCCAGCCCATTGATCGAAACCGGCACCAGGGTGACGAAATAGACAATCGCCCACAGACCGCCAATCGTCCAGATAGAAAGGTGGTCATTCAGCCCATCCAGAATGACGCCAAACTGGGCAAACAAAGCCAACATGTGAATTAGAGTGAAGATAAAGGGCAAAATAAGCGTCTGCGGTTTACGCACCCAGATGATAATTGAGTCCCATACACGTTTGACCAGCGATTTCACCTTATTGACCAGTTTGCCAACCCGAGAACTTTCTGGCGCAGCAGCAAACGCAAATAAGGGAGAAGTGCGCAATTTCCCAGAGAGATTCTCTGCCCGGTAGGCCAACAACTGCGGCAGGCCAAACGGCAAGAAAGCCGCCATCCCGGACATCCCCACCAACCGGTCCATCACCAACGAGGCGGCTGCCAATGCCCCATCGATCCCAGCGGGGACAGCCCCGGCCAAACGCACCACATCTCCCCCGATGGTGGAGGGCAAAAAGTTATTGGCAAACAGCCCGGCAAAAGTAATGCGGAAAGAGGTCTTAACGGGCACCTGTGCCCCAGAACCGCGCAGCAGGGCATGCCAGCGCAGGGTGATCGCAATGCGGGAGACCATCATCAATAAAAAGGCTGCCCCAAAACGCCACCAACCTACTTTTTGAATATCCGTCCACAGCTCGCCCCAATCCTGGCGCGAGAGCAGCCAAATTACCAAACCAAAAGCCACTATCGTGCCTGTCCAACGGATAACTTTACTCCAGGGAAAACCTTGTTTTTTCTGCATCGCTAATCCTCAGTGCTGCGTTTCAGCACATACACTCGCGTGCCGCTTGGGCGGCATTCTTCGTAAGATGAAGTGGTATCCACCACTTGCAATAATCCAGCATCAATCAATCCTTGCCAATTGTCCAGGCGTTCCCCGGAGACAACCATATAATCCGCTTCCACTCTCCATTGGCCGTCCAGCGTATCATCCCAATAGCTAAAGCGGGAAATCTCATCACTATCGGCGGGGTCAGCATCGCGCACGTAGTTAAAACCGGTGTTCAACTGCTGGGGGAATATTTCTACCTGCGGCAAATAGAGCAGCAGCATATTGGAAGTGACATCCCAATAGATCTTGCTACCCTCCGGCAAAATCTGGGATAATTCCGCTCCCACAATCTCGTGAGTAGCCACCACATCGGTATCGCACACCAGATTGGGCGTGTCCTTATAAAACACGGTGGTGGGTGCTAAAGTGACGGCCAACACCAGGAAAGCAGCAAAACCAAACCAGGGGATCGATACTTTTAAATTCAGCGGCTTTTTCAACAGGCGGTGCAGCCAGGGCACCAACACCAGTACAAGGACGATTGGCAGCAGCCAATACAAGTACTCGGGAATCTTTTCTACCAGGAAATCATAACTTAAACCCAGCTTGGATTCAAACACCGAGCGCAGCGGCCCGGTTTCGCCTTCGATGAATGCACCATTTTTAAAGCGGGGAATAGGGGTATCCATGAAATGATACCAGCGGCGCCCCACCCGCACCGGGCGGTACCCGGCATGATGCAGGGCTGCCGTGACCAGGGCAAAGAGCACGCCTAAACTTAACCCCTGCCGCCAAACAGGGATTTCTTTACGCCAATACGGCAGCGCAGCGGGGAGCAGAAGAAGCGCCAAAATATTGAAAAAGCTGTAATACCCGGACATACAGAAAAAGCGGCAGCTGGTACCGCTGAGGGCGACCCAGGCGTGCATCCCAGCCATCAACCACCAGGTCACCGACAAAAAGACGCTCAAGCGCATGCGGTATTTGGAAGGCCAATCTTCTTTCTTCGGCCAAAAGAGCAATGTGCCTGCCGCCGCCAACACAGGAATAAAATTGACATTGATAGTTTCATAGACCGCCGAAAAAGCACTCCACTGCAAGGTTGTGCGGTCTCCCCACCAGCCACTGATCGGGAAATACGAGAAGCCATCCGGTAAATGCTGCTGCGACCACGGGCTGCGGAAAGGTTCGACAAAACTGAGTACACCCTCCGGCAGCCAGCCAGAGATAAATTTAAGCACCCCCGGCCAAAAGAGCGCTAACACGCCTACCCCAACCAGTGCACCAGTCAAAATCACCCAACCGCCCTTTTTCCAACCGTGCTGCCAGAAGATGTAGACCACCATCAGAGCTACTACCGGGGCGATATTGATACGCGTCAGGGTCGCCAACACACCTAAAATCACCGCCAGGATCAACTGCCAGGTATGGCGTTCCTTCCCAATCAGCAGCACAAACGACCAGGCCAGGAAGGCGTTTACAATTCCCTGGGTCAACCCCTGGCTGAAAATTTCCTGCCAGTATGGGCTGAGCACGTACAACCACACCACACCCGCCGCCCACCAACTGCCTCCCAAACGGTAAAAAGCCAGCCATAAACCGGCCAGCATCACCAGCCCGGTAAAAAAAGCAAAGGCACGCGCAGTCGCCAGCCCCGGCCCAAACCAGGACTGCACCATGCCGGGGATCATGAAGGCCAACGGCATGTGGTTGGTGGAAGGGCCATAATCCTGGTAGGGCACATATTTGCCCACCGCAAATAAATACCCCTTATACACATACATGCTTTCATCCAGGATCAGGGTTGCCAGACGGCGAGACATATGCCAGGACAGATAGGCATATAGTAAAAAACCGGCCGCCCCAAGAGCAAACGGCAGCCAGCGTTGATGTTTTTGAAGCAGGAGTCGGGCTTTTTCGATCACGACCACCCCTCAAAGGCTTTTTCGGCACGGGCTTTCCAGGTGTAAGGCAGCACATCTTTGCGGGCATTGGCTGCCAACCGCTCGCGCTCCAGCGGGTTGCCCAAGAGCGCATAAATGGCTTCTTCCCATGCGATTAAATTTTCGGGCGGGCAGAACACGGCGCTGTCTCGTCCTAAAATTTCCGAAATGACGGGTAAATCACTGGTGATCACCGGGCGGCCGCTTGCCATGTACTCGAACATCTTCATCGGGTTGAAAAACTCAACCGGGTTCTCGCCGCTGCTGGCGCCCATCCGCAAGCCATACGGCATCAGCAGCACCTCTGCCGCTGCCTGGTACATCGGCAGGATGGCATTTGGAATAAAACCGACAAAAGAAATATTGATGATCCCCATTTCCTCGGTTTTGCGCCGCCATTCTTCCACATGCTGCGGGCGGCCGCCGACCCAGACGAAATGCACTTCCGGCATGCGGGGCGCCAATTCCAAATACAGCTCCGCCCCTCGCCCGGCGTATAAATGCCCGGTACAGGCTACGGTGGGGATTTCCGGCAAGCCAAGAATAGCGCGCGCCTGGGAAGTTGTCGGAATACGCTGATAGCGTTCCAGATCGACCCCATTAGGGGCAAGCATGTTTTCAGCTGGTTTAAGCTGTGGACGGTATTGTGCTGCCAACGCCTCTTGCAGCGCCTGGGTGATCACCAACTGGCGTTTACGGCCTTTCATCTTGAGGAAGCGGCGATACCAGATGGGGCCAAAGGTGCCCAAGGGCAAATCGTGCATTTCCAAAACCACCGGCAGCCTATACAGCATGCCCCCAATAGCAGATTGGATCAGCCAGGTATAGATCACTTCTGCGCCTAACTGACGGGCACGCTGCACCGCCCGCCAGGGGAATACGCGGCGGGGCAGCCAGCCATCAAATGGCGGGATAAATTCACATTCAAAGCGAGTATGCAGGCCGTAATGGTCAGCCAGCACGTCCCATTTTTCTTCTGCGGTTGCGCCTTCCGGGCCGCTGCCAGGGGCAATTAAAATGACCTCATGTCCGATTTGAGCCAACGCCTGGCAGACTTTCATCGCCTGGATGCTGTTGGCGGTAACCGATGGAATCCGAGAAGGGGCAATACAGACAATCTTCATGCAGTCACCTCACTGGCCTGGGCCTCCGATTTTTGACGTAAGACGGTAATTGCCCGCCCGCCGATCATCATCGAAGTAAAGATAAGATAGCCGGAAAGCACATAGGCAAACACCGATTCGCCAAATTGAGGCGCATAAACCAACACCAATACTACTTTGGCAGCCGTGGCAATAAAATTGATCACCGTGGGGAAAATTGGGCGATTGAGCGCCAGCAGTGCCACACGGTTCCAGAAAAGGATATTTTCTATCGTGTGCCCGATGGTCAATGCCATCAGCAGCGGGTAGGCCGGGAGACTTTCTGCGCCATAGACCAACCCCATGCCCCACTTGCCAAACAAGACCAGCAGCGTGACCAAGGGCAGGAAATAGACTGCCGCTAACCGGGAGCTGCGCAAGAGAATATCTTTGACCTCATCCCAGCGCTTGCGGGCAATCTCGCGGGAGAGTTCGGGATAGGTGGTGGTAGAAAGGTCCAGTACCGGGAATTTGAGCATGGCGACAATCTTTTCGGCCAGGGTATAGAACCCGGCCGCGCGCGTGCCTAATAATGCCGAAACCCACAGGCTTTCATTCTCGCGGGAAACCAGGTTGATGGTGTTATTCAAATTGGTGCTGAACGCAAAGGAAAACATCGGTTTGAAGTCCGGGCGTAAGATACGGATGGAAGGCCGCCACCAACCGCGCCCCCATTCCTGGCGGGCGGTGAAAAAGCCGGCGACCATCGTGCCGGCGGCACGCACAACCTTGCCCAAATAATAAGCTACCAAAACTTCCACCCAGCCCCAACCGCTGAAATAAGCAACGACGACAACCACAAAGGTGGTCACGCTGTCTAAAACATTTAATATGGCCTGGGTACGGAAACGGTTAAAGACCTGCAGCAATCCGGCAGAGCTTTCTAAAGAGAAGTTCAGCACTACCAAAGAGCCATAAAAGACCCACAAGGGGAATGTCTCTGGGCGTTTGCCAAAGAAGTCGGCCCCCCAAGGCGCCAGCACCCAGATGAGGGCAAAGGCGAGCACAGCCCCAGCAGTTTCCAAGATCACGGCCAGCTTATACACCGCGGCGGCTTTATCCTGCTCTTCCGTTTCCATAAATTGGCGGGTAAAACTGACCACCATCTCATTAATACGGAACGAGGTGATGCGGTTGGCCGTGTTGGTAAAGCGCATGATCGCCTGGATGAGACCATAGCTGGTAGCACCAATCAAACGGAAGACCAGTGCTCCCTGAATGATCCCGATGACCATCGTGATGCCGGTGGCGCTCAGCAAATAGCTGGCATTCTGCACAATACGGCGGATATTTTCCGTTTTGAAGATACGATGAAAGAAGGCTTTCAGGCGCTCCATGATTTTGTTTTTCATAAATGGGAACCTGTAAAACTCACAGGGTGGTGATATCTTTCGCCCATTGGCGATTTTCCATGTACCAGTCGATCATGCGGGCAACACCCTCGCGCAACCCGACCTGCGGCTGCCAGTTGAGCAGTTCAAAGGCTTTACCGGTATCCGCCAAATTGGCCTGGAAGTCGGCTTTGTGCATTTTCAGGTAATCGATATTGGCGGGCGTACCGGTCAATTCTTCAATCAGGGCAATCAATTCATTCATCGAAATCGATTCGTGACCGCCAAGGTTGATGGCTTCGAAACCCATCGGCCGAAGCGCCTGGATCGTACCGAGAGCAATGTCGTCGATATAGGTAAAACCGCGCGTCTGGTTGCCGTCGCCAAATACTTTGATCGCCTCATTCTCAATGATCCACTTGCTGAAGCGGTACATCGCCATATCCGGGCGGCCGGCAGGGCCATACACGTTGAAATAGCGCACAATGGTGACATCCAGATTATACAAATAATGGTAGGCGTAGGCCATCGCCTCCGAAGCCACCTTGGTGGCGGCATACGGCTGCATCGGCCGGTCAATTTCAACCGTCTCCGGGGTCGGGATGGGCGGGTCTTCGCCATAGACGGTAGAGGTAGAAGCCAGAACGATCTTAGGAATGCCAGATCGCCGGGAAAGTTCTAGCAAATTTAGCGAACCGATCAGGTTGGTATCGACATAAATCCAGGGATTTTCCACGCTGGGGCGCACCCCGGCACGGGCAGCTAAATTGATCACCGCAGCAGCACCTTCAACTTGAGGCTGTAAGGCCAGAATAGCATCTTTATCGGCGATGTCCTGCTTGATGAAGGTAAATTCCGGGAATTTCTCCAGCTGGCTCAGGCGGTATTCCTTCATGCGCACATCATAAGCATCGTTGAGGTTATCCAGGCCGATGACACTGTGGCCATCTTCCAAAAGCATTTCGGCTACTCGGCCGGCAATGAACCCGGCCGAACCGGCAATCAAATATTTAGACATTAAAGCAGCTCCACTTTATCCGGGTTGTAGTTGATCTTCCCCATGGCGTTGCGCGTATCTACGACCAGCTTGGCCTGGTCGTGCACAGCCTGATAATCATAGCTGTTATGGTTGGTGGAAATCACCACACAATCTGCTTCTGCAACAGCGGCAAGCAAATCCAGCACGCTCTCCAGCGCCCAACCGTGGTGAGACACCTGCGGAATGTACGGGTCGTGGTAGCTTACCACGGCACCTTTCGCCATCAGATTGGTGATTACCTCTAACGAAGGCGATTCGCGCATATCATCAATATTGGGTTTAAAGGCAACACCCAGCACGAGCACTTTGCTGCCATTAAGGGCTTTGGCAAGGCGGTCATTCATGGCATCTTGCACACGCTGGACAACATACTCCGGCATGTTGGAATTGATTTCCGAAGAAAGTTCGATAAAGCCCGCGTTGTAATTCAGCGAGCGCAGTTTCCAGGACAGATACAAGGGATCGACGGCAATACAGTGCCCGCCAATTCCGGGGCCGGGAGTAAATTTCATAAAACCGAAGGGCTTGGTAGAAGCGGCATCAATCACTTCCCAAATGCTGATCCCCATGCGGTTACAAATGATCGCCATTTCATTAATGAAACTGATGTTGACCATGCGGAAGGTGTTTTCCAGCAGTTTTGCCATCTCGGCCACTTCTGCGGAGCTGACAGGCACGACTGTTTTCAACGTCTGCCGATACCAGGCCGCACACACATCGCTGCATGTCTGGGTAATCCCACCGATCACCTTAGGGGTGTTGTAGGTGGTCCAATCTTCGCGCCCCGGGTCTACCCTTTCCGGCGAAAAGGCCAGGAAGAAATCTTCGCCTACCTTGAGGTCGGTATCTTTTTCCAGTTCGGCCAGCACCAACTCACGCGTGGTGCCGGGATAAGTGGTCGATTCTAAAACAATTGCGACACCTGGGTGCAGGGTGCGTTTGATTTCCTCAGTCGCACTGAGAATATAGGTTAAGTCGGGGTCTTTGGTATCGCGCAGCGGGGTTGGCACACATACGCTGATGGCATCCATCTCTTGCAGCACATCAAAATTGGTTGTGGCGGTGAAAATGCCGCTTTGCACCAAGGGGGCAACCCGCTCGGTGGGCACGTCGGCGATGTGGCTGACACCGCTCATCAAAATATTGACCTTGCGTTCATCTGGATCAATACCAGTCACCTGGTAGCCTGCTTCGGCAAACAATACTGCGAGCGGCAAACCTACATACCCCAGACCTAATACAGCCACTTTGGCGGATTTATTCTCAAGTTTTTCGGTTAAGGTTTCTTGTATGCTTGTCATGTATTCCTCTGAGCTTAGAAAAAGCTCAACTGCTCGGGCTTGGAATCATCCATATCGGATTCATCCATTTCCACATAATCTGGCACATCGCCAGCTTTCTCAATCCATTCGGGCAGCTTGGCAAAATCTGCTTCCACGGTCGGACGAAGAGAGGGTTGGTGTAAGGCGGCAGCCGGGTGAAAAAAGGGTACCACCAGACGGCCTTTCACGCGCACAGCCTGGCCGTGTGCCTGGCTGATCTTGGCATTGGGTAGAAACTTCTGCATGGAAAAACGGCCCAATGTGACGATCACTTTGGGATTGATCGCCTGGATCTGACGTTCCAGATAAGGATCACAGGCAGCGAGTTCTTCGCTTTGGGGATCGCGGTTTCCAGGCGGGCGGCATTTTACGACATTGGTAATAAATACTTTGCTGCGGCTCAAGCCGACATTTTCCAATAGTTCATCTAAAAATCGGCCTGCCGCCCCCACAAAAGGCAAACCTTGTTCGTTTTCGTGGAATCCAGGTCCTTCGCCAATGAACATGATCTCGGCATCCACCGGCCCAGCGCCGGGTACTGCGTGCTTTCGTGAATACTGCAAGTCACATTTGGTGCATGCCGCAGTGTCTTGTGCAACTTTTTTAAGTATCTCTTCCCTGGTCAAAACAACCTCCACAAATAATCTGTTAGTTCTATAAAACGCTGCATCCAACTTCCTTTAAATGCGTCTCGGTAAGCTGGTGCAGGGTAAGGAGTAAAGCATCCTCACCGTTATCCTGATAATATCCTTTCCGCTGCCCCACCTGTTCAAAGCCAAAACGGGCATACAGGCGTTGGGCAGGAATATTGCTTTCTCGCACCTCTAAGGTTGCCGAGGTGGCTCCTAAGGCCAAACAATGAACCAATGATGTACACAGCAGCCGGGCGGCAATGCCCTGCTTGCGGTATCTTGGGTCCACCGCCAACGTGGCGATATGCACCTCATCCACCAACAGCCACACCACGATCATGCCAACAACTTCAGGCATTTGCCCTACCCCCGGTTGGTGTTCGGCTACCCACAAATAGGATACATCATTTTCTTCCAGCTCGAAACGGAAACTTTTTAACGGCCACGGGGTTGGGAAACACATTTTCTCCAACGCATGTACCCGCGCAAGGTCCGTAGCCGCCATCGGCCGGAGGTGTACCGCAGTGGGGGTTGATCTCATCCAGGAATATTCTCGGTGGTTTGTAAGTAATTTGGTGCCAGGGTTTCAGGGTCATCCACTTCCCCGGCTTGCCAGCGCTGCCAGGCCAGTTCGGCCAGATAGCCCGGCCGGCGTAAACTGGCTGCGGGCGAGGCAATTTCTACGTTTTTGTATTTACGCTCTAACACAGAGCGGGTTTCTTCATCCAGTTCACCGCACACCAAGGTGGGTGAATTGATCTTGCGGGATAATTCCATCGAGGTCAGCAAATCGGGTTCGGCAGCTTTTTGCCAATTCCCATTGACTGCTTCATACCAACCGACCGCCAAACGACTGCGCCCGGCTTCTAACACCACGGCCAACTGCATTTCGGGGTCGGGGGGGAATGCTGCAGTCATCACCTCAAACGTGGGCACTGCCACCAGCGGCAAACGACGGGAAAGGGCCAACCCTTTTGCCACCGCCGCCCCTATGCGCAAACCGGTATAAGAGCCGGGGCCAATGGTGAGTGCGACAGCTTTGACATCTGCAATAGTACATCCAGTGCGCTCTAATGCCTGATCGATTGCAGGCGTGAGTTCGATGGTGTGGCGATAGGCACTCTGCCAGATCGCTTCGTGCAGCACCTGGACACCATCATAGAGAGCAAGACCTAGTTTTCGGGTTGCAGTATCAATCGCAAGCAGCATTATGTTCCTTTGTAAATATTTTCTTGCAGTTTATCGAGCAATTTCTGATAATAATCGCCCGTAGCGACGACTTTCATCTCTCGATGTTCTTCCTGGATATACCCCAACTGGATGAGCAAAAACTCTTCCGGCAGGGAGGCGAGAATTTTATCTGCCCATTCTACTACCAACGGGCCGCCTGCCAATAACGTGTCCAGGTCCAGGTCTTCCGCTTCAGAAGAATCCATCAGACGGTAGGCATCCAGGTGGGCAAACCTCTCCCCGTCTGGGCGGCGGTAAATATTGACCAGCACAAAGGTTGGGCTGGATACCGCGTCGGTAGACCCCCAACCGGCAGCCATGCCCTGCACCAGGGTAGTTTTCCCGGCACCCAAATCACCCTCCAGACATACCACGGTGCCAGGTTTAAGCAGCGCCCCCAGGCGCATGCCAACCCGCCGGGTCTGTTCCGGGCTGCGGCTGAAAAATTCGAAGGTATTAGGCTCTAAAATCGGCATATTGCTAAAATTATATGACAGAAATGCCTGTCTGTCAGCACATGCAAGCCAATCAGTTAAACCGGGGGGTAAATTGCACCTTGAATAAATTATGATTACCCTTTTTGAAAACACAAGGAGTTTACAATATCTATCCGAGAAATTCTTCGTTATCTCAGTTTATGGACACTGATTGGGGCAGCAGCGTTTTCGATCACCGTAAAAGCAGAGACATCTACCCCCTCTACATTTTTTCTTCTTACAATTTTGTAGTTAATAGTATATGTACGAAATTGTCATAATTATGTTACAATGAATCCACCATTAAAAGCCTAAAATTAATTAATCCACCCCTATCATCGCTCCAGTCTCATTATTAATTGAAATAAAGGTACCATAATGACAGAGCAAAAGCAAACTTCAGTTCTCCCCGATAAACCAGAAAATTTCCCATCTTCTGTGTTTCTCATTTACCGGGCACAAATCATCCCCATTTTGGGGCGCGTGACACGCTTAGGCCGCCGCTTGGATAACGATATTGTGATCATGGATGTGACCATCTCGCGCTATCATGCAGAAATCCATTTCAATGACGGCGAATTCACCCTGATAGACCTCAACTCCACCGGCGGGACTTTCCTCAATAACCAACGAGTTCACCAATCCACGCTGTATACCGGCGATATTATTGTATTGTCTAATGAACCACTGATGTTCTTTGCCAACGATGCTTCCTTGGAACAAAGCACCTCGCTCTCTACCGGTTTCCTGGTGGAAATGCAGCAGTCCTCCGTCCCGCGAGAATCATTCCGAAAGACCTCCCGAGCCTCTATCAAACCGGCTCTATAAAGAATCACCGCCCAACCTAATAATCCAAATTCTCCTGACAAAGATGATTGGGGTGCCAATCATCTTTGTCGCTCATACCTGCTTTGTTAAATACAGGTTGACAAAGCGATACTTTCCTGTTTTAATATTGATTAATATTTAGTTATAACTAAATATTAATTTTACAAATACAAATATCAAGGAATTACTGATGACCCCTGAAATAAAAATCCGACTTACAATGAGCCTGATCTTACTGGTTACCTTTTCCATTTCGGGATATTTTCGCCGAAAAGCCAACCTGACCGGCAAAGATGAAATCTCGACAAAAGAAGAGGGCATCATACTCTATATCCGCTCGATTGGCGCGTTGACCTTTTACCTTGGGCTGCTCGCCTTTTTGGTCTACCCCCGTCTGATTGCCTGGGCACAGCTAGACCTGCCTACCGGCCTGCGCTGGGCAGGCGTTGGATTGATGGCTGCAATGATCCCTCTCTTGTACTGGATGTTCTCTCACCTGGGAAACAATATCACTCCCACAGTAGCTACCCGCGATGCGCACCAACTGATTGAAAGCGGGCCGTATAAATATATCCGCCACCCACTGTATACCTTCGGCACTATTTCGTTTGTCGGCGGAGTGCTGGCGTCAGCCAATCTTTTGATCTTGCTGGGTGCTGTGCTTGGACTGGGTGCTATTTTCCTGCGCACACCGATAGAAGAGCAAAAACTGATCGAGAAATTCGGAAGTTCTTACCAGGAGTATATCGCCCGCACCGGCAGATATATCCCCAAATTATTCTAACCACAGACCAGTCCAATCCCCCGGAAATATTCCGGGGGCTTTTTACTATGCACCACCATCTTCTTGACATCTTTATACAGAAGCGTATGATACTCGTTTGGAATACTCATCACCAATTAATCATTTCTTTTCTCATTTGACATTATGATTAATAGGAAATTTTTTTAATTTAGAGAGAAATATGAAATCGTCATCCAATACAATCATCCGCATCTTTGGGTTCATCCTTTTTCTAGTGGGTATGCTTGCCGCCTTCCTGATGTTGGTTATGTCTGCCTGGGGAGATATTGAAGCCAGCACTTTCGATGCAGCCATTCGTCCAGAAGAAAACCTGAGCTCGCTGAACTGCCCGGTATTCATCACCAAAGATGAGACCGGTATAATCACTGCTCAAATTGAGAACCCTTCTGATAGAGTTGTCACTCCTCGAGTCCGTTCCCGTATATCGATGGGTTTTGCTACCCTGATGGATGAGCAAATCGAAGAGATTGAAATCGGGCCCAAAGAAACCGAGCATGTCAAATGGGAGATCAGCAGAGGGAATGCGGCTTACCACCGGGTTGTGCTGGTGCGCATTTACCAGTTCCCCAATCTTGCTCTCCCCTCCAGAGGCGCTTCTTGCGGGATCGTGGTACTGCCTTTCAGCGGCCTCAGCGGACAGCAAGTTTTCAATCTGGTGCTGGCAAGCAGTACGGCAGCTATGATCCTGGGGTTGGTGCTCTACATCCGCAATAAGAAAGATGAAACCAAAAGTACGCTGCGCACTAACCGGGCGTATGTGTTTTTAGGGTCATTTTTAGTCGCTGCCGCTCTGGTTTCGCTGGTCGGCCGCTGGCCGTTGAGCATTTTGCTGGTGGCATTTGCGTTCCTCTCCCTGATCGTTGTCTTTAGTTATGCAGCTACCACGCAGTAGGAAATAGTTTTTAACGTTACGTAATAAGTAAATCTATAAGGAAAATGTTTAACATTTCCTTTTTTACCCTCACCTGCGAATCTTCGATTCGCTTTCCTCTCCCTAAAAGGGAGAGGAATTCTAAGACCTGTTAATTTTTTAGATTTCTTGATACTAAGAAATGGATGAGTAAGTACATTCATTTCTTTTATGTATCCAAAGCCCCAATTCTCAATTGGTTCCGTGGTGAAAACGGGTGTCTGTGGTAAGATTGCCGAAATTGCACCCGTGTGAGAAAAAATGTCCCTCCGATTCCGATTTACCCGCCCCCAAGTATGGCAGCTGTTCCTGGTTTGTGCTTCCCCGACCCATTTTTGGACCTTTATCACCTTCTTTTTTGAAGTTGACCTGATCGAGAAACGCAACCTGGCCTACTACGCGGGCTTTGGCGGCTATTTACTCATGCTTGCCCTCTTAGAGGGGCTGGTATTCCTGGGCTTCATCCTGCTTCTGTCTTATCTATTCCCTAAAAAATGGGAAGGAAATCTACCAATCATTATGGCAAGTGTGCTTGTCCTGGTCATCGGGTTATGGGGGATTTGCAATCAGCTTTATTTCCTGTTCAGCGACATATCCCCCGCATGGTTTGAATGGATCATGCTGCGGGTGCACTACCGCCAACACCAACTTTACCCTATATTGTTGGTGGCGGTGATCGCCTCGGCCGCTTTACCGGTTTGGCTGATCCCCAAATATAAGCAGGTGCAGGATATTCTCTACGCAATGATTGAAAAACTTACCCTGCTGGCATCTTTTTATCTGGTGATTGACGCGCTCTTGATCGTGATGGCCTTATTAAGGAATTTCTACTAATGATGAAACCCACCCTCGACCGCCGTCAATTCCTTAAATTAGCCTCTTTGGCTTCGCTCAGCGCGCTCTCGCCGCGCCGGGTGAGTAAAGACGCCGGCGCGGCGAATGTGATCGTGGTGGTGTTCGATGCCTGGAGCGCAGAGAATATGTCTTTGTACGGCTACCAGCGCAAGACCACGCCACTGATCGAGCAATTGGCAAAACGCGCTGTGGTCTATCACCAGCATTATGCCGCCGGCACATGGACGATCCCAGGGGCAGCTTCGCTGATGACCGGACGCTATCCGTGGACACACCGGGCGACCTCTGCCGCTCAATTGAAGATTGCCAACCCGACCCAAAACATCTTCCAGGAGTTTTCCAAGGCCGGTTACAGCACGATTGGGGCGACCCACAATGTTTTCGTGGAGCATTACCTATACCAATTTGGCAAAGCGATCAGCGATCATATCCCTTATACCGACCTGCTGTTCAATATTTCTCTACCCTTCACCAAACTGTTTGGCAAAGACCCCGAAGCGGCCGCAGTGGCCCAAATCCGCGCCTTTGCCAATGAAACCAATGTACAAAGCACCCTGTTCCTGGGCAAGCTGTTTGAAAAGCTGACCAGCCAGGAACGGAAAGAGATCGAAAGCTTTTACGGCGACGATTTCCCCTTGGGCCTTCCCGGTATTCCCGTGCCGGACATTCCTTTCCTATTAGAATATGGCGTTGACCACCTGATTGAAACCCTGCGCAGCGCGATACAGCCGCATTTCAGTTATTACCATTTTTACCCCCCGCACCAACCCTACCGCACACGCGAGGAGTTCCATAACCTATTTAAAAAGGATGGCGCGGCGTTCCCGGCCAAACCGGATGCGGTGATCAATGAAAATGACGATTTAAACGATATTGGCAAATCCCGCCAACGCTACGATGAGTTTATGCGTTATGTGGATGCCGAGTTTTACCGGCTGTATACCACCCTGCAAGATTCCGGTGCGCTTGAAAACAGCTGGTTGGTACTCACCTCCGACCACGGCGAAATGTTTGAGCGCGGGTGCATTGGGCATGAAGTACCCACCGGGGTGCAACCGATTGTGCATATCCCACTGCTGATCTTCCCACCCGGGCAGCAGCAAAGAATAGACATCACCACCAACACCAGCGCGGTCGACGTACTGCCCACACTGCTAGACATCGCCGGTCTGCCTACACCCGATTGGGCTGAAGGGTTGATCTTACCGCCTTACAATAGCGGCGCACTACCGGATAACCGGAACATCTTTACATTCCGTCCCGACAACCTGAATGCCCGCCAGCCGACCCGAAGGGGGACGGCCACGCTGGTCAAAGGGCAGATGAAATTAATTTACTATTTTGGTCTTCCCGAATTGGGCGAGCATGACCCCTGGGTGGAGTTGTACGATCTAGCAGCCGACCCGGATGAGCTGGTCAATCTCGCCGATTCTCAACCTGACACCGTCAACACACTCTTAAAGGAGATCACCGCGGCGATTGAACAAGCCGACCAACCTTACACATCTTGAATACATCACACGCTTCCAACGCACCCAAAACATTCCTTGCCGACCTGGGACTGGTCTATGCCAGCGCCATCTGGGGGTCGACATTTTTTATCGTTAAAAACACCCTTGCCAACATTCACCCGGTCACCCTGGTAGCTTATCGATTCTTGCTGGCCGCCGGGCTGATGGCAATCTACTTACTGATCGAACGCAAACCATTATTTAAAAACTTCGGCCCCTCTGTGGTCGCCGGGGTAACACTGATCCTGATCTATTTACCGCAAACCATTGGTCTGGGGTATACCTCTGCGGCTAATTCCGCCTTTATCACCGGGTTATTTGTGGCATTTGTGCCGATTTTTTCTTTTCTCTTCCCCAAGGTACAGCCCCGCCCGGCTCAATGGGCCGCCGTAGGAATTTCTTTGGTTGGATTATGGCTGCTGACTGGCGGGCTTTCAAATGCGAATTTTGGCGACCTGATCACGTTAATCACCTCAGCAGCTTATTCTATGCACATTATGCTCTCCGACCGATACATCCGGCGAAAGATTGAGCCGCTTGCATTCACCTTCCAGCAGTTCCTGGTGGTAGGATTCGTGAGCCTGGCAGCCGCCTGGCTGCTCGATATCCCCCTGGGAATCAGCTCAACCGGGGCGAAGTTTTCGGTCATCTTCCTGGCGCTGTTCCCCACCCTGTCCGCTTTCCTGGTGCAGTTCAAAGCCCAGGAGATCACCTCCCCGGTCAAAGTGGCGCTGGTGTTCGCCCTGGAGCCGGTATTTGCCGCCATATTCGCCTGGACATTGGGAGGCGAATCGGTCACCACGCCGCAAATCTTTGGCGGATTGGTCATCTTCCTTGCCATCCTGGTGAGCACGGTTCAACCGAGAAAACAAAAGATTAGGGCAGCATAATGCAGACATTCTTCTAGTTGCACATATTTACTAGACAATACATTTACATAAACAGGAACTTCTGGTAAGATACAAGCCATTTCACTCGTCATCTTATTAACAATAAATCATATTTTTGCGAGGGCGAAAATGCGCATAAAAATAGTTACCGATTCAACCTGTGATCTTCCAAAAAACCTGATCGAGAAGCATGACATCACGGTCGTTCCCTTATATATCAATATCGGCACAGAGGGCTACCGCGACCAGATCGATCTTTCTCGGCAGGAATTTTACGAAAATCTCCCCCACTACAAGCACCAACCAACTACCGGCACACCCGGCCCGCTGGCATTCCAAAAAGCGTATGAGGAACTGCGAGATGCCGGCGCGGAGCACATCATCTCCATCCACATCTCGGAAACATTGAGTGCCACAGTGGATGCCGCCCGCACAGGTGCGAAACAAACAGAGGGAATCGACATCACCGTATTAGATTCCCAACAGCTCAGTATGGGGACCGGCTTTGCCGTGCTCACCGCCGCACAGGCTGCGGAAGAGGGCGATTCGCTGGAAGAGATTTTGGCAAAACTGGAAAACCAGATCAAACGCACGCATGTGTTTGCCGCCCTGGATACGCTGGAATTTCTCCGCCGCAGCGGCCGGCTCAACGGCGTGGTCACCGGACTGGGGAGTTTGCTGCAACTAAAACCAATCCTCACGATGTTCAACGGAGTCGCCGGCTCGATGAATGTGCGCACCGCCCGGAAAGCACAGCAAAAAGTCATCCAGCTGCTGAAAGAAAACCTGCCCATTGAGAAGATCGCACTGGTGCATACCAATGCGCCCGAGACGGCTGAAAAACTGCGCCAGATGGCAGCAGCCTGGCTGCCCAAGGAACACCTGCTCTCGATGGACATCACCCCGGTGATCGGCGCACATATTGGGCCAGGCGCGGCGGGTTTTGCCGTGATCACCGCAGACAAAAAATAAGAATAAATTTCTTCATCGAAAACATTACTCATTGGTCAATTAAATAACCATTTCAACCAACGTCGATCTATCCAATCAATTAGGAGTTTCTCATGAACCTGAATTCATTTATAGATGTTTACCTGCAAGCAGGGGCGGTCATTTTAGGCTTGATGACGGTCTTATGGCTCTTGAGCCTGGCCCTCAAGGATTCCAGCATTGTCGATATTTTTTGGGGTGCGGGGTTTGTGATTACCGGATGGGTCTATTATGCTCTCACACCTGATGGTTTTGGGCCGCGAAAATTACTGTTGATGATCCTGGTCACCCTGTGGGGGCTGCGCTTATCCGGATATATCGGCTGGCGCAATATCGGCAAAGGGGAAGATTACCGCTACCAGGAGATGCGCAAAAAGGCAGGGGCGGAGTGGTGGTGGAGAAGTTATTTGAAAGTATTCATCCTACAAGGCGTATTGATGTGGATCATCTCAGTGCCGCTGCTCGCCGGGCAGGTCATTTCCGGCCACGCTGGTCTTACCTTCTTTGATGTTCTAGGTGTGATCGTGTGGGCAATTGGCTTTTTCTTTGAGTCTGCCGGGGACTTCCAACTGGCGCGTTTCAAAGCCGACCCCGAAAACAAGGGCAAACTGCTCACATCCGGGGTATGGCGCTATACCCGCCACCCGAACTACTTTGGCGACGCGGCCCAATGGTGGGGCTTTTACCTGATCGCCCTGGCAAACGGCGGCTGGTGGGCGATCTTCAGCCCGATCATGATGACTTTGCTGCTGATAAAAGTTTCCGGGGTGGCACTGCTCGAAAAGTCGCTTAAAAACACTAAACCGGGCTATGAGGAATATGTGCGCACGACGAACGCTTTTGTTCCCTGGTTCCCGAAGAAAGAAGCATAATCTTTCATTAAAATCAAACTATCCCATCGATGATACAAATGAATGCGATCGCACTCATTTGTATCATCTTATGCTTTATTCTATCAAAATTGCACCTTGACCTTTCCCCTACTCCCCATTAGAATCATTTGTCGCCCCAAGGAAGAACTACTGGGAAATTTTTGGATTGAACAACTATGTTTGAAACACTAACCGATCGACTCAATAAGGTTTTTACGGAGCTGCGCCGCCACGGCAAGCTCTCTGAAAAAGACGTAGATACCGCCATGCGGGATGTGCGCCTGGCACTGCTGGAAGCGGATGTCCACTACTCGGTGGTCAAAAGTTTCGTTGCCAATGTGAAAGAGCGTGCCATTGGGCATGAAGTTTCTCGCGCCCTCAATCCCGCACAGCAAGTTATCAAGATCGTCAACGAAGAACTGCTAAAGACCTTAGGCGAACCAGAAAAGCTGAACCTGACCGGCCCCAAACCCCGCATGATCATGCTGGTCGGTTTGCAAGGTTCCGGTAAGACGACTACAGCCGGCAAGTTAGCCCATATGCTGCGCTCACAAGGTGAACGCGTGATGCTGGTAGCCGCTGACCCCTACCGCCCCGCGGCGGTAGAACAGCTGCAAACCCTGGGCGAGCAAATGGGTGTGGAAGTATTTGCCAAACCCAACCTGGCCCCGCCCGACCTGGCCGCCTCTGCATTCATCAAAGCCCAACAAGGCGGGTACTCCGTCTTCATTCTGGACACTGCCGGACGTTCTCAATTAGACGCCAGCTTGATGGATGAATTGAAAGCGATCACCAAAAATGTGACCCCCAACGAGGTCTTGTTGGTGATTGATGCGATGATCGGGCAGGAAGCGATCAACATTGCCCAAGGCTTCCGCGAGAGCGTGGCGATTACCGGGCTGGTACTGAGCAAGATGGACGGTGACGCCCGCGGCGGCGCTGCGATCTCGATCCGTTCGGTGACCGGTGTGCCGATCAAATTCCTGGGTGTGAGCGAAGGTAAAGAAGGCCTCGAGGTCTTCGACCCACAACGATTATCCTCCCGCATTTTGGGAATGGGTGATATGATAGGCCTGATAGAAAAGGCCGAAGCAGAATTGGACGCTGACGAAGCCGCCAAATCTGCGGAGAAAATGCTCTCCGGTGAGTTCACTTTAGAAGATTTTCGAGACCAACTGCGTCAGGTACGCAAGATGGGTCCGATCGGTCAGTTAATGGGCATGATGCCCGGCAATATGGCTGGCGGGATGATGTCTAAAGTAGACCCGCAAGAAGCAGAGAAAACTTTTGTAAGAATAGAAGCAATTATCAATTCGATGACGCCCGATGAACGGCGTAAGCCCAAGATCCTGAATGCCAGCAGAAAACGCCGGATTGCAGGCGGCTCGGGCACAGAAGTTCAGGAAGTCAACCGCTTGCTCAAACAGTTTAAAGATATGCAGCGGATGATGAAACGATTTAAGAAATCTGGCATGCGCGGTTTACCGCCCATGTTTGGATAATATCGCATGCGGCACACGGGTTTTAAGCTGCTCCCTAAGCAGCCCAACCCAACCCGAAGATGCCCAGCAGGAACCCGGTACGCGCTTTCCTTCAAAGCGCACTCCCCTCTATCGGACAGAATGCGGCATGCACATACAAAACTGAAAATAGGAGAATATTTTAACCATGGTTCGTCTAAGATTACGCCGTGTAGGCCGTAAGAAACAACCGAGCTACCGTGTGGTAGCCGCAGAAAAGGAAACCTCCCGCGATGGTCGTTTCCTGGAGATCGTTGGGTTTTACAACCCGCGCACAGAACCTTCCACCATCAATTTGAAGGAAGATTCGATTTATACCTGGTTGAAGAACGGCGCACAGCCGAGTGATGCTGTTGACCGCCTGTTCAAGATCATGGGCACCTGGGACCGCTACGAACGCTTCAAAGCCGGGGAAGATGTTGCAACCCTGTTGGAAGAAGCCAAAGCAGCCGAAGAAAAACAAAACCAGACCCTCAAAACCCGCGCGGACGGCCCAGCCCCCAAGAAAGCTAAAAAAGCCGAAAGCACAGAAGAAGCTGCTGAGTAAGCTGCACGAAAATTGGTAGAAGAAGACGCTGAAAACACCGGGGCAACCCCGGAAGCTGAGAGGACCCTATGCAAGAATTAATCGAATACATTGCCCGTTCGCTGGTAGATGACCCCACACAGGTTAAAGTGAACGAGCGACGCTATGGCAACACTACAAATGTAAGTTTACGCGTGGCAAAAGAAGATATGGGACGTGTGATCGGTCGTAATGGACGGGTCGCCACCGCCATGCGCGTTTTACTGCGTGTGTCTGCTGCCCGAAAAGAAAAACGCGCCAAACTCGACATCGTGGAGCCTGAATGACCTCTCGGCGCAGAAATACAGCGGCGCGCAGAAGAAAAAAACTAGAAGGACAGGCAGGTGCACCTCCTCCGGTGCCGCCTGCTTTTCTTTTAGTAGGCATTTTGCGGCGGCCGCATGGCGTACGCGGCGAAATCATCATGTCGGTGATGACCGACTTCCCCGAACGCCTTAAACCCGGCACAACCTTTTACCTGGGGCCACAACATCAACCGGTCACCCTCAAGAGCATCCGCGTGCACAATGCAGGCAAGATCATTTCTCTGGAAGGCTACAATGACCGTGAGGAAGTTGGCATGCTGCGCAACCATGAATTGTTTGTACGCGCTGACGACCGCCCGCCCCTGCCTGAAGGGGAATATTATCTGCATGAGATCATCGGGCTGAAAGTGGTCACCGACGAAGGCGAAAACCTGGGCGTGGTTGCCGACTGGATTGAAACCGGCGCCAATGGCGTATGGATCGTGCGGGACGAAGAAGGTAAAGAAATCCTGCTGCCTGATATTGACGATGTAGTTTTGGAGATCGATACAGACCAGGGTCAAATGACCGTCCATATCCTGGAAGGCTTGATCTAGCACAAACACGCCTAAAAACTAACGCATTTTAAAAATACGCGGCCTACCGCGTATTTTTTTATGATCAGATGTGGTGAAGGTGTGGGTGTTTACCAGGATTCGAGTACGCTGACATCCACTTTGAGCATATCGGGGACATAATTTTTTATCGCCAGCAAGATTTTCTCCCGCATCGAGGGATACCAAATATCCTGAGTCTGATCCAACCAGCGGGCATCTACAATTTCATCACTTCCCCCGGATTGAATATCATCGACAATAAAAATATACCAGAGGCTAAATTCTTGGTAGCCCGAATAATAATCCACTGCCAGGCGCTCTTTCCAGGCGTTATCCGAATTGATCAATCGAAAATGCTCTTCATCCAATTCCCGGCAGATCGTGTCCGGTGGAGTTTCCCCTTTTTCCATTCCGCCGCCTGGAAGGGCATACATACCATTGTCCCGGTGGAGCACCCCAAAGATAGCCCCATCTTCCCGGCGGAGGAGGATAGCCCGGGCGGAAATACGCTTGAAAGGCAATTTTTTATCGTCCATGGCTCCGATTATAGCCGATGTTCTATGAGATGCAAATTAATTGGTAAAATAAACCGCATGTCCCGTGTTCTCTATTCTTTCCCCAATACCGCTAACCCCCAATGCCCCTGATCACCAGCAGCGTTTGGTTCCTGTTCACCTCGCTTTTGCTCTTGTGGCTGCAGCCGCGCCTGCACAAAGAAGTGCAAATGATCTTCCTATTGATCACGCGTAACCGCAAGGTGGCTTTGCTGCTCTTTTCGCTGATCTTCTTCCCCGGTGTATTCCTGCATGAAGCCAGCCACTTTTTAATGGCAAAGATTCTTTTTGTGCGCACCGGACGGTTTTCCATCTTCCCAAGAGACCTGGGCAACGGGCGCATGCGAATGGGGTTTGTGGAAATCGCTAAAACAGACCCGGTGCGGGAAAGCCTGATCGGGGCTGCCCCACTGCTGGCCGGCAGCGCCTTTGTCGCTTACGTGGGTATTTCCCGTTTGGGTATCAACCAGGTTTGGGCAGCAGGCAGCAGCGGGGAATTAGGAGAAATCATCACAGGCTTTTTTGGTTTGTTCACCCAACCGGATGTGTGGCTGTGGCTCTACCTGGCTTTAACCGTCTCCGGCACCATGTTCCCCTCTGCTTCCGACAGGCAGCCGTGGCTCAAAACCTTCTTGGGGATTTTGATTATTCTGGGCGTTCTACTTTTGTTTGGCTTGGGCGGTTGGCTGGCGCAGGCATTCGGCCCGGGTATCATCCGGGCATTAGATGCGGCTGCAGTCGTTTTTGGGTTGGCGGCAGCGCTGCACCTGTTATTCCTCGGCCCTTTGGTGCTGCTGCGCCGGTTACTAAATGACCTTTTCCCATAAAGGAAAAGGTCACTCTGGTTGATAAATACAATAGTGTATCTCTGCTGAATTTTTTGCAGTATACATCGCCTGATCTGCCAGACGGATGAGGGCCTCGTGGCTATCCGCATGGTCCGGGAAGACACTGCCCCCCACACTTACACTGACCTCTATTTCATATTTTTCAATTCTGTAAGTCCTCTCTAAAATGTTGCTTATTTTCCTTGCCAGGCGCTCGGCAGAGGACACATTGGTAAGCTGTTCGGTGATGAGGGTAAATTCATCCCCGGAAATCCGGGAGACGGTATCGTGCTCCCGAAGATGGTTGGTGAGGCGTTCGGCAATCGCTTTGAGAAGCTCATCCCCAATGTGATGTCCATAGGTATCATTGATCACTTTGAAATTATCTACGTCCAAGAAGAAAACTGCCACCCGGTCCTGATTACGTCGGGCATAGGAAATGGCATGTTCTAAAATCTCCATGAACATGATCCGGTTGGGTAAATTGGTGAGGGAGTCATGGGTGGCAAGGAAACGGATGCGTTTCTCAGATTCGCGCCGAGCGGTCACATCGGTGATGGTCGCATACACGGCTAATTTCCCATGCTCATCTTTTTTTACCTGCACGTTTTCGTCCACCCACTTCACCTTGCCATCACGAGAGATAATCCGATATTCCGCTTCTTTGGGAATACCCATTCTGATCTCTTTCTCTTTGGTCTTATACCGGTTCAGATCATCTGGATGCACTAAACCCTGCCAGAAAGACCAATCTGTCAAAAACTTATCACTCGGATAGCCAGTGAGAGAAACAATATCCTGGGTGATGTAAGTACACATCAATTCCCCGTTTGGCATAGACTCTGCAATGTAAAAGTGCTCTTCGACCGAATTTACCAACTGGCGGAAGCGTTCCTCGCTTGCTTCTAAGGCGTCTACTGCTTTGCGATATTGGGTGATATCTTGCTTGATGGCAATATAATTTTGGATCTCACCCTCTTCGTCAAAGACGGGGGTAATGGTCATATCCTCCATATATTCTCTGCCGTCTTTACGCCGATTGATAATATCCCCTCGCCAAACATTCCCTGATGAAATTACACCCCACAAATCCTGATAAAACTGTACTGAGTGCTTCCCCGAACTAAACACATTCGTTTTCTTGCCCACCAATTCATCGGCATCATATCCGGTTAAACGGGTAACAGCCGGGTTAATATAAACAATAATCCCTTCAGGGTCGGTAATAATGATCCCATTTGCGGCTGCGTTTAGGCCAACAGCAAGGATATCTTGTATATGAGGTATTTTTTTGAGGTCTGGATTGTTGTTCATATCGTTTCTACCTGTAATAATTTAATCAAACCAATATATCACATAATTGCTCTGAATGAAAATTCTAATTAATAAGTCAACTTTTGTCTTATTCATTTACGTCTAGCAAAAAAGCAAAAAAGACACGGGAAATCAATCCCAAGGTCAAAAAAAATTCCTAAATCGTCTCTACTCCTTCTCTCTTAGGTTATAAACCCAAATCGGTGATTAAAGATTTGATTAATTTTGCACTGTTGTTGAGCGCTTGAGACTCTGCCTCGTTGAGAGGCATATGCATCGTTCTCATCACCCCTTCGCCGCCCACCAGATGTGGCAGCGAGATAGTGACATCTTTTACTCCGGCAACTTCTTCAAGCGGCGTACACACGGTGAGCAAAGCACGCTGATTATTGAGGATCACTTCCACGATGCGTGCAATTGCGCTCCCAACGCCATAGTAGGTAGACCCTTTCCCTTGAATAATATGATAGGCCGCATCACGCACCTGATGATCTATTTCCATACGTTCTTCTTCATCCAGGCAAATATCCCACTGGGTGCAAAATTCATCTAAAGGCACCACCCCAATGGTGACAGAAGACCAGGGAATCACTTCTGAATCCCCATGCTCTCCAACCACATAGGCATGCACGTGGTACGGGTCAATGTCCAATTTCTGCCCCAGCAAGGAACGGAAACGGGCGGTATCTAATGTAGTGCCGGTACCGATCACCCGGTGGGAGGGCACGTCAAACGCCTGGGCATAATGGGCAGCCATGTGGGTCATCACATCTACCGGGTTGGTTGCGATCAGTAAAATTGCATTGGGGGCATTTTCCAACACATTGGGGATGATGGCCTGGAACACCTTGGCGTTGCGTTCCAATAATCCCAGGCGAGATTCTCCCGGCTTTTGGCTGACCCCCGCCGAAATGACCACCACTTGAGCGCCTTTGAGGTCTTCATACTCCCCGGCACTGACTTGCAGCGAACTGGCAAACGGGACAGCATGTAAAATATCATCGGCTTCGGCTTGCGCACGTTCTTTGTTTAAATCTACCAGGACCACTTCGCGCCCGATACCGCGCATCACCAAAGCGTATGCGGCGGTAGAGCCAACCAAACCTGTGCCAATTATGCCAACCTTCATGTTTAAAACTCTCTTTCCTAACTTAGCTACTTATAATTATATATAATTCATCGATTTTAACCGATTTTTTTATAAGCCAAATTTGTAATTTTACACAACTTTAACGATGTCGATAAACCTGGAAAAATGGGAATAGGGAGATAAATATCTCATACCCAAAGTCTATATATCCAAACAGATGGATGAGTATTCCCATCCATCTGCATTTTTTACATATGTTTTAATTTTACGATTCTGTAACTCATCCGGTGCCAAACTGGCGGTCACCTGCATCGCCCAGGCCAGGCACAATGTATCCGATATCATTCAAGTGCGAGTCAATTCCTGCCAGATAAATGGGCACTTCGGGATGGTGTTTTTGCATATTTTCCACCCCTTCGGGTGCGCCGAGCAATCCGAGGAATTTAATCCGCGCTACCCCCCACCGTTTGAGGATGTCGACAGTCGCCACAGCGGAACCGCCGGTTGCCAGCATGGGGTCTAAGACCAGGCATACCGACACGGTGGGCGCAATGGGCAATTTGTTATAGTATTCCACCGGCTGCAAAGTGCTCTCATCCCGATAAAGACCAATATGCCACACCTCTGCATTTGGCATCAATCCCCATACCCCTTCCACCATGCCCAACCCTGCCCGCAAGATAGGCACCAATCCAATCTTATCTTCCAACTCCACACCTGTGGTCACATCCATAGGTGTAATCACATCCAATGGGGCTACGGACAGGTCTTGGGTCGCTTCATAGGCGATTAATGCAGAAATTTCGCGGACAAGCTCGCGGAATTTTTTAGGGGAAGTATTGACATCTCTTAACTTGGTCAGTTTGTGGGCAACAAGGGGGTGTTGCGATTCATGCACGGTAGACATAACTGCTCCTCAATAAGGTTAAAATTTCGGTCATTATTATATCCCAAGGAAGGCAGTTAGAGTGAATTTAAAGCTTCGAAAATGAGCCATTTTAAAAATACACGCCACTAAAAAACGCTCCTTTTTCTCCCCCATTTACCCCCAACTCATTTAGATAGAAATCCTTGCCAGCCCTCTGGCAGAGTGCTATAATATGCATCCTGCGGGGCCGTAGCTCAGCTGGTTAGAGCGTTCCCCTCACACGGGAGAGGTCGTTGGTTCGAGCCCAATCGGCCCCACACAAAGAACTCATCACAGTGATGGGTTCTTTTTTTGATCGAACGAAGTTCGATTTATTAAATATGAGTGGCTTGTGCCACTCATATTTATTTTCCCTCAACTTAACAAAAACAGAGCTCATTTAACTTGAATTTTACGTGCCTTTTACGTTCAATTCATTCCGCTAAAAGTAAAATCACTAATGATACTTTGACTAATAATTCATAATCAATAAACTGGGCTTTGCCCGGTCAAAACAAGCAGTCAATTGCCTCACTCTCCCCCGTTCAATAAAAATTGACTGCCATTATGGGGGGCTATTAAGTTAAACCCAACGCATCAAACAACTCAGCTTATCAACCATATTGCCCCAAGAAAGTGGCCCTTATACAAAGTATATGTTTTTTGGGAGGTACTCGTTATGGCATTGAGGAAAGTACACTTGTTTAAATCCCTTATGGGAAAATTCATCGGTTCTTTTTTAGTGATCGCTCTACTGCCGATGATCGCGGTCAGTGCAGTCGCTATTTTCCGCTCTACAAATACAATTCAAGCAGAAGCGGAGAACAAGCTGGTGGCTGTCAGTGCGTTATCTGTACAAAGCATCGAAACCTATTTCCAAATGCAGATGAACCAGCTCCATGTAGCGAAAGACAACATTTATGTACATGAAGCTGTCACCGCACTGGATAATGCCTTCATGGAAGCAGGCGATACTATTGAGACCGAAAAGTGGTGGTCACTGGCAGAGAAGTACGATCCGGTATTCAAAGATATGCAAAATGATTTCGGGTGGGAAGATATCTTCTTAATGTGCTCGGAAGGAAGCATTGTTTACACGACCAACAAGGGGGAAGAACTGGGTTTATTCGTGACAGAGGAACCTTTGAAAAGCTCTCCGGTAGGAGTTGCATTCTCTAAATTGGCGGACAACCCGGATGAGGATATTGCTTTCTCCGATATCATGCAGTATGCCCCTTCTGGAAATGAACCTGCCGGGTTTATGGTAGCCCGGATGGTGGATGATGATGGACAGTTGATCGGGCATGTGGGATTCAGACTCTCGATTGATAAGATCAACACAATTCTACAATCCAACGCCGGGATGGGGGAAACCGGAGATGCCTTCATGGTCGGATCGGATTATTTATTACGCTCTGATTCAAGATTCGCGACCGGCAGCAGTGTATTGGCGCAGGAAATAAACACTCTCTCGACCCAAAAAGCGCTGGCTGGTGAAACTGGATTTGAGACCATTGAAAACCATTTGGGAGAACAAGTCCTTTCCGCTTACCAACCATTGAACATACTAGATGTAGAATGGGCTATCCTCGCCGAAATCACCACCAACGAGGCTTATGCCCCGGCAAAAATTCTGCTTCGCCAAATGCTCTTTGTGATTGCCCTTGGTGCCCTTGTGGTAGCCGGGCTGGGAATTTCACTGGCAAGGAGCATTATTAGACCGATCAAAGTGCTCAGCCAAGGTGCCGAAGACCTGTCGGTTGGCGATTTACTCTCAGATGATATTGATATCAATGAAATCGATAAAACGCTTGCCCGACGAGACGAACTGGGGGATATTGCCCGTTCTTTCCGAAAACTCACCATTTACCTTGAAGAAATGAGCGGAGCAGCCAGGAAGATCACGAAGGGCGACCTGACCGCCCAAGTGAACCCACGGGGTAAGAAAGATCAGCTTGGTAATGCAATCCAAAAGATGCTGGAAAACCTGCAAGACCTGATTGGCATCCTGGCTGATAATGCAATGAACATGGGGCATGCATCCAGCCAACTTGCAATAGCCTCAGAACAAGCCGGGATGGCGACCAATCAAATTTCGTCAACCATCCAGCAGGTAGCACAGGGAACAGCGCAACAAGCTCAATCCATCAGCGACACGGCCAACAATGTCGATCAGATGGCTGGCGCGATCAATGGCGTTGCACAAGGTGCGCAAGAACAGGCAATTGCCGTAACACAGTCTTCACAGATCACAGCAAAGATAGCTTCCATCATTCAACAAGTGGTAGAAAATGCACGCGCTGTAACAGAAGATGCAAATGCGGCTGCCCAAATAGCGGCGTCTGGGGGCAGCACGATGCAAAAGAACCTGCAAGGTATGGGTAAGATCAAAGACATCGTTGGCACATCTGCCCAAAAAGTGCAAGATATGGGAGAACGCTCTGAAAAAATTGGGATGATCGTAAAGACCATCGACGATATTGCCTCCCAAACCAACCTGCTAGCTTTGAATGCGGCGATTGAAGCAGCCAGAGCCGGTGAACACGGCAAGGGCTTCTCCGTAGTGGCCGATGAAGTGCGAAAGCTGGCCGAACGGACGGCAACTGCCACCAAAGAAATCAGCGCTCTGATTGACGAGGTGTTGACCACGGTCTCTGAAGCTGTTGTGGCAATGGAAGACAGCGCCAAGGAAGTTGATCTTGGTGTCAGGAATGCAATGAATGCCGGAAAATCGTTAGACGAGATCCTAAAAGCCGTTGAAGATGTGACCAAACAGGTAAAAGAAATCTCGGCAGCCACGGAAAAGATGACCCTGTCTTCGGATGAATTGGTGGAGGCAGTAGACGCTGTCTCTGCCGTGGTGGAAGAGAACACCGCAGCCACCGAAGAAATGACTGCCGGGTCGGATGAAGTTTCCCGCGCGATTGAGAACATTGCCAGCGTAAGCGAGGAAAACAGCGCGGCGACAGAGGAAGTGAGTGCGGCGACAGAAGAAATGAGCGCACAGGTGCAAGAAGTGGCTGCCTCTGCCGCCTCAATTGCGGAGATGTCGCAAAAGTTGATGTTGGTGGTTAACCAGTTCAACCTGGGCACAGATGTGGGGTTCATCAAACAGGTTGAACTTTTCAAACAAGCGCATCTGCAATGGGTAGACCGGATTGAAGCCATGCTGCAGCACAAGGTGACCTATGCAGATGATGCTGCCGGAAATGAACATGATTGTGTGCTTGGAAAGTGGTATTTTGGAATGGGGAAAGAAAGCTGTAGTCATCTGGCAGCATATACCTCCCTGGCACACCCCCACGCAGAACTACACCGCATTGTGGGAGATTCGATCCAGGCTTATAACCGCGGTGACCGCACCTATGCGGAGAAACAATCCATGAAAATCATTTTACTGTCTAATGAAATTGTGGACCTGCTTGAAAAGCTAGAGCGTGCTTATTGTGGTTTCGATGCAGAGGAAAACCAACAAGCATCCCAAACACAGCAAGTGCAACAAACTGGAGAACCGGTACTGGCCAAAACCAACGGACACCACAGGTAATCCAGTACTTTATTAACAAAGATAGACAATCAATCTAATAGATTCAATTAATCGTCAACGCATGCAGGAAAACATGCCTGTATGCGTTGACACTTTAGCGCGTTTGGGGGATTCTACGATATTTTTATGTCGAATTTACGATTTTTATCCCTTTTTCTAAATCGGACAAATTTGTCCTTTATCCTGATTTTACCTAAGATTTAGCACTCCTTTATAGTAAAAACATTTAAAAATTGAGAAAATGATGATGTAGTAACGCGTATCATCAGTTAATGGACATTTAAACTAAAAATAATTTCCTCTTTTAGCAAGTTCGTTACTGAACATTGAAACTTACTTTTTACGTTTTAAAGAATAGAAGTGTAAAAATTTTACAAACAAGATTTATCAACTATCATCACCTCAAAATAGAAAGAGGCAAGCATGAAGAAAATCGGACAATTTTTCCAATCCTTACGGGGGCAATATTTGGTGAGGTTCTTAGGAATCTCTCTGGTCGCATTGGCTACCTTAGGAATATTTGGTTACCTGCAAACCCAACACTCTTTAGAAGAAAGAATTACAAGAGAATTAGATCGGGTAACCTTGGTGCAAGCCCAAATGATTGAAGATTGGCTCAACCAAAGAGTCACCGATACTAAGATCATCGCAAATAATGAAGTTGCTAAATCCATGGATCAGGAAAGGATTAAACCTTTCCTTAAAACTTTCCAGTCTAACAACATAGATTATGAGGATATATTTATTGCAACCACAGAGGGATTAACTCTGTTTAATGCAGGTGCGGGAGAAGGCTCCGTAATTGACGTCTCCGAAAGAGCATACTTCTTGGGGGCTATGCAGGGGCAAACTGTCATCTCGGAAGTGCTGATCTCCAAAGCTTCTGGTGCGCCGATCATTGTAGTTGCAGAGCCTATCTACAACGGAGATACGATCGTTGGTGTAGCAGGTACTGTGGTAAACATGTCCACGATCAGCAATATGCTGGCAAGTGGTCAAGTCGGGGAAACTGGAGATGTGTATCTGATCAATGACCAGGGTTATTTCATCACACCTTCAAGATTTACAGAAGAATTGATCAATGAAGGCGTAATTGAAACCCGTACAGAACTTGAACTGCAGATCGACACCGAAGCATCGCAAGTGCTGCTTGCAGGTGAATCGGGAGACGGGCAATATCAAAACTTCCGCGATGAAGAAGTATTAGGATCTTACCTCTGGTTAGACCAGGTCAGCTGGGGCATCATTGCAGAACAAAATATTTCAGAAGCATTTGCCAGTGTAAACCAATTACGAAATTCATATTTTGTGATCGGCAGTATCTCTGCTCTGGTGCTTAGCATTTTGATCATTCTCTTCGCCAACCAAATGACTATGCCGATCAATTTGATTGCGTATATCTCAAATCGTTTATCCCAAGGGATTACAGATGTTGACGACATAGATGATCTGGCAATGTTTGAAAAACTAATTACCCGGCAGGATGAAATTGGAATCACGATAAATGCGTTTAGCAATTTACACCAATACATACTTGCCAAAGTGGAAGCCGCTGAAACGATTGCTAACGGTGACTTGACGGTAGATGTTGCACTCGCCAGCGAAAAAGACAGCCTGGGGCATGCCTTTCAAGAAATGGTAAAAAACCTGCGCGAGCTTACCCGTGAGATGCGAGTAAATGCGCAAAACGTTGAAAAGCAGGCTAAACAACTCTCGGATGCCGCCGAACAAGCCGGTAACGCCACCAATCAGATCACCACCACCATCCAGCAGGTTGCCCAGGGTACTGCCCAGCAAGCACAATCCGTGAACAACACGGCCAATGTGGTTGACCAAATGACCCGCGCGATTGACGGGGTGGCTAAAGGCGCACAGGAACAAGCCACAGCTGTTTCTCAGTCTTCCCAAATTACAGCCAAAATGTCTTCTGCCATTCAGCAGGTGACAGCCAATGCAAAATCCAGCGCTAAAGGGGCACGGATAGCAGCCAAGACGGCCGAATCTGGCACAAGCACGATCAATTTGAATATGAAGGGGATGGAAGACATCAAAGAAAAAGTCGGCCTTTCCGCCACCAAAGTGCAGGAAATGGGTGAACGCTCCGAACAGATTGGCATGATCGTGGAAACGATTGACGATATCGCCTCCCAGACCAACCTATTAGCGCTAAACGCGGCGATTGAAGCAGCCCGAGCGGGGGAACACGGGAAAGGGTTTGCCGTGGTCGCCGATGAAGTCCGCAAGCTGGCTGAGCGCACCGCTTCCGCAACCAAAGAGATTGGCGACTTGATCCAGGAAGTGTTGAGAACTGTATCCGAGGCCGTCAAGGCAATGAATGACAGCTCTGAAAAAGTGGATCAGGGTGTCACCAATGCCAATGAATCTGGCAAAGCACTTGAAAGCATCTTAATGGCCGTTGAAGAAGTCAACCGGCAGGTAGAAGAGATTTCAACCGCGGCCGAAGAAATGACCCAATCTTCAAACGAACTGGTCGATGCGATGGACTCGGTATCCGCCATCGTGGAAGAGAACACCGCCGCTACCGAAGAAATGTCCGCCGGCTCCAGCGAAGTTTCGCAGGCAATTGAAAACATTGCCAGCGTGAGCGAAGAAAACAGCGCAGCTACCGAAGAAGTAAGTGCTGCCACCGAAGAAATGAGTGCACAAGTACAGGAAGTTGCCGCCTCAGCTGCCTCGATGGCAGAAATGGCCCAGCAGCTGATGGAATTGGTCTCTCGTTTCAAGCTGGATGACGCCCAGGCAGAAAACTCTACCGCAGGCACCATACAAGCCAACAGTGCCGCATTTGAAAATGCAAATGGGAATGCTTCCCCCACACCAAACGGGCACAAGCAAGAGGAAAAAGTTTTGATCTAAATCCTTTTACAATCTGCAACTCCGTCTCAAACAACAGGCTGGGGATCCTCTCCAGCCTGTTTCTCCCCAACAAAGCCCAATCACAGATCATCAAAAGCAGGAATTTTAAACTCTAATTGAAATTTGGTTAATTTGGTCTTTATTATAAATTTACTCGAATTTTAGGAGACCTTTACCACATTTCTAAGAGAAAAATGTCAAAATTATACTGAAGTAAGCGTATAAAATTCACCGCATTGAAGTTACTTCCCAACCAGGTAAGCGAATTCGTGAACACATCAGGTAGTTATGTTCACATAAAAAGGTAACGGTTTACACAGTTATAAATACACAGCATGATAGAGATGAATGGTAGACCCCCTTTATTAATCATATAGTATGGAGAAAGATAAAGATGAATAGTATAAAACAATTCTTCCACTCTCTAAGGGGGCAATATTTAATTAGATTTCTTGGGATTTCTTTAGCCGCCCTGGCAATGTTAGGCATTATGGTTTACATCCAGACCAATAATTCCTTAGAAGATCGAATTCTTAAGGATCTAAGCCAAACCACAGAATTACAATCCATCACCATCCAAGACTGGTTAGAGCAACACATGATTGAAATGAATATCCTTGCGAACAGTGACTTTGCAAAAAACCAGGATATTGATGCAATGACCAAATATTTCAAGAATGTAGTGAACTTCGAACATGAGTACGAAACCCTCTTTTTTGCTCCTACCGATGGTCTTACGACTGTCCTGGTTGGAGAGGGAGAAGGCACTGCAATTAATGTGAATGACCGTAATTATTTCCATGCTGGTTTACAAGGGCAATCCGCGATTTCAGATGTCCTCATCTCTCGCGCTTCTGGCAATCCCAGCTTCGTTGTATCTTCTCCGGTCATGATTGGGAATCAGGTCATCGGTATTGTTGGGGCTGTTGTCACGATGAACACAATCTCCAATATTTTGGACAGCGCACAGCTAGGTGAGACCGGCGAGGTATATATGGTAGATGAACACGGTTATTTCATCACGCCCTCCCGCTTTACCGATCAATTACTGGCCGACGGCGTGATTCAGGAACGCACCGAGTTAGAGCTGCTTATAGATACAGAAGCCACACAAGCCCTGTTAGCAGGGGAAGAAGGCAGCGGCAAATATGTTGGGTACCGCGGCACCCCTGTGGTTGGTTCTTACCAATGGTTAGAATTAACAAGTTGGGGCGTGATTGCCGAACAAGAACAAGCAGAAGCCTTTACATCTGCACGACAACTGCGGAACTACTTTATAGGCGTTGCTTCGGTTGCTGCAGTCGCCATGGGTGTACTGATTGTGATGTTTGCCAACCAAATGATCAAGCCGATCAACATCATCGCTATGATCTCAAACCGATTATCCCTGGGGATCACCGATTCCGATGACCTCGATAATATTGATGAAATCCAGAAGCTGACAACCCGGCAAGATGAGATTGGTATCACGATGAGCGCTTTCACCAAACTGCATCAATTTATTTTGGAAAAAGTATCCGCTGCAGAAACAATTGCACAAGGCGACCTGACCGTGAACGTGGAATTAGCCAGCGAGAAAGACAGCCTGGGACATGCCTTCCAAGCCATGGTCTCTAACCTGCGTGATCTCACATTATTACTGCGCTCCAATGCCCAAAAAGTGGAAGAGCAGGCCCGGCAGCTCTCCGACGCCTCTGAACAAGCAGGCAATGCTACCAACCAAATCACCACCACTATCCAGCAGGTTGCCCAAGGCACCGCCCAGCAGGCACAATCTGTGAATAACACAGCTAATGTAGTCGACCAGATGTCTCGAGCAATTGACGGGGTAGCCAAAGGCGCACAGGAACAGGCAACTGCCGTTTCCCAATCTTCGCAAATTACCGCCCAAATGTCCGCCGCTATTCAACAGGTGGCGGCAAACGCCCAGTCTGGGGCCATGGGCGCCAGCAACGCAGCCGAAACAGCTAAATCTGGTGCAACCATCGTCAGTAAGAACCTGGAAGGGATGAGCGTGATCAAAGGAAAGGTCAACCTCTCTGCCCAAAAGGTGCAGGAAATGGGAGAACGCTCTGAACAGATCGGTATGATTGTCGAAACGATTGATGATATTGCTTCCCAGACGAACCTGCTGGCGCTCAATGCGGCCATTGAAGCAGCCAGAGCAGGCGAACACGGGAAAGGTTTCGCTGTGGTTGCAGATGAAGTTCGCAAGCTGGCAGAACGCACCGCCTCGGCTACCAAAGAGATCGGCGACCTGATCTCCGAAGTGCAGTCGACCGTATCTGCCGCTGTAAACGCAATGAGCGAAAGCGCAAACGAGGTTGACCGCGGTGTTTCCAATGCCAGCGAGGCCGGAGATGCCCTCGAATCAATCCTCAAAGCGGTAGAAGAAGTCAACCGTCAGGTAGAAGAAATCTCTGCCGCTGCCGAAGAAATGACTGCCTCCTCCAACGAACTGGTCGACGCGATGGACTCTGTCTCTGCAATCGTGGAAGAAAACACGGCAGCGACCGAAGAAATGTCCGCCGGGTCCAGCGAAGTCTCGCAGGCGATTGAAAACATAGCCAGCGTGAGCGAAGAGAACAGCGCAGCTACGGAAGAAGTAAGCGCCGCTACGGAAGAAATGAGTGCCCAGGTACAAGAAGTTGCCGCTTCCGCCGCCTCGATGGCAGAAATGGCCCAGGAACTTACAGAACTGGTCGCCCGCTTCAAGCTGGAATCTAACCAGGCAGAGGCACCCGCTCAGGCGTTAGAACTCCCTAATAAATCATCCGGTATGAACGGCAATGGTGCGCATGCATCACACGGCCTACAACAAAGCGAAAAATTACAGGTATAACCACCCGTTCAAACGATTATCCATTTCTTCTCCTCCCCAAAGCAGGCTGGTGTGCAAAACACCAGCCTGTCTTTTTAACAACAGATGTTCGCAACAAATTGCTGTCCTGCCCATCCCTTTTGAATGAACAGGACTAAATCAATCATTCCATATGCTGGCATTCTTTTGCAGTACGGCGCGTATAATGCTCCTTTAACGTTTTCAACCCAAGCAGTACCGGTGTTTTTCATGCCAGACTATTTTATTTTAGACGGCAGGAAATCTCCTCCCCTATCCTGCAATGGCATAGACGCCAAACGCTCAAAAGTTGATCGCATCTCCCAAACACTTGCCTGCTATCTAAGCACCCCTGCCCATCGACTTGTCTGTCACCCATCCAAACCTCACATGCAGGCCTTCCATCCCCCATTCTATTATCCCCATCAGTGATTAGTAGATTTCATACAGCCACACCCATAACCGCTACAAGGATCGCCTGTTTAATAACAGGTATAAAAAGAGACCGGTTATAAATAACCGATCTCTTGCTGCTTGCATGATTGATTTTGGGATCATAACTACCTGATATGTCAGGCAGCACGATAATCGTCTTATCTCTACATTAGAGCGCTTCTCTTAGTGCCAGGTGAGCGACGATAGTTCCAAACTCGAATTGGAGCGGCACTTTGATGCGGGAATAATCCAAGGTTGAGATTTTGCTTCCCTTGCCCAAGATCACTGTGGGCGGAGATATATCGCTGATAAAACCGTTGTGTGAAAGTTTGACCGTGGCTCGGCCGGTAATCACGTTAGCCAATTCAGCCAACCCGCTTTGGGCATAACCATCGAAATTGACCATTTCTTCGCCGACCATTTTGGATAAAATGTTCAATCCGGTTTGCTGGGACATGGAATACACCACAATCCCTTTGATCTGCCCGACCATACTGATCAGCACGTTGACTTCTTCGGCAGTTAATGACCCTGATTCTAACGCTAGTTCTCCCCTGGCAGCATCTGCACCAACTTCTACCTTTAATACCTCTACAGCCGCCTCAACAAATGGGTTTAAAAATTTTACCTTCATAATCTTTCCTTCCTACCTATCAATTTGCCGTGACTGGAACTTGATTCGGTGTACTACTCCCATTCTGATTTTCCTGGAGAGCTAAATGTGCTGTGATGGTACCTGCTTCAAATCTGAGGGGAACAACAACTCTTACAAAATCAAGTGTGGATATGGATACATTTTCACCAATAATCATCGTAGGTGGCGATATATCTGTCTGATATCCGGCTTCAGAAAGCTTCACGGTGGTTCTACCGGTAATCACATTTCCTAGCTCTGCTACGCCGCTTTGGGCAAGGTCGTCAAAATCCTCAAACTCTTGCCCCATGATCTTTTCAACAATGGCGATACCCGTGTCCATAGACATGCCATACAAAGCAACGCCTTGGACCTCGCCAACCAGACTGATAAGCACGGTTACTTCTTCAGAGGTGAGGGCCGATTTTTCTATCCGCAGTTCGCCTCGCTGCACATCTGATTGGATTTCGGCTTTGATCACTTCTACAGCCGCTTCTAAAAAAGGATTTAGAAAATTCACATCCATATATAACTCCTTAATTACTCTTTGCCACTACACCTCAATGAAAAATAAAGATCTTGGCAACGAGGGAAATTTGCCGGTAGTAACTTATTCATAGTTTCGCTCGCTCATTCACCTTTTGCATATAACGAGCTGCCAATATTGCGGAAACCAATCTCGTGCGGGCGGGGGATAAACTCTGTGCCGCCCAAAAACAAGATGCCGCCAGGACGCAGTGCATCATAGAATTTCCTATATAGGACGTCCTTGGTTTCATTTGTAAAATAAATGATCACATTCCTGCAAATAATCAAATCAAAATTGCTTTCAAAAGGATCAGATAATAAATTCTGTTCTTTGAATTTAATATTCTTTAGTTCCTGAATATTCAGATAATATTTATTCTTTTCCCCTCGCAAATAAGTCCTTTTTTGCGCATCGGAAAGGTTTTTTACATTTTCTTCGGTATACGGGCCGCCTTCACGGGCAATTTTCAAAGCGCCCTGGTCAACATCGGTGGCTAAAATTTGCCATTTCCCATTGGGAGCCATCTCATTCAACATCATCGAAAGGGTATAGGGTTCAGCTCCAATCGAGCACCCGGCACTCCATAACTTGATGCCACGGTGTGCCTCTCCATACGCCAAAAGGTCTGGGAGGATATGCGATTGCAAATAATCCCAACGGTCGTTATCTCGATAGAAGGAAGATACATTGATCGTGATATATGTACGGAATTTGGATTTTTCTTCCTCTTGTTCTTTTACTTTTTTAAAGTAACTTTCCCAGTCAGAAATCCCAGAGCGGACCAGCCAGGCATCCAGACGGCGAATCATTTGCCTTTCTTTATAGGCATTTAAATCGATTCCTAACATCTCTTGTACTGATTTTTTTACATACCCATATTGATTTTGATCCATCTCTGTTTATTCCTTCATTCCATTAATATTTAGCCTTTTAAAGCTTCCAAGATAGCAGGCACCATCTTCTCCAGCGGTACAACCTCATCTGCTGCGCCGCTTTCTACTACGCTGCGGGGCATGCCCCACACGACAGAAGATTCCTGCGATTCTGCAATTACTTTTCCTTCGGCTGCATGGATCAACATGGCACCATTGGTACCATCTCGTCCCATCCCAGTAAGCACCACACCTACCGAACGTTTGCCAAATCGTTCCGCCACTGCGGTCATGGTGACATCCACTGCAGGGCGGACACCATGCACAGTTGGCGCCTGGTTTAAGCTCACTCTGCTTTCAGCATCCAGCACCATGTGGAAGCCGCCTTTTGCAATGATTGCCAACCCCACCTCCAGCTGATCTCCTTCTTCGGCCTCTTTCACTTTGATTTGCGAGTTCCGGTCGAAGCGTTCGGCCAGCTGTGCGGTAAAACCTACCGGCATATGCTGAACAATCAAAATTGCGGCGGGGATGTCCTTGGGCAGCTTGGTGAGAATAGAAGACAAAGCACGCGGCCCGCCTGTCGAAGCGCCGATGACCAGCACTTTTTCGCTGGAGCGGAGCATGCGCGTCTGTTTCTCGATCACCTTTTTAGGCTTTATTACTGCCGGGCGTGCTGTTCTCCCCTGCCGCTGGGCGGGGTACACCTTGGTTTGAGAAGCACGGATCACTTTTGAAACCAGTTCATCCTCAATTGCGCTCAAATTTGCCTTGGAGGTCGGCTTAGCAATGAAATCCACCGCGCCAATCGTAAGCGCATGCACAGTTTCCGATGCACCTTCCTTAGTTAAGCTGCTCAGCATGACCACCGGACGCGGGAAGTCATTCATGATTCGGCGCAATGTTGTCAGCCCATCCATTTGGGGCATCTCAACATCCAATGTGATCACGCTTGGATTTAACTTAGGAATCAGTTCTAAGGCTTCCACCCCGTTTCGGGCAGTACCTACGATGATGATATTGGGGATGCTGTTGAGCGCATTGGAGATTGTCAGGCGCATAAACGCCGAATCATCGACCACCAATACTCGAATAGCTTCCTGGTTCTCGGACTGTGCTTGTTGTTCCATAAAACTGCTTTCTTTTCAATCTTTCGACATCTTCGTTTTACAATTAAATGCCGGTTGAGTACATTACCAATTTAATTACAGCAATTTGTTGATCGCGCCAAGCACCCGATCCGGTTCAAACGGTTTGACCACAAAATCCTTTGCACCGGATTTGATTGCCTCCAGCACGACCGATTCTTGTCCCAGGGCAGTCAGCATGACTACCTGAGCAGCAGGGTCGAGTTCACGAATTTTCTTGAGGGCGGTCAGCCCATCCATGTTTGGCATGGTGATGTCCATGAGTACTACATCCGGTGAAGATGATTGGTACATTTCAATCGCATTTGCGCCATCATCTGCCTGGACCACCTCATGTCCTCCATCATCAAGCATTTTTGAGATGCGCACCCGTAGGAATTCCGCATCATCGACAATTAATATTTTCGCCATCTTGGTCTCCTAATCTCAACTAATTTCATCGAACAGCAGAAGGGGCAGGGATATCCACTTCTTGCTTTCCCAGTTTTCTAATCGTCATCCGGCCATCATTTCCATGCAGATGCACCGTTCGGCCTTCGTGGCCGCCCACATTTTCACTGTATGCTTTTAAGTGCAGCGCTTCCAACTTCTTGTGAGCTGCTTTAATATTTCTATCCCCTATCTGGAAGGTATCTTGAAATGTAGGCAAATTCAACATATTTGCTCCCCCGGCAACATGTATGATCATCCGTCTGCGGTTTGCGCCTTTTTCCTCCATCACACGAAGCAGTTCATCCAATCCACTGTCCACATATTTGGTGACCTTGGTTGAATCCATGCTCGTGTTTTCGGGCAGCATGGCGTGCAGCATCCCGGCTACCTTTTGAACTGGATCATACAAAGATATTCCCACACAGGAACCTAACCCATAGGCAACCAGGACCGATTCCTGGTCATCTACGACTTGTATTTCACCAATTCCTACCGATATTAGATTATCCATCGCTCTACCTGTCTAACGGCTTTAAAGAGCCAAGTGCGCCAGTATCGGGGATGACCCAAAATTCCGCCGCAGATTCTTGATTCTCACTCACCAGGTTGGCCTTGATCAATAAAACGTCTTCAGAGCGCTGGATGCTTGTGGCAATTACGATGTCTAAAATGGAACCAATCATGTCAATCACGACTGCCGGAGGTGTGGGGCGTGCCCCCAAGCCGGTCATTTCGGCGACAGAATTGAGGAAGAAAGTGCCGCACAGGTTTCCAACTTCTCCCAATGCAGATTTTGCCAAGCTGTCTAACCCGGTGGTTGTGCCCACCGGCTCACCAATCAAGTTATCTACCATCGCCAACGCGCAGGTATAAGTCATGGTGATCAAAATCTGCCCGGCAAGTTCGCCTTCTGCTCGCAAATAAAGGGCTACTTTTTCCGATTCAAGTTCTCCCACCAGGTCGGGAAGGTCAAATAAGGACACAATACCAACTTCGGTATTGGATACTGTCATTTGGGTGCCTGCCATCTTAGAAAGGCCTTCGGCGGCGTTATCCATCCCTGCCCTGGTGAGGGCAGTCAACAATGAGTTTGTATTTTCATTAATATTTATCGTCATACTATTTTGCTCCTACCATTATTAGGCAACTGCTTTAATCAAACCCGGCACGTCCAAGATCAATGCCACACTCCCATCCCCCAGGATGGAAGCCCCGGCAAGCCCGGCAGTATAGTCTTTTACCAAACCAACAGACTTAACCATCAGGTCTTCTTCTCGGACGAATTGGTCTACCGCTAATCCTATTTTTGTTTTTCCAAATCGGATCGAAATCACATGCGCTACATCCGAATCGCTCGGGTTTTTTCCAAATCCCAAAGCCTCATTCAGATTGAACAAACGCAATGTTTCGTCCCGCCGGTTGATCACACTATTGCCGCCAACGCTTTTTATTTCATCTACCGGTACCCGCAGCACTTCGGCAATGTTTGAAAGCGGAATCGCGATGGTGGTGCTGTTTGAACGGGTCAACAATGTGGGGACAATTTCAAAAGTGAGGGGCATGACAATTTCACATTCTGTCCCCTGCCCCACCTGGGTATACAAGGAAATACTGCCGTTCAGCAGTTCAATGTTCGTGCGTACAATATCCATCCCCACACCACGCCCTGAAACTTCGCTTACTTCGGTGCGGGTGGAAACGCCGGAAGCAAAGACCATATCCACAGCCTGCTCATCGGTCATTGCGGCGGCTTCTTGCTCTGTAAGCAGCCCTTTGCGCACGGAGGAAGCTCGCACCTTATCTGCATCAATCCCCTGACCATCATCCTTAATCACAATTACGATCTGACCATTTTCTTGCTTGGCCGAAAGATGGATGGTGCCAATTTCGGGTTTGCCGGCGGCTGTTCGCTCGGCGGGGGATTCGATGCCATGGTCGGCTGCATTGCGCAGCAAGTGGATCAACGGGTCGCTGATCTTGTCCAATACGGTTCGGTCTACTTCGGTATCTTCTCCAGAAATGACCAAATCGATCTTTTTATTTAATTTCCGGCTGAGGTCTCGCACCAAACGAGGGAATTTATTAAAAACGGTGGAAATGGGCAGCATACGGATGGAGAGAATTTCAGACTGCAATTCGTTGGTAATACGGCCTAAGTGGGTGATCGTCTGGCTGAAAGACTCTGTCCAGGCCTGGTCTACGGATTGCATCGCCATATCCGAACGAATCTGGTACAGCCGGTTCCGGTCGGTGATCAATTCGCCGACCAGGTTGACCAGTACATCCAGGCGTTCCACACTGGTGCGGATAGTTTTCTCGGATTTTGTACTCTTGGCAGGGCTTGCTTTTAGACGCGAAGTTGTGTTTTGAAGTTCTTTCACAAACATGGCAATGGCGTCATCAATAGCCGGCTGGGAGACGGTTCCATTTTCCACCAACAGTTTGCCGATGCGGGGTGCGTCCGGTCCCATGCTCTTCTGCTGCTCAATCACAGCTTCAAGCTGATCCATGGAAATAATATTTTGTTTGACGAGAAAGTCGCCAAAGCGGGCTGAAGATTCGTCCTGTTCTTCTTGTTGCGGCTGCTTTGCAGCTGCAGTGCTGAGGGCTTTTTCTTTCTCCCCTAAGGGGTACTTTTCATCATTGATCGAAAGATAGGTAAGCTCGGATAGTTTTTCAAAGGTCGCTTTGATCTCTTCAACCGGCTTTGCCTTCTTTAACATCGCACAAACCTGTTCAACCGGGTTGCCGGATTCGATCTCCTGCATTTCAGGGGAAGATTCGACCACTTCGCCCAATTGATGGATAGCCATCAGAATTTGCAAGGCGCGGGCGGAAGAAGCAATACTGTTCTGATCGATGCCGACTTCTACCTTGATCATGTCTTTACCAGGCGCTTTTTCGGTGAGGTCTTTTACAGCTTTCTTTTCACCGGAGGCCGGTTTTGTTTTCGACTTTTTAGAGCCGCCTCGTTTTTTGGAATCGAGGAAAAGGTCAAAGGACTCCACAAAGTGTGTCGTATCCACATGGGATAGTTCACCGGTTCTCACTTCGTCCACCAGCATGCGAATTGCATCGACCGATTCCAGGCAAATATCAATCAGCTCCGGGGTGATCTTGATGCTGTTCTGGCGCAAGCCATCTAATGCGCTCTCTAAGCTGTTGGTAATTTCAACTTTTCGATGATGACCGATCATCCCGGCAGAACCTTTTAGGGTATGCGCGGCGCGAAACAACGACTGCACCAGGTCTTCAGAATGGTCATCTCTTTCTAATGAAACCAATCCTTCTTCCAATAGCTGGAGCTGTTCGTTGCTTTCTGCCAAATAAATATTCAGTTCTTCGGGCGTAAGATCAAAATCTACTGTCATAAGTTTCCTCTAGCCGCTGTATCTAATCGAAGAATAATTCGTGGGGTCCACATTTTCCCCGTTCACCCTTAATTCATAATGCAAATGCGGGCCGGTTGAATTCCCGGTGTTACCCGATAAACCAATCACGGTGTTTTTATTCACCTGCTGCCCCACCTGGACATTGACTTCAGATAAATGGGCGTAATAGGTTTTATAAGGGCCATTTTCCACAATCACCAGATTGCCATATCCCTGGTCATTCCACCCGGCGTAAACCACCTCGCCACTGATCGTGGTGGGAATTGGCGTGCCGACATGCACACCAATATCAATACCACCATGCCCATCGTGGAAATCCTGGGTCATGGGGCCAGACACCGGCAGCCCGCTTGTGGGAACTGAGGCAGCTGCCTGGTAGGCAGACTGTACGGCAAGGGGTTGAGATTGAGACTCTAGAGCGTTCAAGCGTTCCATCACGCTGATCAACATGGGCAAGATCACATTCATAAAACTGAGTGAGTTATCTTGCGAACTAAGCGATCCCAAGTTCATCATCTGGGACATCAACAGTGAGCTGAAATCTGCACTGCCCGTTTCCGTCTGCCCCATTAATGAAGTGCTGGAATACGGGTTTAGCCCAACAGACGCAGAGCTATATGGATTGAGGGAATAATCATTCATAATACCTAGATTATCTTAGACAATTGGGAGTTATCTAATAAAAATGGCATGAAATTGGAAGGAACTTTGGGTAAAAAACAGGCTTTACTTTGGGGTTGTTTCACCGCTTTTATGCATAATTTACGAAGCTTTCCATACCCTTTTATGACCGTTTTTGATAGGCAGGATTAAACTTTCAGTAGCATATAGTGCAAAAGATAAACAATGGAATAAAAGGCTAAATGAGCAAAACACAAACGGATCTCTTGTATAGAAAACTGATCGGCAGATCTCACGTGAATGCAAACCGCATTGACAAAGCGATCAGCATCTATAAGAGCATCTTAAAAGAATATCCCCATGATCTAGAAGCCTATATGTTCCTGGGGGACTGCCACCTGGCAAGCAGCGATTATGATACTGCGCTGAAGATTTTCAGAAAGGCGTTGGAATCGGCTCCGAACAATGAAATGATCCTGGGCCGGATAGAACTTGCCCTGGCAGAGATCGGCAATCTTCCTCCAGAATTGGAAAGCGAGATAGAGTACACGCTCTCTGAGGAGATCATCGAATCATTAGATGTCACTCAAATCTCAGAAGAGGCGGTTGAAAACGCGGCAAATGTACTCAACGACATCCTTGAAAGTGAAGAACCGGCCCAAATGATCTCTGAACGGTTGGACGAGCTGGAAGTCTTGTTGCCCGCCATCCTTGAACTGAACATCCAGCAGGCAAACGCCCAGGGGAATACCGAACTGGCAAGAGAGCTTACCCTGCTGCGGGATTCGATCAGCGGAGATGGAGAAGAAGAAAATGCAGCCCATGGGCAGAACCCGGCAAGCAGCACCCCCGCTTCTCCTAAATCTGCCCCGCGCCAGGCGAGGGTATTATTCCTCACCCCCGAAGAGCGCATTGTGCCGATCCAGATCAAGGATATTGCGTTAGAACTCTCCTTCCACGGATTCCAGACCACTCTCTCGCAAGAAGTGAACATGCAGCAAATTGAAGCCAGTGACGTGGTCGTCTTTTCCAACCCACACGCCGATCGAGGTCTAATGCGCGGGATGGCAGCCTGTATGACGCTCAACATCCCCATGCTGGTTTATCTGCACACCGATTTTGAACACCTGCCTATCACTCATCCAGACTACATTTCTTACGGGTTAGCCACCCCAGATAACACAAAAGCCCACCAGATGGCTTTGAAACTTGCCAACCGGATCATCGTTCCCAATCAGGAAATCGCCGAGCGATTGTCCTCTTCCGGCTACCCGGCGCAGTACATCCCGGTCGGCTGGTCTACCAAAAATCCATTCTGGAACCAGCGGATACCGATGCGGCAAACGATCAATATCGGCTGGATTGGTTCAGCCAGCAGTATGGAAGACATCCTCCCCTACCGCCGGGCAATTTACCGGGTGCTAAATGAGTTCCCCCAGACTAAACTGGTGATCTGCGACAACCCCAAAGTTTATTATTTCTTCGATTCGCTGCCCCCCAATCGGGTGGAATTTTTACCCACAGTGGATGAAACTGAATTCCCATACCAGCTTTCGAACATCGATATTCTATTGGTGCCCCAACGCAACACACCCTTCAACCAAACCCGCTCAGACATGGCTTTTGTAGCGGCAGGTGTAAAGCAGATTCCCTGGCTCGCCAATGCGCTCCCCCATGTGAAAGCATGGGAAGAAGGCGGCATTATTTCGGAAAACAAAGAAGACTGGCACACCAACCTGCGCCAATTAGTGATGGATCGGGACATTCGCAAACAATTGGGAGAAGCAGGCCATAAAAAGAGCCAATCTCGCAAAATACAATCGCTGGTGACCTCCTGGGCAGAAATGCTGCACGACGTCATCCAGAACAAAGCAGACGGCGTGATGGCGAATGAGCTAGATTTTGCGCCCTCCTATCCTGCTCAATCGGAAAACAACCTTTCCGAAACCCAACCTTCATTGAAATTGTGACCTTACAGCCATGAACATTGCATTCGTCATCCAAGAAAATAATAAAGGCTGGTACTCGCACACCTGGCGATTCACACGCCTTGCAGATGCTATCAACCAAAAGAAGCTGCACCATGCCAAGCTCTACTACAGCCAGGAAATTCTGGGCAATCCAGAGCTTCCCATTTGGGAGAATATGGATCTGCTCATCTTCCAGGGGGAACTTGCAGGGGCCTTCCTTCCTTTAATCCAACACTGGAAAGCGCACTGCATTACGGTAGTCGCCGATGTCCACCAACCTCTTTTTGAGACGCCTGCCCCCAATGAAGATTCAGTCTCCCTCCGCAATTTGGAAAGACTCAGCCTGATCAATGGACAGATCAACGCAGCCGACCAATTAATTGATGAAACCTATTTGGGGATCAAGTTGGTAGATGGGCTGACCATTTCACAAAAGAACCTGGAGAACGCTTTTTACAAACAATCCTCTCCTGTGGCCTATATCCCCGACTATATCAATTTGGACGAATATTCCAGCCATGAAACAATCCATCCTGATGAAATCGTAATCGGCTGGGCTGGATCCTATTCCGATTATGAAATCTGGGAACAAAGCGGTCTCTCTCAAAGTTTGAATGAAATCCTCAAAAATTATCCCCACGTCAAACTCCAGCTCAGCTTTTACAGCGAAAAGAACGGCTATAATGATTTCGATTCCGACCACCCCCAAAGAGAAATTCATTGGAATGTCAGCCATCAAGAATGGTTGACCCAATTAAATAAAATTGATATTGGCATCCTGCCACAAACAAATGCCCCCCATTTCAATTATTCCCGCTACCGCTTGTTGGAATACATGAACATGAAAATACCCTGGATCGCCAGCCGGCAGGAAGAAATCTATGACCTCGGCCAGTATGGATCAATTGTCGGAAATTGTTCAAATGAGTGGTATAAAGGGATCACCTGGATGATCGAAAATTACGGGACCTATAAAACAAAAGCAGCAACACGCCCTTACTGGTATTCGCTAGGTCAAAACTTAAGTGAAAACATAGAAAACGTGATCACCATTTATCATAATTTTGTTAAAAACATTCCAGCCTGACACGGAAAGAAAGCAGAAATTAACAGAGAAAAACTATGATCCAAGAACCTGAAATGATCAATATCCCAGAGGGCACATTCTATATGGGCACAAGCGACCAACAAGTGACCCAGTTTGTGAACACGGAAGATTGGGCTGTGGAATGGGCAGATGACGGCAGGTTTGAGATAGAACAGCCTTATCACTTAGCCCAAACCTCGGCCTTCCAGATTGCCAAATTCCCGGTAACCAATAAAGAATATTACAAATTCCTGATGCAGACAGGACACCGCCTGCCCCAATTCTGGACAGATTTTCGTCATCCGGCTGAATACGGCAACCACCCGGTGGCCGGGATTTCTTACGCAGACAGCCTGATGTACTGTGATTGGATAAACTCTGAAACAAATGCCAACTACCGCTTACCCACCGAAACAGAATGGGAAAAAGCCGCCCGCGGCACGGATGGACGCATGTACCCTTGGGGAAACAAATTTGAAAAATGGCGCTGCAACACAGCCGAATCCAACCGGGCAGAGACTTCCTCAGTTGGGATTTTCTCTCCCAGTGGAGACAGCCCATGGGGTGTATGCGATATTGCCGGAAATGTGTTTGAATGGACGATGAGCGCTTATGCGCCTTATCCAATTGAAGAAAATACCCTCCCTAACCCCAAAAAGCCTGCTGAAAATATCATCATCCGGGGTGGTGGCTGGTACTACAGCCGCAAACTGGCCCGTTGTGCGGCCAGGGAAGTCGTGATTCCTACGTTTGTATCGCCGGTATTGGGATTCAGGCTGGCAAAAACCCCCTGAAATAGCTTTTCAAACTTTCTTTCGGTTGTGCCGCTCTTTGATGCGGTACACGTAGGCAAACACTTCTGCCACCACCAAATACAGCTCTGGGGGGATGGTAGAGCCAACATCTAAAGTTTCTAGTGCAGATACTAAAATGGGGTCTTCCTGGATCGGGATATGGTTGGCTTTTGCCAGCGCGATGATCTTTTCCGCAACCGCCCCTCTGCCAGAAGCCAACACTTTTGGCGCATCGTCCTGGTCCATATCATAGCCCAGGGCTACCGCTTTGTTGTGCTTCTGTGCTGTATGCTCATCATCCGAAGACCGGTCATACGGATTTTTACGGTAATATCTTCCCATATCAGAACTCCCGATCAATCCCCCACACCATAGTGGCGTTATCAAAGGGGAAACGAACGCCCTGGTACTGGGCTAAATTCCTTACCTGGTAGCGCACGGTCTTAATCTGGTAGCCCGCACTTTTCAAACCCTGTTCCAGTTCAGGCATTTCATTTTCCGCATCCCCTGCTAAATGGTGGCTGGTCGCTTTTACATTCAAGCCAATCTGCCGGTCTACAATCGAAAGGTCAATGGTCAGCTTGTTGTCATTGTCCAGGTCAAATTGAAAGACCATGCTGGTGTTATGCGGGTCTACCGTCCGCTCCCCACCGTCTTTATTCACGGCTATGCGCAAATCCGCAGTGCTCATTTCGGTAAAAGCATTCCCCTGCGGCGGGAAGACCACCGGCAGGTGCATATTGAGCCATTCATTATTCTGGCTGGTACTCATTTGCTCGGTATTGATCAACTGCATCATCTTCACCCCATTGAGCAGTTGGTTTACTTCGGCCTTCAATTTAGGAAAGGTTTTACCGTCCAATTCCCTGGCGAAGGTACTCAGCGCAGTCAATACCTGCGCTTGCGGGGATGATGCCCCGGCCTCTTCGCCAAAGCGTGCGAAGACCTGGTGTTCCACAGATTGCCCTAACTGCGTCATGACTTTGCTTAATTGGGCTGCCAGCTGCTCCGGCTTATCACTCATCACCAGGGTCAGCTGGTCGATCAAAGCGACAATTTCGTTCGCCCGGGCTAAAAGCGGTTGGCTTCCCCCAGTATGCGCCAGATTGACCAGTTGGTTACGGATGTTAGCCAAAGATTGCCCAATATCCAACCCGTATCCTTTAGCCAGCTGCATACTGTCTGGGGTTACCGGGATACCGGCTTGCTTTAGAGCAGCGGCAACCTGCACCTCTACTTCCGTCCAAACGGGCAGCTGTGCCAGAGTGATCTTCATTTCCTGGATAAATTCGGGGTTGACCGGCTGCTGTGCATTAAGCAATCCACGCGCAATGGTCAGATTTTCTTCGGTAACCTGCACCCCAATCTGTTCCAGCAGCTGCGGGATCATTTCTGTCGGGGCGTTAGCCTGACCTTGTGATGCGGCTGCGGGCTGGGTAAGCTGTAAAACTACTTCCCCCTGGCTTAAATCTTTCACTAAAAATTGGGATACCTGGTTTTGCTGTAACGCATCGGTATCAAAGGAGTTTTCTACCTTTGCCACAAACTGCGTCCCCTGAAAGGCAAGCAGCACCTGGTCTCCTGTGACGCGCAGCACCTCGGCCATGATGCGGTGATTGAGCCGCAAGGCTTGTTGGGGTTCGTTGTTCTGCGGGAGATACCCTTTCGGGAGAGGGTCGATAAGCGACACTGCTACACTGCCTTTTTAGGAGGTATACTGCCCAATTGGGCAGCATACCTCCATAAATAAACCAAATTACCGGTTGAGGTTTACAAGTTCTTGCAGCATCTCATCGGAGGTGGTGATCACCCGTGAGGCTGCCTGGAACCCACGCTGTGCCAGGATCATGTTAGTGAATTCCTGTGCCAGGTCAACGGTTGAAGCTTCTAGATACCCAGAACGCAGCTTACCGCGCCCACCGGTATCGGACGCGCCCACCTGCGGGTCGCCGGAGTTAAGCCCAGCCGCGAACAAGCTTTCACCAACCCGGTTCAAACCAGAGGGGTTGGTGAAATTCGCCATAGCAATTTGCCCGATGGTTTCCTGCAAGCCGTTGGTATAGATGGCAAAAATCTCACCGGTGTTCGAGATAACACTGAACCCGGAAAGGCTGCCTGCTTCCAGACCGTCCTGGTTGACAGCAGAAACATCGCTGGCGGTTGACAACTGGGAAATCTCGGTCATATCGAGGGTAACCGTGGTAGCAGCCGCACCATTGGCACCAGGAACGGTGATGGTACCGCCCCCAGCCGAATACTGGCCGTCGGTATCAAATGTGATCGTACCGGAGCCGGTAGCGCCGCTGGTTGCAGACCAATCCCATACATTGGTCACGCCCTGGCGGGCGAAGGTGACCGTTACACTTTGCAGCGCGCCCAGGGAGTCATACACACCCAAAGTGACATCAAAGCTATTGTTGCCATCGGCATTGAGGTTTCCACCTAACCAGCTGGTCCCTGTTGCTCTTGCCAGCGAGGAATCGATCGGCACTTGCAAGTCGCCAATCGGGGTACCGGTATCAATCGTACCGCCGTCAGCTGACCAGCCCTGCACACGCAGACCGGTGGACATATTCACCAACATGCCGGAGGAATCCATCCCCAAAGCGCCATCACGGGAATAAAAGCTGGAAGTGCCGTCGTTATAGATGAGGAACCCATCACCCTGCACACCCACGTCGGTAATACGACCGGTGCTCTGCATAGTGCCCTGGGAGAAGTTCAAACTCACATCACCCAGGCGGGAGCCTAAACCAATCTGCACGGCATTGATACCACCCATGGTGTCGGTGGGGGCAGAACCGGAAGACAACAGTTGCGAAAATTGATCTTTGAAAGTGACCCGGCTTGTTTTGTAAGCGGGGGTATTGGCATTTGCCAGGTTATCAGCAATCACATCCAAATAAGTTTGGTGTAAGTTTAATGCACTGATAGAAGTATACATTGAGCGTAACATTTTATTTTTGTCCTTTTGTTTTTTTACTTGTACACATGCTTCCTACAAAAGGGCCGGCATGTGGGAATTTTACCTATTTTTTGTTTTGTTGTGCGATCACAACACTATCAATTTGGGTGAACGTTCCGCCACCCTTTTCCGCAACATCTACTGCGGTGACGACAAGTCGATCCCGGACGTTGACAATAAATGCCAGGTCATCCATCAGCACTAAAGACTCTTTGCTGCCCTTTGTTTGGGCTTCGTCTATGGCGCTGTCTAATCGGGTAAGGTTATCCTCAGATAGCTGAATTTTGCGAGTTTCTAATCGTTTCGCAGCGTGATTGGAGAATTTGACATTTCTACCTTCCGCATCTGCCAACAATTCATCAAAAGATTTTCCGGCCGGTTTGCTAACATTCTTATTCCCGGACTGGGGTTTAATCTCCTGCGGCTGGATCGGCAGATTTCCACGCAGACGACTAAGCTCATCCATTGGCTGCCTCCGCTTCTTCAATCCGTACGACAGATGTCAGATCGTAATCCTCGCCATCCACGGTTACGCGGATTTGGCCGTCCTGGATATACACACTGGAAACCACACCGGTGATCGTGTCACCTGCCTCATTGACAAGTTCTACCTGCTTACCAACGATATTGCTGGAAGCCAGCATACTGTAGGGATCATTCATCGCACCGAACAAGTCTTTGAGCGCATCTAGCAGGAAGGCTGTGTCGCCGCCTTGCCCCAGCAGGTCGATGCCTGCGCTGATATCTTCGAGTACGCTCATTTTGTCATTCATGCTTTTCAGCTCATTGAACGAATTCATTTGCGTGATCTGAGACATGAACTGCTCGTCACTCACAGGTTCCAAAGGATTCTGGTTTTGGAGCTCTGCCATGAGGAGTTTCATGAACTCGGTGTTTCCCATGTCATTGGCACCTTTACCAGTCGTGCTTTGTGAGTCACCTGTGTAGGTCGGGAATGTTGCGTATGTTACTTCTGAAGTAGTCATCTATTTTTCCTTTCCGTTCAGGCCAGGTAGTCAACTTGCGCATCCGGGTTCATACTGCGCCGCAGTTCTAAGATCGAGTCGAGCGGGGTATCTTGCTGCATACGGCTGTTTGCCTGCCAGGGGTTCGGGTTGTTTTGCTGCTGCTGTCCGAATGTCGATCCCTGGTGCTGCTGTTGATTCCCTTGCCCTACGTGCAAATCAGAAAGATTGATTCCGGAATCAACCAGATTTTGCCGCAGTTGGCTCAACTGACTCTCTAAAACTTGGCTGGTGGATGAAGACCCTGCTTGCAGCGTTACCCCAACACCCTCTTTGCCGTAAGACAAATGTACGCTCACCTCACCCAAGTCTTTGGGATGTAAGGTGAAGGATACTTCGGTGGTGCCGCGGTTTACTGCTGCCCGGACTTTATCCTGAACCTGCTCAACTACCTGCATTGCTTTTGTATTGGATACACCGGCCGTTTCGGTCGCAGTGGTTGCAAACTGCGCTGCTTTCCCCTCGGCCGCACCGGCAGACATGTGAGTATGGACATCTAGTTCAGTTTCTGCCTGAGATTTCTTGCTCACCTGGACCTGTTCTACCTCTACGGCAGCATTCTCTGATCCCTGCGCATGCATCTCAACGGCAGTGTCGCTCTGAGCATTCGGATTTGCCGGTACAGCTGTGTTTTCCAGCTTTACACTGGTTTCTTCAGCTGCCTTGGCTTCCATATTTGGTGCTATCTCAGGCTTCTTTACTATTTGTTCAACCTCAACAGGCTGTGCGGATTCTCCCTGCATCATAGAAGGCTGGATTTCAGGGGCGGTTTCTGCTTGCTGTGCGGCAGCTTCGCCAACCAATGTAGGTGCCTCACCTTGCAGATGAGACTGCATGGCTTCACCTTCTGCGGTTGTCTGTGCTGCGGCAGCGAGCATTCCCTCGCCTGGAATCCCGGGTTTGGCTGCTTTCACCATTTGGCCTGCCAGATCGAGAGATTCTCCCGATTCTGCCACAGCCTTTTGGCTCGCTTGCGGCCCTACCCCGGCCAGCCCCTGCGGTGCAGGGTTGCCTTCAACCTCCGGCATGTCTGGCTTGACCACCGGTTGAGAAAAGACAGGAATCGCCATCGGGATCACACCCTCTTGCGCGTTTCCTTCATCTTCTTTCAAGGCCGGCTTTTTCGCCGCCGCGGATTTACCCTCCAAAAGTTCCTGGAAGGGCGTGCCGCTTTTGCCTTTGGCTGCCTTTGCAGGTGTCCCAGCGGTTGGCGGGGAGTTTGCAAAGGTTAATGAAACAATATCGTTCATATATTTTTAACTCCTTGTTGCGATATTTTTCAGCACTTCAAATTTACTGCTGACTAAAGATGTGAGAGTCTGATAACGGATTCCGGTTTCCGCCATCTGACTTAACTCCAAATCAATGCTCACATTGTTCCCATCTTCCCTTTCAGAACCCCCAACGCGCTGCTGAACTTGTGTGAGCCCTACCCCAGTGGTAGTGTTCAAATTCATATGTTTGTTATCGGTCCGCTTAACCGCCAAATCGCTCTGATTCTGCCGTAAAGCGCGCTGCAAGGTTGACTCAAAATCAACATCTTGCGCTTTGTATCCTGGGGTATCTACGTTGGCCAAATTTTGGCCGATGATCGTCTGCCGGCGCATCAACCCATCCAGGGCGGTGCGGGCAGCGAGAAATGCATTATCTACTGAGAAAAGGTCCATATTAACCTCTCCATTCCTGCTGGTAGCTTTGGAAATAATCCATTACTTTAGGGACGTAATTCTGTGTCTCTGCAAACGGCGGAATACCACCGTAGCGATCCACATTTCCCGGGCCAGCGTTATAAGCGGCTACCGCCAAAGACGGGTTGCCTTCATAGCGGTCCAACAAATAGCGCAAGAAGCGCACCCCGCCATTGATATTTTCAGCCGGGTCAAATGAATTTTCCACACCCAGCCAATCCGCTGTGGCAGGCATTAACTGCATCAAACCTTCTGCGCCCGAACGGGAGACAGCCGAAGGGTTGTAGTTCGATTCGGCTTTGATCACCGCTCGCACCAAGTTAGGGTTGACCCCATAGCGAGAGGATGCCTGCTGAATCAGGTTATCGAAACTGGCGCTGTCTCCACTACCAGACGACACACCGATCCCGGTATAACCGCTTGTGGTCAGCGAGTCTGCCGGAGATGCCTGGGAAATACGTTCTTCCAACTGGCTGATCAGATTGAGCAATACAGATTGAATTTGTGAATTGAAAAAAGAAATACTCATAAGCCTAACACCTGGTTAGCAGATTTTGACTGCTGGTATGCTCTTGCGATATTGATATCTTCCATCATTAAATTTTCCTGCCGGTCTACCTCTAATTGAAATTCTTCCAGCATCTTGTCTTTCAGCGTATTCAAGACTTCTTCGTCTTGTTTTGCGGCAGTGATCTGCTGTCGTTTTTCAGCAATCTTTCCGGCCAACTCTTCCAGTTTTTCATTCAAGGTCGCCATCCGTTTGGTGGTCATGGTGATCTCAGTGCGAATTTGATTGAGGGTTACCAATTCCAGTTCTCCAACCATCTTTTCAGACAGCTCAACCATAAGGGCATCCCGCCGCAGCTCAAGGGCATTCATCAATTCCTTGGTCTGATGTTCTTCTTGCAGCAAACGGCCCAGCATCACTTCTAAGGCCTCGACAATATTTGCCCGGTAATCTAACAAAGCTTGCAAAGAAAATTTAGGCGGCATGTTGTTCCTCTCCATCGGTCTGGTTGGCACCAATCATCTGCAATAACTGTGCGGTAATCGAAAAATCTGTAAATTGATTACGCTGCTGCTGTAAAAACTTGTCCATATTTTCTTTTGCCAGGACAGCGGCGTCAATCTCTGGATCCGAGCCATCCACATAGGCACCAATATTGATCAAATCGCGGGCTTTTTCGTAGGTGGCCAGCAGTTTGCGGAACTGCCCGGCTGCGGCCCGGTGCCCCGGATCAGTCACTTCCGGCATCACACGGCTGATGCTTTGCAGCACATCAATGGCCGGGTAATGGTTGCGGATGGCAAGCTCACGGGTGAGCATGATGTGTCCGTCCAGGATACTGCGCACGGCATCACTGATCGGTTCATTGAAGTCATCGCCTTCCACCAAAACGGTGAAGAAGCCGGTGATCGAACCCTGGGCACCCATCCCTGCCCGTTCCAACAACTGCGGCAGCAAGGCAAACACCGAGGGGGTATACCCTTTACTGGCCGGGGGTTCACCCAAAGCCAGGCCAACTTCACGTTGTGCCATCGCAAAACGGGTCACCGAGTCCATCAAGAAAGTGACATCTTTACCCTGCGCCCGAAAATTTTCGGCAATCGTCATGGCCACCCAGGCCGCTTTAATGCGCACCAAAGCTGGCTGGTCGGAGGTGGAAATCACCAATACCGAACGCTCCAGACCTTCGGGGCCTAAATCCCGTTCAATAAATTCCCGCACCTCACGACCGCGCTCACCGATCAAAGCGATCACACTGATATCTGAACGTGAGTTTCGGGCAATTTCACCCAATAAGGTACTTTTTCCAACACCACTCCCGGCAAAAACGCCAATTCTCTGGCCTTTGCCGCAGGTGTTCAAACCATCAATCGCCCGAATGCCGGTAACCAAAGGTTCGGTAATCGTTTGACGCTGCAAGGGATGGGGTGCCAGGTTGTAGATCGGCACAAACTCGTCGGTGCCCAAGGGGCCTTCGCCATCCAGCGGATTGCCCAGCCCATCCAACACACGTCCCAAGAGCATATCGCCTACCGGGGCTTTCAGGAAAGAGCCTTGCGGGTAGATGGCGCTGCCATGCTTGATGCCCTGCATATCGCCCAAGGGCATCAGCAGAATGCGGTCATCACGGAAACCAACCACTTCGGCAATCAGGGGTGCCTGGTCGCCATTTTCGATATGGCAAACCTCGCCAATCTTGCAATCTAACCCCTTGGCTTCTACCAACAAGCCAACCACCTGAGTAACACGTCCAGAAACACGCATAGAGACCATCTGGTCTAAGGCCTTGGTATAGTGCGAAAAATCAGGGAGTTGGAAAGCAGATTGTGTCATGCAGCACCATTTTCCTTTTCTTGCTGGGCGTTTTTCATTGCATCCATCACCAACTGGGTGCGGGTTTCAATGCGAGAATCGACTTCGCCAAAATCGCCTTTCACCAATGCACCACCGCGGGAAATGCCTCTGTCGCGGATCAAATCCACACGCTGGTTGATACGTTCTGCCATTTCTGCCAGCCATAACGGTTCGAGTATTTCTGCATCATCGGGATGCAAATGAATGCGCAAATCGCCAAATGCTTTTGCCCGTTCCAGGGCTTCCGCAATCACATATTCCAAACCTTCTCGATTTACCTGGAAACCTGCCCCAAAAAGGGTCTGAACCACGTGTTCGATCATCGAGAAAATGATCTTCTCACTTTGGGCAACCAGTTCACCGTTCCAGCGGGACAATTCTTCTAAAATGCTCTGCAAAACCAGGAAATATTTAGCCATCTCGGCCTGCGCACGATCCATACCTTCCTGGTAGGCTTCTTTCTTGATCTCATCCGACATCTCAACGGCGTCCTCAAGAATTTGCTGTGCCTGTTCTTCGATCTCGTTCACCCGCTGCATCAATTCGTAGGGGGTAACCGATTCGCCCAACACTTCCTGGAATTGGGGGATTTCTACCGGCTTATCTTCAACCGGCTCGCCAAAATCCGGGATTTCCCAGACGCCTTCATTTTGCACTTCAACCTGAGAGAACAGATTTACCGCACTCGCCAGATGAGAAAGGTCTTGCGGTTCCCAGTCTTTCGACTCGATTTCTTCATGCCTTGCTTTGATCCACTCTTTGATCTCAAAGTTGGGATCATTGGCTTTGATGAGGTTATACGATGATTTCTTCATCACCACCTCCACCACCGCCAATCAAGATTTCTTCCTGGTCTTCCAAAGTACGGACAACATCCACAATAGCGCGCTGGGCTGCGTATACGTTCTTCGCCAGCTGCGGCCCGATGATCTCGATCTCTTCTTGCAGGTTTTCTCGGGCACGTTCGGACATGTTGCGGAAGATCAAGTTGCGCAAATCCTGCGAAGCGCCTTTGAGCGCCAGTGCCAGGTCGTTCTTGTTCACATCACGCAGCACACGCTGCATGGCTCGGTCATCCAGCTTGATGAGGTCATCAAAGGTAAACAGGTTTTCCTTAATCTCATCCACCAGGAAGGGATTCTCTCCGCTCAAGGTGTCCAAGATGGTTTTTTGCGTCCCGCGATCTACCTGGTTTAACACTTTCACCAGGAAGTCCACACCGCCAGTCGCTCTAAAGCCTACTGCGCTGATGACTGCCGAAAGTTTGTTTTTCAGGCTTTGTTCCACCATCTTTACCACGGTCGGAGATACCCGATCCATGGTAGACAATTTCATGGTGACTGCCACCTGCACATTGGGGGGCATATTTGCCAGAATGCTGGCGGCATCTTTGGCATCTAAATAAGAAAGTACCAAAGCAATTGTTTGGGGTAATTCGTCTGTGAGCAGTTCGGCCACTTTGGCCGGGTCTGCACTTTGCAAAATCTCGAAAGAGGAAAGTGCCTGGCTGGCGGTAATCCTATCGAGCATGTCGGCACCACGGCGGGGGCCAATCGATTTTGCCAACAGCTGGCGGGTGAATTCCAAACCGCCGGTGGTCTGGGAAGACCCTTTGGAAGCCAATACAAAGGCTTCTTGCAGTGCTGTGTGGCGAATTTCTTTGGGGATAGCTTTCAGCTCGGTAACTGCCAGCATTACCTGCTCAAGGTTGCTCTCGTCCAAATAACGCAGCACCTCGGCAGCATGCTCCATCTCCAGGTTGAGCAAGAGCGCAGCGGCTTTTAAGGTATTCGTCGAATATGGGAGTGTAGTAGATGCGTGTTCAGCCACTATGCCACGTCCTCATTCAGCCATAGTTGAATAATCTCTGCCACCGATGCGGGGTTTTCCTCCGCCAGGCGGTTGACCACCTGCCGCATCCGTTTTTCTTCAATCTCTTCAGCGTTAGGCGCCAATTGTTCTGCAAAAGAAGGCACCGATTCAATCAACTCTTCCAAAGATTTCGGCTCATCATCTTCCGTGTTATTCATCATCAACTGCTGTTTGGGTTCTTCTTTGGTTGGCGCGGGGTACGATGTGGCCGCGGCTTGCAGCTCGGTCAGCGGCACCATTACCGGCGTCCATTCTTCAGTCGTTGAATTGCGCAAGTTTCTGAACAAGCGGCGGGTTGTGATGAAAAAGATACCGAACAAGAGCACCACACCAGCGATCTTGGCAATCTCCATATACATATCCACTTGCTGAGACTGCTCCAGGTCGGCGGTTTGTTCTGCGTAGAAAGTGCGGTCGAAGGCTAAAGACTCCACGACCAGGACATCACCGCGTTCGGCATCAATCCCGGCTGCGGCTGCAATGCCGTTCTCAATTTTGGTCAGCACTTCTGCATCGGTAATACCATCTACCAATACAGAAAGAGAAATTGAATTGATCTGCCCAGGGGCTACAATTTCGCGGGAATTTGTTTCGGTGATCTCATAATTGGTGACATTTTCTGAATGTTGATAGATCACCGTGCCATCGGTGGTTGTAGTACCGTCGGTACCATCCGGCAAATTGGTATCTGCGCCGGGAACACCTGCGTTTTCATCGCCGCCAACCGCCTGGGATTCGTTCACATTCTGCTCACTGCGCACCACCGATGAATTGGGGTCAAAGGTTTGGGAGGTAGTTTCCCGTTCTGTCCAGTCCATCACTACTTGCGCCTGCACCACAGATTTGTTGGGGCCAAGAATCGAGTCTAAGAAACTTTGAATATCACTTTCGATTTGGCGGGCAGCGGCATATTCAGCCGACAGGTGGTTGTCCACCATCGCCATGCTGGCCGTCGTCCCATCGGTTTGCCCGGAAGCCAACAGATTCCCATTGACATCCACCACAACCACATTTTCGGGGTCCATGCCCTCGATGCTGCTGGCGACCAAATGGGTAATCGACTGCACCTGGGCATTGGTGATCGAATTGCCAGTTTTTTGCTGCAAAGTGACAGAAGCGGTCGGTGGAGTCTGGTCTTCTGTCAGCAAACTCTTTTCGGGAATGACAATATGCACCCGAACGCCCTCCACAGAGGATAGGCTGCTGATCGTGCGCTCCAACTCCCCTTCCAGCGCTTGCTGGTAATTCACCCGCTGGGTGAATTCATTCATCATAAAGGAGTTGCCTTCATTAAATAATTCAAAACCAACTGTGCTGCCGGAAGGCAGCCCGTCTTTCGCCATACTTAACCGAACTTCATATACATTATCAGACGGCACCATAATCGTGCTGCTGTCTTTAAGTTCGTAAGAGATTCCTTCAGAATTCAAACGATCGATGATCTCACTGGCATCTGCCTCGGTCAGGTCACTAAAGGCAACCACATAGTCTGGCGTGCTGGCCCACACCACAAAAAAGCCGAGTGTAACGGCAGTCACAACCATAAAAATGATCAGCACGGATTTTTCACCGACGCCTAATTTTTTCCAAAAACTTACCAGACCACTTGTGACTTTAGTAAACATAATCTCAATCGTCCTTTAGCTTTTCTTCTCTAAACGTTCATCCGCATGATTTCTTGATAGGATTCAACCAATTTGTCGCGGATCGCCAGTGCAATTTGAAAATTAATGTCGGTCTGTTCGGCCGCAATCATCACCTGGTGGATGTCCACATCCTCCCCGGCAGCTAACTGCTGGATGAGGTTGTCGGTGCTGATTTGCGATTCGCTCAGATCGTTGAGCATATCGTTGAAAGAAACGCCGGAAGATTCTTTTTCTGAGTTGGCAGCCGATTTATCAGTAACAGCCTGCTCAATCCCGGTGGTAAATGCTTTGGAAGTAATATTGGAAATATTCATAAGTCATTCCTTCCGATGGCTAACGGCCAATTTCAAGGGCACGCTGCGCCATAGATTTTGCGGCTTCTACCACGGAAAGGCTGGCTTCGTAAGAGCGGGTCGCCGAGATCATGTTGGTCATTTCCACCACCATGTTCACGTTGGGAAGTTCCACATACCCTTCTTCGTCTGCATCTGGGTGCGTGGGGTCGTACACCTTGGCGCCTGCTTCCTGATCCTCAACAATGCTGGATACCTTCACCCCTTCCATTTCAGGTTCAATATCGTTCAATCGGGATTTGCCAAAATTCTTTAATAAGGTGCTGAAAGTCCGCGGTTTTCCAACCGATTCAAAGACCACATCTTTGCGTTTATACGCTCCACCCTCTTCCGTGCGGGTTGTTTCCGCATTGGCGATGTTATTGGAGATCACATCCAACCGGGTTCGTTGGGCTTCTAAACCGGAGTAGCCAACTTTGAGAATATTCCAAAAACTCATAGATTCACCTTTCAGCAAATTCTGCTAAATTAATACAATTGGATGTTAACATCAAGAGAAAAGCTTCTCCGTAAATGCCATGTGAATGCTTTGTAAAAATGATGTGAAAAGGTTCTCAAAGTTGAATTTTGGGAGATTTTAGGGAGGAAAAAGAAAGAAAACGGCTTATATCACTATCCGGTGAGCAGGGTAGCTTCAAACCTCAAATACTCGGTTAAATTTACAGAGACTTGTTGTGTAACAAGTCTCTGTAGAGGAGGAGAAGAAACCAAATCGATGCTTGTTGGCATCTTTCTGATTCCGCTGAACTTCGTTCAGCAAAATGAGGGGATTGGTTATATGTAAGTTTGTTCAACCTGCGACTGTACGGGGATGCCCATCATCTGATTTTCTGCGGCAACCCAGGCTTCTCGCAGATCGGAGAGAATATTGCTGGCGGCATCGAAGTCGCCAACCCGGATGCAGTCCAGACACCACTGGTAGAGGCCAAACAAATTCGAGGCAATTTCGCCATAATCAAAATCAAGGGCGTCCCGCAGGATTGAGATCGCTTTCGTGGCTTTTGCAAAATCTTGGTTCCCACATGCTTTAATCGCTTGGTCATAAACCAATACGATCAGGTGAATTGGGCTGGCTCCCATTACATCTTGTTGGCGATACTCGTAAGTCCCGTGGCTTGCTTGAAACATAATCATAATTCCTTTCAGATGATCTTTTTTAGCTCGTTATACCCATTATCGGCAGAAGGCTAAAAAACTACCGTAAAAAATACCTAAAAGTTAGGGGGCAATATTCGTAAATATGTTTAGAGGAATAACTCTAACAATTTACCTTCTGTGAAGTTAGCAAGTTCTTCTGGCGGAATTGTGCGCACCACCTGACCGGATTCTTTGTCGATCATCATCACATTGATCTCACGTGTATCAGGATCGACCTTAAATCGTAATGAAAGGTTTTTCGTCTCTGCCGCAATCTGGCTGATAGATTGCTGGCTGCCTTCATATTCTTTATTTTGGCCTTTTGCTTTGGATTCAACCTGCTGAGAAACAGCCTGCTGTTGTTCGGCGGCTTTATCTACTTTGCCAGCGTTATATTGGTTGTTCCAAGATACGGACCCCAATTGCCGATCGGCAGATGAAGAAATGTTGGTATCCATAATATACTCCTATTAGAAACAGTTTATGCTGAAGCGGTTAAGGTGTTGGTCATGCTGGTCAGCGATGCTAACTGATTCTGTGTGTACTGAATGTAATATAGTTGTGACTGCATCTCAGAATACTGTAAGATCAGGGCTTTTTCACGTTCTGAGAGGCGTTTGTTCATGTCGGTGATGCGGGTGTTCAACTGAGTGGATTGGTTGTCAAAGGAATCCATCGCATTGCTCAGGTATCCTTCGGTGCCGGTGAAACGGGAGAGGGTGGTATCCATTTCAGTCATAATCGAATCAAATAACATGGTCACATCATCAGGATTGTTTTCCAAAGCCGTTTTGAAGGCATCGGTGTCTTCAATGGTCACCTGTAAATTATCGTTGACCACAATCCCAATTTTGCGCAGGTTTTGGTAAACACCTGCATTGCTGTGGTTGGAGATCATCTTGTTCAGCATCTGCGAACGCAGGTCTGTGAAGATGTAGTCCCCGGAAAGTGCCCCACGCGAGTAGGTAGTTTCACCACCTGACGAATAAGAAGTGATCGCTGTTTTGCTGGTCAGGTAGGTAATCGTTTTATTGAATGCATCCAGGTAACCCTGAACGGCCGTTGTAGCCGGGGTGGTATTCTCGTCCACCGTGAGGGTTGCGTTCTGTCCCTGGGCATCGGGCGCCAGGTTGAGAGTCACACCGGTGATGACATCGTCGATCCCGGTATTGCTGCTTCGAATGACCGAAATGCCGTTGATGTCAAACGAAGAGTTGGAAGCGGGCTGCAGCTGATTTTTGAAATCGCCAACGCCATCGAGAATTCCCAGGCTTTGCAGCACGGTGCCGGTTTGGTCGGTAGCCACTACGGCGTGTTTCAGGCCAGTATTGGCAGCGGCCAGCACCAACTGGTTGTCTACAATCGTGGCAGAAACTTCACTACCGGCGCCATATTTGGCTTTGTTGATCGCCGAGGCAATGTCGTTCAAGCTGTCGGTGGCTTCCACATCAATACTGGCAGCTTTGGCTACATAATCAAATGAAGCCGCATTGCCGGTAGTGCGGCTGGCTTCCTGGTACAAGCCCGAGTCGGCACCGAAGTCAATCTGGATGCCGCGGCCGGTATCGAAGGTGCCGCCCCCAGAGGGGATTGACTGCCAGTTGCTGGTATAGGTCTCGGTGGTGCCGGATTTTTTCAACCGGACTGCTGTCCCGTCACTGTTTACCATACGGAACTGCCAGCCATTTTCTGCATCGTTGCGCACCTCAACATAGTACGAATCGGTACCAAGCTCCTGCTGCTCACTATCTGGATCAGCCACAGAAAAGGCTCCCACCGTATTGGCAACAGTTGCCGTAGTGGTTTGGGAACGGTCTGCCGCTCCGCCAATAATGAATGTTCCAGAGAGGTTCAACGCCTGATTGGTATAGACTTGTTGGTCGGAACGGACACGGTGCTCTTTAGCCAGCACAATGTTCTCTAAACTATAGGTGCCCGCAATTGCCGAAGACGAAGCCGAAGCGTTCAATACGGTTTTCCCATCTGAGGTAGAGACACTGGTTTTATAAGCCTGGTTAAGCGAATAAAAAGCATTGCTGCTTATCAGTGATGTAACCTGTGATTGTAAAGATGTTAGCTGTGTTTTCAGGTCATTATAGACACCGCGCTGCACCTTGATCTCGTCTACCTGTGTCTGGTAGCGTCCGACCGGCTGGCTCTCCACCTCCAAAATATTGGAGATGATATTGGTGAAATATGAGTCTAGTGTGCCTATTGTTGTCATCTTAAACCTCTGGGGTCAGTTTCTTACATGGGGGGGCTTTTCAGCCCCCCCTGATTACCTCAATTCAATCGGTCCTTATTGGAACAAGGAGAGTACGAACTGGGGCGCTACGTTAGCTTGGGAAAGCATAGCGGTTGAAGTCTGCTGCAAGATTTGCAGTTTGCTGGCTTCCACCTGTTCCTCAGCCATGTTAGCGTTCATGATCCGGTTGTAAGCCGCTTCAGTATTGGCATGCGCCACGGTCAAGGCTTCTTCTTTGAAGGTCATGCGGGCGCTGAAAGCACCTACCTGACTGATCGCCTGCTTCACGACGGTTTGCGCTTTGTCGATGGTGGATAAAGCGGTGCTTGCATCGGTGCTCACGTCCAGGTCAACATCGTTCAAGCCCATGTCAGTACCGGAGAAAGAGCCGGTGCCGGCAGCAGCGTCAGAGTAGAAGCTCTGGTTGGCATTGATCCCACCGGTAGCAGTGGCGAACCCGAAGGTTGCGGTACCGCCGTCGGCATCCACCAAGAAGTCCAGGCTTACGCTGGCGGTGGCGTCGCCACCCAGCAATGAAGTGCCGTTCCATTCGGTGTTGAGAACAATGTCGTTGATTTCGTCACGGAAAGCTTTCATCTGGTCGTAGATGGCGGCTTTCTCGTCTGCACCAATCGTGTCACCGGTCGATTCCAGCGCTTTGTTGCGCATCTTCACCAAGATGTCATTGACCTTGGAAAGACCACCTTCCTGCGTGGAGAGCAAGTTCTTTGCATCGCCGATGGCGTTCAGTGCGGTTTTCATGCCCTGGCGGCGCACATCAAATGTGGTCGCCAGGCTCATGCCAGCCGGATCGTCCGCGGCTTCCAAAATGCGCTGGCCGCTTGCCAACCGGGCCTGATGTGCTGCCAGGTCTTTGTTGATCTTATTGAGGGAATTCAGGGCGTTCAGCGCCTGGATGTTCCCTGCAATGCGGGTAATATCAGTTGTTGCCATTTGATAACCTCCGTGTTATCTGTTTATCTTGTGGGGATCCTTCCCCAAGGATGAGTATTCGTTATACCTATTATCGGTCTTTCTTTGTAAATCTTTTGCCTAAAGGCGTAAAACTTACGTAAATCTATTTACGCCGCCTCAATTGTGCTGTTGTTCCTTAGCGGAACAGGGAAAGCACGAACTGGGGCGCTACATTGGCCTGGGAGAGCATGGCGGTTGAAGTCTGCTGCAAGATTTGCAGTTTGCTGGCTTCTACCTGTTCCTCAGCCATGTTAGCGTTCATGATCCGGTTGTAGGCCGCTTCGGTGTTGGCATGGGCGACGGTCAAAGATTCTTCTTTGAAGGTCATGCGGGCACTGAAAGCACCTACCTGGCTGATCGCCTGCTTGACGACGGTCTGTGCATGGTCAATGGCAGACAAAGCACCGGCTGCATCCGAGCTGACATCTAAGGAGGTGTCGCTCAGACCGAGGTCGTTGTTGGAAGCAGAAGAATAAGTCACTGTGTTGGTGCCGTAAGTTGCCGAACCACCGCCATCCACATCGAAGGTGATAGCAACCCCACGTCCGGTATCATAAGCGCCATCGGCTGCAATGGTAACTTCACCAGTCGTATAGTTACCGCTGCCATCATCAATCGCAATCCGGTTACCGTTGGCATCTTCCAGATGGAAGGTGTCGGAACCGCCGCCACCGTTGTCGGTCAGGACGACCGAAAAAGTACCATTACTCAATTCAGAAGCGTCAGCATCTGCCGCTACCTTTGTAAAACCAGTCACAATATTGCTGTTAGTAGTATCTGAGCCAGTAATGGAGGAGGCAGCTGCGCCAGCAGCGTCAGAGTGGAAACTCTGGTTGGTGCTGATGCCACCTACGGCTTCTTGGAAGCCAAAGGTTGCGGTACCGCCGTCGGCATCCACCAAGAAGTCCAGATTGAGGCTCATTGCCCCACTGCCACCCAGCAATGAAGTGCCGTTCCATTCAGTGTCTGCAACGATGTCGTTGATCTCGTCACGGAAAGCTTTCATCTGGTCGTAGATGGCGGCTTTCTCGTCTGCACCAATCGTGTCACCGGTCGATTCCAGCGCTTTGTTGCGCATCTTCACCAAGATGTCATTGACCTTGGAGAGACCGCCTTCCTGCGTGGAGAGCAAGTTCTTTGCATCGCCGATGGCGTTCAGTGCGGTTTTCATGCCCTGGCGGCGCACATCAAATGTGGTGGCCAGGCTCATGCCTGCCGGATCGTCCGCGGCTTCCAAAATGCGTTGGCCGCTTGCCAACCGGGCCTGGTGGGCTGCCAGGTCTTTGTTGATCTTGTTGAGAGAATTCAGGGCATTCAATGCCTGAATATTCCCTGCAATGCGGGTAATATCAGTTGTTGCCATTTGATAACCTCCGTGTTATCTGTTTATCTTGTGGGGATCCTTCCCCGTTGGATTATTTATCTATCCTGTTCACTAAGTCACCTATTGGAACAAGGACAATACAAATTGAGGCGCTACATTGGCCTGGGAGAGCATGGCGGTTGAAGTCTGCTGCAAGATTTGCAGTTTGCTGGCTTCTACCTGTTCCTCAGCCATGTTAGCATTCATGATCCGGTTGTAGGCCGCTTCGGTGTTGGCATGTGCGACAGTCAAAGATTCTTCTTTGAAGGTCATGCGGGCACTGAAAGCACCTACCTGGCTGATCGCTTGCTTGACAATCGTTTGGGCTTTGTCAATGGCGGACAGGGCACCGGTGGGGTCAGAGCTGACATCTAAGGAGGTGTCGCTCAAGCCCAGGTCTGTGGTAGCGGCAGAAACGTAGTCTACTGTGCCGGTGCCGTCAGCGGTGCCAGCGGCAGCAAAGTCAATCGTCAGACCCAAACCAGTGTCGTAAGTACCATCGGCGATGGTGAGCTCGCTGGTCACGTATGTGCCAGAGCCATTATCAATCGCAATCGTGTTGCCGTCGGCGTCTTCCAGGTGGAAGGTTGCGCCACCACCGGAAACCACAACGGAGTAAGTGCCGCTGGCTAATTCGGATTGCCCGGAAGCTACAGCAGCTGTGCCGTAATCGGTGATTGAGTCGAGAGCGACATCTTTGTTGGCTACGGCAGTGCTTGCACCTGCTGCAGCGGAGTAGAAGCTCTGGTTGGCATAAATCCCGCCAGAAGCAGCAGCAAACCCGAAGGTTGCGGTACCGCCGTCGGCGTCCACCAAGAAGTCCAGGTTGACGCTGCTGGAAACAGAGCCACCCAGCAGGGAAGTGCCGTTCCATTCGGTGTTGAGGACAATGTCATTGATCTCGTCACGGAAAGCTTTCATCTGGTCGTAGATGGCGGCTTTCTCATCTGCACCAATCGTGTCACCGGTCGATTCCAGCGCTTTGTTGCGCATCTTCACCAAGATGTCATTGACCTTGGAAAGACCACCTTCCTGTGTGGAGAGCAAGTTCTTTGCATCGCCGATGGCGTTCAGTGCGGTTTTCATGCCCTGGCGGCGCACATCAAATGTGGTCGCCAGGCTCATGCCAGCCGGATCGTCCGCGGCTTCCAAAATGCGTTGGCCGCTTGCCAACCGGGCCTGGTGTGCTGCCAGGTCTTTGTTGATCTTGTTGAGGGAGTTCAGGGCGTTCAGCGCCTGGATGTTCCCTGCGATACGGGTAATGTCAGTTGTTGCCATTTGATAACCTCCATGTTATCTGTAAAAATTTTCGGGGATCCTTCCCCAGTCTATTCTTCAGGTTCTTTGTTACACCGGGAGTAGAACCTGGATAATTCCCGGCGGTGGGATTTTTACTGCTGGTAAAGTTCCTTCGATAGTACCTCCACAAGATGGTGTTGCCACCAAGGTGGCGGGGGGACTTCTACATCAATTATCGGAATAAGGGCAGGGGGACTTGAATATCTGGGCGTAAATTCCACATAAATCTCTTTACGGGGAGTTTTATCTTTAGGGATGTGATACGCGAAATTTATGTGAGGTTTACTTTATAAATAGACTCTTTCCTTTAAAATCTTGCTCATAATTAATTATTTTTAGATCAAGTGATGTGATATGCATGAAATTATTTCATTATTAAAGGAATACCCCGACCAGTATCAAACGGAGATAGCTTCTTTTATTGACGAGGGAATGAATACCTGGAGCACAAAAGACAGCTCTGAAAAATGGCGCTCAACGATGACGGTTTTTTCACAGGCTGTTTTTAACTACCTGGTTTCCCCACAAAATGATCGAGCTTCCATTGACAATGTGACTACCCAGGCAATGAAGTTGAAACAAGCCCACCTGCCTATGTATGTATTATTGTCTTTTCTCCACCGCTTACAAAACAGCAGCGTAGCGCTGATAGAAAAACAGGCAGCTAAAAAGAAAACAACCTACATCATAGATGCCTTTGAAAACCTTGAAGTCGCTTGCTGCCAGCAGTGGGAAGCACAAACACAGCCTGCGGCAGACAATACTCCGCATGCCCTCTATAAATCGTTATTTGAGCATCTGGGGCAGCCTGTCATCATCCTTGATGCAGACAAGCAGGTGGAAGACCTAAACCAGCAAGCGATGGAAATGATTGTGCTGGATAATGCCGGTGAGCAAAAAAGCAAACACTACACCTACACAGACTTTGCCCATAAGCATATCAACGATCTGCTGTCCTGGTTTCCTTCGGACCGGCTGGCACTCACGGAAGATGCACCTAAGACAACCCTGGGGGAATTTGCCATCCAGGATCATAACGAAAACTATTATTATGAAGTGTTTTATTCGACCATGAATGTACAAGGGCTGCTGCCTGACAAGTATATTCTGGTATTTAGAGAGATTACACTCTATAAACTTTACGAAACCGTGCTGCTGCACTCGGCTACCCACGACTCCCTTACCGGGCTGCCCAACCGCAAGCACCTGTTCACCAGCATGAACCACGCTCTGGACATTGCCAAACGCAATAATAATCCATTCGCCCTGATGTTCGTCGACCTCAACGACTTTAAACAAGTCAACGACACGCTTGGGCATGAGGCGGGTGACAATTTATTAGCAGCCATCTCTAACAGATTACGCAGCAGTTTACGGGAAAGCGATACCATCGGCCGGTTTGGCGGGGATGAATTCATTATCATCCTGGAAACGCTCGCCAGCCCCCGGGACGTATACAAGGTAAAACAAAAACTGACCAACGCAATGGCACTGCCGTTCTCAATCAATGATATTCCGATCAAAGTTTCTGCCAGCATTGGCACCAGCGTTTTCCCCAACGACGGCAATACGCTGCAAGAATTGATCACCTATGCAGACGATGCCATGTACGAGGATAAATATAAACGAAAAAAAGTACCCAGAAGTCGAAGGGGGATATTCTGTGAACATTCAGCTTACGATAAAAGGCTGGACACGATCTTGCCGCCCCATTTAGAAATGATCCAAAACCTATAATTCTTTTCTTGTCATTTTATTTTTTATAAAAGAGAGGCTGTTGAAAAAACAGCCTCTCTTATTTAAATTATCTCAATTTTGAGGGAAATAAACGATTTGGTTCACCTTCACCCAGATATATGTTGGCACAGCCCCTGTCAGGCAGCCTGTTCTTCTGGTTCGGCGGTTTGCTCTTCTTCCAGCAGCGCTTCGATCAATTTCTTGCGCAAAGGTTCCAGGTCATTCTCTTCCTTGCTTTGTGTCAGTTTCTCCACGATTTGGTTCTGCTCCTGAATAGCTTGATGGAGTTCTTTTCGAAAGATGGGCACCTCTTTCGGCGCGGAGATACCAATCTTGATCTTGTCACCTTCGATTGCCAAAATGGTGACCTCAATATTGTCTCCAATGATGAGCCCTTCATCTACTTTTCGTTTGATTACTAACACAATACACCTTCCCTCATACCGGTTTATTTCAGGTATTGGAATAAATTAGATGTGGAAATAGCCCTTTGGCTCACTTCTAATACGGCCTGATAGACTGTTTCCTGGTTTCGCAAATACACAATCGCTTCCGCCATATCCACATCTTGGCGGATCGACAACAGTTTCTCAATTTCTACCTGGGTGCCTTCCAAACGTTCCAGAGTTGCATCCAGCTGCTTCTGGCGCCCAGCATTGGTCGTGCGCACCTGGTTGAGCGTTTTCATCGCATCGGTAAGGTCTTGCAAACCGGCCTGGAGTTCAACTTCATCCTCAACATTTAAAGCATCGCGGGCACGGATCATGGCATCAAACAACGGGCGAAAAGTTGATTCGCTGTCGAAATTGACCGTGATCTTTTGCCCTACCCCGACCGAACGCTGCATCACACCGGCATCGCCAGCATAATTTATTGTATCAGGAGATCCGGCTGTCAGCGAGAATGGTTTGGTGGATGTTTTGAACCCGGAAAAGATGTAATTACCGCTCAAGTTGGTATTCGCTACATCCAAACCCTGGCGGATCAGTTCGTCAATTTCAATCGCAAAAGCGGCGCGTTCGTCCGCGTTCTGGGTATCCGACATCCCTTTCAACACCAGGTCGTTGGCGGTGCCGGCGATATCGATCATCTGGCCTAAAGCCACTTCGTTTACGCCCATCCACTCACTGGTCGTCTCGGCCGTCGCCTGATACGATTCATTAGCCTGTAAAGACAGCCGCATTGCCAAAGCAGAGGTTGCCAGCGACGGATTATCGGAGGCATTGGTAAACTTTTTCTCCGAAGCCAGCTGATTCTGGAAATAATTCAACTTTTCCAGGCTTTCAGCCATATATTTACTCATATTATCTGCAATACTTCGATGGGTTACTCGCATCATATCACCTCAATCCTCTTACCGGCCAACAATACCCATACGGTTGACAATCGTGTCGATCATCTCATCCACAGTGGTCATCAATCGGGCCGCTGCATTATAAGCATGTTGGGTTTTCATCAGGTTGGCTGCCTCTTCATCCAAAGAGACACCGCCAATCGATTCTTTTTGCGCTTTTAGTGAACTGACCACCGCACTTCTGTCACGGGCATATGATTGGCCCCGTTGAATAACCAAACCCAGGTTCGCCACTTCCTTGAGGTAATAGTCGCTCAACGTAGATGTGCCGCCGTCCATCAATAATTCGTTATATACTCCGGCCAGTTGGTCTGCAATTGTGTTATCTCCCGGCGAATTTGCCGCCGCGGCAGCAGCAATGTTATTTAGATCGCTCATGTCGCTGCTCACCCGCATCGAAAGCGCGTCCGTCCCGGTGAAGAAATCTAAGCCGGTGGCATTGTTGGTGCCGTAGCCGGACTGGTGGATTGTATTTACTCTCGCAATCAGGCTGGAAGCGAGTGTGTTCAAAGAAGACAGTTGGTCTACCGCGTAAATATCTCTGGCTTCCAAAATGCCCGCCAACTCACCCTGGGAAGGCACAAAAGAAAGGCCATCTTCCCATTCCACATCCACCAGGTTGAAATCGGTCGCGTCAGGCACGGTGGTCAGGGAGAAAGAATGTCCACCCACCACCAAAGCATGCCCACCTAAAGAAACCATCACCGAACCATCATCTTGAATATGAGAGACCACTCCGGTAATTTCTGCCAGCCGGTCGATCATTGCATCGCGCTGATCCAATAAATCGTTAGGCTGATTGCCGTATGCGGTCACGCGGGCAATTTCCTCATTCATGCGTGCCAGCTGGGATGCAAGACCATTGATCTCGCTTACCCGTTCCTGGATTGCCAGGTCTTGATCTTCTCGGAAAGCGTAAATCGACTGCGCCCGGCGGTGAAAAGCATCAACCAGGTTCGTGGCTCTTTCATACAGGTCTGCCCGGTAGATCTGGCTGCCGGGGTCAGTACTGAGCGACTGCCAGCCTTCCCAGAAAGCGCCTAATTTTGCCGTGATGCCATCATCACCCGCTTCGGCCATCGTAGCTTCAATCTGGGAAAGCAGCTGGGTGCTCATTTCCCATTGAGAGGCATTAGACAGTTCAGAGCGCAGGCGGTTGTCCATAAATTCCAGACTGTAGCGCTTGATGTAACTGACGATCGACCCTGTACCAATCTGCCCGGCCATAAAGGACTGGTCTAAACCTGTAGCAGAATCGGGGGGCGCAGCTGTAATCACGGCTTCCTGGCGGGTATAGCTCTCATTATTCGCATTCGCCACGTTGTGTTCGATCACCTGCATGGCGGCCTGCTGGCTGAGAATTGCTTTTAATGCGGTATTGATTCCGGAAAATAGTCCTGACATAATAAAACCTTATACCTTCTGGTCTAGTTCCCACCCTACTGTTTCTGCATGACTATATTCCGGCGGTAAACCATTTTCCACATTGTTATTCAGCAGATCGATAAGGAACGATTGTAATGATTGGGATCTTTCTAAACCAATATTTGCCAACGCCATATTTTTGGTCGTCTGGCTTTTTAATTCTGCCAGCATCATCATAATGCCGTTCTGAAGCTGGTCAAATTTAGCTACCGTTGATGAATCAAAATGGGGCAGCAGATGCTCTAATTTCACATCCGGGCTGCTGATCTCTAAATCCTGGGCACACTGGTCAACGCACATTCTAAAAGCGTCTTCCAGGCGCACCAATTCATCAATCGTAGATTCTTTCTCTTCTACAATAGACATTAAATTGGACACAAATGGATCATCCAATGCCGTGCGTTCTTCCTTGGTGATTTCCACCAAACGTTGAAGCACACGGAACTCTTTGACCATTTGTTGTTCTAGAGAATGAACATGATTCTCTAACATACCTGACTCCTATTTTCAGGCTTGCTCCATCAATCAAAACTGATAATTTTCGGCAGCAGCCTTTGGGCTAATTCCTCGGGCGAAAAGGAGTATGTGCCGTCGTCAAGCTGTTTTTTGACTTCAGCGACCTTTTCTGCTCGGGTATCAGGTGCCACATTCAGGGCATTGTGCAGCTTAGAGAGCATACGTGCCTCTTCAGAAACCGTAGCACGGTCCCGGCTGCCTGCCGCTTCCTGACGTTTTACCTCATCTTGGTTCTGGGCAGAAGAATTTACCTTCCCTGCCCGGCTGTTCTCATGGGCTGGATGAGTGTTTCCTGCATTAAGTCTATCTATCTTAGCCATAACTACCTCCAAAGGTCTCAACCAATACAATCGTTATCCTATTATCGGTTGATGCAAGAAAACCTTTAGTCTCTCCTCATCTGAATTGCCATGCGCAGCATTTCATCCGTGGTCTGAAAACTGGTCAGCGACATTTCAAAACCGCGCTGCAAAGAGATCAAACGGGTCATTTCTGTCGCCATGTCCACATTGGCTTGTTCCAATGCACCGCTGCTGAGGAAGCCGTAATTGTCACTGCCCGGCGTGCCCGCTACCGCTTCGCCTGAATTCTCGCTCACCAGGAACACATTTTGCCCGTATCCCAGCAAACCGCCGGGGTTGGCAAACCGGTGAAGCGGGATATTCCCGGCAGATGTCCATACATCGCCGCTGCGCACCATCACCGTGCCATCCGCATTGATCGCTACTTCTTCCGATCCCGCCGGGATGTCGCCATCCCACACGATCCGCAAGCCGGTAGAGGTAACCAGGTCCTTGTTGGCATCCAGCGTAAATTCGCCATCTCTGGTATAGCCGGTTTCCCCATTCGGCAGGGTCACTGCAAAATACCCTTCACCCTGAATGGCTACATCCAACGGGTTGCCGGTATTTTTCAACGGCCCTTGGGACATCATCCGCTGGGTAGAGTTGACCCCTACCCCGCTGTAATTCTGCTGGTTGAGCACTTCTTGAAAGTTCACCCTGGTGTTCTTGAAAGCGGTTGTGTTAATGTTTGCCAGGTTGGCGCTGACCACATCTAATGACATGGTGCGGGCTTTCATCGAACTTTCTGCGATATAGAGAATTTGATTGATATTACCGATCATGGTTTACTCCTATCTGGTCTCAACCAGGCTAAAATCGTCCTAATGACTGTACAACCCGTCCGAGCAGGGAGTCCTGCACCTGCACCATCTGCTGGGCTGCTTCATACGCTCGCGAAACAGATACCATCTTGGTCATCATTTCTGAAATATCCACATTAGAAGATTCCAAGACACCTTGCTGCACCATCCCCGGATTCTCTCCGGTAGGGCCGCCTTCTGCAATGTAGGCGTTGTAGTTATCCCGCACCAACTCAGCTTCCGGGTCGGCAAACACGGCCAAACCCAGGGTGGCAACCTGCTCGGTGCCCACGCTCAACACACCTTGCGGGGAAACTGTCACATCCCCTTCCGGCAGTGTGATCGGGTTACCGGCATCATCCAGCACCAGATGTCCATCAATCGTGGTTAGGCTGCCTTCTGCATCTGCCAAGAAGCGGCCATCTCGTGTATAGCGCACGCCATCTTCGGTTTGGATGGTGAAGAAGCCATTGCCTTCTACTGCAAAATCCAGCGGGTTGTTGGTGATAAGTAAGGGGCCTTGTTCAAAATCGACAATCTCCGGGGTGGGTTCCACACCCAAACCCAGCTGACCAAGATAATCGGTGCGGCTGTTTTGGGTAAACACCGAAGTGGTTGTGAAATCGTCCAAGGAAACCATCACATTTTTAAAGCCGGGAGTATCCACATTACTGATATTGTGGGTCAGTGCATTTTGACGGGCTAAATTTGCAATCATCGCCGAAGCGGCTGAGTATATTCCTTTTAACATTGCTATATCTCCGTTTTCAACTGAGTCTGGTTATTCACCGCAATGACTACTTTTACTTCATTCACCGTCATCCCCACATGGCGGGCAATATCTACTGCCGACATCCCACCGGCAGACATGGCAGCAACGATCTGGTTGCGTTCACCGGGGTCACTTCGCTGCGGGCGGTTGGAAGACACCGAAAGCAGGGTTTGGAAATCATCTTGCGCTAACACGCCGCTGACCGGTTTTTCTGGAGCAGATTTCTTGGTTTCTGTCACTGCCTGGCGGATACCCTTTTCAACCGCGCCAAATTTTTCTGCGGAAGCCTGATTTCCTTTCGCCAGGGCAATTTCCCGGGCGAGAGAAACCAGATTGAGGGTATCGTTAAGCATGTTTGATGAAATCTTCATTTTGCTTGACTACTCCAGGTGATACATATCCAGGGATGAAAATGAGCCAGAGCCAACCGAAGGCCGGCCGGAAAACTCTTCCCTGTCCACATCCATCTGCACACGCAGTTTTGACCGCAGCGAAAGGATCAACTGGGAGTGGATTTGCGAGACACGCGACTCAGATAAGTCCAAAACCATACCAATTTCTTTCAGGGTCAATTCGTCTATGTAATACAACGATAAAATCGTCTGATCTCTTTCGGGTAAATCTTTGATCATCCCGGATAGAGACTTGAGCAGTTCCTTCTCTTCTACCTGTACATCGGGGTGGTCAAAAGTGTCGTCTGCCACAACCTCGTGGAAAGAAAAGGTGTGTTCGTTATCTTCACTCAATTCATCCAACGACAGGAACACATGCGTTGAATCTGCAATAGCCTGCTCCACTTTGCTTTCTTCAATGTTTATCTTTTGGGAAATTTCCTCCACCGTTGGCTCGCGTTTTAATACACTGTATAAATGCGTATGTGCCTCTTTTACCTTGCGCACGTTCTGGCGCGCCCCACGGGATAGCCAATCTTGCCGGCGCAAATAATCCAACACAAAGCCTTTAATCCGCACCGTGGCGTAGGTGGTGAACTGGGTTTCCCGGTCCAATTCAAAACGGTTCAACGCATCAATCAATCCCAAAGCGCCCTGGCTGGCCAGGTCGTCATATTCCGGGTTATCCCGAATGATCCCCAAACGACCCAAGGCATAGTGAACCAGGGAAATATATTCCTCGATGATCTGGTCGCGCAGCGCCGGATCATTGGTTTCTTTATATTTTTGGATCAAAGCCATATTGTCTTTAGGCATGATGCGCTCTTCTTCCTACATTCCTTTTACAGATTTAGCTGCTCGCCGGTCGGTTCTTGCTTCTGCCAGTCTTGCAAGTTTTCTTCCACTGAGTTTAGTGTTGCCCGGATGGAATACCAATTCACCAGCCACATCAGCAAGCCCATCACCAATAAGGCCAAACTGGCTCGCAAGATCACCTGTAAATAACTCACATCCGCCATCAATGAAACGACAGCCGTGATCCCACCGGTCAAGATGATGATGATCTGCGAAAGGGTGAATAAAGCCTCCAAGAAGAACGGCAGCTTCTGCTCGTTTGATTCGTTCTCATTGGTTTCTTCTTCCTGATTCTCTAACTGTTCCATTTTTTCTTCGTCACTCATGCGGGAATCCCTTCACCTAATAACATCCCAATAAAACTGATTGGGGTAGCTTCGTGTAAATTTTCGAATAATTGAATGCCATTGGTGTAATAGATCAATGGCACTTTGGCCGCGTTGACGGCATTGAACAGCCCGCCCAAACTCTCAGACTCGTCTAATTTGGTCACGATCAGGCCATCCAGGGCAAACGGCGCTAAAGCTGAAAACGTCCGCTGTAAATTGGCTTCGTTAGCGGTAGATGAAGCCACCAAATAGGTTTTGCGTTCCGGCATGGCGGTGAGAATTTCGCCTAAAGCCACCAGGCTTTCCTCAACCATGGGGTTCACGCCGGGTGTATCGACAATGATCAGATCGACGCGATTGGCAATCTTCTCGATCGTCTCGGTCAGTTCTTCTGCTGAATACACACTGACCACTTCCACATCCAGGCTATCCGCATAAACCTGCGCCTGGGCAATCGCCCCAATACGGATGGTATCGGCATTGATCCAGGCAACCTTCATGCCTTTGAAGCCGCGGTAATGGGCTAACAATTTTGCACATGTCTCGGTCTTGCCTACACCACTGCTGCCGATCAGGCAGAGCAGCTTGGGTTCAGCGGTGTCATATTTATCTTTGGAGCGCAGCATGGCACCCATTTGCTGCTTGACGTAATTTTTTACCCGGCTTTCATCCACGATCGCATACGGGCTGAGGGTGCTGCCGCAAGAATGGATTACCTGCTCGACAACTACATCATTGACACCTTGCGAGAGTAAATGCTTCTCTATTTTTTGCAAGATCGGAGAGCGGAAAGTAGCTCTTTCATTTCCCGTGGTTTTCTTCTTGGCAGGTGCGGGAGGCTCAACCGCTCGGCGCACTTCTGGCTGTACATCCACCAACGGCTCCACGGCGGTCTCGGCCTGCCGGGAGGAGTACTTGGCGAACTCAACCAGGATATCTTCCGCCGGCGTGCGGGCACCCGCAGGTTTGGCAGGCTCTAATTGGGGCGCCGCTTTGGGCGGTTCCAACTGTGGGGTCTCTTGCGGGAGTACCACCACTTCGACCTGTGGTTTACGCCATACCTGCCAACTGGACGTCTTTAAGGAACGGGCAGACAGCACCAAAGCCTCCGAGCCGACTTCCGCTTGCACCTTTTGCAAGACTTCCGTCATAGTGGGAGCTTTGAACGTAATTGGTCTTTGTTCTTTCGCTAATTTCGACATTGTTCTACTCTACTTTTATACGTTGGCGGGTTGAAGCTCAACCACACCATGCGCCATCACTTTTGCATCTCGGCTGACCTCGGAAAAGGCCATCACGATCAATTTCGGCAGTGAGTGTTCCATCAATTCACGCAGCGGCAAACGCAGTTCTCTCGGCGTAAGCAAGATGGGGATATGATTTTCACGTGCTAATTTTTCCATCTGTAAGCCTGTCGCTGTGATCAAGGTTTGTGCATACTGGGCATCAATTTGCAGGTTCAAGCCGTTGTTTTCAGAAACCAACGCTTTCTTCAAAGTCTCTTCAATTTGCGGCGACAGGGTAAACACATGGATCGCACCATCAAAGTCTTTATATAAATTAGAAATTGTGCGAGCCATCTTTTGACGAACCGCTTCTGCCAAAATTTTGGGGTCCTGGGTATAGGGAGCTAACCCGGCCAGCACCTCTAAAATGTTGGACAAATCCCGAATCGGGATGCGTTCTTTGAGCAGGTTTTGCAGCACTTGCTGCACTTCACCTATCCCTAGCAAGTCTGGGACCAAACCGTCCACAGCTGCCGGTTGGCTGGCCCTGATCTGATCGATCATGTCCGAAACCATCTGGCGGGAAAGCAAATCTTTGGCGTGCGTGCGCACCACTTCGGTCAGGTGGGTGGTCATCACCGAGATTGGGTTGACCACGGTATAGCCCATCAATTCCGCCCGTCCTTTTTCCACATTGCTGATCCAATATGCTGGCAGGCCGAAAGCCGGTTCGGTGGTCGGTGTACCTTTAATACCGCCTTCGGTCGTCTGGGAACCGGGGATTGCCAGATGGCTGCCTACCCGCAGTTCGCCTTGGGTTACTTCTTCGCCGCGAATTTTGATGCGGTAATACTGCGGTTGAAGCTGTAAGTTATCCCGCACGCGCACAATGGGGAGCACAATGCCGAGTTCTTTCATCACCTGCCGGCGAATACCGGTAATGCGGCGCAGCAAGTTGTCATCTGCCCCTTCATCAATCAAGGGGATCAACCCGTACCCCACCTCAAGTTCCAGCGGGTCTACCACCACCATCTTCATCATATCGGCAGGCGTTTCCGGCCGCGTTTCCATCGGCAGTGCCTGCTCTTCCACCATTGCCGCCGGTTTTTGGTCTTCTTTCCAAACCAGGAATGCGCCCCCCATCAAACCACCGCCCACAATAATGAAGGGGAATTTGGGGATACCGGGAGCTAAGGCTACCATCGCAATAATGATGCCAGCTACCATCAAAACATTGAAATTAGCAACTTGACCAAACAGGTCATTGCCCAGGCTTTCATCCGAGGTTGAACGCGTCACGATCAAACCGGCAGATGCAGAAATTAACAATGCCGGAATCTGGACGGCCAGCCCTGCACCTACTGTCTGCAAGGAATAATTCTGCAAGGCTTCCATTAATGAGAAGCCGCCCTGCACCATACCGATGATAAAACCGCCGACAATGTTCACCAAAATAATGATGATCGCCGCAATCGCATCACCTTTTACAAACTTGCTGGCACCATCCATCGCACCGTAGAAGTCGGCTTCTTTTTGAATATCTTTACGGCGTTTCTTCGCTTCCTGTTCGTCAATAATCCCGGCATTCAAATCGGCATCAATGGAAAGCTGCTTACCGGGGAGAGCATCCAAAGTAAAGCGGGCACCCACCTCTGCCACACGCCCGGCACCAGAGTTGATCACCACCCACTGGATCACCATCAAGATAAGGAAGACTACAAAGCCAACCACATAATTCCCGCCCATCACCAGGTTACCAAACGCAGTCACCACTTTGCCGCTTTGCCCGTTCAACAGGATCGAGCGGCTGGTAGCCACATTGATGCCCAAACGCAGCAAGGTCACCAACAGCAATGCCGTCGGGAAGGATGCGAAATCTGTCGGCTGTTTAACATACATGGAGATCAGAATAAAGCCTAAAGAAAGCGCCAGGTTTACAGCCATCAATAAATCCAGCAAGAAAGGCGGCAAGGGGATCACCATCATCACGATGATCGCCAGGATCGCAATCGCCATACTGGCGTCTTGCGACTTCATTAGGGTGGTTACTGCCGGTAAGAATCGCTCATTTGTGGTTGTTGTCATAATTCACCATTAAATCCTGGGGGTCTTGCGTACTTTTTTACCTTTTTTCAGGTTGAAGACGTAGGCAAGTACTTCGGCCATTGCCAGATACAATTCAGAAGGAATTTCCTGACCAATTTCAACAGTTTTATAAATTGCCCGCGCCAGCGGAATATTCTGGTGTACGGGGATATTGTTCTCTTTGGCAAGTTCAACGATGCGTTTGGCAACGTTGTCAGCGCCCTTGGCCAACACCTGCGGTGCATTCATCGAATCCTGGTCATATTGAATCGCAATCGCCAGGTGCGTTGGGTTCACCAACACCACGTCCGATTTATGCACATTCGCCATCATACGCGCCATCGCCATGCGGCGTTGTTTTGCCCGCATACGCTGCTTGATGTAGGGGTCACCTTCGCGCTGCTTCATCTCTTCCTTGATCTCTTCTTTGGTCATCTTCAGGTTCTTCATATGCTGCCAGCGTTGGAAAGCATAATCGGCGACTGCAATCACAAAGTAGACCATCCCGATTTGAATAGCGAGGTCTTTGGCCGTGTTCAAGATCACGGACACCGCCGCCGGGAACGTGAGCTGCGAAAGGCTGACCAGCTCGGAAATTCGCGGTTTGATGAAAGCATACGTAATGTAAGCAATCACCACAATCTTCAACAAAGCTTTAACCAGGTCGGCCAACCCTTGCGTGGAGAAAATGCGTTTAATCCCGTTGATCGGGTTGACTCGCTTGAAGTTGAAGCCGATATTTTTTGATGTCCATAAAAGCCCGGTTTGTCCAACCGTGGTCACCACGCCGACGAACAAGATGCCCAGCACCAACATCCCAAACGAAACCATCAGCTGGGTGCTGTAAGCGCCAAACACTTCGGTGATCATTTTGGTGGTTACCGAACCGGTGGCTACTTTCTCCAGAGAATCTACGATCATATAGCCCAACGATTTCACGATGTCTCCGCCGGGACCGGAAAGCAGCCACACCCCGGCCACCATCGCCACAGCAGCATTCAATTCAATGCTTCTGGCGACCTGGCCTTCTTTTCGCGCCTCTTGCAGCTTACGCGGGGTTGGTTGTTCGGTTCTTTCAGACATCAAATAGCCTCAAATTATCCTTATCGGGTATACACCAGCTCAAGCATTCTTTCAGGAAGGGCTTCAAACAAATTGCGGATCCCTGGCAGCATGAACTCCAATGCCAGGCCTAAAGCGATGATGCCCACACCAATTTTCAAGGGCACACCGAGGAAGAAGACCTGCACGGTGGGGGCCACACGTGCCAGCAAAGCCAGCGCCAGATCGGTAAGCAGCAGGGCGCCAAATACGGGTAACGCCATATGGATGCCCGTAACGATCAATTCGGCTGCCGTACGGATCAAATATTCAAAAGAGAAGATTGGCATCGGGGAATTTAACGGGATCAATTCAAACATGCGCTGGAGCGCAATAATAAAGACATGATGCCCGTTCAATACAATAAACAGCAAGACCGCGATTAAATAGTACAGTTGACCAATCGCCGAGCCGGAGAAATCGATCATCGGGTTGATCGTTTGGGAAGAGCCAAACCCGCTGGAAATTCCCAGCACATTCCCGGTGATCTCGAAAGCACCAAAGGTGAGCATCGCAGCCAACCCAGCCACCGTTCCGATCAAAAACTCTTTCCCTACCCCTAGGGCAAACCCATAGGTTGGCATCGCTGCCGTCTCCGGGGGGATCATCGTCCAGGGGATAATGATGATGGCAAGGAAAATACCCAGACCGATTTTGACCTGATTGGGAATCTGCCGCCCGCCGAGAACTGGCACCTGAATGATGATCGCCAATATCCGGGTCAGCGCCATAAAAAACCATTGTGCTTGAGCTACAGATACACTCATAGGGTTTAGATTTCCTTTCACCTAAAAGGATAATCTGTGAGTGGTATTATCTGAATAAATACAGTGTGAAGAGGGTCTAAAATATGCGTAAAAATCGGGTTTTATGCTAAAGCTTTACCCACTACTGCCGATGTCCCTTGCCTAACCACCGAAACACTTTCCCCGCTAACACTTCGGTGCTGAACGGCTTGACGATGAAGTCATTGGCACCAATCTTTAAAGCCCGCTGCACTACTTCACCAAAAGCCAACGAAGAAATCACAATAATTGCAATCTGCCTACCAGCTCTGGTTTTCCTGCTTTCTTCTATAAGCTGCAAACCATTGATATTGCTGGCCAATAAATCCAATAACACCAGATCAGGCCACTCTTGTTCGATCAATTTTGCCGCTTCATCCCGGTCATCGGTATGCCTGACCGTGCAGCCAAACCGCTTCAAAGAGATACTGATCAAATCTCGCAGTGTGGCTTCCTGTTCAATCAGAAGGATATTTTTTGGGCAGTCTTGCGGTGCATTAGTAGGATCGTGAAGCATTTTGGGTTTCTTCCGCAATCATTTCTTGTAGAGTTTCTTCTGCTTCTTTGAAGAATAAAGCCACCTCATCTTCCTGAATCCCTAAAATATCTAATGCGGAAGGATGATAGAACTTATCGCCATAACTTTCAATGCTCCCCTCACTGCGCGGAGAAAAATAATCGGCCAGGTTGACCACCGCAGCGATCTTTTTGTTCCCGGTAGCCATCTGCGGAAAGTGATGGTAACGAATTGCATCCACAAATTCAGGTGGGAAATTGTATCTCTCCACCATCATACCGCCCAAAGTCGCATGGCTGATGCCAAACAATTCCTCTTCGGCCTGCCACAGCTTAAGCTTCTGGGTTTGCAAGGTATGGATGATCTGCAAATATTCTTCACGCACAAACTGATCTAAAGCCACTTTTCCAATATCGTGCAATAAACCAGACACATACGCCTGATACGGTTCTTGAATCTTCAACATGGTAGCTAATCGCTGAGACAAGAAAGCCACCGCCACAGAATGCGTCCACAATTCCTGGTTCTTTAGCCCATACCCCACCAACCGCTTTGTAAGCGGCGAGGCAACGCTGAAGCCCAGCACAATATTGCGGATACGGATAAACCCTAATCGAACAATCGCTTCTCGAATGTCATAGCTTTGCTGATAATAGCCCATCCCGGCAGAGTTGGCTGCCCGCAAGATATGCGCGGTAAGCAGCATATCTTTGCGCACCAAATCTTCCACCACGCGGACGTTGGTATCGGGCTTTCCCAATTCTTTTAACAGCATGGTCACATGCATATCTAAAGGGGGAAGACCGTGCACATTCTGTACGATGCGTTGAATCTTACGAATACGTTCTGTTCTTATGCGTTGGTCCATAGCTTGATTGTTAGATAGGTCCATTTCTTTACCTGTTCTAGATGGGTAAACTTGCAAGGCTTTCAAATAAATTGGTGGTAAAGGAAACCAGCTGCTGGGTCATCCAGGAACCCAATACCATCAACAAGATCGCGACCCCTATGATCTTTGGTACAAAATTTAACGTCACCTCATTGATCTGGGTAGCCGCCTGAAAAAGACTCACCAGGCTGCCCACCAGCAAACTGATCAGCAGCACCGGGCCAGCCAGGATCAGAGTGAGGTTCAATACATTCTGAGCAATTCCGAACACATAAGCTTCAGTCATTTTTCTTTGCCTTTATCCTGCTAACTAAAGCTGAACATCAACGACTTGGTGATCAAATACCAGCCATCCACCATCACAAACAAGAGCAGTTTGAAGGGCATCGAAATCAGGGATGGCGGCAGCATCATCATACCCATGGAAAGCAATACACTTGAAATCACCATATCAATAATCAAGAATGGCACGTAGACCATAAAGCCCATCGTAAATGCCGTTCGCAGTTCACTGATCACAAAGGATGGCATCAATACGGCGGTGGAGATGTCCTCCAAGGTTTCCGGCCGTGTCTGGTCGTTCATCCCCAGGAATAATTCCAGGTCTTTGGCATTTGTGTTCGCAAACATGAATTCGCGCACCGGTTCAACCGCCAGATCAAACGCCTCTTGCTGCTCTATCTGACCGTTCAGATAAGGCTGCAGCGCATTCTGGTCGATCTGCTCCAGCGTGGGAGACATAATAAAGATGGTCATCACCAAAGAAAGGCCCAAGATCACCTGGTTGGGGGGAATCGTCGGGGCACCAATCGCATTGCGCAAAAAGGAAAACACGATCACGATGCGGGTGAACGAAGTTGCCAGGATCAGTACAGAAGGCGCCAGCGTGAGCACGGTGAGCATCACAAGCAACTGCACCCCAGAGCTTACCTGAGCGGGTTCGCCAGCCGGGTCAACCGAAAGGGTTACGCCAGGGGCCTGGAGTTCAGGAACACCCGAACAGCCGGATACAAGCACTGCCAGGGAAATAATTGCGGTGAGAATGATTAATTTTTTATTACGCATGTCAATCACTTTGCCCGATACGGACACTGAAAATTACGAATCTTTTGTAAATTTAGAAAATAACTTTTGAAAAGAAGCATCACCGGCCGAATTACCAGTTTGCGTTTGTGCATCTAACGACAGGGTTTCCGAGTCAATGTTCGAGATCAGGTTGATCCCCTGATCTGTGGCACCCAACAACATTACGTCTTCGCCGACCTTAATTAAGTGCAGGCTTTGCTTTGGGCTCAGCCGGAAAGTCTCCAGCAAATTGATCTTATTATTGGAAATGATCTTCATGCTGCCACGCCATCGCTGTGCGAAGAACATGACCACATAGATCAACCCGATCACTACCGCCAGCTTGATGATGAAGCTGATCGTCGTCCAAACCGGGTTGGCCTCAAAAGGGGAGGTCTCTACCGGAGCAGAATTGCCCAGGGTAGAAGCCAGCACAATGGCAACCAGGGTAAGACCACCGGCCAGCCACCATACCCATACCGGCGCATCCTTGAACTTATTCAGGAATTTGCCAAACGGATTATTGTCCATTGACCGCACTCATCGTTTGCTCAGGGGAAATCACCTGAGTGATCTTGACGCCGAATTTATCATCGACCAGCACCACTTCGCCTTTGGCGATCAATAAATCATTGACCAAAATATCTACAACATCACCCGCGCTGCGGTCCAACTCGACCACAGACCCTTTTTGAATTTCTAATAATTCCCGTAAAGACATCTTTGCCCGCCCAACTTCGACGACCAAATCCATTTTTACATTCATCAAGGAGTCAATTGATATTGGCGAACCGCTTTTGCCCGGATTACTATCCACTTGTGCAGCTGCCGCAGCAGCCATAGCAGCAGGTTGAACGGGAACTGCCGGGGTAGGCGCATTTTGCTGCGGATTTACTTGCACTTCCGGTGTTTGTTCTGCCGGATTATTTTGATTTTCTGTGTTTTCCATAACTTCCTCCAAACCTCGTTGGCAAGAAAAACCGAACGTTGTTCAGCAAATTTTTTTGCTAGTGTAATTTGATCACCGAGGTGACCATTGCGGCTAACCGTTTACCAAGCTTACCTAACTGGGCGGTAAATTTCGGCTGCTCGTCTACATAGATCATCACATCTTTGTGTACCGATGCATCCAACCGGATCACATCCCCTACATCCAGGCTCAATATTTCTTCAATTGATAATTCTGTTTTTCCCAAAATAACGCGTAATGGAATTTCCACTTGCAGCATATTTGCCATAAGCATATTATGCGATTCTATATCCTTCTCTTCTGTAGTCTTCCCAGAAATAAGGATATGTGGGTTCAGGTAGCTGCTCACCTGCTTGATCATTGAATAAGGCATAAAGATTTGCATCGCGCCGGTAACTTCCTGCACGCTGATCTCAAAAGTGATCGAAAGCACACGTTCACTACCAATCAACATCTGGATCCAGCGTTGGTTATCGGTGCTGTCTTCCAACGAAGGTTCAATGGTCGCCACCCGATTCCAGGCAGCCTTAATATCGTTGAACATGTTGGACACAATCCCACGCATGATCGAGTGGTCAATATCGGTCATCACATGGTCGGCTTGGATACGGTCATCACCGCCGCCCAGCTGGTATTCCAACAGAATGTAGCTCACCTCAGGGCTGATCGTCATGATCATTTTGCCGGGTAAAGTCGTATAGTTGACAATATGGAACAGACTATGCTCAGGCAGATCACGCATGAACTGGTCAAACCTACCCTGCTCAATGTGTACAACCCTGGGGCGGAACTCGGTGCGTAAGAAAGGCGGCTGAGAAGAAGTTAACCGTTCGGCAATATCCTCATGGATCAACTCAATTGCTCTGATCTGCTCTTTAGAGAAGCGGTTTGGCGACCAGAAGTTATACGGCCGAACTTTTTTCTCTTTTACAGGCACCTGGCTGACAGCTTCCTCCCCTTCCAAACTAAGGATGTCGGCCAGGTTGATATTTTCTTCGCCTTCTTGTTCGATTTCTATCGCACCACTAAGCAGTGCATCAATCTCTGATTGGTTTAACATTGTAGGATCACCTATTGCACTACGAATTCTGTAAAATACACCTGGATGACATGGTAATTCGGCAGCCGGTTATTCACCAATTCGGCTACTTCCTGGCGAAGGGCTTCTTTCCCTTCCACCGTATTGATTTCTTCATAAGATTTGCTGGAAATAAGCGTAATCAAGCTATCGTTGATCGCAAACAGCACATTGCTGATCTGAGTTTTAAATTCGTTCACATAGGTTTCAAATGCAGATACGGTTTCTTCCTCGCCGCCATGGCTGCTGGATCCTTCTTCTTCTCCCGTACCGTTCAATTCCTCATCCATCAAAGTATAATATTCGGGATCGGTGGGCGCAAACTCTAAAACGATGTTCACTTTGATATAACGCCGCCCGCCCGGGTCCGCAAGATTGATGATCATCACACCTGTGTCAACCGTAATGCCCTGCCCAGGGGAAAGCACTTCGGGGTTAATCGTAGTAGATACCACCTGCTCGCTGATACTGGGTTCACTTTCAACATTCGTCGTATGTTCTGTGTTCGAAACATCTGCCGCGCTGTTAGGTACCTCACCCGAGGGATATTGGTAAGTCAGATAAAACGGTTTGGGGAATGAATCTGGGGCTAAAACCAGGTAAACTAACAACCCATTGGTTATCATGGTTACCAATGCAGCCAGATAGAAAACTCCGGTCATTATTTTTTTCCCTGTGCCTGCAATCTTTTTCATCGTCTGCTACTCCATCTAATAAATCTGCAATCTCTTCTACTAAAGAACTAATTTGTGGGTGAGAAAAGGTCAAAGTCAAACAGCTTGGGAGTCACCGGGTACACAATGGTGATCTCTGCGCGGCTGTTAGAAAGTGCATTTGGGCCATCTTGCGAATATAAAGGATGGTATTCCGCTTGCCCTGCTGCCGTCATCCGCTCAGGGGAAATCCCTTTTGAAACCAGGTATTCCACAATTTTTACCGAGCGGGCAACCGACAATTCCCAATTCGAGGAATACTCGGGGGAAGGAATAGAATTGGCATCGGTGTGGCCGGTCACTCGAATATCGTAAATAATGGTGCCCATCAAATCGGCGACAGCGTCTAAAGCCTCGTACCCTTGTGGCTGCAAATCGGCAGTGCCGGGGTTGAAAAGCAGCTTCTCGCTCATCGATATCAAAATGCCTTCAATGTTTTCCTGCACCTGCACATCGCCGCCCAAGCCAATATTTGCCATCGCGCTCTGGATCTCGCTGGCAACATCTCTGGTCGAAGTATCCGATTCCGGAAGTTCAGAGATCACAATCGGGGATGCCGTTGAGTCATCATCCACACCACCATACTGGCTGATCTCTGGGTCAACAATACGGGAAGAAGAATCGCCGAACGCGGCCTTCAAACTTTGAGCGAGCTGCTTGTAGCGCTCAATATCTGTTTGTCCCATTGCATACAACACAACGAACAAAATCATCAACACCGTAATCAAGTCAGAATAACTGACTAACCAGCGATCGCCGCCGCCGCCACCATGGCTCATGCTTCAGCCCTCGCCCCTTGCGGTGCGCTTGCTTTGCCGCCTTCAGCAGCTGCTTCACGATCTTTGGGGGCTAAGAATGCGCTCAATTTCTCACGGATGATGCGGGGATTCTCACCGGCCTGGATGCTCAAAATACCTTCGATCAGCATTCTCCGGTAGGTTTGTTCTTCGTGGCTGCGGTGCTGCAGCTTACCCGCTAAAGGCAGATAAATCACGTTGGAGGCAATCAACCCCCACAATGTTGCCAAGAACGCACCCGCAATTGCACGCCCCAGCGTAGCCGGTTCATCCAACTGTTGAAGAATAACGATCATCCCCATCACGGTACCGATAATACCGAATGTGGGGGCATAACCACCGGCTTTTTCCAGCAGGCCGATACCTTCTGCGTGGCGTTCGGCCATCTGTTTGATCTCAATTTCCAAAATTTCTTTTACCTGTTTAGGATCGACACCATCCACCACCATCATCAACCCTTTGCGCAGGAAGGCATCTTCCGCTTCTTTGGATTGTTTTTCCAATGCCAGCAAGCCTTCTCTTCGGGCCTGATCTGCCATTGTTGATAACATATCGATCACTTCAATCGTATTGAATTTATTTGTCTGGATGGAGAGAATAATCAGCTTTGGAAAAGCCATGGCTGCCTTCAAAGGCAAAGATGTGACTGTGGTCACCAATGAACCCACCAGGGTCAACAAAATCGCCGATGGGTGTGCGAACAATTCCATTGGCGAACCGCCATCCATGATCATAACGATTGAAATCACGACGACTGTGGCAACTAAACCTACTATGGTTCCAAGGTCCATAACGTCAGGCTCCTACTTTTGGAAAATAATTAGGGTTATGGATGATCTGCTTATATTCAATCACCCGTTCTACAATAACCTCAGGGCTTTCTTTAACGACGACACGCTCCCCAGAAAGTAGGGTTATCAAAGTATCTGCAGTGCCTTCTACTTTTTGGATCAGCTCAGCATTCAAATAAAATTTCGATCCATTTACTCTTGTTACTCGTATCATCTTTCACCTGTTTGCACTGGAATCTATTTTGCCCAATGCTACTCGAAATATAACATGGTGAATTTTTCCACCAAATAAACTATCCGTGAAATGGATGTAAAAGGAACCTAAATATTGATAATCGGATTAAAGTTTGAGGAAGAAGCGGCTCGCTGAAGCGCATTTAGCCTGGGAATCGTTATACAAAAAAAATGAGTGGCTCGCCACTCATTTTTATAGTCAGATCTATAAGCAATCGATATTACGCGGGGAAATAGATATTAAAACGCGTGCCCTTACCTATCTGGCTTTCCACGTCAATATACCCGCCATGTCTTTCAATCGTCTTATGGCATACAGACAAACCTAACCCAGTCCCCTCATTTGGACCTTTAGTCGTAAAGAAGGGGTCGAAGATATGCGCTTGAATATCCTTCGAAATCCCCTGCCCATTATCTTCAAAGGCGATCACAATATACCCATCCTTTTGGAAAGATGAGACTGTGATTTCACCATGATTGTGAGAGATCGAATCCATTGCATTCAACAACATATTAATCCACACACCTTGCAGCTCTTCCTGGTCTACCATGATCTCAGGAATAGTGTAATCAAGAGCAAGTTTTACATCCACAGAGCGGATGGTTGTTTCATACTGCAAGAGGGCGATTGCTTTTTCAATCGAATCATTCAAGTTTGCCGGAGAGAATTGATACTGGTCCTGACGTGAAAGATCTAACAAATTATGCAGCACCCGGTTGGCTCTTTCCCCGGCTAATATAATCAGGTCAACCGCTTCCAACAACAGGTCATCATCCTGGGGCATATCTTGCCGTAAGATTTGTGCATTGGCAATGATTGCCGCCATTGGGTTATTGATCTCGTGTGCCAACCCGGCTACTAATTGCCCAATGGCGGCCAATTTTTCAGACTGTGCCAACCGGCTTTCCATTTGCCGCTGCTCGGTAATATCCTCATCCATGATAATGACCTGGGAAACCGCATTTTCTTCATTTAAGATCGGATACACATTAATCTTGTGCTCGTTGTAGATCCCATTGTCGCCCCAAAATTGACTGGTCCGTTCATTCGGTTGTCCGGTCAAAAAGGTTTCAATCACCTTGCAATGCGGGCAAGGCTGCTGCAAATCGTATAAAGCACTGTAGCATCTTTTCCCCACAATTTCTCGCGGTGCATAGTGCATATCATCCGAGATTTCCATGTTGGCGGCAATGATTTCCCAGTTCTCATCAATAATATACATTTTTATCGGCAGGTTATCGAACAACGTTCGAAGCACATCTCTGGAACGCTGCACTTCCCACCGGTTGGCAATCAAATTTGCATTGGAAATTGCCAACTGCTTTACTTTTAACTTTTTAGCCAGCAAATTGGAAACCAAAACAGCAATCGCTTCCAACTGGCGTTTATCATTTATCGAAAACCCTGTCCGCTCCACTCTGCGGCAAACGATTGACCCGATGACAACATCTTCAATCACAATTGGTACGCATAACAATGAGTTTGCATCTTCATCGACCAAACCATCTATGCTGTAGTTATAATAAGGATTTTCTAACAAGTTCTCTATTAAGATTGATTTCCCGCTGTTCAAACACTCAGAAACAATGCTTTTCTTCAGATTGACCGTGTTTATAAAAATTTCCCCGTTACTCTTTAATTTGGAAAAAACCTCTACAATGCTCTCATTGCCATGTGAATGGATTACGATAGAAACACTATTCACATCCAGCGCTTGTTCAATCGAGGTTATTACCTCATGCTCAATATCGCCTACATCAAACATGTTGCCTCTTAGAAAATTACGAATCGTAGATCAGTGTTAGTTTCCGTTACGACGCACTTTTTATCGTGTAACCATATCCAGGAACCGTTTGAATAAACTTTGGATCGGAGGGATCTTGTTCAATCCGTTTGCGTAAATTTTTCACATGTACGCGAACCAAATCTGGGCTGCCCGTATCCGGCGGGAAATTCCACACTTCTTCCAACAAACGCGTGGGAGAGAAGATCATATCCGCATGCGTGCTCATGTAATAGACCAATTCATATTGGATCGGGGTGAGTAAAATTCGCCCTTTATGCGGTGTGATCAATTCGTAGGCCTTGGTATCCAGTGCGTAGTCTCCAACGACCACAATACTTGGGTCTACCGGCATCTGATTATCCATCTCAGCGCCAGGTTCTCCAACTGCTTCCGGTTCCATCACCGGCGCAGCCACCTTTGAGCGGCGCAGGATGGCTTTCACCCGCAGGGTTAGTTCATCAATGTTGAAGGGCTTGGTCAGGTAATCGTCTGCGCCTGCCTGCAAACCCATCACCCGGTCTTGGTCTTTGATCTTAGCGGTGAGAAATAAAACAGGGGTGTCTTTGATCAGCGGGTCTTTGCGGATGTCTTTACATACGGCATACCCATCCATGCCCTGCATAACCACATCTAAAATTATCAAGTCGGGTGAATACTCTCTCGCAGCTTTTAGCCCGTCAACGCCATTATTGACGTGTTTTACTCGATAATTATCCCTGACCAGGGTACGAGAAACTGTCCGTGCTACGATATCGTCATCTTCTATTATCAGGATCAAACTCTCGTTATTAGACATTTACTTCTCCTAAGAAACATGCTGGTGTTTTACGTATTTTTCACACAATTTTTACTCTATAACAATAATACAATATGAGCAAGTCCTCAAGGGTAACAAGATTGACTTTTTGGTCAATCTTTCGGTACAGATAGAGTAATTGCGTATACATCAAAAGTTGTAGTACCTAAGTACTTGCTATTCATTAAAAAAACTTGTAATTTTCCCCCAAATCCGAATGCAAAAAAAACGTTATGAAACCAACTTGTTCTTCACTGCGTAGATTGCAGCCTGGGTGCGGTTGGTAAAGCCTAATTTGCCAAATATCCGGTTGATGTGGGTCTTTACGGTTTTCTCGCTGATCACCAGGGCATCTGCAATCGCCTTGTTATCCTGTCCTTTTCCTATTTCTTTGAGGATATCCAGTTCTCGCTCGGTCAACAATTCATAAGCCGAGGGCTTTTCTTCATCGGCATTGGCATTATCCGAAATAAAATTCATCAGTATCTTTGCAATGTCGGGGTGCAGCTGCACTTCTCCGCCATGCACAGCCCGGATCGCCTGCACCAACACATCTGGTGCCACATCCTTCAACAAGAACCCGGCTGCCCCGGCCTTGATCGACAGATAAATATTTTCGTCTTCCGCATAGCTGGTCAAGACAATAATTTTTGTATCAGGATGATTTGCCTTGATCCGGTAAATTGCCTCCACCCCGTCCATCTTAGGCATCACCAGGTCCATCAAGACGACATCCGGCACTTGCTCTTCCACCACTTCAATTGCCTCAAACCCATTCGCAGCTTCCCCCACAATCTCAATATCATCATGCAAACTAATAAAAGCCTGCAAGCCCTGCCGCACCACTACATGATCGTCTACTAAAATAACTCTAATCTTCTCAACCACTTTCCCCTCCCTGATACGGTATCGAAACTTTTATTTTGGTACCTTTGCCCGGGGCCGAGTTGATTTGCATGGCCCCTTTCAACATTTCAACCCTTTCCCGCATAATCTGCAATCCCATCCCCTCAGACTTGCTCAACGCATTCAAGTCATAGCCTACCCCGGCATCTTCAATCCTCATCTCAACCACCCCATCTCCGTACAAGATTTTGATCGACACTTTATCTGTTTCCGCATGCTTCAACACATTGTTAATGCCTTCTTGAGCAATCCTAAAGAGTGCTACGGCATAGTCCCCTAAAATTGGGTCGCTGGCGTCCACCTGCAGCTCACATTTAATCTGTTCTCTTTTTTCAACTGCATCAATGTATTGTGAAAGCGCCGGCACCAAACCGTTTTCCTGGATCGTTCTAGGGCGCAGTTGATAAAGCAGTGCGCGTAATTCAGAAAGCGCTGCATTGGCCAAATCTTCAATGGCATCTAACTGCATCAAAGACTTTTCAGGGTCTTGCTTCACCAATATCTTGGCCGTTTCGATACGCAGCAGCTGGCTAAACAACGTCTGCACCACGGCATCGTGTAAATCTCTTGCCAGGCTGCGGAAGAGCTCCTGGCTCTCCAGTAATTGTTTTTCAGTTTCCTTACGCTGTGAAATATCTGTGATGCTGATAATGAAATAATTTCTACCCTGTTCTTCAAAAACACCCACGCGAATCTCACAAGGAACCTCTCTGCCGTTTTGCGAAACATGCATCCATTCAAATTCTATCGGTGATTGATCTTTCGCTAGTTGCAGTAATTCTCTGCCATATTCCTCCGACAAGCGCCCGTTAGGCTGCATTTTGGGGCTGAGCTGCATCATCGTACAATTAGAAATCTCATCTGCCCCGCCCCCAAAAATATCTTCCGCACGTTTATTCAACTCCATGATTTCAAAAGAATCATAGTCTAAAATTACAATCCCTTCGGGGGCAGAGCCAACCAACGAACGATAGCGCTGCTCACTGGATTTAAGATCATCCTCAGCCATCTTGCGTAAAATCGCGCCTTCCATTTGTGCTACCAATCGCTCTAAACGTTCGTATTCAGGTTTTGGTAGTCTCTCCCGTACACCAATTTGAATGATGCCTTTGAGCTTCTGATTCAGATATAGGGGGAAATTGTAAAAAACGCTTAAGCCAAACCGTTTTCTAATAAATGAAGGCAGCTTTTCTTTAATTGGCCCATTAGGAAAAGCCCAATTATTCGCCACAATCATTTTGAACCAGTCTTCAATTTTTTCTTCCGTATCCAATATCGATGGCATTTTCTTCGGTAAAAAATTTTCGGATTCTAAAACTTCTACGGGGATTGTAATACTTAGGGGAATAACATCTCCCAATAAGTTTTCTATCGCCTGAATAGCCTGCGATTCATCCAGGTAGTTCCTCATCACAAAAGCATCCTGGTATTCATTCAGCAAAAAGGTTGCTACCCCTGGTATCTGGTATTTGGAAAAAGCTACTCGTATTTCAGACGAAAACACATTCACCACATGGTGAAGATTAGCGCCTTCATTTAAAGCAGCATTCACATCATTTATGATCTGAAGTTCTTGTGCCTGGCTCTTTAACTGGTCTTCCACTCGTTGGCGTTCACGAATATCACGCGCAATATGCTGGTAATTCACCGGGTTCCCCTGGTCATCCCGCACCAAAGAAACACTGATCTCAACAGGTATCCTCGTACCATCTTTTGCAATCAGCTTCCTTTGAAGGATCGGTAAGTTTCTGGGGAAAGTGTCCTCCTCTGTTCTTCGCGTATCTAATATCGTAAAACTGAGATTTAACATTTCAGAGTGCTTGCCAACCAACTCGGAAGTGGTGTACCCCAGCAAATTAGCGCCCTTCTGATTTACTTCCTGAATATTGCCGCTTAAATCTAAAATAAAGACCCCATCATTGGATGAATTAAATAACGCATCATAGCGATGCCTATTTTTACTGGCAGCTGCCTCAATGCGTTTTCTTTCGGTAATATCAGTCACCGTGATTAAATAACTTCTGATCAAACCTTTTTCATCTTTAATCGGGTTGACAGATAAATCTACCCATACTTCTTCGTGGGTGAAGGCGATAAACTTAAATTCTCTCTGAGACACACCCGACGTCATCAGCACATCTCGAAGGTTTTTATAAAATTGAGAGTCCTCACCTACCACATCCGTAAACAATGCCCCGGGTTGTATTCCCGACTCGATTCTCCCAATATGTCGAAACGCGTCATTCACATATTCAACTTCGCCATGCAAATTTGTGATCACGATCCCAATCGGTGTCTGGTTTACCGCCGAGACCAGCTTATCGATCTCCTGGCTGATTTCCTGGCGGTACAGCAGGTTCCCTAAAATTTCGCCGAAAATAGTTAGGCGGTTGACGGTTTCCAACTGCCAGGGAATAGACTCTTTTTCTTTATTTAATCCAATAAACCCATATATCTTGCCGGCACCCCGCATGGGCACAATCACAACCGAATGCAAATTCTGATCAATAATCAGCTTCTTAAAAGCCTTGGCAATCGGCGGCAGCACATCGTGGTGCGGCACATGGATCACCTTGCCGCTGAACACTTTTTCTGCCAGCCAGGGGAATTGGGACATATGGAATTCGTTGTAACGATAGAAATTTTTATATTGGTCTTGCAGCTGCCAGGTGGCAATATTCACCCCTAATTTCCCGCCCTCTACCAATTGGTACACCGTGACCAGGTTTGCGCCGATCAGGTCACCCAGCTTATGGATAGCTTCGTTAACTTCTTCATTCACTTTACTGATTGGTGTTGAAATAAAACGGGTAGATGTTTCTGTCGTAAAGCGTTCAAACTCAGAATAGTGTTTGATCAATGATTCTGCGTGCATGTTGGTAAGTGTATTCCCAATGATCTCGGCAACAATGCCCAACAAACTGATGCTTTCATCCGTCCAAATCAGTTGGCTGTCAATATTCACCAACCGCAAAATCCCAATGCGCGTGCCTGCATAAAAGAACGGGATCAGAATTAAAGATTGAACCCCGATTTCTTTTAATCTCTCCTGGATCATCTCATCCGGTACATGATTGATATTGGGGAATTGCACGGTCTCCATGTACATCAAATTCTTCCAGATACCGGGGAATTTATACAAATTTTCCTTTTGCGGAAAATCACCCGCACCGATCCTATTCCACTGATAAGATACTGCGTACATGCCGTCTTTCGAATCGTCTTTGTTTTGTAAAACCGCACAGTTCTCAAGCGACAAAAACTCCCCCAACCTTTTCATCACATCGTTGATCTCATTTTCAATATCATCAGGACGAATATTGATGAATTTGGAAGAGATTGCAGTAATCAGTTTTTCAAATTGATATTGAAAATTTAGTGTCGCTTCTGTCTGCGTAAGCTCATCCAGTTGATCCTGCGCCTGTTGGTATAAATTTGAATTTTGGATCGCAATAGAAAGCTGGTTTGCAAAAATAGAAATAAAATCTACTTCAACATCATCAAAAGCATTTGGCTCGCTGCTGTCAATATTCAACACCCCTAAAACCTTGCCATTTTGGTAGACCGGCACGCCTATCCACGACCGAATCCACTCCAAGGATTCAAAGGTAAACCAATTATTCTGCTGGTTAATATCGGGGAAATAAACAACCTCTCCCCCCATCACCCGCCGCCAGCTTGGCAGCAGTTCAAATTTGCGATAGTCCATAAAGGATTGAATCACATCTTCGAAATTTTCATAGCCCTTATGCCGCATAAAATCGACCATCTCCCCTTGGAAGATCATTAAATTAGCCGCATCAGCATTTGTCACCAGGATAATTTGCTCTAATACCGTATCCAATACTTGGTGAATACTTAAATTAGAGGTAACTGCATAAGAGGCTTTATACAACGCCCTGGATAAAACAATATTTCTTCTTTCAACTTCTCGCCATTTTATCTGGTGCATCCCCAAGGCAACGCTCATTGCTACCCGTTGGGCATAGGTAGCATGGAGTTCCAAATATTTACCGGGTTGAACCGAACTTAATACCAACAGCCCAATTAAGTTCTTGTCATCCAACACAGGGACAAGCATAATGCTTTCAAAGCCCATTTCCCGCAAATAATAGGTCAACCCATCCTTGCTTTGTGCCAAATATGAATCATCATATTGGATCACCTGCCCGTTTCGCAACTTTGTAAGAACTTCAGGGGTAAAATTCCAAACGCGCTTTGCCTCTAATGCCGTTTCAATTTCAGAATAAGAAGCCCAGATTTTAAAATTGTCTGCCTCTCGCCCGATCATCAAGACTGCTGCCCAGTCGAACCCCACCAAGGACCGCAGTGCATCCAAAGTAACTTCGGACATTTCCTCATTACTTTTTACCACCAGCATTTTAGAATAGAACTGGTAAATAGCTCTGGCTTGCGCGGTCATCTTATCTGCTTGGGCTGTTTTTCTTATCTTCCCCTTTTCCTGGTCAATTTTGGCAAGTATTTTTTTCACAATGTGGGGAAGCAGTGAAACTTCATTTTCAAGCAAATAATCAGAAACCCCCAATCGGAAACACTGGATCATTTTATCCGGGTCTCGGCCATGGTCAAGCACCAAGATGGGGACACTTTCATGCTGTATCTTCACAGTTTCCACGGCGGAAAGCAGATCAATCTCCGGCAAAGATTCCCCAAAGATAACAAGCCCCGGCTGAGTTAACAACGCAGATGAAAATTCGTTTTTCTTTCTGACGATCAAATAATCCAACTCTAGAAGAGCACTGTTAAGTTCTTGGATTATTTGATACTCTAATTCTAAACTTCCGGAGAATATCAAAATATTCATAGCTTTTTACTCACCAATAGACAGCTTATTGATCCGGTAAATTATTCTCGAAGGTGTTAATAAACTTTATAATCGAATCCAAAACAAGTGTTAAAGAATCGACTTTAATCTTATCATGTGTGTCCAAATTGGAATGATAGGTCGTATTTACCACTCCAAAGCGGCTGAGTTGCAAAGCGGTGGCTGGGATATTGTTTTTCGCAAGTGGATAGTGATCTCCACTCATATAAATATACCATTTTGCACGGGCTGAGCCAGAATTTTTAAACAGCAAATTGTTCATCCGTTCATCGGTCCGCTGCGGGGCAATCACGCCGTCTTTTGTAATCACTCTAAGTACATCCCCCATCCCAACCATATCGACATTTAACACATAGGTTGATTGTGCCTTACCAGAGTCAATCAACTGCCGGGCAAATGCCCGCGCCCCGTGCATGCCGGTTTCTTCTGCCCCGGTAAACAAAAAACCCAAACGTAAATTGTTTGGCGGTTGGGTGGCATAGTGCTCGGCCAATGCCAGCAGCACGCCGACCCCGCTGGCATTATCGTTCGCCCCTGGAGAATAGCGGTTGCGATGGAAAAACTGGTTAGCAATTTCACTAAAGATTACCCAAACTCCTGTCAATACACCCACCACATCAATAATCGCAAATACGAACCCAGGCAAAGGGATACCCCACAATACAACCACAGCCACCAATGCAATCGCAATCGATACACGCTGGTAAATAAAATTAGTTTGGTTGACCAGCCACAAGAACAACTCCGAATGCGTTGCTCTCGCCCTGGCACTATCCAAATGTGCGCACAGCAGCAGCGTAGGGGCATCCACTGCTCCATCCAGATAGCCCACCACATTTTCTGAAGGTTCTGTAGGCATCCGGTTCCAATACAGCCAGCGGTTCAACTGCGGCAGCACCAACACCACAAAGGGCATCAGAAGAGCCAACCAGGGGACGTACACCAGATATAATGCCCCCGCAATCATGATCACCCCGCCAATCAAATTGATCATATTGAATTTGGGTAACGCGGCAAACTTGAACGGCTGCGTTTCAACCGCATACCCTGCCGAAGTCAGCAGTTTTGTAACATACGCTCTCGCCTGTGCTTCTGCCCCACTGCCGGCCGGGCGCGGCCCAATCTCATCCGAAAGCATTCGGATATGCGCCATGCTTGTATTGGCTAACCGCTTGAGCATTTTCATCCCTTTGTGGCCGCGATTAAATATCGAGGAAGATCATATGAATAAAAAGATGATTCAAATTTGAAATTAATTTCGGTATTTATCCCTAATTGCTGCATCATTTCTTTCTGACGGATGTGTTCCTTTTCGCCCTGATTGACCACCAACAAAACACCGCCGGGCTTCAAACTTTTCCACACACTTTCTAATAACTCTTGGGGATCAAATAAGCGGTTTGGCAGCCCCCATTTGAGGTGGTCTTTCTTAAAAACAAAGGGGAACAGCATCACGATCATATCCCATTCTTCCGGTTTTCCCTCAAACGCAGCGGGGATATAACGGACGTTGTTTAGCGCACCGATGTGAGACAAGGCATGGTCGTAGCGCGATCGGAGATCGGCATACACCCGGTTAGGATCAATTTCATACCCCTCAATGTGCACCTCGCGCTCGGCTGGCGTGCGCCACCATTTCAACAACGCAGCCAGCCCCTGAACATAAAACCAATGGGACGGTCCAACATCGGCTACACGCATTATATCCGGTAGGGGATGGTTGAGAGCATCCAGCCCACGCTCCAGCAGCGCCAGATAAAATAAATTCTCTCGATAATTATCTACCTTGCTGTGCGCGTAAAACGCATCCAGGTGGTAGCGTTCTCGTAATCTTTGTGCCTCATTTTCTGCCCTTTCCCGCTCTTCTGCCTTTAAATGCGAAAACGCCCTGTCCTTAGGCTCATTTACAATGCGCAGTTTTCGACGCCACTTGATCAGCGATCTAAGCGGGTAATCAATTGCATTTCTGAAAGACAGCACCCAATTTCGGAACATATATATTCAAATTAGTTGAATGAGAAATACTACAGACAATTTCCTCATCACACTTTACCTATTTAAAGGTAAGGAAAGGTATTGTCTGTAGTAAGGTTATATCAGCTTAAATATTATTCAGCAAACGGCTATCCCTTTCAAATGATAGACGTAAAAACCATGGTACAAGCGAGTTTATAGATGATTTTATATCAGGCAACCGGAACGGCTTCTTGTAACAGGCTCTCTTCCTCGGCGCTAAGCACTTTGCTCAGGTCCACCAGGATTACCAACCTATTGTCTACCTTGGCAATGCCTTCAATAAATTCCGAGGCTTTTGTAGTGACCATATTAGAAACCTTTTCAATCGCCTCGTCATCCACAGACATTACTTCAGAAACCGCGTCCACGATCATCCCAGCCTGAATGTCACCGATCTGCACGGTAATGATGCGCGTCTCATCGGTATCTTCCATATTTGCCATCTCAAACCGTTTGCGCAAATCCAACACTGGCAGTACCTGACCACGCAAATTCGTAAGCCCTTCCACAAATTGCGGTGCGTGCGGCACTTTGGTAATATCCTGCATTTTGATGATCCCTTCAACTACCAGGATATCAACCCCATAATACTCATTGCCTAATCGAAATACCACAAGCTGTTTTTCTGCCATAATAAAACTCCTTATTTATAAAATCCTATCTTAGGAATGCTGACCGTTTCCATTTACGCCAGCCCCTGCTTTTTCAAATTCGTAGGTGTTCTCTGCATGATGTCCATTAGACTCATTCACACCCGCAGTCTGTCCTTCTTCCGCTTCGTTTCCAGGAAGTTTGAACTGAGCCACGATCTGGCGCAATTCTGTTGCCATAGATTTCAGCGAATGTGCCGCTGCATCAACCTCTTCAATTTGAGCATTCATCTCTTGGGTAGAAGCGCTTACTTCTTCCACTGCCGCGCCGTTCTCTTCCGAGATGCTGGCAACATTCTCCATCAAGCCGCTCGCTTCAGTTGAATTGGTCTTCATCCCTTCGGTAGCTTCCTTATTTTCTTCCACAACTTTGCTCACAATATCAATCGAATTGACCAACTCGTTCGATTCGGTTTCCATGTTCCTGGCTTCAACCGTGATCTTTTCAACCTGCCGGGCAACATCTTCTACCGCTTCCAAAATATCCATCAAGGCTTTGCCTGCCAGGTTAGCCTGGGCTACCCCTTCATCGACCTGGTTGGCGCTTTCGCCCATCGCCAGTACAGCATCATTTACCGATGTGCGTACCTCATTAATTAATTCGCCAATCTCGGTGGTTGCCTGGGCGGTACGTTCTGCCAACTTCCGTACCTCGTCTGCCACCACGGCAAACCCTTTCCCATGCTCACCCGCCCTGGCAGCTTCAATCGCCGCGTTCAAGGCCAGCAAATTGGTTTGAGAGGCAATATCTTCAATTGTTTCCAAGATGACGCCAATGCGTGCAGACTTGTTGCCCATCTCTTCCACTTTTTCCGAGGATTCATCCACTTTCACCTTGATGACGCTCATACCCTTCAGGTTTTCTTCAATCTTCTGGGTGCCATCCCTTGCTGTTTTAGCCGCAATCTGGGCGCCTTCTACACCTTTCTCGGAATTCTGGTTGACCAGACTTACAGATTGATAAATCTTGGAAGTGATCGCCGCTGAATTTGCCACCTGGCTTGCCTGATCTTGCGCACCACGAGCGACATTTTCAATTTCTCGCATCAATTGGTCTACCGAATTCATCGCGTGCGTAAGCGATTGTGATTGCTCAGAGGAAGCCGCAGCCATTTGCTGCATGGCAACCGAAATTTGGTTTGCCGCGTTCCCTGCCTGGTCGGAGGCTTCTGCCAGCTGGGTAGCTGATTCGTCCACACTGTACGCATTTTTCACTACCCGCCCAACCAGGTTTCGCAAACTCTCGATCATCTTTTGGAACGAAATTCCAAATTCGTCCTGGTCAGAAAGTTTTTCAATCGAAATGGTCAAATCACCATCTGCTATCTGGTTCGCTTTTTCAGCCAGGGATTGTAAAGTGGCTTCAAGGCTTTTCAACCCGTTCGCCATTTGTCCAATCTCACCACCATGCTCCATGATCTGATGCTCCACTTCTTCTGGGGCATTCCGGTTCAAATCCCCTCTGATACCGATATTTTCTAAGGCACCAGCCATGATCTCAAGCGGTTTAGACAAAGAGCTGGAAAACCTTAGGGCAACAAACGCCATAACCGCCAAAGCCCCAAACGCCGCATACGCGCTGGGCATCAGCTTCTGGCGGACACGGCTCACCAAATGCGGGCTGTCTTCGGTGATTAATACAGTCCAGCCCAAATTACTACCTAACACATCGCTTTGTATTCTGGTAAATGCCATGACCGATTTAGTGCCGTAAATGTTCCTTTGTCCATTATTCCACCCTGAAATATCACTGTTTACGAGTTCTAAAATCGAATCATCCGCAGTTTGCATATAATACTGCGGGTCGTCGGCCAATAAAATCGTGCCATCTTCTTCAAGCAAGAACACATGGCGGCTTTCCCCTAATCCCAAATCTTCGATGTATGCCAGCACGGAAGAAATATCAACCGTTCCTCTCAGAATACCAATGGCATCCCCGTGGATGTCCATAATCGGGACCCCTACATTGACGGCATAAACGCCCGTACTCTCATCAAATGTAACATTACTAACGAAAATCTGACCTTCCCCATCCTTATAAGAATTAATCCACCAATCCTCATCAGATTGCAAAAAATCAGAAGTCTGTTCAGTCATGCTTACCACCGCACCAAATTGGTCAGTGATAAATACTTCTACAATACCGGGGAATTTCGCCACAAATGAGCGCAAATAATCACTGACTTCATTATCCAGAATCTTATCAATTTGAGGTTGAATATCTTCATCCCCAGAAATCCATTGTTCATCGCGTTCAGCAATATCCCGAATCACACGTTCCGGCAGAATATTCATATATTTCAAATCAGCCTCACGAATGGTCGATACGATATTGGGAGATAATGAAACTGCCTCAAGGGCATTCACGCTGCCGATCACTCCAGACACAGCGCGCTGACTGGCTTCGTTCGATAACGCTACCATCTCCAACGCGTGGTCTTGTGTGGTCAGGTTCAACACCGAATAATAGTTAGAAACAGTGCTGATTGCCACGGCAAAGACAACAGAAAAGATCAAAATGAACAATATGCGGCTGCGAATTCTCCACTGTGAAAAATTGGAGAAAATTTTGGGTGTTTTTATCTTCATCTTGGGCATAGATTTCCTCTTATAAGATTCTGCTTACAATATATAGCTATAGTATTTGTCACCATCATAAATCGTCCCGCAACATTCTCTGATAAACAGACAGTGAAGGGGGAATAAATTTCACATAAATTTATCTTTTTAATCTTCCACTCACAACGTATTCATCGCATCGCTTTTACAGGTGTCCCGTACAAATCCATCACCGTGGGGTTTGAACTGTGTTGTGCCAAAAACGCAGCGACTACATCCGGGTCAAAGTGTTTCCCCGATTGTTCTTCAATATAAGCGAGCACTCTGTCTTCATCCCATGCCGAACGATAAGGCCGATTGGAACGAAGTGCATCATACACATCCACCACCGCAAAAATCCGGGCAGCCAGGGGGATATCCTTCCCCGCAATCCCCCGCGGATATCCGCTGCCGTCCCATTTTTCATGATGGCAGTAAGGTATATCCAATGCAGGCTGCAAAAAGGAAACGCCTGACAACCAGTTATAGGCATATTCCGGATGCTTCCGCATGATCTGCCATTCCTCATAGGTCAATTCACCCTTTTTTTGCAAAATCCGGTCAGGGATGCTCATTTTTCCAATGTCGTGCAAAATCGCGCCGCGCCGAATATTGATCAATTCTTCGCCATCCACCCCCATATACTGCGCCAGGGTGACAGATAATCTGGTCACTCGTTTTGAGTGCCCCTCAGTTTCTCGATCTCGCATTTCCAACGCTTTCGCCCACCCCTCCAGCGTCGAATCATAGGCATCCATAATCTGCATGTTCATCTTTTGCAAATTGGTGATCATACGGTCATTATTGATTGCAATCGCTGCCTGGCTAGCCAAGGCATGCACAAATTCCAGTCCCTCTACACTCGGTTTAAAAGGAGAGTGGTTACAAATTTCCAAAATGCCGTGCAGTTCCCCATTCGTCACTAGAGGCACCCCCAAATAAGATAAGAAGCTTTCCCCTTCATGAACAGGCTGCGTAAAATCTTCCCGCTCTGCAAGGTCTTCTATGCTCACCACTTCATGATTCAAAGTAACCTCACTGGCCGGATAATCCCTTAAACTGATCAAACTACCGATCAGATTATTGCCCTCAAATCCTTCCTCGGTGACATATTCAAACATCATCATCTTGGGGTGGTAGAGCAAAATAGCAGCGGCATCTACTTCTAACTGCAAGGTGATCTGCCGAACCAGCAAATTCAAGATAGACTTGATATTCATATTCGATGTGATCAGCTGATCCATCTGGTACAAAGTCTTGAGTTGATCCACCTGCTTTTGGCTTTTCCACAACAGCTGTGCCCGTAAAATGGCAGAAGCAACCTGGTTAGCAAAGCTTTGCACCGCGGCAACATCTTTCTCCGAAAATGCGCCCGCTTCCTGATGATCCAGGGTAAGCACCCCAATATTTTCACCACCGGCCACCAAGGGAACCCCTAACACACTCAATGGATAGTTAGACTGCCCATTAATAATGATGCGTTTATCTTCCCGGATATCGGTGATATTGATAGGATGTCCATACGCTATCACATCCTGAAAGAAATCATTGTTGATCTTATAGTCCACCCCTGCACCGGCCAAAAGTTCAACCGTCATGGATTTTTGATTGAGCAGCAAGATCCCACCACTGTCAAAATCTACCACTTTCGCCAAACTAGAAAAGAAATTGACTAAAAGTTCATCCATGTTAGTGTGGATAGATAATCCCCGGCTGATCTCTCGCTGCGATTCTGCTTCCATCCGCTGTTTCTTTTCGGCTGAAAATAAACGGATATTCTCCAGCGCAATCCCGATTTGTGGCGCCAACGCATTTAAATATTGCTCGTGTGCCTCGGTAAACTTATAAGGGTCAAACCCACACCCCAACAAAACAGCAGAAACTCTATCCCCTACAATCAAGGGAATAGCAAGAATAGATGAAATTTTGTGGTCAAAGATTTCAACAACCTTATATTCTTCTGAATCAAAAACATTTTTTACCAATAAAGGCTGCTTGGTTTCAACCACCCTTTTTGTATAAAATGTGTCATTGAGAATCATGGTAGATTCGGGTGGCAGCACCCGGTCGTCAAACCCGTGCACAAAGCGCAGCCCAATCGATTCCTGATCCTCATTCAAGGTAGCAATCAAAGAAATATCTGTCGGTACCACTCGTTGGATCGCTTCCTCCACAATCCCCAGGAAAACATCCTCCGAGACCAATTTACCCAGCGAAAGCGATGAATCGTACAAGCTTTGCAGTTCATTGGTCATCCGTTTTAAGTTATGCAAAACACGGAGCTTCTCCATCGTGTTGACCAATACGCCAGCTACAGTAGTATATAAACGCACATCCCAATTCGATATCCCCCCCGGGATTGGATTTTCCACCCATATAACCCCGATCATCTTATCGCCAGAATTGATTGGAACAAGTAAGCTGCTCCGCGTATTTTTATGCAAAGGCTGAAAATCTGATCCAATGGCTGTATCGTCAATTTTGAGCGCCCGCGAGGAATTCATTAATTCGCTGAACAGGAATTCATTACACTGCTGAATGGATGTGATCTTCCCAGATTTCGAATCGGAACAAAAACTATCTCGCACAATCAAGAAATCCAATTCGTCCAACATAAAAATATCGATCTGATGGAGAGAACGGTGATTCTTTAGAATTTCAATCACCTCAAAAATAAATTCCTTTTCGTCCTCCATCTCAATCCCAGCTTTGGTAATCATATTGATCACACTCAGATTGATATTTTGAAGCTGTTTCTCACGGTCAATTTGTTTAATGGCAGAAATATCTTTGACAAAACCAATCTTTCGTAACCTGGCGACTCCTTCCTCGTTGCAGATAAATATCCCAGAATCTTCCACATCAATGTAATAGCCATCTTTGTGCTTCATCCTGTATTCCATCCGCAAGGAGCGGTCTTTATTCTCAAGGCCCAACAATAATGCGGCAACTTTATCGCTTTCATCTGGGTGGATCAGACTGATCCACCTGTCAATCCTCCCTGTCATAGATTCGGTCGAATACCCTAAAACTTTCTCCAGGTCTCCACCAAAGATCACATTGTCTTTCTCCACATCCCATTCATAAAGAATATTCCCAGAGGCTTCTACTGCCGTCTCGTAGCGTAGTTTCCAATCTAAATTTTCTTGTTCAATGATCTTGCGTTCTGTTGCATCCAGGTAGATGATGATTGTCCCCTCCATATTACCCAGATCATCTTTGATCGGTTCCCCATGGATTTCCAACATCAGGAGCTCGTCAAAATCGGTGTAAAAATCAACCAATTCCCCTTTGATGCTCTCCCCCTTCAACAAGCGTAAGTAAATTTCATCTTGCCCGGTTTCCACAATTTTAGGGAGTTTCTGAATGAAACGACCTTCTAATTCAAAGGAAATATGCCCCGGAATTTTCATAATCTGCTTGATCATCGGGTTTTGGTAAATAATTAAGCCTTGCGGGTCAGTACAAAGGATCCCCAAAGGCGAATTATCAAAATAGCATCGATTGATAAAGTCCTTCATTAAACGATGCGCCTCTTTTTTAGACTTCTCCAAATGGAGTTTTGTAGAGCTGGAGCGCCACACCAGGCGTGCTAAAATCAATGGCTCTGTATCATCCGAGAAATCGACCATATTTAGCATGAGGACTTGACTGTTTTCTGTATCATCAAAGATAGGAATCCAGACATCACCTTGCGCCTGCTTTACAATTTGTTCAAATCCTTTTTCTATCTCAGATTTTGGTAAATTATCCCCTTGAATCCAATTCATCAACCCATCTAGGAAATTCTCCCCTGCTTGATGTCTGCAAATTTTCCCTCTCGGAAATTTCCCTTGATGGGGATAGTTTTCAGATACCCAGAGAATCACACCCTGCTGATCCATGACTGTAATAATTTCCGGAGAATTTTCTGTATTGATAGAATCAATCAATTTTGTGATTTGTTCAATTTTCATGGGCAATCCAAGTTGTTTCGCTTGAAGTCTCGTTTATTAAGGTCTGTTAAATGTACGAGCATAATCATCAGAACAAACTGAATAATTTCTAATCAAATTTGCAGCTCAGGTGGTGATAAATAGATGTCGCCTAAGAGCAAATAATTTGAGTTTTCCATCCTTCAGTTCAGTCTAAAGCCAACCATCTGCACAAAAGCAAATTAATACTCACATATAGTAGACCTTACGCCAAACATCTAGATTAAACTTTCAATAGTCACTTCTAGGAATAAAATAGGCGTAAAAATCCCATTAGGTTTGAGAAAATTCCTCAAAATTGAATAAGAATGCCGGAGGTTAGGGAACTAAAGGGGGAAAAAGCATTGGATTTACATCAATACCGATAGGATATCAATCTCACACAGTTGGATTTAAAAAGAAAATTTCCCCTTAACTGAAGAAATCCCCCCAAGCGCAAGGGAAATCTCTTCAAAGATAAAAGGAAAAAAAGAGGAGAAAAGCTTCGCCGTTTTGTGAAGAATTACGCCGTAACAGCTACCAATACTATTGTTAATACTAGGGAAGCTAAAGAATAAATAATTTTAATCGGCATAATTCTCACTCCGCAAGCAGTTGTTCACCAGCTTTATTGACCAAATTATAAACAAATCAGGTTAATAAAACACAAAGGAGATGTTAAAATTTGTTTAAAGTTTCTTCTCCTCCACTCCTAAATAATTTCAGAGAAAACGGTATAATTACGGCCTAATTAAAACTATCTTATTACCAACCACTTTCAATTGCTGCATAAGGAAGACCATGGATAATCGCCCTTTATTCACCTTTGGCGTACACTGGTTCAAAGGTCTGATCCACCCTTTTAGGCTCATCAGCCAAAAACTGGTGGTGTACCCAACAAAAGTCATCTTCCAAACCGGTCTAATCGCCAAAGATCAGCGCGTCATACCCATCTCCAAGATCACCGATCTGCGCATCACCAAAGGCTGCATCGCAGGCCTGCTGGGATACGGTAACTTATATATTGAAACAGCCGGCAATGCCAGCACAGAGATTATCGTACCCGATATCGATAATCCCGATTATGCCCGCGACCTGATTATCCACTTAATCGAAAAGAACGCCTAACCTTAGGGTTCTCCGTCATACAGATGTACAAATTCATTCCCTAGAACAAACCACACTTTACTTAAGCAATTCCCTGTCATCGTACCCGACAGGCATCTTATAGAATACATGGTGAAATATGTCTAAACGCCCTACTGGAATTTCTGCTTTTGTCTTGGTTGCTGTTGGTCAAATGATTTCCCTCTTGGGAAGCGGTATGACCCAGTTTGCTGTATCCATCTGGATATTTCAAGAGACCGGCCAGGCCACCTCCTTTTCTTTGTTGGCCGTCACCGGTTTTGCCCCCATTGTATTATTTAGCCCGATTGCCGGTGCCTTGGTAGACCGCTGGAACCGCAAATTTGTCATGATGATTAGCGATCTGGCAGCCGGCCTGACCACCATCGCTATCTTTATTTTGCTCTCCACCGGCGAACTGCAAGTCTGGCATCTCTATGTCACCAATTTCCTGTCCGGTGCTTTCCAGGCTTTCCAATTCCCGGCCTATTCGGCAGCCATCACCATGATGGTACCAAAAGAGCAGTACGGTCGTGCCAATGGCCTGGTAGCCATGGCCGGTCCGGCTTCAAACATCTTTTCGCCTATCCTGGCCGCCGCCTTGCTTGCCCCTATCGGCATCAAAGGCATCATGCTGATCGACATCATCACCTTCACAGCCGCCATTGGCGCGCTGATGCTGGTATTCATCCCCCAGCCCAAGCAAACCGAAGAAGGGCGTGCTGCCCAAACCGGCTTATGGAACGAATCCATGTTCGGGTTTAAATACATTTTCTCCCGTCCCAGCCTGTTAGGATTGCAGTTGGTCTTCTTTTACATGAACCTGGTTTCCTCGTTAGGCTTTACCCTGATGGTACCAATGATCCTAACCCTCACCAACAATAACGAATCCGTTTTGGCAACGGTCATGTCCTTTGGTTCTATTGGCGGGTTGATCGGAGGTATCTTGCTAAGTGCCTGGGGTGGCCCCAAACGCCGTATTCATGGTGTCTTGGGCGGGATGGTGATTAGCAGCCTGTTCGGCCAGTTCCTGATCAGCTTTGGTGCTGTGATCGGGGAGAAAATCGATTTTGCCTTGCTAGGTGTAACCGGCGCGGGGTTAGTCTGGGCATTTTCCAACCTGGTTGCCCCCATTCCGCTCAACATCCTCAACGGCTCCAACCAGGCCATCTGGCAGGCCAAAGTTCCCCCCGAACTGCAAGGCAAGGTGTTCTCCGCCCGCCGTTGGATCGCCCAGATCAGCGTCCCAATCGGCATGCTCGCTGCCGGCCCTTTGGCCGATAAAGTATTTGAGCCAGCAATGACCTCCGAAAATTGGTTTTCCAATCTGTTTTCGCCGCTTGTGGGTTTTGGCCCCGGGCACGGAATGGCAGCAATTTTCCTGATCGCCGGCGCTCTTGCTATCTTGGGCGGGTTAGCAGGTTATCTCTCTCCTGCTGTGCGCAACATAGAAGACATTATGCCCGACCATGATGTCGATTTGGGCAGCCTCCAAGCAGAGGTTTGATAAGTTTCTTCAATAAATATGAGTGGCTTGTGCCACTCATATTTATTAAATCGAATTCCGTTCTATTAATACAAGTAGGGGACGGTTTCTAAACCGTCCCCTACTTTTGCTAACAACCTCCTACACCGACCGCCAGGTGCGCTAGGCGACTAATTTCTCAAATACAGCTTTTGATTGTTCTTCAATATCCTTATGGATGCTTGCCCCATGGCTGTCCATCGTCACCACCACGGGGAAATCTTCCACTTCCAGCACCCAAATTGCTTCCGGCACGCCAAAATCCATTTTATGTACGCCCAACACTTTCTTCACCGACTGGGCAATCAAGGTTGCAGCCCCACCAATGGCGTGGAAATACACGCCCGGCACCGAGCCGCAGGCCGCCAGCGTTTTGGACCCCATGCCGCCCTTGCCAATCACACCTTTGATATTGAAATGCTCCATCACGCGTCCCTGGTAGGGTTCTTCCCGGATGCTGGTAGTTGGCCCGGCAGCCACAAACTTATACTCTCCCGTTTCCAACCCAGACACCACCGGCCCGCAGTGGTAGATCACGCCGCCATCCAATGCCGGTTTGATCGCGGCATAGACTTCCTCGTCATCCCCTTGCGGCGCACGGGTTTTCTCAATGAATGTATCGATCATCCATTTATGCACGGCATCCCTACCGGTGAGCATGATCCCATTCAACATCACCGTATCGCCCACATGCAGCGCACGGATGTCTTCATCTTGTATAGGCATTGTCAATTTAATCATCGCTCACCTCTCACTCGTAAATCACTTCGTTCGGTTTGACGATCATCTTGCGGCGGCGGTACGCCCAGCACATGTACGACACCGAGACAAAGAAGCTGGCCGGCAGCCGGTGGGTGGCTTTCGCCTTGACACCCAACACGGTCGTTTTACCGCCAAAACCCATCGGGCCAATCCCTAATTGATTGGCTTGCTCGTAAACCTTTTCCTCGAACTCTGCCAGAGCTTCATCTTCATTCGGTTCATCCATGCTTCTCAGCAGGGTTTCTTTCGAAGCCAGGTAAGAAGAGCCGCGGTCACCGCCGATAGCCACCCCCAAAATCCCCGGCGCACATCCTTTGCCCTGGGCATTGTTGACTGCGTCCAGCACAACTTTGCGCACCCCATCCAGGTCTCGGCCTGCGCCTAATTTGGTGTCTGGCAGTTTGTACTGCGCCCCCACATTCTCACAGCCGCCGCCTTTCAACATCAATTCCACTTCCAGCGTATCGCCGTCAATCTCTTCAAAGTGGATCGTGGGGTAATGTTCGTCCCCCAGATTATCGCCGGTGTTCTTCCCGGTGATCGAATCCACCGCGTTGGGGCGCAAATACGCTTTTTGCGTCGCCAGTGCCACCGCCTTGCGAATCTGCTCGGTCAGCTTACGCGTGCTCCACCCTTCAGGATAATGCACGTAAAACAACGGCGTGCCGGTATCCTGGCAGATGGGGGTTGAGTTTGCCCGCGCCATTTCCACATTTTTCAGAATTGTGTCCAGCGCTCCCTGCGCAGCAGAGCCTTCTTCTTCCACCCCATAGGCTTTGCGCAGGGCGTTCTCTACATCTGGCGGCAGACTGGTTGCAGTCAACCGTACCAATTCCAAGAATTGATCTGTTAAATCTTTCATATTTTTCCTCCGGTCTACGCCGGTACCTGCCAATTGAGGATGGTCATTGTACCCCAGGCAAAAGCAACAATACCGGCAACAACAGCCACAACCGCAATTGCCTTGCCATACTTAGACACTTGTTTATAATCCGTCAGCACCACATACGCGCCGCACAACCCGTGCAGCAATACCGACAAAAGGAATAAAATCTCTATCACCTTCCACACCGGGTTCGCCATACGCTGTGCGATGATCGAAAAATCAATGTGGAATGGGGGATAGTGCACCACGATCATGTGGATGGTGAGAAAAACCAACAAAGCTACCGCTGTAAAGCGCTGTATTTGAAATACTTTCATCAGGTTCTCCTTTCTTTACCCTTCCAACATGAATAACAAGATCGGCACACCACCGGCAATCACGACCAGCGTGGCAGTCACCATCACGGCATACCACATGCCTTTCCGCTGGTCGGTGATCTTGAACCAGTTCACCAGCAGCAGCCGGATGCCGTCAAAAGCATGGTAGACCACCGCGGCCAGCAAGGCAATTTCTGCCAGTTTGAAGATCGGGGTTTGCAAAAAATTCATCCGCTGGTTAAAGGTCTCCGCACCGCTCATCGATGAGCCAATCACCCAAAGGTGCAAAGACAAATACAGCACCAGCATTACCCCGGTAAAGCGGCGCAGCACAAAACTTACAAATCCTGTGGTTTTATACATACTCTTCTCCTGCTACTCTGTCGGCTCTGCAATCGTTTCCAGCCGTTTGCGTTTGGCTTCCTCAAAGGCCAGCCGCTTCACGGCCAAACCGCGCAGCGTTTCAATCGCTTTGGTTGGGTCAAGGTTTTTCGGGCAGGCATCAATACAATTGAAGATCGTATGGCAGCGATACGCGCCTTCGCTGGTGCCCACCTCTTCCAGCCGCTCACCCACCCCCGCATCGCGTGGGTCCAGCACCCGCAAAAAGCTCTTTAGCAAGGCATGCGGCCCAATGTAATTCTCGCTGGTGCCCACCACCGTGCAGGCGGAATAACACGCCCCGCACATAATGCAGGTTTCGGCTTTATTGAGGGCTGCCACTTCCTCCGGACTGATGCGAAATTCTTTGTCCGGTGTTTCGTCCGGGGTGATCAGCCACGGCTTGACCCGCATATACTGTTCCCAGAATTTGGTGCGGTCAACCACCAGGTCTTTGATCACCGGCAAATAAGGCAGTGGCCGAATGGTGATCTTCCCTTTGCGGTCGATGTGGTCTTTCAGCGGTGTATTGCACACCAGCATGTTCTTGCCGTTCACGTTCATCGCGCAGCTGCCGCAGATCGCATGCCGGCAAGAGCGCCGGTAGGTCAGGCTGCCATCCTGGTGGGTCTTGATCTCATGCAAGGCATCCAGCAGGGTGGTATCCCTGGAGTAAGCCACTGAAAACTCTTGATAATGGGTCTTTTTGTCTTTTTCTGGATTGAAGCGCTGTATGCGCACAACGGCAGTTTTGGTTCCTGTTTCTGACATGGCTTCTCTCCTTAGTATTTCCGCTCTTGGGGAGGATACTTTTCCCAATCGATGTTGACTGACTTATACGAGAGCACCGGGGCGCCGCCTTCTTGGGCTGCCTTGTGTACCATGGTGTGCTTCAGCCAATCTGTATCATCACGTTTGGGGAAGTCTGTGCGGTAATGCGCCCCCCGGCTTTCGGTGCGTTTCAGGCCGCCGTAGACCACCACCTCGCTAAAAGTAAGCAGATGTTCGGTTTCCAGGGCGGCAAGCACATCGGTGTTGAACCGTTTGCCTTTGTCCATCACCCTGGCATGTTTGAAGCGTTCCTGCAGGGCACGCACATCCTCCAGCGCTTTTTGCATCTTAGCGTCTTCGCGGAAAACCCCCATATTCTCGGTCATGGTAGTTTTCAAATTCTGGGCAATGTCCTCCACATTCTCGCTGCCGGGGTTATCCAGCAGTTGGCGAATGCGTTGGCGGTTCTTCTCCACCGGGTTACCGCTGATCGGGGCTTGTTCCGCGCCATCCAGAATAAATTTGGCAATCTCTTTGCCGGAGCGGCGGCCAAACACTGAAGCGCCCAGCAAACTATTGGTGCCCAACCGGTTAGCGCCATGCACGCTGACACAGGCACACTCACCGGCTGCATAAAAGCCAACCACCGGCGTGCCATCTGCATCGGCAATCACCTGCCCGTCGATATTGGCAGGAATGCCGCCCATGCTGTAGTGGGCAGTCGGCTGCACCGGGGCAGGTTCATCAATGATGTCCACACCGAGGAATTCCATCGCCAAAGTGCGCACCTGCGGCAGGCGTTCTAAAATCTTTGCCTGACCAAGGTGGGTCATATCCAGGTACACAGCTGTGCCGTCCGGCCCCACCCCGCGGCCGCCGTTGATTTCCAGCTGCTCAGAGCGGCTAACCAGGTCTCTGGGTGCCAGTTCCATCTTGTCGGGGGCATATTTTTCCATGAAGCGTTCCCCGTCGCTGTTGGTCAGGTAACCGCCTTCCCCGCGGCAGGCTTCCGACATCAGGATGCCGTGCTTGTAAATGCCGGTTGGGTGGAACTGGACAAACTCCATATCCAACAATGGCACCCCGGCATTGTAGGCAATCGCAATCCCGTCCCCGGTATTGGCAAAAGCGTTGGAGGTGATCTTCCAGGCCCGGCCGTAGCCGCCGGTGCCAAACATGACCGCTTTGGCTTTCATCAGGTGCAGTTCGCCGGTAAGCACATCCATCGCAACCACACCGCGGCACACATTATCCTCAATGATCAAATCCAGGCAGTACCATTCGGAGTAGAACTTAACCCCTTGCTTCAGGCACTGTTCGTGGGCCGTGTGCAGCAGCACATGCCCGGTATAGTCGGCCGCGTAGTTGGCGCGTGGTGCGCTGTGGCCGCCAAAACGCCGTTGGGCAATGCGCCCATCCGGTGTGCGGGAGAACACACACCCCATGTGTTCGTACTGGTAGATGATCTCAGGGGCTTCTTTTACCATCACTTCAATCGCATCCTGATCCCCCAACCAGTCCGATCCTTTGATCGTGTCGAACATGTGCAGCTCCCAGCTGTCCACCAGCTCATCTCCCCGCGGGATCTGCTCCAGTGGGCCGCGTGGGCCGGTGCCAGCGACCGGCCTGACATTGTTTAATGAAGCTGCAATGCCGCCTTGTGCTGCGCCGCTGTGTGATCGTAATGGATGGATTTTGGAAAGTACTGCTATGTTTTTTACCCCATTTTTGGCTGCCTCTAGGGCAGCCCACGAGCCGGCAAGGCCAGCTCCCACGATGATGACATCATGTACAATCTCTTCGCTCATAACTATTCCTTTTTGAATATATGGTCAAGAGGTTAAAGAACAAGTGTCCTGGAAAGTCAATTCCAGCCTATTACAGGATAGCTTGCATCGTGGTGCTTTCGATAGTTGCATATGTCCCTACCTTTTGGGTAAAATTGTCCTATTCCCATCCTTTTCCCCTCAATATTAAAAGCGATTAATCTTGCAGCGAAAATCTACTCAACTGCAAAAAAGCAAAAACCACACATTTCAGTGTGGTTTTTGTCATACAGCAAACGAGTTGCGCATGGTTCTCCTTTTAAGCGGAAGGTGCTTCAACCAGGCAGTTGTCTGGGCCAAGTTCACCCGGCATATAGCCGTCGGCCTCCCAATCGTTGAACCATACCTTGCCATTTGCCAGGTAGCGGAAAGCATACTTTTTTCCCGGTTCTACTTCAACCAAGGCTTTATAGGTACCATCCTTACGCTGGGTCATGGGGGTGGCTTGTTCGTCCCAACCGTTGAAGTCGCCAACCAAATGCACGCTGGCTACATCTACATCTCCGGGCAGCTGGCCTTTAGGAACTTCAAAGGTAAGTTTTGCCACCTTACGGGACTTGACATATTGTTTCTTGATCATTTAATACTCCTTCCTTCTGAACTAAGACTAAACAAAACGTTTAGCCATTCCAACAATATCGGTCTATTATACCGAATTTGATTGCGCAAAAACGATCTCACAGTCCGATTAAATGAATTGTAATCCATTCTATCGTCCAGAAGGGGCGTACAAAAGTCCCTTTACATCCCCTTAACATCCATTTTCGTCAATCCCCCGGCCAGGTGAGCGCTTCGCTGTCGTAGCCATCCACCTTGCGCGGCAGCACGATTGTGCCCGTGCCGTCACCCCCACCCACTTCACAGCCGCGCCCGTGGGCAAATTCGTACACCGTCACCGCACACATGCAGGCATCCAGCATATCTTTGGGACCGCGCCGGAAACCGGCAAAAGGGATAGCAACCTGGAGGTTTTTATCCTTCTCCAGCATTTTGTAAGAAGCCGAGGGAAAGGTCTCGTAGGTATGGGCTACTTTATCCAACGCCCAGAAAATGGCAAACCCTAACGCCATCCACTGTGGCGCATCCTCCGCCAGCGGCGTCCACTGCGGGTTCCCCAGCCCCAGCGATTTGACGACCACCTCGCAGTGGCGGCCGCGCTTCCCCTTATTCGTCACGCTTTCCTGCCACACCCCGTTGTTCAAGTGATGTGAGCGTAATTCCATCAACGGCATGCGGGAAGCATCAATCCCCACAGCCACCTTTTTGGCTCCATCTGGATTGAGCGTTTCTACCAAGGCTTTAAACAACGCCGCGGTCTCATCAAAATCTTCTCCCTGCACCCATCCAGAATCGATGTAGGCTAAATCCTGGTCAAATACAAAATACGAGCACCCCCGGTTGACCTGCACATCAATCCCCATATATAGATCATAGTGAATCGTTTCCATGGACGCGGCACTCCCTCAGTATGTAACTTGTTATCTTCCCCCAAAAGTATACCGCGCAAAAAAACGCCTATTATTTCAGCTGGATGGCGATCTGCGGATAATAGTGCCCTTCGGGCATGGTTGCCGCAAGCACGGTGAACTCACGCCGGTAGGCAGCCGCGTAATCTTCTAAGGCACGGAACTCATGCAAAATACCGGAAAACTCATCAAAGATAATGATCGAGCCGGACACCAACAAATCATCCATCTGTGTAAGCACATACAGGGTAGACGAATACAGATCAGAATCGTTGTGCAGCACCAGCTGATCTGCCGGTTGGTAGGCTTTCAAAAAAGCGGGCAGGGTATCCTGGAACAGTCCCTTGACAAACTGAACCCGCACATCATCCACCATGGGCAGCTGGCCGCCTACATTAAAGGTCTCATTTTCCAATTTGCCGCTAAAGTAGTCCCAGGTTTCGGGTAAACCGGTAAAGGTATCGAAGCCGTAAAAGCGGGAATCGCTGTGGGTATTGGTCTCCGCCCAATAGCGGATGCTTTCCCCTTTAAATACGCCAAATTCCAAAAAATCAATCGGGGCGTTGTGCAGCCATTCTGCGTTTAGGTGCTCGTACATTAAATAACGAGACTCAAAGATGGGGTACACCTCGGTGTGGGTTGTGAGAAATGTTTGAAACTGTGGTAATGCGGCGAGATAGCGGAGTCTGGTTGAGTCTGGGATGGTTTTCGACAGCACCTTTTTCATCCTGGTTCGCAAGGTATCCGAAACCATAAAAACCTCTCCTTAGCTGGTCTAACTTGAACCCCCTAAAAAGATGATTATTTTTCTTGGTTAATAATAGCATAAATTCCATCTAAGTAAGCACATTATAATTATGTAGGATGATGAACTACTGAAAATCCCAATGATTGGATTTAATTTATTAATCAAAGAAAGGGAAATGCTCCATGTCCGACTTGAAAACCAAAAAGACAGACGCCAATGTCCGCGACTTTCTGGACAAAGTGGAAGATGAAAGCAAACGGGCAGACTGCGATCAGATTTTAGCAATGATGGAGGATGTTACCGGAGAGAAAGCGGCCATGTGGGGCAGCAGCATCGTGGGCTTTGGCAGCTACCACTACAAATATGCCTCCGGCCGGGAAGGTGACTGGTTCCTGATCGGCTTTTCACCCCGCAAGCGCAATTTTTCGCTTTATATCATGTCCGGGTTTGACGAATACGACGATTTACTGGGTCAGCTTGGCAAACACAGCACGGGAAAGTCCTGCCTATATGTCAATAAGCTGGCGGATGTAGATCTGGATGTGCTGCGCATGCTGATGGAGAAATCCGTGCAGCATATGCGGGAGACAAATGAGGTAAGCGATCCAAGTTAAGCTCACTTCATCTAAGAACCATTATATTGCTAGCCCTTCGCCCATTGCCCCGGATATTGCATATCCAGACCATCAATTCATTCAGACCAAAAAAAGAAAACGTACCCTGCGGTTCTTCGCAGGGGTCCGGGGAGGCCGCCTTCCCCAGAAGGGGTGAAGGGGACGAGTAGTCCCCTTCGAGAAGGGTTACGGTATCAAGGTCTCACTTAGCATTCTTTTACCCCTCACCTGACGACCGTGCCGGTCGCCATCCTCTCCCTGAGGGAGAGGAAAATTTGCGGAGTGGAAAGTGTGGTCTTAGCTTGCTTTAGTGAATAGAGTTATGCTATTATTTTTTATTGAATAAACTGCCTTACTCTCGGGAGGAAATACATTGAATGAAAGTATTTATTTGTTGGTCTGGTGATCGAAGTAAAATGATAGCAGAAGCTTTATTTGAATGGCTACCGGATGTAATCCAAACTGTCCGACCTTTTATATCAACGCATAGCATTGATTCAGGAAACCGTTGGCAAACTGAATTAAATACAGAACTTGATGCAACAGATTTTGGAATCATTTGTCTAACTCCTGAAAACCTTCATTCAGATTGGATTCTATACGAAGCAGGGGCGCTAGGGAAATCTCTAAAGAACGGTAAAGTTGTTCCTTATTTATTCCAGCTTGAAAAAAATGATGTAAAGCCTCCCTTATCTCAATTTCAAATGGAAATAGCTGATAATGAAGGAACTCGTGCCCTTATAAACAGCATAAACTTTTTGATAGATTCACCTATCTCCTCAGAAAGATTAGAGAGAGCTTTTGATACATATTGGGGAGAATTTGAAGAAAAAATTAAATCAATCTCCACAACTATTCCAGTTGCGGAAAATGAGTATAAACGCTCAAACGAAGATTATCTTGATGAGATATTAACTATTCTCAGAACTCAAGAAGCGGAAAAAATGGGGGGGTTTCCTCGTGCTGGAAAAATTTCCCCTATCGTAGAACAAAATCTAATTTTTCAAATTCGTGCATACTCCAAAATTTTTGTTGAAGTCGAACGATGGCATCTAGATCAACATCTAGACATTGATGAATTTCTAAAGGGAATAAACACCTTTCATGTAATTGTAGATCATAGCATGAGTAAAATGTATTTGGAGGTTTTTTCAGAGGATAAAAACTTTACTGGATTAATCAAAAATCCTTATTCCAATGAATTAATATATAAAAAAGATTATTTGACTACATTAGTTGATTTTTTGATTAATTATTTACAACCACTCCCTATCTCAGGGCTTGAGGGACTTCCTGCATTTACTCTACCGAATGGAACCAAAGTTATAAAAATGACGGAAGAAAAAGAAAATCTTCTTATTGAAATCCCATTTCCATCAAACATAGTATTTCGATAACTCAAAAATTAATTTGGTAAACAACAAAAAAACCACCCGAACTGGGTGGTTTGTGTTTGTGCCCCCACGGGGATTCGAACCCCGGTCTTAGCCTTGAAAGGGCTACGTCCTGGTCCCCTAGACGATGGGGGCGGGCACTCTTATTTAAGAGCCTTGGGATTTTACCATTTGACCCCCACGAGGTCAAGCGGTGCAAGCACCAATTTAGAAAATTGGTCTACCAATTTCGATTTATTCACCACCGGCCAGGTCATAATGGGTCACAATCCCCACCCGTTCCAGCGGCCAATAAACAAATACAGCCTTCCCCAACACATCCTCCACCTTCAGCGGCCCCCACGCTCGCGAATCGGAAGACACATTGCGGTTATCACCCATCACAAACAGGCTGTCTTCCGGCACATTGGTCAGGGCCATATCGCGCACCGGCGGGGCGGCAATATAAGGCTCATCCAACAATTGGCCGTTTACAAATACACGTCCATTGCGCACTTCAACCTGGTCGCCGGGCAAACCAATCACCCGTTTAATGTAATCTTCGTCCGGGCTGGGTGGCGCAGGAAAAACGATCACATCGCCGCGCTGAATATCGCCCCACCAATACGAAACCTTGCTGACAATCACGCGGTTATCGTTAAAAAAGGAAGGTTCCATGCTGGGGCCATCCACCCGTACCCTGGCTGTTAAACCATTAATCACCAAAAACAGCACCAGGGCCAATAAGACCGTATCAATTAATTCTTTAAAAAAGGCACGCCATTTGGATGGCTGCTCAATAGCGGCTTCCTCCTCACCTTCTAGAGGGATTTGGGGAAGCGGTTGTATTTCTTCAAAATCTTTCACCAGTCACTCCTTATTGATGCAGTCAGCATTATACCCCCCACCGCAAGCGTGATGCAAGCCCCAGGGAAGTACTATCAAGGCCAACAAATACGTTGCCAGACCGCTGTCTTTGTACTAATTAGAAAGCCAAAAGCAAATCAGTTTAGTAACCCTGGCAACCTATACCTATGACGGTGATGGCATAATGGTAAAATCAATGGGAATAGAGTTACCACCTATTATATGGGAGGATATTATAAAGTAAGGATCAATGAGCCAACAATTCTTAGCACAAATACTACAGTGCCGCAGGGATGCGGAATGCGATGCGCACCCAGGTGAATGGCGGGGAAGAAACGCTAAACTGGCTGCTGAGTGACCACCTCGGCTCCACATCGATGACCACCGATGCCAGTGGGAATGTGGTCAGTGAAGTACGTTACTCCGCCTTTGGCGAAATGCGCTACCAAAACGGCACCACCCCCACAGATTACCTCTACACCGGCCAGCGGCAAGAAGCTGAACTGGGTTTGTACTACTACGTTGCCCGCTGGTACGATCCGGCAATTGGCCGCTTTATCCAGGCGGATAGCATCATACCAAATGCGGGGAAGGCAAAAGCCTTTGATCGATATGCTTACACATTGAATAACCCTGTCCAGTATAGTGATCCGAGCGGACATGTGCCAATCTATTTAGATGGTAATCAATTAATAAATACAGAGCTAGGGGTAAGTAATCATTATTCAAACACGCAAACATGTTACGGTATAGAATGTCAACAGCGCCCAAAACCTTTTGAACCTTGGAAAGATCATGATAAGTGGCCTGATGATGAGTATTTATTTGGGAAAACTCCAGAAAATTATTTTAAGTCAAGCGAGGATATCTTTTTAGAAGGCTTTCAGTCGCCTTTAGGATATCCATATAACTATGGGGGGTATGGTGCACGAAATACTCTTGGTGGGTCTGGCTATCATCCTGGCATTGATAGCCGGACAGTCTATGGATCTGAAGAAACAATAATAGTTAATGAATTAGGACGTTCAGTTTATAATGTTTATGATGGAGTTGTAACCAATACAGGAGATTATGGTAGTGGGTTTGGAAATTATGTTGTGGTTGAACACGATGTGTATGGCACAAAATACTACTCAGTATATGCTCATTTATCAAGCGTGACTGTCAATGTTGGAGAAGAACTCAGTGCGGGTACTAAAGTTGGCGAGTTGGGACAATCTGGGACTCATGATCCTCATTTGCATTTTGAGGTTAGGAAAGAAAATAACATATCAATTAATAACCCTAACCCATTTAGAAACCATATTTATTGGCCGGGTAGTTATGCTGAATGCACAAGATATTTTGTAGATTTAGGACAATTACCTTATGTTAGGAATGAAGGTTTTGGGCAATGATCATTGAACAAATCATCTCGACGGGAGAATTGAAATGAAAAATATCAGGTTAGTATTTGCGGTCATATTCATAATTTTGCTCACATCTTGCAATATTAATTCAGAAAACCTATCTGCTAATACCATTCCCATCTCTGTTTCTACAAGGTCGCAGAATTCTGATATTAAGGAAACAACAAGCTCAAGTACGATAAAACCAAGCATTTTTCCCACGTCTATTATTACAGATACACCGCCAACAATAACAACTGACAGTATCCTTGGAGAATCAAGTGGTTTTATCACCATAGTTAAATTGGGGGGAGAAGGAATAGTTCATGTCGACCTGGAAACAGGAATAACAGTGGAAGTAGATTTTCAGGATGGTATCAATTCAAAAGTCCTTGGTTTTTATGATGAATATACGCTCATAATGAAATTGGGTAATCAGATTGTAAAAATAGACCTCTCTGGAAATATCCTTGAAGAACTATTTTTAATTAATAAAACTGAATCTGAGTTCTTGTATCTGGAATCTGTGTCGCCAAACAAAGAATGGGTAGCTTACACACTTGGGCAAGGATATTATGGCTATGATAGATTTGAAATTCAAAATATCAAAATCATGAACACTGAAAGTGAGGTCTTTAATGTAACAATAAATGGAGGCGGGTGGATAGGGGAATGGTCCCACGATTCTAGTGAGTTAGCATATAGTGATCTTGATGAAAACGGAAATCCACAGCTGTTTATATACAACCTTCCTGAGAAGCGTCGGACTCAAATAACAACCTTTACGGAAGAAGTCCAAGAAATTCGGAAAATTCGATGGTCGCAAGATGACCAGCAAATGCTGATTAGGATATATACTGATGAACTTTCTGATCAACTAGTATTGTTGGATAACATAGATACCCAACCTGAGGAAAAAAGATTTACGGGTTTTACTGAAATACGTGAGTTTTGGTGGGTGAATCGCCAAGAGGTCATCTTCCAAGCCAAACATGAGGGAGATTTTGACGAACGTGGACTCTTCATCGTGAATGTGTCATCCATGCAAGTCGTTGATCAGGTAATTGAAACTCATTATGGAAACCAGCCCTTTATATTGGCAAAGCCACTCAATTCACCAGAATTGGTCGGTTTCTTTTTTGAAGGTTTTTTTCATATCTATGATTTCAATCTCAAGCAAATGTATCAATGCAGTCATGTGCAAAAAAATTTCGATATCTTCGAATTGTTTCCATCACCATTTATAGAGAGTCCCTTAGAACATTGCGATGAATTCTTTCCCAATTAGCGAATCGAAAAAACTCTTAGAAATTTAGAATAATCGGGACATTATTAATCAGGTTTTTGTATCTTTATCATTGGTTATTTTACTCTCTGAAAAAACCTAACCAATTAGCCAGCGCAAACATTGCTCGGTTAAAAGCCAAAAACCCCTACATCTAGGGGTTTTCCAGAGTGGCGAGGGAGGGACTTGAACCCTCAACCCACGGCTTATGAGTCCGTTGCTCTGCCGATTGAGCTACCTCGCCGTATCAGCCGTGAAAGTTTACCAAAAGGCGTATACTTTGTCAATTGCACCCGTGAAAAATCGAACAGAAAACCCGCATAATACAGCGTCTCTCACTGCATAAAACTCAACTACAATAAATTACATCCAATTTTTGATTAATCATTAACAAAACTACCCGCTCATCAATGATATACTCTACCCTAAACCTAATCTCACCCCAAATTACGCCGCAAAAGGTTCGCACCAACCGCTTCATGTGTATAATAGGGGTAATTCACTGAACTTTGTTCGGTCAAGGCAAAATGACCAATTTACTAATCACATTTCTAGTCATCATCATCCTGATCCTGTTCAACGCCTTATACGTGCTTTCGGAATTTTCTGCCGTCAGTGCTCGTAAAGCGCGCATCTCCCAAATGGCAGAAGAAGGCAACCCTTCCGCCAAATTCATTCTGGGAATCATCGAGAACCCGCACAAACTGGATGCCTATGTGGCCACCTCCCAGGTCGGCATCACCCTCTCCAGCCTGATCTTAGGCTTTTACGGGCAGTCCCAGCTTTCCCCCTATCTCGAACCCGTTCTAGATAAAATCGGCATCTTCCCCGAAGGCACCGCCAACACCCTCAGCGCCAGCCTCATTCTGGTCGTGCTCACCCTCTTCCAGGTGCTCTTTGGCGAACTGATCCCCAAGAACCTTGGCATACAAGAACCGGAACAATTTGCCATCTTCACCGCCCGCCCCTTGCAGTGGTCTGGCTGGGTTTTCAAACCGCTCATCAGCCTCTTCAACGGCAGCGGCATCGCCCTGATGAAACTGCTCAAGATCAATCCCTCCACCGAACACACCCACATCCACTCCCCGCAGGAGATCGAACTTCTCATCCAGGAGAGCGGCGAAGGCGGTGTGATCAGTCTGGAAGAATACCGGCTCCTCACCAACACCCTGCGCATGCGCGAGTCGATGGTCAAACACATCATGATCCCGCGCTCCCAGATGACCGCTGCCCCCGGCAGCATCTCACTGGCAGAGCTGACCAAGCGGGTCAGTGTCTCCCCCTATTCTCGCTTACCCATTTACCAAGACTCGATAGATAACATTGTCGGCATCGTCCACTTGCGCGAACTTTTCTGCTGGCAAAACCAGCACCCCGAAGACAATGCCCCCATCGAGCAGTTCACCCACCCTGTACTCTTCGTGCCGGAGACCATGCAGGTCAAACGTGTATTCTCGCTGCTGCAAAAGAAACAGCTGCAAATTGCCATTGTGCTGGATGAATACGGCGGCACCCTCGGCATGGTCACCATTGAAGACCTGGTGGAAGAAATCTTCGGCGACCTGCACGATGAATTTGACCAAGACCTGCCCATCTTCCAGTTATTAGAAGGCAACACCTTGCTGATTCGCGGCAACACGCCTATTCAGGATATAAATGAAATCCTCGGACTGCACCTGCCCAACCAAGAGGTCGACACCATCGCCGGACTGCTCATCTCCCATATCGGCCGCATCCCCCGGCTGCACGAACAAATCGAGATCGGGACGTTCCAATTCAACGTAGAAAAAATGCGCGGGCGGGCTATCACCCAGATCGGGATGCCCATTACCCCGCTGATGGCAGAAAAAATAAAGGATGTGCAGCTGTGATCTCCACCCTCATTACCATCTTCATTATCCTGGTCCTGATCGGCATGAACGGCTTGTTCGTGGCTGCCGAATTTGCCATTGTCACCGCCTCAAAACCCAAGCTCTCCCAAATGGCCGATCAAGGCTCAAAGACCGCCCAAGACCTGCTCCAAATTTTGTCCGTTCCGGAAATGCAAAACCGCTATGTCACCACAGCCCAGGTCGGTATCACCATCGCCAGCTTGGGGTTGGGCATGTACGGCGAACACGCCATTGCAGAATGGTTCCTTGTTCCCCTGGAACACTTAGGTTCGCTATCCGAACCGCTCGCCCATTCCATTGCCTTGGTCTTGGCAGTCAGCTTCCTCACCTATCTGCATGTCGTGCTGGGCGAAATGATCCCCAAATCGCTGGCGCTGCAATCTGCCAGCACAACGGTATTGGCGCTCTACCAACCGCTCAAAGTCACAGACAAAATCTTTTACCCCTTGGTCTATTTACTCAACCACGTCAGCCTGTTCGTCGTAAAACTATTAAACCTGCATCCCGAGGAAGAGTCTACCCGCTTGTTCACCCCGGAAGATTTGGAGTTTATCGTAGAAGAAAGCTCCGAGATCGGCCTGTTAGAAAAATCGGACTTACTCTTCATTGAAAACATCCTCGACCTGGAAGAGCGCATCGCCGGGCACATCATGACCCCTCGCAACCGCATCAACGCCATTCAGCTAGGGGCCGATTACGATCAAACCATCGAGATCATTTGCGAGTCCAATAAAACCCGCTTCCCGGTCTACGATAACTCGCTCGACGATATCCGCGGCATCATTCATGTCAAAGACATTGCCCGCTGGCAAACCGAGAACGGACAAGGCCAGATCAACCTGACCGAATTACTACGCCCGGTAATCTACATCCCCCAGGCGCTCACCCTGGATCATCTGCTCAAAAAATTCAGAGACGAGAACATCCAGTTTGCCGTCGTCTTGGACGAATACGGTGGTACCGCCGGCATCATCACCCTGGAAGACCTGGTCGAAGAAGTCGTCGGTGAAATCTTAGATGAATTTGATATCGAAGACCTACCCATCGAAGAGATCACCTCCACCCAAATCCGCGTGCGCGGCGACGTCATCCTCGGCGAGCTGGAACAGCATTACAACATTAAGTTTGAGGACACCATTGCAGCCAATTCCATCGGCGGCTATATCATGTCCCTGCTGGGTACCATCCCCAAGCCCAACGACAAGATCATCGTTGATGGACATACCATTGTGGTTGAGAGTGTCGAAAGCCGGGCAGTATCCTCCGTCATTATCTACATCAATCCACCCCAAGAAGAATAAATTTGAGCAGCCTCTTTTCCTTTAAATAAACCAAAAGCCTCTCCTATTCAAGAGAGGCTTTTATATTAAAATATAGTTGTTTACTAAGCTTATTTCTGGGGCAGTCAACCGCTTAAGATTTTCCGGGGTTATTGGAAGCTTTCAGCTTTTTCCACGCCCCCACCCACGGTTTCCCCATCCGGTGCCGGTCAGACACCTGCACCTGGCTCAGTTTTTCACCTACCACAGCAGAAAGCTGCGCAATCTTGGCCCAATCATCTTCCAACACAGCCGTCACAAAATCATCCCCCAGCGTTTTTGCCCAGCCCCACTCCAAGCGGAACTTGTCCGCCTTGACCCAATATCCGCGTTTTTCCCACGGCCCCACGGAGCGTTCAACCGTATCGTGTACTGCCTGAAGGGCGACACCAATAAATGCAGCCAGGTCTTTGGTATTCGTGTCAATCGTTTGCTGCTTCATCAACTCTCGTAGAGAGATGACGATCATTTTTGTCAGTTTAGTGCGTTCCTTCCCAACGCCCTCTGTTTGAATAATTCTCGTCAATGTTCGGCTCCTTATTGATCAAACTGATGCATCTTTGGAACAGCTTGAAATAATTAAGAGAATGGTTTTAATACAATACTTTTTATTCAAGATGAGTAAATCACCTCATTCTAATCGAACAGAATCATAGGAAAGTTGACCATCCATGCACAAAAAAGGGGAAAAGCTGCCGGAAACTTACCGTAAATTCCACCCAAATATTGTACCTCAATTGTTGACGATGAGTTTACTCTAGCTTATAATTCTCGTCTACCGGGGAAGTGCTGGAATTGGCAGACAGGCGTGACTTAGGATCACGTGCCGAAAGGCGTGAGGGTTCGACCCCCTCCTTCCCCATCACCTCACCAAAGCCTAAGATTTGGTGATTTTTTATGTATCCTAAGGAACAACAACTGCCTAGAAATACTTATATTCTTCTGATAATCACAAAGTATGGGCATGTTATAATCAAAAAATCTATTGAAAGAAGGGTTTCACCGTGAAAATTGACACCAATATTTTAGAATCTCATGAGGCCAAACTTACTGTTACCGTTGATTCGGAAAAGTTTGAAGGCTCAAAGAGACAGGCTGCCCGACAGTTATCCAAGAAGTATAAGATTGCAGGTTTCCGCCCTGGAAAAGCACCCTACGCCGTTGTAGCAAAACACATCGGAGAAGGCGCCATTGTAGAGCAAGCTGTCAACAACCTGGTAGACGAAATCTACCCACAGGTAATTGAAGAAGCAGAGATCAAGCCTTATGGCCCTGGCTCTCTGGAAAACATGCCTGAGATGGATCCTCCCACCTTTGAGTTCCTCGTGCCCCTGGAACCTGAAGTAACCCTGTCAAATTACAGAGAAACCCGCATTGAGTTCACACCCAAAGAGGTTACCGAAGAAAACATCAATGAAGTTTTAGATAACCTCCGCGACAGCCAGGCAAAAATCGAGGCCGTGGAACGTCCCATCGAAGAAGGCGACATGGTCTACATCGTTCTCAATGGTACGCGCAAAGGCGAAGAAGACCCGGAAAAGAAAACTCTGGTCGAAGACCGCCGCTACCCCGTGATCGTTGAAAAAGAAGGCGTGGGAGATGAAAATGAATATCCTTTCCCCGGCTTTTCCCGCAAGCTGCTCGGTTTGAGCGCTGGAGACAAAAAGAAATTCCAGCACACATTCTCAAGTGAATACGAATTTGAGGACTTACGTGGTGTCACCGGCATGTACAAAGTCAGCATTGAAGAAGTAAAAGGCCGTGCACTGCCAGAGCTTACCGATGAGTTTGCCCAATCTGTTGGCGAGTACGAGACCCTTGAAGCACTCAAGGACGATATCCGCTCTACACTAACAGAACAGTTCGAAAACGAAGCACGCTCAGAATATGAGACCGCTGTTGTCGATCAACTGGTAGAAGAAGCCGCTTTCAAATACCCGCCTCAAATGCTAGAAGCCGAGATTGATGATTTCATCCATGATCTTGAACACCAGCTTTCACACCAGGGCATCACCATTGATGTCTACCTGCAAAGCCGGGCAATCGAAATGCAAGAGCTGCGTGACGAAGTAAAAGAAAATGCCGAAGGGCGTATGAAACGCGGCCTACTCCTCATGGAAGTTGCCAATCAAGAATCAGTCACCATTTCAAACGAAGTCATCACCCAGCGTGTACAGCAGACTCTCAATGAAGTAGCGCAATACTACTCTGAAGAAGAAGCCAAACGCTTGAGTACCGGCGATAACCTTAGCAGCCTGATGAGCAGAATCGCAACAGATGAGATCATCTCCAATACTTTGACCCTGCTGCGCGAGATTGCCTCTGGCGAACTCGAAAAACGTGAAGCCGAAGAAGCTGAAGCCGCCGCCAAAGCGGAAGCAGAAGCCCAGGCAGAACAAGAAACAACTACGGATGAAGAATCTGCTGAAGAAACACAAGAGAGTGAGCCCACAACCGACCCTGCTCCAGAAACGACCGCCGAAGTAGTTGAAGAGGAAGAAGAAGCTACTGAAGAACAATCGGACGCCGATGAATCTGAAGCCGAGGCCGAAGAAGCAAAATAGAAAGTTCTATTTTGAAAATCCGAGCCAATCACTCGACGTAGATTAGCATTAGGAAAGTCATAGAAAGGAAAACGGATATGATAAATCCCCAAGCTGTAGTCCCTATGGTCATTGAAACCACAGGGCGCGGAGAGCGTGCATTTGATATTTACTCGCTCTTGCTCAAAAATCGCATCATCTTGGTAAGTACCCCAATTAACGACCAGACTGCCAGCCTGATTGTGGCGCAGTTAATTCACCTTAGCAACGAAGACCCGGAAGCCCCCATCCAGATGTACATCTCCTCCCCCGGTGGTGTAGTTTACTCTGGTCTGGGCATCTACGACACCATGAAGATGATCCCCAACCAGATCAGCACCGTAGCCGTAGGCTTTACCGCCTCATTCGGCACCGTCCTGCTGACCGCAGGGAGCCATGGCCATCGTTACGCCCTCCCCAACGCAACCATCCACATGCACCAACCGCTGGGTGGCGCGCAGGGGCAGGCCTCCGATATCGAGATTCAGGCCAATGAGATCCTCCGCCTTAAAAAGCGGCTCAACCAAATTTTGGCTGAAAACACCGGCCAAGATCTTGAAAAGATCGAAAACGACACCAATCGCGATGTCTACATGGATGCCGCTCAAGCCGTAGAATATGGTCTGGTAGACCACGTTCTGGAAGCGCCAGAGCAATCCTAGAGCAGCAAACAGTCTAAAACCCAAAGAGAGTTGAAGAAATAACTTCAACTCTCTTTTTTTATTCACGTTATAATTTAGCTATGAACAATACACACAATCCCTATACCGCGATGATCTTCGACATGGACGGCGTGATCTGGCGCAATAACCAGCCGATCGGCAATCCTGCCGAAATTTTTAAAACGCTGCACAATGCCGGGGTTAAAGTAGCCTTTGCCACCAACAACTCCACCAAAACGGTGGGGCAATATGTCTCTACCCTGGCAAACATTGGCGTCACCGCCTCTCCCGACCAAATCTATACCTCCGCCCGCGCCACCGCCCAATACCTCAAAGAGCATCACCCCCAAGGTGGCAATGTGTATGTGGTGGGTATGCCTGGGTTGATCGAAACCCTGGCCAATTACGGATTCACCCACACCCCCGATGCCCCCTTAGCTGTCGTCGTCGGTATGGATACCACCCTCAACTATGAGAAAATAAAAATCGCCACCCTCCTAATCCGGCAGGGTGTTCCCTTCATCGGCACCAATCCCGATAAAACCTTCCCCGCCCCCGAAGGTTTGGTGCCCGGCGCCGGCAGCATGCTGGCTGCCGTGCAGGCCGCCACAGATGTCGAACCTTACATCATCGGCAAACCCAAACCGGTCTTATTCGAGCAAGCCCTGGCACATCTCCAGACTGCGCCGGAAGAAACCCTGGTGATCGGCGACCGCCTGGAAACCGATATTGCCGGCGGGCAGGCTGCCGGGTGTAAAAGCGCCCTGGTGCTTTCCGGCGTTTCCACCCTGGAAATGGGACAAAACTGGCAGCCCAAGATCGACATCATTGCCGACGATCTCGCCGACTTACTCGAAAGGATAACCCTCTAATGGCAGACAAACCGCTCATTTTCGATTACCAATTTCCTGAGTTGGTCGATTTTGCCAAAGAAAACGGTCTTCCCCAATACCGTGCCGACCAAATCTGGCATGGTATCTATTCTCAATTATGGAAAACGCCTGAGGAATTTACCACCCTGCCCAAAAAGGTGGTGAACCTTCTCAACGAAAATATCGCCTTTGAGGGCATCACCCCGGTCACCAGTGTGCAGTCCTCAGACGGGCATACCCTCAAAACGCTCTTCCGCCTGCGGGACGGCAACAACATCGAAACTGTGTTGATGGAATACGACACCCGCAACACCCTGTGCATTTCCAGCCAGGCAGGCTGTGCGATGAACTGCTCCTTCTGCGCCACCGGCCAGATGGGCTTCTTCCGCAACCTCACCCCCGGCGAAATTGTCGAACAGGTGATTTACTTTGCCCGGGTGCTGCAAGCCCGCGATGAACCGGTCACCAACATTGTCTTTATGGGCATGGGCGAACCATTTCATAATTACAACAACGTGATGACCGCCATCAACATCCTCAACCAGCACGAAGGCTTCAACCTGGGTGCCCGCCGCTTCACCATCTCCACCGTTGGGCTGATCCCCGGGATTGAACGCTTCACCCAGGAAAACAGCCAGGTCAACCTGGCAATCTCCTTGCATGCCGCCACCGACGAGCTGCGCGCCTCAATGATTCCGATCAACAATCGCTACCCCATCGAAGACCTGATTGCCGCCTGCAAACGCTATGTCGAGCACACCAACCGGCGCATCACCTTTGAATGGGCGCTGATCAACCAGGTCAACGACACACCGGAACAAGCCCAAGAACTCATCCGGCTGCTAAAAGGCATGCTCTGTCATGTCAACGTAATCCCTCTTAACCCGACTGCCGGGTTCGACGGGAAAAAATCTAAAAAAGGCCGTGTCTATCAATTCCAATCCATCCTGCAAGACCACGGCATCCCCTGCACGGTAAGAATGCGCCGCGGCATTGATATTCAAGCAGGCTGCGGCCAACTCGCCAACCAAGTCAACCAACAAGAAGGCTCATTCGATCTCCCCGAGCAAAATGTCCCTCCCAGTACCTAGAAGCTCATATTGTTGAGTTCCGCGCCACCCGCGCGCCTTCGCAGCATCATAAATCCACCCTCATAGAAAATATTATTTAGTTATAACTAAATAATTTGTTATAATAGATTAAAAAGGTGACCTATGGAAGAACAAAAGATTCACATAGTTTTTTCGTCGGCATTGGTGAGGAAACCCATCACCTACAACCTGATCCATTTATTCCCCGATCTGGCGGTCAACATCTTGCGTGCCCAGGTCTCCCCCGAATCAGGTTGGATGGAATTATCACTGGCAGGAGATGTACAAGTGATCCTCAAAGCCAAAGGATGGCTGACCGAACAGGGACTGACCATTAAAAATATGGATTAGCGTAAGAAGTGTACAGGATTAAAAATAGAATACAACAGTACAGAAAACAAAATCCTTGCATTAGCCGGATGAAATAGGAAACATATTTCATTTGCCACACACTGTTTGGTCAAATCAAAATGAGGATACCGTCCCCATTTTGGTTATGCTGAACTTCGTTCAGTCCAAATAAAGCACAGGAGAACCACCATGATGGATCGTCAAAAAACACATGATGAAATTACGGAAGAAATTAAAACCCTGATAGATAACGGGCAGTTGCAGCCCGCCATTGAAGAATTTCTCACCCTTCACCCCAACGACCAGGTAGAAGTATTCGACGAATTAACCCCCGAACAGCGCTCGGTCATTCTTGCCAAGATCGATATTGCCGCCACAGCGCAGTTGTTCAGTTTGCAGGAAGACCAGGACACCCTGGAAGCCGCCGAAGGCCTTTCTATCGAACGTCTTGCCGATATTTTGGATGAAATGGCCCCCGACGAAGCAGCCGACTTGCTGCTCGACCTTCCTCCCGCACAAGCCGCCGAAGCCTTGGAGCAGATGGAAGATGCCGAAGAAATACGGCCGCTGCTAGCCTACCCCGACGAGACCGCCGGTGGTCGTATGACCACCGATTTTGTCGCCATCACCGAAGAGATGACCACCGCCCAGGTGATCGAAGCCCTCCGCCAGATCAGCCCGGACAACAACCTGCCCTATTACATTTTTGTTGTGACCAGCAAGAATCAATTATCCGGGGTAGCCGGACTGCGCGAGATCGTGGTAAACCCACCCAACACCCTGGTCAAGAACATCATGAATCACGAGGTCATTTCGGTGGACGCCTGGATGGATCAGGAGGAAGTTGCCCAGATCATGTCTCAGTACGACCTCTCTGCCCTCCCGGTGCTCAACCAGCAAAAAGAGCTGATCGGTATCATCACCCACGACGACATCCTCGATGTGATCCAGGAAGAGGCCACCGAAGACATTTACCGTCTGGCAAACGTGACCAACAGCGAACTGGAACCGGACAGCTCGGTCAAAGACCAGCTCAAAGGCCGTCTGCCCTGGCTGTTCCTCAATACCTTTACCGCTCTGTTTGCCGCCTGGGTGATCAGCAACTTTGAGTCGATCATTGCACAGGTCGCCGTGTTAGCCGTCTTCCAATCCGTGGTGGCCGGGCAAGGCGGCAATGCCGCCAGCCAAAGCGTGGCTATGTTTGTGCGCTCCATTGCCCTGGGCAATCTACCCATCGGCAAAACCCTCAACCTGCTGGTCAAACAAATGATGGTCGGTTTGCTGCAAGGCATCCTTATCGGCCTGATTGTCGGTACCGGTGTCACCCTCTGGAAAGGCAACCCCTACTTAGGCATTGTGCTCGGCCTTGCCCTGGTCGGCAACCTGATCTTAGCCGGCATTGTCGGCACCCTCGCACCCCTTGGCCTCAAAGCCATCGGGCAAGATCCCGCTATGGCCTCCACCGTGCTGGTTACCGCCGTTACGGACAGCCTGGGCTTTTTTATCTTCCTCAGTTTGGCAAAGATTTTCCTCCCACATTTGCTATAATTAAAAGGAGAAGAAGTTCCCCGAATCTAAAATTTATCCGTCAACGGGATGAGCAAGTTCATCCCGTTGACCGACCCAAACCCAGTTTATTTTGTCAATTACCGCAATGGAGATAACTCCCCATGAAAACCCCTCCCTGGATGAAAAAACTCCTCGAAGTCTTTTACAAGCTGCTTTACAATCAGTTTTCATGGACATATGATGCCGTTGCCTGGCTGGTGTCTGTCGGGCATTGGAACGATTGGGTCTTTACCATCCTGCCTAAATTAGCCGGGCAGCGCATTTTAGAACTCGGCCCCGGCCCCGGTCATTTACAGCGCCAGGCCGCCCAACGCGGCATCAACATCTACGGCCTTGACCTTAGCCCCACCATGGCACGCCAGTCTGCAAACCGCATGCGCAAAGCCGGACTTACCGCCAAGATCACCAACGGTGACGGACAGCACATCCCCTATGCGGCGGGCAGTTTTGACCAGGTGATTGCCACCTTCCCCGCAGAATACCTCTTCCAGGCCCACACCGTGCGTGAAATCCATCGCGTGCTCACCCCCCGCGGCAAGCTGCTTATTCTGCCCTTTGCCTCGTTGGCCGGCACCTCTTTCCTCCATCGCTTCTCGGTCTGGCTGTTCAAAGTGACCGGGCAAACCCCGGCGCATTACCCCAACAAAGAGAAAATCTCCCAGCATTTTGCAGACCTGGGTTTTTCTCTCTCATTCGAAAATGTTTACCGCAGTGAGAGCAATGTCTGGATTCTGACTGCCGAGAAAAAAGGCAGCTAAATTCTTTTTACAAAACACCTCCCATCTTCAAGAAAACTCCCTGCCGTTTTAAAACAAACCGTATTTTTTCATTCTCTGGTACAATCGAAAAATGGAAGCTCAAATAGGTGTTGCCAAGATCAAAAAATACGCCACCTCCGAAAGCGGCGATTCGCTGGAAGTGATCGAACGCCCCAACGGTGGTCTGTCTGTCGTACTGGCAGATGGGCAGCGTTCCGGTAGAAGCGCCAAACGCATCTCCAACATCGTGGTGCGCAAAGTTATCTCCCTGCTGGCCGAGGGTGTGCGCGATGGCCCTGCTGCCCGAGCCGCCTCAGACTACCTCTATTCGATGCGTAACGGCAAAGTCATGGCAACGCTCAACATCATTTCCCTTGATCTGGAAACCCAAACCCTGGTGCTTTCCCGCAACAACCCCGCCCCCATCCATATAGTCAGAAACGGACAATGCACCGCTATCGATGAACCCAGCAAAGCTGTAGGTGTGTATCGCAGCACGCGCCCCAACATCACCGAGCTGCCTCTTGACGAAGAAATGGTCATCGCTGCCTATACCGATGGGATCACCAATGCCGGTGTGCGCAAAGGGATGAGCCTGGATATGTCTAAAGAACTGCTTGCCCTCTCCCAATCCGGTCTCAACGCCCAAAAAATCGCCGATGCGATCATCGAGATGGCGCTTGAACTGGACGAGCAGCGCCCGGTGGATGATGTCAGCATTGTCATTCTGCGCATCTCCCAGGGCACCGGGGACCAAATCCGCCGCATGACGGTCGCCTTACCTCTAAAATGAAATGGCTGCATAAGCGCAGTAATTTCATAAACTGAGCTTGTTTCACGCAAACAAACATGCCTCGAAAGAATCTCTCCCGTAGGTTACAAGCTGGCTGGCGCGACACCCTTCTACTTCTCAAAGAATTTTCGTGGTCGCTGTTCTTATTCTGCCTGGTTGTGGTTGGCGGTGGCTTGTTCTACTACTATCTTGGTGCCCAAACCGGTGAACCGCTGGAAAGCATCCCGGAAGCGATCTATCTGGTCCTCGGGTTGATCTTTCTCCAACCGACCATCGACTTCCCCCACGACTGGCACCTGCAAGCGTTTTTCTTCCTGCTGCCCATCCTTGGCCTCAGTGTGATCGCCCAGGGTGTGGCAGAATTTTCTACCTTGTTTTTTAACCGGCGCGCCCGAAGTAAGGAGTGGGAAGTGGCTGTAGCATCTACATTCAATCACCATGTCATCATTGTCGGGCTGGGCCATCTCGGCTACCAGACCCTCAAAAACTTGCTCAACCTTGGCCTGGAAGTCGTCGCCATCGAACTCAACCCCGATGCCGAACTGATCAGCGAGGTACAGGCGCTCGGTGTCCCTGTGCTCTCTGGAGACGCCAACAAACAAACCGCCTTGGAGAACGCCGGGATACAAAAAGCGCAGTCGATCATCCTGTGTACCCAAAACGACCCGCTCAACATGCAGATTGCCATCAAAGCCAAAGCGCTCAATCCCAACCTGAAGGTGGTTACCCGTATCTTTGACGAACAATTTGCCAAAGCCATCGAAGATCAGTTTGACTTCACCGCCCTCAGTTCCTCCGTCATGTCCGCCCCCCGGTTTGCAGCTGCGGCCGCCGGAATGGAAATGACCCGCCCGATCTCCATTGAAGGCGAGAATTACAGTTTGGTGCGCTTTGATGTCCCCCCTAAATCCAAGCTGGTTGGCATCACGGCCGAAAAGCTGGAGCAGGACTACAATGTCAGCCTGGTAATGATCAAACGCCAGCAAACCACCCAAACACATCCCCCGGCGGACAGCCGCATCCAACAATCCGACTGTATCGTCATCCTGGCCGCACCCGACCAAATCAGGAAAGTGAGGGCTGCCAATGCGTGAAACGGATAAACGTCTTATTATCGGTCTGGTTGGTCCCTGTAAATCGGGCAAAACCGTGCTGAAACGCGGGCTTACCGCGCGCGGCTATGCGGTCAAACACATCGCTCAGGAACATTCCTTTGTCCCCGAAATGTGGCAGAAGATCGCCAAACCCGATGTCCTCGTCTTTCTGGATGTTTCCTTCCCGGTCACTTTACAGCGCTCCAGCCTGCACTGGCACCAGAGCGAATACGAAGAGCAACTGCGCCGCCTCACGCATGCACGCGAACATGCCCATATCTATATCGACACCTCCCCCCTCACCCCCCAGCAAGTGCTGGAAGAAGTCATCCGCCAGCTCCCACCGGAATTTGATTAATATAAATACCATCTATACAAAAGAAGATGAATTTTAGGGTACGTTGAAAGCCCCACATGGCTAAGTAGATATGAAATTAATAGAAAAAGAGATTTAACCGATCAGTGAGATGACCCAATCGGGGAAAAACAACATCACCAGGGTTGCCAGCACCAAAAACGGCGCATACGGGATGGCCGCAAAAGCCTTGAACCGCTTGGCGACCAGAGAAAAGACAATGAAAAGGATACTGACCGCCCCACCTGCAAAGATGGCAAAAATCATCCCCAGTATCACTGGCGGCCAGCCAATGAACAAGCCCATCACCCCCGACATGTTCACATCGCCAAACCCCAGCGCAACCTCATCCACCTCTTCCTCCCGCCGCCGGTTCACCAGCCGCAGGAAAAACTCCCCCAATTTATAGAACAGGAACATGATCGCAAATCCGCCCACCCCGCCCAGCAAAGAAGTGAGCAGCCCCTCGCTAAACGTCATCGACCCGCTGGTAAAACGGTATGTGCCTACCACCAACCCCAACACCGCCCCCGCCATTGAAATCGGATGCAGCACCACCCGGTATTCCATGTCCATCACCATCACCACCGTAAAATAGACCAGTACCGGCAGCGCCCACCACAGTTCAACCGTACGCAGTTCGGCTTTCCACAGCCACACGGCCAGAAAAGCAAGCACAATTTCCACCAGCATGATGCGGATTTTCTTCATCTGGCTGCACGCCCCACACGCCCACGGCCATACCAGGAACTTGACCCACCCTAAAGTATGGATCGCTTCTGCTTCTTCCTCAGGCAAAAAGCTGCGCCGAAGATAGAACCATTCCACGATAAAATTAGCCACTGCACCGCACACATAACCGATGAGAATAAAGAGGATGTATTGAAAAATTGCGTTCATAAGATTATTATACAGGTGGTGCACTATCCAAGCAACACAAGGAGTTAAATAAATGGAAAAATTTATCATTGAGGGGAGGCATCCACTCAAGGGTGAGTTGACCCCTTCCGGGAATAAAAATGCCGCCCTCCCTCTCCTGGCTGCCTGCCTGCTGACAGACCAGCCCATCATCTTGCACAACTTACCCGAGATCCGCGATGTACAGACCATGCGTTACCTGCTGCAAACGCTGGGGGTAGAGTTCACCGATCTCGGTTCAAATTCCTGGAAGATTCACGCCAAAGATATTACCCCTTCTTCCCTAGACCCTGCCTTGATGAAACAAATCCGGGCATCCATTCTGCTGGCCGGCCCGATGACCGCCCGCATCGGCGAACTCAACCTCTCCCCTCCCGGTGGTGATGTGATCGGCCGCCGCAGGGTAGATACCCACATTCTCGCTCTGCGGGCAATGGGCGCCGAAGCCGAATACGTGCGCGACCAGAAAATCTTCCAGTTCTCCGCCCCCAAAGGCCTCACCGGGGCAAATATCCTGATGGACGAAGCCAGCGTGACTGCTACGGAAAACGCCATCATGGCAGCCGTATTTGCCAAAGGGCAAACCACCCTGCGCAACGCTGCCTCAGAACCGCACATCCAAGACCTGTGTAACTTCCTCAACGTGCTGGGGGCAAAGATCGAGAATATTGGCTCAAACACCCTCAACATTCAAGGCGTAACCTCCTTGCAAGGCGGAGAATACACCGTCGGCCCCGATTATCTGGAAGTGGTTAGCTATGTCGGTGCGGCTGTGGTCACCAGGGGTTCCATCCGCATCAAGAATGCCGGGCACGAACACCTCGACATGATCAAACTGGTCTTCAACCGTCTGGGCTACGACTGGTTTGCCGACGGCCCCGACCTGATCGTGCCGGAAGACCAATGCCGCGAGATTATGCCCGACCTGGGCAACGCCATCCCGGAGATCAGCGTCATGCCCTGGCCGGCCTTCCCCACCGACCTGATGAGCATTGCCATTGTTGCCGCCACCCAATCCACCGGCAGCGTGCTTTTCCACGACTGGATGTACCCCAGCCGTATGTTCTTCACCGATAAACTGGTCAGCATGGGCGCTCAAATTGTGCTTTGTGACCCCCACCGGGCAATCATCCAGGGCCCCAGCAAACTGCTCGGCGAAAACCTGGAAAGCCCCGACATCCGCGCCGGAATGGCCCTGGTACTCGCTTCTCTCGCCGCCAAGGGGACTTCCGTTCTGCGCAATGTCGCCCAGATCGACCGCGGCTACGAAGATGTAGACAAAAAGCTCAAAGCCCTTGGCGCTAATATCGAGCGTGTCCCCGGCGATTGAGCCTGGAAACATCAAAACCTTTTTGCATCGAACTCTGTTCGCTCAAATCAAAGAAGGCCGGATGGTAACTCCGGCCTTCTTTACTTTTAGCTGAGCGGTACCTCCTTGGCTTCTTCCCCTTTTTTACTCCATGAAATTTCTTGACAAGTTTTATCCTCTCAAGTATATTTATCTCAATTTATAGGATATATCCTATAAGATAATTCATATATAAATCAACCGAAAGTTATTATCGGTCAAAAGGAAGGCTCTTCTATGTCTTTGCATCATGCCATTTTAGGTTTTTTATCGTACAAAGCATCATCCGGCTATGACCTTAAAAAGTCTTTCGACCAATCCGTACAGCATTTTTGGCCCGCCGACCAAAGCCAAATCTACCGCACGCTCTCCCAACTGGAAAAAGACGGCTTTGTGGAGAAAGAAGTTGTCCCCCGTGAAGACCGCCTGGACCTCAAGGTCTATCACATCACCCCTGCGGGCGAAGCAGAACTGCACCAATGGCTGGCTGCGCCAATGCCAATCGACACGGCACGCGAACCTTTCCTGGTAAAAGTTTTCTTTGCCGGCAAACTCACCGATGAAGAAATTGCAGAAGTTCTCCAGCACGCAATGGAAGAAATCCAGGAGCGCGCCAAAGTCTACCAACACATCATGCAAAGCTGGCTGGAGCGATTCCCCGAATTAGACAACCAGCGAGACGTGTTTTTCACGCTGCTTACTCTCGAATACGGCCTGGCCAGTGCACAAAAAGACCTTACCTGGCTGCAAGAGGCTTACCAACGCATTATCCATGCGAATTACCAACCCAAGGAGCTTTAAAGAATGATTATCCGTACAATTTTGTTTTATTTCCTGGCTTTCTTATTCACCATGGTGCTGGGCGGCACCCAGCAGGCAACCGGGCTGCCCACCAGCCTGCCGCAATGGGGGCCGGGCGTGGCTGGCTTGTTGATGGCCTACCTCATTTTCCGCAAGCAAGGCATCAAATTAAATTTTTCCTTTAAAAGTGCCGCCCCTCAAACTTACCTGCTCGCCTTCCTCATCCCTGCCCTACCTGCCGTCGTGGTCTTTATCATCATGCGCGTTTTGGGCGCAAATGCCAGCTTCCAGTTTGAATTTTCCCTGTTCGCCTTCCTCAACATGGCCTCCGGTGCGCTGGGCGAAGAAATTGGCTGGCGAGGATACTTCCACAAAATGCTCAACCAAAAGACCCTTCCGGTAGTCACTTCCGCCGTTGTCGGTGTGCTATGGGGCTTGTGGCATATCGGTCTATACGCAAACGGCGCACTCTACATGGTCTTTGCCGTGATCCTGATTACCTCCTACACCTATGTGCTCTACAGTCTGATGCCCGCCACCAAATTCAACATCTGGGTCGCCGCACTCTTCCACCTGGGGATCAACCTCTCCAACATGCTCTTCTTTGAGATCATCACCACCACCCAATTCATGCTGGTCAATGCCCTGGTTTGGGCCGTATTTGCCCTGATCATCGTGCTGCGTCAAAAGAGCCTCTACTTTACCCGGCAAGGATAACCAGATACCAATCACACGCCCCCAACTCGTCAGGCTGTAAACCCTGGCGAGTTTTAATTTACCAAAGAAGGAAGCGAATCGAAGATTCGCAAGGTGATGGTGAGAAAAGCAAAAAAAACATTCCCCTTATTTGTCTAAGCATTGAATAGTGTCTCATTAGGATAGATCCCATTTTTATCATTATCTGATATAAAATTTTCCCCACCCCTCCCATCCTCAGGTATAATTGGGGATTGTGAACGACAGACTAGAAAAATGGAAGTCCGGCCTTGCCCGGACACGTGATACTACTTTTGGACGGATCGCCAACATGCTGGGCATCAGCGATCTGGACAATGACACCTGGGACGATCTGGAAGCCATGCTTATCCAGGCCGATTTAGGCGTGGAAACCACCACCCACCTGATTGACGAACTGCGCGAACAGGCCAAAGATGAAGGCTGGACCAAAACAGACCAGCTCAAACAGGGTCTGCAAACCAGCCTGAAAAAACGTCTGATCTCCCCACCTGCCATTGAGTTCAACCCCGATGGTCCTACCATCATCCTGGTTGTCGGCGTCAATGGATCGGGTAAAACCACCAGCACCGCCAAACTGGGTAAACGATTTAAAGACAGCGGCAACCAGGTGGTCTTAGCCGCCGCCGACACCTACCGTGCGGCAGCCGTGGAGCAGCTTGAATTATGGGGCCAGCGTCTTGGCTTGCGGGTTGTTTCCGGGCAAACCGGCGGCGATCCTGGGGCAGTCACCTACGATGCCATCCAATCTGCCCAATCCCGTCATGAAGATATCGTTCTGGTAGATACTGCCGGACGGCTGCACACCCGCTTCAACCTGATGGAAGAGCTGAAAAAAGTGCACCGTGTCGCCGGGAAAGCCTACCCCGGTGCGCCCCACGCCACCTGGCTGGTAATGGATGCAACTACCGGGCAAAATGCTCTCCAGCAGGCGCTCGCTTTTAAAGAAGCTGTGAATGTGACCGGTGTGATCCTGGCAAAACTCGACTCCTCCGCTCGCGGCGGCATGGCCTTCGCCATCCAGGAAACCCTTGGCCTGCCGATCTACTTTGCAGGTTTAGGGGAAGCAGCCGATGATCTCACCCCCTTTGATGCCGACGCCTTCATCCAGGGCATTTTAGACGGCTTCGCCTGACCCCTAAACACCATTCATCTGATAAAATTTATTTCATAATCTAAGTTTAACGAAATTTCGAGGTACCTCCATGCAAGATTTAGTGGCACTTCTCACCGAATACGAAGAGAAAATTCAAGCCCTTATGGTGCGTCTTTGACCTGCCAGGCAAACAAGAAGAACTCAGTGCTTTAGAAAAAGAAGCGGAAAACCCCACCCTTTGGGATAACCCCACCGAAGCCCAACAATTAATGAAAAAAATGGCCGGGTTACGCCAGGAAATTGAAGACTGGCAAACCTTAGCGCAGCGTATCTCCGATGCCCGCGAGCTTGCGGAATTGGGCGATGAAAGTCTGCGCTCCGAACTTGAACCCGAAGCCGCCAAATTAGAAAAGATCGTAGCCCAAAAAGAGCTGACCACCATGCTCTCCGGCAAACACGACCGCGGCAATGCCCTCTTAACCATTAATGCCGGGGCTGGCGGCACAGACTCTCAAGATTGGTCTGCCATGCTCCAGCGCATGTACCTGCGTTGGGCCGAGCAGCACGGCTACGAAGCCGAAGTGATCGACCAAACCGAAGGCGAAGAAGCGGGCATCAAAACCGTCACCATTGCCGTCAACGGCCGTTATGCCTACGGTTACCTGCGCCCCGAAAAAGGGGTACACCGTCTGGTACGCCTCTCGCCCTTCGACTCCAATCACCGCCGTCACACTTCCTTCACCCAGGTGGAAGTTCTCCCCCAGGTAGAAGATGATGACGAAATTGTGATCGACCCCAACGACATCAAGATTGAGACATTCCGGGCAGCCGGTGCCGGCGGGCAAAATGTGCAGAAAAACGACACCGCCGTGCGCATCACCCACTTGGCCACCGGCATTGTCGCCTCCTGCCAAAACGAACGCTCGCAGACTCAAAATAAAGAAAATGCCATGAAAGTGCTGCGCGGTCGTTTGCTGGAAGTCAAGCGCGAGGAGGAAGAAAAGGAAATGGCAAAACTGCGCGGCGAATATCAAAAAGCCGAGTGGGGCAGCCAGATCCGCTCTTACGTGCTGCACCCCTACCAGATGGTAAAAGACCACCGCACCAACTATGAAATGGGGAATGCCCAGGCTGTGTTGGATGGTGACCTGGACGGGTTTATTGAGGCTTATTTACGCTCTCAAATTGGAGAATGACCCTTTAATAAATTTCCTACCGCTCCTGCATAACAACGGGTGCAAACAAAGAATACACCACACATTACGCTCAAAACGCAAACCAGAATAGTGGCGAAACCCATTATTCTGGTTGAACCTGATAACTCGATTGAATTTTGTTCAGTTATATTAAGACAAATTATTGTATAATTGTCCTGATAGATAGGTAGGAAAAAGACAAATGGAAAATATACTAATCATAGATGATGATCCCGCAACCACTCGCCTATTAGAAGTCCTTCTCACTCGCGAGGGATACAACATCCTCACCGAAAATTTAAGCGCCAATGCGCTGCAAGCCAGCAAAAACTTTGGCCCGCATCTTATCATCCTTGACCTGATGATGCCCGGCGCGGATGGATTGGACGTGTGCAAATCAATGAAGGATGATCCCGTTTTGGTGGATGTGCCCATCATCATGTTTTCCGCGGCAAACGAAAGCACATTGCTCGATCAAGCCTATGACGCAGGGGTCAATGACTACATTACCAAACCAATCCACCCGGATGAATTAAAAGCCAAAATTAGAGATTGGTTGAACAAAACACTGCACAAAGATAATTCCAAGCATACTGATTGACCTTTTCAGGTCAATTTTTTAATTCTAAATCCAATGAACGGAAATGATCTTACCCAACCTTTATGGGGCGGCATTGAAGGCGGCGGCACCAAATTTAATTGTATGGTCGCGGCTTCACCCGATAGAATCATCGCCGAAACGCGCATTCCCACCACCACACCCATCCAAACACTTCAACAGGTCACGGCATTCTTTCAACCCTACCTTACCCAGGGGCTTGCCGGGGTTGGCTTTGCCTGCTTCGGCCCGCTTGACCTCAACCTCCAATCTCCCACTTTTGGCTTCCTGACAGCTACCCCCAAACCAGGCTGGACACACACTGACTTACTTACCCCCCTGCATACTGCGCTTGGCCTGCCCGTCACCCTGGATACGGATGTGAACGGGGCTGCCCTGGGAGAACACCTGTGGGGTGCTGCCCAACAGGTTGATTCCTTCATCTATCTCACCATAGGCACCGGTATCGGCGGCGGGCTGATCCTGAACGGAAAACGCATCCATGGCCTCACCCACCCGGAGATGGGGCATATCCGCATCCCGCACGACCACCGGCAAGACCCCTTCCCCGGCAGTTGCCCGTTTCACCAAGACTGCTTTGAAGGGCTGGCTTCCGGTCCGGCAATCGAAAAACGCTGGGGGCAGCCGGCCGAAACGCTTCCTCCCCAACATCCCGCCTGGGCATTGGAAGCGGAATACATCGCCCTCGCCCTGGTGAACTACATCACCACCCTCTCTCCGCAAAAGATCATCCTCGGCGGCGGTGTGATGAATGCCAAATGGCTTTATCCCCTGGTGCGTACACGCGTGCAAGAGCTGCTCAATGAATATATCGAGCATCCCGCCATCACCGCAAACATCGACAGTTTTATCGTCCCGCCTGCTTTAGGTGCGCGTGCCGGCGTGTTGGGGGCAGTCGGCCTTGCCATGCAAAACAAAGATAACTAATCCACTAAAACGCCATTTCCACCCACCCAACCTCTCCCTCCAATTACCCAGCGCAATTTTCCCGTTTTATAGTAAGCTTAATCATTATGAACATCCGGCGGCTTCCCCTTTCAATCCTTCCAATCCTATTCCTCAGCTTGGCTGTGCTGATCACAGGATGCAGCAACCAACTGCAAGCCGCCCCGCCGCCCTCGATCACCCCGACCAGCTCTTTAGCCGAAAACACACCTTCCGACACACCTACCCCTACTACCGAAACAGCTACCTCCACACCCACAACGCCCCCCGCCAACCGCCAACTGCCCAACCCGGCGGCGACACTTACCCAGGTACCGGTAGAAAGTGTAGAATTTGGGCTTGCGGCGATCAACATCCTGCGTCCCGGCCAGCTATCTCTGCACACCTCGCCCATCCGCATCATCGCCAACCTGGCTACCCCTTACACCCTGCATGCAACCATCACACTCTATGGCGAAGATGGGCGCACCATCCTGGAAGAAACCCGCTACCCCCTGCCCTACGATGACCCGGTCAACGGCAACCTGATTACCGAGATCGAATTCACCCTGCCGGGCTTTGTGGAAGCCGGGCGGCTGGAGATCAAAGTAGAAGATAAAGTCGAGCGTATCCTGGCGCTCAATTCGATTGAATTGATCCTGCTTGCCAGTAGCCACACTGCCCGCAATTACGCCCCCGAAAGCAATGCCCGCATCTTACTGCAGCTGCCCGCCGCCGGGCAGGAGATTGCAGGCGACGCCGTGCTCGTTTCCGGCTGGGTGCGCACCGATTCAGACAGCCCGCTAGACATCTGGCTGCAAGATGAGGAAGGAGAGACCATTGCCCAGGGGCAGGCTTCGGTCGTGCTCAACCCAGAACAATCCCTCGGCCAATTTGTCGCTTCCATCCCCTATCAGGTAGAAGAACGTACCCCCGTCCGCCTGGCAATTGGCATTTCCGATGGCACCATCCCCGGCTACACCTTCATCTACAGCACCGAGCTGTTCCTCTCCCCGCCAACAAACTAATCTAGACTGAATTGATTCGGTCAAAAACTTTCCCAATTTTTTTCACATCTGGGCAATTGCCCGCTATAATAGTACATATCACCTCGTATACACACCTCTCCAGGCAGGAAAAGATATGGAACTAATCCCAGGCAGCATCCTCAAAGACCGGTATGAAATTAGAGAACAATTGGGCAAAGGCGGCATGGGCGCTGTCTATCTGGCTTATGACCAGGCCCTCGACCAGCTTGTCGCCGTTAAGACCAACCTGGTCAGCAGCGAAGAAAGCCGCAAGCAGTTCGAGACCGAAGCCCGCCTGCTGGCAAAATTGCGCCACCCCAACCTGCCCCTGGTGTTCGATCATTTCATCGAGGGTGAAATGCAAGTCCTGGTGATGGACTATATCGAGGGAGAGAATCTCAACGACCGGCTCAAAGCCCAAGGCCCCCAGCCGGTCTACAAAGTGTTGGAGTGGGCGCAGCAAATTGGGGATGCCCTCAACTACCTGCACAGCCAGGACCCGCCCGTCATCCACCGGGATGTGAAACCGGCAAACCTCAAACTAACCCCCGATGGAAAGGTCATCCTGGTAGATTTTGGGATCGCCAAAGCCAACACCGGGGAAACTTCCGTCGGTGCAAGGGGCTATTCCCCCGGCTACGCCCCATCCGAGCAGTACAGCAACGCCATCACCGGCCCTTATTCCGACCAATACTCCCTGGCAGCCACATTGTACGCCTTGCTCACCGGCGGCCCGCCGCCCGAATCGGTCGATATGATGCTCGGCCACCAAACATTGCTCTCTACCCGCAGCTTTTCGCGCGATATTCCCATCCACGTCGATAACGCCATCCAGCGCGCCATGGCAACCAACCCCGAAGACCGCTTCCCCTCCATCACAGACTTCATCCGCTCCCTCACCGTGCCCTCCGAAGCCGCACCCCCCACCCAGCGCTTAGAAGCGCCCCCAAAGAAAAATAACCGCTCCTGCCTGTTAATCGGCGGGTTGGTCATTCTCGCTTTTGTTGTGGTCACTGCGGTTGGGGCAGCAGCCTTTTCATTCTTGCGCAGCCGCGGCACCCCCGCCGCAGTTGCCCAACAGCCCAGCGTCACATCGGCCGAGGTGGTTGTGATCGATTCTACCGACACCCCCACACCCCTACCACCTACGGAAACACCCACCGCGCTCCCCACCGCCACCGAGACGCTCGTGCCAACCGCCACCCTGTCTCCCACACCCGAACCTACCCCGCTGGGATATGGCGGCAAGATTGCCTTTATCAGCGACCGGGATGGCAGCAGCTTTGACCAGATATTCCTGATGGATTCGGACGGCAGCAATGTGGAGCAGCTCACTTTTGATGAAACCGACAAGAGCTACCCGATGTGGTCCCCCGACGGTACGCGCCTCTTATATGTCGCCGACGGCGGCTTTGGCCCATACAACAACCGCTACAACCTCGACATTTGGGTGATGAACGCTGATGGCAGCGACCCGGTCAACCTGACCCAGTACCAGGGCAATGACGATGATCCCATCTGGTCGCCGGACGGCAGCCGGATATTGTTCGTCACCGAGCGATTCGGCGGCGCCAAGCAGTTGATGACTATGAATGCCGACGGCAGCGACCAGACCAAGCTCAGTGATGAATTTGAAGAATACAACCCCACGTTTTCGCCGGACGGGCAGCAAATTATCTTCACCGGCACCTTCTTCTACACCCTCAACGTGCGCTACACCGCCGAGGAAACACCCGAAGACACCGTGCCGCCCAAAGAATACGGTTTCACCGAGTTATGGGACATCCGTTGGAGCGAGACAGACCGGATTGGCAAAGGGATGATGCCCGCCTGGTCGCCGGATGGCAGCTACATCGCCTTTATCCGCACTACCGGCAACAACCGGCATGTCTATTTGGTCGATGTAGAATCGAAAGGTGCTACCGTCGTGCGCCTCTTTGACCAGGGACTGAACTTTGACCCCGCCTGGTCGCCGGACAGCCATTGGATCGTATTCACCTCCACCAAAGACGGCAACGAGGAACTCTACATTATGGACTTTGGCGGTCGTTTCGTCACCAATCTGACCGATAATCCGGCCAACGACCGGCAGGCCAACTGGCAGCCGATACCGTAACCGTAAGCAGCAAACAAGAAAATAGTGCGTTGACAAACACGCTGCGGTCAAACCCTCCCCATTGCACCCCTGCATAAAAACAGCTATACTATCCGAGTTATCAAAATAAAAATTTAAGTTAGAAGCGACTAAAATGAGAATAACCATTCTCATTTTGATTACCAATAGCCGGTTAGGAATTTTCTCTTTATGTCATTAGCCAAACGCGCCCTGCGCGGTACCGCCTGGGCTTACCTGTCTGTCATCTCCAGCAAACTGATCGTTTTCCTGGTCAATGCCTGGCTGGTGCGCCTGCTTTCCCCCAGCGACTTCGGTCTGCGCCAACTTGCCATGGTCGTCATCGGCCTGTTCGAAGCCACCCAAAGCCTGGGGGTCAACGACGCGCTGATCAACAAAGCCGATGAAGAAGAAAAAACTGCCGACACCGTCTTTATTCTCAATGTCGGGATTGGCGCCCTGCTCTCCCTATCGGTTGCCGGGCTGGCAATGTGGATCGGCCCCAACCTCGACCACCTCGAAACACTCTCCCGCTTCCTGGGCGAAAGCAACCTTAACGACATTCAAACCGCCGTCGGCCTGATGCCCATCCTGGGCAGCGGCTTTTTCATCCTCTCGTTAGGCCAAACCCACGAGGCCTTACTGCGCAAAAAGTTAGACTTCAAAACCCGCTTCTGGCCCGAACTGATCTCCGCCATCATCCGCAGCGCGGTAGCCATCATTCTGGCGCTCAAAGGCTACGGCGTGATGAGCCTGGTATATTCTCAGCTTACCGGCAATATCATCCAAACGGTCACCAACTGGATCATTGTTCCCTGGCGACCCAAACTACGCTACTACCCCGAAGTCGCCAAAGAAGTGTGGCGCTTTGGCAGCGGCATTACCCTCTTCAACACCCTCAGCGTCGGGTTCGACAAAGTGGACGAAACCGTGATTGGCGGTGCGCTGGGCAGTGCTTCGCTGGGGTTTTATGGGGAAGCCAACCGCCTGCCCCAACTGCTGATCATCTATTTAAACTCGATCCTCACCAGCGTGATTTTCCCCACCTTCTCGAAAATCAAAGACGACATTGAAGCCATCACGCGCGGCTTCCTGTTTACCACCCGCTACCTCACCATCATCGTCACCCCCCTGGCTTTGGGCATGGTGCTGATCGCCCCGGACTTTGTCAGCATATACTTTGGCCCCGGTTGGGAACCGGCGGTCGTTCTCCTACAGGTACTTTCCATGTCCGCCTTCTGGCTTACCCTGGCCTGGCCTGCCGGGGATGTGTTCAAAGCTCTGGGTAAACCCGGCTTCCTCACCGTGCTGATGTTGATCGAAGCAGCCGTAAATGTCCCCCTGCTGCTATTCGGCGCGTATCTGGATGTGCGCGGTGTGACCGGCTATCCTGCCCTGGGCGCGGCTACCGGCAGCAGCCTGGGCTACCTGTTTGGCTCCATCATCCGCCTGATCGTGGTTGCCCGCCACCTAAAGATCACCATCTGGGAAGTGCTCAAACAATTTGTCCATGCTTTTATTGCTGGAGCCCTCATGTTTGTCACCGTCTACCTGATCCGCCAACCTCTGCTGGGGATGAGTCCCTGGCTGTTGATGCTGATTTCTATGATTGTCGGTGGGGTGGTTTATACTGGCGGGTTATGGTTCTTTGGCACTAACTCCATCGACATGGCGCTAAAGCTGGTACGCGACACGCTCAACGACCGCGGCGAAGATTAACTCCCCCCAAAACCTCTGCCCATTCCCCTTTGCAGCAATCCCAAAAGCTAATTTCCTAAATTAATTTTTCTTAAGTTGTGGCTTACAGATTTGCTTTCTCAAGGCAAATCAAAGACCCCTATCTCAACCCATAAACCCTGTCTCCAATTCTTCTCCCTAAAAAGGAGAAGATGTCAGAAGAAGTTCATTTCTCTCCTGAAAGATGAGGGTGTTTAACCGATGCAGATTTGACTGAGAGGGAGACGATTCGGCATATCCTCATAGAAAGAAACGCTGCCTCAACGAGATTCTTCTTTCCCCGATCTGGCGATCGGCTCAATCAGAATGACAAATGAATGCGCCAAGCGATCAATTTCCCGCCAGATACTTCATTTATTCAAGGATCGCAATCTAACTTCATCATTCAAATCAAACAATCCTATATTTACCTCTAAAACGCGATCTACAATTCTTCTCCCTAAAAGGGAGAAGATGTCAGAAGAAGTTCATTTCTCTTCTGACAGATGAGGGTATCTAACCCCCTACTTCCCCCCTTGCAGCATCCCCAAATGTGTGTGCTGAAAAGAATCCGGGTATTTCAACCCAAACCCAAAGATACGATCCATACTGGAATGCCCAAACAAAATGATCCCCATCGCCTGCACCAACGGATTGCCGATCAACGCCCCCACGATGATTACAATCACTGCCACGCCCTTATGATGCACAAAGTTATAGTTAAAAGCGCCCACTTGTGGATTACGCAGATACCCGACCATGCTCAAATCAGGGGCGAACAAAAATACCAGGAACCACCACCATGCAAACGGCAGCTGGGTGAACAAGAAAAACGCAAACCCAAACATCATCACTTCTTCTAAGCGGATCATTTGTTTCATCTCAGACTCCTAACTTGAAACCAATATCAAAATCATCATTCCCATCTCCCCCCTACCAGGTATTACCTCAACTGCGGTCATCTACCTTTCTCAATGCTTCCATCAAGCGCCGCTCATGCACCTCCATGCCGGAAAAATCCTCATCCTGGTGCCGGGCAATCCATTCCACCACCAACGGGGAAGCCCCTGCTTGCTCGGCCAACTCCGCACCCCAGCGGGCATGCTGGGCAGCCACCACAAAGCCGCGCCGCAGCCCCTTAGGGGGCATCTTTCCCCAGCGTGCCGCTAATCCTGGGAACACCTGTTTTACTGCCACATACATCGCCCGTTCCCACGGTGCTAAATGCACGTGCATTTTACCCACATCATGCAGCAAAGCAGCCACCAGCAGTTCAGGGTCATCGTAACCCTGCACGGCCAGACCTTCCATCACCCGGATGGCATGCGCTTGTTCAAATGGCAATAATTGTTGAAAGAGGTTGAATAACGGCGGCGTAAGTAATGTTTCGGCCTGAGACAGTCCTTCAGAAGTCGGCGCATCCTGATGCGCCCGGCGGAATTGTTGAATGCGGTAGAGCAGTCCTCCCGCCACGGTTTACCCTACAAACAGTCTTAAAAGCTGCTCCGCCGGCCAGAACACCAATGCATTGGTCACATGGATACCCAACGCTGGCAGCAGCCATACCAGGATGATCATCGGGCCATAGCTGAAACGACGTAAACCTTCCAGGCCTACCGACCACTTGGTGGGCAGCAGTTGGATGGCGATCTTTTCTCCATCCAGCGGGAACAAGGGGATCAGGTTAAAGAAGAACAGCACAAAATTGATCAGGGTGAACATGAAGAATACTTCGTACAATGTAGGGATGTACTGGCTGGTCACCACCGGCTGAGGGAGAATGCCGGTCGCTAAAACCAGGCCGCTGAACAGTCCCAACAACAGGTTGGTTGCCGGGCCGGCTAAAGCCACCAGGGCAGGTGCATGTCTGGATTGGCGGGCCAGGTAGTACGGGTTGACCGGTACCGGTTTTGCCCATCCAAAGCCGACCAACAGCAAGGTGAGCGACCCCAACAAATCCAAATGCGCCAGGGGGTTAAAAGTCAGGCGTCCGTGCAGGCGCGGGGTGTCATCCCCAAAATAATCTGCCATATAAGCATGTGCCATCTCATGGGCCGGGAAAGCCACCAGCAATACGACCAGCAAACTGATAATCTGAGCAATCGAAAAATTGAGCATTGTGTCTCCTTAGGGCCGGATTATACCACCGCGTGTTATAATCCTTGCGCTGGAATTCGTTCCAGGAGGGGTAAAATATGCCCTTCTCAACCTGTCAAAATAGGTAAGAAAATGCTTTCAGACCTGAAACTGAACGACACGCTGCGTCTGCGAAAACCACACCCGTGCGGCAGCTACGAATGGAAAGTAACCCGCCTGGGGGCCGATATCGGGATCGAGTGTTTAGGCTGCGGACGGCGGACGTTATTGACCCGCCGTAAGCTTGCTCAGCGCGTCAAAACTGTACTTCCCACCCAATCTCCCGAGGAAGGCGATCCATCCTGATGAGCACCCTGTACCTCGTCGCCACCCCGATTGGGAACCTGGAAGACTTCAGCCCACGGGGGATTCGCACGCTTAAAGAAGTAGGGTTAATTGCCGTAGAAGACACCCGTCATACCGGCAAACTGCTCAAGCATTTCGATATTTCCACCCCCATGACCAGCTATTACGACCATAACAAAGGCGAGAAACTCCAGGCCGTGTTGGATGCTTTGGCGCAGGGCGATGTCGCCCTGGTATCAGATGCCGGCACCCCCGCGCTCAACGACCCCGGCTATTTATTGGTGAAAGCCGCCCTGGAACAGGGTCATACAGTCAGCCCCATTCCCGGCCCCAGCGCGCCGGTCACCGCTCTGGTGGTCTCCGGGCTGCCCACCGACCGTTTTTTGTACCTTGGCTACCTGCCCCGCAAACAAGGCGAACGCCAGAAAGCGATTGAAGAAGTCAAACGGGTGCCTTATACCCTCATCTTTTTCGAAACGCCCCACCGCCTGGAAGAATCGCTGCAAGACCTGGGGCAAATCTTGGGCGACCGGCAGATTGCAATTGCCGGGGAACTGACCAAAATGTACGAGAGCATCTTCCGCGGCAGCATCTCCCAGGCGAAAGACTTTATTAAAGAACAGCCTGCCCGCGGGGAATATACGCTGGTAGTGGCCGGACAGCCCAAAGCAGCCGGCAAATGGAGCCGTGAAGAACTCACCAATGCACTTCAATTACATCTGACAGAGAATTCCGCCCCTTCACAAGTCGCCCGTCAAATTGCCCAGCAATCTGGCTGGCCGCGGCGCGAAATCTACCAGATGATTACAGAATTACAAAAGATTCGAGAACACAAAGAGGAATAAAATGGATTTAGATAACCTGGAAAACATCAAACAACTTGACTCCGAAAACATGATCGGACATATCAACCACCTGCCGGAACAGCTTTCCGGTGCATGGCACCTGGGGCAAAGCCTGGATTTACCCCAATTCCCCGAATTCAGCCAGATCGTGATCGCCGGGATGGGCGGTTCTGCCATCGGCGGCGATTTGCTGTCCGCTTATGCCTCCCAATTCAGCAGCACACCGATCACCGTATTGCGCGATTACACCCTGCCCAAGTGGAAAAACACCTTAGTGATTTGCTCCTCCCATTCCGGCAACACCGAAGAGACGCTCTCCGTCTTTTCTCAGGCGCACGACGCCGGTTTGCCGATCATTGCGCTTTCCACCGGCGGGCAGCTCGCCCAACTCGCCCGCAAGACCAACACCCCTGTGTGGACCTTTGAAGATGACTTCCAACCGCGTGCAGCGGTCGGCTTTTCCTTTGGTATGCTCCTGGCAGCCCTCACCAAGCTGGGCTTATTCGAGCAAGACATCGTTGAAGCGGAAGTCAACGCCGCCGTGCACGCCATGAAACAGCAGCAAACCGGGCTGCTCCCCGAAGTGAAAACCGCCCTCAACCCTGCCAAGCGCATGGCCGGGCAGTTCTATAACCGCTGGATCACCATCTTTGGTTCCGGCTTCCTCGCCCCCGTGGCCCGCCGCTGGAAAACCCAGATCAACGAAGTGGCCAAAGCACAAGCCGCCTTCGAAGTGCTCCCCGAAGCAGACCACAATACTTTACAGGGACTGATGTACCCCGAAGAGCAGTTTGGCCGCTCCATGGCCTTTTTCCTCACCTCCCAACACAACCACCCCCGCAATCAATTCCGGGAAGAATTTACCCGCATGGCAATGATGCAGGAAGGCATCGCCACCGATTTCCTGGCCGTTTCTGGCGCCAGCGTACTCGAAGATATGTGGACTGCCCTGCATTTTGGCGACTATATTTCCTATTACCTGGCTGTAGCCTACCAGGTTGACCCGACCCCGGTGCCTATGTTGGTGGAACTCAAGCAAGCCCTCGCCAACGAAAGCTAAAATGAACAATACTCATTGAAAGAGGTACCCTCATGAAACGCAAAGCCCTCGTTTTATCGCTGATCGTCATCTTACTATTGGTAGCTGCCCTCCCGGTACAGGCACAGCAAGAACCGCCGGTAGCGCGCGCCATTTTGTTTTTCTCCCCCAGCTGCGCCCACTGCCACCAGGTCATCACCGAATCTTTACCACCCCTCTTTGAAATATATCAAGATCAATTGCTGATCTTGCTGGTCGACATTACCACCGAAGACGGCTCCACCGTCTTTTACAACACGCTTATCGATATCGGCTACCCGCCCGAACAGGCCGGGGTGCCCTTCATGTTGATTGGCGATCAGATTCTGATCGGTGCTGTCCAGATTCCGGCAGAACTGCCGGGGATTGTCGACGCTGCCTTGGAAGGCGATGGTATCCAATGGCCGCAGTCCGAAGCATTGCTCGATATGCTGGACTTTTCCGGCTACTACGATTCGATCTCCGGTCAGGCGATCACCCCTACCCCTGGCGTTGACGCTGTGGCTGAAGTGCAAGAGGAAGAACCCCTCACCCCCGACCAAGAACCGACTTTTACTCCCGCGCCAACCCCTATCAGAGACGAATCTTCTATCACCGTGATCGAAGATGAAGACAGCGCGGCACAATTTTCACAAGACCAATTTTCGTGGGACTTTTCCCTGTTCAAAACCCGCTTCCAAAACGACCTGACCGCCAACACAATTGCCGCCATTCTGCTGGTGATTATGATCGACGTGGTGGTCTGGATCGGGGTCAACTTTATGCGCGCAGCCGAACCCACGCTGTGGCCTGAATGGGTGCTCCCGCTCCTTGCGCTGGTCGGCTTTGGAATTGCCACCTACATGACCGTTGTGGAAGTCACCGGCGCAGAGGCAATTTGCGGCCCGGTGGGAGACTGCAACAGCGTTCAGCAAAGCCCCTACGCCACCCTGTTCGGCTTTTTACATGTCGGCGTGTTGGGTATGATCGGCAATGTAGTCTTGTTCGCCAGCTGGTTCGCCGCTCGGAAAACCACCGGGCAGGTACAGTTCCTCGCCAAAATGGCGCTATTACTGTCTGCCATCTTTGGTTTGCTGTTCTCCATCTACCTCACCTTCCTGGAACCCTTCGTAATTGGCGCAACCTGTGCCTGGTGCATCAGCTCTGCCATTGTGATGACCCTGATGGCTATCTACGCCACCAAAGTCGGGCTGAATGCCTGGGCTGCCACCGGTGACGAAGACGGACTGGATGATGAGGATTGGGAAGACGACCTGAAAGGCTAACCTTGGATTAAACCAAATTTATGATTGGTTTCACTTTATCAATATTCAAATCCCTGCATTTGCGCAGTGGTTTGACTCCACCGGAGAGCGTTCCGGCAAGAAAAGGACATAATCATGAAAGTAGCTATCGTAACCGATGATGGGAAATCCATCTGCCAGCATTTTGGCCGGGCGGCCAAATATGCCGTATATGAGATCACCGAAAACGAGATCCTCTCCCATGAACTGCGGGACAAACCCGGCCACCACAACGCGGGCGGCGGGGAACACCATCACCACGACCATGACCATTCGCACGAAGGCGGCCGCGGGATGGATGCGCACTCAATGGACAAACATGTCAAAATGGTCGAAGCCATCCAGGATTGCGACGTCCTCCTGGTGCACGGCATGGGACGCGGTGCCCAGCTCAGCATGCAGCAAGCGGGCATCAAAGCCTTACAGGTTGACTTCATCGAAATCGAACCCGCCGTGCAGGCGTTGATGAAAGGCGAGATCGACCAGCACGTCTACGAACAATTGTGCGGCGAGCATAAACACTAATCCGTACAACTACAACATAAACTTATTAAATCAAAATGCCGGACAAATATGTCCGGCATTTTTTTAGTTAAGTTTTCGTTTTCGCTTAGCGGCTGCCTGCGTCCATGGCGGCTACCGCGGCAATATTGACAATATCACGCACTTCGTCACCGGTCTGGATCACATGCACCGGAGCGCCCATCCCCAACAGGATCGGGCCAATCTTCTGTGCGCTGCTCAAACGGTCGAGCAGTTTATAGGCAATATTGGCCGACTCAAGCGAGGGGAACACCAACACATTGGCATCTTTCACCGCGCTGAACGGGTAACGATCTTCCACAAATTCCGGCACCACGGCAGTATCTGCCTGCATTTCGCCATCCACCACCAGGTCGGGGCGGCGTTCCTTCACCAAAGCCACCGCATCGCGCACCTTGTTCGACAGCGGGTGCTGCGTGCTGCCAAAGTTAGAGAACGACAGCATCGCCACTCTGGGCTCTAATCCCAGTTTCACCGCATAATCGGCGGCCAACCCGGCAATTTCGGCCAGGTCATCGGCGCTGGGATCAATATTCACGGTCGCATCGGTGAACAGATACACCCGGTCTTGTACGATCATGATATACACCCCGGCCACAATATGCGACTCTGGTCGCGTGTGGTGGATTTGGAGCGCCGGGCGGATCACTTCTGGGTAGTCATAGGTCAACCCCGAAATAAAAGCATCTGCATCGCCCATCTTGACCATCATCGCCCCAAACACATTCGGGTCGCGCAGCAATTTGCGTGCAACCTGTCTGGTGATTCCCTTTCGGCGGCGCAGTTCGTAGTAAGCATCCACATACGCATCTAACTGCTCGCAGTTTTGCGGGTCGAGCAGTTCACTGTGGCACATGATTCCCAATTCGCCCGCTTTCTCGGCGATCACTTCCGGGTTCCCCAGCAAGATCGGTTTGCCAATCTTTTCGCTGCATACCTGCTCGGCTGCCCGGATGATCTTGGTTTCCTCACCCTCGGCAAATACCAGCCGGTGGCGTTTGCCCATCGCTTTGGCCTGGTTGAGGATGAAGTGGCGCACCTGCTGCCCCTTCCCCTGTCGTAGGGCGAGTTCTTCGCGATATTCGTCCAGGTCAATTGTCAGCCGGGCAACCCCGGTTTCCATCGCCGCTTTTGCCACCGCGGGGGCTACCCACAGCAGCACGCGCGGGTCGAGCGGTTTGGGGATAATATAGTCACGCCCAAAGAGCAAAGAAGGCACACCGTAGGCTTTCAAAACGCTGTCCGGCACATCTTCCTTTGCCAATGCTGCCAAAGCCTTGGAAGCTGCCAACTTCATCTCATCGTTGATCGCTGTGGTCAGCACATCCAGCGCACCGCGGAAGATGAAGGGGAACCCCAACACATTATTAACCTGGTTCGGGTAATCCGAGCGTCCGGTAGCCACAATCGCATCTGGCCGGGCTTCCTTGGCAATGTCATAATTGATCTCCGGCACCGGGTTGGCCATCGCGAAGATGACCGGATCGGGGGCCATCGACTTGACCATTTCCGGTTTGAGCAGTCCGCCCGCCGAAAGGCCGTAGAACACATCTGCACCTTTGACAATTTCAGCTAAGGTGCGCGCGTCCGTTTCTTTAGCAAACGGCTCTAAGTATTGGTTCATCCCCTTTTCGCGGCCTTTGTACACCACCCCATCAATATCGTACAGCGTGATATTATCCAGTTTGGCGCCCATCAAGATCGCCATCCGCACACAGGACAGCCCCGCCGCGCCGGCCCCACATACGGCAATCTTCACTTCAGAAATATCTTTTTCAACAATTTCCAAAGCATTCATCAACCCTGCCCCGGTAATGATGGCCGTGCCGTGCTGGTCATCATGGAACACGGGGATGTCTAATGCTTGCTTCAAGGTCTGCTCGATGTAAAAACATTCCGGTGCTTTGATGTCTTCCAGGTTGATTCCGCCAAAAGTTGGCGCAATTGCCTTCACCACCCGGATCACTTCTTCCGGGTCTTCGGTATCTACTTCGATATCAAAAACATCAATGTCGGCAAATTTCTTAAATAGAACTCCTTTTCCTTCCATCACCGGCTTAGAAGCCAGTGCACCGTGGTTCCCCAACCCAAGGATAGCGGTACCATTAGAAATCACACCGACCAGGTTCCCCCGTGCGGTGTATTTAAATGCCGTCGCCGGATCCTTGGAGATTTCCAAAACCGGCTCGGCCACGCCGGGCGTATAAGCCAGGGATAGGTCTCGCTGCGTTTCTAGTGGTTTTGTAGGTGTTACGGATATTTTTCCTGGTTTTCCCCCCAACTGATGATACTCTAGTGCTTCTGTTCTTAAATCAGGCATTCGTTCCTCCTCAAGAATATAGATGCATTAACACTATACTCCAAAAATATCCCTTTTTCTATAAGAGTTTCTTAAGCCCTTGCCTCAACAAGATTAATTCAACTGATAACCGATTCTATCAATACATTAACCTTCCGTTAAAGCCGGTATGCTATAATTATAAACGCAGCAAATGCTGTCCTTAGCAATACGTCCATTTTCTGGAAAACATTGAAAGGAATACGATGAAGACCCTTGTCTTAGCGGCGCTGGGCGAGTGTGTTCATGTTGCAGGGCTGATGAAGATCCGCAGCCTGGCCGAACAAGCCGGGTGGAATGTGGAATTTCTTGGCCCGGCCGTGGATACCACCTCTGTCATTCAAGCCGCCAAATCACACCACGCAGACATGGTAGGGGTTTCTTACCGCCTTACCCCCGAAACAGGGGAGAGACTGCTGGCAGAATTTGCCGAGCAGGCAGACGGATTGAGAGACGCCGGCGTGCGCTTTGCGTTTGGCGGTACCCCACCGGTAGTCGAGAAAGCCCGCAAGATCGGCTTCTTTGAAGCAAGTTTTGACGGCACCGAACCGGTTGAGCAAGTGATTGCCTACTTGAGAGGGGAAAGCGAGCAAAGCGGTGAGAAATCCATTCCCCCGCAAAACATGCCCGACCGGCGTAAATGGAAGACCCCGTACCCCCTTTTCCGCCACCACTTTGGCCTCCCCACCATGAAAGATACTGTGGAGGGCATTAAGAAGATTGCCGAAGCCGGTATCTTAGATGTCATTTCCCTGGGGATCGACCAGGACGCCCAAGAAAACTTCTTCCATCCCGAAAAACAACTCCTCCGGCGTAAAGGCGCGGGCGGTGTGCCCGTGCGCAGCGCGGACGATTACCGCCGGCTGTACCAGGCTTCCCGCCGGGGCAACCACCCGATCATGCGCACCTATTCCGGCACAGATGATTTTATCGCTCTGGCAGAAATGTACCGCGAAACGATCAACATTTGCTGGGCGGCTGTGCCGCTTTATTGGTTCAACCGTATGGATGGGCGCGGCCCGTGGGATTTAGAAGGCTCGATCAAAGAGCATCAAGAATTAATGGCATGGTACGGCGAACAAGATATTCCCGTAGAAGCCAACGAAGCCCATCACTGGGGTATGCGCGACGCCAGCGACGAGATATTTGTCACCAGCGCATATCTGGCTGCTTACCAGGCCAAGAAATTTGGCGTAAAAGACCACATCGTCCAGATGATGTTCAACAGCCCGCCCGGCACCGCCGATGTAATGGATGTTGCCAAAATGGAAGCCGTCAAACAGATGGTCAACCGTCTGGCAGAGCCGGGCTTCCGCATCTGGCTGCAAACCCGCACCGGCTTGCTCAGCTACCCTTTGGACGAAGACCTGGCCCGCGGCCATTTGGCAGCCAGTGTATACCTGCAAATGGCAGTTAAACCCGATATTGTGCACGTGGTTGGCTATTCCGAAGCAGACCACGCTGCTATCCCCGAGGAAGTGATTGCCTCGGTAAAAATTGCCCGCCAGGCAGCCGCCAACGCAATTGCCGGGCAGCCCAATATGTTAGCAGACCCCCGGATAACGGAAAGAAAGGAGGAACTGGTGGCAGAAAGCGAACTGCTTTTGCAGGCTATTCAGGCTCTAGGCGAACACAGCGATGATCCCCTGTCAGATGCCCATACCCTGGCACAAGCAGTAAGTACCGGCTTGATGGATGCCCCACAGCTGAACAACAATCCATTTGCCAGAGGAGCGCTGGTCACCAGGATAGATGAACGAGGCGCATGTGTCCCTGTGGATCCCCAAACAGGGCAGCCAATCACAACAAAAGAAAGAATCACAAGTGTGCAGTCTAGGAGATTAGCATGAGCAAAAAACTCAACCAAAAATCAATGAAATTCACTGTTATTGGCGCAGGACATGGTGGGAAAGCGATGGCCGCAGACCTGGCAATTATGGGAGCACAGGTCAATCTATATAACCGAACCTGGATGAATATAGAACCCATCAAAGAGCGCGGTGGCATCTCTTTGATCAAACTATTGAACGGCGGAAAAGACAGGTTTGGAAAACTTGCCCTGGTAACCGATGATATTGCCGAAGCGATTCGCGGGGTGCAGGTGATTATGGTCGTGATCCCCGCCCTGGGACACGCCTGGATCGCTTCTCAGTTAGCCCCACACCTGGAAGACGGTCAAATTGTGGTGCTCAACCCCGGGCGCACGTTTGGAGCGATCGAATTTCGAAGAATGCTCGACAAACATCACTGCCAGGCCAAAGTCATTGTTGCCGAGGCGCAAACTTTTATCTATGCCTCCCGCTCCGACGGCCCAGCGCAGTCGCGCATTTTCCGCACCAAGGAAGCCGTGCCTTTGGCCGCATACCCCGCAACCGATACCAAAGCCGTACTGGATGCCATCAACCCCTATTACCCGCAGTTCATTAACGGCAAAACCGTACTGCATACCGGCCTGAATAATATCGGCGCCATCTTCCACCCCACCATTATGGTGCACAACATCGGCTGGGTAGAATCGGTCAGCGGCGATTTTCAATTCTATCTGGATGGCGTTACCCCGGCAGTGGCCCGCATTATGGAAGCAACCGACCGCGAGCGGGTGCGCATTGGGCAAGCCCTGGAGATTGAAGTGCTCACTGCCTTGGACTGGCTCAAATTAGCCTACGAAGCGACCGGCGCTAACCTGTTTGAAGCGATCCACAACCAACCCGGGTACCGCGGCATTAAAGCCCCTACAACCATCAATCACCGCTACATTAACGAAGACATCCCCATGAGTCTGGTGCCGATGGCCTCGATGGGAAAAGCCTGCGGTTTCCGCGTCAGAGGGATGGAAAGCATCATCCGCCTGGCGTGCATTGCCCGGCAAACCGATTATTGGAAAATTGGGCGCACAGTAGAGAACCTCGGCTTAGCCGGGATGAGCAAAGAAGAAATGCTCGCTATGGTGATGGGTGATACTCCCGAAATCGCTATGGCCGTCTAGCTCACAATAACCTTTCAATCTACAAAAAGACCAGAGCCATTCCCTTTGGCATGGTCTTTTTTCATTTAAAAATCCGGTGTCTTTAATCTACAAGTGCTTCCCCATTCTAGCCGAAATAGATTAGAATCAATCCACTTATACCTTTTCGAAAGGAACCAAAACCATGAGCACAGCCAAAGACAAAGCGCTAGAAAATGCTTTGAGTGACATTACCAAACGGTACGGAGATGGCTCGATCATGCGCCTGGGAGAAGCACACAGCCAGGAACTACCCGTAATTCCTACCGGATCATTATCGTTAGACCTTGCCCTGGGCGTCGGGGGGGTTCCCCGCGGCCGGGTAACCGAAATTTACGGCCCAGAATCATCTGGGAAAACTACGATTTGCCAGCACATTGTTGCCGAAGCCCAAAAGCAAGGGGGCACGGCTGCTTTTATTGATATGGAACACGCCCTCGACCCGGCTTATGCCGCTCTCTGCGGGGTAGATGTCGATAACCTGCTCATCTCTCAGCCGGATATGGGCGAACAAGCCCTGGAGATCACCGAGACCTTGGTGCGCTCTGGTGCGGTAGATGTAATCATCATCGACTCGGTTGCCGCCCTGGTGCCGCGTGCCGAGCTGGAAGGCGACATGGGGGATGCCACCATGGGGGTGCAGGCCCGCCTGATGTCTCAGGCACTGCGCAAACTATCCGGCGCCATCCGCCAGACCAACACGGCTGTGATCTTCACCAACCAGCTGCGCCAAAAGATCGGCGTGATGTTTGGCAACCCCGAAACCACTAGCGGCGGGCAAGCGCTCAAATTCTACGCCTCCATCCGCATGGATGTGCGCCGCCTTCAGTCGATCAAGTCCGGTACGGACATAATTGGCAGCCGCACAAGGGTGCGCGTGGTGAAGAATAAAGTTGCCCCCCCTTTTCGTGCAGCAGAATTTGATATAATGTATAATGAAGGTATCTCCAAAATGGGAGATATTTTAGACCTCGCCGTAGAATACCAAATTGTTGATAAACGCGGCTCATATTATAACTATGGTGAGGAAAGATTAGGACAAGGACGCGAGAACACCAAAGACATGCTCCGCGAACATCCTGATCTTGCTGAGGAAATAGAACAACGCATCAGGCAAACTGCCATTGTGGACGAGATTATGCCCATCGATGACGAGGCCTGACCTCAGCTTGAGTGGCCGCAAACCGCGAAGATTTTTCCTGCGGCCACGACTGATACGAAATAGAATGATTTAAGGAAATTACCATAGTTTTCAGGCAAGCATGGCTGAAGAATATCAATAACCAGCAACTCTTTAAGGACAAAGGTCTGTAAAGAAACAAAGTAAACTCAGCACAAAGCCAGAGCATCTGCAAAAAGACGCTCCTTTGCCACAGGTAAATACCTTTTAATATGCCAACCTAATAGATTGATTGGCCTTTATTTCGTCTCAGTCGTGACCCAATACGTGTGTCACGACTTTGTTATTTAACATGGACAAAAAGGTTACTGCTCTAAAACTTCAGAAACGCAACAAAAACCGGGTCAACGTGTACCTGGATGGCGAATTTGCTTTTGGCCTTTCGCGCATCGTTGCCGCCTGGCTGAGTGTGGGGCAGGAATTAACCGAAGAAAAGATTGAGGATTTGAAAGCCAAGGACAATGTTGAAATTGCCCTACAAAGAGCGCTCAACTACCTGAGCTACCGTCCTCGGTCTGAAAAAGAAGTCCGTGATAATCTAAAAAAACATGAATATCCGGACGAAATTATTGATCAGATTATTGACCGCCTCGAGCGCGGCAACCTGGTAGATGATGAAAATTTTGCAGAATTATGGGTCGAAAACCGCAATGAGTTTCGCCCCAGGGGCAGCACGCTCCTGCGGATGGAACTTAGAAGAAAAGGTGTCCCCGATCAGGTGATTGCCCACGCGTTGGAAGAACAAGACGAAGATGCGTTGGCACTAAAAGCCGGGCGAAAAAAAGCCCGCCGCTACCGGCACCTGGAATGGCAAGATTTTCGTAAAAAAATGACCGGGTTTCTCGCCAGGCGGGGGTTCCACTACGGCATTATTGCCGAAGTGCTGCCCCAAATATGGGAAGAAGTTACTTCTCAAGAATGAAACCAATAAGCGCTAAGTAATTCTTGAACCGAAGAAGCTGCTCCCATATTTACCCGAATTTTGTTCGGGCAAAATAACTATAAAGAGGTAGAAAATATGGGAAATCCACTTTTTATCATTGCCGCATTAATTGCCGGCGTCCTGATCGGATTCTTTATCCGTCAGTATATGGTCATCCAGGCAATCCGTAAGGATGAATACAAGGCTGGGCAGATCATTCAGGGGGCCAATGAAAAGGCAAAAGAAATTGAACTCCAGGCCAAAGACCGGGCCATTGAGATCCGGGAAGCCGCCGAGGACGAACTTGACCGCCGCCGCCAGGAATTAAGCAAAGAGGACGACCGCTTACAGCGCCGCCGTTCCGAGCTTGATACCCGCATCGATCAAATTGAAAAACGCGAAACTCGCATGAATAAACGGCAAAGCTCGATTGACCGCCGCGCCAATGAGATTGACGAGTTATCCGAACAAGCGATGGAGAAACTACAAACCATCGCCCAAATGACCACCGATGAAGCCCGCGAAGTGCTGCTGCAGGAAGTTGAAAAAGAAGCTCGCGGCGATATGGCCCGCGTGATGCGCCAGATTGAAGCCGAAGCGCGTGAAGAAGGCGAAAAACGTGCCCGCAAGCTCATCTCGCTGGCAATCCAACGGGTGGCTTCCGAACATGTTTCCGACATCACCACCTCCGTGGTCAACCTGCCCTCCGATGATATGAAAGGGCGCATTATCGGCCGCAACGGCCGCAACATCCGCTCTTTTGAGCAGGCCTCTGGGGTTGATGTGATCGTAGACGATACCCCCGAAGCAGTCACCATTTCCTGTTTCGACCCGGTGCGCCGTGAAATTGCCCGCCGCACCCTACAAAAACTGGTCAACGATGGACGTATCCACCCGGCCAGCATTGAGAAAACCCTCAACAAAGAGACCAAAGAAGTTGAAAAAGTGATTATCGAAGCCGGTGAAGATGCCTGCTTTGAAGCCGGTGTGCCCAACCTGCACCGCGAAGTTTCCAAGACCCTCGGCCGTCTCAAATTCCGCACCTCGTACGGCCAGAACCAGCTGGACCATGCCATCGAGACCGCCAAACTGGCCACCGTGATTGCGGCCGAGTTAGGCGCAGACATTGAAGTTGCCAAGATGGGCGGCTTGCTGCACGACCTTGGTAAAGCGATGGATCACAACATGGAAGGCACCCACGCCGAAATCGGCGCCGAATTTGCCGCCCGCTACGGCGTACCCCCAGCTGTGGTCAACGCAATTGCTTCCCACCACCACGAGACCGAACAAGAATCGGTGGAAGCCGTGATCGTGGAATCGGCAGACGCCATTTCCGGTGCCCGTCCTGGCGCTCGCCGTGAAAGCCTCGATCAATACCTCAAACGGGTGCGCGGCCTGGAAGAAATTGCCAACTCGTATAAAGGCGTGGAGCAAAGCTATGCCCTGCAAGCCGGTCGTGAAGTGCGCATCATCGTCAGCCCTAACAACGTGGATGACCTGGATGCCACCCGCCTGGCGCGCGACATTGCCAAACAGATCGAAGAAACCATGCAGTACCCCGGCCAGATCAAGGTCACCGTACTGCGTGAAACCCGTGCCGTAGAATTTGCCAAATAGAGCTTAGACAGACCGTCATTCCAGCACGGTAATTAAAGTCAAGTGCTTTTACAAAGCCGCCCAAAATTGGGCGGCTTTTTTCTCGATAAAACTCAAATCTTTTAATTTCCCCGAATACCCTTGACATTAGAGAATAACGGTATAAAATATTGAATAACAGTGTTATTTATATATAAACAATGTTATCTAAGGAAATCAATGATGAAAGATCAAACCCTCAAACAAATCCAGGAAGATGCCGCCCGCCAGGCGATCATCGACACCGCCCGCAAGATCATCATCCAACAAGGTGCCGGAAACTTATCTATCCGCACCCTGGCAAAAGCGGTGGGTTGCAGCCCGGCAACCATATACAAATATTTCGAGGACAAAGAAGCGATCCTTGAAGCGATCCGGCAAGAAGGCTGGCGCTTGATGGGCGAGCTGAACGAAGCGCACGATTTCGGCGGCCTCTCCCCCATCGAAGCATTAAAGCTTTCCGGCAAAATCTACCTGGACTTTCCCCGCAAATACCCCGAACACTACATGCTCATGTTTGGCTCGGTAGACGCAGCGCCCATGTCGGTGGAATACATCTTCTCCCACCCCAACTTTCGAGGATTGATCGAAATGGTAGGCGCTCTGATGGCGGCCGGCATACTTAGAAACGACGCCTACACCCCCGAGCAGCTTGCCATGCACATCTGGACCACCGTGCATGCCATCGCCATGCTGGAATTGACCGTCCTGCGCGACGATCCCCAATTCCCACTTTTAGCAGATCAAATGCTGGAGGCATTTGCCAAAAGCATCGTTCATACACAAGGATAAATGAGATGAAAACTTCAAACAAATCAAACTTCTGGCTGTGGCTGACCCTGCCCCTGGCAGTACTGCTGGTCATCGCCACCATCGCCGGGGCTTTCGACCCCCAAACCTACGCAAAAGACGCCGAGTACTTCGCCGTTCAGGGGATTGCGCAAGACTACATTACTTTATTTGTCACCGTACCCGTCATGCTGGTTAGCTTTGTGCTTGCTCTGCGCGGCAGCCTGCGTGCCCGCCTGGTCTGGCTGGGGATGTTGTTCTACACCCTGTATAGCTACGTGCTGTATGCCTTCTTTGTCAACTTCAACAGCCACTTCCTGGTCTACAGTCAGGCTTTGGCCCTATCCCTCTATGCCCTCATCGGCACACTGGTCACCACCGACCATACCGCCGTGATGGAAAGTGCGCTGGCTACCCGCAAGAACCCGCGCCGCTTCAAGCGCACCATCGGTATCTTCCTATTGGTAATCGCCGGGCTGTTTTACATGCTGTGGCTCAGCGAAGTGATCCCCGCCCTGCTGACAGGCATCACCCCGCAAAGCATTTTGGACAACGGCCTGCCCACCAACCCCGTACATGTGCTGGACCTCTCCGTGCTGCTGCCCGGCCTGATCATCACTGCTGTGCTGATCTTCAAAGAAAAACCACTCGGCTACGTGATCGCCCCCATGTTCTTTGGCTACGCCGCCATGCTCGGGCTGGCAATCATCGCCATGGTGATCTTGATGGCACAGCGCGGCTTCCCGATTGTCATCCCGCAGGTCGTCATCTTTGCCCTGATGACCATCGTCAACACCGGCTTTTTGGTGGCGTACACCAAAGGGATGAAAAAGAAAACCAATTAGGCTAATTTCAGATTATCGATAGAAAAGAGAAGGTGCAGACACCTTCTCTTTTTGTTGCGTTCGATATTCCCGTGAAAGTATGTTTAAAACTGGCGCACTGCCTTCAATTCCACCGGAGGATAAATTTGCCCCGGCACAGGCGGCATCGGGTTATATACCCAATCAGCTTCGACCACCCCGGCTTTAAAACCGCCTACCCGCTTGATCCCCAGGTATTTTCCTCGGATAAGCACATCCTCCATCGTCAGCGCCATGCTGAACACACACATATCCACCCCCATAGGAATCTTTTCCAGTTCATCGCTGTAAACCGAAGTGGAAAACAAAGCATGGCTGGCGTCCAGCGTTTGCGTCTGGATCGCCGGGATAATTACCGGGTAGCCATCGGTACCTATATAAGACAAGAACTTGAGGTTATCCAGTTTATTCAGGAAAGCTTGCGTCCAGCCGTTCAACACCTGCTCTTTTCTCACCTTACGCCCTAATGTGCGGGCGATCATGGTTTGTACCGCGGCAAAGATCACCTTGTTCATCGGCAGGGGTGTTTTGCCGCTCTGCGAGATCAGATCAAGGTAATATACGGTATGGATACCAAAATAAGAGTTATAACGGAACATGGGGACATTGTTGTAATATTCATACTCTGCCCCATCTTTAGCGGCGTGGGTGTAGTTTGCTTTTCCCCGCCACAATTCCTTATCCATCGACATAATCATAAAGCCCACTTTTGGATTCTCCAGGATATTCTGCTTGGAAAACCCCTCGGTGAACTGCCCAAAACATAATCCCTCAGGCGCGTACGCCATCAAGGAAGAAAGCAGGGTCACATGCGGAAGGCCGTCCTCCGTAACCGTTGCCAATAAACCAATTTTCATTGCCGGTTGGGTTGCTTGCATATCTTCGGCTGAAAACGTTGTATATGTTGAAATATTCATCCTATCCTCCTACACCAATTCCGAAACTCGGGTGGCGCCGGTTGCCAGCACAATTTCCGGGCGGCTGCTGGATGCTTTCGCCACCTGCTCACAGCGCGCCAGGTCCTCTTTTGTCATCAACGGGGTGTTTGCAAAATCCCAATCTAACCCCAGGCGGGTATATTGATCCCGGCACAAATTATTGAAGGCACACAACTCCCACCTGGAGACCGTGCCATCCACATATTCCGACAAGAAACCGCCAATCCTTTGTAAATTCTCCTCGGTATCCGTTACACCTGGGATCAAAGGCGTGCGAATCCACAAGTCGATGGAAGCATTTTCGCGTTGGATATACTCTTTGACAAACAACAAATTCTCCAGGATACGGCTGTTGAACTGCCCGGTATAATCCTTATGTTTGAAGTTATCCATCAGCTTCAAATCGAACAAGATCAGGTCGGTGTACGGCAGTAAACGCTCCAGGATTCGTTGAGAAGTCAGTCCGCAGGTATCTAAGGCGGTTGAAATGCCTGCTTCGGTCAATTTTTGCAGCAACGTTTTCACAAATTCAACCTGGAGGGTCGGTTCACCACCGGATAAAGTAACCCCGCCCCCAGACTGCTCATAGTATGCTTTGTCCTTCAGCAGTTCATCGAGCAATCCCTCGATCGAAACCGTTTTGCCCAACGCTTCCAATGCCCCGGAGGGACACGCTTCCACACATGCGCCGCAAGCCTGGCAGTTTTCCCGATCCATCAGCAGTCCATCTTCGCTCAAAGTCAGGCACCCGTAGGGGCAAGTCTCCACGCACGTGCCGCACCCCAGGCAGCGCACGGCCAACCATTGAATCTGCGTGTAGCGTGAGATGCTCTCAGGATTATGGCACCAGGCACACTGCAAGGGACAGCCTTTGAAGAAAACCGTGGTGCGAATACCCGGCCCATCCTCCGTAGAGAGCCGCTGTAAGTGTAAAATCTTTCCGCTGGGCATTACATTTGGTGGCTTTCCCGAGCAATGATCTCGTTTTGCAGCTCACGCCCGATAGAAGTAAAGTACGCATTGTAGCCGGTCACACGTACCAGCAAATGACGGTAATTTTCTGGGTGTTTCTGGGCATCGCGCAGCATATCGGCATCAATCAGGTTGATCTGTAACGCAGAGCCGCCATTCTCAATGTAGCCGCGCAGGAAGGCTTTGAACTTCTCCCGGTGTTCGGCGTCTCGCAGGATGGATGGGTTGAAGGTCATCGTATGGCTGCCGCCGTTGGGCAGCACATTCAAATATTCCTCCCAATCTCCTTGTCCATCCTCGGCTTTGCCACCCAGCACCTTTCCCACCGAATTTACATTCGCAGTCGGGCCGTTAATGTCTGCCCCATTGGAGGGGCACAATGCGTTGGATAAGAACTTACCCCGCGGCCGGCCATCTGCGCTGGCGGGCAAAATGAACGAATCGGCCACCCAATAATTCCAGGACAACATCCCCGGCCGGAACTGGCGGTCGGTCACCTTGGTGCGGTACTTCCAGGTTTCCTCCGTCCACAGCTCCATCACCCGGTAGCCCATCGCATCGGCAAGATCATCATCCCGCCCATATTTGGGTGCTTTGTGTTGGGCGCGGGCTTGCAAAACCTCATGCCCTTCCCAGTTATCCCGCAGCGCCTGGATCAATTCGGCCATCGTACAAACTTTTTCGTCATAGACCAGGTATTTGATCGCCAAAAGGGAATCGACGGTGGTGGCATAGGTGACTGCTTCAATCGTCACGAAACCTAATTCTGCGCCGCCCTCGGTAATGTCCAGGCCTTTCTCCGCGCACCCTTTCACCATGCAGGATAAGTACGGGGTCGGGGCAAAATTCGCCCGGATGCTTTCGGTGCGTTCATACAATTCTACAATTCGCCGCACAATATGCTCGGTCTGGGTCACGTACGCTTCCCAGAATTGTTCCCAGGTCTGGAATTGAGCCGCTTCCCCGGTATCCGCCCCCCACCGCTCACGTTTGTCTGCCTCGCCGGTCATTTCATTCACAAACGGCACCAGGTCGTACCCGCCGGTCAGGGCAAATTCCACCGCTTTGAGCAAATTCAAGTTGGCATCCACCGTGCCGGAACGATCATTCCCCACCATCGTATTTTCCAGGCAGCCTACCGGGGCATACTCAAACACATTGCTCTCGTTGATCAGGTGCTCCACCCCTGCTTTGCGGGCTTGCAGCATCATCCCCGCCATCGAACGTTCATCAAAATTCAGCAGGAAGGGTGCCCCCTGGCTGTCAGAGACCATCTCCACCACCCGGTCTAACAGTTCATCCGGTGTATTGCGGTGCAGGCGCACGTTTGGTTTGGGTTCCAGAATAGGAGACATCTCATCAATCACATCCAGCAAGACATAGGTGAACGCATTGGTCATATCCTGCCCATCCGCTCCCATCCCGGAGATGGTAAATAATTGTCCATATCCGGCGGTAATACCCTGGTTGCCCCCGGTGCGGATCATGCTGTCATACGCCGTATTGCAGTGGATCCAAAAACATTTCAAAACCTCTTTGCCAAATTCGGGGTCCATGCCTTCCCGGATCGACTTTTCCCAGAAGGGGAAAAGGAATTGGTCGAGCCTGCCAAACGAATCGCCTGGGCCGGGATAGTTTTCATCCGACATGACCAGCATGTGGGTGATCCAGAGCGATTGCACCGCCTCCCAAAACGTCTCTGCCGGTTCCCACGGCACCCGTTTGAGCATGTCCGCCATCTCAAGCAGTTCCTGGCAGCGTACCGGGTCAGTTTCCAACTGGGCAAGCCGGGAACATTCCTGGCTGTATGCCAGCGCCAGATCGCGCGGCATGGTGGCAGCGGTCATCATCGCCTTTAACTGCCCGCCTTTTTTGCCCTGCTGCTCTTGCGGCGTAAGTGCGTTGTAGGTGGTTTCCAATTCAGCATAAACGCCCTTCCAACCTTCTTGCAGGATGCGGGCATAATCCGGGATCAAATGTCCCGAAGTCGCCCCCACGTTGCCAAACCCGTGGTCGTGGAACCAGATAATCGAAGCCCGAGTGCCGTCCTCGCCGTATACCTGCTTATCCCGCGCTTCGGTTTCCTTCTTGGTCAGGCAAGCCGAAGTCATAATATTGAAACGCGCCCCCGCCAGCAAATCGCCGGGCAGAATTTCTTGCGGCAAATAGCGCACCATCACTTCTTTGTTAAACCAGGCGCGCCGTTCGGGGATCGACCACGTCCAAAACTCCGGATGCAGATCAACCAGATGCGCCGTTTGCTTGAAGGATGAGCGGAAGGTTTCAAAAAAGCTGTACGTTTCTGGAACAATGTAAAAACTGAGTTCATTGTATTGGAAGTCCCAGGGTGTGCCGGTCGTCCAAGAGGTGTACTCATTATTCCAATTTCGATTCACGCCCTGAAAATAATAATCGCGCAGCCATGTGATGCGCGATGAAAGATTTCTGGGAGTTTTAATGGCAAAATTTGCCTGGGTTTCAGTTGGGGTTATCATTGGCTTCCTCCTTGAAGATAACCCTCGCCATGTTTGAGCATCTCAATCATGGTTTGGATCGCAGAATCTGATTCCTGGCGTTCAAAATCATCCACCAGTTTGCAATGGAACTCGTGCACTTCTTCAACAATCTTGCTTTGGTAATATTGATTGAAAAATATACCCGTCAGATTGGTGTAGACATCTTTAAATGAATTGAGGATCAGGGGGTAAACCATATTGCCAGAAGCCAGCGCCACGTTGTGGTGAAAAGTGAAATCAATATCGGTCAAGGTTTGGGGGTCGGCGTGAATGGCTTGTTTTTCAGCAGCCAGCAGCGCTTTAAATTCTTCTAATTGGGCGGGGGTACGGTTTTGGGCTGCCAGCCGGGCGGTCTCCGTTTCAACCAGTAAGCGCATCTCCAGCATGCTCTGGTTGAATTCCGGTGCCAACGCGCCATTATGATACGACAATAGAGTGGAAAGCATCGCCAATGAGCCATCCCGGCGATAATCGCTGATAAACACCCCCCGGCGGGGAACAATCTGCACCAGACCTTTGGCTTCCAGGTCGACCAATGCTTGATGTAAAACTGGCCGGCTGACATTCAGGCGGGCGGCAAAATCACGCTCGGAAGGAAGCCGCTCCCCAATCTTAAGCTCTCCCGAAAGGATCATATGCTCCAACCGGGTAATACAGGCATCCTTCAAGCTGATCGCTTGAATCGGTTCAATCACCGTATCCATCTGCCTCCTCTTGCAGTCTGGTAAAACCACCAGCCACTAAACTCAGTATACATCGTTTTTTATACGATTTCAATAACCAGATTGGTAGATTCCGAACTTGAACTCCCTAAATTTTAATAGGCAAATACTCCCTCCCTATTTTGAAATGATGTTATATGAATCACAGGTATAATTAAAACATCTGTTTCATCGTGATAAGGACATTTTCATGGACCTTCTTGAAATTAAAAGAAAGAATCAACAAATCTACCAAATTGCACACAAATATGGAATAACAAGAGTTTGTGTTTTTGGTTCCATCGCCCGCGGGGAAAGTACACCCGAAAGCGATTTGGACTTCCTGGTCGATATGGACGAACAGGCTTCCATGTTGGGTCTTGGTGGATTTAGTTATGAACTTGAAAAGTTATTTGGAAAACGAATCGATGTGATTCCCCGCTCTATCTTAAACAACATTGAAGATGTCAATTTCGCACAGCGTATCCAGGTTGAAGCAGTTGAACTATGAAAAATAAAATCAGATTGCAAGATATGCTTGAAGCCATAGAAAGCATTGAAGTGTACCAGCTATCCAATTATGAAAAACTCGTTTCCGATGATAAAACACAAGATGCCATTATGTTTAACCTGGTCATTTTGGGGGAAGCCGCAAACCAGATAACAGACCAATTTCAAGAAGAACACCCCGAAATACCCTGGGCATCCATGATTGGCACCCGAAATATTATTGTTCATGGGTATGATCAAATCAGATTACCGATAGTTTGGGAAATCATCACCAAAGATTTGCCCATATTAAAAGAGCAAATTCGTTCTGCACTGTCAAGCTAGCCTCCCTCCTTATTAATTTTTTACGCTTGCCTCCCACCACTGGCGCGTTAGCTGAATATGCCCCACATGCATCGCGCTGTGATCCAGGGCATGCAATATCGCCCAGGCAGCGGTCACATGCATATCATGCTGGCGAGAATAGCGCATCTCCTCCAGGTCTGTCAGTGTCATTTGGTTGAAACCCGCTTCAATCGCGGCCAGGGTATCATCCAAATGAGCGTCTAACTCGTCGGTTGTCAGGCCGGCGGTCTTAAATTCTTCTGCCCGCACCCGATCCGAATCTTGTCCCAAGGGCACATCTGCCGCCCAAAAACGTTCCGCCGATGCCAGATGCACCACCAATACATTGATCGAGTTGGTCTCCTCTGCCGGGTACCAATCCAAGGCCTCCGCGGGCAATCCATCCAAAGCAGATTTGATCTCTTTATGTAACGTTGAGAAGCGTTCTAAACAATCGGTATAGAATTTTTCCATCTTTCCACCTCCTAAGGGCGTAAATACAAGGTATAGTCTAACCCCCCCGGCGAATGTCCAAGTTCAGTCAACAGCATGGCACATTCTGCCCGGTGCTGCATACCGTGCAGCACGAAATGCGTAAAAATGTCCGCATAGGTATCTTCAAAAGCGGCACCATCGCTTCGGGTGTAAGCTACCGTCTGGCTGAATTGCTCTTCCGTCATCTCTCCCATAAAAGCCCGCATGCGCAGTTCTTCCTCAAACCAACGCGCATAGATTTCTTTGGTCGTGGGATAAATTTCCGGGTTAAACGAATCTTTCACCGCCTGGAAATCAAACTCATCCCCCTGCATGCGCTTCAACCATAGCGCTTCGGCAAACAAGACATGCAGCAAGACCCCTTGCACGCTTAATTGGCTATGCGCATTTTCTTGTTCAAACTTATCCTGCGGCAGTTGTTCGGCGTATTTCAACACCAACCCATTGGCCCAATAGTTGTAATCCATCAACTGCTCAAAATATGCTTTCATTTTTCCCTCATTGATGTAAAAACGGGTTATATACGCGCTCCCGTCCTACGGTAGTTTCCGGCCCGTGTCCATTGAGGATTTGGGTTTCATCCGGTAAGGTCAATACCTGCGTGCGGATGCTCTCCATCAAAGTCTGGTAGCTGCCTCCCGGCAGATCGGTACGGCCAATGCTCCCCTGGAAGATCACATCCCCTGAAAACAATACATTTTCGCTCGCACAATAGAACATCACATGCCCGGGGGTATGCCCAGGCGCAAAAAGCACTTCAAATTCATACCTACCTACGGTCAGCTTCTGCCCTGCCGCCAGCGCCACACTGGGGTCCGGGCCAGGGTCAATTCCATCGATGCCAAACAACTGCGCGCCGCCCTGCACGTCCCACAAAGGCTGCTCGCCGGGGTGCATGGCAACCGGAACAGGTTCGGGTAAAGCTGCTGCCAATCCACCACCCCCGGCAATATGGTCAAAATGTGCATGCGTCAGCCACACCCCTACGATCTGCCAACCGCGCGCCTGGGCTTCGGCGGCAATCTTATCGCCATCATCTGCCGGGTCGATCACGACCGCCAATTTCGCCTCGCTGTCCGCCGCCAAATAACAGTTTGTTTGCACCAACCCCAGGGTCATTCGTACGATTTCTAGTGCCATGCATGTCCTCGCTTATCTCATTGAATTGGTAGAGGTATTATACTTTGTCACAGGCAAATTCCATGCTAAACTTTAGTATTATAGGAGGCTCCAATGACCAAATACATCCCCGAACCATTTCGCATTAAAATGATAGAACCGATTCGCCTGATTTCCAGGGAGGAAAGAAAAGCAGCCCTCCAGGCTGCCGGCTACAACATGTTTAGTTTACCCGCAGAGAACGTATATATTGATTTCATGACCGATTCTGGCACCTCTGCCATGAGCCAGGAGCAGTGGGCCGCAATGATGCGTGGGGATGAATCCTACGCCGGAGCGCGCTCTTATTATCGTCTCAAAGAGGTTATTGATGAAATCTTCGGCTTTAAGCATTTTGTGCCCACCCACCAAGGGCGCGCGGCCGAAAATATCCTCTCCGGGCTGCTGGTCAAACCGGGGCAGTATGTGCCCTCGAACCAGCACTTTGACACCACCGAGGGCAACATCCGCGCTCGCGGCGGCCGCCCGGTCAACCTGATTATTGATGAAGCCTACGACCCGGCAACCAGGGTAGATTTTAAAGGCAACATGGATATCAACAAACTGCGCAGCTTCATCCAGGAAGTGGGCGTAGAAAACATTCCCCTGGGAATGATCACCATCACCAACAACGCGGGCGGCGGTCAGCCGGTCTCGATGGAAAACCTCAAGCAGGTTGCCGCAGTGTACAAAGAATTTGGCATCCCCTTCTTTATCGATGCCTGCCGCTTTGCAGAAAATTCCTATTTCATCAAATTGCGCGAACCCGGCTACCAGGATAAAAGCCCCTTAGAAATTGCCCAAGAAATCTTTTCTCTGGCAGACGGCGCAACCATGAGCGCTAAAAAAGACGGGATCGTCAATATTGGCGGCTTCCTGGCAACCAACGATGACGACCTGTTCCAAGACATCCAAAATGAATTGATTATGCGAGAAGGCTTCCCCACTTACGGCGGTCTGGCTGGCCGCGATCTGGATGCCATGGCTGTGGGATTCAAAGAAGCCCTGGAAGTATCTTACCTGGACTACCGTCTGGCACAAACCACCTATTTGGGTGAACGCTTGCTCGAAAACGGCATCCAGATCATTGAACCGCCTGGCGCACACGCCATTTATATTGATGCCATGAAACTGCTCCCCCACATCCCCCAAACCGAACTCCCCGGTCAAGCGCTCTCGATAGCCATGTACCTGGAAGGCGGCATCCGGGCGGTGGAGCTGGGAACGGTCGCTTTTGGCTACATTGACCCGGATACCGGCGAGGAAATCCTGCCCAAATTAGACCTGGTACGCATGGCAATCCCCCGGCGGGTATACACTCAAAGCCACATGGATTATGTCGTTGGCGTGCTTACCAATATCTACCAGAACCGCGACAAGATCGGCGGTTATAAGATCACCTATCAACCAAAACTATTAAGGCACTTTACCGCCCACTTCGAACCTTTGTAATCATGTCTGTCAACTTATATCCCGCTGAAATAAAAGCCTGGCAGGCTGAAATGGAAAAAACGCTCCGTGAGCCAGATGGCTGGCTCACCCTGGTGGGGCTGCATTGGTTATCCCAAGGGGATAACCCAATCGGTTCAGCCCCAGACCTGCCAGTGCCGCTCCCCGTTGGCACTGCTCCAGATATAGTTGGCACCCTCCATCTGGATGGAGACCAGATCACCTTTACCCCCCATCCTGGCGTAACTGCCACCATCCAGGGACAGCCTATCACCCAAGCCACTTTGCTGGAATCCGATGTTAACCGCAGCCCGACCATCGTACAGGTTGGTGAGGTTACCTTCCATATTCTGCTGCGCGGCGATTACTATGCCGTGCGGGTCAAACAACCCACCAGCCCAACCCGCCTGAACTTTGCCGGACGGCGTTGGTGGCCGGCCGATGCAAACTGCCGGGTGCAGGCGCACATCACCCGCTACGACCTACCCAAAGCGGGAGAAATCCCCGACATGTTGGGGAATACCAATCCAGAGACCATGGACTGCCAACTTTCGTTTGAGATAGACGGGACACCCTGCACGCTGGATGGCTCATTTATCCCCACCGGGCAGGTCTACCTCATCTTTCACGATCTCAGCTGCGGCCAGGGCAGTTACCCGGCCGGGCATTTTCTCCTCACCGAGATTCCTTCCTCCGATGAGCGTGTAGTGATTGACTTCAACAAAGCCTACAACCCGCCCTGCGCTTTCACCGATTTTGCCACCTGTCCGCTTCCGCCTCAGCAAAACCACCTTGCGGTGCATATCCACGCTGGCGAGAAATATACCTCACACCATCATGGGAACTAGAGTATGAAAGCAAAGCTGCGTAATTTTATTCCGCTCATTACCAGCCTGCTTTCTATTCTGCTGCTTTTCGCCATTAACAATTCTTTTCAAAACCTGCAAATCAATCCCCTTTATTGGCTGCTGTTCACCGCCCTGATGACCTATACCACCGCTACCGGCATCCCCCTGGGAGGCGGCGAGGTTTCCCTGGTGCCAATGATCTCTTTCAGCGCAATGCTGGTCATGGGGATTATCCCCACAGCCATGGCTGAGATCACCGCCGATGTCCTTTTTAGTGTCATCCGCGTCATCTGGCCCGAAAAAGTTGGCTGGGGAAAAAGCAAAAACGGCTACTCCTTGCTGGGTATCACCACGGCCAATATCAGCATGCACGTCATCAGTGTTATTGCCGCCGGCCTGGTTTTCTATGGCCTGGGCGGCACGGTCCCCATCACCAGCTTAGAAGAATTACTGATCATTTTCATCTCTGGCGCAGCTTACCTGGCTACCAATTACCTGTTAGCCAGTTTTTTCCTCTTATTCCGCAGCGTCGCTCATGTCATCTTCCTGTTCAAGGAACTGCCTCAAATCCTGGTTTACGAGGGCATCCCGCTCATCTTTTCTGCATTTGTCTCCACAGTGCTGACCGAATTAGGGATCACCTCCTTTATCATCTTCTCCCTCAGTCTGATGATGATTGCCAGAATTTTGCGAGACCAGGTCGCTTCACACCGCAACCTGGAACGCCGCATCCAGGAACTGGGCAGCTTACAAGCGGTTGGGCAGTCGCTCAGCGCCAGCCTGGATATTCGCGCCGTGGGCAACGCCATTTACCACGAAATTTCCAAATTTATGCCGGTCAACAACTATTATTTGGCCCTCTACAACCCCAAAACTAATGAGGTTAGCTTCCAAACCGTATTTGAAGAAGGCATTGCAAGAGAGTGGCCGCCCAGGGCTGCCGGCAACGGGTTGTCTGAAATGATCATCCAGACCCGCGCCCCTTTATTGATCGAGAAGAATGTCAAAGAAAATGTTGAGGCCATGGGCTTGGAGCACTACGGCACAGAAGCGTATTCCTGGCTGGGTGTCCCCATCATGGTGGGGGAAGAAGCCATTGGGATGATGGCAGTCCAATCTTTTTCCTCCCCCAAACAGCTTACCGAATCGTTCGACCAATCTCACCAGGAAATCCTCACCACCATCTCGTCGCAGGCTTCCATCGCCATCCAAAACGCCCAACTCTACCAACAAACCGATGAAGCCCTCTCCCAAAGGGTACAGCAGCTAAACTCGATCATGTCCACCGCCAGCGAAGGGTTTGTTCTGATTGATGAAAACCTTACCATTGTGGAGGCAAACCGCACCATAGGAGACATGCTGGGCGTCGCACCGGAAGCGATCATCGGCAGGAATGTCACTTACCCCTTTGAGAGTGTCCTTGATTATCTGCGCATTGAAGATGAAGTGATGGAAACCCTCTCCCAGCGCATTGTCGATACACATGTCTCCAAAATTACCCTGGAAGGCAAGCGTATCATCCCGGTAGAACGGTCTGTCACCCTGGTGTGGAACGAACAAGGACAGATCAACGGATGGCTGCTCGCTTTCCGAGATTTGACCAAAGAAGAAGAACTGAACAAATTCCGCGACGACCTCACCCGTATGCTGGTGCACGACCTGCGCTCCCCGATCGTCAATATCCAGGGTGGGCTGGATATGATCGAAAACATGATCGGCGATGGAAACAAAGACATCTTGCTGGAGATGGTCGATATTTCCCGCAAGGGTACGGTCAAAATGTTTGAAATGATCAACGAGTTGCTGAATATTAACAAGCTGGAAAGCGGCGAAATGACCCTCCAACGCGGCAATCAAGACCTGCCTGCTTTGTTTGCCGAAGAACAGCAGCAAATGAAGTCCCTCTGGCTGCAAGCGAATATCTCTATCAAAACGGAGATAGCACCCAATTTCCCGCTGATCCCCGCAGACCGCAACCTGATGAAGCGCGTTTTCCACAACTTGCTGGATAATGCCATCAAATACACCCCGGACGGCGGCACGATCACTTTTTCTGCCCGCCCAGACCCCAAAAACGAAAGATACGTTCTCGTCAGTGTGCAAGATACCGGCGCGGGCATCCCTTACCGGGTTCAAAAATCTCTCTTCCAAAAATATTACACCAACCAGGAAGAGAAATCCCGCCGTAAGGGCACCGGTTTAGGGCTGCATTTTTGCAAACTGGTCGCCGAAGCCCACCAAGGCGATATTCTGGTGGACAGTGCCCCCAACAAGGGAAGCACATTCACCCTGCGCCTGCCGGTTGCCCCCAATTAGTCCCCCACAGTTTCACAACCTTTAAAAGAAAAACCCGACGAACAAGATGATTCGCCGGGTTCAATGATTTGAACTTACTTAAAGGAGCAGGTTTTCAACCGCCTACTTTCCTTTTGCCTTTTCCCAAATTTCGTCCATCTCTTCCAGGGTCATATCCGAAGGGGTTTTGCCTCCCAGACGCGCTTCGGCTTCGATTTTTGAAAAACGGGTTCTGAACTTGGTGTTGGTTTCCCGCAAGGCTGATTCCGCATCCACATTGAACCAGCGCGCCAGGTTGACCAAAGCAAACAGCAAATCGCCAAATTCCTCGGCACGGTCTTCATCCGTTTGGGCGGTTTGCAGTTCTTCGATTTCTTCCATCAATTTGGCATACACGCCATCAATATCCGGCCAGTCAAAGCCAACGCGTGCCGCCCGTTTCTGGTAGAGGTCGGCCACCGAAAGCGCGGGCATGGCAGTAGAAACACCATCTAAAACGCCTTTTTCCTTCTCGCCGTTCTCCTCTCGTTCTGCCGCCTTAATGCGCTCCCAATTTTTAATCACCGTTTGCGCATCCCCAAAATCGGCATCCCCAAACACATGCGGGTGGCGGTGGATCAGTTTGGTGTGGATCCCGCGGATCACATCGGCCATGCTGAACTCGCCGTACTCCGCCGCGATCTGTGATTGCAGCACGACCTGTAAGAGCAAGTCGCCAAACTCCTCCTGCATACTGACCGGGTCATCCGTATCAATCGCGTCAACCGCTTCATAGGCTTCTTCCAGCAAATTAGCCCGCAAAGTCTGGTGGGTTTGTTCCCGGTCCCACGGACACCCCTCAGGAGCCCGTAAATGGGCAATTAGCGCCTGGAAACCCTCAAAGGAGGTGAAATCACCCAAGGGGGGAATATAAAGCGATGTAAGCAGCCCTATGTGCTCGCTTTGGTCAATCTCGTACAGGGGCAGGGTCTCAATCAGTTCATCGGGTGTACCGGCAGCATGCACCAGCATCACTTCGTGTTCATCCGGGTATTGGGACATCAAAGTGATCTTGACTTCTCCTGCCAGCATCCGGGAATATAACTGTGCCACCACGGCCGGGGCATCCGGCGGGAAGGCGGGGTGATAACCGCTCGCCAGTTCCAGTGCATCCACCAGCGCGGTGTGCGGCAGCGGGTCTTGCCCCAAAGCGGTAAAAGTTGGCTCCAAAAAGCTCAACCCCTCAATCACGGTTACAGGAATGCCTGCCTCGGCTGCCTGCTTAGCAATTTCCGGACAGGTCGTTTCTGCCACATACGGGTGGCCGGGAACCGCATACAGTACGCCTTCGGATCGTTTCCCCAATTCCAGCACTTCTGCCACGATGCGGGCATACACCTGGGCAAAATCCTCTTCTTCGTCATAGATGTGGTCGAAGCTGTGCACCACCAACCCGTCGGGGAAGCCCGCTACCGTGGGGTGTTGGCTGGTACGCAAATAGACTTCCTGTGCGGCTTGCAGCGTCTGCCAGGCTTGTAAGGTAAGTTGGTCGGGGTGTCCCGGCCCTAATCCAATCATTGTGATTCCGCTCATATCAGGCCTCCTGCCCTAAGTGTGCAAAACCGTCGGCAAACACTTCCAGGTGCGGGGTCTGAGCAATAAAATGCACCTGCCACGGGCCTCTGGGGTGGTCACCCACATATTCAAAATAGCTGATCGCTGTGTAATCATTATTCAGGTAACAGCGGCGGTAGCTGCCAACATTAAAGATCAAATCCATAAAAGTATTGACCACCCAACCATGATTGACCACGGCAACCACCTCGCCAGGGTGCGTTTCTAACAACATGTGTAAAAAGCTGCCCACCCGCTGGCGCATATCAAAAAACGATTCTACCCCTTCCGGTTCTGCCGCAAAAGGGGTGAAAGGCTTGCGGTGATAATCGGCATGCTTGTTCATCGGCAGCAAGTCATCTTCAATCGGTTTGCCGGAACTGTAGCAGTAGCCCCCTTCCCGCACGCGGTCATCCAGGACAGCCTGCATTCCATAGGCACGTTCCAATTGGGCGGCTGTTTCTCGTGCCCGCAGCAACGTGCTGCTGTACAGCGCGTCCAGGGTGGTCACCTTGGACTTCATCCAGGTTGCCATACTTTCGGCTTGGGTATGGCCTAAATCGGTTAGCGGCGCGTTCATCTGGGCGCTGGTGCGCACCAGGTCTCTGCGCTTGTTGGCATGGCTTTGCCCATGCCGGATAAGGAATAAATGCATACAACCTCCAACATCGTGCTGCAATATCTTCTGAGTGGGCTACGTCTCGCAGTGCAAGTTCCGCAGAATCATACCAAACAATTCACGCGCGTGGTACGAAAGGGAAACAGAAAAAAAAGCCTTCCAGTCTATTCTGCCCTGGAAGGCTTTCTATTCAATTTATTCAGGTGTAAAACTTACTTTTCCAGCACCTTCACATTCTTCAGGCGCAGGCTGTTGGTGACCACAAACACACTGCTGAAGGCCATCGCCCCAGCCGCCAGCATCGGGTTGAGGTACCCAACTGCCGCCGAAGGGATCAAGATGATGTTATAGATGAAGGCCCAGAACAAGTTTTGTTTGATCGTGCGCAAGGTCTTGCGAGAAAGGGCAATCGCTTTGGGTACGCCCAACAAATCGCCGCTGATCAACACCACCGGTGCAGCAGCCATTGCCACATCCGTACCGGTGCCAATCGCAATCCCCACTTCAGCCTGGGCCAAAGCGGGTGCATCATTGATGCCATCCCCAACCATTGCCACAGTTTCATCCTGCGCTTGCAGGGCTTTCACTTCGGCAGCTTTATCACCGGGCAGCACCTCGGCCAACACCCGGTCAATCCCCGCCTGGGACGCAATTGCCTGGGCAGTTGCCTGGTTGTCACCGGTGAGCATGACCACTTTCAAGCCCATCTCGTGCAGCTGTTTCACCGCTTCAATCGAGTTGGCTTTCAGTGTGTCCGCCACGGCAATCACGCCGCGCACGCGGTTATCTACTGCCACCAACATGGCCGTCTTGCCTTCTGACTGCAAGCGGCGCACATCGGCTTCTAAAGCACTCATATCCAAGCCGCGGTTATTCATCATGCGCGGGTTACCTACCAAGACCACCTGCCCATCCACTTCGGCCTGCACGCCGTGTCCAACTTCAGCCTGGAAAGCTTGCGGGGCGCTGAGCGGTAAATCTCGGTTGTTAGCTTCTGCCTGGATCGCTTCACCCAGAGGGTGTTCGCTGCCGCCTTCCACGCTGGCAGCCAGGCGGAGCAATTCATTTTCGTCCATCCCTGCGGCCAGAATATCGGTCACAGAAGGCTGTCCGCGCGTCAGGGTGCCGGTCTTATCCAGCACAACGGTAGTGATGCGCCCGGCACGCTCCAGCGCTTCGCTGGATTTGAGCAGCACGCCCATCTCGGCGCCTTTACCCGTGCCCACCATCACCGCCGTCGGGGTTGCCAAACCCATCGCACACGGGCAGGCAATCACCAACACCGCCACCATGTTGATCAGCGAGCGGGTGAATAGGTTGATTTCCGCATTGGCGGGTGGTGCGGGCACAATGAAGTACCACACCAGGAAAGTGATCACCGCAATCGAGATCACGGCGGGCACAAAGATGGCCGAAACACGGTCTGCCATCTGCTGGATCGGTGCTTTGCTGGCCTGGGCATCTTCCACCAAACGGATGATCTGCGCCAGGGCTGTTTCTTTGCCGACCTTGGTCGCTTCAAACTTAAGCAGCCCCATCTTATTAAGGGTGGCACCAATCACGCCATCGCCCGGCCCCTTGGATACGGGCAGAGATTCTCCGGTCAGCATTGATTCGTCCACGGTCGAACGCCCATCTACCACCACGCCATCCACCGGCACTTTTTCGCCGGGGCGTACCAGCACAATGTCGCCAACCACGACCTCATCGGTGGGGATTTCCATTTCCTGTCCATCCCGTTCGATGCGGGCAGTTTTGGCGCGCAGTCCCATTAATTTCTTGATCGCTTCGCTGGTCTGGCCTTTGGCGCGCGCTTCTAAGAATTTGCCTAAACGGATCAGGGTAATGATCACCGCACCGGTCTCGAAAAAGACATGTCCGGGGATATAGCCTAACAGCACCGGGATCGAATAGAAATAGGCAGCAGACGACCCCATGGCGATCAGCACATCCATATTGGCCGTACCGTTGCGCAGGGATTTATACGCCCCGGTGTAATACTGCCAGCCAACATAGAACTGCACCGGGGTTGCCAGGGCAAACATCACCCAGTTAACCCACGCCTGGTGCGCCCACATCCCCCACACGCCCATATCCCGCCCCATCGAAAGGATGAACAGCGGCACGGTAAAGATCAAACCGATGATCAACAATCGTTTTTGGGTGGCAATTTCTTTTTGGCGGGCTAAACGCTCGGCGTCTTCGGCCTGGCCGCCCAACTCCACCGCCTCAAATCCGGCTGCGGCAACCTCCTGGCGTAATTCCGCCTGGCTGATCACCGTAGGTACATACTTGACCCGGGCGCGCTCATTGGCAAAAGTGACGTTCGCTTCCATCACGCCTTCCATCGCAGCCAAACGGCTCTCCAGGCGGCGGGCATCGTTATCATCACTCATGCGGTGCACCACAAAATCGGCTTCACCCGATGCAATCCCGTACCCGGCGCGTTCAATCCGCCCGATCATATCTTTCAGGGTTGCCTGAGCAGGGTCATATTCCACAGCGGCGCGTTCGGTCGTCAAATTTACATTGGCTATCTGAATACCGTCTAATTTCTTAATGTTACGCTCTACTGCCGAAACACAGTTGGCACAAGTCATGCCGGTGACGGGAATAGAGATTTGTTTGGTATCGGTCATAAGGTCACTCAATTCAGGCTAATTTCAGTTATCGGGGAGATAAATTTTAGAACAGCAATCACAAGAATTATTGTTCCTATCTGCTTATTTCCCCATGGATATTTGCGATGAGTGGCAAGCCACTCATCGCCATCAATCGAACTTTTTACCAAAGAAGGGATTAAAGCCCTTGCGGGGGGTAGTTGATCTCTTTCAACAAGGCGACGATCTTGTCTTCGGTTGCCGGGGAATCATATTCCACTTTGACCTCTTTGCTGTCGTTAGAAGCTACCACCGATGTTACGCCGTCCAAATCGCCAACTTCCATCTGGATGGTATGGACACAGTGTCCACAAGAGATATTGGGTACAGTATAGGTAACGTTTGACATTTGCTTTACTCCTTACAGGTTACGATAATTAAACTTTTTGAGATGCTTCATACACATCCACTATTTCTTGCAGCACGCGTTCCCGCTCGCCGGGGTCTTCCCCCTGCACAGCGGTGATCACGCACGAGTGGAGGTGTTCATCCAACACAATTTTGCTGACTTTATTGAGGGCAGACTGCACAGCCTGTAATTGGCGGATAATATCGATGCAGTAAGCGCCATCTTCAATCATCCGGCGGATACCTGCCACATGCCCTTCTACCGTCTTTAGTCGTTTACTTGCTTCTTCATGCTTCATATATTTACTCTTTCTACCCCCCCCAGGGGGGGGTGGGTATATCCGTATTATACTGCGTCACAATTGTTTGTCAAGGGTCGCATTGTTAGAAGAAACACGATTACCGACCCCCACAGCCCAAAACAAAGAGGAAATCATGGGTAAGACTACCTCTCTACTTTCCATCTGAATCTAAATACGTTGTTTCGTGCCTGTTTCTTACGCATGTTAGAATCGGTATTGTTCATTATTGGTACATTTTGGAGAAATTATGTTTACCCTCACAAACAAAACCTTTACCCTGGTTGCCCTGGCCGCCCTGATATTGGGAGCCTTCTGGATCGGGATCAGCACGCAGCTGCCCGGCGGCACAGACAACCCCGGCATCCCCGCCCCGCAAAGCGGTTTCCTCGCCCCCACCTTTACCCTGCAAAGCATGTCAGGCGAAACCATCGCCCTGGAAGACCTGCGCGGCCAGGCGGTGTTGGTCAATATCTGGGCCAGCTGGTGTATCCCCTGCCAGGCAGAAATGCCCGCCATGCAAACGGTGTACGAGGCATATCGCGACCAGGGATTTACTATCCTGGCAATCAACGCCACCAATCAAGATTCGGTCGCCAATGCGCAAAGCTTCGTCACCGAGCACAACCTCACCTTCCCCATTCTGCTCGATCGAGACGGTGAAGTGGGCACGCTCTACCAGGTTAGTGCGCTGCCCAGCTCGTTCTTCGTTTTACCGGACGGCACGATAGAAGAAGTCGTCATCGGCGGGCCAATGGCAGAAGCGCTGCTGCGCACCCGGATCGAGACCCTATTGGCGGAGGTGGAACAATGATGCCTTATCTGAACATTTTCGGTGCTGCCATCGCTTTCCCGCCGCTGATCATTTTGGTCGGTGCCTGGCTGGGCACCAATTTAGCAGAAAAACATGTCCGCAAACACGGCCTGACCAGCGACCAGCTGTACAACCTGGTGTTTATCGGGCTGGTCGGCTTTGTCCTTGGCGGGCGCTTGGGGTTTGCCGCGCAGCACCCGGCGGCCTTTATCGAAAATCCCATCAGCTTAATCAGCCGCAACTTTGGCTTGTTCGATCCACTCAGCGGTGCAGTCGTCGGTTTGATCGCGACGGCTATCTATCTGCAACGCCAAAAACTCAAGCTGTGGCCGGTGCTGGATGTCCTCACCCCGGCATTGGCCGTCGCCATGCTGGCCGTGCCGCTGGCAAACCTGGCTTCCGGGAATGCCTTTGGCGCCGAGAGCGATCTTCCCTGGGCGATTGAGCTTTGGGGAGCCACCCGCCACCCGGTGCAAGTTTATGAAGCCGTTGGGGCAGCAGTCATTTTGTGGGCGGTATGGCCTACCCGTAAAACGCAGCCCCAAACACCCGGCGCAGCATTCTTGCAGTTCGCTGCCTACACCGCGTTTGCCCGCCTGATATTTGAAGCTTTCCGCGGCAGCAGCCAGGTGCTCTTCCTGGATATCCGCATCATGCAGTTGGCTGCCTGGGCGGTGCTGGCGGCCGCTTTGTGGGGGCTTTACCAATTGAAAACCAAACCACATGGGAAAAAGGCGGTGTCATAATGTCCGACCTAATTACATTATCTGGAAAAAACATACTCATTACCGGGGCGGCCGTGCGAGTGGGTAAAGCAATTGCCCTCTCCCTGGCAGAAGCAGGCGCAAATATCTTGCTGCACTACCACACCTCGGACGATGAGGCCCGGCAAACCGCCCAAGAGATTGAAGCGCTTGGGGTGCAGGTGCACACCCTCAAAGCCGATCTTAATGACCCTGCACAAACTACCCAACTGATGGAACAAGCCTTTTCGATTGGGCCGCTGTATGGATTGGTCAATAATGCCTCCATTTTTACTTCGCTGGCACTGGAAAACACCGACGTAGAAGATTGGAACAAACACCTCAATATCAACCTGACCGCCCCTTTCCTGCTCACCCAGGCATTTGCCAATCTGCTCGACAAAGAAGAACACGGCCGGGTGGTCAACCTGCTGGACTGGCGCGCCATGCGCCCCCAGGCAGACCATTTTCCTTACACGATCAGCAAAGCCGGGCTGGCTGCCCTCACCCAGGCCACCGCGGTAGCCCTGGCACCCCGTATCACGGTCAACGGGGTTGCCTTTGGCGCTATCCTACCGCCCAGCGATGGTGGCAATACCGGGCATATTCTGGAGAGTGTGCCGGCCGGCCGTTGGGCAGATTTAGAAGAAGTGGGCAGCACGCTGCGCTTCCTGTTTGCCGGCCCCGGCTACATCACGGGGGAAATCATCCACCTGGACGGCGGGCGGCATTTGATTTGACCCCCCAGGTTCCGGTATAATCAAATAGATATGCTTATTCACCCATTTGTTTCAGCCAGACTTCATTCAAGAAAGAGAACATAGAACATGGATAAAATCATTATCAAAAACTTATTAGCTCGCGGCATCATCGGCCTCAACGATTGGGAGCGGGAAAAACCACAGGACATTCTCATTAATATCACCGTGTTCACCGATATTCGTCAGGCCGGTGAAACCGACGATATTGAGACCAGCGTCAATTACCGCACAATTGCCAAAAAAGCACAGGCACACGCCGAAACCGCCCAACGGTTAACCGTAGAAGCCCTGGCTGAAGACCTGGCAAAAATAATCCTGGGTGAGCCTTACGTGCACAAGGTACAGGTGCGCGTGGAAAAACCCGGCGCTGTTCGCTTTGCCGAATCTGTCGGGGTGGAGATAGAACGCAGCAATGAATGAGTCTGATTCACAGCCAGATTCCCCTGCAAAGGTCTATCTGGCACTGGGGTCCAACATCCGCCCGGAACATTTCCTCCCGCTTGCGGTAGATGAGCTCTCCCGCAAGTTTACCCTGCTGGCACTTTCCTCTGCCTGGAAAACGCCGGCAGTCGGCTTTCAGGGGCACGATTTTTTAAACGCTATCGTAGAGATCGAAACCATTCTCTCCCCGGTAGCTTTAAAATTCCGCATTCTACGCCCCCTCGAAGCCCGGCTGGGGCGCGTGCGCACAGACGATAAATATGCCTCTCGCACAATTGATATCGACATCCTGAAATATGATGACCAGCTGCTGGATAAGGAACTCTGGAAACAGCCGCATCTGGCCGTCCCGATGGCCGAGCTAGCCCCCACCCTCACCAATCCTAAAACCGGAAAAAGCATCCGGGAAACTGCCCTTGCCCTGTCGCAAGATACACCGATCCTGAAGCAAGAAGATATCCTCGCCCCGTTCATCCTCCAATAACTCCTACTTCCCATACCAGTACTATTTTCACAAACGGCTTTTTTTGATTCTTTAAGGCGTTTACTGGTATAATTTTCCGCCGGGAACTGTATGACATGGAATTTTTGTTCTACACTTAATCATTCATACGGTTTCATGGCTTGAAAGGAAAAAATATGAACCGACGGAAAAAAACAACAGTCGCGCAAAAACCCGGAGAGAGCGGCATGCCTGCATACCGCATGAGCCTGCCTGTCCTCCTTTTACTGTTTGTGTTCTTTACCGTTTTGGGAGGCGGACTAGCTTACCTGGCGGTAATGAGCGGCAGTGCTCAGCAAGCACCCACGGCCTTCGTATTGGCAACCAATACAGTTGCCGAGGACACCCTCGAACCCACCGACACACTGGTGCCCACAATCACCAATACACCTGAACCGATCCCCACCCTGGAACCGATCAGCTACACGGTAAAAGAAGGGGATAGCTGCGATGTGATCGCCGGCACCTTCAATATCCCCATCTCTGCCCTGGTAGCCGCCAATGAAGACCTCTCGGCAAGCTGCTTCCTGGTGATTGGGCAAGTTTTGTCTGTGCCGCAGCCCACCCCGCTGCCCACCACCGATGCTTTTGCCACCCAGGCAGCCCGCCAAACCGAAGCCGCCTGCCCGATCGAATATGTGACCGTGCAGGAAGGGGAAACGATTGAAGAAATCTCCAAGTTCACCCGCGTGCCGGTCAACGACATTTTAGAATATAACGGCAAACCAAGCGGCGCATTATTTGCCGGTGAAGTGCTTGGCATTCCTACCTGCAAAGAAACCACAGACCTGGCCGGGCAAACCTACACCCCCTCGCCCGCCCCAGACTACCCCGCGCCCCAGCTGCTTCAGCCGCTGCGCGGCACCTACTTCTCCACTGGAGAAGAGATCATCCTGCAGTGGACAGCCTCCAGCGAACTGCGCGCAAATGAGTATTTCGTAGTAACCATCTTTGACAGCACCGACGGCGGCGAAATCGTCCACGAGGAAACGGTCAAAGATACGCGCCTGATCGTGCCGCAGTCGCTACAGCCTACAGACAACAGCCCACACATCTTTACCTGGAAAGTAGGCATTATTGCCCAGATTGGCGAAGACGCCAACGGCGACCCGATTTATCGCCAGGGCGGCCCCGACAGCGAAGTGCTCTACTTTGGCTGGGAAGGCAATTAATCCAGTAGAATAAAAGTATATCCACCACCCCGCAGATAAATCCTGCGGGGTGTTTTTTTCGCCTCCCCACAACCATCTTGGGGAAAGCTAAAACAAACTCATAATGGCATCATCACTGTGAACAGGGCCAATTAGAGCACTTCCCCTAAGCCCAAAGCACTAAACGAAATCAGTACCCATCATTTTTCAAACTACACGCTACACACTGGAAACAAAAAGACCGCAGTATAACTACTGCGGTCTTTAAATTCGTGTGAAGTTGTGCTAACGTTTTGTATAGGTCGGGGCCTTGCGGGCACGTTTCAGGCCAGGTTTCTTACGTTCCTTGACACGCGCATCGCGTGACATGTGGCCATTCTTGTGCATCAAGCGGTCAAATTCAGGATTCATTTTGACCAAGGCACGAGCCAAACCCATCCGGACTGCCCCAACCTGGCCGGTGGTCCCGCCACCTTTAACCAGTACAGAGACATCCACAGAGGATTTGGAAGCAGCATCGGTCAAAGGCCCTAAGACGATATCTAAATCGCCAAAGCGGGGGAAATATTCCTCAACCGTCTTACCGTTGACAATAAAGTCGCCTTTACCGCTGGTGACCCGCACGCGGGCACTTGCGCTCTTACGACGTCCAACACCTTCAAAATATTGTTCAGCCATTCATCAGCTCCTTATTCCAACGGTTTCGGGTTCTGTGCCTGATGCGGATGGTCCGGACCGGCATAGATTTTCAACTTTTTGAGTAAGTTGCGGCCGTGTGTGTTCTTCGGCAGCATCCCTTTAACCGCGGCGCGGATCACCCGGTCGGGAGTCCGCTCCAGCATAGTGCGCAGATTAGACTCTTTCAAACCGCCCGGATACCCGGTGTGGTGATAATACATTTTATCTTCTAATTTATTTCCGGTAACAGCAATATGCTCACAATTCACAACGATCACATAATCGCCATTATCTACGCCAGGGGTGTAATCGGGCTTGTTTTTGCCCAACAACACCGTGGCAATTTGGGTGGCAAACCGTCCCAGATTTTGGCCGTTGGCATCTGCCACGTACCAATCCGGTGCGGTAAGGTCACCTGCTTTGGGGTAATAGGTTTTTTTCACAACAACCTCACTTATATTTACAATTTAATGATTTCAAGCATACATCAAGCTTGTGGGTAAGTCACTTTCGTCAGGTTCAATCCGTGGGCCGGGGCCAACCCTTGGATCATCTCTGTGTGTGTTGCTCCTGCTTCTAATGCAGAGCGGAGCACCGAAAAAGGCGTTTTCCCTAAGCCGATCTCCACCTGGATGCTGACCATGCGGCGCACCATGTGATAAAGAAAGGCATTGGCAGTTACCTCAAAAATGAGTGTATCCGCCTGCATTTGCCAACCTGCCTGGTGAACCTGGCGAATGGTGACACCCCCCGGTTTGGGCGGCGTGCCAAAAGCAGAAAAATCATGTTCACCTTCCAGGAGAGCGGCGCACTGTTCCAACACTGCCAGCTCCGGCATCGGCCAGACCCGCCAGGCAAAGCGCTCTCGGAGTGGATCACGTGCCTGCTGGCAAATGATCGTATACCGGTAGCTGCGAGAGAAGGCATCATAACGGGGGTGGAAATCTTCTCTCGTCTGCCTGACCGACTGGAAAGCCGCATCGGGCGGCAAATTGGCATTCAGGGCATTCTGCAGGTCAGTTTCTGTGTGCTTCCAATCCAGGTCAAAGGCAATCACCTGCCCGGCGGCATGCACGCCTGCATCTGTCCGGCCGGCCGCTAAGATTGAGCGGCCTTGCCAGCCAATTTTCCGCAGAGCGATTTCTACATCACCCTGCACGGTGCGAGCATCATCCTGGCGCTGCATTCCGGCGAATGCGGTGCCATCGTATGCGAGTATACCTTGGTAACGTACCATTCCATTCCGGCGTTATGCCGGAAGGGGCGAGCCTATTCTACAAGCTCTAAAATAACCATTTCAGCGCCGTCACTGGGGCGAGGCCCAAGTTTCAGCATGCGGGTGTAACCGCCGTTGCGCTCGGTGTATCGCGGCGCAATTTCATCAAATAGTTTACGAACGATTGCATCTTCGGGCAGGCGAGATTTTACCACTCTGCGGGCATGCACCAGCTTGGCTTCGTCGCCTTCCACTACGGCATTCTTTGCCATCGTGATCAGCTTTTCGGCCTCACCACGCACCGCTTGCGCTTTTGCTTTGGTGGTGCGGATGCGCTCGTGCTCGTAAAGTTGTTTGATCAGCCCACGGCGCAGTCCCTTGCGGGCGTCCATGTGCCGGTCGAGTCGTTTACCAGCTACTTTGTGTCGCATGATTAATTAATCCTCCGTCTCTTCGGTATCTTCTTCATCGCTGGCTTCTTCGTCTTCTTCAGATTCAAGATAGCCTTTCTCACTCATTTTTTCTACCAGTTCATCCATACTCTTTTCACCAAAGTTACGGATGGACATAATTGCATCTTCACCCTTTTCAAGAAGTTCTAACACTTCCCCAACGGTGATGATTCCGGCTCGTTTGAGTGAGTTGAATACCCGAACAGACAAATCAAGATTTTCGATCGGTGTTTCGAATATTTCACTTGTAAGGTGGCCGTTCACCTCTTCCTCTTCCACAATCGGGGTGAGGGAGATTTCGGTCACACCGGCAATATGCCGGAGGTGTTCAATAAGAATGCCCGCAGAGGTGCTCATCGCATCTTCGGGGGCCACGGTACCGTCCGTCCAAATTTCCATGATCAAGCGGTCGTAGTTGGTGCTCTGGCCCACACGGGCGCTGCGCACTTCCCAATCAACCTGCTTTACAGGGGTATAGATGGCATCAACCGGCAGTTCCCCAATCGGGAGTTTACCGCTGCGGTCGTTGGCGGGAGAATACCCGCGCCCACGTTCTACTGTCATCTCCACTTCTAACTTGGTAGAAGCGCTGTCGGAGGTAAACAGATACAAGTCAGGATTGACGATCTCAACTTCCGGGGGAGAGATGATATCAGCAGCGGTTACCACACCTTCGCCGCGCACCTCAAGGTGCAGGCGGGCGGTATCTACGTCTACCATTTTTATGCGGATCTGCTTCAACTGAAGCATGATCTGAATCACATCTTCCCGAATGCCTGGGATGTCGCTGTACTCATGCTGCACATCGGTAATGCGGATGGAGGTAATTGCTGCCCCTTCCAAAGAAGAGAGCAATACCCGCCGTAAGGCATTACCTAATGTAGCGCCATATCCACGCTCCAATGGGCTTACGGTATACTTCCCGTAATTGCGAGATTCAGCTTCTCGCTCGATCCTCGGGGTGACCATATTACTTAGAACTATCACAGTCTATTCCTTCCCCTACTAGTAGGCCGGGCATTCACCCGGCTTACCTTCGGATGCGTAATTACTTAGCGGGAGTAAAACTCCACAATCAGTTGCTCGTTCAGGTTGGCGTCAATCTCAGCCCGCTCGGGCAGCCGGATGATCCCACCGCTCATATTGTTGAGGTTGCGGGTAATCCATTCGGGAGCCGGGCGTTCTTCGGCCAAAGCCATTAACTCTTTGAGCAATACTTTGCTGCGGGAGCCTTCTCGTATCTCGATCACATCACCAGGTTTGATCTGCATCGAGGGCACATCGGTGCGGCGACCATTCACGACGAAATGGCCGTGGGTTACCAGCTGGCGAGCCTGAGCGCGGCTGCTGGCGTAGCCCATGCGGTAAATCACATTATCTAAACGTGATTCCAAAATTTGAAGTAATGTCAGACCGGTAAGTCCGCGAGACTTAATTGCCTGGCGGTAATAGCGGCGGAACTGGCGTTCCAACACACCGTATACACGGCGTGCTTTTTGTTTGGCGCGCAGCTGCCGACCGTAGTCTGATTCTTTAGAACGCGACCATTGTGCGTTCTTGCCATGCTGTCCCGGGGGGTAGGCGCGTCGCTCCATAGCACACTTGGGTGTGTAGCAGCGTTCGCCCTTTAAGAAGAGCTTCTCACCCTCCCGACGACACAGTTTACATACAGGACCATTGTATCTAGCCATTTGAAATTATATCCTCACTTCTTCCTGCGTATCGGAATTATTATATACGTCGACGTTTCGGCGGACGGCAACCATTGTGCGGTACCGGAGTAATGTCGGCGATGGAATTTACACGCAATTCAGCAGCCTGCACGGCACGGATTGCAGATTCTCGACCCGGGCCGGGGCCTTTGACAATAATATCTACTTCGCGCAACCCCATATCCATTGCGCTCTTTAAAGCCTTTTCAGTTGCCAGGCGGGCGGCAAAAGGTGTGCTTTTGCGGGAACCTTTGAACCCAACTGCGCCGGCGCTAGCCCAGGCCACAGTGTTTCCCTGCTGGTCTGAAATCGTAATAATTGTGTTATTAAAAGTGGCATAGATGTGAATCTGCCCGGAGGAAAGCGTTCGCTTTGCCTTGCGGGGGCCACGTTTTGATGATCGTTGAGGTCTCGCCATAACTGATCTTTTCCTTTCTTACCGTTATTTCTTGGTTGCGCCGCGGCGGCGTCCACGTCCGGCCACTGTTTTCTTGGGGCCTTTGGCGGTGCGAGCGTTGGTTCGGGTTCGCTGGCCGCGAGCGGGCAGGTTACGGCGATGCCGCAAGCCACGGTAGCTGCCAATTTCAATCAGCCGTTTCACGTTCATCTGAACTTCACGGCGCAAGTCACCCTCAACGGTGAGGTTATTCACGATGTAATCACGCAAAGATGCGATTTCACTATCTGTAAGATCGCGCACACGGGTATCTGGGCTGATCTCGGTTGCCGTCAGGATTTCCTGAGAGGTCTTTAGGCCAACACCATAAATATAGGTCAGGCCAATTTCTACGCGTTTGTCGCGTGGGAGGTCTACGCCTTCTATACGAGCCATAATCTTCCTCTACTAACCTTGTCTCTGCTTATGTTTTGGGTCATCACAAATCACGTACAACCGACCTTTGCGGCGTACAAACTTGCATCTTGAACATCTTTTACGAACTGAAGATGATACCTTCATGGTTTTGCTCCTTTTATTACAAGCCAAAAACAATTCATTTTACTCGTTCTTTGGCAATTCGTCCAGGTTTATTATTCCAATTTTGTAAAGATTTGCGGTCCAGCTTTGGTCACAGCCACAGTATGCTCGGCATGTGCGGTCAGCGAACCATCCAACGAGCTTACAGCCCACTGGTCTTTTCCTACTTTTGTGCGGTGTGTACCGATCAACACCATCGGTTCCAGGGCAATTGTCATCCCTTCCCGAAGGATCATGCCGCTGCCTGCCAGCCCCCAGTTGGGAACCTGCGGGCCTTCGTGCATTTTTCGGCCAACACCATGTCCGGTATATTCACGCGGCACGTGGTAACCAAAGCTTTCCACATACTCCTGAATAGCAGCCGACACATCGCCAACACGGTTACCGACGATCATTTTACTGATGCCGATCTCCAAGGCTTTGTTGGTCACATTCAGCAGCTGGGTCACTTCTTCGGTCACCTCGCCCACACCAATCGAAAAAGCCGAGTCGGCGACAAATCCCTGGTACGTAGTACCGCAGTCGATGGAGACCAGGTCTCCTTCTTTGATCACCCGCGGGCCAGGAATACCGTGCACCATTTCTTCATTGATGCATGAGTTGATCGTAGCCGGGTACGGCGTGGGGCCAGGGTAGTTGAGAAATGCAGGGATGGCACCGTGATCGCGGATCACAGATTCTGCAATGCTGTCTAGCACGTGGGTGGTCACACCCGGTTGGATCGCATCTCGAACCGCCATCAACGCCTGGGCATTGATCCGGCCTGCTTTCCGCATTATCTCTAACTCTTCGGCACTTTTCAGTACAACGTTTCGTTCCCAAGCCATCATCATTTTAAAGTTCTCTCCACATTCGATTACTCTACTGTGGGCAGCACGGCCAACAATGCCTGGTGGACATCTTCTATCGGCTGGTTGCCGTCTATTTCTACCAGCACACCCGTCTCCTCATAGTAGCGGATAAGGGGTGCCGTTTGTTCCATATAAACCTGAATCCGGTTTTTAACCGTTTCTGGCTTGTCATCGTCTCGCTGGTACAAGGTCGCGCCATCTGTATCGCAAACGCCAGGTTGGGCGGGCGGATTAAACTTGACGTGGTAGATTTTGCCGCATTCGGGGCAAACCCACCGGCCAGTCAGCCGCTCTACCAGTTCCTCTTCAGGCACTTTGATATAAGGCACTTTTGTAAGCTTGCGCCCCATACCAAACAGCATTGCGTCTAAAGATTCTGCCTGGGCCGCAGTACGCGGGAAACCATCTAAGATGGCGCCCTTCTCACAGTCCGGTCGTGAGAGGCGGTCCTTTACCATTGAAATCGTCACATCATCTGGCACCAGTTCACCTTTGTTCATGTAGCTGGCTGCCAGTTTGCCTAGTTTGGTCTCATTTTTAATGTTCTCTCGGAAGAGGTCTCCAGAGGAGACATGCGGCAGGCCCAAGTTTTTGCTCAAGCTTGAGGCTTGCGTGCCTTTCCCTGCGCCGGGGGCGCCCAACATCACGAGATAGACCGACATTGTTTCTTCCTTTGTCCTATTTCACCAACAGCGATTCATCATAGCCGTGGACTTTCAACTCAGCTTCAATATTGAAGAAGGTATCTCGTACCACACCGACAACAATCAGCAGACCGGAGGAGTTGATCAGGAAGGACCCACCACCACCAATCTGAGCAAGTCCGGGGATCAACAGTGTGACCAAGAAAGGCAGCACTGCGATCACGCCCAGGAACAATGCGCCGGGGAAAGTGATGCGCCGCAGCACACGGGTGAGATAGCGTTGGGTGGGTGCCCCACGGCTAACACCGGGGATCTGTGCACCGGAGCGCTTGAGGTTCTCGCCGTAGTTCTGCTGGGAGAACAGCACATCGGTGTAGAAGAAGGCAAACCCAACCACAAAGAAAAAGTCGATCAGCCAATACCAACCGCTCGAAACGGTAATATTGGTGGACATCCATGAGCCCATACTGGCCAGCCAAGCAGTTTCCGAGTTGATCAACAACCCACCGATCAGACCAGGGATCTGTAACAGTGCGTTGGCAAAGATCAACGGGATCATGCCCGCCATGTTTACCTGCAAAGGCAAGGTGCCTTTCACCGGCATAGACATGCGGTTCCCCATCCGGCGGCCGGGGTACATCACGGGGACGTTCCGGCGGCCTTGCTGTACGAAGACGATTACAAAAATGGTCAGGATCGTAATCAGCAAGATGGAGATAATACCAATCCAGCGAATGCTGGGGTCTAAGCCATAGGTGGTCGGGGCATTCCAAATGGAAATGTAGGTTGAAGGCAGCTGGGCAATGATACCGGCGAAAATCAACAGGGAAAGACCCTGGCCGCGGATACCATGCTCGGAGATCAACTCACCCAACCAGATGGCAAACATCGTACCCGCTGTCATCGAAACGATGATGGTGATCGAGCGAAGCACATTTGCGCCTGCCCCAAAACCAAAGCTGGGGATGATGTCGACACCACCCAAGTTGGAAACCACTTGAATCTGCCCAAAAGCAGTCAGAGCACCCATTAAGATCGCAAGCTGGTAAGTGCGTTTTTCCATCCACTTACGGCCTTCGCGGGGGTCATCTTCCATGCGAGCCTGCCAGGCAGGAATGATCGGCACTAACAGTTGAAGGACGATTTGGGCAGTAATGTAGGGGTATACACCCATCCCAAGGATGGAGAACTGCCGCAAGGTACCACCTGAGATCAGGTTCACCATGTTCAGGAAATTGGCTGCTGCACCAGAGCCGCCCATGACGGCAGAGAGTGCGGCTGTATCTACGCCAGGCACCCGGATTTGGGCAACAAAGCGATACAGCACCAGCAATGCCAATGTGATCAATAGTTTCCTGCGGATATCAGGAGCAGTCCATAAATACCGCCAGCCTGCACGTTTCATCTATCTTCTCCTTGGGTACTACTCAGCTTCGATCAACTCAATGCTGCCGCCAGCAGCTTCGATCTTCTCACGGGCACCTTTAGAAACACGATGTACGCGCACTTTGTAGGCTTTGCTCACATCGCCGCGGCCCAACACCACTACCGGTTTACCCGGTTTGCGGATCAGGCGAGCTTCGTCCAGGCTTTCTGGAGTGATCTCTGCATTGGCTTTAAAATCTACCAACTGGTCGAGATTGATCTCGTTAAATTCAACTTGGAAAGGCGGGGTAAAGCCGCGCTTGTAAGGTAAGCGCCTGAACATAGGCAGGTTACCACCTTGGAAATACAGCTTACCGCCGCTGCCGGCACGTGCGCCATAACCTTTGGTACCACGGCCAGCGGTTTTGCCGCCATGACCACCAGTACCACGGGCTACGCGAGTCCGGTCTTTCTTTTTTCCTTCATTCGGTTTTAAGTCGTGTAGTTTCATCCGACAAACCTCTACTCTTCCACAACAACCAGGTGACTGATCTTGGCAATCATGCCGCGGATCACCGGAGTGTCTTCTTGTTCAACAGTTTGATTTAATTTCCGAAAGCCCAAAGCACTTACGGTACCTTTTTGGCGTTTGGTATAGCCAATCGGGCTTTTCACCAACGTGATTTTAAGTTTTTTCTTCTTAGCCACGTTTACGCTCCCAGAAAGGCAGTAACTCTTTCACAGATTTACCGCGCATTTTGGCTGTATCTTCCAAAGACTTCAGTTGGTCCAGCGCATCCATAGTGGCTTGCACCACATTCAGGATGTTGGCACTGCCCTGAGACTTGGTAAGAATGTCTTGGACACCCACAGACTGCAATACAGCACGCACACCACCACCAGCAATCAGCCCGGTTCCGGGGGATGCAGGCTTCAAAATCACTTTAGCGCCAGCCACCTTGCCCACAACTGCGTGCGGGATGGTGCCTTTGTACAAATTGACGCGGTGCATGTCTTTTTTAGCACGATCAGTGGCTTTGCGGATCGCATCTGGCACGGTATTGGCTTTGCCAACACCAAACCCAACTTGCCCAGCTTTATCGCCCACCACAACGGTGACACGGAAGCCGAAGCGGCGACCACCTTTGACCACTTTCGCTACACGGGTAATATCTACCGTGCGTTCTTCGATCTCTTTTTCAAATTCAGGTCCGGAATATTCGCTCATTAGATTCTCCTGCGTTAGAACTCCAGGCCGCCTTTGCGGGCGCCATCGGCCAAGGCCTTGACTCGCCCGATGTATTGGAAACCACCACGGTCAAATACCACTTGGGTCACACCTTTTTCTTTGGCGCGTTCAGCCACGGCTTCGCCTACCAGGCGAGCTTGTTCAGTTTTAGTTTTGCCATCCATCTCTGCGCGTAAGGCATTGTCGATGGTAGAAGCGGATACCAATGTGGCACCTGCCTGATCATCGATCACCTGGGCGTAGATTTCACTCAAGCTGCGGAATACCGCCAAACGCGGTCGTTCAGGAGAGCCCTGAATGTGTTTCCGCACTCGCTCATGGCGTCTAATACGTGCTTTTCTTCGATTAAACCTAGCCATAATTTACCTCTTTATACCTTACCAGCTTTACCAGCTTTGCGGCGTACATATTCACCACGATAGCGGATGCCTTTGCCTTTATATGGCTCTACCGGCCGCAGCGCACGAATATCAGCAGCTGTTTGCCCGATTACCTGTTTGTTATAACCAGATACTTTGATCACATTGTTGCGATCCAACACCTCAAAAGAGATGCCATCAGGCGGGGTAATTTCAATCGGATGTGAATAACCAAGCGCTAAAACGAGGTTTTTGCCGCTCATTTCAGCACGGTAGCCAACACCCTGAATTTCCAGGATCTTTTCAAACCCTTTGCTCACGCCTTCCACCATGTTGAAAATCACCGCACGGGCAGTGCCGTGCATAGAGCGGTGGAATTTCTGGTCAGAATTGCGTTCAACTACGATCTGCCCATCTTCTTTGGTGATCTTAATCACCGGGGGGAAGATATGGGACATCTCGCCTTTCGGGCCTTTGACGCGTACGTGGGCACCTTTGATCTCCACATCTACGCCAGCAGGCACTTCAATTGGTAAGCGTCCTACTCTAGACATTTAAAACAACCTCCATATTTATCCTCTTGCAGGCTGTGGTGTGAAAAATCACTACCAAACCTTACAGAGCACTTCACCACCTACACCAATTTGGCGGGCACGCTGCCCGGTCATGATGCCTTTAGGGGTGGACAAAATGGCTATACCAAGACCAGAGAGAATCCACGGGATTTTTTCTTTCTTGGTATAGATGCGGCACCCAGGCCGGCTGATTCGCTCTAACCCGGTGATAACCGAGCGGCGGGTGCGGCGTTCGCCTACGTACTTTAGGCGTAAGCGTAATACCTTCTCAAAGGACTTACTGCCTTGTACTTCTTCAAAATCCTCAATGAAACCTTCTTCTTTAAGGATTTCCGCAATCGAAAGCTTCATCTTTGAGCTGGGCAAAGCTACCTGCGTGTGCCCGGCGATGATGCCGTTGCGAATACGGGTCAACATATCGGCAATTGGATCACTAACTGTCATGTCTCGCTCCTACTACCAGGATGACTTCGTGACACCAGGAATTTTGCCTTCGAGAGCGTACTCTCTAAAGCAAATCCGGCATAAACCAAACCGGCGCATATACCCACGCGGACGGCCGCATACTCTACAGCGGTTGCGCACACGGACAGCATATTTTCTCCTAGATTCACGAACAATCATAGATTTTTTAGCCATATCTCTTATCCTTCAACTGCGAATGGCATGCCGAGCATCCTGAGGAGTTCTCGACCTGCTTGATCATTGTCAGCACTTGTTACAATCGTTACTTCAAACCCACGCACTTTATCGATCTCATCGTAATCAATCTCAGGGAAGATCAACTGCTCGTGAAAACCCATGGTGTAGTTGCCGCGGCCATCAAATGAGTCGGGGTCCACACCTCTGAAGTCACGCATACGAGGAAGCGCCACATTCATCAGACGATCCAAGAACGACCACATGCGCTCGCCGCGCAGGGTCACCTTGGTGCCGATAGAACGGCCTTCACGTAATTTGAAGTTTGCAATTGACTTGCGGGCTTTGGTGATCACTGGTTTTTGGCCGGTGATCTTGGTCAGGTCTTCTACAGCAGCATCTAAGGCTTTCGCGTTTTCCATTGCTTCGCCTAAGCCGATGTTGAGAACAATCTTTTGCACGCGCGGCACTTGCATTACATTATCGATGTTGAGGGTTTCTTTTAGCCCAGCAACAACTTCATTTTGATATTTTTCCTTTAATCGCATCGCCATGATTTACTCCACCTAATCAATATCTTTACCGCAAGAGCGGCAGACGCGATACGGCAGGCCATTTTCATCTCTGCGGATGCCAACCCGGGTGGGTTCGCTGCATTGCGGGCAGACCAGCATCACATTGGAGATATCCATGGAGCCTTCAAATTCAATAATGCCAGGGCTCATCGTGCGCCCTTCTGCTTGGAACTGGCGCTGGTGCTTTTTGCGGATGTTAATCCCTTGCACGACAATGCGCCCTTCGTCCGGCATTACCCGAATCACCTCACCGCGCTTCCCCTTGTCGTCGCGGGGGCCGGTGATGATCTGGACAGTATCGCCTTTTCTAATTTTTACTTTTGCACTCATACTTCACCTTTTAATCTTTATTGTTACAGATGGCTAGAGTACTTCCGGGGCCAATGAGACGATTCTCATGTAGCCAAGCTCGCGCAGTTCGCGGGCAACCGGGCCAAAAATGCGGGTCCCTTTCGGGTTTTTGCCATCCGTATCCAAGATCACGGCCGCATTATCGTCAAAGCGAATGTAGGAGCCATCATCACGGCGCCATTCTTTCGAAGTGCGCACAATTACAGCCTTGACTACATCACTTTTCTTTACAGAGCCTTGTGGGGTTGCAGTTTTTACGGTTGCTACCACCACATCACCAATGTGCCCCCACCGGCGCACAGAGCCGCCCAACACTTTGATCACCAGCAGTTCGCGGGCGCCTGTGTTATCGGCTACTTTGAGACGTGTTTCTTGTTGAATCATCGCTCTATGCCTCCGCTAAACCTGCCGCACGCTCATCGCGTTTGACAATCTCTTCTACTACCCAGCGTTTGGTCTTAGAGATCGGTTTGCTCTCAACAATCATAACCTCATCACCAACATTGCAATCCAGCTCGTCGTGAGCTTTCAAGCGTTTGCTGCTGGAAACAACCTTGTGGTACAAGGGGTGACGATATGTCCGGGTGATTTCTACCACCACGGTCTTATCCATTTTGTTGCCCACAACCACACCCGTTAATCTTCGCCGTGTGTTCATGCTTCACCTTCCTTATCTTCTTCTTGTTCGCGTTCACGCAAGATGGTGAGCATTCGGGAGATATTGCGGCGGGCGGTCCGAATCTGGTTGTGATCGGTCAACTCGCCGGTGGTCAGTTGAAAGCGCAAGCGCATCAATGCTTCGCGGTTATCGTCAATTTCTGTAAGAATGTCTTCAGTAGACATTTCACGAATTTCTGCTGCTTTCATCATTGACTCCCTGCCCGTTCATATGCGGAGACGATTTTCGTCTTGATAGACAATTTGTAGCGTGCACGGGTCAGCGCTTCGCGAGCGATGTCTTCCGGCATACCACCAACTTCAAACAAGATGCGGCCAGGTTTGATCACTGCGGCCCAGAATTCCACGTTGCCTTTACCTTTACCCATACGGGTTTCGGCGGCACGTTGGGTGATCGGTTTGTCGGGGAAGACCCGGATCCAAACCTTACCACGACGACGGGCAGCACGCACAATGGCACGGCGGGCAGCTTCGAGCTGGCGGGCGGAAATCCACCCCGGCTCTAACGCTTGCAGGCCAAATTCACCAAAGTGCACTTCGGCGCCTCGTGAGGCTTTGCCTCTCATGCGACCGCGCATCTGCTTGCGGTACTTTACTCTTTTTGGCATTAACATAAGTTCTACCTCTTAATGATTTCTTTCGCTGCGCCAGGCTTACTCGCTGACGTACACACCTTCGGTGTTTTCAAGCTCGTCTTCCACTTCTGGGAGGACTTCACCTTTATAGATCCACACCTTGATGCCGATCACACTGTATGTGGTGACCGCTTTCGAAACAGCGTAGTCAATATCAGCACGCAGGGTATGCAGAGGCACACGGCCTTCACGCAGCCATACCCGGCGGGCCATATCCGAACCGCCTACGCGCCCGGCAACTTCAATCTTGGCACCTTCAGCACCCGCACGCATGATCTGCTGCAGCGCCCGGCGCATGGCCCGGCGGTAGCTGATGCGGCGTTCTAATTGCTCGGCAATATTCTCTGCCACAAGGTAAGCATCCAGATCGGGGTCTTTGATCTCTTTGATCTGGAGATCAATTTTCTTCCCTACCAGCGCTTCTAGCTCTTTGCGGAGTTGTTTTACATTCTCACCTTTGCGACCAATCACCACACCGGGTTTAGAGGTGTGAAGAAAGATGCGCACGTTTCCGGGGAAACGTTCAATCTCAATACGAGATACACCAGCACGGGGGGTGAGTTCCCGCACTAATTTGCGGACTGCAAAATCCTGGTGGAGCTGGTCAGTGTATTCCTGACCTTCAGCATACCAACGCCCTTCCCAGGTCTTATTCACGCCAAGACGAAAGCCTATCGGATTAACTTTACGACCCATACTTTACTCCTAGCTTAGTTCTCATCTCGCTCACGCAAGATAACAGTGATATGCGAATAGCGGCGCAGGCGCGGTTTATAACGCCCACGTCCACCAAAGCGACCGCGCTTCAGAGTACGGCCTTCGTCTGCAAAAATCTTATGCACGTACAGGTTGGTTCGGGATACCCCGAAGTTTTCCTCGGCATTCAGCATGGCAGATCGCACAAGTTTATATACTGGTTTGGCAGTTTTGTTGGGCACAAACTGTAAAGTGTTCAGTGCCTCCAACACATCTTTGCCGCGCACCAGGTCTACTACCAGGCGCGCTTTCTGCGCAGAGACAGACAGATCTTTTACAACAGCACGGTATTCGTTTTCCATGATCTGCTACTTTCTCTTCTTTTCTTGCACATGGCCGCGGAACGTGCGGGTGGGTGCAAATTCGCCCAACCGGTGCCCGACCATGTTTTCAGTCACGTAAATCGGCACATGGCGGCGGCCGTCGTGCACAGCAATCGTATGCCCCACCATCTGGGGAAAGATTGTGCTCGCCCGGCTCCAGGTGCGTACTACTTTTTTCTCATTTTTGTCATTCATCATCTCAATTCGGTGTAACAGTTTGGGCTCGATGAATGGTCCTTTTTTAAGTGAGCGTCCCATATTTCACACTCCTAATCCTAATTCTTCTTGCGTTTCTTGCGGCGCCGGCGGACAATGTACTTATCCGTGGTTTTATTCCGACGGGTACGTTTACCCAGGGTCTTCTTACCCCAGGGAGATTTCGGGCTGGGCATACCAATTGGGGAACGCCCTTCACCACCACCATGTGGATGGTCGCGCGGGGACATCGCAGAGCCGCGGACGGAGGGGCGAATACCCTTGTTGCGCTTTCGGCCGGCTTTACCCAACTTGATGTTACCGTGATCGACATTGCCGATCTGCCCGATGGTGGCATAGCAATTCTGGCGCACCATGCGAACTTCGGTGGAGGGCAGGCGAATTTGAGCAAAATCGCCTTCTTTAGCTACCAATTGGGCAGCGCCTCCGGCAGAGCGCACCATCTGGCCGCCTTTGCCTTCCTTCATCTCAATGTTATGGATCATCGTACCGGTGGGAATGTTCGAAATCGGCAGCGAGTTTCCGGGGCGGATTTCTGCATCCGGGCCAGAGACTACTTCGTCGCCTACGCGCACACCCAAGGGGGCGATAATGTATCGTTTTTCGCCATCTGCATAGTGCAGTAAGGCTAAGCGGGCAGTACGATTGGGATCGTATTCAATGGAAGCAACTTTGGCAGGGATGCCGTGCTTCTCACGCTTGAAATCCACAATACGTGTTTTACGTTTGCTGCCGCCTCCGCGATGACGGACGGTAATACGGCCATAGTTGTTGCGGCCGGCCCGTTTGCGGTTGATCTTTACCAGCGATTTCTCCGGGGTTGTTTTTGTAATTTCCTCGAAGGTGTAGCTGGTCATATCTCGGCGGCCAGGGGATGTTGGTTTATATTTTTTGACAGCCATTAGTAAACACCTTCAAATATATCGATTGAATCGTCAGCTGCTAATGTGATCACGGCTTTCTTGTAAGGTTTTCTGCGGTTTACAAGTCGGCGGCTGACACCGGCCATTTTCTTCTTGGCAGGCATCACCATCACATTCACATTGATGACTTCAACGTTAAAAATCAACTCAACAGCTTCTCGGATCATCGGTTTGGTTGCATTGAGGTCTACTTCAAAAGCCACCTGGTTGAGCTTGGTGTTCTGATAGTTAGACTTCTCAGTGATGATCGGTCGTTTGAGGACGTTGTAAATATTCTTATCCATTATGTACCTCTCTCTCACTCACCTTTCTTACCCAGATGGCTCGAGATGATCTCAATCGCCTCAATCGGCATAATCACTTTCTCGTAACCAAGCAAATCTCGAACATTGAGATAGCTGGTAAGGAGTGTTTTTGCGTTTGGCAAATTGCGGGTGGCACGGTGAATAAGTTCTTCGTTTTCGCCCTGGGCCGGTACCAAGATCAAGGCTGTTGTGCTTTCGCCCACCAACTTGGTGAGGGCGGCATACATTTCTTTGGTCTTGGGGGCACTGAGCTTCAACTCATCTACCACCACAATTTCCGACTCGGCAGCTTTGGCTGAGAGTGCGGAGCGCAGGGCTGCCTGACGCATTTTCTTAGGCATGTCTTTTTCGTAGCTGCGTGGTTTGGGGGTAAAGACCTTACCACCGCCAACCCACTGAGCTGCTCGGGTAGAGCCTTGGCGTGCCCGGCCGGTACCTTTTTGGCGCCAGGGTTTCTTGCCGCCACCGCTTACTTCGCTGCGCCCTTTGGTGCTGTGGGTGCCGCGGCGGGCATTTGCCATCTGGCGGGTAAAAGCCTGGTGCATCAGGTCTACATTGACGGGCGCTTCAAAGACATCGGCAGGCAGTTCAGCCTGTTCACTGGTTTTCTTTCCCTGAAGAGTGTAAACATCTACTTTCATCGTTTATCTCGCTGAGCAATTACACAAAGTGCAACTACTGCTTGCGCGCCTCCTTAATCATTACTAGGCCGCCTTTAGATCCAGGGACAGCACCGCGAACACCGATCAGGTTCCGCTCTTCGTCAATCAGCGCAACTTTCAGATTCTGGGAGGTCACGCGCTCGTTGCCCATCCTGCCCGGCATGCGTTTTCCTTTGAAAACACGCGCCGTACCGGAGGTGGCACCGATGGAACCAACCGATCTCTGTCGGTCTGATTGACCGTGGGTGATGGGGCCGCCTTTGAAGTTGTGGCGTTTCATGGCACCGGCAAAGCCTTTACCTTTGCTCACGCCAACCACATCTACATGGTCGCCGACCTCAAAAACTTCTACTGTGACCTTATCGCCTAATGCCAGGTCGTTTTCCTTTACCCGGAACTCACGCAAATACCGGAGCGGTGGTGCACTTGTGGTTTTCAAGTGTCCCAACTGGCCTCCGGTAAGACGTGAGGGCTTGGTCTCTTCAAATCCCAATTGTACGGCGTTGTAGCGGTCATTCTGCGCAGTCCGTATCTGGGTGACATAGCAAGGCCCAGCTTCGATAAGAGTGATCGGCACAGCAGTGCCTTCCTCATCGAAAATCTGGGTCATGCCGATTTTCTTGCCAATAAGCCCTTTTAACATCTCAATTGTGCTCCTAGTCTAAATAGATTTTTCAGGGACTGTAAGCCGGGCTGGGCTTCATCATCCCTAGCAGCGCAGTCAGCATGCCGCCCGAAAGCAAATGTATTTTTTAGGCTTCCGGGCAGGCAGGCTCTTACACTGCCGTATTTTATGATCACCTCTACCTAGGGGGAGGTGTCCATCACATTATAACTTGTTAAATCTTTATTTCAATATCTACGCCGGCCGGAAGGTTCAGACGCATGAGCATATCGATGGTCTTTGAGTCCGGGTCCAAAACGTCGATCAAACGATTGTGGGTGCGAATCTCGAAATGTTCGTGAGAATCTTTATCAATAAAGGTGGAACGGCGAACGGTGAAACGTTCTCGTTTGGTGGGCAATGGTACCGGGCCAACCACACGTGCGCCAGTGCGTTCTGCTGTTTCCACAATCCGCTTAGCGGATTGGTCCAACACTCGATGATCGAATGCCTTGAGACGGATGCGAATTTTCTGTTTAACAGCCATATCCTAGTCCAATATCTCGGTAATCACGCCAGCGCCAACGGTCAGGCCGCCTTCGCGAATAGCGAAGCTGGAGCCTTGTTCCAATGCTACCGGTGTGATCAACTCTACTTGCAGGTTCACTCGGTCACCAGGCATCACCATCTCTACGCCTTCCGGCAAGGTGATCTCACCCGTCACATCCAACGTCCGGATGTAGAACTGCGGCCGGTATCCGGTGAAGAAGGAATTGTGACGCCCACCCTCGTCTTTCCTCAATACGTATACTTCGCTCATGAACTTCTTGTGCGGGGTGATCGAACCCGGTTTGGCCAACACCATCCCACGTTCTACATCATCTCGGTTGATCCCGCGCAGCAGCAAACCGGCGTTGTCGCCAGCCATACCCATGTCCAGCTGTTTGTGGAACATCTCAATCCCGGTCACAACTGTGCTGGGGATCGAATCCTGCAAACCTACGATGTCTACCTGGTCGTTCAGTTTTACCGTGCCGCGCTCGATACGCCCGGTCACCACGGTGCCGCGACCTTTGATCGAGAACACGTCTTCGATCGACATCATGAACGGTTTGTCAGTCTCTCGTTCCGGCTCAGGAATATATTCGTCAACTACCCGCAGCAGTTCTACGATGCTCTCGTATTCCGGGGCGTTCACGTCTGTGCTTTCGCTTTCCAGTGCGGCCAAGGCAGACCCACGTACGATCGGGGTCTCGTCTCCGGGGAAGCCATATTCGTCCAACAGCTCACGCAGTTCCAGCTCCACCAGCTCCAGCAGTTCTTCGTCGTCCATCATGTCTACTTTGTTCAAGTACACCACGATGCTCGGCACTTCCACCTGCTTGGCCAACAACACGTGTTCACGTGTCTGCGGCATGGCCCCGTCGGGGGCTGCTACTACCAAGATCGCACCGTCTACCTGGGCAGCACCGGTGATCATGTTCTTGATGTAGTCACGGTGTCCCGGCATGTCCACGTGGGCATAGTGACGGTTGGCGGTCTCATATTCAACGTGCGAAATGTTGATCGTGATACCGCGCTCGCGCTCTTCCGGGGCATTGTCAATCGTGTCGAATGCACGAAAATCTCCGTGGCCACCCATGGCTGCCACTTTGGTGATCGCCGCCGTCAGCGTGGTCTTCCCGTGGTCAATGTGTCCCATTGTGCCCACGTTCAGGTGCGGCTTACTTCGATCAAATTTTTCCTTTGCCATATATGAATACTCCTTGATACCTCATCAAATCAGTGGTTTTAATAACGTTTGGTAATGATTACCGTCTCTTTTCGATATCTTTTTCCGATATCCGTGAATAATGGTCAAATTCCATTGTAAAAGCGCCTCGACCTTGGGTTGCGGAGCGCAGTTCGGTGGCATACCCAAACATTTCTGCCAGGGGAACCATCGCCCGGATCGCTTGAGCGTTTCCAGGGCGCATATCCATGCCCTGTACTTCGCCGCGACGGGAGTTCAACTGCCCAACCACATCACCCAGATACTCTTCCGGCACTACTACTTCTACTTTCATCACCGGTTCCAGCAGGGTTGAACGCCCTCGCTGCAAGCCTTCTCGGAAGGCCAGTGAACCGGCAAGTTTGAATGCCATTTCACTAGAGTCAACTTCATGGAAGGAACCATCGGTCAATGTGACTTTGATATCCACAACTGGATATCCGGCAATCACACCACCACCGGCTGCTTCCATAACACCTTTCTCAACCGCCGGGATATACTCCCGGGGAATGGCACCACCATAAATCGCGTTCTCAAAGGTAATGCCGCTTCCTGGTTTAGAAGGCTCCATCTCCAGAGTTACATGGCCATATTGGCCGCGCCCACCCGTTTGCTTCACATAACGGTAATCGATTTTTTCCACCGGGCGGGTGATGGTCTCACGATAAGCCACGCGCGGCCGGCCAACATTGGCCTGCACTTTAAACTCGCGCAGCATCCGGTCTACTAAAATTTCAAGGTGCAGCTCACCCATCCCAGAGATGACGGTCTGTCCGGTATCTTCGTCAGACTTCACCTGGAAGGTGGGGTCTTCTTCCGCCAGGCGCCGAAGGGCTTCTGCCATTCTGTCCTGGTCGGCGGTTGTCTTGGGCTCAATTGCAATTGTGATCACCGGATCCGGGAAGGAAATGCTTTCCAGGATAATTTGCTGCCCTTCGTTACAAAGGGTGTCCCCGGTGAAGGTGTTTTTGAGCCCCAAAACTGCGCCGATGTCTCCGGCCTTGATTTCATCCACTTCTTCTCGGCGGTCTGCATACATTCTAATCAAGCGGCCAATACGTTCTCGGCTGCGCTTAGAAGAATTGAACACCGCAGAACTGGAGGAGATAGAGCCAGAATACACTCGGAAATAAGCCAAACGGCCTACATAGGGGTCGGTAACAATTTTAAAGACCAATGCGCACATCGGTTCATTCTCGTCCGGTCCTCGCTCGATTTCCTCATCGGTCTTCGGGTGAGTACCCTTTACCGGAGGAATATCCAGCGGAGAAGGCAGGAAGTCGATGACACCATCGACGACCGGCTGCACGCCTTTATTCTTCAAGGAAGAACCGCAGTAGACTGCGGTTGCTTTATTCTCGATAATTGCCTTGCGCAGTACTTTGCGCATTTCCTCGGCACTGATCTTTTCACCTTCAAGGTACTTGACGGTGAGATCATCGTCCAACTCGGCAATCGATTCAATCATCTGTTCTCTGGCTTGTTCAACCTGGGCCTTGAGGTCTGCCGGTATTTCGGTGACTTCTGGGGCAGAGCCAGTGCTGTCGTGCCATACGATTGCTTCTTCAGTAAAGAGGTCAACCACACCCTGAAAGTCTGCTTCGTTCCCAATGGGAAGCTGGACAGGGATCGGGTTAGCACCCAGGCGTTCCTGGATCGAGTCAATCGCTCGCTGGAAGGATGCGCCGGTGCGGTCCATCTTATTAATGAAGCAGATTCGCGGCACTTTGTAGCGGTCTGCCTGGCGCCATACAGTCTCACTTTGAGGCTCAACGCCTTGAACAGCATCAAATACCACAATGCCGCCATCCAACACACGCAAAGAACGCTGCACTTCTGCCGTGAAGTCGATATGTCCGGGGGTATCAATAATATTGATCCGGTACCCCCTCCAATCCGCTGTCACGGCCGCCGAGACGATTGTAATGCCTCGTTCGCGTTCCTGCTCCATCCAGTCGGTGACGGTTGTGCCGTCATCCACGGAACCAATGCGGTGTGTACGACCTGTATAGAACAGAATCCGTTCGGTGGTTGTGGTCTTCCCGGCATCAATATGTGCAATGATACCGATATTCCGGTGTTTACTCAGGGGTAATTCTTGATTCTCGTTCGCCATAATTTAAGACCTACAACCAATTAATAATAGATATTTTTTTAAAGAACAATTACACCCGGTAATGGGAGAATGCCCGGTTGGCTTCTGCCATACGATGGGTTTCTTCTTTTTTACGAACTGCTGAACCCTGCCCATTGGCAGCTTCCATCAGCTCCGCAGCAAGTTTTTCTGAAAAAGACTGACCAGAACGGCCGCGCACGGCAGCCAACAGCCACCGGGTAGCCAGCGCAAACTGCCGATGGGGGTCTACTTCCATCGGTACCTGGTAGGTTGCCCCACCCACACGACGCGGGCGAACTTCCATCACAGGGGAAATTTCCTTCATGGCAGCCTTAAAGACTTCCAGTCCGGGTTTTCCTGCACGCTGCTCAATCAAATCAAAAGCATCATATACAATTGCTGCTGCTGTGCTTTTCTTACCACTCTTCATCACACGATTGATGAAGGATTGCACCTGCCGGTCGCCATAGCGGGCATCCGGTTCGGCAACTCGTTTATCAGGTCGATATCTTCGAGGCATCCGACTCTCTCCAAACTCTAGCTACTAATTTTTCGGGCGCTTTGCGCCGTACTTCGAACGACCTTGCTTGCGGTCATTCACGCCGGTGCTGTCCAAAGTTCCACGAACAATGTGATAACGCACACCAGGCAAATCTTTTACACGACCACCACGTACCAACACCACCGAGTGCTCTTGCAAAGTGTGGCCTTCACCAGGGATGTAGGCAGTCACTTCCAAGCCATTGGAAAGACGCACACGAGCGATTTTCCGAAGGGCGGAGTTTGGTTTTTTAGGGGTCATGGTACGCACTACTGTGCACACACCACGCTTCTGCGGGGCGCCTTTCGGCTGCCGAATACGCTTCTGCTTGTAGGTGTTAAACACATATTGCAGTGCTGGGGCTTTACTTTTCTTCTTTTTAGTTTTGCGGCCCTTGCGGACCAACTGATTAATTGTTGGCACTTTCGCCTCCAGTTAATGGATGATGATTACGTTTCTTTGTTACTCTATCCAAACACCAAGGCCATCGCTCGTGCATGATGGCCTCGATTCGATTGCTGCTTTTAATATACAGGGTGTTATACCCATGATTGGTTATTAAAGCATAGCCACGAAGGTAGATGATAACATTTTTAAGTTATACCGTCAAGGAATTTTACGGCTAATCCAAGAAGATTTAGGCCGGTGCGCGGGTCTGGCATCAACCTGGATTGCTCCCAATTCTTGTGGCGGACTATTGTACCGCAGAATCGTCCAAAACCCAAAAAGAAATATAATCCAATTTTGCCCGTACGCTGTTTTGCGCGGTAATCCCGATCAGATTAACTTCCCCCGGTGTCTGAAGCCCCTCATAATAAGCGATCTCATTTCCATTAATAGACACCAGCAGTTTGCCTTTTGCAAAAAACAGCTGCACGGCATAGGTTTCCCCAATCGCCAGCTTGGACGGTAAGTTCTACATTCTCCGCAGTTTCTTCGATCACATAATCAAAATGAGAAGTGCCCCACTCCCTTTTGCCCAACCGAGCAATTTACGGAGTATTTGAACTACCCCAGATAAGGCTATCGGTTTTGATGGCCGCTCTTTTATGCGGGAAGTATCTTTACCTTCTTAGCGAGTTGAACTTATTGGGGTAGATTCCCTCTCTGGAGGCAGCATTCCTTCATTATTAGAGGCTTTAACCGGCGGTGTTTCCGGTTTAATGGGTTTCCCCTGCTTACGATCTTCCACCTGGATGGCAAAAGCCACCAGCTTGTCCTGCAAGTGATTGATTCTATCTTCAATAGATGATTTGTCTATGCGCAGCGCATTGCCGGATTGTTTCCGCAGCCAGCCCATATTAAATTTCTTCTTATGTTTTCATACTCTCCGCCGGGACATAGTGATGTTCGACGAATTCGCGAAGCGAAATCGCACACCCCAAAGCTTTAAAAAACAGGCGGTGGAATTTATCCACCGCCTGTGTGCATCATTTTGTAATTCGTTTATTGAAGGAACTAGCCACCCAGGCCAAGCAAGCCGGTTTCCAGCTGCGGCACACGTGCGCGGTCCTCTTCCTTGCCGAAGCGGATCACACCGGTATCGGTGACTGCTTCCACCGCCAAGCCAAGGCTTTGCAGTTCTTTGACCAACACCTTGAAGGAAGCCGGGATACCCGGTTCTTCAATCGGTTCGCCTTTGACAATCGCTTCGTAGGTCTTCACACGGCCGATCACATCATCGGATTTGACCGTGAGCATTTCCTGCAAGGTGTAAGCTGCGCCGTATGCTTCCAACGCCCACACTTCCATCTCACCGAAGCGCTGGCCGCCGAACTGTGCTTTACCGCCCAACGGCTGCTGGGTCACGAGGCTGTATGGGCCGGTGGAGCGAGCATGCACTTTGTCTTCCACAAGGTGGTGGAGTTTGAGCATGGTCATCACGCCAACGGTCACCGGGCTGTCATAGGCTTTACCGGTTTTGCCGTCACGCAAAACCTGCTTGCCGAACAACGGCAGCGGTTTGCCGGTCTCGTAGGATTTACCAAATGCAAGGGTAAACAGCTCTTTGCCTTTCAAACCTTCCGAATCATAGCCATGATTCTCCAGGTAAATCTCCAGACAGGCATCCGTAGCCCGCTGGCCCTGGTCGGCACGTTTGTCGGGGGAGACAGTGTATTCTTCAAAGTCCAAAATCTTTGCCGGATCGTAGCCGCGGTCGCGCAGCCATTCTTTTAGCACGGAGTGGCGGGCATAGTTGCGGTCGCTCTTCATGCGGTATACATCGTAGCCCTGTTCGCCCAGCCATGCTTCCATATAAAGTGCGCGCACTTCGTCATCGTCCTGGAATATTTCGGGGTCATAGTCCGGGTCAGCTTCTTCCAGCCAGGCCCAAGCCTTTTCAGTAGTTTCGCGCCAGGCCTGGTCAATCATCCATGCACGGGCGAGTTCGGCTTCAATTTCGCTCTCGTTGGCGCCATCAAAGACGGGCACAACAGCTCTAAAGCCCAGGCTGCGGGCAGCCCAACCCAAATGCACTTCCAATACCTGGCCGATGTTCATACGGCTGGACACACCCAAGGGATTCAAGATGATGTCTACCGGGGTACCATCATCCAGGAAGGGCATATCTTCTACCGGCACTACTTTGGAAACCACACCTTTGTTCCCGTGGCGGCCGGCCATTTTATCGCCAGCGGTCAGTTTACGGCGCTGGGCAACAGCCACACGCACCATGGTCTCTACACCGGCGGAAAGGTCGATATCGTCATCGCGGGAGAAAACCTGTACATCGACCACTTTCCCACGTTCACCATGCGGCATGCGCAAGGAAGTGTCTTTCACATCACGGGATTTTTCACCAAAGATGGCACGCAGCAAGCGTTCTTCCGGGGTCAGTTCTTTTTCACCTTTGGGGGTGATCTTACCAACCAGGATGTCGCCAGGGCCAACTTCGGCGCCAATGCGGATGATACCGGTCTCGTCCAAGTCTTTGATCGAGTCCTCACCAACATTGGGGATATCGCGGGTGATTTCTTCCGGGCCTAATTTTGTATCGCGGGCTTCCACTTCGTGCTTTTCAATATGCACGGAGGTGAAGCGGTCTTCCTGCACCATACGTTCGGAAAGCAGGATCGCATCCTCGAAGTTACCACCTTCCCAGGATACAAATGCAATCACCGGGTTCTGGCCGAGCGCCAGGTTCCCACCTTGGGTGGAAGAAGAATCGGCGATCACATCACCTTTCTTGACGCGCTGGCCTTTGACAACCGCCGGGCGCTGGTCAATGCAGGTGTTCTGGTTAGAACGCTGGTATTTACGCAGCATGTAGGTTTTTTCTTCACGGTCTCCTTCTGTGCTGCGGATGGTGATCTCTTTACCGGTGACGGAAACAACTTCGCCATCAAACTCGGCCTGCACCACCTGTCCAGAATCAAGTGCGGCGAAGGATTCCACACCGGTGGAAACCAACGGCACTTCAGGACGGATCAACGGCACGGCCTGCGACATCATGTTTGAACCCATCAAAGCACGGTTTGCGTCGTCGTGCTCCAGGAAGGGGATCAATGCGGCGCTGATCCCAACCAACTGGTGGGGCGCTACATCCATAAAGTCGATTTCGGTCGGATCGGAGAATTGGAAGTCTGATTTGTAGCGGCTGGACATACGCGGCCGGACAAATTCGTTATGTTCGTCCAAAGGCGTACTGGCCTGCACGATATAGTATTTATCTTCAAAGTTGGCAGACAGGTAAACCATTTCTTCTGAAACGAATGGCACTACCAATACCTCGCCAATCTTTAGTTTTGCGATCTCTTTTGCCAGGTCAGCGTCCACGCGGGCGCCTTCTTTAGCAATCACCTTCTCGGTGTCGGGGTCCACCACATCTTCACGCAGCTTGCGCCCTACCAGACGTTTGTCCTTGGGGCTGAGGGATTTGATCACTTCCCGGTAAGGGGTCTCGATGAAACCATATTCGTTCACTTTGGCAAACGAAGCCAAACGGCCGATCAAACCAATGTTCGGGCCTTCAGGCGTTTCAATCGGGCAAATGCGTCCGTAGTGGGAGTGGTGCACGTCACGCACATCAAACCCGGCACGTTCACGGCGCAAACCGCCAGGTCCAAGGGCCGAAACGGTACGTTTGTGTTTCAGCTCCGAAAGCGGGTTGGTCTGTTCCATGAACTGGGACAACTGGCTGGAACCAAAGAACTCACGCAGGGCGGCAACCACCGGGCGGATGTTGATCAACGTCACCGGGGCAAGCTGCTCCTGGTCACGGATGGACATACGCTCTTTGATCACGCGCTCCATACGGCGCAAGCCGATGCGGAGTTTGTTCTGGATCAACTCGCCTACTGTTTTGATGCGGCGGTTGCCCAGGTGGTCAATATCATCAGGGGTGATGACTTCATTGTTAATTAAGATCATGCGGCGCACCAGTTGGATAAAGTCCCACTGGGTGATTGTGCGGCGGGAAAGGCTTACTTTGCTGTCCAGGTCTAAACGCTGGTTCAGTTTGTAGCGGCCGACCTTTTCCAGGTCATAGTGGCGCTGGTCAAACAACTGCGTTTCCAAGAACTCGCGCGCATTTTCCAAGGTGGCCGGGTCGCCAGGTCGCATCCGTTTGAAGAATTCGATCAACGCCTGTTCGGAAATAGAGTACTTGCCATCCACTTCCCAATCCGGTTCCTGCCGGATGGAAGAAGCAATGTACATTCTTTCGGGGTTGGTGTCGATATCTTCAAATAAAGCGATCAGCTCTTCATCAGAGCCATTTACGATCGGCGGATTTTCCGTACCATCATTGATCACGGCCAGGGCACGCAAGAAGATGGTGACCGGCATGGTGCGTTTTCGGTTGAATTTCAGAGTCAGATAATCGGCTTTGCGGGTCTCAAACTCCATCCAGGCACCCCGATCAGGGATCAACTTTGCAGTTGCCTGAATACGGCCGGTGGAACGGTCTCGCGGGGCTTCGAAATAAGCGCCAGGGGAACGGATCAGCTGAGAGACGACCACACGCTCGGTACCATTAATAATGAAGGTACCCTTGGGGGTCATATCGGGAAAGTCGCCGAGGAAAATTTCTTGTTTAATCGGCTCAGGAATTTCTGGGCCAGCCAGCAATACGTTGACATACAGCGGGCGGGCGTAGGTCAGGTCTCGATCAATACACTCATCTACCGAATATTTAGGCTCATCAAACCAGTAGGTCAAATCCCACTGCTCTGCCTCTGGGGTATAGCTGGGGAAATAAAGCCGCATCCCGCCGTTGTAAGATTCAATCGGAGAAACCTCGTGGAACAGGTCGGCTAAACCTTCAGCTTTGAGCCGTTCAAAGGAATCTAGTTGGACTTCAATCAGATTAGGGAGGGGGAGATTTACATTGATCCGAGAATACGATTTGACCGGTGACATATCTACCATTTATGTTCTCTCCTGGGAAACTTCTTAAATAACATCAATTTCACTTCTCAGACTGTGCCGTCTGCCAGTCTGTAACGATTTTGTATAGGCGCGTTGAATGCAATTAATACAAAAAAGCCAAGTTAGCATTATATCAGCACTAGCCGACAAATGCAAGCACGAATTTGGAGAAATTTTGATGTTTTCTATTACCCTCTGCTAGTTAATTCGATTGTAACTCAATTTCTAATTTTTCGAAAGGTGCAACCCTTACACTTTTTTCGGGCCATTCCTGGCTTTCGCCATCCACTTTGGCGGCGGCAACCTGCCCGCCGTGCAGCTGCACAGCGACAGTTTCCGGCAGCGGATAGCTTCCTTCCCGCGACCATGTGAGGGTCAGTTGGGCACCCTGGCGTTCTACCGTGAACTTATCCTGCCGGGATGCACCATAGCCATCCCCTGCATCCTGGTAGAGCGAAGAAGTCACACTGCCGTCTTCAGCAGACAGGTAAAGGTGTAAGGTCAGGCCGTCGCTTTCCTGCAATGGCAGCAAGCTGCCCTCCCGGATGAACACCGGGATGATCTCCAAAGGCGCGGCCACGGTCACCTGCTGGCTGCCGCCATAATAATCCTCTGTCCAGAAATTGTACCAACCACCCTGCGGCAAGGTTACCGTTCGCCGGTCTGCACCTGGCTGTGTGACCGGGGCAACCAACACGTTCTCTCCAAGCAGGAATTCATCATCCACATCCCACAGGCTGGCATCTTCCGGGGTTTTCCAGAATACCGGACGTGCCAGCGGCGCGCCAGATTGATGGGCGTCCCGCGTGAGGGTATAAAGATAAGGAATGAAGCGTTTGCGCACCAGGAGCATATTGCGCAAGATAGATGTGGTCGGTTCACCGTACACCCACGGTTCGCGCGGTTTGGTGGCATTGGCCGCATGGTTACGGAAGAAAGCCATGAAGGCGCTCATCTGGAACCAGCGGGTATATAACTCCGCATCCGGGTCGCCGGAGAAACCGCCGATGTCCGAACCGGCATAAGGAATTCCGCTGATCCCCAAGCCAAGCACTGTGGCGATGGTCATTTTCAGGGCATCCCAGGAGCTTTCCGTGTCACCTGTCCATTTCCAGGCATAGCGCTGCACGCCTGCCCACCCTGAGCGGGTCAGCAGCCACGGGCGGCGATTGTTGCCCATTTTGCGCAGGGCGGCAAACCCGGCATGATCCATTTCTAGGCCGTAAATATTGTGGGCTTCTTGATGCGAGCCGCCGCGCCCTTCCATCACATGTTGGGCAGCCCGCGGGAAAGTATTCTCGCCAAAAGCGGAGAAGCAGGCCGGTTCGTTCATATCGTGCCAGAAGCCATCTACGCCATCCTCTACAAACCGCCGGTAATAGCTGCCCCACCACAATCGGGTTTGTGGGTTGGTAAAGTCGGGGAAATGAACCCACCCCGGCCATACCAGGCCGCGCATCGGGCTGCCATCCGGCAGTTTGACGAACACATCCTGGTTCAGCCCGGTCGCAGAAACGCCGTATTGAGGGTCAATCTTTACCCCAGGGTCTAAGATCACCACCGTCTTGATCCCATCCGCTTCCAATTCACCGGTCAACTGCTGCATATCAGGGTAACGCTCCGGGTCATTGGTGAATACACGGTAGCCATCCATATAATCAATATCCAAATGGAAAACGTCCAGGGGCATCTCGTTTTCTTTGAATCCAGCGACCACCTCGCGAATTTTATCCGCGTTGGGGTATCCCCACCGGCATTGGTGGAACCCCAAAGACCATTGCGGCGGCATGGGTGCGCGCCCGGTCAGGCGAGAATATTCTTCCAGCGTTTTTGGCAAATCCCCTTCAATGATATACAGGCGCAAAGCACCACCGGTAAATTCGAAGGTGGCCGAATCATCAAAGCTGGCCTCACTCTCAAAGCTGTTCTCGTAAAAGGCCATGTAGCCGCCCAGTTCCTGCTGGCAGTAAAACAGCGGAATAGTGACATACAACGGATCGGTGCCGGGCCCGTAGCTCCCACCGGGGTCTTGGTTCCACTGGCGGTAGGTGCCGGGTCGTAAGTTTAGGTAGGTGCGTTCCCCCATTCCATAGATACGAGCGTCATCACTTAATTTTGCCTGATGTGTCCAGGCCGGGTCGCGGAAGACAGGCGGTTGGTCCACCCGGATCAACTCACCGTTGGAAATGTAGCTGAGACGCCCGTCTTGCCCGATAAAGACCTGCAAGCCGCCAGCCGTCATATGCCAGCCGTGGTCTTGCTCCTTCAGTTCTACCTGCAAAGCAATCGTGGCATCTCCTGTCGCGCCATACATCGGTAGTGCACCTGGCTGCCAGGTGATCCGCACCATTTTCTTGGAGAGGAAGGCTACTTCCAAAGTAAGGTCATCGTTAAATGAAAATACCGCGCCGTTATGAAAAGTTTTAACGTCTTCGATTTTCGTTGGTGTGATCGCGGTGGTCGATGCAGTAACCAGAGAGGATTTAAACTTCCCATCCACCCGGTCGCGGTATCTTGAATATAATAAAGTTTGTAAGGTCGGCATTAACCCCACAAAACGGACACTGATCAACATCTGCTCGAATTTATTCATACCGTTTATTATACGCAAAATTATTTTGCTTGTGTTATAATCCCGTGCAATTTTCAGGGAATACCCTGTCTGGCGGTCGTAGTTCCCGCCTTATCAAAACAAAGGAGCACCCTTTTTTATGGAACACATAGAACAAAAAAACGGGGGAATGGTTGTACCGCGCCTGGCCGTCTTAGTTGTTGCGGCTTACATTGGCGCCCAAATGCTGTCTGATATTGCCAGCCTCAAAATAGGTGTCGTTGCCGGCCTGTCCGTGGACATGGGCACCTTCATCTACCCGATCACCTTTACCTTGCGCGATGTGGTGCACAAGATTCTGGGTAAACGCAACACCCGCGTGCTGATCCTGGCGGCCGGTGCGATCAACCTACTGATGGCTTTGTACCTGATGTGGGCGGCCAGCGTACCCGGAGACCCCTCCTGGGGGCTGCAAGCCGAGTTTTCCGCCATCCTGGCACCTGTCTGGCGCATTGTGGTTGCCTCAATCCTGGCCGAAGTGGTCAGCGAATTGATCGATACCGAGATTTACCACCTGTTTGTCACCCGCATTACCACCCGCTACCAATGGGCGCGCGTACTGCTCTCGAACAGTGTCAGTGTCCCCGTCGATAACATCATCTTTGCTGTGGGCGCATTTGGATTTGTGCTGCCCTGGTCGGTGGTGTGGCAAATATTTCTCTTTAACCTGATCGTGAAATACGCCGTTACCGTGGTCAGCCTGCCGTTGATCTATCTGGCCCCCGATCGCCTGCACAGCGAAGACATTTAATAAGTTCGAATAGGAATCTTAGGTCAATCCGTCTCAGGGAGTTCCGGCAGCGGATATATCGCGGTAATCTGTGTCCCATCACCGGGAACAGAGACAATCTCCAAAGTACCCCCAACAGATACCATACGTTCAACCATGCCCATCAGCCCCAGGCTGGTGGGTTTGGTGAGGGTATTCTCTACCGAAAAGCCCTTTCCATCATCTTGGATCGTGATCAATAACGATCCGTTTTTCTGTGCGATGGACACATCGATCTTGGATGCGTTGGCATGCCGGATGATATTTTTAAGTGCTTCTTGCACCACCCGGTACAAGAAGATAGACGCCGTATCATCAATCGGGGGAATCTCTTCTGTCTGGAAGTTGATCTCGCCTTCATATTTTCCCCCAATGGTCTCACACAAATTACCTACTGCAATAGACAAACCGGCAATCTCGATCTCTGTGGGACGCAAGGCCGTCGCCTGAATGCGCAACTGCTCTGTCACCATATCCACATATTCTCTGATCTTGTCCACATCCCCTACCAATTGCGGATTTTGATAAGCAACTTTTTTACCCAGGATATTGATATAAATTTTCAGCGCAGACAGCACCTGACCGGAAACGTCATGGAAATCTTTTGAGACCCGGTTGCGTTCTTCTTCCTGAATATAGATCAAGCGGTGGGTCATTGCTTTCAACGATTCCTGATACTCGCGCATAGAGCGTTGTGCCTGGGTTGCCGTCTCCAGAGATTGTTCTAAGTTGTCGATCATCGGGCGGGTAATCTTTATAAACGAAAACGCCCCTGCTGTCACTCCGATTATTAGAGCGATCAGTGAGTATAAAGAAGCATTCAGGAACGGGGTGAGGATTTCGGACATGTCCACTTTTGCCACCACCCCCATATCTAACCCTACCAGGGGTTCATACGCCCCCAACACACGCCTGCCGCTGTAATCTAAGGCGATCACAGTACCCGACTCGCCTGCCAATGCCCGGCGCTGGGGTTCAGCCAGGTCCGAATCAAGCGGGACGGGATCAGGTACCCGATCCCCCGTGCGCTGATGGCTCATCAGGAACACAATTTGATCCCCATCGAGATAGGCTAAAGTAAACTCTCCCGTCTGCGCGGACTGTTGGTAGAGTGTATGGCTTTCTATAAATAATTGAATAACTTCTGCTTTTGCTTTTTCTAGTGGAAGACCCCGGTCAACTTTATCTTTCACCAGAGTCTCGATCATCCGCGCCTGGCTTTGGGCTGCTTCTGTAAGCCTGGCACGTTGAGTATTTATTGCCGCCCGATATAAAAGAATTGTAGTAGTCTGTGCAACCAAATACGCGACAACCGCCATACTAAAAATCAGATAGGTTACGCGTTTACGTTGATCCACTTTATTCCAGCTCACTCGATAAACAGTATTCGCCTTGAATATTGCAGTATCCTGGTCGTTTATTTAGCATAGTAGTTTTTTGATGAAATCTGATACCCTCTCACTACTCAATAAAAATGGAAATACCCCACCATGCCGTGTGTGGCCGAGTCATGAACCTGCATACGCAGGATGGGGCCCGCTCCGACGCTCTGCCTTGGCAAACCTTGCGGCAGCCTATCGCATTGCAATCGCGAATGTGGGTCCCTTTTTTCAAGTGTTGGCTCAGGACCTTTTAGCCACAAGCTCGTGCACAGTAGGGTATCTCACTGTACCCTTCTTATACCATATATTTATCTTGCTGAAAAGTGGTGTAGAGCGAAATTCATATAATATTTATGTGATTTCGTCCATTTTATTGGGCTGTTAATGGCTCTTTATGCACCACCGCCCACAGCATATCGGCCATTTGCCGCGGGCTGTACTCATTGGGGGTTTCCAACCACCACAACACCAAACGCACCAAGGCACCCACAATCGTTTGCGCCATCACATCGGGCGGCACGTGTGGATTGGGTTGATACCCGCCGCTGCGAATCGACTCCTCAATCTGCCCGGCCAAGACCTGCGCCACGCGGTGCGAAAGCAGCGCCGAACCCTGGCTGCCCATCATCAGACGGTATAGGTCTTGGTGACGGCTGGCATGTTCAAACGTGATCAGATAACCGAGGTATCCGGGGGGATACTGCCCTTCCACATAACGCTGATCGCCCTCCCGATTGGCCTGCGCCAATCCATCCATAATGATCTCCCAGACCACTTCCTCTTTATCGTTAAAGTGGATGTAGAAGGTGCCCCGTCCGTAGTCGGCGCGGTCAACAATATCTTGAATAGTGACGGCATCATACCCTTTTTCCAACACCAAATCTAACGCGGCATCTTTTAGCGCTTGGTGGGTGCGCTGCTTGCGGCGCTCAAAACGGTTCTGTTTTTGGTTTTCCAATACTGTACTCCTGTTCAGTAATGACACGGGCATAAATTTGGGGTGGTGAGCTGCTTGACTCCGTATTTATCTGATCTTATTATAAAATCAATAATGACGATATGTCAATTAGTGACGCATTATATAATAAAGAGGCTGTCATGCAGACAAACAAAATCAATTTCTCCTTCAAAGCATTGGCTTTCCCTGCCATGATCCTGGTGGTTTTTTGGGCGCTGGCAATCGCCATGTGGCAGACCAGCGGCTACATCCAATCGCTGATCTTATTCGGCTACATTGGCACGGCAGTGGGCGGCGGGTTAGGTTTATATAATATGCTGCCTAAAAAGAAAAAACCGATCGGCAGAAAAGTAGCCCTCACCCTGGTAGGGATCATGCTGATCGTTTTCGTCGCCCTGATGGGGCAAGAGAATATCCAATTTGAAGGGATGCTGTTTGGCCTGATGACCGGGGTAGCACAGGCGGCCGTATGGCACTATTTGATCGCCAAAGTGGTTGGGCCGCTGCTGTTTGGGCGTTTATGGTGCGGTTGGGCTTGCTGGACGGTAATGGTACTCGACCTGCTCCCCTTCCAGCGCAGCCAGGGCCGCCTGCCGCGTCAATATGAATGGATGCGCTATCTACACGCCGGGCTAAGCATCCTCACCGTGAGCGTGCTGGTGTTTGCCTTTGGCTACCGGGATGGTGTCGTGGGTATCAGCGGAATTGCATGGTTTGTGGTTGGCAACTTGCTGTACTATGCCGCCGGGATTGGGCTGGCCTATGCGCTGAAGGACAACCGCGCTTTTTGTAAATACCTGTGCCCGGTCAGCACAGTACTGAAAGTGACCAGCCGTTTCTCCCTGCTGAAAATTGAGGGCAGCGAAAGCAAATGCACCGACTGCAAAGCCTGCGAGCAGATGTGTCCGATGGACATCAAGATTGCGGACTACACCCACGAAGGCACCCGCGTGCTTTCCACAGAATGCAGTCTATGCCAGACCTGCATCAGCACATGCAGCCAGGATGCGCTCAAGATGACGGTAGGCTTCGACATCGGCGGACGAGAACACCTGCGCCGGCGTGCGGAGATGGCGGAGAGGGTCAAATAGACCCAATGGGGAAATTTGGCTGGGTATTATCAGTCACAGAATCAAGAAATCCCCAACCAGCCTGCAAACAGCTTTAGAATCTGGTCGAACCCCTGGGGAGAAACCATTTCAATTAAAGCCAATGTCCCCAAGGTGACGCCAAGAATGAAAAAGATGACCCCCGCAATTCGTTTTGGCAGGCTGCCAACCAGCGCCCACCCTTCCCTCGATTCTTGAGAGCCAAGCACCCAGGTGATGCTGGTCGCGATCAATAAGGCGCTCACAAAGACCATCAGTGATCCGGGGCGTTCCTGTACTTTTTCCAGAACGTACTCCCCTAACCCAACGATCAAGATCACGCCCAGAACGAAAACAGCAATGCCCAGCAGCACCAGCACGATGCCGTCCATCACAGCAGCCAGCCCGAAATAGGTTTCGGTTTGGGAAGCGTCTTGCTCGCCGCCGGTGTAGCTGCTGCGCCGCTTTTGGATTGCATCCCACCCAAAGAGGAACAAACCTCCCCCAATTGGCAGTAATCCTACATGAATTAATAACGGAACGGATAGCTCCGTTCCTACATAGATCAGCCCAAATCCAGCTACAACGAGAATGATTGGCAGCCAGGTTCTCAACTTTTCCATCACGCCCTCCGACATTGCTAATATGCAACCCACTCACACTACGATTTTACCGCATTCACCTCACTTTTCCCGAACTTGATCCTTTTGCAGATAGGAGCGGCACAAGCCCCGCTCCTATCTGCAAATTTAAATGTCGTTCGTTTAAACGCCATCTGGGAAGATGGGTTTGTCCACTTCCCAGATGATAAATATACTTCTCTACCTCATCTCCCCACTGCTGCACCTACAGATGGAGAAATATCTTATTTACAACTGTGGGTACAATTCATCCACCCAGGCATTAATTTCATCCCAATCACGGTGGTCCCCTTCGGTCCACACGCCGGTCAAAACGCTGATCCGGAATTTGAGCCGCTCCGAAAAAGAGGGCACCTTGCTGACTTCCAGCACACCGGGGAACAATCCCTCGCTGACCCGGGGTACCAATCTGCGCACCGGGTCAAGCCACGCCAACACAGACTGCCTGTAATTCTCTCCATTTTTCATTGCCAGAGTCATGCACAGGCTGAACATGGCAAAGGGTTTTTGCCGCAGCTCGGTTTGATGCTGGCGTACGAACTGCATCGCTTCCGGCAGCCACTGCTGCGCCTGCACCGCACTTCCCACGATCACCGCCCGATACGGGGTAAGATCATCTACTTCTGCCACCGGCAGCACTTCCGTCTGTAACCCTTTTTGCACCAACTGGCGACCGATAAATTCTGCCGTTTGGGCTGTTGAGCCTGTCCGGCTGGCATACACAATCAAGATTTTTTCCATTACGCGCTTACCTCTACCAGGGCGGCGGGCTGTTTTGCCAGTCTGACAAAGTCTCGAGCCAGCATCACAAACCAGACCACATAAAATAATCCAAAGACCATCCCCAACACTTCTCCGACCTGCGGCCAGAAGGGATGCACGACATGCTGGAACAAATCAATCCCATTTGCCAGTAAACCAGAATACGCCGTGAGCTTGCTGAAATGCGGACTGCGCAGCATCACTACCGATATGATAACCCCGGCACCTTGCAGCAAGATACCTGACATGTACGCGGCAGACGAGTTCCACATATCAGTTGCAATCACTGCCTCTCCGGCTGCCAGCAGTTGGGCACGTGCCGCTTCACTACCGGCGGCTGCAAATTTCTCCGCCAGATGGAGCAGCGAGAAAGTCGGCTCGGTGGCAAAGCAAAGCACCACGGTCACGATGGTAAACAAGGTAGCAAAAGCAGAGGCCACCGGGTTGATGCGGCGCAGGGCAATATACAAAGCCGGGAAAGTCCCCAGATATAAACCGATCAAGATCAGGTTATAAACATCGCCTCGCAGCACCATTTGGATGGGGCTGGTTTGATACACCGCGTAGAACTCCGCTGCGCTGTCCGGCTTAGAACCTAACCCGGCCATCACGATAATCCCGCCCACAATCACCACCAGCTGAGCAATCGCAGATACCCAGCCGATTTGAAACAAATTCTTCATGTGTTTGACAGACATATTCCGTATATCTCCTTTGTGCAGGTAATACCTGCAACCATTATTCTATAGGTATGATAAAGGTAAGGTGCGAAAGGGTCTATGACTTTTCCTGCAGGCTTGATGATTTTTCGTGCAAATTAAGTTATCATACGCCTATGGATGCTGCGCAGTCCCCTACCGACATCATGGTTTCGATCACCGTGCTAAAACAACTGTTTTTGTACCTTGATTCGCTCTCTGTCGATATGGATGCTTTTCTGACTTCCATCGGGGTCGACCCGGCCATCACCAAATCTCCCGATGAATATATCCCCATCGAGACATATCTCACCATTCAGGATGAGGCCGCCGACTACACCGAAGACCCCTATTTTGGTTTGCACATGGGCGAGTTTGCCGAAGCCGGTAGTTGGTCGATCCTGGGATATTTGATGATGAACTGCAAGAATTTGGGGGAAGCCTTCCAAAAATCTGCCCGCTATTACCGCATTATCGGCACGCTGATCCGGGGTGAAAACCAAATCAAGCTCAACAAAGTAAAATCCATTCTCTCCACCCCGCCGCATGCCCCGCAAATGTCCCGCCACTGTTTTGAATCCACCCTTTCCAGCAGTGTGCGCATGATGCGCAACCTGACCGGCGAACCCTTGAACCCGCTGGAAATTACCTTCTCTCATTCTGCCCCTGAATCCACCGAAGAATACGAGCGCATTTTTCAATGCCCGGTGCTGTTTGACCAGCCAGAAACTTCGATCACGCTGGACATCAGGCTGGCATTTACGCCCGTCTTATTTGCCAATCCCGGTTTGATGGCCTACTTTGAAAACTACGCCCAGGAATTTATCGCCAAGATGGATTACCAGCAAGAAACGATCAAGGATGTCACCCGCATCATCCTCGCCAACCTGGATGATGAAAAATTAACCATCCGCCGGGTGGCAAAGGAATTGGCGATGAGTGTGCGCACATTGCAAAACCGTCTGAAAGACGAGGGCGTGGTATTCAGCGATCTGTTGATGGAAATCCGAGAGAACCTGGCGAAAAAATACTTGAAAGAAAACTATACTGTGGAAGAGATCACCTATCTATTAGGCTATTCCGAACCAAGTGTGTTCCGCAAAGCTTTCAAGAAATGGTCTGGGTACACACCCAAGGAGTACCGCGAGATATCTTTATCCGCCCTGGGATGATACTGCACTTACATCAACGACCCTTAAAGATAAAAAGCCGGATTTCTCCGGCTTTTATTATTTCACTATACTAACCTAGTCGTGGTGTTCGGCGGGTTCGCCCCACTGCCCCACTTCCGGCAGTTTGCCTTCAAACATCTCCGGCTTGTGCAGGAGCAAAGGCAGATGGTTGCTGCACACACCGTGCTGCTGTCCTTTGTATTCAAACAAGATCACGGGGATTTCATCACTGCTGCGTTCACAATAGACACATTTCATTATTAATACTCCACAAAAGTACCGGTCATTGCGCTTCCCCACGGCGCCAGTTCAAAGGTTAAGCCATTTTCGCTCACATTTTGCCGCGTACCGGAGATCAGGTCTTGCACCACGGTACCGGACTGCCAGCCAAGTGCATCCATCGGTACGGTCACCGTGCGCGCCTCGCCGGTCGGATTGATCACCACCAAGACTTGATCTTCACCCAGGCGGCGGGCAAAGGCATAGGCTTTTTCATCCTCACTCACATACACACGCACCAGGTCACCCCGGCGTAAGGCGGCGTGCTGCTTACGCACGGCAATTAATTTCTGCACATATTTGCGCAGGTCGTGGTTCCACTGTCCTTCATTATGCCAGGGGAAGGCCCTGCGGTTGTCTGGATCTTTTTCGCCGGGCAGTCCAATCTCGTCGCCATAATAAATTGCCGGGGCGCCCGGATTGGCAAACTGGAGCATAAAAGCCAACCGCACTTTATTCAGGTCACCGTTCATTTTGTTGACCAGACGGCGGGTATCGTGCGAACCTAAAGGCAGATACATGGCATACACATTCTCGCGGTCATACATGGTCAAAAAGCTTTCCATGCGGTCGGCAAAAGCTTTGGCATTCATTTTGCCTTCTAACAGGTCGGTGATCGCATCGCGTAAGGGATAGTGCATCAGCCCATCAAAGTGCGCATCCCCCACCCAACGCGGGTTGCCGTCCCAAATTTCGCCCACAGTGTAGGCATTTGGGTTGGCCATTTTCACCACCCGGCGGAACTCGGCCCAAAAAGAATCGTCATCAATCTCAGCCGGGACATCCAAACGCCAACCATCTACCCCCTGCTCAATCCAGTAGCCGGCTACCTTCATCAGGTAAGCGCGTACTTCATGGTTATTGGTATTCAGCTTGGGTAAGTCTTTAATATCCCACCAGGCTTTATAGCGGGTGGCCTTGCCATCCCCGAAAGCATCCAGTGGGAAGCCGTTGATAAAATACCAATCTTTATAGCGCGATTCGCCGCCGTTATCGAGCACATCGGTAAAGGCAAAAAAGCCGCGCCCGCTGTGGTTGAAAACGCCATCAATGATCACGTGCATGTTGTTCTGGTGCGCCACACTCAACAGATTCTTAAAATCTTCCAGCGTACCCAAAGTACGGTCGATCTTGAAATAGTCATTGGTATGGTAGCGATGGTTGGCGGTGGAAGAAAAGATCGGGTTGAGGTAAATAGCGTTGACCCCCAGGTCTAGCAGGTAATCAAACTTCTGGATGATCCCTTTGAGATCACCGCCTTTGAACCCACGAACGGTGGGCGGGGAATCCCAAGGCTGATTGTTGGCTGAATCTAGGGTTAAATCACCGTTATAAAAACGGTCTGGAAAAATCTGGTAAAAAACTGCATCTTGTACCCAGGAAGGGACACTCATTGAATTGTGGTTGCTCCTTGTTCGAAATTGATATCAGCAATGCTGGGAAATAAGGTTCAGATAGATATTTTTATCTACTTATTTCAATCCCGGAACCTTTAAATTTATGCCGGGATGGTAATTCTAGCAAAGAATTACCAATTTGTGTTAGATTATGGAATAAAATTATTGTAAATTTATGCGCACATGATGAGGACGTTATGAAAGCAACTTCAAGATTGAACGGCGTATTTGTCGCCGCTGTCACCCCACTTACCAAAGAACTCGCCCCCGACCTGGAGGCATTGCCCCAATTATTATCGTTTTATGCCCAACGCGGCTGTCATGGCGCGCTGATCTTGGGCACCACCGGCGAAGGCCCCAGCTTTAGCCCGCGGGAACGCGCCGATATTTACCGCGGTGCCGCCCGCATTTGGGAAGAATACCCCGACTTTGTGCTGATGGCCGGCACCGGCACCCCCAGCCTGCAAGAGACCATCCAACTGAATAAAACCGTCTTCGACCTTGGCTACGATGCCGTAGTGGTACTGCCACCCTACTATTTCCGCACCGCGGCAGAAGAAGGTTTATACCAATGGTTCAAGCAAGTGATCGAAGCAAGCATTCCGGCGGACAAGCACCTGATGGGGTATCACATCCCCCAGGTATCTGGCGTTGCCCTGACCCCCAGCCTGCTTTCCCGCCTGGCTGCCGACTTCCCCGCCCAGTTTGGCGGGATCAAAGATTCCTCCGGTGATTTGGGTAATACGCAAACCGTTGCCGCCCAGCTGCCCGACGCAGCCATTCTGGTAGGTAACGACCGCCTGCTCACCCCTGCGCTGCAATCCGGCGGGGCCGGCAGCATCACCGCTTTGGCAAACCTGGTCTCTCCCTTACTGCGCGAGATATACGACGCCTACCAACAAGGTAAACAGCTGCCTGAAGTACAGCAAAAAGTAGACGATGCCCGGCAGGTGATGGACGCCCTGTCCCCCTTCCCCGCTTCGCTGAAAGCCCTGCTGACCAAGATGCACGACTTCCCACTCTGGCCGGTAAAACCGCCGCTGATACCTTTTGCTGACGCAAAGATCGAACAAGCAGCCCAACAACTACAAGAAATCTTAGAATAATATGCCTAACATTGAAACCGATACCACCCTTTGGCGGGTGATTGAAACCCCGCCGGCCCGCGGCGCCTGGAACATGGCCGTGGATGAAGCTATCTTAGAAGCAAGCGCCCGCGGGGATGTCCCTCCCACACTCCGTTTGTATTCGTGGGAACCGGCTTGCCTCTCTCTTGGCTATGCGCAGCCGCTTGAAGATGCAGATACCGCCCGTTTGCAAGCCAACGGCTGGGAAATGGTGCGCCGCCCCACCGGTGGGCGCGCCATCCTGCATACTGATGAACTGACCTACTCAGTGTGTGGGCCGGTAGCCCACCCCATCCTGGCAGGCGACATCCTCACCAGCTACCGCCGCCTGTCCGAAGCGATTCTGGAAGCCCTCAACCTGCTGGGGCTGAGCGTACAGGCACTGCCCAAAGAACTGGCTCCCAAAGGCCCGCAAACAGACCCGGTCTGTTTCGAAGTCCCCTCCAATTATGAGATCACCGCCAACGGAAAGAAGCTGGTAGGCAGCGCCCAGGCGCGCCGCAGAGACGGCGTACTCCAGCACGGCACCCTGCCGCTGTTTGGCGATTTAACCCGCATCACCCAGGTGCTGCACTTTGAAGACGAAGCCCGGCGAGAAACCGCGGCTGCCCGACTGTTGGAAAGAGCCACCACCGTGGAAAACGTATTGGAGCAAACCGTGACCTGGAATCAGGCCGCCGAGGCTTTCAAAGCAGCCTTTGCCAAAGTATTGGGACTCTCCTTACAGCCTGCCTCTCTTACCGATGAGGAAATCGCAAGAGCGGAAGAACTGGATGTTACAAAGTATCAAGTTTTGAAATAACTTGATTTCAATCAAATCTAAAAAGACAGATTCAATTCTCATCTTCCCTTAACGGTAAAAAATCGTCCCTGCTCTATAATGTGGGCTGAAATATAGCCCCGCGAGGTTATAAAATTCGTTTTACCAAGGGAACTATGGATAAGATCACCTTTGCCACTTTACTAATTACCCCACACTGGGAGCGAGAAACCGTTTTATTTGTAGAAAGTTTACGCGCATTTGGCGGGCCGATGGCCGGTGCGCCCGTACTGGTACTGTACCCCAGCGGCACCACCCCAATCTCTGAGCCTATCTCCGCTCGATTGCAAGCAATGAATGCGACCATTCTCCCTTTTGAGATGGACACATCCGCCAAACAGTTTCCGCTGGCCTCTGTTGCCCTGGGCGCTGCCGCCGCGGAGCAAGCCTTGCAAGGCCGCACCGAGCTGCTTGCCTGGCAGCTTCCCGACACACTGATCCTCAACCCACCGATGGATTTTTTGCTGGAAGAGGATAAGCTGTTAGCCTACCGGCCGGTACACCATATCAATATCGGTTCTCCCACCTCGGATGTAGTCGGGCCATTTTGGCAGCAGATCTATTCCCACTGCCAGGTACCTGCAGGGCGCATCTTCCCGATGCAAACCTGCTACCGGGAAGAAACCCGGCCGTATGTCAACGCCGGTTGCCTGGTGGTACGCCCGGAAGAAGGTCTGTTATCCGCCTGGGGCAAGACATTTACCCGCACCTATCTCCACCCCGATTTCAGTCCTTTCTATGAAGCCGTCAAATATAAAATCTTCATGCACCAGGCCATCTTATCCGGGGTGATCCTCAACCACTACGACCAAAGCAAGCTGTTGGCACTGCCCGAAAGCTATAATTATCCGCTGCATTTGCATGCCGATTATCCCCCGACAGGCAAGGTGGCCAATCTGAACCAGCTGCACACCGCCCGCTACGAGAGTGTGACTGAATTACCCGATTACCTGCAGAAAATAGCCGTGGACGAGGTGCTGCAAGCCTGGCTGAACGCCACCCTTGAAATGCAGAAAAGTTAGTTTTTCATCGGCACATCCGATTTAACTCACTCAATCTTGTTTTGCGGTTGAGGGAAGCTTTTACCTTCCCATTCAATAAATCAGGGGGATAGATTTTTAAATCTATTCATAAGCCAACCCCCACAACTTTTACCATCTCCCACGAGTTCCATGTTAAAGTGATACAGACACCACTCCTGGCACTTAGAAAGGAACACACATGGAGACAAACGCCAAAATTGACCAATTCCTGGAAGCCAACCTGGACAAATACATCCAGGAAACCATCCGCTTATGCAAACAACCCAGCATTTCTGCCACCAAAGAAGGCACTGCCGAATGCGCCCTGCTGGTAGAAGAAGTGCTGAAAAGCCACGGCCTGGATGTACAGGTTTTTGAAACCCCCGGCAGCCCGGTGATCGTGGGGACACTGCAAGGCAAATCCGACCGCACCCTTCTGTTCTACAACCATTACGATGTGCAGCCCCCAGACCCGCTGGAACTGTGGGAAACCCCGCCTTTTGAACCCACCATCCGAGACGGCGCGCTGTACGCCCGCGGGGCACGCGACGACAAAGGCGAACTGGTCGGCCGGCTGGCTGCGATGGACGCCGCCCGCGCCGCACACGACGGCGAACTGCCGTGCAGCGTGATCTTTGTGGTTGAAGGTGAAGAAGAGATGGGCGGCCCGCACATTGCCCAATTTGTGGAAGAGCACAAAGACTACCTTGCCTGCCACGGCGCTATCTGGGAAGAAGGCGGGATCGGACGAGAAGGGCCAATCGATTTCCTCGGCCGGCGCGGCATTCTCAGTGTGCAGCTTTCAGTGGAAAGCATGCGTATGGATGCGCACTCCGGCAATGCCCACCGCCTGCCCAGCGCGGCCTGGCGGCTGGTATGGGCGCTCAACAGCCTCAAAGACGAGGATGAGCGCATCCAGATCAAGGGCTTCTACAACGATGCCCGTCCCCCCTCAGCCCGCGACCGTGAGATCGTGGAAGCATATCCCAATTATCAAGATGTGCTGGACAAAGAATTGGAGCAGTTCGGGTTGGACGCCTATTTGGGGAATGTAACTGGGACAGAAGCCGGGCTATCGGTCTTCAATCCCACCTGCAACATCGAAACCATCACCACCGGTTACCAGGGAGCAGGCTCAAAAACTGTGCTGCCCGCCAAGGCGATTGCAAAATTGGATTTCCGGCTGGTGGCCTGGCAAGACCCGCTGGATATTGAAGAAAAACTGCGTGCGCATTTGATCGAACACGGCTTTGAAGATATTGAAGTCACCCGCCTGGGAATGATGTGGCCTGCCCGGGTAGACCCGGATGACCCCTTCGTAAAATTGAACGCCCGCACTTCGAAAGATGTGTACGGCCGAGAGACGATTTTGTGGCCGACGGTGGGCGGCAGTTCGCCGGTCTATGCGTTTGCCAAGCCGCTCAACATCCCGGTGATCAGCCCTGGGGTAGGCTACTGGGATAACCGTACGCATGCCCCCAACGAACACATGCGCATCCAGGATTTTCAGAACGCAGCCCGCAACATCGCCCGCATTTTAGATGGATTTGCCGATATTTAAACGATTGAGCTGAACTATCTACAGATATAAAAAGTCCCTCATCCGTAACACAGGTGAGGGACTTATTGTTTTATTTCGGTCTATGCTGCCTGCGGTTCTTGCGCCAGGGCGTGCTCCACCACTTCCACCACTTCGGGGAAATCGATGTGCAGCCGTTTGAGCGTTTCCACCGTGGGGATGCCGTCTTGTGTCCAGCCGCGGCGGGTATAGACTGCATCGCACAATTTCTGGTATTGATCTTCGCGGTATTCCCGCAGCAGTTTCACTTTCTCCGCGCTGCTGTGCCCATTCAGCTTGATCCCCACCAGCTCTTGCAGCTGCTTGTCGTAGCGTTCCTGGCGAGATTCATATTCTTCCACCGTTACCGGGCCGGCCGAGCGGTAAGGAATAGCATCATGCTCTCGGCGACCATACCCCATGCGCAGGTTGAACACCCGCTGGAAATTATAGACCGCTTCGGACATGGCGATCAAATCCTCGCCCGTTTTTACATCGTCTCGCCCGGTGACACCGACAAACAAGTTGACATAGTTAGCGACATGCTCCGGCACTTTGGCAGCTTCAATCCCGCTGTACCGGGTGCGGTTGTCGGTCGGTTCTACATCGTTCCAGGGCAGTTTGCACAGTCCGTTGAGGCCAAACCAGGTGCGGAACATGGGGAAGTAATGCAGCGCCTCGGCCTTATCTTCGAAGGTGGGGATCAACCCCAAGACCATATCCATGAAGATCAGCCAGGCTTCGTCATGCTGGGCACCTTTGTTTGCCAACCCGTAGCCGCCCTGCATCGCCAGGGACTCTTTGGTAATGTACTCGGAGTATTCCATCCCCTTGGCTTCCATGCCGATATCTTGCAGCAGTTGCGGGTCTGCGCCGTATTCTTCGGCAAAATATTTTTTCATCTTGCGGATGCCCAACCCGGCAATCTTGCCAAAGCCGGTGCCGCTGCCCAATTGGTGCAGCAGTTCAGCCGCGGCCTCAAAGTTCCCCCACACCAATTCCAGGCCGCCGGTGCGCTCTTTATTCAAAATGCCTTTCTCATAACACTCCATCAAAAAGGCGGTCATCGTGCCGTACGAGATCACATCCAAACCGTAGGTATCGGTGTAAAAAGTAAGTTCTAAAATTTGGAGGGGATCGAATATCCCCAAGTTAGACCCCACCCCGCCAACGGTTTCATATTCCGGGCCGTCCACAAAAACCTGATCGCCTTTATACGGGCCAGTTTGCAGTTCCAGCTGTTGGTAGCCGTGGGCACAAGCCAGCGTACAGCCGTACCAGCAGCCATCCGGGGCGCTCAAATCAAACAGGCTTTCCCACACCGTGCTGGCAATCTTGTGTGCCTCAGGGTGCGAGCCGAATTTAAAATTATGGGTGGGCAACAGGTCAAACTCATCCATGATCTCGACCAGCACAGGCGTGCCCTTGGTTGCCATGCTGTTCTGTTTGGGGTCATTTTCCTTGACCTCTTTCTTCATCCGCCGGCCGGTCTCATTTAACAGAGACATATCGTCCGGGTTGTTCAAGTTGCCAGCCATCTTGGGAATGCGCACAACCAACGCTTTCAGGTTCTTGTGCCGGAAAACCGTGCCCGTACCGCCGCGCCCGGCCTGTTTGACCTTGATTTGTTTGCGGGGTACGTCGTAGTAGCTGACATTCAAGCAGCCGATCAGGGTATTATCTGCCCCGGTACCTGCCGTCACAGAGGAAAGCAAATTCGGTTTGCCCTCTTCGGCAAACATCTCGATCAATTCTTCGGTCAGCAAATGGGTATTGACCGTTTCCATCGGCGCTTCGATGATCTGCACTTTACCTTCAACCCCATCGACAAATACAATCACTTCTTTGTCTGCAATCCCCTGCAACTCAATCGCATCCCAACCGGCAAACTTGAGATACGGGCCGTAGTAGCCACCTACGTTGCTGTCCACGGCAATCTCGGTGGTGGGAGAAAGGCTGACCACGATCGATTTCCCCGTGCCAGGGTATTGGGTGATGCCCCCAATCGGGCCGGAGGAGATCACAATTTCATTTTCGGGATCATTCCATTTAGATTTCCCCGTTACCGCCTGCCATAGCAGCCACAGGCCAAAACCGCGCCCGCCAATAAAGATATCTTTCATCTCCTGGCTGACCGGCTTCTCCTGAACGGCATTCTCCCCCACATTGACGTACAAAGTTCGGTTGGTGTATCCCCGGTCTACGGGATTCAATGTATAGTTGTATTCGGCAAGAATCTTGGGTTCTATCACTGTCACATCCTCTATTATTTGTATTTGGGTTTTTGTGCGAAGGGAAGGTAATGTTCGGGAAAACGAGACCGGTCCACATACAGACCCGTCTCAAATTCATTATACAATGAAAGTAACCTGATCGAGTTTAGGGTATTTTAATCTCCGCTATACGAAATTGTTAGCCAGTGAGGTCACAATAATCACCGGGAAACAAACCAGATTTGGCTGGCTATTCCTCTTAGGGGAGGACAAAGCAGAACGTGGCCCCTTTGCCGGGTTCCGCCTCAACCCACATCTCGCCCCCATGGCGAGCTACAATCCGGCGCACAATTGCCAAGCCAATCCCGGTGCCCTCAAACTCGTCTTCTGAATGCAGGCGTTGGAAGGGGAAAAATATTTTTTCCGCATAGATCATATCAAACCCAATCCCATTATCCCGCACAAAACAAACCTGCTCGCCATCACGCTGAAAGCAGCCCACTTCAATCACTGCCGGGTCTTGCCCCCGGGTAAATTTAATGGCGTTGTCGACCAAGTTGGTAAGCAGCACTTCCAGCAAGGCAGCATCCCCATGGATCATGATCTGTTCTTGGACAACAAACTCAATATTCCGCTCCCCCTCTAACTCGATCAACTCCTGAAAGACCCTGCGGCTAATCTCGGTCACATTCACTTCTTCAGGCGAAATGTCTTTGTTCCCCAACCGGGAGAGCAGCAGCAGGTCATCGACCAATTGATTCATTTTTTCTGCGCCATTCTGCACCCGGTGCAGATAATCCAACCCACTTGCATCCAAAAACTTGCCATATTCCTCTTCCAGGATGGCGCTAAAGCCGGTAATTGCCCGGATGGGAGCGCGCAGGTCGTGAGAAATAGAATAAGAGAAAGATTTCAATTCTTGGTTGACTGCTTCTAGTTTGGCCGTCCGCTCGACCACGCGTTGTTCCAGGTCATCATTCAACGCTCTGATCTTTTCTTCATTTTCCAGGCGGGCAGTAATATCACGGCCAATTGCCAACAAATATTTTTTGCCTTCTTCCTTACTGTTAAACATACCGGCAATATATTCAAATGGAATACGCTTTCCATTTTTGGTTATCATCGTCAGTTCTGCAACAGCAATGCCATTTTTCAGCACTTTTTTCAAAGCTTTATAAAAAACACGCTGGTCTTTCCGGCTAAAGTAGCTGTACGGAAGCGCGATCTCCGCAATTTCCTCGTCCGTATACTCGCATGTCTCTTGAAAAGCTTTATTCCAGCGAAGTGCCTTGCGCGATTCAAGATCAAACACAAAAAATGTGTCTGTTTGGGTGTTCAAAGCCGTTTCAATAAATTCTTTCTCGGCCTGAAGCTCCCCTTCGGTTTGACGGCGAATCTCAATTTCACGATCCAGCCGGTTCACTTTTTCTTTCAACTGCATGTTCATAAATTGAAAAGAATCTGCCAGGTCTTGAATTTCTCTGATACGGGTTTTGGGAACATCCACCACCGTGCGGATATCGCCGTGGGAAAGTTCTTTCGTGATTCCGCTGATTTGGAAAATAGGACGAAGAATCCACTGAGAGAGCAATATTCCTCCAACTCCGGCAGCTATGGTAGTCAGGAAAATTGTGCCAATCGTATAGCGGTTGCTGAATTCTAAATGCGCCATAAAGTCCGATTCCGGCACCACTACGACAACCATCCAATCTACAGGAGAAGCCTTTCCCATAGGATGCACATTCACGAACTGGCGCTCACCATCTATTTTATAGGTCAACTGCTCATCCCCTTCCGCCTGGTCAAACGAGCCAAAATTCTCCAACAAGAATTGGGCTGTTTGTGCAATGACAGGATTACCGCTTTGTAACGCAATCTTTCCTTCTAAGCTGCCGGTATCCCCGGAAGTCAACACCAGATCTTCCCCCGTTGAAGAGGCAATTAACATCCCAGAGCGGTCAAGGATGAAGCTTTGCCCGGATGGGCTGATCTCAATATTCTCCAGAAAATCGCTCAAATGGGAAAGAAAAATATCCACAGAAAGTACGCCCAACACATTTCCCCCCGTATCGTGCACCACCTGGCTGACGGCAATCGCCATATCCTGTTCTGTAGAAAGGATATATACATCACTCCAGGTAGTATCTTCCGAATTAAGCGCGCTGGTATACCAAGGACGTGTACGAGCGTCGAAATTTGGAATAGAAATGAGCAATCCCTGGTTATTCCCTTCCACATCTGTACGATACTTATCAAATGTGCCGGTTTTAAAGTCTTCTGTACTGTAAAAATATAAATCTTCGGCCGCACCTTCTCGCCCGGCGCCTACAATTCCCCCGGTTGGGTTCCCAAAATACATGCTGCTAATTGTTCCATGGACTTGCACCTGATCTAAAAAGAATTGCTGCATTTGGTGTACATCACTGACATCCAGCAATCCTTCTTCGATTAAATTTAGGCTGGTTTGGTGAATAAAACCGGGAGCAGTAAGAAAATTATCTAAATGCGTCTGGATGCGCGCCATATTCTCATTGCGCAGTTGAGATGCTACTTCATTGACGGCATTTTGCCCATTATAAAATGAGACAACCCCCACCGTACCAACCACACAGATCAATAAAACAACGACTGGAATACTGAATAACCACTTTAGTGAAATTGAGTGGGGGAATTTTAATTTGTCAACCATGCTAAACCTTTCATGAGGCGAAGATGAGGTTACAAAAACCAGGCTAATTCTATCTCCTAATAGGGGGGTATGCAACGTACTGTGGTATCCAGTCCAGAAAACTTGCAATTACGATGGTCGTTTTCCATCCAATTAAAACGCTTCCAAAATCGCGGCTTTGTCTTCCCCAAATTCCGAGATAGCAAATCGAACTTCGTTCGATTAAAAAAACTGAGTGGCAAGCCACTCAGTTTTATTTGACCGATTAGTTTTAGAATTTTGCTCAGCTGGTTAGCTTTTCCAGTTGGTCTACCATGCTGCCTAATACGGCAAATGCAGCCTTGACCGGTTCAGGAGAGAGCATATCCACACCGGCCAGCTTGAACTGATCCATGGTGTACATTGCGCTGCCCTTGCTGATGAATTGGAGATAGTTATCTGCCGCACCGGGTTCGCCTGCCCGCACTTTGGCAGTCAGGGCGTCTGCCGCACTGATCCCGACAGAGTATTGGAAGGTATAGAAAGGAATATATAGATGAGAGAACTGCGCCCAGGTGGTGCCAGTACGTTCTGGGTCATCCGTCATGGTGTCACCATAGCCAGCCGCGTAGATGTCCTTCATAATGTCCTGCAAAATCTGTGCAGAGAGCGGTTTGCCCTGTTCTGCCCGGCTGAATACTTCGTATTCAAAGGTCGCCAGGTTCAACATCTGGAACAGATAACGGTGATAATTGGACATTGCTTCTTCCAGCAGTGCCAGTTGGAATTCGGCATCATCCGCTTTCGACTCACGCAGATAAGAGCGCACCATTGCCTGGTTGAAGTTAGAAGCAGTTTCCGCCAGGGTCATAGAAAGGCCAAAACCTGTATAGATGGCAGGTTGGTTCTCATTGACGTAATAGCCATGCATCGAGTGCCCCAATTCATGAGAAAGCGTGCTCAGGCTGGGGACACCATCGGTAAAGCTCATCTTGATCAGCGGGGGCAGGTTTTCTTTGCCCGGCATAGAAAATGCGCCCTGGCTCTTGGTATCGTTGGGTGCCCAGTCTACCCAGTGCCCTTCCAGGCAGCCGGTGCGGAGCACATCGACATATTCCGAACCTAAAGGTTCCATTCCGGCGGCAATCATTTCTACCGCCTCGTTGAAGCTTACCTTGGGCGCGTTCTCGCCCAACGGTGCCCAAATGTCATACGGATAAATTTCATCATATCCCAGGGCGCGCCGTTTGACATCCCAATATTTATGCCATGTCGGCAGGTTATCCTTGAAGGTGTCGATCAGATTGGTGAACACTTCCAACGGCACATTGTACGGTTTTAGGCGTGCTTCCAGCACAGAGCTGAAGCCGCGCACGCGCATATTGAACACCTGGGATTTCACGTAAGCAATGTAGTTGCTGGCAAAGGTGTTGATCAATCCCTTATAGCCATCGCAGAAGTTCTCCCATGTCATGCGGCGCACTTCTCGGTCGGGGTTGGTAGCGTTTTCCATAATCAACCCCTGGGTCACAGGGAAAATATGGCCTTCTTTGTCTACGACAGGCTCAAACTTCAGGTCCGAATCGGCCAGTTCTTCCTGCGTGCGGCTGATCTGACCAATGGGGTCTGCCAACATACCCAATATTTCTTCCACCTCAGCGGAGCGGATATGTTCCTTTAGACGAAGCACGTTATCCAGGTGGTGCTTATACACTGCCAGGCGGGGTTCTTCATCCGCCCAGGTCAGCACTTTGTCGCCCAGGGCCAAAATCTCCGGCTCTTCAAAAGCGGTTGCCGCCCCTGCTTTGGCTTGCAAACCCATCACCTGCCCCACATAAGCTTTCGGTTCCTGGTCTTCTCCATCCACAGCCATCGCAAAATTGGCGAACATCAGCAGTTTCATAAAGCGCGGCATTTGGCGGTCAAACTCTTCATAGTAGTCTGCCAGCACTGCTGCGCCTTCGCCCAAGCGCCCTTTATAGGCTGCTAATTTATCAATCCCCTGCATGGCAAGTTTGTAGTCTTCTTCCCAATCTTGCCAGGTGGGGTAAACCGCTTCCGGCTGCCACTTGCTCTCCGGAGGAAATTCGGTTCGTTTTGTCATTTTTGTCATGAGTATTCTCTGCCTCCAAGTATTAGATTCTCATCTAATATTAACATTGTTTCTGATTTTTGAGATTAGCAATCTGGCTAATTTTTGCTTTTGCGCTCCCACTAAAATCATTTTTTGGCTATAATTTCCCCTAATTAATCCTGGATTAATCATTCTCGTCTATACTTGAAAAAATAAGCATGAATGAAAAATCACTCTTGCTTACTGCCTGAATTTAATTCAATCTATCAAAATAGGAACGAATTTTTTGATTCAAGTAATTTCCTTCAGGAGAAACAAACTAGATAAACGCGTTTATCGATTTCATCAACCCATCATAGATTCGGTCAATCAAGGTGAGGCACTTTACTCGAAAACATTCAACCCAATACAAACCAAATAACCTTAGGTGCCAAATCACTTATCTTTAGAGTACCAATTTTATTAAACTAAACATCGTTCAGTCAAATTACCGCAGAAAGAACTATTCATGGCAGAGAAAACGGTATCATCTCCTATATCCACATCCAAAAAACCTCCCAGCACATTTCGCCGGGTAAGCGCCTATGCCCTTGTGCGTATCCTGACAATCGCAGCCACCATTTTGATCGGCATTTTCTTTACAGTGATTGTGGCAAACAAAAATGGTGGTGTGGATGCCAGTGTGGAGAACGACCTTTTTGATAAAGTCTACCGGGATATCTACGGTTCATCTATGCGCTTTTCTAACAGCTCAGCAAGGAACCAGTATGTGAACGAACGCGTCCAGGAATTGGCAAAAGATGCCGGCCTGGAAGACCCTTTCCTCAAACGCCATATCCGCTGGACATGGAAGGTGCTCCGTTTGGACTTGGGAGAAGGTATATATTCGCACGTGCGGGCGCAGTATTGGGTCGAGGACGATAGAGACGAAATCCGCTCGGTGATCCTGGATCGCTTACCGAATACGCTGTTAATTGTTGGTTTAGGGGACTTTTTTGTGTTCGTAATAGGCATTCCCCTTTCCTTATATCTTTCCCGCAACTACGGTAACTGGTTCGACAAGATCATCAATGTACTCTCACCGCTCTCCTCCGTGCCCAGTTGGGTGCATGGGATCATCTTGATCCTTATCTTTTCAATTACCTTCCACCTGCTGCCGCCAGGAGGGATGTATGAAGTCCCCATCCCGAAAACGCAGCTCGGCGTAATTCTTGGCCGGTTGAAACATTTGGTGATGCCCGTCACCGCCATTTTCCTCAGCTTGCTGTTCCAATTGGTGTATTCCTGGCGCAACTTCTTTATGATCTATTCCAACGAGGATTATGTCGAATTTGGCATCGCCATGGGGCTCTCAGGTAAAGATATTCAAAATAAATACATTCTGCGCCCGGCCTTACCCTATGTGATCACCAGTTTTGCTCTTACCCTGGTCAGCTTCTGGCAGATGGCAACCGCGCTGGAAGTGGTCTTCGATTGGGAAGGAATTGGCGCCCTCTATGTTTCCTCACTCCCCAACTTCTGGGGCGAATCGATGTTCCCCGGTGAAATGGGGTTAACCCTGGGGATCGTGGTCTTGTTCGCCTATATTCTTGGTTTTGTCGTCCTGCTGTTAGACGTGGCTTACGCTTTGGTAGACCCTCGTATCCGCCTGGGTGCCAACGGCACGCAGGTCAGAGCTGCGCGTGTCGCTCGAAAAAAATCCTCCCAACGACGCATGAAAGGCTTTCTCAATTCTGCAAATAATCCGATCAAAAAGATCACAATCTATGGGTCTGCCCTGTTGGTTTTGGGATTGCTCTCAGGGTTAGTCTTTGGCTGGCGGATCATGCCGCTCAGCACGCCCTCTGCCACCCCGGCAGAAATGCACCGCAATTTCCAATTAGATTACTTAGAAATGGTGCTGAAGGATTTCAGCCGCCAATCAGACAGCAGCCTTGCCAGAGCCAGAATAGCCGCTTTGGGTGAAAACGGCCCCAAGTTGATGCAGGAATTAATCGGATTCTCCGAGAACAGCGGCTTATCACAAAAGGAACTGCAATACTTCAGCCAAAACTATGATTCTGCCGCCCCGCTGCCTGCCGCAGAAGAAAGCAATGCAGCCAACACCCTTGCTGAGCGGTTCGCTGCCGGGAGCGGCACATGGTTCATCTGGATAGCAGCAGTTTTGACCCTACTGATGGGCGCAGCTGGACTCTACTTCTTTGTATACCGCCAGCAGAAAAGCCTCACCTCCACCCACCTATATTTTGCGTTGGCGGTCTTCCTGCTGATCGGTCTTATGCTGGGTGTCTTATCTTCCTGGCAGATATGGCCTACGTCTTACGAAAATGTATCTCCCGCAGATTTGCGCCAGGCAGATCAAATTGATTATATGCGGATGATCCTCTCTTCTTTTATGTATGACCAGGATCAAGCCCAAACGCATGCCCGCATTGATGCCCTGGGAGAAGATGCACCTTCGCTTTTAAGTTATGTCATCCAACATCCCGATGAACCCGGGATAGACATGGATACCATTTATTTCTTTGCCAGCCGCTTCCTACCCAATTACCCTGCCTCGGCCAGTTTCAGTTACCCAGAAGTTTTACCCGAAGACACAACCAACCGCACGGTAACGATTGGCAATCTCTCCGTCCCAACCTTTGTTATCTGGTTGGCAGGCATAGCCGTCCTAGCAATCATCATCATCGCATACACGTCTATCCGCAGATCCCGGCGGGCCAAGTTCATTTTCGAAAATGGCCTTGAGGACAGCGCTCTAGATACTTTGATCTCACCCTGGCAAAAACACTGGAATTCGGTCACCCGTATTTTCAAAGAAATGATGCAGTACCCCTCTGCTGTCGTTGGGATGATTATTTTGGCCCTGATGCTGCTCGGTTCTTTGTACGCAGTGATCAAATACCCCTATCAAGAGATTGGCACTAAATGGTATACAGACGCTTCGGAAAACACCAAATATATTCCCCGTTCAGCAAAACCGACCTGGGTCAATTTCTTCCGCAAGAAAGATTTCCCCCCAACCATTTCCTTGGATTCTGCCATCGACCCCAACATCAAACAGATCGAAGAATTGGGAGATGGCCAGCAAAAGATCACCTATACCTTCACCTTTGATTACCCCTATAAAGAGTTCCCGCAAAGCGCGACCCTCTATTTCCAGACCAATTTCAGCTCCAAAAAGCCTTTTGCTACCTTTAACTGGACAAATCCGCAGGGGGATGTATACACCTTTAGTAATTACGGCGTGCTCCCCAATCTGTATTATCAGATAGAAGAGCATCTGGACGTTCGCCAGTTTGAGGACCATCAAATCCAATACCAGACCCAGGAAAACGATATTTCCAGCGAGCCGCTGTTCCATGGTTTATTCATGAATGCCGAAGCAGATGAACCGGAAGCTATTCCCGGCACGTATACTTTAGAGGTGATCGTAAACACCTTTGAACCGAACACTGAGGTAGATATCGAATTGGTATTAATGGGCGAAATTTATGGCTATGCCGGCACCGACTACATGCGCCGCGATCTGGTGGTTCCCATGTTATGGGGCATGCCATTTGCGCTGGGAATTGGTTTGTTTGGCGCTCTGCTGACCACGATCGTATCCATGCTATTTGCAGCTTTCGGAGTGTGGTACGGCGGCTGGGCAGACAACTTAGTCCAGCGGATCACCGAGGCCAATATGATCTTGCCGGTTGTGGCGATTGCCGTGCTGTTCTATGCCTTTTATGGCTTCAGCCTCTGGACGGTGCTGACCATCATCGTGGTGCTCAACGCCTTTGGCGGGCCGACCAAAACCTTCCGGGCTGCTTTCATCCAGGTGAAGGAAGCCGGGTATATTGAAGCCGCCCAGGCGTATGGTGCCCCCAACAGCCGCATCATCTTCCGCTACATGATCCCCCGCATCCTGCCGGTCTTGATCCCGCAGTTGGTCACCCTGGTGCCCAGCTTCATCTTCCTGGAAGCCACCTTGGGCATGTTCAATGTGAAATCGGTCTTGCCCACCTGGGGCAAAGTGATCTATGAAGCCCTCTTCCATGGGGCTGCCTGGGGTTCCCGCTTCTGGGTGATGGAACCAATCGTACTCTTGCTGCTGACCGGCTTTGCCTTCTCGATGATGGGTTTTGCCCTTGACCGAGTGCTCAACCCCCGCTTGCAGGACGTAGATTAGAAAATCAGGATCTTCTAAAAGATAACGTTAACCTACCAGCTGATCCGTCATAATCTGGGTCAGCTGGTGCATATTTATATCGGTCACAATCCCTTTGCCCACATCCCAATGCCATTGACAACCGCAGTAGTCCAGCAGCAGCCCCTGGGCCGGTACCCCCATGCGCTGGGTCTCTAACCCACCACTGATGATCGCCAGCGGGCAGGACACCCCCACCACCCCGATAGTCCTATTCCCCAGCGCCCCGTCCGCGCCATTGGCCAGCGGCGAAAACGAATCCGGGATCATGAATACCTGTGCGCCGTACTTTTCTCCCAGCTTGGTCACATGGTGTACCCGGCAGGTAGGCGTACACGCCTGGCACTTAGCGCCCAGAGGCGTATCGACTGCCTGGCAGGTGCCATCCTGGGGGGCAGCCATACAGGGAGGCACAAAAATGATCTTATGCTCGGCTGCCATAAACGCCGGGCGAAAAGCCCGATTCAAAATCTCGGTGCCGACCATGTTTAAATGATATTCCACCCGCCTGCGGCCGCAAAATACACGGTCTTCGCGGAACTTATAATGCGGCCAATCCTCCGCCAAAAAATCATCCACGCGCGCCGTGTACATACCCAATGCTTGCAGGCTGTGCGTTTCAAACCAGGCAGCCAGATCGAGCACACCGGCCAGGTCTTTTTCTAATGCGATCGGGGGAAGGGCTGAAAAATATTCCAACCACTGCCGAATACGGGCTGTTTCTTCTCGAAAATCTCCAGCAGCTTCCAACCAGCCGGTTAGTTTTCTCAAATTGGGTAAGGTAAACTGCGGATGCACATCTTTTTCTCGTCTGTGAAAGGAAACCGGCAAAGCGGCCTGCCCTAACCATCCGCGTAAGACATCAATCCCCGGTTTTAATAACGCACTTTTGCGCCGGGCGCGCACCAACCCGGTCAATATGTTTCGACTAGTCCAGTTGATCTTTACTGCATCGGGGGCGTATTCACGCCACAAAACGCCAACTAAAAGCAGCTCAAAGGCATATTCGTCAAAAGAACGCGGTATTTCAATTTGATGTGTGGCAATAAAATCAATATATCGATCTACCAACGGCCGTACAAGAGATTCCGCCTGGGCTAAGAACTCGTCTGTAAAGTCAGCTATCTGCTGATAGTAGCGATCTGAATTTTTCTGGGTATCTTTGAGGGAATAGGTAATCACTTTCATGTCCGTCGTATCCTTGTCATCCGGTCTGATTTGTATGTTCCACTCCTACAATATAGAAACTCAGGAGTAAAGTCAAGCATCTTATTTGTGGCTTATTTTTACCCGTTTTACACTTGAATTCCATACAAAGGGGCGTATAATTGGAGGCTTGTGGAACCTATCAATACTAAATTTATTGTAAGTGGATTTAAATTCGATAGGTTTTATAATCAAAATAGAAAAAATTTCTATTTTGACCGGCCGGACAGCGTCCGGTCATGTGCAGGATTATTTATAAGCTTGTGTTTATCAAATAGAAACCTTCAGGGACAGCCTGAAGAATACAAGGATGAGGTAGCATATCATGTCATTTGTTCAACTAAAAAGGGTTCTTTTCGGAGAACCATTCCCCACCAGCCGCGAATCGCACGAGCGAATTGATAATATTCGTGGTCTGGCAATCTTTGCATCGGACCCAATCAGCAGTAATGCCTATGCCACAGAAGCAATCATTAGTATTTTAATTCTTTTAGGCACCCAAGCTGTTCGTTTGACCATGCCGATCGCTATCGGGATTGGGCTGTTGGTGCTGGCGGTGGCTTTCAGCTACATCCAGACCATCATGCACTACCCGCAAGGCGGCGGTTCGTATGTGGTTTCAAAAGATAACCTGGGTACACTCCCCTCGTTGGTTGCAGCAGGCGCTTTGCTCACCGACTATGTGCTTACCGTGGCCGTATCGGTCTCCGCAGGTACCCGGGCAATCACCTCCGCATTCCCCCAACTTTACGATTATCGCGTATTGATCGCTGTGCTTTCCATCATCATCCTGACCTGGGTGAACCTGCGCGGGGTGCGCGAGAGCGGCGCTATTTTTGCCGTGCCAACCTATGCCTTTGTGGGCGGCGTACTCTTAGTGATCTTGATCGGTCTGGTGCGCTATTTCGGGATTTTTGGGGCTGCCCCACTTCCCATTACCCCCATACACGAACTGACCAGCACCATGGACTCGGTCAGCACCTTTGGATTTGTATGGATTTTGCTGCGTGCCTTTGCAGCCGGTTGTACTGCCCTGACCGGGATCGAAGCGATCAGCGATGGCGTCAAAGCCTTCCGCCCGCCCGAATCGGTCAATGCCGCCAAAACTATGTTTGCCATGGCCGGGATCGCTATTTCCCTGTTCATTGGTATTTCATTTCTGACCACCCACATGCACCTGCTTCCGTCCCACACCGACAGCATCCTTTCCCAGATGACGCGGCAGATTACCGGCAGCGGGCTGCTGTACTACTGGGTGCAGGTCTTTACCATGTTGATCCTCATCCTGGCCGCCAATACCGGCTTCCAGGATTTCCCCCGGGTCAGCTCTTTTCTGGCAAATGACGGCTTTATGCCCCGCTGGATGTCCAACCGCGGCGACCGCCTGGTGTTCAGCTACGGGATCGTTACCCTGGCAGTGATCTCCTCGATCATTGTGATCATCTTCAAAGCGGATGAAATCGCCATGCTGCCCCTTTACGCCTTGGGCGTAATGGTCAGCTTTACCCTCTCGCAGTTGGGCATGTCCCGCCTGATGGGACGCATTGGCAAACTGGGTAAAGACGAAGTCCTGGAAACCAACGCAACCACCGTGCGTGCTGAAAAAGGCTGGCGTTGGAAACAGGCGGTTAGCATCACCGGGGCAATCTTTACATTCGTCGTGCTGCTGATCCTAATCGTGACCAAGTTCAAAGATGGCGCCTGGATCGTGGTATTGACCGTGCCGCTGCTGGTGTGGATGTTCTTCTCCGTTCACCAGCACTATACCAAAGTCGCCGATGCGCTTTCTACCCAGGAATTAGATATTGATTCCCTACCGTCAATCGCCGACCTGGTGATCGTGCCGATTGGCGATGTGCACCGCGGCACCCTGCTGGCCCTGGAATACGGTTTGAAAATCTCGAAGAATATGCGGGCCGTCAGCGTGACCACCAGCGATGAAATGCGCGAACGCCTGGAACGCCGCTGGAATCGCTTCCCCACCCTGACCGACCAGATTCAACTGGTCTGCCTGGAGTATGATTACCGCGACATCCTCACCCCGCTGGTAGATTACATTATCAAGGTACACACCGAAGAATTCCCCGGACAGATCACCACGGTACTAATCCCGGAATTCATCCCCAGCACGATCACGGAAAAAGCGCTGCACAACCAGACAGCCAACTTCCTGCGGTCTCGCCTGCGCGATAACAAAGGCATCGTCCTGATCGACGTGCCTTATCACATCGAGTAAGTTTAAATTTCCCCCTATTAGCAAATGCCCACTCCGGTGGGCATTTTTTATTTGAGGGTACTCAGTAAAGTTTACCTCTCCTATCTATGCTGACTCCTTTACACTTTCCTACGCCTACTCCCAGCCCCACATAGAACGCATGTATAATGAAATCAACTTATCTATTTGAAGTGGAGGTGACCGATGTCCTGGCAAGATCAATTGAATGGAGATTCGCTCTCCTGGCTGCTGGAAGAAAACGAGCCTGGGGTGCGCTATCTGGCGCTGCGCGACCTGCTCGACCTCCCCGCCGATCACCCAGACCTGTTAGCCGCCCAACAAGAAGCCCACACCCACGGCCCGATTGCGGCTGTGCTGGACACTATGCACCCGGACGGCTACTGGAACAAACCCGGCCCCGGCTACAGCGGCAAATACCGCAGCACGGTCTGGGCTATTATTTTACTAAGCCAACTGGGTGCTTCTGTAGATATAGACCCGCGCGTCCAAACCGCCTGCCAATATCTGATGGCGCATACGCTGGCTGAAAGCGGGCAGTTCGGCACCAACGGCACCCCTTCCTCCAATGTAGAATGTTTGCAGGGTAACTTATGTGCCGCCCTGCTGGCACTCGGCTACCGGGATGAACGCCTGGAAGCAGCCTTTGAATGGATGGCACGCAGTGTGACCGGGGAAGGCTTGGCCCCCAAAGAGGATAAAGATGCAGCGCTGCGTTTTTATTCTTACAATTCTGGTCCAGGCTTTATGTGCCTGGCGAACAATAATTTCCCCTGTGCCTGGGGCGCAGTAAAAGAAATGCTGGCCTTTAGCAGACTCCCCCGCCAGGAATGGACACCCCTTATCGAACGTGCTGTCCAGCAAGGCGTTGATTTTCTGCTTGGTACCGACCCGGCCACCGCGGCCTACCCCACCCATAACGGCGCTAAGCCCAGCCGAAACTGGTGGAAATTTAGCTTCCCGGTCTACTACATCACCGACCTGCTGCAAAACGTGGAAACCCTGGTGCGCCTCGGTTACGCGGACGATCCGCGCCTTGCCAACGCCCTGGAATTTGTGCGCAAAAAACAAGACCCGGACGGACGCTGGCCGTTAGAATATGAATATAACCAGAAAACGTGGTGGGAATTTGGCGAAAAGAAACAGCCCAACAAGTGGGTTACTTACAGGGCTGCCTGGGTGTTGAAGAACAGCGTCACAAACTAATCCAATATTCTCAAAGACAGATAGAAGGGGTAAATCTCTCCCATTTATTAAAAATTCAAGCCCCGCAGAAATCTGCGGGGCTTTTGTGCATTTGAAATATAATCCGGCTTACAGGTGCCACACGGCCAATTCTAAAGTCATCCGCTGGAAGAAACTGCCCTCCGGCAAATGTCCGCTGCCGTAATCCATATCCATCACCCGCACCACCATGCGCAGGGTTTTGGTAACCAACTCAATTTCCTCGCCGGGTTCTGCCGGGTAAGGATCGCCCTTGGCTTTCAGGCGATTGAGTGTATTGTCATCTGAGAATGAGTGCGCGCTGACCAATACATTTGTGACCGTCTGGATATCGTTCTTATCGAACAGCCAGACCTCGAAAGCGGAGACCCGCTTCGGTTCACCTACCCCAATGGTGTCCGCAATGCCAACGCCACATTCGCCAAGGAATTCACCATTCATCGAATCAATGCTGAACGAGTCATCATACAAGTCATCACCGATCAGGTACGTGGTCATCCACTGTGCAATCGGCGGGTTTTCGCCACGGGCTTCATAATCGGTCTGCTGTGCCTGAACGGAAAATTCGTCCGCACGTGCTTGCGCTGTTTTGCCCATCGGTTGGCGATTGCGAATGCGGATGAAGTAGAACGCCACCAGCACTGCGGCGAGGCCAAGGGTCACCGCGCAGGCCAACAACAGCCAGGAACTGGTCGGTTTCTTTTCTTCCTCTTCGCCCGCAGCAGCATCCTCACCTTCGGCAGCCTGTCCTTCAGTATCTGTGTCCGTATCGGCGCTATCATCTGTGGTCATGGCGCTGGTATCCGGCTGGTACTGGTCCAGGAACAACTGCACACCCTGCTGGCTGACAAGGTCATCGCCCGGATTATCGATCAGAGCTTGCAGTGCCGCCGCACTGTCGTCACCCAATGCAGAGATGCGTTTGGTTGCCAGGGCGTTATCCTGCCGCAGGTTGTAGGAATCCACCACCATGCGCATATAATCCAGCTGGTAGTTGGGGTGTAAATGCTCCGGGGCGGCATCGGTATATTGAACCGGCCAGATCACATACGCAAAGATCAAGCCAATCAACAGTCCCAATACGCCGGCAGCAATACCCACATACAGCGGGTTTTCCGTGATCGTCGAGATGATCCCGGAAAAGTCAAACCCGCCACCACCACCGCTCTGCTGAGGAGCGGGAGGCAGCTGTTCATACCCAGGATCTTCAAATTCCAATGGATCCCCTTCATCATAGTCATAGTCTAAATTATCAAATGCCATCTTTATCTCCAAATTCGTGAGTTGGCTGCGACCTTCTGCCAGTCATCCAACAAGTAGGGAAGAGGCTGCTCCCAAAAGCTACCACCTCAAGCTAATTTTAGACCAGGGGTTCTTTTTGTGCAACCAAATATCGCCTTTGTATAGAATTTGTGCAAGGTTTATGCCGGAACCAGAAAATCCAGGGAGAATCTCTCCCCTGAAACCTGGTCGATAGGAGAGACTTATCTATCCTGTTGATTAAAAACATCCTCCCCGAAGCGCTTTCGCACCTCCAGGGAGGATGATTGATCTTCAAATTATGGAGTTCAGGGCCTATCCGGCTTCCACGGGGGCTTCTTCCGTTTTTTGTACGCTATCCAGCGGGAAGGTATTCTCACACGCCAGGCACTGCGCATCGTTTTTATTGGCAATCACCAGAGTACCGCCACAGTCCGGGCAAGGGGTCGCCAGCGGGCGTTTCCAGGATGTAAATTCACATTCCGGGTAATTGGAGCAGCCATAAAAGATGCGTCCTTTGCGGGTACGGCGTTCCACAACTTCCCCGTCATCATCCGGGCAAGGCACCCCAATCTTCTCTAAGAAGGGTTCGGTGTGCCGGCATTCGGGGAAGCGGTCACAGCTGATGAACTTGCCATAACGCCCCCAGCGGATGATCAACTGGCCTTCGCCGCATTTGGGGCAGGCACGGCCTACATATTCGGGTTCTGCCTTGACTTCCGGCATTTCTTCTTCCGCACGCTGAATTTGCTTGGCAAAGGGATCGTAGAAATCACGGATGATCTCGACCCAATCGGAGCCTTCACTGGCAATCTTATCCAGGTCATCTTCCATACGGGCGGTGAAGCTGGTATCTACAATATTGGGGAAGTGCTCTAAAAGCAGATCGTTGACGATCAAACCTGTCTCGGTCGGGATCAGACGGCGTTCTTCCCGGTAGACATAGCCCCGGTTTTGCAGTGTGCTCAACGTGGGGGCATAAGTGGACGGGCGTCCAATGCCGTTTTCTTCCAACGTTTTTACTAAGGTGGCCTCGCTAAAGCGGGGCGGCGGCTGGGTAAAGTGCTGTTCGGGAAGCAGTTTCAGCAAGTGTTGAAGCTGGCCTTCTTCCAGTTCGGTGGGAATATCCCCGATATCGCCACCGTTTTCATCTTTATCATATTCGCCTTTGGCTTCTTCATAGACAACCAAATATCCCAAAAAGCGGATTGCAGAGCCGGTGGCGCGCAGGCGGTATTTGTGCTGCTCGTTTTCGCCCAGCACATCCACTGCCAGGGTATCGTAGATGGCAGCTTTCATCTGAGATGCCAGGAAGCGCTGCCAGATCATCTGGTACAAGCGGTATTGGTCACCGGTCAGGTGTGGTTTCATCGCTTTAGGGGTCCGCATCACCGAAGTTGGGCGGATTGCCTCATGCGCTTCCTGAGCGCTTTTCGCTTTGGTGGCGTGTTTGGGCGGTTTCTCCGGCAAGAAAGATGCCCCATGCTTGGTTTCAATATACTTACGTGCTTCTTCCTGCGCCAAGGCAGATACCTGAGTGGAGTCGGTACGCATATAGGTGATCAGACCTACCGATTCCTCATCATCCAGGTCGATTCCTTCATACAACTGCTGGGCAATCGACATTGTGCGGCGGGCGGTAAAACGCAGCCGCCGGGAGGCTTCCTGCTGCAAGGTACTGGTGGTGTAGGGTGCAGGGGCACGGCGTTTGCGTTTGCCGCGTTTGATCTTGTCAACCTTGTAGGCGGCCTTTTCCATATCAGCTACCACCGGGTTAACTGCTTCTTCGCTGTTCAGCTCAAAGTCTTCTTCGTCAATCTTGTGAAGTTTGGCTGTATAAGTATTCTGGCTGCCTTCCGGGCGGAATTCGCCGGCAATACTCCAATATTCAGTAGGCACGAATTCATCAATCTCGCGTTCACGCTCCACGATCAGGCGCAGCGCCACAGACTGCACACGCCCGGCAGACAGCCGGTTGCGCACCTTGCGCCACAAGATCGGGCTGAGCGAATACCCCACCAGGCGATCTAAAATGCGCCGGGCTTGCTGGGCATCAACTAAGTTCATATCAATATCGCGAGGATGGGCAAAGGCTTCTTCAATCGCCGGTTTGGTGATCTCGTGAAAGACCACCCGCTTGGCGCGTTCAGGCTCAATCTCGGCGGCTTCCATCAAATGCCAGGCAATCGCTTCGCCTTCGCGGTCGAGGTCAGTCGCCAGGTAGATATGTTCGGCTTTGCCGGCAAGGGCTTTCAGTTCCTTGATCACAGCTCGCTTTTCATTTGGCACCCGATAGTTGGGTGTGAAGTCATTCTCTACATCTACCGACAATTTTGAACGCAGCAAGTCGCGCACATGGCCTTTGGACGCTTCTACTTTGTAATCTTTACCCAGGTAACGGCCAATCGTGCGCGCTTTGGCAGGTGACTCAACGATCACCAAATTACCTTTACGCGGCGCTTCTTTCTTTTTCCTTTTTGGTCGTTCAGGTGCCACCATGCCTTCGTGCGCTTCAGTGCGCCCCATGCGGAACATGGTTGTGCCACAAACCGGGCAGACACCACGTGTGCCTGGGGTGCCAGAAGCCGTAAACTCGGCCTTGGCATCCTGCATTTCTCTTTTTTCCTTACACTTTACACAATATGCTTCCAATGAAATCCTCCAAGTAACAATAATTCTCTATCAGGTGAGCGCTTATCACCTGTTTTAATCGAACATATTCAGTACTATATACGTGTTATAAGTAATTTGTCTTACTTAATTCTTTTAATTTGTCTACAATGCTGCGCACATTTTGGGCGTGATTTTTGTCACACACCAGCAGTACATCGCTTGTGTCCACAATGATCAAATCCTCAACGCCCATGGCCACCACCAGGCGGCCGCAGTCGTCATTGGCAAAAATGAGCGTGTCTTTCGAATCGATCAACATGTTTTCCGGGCAGTTATTGACATTGCCCTCACTGCTTTTCGGCAGCACATCATAAACCGCGTTCCAACTGCCCACATCGCTCCACCCCAGGCCGCGTGCCGGAATGACAGCCACATTCTCTGCCCCTTCCATGATCCCAAAGTCTATCGAGATCTTTTCGAGCGAATTCCACTCTTTTTCTAACACGGCCTGTTGAGAAGAAGTTCCCCACGCGGCTTCAATCTTGCTCAATACCTGGTGCAGCGGCGGCATCTGGCGTTCTATTTCGCCCAATACCCGTGAGACTTTCCAGATGAACATCCCCGAATTCCAGGAATGGTCTTCTGCTTCGATAAATGCTTTGGCCGTTTCCAGGTTCGGTTTCTCTTTAAAGGTTTCTGCCCGGAAGACCACAAAATTCTCATACTCACCCAATAAACTGCCCTGCTGAATGTAGCCAAAGCCGGTAGAAGGAAAAGTAGGGTGAATCCCCAAGGTGACCAGAAAATCTTCTTCCGCAACTTGCTCGGCAGCCCGCAGCACATGCAAGAAACGGCCTTCCCGCTCGATGAAGTGATCGGCGGTCAGTACAGCCATGATCGCATCCGGGTCACGCTGTTTGATCGTAATCGCCGACAGGCCAATAGCCGCGGCGGTGTCCCGCCCAGAAGGTTCAATAATATAATTATCCTCAGGAATATCGGGGACATCCTGGCGGAACATGTCTGCCAATCCCTGCGAGGTGACTACCATAATGTGATCTGCAGGGAACAAACCTAACAAACGGTCCACAGCAATCTGGAATAAAGTGCGTTCGCCAATCAACTTTAAAGTTTGCTTCGGTTTATCCTGCCGAGAAAGCGGCCACAACCGCGTTCCGCCCCCACCAGCCATAATGACCGCATAATAATTACCGTTCAATGTTATTTCTTCCTTTCTTCGTCGGGTACATCCACCAGATAAGCGGCTTGAGCTTCACGGACAGCTACATACTGCATCCCGCCAACCCGGCGCACCATGCCTTTAAGTTCCATCAATGCCAAAGTGGCACTTACTTTCTCTATCGGTAGGTTTGTCTGTAAACCAATTGTATCGACATGCAGCGGATCCTGGCTCAACTGCCCAAAGATGGCTGCTTCAGTCGCATTCGCCGGCAGCACAGTGCGGGCAGTTTGCTGTTCGGTCACCATGCTCAAGTTGAGCGCATCCAGCAAATCCTCTGGCGCCAGCAGCGGGTGTGCACCTTTTTGGATCAAACGGTTAGTGCCCACACTACCCGGCCGGTACACACTCCCCGGCACCGCAAAAACCTCGCGTCCCTGATCTGCGGCAAAATTAGCCGTGATCAATGCACCGGAACGCTTGCCCGCCTCTACCACAACCACCGCCAACGATAAACCGGAAATGATCCGGTTGCGGGGTGGGAAATTGTTGCGGTCTGGCGGTGTACCTGGGGCATAATCGGCAATCACCGCACCTCGTTCCATGATCTCGGCAGCCAGTTTGCGGTTTTCCGGGGGGTAAATACGGTCTACCCCATTACCAAGAACGGCAATCGTCCGGCCGCCCGCATCTAAAGCCGCCTTATGGGCTATCGAGTCAATCCCGGCAGCCAGGCCGCTGACCACGGTCACCCCGTTTCGGGCTAGAAAAGCGCCGACATCTTCGGCAACCTGCTGGCCATAAGAACTCAGCCTGCGGGTGCCCACTACGGCTACAGCCCAATCATCTGCCGGAAGGATGCTGCCTCGCATATACAACACCGGCGGGTGGTTATCGATTTGTTTTAACCGGCGAGGATATGCTTCGTCTTCCCAGGTGAGCAGTGTAATATCATCCTTTTCGATCTGCTCCCAGACCGCATCCAGACTCACACTTGTGCGCACTTTGAGAAGTTCATCTACAATTTGAGCAGGTAGGCCAGTGGCATAGAGGGCTTCTGGCGTTGCTTTCCAGGCCGTTTCTGGATCGCCGAAATGCTCCACCAGGGTTCTAAAACGTACAGCCCCAATACCTCTTACCAAATTCATTGCCACCCAATAGATACGTTTGTCCACACCCTTACTCCTACTCGTTTCTCGCCAAAAGTGTTGCTATGCTTTTCCCTTTAAATGAAGGAAAGCGCACTTCTAAACGGGCTAGAGAATACCATAAAGATTATCTGGACGTCAAGAGGTGAAAAAAGTTTAACAGATTCTTCGGTTTTGAGAAGAGCGAATATTATGACTTATAATTAGACCATCACAAAAAGCCGACTACCCCCTAAAACAAAAGGTTTCACATGAAAACCACCATACAATTGACCTGGGAAGACTACTTCAAATCCATGCTGCTGCACATCAGCCCACCGCGCTGGATTGCGATCATCCTCTACACCAGCATCATCGGCGGCATCTTTGTTGCTTCCCCTTACCTGCTGTTCACCGGGCAGTTAGCCCCCTGGTATGGTGTTACTGAAGGGATTTTTGTGGTGCTGCTGGTCCTTTTCCGCTTTGTCGTGCTTCCTAACCAGGCAAAAAGCATTTTTGCCGAACACCCGGAGATCAACCAACCCTTCGATGTGGTCATCAATCACTCAGGCATCCACATCACCAACGCACACGGCACCACCCGCTACCTCTGGACACAACTGGTAAAGCGCAAGGAGAACAAAGAGATGTACCTGCTCTACCACACCAACGATAGTTATCTCTTGCTCCCCAAGCGCCTGCTCACTGATGAAAGGCAATTGCACACACTCAAAGGCAGCCTGGAAGAGTACGATGTCCCCGTTGCCAAACCGGGTTACGTCCGCTCTTGCCTGATTTTGTTGGGCTTTGCCTTTGTCGTCCTTGTGCTGTTCTTCCTGTATTAATCCTACCGCTCTACTTCCGAAACTACGGCCGCTTCAATACTGCCTGCCTGCGCCACGGGGTCTGGCTGTTTGTTGGGGTTATTGCTCTCAACATTATAGACCGCCGGAACCACCAACCCAACAAACGCCATCAGCACGCACACAATACCGGCAATCATATACCAGGCCTGCACACTGATTACATCCGAGATTGGGCCGGCAATCGCCAACCCAATTGGCGACATAGCACCCGCAAAAGTACCCAGCAAGGAGAATACCCGCCCTTGCATGTCAGGGGCCACATCTGCCTGCACGATAGCCCCGATGGTGCCATTGGCAACCGGCATACCAAAACCAGCTACCCCTGCCGCCGTAAAAGCCAAGGGCAGCATATTACTAGGTGCAATTCCTTGCACCAGGATACCAATCCCAATCATTAAAATCCCCAACATTGAGGTGAAAATTTTTCGTTTAAAGCCGCCCCATGCCCCTAAAAGAGCGCCGCCAATAATCACCCCAATTCCAAAGATGGCATTCAATGTGCCCACATCCAACACTGATCCGCCATAATATTCCTTTATCAGCAAGGGATTGAAAGCACCCGTAGGCGTCAGCAAGAAGTTCAACAGAGCGGCCATCATCGACAAGATAAAGAGACCTTTCCAATTCCACATATAGCGGAAACCGGCTTTCATATCTTCAAAGAAAGTCGCTTGTTTCCCGCTCAGCTTTTCGCTCACACTGCGATCGGGCTGCGGAATTTCAAAGAAGAACAGGGGCACAATCGCCACCACTGCGGTAAAGACATCGATCATCAATATCCACTGCAATTCCAACGCCTCATACAGGATCGCCCCAATTGGCGCAGCGATAATGTTCAGCCCGCCGTTGAGCATCTGGTTCAAACCCTGTACCCGGGCAAGATGTTCGCGCGGCACCATCAAAGAAGAGGATGCGCTCATCGCATTGCCATGAAAACCTCCAGCTACTGCCCGGATGAACATCAGCACATAAATCTGCCAGATCCCCACTTCGCTCAGCCAGAACAACAGCGACAGCCCCAAAGTAGCAAACATAACCACACTATCGGCGGCGATCATCACCTTACGCCGGTCCCAACGGTCAATCAGCGGCCCGATGAACGGCCCTAAAAGTACGCTGGGGAGAATGCCCACCATGCTGGAAATCGCCAGCACAGTGGCCGATTCAGTTGTGACCGTCAAGTACCAGACCAGGGCAAAAGAAACCAGCTGGCTGCCCAACAATGAAACCACCTGTCCGACCCAAATGGTGAAGAAACGTTTCTTCCACGGGATGCCGTCTTGTACGCTGAATTGTGTTGCCATCTTTTTCGCTCCTAATGCGGATATAGTGCTGCATTTTACATCAAATTTTGAAAAAACAAGTTTTAACAAGCTAAAAATCCTTCTTGGGAAGGATAAGCCCATCAATAAACTTGTCTACGATCCTGCCTAAACACCCAACAGTGGCGCAACAGTACTATCTACGCAAAAATATGCCCAGGGTTGCATCTTCACCCTCACCACACCTTTCCAGATTCAATCTAGGTTAGCCAAAGAAAAAGAGGCCGGAAATTCCAGCCTCTCGAAGTTTGTGTTTATTTGATCTTATTTTTTCGGTTCCATATCTTGCAGCAAAAGATTAAGTGCCTCTCTGGCTGCCGGGAGCGATTGCATCATGTCCCAATCCTCTGCCAGTCCGGCAACTTCCGGCGCTTCCATCATCAAGTTAAAGGGGTCTTCGGTCAGGCGTCTGCCGGCCACTTTCACCTGCTGCCAATAGGGACGCAGCACATCCGCCCATTCCTTGTAATGGTCTCGCAGGGCATACTGCAAACTCTTGAATAAATGCTTATCGGTAGCCTCAACCTTACCCGTATTGTAGACACCGGTGACCAACTCCTCTAACATATCCCAGTTTGCCACAAAGGTTTGCATCGGCGAACCGTTCAGGCGCATTAATATTGATTTTGTGGATAATCCCATCCTATACTCCTATCTCATCGCCGGCACCGCAGCCCACTAAATCGATCAGGCTTCTGCAAGTTGGCCGGACTCTTTACGTTCCTTTTTGGTACCTGCCAGACGTAACCCCAAGCCGATCAGACCGGCCAGGACAAACACCAGCAAGTAGTCAATCACCGGGATGCGAATGATTTCATTCAGCTGTACCCAGCCGCGTTGGCTGTATACCACAAACGCACCCAAGATATACACACCAAGGATAACACCACGTGCCCAACGTTTCAAGCCCAATCCGTGCATTTGTGTGATCACAAAGACCCCGCCAAACCCAAAAGCAAACATCGGCCACAGCTGATTACCCTGCATCACTGCCACGATTGTTCCGTGGATCAAAACGATCACTTCTTGCGCCAACGTCCACCATTTGTTCACATGCACGCGGGTGAGGAACAAGCTGCCTTGCAGCAGCAGTAAAAACATATAGAAAAAGCCGATCAGATGCCCGGAGGTAGAAACCATTGGGTGATACCAGAAGGTATACACCGTTGCCCAAGAGAAGAAATAGCCGTGATACTTGCGCACGAACTGCACCACCTGCTTGGAAATCGGTGCCGGTTTACCAAAGAACATCCCCCTTCTACGATTCTCCATGATCAGTACGACAACCAACAAAATCACTACCGATACCTGGCTGCTCCAGATGGAAACATCTTGCGCCAGCCCGTCGTACCACAAATGGGTTTGCACAAAATGCAGCAAGATAAAGAAAGCGTTCACTGCTAGAGCGAGTATATTGACCTTGTGCAGACCTTTTGCATAGGTCTTTACCCTGGTTTGAGCATAGTAGATCAGCCCCCAAAAAGAAAGCTGGTGCGCCAGATAAAAACCCCAGGCGGTCGCTCGTGTCCAAAATGTGGGTTCCGGCAGCTTCCAGTAATACCAGGAAGCGCCCTCGTCCGGCAGTAAAGCTACCGCGTCCAGCCGCTTGCCCGCCCACCAGATCAGGGTGGTAAATGCTGCACTGAACAGCACGCCCAACACAATCACCCACCAGCCCGACTTTTTGTTTGCCTGCATTGTTTCCATTTTTGCTGCGTTCATGGTTCTCTCCTCAAATTCATTTCCCCCAAATTTTACCCTGATAATCATCATTTGTCAATATTTTGTCTATATTTTGTATATATTCTAACAATTTTGCAAACCGTCTCCGTGCGATGATAATAAATATGAGCCTATGTTTATTGAACCTCATAAAGTAAAAAAAGAGCCTGGAAATCATTCCAGGCTCTCTAGCTGTTTGTCTAACTTCTGCCCTATTTGGCAGCTTTCTTCGCTTTCCACTTCAAATTCGTCCCTTTGGTTTTATATGCCTCCGGGCCGGGTTTCAGGAACGGCAGCTTGATCTTCTCGTAGCGCACCAGCAGCAGCAATACTCCTATCAATGCCATCAACAGCGCTATCAGACGGGAGTAGCTCAATCCGGTGCCGGGAATGACCGGCTGGTCGGGCCGGAAGAATTCCAGCCATGCCCGCCCCACACCTTCAAACACCAACCACATATAAAAGGCGGTCCCCGGTTTCATCCGGCTTGCAAACTTACGCACCATCCACAAGATCACCGCAGCGGCAATCAAATTCCAGATCATTTCATAGAAAAACGTGGGATGGAAACGGGTGGTCTCTACCGGGAATGCTTCCAAATCCGTCCAGGGGGCAATCCGGTAATCAGCAGCAATCGAAACACCCCAGGGCAAATCTGTGGGCGGGCCGTACAATTCCTGGTTGATGAAGTTACCCAACCGGCCAATTGCCTGGGAGATCAGCAAGACAGGTGCTAAAGAATCCAACAACACCCAAAAATCAAAATCATGCCGGCGTGCATACCACCAGGCGGTCACCAAACCAAACAAGACCGCGCCATAAATATGCAGGCCGCCATTCCAAACATAAAAGACATGCGCAGGGAACTGTCTAAAATACTGTCCGCCGCCTGCCAGATCATTGATCACATACCATGCCCGGGCACCGATGATCCCGGCCGGGACAACCAGGATAAGCAAGTCCCAGATAAAGGTTTCATCTCCGCCGCGCCGGGTAATCTGGCGTTCAGCCAAAAACGCACCAACCAACACAGCCGCGGCGATAATCACGCCGTACCAATGTACAGATAACTCCAAACCAAACAAGCGAATAGTAAAAAGTACAGGGTCTATCAAGCCAACCTCCTAGGATGAATCAAAATGACGAGTAAGCCTTCATGCTATCTACACCTAACGCTATCCCACAAACCTATTTTAATCTATTTCGGCAAATTGCTTGCTCACTTTTGCCATCAGCGCTTTGCCGTTCAAATCGAAATGAAAGCGTTCAAAAATATTCTGATATTGATTATATACCTGCTTGGGAGAATACCCCATCTCAATCAGGGAATATTTGTGTTTGCTCACAAATCCACTCGCTTCTTGCACAGCCTGCGCCAGGTCTCGTTCAAATTCAGTGGTCAAAGGAATGCTGAAATGATCGTAAATCTTGCGAATACTGGCATCCAATTCCTCAACCAGGCTTTTATATTTAAGGATGATATATTCGCTTTCGGGCAAATGCTCCAATTCTTCCAAGGCATTATCATACCAATGCTGGGTAACGTCTAACAACATATCCTTGAAAGGATACGGTTCCAAAGGATCGTTGAAATAATTCCAAATATAGGTAAAGAAGCTGGTTTTGGAAGCAAGCATATCCACCGGGTTGCGCACCAGATAAATGAATTTTGCATCGGGGAAATATTCTCGCAGGGTGTGGATCTTGCCGCTGAAAGCTGGATTTTTAGCAATATACTGTTTTCCCCCGGTGTAATAAATGTGCCGCTGCACGATGCGGTAATAAAACTCCATCGAAGTGCGCTTATCTCGTTCTGAAACGCGCTTATCAAAATATAGATAGGGTTCCATCTCTTCCATGAACGGATAAATGAACATCAGGAAGGAAGAAGAATAATTATGGATCAAAACACCTTCATCCTCATCTACTTCCCGCAAACCTACCCGGTGCATGGGAATGCTGTGCAGCCATTTTGATTCGTATTTATCCAAAATGCGCAGCAGCCCACCGCCCAACAGCTTTTGGTCCAGGTACATTAAACCTTTATACACTTTTCGCTGGGTGATTGAAGGCGCTAAATAAATCTCCCAGGTGTGCATAGCGGTCATATGGACTTTATCTTTTGCTAACAGCCGCTGGGTAAGAGTAGAACCAGACCGGAAATTCCCAATGATAAAAAGAGGCTCTTTTACCTCTTGTTTGCGGTATGCCCGGAAAAATATTTCATCCAACATTAAACCAATCCAGCCCATAAAAATATGGGGCGGAATCAGTAAATACCACCAGAATAATGCTTTTCGCCTATGGAGAGTAAGATGCCCGTGGGTATCTTTGGCCTTGAACAAAGCCAAATAGGTCAACTTAAAAAATAATCGAAAATTAAATCGCAATTCTATCGCCTCGTGAAAAATTAAACCACGCGAAACTATAACACAAAGGGAATGAATGTGCAAAAAGAAGACTAAATTATTGAAATTTTTCAACCCGGTAAGATGTCTGAACGAATTCCCCTTAACGCCGCATTCCCTTTGCAACAAAAACATATGGTTTATTAATTATTTTGTCCGTAAAAACTATGATAAACTATTTGTGTACTGAGGCACAAAATAGGGTTGGAAAAAAAAAGAAGTGTTTAATCAAAACTACAAAAAAATACAGCTATTCTCTTCTTTGGAAGACTCTCTAACTGTGTTTTAAATTTTTTCATTTGATTATTAGGGCATAAGGAGAAAAATTGAAAATCAAAAACTCAAAGTATATTGTTGTATTTACCGTTGTTTTGCTTGCCACCTTGATCGTTGCAACTTCCTCAGTTTCTGCCGAAACCCGCCGGATCAGCTTATTGAACGCCTTTGTGCAAGATGGAAGAGGAGCCATTTTCACCTTCAGAGTTTTTGGTGATTTTGAAAAATTCACAGGCTATGTCAATGCCAACGGCAATCACTACAAACTCAATTGCAATCTCAAAGCATCGAACAGCGATATTTTGGTTTGTAAAGGTGCCAATCAGGGGCTAAATTCCCTGGTCGGGCAAACGGTAGATGTAGTGGTCGCCGGATTCAGCTTTACCACCTTCATGAAACAAAAAAATAACTGCTACTCAATTTATGATTGGGATATGGAAGCTGGCTGGCCCAACTGGACTACCTGGGATAGTTCATACTGCCAGATTGAAAAAGCTGGAGAAGGTGATAAAACGCCTTTCTGGCCTGAAGACTTGCCGGGAGGGTACATCTATATGGAAGAAGGCGGTTTCTGCGGCCCTGAAAACGATTTAGGGAACGGTTTCTACTGGTCTTGGTGCTGGTACTAAAATCATTGTAATTACTTGATTCGACACACAACCACCCCAACTTTTTGTTAGGGTGGTTTATCTTCACAAAAAACTCGAATGGCGATAATGTTTGTCCAATTCAATATTCATGCTATTATTAAACTGTACTGAGGGTTATTCTCACATTGCATAATGATCCCGTTTCATTTCATCGATTTGCTTCATTGCTCCAACAGTTTTTAAATCAAAATCGGTTTGATCACCGCCATTTTGATTCAACCGAACCTCGTTCGGTCAATCACAAGGAGACAAAATGAAAATTAACAAATCCAAATTTCTCATTATTCTTACTATTGTTTTACTGACTACCCTCATCGTTGCCACTTCCCCCGTCTCTGCCGAAACCCGACGCATCAGTTTACTGAACGCTACCGTCATAGATGGACGCGGCGCAATCTTTACTTTCCGTATCTTTGGCGATTTTGAAAAATTCCCCGCCTATGTCAATGTCAGCGGCACGCACTACAAACTCAACTGCAATCTTAAACCATCAGACAACAACATCCTGGTGTGCCGAGGCGCTAACCGAGGCCTCGACTCTCTGGGCGGCACGACTGTGGAAGTAGCTGTTGCCGGTTTCAGCTTCACCACCTTTGTCTCGGTAAAGGATTTTTATTGCTACGGCATTTACGACTATGCCCCGGGTGGCGAATGGGGATCCATTGGAACCACCTGCCAGTCGGAAAAGCCCCCGGTAGGAGACGCTATTGAATGGTACAACCCCGACTGGGATGATGACTTTACTTATTATTTCATGAATCAAGGCGGTTTCTGCGGGCCTGAAAATAATTTCGGCGCAGGCTATTACTACCCCTGGTGCTACGGCCCAGTCTAAACTTTACAAATATCGGCACAACCTCAGTGCAAAATACCCCGGTGACATGCCGGGGTATTGCTTTGAAACCCAACCAAGCTGTTTAAAATGAGCATCTCCCCGTTAAATAACGGCAATCCTCATTTATAATAAAGGACATGAACAATCAACAAATTGCAGACACCTTCACTTTGATTGCCGATCTATTACAGATCAAAGGGGAAGTAATTTATAAAATCCTCGCCTACCGCAAAGCAGCAGACAGCATCAACGACCTCACGCGCGACCTGAACGACATCTATCAGGAGAGAGAGCTAAAAAGCATCCCTGGCGTGGGGCAAGCGATTGCCGATAAGATCGAAGAACTGCTCTCGACCGGCGAGTTAGAATTTCTCAATAAACTTAAACAAGAAGTCCCCGAAAGCCTGGCCGAACTGACCCAAATCCCCGACCTCGGCCCCAAAAAGGTCAAGCTGTTTTGGGAAGAATTGGGGATCACTACCATCGCGGAATTGGAAAAAGCGGCCAAGGAAGGCAAACTTGCCAAACTCCCCGGCATGGGAGAGAAATCCCAGGCAAAAGTGTTAACCGGGATCGAAGCACTCTCCCGCCGCCAAACCGGCCGCCTGCCGCTAGGCGAAGTGTGGGACTTTGCCCAATCGCAAGTCGCCTTCTTGCGCGGGCTGCCCGGTGTTGCTGCCGTAGAAATAGCAGGTAGTTTCCGCCGCCGCCGAGAAACCGTGGGCGACCTCGACATCTTAGCTGCTGCGGAAGACCCCGAAGCGGTGATGGAAGCCTTTGCTACCCAACCTAATGTGATTGCGGTGGAAGGCCGCGGCAAAACTAAAACCAGCGTAGAATTCAGCAACAACCTGCGCGCCCAACTGTGGATCCACCCTCCGGCGCGTTTCGGCACCGCCTTACAGTATGCCACCGGCTCCAAAGACCATAATGTAAAAATCCGCGAGCTGGCCCTAGACCAAGGCTACTCCCTCTCCGAACACGCCCTCACTAAAGAAGACGGCGAAGAAGTGCTTTGTGCCACCGAAGAAGAAGTGTACGGCACCCTGGGGCTGCCCTATATTCCGCCAGAACTACGCGAAGACCGCGGCGAAGTGCAGGCTGCCAAAACAGGCAATTTACCCGTCCTCATCACTACCCAAGACATCATCGCCGAACTGCACTGCCACACCACCTGGAGCGATGGACATAGTTCCATTCAAGAAATGGTGCAGGCCGCTATCGACCGCGGCCGTAAGGTGATCAATATCACCGATCATTCCGGCAGTCTGGGGATTGCCAATGGGCTTTCCGAAGAACGCATTCTGGCCCAAAAAGAAGAGATTGCGCAAGCACGCCAGGAGTTTGGCGATCAGATCACTATCCTGCACGGCAGCGAAGTAGAGATCAAAGCAGATGGCGAGCTGGATTTCAGTGACGAAATTCTGGCCGGTCTCGACCTGGTGGTGGCCTCTTTGCATGTCAGCATGCGCCAACCGCGCGAGCAGGTCACCGAGCGTATGCTCAATGCCATCCGCAACCCACATGTTGACATTATCGGCCATCCCACCAACCGCCTGCTCCCCAACCGCGCCGGCGCAGACCTGGATATGGAAGCCGTATTTCAGGCTGCGGTGGAGCACGGCACTGCCCTGGAAATTAACGCCAACCCCCAACGCCTAGACCTCAACGACATCCACGCCCGGCGCGCCAAAGAACTGGGCATCCCCATTGCGATCAATACCGACGCACACGCCCCGGCGCACATGGATTTCTTACAGTTTGGGGTGGCTACCGCCCGGCGCGCCTGGCTGACCAAAGAAGATGTAATTAATGCCTGGCCGGTAGAGAAACTGCTCGATTGGGTCAAGAATCGCTGAACCTAAACAGCACCACCAGCCTTACTACAAGGAAGGAGCACACACCGCATGAATCATCGAGAACGCATGGAAGCCACCCTATCCGGAGAACAACCCGACCGGCCGCCTGTCGCCCTGTGGCGGCACTTCCCCGTAGATGACCAAACCGGCAAAACCCTGGCCGCCGCCCACCTTAATTTTCAGCAATCATTTGATTTCGATTTTCTCAAAGTTACCCCCTCCTCCGGTTATTTCGTGTACGATTGGGGCGTAGAGGATGTCTGGCAGGGACACCCGCACGGCACCCGCACCTACACCAAGCGTGTGATCCAATCCCCAGAGGATTGGGAAAAGCTCCCCATGTTGGACCCGCACAAAGGCCACCTTGCCGAACAACTTTCTGCCCTGACCACCATCGTTGATGCCCTCGGCCCCGATACCCCCGTGATCCATACCGTCTTCAACCCCATCTCGCAGGCCAAAAAGCTGGTGGGCGACGAGAACCTTTTCACCCATCTGCGAGAATACCCGGAGCAATTACAAAAAGGATTAGAGATCATCACTGAAAGCAGTAAAGACTTTGTCGACGCGGTGATCAACGAAACAGGCGCATCCGGCATTTTCTTTGCCGTGCAGCACGCCCAAAAAAGCATGTGCACCCAGGAAGAATTTGTCGAGTTTGGCCGCAATTACGACATCCCCATTTTGCAAGCAGCTTCCAACGGCTGGCTCAACCTGCTGCACCTGCACGGCGATGATGTTTATTTTGACCTGGTAGCCGATTACCCGGTGCAGATCATCAACTGGCACGACCGCGAAACACCGCCCGACCTGACCGGCGGGTTGGCAAAGTTCCCCGGAACGGCATGCGGCGGTTTGCTCCAGGAAGAAGATGTCAACCTGGGCACCCCCGACCAAATCCGCCGGGAAGCGCGCAATGCGATTGAAGTCACCGGCGGGAAGCGCTTCATCCTGGGCACCGGCTGTGTTGCCCCGGTAACCACCCCCTATGGCAACCTGATGGCTGCCCGGAAAGTAGTGGAGGAATACGATGGATAAGAGTAATTTAAAAACCATCCCGCAGGACGAGCGCTGGATTGCTGCCCTGTGCCATGCCAGTGTCATCATCCCCATGCAAGGTCTATTAGTGCCCATCATTGTCTGGGCTACCCAGCAAAAACGCTCCAAAGAGCTGCGTCTCCAGGCTATTCAGGCCGCCATCTTCCAATTCATTGGGATTGCAGGCTACATGGTAGCAGTTGGATTTTACATGATTGGCATCTTTACCACCCTGCCCCTATCCATCATAATCGCCGGGCCATCCCAATCTGCCGAACCCGGCTTTCCGATCTTAATGTTCGTTTTCGTTTTCTTTTTCATGGCTGCGCTGTTCATTGCAGGGCCAATTTGGATGCTCATCGGTTTGATTGGCGGCGGCCGCACACTGGCCGGATACAACTTCCACTACCCCTTACTGGGCAAATGGATTGAAAAACGATTCATAGACAACAAAGAAACTGCCCAAGAAGATGAACAACTGCCCGAAAAACCCAACAGCACAGAAGAAGAAGCCCCTTCATAAAATCAAGAAACAACAAGTAAAAGCACACCTTCGTATCTATTTCAATTGGAATGGGTTTAAATATTGATAAAGCCTGGTTCCATCAGTCGTTATTTTTTGAGGAGATAAAATGGTCACGGTAGAAAAGATAGATCCCAGCAACAAGAAAGACGTTCAGCGTTACATTCAAGTCCAATTTGATTTGTATCAAGACGTTCCCCAATGGGTTCCCCCCATCCTGATCGACCGCCGGGCGCAGTTCGACAAGAAGAAACACCCCTTTTACGAACATTCAGATGCAGACTTCTTCGTCGCTGTCAAAGACGGCAAAGATGTCGGCTGTATCTCTGCATTGGAAAACAAAGTCTTCAACAAATATCACAATAAAAAAGTCGCTTCTTTTTATCTGTTTGATTCGATCAACGATCTGGAAGTAGCCCAAGCTTTGTTCAACGCCGTATTTGAATGGGCGCGTGCCCGCGGCCTGAACGAAGTCATCGGCCCCAAAGGTTTCGGCCCATTGGATGGTTATGGCATCCAGACTACCGGTTTTGAACACCGCCAGATGATGACCATGATGGCCTACAACTTTGACTACTACCCCACCCTGATGGAACAAATGGGGTTCACCAAAGAGGTCGATTTCCTTTCCTGCTATTTCGATATCAGCAAAGTGACCGAGAAATTCCCCCAGCGCATTCACCGCATCGCCGACCGGGTACAGGCCCGCGGCACCCTGCAAGTAAAGCGCTTCAAGAACAAAGCCGAATTAAAAGAATGGGGGCTGCGTATCGGGCAGGCCTACAACAACGCCTTTGTCAATAACTGGGAATATTACCCGCTCTCCGATAACGAATTAGATTTTGTGATCGAAAACATCCTGGTGATTGCTGACCCCAAACTGATGAAAGTGATCACCAATGGTGATGAAGTGGTCGGCTTCTTGTTCTCCTTCAAAGACATCTCGGCCGCCTTGCAGCGTTCCGGCGGCAAAATGTTCCCCTTCGGCATTTTCCACATCCTGCGGGAAGTGAACCGCACCGAGTGGATCTCCTTCAACGGCGCCGGTATTCTGCCCGAATACCAGGGGATTGGCGGCAACGCCCTGCTCTACTCCGAAATGGCAAAGAGCATGGAAGAATTCCCCTTCGTCCACGGCGATATGCCCCAGGTAGCCGAGACTGCGGTGCAAATGCGCAACGACTTGGAGAATCTGGGCGGTGTACCGTATAAGAACCATAGGGTCTACCGCATAGACCTGTAAACCAACCGAACCTATCAGGCTGAAGGTAATTCCTTCAGCCTGATTTTTTACCAAACAATAGCCCGCATAAATTATCTCTAATCCCACCTATAAGAGAGATTCCCACACATGCACATCCGTAAAATTGATTGTTCCTCCAAAAAGGATGTAAGAAAATTCATCCTCTTCACCTTCAAACTATACAAAAACTGCAAGCAATGGGTGCCGCCGCTGATTAGCGCAGAAAAACAGAAACTCGACCCCAAGAGCCACCCCTATTATCAGCACTCTACAGCCGAATTCTTCCTGCTGGAAGATGAGCGCGGGAAAGTTTTGGGGCGCGTTGCCCTGCTGCATAACCGCCGGTATAACCAATACCGCCAGGAAAACACCGGTCAATTCGGCTTCTTCGATGTTGTCGAAGACCCGCAGGCGGCCCAAATGCTCTTAGATCATGTCATCCGGTGGGGCAAAGAACAAGGGTTCGACCATCTGATCGGCCCAAAAGAGCTGCTTCCCACCGATTCGGGGGGTGTCCTGGTGGAAGGTTTTGAACACCGCGCCGCGCTCAATGTCCCCTACAACTATCCCTATTACGACACGTATCTGAAAGCCGCAGGATTTGAAAAACAGCGAGACAGCCTCTCCGGTTACATCCACATTCCCAGCGGGGTGATGCCCGAACGGGTTAAAAGGATCGCCAGACGCGTGATGGAAAAACGCGGTTACTATATTAGAAAATTCAAGAGCAAAGATGAATTGCGGGAAATGGTGAACGAAGCCCAGGATATACTCCACGAATCGTTTGCCAACGGCGCAGGCTATGTAAAACCCACCGATGAAGAGTTCGCCCTGGCTGCGGAAGGGCTCATCAGCATTGCCAGCCCGGAACTGATCCAGGTTGTGATGAAGGACGATAAGATCATTGGCTACCTGTTTGCCTACCACGATGTGGGGGCGGGTTTGCAGCGTGCCAAAGGCCGTCTGTTCCCTTTCGGCTGGCTGCACCTGCTCATCGAACAAAAACGCACCCGGTGGGTGAACGTCAACGGCTTGGGCATCTTGCCAGAATACCAAGGCTTGGGCGGCAATGCGGTTATGTACACAGCCATGGAAGACGCTTTCAGAAACCGCTTCAATTTTGAACATGCTGATACCGTCTTCATCGGCGAAGAAAACTTTCGCAGCTTTTCGGACAACGAAACCATGGGGGTTAAATGGTACAAACGCCACCGCTTGTATAAACGCAGTATATAAAGAGTAAGCCAAATATTTAGTAAATCGAACTTCGTTCGATCAAGTAAAAAGGAGCCCTAATGGCTCCTTTTTCGGCAAAGCAATGCCTCGTCGATGACGGCATCCGCCCTCTGGCTGTCAACCGCAGTAATCTTGTTAATTCCAGTCTTCGCCGATCTGGTTTTCTTCCACTAACTGGAGGAATAACTTGGTCAGTTCAGGATCAAAGTGCTTTCCAGACTGGCTCTTGATATGCTTGATCACTTCTTCGACCGCAAACCGAGTGCGGTAAGGGCGGTCAGAAATCATTGCATCAAACACATCTGCCAGGGTGAATATTCGGGCAAAATAAGGGATCTCTTTCCCGGCCAACCCTGAGGGATAGCCGCTGCCATCCCATTTTTCGTGGTGGTAATAAGGAATTTCCAACAACTCTTCTGGGATTGAGAATTTTCCCAGCAGGTCTTTTACAATCTTGGGATGCAGCCGCATGATCTTCCACTCTGGTTCCGTTAGTGAACCAGGTTTATAAAGGATTTCATTGGGGATCACAATTTTTCCAATATCATGCAGTAAAGCACCCCGGCGCAAGTTCACCAGTTCCTCCTGATTGAGGCCGGCTTTCTTGCCAAGTAAAACTGCCAGGTGAGAAACACGCAGTGTGTGTTCCTCGGTTTCTTTATCCCGCTTATCCAGCAAAGTTACCCAATTTGCTATCATCTCGTCGGTGGCTTGCGAATTCATCGCCGAAGTAACCGTGTCGGTAATCGCATCTCGAAATTGGGGAGAGGAAATACTTCGCTTAATAATTGGGCCAATCGCACGGGCATTGTTCAAATCTTTGAAGAACATGATCCAATACCCGTTAGAAGCTAGAAAGTCATTAATTTTATACACTCGCAGGAATTTGTAATCGTGCTGCTCCACTTCTTCTTTGACCAGTGGAAAATGAGAAAGAGAAGCGTCTACCGGTAAAATAGCACCATTAAAGTTGATCAAGTCATTCTTGATCATGATGCACAAATTAGACAGTTCCGACTCCAAGTTACGAGTAACTTCATTCAGACTTACTTTTGATGCAACATAGTAAGAATTTCCAGGGCGTGCAAACATAATAATGCCGCCGTCAACCCCCATGTTCCGTAACAAGGCCGCGTGATAATTATCGGAAAACGCGATACTTGCAAATGGAAGCGGAATAGATTCTACGGTCATTTTAAGCGGTTCCGTGATGATGTTGCCTTGAAAAGTAAGTTGAGAAGGAAAGGACATAGTCCTACCTAACCTTTGCAGAGTAAAAAAGTTACCTAACGTGTTGAAGTAATAATCGCATAGAGACCATGGATAAACTGATTTACATCACTTGCGCTGATCTCTAAGACTTCTTGCTGGAGTTTTTCGGGCAAGGGATATTCCTGAAGTTTCTGGGAACGTTTGCCATTCAAAATTCCAGTTTTGAAATCCTCATCAATTAATGCGCGGGTTGCAATCGCATTCAAATGGGATTTCGAGTATCCAAAAGTAGTTGTAGCTTGCATTATCCTTACCTCCGAACGAATTCAGTTCAGCTGCCAACCAAACCAGGCATCGGTCCTTGATTGCTGCCGACCAGACCGGGCATCGGGCCTTCGTTACTGCCAACTAATCCGGGCATGGGGCCTACATTGCTTCCTACTAAACCAGGCATCGGGCCAACTGCTTGTGATTTGATTTCTGCGAACATGTTTTGTCTCCTAAATTGAGCGATTGCTCATTAATTATTTTCTGTTTTCTGATCTTCGATCTTTTCCCCAAATCTTGAACAATCAGATTTGGAAACCTTATTTTCAGCTGCCAACTAAACCGGGCATCGGGCCTTGATTGCTTCCCACCAGACCGGGCATTGGGCCTTCGTTACTGCCAACTAATCCGGGCATGGGTCCTACGTTGCTTCCTACTAAACCAGGCATCGGGCCTGCTGCTTGTGATTTGATTTCTGCGAACATTGTGATCTCCTTTAGTGCTTTTATCTTGATAGTGACATTTTAGTCTAAGGGGTATGAACAAACTTCTGAACAACCTATGACGAATTTCACCAATTTCTAAAAAAAACTGCATTTTAAGCAAAAAAACCACCCAAAATTGTGATTTGCGGTGATTTTCTCGAGCGAACCTTGGGTTCATTTATACTTAATCAATAGATTACGTATATCTATTCAATTAGAAATAAATAAAAAGATAAGAGATAGCCTACTCCATTTGTTGAATGTAAGCTTGTAAACGTTCATCAGGCACAAGCCCCATTTCCTTCTTCAAACGTCTGTTGTAAGACTCATAATGCTTGCGGGCCAAAAATGGTTCCCCCCTGCGTACAAAGCAATCAATAATTTTCAAATGAATATCATCTTGGAATGGTTCCATTACAGCAATTTTCTCTAAATATTCCAACGTGGTCGAGAAATTACTCTTGGCATATTCTTCATCTGCCAACAATGTAAGCACATGGATATATTGACGGCGTAATTTTTCTCTACGTTGGTCTGCCCAATCCATATAAATATCGTCAATAAAATCTGTCTGGTAAATTTCCACCATCCTGCGCAGCGCCGAACGGATTTCCACCATCGAGTCGGTTTGTTCTAGTAAGCTAAACAGGTTCTCAAACTCGGAGACATCATAATAAATTTGCACATCCGAACTAAATTTATAATACTCATTCTCAAAGGCAATAATATGCTTAGACCCCAAAGCATTCCGCACCCGCCACAAAGTCGCATGAAAATTACTATTGATCTTTGCCTGGGAAAAATCAGGCCAAAATTGCAGCGCAATTTCATCCTTGGTCGTTTGACCACGATCAAGAATAAAATAGAACAAAGCCCGCGCCCCAACAGACCCCCACGAGCGCGGTGATAACACATCATTATTGATGCGCACATTCCCATGATCGAGGCCATAAACATTGAGCGTGAAACGCTCCTCGGGTTCCGGCTCTTCTTTTTCCACCAATGCCTTCATAGAAGGAAGCGCTTCTTTTGCCCGAAGCAGCAAGATGTCTGTCTGAGGCGTACTTATTTTTTCCAATATTGGGCCGCTTTCTTTTATGTGCCGGCGCACGTAATTGACCAAAAAGTGATCGTAACCTAACGCGGCACAGTCTTCCAATGTCGCCTCATACATTCGTTTGGCTTCATCAGTTTTCTTCAAACGCGCCAGGATCAAACCATAATGGAAGCGCAGGTCTGTCAGGTCTTGGGTGATCTTTTCTTTTCGATTCCAATTGGTGAGCGCTTCACTGAAATTCTTCTCGGCCAGGTTGAACTGCCCCATATTCATATAAATTTTTGCCAGGCGCATCTGGTAGATGGGGGCATCAATATTGCCTTCCTGCACCCGGGCCAATTCGCGCAAATAAAACATGGCCTGATGGTAAAGGCCAACATGCGTTTCTACATCCACCAGGCCAGACAATGCATCTGCCTCTGCGCTAACTTCTCCCAACTTTTCTGCCAGGTCTTTGGCGCGGATATACTTCTCGCGCGCTTCTTCCCACTCGCCAATATCGCGCAGCACATCTGCCTGCCCATTGAGAATGTACGCTTTATGCCGGGTGAGGCTGTTCGTATCTGCCACTTCCATCGCCTGTAAATAATGCATCCAGGCTTCCTGGTAATAGCCTAACAAAAAGTTCAAATAGGCATAATTATTGAGCGCGTTTGCCAGATCGGTGGGATTCCCCCGCACCTGGCGTGCCAGATCCAGCGATTCCCGGTAGCTTCTCTGGGCTTCATAAATGTTCCCCGAAGAAAGCGCAATATAGCCAATATCCGCCAGGGTCATCAATAGGTCGTGTGCCTGACGGTATGCGGGACTGTCTTTCACCGCTTCCCGGAATACCTGGGCAGCATTGAGCAAATAACGTAATGCTTTTTCTGGTTCGCTCAAATAAAAAGCGGACATCCCTTTAAGACGTTCCGCCTGATACCAATAGTACCGGTCAAGATCGTACTCATCCACCAGTTTCTGTACTTCTTCAGCCAATTCCCAGGCCGTCTCAAAACGAGCGGTGAAACGCATCAACATCCCACGTGTGATCAGTAATGTGACATACCGGGTATGATCTTCTTCTAACAGCAGCTGCTTTTCAGCCAGGTTGAGTAGTTCGCCCCCCTCTTCAAACTCTCCCACATTGAGCTTGGATTTTGCCAAATTGAGCAGCAAGCCGGGGGTTTGGCTGAGTAATTCGGGGGTATCCGACAATCTGGCATACCACTTCTCCAAATTACGCACCTGCCCCGATAGATACAAATCGCCCGAAACCTGATCGATCAGCTTAGATGCCTGCTCTTCATCCCCACCTTTAAAATAGTGGCTGATTGCATCCACCGGCACATTGATCTTGCCGTACCACTCCGCAATACGGATATGTAGATGTTGGACATCCTCCGGGTGTGTTTCTTTAAAGTTGCCCTGCAAAAAATCGGCAAATAATTGATGATAGCGGTAAGAGCCATCTCCATCTGCCGATGCCAGGGAGAGAAATAGATTTAGATCATCTAACTGCTTAATAATCTCCGCCGCGTTATCGATCTCCAAAATATAGTTGGCCATCGGCACGGTAAATTCTTCTACCAGGCTGGTAGCATGCATAAAGCGGATCAACTGTTTTGGGAGAGAGCGCAGCACCTCGTCGGCAAGGTAGGTATACACATGTTCGCGTGCCCCGGTGATCTTTGGAATTTCTAGCGAAAGGTTCTCAGAACGCAGCGCCAGCAAGATCGCTACAATCCACCCTTCGGCCTGGGTGAGGATGCGCGAACATTGGTCATCTGTGAGATGGATCTTGTAATATTTCTGGCACAGTTCCATGATCTCATCTTGCTGGAACTTCAGATCTTCTTCGCTGATGATCGCCAGATTTTCCTGCACGTACAGCAATGCGGTGGGAATCCCATACACATTCCTGGAACCGATCAATATGCGCAGCCGGTCGGGCAGGTTGATCAGAAAAGACTCTAAGAAATCCACAATCGCCGGCTCGTTGCTCACCAGATGAAAATCATCCAGCACCAGGATGCTGAAATCGTCAATCTTGGTCTCAATTTCGGTGATCAAAGCGCGTGCCCAGGCCAGCCCGGTTAAATCTTCGGTATCCAGCGCGCTGTTAAGACCCTCTCCAAAATTGGGGTACTTTTGTTGAAAAGAGTAAATTATATTCTCTAAGAATTTGACCAGGGTTTGGTCTTCTGGGGTGATGCGGTACCAAAACACCTCGGCGTCCACATCTTCGGCAAAATCAACCAACAGGGTCGTTTTCCCATACCCTGCTTGTGCGCAAACAAACACTACTTTCCGGTGGATATTATTATGCATAATATCTAATAACCGGACTCTACGAAGGATTTTTGGCTGCCTCCGAGGAGGTACTACCTTGGACTGTAATGTTTGGATCATACTTTGCCTATTCTTGAAAGGAAATTATGAGAGATGTTCAAGCCATTAATCACATATTTTAAAAATAGACGTTTTACCTACAAGAATACTTAAAGCATACCAGATTTTTGTTCAAGTAGACTTCCCCAGCGGTACGAATTTAAGCCAGATTCATTACAAATTAATCAATCACCGGCCATGCTTTGTTTCTTCTCAATATAATGACTTTGATAATTACAGGTCTCTCGCATGGCACAAAAATCACAGGTAACACCACCCGTTTTAATCTCTTTGCCCATCCCTAACAAGGTCGTCACCGATTTATATGGCACCATTAATCCCCGCTCGGTAAGGCTTACCCCGATCGGCGAAGTATCTAAAGCTTTAAATATTTCCGGCTGTCCCACCGTCACATCCCACCCCAGCATGCCGGGGCTAAGCGGCACAGACACCTGCATACCTTCATTCATGGCCTGCTCTTCAAACATCACAACGGTTAGGTTCGAGACTTTCTCCACCAAAGCCGAGCCAACCCCATCCAAAGCCAACCCTAACACCGGCTCTTTCGCCATCATGCGGCCAGCAAAATCGCCAATCGCTTTCCCGGCAGTCGTCACCATCACAACCACCTTCTCCGCACTCCCCAAATGCTGGGCAACCAGCTCACCAGAGAATGTCCGTCCATCTTCCAGGAACAATTTTTCATGGCGCAGTTCTTTTACCGCACCGATATCGTAAAGGGTCACACCATCCATATAAGGTTCTGCCATCTCAATCGCACGTTCGGCATATTCAAACAACACCGGGCGTCTTCCCCGCACGATTTCGGGGTCGACTCCCTGGCCGCGCAATACATCTTCAGGGGTAATGCTAATATTTTCTGGTTTCCAAATAGGCATGATGCAATCCTTTCAAATTGAATATCAAGTTGATTTTGAGACCGCCAGAGCTCTGGCAGAACGGCGGTGCAGCCATCCTTCTAGAATGAAGAATGCCAACCCCAGCCAAACAATGCCATAACCGATCAATTTATCGGTATTAAACGCTTCTTTGTAAATGAATACCCCCAGTAAGAACTGGAGAGTAGGTGCAATATATTGCAGCATCCCCAAGATCGACAACGGGATGCGTTGTGCGGCCACAGCAAACATGGACAGCGGCACAATTGTGACCAACCCGGCACCCAACACCAACAGTTGTACGCCCAGTCCGGCATCCAGCACTACGCCCTGGTTTTGCACCTGGGTGAAGACCACATACCCCAAAGCGGGCAATAGCATCAAGCCGGTTTCCATCGTCAGCCCTTGCAGGGAGGTTAGCGGTGCATTTTTCTTTACCAGCCCATAAAAGCCAAAGCTAAACGCCAGAGTCAGTGCGATCCAGGGTAGTTCGCCATAGCCAAAAGTGAGGTACAACACCCCAGCCGCAGCCAACCCAATCGGCAGCCACTGCCAGGGACGCAGGCGTTCTTTTAAGACCAATACACCTAACAACACATTGACCAATGGATTGATGAAGTAGCCCAGGCTGGTCTCTACGATAAAGCCGGCCTGCACTGCCCACAAATACACCATCCAATTCACACCCAGAAGGACAGCTTCTAGCAAGTAGATTCTTACGATTTTCTTGTCTTTTAGTTGGGCACGCAGGGTCTTCCCCTGCCCGGTAAAGGTAATGAACAATAAAAGCAGCAAAAATGAAGCACAAATCCGGTAGCCGATCAGCTCAAACGCCGGTACTGCGTCTAATAATTTCCAGTAAACCGGTAAAATCCCCCATAACACATATGCACCAAACCCATACCAAAATCCATTTTTCATAGGGGCGATTATACCGCCAAACACCTATTCTCTATTACCTTCTATATTAGAAAGATATTAGTTTAAGCCCAACTGATAAAAAATCCATTCTTGGGTGCATTAAAAGTGATTGATCTTCTATAAATCTTTTGCGTAGACCCGGTGTTTCTTGGTCCACTTCACGCCAAAGGCCAGTTGGTCGTTCATACTGCGGTAGTTCTCTTCACCCACCTGCACCAGGTCCGCATGCCAAAACTGCGAATCGGTGATCGTGCGCGCCAGTTCGGTATACATGACTGCATTCGCCCCCCGCCCCTGGTATTCGGGCAAGATCCCCACTCCATTGAGAATCACCCAATCGGTGTTTTTACGCGCCTGCAGAATGTGATACCAGCCAAAGGGGAACAATTTCCCCTTCGCTTTTTGCAGCCCGCCGGAAATATCCGGGTAGGCGAACACAAACCCGGCAATCTCCTCCCCTTTCATCACCAGGGTGATCAATTTCGGGTCGGCAATCGAGATCAACTCATCCGCCATCCAGGCAAATTCCGCATCCGTCATCGGGTAATACCCCGGCACTTCCACAAAAGCGTCGCGGTGCAGCGCACCGATTTGCGGCACGATCTGTCTTAGTTCTTCCTTAGACTCGAAGTGCCGCGCATAAAACCCACCGCGTTCGGCCATACGTTTGGCAATCCGCAGCACGCGTTCGGGCACATTGTTCTCCGCTTTCCGGTGGATAAAACCGGAGAGCGTATCGCGGTAAGGTGTGAACCCGCTGTCTTTAATGTAAGCATCGTAATAGGGATAGTTATAAGGAATATCCAAGGCTGCCCGGTATTCGTAGCCCTCGACCAACGTACCCCCTGCCGCCGCCCCGATCAACCCCTTAGGGCCATAGATTTTGTTCAGTCCGCGCGCGGCAGCCCATTCAAATGCTCGATCAAAGACCGCACGGGATGCTTCCACATCATCCACACAATCGAAAAAGCCAAAGAAAGCCGCCTTTTCATCATGGTGCTGGTTATACAGCTTATTCTCCATCACACAGATGCGCGCCGTCACCGCCCCATCCTGCTCGGCGATCAAAAAGTCCGCATCCGAGTGTTGGAAGAAAGGATGCACAGTTTTATCCAAAATTTTGCGCGCCCCGCTTTTCAGCGGCGGCACCCAATAGGGGTGGTCTTTATAAAGTCGGAAAGGGAAATCCACAAAGCGGTTGATTTCTTGTTTGGACGTAGTATCGATAAGGGTGATCTTCATTCATACTCCTGTGTGCTGCAAGAACATTAATAGACCGTAATTGTATAATGGTTTTAGGGATTGTTGAACAATTTGTGAGTAGATTTTTAGGAGGAAGCAAATGGAATTCAATATTGAGGAAAAACTTGATGAATTTATCAAATCAGGGAAAAGGATTCCCAAACCTGAAACAGATCCTTATAAAGTAAAAGGCTGGGGTACAAGAAGAGGAGAAAAAGCCTTAATTTATTTTATACCCAGCCTAAAACACCCCACCAAACCCTATCAAAAAGGTATCAACCTGGATGAATGGCAGCAAGCCCACCAACGAATAAAAAACGGAGAGGACTTTTCACGGGAATGGTTCAATGAAAAAATGTCTGACTGTGCCAAAGAGGGCGGCTGTAATTTTACAACGATTGGTGGGGTTTTTCTCGAATGGGGTTTAGTTGAATATAAACGAGGTGTTTATTCACCAATGAAAAAATAAAGCAGCAAAAACACCCAGGATATCTAACGTGATAATCAGGGTGGGGCTAAATGATAACCAAAACAGCATCCCCATTGAGGTCAAACCAAACTCTGTTCAAGATAAAAAACAGCGGAGAGACACACTGCCTTCCCCCTCGCAGCATACCTCTCCGCCTGTATTCAACTAACGAACAATAAAACGATACAGCTAATCAACTTTCGAACGATAGCTACTCCCCAATCCGCCACAAGTCCGTATCGGTGAAATTACAGCGCGTGCCGAAATCGGTATTAATCCCCGATGAAAGCAGATAAGCCAAACCGCCGCTGGAAAGCGAACTCCCCGTACGCAGGTCGATGCGCTTCAAGTCTTCATTGAAGACCTGCAAAGAGCTGCCCTCTACTGCCAGAATGAAGGTCGTGCTATCTTCCATATAATCCACCGGCCCAAAATATGCTTTCGAAAGATAAGGGCTGTAACCGCTGATCTTAGAGAAAAAAGACATATTGCCATCCAGGGTCATCATGAAGGTATAGTATTCGGCACCATCATCACTCATGCGGAAAGAAATCCCACAGCCTGAATATTTTATTTCCGCCCCTCGCTGAGCCGTTTCCCAGGAAACGTCCACCAACAGCACAAAGTCGCTCACCTCTGAATTGCGGATCGGGCTGGTAAAGTACCACCCGATTTGTGCCCAACTGTCGTCAAAAGAAGGCAGCTGTTGGAAACTTCCCTCGGTGGTGGAAATATAGCCGCCATCATATAAATCCTGCACCACGCTATAGATCTCTGAAGCAGATTCGGTCGACTCGGCAATAGCTACCTCTGTCCCGGCTACCAATGTTTGCTCCGCAGCAGCCTGGCGGGTTGCCCGGTCTGCGTTCTTGGTCTCCTGGGCGCTTTGGGTTGCCGCGGCAGCCTGCTCGGTTTCTGCCAGCATCGTACCCATCACCTGGGTGGCTGCTGCAGAAGTGTGCTGGATGCTCATTGTGCCGGTGCTTTGGGCTGCGGCTGTCTGGTTGAACGCCGCCTCAGTTTGGGCGATCTCTGCATCCGAAATGCCGCAAGATGAGAATAGAAATGCAAGCCCAATTAGCAAGACTATTGGGATCAACGAAACGATTCGCTTCATGATTTAACTCCTCTATGAATATGTAGTGGTGTGAAAGCATTACCTGTGATGGGGTTCCCCCACAGTAAGTGAAAAGATTATATCACGCACATAAAATGGAGATCACTATTCAAGAACCTTTGTAGCCCAATTAAATCTATGCAACCGGTTGCAAATGTGCGGTAAAATAGAATTTGCGTCAGAAAATTACCCAACTCCGGGTAAAATTACTTCATCAATATCATTCCATAAATTCTTGCCAATCGGTAGTTGGCAAGATGAATACTTTAGCATCAGGTGAGGCTGTTCATGCAAAAACCCATCCCCATCCCTCTCTTTCTTCCCGGTCAGTTTGAGTTTCATATCGCTCGCAGTATGCGCAAAAAATACCAGCTTGATGAAGCAATTTTCAGCATCAGCGGTAACGCCATTTTGCCCAACTTCCGGGCCGCCCGCACCTTCACCCAACACTACAACGATCAGCAAACCGACGATGCCAAAATGATGAAAGCCGGGCAGCTCAACGCCATGGGGTTGATCGATGAGATTCTGCATCTGGTGATAGGCCTGTACAAACAGCAAAAAAAACCAAAAGTAATGGCCGAAGCCATCCAATGGTTGAACACCCGCGTGGGCACCCCCGAAGTAGACGCCGCTTTGCAATCTTTTGCCGAGCAGTTCCCCACTGTGGCGGTCTACCGCGGCGAGCAGACCGCCCAGGAATACTTTGACGGCAAAACGGACGGCATTCCCAACAAACAGATCATTCTGGAAGAAATGCTCATGCTTTGGCTGGCAAACGTCAACCCTGCCTTTAGCCCCTTCTTGGATTTATTCGATGATGCCGATCTAACCGACCTGACTGCCTATGCCGAGATCATCAAACAGCTGGATGCCTTCTTCAATTACCAACCCACCTTTGGCCCTCAAAACCAGCAGTTGATCGCCATGCTGCGCAGCCCTGCCCAGGCGCATCCCCACTCACTCACCGACCAGCTGTCCTACATACGCCAGTTTTGGGCAGCCCTGATCGGCGAATACCTGCTCCGTCTGCTCTCCAGCATGGATATGATCGCCGAGGAAGAAAAAGCGGTCTTCGGCGGGCACGGCCCGGTAGAAGTCTACGATTTTGCAGCCTGGGGGCTTGGCGGTGCGCCCGAACAGTTCAGTCCCGATAGTGATTGGATGCCCCGTTTAGTCCTGCTTGCCAAGAATGCCTTCGTGTGGCTCGACCAACTTTCCAAACAGTACCGCCGTCAGATCACCCGCCTCGATCAAATCCCGGATGAAGAACTCGACCGGATTGCCGGCGCGGGAATCACCGGCTTATGGCTGATCGGCTTGTGGCGGCGTGGGAATGCCTCCCGCAAGATCAAACAAATGATGGGCGACCCGGATGCGATTGCGTCCGCCTATTCGTTAGACGACTATATCATTGCAGATGAACTCGGTGGCCCCGAAGCGGCTGCCCACCTGCGAGACCGGGCAATCCGCCGCGGCATCCGCTTGGGCGGCGATATGGTGCCCAACCACATGGCGATCGATTCCCGCTGGGTGATCGAACACCCGCATTGGTTCCTCGATCTCGAACACTGCCCCTACCCCGGCTACACTTTCAACGGCCCCAACCTTTCCTCCCGGGACGGCGTAGGGATTTATTTAGAAGACCATTACTACAACCGCAGCGACGCCGCCGTGGTTTTCAAACGCGTCGATATGCAAAGCGGCGAAGCCCGCTACATCTATCACGGCAACGATGGCACCAACATGCCCTGGAACGACACCGCCCAGCTCAACTTCTTATTACCCGAAGTGCGCGAAGGCGTCATCCAGACCATTCTGCATGTCGCCCGCCAGTTCCCCATCATCCGCTTTGACGCCGCCATGACCCTGGCAAAGAAACACATCCAACGCCTATGGTTCCCCGAACCGGGCAGCGGCGGCGCCATTCCCTCCCGTGCCGAACACGGCATGACCAATGAAGAATTTAACCGCCTGATCCCCAAAGAATTTTGGCGTGAGGTGGTCGACCGGGTAGCCGAAGAAGTACCTGACACCCTCCTGTTGGCCGAGGCCTTCTGGATGATGGAAGGCTACTTTGTACGCACCCTGGGGATGCACCGGGTATATAACAGCGCTTTTATGCACATGCTGCGCGATGAGGAAAACGCCAAGTACCGCCAGCTGATCAAAAGCACGCTGGAATTCAATCCCCAAATCCTCAAGCGCTATGTCAACTTTATGAACAACCCCGACGAAGAAACCGCCGTTGAGCAGTTTGGCAAAGGGGATAAATACTTTGGGGTCGCCACCCTGATGGCAACTTTACCCGGCTTGCCGATGGTCGGACACGGGCAGATAGAAGGTTATTCTGAAAAATACGGCATGGAATTCCAACGCGCCAAATGGAGCGAATCCCCCGACCAGGGCCTGATCGAACGCCACCAGCGCCAGCTTTTCCCGCTTTTCCACCGCCGCCGCCTGTTTGCCGAGGTAGAGAACTTCCTGTTGTACGATTTCTATACACCCACCGGGTATGTCAACGAAGATGTCTTTGCCTACTCCAACCGTATGGGCGACCAACGCACCCTGGTGGTCTACCATAACCGCTTTGGCGATACGCGCGGCTGGGTCAAGACCTCTGCCGCCACCCTGCAAGGCAAAGGGGAAGAAAGCCAACTGGTACAGCGCAGCCTGGCCGAAGGGCTGGGACTGCCCAATGATCCCAATGCCTATGTCATTTTCCGCAATGTAGTCGACGGGATGGAATATATTCGCAGCTGCGCCGAAGTGCATGACAAAGGCATTTTCTTTGAACTGCATGCCTACCATGCCTACGTCTTTATCGACTTCCATGTGGTCTACGATGCCCCCGATGGACGCTACAACCGCGTGCACGCCTACTTGGGCGGCAAACCAGCCAATAGTGTGGATGAAGCCCTCCAGGAAATGTTCCTGCAGGTCATCCACCAGCCCTATCGCGAACTGGTCAACCATGGCATGGTGATCTTCTTGATCGAATCCCGCCAGACCAGTTTGGACAAACCTCTCGCCCCCTTACCCATCGAGCAAGTTGGGCAGAAAAGCCTCTACCTGCTGCGGGCGATCACCCATTTTGTGGGCGGTACGCCCCAGGTAGAACCAATCGCACAGAAGGTGCAGCGCCTTGCCCGCGCCGTACTGACCCTGCCGGTGACCGGGGAGTTGTATCCCTATCCGGGTTCGCGCAAATACCAGTCGATGCTCAAATGGCTGACCAGCCGCCTGGACGCCGATCGCTTCGATTGGAGCATCTTGTGCATTACCGCCTTTACCGGCTCCCTTGGGCAGGTGATGGGCGCAAAACAAGACCCCGCCCAAACCAGCCAGGATTGGATTGATGAGTGGCTGTTGAAAAAGGTAATCAAAGAAGAGTTGGAAAACATGTCTTTCAGCCCGGCGGCAGCCGACTATGGCGTGCAGATGGTGCGCCTCTTGGTCGGACAGCAGGGCTGGTACAAACACCAAGGCAGAACCAAACAAACGCCCGCCAAACTGGTAAACAACTGGTTAGACGACCTGCACCTGCGCGCATTGCTCAAAGTCAATACCTACGACGAGGTGGAATGGTTCAACCAGGAAGCAATGGAAAGCTGGCTGTGGTGGGTGCTGGCCGCCGGGACGATTGAAGTACTGGCCGATGACAGTATCACAGACGAAGAAAAACCCGCCAAACTGGTAAAACTGTACGATATGCTGCATACCATCCGCACCGCCGTGGAACAATCCGAATACCGGGTGAAGAAACTGCTAAAACTATTAAAGACCGAACCTCGTTCGGCGAAAAAATAAGAAAGTGATCGAGAAATGACCGAACCTCTGCATGTCCTGTTCCTTGCTTCCGAAGCAGCTCCCTTCATTAAAGTCGGCGGGCTGGGCGATGTCGCCGGTGCGCTCCCCCCTGCCATTCGTGCCCTCCCCGAAAAACCCGATATTCGTCTGGTGATTCCCCTGTACCCGGCGCGCGGCAGTGCCACCGAGTACAAATTACAACCGGTGGTGGCTTATGACATTCCCCACAAAGATGGCCCGATCAAAGCGCGTGCTTTTGAAACCAAACTGGGCGACCTGCCGGTCTATTTCATCGGCGGTGCGCCCCTGGTGGTAGATGGCCCGATCTATTCTGCCGACACGCTGGCCGACGGCCACAAGTTCACCTTCTTCTCGCTGGCCGCTCTGGAACTGGCTAAACACCTCGGTTGGCACGTCGATATTCTGCATGCCCAAGACTGGCACACCGCCCCGGCTGTGTATGCCCTCAAAACCTTATACAAAGATGACCCCTTCTACGCCGACACCGCCACCCTGCTGACCGTGCACAACCTGCCCTACCTGGGCAACGATGCCGGCCCGGCAATGGCCGCCTTTGGCCTGCCGCCTGCCACAGACAGCACTTTGCCAGCCTGGGCGCAGGATATGGCCTTACCGGTTGGCTTGCAGGCTGCCGATAAGATCAACACGGTATCTACTGGCTATGCGCAAGAAATGCTGACCAAAGAATTCGGCGCAAATTTACAGAAATACCTCAAAACCCGCAAAGACGACCTATTGGGGATCGTCAATGGGATTGACCAGGATGCCTGGAACCCGCAGACCGACACTGCCCTGGTCGCCAACTTTGGCCCCGACACCCTGGCAGACCGCCAGAAAAACAAATTAGCCTTGCTGAAAGAAATGGAACTGACCGAAGACCCAGCCCTGCCCCTCCTGGCCTTCATCGGGCGCATGGACTACCAGAAAGGCATCGAGATTGCCCTGGCCGCCCTGCGCAAGATCAAAGACTTGCCCTGGCAGGCAGTCATTTTGGGCACCGGTGACGAGAAGATCGAAGCACTCGCCCGCCAGCTTGCCGCAGAAATGCCCGCCAAAGTCCGCTCTGTGATCCGCTTCGACGGTGCCCTTGCCCGCCGCATATACGCAGGTGCCGATATGATGATGGTGCCCTCCCGCTACGAGCCCTGCGGCCTGATCCAGATGATCGCCATGCGCTACGGTTGCGTGCCGGTGGCACGTGCTACCGGCGGCCTAAAAGATACCATTACCGACCACAAAAACGGGGCAGACAGCACCGGCTTCCTATTCAAAAAAGCAGCGCCCAACTCGATGGCAAAAACTTTACGCCGGGCCTTGAATACCTACGCCGACCAGGCCGAATGGCAGGCCATCCAGCGCCGCGATATGGCCCAAGACTTCTCCTGGGCACAGTCTGCGGCCAAATACATGGCGCTGTATCAAGCTTTGTTATAATAGATTCTTCATTTTTTTAAGGAGATTATAAATATATGACCTTTACCCGTTCATCCGGTATTCTTATGCACCCCACCAGCCTTCCCGGCCAATATGGCATTGGCGACCTTGGCCCGCAGGCATATAAATGGGTTGATTTCCTCAAGGAAACAGGCACCGGATTCTGGCAAATCCTCCCTCTTGGCCCCACAGGATACGCTGACTCACCTTACCAATCCTTCTCTGCATTAGCCGGAAACCCCTACCTGATCAGCCCGGAACTCTTGTTTCAAGACGGTCTGCTGGATCAATACGATCTCCAGCGCGCTCCCGCCCTCCCCGATGACCATGTAGACTACGGCGCAGTCATCCCGTGGAAGACCCAATTGCTCAAAGAGGCTTACCGCCGCTACCGGGAAAATGGTACATTATCCGAAGAATTTGCCGACTTCCGGCAGAAAAACGACGATTGGCTGGAGAATTTTGCCCTCTTTATGGCAATGAAGCAGGCGCACGGGTTGCGCCCCTGGGTGGATTGGCCTGCAGCCCAACGAGACCGCCAAAAACAAGCGATGGATGCCTTCCGCACAACCAATCAGGCGGGCATTATCGAACAGCACGCATTTGACCAATTCCTCTTCTTCCGCCAGTGGAATGCCCTGCGAGAATACACCAATAATCTGGGCATCAAAATCGTGGGCGATATCCCCATTTATGTCGCCCACGACAGTGCCGATGTATGGGTGCATCGCGAACTATTCCACCTGGACGAAGTGGGCAAGCCCACCGTGGTATCAGGCGTGCCACCGGATTATTTTTCTGAGACCGGGCAGTTATGGGGCAACCCGATCTACAAATGGGATTTGCACAAAGAGACCGGCTACAAGTGGTGGATCACTCGCATTTCCAAGGTCTTGGAGCAGGTCGACATCATCCGCTTAGACCACTTCCGCGGGTTTGCCGGGTATTGGGAAGTGCCCGCCGGGGAAGAGACTGCCATCAACGGCCAATGGCTGCCTGGGCCGGGCGAGTCGATTTTCAACGCCTTCAAAGACGCCCTGGGTGAACTGCCCTTGATCGCCGAAGACCTCGGCTACATCACCCCCGATGTGGTAGATCTGCGCTTAAAATTCCATCTACCGGGGATGAAGATTTTCCAATTTGGGCTGGAAGACGACAATGATGCGCCTTTTGTCCCCCACAATTATGAAGAGCTGTGTGTGGCCTACACCGGCACCCACGACAACGACACCTCCGCCGGGTGGTATCGCCATGCCATCGAAGAACACAAAGCGTTTGCCCGCTACTACCTGGGTTTAAGCAACAATCCCACCAACCTGGAAATCGCCTGGCGCTTTATCCATAAGCTGTGGGAGTCGGTCGCCGTGTTTGTCGCCGCCCCAATGCAAGACCTGCTCGGGCTGGGCACCGAGGCACGCATGAACTACCCCGGCACCACAGATGGCAACTGGCAGTGGCGCATGCCCGCAGATGCGATCAACCGCACCCTGGTCTCGGAATTTACGCAGGTGAATGAGTATACGAGGCGGTTTAGAGAGTAGTGGATGAGTGTAAAAGTGTAACAGTGTATAAGTATACAAGTTTATAAGTAAATAGAGAATGTCCTTTTAGATCGAACCCCGTCCAATTAAGAGGCGGGGTTTTTGTTTATCAAAGCGTAAAAGTGTAACAGTATAATAGTGTATTAGTGTAAGAGTATTGGGCTTACCCCAAAAAAGTAGACACAATTAATGTGCTGAAAGTTGTTCGAATTCCATCGGGCTAAGATAGCCCAGAGAGGAATGTAATCGCTGCCGATTGTACCAAACTTCGATATATTCAAAAATCACAGTTCTGGCCTGGGCACGAGATTCAAATTGGCTGTGCGCACATTCTGCTTTGAGGGTGGAGAAAAAGCTCTCCATTGCAGCATTGTCATAGCAGTTGCCTTTGCCGCTCATGCTGATCTGGCAATCATGTTGGTGCAGCAAATCCAGGTAATCGCCACTGGTATACTGACTGCCCTGGTCGGAATGATGGAGCAATCCGGCCTGGGGATGTCGCTGCAAGAAGGCCATCTTGAGAGCGGCTTCAATCAATGAGGTATCCATGTGATCGGCCATCGACCAGCCCACAATGCGTCTGCCGTGTAAATCAAGCACAGGTGCCAGATATAACCAACCTTCGGCCGTATCAATGTAGGTGATGTCCACAACCCATTTTTGATTGGGATGTTGTGCACTGAACTCCCTGTTGAGCAGATTTGGGGCAGGGATCGTTCCTGCTTGCCGCTGTGTGGTTCTTGGATATCTCCTCCTGGGACAACGTCCCACCAGTCCTGCTTGCCGCATCAGCCTGGCCACTCGATTCTTTCCGCAAACGATCCCCGCTCGCAGCAATGCGGCATGCACTCTCGGACTGCCGTATGTGCTTCGGCTTTTCAGGTACACACTTCTGATCTCTTCGGTCAGTGCCTGATTCGCCTGTGCCCTGGCGCTCGGTTTGCGTTTCTGCCAGGCATAATAGCCACTGCGACCGATTTTCAATACCTTGCACATCTGGCTGATCGGATATTGTGTTTGGTGTGCTTTCATAAATCGGTACCGAGCTTGTCTGTCCGGGAGAAAATGTTCAGCGCTTTTTTTAGGATCTCTCGCTCCTGTTCCACCTCGGCTAGTTCGCGCTTCAAGCGCTTGATCTCCCGCCTGGCTGCTTCCAGGTCGCTTGGCGCCAGCACAACTTCTTGCACTCCCTTTTGCTTAGCCTGATAGCGATTGCGCCATTTGATCACCAATCCAGGTGTGATCCCTAGCTCTCGCTCGATCTGCCCCGCACTCTTCCCGCTCGTTTTCAGCAGTTCCAGCACTTCCAGTTTGAACTCGTCTGGATATGTCCGATATTGTCTCTTTGCCATTGGCTTCTCCTATTTGATTTAGTCTACTTCATCTTGACATTTTCTGTGTCCACTAAATCGGGGGAAGCCCATATAAAAGTAAATAGAGAATGTGCTTTTAGATTGAACCCCGTCCAATTAATAGGCGGGGTTTTTGTTTATCAAAGTGTAATAGTGTATTAGTGTAAGAGTATAAAAGTAAATAGAGAATGTCCTTTTAGATTGAACGCCGCCCAATAAAAAGCAGGGCTTTTGTTTATAAAAGTAACATCCTTATCCCCAAAACTCGTCATTCTGAATGAGCCGATCGGCAGATCGGCGAAAGAAAAATCTCGGAAAAGGCACATTTCTACCACAGTGCCCCTGTCGCATCATCACCAAATTTATCAAAGAGTATGAGTAGAAGAGTATAAAAGTGTAAAAGTTTATAAGTAAACAGAGAATGTCCTTTTAGATTGAATCCCGCCCAATAAAAAAGCGGGGTTTTTGATTCTGGAACATACTTAGTTCTTACAAAATCTTGTCATTAGTATGATGTGAGAGAATCAGGAGGACACAGTAGATCGACTGTCATTGGGTCCATGGAGACCGTCTCGGAGTGTCGGTCGCTGTGTCCATTCTGTCATTAGCCCGAACAGTTACTGGGACAAAAAGTCCGTATTTGCTAGTGAGGGCTAAACACATTATAAGAGGACACACATGAAAAGCAAAGAGATATATGTAGGAATTGATGTCAGCAAAGACAAACTGGATGTAGCCTATCAAGGGATAGCAAAAGCCCAACAATATCCAAACAATCCAGCAGGGATCAAGAAATTAGTAAAAAGTTTGCGCCAAGCCGAAGGGGTGAACCGGATTGTGGTGGAAGCCACAGCCGGATTTGAGCGGGAAGCCGTGCATCAGATGTTAGACATTGGACTTCCAGTGGCAGTCCTGAATCCGACTAGAGTACGGCGGTTTGCTCAGGCACAGGGATTACATGCCAAGACAGATGCGATTGATGCCCATGTATTGGCTGATTTCGGACAGGTGATGAAGCCGGATATTTGGCAGCGAAAAAATGAATTTGAGGAGCAAATTAGTCTCAGGATCACCCGACGCAGGCAATTGATCCAGATGCAGACCGAAGAAAAGAATCGTCTGACCACCGCTCATCCGCACAATATTGCCTATATCAAAAAACATTTAGTCTGGCTCAAAGGTGAGATTGAGAGTTTAGAGCAGGAACTTAAGAGATTGATCCAATCTAACCCGTGCTACCAGGCTAAGGTTGATCTTTTGCAAAGTGTCCCTGGGGTTGGCCCGGTGACAGCCTTGACGCTGATTGCAGAAATGCCAGAACTTGGACAGGCGAATCGCAAACAGATCGCAGCTCTGGCTGGTGTGGCACCCTACAACCGGGACAGCGGCAACCGCAAAAGACGCCGCCATACCTTTGGTGGACGGAGTACTGTACGCTGTACCTTGTATATGGCAGCCTTATCAGCAACCCGACATAACCCCAGGATCAAAGAATTCTATGAAAGATTATTAGCCAACGGAAAAGAGAAGAAAGTCGCTCTAACTGCGTGCATGCGCAAATTATTGGTGATCTTGAATGCAATTGCCAGAGATCAGAAACCCTGGCAATTTGCTTGACTTTTATCACAGTTACTCTGAGTGAGCCGATCGGCAGATCGGTGAAAGAAGAATCTCGGAATAGGCACGTTTCTACCACAATAACGGTGTCGAATCAACGACCCAAAAATGAAGATACCATCCCCGCTTACACTTTATCCACTTATAAACTAGTACGCTAATACACTCATCCACTCATCCACTCCCCCTACCTCGCCCCCGTGCGCCCAAACTGGCGTTCCAGCAGATCAATCGACAGATGGATCATCGTTGGGCGGCCGTGCGGACAGGTACGCGGTGCCTGGCAGGCTTCCAGGTCTCGCAGCAATGCCTTTTGCTCATCCAGATTGAGGGTCGAACCGGCCTTCACTGCCGCCCGCTTGCACACGCGTGCAATGATCTTCGCTTCGATCTCGTGCTGGAGAGGCGTCTCATCTTCCTCAAAGTCCTCGATCACCACCCGCACCGCGGCTGCCGGGTCCATCCCAGTCAGCAAGGTAGGGATGCGCCGCACCTGGTAAGTGTTGGGGCCAAAAGGCTCAATCTCAAAGCCCAATTTTTCCATCACCGGCAGCTGTTCCTCCAACAAACGCGCCGAAGACGGGGACAATTCCACCGCTACCGGCTCCAGCAACACCTGCGAAGGGATATTCTCGCTGCGTTGGGCCATAAAACGTTCAAACAATACCCGCTCATGGGCGGCGTGCTGATCGATCAAATACAGGCCATCCGGCCCTTCGGCCACCAAAAAGGCCGCCCCCACCTGCCCGATCAGACGCAGCAAAGGCACACCCCCGCTGGGCAAACTGGGCTGGCTTGGGGTCGGTTTATCGTCTTCGGGCTGCCCGGCCTGGGCGGGAAAATCAGGCGTAATCGGCCGCCCTGGGGCATCTGCGGGTGCGCCAAAATCGCGTTGGGGTGGCGGCGTCCAGCGTACCTGGGTCTGCACCTGCGGCACGGGCGAATAAGCCAGCAGCGCTCGCCGTACCGCCCGCTGTATCCCGGTAAAGACCACATCTTTATTTTCAAAGCGCACTTCCGACTTGGTCGGGTGCACGTTCACATCCACTTGGTCGGGGGGAATTTCCAGGAACAGCACCGCCAGCGGGTAGCGTCCCACCATCAACATCGAGTGGTAGCCCTGCAGCAGTGCCGCCGAGAGCGCATAATCCGAGATGGTGCGCCCATTGGCAAAGAACTGCATTCCTGCCCGGTTAGAGCGCGTCAGGTTGGTGGGCGAAATAAAGCCGGTGATGGTCAAATCCTCATCCACGGCATTCACTTCCAACATCTGCTTGGCAATATCGGCGCTGTACATCGCCGCCAGGGCTTCGCGGCGGTCGCCGTTGCCGCTGGTCTGCACCGCTGTACGCCCTTCCTGCACCAGTTGGAAGCGCACCTGCGGGTAAGCCAACGCATAACGCGTCACCAGGTCATCAATCTGCCGCCGCTCGGTGGTATCCGTCTTGAGGAATTTGCGCCGGGCAGGCACGTTGTAAAACAAGTGCTCCACCCGCACCACCGTGCCCGCAGGCGCCCCCACCGGCTGTGGGTCTCCCTGCATCTCGCCGCCATCCACCACCGCCCGCGCCCCAACATCAGCCGCCTTGGGCCGCGAGGTAAGCGTGAAATGGGAAACCGAGGCAATCGAAGCCAACGCCTCGCCCCGGAAACCAAGGGTGTGGATATTGAACAAATCGGCTGCGGTGGAGAGCTTGCTGGTGGCATGCCGCGCCAGAGCCAGCGAAATTTCTTCGGCCGGGATCCCGTCCCCATTGTCGGCCACTTCGATCAGCTTCTTGCCCGCTTCTTCAATCGTCACGCTGATATGGCTGGCCCCCGCGTCCAGGGCATTTTCCACCAGCTCTTTAACCACCGAAGCCGGTCGTTCGACCACCTCGCCGGCCGCAATTTGAGAAGCAACATCTTCGGGCAAAATCTTGATCGTCATCGGAATCCTTTAATCCATCGAAGGTCAACACCTTCGTTCAGTTCTATAATCGTAGGTATAGTGTACCTTAAATCGAGGCAGGCAGAATCGGGGCGTTAAAATTGCACGTAGGTGAAATCGACCGGTTGGCCTAAGAGCAGTAAGGTAAGCGCCAGCAGCAGCCCGACCAAAGCCGCCAACCACACCCGGCGGCCAACAGCCGGGGCTACCTGGGCGGCCTCCGTATAGCGGGAGAAGCCTAATATTCCGGCCACCAACAGCAGCACATAATTCTCCGGCGCGATTTGGGAGAACAGTGTCCCCAGCTCGCCCAGGCCATGCAGCCCGGCCATGCTTTGCAGCTTGTACCACAGGCTGAGCGTGCCGGTCGAGAAGAAGAACACCCACCCGGCGAACACGGCCACCAGGGTGAGGGCCTGATTAATCCAGGTATTCACCCAGCGGAACTTACGCCGTTCGGCCCAGGCTTGCAGGCTGAGCAGTACACCATGGTAAGCGCCCCACAAAATAAACCCAGGGGAAAAGCCGTGCCACACACCCACTAAGGTCATCGTGATGATCGAAGCCGCCGCCTGGCTCACCAGGCGCGTTTTGCTGCCAAAGCGGGTCAGCATCCAGCGGCTGAGCGGCGAGAACAGGTACACGCGGAACCACTGCGACAGCGAGATATGCCAACGTTCCCAAAATTGGTTGGGCGTCACCGAGAGATAGGGGCTGTTGAAGTTGGGCGGCAGGGTCAGTCCAAACAGGTATCCCAACCCCAGGGCAATATCCGTATAGCCGGAAAAGTCCAGGTACAGGTACAGCCCTTGCAGCACAATCATCAGCCAGATATTGAGCAAGCCATTATTCGGCCCGGCAGGTTTGTAAATGTCCAGACTCAGCACCGCCGCCAGGCTTTCGGCCAGCAGCACCTTTTTGGCAATCCCCATCCCGATATGCAGCATCCCTTGCACGGCGTGGTCGCGGCTCAAAGTTTTAGGCAAGTCGCGCAGCTGCGCCCCAATCCCGCGGAAAGAGCTGATCGGCCCGGCGCTCACCTCGGCGAACAAGGCGCCATAGGTCAGGAAGGCCAACAGGTCTCCCCCCTTGGCAATCCGCCCCTTATGCACATCCACCAAGTAACTGATGTGCTTGAACACATAATAAGACAACCCCAACGGCACGGCCAATTGCAGGCTGTCCGCTTCAAAGGGAATATGTAAAGCAGCCAAACCGCGGGCGAGCAAACCAAATTCTGCACCCAGCAGTTTGAAGGCAGCCAACGCACCCAGGTTGAACACGATCCCCAGCCAATACAACCGCTTTCCGGCCAGCCAATAGGTCAGCAGGGCCAGCCCCAGCAGCAGGGGCAAATACCAACCGTCTGCCAGCAGGTAGAACCCATAGCTGAACAGCAGCAAGAACCACAACTTGCCGCGCGGTTGGCGGAAGACAAGCCAATAAAAGCCCAATCCCAAGGGAAGCAACAATAACAAGAAAGCCGCACTCAGAATCTGCATTTTAGGGCTGCCCTCCTCGTAGCGACCGGGCATATTGGTACGCCTCGGTGATCGTCGGGGCAAGGGCGTCAATCAGTTTATCGGCGCTTGCCGGGGTGATATGGAATCCGTCATAAAAACCATTCCCGTCTGTCTCTAACCCCGCAGTGGCGGCATCACTCAAGTCCAGGTAATACACATTCGGACTGGCAGCCGCTTCGGCGACCACTTCGTCAAATATGCGCTTGCACCATTTGTAATCTGCGCTTTCATCCAGATATTCCGTCTGGAAAGTAGGATGAATAGGGCTGAAATAAAACACCAACGCCATGTCATTTTCTTCTGCCAGCGAGGTGAGCTGATCGAAAATGGCATCCCCATCCTTGGTGTAATACTGGCAGGGGTTGAGCGTATCGCGCTCCCCCAACTGGCGCGCCAGGGCTTCCTCTAATGTGTCCGGTGGGTAATACAGGCTGTAGCCGTCCGGCTGCACCTGCCAGTAATTCTGCGGGGTGCGGTTCTCCCCAAAGTACTGCAAAACATACAGCGTCTCGCTGAACTGGTACAGGTTGAACAAAGCCAGGTAGCGGCTCAAGCCCATGCTGGCCGCCTGCCGCCCGGACATATACGGGAGCAGTTCCAGCGGCACTTCGGTCAATTGGGCATCCTGCATCGGGCGCAAGTTAGAGGGAGAAACCTCGATCAGCGTGACCAACGGGGTTTTCCCTGCATCCGCCGTAATCATCTCTCCCAATAAAGAAAGCTCTACCGGGGTAACCCCGCTCAACCCCAGGTTGAATGCGGAATACCCCAGCGTATCCTGGATATACGCCGGTGAAATGGTCAGCGTGCGTGAAGAACCCAGAATGACCACTTCGGCGGCTTGTTCCTGCTGCTGGTAATACTGCACTTTTTCTTGCTTCAGCCCGTTAGCAAGCTGCGGGAAGAGATGAAAACCGTACAAGCCCAAGGGATTGACTACCAGGACGGCAAGCACGATCAGCAGCAAGCTGCCCCCAAAGAACCACCCGGCCATCTTTACCGCTTTAGGGTTGGATGATGGCGCTTCGGGTGCGAGGAAAAAAGAAGCGAAAAAGACCAACGCCAACAAAAGCAGCGCGATCAGGCTGCGGGCGAAGACCACAAAGGCGTCACTGAATGCGGTCGCACTCTGCCCCCCCAACTGCGATACAAATTTGACACCCACGAATACCAATAGAATTCCTAAAACCCCTATCTTTATCCAGTGTTTGAAGCGCATTGTCATACAGTTCATCCCAACGTACTCTTAGATTTTGAAACCTACTGTATTGTAGCTAATTTTTACCAATTGCACAAAAACTCGTTGGAATCTAGCCGAATAGTTTTGACCTGCTCACCGTTAACCCTATAATGAATTGAGGTGTTTTTAATTTAGATTGATTTGTTTGTGCACGGAGGAGAAGTACCATGGTTTCATCCCCACCCCAGAAAAAACTGCTGACGCGAGAATTTATCCTTTCCCTGGTGATTGCCGGCTTGATGGCTGCCGTCTGTCTGGTTGGCCTTTCCAACATGACCGGTACCTATCCCACCGAACAAATGCTGCTCTCGCTGGCACCCAACGACCCGGTCAACCTACTGATCGGCCTACCCGCCCTGCTGTTCACCGCCTGGTTGGGGTGGCGCGGCAAGCCGCTCGGCCTGCTGCTGTGGCCGGGTGCTTTGCTCTATGTAGTCTATGCCTATGTCCCCTACCTGGTCGTGATGCCCTTTAACTTGCTGTATGTGGGTTACCTGCTCCTGGTACTGCTGAGCATCCTTACATTGTTCTCTTTAGCCAAAGCCGTCAACCACACCCAAATACAGGCGCTGGTCTTGGGTAAAGTCGCCGAGCGATTTGGCGGCGGGGTTTTGGCTGCCATGGGACTTCTCTTTGGCCTGCGCGCCATCGGCGGGCTGTTTGCCGGCCCGGTCGATCCTGCCGAACTGCCTGTTTTGGTCGCCGATCTGGTCATCTCCCCCATCTGGATGATTGCCGGGGTGCTGCTCTGGCGCAAACGGCCTTTCGGGTACTTTTTTGGCGGCGGAGCTTTGTTCCAGGGGGCTTGCCTGTTCATCGCCGTGATCATTTTTCTCCCCATCCAGTCCCGCATGTTTGGTATACCCCTCCCCATCACCGACCTGGTTGTGCTGGCCGGGATGAGCCTGTTAACCCTGATTCCCTTTGGGTTGTTCGTGCGCGGTGTGCTGCGCGGTTAAGACTCTCATCCCTTCAATTACCCGGCCAATTCATTTTGGCCCCAATATTGCACCCATCTAAATGATGATTTTTCATCCACCAGATGGGTGTTTTCGCGGCATTTAAAGCACCCCCATTTAGATGTAAACAAACCCTACCCCATGCTATAATCCACATGGAGGATGCCGCCTGGCGTAATTTTCCTCAGTGAGGATCACAACAGATGACAAGCATTTTTGAGCAAATAATCACCCTTCTTGTTCAGCCATCAGGCAGCATGGTCTATCACCTGGTGGTCGCCTTTATTTTCATCAGCGTGCTGCAGCCTGCCCTTAGCTTCATCCCCGCGGGAGAAAAAGGCCAGCGCAACCGGCTGTTGATCGGTGTGCTGCTTCTCATTGCTTCTCGCCTGATCTTATTTGCCATCTCTCTATTGACCATCTTGGGCAGCTTATTCCTCACCAACGCCCTTCCGGTAATTGAACTGGCCGTCACCGCCTTTGATTTTGCCATTATTATCTGGTTATTCGCTTTCAACCAGCCCAACCGCCCCGGCGACATTGGGCTGATCCTGTTCGGGCTTGCCATCCTGGTTGGCGGCACGATCAGCACCATTTACTGGGGCATTCAAAACGGCGCCGAGAGCTTCAACCAAAGCGGTCTGGCGCTCATCTGGGAGATCGTCACCCTGGTGATCTTGCTGATCGGAATCGTTACCCTGGTGATGTCCAAAACACCCGCCCGCTTCCAGGGGATTGTGATGGCCGGGATGCTGCTCATTGGGGAAGCGGCACAAATCTTCATCAAGCCTACCGCTGGTGATTATTTCCCCATTTCCCGTCTGTCGCATCTGGTCGCATTCCCCTTGCTGGTCGGCATCTTGCAAAATTACCAGGCCGGTCTGGTGGCCCCTGCCCCCGCCGCGGATCAGCAAATTGAAGAGGAAGAAGCAGAAACCAGCGAAGACGAAACGCCCGAACCCGAAGAAACCGATTTCGACAAATTAATGGCGCAGGAAGATGCAGACCTTGGTGAAACACCCCCAGCCAAAGAAAACGGCAAAGCCTTGGAAGCTCATATCTACCAAAACGGGGTCGCCATGGCGGGCACCCAGGACGCCCACGAACTGTGCCGCCTGTTCACCCGCTACACGTCCTACGCCCTGCTGGCAGACCTCTGTCTGCTGCTCACGCCCCCCGACAACAACAAACAGGTCCACTTGATCTGCGGGTATGACCTGATCGTGCAGGAAAGCCTGGAAGGCACCTCTTTTTCAGAAGACTTTATCCCGCGCTACCACAAGATGATCGAAACCGGCCGCCCAATCCACATACTGGACCAGGGCACCGAGCGCATGGAAAAATTTGCAGACATCCTCCAGGTGGAAGAAGTCCACAACCTGTTGGCCTACCCCGTCCTCAACGACGAATTGGACGTAGTTGCCGTGATCGTCTTGATCAGCCCTTATTCCAAACGGCTGTGGACGGCCGACGACCAGGAATTCCTCAAAAACGCTATCGAACCGATTCAAAAATTACTGGTCAAAGCGACCGCCCCGGTGGAAAACCAGCGCTCCTTGGTCGACCTGAACGAAAAATTAGAGTTCAGCAATACCGACCGGCACCGGCTGGAAGAAGAAAACCTGGCCTTGTCCCAAAAAATTGAAGAACTCTCTCAAAAAGTGGACGCCCTGCCGGAAGAAGCCCCTGTCGATATGGATGAATATCTGGTCAAGATCCACTCGCTGGAAGCGGCCCTGGTCATTCTGGAAGAAGAAAAGAAAGAACTGATCAATGCGATTGCCCAACAAAACGAGAAGAACAAAATCCTGGCAGAAGCGCACGCCCAACTGCTGGACGAGAACCAGGAATTATCGCAGACCGTGGGCACCCCCGATGAAATTAAAGCCAATATCGATGCCCTCACCAACGCCAACGAATCGCTGGTCACCCAAAATGTCACCCTGACCGAACGCGAAGAACAGCTTAGCGCAGAAATCGAGCAACTCACCGGCGAACTTGAGAGTTTGCAAAACAAACACCAAGCTGACCTGCAAGCGTTAGAAAGCCAGCTGCAAGAAACACAAAGCTCGCTCCAGGCCATCAACGATTTTCAAGCCTATATCGACGATAACGCTTCGCAAGAGCAAAATGAAGTAATTGCCTCCATCGCCCAAGAAATCCGCCAGCCGATGTCTTCGATCAGCGGGTACACCGACCTGTTGATCAGCGAATCGGTCGGGATTTTAGGCGCACTGCAAAAGAAATTCCTGGAACGGGTCAAAGTCTCCACCGACCGGATGAACCAACTGCTCAACGACTTGATCCACATTACAACTATGGACACCGGTAAATTCGTTTTCACCTTGCAGCCCATGGATTTGATGGATGCCATCGACACCGCCATTGACTCCACCAGCGCCCAATTCCGCGAAAAAGAGATCAGCTTGCGGGTAGATATTGACACCAATCTGCCCAAGCTGCACACCGACAAGGACGCTCTCCAACAAATCATGATCCACCTGCTGCAAAACGCCGGGACGGCCTCTAATGCCGATGGTGAAGTGACCCTCAAAGCACATATGTACGATAATGCCAATGATGATGTCATCTTATTATCGGTCACCGATTCCGGAGACGGCATCCCCAAAGAGGACCTGCCGCGGGTCTTTTCCCGCCTCTACCGGGCAGACAACCCCCTCATTCAAGGTGTGGGCGACACCGGTGTGGGTCTCTCGATTGCCAAAACTTTAACCGAAGCGCTGGGCGGGCGCATTTGGGTAGAAAGTGAATCTGGAAAAGGCTCTACATTCAGCGTCTTACTCCCCATCACTTCCCCCAATGCCGTCCAGCAGGAGGACCTAGCACTTGAATAACACCCGCCGCGGCTTCGCCAGCATCCTGATTGCTGTAATCTCACTCCTCTTTGTGGGAGGGGCGCTGATCACTGCCCTGGCAGAGAACAATTTCAGCCTGCCTCGCCAGCAAGAAGAACACCCCACGGTCACTAATCTGGTAATTCCGACCGAAACGCCAGCCGCCTCGGCTACTTTTACGGCAACCTCGGAAGCCCCTACGGCCAGCGCAACCCTGGAAAATACCCTGGAAGACGCAACCGCCACCCTCACCCTGACCTATACCCCCACGGTTGCAGCAGCAGAAAACACGGCGACAAGTACGGCAGGTACGGCAACAAACACCGCCACCAAAAGCGCGGCTACCGCGGCCCCCTGCACCGTCCCGTACGGCTGGGTCAAACACAAGATCAAATCGGGGGAAACCTTGTACAGCATCAGCAAGCTGTACCAAACCAGCGTTGCCAACCTGCAAATCGGCAACTGCATGGGGTACAGCACCCGCATCATCACCGGGAATATTCTCTGGGTGCCCAATAACCCCACAATTACCCCGACCAAAACAGACAAGCCGGATGATACCAATACCCCCAAGCCGACCAAAACCAGTACGGCTACCAGTACTGCGACCAACACCCCCATCCCCAGCGACACACCAGTACCGTCTCCCACCCATACCGCCACCGAGACTGCCACCGATACGAATACTCCATAAATCCTATGAATAATAAAAAAAGCGCACTGCTATTCTTAATCCTTTTAATTATTTCGCTTGCAGTTCTATCTGGCTGCCAACCGCTGCCGCAGGCCAACGCCGCAGCGCATACCCCGCAGGTGGTGCTGGTGACGCGCGACCCGAATGCCCCGCCTACGCCTACCCCCTTCCAGCCATTGGCTGCTACCCCCACCGTCAGCGGCCCCATCTTTCCCACCGCGACCCCGATTGAAACCCCGCAAACAGGAAAAGACGACAACGATAATGATTCGGGCGGCACCTATTACGACGATTCGGGTGTAGAACTGATCAAACAGCCGGACAATCAGATCAATATCTTGCTGCTCGGCTCCGACCAACGCCCCTACGAAGGCGGCTTCCGCACGGATGTGATCTTGTTGGTCACGGTCAATAAAGACTTGAAAACGATCAACATGACCTCCTTCCCCAGGGATTTGTATGTCTACCTGCCCGGTCTGTATAACGACCGCATCAACTCCGCCCAATTCCGCGGCGGTTTCTCGATGATGTCCGACACGCTGGCCTATAACTTTGGGGTCAAACCCGATTATTACGCCCTGGTCAATTTCAGCGGCTTCAAGCAGATCATCAACACCTTAGGCGGCATTGACGTACAGGTAGCTTACACACTCAGCGACCACCGCGATGGTTACGGCACCTACACCGTTTCGGCGGGCACCCGCCACATGGATGCCGATACGGCCTTATGGTATGTGCGTTCCCGAAAAACCACTAGCGATTTCGACCGCACCCGCCGCCAGCAGGAAGTCATCCAGGCAATCATGAACAAAATGCTCAGCTTCGACGTGATCACCAAAGCGCCGGAACTGTACAAACAGTTCAACGCGACGGTAGAAACCAACCTGCCCCTTTCGGAGATCACCCCCCTGCTGCCCCTGGCAAGTGACTTTATCAACGGCAATATCGGGCGCTATGCGGTTGGCCCCAACCATGTGAGCAACTGGGTCACCCCCGGCGGCTCGCAGGTATTGCTGCCCAACAAATACGCTATCCGGGAAATGTTGAAATCCGCACTCAACGCCACAGAATGACCGCCTTACGACTCAAAACCCTGAGCGTCATCGTCATCATTTTCCTGGCTGCAGTGGCCTGCAACCTGCCAAACCGCGCCGCGACCCCCACGGTAGACTTTGAACGCCCGCAAGATTTCTTCGGCACGCCGCTGCCTTCCAAAACGCCTACCCCCGGCCCGCCCACCAATACCCCCACACCTTACCCCACTCCCACACCGCGCAGTTGGGCACAGCCTTACTTTGGCACCCCCGGCCCCACCCAAATTACCCCGGTCCCTAATCCCGCACCGCTGATCTATGACCCGGAAGATTTCACCGTGGTGCTGCTCGGCTCCGACCGGCGCAAAGCGGTGTTTGCCACCGACGTGATCCTGGTGATCAATTTCCAACCCAAGTACAACGCCATTTCAATGCTCTCCATCCCACGCGCCATGCTGGTCTACATCCCCGGCTGGCAGATGAACAAGGTCAACCTGGCTTTCCAGCACGGCGAATACGGTTACTACCCCGGCTTGGGGCCGGCTTTGCTCAAAGATACGCTGGAGTACAATCTGGGGATTGAAGTCGATCGCTATATGCTGGTGGATTTCTCCCAATTCGAATCGGTGGTTGATGCCATTGGCGGGGTGGATGTCCCCGTAGCCTGCCCGTATACCGACTGGCGGCTGATCTCCCCAGAATTGGACCCAGAGGATGAGGATAATTGGGCATTGTATACCGTCCCCAGCGGCGTGATCCACATGGATGGCGACCTGACCTTATGGTATGCCCGCTCCCGCAAAAAATCCAGCGATGCAGACCGCAACCGCCGCCAGCAAGAAGTGATCCGCGCGCTGTACGGCCAGGCGCTGCGCCTGGAAATGGTTGCCCGCATCCCTGCGTTATACAGCGAGCTTTCCGGGCTGGTGACCACCGATTTCACCCTGATCGACGGCCTGACCCTGGCGCCCCAGGTTGCCAACCTGAGTGGGGCGAATATCCGCAGTTATTACATTGATTCGCGCGTGCTCACCCGCTGGAACGACCCGGCCGGACGTGACCTGCTGGTACCCGATCAGACCGCTATCCAGGCACTGGTAGCCGAAGCCTTTGGCCCCCCACCGGAGGAACAGGTGGTTGCCGATGTAACCGTGCAGATTTGGAACGGCACCACCACCGCCAACCTGGATGTCTTGGCCGCCGAACGCCTCAATTACGCCGGGTATCTCTCCCAGATCGGTACGGCGGATGAGACCAATGTCACCCGCACCCTGCTGTACGACTTCACTGCCAACGGCAGCCCCGAAGATGCTGCCGCCCTGCGTGCACTTTTCAACCTCGATGAAGACCAGTTTGCCGCCGTCCCCGCCGAAGATGCCAACTATGATTTTCTGCTCATCCTCGGCACCGACTTCGATCCCTGTTTTGACCCCAAAGAGGTAGATCGGTAGCAGATTCGTCTCGTCGTCTGATAGCCTCATAGTCTGGTAGTCAGGTTGTAAGAGAACTACCTCTGCTGAAAGACACAACCTCAATAAGGGGAGGACATTTTGGACCCACGCAAATATTTCGACATGCTGATCGATTGGAAGAAACTGCCCGCCTACCGCCTGGAAACGCGCATCGACTCAATCCTGGGATATTATTTAAAAGATATTCTGCAAGACAAATTGAACAAGGTTGTTTCCTTGGTCATTCCAGAATTTCCGCTGCGCAAAGGCACCCTCAACCCGCGGAACAAGCTCGACCCGAACCGCTCGGAGAAAGCAGATTTTTACGTGCGCTGCCAGGATGGCGTTAACCTGCTCATCGAGGTGAAATCCGCTTCGGCTTCCCGGCGGGTGCGGCAAGATGAATACCTGCGGCTGGCACAAGAAATTGGAATGGCCGCATTGATCGAAGGACTCCGGCAAATCAGCACGGCCAGCCGCGCCCGGCATAAGTACGCCCATCTAAGAAGCAAATTACTCGCCGGTGGATTAATCGACGAAGATTACACCTATACCGGCATCAGCAGCGCCATACAGGTCATCTACATCCAACCCAAAACATTGGGGGATAAAGCAGACATCACCGTGATCGACTTTCGGACAATCTCCGAACACCTAACAGCACGGTATCCGTAAGATGACTTCACCCAACACTTTGCCCGTGCACTGGCCGGGTGGGCGGAAGATTAGGCTTGCAGAGATCGACCATTTCCCAAAAAACAGATGGCAAACACGGCTTTTTAAGCGATACTATAACTATGACTATGGCTCTATTACCATAGCCCTACACAGACGCACAAAAGGAGATGCACATGAAGACTTTAACGGATCAGATCACCGGTTTAGGAATCAGGATTTGAATCGGGGGCATTGATCGAAAGACAGCTTCTAAATCTAAGCGATGGGGGAAAGCAAACAATTTGATCGGGCATCCAACGCCCTGGTATACGCAGGTTTCATGGCTGCGTTTTCTCGCGTGCTGTAATCAACCACCGCTATATCCGGCGGCATATCCGCTGCCGCTCCGGCGCGGTTAGCGCTTGTTCACTCACCTCACCTGCAATTACTGCGAGAACCAAGCGCACAAATTGAAAAATAGCCGGAGCAAGCTCTTTTACACCCTTGAGTATTGCTCGATCAAATCAAAAAGAAGGAACGTTAAATCATGGATAAGAATTTCACCATCGTGTCGGTAAAACAGCCCGAATGGGGCGTTATCGGTCAAGGCATTTCAGAATACAACACGGAAAAAGCCGGGGACGATCATGGGCAAAATATGTGCTTTGTGGTCAAAGACCCGGGGGGAGAAGTTGTTGGCGGGATCATCGGCGCGACGTACTGGGATTGGTTTTACCTGGACTTGATGTGGCTCAAAGAAGAGTTTCGCGGCCAGGGGTACGGGCACCAACTGATCACCCTGGCGGAAGAAGAAGCCAAACGCCGCGGCGCCAAACGCGCTCACCTGGATACTTTCAGCTTCCAGGCACCCGAGTTCTACAAGAAACACGGCTACCAGGTGTTTGGCAAGCTGGAAAACTTCCCGGAGGGACACACCCGCTACTATCTGACCAAGGAACTTTGATCTAATCACGATTAAGTAACCTCGAATGACACCAAAACCGGAGGCGCATGCACCTCCGGTTAATTCATATAAAGTATCTCAGATAACCTTACTCACCATGCACCTTTTCCAACTGCATCTTGATTAAAGCGCCCAAATTCTGCGCCCGGTCACCGGGGTACAACCCGCCGTGGTAGCCGGGCACCACCGTCACCCGCACTTCGCCGTCCACCAGGGCACCCCACCCTAAAGTTTCATCTTTCCGCACGCCGTACGGTTGGTAAGCCGCCCTAAACAAATACACATCGCAGGCCAATGGTTTGGGGTTGTAGTTCACCCCCGTGCGGAAATCATACGAGCGCTGTGAAACCGGGGGCAGTTTTTCTTGTTTACCGCGCAGTCTGCGCCAGAAATTACCAATCCGCCGGGCTTGCTTGCGCCACAAACTTCCCATATACACCCGCCGTCCCAGAGACGAAGATGCCTGCAACGAATCTTGATGTTTTTTGAATAAGAAGGCGAACTGCAATACACCGCCAAACAGCTTTGCCAACCCCGTACGCTTAGGGTAATCCAGCCCGTATGCCTCGGTCATCAGCAAATAATCCACCTGCTCGCCGGCTGCCATCAGGGTGCGGGCGATCTCGAAAGCCACCACCCCGCCGGAGCAGTTACCCCCCAACAAATACGGCCCGTGCGGTTTGATGCGCTTGATCTCCTGCAAGTAACGCGCCGCCAGATACGCCACCTGGTCCGGTTGGGCGTGCACATCTAATTTATACGGGGTCAGGCCGTACAACGGCTGGTCTTCTCCCAACCCTTTGCCCAACCCGCTGAAAATAAAGGCATCTGCCGTGCTGGCAGACATGAAAAACAGCGGCGGCTTGCTGCCATTGGGATGAATGGCGGTCACCAGGTTTTCGGTCTTCTCCACCGCGCGGCTCACCGTCACCCCTAATGATTGTAGGAATTCAGCCTGCTCCTCGATGGTGGGCGTATCGGAAAAATCGGTCAGGTTGATGCGCACCCCAAACTGCTTGGAAACCTTCTGCACCAAACGGGCAGCCAACATCGAATCCCCACCCATCTCGATAAAGCGGTCGTGCACGCCGATCTCTTCCAGGTCGAGCTGCTCGCGCCAGATATTCGCCAGGGCTTCTTCCAAGGGCGTACGGGGGCGCACAAATTCGCGTTTCTGGGCTTTGGCCGGTTCGGCGGTGATACCCAGCTTTTCTGCCAACCCGATGCGCTGCAATTTACCGGTGGCCCCTTTGGGAATTTCATCCAGGATCACCACGCGGCGCGGCACTTTGAAATCGGCCAGTTTTTCCGCCGCGTACTGGCGGATGTCTCGTTCGGTGAGTGATGCATCCTTCAATACCACGGCGGCGGCCACTTCTTCTCCCAGGTTCACATCCGGCATCGCAAAGGTGAGCGCCTGGGCAACCCCCGCATGATCCAACAGCACTTCGTCGATCTCGCGCGGGGAAATCTTCTCTCCGCCGCGGTTGATGATCTCTTTCAGCCGTCCGGTGAGATAGAGATAGCCATCCTCATCCATAAAGCCCTGGTCGCCGGTGCGGAACCAGCCATCGGTAAAAGCAGCCGCGTTCGCTTCCGGGTTGTTGGCATAACCGCCGAACACATTTTCGCCGCGGATCACGATCTCACCCAGTTTCCCTTGTGCGAGCAGCTCCGGCCCGTTCTCGCTCATGATCGCCACTTCCGGCCCAGCTGCCGGCCCTACCGAACCCGGTTTTTGCCCGCCAGGGGTGAGTGGATTGCATGCCATCTGGTGAGCAGCTTCCGTCATTCCATAGGCCTCGACCACCGGGGCATGAAACGTGTCGTTGAGCTGCTTCATCACCTGCGGAGCGAGCGAAGACGAGGAAGAACGGATAAAGCGCAGGTGTGTTTTGGCGATCACATCCTGGTTTTGCTCTGCCCGGCTGAGGATAGATTGGTGCATGGTAGGCACCGCTGTGTACCAGGTGGGCGCAAATTCCTCCAGCCAGCCGTAAAAATCGGTGGCGTAATAACCGGGGGTACACACCACCGTGGCTCCGGCCCCCAGGGAGGATAAAACCGCCGCCATCAAGCCGTGGATGTGGAACAGCGGCATGATATTTAAACAGCGGTCTTCCGGGGTCAAGTGTAAGGTGCTGCGAATATTACGGGCTGTAGCAAGCACATTTTTATGTTGAAGCGGCACGATTTTAGGGCGAGACGTGGTGCCGGAGGTATGCAGCACCAAGGCTACATCCGTATCTTCCGCAAAGCCCGCTTCGGCTGTCAGGGGCTGCGCCTCCCCTTCTAGCGTAAATAGGCCGGCGGGCTGGCTCTTATCCACCACCAACTCTAAAACCGGGATCCCTTTGGCTTTGGCAACTTCCCTGGCAGGGGAGTCAAAATTCTGATCGATCACCAAGGCCTTTGCATCCAAATCGGTCAGGTAGAACTCATATTCCGGGGTCTGATAGGCCGGGTTGAGCGGCGCGCTGGTCGCCCCGCTGGCAATCGAGACAAAGGCAGAAGCCATCTCCGGGCCATTGGGCACCACAATCGCTACCGGGTCATTCCGTCCGATTCCCAACGCATTCAAGCGTTCCACCGTCTGGCGGATATGGTTCTCTAGTCCGTGATAGTTGAGGAACGGCTGGCCGGGTGCCCCAAGGGCCAATGAATCGGGATTTTGGTTTGCACGCTCGGAAATGAGATCATATAAATTCATAACTTCCCTTTCAATGGAACTGTGAAATTTCTAAGCAAATGAATTGAAATGGATACAACCGGTAGTATGTTCTATTATGCGTTGAGCCAAACGGACAAATCTCGCTGGAGCAGGTCTTGTAATTGCAGCACGTCAGGGCGGAAAACCTCAACCAATTGTGCACGTACCCAGGCAGACATTTCCGGCTTTTTCAAATTGTGCTTGCGCACAGAAATGCGCACATTGCGCCGCAAATTATTTGGAACAATCTGCTTGATCGTGTCCTTGATCGGGTTTGGTTGGCGGAATAACCAATCAATAAATTTTGATTTAGGTATGCCGGACGTGTTTTCTTTTTTTCCAGTATCCACTCGAAAGCCGGGATCAACCCCTAGAAATGCAAACATCTCTTCCATAACCTGGTCTGCATCGGCTAACAAGTCATCATAGATGAAAAATTTTAGCTGTTCCCGAGGGAATAGCTTGAGATACGGCTGGAGAAAATGATGGTACATCCCACCGTTAATATAATTCCGGTTAGGGTCATAATGGCCTAATTCTGGCCGTTCAGCCAGTTCACGGGCAATCACCTCTTCAAAAGAGAGGTCTTCTTCCCAATCTTTCAAACGCATCATCAAATATTCTGAAAAAGCCCGGTCGGCCGGGTTTCGTAATACTGCTATTAATTTTGCACCTGGAATAATTTCAGCTATATTTTTTGCGGCATAAGTGGAATATATATAACGTGTTGAGGCTTCCCCAATCGCCCCCTCATTTTCCACATCCTCAAATAAAGCCTGGTAATCTGCAAGATTGGTAATAGAATAATATTTATTGGAGAAGTACTCCCCCACCTCTTTGCCCTTCATCATAAAAAAGCCCGGTTCTTTTATCTGGCTGAGATACACTTCAGGGTGGGCTTTCAAATATTGATAAAGAGAAGTGGACCCTGTTTTCGGTGGCCCTATCAACAGAAAATTGGGAAGTACCATAATTCCTTAAGCAACAAATTTCAATTTTTAAGCAAAACAGATTATACTACATCCGCAATGACCTTAGATTCTCTCAATCAGACAGATCATCCCTTAAAAATCTTGATCATTAGCCGTCCATTTACCCACCAGGGAGGCGTAAGAACATCCCTGGAATACCAGTTTGTTTTTTCAGACCCCCACAGAGTGCAATATGCGCACGTCGGGATTGGCAAATCTTACCCCGGCAGCCCATTCTGGAAACGCGGCTTTGAATACGGTGCAAGCATATTCAAAGTACTCGCGGGGATTCGCCGCCACAAACCAGACCTGATCCAGATCAACCCCTCCCTGGTAAAACGCTCCATCCCCCTGCATTTCTTGTTCATTCAGGTGATCAAAATGGTCACTCAAAGACCGTTATTGGTCTATTTTCGCGGGTGGGATCAAAGCATTGGCGAACAAATTGCCCAACAATCAAAACGCGGCAAACGCCTTATCCACACCATCAAGCAAGCCGACCACTGCATTGTGTTGGCGCAGGCATTCAAAGAACAATTAACCGCCGGGGGAATCGCACCAGAAAAAATCACCATTCTGCCTGAAATGGTAGATACCCGGCAGTTCACCAACGAGACGCCGCACACTGCCAGGCCCGATATGCCGCTGAACATTTTCTTCATCTCTCGGCTGATCAGAGACAAAGGGGTATTTGAACTTCTCGATGCCGCCGATTGGCTGCACCGCACCCATCCCCAACTCCCTTTCAGCATGGTGCTGGCAGGGAATGGTGATGCCCTTGAAGACCTGCAAACTGCCGTTCAAGAAAGCCAACTGGCAGAGATTGTTTCTCTCCCCGGCAAGATGATCGGCGCAGAGAAGCTGGCGGCTTTTATGCAGGCGGATATTTTCGCTTTTCCTTCGCAGCATAGTGAAGGTTTCCCCATCGCTGTTTTAGAAGCGATGGCTGCCGGACTCCCCCTGATCTACACCCCGCAAGGCGCATTGGCGGAAAACCTGAACGCCGAGAATGGCATTTGCCTGGAAGTAGAAAACCTAAATGGCGAAAGGATTGGACAAGCCATTTTAGCGTTAGCCCAAGACCCGGCACGCCGGGCACGCATGGCAGCAGCCAACCGGCAGGCCGTCCAAACCAACTATGATGCCCGCATGGTGGTGGCACGCCTGGAAGAAATCTTTGAACAAATTGTAAAGGGGAAGGATGCCTGATCAATTCGCCATTGCCGTGACGGTTGATTATGAGCTGTTCTCCAACGGGCAAGGAGACCTCTCTGCCCACATCTTATCCCCCACCGAACAATTACTGCAAACCGCGGCCGCCCTGCACATCCCGCTGACCTTCTTCATTGAAATCGGCGAAATCCTGGCGTTCGAACAGGCTGCTCAATCCAACCAGACCGGCGATGCTTATAAACAGCAGGTGCAGCAAATTGGAGCGCAAATTGGGCGCATGGTGCAGTTGGGGCACGATGTCCAGCTGCATTATCACCCACAGTGGCGCCAGGCTGAATATACTGACGATGGTTGGCAGTTGGCTTCTCAATCCGGCGACTTGCTGCAATATGGCGTAGAGACATTGAAAGAAAACTTATTGGCAGGCAAACACTACCTAGAATCCCTTTGCCAGCCCCACCAACCCGATTACCGCTGCCACATTTTCCGGGCAGGCGGGTACCAGCTCCCGCAAGATGCGCAGCTGGATGAACTGCTCTACGAGATCGGCATGCAGGCAGACTCTTCGGTTGTGCCGGGCTATTACCGCCGCACGCCCTATTCCGATATCGACTTCCGAGCTTTACTGCCTTTCACCAGACCCTATTGGCATACCCTGGATGGTTCTTTGATCGAACTCCCGGTATTCGCCCGCATGCAGTCCAATTGGGCCAAGCTAAATTTCAACCGGCTGCTCACAAAGCTCTTCCGCGGCCAGAGCGTTTTCACCCCGCAAGGCATAGTGGAAAGAGCGGGTGCGGAGCAGTCCATCGGCGGTATTCTGCACTGGTTACAAGAAAAGCAGGCCAACATTTGGGACTTTACCCTGATGGATGGCTACCAACTCAAATCCCATTACCGGCAGGCCCTCAGACAGTTTGCCGGGCAAGGCTTTGTCCCCCTGGTGATGATCGGGCATACCAAAGAATTATCGCATTTGAGGGCATTGACCAAACTGCATCGTGTTACCCAACACCACTCCCATACCAACTGGATGACACTCACGCAAATCGTCGAAACCATCCAGGCGCAAGAAGGTTCAGCATGACCGGTCACGCCGAACACCCAGGCCTTCAACAATCTTTCGACCGGCTAGAGAAGTGGGTCTATACGCAAGATTGGCGCGGTTGGGACCCCTTTGATGGCTTGAACAGCCCACTGCTGCACTGGCTGACCTTTGGAAATCGATTCCTTGGGATTGGCTTCACCCAGCTGGTCAAGAAAAGCCCCTTCAATTTGCGCCCCTTGCTCGCCATCCCCCAAGGGCACAATGCCAAAAGCATGGGATTGTTTTTGCAAAGCAGCATCTTGCGCTACGCCCAGACCAGAGAAGCGCACTACCTGACCAGCATTGATTTTCTGGCGCGCTGGCTGCTCGACCATGCCAGTCAGGGGTATACAGGTCTGTGCTGGGGATACAATTTCCCCTGGGCCAACCGGGATTTTTACATTAAGGCAGGCGTCCCCAACGCGGTCGCCACCGTTTTTGTCGGGCAGGCCTTTTTAACCTATGCCCGGCATGCCGACATCCTCCCCGATTTCGAGGAAACCTACGGGCAAGCACTGGAAGAGATTCTCACCAGCATCTGCACCTTCTTAATCCAGGATTTGAACCGCTTGGAAACAGCACAAGATACGCTCTGCTTCTCCTATACCCCGCAAGATAACCGGCATATCCACAATGTCAACATTCTGTGTGCGCAGCTGCTGGCAGAAACCTATGCCATTAACGGCAACCCGGCACTAAAAACATGGGCACTGAAGGCTGCCCGCTATACGCTCGCACACCAACACGAAAATGGCGCATGGTTTTACGGCGAAGCGCCCAAAGAGCAATTCATCGATAACATCCACACCGGCTACATCCTTACCGGTCTGACAGCCATCCAGGAGAACCTTCCCATCGAAAGTTTGTCTACCGCAATTCAACAGGGATATGCCTACTGGAAGAAAGCGATGTTCGATGAAGGCGGGCTGCCAAAGCAGTTTGCCCACCGTTCGAGCGCTATGGACACACATACAATTGCCGTCACCGTCCTGACCTACCTGCATTTTACCCGGCAAGACGAGGGGGCGTACGCCCAGGCAGCAAGTTTACTGGATTGGGCACATACCCAGCTGCAAGACTGCAAAGGATATTTTTACTACCAAAAGTCAGGGCTGCTGACCAACAAAATCCCCTACATGCGTTGGGTGCAGGCCTGGATGTACCTGGCATATTCCCACTTCTTAGCAATGGAGCCTCAACGATGAAACAAGAAAACATCCTTGGATACCCGGTAAGCGTAACCACGTCCGAAGAAACAATCCATTGGGCTGCACGGCAAACCGATCGCTCAGACACCAAAGTGATCGTGGTGGTGAATGCCAATAAATTTTGGCTCGCTTCCCGCGATAAAAGGCTGCATGGCTATCTCCACCGCGCCGATGTGGTGTTCCCCGAATTTGCCGTTACCTGGGCGGCACACAAATTGGGCTACCCCGCCATCCAGCCGGTCTACGGGGTCAATTTCACGCAAAAATATGTGTACTATGCCGCCGAACACGGACTGCGCCCTTTCTTCTTGGGCGGTAGTCCGGAAGTGAGCGAAAACCTGGCCGCACATTTGCGCCAGAAATACCCCGATCTAAAACTGGCCGGTACCCACCACGGCTTCCTGGAATCCCCAGAAGTTGAGCAGCAAGCCCTGGCGCAGATAAACGACGCCCAGGCAGACATCTTATTTGTAGGCATGGGGTCGCCAAAGCAAGAATATTGGATCGAAACGCATCTGGCAGCCTTGCAGGTGCCGGTGGCCATGGGTGTGGGCGGCACCTTTGATGTGCTTTCCGGCCATAAAAAAGATACCCCCGAGTGGATTCGCGGCACGGGTACCGAATGGATCTACCGCCTGATGCAAAACCCCCGTCATTACTTCGTGCGCTACATGACCACCAACCCCTGGCTGCTGTGGCAGGTGATTAAAGCCAAGGCAAGAAGCCAATAGAAATCTCCATCAATCACAAATCGATTTCACATCCTCCGGCAGGCTGAATACCTGCGTCACCTCACCATTTTCTAACACGCCCAAGGCTTCTACATACACTACTTCTCCCCCCCAATAGCGCGTACAGCCAACAACAATCACCTCTGCTTCATCCGGGAAGCTGCCCAACGCATCCGGCGAAGAAACCGGAAGCACGCCCAAAGATGGGAAGGGGGAAATAAAACTAAAGGAAATTTGCGGGAAATTCCCTCGAATGGTGCTTCTTCCCTGCGGGTTTTTCACCAGCGCTTCCTTATATTGGGGATAGATCACCTTGCCAGACAAGGCCACGCCATCCTCAGAATCAATGCGCTGCTGTACATCCTCAACCGTAGGGAACTGCGCGGAAAACCCGGCATCGGTCTGAAACTGGCTGTAAATTTCTTTGGCAGAATATGCTTTGAAATTGGATTCTTCCCCCCAGGTGACCAACAGAATGGACATCCCGGCCAGCACACATGCCAGGAATGCGCCTGCAAACCAGATTTTCCCCATCACCGGATTTTGGCGGTTTGTTGCCCTTTGCGCTGCCGGCGGGGTGCGAACCCCAAAGAGCATTTTCATTCCCCAACTGAGCAGGGCAATCGCCATGACCGCATAATACAGATACAAGCCCCAATCCACCGGCACCAAATACCTGCCCCCTGATTTGGTCGCAAACCCGTTGGCATAGTGATACGCCAGGTGCATGCCAAATGGCACCACCCCTGCCCAATGCGCGTGGCGGAAGGCCACCACAATGCCTCCCAAGACCAACAACAAGTTGAGGCTCGCTAATCCCCATTCCACCACACTCAACGCCCCTTGCCAGGGCTGCTCCGGGCTCCACAGCGGATGGTCGGAATAATAATCCAGATTTTCAAATGACACGGTGAGAGGCAAAACAAAGAGGGTCATGACCTCATTGTGTACAAAGTGCTTGAACGTGATCCAGGGGGAAAATGTGCGCTCCGTTTCTTCCTCAAGGCTTATTGGCAAGCTGTTTGTCTCTAATGATGCCACCTGCGCATGGAAAAGCAAACCATCTTCTTCCAAGAAGTCGATATTGTGGCGGGTTTCCAGCGTGGTCAATACTTTTCTAATTGAGTACGGCATCCCCAACTGCGTGGTCGTGTAATAATTCCATGGGAACAATACCAGGAACACCCCCAAGATAAATGTCCCTAAATGCAGTAATGCCCTTTTTCTGGCCTTTCTTTTCCAATCTGCCAGCAAGATAAATACAGCAACCAGCGGGATGGCGATATACGCGTTCAAGCGAGATAATGCCGCCACCCCCGAAAGCCCGCCCAGCATCAGCACAAGCGCCGCCGGGCGGCTTTCCGTGCGCAGCCACTTGACCGCCACCACACACACCAGGGCAAGCAGCACCCCGGTGAAATACTCCGTCATCAACAGCTTGGAATGGGATAGATTCAGGTCTTGTGCCAGATGAAAGGCATTCACCTGCTGGAATATCGCCAACCCAGCCGCGAACAGCCCGGCTTCACGCCTGTACAGCATTTTCCCTAACAGATAGAGCAACCCCGGCAAAACTGCCAGCAAAGCGCTTTGCACCGCCGCAGTCTGGGTATAATCGGTGCCGGTAAACGCCTGAATTCCTGCCAGGAACAAAAGATAGATCGGTTTATCCTCGGTAAGCGAGAAAGGCTCTCCTGCCAGCAAATTTTGCGCACCAACCGCATATCGACGCGCATCGGAATAAGGGATCATCCGTTGGGCAGCGGGATCATATTCCTCAAAATAGTTAGGGGCTGGCGTCACTTGCAGCCAGATTACCGCGGTGAGCACCCACAAGAGAACAAAAATCACGCCATCAAGACGAGCATCATCGCGGTGCAGTTTTTCTTGCAGCAAACCCCACAAGATTACGACTAGCAGTAAAACCAACTGGAACTGCCAGGTCAATATCGGTATCCCCGCCTCGTACCAGCCGATGTCTTCCGGTGTAATCCCCAGGCCGGTCAGCACTGTAAAGGCCAGTAAAAAAATCGCCATCCCCGCAGACCACCCAATCGTGTTCTTATTTCCGGATAGAGAAGCCATCATTCGCTGGCGCACCCCCGGCTTGAGCTTATGGGCTGCCAGCCACACCACCCAGGCCAAACTAACCCCACACCCCCACTGCAAGATGGGCAATAAACGCTGATAAGCATATTGGAAAGTCTTGAGATTTTCTGCGGGCAGCATCAACAGGGTGTAGGTAACCAGTAAAAAAGTGAAGAAGAAACCCAAAACCCAGCCATAACGTTCAATCGTCCAGGCATATAATTTTTCAAAAAGCGGATGGTCTTTCCGAGCGAGGGAATACCCCCACCACGCCGCTGCACTCACCGCCAACATACCCAGAATGAGGATCAAGCGAGAGAGAGACAAACCTGCAATCCATGCATTGTCTGGATCTGATGGAATCAACACCAGCTGAATCGTGCTCACAGTCCCCCAGACACCCCCCAATAAGAAAAGATACTTCGCTTTGCCCCTAAGATAATCAGGTGCCATGATTAAGTTTTTGTCTCCATTTGTCGGGCAGCGCTTCCAATGCCACCCCATACACACGGGCAACAAGTTCCTTTTGGAATACATACACATATCCCAAATAGCATCCACCCCCTGCCAAACTTACGACAATAATCTTTAAAATATCATTCTGAAATGGCACTTGCCAGAGGACAAGCACCATTACGATGAGCATCACCACCGACGCCCCAAACACGGACTGCATTTGTTTCAGGTAAGCAGTAAATTTAATCTCCAGGACATGCAGAACCAGCAGGATTGTAATCGGCGATACCAGCACACTTACCACTGTTTTCCCTACGGCTACACCCAAAATATCGTATCGAATACCAATCAGGATGCCGGCAACCGATAAGATAAAGGTTAACAGATTCAGCCTGAAAGACCAATTGGGATGCCCGGTGGAAACCAATAAGGTGGTATTGTAGATCACCAGGGTAGTGACCATCCCGAAGAGCGACAAAACCTGCATGATCGGCACACTGGGCAGCCATTTTGCCCCAAAAATTGTCACGATCAATGGTTCGGCCAAGAGAATCATCGCCAAGAAAACGGGGACAAACATCAAAGAAGTCGTTTGTGAAGCCTCCATATACACTTTTGCCAACCGCTGACGATTCTTTTGCAGCCTGGAGAACATCGGGAATGAAATTGACCGTAATACCCGAATCATCAGTTTGGTGATCGCATCCACCAACTTAAAGCCCATCGCATAATAGCCCAACATCTCTGCATTAAAGAAATAGCCGATCAGGAAATTATCAATGTTACGCCGTAGGCGTTCAACAAAATTTGATCCCACCAGGTTGATTCCAAAAGAAACCATCTGTTTCAAATGTGGGATTGAAAAAGCAAATTTTGGCCGCCAATTGGTCGCCGTCCAGATGACTACAATATTGGACACAGAACTGACCATTGAGCGAGCGACCAACGCCCACACGCCAAACCCCATCTTTGCCATTACAATCCCCACAATGCCGCCTATCACCGTGGTAACCATCGTCCGAACGGCGAGAACTTCAAATCGCATTTCCCGATTGAGAATTGCAATCTGGGTGGTAACAAAACCAAAAGCCACAATCTGCAAAGCCATGATTTTAAAGATAGGGCCGAGTTCGGGGGTTTTGAACAATGCCGCAATTGAATCGGAGAAGACAATCCCGACCCCGCTGATGACAACAGAAATCATCATGTTGACCCAAAAGGCGGTATCCAGATGGGCATCCTCTAAGTCTTCAAACTGAATCACAGCCGAGCTAAATCCCTGGTCCACAAATGCTTTTGTAAACTCAATGATCGAAACAGCCAGCGTGATCAGACCAAATTCCGCGGCCCCCACCAAACGAGAAAGCACAGCCAGCATGATCAGATTGACCAGCTGCCCACCCCATTGCTGTCCTAAGACCCAAACAACCCCGCGAATCGTTTTTTTCCGCAGGCTCATGAGTTTAACTTACCAGAATTTACTCTTGTCATTTTTAATCTCAATGTATAAGAAAACCCTTTATACAATCCTTTGTCTTTAAGGTGAAACAGCAATGATTTTGTACTGTCATAATACCTTAGCAAGGCAAGGTGCAAAGAGGATAAAGGCAGATAGGTAATATTCGCATCTGTAACATAACCAAGCGCTTTGGCTTGCGGGAGCGTGATCTGGTTGATCCTTTTAATTTTCGCTGCCGGTAATTCCTTTTTATGTTTTTCAATATTATCCGACAATAACCGCGTAATCCCGGCAGTATCTCCTAAATCTTCTACCGGGTGGTTCAAGGTCAGGTATGCTTCCTGAAATTCAACCCCCATGAACGCATACACCTGGCGCAGCATTTCTTTAGGACTTTGCACCAGGTCTTCATAAGTCAGTTCAAAATAATCTTCCCCCAACAACGCCCCATCTTCCCTCGCCTTCTCCACATCATTCTGCCAGTCGTGTGCCGCCCTTAATAAACTACGCCCCCAGGCCTTTTTTGCAGACAACGCCATATCTCTTGGGTCCCGGATGATATGGATGAACCTGGCGTTTGGGTAAGTATCTTTCAACAGAGGGATAAACTTACGATAATAGGGAGATTTATCCCCCCAGACAACTGCGCCGGGCTTCCTCTGGAAAGAAAAATATTTAATCGTATTTGCTAAAACATCTTTTAGTCTTGTGCCCGGCAGATTAATTTCTTGAAAAGTATCGGCAGATAAATGACACCCTGCAGATGCCAGGTTTATAAAATAAGTCGTACGAGACAGCGCCTCGTAAACCTTCCCTAAATCATCGCCACCCAGCACTTTATCTTTTCCCCCCCAGGCATCAATAAATTGGGGTATAAAGATACTTTCCGCAGGAGGGATGGAGACTTCAGGGCTGTTATTGACCAGCTCCCTGAGCAGCTTCGTCCCACTGCGGTGCATCCCTACGATAAAAACCGGGAATTCGTCCATTTAGATCATATAGATTCCAATTGTTTTTGTTCTTCCTTTACCATCAATGCTAGAATAGTAAACGCTACAAACATATATCCCTCGTTTATAAAAAGATTTATATAGACGAGAGAAATCCCGAAAGTTACAAGCACAGCCAGTCCGGCGTAACCCAATATCCTGACATCTAAATCCGAGCGGGAAATAAGCTTGAATACCATTAAATAAAGAACAACCCCAAACCAGGCAAAACCAGCAATTCCAACAACACCCATTTCCAACTGTAACATAGAGATCGGCACTTTGTCCAACCTGAGAGTCGGGTATTCGGTATATAAAGCGCCATCCAATAGATCGATTGAGCTGTCACTGGTCGCGCCAATCCCTGCCCCTAAAATATAGCCGCCTTTAGAAAGGTCGCCAGCATTCTTGAGGGTGAACTTGATATTGGCCATCCTGCCCAAAGACCGCCCGTCAGAATCTTCTATCAGTTCCTCGACATCCTCAAAATCCTCCTCCGGGATTGGCTCCACCCAATTTCGTATCTTCTCCTCCCCCCGGTCCTCAACCACCAATTTGGAAAATTGCGTTTGGTGTTCAACCGCTTCTCCCGGATTCAAGAAAAAATTCAAGACAATCGAAGCCTTATTATCGGGAAACAGAGGCAGGGAAATCAACATAACCAACAGGGTGGCAACCACACTCATCAGGCCAAATTTCCATGGGATATTTTTCCAGTGATGGACGACCAACACCAGCATTGCAGCCGGAAAAACATAAACCATCCCTTTTACTTCCCCAAATGCTGTCAGGGGAATCAGAATCAATCCGATCAGGCCAAGCCATGGCTTTTTCGTCTCCAATACAAAATAACTATAAATTAAATAGATAGCAATCACAAAAAAGAAAGTGGATCGAACTGTCCCCACAGTGGTACCGCTGATAAGATCATAATCCAAATCGAATACGAACTGCTGAATGAGGATCACCGGGATTTGTATCAGCGCAAATATCAGAAAACTTTTGAACAATATCTTTCGATTTATAAACTCAAAAGGGGCTATCAGTACAAAAATCAACCAGATAAGATATTTAAAATAAATCCTTAACCCGGCAATGTAATTCCCAATGGTTTGCTGATTTACCAGTGCAATCACAATTGACAACCCAATCAGAAAAATAAAGGGGGAAAACAATCTGGAATATTGAACTTTTACTCTTTCAAAAATCAATATATAGCCTATGGCTGCTACTGCAATAGCCAACAATAAATCCGCGCCCCAAGAAAGGTTTGAGGGTAAAAGGCCTATTTTTTTGACGGTAAAGTATTCGACGAATAAAGTCATAAAAAACATTGCCCCAAAGAGAATATCGTACTTATAATGCCAGACCTTTTTTATCATGCTTCCTCCTAAATCCTCCAACTTGTCAGGTCGCGCTGAAGAAATTCCTCCAATTGATTAATGCCTTCAGCATAATAGTTTTGATAAAGATATTCTTTTACTTCAGCAGAAATTTCCTGCTTCTCATCGTAATTCAATCGCTCAAACACTTCTGCCGCCTTAAAAAATTTCATTTTGAAAAAAGCTCGATGCAAATACCAGTATAGAAAACTTTTTCCTTCGTGCTTCTTTGAATAGGCAGAATTTATCCGAGTGTGCGTCAAAAGAGAACTCTCTATAGATTCCAAATCCAAATATGAATAAACTGATTCTAGCACTTCCTCCGGTCGTTCTTCAATATCGTCGAAGATCACCACATGGATTTGCTCACGGGAGAAATACTTCAAATAGTTGTGAATATGATCGATATAATTCCCCTCCACAATAAATTGGGGGGAAGATTTGGCAACTTCCTCAATAGGAAAAGGCAGCCCTTCCGCCCTTTTTGCACTGTCATGCCAATATTGGGAAACGATCCTATCCAACGGGTTACGCAAAGAAACGATCAGCTTTATTTCCGGTAAATGCTGGTGGATTCGGGCGGCAATATCAAAGGATACATACGCATTGCTAAAACAGGTCGGGGTGACATCTACCACTCGTTTTTGCCCCGACCAATGCGCAAATTGAGATTCATAATAAGGAATCCCTTGTTGGTAATTGACATCCCGGCTAAAAAAATGTGCTTCCTTCTTTTTGTGAATAAATACATCGGGATGCAGCCGCAGGTTAGAACTAAGCCAGGTTGTCCCGCAGCGCACACAACCTGCAATCATAGTATTAGGCAGCAAAACACTCACCTTTCCAAAATCAAATGAATGTAGTCATCAAAATTGCTGAGAATGCTTTCCCATGAGAATAATGCCATCGCCCGTTCGTGGTGCTCTGGTACAAATGCAGGTATTTCTCTATCCATCTCAATGATCTCATCTAACTTTTCAGCAATTACTTTGGGATGATTATCGTCCAGAAAATATATATATGGCAGGTCACCGACATACTCGCGAATACCCGCCAACCTGCGCATAATGACAGGTTTGCCTAACGCCAGGAACTCGCTGAGTTTTAATGGGCTGGACATCTCCCACATGGAATAATTGGGATAAGGCAAGATACCAAAATCACAGCTAAGAATATATCCTGGCAATTCTTCCTGAGGGACAAATCCCAACATCTTGATCTGCTCTTCTAATTTTAATTGTTCTATTTTTTCTCTTATTTGCTCTTCGATGATTCCTGAACCAACAAAATATAAATAGACCTTATCTTTATTCCGAAGATATTGAAAAGCCTCAACCAATTCTATCAGGCCGCGGTTAAGCCCTAAAAATCCTGCATAGATTAAAGTTAACGTCCCTTTTTTATGCTGGGGGATGAAATCACTTTTGGATTGTTCGGCGTTAAAAATGGACGAATCGAAACCAGATGGAATCGGGCAGCTTTGTTTTGGTCGGAATAAACCACGCTCAATACTTACCCTGGTCGTAGCACTCACCCCGCTGGTCATCAGTGCCGCATAGGATGGGCCGATAAAGTTCATTACTTTTGCCAGCACGTTTTTCGCCTTTGAGCTGGTCTTATGCGCCACATCATCTCGAAAATCAACCACCACCCGGAGTTTCTTGCGCAGTCCCAACTTCCCTAAAAGATCAAAAGGAAACGCCAGGAAAAAAGTATTTTTATCCAGGATGACCAGGTCTACTTTTTGTCCCCATAAAATTGGCAGCAGCATCCACCAGGTTTTCCAGAAAAACACCAACGTGCGAAAAATAGGAGTTTTGGGGATAGCAATAAAGCGAATTGATTCCCCCAGACCAAAATCGGGCGTTTCTTTATCGTACGTGGTGACCAGTTCAATCTGGTAACCTTTTTTCTGCAATCCTTTTACCCAATTGATCGCTGTTGAGCGATGAGAAGCGGTATCAAAATTGATCTTGACGAGATATAGAATCTTTATTTTGTTGCTCATTTACCCGTTCCCGAAAATACTACCCACAATGACTTGAATAAAATATAGGCATCCATCCACAAAGACCAATTACGCACATAGTATTGGTCTAGGGATTTCCGTTCATTAAAAGTAGTGTTATTCCTCCCCATCACCTGCCACCAGCCGGTGATCCCCGGCGCAACTTTCAAAATCTCCATATCCAAAAGATTATCACCATCCAACTCATCCAGGGTATACGGTCTCGGCCCAATCAGGCTCATCTCCCCTTTCAACACATTGACAATTTGAGGAAGCTCATCCAGGCTGAAACGCCGCAATGTTTTGCCAATGGCAGTGATCCGCGGGTCATTAGGCAGTTTGCGGTAACGGTTATAGTTTTCTCGTGCGCTGGGAATTGAATCCAACAATTCATCCAACATTTCCGGGGAACCCAGCTTCATCGAACGGAATTTATGCACTTTAAAAATCTTTCCATCCTTCCCATACCTCTGCTGCATGAACACAATCGGCAGCCCGCTATCAATTACCACCAATATCGTCACGATCAGGTACACCGGCCAGAACAACAGAATGAACAGGACGCTGATCACAATATCAAAGGCGCGTTTAATAACTTTCTGCCCCTTCTTGAAACTCAGAAAACGGACCACCACCGAGGAGTATCCCGCCAAATTTGCAGATTGGGTAGAAAGCGCGCCTAAGCGAGAGTCTACATTGACAATGTAGATTTCTCTAAAGATACTGCCGGCCTGGTTCACCTGGGTGTTCTCTACTTCTGGCAGTGTCGCCTTGGAAAGATAAATTAACGTATCAATGCCCAAACTTTTTACTGCCTGACAATTTTCAATTGAAAAGGAAGCATGAGGAACATCACCTCCTTGCAACAGGGTTTCGTCTTGCTGAAGAAGGAAATACGCAGGGCGCATGAACAAACGCGGGGAATAAATAAGATGCGCTGCAAATTTCTCCACCTGCGCGGCTGACCCCACAATCACTACCGGCACTTCGCCAATTCCTTTTTGCGACAAATAATGTTTGAGGCCAAATCTGAGAATCAGAATGAATAAAATAGAGAGAACAGCAAAGCAGGATAGGAATAAAAGCACCGCGATTTCAACATTTACCAGATGGCACCCAACCGCAATCGAAAAAAACACAAGAAAAGCATTCCGAACGATTGACTTGAATTCATCCAGTGAGACGATCCCGTGATAGGTATAAAGTTTCTTTACCCAAAAGAATACCAAAACACAAATCGCGGCGGGCAAAATAATGGATACCAGCAATATATTGGCTGCTGGCAGTTGGAAATATAAGGGAAAGAAAGATAAACAGATCAGCGCAGAAGCAGATAAAGCAAGGAGGTCTGTAAAGATAAAAAGCAGATTGAGAAGACGAAATTTTTTATATCTAATAAGATTGATCATTAATGAGCTACTTTGATGCCATCCATTCAGAAGATTTCTCCCTTATCACTCAATTATACAAGAAAATGGAAATTCTCATGAATAGACTGGTGTAAAAAATTTCTTTTGAAAATATTCTTATCGCATCGAAGAGATTTTAAATCCAATTGTCGTCTAGTTTGTGTACATGATGGAATATCTACTACCCCCGCTCCAACATGGTCAGCAGCATAACCACATCTGTCTCGGCGTAAATGCTGTGCGGTAAGTTTGGCGTCATATACACATAGGTATGCGCTTCCGCCGGCTGTGTCTCATCGCCCAGGGTCAGGCGCGCCTTCCCCGAAAGGAATTGTAAAACCGCCGGCTTGGAAGCTGTATGTTCGGAAAGCTCTTGCCCGGCTGCAAAGGTAAAGAGGATCACCCGCAGATGCTCATTTTTTATCAATGTCTGGCTGAGGATGCTGTCAGTCGGGATCGCCTGGGTATCGGCTAACAAATTATCGATCAGAGTAAATTCTTTCATCCAGCACCTTCTCGTAGAAATTAATGATTGGCAGGAGAATAAACATCATCCGAAGATTCGGACTAATCTAGTCTTATTAAGTCTATCATAATACTATTGTTTAAATCACACACTTTTTTATCCATGCCCCAAAATAAAAAAACGAGGAGCTGACTGCTTCATCCACAATCAGCTCCTCTTACAGTACCCGGCGGGCGCTGCCGCCAGAAAATTTGTGCCGGATGTTCGATGTTTTCCTCCCCTAATTTACTGGAATCCAGCCAAACTCTTCCACTTTGGCCTGTCCTTCGGCACTCAACACATAGTTAATGTAATCCTCAGACAACGGCTGAGAAAGCGGCCCGGTCAACAACAGCAGCGGCCGCATGATCGTATAGCTGCCATCGCGGGCAGTTTGTTTGGAAGGCAGCACATTGTCTATTGCTACAATGGCAATGTCATCCTCAAAGTTCCCAAAACCAATATAGCCAATCGAAGCCGGGTTGTTAGAAACCGTGGCAGCCACATCCCCGGCGGTGATGGCTGTTACGATTCCCGGTGCCGAAGGTGTTTCTTTTTCCAGCACTAATTCGTCAAACGCCCCGCGTGTGCCGGAGCTTTCTTCCCGGATTACGGGCACAATCACTTCATCCAGCCCGTCTAACTCACTCCAATTGGTCACTTCGCCTCTGTAAATAGCAGCTAACTGCTCCAGGGTCAACGCTTTCACCGGGTTGCTGGGGTGCACGATAATGGCAATCACATCCACGGCAATCTGGTATTGGATGATTCCCTCGGCTTCTTCCGGCTTCAATGCCCGCGAAGCCATCCCAATATCCACCGTACCCTCATGGACAGCCTGGATACCCACCACCGAACCCCCTGCCGCAATTTCAAGCTGCACTTCGGGGTGCAGTTCTTTAAACACATCTCCCAACTGCCCGACCAACGGCTGCACGGTGGTACTCCCCGCAAAAGATAATCGCCCAACCAGGGGCAGCTCGGTGGGCGATGCAATCGCACTCGGTGTTGCCGGTTGACTGGCACAACCTGCAAACCCGATCGATAACACAATAAAACTTAAGATCCATGCTCTAATCTTTTTCACCATCAGTCTCCTCCACTGCTTCTCACAGACATAAATACATTCCGCATTTGGTTTGTTTCCTCCGCATGGTTTTGTTCAAACCATACCAGGAAAGCATCAATCACTTTAGGGTCAAACAATACACCGGCGTTCTCTTTCATATAAGCCAGGCTGGTTTCCACACTCCAGGCTTTGCGATACGGCCGGTTTGAAAGCAGCGCATCCCACACATCCGCCACCATAAAGATACGGGCATAATAAGGAATTTCATTCCCCGCCAAACCGCGTGGATACCCGCTGCCGTTCCAACGTTCGTGATGGGCATAAGGGATCACCACGGCCTCTTTCAAGTATTCAATCGAGCGCAGCATCACAAAGCTGTACAGCGGGTGCTGGCGCATGATCGTCCATTCCTCAGAAGTCAGCGGCCCCGGCTTACGCAGAATATTATCCGGGATGGCCAGCTTACCAATATCGTGCAGCAGTGCCCCACGGCGGATGTGTACCAATTCCTCGTCCGACACCTCCAGTATCTTTGCCAGCCCCAAAGATATATCCACCACCCGGTTGGTATGCCGCTCAGTTTCGTGGTCGCGCAGTTCCAACGCATTCGACCACCCCTGCAAGGTGGCATCATAGGCATAATTCAACTCGGTATAAGACTCTTCCAGATCATCAATCAACTCCTGGTACCGGGCGCGCATATGCTCGATCATCTCGCCAAAATTGGAAATCAACAAACCCAATTCATCGTCCTCGCCAATCCTAAAAGGGTTAAAATACCCGCCGGTGGCAGAAAGCCCTGCCATCGCTGCCTCAAAATCCCCGGTAGTCAGCGCCTTAGAAGCGCTTGCCAGTTCCCGGATTGGGCGGGTGATTAGAATGATGACCAAACTGCTGAGCAGCAAGATCAGAAACGCGGTGACGGAAAAAATATACAGGGTCACATTCCGCCCGGTTTCTACCACCTGGTGAATTTCTGTCGCCCCCCGCGTGAGGGTGACCCGGATCGGCTGCGAGCCAAAAGTGAAGGTATGCTCGCCAATATAATCGTGTGTATCACTCCAGTAAAATTCGTTGATCCCCACTTGCAGTGGGTCGCCCACCTCGATCAGCAGATCGCCGGAAAGGTTCAACTCCGCCGCAATCCGATTGATCTCTTCGCGCAGGTCGATCCCGGTGATCACCACACCCCCGCTTCCCCCAATCGGGCGTGACGCAACAAACAGCAGTTCGCCATCGGTAAACAGCACATCTTCATAATGGCTGCCGGTCTGGTCGAGCAAAGAAGACACCCGGTACAGGCTGGACTGCACGATGTTGGTGCGCGCCAGCCCATTCGAGTTATAGATTTGGACTAAATCCAGAGAAAATCTATCGCGTACCACAATCGCCCTACCGTTGATCTCTTCCAACACATCCGCGATTTCTTCCTCACTGGCGCTCGCCAGCGCCGTAATAATATCCGGGTTTTGGCTGAGCACATCTGCCGAGGAAGAAACCGAGAACTTGCGAGCAGAAAGGTTAGAAACAATCCGGTCTAAATCTAAAGAGACTTCAGCAGCCAATAGATCATCGGAAGTTTTCTTGGTGCCGTATTCAAACACAATGCCGGATACTAAAAGCATCAGCAGCATCAACCCGGCAAAAGGCAGCAAGAGTTTGATATTCAAGGATCGGAATGAGATAGGTTTGATATTGATATCCTTTATGTGAGCAGTCATGTCATCCATCATAAAACCATACGGATGCTATCGCTGGTTTAAGGAGATGTTAACTCTTGGTTATTAATTTCACAGAATGGGATTTTTATATCTTCCTGCCCGTTTTCCCTCCCCAAACAGCTCCAATTGTGCCAAATCATCTATAATATGCGTATTCAAACAGGATGCCCTAAAGAGAAACCATGCCCTATAAATTTGCCACCCAATCCCTCGATTATTCTGATTACAGCAGCGGCCGCGTGTTATACAACCTGCCTGGGCACCCTGCCTTCCCCGTCCGGTTGGCAAGCGAAATCTTTCAGCGCTGCCTGGCCTACCGCCAAGAGGTTTCTCCAAATACCGCTCCCCTCACCCTCTACGATCCGTGCTGCGGGGCAGCCTATCACCTGGCGGTCTTGGGTTTCCTGCATGGCGAACACATCCAAAAAATTATCGCATCGGACGTGGATGATAACGCGGTAGAGGTAGCAAAACGCAACCTGGGATTGTTAAGTCCTGCCGGGTTAGAGCAGCGCATCGGGGAAATAAACGAAATGATCACTCAGTACGATAAGGACTCGCACAAAGCCGCACTCGCCAGCGCACAGCGCATCAAGGCCGCCCAAACTGCCTCCATCCCTGCCAGGGTCTTCCAGGCCAATGCCCTGGAATCTAACGCACTCCTCGCCCAGATTCCCCCGTCCTCCATTGATATTGTCTTTACCGATGTGCCCTATGGACAGCACTCGCAGTGGTTGGGTCTCTCCCCCGCTGCCCGCCAAAATCCTCTTGCAGCCCTGCTGGAAGCCTTGCACCCTCTTCTCGCGCCAAACAGCATCATAGCCATCGCCACCGACAAGCAGCAAAAAGCGTCCCACCCCAAGTATCAACGGGTAGAACGCTTCCAAATCGGCAAACGCCGCATAGAACTCCTCACATTAATCTAAAAAACTAAATCTTCCAGTATTCCTTTCTATATCCACGCCTAAACATCTTTTCTCCCCCGCGCATAGATAAGATTAATCAATCAATTACAAATTGTTAACCGATCCTTCGCAGAATGTTAGTCTTCGTTCATTATACTGACTGCATGAAAAATATAAAGACACTATTTATTGATTTAGACGGGACTGTCTATAACAAATACAACGGGATGTGGGAAGAAATGACCGCCCGCATCGACCGATATATGCACGACGTGCTGGGGATTCCACAAGATAAGATTTTGCCCACCCGCGAAAAATACTACAACACCTATGGCTCAACCTTGCGCGGTATCCAGATGCACCACACCATCGACTCGGAAGATTTCCTCGCCTATGTGCATGATATTGATCTGACCCAATACCTCAAACCAGACCCGGCCTTGCGCCAGGCGTTGGAAAGCATTCCGCAGCCTAAATGGATCTTCACCAATTCCGACCGCAACCACTCCGCCCGCGTGCTGCGCATCCTCGGGCTGGAAGATATCTTCGAGGGTATCCTGGATGTGTGGGCGATGCACTATGTCCCCAAGCCATCCCCCTGGGTCTACAAACATGCTATGGCGCTGACCGGCAACAATGATCCGCAGACCTGCATGTTCATTGATGACACCCTCAAAAACTTGGGCGCGCCGCAAAAGATGGGGTTCACGACCGTATGGATTGACGAATTTTCCACCCAACACCGCTTTGCCACCCATGTCCTCCCCCAACTGCACCAACTGCCCGCCCTGATGGAAACCATCACCAAGTCTGCCAGAGTAGCCGGGTTCACCACTATGGGCACACAGCTAGACCCCACCGACCCCGGCTTGTTCCAGACCTTTGCCCAAGTCGTCCACCGAAGTTACTAACCCAACCCAGTCTATATGACCGAAAAAATCCTTTTCATTTGCGGTTCACTCAACCAAACCAGGATGATGCACAAGATCGCCCAACACATGGGCGATTATCAGTGCTACTTCACCCCTTACTACGCCGATGGGATTGAACGCAAAGCTGCCCAGGCTGGTCTGCTCAACGCGACCGTATTAGGCGGCCGCCATCAGCAAGACACGCTCAATTACATCAAAGAACATCAACTGAACATGGATTGGCGCGGCAAGTCGCATGACTACGATCTGGTGGTCACCTGCAGCGACCTGCTGATCCAAAAGAATATTCGCGGCAAACGCATGGTGCTGGTGCAGGAAGGCATTACCGAACCCGAAACCTGGATTTACCATCTGGTCAAATGGCTCAAACTGCCCCGCTACCTGGCAAACACCGCCGCCACCGGTCTATCCGATGCGTACGACATCTTCTGTGTCGCTTCCCCCGGTTACCGCGATCACTTCATTAAGAAAGGGGTCAAACCCGACAAAGTGGTCGTCACCGGAATTCCCAATTTTGACCATTTCAGCAAGCTCTATCAGAACGAGTTTCCGCTCAAAGGGTATGTACTGGCTGCCACCAGTTCCCTGCGCGAAACCTTCCGTTACGATAACCGCAAAGCCTTTTTGCAGGAATGCCACAAAATTGCTGCCGGTCGCCCGCTGCTGATCAAACTGCACCCGATGGAAGACGAGAAACGTGCCCGCAAAGAAATTGCGCGCTATGCGCCGGGAGCATATGTACTTACCGAAGGCAATGTCGACCCGATGATCGCCAATGCGGATGAGGTCATCACCCAGCAATCCACCTGCACGTTTACCGCCGTGGCACTGGACAAAAAAATCCACAGCTACCTGGATTTGGACGAACTCAACCGCTTGCTCCCCATCCAAAACAACGGCACTTCCGCTAAACGGATCGCCAAGATTTGCGACCAGGTACTGCACACCCCGCTGCCTGTGCTGCGCAACATCCGGGCCGGGTTCCGCTCCCGCCCCAAATGGGAAAATATCGAATAGGGCCTGACCAACCAACTCGCCCAACCGCCATTACTGGTTTCTTTTTGGATCACCGTCGGTGCATACGCAGACGGTGATCCGGTTTAACTGAGATTTCAACCCAATTCAGCAGCCAGGGTTTTCCCCCACATTTCAGCGCGTGCCAGCTCCCCCTCATACAGCGGCCCTTTCCGTTCCATCACAAAAAACGTCTCCGGGGCAACCAGCTTCTTGCCACCCAACTTGCGCAGTTTCCCCAAAACGCGCTTGCCAGCCGTCATGCGCATCAAGAACGGTTTCATTTTGTAAGAAGTGTCAAAAGCCGCCACCTGTGCGCCTTTCAACACCCGCCGCGGCAGCGTGTCGAAGAAAGGTTTGAGCGCTTCCGGCAGGTTCATCCGGTGGGTCGGGCTGCCCATCACCAGCAGGTCAATCCCTTGCAGATCGCCCGCTTGCACATCCGCACAGTCCAACACCCGCACCTCTCCCGCCGCGGCCAGTCCTGCGCCTACCGCTTCCGCTACCTGGCGGGTGTGCCCAAATTTAGAAAAATACAGCACCACGCTTTTCATCATCACCACCTCCTAAAAATCCCGGTCTACCCCGGTCGTATAGTAACGGTGGGCGTTTACCGCTGTGCTGCCCCAGCCGCCCAATACCCGCCAAAACAAATTGAATGCCCGCACCTTGCCCGGTGTAAATCCCAAAACATTGTTTTCGCTGTCATATAAGAGCGAGTCAATATCCTTCCATTTCCCGTCCAGCTTCACCTGCACCCAGGCATGCCCGCCGCTGGAACCGTCTGCAAACACATTATCGACGGCATGCACGGTTTTAGCCTCAAAGCCCAATTCTTGCAGTAATAATGTCAGCGCCCCCGCCATCTGCGTGCAGTAGCCGTATCCCCGGCTGAACGCCTTTTGCGGCGAATGAAAACTGTTGCGCCGGCTGTACACCATGCGTTCGCCCACCAGCGTTCGAGCCGCCTCCACCAGTTCTGCCCCTTGCAGCCCTGTCCCCCGCAGCTGCCCGGCGGCATCCTCAATTGTCAGCGGGGAAAGCCCCGCCCGGGTACCTTTCGGCAGGCTGAACGTGGCAGGCAGCGCATACAGCGGCAGCCCCACCACCAGCAGCGCCACAAACCCCAACACAAACTTGCCCCATTCTTTCATCACACACTCCTCTTATTTCAGTGCATGGACAACAAAATCGGTCACCTGCTCATGCGTGATCCACGTCTGACCGCGTTCATCTACCTGCGAAGCCACCCCCAGGTAAAAATTCATCAGCAAAGCCGCCGTGCTGGCCGGGTCCACCTGCCGGAAACGCCCTTGTGCCATGCCGGGGGCGATCACCTCTGCGGCCAACAGGCCAAACAACGGCTGGTAAGCCGAAAACATCAACGCCTTGAATTCAGCATCTGGGCCGTACAGGTTATTCACCATCACCTGCGCCTGCGGCAGATATTCCTGCACAAACCCAAAACCGGCTTCGAAAAACGCAGATACCTGTTTTTCTGGGTCTTGCTTCGCCCTTACCCGCTCGGTAATGTACGCCACATGTGCCCCGGAGACCTGCTCGATCAAGGCTTCCATCAAGGCCCGCTTGCTGGAGAAATAATTGTAGATCGTGCCCTTGGCAAACCCGGCCGCCCGGGAGATGTCGTCAATGTTGGCGCGCACGTAACCCTTCTCGGCAAAAATATACACCGCCGCTTCCAATAGTTTTCCCCGCGTGCTGGTGGCGATCAATTCCCGTTCGCTGTCTTTTGGTCTTGGCATTTTGCTCCTTTTTCACTCAATCATCATTAAATATGGGTGACTGGTCACCCATATTATAAAATAATCGTGGAATTTGTCAATCCTGGTCAACACCAGTTTTTGCTAAACTGAAATTTGTTCTTGGCGAAAATTTCAGGTATATTTATGGAGCAACTTTAGAAAATAACACCTGCCTTTGACAGAGGAGAAAAGAGGAACCTGATGAGCTACGAATTTAGATTTTTAACCGGCGTGGATACCCACCTGCTGTACGAAACCTTCCAGGCAGCCTTCTCAGATTATGTGCAGGATGTCAGCGGTGTGACCGAGACAAACTTTGTCAACCGCACCATCCGCGGCGGGGTTGACCTTTCTGCCTCGGTCGGCGTGTACCACGAGGGCGAGTTAGGCGGCTTTACCCTGGTGGCGATTGACGATTTTTACGGCCATCCGGCTGCATTTGACGCCATGACCGGAATCGTCAAAGCCCATCGCGGCAAAGGGTTGGCAAAAGCGATCTTCGAGCATGCCGTTCCCCAACTGAAAGAAAAAGGCGTGCAAACCTTTTACCTCGAAGTGATCCAGAAGAACGAACCCGCCGTGCGTGCCTACGAAAAGACCGGCTTCACCATCAACCGCGAATTAGACGCCTTTGAACTGAAATTCGAACAGGCCCAGCTCGATCAGGAGTTGGACAGCCGGATTGAGATTCGCCCGATCCCCAAATCTGCCATTGCGGACTGCGGAGGCTTTTTCGATTGGCAGCCATCCTGGGAAAACAGCTTCGCCAGCATCCAACGCGTACCGGACAAGGTTTTCTCTCTGGGCGCATTCGATCAAGACACCCTGGTCGGCATCCTCGCCCATCACCCGGCTTCTAATTGGATATTGTCCCTTGGTGTTAACCCGGCATACCGCCGGCAAGGAATCGGCACGGCCTTGTTAGCCGGTCTCAAAGACGAGATCGGCGAAAAGGTAGCCGTCACCCGCATGATCAATGTCGATCACGGCGATACAGGCATGATCCAATTTTTGAAAAATGTGGGCTTTGAATTCATTCTCAACCAATATGAGATGAAATTAGACCTCTAGGCAGCAAAGATACCCGCTTTACCCGCTCAAAAATCCAGCGTATTGGTGTAAGAAACCACCTGCCCATCGCTCCTCATCCCCACGGTAATAAAGGCAGGTAGTCCGTCATTTAACTTGTCGGTAGGGTGTTCCCAGCGGAAGAAAAACACCTCCCCCTTCTCACTTTCCACCGGGGTAAGCGCGCTCAAGTCAACCCCAGGGGCAGCCGAGCCGATGAACACCACCGCGGAAAGCCGCAGCTCATCCACCGTTTTTGCAGCACTGCCCCCCTCCACAGGCAAGCTGCCCGCATCAATCTGCACGATATGGTAGGTGCGGGTGCTTACGTAATACACCCGCGCCCCGGTGGTATACATTTCCAACAGCACCGATGAATCGTAAGGGGAAGTCAGCGTGCTTTGGTAAACAGCAGGGTCTCCGTCCAACCGCGCGATGGCTTCCACAGCCATCGGATCGCCCCCTGTTTCTGGCGCACTCACTGCATTACTGGCGAAATCCACGCTATCAGGCGGGGTAAGCCGGAAAGCAGCCGCTGTTTCAGTTTCGGCAGCCGCCGCCAGGGTCAGCTGGCTGGCATGCCGTCTTGCCGTCCAACCGGGGAAGAGCAGCTGCGGCAGCGCCATTAACAGCACAACAATGTTGATCACCAGAATGCCCCAGAATATTTCACTTGTTCGATCTTTAGACATGGAAAACCTCTCTCGCCACCCGCCCACATGATACTATGAAATGTCGCTACGTACATAGACGAAAGTACTATTCTTTTCTCACCAAAAACATGCTTCATCTTGATATTGGTATGAAATTCCCATTCAATAGCTATTGAAATGTGAAATAATTGTTGAATAAATAATCTATGTCGGGATCACCGGAGGGTCACGTGTCGAAAAAGCATTGTTCTGTCTTCATCGTTATTCTTTTCTTATTCACCTTTGTTTCATGCAGCAGCCCGGCCCCAAGCGCGCCAAAGCTGGCACCTACCCCAACCAGTCAGCCTCAAGCCACACTGGAAGAACATACCCTTACGCTGTGGACGCATGAGTTTTCCACCTTTAACAACGCCTTCATCGATAAATGGATTCCGGAATTTGAAGCCCAACATCCCGGCGCAAAAATCGATTATCAAATCTTCCCCTATTCAGGCACAATCATCTCCTTTGATTCCAAAGTATTGGCCGAAGTTGCCAGCGGCGGCGGGCCGGATGTGTGGGCAATGGCAAGCCATAACTTTACCCAGGCACAGTATATTGACGCAGGCTTGCTTGCACCCCTAGACCCTCAAATCTTTGGCTATGCTTCTGTGGATGACCTATTGAACGATTACCCCGAAAACAGTCTGAGCGTATTTGTGCAAAACGGTAAAATTTACGCCTTACTGAACGAACTCACCACCCTTTGTCTTTTCTACAATAAAAACGTCTTTGATGCCCACGAGATTCCCTACCTCTCCGAGGACACGCCCACCAGTTGGGAACAGATCGGCGAGATCAGCCAGGCCATCCTGCAAACCGACTCCGATACGGGCAAACCCACCGAAATGGGCTACCAGTTTGGCTTTTTTGCCAATTACCCGTCTCCCGAATGGTACATCCAAAACTTTTATCCCATCATGCGCCAATACGGGCAAAACGACCTCTACATTGACAACCAACCGGCTGCCGATACAGAAGCGGTCAGTAATGCGCTCCAGGTCTTTTCCGACTTTACCTACACCTATCAGGCCTACGATCCCTATTTTGCCGAGGATTGGTTCACCGATTTTGCCACCGACCAAGTTGGAATGGTCACTGCCGGCCCGTGGTTTGTCTCTGCCATTCGGGATATTGAGCCAAACGTACGCTTTGGGGTCGCCCCGCACCCGGTGGTAGATCCGGAAGATGCAGCCACCTATCAAAATATCATTTACTCGTTTGGCTGGGTCATCAATGCCAATATCGATCCCGCCCAGCAAGCGCTTGCCCAGGAATTTTTAGCGTTCATCCTCGGCAAAAAAGGCGAAGCCGAGCAGCCGCTCTGGTGGCTGGAACATGTCGGCATATTGCAGCCGCGCACCGCGCTGATCGATTCGGATGCATTCAACACCTTGCTCGAACAAGACCCGTGGATGAACTGCTTCATTGATACTTTTGATACCTACACCGTTGATTATTACCAGCATTCATCAGACGAAGCCGGTACCGCCCTGGTGCGAGCAATCAACCGCGTAGTGTATAATCAGATGATGCCCGAAGAATCTGCGGCACTCCTACAAAACGAATTATTATTACTGCCATAATATCAATTGCTCATCTTCATCATGTAGTCACCATGCACCATAGACGACTACGTAAGTAAATAACGTTGAAATTGTTTAAAGCACTCACCCAGAAGATATCCTCTCTTAAAATAAATGCCAAACTTGGTTTGGCATTTACCATTCTCTTAATCATCCTGGTACTTGAGGCGCTCACCGGATACGGGGAATTGAACAGCGTTCTAAACTCTAATAATTTGATTCTCTCCAATGTGGAAATGCAGCGGTTGGCGATGAGCATGAGCCAGAATTGGGAATCGACTCAACGGCTCAAACAAAACTTTATTACCCAATCCCCCATCATCGGCCACGAGCAAGCGTACGATCTGTATGCGCTCCCCGCCGGGGCGGAACTTACCGAAGTGATCCGCGATGGCGCAAACCTGAAACGGTTGATCTCCTCCCCACAAGCCAGTACCGATCTATCGGCCAAAGAAGCACAGCTCCAGCTTTACCTTTCTACGGTCAGCCAATATGCCGCCGCTTTTGAAGAACTCAGCGACCTGGAACAAGTAAAATCCTCCCGCATAAACGGTCTCCACCCCCAATTAGAAGACCATGCCGCCATCCTGCTTGCTGCCTTGACAGATGCAGACGCTTCCACCAAACTGCTCTCCACCTATTACCGGATGCGGCTGGTCGAGCAAGATATTCTCTCCATCCACAAAAATCTTCCAGATGATGAATTTTCAACCATCGTATCGGACCTGCACCAACAAATTGAGACCAGCAGCCTCTCCGCAGAAGAAAAAGCCGCCGCGATTGAGAAATTGGCACAGTACGAGCAGCTTGCTAACCAAATCTATGCCCTTAACCTGCAAATTCAAGAAATAGACCTCCAGCTTGATTCCTTTGACCTGTCTGTCGATCCCATTCTAATTGAGTTAATGGTCAGCATTGACGCCGAAGTAAGTATGACACAAGAACACATCGAGCAAACCCGCAAAAATGCGATCAGCGCCAGCGTGCTGACCATCATCCTTGGTTTGGCAATCGCCATCGGTGTGGGCATCCTCCTGCACCGCATCATCACCCACAATATTCTGCTCATCAACCGGGCAGCCACCCAATTCCAGGCCGGTAACATGCAGGTGCGCACCGAAGTGCACAGCAACGATGAACTCGGCCAGTTAGCCGATACCTTTAACGATATGGCCCGTGAAGTAGAAACCCTCACTTCCGAACTGCGTGAACAGGCCGTGCGGGACTCACTCACCGGGTTGTTTAACCGCCGCTATCTGGATGAGACCCTGCCACGGGAACTTTCCAAAGCAAAGCGAGAAGACTTTCCTATCACCATTTTGATGATGGATATTGATGACTTCAAAAATATCAATGATGAATATGGGCACGCGGTGGGCGATCAATTTTTGATCGAATTAGGGGAAATCCTTCTCACCCAATCGCGTAAGGAAGATATTATCTGCCGCTTTGGGGGCGACGAGATCATCGTACTGCTCCCCGGCGCGAACCTGAGCGAAGGCATGCGGCGTGCCGAAACTTGGCGCAAAGAATTTCATAAAGTTGCCATTCCATCCGACAGCAATTTAGTCATCTCCACCCTTTCGATTGGTGTGGTGCAGTGGAACCCGGGAGAAGGCACCAGCGACTTTCTCAAACGAGTGGATACCGCCCTGTACAAAGCGAAAACAACCGGGCGCAACCGCACCATTTCTTCTCCTAGCATATTCTGATGTTTGTTTATAAAAAGGGGAATTGTGCCTGATATTTCGCGCACAGCCGAAGTTACTTAAAAAATAACTCCTGCTGAGATGAGGGGGGCATCCCAACAGGAGTTAATCTGATTATATCAGGTTTTATTTAATTTTTCCAGTTTTTGAACGATTTCTTAATCTAAACCGCATTTTTTGGTACCCAATGCAGCGAGTAAGCCATCACGTCAAAACTAGAACTTCACAAAGAAAGCCGTCAGGAACATAACTAAAATACCCGTCATCAGCCCGGCTACATTCACCCAGCTGACCAGGCTCTCGCCCTGGCGTTTCGCATCCCGCTGGAGCAAACCGCCCACTTCCACAATCACCTGCCAGATAGCGCCTACCCCCACCCCCAGGAAGATGACCGTCAGCAGCGGTGAATAGGCAAACCCACCAATCAAGGTGCCCAAAATCGCCGGGCCGCCCGCAATCAGCAGCATCCCCACAAACCAACCCAAACCGGGTCTTTCTTTCGTCACCGGGGCAGCAATCCCAATCCCTTCGGTGATATTATGCAGGATAAAGCCCACCACCAGGAAGGAACCTAAAGCTGCTTCCCCGCTGGCAAATGCCGCCCCCACAACAAGACCTTCACCCAGGTTGTGGAAGCCGATCCCCAATGCGATCAGGAAAGCGACAAACAAGCGTCCTTTAGTGCTGTCCCGGTCGCTGTACTGCCCGCTGCGGCCAACCGCCATGATCAGCAGCCAGGTCAGCAACGCCACAAAAATACCCAGCGGCAGCCCCTGGAACACATCTGGCAGCACGGCACTCACTTCCACCACTTCCAGGAAGGTGTCTACCAGCAAAAAGACCAGCAGTCCCACCGTCAAGGAGAGCACAAAGCCCATTACCCGCTTGCTGAAGCGGCGCATCGCCGGGTACCACAGCAGTCCCAGCCCCACCGGGATGATCCCGACATATACCCCCACCAGCGCATAACTCAGCAGTTGGCTGGTGCCGGTCTCCGGGGTTTGCACGGCCACTTCGATCTCGGTATCAAAGGTCGCCCCGGTAGAGGTCATCAGCTTGATCTCGTGCGCTTCGGCAGCCACCCAGGGGTAGTAAATCGTGATCTCGCCATTCTCTAATGATTTGAGCGTGTTGCGCGGGGTCATGCTGAACTCCCAGTAGGCATCGTCCACCGATACCTGGGCAACCTTCAATTCATCCGGCCCGGCATTGACCACATCCAGCATGATGATCCCATGCTCCGGCAGGGTCACCTTTTGAATGCTCAAATTCTCTACCGGCGGAATCTCGCCCCCGGAAACCTGCACCGGGTTGGAAGACAGGAACACAAATACCAGCACCCCCAACAACACCAGGGGCAGCAGCAAATACAGCCAGGTTGAGATATTAAGTTTCTTATTCTCCATTGTGTCCCTCCCCAAGCATAAAGAAGGCCATCCAACCAAGCTCGGCGAACTCGCTCTGGTGAGCATGGAACATATACATGCCATCCTCAAAACCTTCAAATGAAAATTCCAAAATCCCGCGCTGCGCCTGGCACTGCATCACCGTATCAATCGTTTTGGATGTAGGCGTAAGTGTGGTGCCGTGGTCATAGTAATCAAAAAAGTTCGCGTGCGTGTGGAAAGAGTTGATCGGGTCGTATTCGGTCACATTCACCAGGTACACCCGCTGCTTTTTGTCTTTGGTGATCGGGATCGGCTGGTGATGGAAAGCAAACGGAATTGTATTGACCGCATAGAACTCATTCGACTTATCAAAGTTCGTGTCGAAGGCGTTCATCAGCATGAACATCTCATTGAACTGTTGGTTTTCGGGGTAATTGTGGTTGCGCGTTTTGGCAACCTCTTTCTCTTTCCCTTCGTATTTTTCCGGGTCGGGGTCTACAATAAACCCGCCGTACAGCCCTTTGTGAATATGCCGGGCCAGCGGCAGCGCGTGGCAGTGGTACAGGTGGCAGCCAAAGGGAAAGGCATCAAACTCGTACACCGTAGACTGTCCCTGTTCAATATTACCGGCGCCTACCCCCGGCACGCCGTCCATCGCTGCCGAATGGATGCCGTGGAAGTGGATCGTGTGCGGGTGGCTGCTGGTATTTGTGAATGTAATTCGGATGCGGTCACCTTCCACACAGCGCAAGGTCGGGCCGGGCACCCGCCCCACCAACCGACCGGCTCGCACCGATTCAGGAGAAGTCGGGCTGCCGTACACCCATCCGGGGAACATCACTCCAGGGGCGATTTCAAATTCTTTATCAATCGCGTAAATCGTATATTCGCGCAAGGTCTGGCCGTTCTCCAAGGTAGAGACCGTGCCGTAATCAAAATCGTAGAGCATGTCGTGAGGGTTAAAGCCGTTGGCTTCGTGATCGACCATGCCTACCGTACCCAGACCATCATGGCTGCCTTCATGTTCGGCGGGTTTCGGGTCCACCGCTGCCGGTTCTTCGCCCTTGATGGCCTCTTTGATCCCCGGCAAGAACGCCAACCCAAGCAGACTCATTCCGCCAAATTTTAAAATTCCTCTTCGTGATATATCATTTTTCATATTTAACACCTGCTTTATCGTAATTTAGATGTACCTAAAATAAGTATATTCAATAGTACGTATTCTGTCAAGATTGGTCTATTTTATCCGAAATTAACAGTTTCAAACTACCCCGTCTAAAATATTGAAATTTTTAAAAGTGATTAGCAAAAAAAAGCGGCGGGAAAATCCCACCGCTCTTTCAAACTCTTTGTTTTTATCCCTTACTCCCCCACATAATGGATCATGGCATAATTTCCGGAAATATCGCCGTACAGGCAGAACTGGTTCCCCGACCAGCCCCCGCCGTAATACACCCATTCCTTCCCATTATAGCGGAAGAAGGCCGGGTTTTTATTCGGGTCTGCCCGGAAGCACAATTCAAATGGCCCTTTATCCAATTCTTTGCCATCATCCAGAATAGTGACAAAAGCCTTTTTCATCACCTTGCCCGGCAGCTTGTCAAGCGCCCGCATTGCATTGGGGGTCAATTTGGTCGTGCTGATCTTGCAAATCCCGTTGCATGCGCCGTTGCTGAAACCGAAGTCGCCATCGCGGATATCCACATTCCCGACCGGCAAATTTTCTATCTTGATGAATGCCGGTGTACGGAAAGACAACTCCCCCTCCCATACCAGCTGCGCACAGCCCGAAATGGTGTTCAACCACACAAATTTTCCGTTGTCATCCTCATAAATCCCATCCGAGGTATACACCTTGTAATAACCGGTCATATAATTCCAATTGGGGTAGCAGGAGTTGTACTCGTACTGCAAATAGCACGATTCTGTCTCCGTATCCCAGATCGTAATCCCATTCTTATACCAAAAATCGACCGGGACTTGAAACAAACAATGCTGCGCGGCGGTAAAGTTGGGCAGTTTTTCTTCTGCAGAAACAGGCGCAATCATAAACGCCAGCAGCACAATCACGATCAGCATACTGTATAACAACGTTTTTTTAATCTTCATGAGCGGATCCCCAATTACAAATGATGATTCTTCAAATAATACCCCGGAATGAAATCAACCTGCCTACATGTCCACATGCCACATACGCACATGCTCGCCGATTGATCGACCCCTGGCTGTGCCAGGAATCACCTGCACTGTGTATTCATTGTACCAAAATTAAACTAAACCGATCAGCAAAGCTTTCGCCAACTTCCCAAACGTCTTCCCCTGCCAAAGTGTGTCAATAATTAAGTAGATAAGCCCTCAAGTAAATGAGGGCTTATCCTAATTTATGGATTGATTAACGGTAAACCACCTGTCCCGACCATACCCATCCCTGGTCATCGTCATTTTTGTCTTTATCTTTATCCTTGTCCGGCTTATTCTCCAGCCCAGGGGGTGGGTTATCTTCTTTCTTTTCCTGTCCGGGGGGTGTTTTGTCGTCGTCTTTCTTCACCTGTCCGGGCGGGGTACCTTCTTTACCATTGCCGATCATCCCCAATTCTTGCCAGATCTGTCCCCAGCCATCTCCCCCGTCGCGGGCAGCCAGCACTTCATCTACCGGGATGTCGCTGTATTTCTGGGTCATCAAGGCCAGCATGATCTCGCCAAAGCTGTATCCCTGACAGAAATATCCCATCACATCCTCTTCGGTGATCCCGTACATCTCGCCATATTTGAGTGCAATTTTTACCGCCAGCGGGTGATTGGTTTCTTTTTCTCCGGTGCAGAAAGCATTCTCTCGCGTTTCACCTTCCTCCGGGTCTTCTGGGTCTTCCGGGTCTTCTGGCTCTTCCGGTTCCTCGGTTTCTTCTATATCTTCGCCTTCGTCCTCATCTTCGTCTTCGCTATCGTCTGTAACTTCCGCAAACACTTTGATCGAACCGGCGACAATGGAACCATCTTCCTGCCAATCGCCCTTTACCATCACGGTAACGCCCAGGTCAACCGAGCTAAAGTCAAATCCCGCCGGCACATATACGGTCACCGCCCCATCATTGGTATCAATTGTCAGTGTGCCCGCCCCTTCGTCTATTGCGCTGATCTCTCCCTTGGGATTCCCAACTGCCTTGGCAAATCCAACGCTTGCCGTCAGCAAAGCAACCAGGCTTACCAATAAGAAAACAACCGCCAATTTACGTGTATGTTTCATAGAATTACTCCTGATCGTACTTAATTTGTAACCTTTCACATACACTAATACGAATTCTGGAGGTCGGCATTACACATTCGCACTAGGAGAATAGGGCTATTCTTCAAACAGGCCGATCTCGGTCCAAATCTCCTCCCAGTTCTGCCCATTTTTCAGCATTGCCAGCAAGTCGGCAGCAGGCAAGTCCATTTCCTCGGCAGTTTCCAGCGCAGTCAGGATATCTTCAAAGACAAAACCGTCGCAGTACCAATTCATCACCTGCTCGTAGCTGGTATCCGGGTACGCCTCGGCAATCTCCTGCCCAATCGGAAAGTCTGCTTCTGTGCCGCAGTACACATCTTCCATCACACCCGGCTGCGAGAAATCCAGCGTAGCCGCCGGCTCCAGCTGAATCGTGCGCGGGGCAGTATCCCCGCCGCCTTCCAGGGTCTCTGTCGCCGTTGGTTTGCCGCAGCTCGCCAACAAAACCGTCAAAAACAGCAAAACCACCATTCTCTTTTTCATCTCGACCTCACGCGATCCAACTTATACAAAATTAAATTTACTCGGTCATACAGGCAAGCGATAAAACCAATAGATCGGGCAAATCTTCACCATCTGCCTCAACCGCTGCCTGGGTTTCAATCTGATTGCTAACCACACAGGTTGCGCTATCTTTGGTAAAGTCAACCTCCCAGGAAGTCAGCCCCAAACTTCCCCCCAAATCCGTCTCCATCGTCCAACCGGCGTCCTCCAGCGCAGCAAATACAGCATGCCACATCGGTTCCGGGTCCCCAATATCCGCCAGCCTGCCGTAAGCAAGCGCCCCGCAGGCGATCCCGGTTTTGTCATTCTCCGGGTTTTGGTATAAGGTTTGCATTTGTTCGGTTTGCAGGCCGCTGTGTGTATCCATCAATTCAAACATGCTCGTGCAGGCTGCCGAATCCAGGGGTTGGTAATCGTCCACCGCGCTTTGCCCTTTGGGCGGGATAATCACCTGAAGCTGATAGGAAACCGCCTGGTCTGGGTACGCCTGAATTTCAATATAGTAATCCTGTGTCACAGGCAGTGCCATGCTGAAAAAGCGGGTCTCCGCCATCCCGGAAACCAACACCGTGCCGTCCTCCCCCCAGATGATCAAACGGCCATTGAAAGGAGGCACCGCTGTCAAGTTAACCGTCATCTCCTGGCCTTTCGCGGCATTCAGAACATAGCTGTAAGACCCTGCCGCCTCCAGGGTGCCGGACACCCAGGCCGAAGTGCCGCCAAGCGCAAACGAAATTCGCTCCGGTTCCGTTTCTCCCCCGGTTGGGGTGGTCACATTGGTGGGCAGCGCAGTCACTGTGGGCAGGGGTACTTCCGTGTCTGTCGGAGTAGGCACCTGCGTGTCTGTCGGCTGCACATCCTGCACCTCAATCGGGGTCACGGTAGCCTCTGGCTGCCGGGAAGGCAGGTTGCACGCTGATCCGGCAGCAATCAATATAAATAACACAACAGAAATTTTTATTTTTTGGGTTTTCATCTCTCTTTACCGTTTAAGTCCTTACGGATCATGGTTTTTTCTAATTTATAGAGAACGCCATAAATTTTAAAAAAACAGTCCGAACGATTAGTTTTACATCATCGAAAGGAACGCAGTTCGTTCACTTTGAAAACCATTCTAATACCAATTTTGTCTTTCAAGACAAATAGCACACACTCGAAAAGGTATTATCAAATAACAATATCACTCCCACTGCCTCTTTTTTTAGGGGATACCGCCCGGTAACAAACGCAGCAAAAACGAACTATGGAAATTTTTCACAATTGTTGATAGAATTAAAGTAGTCGTTACCCATTGAGGCATTCAGCCCAATGAATACGTACACCCGAAGGTTCCAAACAGGGCAAGGGTGTAGACCAATGCCTTGTTAATTTGGGGGAATATGAAAACCGATCCACAAACAATGACCACGAAATGATCCAGGGAGGAGCTTTTTACCATGAAAACTATCAAACCGATCGTTGGATTCCTGCTTTCTACTTTATTCACCGCTTTACTGATCCCCGGCAGCGCTCTTGCTGCCCCCTCTGTACCGGGTATCTATGGAGACAGCTATACCCCACTCGCCGCCCCGGCTGATGATTTCGTCATCACCGTCAAGACTGACAATTTTGGGTTCTCGTCCGACACTGAATTCATCATACCTACCTCCGCCGGGCCAAGCTACAACTACAATGTAGACTGCGACAACGATGGAATCAATGAAGTCACTGGAAAATCTGGGGACTATGGTTGTAATTACCCCAGTCCCGGTACCTATACCATTCGTATCAAAGACAATGTCGGTGACGGTACCGGTTTCACCCATATTTTTTTCAACAACAGACTCGACAAATCAAAACTAATTTCAATAGACCAATGGGGAACAGGAAAATGGACTTCGATGGAGAATGCATTTTATGGGTGTAGGAATATGACCTCTTCCGCGTCAGATGCACCTGACTTGAGCAATGTAACCAGTATGGGTTCTATGTTTCAACGTGCCGCTGCTTTCAACCAAGACATTGGCAATTGGGATGTCAGTAATGTGACCAATATGGAGTCTATGTTTGAAAGTGCTACAGCTTTCAACCAGGATATTGGCAGCTGGGATGTCAGTAATGTGACCAATATGGAGTCCATGTTCAAAGAGGCTCATGCTTTCAACCAGGACATTGGTAGCTGGGATGTCAGCAACGTGACCAACATGTCCGATATGTTTGGCAGTACCAATGTATTCAACCAAGATATTGGCAGCTGGAACGTCAGCAATGTAAAGCTTATGAGAGATATGTTCGCAGGGTCACAAGCTTTTAACCAGGACATTGGTAATTGGGATGTCGGTAATGTGACCAATATGTATGGAATGTTTGCTCTTTCGAAGGCTTTTAATCAAGATATTGGCAGCTGGGATGTCAGCAATGTCACCAATATGTATGGAATGTTCTCTAAATCTAAGGCTTTCAATCAAGACCTTAGCGCTTGGAATGTCAGCAAAGTGACGGATATGCGTTACATGTTCGGGGATGTCACCCTCTCGACAGACACTTATGACGCCTTACTGATCAACTGGAATGCACTAAACTTACAACCTGGCGTGTCCTTTCACGGTGGTTTCAGCACCTACTGCCGGGGAGAAACAGCCCGAGCCAACATGATTGCATCGGATGGCTGGACGATCACCGATGGCGGATTAGATTGCCCTGCTGAACAGGAAGAAGCCGAAGATTTGCCAGCCACAGGTTTTGCCAAAGGGATGGTCACTACCCTCCCGGCACAACCTGCAGAAAAAGCCTATGCAGATACCGACCTGATCCTGCAAATCCCATCCTTAGATATCGAAATGACCATTGTCGGTGTTCCCCTGGAAAGCGGAGAATGGGACACCTCCTGGCTGGGTCTAGACGCCGGCTGGCTGGAAGGCTCAGCTTTCCCCACCTGGGAAGGCAACACCATCCTCACCGGACACGTATGGGATGCTTTCAACAATCCCGGCCCATTTGCCGAGATCAAAACCTTAAAACACGGCGACCAGTTCACCATCCAGGCATGGGGAAACACCTATGTCTACGAAGTGCGGGAAAGCAAACTACTCTTCCCCGGCAGTGTGGACAAAGCCTTCCAACACGAAGAATACGACTGGGTTACCCTGATGACCTGTGAGTTCTACAACCCGCTCAACGGAGGATATTTCTTCCGCCGGATTGTACGCGCCGTACTGGTAGAAGTGTTGTAAGATTAATCAGGCAACCTACAGTAGATTTGAAAAACTGAACCAATGACCTCAACCTTTAAACTCCGTTTTCCGGCCAAAGACCTTGTCTATTGGTCACAGCAGTATGACCACGCCTATGACGCAGCCGTGGAATCGCTTTCTGGCGAGATCAGGGGGAGAGGTTTTTACACAAAAGAAGATTTGGTCGCATTTGCAAACTGGAAATCCCCTCGTATACGCCGCCACATCCTTTCGAACGCGCCTGAAAATGTAGAGGAAGTCACCCGCTGGGCGCTGACCACCCACAACGAATCGCTCCGCATTGGAAGCCTGATGCTGCTCAAAGGCGTCAGCTGGGCGATGGCCTCGGTGCTGTTACATTTTGGGCACCGAGACCCCTACCCCATCCTGGACTTCCGGGCGCTGTGGTCTTTAGGGCAGGAAACGTATCTTTACTCGGTGGACTATTGGCTTGCCTATACCGCATATATCCGCACCCTGGCAGTGCAAAACCATCTATCTCTGCGCCAGCTAGACCGCGCTTTATGGCGATATTCAAAAGAGAACCAATTGTAGATAAGCCAAATTTAAACAGAAACAGAGGGGCCTAACATGCCTCTGTTTCTGTTGTTCACTCGAAGCCCATTCGATCAAAGAGGCTTTTTCTCATGTATAATTTCCTCACAGTTGTAAAACCATGTTGAAAGAAAAAGAGATTAAGGAGGAGACATCTTGAAACACATTAAACATGCTGCACTGTTTATCCTAAGTACACTACTGCTGGCGATCATTGCTGCTTCTTGCAACATGCCTGCCGGGGAGATGGACGAGGCCACCCAGCAAACCGTGGTTGCCCAAACGGTAGAAGCCGCCTTACCCTCTCCGACCAACACCAGCGCCGTATCATCCACAGCCACCACTGCCCCCACGCAGCAGAAGACTACGGATGCCACCAGCGCTGCCCCCACAAATACGCAATCTGCCCAGGCAACCAGCACCCAAACAGAAGACGGCGTAGATGATGTCACCTTCCTTACAGACATCACCCTCCCCGACTATTCCGAAGTGGAGGTAGGCGAAAAAGTCACCAAAACCTGGCGGCTGCAAAACACCGGCACCACCACCTGGACCACCGATTACCAGGTTGTCTTCGTCAAGGAAGAACGTCTCGGCGCCCCCGCTTCCATCAATTTGCCCAAAGAAGTTGCCCCCGATGAAACCGTGGACATTTCGATTGATTTCACCATCCCAGAAGCCACCGGCGAATACCGCAGCGACTGGATTTTGGAAACGCCTACCGGCAAGCAGTTTGGTTTAGGGGAAGATGACGACCTTACCTTTTACGTGATCGTTACGGCGGTCAAAGAAGGGGAAGCCGGTGATGGGGAGGATGGGGAAGACAGCGAAGGCGGCATTGCCGGCGGCGCAAAGGTAACCAACGCCACCGTCAAAGTTGATGATGCCAATTACTCAGGCAGCTGCCCGGCAAACATCACCTTTACCTACACGGTAACCACCTCAGAGGACGGCAAGGTCAATTTCCAATTGCGCTTCACCCCAGTTTCACCTAGTGGGTACAGCTTTGACCCCGCCCCAGAATATTCCACCGACTTCACCAGCGGCTATACAGTCACCTACACTTACACCTTCATCCCCAACAGCTCGGTCACCGGGCGGGCGAAAGTCGTGGCAGTCGGCTCGAACACCTTTACCTCCGATTCGGTCCAATTCAGCGTAAAATGCACCGACTAAATCACATATAAGAATACAAAATTGAACTTCGTTCGATCAAATCAAGCGGGTCTGCTAAAGCAGGCCCGCTTTTATTTTTGCGTTAGAAAGTAAGGGGCAAAGGTTTGAAACAAAAAAAATTTAGGAAGGAAAGCAAAGATTTAAAAAACCATTGCCCGATGTCCTGCAAAGCAAATAAGGCAGTTCAGGTTTCATAAAAAGCAAGACGGAGAAAGCGGATTTTGCGGGGTCCGGGACATCTATGTCCCGGCGGGGGGTGGAGGGGGCGACGTCGCCCCCTCCGAAAGGCATAATAGCAAAGAAAAAATTCTTAAATAATAGGGTAAGAGAAAAAGCCAAGTGCATTGGCTTGAATAAAGTAAAAGCGGGGCACCTTTAGATATAACAAGTAACCTAGACTTATAACCTCAAATCAAACTAACAGCTATGCCGGTGGCTGTGACTTATAAACAAGTTAAACAGGCAGCAGCAAACCCACCAAAAAACTGACCCCGTTCACCAGCAAGCTGAGCGACAGGCATTGCCTATACGCAAGTTTGTTTTTACTTCCCCAACACAACACCCCCGCTTCCACCAACCAGACCACCCCCTCACCTGCCAACAAGGTAGGCCAATATGCCCACGACGAAAGATACAGCAACAGGATCAATATCCCCTGCGTCAGCAGATTAGCAGCAGCCAGCACCTTTTGCAGCCCGGCGCTTTGGGCCGGGTGTGCCCTGCCCCACACCCACAGCACAGTCCCTTCTACGATAACAGTCAGCGGGATAGTGGGGTACAGTGTGCCAGCCGCCAATACAGTCGCCCCCAGAGCAAACCACACCCAATCAATCAGGCTGTTGAAAAAGTCGGTGGGAATAATAATCACCAGATGAATCCAACCATCTCCCTGTAAAAACAAAAACACTCCTCCAGTCTGTATTTGAAATGCCAAAAACAAGGCCGGATTTCACTGCCTTTTTTTCAAAATGAGTGAACATAATCGTTATTTTGTTTAATTAGATAAATTTCTATAGTAAGAATCCAGAGATTTAAATAGTGGTCTAAGAAACTCGTTGGAAAACATATAAAGGGGCGGTCTTTGTATAGCCAACTCCTTTTCTTGTTTTGAATAACAACTCCTTAGTCACTATTACATCTTTTTTGGGAATGAAGTATTTTTCCAACGAAGTGTGCGACAATCGATATTTTCCCCTTGCTTTGTGAACAGTGGCAACTAACTTGTAGTCTTTATCAATGGATGCCAAACCTGCGTCTCCATGACTATTATTCACAAGCAAGTAACCACCAATTCTTAGGTAATCTTTACAAACATTAGATATGAAACCAGCATATTGAGAAATCAGTAAGTCAAATTGCGAATGAATATCTTTGATGGGATTCTCATAACCCACCCCGAAAAAAGTAATCTTGGGGTCTTCAGAGTATTCCTTCCTTTCATGAACCAATTCCATTAATTGATTGCTGTTAAAAAACTTTTTAGCACTTTTGTCAGAGTCGATGTAAACTACATCTGAAAAGATGAAGGATGGGGAAACGTGAATATAACTTCCGGGATAGATTACCTTTATAAGCCCATAGTTTTTTTTGAGTAGGCGAAATAAATCCACCTGTTCGTAATCTCTATCAATATAATATTTTTTGTAAGCTTGGATAGCATTCATTTCATTCTATTTTCAAACCTTGCTGGCTTGCGAAAAGACATACTCTCTAATTTCTCAACTATCAGGATTAGTAATTGAGTGATTTTGACAATATACCAGATGTAACAAGCCTTGTGCCGTTTTCCAACAGCCTGCAATCTTATTCGCCAAATACTTCTTGGTCTTCGCGTTTTCGCCGGGAATGGCGCACCAACCAAACCACCAACAATACGATCAGCACTACCACCAGGCACATCCCTACCGCCACAAGTGTAAGAAAGCGCGCCGCAGGGTTGGCTGTACCGCCCACTTCCTCCACCTGCAAAGCGTCTTCCAGCACCGTCACCCGGTAGCGGGCATCAAAATGATCCTTGCCAAACAGGTTGGACTGCCGCGTCACCCCATCAGAGAAAGCCATCACCAGCTGCATGGTCTCGCTGTAGCCATACGCCAGGCTGGTGCATGCCGTGTTGCTGCTGCACGAAAACCCCTGCGGCCCTAATTCCTCCAGTGCGAAAGACTCCGCACACTGCGGGTCATTGCACTGCATCAACTCGGCCGAGACGATCTCCAGGGCAGCTGCGGTCTCATAGACAATCTCGAATTCGGCAGAAGGTTTAGGCCCCATATCCGCTTGCAGCAGCGGGGCAAGCAGCACGGTCAAAATCACGATCAAAACAGTCTTTCTGGTTCTCATCTGTCCTCCTTTTTCTCTTTTTTTTGAAATCGTTCTATTATTATCAGAAACCAATCTACATATTCTTCATCCTACAGTATACAGCGATTCGGTGCTTTGAGCGTTTGGTCAAATACGATATAATTACGCTCTATGGATTTGTCCGTGATCATGCCTGTTTATAACGAAGAAGACACCCTGGAAGAGATCCTCCGCCGGGTGCAGGCCGTGGGGCTTGCCAGCGAGATCGTGATTGTGGATGATGGCTCCCAGGACCGTACGCGCGAAATCCTCAAGGAATGGGAAAGTCAACCCGGTATCCGCGTGATCCTGCACGAGCAAAATCAGGGAAAAGGCGCTGCTGTCGTCACCGGGATGAAAGCCGCCGCGGGAGATGTCTTCATCATCCAGGACGCCGACCTGGAATATGACCCCAACGACTATACCAAACTGCTCAAACCGATTGAAGAGGGCATCACAGATGTGGTCTACGGCTCTCGCTTTGCCAATTCCAACAACCGCCGGGCAATGTTCTTCAACTGGCTGGCGAACCAGTTCCTCACCTTTTTAACCAACCTGCTCTACGGCGCTAAACTGACGGACATGGAAACCTGCTATAAGGTTTTCCGCAAAGAGATTGTCGATGGCCTCACCATCCACGCCAGGGGTTTTGAATTTGAGCCGGAGTTCACCTCCAAAATCCTCAAGCGTAATGTACGCATCATGGAAATCCCCATCACCTTTGACCCCCGCCGCTACGGCGAAGGCAAAAAGATCACCCCGTGGGATGGCGTAATTGCCATGTGGACACTGATCAAATATCGTTTTGTAGACTAAGAACCGGTTGAGCTGGTTTCCCTATTTCAATCCATGCCCTCATAATTGTTTAGAATCTGCTCGGCATAATCCCTGACCGTTCGCTGCAATGCCAGCGGTTCCACAACCACCACCGCATTCCCATATCCAAGGATGGTTTTGAGCGCGTGTGTTTCCCACTCAAATTTGAGCACACACCGGTGCCAACCTTGTGCATCTCCCCCATCCTCAGAAACCACTTCTACAGATGTATGCTTTTTGATCGCCTCCAACACATCATGGCGAATATTCACCGTGCACAGGTAGCCAAAATCCTGCGATTCGATCCAATTGCGCCAAAAATTGGTCAGATCAAAATCTTCCTGTCTCGTAAACGGCTCATCAAGCACTTCCACAGAAACAATATTCCCCAAAGAGAACACTTTTGTATGCGCCTCCACCCGGCAAATCAGATACCATGATTCCCCCCTGGACACCAACCCTAATGGTGCCACCACCCGCTCAACCCGGTACCCAAAAGAATATTCCACCACCATGCGGACACATCGGTCTTCCCACACCGCCCGGTAAAGCAAACTGAGGAAGGAAGGGGTGCGGTCTTTTTCCAGCTGTCCCTTGCTGTCAATAATGATGCGCTGCCGTACCGCCGTATGGGTAGTTTGCAGGCGAGTAGGGAGAGAAGCCGATAACTTTAACATGGCGCGCTGCATTTCTTCGCCAATCCCCAAAGAATTCATCGCCGCCGGGACGCTCAACATGAACAACGCCTGCACTTCCTGCTCGGATAGTCCGGTGAGCGAGGTGCGGTAATCCTCAATCAACTGGATACCGCCCCCTACACCCCGGTCGGTGTAAATCGGCACGCCTGCCAAACTCAATGCCGTCACATCGCGGTAAATCGTTCGCACCGAAACTTCCAATTCTTTAGATAACTCCTCTGCGGTGTGCTTTCCCCTGTTTTGCAGCAAGAGCATCATCTTCAACAGCCTATCCGCTCTCAAAATCTCACCTCAAATCCAGTCTATCACATAATACCTGCCACAAGATGTCAGGTATTACCCGTAAAATAAAAGTATCGTGAGATGCGCACTCACACCGGAAAATTTTTTGTATAAAAAGGAAGAACACAATGGATGATTTTGAAGTAAAGATTGTCACCCTCCCACCCATGCAGGCAGCCTCTTTCCACGGGTATGGCCCCAATCCTGAAGAATTGGCGCACGAAGAAGCGCTGAAATGGCTAAAAAACCAGGACTTGCTCAAAGAAGATGCTTTTCGCCACTTTGGGTTCAACAACCCCAACCCCTCAGCCGGCAGCCCCAACTACGGCTACGAAATCTGGCTGATCCCCACCAACGGCCTACCCTCAGATCATAACGCTAAAAAAGTAGCCTTTGCAGGCGGTTTATATGCCGTCGCCTACTGCCCCAGCCTGGAAGTGATAAGCGAGGTGTGGCAGAAGTTGGTCGCCTGGAGAGACACCAGCGAATACGAAGCAGGCAGCCATCAATGGTTAGAAGAAATTCACCAGCCCTGGAACCTGCCGCGTGCTTCCCTGCAATTCGATCTCTACCTGCCGCTCAAAGGGTAATTCTCCTACCGGCTGCCAGCACAAAAAAATCTCATCCGTATTGGATGAGATTTTTTATGCTATTTGATTGGGCAATATCGTCTATATAAATCGACGATAAACGCTCCCCACCCAGACCTTACAGCCCAGCCGCATCCCGCAGCAAAGCGGCTTTATCGGTGCGTTCCCAAGGCAGGTCCAGGTCGTCACGGCCAAAGTGACCGTAGGCAGCCGTCTGCTTGTAGATCGGGCGGCGCAGTTCAAGATCGCGGATGATCGCGCCCGGGCGCAGGTCGAAGAACTCTTTGATCAACGCTTCGATCTTGCCGTTCTCCAGCTTGCCTGTACCAAAGGTTTCCACATTCACGCTCAGCGGGTGTGCCACACCAATCGCATACGCTACCTGGATCTCACAGCGGTCTGCCAACCCGGCAGCCACCACATTCTTGGCAGCCCAGCGGGCGGCATACGCGGCCGAGCGGTCTACTTTCGTCGGGTCTTTCCCGCTGAATGCGCCACCGCCGTGGCGTCCCATCCCACCGTAGGTATCCACGATGATCTTACGACCGGTCACACCGGCGTCTCCCATCGGGCCACCAATCACAAAACGGCCGGTCGGATTCACGAAAATTTTCAAATCGTTGTCTACCATCCCCGCGGGCATCACCGGTTGAATCACGGTCTCGATAATCGCTTCTCGGATTTCGCTGTGCGAGATTTCCGGGGCATGCTGGGTGCTGACCAAAACCGTATCAATCCGTTTCGGTCTCCCGTGGTCATATTCCACCGTCACCTGCGATTTCCCATCCGGGCGCAGCCATTCCAATTCATCCGACTTACGTACTTCGGCCAGGCGGCGGGTGAGCTTGTGGGCCAGATAGATCGGCATCGGCATCAACGTATCAGTCTCAATGCAAGCAAACCCAAACATCATCCCCTGGTCGCCCGCCCCAGTCGCATCGATTTCTTCTTCGCTCATATCGCCGGCTTTGGCTTCCAGAGCTTTATCCACGCCCATGGCAATATCGCCGGACTGCTGGGCAATGGCTACCTGCACACCGCAAGTGGTGCCGTCAAAGCCGTATTTGGCCCGGGTGTAGCCAATATCGTTGACTACCTGCCGGACAAGCGTATCGTAGTTGATGCGCGCCTGTGTGGTGATCTCCCCAAGCAGCAGTACAAAACCGGTCTTGATCGCCGTCTCGCACGCCACCCTGGAATTCGGGTCTTCTGCCAGGCAGGCGTCCAGCACCGCATCGCTGATCTGGTCACACATCTTGTCCGGGTGACCTTCGGTCACAGACTCAGAAGTGAACATCAGCTGGGAAGAATTCATAAATGTTGAACTCATAAAAAAAACCTCCAAAAAATGAAAATGCCCATTCAGTAACGAAAGGGCACGCGTCAATCAATTTTGCTCACCCTCTCATCTTCCAGAACTTGTCTGCCGGAATTGGCACCAGTAAGTGATTACAGGTTGCCGAGGTTTCAAAGGGCCGGTCCCTCCACCTCTCTGGATAAGAGTACTTTATTCGGGCTGTTAATTTGTGGCCCTGATGATACCAAAAGGGCGTTTTTATGTCAATCGGGGAAAATAGGAGGTTAATGGCTTTCTCATAGTCTTTTGACAAATTGAAAAAATATTGAATGTAAAAAAGACGAAAAGGTGGCGTTACGTTACGAGATAAGATTGTTTCTATCACGCCCCACCCGCTAGTATTTTATTTAGAAATGGCTCTTCAGCCCAGCCCAAATTGGGGAGGGTGATAGCAACTTAGAAATTTAGGGCATATATTGGGGTGGGGCGTAAAAAACTTACAACTCGTTACAAGTCATGATGTAACGATCAAAATCACACTCTACAAAGGAAAGCCATTGATAGGTTCGCAGCTGGGGTAAATATGATTCACCAATTTATCCTTGGCTTTGTGAAAACCATAAGAGAAGGTTAAACACCAATCCTTTTTCATCCCAAATACCAATCTAAAAAATGAAACCAATATTTTGAAAAGTATAGCCGGTTAAAATACACCCATAAACGAGAAATTTATAAATCAACCGATCTTCGATTCGCAAGGTGAGGGTGAAAACTAACCCCAATACCCCCTACTCTGCCTTAACCGCAATAAACCCAACCGCATTCACACCCACATGCGTGCCGATCACCGTGGTCACACTACGCACCAAAGGCGTACTGCTCACCTGGCTGGCAAATTCCTGCGCCATATTGACCGCATCCGTCAGCGCATTGGTATGCAGTACCGCCAGCTGGTCCAACGGTCCCAAGGCACTCAGCAGTTCCCCTAACCTTGCCATTGCCTTATTGCGCGTGCGCGCCTCCCCAATCTGGAACACCTCGCCATGGCTGACTTCCACAAACAATTTGATTCGCAGCAGTGACCCCAGGCTGCTGCGCAGCCAGGAAATCCGGCCGCTGCGTTTCAGTTGGTCCAGAGTATCGATCATTGCCATGGTACGCACCCGTTCCTGGATGCTTTCAATCGCCTGCCCAACCTGTTGAATACTGCCGTCCATCGCGGTTTTGGCCGCTTCCAGCACCTGGAAACCCAAGCCCAAAGACAATTGTCCGCTGTCCACCACAGTGACCCGATCCCCAAAATTCTCGGCAGCCACCTTGGCAGCGCTGTAAATCCCGCTCAAGGTAGAAGAGACATGGATCGAAAAGATGTGGTCAGTGCCATCTTCAAATAAAGTTTTATACGCCTTGGTAATCATCCCGGTGGAAGGCGCAGCGGTGGTCGGCGGCACCTTGTAATGCGGCAGATTGGTATAGTATTCTTCCCGGCTGAGCGTTTCCCCATCCAGGTATTCTTTACCATCCATCACCACCACCGCCGGGACAACCGTGATATGGTTTTCTTGTGCTTCTTTTGTAGAAATGTCAGAGGTGCTGTCCGTTACAACTGCTATTTTCATATCCGATATCTACTCACTTTGTAAAATGAACATCGCCAGGGTACGCGGCCCAATCATGGTGGCAAGTTCAGGGCTGATAATATGCTCAGAGATTTCTGTATCCTCAAAATCGGGCACCAGCCGCTCACGCAAGGCCCGTGTTTCAAGTTCAAACGGCGGCACCCCCTGGATCAAACCAATATGCTCCAATTGATAAAACTCACTGATAAATTCATGCATCAGGTCGACCAGATGGCGGTTATTCCGCGCTTTCTGTGTCGGCACTAGATGCCCCTCTTCTAAAATATAGATCGGCAGCATCTTCAAGTGTTCCCCCACAATCGCCTGCGAAATGCTCAAATACCCGCTGTGATACATGTAGCTCAACCCCTGGATGCAAAACACCGAGTAGATGCGGGGCAGCAAAGCGCGGATCAATTCCGCAATCTCTGAGACCGAACCGCCCTCTTCGGCAGCCGCCGAAGCCGTCTGCACCGCTAACCCCAACCCGGTAGCAATCGTCATCGCATCAATCACTTCCACGTTGACCTTGCCTTCCAGGTTGTGGGCAGCCTGGCTGGCATGCTGGTAGGTCTTGCTCAGACTGCCGGCATGGAAAATCCCCACAATGCCATCGTAGCTTTGTGAGGCCTGAATGAAATAATTCTCAAAGGTCTGCACAGAAGGCGCATTCAGCCGGGTTTGGAAATTGCGCGGCGCACTTTGGTCAAAGTCGAAGGCGCGCAATTTGTTGGCCGGCAGTTCCCGGTGTCCGTCGGCGGTCAGCGTCAGGGGCACAATATTAACCAACTTGCGCCCGGCAAAAGCCGGGATCGGGAATTGGGCGGTGCTGTCTGTAAAGATGCAGGTTCTACTCATCTATGGTGTCGTTACTCAATTGAAAATATGAATTGATAGTGCGGCTGCCCGCCCTCTTGAATCTCAATTTCGTGGTCGGGGTATTTCTCCCCAATCACACCGGCTACTTTCTCCGCCTGATCGAGTTTAATAGTATCACCAAAAAACATGGTGACCAATTCATAGTCATCCATCTCAATCTTGTCCAACAGGCTCAAGCAGGCATCTTCCAACGAAGTAGTCGAGACCACCAGCTTGCCGTTCAGCAGCCCGATGATCTGTCCTTCTTTCACCTTCACCCCGTCTATCTCCACATTGCGGGTGGCGGTTGTGATCTCGCCGGTCTGCACTTCTTCTAAGGCTGCATTCATATCGGCAGCAACATCTTCCAGGTCACCGTCCGGCGCCAGGCGCATCATCGCGGCAAGCCCCTGCGGCACGGTGCGGCTGCGCACCACCTTGACCTCTTTGACGGTCAATTCGGCTGCCGCTTCTGCTGCCATGACGATATTTTTGTTATTCGGCAAAATGATCACGTTATTGGTCGGCAAGTTCTCAAAAGCGGCCATGATCTGCTGCGTGCTGGGGTTCATCGTCTGCCCGCCTTCCACCAGGGCGGCTACACCCAGGCTGGCGAACACTCTCGCAATCCCTTTACCCGGCGCTACGGCCACAGTGGCAATCTGCCCGGCCTCAATCGGGATCAAATCCACACGTTCTTCCGCCTTCCTTCCAATCTCATCCATCTGCGCCATCAAGTTTTCTATGGCAACATTGGTGACCGTACCTAAATCCATACAATAGTCAATCGGCAGGTAGCGATTCTCGGTCGGCACATGGATATGCATACGGTACATATCATCGCCTTCACCCACCTGGATGGAGGTGCCCATTTCTTCTAATCCCTGATAAAAAGTTTCCAGGTTGAGCGGGTTGGTCGGCTGGAAATCGACCACCACTTCATAATCCTGGCCTTCTTCAATCACTTCCAGGGTATTGTCCAGCTTCAGGGAATCCAAAGGTTGCACCTCTGCTATGGGAGTATCCAGCGATTCGCCGCTCACCCAGCGCACCATTCCCTCTAATAAGAAGAAAAAGCCCTTACCACCAGAATCAACCACCCCGGCTTCTTTCAACACCGGTAATAGGTCAGGCGTGCGCGCCACAGACTCGGCTGCCGCTTCCACGGCAATTTCCAACATCTCAAAAGCATCCGTAGTCAGCTTGGCAGCTTTTTCGGTTGCGGCTGCTACGTCTTTCACCACGGTCAAGATCGTGCCTTCAACCGGGCGCACCACCCCTTTATAAGCTGTGTCGCGAGCGCTGGCAAACGCATTCGCCAGAGAAAGCGCAGAAAGATATTCCTCATCTTTCATCGAGGAGGCGATCCCGCGCCAGATTTGAGAAAGGATCACCCCAGAGTTACCGCGTGCCCCCATCAAAGCACCGTGGGCAACCGCCCCCAACAGCTTGCCAGCATGGTGTTCGGGTGAGGTTTCAATTTCGTCAAAAGCGGACTGCATCGTCAGCATCATGTTCGTGCCCGTGTCACCATCCGGGACGGGGAAAACGTTCAGGGCGTTCACAGTTTGCTTGTTCGTATTCAGCCAGGCCATGCCCGCTGCAGTCAGCTCTTTTAGTACTTGCCCGTCAATAGGGTTGCGCTGCAGGGCAAGTTTGCGGTCTAAACCGGGGATGTGTTTACTATCAGTCATAAATGCTCCAATTAAATTGATCGGCCGGGACCATCGCATCCATTAAAGGATTTGGCACCGGCCCTGGGGTTACTCTTCTCCGTTGATCCTTAACCCCTGTACATGCACGTTCACGTTGTTGATTGGAATACCAAGATATTTTTCCACACTGAAACGCACCGTATTTGCAACGCTGCTTGCCACCGATTTTATACGGGTGCCATACTGCACGATGACATAAATATCAATATTGATCTTGCCATCTTCATAGTCTACCTCTATCCCATGGGTCGGGTCTTTTACCACTTTATTGGTAAGACCGTTCACCAGGTTCTTAGAGGCTAATCCAACCACACCATACGATTTGATGGCTGCTTGGTAGGCAATGGATGCAATTGCCCGTGCGGAAACGTGGATACTGCCATATGGGTTATAGTCATCATTCATAAGATTTCCTCATGTTTTATTAACCACTTGGGTTGTAAAAAGATACGTCTTGTGGTAACATTTTTCGGCTAAGCTGGTATAAACCTGTAGGTATTATACATAATTTGTAAAGGAAGTGAATTATGGCTAAGTGTTCTGTATGTGGTAAAGTAACAACTTTCGGTCGCAACCGCCCGTGGTCAAGAAAATCCACAAACCGCACCTTCAAGCCCAACCTCCAGAAAGTAACTGTTATGGAAGGCGGCAAGAAAGTTAAGAAGGTCATGTGCACACGCTGCATCCGCACGATGGTGAAAACTGCCTAACTGTTGTCCAATTACCCAAACCAACCGTCAGAATCACGGCTTTTTAGTCGTGATTTTTGATTTAACCTCTCACCATCCTGCAAAAAGTTGTCTTTTCCAACGAAAAGACCCACCCATGGTCTCTACCACACAGCCATCCCCCTGCTCCACTTCATTTAATTAGTAAAGTTCGTTTGCCCGGTTAAAACTGGGCGCGTAATGCCTGTACCCCGGCAGCAATCCCTGCGGGATGCTTGTAGATCGCACTGGCGGCGACAAATATCTCTGCCCCGGCCGCCTTGGCCTGCGGCAGCGTCTCAGCATTCACCCCGCCATCCACTTCAATCACGGCCTGGGGGTTCACTTCGTCTAACCATGCCCGGATCTGGGTCACCTTGCCGAGTACCTCTGGCAAAAAGACCTGCCCGGAATAACCGGGATTGACCGTCATCACCAGCACCATGTCCACCAAATGCAGCACCGGGCGCACCGCTTCGGCGGGCGTGCCGGGGTTGATCGCCACACAGGGGCGCACGCCCAAAGCACGGATGGCTTGCAGGGTGCGGAATAAATTCGGGCTGGCTTCGGTATGGATTGTGATTCCGCCCGCGCCGGCTTTGGCAAATTCCTCAATATATTTCTCAGGCGTTTCGATCATCAAATGTACATCTAAAAAGCGGTCGGTTGCTCGTTTGCAGGCCGCCACAATAAACGGCCCCATGGTGATATTGGGGACAAAGTGTCCATCCATCACATCAATATGCACCCAATCTGCCCCGGCATCTACCGCCTGGTTGATCTGGTCGCCCAATTGGGTAAAATCCGCGCTGAGAATAGATACTGATATTCGTTCTCTGTTGCTCATACTCATCTTTCTGGTTTGGTTGAATTGTGCCAATTGACTGGCTTCCCAAACATCTTCCGGCAATTAGAAGATGCTATTATAGACCCAAATGAAGAAGGGAACCAGCCCACCCCACGCGCCTACGGCAATCAACCCTAAAAAGACCGCCAACCAATCTACCGCCTGTTCCGGTTCCCGCGATGTGGGCCGCACCTGGCGGTAAATCTCTTCCCGGTCTACCGGGGAGAGCGGCTCAGAAACGCGCCGTGCGGGTCGCGGCCGGCTGGCAACCGGGGCGCTGGCCGGCAAAGGCCGGCTCGTGTGCGAAGATGAACCAGAATTATACTGGTCGCTTTGGGCGGCCTGGGCCGATTCGCGTTCCACAATTTGCAGCACCCGGCCAAGTTGGTCGGCAGTACGATAGCGCGCAGAAGGCTCTTTCGACAGCACCTTGAGGATGATATCCTCCAGGGTTTGGGGAATAAAAGGGTTGATCTCTCTGGGTGGAACTGGGGCTGCCTCTCGGTGCAGCTTGGCTAACTCGGCAGAAGTGTTCCCGATGAAGGGCAGCTGCCCGGTAAACATCAGGTACAACACCACGCCGAGGGAATACACATCGGAAGAAGGAGAAGGCGCCTCTCCGGCGGCCTGCTCGGGGGAGAAGAACTGGGGCGAACCCCACACCACGTCGCTTTGCTCATCAGGATTGATTGAAGCCAGGGCACGCGCGATCCCAAAATCGGTCACTTTCAGCTGCCAATCGTTGGTCACCAGCAGGTTATGCGGCTTCACATCGCAGTGCACCAACCCGGCCCGGTGAGCATACCCGATCCCCTTGCACGCTTTAATCGCCAAATCCAGGCCGCGGTCCACCGAAAGCCGGCCGCGTTCGTGTACCAGGGTATTCAAATCTTTCCCCGCAATATACTCCATCACGATGTACAGGCGCGACTGGTCATAACCGAAGTCGTAGACCGTGACAATATTGGGGTGACTGAGATTGGCCGCCGCTTTGGCTTCCTGCCGGAAGCGTTCGCGGAAGGCCGGGTCTTTAGCATAGCGGGAACGCAGCACCTTGATGGCAACTTCGCGTTCCAGCATTAAATCCCGTCCATTAAAGACCATCGCCATCCCGCCCCGCCCGACGAGAGAGTTCAGCTGGTATCGTTGGTTAAGTAGTTTTAGTTCTTCCATAACAATACGTTCTTACCCCCGATTTTACCGGAAAGCAGGCGATTATGATAGGGGGCGCAATCCACTTAGCCCGGAAAGTAAAACGCTGCACACCCACTCACAAATCAAAATAAGAATAGATTTTTTCACTTCCTGCATAAATACGGTAAAATGTGCCCATGAAATCGACGTATTTTACGCCGCATACGATCTACATCCAGGCAGAAGACCTGCTCCACACGATCGGACAAAAGCCAAAACGGCAATCCTGGCAGCGGCCGGCATTGCTGGTATTAGACTTACAACAATATTTCTTCAAACCCGATTCACACGCTTTTGTGCCCAGCGCTTCCTCCATTCTCCCCGGACTGCTCAAACTGATTGCCGCTTTTCAGCAAGCCAACTTCCCCATTATTTTCACCCAACATTTGAATACCCCCGAAGACGCCGGGATGATGTCCGCCTGGTGGCGCGAGCTGCTTACCGAAAGCAATCCGCTCGCCGACCTGATTCCATCCCTTGCCAGCTACCAACCCCAGGCGCTCCGCAAATCCCAATACGATGCTTTTCTGCATACCGACTTAGATGCAATGCTCTCCGAGGAAGAAGTAACCGATGTGGTCATTACCGGTGTGATGACGCATCTGTGCTGCGAGACCACCGCCCGCTCTGCTTTTATGCACGGCTATCATGTGTGGTTCCCGGTAGATGGCAGCGCCACCTATAACCTCGATTACCACATGGGCACCCTGCGCAACCTGGCACACGGGTTTGCCAACCTGAGCTTAGTAAGCGATTTATTGAACACCTTATCCTGACCCAGCACTTTTAACAGCCAGAGACCCGATAGATGCAAAGAGAAACCGTCATCATCCTTGGCGGCGGCCCTGCCGGGCTGACCGCTGCCATCCAATTAAAGCGCTATGGCATTACCCCACGTTTATTAGAAAAAAAACGGCTGGGCGGTTTGCTGTGGAATGCCAACCTGGTAGAAAATTACCCCGGTTTCCCGCAGGGCATTTCTGGCCCTACTCTGGTTGCCCAGCTTGAAACCCACTACCACGCCCTCGGCCTTTCCCACACCCCCCAAGAAGTCACCGAAGTCGACTATGACGGCGAATTTTTCCTGGTCTCCACCCCCCAAACACAGTACCAGGCGCGTGCCCTGGTGATCGCCACCGGCACCCGCCCGATCCCCTTTCCCGCTGAGTTCGTCCCCCCAGAAGCACAGCCGCAGGTTGTCTACGATGTTGCCGACATCGCCCAGGTGGAGAAAAAACATATCGCCATCATCGGCGCTGGCGATGCCGCCTTCGACTATGCCATCCAGCTCTCCCGCCGCAATACGGTCACGATTCTCAATCGTGGGGACAAGGTGAAAGCCCTTCCCCTGCTCGTCACCCGCAGCAGGGACATCGAAACGATCACATACCTAGATCACGTCCAGGTCAACTCCCTGCACCATGAAAGAGACAAGCTCAATCTCCAGGGCACCCACGCCGGAAAGCCCTTCTCCCACCAGACCGACTACCTGCTGGGCGCAATTGGCAGAGAGGAAAATTTCCCGCCCTGCACGCCTAGCTTTCAACTGGTGGAGCATCTACTGATCGAGAACAACAAACTTCACTATATTGGAGATGTTTCCAATGGCATTTTTCGACAAACAGCGATTGCCGTCGGCGACGGCTTGAAATCTGCAATGCAAATCTATCAATTTTTTATGGAGGTAGCACAATGAAGATCGTGGCAAAAGCCGGCAATGAGGATATTGCTGTCGTCTATGTAGGAGAATTCCCAGACGCTGAACTGGTGGAGTTTGTAGAAGCTGTACAGCCGCCCATCCCGCGCGAGGACAAATGGGTGCTGATGGTCTCCACCCTGTACGGCTGCCCGGTGGAATGCAAAATGTGTGATGCCGGTGGTTTCTACCACGGCAAGATCAGCAAGGAACGCCTGTTTGCCCAACTGGACTACCTGGTGCAGCAGCACTACCCCGATGGTCATATTCCCTGCAAGCAGTTCAAAATCCAGTTTGCCCGCATGGGTGAACCCTCGTTCAACAAAGATGTATTACAGGTATTAAAAGAGCTGCCCAGCCGCTACGAGGCCCCTGGCCTGATGCCTTCCCTCTCCACGATTGCCCCCGCCGGGGTAGACAGCTTCTTCGACGGCCTGCTGGATGTGAAGAATACCTACTATCCCGATGGGCAGTTCCAATTCCAGTTCTCCCTGCACACCTCCGATGAAGCGCTGCGCCGGGAACTGATCCCGGTCAAGACCTGGACTTTTGCCCAAATGCAAGCCTACGGCGACCGGTTCTACCGCCCAGGCGACCGCAAGATCACACTAAACTTTGCTCTGGCGCAGGATGTGCCTGTGGAAGCGGGCGACCTCTTAAACTATTTTGACCCGGAGAAATTCCTCATCAAGATCACCCCGCTCAACCCCACCTATACCGCCCAACAAAACGGCTTAGATTCTTATATTGATGTCAGCAGCCGGGTGCAGTCCCTGGATGTGGTCACCGGGTTAGAGAGCGCCGGGTATCAGGTGATTGTCAGCATTGGCGAGCAGGAAGAAAACCGCATCGGCTCCAACTGTGGGCAGTATGTGCTCAAACACGTGATGGCCGAATCCAAGCTGAGCAGCGGCTACCTGTATAAGATCGAAAATCTCATCCAGGCTTAGATTTTTTTAGCCCAACACTTTTCTTAGCCTCCGTAGCGGCGGGGTCTCCCCGCCAATACAATCGCACATTTTGTTATAACGGCGAAATCTCCTCGCCCGAATAAAATAGAAAATCTCATCCAGGCATAAAACCTTTTTCGGGCGATACTTTTTTGCTATCCGTAGCGGCGGGGTCTCCCCGCCGAATTAATCGCACGTTCTGTTGTAGCGGCGAGGTCTCCTCGCCCAAAACACACCCCATCTATTGTAGGGGTAAGGCTTGTCTTACCTGCTTCAAAAACCCTCAGCATGCAAACACGTTGCTGACATCAAAACCTACCTATCCTAAAATGGCGCTACTGAACAGCCTCCGTAGAGGCGGGGTCTCCTCGCCCAATTAACTGCACATTCTATTATAGCGGTGGGGTCCCCCCGCCAAAACAGCCACACAATACTGTTATAACGGCAATATTCCCTCGCCCGGAAAAACACCTGCAAATCCTCTTAATCCACGCATAAAAATCCTCCCTATCTGGTCAAACTCTCACCGCCAACTTCTTGCGCAATTAAGATAAACTTCATATGATATATGAAGTTTGCATCAATCCCCTTCTTGGGAAAGATATTATCCAAACAAGATGTCGATAATGATGCAGACACGTGGCCATGTGCGGATTTCGCACATGAATTTTATTGAGGTGGTCCACCTGTGAGGTGGATTAGAAAGGTAATCATTGATGGATAAGACGGATAAAAAGAAACGTATCATTCGAATATTAAGAATAATCATGCCCATCGTAGCAATCATCTCTGCCGTGATATTCGTCCCGTGGGATATTGTCAGGGCATGGGGAACCCCATTACCAGATACCGTGCAAGAGCAGGTCGACAGTGCTGTTAATTATGGATTAGATGGCATTATTGTGTACGTAGATCAAGCAGGTCAGGAACCCGCATTTTACACAGCAGGCTGGAAAGACAAAATTAACCAAGTGCCGGCCGATCCGCACGCCTTGTTCAAAATTGCCAGTATCAGCAAGCTGTATATCGCTGCCGCTGCCGCTAAATTGGTCAATGACGGGACTTTATCGCTGGATGATACACTTGCCGATTACTTGCCCGAACTGGCCGGAAGAATTGAATATGCCGATCAGATTACCCTCAGAATGATGCTCCAACATCGCAGCGGTATTCCCAATTTCGTCGACAGTAAAGAATTCGACTGGTTCATTCCCCATACAGACATCGACCAGGAACTGGCGTTGGTCTTAGACCAATCCGCAGATTTTAAGCCGGACGCCCGCTACAGTTATTCCAACACCAATTACCTGTTGATTGGCCGCATCCTCGACAAGGTGCTGGGATACAGTCACCATGAATATATCGAGAATGAAATCCTCGCGCCCCTTGGACTGACGAATACATACAGTTTGTTCAGCCAGGCCGAATACGACGATGTGGTTAGCGGATACTGGTATGGCTATCAAGATGATCTTCGTCAGCTTGATTTTGTCATTCCTGGCGGGTCAATGGTCGCATCGGCAGAAGATGTGGGTATCTTTTTGAGAGCATTAAATGATGGCACCTTATTAAATGACGATGAGCAAGCCATTTACTCCTCAATTTACGAATACGAACATACCGGCTGGCTGCCGGGATACTACAGTATCGCCCGCTATCACCCTGACATCGACACGGTTGTCATCCAGTTTGTCAGCACCACCGGCGAAAACACCCTCGGGGTATCCTATGTTATCTATAACCGGATTATCAAAATTCTGCATAAGCAATAAATGCAGCAGCGAGTTCACCTCGTCAAAATAAAAACACAAAGCTATTGTAGAGGCGGGGTCTCCCCGCCGAAGTCATATCATTATGTTGTAGAGGCGGGGTCTCCCCGCCAAAACAATCGCACAATGCTTATGTAGCGGCGAGGTCCCCTCGCCAAAGTAATATCTCATTATGTTGTAGCGGCGAGGTTCCCTCGCCAAAACATACCCTATCAATTGTAGGGGTAAGGACTGCCTTACCCGCTTACAGAGACATCATTATGTAGATATGGTGCTGAAAAAAATTCACCTATCTCCAAAATGACTTTTGCCTTATCATCCGTAGAGGCGAGGTCCCCCCGCCAAAACAATCACACAATGCTTATGTAGCGGCGCGGTTCCCTCACCCATAAAAACAAAAACCGGGCAATCTGCAAATTACAGATTGCCCGGTTGAACGTACTCTTAAATCTATTTCGACCTTACTGCATCCCCAAATACGCCTTCTGCACCATCTCATTCTTGCGCAGATTCTCGCCGGTATCGTGCAGCACGATTTCCCCAGTTTGCAGCACATAGCCGCGGTGCGCCACTTGCAGCGCCATGTGCGCATTCTGCTCTACCAGCAAAATGGTGGTGCCGCTCTTGTTCAGCGCCTCAATCGTATCAAAGATGCCCTCCACCAGGATGGGTGCTAATCCCATCGAAGGCTCATCTAACAGCAGCAGCTTGGGGCGGGCCATCAACGCCCGGCCGGTAGCCAACATTTGCTGCTCCCCACCGGAGAGCGTACCTGCCACCTGGTTATGCCGCTCTTTCAGGCGGGGGAACATGGCAAAGATTTTCTCCAAATCTTCTGCAATCTCGCCTTTATCGCTGCGCGTGTAAGCGCCCATTTCCAGGTTCTCCTGCACAGACAGCTTGGCAAATACCCCGCGCCCTTCCGGCACCATCGAGATACCTTCCGACACGCGCTGGTGTGCTTCGTAAGTCAGCAAATCTTCACCCCGCAAGGTAATGCTGCCCTCTCGGGGTTGGATCAAACCGCAAATTGTGCGCAGGGTGGTTGTTTTCCCGGCACCGTTAGCCCCGATCAAAGAAACGATCTCCCCTTCTTCAACATAAAGAGAAACACCCTTGAGGGCATGAATATTCCCGTAGTACGTATGTAAGTCTTTTACTTCTAGCATTGACATCTTGTATGCTCCAACCTCTCGGCTAATCGGTAGCAAGCTCTAAACCGCTTGCCGCGCCCTTGCCCAGATATGCTTCAATCACTTTCGGGTTACGCTGGATATCTTCCGGCTTGCCTTCGGCAATCTTTGAGCCGTAATCCAACACCGTGATGTTTTCACTGATCTCCATCACCACCCGCATATCATGCTCAATCAGCAGCACGGTGATTCCCAATTCATCCCGCAGCTTCTTGATCATCTGGGTCAACTCCGCCGATTCATGCGGGTTCATCCCTGCGGTCGGTTCGTCCAGCAGGAGTAGCCTGGGCTTGTTGGCCAGCGCTCTGGCAATTTCCAGGCGGCGCTGTGCGCCATATGGTAAGTTGCGCGCCAGGTGGTCACCTAACCCAACCAACCCCACAAATTCAAGCAGCCGCCAGGCTTCCTCCAGGGCTTTTTCTTCTTCCCGTTTGCTGCGTGGGCTGTGGAAAATGGCATCCAACATATTGCCAGACAAATGGCTGTGCTGCCCGACCAAAATATTCTCTATCGTGGTCATGTTGGAAAACAAGCGAATGTTCTGATACGTGCGGGAAATGCCCAACTGGGTGATCTTATAGGGGGGCAGCCCCACCAGGGAACGCCCATCGAAAAAGATTTCACCCTGGTCTACCAGGTAGAAACCTACCAAACAGTTAAAGAAAGTGGTCTTCCCGGCACCATTCGGCCCGATCACGCAGGAAATCGATTTTTCTTCAACCGTCAGGCTGAAATCGTCCACAGCCGTGAGACCGCCAAAACACTTGGTCATACCTTTTGCTTCTAATAAAGTCGTCATTGTCTCTCTCCCATGTCCTCAGTCACTGCTGGGAGCTGTGTCTTCGTGTAGTTCAAGTTTACGTCGCTTAGAAGGAATAAAGCCCTCCGGCCGTGCCACCATCATCACGATCAGCAGCAGCCCAAACAACAGCATACGGTAATCGGAGAACTGGCGCAGAATATCCGGCAAAGCGATCAAAGCAACTGCGCCCACAATCACCCCGGGGATACTGCCGATCCCGCCGATGATGATCAAAGAGAGCACATTAATCGACACCTGTAAATTAAAGTTATCGGGGAAGATCGACCCCTGCCAGGCAGAAAAGATCGCCCCGGCCAAACCTCCGATCATCGCACCGGAGCCAAAGGCCAGCAGCTTGTACATGGTAGTATTGATGCCCATCATTTCGGCCACATCTTCATCTTCTCGCATAGCTACCCACGCCCGCCCAATGCGGGAATGGTTGAGGCGGTTGGCCACAAAAGCAATCACCACGACAAAGATGAAGATCATGTAATAGAAATGGGTACCAGAGCGCATCTCTAAACCAAACAAGATCGGTTTATCGATCCCCACCACACCTTGCGAGCCATTCGTAAAGTCTCGCAGGTTGTTCAACAATATGCGGATAATTTCGCCAAAGCCCAGGGTGACGATAGCCAGGTAGTCGCCGCGCATGCGCAGCACCGGAATACCCAACAGCACCCCGGCCGTAGCCGCCAACAGTGCCGCAATCGGCAGTACCAGCCAAAACGAGAGGTGAATTCCAAACTGGCCGGAGGCCAACAAACCATAAGTATAGGCCCCAATAGCGTAAAAGGCCACATAGCCCAGGTCGAGCAGCCCGGCAAAACCCACCACAATGTTCAAACCCAGACCAAGAATAATAAATAATCCGGTATAGCCAACCACACGCACCCAAAAGGCCTGCTGTTGGAAGTCGATCAACGGCATCACGATCACCGCCACAATCGCCAGACCAACCAGTATCTTTACTGCGGTGGCGCCAATCCGATCAACAAGCGTATTGTATAATTTTTTCGCATTTTCAAACATAGCGCACCTACATCTTCTTCTCTGTTAGCGCTTCGCTGAGAATGCCGGTGGGTTTGAAGATCAAAATCAACACCAACAAGCCAAACGCAACTACATCTTTATATACTGCCGGGAGGAACTGGATACCAATCACTTCGGCCAGACCGAGGGTATAGCCGCCCAGCACCGCGCCCGGAATATTGCCAATCCCGCCCAATACCGCCGCGGTAAACGCCTTGATCCCAGGCACAAAGCCCATCGTATTGCGGATTTGCAGGTAGAACATACCGACCATCACCCCGGCCAGCCCGGCCAATGCCGAACCGATCAGGAACGTGCGGGAGATCACCTGGTTGACGTTAACGCCCATCAGGGCAGCCACGTCCTTGTCTTCCGATACAGCGCGCATCGCTTTACCCAGCCGGCTGTATTTCACCAGCAGGTAAAGCGCCACCATGGTCACAATCGAAATTGCAATGATGATCACACGGCTGTAAGTAACATAAATTTCACCCAGCTCAAAACCATCGGTGCCAAACACACCAGGATAGGTTTTCACCCGGGCACCGCCAAATTCAGCTAAAAAGCCCACCACCGCTTCTTGAGCAGCTTCGGGGAATATATCTTTTCCGCCAATCGAAATACCCATCACTGCCTCCCCCATGGTTGGCAGCAAGCGGACAAGTTCCTGCAAAAATATCGAAGCGCCAATCGCGCTGATCAGGGGCGCCAGGCGGGCTGCTTTGCGCAGCGGGCGGTACGCCAACCGTTCAACCACCACACCGGTCACGGCGGCACCAATCATCCCGGCCAAAAAGGTCAGCACAATCGCTATCAGCGGACTTTTCTCATACAAGCCCATCTCGGTGAATCGGTTTAGGGAATATAACCCTGTATATGCGCCCATCATAAAAATTTCCCCATGGGCAAAATTGATCATGGTAAGCACACCATATACCATGGTGTACCCCAACGCGATAAGCGCATAAAAGCTGCCCACCGTCAGGCCGTTGATCAATTGTTCGGCAAATTTGATGAAGTCAAAGTTCATTGCTCATTACCTCAAAGCGACAAATTTAAAAAATCTATGGCGTCCAGCGTGGTACACAAAAATACAAACCAGACTCCACATAATCGAATTTACTGAGAATGAGCAATACGCGCACTGCATGCGGGGAACCGCCGTGTTCCAAAAAAGCGTCCAGGCTGTTGGTCAGGCCATCGTCTTGGGTAGCATCTGCCAGATCTACATAACTGCGGGTGGCTACTTCATCGTACCAACCCCATAAGATCATATTGACATCATAATCTTCTGCTACCCGGTCTACATCTCTGGCGGTATCCAATGCCACTGGGATTTTAATAATTTGCACCCCATCTAGTGCCAGCGGTTCAAGTGCGGTTTGCAGTTGTTCATACGCTGCCTGCTGCCAGTCTGTAACAGGGCCACCTTCGTGCCGCCATTCTGCCACACCAATCACCAATTCCTCCCCAGAATCAGCTTGGGCGTTTAAATTCGGCAGATTAACCGGCACCAAAAGCAAAAGGAAAATAAGCAAGAAATATTTCTTCTTATTTATAAAATTTTTAATATGGATAATAGCTTGTAAAGGGCTGTTTTTTGGCGTTTGGGCGAGTTCTTCTGTTTGTCTATCAGTAATATGCGTATTCATCATTCAAACCCAGTTAGGGGAGGCGGGACTATTGAAATCCTGCCTCCCCTATTTATCCTTCTATGGTTGGTCTATTCTGGTTGAGCTAAAATCATTCACCAAAATCAACCGTCTTGACCTGAACAAAGTCGCCGTCCTGTACCTCAAATACGGTAATGGACACACGGCCAAGGTCACCGGTATCGGTGAACTCAAGGTGGCCGGTCACACCATCATACGGGGTGGAGCGGACTTGTTCAGCCAGCGCGTGGCGCGGGATCTGCAAGTTGCCATCTGCATCTACAAAAGCTACCTCTGCGGCGGCCTGGAGCAAGATGGAAGCAGAGTCGTAAGAGCCGGGGCCGTAAGCAACCGGGGCGCCGTAAGCTTCGGTGAAGCGGGCTTCCCATTCTTCTACCCCAACTGCACCGGCAACTGCGCCGAAGGTGGCGTAAGAGCCTTCAGCCGCACCACCAGATGCGTCAATATAGGTGGGTTTCGATTTGATCCCATCGGGGCCAAAGAAGACACCTTCGTAACCGGCAGAGCGCAGCTGGTTGATCAGCAAAGCGCCTTCAGCATCCATACCACCGAAGTAAACGGCTTCCGGATTGTCAGCGATCACGTTGGAGATCACTGCGCTGTAGTCGGTCTCACCACGAGTGATACCTTCAAAAGCGGTCACTGTGCCGCCAGCAGCTTCGAACTTATCGGAAACAGCCTGGGCAATACCTTCACCATACAGGCTCTGGTCGTGCATAATGCCGAGGGTGGTCAGACCCAGATCGCCGTTCAAGAAACCAACGGTGGTTTCAGCCTGAAGATCGTCATTGGCAACTGTGCGGAACAGGTTCTGGTAACCGCGGGCGGTAATAACCACTGCGGTGGAGGACGGGGTGATCATGATCACGTTGTTGTCTGCATAAATGTCAGATGCCGGGTACACAGAGCCGGAGCACATCGGGCCAATCACGCCCAAGATGGCCGGGTCTGCTGCAATCTGTTCGGCAACGGTCACAGCCGGGGCGCCTTCGCAAGCGTCATCGTATCCGGATACTTCCACGGTCCAGCCTTCCAGCATACCGCCGAAATCTTCAATTGCCAGTTCAACACCGTTAACCATGTCCTGACCATAAGCAGCATAGCCGCCAGCCAGAGCAGAAGAGACAGCCAGGGTAATCGTCTCACCGGGTTCAAAGGTGATGTAACCCCAGTCATCTTCGGCCATGGACTCTTCTTCAGCCATGTCTTCTTCTTCGGCCATATTTTCTTCTTCAGCCATGTCTTCGGCATCACCGGTATCTGCGGTGTTTCCAGTATTCTCGGTAGTACCCGTATTTTCGGTATTACCGGTGTTGCTCGGTTCCTCGCCGCCACCACAGGCAGTCAGTGCGAGGGCTGCAACTAATAATAATGCTATGATTGTAAAGATTTTTTTTGACATTCTACTCCTCCGAAAATTTTGTATCTCATATTTTTTTGTAACTACAGTATTTATCTATAGCCTGCTCCTCTCTTCTCAATAGATATCAGCATATTCTCCATATCACTGGTATCATAGAAAAAATAGATTTAGATATTTCTGAGTTGAAATTTAATGCACAAGTTTACAACACTAGACAAAATAGGTCAATACCATTTATTAATCTAATTTTAATCTTTTGCCCAATTCCGCCTAGTTTTTACTTAATTTTCCTAAATTTTAACCAAATTTTAATCTTAGATTAATCTTTTAGCAAAATTAAACAAAATTTTAGATGGGTCGAAATAGCGTAATACCCTGTTTTTAATAAACCAAATGCAGTTCGGTTAAAAATACTATCCCCCGGAGGCGAACAATATGAAGCCGGAATTATATCACAGCCATCACAATCTATATAAAGACGATCTCGCCTTTTGGCACGACCTGACAGCGCAGTTTGGGCAGCCCGTCTTAGAGCTGGGCTGCGGCACCGGGCGGGTGCTTCTGCCCCTCCGGCAGCAAGGGATCAATGTGATCGGCTTAGACCTGGAACCCGCCATGCTGGCGGTGCTAAAAACCCAAGACCCTGCCGCCCCCGTGCTAGCTGCCGACCTACGTCAATTCCATTTTTCCACCCTTTTCCCGCTCATCCTGCTGCCCTGCAACACCTGGAGTATTTTCACCGCCCCACAGCGCCAGGCCGCTCTAAATACGATTACCCGCCACCTTACGCCGGGCGGCTGTTTCTGTGTCAGCCTGCCCAACCCGGCCATCCTGATCGATCTGGGTGACAGCGATGATATAGAGATAGAAGACACTTTCCCCCACCCGCAAACCGGCAATCCGGTGCAGGTGAGCAGCACCTGGGAAACCAGGGACGAGCACATTACCGTTTTCTGGCACTACGACCACCTGCTGCCCGATGGACAGATCGAACGCACCACGCACCACATTTCGCACCAACTCGACCAGACAGAAACCTACCTGAACGAGCTGCACGCCGCCGGCTTTGAGATCACCACCTGGGGAGATTTTGACCGCAGCCTCTACGATGAGGACAGCCCTTCTTTAATTGTCCAGGCGGTCAAACACTAAAGGAATCCATCGCCATATAAAAAAGGATGAGCAAGCTCACCCTTTTTTTCTTACGATAAACAGTGCAACCAACCCTAAAGATATTCGGCGAGATCAATCTCCCAAATATCCATGTTACCGCTGCGCTCCGAGACAAATACAATCGACTGCCCATCCGGGTGCCAGTTGGGCATCGTGTCTGTTTCAGCATGGAAGGTGATTTGTGTGACAGTCTGCGTTTCCAACGAATACAACCAGATGTCGTCGTTCCCCGACCGGTCAGATACAAAGATGATGTACTGCCCGTCTGGCGACCAATCCCCGCGGTCGTCATACCCCTCATCGGTGGTAATCTGAACCGCATCCCCCCCGGAAACCGGCATCATCCATAAATCCGTATTGCTGCTGCGATCGGAGGAGAACAGCATCATGCTGCCATCCGGCGACCACATCGGGTGCCATTCGCTGGCCGGGTCGGTGGTCAGTTTTTCGGCAGTGGTGCTCCCCATTGGCTGGATCCAGATATCGCCAAGCGTAGCAAAAGCGATCTGGCTATCATCTGGCGACCAGGAAGGATTAGCCTTGCCCTTCCCCTGCTGTGTGATCTGGGTCGGTTGTCCATCAGGCAGCGTCATGTGCCAGATCGCCAGATGGTCTGTGCTGTCGTAGGCGTCAAACACCAACTGGTCGCCGCCAGACGACCACACGAAGGCAAAATCTCCTTCTAAGTTAATCTCCAGGGGGGCGGCACTGCCATCCGCAACCGTCATCAACCAGATTTCGGCTTTGTCGTTGGCATAAGACACATACCCCAGCGTCTCGCCATCCGGCGACCATTTCGGGTGGAATTCGACCGCCTCATCCGTGGTCACCTGTACGGCATGATCCAGAATTTCTTCTGTTGGTTCCGGAGATGGTTCTGGCAGCGGCGTCTCTGTTGGCAGTGCTGTGTCTGTAACCGCAGGTATGGCCGTATGGGTTGGCAATTGGGTGGGAAGGTCTTCCGTTTTTTCTTCCAGTGGGACAGCCGGTTGGCAGCCGCTTATTAGAAGAAGAATGGTGAGGGCAGCGAGGAGCGGGAATGAAAATATCTTCATGGCTTTTTCCTTGTGCTAATTTTTTTATCCACACTTTAGCATTTTGTGAAACTGGTTGCTTTTCACTTTTTCCAGTATAGCATGCGCCATAAGTCAAAAATTAAATCCTTGATTAATTAACCCAAGCTGCTATTAATAAATTAACTAAAATTGCCCCGATGGAACGATGAAAATTTTTTATCCTGGTAATGAACTCTATATCTGTCTTCTTCCAGATAGATTCCCCCTTCCCCAGCCATTTGTTTGCTGCGCGATCAGGGTTTGATTTGGCCGTGGAAGGGGGTTAGGGGGTTGGGGCAAACTGGAAATTGGAGCGTATATAATGCAACAAGGCAGCAAACAAGCATTGTCAGCCACCGGCCATATCATTCTTATTTGAGGGCAAAAACAAGATTAACCCACACCACCCTACCCCCATGCCAAACCTTCAAAACTGCCAGTTGACGGAAGATACAACACCCGCTATACTTATATCAATCCCGGAGGTGCAGCAATTATGCGAAGTCTAAAAGCACAACCGAATACAACACAAGGTAAAAGCTAAAGTACACGCGAGTTGCGTGTCTTTTTTTATATATGAGATAAAAGGAGAGTATAGATCATGGATAATGGCATGGTTCGCAAGTACACAAAAGCCAAGCAGTATGCTCAAGAAAGAGAAAGGGTGAAATTCATGTCCCTTACCGTTGAGTTTGACGGCACCAACAACCCGCATACCGTTACATTTTCAGAAGGCAAGTGGCAATGCGACTGTGAATATTTTATTGGCCGGGGAAGATGCAGCCACACCATGGCCCTTGAAATTATCTTAGAAGACATGCTTCCAGAAGAAGTTCTCGACTAAAACAGCTCCATCCTTACATGCCCCCCTTAAGCACCTCCGCAATGCGGAGGTGCTTTTTATTTGACTGAACGAAGTGCAATTTCTCAACCCGCGGTTCCAACCCACACAAACTGTCCCCTTTTCATTTTTTAACCGCCACTTACGGATTATTACACTTAAATATAATAATATTTATATTTAACTTGACTTTTCTTATTATTACATATATTATATTGAAAATTTACATATAATATTCAATATTTTTAAGATCACCTTTGATTTCTGGAGAACCACATGACCGAATATATGATCCACGCCGATCAACTTGTAAAAAAATTCTCCCAGCGAAAAGCCGAAAACGGGAAAGCAAAAACTTCAAAATTCCGCAGCCTTTTCTCCAAACGCCCGCCCAAAAAATTCCTCACTGCGGTCGACGGGGTCAGCTTGCAGATCAAGCCAGGCGAAGTCTTTGGCCTGCTTGGCCCCAACGGCGCCGGCAAAACCACCACCATCCGCATGCTCTGCACCCTGCTGGAGCCCACTTCCGGCACTGCCACCCTCAACGGCTATGACATCCTCAAACAGCCCAATAAAGTGCGCCAAAGCCTGGGTACCGTACTGGCTGGAGACCGCAGCATCTACTGGAAAATGACCGGGCGAGAAAACCTGGAATACTTCGCCGCCCTCTTCCACATTCCCCCCAAGGTCGCCCGCCAACGCATCGACGAACTGCTCGCCCGCATGGAACTCACCGCCCGCGCCGACGACCTGGTGGAAAAATACTCCACCGGCATGAAACAGCGCATCGCCATCAGTAAAGCGCTGATCGCCCGCCCGCCAATCCTGCTGCTGGATGAACCTACCCTGGGCTTAGACCCGCAGGCAGCCCGCATGGTACGCGAATTGGTGGAGAACCTGAAAGCAGAAGGCCACACCATCCTGCTCACCACCCACTATATGGAAGAAGCCGATCTGCTCTCCGACCGCATTGGGATCATCGACAACGGCAAGATCATCGCTCTCGACACCCCCGCCGCCCTTAAAGACCAGATCCAGCAAAAAGACCTCATCCGCCTGGAAGTGACCGGTTGGGAAGAAACCTTAGAGCAGCGCATCCAGGCACTGCCCGGCATCGAAACTTTTGTCTCCCGCTACACCGGGGCAGACTCCTTGTGGGAAGTCAACATCCAATCTCCCAACAGCCGCCAGCTGCTGCCCCAATTGGTAGACCATCTCAACCACAACGGCACGCACCTGGTAAATATGAACATCGTCAAACCCTCGCTGGAAGATGTCTTTATTCACCTTACCGGCAAAGCCCTCAGGGATTAATCATGAACGTACAAGACCCATCCTTCCCTCGCACCAGTCTCAGCCGCCCCAGCGTATTCGCCGAATGGCGCGCCTTCCTTAAAATTGCCCGCAGGCGCTGGCTCACCTTTGTGCGCTATCCCTCCTGGATCATTTCATTGCTGGTCTGGCCTGTTATCTTCCCGGCGGTGTATATTTTCAGCGCCCGCGCCCTTGCCGGCCCAGACAGCAGCGGACTGATCGCCTTCGCCCAAAACACCGGCGTCACCGATTATGTCGGCTATATTGCCGTGGGCACTACCGTGTGGATGTGGCAGAATATTGTGCTCTGGAATATCGGCACATCGCTACGCACCGAGCAGGTGCAGGGCACGCTGGAATCCAATTGGCTTACTCCTTCCTGGCGTTTTTCCCTCCTGCTGGGCAATTCCGTCACTCATCTGGTGATCTCATTTGTCATGCTGATCACAGCCGCACTGGAGTTTGCCTTATTCCTGGGCGTAAGTTTTTCCGGCAGCATCTGGCTGGCCCTGTTGGTCGCCCTGGCATGCATCCCCTCGATCTACGGCCTGGCATTCGTCTTTGCCAGCCTGGTGATCTACACCAAAGATGCCAACAGCTTCGTTTTCCTGGTGCGCGGCCTGGTGATGATCTTCTGCGGGATCACCTTCCCGATCAGCATCCTGCCCCACTGGATGCAGTCTGTTTCTGCCTGGCTGCCTCCCACCTATATGATTCACGCTTTCCGGCAGGCTGCGTTGGGGAATGCGGATTTCAAAGCTATCGCGCCGGATTTATTGGCCTTGGCCGGTTTTGGCCTCTTCTGGCTGGTTACCGGCTACCTGTCCTTTATCTGGATGGATAAGAAAACTCGCCAATCGGGTAGTTTGGCGAACCATTAAGTTCTAAACTGAAAAAAAATTTCAAACGGAGGAAATCATGTTAGAGGAAAAAACAGTCTCTCCAATCAAGAATACGCCGGATATTCCCGGCCTGACCTTTCGGCATTTCCGCGGGGAAGAAGATTTCCCCAAAATGGCCGCCCTGATCAACACCTGCAATGCAGCAGAAAAGATCGAAAATATTTCCACGACCGAAGATGTTGCCCGCACCTACCGCTACTTGCAGCGATCCGACACCGATACAGACATGCTCTTTGCCGAAGTGGATGGCGAACTGGTCGCTTATGGGCGCTGCATGTGGTCTGCCGAACCGGATAGCACACACATCTATACGTTCTTCGTCCACCTCACCCCCGCATATCGCGGCAAAGGCTTGGGCGAAGCGATGGCACACCATTTCATCCTGCGGTTGAGAGAAATAGCCAAAGACCATCTCCAAGATGCGCCTAAGTTGATCGACTGCTCTGCCACAGATAAGATGGTGTGGTATGCCCAGCTTCTGGAGCGTTTAGGCTTCACCCCCGCCCGCTATGGGTTCAAAATGACCCGCCCATGCAGTGAACCGGTCGAAATCCATCCGCTCCCGGAAGGGTTAGAAATTCGCCCGGCAGTCGAAGAAAACTACCGCCAGATCGTCGATGCACAGATCGAAGCCTTCCGCGACCATTGGGGCTTTGTAGAACCGACCGAAAAAGACCTGGAAAGATGGTTCAACTCTCCCTTCTACCAGCCCGAAATCTGGCAGGTTGCCTGGGATGGGGACGAAGTTGCCGGGATGGTGCTGAACGCCATCGACAAAGATTACAATCAGAATTTTGGCAAAAAACGCGGCTACACCGAAGATATTTGCACCCGCCGCCCCTGGCGCCGCCGCGGCCTGGCAAGAGCGCTGCTCACCCGCAGCATCCGCATGTTTCAAGAAATGGGTATGGAAGAGACCGCTCTGGGCGTGGATACCGAAAATCCCAGTGGAGCGCTCAACCTCTACCTGGATGTGGGCTACAAAGAAGTAGAACGCAATGTGCACTACCGCCGCCCGCTGTTTGACAAATAATATCGTCCCAACCAATCATCCGCGCTGCTTAATCAATCAAAGAGAAGACCTATGGAAAACTTGAATACAGCACAATCCTTCCCCCTCCCCAAAATAAATCTGCGCAGCCATTTGCGAGCGCTTTATATTGCCGCCCGCAGCGGTTGGCGGCGCTATTGGCGCTACCCGCTCAACGCGGCTTCATCCATCCTCGAACCGATAGCCTGGTTCACACCGATGTTTTTCTTGGGTCAGGCTTTCAGCACCAACGGGCAAACCGCCGGTTTTGCCGCTTACGCCGGCACCGGAGACTTTATGTCCTTTGTCCTGCTGGGGTCGATCCTCAACAGCTACATCAGCTCTGTCTTTTGGGGAATGGGATACGCCCTAAAGGTTGAGATGGATTCCGGCGTGCTGGAATCCAACTGGATGTCCCCCCTCCCGCGTCCACTGCTGCTGGTCGGGCGCAGCTTGCACAGCATTCTCATCACCACGATCACCTCGGTCTCCAGCGTGCTGATTGCCGGGCTGTTATTCGGTTTTGAGATCATCAGCTCCAACTTACTCCCCGCCATCGCCACCGTTTTACCCATGCTGCTTGGCCTATACGGTTTTGGGTTCGCCTTTGCCGCCCTGGTGTTATTGATGCGAGACGCCAATACCCTGGTCGATGTCGGCAGTTTCCTGGTGCAGTTCTTCTCCGGTGCGCAGTTCCCCGTCACCGTGCTGCCCCGCTGGCTGCTGGCTATCTCCATGGCACTGCCGCTTACCTACGGCTTTGACGCCATGCGTTATTTCCTGCTGGGCACCTTCACCCTGCTGCCCCTCCGCCAGGAGATCATCCTGCTGCTCGTGTTCATGGTTTTGATGATCGTCTTTGGCTTATGGGTGCTCAAAAAATTAGACCGCCATGTACGGATCAAAGGCACCATCGGTACACATTAATCTCATCAAGCCAAACACCAAATTACTAACCCACCCTCCGGCCTCGACATACAAGGCCGGAGGTCTCTTAATTTATACAAGCCACTGCCAAGATTAAAACTTTTGAATTGGTTTAATTGGTTTGCTCATTCCCTCACCCAGATAATTTATACATCAACCGGTCTCAAGCCTCCTCTCCCTTTTCTAGGGAGAGGAAGGCGAATCGAAGATTCGCCAGGTGAGGGTAAAAAAGACAAAAATTAAAACTCTCGCTATATGTTCAATATTGGGTAACAATTTAGAAGAATTACCTAAAAATGCTGCCTCAATCCAATAAAACCCGCTTAGAGACCAATTTCACCCTTTCAATTTTATGCTATCATTGAAAAACTTTGTTTCGCTTGGAGGCAAAACAGCAGTGAAATAAACCTCACCCCAATTGCACTTCAACCTAACCCCTGATTGCACCACTTTCGTCAACCGGAAACATGCTGCACCGACATCCAAAAAAATCTGGTTTGCCATCTACACAACTGCATTTTTCGGGCACATTCAAGGAAGAACAATGACCTCTCAACCTCAAAAAAACACTGGCATGCGCATTTTTTCCATCATCTGGTTTGGCCAGTTAGTTTCCACCCTTGGCTCAGGGCTGACCGGCTTTGCCCTGGGCGTGTGGATCTACGAAGAATCCAACTCCGTCACCTTATTTGCAATCAACACCTTTTTATTTTTCACCGCCACGGTGTTGGTATCCCCCTTTGCCGGCGCACTGGTAGACCGCTGGAAGCGCCGCACGGTGATGATCCTGGCCGATACCGGGGCAGGCATCTGCACCTTGATCGTGTGGCTGCTAATGATCAGCGGCAACCTGGAAGTCTGGCACATCCTGGTGATCACGTTCTTCTCCGCTTCCTTCACCGCCTTCCAATGGCCAGCCTATTCAGCTGCTACCACCATGCTGGTACCCCGCGAACACCTGGGGCGCGCCGGCGGCATGGTGCAGATTGGGGAAGCAATCTCCAACCTGGTTTCTCCCGCCGCGGCAGGTGCGTTGTTTTTGGCATTTGGCCTGCAATCGGTCATCCTGGTCGATGTGGTTACTTTCCTGTTCGCCGTCATCACCTTATTGGTTGTGCACATCCCCGAACCGGAGCGCACGCCTGAAGCAAAAGCCGAACAAGGCTCTCTGCTCAAAGAGATCAATTTTGGCTGGCGCTACATCGCAGACCGCAAGGGACTGCTGTATTGGATGCTCTATATTGCCTCGATCAACTTTGCCCTTGGCATGCTCAGCCCGCTGCTTACCCCCCTGATGCTTGACCTGGGGGATGCTCAACAGGTAGGGTTAGCCACTTCCGCCATGGGTGCGGGCATGCTGCTCGGTACGTTGATCATGAGTGTATGGGGCGGGCCGCAGCGTCGCTTTTATGCCGTTTTGGGCGGGGCAATCTGGCTCGGTCTCACCACCATTCTCCTCGGCGCTCGCCCATCCCTGCTGCTCATCGGTATTGCCGGGTTCCTGATGATGATCGCTGCCCCTATCCTGAACGCCAACAGCCGCGCCATGTGGCAGGTCAAAGTCCCGCCCGATATTCAAGGCCGGGTATTCTCCGTGCGCCGGGTGATCGGCCAGTTTACCGCCCCCTTGTCTGCCCTGGTTGCCGGCCCGTTGGTCGAACATGTCCTTCAACCGATGATGGAAGAAGACGGCTTGCTGGCAAACAGCCTGGGAAAATGGATCGGCACCGGGCCGGGGCGAGGGACAGCCTTAGGCTTCATCATTTTTGGGGTGCTTATTTTAATCTTCTCGCTGATCGCGGCGATGAACAAGACCCTGCGCAACACCGAGATCGACATCCCCGATGCCGAAATTGTCGTGCAGGCCGAAAACGCCGGATAATCTATTCCCAAAATCGAACGAATGCTGTTTAGATAAATCAACCGCCCCGATGCACTAACACATCGGGGCGGCTTAGTAAGGAAGAAGAAATAATGGCAGATTGCTGTTTAGCTGGCAACCACCGGACTGGGCGTTTTCTTTCTCAACCAGAATAACCAATAGAAAGAAATCGCAATCCCGTAAAATACAATCGCCATCATAAAGGGCGGGCCAAATCCATAGCTCACTTGCAGCGCCCCACTGATCGAGGGACTGAATGAACGCCCAAATGACCACACCATACTGTGCAAACTGGCTACCGTTGCCCGATCACCGGGTTCCACCCGTTCCAGAACAAAGTTTTGGTAAATAGGGCTGCTCATGTTCATCAAAGCCATGCGCACATAATAGGCCATCGCGCTCACCCAAAATACGGGCACAAACCCCAGCAAGATCATAAAGGGAATCGATAGCCCCTGCGTCAGCACCACTAAACGCAGCTTGCCCATCCGGTCTGCTAATGGGGGTGCCAGCAGCAAGCCGACTCCCATCGCCAGCGAACCCCAGGCCATCAGCGAACCGATCACCGGGTCTGGCTGGTGGTGCACTTCCCGGAAGAAAACATTCATAAAGGGTACAAACAAGCCTGCGCCAATCGAAACGATCAACAAAGGGAAGAATAATTTTCCCATCAGCTTGGGGTTCTTGCGGGTAAACGAAATAGGGGCAAAAATGCCATCGCGCACATCCGCCACATAGTTGCGCTTTAAGAACAATATCGGCACCAACCCCAAGAAGGAAACAACCGCAATCACCAGCATTGCCCCGCCATACGCGCCGCTCGTCTCCGGGCCGACATTAATATAGTCGCCTACCCAGGTGGGCAGGTAGCCGCCCAGCCAGTTGCCCGCCGATACAGCCGCCATCTGCAAACCGGAGGCAAAGCTGAACAGGTACGAGCGTTCTTTTTCACTGCTGTTTTCCATCATGAAGGGCCCGGTAACCACCGAGCCGATGCTCATCGAGATACCTAAAAAGGCATTCATCACATAGAACAACCAGACCGAAGGCCAGATGGCCATCAACCCCACCGCCCCCCCCATCACAACCGTGCGAATGAGCAGCGAACGCTTGCGGCCGAGTACGTCTACCAGGTAGCCCATTGGCAGCGCCATGATCAAGGCGGTCATATTGGAGGTCGTAATCAGGTTGCCCAGCAAACCTTCATCGTAGCCCAAACTAAGCACATAGAAATTGAAAAGTAATCGAAAAACCCCCATGGTCAATCCGGTGATGATTACGCTCCCCAGATACAAACGGGCATTCGGTCTGAATGCCCGGAGATTATCAGCGTATTCTTGTAAAATCGAGGGTTTCTCTTGAGGGGGTGTTGTAATGTCCTCGTCCATCATGATGATCCTTTCAAGTTTTCCTCTTATGACCTAATACAGCAAATTGAACAATCGTCAAACCTGCTTCATTCAGTCATATAAAACCACCAAAGCGGTTTATTGTTTTTCAGCGGTATGGCACGCTTGCCCCTTGGGGCTGCCAATACGTCAAATTATATCACTGTGTTAGATAATTATCTATCACTAGGGTTATTAGAGGAAGATTAAAATTATTCTAAATTTTCAATTTGCCCCTCTAAAAATGGCTGCTGTGGATTAAAAATAGACGAAAACACTATTTTTCCTCTGACTAACTATATACCTCACACCTATTTTCCGCTATAATGAGATTAGGCATGGGAATTAGCATTCAAGCGAATATTGATGGAGGGCTATGTTGAAAAATATTCAAAGGCAGAGTCTATCTTCATTTTGTTGTTTTACGCGCCATAAAAAGTGGTGGTCTGTTTAACCGATCACTGCTTTACTCCTCTGCCCCCAAGGAACCTCCCCAACCTTGGGGGCTTTTTGTCCCAATTTTGACAAACCGAACTTCGTTCGATCAAAGAAAAGACCCCAAGCGCCTCGCAGCCCTTGGGGTCTCACTTTACCAGCCAACGAATAAACTAGTACACTAATAAACGCTTCCCTTTTACCCTACCAACTTATCCAGCTGATCGATATTTTCTTCCATCACCTTGAAAGCGCTGCGCACCGGCCCAGGGGAAGCCATATCCGCGCCCGCCAGATCAAACAGGTCCATCGTATACAGCGAACCGCCCGATTTGAGGAACTGCACGTAATTCTCAGCAGCGCCCTCTTCCCCGGCCAACACCCTCTCGCCGGCAGCGTGTGCGGCGCTGATCCCAATCGCATATTGGAATGTATAGAAGGGCATGTACAGGTGCAGGAAGGTCGCCCAGGTCAACCCGGTGCGTTTCGGGTCATCCGTCATTGTCTCGCCATAGCCTTCGGCGTACAGGTCCCGCATAATTTCATTGAGAATATCGATGGTCAGCGGTTTGCCTGCCTCGGCGCGTGTATACACCTCCAGCTCAAAGCGCGCCAACGTGGGCATGATGAAGAAATAGCGGTGGAAGTTGGACATTGCTTCCTCAATCATCGCGATCATGAAATCGTCATCATCACCCTTGATCTTGCGCAGATAATCGCGGGTCATCACCTGGTGGAAGTTAGATGCTGTTTCTGCCACCGTGCTGGAGAGCGAACCAAAGCCAAAGTAAACTTCCGGCTGGTTTTCCGAAGCCAGGTAAGTATGGATCGAGTGCCCCAGTTCATGCGCCAGGGTACTCATCGAGAACACGCTGTCGTTATAGCTCATAAAGATCCACGGGGGCATCAGGTAGCGCCGCCAGGAAGCTGCACCCTGCCGTTTTTCCACATTCGGCGCCCAGTCTACCCAGCGTTCTTCCAAAGCCCCTTTGCGGATCGCCGGCACATACGCATCGCCCATCGGTGCCAGCGCTTCACAAATCCAATTGACCGCCTGGGTGTAGGGCACATTCGGCGGGTTCTTGCCGATCGGCGCCCACAGGTCGTAAGGTTTGATCTCATCCAACCCTAATGCCCGGCGGCGTACATCCCAATAGCGGTGCCACACCGGCAGGTTTTCCACAAAAGTATCGATCAGGTTGTGGAACATTTCCAGCGGCACATTGTACGGATCTAAGCGCATTTCCAACACCGAGTCGTAGCCGCGCACCTTCGCTAAAAAGACCTGCTGCTTCACCCAGGTGATATAGTTGGAAGCCAGCGTGTTCTGCATTTTCATGTAACCATCAAAATAATTTTCCCAGGCAGTTTTGCGCTGCTGGCGGTCTGAGCTTTCCAAAGAATTGGAGAGTGTGCTCTGGCGGATGATGTACGTCTGTCCCTGGCTGTCTTCCGCGTCTTCAAACTCAAGTTCGGTATTGACCAACTCGGTAAAGGTACGGTTCACGTTGCCAAAGGGATCATTCAGCATACTGAGGATTTCTTCCACCTCGGCAGAACGCAGGTGTGCTTGCTGGCGCAGCAAGTTGTCAAAATAATGTTCAAATTGGGCCAAAGCCGGTTCGGTTTTGACCCATTCCAATACCGTATCCGCACCGGCTAAAATTTCCGGGCCAAAGAATGAGCAGGCCGCCGAGTAATCGGTGCGCAGTGTACTGCCCTGCCCCAAGGCAGCTTTTGCCTCGGTATCCGTCCCGTCTACGGTAGAAGCAAAATTGGCAAACATGAACAGCCGTCCTGCCCGTAGGCTGATCGTATCGGTCAGTTCCATCCATTCGGCCAATTTCTCAGGGGAAGAAAGCAGCTGACCGGCATACTCGCTCAACCCCGGCAGCATCGCCTTCACTTCTTCATACTCTTTGTACCAATCATCCCAGGTGGGGAAAACATTTTCCCGCGCCCAGGTGCTCTCTTTAGGAGCATCTTTTCTTAATAACCCAGCTTGTTTTGTCATTGAATTCTCCTTTGTTTAGATCTCCGATACCTTATTGTACTCGTATCCAATCGCCTTTGCCAAAATTTCCTTTTCAGCGCCGAACCTTTCTGCCCTTTGGTATAATTCTCCACTGCAATTATTGAATCAACCATCTAAAAATAGCCAGAATCTAAAGGAAAATCCATTGATAGACTTAAAAAGCATGGAAGTTCGTTTTGCCATCAAAGCAGCCCGTCAGGCGGCCCTATTAGTCAAAGACGTGCAGGCCGAAATGGTCACCGATGCGCTTACCAAAAATGACCGGTCTCCCGTCACAGTGGCCGACTTTGCCGCTCAGGCCCTGGTTTCCCATCTGCTGCAATCCACCTTCCCCGACGACCCTATGGTCGGCGAGGAAGACTCGCAAGCCTTGCAAACCCCCGAAGAGGCCGAAACACTCAAAGCTGTCACCAATTTTGTACGCACCCGTATTCAAAAAGTAAAGAAAGCCGATGTCCTGGCATTGATCGACTACGGCGCATCTGAATCGAGCAGCCGCTTCTGGACCCTCGACCCAATCGACGGCACCAAAGGTTTCTTGCGCGGCCAGCAGTACGCCGTCGCTTTTGCCCTGGTGGTTGATGGGCAGGTAGAGATCGGCGTATTGGGCTGCCCCAACCTGACAGAGGGCTACAAACAAGAAATCGGCGGCCCCGGTTCCCTCATCGTTGCCCAACGCGGCAAAGGCACCTGGACCACCAACCTGACCGGCGGGCTGGACTTTACCCAGTTGCAAGTCTCCAAGATCGCCGATCCCAGCCAGGCGCGCTTCCTGCGTTCCTTTGAATCCGGGCACACCAACGTCTCCCAGCTCGACCTGATCGGGCAGGAAATGGGTGTAGCCGCAGAACCGGTGCGCTTAGACAGCCAGGCCAAATACGGCATCCTCGCCGCCGGGGCGGGCGATGCCATCTTCCGTCTGATCTCCGCCAAAGCCCCTGACTACAAGGAAAAGATTTGGGACCAGGCAGCCGGGTCAATCATCTGCGAAGAAGCCGGCGGCACGATCACCGATCTGGATGGGAAACCGCTCGATTTCACCCAGGGGCGCACCCTGGCCGCCAATCGCGGTATCCTGGCGACCAACGGCCTGGTGCACCAGGCCTGCCTTGAAGCAATTAAAGCAGTAGAGGCCTGATTGCGGCAAAGTTTAGAAAACACTAATTACATGCCCAAACCCGGAGGATAAGCCTCCGGGTTTTTATATCCCAGGATTTAGAGAAGAAAGCCCAACAGATTTGTTCATTCCCGGTATAATCATTGCAAAGGCGGATAAATTTTGGCTCGCTATTTCTTGTTTACCACAACACAATTTTTTGATCTTTTACTGCACTAACAAGGTTCATACATAAGGTTGCCTATGTTACGGTATATAGAAACAGTCATTGCGCTTATCACCCATCCCCGAAAGACCACGCGGCAATTAATTGAAACCAAAGATTTCAACATATCTGGGTTTATTTTTCTTGTCGTTGTAGTCCTTTTTTCCAGCAGTAATTTTCGGTTTCCCGAATCACCCGGAGTTAATGAAGTGCTTTTTACCATAGCCGGGGAGTTAATAAGTGTAGCGGTGATCGTAAAAATAATTTTACTCCTTACTATATTGCTGCTAAAAATCACTCAAAAATTATTTGACGGACAATCCAGCTGGGTTTCTTTATACCATGTGGCTATTTGGTCTTTAGCCTCCATCATCCCATTCACAATCTTCTTAGAAATCGTTTATTGGTCAAACAAGTTGATCATTAACCTATGGGGGACAAATCTAACGATCAATGGAACACCTCTTCACATTTTTTACGCGTGGAGTATTGTCCTGCTTCTCTTCCTTATTACAGCATCAAAAATAGCCTACCAAATCATTATGGTTGCCGAAGCAAATCAATACACCCTTAGGAAATCAATAATCCATCACTTGCTCGCCTTGCTGCCCGTCGGCATGGCTATTTACGTCCTCTTTTCCATCACCACGTAATTTCTCAAATGATAATCATCGCGAGATAAACTTTACGATACTGTCAGAAAATATCCCTCCCTTGTCCGTTATAATTAAGGAGATAACCAAGGTAAAGATTGTTTTAAAAATTTTGGGTTTGGTCTAGCTATCGCGGGAGTACGTTTATGGCTCAAAGCATCAAAAACTTCTTATCCCTGATCCCCTACCCCCGAAAAACCGCTCGTCATTTAATCGATTCGCAAGACGAGACCACAGCCAATCTCAGCCTATTCCTCATCGGCGTGATTGGCTTGCTTTATTATTACCGCCTGATCTCGCCCGACTCCTGGTGGTCGGCCATCCTCACCATCGCCATCACATTCACCGCCGTGGTCGGATTGAATGAAATGCTCATGCTGCTTTCCACCGTGCTGCTCAAAGCTACCCAAAAACGGCTCGAAGGCACAGCCGACTGGCGCGAAGCACACCTGTGTACGCTCTGGTCTTTTGCTCCTGCTATTGTCGTCCAATTGGTCTTGTTCGCCATCAAATTAATTTTCGATCTGGCCTATAAAGCCGGGTTGTGCCAATCCGGGCAGGTCTATCTAACCGTCACACTCATTATCACCTACCTATTTATTGCCGCTATCCTGGCGAAGTTCATCTATCAGGCCATCATGCTGGCAGAGGCAAACCACTTCTCCATCCAGAAATCGATCCTCAACAACCTGCTCCCCACCCTGGTGGTCTTACCGCTGCTCATCTTTATCCTATCCTTTCCCTTTTTCCTCACCATCACCCATATCCCCTAGCCAATTTCCCACCCCAAATTTTTCGCCATCACATACACAAAAACCGGATGAGACAACGCATCCGGTCATTTTTTCTAATTCACCCAGCGTTTAAACAATTCTTGATAATTGTAGCGGCGAGGTTGCCTCGCCAAACTCAGCATAAATAAAACGAACATACCAAGATTTTAGCTATGCTTGGCATTCGTAGCGGCGAGGTCCCCCCGCCAGTCTAAACAGAAATTATAATTTGCTTGCTGTACCTGCCCCTCCATCCAGCGCCAATCAATAAAGCGTCTATGCAACCTCCCCATAATGGGGAGGCAAGAGGGTGGATTGCGTTTCATGGTGGTTATTTTGGTGGGGCAAATAAAATAATCCCCTCTTTCAATTCTCTGCCGATAAATACAAGGTATAAAATTCGGTTTTAGAAACCTGCCACATTCGTAGCGGCGGGGTCTCCCCGCCGAACTAAGCATGAAATTATAATTTTCTTACTGTACCTGCCCCTCCATCCAGCGTCAATCAATAAATCCCCTATGCACCCCCCCATAATGGGGAGGCAAGAGGGTGGATTGCGTTTCTAGGGGATCATTCGGTGGGGCAAATAAAATAATCCCCTCTTTCAATTCTCTGCCGATAAATACAAGGTACAGAACTCGGTTTTAGAAACCTGCCACATTCGTAGCGGCGAGGTCTCCTCGTCGGTCTAAGCAAAGAGTATAGCTTTCTTGCTATATCTTACCCCCCACCCTACCCGTAAATCGCCTCTTCCGGCAAAATTTCATCCTCCGGCACCGGGGCATCCTGCAAAGTGAACTGCCAGGTGCAGTAGCACCCCTCCGGGCGCAGGTCGGGCGGGCAAAAGATCACTTCCGTCTTCAAGCGCGGGTCAATCGTAACCGCAAAATAAGCATACTCCACAATCCCGACCGATTTGCACGGGAAGTCCGGCAGCCCCTTCCGTTCGCGGGCTGTTTGCACCCGGCAGGCGTTCATCTCAAAGCGCAGGGTACGGTCATCGACCCTATACATTGACTGCTCGTTGATCCGGGCATACAGACGATACTGCAAAACCTGTTCCAACGCCTCAATCCCCCCACCCGGCGCAATCCCCAGGTGGCGCATGATCCGTTTCGCTTCCAGTTGGGTAAAAATCTTCCAGGCTTGGGCGTCCAGCTTCAAAGCCGCATCCATCCCAAACTCTTTCTCCACCGCCTGAAACCACAAGCCGTCGTGGGCCAGCCAATTTTTGGCCGCATCTTCCAACAAATCGACCAGGGTCTCTTTATCCAACGCCAATAATATGTCACGCTCAGGCATGCCGCACTCCTATAAATATAGTTGGGAACCGGTTTCTTGTGTCCCTTTCATTATACACAAATTTTGTTTGCTGCTCTCTGCCCGCTTCAGGGGGTCAGGTCGAAGCCCACATCATCCAAGTAAATTTTGCCGCTCTGGCTCTGGTCGAACACCAGCATAATGCGGCTGACCCTGCTTGGATCAAAAAACAGATTCTCGGCCACAAACAGCGAGAGCGGGATGCGGTATGATTGCAGCACCGCTTCACTCTCCGCATCATATTTATCCTCATTCCACAGCCGCATCCGGCTGAATTCTGCCGGGAATTGGGTCATCAGCGGCATCACATCGGAAAGCTGCACCTTTGCCTGGTTGCCGGACCTATCGAACAGCACCACCGAGAAATCCAACCCTTCTAATCCTTCCTCCGGGGTACGCTCATCGGCCAGGCTCATCACCAGGGTATCTTCTGCACTTATCTCCCAGGCTTGCACGGCCTCCGAAGGTAGTTTGAGGGTGTAATTGGCCGGGGTACTGCTCCAACCCAGGCGCACCACATGGTTCTCCTGGCGGTCGCCGTTGCGGTAGCGCAGTTCCTGCTCCCCCCAGGAAGACAACCGGCTGCTGCTGGCTATCCCGCCCATCAAACTCAAGGTAGTCACATCCGCGTCTTCCTCAAAATCCGCTGCCAACACCGTGCCACCATCCGCATAACTGTTGATGTACCCGGTCTGCGGCAGCCACTCTCCCGCCAGCCGGTAATCGGCAAACATGGGCACGTACGCATCGGCATCATGCAGGGTTGCTTCCAAAAATGCGCTGATATACACCTTGGCAATCTGGCGCTGTTCCTCCGAGTTCAGCAAAGCATCCGTATTCAGCATCTGTCCCCATACTGCGCTTCCATCCCGTTCCCCCCAGGTAGTGTTGAACTGCCCGTGGTTCGCCCGGTAAATATACAGGCTGGCTTTGAACCAATCGCTGTCTGGGTCGGAGAAAGAAACCCGCTGGTACTGCTGGATACCATCAAAGAAATACAGGTCTGCGTCGTGCGAGCCTTGCAGCACAAGATAATTAATATCGGTCAGTTCCGGCAAATGGTCGGCAGGCTTATGCTGTCCATCCACCGGGGCAATCGCCACCACCGAGCGGATGTTGAAATCAAAATCCCAGATAATGCGGGCGTTATTAGGATAATGGGTCAACCGGTTGAAATAGGCTGCCAGGGCAACCGCCTCCCCGCCGCGCGAATGTCCGATCAAAGCAATATTCTCCCAATCCACCTTGCCATAGAATGGGGTAAACGAATTTCGATGCCACTCTTTCCACACTTCCAGGTGCTGCAAAAGCACCCAGGCACGCGCATCATTCTCCCCAGAAGATTTGCCGTACAAACCGCCATTGAAGAAATTTTCATCCACCGAAACGACGATAAAACCGCGGCTGGCAAGCAGTTCACCCAGATAAGCATAGCCGGGGTCTGAATAGTCTGTCATTGAATGGTTGCCATGCACTACCAATACCAGCGGAAATGTCCCTTCCCCCTCCGGATACCACACCCGCCCGTTCAAAGGCACGTGTGCGGTATCAAAACCCCAGAAATAAGTGCGTGCTTTCTCCGCCAGCCCCGAATAACTGACATATGGGCTGGCATTCACCGTCTTGGTGATCAAATCCGCTTCTGCGCCATACTCTGGGCGGCGTATATCCGTGCCGCTGCCATAGGTCAGCGTACCCACCTGGTAACTGCCCGGCTCCCCCGGATTTGCTGCATCTAGCTGGGTTGGGCCTAAAACCACCTGCACCGGCAGCTCATAAGCCGGGTAACCGGGAGAAAACAGAACCACGCCCAAGATCACCAGCGCGCCCACCCCCAATATCGCCATCACCACCAGCAGTACGCGTTTGCGCACCAACATCCCGCCCCAGGCTTCGTGCCGCAAAGTGTAGATCGCAGCCCCCAACAGAATGACCGCCCCCGATGCCAGGCCGATAAAGAGCCAGTTCAACCATATGCGGTCGCCCCAAATTTCTTCCTGGATGTACACAGCGGCTACCAGTGCCACCCAAAACAAGGGGGGAAGCTTCATCAGCAAGCGGACGATCCCCGGCACAATCCACAGCACCATCAGATAGCCGAGCAGCCCCAACACCCCGCCCACCAGCGCATCCAGTCCGCGGCCAAACCCGCTCTGGCTGGTATAGCCGATATACACGCCGGAGAGCACCACCAGCACGCCTGCCCCCCAGGCCGCGCCGCGTGCCCAGCCAGCCGGCAGGCGGAACCCACCCAACCAGCCCATAAAACGCTGAAAGGTTTTCTTTACCCAGCGAAAAAGCCTGGAGAAAACGCCCAATCGGGCGTGATTGTTATCTTTTTGCGGTTCGAGTTCCATCAGACACGATACGGGCGACATTTCTGCCGCCCGTCAAAGTTGCTCGCGATTGGTTGTTTACAGCTTGGGCAGTTCAATCGACTGCTGTTTCTGGTATTTGCCCTTTTTATCGGCGTAAGAAGTCTCGCATTCTTCGTCGGCCTCAAAGAACAGCACCTGCGCAATGCCCTCATTGGCATAAATGCGGGCAGGCAAGGGGGTCGTGTTGGAAATTTCGAGGGTGACAAACCCTTCCCACTCCGGCTCAAAGGGTGTCACATTCACAATGATCCCGCAGCGGGCATAGGTGCTTTTTCCCAAACACACCGTCAGCACACCCCGCGGGATGCGGAAATATTCAATCGTGCGTGCCAGGGCAAACGAGTTGGGCGGGATCACACAAATGTCGCCTTTAAAATCCACCATGGACTTGGTATCGAACTCCTTCGGGTCTACCACCGCCGAATACACATTGGTAAAAATCTTAAATTCATCCGCCACCCGAATATCGTACCCGTAGGAAGACACGCCGTAAGAGATCACCCCATTGCGCTTTTGTCCATCTACATACGGCTCAATCATTTTATGTTCCTGCGCCATTTTTCTGATCCAGTGGTCTGGTTTTAAACCCATTGCATTGCTCCTTATTTGCTTACTATTTTTAAATTATTTATACGCCTCAAAAGACAGACCGTAGGTCAAATCTCCCCATTCACTGTAGGCAAACACCTGGTTCAGCAAACGGATGCGCTCGCTCTCGTCCATGAACAGCGGGCGGGAAAAATCCTCAAAGTAGATCGTGAAGATTTCGGTGCTGATGTACTTGCCATCATAAATGATATGCCGCGCCATCATCGCCCGGGTGGTATTATCACCCATCAAAAGCTGATCGAAGAACAGGTTGCCCAACCCATACATGATCAAGCTGTCCCCATAAAATTCTAACCCATGCGGCTGGTGTGCCTGGCTGCCGGAAACAATATCCGCCCCGGCCTGGGCTGTAAATTCAAAGTCTTTGGTCAGTGTGGGGCTGGGGTCGAACGAATACAGCTCATGGTGCTGGAAGGTCATAATCACCACATAGCCTTCATCTTTCAGCCGGCCGATCTCATTCTGGATCAAGTCAAAATCGCAGTCCACCGCGCCGGGCAGTCCCTGGACAGAAGGCGTATAGACCCCGCCTTTCCCGTTGCAGCCGATGAAAGCAATCTTATTGCCGTTATTTTCGAACGTGATCGGCTTGCGGCCTTCTTCCGGGGTGCGTCCACCGCCGTAATAGGCCATGCCCTTATCATCGTACAGATCAAAGGTATATAGTGTTGCTTCGGTGCCCCAATCGCTAAAATGATCGCCGGTCAGTTCAACCACATCCGTGCCGATATACTCCAGCAGTTCCATATATTTTGGCGCGCTGCAAAAGACCAGCCGGGTAGATACCGGTTTAGGGAACGGGCAAGCCTCGGCAAAGGGCACCTCATTGCTGATATGGGCAATATCCGCATCACGCAGAAACTCGCCAACCGCTTCCGCCGGGTGCAGCACGCCTTCATTTTCCATCTCATAAGCTGTTGCCCGCACCAATGCCGTCACCCCGGTGAGTACCACCGTGGTCATTTTGTCGGCATCCCGGTTATACACGGCCGGCAGCCCCTGGCTAAAGGCGGCAGCCAACTGGGTCACCATCTCCTCGTTCTCGCCGGACAAGCCCACCGGCACGCTCAACGAATAATCGCCAGCTTCAAATTCTTTCCAGATCGGCGAAATGCCATCCACCTGGAGTACTTTCCACTGCGGCACCAACTGTTCAAACGGCACCAGCGCCCAGGAAGGCGCAGCGGCCCACACGGTAGAAAGCATTTCCTCTTGCTCAGACAGATTCACAAACCCGGTGCCCGGCTCGCCCCACATTCGGGCAAATATCTCTTTGGTCGCTTCCGTCAAATACAGCCGCCCGCCGGTAAAAACGCCCTTTTGGTCGCCTGCCCAGGATTGGATCAAATCTGCCGAAGAAACCGCATCTTCCAACGCTGGGAAAGGCGCTACCAACACATACACCAGCGAACTCACTTGCTGACCGCCCCCTCCCGCTTCCAACCACAAATTAGCCGCTTCCCGTGTATCCACGCGCTCCACCGCAGCAGGCAGCACCAGCCCATTGGTGAAATTGACCGGCAGCATCGGGTCTACCCACAAACGGGACACTTCCGGCTCACCGGGTACAGGGGTACTTTCCTGCTCTGGTGCGCTCGCGTCGTCCGGCGCTTCTGCACCCGTTTCGGCCAGCGTTTCTTTGGGGGCCAGGGCAGTCAATGCCTCAGAAATATCGCCCTCGGTTGGCTGCTGCGCAGAGGGGATCGCACACCCGGTTAAGAAAGTGAATATGAATAGGAGGAGAATAATTTTAGTTTTCATTTGACCTTACAACACGACCTTAGCAAGGTTGCCGCGGTGGGTCAAGATTGCCTTGATCTCCAGTTTGATTTCTTCCGCCATTTCTTCTAATTTTCGCAGGCGTTCTACCAGCGCTTCTACCTGGTGCGTATCCTTCAAATCGCTTAGATTCACGCGCACATTCATCCCCGCACCCGATACCGCCGACATAGCTAAAGCCGCCGCGGTGCCCCCATCGGTGATTGCATTTTGGTTGCCCTTCTCGACCACTTTCTTGGCCAACAACAATATCGTGATCGCTTTTTCCATCACGCTCAACGGCACTTCGGCAGCATGCAGCGTGGCCGTTTCAATCGCCTTATCGCGGGCACTCTTTTGTTCATCAGAGCTGCGCGGCATTCGGTAAGCGGCCATCACATCGTTGTAGGCGTCCGCGTCCTGGGCAACTGCGGCGTTCAATTCGCCGCGGATTTTTTCCGCCCGTGTGATCACATCTTCCATTTCATCCTGGTGCATGGCGTACTTCTTTTTCCCCAGGGTGAGCTTTGCCACCATCGACACCAAACCCGCCGCCATTGCCCCCGCATACGCAGCCGCAGACCCGCCGCCAGGGGTAGGTGCGCCGTCGGCCAATTCATCTAAAAAGGAAGTTTTCACCGCCTGTTCCTGGGCGATCTTGTACTCAAGCACCTGTTGTTCGCTGAAACCGTCCAGCTGCAAATACCATACCGCGGCATCAAATAAAGCCTGCTGCGGGATCATCCCGATCAGTTCGCTGTGGGTAATATTGGCGCCATACCGGGCAGCTTCCCGCCGGATCATTTCCACCACCCGGAAGATAGGTGTCTTGCGGTAATTGGTCAGGTTCATCGAAACCTGGGCTTTCCCTTCCACTTCCATCCCCAGCGCTTTTACATAGCGTAAGCCGCCGGATAGATGGCGGATGGAACGGCCAATCTCTTTGGCAACTTCCACATTATCGGTATCCAGATATACGTTGTAAGCCACCAGGAAATCACGCACCCCAATCACGGTTGCCCCGGCGGTGCCCAGTTCGGAGGAGCCGTAATCGGGCTGGCGTGCCGGGTTGGTCTTAATCTCCTCTTTCAACCCCTCATACTCCCCTTTACGCAAGTTAGCCAGGTTCTCGCGTTCCGGTGCGGAGGCTGCTTTTTCATATAAATACACCGGGATATTGAGGTCTTTCGCCACCCGTTCCCCCAACCCTTTTGCCAGCTCCACGCACTCGGCTGTGGTGATCCCCGAAATGGGAATGAAGGGCACCACATCAGTAGCGCCGATACGGGGGTGCTCGCCGCGCTGCTGATCCAGGTCGATCAACTCAGCCGCTTTGGCAATCGCCGCATAGGCTGCATCTGCCACTTCCTGGGGTGGTCCCACAAAGGTCAACACCGAACGATTATGGTCGGCATCCGAGCTGTAATCCAATAAAACCACTCCCCGCACTCCTTGCACGGCCTGCACGATCTTTTCGACTACATCAAGCCGTCTCCCCTCCGAAAAATTGGGGACACATTCCACCAAGGCAGTTGTCATATTCATTCCTCCGATTGTGTTTTTCTCCGGTCTAACCCACATCATGCAGCCAAACCAATCAAAATGGGGAGTTGCTCCCCATTTTGACAAACCGATCTTCGTTCGGTCAAATAAAAACTATTATACTCGCACTTACCCGACCTCCAAACTCGTCGATGGGGTCTTTTTTTCGTTTTGTCCCTTTGGTCAATTATCACCTGTCGAGCAGCCTCAAACCATAAGCCTCACCGCTGCAATTTTAATTAACTACCCCCTCACAACCGTAGCGGCGGGGTTTCCCCGCCCAAAACACACCCATCCTGCATTTCATCCTCTTTCAATTCCCACCCCAACCTACGTCCCCCTTCCCAAATAAGAGATTGTATAGACCTATTTCTGCTTTGTTCTAAATGGAGGGGCGGGTACTGCAAACAAATCACAACAACCTGCTTAGGTCGGCGAGGTGACCTCGCCGCTACATATAACAAGCATAGCTAAAATCTTGGGTTATTCCTCTCTTGTTATAGCCTGAGAAGAATTGAAAGCGAGATTTCTTTCCTTGCCCCTCCCAACCTACGTCCCTGACGTCCATGCACCTCTCGCCTCCCCATTATGGGGAGGTTGCATAGGCACTTTATTACATTATGCTCTCTGGAGGGGCCAAAATAAACACACCTATCTAAAATTCAACTTCAAACCGCCCCCTCACAACCGTAGCGGCGGGGTTTCCCCGCCCAAAACACACCCATCCTGCATTTCATCCTCTTTCAATTCCCACCCCAACCTACGTCCCCCTTCCCAAATAAGAGATTGTATAGACCTATTTCTGCTTTGTTCTAAATGGAGGGGCGGGTACTGCAAACAAATCACAACAACCTGCTTAGGTCGGCGAGGTGACCTCGCCGCTACAAATAACAAGCATAGCTAAAATCTTGGTTTATTCCTCTCTTGTTATAACCTGAAAAGAATTGAAAGCGAGATTTCTTTTCTTGCCCCACCGAATGATCCCCTGAGAAGGCTATCTGGCTCTCGCCTTCCCATTATGGGGAGGTTGCATAGGCACTTTATTACATTGTGCTCTCTGGAGGGGCTAAAATAGCCAATCACATCTATCATTTCTTCTAGAGTAAAACTATCCTCTCACAACCGTAGCGGCGGGGTTTCCCCGCCCAAAACACACCCATCCTGCATTTCATCCTCTTTCAATTCCAACCCCAACCTACGTTCCTGACGTTCATGCACCTCTTGCATCCCAAATAGAAAATTGCATAAACCGATTACTGCTTTATACTGAAAGAAGGGTCGGATACACAACAAGCTGCTTAGTTTGGCGAGGTGACCTCGCCGCTACATATAACAAGCATAGCTAAAATCTTGGTTTATTCCTCTCTTGTTATAACCTGAGAAGAATTGAATGCAAGATTTCTTTCCTTGCCCCGCCTAATCATCCCCCTGAGAAGGCTATCTGGCTCTCGCCTCCCCATTATGGGGAGGTTGCATAGGCACTTTATTGATTGGCGCTGGATGGTGGGGCAAAAAATTTACACCCATCTAACATTCCATTTCTCTCCCCGCTCCCCGTTTCCCTCTCCCGCCGTTCAAATGTATAATTTTTGTAAATCCGGTACAGGCACCCCATTTGCCCTGGTATAATACCGGCTTGGCAAAATGGCATAAATTTTGCAACCCAATAGAGGCGATCAATTCCCTATCGGGTCAAGGAGTAAACAACCTCATGCTGCGCCGTTCCCGGCTAATCTCCCTCATTCTGATCCTCATCCTGGTCTCATTAAGCTGCAACCTCCCCACTACCACGATAGGGGATCAAAACCTGCCTGCCACCACCGCGGATGGCAGCGATTTCTTCCCGCGCCCCACCGAAGGCCCCTATGCCGACTTTGACTTCCTGCCTGTACTGCGTCAGCCGGGAGAAACTGCCCCTACCCCCACCCCAGACCCCGAACGCACCCTCCCGCCCATCCGCACCAGCGCCACCACCCACAACGTCCAATCCGGCGAGACCTTGCGCATCATTGCCGAGAATTACGGCGTCAGCTTGCAAGCCATGATCGATGCCAACCAGCTAGAAGACCCCAACCTACTCTCTGTCGGGCAGCAGGTCACCGTCCCGCCGCCCATCCCCGCCGACCCTGCCCCGGACTTCAAGATCATTCCCGATTCTGAGCTGGTCAACGGCCCTTACAACGCCCAGGTCGACCTGCCCGCCTATATTGCCAAAAGGGGCGGCTACCTGGCCGGTTATGGCGAGGAAGTCGATGGCGAGTGGATGACCGGCACCCAAATCGTCGAGACAGTCGCCCGCAATTATTCAGTCAATCCCCGCTTGCTCCTCGCCGTTATCGAGTACCAAAGCGGCTGGCTCACCCACCCCGAATCGGAGATACGCAACCCGGTCTACCCGGCGGGCAACACCGAATCCTGGCGGCAAGGTTTGTATTATCAGCTTGCCTGGGTCGCCAACACACTCAACCGCGGCTTTTACCTCTGGCGAGTGAACGGCTTAGGCTCTTTCGTCACTCAAGATGGCGTCTTGATCCCTGCCTCCCCCCGCATCAACGCCGGTACAGCCGGGGTGCATTACATGTTTGCCCAGGTCTATAACGAAGCCGATTGGCGCATTGTGGTCTCGGCACAGGGCTTTTACCGCACTTACGAGCAGCTGTACGGCAATCCCTTCGATTGGGCTGTAGAACCGCTGGTGCCTGCCGGTTTACAGCAACTCACCTTACAGCTCCCCTTTGAACCGGGTGTACGCTGGATCTTCTCCGGCGGGGCACACGGCGGCTGGGACGGCGGTTCTGCCTGGGCGGCGATTGACTTTGCCCCACCCAAAGAAGAACTCGGCTGCATCCAAAACGATGAGTGGGTGGTTGCCATGGCAGATGGCTTGATCGTATACAGCGATGGCGGCCACGTACTGCAAGACCTGGATGGAGATGGGCATCAAGAAACCGGTTGGACCTTGTTCTACATGCACATCGAAACCCGCGACCGGGTGGCAGCCGGTACTTACCTGCACGCCGGCGAGCGCGTCGGTCACCCTTCCTGCGAAGGTGGGGTCTCTACCGGGACGCACGTTCACATCGCCCGGCGGTATAATGGGGAGTGGATCGCGATCAACAGCGACATACCTTTTACGTTAGACGGCTGGACGGCAGTGGATACCGGCAGCTTATATAATGGCTACCTGCAAAAAGGCGACCAAATCATTGAACCGTGTCAGTGTAAAAATGAAGAAAACAAAATTGAACGCCCTTAAAAATAAACGAAGTTGGTCGGCCAACACCAAACTGATCCTGGTTGCCCTGGTCTTGGTGGCTACCTCGGTGTTCTGCAGCACCGGCTATATTACCCCTGCCAGCCTGACCGCCACCGCCGAGTACACCCCCGAAGAGACCATCCTGCCGACCGCCTTTTTTGTGCGGCCTACCAACACGGTCACCCCGCTGCCCAGCGCCACGGCCACGCTTGACCCCGCCATGGCGACCTCCACTCCGGTGTTCGATACGCCAACCCCCTCGATGACCCCTGAGCCAACAGCCACTCAGCTTTCGGCCAACACCCCGCCGATGATCTACTATGCGCAGTCCGGGGACACCCTTACCGGGTTGGCAACCCGCTTCAATGTGCATCCTTTTGAAATCGTCTCCCCCGAGGCTGTTCCCGAAGAAGGACTGATCCCTGCCGGGCAGATGTTGATGATCCCCCAGCGGCTGGTCACCACTACCTCCAATGTCAAACTGATCCCCGACAGCGAAGTAGTCTATTCTCCGGCAGCCGTCGACTTTGACACCGAAACCTTTGTAGAGACGATTGGCGGGTATCTCACCGATTATGATGAATATATGAGCATCAACGGCCGGGTGACCGGCGGCGAAATCGTTGAAATTGCCGCCCTCAACCACTCGATCAACCCGCGCCTGCTGCTCTCCCTATTGGAATACAACAGCCATTGGGTGCTGGGCGTGCCCGGCTCGTTCTCCGAAGAAACTTACCCAATGGGCTACGTCAACAAAGACGAGGAAGGCCTTGCCACCCAGCTATCCTGGGCAGCCAAACAAATCTCCATCGGCTATTACAGTTGGCGCGCAGGCTCCCTCACCGAGATCGTCTTTAAAGACGGCTCTACCCTGCGCCTGGCCCCCGACCTGAATGCGGGCACAGTTGGCCTGATGTATTACTTTGCCCAGATCATGAACCGCGACCAATGGTATGGCGCAGTAGACCCGGATAACGGCTTTATTGCCCAGCATACTGCCATGTTCGGCGATGCCTGGGAACGGGACGCGGATGTAGAACCGCTCATTCCCCCCGGCACCGCCCAACCGGAACTGGTGTTGCCCTTCCAGGCTGGCACCACCTGGGCTTACACCGGCGGCCCGCACGGCGCCTGGACAATTGAAGGTGCCCAGGCAGCAATAGACTTTGCCCCCGGCAGTGTGGCGCACGGCTGTGCCCCCTCCGAATTATGGGCTACCGCAGTTGCCAGCGGGATTGTCACCCGCGTGGAGAACGGCGTGCTGGTCATCGACCTGGATGGCGATGGCAAAGAGCAAACCGGCTGGGCGTTCTTTTACCTGCACCTCATCCCTCACGACAGCATTACAGAAGGCAAATGGGTCAACCAGGGCGACATCCTCGGCAAACCCTCCTGCGAGGGCGGCCGGGCAACCGGCACCCACATCCATATTGCCCGCAAGTTCAACGGTGAGTGGATTTTGGCAGACGGTCCAATGCCGTTTGTGCTCAGCGGCTGGCAGGTGGGCGCAGGCGATCTACCCTACGAAGGCATCCTCACCCGAGGCGATAACATTATTTATGCCTCTACGTCCGGGTCATTTACTTCTCGAATTTCATTAGAATTGGAAGATCCCGATTCTCAGGCAAATAATTAACCCCGTAACCGTATGAAAAAACGTTTTATCCAACTCCTGATCCTCATAGGGGTGCTGGCGCTCAGCGCGTGCAGTTCGAGCGTGGAAATTGCGCCTACCGCACCGGCCCAGCAGACCAACCCCTTCCCAGAAGCACCTACCCCCACCCCCGGCGGGCCTACCCCCACACCGCTGCCCGAGCGTGGCGTGTATTTGCCGGGGGAATTGGTCAGCTATACCGCCCAGAGCGGCGACACGCTGCCTGCCCTGGCCGCGCGTTTCAACACCACCGTGGAAGAGATCAGGGAAGCCAACCCCAATATCCCTGCCGATGCCACCACCATGCCCCCCGGCATGCCGATGGATATCCCCATCTATTACCGCACCTTTTGGGGCACCCCGTACCAAATCATCCCCGACAGCCAGTTTGTCAACGGCCCGGCGATGGTTGAATTTAACACCACTGAATTTGCCGGCCAATATGCCGGCTGGATCAATGCCCATGTGGAATATGCTGCCGGAGAAAACCGCACCGGCCCAGAAATCATCGACCTGGTCGCCAGCAATTACTCGGTCAGCCCGCGCATCCTGCTGGCTATTTCCGAGTATATGGCCGGGGCGCTTTCCACACCCACCCTACCCGAATCTGCCGAGACCTACCCGCTGCGCTTCCGCAGTGCGTTCTACCAGGGCTATTACCGCCAGTTGATCTGGGTGGCAAACCAGCTCAACGATGGCTTTTACTCGTATCGCAAAGGCAACCTGTTGGAGCTGAACTTACCCGACGGCACGATTGAACGCCCCGACCCGTGGCAAAACGCGGCCACAGTTTCTTTGCAGTTACTGTTCAGCAAGATCATGCCGGTAGACCAATACCGGTACGCGATTAGCCCCAACGGGATTGGCAAGACCATCGAAGATATGTATGGCGATCTGTGGGCGGATGATGTGCCCGGTATCCCCGGCAGCCTGACCCAGCCCAATTTACTGCTGCCTTTTGCTACAGGGCAGTTCTGGGCGTACACCGGCGGGCCGCATACCGGCTTTGGCAGCGGCGAACCCTTTGCCGCCATTGACTTTGCCCCCGCTTCCGACACCCACGGCTGCTACACCAGCTACGACTGGACAACCGCGATGGCAGATGGCGTGGTGGTGCGCTCCGAGCCGGGCTATTTAACCCTGGATTTAGATATGGATGGGGATGAGCGCACCGGTTGGGTGCTTTTCTACCTGCATATTGCCGGCAGGGACATTATTCCCTCCGGCTCAGTGGTTGCTGCCGGCGACCCACTCGGCCACCCTTCCTGTGAAGGCGGGAACGCTACCGGCACGCATATCCACATCGCCCGCAAATACAACGGCGAGTGGATGCTGGCCGACAGCGTAGTATCCTTTACCCTGGAAGGCTGGGTTGCCCATGAAGGCGGCGCGGCTTACCGCGGCACGCTCACCCGCTTTGAAAATACGATCAATGCGTCTGAAGCGGCCACGGCAGACACCGTGGTGCAGGCCACCGGCAATGTCTACGGAATTCCGATCGTCCCACTGCCCACGATCACACCTACAACCGCCCCCTAACCATACAAGGCCATATAACGCAGTAATTTCTCCCCTTCGCCTGCCCGCCAGGGTTCATGGTCGGGCAGCATAGCCGGGTCTCGTTTGATGAAGTAGGTGGCCCACAGTACCATGGTGGCGTATTGGGCAGCCATGAACAGGCTCAACTGGTTGATCTGGTCGTCGGGCAGGGTGCGCACCGAGAGGTAGCCTTCAAAAAAAGCATCCCGCATCTGGGGCCATTTCTCCGTCCACGGCCAGCTGCACAAGGCAACGGCAATATCCCAAATCCAGTAGCCATAACCAAAATCTTCAAAATCGATCGGGATCGCCTGGCTGCCCTGGTAGAGCACATTCTCCGGGTATAAATCGCAGTGTGCCAGCCCATACGCGTCTGCGCCTTTACCCAACGCTTCGGTTGCCCGCCGCACACGCTCAGAAACATGCGTAAAAGGCTGCTGTAATTCAGCGGGCATTAACCCTACCAACTCCGCCACCGGACAATCAAAATCACGTCCGTTCAACTGCCCTTCCCAATCCCAATGCCAGCGCGAAAATCCATCCGGCGGCTGCCACTGTGCGGAGAAATTATGCAGTGCGGCCACCACTGTGCCCAGCGAGCGTAAATGGTGCGGTCTCAGTCCTTTATCCAGTTGGCGGCCGGCCACCCAGCGCATCACAGACACATACCTCCCCTTGGGCACCCCCGGCGTAGAGACATGCGTAAGCAGATCGCCCATTTTGGTGGGCACCGGTTCCTGCACGGGCAAACCCGCCTCCTGGCGCAAAGCAGCCAGCCAGAGCATCTCTGAGTGGATGGCGGACTCATCGCCGGTAGTCAAAATGCGCAGGTTGTAACGGTTGGGCACAAAATAAGGGGGGAGTGATGGATCGATTTCTTTTTTAGGCACATCCGCGCGAAAGATGATATTGCCTTCGTAGTGGACAAATTTTAAGCTGGCATCCGGCAGGTCGTAATCCAGCAGTGCTTTTTGGGCAAGGTTCCGCATGCGACGCAAACGCCCGCTGCGGGTCAATTCTTGATAAGGTTTCATTTTATTATCCTGGGTTGATGGTCTGATATCTATCGCCTTGGGGTATAAAAAATCCCCGGCGGGCTGCCAGGGCGTTTTTGTCCATCTATTCGCTTGGGGGCAGCCTGGCAACACAAAGCAAAGCCCTGCCCGGTGAGGAGCAAGTTAGCCTGCTAGGTTTCCAAATCGCATAAGGATGCCGCCAGCTTCAATTACGTTTTTATTGTATCTGGTTTTTTGAGACGCTGTCAATAAAGTCAGCCTCAAATAATCCCCCGCTACCAGAAGTGGTACAAATCCAGGCCGTAGCGCATCATGTCCGTGTTCAAACCCAAAAGGGAGACGATCCCGCCGACCAGCTGCCAGAACATGCGCTGAATGGCAGTGTCCATCAAGAACATACTGATAAAGAAGAAAAAGATCAAAGAGCCTGCCCGGCTGATCACCGCTACCAGACGCCGCGGCAGGAAAGGCAGCAAAATGCCGAAACCGTCAAAACCCGGCACCGGCATCAGGTTGAATACCAGCGCCCAAATCTGGATAAAGACCAAAAAGGTCATCCCCGCCCAAAATTCGCTGTGTTCGGCAAACCCCGCCGGGGCAAGCCCCAACAAGAACGGTAAAGATAAGACAATCGTCACCAAAGCGGTCATCATCGGCCCGGCAGCAGACACCAAACTGCGCAGCTTCTTACTGCGCACCGCCCCCAGGTTGATATAAACAGCCCCACCGGGTAAACCAATCCCGCCCAACATCAGCACGATCACCGGGAGGATGATGCTCATAAACCCGTGGGTATAGCGCAGCGGGTTCAACGTCAGGTAGCCGCGCTGTAAAACCGCCTTATCGCCGCCGAAATAGGCCACAATGGCATGCCCAAACTCATGCAAACTGACCGAGACGATCCACCCCAGGGTGACAAAGGCAAACACCGCCAAATCTTCCCGGAACCAGCTGTTGTACACTGCCATCCCTGAAAGCACGGTGAGGGTGAGCAGCAGCCAAAATACCGGGCTGATATGGCCTAAAATCTGCCCGAAAGACAAGGTTTCTGCCGATGCAGCTGCCATTTCTTCCCGCATCTGGGTCACCCGGCGTTCGTCGCTGACCGGTTCCATCGGGATCGCTTTGATCGTCTCCAGCAAGCGGTTATAGGTCACCCCTATGCGGCGCAAGATGGGGTAAACATGCCCGGAAAAATCGCGCATCATGGCAATTAATAAATGCTCGGTACCCAGGTACGGGCGGTTGAGCACATCTTTCGACTCTAATCCCAATTCAAGGACGTGTTTGGTCTCCTCCGACATGGTGATCATTTCCCCCGGTTCACCTTTGTCGCGGCTTTGCAGCGTATCGCACAAATCCTGGTAGAGCGCATCCAAATCCACACCCAACCGGACCAACATCTGGCGGGCGGCGCTGGCCGGTTCTTTTAAAATCGCCAATAACAGGTGTTCGGGGTGAATTTGCCAGTTGTTGCGCTGCTTGGCCTCACTCTGCACCTGCATAAATATCTTGCTCAGCGGGATTGAAAATTTGTCTGCGATTGATGACACGTAACCATCCTTAGGAATTATCGGGTAAAATCAAATCAACGGCTTTCGACACGATCTAAATAATTTCGCGGATCATCTTGATTACCCAACGCCTTATTAGACTATTTTAAATTATACCCTTCGGCAGTAACCCATTTACTAAAAGTTTTATAAGATTCTATCGACACAACACAACCCGCAAAGTTCTCCCTAAATACATACTTTTTTGGAGGTGGTTTATGAGTGGCATGATGAACTTCTGGAATGGATTGAATAAACTGATCTTAGAATCTCCCTTGCATGGCCTGTTCAGTAAAAGCACCATGCTGCTCACCGTCACCGGCCGTAAAAGCGGTAAACGCATCACCACGCCGGTGAACTATATTCAAGAAGGTTCAGTTTTGCGCGTTACCAGCATGGCAGATCGCACATGGTGGCGTAATATTGAAGCGAATCCGGTGGTGACTCTTACCCTGCGCGGAGTACAACTTTCTGCCAGGGGAGAAGTTTTACACAACAACATCGAAGAATTTGCCGCCTACCTGAAGGGTTCCCCCCGATTAGCAAATTTCCTGCACGTCGGCACCAATCCAGACGGCACGTTTAAAAAAGATGATCTCGCTGCCCTCGCCAAAGAGCGTGTGATCGTCAAATTCACCCTGGGAAAACCAATTTAGAGCAGTGCGCTGCCGAGCAAAAATCCTACCCAACTGACGGACGTACACAACACCGTCCCCCAGGCAATATCGACCAAAGAGAGGGTCAGCGGCCAATCTTTGAGCGTAGCCAGATTGGTCAGATCGTAGGTGGCATAGGTGAAAAAGCCGTACAATGCGCCATACAGCAGCGCTCGGCCAAGGTCGGCAGCCTGCACGGCAGGCACGATGGCAAACACCAAAATCCCCACAATAAAGATGATATAGAAGGCAATTGCAGCCGCCCAATTGGTTTGAGGCGCACGTAAAAAGCCGATATACCGGTTGTAGAAATCTCGCGCCAGCCACCCCAGCCACAGCAAATCGATCAGCAAAAATGCAGCCAGGGTGCCGAAAAAGAGAAGTACAAAGTTGAGCAAGGTCATTCCATTTTCCTTTCCTGATTTAATATTTAGACGTGGAAAACGGCTAGGACTTACGACTCAGGATCATTTTGAGGGAGAAAAGGCACAGGGTAGGGTTTGGGTTGCACCCAAAACCCTACCCTACAGGACACAAAACAGGCGGCTGACGCCGCCTGTTTTGCGAAACTTAGGGGAGAAAAATGATCTGCTGCAAGCACACAGCAATCATTTATTCTAATTCAAAGGCACCTGTATATAACTGATAGTATTGTCCTTGTTCTTCAATCAGTTCATCGTGGTTGCCGCGCTCGATGATATAGCCATCTTCCAAGACCATGATCACATTGGCGTTCTGCACCGTAGAAAGACGGTGGGCAATCACAAACACGGTGCGGTTATTCATCAGCGCATCCATCCCGCGCTGCACAATCGCTTCGGTGTGGGTATCAATCGAAGAGGTGGCCTCATCCAGGATCATGACGGGCGGGTCTGCTACTGCGGCACGGGCAATCGAAAGCAATTGCCGCTGCCCTTGCGATAAACCGCTGCCATCGCCGGTCAATACGGTCTGGTAGCCTTCGGGGAGCATGCGGATAAAGCTGTCGGCGTTCGCCAGTTTGGCCGCTTCAATACATTCTTCGTCCGTGGCGTCCAGGTTGCCGTAGCGGATGTTGTCCATCACGGTACCGGTGAACAGATCTACATCTTGCAGCACCATGCCCAAAGAGCGGCGTAAGTCGCCTTTTGTGATCTCTTTAATATCGATGCCGTCATAGTGGATCGTGCCTTCTGCCAAGTCATAGAAGCTGTTGATCAGGTTGGTGATCGTGGTTTTGCCCGCACCGGTGGCCCCAACCAGGGCTACCTTTTGCCCAGGCTTGGCAAACAAAGTGATCTTGTGCAGCACGTGTTTACCTTCCTCGTACCCAAAGTCCACCTTATTGAAGCGCACATCGCCTTTTAGTTCGGTGTACGACACACTGCCGTCTTCCTGAATTTGCTTCCAGGCCCACAGCCCGGTATTCTCTGCGGTTTCTACCAGAACACCATCTTCAAATTTGGCGTTGACCAGGGTGATCGTGCCATCATCTTCTTCGCTGATCTCATCCATCAGGGTAAAGATACGCTCTGCACCAGCCAATGCCATCACAATCCCGGTGAACTGCTGGGAAACCATCCCAATCGGCATCACGAAGGTGCGGGAGAGCTGCAAGAAGGAAGCGATCATCCCCAATGTGAGGATATTCGCCACACCTACCCGCCAGTTTGTCACCCCGGCAATCGCCATCGCCCCGCCCGCAACCGCCAGGACAATGTACAACACATAGCCCAGGTTGCTCATAATCGGCATGAGAATATTGGTGAAGACATTGGCTTCTGAGGCATTATCAAACAGTTCTTGATTCTTGGCATCAAAGCCTTCTTTGGCTTTTTCCTCGTGGCAGAAAACTTTGATCACCTTCTGGCCATTGATCATCTCTTCAATGTAGCCGTTGACTGCTCCCAAGGACATCTGCTGCTTGATGAAAAAGTGCCGGCTGCGGCCAACAATTTTGCCGCTCACCTGCAACATCAAGAACACAAAGACCAACACGATCAGCGTCAGCCACAAACTGAGTGAGATCATCGAGAAGAACACCGTCACCAGTGTAATTATTGATGACAAAATTTGCGGCAAGCTCTGGGTGATCATCATCCGCAGGGTATCTACGTCATTGGTGAAATGGCTCATCAAATCCCCGTGCGAATGGGTATCGAAGTATTTGATCGGCAGGGTCTGCATATGAGAGAACATCTCATCGCGGATCCTTTTCAGCACGCCCTGGGCAATCACAACCATCAACCGATTATAGAACAGCGTTGACAGCACACCGGTCATATAAATTGCGCCCATGATCAAAATTGCTCTGTACAAGCCCGAAAAATCTGGCACGGCCTGGAGAAGCAGCGGAGAAATGTAATCATCGATCAGCACGCGTAAAAACAAGGAGGAGGCCACATTTGCGCCCGTGCCGGCAAGAATACCCAGAATAACGATGATCAGCCTGAGCTTATAATGCCAGACATAAGAAAACAATCTCTTGAGGGTCTCCGGGGAAAACTTGGGCGGCATGGGTTTGAAACCTTCGCCATCCGGCGGGAAACCTTTTCCATCAGGGGGCGGTGGAAAGTCGCCGCCTTCGGGCGGAAACTTTTTGTCGTCAGGGGAGAACTTGCCGCCATCTGGTGGGAATTTCTGATCCTCCGGCGGGAATTCGCCATCTTTTCGCGAGAGCTTTTTATTATCCATTGTTCTGACTTCCTTTGACCTGTGATTCGTAGACTTCTTTGTAAACTGGGCTGTTCTCTAAAAGCTCGTCATGAGACCCCATGGCAATCACCTTACCTGCTTCCAGCACGATGATCTTATCGGCATCCTGCACCGAGGCAACCCGCTGGGCAACGATCAATTTGGTGGTGTCAGGAATCTCACTGTTGAAAGCCTGGCGAATACGTGCATCTGTTTTTGTATCTACTGCGCTGGTGGAATCATCCAGTATCAAAATCTTTGGTTTCTTCAACAAAGCCCGCGCAATCGTCAATCTTTGTTTTTGCCCGCCCGAAACATTGGTACCGCCCTGCTCAATATAGGTGTCGTATCCCTTCGGGAAGCTCATAATAAAGCTGTCCGCCTGGGCCAATTCACAGGCATGCTTCAATTCTTCATCGGTGGCATCTTCATTACCCCACCGCAGGTTATCTTTGATCGTGCCGGAGAACAATTCATTCTTTTGCAGCACCATGGCAACCTCATTGCGCAACGACTCGATATCGTAATCGCGCACGTCCACGCCGCCTACCTCCAGCTTGCCGGCAGTCACATCGTACAAACGAGGAATGAGCTGTACCATGCTGGTTTTGGAGGAACCGGTCACGCCCAAAATACCGACCGTCTCACCCGATTCAATCGTCAAATTGATATGGTCTAAGACAAGTTTCTCGGCCGATTTGGCGTAGCTGAAGCACAGATCATCAAATTTGATGCTGCCGTCCTTGACCACCGTCACCGGGTTTTCGGGATTGGCCAGGTCGCTCTTTTCATCCAGCACTTCCACAATTCTTTCGGCGGATGCACGAGAAATGGTGAGCATGACCACCACCATGGAAGCCATCATCAAGCTGAACAAGATTTGCCCCGCATAGGAGATCAAACTGATTAGTTCGCCGGTGCTGAGACCTAGATCAGGGTTACCACCGGTAGCCACGATCGCCCTGGCACCGAACCAAGAAATCAGCAGCATGGAACCGTACAAGCAGAACTGCACCAACGGCATGTTGAAAGCCAGTATTCTTTCTGCTTTGGAAAAGTCTTCAAAAACCAGCAAAGAGATGTCATTGAACTTCTTTTCCTCATAATCTTCCCGTACAAATGACTTCACCACGCGGATACCGTGCAAATTCTCCTGCACAATATTGTTGAGCTTGTCATAGGCTTTGAACACGCGCATAAAGATAGGATGCACGTTGGTCATAATGAAGTACAAACCCAGCGCAAGAATCGGGATCGCCAAAATATAGATCAAAGACAGTTTTGCATCAATGCTAAAAGCCGCCACCAATGCAAAAATCATCATTACAGGGGCGCGCACAGCCAGACGGATCAGCATTTGAAAAGCCATCTGCACATTACTGACGTCGGTGGTCAGCCGGGTGATGATGCTGGCGGTGGAGAATTTATCAATGTTGGAGAAGGAGAAATTCTGCACGTTGTAATACATGTCTTTGCGCAGGTTTTTGGCAAACCCGGCAGAAGCGATTGCCGCGCTCCGGCCAGATAGCGCGCCAAAGGCCAGAGAGATGGAGGCAGCAACAAATAGAAAGATCCCCATCCGAACGGTGAAACCCATATCCCCTTGATCGATTCCAGAATCGATCAGTTTCGCCATTAAGAGCGGGATCAATACTTCCATCACAATTTCGCCCGAAACATATAAAGGAGCGAGGATGGAATGCTTCTTGAATTCTCTGATGCTTCGCGCAAGCGTTTTTATGATCATGGAACGTTTACCTCTTTGCAATGTATTCATAAAACTGCCAACTAGCTAATTGGCAGTTGTTATGTGATCTATATATACGATTAATAGAGAAGAAAATTTAAAACAGCCGCTGAAGGTTTATGCCATATTGGTCTTCATACGATCAAAAAAAGATAACAATAATTGCAATTCTTCTTCCGAAAATCCTTTTGTTAATTTTTCCTCTAATTTTTTGACGTCCTCAACCATTAATTTTGAAATTTCCAATGACCTGTCGGTAAGGGACAGCTTTCTCAAACGTGCATCGTACGGTACGCTCTGCCGCTCAATCAGACCTTTTTCTACCATCAGGTTGACCACGCTCGAAGCGGTTGACCGGGTGACGCCAAACTCCTCTTCCAAATCTCGTTGAAATACATCCCGGTCTTCATTTTCTGCAATATAGCCAATAATCCAACCATTCGCGCCGGTGATATTTTGCACGCTTTTCTTGTTCGAAGAGCGGTCAAAATATCGCATAATCAGATGACTAAGCGAGCGCATTTCTATAGCTACACTTTTAAGCGACATAGTTACTTCTCTCACAATATTGTACGATATTGTACGATATCGTACAATATACGACAATTTACCATAGATGTCAAGAACACTGTGGAATTTTTCACGACTTTTCTTTTCTATTCCAGCCGCACCGGTAAATCACCGGCTAAAAACTTCTCCCCCTGCCTTTTTGTACCGTTCACAACGGCAAAGTTTACTTCTTCTTATCCCGATTCCGATAATAAGAAACGACGTTCCCCAATCCTCGACCAATCCCTTTTGCCATGTTCTCAGTCTTTTTTACCGACTCGCTCTTCCTCACCCGCTTGAACCCATTCTGCACCCATTCCTTGATCGCCCGATACCCCCGGATGATATTGCGCGGCCCCACCACCAAAAACACAATCAAAAATATAAAGATCAGTTCAAAAACGCCTATGTAACCAAATTCAGACATGCATGCTCCCGTCAGCGGTATCTATTTAAGATGCTGACTGCTTGATGATAGTATCCGCGCCCAAACAGGTTGAGGTGGTTGAGCACGTGGTAGAGATTATACAATGGAAAACGTTCCTGCCATCCAGAAGCCAACGGCCGGACTTCGTTATACGCTGCCCAAAAGGCGCCGCCGGGGCTGCCAAACAGGGTCATCATCGCCAGGTCTGCTTCTGCCCAGCCGTAGTACGCCGCCGGGTCGATGATCGCCGGGTTGCCATCCTGGTCGGCAATGCTGTTGCCGCTCCACAAATCCCCATGCAGGATCGAGGCCGGTTGGTCGGGCACCAATTCCGGCAGCCGCACGGCCAGTGCCGCCACCCGGTCGACTTCCTCCCTGGTCAGCAGTCGTTTGCGGGCAGCCAATTCGGCCTGGTAGCCAAAACGGTGTCGGGCATAAAACTGGTAGCCGTCCTCTGTCCAGGTGTTTGGCTGGGGCGTGCTGCCGATGTAATTATCGGCGTCAAATCCAAACTTTTCGTGTGTGTGGTTGTGCAAAGCCGCCATCTGACGGCCAAAAGTCTCCCAGTAATAGCGCTGTGGGCTGGCCGGGGCCAGGTCTTCTTGCAGCAAAAATGTCTCCCCATGCAGGTAAGGTGTCGGCACGCGCGGGCCGTCTGCCACTGCCAGGGCGCGCAGCCCGGCAACTTCTTGGGTAAACATATCCGGCGGGCAGCTGGTATTCGTCTTGAGGAAAAAGCTGCGTCCCGAACTGGTCATCAGTCGGGTGCCGTTATTGATGCAGCCGCCCCCTACCCCCTGCGAAGATGCAACTTCACCAAATCCTTCAGCTGCCAGCCAATCACGAACCGCTTGCGGGATCAAATCTCCAGCGCTCCATTCTCCAGTGCACCCAGCAGCCCCTGGCACGAACGCCGCACAATCTCAAAAGTAACCTCAAAACCGTCAATCCCGCCATAATAGGGGTCTGGCACGCCGTCTGTCGGTTTGCCGTCGGGGTCAAAGGTGCGCATGGTGTACAGTTTGGCTTTGTCCGCTTCAGTGCGCGCCAACCGCTGAAGGTTGGTCAGGTTGCTGGTATCCATCGGGATAATCAGGTCGAAGGCGTCAAAGTCTGCCTGGCGGAACTGGCGGGCGCTGCCATCGTATTGGAAACCATGCCCGGCTGCTACTTTTCGCATGCGCGAATCGGGGGACTCGCCGATGTGGTAAGCGGAAGTGCCGGCAGAATCGACTTCGTACTTATCCGCCACCCCGGTCTGCTCGGCCAATTGTTTGAAAATGTGCTCCCCCAACGGGCTGCGGATGATGTTACCCAGGCATACAAAGCAGATGCGTGTTTTCTCGCTCAATGGTTCTCTCCTATTTTTGCTAATGCGTCATTCATTCGGGCAATTATAGCAAATTAGGGAATAGTTTATTAGTTGAGTTGTTTAGTTGTTGAGTAGTTGGGTAGTTGGTTTGTTTTTCGCCTCTTCAATCCCTCAAATATGTCAGCAATTATCTCCCCACCAAAAAAAACACCCCATTCTATTGTAGGGGGCAGGCCTGCCTGACTCGCTTGCAGAACTAATCTAATCACTCACCTTGCCGACTTCAAAACATACATATCCCCAACACTTCATTTCCGGGCTTCCCAGGCGAAGCCCCTACCTGTAGATCACCCATCCTCTTGTAGAGGCGAGGTCTCCTCGCCAGTCTATGCATGATGTTGCGATTGGCTTGCTGTACCTGCGCCTCCATCCGGCACAATGCAGCAATGAGGCTATGTTACCTCCCCATAAAGGGTGTATAGATATCGAGGACATTGGTCTGGTGGGGCAAAGAAAAAAACGAAAGTCTTTCTAGTCAGTGTTTTGGGCGGGGAAACCCCTCCGCTACGGTTGTGTAGGGCTGTTTACTTTGGGAAGGAATAATAGATGGTTGTGTTTTTTACCCCCTCCATCAAGCAAAATGCAATAATGCGTCTATGCAACCTACCCTTAGTGGGGATGTGAGCGGGTGTATTGCGTTCAAAGAAAGCTGATCCGGTGGGGCACATAAAAAGATCGTTTTCTAGAACCATCTAATCTATTGTAGGGGTCAGGCCTGCCTGACCCGTTTGCAGAACCAATCTAATCACTCCCCTTGCCGACTTCAAAACATACATATCCCCAACACTTCATTTCCGGGCTTCCCAGGCGAAGCCCCTACGGGTAGATAGGTAACTTTTGCTAAGCGAGCGTTCCCCGCCTCAAAACACACATTTTTCAACGCATTCCAAAAGCCCAGCAAAACATCTTCCCACGTAAGCCTCCCCCCTCCCGGCACGTCCATACCTTGACCCCTACTGGTGATAAAATGGTAGTGTCTTTATTAATGTATGTAGAAGGAGACTCAATGACGAAAAACGCAGATATCGGATTGATCGGGTTGGCCGTAATGGGCCAAAACCTGGTATTGAATATGGCCGACCACGGCTTTAAAGTGGCTGTTTATAACCGCACCACCAGCACGATGGAAGAATTTATCCAGGGTGAAGCAGCGGACAAAGAGATTGTCGGCGCTGAAACCCTCGAAGAACTGGTGGGCATGCTCTCCAGCCCCCGCAAAGTGATGCTGATGGTCAAAGCCGGTGCTCCGGTGGATTATGTGATTGCCGATTTGCTCCCCCTCCTGGACAAAGGCGACATCATCATCGATGGCGGCAACTCCAATTACGAAGACACCATCCGCCGCACCAAAGAGCTGGAAGAAAAAGGCTTCCTCTTCATCGGTACCGGCGTTTCCGGCGGCGAAGAAGGCGCCCGCCACGGGCCATCCATCATGCCCGGTGGTTCCCCCGAAGCATGGCCGCATGTCAAAGATATTTTGCAGAGCATTGCCGCCAAAGTGGACGACGGCACCCCCTGCTGCGACTGGGTCGGTTCCGATGGCGCCGGGCACTTCGTCAAGATGGTGCACAACGGGATTGAATACGGCGACATGCAGTTGATCAGCGAAGCCTATCACCTGCTGAAAAATGTCCTCGGCCTGTCTTACGAGCAGATGAGCAGTGTATTTGCCGAGTGGGACGAAGGCAAACTCGATTCCTATCTGGTCGAGATCACCAGCGACATCTTGCAAACCAAAGATGCAGACGGACAGCCTTTACCCGAAAAGATTTTAGACACTGCCGGGCAAAAAGGCACCGGCCGCTGGACGGCGATCAACGCCCTCAACCAGGGTATTCCCCTCACCCTGATTGCCGAGGCCGTACTGGCACGGTCGCTCTCTGCGCTGAAAGAAGAACGTGTGGAAGCATCTAAAGTGCTTACCGGCCCCGACACCAGTTTCAGCGGCGACCAACAAGCCTTCATCAATGATATTCAAGAAGCGCTGTACGCCGCCAAGATCGTCTCCTACGCCCAGGGCTATATGATGCTGCGCAACGCGGCCAAAGAATATGACTGGGATTTGGATTATGGCGGGATTGCCATGATGTGGCGGGAAGGCTGTATCATCCGCTCCGTGTTCCTCGGCAAGATCAAAGAAGCCTACGAAAATAACCCCAACCTGACCAACCTGCTGCTAGCCCCCTACTTTGCGCAGGCCGTAGAAAATGCTCAGGCATCCTGGCGGCGGGTGGTGGCGCAGGCTGTCATGCACGGTATCCCCGTGCCGGCTTTATCCAGCGCCCTGGCCTTTTACGACGGCTACCGCCTTGAGCGGCTGCCTGCCAACCTGATCCAGGCACAGCGCGACTACTTTGGCGCTCACACCTACGAACGGGTAGACAAACCGCGCGGCGAGTTCTTCCACACCGACTGGACCGGGGAAGGCGGCGATACTACTGCGACAAGCTATAACGCGTAAACTCAGTTTACAAGTATAAAAGTAAAACGCCAGGACAAAATGCTCTGGCGTTTTAGGTTAAACACTATGAGTGGAAACTAATCCATGAACAGCACTTCTAAGAAGCTGCCCAGGTTGTCTTTGCCCTCCAGGGTACGCAGGTTGAACACCTCGGTGTAGCCGCAGTTGGGGCAGGAGACAAACGCATACCGGTGCGCCTGGATTTCCAGCAAACGGGATAACCCCGTGCCGGACATTGCCAACCGCTGCACATGCCCACCTTCATGCTCACAGTGCCGGCATACAAATTTATTTGCTAAGAGTTGGTCGGTTCTCGCCATTTCATTTTTTCCTTTCGTTATCACTTTCTAATACGTGTGATTCTACTTTGGGTCGCGTCCCACGGTAATATCACTATCTATGAGGATAAATAGTTGGTTAGTTTTATAGTTTTATAGTTGGTTGTTTTGATAACTATACTATTGTGTAAACAAATTGAGTTCTGCAATATAAAGATAAACCTCTATGTTGCGATCTACAATTCTTCTTCCTTATAGGGAGAAGCTGTCGGAAAAAATATTTTTTCCGACAGAGGAGGGTATCAAGAAATTTCAACCATCACCACCTTACTCCCCCGCCTATTTCCACGATTTTCAGCAAGTTTGTCCGAATGATGGTATAAAAAGATTAGCGAACCTCAAATTACCCCCTAGGAGTAACACACATGCGAGAAGTTTTTTACCCCAACAGTGTCGCCGTGATTGGTGTATCGGCCAAACCCGATAACCTGGGACGAAACATTGTCGGCAACCTGGTGGAATACGGCTTTACCGGCGTGGTCTATGCTGTGGGCCCCAGCGGCGGCACCATCGAAACCCGCCGCATTTACCCCTCCGTTTCCGACATCCCCGATATCGTCGATCTGGCGGTCATCATGACCCCTGCGCACACTGTCCCCGGCATTTTAGAGGAATGCGGTAAAAAAGGCATCCGCTGGGCGATCATCGAAACCGCCGGTTTTAGAGAATACGGCGAAGAAGGGGTCAAGATCGAGCAAGAAATGGTGCGGGTGGCCGAGCAATACGGCATCCGCTTTGTCGGCCCGAACTGCATCGGGGCAATCAACATCGAAAACGGCTTTTGTGTGCCCTTCCCTCGCCTGCGCAAATTTGTGAAAAGCGGGGATGTATCGATCATCACGCAGAGCGGCGGGGTTGGCATGAGCGCCCTGAACCTGATGGCAAATGAAGGCGTGGGGATGGATAAATTCGTCTCGGTGGGCAATATGCTCAACATCAGCGCCGAAGACTTTTTAGAATATATGGTGGAAGATGAGCAAACCGGCCTGATCTTCCTCTACCTGGAATCGATCCGCGACGGGCGGCGGTTGATGGACATTGCCCGCACCTCCAAAAAGCCGATTTTGGCGTTCAAATCCAACATCGGCAAGCTGGGCAAAAACATTGCCATGTCGCATACCGCTTCCCTTGCCAGCGATGATAAAGTGGTCGATGCCGCTTTCCATCAAGCCGGGATCATCCGCATCCACGATGCCACCACCCTGGGCAACAACCTCAAATCGCTCGAACTCCCTCCCATGAAGGGCAAAAACCTGGCGATCATCTCCCGCTCTGGCGGGCACGCCGTGTTGGCCGCCGATGCCTGCGAACTAACCGGCTTTAACCTTGCCCCCTTCCCCGAATCCTTCCTGCGGGAAGTAGAAAAGCATTTCCGCGCCTCGGTGATCAAGCTGACCAACCCGCTCGACCTGGGCGACCTGTTCGACTTGAATGTATATGCCGAGATCGTAGAGCGCACTTTGCAGCTCGACAGCGTGGACGGGGTCGTCTTTCTGCATACTGCCATCTCGGCCACCGAGAACGAAGCCAGCCGGGAACTGCTGGAGCACATCATGCAAATGGTGGAGAAATACAAAAAACCGGTTGCCTTTTACATTTCCACTTCTTCCGATGAAGTCACCAGCCTAAAACAGCAGTATAACTTCCCTATCTTCACCCAGGTGGTCGAAACGATCCGCGGCCTGGAGATCAACTATTACCACCACTGCATCAGCCAGCGGCTGGCAAGCCCCGAAAAGCCCCCGGTTTTCGAGGTGGACAAAGCGGCGGTAAAGAAATTGGTGCAAACCGCCCAGAGCGAACAACGCGACCTGCTGCTCTCCGAGGCGATTGAAGTGCTGGAACATTACGGCATCCCGACGGTCCCCAGCCGGGTGGCACACAACGTGGAAGAAGTTGAAGCCGCCGCCGAAGAGATCGGCTACCCGGTGGCGATCAAGATCATTGCCGACCAGATTTCGCATAAGTCCGATGTCGGCGGGGTACAGCTCAACCTGCGCAACGGCCCGGCGGTGGTGCAGGGCTTTGAAGATATGATGTCCCGCATCCGGCAGGTATACCCGGACGAACACCTCGACGGCGTGATGGTGCAGCCGATGGTCACCGGCGGCAGCGAGTTGATCTTAGGCGGCAGGCAAGACCCGCAGTTTGGTCCGGTAGTTTTGGTCGGGTTGGGCGGCATCTTTGTCGAGATCATCGAAGAAACCGCCGTGCGCGTCGCCCCAATTACCCGCACGGAAGCCAAAAGTATGTTGAACGGTTTGCGCGGTTCTCAAATTTTGTACGGGGCGCGCGGCAGCAAAGCGCTGGATATCGACTCGGTGATTGAAGCCTTATTGCGCCTCTCGCAGCTGCTCACCGACTTCCCCGAAATTGCAGAGCTGGACATCAACCCCCTGCGGGTACTGTACGAAGGAGAAGGCAGTCTGGCGTTGGATGCACGCATGATCATTGCTCAATAACCGGCTATTAATTTACCCCTCTTGCTGGATACTTTTGCAGTATGCCGGACGGAAGGTCAGGCACAGCAAGCTAATCGCAACATAATGCGTAGATCGGCGAGGTGACCTCGCCGCTACAAAAGCAGTGTAATCTATTGTAGGAGCGTCCTCTGGGACGCATGCAAATAAACACCGGCAATAAGTATGTTTTGAGATCAGCAAAGTATGTGGATATAAACAACTCTGCCAGCGGGTAAGGCAGGCCTGACCCCTACATCAGATTGGATAGTTTTAATTAAGAACTATCTTTTCTCCGGCCCACCAGACCAGTTTTCTTGAAAGTCAATCCACCCTCTCATCTCCCCATCATGGGGAAGTTGCATAGACACATTATTAAGTGGCGCTGGATGGAGGGGCAGGCACAGCAAGCGAATCACAGCATTATGCTTTCGTCGGCGAGGAGACCTCGCCGCTACATGAGCTTGAGCAATCTATTGTAGGAGCGTCCTATGGGATGCTCGCAAATAAACACTGGCAATAAGTATGTTTTGAGATCAGCAAATGATACTTATTATATTGAGTTTAAAACGGGTCAGGCAGGCCTGCCCCTACACCAGATTGGATAGTTTTAATTCAAAGAGTTCTAGAGAACGGCCTTTTTCTCAGCCCCACCGGACTAGTTTTCTTGAAAGTCAATTCACCCTCTCGCCTTCCCATAATGGGGAGGTTTCATAGACACGTCATTGATTGACGCTGGACGGAGGGGCAGGCACAGCAAGCGAATCCCAACATCATGCATAAACTGGCGAGGTGACCTCGCCGCTACAGAGTCACATATGATGGTGATTTGTTACAATAAATTATTTACCATATAGGCGTAAAAAATCCGGGTCTGGTGTGGTCTAATAGTTATAAGTAAAATTAGATAGAATATATCTTATTATTAAAGGAAACATTACTACCCCAAAGAGGGGTTTGGGAAAGCCAATTTTATAAAATTGGAATAGGAAAGGTGAAGTATGGGAGAACCAACGAACACTCCCGGTTTATTGGTGCTGCTCGGATCAGGAGAGACCCTGCCTTCCAGCGGCAAAACGCATGAATATGTTGCATCCCGGTTACCCCAGCCGCCCAAGATCGTGCTGCTGGAAACACCTGCCGGGTTTGAACTCAACGCCGACCGCGTTGCCGGAAAAATCAAAGACTTTTTAGAAGTCCGCTTACAAAACTATGCACCAGAATTTATCCAGGTACCTGCCCGCAAAAAAGGCACCGACCTCAGCCCAGATAACCTGGAAATCGTCACCCCTATCTTAGAAGGGGACGAAATCCTATTGGGGCCGGGCAGCCCGACATTTGCCGTGCGCCAGCTCAAAGACAGTTTGGCGTTCGAAATGCTGAAAGCCCGCCACCGGTTAGGCGCCACCATCTTCCTCGCCAGCGCCGCCACCCTTGCATTTGGCCGCAACACCATCCCGGTCTACGAGATATATAAGGTAGGGGAAGACTTACATTGGAAATCCGGCCTCGATTTGTTCGGCCTTTACGGTTTACCGGTCTCAATTGTGCCGCACTGGAACAACAACGATGGCGGCGATGAACTCGACACCAGCCACTGCTACATCGGCGAATCGCGTTTCGAAGCTTTGCGCGCCATGCTGCCCGCGAATGAAATTTTTGTCGGAATTGACGACCACACCTCGTTGGTAGTCGACTTTGCCGAAAAACACTGCCGGGTAATGGGCAACGGCACCGTCCACGTTGTTCAGGGCGACCAAGATCAAACCTTCGCAAGTGGTGAAACTTTCTCGCTTGATTTGTTGGGTACACTACACATCCCCACGTCAGGAGAAGGGATCAAACCAGAGATATGGCAAATGGCGCTGGAAGCACAGCAAGCCCGCCGCCAGGCCGCACAGACCGTTGAAACACCCCCAGACAACGTGCTGGCAATTGTGGAAACCCGCAGCCAGGCCCGCGAGGAAAAAGACTGGGGCAAGGCCGACCAACTGCGCCATCAAATCCAGGCACTCGGCTGGGATGTGATGGACACCCCGCAAGGCCCAGAACTATCCCGCATTGAGGAATAAACACATGGTTACAGACCGCATGGTCCCCCTGAAAGACCTTTCGCTGCATATCCGAGATTGGCAGCCTGCCGCTCCCAAAACAGACGCGCCCTTTTTTTTGCTGGTGCATGGCCTTTCCAGCAATGCCCGCACCTGGGACATGGTTGCCGAACAACTCAATGCAGCCGGGTACCGGGCGGTAGCAGTAGACCAGCGCGGCCACGGCTTGAGCGACAAGCCCGATCACGGCTACGATTTCGAAACCATCTCCGGCGATTTGTACCAGTTGATTCAGGTATTGGGGTTTGAGCGGCTGGTAATTGCCGGGCAATCCTGGGGCGGCAATGTGCTGTTAGATTTTGGCGTGCGCTACCCGCATGCCGCCGAGCAGTTGATCTTTGTGGATGGCGGCTTTCTGCACCTCAACGGCCGCGGCACCTGGGAGCAGATTTCAAAGGAATTACGCCCGCCAGAACTGGACGGCCTGCCCCGCCAACTGCTGGAAAAAGGGATTGCCGACAGCCACCCCCTTTGGGCACCCGCCGGGATCGAAGCCACCCTGGAAAATATGGAAACTTTGCCAGATGGCACCGTGCGCCGCCGCCTGAGCATCGATAACCACATGAAAATCTTGCGGGCGATGTACGAGCAGCCCACACCTGATCTATATCCTCGGCTAAATGAGCCGGTTTTAATTTGCGTGGCGCTGGATGGCAGCGCCTGGGCCGAGCAGAAAAAGGTGCAGGTAAGCGCTGCCGCTGCAATGATCCCAGAGGCCAAAGTAGTCTGGTTTGAGCACACTGCCCACGACATTCATGTTGAGCGTCCCACAGACCTGGCCCAAGAAATGCTCTCATTCATCACCCAGCACCCCGCGCCACAGCGCTAACCAGCGATCCAGTACACCAATTTTGATTGGGGGAAATGCATAAAGTGTGCTTTCAATCTGGAAAGCTCAAGTAAAAAACAGATTAATTGTGCAACTTTTTCCTGTTTTTGACGTTAAAGATAGTGTATACTTCAAAAATTGTTTCTCCCTGGCAGAAAGCAGATCAAACAAAGCGTATCTTTGTTTAATGAAACCGAAAGTCATTCTGCTGAACCTGTTTAGGGCAAAACAACCGTGAGGTAGGTCTTTTTCAAAATTTTGTCACAAGGCATTTCCTGGCGGTTTGAGAGCAAATGGTAACTACATAGCATTATCCTTTCACTACCGCAGCGATCCGTTTTCCTTTGCTTTCAAAGTTTGAGCAATTCAACATCAACCACTTATCCTCAGCCCCCACACGCAAGGAAGGTGCATAAAATGAAAGCATTCCACATGCAAAGAGACAAAGACCGCCGCTGGTCCACAGAAACGCAGTTCAAACATATCCGCGAGCTGATCAACTATTGGTTAGGGGTGGCCGCCCTAAACCGCTTCACCAAAAAACGCATGGAAATAGATGTGCAGTGGAGCGGGCCAATTCCCAACGGCCCCAAGATTTTTGCCGTCAACCACCCCACCACGACCGACCCCTTCCACATGCTCTCGGTGCTGCCAGAACGCACCCGCATGATGGTGAACGCCGATATCTTCAAGAAATTTCTCATCGGCCGCCTGATCCGCACATCCGGGCATATCCCGGTGGATAAAAAAGCCGGGCGCAACGCCCTGGACATGGGCATTCAGGCGCTGGAGAACGGTGAAAATATTGGCATTTTCCCCGAAGGCGCACTCAGCGATTTGGAATATGGCATTGCAGTAAACCCGCTCAAGACCGGCGCAGTGCGGATGGCACTGCAAACCGGTGCCCCCCTCATCCCGGTTGGGCTATATCTGCCCATCAATGGGATTATGTTCAAACATTTGGAAGTTGGCGGGGAAAGAGTTGAATCCCGTTTCTATATCAAAGGTCGCTATGGGATCACCTTTGGGCAGCCGCTTTGGTTGAGCGGCGATGTGGAAGACCGCGATTTAGTGCGTAATTATGCCGAAGAGCTGCGCAACAAGATTTATTTCCTCAGCCGCATCAGCGCCATTCGCCTGAAGAACGCCGTGGCACTCTCCCAAGAAAAGAAAAAGAAGAAAAAGAAATCTGCTGCCGTGGAGACCGGTTTATAGGTCGCTGTGGCTCATCATTTGTCAATCTGCCTCCCGGCTAGCCTGGGAGGTTTTTTGTATTCCACCAATCTACCTGCAAGGAAATGCTGGCTTCAATATCTATAGATTTTTTGACTAACAGCTAACTTGATCTAAAATCAGGCTTTATTTTTCTTTGCTCCACCAAATTATCACCTGGAAAGACAATACACCCTTTCACCTTCCCATAATGGGGAGGTTGCATGGACACATTGCTGCATTGTGCCGGATGGAGGCGCAGGTACAGCAAGCCAATCACAGCATCATGTAAAAACCGGCGAGGAAACCTCGCCGCTACATAAGCTTGAGTGGTTTACCCGTAGGGGCTTCCCCTGGGAAGCCCGCAAAAATGTATTGGCGATATGTGTACTTTGATGTCAGAAAAGGTTGCTTATAAAATAACTCTGCAAGCGGGTCAGGCAGGCCTGACCCCTACAATAGATTGGGGATTTAATGGCACAGAACAATATCCCAACCGACCACCCGGCGAACCTCTCAAGCCGGGTATAATGATAAAAACGGAATTCCCCTTAACATATCAGGAGCAAATTATGAACACAAATATGTGGACAGCAGACAGAAAAGATCTGGTCGATGTGGCTATGGGCCGCAAAGCCGCCAGCAAAGTAATCGTCAATGGGCAGTGGGTCAGCGTGCAGTCTGGCGAGATCATCCCGGACACAACGGTTGCTATTTACGGTGAGAAGATTGCCTATGTCGGCCCTCCGGTAGAAGGGTTTGTTGGCGAAGATACTGAGATCATTGATGCTGCTGGCAAGTTCCTGGTACCGGGACTGCTGGATGCCCACATGCATGTTGAATCGGGGATGATCACCGTTGGCGAGTTTGTGCGCGCGGTGGTGCCCCACGGCACCACCGGTATGTTCATCGACCCGCACGAAATTGCCAATGTACTCGGTCTGAAAGGTGTCCGCCTGATGGTCGACGAAGCGGAAACCATGCCCATCCACGTATGGGTGCAGATGCCCTCCTGTGTGCCCTCCGCCCCTGGCCTGGAAACCCCCGGCGCCAGCATCGGCCCAGAAGAAGTTGCCGAAGCGATGACTTGGCCGGGGATCATCGGGTTGGGCGAGATGATGAACTTCCCCGGCGTGTTCAACGGGGACGAGAAAATGCTGGCCGAGATGGCCGAAACCCAGCTGGCGAACAAGGTGATCGGCGGGCATTATGCCTCACCTGATTTGGGACTGCCTTTCCACGGGTATGCCGCCGGCGGGCCGGAAGATGACCACGAAGGCACCCGCAAGCAAGACGCTATTGCCAGAGTGCGGCAGGGGATGAAAGCCATGCTGCGTCTAGGTTCTGCCTGGCACGATGTCGCCACCCAGGTGCGCGCCGTGATTGATGATGGACTGGACCCGCGGCACTTTATTTTATGCACCGACGACTCGCACTCCGAGACACTTGTGCAGGATGGGCACATGGATCGCGTCGTGCGCCATGCGATTGCCCAGGGGCTTCCTCCCATCCAGGCCGTTCAGATGGCCACCCTCAACACTGCCGAACATTTCCGGGTAGACCGCGAACTGGGTATGATCGCTCCCGGCCGGTATGCGGATATTCTGCTGGTCGATGACCTGGCCGCATTTGAAGTTGAAACAGTCTACGCCAGAGGGCAGCTGGCCGCCCAAAACGGCGAGCTGTTAGCAGAAGTCCCCCAAATGGTATACCCTGATTGGGCTACTGACTCGGTCAAATTAGGCAAGCAGTTGGAAGCCGGTGATTTTGTACTCCGTGTGGACGGTGACCAGACTGAGGTAAGCGCTAACGTGATCGGCGTGATTGAAAATCAAGCGCCTACCAAGCATCTCAGAGTAGAAGTACAGGTAAAAAATGGCGAAATCAAACCCAATATTGCCAACGACCTGGCTAAGATTGCCCTGGTAGAACGTCACCAAGCGACCGGCGAGGTGCAGGTTGCCCTGGTGCAAGGATTCGGATTCAACAAACCCTGTGCGATTGCCACCACCGTGGCGCACGACAGTCACCATATGCTGGTCGTTGGCACAGACGAAGCGATGATGGCGCAGGCCGCCAACCTGCTGGGTGAGGCGAATGGCGGGCAGGTCGTGGTGTGCGAGGGGGACAATGTGGGTATGGTAGAATTACCCATCGCCGGATTGATGTCTAACGAACCAGTCGAAGTAGTTGCCGCCAAAGCGAAAACGGTTTTAGAGGGATTTAGGAAATGCGGCTGCACTATGAACAACCCCAACATGCAGTTAAGCCTGCTAGCCTTGGTAGTCATTCCAGAATTACGAATTTCAGATTTAGGACTGGTGGATGTGACAAAGTTTGATTTTGTACCGGTTGTAGAGAATTAGTTCAATGTAGTGTTAGGAGATTCTATGGCAAAGACAATTACTATTGATCCCCATCTGGTTACCGTGGCTCAAGATATGTTTTCGGAGATCATCCAGGTGCGGCCAGAGCATTCACTGAGTTTCCGCTTGACAGAGGAAGGCGTAGGAGCGGTCAACGAAGCGCTCAAGCTGGCGGAATGGGGTATAGGCGGGAATAAGCCCAAGTTGAAAGCGACTGCCATAGAATACTTAGAGCCGATGTCCGAGCTGAAATCTGGGGACCCGGTCAATCTCAATTTCACCGAGTACGAGATCAAAGCGATGCAGGAAGTGCTAGCTGTGATTGAAAAAGCCCTGGAGGAACACGAAGAAGGGGAACTGCCTGCATAATGCAATTGCAAATCGATATAAAAGGAGAGCTGCGGCTCTCCTTTTTTGTTCCAACTTAATAAATATGTAGCATTTCTAATCGTAATAGATTTTCTCTTTTCCGATCTAATAATTAAAGAAGTATTTTCCCTTGTTTTAGGACCCAACCAGTATTTCACGTTATAATAAAAAGCAGATAAGGGATGATCAGCAACGTATAAATGGGAGGCTATAAAAATGGACTTTTTTAGAATACTTTATCCAATAATATTAGGGTTTTATTTTTCGGGAATAGCCATAATTATCATAAGTATCATAATTTGGAAAAATGAGAAAGTGATAGAAATTTTAGAAAAAATCTTTACATGTTACATCTCTCCGTATATAGGAATTTCATCAACTGGAATTAAAAATATATCCCGAACAACCAAGACACGTCCCAAGCAGACACAAGTAGAAAATATATCATTCAACCTAGAAGAAGAAATAAAAACTGATGAAGTTTTTATTTCAGATTCCGGAATAACTTATTCACCAGCAAGAATAAATAATTATTCCATAATAAAAAAAGTCGCTAATGCGTTTCGATTCCTATCCATTGTTATTATAATTATTGGAGTGATTGTTTCATTATTGTCTTTTATTAATTTTTATAATACTAGCCTTTTGTTAGGGGCTACAGCATTTTTGGTAGTATTATCCACTTTTGGAAGTATTTCTTTATTATTTATTTTCAATGCCCAACTAATTTATGTTTTTTTAGATATAGAAGCAAATACTAGGCAAACAGCTAAAATTTTGGAGAGATTTTTGCGAATGTCACCAGCAATTAACTCTGACCCTCTAATGTGAAAATTCCTTTTTAAATAATATGTCTGACAAAAAAATTATATCCATTATCCAAAATTTAAAATATGATAGAGATTTACTTGAAAACCAAAAAAAAGGTCTAGTCATTGGAATATCAAAACGAGCCCAAATAAATACTCAACTAAAAGAAATCAATAGAAAAATTGCTTTCTATCAATCTAAGCTTATTAATCGCAAAGCAATCAGACCATCAAATATAGGAGACACTAATATGCACAATTTGCAAGTCTTCTTATGCTATGCATCAGAAGATGAAAAATTTGCAAGAGCATTATATGAAAAACTTAGGGGGATGAACATCACTCCTTGGTTTGACAAAGAAGATCTCTTACCAGGGCAAGTATGGGAATTACAAATCAATCAAGCAATTAGAAAAAGTGATGCTGTAATCATTTGTTTGTCCCAGAATTCAGTTAATAAGCGCGGTTTTGTACAGAAAGAATTTAAACATATCCTTGAAATTGCAAAAGAGATTCCTGAAAACCAAATTTTCATTATTCCAGTAAAGTTGGAGGAATGCGATTTACCCTTAAGCTTAGAACATCTACAAACTGTAAACTTGTTTGAAAAAGGTGGAATCCAAAAATTAACCCAATCACTCGAAATCTGTTTAAAAAATTAAACTCATTTAAAACTTGCAATTAGAGATAATGATTATCCTTTTCTTAGGTGTAGAGATTTAATAACCCTACATTCTCTTTTTTTATTAAAACTTGATCTTGACACCGCCCCTAATAAGTCTTATCATGTAAATAATAACCGACTGACCGGTCAGTTTATTATAAAAACATCTCCCTGACCAACACCGCCGAAAAGGAAAACTATGAGCCCCAGACCCGATGTAAGCGAAGACCGCAAACGCCAAATCACCGAAGCCGCCATCAAAGTATTCTCTCGCAAAGGGATTGAAGGCGCACGCATGGACGACATTGCCGAAGAGTCGGGCTTGAGCAAAGGAGCGCTTTACTGGTATTTCAAGGGGAAGGAAGAAATTGTCAGCACCATTCTAAGCGCCATGTTCGACCGCGAATTTGAAATGGTTGAAAAATGGAGATTGCAAGAAGGCTCTGCCAGTGAAAAAATCACCAAAATGACCGATATGATCGCCGATGACTTGCTCAAAATGCGCCCCTTTATGCCCGTGCTGCTAGAGTTTTGGGCGATGAGCTTCCGCAAAAAGAAAGTTAGCGAGATTATCCGCGGCTTTATGTACCACTACCTGGATTTGCTCACCCCCATCATCCAACAGGGAATCGACGAAGGCGAGTTCCGGCCGGTGAATGCCAAAGACGCTGCCATGTCCTTAGGTGCAGTAATGGAAGGCTCTATTTTGCTGTGGACCTATGACATAAAAAATGTGGAATTTGACTCTTTGATTAAAAAGAGCGTGGAAATTTATTTAGCAGGGATTGCCGTAAAAGGCTAGGAGGTTGCACCATGGATATTGTTATCTTAATCGTCGTTATGGTCGGGGTTGGCGCATTGTTAGCCCAATTTGCAGACAAGATTTTCAAAGGCGAACGCCCCAGAGGCGTGCAAGGTGATTATGTTGCCGCTATCTCCTCCACCGTGGTGGTTGGGCTGGTCGACTGGTTCGTGATTCCGGCGATGAATTTCTCAACCCAGATGCAGTATTTGGGCGTTATTTTTGAACCGGCAATTTTTGCCTTATTCGTACTCTGGCTGATGCGCCGGCAGGGGAACTAGCAACCGAAAGAGGCTTTTGTGGAAACTTCCGATCGAGAGATCATCTCGCTGGAAAACCTGACCCGCCGTTATAAAGAAGTAGAGGCGGTCAGCGGTCTAACCCTCTCCATCCCGGCAGGCGAATTGTTTGGCCTGGTCGGCCCTGATGGGGCCGGCAAGACCACCACCCTGCGCACCTTGGCCGGTCTGCTGCGCCTCTCCGAAGGGGATGGCTGGGTCAGCGGCTACAACCTGCGCACCGAATATGAACAGGTCAAGCCCCACATTGGCTACATGGCCCAGCAGTTCAGTTTGTATGCCGAGCTGACCGTGGTGGAGAACCTGCTCTTTTTCGCCGATATTTTCGATGTTCCCCCCGCCGAGCTTTCCGGGCGGATGGATAAGCTGCTCGATTTTGCCAACCTGACCAACTTCCGCAGCCGCCGGGCAGATAAGCTCTCTGGTGGAATGCAGAAGAAACTGGCATTGGCCTGCTGCCTGATCCATGAGCCGGAAATCTTGCTTTTAGACGAACCCACCACCGGAGTAGACCCGATCTCCCGGCGCGAGTTTTGGAACATCCTGGGCGACCTGCATGCTGACGGCACCACCATCGTGGTCTCTACCCCCTACATGGATGAAGCCGACCGCTGTTCAACAGTCGGGCTGATGTATGAAGGCCGCATGATCCAATGCGCTTCGCCGCAGGAGATCAAAGCCAACATGGCAGGCGAAATGATCGTGCTGCTTCCCGAAGATTGGCGCGGTGTAGAAGCTGCCCTACAAGATGTGCCCGGTATTTTAGAAGTGCAAACGTACGGCGAAGCTTTTCATATTCTAGTAAAAGACGCGAAAAAGCAAATCAAGCAAATCCAACGGGCAGTCAAAAAAGCCGGGATTGGCTATAAAGATATCCGCATTGCCGCCCCCCGCATGGAAGAAGCCTTCGTTTCACTGGTTAGGAAATTGGAGCAATAAATGTCTTTTCGGCATTTCTGGGCAGTCACTAAAAAGGAAATTAACCACATCGTGCGAGATTGGTACACGCTGGTTTTGGTGCTGCTCTCCCCCACCTTATTAATGTTCATCATGGCCTACGCCCTCACCGTCGACATCCAACATGTCCCCATCGTCGTCCTCGACCAAGACCAAAGCCAGACCTCGCGCCTGTTCATCCAGCAGATCACTGCCGGGGATGACGTAGACCTGTACGAGTACGTCGCAAGTATGGACGAGATCGAAACCTTACTGGAAAAAGGCGAGATCAAAGCCGCTGTGGTAATTGGGCCAAACTTCACCGATAAGCTTTATAAAATGCAAGGGGCTGATTTGCAGATCATTATTGACGGCACCGAGCCGGAAAGCGGCGGGTTTGCCGTTGACCATATCGGCTTACGAGCAGAGGAGTTTATCAACGAGCAGCTGGTCGGGCAAATCCAGCAGTCCGGCCTGAACCTGGATACCCTCCAGCCCATCGACCTGCGGGTGCGCGCCTGGTTTAACCCCAGCCTGAAATCCCGCAACGACCTGGTGCCCGGTCTGCTTTCCATTGTGCTGGGCCTGCCCGCCATGCTCGTGGCCCTCACCATTGCCCATGAGAGCGAACACGGCACCCTGGAGCAGCTGCTGGCAACCCCCATCAAACGGGCTGAATTGCTGCTGGGCAAGATGTTCCCTTACCTATTGGTCGGCATGCTCAATGTGATCTTTATCCCTATCGTAGCAATCGTCTGGTTCAAGATACCGTTCCACGGCAATTTCCTTACCTTTTTTGCCCTCTCTGCAATCTTTATGTTTGCCATCCTGGGCATGGGAATCGTGGTCGGCGTGTTCATGAAGACACAATCCGCCGCCCTGGCGCTCTCCTTCCTGCTGATCTTCTTCCCCGGCTTCTTCCTCACCGGCCTCTTTTTCCCCATTGTTTCGATGCCCGATATTATGCGCATGGAATCCTTGGGTATGCCCGGCACCCACTATGGGATCATCACCCGCGGGGTATTCCTTACCGGGGTGGGTTTTGATGTCTTGTGGCCCTATGCGGTCATGCTGATGGCGCTTGGGATCGGGTTTACCTTGCTGGCTTCCATGTTCTTCAACAAACGGCTGGGTTAGAGGAGCAAGACTGTGTTTAAACGTATTACTGCCTTATCGATCAAAGAATTTATTCACCTCAAAAACGACTGGTGGCTGCCCGTCTTCATGCTTTTTGGCGGTGTATTAGAACTGCTGCTGGTGGGTTGGGCAACTTCCCGCCCGATCACCAATTTGCCCATGCTGGTCTTAGACCAGGATCAAAGCGCATCCAGCCGTCAAATCATCACCGCCCTGGAAAACACCGGCACCTTCAAACTGGAAGATTACGCCAGTAACGAAGAGGAGATTAAAAACACACTGGTCAAAGGCGATGTCACCGCTGCAGTGATCATTCCCGCCGGATTTGAAGCCGAACTCAAAGCCATAGATGGCAATCCGGTGCTGCCTGTGTTCCTCAACGGTGCCGAAAGCATTCCCGCCAAAGAAGCCTTAGGGGCAGTAGAAGGCGTGGTGCGCCAGATGGGCCAGCAGGTGATGATTGATAAACTCAACCTCGACCCGGCCGAGTTTGCCGGTTTCGACCCCAGTCTACGGGTGTGGTTCAACCAGTCGCTCAGCGAGGCACACTACACCATCCCGGCCGAATTAGGCTTGATGCTGGAATTTACCGTGCTCCTGTTTGCCGCCCTCACCTTCTCCCGCGAAAAAGAATTAGGCACCCTGGAACAGCTGCTGGTGATGCCCTTCTCTTCTTTCGAAATCATTGTCGGCAAAGCCATCCCCGTGATCGTGATCGGATTTTTAGACTTTGTGCTCATGCTGACGATGACCAATCTGGTATTCGGGGTGCCCATTCGCGGTTCGCTGGCTTTGCTGCTGGTGCTGGCCTTCGGGTACCTGATCGTGGAATTGGGTAAGGGGATGGTCATCTCAGTGGTCTCCCGCACCCAGCACCAGGCATTTTTGCTGGTCATGCTGGTGGGGATGGGCGATTTTATGTTCACCGGTTATGCCGCCCCGGTCGAATCGATGCCCCAGGCTTTGCAGTGGTTTGCCAACCTGATTCCCGCCCACCACTGGTTGAATATTGTGCGCGGCATTATGTTGAAAGGCAACGGGATTGAGCTACTGTGGCCCAGCTTGGTACCTCTGGCACTGCTCGGCGTGGTGATCATTTCATTCTCCCTGCGTTTTGTGCGCAGGTCGTTAAACTAACAAGCCCTATCTACGCACACGATTAGGATTATTTGATGGCACAACAACCTGTAATTGAAGTCGATCAATTGAAGAAAAAGTTCGGGGATTTTACCGCCGTAGATGGCGTTAGCTTTGAAGTCTATCCCGGCGAAATCTTTGGTTTTCTAGGGCCGAACGGCTCCGGTAAAACCACCACCATCCGCATGATGTTGGGTATCCTCAATCCCACTTCTGGAAGTTCCAAAATACTCGGTACCGAAGTAGAAGAAGGCGCGAAGGGTATTCGTTCCCGCTTTGGTTATATGTCGCAGCGGTTCAGCCTATACAACGACCTGACCGTGCAGCAAAACCTCGAATTTTACGCATCTGCCTACGGGCTGGAAAACACCGAACGACGCGAGCGGATTGAAACCACCCTGGCAATGGCCGGGCTGGAAGGCAAGCAGCACACCCGCACCAAAGACTTGTCTGGCGGCTGGCGCCAGCGGCTGGCTTTGGGTGTTGCCATCATCCACCGCCCGGAAGTCATCTTTTTAGACGAACCTACCTCCGGGGTAGACCCGGTTTCTCGCCGGGCATTTTGGGATTTGCTCTATGGGCTGGTTGCAGATGGGGTCACCGTGTTTGTCACCACCCACTACATGGACGAAGCCGAACACTGCCACCGCCTGGCTTTTATCCAGGATGGACACATTATTGCCTATGGCTCTCCCGAAGAGATCAAACGAAACACCTTTAAAAGCAAAGTGATCGAACTCACCACCTCCCACCCTGGGCAGGCAATTGCAGCCCTGCAAGCCGCCAGAGAATCCGGGCAGATTAAATTGGAAGAAGTAGAATTATACGGTTCACAGGTACATGTAACCGGTAAAGATGCCGGACAGCTGGAAAAAGAAATTAAAAAGGTATTTAATAAAAATAAACTTACCATCCAAAATCTGGCAGTGATCGAACCTTCTTTAGAAGATGTGTTCATTGCCAATATTCGCCGCAATCATACAAACCAGTAAAATCAATCAAAAGTAATTCTGTTCGGTCGTAGCTAACCGAAACTATTGGAGGAAACAAACATGAAACATAAAAATTGGATAGCGATCTCCCTGCTCTTGGTCGCCGGGCTTATCCTGGCCGGGTGCGGTGCAGTCGCCACCGACCAGAGCGGCACCATTAATGCCTCTGGCGTGGTCGAAGCGGTCGAAGTTGGGGTCGCTTCGCAGGTAAGCGGCAAAGTGGCCGAGGTATATGTGCAGGAAGGCCAGCGCGTCAGCGCCGGGGATCAGCTCTTATTGCTGGAAAACGACACCCTGCAAGCCCAGTACGACCAGGCACAGGCCGCCTACGATGCCGCCGAAGCCGGATTGGTAACCGCCAATGCCGCTCTGGCCTCCGCTGAAGCCGGGGTAGACGCCGCCAAAGTTGGCGTAGAAGCTGCCAATACACAATACGACATGGCCTTACAGGCCGCCCGCTTGCAAGACCTGCCCGCCAGAGAAGATGCCTGGAACCAGGATATACCCACCGAGTTTGATTTGCCCGGATGGTACTTCGAAAAATCAGAAGAGGTGGATGCCATCCAGCAGGAAATTGCCGCCGCAAAAGACGACCTGGAGATAGAACGCCAAAACCTTGCCGACGTGTTGGAGGATGTGAGCAATGCCGATATTATTTCTGCCGAACAACGCTTGCTGGAAGCACAGGTAGCCTTTGAGATTGCCAAAGACCTGGAAGCCCGCCAGATTGAAGCCAACGGGCGCGAGGCGATCAGCGATTATGTGGAAAGCCTGGTAGACACCGCCGAAGCCGAACTAGACAGCGCACAAGCCGCTTACGACAACTTGCTCTCCGACGTCGGTGCAGAAGATGTGCTGGAAGCGCGCGGCCGGGTGGCTGTTGCCCAAGAACGCTACCAGTTGGCGTTGATCAAACTGTACCAGACCCAGACCGGGGATGACTCGCTGGAAGTTACCATGGCCTTTCTTGGGGTGAGCCAGGCGGAAGCCGCCCAACGACAGGCCGAAGCCGCTCAGAAGCAAGCAGAAGCTGGGGTAACGCAAGCCGAGAAAGCTGTTGCGCAGGCACAAGCCAGCCTCGACCTTGTACAGGTGCAAATAGACGAACTGCTGGTCAGCTCTGAAACCGATGGCGTCGTGCTGACGGCCACAGCTGAAAAAGGTGAACTGGTGCAGGCTGGCGTGACCGTAATGACCATCGGAAAAGTAGATCATCTGACTATTACCGTTTATGTGGCCGAAGATCAGTACGGGCAGATCAATCTGGGTGACAATGTGGAAATCCAGGTGGACTCGTTTGCCGATCAAGTCTTCAGTGGTGAAGTCACCCGCATTGCCGACCAGGCAGAATACACCCCGCGCAACGTACAAACCGAAGAAGACCGGCGCACCACCGTGTTTGCGATTGAAGTCAGCGTATTGGAAGGGCTTGACAAGCTCAAACCGGGCATGCCCGCCGATGTAACCTTTACCAAATAGCCCAATGATTTTGAACAGCAAAGGCCCCGCAGCGATCAAACTCTGTGGGGCTTTTGTTCTTTACCTGGTTCATACTTTCAAATTATTTAATTCGTAAGACAGCTTATTTGAGTGTTGTCTATTGTTTACAAATTTGTATATTTACATATTCATATATTTAGATATAATAGCCGAGGCCATCTACAATTAAGCTGGTGAAAGCTAAACGTTAGATCATCGCCGATTGTATGGGATAATTCCCTGGTAAGGATTTGAACGTTATAATGGTCTAGATACTAAAGTTTGAAAACTAGGAGATTCATAATGACAAATGAACCGATTCATATCACTGATGAAGAATTTGAAAGCACCGTTTTAGAAAGTGAATTGCCCGTTGTGGTAGATTTTTGGGCACCCTGGTGCGGGCCGTGCAAGATGGTTGCCCCCATCCTGGATAAACTCGCCGTCGAATACGAAGGCAAAGTGCTGATCACCAAAGTGAATACGGACGAACAGCAGCAGTATGCCATGGAATACGGCGTACAGGGCATCCCCACCATGATCTTTGTCAACGAAGGCAAATTGATCCACCGCCAGGTTGGCGCGCTTCCCGAACCGATGCTGCGCGATCTGTTTGAGCAGTTCGTAAATTTGGCTGCCAACAAAGAAACCAGCGAAAATTAACCCTTTCAAAATCCGTATCCTAACCGGATAACCTAAAGAACCACTCCGCGCGGGTGGTTTTTTGGGTTAAGGGGTTGAGGTACAGAGGGTAAACCACAACCGCAGGTGTAAATCGGCGAGGTGATCTAGCCGCTACATAAATAGTGCGATCTATTGTAGGGGCGTCCTCTGGGACGCCCGCAAATATACTCCAGCTATAAGTATGTTTTGAGGTCAGCAAAGTTTATGAATAAAAAACAACTCTGCCAGCGGGTCAGGCAGGCCTGACCCCTACACCAGATTAGATAGTTTTAATTAAAGAATAATCTTTTTCTCTGCCCCACGAAAATAGCCAACATGAAACGCAACCCATCGGTTCATCTGCTGAGACACCTTACTGCATCGTGCCGGACTGTGGGACTAAAAACCACACATATTTATCATTCCCGCCCAAAGTAAACAGCCTTACACAACCGTAGCGGCGGGTTTCCCCGCCCAAAACCCAGACTAGAAAGATTTTCCCGTTTTTTCTTTGCCCCACCAGACTAATGCCCTCGACATCCATGCACCTTTCACCTCCCCATAATAGGGAGGTTGCTGAGACACTTTATTGCTTTGTGCAGGATGGAGAGGCAGGTAAAGAAAACGAATCACAAACTCATACGTAATTCGGCAAGGTGACCTCGCCGCTACAATAGATAAGGAATTTTGAGTCGTGGGAATTCATCTTATAAAGGCTACTGATCTACCCGTAGGGGCGTCCTCTGGGACGCCCGCAAATAAACACCCGCTATAAGTCTATTTCGCTGTCACCAGAATTTGCGAAAACACAACTCACCAAACGGGTCAGGCAGGCCTGACCTCTAGACCTGAACAGAGATTTCTAAAGAACTATCTTTTCAATGCCCCACCAAACCAACGCCCTCGACATCCATCCACCTTCTCGCCTCCCCATGATGGGGAGGTTGCTGAGACACATTAATGCAGTACGCCGTATGGAGGGGCATGTACAGCAACCAAATCTCAACAGCCTGCATAAACCGGCGAGGAAACCTCGCCGCTACACACAATCTGACCATGCGACCACACGCCGAACTGACAACTTGACAATCTTCCCAAATCATTTTGCTTGCCATAAATTATGGTGTAATGTACACTGTAAATGTAATTGGCTATGCGAAACAACATCAAAATCAGACGGATGCGCAGATGCATCCATTCGAATCGCCGAACCCCGTTCGGTCAGAACAAGAAAGGGTAATCCTTCTATGGCAGACGAAAAACAAGCCACGCTTATCAATGCCCAAACCCCGCTTTCTCTGGCGATCAACGCCTGGAAAATGTACCTGGAAGACCAGGATAATTCCATTCACACGGTGAAAGCCTTCATGGGCGATTTGAACTTGCTGGCCTCCTACCTTCCCCCCGACCAGAAGATCGGCTCGATCACCACCAAAGACCTGAACAACTTCCTGGACTGGATGCAGAACAAACGCGGCGTGCCGTGCAGCCCCAAAACGCTCTCCCGCCGCATCACCTCCCTGAAATCTTTCTTCCGCTGGCTGCTGACCTACGGCGCCATCCTGGTTGACCCGGCAGAGAAAGTGGTGCAAAAATCGGTGATCAGTCCGCTGCCCGCCGTGATGTACGCCGAGGATATGCAGCGTGCCCTGGAAACCGCCGACCGCTACCGCCATACCGACAAGCCCGATGCCCGCCCTTACACCCTGCTGAAACTATTGCTGGATACGGCAATCAAAAAAGGTGAACTGCTCACCCTGACCACCAACCATATCGACATGGAAGCGCCTGGTGGGCCAATCCTGTTCGTGCGCTATGCCAACCCCAAATACCGCTACAAAGAGCGCAAGATCGCCCTGACGGAAGACTGGTTGGAAGCCTATCAAGAATATGCCGCGCAAAACGACCTCAGTGAAAAATTATTCCCCTGGTCACCCCGACGGCTGGAATACATCCTCGAAGACATCGGCAAAGAAGCGGGATTAGAAAACCAGCTCTCCTTCCTGATGTGCCGCTGGACCAGCGCCCTGCACGACCTGACCACGGGTGTAGAACCCAACAAGATTCGCCAAAAATTAGGCATTTCCGAAATTCAATGGCGCGAGGTGCGCATGAAGCTGCGCAAGCTGGCGGGGATGTCTGAAGATGAAGAAGAACCTGAAGGCGAATTTGAAGATATACCTGGAGAGGAAGCCGAAGAGTCGGAAGACTAGACCGACAGCTCATAAAGACAGAAACGCCCGTTGCTATACGGGCGTTTTTTATCAACCTTTTAGTGAATTGAAAGCCAAAGCCTATAAAAATTATAAAACCAGCATGGCTTATTGGTGCTGAAGGCTCATATCTTAGAAACTTTATGAGAATAGAAGCAAAAAATCGTAATGGACAGAAAATTTTAAAGAAAAACCATTGCCCAATATCTTGCAAAGGAAACAATGTAATCCAGGGATAATGAAAAACAGAACTTACATGGCGGATTTTGGGGTGTGCGATTTCGCTTTGCGAATTCGTCAGACATCATTATGTCCCGGCGGGGGGTGGAGGGGGCGACGTCGCCCCCTCCGGGAAGATTGACAAAATAAAAAGAAATTCTAAATAAGCATGTTGGGATAAATATCTAAGTGTATTTGCTTGACCAAAGTTAAATCAGTACCTTTCGATACAACAAGTAATAATTCACACCACAGGCATAGCAAATGATATTGATTGCAAAATACTTAAGGCGTTTATTCCCACTACTCCCGAAGCTGATACTGCTTATACACATTGCTTTCCCCATTCTGGACGCACACTACCGCCAGTTTATCTACCTGGATATCCCAGGCCAGGGGACGCGAAGAAAGCAAGTTTGCCAGGCACTTCATTTTCTCCGGGCTGACATCCCGGTTCGCCAGGGTAATATGCGGCACCCACTCGCCGGGCGCATAATAGGGATTGAGATTTTTGCCAAAATGTCCGGTGCGCGTCCATAAAATTTGGTGCAGTTCCAACAGGCGTTGGGTTGCCACCACCTGCACGGCCACCACCACCTGCGCCCCGGTAAACACGGTCAACCCCGAAGTACGCACACCAAAAGGCGGGATCAACGGCAGAAGTTCCTCAATCGCCTCATCTAACCCAGACAGCTGATATTGCTCGGCCACATGAAAAGAAAAATGTGGGAACGGGGTTGCCTGGATACCGGTCAGCCCGCATTGTTCCTCTAAATCCTGCCAGATAGCACGTACGCTAGCATCATGATCTGCATCGAACAAAGCGACTAACGCAGCAACCTTATGGGGAAAAGGGCCTTTATCTACCGGGTACTGTGCCGTCATCGGAACAGGTCCAGCTCTTTAGGGCGCAGCAGTTCACCCAGCTGCGCTTCCCGCAGCATATAGGGGAAACCGCGCACATGCACCACCGGGGTACCTTCCGCCACCTGCCCCATCATCAAAGAAGCCCCAGCAGCCAGTTCGTCGGCTACCCCCACCGTGGTTGCTTTCAACGTGTACCCGCACAAATCGGTCTCGCCGCGCATATCTGCCACCCCCGGCAGGCCTGCCAGGCCAATTGTGATCCCGACCGTGCCGTTGCGCCAGGCACGCCCGTGCGAATCTATTACCAGCACCCCCACCTGCACGCCGGCTGCCGTCTCTATTTCCCGGCGCAGTTTTTGGGCAGAGGCGTCGGGGTCTTTGGGCAGCAGCAAGATCCAATCGTCACTGCCGGCCACATTCGAGTGGTCGATTCCGGCATTGGCGGAGATAAAGCCCAGGTTGTGCTGCACCACCAGCACCCCTGGTTTGGCGCGGATCACTTCGGCGCTTTCCTGCAAGATCATTTCCACCAGCCGCGGGTCTTTTTCGGTTTGGGCTGCCAGCGTTTCCGCTTCCGGCGTGGGGGTTACTTCTGTCAGATTGACCAGCCGCCCTTCGGCTTTCGAGATAATCTTCTGGGCAAGTACCAGCACATCACCGTCTTGTAAAGCAATTTGCATATCATTTAAAGATTGCAAAATAATATACGATAAATCATCCCCTTCCGAGATCATTGGAATCCCGCGCAGCGTTGTCAGGGTCAGTTGACTCATTTTTTCAGACCGGCAATTTGAACGGTGCCGTGCCCGCCGTAGTGCTTATTGATATTGATCAGTAAGGCGGTAATCCCTTCCACGGCTACGGCGTTATCCAAACCGCCCGCATAATACCCGCGCATCCCGGCTTCTTCCGTCAGCGCAATCACCCGCTCGGCGGTCTCAACATCATCCGCACACACCAGCACATCCGAATTGACCGGCTGATCCAGATTCTTGCGCAGCGCGCTGGCAGGCACATTCTGGAAAGCAGCCACCACGGTTGCCCCCTCCCCCAAAATATCCTGTGCGATCCGGCCGGCAGAAGGCGGCGCCGGGGGAATCGCGCCAGGGAATTTAACCCTGGCGGTCGCATCAATCACCAGTTTACCCTGCAAAGCATCTTTCAAGCCTTCCAAGGCCGCCTGATGTGCTTTGGCAACCACGGTCAGCACGCACACTTCAGCAGCCTGCGCCGCGTTGCCGTTTTCCATCCCGCGCACCGTGTCAATCCCCAATAGTTCGTTCAACTCGGCTGCAGTCGCCTCGGCTTTTTCCGCCTGGCGCGAACCAATAACAATCGAATAGCCTGCTTTTGCCCAGCGCATTGCCAGGCCGGGGCCTTCGTTACCTGTACCGCCAAGAATTGCAATTGTTGGTCTTTCCATCTTCTTCTCCTAGGTCTCTAAATACTGCCTTTTGCCACATACTGCTCGTACCGTTCCCACACACCCGGGGCCAGGGCCAGCGCTTCGGCGGCAATCTCGGCCTCATCCAGGGTGAGTAGTTCCCGGTCTTTCATCAAAAATTCTCCAGCTACCATCGTGCTGGTAATCATGCTTTCATTGAACCCAAATATGATCTGCCAGGGCAGGTTTCCGGCGGTCAGCGGGGTGAAGGGGTGGACATCCACAAAGATCAGGTCTGCCGCTGCGCCTGCCTCCAAAATACCCAAACGCGGCCCGGTGAAGAACACCTCGGCCAAAGCCGCATTGTTATAAATGCCCATCTGCACCACATCCATGCCGTTCATCCGGCGCGGGTCGCGGTGGGTCACCTTGTGCAGCAGGTAAGCAATCTTCCACTCGGTCCACATATCCTGGGTAAAGCCATCATTGCCCAGCCCCACATTCACACCGGCACGCAGCATACCTTCTACCTGGGCAGCGCCCACTGCGTTGTTCATGTTGGAGCGCGGCTGGTGGGTGACCCATGTGCCGCTGTCTGCCAGCAATTGCGCTTCGGCCAGGTCGATATGGATGCCGTGCGCCACAATCGTGCGGCTGCCGAGGATACCGAACTTTGCCAGCCGGTCGATTGCGCGCAGGCCCGATTTTTGCAGGCTGTCGTATTCGTCCGATTCGTGTTCGGCCACATGAATATGGTACCCACCCCACTCCCGGTTGGCTGCCGCGCAGTCTTCCAGGGTTTGCTCCGAGAGCGTCAGGCTGGCGTGCAGGCCAAAAGTTGCCGAGATGCGCCCATTTGCCAACGCGCCGCCCTGTGCCTTTTGCAAAAAGCGCATATTCTCGCGGATGCCCGCCTGTGCCCGCTCCGGGCCGTCCCGGTCGGTGACCTCGTAACACAACACGGCCCGTAAACCCGCTTTATCCACGCTATCGGCAATCACATCCAGGCTGCCGTCGATAAAATTGGGGGAGGCATGGTGGTCGATCAGGGTAGTGGTGCCGTGTTTGATCGCATCGACCAGATGCACCAACGCCGAAGCGCGCACGCTGTCTTCGTCTAATGCCTTATCCAGCGGCCACCACAATTTTTGCAAAATTTCCGGGAAATCCTTCGGCGCCGGGCCGGGAATTCCCAGGCCGCGGGCATACGCCCCGTAAAAATGGGTGTGGGCACAAATGTTGCCGGGCATCACCAGCTGCCCGCCCGCGTCCACCTGGGTGGCCTGCGGGTATTTGGCGATCAGCTCAGCCTGCGGTCCAATTTCTGCAATCTTGCCATCCTGGATGTAAATGGCCTGTCCTTCCAGGATACGGTTCTCACGTTCCCAGGTGACCAGCTTTCCATTCACAATCAACATAATTTCCTCCAATTCAGGGTCTTAGATATTTTACGAACTTGGTTCCATCAATCAAATATTGTCGGGCGGGCGGGATCCTGGTAAGCGGCAAAGCAATCATCAATGTGCCGCTGCCCGATCCGCGTCCCGGAAAACGGCTGGGGAATCTCATCCTGGGCAAACCAGCCCACATCAGAAGTCTCGTAGCTGGTTGTAGCTTGTCCGCCGTTCATCGAACACAGGAACACCAACTTAAAAGCATGGTGAAAGCGAAATTCTGCCAGGCGGTTTGCATCGTATACGCCTACCAATCGTTCGGCTTTCACCTGATAGCCGGCTTCCTCAAAAGTTTCTCGCTCGGCGGCATTCCCCGGCATATCGTCTACATCTGCCCAACCACCGGGCAGCGACCAACCGCCATCAATGCGCTCACGCACCATCAGGATTTTACCTTGCTCGATCACCGCGGCGCGCACATCCACCTTGGGGGTGGCGTATCCGGCGGTGAGTTCAAAATGCGCCAGCACTTCCTCCTGCGGGAGGGTGGTATGTTCGGCCACAATCTCCGCCGCGACCTGCCGGAGCTGCCGGTAGCGCTCCAGATCATATTCATTGTCACTATAATGCAGGCCAGCCTCGGCAATTGCTTCTACCCGGCGCGCCCATGCCAGCCATTTAGGGGGTATTTGTTCGTTCATTGCATTTATCCTTGTGCGTTTCATTTTAGCATGAAAGCCCTTCCCCAACCGAGATTATCAAGCGGCGGGAAAGCGTAACGCCGAAGTTTTGGGCGTAAATTGGGGTGGGGCTGGTAAACACATTCGTATCTTATAAAATTGCCATGTTGTTCAGAAATTATCCATATCCTACCGTCAAAAAAAGCCCCAAGGCATCTTGGGGCTTCACATTGCAATTCAGGTTAGGGGCGGCTTACGGGAAAAGTGCGTCCTCGACTTCTTTCAAGTCGTCGATCAACAGGTCGCTGTCTGCCATGGCATCGTCCGGGCTGGCCTCGATGTTGGCACGGATCAGATCCAGGCGGCTGGGCATCGTTTCCGCCAGGGTGGTGTCAAAGGCCGCGATCTTGTCCGAGATCCTTTCCAGCTTGGCGGCGGTATTTGCCAGCGCGCTCTTGGCAGCTACCGTATCCTCCAGGGATAAGGCCAGCCGAGTCTTATACACATCGACCATCACAGCCAGCAAAATGCGGTGCGTTTCTTCATTCTGGTAGGTTTCCATCTGCTGTTCCGCATCTGCCAAATCCTCTTCCAGCGTGCTGATCTGACTTTGAGCCTGCACCAACTGAGCGTTGGTATCGTCCAACAACTGCGCCTTCGGGCGGAAAGCCACAAAGTAGAGGGTAAGCACTCCGGCAAGGAAAGCCAACACTACCACAATCGTCCAGGTCAGCACCTTGCGCATAAAGCGTTGGAATTTGGTCGGTTCTTTCTTTTCTTCCGCGGCAGGCGGCGCTTTCTCTTCTTCAGTGGTGGTCTTGTCCAATTTGCTCAAGTTCGGGTAGGCTGCCGTTTCTTCGGCGGTGGGAGTTTCTTCCGGTTCCAGGGCTTCCGGACGCTTATTGGGGTCCAATTGTTTATCTTCGTTCATGCTTACTTCCTTTTCTAATACCCAAAACAACCATTTGGGCATGTTTTTTGTAAATTGATAGTTGTATTATACAGTTAATTGCCTAATCGGACGAATATTAACGACACCCCACCATAATCCATGTTAAAATAGCCTTATATGGAAGAATATGCAGACGTAACAAAGGAAAAAATAGATTTACCTGAGCCAAATCCGGTTACCCAGGCCAGCCACCGCAAGGAATTCTTCCGGCAGGTTTGGCTGCCTTTTGGGTTGTTTCTCTTGCTTTCCATTACTGCGGGGGTGCTGTTTATCGTCTACGATGTAGGCACAGTCGAAAGCTGGTCTCAAATTGCTACCATGCTGTTGGTGGTCACCTTCATGGTGATTGGTCTGCTCACCCTCGTCCTTCTGGTTGGGCTGGTGATTGCAGTCACCTATCTGCTGCGGCTGCTGCCCCCTTATACCCGCATGGCGCAAGAAGGAATTGAAACCATCAAGACCCAGGTGACCAAAGGGGCGGACATCACCGCCAAGCCGGTCATCCAGATACAGAGTTTCCTGGCGGTATTGGATACCTTATTCAGCCGAGACAAAGCCAAAGAATAAACCTCGTCCGCAAGGGAATCACGTAGTATTCAACCGAACTTTGCACAGACCATAGAAGACACCGTGGCTGGCTGCTTTTTGTATAGTCTCTGAAACACAATTGAGGATGGAGTAAAACATTTATGGAAGATAAACAAACCAACAAACGCAACGCTTTAGTGATTGGGGGCGTCGTGGGGGCTTTGATTGGGGTGGTCGCAGCCAATATCATTCTCAAAGCATCTGAGGATGAACTTGGGGAAAGCGATCTATCCATTACCCCGGCCAAGGGGATGAAATTGGGAATGCTGGTATTAGGCTTACTACGCCAACTTTCTGACCTTTAATAAGAATTTTTAGGGTATTCCTGTTCGATTACATGAACAGGTTCCCTTTACGCGAACACCGGAAAGTCTGTCAGGAACAAGGACAGGCTTTCTTTATAATCTTGCCTGCATAAGAGAGATACACATGCCCACACACCCCCTCTCACATCTGGTATTAGGTCAATTACGACGCGACTTTTTGATCACGCCGCAAAACAAGATCATCATCGATCAATTGGGGGGCAATCTGCTGTATGCAGCCGAGGGGGTCAAGCTTTGGGTAGAAGAGGAACAGGGAAACATTGGTTTGGTTTCCCGCGTCGGGGAAGATTACCCCCGCGCCTGGCTGGACGAAATTGCAACCCAAGGCTACAACATTGAAGGCTTACACATTTTGCCCGAAGAGATCGACCTGCGCTATTTCCGGGCGTACAGCGACATCCGCACCGTACACGAACACGACCCCATCGCCCACTTCACCCGCCTGGGAAAAACCATGCCCAAAACGCTGCTGGGGTACAGCGAGAAAAAACTCCCCAGAAACCTCAACCAGATCAGCAATATTTCTTTACGGCGCACCGACTTGCCCGAAGACATTTCCCAGGTCAAAGCCGCCCACCTGTGTGCGATGGATTACCTCTCGCACACGTTGATCCCGGCCGCCCTGCGCCAGGCTGGTGTGGGGGTCGTGACGCTCGACCCCGGCAACTACATGCAAAAAGAATACTGGCGCGAGGTGCAAAACGCCGCCATTGGCCTGACCGCTTTCATGCCCTCCGAGGATGAACTGCGCGAAGTCTTCCGCGGCCGCACCAGCGACCTATTTGAAATGATCGAAGAAGTCAGCAGCTGGGGGGTAGAGATCGTGGTGGTCAAACGCTCGTGGGAAGGGCAGACAGTCTACGATTCTGCCAGCAAGAAAATGTACGAAGTTTCCGCCTACCCATCTAAAGTGGTCGACCTGACCGGAGCTGGCGATGTGTTTGCCGGGGGGGTCCTGGCCGGATTGGCTGCTACCCAAAATTTATTAGAAGCCGTGCTGTACGGCAATGTTGCGGCCTCGTTTGCCGTGGAGGGCACCGGGGTGTTTTACACCCGTGGGGCGCTGCCCGGATTAAAAACCGCTCGTTTGGAGCATATCCGTCAATCTGTTAGGGAGTTGTAGCAAACATGGAAAAACTGATCGAGAAAGTGATTGAACGGGCGATTGCCATCCAGCAGATCCCCGCCCCTACCTTTGCAGAACAAAAACGTGCAGAATATTTACGCCAGGCTTTCGAGGACGAAGGGCTGACAAAAGTTGAGGTCGACAAGTACGGCAATGTGTTTGCCTGCCTGCCGGGCAAAAGCAGCGACACCAGTTTGGTCGTCTCTGCCCACACAGATACCGTCTTTCCAGCAGAAACCGACCTGACGATCCACAAATCCGAAGGGCGCATCAGCGGCCCCGGAATTGGCGATAACAGCGTGGCGGTAGCCGGGTTGTTTGGGCTGCTCTGGCACCTGCGGGAAGAAAAGATCACCCTCCCCGGCGACCTGTGGCTGGTTGCCAACGTATGCGAAGAAGGCCTGGGCGACCTGATGGGCATGCGGGCGGTGGTCAAACGCTTCGGCAATACCCCCTTGGCCTACCTGATCGTGGAAGGGATCGCCTTCGGGCGCATTTACCACCGCGGGCTGGGCGTGCGGCGCTATCGCATTACTGCCGAAACACGCGGCGGGCATTCGTGGGTCGATTTCGGCTCCCCCTCCGCCATTCACGAGCTGGCCGAGGTGATCAACCATTTCCTCGCCCTGCGCCTGCCGGTGCGCAAACGCACCTCGATGAATGTAGGCAAGATCAACGGCGGCGTATCGATCAACACCATCGCCCCCAAAGCCAGCCTGGAACTCGACCTGCGCTCGGAAAGCGGGCGCAACCTGACCCAGCTCTCCCGCAAAGTCGAGCGCATCGTGCGCTATGCCGAACGTCCTGGGGTGCACTTCTCCTTAGAGCAGATCGGTGACCGCCCCTTTGGCGAACTTCCCGAAGACCATCCCCTGGTGCAGTTGGGCCTGGAAGTGCTTTCCCGCCAGCGTGCCGCCGGAGATTTACAGATCGGCTCCACCGACGCCAACATCCCGCTCAGTATGGGTTACCCGGCAATTTGCATCGGCCTGACCAACGGCGGGGGTGCCCACACTACCGACGAATTCATTTACACCGAGATGCTGCCCAAGGGTTTGCAGCAGTTGGTGGATTTGGTCACATTAGGGTTTGAACGGTTAGGGAGCTAGCTTCATTTTCTCCACTGTAAGAAATCTTCCATTGAAATCATCTTAACCATTGCTGCCGGACATCATTCTTTTTGAATGCTGATCCGACAGATTACAAATATAAATTATTGGATTCAATGGAGTGAAATGTGGAAAAGTTGATTAATGAAGAAATTGCCGGCCAGATCAAAGAATTATTTGCAGAGCTGAACCAACCTGTGGAAGTGCTGTTCTTCAGCAAAACCCAGGGCTGTGAAACCTGTACTGAAATTGAGCAGTTGATCGGGGAAGTGGTCGAACTATCCGATATGGTTGGCGTGCAGGTCTTCGACGTGGAAAGCGATGGGGAGATCGCGGCCAGCTACCATGTCACCGAAGCGCCTACCCTGGTGATTGCCGCCAAGGAAGGCGACCAGTTGGTCGATTACGGCGTACGCTTTTTAGGCGCACCCGCCGGGCATGAGTTCACTTCGCTGATCCATGACCTGCTGATGGTCTCCAAACGCCAATCTGACCTGAGCGATGACGCCCGCAGCTTTTTGGCCGGGTTAGACCAGCCCGTGCTGCTGCAAGTCTTCGTCACTCCCACCTGCCCATACTGCCCGCAAGCGGTACTGCTGGCACACAAGATGGCGATGGAAAGCGACCTGGTGCAAGCCGAGATGGTCGAAGCCACCGAGTTCCGCGAACTGGCAGACACATTCAATGTGCGCGGCGTACCGCAGACCACGATCAACGCCGGTGCCGGCACCGTGGTTGGGGCTGTACCCGAACAATCGCTGGTAGAAAACATTCAAAAATCTCTGGGGAGATAATTCACCAACCAAATGGAGGAAACCAAATGGACGCAAAAGTAACCTGGAAGAACAAAGGGCTGACATTTACCGCTACTGCCGATACCGGCGGACAGATTGACCTGTCCTCAAAGATGGACGAAGGCATCGACGGCTTCCGGCCGATGGAACTGCTCGCCATGGGGCTGGGCGGCTGCACGGCGATGGACGTGATCTCTATCTTGCAGAAGAAACGCCAGGATGTGGTTGATTTTCAGGTCAACGTGCATACTGAGAAAGCCGAAGAATACCCCCAGGTGTGGACCACCACCCAGATCGAGTATGTCATCACCGGCCGCAACATTGACCCCAGCGCGGTAGAACGCGCCATGGAACTTTCCCGCACCAAGTACTGCCCGGCGCAGAACATGCTCAACAAAGCGATTGAAATCGAATTAAGCTATAAGATCGTTGAAGTGGAAGACTAACGCAAAATGAATTTTGCCAAAAACCCGGATGAGAAAGTCATCCGGGTTTTTTCTTTAATTTCATTAGAGAGTTGAAAGCCAAAAGTCTCAAACAGAAAAACGAGATGGTACCATTCAGCTATGCTATGGTGGAAACCCGAAAACTTATAGTAAAGGAGCTTTATAGGTAAAAAAGTAAAGACTAACAACAAAAAGAAGATTAAAAAGAAAAAACATTGCCCCACATCTTAGAAAACAGATAATGCAGTCCAGGAATATTGAAATACTAGACATAGACGGCGGATTTTGGGGTGTGCGATTTCGCTTTGCGAATTCGTCGGACATCATTATGTCCCGGCGGGGGGTGGAGGGGGCGACGTCGCCCCCTCCGGAAAGAAAGAAGGCACAAAGAAAAACCTTACTATGTCGGTGGTCTTGGCTTACTCCTTCTCATTCGTCGTAAGGATGATCAATGATCTGGTACATATAATTGGGCATTGCCGGAGGTTTGCGGAACAAGAAACTGCGCACTGCCAGCAGCCCAAACACAAAGCCGCCGATGTGCGCCCACCAGGCAATTCCGCCCATGGTAACCGAGCCAACCGCGGCCAACCCGGAGAAGAACTGCGTAAAGAACCAGATACCCAGGAAAATGACTGCCGGAACCCGGATGGTGGTGAAAAAGAAAAAGATCGGGATCAGGGTAATGATGCGGGAAGTTGGGTAAAGCACAATGTATGCCCCCATCACCCCCGCAATTGCACCGCTGGCGCCCAGGGTAGGAATCATGCTGCCGGGCTGCACAGCCGTTTGCAAAATCCCGGCCGACACGCCGCTGAGCAGGTAAAAGGCCAAAAAGCCAGCCGGCCCCATGCGGTCTTCGACATTATCGCCAAAGATCGCCAAAATCCACATATTGCTTAGAAAATGCAGCCAGCCGCTGTGCATGAACATGCTGGTAAAAATCGTGATCGCATACCACACCGGGGTAACCTGCCAGGTAGCCGGGATCATTGCAAAATGGTTCACAAAAGCAGCCAGGCCATCCTGGCCCAAAGTTAATTGGAACATGAAGACCAGGGCATTCACACTAATGATGATCCAGGTCATCACCGGGAAGTGCCGCGATCGAATAGTATCTTTTAGTGGAATCATATTTCCTCAATGCGTAAGTGTTTCAAGGTGCCAAAGTGCACCATCGTTTGTATGTTAATTGAAAGAATCGGGATCAGCAATTGTACCCGATCCACCTTTAGTATAAACGGGGAAGATTAGAAAGATATAAATAAATTGTATATGGTGAATAAGTAAGAGGGAAATTAACTTAATGATTTAATCATCATCCCCCTGACTGCATGTTCAGATGCAAGGTTCCAAAAACCAATTTTGCACGCCCTATATAGCGGTTCTTCGCAGGAGGACAAGTAGTCCCCTTCATAAACACAACTGCACTTCAATAAAAGCGCTCTTTTGTCACCAAATGTAACCAGTGTTCTCTTGATTTTGTTTTGCAAAAACCTCATTCAATGTACAAAATAATAAAGCAAAGCCACACAAAGACTCCACAAATTATCCATCCTGCACCGCATACCACCCTCAAAATCGTTTATAATCAGAGACTGGCTCTGCCAAAGAGCAACCTCATCAAGAAAGAAATCATTGACTTCACGACTTATGAAAAATTCTGAAAAAACTTTTAAAGCTGGGGAATGGTTCAAATTATTCCTCGTTTGTCTTTTCCCCCTGCACGTATGGACGCTGCTGATGACCTTCCGGGACATCAACTGGGTGGCCGAGCGCAGCGACATGTGGGACGCCATCGGTTTCAGCGGGTACGCCATGCTCTACACCCTGGTAGAAAGCGCCTTCCTGTTTGGCTTTGTCGCCCTGCTCAGTCTGCTGGTGCCGCGCACCTGGGGATACCTGCTGAAATTCAACACCCTCAGCCTGACCGCCTTTGTGTTGGCTGGCTGGTCGATCATGGAGCAGTTGATCTTGATCGTGCTGTGGACACCCCTGCGGCATCTGGCCGCTTCGCTGCCTTTCCTGGTCACCAGCCCCTTCCTGCGCAACGGCGTTTTTGCCCTGCTGGTCACCCTGACAATCTTGCTGCCTCTGCTCCTTATGCGCCGCAGCACCAAATTGCAGCAAACGGTCTACGACCTGCTCGACCGCCTGACCTTGCTTTCTGGCCTATACCTGATTATTGATGCCGCTGCAATCATCTTAATCATTGTGAGAAATATACCCTGATGACTGCCAAACACGACCTCAACCGCCGAGATTTTCTAAAGCTGGCTGCCGGCGCTTCGGCTGCCGCCGCCCTGCCCTCACTGCACCTGGCCCCCAGCCGGGCTGCCACCCCCGAGCAGCCCAATATCATCATCCTGGTATTCGACGCTTTCTCCGCCCGCCATATCTCCATGTACGGCTACGACCGGGAAACCACCCCCAATATCTCCCGCCTGGCCGAGAAAGCCACTGTCTTTCACCAGCACTACGCCGGAGGCAACTTCACCTTCCCCGGCACCAGCTCCCTGCTGACCGGCACCTACCCGTGGACACACCGCGGCTTCAATCCCTTTATGGGCGTAGACCCCTACTTTGCCGACCACAACCTGTTCTCGGCCTTCGACCAATACTACCGGCAGGCCTACACGCACAACTCGGTCGCCGATACCCTGCTGAAACAAATGCAGGCCAGCATGGACAAACTGAAACCCCGCCAGGATCTTTACCTGGATAAAGACTTTGTCTCCGATATCCTGTTCTCCAACGACGAAGACACCGCTACGATCAGCTGGTGGCAGTCGGTGGTCAAGAAAGGGCGCAAAGGCACCTATTCGCTGTTCTTCTCCCATTTTTATCGAGCGTACAAAGAGCACATCCTGGAAAAATACGCCGACCTATACCCGCGCGGCCTTCCCAACATCCGGGATGATAACTTCTTCTTACCGGAAGATGCCAACAACTGGACGCTGGAACAGGTTGCCGATATGCCCCGGCCGTTTTTGGGCTATTTCCACTACCTGCCGCCGCACGACCCTTACCTGACCCGCGCCGACTTTGTGGATGCCTTCAAGAATGATGGCTTTGAGCCGATCAAGAAGCCGGAGCATGTTTTCTCTCGCGGGCGCACTTACGCCGAACTGGCTTACGACCGCCGCTGGTACGATGAATACATCTTGCTGGTAGATAAAGAGTTTGGGCGCATGTACACCCATCTGGAAGAAACCGGCGCGTTAGAGGACAGCATCCTGGTGCTCACCTCCGACCACGGCGAGCAATTCGAGCGCGGCATTGAGAAGCACTACCACGAAGGGCTGCACCAGCCGGTGGTGCAGGTGCCGCTGTTGATCTTCCAGCCCGGCCAGACCACCCGGCAAGACGTGACCAGCGCGACCAGTGCCGTTGACCTGCTGCCCACCCTGCTGCACCTCACCGGAGGCAATGCTCCTGAATGGGTAGAAGGCGAAATCTTGCCACCCTACCGCGAGCAAGCGCCAGACCCCCACCGGGCAATCTTCACTGTGGAAGCTAAAGACAGCCAACAGTACGGAGAGATCAATCCCGGCTCGTTCATGATCCTCAAAGACGGCTATAAGCTGACCTATTACACCGGCTGGGATCGCCAGAAAGACCACGACCCCTTGATCGAGCTGTATGCGATTGTGGACGACCCGGAAGAAATGAACAACCTGGCCGCCGAGCTGCCCGATGTGCGCGATGCCCTCTTGGATGAGTTGATGGCGCGGATAGAGGAAGCGAACGAAAAGACGGGAAAAGCGTAATCAGGATAGTTTAATCTACCAGAATACCAGACCCGGCAGGTTTTATAAAACCTGCCGGGTCTTTTAGTTGGCCGCCACTCCCTCAATCAAGGCTAAGACCCTCAAGGTTTTAAAAACCTTGAGGGTCTGTTAGTGAAGATTATCTATTATCCACTCCCTTCGCCATCATTTGGAACACAGCAGCATATTCAAGCTGGTTTTCCCGCCCCACCTATCCGGCACACTTCTATGAATACACTCAGCAACCTCCCCACAAGTGGGGAGGTCTAGAGAAAGATTGACTTTCCTGGAGACAATCAGGTGGGGCAGAAGAAATCTAGCCATCTTCATAAATCAAATACGATAAGACCCTCAAGGTTTTTGAAACCTTGAGGGTCTTTTTAGATTATCTATTATCGACACCTTTCTACTCCAACCACTCCCTTCACCATCATTTGGAACACAGCAGCATATTCAGGCTGGTTTTCCCGCCCCACCTATCCCGCACCCCTTTATGAATACACTCAGCAACCTCCCCACAAGTGGGGAGGCCTAGAGAAAGATTGACTTTCCAGGAGACAATCAGGTGGGGCATAAGAAATAAACAATCCGCTACCAATACCTGGAAGGTTTTAAAAACCTTCCAGGTATAAAGAAGCATTAAACTAAAACCCTCAAGACGATAAACACCTTGAGGGTCTCCGACCGAAAATAATCCGGTTCAGTTTATTATTGATTCCCCTAGCCCCTACACATCCTCCGAAAAATCGAAATCCTCCGGACGGCACAAATCAACTTGCAGCTCGCGCAAGTAGGTACCATCCTGGCGGGTCTCCATCACATTGGACGAAATCCCAATTTGCACGTCCAACCCGGCCAATGCCGGAATCTTCCGCACCTGGAACTCCAGGTAATCATGTTCCTCGTTGTACTGGAATTTGGCACCCTTGGTGCGCAGCAGTTTCTTTTTCACCGCCGGAACATCCTCGCCAAAGGCTTTGGCCGTCTTGAGGAAATAATCCTTCTCCGAAAAATGGATCATCTCTTGGTAGGGCTGTCCGTGGTTGGCCTGGTACACCTGCCCGGTGTGTTTGTTCTCCAACGAGCAGTAATGCACACCCATCTTCAAACCTTCATCCAGGGCATACTCCAATAATTCCAGACAGTCCAGCTCGCTCTGGCTGATCGGCAGCCCGCCCGCATACCAGTAGTTATACAGCACGCGGTAAGGGTACTTTTTGACCTTGTAGTTGAGATTGTTGAAGACTTCCATGTTGTTGAAGGGATAGCAGAACTCCAGCAGGTTAATGCTGTACAGCCCAATCTCATCCAACTCCTTCAACACGCCTTTCATCGCCTCCACCTCGCCGGGCACGATCGGCATTTCCACCATCACTGCCGGGATGTAGCCTTTCGCCAGCTTGATGCGGTCGAGCGTATGGCGGATACCCTGCTCCTGGTCGTGCAGCCGAATACTGAAGCGAATCTCGTCCAGGTGGGCGTCTTTCAGGGCTTGCAGAATATCTTCTTTGATGTGATCGCCAGAAGTATACAAGCGGGTGTGCACTTCAGGGAACAATTCATAGGCATGCTGGAAGAAAGCGACGGCCTCTTCTTTATAAAGCAGCGGTTCCCCACCGGTCAGCGCCAGATGGCTGACTTTTAATCCCTTAGCCTTCACCTGATCCAACTCGGCGATCAGGTCGCGTTTGTTCTCCGGGTTGAGGAAAAATTCATAGCCTTCTTGGTTGGGGTTGAAACAGTAATAACAGTTGCGATGGCAGCGCAGAGAGACGAAAAAGGTGCTGCTCCCCACCCCGGTCTGGCAGGCCTCGCACGCCGTAGAGATCTGATTGACCACAATGCTCTTGCCCGCGTTGCGCACCACTGCGCCTTTCTCTGCCAGGCGGGCTGTTCTTTCCCGCACTTCTTGCTTATGGCTGACCGGGTCAATCTGGATGCCGGAGGCTTGCACCTGGGTCATGAAATCGTTATAAATATCGACATACATATCCGCATATTTACGAAAAACGGGGTTCTTAATTTGTCCTATCGTGTCAGCATTAATTTCAACAATCATCGGGACCTCTCACAATACCAATATTCAAGTCACACACAAAGACGGTTGTTTATTCTTCCTCTACCAATATATCATGCAGCTCAACCATCACACCTTTAACAATTAAAGCAACACCTTTAAAGAAATCTGTACGGGTATGTTCCAGCACCAATGCTGCCCAACCGGCCGCCCACTGGAAAGTATGTCCCGTCATAAAGTCGATCTGGGCTGCAATCAGCTTATTGAACTGCTCTTCATCACCAGCGTCTAAAGCAGTCAATGCCTGCTCGGCTAAATGAGAGACAAAAGCCAGTTCCAGGCCGATGTGGTCATCCGGTTCGTGGTGCAGTTTTACCGATTCCAATCCAAAGCGGCGGTACCATTCGCGCACCTGTAAAGTTTCCTCTCGGAAGATGGAGCGCTCTTTGGTGAAGTACATCGATTCCCACGGGGGTGCCAGCACTTTACCGGGGCCGATGAACAGCCGGGTGTAATCATCCCGGATGTCTTCAAAAGCTTCTTCAGAGAGGCCGCCCTCGTGGGCTTTATTCCAGGCGGTCAGCAGTTCCATCCCGGCCTGCACATCTTTTTGTTCTTCGCCAAAGGGAATTGCTTCAAAGACACCTTCTTTGGCAAGAGTTTCTAACCAACTCTTTTCGGGGAACTCAAACAAGATTTTGCCAAACAAACTGAGTACGAGCTTTTCGGCAGTCAATAAATTACGCCATACTGCTGTGCTTTCGTTTTCTGCAATCATGCTCTTCTTTCCTTTCGATGTAATGTGGTTACCTTCATTATAAATGCATCCACATCTTTATTCTGTTATCTTTTAGATTGCGCTTTGATTGCTGCATCTAGTCAACCATCATCGTTCAATCAAAATTTTTTCTTTTGAGGGTATATCCTCGTTGAGATAAACTTTATTCTTCCTCCTCTTGGGCGGCAAAATCTGCGGCGCCCCAGGGGTTACCGTCATAATGGCATTTCGTGCAGTCCACTGCGGTGGTCAGGTTATGGGAATGGTACACCTGCGTCACCGTTTCGTTCGGGTACTCCACCGTGCGCATCGGAGCCAATTTTTCAATCCCCTCTACCAAGCCAATCTCCAAACCGGTGGCATCGTGGCAGGCGGTGCAGTCTACCTGGCTGTGTACGCTGGAATGGTGCACCGGGGCAAGATCATCCTCGGTCAGGTTGGCAAAATAGTCGTGGCATACCAGGCAATCCTTCTCGCCCTGCCGCTGTACTTCCATCGAGTGGGTATCCATCCCGTTGGTGTGGCACTCCAAACACTGCGAGCGGTCGCTCAGCCCCACGTGCTGTGCCCCAGGTAAAGCCCCGGCTTCCAACACATCCAGGTGGCAGTCGCCGCAGCTGGCGTATGGGTCGTGGGCATCGTGGCAGTCTGTACACACCATGCCTTGATGGATCTCATCGCCCATGTCACGCCCATAATGGAAATAGGGTTCTTCATCTACATGGCATTTGGTACACAGTTCATCATAGGTATCAATGTATTCATACACTTCCGTGTAGCTGTTGTACCAGGTTACGCCTGCATCTGCAATGCGCCCATCGGTATAGTGGCACTGCTCACAGCTCACATGGTGCCATTCTTCCTCCGGTACGGTTACGTTATTCTCTAATGTAGCCGCATGATCCCAATTGAGGGGAGAATGGCAGCGGGCACAGTACGTATTATCTGCCCCTGCTTGCGGCTGATAGGTGTCGGCGTGCTGGCTGCCTTCCCACTCTTCCCATGCTTCCTTTTGTTCCGGGGGTAATGTGGGGGTCGGTGTGGGGGTGATGGCGACTTCTTCAGCAGGTTGACAGGCGGTCAAAACAAATAAAATCAAACAAATAATTGCTATAAAAACTAAGGGAGTGTTTTTTTTCATTTTCTTCATCGTTCTTTACAGTGGGAAACAAAATCCCTATCTCTTTGTGTTCTCGGCTGGAGGAGACAACAAGCTTGCCGCTTTCTGCCGGGCGACTATGTCTGGCGCACAGAAAGGGGAGGTAATGTTCAATTACCTCCCCTTTTGTATCTCAATCAATCAGGTTTGGTTTTCACCAATACTTTACAGTGTGATCCCTGCTTGAGTTGCATAGAATAAGAACCTACCTAAAATCTCTGCTACCAGCACCAAAGCGAAGGCACCGTAAGCAAAGTTAGCCAACATTTTTTCCTGGCCGGGGCTGAGCGCATTCTGGTACAAGAAAACACCAAAGATGCCGGCACCCACAAACACGAGGATCAAACGGAGGGCAAAGATCAGGCCAAATTCTCCCAACAGCATACCTGTGCTGGTGAGGGCAACAGCAGAGCCAGAAGCGGAAAGTGTACCGACATAGATCGGGATCGTCACTAATTCCACACCCAGCAGTACAACTGTAGCAATGGCAATCCAGCGCAGTGCGCCGCGCAGCAGCTCACATTGAGCTTCTGCACAGGTGGGGTCTTTCTTCATGGAAATCGAGTAATTGATCACGAAGGCAACACCCAGGGCGAGAGCGCCCAACAGCAGCGTGGTAGTAAAGAATGAGATTGGCGTAGCCAGGCTGTCCCAGGAAGGCTGGGTCGGCAGCATATAAACTTTTGACATGCTGTAAACCAAGCCGATACCGAAGATGGAAGCGATCCAGGCTAAGATGTTCCGCATGGTGAAGCTGCCGACCTTGCGCCATTGCAAAAGTGCAAAAGCGAAGCCAACAACAGCAAACACGATACCGAACAAAATCTCTCGGCTCAACCAGGAAGTATCCAGATTGGTTACTGCCCGGTAAGCGTTCATTGGGTTACCAAGGTGCAGCAGGGAAGCCACAAACCCCAGACCCATTACCGGCCAAATGGCTAACAAGGCAAGATCGCTGAAACGATCTGCTTGTTCTTCACCGGCTTTGCGGGCGGCAAAAAAGTGCACAATCCCTAAGCCAAGGAAAGAACCGACAGACATTTGCGCCAGGATAGTAAATAAAACGAGTGCCCATTCACGGGTATTCATACTATATCTCCTCCGGCAAATTCAATAATCTGCCTGTGCCTTTACCCACCATTTGAGAATTCTTATGGGGAGTTACTACCAGCCCAGGATGGGTGATATCGGCAGGCGCAAGCGGCTCAATCATCTTGGTGCCGTATTTGGCTTGCAGTTCATCAAGTTCACCAAAGTCCAGGGCGCGCATCACACATGCATCTACACATGCCGGGTTGCTGCCCTCTGCCAACAAATCTTCGCAGAAGGTGCATTTGGTCATCACACCCAGTTCTTCATTGAATTGGGGTGCCCCGTAAGGGCAGGCCCATTCACAGTAGCGGCAGCCGATGCACTTGTCGGTGTCGATCAATACCACACCGTCAGAGCGTTTGCTGATCGCAGCTGCCGGGCATACGTCCGCACACAGGGGATCTTCACAGTGATTGCATGCAATTGAAACGGAGTATGCAAAAACATTCGGGACCATCACACCAGGGTCGGTCGGATGGGGTGCCCATTCTCCGCCGCCATATGAGACCACACGGCGCCAACGCAGATAAAAGGGAAGATCATTTTTATCCTGGCAGGCGATCTGGCAGGCTTTGCAGTTTGCACACGAACTAGCGTCAAAGTAGAAGGCTAATTGTTTTGCCATTTTATGCCTCCTCGATCGGGATTCTCTGAGGCCACTTATAGTCAGGCAACAACTCAAGCGGACCTTCGTATTTTTCTACCTGAACGTTCAAGCTGTTCCAGCCAGAAACACCTTGGCCGGTGGGCACAGAACCGTGCAAGTAGTTATCCGAACCAGCTTTATCAATCTGGGAGTTCTCATCGACCTGCGCCCAGGCGCCATGCGGCACTGTAACCACACCGGGCATAATGCGCGGGGTGAGTGCTACAGGGCGAATGACCTGGCCGTGACGGCTTTTGATCAGAACGATGTCACCATGCTTGATTCCGCGTTCTTCTGCGTCCACAGGGTTCATGAAGAACTCATGCGGGAAGGCGCGGCGCAGCTGTTGGATGTTGTCGAAGATCGAGTGGGAGCGTCTGAAATAGTGGATATTATAGTTTTGTAGGGGGAATTCACCCTTGACCTTGTTGTTCCAGTCTTCAAAGGTTGCTTCGTAACCTTCTTGGGCCGGGTTGTAGGCCGGGTAAGGTTTGATCTGAGACCAACCACGCTGATCGATAATATCGTTCAACCATTGGTTGTGGATCATGATCTTGCCTGTTTCGGTGGGTAGCGGGTTCGCTTCTGGATCTTCGCGGAACTCTTTAAACGCGACCCATTCGTAGTTATCGCCGGGGGTTCTCGGAACCTGGTAGAAGCCCTTTTTCTTGAACTCTTCCAGGGTGATCTTACCCTTCTGCGGTTCGCCTTCCACGCCCCATTCGTCAATGTCATCTTGGGTAATGGTCAACAAGGTCTCGTATTCGCCAGTGGAGTTCGGGCCGTTGTCTTTCATTACCTGAGCGCCTGCCAGCTGGTTGAAGACCTGCTGCTTGAGCGGAACCGGGTCGATCACATTGGGGTCTAACCCAAGGCGTTTGCCGATCTCGGCTGCCATCCAAATGTCGTCTTTGGCTTCAAAGAGCGGTTCGGTGATCTGGCGAGACCAGATAAAGCCGATTTCACGGCCGCCGGAGATGATCGTGTGCTCGCGTTCCCACATGGTGGTGGCAGGCAGCACAATGTCTGAATACTTGGAATTGGTGGTCAGGAAGTGAGACTGCGAAACCACAAATTCTACTTTGCGGTGGGCTTCAATCCCCCAGACCTGTGCGTCTGCGGTTTGGAGTTTAGCGCCGCCGCCGTGGTAGATCATCTGGACATTAAGATCACGCATGTCATCTTTGCCCTTCTGATACTTACCGGTGGCAATGGCTTCCCACATCTGGGATTCCTGCAAACGAATGCCGGGGACTTCGGGGAGTGCGGTCCACATATCGGCGTTTTCTACCATCAACGGGTTCAACCCAACGCTGGGAACACCAGCGCCGCCGGATTTAACCAAGTTGGGGCCGGTGCGGGCGCCGCTGAAGTTCTGGTGGTAGTAACCATCGGCGGTGAAGCTGCCGGGTTTACCAATATGGCCGGTCATGGCGCCAAAGGTGTAGAACATCTGAGGCCAGGAGTCTGCATTCATTACACGGCAGGTTGCGCTGGACATTGCTAAACCAACGTTCTCGGTGGATGCAATTTCAATGGCCAATGATTTAATCCGTGCTGCCGGAACGCCGCAAATTTCAGAAGCCCATTCAGGGGTCTTCGGAACACCATCATACGTGCCCAACACATAGTCCACAAAGTTTTCTTTGGGGTCTGCGCCTTCGGGCATGTGGTTTTTGTCAAAACCAAGCGTATTGTTGTTCATGAAGTCCCAATCGATCAGCGGGTTGGTTTCCGGGTCGTCTTCTGTGATGATCACATAGCACATACCCAAAACCAAAGCATGGTCGGTTGCCGGGCGGCTGGGGATCCATTCGTCGGCCAAGACCATAATGCTGTCGTTGTAGAAGGGGTCAATCACAATGCATTTTGCGCCTTGGCGCATATTCTGCAAGTGGTTATAGGTGGGGTTACCGCCGCTGCCCTGAATGGGGTTACAACCAAAGTGCACGAACAAATCTGTTCGACGGTGGTCCATACGGTCGTTCATGGTCACGTTGGCATAGGCTGAATAACCCAGGGTGGTGCGCTTGCTGGCATGCAGGGTACCACCAGAAGTGGTGCCTGTGCTGGAAACGAAACCGCCGTAAAGGGTCAGCACACGTTGGATCTCACTGCCACCAGGGCTGAAAAGACCTTCGTTGCCGTATTTTTCTTTAATCCGTTCAATCTCGCTGGAGACGATATCCAAAGCTTCGTCCCAAGAGATGCGAACCCATTCATCCTGCCCGCGGAGTTCTTTCTTTCCGCCGCCAGGTTCCCAATTTTTACGTTTCATTGGGTATTTAATCCGATCAGCGCCAAAGCATTGGTGACGCTGAGAGCGGCCGCGAGCACAACCTCTCTGCTGCGGGAAATCCGGGGTATCTTCATGGGAGTCATCCGTCTTCTGACGAACTACGACGCCCTCTTTAACGAGTGCATAATTGGGGCAGCGGCCGCCGCAGTTGTGCCAGCAGGCTGCTGAAATCCACTCACCCTCGGGTTCCGCTGCTGCAGTGCTTGCCGCAGTCAAACCATAATCAAGCCCGGTGGCGACGGCAGCAGTACCACCCATCACAGCACTCCACTTAAGGAAGCTGCGGCGGTTCATTGCTTTTTCGCTTAGGGCTTTTGTGAGGAAATTTTTATCTGTCATTCCCTTTCTCCGTCTTGTTCAATGGAAATATCAACACACCAAAGTCTCCCTGTGTTCTTTGGCCTCAAACAAACATTTTCTTCACTACATCTGCTCAATAGAAAACTCCTCTCGTATCCTTGATGACTATAAAAACTCTTGTGTCTTTTGTCACTATAAGGATACTCAATAGCGGGGGTAATCACATCCCTCCCCTAGAGGAACTTCTTCTCACCCTTCTGGGTGATTTATCTCCGCGCCGTTTGAATTTTGGGATATTAATCCCGTGCGGATCGCATATGTAGCTGCCTGTGTACGATTTTCCACTTGTAGTTTGGCAAGAATATTCTTTAAATGTGTTTTCACCGTATTTACCGTGATATGCAAATTCTCGGCAATTTGTTGGTTGCTTTCCCCCCTGGCCACATTCTCCAATACATCAATCTCACGTTCTGTCAGATTTTCTTTTTCTTCTTCTGCCACATCTGGGCGAGCCATATTTTTTAATAAGCGGGCTGCCATCGAGCGGGTCATCGCAGCTTCTCCCTGTTCAATCCCGCTCAACAGGGAAAACAACTCCCCGGCATCCAGGTCTTTTAGCAAATACCCCTGCACCCCAATTTTCACCGCCTCGTGCAGGTGTTCGTCCAGTTCCGAAGAAGTCAACATCACGATGGCCGCATCAGGCACTTTGTGGCGGATTTCTTTGGCAGCTTCCAGGCCATTGCCATCCGGCATCAAAATATCCAGCAGCACCAGGTCGGGCTGCAATTCCACGGCCAACTCCACCGATTCTCGCCCGGTTTCCGCCTCACCAATAATCTGTACCAGGTCGTCACGTGTTTCCATTAGACTGATCAGCCCCTGACGGAACAATTTATGATCATCAGCAATCAGTACTCTCAGCATAGGCTTACTCTCAATTCAATAAAGTTATATTCCAATGCGCACATGTGTGGCATAAAACAAAAAGCGTTCTAAAATCTCTCCGACCAGCACAGCTAAACAAGCCAGATACACCGGGCCGATCATTTCATTTAAATCTAATTTTTTCACCAATGTACGGGCAGAACAAATTACAAAACAGACCAACCCGACACCCAACATTGAAAAGCGCAAGATCAGCAAAGGCTGGTACAAATCCAAGATCAGCTCCAGGCTGGTTTGCACCGACCGCAGGTCTAAATCATACATCAGGTAAATTTGCAGCAGATCAGCCACGACCACCCAGGTAGCAGCCGCAACAGAAAACCAGATCAGCCCCCGGATAGAGCGGTGGACGATCTTGGATTTTTGCCGGGCCAGCGCCATGTTCACCGTCTGGGTAAAGCGAATATCCATCAGGAAGATAACCACTAGCGAGAATACCCCCAGCAGCATGGCCGTGCCATAGGTGGAGAAAATCGTCGCGCTGGTATTCCAGGCAAGCTGAGTGGGCAGCAGGTAAATATGTGCCATGCACCATAATGTACACGCCCCCGAAACAATAGCACCCCAGCCTAATAACGTCTTGGTGCGAAAGTCTCCTTGGTTAAGCCATAACCGAGAAAGCAGCGCGGCAGTAAAAATAAACATTACCAGCGTGAAGACAATCTCGCGGCTCAACCAGGATGTGGCAAAGTTTGAAACCGCCAGGAAAGATTTAAATGGATGGCTCAAATGGGCATGACTGCCCACAATTGCGACCACGATGGTAAAGGCAACGATCAAAATCGGTATCTTTGCCAATTCATCCAGGTATTCTTCGTTCTCTTTGGTATGGGCAAATGTCCGGATAGCCCATAAGACAAACAGCATCCCGGTAACCAGTTGGATCAATATGGTATAAACAGGGAGTGCCCATTCTCTCAAATTCATCGAATAACGGCTCCGTAAACTCTATTCATCATGATAGGACAATGCTCCTCGATGAGATACTTTCCGGTTTCAGGCAGGGGATACGGCAAGTCACCACAGTGCCTTCCCCTACTTTAGAATCCACCATCAACTCGCCATCCACGCTGGTGGCTCGTTCCTGCATGGTTTTCAAACCAAAGCGCCGTTTCGAATCGCTCATCACAAAGCCGTTGCCATCATCAATCACCCGCATTTCCACATAACCGGGGCTGTCGTCTTCTCCCGTATTGGAGAAATAAATATTCAGATGGACATGCTCGGCCTCGGCGTGTTTGCGCACATTTGCCAGCGCTTCTTGCAAAATGCACACCAGCTGCACTTCCGCAATCGAAGAAAGGTTAATATCCTGCTGGTGATTGATCGACACATCCGTTTTCACCCCGGTCTGGATGCCAAATTCCTTCAGGTATTCTTCCACCGCAGACAGCAGCCCTTTCTCGTCTGCCAGGGTGGTACGCAGGCTGAGGATATTCTCGCGCACATCCCCATGTGCGGTTTTGATCGCCTGCCGCATGTGTTTCAATTCCTTTTTAAGCAGTTCGCTCTTCCCCGAAACATACAAGGCTTCAATGGTTTGCACCTGTAAATTGAGGTAGCCCAACACCTGGGCCAGACCATCGTGCATCTCGCGGGCGATGCGCGCCCGTTCTTCGGTCACCGAGAAGGATTGCAGCTGCGAGGTCATCAACCCGTGTTGGATGGCGATCACCACCTGGTCGGCCATACATTCCAACCAGATCAAATCTTCTTCCGAATATACGCTGTCATCACAGCCGGTCACCCACATTGCCCCAATCGGGCTGTTATCCAGGTTCAGATACACACCCGCCAAAGTTTTGGGGTCGCAGTCCACAAAGAAATAGGCATTTTCCAACACCCCGGCAGGCTCCACCCGCCCGGAACGATAATAGCGGCAGTTTTGGAACACATCCAACACCAGCTCATTCTCTACCGGGATAGGCGTGTTCACAATCTGGGTTTCTCCCGTTATGGAATAACATTTCAAATGCAAGCCGGTGCGCGCCTCATCTAACAGCGCGATCCCCAAGAAATTAGATTTCAACAACTGGCGTGCGTTCTCCGCAATCCCCAGCAAAATATTGTCCACATGCTCCAGGTCTGCAATCTGGCGGTTGATGTTCACCAGTGCATCGGTCCAGCGCTCGGCTGTTTCGCGCGCCGAAATCTGGGTCTCCAGGGCAATTTTCTGTGCCAGGTCGCGCTCGTTCTGCAAGGCTTTCAGCTGCATTTTTCGAATCTCATCGAACACATCCAGCGCTTTGACCACAAAGAGAGTGACGGCAAAAGCGGACACCATCCGCCAAAATTCAATCGAAACGCCGGTGGCCTCAATCACCCGTTCATAGTTAATCCCAAACGGCTGCATAATGCCGATCAATTCACCGGTAAAAGCATTATCGGATACACGGTCATAGTTGTAGTAAGAAGCCGGGCCGTACGGAGCAGCCGGCACGATCAGGCCGACCACAATCGCCTCAAACACAAAGGCCAACCCGGCTGCAAGCATCAAGCGGGAGACTTCTGGGAACCCCAGTTTGCCCTGGTAATGCCACTGCCGCAAGAAACCCACTGCCGCCAGGATACTGCCCGGCAGGTACAGCAGATAACGAGACCAGATATCAATGGGGATTTCAATTGGGGAGGGGGTGATGAACGTGGTCGCCGCGTAGGTAATCACGTAGGCAATCGGCACAATGAACACGCCGGGGATAAAAATTGTCCAGGCTGGTAGAGCGAGCATTTCTTTAAAAATGCCCCAACCAAACTTGAGCAGCAGCAGACCAGAAATAGGATGAGAAACGATCAGCAACGTACGCAAGACCGGTTCAAAATCGCCGAGTTCCCCACCCGCCAAAAACATGTCGATCCACCCGGTTGCCCCCACCGCAAAGCCAAATGCCGCCAACCAGGGCAGATGCTTTCTAAGAGGAAATTCTCCACCTTGTCTTATTCTTAAAAACGCCGCTAGCCCCAGTACAAAAAACGAGAGTCCGTAAAAGAAATAATTTATCATCATAAAAGGAGCGATTTTAAGATACCATTAATTGTAACTTTAATCACGATGGCCTGATTCTATCACCTTCGCACATACAATACAAATGGCAGATGTCAGGGATGTCTGTCACATATTTTCTTCTATTCGCCCCCATATTGCTCCGCACAGAACCATACTGGCATAAGCCTTGCACAAGATTAAATGCGCAAAAAAAGCCTCGATGCTATAATCGAACTATTCTTGGAAATGCAATGACCTTTATTTTTGAACTATATTCCTCGATTGGATACTTTGACTTACCGCAAGGTGTGGGTGGCTGGGTAAGTCTGGGGCTGATGATCTTACTCAACATCTTCCTCTTTATTCGGTGGCGAAAATTCCAACAGCCCTGGAATCGCCGCAAAGTCATCCTGTTTACCCTCTATTTGATCTTAGTGCCTCTGACCAGTTTGTTCATCGGTCTCAGGCTGCCTGTGGGCAACGCCCTCTCCCTCCCCGGCACGCCCGTACTGCCGCAAGGCTCTGCCATGATGTTCCTCGCTGCCATGCCTTGGGCACTGGCCGCAGGCACACTTGGCCCCACTTCCGCCGGGATATTGGCATTTCTCTCCGGGTCTTTGCTGGCCTATTACGACAGCCACAACCCCTTTGTACCGCTGATCTATATGCTGCTTGCCTTACTGCTGGGGGTTTTTGTTCGTCAGCAGTTCCGCACCCTCACCTATCGCATCCTGCGCCAGCCTTCGGTCGCCTCCTTGTCTGTCATCTTGCTGTACCCGCTGCTGTACTTGCTGGCGGCCATGCTGGTTGCCTCTGGCGAATTCGGCGTGCGCTTTGATTATGCTTCCTCGGTATTGCTGGGCGCTTCTATCGCCTACGGGATTCAATTATTATGGGGCGGTTTATTTTCAGAAGTATTCGCCTTCATCCTCCCCGATTGGTGGTATGGGGATAAAAGCCCAAAAACCTCGCCGGCAGAATCAAGCTTGCAGGCGCGCATCCTCTATTCGTTGGCCCCCATGACGCTCATCTTCCTCTTGGTCCTCATCTTTGGGTTCAGCGCTTCATTAATAGACACCAATCGCAAACAGATGGCCGGACAAATGCGCAGCATTGCCGAATCCGCCACCAATGCGATTCCCTTTGGACTGGAAACCGGGCAAAACCTGATCGTGCAGCTTGCCCAGGACGAACGCATCTTGCAGGTAGACGACCCCGATCAGCTGACCGAACTGCTGATTGAATACCTCAACAAAGTCCCTTTCTTTAACCAACTGATCTATTTAGACCGCAGCAAAAACTTGCTATCCGGCTACCCGGTTGCAGACCTGAACTTCCTCTACCTGACCGGCACAGAAGAACAAGCCATCGACCTGGCTTTGCGGGGTGTCTCTTTCCAGTCATACAGCCTCCCCCCTGAAACCGGCCAATCTTCCGCCCGCTTGGTGTTCGTGGTAGCGGTGGAATCGGATACCGGGATTGAGGGCGTGGTCTTGGGGCGCACCCGCCTGGAACAGAACCCCTTCTTCATCCCCGTGCTGAACCAGCTCGATTCGCTTTCCGATATTGGGGCAACCGGCGTCCTGGTCGATGACGAGGGCATGGTGCTCTACCACCCCAACGCTTCATTTATCGGCAGCATCTACGCCGACGAGTTCGACCTGGAAACAGCGCTCTACCAACCCGACCACACTTCCCTGGAAGGCACTCGTGAAATCTTCTATCAAAAACCGGTGCCAGGCCGCCCGTGGGTAGCCATCACCACCCTGCCGATTGCCGTCATCCAGCAAAACGCGTTGAAGACCTCACTGCCCTTGTTGGTTATGCTCTTGGCGCTGCTGGCGCTGCTATTTGCCGGTGTGCGCTATCTGCTAAACCGCACCACGCGTTCGATCACCGCCCTGGCAGAAGAAGCCGCCCGCATCGCAGCTGGAGACCTGGATCATTCCCTCAAAACCGAGCGGGTCGATGAGATTGGGCAGCTCTCCAATGCCCTCGATGAAATGCGCCTGCGCTTGAGCAGCCGCATGGAAGAAGTCAGCCGCTTGCTGTCCGTCAGCGAGGGGATTGCCTCCGCCCTGGAAATGGAAGTAGCGGTACAACCGGTATTGAAAGGCGCACTCTCTACAGGTGCCTCTGCCGCCCGGCTGGTATTGACCGAAGCCGCTTTACCCGAATATGATGACGATGCCCGCACCCAATTTGGCCTGGGCAACTCGGCGGAATTGTACAAGAAAATGGATCGCCAGGTGCTGGCCCTGACCATGCAGCAGCCCGAAGTGCTGCTTACCAACCCCGCCCGCGCCCGGCTGGAAAACGGCAGCCGCCCGCTGCCCGCCTCACTGCTGGCCGTGGCGCTCACCCACGAGAACGTGCAGTATGGCGCCTTGTGGATCGCGTTTGACAAAGCACACACCTTCACCGAAGAAGAACGCCGTTTCCTCAGCACAGTTGCCGGGCAGGCCGCCCTGGCCGCGGCCAACGCACGCCTGTACGTCTCGGCCGAACTGGGCCGCCAACGGATGGAAGCCATCCTCACCTCCACTCCCGAACCCGTGCTGGTCACCGACCACCAAGACCACCTGATGCTGGTCAATCCTGCCGCGCAAGAGCTGCTGGGCAAGACCAAGGAAGAGCTGGAAGGACAGCTGGTGAAAGAGATTACCAAAGACCCGCAGTTGATCGAACTGCTCACCACCAGCCTGCCGGAAGATGAACCGGCGACGAAAGAAATCACTTTCCCCGACAAACGCACTTTCTTTGGTGCGGTGTCCCCGGTGTTGGTGGACGGCGAAAAGATGGGACAGGTCTGCTTGCTGCGCGATATTACCCACTTTAAAGAATTGGATGCCCTCAAATCCGACTTTGTCGATACCGTAAAACACGACCTGCGCTCCCCGTTGATCGACATGCGCAATTACGCCAACATCCTGGATATGGTTGGCGACTTGAATGAGCAGCAAACCCTGTATGTCAGCCGCATCGTAGAGCGCATTGAAAACGTCTCTCACCTGGTCAACACCCTGCTCGACCTGGGGCGCATTGAAGCCGGGGTCGGTTTGCAGCTGGAACTGCTGCCAATGACCGATGTGGTTCAGCGCGTGGGAGAAGCCCTGCAGGTGGACGCCATGCAAAAACATCTCGACTACCAGATCAACCTGCCCGACGAGACCTTCCCCCTGGTGGAAGCCGACTCAGAGCTGATCGTGCGTGCCCTGCAAAACCTGGTGGACAACGCCATCAAGTTCACCGAGCCGGAAGGCCAGGTGCAGGTTACCCTGCGGCGTGCCGGCGATGAGCATGTTGAAATTGAAGTTAAAGACAACGGGATCGGCATTTCACCGATTGACCTGCCGCGCGTCTTTGAACGCTTCTACCGCAGCACCGCCCGCAAAGCCCGCGAAGCACGCGGCACCGGCCTGGGTCTGGCAATCGTGCGCTCAATCGCTGAGCGGCACCACGGCAGCGTGACCGCCGAAAGCCAGCTGGGCAAAGGCAGCACCTTCACCCTGCGCCTCCCCATCCGCCAGCCGGAAGCCAGCTAACCGTCTTTCCCTACCCACCCCTTCAACCTCACCACCCATTGCCAAACTGCGCAAAATGGCGTTAAATTATGCTATAATCATCAAAGTTGACACATTAACATGCCAACATTGTGTTAGAAATTCATAGATATGTCCACGAATTTATCTTGACATAATAGGGTGGGATTCGGTATAATTCTCAATCTGGATAAAAAACAAAATGCCATTTTAGCGAATGCGAGCGCTTGAGGAGATGTTCTCATGTGCTTGCTTCGTTTTGTGTGTTATATAGCACGTATGTTCCATGAATTTTTCAGACGGAACAACGACAAAATCAAGCAGATGACCTGTGCATCCACTTGATTCATCTGAGCCAAGTTCAACCAAACTTTTCTCAGTCAAACAAACACCTTTAGGAATTGTATGGGTATTGTGACGAACAAACATGTGGGGATACACAAAGAATTGAATACCAGCAGGCTTCAATCTTCAACCTATCAGGAGGCGCATTTATAATGGAAGCTAAGGGACTAAGAGCATTAAAAGTAAGTTTGGCTTCACCCGAAACGATTTTAAGCTGGTCATATGGAGAGGTGACCAAGCCAGAAACCATTAACTACCGGCGTCTTCGGCCAGAAAAAGACGGTCTTTTCTGCGAAGCGATCTTTGGCCCCACAAGAGACTGGCAGTGCTACTGTGGCAAATACAAAAACATCCGCTACAAAGGAATTGTATGTGACAAATGTGGCGTAGAAGTTACCCGCTCCTCCGTCCGCCGCGAACGCATGGGCCATATTGAACTGGCCGCCCCGGTTGCCCACGTGTGGTATACCCGCCGGATCCCCTCTTACCTGGGACAATTATTAGATATTTCTCGCCGGAACCTGGACCGGGTGCTGTACTTCGCCCAATATGTAGTTACCTACGTGGACGAAGATGCACGCGAAAAAGCGCTTGCCCGCCTGGACGAAGAAATCGGCGAACTCGAATCTACTTTCTCCTCCGATCTGACCGACAAAGTTGCCGAAATCGAAGCCGGTCGTGACGAACGTCTGGCCGACCTCGAAACCCAGGCCGAAGAGATCGAAAAACGCTACGATGAAGAATTAGCCAGCCGCCTGGAACCTGTGATCAAAGAAGGCCAGCGTCTGGAAGAAACACTGACCAATGACCTCGGTTCTGCCCCGCGCAAACAGTTGGTCTTTTCTGCAACCGACACGGTGATTGTCAAAGCTGGCGAAGAGATCAGCAACAAACACATCGCCGAAGTGCAGAATGTGGTCAAAAGCTACCTGAACGAATTGGAAACCGAAACCAAGGGCAGCAAACAGCGCGAGCTGGAACACATCACCCTCAACATGGCCAGCGCAAAAGCCGAAAGCGACATGGCCATCACCGAACTGCGCGCCCAGGTGGATGAAGAATCCAGCGCTGTGCGCAAAGAAAAACAAGGCCTGCGCGACGAACTCCTCGACCTGAAACCGATGATGTTCATGGGCGAACTTCGCTACCGCGAACTGCGCTCCCGCTGGGGGCAGGTCTTCCGTGCCGACATGGGCGCCGAAGCCTTCTATGATATCCTCAAACGGCTCGACCTGGAAAAATTATCCGAATCCCTGTGGCACGAAGCCCGCAACTCCCGCAGCAAACAGCGCCGCCGCAAGGCAATCAAACGCCTTAAAGTTGTGGAAGCCTTCCAACGCTCCAATAACCGCCCCGAGTGGATGGTGCTCACCGTCTTACCGGTGATTCCCCCCGACCTGCGCCCGATGGTGCAGCTGGATGGTGGGCGTTTTGCCACCAGCGACATGAACGACCTCTACCGCCGTGTGATCAACCGCAACAACCGTCTCAAGAGACTGTTGGAGTTGGGCGCACCGGATGTGATCGTTCGCAACGAAAAACGTATGCTTCAGGAAGCCGTTGACTCCCTGATCGACAACTCCCAGCGCGGCAAGGCGCTTTCCCGCCGCGGCCGCCGGGAACTAAAATCTCTCAGTGACCTGCTCAAAGGCAAGAAGGGCCGCTTCCGCCGTAACCTGTTGGGTAAACGTGTGGACTATTCCGGCCGTTCCGTGATCGTGGTTGGCCCGCAGCTCAAGCTGTACCAATGCGGTCTGCCCAAGACCATGGCGCTGGAACTTTACCGCCCGTTTGTGATCTCCCGCCTGGTGCAGCACAACTATGCTGCCAATGTAAAGGGCGCCCGCCGCTTCATCGAGCGCAACCGCCCCGAGGTATGGGAAGTCTTGGAAGAAGTGATCAAAGAACGCCCGGTGCTGCTCAACCGTGCCCCTACCCTGCACCGTTTGGGTATTCAGGCATTTGAACCGATCCTGATCGAAGGCAGCGCCATTCAGCTGCACCCGTTGGTCACCACCGCTTTCAACGCTGACTTTGACGGCGACCAGATGGCTGTTCACGTACCGCTGTCTCAAAAAGCAGTTACCGAGGCTCGCGAGCTGATGCTCTCCTCCCACAACCTGCTCAAACCCGCCGATGGCGAGCCGATCATTGGCCCGTCCAAGGACATGGTGCTGGGTGTGTATTACCTCACCCTCGACAGCCCCTACGACCACTACGGGCACGGCCGCTACTTCTCCGATATGGTCGAAGTAGAAATGGCCTACCAGCTGGAACAGTTAGACATCCACGCCAAGATCAACGTCCGGGTCACCACCTGGTACGATGACGAAGGCGAACGCATGGAAGCCCCGGAAACCCGCATTATCGAAACTTCCGTTGGGCGTGTGTTGTTCAACCGGGTCTTAGCCCCCGAAGTCCAATTCGTCAACCGCACCCTGGACAAAGGCGGCGTGAAAGACCTGATCGCTGAAGTGTTGGAAACCACCGATGAAGATACCACCACCGAGGTGGCCGACCGCATTAAAGATGTCGGCTTCAAATACGCCACCCGCTCCGGTATCACCGTGGCCGTTTCCGACATCACCATCCCCGAAAGCAAACCGGAAATCATCGCCGAAGCGATGCAAGCCGAGCAGAATGTAGAACGCGATTACCGCCGTGGTCTGCTGACCACCCAGGAACAAAATGAACGCGTGATCGAAATCTGGCAGAAAGCCACCGACGACATCGGTTCCGCAGTGAAAGCCACCATGGACCCGTTGAGCAACCTGGCAATCCAGGCAAACTCTGGTGCCGGTAAAGGTGGGTTCTCCACCATTTCTCAGCTGGCCGGGATGCGCGGTATGATGGCTGACCCCTCCGGGCGCATCATCCCGCTGCCGATCCGTTCCAACTTCCGTGAAGGGCTCAACACCCTGGAATACTTCATCTCCACCCACGGTTCCCGCAAGGGTCTGGCCGACACCGCGCTGCGTACCGCAGACGCCGGTTACCTTACCCGCCGCCTGGTCGATGTGGCTCAAGATGTGATCGTTTCTGACGATGACTGCGGCACCGACCTTGGCATTTGGATCCGTTCGGAAGATGATATTGCCGACCAGCCTTTGGGCGTACGCATTTACGGGCGTGTTACTGCCCACCGCGTGGTAAACCCCGATACAGGCGAAGTGATTGCCGAACGCAACACACTGATCGACAAAGAAATGATGCGCAAAATCGTGCATGCCAACGTACAAGACGTGTTTGTACGCTCTCCTTTGACCTGCGAAAGCGAAGAAGGCGTTTGTGTGCACTGCTATGGCCTAGACCTTGGCCGCGGCAAGCTGGTAAAACCCGGCGAAGCTGTGGGTATCGTGGCTGCCCAGTCCATTGGTGAGCCTGGTACACAGCTGACCCTGCGTACCTTCCACACCGGTGGTGTGGCGGCCGGCTCCGACATTACAACCGGTCTCCCCCGTGTGGAAGAGCTGTTTGAAGCCCGCCGAGCCCCGAAAGGTGAAGCTGTGGTTTCCGAAATTGCCGGTACTGCCGAAGTGGTGCAATCCGAAAAATACAGCGACCTGCGTGTGGTCAACATCATGCACAGCGAAATGGTCAACGACTCCTACGAAATCGGCGAAGGCTGGACACTGGAAGTCAAAGACTCAGACGAGATCAAAGACGGTGCCACCATCGCTTCGCACGAAGACAACAAGATCACCGCTGAAAACGGCGGCAAGGTGCGCGTGGAAGGCAACAAAGTTATCGTTGCCTACGAACTGAAAGAAGAACGCAGCTATGAGATTCCCACCAACACCCGCATGGCGATTGCCAGTGGGGACAAAGTGGAACCCGGACAGCCGCTGACCGAAGGCTCGCTCAACCCGCATGCGATCTTACGCATTCAGGGCCGCGAAGCCTGCCAGATGTATCTGCTCTCCGAGGTACAGCAAGTGTACCGCTCTCAGGGCCAGAACATCCACGACAAGCACTTTGAAGTCATCATCCGCAAGATGATGTCCAAAGTAGTGGTCACCAGCCCCGGCGATACCGACCTGCTGCCTGGCGACTATGTCAACCGCTTAGACATGCTGCGCCAGAATGAACAAGCGCTGGCCGAAGGCAAACGCCCCGCCCGCTATCAGGACGAACTGTTAGGGATCACCAAAGCCTCCCTCAACACCGAATCCTTCCTCTCCGCCGCATCCTTCCAGCACACCATCAAGGTACTGGCAGGAGCCGCTATTGAGGGCGCTGAAGACCCGTTGAAAGGCTTGAAGGAAAACGTGATCATCGGTAAACTCATCCCGGCCGGTCGAGGCTACGAAGCCTACATGGAACAGCTTTCCGAAGATAAAGCCCGCCACGACCTGGCTGTGGCAAAAGCAGAGGCAGCAGCTGCCCTGGAAGCCGGGGAAGCAGCCGAAGCAGAATCTGAAGCAGTTGAAGCTGCCGGCGACTGATCTTACGATAAATAAGTAACTAAAAGCCCGCGAAGAATTTCGCGGGCTTTTTTATTTAATCCGGTGTATTCAGAGAGACGCTAAATGCATCTTGAGTTTACATACAGCAATCGTTAATTCCCAATGAATTTATAAACCTCGGCAAGCGGGACACCATTGCGCTCAACGGTGTATTGCAGTTCCATATTTGGGAAAGTTTCTACCAACATCTGATCGTAATTTAGCGAGGTGGTGACGATAACGTAATCTATTCCTTCGGGGGTTGTTGACCGGATACGCCGCACAAGCTGAATATCTTCACGCGTAAACCAGGGCAGCAGCCAGGCACCGTAATAGGTGGAAACCGTCACGTCTTGAGGTGCATTTTCGTTGAGGTATTCCACAGACTCCCGGTAAGCAAGCAGCCAGTAATCCAAATCGTATTCCCGGAAAGCACCCTCCACGCCCCCGGCAAAACTATTGAAATAGATGTATTCATACGGGTGGAGTTGAACAATCGGGATTATTCCAGGGAGCAGCAATAAGGCGATGAGGGCAATGCGCCAGATATGGGAGCGCAACTTGGTGAAAATAAAGTCTATCGTAATAGCCGCAAATATAAAGAGAGGCGGGAGAATGAATAAGAAATGGCGAAAACCATTATAAATCACAGGGTGTAGGATTACCGCCAGGATGACCGGTGCAACTATCCACCCACCCACCAAACCGCTCAGCACCCAATCATATTTTTTGCGCCATACTTTTACAGCACCGATCACCAGTCCGGCTGCCGCTAAGATCAAGGTCGGCTCTGTGAGTTGTAGGCCGATCAGTTTCGGCAGTAAATAATTGGGATAGGTCGATTTGGAATAAAACTCTCCCTCAAATAATATTTTTCCGTTCCACTTCTCAAAGCCAAACACATTTTGCATGTAGACCAGATAGGTTTCCACCGGCGCGCTCCATAAATCCGGCCAGAGGATAAACATTATCAGGATAGCTACAGCCAGGTAAGCCAATAAGACATAAGTTGATTTAAATCCATATTTAATGAACCAATACAAACAAATCACCAGGAAAACGAAAATCCCCATCGTACGGGCAGCTGCACAAATTCCCAACAAGAGTGCGGCGAAAAAAAAGTTTTTAATCAACAACATTTTGCGCACCGCATTGACTAACACGCCGGTGAACTTTGGCAACACCCAATAGAACCCGCCAATGAAAATAAGAATAAATAAAAAGATATTTACTCGATTTAGCAGCTGGTCGTAAAAGCGTATACCCTTATCAACATATTGATTCAATCCAATATCTGTGGCGTTGGCAGCGAGGGTTGAAAATATTTTTCCCGGCAAAGTAGCCGGGTCTGCTGTGTAGAGCGTGGTGATGAGTGTTTCTATCCCATTGTGGATCATTGCCGCTCCCTGGTGAAGGAAAATATAGAGACCTGCCAGCAAAACCACAATCGTTAATTTGGTAACAAATTTCAAATTGTTTTTATCGATTGAAAAAGCAGCTTTGCTTTTGGTTAAAAAGCTGCCGAATTTTCCGCCATGGTGTTGGGCGTTATCTGCCAGGTTGATGCCCAGCAAAATAGAGCCTAAAAACAAGGCAGTAAAGGGCGTGTCTTTGGGATTGATGAAAGCATGCCCCCACAACAGGGGCTGGGTGCTGTACAACAGTGCAGCAAAGTTTGCCCCCCAATTTCCTACAAATTTTTTAGCGAGTTGAAAGATGAAGAATACCGATAGCTGAAAAACTAAAAAATAAACCATATGCCAGGCATACGGCTCTACCCAATTGGGGAACAGGAAAGAAAAAAACAGCTGCCCGATTCTGGCGGGGATGAGGAACCCGCCGCCATGGCTGTAATCTACGTCAACGATTTCTCCCTCGCCAATATAATTCTTTAGTGCTTCGGTGCCAAAATTCCAACTCAACGGTTCATCGGTCGATGCGCCGTAATTTACCACGATAAACAGGCCTAGCACGATGTTTAAAGCAATAAAGATCAGGATAAAAGCGTCGTCGCGTTGAAAATATTTGCTGCCAAGAAATTTTTTAATCATCCCATTCCCGTCTATCTTAGAATTTTTATTAGAAGCGTCATTATAACATTTTCAAGTATCTTTTAAATGCAGAAGAAGCTTTCACATTTTATTTTATCTTTACCATGATTTATCAAAACCGTCTGGTGGCGAACAAAAAAAGAGTATATAATTAAGACAGCTTTAGGTATATTATATTTCCCACCAAAAAATCCTCTCTCAGTGGCAATTTATCTTATTCAGCGTTTGCGTACCAAAGGAACATTATGAGTACGAGTAGTATCTCACCTTTTGTTTACAATATCGCTATCCTGCTGACAGTTAGCGTGATCCACAGCTTCATCATGCTGCGGTGGAAAATAAACGATAAAGTTGCTGCCATCCTCAACGGGGTCATCTTTGGGGTGGGCACGGTGTTGACGATGAACGAGCCGTACGAATTTACAACCGGCGTGATCTTCGACAGCCGCTCTGTCATCCTCAGCCTGGGTGGATTATTCGGTGGAAACATCACTGCACTTGTAGCTTCGCTGATTGCCGGAGGATATCGACTGTATCTTGGGGGAACCGGCACAACCAGCGGCATTATCACCATTATGATTGCATCCGCCCTGGGGGCACTCTATCGCTGGAAAATCAAAGGGAACACAACCCGGCTTACCCTGAAAAACCTTTGGCTGTTTGGTTTTTTTGTACAGGTAATCGTCCTGCTTGCATTCCTCACCCTGCCTCTCAATATCGCCATTGGTGTGCTCACCAATGTCACCCCCGTCTTCATCCTAGTCTTTCCCATTACCACCGTGCTGATCGGCGCATTCATCATTGCGCAAGAAAATCAGGTGACCACCGAAAAACAGTTGAAAGAGAGCGAGAACAAATACCATGCTCTTACAGACAGCATCCGGGAAATGTTCTTTTCCATGGACAGCCAAATGCGCCTGACCTATTGGAATAAGGCCATGTCTGAGTATATGAACATACCGGAAGAAGAAGTGCTTGGAAAACCTCTTTACACGGTTTTCCCCCACATAAAAAATACCCCCCTGGGAGAATTTTACGAGGAAGCCATCCGCACCCAAAAACCAATGAGCTTCGAGCACAAGACCACCCTCAGTGGCGAAAATAGTTATTTCAACATCTCTGCCTCTCCCTATCAAGGGGGCATTACCATCTTAGCCCAAAACACAACCGATCAAAAGGTTAGAGACGAGATCATCCGCAAAAGTGAAGAGAAGTACCGCCTGCTCTTTGAAAACCTGCTCAGTGGGTTTGCCCTGCATGAAATTGTTCTGAGCGGAGATGGCAAGCCGGTCAATTACCGTTACCTGGAAGCCAACAACGCTTTTGCCAGGATGACCGAACTGAACAAAGATGATATCGTTGGCAAGTTTGTTACCGAATTGATCCCCGGCATAGAAGATGATCCGGCGGACTGGATTGGCGTGTATGGACAGGTAGCCCTGACTGGCGAGGAAATCCGCTTTGAACAATATGCCGAAAGTCTCGGCAAGTGGTTTGCTGTGCTTGCCTTCTCCCCACAAAAAGGGCAGTTTGCAACCATATTTGAAGACATTACCCGACGAAAGAAAAATGAAAAAGAATTACAAAACAACCGCGCCCAACTCCAGCTGCTTTCCGAAAAGTTGCTTGAGGTGCAGGAAAGTGAACGGCGCAGCATTGCCCTGGAACTGCACGACCATATCGGGCAAATCCTGACCGCGCTAAAACTCAAGCTGCAAACCCAAAAATATTCCATCGACGAAAAATACCATTCCTATATTGAGGAAGATAAAGAGCTGGTTGACTTGATCCTGAAAAGCGTGCGCGATATGTCCTTAGACCTGCGCCCTGCCATGCTCGATGACCTGGGCCTGGTGCCTACCCTGGAATGGTATATAACCCGCCTGACGAACGATACCAACGTCCCCATCACACTTGATATACCCATCCGGGATAAACGCTATCCGGAAAAAGTGGAAACCGTCTGCTTCCGCGTGATCCAGGAAGCGATTACCAACGCGCTGCGCCATGCCAAAGCCGACCATATCGACGTTTCTGTTCATGAGGTCGATACGCATCTTCAGGTGGACATCAAAGACCGGGGGGATGGCTTTGATGTGGAAGAAGCCTTTGCCAAAGGGACAAAGGGGGAAAGCCTGGGCATCTTGGGGATGCGCGAACGGGTTGAAATCCTTGGCGGCAATTTCCGCATCGAGTCTATTCCCCAACAGGGCACCCACATCCATATCCAACTGCCCATCAACAGGCAAGGGTAACGGGCTGCCGCCGGTTTTCCCCGCCCAAATCATCACTTAAAATTCAAATCACTCTCTCAAAAAAATGCTATATTAAGGGAGAAATAAATAAGTTATTTTGCCTTCAATCCTGTAGGCTGTTATAATAATCCGTCCCGTCACTGGCAGTTTTTGGCACCCAGCAGGAAGAAAAATAGCCTGTCTTTCACCAAGAAACGAAACAGATGAATAGGCATCTATTTCAACACACTGAATGCGGTTCAATCGAACGTCATCCAGTCAGAATAGGGACTGCCTTCACCCCGTCCCTGTCTCGTTTCACCCCCACGCCCAGCCCTTTGACGGAACAACAAATTTAACGTACAATACAATTAGTACATTTGTTCTAAACCAAGAAGTAGGAGATTTTGAATGGAAATTGGCTTGGTTCGCAAGATAGATATCGATCAAGAAATGCAGCAGGCTTATCTCGATTATGCCATGAGCGTAATCGTGTCCCGCGCCCTGCCGGATGCCAGGGATGGTTTGAAACCGGTACACCGCCGTATTTTATACGCCATGTACGGCATGGGGCTGCGGCCTGATACCTCATATAAAAAATCGGCCAGAGTGGTCGGTGAAGTATTAGGTAAATACCACCCCCACAGTGACAGCGCCGTTTACGACGCGATGGCCCGTATGGCGCAGGACTTCTCCATGCGCTACCCGCTGGTAGATGGTCAGGGCAACTTTGGCAGTATTGACGGCGACCCGCCGGCTGCCATGCGCTACACCGAAGCCAAACTGGCAAGCGCGGCCATGGACATCATGACCGATATCCAAAAAGATACCGTTGACTATACCGATAATTTTGATGCTTCCCTGCAAGAGCCGCAGGTACTCCCCGCCGCCATCCCCAACTTACTGGTAAATGGTGCCACCGGGATCGCCGTGGGGATGTCCACCAGCGTACCGCCCCACAACCTGAGCGAAGTGATTGACGCCATCAATTACATCCTGGAAAATTGGAGTAAACGCGACGACATCAACGTAGAAGACTTGATGCAGTTCATCAAAGGCCCCGACTTCCCCACCGGCGGCGTGATCCTGGGCGGCATCCGTGAGGACGGCCTCTCCACCGCGTACGGCTCTGGCAAAGGGCGCATTACCGTGCAAGCCCGCCTGCATGTCGAAGATATGGGACGCGGCCGGGAACGCCTGATCGTGACCGAGCTGCCCTACATGACCAATAAATCTTCCCTGATCGAGCGGATTGCCAAACTGGCCCGCGACGGGTCGCTGGACGGCATCTCCGACCTGCGCGATGAAAGCGATCGCCAGGGGATGCGCATTGTGATTGAGCTTTCTAAGAATGCCAATACCGAAAAACTGATTGACGCCCTCTACCGCCGCACCCAACTGCGCAGCACATTCAGCATCAATATGCTCGCCCTGGTAGAAGGCCAACCCCGCCTGCTCAGCCTCAAACAGGCTTTGCTGGTCTACGTCGAGCACCGACTGGATATCATCCGCCGGCGCAGCGAATATGACCTGACACGTGCAAAAAACCGGATGCACATCCTGGAAGGGCTGCTGATTGCCCTCAACAACCTGGATGAGATCATCGAACTGATCCGCCGCTCGCGCACCGTGGATACCGCCCGCGCCAACCTGCAGCGCCAATATAAGCTCTCAGAAGAGCAGGCGACCGCCATCTTAGACATGCGTCTGCGCCGTTTAGCGGCCCTAGAACGCAAAAAGATCGAGGAAGAGCATAAAGAGGTCAAGAAGCTGATCAAACAGTTGGAAGACCTGCTGCATTCCCCCCAAAAGATGCGCTCGGTAGTCTCGGAAGAACTGGCCGTAGTAAAAGAAAACTACGGCGACCGCCGCCGCACCCAAATTGTGGAAGTTGAAGAAGGCGCTAAAATGATCGACCTGCTCACCATGGGTGACCTGGTACCCGATCAACTTACCTGGGCGATGATCAGCGAAGACGGCTTGATCTGCCGCACACCTGAGGACAAAGCCCCACGCATTTGGGGACGCACCGCCCCTACCCTGCTGGTAAGCGGCAACACCCGTGATACCCTTTTCCTGGTATCCAGCACCGGCGAGACCGCCGCCATCCCCATGCACTCCCTCCCCGAAGCCGAACTGGCCGACCAGGGCGTGCCAATTCACACCGTGTCGCCCTTCAAGAATGGGTCACGGATCACCACGATGTTCAGCCTGCCGCCGGAAGACCAACGAGCGCCGGATTACTATGTGATGACCGTCTCGCGCGGCGGGATGGTGAAAAAGTCGGAGGTGACCGAACTGCCTGGCCCAACCGCCCAAACCTTTGAGCTGGCAAAAGCCAAACCAAGGGACGAAATTGCCTTTGTGCTTGTCACCACCGGCAAGGATGATATTATGCTCGCCAGCTCCACCGGGATGGCGATCCGCTTCTCTGAGGACGATGTGCGCCCGATGGGTCTGCTGGCCGCCGGGGTGAACGGCATCAAACTCAAAGGCGATGACGAAGTGATCGGCGCGTTGGTGGTCAACCCCAAATACGAAATCTTTATCCTCGCTTCGGATGGTGTAGCCAAACGCGTCAAAGCCGACCAGTTCCCCACCCAGGGGCGTTACGGCCAAGGCGTGACCGTCTGGAAGCTGGATAAGAATGTCCGCCTGATCGGGATTGCCAACGACAAGCCCAACCAAAAAGTCACAGTTCACCTGGAACAGCTGGCAGCCAAAGGCATTCGTCTGGATGAAGCCCCGATCCGTACCCGCCCGGCCGGCGGTAAAGCAGTGGTAGACCCGAAATTGGGCGTGGTCTCCCTGACGGTTCCATGGGCAGCCCCCGGCAACCTGGAAGACCCGGAAGCAGCGGAAAAAGCCCGCCAGGCAGAAGAAGCGGAAGATTCTGCCCCCGAACAAATGGAGATGGACCTGGACGGCGAGAAAAAGAAGAAATCCAGCCGTAAAAAGAAATAGAATTCTTTAGACCTGGAAGGTTTTGGAAACCTTCCAGGTCTTTTTATATCCCCGCCCTAGAACCGCCCTTTTCTCCTACCCCAACATTCTGCGATTCGCGTGCCTAAATCAAAAACATCCCCAAAGGCTATTAAAACCCTCAGGGACAATCGTTTACCAAATAAAACGTCATATTCTTACCTTTAGACCTTCAAGGTTTTTTGTAACCTTGAAGGTCTTTCTGCATGTGTAGCGGCGGGGTCTCCCCGCCAGAAAACCGCTCTTTCCCCCTCCCCTCCAACATTCTGCAATAACTCTCTCCCTAAAACAAAAATCCCCGAAGGCCATCAAAACCCTTGGGGACAATCATTCCGAATAAACCTAAAAAATTTACCCTTCGTCTTCCGGCGCATGCCCGCCGGTATACACGCCGTGGTACTTCTCCGGCAGCATAGTGGCAATCCGCAGCATCACCTCATCCGCATTGCGCTGGCGTGCCTGGCGGCGCGGCGCGCCCACTTCCGTGATCGGCGGCAACGTAAACGGCGCTCCAATCCGAATGGTAATCAGTGGACGTTTAAAACGCAGCGCTTCTTTCAATACCTGCGGGTGGGTGCCCTCAATCGCAACCGGCAGCACCGGCACCCCGCCCTTGTCCACCAGATAGGCTACCCCCGGCCAGGCACGCCGCATCCCAATGGCATGCGAGCGCCCGCCCTCCGGGGAGATCATCACCGGTTTGCTGCTCTTCAGCACCTTCATGGTTTGTTCGATCACATTGCGGTCATACTCGCCGCGCTTCACCGGGATAGCCCCATAGCCCTTTACCAATAATCCCTGACCGCCCCGTTCCCACACATCGTGTCCGGCAACCGCTTCGGGTTGTTCCGGCCAAAAAGCCAGCAGCAGCGGCGGCTCAAATAACGAGACATGGTTATAAGCAAGGATATAGGCCGTGCCCAACGGAATGTTCTCTTTGCCCTCAAATTTGACCTTGAACAGTAAATGAAATAAAGGACGGAAAACCGCCCTTAGAATTTCGCGTCTGACCTTGAGCCAGAACGGCACTTTGTAAATTGTTTCTGCTTTCAACTCGCTTTTATTCCTTTTTCTTCTACCAGTTCAAACAAGATTTGCTGCATCTCTTCAATGCTCTTATCATCCGAATTAAGGATGATCGCGTCCTCTGCCGGGCGCAGCGGAGCCACTTCCCGGTTGCTGTCAATTTCATCGCGTTTGCGCAGGGCAGCCAGTACATCTTCAAATACTACCTGTTCCCCCTGGGCAAGCTGTTCTTTATAGCGCCGCCGGGCACGTTCTTCTACCGAAGCATCCAGGTATATTTTTAAGCCTGCTTCGGGCACCACCACCGTGCCGATGTCCCGCCCGACCATCACCACACGGCCGCGTTTCCCGATCTTGCGCTGTTTATCCAACAGCGCAAGGCGCACACCCGGGTAAGCAGCCACATCAGAGACATTTGCCTCCACATACGGCTGGCGGATTTCCCAGGTCTTATCTTCGCCGTCAATCATAATATCGTTGGCTCGCCCATCATCCTGGCTGGCAGGCTGTACATCTATGCGCACTTCTTCTGCCAGATGGGTGCAGGCCATTTCATCCCGCACGGGCACATTCTTGTCTAATACTGCCAGGGTCACTGCCCGGTAGACCACCCCCGTATCAAAAAACAAATAGCCAAGCTGTTCTGCAAGCCGGATAGCCAGGGTAGACTTGCCCGATGCTGCCGGGCCGTCAATGGTGATCACTGTATCAAAGTTGTCGATTGGCATCAATTCCAAACACCTCTAAATAATTTTAATATCCAAACCATCTGCATGGTTATGGCGTATTTTCATCTAATTCTGCTTCTGGCTGATATAAGGGGAACAAATCTGCGCGTGTCCATACATACACCCACTCCGTCTCCACCGGCCCATTCCGAAACGCCAGCCAGCCGAAGAAATCCGCCGGATACACCGTCTCATCCCAGGTGCGCCGTACTTGCAGCGGAAGCCGCTGGCCGCGGTAAAGCTGGCCGGTTTCCGTGGCGGCAAACCCTTCATCCGGGGTGATCAACACCGGGGTGATCGTGTTGACATCAATGACAGTTTGGGCGCGGGCATTGGGCATCTTGCGGAAAAGCCAGTCCAACACAGGCGAGCCGCCCAGATAGGCCATCTCGACATCATCCTGGGTGCCGGTAATCTGCAAAGAGGCGTCTTCAACCGCCTGCGCAATTTCCTGCGTATACCCGCCCATCCCGTCAGAAATCCACAATTCATTGGCAACCTGTTCGGGGTTATCGGTGAACCCCCACACATTCGCCACCAGATAGAGCACCAAATACGCGCCGATACCCCAGCTTGCCCCCTGAAAAGCCGCCTCGCGCGACCAGCCGGAAGCCACAATATACATGATCCCCAGCATCACCAGCGGCAAGATAACGGCCACCAATAAGCGCACAATGTATACCCTGGCCGTCCCTCCAGACTGAAATGCCACCCATAAATTCATCTGCGAGAGATATAGATTGCTGCCCGCCAACCGTGAGACCGAATTTCCCCAGTAGAGTGCCAGCACAAATAAAAATACGGCCAGACCTGCCGCCACCAAGCGATTGTCCTGGTGAGGACGTGAGAAGTGGGGGGCAATCCTCGTTGCAGCCAACAGCCACAAAGGCGGCAGCGCCCAAACCAAATCGCTGACCTGTCGCCCGGGGAGAATGGCGCTCAACAGCACCACCAATAACAGCCAATAAAGCAAGAACACAGCGCGTTCGCTGCGTAAAAAGCCGCGTTTAAAAATCGCAATCCCGGCAAACAACACTGCCAGCGGCTGGTAGATGAACAAAGCCGTGTTGACCTGCAAGATCGGTGCAGATGCCCCAATCCCGCCTGTGGTCCACCCGGCGAACGCGTCCGGCACCGCTTGCAGCATGGCAGATAATCCCTGCGGGTAGCGCAGGAACATGGTCCCGACCGTCCCCAGCGCCAGCAGCAGCCCAAATAAAAACGGGCGCATGCTATCTCGGTCTCGAATAAAAGCCGGGGTGTCCAGCCTGCCAGCCAGGGCGCCCGCCCCGGCAATCCCGACCACGATCAACCCAAATACGGCCGAAGGGCCAGAAAGCAGCATCAAGCCGCCAAAAAAGCCGGCCCATACCTTCTTATCCGCCTGCCAGAGCAGCACCGCCAGGGTGGCAAAGCCAATCGCCATCACCGGGCTGCCCGCCTGCCGGGAATAAGCTGTCAGCAAGGGGTCAATTGCCAGGCCAAAAGCTGCTACCAGCGCCATCCGCCCGCCCAACTGTTTGCGCAAGGTGAAAGGTGCCAGCACTGCCAGCCCCCCCACCAGGGCAGGCACAAAGCGCGCCAGGGCATCCCCGCTGGGTAAAAAGTAGAACAGGATCCCGGTCAGGAAAATATAAGCCGGGTGACTGAGCAGCTGTAAAGAATCGCCTTGCGAGACTTGATAGGCCTGATAGGCATAGGCCGCTTCGGTTTCGCTCAAAGGGACAATCCCTAACCCGGCCAGCCGCACAACCAGGGCCAGGCCAACCGCCAGGGCCGCCAGGCCAAAGACGCCCATCCGCGCCGAAACAACCTGTTTGGCCGGATCAATCGAATATTCTATGGGGGTTTCCATCTGCATGTGTTCGTCCATTACTGGCCCCTATTATAACCCGCCATCCCAACCGGCGGTCTCATAAATTGTGATCCCGCCCTGCTGGAATACAGGCGTCAGGTGCTGGATAAATTTGTCCTCATACACATCATATGTACTGCGCTCCAGGTTCCCTACCACCACGTAGCGCACGTCATATCGCTCCAGGATCACCTGGGTTTGTTCCCAACTGCGGGCAGTGTAGAACACACGAATATCTTCCTGCCGCGGGGTGATCAACAGATAATCGCCGCGCCACTGCCCCTCATGCGCGTCCCAGCCCAACACAGCCGGCTGTCCGCTGTTCATTGAGAAGCGTGCATACTGGCTGTAACTGCCGCCATACGCTTCTACCAGAGTACCCAAAGGTGCCTGCTTTAGCCATGCTGCGGCTGTTTGCTCATCACCGCTAAGAAAATAGGTATTGGCAGTACCGTCCAATTCTAGCGACTGTGCCCCGGAAGCCTGGAAAGTGGATACCCGGGTATTGACTGCCATCACCGGGTAGGTCAGGCCAACCACCAGCACTACCGTAAAGAGAACGCCAAACAGGGCCCTCAAGTTACGGTTTTTCTGGCTGCCCAACAGCACTGCACTGCCATACGCGGCGGCAACCGCCCACATCAGCCAGGCCTGATAATAGAATTTAAAAATGGTATTCATCCGCCGCGAGAACATATCCTGCAAAAAGATAAATTCCGGCACGATCACCAGCAAGCCGCCCACCACGACCAGCAGCACGGCAAAACGGTGGCTGGGGGCTAACCGGCGGCTTTCGTCTTGCTCTTCGCTCCTACTCGGCCAAATCACCGCCAAAGCAACCCCCACCAGGAACACCAGGGTCAACGTCCCGGCGATGGCCTCGCCCCGGCGGGCAAAGCCGGTAGCGAGCAGCTCGTCCAGCGAACTGACCTGATAAAAAGAAAATAATTGATTGCCAACCTCCGGAATCACCCGTCCGGCAGAGTAGGTCGATACGACCGAAAAGCCAAAAAGAACCAACGTGCCCGCTGCGGCCAGCAGCATGCCATAGACAAAGGTCTTCCGGTTATGCCGCTTGAACAACAGGTACAGCAAGAGAGCAAACAAAGGCACGAATAAGGTACCAAACATGATCCACAAATGCGCCCCGCGGGTTGGGTTGATAATGTTCGGTAAAATCCCGCCCGCTTGGGAAGAAAAACTGAGATAAAAAGGCAAATAGGCCACAATCCCGCAGACCCCAAAGCCGACCACCAGCAAAAGAAATTCCCAAAAGCGCTGCAGCTCCCAGCCATCCTCGGCTGTTTTGCGCAGCAAGTACGCCCCGGCAAAGACCAGCACGTACCAGGGAAAATCCCACAGGTTCAGAAAGCCCAACCCACCAAAGACCACCACCCCCAGCACAAAGGTCTCTGGAGGAAATTGAAATTCCATATAGGACACGGCAAAGCGTTTTTTCAATTCATCCCGGCGGAGATACATATTGAGCGCGATTGCCAGCGCAACAAAGGCGAACGGCATCGCCAGCACATGCGGGTGCACATCCCCCAAAAAATAGGAGAAGAAAGGAAACTCGTCAATGATCTCCCAAAAGTCCCCCCGCATATCCAGGTCTGTGACCACGCGAGAAGCCCGCCACCACCACCAATGGCGCAGTTCCCCCAGGGCGGTGTTCCCCGCCGGAGGATTGATCAGGTCTTGCAGATTCAACCAGCGCCAAAAAGAGGACTGCCAGCTGCCATCTACGTTTTGCTGCCAGCCGACACCCAGGCCGTGCAGCAGTTCCAGAAAGCCTTCCACATTGCTGATGATGAGTACAAACAAAGGGCCGAGCAGCGCTTGCAAAGGGCGGGGTCCCTCCCCCTGGCTGCCCCGCAGTGCGGCCAGCAGGTTATTGACCACCCCATATACTCCAATTGCGGAAAGCGCAAACACCAGCGAAATAGCCAGATTGAAAGCTACCCCGGCGCTTACCGCGCTCAGGTTCGCCAGCATCCCCACCAATACATAGCCAAAGTAATAGTAGGAGATGGCATACCCCGATAGCCACGGGTCGTAGGGCGGCATGCTCGGCGAGCGCATCACGGCGTTGATGAAAGCCAATTCCATCGGTTTCTCGGTGCCTAAAATTGCCGGGTCCATACCGCGCATCACCAGCAAGAAAAGGAACGCCGCGGCGAATAAAACCTCAGCGGTTAGCAGGGTTTTGCGGCGTTCTTTCAGCCACGCCACCAGTTCACCCGCCGGCAGTTTACGCCAGGCCAGCACAGACAAGACCAACAAGGGCAGCAGCGCAAACAAATAGCCACCCACATTATTTACCAGCACCCCCAAAGAACTCAACAGCCAAAAGAGGTACCCCCACAGCAGCAAACCTAAAGCCCGGCTGATGGTATAGCCGCGGTCGTACAGCCCGGGGAACAGGCGGTAGACCAACGGGAACAACGCCCACCCCAATAGGCTGATAATCAAATACCAGGATAATGGACCAAACCACATACGCAGCTCCTTATTCCCCTAAACCGGCACCCAGCACGCGGTAGATCACCGTTTGCCCGTCCCGGTAAACTTCTTCCCACAATTCGCCTTCCAGAATATCAAACTTATCCATGCCCGCCCCGGCGTAGTAGTTGCGCTCCAACTGCCCGACGATGACATACTGCACATCATAGTCCTGCAAAAAGGCGGCGGCAGCAGCGGGGTCGGTGGTGGCGTAGAAATTATTGACCGCAAACTGCCGATCAGAAATCTCGCTGGTCGGGCTGAAGCCGCGCTGTTGGGTTTGGTGCCAATCCCACCCCAACACAGTCGGCAGCCCGGTGTAGATGCTGAAGCGGGAGCCCCAACGGTACAGCGGGGTAATCCCCTCCACAATCGTCGGCGTACCGCTCACATTTTCCTGCATCCAGCGGATGGCGCGGTAATCTTGCTCCAATTCCAAAATGCCGCCCTCATCCGGGTAGGTCGAATATTCCATAAAGGTCATCCCGTTGAGGGTATGGGGGGCATCCTGCGCCATGCGGTCTACGATCTTATCCTGAGTTGCGGTGAGCGGGTACAAAGCCGCGCCCAGAACCAGCAAACCGGCACCCAGTTTCCATAGCTCCCGCCAGGCAGGCCGCCATTGGCGCAGTTCTACCACCGTCCAACCCAAAGCCGCCGCGCTGGACGCCGCCAGCAGCACCCAGGCTTGCAGGTAGAATTTGAAAACTGTGTTCATGCGGGCAATGTCGCCGGAAAGCACAACCACTTCCACCAGGATGGTGAGGAACAAGGCGGTGCCCACCATAAAGAGCACTACACGTTTCGCTTCCCCAATGCCAGGGCGGAAGAGCAGCACCGCCACCCACACCGCCAGCGGCAAGGCCAGCAGATGGATGCGCACTTTGAAACCAACCACCAAGATCACGATCACCAGCAGTAGGATGAACAAAGTGCCCCACAACACCACGCGGTATTTTTCCAGTTTACGCAGCGAAGAAAGCGGGGTGGTCGCCATCCACTGGCGGGTCTCCCACCCCATCCAAAAGACAAGGATAAAGAGGAACAAGCCCCAATGGGTGAAATACGACCCCAGCGGGGTATGAGTACCCGTCCAAATCTTGATTTCGCTGTACGGCAGGCTGTAGGCACTGGCAAAAGGCTGGTACAGCACAAAGCTCAACCCTACCAGGGCAGCCACCCCAGCTGCGGCCAGTACGATCTTGCCGCCCCATAAGCCAAAGCGGACTTGCAGTGTACCGGGCAGTTCTTTGCGGCGCATGATGGCATACACCAGCGCAACCACGCCCAAAGCCAGGTAAGTGGGGAAGTCCCAGGTGTTGGTCGGGCGCAGCGCACCAATGGCGATCCCGGCAAACAGGAAGCTCCACACCACCTGCCCGCGGCGTGCCCCCCGCCAGGATTTGCCCAGCACCACCGAGATGGCCCAGCTCAAGCCTAAAAAGACCAGCGCCAAAGCCATAAAGTGGGCGTGCAGGTCGGCGTAAATGGTGGTGAACCAGGGGAACTCGGTGATCGGTTCTACTTCGTTCAGGGCCGGGATCACCCGGCTGGGTTCCCAATACCACGAACCGGTGCCAAACGGCCAACCGCCCTGGGTGAACATGCGGATCATCCCCGCAATCGTCCAGCCCACTTTGGTAAGGAAACCGGCCTGGTCGGCATACTCGCCGTTGGCTGCCAGACGCTGCATGCCTTCAAACAGCATCTTGACCGTACCCTGATTGCCCAGGACGGCCGTAACCAACGCACCGGACAACCCAACCGCCCAGGCGGGCAAGCCGCTTTTACGTTCGCTCTCTTCCTGCTTGGAAGACCAGGCAACATACAGGTTCCAACTGACCGAGAAAGCCCCGGCAGCGATCATTGCAAAGAGGGTGGGCAGCACGATGTTATAGGCCAATGCCGGGACAATGCCCAACATCTTGACCAGCGTGCCTAAAAAGACAAAGCCGAAATAATAATAATTAATGTAGCCGCCCGCGTACCATGGGTCATAAGCTGGGAAAGAGACCGATTTGAGCACGGCGTTGAAGTAGGCAAAATCCATCGGCTTTTCGCCGCCCTTATAAGGATGCCACAAGTCCGGGTTGCCGTAGCGCACCAGCAGCACAAGGATGAACGCGCCCAAAAAGACGGCTTCGGCCAGCAGGTAATAGCGCCAGCGCGCCCGCAGGGTTTGTTTGAGCCACACACGCTGTTTCCAGCCCTGCCACACGCCTAAGGCCAGCAGACCGAGGTAGATGACCACGATCACCGGGCGGGTGTAGGACAGGCCAATTGAGCCTGCCAGCCAGCTAAAATAGGCCAACAGCAGTAACGCCCCGGTGCGCGCCAGAGGGTAGCCGTTATCGGGCAGTCCGGGCAGCGCCCGCCGAATGAGCGGGAAACACGCCCAGGAAAGCAGCGAAAGGGCCAGATACCAGACCACCACCGCCCCCAGGCCAGATTGGTTGAACCACGTTTCGGAATTGTACAGCTCCGACCACGTGCCGCCTTCTTCCTGGCGCTGGCGGGCTTCGTCCGTCAGCATCAGGGATTTAAAGTCGCTGGCTTCCAGCGGGGTCAGGCGGATGACCGCATCAAAGTCCACCGAACCAAGGATAGCCGCCGTTTTCTCCGAGTCGTAGGCATCCGTTTTCTGGAAGATGAACACCTTAGGATGGTCATACACGGTAAAGGCTTCTTCGGCAAACTGGTCGTTGATCGTCCAGCCAAAGATTTCGGGGTCAGACTCAAAGGTCTGTACCAACTCAAAGCCAAGGTCACCGCTAAAGGTGCCCGGTTGGGCGACGTTGTAACACCATTCAATCGTGCGGTCTTCCGGGCAGCCCAACATATGGCGGTAAAAGACCACGTTCAGCGGGTAGCGTTCCGGGATGCGGGTGGTGCTGCCCCACTGGCGGCTGCTGGAAATGGTGAAATACTCGGTATCGTCTAAAATCTCCAGGAAGTTGGCGAGCTTCTCCGGGTTGTCATCTGTGTACATGCCCAATTCCAACTCACGCTGGTATAGGCCGTTGTAGCCGCTGTACCCATCCACCGAGAGGGGTAATCCCAAGTCCCAGGGGCCTTCGTTAGCCACCCCCGAACCGGAAAGGATCACTTTGCCGCCTTCGGTCAGGTTGGCAATCCGGAAGTAATAGACCGAATCGGCCAGCATGGCGACCGGTTGTTCAAAGACAAAGGCGCCGCCTTCACTGCTGCTTCCACCGGATAAGTTCACCGTTGTTTCGGTCTGCGCTAATGGGTCAAGCAGTTCCGGGGTGGTACCGAGGGTAAACTCCAGCACCTGTTCTTCGGGCACGGTCACCGCAGCGGCTTGCAGGTTAAGCATCACATTGGAAAGGGTGCCGTTCTCCGTTGGCCGGAAGGTGAAGGTGTAAGAGCCCTCCGAATCCAGTACGGCGTCCAATCCCTCATCCACCAAAATGGTTTCCACGCCATCGGTCGTGGTCATCTGGATATAACCGCCAACCAGCGAGACCTGCTCCTGCCCGGCAGGTACAGATACTTCCAGCACGTACGGTTCACCAGCCAGCACAGGCGGGTAGCTGTCGATCACATAGCCAACGGCCTGCAAATTGCCTTCCACCTCAAAGGAAACTTCCTGGTTATACACCGCCAGGATTGATTGAATCCCTTCGGCTTCGCTGACGATAATACTCACCTGCCGGGTTTGTGTGTCGGCAGAGATGTTTTTAAAAGTCGCCTGCTCCAGCATGCCGGTCTGTTTGGCAACAAAGCTGGTCAGGTACGGCAGGTCGGGCGAAATGTTCAGGTCGTAGGGCATATTAAGCGGCTGGGTATAACTGCCCTCTTTGGTCTGGTAAACCATGTTTATCGGGCCGGGGATGTTCTGATAGATCCAGCGGGAGGCCGCGATGCGGGTGACCGGCCGGGTGTAAATACTGGCAAACGCCACCGCCCAAACCGCGGTGAGCAGCAGGGCAGCCGCACCGGCCGTACCGGCGCCAATACGCAGCAAGGTACGCAATTTGCGTTGTTTACCCGCTGCGTCCCATAAGCTGACCACCGCCCAGCCGGCAAAAATTGCCAGGGGCGGGTACACCGGAATCTGGTAGCGCATGGTGGGGTTGAAAGCCATCGACTGCCAGGCAAAGAAAACGGCCGTCCACACCCACACGATCAAGTGGGTGCGCCAACGGCCTTTGAACATCTGCCAGCCGCTCCACAAAAAGCCCAGCCAGGCCATGATCGCCATCGGCAAGCCCATGCCCCACAGCACCATGTTCTGGAAAGAGAACCACACCGGGCGGCGCGCCCATTGAATCGAAGGCGGCCAATCGAAATTGCCGCTCTGCTGGTCTAATAATTCCGAAAGCGTGTCCACCCACTCCGGGTTAGGCATCAAGCCAAAGAAGCCCGGCCCCTGAAAGGCATACGGCTGGAAGATGCGAAAAGTGAGGATACTGACCACTGCGGCCAACAGCACCCACCCCGAAGCCGTCCAGAGCATATCAAAACGCTCTTCTTTTTTGGCGTGCGAGATGCGCACCCACACGGCCAGCGGCAGGGTTAACGCCACAGGTGCGGTGTTGATCTTGGAAGATACCGCCATGCCCAAGGCGACCCCGAATAAGACGAACCACAGCGGCTTGAGCGCCGGTTGGTCCGGGTCATCCTTCTCCGTGGCAATCAGCACGGCAACATAAATGGTGAGCATGGTGAAGAATGTCAGGAATGTGTCGACGGCAAAGAAGTGGGAAAGCTGGATATTGAGCACGGAGAAAGCACTGAATGCCGCCGCAATGATACCTACGCGTTGGTCGTACAGCCGGGAAGCGATCAGGTAAACCAGCAGCACCACGCCCAAATCCGAGATCGCCGAAAGATAGCGCCCAACCACCATCACATCGCCCCAGCCGGTTTGTCCCAGCCATTCGGCCAGATAGCGCACGGTGAAAATAGGGAGCGTGCCATAGACAAAGAACGTGTAGTCGGAGTTGCCGGGGTTGAGGGTGGAGGTAGCCGTATCCCAATATTCACTCAGGGAATGTACCGGCGCCAGGCGGGTTTCCACCGTGGTGAGGAAGCCCTCGTCCGGGTGGAGGAACTGGCCTTCTCCCCAATCAATCCCGGTAAAACGCAGGAAAGCAGCGGCCAGCAGCAGGGCGACCAGCAGCAGGTCAAATACCAGCTGTTCGGTCTTCCGGCTGGTTTTCTTTTTCGTCGGTTGTGGTGCGGCTAATTCGGTCATGCAGGTACATCTCCCATACGATAACGCTGTAAAAGCGGTAATTTCCGATCAGATTTCTGAATCCACAGATGCGCTATTTTAACACCTCAAACAGCGCGATCAGGGTACGTAATAGATGTAGAAATTGTGAGTGGGCACAGATGAAATGTAAGTGGAAAGCGCCCCATCCGGGTACATCACCCGCAGCAAGTCCAGAGAAGGCTGGTCCTCCAGCTTAAGCAAGAAAAGTTTGGGGGAAGATACATCCCTGGTGAGATCAAGGTCTGCCGAGTCGATGGCAAAGTCGGCAGCCGGGAAACCGGCATTGATCCCGACCAGACGGGTATCGGCCCAATACGGGTAGGCCACCACCCAGGCTTGCTCCTGGCTGCCGACCGTATCGGCAAACTGTTCGATGACTGCCCCCATCTCGGAGGTATTCCAGGTGCCGGTCACATACTGTGCCGGGAACTGGGTAAAAGTCATGCTGTAATTATGCCCTACTGCGGCCAGCAGCAGCACACTGCCTAATATGCCTGCCATGCGCAAGCCGGCTTTTCCGCTGACCTGTTGGCGCACTGCCCGCAGGATCGCTTCTAAGGCCAGGGCAGCGATGACAAACACCACGATCCCCGCGCCGCCTGCTCGGTTAGGGGCCGGGTTTTCCTGGGGGAAAGCCAGCGCTAAAGTCGAAGGCAGCATCAACACCGGCAGGGCAAGCAGTAAAAAGCCGTCTTCCCAACGGCGCTGGCGGATGTAGCGCATGGCAACCAGACCCAAGCCAAGCACAAACAAGGCCCCGCTGACCACGTCCAGGCTGGGGTGACCAGGCAGGGTGTTAACCCAAATCTCGCCGCTGTCCCAGTTGAACATCAGCAGGCCGTTCCAGACATTCTTAAAGAACACCCCCACCAAAGCCAATCCCTGCGCCATCTGGTCGCCGCGCTCCAGCGGGGTCATGCGGGTAAGCGCACGGTACATGAACAGGTCGGGCATTTCAAACCACACCCGCAGCAAAGGCAAAAAGACGATCAGGGAAATAAAGGTAATGATCCCCAACCAGATGAGGGCTTTATAAAAGGTTTCTTTATTCCGGTTGTGCAGCCAATAGAGCACCATCAGCAGCACAACCATAACGGGCACAATGCGGAACGGGCTGTAGCCGTGCAAACCCAGCCCCAAAAAGATGCCGGAAAGGATGAAATAGCGCCGCTTGCCGGAGCGCAGACCGACCACCAGATAATATAAAGCCGGGGCGGCAAAGGCAGGATAAAGAATAAAGCGCAAAGCGACACGCGCAAGAATATTGAGCCAGAAGGAAATCCCGGTCAGGGTCAGGGCGATCAGGCCCACCCATTTGTTGCCCAACTCTTTCCCCAGCAGGTACATATATGGAAGCATGAGCACACCCATAAGGGCGGTGCCCAATTTCATACTCAAAAAGGAAATCCCGGTATCAAACAATTTGACGGTGGCGGCGATCAGATAGAACTGGAAACCTTCCCGCCCGGTATTGCGGGGGAAGAAAATGCGGGTTTCGCCATTCAGCACATCGTATACATCCAGCAGCTTTTCGGCGTGGTCGCTGAACATTTCGGGGACTACCTGCCCCAGCTGGTTGTAGCGGAAAAAGACGCCCAACGCAAAAGCCAGCACCACCATCACTGCAAAGGGAGTGACCTTTACCAGCCAGCTCTCTTGCCGGAAGAACCCGGTAATCTTAGCCCACCCGGCGGCCAGATCGGGCTGCGGGCGCCAGAAAGACCATACCACCAGCCCCAAACCGACCAGCCACAAAAACAGGTTGATCTGCGAGAAGCGGTTGCCGCGAAATGCCCAAAAAGCAACCGCCGAGAGTGCGATCCCGGCCAGCAGCGGGTACAGGCGAATTTCAAACCGATCGTCGTCAGCCGGGTGTTCGGCAGGCACCGCCAGGGTCAGATCGCCAAGCAATACGGCCCAAACCCCCAGGCCGACCGCGGCCAGGAAGAACACCCCGGCCAGACCGCCGCGCTGCAAAGGCGGCATGGCGGCCAACTGCCCCGCCAGGGCAAACACCAATGCCAGCAAAACACGCCAGGGCAGCTTTGCCAGGATTTCGCCACCCGATGAGGGCAGTCCGAACGGTTCAGGAGAAGACGGCGGAATATAAGCCACCGGCTGCGGCTGGTCTTCGTCCGGGAGCGGGGGAATTTCGGGTGCCGGGCCGCGCCAGGGCATCAACTTGGCCTTCACATAATCCAGTACAGAAGGCTCGCTTTGCGGGGGTTGGTTTTGTTCGGGGGAGTCGGTCATAGGAAAATTCAGGTTATCGGTGTACTAGTGGATAAGTTCATCGGGAGATTTTTGTACCAGTGTATCCGTATAGTTGTTTATCAATGATTAGTATATAACGTTTGAAAAAAAGTTGAACGGTTTTTATCTTATAACTTCGATAACCTCATACACTTTATCAACTTATATACGCCTACACCTGGTGCTTTTTTACTCCCTTTTGCGAGCGATGAAGAAAGTATATGTCCCCTGGGGGTGTGGTTCGGTATCGGCGTAGGGGCGCACAATGCGCTCGGTCAGCCATAGGTTCCAGCGGCTGGGCGAAATGATCCAGCGGCCAAACAGTTTCTTGGGCAGCAGGGTCGGCGCGCCAAAATAATGCCCCCATTCCAATACGTGCAGCGATGCCGGGGAAAAATAATGCCAGTAGCGTTCCAGGTCAAACCCGGCCCGGTCTAAGCGTTCTCGCCATACTTCGGGGGTGTCGGCATGGATCGTGCGGGACATGACCATAAACCAATCGGTATACGCCTGCGCCAGACGGCGCAAACCGAGTTTACGCAGGAAGGCAGGGAAAGAAAGCTCTTTATAGTAGCCGGGGTTGGGGCAGCAGAACAAGAACGGCGCACCCGGTTTCAGCACCCGGCCGGTCTCGGCCAGCACAGCATCCAATTGGTCGATATGCTCCAAAACCGAGTTGCTCAAGCCGCTGGCGAAATAATCATCCGGGAAAGGCATATCGGCGCCATCGGCCTGCACCAGACCTTCGTAGGCGTCAAACTGCTGCGATTCAAGGATCGGTTCCCACCACGGGTCAAGGCCGACATCCAGTTTTTGGTCAAAGACCAAATCGGCAAACAAGCCGTCACCGCTGCCCACATCCAGGACCGGTTGGGGCAATTCTAAATCCTGGTAGTAACTCGCTTCCACAGAGCGCAGCAGCGAGCGAAAATAAGGCAGTACTTTAAGGTGCGGCCAGAGATAATCCCGGTCTTCGATCACCTTGGCAGAGGCAAGGGTTTCATTATTGTTGTTGTAGACAAAGGTACCAATCACACGTTTCCCGGCTAGCGCCTGGGGCAGCCACTCGGCGTCATCCGCCCACATCTGGTCGTAGGGAATTTCATCCACCGAGGCCCAAAATGGATCTACTTCTCGCCCGCCGTTCGGTTCTCCCTGCCAACGGTCGGCCACATACACATAGACGATCAAGTCCCATTCCGGTTTGGCGGGGAAAGAGAAATTGAGTTTGGCAATACGCTCTAAATCTTTCGGGCGGATGGTCACGCCTAATTCTTCTTTCATCTCCCGCACGGCAGAGACTTTAATCTCTTCGTTTTCTTCCACCTTGCCGCCGGGGCCAACCACTTTGCCGGCTCCGAAGCCGGTTTTCTTGTGCGCAATCAGTAAATCTTGGATCGCCCCTTGGGAATCTCTATGGACCAAAAACGTGATCGTTGCAGTAATCATGGTTAATCTTTCTCATCAATTACCCCGTCAAAAACGGCTTCGTATTCCGAAGCAATCGTTGCGGGAGAATATCGTTGGGTGATACCGGGCACATCTCCAACATACTGATCGGGAGTATCCAACACCTGAAGAATAGCTTGGGCGAGGGCGTGCGGGTTGCCCAATTCAAAAATGCGCCCCATGCCGGTCTCCAACACCGGGCGGCGGGTGCCGGGCATATCGGTTGCCACCGCCGGGGTGCCGCAGGTCATGCCTTCCACCTGCACAATGCCAAACGACTCGGTGCTGTTGGTGCTGGGCACCACAATCACATCGCACAGCCGGAAAAAGGCGGCCAGTTCCTCATCCGAGATCAATCCTAAAAATTCCCAGCGGTCGCCTAATTCGGCGATCAGGGGTGCGAGCATAGCGGCGTAGGCTTCTTCACCCATTACACCCTGGTACTGCCCGGCGTACAGCACACGCGCGTTGGGGTACTTCTCCAAGATATGGGGAAGCGCCCGCACCAGGTATTCGGCGCCTTTCTCGGCGGCCAGGCGGGCCACCATGCCGATGACTTTCTCGCCGGGCTGGAGGTTATATTTCTCCCGCACCCGGTCGACAAAGGGCTGGTCGACTTCCGCCAGGGTTACCGGCGGGGGGATCACTTCGAGTTTATCGAGATAATGGCGTAAGAAAGGGCTGTTTTCGGCATAGTCGCGTGTATTGGTCACAATACGGTTTGCCATCCCGGCGGAGATGCGATTGGCGATGTTAGAAACAAAATTCGCCAGGCGGTTGATCAACCCGCCAGGGAGCAGCAGGTCGCAGTGATAGGTCAGCACCACCGGCTTCCCCAACATACGGGCGGCCACCGAGATGGGAGCGGCATCTAACTGGGGCACATGCACGTTGACCACGTCGGCCTTACGAATTTCCTGCCAGCCGCGGAAGGGCATCCCCGGCATGAGCACACCCTTGCTGACCCGCATTAAAACAGGCATACGGATGACATGCACGCCGTGGACAATTTCTTCGCGCGGCAGTTTTTTATCAAATTGGGAGGTTAGAACCGTGACATGATGTCCCTGGTCGGCCAGAGCACGTGCCAGTCGTTCGGTGTAAATCGTTAACCCGGAATAATGCGGGCGATAATAGGTAAGAGCAATCAGTATGCGCATACAACTCCAGAAAGGTTAATTTTCCGCTTGCGGCCGGTTTTGCGCCTGGCGGTAAATGTCTTTGAGCGAGATCTTTTCCCGGCTGAGGCCATAAAAGCCCAACACAAAGGTCACCAGCAGGTAGAGGGCATGGGTTGCCAGGGCAAAAGCCAGCCCATCGGCCGAACCCGCCCCCATAGCTAGAAAGGCACTGACCAAAGCCGCTTCGTAGACACCCAGATTACCCTGCGTGGAAGGAGCAGCCACCCCCATGGAAGCAAATGCCACCACCACCCCAGCCTCCAGCAAAGTCGGCTGCGGGTAAAACGAGTACAAAACGGTGGTATTCCATGCCAGGGTCAAACCCCAGGTAACCAACATCCAGAATAAGACGAGCAAGAAGCGGGAAGGGTTCCGCAGCACGGAAAGGCCGCGCAGGAACAATTCCACCTTTTCCTGTCCAAACTGCTGTAAGCGAGGCCATTTACCGGTCAACCATTTAAAAATGCTCAGTACCCAATCGGGTTTGAGCACCATACCGTACATCACAATAAAACCAAGTCCGACCAAAACCCCGGCAAACACAGCCGCCGAAGCCGCCCACTGGGCACCAACCAAGAAGGGCAAAGTGCCAAACAGCAGGCCGGCCAGGATACCCAGGTCAAAGACGCGTTCAATCACCAAGGTGGGGAAAACTTCCCAAAAGGTGAGCGGGGTATTGTTTGCCATGGCGACCGCCCGCCCGACTTCCCCTAAACGAAAAGGCAGTATGGTATTGAGCAGGTAGCCGATCACTTCCGTTGAAAAGGCTTTGTTCAAACTGACCTGCCCCTGTAAAGAGGTACGCCAGGCCATCGCCCGGGAGGTGAAGGCCAGCACCAGCAAGACAACCGCCACACCCAGTCGCCAGAACTCTACTTTGAGCAGCGCCTGATAGGTTTGGGAGAGGTCAATCTTCCAAAGCAAAAAAGCAATCGTTGCCAGGGTAATGATGATCCCTGGCAGCATGCGTAAAAAAGTTCTGGATTGTTTGTCTTTCTGAGGAGCGCTATTAGTCATCGTCCAGCTTTAAAATAGCAAGGAAGGCTTCCTGCGGAATTTCCACGCTTCCCACCATTTTCATCCTTTTCTTGCCTTTTTTCTGCTTCTCTAAAAGTTTGCGCTTACGGCTAATATCCCCACCGTAACATTTGGAGATCACATCCTTGCGCATCGCCTTCACATTGGCACGCGAAATCACCCGGTTGTTGGCCACTGCCTGAATAGGCACCACAAACATCTGGCGGGGGATCAGGTCTTTAAGTTTGGTAATGAGTGACTGGCCGCGGGCATAAGCGTTTTCAGCGTGTACAATTGAAGCCAACGCGTCGACCGGCTCATTGTTCACCAGGATTTCAAGCTTGGTAAGGTCTTCGGTGCGGTATTCGTTAAACTGGTAATCCATTGATGCGTAACCGCGCGTGCGAGATTTGAGCACATCGAAAAAGTCTACGATCAACTCAGAAAGCGGAATTTCAAAATTGAGCTGCACCCGCTCTGGGGAGGGGTATTCTTCACTAACATAAATGCCGCGCCGCTTGGTGGTCAGATCCATCACCGGGCCATAATACGCCGTGGGGGTGAAGATTTGAATATTCATCCACGGTTCGCGGATTTCTTCTACTTCCCCGGCATCGGGCAACAGGGCAGGCGATTCGATGATGATGTCCTCGCCATTGCGCATCTTGACCACGTATTCTACCGAGGGAGCGGTGATGATGATATCGAGATCGTATTCGCGTTCCAGGCGTTCCTGGATGATCTCCATGTGGAACATGCCCAAAAAGCCGCAGCGGAAACCGAAATTGAGCGCTTGCGAAGTCTCCGGTTCAAAGATGAGGGAAGCGTCATTGAGCTGCAACTTCTCTAAGGCTTCTTTGAGGTCATTATAGTCTTCACCCTCTACCGGGTAGATACCGGCAAAGACCATCGGTTTAACTTCTTTATACCCCGGCAGGGCTTTCTCCGGCCGCCGGTCTTTATGGGTGATCGTATCCCCTACCCGGCTTTCCGACACCGTCTTCAAACCGGTCGCGATGTAGCCCACCTCGCCAGCTTGCAGGTGTCCGGTAGCTTTCATGTTGGGGGTAAACACGCCCACTTCCACCGGGCGGAAGTTGACCCCGGTCGCCATCATGCGCAGTTCATCGGCGGCATCCACCTGGCCGTTGACCAGACGCACATAAGCCACCACGCCTTTGTAAGAGTCGTAATGAGAGTCGAACACCAAGGCACTCAACGGGGCGTCCACCTCGCCAACCGGCGGGGGGACTTGTTTGACAACCGCTTCGAGCACTTCGGGCACACCACTGCCTTCTTTGGCCGAGATGCGTAAGATTTCGTCTTCGGGGACGCCCAACAGACTGCTGATCTCCTTGGCAACCAAATCCGGCTGGGCCGAGTCCATGTCAATCTTGTTGATCACCGGGATGATCTCCAGGTCGGCGTCCAAGGCCAGATACAGGTTGGCAATCGTTTGAGCTTCCATGCCCTGGCTGGCATCCACTACTAATAAGGCGCCTTCGCAGGCGAACAATGCACGGCTGACCTCGTAGCCAAAGTCTACGTGTCCGGGTGTATCGATCAGGTTCAGCTGGTAGGTTTCCCCATCTTCAGCAGTATACATCATGCGCACCGCAGAAGCTTTAATCGTGACCCCTTTTTCACGTTCCAGGTCCATACTGTCCAGCACCTGGTTCATCATCTCCCGGTCGGAGATGGTGTGGGTCATTTGAAGCATGCGGTCGGCGAGGGTAGACTTGCCGTGATCGATATGTGCGATGATACAGAAATTTCGTATATGATTAAACATAATCGGGGGGTAGTATACCATTTTAGTCTATTTGTCGGGTAGTCAACTTGTCGGATAGCCGGTCAGACGATGCGTCTAACACCCTTCATTTGCCTGTCAAAACATCTCATTGTCTTATATGCTACGTGAGGTTTTCGAACTGACAAATGACAAGGGACTCATCGACCATCAAGCTATTCTACCGGTACAAGCTCCTCAACCAACAGATCAATATCTTCCCGCACCTCCCCTGGGTACTGTAAATAGGCCAGGTATTCGATATTGCCTTTCGGCCCGGTAATCGGCGATTCGGCCAAACCGAGCAGGCCATAGCCTTCTTCCTGGATAAAAGTCAGTACAGTGTTGAGCACATGGCGGTGCACTTCCGGGTCTTTGATCACGCCTTTGCCGCGGGAAACTTCTTTGCGCCCGGCTTCAAACTGTGGCTTGATCAAAGCAACCATCTTACCGCCTTCCGGTGGGTACCAGAGCTTGGCTGCCGGCAGCAGATTCTTCAGCGAGATAAAAGAGGCGTCAATGGTGATAAAGCTGACCGGTTCATCCAGGCTTTCTACATAGCGGGCATTGGTGCCTTCCATCACTACCACGCGCGGGTCTTTGCGCAGGTTCCAGTGCAAAATGCCGTTGCCCACATCGATGGCAAACACCTTGGCCGCGCCATTTTGCAGCATGCAGTCGGTAAACCCGCCGGTAGAAGCGCCGATATCGGCACAGGTCAAGCCGGTCACCTCCAGGCCGAAAGCTTTGAATGCGCCGGCCAATTTTTCACCGCCGCGGGAGACAAAGGGCGGGCCGTGGTCAATTTCCAATTCAATATCGTCGGGGTATGTTACCGATGGTTTTGCAACCACCTGCCCATTGGCGCGTACTTGCCCGGCCATCACCAGGCGTTGTGCCAGAGAGCGGCTTTCTACCATGCCGCGTTCCACCAGCAGGAGGTCTACACGTGTTTTTGCCATAAATTGATTGTATCAGGAAATGGGAAGGGAATGGGTAAACGAAAGGGTGGGCAGTGGGTGTTTTGGTTACAATAGAAAATTGTTATTGGATTGGATCTTTATGCGGGTGCCCCTCTGGTAGATTAATAACAGATAAGTTCCCCACTACAAACAATAATCCGTCGTAGAGGCGAGGTTTCCTCGCCCGTGGATGTATTGGTTACAATCAAATATCGTTATTGAATTGGGTTCTTTTGTGGGCGACCCAGAGGTCGCCCCTACAATAGATAGGGAGTAAATCTTCTTTTGCTCAATATCTTTGGTTAATTTGCCCCACCGAATTGCTGCCTGGAAAGTCAGAGAGTCATTTCACCTCCCCAAATTGGGGAGGCTGCGAAGGCACTTTATTACATGGTGCTGGCAAGTGGGGCAGGATAAATGACAGTAAATTGTTAGTCTTCGCTGATGTTGCCCCTTAACCAGATCAATAAAGATTTCTTCCTCACTAAGAACAATAATTTTTCGTAGCGGCGAGGTTTCCTCGCCCGTGGATGTATTGGTTACAATCAAATATCGTTATTGAATTGGGTTCTTTTGCGGGCGACCCAGAGGTCAATAGTGTCTTATTAAAAAGGAAGCGCATGGAAAAGATGGTAAAAATAGGTTAGAGACCAATCACCACCAAACCATGCGCAATGAAAAGGATACCATACCCTACCAATTGGAACCGCAAATTCAGGCGAATACTTGCCCAACAACTGCAAGCCTTGCTGCAACGCACAGATCAGATTGCCGCACAGCACAAGTTAGAGCGCTATCGCAAGCATTTCCACACCCGGCAACATGCAGGCATCTTGCTCTTTCATGGATTGACCCGCAGTCCGAGTTTGCGGCAAAGCTATCAATTGATCCACAGCCAAAGAGAACTTCTTCAAGCTTGTGACTTGTTGGATGAAAGCCAGCACATGCGGGTGAGCTTCAGTCAACTGGCTGCGTCTAACCATAGCCGTGATGCAGTGTTCATGCAAGCGTTGGGCACTCATTTGCTCCACAAACTCAAACCACAAAGCTACCAGCACAAATCGATCCGGCGAGACATCCATTTACTCGATTCCACCTGTATCAAAGTATCCCCTTTGCTTGCCAGTTGGGCAGATGGTATTTCCAATGTCCGACTCCAGGTGCAGTTGAGGCCTGCACAAGACTTACCAGAACAAATCCTGCTGACCAATTTCCGCAAAAATGATTGCCAGGGATTAGATCGGCTGCTGCTTCAAAATGACAAAAACCTGGCTGCACTCGCCGGGCAAACCTTGGTAGTGGACTTGGGGTATTACAGTCACAAGCGTTTTCAATGCTTACGCCAGGCTGGGGTGCATTTTGTCACCCGGCGGCATCACCAAGCAGCCATTCAAGTGATTGCGGACGGCCCGATCCAGCATAGCCTGCCAGAAGTGTCTGCTTCACGGATAGATGTGCTCACTGACCAACGCATCGTACTAGGCAGTCCTAACAACCGAGCCGGAGCGGTATTAGCAGACATGCGTATGGTGACCGCAAGGGTGTCCTCTCCAGAAAGGGAACCTATTTGTTATGAGATCATCACTGACCGCTGGGACCTGACAGCCTGTGAAGTCATTCAGTATTATCTTTGGCGGTGGGAAATTGAATTATTCTTCCGCTGGGTCAAAAGGCATCTGTGTCTGGAGCAGTTGCTTGGGTACAGTACAAATGCAGTGTGTTTGTCGATTTGGTTGGTGATCGTTGTGCATTTACTGACTTTATTGCTCTCCATCCTTATGGAGGCAAAACATCGCTCCCCCGTGTTTCTCTGTCAATTATTGTGGTGTTTGGCTCAATTATCTGCTGATGACTTCAATTCTCCTTCTCCCGAACAACTCCCGCTGGGCTTACCCCAAAAAAGTAGACACAATTAATGTCCTGAAAGTTGTTCGAATTCCATCGGGCTAAGATAGCCCAGAGAGGAATGTAATCGCTGCCGATTGTACCAAACCTCGATGTACTCAAAGATGGCTGTGCGTGCCTGGGCACGAGATTCAAATTGGCTGTGCGCACATTCTGCTTTGAGGGTGGAGAAAAAACTCTCCATTGCGGCATTGTCATAACAGTTGCCTTTGCCGCTCATGCTGATCTGGCAATCATGTTGGTGCAGCAAATCCAAGTAATTGCCACTGGTATACTGACTGCCCTGGTCGGAATGATGAAGCAATCCGGCCTGGGGGTCTCGCTGCAAGAAAGCCATCTTGAGAGCGGCTTCAATCAATGAGGTTTCCATATGATCGGCCATCGACCAGCCCACAATCCGTCTGCCGCATAGATCAAGCACCGGCGCTAAATACAACCAACCTTCGGCCGTATCAATGTAGGTGATGTCCACCGTCCACTTCTGATTAGGGTGTTGTGCACTGAACTCCCTGTTGAGCAGATTGGGGGCAGGGATTGTTCCTGCTCGCCGCTGTGTGGTTCTTGGGTATCTTCTCTTGGGAGAACGCCCCACCAGCCCTGCTTGCCTCATCAGCCTTGCCACCCGATTCTTTCCGCAAACGATCCCTGCTCGCAGCAAAGCGGCATGCACTCTCGGACTGCCGTATGTGCTTCGGCTTTTCAGATATACACTTCTGATCTCTTCGGTCAGCGCCTGGTTGGTCTGTGCCCTGGCGCTCAGTTTGCGTTTCTGCCAGGCATAATAGCCACTGCGACCGATTTTCAATACCTTGCACATCTGACTGATCGGATATTGCGTTTGGTGTGCTTTCATAAATCGGTACCGGGCTTGTCTGTCCGGGAGAAAATGTTCAGCACTTTTTTTAGGATCTCTCGCTCCTGTTCCACCTCGGCCAGTTCGCGTTTCAGATGCTTGATCTCCCGCCTGGCTGCTTCCAGGTCGCTTGGCGCCAGCACGACTTCTTGCACTCCCTTTTGCTTGGCCTGATAGCGATTACGCCATTTGATCACCAATCCAGGTGTGATCCCTAGCTCTCGCTCAATTTGGCCTGCGTTTTTCCCGCTCGTCTTCAGCAGTTCCAGCACTTCCAGTTTGAACTCGTCTGGATAGGTCCGATATTGTCTCTTTGCCATTGGCTTCTCCTATTTGTTTTAGTGTACTCGATCTTGACATTTTTCTTGTCCACTAAATCGGGGGAAGCCCACTTCCAGTTTGAACTCGTCTGGATAGGTCCGATATTGTCTTTTTGTCATTCGCTTCTCCTATTTGTTTTAGTGTACTCGATCTTGACATTTTTCTTGTCCACTAAATCGGGGGAAGCCCACTGGAAAGGCGGAGAGTCATTTCACCTCCCAAAGTTGGGGAGGCTGCTAAGACACTTTATTACATGGTGCTGGCAGGTGGGGCAGGATAAATGACAGTAAATTGTTAGTCTTCGCTGATGTTGCCCCTTAACCAGATCAACAAAGATTTCCTCTCTCCTAAAAACAGTTGTCTAGTAGAGGCGAGGTTTCCTCGCCCGTGGATGTATTGGTTACAATCAAATATCGTTATTGAATTGGGTTCTTTTGCGGGCGACCCAGAGGTCGCCCCTACAATAGATAGGGGTAAATACGCCTGACCTTCCTTTGCTTGAGGTGTTTGGTTAATTTGCCCCACCGAATTGCTGCCTGGAAAGTCAGAGAGTCATTTCACCTCCCCAAGTTGGGGAGGCTGTGAAGGCACTTTATTACATGGTGCTGGCAGGTGGGGCAGGATAAATGACAGTGAGCAATTCGTCTTCGCTGATGTTGCCCCTTAACCAGATCAACAAAGATTTCCTCTCTCCTAAAAACAGTTGTCTAGTAGAGGCGAGGTTTCCTCGCCCGTGGATGTTTTGGTTACAATCAAATATCGTTATTGAATTTGCTTCTTTTGCGGGCGACCCAGAGGTCGCCCCTACAATAGATAGAGGGTAAATATGCCTAACCTTCCTTTGCTTGAGGTGTTTGGTTAATTTGCCCCACCGAATTGCTGCCTAGAAAGGCGGAGAGACCTTTCACCTCCCCAAATTGGGGAGGCTGCGAAGGCACTTTATTACATGGTGCTGGCAAGTGGGGCAGGATAAATGACAGTAAGCAATTCGTCTTCACTGATGTTGCCCCTTAACCAGATCAACAAAGATTTCTTCCTCACTAAAAACAATAATCCATCGTAGAGGCGAGGTTTCCTCGCCCGTGGATGTATTGGTTACAATCAAATATCGTTATTGAATTTGCTTCTTTTGCGGGCGACCCAGAGGTCGCCCCTACAATAGATAGGGGTAAATATGTAAAAGGGATCTAGAAACAAATGCTCATCTTTTCTTCCCCTCCTGATATTCACCTTAATTAGCTATACACGCAACAACCTCCCCATCACATGATGGGGAGGCTTATTGAACTACATTATTACAGACAAATTTCTTCGTGGGAAGTACCTAGAGGATAAAGTAGACCGCGTAGAAGTGGGCGATACTGCCGGCCAGCACCAGCAAATGCCAGATGATGTGATGGTACGGCAGCTTTTTCCACAAGTAGAAAACTATCCCTACCGTGTAGAACACACCACCGATGATGATCAGGTTGATCGTTGCCGGAGAGAAGCTGAGGTACAGCTGGCGGATCGCCACCACCATCAGCCACCCCATGCCCGCGTACAAGGGAACCAGTGCTTTTTTACTGGTCGGGAAGATGCTCAACTTGCTCAGCAAGCCGATGGCAGCCAGCCCCCAAATCACACCAAACAGACTCCACCCCCAGGGGCCGCGCAGGTTGGTAAGCAGGAAAGGCGTATACGTGCCTGCAATCAGGATATACACGGCAGCATGGTCAACCTTCTGCAAGATTGGTTTGATGCGCGGGTGCTGCACGCCGTGGTAGATGGATGAAGCCAGATAGAGAATAATCAGGGAAGCCCCATAAACAGAATAACTGACGATATGCCAGGTGGTGCCGTGGGCGACCGCCTGCACGATCAGGAATACAAGCCCGACAATACTGAGTACTGCCCCCACCCCATGCGTAATACTATGTACAATCTCTTCCCATAATGGATACGGTTTTTCTAAACTTTGATTGGATACAGACACTGCAACCTCCTTCGATAGCTGCTTGAGTTGGTTATTGGTAATTCCAGCATAAGGGCATTTATAAATCTTTGCAACCAAGTGATTAAAAGGCAAATTTTTGGGCTGCTTGACGGAGATCGGTAAAAATGATAGCTGTAGTTAAGCAAATCATTGACGAAAACAGCAGGAAAGTGTAAACCAAAATTTTTGCTTTCCCTAAATTTAATTAATCATACTACTTAATAGTATGTGAAATTTACCACTTATTTGTACAATAGTCGTCAACGAAGGACAAAAAGACCTCATGCTGCGCACTGGTCACGAACACCGATTTTTGCTATTATATCCAATAGAAATGATGAACGTGTGAGGAGGAATCTGAATGGAAAATGTAACCATCTTTGATTGGCTCTTTATCATCACTGCCATACTCTACAACTTGCTGATCGCAGGACTTTTTATTGCGGAGAAACAACGCAAAGCCAAACTAGTGAAAACCTTGGGGAGCACCTGGCTGCTGCTGGCCGCCCCCCTATTGATCGTATTCATCCGCTACTCTTTGGCCGGGAAACCGGTTTGGATGTTGGTGTGTTTGGGAATCGCACTTCTCTACATGCTGGTGGAATATCTGCTGGACTATGTCTTCAAATACCCGTTCAGAGAACGCTGGGTCACCCACGTCCCTTATATTCTCTTAGAATACGCCGCCCTTTTCGGGATACTGGCTGTAGCGATTGAAGTTAACGAAACCCTCGGGTGGGTGGTGGGGGTTTGCTTCTGGATTTTGATGGGCAGCTTGATCTATCTATATACTGGAAAGAAAAAGACTACTAATTCCTAAAAATAACTGACGAACAATAAACTAACAAATTTTATTCTATCAAGCTTTGTTCGCTCAAAAAAGAAAACAGGCCGGTGATAAACACCGGCCTATTCGTTTATTATGGTTCTCGCAAACTAGATTACGCGAACGTCTTGTGCCTGAGGGCCTTTTTGGCCTTGGGTCACAACAAATTCAACGCGTTGGCCTTCTTCAAGGTTGCGGTATCCATCACCAGAAATGGCGCTAAAGTGTACAAAGACGTCTTCGCCTTCATCACGTTCGATGAAGCCAAATCCTTTTGTACCATTGAACCATTTTACGGTGCCTTGGACTTTGTCAGTCATGATTTCGGAACTCCTTTCAAATATTTTTCTGCTTGGGTACTGCTTTGTTCCAAATCAAAACTTGACATTTTTTTCTAGAACTGCTGTGTTCAAGCGATGCATTGTAGCATTTTAATACCATTCTTGTCAATCCTCAATTTATGTTCTTTCATATAAGATTTGTAAGAATTGGTCATATCAAGGTTTATTTTACCACAATTTCAAGACTTTTATCAAAACTCAGCCACCAAAAGGCTTTACGCAAGAATATACCTACACTGCCGGTGGATAACAAGCAGCCCAAAAAACAGACATCATACCTACACAATTGAGATAAAAACTAAAGGGATTAGTGGCTGAGGGTGGCGATCAGGCTGAGCAGCAGCAAGGCCGCTGATGCCCAGATCAGGTTGCGCTCCACGGTGGATGAGATCACATCCGTAAAGGAGGGCGGCGGCAGCGGGCCGCGCGGCCGAGAATCCGGGTCCCAATTGCCCAGCAGCGCCTCCCGGAACATGGTCATATCTGTTGGGCGCTGGTCGGGGTGCAGGCTCATCGCCCACTCAATCGCCCGCTCGGTGCGCGGGCTGATCTCCGGGTTGATCTCGCGGATCTGTACGATCCGGTTCGGGTTGAGAAAACGTTCACGCGCTTCGGCCGGGGGGATATTGGTGAGCAGGTGGTACAGGGTAGCGCCAAAGGCATAGATGTCGCTGCGTGTGTCGGTGTGGCCAGTATCGCCGCCGTACTGCTCTAAAGGCGTGTACAACGCGGTACCCCGTCCCTGCACAATGGTGATGGTTGCATCGTCCGGTGCCAATATCTTCACCAGACCGAAGTCCACCAATTTGACCACTCCATTGGGGGTCAGTTTGAGATTGCTGGGTTTGATATCACGGTGCAAAATGGGCGGTTCCTGGCTGTGCAAGAAAATGAGCGCATTAGAAATCTGTTTAGCCCAGGAAAGCACATCCCGTTCCGATAAAAACTCCTGGCGCTGGCGTGCTTCCACCATCAAGGTGCGCAGGTCTTTGCCGGGGACATAGTCCATCACCAAAAAGTCGCTGTTCTCTTCAAAAAAAATGTCGGATACTTTAGGTAAGTTGGGATGATCTAAACGGGCGAGCACATTCGCTTCCCGTTGAAATTGTTCGCGGGTTTGCTTGCGGGTGTCTATCGGTAACGAAGAATCGAGAATGATTTCCTTGATCGCACACAGTCGGCCATCCAGGCGCAGGTCATCAGCCTGATAGATGCTGCCCATCCCACCCCGGCTGATAAATCGGCGGATGCGGTAGCGTTCTTTTAAGATGTCTCCTGGTTGAAGCGGCATAGTGAATAAACTCTCTTCTTCGGTTATACTTATAGCACAACACTTATCTTTGGTATTATACCCTTGAGGTACACAGTATGGAACCTAATCAAACTCAAGACCTACCGGTACTGATTGCCCAGACCGGCCCTTTGGAGGGTGAACGTTGGACAATCGAGGATACACTCCTGATTGGGCGTGACGCGAGCTGCGATATTATCGTATTAACGCCCGATAAGCAAGTCTCTCGCCAGCACGCCAGGATCGAGAATACCGGAAATGGGGTCACAGTGCAGGACTTGGGGAGCAAAAATGGCACCCACTTGAACAGCCAGCGCGTGACCGATGCAGTTAAATTAGAAGATGGTGACACAATCCAGATCGCCCTGGCACAGCAGTTTGTCTTCCTCAGCTCAGATGCCACCCTGCCCCTGGATACCGAAGGGCTGGAAGTGATCTACGAAGACGAGAAGATGCTAAAGATTGATAAACGCGCCCGGCGGGTGTTTGTGGGGAATACCGAGCTAAACCCACCCCTCTCGGTGGCGCAGTTCACCATGTTGGAACTGCTCTCCGAAGCGGATGGGGATGTGGTCACCCGGCATGAATTGATTGCCGCCGTATGGGGTGAAGAACACGCCTACGATGTCTCCAACCAGGCGTTGGATGCCCTGGTGCGCCGCTTGCGAGACAGGCTGGCAGAAGTGGACGACCACGGCTTTATTGTCACCGTGCGGGGACACGGCCTGCGGTTGAACAACCCGGTTAATTCCTAACCTTTCGCTACACGATATCCTCAATACCGGTAATATGAAGGGAGTATAGTCTCCCTTCTTTCATTCTGTCCCTTTCCAATTGGAGCAGCCTCATTAATTCCTGGCAAGTATCTGTATTAGGTGCATACTTTTTCAATCGTTTGATCAAAGAGAAAACAACACCTGCGTAGAGGTCTGTCGGGGTGGCACGGTCTAAACGGTCGAAAAAGACATAATCGCTGAGCTTATAGGCTGCCCGCCGCTTGGCCATTAACACACGTACCTCTTCGGCCAACCCTTGCCGGGCAGATTTTTCATTACCAAGTTCAATGATCGGCGCCGGCGAATCAAAGACAACCTCAGTATACCCTTGATGAGATTCGATCATAATTACCCCGCCAAAGGTGAGGGCTTCCTTCTTATTGCCCATGCGGTCAATGATTTCAATAATCCCGATAGTGACGCGGCGGCGGTGTTGGAAACGCCAGGGGTACTCTATAACCATGTGCTGCCATACCTTTTCAGAGATCACCGGGAATATCACTTTTTCTGGGTCAAAATGTTGTTCGGTCGGCTCTTCTCTGATCACCACGCGTAGTTGCCCGGCGCCTAGCTTATCTGAGGATTCCAATCGGCGGAACCAATAGCCATATTGTGTTAGGGTTTTTAGATCTTCCATCTTGTATTCACTGCTTTCTCTAGTATTAATATTCCATCCGGAGCCACCCAGCTTTTCCAATAATGTCTTTCCGATGGGGGCGATTCTCATATCGTGGTCAATACTAACTAATTTGACGATATTTGCCATATTATATTAAATAGTAAAGCCCCATTCAATAAAATTTGGGTAAATTTAAACTAAAAAGTCTTATTTCCTTCGGTTCAAAATAGTTACTTGGGGCAAATAAATATGCGTGGCTTGTGCCACGCATATTTATTAAATTGAACTCTGTTCGATCAAAAAAGACCACTATTGTGGATAGTGGTCTTAGAAATATTCGCTTATTTAACCGGGAAATCACACCACATCTTCAATCGAAAATACATTGGCGGGGATCAATCTGTTTTCCGTCAGACGGCGTTTTTCTGCATGCAGGAAGTCGAGCAGTTTCTGGTCGATGTCCAGCCGTTCTTTGCGCCGCATGAAGCGCTGGTCCAGAGAGAGTACGATCCCGGCGTATAAGGCGGCCGGGGCAGCCTGGTCAATGTGGGCGTAAAATTGATCTTCATCTTGTTTATAGGCCGCTTTGCGTTCGGCCAGTAAGATTTTCGCCTCATCAATGAACAGGTGGGGCACGGTCAGGCTGGAACCCATCTCGATGAGTGGTGCCTCAGACTCCAGGTAAATGGTAGTGTCGTCGTCGTGGGGATGGATGGTGACGGTACCGCCAAAGGTAAGCACCTCTTTTTTGTTCCCTTTTTGGTCGATCATTTCCACAAAACCGGCACTAACCCCGTAGGTCTTTTTCAGGTGCCAGGGATGGGTGACCACCAAATGCAAGGGTTCACCTTTAGAGATCACAGAGAAGATCACCCGATGGGGGTCAAAATGCAGCTCGGTGGCTTCTTCTGAAATGATAATTTCAAGCCGGTTATGGGGTTTTGCATCTTCCACATCCATGTGGTGGATCCAGTATCCATAGCGGCTGGGGGTTTTTGTATTGTTCATAGCATAATACCTTTCAATATGTATTAATCGAGGCCGCAGCAAGATGCCAAGGCCGATCTTAATCAAGTCCTCTCACGTCAAGCCTGTGAGATTCTTGCAGGTTGCTGATATGGGCGGGTGAACTTTAACTAGAAGGAAGTGGAAAAGAGCGCAGTCACTCGTCAAACTGTTATTTATAATTATTACTATTATAGTCCTATTATTGTCTGAAATCCATCTGAGAAAGATTAAATTAATCTCTGAATGCATTAATTTTGCTTTAATCCGTACCTATTGACAAAATTCCAGAGGACGTTATAATATATACAAATAACTTTGCACTACAAAGTTATAAATACCACAAACTTAACATCATTGCAAACATCACCCTCGGCACCTAAGGAGATAGATATGGACCAATCGAATTACCTGAAAAAACTGGAGAGCAAGGCATTTCGGTCGTTTTACAAAGATGGCATCTGGGATATTTTCTTTGCCTTGATGATGCTCGGAATGTTCACCTCTACGGTGATGGACAAAATAGAAAACCCAACTTTTAAAATTTTAGGAATGTTGTTCATCGAGCTGTTTGCCATCTTCTTCCTCATCTTTGGCAAGAAATACATCACCGTCCCCCGCCTGGGAGAAGTGAACTTTGCCCCCCACCGCAAACGGCGTTTGCTGTACGTTTTCCTGGTCAATTCGGCTGCCCTGCTGATTGGGATCGGCGCATTTTTCCTCTTCAACAACGGCCAGGCAGCACCCAACCTGGATATGAGAGACACGATCATCCCGATTGGGATGGGTGTGTGGATCGCGTTCCTGACCAGCTTAATGGCCTACTTCCTGGAGTTCGACCGCCTTTACCTATACGCATTCATCTACGGCCTGACCTTTGCCCTGGTACTGCTCTTCGACATCCCGATCCTCTTCCTGTTCGCCGGACTGATGATCTTGCTCCCCGGCATGGTGCTGCTGGTAAAATTCCTGCGTGACTACAAACCTAACAAAAGGGCATAAGATGAGTGAGAACACGGGTGAAATTAACAAATTGATCCACGAGCCAGCCCGGCTGCTGATCATGGCCCACCTTTTTGTGGTCGAAAGTGCAGACTTTACCTACTTGATGGGCCAGACCGACCTGACCTACGGCAACCTTTCCTCTCACATGAGCAAGCTGGAAGAAGCCGGGTACATCCAGGTGGAAAAGTCTTTCAAAGACCGCCGCCCCAACACCCTGCTGACCCTTACGACCAGGGGACGAGAAGCCTTTGAAGCCTACCGCCAGCAAATCCTGGATGTGTTGGAAAAGACCACCTGACAAATAAACTTGTCCCGAATGAATACGAGCGGCATAAGCCGCTCGTATTTATTAAATCGAACTCCGTTCGATCAAACCCAGGTTATATTTTCGTCTTTATTGACGGGTGAAAATCAGCTGGCCACCCTCGGCAATAAGCACCAGTTGGTCGCCTGAAAGCTGGTAGCCGGAAAGAGTGTCCAACAAACCGGAGACCGCCTGCTCCTGTTCCATCACGCCGTCTTGCAGGCAGGCCATCATGGTAGACATGATCGGCCCGGTAGTCAGGCTGCTGCCGGAAAGGTCGAACTCGCCGGAATAGCTATTGCACCCCGCGCTGCCGCCCAGCGTATGCTGGCTGAAATCAAATTTGAGGGTCACTTGTGTATCGGCAAGCACAGGCTGCATCGCCCCTTCTGGCCCATACTCTACCAACTGCCATACCACGCCATCCGCCGCTTGCAGGTCTTCGCCGCTGCCCCCACCCGATTGCGCATCGGCGCTATTCCCCGCCGCCGGGGCACAAGCCGAAATTAACAGCACCAGTAGTCCAAATATCAAAGAAAATTGGATCGTTTTATTTTTCATCATTCGTACTCCTATTCTATTTATACTTATATCTCTATAACGTCATCGACCACCCCATAGTTCCCGGAAAGAACTTACCAACGCCCCACTTTTTCAAGCAAAAACATGTATAAAAACTGAAAAAAAATAAGTAAATCTACGTATACATCAAAAATTTGCTTTGCTACACTATCCCTACTTTAAAAGGAGTACAGTTAAGAATATCCGATGAGCAATAAACCTGTATCCAACCCCGACAAAACCAAACACTATCCCCCCATCTATGAAAAACTGATCCCCATCTTAATCGGCGCATTGATTCTGGTGGTGGTGGTCGTATTGATTTTTGCCTTAGGCATTGCCGGCGGCTTTATCTCCGTCGGTTAGTTCCACACTTTTTATGAATTGGGAGTTCCACAAATGACTGTAATCAACACTTTCTTACCGTTCACCTCTGCTGTAATCAGCCTTGTATTTGCCTTTTTCTTGTTCCAACGCTATGCCCGAAAAAAAGCCGCTCACCAGCTTGTTTGGGGCATCGGGATGGTGTTTTACGCCATCGGCGGTTTTTGTGAAGGCTACTACGGCGCTTTTGGCTGGAACGCAACCATCTTCCGGCTGTGGTATTTATTCGGCGCTATCCTGGTAGCCGCCTGGCTGGGGCAAGGCACCGTTTACCTGCTGGCAAAGAAACCCTGGACAACCATCACCATGGTGATTCTGAGCCTGGCTTCCGTGTACGGCGTGGTGCGGGTCTTCACCGCCCAACTCGATCCCTCCCTGCTGACCACCAGCCTGCACACCGGCAGCGAATTAAGCGGGCATGCGATCGTCACCTCCGGGGTGCGCACCCTGACCCCGCTGTTCAACATCTACGGCACCGTCACCCTGGTGGGCGGGGCAATTTATTCAGCCTGGATCTTCTTCCGCAAACGCGTGCTGCTGCACCGTACGATTGGCAATGTGTTGATCGCGGCAGGCGCATTAGCACCGGCTTTTGGCGGGGCAGGCAGCCGCATGGGGATTCCCTCCGCCCTGTACATTGGCGAGTTTATTGGAGCGATCTTGATGTTCATCGGTTTTTGGCGGGCAACCACCCCGATGAAAGAAGCGGTCAAACCCAAAAGTCAGCCCTCTTCCGCAGATTGATACAGCCGAATATCCTTCAACGTAAGTAAACCAAAAACAGGCCAACAAATGGCCTGTTTTTTTTATCGGTCACCGGCAGGCAGCCGGACAGCTATCCTTCTATTTTGAACAAATTCCGGTACACGATCGCCGCGATGGCTACATACGCCAGGGTCTTGGGAATCATCAGCATGCCGATCAACGGCACCTGCTGCACGAACAAGATCACCGGGAGATAAAAGGCAAACGAGATAAGGATACAAATCCCCACCCACAGGTAAGTCCTATCCTTTTCCCTGGCCGCATCCTTCAAGATCAGGTAAGCTACCCCCAAACCCTGCACCACCAGGAACAGGTTGCGGTACAGCGAATACGGTTGGGGCGGCACCGGGCTGCCCCATTGATTGACCGGCAAGGCCATATAACCCAGGCGGGCAAAACCGGCCAGCAGCAGCAAATAGGTAAACCAGTCATAAGGTTCGGCAAACCGCCGCGACCAGGCCACCAGTAGAAGCATGTAGAAAAAAGTGATCGTGATGGCGGTGGATAACGCCCCGGCACCCACCAGGCCATACTGCCGCCCAAAAATGCGCACCGTCTGGTCGAGACCACCGAGGGAGAAAGCAAGGACTCGGAAACCAACATGCCCGGTATCACCAATCGCCAGCAGGGTAAACGCCCACAAGAAGGGTTTGGTTTGCTGGCGCCGCCCGGCAGGCAAGCGCGGCTGGCGTGTATACATGCGCCAAACCAACCACCAGATGGCAATCAGGTAGGCGATATTAAATATGCTTTCCATCCAGATTTGCATCGATTCACTCATCACACACTCCTAAAAAGGCGACTAGCCACCGGTAGGAGTTTCCCAATCTCTACCGGGCAACTTTATTTTCTAAATCATCATACCGGATTTACGGCAGTGTGATCTCGTTCAACTGGAGACCAAAGACCATTTCCAACCATTCCTGAACGATCTCTAACGTATTGTAGTCTAACAACGGCGTGGTAGGCGTACTGTCTTCGGTCACCAGGTACATACCGTGGTCACCACCGGGATAAATAAAAGAACGATAGTGCTCGCCCTCTGGTGAAATGCACACCTCAGGAGAGGAATAGTCATCCTCGGCAGCCAGACACCACACCGGATAACCGGCCGGGTCTAATTCGGCGACTGCGTCGGCATACTTGAACGCATCGGTGAGATATTCGCCGGGGGAAAGCGATAATGCCCCAATGCAGGCGCCGGGTGCGTCGCTGATATCGAACACATAACAGCCATCCACGGCGCCATCGGCGCCAATGCTGGCCCCCAAAGCCGCAATGCGCTCCGGGTCTACACCCTCCAGTTGGGCCGCATACGCCAGCGCTGCTTGTGCATCGTCTACCCAGGTATCGGGGGAACCGCCGTAAGGGCTGTTTCCAAAATCGCCAAAGCTGAACACCAAAACGGCAAAAGAAACCTCCGCGGGCATCGGTGGGAACCAGCTGGCATCCAGCCAGAGCACGGTGATCTCATCTTGTTTTGCCGGTTGAGCGAGCAGCGCCCCGCCCTTGCCTGCCGCCAGCTCATCTTGCCGATTTTGCAGCCAGGGGGCAATCGCGTCCCAATCGTGCATATCGCCACCCGCCCAGTGCATCAGCACCACCACCGGGGCGTTGGCGACCTTGGCGGGGTAATACTGCCCTTCCAATTGGCGGCCATCGGCTGTGGGGATACTGACCGGTTGGGGGTCGGCGGGAAGCGGCGTAAAATCGGGTTCCGCGGGTGCTTCGGTCGGCACAGGGGATTGCTCCTCGGCGGCTGCTTCCTCCACCACTGCTTCATCTTCGTCCGCTTCCTCGGCTGCCGGTTGGGGAACATTTTCAGCCACGTTGCCCGCCTCATCCGCCTGTATGGCCGGGTTGCTGTCGCCGCAAGCTGCAAGGAGCAGCAGTAAGACCAAACTCAGTACAAACATAACTTTGGGATAAATCCGCATGATATCCACCTCCTCATAAAGGTTGTCAGGGTTAATTCATTATAGGGTTTTTAAACACAAAAGGGAACCACTCTTGTGGTGAGCAGTTCCCCAAAAAAGACAGGATTGAATTAAAATTAAACCTCTATGCCAACCTGTGGCCGCCAGACAGCCAGTCCAACCGCGGCTACCAAGGCCAGTACTGCGCCAAAGATAAAGGGCGCTTGCGGGCCAAAACCGGCCCACCCGCCCACTCCTTCCCACAAGAAACCGGCCAGCAGAGATGCTGGCAGATCGAGGATACCCAGCACGGCATTGTAGGTGCCGTAGGCGGTGCCGCGCAGCGCACCGGGGACAATATCGGCGACCAGGGCTTTGGTGGTGCCGTAAGTGAGACCGTAGTAAAAGCCGTACAACCCGTACAAGACCCACACATGGACAGCCGTTTGCGCCAGGCCAAACCCCAGGTAGATGACCGCATACATCAGCCAGCCACCGACCACCAACGTTTTGCGGTTGATGCGATCGGAGAGCGAACCCGCCGGGGTAGAGATGATGGCATACACCAGGTTGAAGACCACCAGCATGCCCAACACCCCCACCACACTCACGCCGCGCTCCTGGGCGCGCAGCACCAGGAAGGCATCGGAAGAGTTGCCCAGCTCGAAGATGCCGACCAGCACCATGAAGGTGAGGAAAGGCTTGCCCAGTTCTTTGAAGGCAAAGCGGGGCAGCTTGTGTTCGTCTTTGGCGGGGACATCGTTGGCAAATACAGCCAATGCCAGCACGGCCAAAAACGCCGGGACCAAACTGATCAGTACGATCTTGCGGAAATTATCTGCGCCCAAGGTGGTCTGGTTGGCCTGCAAACGCCACATGACCACCAAAGCGATCAACAGGCCGAGGACGGCACCCCCGGTATCGGCCGCCCGGTGCAGGCCAAAAGCCAGGCCGCGCTTGGATTCATCCACCGAGTCGGCGACCAGGGCATCGCGCGGGGCGGTGCGCACCCCTTTCCCCACCCGGTCTGCCCAACGCACCCCGGCGACCATGCCCCAGCTGTTGGCAAAATAATAGAACGGCTTGGAAAGCGCAGAAATGGCGTACCCCGCCACGGTGATCCATTTGCGGCTGCCGAGCTTGTCGGACAGCCAGCCGGAGAACAGTTTGAGCAAACTGGCCAACGACTCGGCCAGGCCTTCGATAAAACCAATTACGCTGGTGCTGACCCCCAACACATTTTGCATGAACAGCGGCAGCAGGTTAATCACCATTTCGCTGGAAATGTCGGTTAAAAAGCTGGTGATGCTGACGGCCCAGATGTTGCGGGGGAGTTTGTTGCTCGATTCAGGTTGGTTCGCGTTTGAATTTTTCTGCATCACATCTTCCTTTTTAGGGTCGATTATACTCCCGCAAAATGGTGGTTTTCTGGATTGATATGCATTCTTTGTTTTCCAAATCTTCCCTGTTTGATCAAACCAAGCAAATACACTTGGTTGTTTTCTCAGGCTGTCCATTTAGAATTTCTCCGTATGTCTTTATGCTTCCCGGAGGGGGCGCCGCCGCCCCCTCCACCCCCCGCCGGGACATAGATGTCCCGGACCCCGCAAAATCCGCTGTCTAAGTCTTGTTTTTCAAGATACCTGGACTACGTTATTTGTTTTGCAAGCCATCGGGCAATGTCTTCTCTCAACAATCATCTTTTTGTGCTATTCATTGCTTTTCTTCCTATAAGGTTTTTCTGCTCTTTACTTACTAATGTGTTAAATATTAAAAAAGTGCCGGAGAGTAGTTCTCCGGCACTGCGGGTTCAATAGTGATATTAGGTTTAGACGGGGGCCAGGGTGCCGGCAAAAATTTGCCAGGCAAGCAGGGTTTTGGCAACCAGGCTGAGGATGATATACACCCGTTCGCCATACAGGTAATCTTTCCAGCGGCCGACCTGCTTATACTGCAAGTACATATTGATGGCAAAGATGTTGAAGAATACGAAAATGGTGGGAATGATAGCGTAGACAAAAGCAGGCGGTTTGGCCTCCGAGGAATTGATCGAGCCAACAAAATAAAGCACGATCACGATCCAGGGGATGATCCCGGCGATGGAGCCATAAATAAAGGATGTCCAGTCGGTCTTTTCGGTGGTCTGGTTGTGCAGCTCCATCAAGTGACCGAAAAGGTTCATCATCGCGTTGAGGCCAAAGATAAGGATCAGCGCGCCCAGGTCCCAGACGCCTACCAGCATACCGATCAGCACGATCATCAAGGAAGAGCTGAGGGCATATTCATAGAAGCGGGCGGGGTTGATCCCCTTCTTGAGGTTCCTGACATACCATTGGTAGCCAAAGGTAGCCAGGCTGAAATGTGCGATGGCAGAGAGCAGCAAAAAGGCAGCAATAGCTGGGCCGAAGCGAAGCTCGTAAAGCAATTTGGGATCGGGGACCAGTGAGAGCGTTTCGGTATTGAAAGACAGGTAATTGGTAAAGATGGGGTAGGTGGTATCGTTGCTCAAAACGATCATCCCGATACCCTGGATAAAGTGTAGAAAGCCCATGATGAGATTAAAGCGACGAAGGCCGGCAAACTTTTTTTCTTCAGACATTTGAGGGTCTCCTCTTGTTCAAGTTAACTAATAAAATATTGACAATATGTTGACAAATATTATACACTATATCTTACTTTTTGGGAATACAAAAAGATGTCCTGTAATTTGGGCATCTTCCTCAATCCAATTTGTCTTTGTAACCTAACTGCTCCCCTCCCGGCAGGCCGTCTGTTCCCGCAGCCAATCGAGCACTTCGGGCGGGATGGTATCCCAATCGGAAAACATGCCGCTGAGGGGCAAATCGGGTTCCATCGCACCGCCGTACAGTTCCCCGTTCACATCCACAAAGACCTCTACGGTGAGCAGCAAGCCGGTGCCATCGCTGAGGGTGAAATAATTATTGGCAGTGGTCAGGCCGTTGGTGGTATGCCCGAAGAACACCACGTTGGGCCGCGCCAGAAAGGCCAACGCCAGCATCTCGCCTGCGCTGGCTGTGTTGGGGCCGATCAGCACCGCCAACGGCAGGTCGTGCGGCTGAAAGGTTTCGCCCGGTTCGGTCAGCTCGGTGAGCAGTTCGTCTCCAATCGTCACGCGTCCATCCTGGAAAGCCATCTCTTTGCGCTCACCCGCCGCGTCCTGAAAGCTGCCCAAGTCCCCCTCCCCAAGCAGCGCACCCACCCCGGCCAGCATCGGCCCCATGTTGCCGCCCGAATTGGGGCGCAGGTCGACCACCCATCCGCACGGGTCGGCGGCCTGCAATTCTGCTGCCAGGGCTTGCAGCCGATCGGCATAGTCCTGGTTGACGATTTCGTCTCCGCTGGCAAAGCTGGGAATATTGAGGTAGGCGTACTGCTCGGAAACCACCTCACCCCACGGCTGGGGCATGTCGTCCAGGGTGAGGTCTAGAAATTCGGCATTCTCGTCCGGGAACATCAGGCGGCTGTGGCCGTCATCCAGTTGGATGAGCACATATAGGAGCGAGTCGTGGGTGTCTTCAGGAGTAACCGCCTCCGCCTCGCGGGCGTACAATTCTGCCCGCAGCGCTTCCCAATCTACCTTGCCGGCGTTGAGCGCATTTTGCTCCACAATTTGTAGAAATTCCTCCAGGTAGGCACGCGCTTCGGGGGAGATCCCGGCGGTAGGGGATGGCATGGGTGTGGGCGGCGCGGCAGTGGGTGTAGGCGCTGGGGTTGTGGTGGGGGCAGGCTGCTGGGGGCTGCACGCGGCCAGCAAAACAGCGAGCAGTAAAAGCCGGGCAAGAGATCGAAAAATACGCATGGTTCCTCCTTGGATGGTTGCGTATTCTTAGTAAAGCATATTTTTTCGACCGGTAGATGAGAACTAGTTAAAACTTCCCTACAGACCGCCAAGACAAAGCACTGGATTTTTATCTCAGTCTGTCCATTTAGCATTTTTCCGTATATCTTTATGCTTCCCGGAGGGGGCGCCGCCGTCCCCTCCACCCCCCGCCGGGACATAATGATGTCCGACGAAATCGCGAAGCGAAATCGCACACCCCAAAATCCGCTGTCTAAATCTTGTATTTCAAGACACCTGGACTACCTTATCTGTTTTCCAAGACATCGGGCAATGTTTTTATTTTCCACTCTTTTTTTGTTGCAATTCTTTGCTTTTCTCCCTTATACAGTTTATCTGTACTAAGCTTCCAGTTTCTGCCAACTTAGTTGACTGGTATCGTCAGCATCGTTCTGTTCCTGGCTTTCGATCCACACCAAAAAAACAGCCCCGGCACAATACCGGGGCTTGTTGATCTTTTCTATTCGGCGGTTAGAGATGAGCATCCAACCAGGCGGTCAGGTCGTCCAGCACCCGCTCTTTGCCGATGTCGTTGTACACCTCGTGGTAGTAGCCTTCGTATACCGTGAGGGTCTTGTCGGCAGAACTGACCCCATCGTACAAATCCTGCGCCCCCTGGGGATCAACCAACGTGTCTTTTTCGCCCTGCAGGATGAAGATCGGCAGGGTGATGGTATCGGCATCTTCGTTTACGGCAATCATCCCCCGCAGCATCTCGGCAGCCAGCCGGGCAGTCGTTTTGCCGGTGTAGACCAGCGGATCATTGACATAAGCATCCACCACGGCAGGGTCGCGGCTGATACCGTCGGCTTCCAGGGCGAGCATGCCCATCTTGGGCATCAGCTTGGAGAGCAAGCCGCTGACCTTAACGGTGAAGGGGGTAATGTTTTCGGGGACTTTGACTGCCGGGCCGGAGATCACTGCGCCGGCAAAGTCATTTTGATGCCCCAACAAATAATAAGAGGCGATCAGGCCGCCCATCGAGTGCCCGACCAGGAAGATGGGCACATCGGGCTGCCAGACGCGCACCATGGCGTAGAATTTCTCCAGGGTCTCGATGAAGGTCTCGAAGCGGGGGACAAACACGCGCACCCCGTCCGATTTGCCATGCCCGTAGTGGTCGACGGCATATACGGCATAGCCTTCCGGCACCACGCGGTTGACCACGTTCATGTAGCGCCCGCTGTGTTCGGCCAGGCCATGTACAATAAACAGCACGCCTTTGGTCTCGCCTTCCGGCGTCCAGCCCTGGTAATAATAATTGGCGTTCTCCGCGCCGGTAAAAGTCCCATCCTGATGGTTCATTTTCGCTCCTGTTGGGGGTATCTCTATAGGGTTATTTTCTAGCTCTATTTTACTGCATGTTGGGGGGTTAGTGGATGAGTGTAAAAGTGTATAAGTTTATAAAGTAGATAAGTGGGGGAGTAAAGGAGTGAAACCTCCGACCTCACCGGACTATTCTCCGCTCCTATTATTCCTTCATTTTCCATAGATTGTTTTTTTTGCTAACTATCGGTAATAACTCCTTCCGGCCAAATTTCTTTTATATGTTCTTTTGTTACTTCTTCATAAGGATATTTTTTTTCATTGGGTAGGGTGGCGTTTTCCAAAGATTTAGCAAGAGATAATTGGTTTATGGTGAGATAGCGCACATTTGTTAGATCAGTTCCACTTAGGTCAGTTCCACTTAGGTCGGTATTCAATAGATTGGCTCCCACTAGGTTAGCTTTACTTAGGTCGGCTCCACTTAGGTCGGCTCCACTTAGGTTGGCTTCAATTAGATAGGCTTCACTTAGGTGGGCTTCACTTAGATAAGCTTCACGTAGGTGGGCTTTAATTAGGTAGGCTTTTTTAGGTCGGCTTTACTTAGGTAGGCTTTTTTTAGGTCGGCTTTACTTAGGTAGGCTTTTTTTAGGTCGGCTCTCCATAGGTAAGTACTAATTAGGCGGGCTCCCATTAGGTTAGCTTTACTTAGGTCGGCTTCACTTAGGATGGCTTCACTTAGGTTGGCTTCCCGCAGGTTGGTTCCCAATAGATTGGCTCTGCTTAGGTTGACTCCATTTAGGTCGGCTCCACTTAGGTAAGCATTTTTCAATAATTGTATTTTTTGATCAGTTTCTAAAAGATTAGAAGCTCGCAAAAATTGAATAATTGTTGCCTGTCTGGTTTTATCTGTAATTGATTTCAAAATAGTTGTTGTGCGTGCTTTAGCAATGTTGATAATTTCCTCTTTTTCCGAATTTAGTAAATCTTTATCAATCAGCAATTCAGACATACGATCGAGATAGTTCTGTACTTGTAATTCTTCTTGGCGATTGAGGGCAATTTCTAAGTCGGTTTCTCTTTCCTGTTTTGCTATCTCTCTGTCTTCCTCCCGTTCAGATTTTGCTAGATAATAACCACCTACTGCAAGCACAAAAGGGATAATCAATAACTCTAACCAATCCCAAAGGGTTTTTGGATCAGTTTCTGAATTAAAACCTGTCCAGGCGTAGTTATAACCAGGAAGGATTAAAAATATAATTACTATGGCACCAATTGCTAAACTTGAAAAAATATGAAAATATGTACTTTTGAGAATATTTTTGATCCATTTCATGTTTAGCAATTACCTCCCAATAGTTATTGATAACCTGTCTTATCTTAACTATCTTACACAAAAAAGAAGCCTCTGTCATTAGCTAACAGTTAGGTTACGTATAAATTAGCCAAGTTAGAAAGTCACAAGACACTCAAGACTCCCCCCAACAAAAAAACACCCCAGCGGCCAGCCACCAGGGTGCTCATCATACCATCTTCCCGGCTACCTACCGGGTCTCAGCAGCAAATTGCCATTTGCAATTCGCCATTTGCAACTCCCCCCTCGCTACGCTGCTACAGCCAGCGGGTGCCCGTACAGCTGGTCGCGGATATCGACCACCTGGCGGCGCAAACGGTCGTCTTGCTCCAACAGGTCCGAGACCTTATCGCAGGCATACATCACCGTGGTATGGTCGCGGCCGCCCAGCACCTCGCCAATTTGCGGCAGGGAGATTTGGGCTTCCTCGCGCAGCAGGTACATAGCAATCTGCCGGGGCAGCGCTACCGCACGTGAGCGGTCACGGGCCATGATCTGATCGAAGGTAATGCCAAACGCTTCGGCCACCATACGAACAACTTCTTTCGGCTCAATCTCGCGGCGCTGCGGCATCAAGTCCACCAAAGCGGTATCGACCAACTCGGCGGTCAGCGGGATATTGCGCAGTTCGGCGTGGGCCACAATGCGGTTCAAAGCGCCTTCCAGCTCACGGATGTTGGACTGCATGCGTTGGGCAATCGCCTCCATGATCGGGCCGGGGACGGCCTTACCCATGCGCTCGGCTTTCGAGCGCAGGATTGCCAGGCGGGTCTCATAATCCGGCGGCTGGATGTCGGCGATCAGGCCCCACTCAAAGCGGGAACGCAGGCGTTCTTCCAGGGTGCTCATCGCCTTGGGCGAACGGTCGGAGGTAATCACGATCTGCTTATCCTGACCGTGCAAGGTGTTAAAGGTGTGGAAAAATTCTTCCTGGGTCGATTCCTTGCCGGCGATGAATTGGATATCGTCAATCAAGAGCACATCCGTGCGGCGGTACTTCTCGCGGAAAGCCTGGGTGGCGTGGCCGCGGATCGAGGTGATCAAATCGTTGGTAAATTCTTCGGAAGAGACATACAGCACGCTCAGATCTTTGCGGGCACACTCGTTGCCAATCGCGTGCAGCAAGTGGGTCTTGCCCAGCCCCACCCCCCCATACAGGAACAGCGGGTTATAGGCACGCGCCGGGCTTTCGGCTACCGCCATCGAGGCTGCTTGCGCCAGCCGGTTGCTGGCCCCCACCACAAAATTATGGAAAGAGTAGCGCGGGTTAAGCGAAACGCTGGTAACTTTTTGCGTGTAAATTTCTTCTACGGGTTCTTCTGGCACAGGCTGCGTTTCTACAACAGGTGTGTCCTTCCAAACAACAAAGCGGACTTCCACAGAGCGGTCCATCAGCCCAACCAACATGCGGGTGATCGTGCTGGTCAGGCGGCTTTCAAGCCAATCACGGGCAAAGGCATTTTGCAATCCTATTATAAAGGTACCGTCCTCATAAGCTACAAATGTTGAGTCTTTCACCCAAGTATCATATGTCGCTTTCGCCATTTCCATCTGAAGCTGGCCTAAGACTGCCTGCCATGCTCGTTTTGCGTCCATGTAGTCTGCCTCCTCTTTCCTAAAAATTCACAGCAGTACTTAGGCAAAATTCAAACAGACTCCCTGTGGAAATCTGCACAGCCAGGGATATTGAGAAAAATATAGGTGGCTTTGAAAAGTGAAATCTTGCTGAATGTTCGCGCCCGGATAGGTACTGTGTGTGACAAGTATTGTATCAGAGGGTCGGTATGCAATCAATACATAAAGCCCCATTTTACTTAAAAATTTTGATTAATTTAAGGTTCTCAAATGTTAAAGAAAACTCAATATGTTAAACTACTAGCCAGCCAACTAATTCGACCCTCCTTTGTCCATGATTGCGGTAAACTTTTCAGCATACCCCCCATATCTGGGGCGCGCGTTAGTTTCAAGATGCCACCCCCTATATATATGGTTTAAATGTTAAAAATTTTTAAGGTAACGCTCAACCAAGATTCACGCGCCGGTAACAACAAAAATGGAATCAGCGGCTTAAAAACCTGTTAATAACTTGTTAAAAACTCTGTTTGCATTTTTTAAGGTTGCGCGATTCTGGCTTAAACAGGCTGCCGCTTTCGATTATAATTCACCCCATCTTGAAAACAGGTGAACCCTCATGACAGAAAACTCCCCTACCCCCAACTTAACCCAACGCTGGTTCCTGGCAATCCGCCCCAAAACGCTGCCCGCCGCGGTGGCCCCGGTGCTGCTGGGCTGGAGCATAGCCGCCCAGACCGGTGTTTTCCGCATCGGAGCCGCCCTAGCCGCCCTGGCCGTGGCAGTACTCATCCAGATTGCCACCAACCTGGTCAACGATGTGGTCGACTTTGGGCGCGGTGCCGACACCGAACAACGCTCCGGCCCAATCCGGGTAACCGAAACCGGGCTGCTCACCCAGAAACAGGTGTGGGCGGGGGTGTGGGTCACCTTTGGGCTGGCCGCCCTGTGCGGCATTTACCTCACCTGGCTGGAAGGCTGGGTGGTGCTGGTCCTGGGGGCTGCCTCCATTATCGCCGGAATCGCCTACACAGCCGGGCCGTTCCCCCTGGCCTACAACGGGCTGGGCGACCTGTTCGTGATGCTCTTTTTTGGCTATGTGTGTGTGGTGGGCACGGTGCTGGTGGTCTCCGGCTCGGTTCCTCCTACCGCCTGGTACGGCGCAACTGCCGCCGGGGCGCTCACCGTCAACATCCTGGTGATCAACAACATTCGCGATATCGACTCGGACAGGCAAGCCGGGCGCAAAAACCTGCCGATCGTGTTTGGGCGCAAAGCCGCCGAATGGGAATACGGCCTGATGCTGGCGTTGGCTTATGCCACGCCCCTCGCCCTATGGGTAACCGGGATGGCCGGCCCCTGGACAATGCTCTCCTGGGTCAGCCTGCCGCAAGCGGTAAAACTCTGGGGGGTACTGCGCAATGGAGAAAGCGGGGCGGCTTTAAACCCCCTGCTGGGCAAAACCGCCCAGGTGCTGCTGCGTTACTGCGTGCTGCTAGGCGCCGGAATCCTGCTGAGTACGATGTGACGCCGCTTCGCCCAAACCAGTGATCGTATTCAAAATCAACAGATCAATCTCAATCAGCAAATCTTTAGCAACTTCGGGGTAAGTGGTCCAAAAATCGCGGTGCAGCTGCTCCACCGAGCGAATATCCAATCCAATGCGGCCGCGGGTGTTGTTATGCGGCGCCAGATATAACGCCCGCTTGCCTTTGATCAGCCCCAAATTGAGCGCTTCCGCTTCCGGCCCAACCACTTCCCCAATCATATAATTGTTCGGCTGGGCTTTCTCCCCCTCAAACACCAACACCAGTAAATCTTCCAGGGTCAACAGGGCACGGCACGACCGTGGGAAATGCCCCCCGTGAAAATCAAAATCCGGGCTGTCCACCTGTGCCAGCGCCACCGCCTCCAGAATTCGGGCTTCTAACCCGCCGGAGACAGGCGCACTGCCGATCCCTGGGCCGGGGGTAAAGACAAACAAACAACGCCCGTTGCCAAACCGTGCTTTGCTCTCCGCCCGGTAGAGCAAAATTTCTTCATGTGCCAGCAGTTGCAGCAGCGCAGTGGCGATCATATCGGCGGCATTCCCCCCGCGGTACAGGGCGGCCACACTGGCCGGGTAGCGCATCCAGCGGCCGGGAGAACCCAGCCAGGGCAAAGGCTGGCGCGGGCCAACCGTTTTTTGATTAAGAGGGATTTTTAGAAAAGTGGTTTTTTGCCAGCTCTGGCCAGTATCCAGGTTATACAGAATGGTTTGCTCCCGCGCCAGGCACAGCACCCCGGTCAAAGCCATCCCCACCCCCAACACAAAGAGCGCAGCCACCCCCACCCGCGCCCATAAAGCCAGGGTTGGCAGCCACCAGCTGGCAGCAGCCACCAGGCACAGGGCAAGGCCGCCCCACACCGCGCGGCCGCGTTGCTCAATTTCCAGGCGGTTGTGTGCCACCTGATAGGGGCACGCCCCCTCATCACGCTGCGGGCAGGTTTGTAGTTCGGGGCCAAGCGGCCGGCTGCATTTCTCACATAGCATCATCGCATTTCTACTTTCCTATACTTGTATGTGTATCATATTCCTATTCTCAAAGCAACAAAAGCAGCCAAATTTTCATCTTGCCTTAACTTAATCCACCCAATTGGCTATTGCGGCAGATCGAATGCGCCGCCTATACTGAAAGAAGCACACGGGAAATTAGACCACGAAGGGAATCGGGATGAACAAAAAACACAGCAAAGCGTTGAAATGGATCGTTATCGGTATGATCGTCTTCGGGATTGTGCCGGTGCCAAAGGCGGCTGCCCAGACTGCCCTCAACCCCAATCCGCCGGACACCCCGGTCAAACTGATCTTCATCCACCACTCGGTCGGTGAGAACTGGCTCGCCGATGGCTACGGCAACCTGGGGCTGGCACTGGAAGAAAACAACTACTTCGTCAGCGATACCAACTACAGTTGGGGGCCGGACAGCATCGGCGACAGCACCGACACGCTGGATTGGCCGCGCTGGTTCTTGGGCGAGGATAGCGAGCGCTACCTGGAAGCGCTGTACGGCGAAAGCCGCGCCAACGCCGGTGGATGGGACTATTACACCCGCACCCTGGCAGACCCCGGCGGGGAGAACGAGATCATCGTGTTCAAATCTTGCTTCCCCAATTCGGAGTTTGGCGGCGCGCTGGGGGAAGCACCCGCCCCGGGGGACGAACTGACCGTTGCCGCCGCCCAATACATCTACAACCAGCTGCTGGGGTATTTTGCCAGCCGCCCCGACAAGTTGTTCGTAGTGATCACCTCTCCCCCCATGCAGCGCATCCACCACGCCGAAAACACGCGTTTTTTCAACGACTGGCTGGTGAACGATTGGCTGGCAGAAAACAACTATTCCCTGCACAATGTGGCCGTGTTTGATCTCTACAACGTGCTCACCCACCCCGACAACCACCACCGCTACGTGGATGGACAGATCGAGCACAGCACCAGCAAGGGCAGCAACCAGCTGTACTATGATTCCTGGGGAGACGACCACCCCAACGAAAGCGGCAGCCAAAAAGCAACCGAGGAGTTTGTGCCCCTGCTGAACGTGTATTACCACCTATGGCAAGACAGCCTGGAAACCCTGCCGCTGGCAGAGGATACGGATACGCCCACAAGCGAAAACGAAGCACAAGCACCAGAAGAAGACCAAACGCCGCAGGAAGAAGCCCCTGCCATACAGGCACAGGCAAACAACGTGATTGATGATTTTGAAGCCGGGACAATCGACGGGGCAGATTATTGGGTGGTGTACACGGACGAAGCCGCCCCAACGACAATGACCTGCCAGCCCACCATTGTGCAGGCCGCCAACGGGCAGCGCAGCCTGCAAATCGACTACCAGGTGGCGGCAAACAGCTGGGCCAGCTGCGAGCTGCTTTTCGAACACCCGCAGGATTGGGACGGGATCGGGTTCAGCTATGCGCTGCGCGCCGAGCAAGCCGGGCAGCCCTACGACATCCTCTTTTACTACCAGCAAGGGGATGACAAGGGTGCTTCCTTTGTGCAGATGACCACTCCGCCGGAAAGCGAAGGACAGTGGACGACCGTGCAGGTGCCATGGGAAGAGTTTGCCCGCCAGGACAGCATGGTGTACCCCAAAGTGGCGCTGGGGATGGCTTTCATTGTCGATAATACCGGTGGGAAGACGATGGAAGGTACTTTCTGGCTGGATGATCTGCAAGTGGGTTTGGGCAGCACAGCCGAGGATACCCAGGCAGACAGCGCGCAAGAGCCAAGCGTGGTGGAGAGCGAAGAGGGGAATGGCGGCGGTTTTTCACTGCCGGTTTGCGGCAGTATTCCTGGTGTGCTGCTGTTGGGCTTTGCCGGGGTATTTTGGCAGCGGCGGCGGAAAAGAACGTAGCACGACACAAAATTATCGGCATACGATAACAGCCACCGATCAGGGTGGCTGTTGTTTATCCTTGTGTAAATGTACAGCTAAAAGCCGAACCAGGCTAAAAAGCCGGTTTTCCAGACCATAAAGCCAACCGTTGCCACCCAGGTAAGCACGCCCAGCACGAGCAGCAGTCCCAGGCCCATCAACACCCGCAGGATCAGTTTGCGGTGGGCGGTCATGCTCTCTTCCAGGGTGGGTGGTTCTTTCTCCAGGGGGACATCCAGGTTGAGGTCAACGTAATCGCCAAAGTCCTCCTCGAAAGTCTCGGGGAGGTCATCCATCGGCACTTCGGCTTCTCGGGCTAATTCGTAGGCCGGGGCACCCATCAACGGGGCGGCAAAGCTGCCGTTTTGCGAGGCAAACAGCAATTTCATGCGCTGTTGGGCAACCCAGTTAGCCGGGTCTTTCTCCAGCACGCGCTGGTAGCATTGGCGCGCTTCTTCCGGTTCATCCGCCAGGTCGGCCATCAACAGCCAGCCTTCCACCTGGTCGGGGTGATCGTATAACACTTCGTCCAGCACCATACGGGCGTGGTCGAAGTTGCCTTTGGCAGCAATCTGATAGGCTTGAATGATCTTCTCTTGTCCGTTTTCGCTCATGTTCCTCTTTCACCAGAACCTAAAATGGAAATAATTTCTCACCTTTACTTATATCACATTGTGCGCTTTCGGTAACTAAAAAATTCGGGACAGTCGCATGACGAGCGTGTAATTCAGCTGAGTTATGCATGCAAGAAAAGCACCAAACAAACGAAACGCGGCGTGGTTTTGCAGGCAAAAAGCGCATTTTCCAAATGGGAGAATTCGATTTGTGAATTTTAGGATTTTCCCTGGTTTTTTGGCAAAATTGGCCTTAAAAAGCGCTCTGCTAACTTGACACACATACTAGTTCCGTGTAGAATTGGCAGGCATTCAGGACATTACAAACACACGCCGAGATAGCTCAGTTGGTAGAGCATGCGACTGAAAATCGCAGGGTCGACAGTTCAAGTCTGTCTCTCGGCACTTCGGCCAATAGGGCCGACCACGCGGGCGTAGTTCAGTTGGTAGAACACCTCCTTGCCAAGGAGAAGGTCACGAGTTCGAGTCTCGTCGCCCGCTCACAAACCCATTGGCTGATAGCATCCTATCAGCCTTTTTTTTAGACAAACATGGCGACGTGGCCAAGTGGTAAGGCATGGGTCTGCAAAACCCTGATCACGGGTTCGAATCCCGTCGTCGCCTCAGAGATAGAGAAAACCGCCCAATCGGGCGGTTTTTTTTGTACTTTTAAATTTATGGGGGTGGCAATTTTAAACTAAAAAATATTTGGGGAATTTATTAGAAAAATTAAGATTTAAAAAGTCTCCTGACTCTGTTAATTCTTGAACTCTGGGAAATCATTATAACTCTAATAAGTGGGTGGCATCTATTTCAGAAATAAGTTCCAATAGCAAATATTTTTGTAAGATTATAATCTTCCATTTCCCATCTGTTCTAAGATCTAAAATTGCCCTCCAGGCATTTGGTCTGATATCATCATTTGCTACATAAACTACAGCAACATCGTTATCTCTATCACGGTCTAAATGAAGATTAATTGTAGAAATATCACTATAATCTAATGACGCTTCGGTATGACATTTAGCATCACCAATTTTATTCCCGCTTATCAATTGATTCATCATTGAAAATTTATTTACAGGCATTAAATCAGTCTGGCCTGCACCTCCAATCGGGACATGAAATTCCCCGAAAACAGTTTGGTCTACTCTTTGTAATTTTTCCAAATAAGCCTGTACTTTAGCAGGGTTTTGAGATAAATAATTGGTAAGTGCGGGAATAAATTCCTGTTCAAAAAACTGCCATCTTCTTTTTTGATGCCGCTCTAGCATGTCATCAAATTGAGATTCAATCTCTTCATAATTTAATCGTCCGTCAATTGGTGTGGCAGCAATAGTAATTCTTTTTATAATTTCATCTCTGGTCTCAGAAATAAAATCTGTTAGTTCCATGTATTGTTGGTCTTCAAGAATTGTCCTATCCTCTTGTTCTATATGCGATGGTAATATATACAAAGTTGGTTCAGAAAAAAACAAACCTCTCGAAAGAGAACAAACATCTCCATACATAGTAATTACAATTGAGAAGATTCTTCCGTTAGATCTCGTTACCTTAAAAACGAATGGTTCTATCTCATCCAGTGCAGTCACATTTTCTATAGATTCAATACAACATTTAATATAATTTCTTATCCCCACAGGATTTAGATGTACGACCACCTGTAAATACTTTTCCTTTGCAGAAAGCTTCTCAATTGGTCTCCCACATTCAGGACAATACAAATCATCTTTATCAACAATAATAATTCCTAAGCAATTGAGATCGACTCTTTCTGCAAAATCTTCATCATTCAAATTTGAACATTTGACAAATTCTTTTTCCTTAGAATTAATAATTTTCCAGGCAGACAAGAATTCAATTACATCACCATACTCTTCATTAGGATCTTCAATACAAATCCCATTCCTAAGTAATCTCTGTACAATAACCCTATCCTTTTCCGGGAAAAACTCTAACACTATAATTTTCTCCTAGATGAGATTCAAAGTTAGCTCTAATTTGTGTAGCAATATGAGCTGTGGAATAAGGAAGATAGTATAAATTCTGTCCCAGATATCTAAGAGAAACTTTGAAAATATATGATTTTTGACTATCTTTCCCAACATTAATAACAAAACCTATCTTAATATTTTTTATATCTTGATAATCACTTAAAAGATCAATACCCCTTTGATTTAAAAATTGTACGGGGTGTACTAACGTTTGACTATCGTTTGACCGAATTATAAGAGTGGGAGAACCGTCCAATGGTGCTGTCTGAAGATAAATTTCTCTAAACTGAATTCGTTCATCCGATTCATTCAACAGTGCATTAAATAAATTATCTAAATTTTGACGTGTTGTAATTTCTTCTGCAGGGATGAATTCCAAATTCACATCTTCAAGGATACTTGAAACAATTGCCGTAGCTAAACTCTTTCCAATTCTACTTGATGAATATTCATCTATACTTCTCATCTGATCTGATACTCTGAGAACTATTAATTCTGCTTCATCTGCAAATAATGTTCTTCCAACTTCTCTAATTGCTGTTTCTCTAAGTGCTCTAAAGATAAATATTAATGTTATTTCCTGCTCAGTATCATGGAAAATCTCAAAACAAACACTTTGTTTATTACCCACTGAATTTTCATACTCTGCAAGGATATCAGTTATTGCGCCAATTTCAATCCCTTCTAAATCAATTCCCTGTTCGATTTTCTCTTCTGCTATTTGCCGTAACTCAGTTATTCTATCCTCATCATCAATATCAGGAATTTTAGTAGACAAATAATATCTCTGATAACCCACTCGTTCTGCATTTTCAAACATCATCACTGACCGTAAACGATATGGATTTTGAAAATAAATTAATAAAGCAAAACAAAAACGCTGAGAATTTGGCAAAATATTACTGCTATAAACAAAAGAATAGGGTTCCGGTTCTAATATTAGCCTTGAAATAGTTTCTATTGAATCCGACCGTTTATGAAATAAAAACTCGTTAATTAAAAATACAGTTTGTATTCCTGCATCATCTAGATTGCTTATCAAATAATCTATCAAATATTCCCCATCATTTCCTCGTTCTAAAGGTTGTAATCCTGCCCATAGACAGAGAATTTGTTTAACAGCATTTTCGGAAGAAGCCAGTTTGTCCCGAATATAGATTGGATCATTCAAATTTTCAATAATTAAGGGAGAATTAACTTCAAGTTGATTCCAAAACTCCTCTGTTTGTGCTTGAATTCCTCTAAGGGGTGGGAGTAAAGTTACAAAGTTATTAGCAAATTCTAAAACTTCATTCAAACTAGGCATCTTTTCCTCCTATAAGGCACCTTTTTACCCAGAGTAATTTCCTAGTAAAATGACCCTCTATTATGAATTTCTGTTTTTTTATTATATGTATCTTTACAACTATTACTAATTTGAGAGGGTTAGAAATAAATGTACGTAAGAACTAGCCAGAAAGTTTAATGTCCAAAGTGAAACTTAAATCACTATCATAGTTATTATAGACTAAATAATATTGAATTCAAAATGAGAATAGATTGTTATCAAAAAGGCAATTTATAAATATAATCATTATCTTTCATTATTGTATGAAAGTCTTATCTATATACAATTCAAAAACTAGTTTTTTATAAATCCATATTCAGTATCTCTTTCCTCATTTTAACAACCGCCCACGGTCATCAAACGCACCGTGGGCGGTTCCTAGTTTACTTATCTACTCATCAACTAGTACACTTATCCACTACTACACTACTAAACTAATCCCCATCCCTAATCCCGCCGGTTCAGCCAGCGTACCAGCTCCATGCCACCACCGACCAGCAGAAGCACGACAGCCAACCCGATGAAAATCCACAAGATCACGCTGAAATTACCGCTGCCCAGCAAATCGCCGCCATCTGCCTGAGCTTCTGGGCCGCCGCCGGTACCGTCATCGGCCTGCCCCTGAGCGGGCAGCGTGTCGGTCGGCAGTAACGTGGGCGTGGGGGTATCCGAAGGCGTGGAAGTGAACACCAGGGTCACTGTGGGGGTCTGCGGGGTAAAGGTGGGCGTCTCCAGGGTCACTTCGGCTGCCAGTTGGGTGAGCGTCTGGAAAGGCGCTACCAGGGAAGCGGTCGGGGTGATCGTGGGGGTATCGGTGATCGTCGGCGTGGGGGTGATGGTACGTGTATTGGTCGCCGTACCGCTGCCAGACCCAGAGCCGGAAGTTGTGGCGGTCGGGGTGCTGGTCTTGCTGGTCGGCGTATTGGTCGCCCCGGCCACATTGGTATTGGTGGGGGTGTAATACGGAGGAATGGTTGGCCGGGCGTTCACCGTGTTGGTCGGGGTATTGGTGATCGTGGGGGTATTGGTGATCGTCGGCGTGTTGGTCGGTGTATTGGTCAGCGCGGGAGGCGAGCCAGAATCGACCACATACACACCGTTGGAGAATTGCGAAGTATTGTTATTCGAATCCCTGGCGGTCGCAGTGATGAGTGTCAGGTCGGGCACGGAAACAGGCGGCCCGGCGGTAAATGTCGCATTGCCGGAACCATCCGTGGTGACCGTGGAAGTGAAGACGTGATTCTCACCCTGGGCCGGGCTGATCGTATTGGTGAAAAATTCGAGCACGTATTGGGTGTTAGGCAATGCTCCACTGAGCGAGCCTTCCACAAATACATAAGTGCCGCCCTGCTGGGCAGAGTTGAGCACCGGGGCGGGCGAGTTGAGGTTACCGCCGCTTTGCAGCTGGATGCCCATGCTGGCGTTGCTGAACATGCTGTTCGACGAGATCAGGTTGCCCGTGCCCGTCGAGATCAATACGCCGGGGAATCCGTTATAAGCAATCACATTGGCATTCGCAATGTAGTTATTGGAAGAAGAATTGATATTGATCCCATAGCCGTTGTTGGCCCGGCTGCCGCTGCCGCTGGCACGCACGCCAATATAGTTATGGTAGATCAGGTTGTTGTTGCTGCCACCGGTCAATTCAATGCCGTCGCCATCATTCCCGGAGATCACATTGGTGTCGCCCGCAGTGGTGCCGCCGATGTTGTTGCTGCTGGCCCCTTCCAGGCGAATCCCATCGCTGGAGTTGCCCCGGTCGAGGGTGCCGCCCGCATCGGTGCCGATGTAGTTGGCGATGATCACGTTATTGGTCGAGCCGGAGCCGACCAGACGGATACCGTAGGTATTGCCCGAGATCACATTATTGCGGATCAGGTTGCTGCCGGTGCTGTTGATATACACACCGGTGTGGTTGGCGGCAACTGTGTCGCCGTTGTCCATCAGGCCGATGTAGTTATTCTTGACGGTGGCCGCGGTGGCATTCAAGCGAATGGCTGCCCCGGAGAATTTCACCAGGGAAAGACCATCAATGGTGACATCGTTGGCCGAGACGGTAAAACCGTTGGTGGCGCTGCTGCCGTCCAGGATGATGACCGGCACCCCGCTGTACCCCGCCGGTTTACCCTTGATGATGACCGGCACGGTAATCGTGGGCAGGTCGGTGGCAGGGGCAATCGTATGGGGAGCATCCCCAGAAATGTTGAAGGTGATCGTGTAAGGCGGTTCCGAACCGGCATTCGCCAGGTTGAGCGCGCCGCGCAGCGTACATTCGCCGCCGGCCACACAGGTATCCGTGTCGGCCGTCGAATTGACCACGAACACACCGGAAGAGCCGGGGGAATCGGGTTCCTGCACCACCGCACAGGGGGAGAACTCGGAGGTATCTTTCAGTCCGCCGGTGCCTTCATCGTAAGTTACGGTGGCGGTCAGGAACTGCCCGGCACTCACACTGCTGGTGGGAATCTCGTAATCAATCGCCGTGGTAGCCGAAGAGATTGCCAGGTCCAGCGTGCCGATGCGGGTGGTGCCCTCACCGTTGCCGCTGCTGTCGCAGGTGTTGTTGACAAAGAATTCAATATAGTAATTCGGTCGAGAGGCATCTGTGTTCAGGCTGCCCTCGATCTGCACACCATCAACCGTCTCTTTGGCGGTGAAGGTGATAAAGTTCTGTAAGTAGTTGGGGCCGTCATCCCCATCCCCGGAATCGTTGGCCGTCACACCAAAAGGCGCCAGGTCGATGCCCAGGCTGTCGTTGCCAAAAATGGCATTCCCGATGATGGTGTTGCCGTAGCTGTTGTAGCTGCCGGGGGTGGTGTTGGCGACATAAATGCCGTTCCCGCCGTTGTAGGCAATCAGGTTGCCCTGGGAGGTCGATGTATTCCCGATCAGGTTGTCGTTGCTGTTATTGATGTAAATACCGTGGTTGGTGTTGCCCAAATCGGTGGTGGTAGATGTCCCCACCCCGATGCGGTTATCGGCCACAGTTGCGCCGTTGGTACCTTCTTCCAACAAAATACCGCTGCCGGTGTTGCCCGAAATGGTATTGCCGCTAATCGTTACCGTAGAAGAATTGATCACCCGCACACCGTAAGGCGTATTGCCCAAAATCGTATCGCCGTCAATATCCAGGCCGACCGTGTTGGATGAAAAAGTAATCGCGCTGGAATCCACAATCGTGGCCCCGGAACCGCTGTTGCCGGAGATCAGGTTGCGGGCATCCACACCGACTTCAACCGTGGTGGTGCTCTCCAGGCGGATACCGCCCGCTTCGTTGGCTACCGCATCCTCACCAACGCCGCTGGTGCCGATATAGTTGCCGTTGATCTTGGTGCCGCCAGAAGCGCCGGAAACCTCAATCCCTGCGCCGTAGTTCCCGGCTATATAGTTGCGCGCCCCGGAGGTGGTACCGCCGATGGTGGCGTTGGGGGCATCCGCAACGGTAATGCCGTTCTTATCGTTGGTGCCGGGGACTGCTGATTCTGCCCGCGCCGTGCGGGCTGCATTCATGCCGACCGTATTGCCGGTGATGACTGCACCGGTAGAGGCCGCGCCGGAAACATACACACCGCCTTCCGTATTGCCGGAAATCAGGTTAGAGGAAATCTCAATATTGGGGGAACCAATCACCCGCACGCCGAAGCCGGTGTTGCCGCCGTCGGTGGTGCCGTTGGAAGCCATCCCGATATAGTTGCCGGTAATGATCACGCCGTCTGCGCCGCCAGAAACTTGAATGGCATTGCCGTCGAAATCGATCATCACCAACCCCTTCACGGTCACGCTGCTGGACTGAATGTCCAACCCGATGCCGGTCAGGCCATTCCCATCCACAGTGACCCAATCGCCAACCGTGGTGCCGTCAATCGTCAGGGGGTAGGCGATTGCTGGCAGTGCGCCGGTCAGGGCGACGGTGAGCGGGGCAGAAAAGGTAATTACGTCCGAGGAATCAATCGAGTTTGCTTCCTGGATCGCCGCTCTGAGGGTACAGTTGTCAACCCCGTTCCCAGGGTTCACGTCACAAATACCGTCCCCGATATTGGCATCGGCTTCATCCCCGGTTTCGTTGACCACGAAAGTACTGGCGTGCACTGCCCCTGGGGGAATGGAGCTGAATACCAGTGTGGTGAGCAGCAAAGCACTCAGCAGTACTCTCAAGACTTTAGCTGTGGATATATGTCGAGCATTCATAAGATTCCCTTTTTCTTAAGGATAATTTTCTATTTAAGCCAATAGTAAACAAACGGAGTGCGTTTGTTTCTTTTAATATACAAGGTATTTTCTAATTATGCCGTCAGTTCCTACTTCCAATTTTGATAGCAAATTGCTCCTTTTTGCCTTCTGGCAGCGTGCTGTTTCCTTTTAAAACACTATCTTTTCAGTAGAAGACGCGTTCTCCAGCAATTTTGCCGGCACCATGATCTGCCCTTCTTCCCGCACGCCCACCTGGGTGAGTTCTTGAGGGGCATGTTTGGTTTGCCAGGCCAGATATGCGGCAGCCAATGCGGCGATCATCGCCGTGCTGTACACCTGATCGTTGGGGAGCTGCCCCTGTAAAATGCGGAAGCGGGTAACCTCCTCAAAGAAGTTCATCGGGTCGGGAATGCGCAGGCCAAGGTCGTATAACGCCAGCTGGCGCTGCATGCGGCCGTGAATGGTGCTGGCTGGCAGCACATCGCCCGGCAGCCAGGCCTGGAAAGCCAGTTCCGGGGCCACTTCCACCACCTGGCGGTCTGCAGGGGCTGCTTCGCCAATGGTGGGGGCATACTGCCGGTAGCCCAATTTTTGCAGCTGCTTATAGAGCGAAAAGCTCACCCGCATCCAACCGGTGGCATCGGCAGGGTCTTGCGGGGTGGCAGAGGTGCTCAGGTTATGCTGCCGGAGCAAATACTCGGCGACTCGCATATTGCCGGGCCGGCCTTTGGTCATCGGGATGAGGTACTGCTCACGCAGGTCGGCATCCATCAGGATTCCACGGCTGGGCTGGCTGGGGCCGCATAAAGCCGCCACGGCCTGCTGCTGCCCGCCCAGGTAGGCCAGCACTTCCTGCACCCCGCCCTGACTGAGAGTGACTGTTTCCAGGTCGGGGTTGAGCGCTGCAAAGTGGATTGACTTTTTTCCGGGGGCCATGTTGACCCCGATATACACTTCTGCCGAGAACAGCATTGCGCTTTTTCCTCATCTTAATAGGGTACTTTCCTTTAACATAGCGGATAATGAAGCAGTACGCAACTAAAAACGCCTTGTTTTAGTCCTATAATTAAGCTGATGACTTAGATCAAACCACAGCGTAAAGCAATCTCGGCGTTTAGATAAGGACATCCTTCATATGAGGTGCAATATAAATACCAATCTGACAGCCGGAAAGGAAATGTATGCAAGCACAGCGATTGAAAGAGCAAAAAGATGTGGGACAAAACCCGCTGAGTTTAGAGCAAATCCCCACCCCCACGCCCGGTCCCGGACAGGTGCGCATCAAGGTGCGCTACTGCGGGGTGTGCCACACCGACCTGCACACCGTGGAAGGCGACATCCACCCGCCCCATCTGCCGGTTACACCCGGTCATCAAGTTGTTGGCGTGATCGACCAGCTCGGTGAAGGTGTAGAAGACAGGCAGCTCAACCAACGGGTTGGGGTACCCTGGCTATACGATGCTTGTGGAGAATGTGAATACTGTCAGGCCGGGATGGAAAACCTGTGCCCCAAAGCGCGCTTTACCGGCTTTGACGTGGACGGCGGTTTTGCAGACTATATGCTGGCCGAAGCAGCCTACACCCTGCCGCTCCCCAGCGCCATTACCGACCTGGATGCCTCCCCGCTGTTGTGTGCGGGGATCATCGGTTACCGCTCGCTGCGCAAAGCAGACTTACAGCCGGGCGAGCGTTTGGGATTGTTCGGCTTTGGCGCCAGCGCCCATCTCGCCATCCAGGTGGCGCGCTATTGGGGCTGCGAGGTGTATGTCTTTACCCGCTCGGAGGAACACCGCCGCCACGCCGAGGAATTGGGGGCTGCCTGGACAGGTGGGGCAAACGACCAGCCGCCCCAGCCGATAGACCGGGCAGTGACCTTTGCGCCTGCCGGCTGGATCGTGCCCGCTGCATTGGAGAAATTACGCCCCGGCGGCACGGTGGCTGTGAATGCCATCTCGTTGACCCCTATTCCGGAAATGAACTACGAGCTGATCTACGGGGAGCGCACCCTACGCAGTGTGGCAAACGCCACCTACCAGGATGGCCGCGAATTTTTAGCCCTGGCCGCCGAAATCCCGATCCACCCGACCACCACGCTGTACCCACTGGCCGATGCCAACCGGGCACTGCAAGACTTGAAGGCAAGTAAGCTGAATGGAGAAGCGGTGCTGGCTGTGGGGTGAGGGGAGAAGAGCGCAGAATCTCTTGAGGCAAATGGTTTTAAATATTTCGCACATATAAAAAAGCACTGCAAAAAAAATGGCTTGGCGTTTAAGACCTTGAAGGTTTTTGAAACCTTCAAGGTCTATTGGCATAAGAATATTTTCCACCTACCATTTGAGAATATACGCCCAACGGATTGCATCCACCCCATCCGGGTAAACTTGAAGGCGAGTAAGCTGAACGGGGAGGCAGTGCTGGCTGTGGGATGAGGGGAGAAGAAAGCAAAATCTCTTGAAGCGATTAGTTTTCCAAATATCGCGTAACGTGTAGGGGAGGGTTTTGGGTGAAACCCGCAAACTCTCCCCACGCGCATAAAAAAATCTTTCCGTCAAAGAAAAGTACTGCATCAAATTAAGACCTGGAAGGTTTTGAAAACCTTCCAGGTCTATAAATTCAAAAAATATTCCCCCTACCGCCTCAAAAAATACGCCCAACGGATCGCATCTACCCCATCCGGGTAGACCTGCTCCAGGATGGCGAAGAAATCCTCCTCCCCCATCACCTGGTACTGACCCGCCTGATAATAGCGGCGCAAAAACTCCAAAAACAAATCGTCCCCCATCTCTGCCCGCAAGGCATGTAAGAACTGCACCCCGCGCAGGTAGACCGCCTGCCGGTAGGCTTCATAGTCGTAGTAAGTCGTGGTAGTGGCGTTCACCCAGCCGACCGGTTCGTAATAGGTGATGCGGAAAGACCACCACCAGCCAAGATGCTGGGGATAGACGCGCTCATAAAAAAGATATTCGCAGTAAGTAGCCAGAGCTTCGTCCAGCCAGGGGTCTATCGCCTGGTCATTGGCAACCTGCGAGAACCACCAGTTATGCGAAGTCTCGTGCGCCACCAAAAAGGTGAGCATGTTGCGAGCCGTATAATCGTAGGTGGCAAACTCGCTGCGCCCCAAAAAGAAAAGGCCATCGTATTCCATACCGTCGTACATTTCCAGCTCGGCCACGGTGAGCGAATCGAAAGGATACTCGCCAAATAACTCGGTGTAAACGCCCAACGCGTCCCCCAGGGTTTGCAGCGCATGGCGGGCGGCGTTGTCTTTGGCCTGCTGGTAGAGCACGCGCAGCTGCACACCATCCACCGTTTCTTCCAAGACATCGTAGCCCTGCAAAACGGCAAAAGAGAAGGTGCGGGCGTTGTGCAGTTTGTAGGTATAAGTATCATCCTGTATAACCGGGATGGCCGGGGCGGCAAGCGCTAACCCTGCCGCCGAGGGGGTGAAGGTCAGCGAGATGTCAAAGTCGGCAGTTGGGTAGACCAGGTATTCTCCAAACGGATTGGGGCTGTTGGCCTGCCAGCCGCTTTCGGCGCTGTAGGGCGGGAAGAAAGGGTACCAGTTAGTGACCGCCATCTGGTAGGTGGTGAAGCCAAAATACCCGGTCTGATAGGGCATATCCAGGGTGTACCATACGTCGAGTTTGAGCGTACAGCCAGGGGGGAGCGGCTCGGCAAGCGGAATATGCAAATATCCTCCCGTAAAACTATATTCCGGTTCACCGCTGCCCAAGAGCGAGATATGGTTGAGGGAAAAGACTTCCTCCTGCCAGTTGGTGTCCACCACCAGGAACAGGCTGTCCATCGGTTCATCGGCAGGATTAGGATACACAATCAATTCCTGCGCCATCACGGTGTGCATTTCCATATCCACTTCGGCCTCTATGCGGTAGCGCGGTTTTGCCTGGGTGTCTGTGCTGGGCAGATACGGCATCGGGCATTCCCCCTCCGGCAGAGGGGTAGGCGACGCCTGTGCGGTGGGGCTGGGCTGAGCAGCCGGCGTTTGAGTAATATAGTTCACCTCATTCAGCGGGGTGGGGAAAGTAGGCTGCGGCAGCGGGGCAGCTGAAGACGCACAAGCTGCCAAACCCACTATCAGGAATATGCTTAGAATGATCACGCCGGAGTGCTTCATTATCTTCCTTATTGCTTTAATTTGATTTGATCGAGCACAGTTCGATTTAGTCAACCCGATGAGTTTGCTTATCAGGATGATTAAACCATAAAGCATATCTCCCCACCCCATAAAAAGTAACATTTTCTCTTTTGTTACTTTCGCTCTCCCGATGCGATATGCAGGATACAACCCTGGCCCGGGTCGTTTTACAGACTGCAGTCAGCAAAGGAGATACAATAAATGCATGAGAACGTGTCTGTTGGGAGAGGGCAAGTAATGGCCCTCCCTGACCCCAATGATTTGATCCAAACGGCAAAAAAAGGTAAAGCCGGATTTGCCAACCTGTACCAGGCATACGCCCTACGCGTATACCGCTATATCTATGCGCGGGTTGGCAACCATCAGGATACCGAGGATTTAACCTCGCAGGTATTCATTGCTGTGATGAACGGCATTGAAAGCTTCGGTGGGAACCATAATCTCTCGGCCTGGATCTTTACGATTGCCCACAACAAAGTGGCCGACCGCTACCGCAAGCAAAAACCAGAAGTAACGCTGGAGCAAGCCTACCAGCTGCCATCCGGCCACCCCGACCCGCTGCAGCATGTGCTGGCAGACGAACAGGTGACCCAACTGCTCACCCTGGTGAGCGACCTGGATGCTGAAAAGCAAGAACTGCTGCAGCTGCGTTTTGCCGCCGAGCTAAGCTATAACGAGATCGGCGAAGTAGTGGGTAAATCGGAAGGGGCGGTCAAGATGGCCGTGCACAGAATCCTGCACCAGTTACAAGAAAAAATGGAGCACAAAGATGCGTGACCAAAATATGAATACCTTTTCAGAAATTGAAACCGCGCTGACGGCGATCTACCAATCGCCGCAACCTGCGGAAAATTTTCTTCAAAATTTAGAACATCGTTTAACCAATGCGTATCCCATAAAAGCACCAGCCCAACCCGCCCAGAAGCGCCGCTCGCAGCGCCGTATGCGCTGGGGATATGTCCCGGCTGCTCTGACAGTGCTGTTTGCGCTGATCGTGATGGCCCTTGGCCCCAGCCGGGTGCTGGCCGAAGTACAGGCATTGTTTGGCTATGTGCCGGGTGTCGGTTTTGTAGATGTGAACACCGCCCGCGTACTGCCCGAGCCGCTGAGCCAAACCCAGGGGGATACTACCCTGACGATCAAACAAGTCATGTCTGGGCCAGAGGCTACCTATGTGGTGCTGGCCGTGGACGGACTACCCCCGCTGGAAGAGTTAATGGAAGATTACGGCCCATACGGCCCTGACGAGGATGTGGCTGCCTGGGAAGAACGCTACCTGGCATTATGGCAGACCGATGCCCGCCTGACCCTGCTAGATGGTGAAATCTTGCTCCCCCAGCAGAACTACACCGGCGCACCCTGGGGTGGGTACTACACCTTCCCGCCGCTGCCAGAGGGCGTGATGGCATTGAGCTTTGAAGTAAGTCGGCTGCCCGGTATTCCTGCCGGTAAGGCGGCCGAAGGCTGGCACTTTGACCTAAACCTGGGCTATGCGGCCGAACAACCCGCTGCGCCAGACGCCCCAGACTTTGAACCGAGCAGCGTGCTGGAAGTCATTCCCCTGCCCGAACCCACTACCGTGGAAGAAAGCAGCGAGGAGACCTTTGAGATCAAGATAGAGGTAGTCGAAGTGATCTACGCGGAGACAGAAACCACCGTGCGGGTGCAGATGGAAGGTATCCCGGAGGAATGGCAGCTGGTCTACCAACCAACGCTAATCGGCATTCTCACAGATGATCTGGGGAATGAATATCTGGGCACCTTTGCCCCTGGCATGGGCCTCCAAGATGACGGCACCTACCTGATGTTCTTTGAGCCTGTGGCAGCAGGTGCGCAAACCCTCACCCTGGAAATTCCGGACATCACCACCCAGGTAAGGTTAGAAAACCAGTTTGTAGAAGTAGACTTTGGGGCTGCTCCGCAAATCGGGGATACCATCCAGTTGGAAAGCAGCGTGGATGTATACGGGAATACAGTGAATATCCGCCAAGTCAGCCTGGAATATACCGAGGTGTACAACCCGGACTTGATCCAGTTGACCAACTACAACTTCTGGGCAGAGACCACCCCGCAAGATTCGATTACTGCGTATGGGATCATCTTTGGCGATCAGGCCGCGGTGATGCTCTCCGGTGACGATTACGCTATGTCGGGTGGTGGCGGCGGTGGTGGCGGTGCGGAAGATGTAAGTTCCGTTCACAAATTCAATATCTTTTTAGGGGTCCCGGCAGAAGCGCCTTTGCCCAGCGGGAAATACCAACTACCGGTGACTGAAGCAGCAATCAGCATCGCAGGACCCTATATCATCAGCTGGCAGATCGATAATCCATAAATCAGAAATAAAAAAATAAGGCTGCTTAAAAAAAGTGGCGGGTAGTATACCCGCCACTTTTAGACTAAGGTGAAAAACTACCCCTAGCAATCTTCCGGCAGATCATCTAAAAAAGCTTCCTCCATTTCAGGGAGTTGGTGAAACGCATAGCTTTTCTCGGTGTCGTTTTTGGCCGCATACATTGCCTGATCGGCCAGGTTGAAAAGCGAATCGATTTCCATGCCATCGTCCGGATATACAGCGATGCCAATACTTAATTGAACCTCTATTTGATGACCATCCAAAAGGATTTGGAAGGCATTGTTTTGAGAAATCTTTTGGATCACAGAAAATATATTCGCCTTACTGCGCAGATTCTCCAAAACAATCACAAATTCATCCCCGCCCCAACGAGAAATTGTATCGCTTTGGCGAATTGATCTCTTTAAATTTCCGGCAACTTCCTGCAAGACCTTATCCCCATAATCATGTCCATATTGGTCGTTGATGTTTTTAAACTTATTAATATCAATGAACAAAATACCCACCTTGGTATGGGCGCGTTCTGCATGCAGCACGGCATGCAGAAGCAAGTTGTGCAGCAGCATGCGGTTGGGCAATTGGGTCAAGGAGTCGTGGGTAGCCAGATAATGCAGTTTCTTCTCCTCCTCCACCCGCTCCGAAATATCTTGCATGATCGATACAAAACGGTGAATATTGCCTTCGTGATCCAATACCGGGGTAATGACCACTTCCTGAATATACAGGTGTCCCTCTTTATGCCGGTTGGTCAATTGCCCGCGCCAGGGCTCCCCTTGCAAAATCTTTCCCCACATCTGTTGGTAAAACTCCTGGCCTTGGTTGCCCGATTTGAACTTCCTGGGCTGTTCGCCAATTAATTCTTCCACCGAATAACCGGTTAATTTGGTCAGACTGGCATTCCCCCAGATGATCGTACCCTCCGTATCGGTGATCATGATGGCGTTATCGACCGCTTCCATGGCAGTCGCTTGCAGGCGAATCTGCTGGTTATCAAACACATTTTCGGTAATATCATGCATCACCAGCAAACGGCCGTTGGAGGTATCTGGTTTTTCGCCGAAAGCAGTCAAGGAGGTATCAAAATAATTATCGCCCAGGTGCACCTCTGCCCGGGCGTGCTGGGTATACTCGTGCTGTTCGTAAAAAGTTTTTAGCGAACCTTCCAAATGTTTTCGCACATGGGTGCCGGTCACATCTTCCCTGGCCCAGCCTAGCAACTCCGCAGCAGCCGGGTTATAGTCGGTCACGCGGTTCTGTTCATCTAACACAACCACCAGGTCAGTCATATTATCGAATATCGCACTGTAAGCAATCGGCGAAAGATCAAACAAATGGAAATTTATCATCCCGGTCGTCATCAATATCGAGGTCAGGATAAAGGCAAAAGCCTGCCAATTGATCTTTGGGATGGGAAGATTAACTGCCACCACAATATGATAGAGAAAAGAAAACAGCGCAGGCAGAAAAATGGCGGCAAACAATAAGATGGACTGTTTTTGGAAAAAAGGAGAAAGCTTTTTATAAATGCTGACCAGCATTATGATGCTAATTGTGATGCAAGTATACAGAAAAATGACAAAAACCCAATACCAGACGCCCCCGGTAAAATCCAACACAGAAAGGCCGTGGCTGTATATCATCTCCAGGTCTTTCCAAATCCACTCATGGTACTCATTGGTATAAGCCAGGGCGATGGTAATAATGGGAACACTGGACACAAATAAAAGGGTGTTGAGCCACTTTTGTCTGCCGGTGAATACCAACATCAGGGCTAACACCGCAACGGGAATAAAAGTAATTCCAATATATTCAAACTTTATCCAGAATAGCGCTCCGGCAATATCCTGCTGATTCAGTTCCATCCCATAACCAAATACATAGACCGCAATTGCGATATTCGTCAATGCAAGATATCTTCGCGTTGGATAGGTGCCCCGCTGCCAGGCAAAGATTGCTGAACCGACAACAATGAGTGAACCTATAATGAGAATAGTTGAATAAGGATTGGTTGTTATGCCCATTTTGAATCCATCTTACGCATACATGCCCTGCTTCATACTATTATCGTGCAATTGTTAAAAAACAGCAGGAAAATTGCTTCATGAATATAGAATTATTAGGTCGTGAAAATTCAACTGATTGAAATAGCCTTTATAGTATCACCCTTCTATCCTATGAGTGAATAGCCACAAAGATAAATTTACATCATTTTAGGAAAAATATCAACCGAACCTGTTAATCAATACGGGACATTTTTATATTTTTTCAATGCGGTGGAATCCGGCCTTTTCAGCTGTGAATAATATTCACAACATGTTGCAGGATTATTTTTAGCCGCATACATGGCCTGGTCCGCATAGCTCAACAGAATATCCATCTCCTTATTGTCATCCGGGTAGACACTAACGCCGATACTCAGCGCCAGATCGGTGAGCCGCTTATTGAGAGGAACTTGAATATCCATTATCTCGCTGATCTTATCGACCACCGCAGTGATATTCTTTTTATCATACAGATTTTCTAACACGATGACAAATTCATCCCCACCCCAACGGCAGATCGTATCGCTTTCGCGCACAGACATTTTAAGGACTTGGGCCACTTTTTGCAAAATCTTATCCCCGAAGTCATGACCAAGCTGGTCGTTAATGCTTTTAAATTTATCGATATCGATGAATAAAATACCCACCTTGGCATTATGCCGGTTAGCATGCTGCATGGCATGTTTCAGCAAATGTTTGAACAGCATACGGTTGGGGAGATCGGTAAGCACATCATGGGTTGCCAGATACTCCAATTTCTTTTCGGCTTTGACCCGTTCAGAGACATCTTGCATGATGGACACAAAATGGCGTACGTTGCCGGCTTCATTCAGTACAGGGGTGATACCAACTTCTTGAATATAGAGACTGCCATTTTTATGCCGGTTGGTAAATTGACCATGCCACTTCTGCCCGGATCGAATGGTTGTCCACAAATCATCATAAAAAGCATCGTCGTACTTCCCAGACCTGAATATAATGGGCCGATTGCCAATCAATTCTTCTTTTGAATAGCCAGTCATCTGATAGAGACCTTCGTTCCCCCAAACAATCGTCCCATCCATATCGGTAATCATAATGGCGTTATCCACCGCGTCCATGGCTGTGGCTTGTAAAAGGATCTGCTGGCGATCGTGTACACTTTCGGTAATCTCGTGCAGCACCACCAAACGTCCTCTACGGGACTTTTCATGCTTCTTAAAAGTGGTTAGGGACATGTCAAAATACCGGTCAAAGATGCGGATTTCTTCCTGGGCTTGTTCGATATGGGCATATTTCTGATACAGCGGCAGCATTGGCGGGTGGATGTAATCTTTTATTTTTGTCCCGGTCACATCTTTAATTTTCCAGTTTAGAAACTTTGCAGCAGCCGGATTAAAGTCGATCACCCGGTTTTGATCGTCCAATACAATCACCAGGTCGGTCATGCTTTCAAAAATCGCGTCATGCGCAATGGGTGCAAGATCGAACAAATGGAAATTGATGATCCCGGCAGTCAGCAGCAAAGATGTGATGATAAAAGCAAAAGCCTGCCAGTTGATATTTAGCAGCGGCAAACCAAGCAGGGAAATGCTGTGGTATAGGAGGGTGAGGAAAACCGGAATGGCAATGCTGACGAGCAGCACCATAATTTGGCTTCGAAAAAATGGGGAAGATTTTTGATAGGCAATCAGTAATAGCCAAAAGCTAAAAGCCACACTTACATACAAAAATGCAGCAAAAACCCAATACCACCATCCCCCGGTAAACTCTGCCAGATAAATCCCCTTGGTGTATTTCAGCGTGAGGTCTTGCCAGATCCAATGATGGCGTTCATTGGTAAAAGCCAATACAACTGTGATGATAGGAATAAAAATGATCAGTAAAGCATGGTGTATCCACTTCCCCCGGTCGGTGAAAGCCATCACTATGGCTATCAAAGCCATTGGGATAAAGGCAATGCCGATATATTCAAATTTTGCCCAAAACAGCACACCTTCTACAGAAACCTGGCTAAGTTCCATCCCATAGCCAAATAGATAGATAGCGATAGTTGCATTGGTCAGTGCCAGATACTTGCGAATGGGCGCTGTGCCCCGCAGCCAGGCGATCACAGCATAACCAATTACAATTACAACGCCGGTTAGCAGGACTATAGAATAGGGATTGAAATTTATCATCAGTTGTATCTCTATCAATAATTAAAGCCAAGACAAATTGGCCTATTTTCACAGATATTATCCCTTACAATTGCACTGGCGTTCGGGAAATTCGCATAAAATATGTAGGAATTTCGTGTAAGGAGGAGGTAAAGAAAAATGAGCAGCAAGAGGGTCTTTGTTTGGTCAAACCGCGTCCCGACCCGGTCGGTTGCTTGCAAAACCTAGTAGCCTGAGATATAATCTCCTCTGCTTACCCGACAGGCAGGAAACCGCCTGGCACCCATCTTTCGGGGCGTAGCGCAGCCCGGTAGCGCGCACCGTTCGGGTCGGTGAGGTCGGAGGTTCAAATCCTCTCGCCCCGACACTTTTAAGGCACTAAAACGTGGATTTTAGTGCCTTTTTTGTTTAATTTCAGCCCTAATTTTGTAGTAAATCAATGAGTTTTTTCACCAAATCATGGGTTATTTCTTCACTTTTTCCAACACCTAAAACCACCTTTTTTACTTCATCCGAATTTAGACGACTATAAAGCCGGTCTGTTATGTCCATGCTTTCGTGCATCATGTTTTGAGAATAAGCCTTGAATTGTGCCATTGTTTTGGCGTGCTGCACAGCATAGACCCCATGGCCGTGGCGCAATTTATGGGGTGACCGATAAGGTATCTTTGCAGCTTTACAAGCTCTTTTCAAACCTCTTGCAGCACTTTGCCGCCGAGAATCAATACTCCCCGGGTTTTCTAAATTCCCCCATTCTGTACCATCCCGGTTGAGCACTGGAAACCAAAACGCATCCGTACCCAATTCAGCCCTGATAAACTCATCCCATTCCTGGACGATCTCCAGTAAATCTTCGATAGGGAAAAGAAAGGTTTTAGCAGCCTTGTTATTTTTCGTCTTTACCCCTTCGCTGGGCAATTGATAGATGGTCAATTCTTCCAGATCAACACAATGCACAGGCAGAGAGACAAACGCACCGACACGCATACCGGAGATAAACAAAAAGGCAATCGAAGCCTTATCCCTGCGCTGGATCAGTGTCTCAGCTTTCAAAGAACACAGTTTGCGCACTTCTTCCAGGGTGTAATACTCTCGTTCAAATAATTCTGACTGTACCCCTCTCGCCCTCCCCGGCCTGATCGTATCTATCCAGCTTTCATTGACCGGCTTGTATTTATAATACCGGTTCAATTTTGCCCACAGATAAAAACTTCTCGCTTCACTACATGCCCTTTGAATAACGTTTGCAGATAATTGCTTCTCTTTGCCGTCATTCCTGGCTGTTAGTAAATATTGGGGAAAAGTGAGTTCTAGCTTAGCAGATTTATGAAAGGGTGTATCGTCTGCCCATTCCAGTAAATGCCTTAGATGGCTCCATTTTCGGTCTATGGTGTACTTACTCAATTGGTAAATCTTATCCTGGTAATCAAGATAAGCCTGAACATCAAAATAATTATCCCTTAGTATCACGTTTAGCCCTTCCACGGTTTACAGTAGTCCCACAATGTGGGCATGTCCCTTGTATCAATTCAAGATAAGTATTCATTGGTTTTATTCTTGGGTTCGTAATTTCTACCCGTCTATTGCACTTCATACACCAGGCTTGATTTTCTGGCATCGGTACAGGATTTTTCCTTTTCCGTTTGGCAATGACTTCCTCAGCCCATTTTTTGAAAGCCGTTCCCACAATCCAGATATGCCCATATTTATCCCGCTCATGTGGACAACCAGCAGCCAAATAAGAACGCCTGACAGTATCAATATTTACCTCCAGTAATTTGGCAATTTCAGAAGGCCGGTATTTCATATTCAGCAACCGGCTGAGCCTGATTACCTGTGCCCTACCCAAGATAGGCAGCCCCTTTTTATCAGTCATAGAACAACTCACCTTGTCCCATGCTAAGTGTTTGGGGATGGATATTCTCTAAAATAGGCTTGTACCGTTCCCCTCTTTTCGCTCGGCCGTACTGGATAAAAGCATCGATAGAATATTCCCCCACAGCATCTACAATCACCGACAAAGCCGGTGCAACCTGATGCACTATCCATTTTTCAAGCCGGTATAATTCCATTTCTTTGGCATCTGTCACGGTCATATTTGCACGAATAACCGCCCCTACAAGCTCAGCCCACCAGTCTGCTAGTGTTTCCTTGCTTTCGTCCTCGAACACGTCCACATAGTCCCGCAAATGCGCTATACCCAGCTTTCCCCATTCCTCAGGCAGTGCAATAAAGAGACTTTCAACAATTGCATGTGCCCGCTTGTCCCTGGTTTGCAGCTCCACCCTGGTAAAGCCTCTACGGTCATACACTCTCAATCTACGTTCAGAGGATGGCGAACCAAAATAAACCGTGGTTGAAATCTGAATTTCTTCTCCTTCCTTGCGTGGGGATTGGTCCAACTTCCACTTATCCCGCTTGGCCAAGGACCGGATATAGTCATTTTGTACAGCCTCTAAAAATTCTAAGGGGGATGCGTTGACCCCATCCCAAGCCAAATCCAACCTGGTTACATTGAATTTCTGCCCGGTATGCTGGTGACGTTCCTGGAGATAAATCACCATCTTGCGTAATGCATCCATCGGGATCACTTCGCAGGCTTCCCCTTTTAGTTCAATATGGCCGTGCTCCTGGTCACCATTGACCGGGATAGAATACACATTCACACCAGCTAAAGCCCGTCCCCACCACTGATACCCACGGTGACCATGTCCCACATGCACAGGATCACCCACAAAGTCACTTAGGAAATCATCATAGATTTGCAAAATTTCCTCATGTGTGCCCCAAATTGTGATTGATAGATAATCAATTTTGAATGTGATCTCAGTCATGGTAAACCTCGTTCTTTACTAATTTGTGTTTTCCCTGCTGCACCAACTGCCAACCTTTCGGTACAGGTGCTTTGCCTTGTGCCTCTTGTTCCTCTGCTTCACTTGTAATCCCATGCAGAAGAATGGCACCATCACGGAAAGCATTGATTTTCATTTTTGCCTCGGTAAATTCTTCAATTGTCCGATTTGCCTTGTACGCATCGATGATATGCCCTTCAAGGTCAGTGATGTAGACATCCCCCAGGACGTAATACACATAATAGCCAAGATAGGCGAAATGCTTTATCCCAGGTTTGTGGAGACTGCTATCTATTTTTATATCGGGTGGGAACATGTGGTTATCACTCCATTATATTTTTCTAACTACACCCCCCTGTCAGTACACGGGGGGTGGTCGAGCGCAAGCGCTCTAAAATTGATATAATGGGTTCAGTAGAGGTCAAATGCTACTAAACCCGCCGGTATCTGGCGCACACCAGGTATCGGCACTTTTTTTGCTCTCTTTCAGCCATCGAAAAACCATTGTACAGCCCGCTGGCAGGTGTCAACCCTTCCGGGCTTGCGCCGCTCCGCTCACCAGGGTTTGACACCTGCGGGCGCATGGCTGCAAGGTTTTTTGTCGATGGCCGAAAAAAGCTTTATGCGTTGTTATCATACGGAATACCTAATAAGTCAGCTGTTGCGATCGCGGCATCGCCGAGAGCCTGTTCAAATTCCAAGTAAACTTCATTCTTGCCCCAGCCCGTTTTCCGAGCTAATCGCTTTTTATAGTTTTCTCTCAGCTTTTCTACAAAAACAACAAAGCCATTTTCTTTTTCTTCACCCATAGATCATCACCTCCTTTCTCAGCGTTCGGGGCGCTCCGACCACGGCCAGAGCCTCCGGCTTCCTCACGTCCAGGCGGGGGCCTGGCCGTGTAGGCGTGTCGCCGCCCCTCTCTTGTTCAGTCAACTATTACCGGGATGCAGACAATACAACTTGAAAGAGCACAAATACTAAAAGGATTGAAAATGCCCTTTTCCTCTCTCGCTTTACTGCCTGATCAACCTGGTATTGAACCTCAATTTCTTGTCGTAATGAAACTAATGCATCTATCATGGAATAAAATTCTCCTAAATTTAGAATAATTTCAACTGCTGTGGAGCTACTTCTTTTTCATACTCCAACTGCTTTCTATAAGCTGCCAAATAGCCATGTCGACAAGATTCTCTCTCACAGCTATACCAAAAATATCGTCTATCTCTCACAATTATTCCTGATGGACTTTCATAGTGATAGTCTTCGATTTCTTCTTTCCAGCCTTTCTTTTTCAAATACTCAATAATTTGCTCTCTATTCTTCAAAATTTTCATGGAATATAGACCTCACTTTCTAAAATCTGCCCATCAATTGCCCCGATGTTCTCAGCCAGGATATCGACCTCACAAATCCAACCCTCGGAACCCTGCACACAGGCCATTGCTCCCCGGTCTACACACATCACAGAACCCCAATAAGGAACCTCAATCCATGTGCCAATCCCCCAATCATATGGACAGGCCGCACCCCAACCAATTGCACTTTGCCAAGGGATCCCGGAATAGGTCGGACTGTCACAAGTTTGGGTAACCTCATTCCATAACCAACAATTTGTACCCCCTTCCGGCGGCCAATAATGGGTATATTTGATTTGCACGCTGTACCCGTCACAATCACCACAAAACTGATGCGCTTTTTTCATAAAGGGGCTGGTTTCCGGTTCCTGGGCAGCTTCTTGGGTTGGCAATAACGTGGCTTGTGGCTGTGCCGTGGGCATGTGGACATCCAACGAAACCACTACCGGGATAGGGGTAGCAGTTGGCTGCACATTTTCTATAATCGGTTCAGAAGTGGGTACAGTTATCGGAAATACAATTTCACCCGATGATTGAACCGCCTCACCTAGTGCCACATCTTCGGCCTCTGTTTCGTCTCCCTCCTCACCACTGATTGCATACTCAGGGATCATGTTTGGTGCGATAAAGTGACCAAACCGCTGCAGCATGGGCACCGCCGACATAGCCCAAATACCCACAATCCCAATCATCACCCACACCATTACAAAAGCCATGAAATCAAATTTCTTATCGCTTTGATTTTGACTTTCCCACAGATAAGGCCGAGAAACTATCGGCAGCCTGTACCAGCGTATTAGAGGCTTCAAAAATAAGATCGGCTGCGGAAGTTTCTCCCATTGGCTGTAAGCCGTGGTTACGCCCCCGTGATTGGATGTATTCTTCCGTCCTTTGTGTGAGGAACGAAATAATAGTTTCCGGGCTATCCCCTGGGTCTTGTCTCGAATAAACACCATAAATCGATTGAGGATAGACCCAAGCGAACCACCCTTTGTCTTTGAAGCTTCCGAGGCTGACCGACCAGCTGTAGACGATGGCCGGGATACCCGCCGAAATAAAGTTGAAAAGAGGCTGGATAGTAACGACCTGAGCAGACCGATTAGGCGGCCAAAAACTGGGAATAATATAGATGCAATCCATCTTTGCAGCATAAGCAGCAATCCTTTCTATTTCTTTTGAACTCTTGAACCATTGCCCGCCCTCATCCAGGACAATCACGGCGTGCAGCATGCCATCATCCATAAGCTGTACATCGTTGGGATCATCATTCCAAATACAATTGGTATTGGAAATCAACCGGTATTGTCCATTCTTCAAGAATCGTTCAGCGACCTTATAAGAAAACGAGGTTTTACCGCCTGAAAACCTGCCCGCAATCCACACTAGCCGGTAAGATTGAATAATGGGAAATATTTGCCCGCCGTTGATAAACATCAGGGGATCAGCTCCACAATCGACTTGATCACTACAAAAATAATCACCCCAACCAAAAGGGTGGCTAATTCAGGATGTAAATACAGGGTAATTGTTGGCATCTTATGACCTCAAGAAAATTCGTACTAATGCGACACCACCCAACAGCATCGCCATGATGTCTAAATCGATACCCATGCCAAATAAGCTAAGGGAACCAAAGGAAATGTACCGATAGCACAGATTGAAACCGGGGATTTGAATATCTCCGATGTCATCTATTCCAGGGATCAGGTTCAGCACCGACATATCTACCTGACCGCCGCCAATGGCTAAACAATAGGGCTGTGATACAACTACATCGGGTAAATCTACATCCAGTTCGTTATCACCTGTACCGCCGTCCCCATTGACTGCATCGCAGTAGCTTGCGCCTAAATCGGGCTCCTGGGGAATGCCGTAGCAAATCGCTCCAATCACGGCTATAGATACATCAAACTCCGCTGAACCTCTTGCCGATAATCTCAGGTTACCTGTATAGGAACTGGCTAACCCAAAATTTCCAACATCCCAAAAATCAAGATGCATACCTTCATTTACTAAAACTTGGTTTATCGCAGCAACCATTGCAGTATCCCCCGAAGTGACTGCCCCTTCTCGCATTACGTCTACGGAATATCCTTCGACAAATTCACCTATGACATTATTTTCAGTCACATAAGTATTTAATTCATGCGGCACATCTATATACCCATGCCTCTCTAATACAATCCCCTTTATTGAATTTCCTTCTCCACAATCGAAAGTAAATGTTTCTAACTCTGTTACACCCCAACACCAGTTATAGTATTTGCAACTATTATTTGCTTTTTGATACTCGAAAGAATATTCTTCTTGTATTGGCAGATAGAACCACTGATGCGGGTCTTGGGTTGGTGCAGGGGTTGAAGTTGGTTCCCCTGGGGCTACTGTGTTTGTAGGCTGTGGCGTTCGGGTGGGCAAATCGGGAACCGTACACTGTCCACACTGCATCATCCAATAAGGGTCAGGGGTAACCTGTCCCCATCCTTCCGGTGTTCCATCAGGGCAGTGGTAGCTTTGCGCTGGCTTTTGAGTTTGCGTAGGAACCAAAGGTACCCACTCCGGGCTGGGTGTGGGTGTGGGGTCTTCGGCGTGTACTGTGCTAGTCCCGAAATGTAGCAACAATAGTGACAGCAATAACGAAGAATAAAAGAAAGTTCGCTTTTTCAACATCTGGATACACCATTTGTAGACCTAATCCATACAGGATCATCGCTCCCAATGCCTTGGCATTCAGAGCGGCGATAAACATACCTACCACCATATAAGCGGGAAAAATAAAATCGGCTGCATTCATTCAAAAAACCTCAATTTATACAGGGTGAAAGTCACTACCAAAGGGATTAGAATAATTGAACCAATTACTTCGAGCAGGTGAAAATCTAACTCGATCACCTTTAGCCCCCGTTAGTAAATGTGCGGTAAATGAAGATTGCAAGGGTAACTACCACCGCCGCCTGGATATATCCCAGGATGCCTAAATCACTAAGCAAATTCAGCGCAGCATTCCACATTATGTACCTCTCTTAGATTGTGCCCCCTACACCGCCACTGTGCAGAGGGCATTTTTCATTCTAGGCCGTGGCCGCCTATGTGTGCTTAGCGGCGGAACCGACGATAAGCCAGGCCAGCGATACCAAGAGTGGCCACGATAGTGATCACAGGCAGAACGCCCAGATCGGTGAGCATAGTAATTGCATCAGCAAAGGTCACGCTACTTTCCTCCTTTCTCAAAAGATGCCGGGCGCACACCCGGCGCAGTTAGCAGCCAATAGGCTGGAATTGCCGTTACTTCTTAGGTGCAGCATTCTGCACGCTTTGGATCAGCAAAGATTGCTGATTGTTGAACAATCGCCCGGAGATTTCAAAGGTGTAATCCATGCGGTCGGCTTCAAGATACTGATTGAAGTTATGCACACCCTGACCACATGAGAATTTGAACTCACCCGCTGGGCTGGACATGCCAATGTATTGGGTGCCGTTCTTTTCGCTTTCGTACACACTGGTGACGACTGCACGGGGGATGGTGATTTGAATAGTTTTGTTAGCCATGTTTCTTTACTCCTGTTAGTTGATAGTGAATTAAAAAAATTGTCCCGGCTACCGCCAGGACATAGTTTGAATAAGTATGTAGTAATGATAAAATATCACTAGACTACTTACCAGCTGAACCCTGGTAGGTGCGTTAGGGATTGTTTGGTGTTCCAGCACCAGGCAATCCCGCTTTCTTTTTGTTTACCTCAATGAACTTATCAGCCCTCCCTTTCACTATACTTGCCACTATTGGCATTATAGTACAGGTGTTCTATAGTTGTTTGAGACATAAAAGATGTCAAGTGAATAGTTTTTGCTACTAGACAAATATAATGCTCTTATGAAAATTTGTCAAGTCGCAATATATATTTCGTTTCGCAAATGGTAATATTACGATATGGATAGGCGCAAAGAAATAGCATTATGGCTTGAAAAAATTTTTCTCGAATGGCAAACACAATCCGGAGAGCGCAAAACTCAGGGTGATTTTGCAATTTACTTAGAAGTTGACCAATCCATGCTTAGCCGTTGGATCAATGGACAACGATTACCAACTAATGAAAATGTGATCAAACTGGGGAATAAACTGGGGCCGGAAATTTATGATCTGCTGGGGTGGGTCAGGCCAGAGTGTAAATAGCATCATTCAACAAGAAAGGGGTTTTTATGAGCACTAACCTAAATGACAATCCAGGCTGTTTTTCTATTATCAAAAATATCTTTCGTAATCCATTTGCAAAAGAAAAAGAGGAAGAAAATCCTTACGCTTCTTACAGTTTGAGATCATCCGTTTTTACACAAAATGAATTAGCTTTTTATCATTCATTATCCCAGGTAGTAGGAAACAAATTTATCATTTTTTCAAAAGTTAGAATCTCGGATATTTTCAAAACACAAAATAAAGAATACAGTAAATATCTTTCAGCACTCAATAAAATAAATTCCAGACACGTAGATTTTTTACTATGCAGCCCAAAGACTGGCAAGCCCATTCTAGCAATTGAGCTAGACGATAAGAGCCACCAGAGGCCGGATAGGGTTGAAAGAGATAATTTTGTAAACGGATTATTTGAAGAAAAAAACTTATCCCTACTTCGATATCCTTCCAATAGAAATAAACACTATAATCCAAAAGTTATTAGAGATAATATTCTTGAATCTTTTAATTTCCATCAATGAAACAATACCCCCTTACTTCTATTCAAAATTTGAAATAATATTAAAATACATTTAATATTATTTCATTTCATCAATATAAATAATTTTTATGATAGAATGAAATAAAGGAGATTTACACATTCTAACCCTCATTTTATAAACATTAGTCATATAGCTATTTGGCAGACTATGCCATTTCTAGTTTAGTTTCTTACGTTTAGGAGCTTACCCTATGCGTAAGACTGAAGCATCCAGATGACACCTTTCCTACAACTTCGGTGAGGAGGAAAGGTGTCACCCTTTGCCAAAGGTATTCTCTTTTCTGCTGGTGTTGCCCAGCAAGGACTGTTATCAGTATGTCTGACAAATGAATAGACACCTGATTCTTGACATTTTTGGCCAGTTCTAAATGTGGTACCAATGGATACAGTTCTATAATTATTGTACATAATGTACTCCTTTGGACATAGTCTGCCAAATAGTCATACGACTACTATTAAATTTTCTAAAAGTCAACCAGTTATCTGTTTTTTCAAGCCCCTTGACAGATGATTCGCACATTAGTACAATCATTATAACTGATTAGAAATTAGCTAGCTTTCTCTCCGTGTTGCAGCACGGAGAGAAAACTTTAAACTGTCCTCATATTCAGACAAGTGTTCTATACTCCCATTATCTCATAAGACTCGATTTTTCGTCAAGAAGCATCTTTTAAATTAATTATAAATCCTAATAACCGGGGTTATCACTAACTACCGGTTTGCTCAAATGAAGGAATAACAGGAGCGAAGAATAATCCGGTGAGGTCGGAGGTTCAAATCCTCTCGCCCCGACAGTTTTCACCCAAAAAAAGACCCTTTTTGCGGAATTTTGTTTCGTAAAACGGGTCTTTTTGGTATAAAATTTCAATATGCAATATGAATCATGTTACATGTGCAACCGATATGCAACTACTAGAGAACACGTTCCACCTAGATGTTTTTTCCCAAGGGGACATAGAGAACAGTTAATTACTGTTCCATCCTGCCCAATTCATAACTCGTCAAAATCCGACGATGATGAATATCTAAGATTGGTACTAGCTTCCTCAATCACAAGTGGTGACATAGTAAGAGATGAAATTTATCCCAAAGTGAAAAGATCAATCAAAAAGGCACCTAAAAAAATTGGACTTTTCAAAAATTTGTCACCAATAAATATAGAGGGTATTGAAACAGGCACTTACCAAGTTGATATGCCGCGTTTATTGAGAGGTTTAGAACACATTTCAAAAGGAATATATTTTCATGAATATGGTACTAAATGGCTTGGATCAGTTACCCCGATTCCCCCTTCAAGCTCAATATTGCGATTAGATACCTCCCCCCTTCAACCTTCTATCGGATTTTCAGTCCAACAACTAGAAGAAAAAAGGGCTTTCGTTGAAGCTAGCGGTAAAACAATTTTTGCATCATCCCCTCAAAAAGGGCATAATCCTGAGATATTTTATTACCAAATCTTAGAAAACCAACAATTCCACCACAAAATATTTAGATTGGTATTTTTTGGAGGTGTGCCTATTGTTGTTTATGTTGGCGATTCTCCATCCATTTCTTGAACGCTAAAAACTCTTCAAATAATTTTCTATCCGATTTATTATCTGATTGAATTCCGAAACCAGATATAGTCTCTTTCACTTCATCATAGGCTAGATTTCCATAAAGGCTTTCTGTAATCTGCATATTCAAGTGCATCATATTCTGAAAAATGGTTTGTATTCTTTGATTGTTTTTACAACCATAACCATATAAACTCAACACGTATTTCTATAGGGGGAAATTTTGGAAGCAAACAAATTGCAGATATTATTGACATTATCAAAGGAATGAGGGCAATCTGAATTTGATGAGCTAAAAGCCAGCAGTAAACAGTACGATTTCGGGAATTGGTTGCTTCTCTTCCCCAAAGATGATTATCAATTTAGCAAAATTTAGAGATAGGAAATAATATGAATGAAAATATTTTGATGCGACTAATTGAGCACAATCATTGGGCGAACCTACAGATATTGGAGATCTGTGAGACTTTAACAGAAGACCAGCTTGACATTCAACCTCAATCTGCAGTGCATGGAACCATCCGGGAGACCTTGCAGCATCTCGTGACATCACAGGAAGACTACACATCCATGTTGACCAAGTTCACTACTATCCCAGAAAAGGAATATACACCAACCATTCCAGAACTGCGCGAGATACTAATTACCTCTGGAAAAGAACTGGTTTCACTTGTTCAGGATCCTTCCAATAATCTGCTTCAAGCACAAATAATACTAAACGATGGTTACAAAGTGGAACCCTGGGTGCTCTTAACCCAGGTAATCAATCATGCAACAGAACATCGCGAGCAGATCAAGAGCATGATAACTGCGCTGGGGATAAAGCCGCCGAGAGTTGACGGGTGGTTCTATGCCAGGGAATGCAATGCACTTTTCCCACCAAATAGTTAAAGGGAGCATATATTAGGGTCATTCCCCCCTCAATCCCCGCTCCCTAAACCACTCCTCAAAAGAAATCATGTTAGAATTTCCTCTGCTTAATGGTGCCCAAACACCATTGGAGGAAAAGAATGCAAACCACACAATCATCGGACATTAATCGTTCATACCCCCTGGAAAAGCTTCTTATCATTCTTGGCCTGCTCACCTTCCTGGTGCTGGCCACCCGTCGTGCCTGGCTGGGGGACGATGCCTTCATCTCCCTGCGCGTGGTGAATAACTTCGTTGACGGTCACGGATTGGTCTACAACCTCGGGGAACGCGTCCAGGTTTTCACCCATCCCTTGTGGCTGTTCTTACTCAGTGTGGGCTATTTCCTCACTCGCGAACCTTACTTCACCACCATCGCCATCTCTTTGCTTTGCTCCCTCGCTGCGGTGGCTGTGGTGGTCAAAATGTCCCCCTCCCGCTGGGCTGCTTTCCTCGCCCTGCTGATTCTCTCCCTCTCCAACGCCTTTGTCGACTATGCCACTTCCGGCCTGGAGAACCCACTCACCTATCTGCTGATTGCCCTCTTTTTCTTCTTCTACTTCAAGTTCCCTGTACCTACCTCACGCCAGTTGTTCCTGCTGTCCATGATCGCTTCTTTGGCAGCCGTCAACCGCCTGGACACCTTTGCCTTCTTCCTTTTCCCCCTGCTCACCCTTTGGCTGCAAGCGTTCCGCAAAAAGCAAGCCCTGCTCTGGCTGGCTGCCGGACAGTGGCCCATCCTCCTGTGGGAACTCTTCTCCATCATCTACTACGGCTTTCCTTTCCCCAACACCTATTACGCTAAGCTCGGCACCGGCATCCCTGCGGGAGAGTTGGTTTCCCAAGGTTTATACTACTTCCTCAATTCGCTCAAGAAAGACCCCCTCACCCTGATCGTCATCTTTGCCGTGCTGCTCTTCCTCATCCTAACGATAAAAGAGAAACGCTGGCGCCTGCTCAGTGCTGGGTTGGGAATCCTGCTCTATCTCGCTTACATTCTCAAGATCGGTGGGGATTTCATGAGCGGACGCTTCTTTGCCGCACCTCTGCTGGTCGCCGTCATCCTGCTCACCCACATGGAGATCGATTTCAACGTGCAGAAGGAGTACCGTTGGTTACTGGTAGGCGCCGTACTGCTGTTAGGTTTGAGCACCGATATGCCTAGCTTCCAGATCGAGAACAAAGATGTCCTTGACATTGAACCTTATACGCGCATTGCTGATGAACGAATCTACTACGCGCCGACTACGGGTCTGCTCAATCAGAGCAGGATGAATGAAACTCCTTTTGGCTGGCTGCGTGAACAAGGTGAAGAATACCGTTTATTCATTCAAAGTACAGACGAATACTTTATTAAAGAATATTCGATGGGTTTGCATGGCTTTTTTGCCGGATCTGATGCATATATGATTGATGTCTACGCCCTCACCGATCCGCTTAGAGCACGTTTACCAATGAGCTATCAAACTACCTGGCGGATTGGACATTTTTTGCGGATTGATGAAATCCCCGGATACAAGGAAACCATCAACAGCGGAAAAAACAAAATAGAGGATAAGCAGCTTGCCAAATATTACGACCGCTTGTCTCTCATCATCCACGGTCCGATCTGGAATCTCACCCGCTTCAAAACGATCCTCAAGATGAATCTAGGCAGCTACGACTCTTATATTGACACCTTTTATTACCGCTACTCAGAAGTAAAGCAGCTGAAATATGAAGAAGCCCCTCACGACTTTTTGGCTGGCAGCTGTTCTGACAAGGGGATTTCCCCCTTTGGCATTCACGGCCTGCTTTTTAAAATCCCGGCTGCCTTACAGCAGGGCACACAGGTAGTTTTGGGGATCAGCAATAACCAACGCTACCAGGTGCTATTCTACGATGATGATCGAACTGAATTAGGGCGCGTCATACTCAATCCCACCGGGCAAGATGGGGTTGCCCTGCCCTACACATTGGATGTCCCACAAGCAGCCGTTGAACACGGCTACACTGAAATCCATTTGCTGCCGCTTTCAAAAGCCGATAACTATTGTTTTTCGTCTATTAAGATCCTTCCCTGAACGCAAGAGGTAATTGTATGCAATCGACACAGCCAAACAGCACTTCCCAGCAAGAGCGTTTAGAAAACCTCTTCCTCATTCTTGGTCTGCTCACCTTCCTGGCGCTGGCCACCCGTCGTGCCTGGATGGGGGATGATGCCTTCATCTCCCTGCGCGTGGTGAATAACTTCGTCAACGGTCATGGATTGGTCTACAATCTCGGCGAACGCGTCCAGCCTTACACCCACCCGCTGTGGGTGCTGCTCCTAAGCTTAGGTGCCTTCTTCACCCGGGAATTCTATTTCACCACCCTGTTCCTTTCGCTGCTGTGTGCCTTCACAGCGGTAGCCATCGTGGTCAAGATGTCCCCCTCTCGTTGGGCAGCTTTCCTCGCCCTGCTGATTCTCTCCCTCTCCAACGCCTTTGTCGACTATGCCACTTCCGGCCTGGAGAACCCACTCACCTATCTGCTGATTGCCCTCTTTTTCTTCTTCTACTTCAAGTTCCCTGCGCCCACCTCACGCCAGTTATTCCTGCTGTCCATGATCGCTTCTTTGGCAGCCGTCAACCGCCTGGATACCTTCGCCTTCTTCCTTTTCCCCCTGCTCACCCTTTGGCTGCAGGCTTTCCACAAAAAGCAAGCGCTGCTCTGGTTGGCTGCCGGGCAGTGGCCCATCCTCCTGTGGGAACTCTTCTCCATCATCTACTACGGCTTCCCTTTCCCCAACACCTATTACGCCAAGCTGGGCACCGGCATCCCTGCAGGCGAGTTGGTTTCCCAAGGTTTATACTACTTCCTCAACTCGCTCAAGAAAGACCCCCTCACCCTGATCGTCATCTTTGCCGTGCTGCTCTTCCTCATCCTAACGATAAAAGAGAAACGCTGGCGCCTGCTCAGTGCTGGGCTGGGAATCTTGCTCTACCTCGCCTACATTCTCAAGATCGGTGGGGACTTCATGAGCGGCCGTTTCTTCGCCGCCCCCCTGCTGGTCGCCGTGATCCTGCTCACCCACATGGAGATCGATTTCAGCGCGCAAAAGGAGTACCGTTGGTTGCTGGTTTGCGCCGTACTGCTGCTGGGTTTGAGCACCGAAATGCCCACCTTCCAGATCGAGAACAAAGACATCCCTACCGTGGACACCTATACCCGTATCGCCGATGAACGTCTTTATTATCTCCCCGAAACCGGGTTGATCAACCAGAGCCGCATGAACGAAGTTCCACACAGCTGGCTGCGCAGTCGGGGAGAAGAATTTAATCAACGCCAAAAATCGTCTGATGAAATCTTTTTTATGGTCGGCTCCATCGGGATGACCGGGTTCTATGCCGGGCCAGATACCTATATGTCCGATGTAGTAGGTTTGGTAAACCCACTACGGGCACACTTACCGATGAGTTACCAAATCAATTGGCGAATTGGGCATTATCGCCGGATTGAAAAAATAGAAGGTTATAAAGAAACCATCAACAGCGGTACAAACAGAATAGCAGACAAACAGTTAGCCAAGTTTTACAATCACCTATCCCTTATTATTCACGGCCCAATTTGGGACCTTACCCGCTTCAAAACAATCGTCAGAATGAACCTGGGTTCTTATGACCACTTGATCGATACCTTCCACTATACCTACTCCACGGTCAGAAAAGTGTCTTTTGAAGACATGCAAAGTTATTACCCCGACTTTGTCCCAGGTACCTGCACGGAAACAGAAGCAGCCAGTTTCAAAAGTCACGGCATCCTCATCAGTATCCCAAAAGAAAAACAGCACGCCACCCATGTGGTTCTCGGCCTCCCCAATAACCTCCGCTTCCAGGTGCTCTTTTACGGTGAGAATAGAGAAGTCCTGGAAAAGATACAGATCAACCCTACCGATTTAGATAAGATTGTTTACCCCAATATCCTGCAAGTATCAGATGAGACCGCTGACCATGGATACCGGGAAGTCCATATTCTACCCAACGGCGCAGAAGGCACCTATTGTCTCTCATTCATTGACCTAAACAACACTGGAGAAATTGTCAAACTAACCCAATAGGGCTAAAAACTATCCGCCTTCTTTACTACTTATAGAAAACTACTTTTAGAAAAACACAAGACCTGCGCTTCTTCTTCAAGACTAAATTCATCCTTTTTTAAACATATGATAGAATTCGTCTTGATATGACCTAACAATACAAACGAGTGGGAATTCTATGCACACCACACAGTCATCACAGCCTAATCATTCAAATTCATTAGAAAAGCTCCTCATCATTCTTGGCCTGCTCACCTTCCTGGTGCTGACCACCCGCCGTGCCTGGATGGGGGACGATGCCTTCATCTCTCTGCGCGTGGTCGACAACTTTGTCAACGGTCATGGGTTGGTCTACAACCTTGGGGAACGCGTCCAGGTTTTCACCCATCCCTTGTGGCTGTTCTTACTCAGTGTGGGCTATTTCCTCACTCGCGAACCTTACTTCACCACCATCGCCATCTCTTTGCTTTGCTCCCTCGCTGCGGTGGCTGTGGTGGTCAAAATGTCCCCCTCCCGCTGGGCTGCTTTCCTCGCCCTGCTGATCCTCTCCCTCTCCAATGCCTTTGTCGACTATGCTACATCCGGCCTGGAGAACCCGCTCACTTATCTGCTGGTCGCTCTCTTTTTCTTCTTCTACTTCAAGTTCCCTGCGCCCACTTCACGCCAGTTGTTCCTATTGTCGATGATCGCTTCTTTGGCAGCCGTCAATCGCCTGGATACCTTTGCATTCTTCCTTTTCCCCTTGCTCACCCTCTGGCTGCAAGCGTTCCATAAAAAGCAAGCATTACTCTGGCTGGCTGCCGGGCAGTGGCCCATCCTCCTGTGGGAAGGCTTCTCCATCATCTACTACGGCTTTTCTTTCCCCAACACCTATTACGCCAAGCTGGGCACCGGCATCCCTGCGGGTGAGTTAGTTACCCAGGGGCTGTACTACTTCCTCAATTCGCTTAAGAAAGACCCGCTCACCCTGATCGTTATCTTTGCCGTGCTGCTCTTCCTCATTCTGACTGCCAGAGAGAAACGCTGGCACCTGCTCAGTGCCGGGTTAGGAATCCTGCTCTACCTCGCCTACATCCTCAAGATCGGTGGGGACTTCATGAGCGGACGCTTCTTCGCCGCGCCACTGTTGGTCGCTGTCATTATCCTGATTCACATAGATTTAGACTGGTTAATTTCTAGAGAATATCAATGGGTTTTCGCTGGGGTAATCCTGCTTGTAGGGATAAGCAGCACTTTACCCACGTATCAGATTGAAAATGAAAACGTCTATGTAATTGAATATAAAATTGCTGACGAGCGCTTATGGTACAACAAAACAACCGGCCTGCTCAACCAAAGCCGCATGAATGAATCACCATACAGCCCATTAAGGTTACATGGACAAAAAGTCCATTTGGAAGCCTCATATAGAGACCTTAATTTTTTTTCTTTTGGTGCTGTGGGGATGGTTGGCTATTATACAGGAACCGATCATTATGTAATTGACGTACATGCCTTATTAGATCCTCTACGGGCACGCTTACCAATGAGTTACGATGAAATTTGGCGCATTGGACACTTCGCCCGTATTGAGTACATTCCCGGCTACAAAGAAACTATTACAACTGGCAAAAACCAACTTGAAGATAAACAACTAGCAAAATACTATGACCGTCTCTCAATCATTATTCACAGCCCAATTTTGAACCTTACCCGCTTCAAGACGATCATCAAGATGAATATGGGTTCTTATGACCACTTGATCGATACCTTCCACTATGCCTACTCCACTGTCAGAAAAGTATCTTTTGAAGACATGCAAGCTTATTATCCTGGTTTTGTGCAAGGCATCTGCACGGAAACAGAAGCAGCCAGCTTCAAAAGTCACGGCATCCTCATCAGTATCCCGGAGGAAAAACAGCACGCCACCCATGTGGTTCTCGGCCTCCCCAATAACCTCCGCTTCCAGGTGCTCTTTTACGATGAGAATAGAGAAGTCCTGGAAAAGATACAGATCAACCCTACCGATTTAGATAAGATTGTTTACCCCAATATCCTGCAAGTATCAGAAGAGACTGTTGCCCACGGATACCAGGAAGTCCATATCCTGCCCAACGGCGCAGAAGGTACTTACTGTCTCTCATTCATTGACCTAAACAACACTGGAGAAATTGTCAAACTAACACCATGAGGTGCCAACAAGGATAGAAGCCTATATCTAACTCTAATATCTGATAATTAGAATTTTTTATTAGGAATTTCACTAGCTTTTCTGTATAATAGGAATGTTGATGAATTTACCCAAATAAACTTTGAGGAGACAAACAATGAGTCAGAATAATTTTGCCGCAGAGGAAAAGTGCTCCGCCTGTTCCGGTACCGGCCACTGTTCCAAATGCAATGGTTTAGGCATGATCGTGCAGTGGAATGGCAGCAGCAGCAAGTGCGACCAATGCAATGGCGTTGGTAAATGCGCAGAGTGCGCTGGCACCGGCGTAAAAGCCGAAGGGTAACCCCCCTTTTCTGCAGCGGATCAAATTGAGTACTTTCTCAGTTTGAATTCCACCAAGAAAAACCTTTGGGAGAGGAGATTAAATAATCTCCTCTCCCTTTCTATTTGAAAGGAAATACACGATGGAAACACGCATCAGCATTATCACATTAGGCGTAGAAGACTTGCAAAAAGCCTATGAGTTTTACCATCATGGGTTAGGATTCCCCACTTCAAACACCCCACAAGACGGCATCCTTTTTTTCCAAACCACTGGCACGCGCCTGGCCCTCTACCCGCTGGACAAGCTCGCCGAAGATGTCTCGCCTCAACAGGTTTCTCAACGCGGCGCATTCTCTGGCTTCACCCTGGCGCACAACACCCGCCAGAAAAGCGAGGTAGATGAAATTTTACAGCTTGCCGCACTGTCTGGCGGGAAAATCGTAAAGCCGGCCGCCGATACTTTCTGGGGCGGGTACAGCGGCTACTTCTCCGACCCGGACGGCTACCTGTGGGAAGTAGCCTATGCTGATTTCTGGGAATTCAATCAAGATGGAAGTTTGGTGTTGGGGTAATATCTCGTAAATAGCACAATCAACATTAAATCAAATATAGAATTCCATGATTATCCAAACTGAACTGCGTTCAATAAAAAATCAGTTACAATAACCCCCACAAATCTACTCAAACCACGGACGGTGTGCGGGATATGAAGAAAATTCTCCACAAAATAACCAACATTCAATTACAAGAGAAACATTTCCCCCTGGTACTGCTGGGGGTCAGCGTGCTGGCCTACGGGCTGATGATCCGCAGCCTGGGGTTCTACTGGGACGACTGGGAAATCCTTTACCTTTCCAGTGCAGCCCCTAATCCATCCGATATTTTCCTGTTCCCCTTCCGCCCGCTGCACGTCTGGCTGGATATTGCCACCGTTCACCTGCTCGGTTTCAGCCCTCTCTCCTGGCACCTGCTCATGTTCCTGGTGCGCTACCTGGGGGCGTTGGTCTTCTGGCACATCCTGCGGGAGATATGGCCCGGCCACCCCGTCAAACATGCCTGGGGTGCGCTATTATTTGTTGTATATCCCTCTTTCTTACACCAATCGATGTCCGTGGTCTACCGCCAGCATTTCTCCACCGCTTTGTTCTACCTGCTTTCAATCTTATGGATGGTGCGTGCTTTCAAGCTGCGTACCCAACCCGAAAAGCGCACCCAGTATTGGGTGTTTCTCAGCCTAAGCTTGCTGACTGCCTTTGCCCACCTGTTCCTGATGGAATACTTTGCCGGGCTGGAGCTTTGGCGTCCGGCGATACTGCTCTTCATGCTGGCAGGCAGCGAGATGAAATGGGGCCAACGCCTCAAAACTATGCTGAAAGCCTGGTGGCCCTACCTGTTGGTGCTGGCCGGGTATGTCGTCTGGCGGATCGTATATGTGCAATCGACCATCAACGACCCCAACCAGACCGTGCTACTCCAGCAGCTGGCTACCGCCCCCCTCGATACCCTCATCCTCCTGGCGCAGACCGCTTTGAAAGACACAACCTATATGCTGGTAACTGCCTGGAGCCAGACAGCTGCGGCAGACCTTATTGATTTTTCCTCTCCCGCCGTCATCGCCATCTTTGGACTGACAGGTATAGTCAGCATAGCGCTGTATTTCCTTATGCAAGGATACAGCACATCAGAAAAAAAAGATGACCAACCTTCTACCCTATGGCTTGCTGTGCTGGGTTTATACGGTATGCTTCTTGGTTTAGCGCCAGCCTGGCTGATCGGCCAACAAGTAATAGAAGGACGTTACAGCACCCGCTTCAGCATCCCCGCCCTGGCCGGGGCCAGTCTGATTTTTATCGGGGTGCTTTTTTACCTGATCCCCAACCAAAAGAAAGCCGCGGTGGTGTTTAGTGTGTTGATCGGTCTCAGCGTGGGCATGCAGCTGCATATGTCCAACGAATTCCGCTGGGATTGGGAACGGCAGACCCGCCTTTATTGGCAGTTGTACTGGCGTGCGCCTGCGCTGGCACCCAATACCGCTTTACTCACCAACAAATCGGCAACTTCTTACGCCACCACTTACCCCATTGCCTACGCCGTGAATATCTTATACGAAGACGAGCCGCTCAGTATGCAGCCCGATTACTGGTGGTTTGAAATTTATGAGAGCAACCTTTATAAAAGCACAGATGAACTGATAGCAGGGGATCAAATTAGTAAAGATTTCCACCATGTTACCTTTGAAACCGATGCATCCAACAGCCTGCTGGTCAATATCCCCTCGGCGGAAGAAACCGACCGCTGCATCTGGATACTCACACCGCAAGATGTTCATAACAAAGAAATAGATGCTGCCATGCAGGAACTCAGCGCCTTAAGCAATACCAGCCGCATCCTCACTGACGCATCACAAACCCCCTCCACAGCGCCTTTTGGCAACGAGCCGCACGCAGGCTGGTGTACCTACTTCCAAAAAGCGTCCCTGGCAGCCCAACAAGAAGACTGGGGTGAGGTAATGCGCCTGTATCAACAAGCTAAAGCCAGAGACCTTTCCTCGCTGTACGGCTATGAGTATTGGCCCTTCCTTACTGCCGCGGCTGCTCAAGGGGATTGGGATTTAGCCCTGCAAATCAATAAACAAATTTCTTACTCGCTCCCTTCCCGCCCAATGATCTGCTCTCTCTGGGATAGCTTTGGTGAACGCTTTGGCGATTCCGCCGAATACCGGGAAGCCTACCCCCAGGCCACCGAGCGGTTAAATTGCGCGCCCTAACCCGGCTTTGAGTGGGACTTTTCTCTGATTGCCACTTACCGTGAAAAACCCTATAATTTTTATATCATGCGTGGTTTTTCTTTTAAATACCTCTTAGTTCTTACCCTCATTTTGTTGGGTCTGGCAGCTTGCGCTCCCGCCACGCCCACCCCGCCGACCTTCACGCCCCCCGCAGATACCCCGACATACACCAACACCGCTACCCACACACCCTCACCCACATTCACTTTTACACCCAGCCCAACCTTTACCTTTACGCCGACCTTTACACATACAGCAACTTTTACCCCCACCGCCACTGCCACAGAGACGCCCGTACCTACTTATGTAGAACTGCGCGGCAAAGTGACGATTGAGCGGATGGTGTGTCACTTTGGGCCGGGGGCACCTTACTTGTATAAGTACAGCGTGTTCCAAGATACCGTGCTGGAGATCATTGGGCGGATGGAACGCGGCAGTTATATTCTGGTGCAAGCCGTGGGCGGGAATAACCCTTGCTGGGTGAACAGCGAGTATATGGAAATCCGCGGCGATATTAATACGGTCAAGCCGGTCGACCCACACGTTGTGCTGGCCTGGTCGCCCTATTACGATGCACTCACCGGTGTCTCTGCCGAGCGGGAAGGCGATATTGTCACCGTATTTTGGAACCCGCTGATCTTACGCGCCGGGGATGATTCGGAGCAAACGCCCTACATTGTGGAAGCATGGGTGTGCATTGATGGGGAGATCACCTTTACCCCCATCGGTTCCTACAGCACCGCCGCCGAAGTACGTGATGAAGCCGGCTGCGTCGAAGACTCCTACGCCCGCGTATTTGCCGCCGAAAAGCACGGCTATACCCAGTGGCGGGTGATCGACTGGCCGCAGCATCCCGAAAATTAGATTCAAAGAAATTTATATTTGAAATAATTCTTGTTAAACAAAATCCCCCACACTTTACACTTTATATACCTTATACACTGACCCACTAATCCACTGCCCCCTCACCCCTCTGGCGTAGGCGTACTGGTGCAGAAGGCGGGCACCAAATTCTCGCCCAAGGCAATCACCTCATCCTGCGGCAAGTTAGAGATAATCTGCACGGTAATGTCTTTCAATACCACCGTCAGCAGCCAGGTAGAGGAATCGGCATAGGCCACTAAGTCCAGATCACCCTTCACCAACGCGGCCGGGTCGGGCACTTCTGCCAGGCTGGCAGGCTGCCCCTGGATTGTTAAGCTAGTGTCAAGGATTGTCACCGGAGCAGCACGCCCTTGGCTCTGGATCAATTCAAAATAGGTATCCACCGAGGTGTAATACTCGGTGTAAATATCTTCATCTGAAGCATGCTCACTGATATGTCCCACCTGCAAGATTTCAAAATCATCGGGGAAATAGCCGGGGATAAAAGGCACAAAAGCTTCAAAGTCATTGTAAGCAGGTACAGCTGAGTTTCCCCCGCCGCAAGCTGCCAGGGATACCAATAAAAGGCCAAACATCACTCCTACCAATAATCGTTTCATTCTTCCTCATCATCTTCTTGGGAAACCGCATTATTCCGTACCCGGCGCATAAAAGCCGGGGTATTCATGCCGCGTTCCAAGATATAGGTAATATAGAACTGCATCAGCACTTCCAACTCGCGGTGGATCTCCGGCGAGATGCTTGCTCGCTGCGCTTCGGCATAAGTGCTACGCTGAAAGTGGCGCATATATTTTAGCGCTCGCACCGAAACAGGCACTGCACCGGGCAAGCCCTTCCCTGCTTCCGGGCTGACTACCCCACCCAAAGCCGCCGAGAAGTATTGGTCTTCCGGCTTGATCTCCTCGCCAGTGACCATGCAGTGCTGCAGCTCCGGCCGGAAACCAAGCACATCCAGCATACGGATCTCAAAATAACGCAGCACCAGGTAACCGTCTTCCCCTTTATCCAGCCGGGAAAGCGCTTTGATCAAATTGACATAGATGGCCGCGTTTTCTTCTTCCTCATAGGTAAACTTATCCACCAGTTCTACAATGTAAGAAGCCTGGCCGATCAAGTTTAGATTTTCTCGTAAATTGGGGTAGCTGTGTAGGGCTTCGGCCTGGCTGATCACATACCAATAGCGGCCGGTTGCCAACTGCAAGCTGGTGTGCATGAAAGGCTCAAGGTGCCCAGATTTGCGAGAACGCACCTTGCGCGCCCCTTTTGCCAGGGCACGCAGTTTCCCCTTTTGGCGCGTGTAGATCGTCAACATCCGGTCGGCTTCGCCGGTATCCTGATGTTTGAGGATCACCCCTTCAACCCGGAGGGAACGTATCTCGCGCGGCATGCAAAAATTATATCAGGGTTGAGCTATACAAAATTAAATCAGGGAGACTATCCCAAAAATCTATTCTATTCCCCAAACGCCTTCCCCACCGCCGCATTGATCACCGACCAATTGGGCAGCAGCACCTGCGCACCCTCGTTAGTCACCCACGGGGTCACCATATCGCGTTCCAGAGCCACAAAATCAATTCCTGTGATCCCCGCACGCAGCCCAGCAACCAACAAGCGCGGTATCTTCGCAGCCGGAATATCAGTATCCACCACCTGCAAGACCGCCACCACGAAAGCGGGCAGCCGCGGCCAGGTGGCCGGTTGGAACAGCTTTTGGGTCAGCGCGCGGATAAAAATCTGCCCTTGCTGCATGCGGAAAAAGTCATCCGACCCTGCCCGGCTGCGCACAAAAGCCAACGCCTCCGTGCCATCCATCTGGTAAGTGCCTGCCGCATACCCCGAAATCGGCTCATCCAGGGTCACTTCTACCCCGCCAACCGCATCCACCACCTGAGCGAATTTCTCCAGCTGGATGCGCAGGTAATAGTCTACCGGCACGCCAAAATTAGCGATCACCGTGGCTTTCGCCACCTGCGGGCCGCTGCCAGGATCATAGACCTCGCCAAAATAATGCGCCGCGTTGATGCGGTTCTCACCGTACCCCGGAATCAGCACCCACAAATCACGCGGGATGGACAGCGCAGTCACATCACCCGGAAGGGTATCCAGCTTGAGCAAAATATTGGTGTCGCTGCGCCCGGCAGCCGTGCCTTCGGGGGCACGATCAATCCCCAACACCAGCACAGTAGATGAACTGGGGAAAATAAAATAGACCACCAGCCCGACAAAAAGCAAGGCAATCCAAAATCCCAGGCCGGGGAGCTTGCGGGTCGGTTTCAGCGGGATAGGCGTAAACTCCGGCCGCGGGGGATATGCCCGGCTGGGTTGGGTAGCGGCAGTGTGGTCGTCTGCCTGGTAATTAGTGTATTCAGATCTCATGGAGCAGGATTCTAATCCAAAATAAAAGAACTCGTTAGCCCAATTTAACCATCTTTTTACTTTATTATTCTATTTTAATCTCGCCTGTTAGGGGCAAAACTCGCGGTAAACTGGTAGCGAATCATGGAAAAGAGGGGAAGCTTGTCCCTTTCTACCGCCTAAGGCGACATACATATAGCGCAATCCCTCAAATTCCTGCAGGAAGTCATCTTGCATGACAGAAAGGAAATCCATGATCGAGGAAAGTATGGACATTGTACCTAAACCAACACCGCACTCCGCAACTACCCCAGAGGCAGAACTGATCCAGGCCGCCCGGCAAGACCGGCGCGCCTTCGGCGAACTGTATAAGCTGTATGTCGACCGCGTCTTCCGCTACCTGTACAGCCGGATGGGCAGCGTACCCGAAGCAGAGGACATCACCGCCCAGACCTTTTTGGCCGCGCTCGAATCCTTCGACCGCTTCCGCGGAGACGGGCACTTTGCCGCCTGGTTGTTCACCATTGCCCGTAACAAAGCGATGGACCACTACCGCAAAGCGAAAAAATCCGCTCCCATTGAAGATGTCAGCCAACTCCCTGCCAAAGACGACCCGCTCTACACTGCCGTGATCCAGTCCGAAGAATCTGCCCGTCTTGCTGCCATCATCCGGCAGCTGCCCGATGATGAACGCCAACTGCTCCAGCTGCGATTTTTGGCCGAAATGACCTATGGCGAGATGGGGCACTTTCTCAACCGCAGTGAACAAGCGGTAAAAAAATCCACCTACCGGCTGCTGGCCCGGTTACAAAGCCAGTTGGAGGTCCTTGATGAGTGAATATACACCCACTCCCCAATTTGAAACTTTGGTACGCCAGTCCTTTGGTGCGCCAGAAGTACGACCTGAATTTGCCAACGACCTGTATCATCAACTGATGCAGCAAGCCCAAACACGCACCCCTCGCCGCCGTTTGTTCGGCTTACAGCCTGGCTGGGCAATCACCCTGATGGCCGCCGCAGTGATCTTGATCGGCACACTGGCCATCGGCCCGGCCAAAGTAGCCGGCGCTTTTCAGCGTTTGTTCAGCTACATCCCCGGTATCGGCGTAGTCGAGCAAAGCAGCAATCTGCGTATCTTAGAGGCACCCGCCAGCCTGACCCAAGAGGACATTACCGTTTCGGTGACAGAAGGGCTGTTAACCGAACACGAGACACGCCTGGAATACGGCGTGGTGGGGGTGCCTCTTTCTGCCTACGAACCCGGCGAAGCGGTCACCGGCTGCATCGAACAACCCTATCTGCTGCTGCCAGACGGCACCGAACAGCCGATTTGGGACCCGATCCCCGCAGAGGTAGACCGGGCGATTTTCGTAATGCCCTGCATTTTCAACACCCAACCGGGCACGGTGCCTGCGCCGTGGGCTTTGCCTTTGCGCTTCATCCCTGCCCCCCCCGATTTCACCGTGCTGCCGGTCACCGATGTGCCCCTCCCCACCCCTGAACCTACCCAAAGCGAAATAGAGGCCCCGGCTGAAACGGAAACAGAAGCGCCAGCCCCAGAAATTGGCCTCTCGGTCAGTCAGGTGATCCAGACTGAAACCGGCTATATCCTGCTGGGCTATATCTATCCTACCGACCCAACCAGCAGTTTTGTGGAAACGATGGGAGGATTAACGCTTACAGATGCTGCCGGAAATGAGATCGAATACAACTTCCCGCAAGATATTCAACGCACCGCCAATGAGCAAACACCCGAACGCGCCATGCCTTGGGAAATGGAATTTGCCGGAGCCGGATTGCAGTTCCCACTTACCATCGGGATGGACGCTTCTCTCATCCAGCAGGCTGCGCCAGACGCCACTGCCAGTCTCACCGTAGATGTCGGCACCAATCCCCAGCCCGGGCAGGTATGGGAATTGAACCAGGAAGCCATCCTGGCCGGACAGCCGGTTATCTTGCAATCTCTTACCGCCACCGAACAAGGATACCGCTTTGCCGTTGATCCCGGCGAAGCCTATGACAAAGTGAGTGTGAAAATCGAAAATGCCAACGCCCTCGGTGCGGGCGGTGGCGGGCCTTGGGGTGAGCCATTCACCACCAGCGTGATGTATGATCCCATCCCCACCGGTTTGCTCACCATTGTGTTCAGCAGTCCGCTCACCCTCACCGACACCCAGCGCTACGAAACCACCTGGCAGCCGGAAGAAGCGGGCAGCTTTACTCCCGTCTCCACCCCTGCCGCGGTCTGCCTGGAAAACACCACCCCCGCTAACCTGCCGTTGCTGCCTGCCGAACTGACCGGCACTGCCTTGTTCACCCGAACCACGCCCCAAATGGAGATTGTCACCGCCGCACTGGATGGCAGCCAGAGCCGGGTCCTTGCACCCGACACCAACCGCCCCGGCCTCTCGGCGGATGGCAGCATGGTGGCCTACTTCAGTGAAGCAGACATGGTCATTGAACACCTGGCAAGCGGTGAACAAACCCGCTTCCCCAGCCTGGACGGCTACCTTCCCCGTTGGTCGCCCGACGGCACCAAGATCGCCTACATCCATGCCGCGGTAGGGATTGAAGTGATCGATGTCAACCAAGGAGAACCGATGCTGCTCTCCAACCTGGGTTACGAATCGATTGCCGGCTGGTCACCGGACAGCAGCACCCTGTACTACGCCGTACCCGGCATTAGCGATGAAGGCTTCCAACTGCGGGCGGCCAGCGCTGCCGGCGGCGAGAGCAAGGATATTTTTACCCTAGAAGGTTCCAGCCGCAAAGCGCCTTCCCCCGCAATCTCGCCCGACGGGCAGTGGATCGCCTACCGGGGGGCGGACCCCAGCGATGTGTACCTGAAAGCCATGGATGGCAGTCCCGCCCGGCTGCTGCTGCACAACCCCGATGGCGTGAGCACCTTCCTGGTATGGGATAACACCGGTAAATGGTTGGGGATAAGCTTCCAATCTATGGATGGCAGCCAGAAACAGGCAATCCTGCTGGCACCCAACAGCTGCGAGGCATACCAGCTGCCCGGCCTGGATGGAGACGTCAACGGTCTTTACCTGCCGTAACACTTGAAATAAAACCAATTCACTAAAAACAGCGGCAAGCCTATAAAAACTTGCCGCTGTTTTATTTAATCAATTATCTATTGGCTACACGCAATTAACCGATGATGTCGAAGATCGCTTTGTAATCCCGCTGCATACTCTTGAGGATCGGCAAATTAGTAAAAGAGGAAATCTCACGCATCGCCAACGGTGAACTGGAACACAACCCAGAAATGGCATGCGGGATGAGACCAAACGATTCTTTCAACATTTGCAAACCCCCTGCTACCCCAGAAGCATCCGCCGCACAGTAGATCAGCTTATGCACCCTGGCTTGCACCGCCGGGTTTTGCAGCAGCATGGCGGTCTCGCGCTGGAAAATACCGTCGGCAAACTCCAAAACCAAATAGTTTTGAGGGTTATTGCCGTATTTTAGGTCAACACTGTGGAAGATATGCATCAATTCCGATTCTTCCAGCATGTAGGTAGAAGGGAACCCAAAGTACGTAAAATCGGCAATATGGCTGGCGCCGCAGTCTTGCATCAGCAGGATGTCTTTCAAACTGGCTGTGCCGGTAATCTTAGCCGCCCGCACCGTTTTACCCTTCGAAGAAAGCGCGTAGCAGCAGGCTGCCGCCGCGTAGCTCTTGCCCGAATTCATCGAAGACCCCACACACAAAATCACTTTTGCGCCCCGCTTGCTGCGTTCTGTATGCTTGGGTTTGATCAACACATGCCTCTGGGTATTGACTACCTGCCCGTCATGATCGCAGATATAGCCCAGCACACGAATGCGGGTTGGTGCGCTGATACGCTCGTTGCTGATCTGCACCTCCCCCACCAGACCGCTGCGGGCAATCATATCCACCGTCTCGCGCGCCTCTTGGGGCACCAAACCTTCGTAATGGTCTGGAGCATAGCGGTTGCCAAACACAAACACCGCCTGGGTGCGGTCGTGGATGGTGTGAATGCGAGCCGAAACACTTTCCAGTGAGGTATGGAAACCCAAACGGTCTACCTCCCCATAGATCAGATCGCCCACCTGGGGCACCCGGTCTGGGAGTTCGCAGTAATTCTTGATATATTTGGCGGGCACGGAAAACGCCGCACTGGGGATGATACAGTTTTGCTTGATCTTCTTCATCGCATGGAGCAATGTCCTTTCGGGGATGGATTTGTGTGGGGGTGGCGCGTTTTAAAAGAAGAATCTTCCCATGCACACGCCATACAATTTGGGAAGATACAACTGCCCATAGTGTACCCGGGTTTAGCAATAAAGCAATCCTTTGGTGAAAGATTTAACAAAATGATTACCTCAGTGCGGCTTTACTTCCATCTTATTGAAAGACGCCCTGCACCTCGATCCCACTCTCCGCGACCACCTGCCGGGCAGCTTTTTCATCTGACCGGGCAACCCGCACACACACCCCACAGTCTGAGCTTAAATTGCGCGGCACGGGAACGAGCTTGCAAGTTATCCCCGCATCTGCCAGGCGTTTCTCAATTTGTAGGGCGTGACTGGTGGAATACACCACCACATAGCTGTACATTTCAGTCATGCCGCCTCCCCTGCAAAATCCGCCACTGCCTGCAAGAAGGTATCGACTTCCTCCAGAGTATTGAAAGTCCCCAACCCGCAGCGCACCGTCCCCCCGGGGAAAGTACCCAGGGTCTTATGCGCCGCCGGGGCACAGTGCAGCCCTACCCGGCACATAATGCCATGCGCTTCATCCAGATGCAGCCCCACCTCCGCGGGAGATCGCCCGGCGATGTTAAAAGAAATCGTCGCCGTTTGCAGCTCTGCATCCTGCGTGCCGTACACGGTTACCCCTGGGATAGCACGCAAACCAACCAGCAGCGCCGTAGTAAGCGCTACTTCGTGGGCACGGATGTTTTCCACCCCGCGTGCCAACAACCAGCGTACAGCGGCGTCTAAACCGGCCAGGCCTAGGGCATTGGCCGTGCCGCTCTCATATTTGTCGGGCAAAAAGTCCGGTTGTTCTTCCAGCTCCGAGCGGCTGCCGGTGCCCCCGCGCTTCAACGGCCGCAGGCGATCCAGGTCTACCCGTTCGCCCACCACCAGCCCGCCGGTGCCCATCGGCCCATACAAAGACTTATGCCCGGTAAAGCCCAGCAAGTCGATCGGTTGGCTTTGTAGATCAATCGGCACTGCCCCAGCCGTTTGCGCGCTGTCTACCAGCAGCAAAGCCCCGTGGCGGCGGGTAATTTCGCCCGCTTCTTCCACCGGCAGCAGCGTACCGCATACATTGGATGCATGGTTCAAAGCCACCAAAACGGTATTGGGTTGAAAAGCTTCCTCAATCTGTGCCGCATCCAGGAGACCATCCGCGGTGCAGGGCAGCACGGTCAGGCTTACGCCCTGCCGCACCAGGTCTCTCAGGGGGCGCATGACAGCATTGTGCTCCATACTGCTGGTGATCACGTGATCTCCAGGGCGCAAATATCCATACAGCGCCAGGTTGAGCGATTCGGTCACATTGGCGGTAAAAATCACCCGCAATGGGTCGGCGCAGTTGAACAACTGCGCCAGACCCTCACGAGCCGCGTACACCATCCGGGCAGCCTCCACCGATTGACGGTGACCGGAACGGCCGGGGTTAGCCCCCACCTGGTCTATAAAATACGTCAACGCCGCAGCGACTCCCGGCGCTTTCGGCCAGGAAGTCGCTGCATGGTCAAAATAGATCATGACTATTGGGTCAAGATCAGTTTATATTCATCGTCTCCGGTTTCTTGCACTTCCACTTGCAGATCAAGCATCTGTGCCGCCCGCCGGACATTCTCCCGCGAAGTGACCGTTTCTACCCAAACTTCGATCGGGAATTCCCCTTCTTGCACGGCTTTGCGCATGCGCACCACCGGTTCAGGGCAAGAAAAACCACGAGCATCTACTGTCTTCATCATCCACCTCCACTAAGCGCGTTTCTCGCGCATGGTAAAACCAATTAACAAGCAGGCGACAATCCCCAACACGACCGCCCACATGCCAAAGGGGGTCAAGCCCCCAACCTTCACCACGCCATCGACCACCGAATCGGGAGAAGCAGCCAGGGCAAAGTTGTGCGCAAAGCCAGCTCCTACGATCATCCCGAGCACAAACACAGCCGCGTCCCCATCCCCTTCCCCGGAGAGGAACAACTGGCGGCCAGGGCAGCCACCGGCCAGGGCAAAAGCCAACCCGGCCAGCACCATGCCTAAAAAGTTCCACAAGTGGCTGCTGTGAGCCACCGGCTGTGCGGCAATGCCAAAGTTAACCTGTCCTAAAAGTAAATTGGTGATGAAAGCAAACACGACCAAAGCCCCCACCCCGGAAATAAGGTGATAATCGCGCATCAAGATCACGTCGCGGATGGAACCCATGGTGCAAAAGCGGGTGCGCTGGGCCAAAAAGCCGATCAGCAGCCCCACTGCCAGCGAGATGAGCAAGGGTGCATGCATGGAACCCGGGCCGCTCTCGCTGAACACAATGGCCCCGCCTTCGGTAAACTGCGGCTGGAAGATAGCCAACAGCAGCAGCCCGACCATCAAAACCGGCATGATCCAACCCACGGCGGCATATGTTTTATTGGAACGCCCCAGCGTGTAGCCCGAACGCAGGAAATACACGCCTCCGGCAATCCCTACCGTCAGGCCGACAAGACCAACCACGGCATTGAGATCACCGCCAGAAAGGCGCAGCAGTGCCCGCCACGGGCAGCCCAAAAAGGCCAAAGCGCCGATCATGGCAAACATGCCGAGGACAAAGCGCACAATGGGCGCAGAACCTGCCCGGGCTTTGAACTCCCTAAATGCCAGGGCCGCCACCAACGCTCCCAGCACAAAGCCAATGATCTCTGGGCGGATATAGCGCACCACACCGGCCCGGTGCAAGCCCAAGGCCCCGGCTATATCGCGCTCAAAGCAAGCCACGCAGATCCCCATATTGGGGGGATTGCCCAGCTTCTGTAAGACCGGCGCTAAAACACCTATCACAGCGCCCGTCATGATAATGCCCCAACGAGAGGCAAAAAATTGGGTGAGTCTTTCCTTCATAGTACGTACCTCCATAGTTTGTTGAACATCGTTTGTTCAAACAAACACACCGCCGCTGTCCACATCCGCGGCGGTGTGCAGAAGGCACGGCCTGGCTAATACCAGGGGGTGGCAGACCTCCCACCGCGCCCAGATGTGACAGCAGACAGGAAAGAGTGCCGACCGGCACTCCGCCTATAGGCTCATCGATTGCGATAGAAAGTCAACATATCTGTTTTTCCTCGGTGGTTTGTCCGACAATTTCAAGTCTTAAGAGACTCTTATACCTTCTCTATTATCCAGATATTTTTCAAGCAGCTGTAGGGGCAATTGACCCATTTTGACAGGATGGATGTCATACCCTCTCGCCTGTGCATTTATTGCCGGTAATTGTCTCGTAAAACAGGCAGGTTTCCGCCCATGTCCCGCTGTTTTCCAGTATAATTGTGACTTTGAAGAACCTATCGGAGTCACTTGCAAATTTAGATTTCGATCATGAAGGAGAGCCAATGAGTAATTCATTACCCACAAGAGAAGAAGATTATTCCAAATGGTATAACGACCTGGTTGTGCAGGCCGAACTGGCAGACTATTCGCCGGTGCGCGGCTGTATGGTCATCCGCCCGTATGGGTACGCCATTTGGAACCGCATCAAGAACGCCCTCAACGAGCGCATTGAACAATCCGGTGTAGACGAGGCTTATTTCCCGTTGTTCATCCCGATGAGCTTCTTTGAACGCGAAGCCGAACACGTGGAAGGTTTCTCGCCGGAACTGGCTGTAGTCACCCACGGCGGCGGCAAAGAGCTGGAAGAACCGCTGGTGGTGCGCCCGACCTCCGAGGCGATCATTGGTGATATGTTCTCGAAATGGATACAGAGTTACCGCGATCTCCCGCTGAAAATCAACCAATGGGCCAATGTGGTGCGTTGGGAAAAACGCCCGCGCTTGTTCTTGCGCACGCTGGAATTCCTGTGGCAAGAAGGCCACACCGCCCACTCTTCTTACGAAGAAGCGCAAGAAATGGTCGAGGAAATCCTCTTCAACGTATACCAGGACTTTTGCGAGCAGGTTGCTGCCATCCCGGTGATACCCGGCAAGAAAAGCGAAAACGAAAAGTTCGCCGGTGCGTTAGCCACCTATACGTTGGAAGCAATGATGGGGAACACCTGGGCGCTGCAAGCCGGCACCTCCCACAACCTGGGTCAGAATTTTGCGAAAGCCTTTAACATCCAATATTCGGATGATAATAACGAACTTCAGGATGCCTGGACCACCAGCTGGGGGATGACTTCCCGCATGGTCGGCGCGGTCATCATGGTACACGGCGATGACCACGGCCTGGTGCTGCCCCCCAAACTGGCACCCCACCAGATCGTAATCGTGCCCATCTGGCGCGACGAGGAACAACAAGAGGCCGTGTTAGCCAAGTGCCAGGAACTGCTCGGCGAGTTGGGCGATTTCCGCGTGAAACTGGACGACCGCGACAGCTACTCCCCCGGATTCAAGTTCAACGAATGGGAGCAAAAAGGCGTACCGGTACGCCTAGAGATCGGCCCCAAAGACCTGGAGAAAGGCACTGTGGTGGTTGCCCGCCGAGATATGCCCGGTAAGCAAGGCAAACAATTCGTCAGCATGGAAACCGAGACCCTGATCCCCACCCTGCACAACCTGCTGGACGAAATTCAGAGCAGCATGCTGGAGAAAGCCAGGGAATTCCAGCTAAGCCACACCTACGAACCCAAGGACTACGCCGAACTGCAAGACATGATCCCCGAAGGTTGGGTGCACGCCTATTGGTGCGAAGATGAAGCCTGTGAAGCCAAGGTGAAGGAAGATACCAAAGCCACCCTGCGCTGTCTGCCCTTTGAAGAAGAGAGCGAAGGCACCTGCATTGTGTGCGGGAAGCCCGCCACCAAAAAGGCGGTTTTCGCCCGGGCGTACTAGCAGTAAAATGCTAATAAACCAAATGGATGAACCTATTCATCCATTTGATTAAACTGAACTTCGTTCAATCATACACATCCCAGGCAAATGCCTGGGATGTTTTTTTGATCGAATGAAATTCGATTTAATAAATATAAGTGGCTTGTGCCGCTCATTTTTATTTCACGTTCTGCTTTATTTCTTTTTTGGACTATCTTAGTTTTGTCAAGATATTTTAGCCAAATCTCCCCATCAATAAGCCCCTCTGCCAATTAATACTACCCAAACCGTTCGAAGTAATATCTTAAAATCTAACCAAAGAGAATAATTATTGATGTAATAAATATCATCTTCTGTATACAAATGCATCGGGCGATCACTTCGCCCATTTATTTGCCACCACCCCGTAATCCCTGGGGGAACAGCAAAGCGGGCTCTTTGCCAAATTTCATACTCGGCTACCAAATCCGGCAACTCTGGACGCGGGCCTACAAAACTCATCTCTCCTTTGAGAATATTGATGATTTGAGGAAGCTCATCAAGACTCGTTTTTCTCAATATTCGCCCAATGGGAGTGACCCGAGAATCATTCTTATGCTTATAGTTTTTCTTCCCTGCTGGCAACTCTTTTTCGAGCTTTTTTCGATATTTATCCGCACCCACAACCATGGTCCTGAATTTATGCATTTTAAAAACCTTGCCATTTTCCCCTTGCCTTTCCTGGCTAAAGAACACTGGGCCGGAATCAAACACAATGATAAGCAGAGAAATAAATCCCATTAGTACCAATACAAAAGGCAAAATTATAATAGCTAAAAACAAATCAAATCCCCGTTTCAGCATACGTTGATAATCACTGATGGCGGGGGCGCGTAAATCGAACATGCTGATACCCGCAAATTCTTCAAATTTGGCTTTATGCAATGCTAAAGACAAGAAATCGGGAGCAACCCACACATGAATAGGGAGATCATATAGATCATTCACCAATTGATTTATTCGATTTGCTTCCCCATTTGTAAGGCCAATAATGACATCATCAATTGAAAATTTGTTAACCAATTGGCGAATTTCATCATAATGCCCAATCACATCCTCGGTACGCACATTGCTTACATAACCTACAAAAGATAATCCCAAAGAGGTCTTATTCATGATTTGCTCTTTCAGAGTTTGTCCAATCTCTCCTGTACCGACCACAAGCACTTTTCTTTCAGATATTCTCAATTTTTCCCTATTTAATAACCAACGGTAAATCAATCGCCAGGTTACTAATAAGATTACGGCTAATAAAGCAAAAAAAATGAAGAGAAAGCGTGATAAATCACGATAAGATAAATATAAAACGCCAGCAGATGCCACAACACTCAGAAGAGAGGCTGAAGTAAGCGCGGTTAGTTCTTCATATAACTCAAGATTTTTCTTCCCATCATATATCGAAGAAGCCAAAAAAATCCCGATCCAAATCGTTACAAAAGCTAAATATACCCACCAGGGAACGTAAGCATCCATGCCTAAATCTTTAATGAAACCAGTATCATTAAAATAGGGGCGTAAATGCTCAGCTATTTTTAAACTCCCTATAACAAGCCCGGCATCTAAGAATGTGGAGAAAATTGCAAAATTGACGGAGAATTTTCTAATCATGCATATATTCCTCATCATCGAATTTTAAAATTCCAATCCATTGGAATAATGACAGAAACAAAAATTTGGGATACTGGCGATATCTCGGCCACAAACGGCTTGGTTCACTGAGAAATCTAAACAACCATTCCAAGCCAGTTCGCTGCACCCATTTAGGCGCTTGCCTTTTTGTACCTGAAAGAAAATCAAAAGCTGCCCCCACCCCAATCATCACAGATACATCTACAAGACTGATAAACTCCTTCATCCACTTTTCTTGTTTAGGAGTGCTTAATCCAACCCATACAATATCAGGATTCGCATCAGTAATCCTATCGATCACCTCTTGCCGTTCTACTTTATTTAACGATCTAAAAGGAGGAGAATAATTTCCTACAATTTGTAAGTTTGGGAATTGAGAAAGAAGTTTTTCAGATAATTGGTAGCTTACACCAGGATCACCCCCATAAAAAAAATGGCGCCAATTTTGATCCAAACCTGCTTCACAAGTTGCAATCAATAAATCTGGTCCATATACCCTGCTAATATTCTTGTGGCCATATAATTTTAACAACCAAACAATAGACATGCCATCTGGAGTAGTCATGCCGCTCTGATTGAAAATTTCTCGCAAACTCGGATCATTGTAACAGTCCATTACACCATGTGCTGGTGTAACACAGACATACTGCCTATCCTTTTCCATAATCCACTTATGGATATTGGCTACAGCCCTTTCCAAATTCAGTAAGCTGATTTGAACACCGAGAATATTCTGTCGTTTGCCGATCATGTATGTATCAAAAGTTTTAGATATGAATCAATGGAATAGTTCATAATAATAACCACTATCAGCCCTTCCTGGCATTTTACAATTATAGACAGGTCTGCAAAGTATTTGGTTTCAAGATGATTACAACGGCATGACGAATCCCCAACTATACCAAGCACGCTTAAAATATTTACAGCACATCATTAAAATCAACTTTTGGAAATACAGAGAGTTTTCCCCCCACAGTTGCATCCCATATTTTTCGATGGTCACCTTCAAATGCTCGTTTAGCCAAAGAATATGCTATTTCCGATCGAATGAGATCAGGCAATTGCCATTTAACCCCTTTAGGGAAATAATCCGGATGAAAATGATTTTTATCCATATTTTCATCTCCCATGACCGTTTTGTTGGGCACACCTTCGGTAGAAAAACTATGGTCAACACCAATAAGAATAATTTCCTCAAAACCCATCCAGTATGCAAGTTGGAGTGCCACAAAAGTAACCGTTCCTCCGCTGGATATAGGATTAGTAATATCCTTAGAGAAAGAATCTTGCAGATTCAAATTTAATTTGACATAGTTGATTGAGGCATCTTCTGAGGGAAATTTATTCCGCATGTTCCAATTAATAAATTTTGGCATTTTCAAAGAGGCGATTTCACGAAAAAATTGAGATAAGACCAAATCATTAATAGAGACAAAGTATGTCGGACGAAAAGCCATTGTTTCAAATAATAAATATATTCGATTAAGCCCAAAACAATACTCCGTTTGCAAAAGATCCAAATCCATCCCCTTCAAACTTGGCCCATTTCCAATAATAAAACAACGCTCATTTTTATGTTTATCCTTATACCACGCCAATTGCTTTTTATTTTCAGCAGCTATCCCTAAGTTAAACTTCCAAGCAAGTGCATGAGGAAAGTCTTTGACACGGCGAAGAATGCCAGAGGAAACCCTACTGATTGTCATTTGCTTGTATCGCTCTATTTTTTTCATTAATATCTAAACCTTTTTTCCTTTTCGTTAAAGGAATATTTATCTTTTAGGTTTGGAGAAACGGTGAACTATATTTAGGATAAAATCCTTTTCTTGTTTTTCAATTCCAAACAATATCAGGCAAAAAGCAAAAATAAGATATGCTCCAACAATAATCATCCCTAAAGAAAATAGCGAGTGAGATATTTTGAGCATATTCCCAGCTAATAACAGGGCAAAAGTAATCAAAATACTCCCCAACACTTTTAGATAGCTTTTATCATATGGATTTATATTCAAATTCTTTTTTATGCTGACCAATCCTAAAATATTCAGAAGGCTAAAGGCAGCCCCCGATCCAATTGCAGCGCCAATCCCGCCATATCGGGGGATAAGAAGAACATTAAGAACTATATTTGCAATTAACGAAATGGCTGAAAACCTAAACCATCGATGTTCAAAATCTGCCATTAACATCATCTGAGAAATAGCACCTGTTCCCAAATTAATTAACTGTGTAACCGTTAGAATTAATAATAAGGTCACACCTTCCAGGTAACTTACACCATATAATTGCTGTATTAATTGTTCTGGAAAGACAAAAATAACCAAAGCAAGGGGAAGGCCTAAATACAGCATCAGTTTTGTTGAAGTTTTATAAATGATCTTTGTGCTCTCTAAATCATTGGCACTGTTATTATTTGCAATCAAGGGAGCAACAACCGTGCTGGTTCCAAACACAATGGTAGAAAAAATTGAGGTAATTTGAGATGATGCGTTGTATATACCCGCCTGATAGGTGGAATTAAACATGCCAAGAAATATCCTATCAGACCAGACGAGAATACTGGAAATAATAGATGAACCTGCAACAACCATAGAATATTTTAAAACATCTATATTTCTGAAATCTGCTGTAGTAATACCGGGGACTTTAATAAAGAAAAGCCGAAAAACAATAATCAGTGCAACCACACAAGCTACCAGGAAAGAAATATTAGAAGCAATAATGCTTTCTTTTAAGCCTAAACCTAAAGCAACAATGAATAAAAACAATACCAACTGAGTCCCACGTCGTATTATCTCCTCAGTTATGACGGTATATTTTATAGAGTTCGTCAGTCTGGTTGCTGCGCTATTAACTTTTAGAATTGCATATAGAGAAATACCAGGGGCAAATAGTTTAAAAACAACGGCTAGTTCTTCTCTATGAAATAAAACAAGAATTTCATCAATACCCGTATAGATAAGAACCAGAAGAAGAGCGCCAATAATTACTGCCAATGCGTTCATTCTTAAAATCGTATTCTTTAGCTTGCTTAACTGGCTATTCCAATAATCAGCTCCAAATTTTATAACCGCATAATCCAATCCAAAAGTAGAAAAGATACTTAGAATTTGAAAAAAACTCCACCCTATAGAGTAAGCGCCATACTCATCTGGCCCCAAATATCTGCCAAGTATTATTTGGCTAACAAATTGAAATGCAGCACCAATAAATTTCCCTACAATACTAAATGCTGCGCCATAAATGAGGATTGAATACAATGATTGTTTTTTCATTAATAGATTAAAAATCCAATTTGCTCGTAGTCTCTTCTTATTCCCATCTTCTAAAACCTCTCCCAAAACCACTATTACCTAGTATGTTACCTTAGCCAACAAAATTTGAGAAGATTGGGTATCTACTAAAGAAATTAGCCTTCGAATTTTTCCAAAAATAGCACGAAACAAAGAACGATCAATAAGTAGCTTCGTGTATAATGGCATCAAATAGAGTGGCGATTATTTAATCTGTGATAATAATTTAATTGTAAATCATTTGGCTTATCGCTTGGTTTCAATTCATATTATTTTTGAGGCAACAACATGCTTACAAAACCTGCCAATAAAAAATTCATCCTTTCCCTATCGGTGATTTTTCCCATCATAATGCTTTCTTTCGTATGGGTGCAAGCTAAACCATTTGCACAATCATACAACTTTGATTTATTTACTATCCTACTATTAGGGTTAAGCAGCCTTGGATATATCATAATCCGGAATCGTGAGGGAGGGAAACTCCCGTTTATAAAACATTGGCCATTAATAGTGAGCATCTATGTTTACCTGATTATTAACTTGTTTCTCTCAAAAAACATCTACGCCGGTATTCCCCGCATACTCTATCTTTTTGTGCTTGGGATTTTTTTCTACTTAGTCTACGACCTTTTAGATCGATATTTAGATCACCTTCAAGTATTATATGGTTTCTTAATCATTACTGCTGCTTATCTATTCCTTGTTATTTCCGAAATCTATGTTGCATACTCCACATGGTGGCAAGCTGTTGGATTTTTAGAATCCCCCCCATTTATGTATCGATTTGTATCGCCATTTAATACATCAAACGCATTTATGGGTTTAGTCAATATGTTCCTACCTATTGCTATCGTACTTTTCGTGCAAAACAAATCTAAGAAAAGTAGGATATTTCTGATTTATTGGCTGTTTTTTTATCTCATTGCCATCCTCTTCTCCTCGTCCCGTGGGGGGTATATTGGTGCTGCAGCAGGAATCTTCTTTCTGGGATTATTCAATTTTTATAGACTAGGGTTAGTAGATAAATTTCTCTCCTTATCAAGAAAAAAACAAATAATTATCATTGTACTCATTCTGCTCATTGTAGGAGCGGCAGGATATGGCGGTTATCAATTCCTCATTCTCTCCAGTGCGCATCCTTCCCATGGGGGAACTGCCGGAAGTCTAAATCTCAATAGAACTGCGATCTGGAAAGGATACCTCAATATTTGGAAACATTCTCCCTTATTAGGTTCAGGTATAGGAAGAAACGCCTTTGCTTTTTTTGAGGCCAACAATTCTGCCCCACCTAACTTTTGGCCTACGTACGCGCATAGTTTTCCCATCGGTATTCTTGCTGAATTTGGCCTACTGGGAGCACTGCTCATCTTCAGCGTCCTTTTTATATCAGGGTTAAAAATATTTCAACATTATCAGACTATATCTGATGAGCATAAATTAGTTGCCAGCGGCGTTCTCGCAGGAATTGCAGCTTTTAGTGCACACTCTTTGTTTGAAGATTTCTTAAATTGGGCGCCTGTGTTTTTTTCCGCGCTCGCTCTAATTGCATGGTTCATGTCATATGGGGAAACCTCCATTACCAGAACCAAACGGGGCACATGGCTTATTATTTCTCCAATAATCTCAATTCTGCTTCTTATAGCCTTATGGAATATTGCCCCGTATCGTTATTTAGATCAAGCCACTCAAATAAAGAAGAAAAATTCTGGTCAGACATATCGGGCTGCAGAATTAGCCGATCAAGCGGCTGTAATAGCCCCTTCTTCTCACTTTTATCTCTCCCAGGCAGCTTTTTTCTGGAGCGACGATGGGATTGGAACCCAAAATGTCGATTCACTAAAAAAGGCGAATCAATACTTCCAAAAAAGTCTTGAGATTGAACCAGCGATCAGTACCATGTGGGCAAATAAATCTCGCGTTTCATGGGATTTAGGGAATTATACAGACGCCGTCGAAGAGATTTCTTTTGCAATATCTCTGGCCCCCAACGAACCTGTATACCATTTAAACCTTGGGTGGTACGAGGAAAACTTGCAAAATTTTTCTGCTGCAACTACTGAATATACACTCACTTTAGATCAATCCAATCATCTTGGATGGCACACACATCCTTATTGGCAAGAAAATGATTTCAGAAAAGAAATATTACAAAATTGGTCATCAGCAAACGAAAAAGGAGGGCAAGAAACTCATCTAAGTCAATTTACAAGTTTACTGAATGTAGAAGAAAAAGAGTCGGCAACGATCTTATACCACTCGATAGACTGGCTAAAAAGTATAAACCGAATTTCTGAACGATTGATGATGAAAAGCCTGCTCTCTTTGGAAGAAAATGACCATGCAACTGCTCTTTCAACTCTTACAAACAGTTTTTCATATACTTATAATCCCCTTCGGTTAACGCCTTTAAGTTGGTGGGATGGACTTGTTTATTATCGAACTGGTTATCCCGATTTATTTATTCCGGGTGTACTTCAATTATCACAAGATTTTGGTCAATTAGATAACACACTAGTAGAAAATATTTTTATCCGCTTAGAAGCCACCGAGGAAACAGATGAACTTTGCAGTCTCTACCAGGAATATCAAAATGCCATCCACGGGTTTGCTTCCGCAAATCCAGTAGATTCATATGATCAAACGTGTCCCTAATTTGAAAATCTTCTAGATAAAACCGCCTAGTTGGGGCGAGCCTTCTACCCGCCCCAACCACTCCTTCTCCTACGCCACCATCTCCTTCGCAGCGGCAATTTGCTCCTTCACGGCTGAAAGCGCCGTGCCCCCGACACTATCTTTCTTACTCACAGCCTGCATAAAATCAAACGTGTGGTACACATCTTCCTTAAACAGGGGACTGACCGCCTGGAAAGCCGCCAACGGCACCTTAGAAAGTGTCACCCCATGAATCTCCGCATAGCGAATCACCTCACCCACCTTGTGGTGCGCCTCGCGGAAAGGCATCCCCTTGCGCACCAGGTAATCGGCTAAATCGGTGGCAAGCATACCCTCGTCCAGTTGGGCAGCCATATTTTCGGGGAACACCTGCAAAGAAGCCACCACCCCGGCGACCACCGAAAGCGTTAGACTGAGGTTGTCGATGCTGTCGAACAAGGCTTCCTTATCCTCTTGTAAATCCTTGTTATAGGTGGAAGGAAGCCCTTTCAGCACCACCAGCAAATTCACCAGGGCGGCGATCACCCGGCCAGACTTGCCGCGCGCCAGCTCCATCGAGTCTGGGTTGCGTTTTTGCGGCATCAGGCTGGAACCGGTGGCATACCCCTCGCCGATCTCCACAAACTTCAACGCCGGGTTGCTGAACAAGATCAAGTCTTCGGCCAACCGGCTGATGTGTACGGCAATCATCGAAAAAGCGAACAATGCTTCGGCCACAAAATCCCGGTCGCTGACCGCGTCCAGGCTGTTCATGCTGATCGCTGGCATCCCCAAGGCTTCCGCCATTTGCGTGCGGTCGACCCCAAACGGGTTCCCCGCCAATGCCCCCGACCCCAGCGGTGAAACTGCGGTGCGGGTGCGGGCATCTTGCAAGCGGGCTTTATCCCGTGCCAACATCCAGAAGTAGCTCATCAGCCAATGGCTAAACAACACCGGTTGGGCAGGCTGCAAATGGGTAAACCCGGGCATCAAGACATCCAGGTGCGCTTCGGCTTTGTCCACCAAGGCGGTTTGCACCTGCCCCAATTGGGCGAGCATGTGGTCGATCTCCGCCATCACATACAGGCGCAAATCCACCGCTACCTGGTCGTTGCGGCTGCGCCCGGTATGCAGCTTGCCTGCCGCCGGGCCGATCAGTTCAAACAGGCGGCGTTCCACAGCGGTATGGATGTCCTCATCCTCCGGCCTGGACACAAACTCGCCGGCGTCAAATTCGCCTTTGATCTGTGCAAGACCGGATAAGATATTTTCCTTCTCCTCCTCCAAGAGATAGCCGGCCATATATAACGCCTGTGCATATGCCTGGCTGCCGGCAATGTCTGCCGCATACAGCCGCTGGTCAAAGCGGAAGCTGTCGTTGAACTGCTTCATGACTTCTTCCGGTCCCTGGCTAAAACGCCCGCCCCATAACTTCATGGCTTTCTCCTCACACTGCGTTGGCAAAGAAAATCTCTGCCAACGCGCTGATAAGTTGGTTGGTCAGTCCCGTTTGAAGGTATTGTAGTAATCCGGGGCATTGAAACGGCTTTTGCCGGTGCCTATAATGTCGAGCATCGCCGAAATCTTCATCGGTAAGCCCCACAGGTTGATGAACCCTTTGGCATCCTGCTGGTCATACACATCCATGTGCCCGAAGGAAGCATAATCTTCGCGGTACAGGCTGTACGGCGATTTGCGCCCGGTGATAATCATATTGCCTTTATACAACTTCATGCGCACCTGCCCGGTCACGTTCTGCTGAGTCACCTGCACAAAAGCATCCAGGGCTTCCCGCAGCGGGGAGAACCATTTACCGTCGTATACCAGCTCGGCATAGCGCAGGGCAATCCCTTCTTTGTAGTGCAGGGTGTCTTTGTCCAGACATACGCTTTCCAGTTCATCGTGCGCCTTGTACAGAATCGTGCCGCCGGGGGTCTCGTAAATGCCGTGCGACTTCATCCCTACTAAACGATTCTCCACCAAATCTACCCGTCCTACACCGTGCTTGCCGCCCAATTGGTTGAGCGTTTCCACCAATTCCACCGCACCCATCTTCTCGCCGTTGAGGGACACAGGCAGCCCGTGTTCAAAGGCCAGCTCGATCTCTTCCGGGGTATCGGGGGCATCCAGCGGGCTGGTGCTGAGAGTGTACATTTCCTCTTCCGGCTCCATCCACGGGTCTTCCAGAATGCCACCTTCGTGGCTCATATGCCAGATGTTGCGATCCCGGCTGTAAATCGACTTGGTGGATTGGGTGATCGGTACATTGTGCGCCTCGGCATAAGCAATGGCGTCTTCCCGGCTGAGGATATTCCACTCGCGCCAGGGCGCAATGATCGCCAGGGTGGGGTTGAGCGCCATCGCCGAAACTTCAAAACGCACCTGGTCGTTGCCTTTACCGGTGCATCCGTGTGCCAGGCCGTCCGCGCCTTCTTCTTCCGCAATCTCCACCTGGCGCTGGGCGATCAGCGGGCGGGCAAAGGAAGTGCCCAGCAGGTATTTGCGTTCGTATACCGCCCCGGCTAACATGGTGGGGTAAATGTATTCGGTGATAAAGCGTTCACGCAGGTCTTCGATGATAACCTTGCTGGCACCGCTTTTGAGGGCTTTCTCTTCCAGGCCGTCTAGCTCTTCCTGCTGGCCGAGGTCGGCGGTGTAGCAGATCACTTCGCAGCCGTAATTTTCGATCAGCCACGGGACGATGATAGAGGTATCTAACCCGCCAGAGTAGGCGAGCACGACTTTCTTGGGTTTAGCTTGATTGGACATTTTGATGTTTTCTCCTAGTAATTTTTATATATCGGGCAATTAGCCCTGGTAAATCTTCAAGAACAATATTTCGTTATTATTTTGTTTTACAACGGGCAGCAAAAACATTTTTGCTGCGTTTTCCAGATAGTTTTCTGCTCGTACCCCACCCTCACCTTGCGAATCTGCGATTCGCAAGGTGAGGGTGTAAAAGCCTTCTAGCTTTATGACTTTATAGTTTTATTTATCTTTCATACAAATCAACGTTCAAGCAATCCTTTATGTGCGGTAGTGCCCGTTGATGGTGACATACTCATGGCTCAGGTCGCAGGTCCACACCCAGGTGTCGCTGTCTCCCAGACCAAGGTCCAGCACCAGTTCCCAGGCATCGGTTTCCATCAGGGCGATAGCAGCCGGTTCGTCATATTCGGCAGCCTGCCCGTATGAAAACAAACAAATTTCCTGCGCCCCATCGGTCAGGGTCAGGCAGGCTTTATCGGAGTCAAAGGCAGCCTGGGCATACCCGGCCGCACAGACCACCCGCCCCCAATTGGGGTCAGCGCCGTAAAAAGCAGTCTTGCATAAAGGAGATGTAGCGATGGCACGTGCAATTGTGTCGGCGTCCTGTGGTGTGGCAGCATGGTTGATCGTCACCGTCACCAGCTTGGTCGCCCCTTCCCCATCCTGCACGATTGCTTTTGCCAGCTGGGTGCTTACTTCGCTCAGCAGATCATAGAAATCGCTCTCCACGCCTGCTTCCACCCCGGCAGCGCCGTTGGCAAGCAGCAGCACGGTATCGTTGGTGCTCATGTCACCATCCACCACAATGCGGTTAAAAGACTGTGCCCACACATGGGGCACTTTGTCTAACATCTCTGGAGTTAAAGCGGCATCGGTACAAATCACCGAAAGCATGGTCGCCATATTCGGGGAGATCATCCCGGCACCTTTTGCCACACCGGTGATCGTGTAGCCCGACGGACTTTGCACGCTGGCAATCTTGACCTCGGTATCGGTGGTCATGATGGCATGGGCGGCATCCAACCAATTGGCAGATGAAAGCTGCCCGGCGGCAGATTCAATCCCACCGGTCACTTTTTCCACCGGCAGCGGCACACCGATCACACCGGTAGAGAGTACCAGCACGTCATCCGCCTGCCCGTCGAACAACTGGCTGCCCGCGGCGGCCATCTGCTGGGCATGCTGCATACCGGCTTCACCGGTACAGGCATTGGCATTGCCCGCGTTGGCAACAACCGCCCGCACAGACTTGCCAGACTGTACGATCTGCTGGTCGTAGACCACCGGGGCGGCTTTGACCTTGTTGCTGGTGAACACGCCCGCCACCTGGCAGGGTGTTTGGCTGAGAAAGACGGCCAAATCTTTTTGCCCGCCTGTTTTCAGGCCGCAAGCGACACCGGCGACCTGAAAACCTTTAGGAGAGTAGAATGTGTTTTCCATCAGGCCAACACCTTTTCTTCAATCTGGTAGTGCAGTGTGATTTCGTCACAGTTGTCAATGAACGGGCAGGCCTGGCAGTCTTGCTGCACTTTTTGGTTAAAATTGCCAATATCGCTGCGTTCAAAGCCAAGATATTCAAACAGCCAGGGGGCACGCGTCAGGGCAATCACGTCCTGCGCCTCGCGCTCCTCGGCCAGCGCCATCGCGGCGGTGATCAAACTCTTCCCCAGGCCGTTGTTGCGGTAACGGGGAGATACCGCCAGGGAACGGACTTCGCATAATTGGGGATTGAAGAACACCAGCGAGACACAGCCAACAATTTCATTTTCAGATTCCGCAACTCGCCAATCCATAATGCCCGCTCGCAGGTTGTCTTCACTGCGCGGCAGCATGCGTCCGGCCTTCACTTCATCGGCAAATAATGCCAGGATGGCAGGGATATCGGCGAGTTGCGCCATACGAATACGATAGTCAGGGGTATGAGATTGATTGTTCATGCGCTCTTTTCCATAATAAGTTGTTTAAATGCCAGGATAAATTGGTCTATTTCAGTTTTAGAGATGATCAGCGGGGGCAGCAAGCGAACGGTGGTCGGCCCGGCAGTCAAGATCAAGATGCCGTATTCATGCGCAGCCTGGTACAACGGCCCGGCTTCCACATTCATTTCAACCCCAACCATCAGCCCCAGGGCACGTACTTCCTGAATATGCGGCAGTTCCAACGCCAATAACTGCTCTTTTAGATACGCCCCCATCTCGGCCACATGCGCTAACATGCTTGGCGCTTGCAGCCGCTCCAGCACCACCAGCGCAGCGCTGGCCGCTACCGGCCCACCGCCAAACGTGCTGCCGTGGTCGCCGGGCACCAAAACGCTGGCAACCTCATCGGTGAGCAGCACAGCCCCAATCGGCAGACCACCACCCAATGCTTTGGCAACCGTCATCATGTCGGGCTGGATGTCAAAATGTTGGTACGCCCACAGCTTGCCGGTGCGCCCCACCCCGGTCTGGATCTCGTCCACGATCAAGAGGGCATGATGCGCGTCGCAGGCTTCCCGCAGGGCGGCCATAAATTCTTTGCTTGCCGGGTGGATACCACCCTCACCCTGCACCGGTTCAACGATCACGGCACAAGTTTGGTCGTCAATCGCATTTTTAGCCGCTTCCACATCATTGAACGGCACTACTTCCACATCGGCCAGTAAAGGCAAAAACGGTTTCTGGTATTTCTCGCGGGCGGTCACCGAGAGAGCGCCAAAGGTGCGCCCATGAAAGCCCTGGGTGAAAGCCACAAATTTGGTCTTGCCTTCGCCATATTTCTGGCGGGCATACTTGCGGGCAAACTTAAGGCTGGCTTCGACCGCCTCGGCGCCCGAATTGCCAAAAAAGACCTTATCGGCAAAGCTCAACTGGCACAACTTCTCGGCTAGCAAGGTTTGCGGCACGGTGTTATACAGATTGCTCACATGGCTGAGAGCAGCCGCCTGCTTCTGGATGGCTGCCACCAGCTGCGGGTCGCAATGCCCCAGCGCATTGACCGCAATCCCGGCGCCAAAGTCCAGGTATGCCTGACCCTCGCTGTCATACAGGTAAGAGCCTCTACCCTCGGTAAGCACAAAGGGCAGCCGCGGGTAAGTGCCCACGTGGTATTGTTTCTCTTTTTCAAAAATCTCTTGGGGAATAATTTCTTCAGGCATGGGAAATCCTCTCTAGGGTCAGTGTGGTGCCGGTGCCATGCTGAAAACCGGCCAGATTGGTGATCACGGCCTGCTGTGCGCCGTACTGTAAGGTATCCAGGGCAGCCGTCACTTTGGGGATCATCCCCCCATGGATGGTGCCGCTTTCAATCAATTCTTGTACCTCGGTATCGGTAAGTTGGGGGGCCAGAACGTCCTCAACCAACACACCGGGCACATTGGTAATAAAGACCACCTGCTCGGCTTGCAGTGCGCCGGCTACCTTCCCGGCAGCGTGGTCGGCATTCACGTTGTAGCGTCCGGCCGGCCCCACCGAAATGGGGGAAATTACCGGCACAACATTTTGTGCTGCAAACCCGGCCAACACTTCTGCCCGCACATGCACAATGCGCCCCACCAGGTCGCCCATATCCTCGCCCCAGGGTTCCACCTGGAGCATTTGGCGGTCGATGCCGCTGAGGCCAATCGCATCTACCCCGGCAGCGGACAAGGCCAGCACCAACTTTTTATTGATCTGCCCGGAAAGTACCATCTCGGCGATTTCCAAGGTGGCGGCGTCTGTCACCCGTTGTCCGTCCTTGAACTGCGGCTGGATATCGGCTTTTTGCATCCAATCCGAAATCGCCCGGCCGCCGCCATGCACCAGCATGCAGCTGGCGGTTTGCTGGTGAGCGGCAATCGCCTGCGCCAATCCACCGACAAAATCAGCATCGGCAAGCTCGTTGCCGCCAGTCTTAATCACTACATAGGGCTTGCTCATGCTGCCCCCTGAGTAGCAAGCAGCCCGGCAGTTTCAGGCAGGTCGAAGATCAGGTTGAAATTCTGCACCGCCTGGGAAGCCGCCCCTTTGAGCAAATTGTCAATTGCCACCATCACGATCAGCATATGTTCCCCGGCCGGGGTCAGCGAGAGGGCGGCATTGGGGGTGCGCACGACATGCGCCAGGGTTGCCAGTTGGCCTTCGGACAGCACAGTGACCAAAGGCTCATACTGATAGGCTTGTTGAATGGCCGCCATGGCCTGGGGCACATCGCTCACCTGGGCATAGATGGCGGAGAGAATCCCGCGGTCGGTGGGGAGCAAATGGGGGGAAAAGACCAATTTACCGGCAGGCAGTCCGGCAGAAGCCAACTGCTGCTCTACTTCGCCAATATGGCGGTGGCCGCGGCCGATGTTATAAGGCGAAAAATTGCCATGCACTTCGCTAAATAATAGATTTTGCTTGGGAGAGCGCCCAGCGCCGCTGGTACCCGATTTGGCATCCACGATGATCGGCGCATCCTCCAGCAGCAGACCGGCCTGCGCCAGGGGGAGCAACCCAAGCAGCATGGAAGTGGCGTAGCAGCCGGGGTTAGCAACCAGTTTCGATCCTTTGATCTGTGCCCGGTAATGTTCCGGCAGGCCGTAGACCACCGGGAGCAGTTCCGGGGCGGGGTGCGCCACTTTGTACCATTGGGTGTAGTCTTCCGGGGTGTTCAGGCGCAGGTCAGCGGAGAGGTCAATCACCGCCACGCCGGCCGATTTGGCTTTGGCAGCAGCCACTGCCGATTGGGTGTGCGGCAAACACAGAAATACGCAGTCCACACCTGCCAGGTCAACTTCCTGGGCAGACTGCATGGTGATATCGGGTGCCAGCGGCCAGGCTTTTTGCAAGCTCTCGCCTGCCTGCCGCTCGGAGGTGACAAAGCCGATCTGCACCTGCGGGTGGGCTAACAGCAGTTGGATGAGTGCCCAGCCGGTATACCCCGTACCGCCGTAAATGCCTACTGTAATGTTTTCCATCATGCTTTCTCCTGAGAATCGAGCTTTGCTCAATCTAATAAAGAAAAAGCCCCCGGAAATCCGGGGGCTTTATGTCTCTAAGGAATATTTGAACTTATCCCAACGCCAAAAAACCGGACTTCAAAAAAGTCTGGGTGCTAATACGGGTACGCGGGCGCGGGGATAAGAATTTAATCATTATTTTCATCTCTGTTTTTTAACTTGGTTGAGTTTAATTGATAAGTGGGCATCCGTCAAGGTTGGGAGAGAAAATCAAGCCGCAAATTGAAAAATCAGCCAAATCCTATTGATACTCAGGAAGAATATTCTGCCTTTGCAGCTGGTCTACCAGCTCTCTGCGGGTGTTGATCTTCAACTTTTTACAAATATGCCTGACATGCGATTTGACCGTGTTCCCGGAAACCATCAGAATTGCCGAAATTTCCTTATTCGATTTTCCCGCCATCAGCAATTTGATCACGTCCATTTCCCTGGGGGAAAGTTCCTTGATCCCCGGCTCTAAAACAATCGCCGACCTAAATGATTCCATGATCTCAGAGGGAGAGGATTTCGGCTCGACATTAAATTCCTTCAACAACCGCTGGGCATACAGCCAGGCCATATTTCGGCTTGATGATGCCTGATCGCTTCGGTCTGTGTTGACTACCTGCACTAACAAATCCCGGATAGGCTTGCCTTCGTTCAAGAATATGCGGATGTAGTTTTCCGGCATGGCCTGCACCAGGGCAATTTTTATTTTTTGAATAGCCAGGTTGTTTTTTCCATCCAGCAAATAGGTTTTTGCCAGCAGTATTTCTGTTTCAAGCAGACATTCTCGCCTCAATGTTGGCTGCAGGAAAATCTCCAACGCTTCCAGCAGCGCTTTTGCTTTTTCGATCTCCTTATGGGCCAGGTAGATGCGCGCTAACGCCAATTTTTCTCCCACCATTAATTCAGTATCATGCTCAAGTTCCGATTCGATCTCTAAAATTCTAAACTTGTGTTTTTCATTCGATTCTTGCGCCAGCAGTGTATTGACAATGATATCTATCGGGGTACACAGCACGCGGATAGCCCTGTTGTCCAGATCTGTGGTTTTCAAAAACAGGTTTTCTAAGTACAAATTGGCATTGTCAAAATCTTGGATGGCAAGGAAATATTTAATCAGGCGGGCATAGACAATAATTTTCCAATCCAGGGTGTTTTTGCTCTCGATCACATGATGGTATTTTTCAATGATCGGGGCGGCCAGATTGTGCGCTTCAGCCAATTCATTTCGTTCCAGTCGTATTTCCAATAAACCGGTATAGGGAATTGCAATCACACCCGGCTCTAAATTCGCTTTTTTGACGCGGTTCAGTGTTTCCTTATGTGCATTCTCGGCGTCTTCCAATTCCCCTTGAATCTTGAATAAATTGGCAAAATTAGAGCGCGAATGGATATAAGAAATGTAGAAACCATGCTTCAGGCCAACCTCGGAAGATTTCATGTAGCATAATTGCGCTTTCTCATAATCCCCTTTTATCTCATAAGTGGATGCCAATGTATGCAGCAAGAACCCATAAAAATAATCTGTTTCCGAGGGGGTGTTCTCAATAATGGGCTCGATCCTGGCTATTCGTTCATCAATCTGCAAACTTCTCGATTCTATGATCGCCCGGCATGCAGGCACCTGCCATTCGAGATTATCCAGATTAACATCCGTTTGTGCAGGGTGCGCATTTTGAATCCATTTTTCCGTTCTCTCCAAAATTTGCATTGCTCTTGCTTCATTTCCGTGGAAAAAACGGCCAACAGCTTCGTATATGCCTAATCCGGGGCGTTTTTCAAGAATCTCATTGGTTATTTGATCCATCCAATCCGGCGAAGAGATCAAGTCATATTCAAACACGGTTTTAATCGCTAAACTTTCAATAATATCCGCAGCTTCTTCTAAATTGCCGGAAGCAATTGCATGATCAACCGCCTTGGTCGGGTAACCGTTTTCAAGCAGCCATTTGGAGGTTTTTTGGTGCAGGACGGGAATATCTTGTTTTGAACTTCTCCTCTGAAGGATGGCTTTCAACGCTGCCACAAACATGGGGTGATACCGGTACCAGCCGGCATGCTCATCAATACGCTCAATGAACAGATTGTTTTTTACCAGCGTATGGATAAGTTCTTCGCTGTCCGTCCGATCAAAAATGGCATCACACAGCTGGGGAGAAAATTCCTCAAAGATAGAGGTTTTAATCAAGAATTCTTTTAATGGATCGCTTTGATTCTCGAGGATTTCTTCCTCGATGTAGGTATGGATTTGCGGGTTATTAATTAACACATCTTCATCAATCACATTGAAGTGAGACTGGTCTTGTAATGTGATTGCCGACAGCTGTAAACCGACCGCCCATCCTTCTGTGATGTCCACAAGATTGGCAACTTCTTTAAGGTCTAAGTCCACCCCAATAATATTTTTAAGAAATGAGTTGGTCTCTAAAAGGGTAAAAGCCAGATTTTTCGAGGTGAATTCAATCAGCTGACGATGTGCCCGAATCCGAGAAAATGAGATCGGCGGCGGGACCTGTGAGGATATAACAATATGCAAGTTATTGGGTTGGTTTTCCAGCAGGTAATTTAGTCCATCATGAATATCTGGATCATTGATGGTGTGATAATCATCCAGGATTAAAATTACCGGGTAAGGGATTGCGCTAATTTCGTTGATGAGTGGATTTAAAAAACTGAATTTGTTTAGGGTAAATTCATAATTCCAAGCGCTTTGGATATCATAGTCAAATTTGGGATGCCCTTTTTTGATCCCTGCTGCAAGGTAAGTCCAAAACTTCTTGGGATCATTATCAGTTTGATCGAGGGTAATCCATGCAAGGCACCACTTTGAAATATCAGAAATAGAAAGCCACTCTACCAACATGGCAGTTTTTCCAAAACCAGAAGGCGCAACCAGCAAAGAGAGTTTTATGTCAGGTACTCTTTTAAGATCATCGATTAATCGTCCCCTATGAATGATTCTTACTCCTCTTTGAGGTATTTCCAGTTTATTGGTTAATATCTCGTTCATTTGATCTCCAGGGATCGAATCGTATCTGGGAGAAGCGCACTCTGCTCATTTCTAAGCAATATGTTTTCAAAACACATCATAATCCTAAAAAATGATTTCATAGAGAAGGATTATTTCTCTAAAAATGGGTAATATTTATAGTTATTGTAACCCAAAAATCAGCCAACATTTAACCCTGGGGGTTATATGAGCGCTTTAGTAGTTTGATTATAATTTTTTTCACAAACGATTTTGTTTCTATTTCTATTTACTAATTATGTACGAGGAGATTAAGATGAGTGATCAAGAAAAAAATTTGAGGAAAATCAGCAGACGTGATTTTCTCAAAGGATCCGCAATTGGTCTTGCAGCCTTAGGTGGCTTAGCTGGATGCAAACCAAAAAATGCAGCAACCGAGGAAGAGGCTAGCGAAGTTACCCCTTCAGCAGATTGTACCCCTAGCTTCCTGAATGCTCCCGATGCTATCGCTGATTCTGATATTTCGGAAACCATTGAAGTAGATATTGTTGTTGTCGGATGTGGTGTCGCAGGGCTTACTGCTGCGCGGGCTGCCTCTGAGCAGGGCGCTTCTGTGGCCGTGATTGAAAAAGCGACCACCTACCAATATCGCTCCGGCCAGTACGGAATCAACGGCAGTGAATTCCATAAGAAACTCGGAATGGTTTTTGATGCAGACGCAGCCGTAAGCGACCTGATGAAGGAAATGGGCTATCGCCCCGACCAACGCATCTGGAATATTTGGCGCGATTACTCCGGTGAAGCCTACGACTGGCTGATCAAACCTGCTTTAGATAAGGATTTAGTCGATTATATCGACTATACGGCAACCACCTATGATTCAAGCCGCATTGCCATTTCTTCTCTGCACTATCCGTACCCCGAAGTTTTCAAGCCTGCCAATGAATACAGCCCGACCTACCCAGAGGCAACCCTGACATTCCTCCCTGACCAGGGACCGATCCTGGGAATGAGCTACCAGATCTGCCTTGACAACGGTGTCGATTTCCACTTCTCTACCTGGGCAAAACAACTGGTTCGCCCCAACAAAGAAGGGCGCGTGCAAGGCATCATTGCGCAAGATGTGGATGGCAAATACACCAAATTCGTAGCCAACAAAGGTGTCATTATGGCAGCAGGTGACTACGGCAGCAACGCTGAAATGGTTAAATACTACTGTGGTGGGCGCAACTACTTCGGTTTCTTCCCCAATACAGACGCAAATGGCGACGTAACCAATCTGGGCGAAGGACAATTGATGGGTATCTGGGCTGGCGCAAAGATGGAAGATGGCCCCCATGCACCGATGACCCACACCCTTGGCGCTGCCCTCGGCTGCGACCCCTTCTTGCTGCTCAACGTCGAAGGTTACCGTTTCTGCAATGAAGATGTTGCCGGTCAACAGCTCTCTTCCCAGCTCTTCCGCCAGAAAGACAGCGTAGGTTGGTATATCTTTGATGATAATTACCCCGACCAGGTGGAATACATGCCGGTAGGCCATGGCTCTGTCAACCACATTGTCCCTGAAAGCGAAAACCCGCACCTGGAAAACACCATGGCAATCGGTAAAACCTCTGTTTCCAGCCGCGAAGAAGTTGAAGGCAACTGCATGGTAGCCGACACCCTGGAAGAACTGGTAACGATGCTGGAAATCAGCGAAGAAGCCCAGCAGCAAGCGCTTGCCTCCATTGCCCGTTACAACGAGCTGTGTGATGAAGGTTATGATGAGGACTTCAACAAGACCCCAACCCGCATGTTCCCGGTCAAAACTGGCCCGTTCTATGCAACCCAGGTCTCCGGTGGCGCCATGTTGGTCTGTCTTGGTGGTTTGAGCGTAGACCCCATCAGCATGAAAGTCGTTGATGACACTTTCACCCCCATTGATGGGCTGTATGCAGCCGGTAACAATATGGGCGGCCGCATTTTACAAGATTATCCTGTGACCGTTGCAGGTGTTTCACACGGCACCGCACTTACCTTCGGCTATTACGTAGGGAAGATGGCAGCCAAAGCCTAAGATTGAACACTTTGCCGCCACAGTCTGTGCAGATTGCAGCTTGGCGGTGATCCACGGAGAACAGGTTTCCCATTTTCCTGCCAAGACGTGGCTAATCAAAATATATAAGTTTGTAGGATGACCAGTACGGGCACCTCACATCAGTAAGGTGCCTGTACTTTCATTCCTCACCGAAGCAGAAAGGAAACAGCACACGGACCTGACACTGACGGTCTGCTCAGGCTGATAACACAATGATGCAAAATAATAAGTTCACACACCAAAAAGGTAGGCACCAGCAGCCACCACTTTGGCGCGCCAGCTTAAGTTGGGTCGGGCTGTGCCTACTGTGCATGACGGTTGGATTGGCGGCTTGTTCCGGTACAGCGGTAACGCCAACCGCCTACACCCCCGACCCCGCAGATGTCGACCTGGAAGATTGGGCAGAAGCCTACCCCGAAATCTACACCGACTGGGAAAGCTCTGTGCACGGCGAGGCATACTTGAGCGGGGACGAAAACGCCCCCACTTGCAACGACTGCCACGCCGCACCCGTTGAGGGTCAGGTGGTCAACACCGCCGAGTTCCACCTGCAAGTCCCCGACCGCTGCGCCCGCTGCCATAATGACGATTCCCTGATGGACGAATACGGGGTTGCCACCGATGTCTACGAGACTTACCTGGCAGACTTCCACGGCACCACGATCCACTATTACGCTGAAACCGACCCCACCGCTCTGCGGGACGAAGCGGTCTGCTCGGACTGCCACGGTGCCCACGCCATCTATCCACAGGATGATGAGCGCTCCAGTATCGCCCAGGTCAACCTACAAACCACCTGTGCCAAGTGCCATGCGGGTGCGAGCGAAGGCTTCACCAGCGCATACGGTCACTACCGCCCGATCCAGTCCCCGGCCTCTACCGCTGACAGCACGGTCGTTTTCATCGTCAAACTGGCCTACCAAGCCCTGATCCCGATCACCCTGGGCGGCATGCTGGCTTACATCGGCCTCGACATCTTCTTCCGCATCAAACGCAAGAAGGCTAAACCTGCTGCCACTGAACCTGAGACTGACGAAAGCGAGGCCCGCTCATGACCACCTCTTCAACCCCCACCACCACTGTGCCTTCCAAGGTCAAGACCCTCACCCGCTTCGACCTCAGCCAGCGCATCCAGCACATCCTCATGATGCTCTCCTTCACCACCCTGGCGCTCACCGGTCTGCCCCAGTCCTTTGCCGGTGCCGGTTGGGCCAAAGCCTGGATGGGCCTTTTCGGCGGCATCGGCGGCATCCGCAAAGTGCACCACCTGGCGGCCGTGTTGATGGTGTTTGTCTTCCTCTATCACACCATCATTGTGCTTGCCGATTTGTTCCGCAAAGACACCAAACGCTGGATGCTCCCCGGCAAACGAGACCTCACCGATGCTGTGCAATCCGTCAAATACCTGCTGGGCAAGGCCCCTGAACCGCCCCGCTACGGCCGCTTTGACTTCCGCCAAAAACTGGAATACTGGGCGCTTGTGTGGGGTACGGTCCTGATGGGGATCACCGGCTCGGTGCTCATGTTCCCGACCTTCTTCGCCACCTTCCTCCCCGGTGATTTCATCTATGCTGCCAAGGCCGCTCACGGCCTGGAAGCCCTCCTGGCTGCGGCTGCCATCGTTAGCTGGCACATGTACAATGCCCACTTCGCCCAGGGTATCTTCCCAATCGATACTGCCATCTTCACCGGTGAGATCAGCCTGGAACGCATGATGGAAGAACACCCCTTGGAATATGAAGCTTGGTTGGCTGCCCAACAAGAAACCGCCGCGGCAGACACGAAAGCAAACACCACAGACGACCAAGGAGCCAGCCATGTCTAATAAATGGAAACTTGTGATTGGAATTGTGCTGATCGTCCTCATGATCCCGACAATGGGCACCGTGTATGTCAAGGACAACCTGCACAACACCAGCTACTGCGCCAGCTGCCACGAGGAATACTACACCACCTGGGCAGACCCGGAAAGCGAATATTCCCTGGCACACCAGCATGCCGAAATGGGGGTCTCTTGTCAAAGCTGCCACCAGCGCACAGTTGGTGAGTCGGTTGTTGAGGTGGTCAACTATATGACCGGCAACTATTACTATCCGTTTCCAGAAACGCAGTTGTCGATGGATCACTGCTTTGCCTGCCACGGCAGCTATGCGGAGATCATCCCCTTGACCGCCGAGGAGATCACCGGCGAAGCGCGCAACCCGCACGATGGGCACTGGGGCGAACTGGAGTGCAGCACCTGCCACAATGCCCACCGCGATTCGGAAGTGTACTGCGACCAGTGCCACGACCGATTAATGATGAATGAGCCGGGGTGGACTACTTTCACTTCCGACTAAATCTTTTTTTCGAATTGCACATGCCCCTCCATTCTGGTTGCCTGGAGCAGCTTCCCCCTCCTTTGGATCAAAACAGGAGGGGGAAGTTTCTTAGGAGAAAGAACTGCAATGAAAAAGAAGGAATAATTGCTAAACGTCTTCCATCCAGGGCACCTGGGGTGCGCGGTAGAAGTTAATCCCCCAAGAAGCCAATAAGCTGCCATGTGCAGCCAGGCGTTGAGAATAAGCTGCAAAATCCCGCCGGGCAGGGCTTGCCCAGGCAATTTCACTGATCCCCAACAGGCGGGGGAAGAGCATAAATTCAATATCGGCTTTGGTGCGCAGCGTTTCAGTCCACAGCGGCGCCTCCACCCCGATGATCTGTTCGGCCGGGATGTCTGGCAAATACGCCGCCGGGTCCCAATTGTAAGAATCTTCCACACTCACATATCCGGCCCAATGCAGCCCCAACGGGCTGTCTGTATGGTACTGCATATCCAAGTATGCATGCTCGGCAGGGGACATAAGCAGTTTTACATCCGGCGGGAGGGCAGCCATTTCAGATTGGTGCGTCCAATACTGCACGATACTGCCGGGCAGCAAGGGGCAGTTTGCGATCTCCTGCCAGCCGACCAACTGCTTGCCGTGCCACGCCACAATCGGCAATACCTCCGCCATAAAGCGCCGGTAATCCTCCATTGGGGTAGATTTTGCTTCATCCCCACCCACATGGAAATACGGGCCGGGGGTCAAAGCTGCCAGCTCGCCGATCACATCCTCCAAAAACTGGTAGGTGACCGGTTTATCCACACATAAGGTGCTGAAACCCACTTCCGTGCCGGTATACAGGTCCGGCGCCTGGCCATCACAGTTCAACTCTGGGTAGCTCGCCAGGGCGGCGTTGGTGTGGCCGGGCATGTCAATTTCCGGCACGATGGTGATCTGGCGCGCCTGGGCATAGGCCACCAGGCGGGCATATTCTTCTTGGGTGTAAAAGCCGCCTTTGTCGCCGTCCACCGCGCTGCTGCCGCCGGTGGTTGTCAGCTTCGGCCAGGACTTGATCTCGATCCGCCAACCCTGGTCATCGGACAGGTGCAGGTGCAGCCGGTTAAACTTATACAAGGCCAGCAGGTCCATCAAACCTTCGACCACCTCTGTCGGGAAAAAGTGCCGGGCGACATCCAACATCATCCCGCGCCACGGGTAGCGCGGTTGGTCGTCGATCTGGCAAATCGGCAGCGTGACCTGTTCATCCTGCACCCCGGCTAAGCTGAGCAGCTGCAGCAGCGTCTGCACGCCCCAAAACACCCCGACATCTTGCGGGGCAGCAATCACAATCCCACTCTCATCTATCGTCAGCCGGTAGCCTTCCGCGCCTAAGTCTGCCAGCGCGGGGTCACAGCGCAGAGCAATCTGGCTTGCGCTTGCATCAGGCATCACCTGCAAGGTAATTCTGGCTTGAAGGTGTGCGCAGTCAGCCAGGTATGCTGCCGTCTGCACCAGGGCAGCCTCTTCAGCAGGCACGCGGATCACCGCATTGGCGGGCAAAACAAACGCCCCCACCCCAGTCTGCACAGACTGCGGCGGGGGAATCAGCGCTTCTAAAACAGGCCTGGCCATCATCGTCTAACGTGTACGGGTAACTTTGCTCAAGCTGCGCGGGTTTTCGGTATCCAGGCCGCGCATCATCGCCAGATAGTAAGCGGACAACTGCCCAGGGACAATGCTCACAATCGGGCTGAGCCACTCCGGCATCTCGGCGGGCAAGCGGATGGGCGTGGAGCTGTGCTTTAAAATCTCTTCCTCGTTCGAGAGGATCAACAAGCTGGCTTTCTTTTGTTCTCTCAACTCAACCGCCAGGTCTAACAACTGCGGGTACACTTCCCCGCGGGGGGCAACCATAAAGATGGGGAACCCAAGTTCGACCATCGCGATCGGGCCGTGGCGGAAATCTGCCGAGGAATACGGCTTCGCCACGATATAGGTCATTTCTTCCAGTTTGAGCGCCCACTCAAAAGCGGTAGCGTAGTTGTATCCCCGTCCTACGATCACACACTGTTTCATATAATAGTAACGCTCTACCGCTTCTTCCATCACAGCGGCCTGATCGAGTATGCTGGCAACAAACTCCGGAGTGCGGCGCAGCACGGCCAGCTTTTCCGGGTCGGGGTTCAAAGCCAGCGAGAGCATGGCAATCGACATCAATTGGGCGGTATAGGTTTTGGTAGCGGCAACCGCTTTCTCCACCCCAGCCTGCACATCAATCACATGGTCGGCGGCGTTGGCCAGAGGCGAGTCGGCGGTGTTGGTGATCGTCAGGGTCAAAGCGCCCTGCTTTCGACCGCTTTCCACCACCTCAACAATATCGGGGGACTGCCCCGATTGAGAGATCGCCAGCACCATGGAGCCTTCCAGTTTGGGCGGTGCATGGTAGATGCTGAACATGGAGGGGGCGGACAACGCTACAGAAATTCCGTTATTAATCCCAAACAAATACTTGAGGTACAACCCGGCATTGTCCGAAGTGCCGCGGGCGGTCAGAAAGATATAGTTGATCTGGCGCGCTTTGATCTCCTGCGCCAACTGCTGAATGTGCCCCCATTCAGTATCCAACAAGTTTTGGAGTACATCTGCCTGTTGGAAAATTTCATCTCGTAAAGTCATGCATTCATCCTTATTTAAATCCGGTCATTACCACGCTTTCAAGAATAAAGCGTTGGGCGAAAAAGAATACCACCATCAGGGGAACAGTGGTCAACACGGCAGCCGCCATGATCGTCGGCCAGGGCTGCACAGTCTGATTTATATTGTACAGGGTAGAAACAAATACAGGTAGTGTATACAGGTCTACCGTTTGTAAATACATCAAGGGGGCCAGCAGGCTGTTCCACAAACCCACAAATAAGAAGGTTGCTACCGTTGCCAGCGGCGCTTTGGTGAGCGGCATAATGATCTCCCACCAGATTTGGACGTGCGAAGCGCCGTCCATAAAAGCGGATTCGTCCAACTCCTTGGGTATCTGCGCCATCGATTGGCGCAGCAAGAAGACCATCGCCGCCCCACCGGCAAAGAAGCCGGGGATAATAATCGGGTTGAAAGTACCCACCCAGTTGAGCTTATTGAAGAACACATACTGCGGCACGATCAACGCCTGCGGCGGGATCATCATGGTTGCCAGCATGAGGAAAAACACGGTATCTCGCCCCGGCCACTTGATGCGGCTGAACGCGTAGGCCACCGCCGCAATCGAGAGCAGTGTACCGGCCAAGGCCAGCACCACAAAAAAGACTGAGTTGAAATACGAACGCACAAAGTCCGAATTGTGCAGAATATCAATATAAGCATTCAGGCTCGGCTGGTCGGGGATCCAGATAATGCCGGGGGAGTTGGTCTCTTCAATCGTCTTTAGCGAGGAAGAAATCATCCAGAACAACGGGAAGCACATGATCACGCTGGCAGCCGTCAGTAAAATATAGAGGATCAGTTTTTTGAGGATCGTCCAAACATTTTGCATGGCAGTCTCCTAATACAAGTCGTAGGTCACCCAGCGGTCTTGCAGCCGGAACTGGATGAACGTAATGATCAGGATGATCACCAGGATGACCCACGAAATGGCAGAGCCGTAGCCGATCTCGAAGTGGCTGAAACTGGCCTGCCACAGATAATAGACCATCGAAATAGAGGAGGACACCAAAGGTTGGTTATCCCGGTAGAGCACAAAGATAGGCTCAAAGATTTGCAGGGCATTGATCATCCCCACCACCAGGTTATAGAAGATGTGCGGGGTGAGCAGCGGCAGGGAAATTTTCCAGAACTGTTTCCAGCGGGAAGCGCCATCCACCTCGGCGGCTTCATTCAGCTCCTTGGGGATGTTGTTCAGCCCGGCCAAGAAGATCAGCATCATCGTGCCGCAGCCCCAAACCATCAGCAGCACCACCGACATCTTAGACCACAGCGGGCTTTGCACCCACAAAGGCACCCGCGTCTCCACCGGCAAACCGGCTTCAATCACCTTTTGCATCAGGTTAAAGTTGCCGTTGCTGATGCCGAGGAAAAAAGCGCTGGAGATTTCCTGAACGTAAATAACCACCCGGTTGAAAAGCTGGAAGGGGGGAAACACATTGCCCAGGCCGCGGATCAGCTGGTTGATAATGCCTGTGCCGGTGTTGAGCATCAGGCGCCAGCACAGCAGCACCGCGGTATTAAAGCCCAAGATCACCGGCAGGTAAAACGCCATACGGAAAACGCGCTCGCCGCGCATTTTCTGATTCAGCAAAACTGCCAAAGCCAACGCCACTCCAATCTGGAGCGGCAGGCCGATCACGGTCAGGTAGAGCGTGTTGACAATCGATTGACGGAAACCATCATCTTTAAGCAGCAGTTTGGCATAATTCTCCCAACCCACCCATTCTGCCGGGGTGCTGGAGGTCACCCGGTAGTCGGTAAAGCTCCAATAGAGCGAGAAACCGAGTGGGATGACCACAAAGATCAAGAAACCTACGATCCACGGCGCAGCAAACAAATAACCGGAAAAGGTCTCTTCCTGTTTTTTGGCCGACGCGCCGCGCAATTTAGCTACCCAGCGAGAAAATGCCCCAATCCCCAAGCTGGAAAGCAAAATAAAAAGAAGTGCCCCCGCTGCGGTAATGAGCGCATTCAGATAAGGATTTTCCATCATAAGATTTACTCCTCAATCAAAAAGGAAGTCCGATCTCCTTTTTGATACATCATCTTGTGCACTAGAGTGGCCAATCGGGCTGGCGGGGTCCCGCCAGCCCGATTGGTTCTAAGGTGGGTAGTTTACTCAGCCAGTGCGTCTGTGTATTCTTGCTGAATCTTTTCCACAACCTGCTCTACGGTCAGCTCTTCGGTAACCAATTTACCCAAGGCTTCCTGCATGATGGTGGAGAGTTTCGCAGATTCTTCGATGCCGGCAAAACCAACGCCGTATTCGGCGGCCAGTTCCGCTTCGCGGGCCAGCTGCGGGGAGTCGGTGACATACCCATACTGGGCGTCATTGCGGGCGGGGATCAGACCCATGGTCTCGTTCCAGCGGTGGTTAGCTTCTTTGCTGAAGGCCATCTTCAACCACTCAGCAGCCAATTCTTTATTGTCGCTGTATTCCGGTACGGCCAACCAGTCGTTGAAGGCCAACACTACGGGGGTGCTGTTCGGGAAGTTTTCCGGATCGCCATAGAACGGGTCGATGGAAATTGTGTCCCAGATCTCTCGGTCGAAGGCCGGGGCTGCCCAGCCAGAGTGTGCCAGACATACGCCGCCGTTGTTCTCGCCGGTTTCGTCATTAACGTCGATCACAGAGCCTTGCCCGGTGGGCAGAGAGCCAACTGCGTCCAGGGCAGAGCCGTAGATGGACTGGCGCATATCCAGCATGAACTGGGTTGTTGCCAGTGCTTCGGGGGAATCAAAGTTGGGGGTGCCGTCTGCTTTGTACAGTTCGCCGCCCAAGGAGTAGTAGACCAACAGCCACCACTGCCAGTCGGCCATGGAGCCGGCATCTACCGGTACTAAAGCCTGCTGGGTGAGGGAATTGGTTGCGGGATCAATCACGGAAGCCTGTTCACCAAATGCCACCCATTCAGCGAAGTTCTGGGGGGTGCCGGTGGTCCAGCCAGCGTCTTCCATCAGGTCTTCGCGGCAGAACACGTAGCGAGGCGCGGTGAAGATCGGCAGGCCGCGCAGTTTGCCATCGTATTTGGCATTTTCCAGCGCAGGGCCAAAGTTAGCAATGTCTGCCCAGGCAGCTTCGCCAAGGTAGGCATCCATGTCGGCCAGGCTTTCGCCGTAGAGGGTGTTCATTTCGGAACCCAGGTTGATAATGTCGGGGCCTTCGCTAGCTGCAAAGAAGCCGCTGAAGGTGGTGTCCCAACCACTCCACGAACCTTCGGTGATCTCAACCTTGACGCCGGGGTGTTCGGCTTCAAAAGCAGGGTTAATCTCGCTGTTCAACCATTCAATCGTCTCCGGGGTGTAGTCCAACAGATAGATCTTGAGGGTGGTTGAATCCATCGCTTCACCTTCGTCTGCGGTGTCGGCCTCTTCGGCTTCATCCTCGGCGGGGGTGTTGGCGGTGTCATTGGCGGGTTCATTCGCCATGTCATTGGTCGTGTTTTCTTCCATATTGTTGGCGGTGTTATTTTCAGTATTAGCCGTATTGTTACCGCCGCATGCTGCGAGCATCGCTACGATCAAGAGCATGCTAAGTACTACAATGAGTTTCTTGCTTTTCATCTTTTCTCCGTTTCCTTTTGTATACAAATTGTGTTTCAGATTTTTGAAAATCTTATTTTCAATCCATAACGTGTGAAAAATCGCGTTATAAAACACCTCCTATTAATTGGGATACATTTTGGGAAAATCTTTCGATAAATGCAAGGACATACGCCTGAATATCTAGTTCGGCGTCATAAATCAAAGGGGTTAAATCCATGGCAAAAGCCAGGCTGTCGGTTTCATCCGTGTTGTGAGAAGCATAATAGGTGGCATTCGCCGTCCTGCGTCCCATGGTCGCCAGGTCATAGCGTTTACCGCCGGTGATCTGGGAGTCGAAGACACCCAACAAAGCTTCCTGCAAGCTGGGCTGCTGGGAGCAGTTGAAGACCACTTTCTCCTCATCCATCACCCAATCCAACCCGCGCCACACCTCGCAGCCGTACACCTTTTTCGGTTTGCTTGCTTCGGGCAGCTCGCGCAGCGCACGGATCACTTTAACCACCGTACCCACATGTGTGGGGTGTTTGTCGGCCAGGTTATGGGTGTAAACCACTTCCGGCTGAGCGACAGTGATGATCGCTTTGAGGTCTTCCACCGGGTCGGTGTTGTTCTTGTCTTTGACTGCCGAGCTGGGGTAAGCCAAAAAAGCCTGCGCGGAATAATCACCCACATAGGCCGCTTTTTTCTGTTCTTCTACCCGGATAGCCATCATTTCTTCATCCGTGTAGTCGGCATACATGCCTGCCCGCGGCGAACCCCTGCCGTTGGTAACCACCACACCGGTAAACCATTTACCGGGCTGCTGGAAGCAAGCCAGAATGCCGTCTACGGCCATAATTTCCAAATCGTCCTGGTGGGCGCTGATGCCCAGGTGGGTGGTGCGGGAAAGGGCGGTTTCCGGGTCAGAACCGTCGGGAACATAAATTTGTGCGTTTGGGTGTCGTAACTTCATCTAACTGTGATCCTTCTTATAGTTGTGGTAAGCTGGCAGCCGCAATCGACTGGCCTACCCGGCGGCTTTTCTCGTCCGGGAGCTGCACGACAATTTGCTCTGCCAGGGCTGGGAATTGGGTTTCTAAGACATGCTGTGCATTTTCCAGAATGAGCGTGCCGCCCTTGCCAGAAGTGCAGCGCCCCAGGATGAGCACATGTTTGATCTGATAAAAATCGGCATAATGGGCAATTGCATACCCCAGGTATACGCCCATGCTCTCCCAAATTTGATGGGCGTTATCCGTACCGGCTTCTAATTTTTCCTGCACGAATTTCAATTTCTGGGCATTGGTCAAGTCATCCGGAATCTGAATACCCACTTTAGGCGCCAGCCGGAAAACACACTGCTGGGAGAAATACAAAGCGCCCACGCCCCGGTCGCCAGACCATTCATCCAGGGGGGCGTCTTGCTGGTAATCTACCGGGGCAAAAGCCAGCTCGTTGAGCCAATCGGTGATCTTGCCCTTTTCGGTAATATAACCCGCCGCCTCGCTGGAACCCATCGCAATCCCCAAAACGCTGTTATCTTCCAGGGACATGGAGCCTGCCAGGGCAGTCACTTCGCCATCGTTGACGATTTCCAAAGGCACACCCATCTCGTCCCGGATGTCGAGGAACATACTGTGGATGCGGTCGAACTTCTCTTTGGGAATGCCGCGGTACAGCGAAGCGATCATCGGGCGGTTATTGACATAAACCCCGGCTGAACTCCCCCCTATGGCATCCAACCGGGCCAATTTAGATGCGGCAAGGTTTATGGCAGACTGGATGCGCTCACGATGATACGCGGGATCCGTCTGTTCTACCGGCTGCCACTCGATCTCGGTGCTGAAGATGGCCTCCCCATCCACCACAGCCGAGACCTTCAAGTCAGAGGCACCCAGGTCAAAGCCAATCCGGCTGCCTTCTAAATTGCGGCCTAAGGCTTTTTCCAGTTCGTTCTCTTGGGGCACATCTTCTACCGGGCAAGAAATGACGGTGAAGGGATGGTCATAAATCTCGCCCATAAAGTCATAATCAAATTTTTGGCGGCCTTCCGATGCATAAATTGCCTGAATGTAGCGGCCAATGCGCTCAGAACCGCCAATATACACCTTCCAGCCGCCGCGCTGCCACAACAAAAATTTGAGGATCCGTTCTACCACCCACCCATTATGGGGCGCATCGGGGTGGTCTTCTGGAAACACATCCATTTCATAGCGGGTAAATGCGCCATCCACCCGTTCCAGGCCGATGACCAATTTCTGCGGGTTTTCTAAAGCTGCCACTGCCTGCTGAAAAGCGCGGTTCGCTAACACCGCCGGACGGAAATCCGGGTCTAGTGGTGGGAGGATTGCAGGGGGAGTGAGGAATTTTCTATCATTCATACGGTAGGGTCTCTTCCTTCTACAAAAGTCCTAATTCATGCTGTAGCACCAGGCCGGCCGCGCCTAATATCACGATCTCTTCTCCCAAGACGCTGGCCCCCATTTGTACGTCATAGGCAATATTGGGCAGCACGCTTTTGCGCAGCACTTCTAAAGCCGGGTTGAGAAGTCCATCCTCAAAGACCGACATACTGCCTGCCACGATCACCTGGTTGATGTTCAAAACGCTGATGATAAAGGCCAACGAGCGGCCTAAATCCTGCCCGGCAGCGGCGATCAATTCAGTCACGGCCGGGTCGCCAGCCTGATAGGCAGCATACACATTCTCTAAACTCACCGAGGTGCCCGGTGAGACATATTCATGCAAAATTGAATCGGGGTCAGCTGCTAAGAGCTGCCCGGCCTGCTTACGAATGGCCCGGCTGCTGATCTTGGTTTCCAGACAACCGTAATTGCCGCAGCGGCACAGCTCGCCGTCTTCTTCTACCTTGATATGGCCGATTTCGCCGGCACCGTACTTGTCGCCCTGGTACAGCTGGTGGTCGATCACGATACCGGAACCCACACCACGGCTGATCTTGACAACCAGCAAGTTGGGGGATTTATCTCCGGCGCCAAATTTAGATTCTGCCAACGCGCTCACCTGGCTGTCGTTGGCAATATAAACCGGCAGGTCGTATCTTTCTTGTAACAGATCTACGAGGGGCAAATCCTGCCAATCCAGGTTGACGGCCGTAAGCACAACGCCCTCATCCGAATCCATCAACCCAGGGGCGCCGATGCCAATCCCCATGATCGGCTGGGTGGCGGCGGCCAGCAGTTTTTCGACCAGCACATACACAAACTCCAGTGCCATGTCGCCTGATTTCTCGTCAATCGGAATATTGATGCGCTCATTTATTTCGCCGCGCAGGTTCACCAATGCCCCGCGGAATTCACCGCTGGCAAGGTCAATGCCAATGATCTGGCGGGCATCATCCACCACTTGCAGCAGCACGGGGGGTTTGCCCCCTGCCGATTGGCCGTAGCCAATTTCTGCTACCAGACCTTCCTCGATCAGCTCCGAAACCGTATCGGAAACCGTACTGCGGGTCAGATGGGTGGTACGGGCGATGTCTGCGCGAGAAATATGTTTCGCGTTATAGATTGTGTTGAGAATCAGGGATTTATTGTGGAACTTAGATTGTTCACGAGTCGCTTTTTTCATCATATCAAAGTCTATTCTGTTTACTTTGTTTGTTCGCCGAACTTACAAAGTCATTATATAGAATAAAAAACCGGCTGTCAAGAAATTGTTTTTTTATTCACGATAGATTGGGAAAATGCCCCCTACTCCGAAAAGCAAAGACAGGACACACCTGAAAGGCACGTCCTGTCTTGAATTAAATTTTTTAGCCGAAATTACTGCAAATACTGCCTGCCCCCATCCAGAATATCGGCCCGCGGCGGGAAATGCACTGCTTCGACAGGTGCGAGTGGAATCACCACAACAGGCGCTTGCACAACAGGTGCAGGTGTTTCTTCTGCTGTTTCTGCTGGAGATTCTTCTTCATCGTCCTCCCCGCCTCTGGTGGTAAAGCCGTTCTCTTCATCCCCCACAGATTTCACCGCACTCACGCGGATGTCATCCAATTGGGCGGTTACCTCGTTCAACACATTATCGGTGACCACCACCTTGATATCCACCGTCTCCGCAGGAATATCCTGTGTCGTCCACTTATACAGCCAGCCATCATCCCCATTTTCATCAGTCCCAAGAAGATGCCACGCGCCTGAATAGTACGCATAAAAATCAACCCCGGTGACCGTACTGCCATTTTCCTCGGCATCAATAAAAATGTTCGCCCGCGGCTGGGTAAGCACACCGCCGGCCTTCGGGGATAGAAATGTGACTACCGGATCGGGGGCAGGGCACAAAAGCCCTGATCTTTCCAAATCCTGAATTCCCATCAACCAATCTTGAAAATCCCGCCCGCCATGCTCACAAATATTTGTATTCTCAAAATGGAAATTTTCAAAAGTCTGGTCCATATACACCAAAGGAATAGCCCCCGAAATCGCATTATCGTTCATCCAAAAACCAGAAAAGTAACGCAGCGTACTAAATTCCTCTGGCAAATCTCCCGAAAGTTGGTTAAAGCTAACATTTAGATCTTCCAAATCAGGGTTCATAGTAGCTAGTAGTGTCGAAATAGAACCGGTAAATTCATTATGAGATAGGTTTATTTGCGAAAAGCCTTTATAAAAATCGGGAAGCGTTCCTTTCAAATAATTGTAAGACAAATCTATCCATGGCGATAAAGCCGGATAAACTCGGGGGCCACTGGGTTCAATAACAACCCCATCTAATTCATTATGAGAAAGGTTCAAACTACTTGATCTGAATCCAGGCACATCGCCAGTCAACGCATTATATGAAAGATCTACCCAAGCCACTTCTAAAAAGTTATCCGGGATGATTCCGGTTAGATTATTATGGGAAAGGAATAAAATGGTTTGATTAAAATCTGAAGCAGACTCAATCGATAAACTCGCAGGGATATTTCCTTCTAATTCATTATGAGATAGATTCAAATAATTGAAAGTATTGGCAAAGGAAGGAATCTCTCCTGTGAAATTGTTGTACGCCAAAGACACATGATCTAAATTAGGGTTATCGCCGACTTCAGATGGGATATTACCCTCCAAAGAATTATCTGCCAGATCAAGCCATTCCAAATTAGTCAAGTTTACAATTGCACTAGAAAGCTCACCGCTAAATTCGTTCTCCGCCAATACCAGCTTCTCGAGAGTATCCATCGTCCAAATCTCTGCTGGAATGTCACCGCTAAACGCATTTTCTCGTAGATTGATGTCTTTGAGAGCACTTAATGCTGAGATGGCTGCTGGAATCTCTCCATCAAACAAGTTGTCCTCTAAATTCAATACCTCTAGCTGAGATAACGTCCACAATTCTGCTGGGATGGGACCAGAGACCTGGTTGTGAGGTATAGCAAATACTTTGAGAAAAGGTAAATTTGCAATACTAAAAGGAATAACGCCGGATAATTCTTGATCCACCCAAAGATATTCAAAATCAATCCCAGTTACATGCCCATCTTCACAATCTACCCCAAACCATTGATCACAAATTTCCACATCTTCCAGCCAACCTGTATTTTCATCCCAGTCAGGCCCATTCGTCGCTGTATACAGGCTCACCAAAGCTTCACACTCACTCTGCGGGATGGTGGTCACCTGCGAGCAGTCATAGGTTACATAATTTTGGATCCAGCCTAAGGCCGCAGAAACATCTGCATAGATACCAGGATAATCTGGCCGGGCACACTCAAAACCAAAGCTGGTTACCCCGGCCAGCACCCAATTCCCACCCTCATCCTGAAAGAAGAGCGGGCCGCCCCTGTCTCCAGAGCAGGTATCCTGGCTAAAATCAGATGATGCAGCGCACAACATCGAATCGGGGTAAAACAACTCATTGTAGCTATCACAAGCGCTGTCCGGCAAGATATCCACTGCTGCCTCATACAGCACATCAGGGAATTCCCCTTCAAAGGAAGTCGCTCCCCACCCGGCAATGATCGCTGGGGTGTTTTCCATATGATTATATGGCGTCAGCGAGATCGGCTGGACGTAGTCATTGAGCACCGCAGGCGTGCTCAACTGCACCAGTGCCAGATCGTACTGTTTAGGAAAGTACACATACTCAGGGTGAATATATACCGCGGCTGGGGCAATCACCTGTTCATGTCCTGAGTCAGTTACCAAATTGTATTCCCCTAATACTATGACTTCATCTGTTATCGAATAGAGCATACCTTCACCATCTACCCAGCAGTGTGCGGAGGTCAGCACCCACTCAGATGTACTGCCATCCCCACCAATCAAAATACCAGCGCAGTATTGCTCTCCATCCATCTGCTGTGAAACCATCCACGGGTATTTGTTTTCCGGTTCTACGATGGAACCGCCTACAATGCTGGGGGTGATCAAACCCATACTTTCCACCACCTCAGACGGGACAGAAGAGCTGGGGCGATAATTAGGAGCAGGATTAGAAGGCTGTGGTGTTGGCTGCGGATCATTCCCTTGCAGAGAAAAGATTTCTCCCCGTGCAGAAAACGGCGTCAGCAAGGCTATTACCCCCACCAAGACGACAGCAGCAAATACAAATTTCCAATTAGGTTCGTGAGGCAGCATCTTCCCCTCCAGACAAACAATGATAATCAATGATTGATTAATGAATAAATATTATCTTGATCCATTCACGGATGTGCAGTAATTCTCACCCATATGCACCTTTAGTATACCAAATGAAAACTAAAACCAAAATACCCAGGAAATTTCCAGACTTTGTACAAAACATCCTTAGATTAAAAGTTTGTTAATGTATAATGAAATTATGAACTACAAGGTTTTCCTGGTTGAGGACGAAATAATCACCAGAGAAGGCATCCGGGATAACGTGGATTGGGGAGCAGCCGGGTTCGAATTCTGCGGGGAAGCACCAAATGGAGAGATCGCCCTTCCTCTGATAGAAGAAGCTAAGCCTGATGTTCTGATCACCGATATCAAGATGCCCTTCATGGATGGATTACAGCTAAGTAAAATCGTCCGTGAACATATGCCCTGGATCAAGGTCATCATCCTCAGCGGGCACGACGAATTCAACTATGCCCAGTCGGCCGTCAAACTGGGTATCACCGAATACCTGCTCAAACCGATCAGCGCGGGGGACTTAAAACAAGTACTGATCGATCTCGCCGCAAAACTAGACCAGGAACAACAAGCCCGCGAAAAACTAAAAAAGCTGGAACACAAAATAGAAAACACTTTAGCCCTCAGCAGGGAGAAATTTTTACTTCAATTGGTGATGGGCGGAATTTCATCTGTCGAGGCTTTTGAACAGAGCCGCCAGCTGGGGTTGGCGCTGATTGCCAAACATTACCTCGTGATCCTGATAAAAATCGAGTTATGTGACGAACACGGCCCCTTTGACTACCAGCTGTATCAGGAAGTTGAAAAGATTGTTTCTGAATTTGCCGGCAACAACCTGGATATTTTCCTGACCAAAAAGGACTTTGAAGAACTGGTCTTGCTGATGAAAGGGGAAAGCCCAGAACAATTGATTCAGGAAGGTGCCTTCTTGGGCGGTCTGCTGAAAAAAGAGATTGAAAAGCGGATCGACTGCCGTGCGGTTGTAGCATTAGGCCGCCCGCAGGATCGGTTAGGGAATATCCACCGCTCCTTTGCAGAAGCCTTGGCAAAAAGTAAAGCCACGCCTCCCTCCCAAACTGCCCCACCCACCCAAAGCGAACCGGTAGAAATCCTCAAAATCGACCACGCCGCCATTGAGAATTATCTAAAGTTTGGGGATATGCAAAACTTTGAACCGTTCTTTGCTGCCACCATCGCACCCGCCGCCCGTCTCTCCTTGCAGTCTTATGTGATGAAGCATTACATGTTCGTCGACATCATCCTCACGGTGGCACAATTCATCAGCAATCTGGGGGAGCAAGCCGAGGCGTTTTCCGTAGACCTGCAAAAGATTGAGAACACGCTCAATGACCTGGACAATATGGAGAAGATCAAAGCATATATGCAGGAGACCTTCGCCACTGCGCTGGCTTCCCGCAGCAACCAGACCAATCGGGAGCGCTCCCGCACCTTACAGCACGCCAAAACTTACCTGGAAGAAAACTTTTCCAACCCCGATCTAAAAATGAGCCGGGTGGCAGAGCTGTACAACATCACCCCCAGTTATTTCAGCACCATCTTCAGCCAGGAAATGGGCGAACCTTTTAAAGACTACCTGGCAAAACTGAGGATCGGTCATGCTAAAGAGCTGCTCGTCACCACCAACCTCAAATGCGCCACAATTGCCTATCAGAGTGGGTATAACGACTCCCATTATTTTAGTTTTGTTTTCAAAAAGAAAACCGGTTTATCCCCTCAAAAATTCCGGGAACAATTTAAAGAAAACAAGAATGTAGAGTAGACAAATGGAAATTGGATATACGACCACCCCCGGCAGTACGCCTAAATACCTGAACAGATTCATCGACCTGTTCAGCCGCATCAATATCTCTCTGCGCTCCAAGATATTGATCTCGTTTATTACCGTGATCGTCCTCATGGTTGCGATTAACACCATGATGATCTTGGAAGTGCTGCGCTTTAACCGCGATTATGACGCCCTCATCACCAACATCACCCTGGCAAACAGCATCAACGGCTACATCAAGCCCGCCATCGATACCGAGATGTGGAACATTGTAGCGGGCAAAATGGAATTTGATGAAGGCAATCAATACGAAATCATCAACCAGGTCAACCAGCAGCTCGACCAGCTGCATGAAAACACCGACTCGGATAAATCAAAAATCAAGCTGGAAGTCATTCGCCGGACGCTGGCGACCCTGACCAGCTACGTGAACAAAATGGGGGAGCAGATCGAGCAGGGCAGCCGGGTGGCGGAAAATGAACTGGTGCTGGAAAATATCCGCGGCGTTTCCGAAGTGGTCGAGGAAACCGTGCAAGATTACATGATCTTTGAAGTGCAGCAAGCCGAACAGCAGTACCTGGAAAATCAATCCCACTTCAACCGCTGGGTGATGATCTATTTCATCCTGCTCCCCTGTGTGATCGGGTTCTCCTTCGCCGCTGCCTGGGTCATTTCTGCCAGCATCTACCTGCCGATCAAGAAACTGCAAGACCTGACCACCACCATCACCAAAAACGACCTGCAAGCCCTGGTGACCCGCTCAAATGTGGACGAGATCACCGAGCTGGGCTTGAGCTTCAACATCATGACCAGCAAAATCCGCGAACTGCTGGACGCCAAAGTGCAGGAACAGGAGAACCTAAAAAAGGCCGAGCTGAAAGCCCTCCAGGCACAGATCAACCCCCACTTTTTGTACAACACCCTGGATACCATCGTGTGGATGGCGGAAGGCAATAAATCTGCCCAGGTGATTGAGCTGGTGCGGGCGCTTTCCAGCTTCTTCCGGATCGCGCTCAGCCGCGGCAAAGATTGGATATCGATCCAGCAGGAAATCGAACACGTGCAAAGCTACCTGTATATCCAAAAAATTCGCTACCGGGATATTTTGGATTATCAGATCGACATTGATGAAGGCATCCTGGACGGCACCATCCTAAAACTAACTTTGCAGCCCCTGGCAGAGAACGCCCTCTACCATGGCATCAAGAACAAGCGCAACGGCGGCAAGATTTGGATCCGCGCCAAAAGGACGAACAACAATCAGGTGCTGATCGAAGTGCAGGACGACGGGGTTGGCTGTACCCCTTATAAACTCGCCAAGATCAGGGAGGGGTTGACCGAATCCATCGACGAAAACGCACAAAAAGGAGAAGGATTTGGCCTGGCAAATGTCAACAAACGCATCAAGCTGTATTATGGTAATGAATACGGGCTTACCATTGAAAGCCAATACCAGGAAGGTACGCTCGTAACGGTTAAGATTCCCCTTCAAGTAGATTCCCCATCAACCAAAAAGGAATAAAAAATGAGGTACAAACTACAAGAGGTGGTTAAGAATTTTATTGTTTTTACATTGTTAGCGGTAACAATTAGCGGGTGTCAGAGCGCTATTATTGAGACCCCTACCTCCACCCCGGAAATCGTCAACGGGAAAAAGACCTACCAAAACCTGGTGGTGGGCTTTTCGCAGATTGGCGATGAAAGCGAGTGGCGCACCGGGAACACCGAATCGATCAAGGAAGCCTCCCAAGAGTTAGGCGTAGAACTCATCTTTTCAGATGCGCAGCAAAAACAAGAAAATCAGATCAAAGCGATCCGCACCTTCATCGCCCAGCAAGTCGATGTGATCGGCGTCTCCCCTGTGGTGGAAACCGGGTGGGAATCGGTATTTCAGGAAGCGAAAGACGCCGGCATTCCCATCATCCTGGTAGATCGTTGGGCAGATGTCCCCGAAGACCTGTACGCCACCCATCTCGGCTCTGACTTTGTAGAAGAAGGGCGAAACGCGGCCCGCGTGATGGCCGACCTACTCGAAGGTCAGGGGAATATTGTCGAGTTAGAGGGCACTCTCGGCTCCGCCCCCGCCAATGACCGCTACAATGGTTTCCGGGAAGTACTGCGCGACTACCCCGACATGCACATTATCGCCTCGCAGTCTGCCGATTTTACCCGCGCCAAAGGGGAAGAAGTGATGGAAAACCTCTTATTGGAATATGGCGAACAGATTGATGCCGTGTTTGCCCACAACGATGACAGTGCGATTGGGGCGATCAAGGCGATTGAAGCCTACGGCCTCAAACCGGGCGAAGACATCATCATCGTTTCCATTGATGCCATCCGGGACGCCTTCCAGGCCATGATCGATGGCAAGTTGAATGCCACCATCGAATGCAACCCGCTGCTGGGTCCCCAATTTTTTGAAATCGCCCTGCAAGTGGTCAATGGCGAAGAAGTGCCCAAATGGATTCCTTCCGAAGAATCGATTTTCTACCCCGAAAATGCGGCGGAAATATTACCTACCCGCAAATATTGAAGCAAATCTAAAAAATATCTAGCCACCTGACAGTTTGGTGAGAAAGGAGCAATCGGCATCAATTCTGCCATAAAATGAGTTTGCGAAAACCATTTTAGAAACGGAGTAAAAGATGCCGATCACTCAACTGTATCATATCTGGAAACAACGAATTATGGAACTGTATCCTCAAGAAAGAATGACACGCGTAAGGAATTTAGCCTGGATGATGATTGGCATCCATGAAAGTCGTTCTGTGTATTTGAGCAAGATCGCTGGCAAGATACCAGGAAAAGCGAAGTTGGTGAGCATCACCAGACGAGTATCTCGATTTTTAGATAATCCAGCAATTCGGGTGAGGCCATGGTATGAACCGCTAGCGAGAAGTTGGCTGCAAGCACAATATGCCAATCTGAAAGAGATCCGATTGATTGTGGATGGCACAAAAGTAGGATTTTCACATCAACTCTTGATGGTGAGTATCGCCTATCGACGTCGGGCGATCCCGATCGTATGGACATGGGTCAAACATGTTCGTGGGCACAGTACAGCCAGCAAACAAATCGCATTATTGAGCTATGTCAGGAATTTACTGCCAGAAGGAGTAGCTGTTTTTCTGGTCGGAGACGTCGAATTTGGCGCCATAAAGGTACTCAAACAGCTGAATGAATGGCACTGGTACTATGTTTTGCGCCAAACAGGGCGCACAAAAATCTGGACAGAACTTGAGCAAGTCTGGGTCTCATTTTCATCGACCATTGAGCGAGCTGGACAAAGTATCTGGTTGGGCGCTGGCTATCTGACCGAGACGGATATTTTTCCTGTCAATTTATGTGCTCATTGGAAAGTCGGAGAAAAGGAGCCCTGGCTGCTGGCGACCAACCTGCCCGACAAGCCAATGACGCTCGCATTCTACAAAAGAAGAATGTGGATCGAAGAAATGTTTGGTGATATGAAAGGACATGGTTTTGATTTGGAAGCTTCAATGTTGCAATCCTTTTTGCGATTATCTCGGCTGACCCTGGTTGTCGCTTTGCTTTACTTGTGGGCCATTGCGACTGGCACACGGGTTATCCATCGTGGTCAGCGCCATCTCGTTGATCGCAATGAGCGTCGAGACTTGAGTATCTTCCAAATTGGATTGCGATTTATCGAAAGGCGACTTACCAATGCCCTACCTGTTGCCGTTCCTACCTGTGTGTATCGATGATTTTTGAAACTGTCAGGTGGCTAGAAAAATATTAACCTTTTAAAAATAAAAATACACCCTGGGTTGGCAGGGTATATTTTGCTATATAAAGCCCCAAAAATTCTTAACATAGTCCCAATGAAATAACCTTGAGTGAGATATTAACTTTTTGTTAAGCTGTAAGTACAAATCAGCATGACTCTGGCGACATTCTCAGCCAGGCACCCACAAACCGAACACTTTAGGTCATATAAAAGATTTATCACTACGACAATTCAGGAATCAACCCGATGTAATTTGGAAAATATACAAGGAAGGAGGTTCCTATCGAGTAGAAAATAAATGTGCTCACAAAGAGAAGCGCTTGCCCGGATTTGCGGCCCAAGCAAGCACTTCGGTTGTGCGATCTCACCTTCTATTTGAAGGGGAATTTCGCGTAAATATTATACGACAATATGTTCCGATACGGAACAATGCCTATAAAGGAGAGAAGAATGTTTCGGTTCAAGAAAATTGGATTTTTGGTCCTGATCCTGGCTGTGCTGCTGGCAGCTTGCGGCAATGCACCAGATGCGGCTGAAGAGAGCTGCGCCCCCAACTGTGAATATACGGATATGACTTTTTGCTACCCACAGCTCGGTGCCGAGAGTGACTGGCGCACCGCCAACACCGCTTCCTTCAAGGAAACCGCCGGCGAACTGGGCGTCCGCTTGATCTTCTCCGATGCGCAGCAAAAACAGGAAAACCAAATTTCCGCCATGCGTGCCTGCATTCAGCAAGAAGTAGATGTGATCGGGCTTCCGCCTGTGGTTGAAGACGGTTGGGAAACCGTACTCACCGAGGCACAAGAAGCGGGCATCCCCGTCATCATCGTCGACCGCTCTGTGACCGCAGACGAATCACTCTATGCGGCCCATATCGGCTCCGACATGTATCTGGAAGGCCAGCGTTCTGCCGATGAAATGAATGCCCTGCTCCCTGACGGCGGCAAAATTGTAGAACTGAGCGGCACCCCTGGCTCTGGCGCTGCGGTTGGCCGTGCAGAAGGCTTCCGCGCAAACCTGAATGACAACATCGAAATCATCGACTCCCAGACCGGTAACTTCACCACCGCCGAAGGCAAACCCGTGATGGAAGCCTTCTTGAAGAAATACGAAGGTGAAATCGACGGCGCATTCATCCACAACGACAACATGGCGATCGGCGCGGTTGAAGCAATGAAAGCGGCCGGCCTGGAACCCGGAGACATCGTGATCGTCTCTGTGGATGGCACCCGCGGCGGCTTCCAGCTGATGATTGATGGGTGGGTACAGGCAGACGTGGAATGCAACCCGCTGCTTGGCCCGCAAGTATACGAAATGGCACTCTCACTGATGAACGGTGAAACCATTAACCGCGAAGTGCTCACCGACGAAACCGTATACTTCCCGGATGAGGCAGAAGAACTGCTGCCCAGCCGTAAATACTAAACACTTTCTGTACTGAGTGAGGCAGTGTCAAACTTCCCTGCCTCACTTATCGTAGACGAGGAGCGGCGTTCTGATACGCCGCTTCTCAACCCAAATTCCGGCTTTTATGACCAATGCCCCAAACAATAACCTGGGTTTAAGACTGGACAGTTATGAAAAAAAACACGCCTTTTTCCAAACGTTTTCGAGAGAGCCAGCTTTTCTGGCCTTTGGTTGCGTTGGCAATTCTCTTGATCGTAGATGCCATTTTTGCGCCTGGATTCTTTAAATTCGGGATTGTACAGGGGCACTTATATGGCAACCTGATCGATGTGATCAACAATGCCGCTCCGCTGATGCTGGTGGCGCTGGGGATGACCATGGTGATTGCCACCGAAGGGGTCGACCTTTCTGTGGGAGCAGTGATCGCCATCTCTGCGGCAATGGGCACGGTGCTGATCAACCCTGCCCTGGGGAATGAGCTGATCACCAACGATATCCTCGCCGCCAACACCACCAACACCCCCCTGTGGCTGGTGGTGATAGCCAACCTTGCCGCAGGTACATTGTGTGGCTTGTGGAATGGGATGCTGGTCTCACGGGGGAAGATCCAGCCAATGGTCGCCACCCTGATCTTAATGGTAGCCGGGCGCGGGATTGCCCAATTGATCACCAATGGGCAAATCATGACCGTCTACTACAAACCTTACTGGTGGTTTGGGAATGGTTTTATCCTCGGGCTGCCGGTTTCCATGTATATTGTCGCCCTGGTGTTCGTGCTCGCCTGGCTGTTGGTGCGCAAAACGTCCATCGGGCTGTTTATAGAGACGGTTGGCATCAATGCCAAAGCCTCTTATTATTCCGGGATCAGCGAGAAGAATGTCAAGCTGTTCGCCTACACCTTCTGCGGGTTTTGCAGTGCAATTGCCGGGCTGATCCTCAGTTCCTACATCCATGGCTGCGATGCCAACAATATTGGCCTCAGCTACGAACTGGATGCAATTTTGGCGGTGGTCATCGGCGGCACGCTCATGTCCGGCGGGCGTTTTTCCTTATTTGCCAGCATGATCGGCGCCCTCCTCATCTGGAACTTTACCATCACCATGTATACCTTTGGCGTACCTGCCAATGCCCTGCTGGCCGGCCGGGCCGTTCTCGTTCTGGTGGTGATCCTGCTGTATTCGGATTACACCCGCAAATTGATCACCAGGCTCTTCGAGCGGAAAGGAAGTCAACGTGGCACATCGAATTAAAACCTTCATAAAAAATCATGCCCCGCTGTTGACAACCATTGGTATCTTTATGATTGTTTATATTGTCGGGGGGCAGCTCTACCCGGCGATGCAAAAACCACAGGTTTTCTTTAACCTGTTTATTAACAACGCCAGTTTACTGATTATCTCCATTGGCTCTACCCTTGTGATCCTCACTAAGGGAATTGACCTTTCCGTTGCCGGAATCATCGCCCTTACTTCGGCTGCCTCAGCAGCATTACTGAAGGATGGCGGAAATGCCTGGGCGGTGATGGCTTTGATGCTGGCGATGGGGACCGCCCTGGGTTTCATCATGGGGTGGATCATCCACAATTTTAAAGTGGAACCCTTTATCGTTACCCTGATGGGATTATGGTTTGCCAGGGGAATGGCATACATTATCACCCTCACCTCCCTGACGATCAGCGACGATACCTACCGCTATCTGGCGCTCACCAAGATCAATATTCCATTCTTCCAAAAAGCCTATGTCTATATCCCTTCGCTGATCGGGCCAATCCTGCTGGTGGTTGTATTCTACATACTGAAATACACCCGCTTTGGGCGCACAATTTACGCCATCGGCAATAACGAGCAATCTGCCCGTCTGATGGGGCTGCCTGTGGAACGCACCAAGATTGCCGTGTATTCCATCGGCGGGTTCTGTTCAGCCCTCGGCGGGGTAGTGTTCAGCATCTCGCTGCTCTCCGGGTACGGCGGGTATGCCCCCGGCATGGAATTGGATGCAATTTCATCTGTCGTGATTGGCGGCACCCTGCTGACCGGCGGGGTCGGCAATGTGATCGGCACTTTATTTGGCGTGCTGATCAACGGCACAATTGTTTCTATTTTACAGTTCAACGGCACACTTAGTTCTTGGTGGACCCGCATTGGGGTGGGTGCCCTCACATTGATCTTTATCGGCATCCAAAGCCTGTTCTATATGAGAAAGAAACACTCATAGTCTGTTACACAACTCATGGAGTAAATATTCATGTCAGAATCTAACCAAGAAATTATCCGAATGGAAGGTATCTACAAGTCCTTTCCCGGTGTGCAGGCCCTCGAAGACGTTGATTTTTGCCTCCGTAAAGGAGAAATCCATGCACTAGTTGGGGAGAACGGTGCAGGAAAATCTACACTGATCAAAGTAATGACCGGCGTAGAAGAGCAGGACCAAGGGGTTGTGATGCTGGATGGCAAGGAAGTCTCAATCAAGTCCCCCCAACACGCGCAAACGGCAGGGATCAGCACAGTTTACCAGGAAGTGAACCTGTGCGATTACCTCACGGTTGCCGAGAATATTTTGTTAGGCCGTGAACCCCACAAGCTCATAGGGATCGATTGGAATGCAACCAATCAACGTGCCCAGCAAATTATGGAAGGCTTAGACGTTTTTATCGATGTCTCACAGCCTTTGGGGTCGTATTCCACTGCCATCCAGCAGATCACCGCCATTGCCAGGGCGCTAGAGGTCGCCTCGGCGCGCGTCTTGATCCTGGACGAACCCACCTCCAGCCTGGATGCCCACGAAACCGAGCAAATCTTCCGGGTCATGGAGAAATTAAAAAATGACGGCGTGGGGATCATCTTCATCACTCACTTTATCGACCAGGTGTACGAAGCCTCCGACCGCATCACCATCCTGCGCAACGGTAAGCTGGTCGGCACTTTCGAAACCGCCACTCTGCCGCGCCTGGAGTTGATCTCCAAGATGATTGGCCGCATCCTTTCCGACTACGATGATATGAAAGCCACCAAGCTAGAAGCCAGCAAGAACATCAAAGAAGAGCCGCTTTATGTAGCCGATGGCCTCGGCCTCACCGGCTCGATAGAGCCCTTCGACCTGGAAATGCGGGCAGGCGAAGTGGTTGGTTTGGCCGGCCTGCTTGGTTCGGGACGCACAGAGATTGCCAAATTATTGTTTGGCATCGACGCCCCCGACCATGGGGACATCTTGATGGACGGGAAAAAGATCACCGACTACTCGCCGCTTTCCTCCATTGAACGTGGGGTTGGGCTGTGCCCCGAAGATCGCAAAGCCGAAGGAATTGCCGGCGACCTGACCGTGCGGGAAAACATCATCCTCGCCATCCAGGCTCGCCAGGGATGGTTCAAATATATCAGCTTGCAGCAGCAGTACGAAATTGCCGACAAATACATCCAACTGCTGAATATTTCCACCCCCTCCCCCGATCAGCCGGTAAAGAACCTGAGCGGCGGCAACCAGCAAAAAGTGATCCTGGCCCGCTGGCTGGCAACCAACCCCAAGCTGCTCATCCTGGATGAGCCAACCCGCGGCGTGGACGTGGGCGCGAAAGCCGAGATTCAAAAGTTGGTACTTCTGCTGGCAGAGGAAGGCAAATCCTGTCTGTTCATCTCATCGGAATTGGAAGAAGTGCTGCGCACCAGCCACCGCATTGTGGTGCTGCGCGACAAACAAAAGATCATCGAATTTACCGGCGAAGTTGGCGAACGCAAGATCATGCAGTCCATTGCGGGCGCCGAGTAAGCAGCCCAACCGCAGATAAACTTCATGTGGTGAAATAAAATCAAAAAAAGCACCAGTGTCTATTCCCTGGTGCTTTCGTGTTATCTCGGATCTTTAAAAAATTATTTATCTATGCGCAGTGTGCTTTTCCGCACCACCAACTCTGGCATGACCAAAGTTTCACTCACCGCCGAGCGCTCTTTTTCTTCCCCACCCTCTCCGGCATCCCGCTTGTGCAAGGCATCTACGCGCTGCAGCAGTTGGGTCACCGCCAGCGCACCCAATCGATTGGCGTCCTGCCGCACGGTGCTTAACGGCGGAATAAAATAACCGGATTCGCGGATGCCGTCAAAGCCCACAATGCCCAACTCTTCCGGGATTCGAATCCCCATGCGGTGCGCCGCCTGGATGACGCCCAAAGACATCTGGTCGTTGCTAACAAAGATCGCATCCAGATCGGGATTTTTGGCCTTCAACATTTCAAAGCCGCGCACGCCGCTCTCGGCTTCCCAATTGCCCTCAAAGATGAGCGACTCAATATTCGATTGCTCCTGCGCTTCCGATACCTGCCGCCACCCCAGCATGCGCTCATTGGCTTCCCACCACGACTTCGGGCCGGTGATGATACCGACTTTTTGGTACCCCTGGTCGTATAAATGCTGGGTGGCTAACTGCCCGCCAACATAGTTGTTCATCGAGACGACAATCGAACCTTGTAAGCGGTCGCGGTTGAGGAAAACAATGGGGACATCCAACGCTTCTTTTACACTCTGATCCAATTCAGGTGCATCGGTAAAGGCGGGTACCGCCCAAATGATCCCGGCTACCTGCTGGGCGCTGAGCTGCATAAGAATATTTTCGGCGTATTCACCGCCAAAAGGATCAAACAGGCTCAGCAGGATGGAGTATCCCATTTCACTGGCTTTTTGCTCGATGCCGGTTAGCACACTGGAAGGCCCAAAATATTCCAGCCCAAAGCCGACCACTCCCAACGTATTGGTATGTCCCCGGCTCAGGCTGCGGGCAATCGTATTGGGTGCATACCCCAACTGCTTGATGATCTTCTTCACATGTGCGCGTGTTTGAGAGGAAACATCTACCCGGTTGTTGATCACCCGAGAGACGGTCTGCGTGGATACCCCCGCTGCATCCGCAACGTCTTTAATGGTTACTTTTGATTTAGCGATTATAATCTCCTATAGACACCGATGTTAGCGATAACAAAATTAAAAATGAGTTTAGCATATCCAAGATTCACCGTCAAGCCAATGTGATTGTGCAATCACAACCAACTCTAAATGAAATAATCTACACCTCTGAAAGACAATTATGGAGAGGTTAAAATAAGTAAAAGGAAGGAAAACACATGAAATACCGACAATTTGGTAAAACTGGTTGGGAAGTTTCTGCCGTCAGTTTTGGCGCCTGGGCTATCGGCGGCTCGTGGGGAGAAGTGCAGGACCAGGATTCGATCCGCGCCCTGCATACCGCCCTGGATAACGGCATCAACCTGTTCGATACTGCCGATGTCTACGGCGACGGGCGCAGCGAACAACTGCTGGCAAAGCTGAAGAAAGAACGCAAAGAAGATTTCTACATCATCACCAAAGCCGGGCGCAGGCTGGACCCGCACACCGCCGCAGGGTACAACCGCAAGAACCTGACCGCCTTTATCGAACGCAGCCTGAAAAATCTGCAAACCGAGACCCTCGACCTGGTGCAGCTGCACTGCCCGCCGACCGAGGTCTATTACATGCCGGAAACCTTTGGCGTGATGGATGACCTCGTTGCCCAGGGCAAAATCCGTTATTACGGGGTCAGCGTAGAAAAAGTGGAAGAAGCGATCAAGGCGATTGAATTCCCCAACGTGCAGTCCGTCCAGATCATCTATAACATCTTCCGCCAACGCCCCGAAGACCTTTTCTTCCCCCTGGCGCAAGAAAAGCAAATTGCCATCCTGGCACGCGTGCCCCTATCCTCCGGGATGCTGACCGGCAAAATGAGCCTGGACACCGAATTTGAGCAGGACGACCACCGCAAGTTCAACCGCCACGGCGAAGCATTTGACCGCGGCGAGACATTCTCCGGGGTAGATTACAAAACCGGGCTGGAAGCGGTGGAAGAACTGAAGCAGCTGCTCCCCGCAGGCTGGACAATGGCACAATTCGCCCTGCGCTGGATTTTGATGCACCCGGCAGTCAGCTGCGTGATCCCCGGCGCAAAACGCCCCAGCCAGGTGGAAGACAATACCGCCGCTGCCGACCTGCCGGAAATTTCACCTGAAACCATGCAGGCGATCAAAGCGATTTACACCGAAAAGATCAAGCCGCTGGTGCATCACTACTGGTAAGAGAAAAAGATACACATTTCGATTAAACAAAAAGAGCCTTGATAAAAAGGCTCTTTTTGCTGATACAGGTACTACAACTTACTAATGGAGGGAAAAGAAGACTTCATTCCAATTTAATTCCTGCTTGAATTCCCGAATGGTCGTATCGGCATCAATCATCACCAGCTCAATCCCGGCCATTTCGGCAAAATCCTGCATATAGTCGCTGGTCAGCGCCATGCTGAACCCGGTATGGTGCGCTCCCCCGCCCAATATCCACGCGCCTGCCCCCACCTTCAAATCGGGCCGCGGCTTCCACACTGCCCGCGCCACGGGGAGTTTGGGCAAATCTTGCGGCGGGTCGATCACATCTACTTCATTGACCAGCATGCGGAAACGGTCGCCCAGGTCAATGACCGAGGCATTGATCGCCGGGCCGGCGGACACATTGAACACCAGCCTGGCCGGGTCGGCTTTCCCGCCAATTCCCAGCGGGTGCATCTCTAACGAGGGCTTACCGGCCGCAATCGATTCGCAGATTTCCAGCATGTGCGCCCCCAGCACCAGGTTATTCCCCGGCTCCATGTGATAGGTGTAGTCTTCCATGAAAGAGGTACCACCCTTTAATCCTACCGCCATCACTTTCATTGCCCGCAGCAAAGCTGCTGTTTTCCAATCGCCTTCGGCACCAAATCCATAGCCATCGTTCATCAGCCGCTGCACCGAAAGGCCGGGCAGCTGCACCAGGCCGTGCAAGTTTTCAAAGGTAGTGGTGAAGGCTTTGAAGCCGCCCTGATCTAAGAAAGCACGCAAACCAAGCTCGATCTTGGCCGCCTCTTTCAATTCTCCCCGGCGGGCGCCGCCCGGCTGTAAATCTGGCTGCACGGTATAACTCTCGTCGTATTCCCGCATCAGCCGCTCGGCTTCTGCGTCACTCACCTGATCCACAAAAGCAACCACATCCCCCAATCCATAGCCGTTCACGCTGTAGCCAAGCTGTATTTGTGCCGAGACCTTATCCCCTTCCGTCACGGCCACCTCGCGCATATTGTCCCCAATGCGAGCCACTTTAAGCTGCTGGGCATCCGCCCAGGCCAGCGCGGCCCGCGCCCACACGCCCAACTCCGCCAGCACCGCCGGGTCTTTCCAGTACCCCACCACCACTTTGCGGTTCAGGCGCATGCGTGAGCCGATAAAACCAAACTCCCGCCCGCCGTGCGCTGACTGGTTCAGGTTCATGTAATCCATGTCAATGCTGTCCCAGGGAATATCACGGTTGAATTGGGTATGCAGATGCACAAAAGGCTTGTTCAGCACGCTTAACCCCGCGATCCACATCTTGGCAGGGGAGAAGGTGTGCATCCAGGTAATCAATCCGATGCAGTCTGGCGCATTATTGGCTTCCAGGCACAGCTGGCGCACCTCATCCGGCCGGGTGACCACCGGCTTGAAAACCACCTTCACCGGCAGCTGCTCGGCGTCCGACAGCGCGGCGGCAATCACTGCCGAATCTTCCGCGACCTGCTTCAATGGCCCGGGGCCGTACAAATGTTGGCTGCCCGTCACAAACCAGATTTCTTTTTTATCAAAATCGAACATATCCATCTCCTCTATTACCGGTCTTTGTCGTCTGTGTCCTGCTTACTGCTGACCATATACATTCAAGTAGCGGTCATTCAGTTTCTCAATATCTTCAGGGGAAATTTGGTCAGGCTGCCCCAGCCCCAGGGCCAACCAGGCGGTTTTTGCCACATCTTCCACCATCACGGCCGCTTTGAGGGCTGCTTTGCCGCTTTTCCCCACCGTAAACACACCGTGATTCTTGAGCAGTACCGCCGGGCTGCGCCCAATCGCCTCCACCACTACCTTGCCGATTTCCTCCCCCCCGATGAGGGCGAACCCGCCGCACGGCACCGGCCCGCCAAACTCATCCCCAATAGCCGTCAGGATCGGCGGAATAGGCATATTGTTGGCGGCAAAAGCGCTGGCGTAGTTCGAGTGGGTATGCACCACGCTGTTAACTTCTTCCATATGGCGGTAGATATACAGGTGGCTGGCTGTATCGGAAGAAGGTTTCAACTCACCTTCCACCACATGCCCGTCCAAATCCACCACCACCATGCTTTCCGGGGTCAGGTCAGGGAACATCAACCCGGAAGGCTTGATCGCCACCAAACCGCTCTCCACATCCCGCATGCTGACATTCCCGCTGGTCCATACCACCAGCCCGTAGGTTTCTAAAGCCTGGTTGAGAACAACAAGTTCCTCACGAATTTTTTCCAGCATCTTACCGCTCCTTTTTGGTAGCGAGTACCTCTGCTCTAAGCGCTTTTAAGCGCTTCATCACATCGTTGTCGCCCCGCCCAAAATAATCATGCAGACGCTTATACTCCTCAAACAAACGGTCGTAGATCGCCTTATTGTGCGAGTTTGGTTCGTAATATTCTTCTCGCAGGCGGGCCATATGCACGCTGGCATCCACAATATCGTCATACCCGCCGGCTGCCTCCCCGGCAGCCACAGCTCCGTGCATGGCCGAACCCAGTGCGCCAATTTGGGTCGCTTCTGGAATGTAGATCGGCAAACCGGTGACATCCGAATAAATTTGCATCAACAGCTTGTTGCGGTCGGGCAGCCCGCCGGTGGCAATCAATTCATTGACCGGCACGCCGTTCTGCTCAAATGTCTCCACGATCAGGCGCGTGCCGTAAGCGGTCGCTTCGATCAAAGCGCGGTAAATATCCTCGGCCTTGGTCAGCAAAGTAGCCCCCAATAGCAAACCGGTCAAGTCCACATCCACCAACACACTGCGGTTGCCGTTCCACCAATCCAGGGCGAGCAAACCATGTTCGCCCGGCAGTTGGGCCGCGGCCTTGGCTTCTAATAATTCATGCACAGAGATGCCCTGCGCGGCGGCTTCCTTTTCATACGCGGCCGGCACCGCGTTTTCCACAAACCATTGGAAGTGATCACCCACGCACGACTGCCCGGCTTCGAACCCCGGCAAACCGGGGAGAATGCCATCCTCTACCACGCCGCACATACCGGGCACAATTTCTTCCTGTTCTCCCACCACCATGTGGCAAATGCTGGTACCCATGATCATTACCATACGCCCCGTCTGGGTAACCGTGGCGGCCGGAACGGCTACATGCGCATCCACATTGGCCACCGCCACCGCCGTGCCCGCTTTCAATCCCGTCCATGCCGCCGCTTCTTCAGTTAGCCCGCCCGCCTTTGCACCCAGCGGAGAAATCTCCCGCATCATTTTTTCGTCCACAATATTTTCCAGGCCGGGGTCTAAGGCTTTGAAGAACGCCTTGGGCGGGAATCCTTGCTCTTTTGACCACATCGCTTTGTAGCCTGCGGTGCAGGAATTGCGCGTTTCCACCCCGGTGAGCTGCCACACCACCCAGTCTGCTGCTTCGATCAAGCGGTCGGCTGCCTGGTATACGTCGGGGGCTTCATTGAGTATCTGCCAGGCTTTGGGAAAAAACCACTCCGAGCTGATCTTGCCCCCATAGCGGTCTAAAATATCGCCAAACCCGCTGGCATAGGCAGTTTCGTTTAATTGATTGGCCTCCGGCTGGGCGGCATGGTGTTTCCACAACTTCACCCAGGCATGCGGCCGCGCCCGCCATTCGGGCAAGAAACACAGCGGGGTGCCATCCGCCTTGGTCGGCAGCATGGTGCAGGCGGTAAAGTCGATCCCAATCCCGATCACATCTTCTGGGGCTACCCCGCTTTGTGCCAATACCGCCGGGATGGTGTGCTTGAAAACTTCCAGATAATCATTAGGGTCTTGTAAAGCCCAATCCGGCTCCAGTGTGACCCCGCTTTCCGGCAAAACCTCATCAATCACCCCATTGGCATATTCATGCACCGCGGTGGCCAGTTCTTTCCCGTCCGACACATTCACGATCACTGCCCGCCCAGACAACGTGCCAAAATCTACACCGATTGCATATTTTGTACTACTCATCTCTTCCTCCAACCAAGAACTAAGGTTTTACAACCACTTTCAATCCTTCTCGCTTTTCAGCAACCTCAAACGCCTGCTCAAATTCCTCTAAGGCGAAGGTATGAGAAACCAACCCATCCACATCAATCTGCCCGCTTTCCACCAGGGCAATCGCCCGAGGATAGGTGTGTTTCATCCGCCGCACCATTTTGATGGTCAGTCCCTTGCGCCGGGCAGTCGAAGCCGTGAAACTGGTGCGGTTGTCTGCCGGAATGCCGCACAATACAACCCGTCCCCCCGGCTTGCAGGCCTTCACCGCAGCTTCTACCGCGAGGTTGTCGCCCGCCACCTCAAAGCACACATCCAATCCCCGGCCGCCCGTGCGCGCCAGGATTTCCCGGCTTTCTTCTGTGTGCCCAACTAAAAAGGTCTCCTCTGCCCCATACGCTTTCGCCGCTTCCAGGCGGTGCGGCAGACGATCGGTGGCAAACACAGCCGCCGCCCCGGCCAGCCGCGCCAACTGCAACACCAACAGCCCAATCGGCCCACAGCCAAAAACGCCCACCGTCATCCCCACGCGCAGTTTTCCCAAATCGACCGTATGGATGGCTACTCCCAAAGGCTCTAACATCGCGCCCCCCTGATCCGAGATTGAATCGGGCAGCGGGTGCAGGTTTTCTTCCGGCCAGGTCAGGTAAGTGCGCAGAGCGCCGTCCTGCGGGGCTTGCCCGGCAAAAGTATGATCTACACACAAGTTGGGATTGCCTTCCAAACAAAATTCACATGTGCCGCAAGGGATATGCGGGTCAACCGCCACGCGCATCCCGCGTTTTTCCCCCTGTTCCACCACTCCGGCAAACTCGTGCCCCAATACAAAAGGCTGGGTGATTCCGCCATCCCCGGTCGAGCCATCCGCAAACCAATGCAGGTCAGAGCCGCAAATTCCAACCGCGGTCACCCGGACCAAAGCCTCACCAGGGGCAGGAGTAGGTTTCTCTGCTTCCTCTAACTTTAAATCTTGAATGCCATGCAGTTTAAGCGCCTTCATCTATCCGTCACTGTCCTTTAGGTCTCTCAAAGCTGATCCAGCAAACCCCATCCACCCGCACGGTCTCTCCGGTTATCGAAGGTGAAATATGGGTATTTAATGGTATTAGATAGTTATGTTATCGCTAACGTTATCGGTAACAATATCTTAACATACTTATTCCCCTGAGTCAAAAAAACCGCCGGGATTCACCGGCGGTCTCGGATTAAATAGAGTCCAATCAACGAAATATGGATTATTCAGTCAGGTTAATCTTTCTTAAAAATCCTCTTGGCATTCAAATTGTAGACCTTTTGCAGCACATCCTCCGGCAAATGCAGGCCGTAGATTTGCCAGCGCCCTTGCGGCGGCAGGTCTTCCAACGAATAGTTAAAATATTCATCTTCGCTCTCTAAGAAACGGTAATACAAACGGTACATCTCCACATCGGCGGGTAGGTCGGTGCCAAACAAAATGCGGTCGGTATACTTGAGGAAGAATTTGCGGGCGGAGTACGGCTGCCGCCCCAACTCCGCAATCCGTGCGCTGATATCGACATAGAAATTCGGCGCCCGCTCCAGCAAACTGCCGACCCAGGCCAGGTTCTCCGAGTAACAGCCCACATGCGCCCCGATGAAAGTCGTCTGCGGGTGGCTTATCACCAGGCTGGCAAGTTGGTTCATGATCTCCATAAAGGGCGGGTACGGCGGAGATGGAAAATGCCAATCGGGATGGGCATTGAGTTCGTCCCAGCGTTCGTTATTGGCATCCAGGGGGTCAAAGAAAGCCACCGGGTCGGCCACATGGATGATTACCGGCAAACCCAGCTCGGCAGCCGTCTCCCAGATCGGCGCCAGACGTTCGTCATCCAGGCGGGCCAGCACGCCCTGGTCATCGGTCATCGATAACCCAAACGGCTTCCAAATTTTCAACCCTTCTGCCCCCCGCTGCGCCTGCACGTGTAGCCGTTTGGCCGCCCATTCGCCAAAGACCGCCCCCTGCTCCGGCCAGCGCGCCCAGTCTACCCCACCGAAAACGATGAAGCGATCCGGGGCAGCAGCTTTCAAGACCGCCAAGTGCTTTTCGAGCACATCTTCCCCCCACCCGCCATCCAGGTCTACCAGATACTGCACATCGGCCTCATCCAGCACATCCAGCAGCTGGCTGACCGGCCGGTTGATCCAGCCGCCGCCAAACAGGTCTCCTAAATGGTTATGGGCATCGAATACGGGAAAACGCGGTTTTTCCACCCTGGTTTGCGGCACTACCAGCTTGGGTTGGGGGCGAAAATCTTTGAGCAGCAGATCGGTCGGTTTGGTCATGGCAGATTCCTCTTTAGGTAATGTTTTTCCAGGAATAATTGTAACCGCATATACACAATTTCCCCCCTTTCAACATTCGAAAGAGGGGAAATGTGTTGATGAAACTTCAATCAAAGGAAAAGAAAATTCTTATGCTTCCGCAGCCTTTTCTCCGGCTAACCAGCCAAAGGTGAGGGCACGCCCGTGGCTGAGGCCGTGCAGGTCAATCGGGTAGTCTTGGGCAAAGAAGTCACCAGAGGCATTCCCGGCGGCGTACAAGCCAGGGATCGGTTGTCCTTCCGTGTCCAACACTTGCAGATCGGTGTTGATGCGCAGGCCATCGACTGTGACCAAAATCCCGGCGCCGACTTTGGCAGCACCGAAGGGACCTTCTACAATCGAGGTCAGTTTGGCGGGGTCTTTCCCAAAGTCTACATCCTCACCCATCTCGTAGAGTTCGTTGTAGCGGGCAACCGTCGCCATCAAGGCGTCTACCGGCACTTCCATCACCTCGGCCAGTTCTTCCAGGGTGTCGGCTTCCACAATCACGCCTCTGTCCATATAGTCCTGGTAACTATCTTCTGTCCAGAACGGCGGGCGCATTGCTTCACAAACCGTACCATGCAGCTGGTGCACATCGGTTTCCCATTTGGCATCCCACACCGCCCACTTCATGCTGGTCGGCTGCATGATGTCCTGGTTGGCTGTGTAGCCAAAGGGAGCATCTTCGTTGGCATAGCGTTCGCCCAAAACATTCACATACAGCCACGGCTGGCGGGCAAGGGTCATATGCATGCCGCCAATCCCAGGGATATGTCCGTCCCACAACATCGGGCAGGAGCTTTCCTGCTTGGCGCCGCCAACCCACATCCCCATCAAGATACCGTCGCCGGTATTGCTCTGTTCAGCGTATTGGTTGTTAACGATCTTGGTAGCGCGGGGGGCATACTTCGCCAGCATTTCCTGGTTGCTGCCGTACCCGCCGGTGCAGATGATCACGCCCTTGCTGGCATCTACCTGGAGGTAGCCGTCTTCGGTTTCGGCGACCACACCGGTCACCTTACCATCATCGCCACGCAGCAGCTGACGTGCGGGGGTATCGTATAAAATTTCGACGCCCATGCCGCGCACATTGCCTTCCAGCATCGGTACCAGGGTAGCCTGGCGAGCCGGTTGGAATTGGATGGAAGTGGCAAATTCTTTGTAGGGGAAATGCTCTTTGACATCATTATCCACGATGTAAGTAAAGCCAGCCTCATCGGCCATATCCAACAAGCGATCCATCACCCGGCCGCTCTCATTGGCCCACAAGGACACCACGCGGGGGTTCTGGCGGTAGCCGCCGAAGCGCATAATATCGGCCATCGCCTGGTCTTTGGGCACATCCAAACCTTCGGCTTTATGCAGGCGGTCGCCGATCACACCGTTGTCCATCCCGTGGAAAGTAAAGGTTTCACGCTTCTCCAAAACGATCACGCTGGCGCCCTTTTCGGCGGCTGCATAGGCTGCGCACAGGCCAGAAATTCCTGCGCCCAACACAACTACGTCTGCCGATTTGGTGTCTTTGATGTCTTTTTTGGCAATCGGGTCTGGCGGGGTTTCAAACGAATAGGATGCTGCGCCGCTTTCTACTGCGCCATCCGCAGCGGCATCTTCTGCCGGTGCGGTTTTTGGCTTGCAGCCGGACAACACACTGCTGCCAGCGATAGCAGCCACGCTGATGCCGGCTCCTTTGAGGAATTCACGGCGAGACAGCATTTTCTTGTTTTTTTCTTCTGTACTCATTCTTTTTTCTCCTTGAACTTTTGATTATTCACTCCGAGTTTGAGGGAATAAAACTTTCCCAGAAAACTCTTCATTTTCCTTGCTTACTTAAATCGCGGTCATACCCTATGGGCTTGGCTTCGTCCACCCCGGCGCATCGGTGACCGAGTTATGGCAGCTGGCGCAGTAATCAATCGAGTCGCGGTGCATTTTATGGCACGTGCCGCATTCCAGCTCACCCCAGTGTCCATCGTGCGGATTGCGCTCTTCCCCCGTGATCAACGGATCGGTCAGCGGGATGATCTCCGCATAGCTGCCGTGGCAGGCAAAACAGGTATCCATCCCCAATTCGATCTCCGGGAAGGGGTAATAGTAATTACCGGTGGTATAGTTGACCACTTCCATGACCGACTCACCCATTGTGCGCTGGTGGCAGCTCTGGCAAGAGACACCCATTTCGGCATGCTGGTGCGCCAGGGAGTATTCACTCTCCGGTGCTGCCCAGGTGGTGTAGTGATCTTCGTGGCAGCCGGCACAGTAATTGGTGCTGTGCAAGCTGTCTTTGACATACACACTGCCCATGGTCGGGATCATCACGATCACCAACACAATGGCGATGATTAGTTTTAGTTTGTTTGACATGGCTGGCTCCTATTCTTCTGTTTCGGTGCGGGCTGTCGTCTGTGCCGCCATCAAGGCTTCGTATTCCAAAGGATGTTCTTCCTTCATGCGCTCTACGCTGATCTTGCCGGTGAAGATGCTCTTATCCATCGGGAAGATACCGTGCGCAAAGTGCGCATTGTACATGTGCCAGCTGACAATGGATGCCACTGCCAGGAGTGCTTCCAACCCATGCGCTGCTTTGGCGGCATAGATCACCTCGCCCGGCAAAAAGTTGGCAAACGCCACCGGGAACATCAACACCAACCCGGTGATCCCCATCAGGATCGTCCCCCAGATCAAGGCCCAATATTCCAGCTTCTGGCGGAAGTCAAAACGCCCGTACTGCGGGGGGCTGTCCACTTTGCCCAGCAGGTATTTGACCGCATGGGAAGCATCGGTCAGGTCTTGCTTGACCGGCAGCATCCAGCGTCCGGTGTCTTTCTTGAACAGGTCACCGATCACCACAATGAAGTGGTAGACGAACACGAAGATCATCAATACAGCTGCCAGATGGTGCACCTTGCGCACCCCGGCGATACCCCCGAACAGCGACATCCAGGCTTTGGCCCAGCCGGCGTCTGAAAAGGATTGCGGCAAGCCGGTCAGCGCCAGGGTGATGAAGGAAACCATCATCACAATGTGCTGAATGCGCTGGCTGAGGTCGAAACGGATCATGGTTTCTTCCTGCGGCATTGGTGTGGAAGTTGAATGGGTCATGACTGCGCCTCGCTTTCGTCAGTTTCGGGTTCGGTGTTTTGCTTGGCGTTCTTGCGCTTGATGCGGAAGAAGATGTCCAGGCCGATGTAGGCCAACATACCGCCCAGGGTGATCGGGATCAGGGCCTGGTAAGCCAGTTTGACAATGAAAACGATGGTGGTATCGGCTTTTGATACCGGGTCCTGGATCGGGCGGTAGTGTCCGTATGCACTGGTGAAAGCTTCGCTGGCACCGGCATGGCACTTGGCACAGGTAGTTTGTAAATTGACCGCCGCTACGCTGGAACGTTCATCGTCCTGCGGGTAAACGGCGTGGCTGTCGTGGCAGTCACTGCACACTGCTTCGTCGCGCAGCGCAGTCGGGTCGTTTTCCGCGTAATACTGGATCGTCGTCCCGTGGAAGTCTGCCAGGTAGGTTTCGTACACATCATCAGCAATCCCATACTCGGCCATCAGTGCGTCGTCGTTGTGGCAGCGGGCACAGCGGTTGGGGACTTGCAGATGAAACTCGGCCGTATTGACCACCTCACCCTCAACCGGGGCATCGTGGCAGTCATTACAGGTCGGGGCGTTCTCATCTCCACTCAGGTAGGCAGTACCGTGAATGGAAGATTCCCAGTCCGCATAGATTTGGGGATAGGCTTCTGCCCACCCTTCCAGGTCTACATCGGCGGGATCAGGCTGGTATGCAACCGCCAGATCGCCAACACTAGAACATCCGCTGGCGAGCAGCAAGACCCAGATACAGAGCGTACGTACCGGGCCTATCGAATATTTTTGTCTTTTTCTTCTCATATTTTCCTTGGTTAAATGTATTCAGATTGTGAAAATATCCACATTCTTAGCATACGGATAAGCAGGATGAGATGTCATCACCCCCCGGTATGATTTGATTCAATGGTCTGATAGAGGACTTATTTTAGAAAATTTTAAGCTGCCGAACCCGGTTAGCGGCCTGTAACCGGTTGCTGACCCCCAGCTTGCTGTAAATATTGGCGATATGCGTCTTGACCGTATTGATCGAAATGCTCAACCGGCTGGCAATTTCTCGGTTGTTTTTCTCGGCGGCAAGCAGCTGCAAAACTTCCAACTCGCGTTCGGTCAATGGCTCCATAATTAGTCCCGGCATATTCCCCATCGCGCGGGCTGGTTCGGTACGCAGCGGGTTGTAAAAGGCACTGCCATCTTCGCCAGCGATGAAAGCAGACACCACCTCGCCCAGGTAAGCCTTGTCGAGCCGGTAAGTTTCCACAAATTCCGAATCGGCTAATTCGGCAATCAGAGACAGCATCGGTTCCCCCATAGCCACAAAGCTGCGGATAAACCCTTCGCTGCCTGCCAGTTTGAAAGCTCTGGCAACCTTTTTCAGTGCGGCCTTTTGCTGGCCGAGCAAACTGAGAGAAGCCGCCAAGATCGCCAACAGCCGGATTTGACGGCCTGTGCTGCCCAATGCCCCCACGCGTCCCTCCAGGCGCGTCGAGAGGTTGACCGCCTGTTTCATATTGCCGCGCATCAAGTAAGACAGCGCTACCGCGGTGTATTCCGGTTCCCGCGTCAGGGTAAAATGTTCCCCTAAATCGATTCCCCGGTAGCGGATCAAATGGTCGATCTCGCGAAAATCTGCTTGAGCAGCCAGAAAATGGATTTGGGTGGCAACCAGCCGCGAGTCTACCCACGGGGTGAGCGAAGTATGCCCAATATACCCGCTGTACTGGCTCAAGACTTCTTCGGCTTTATCCAATTGGCCCAACTCCAACCAGGCTGCCACCATCGGGATGGCACAAGAAATCTGGTTAGAAACCCCCATCCGCCCGCTGTATTGATAGCCGTTTTGGAAGTTCCAAAATGCCTCATCCAGTTGATTCCACTCAAACAAAATTTGCCCCACCCCACTATACGCCTGGCTGACATAACAAGGTTCCCCGCCGGAATGGTACTTCTCCAACGAAATGGCTTCTTTGAAGGTGTCTAAAGCAAGACGCAGCTCTCCCCGGTCCAGCTGAATTTCTCCGGCAAAACTGAGCGCATCTGCCGACCCGCCAAAATTACCGCCCTTGCGCAGGATGGTTTTGGCTTCCATGAAATGCTCCAGCGCTTTCTCCTGCTCGCCTTTCAACATACAGCTGGTGCCGATGGCGTTGAACACCAGGCCGCGCACTTTGATCGCTTTTTCAGGCAGAAGTGCCAGGGCATAAGGCGCTAACGACAGGGTCTTTTCCAAATCTCCCTGCCGCACGGCTGCCAGAGCGCGGATAGCGGCAATATTGCCCAGCATTTCATTGATCTCATCCGTATCCGTCTCGCCTTCCTCGATCATGCTGTCAATCACCCGTTCAGAGGACATCAACCAGGTCTCCATTTCAGCAGGTTCCAGCATAAAACAAGTCCAGGAGCGGTAAATGCTCAACCAGGGAGACCGCTGGAAGGATTCTTCGGGGAACAATTCCACCAGGCTGCGCAGAATATAAAACTTACCCTGATCCAACAATTTAGAGGCCGTCCTGACGATCAGGCTAGAGGCATGTTGGTAGTCTTTGGCTTGCAGCCAGTGGCGCACACTATCTTCTATAAATTCATGTTCTTCCAGCCACTGCGCCGCTCGGATATGGAGTTGTTTATACTCTTCATCCTGGATCGCTTTCAGGCGGTCGGCAAGCACCTCGGCAAAAAAGTGATGATAGCGGTACCAATGACGGTCGTGGTCTAATGGGACTACAAAGACATTGTTGCGCTCTAAAAAAGTCAGGATTTTGTTCCCGCCAAAACTTTGCAGCAATGCATCGCACAACTCGCCGTTCATCCGATCTAAAATACTGGTCTTCAGGAGGAAATCTTGGATCTCCGGCGTTTGCTGTAAGTAGACTTCTTCGATCAAAAAGTCGGCCAGCAGGCGGTAACTCCCCTTGATCTGGCTGATGAAATGATGGTGGTTGCGCGGTTTTTGACCCTGCAGGGAAACCCCGGCCAGCTGCAAACCGGCCACCCACCCCTCGGCACGCGATTTCAATTCGGCGACATCTTCTAAAGAAAGCCCTAACTGCATCGAATGATTGAAAAGTTGGGCAGTTTCTTCCAAAGAAAAGCGCAGGTCATCCGTTCTAATCTCGTTGACCTGATGATGCACCCGCCAGCGCGCCACCGGGAAAGGCGGATCTGAGCGAGTGAGCAACACCACATGACACCCTTTCCCTCCGCCCTTGAAAGAAGGATCGGGCAAGGGAAGATTGTTGAGCAGGAAGACGAGGGTATTGTGTACCTTTTGATTGGTGATTAAATGGTAATCGTCCAGCACCAACAGGCGGAAAGGCCGTTGGTTTGCCATCTTCTGCAGGGCTTTCTCAAGAAACTGTTCGGTATATTGGTGGTCGGCAGACGTGAAGTTTTCGTACAAACATTCTTTGTTTGACCGGAAAGGATTTAACGAAATCTCCAAGTAAGCCAGGAAACGAGAAAAATTGTTATCCCGTTGATCTAACGATAACCAGGAAGCCTGATAAGGTAAATGGTTCAGCCAGGCCGAGATCAGGGTTGTCTTACCAAATCCGGCCGGGGCAGATACAAGGGTCAGTTTTTTTGTCAGCCCTTCGCGCAAGCGTTCATCCAAATTGGTGCGCGTCACCAAGTCCGCCCTGACAAGCGGCTGATTCAACTTGGTGGGAATAATCATATCCGGAAATCTGTTCAGCATTTTTTCTATGTTGTGAGCCGCAGACTATCCCATACTTTCGATCAAAACCCTTTCCTAATTGGTCGATCAAACCAATTGTACTATAAACCACAAAGTTAAGGTTTTTGCCCCCCGCACATCAACATATCTGCGAGGGGCAAAGGTTTAGTTACCTATCCTGGAAAGAAGAAAACAGGAGTTTAGGCGTTTGCAGCGGTCTGACCGGCCAGGCGGCCGAATACCAAAGCGCGGCTGTGGCTCAGGCCGGGGACGATGACCGGATAATCGTTGGCAAAGAAGTTGCCCACTGTGTTGCCGGCAGCATACAGACCGGGGATCACATTCCCTTCTGTATCCAGCACTTCCAGGTTGGTGTTGGTGTTCAAACCACCCAAAACCACCAGGAGGGCAACCGTGATGCGTGCGCCGTAGAACGGGGCAGTATCAATCGGGGTCAGGATGCTGGGGTCTTTACCGAAGTCGACATCCTCACCATTGGCAGCCAGTTCATTGTAGCGGTCAACAGTGGCTTTAAGGTTGGCGGCGGGGACGTTGAGTTTTTCGGCCAATTCTTCGATTGTATCGGCTTTGAAGACGGTCGTGCCGGCTTCAACAGCTGCATCCAGTTCTTCCTGCACACTGTCGCTCATGGCGGTCACACGCGCAAAGCTGGGCGTAAAGTTGGCCAGTTCGTCGCCGTAGGTGCTGTCGAAGACAGTATAGGCGGTGTTGTCGGGCAGCAGTTGGATCTTGTTGACCATGTAGGTAAGCGGTACATCTTCGTTTTCGTAGCGTTCGCCCACCCCGTTCACCCGCAAGAAGGGGTTGGAAGTCAGGCTCAAGGCACCCAAGTTATGCATCACAGTCGCGGCCGGGTCTTCTTCTTGCATGGCGGCGCCAATCCACATACCCATCTTGTGCCCATCGCCGGTGTTAACCTGCGGTGCGTACACATTCATGTCTACATCAGCAGCTTTGGGGCAGTAACGGGCAACCAACTCGGGGTCATTGCCGTAGTCGCCGGTGCATAAGATCACACCCTTGTTGGCAACAAAGCGCGTGTAAGCGCCAGGTTCGCCGGCGATCACGCCGGTGACACGGCCGCCGTCTTCCCGTTCCAGCTGTGCAGCAGGGGTTGAGTAGTACACTTCCCCGCCGGCCTCCAGGAACGCTTTTTCACACAGCATGGTCACATTTTTCTCGTCCATACCGCCGAACATGTGCACAGTCTTGTATTCCGGGTAAGCGGCATCGGGCACATCATTACCCCACAGGATCACTTCCATGCCTTCTGCTTCAGCCATGTCAATCATCAGGTCAATGGTTTCATTCACATTGTTGGCCCACAACATCAGCAAGCGTTGGTCTACTTTGTGTCCAGACCAGCGAACAAGGGCGTTGATCACTTCGTTCGGGTCGTAATCAATCCCATTGGCTTTTTGCAGCTTGCTGCCCAAAGCAGCGTTGTGGCCGCCGCGGGCATTGTAGGTTTCAGATTTTTCGAGCAGTACGGTGCTGGCACCGGCTTGCGCGGCTGACATGGCCGCCATTACGCCGGCAACCCCGGCTCCAATCACAACTACATCTGCGGTAACGGTGTCGGTAATCTCTTTTTCTGCAATTGGCTCTGGCGGCGTTTCAAATGAAAATCCAGTTGATGCTTGTTCCTCGGCTTCCCCCTCTGATGCTGCTTTCGGTTTGCAGCCGGAGAGTACGCTTCCTCCCGCGATCGCTGCCACACCGAGCCCTGCACCCTTCAAAAACTCTCGACGGGACAGGTCTTTCTTGTGCTTATCTTCTGTACTCATTCTTTTTTTCTCCTTGTGTAAAAAGATTGAACGTTTAATTTAGCCTGGCATCATACCAGGCTAAACCTGACACAGCATTTAGCAACCCATAGTTAACAGGCCTTCCCCATTGTCATAATTCCTCTTCATTCTCCAGGAGATTTTCTCTCTCTTACCTTTTCCCTCATCTGCTTTGTCGACAGTGCCCGGCACGTTCTTTTCTCAATGTACCGGGCACTGTCTTGTGTCAAAGTGTTAATGTTAGTGCTCGCAGCACTTTCAGTATGTTTTATTTATGCGTTGGCAGCGTGCTTTCCTGCCAGGTACCCTTCGGTGATGCAGCGGCCGTGGCTCAGACCGGCAGCCAAAACCGGGTAGTCGTTGGCGTAGAAACCGCCGGAGACATTCCCAGCAGCGTACAGGCCGGGGATCACATCAAAGTTGTCGTCCAAAACTTGCAGGTCTGTGTTGGTGCGGAAACCGCCCAGGGTGACCAGCAGTACGGCGAATACCTTGGAGGCATAGAACGGTGCCTGGTTGATGGCAGCCATCATGCGGGGATTCTTATGGAAATCTTCGTCCTCGCCGGCCAAGGCCAACTCGGTGTAGCGTTCTACGGTGGCAACAAAGTTGTCTGCCGGTACACCCATCTGCTCGGCCAAATCTTCCAGGGTATCGGCTTTCAGCACTGCGCCGCTTTCCACTTCAGATGCCAGCGTTTCGGCGGTCATTTCGGAGACGGCCGTGGTGCGGGCAAAGCCGGGGATGGTGTTCGGGATATATTCTGCGTAGTTGGAGTCAAAAATTGCGTAAGCAACGTTGCCCGGTTGGCGCAGACGGCTGTTGCAGATATAGGGGTTCGGGATGTCTTCGTTCTCGTAGCGCAAGCCCTTGCCGTTCACGCGCAGCACCGGGTTCATGGAGAAGGTACCGCCGCCCAAGGTGTGGATCATGGGTGCATGCGGGCCAATTTCCATCTGGCCGCCGGCCCACAAACCCATCTTGTGGCCGTCGCCGGTGTTCACTGCGGGCACGTACACATTCATGTCTACGTTCTTTGCCCAGGAACACCACTTATCCATCATTTCTTCGTTATGACCATAGTCACCGGTTGCCAGGATAACGCCCTTCTCTCCCACGAACTTGACATATTCACCAGCAGCATTGGTAACGATCACACCGCTCACCGTGCCGTCATCTTCCTGCACCAACTGCTGAGCAGTCATTTCGTAGCGAATGTCAGCGCCTTGCTTGATCGCTTCGGCTTCTACCACAGACAGCAGGTCGGCCTGCTGCATGGTGGAACCAAAGACCAAACAGGTGGGATATTCAAAGTAGCGGGCTTCTGGGTCTTGTCCGGCGGGGAACAGCATGATCGGTAATTCAGCTTCGGTTGCCAGATCGATCAGGTGGTCGTACACTTCACCGCTGTGGTCGGCCCACAACTCGATCTTTGCCTGGTCCACTTTTGCACCGGCAAACTCTACCAGGTCATTGACGATGGCGCCTTTGTCCAGTTCAATGCCTTGTTCTTTGTGGTACTTGGTATCCAGCGCACCATTGCCAAAACCGCGCGAGTTGAAAGACGCGCTCTTTTCGAGCAAAATAACGCTTGCACCCGCTTCGGCCGCAGCCAAAGTGGCAGCCAGGCCGGCATCACCGGCACCAACCACAACTACGTCGGCGGTCACGGTTTCGGTAATATCTTTGTCCGCAATCGGTTCCGGGGGTGTCTCGAATGAGTACGTTCCACCGGCCGCGGGGGTATCGGTTGCTTCGCCTTCTGCAGGGGCAGCTTTCGGTTTGCAGCCGGTCAGCACACTGCTACCTGCCAATGCGGCTACACTTACCCCTGCGCCCTTGAGAAACTCTCGGCGGGACAAATTTTTCTTGTCGAACTCTTCTTGCTTCATTGTTAAATCTCCTTCGTTACTTTATTTTTATAAAATTTGTATCAAGAGATATTAATTCTTTCCTAATCTCTAATTTCCTAACTATTTTCAGGTTCCAATCGGGAACCGCCCCTCAGATACTACTTTGTGCCGCTTACCCATCCGGGCATATCGGTGACCGGGTTGTGGCAGTCCGCGCAGTAATCCACAGAATCTCGGTGCGCATTGTGGCATGTGCCGCATTCCAGCTCACCCCAGTGTCCATCGTGCGGGTTGCGCTCTTCCCCCGTGATCAACGGATCGGTCAGCGGGATGATCTCCGCATAGCTGCCGTGGCAGGCAAAGCAGGTATCCATCCCCAATTCGATCTCCGGGAAGGGGTAATAGTAATTACCCGTCGCATAGTTGACCACTTCCATGACCGACTCGCCCATTGTGCGCTGGTGGCAGCTCTGGCAAGAGACACCCATTTCGGCATGCTGGTGCGCCAGGGAGTATTCACTCTCCGGTGCTGCCCAGGTGGTGTAGTGATCTTCGTGGCAGCCGGCGCAGTAGTTGCTGCTGTGCAGGTTATCTTTGACATACACACTGCCCATGGTCGGGATCATCACGATCACCAACACAATGGCGATGATTAGTTTTAGTTTGTTTGACATGGCTAATCCCTATTTCTCATCCGAAGTGGTTTCTGCCACTTCGCTCTGTTCGCTTGCTTCAACAGCCTGTGCTTCCGCCGCTCGGGCAGACATCAAGGCTTCGTATTCCAAGGGGTGTTCTTCCTTCATGCGCTCCACGCTGATCTTGCCGGTGAAGATGCTCTTATCCATCGGGAAGATACCGTGCGCAAAGTGCGCATTGTACATGTGCCAACTGACAATGGATGCCACTGCAAGCAAAGCTTCTAACCCATGCGCCGCTTTGGCGGCATAGATCACCTCGCCCGGCAAAAAGTTGGCAAACGCCACCGGGAACATGAGCACCAACCCGGTGATCCCCATCAGGATCGTCCCCCAGATCAAGGCCCAGTATTCCAGCTTCTGGCGGAAGTCAAAACGCCCGTACTGCGGGGGGCTGTCTACCTTGCCCAGCAGGTACTTGACTGCATGGGAAGCATCGGTCAGGTCTTGCTTGACCGGCAGCATCCAGCGTCCGGTGTCTTTCTTGAATAGGTCGCCGATCACCACAATGAAGTGGTAGACGAACACAAAGACCATCAATACAGCTGCCAGATGGTGCACCTTGCGCACCCCGGCGATACCCCCGAACAGCGACATCCAGGCTTTAGCCCAGCCGGCGTCTGAAAAGGATTGCGGCAAGCCGGTCAGCGCCAGGGTGATGAAAGAAACCATCATCACAATGTGCTGAATGCGCTGGCTGAGGTCGAAACGAATGAGGGTTTCTTCTTGTTGAATGGGGGAAGTTGTCGTAACGCTGCTCATGATGACGCCTCACTTTCGTTTGTCTCAGGTTCGGGGGTTTCCGTGGTTTCTTCCGCTGGGGCTGCGGTGTTTTTCTTCTTGATGCGGAAGAAGATATCCAGGCCGATGTAGGCCAACATACCGCCCAGGGTGATCGGGATCAGGGCCTGGTAAGCCAGTTTGACAATGAAAACGATGGTGGTATCGGCTTTTGATACCGGGTCCTGGATCGGGCGGTAGTGTCCGTATGCACTGGTGAAAGCTTCGCTGGCACCGGCATGGCACTTGGCACAGGTAGTTTGTAAATTGACCGCCGCTACGCTGGAACGTTCATCGTCCTGCGGGTAAACGGCGTGGCTGTCGTGGCAGTCACTGCACACTGCTTCGTCGCGCAGCGCAGTCGGGTCGTTTTCCGCGTAATACTGGATCGTCGTCCCGTGGAAGTCTGCTAGGTAGGTTTCGTACACATCATCGGCAATCCCATAATCGGCCATCAGTGCGTCGTCGTTGTGGCAGCGGGCACAGCGGTTGGGGACTTGCAGATGAAACTCGGCCGTATTGACCACCTCACCCTCAACCGGGGCATCGTGGCAGTCGTTACAGGTTGGGGCGTTCTCATCTCCACTCAAGTAGGCAGTACCGTGAATGGAAGATTCCCAGTCCGCATAGATTTGGGGATAGGCTTCTGCCCACCCTTCCAGGTCTACATCGGCGGGATCAGGCTGGTAAGTAGATGGAACTGCTGAATTAGATGAACAACCGCTAACGAGCAATACTGCGATCAGGCTCATCAACAGCAGCAGTTTGTGGGGGGAATGTAGTTTATTCTTCATCTCTTCCTTTACATATTAGACAATTATTGTGAAAATTTACACATTGCCATTATACAAAGTTCGGGTGAGATGTCATCACCCCCCGGTATGATTTCAGAAAGTTACAAGGAACTAGATAATATCTAACTGACGTGCGCGGTTAGCCGCCTGTAGGCGGTTGCTGACCCCCAGCTTGGTAAAGATATTCGAAACATGTGTCTTGACCGTATTGATCGAAATATTTAACTTACCGGCAATTTCCTGGTTATTTTGTTCGGCCGCCACCAAATGCAGCACTTCTAATTCGCGAGAAGTCAGCGGCTCAATCAGCACCCCTTGCTGATCCGGTTGGTCGCCCATATATTCATGGTGGACCGGACTGCTGAGCGTCCCCCCACTGGGACTGTTCAGGAAGGCGGCAATCACTTCGCGCACATAAGCGCGATCTAGCTCAAATTCATTTTGGGAAAGTCCGGCAATCACTTCTAAGACCGGTTCTCCTAGGGCAACAAAGGTACGGATATGCCCCTCTTCAGCGCCCAACGTAAGTGCTTTGGCGATCAATGTCTGGGCAGTGTCTGTTTCGCCTGCCAGTTGGTAGGCAGCAGCCTGGATGGCCAGCAGGTTGATCTGCCTGCCGGTCAGCCCCCATTGTGCCATGCGTTGTTCCAACACCGGCGCTGTCCGCATCACCTCATCAAGATCACCGCGCCTGAGGAAAGAGAAGGCATAAGCGGTATATTCTGCCTCTAAGGCCGGTTCAAAATCTTTATCCAGCACAATTCCCCGGTTAGAAGCCAGATAATCGACCGCCCGGAAATCACCTAATGCAGATAAATATTCAATCTGGAAAGCGACCAATTCCGAATCGAGCCACGGGGTCAGGCTGGAATAGCCGATATACTCGGCATAGCGGTCAAAGAACTTTTTAGCTTTCTCCATTTTCCCCAGTTCCACCAAAGCGCGAGCCAGGGGGACACATCGTGAAATCTCTACCGCGATGCCGTCTCGTTTGCTGTAATCATACGCTCTTTCAAAGGCTTCCAAGGCTTCATCCAACTGGTTCCACTCATACATCACCTTGCCCACCCCCGACAAGGAATATCCTTCTTTATAGATGCTCAGCGCGTGGTGCAGACTTCCCCGCTCCACTTCAATGTTGCCTGCCAGATCTAAAGCTCTGGCCGCCGCTGTGTAGTTACCGCCCTGCAGCAGGGTGGTTTTTGCCTGCATATAATAATCGAGGGATTTCTTGAAATCCCCCTTCAACATCCAGATAATTCCCATGGCATTCAGCAGCAAGCCGCTGATACTAAAGTTTTTCTTTGGAAGGATCGCAATCCCTTCCGCAGCAATCCCCAGGGCTTCCTCTAATCTTCCCATGTTGATCCGTATAATCGAGCGCAGTGCAGCTACATGCCCGAGAATTTCTCTTACTTCCTGGGTATCTTCTTCCTTTTCGGCAATGATCCGTTCTGCTTGTACCAACCACATTTCCATCTCATCTGGTTGGTAGAAATAACAAACCCAAGCACGCAGCACACACAGCCAGGGACGATCCTTAAAGCTTTCTTCCGGGAAAAGCTCCACGAGGGTACGCAGTTCGTAAAATTTCCCGGTATCCAGTAGTTTAGTAGAAACATCTACCACCAACTTATCGGCACGATCTTCTTCACCTGCCAACAACCAATGATGTACACTACCTTCGATAAACCCATGATCTTGCAGCCATTGAGCTGCACGGGCATGCAGCAGGGCAAAATCTTCCTGTTCCGATGCCTTAAAACGCTCCGAGAGTACATCGGCGAAGAAATGATGATACCGGTACCACTGGCGCTCGTGGTCCAACGGAACTACAAAAACATTGTGCCGGTCTAATGACTCTAAAATCACTTTGCTGCCATGATCCATTAAGACTGCGTCACACAGCTCGCCGTTCATCCGTTCCAGAATACTGGATTTGAGCAAAAAATCCTGCACCTTTTTCGGCTGCTGTAAGAATACTTCTTCGATCAGATAATCGGACAGTAAACGATAACTGCCTTTGAGTTGGTTGATAAATTGATGACAAAACTTGGCATCTTGCCCCTGCATGGAGACCGCGGCCAGATGCAGCCCTGCCACCCACCCCTCGGCGCGAGATTTCAACTCGGCAATATCTTCCAGGGTAAGGTCGAGTGAGAGGTTATGGTTCAATAATTCCGCCGATTCTTCCAAGGAGAAGCGTAAATCATCCGTGCGAACCTCATTCACTTCTCCACTCACCCGCCAGCGCGCCAGCGGGAACGGCGGGTCTGACCGGGTCATGATCATAAAATGACACCCGCGCACAGGCACTTTCCCATCCATTTCGGGCTGCGGTAAATTGCTCAGCAGGAAGATCATTGCCTCGTGAATAGCAGGCAAAGTGATCAAGTGATAATCATCTAGAACAATGATTCTGAAATCGGATTGGTTTGACAGCTTTTCCAGAATATTTTTCAGCATAGAATCGGAGGCAAATTGGTCCGACCCGCCTTCACTTTCTAATATGCTGCTGAACCGCAGAGGTACGGAGGAACTGATTGATGTTTCCAGATATGTCAGGAAGCGAGAGAGGTCATTATCGCGTTTATCAAGCGACAGCCAGGAAACTGGCGCAAGCTGCATTTGCAGCCAGGCATTCACTAAAGAAGTTTTTCCAAACCCCGCGGGGGCAGAAACCAGGGTCAGTTTTCGTGAAATTCCCTCTGACAACCGCTTAAAAATCTCCTGGCGGGCTACCAAATTTTGCCTGACAGGCGGCTGACTGAGTTTGGTCGGAATAATAATGTCTGGAGATTTATTCATAAAGGCATTTTCTAATGCGTAAATTTATAATAATTGGCGTGTTTTCCTATATAAGGGCAGATTTAAAATTACGGTCAATAGACGCGTTGTGAACATTATAACAATAATCTCAAATCAAATACAATCCATCTTATAAATATCTCTAAAAGCGTTCATCTACCACATTCGCTTTGGAAAAATTTAGCAGGCTTTCTTTTGCGCTACTTTGGCAGCGGATAACAGGCCAGAATAGTAGTCCCCTTTCTAGGTTCCGAGGTGATCTGAAAATCACCACCAATCGAATCCATGCGTTCCCGCATCCCCAAAATGCCCAGCCCGCTTTTAACATCCTGCAATAAAATGGGGACAAAGCCAATCCCATCATCTCGAATTGAGAGACAAATACGGCCATCTTGCGCTTCAAACTGTAACTGTACCCACACATTCTCCGCTTTTCCATGCATAATGACATTATTTAATGCCTCTTGCGTGATGCGGTATAACGCGATCCCTGCCTGATCGGATAATGCCGGTGTTTCTCCAATTTGGACCGAAATATTTACCTTGCTGTTCTCTGAGATCAACTGGCACAATTTTTCCACTGCTGCCCCTAGCCCCAACGAGTCCAGGGTAGATGGGCGGAGAGAAAACGCCAACTCACGGATATCATCGTGGGCGGTATTGATCGCCTCAGATAATTTATCAATATCCGGCTGGAGTTCAGAGTACTTGCCATCTACCTTTTTGGACAGCAAATTTAAATATATTTTGAGGACTGAAATCGCCTGACCGGCTTCATCATGCAGGTCTTGCGCCAGTCTTTTACGCTCATCTTCTTGTAGGGTTAACAACTGTTGCGAAAGAGACCTGAGCTGCTGTTCGTTTGCTTTGAGCGACAAAGCCGCCAGTTTTTGTTCGGTAATATCGTTAGAAATTATTTGTACCCCGGTAGGGTTACCGGCAGCATCTGTGATCACGGTATAGGACGAGCTGAACCACCTCTCACCTGTAGGGATTTCCACAAAATCTTCGTAGATCACTGTTTCACGCGTCTTAACCACATCTTTCAACCGGTTGTAATACAGTGAACCGTATTCTTCGTCAAACAACTCAATTAAAGATTTTCCCTCCACTTCTTCTGTTCGCAGGCCCACATTTTCTTCGGCAATCTTGTTATATTCCAGCACTCTGCCATCCAGGGAATAATACGCAATACCCATACCGGCATTTTCAAACAACAGACGATATTTTTCCTCGCTCTCCCGCAGCGCTTCTTCCGCTTCTTTTTGGGCAGTAATATCTTGGATCGTCCCGGACAAGTGCACGCATTTACCCTGATCAAAAATGGGGTTGCCAATCGCGCGTACCTTTAGATGATTTCCCTTGGCGGTGATCATTTCCAATTCCAGGTCGTAAGATTTACCAAGTTCAATCGCCTCTTGCAGCCGTTGGGTGAGTAATTCTTGGCTTTCAGGTGTGTAAAACTGAAGCGCCATTTCCACAGTCGGGAGGTAATCCAAAGGCACCTCATGGATCATTTTGGTCGTTTCCGTCCAAACAACAAAATTAGTTTCCAGGTCCACATCCCATCCCCCTACCTTGGCCACCTCCCCGGTTCTATTCAACAAATCCTCGCTGCGGATCAGTGCTTCTTCAGCCATCTTCGCCTGGGTAATGTCGGTAATAAACCCCTCCAGGGCGATCACTTCCCCATTCTCATCTAAAACTCCTTGCCCCTGTTCCCATACCCACTTCATTTGGTTTTCCGCAGTGTATATCCGGTAGATAAGCTGAAAATGGGATTTTTCTTCTAAAGCGATTTGGATATTTTTCCATACCTGATCTAAATCTTCCGGGTGGATAATGTCTGCAAAGGCAATATTCTTATTCTCTATCATGTCCTCAACATGATAGCCAGTCAATGGAAAACACCCCTCACTAACAAACTCCATCGTCCAATCCTGATCGTTTTTGCAGCGATAAGCCAAACCCGGCAGATTGTTCATCAACGTGGAAAGTTTACGCTGACTTTCTCTAAAACGATCTTCAGCAATTTTTCTTCGAGTAATGTCCTCGGTAAAGATAACAATCCCGCCCACCTTGTCATCCATCGCATACCACGGGTAAATTTCCCAATGCAGCCATAGCAATGTGCCATCCTCTAGGATAATTTTATCTTCATCTACTGTGAACGCTTCCCCAGCCAACCCGCGCTGGTGGAATTGTTTCCACTCATCTGCTGACTCCGGGAAGATCTCATAATGTGAGCGGCCGATAATATTCTGTCCTTCCAAACCGTAACTTTTAAGCCACCGGTCGCTGACGGCAAGATAACACATTTCCTTATCAAACATCGCCAAGGAAGCCGGTGCATGCTCGGTAAACAGCCGGAGCTTTTCCTCATTTTCATTTAAAATTTCTTGGTCTCGTTTTTTCTGAGAAATATCTTCCGAAAAGATAATCAACCCCTCGGACACAGGCTGAATACGCAGTTCAAACCATCTTGAGGTACCATCCAGATAGATGAATTTATTTTCCATCACATGGGGAGTGTGTTTTTCCATACACCGCCTCAGCTCTTTAAACACCCTGGTATCCACAATGCCCGGAAAAACTTCCATCATTGTTTTGCCTAATAAATCCTCCCTGGGCAGTTGAGCATGTCCCGCAACAGATTCATTGATATATAGATAGCGCCAATCAAAACCGATGATCTGGCAGCCCTCAAACATATTCTCAAGGACTTCCCACCAACGGTCCTGTCTTTCCCAGCTTTTTTGGGTAAGTTCTTCTTTTAACCCCTCAATCTGCGCACGAAGCTCCAATACTTCTTTATTGAGACGTTTAATTTCATTTTCCTCGCGGCTCATTTTGATATTCTCCTGAAACCTGTCATTATCATATCTTCCTGCCATTGGAACATAAAACCTTCCAAAACTTATTTGCCAAGGAATGAGATCTGGATTCTCTATCAAAAGGGAATCCAGAAAATAAGTACATGCACCTATAAAATATTGTTAAGCATAAGAATATTATCTCTATTATGACACTAAAATTTGTCATTTATATGGTAAATTTTGTAACAATATTGAAATACAAAACTTAGATCGGCAAGCGCTGAACGAAAACACCCTTTCCCCTACAAGCGAAGCAAATAAATATGAATACCTTGCGCCACTCATATGTATTAAATCGAACTTCGTTCGATCAAAAAAAAGCGTATCGCTGTTATCCAGCCATACGCTTTATCATTTTTTCTGACTTTAACGGAGGAATCTTTATAGTTCAATCACATACGATGTAATCGATTTGATCTTGTCTCCCTTTGCCCCGCTGAATTTGTAAACATCGCAGTAGCCGTATTCACGGCCATCTTTAAACCGGATCGTGCCGGCCGCCGCACCTTCTCGGCCGTGGGTGATGATGCTGTCAACCAGTAGAGATTCGACCGGTTGGATGGTCATGCCTTGCAAAACTGTCTCGAAAGCTGCTTTCCCCTCATAATACTCCTGGCCCACCACTTGCCAGCTGACATCCTCGGTGACACTGTTCATCAAAAAGTCGAAGCCGCCTTCCACAAAAGCAACCATCACATTCTTGATAAATTCCTTTTTAGGAGCATTCCCACAATCCGGCTTCACAATTACTTTAACCATCATGCCTCCATCGCGGCCCGCAATTCGGCAATAATGAGCTTCTTCATCCCCAACATGGCCTTGACCATGCGCGCCACCTTCTCCCCATCCGTATGCGACATCATCTCAGCCAGGGCGGTGGGCACAATCTGCCAGGAGAGGCCGAATTTGTCCTTCAACCAACCACACTGTTGGGCAGCAGGGTCGCCGCCCTCGCCCAACTTTTCCCAGTAATAATCTACCTCTTCCTGCGATTCGCAGCTGATTTCAAAAGAAACTGCCTCGGTGAAAGGGAACTGCGGGCCGCCGTTGATTGCCGTGAAGTTCTGCCCTGCCAGCGTGAACGAAACCGTCATTGCGCTCCCTTCCGGCTTTTGGTGGATCTCGAATCCTTCGGCCGTATATCGAGAGACATGCTCTATATGCGAATTGGGGAATATGGCAGTATAAAATTCAGCCGCTTCTTCGGCCAGGTCATCAAACCATAATGAGGGGGTGATCTTTTGCATTTCTCATACTCCTTTTCAAAGGTTTTTCTTAAATTATTTTACACTTAATTTATCCAAATTAGAATATATAAGGGATACTGGCAATCTACTTGACACGCACAGGAAATCATCTGTATAATACATACAAACCGACCAGTCAGTTTGTATGGAGACAAATTCTGTATGCCCAAGCTAACCCCCGCCACCATTGCCGCTCGTAAAAAACAAATCCTGCAAGCCAGCCTGACCTGCTTTGCACGCAGCGGGTACAGCCGCACCACGATGGACGATATTGTTGGGGAAGCCGGGCTGAGCAAAGGAAGCATCTATACTTATTACAAAAGCAAGAAAGTGCTCTACCTTGCCTTGCTAGAGAAATTACTGACCGATACAGGCTTATCCCCCACCCATGGCGGAGATACACCTACCGGCCGGCAAAGGTTGAATGCCGCCCTCACAAGCATGATTGGCTTTACCACCTCACCCCTCTACCCCTCCTACGCCGCCCTGCTGATGGATGCCTGGGTGCAGGCCCAGTTCGATGCCGATATCCAACACAAACTTGCAGAAAACTACGCTCAACTGCGCGCCCTATTCACCGAGCTGATCGAACAAAGTGTTGCCAGCGGGGAATTCAACCCGGTCGATACGCAAACTTTGGCAAACATATTTATTGCCGTGTTCGACGGCCTGATGGTGCAGTTCACCCTGCAAGAAAGCGCCGTAGATTGGCAAAGCACGGCAGAAACCATCCCCCACTCGTGGCTTCACGGGTTGTTAGCCGGACAAAGTAAATAAGTCGGAAAAGGAAACACAATGATCGTTGAAATCAACCAAAAGCTTTGTACCGCCTGCGGTGTATGCGGCCAGGTTTGCCCGCGCTATATTTTAGAAACCGTCAAAATTGACGGGAAGAAAACCACACAGGTCTCCGCCCAACGAATTGACCTATGTATGACCTGCGGGCACTGCGCCGCGGCATGTCCCAATCAGGCTATCCAGGTGGCAGGTTTGAATACAGAAGATTACCAACCCATCCACCCACTCTCAATAGATGAAAGCCAGCTGCAAACCCTCTTTCGTCAGCGCCGCTCAATCCGCCGCTATAAAAACAAACCGGTCCCCCGCCCGGTGATCGACCAGATGATTGGCGCAGCCCAATCTGCCCCCACCGGCACCGGCCGCGCCACCACCGGGGTGATCGTGATGGACAACCCCGATACCTTGGCTGCCTTTTCCGAATTGGCATACCAACTGTACGAAAAGCTGGAAGCCGGCCTAAAGAACCCCATCGCCCGTATCTTCATCGGCCGCAGCGCGGGCAAAAAGCAGCTGCGCACCCTGCAAGAATTTCTCATGCCCGGCATGCACTGGTATATCCGCTGGTACCGGGAGGGCAAAAGCAACGAAATCTTGCGGGACTGCCCCGCCTTGCTCCTCTTCCACAGCCCGGTCAACGAACCTGTTGCCGCAGAGAACTGCCTGGTCGCCGCCTTCCATGCCGTCTTGATGGCAGAAGTATTGGGGATTGGCACCTGCTTCAACGACATCATCCCCCCGGCCTGCAACCGCGTGCCGGAAATTCGGGAACTGTTGGGCTTGCCCGCTGACCGCGAAGTGTACGCCAGCCTCACCCTGGGCTACCCCAAATACACCTACCACACCGCTCCGCCGCACAAGCTGGCCGAAGTGCGCTATTTGGAATAATCCACCATCCCAGGCGATCCATCACAGGGGGGAATACGATTTACCGGTCTCCGCTCTACCCTGCCTTTTAAATGTATGCTACACTAAATCTTGTGAGGAAAGGCACGAGTGCAACACCTGCTCACCGTAAAATCCAAGAGGGGTTAATCGCATCCCCCCATTCTTAACCTATACAATCATGGAGACCACTGGGAATAATGAAACCTTGGAAAATACTCAGCACAATCACAGCTATATGGTTGGTTTTCGTCCTGACCGCTTGCGGTCAGAGCAGTGTGTCGGAAAATCCCGTACCGCCTACCGCAACCCCCGAACCACCCAAAATAAAACTCGATCTTGAATTTGAGTCGGAAGACGACCTCAATTGGATGAACCTGATTTCCAACCAGGGGTCCCCATCCACCAGCCCCAATTCGGCGCTTTCAGCTGGCACGCTCAAACTGAGCAAAGAAAATCACTTCTTCGCTGCCGGCTTGCAGTACTCGCTGGAACCCAACCACTTTGTCCACCTGCGCGTGCGCCCCAGCCAGGGACAGGTCTGCTACGGGGTTGGATTGGAATACAGCGATACCCCCAACCAGAGCCAATCGATCGGCCTGGACGCCTGCACCAATAACGCCTACAACGCCGGGGCCGTTTTTAACCTCGACCATTTTGGCAACAGCATTTTTGCCCAGCTGCCCCTCTCCGGCACCGTGCTTGCCAACCAAGATGCGTGGAACGACCTGATTTTGTGGCTACCCCCCGGCAGCGACCAGCTTTACCTCCTGGTCAGCGACCCGGACGACCCCGCTTTTATCATGTATGGGGCCACATCGCTGCCCGAAGATTGGCAGGTCAACCGCTGGAATGTCAGCATCACCGCATATTTTGACGATAGCACAGACGCCACACCCCAAACCGCTTTAGATATTGACTTCATTCGCATCGGGCAGGGTCCGCTGGTCAACTATCTGTACCACAGCGTCCCGGCCTACCTGGAAAATCAAGATGAATTGAACAGCTTCTTCTCCCAAACACCCGCCCCCCTGCCCGAACTTCGCGGCCCCCAGGACGCAGCGCAAGAAATGCCCGCCACCGCAAGCGAAGAAAGCGAAGATACCGGAGAGCAAGCCCAGGATAACACCCAGGGAGCAGCCCCCACAGAGACGCAAAACGACGCACAAGCCCTCACCTGGCCCGATCCAATTTCAATCCTGCCCTATCTAGTCACCCTCGACGATTTAGAACGCTGCAATGGATGCGCCCACACGCGCTACGGCGTAGAACTGTCCCCTTTCGGATACATCTTCTCTGCCGCGTTTGGCACCCCAGACTTAGGGGATTTTGCGCCGGAAAGCTATATCCTGCACAGCATCCAGCTTTTCGACACGCCGATAAATGCCGATGAGCTGTTTGAATACTACCGCGAGCGCGGCCGTTTCCAGACCTACAATGCCGGTGAACCGATCCCTTTCATCTTTAACAACAGCGGCCTCGAATCCAACCACATACTGTTCAAAAGCAACCTATTCACCATCCCCCCGGCCTGCAACCGCGTGCCGGAAATTCGGGAACTGTTGGGCTTGCCCGCTGACCGCGAAGTGTACGCCAGCCTCACCCTGGGTTACCCCAAATATATCTATCACACCGCACCGCCGCACAAGCTGGCTGAAGTGCGCTATTTGGAATAATCTGTCATTCAAGATCCCAGAAGATCCGGCTCAGGGGGGAATATGGTTTCATCGAGGCATAACGTTGCGTGAGAAGAATATTTCTATCACGCCCCACCCCAATTGATGCCCTAAATTTCTAAGGTACGATCACCCTCCCCAAATTGGGGAGGGCTGAAGAGCCATTTCTAAACAAAATACTGGCGGGTGGGGCAAAAAAACTTACAAAACAATTACAGCTATATGGTTGGGCGTTGTCCTAACCGCGTGTGGGCCGAGCAGTTTTGTGTCTACGAGCAGCCGCTTGAGGTGTATGTAAGAGAGGGAGAATAGGCAAAACCCCTTTCAGATACAGGTATCATTATGGTATGTACCAAAAAGTGCCCGAAGGGGCACTTTTTTATAACCGCTGGACAACGTGTTGCCAACTCATCCTCTCACCGACAAAAGCGGGTCAAACAAACCCCGCAAAAAATCCATTTGCAAATATTGTTCCATCTTTTCAAACGTATCCGAGTTTTTCAATAGATGTGTGCCGCTCTGGTACGACACCCAGGCCATTGCCGACCACGAAATTCCCCGCAGGCAGTTGAAGGGGTCGCGCAACCGCACGCGTTCCTCGATCGTATCGCGTAAATGTGCATCAGTGAGACAGGATTTATAGGCTTGCAAAAATCGCTGCCGGTCGGCTTCCAACATGCGGAAGTCGGTTTTCCACAAGGTCGTGGTCAGCGCACAAAAATGCGACAGGTCTTGCGAAGGGTCTCCCCACAGCGGCTTCTCCCAATCCACCAGGAAAATCTTATCCGCCGCCCGGTTGACAATGAAATTCCCCGAATTCAGCTCGGTGTTGATGATGCAGTTCCACGGATCGGAAGAAAAATACGACTCTTTCCGGCGGGCTGTTTCTGCCCAGACCATCACTTCTATTAAGTACTTCTTTATTTCCCGGTCACCCAAATCACTCTCAAAATAAACCTGTAATAAACGGGTGCATTCCTCATAGGTCATGCTCAGCGGGTGTTCTTCCACGATCAGATGATGGGGGCCAAAATGGTGAGAGCCCTCATGGATGCGGGCAAACAGCTGCGCCACCGCTTCCAGGTCGCGCCGGTAGGCCAACGGCTCGCCTACCAAATACTCCATCAGCAGCACGCCGTGGGGGAAATTCTGGCGGGTATCATCCACAAAATACGGTTTGGGCGTCATGCCTATCTCGGCCAACAGCCGCAAAGCCTCATATTCATACACAATCTGGTCATCACGCCCAATTTGCGTATCCAGATTGACGCGGAAAACCCACTCCCGTTCCCCCTGCCGCAAGCGGTAATTTACATTATATTCCCCCTGGGCCAGGGGCAGAATCTCAAAATCTCGCCCGACCTCCCAACCAGGGACATCAGAAAAGTCTACCGATTGCAAATAGGCGCGTACTTCCGGCAAATCGATCATACTTGCTCAATCGTCACCAATCGTACTCCCCGAGATTTGAACTGGCGGAAACTCTCTCCGCTTTCCACACCCACTACAACAGGATCAATATCTTCCACAATACTGCCGCACAGCATATTAACGCCCTTATCAAATAAGATCGGGCTAAGCGGTGTACTCGGCCCCAGAATCACCAGGTACGTCTCCGGTACGCACAAATCCAGCAATCCCGGCATGGTGCCGTTGACAAACGCCATACTTGTGATCGCCACCACATCCGCCTGTGGAATAACCCTGGGGGCTTCGCTTGCCGGGGTGTCTCCATCGCGCGGGCGCAGTTCCAAAACATCCAGGTGCCCGGCTTGCTCTCGCAGTTCCGGCACAAAGGGAAAATGGCCTACCAGGGCTACCCGTTTTCCCTTCCCTTTTTCGGCCAGCACCTCCCCGGCGTTGCGGTCTACCCATCGTTCTGGCTGCATCGGGAGCAGTGCGTTGATCGCGGCCACGCCAATACTGGAAAAAGGCGCTTCCTGGTCCAATGCCAGTTGGCACAATTCTAAAGCAGTTTTTTTCTCGTAGGCAGCCAGGGCAGATCGAAACGCTTCATCTGCCTGAAAATCCTTCACCGGGTTTGAAGCCAACCCACAATGTCGTTCCCCATTTTGAGAGACCACCACAGAAGCCCAATGCGTCCCCACAGAGATTTTCTCAACAACGCCATCCCCCAAACCATTCATTACTTCCGATAAACAATCCATTTCATCCCTTTCTTGTAATCTTCATTGAGAATACTACACCCGGTAAAACAATCCTATCATCATCCCGGCCTTCTATAAAAGCCTCTTGCTACCAGGAAGCAGGCAGTCGATAATACGCCGCCCCGGCACAGGCACGGCATAGTACTTTTCCATGCACACATTCTTCGCGTTCGTTGAAAATCTCCTCACCGCACTGCTCGCAGCACACCCGTATGCCTTCCCGGCTGATCAACTTCTCCATAGACACGGTTAGCAAGACCGGCGTGGCAACAAACATTTCATCGAATCGCATCACCTGGTACGCCGCCAGATACGCCTGCCAGGGATCTTCCACATGCGGCGCATACACCGACACATTATTGCGAATATCGGGATGCGGGGCAATGCGCACCGCCCGGTCTGTAAGCGTATCCACAAATGTGGCTGCCATTTTTCCGAAATCTAACACATACATGGTGCGGTGCCCCACGGTGCATCCGGTAGCCGTGCTGACGCCATCCACAAAACATCCGTCCGTTTCGATAAAGGCATACACGCGTTTATTGTCCTGCGGCAGTGCTAGATCCAATATATCCGCCGCATACATTCCCATGCGCACCCCCAACACCTGGCGCGGGCATAAATGATCGTGTTCTACCGCCGACCTTTCCAGCAGTTCATTTTGAGCAGTCATAGTACCTCCTTGTTTTCTTTTCCTCCTTTAAGCATCCACCTGTTGGGAAAAGAAAATGCCTGTCATGTAGTAAATAAAAAAATCGCCAGCATATCTGCCGGCGAAATGGAATAGTAAATATACCTTGTATAGCTACTCCTTTCCAATTCGGTGCTGCGTATTCAGCACGTCGGGAGGCCAGATGTTTCCATCCAAGACCCGCTCCTCGCCAGAGGGGATGTTTTCCCAACCATAGCGAGTGCCTTAGGTCGAGAAACTTCGGAGATCAGTTGTATAAAAATACTATCAAGTCCTGGTCATTCTGTCATCACCCATCCGGGTTATCATTGGGATTACTTATCGGGTAGTTTCTGTCACCCTTCGATTTTGTCACCGCAATCATCGGCTGCGGCTGACATTCTGCCAGGTCCGGGCACGCCGCACACTCCTGGCGGAAAGGCTCGTAAATTTGATCCCACGCCACCGGCTGAAAGTCTAACCTCGTATAAAAACCGGCTGCGCTTCCCCGCGCAATGGCAATCACACTCTTCGTCCGCTCAAAGACATAGTGCAGTAAAGCCGTCCCTACCCCTCTGCCTTGCGCATGGAAATCCACCACGATTGGACGCAAATAAGGCTGCGCATCCACCACCTCGATCCTGACAAACCCGCACATGCGGCCACCAATTTCTGCCACCACACATTCTTCGGCCAAAAATTCGCCGTACATGTCCGATTGCGCCATCAGGGTTTGAATACCGGGCAAGTCGCCTTGCGCGGCCGGACGCACCTGCACAGATGAATCTCTCAAATAACTTTCAGTGGGGGGCAGTACCATCTACGTCTCACTCCATGAATGTGCCGTACTGATCTTTCTGCAAACAGAGCAATACAGGGTCTGTGCCGGATGTTTTCCAGCTGTGCGCAAAGCTGTCTTGCCGCGCCTGCGCCAGCAGCACCTGCCCGACAAAAAAGGTATGGTCGCCGGTTTCAACCGCCTCTACCACCTTACATTCCAGCACCCCTAACGCATCTGCCAGCACCGGCGGGCGGATCAGTTCGGCCGGGCGGGTGTGCAGGTCGCCGATCTCAAATTTATTATCATTCAACCCCGAATAGGTCCCGCAAATTTTTACTGCCGCGAGCAAAGATTGTCCCACGATATTCAACACAAAGGTCCCTTCCCCCGCGATCAACGGGTGGGAGTAGCGCGTAGGGGCAATGGCAATGCCAACCATCGGTGGATAATGCGAAAGCGGCGTATGCCAGGCCACCGTGAGCACATTGGGTGTGCCGTCCGGTGCGCAGCAGGTCACCAATACCGCCAGGCGGGGGTTCAACATGGCCGCAATCTCACGGCCGGTCACAGTGTTCATTGCAGGCATCCTCATAAATTGGGCGGCAGATAGACTTTATTGCGAGAATCCTTGATCGCCTTTTTACCCAGCGCTTTCAGGCCCGCCATCAGGTCCGGCATTTGCGCCAACGGAATGCCCATAAACATCAGGTCGTCACTGATATCTGAACTGGCGCGGCAGCCATAGCACCCCAGCGAGATATTGAACTGCCCGCTGGTATACGGCATCAAGGTCGTTTCCACACATTGGGCATTGTACCCCGACACCTGGAACGTCGGCCGGTGCCCGGTATAGAATGAAGAAGCCATCACCAACCACATCATTTGCTCCGGCTGTGCAATCACCGCCACCACGTCCGGTGTCAGTGCGGCATCCGCCAGGGGGGTAACCAGGGTGGCCCGCATAGAGCGTTCCGGCAGCCGCGGCCGTTCCGCAATCATCTGGCGGGCGGCTTCGATAGAAGCTAACTTCTTAAAGTGAATATACAACTCTCCGCTGGCCAGTTTGGGCGGGATTTCGGTCAACCCCAGAATATGGGTGCCGTCCGGGCAGGCATGACATTGTGCCGGCATCAGCAGCGACTTTCCCCTGCGAGCCATCATCAGCGATTGGCAGTGCCGCAGTTTTACGCGCGGCATGTGCACATCCGGCAAAGGCGCGCCTACCGGGATCAGCTTGATGGCCACCGGATTCCAGCGCAGACCCAATACCTGCATCAGTGTGTTGTGCCATTCTGCATACAGGCGTTTTTCAGTCTGCGGGATCGGCTCTGCAAAAGATTCATCACAAGCATATTTTTCGGCGGCTTCTTCCGGCGCTTCAATCACCCGGATAGCGCCCGTCGGGCACTGCCCCACACAAGTATCACACGCCCAGCAGTTCTCCGCCCGCGTCGCCTGCGGAATCATCTTCCCCGTGCTGCCCCCATTGGCACTGACAAGATCAAACACTTCCACCGGACAAAAATCAACACAATAGCCGCACCCCGTACAGCGGGCGTAATCAATCTGGATTTCAGGCATCAATCCGCTCCCGTGGATCGTGCAGCGTGTTGGGCGGGGTGCTGATCACAATCCCGGTTTTTTCGATCCAGGCCAGCGTCCGGTGTGGGATAAACAATTCTTTCTGGTAGATACTCGAATAGGAAGCCGCCCGCATGATCGAAATGGCATGCGCCAGGTCTTCAACATCGTCCACATCGGCAACTGCATCCAGCAAGGCGACCGGCACGCCTCTTTGCTGTGCTTTGATCGTGTAGGCGTCCAGTGCCGGAACCCCGTTCAGGTTATAGAAAACGCCTTCCGAGTCCATCGGGGTGTCTTTGGTATACCCGACCAGCGAAACCCCGCATGCCTGGCAGGGCGCTTGCACGAAGCCGCCCCGGTCGGAAAAGGAATCAAAATAGGCCAGCCATTCAAACGCCCGCACCAGATGCGAAACAGGCATATTGGGCAGATCGCCGCCAATGGACACCACCGAATGGTATCCATGGTCGAACAACTGCTGGAAAGCATCGTCGAAGTGTTCGTCGAAGTTTTTCCCCCGGTCATTGATAAAAGCCATCGGGCCGGGCCAGGGGCCGGCATCCGCAAATATTTTCTCAAGCATGGGCTGCTCTGTCGGCGGGGAACAGCAGACCACAAAATCGTACTGTGCGGGGGCCGTCCCATTCCCATTTTGGGCGGCCGCATTCAGTTCTTCCAACGCCCGGAAGCCAATTTCAGCCACATCCAACAGGGTGGATTGATAAAACTCCGCCGCTTCAGCTTCGGTCAAGATACCCCCGCGTGCGGTAGTCAACCGGGTTTTGGTCAGGCCGGGCATCGGCGCTTTGGTAAACAGTAAAAAAGCATGTTTCGTTGTCATCAAGAACACTCCATTTCATTCAATTCGCCAATCAGATACCGATTGGCGCACTTCTTGCCTTCAAAAATTCCAATTCGTCTGCACCTGCACGCGTGATACGGCAGGGAAGCCCGTTGAACTGCCACTGCCCCAATACCGGGTCGCACGCCTCAAATTTTGCGCTGGTGAGCACGTTGGCATTCGAGATCAAAACGCCGCCTTCAAAATCGCCGTTCTCCAATTCAGGGTACCACCAGCCATATTCCACACTGACCACATCTTCCCGCATCTCCACTACTTTCAGCAAGAACAAAGCGCGCCCGTGTTCAGTTTCCACCCATACGGCGTCCCCATCCTGGTACCCCAACCGCGCCGAAGTTTCTTTGCCCATCTCGGCCAGCGGAATGGGGTGGATGCTTCGGAGCGTCTCAACTTGCCGGAAGCCAGAAGCATAATAAGGCAGCACCCTCGCCCCGCTGATCAACCGCAGTGGGTACTCGGCATCCACTGCCAGCAGCGGCTTGGGCGCCGGCAAAGGCTCCGCACCCAGGTCGGCTAAAATCGCGGCATACAGTTCTATTTTGCCGCTGGGGGTGGCAAAGCCCACCGGAGAGCCTTCGGAAGTTACACGCTCATATTTTTTATACGCAGGGGGCGGCACGTACAGCCCGCTTTCACAAAACGCCTCCCAGGTAAGCCCCACGGGAGACAAGGTTGCATCCAGACTTTCTTCAAATGTTTTCCAGGGCCAAAATTCCCCCTGCCCCAACCGTAAACCTAGCCCCCGCCAGAAGTCGTAATCGGTGCGCCGCTCGTACAGCGGGGCGATAGCCGCTTTCCCGCCGTATGCGATGTTGGCAACCCCGGCGTTCGTCTGGAAGGTAGCCCGCTCCAGGCTTCCCGCAATCGGCAGCACATAATCTGCCAGCATCGTGACGGGTGTACGGGTCAATTCCAACGCTACCAGAAGATCAAGACTCTTCAACGCCTGGTAGATCACAGAAGTATTGGCGTGTGCGCTCAGTGGGTTGCTCCCCATGGCGATCATCGCCCGCACCGGGTAAGGTTCACCCGCCAGCATCGCCTTCCAGAGCAGATCGGGATGGATAGAGGTCATATAGCGGTGCGGCAGATACCCCCCAGCCTTTTGGGTCGCTTGCGCCACATGGTCGTACCCCGCATAACTTTGCAGCTGCAGCCGCTCCCTGCCCAGCTGCTTCTCCCGCTGGCTTTCCGGCAGGCTGTCGCTGAGTTCGAACGCTATTTCGGGGTAAAAGTCGGGCGGTTCTGCCAGATGGGCTGCCCCCGGTATATCCACATTCCCCGTAATTGCCTTCAGGCAGGCCAGCGCCCGGTGTGTTGGCAGGCTGTTCGCCCCAAGCTGGTCAATCCCCCGTCCGGTAATCAGCGCTGCCGGAAAATTTTCGGCGTAATCGCGTGCCGTTTGTTCGATCACTTCCACCGGGACACCGGTTGCGTGCGCGACATAAGACGGCGTGTACTGCGCCGCCTGTGCCGCCAAGGCTTCAAACCCGCGGCACCACGCTTGCACAAACGCGGCATCGTACAGCTTTTCCGTGATGATGACATGCAGCAGCCCCATCGCCAGCGCCGCATCACTCCCCGGCTCAAGCGCAATCCAGGTATCCGCCCGGCGGGCGGTGCGCGTTTTCCGCGGGTCGACCACAATCAGTTTTCCCCCTTCCCGCGTATACCTCAAAATTGTGCGCCACAAAAGAGACTGGTCCGATTCGGCCGGGTTCATCCCCCAAATGATGGCGCATTGGGTGGCTTCCGGGTTCAATTCATAATCCAGCGGCCAGCCAAATGTCAACGTGTTGACCCAGATGCCGGGGTTCCAGCAGATTTGCCCAATCCCCAAATTGTTCGGGCTGCCAAACAGATTCATGAAGCGGTGCAGCGGCCAATACACAGAATGCGGCCCGCCAATGCTGGTCGACAGTGTTTCGGGGCCATGAGCAGCTTTTAGAGCATCCAACCGCGAGGCAATTTCATCCAAAGCCTGCGCCCAAGAAATCCGCTCCCAGGAATCACTGCCGCGTGCCCCTACCCGCTTCATGGGGAAATTGATCCGTTGGGGGTGATCCAAGAAATCCATATTCCCCCGAAAACGCCGGCAGCCGCGCACAATCCCGGCATCATAAGGATACCGGCTGGGGTCTGGGGTAATCCCCAACACCCGCCCCTCCTCGACCTCAGCGATCAGGCCGCAGAGATACCCGCACAACCGGCAGTTGGTCCTGATCTCCGCCACACTACTTACCTATGGGTGCCGTTTCTGGTCTGATCCAGGCCGGGTAGACACGCCCCCCATTGCTATCCGTCATCTGATAGGCGCAGAAAGGGATTAAACGGCCATCATCCATAGAGACCGTCATGCTGCACTCCATCAAACGGTCAATATCCATCGACGCGGCGTCCATATAATTCATCACCACCACAGCCAGCCCCGGCACCACTTCACCGGTCTTTCGCGCCAGAATATCGGCAAAGATCGACCCCTGCGGGCTGTTGGCATCAAATGCGGCGAGATATTCTTCTCTGGTGATCAGACGGGTAACGGGAGTAAAGGTATCTCCCTGTTTGATCAGCTGGGTGCCGCTGGAGCACAACGGGTGGGAGCAACCTAACGGCCACATCTCGTAGGGTTCGATCAGCCCTCCCGTTTGTTCGGCCAGCATAAAGACCACATCCCCCATGGTAATCTGGCGCGGATTTTCCACATCAAACCGCCCGGACATAAAGGCAGGCTGCAAAGCAACCCCGGCAATCACATCCAGGTTATCCAACGCAAATTGAAGCACCGTCCCGATCTGGTCGTGGTTGATCCCATCAATGATCGTCATCGCCAATACCACCTGGATGCCGGCTTTGCGGCAGTTTTCGATGGCCTGGAGCTTGTGCGCTAATAGGTCCCGCCCGCGGATTTGCTCGTATATTTCAGCAGAAAGACCGTCAAACTGCAAATAAACCCCCGTTGCCCCGGCTTGCACCAGCGATTGCAAATATGCAAAATCTTGGGCAATGACCAATCCATTGGTGTTGATCTCAATTGCCGAAAAGCCCACCTGCTTCCCCGCGCTTACGATCTCCGGCAAATCTTTACGGATGGTGGGTTCGCCGCCGGTCAGTTGAATGCTGGTCTGTCCACCCGCTTTGGTCAGGATGTCGGCATAAATTCGGGTCAGCTGCGCCACAGAAGGGTCTGGCGATGCTGCCTCGGCAGACATAAAACATACCGGGCAGCGTAGGTTGCAGCGTTGGGTCACTTCCAGTTCGATCAAGGTGGAATGGCGTTTGTGCAGCGAACACAGTCCACAGCTTGTCGGGCAGCGGTCATCGAAATTGGGGTCGTGCTTTTGCACCCGGAAAGGCACGCGGAAAGCACGCGTCCAGTTGTAATGCGCCACATCCGGCCACACATATACCATAGACGGCCCGTGATCCGGGCACGTTTTTTTCATGTACACCGCCCCATCAATTTCCACGATCCTGGCGTCGATCACTTTCAAACACTTGGGGCACAGGCTTTTGGTATAGGTCAATACTTCGGGTTTAATGTTCATCTGTCGTCCCCATCTCCGGTTATGATTCGAGCATTGGATAAGCGGTATTGATTGAATTGCCCCCACTCCCCTTCCCACATGGCTTGCAGTTTGGCAGTCACACTTGTCAGGTCCACACGATGGTCAAACACCAGTTCCAGGCAGTGTACGATCTTTTCAGCAGAAGATGCCCGCGCCAGGCGATAGCTGCACGCCATGCAGGCAGTCACCACGCGTTCCGCCCCGGTGGCTTCAAATTCATCCAACCGCTGGCGGGCGCGCTCCTCGGACAACTGCGGGTCTATCATGGATACGATCCCCCCGGAACCACAGCAAATTGTATTGCTGCCATGATGCTCCATCTCTACCAGGGGATGCCCGTCCAGCAGCACGCGGATTTGTTTGCCAACCTCCAGCTCATAACGGTCGGGGCACGAATCGTGAATCGTCAGCCGCTCGGCCCCTTCCACATGGAACCCTGCTTCGTGCAGCAAGTCATAGAGCGAAATAAACTCGATTCCCTCTAAATATTGCCCCAACAAATGTAAACAGTTGGGGCAGGCGGTCACCAGTTTGGTTGCGCCGGCAGCTTCCATCTCGGCTTGCAAACGGCCAAGCCACTGCTTTGTGCGTTCGCCCAGGCCGATACTGACCAAAGGTTTCCCGCAGCATATTTCCGTGAAGCCCATTTTGTAGCCCTGCCCTTGCAGCCAGGCATGCACTTCTCGTGTCAATTCAGGCGCATAACTGGCCAACGTGCATCCAGGGAAAAAGAGCATGTCATACTTGTCAGCGTACAGGTCGTCAAAGTTAATATCGTAGGTAGAGCGGTACAAACTGAAATAGTGCCAATCCCGGTCTACCTGCATCAGGTCGTAATCATCCAGTACGATCTTGCCCTGCTCCATCAGCACTTCGCGGGAGGCCTGGATCATCTCAGCCGGGTTCAGCTCTTCCACACAAATCTGGCTGCACAACCCACACAGGGCGCAGCGTTGTAGAGAGCGGATAAAGGCATCATCATACTCCCCGCTGACCACCTTTTCGGCAATTTCGCCGGGGGTCATGCCCAAATCTTCCAACCAAGAACAAGCTTGCAGACATTCCCCGCACTGAATGCAGTCGTCTGCAAAGTCCTGTAAGTGAATATAAATTTTGTCATTCATCTAGGTTACCTGTAATTTCAAACACTATTTGTGAATTTCTACACTTATTTTAATACCTTTAAGAAATCTTCGTCTCCTTTTGGCAGCTGCGAAAGATAAAATTCTTCTCCCGGCAGCCAGGTGCGGGCTTCACCGCTTTTTATCACCGTCAGGCGCATCCAAATTCCGCCCAGCAGCACCAACACGCCGCCAACCACGGTCAGGGCAGTTGTATCAACTGCATAGAGCATTGCCGGAACCAAAGACCCTAACCCCATCAGAATCCCCAAAAAGCCGGGCGCATATTTCCCGCTCACCCACTCAGCCGCCGCTTGCGCTTCCCGGTCTGTGGTGCCGCTGCACTTCACGTACAGGTACATGCTCCAAAGCAAAATTTGCAGTCCCAGCAAAGTGGCAAGCAATATGTTCACCCGAAAACCATCGCCAAATAAAACCCCCGCAAGACTGTGTCCGGCTAACCCAGTTACCAAAGAAGAGAGCAAAAACAGGCTGATCATTCCCGGCCCGGTCCAGAAGGGACGCCCCTTATGAGACCCCAGCAGCACGCCGGGGTAGGTTGCCACAATCAGGCCAAAGATAATAGATAGCACGGAAAGCGTATTTTGTGCCCAAGCCCAATCAGCCCAGGGCAAGCTTTCAATCCCAAAAGATGCCAGCAGCAGCCCGCATCCAATCGCCAGGGTCATACACCATGCTCCAAAAGTCAAAATCGCCTTGGGATTGACGAACACCCGCCACGCCTGGAAAGGGCGCCCCAATTCAAAGATCAGGAATCCCGCCCCAATCGCCACCCCCACCGGGCCGATAAAATTCCCTACCAGGGAAGTGTGCATATCCTTAAAAAACAAATGTACGATCCCGGCAATCGCTACCATTGCGCCGCCCATTCCGGCAAAGAAAAAATCAACTGCCAGCATCCAGCCCCAGGTCGTTTCTTTATGTTGTGCCATATGCCACCTTCCTAATCCATAATGTAGAAAACATACGGATCTGTGCCCAATTCAGGCAGCAGCCGAACCGTTCGTTCTTTGTTCACCAGCTTAGAAATTTCGCTGTTTGGATCATCCAGATCGCCAAAAATACGCGCCCGTTGATGGCAGGTTTTAACACAAAACGGCTCTTCGTTTTCAGCAAGCCGATCCTTACAAAAATCGCATTTTTGCACCACGCCGGTTTCCAGGTTGGGGTGGCGTGCGCCATACGGACAAGCCATCACACAGGCTTTGCATCCCACACATTTATCGGCGTCCACCCACACAACCCCATCTTCGCGCTGCTGAGAAGCGGTCGTCGGGCAAACATCCACACAGGGTGGGTTATCACAGTGCATACACAGCAATGGAATATGAGTCATGTGCACATTCGGGAACACCCCCAATGGCCCTTCTGTGGTCACAGGATTGTAGATCATATCCACCGGTAATTCATTATTAATTGTGCATGCTACCGTACAAGAGTGGCAACCGATACAAAGTCTGGTATCAAGGACCATTGCATACCGTGTCATATTACATCTCTTCCTTTCTATCCACTTTGTACACCTTACAAAGTAACCCGCGGTTTGCCCACCCTCCGCCAATCGGGTCGCAATGCTCATCTGCGGTGCTGGTGAGAACATTGCCGTTCGATTCCAAACAACCTGCCAGATCCGGCTCTACAACCTCCCTCTCCGGGTACCACCAACCTCGTTCGGTAGCCACCACTCTAGGATCAACAGCCTGCGTCAGTTCCGCCTTTTGCTTAATGCGGCCACGTTTGGTCTCAATCCATACCCAATCTCCCTCCTCAACGCCAAGTTGAGCAGCGGTTACCGGGTTGATCTGTACAAAAGGCTGGTGTGAAAGATAACGGATTTTCTTGATCTGGAAATGCTCTGAATGATGGTAAGGCATCTTGCCGCCGCGCGATGTCAGCACAAGCGGAAATTCCTTTGCCAATTCCGGGTCATCCAACTCATTTTCGACCGGCGGCACATAAGTTGGCATGGATGGGTAGCCCAATTCAGCCAATGTGCTGGAAACCAGTTCCACCCGACGAGATGGTGTGGCAAACCCCAAACGGGCATATTTGTAATATTCTCTCTCCGGAAAATGGTAGCGATAGCGTTCCACAAAGTCATCGTAGCCGGTAATCTCATAGCCCATCGGGTAAATCCGATAGTAGTTGGCTTCTTCCAGGTTTTCCCACGGCCACATTTCTTCCTGCCCCATCCGCAAGGCCAACTGCCGCCAGAAATCGTAATCGGTTTTGCGTTCGTATAAAGGCTGTACCGCACGTTGAGAAGCCAGCAAGAAATCCGAACAACCATAGGTGCTGGTAATTGTCGGCCGTTCCAGCGTGCAGGCTGCCGGCAGCACATAATCGGCCAGGGCCGCCGAAGGGGTCATCCAGTATTCCATCGAGACATGGAAATCCACCTTGCGCAGTGCTTCAATCACCTGGCTGGTCTGCCCGTAGGAATTGATTGGGTTGGTTGCCAGCGAGATCAAGGCTTTCACCGGGTACGGTTCCCCGGTGATCATCGCATTGAAAACTGTGGGCGGGTGCGCTTCGCACATCCATTCTGCCGTGGGCGCTTTGCCCCACACCTCTTTGGTAATTTCGGCAATGCGGCCGTACCCTTCCCAGGTGGTCAGTTTGTATTTATCCACGCCCAGCTGTTTGGCCTTCTGCTCCTCAGGAAGCCATTCATTGGCTTCCATTTCCTCATCGGTCACAAAATCTTGCGCCGGCCCGGTCAGCAAGTCACTGCCCGGTGCGTCCAGGTTCCCGGTAACCGCCCGCAGCAAAGCCCGGGCGTGCATGGTTGCCCCACCAGGTCTCCCGATCTGGTCTACTGCCGTCCCCCATTGAATATTGCCCGGTTTATTGGTGGCATACATGCGTGCCCCCTGGCGGATCAAATCCGGGTCCAGCCAGGTAAGCGGGGCTGCCCATTCCGGCGTATACTGCGCCACATGCTGGGCAAGTTCATCGAAGCCAATACAGCAATTCTCGATGAAAGACTGGTCATACAGCCCTTCCCAAATGATCACATTTAGCCAGGCCAGCGCCAGCGCCGAATCTGAGCCGGGGCGCAGCGGCAGCCACAGGTCTGCTTTTGCAGCCGTTTCGCTGTAGCGCGGGTCGATCACAATAATTTTCATCCCCGCCTGCTTGAAGTGGGATAGGTGACTCATCTCCGGCATAGAAGAAGCGCCCGGGTTTTGCCCCCACAGCACCATACAGCGGCTGTTGCCCATGTCGGTCTCAAACGGACACCATCCATAAATGGCTGTTTCCACCATAAAAGTCGGAATCCAGCACAAATGCGCATTATGGAAACTGTTCGGGCTGCCGTACAGGTTCATAAACCTGCGCCGTGCCCAATCGTCCGTCCGCAGTGTGCCGCCGGCGGTTACCAGGCTTTCTGCCCCAAAATCTTCCCGGTATTGAAGCAGTTTAGCGGCGATCTCATCCATCGCCTGCTCCCAGCTGATTTGCTCCCAATCCCCGCCGCCGCGCTTTCCTACCCGCTTGAGCGGATGGTTGAGACGGTTGGGGTGATCGAGGAAGAGATGGTTGATATTTCCTCGACTGCACAACCCGCCCTGATTGACAGGGTAGTTATCATCGCCTTCAACCTTGAGCACCTGCCCGTCTTTTACATGCACCAGCAGCCCACAGTTGTTATGGCAAAAATAACAAACGGACTTTTTTACTTCAACACCTTCTTGCTTCAGGTTTACCTTTGTGGTCACTAAGGCACCTCCCATCATAGATTAATTCGCAGGCCGTCATAGGCCGGAAGAATCGCTTTTCCAAACGATTTCAAATATGCGGTCAACTCACGGTTTGTTACTGGCGTATCGTGGTGCATCGACAAATGGGTCAGATACACTTGTTTTGCTTCCACGGCCAATCCAATCTGCACAGCCTCTTCCACAGACAAATGATCCTCAGGCATCCAGTTCCGGCCCCAAAATGTGGCTCCTAAGATCAAAGTGTCAATTCCGGCTAATTTCTCCATCGTTGCGCCGGGTAACGGCCCGGTATCTGGAATGTAGGCCGTACGCCGTTCTGAAGTTTCCAACAAGAAGCCAACCGTCCCTGGCGCGTGGGTCACCTCCAGGGCAGAATAGCGCACCCCATCCAATTCAACAGCCCAATCACTTTCAATCGGGTGCACATCCAAACAATCGGTCATAAACCCATACGCATCCTGGATTCCCTGGAAACTGGCAGCCGTCATATAAGCCGGTAGGGCTTCCTCACGCGCTAGGCGGACATAAAATTCCAGCTCTCCCATTCCCCCGGTGTGGTCGTAATGGGTATGCGTGAGCAGAAAATGATCGATCTGCTTGATTCCCTGACCCACCAGCTGCTGCCGCAGATCGGGCGGTGCATCCACCAGCGTGATTAACTCCCCCAACACAGCAATTGCACAGCGGGTGCGGCGATACTGGGATTCAATGGCAGCCTCCTGGCAGGCGGCACAGTCACAGAAAAATGACGGAACGCCTCCACCTGCCCCAGTGCCTAAAATGACCATCTGCATTGCCTTTTGAATCCCTTCGGTAAATTTATCGTCTACTGCTATTTTAATTTTATAGTGTTGCGCCCAACTGTCATCACCCAACGAGGGTTACCAAGGGGCATTTAACCGGGTGAACTTGGCAGGAAGAAAAACAACTGCAAGCATCCTTTCTTTAAAAGGAAGGCTTGCAGTTAATCTATTTGGGGTAATTGCGGTTGCACAGCATCAATGTAACCAGCCCATTACTGCCATCCTGGTATTTCTCTACCCATCCCTCTCACGAACGCTATTTTTCTATCCCCGGCAGATGTTCGTAAGCAGTGCCAACCTTATTCGCCCGGTTTCTTTGGCGCAGGCGGCGCTTTGGGCGGGCTGGGTGGTGCCTTCGGCGGACTTGGGGGCGCCTTGGGAGGGCTGGGCGGTGCTTTGGGCGGTGCCGGCGGCATCCCCGCGCCAGGAGGAGGCGGCACATTCTTTGAAGCCTTGAAACCACAATTAGCGCACTGTTCGCTGGTTACCGGGTTTTTCGCACCACATTGAGGACATGCAACCTCTGGCACAAATCCGCAGCTTGGGCAAACATCCAGCGGATCTTTCATCGTTTTACATTGCGGACAAGGTTCCTTTTGTCTTTGAGCACTTGGAGGTCTAAAACACATATATGTATCCTTTATTTTTTATCTGGTGTACTAAACATAATCTATCAAGCTACACCCCAAATGTAATCACCCAATCCGGGTTAGAAGCGGGTGATATAACTAGGTAATTTGTTTACGACCATGGATGTTCTTTCTCACGATCGAAACCGATACGAAAGAACATCCAGGCGTCCCCAAAAGTTTATGATGCCTGAGCAGATTGCACCAGGCGATCATATTTTTCACAAGTTTTTCTTATTATCGAACCTTGACCAACATCCCGGCAATCAACCCCACCACCAGCGCGGGGATCATCCAGATGCCAGCGGTGACCCATCCAGAGCTTTCTACGATCATACCAAAGATCACCGGCCCGACAAACATACCTAAGTTCTGTCCCAGAGTGACCACCGACAGACCGATTCCGGCCAATTCCGGTTTGCCCATGATTTCGGGGGCTGCCGCAAAGGTGGCCGTTGGGATAGCGCCGGAGATAATCCCGCTCAAAATCATCCATCCGGAGATCATCCACCCATCAACTGAGAACGGGAACAAGAACATGATCCCCGTAATAATGAACGGGATCGTGATGAGCAGTTTCCGTGAGCCGATTTTGTCCGATAGCACGCCTGCCAGCGGGGCAGAAAAGATCACGACGATCATGGTGATGCTGCTGGTGAAAGAAGCATTCGCCATCGTGTAGTCCTTCACTGTGGTCAGGAAGGTCGGATAAAACGTGGCAATACACATGGTTGCCAGGTTGAAGCACGCAAAGGCCAAACCAAGCAGCCAGATGCTGCGGTTTGCCAGGGCTTTCCCCATATTGGGGGGTTCCGCCGGTCCGCCTGCACCTTCTGGGCCGCCCACGATATCGGGCATGCGCATGAGTGCGGCAAACAAAATCATTGCCAACAGTGCAAATGCAGCACCAAACCACCAAACAGCCTGCCAATTGATCGCCTCGGTCAATGCCGGCGCCAACAGGAACATCACCACACTGCCAACCGGCACCCAGGTTGCCCAGATGCCCATCGGGGTGCCCTGTTTTTCGGGCGGGAACCAAATTGCAATCGCAGCCGGAGCAACAACAGCAATCAAGCCCATCCCGACGCCTTCGATCACGCGGCTGACCATCATCAACCCTGCCGTGGTCGATAATGCACCGATCACGGAGCCAACCACCAAACAACCCGTGGCAATTAAACCGGCTACTTTCAACCCCAACTTCTGGATGATGATTCCAGCAGGCAGCGCCAAAACAAAGCCCGTAATCGCAAACACGGACATCAAATATCCCGCGCTAGAAAGGTCTAGTCCAAATGCCTCCATCAACACGGGCATCACGGGGGATACTTTAAATTGGTTTAATGGAGCTGCAACGCTCGCCAGGAACACAACGATCAGAATGACCCAGGCATAACTTTGAACAGATACCTGACCTTTTGATTCTTGTTGATTCATTTTCTTATTCTCCATTTAATTCTTAAATTCATTGGTGCTATCCAGAATGCTCCCAGTGGAAGAACCCGTTCACAAACCTTTTTATCCAGATGCAATTTTCCCAATCAAGAACACATGCCCAGAGGTACAAATTTTCGTCATACGCATCCTAAAACCTATGCCGGTCATTCGATTGAAAATTTTATGAAATAGGGCGTTCAGTTGTCTACCAGGTGTTTGTGTTGAACCGCGTTAAGCAATCATCCTTTGCGTTTCTGTCTGTAGGTATGCCAATATACCCGGTGAATGGACCTTTGGCATCACATAACCGGCACTATCGGGGTCCATAATGCATTGATATATTGACTCGTATAACAACCGCCTGAGCTGCGGCCAAATCTGGGTATGGTTTGATCCAGGGGTATAAAAACCGTTGATCACCGTGGCGGAATGCACCCAGGTGGGATCATCCAAATTTACCGGTTCCCAATCCCAATCCTCGGCACTGCCGTCGTAGACCAGCGCATTTCCAGCCTGGGAAGCCATCAACCTGCGATCCAGAGAAAACCAGATTTGATCTTCAACCAGCGAACAGGTCACCAGGTTTCCGGTGACCAACCAGATATGACCATCAAAAGCCGGTTCGATATTCCAGCAATCTGAACCATAAAAATTAGCTTCTTCTACTGCATCCATAAACATGTGCAAACACAGTTTACGCATATCTGCATCTGGAATGAGATTCTCGATCAGGTTTCTTGCTTCGTCTTGACTGTCTAAGTTTTCCATAGGTATTTTCTTAGTTCGTACACCAAATCAACTTAAGGTACAACCTGGGTGGCCTTTTGAAGGGCCACCCAGGAACATTAGCGTGATTTATGCTTGAACAACTTCCTTGTACAATGCAATATCACCAACGTTTACATCTTCTTCCGTACTGATATGCTCCATCGTCTGGGTCAGATAGCCATCCATCTCGATCCACAACGTGTAGCTGCCGGTATCAATCTGTTTGAACCAGAAATCGCCAAAAGCGTCTGTCTCAGCTTTTAACACTTCTTCTGTTTCTTCATTCTGAAGTGTCAACTGTGCGCCGATTAAGACCTCATCCAGTTCCGGATCAAAGATCGTCCCTGCGATGAATTTCTTGGGGAGATTGAGGTAGAACACGCGCGGCGTGGTGCCATATTCTTCACCCATGATCTCTGCCTGTTCAATCAGTTCTTTGAAGTCTTCCTCTTCACCGAATTGCAGCGCCTTGGTCGGGCAGGCATCTACACAGCGCGGCACTTCCCAACCCTGATCGAGCAGGTGTGCGCAGCCGGTGCACTTTTGAGCTAACTTCAATTCTTCATTGTAGTAGATCACTCCGTACGGGCAGTCATCCACACAATTCATGCAGCCAGAGCATTTGTCGGTATTGATCACCACAAGGCCATCATCCCGGCGTTCGATTGCGTCTTCTGGGCAGTTATTCATGCATGGGGCGTTTTCACAGTGTTGGCACATCAAAGCGGTGTACGTCATCTTCACTTTCGGCACACTGCCATGCACTTTTTCGTTGATCTTCATCCAAAACTGACCAGTATCGGGTTGTGGCTTGGCAATCGGTGCCCAGTCATTTCCTACGTGCTCATCTTTGCACACAATCTGGCAGCTATAACAACCATTGCATTTTGCTATATCAACTACAAAAACCTTCATGGTTACTTACCTCCTTCCAACCGATTCTTGAAGAGTAGGCCAGCTGTTGGGTGGAACTCTTGTCCAAATTGTTCTGGATACTCATCGTTCATCGCTTGCAAATCGACCTTCCGTACACCTACCAGGTAACCACTGGTCACTTCGCCAGCAGCGTTTTTGGAAGTAGTGTGATGCGGGCAAATCAGGTTATTGGCCCCACCACGATCCAGTTCACCAACAACAATCGGATCTACACGGGCGCCGTGATCCTGGTAAATCACACCAGGGCGGATACGTTCGGTGACATATGCGCCACCCAACACACCACCACGCTCATTGAACAACTCAACCACATCACCATCTTTGATACCCAGAGGCTTGGCATCCTTCGGGTTGATCCACACAGGTTCGTACAAATAGCCGTCTGCGCCCTTCACCTTGCAGGTGGGGATTTCGCGCAGCCAGGTGATATCGTCGTGCATGGCATGGACACGCCAGCGCGGGTGGTTAGAAACGATCAGGAAGGGATATTCTTCTGCTCTTGGGTGTGCCTGGTTTTCCTGGTGCGATTCACCAAATGGAATCCAGTGCGGTACAGGCGGGCGTTCCTCATCATCCGGGAAGTGCTCGGCCAAACCGCTGGCATAGAACTCAATCTTGCCAGAAGGTGTATCGATTGGGTTATTGTCTGGGTCTTCCAAGAAGGCGACCATACCGGCAGGATCATCTTCCCAGCCTTCGGCGGTCGGAACCATGACATATTCTTTTTCACGGAACTGCTCGTAAGAGGCAAAGTCCTGTACACCAGAATTTTCATACCCTAGTTTGATCCAGTCTTCGACCGTATTCCCCTGGGTATATTCCTCGTACAGGCCCAATTTCTTAGCAACCTCTCCCACGATTTCATAATCGCTCATCGATTCGCCAATCGATTCGATGGATTTGCCTTCATAGAAGATGTGGTTGTAAGAGCCGCTGAAAATATCGATCCCGATATCTTCCTCTTCCAGCTTGGTGTTTGCCGGGAGAATGATATCTGCAAAGGTGCAATCATTTTCCATCCACGGGTGCTGTGCCAATACAAATTCAATATCCTCATCTTGCAGTGCTCGCTGCATCCGGTGTCCACCGTTCCAGCAGGTCATCCAGCAGGGTGTATCTGTCCAGATCATGTGGATCCTTGAGCAGCCCTCAACAGGATATTCAAATTTGATGAACTGATCCTCGCGAGGCAGACCGGCCATGGTGTGGCCGTGCCAGGTCAGGTTTTTCTTCAGGATTGCATCTGGGATCAAGGTCTTGGGTACATGCTGCTTGGGGAAGCTGCCCAAGAAGTATCCCCGGTAAGCAGCCGACGGGTCCGGAATGACGGCGCTGCGCGGCATCGGGTTCTGTGTGTGCATCCCAAACAACTGCCACTCGATCATCGTTACCTGGTGGCGTCCGGGCATGCCCAGACCCTGCATTGCCAGGTTCAAAACTTCCAAACGGCCCGGTTCTGTGGCGTAAGAAGAGCGGATGTAAGAACCGCCATTGCAGTGCGCAATTGAAGTGTTCTTCTTGCCCCATTCGCGTGCCAGAGCTTTGATCGTATAAGAAGGCACGCCGGTGATTTCTGCCGCCCATTTGGGGGTCTTCGGAACGCCATCTTCCTTGCCTAAAACATAATCACGGAAATTCTCAAACCCGTACGTATGTGTGGCAACATATTCTTCTTCGAACAGCCCTTCGGTCAACCAGGTGTAAGCAATCGCCAGGTGCAGGGCTGCGTCTGTGTTCGGTTTTACCGGAATCCATTTATCTGCATGGACGGCGGCAGCATAGTTCAGGTCTGGGCAAACATAAATGGATTTAATCCCTAATTCGGTGAACCAATAGCACAACCGGCTGGACATCTGTCCTTGCCAACCCCATGTGGTTGTTTCAGGGTCAGCACCCCAGAACAGCATCATGTCCGAGTTTTCCATAATGTCTTTCATGACATTGGTCTGCGGGCTCATTTTCCCGACGGGATCCATACCCCAGGCGTGCTTGGCGCCCCAATACCAGCCCTCCCAGCTATCTGGCTGGCGAACTTGAAGGGTATATCCTCCCATCAAGTCCAAAAGGTGTGTCTGGCAGCCATGTGGGCCATGCACAGTTTTTGTCTCGCCATGTCCGTCGGCCTGCGCCAGGATTGCGTACGGGCCGTATTTCTCGTGAATGCGTCGGATTTCTTTCGCAATGATATCCGTAGCTTCGTCCCAGGAAATGCGCACATACTTGCTAGTGCCGCGATTTTGCGGGTTCCGTTCCCCATCCGGGTCCCAATCCACGCGTTTTAGCGGGTATTTAATCCGGTTAGGTGAATACACACGTTTTTTGTATGAAAGGCTAAGGGGGGGCAGCAGCGATTTCAAAGAAGGTTTAAAAGTCTTGCCGCGTGCTGTGATCTCCCAGGGATTCCAATCTTTGGGGTCATATTCTTTGTCAAAGTGCAACGGGCGGATGCGCAAAATTTTGCCATCTTTCACGTCTACTTCAGCAGAGTTTGATCCGATACCAAATGAACAGAAACCCAAGTTTTTGATGTAAGTCTGTTCCCCCTCGGATTTTCCATTCGATTTAATTTTGTCAACCATAATTTCCTCCATGGTTTCCATAAATTCTTGATACGCTATCTTCCAACCATCCTGTTTCTCATCAAAACCCTAGACGATTATCTCCTCGATCAATCTAAGCAGGTTGAAAATAGCAACGAAATTCTGTTATTCCAACAAAAGGCCCGAAACAAAATTATCTAAAACCGCTTATGGTGTTCAATCCTTTCTCCCATGCTTCAATAAGCACAAGCATTCCAAAACCCATTTTTATATCAACAACAAGCATCTAAATTCCACCAAAATATTAATTTGGTAGGTTCCAATTTCATTCTAGCGAAACGGAATTAACTTATCATCACCCCCATAGGGGAAGAAAAGGGTAGTTAAATCGGGTAGTTAGTGAATTATTACACTATGGGAGGGTAAGGGTATTAGAGAAAGGTACGGTTAAATCGGGCAGCACCCGGGTTAAACGATCAGCTGTAGGGAAATTGCCCGATCAATCGCATCTTTACGAGAATGTACATCCAGCTTCTGGTAAATATTTTTAATATGTGCTTTCGCCGTGTTTACAGAAATGATCAATTCTTTTGCCACATCACCGGCCGAACACCCCTGCGCCAGGAGAGACATCACCTCGCGTTCCCGGTCGCTTAGCGGCTCTACCAAGGGTGAGATGATTTCGTTTGAGACTTTATGTGAGTCCGTCTTTGTTTTTTCCGGCAAATCCAATGGTTTGCCAAAATGCTTGACCAGAAATTCTACAAAAGCAGGTAAGTTGACTGCATCCCTATCTTTTGCGGTCTCTTGCTTCAACATTCCGTTGGCATACACCAACATCTCACGCATTACTGGCCCTTGATTCAGGAACAAGCGCACAATTCCCTCGGGTTCCGCCATCACCAGTGCCCGCATAAGCGTTTTTGTCGCCGATTTTTGTGCTTCCTGCTTCCACTGCGCAATAGATTTCAAGATCAATGCTTTCAGTAAATATTTGCTGTGTTCGCCGTCTTCCAGCTCTCTTACAATACTGTTCAAAAGAGAACTCGCCTTCTTGTTATCATCTATCGCCAGGTAAACCTGTGAAAGTCCTAATTTTTCCAATAGATGGGTTGGTTGTGCTTGTTCCATCGCCTGCAATTCCCGCCTGCTTGCCCAGCTAACCGCCGCCTGGATATCCCCCTGATCCAACCAAAGCTCTACCTGCGCCAGCCGAACATCAAAATACAAATTGGGAATGAACCGATATGTCCGGCTCAACCTATCGGCCATGCGAATAAAACTCGCCGCTTCTTCATAATCTTTCTTATAACGGAAGTATTTAGCAAGGTTTAAAAGAGCATCGATAGAATAAAACCACTCTGGCGCGCTTGCCGGCACGCGGAAATAGTCCACCACTGCATCATTAAGTAATTCTTCAACCTCATCAAACTGGTTCCACTCCATATAAATGCTCGCCAAACCGGTCACCGGGGAATTATAAATATCAATAGAAACCTGATTGTTCAATGCATAATTGATCGCATCCTGGTAGGCGCTCTCGGCAGCGCGCAGATTCCCCTTCACCCGGTAAAAGCGCGCTTTCTCACTTTGAGAGATGACATACTCTCGGTGGAACCCATGGGTGAGCGCGTTTTGGCAAGCCCTGGCCTGCGCGGCAATCCCTTCAGAAAACCGCCCGGCAGCCTGGTAAGCATAGGCCATATCATGCTCAATCAACCCCAGAAAGAAAAAGTCTTCCGGCAGCAAATTGTCCAACACTTCCTGAGAAGAACGGATTCCCAAAGAAAAATCGCCCTGCGTGCAAACAGAGGCCGCTCTAACAGCTCCCACATATCTTTGCAGGCGTGCTGCTTCCTCCAGCGGAAAGGCCTCAGAATCCATATTCTCCAGGTACTCCTCCGCCTGATCTAAAAGCACTTCAATGTCTCCCGCCCGCCCTAAAATCAAATTTGCTAACGCATAATAGATCAGCAGCTGAGGGCGGTTCTGGACGATCACCCTGGGGAGATGGTCCATCCAACGGAGTAAGTCAACCACATTTAACTGCACGATCGTTTGCAGCGCATAAGCCTCTACAATATCGGCAGCTAAAGCATTTTCTCCTGCCATCAAAGCATGCGGCACGGCCTTTTCCGGAAAATTATTCTGTTGAAACCACTTACAAGCCGCCAAATGCAGCTTCGGAATCTCATCCCCATATCGGCGCTGCAACTGCATCGACAATAAATCCGAAAACAATTGATGATAGCGGTACCACTGCCGCATCTCATCCATCGGGGTAACAAACAGATTAGCCTCTTCCAAATAATTCAACATCTGCCAACTGTCGTCTCGCCCCAAAAGCGCATCACACAGAGAAGGCGATAGCTCTTCCAAGATGGAGGTTTTCAGCAGAAAATCTTTGGTGGACGCATCCTGATGATTGAGTACCTCTTCGGTCATAAAATCAAGGATATAGCGGCTGTTAAACTCATCCAGCGTAAAAATATTTTTGCCCTGGTTTTGTCCCTGCAAAGACAACGCCGCCAGTTTCAACCCGGCAATCCAACCTTCCGTCATCTTAAAGAGTGAGATGATTTTATCTCCCGGAATCCCCAGGTTCATTACATGCGATAAAAAGGCCTCAGCTTCATCCAGGGTAAAAGATAGGTCGGCGGTCATCACTTCTTCCAGCCACCCTCTCGCTCTCAATCGTGAGATAGGCAACGGAGGCATAATCCGGCTGGCTAAGATCAGGTGGCAATTTTCCGGCAGGTTATTAATAAAATAGCCCAACGATTTGTGGATCGCCTCGGTTTTTATTTCGTGATAATCATCCAGAACCAGGCTAAAGTGGAATGGAATTTCGGCAATTTCGTTGATCAGAGGGTTCAGCTGCATGCAATCTTTCGAATCACAATCATCAGAAAACAAATCATGGACCCCAATTTGAAGCGCAGGATGAATTTTTTGCAGCGCGGCTACCACATAAGACCAGAAGCTCGGCATATTATTATCGTGTGAATCCAGGGATATCCAGGCAACTTTCCAGTTTGTGTTCGATACTGTTGCAAGCCATTCCCCCAACAATGTCGTCTTCCCGTATCCAGCCGGGGCGACAATCAAAGTCATGCGTTGGTGCATTCCCTTGATGATTTTGTCTGTCAAACGCGTTCGCCGCACAAGGCTTACACGCATAATCGGAACAGTCAACTTTGTCGCTAATAAATCCCCCGTTTGATTAACAACATGATGGGCAGACATTTCTTTAGCAATAGACATATGATGGTCCCGCTATCAATCACCAGCTCACAAAAGATATAAACCGGTGATTATTAAATTGTTTGTTTGTTCTTTTTGTCACTATTATAACAAAATCTTGTAAAGAAACGAATTTTCCTAATCAAATTGGGGAAATCTGGTAAAAAGACAGAGCCTGTGGGTAGGCAAGATAATTTTTTCTCAAAAACGCTCTAGTTTCAGAATATTTGAATTCTGGAAGCTGCCTTATTGGCTTGTATCCCCCAGGCTGCCGGACAAAACAAAGAAGCCTTCCTAAAAAATGGAAGGCTTCTTATTATGTAAACTTGGTTTTTTTACTCTACGCTAATCAACACTGCTCGTACAATTCTTCGGTAGAGGTACTCTCCATTTGCCTCATCATAGAACTCGCAGGTAACAAGTGTAACCCAGTCATAATCTTCAGATTGGAGGACCACACTCATATCTTTTGTGGTCACCAACCTCGATTCACGTACTTCATAGGTATAAACTTGTCCCCCCGATTGAATTTGAATACGGTCGCCATATTGAAGTGACTTTAGTTCTGAGAAAGGTCCTGGCTGATTGTTCGCATCCCAAACATGCCCGGTTATGACGGTATTCCCGGCCCACGTGGGAAAAGCGGAGCCATACAGGTATCCAGCCCTATTCCCAAGCCAGCTAACATCCCATTCATCATCAACAAAGGGCACGCCAACGATAGGCATAAAAACATCCAGCTTCGGAATTTCAAGCGCCATATCCGTCAAATTATAGGCCTTATCAACCGGCTGAGCAGACAGAGATGTCCTTTCACCTGGTATAAAGCCCGTTTCAGGGAGACCCTCAGGTTGCTCTATTATGAAAGTCAAAACCGTATCAATACCATCATTTAGTGCATTCCCGGCTAAATCAGTAATTGAAGTCGTCCCACACAAGAAAAGACGATACTCTCCATATGGAAGTAAAACGCCATTATTGAGAGAAACCGTAGCCGTGAAGGTGGCAGCATCATAGGTGACTGGCCCAGTTTTAATCTTAACATCATCACCAAATACTGCCCCGCCATTATTACTAACATCCAAACATGAGGTAGTGCTATATAAATTATCTAAACCAGGTTGAATTAGCAGGTAATTTGCAGGGTTGGTTACATCATCTGGGTCACTAGACCCCACAGGATTATTTGCATCTGAACTAAAAGTAATTTCAAGACTGCTGAATTGGGCAATATAAATCCCGTTATTTTTCAGGATATCACCATTTTGACTGACTATTCCATTCGAAATAATTTCAATCACACTAACATCATACGTGACGCTATTGTCGGCTGAAGTGGAAGCTACATTGAAGTTACTTGCGCTATCTTGGGCAGCATTAGCCGAGATTGCAGCAGTGATAGTTTCGCCATCTACCATCCCAGTTACCGCAACCGTGTAGGTATCACCAGCACCTGTACTGGTCACGGTAATCCCTGGCACAGCAGCTATACCGGTAATCGTCACATCGGCATTGTCAAAGCCTGTCACAACCTCGCTGAAGGTCACATCGAAAACAATTGGGCTGGTGTTGGTTGGATCAGCCTGACTTGAACCTTGTTCAATCGTCACAGTAGGAAAACTGAGATCATACGTGACGCTGTTGTCGGTTGAAGTAGAATCCACATTGAAGTTGCCTGTACTATCTTGGGCAGCATTGGCCGAGATAGCAGCCATGATGGTTTCTCCATCTGCCGCACCAGTTACTTCAACGGTGTACGTATCGCCTGTGCCTGTGCTGGTCACAGTAATGCCTGGCGTGCCTGACATTCCCGTGATGGTGACATCCGAATCGTCAAAGCCCGTCACATTCTCGCTGAAGGTTACATCGAAGACAATCGGGCTAGTATTGGTTGGGTCAGCCTGGCTCGAACCTTGCTCAATGGTTACGCCTGGACCCGTACCGTCACTGGCGCCCGAGACTGTTATATCGTAATTGCCTTCATCTGTATCATTACTAACAATATCTAATTCAAAACTGAAAGCGCCATCCAAAGTTGGCATAAATTGCACATCAAAGGTGCTTGTACTACCTGATGCTACCGTAAACGAAGTAGGAGAAATTGAATTAACCGTAACATTATTTAAATTTGCTGTCGTAATGTTGGTAACATCTAAAGGAGCAGCCCCCGTATTGGCAACGGTATAAGTCAACGTTTTAACGACTGGCTGAAGACTATCCTGAGCATCTGTGCCTTCGTCAGCAATCGTTGTGCCTGCCGGCCTTTGAACATCTATCTCTGGATGCAAGACTGTGAGCGTCACATCATTGCCATCGCCACCCTGATAAGAAATTTGAGCATCGTAACTTGAGCCTGCAAAATCGCTAATCACAGCCCCTTCCGCCAAACTAGAAAAAGTACCGGAAACTGCATCAACACCATCATTATTAATCAAAATTATCTCATCGCCATTCGATGTTCCTGAAGGCGCACCTGACAAAATAAGATTTGCATTGTTCAATACCACAGTGCCCGTAACGCCAAGTTGATCGTAATCTGTTCCGGCTGTAGTAGAACCATTAATCTCTACATTGAAATTACTACCTGTTGCAAAACTTGTATCCCCAGCAGATAAGATACCAATCTCACTACCAGGGGCCAATGCTCCTCCTGATTGAACTGTGGCACTACCATAAACAGTTCCTGTTCCTTTCAGCGTAGAACCACTCATAACCCTCGTATTATTTTGAATATCATTGCCACCATCATATGTAACAAAGATTCCATCATCCAACTGAATGGTATTCCCACTGCCTGCATTGAGATCAAAACTACCGACAGAAACACTGTTTTCTTCAAATAAATACTGATCGCCAGCACCGCTTGTTGTAAGTGTTGAAGCATCCATGGCAAACGGTCTACTATCTACACCAATACTCGTCCCTGCAATCAAATCCATAGAATTCGCTGTGAATAAGCTATAGGTACTGTCCATTATGGCCGCACCTGTTCTTAATTCAACTGTAGGAATGTTGGGGCCATCGGTCAGGTCAATATCTGCCAAGACATCCAAATTACCAGAATTATTATGACCGATTTGCAATTTAGCCGTTGTGACTGTATCTAATTCAGCGTCAGTCAGACCAAGCCGATTCAGACCATCTGTGCCCCCAAGAACGATCTCAACCGTAGCAATACTGCTTGGATCATCTTCTAACACAACCTGATTATTGGCCGAAATCGTACTACTAGGCGCTAATATCATGTTATTCGCCACAACATAAACAATCGCATTTGCTGAATTTAAACCATCATCAGCGGTGATGATATTCGCATTGTTAGTGAACAAACTATCACCATTTCCCCCATTCTCTTCCTGCGCCATCAGATAGATATTACGTCGTTGGTTGTATATATCGTTATTGACTGTCAGATCCCCATTTGTAGTTTCTAACTGGATATTGTAGAGATAAGATACCCCCGTATATCCTTCATTGCGGAGGCCAACCACCCCATCAACCGTACCAACAATCAAGCTGCCACCAGCATAAGTCTCCAAAATAGCAATACTGCCTGAGGTTGTATTCAGAGCCGCTATCGTACTAACTTCAGTTTCCAAGAGTTCATTGTTTGCAATGCCATTGACCGCTTGTATCGCCAGATTAGTACCGACCACATCCGTGCCAGGGTTGTCATCTAAAATTTCATCGCCTGTAATCAACGACAGTGTGGAAACACCAGCCGGGCTGATATCGCTGTTAAAGGTAACACTGCCCGCAGATGAACTACCAACACGTAGAGTACCTGCCGTGATCTGGTCGATCTCAGCATCCGTCAAGCTCAAGCTGCCACTTATTTCTGCCCCCAAACTGATCGGATACCCGACTGTGCGTGGCGCCATTGTGACTATGTGAGTGCCAACATTAATGGGGTCTGCAATGGCTATCACATCCGCAGTAACCGTCAAACCGGTCAACGGAGTCGTGCTGCCTACTTTGCCGTAAAATGACACTATGCCACCAGCATCTATTGAGAGAGTATAACTTCCGTCGATCGTATTTTCGAAATCGACCGCACCAGCATCAGTAATAACAGTATTCACACTCAACGTAACCGGATCATTAAACATCAATGTGTTGCCAGACAGATTGAACGTACCGCCTTCAATCACCGTTGTTCCATCCTCATCTGTGGTAAGACGAGTCAATGGCGTTGTGTCACCAACACTATCCTCGAAAGTGGTCGTACCTGGTGCATTTAGTCTCAAGGCATACGCTCCATTGATTGTCCCGCGGAATCGAAGATAGTCACCAGAACTGATGTTCGTATCTGCGCCCAAAACCACATCCGCATAAAAATTTACACCGAACACTGTGGTCGTGACCGAACCACCATTCAGATATACCGGCCCTGTACTTGGAATCTGAAGCCCTCTGAAAGATACCGTTCCATTAAATGTCAAATCCTGATTGGCACCCAAAATAATATTGACATCACCACTCAGATTGCCATTAAAAGTGGTATCGCCTCGGAAACGCCAAAGTTGCTCGCCACCAGCAATCGTGACATCATCACCAAAGAAGGCTGCTCCTTGGATATCCACTTTGGGATTAGCCGTTGAAATATTGAAATTGGTACTGCCACCGGCATCGGTAGTCAGGCTACCCAGCCGAGTTATCAAGCCAATCCGACCATTAAATCTCGTCACTCCAGCGGTATTCACAGTCAGGCTATTTGAGCCATCCAACGTTGAATTGAAGATCACATCGCCGCCGCCGCTGCTGGTAATCACTGTATCTGCACTTACAGTCGTAGCGCCAGTAATAGACAATGTCCCAGATGTAGTTACATCCCCGTTCAAAAAAACAGCCGCGCCAGTATTATCCAGCGTTACGATAATATTTTCTGAAAACGTATTGACACCGCTATAATTAAAATTTACGGATGCCGTATCACCAGAATCCATAATATTAATATCTGTAAAGGCGGCAATCCCTGCACTGGTCACTGTGAGCGTGTTCGTGCCATTGCCTGTCACATTCGCACTGTTTGTCCCGCTCCAGGTATCGGTCCCACTCAAGGTAAACGTATAACTTGTCCCATTACTGACAACAGTTACGCTGGCGCCTGCCAATAGGTCCAGCGTCAATATTCCACCTGATTCTGAAAAATTCGCACCTGTGGCTGCATAAGCAGCAGGTACAACCGCTGAACTAAAAATTATAGAAATCAATAGAGCAGATACAATTGAAAATGCAGAAAATTTCTTCTTTAATGTGAACATCATTATTTCCGCTAAACGGCCCCTTCCCTCTCCATAGTGAATATTTTCAAAAAACAATTATAGCAAAAGAACTCAAAAATTTTGTAACATCATTTAGATCTTTTTGAGTTTACTTGCTTTCACAATAATACAATCTTTCACAACCAAGCATAATGATCTAAAAAATATTGGATCGTATTACTTAAATTATTTTTAAAATATAAAAAAAGAACCTTCCGATCCGCGATTCGAGCTCAAGTTCAAAAGGTCACAGGTTCAAATGCTATTATCGTCACCTAAATCTCCATTTTTGCCTGGTTTAAACAAAAAAAAGGCCTTTCGGCCTTTTTTTCAGTAGCGGGGGAAGGATTCGAACCTCCGACCTTCGGGTTATGAGCCCGACGAGCTGCCACTGCTCCACCCCGCGTCGCAAGATAAGATTATATCAAAAGCATGTAGGTCCGTCAAGCGATCCATAAATGTTAAAAAATCACACCTCTTTTAACACTCGCTCGTTTTACCACACGCCATTCTCAGGGTATAATCTGCCCGAAGCAATCATATTTTTGGAGGCTAAAACACACATGGAACAAACCTTTGTATTCGTAAAACCCGACGGCGTACAGCGCGGTCTGGTCGGCGAGATCATCGCCCGGCTGGAAAAACGCGGTCTGCGCCTGGTTGCAGCAAAATTCATGCAGGTCAGCGAAGAATTTGCCGGGCAGCACTACGCCATCCACCAGGGCAAACCCTTCTACGACAAACTGATCGCCTACATCATCTCCGCCCCGGTCATGGCAATGGTTTGGGAAGGTAATAACGCCGTGGAAGCTGTGCGCCAGACCATGGGCGCCACCCGCCCCACCGAAGCTGCCCCCGGCTCCATCCGCCACGACTTCGGCCTGGAAATCGGGCGCAACATCACCCACGCATCCGACTCGGTAGAGAACGCCCAGAAAGAGATCGAACTATGGTTCAAACCCGAAGAGATCGTCTCCTGGCAGCGTGCCCTAGACAAATGGATCTTTGAATAAGATAAATCTTTAGTAATATCGAACGCCGTTCGATCAAAAAAACGGCAGAGAAAATTCTCTGCCGTTTTGATTTTAATCTCTTGTGCTTCAAGCGCTTACTGCAAATGCAGCACCACTTTGCCCTCATTCCACAGCTGTTCCAGTGCATAGTAATCCCGCTGCAGCGGGGAAAACACATGCAGCACCACATCCCCAAAATCGGCCAGCACCCAGCCATCGGTCTCGGTGCCTTCTATCTTGGTAAACAGGTTGAACTTAGCCTTCACATCCGTCACCGCCGCATGCACCAATGCTTTCAGCATGCGCGTGCTGGTACCTGTACAAATCACAAAGTAATCGGTAAATGGTGCTACCCCCTGCAAATCCATCAATAATATATCTTCTGCCTTCTTATCTTCAAGTGCGTCGACAATTGCTTTTGCTAATTCTAATCCGTCCAACTTCACCTCATTTATGTTTCACTGAATTTTGCTGTGTACATTTTACTATAAACCGCGCCATCTGGCCCCAGGTCGCTGCGGAATAGGCTGACGTCCTCAATGCGGGCCGCCCCCAAAAAGCCCACTTTATAGCTGCGCAGCTGGTTGGTAATCTTACGGATCAATTCCGGGGTCGCATTGCGCGACACACGCCCAAAGGTCAGATGCGGGTTAAATTTGCGCTGGTCGGGCGCATACCCCAGCCGGGCGGTCTCCATATCAATGCGGCGCTGCAAATTAAGCAGCTCATCCGGCGCTTCTACCCCCACCCAGATCACCCGCGGGCGGTTGTAGTTGGGGAACACCCCAAAACCACCCACACTGATCTCGAATGGTTGGTGGCTGGCTGCCTCCGCCAAAATGATCTCCTTGATCCGCGGGATGTTCTGCTCAGAGACATCCCCTAAAAATTTAAGCGTTAGGTGAATATTTTCAACCGGCACCCAACGAATTGGCAGGCCGTTCAGCATCTCCTGCAGTTGGTTCGAGGTCTTTGCCAGAGCCGCGTCTAATCTGACGGGTAAATCTACTGCGATAAATGATCGTATCACTGACATAACTAACTTCCCACTTTGCTTTCACCTTCAGGTGAACATATAAACATATCTATCGTCCAAATCCAAGACGATAGATCATCCAACTCCCCGCTCACACCCGCTTTGTCGTTTGCCGAGTGCCCCCCATAAGCAAGAATATCCGTAGTGTACCAAAAGGGAGCCACCACTCTCGCAGCCACCTCAACACCTATATCAAAATAGCATTAATTTAAACAAAGTGCAAGAGACAGTTTAATTTACCCCTTAATCTTCGTAGCTGGAAAGCAGCCGGGCATAATCTTCCCAGGTATCCACATCCAATCCATCGCGCCCCTCTACCCAGGGCACATAGCGCACCCGATGTTTGGCAAACACCTGCCGCCCGCCCTTGACCCCCTCTAACGCCAACAAATCCTCAAAAGTCTGCCGGTCGAACAATACCGGGTTGCCGCGCTGCTCGTCGATCAACGGGGCCGTCACCGGGGAAAGCTGCCGGGCGTAATCCTCCCGCAGCGCATCGATCAACGCCACCGGGGTCTGCGGCTGGTCTACCAACATAAACAGCACTGCCGGAGTGCTCGCATCTTCGGCCAACACGGCTTCTAACCCCCTTGCCACCGACCCGCCCTGCCCGGCGTCCCAATTCGCGTTATGCACCACAACCACATCCAAATCACCCAGCGCCGCTTCCACTTCCTGCCGGTACGCCCCGGTCACCACCACCAGCGGAGAAAGCCCTGCCGCCTGGGCAGTATGCACCACCGCCCGCACAAACGCTTCTCCCTGCCAATCCAACAGCTGCTTGGGCTGCCCCAGCCGGGCGGAACCACCCGCCGCCAGCACCACCCCTGCCGCTCGTCGCTGCACGCTCAACACCTCATCTTCGCCGGCCTGCTGCAAAGAAGCCAGCACCACCTGCGGGTAAACATCCTTCAGTAAGTCAGCAATCCGTTTGCCCGCCCCGGCCGAAGTTGGGTCATCGCACTGGTTCAGCAGCAGCGTGCGCCGCGCCCCATCCGGGATACCCTGCAAACCGCCCTGCGCCGATGCCAGCACTTTGGCTGCATCTTCAGGTGTAACCATTTCTCCGATGGCCCGCCCACTGAGCGCGGCAAACCGTTCTGGGCGGTGTACCCATGCCTCGGTCAGCGTCTGTCCTACCCCGCTCATCCCCGCCATCACCGCTACCTCATCTACCCACTTCGGCACCACCGGCTCATACGGCGCCGGGGCTTTCAGCGGTTTGCGCCGGGAACCATCGGCTTCGATCAATAGCGGCATCCCCTGGATTTGTGCCAGGGTGTGCACCGCCTGCATCCACTCTAGCGGCAGTCCCTTTGTGCGCTCGCCTTCCCCCACCTGGCCAGTCAGCAAGACCACCCCCTCGATAACCTCTTTTTTCAAGTCTGTAATCTGTTGGGGGTCAGTGATCACAATATGCCGGTCTGCCCACGCCGTTTGCGAAACGGCCAGGTGCGTGGTAGCGCTCAACAGCACCCCCGCATTCCCCGCCGCAACCCAACTGCGCGCCAGCCCGAACATGGCGGTGGTCTTTCCACCGCTGCCCGTAAATGCCGCCGAACGACCGGCAGCCAAAGGAATCGCTTTAAGCAGCTGCATGATTAATCAATCCTACTAATGATTGTCTATGCGCAATTCAATATTTCCCCGGCTCAAAATCGCTTCCAGCACGCCCCCGCCTATCGCCAGCGCTTTGTCCGAGATGATCGCACAGTAGCGCGGGTCACTGCGTGGATCCAAGTCGCCGATCTTCATCCCCTCATGCACCACCAGTCCGGCATGCACCAGGCCGCGCAATGCGCCGTCAAACGGGGCGCGTACATCTTCCCCCGCAACCTGGGCAATCAAATCTCCCGCTTTGAGCACTTCTCCAATCTCGGCAAAAGAGACCAGCGGCCCATCTGCCGGGGCGCGCAAAACGCGTTCCTCGGTCTTGCCCAGCACCGAATCGGGGATGCCGGTGTTAGGCAGCGCCTGCCCTTCCCAGATCACCCGCCCCAGGGTATGCCCGCGAATCGTCTCGATGATTGCGTGGCAGTCTACCCCGGCGGTAAAGCCCGGCCCCAACCCGATCACCAGCGGTGCAGTGTCCAGATCGGTTTCCGGGGGACGTTTGATCATGCGAGCATCCACCAACACATGGGGGACATAAGATTCCAGCGCGCTCAAATCCGGGTCTACCATCACCGGGATCGCCCCGGCTTGCTGCACAGCCGCAATCTCCCCCGCCTCTGCCACCCGCACAGCGCGGATATCTTCCACCAGCAATTCACCTGCATGCACCGCCTCGGCAAAAGAGACCTTGCGGCGCACTACCAGCGGCTGGGCCAACTCGGTCACCAATACTTTGAACCCGGCGCGGTGCAGCCGGGCGGCCACCCCGCTTGCCAGGTCTCCCCCACCTCGAATCAATATTTTATATTCGTTCATCCGCGTAAAAAATCCAACAAGATCGGGTTGACTTGTTCGGCTTGTTCATAATGTGGAATATGCTTGCTGTCCGCAATCGGGTGGAATTGTGCCTGCGGCACCCATTTCAACAGCGTCTGGCTGTATTTGAATGGCACGGTCGTGTCGTTCTGCCCCCAGACCAACAGCACGGGCATATTGCTGAGCTTTCCCAATTTCCGGTACACGCGCTCGCCTTTTTCCGCCACCCCGGCCCGGATGGTGGAAAGCACCGCCCGTTTAAAGCCCTTATATTCCATTTGTGGGCGGTATTGGTCAATGAAGGTTTCAACATGCTGGGGGTCATAAAAGTCGCCGGATAAAGCATCCGTCAGACTCTTTTCGCTCATCAGGGCAAAGGCCAATTCACCCAGCACAGGCAAATTTACTACCCGGTAGATCAAGGGGAACATCTGCGGGAAGCCAGCGGGATCGATCAGCACCAGCCGGTCGATCAGCTCGCTGTGCTGCACGGCAAAATTGGCCGCCACTACCCCGCCCATCGAAAGGCCAAACACCGCCAGGCAGTGCGCAATATCCAGCATTTCCAGCAAACTGACCAGCTGGCGGTCAAACAAGTCTAAGTTATATTTGGTATGCGGCCGGTCGGAAAAGCCGCGCCCATACAGGTCGTAACGCAGCACGCGGTAGCCCGCCTCGATCAAAGCCTCAAAAGTTGGGTCCCAGATGAAATAGGGCACGGTAAAGCCGTGCACCAGTACCACTACCGGCGCATCTTCCGGGCCTTCCAACTCGTAATGCACCACTCCGTCGGGCAGCTGAATGAACGCACCCGGCAGCCTCCCCCGAATCGTGGGGGACAGTTCTGCTTTTTCTCCGCGCATAGGAAATTCAAGCGGCATGACAGCGCTCCTTTCGTTATCCCAACAGCTCTACTGCGGAAGTCATCTCCCCCAGGTCAGTCTCTCTCTCCCAGAGCATACTGTAAATGCGGGCCAGGTCGCGGTAAGCGCCATCCACAAATAAAGCCATCTCAGCCTCATTCAAATACTGGTTATTTTTCAAGCGCAGGGATTTTTCCACCTCATCATCCATTCGCCGGTAAAAATCCTTGATATATTGAAGTTTATCCGGGATCGCCTGCGGCGGGAAGTGTTCTAAATACACTTCTGTATAATCCGCATTTAAAAATGCACCCCAAAATAAGCTGTCCGGATGACTGCGTACGTAACTAAAATCCAGCCCATACCAATCCTTTTTCACCTCCCAAATAAAATCGGGTTTGCCCTCAAACTGGTCGGCGTAGGTTTTGTGGGTCGGCAGGACAATCCGCTGAGACCATAGGTTATCGGTGATCAGGTGAAAGAAATACCCCAACAAAAAGGAGAATCTTTTCGGTTCGCTCTCCAGCGTCACCTTGCCCGCCATATATTGGCGGTAAAAGCGCAGGTCTTCCAGCTGGCGAATAACGCCTTTCTTTTCCTTCTGCTGGAAATGCGTAACCTCCGGAGGCGGGTCAAAGGTTTCCCAGTTTTCGTCCGGCACCCCCGAATCTGGGGCTACATTGCCAATTGCAAACTGGGCCGCGTCTAACCCTGGAATTTCATCCAGCAGTTTGTCTGCTATTCTCAAATGTACGATCCAGCTTGCCATCTTATTATCCTTTTTTCAGCACACCATTAATCTATTTATAAATAGAATGGAAATTTACAGCTTCCCCAGTCCGCGCAGGACAGCTTCGGGGAGCAGTGGGAATTCATAGAACCACACACCGGTGGCATCGTGCAGCGCCGCTGTGATCGCCGGTGCCAGCGGGATATAGGGCATTTCGGCCATTCCACGCGCCCCAAACGGCCCAAGCTCATCTGCGTATTCTAACACCACCGAATCCACCTCATCCGGCACATCCAAAATCGTGGGGATCAAATAGGTAGAGAATTTATCGGTCAGCACCTGGCCTTCCTGTTGGATGAAGTTCTCCAGCATCACATAGCCTGCCGCCTGCACCACCGCCCCCTCGATCTGCCCCACCACCTGCTGCGGGTTGATCGCCTTGCCGACATCATCGGCGCATACTACCTTGAGCAGCCGCACCTCGCCGGTCTCGGTGTCCACTTCCACATCCACCGTTTCGGCCACATAGCCATAAGCAAAGTTCGGGTTTTCCGACTTGCCAGTGCCATGTTCCATCGGGGTGGTGGCGGGTGGTTCAAAGTTGAAGGTAGCCACTGCCGGACGGTCTTCGTCTTCCCATTTCTCCAGGGCTGCCTTGGCCGCCCCAACGATGGCATTCCCGGCCATAAAGGTCATCCGGGAGGCGGAAGTACTGCCGGAGTCGCCGGTCACAGCCGTATCGGCCACCGCCAATTCAACCTTTTCCAGCGGCAGCCCTAAAGCCTCGGCAGCGACTTGCCGGAAGAGGGTATGCGCACCCTGCCCGACATCTGCGCCGGCGTTATGCACAATCGCGCTTTCAATCTCGGTTTCTCCGAATAATTCAACCGTCGCCCAGTTCCTCTCCTGGAAGCCAAAGGAAAAACCGACATTCTTGAACCCGCAGGCAATCCCCCGCCCGCGTTTAATATGCTCGCTGTTTGCGGGGGGTAAAGCGGCTTCCTGTTTCCAACTGCCGTTCTCCTGCGCCCAACCGGAGGCCAAAGCACACTGTTCCACCACCTTATCCATCGTCACCGGCGAAGGCAGCGGGGATTGCGTATGCAGCAGGTCGCCGTCCCGCACCATGTTCTTCAAGCGGATTTCCACCGGGTCCATCCCCAGCTCTTCCGCCAGGCGGTTCATCTGCATCTCGGCAGCAAAAGCGCCCTGCGGGCCGCCAAAGCCGCGGAAAGCCCCGCCGGGGATATGGTTGGTGTAGATCGCAAAGGCATCTACCATCACATTCTCAATCACATACGGGCCGGAAACCATCACGGTGGCGTTTCCCAGCACCTTGTTCGAAGTATAGTTATACGCCCCGGCATCCGCCAACACCTCAGATTTTGCGGCAATCACTTTGCCCTCTTTGGTGGCGCCCCACTTGGTGCGGATCAGGTACGGGTGGCGTTTGTGGTGCCCGATAATTGATTCCGAGCGGGACCACACGATCTTGATCGGGCGGTAAATGCCGCGCTCTGCAAGCCGCCATACGGCCAGAGCCAGCACAATCTGGATAGAGACATCTTCACGCCCGCCAAACGCCCCGCCAATCGCCGGGTGGATCACCCGCACTTGCTCTACGGGTAAATCCAGCGCATGGGCGATCATCACCGCTTCTTCGTGCGCCCACTGCCCGGCTACTGCCACAGTAATGCGTCCATCCGCATCCACATACCCCACACCCGATTCGGGTGCCAGGTAGGCATGCTCTTGCGCCGGGGTGCGGTACTCGCCTTCAATGATCACATCGGCCGCTGCAAAGGCAGCTTCCACATCCCCTTTATTGATCTCATAACTGTAGCAAATATTGTTTTCCTTGCCGTCATGCACCAAAAATGCGTCCGGCTTGCGGGCCTCGTCCACATCGGTCAAGATCGGCAGGTCTTCGTAATCAACCTCGATCAGCCCGCAGGCATGTGCTGCCAGGGCTTCACTTTCGGCCACCACAACCGCAACCTGGTCGCCCACAAAGCGCACCCGGTCGGTATCCGGCTTGGCTGCCCCCGGCCCACACAACACCGGCTGGTCCCGGATGGTCAGGCCGTATTCATTCACCGGCACATCCTTGGCGGTGAACACCCCCAGCACGCCTTCCAGGGCTTCCGCTTTGGTCGTATCAATCGCCCGGATGCGGGCATGCGGCCGCCCGGCAAACAGGATTTTCATATATACCTGGTCGGGCATTTCAATATCGCCAGGATACAGCGTTTGCCCGGTTACTTTTCCTTCTGAATCAATTCGAGTTGCAGATTGTCCAACAGAGCGCATTACACACCTCGTTCTACAGTTGTCTTGGTCAATGATTCCAGCCGGCGGGTCTCGGTCTGGAAGATACGCTTCAACGCAGCGCCAGCGGCTGCGTAGGTGGGGTCCATTCCAAAATAGGATAAACTTCCCGCCCCCAAATTTTTCCCCTTGCTGAGCGGTTTATCGGATGCGTAGTGCAGCATCCCCAACTCAACCGGGATATCATACAAATTCACCACTTCGTTAATCGGGTGGCGTTTCGGCCGCACCATCTCATACACCGCCGAGAGGTACGGGCCGGCTTCCATCTCAATATCGGTGTAGCCTTCCCGGTAAAACACATCCATATAATCGTAATTCTGCAAGAAAGTGCCCTGCACGGTCACCGCCTTCTGGTTATCCAGGGCTGTACCGTAGATCAGGTAAGGGGCAATATCGTAGCCCTTGAAACAGTTCGAGAACATGTACGTATTGCGGGTCTGCCCATCGTAGACCACATTGGGCACCATCACATCCCCCACCACCCCGTTCAGGGTGGCCGACTTACCGACAATGTACACCCCCAGCACCTTCCCGGCATGGTCGGCAATCTCAGAAAGAATATGGTAGGCCGCCAGCCCCAGCGGGTAGTCGATATTCAAAATGAGGGCATCGCTTTTCTTTAACAGCGGCGCATACGCCTCGCGTACCCGTGGGTCGATCACCGCCGGATCAATTTCCTTCAGTGGGATCAACTGGGTTTCCATATCAAAATTCTGGTCGCTGCGGGCACGCACGATCCCCAATCGTTCTTCTTCCGCTGCCCGCATCTCCACCAGCTGGTCTCCGATGGGGGTGCCGCTGGATTTTTTGAATAGGTAATAGAAGAAATTCTCCCAGGAGGAGGGCACTTCTTCGGCCAGGATTTTCTCCCATTCCAGTTTCAGCCCGGCGTCTTCCGACCGCTCTAAAAAGTTTAACAATTGGTCTTGCTGCTGAATGGCAAACCCGGTGACCATGTTCACCAGACTGTGCGCATTGGAAGACACAAAATATACCGGCCGCTCTTTCAACGAAGGATATTCTTCCTCGATCTGCACCCACCAGCGGTTGATCGCCCGGCGGTACTCCGTCAGAGAACCATCCAGCAGTTGAATTTTCAAATCCAGGTGTTTTTCGGCCACTTTTTTGATATTGCTTTCAAAGGCCTCCCCCCAAATCGCCAACAGCCGCAGCATATCCTCCTCATCCAACCCCAACGCCTCGGCAATCAGGCGCAGCCGTGCTTCATCCACCGCCAAATCCTCAAAAATGAAATCGGTGGGCAGGTGGCGCAGGTGGTTGTGGATCTTATTCCATTCAATTTGGAAAGCAGTCAGCAGGGGTGCCAGGTCATCAATATCCGAGCGGCTGGAGATCAGGCAGGCCAGGGTGCTGGAGCCATCATAGTAGCAGCGCCGCCGTCTGGCCAGGGCAGTCACTTCCATCCAATCGTCAATCACGATCCCGGCTCTGGCAAACACCTCACTACTCTGTCCTAAAATCACCGCTTCCACCTGGGTGATCTCTTTGGGCAAACGCAGCACGCTGTACACAAAGGCAGACATGTCCACAATCTGCCCACGCGCCTGCGGGTGCAGCAGGGAATTCATCCCGGCATGCACTTCTTCCAGGCTGCGAATCCGCACTTCGGTGGATGCCCGCAGCAGAGAATAGGTGGTGCGCAAAAAGAGTTCAATCTCCTCGGAGACAACCTCTGGAACAGTCCGTTCCATGTAGATCCTTTCGTGGTTGGTAGATCAGTCGTAATTCGGTTTTTTAAGTTTGCGTTTCTTTTTATAGGCCTGCGGCTCAGATTCAAAGACCTGGTAGGTCTTTCCCGAAGACGCCTGGTACATGGCCGCGTTGATCAGGGTGAACAGCCCAAACAGGATCATCGCAATCACTGCGGCAACCACCAACACAGCCTTATAATCGGTCAGCGGCCCATACACAGGAAGTTCAATCGTATCGGCACGCAGTTGGGTGGGTAGTGTCACCCCCGATGTGCGCAGATACTGCACCAACAAGTCCGCGCCGGCAAAAGAGAACAACGGGATGATAATGATCATCGCGAACCCAATCCCCCGCCAAATGGGGTGCGGCTCCCGCTTTCGTTCTCGTTTTTGGTTGGAAGCATCAAAATAATTACCCATTATTCGCGGCTCCTTTTAGCAGCATCCTCAACTGCCTGCACAATCTTATAATAGCCCGTGCAGCGGCACAGGTTGCCGGTCAGCGCCTGCTTGATCTGCTCCCGGTTGGGGTCAGACATCTCTTCCAGCAGCTTGGTGGAAGACATCAAAAAGCCGGGGGTGCAGTAACCGCACTGCACGGCGGCATCTTCAATAAATGTTTTTTGCACGGTGTTCAACTGGTGCCCCTCTACCAATCCCTCCACCGTGGTGATTTGTGCGCCGTGCGCCCTGGGTGCGGGCACCAAACAGCTCATCACCGCCGCGCCATCCAAAAAGACCGTGCATGCCCCACACTCACCCTCCGCACAACCTTCTTTCGTACCGGTCAGCTCGCCTTCTTCACGCAGCAGGTGCAGTAAGGTTTTCTCATGCCCGCTGGTAAACGAATACGCCTTCCCGTTGATCGTGGTCTCAATCGGGGCTTTTTGCCCGTTGAAAGATACCGTCTGGTTCAAAGGGGTGATGCCGTTTGCCGTGGCCAACATCGGCGGGTTGCTTGGGTAGTCTGCCGCCTGTTGATTGTCGGCCAACGCCCGCAGGCTGCGGCGTACGATCACACCCACCATATATTGGCGGTATTCGGCGGTCGCTCGCAGGTCGTCAATCGGTCGGGCTGCCGCTTTCGCCAGCCCGGCTGCCTCGGCAATCACGTCTTCATTTAATTGTTTGCCGGTCAGATATGCTTCTGCCTCTTCGGCATGGATGATTGTCGGCGCCACTGCCCCCAAAGTGATCGCTGCTTTGGTGATGGTTTCATCTTCAAAATCCAGTACCACCGCCGCGTTCAACACCGAGATCGCCTGCGCTTTCCGCAGCCCCACTTTGTAGAACATGCCTCGCTGGCTGGGCGTCATTGCCGGGAAGTGAATATCCACCAACATCTCGCCCGGCTGCAGCAAAGTTTTGCGCACCCCGGTGAAAAAGTCGCTAAAAGCCACTTCTCGCTCACCCTTTGCAGAGCGCAAGGTCACACTGGCACCCAAGGCCATCAGCGGGGTGATCGTGTCGTTCGCCGGGGAGGCGGTAATCAGGTTGCCCGCCACAGTGCCCCGGTTGCGGATTTGGGGAGCGCCAACTGCCCAGCACGCCTGTGCCAGGGGTAAGGCCTGCTCCACGATCAATTTAGAGCCGGCACAATCATTGTGAGTCACCAGGGCACCCAAATGAATGATATTGTCATCATCCAGGGTAATTGATTTCAAGGCGGGGATGCGGGTAATATCCACCAGTGTGGTGACCCCTGGGCGAATGCCCGCTTCCATCTCCAGGATCAAGTCCGTCCCGCCCGCAATGATGCGGGCATGTTCCCCACCCTCGTCCAACAGTCCAAGGGCCTCGTCAATGGTCAAGGGTTGATGGTAGTTTTTCCACATAGATATTCTTCTCTCTCTAGAATGATGGTCATCAGTTACAGCTGATAAGTGATTGTTTCAATATAAATTCTACCGCCATATTGATCTTTTTATAATTATAATGCGCTTTTCAAACCTTTTCCCGCTAGTGGGGCGGCTTTTCTCCAAATTCGAGTCTCCGTTCCATTAAAAATTTTATTCCTGACCCGATTTATGATACAGTGTTAGTAAGAATTAGGGTCAAGGGCGATGTTGAAATAAACATTGCTGAGTCTAGATAAGGAGAAAATATGACCAAGTTAGAAAATGTGGAAGGCATTGGCCCCAAGTTTGCCGAAAAATTAAAAAAAGCCGGCGTGCGCGGCACCAGTGATCTGCTTAACAAAGGCGCCACCGCCAAAGGCCGCAAAGCTTTAGCCGAAGCGAGCGGGATTGCCGAAGGCAACATCTTAGAGTGGGTCAACCATGCAGACCTTTTCCGCTTGAAGGGTGTCGGTGAAGAATACGCCGACCTGCTGGAAGAAGCCGGCGTAGACAGCGTGCCCGAACTAGCCCGCCGCAATGCAAAAAATCTGCACGCCAAAATGTTAGAAGTGGATGCCGAAAAGAATCTCGTGCGCCGTCCCCCATCTCTCAAAATGGTAGAAGATTGGATCGCTCAGGCCAAAACACTCCCCCGAGTAGTCACCCACTAACCAACCCCCACAGCCACATTCCGGCCTCATCCCCCGCCATCACAGCCTACAATTGAATAGTTTTCCAAACCCCGCAGGGGTAATTTCAGGTTGCCATTGCCTCGCCGTCCCCGCCTCGGCGCTGCATGATAATCTGCGCCATAATGCTGACGGCAATCTCCTCCGGGGTTTCGGCGTTTAACTCCAACCCCACCGGAGACGTGATCCGGGCGATTTCGCTTTCCACCACCCCCTGCTCCAGCAGCATCTTGCGGGTGGTCTCCCAGCGCCGGCGCGAACCGATCACCCCGATGTAGGGTGCCGGGCTGTCCAACAAAGCCGGTAATCCGGCCGTATCCACTTCCACGTTGCGCGTGGTCAGCACCACAAAGGTCTGGGCGTGGATTTTATATTTCTCCACCAGATCGGTAATCGCGCCGGTATGGTACACATCGGCATCCGGCACCTGCTCTTCCCCGGCAAAACCTTCCCGGTCATCACTCAAAACCACCCGGTAGCCCAGCCAGCTTGCCAGACGGGCAACGGCCTGCCCCACATGCCCGGCGCCAATCACCATCACGGTCGGCTGCGGTAAGATCGGTTCCACATACACCTCCAACTGCCCACCGCATACCCCAGGGTCACCCCGCTGCGGGTCTGCCATCGAATACGACACCATACGGGGCAAGCCCTCTTTGAGTGCTTCCAGGGCTTCCTGCACCACGCGGTGTTCCATCTCGCCCCCGCCAATCGTACCGGAAAAAGTGCCATCCGGGAAGACCAGCATTTTGCTGCCCGTCCCCCTGGGAGTAGAGCCGCTGGCGCGCACGATCATACACAAAGCAGCAGTCTCTTGCTGCTCTTGAATTTCAATAATTTCCTGGAAAATGCCCATCTCGCTAACTTTCTACTAACCCCAGCACCACCGGCAGCAGCTGCTTCTTACGAGAAACCACGCCCTCGGCGTGCAAGGTCTTGTCCGCCAGCAGCGGGTACGGCAGTTCATTGAGAATGCCCGGCCCCTCAGAGAGCATCAACCTGCTGGAACTGCCCACCACATTGGTGATCATCAGCATGGAAAAGTCCAGCCCGTTCTTATCTCGCTGGCGGTTGAGGGCATCAAACAATGCAATTTTGGTTTGCTCAGCTTCAATGAACTTGGTCACTTCGGCCTGGGCAATGCTGAAGCGGAACCCGCCCGCTTCATACTTCTTCATATCCTGGGTCACAATTTCATCCGGGTTGCGCGATTCTAATCCCGCCCCGGCTTCCACCACTTTATCGCCATACGACTCGATGGTCTCGCCTTCCAGCGGGCTGCCGGCCGCAAATGCCCAACGCGCCAGCCGTTCGGCGGCCCGGTGGTCGCGCGGGGTGGCTGTGGGAGAAGTGAGCACCAAAGTATCGGACATCAAGCCGGCCAACAGCACACCTGCCAGCTGCGGCGGGGCGCTCAGGCCTTCTTCTTCCATCCGCTCCGAAACCAGTGTGCTGGTGCTGCCCACCACATCCACCGTGAAGCGGATCGGGGTATGAGTCGAGGCGTTATCCAAACGGTGGTGGTCTAAAATCTCAATCAATTCAACTTCGTCCAGCGAACCAATCGCCTGTCGCGGTTCGTTGTGGTCTACCAACACCACCCGCAAACGCGGCGGGTTGAGCAAATCGCGTTGGCGGGCGATCCCGACATAACGTTGGTCTTTATCGACCACAAAGAAATCGCTGTCTTCTAACCGCAAAATCCGGTGGATCGAATCACGAATTCTGCTGACACTGTCGAACATGGGCACGTTGGTATTGCAGGCTTCCCGGGCGGGTGTTTCCATCAATTTTGTCATCTGTTCCGGGGTCTGGCGCACTTTGGGGCCAAACGCCTGGCTGAGGAAAGCAAACAGGCTCCAGCCGGTCACCAGCCCGTAGGGCGTGCCATCGGCATTCACCACCGGGGCAATCCCGCCGGTGCGGTTGGCAATCGACCAGGCATCGCGCAGCGGGTGGTCGGGGGCAAGCGTATCCAGGCGGCGGGTTACCGAGTCAAATCGAGGAGACGCATCAGTCATCAATATCGGCGGTTCCAGCCCTACCCGGTTGAGTACCCAGCTGGTCTGCGGGTTAATTGCCCCCGCGCGGGCCGGCACCGCATCTACCCCATCCCGCTGTTTTAAAAACCAGGCATAGCCCATCGCCGAAGCGATGGCGTCCATGTCTGGGTTGACGTGTCCAATCACATAAAGTTCTGCCATCCAAAGCTCTCCCTAAACGAACCAGGTTCCATCAAACGCTAATACTTAACAAACAACCCTAATTTTACCGCGAACCCCTCCCATTGAGCCACAAACGGCTACGGGCAGGTCACATCCCCGGCATCCGGCTGCTGTGCCTCCGCCCAGCGGCGGTCAAATTCTTTCAGGTACTCGGCCGCAATCTCTGCATTATCAATGATCACCACATTTTCATCGTTGCTTTCATTGGCATTGTTAGAGAAATTGAACGAGCCGGTCACGACAATATGCGCATCAATGATCAAAACTTTATGGTGGAAGGTTCTCGGGTTGCCATCCTGCATCACGGGCACCCCGGCACAGTACAGCTTGGAAAGTTCGCTGTACTCGGTTTCCGAACCGCGCTGCTCGAAGATCCCGGCCACATCCACCCCGCTTTGTGCCCGTGAAAGGATCGCGTTGCCCATATCTTCGTGCGTGAAAGAGAAGGCCATAAAACGAATTTCGCTTTGTGCCTGTGAAAGCAAGGCTGCCAACAGGTCGGCGACATCATCTTCTGGGCCAAAGCGCACCGACACCGCCGTGCCGTTGATCACCAGGTCTTGCTGTGCCACGGTTGAGGTTGAGGTGGGGCCAAATTCATCCGCCGTCCACATCTCCTGGAATTCCCGTTCGTACACTCTGGAGAGTGCGGCAGACTGGATCACGATCACGTTATTGTTGTTATACAGCGTGCCGTTTTCGGTGATGTTGGTGGAACCTGTCCAGGTGGTGGTGCCGTCAAAGATCCAAAACTTGTTGTGCATCAACGCACCCCGGTGGTCGTCCTTCACTTCTACCCCGGCGTCTTCCATTTCTTCAAACAGGTACAACCCATCATCCTCATCTGCTTCAATCCCGTGCTCATCATCCGTCACCCACTGCACTTCCACCCCGCGCCCTTCGGCAGCTTCCAACGCCTGGGCTACATCCGGCAGGTCGAACTCGAAAGAAGCAATATGGATCGTGTTTTGCGCCCCATTGATCAGGCCGATCAATTCATTGGCCACAAAATTGTTCTCGCTCCCCGGCTGGGTAAAGTACACCGTCCACCAGTCTCCCTGGGCGGTATTTTCCACTTCTGGGTTGTTTACCCCAACGCCCACAGAGCCATCGTCAACCACCACCGGTTCCCGCGTGGTCAGGAAGATACGCACACCCAAAAACGGCTCCAGGGCATCATCCAACGCCACAGTATCAATGTAGCCAAGCGCACCCAGCAGGGTAATAATTAAAATGGCAATCGTAATAAATAAGGTTAGGTTACTCTGGGCTTTGCTCGTCTTCTTCTTTGCTGCCATCTTCCTCTCCTTCAATGAGGTGGATCAATGATTGAATGAATATCGATGTTTCTAACTGCGGCATACTGAGGAGGGCTAATAATTTTTCCCGATCTGGCATGGTGAACTTATCACCATATACGTTGCTGGCCTGTTCAATGATCTTGTCTACCAGCTCTGCACTTTCCCCCCGGCCGCTCACCAGCCGGTTGACATACCGGGAGATACGGCGCAGCCCGCGCAGGCGCGGATACATGGCTTCCTCAGCTGTACGGTCATCCATCCCTGCGGTTTGATGCACAATCGATTTCACCCGGTTTTCAGCCCAACTCAAGAAGATTTGCGCGCTGGAATCGTCCAGTTCTTCGGTTAGGGCTTCATTGCCATACAAGCCTTCTACTTCCCGCTCTAAGCGGCGTCTGATCACATTATCCGCCATTCCTTTAGGCATCTTCCTACTCCTATTCATCACCGGCTTCTATGAAATTCGTCTCCAGCCGGGGCCAATAGTCTGAGAGGTATTATACTTGAACCGACCGGTAAATAATGTTTGCATTTTGCTAACATAACCCGCCTTGCTGTTTGAAAAACTCAAAGAAAAGGTATCAAATCTGCTGTAGGGACGCCCGTATAATGACATCACCTTGCCTTGTAGAGGCGGCGTTGCGCCGCCCCCGTCCTTATGGGCAGGGGAACCCGGCCGCTACGGGAAGAAAGACGGCTATGTCTGCCCACCCACAGGTTTAATTTATTGAAGTGGGCATTTGGCCCTACCCAAACTGGGGAGGGTGAACAGATTCTTCGACCGCTGCGGCGTAAATCGGGGTTGGGATTGAAAAGATAATACCTGGTTTCGTAGAGGCGGCGTTGCGCCGCCCCCGTCCTTATGGGCCGGGAGACCCGGCCGCTACGACAGGAAGAAATATGGCTATGTCTACCCCACCCACAGGTTTAATTTATTGAAGTGGGCATTTGGCCCTCCCCAAATTGGAGAGGGTGAACAGATTCTTCGACCGCTGCGGCGCAAATCTGGGTGGGGCAAATGAAGATAATATATGGTTTCGTAGAGGCGGCGTTGCGCCGCCTATGTCCTTATGGGCCGGGAAACCCGGCTGTTACGGTGGGAGAGAAAAGAATTTATCAAATCTGCCGTAGGGGCGAAGCCGCCCCAGCATGGGGTTTCGCCCGTATAATGACATCATCTTACCTTGTAGAGGCGGCATTGCACCGTCATCCTTTTATGGGCCGGGAAACCCGGCCGCTACTGTAGGTAGGAAGATGGTTTTGTATCCCCCACCCATTGATTTTGCAGCCCAAATCGAGAAAAAACTTCAACAGGGCGGCCTCTTGCCTCCCCCATGCCCACATTCACAAACCCCGTCCATACTGCTATAATGAAATAGATTTGCAAAGCAATCATGCTTATAAATTCGAGCTTTGCTCGGTTATATACCAACATCACATGGCCAATTTAGGAGGTCATCATGAGCGAATATCTTCCCTGGACGGAAAAAACCGCCGAAGAAAAAGTAACCACTGCCCTGCAAAACAAATCAGACTGGCTGGTTTTAGAACGTCTGGGGCTTTCCAAACTACCGCAAAACATCCTCAGCTTACAGGAATTAAAAGAATTAGTGGTGATCGACAACTTGCTGGAAACATTCCCGGAAGAAATTTTCTCCCTCCCCCACATCACCAAGCTGGACCTGTTCCACAATGCCTTGTTAGACATCCCCCAGCAGATCAGCGACCTCAACCAGCTCACCTACCTGAACATCAGCAGCAACCAACTCAGCTGCCTGCCCGCCGAGATTGGCAGCCTGCACAACCTCACCCACCTGAATGCCAGCCAGAACCAGCTGACCAGCCTGCCGGTCGAGATTTGCGAATTGACCAACCTCACCCACCTCGACCTGAGCTGTAACCAACTCACCCACATTCCGGAAAAATTAAAAGAGCTGCCCAACCTGGCCTACCTGGACCTGCGAGACAACCCCATCATGGCGAAAGTGCCCGCCCATCTGGCCGACCAACCCAGGGAGTTATTCGCTTCTCTCCCCCCAGCTACCTTGATCTAAACAAAATACCTATTGATAAGACCCACTGCCGGAGGAAATCCTCCGGCAGTTTTTGTTTAAACAAAGTACGTTCCTTCTCTCGAAAACGAGATACATCCAACCCTGCAATTCCCCCAGTGATTATTTACGAACATATTGAAACATTGTATAATTAGAACATATATTCTACACAAGAGGAGTGTGAAATGGAAAAACAAATGATTGCATACTGCGGACTGATCTGCACCGAATGTGAAGCCTACACCGCCACCCAGGCAAACGATGTTGCCGCCCTGATGGAGCTGGCAGAAAAATCTTCTGAGTATCTCGGCCATACCCTTACCTGGGAAGAAAACCAGTGCGATGGTTGTCTATCGGATGGCCACAAGATCGGCTACTGCAGCCAGTGTGCGGTGCGCAAATGCGCCGTGGAACACGCCGTTGAAAACTGCGCCTACTGCCCGGAATACGGCTGCGATACCCTGCTGACCTTCTTTGAAATGGCCCCATCGGCTTCAATCACCCTGGAAAACATCCGAAAAAGCCTGAAATCCTAAAATTCATCTAGGCAATCCGTCTAGACCTTTCAGTTTTATTAGAAAAACCTTACAAAATTGTAAGGTTACTTCAGTACTATTAGATTATAATCTAACCCGATAAAGCACCTTGACCCCATCATAACTCATCGCCCATCGCAGCTTCATTACAACCACTGTCATCGAAGTTCATCGCTATGGGTCTGGTGCTTATCTTTTGTAAATTGTTCAAGCAGAAAAAAGGCCGGAACTCCGGCCTTTTTTCGTTAACCGGCTCCACCCTACACAAACTTCTTTTCCCCGCACGCGCTTGACTTCTCCATCCAACACAGCTAAAATATCGAAAGTCTATCTATTCAGTAGATTATATAGAGGATTGACATGAATCTTTCAAAACGTGGTGAATACGGTATGCGGGCAATGATCTACATTGCCACCCAAACCAACGAGGGCAACCGCATCAGCACCAAGGAAATCGCCGAACACGAGAACATCCCCGCCAAATTCTTGGAGCAGATCTTGCTCAACTTAAAGAATGCCGGTATGCTGCACAGCAAAATGGGCGTGGGCGGCGGGTACTATCTGGCGCGTCCCGCCGGTAAGATCACCCTTGGCGAAATCGAGCGCGTCCTGGATGGGCCGATTGCCCCCATTCGCTGCGTGAGTGAAATGGCCTATGAGCCATGCGGCTGTCCGGATGAGGAGACTTGCGGGCTGCGTATGGTGATGAAAGATGTTCGCACGGCCATATCGGGTATTCTGGATCACACCTCCCTGGCGGATGTGATCACCAGGGTAAAACAAGGAATTTAGAAAACAGGCACTCAACTTGTTGGGTGTCTTTTCATTTTATCTAATTTCCTATAACTTCACTAGGATAAATAGGATATTGCACTATGGAAAACTTCTTCACACTCGATCTGTTAGGCTTTTTTGTGGTCGGGTTCCTCGCTCAAATGATTGACGGCAGTTTAGGGATGGCCTACGGCGTGAGCGCCAACTCTTTCTTGTTGGGCTTAGGCGTGCCCCCTGCCCTGGCCAGCGCCAGCGTACACACCGCCGAGGTCTTCACCACCGCCGCATCCGGCTTTTCCCATTGGCGGCTGGGGAACGTGGACAAATCAATCATCAAACGTCTGGCCCTTACCGGTGTGGTGGGCGGCGTGTTGGGCGCATATGTCCTTTCGAATATCAATGGAGATGTGATCAAGCCGCTGGTCGCCATCTACCTGCTGGTGATGGGCGTGCGTATCTTATACAAAGCCTTTCGCCCCACAAACGGTTTCAGCAAAAAGCTGCGTGCCCGCCTGCCCATCCTGGGCCTGATCGGTGGATTCATGGATGCCATCGGCGGGGGTGGCTGGGGGCCGGTGGTCACCACCACAATGATTGCCAACGGCGAACCACCCCGCACCACCATCGGTTCGGTCAACCTGACCGAATTCTTTGTCACCTTTGCCGAAGCGGCTACCTTTTTGATCACCCTGCGCGAGTTTGACTGGCCGGTGATCGCCGGGCTGTTGGCCGGCGGCGTATTGGCGACCCCCTTGGGTGCAGTGGTCACCCGCAAAGTGCCTGCCCGCACCATGCTCATCATCGTGGGTGTGGTCGTCATCTTGCTCAGCCTGCGCACCATCTTCCTGGCCTGGCTGTAAACTTTATATCTTTAGCGTAATCGCCCCTTCCGGGCACTGCAGCACACACGCATTACACGCAATGCAGTTCTCCGGGTGGATAAATACCGCCTTGCGGTTGGTTTCGTCTTTTTCCCAGCAGTTCACCGGGCATACCTGCACACATTCCCATACCCCGGTGCACCGTTGGGGATCGAAGTAAATTTTCAACTTTCGCAGGGTACGGGCCAGTTCCAGGTGTTTGCCCATCAAATCCATCATCTTCGGATTCTCGCTCATCGCTACCTCCACCCCGTCAGCAGCGGCACCAGCCAGGCCAAAGCGCCCAACCCGGCATACACCACCCCTTCAATCGTCCAATTGGCCTGCTCGCCGCGCATCAGCGGGGACATGCCCTGCATCTCTGCCGCCGTAAACACCGCCAACCCGCTCAACCCCAGTGCCCAATAGAAAATCTGGTCGGCAGGCATGCCGGGCGCCAGCCACAAATAACCCGCAAAACCCAACAAGGCAATTCCCGTCAGCGGGATGGTTTTCTCCAACCCGTCCCGGCCGGGCAGCCAGGGATGCACCACCGCGTAAAAATAAGCCAGCCCCAGCAAAGCCGCCGTCACCGGCCAGAACAGCCCCCGCCAAAAGATGAACACCGGCAGCAAGATCATCAACCCATAAAACGCCAGCGTAACCGTCACCATCTCCAACCGGTCTTTTAATGGGAAGGTCACTGTGCGCATGGCGGCAGTCTTTTTCTTCCCGGCTGCCAGATAAGCGAGAATATCCACCGCCCGCACCGGCCCCCAATGCACCCCCCACCCCGATAATTTGCGCAGCTTCCACCCGTCCACCCCGGCCGCGGCCAGCTGCGGCAGCACCAGGGCATGATGCGCCACCACCGCTTCAAGCCCGGCGGTCTTGATTGCTGCCGCCACTTTCTCAGCTGTGAAGAACCCGCCGCCTGCCGCGCACCACACATTGATCCCGGTGGTGTCCACCACCAGCAGCCACACATCCACCTGCCTGTCCAGAGCCTTCACCAGCCGCCGCACGGTCAGGTCGAAATTTCCCGTCACTAACACCGGGGCATGTGCATCCGGCTCGCCCACCGCATACAGTCCAGGCGTCACCTTGGGGTACGGCGGGATCAGCCGGTTGAACAGCACCAGCACATCTTTGAGCACCGTCTTGAAAGTCACCTGGTGGCGCAGCCGCCGGATGACATAGCGCTGTGGAGCAGGCACGTCTTCCGGCACAGCTTCCATCATCACCAGACTGCCCAACAAAGCCCTGTGCCGCACTTCCGCCCGGTAGCCGGCCTGGGCAAACATAGAGATGTCATCTTTGAGCGGGTGGGTGGTCGCCCTGGTCAGCAGCCAGGTAAGCGCAGCCAGCGGTGCGCGCAGCAGCGCATACCCCAACCGGGAAAAGAATCCTGGCGGCCGGGTCTCGTCTATCACCACCAGCCGCCCGCCGGGGGAAAGCAAAGCCGGCAAACGCCCCAGCAAATAACGGCGGGCTTCGGGGGACATCTCGCTGAAAGAGAGGGAAGCCACGATCAAGTCAAAGCTGTGGGCGGGGAATTCATCCGGTGCCAGGGCAGCATCCAGGATTTGCAAGGAAACCTTGCCTTGCAGCTGGTGGGCGATCACTTTGCTGCTCGCCGCCCCCAACATTTGCGGCGAGAGATCGATCCCCACCACCGTAGCGCCTGCCTGTGCCATGCGCACGCTCAGGTCGCCGGTGCCACAGCCCACATCCAGCACGCGCACCCCGGGCCGGATGTACTGCTCCACCATCTGGTCGTGCATCTGTCTGACGCGTCCCAGGGTCAGCAGTTTAATCCCCCGGTCGTAGCGCTTCGGGCTGGTTTCCAACCATTTCATCAATACTGTTGCCATCCGTTTCCTCCGCAGTTCACCACCCGCGTTGCACTATCCAATAAAAGGCGGGTGCTGTATTTGTATTATTAGGCGGTAAAGAAGGAATGTCAAACAGATATTGCGGGTTAAACTATGCTTGCAAGGCAGAAAAGGAAAAACCGTCTTTAGAACCCCTGGTAGACAAACGGCACCTGTTGGTCTGCACCCGACACCAGCAGCAAGGCCAAAATAGCCGCCGCCAGCAGCAGAGCTTTGGCCCACACCGGCCAGGAGAGGAAGAACAATTCCTCGTCGTACTTTTCCTGCCGCCAATCCAGCCACAACCCCGGTAAGAGCACCAAAAAGACGCGTGGGTCGGGCAGGTTATACCCCGGCCAGCCCCAAAAACCTTTGCCGTGCAGCAGGTCCGAGGCCGCCCGCCGCAGTGCCGGGTCTGCCCAGTTCGCCGGGTTCAGCATCCCACCCAGATAGGCCAGCGCTTCAGGCAGCGCCATGCGGAAAGGCAGCCAGGCCAGCACCGCCAGCACAAATACCAACAAAGTGGAGAGACGCTGCCGCCAGGGGGGCAGTTCTCCCGCCGGACGGTTGGGGCGGCGCATGGACAGCAGCCGCTCGACCACCTGATACACGCCGTGCAGCCCGCCCCACACCAGCATGTGCCAGGACAAACCGTGCCACAAGCCGCTCACCAGCATGGTGATCATCGGCGGTACGATCAGGTTGACCGCATGCTGCCGGTTGGGGATCAGGCGCATTAAAGCGCGCGTGGTGGGGAAGAAAATATAATCGCGCAGCCATTCCGACAGGCTGATATGCCAGCGCTTCCAAAATTCGGTGAAATCGCGCGAGAAATAGGGGCGCACAAAGTTGCGCGAAAGTTCGATCCCCAGCAAGCCGCTCACCCCGCGCACCATGTTGGTGTACCCGGCAAAATCGTTGTACAGCGCAAAGGCATACCCCAGCAGCCAGGTGACCAAATGTTGGGCGGGGAAATCACCCGGCTGGCTGAACGCCTCTGCCGGGATAAGCGCCATCAACGAGTCGGCCACCACCAGCTTGCGGAACAGCCCGACCATAACCAGGCTTAAACTGCGGGTAAGCTGGTCGGCATCCACCAGCCGCGGCGTGGTGAGTTTGGGGATAAAGCTGCGGGCGCGTTCAATCGGGCCGGAAAGCAGTTTGGGGAAGTAGAACAGGTAAAGGGTAAAGTGCAGCCAGTTCTCCTCCGGCTTGATGCGCTTCATGCGCACATCTACCAGATAAGAAACCACCTGCACAAAATAGAAAGAGATGCCCACCGGGGCCAACAGCGCCAGGCCGCCTGTCTCGCTGTGTAAACCTACCCGCCCGATCAGCTCAGACAGGCCGGGCAAAAAGAAACCGGCGTATTTGAAGCCCAATAAGGCAAGCAGGTTGAGCGCAATCCCTGACCACATGCCCGCTTTCTTCGGCTTTTGCCCCAGGCGTTTACCCAGCCAAAAATTGAGCGTGGTCAGCGCCAGCAAGATGAGGCCAAAGCGCCAATCCCACAAAGCATAAAAGGCCAGCGAAGCCGCCAGCAGCCACAGGTTCTGCCCGCCCAAGGGCAGCCGGTGATAGACCAGGAAGACCGCCAGCACAAAGCCGGCAAACGCCAAACTGGTGATCTCCATTACGGCTGCACCTCCAGGGTTAGCTGACCCTGGTTATACAACTCGGCCAGCCACACGCCTAACTGCTCGCTGAAATAAACCGCCCCGGTCTTGTTGAGGTGCACCCGGTCGGAGCGGCTGTTGGGCGGCAAATCCTCTTCCGGGAAAGCCGGCAAGAAAATGCCCTCTCCCGCATTCACCGTGGCAGACATACTATTGAGGAACGCTTGGTGCTGGCCTTCGCCATCCTCAAAATACTGGTAAAAAGTGGGCGAAACCGGCATTTCCACAATCACTACCTGCACATCCTTGCGCGCCAGCCCCAGCAGGCTTTTCAACATCGCCAGCCGGTCTGTGGAAAATTTAAAATCAGCGAAGGTCTCAAAGGCTTCGGCGTCCTCGGGGTCTGCCGGGTCAGGGGCAGGCAGTGCGCCCTCCACCGTGCGGTTCTCCACATCGTAGCCGTCTTCGGTCAGTTTGCCGGTGCGGGTCTGGATCAAGTTGTAATTCTCGGAAAAATCCCAGCGCATCCAGTTGCGGAAAGCCAGGAAATAGCGGTAGGCCGCCGAATGGGTAGTCAGCCAGCCGCTCAGGCTGAAGCTGCCCTGCTGGTACTGCACCCACGGGTCAGATAAGAAATTCTCGGCCACTTCCACCCCGTTGTTATCGGCATAATCGCGAATCTCGGTGCCGAAAACGATCACCTGGGGATGGTAGGTCTCGACCAGCAAGCGGGCGACATACGAATTGGGTTCAATTGTGAAGCCCTCGACCCCAAAGTTGTAAATGCGCAGCGGCTTTTCGCCGGTGTGTGCGGCCCAGCTTTGGTTCACCGCCTCCGGCTGGATGCCGGAATTGACCAACGAACTGCCCAGCAAGATCACATCCACCCCATCGTGGGCGGCTGCATAGCGCTGCAATTGGAACCATTTGATCTCGAACTGGTAGTGATAATTGCCCAGCGAAGGGCTTTCCAGGTGGTGCTGCACCCAGGAGGTACGCGCCAATCCCTCGGCCGCAGCCAGCACCACCAGCACGACCAACACAGCACGCAGAAGCACGCCGCCAAGCGGTCGTTCAATTTTCAGGCTGGGGGTGGTGGGGTTGGGCATAATCTCAGCTTTCCTCTTAATGCCCGTTATGGGCGCGGTGTGTATTGTATCTCAAATTATCTGGCTTATCATCCCCCTACTGCCACTTCTCCCCGGTAAACAGATCGCGCTTATTGAAAGGAGCGCTCAGGAAGCGTTTGATGATCTTCCCGCGCGTCAGCCAGCGGATTTCGGCCCCATTTTCCGTGTTCGCCAGCATCTTCTCCACCAGCCAGGGTGTGACCGTTTCCACTTTATCCGCCAGAATATTGAAAATATTCTGGGTGCGCTCCCACTGGGCCGGATCGTCATCTCGCTGCTGGTTGAGCAGATCGGTGACCACCATGCCGGGGCTGAGGCTGCCGACAATCACCGGGCTGTCTTCCACTTCCTGCGCCAAAGCCTGGAACAGGTAATTGCCGCCCCGTTTCGTGGCGCTGTACAGGGTGAAACCTTTAAGAATATCCCCGCGGGCGCCTTTGCCTTCCATAATATACAGTGCGCCGTGCCCTTGTGCCAGCATCTCGCTGATTGCCACTTTTGCGCTGTACATCTGCCCGATCAGGTTGGCGCGCACCACCGACTCGATCAATTCCGGCGCAAACTCCCAAAAGTCCTCCAGGGCATGCCCCTGCCCGGCATTGCTCACCCACATATCCACCTGCCCAAAATGAGCCACAGCGGCCTGCCACAAAGCTACCACCTGGTCATATACGCCCACATCGCAGGCCTTGCCAAATATACGATCTGCCGGATAGTGGGACGCAAGATTGGCTGCGGTCTGGTCCACATCCGTTTGCCGCCGCCCGCTGACCACCACCTGGCAGCCACGCTTTAAAAATTCTTCCGCCATGCCGTAACCAATCCCCTTGGTGCTGCCGGTAATCACAACTGTTTGCATACCTATACCTCTTTATCCATTAATTAGCCATTTTTCCCTTGATTGTAGGTGGAAAAGAGTATGAGGACAAGGTTAGCCATGATCAAAATGCAATTATTCTATGAAGGTATCCAAAGAAACTCAAACTTGCACGTTTCATGTCGTTCCGACAGAGGGCGGCGGCATTTGCCGCCAACCGACGAGGAACCTCGCAGATCACAGCCTTCTACGACCAAGAAATGGTCGACACAGTCCCCCCGCACGAGATTATTCGCTTCGCTCAGAGGTGGAAAAGAGCAAAGAGACGAGGTTAACCATGGTTGAAATCTAATTTTTTTGAAGGTATCCAGGGAAACCCAAATTTGCACGTTTCATGTCGTTCCGACAGAGGGCGGCGACATTTGTCGCCAACCGACGAGGAACCTCGCAGATCACAGCCTTCTACGACCAAGAAATGGTCGACACAGTCCCCCCACATCGAGATTCTTCGCTTCGCTCAGAATGACCATCTACTGCTACCCCCGCGCAAGCGCTAAAAACACATCCTCCAGGTCTGGCTCCGTCCGGTCAATGCGCACCCCGCTGATCCCGGCCGCATTCAGCAAAGCGCGTAAGACTGCCGCGTTCACCTCTCGCCGGGAGATCACCCGCAGGTGGTTGCCGCTCAAGCCCACCCGCAGTACGCCTTCGGCATTTTGCAGCGCGCCAATCGCCTGCAAGAGCGGTTCGGCGCGCACGTCCCAGGCCACCCCCGGCAGTGCGTCTCGCTTCATCTGTTCCGGGCTGCCCATTGCCAGCAGCTTACCCGCCCGCATGATTCCCACCCGCTGGCAGTACTCGGCCTCATCCATAAAGTGCGTGGTCACCAACGCAGTGATCCCGGTCTCCACCAATTCATAGATCAAATCCCAAAAGGCGCGCCGTGCCAGGGGGTCTACCCCGCTGGTGGGTTCATCCAGGAACAACAATTTAGGCTGGTGCACAATGGCAGTTGCCAGCGCCAATCGCTGCCGCCACCCCACCGGTAAAGCGCCGGCACGCTCATTCACCTGCGCCAGCATCCCCACCCGCTCTAAAGTCTCTTCCAGGTGTTTGCGCCCGCTGACCCCATACACCCCGGCGTAAAAGTCCAGGTTCTCCCACACGGTCAGTTCATCGTAAAGCGCAAACTTTTGAGACATGTAGCCCACCTGCCGCCGGATCGGTTCGGGTTCGTGCAGCACATCGTAGCCCAACACCTGCGCGCTGCCATCGCTGGGCAGCAGCAAGCCAAGCAGCATCCTGATCGTGGTGGTTTTGCCGGATCCGTTCGGCCCTAGATAGCCAACCACCTCACCGGGATAAACCTCAAACGATACGCCATCCACGGCGGTGAAATCGCCAAAACGCTTGGTCAAATTCTCGGTACGCACAACCGGTTCAGTCATGATCGGCCTCCTGGGTAGTGTGGTTGTGGCTATTGCCGTACAGCCCCTCGGCAGTAATATGCTCGGCAAGCACAGCATTGAAAACATCATCCAGCATCACGTTGACCGTCTCAATCCCTTCCAGGGTCAGCTTCTCCCGCCGGGCAATCCGTTTCAATTGGCGCGTGACCGCCCCGGCTTTACCGGGTGCCACCCGCAGGTGCAGCCGGTCGCCGTATACCTGTACATCGCGCACTTCCGGCACCTCGCCTGCCAGCCGCCGCCAGACGAGCAAAGGGGTACAGTGCACCTCGATCACTTCCTCGGCCAGATTCCCCAGCAGTTCTTCGGGCGGCCCTTCCAGCACCAGCTTACCCGCCACCATCATACCCACATATGTGCAGCGGATCGCTTCATCCATGTATGGGGTACTGACCATCACCCCAATTTTCTCCTCGGCTACCAGCCCGATCAGCAATTGCCAGAAATCTTGCCGGGTCACCGGGTCGACTCCGCCGGTCGGTTCGTCTAATAACAGCACGCGCGGTTTATGCACCAGGGCAGTCGCCAGCCCCAATTTTTGCTTCATCCCCCCGGAAAGCGCCCCCGCCCGGCGGTCGACAAATTCGGCCAGACCGACAAAATCCAATATCTCCATCGTGCGGGCCTGCCATTCATTCCTCGCCAGACCGCGCATTTCAGCAAAGAAGCGTAAGTTCTCCAACACGGTCAGGTCTTCATATAAAGAGAAACGCTGGGAGAGGTAGCCCAAATGCTCGCGGGCCTGGTCGGGGGATTGGCTCATATCTATCCCATTAACGATCACCTCGCCGCTGTCGGGCAGCATCGCCCCACACAGCATCCGCATCAGAGTGGTTTTGCCCGCCCCATCCGGCCCCATCAGCCCAAAGATCTCGCCGCCGCGCACTTGTATGGTAAGGTCGTCCACCGCCTGCACGTCGCCAAAACTGCGCCTTACATCCACTGCCTGGATCAATTTCTCTGCCATGCCGTCTCCTAGTCCAAGCGCTTGCGGAAGCGCACCGAAGCCACCAGCATCAGCCCCAGGCCGAACAACGCCAGGGCAATCACATCACCCTGGATGGGCAAGATACCCACCCCTTTGAGCAGCAGCGCTCGGATAATGTTGAGGTAATAACGCAGCGGGATGATCAACGAAATGTACTGCAAGACCACCGGCATGGCATCCACCGGGAAGAAGAACCCGGAGAGGAACACAGAAGGCAAAAAGATCATGTACACGATCATCATCGCTTCTTGTTGGGTGGAAGCAATTGTCGAGGCCAGCAGCCCGATCCCCAAACTGGTGAGCAGGAACAAGCCGGACATGCCGAACACCAGCGCCAGGCTGCCGCGGATGGGCACTTTGAACCAAAACGTGCCAATCGCCAGCACCTCGGCTGTATTGAGAAAAGCCAAGATCACATACGGGGTCATCTTACCAATCACCAGCTCCCAAGGGCGGATGGGTGTCACGATCAACTGCTCGATTGTGCCGCGTTCGCGTTCGCGTACGATTGAATTGGCCGTGACCATCGAGGTAAGCGTGAACAGCACCATCCCCACAATCCCCGGCACCATGAAGTAGGCATCATCCAAATTGGGGTTGTACCACACCTGGGTGCGCACATCGATAGGCTGGTGCGCCAGGTCACCCATCCCGCTGCGGGCCAGTTCCTCGGCCCGCAGCTTGGTGCCGTGAGACTGGCCGATCAGTTGGGCGGCGGATAAAGCCGTTTTTGCCACCGAAGGATCAGAGCCGTCAATCACAAAGGCGACTTCTGCCGTCTCCCCGGCTTGCACCTGGGCGCTGTATTCGGGCGGGATCAGCAGCCCCACGCGGACTTTGCTGAATTCCACCAACTCTTGCAATTCATCCACCGAGCTAACATAATAGTCCACCAGGAAGTAATCCGCGCTGGCATAGGCTTCTACCAGTTCGCGCGACTCGGGGGAACGGTCCAGGTCATAGACTGCCATGGGCACATTGCGCACGTCGTTGGTGGCCGCATACCCCAACAAAAAGACCTGCATCACCGGGATGACAATGATCAACGCCAGGGTGCGCGGGTCGCGCATAATTTGAATGAATTCTTTTCTAATCAGAGAACGTAATCTTTGTATCATGGTTCTTTTCCTAATTTTCAGGGTCTTGCTCTACGATTCCGTAGAGAAAAATATTGACAATATGTTGGAGTACTTCTTTGGGCTTTCCCAGGTGAAGCTGCCGTCCGAAAAGCTGACGAAAGAGGAAATACATAAACATCAGGCCAATAAAGGTCACAATGATCACCGGGAAAGGAAGTTCCGGGCGTAATTTTCCCTCTTTTTCCTTTAGCTGTTCCCCAAACTTGAGCGCACGGGGGAACATGGTGTTGAAAATCCCGGAGAGATGTTTGCCTTTGAACTCAATCATCTCGATGAACATCAGGTTGACAAAATCCTTCCGTTCTGAGAGGGTGTCAAACATCTGGTTGGCCGATTGGCGCACCATATCCTCGACCCGATCCCCTTGGGCCAGAGTAAGGGCGGGTAAAATCTGGTTGATTGGGTGGAAAGCTTTTTCCACTTCCATAAAAATCTCTTCTTTGCCGTCAAAATGGTTGTAAATTCCTCCCAAGGCAATCCCTGCGCTTTCGGCAATCTGCCGCATAGAAGTGCCGTGGTAACCCTGCTGGGTAAAGAGGTTTAACGCCGCCTCCATGATCTCCATGCGGGTGCGTTCCCCTTTGCTCATCTCGTCTGCCGGTATGGGTAAGTTGTCTGTCATTTTTACTCCTAATATGAACGAACGTTCGTTTTTTTATTATAAGATATTAGAAGACTGTGTCAAGAGAGGAAATTTTTGGCAATCATTGGTGGATAATTTCCTTATCTATTGTAGGGGAGAGGCCTGCCTCTCCCGTTTTATTCACTTAAATCTCACAGGCAACAATTAGAGAGCGCAACAAACTTCTTATTTGAGGGCAAAGCCCCATATTGGGATAGCTTCATCCCAAAACAGATTGAACACTCTTTATTTCCCCCGTAGCGGCCGGGTCTCCCGGCCATAAAAGGCAGGCGGCGCAACGCCGCCTCTACAACGCAGATTAGATTATCTTATTAGGCTCCACCCGATTTATGCCCTAGCCGTCGATGAACCTGTTGACCCTCCCCAATTTGAGGAGGGCTAATTACTCACTTCAATAAAGTGTGCCTGGGGGGGCAGACATAGACATCTTACATCCCACCGTAGCAGCCGGGTCTCCCGGCCATCGAATCTAGGCGGCGCAACGCCGCCTCTACAACGCAGATGGGATTACTTATTAGGCCCCACCCGATTTATGCCCTAGCCGTCGATGAACCTGTTGACCCTCCCCAATTTGGGAGGGCTAATTACACACTTCAATAAATTATGTCCGTGGGTGGGGCAGAAAAACCCATCTTACATCCCACCGTAGCGGCCGGGTCTCCCGGCCATCGAATCTAGGCGGCGCAACGCCGCCTCTACAACGCAGATGGGATTACTTATTAGGCCCCACCCGATTTATGCCCTAGCCGTCGATGAACCTGTTGACCCTCCCCAAATTGAGGAGGGCTAATTACTCACTTCAATAAAGTGTGCCTGGGGGGGCAGACATAGACTCTTACATCCCATCCCGTAGCGGCCGGGTCTCCCGGCCATCAAATCCAGGCGGCGCAACGCCGCCTCTACAATTGGCACCTCTCCAGCATGCCTCGGGATGAATAGCCCCTCTTTTTTTTAAAGCCCCACCCGAATATACGCAGCAGAAGTCGAAGAACCTGTTGACCCTCCCCAATTTGGGGAGGGCTAATTACACACTTCAATAAATTATGTCCGTGGGTGGGGCAGACATAGCCATCTTACATCCTACCGTAGCGGCCGGGTCTCCCGGCCATCAAATCCAGGCGGCGCAACGCCGCCTCTACAAAATCCATTTACCCCACCCAAACACACGCCAAAGCCGTCAAACCATCTGTTCCCCCTCCCCTCATCCACCTACAAACATCATTCCCCCCATCGAGTGATTTTTAGAATGCCCGCTTTCAAACCACAATCGCCGCCTCAATTCCTGATATAATATTCTTCAATCAGCCTAATTAGGAAGGTGAAATTTTCATGGTTTATAAGATCAAATTTGGTACCGATGGTTGGCGTGGAAAAATTGCCGATAACTACACATTTCTCAACCTGCGCCGCTGTGCGCAAGGCTTTGCCAACTACCTGTTGGCACACGGCAACGAGGGGAAATGGGTGATTGTCGGTTATGACAAACGCTTCCATTCCGAAAACTTTGCGGCCGCCGCTGCCGAAGTGCTGGCAGCCAATGGCCTGAACGTATATCTTACACAAGAAGCAACCCCCACTCCTGTGATCTCTTACGCTGTGGTTGCCAAACAAGGTGTTGGCGCTATTAACATTACCGCCTCCCACAACCCGCCGGTAGATAACGGCTTTAAAGTGCGCGACGAAAACGGCGGCGCAATCGCCCCTTCCGGCCTGGAAGAGATCGAAGCAGCCATCCCCGATGACGAAAGCGGCATCAAGAGCATACCCCTGGAAGAAGCCAAAGCCCAGGGTAAAGTGGTACTCTTCGATGCAGCCGAAGATTACATCCCCCATATTAAAGAATTGATCGATTTACAGCCCCTCAAAGATGCCGGGCTGACCATTTTGGTAGATGCCATGTGGGGCAACGGCGCAGGTTGGTTCACCCGCCTGCTGTCCGGTGGCGCAACCAAGGTCATCGAAGTACACAACCACCGCAACCCGGCCTTCCCCGACATGTACCGCCCAGAACCGATCCCGCCGAATGTGGATGCCGGCCTGGAAGCCGCCAAACAGGCCAAAGCCGATGTGGTCATCATTACCGATGGCGACGCCGACCGGGTTGGCATTGGCGACGAGAACGGCGAATTTGTCGACCAGCTGCGTGTGTACGGCCTGCTGGCCTACTATTTATTAGAAGTACGCGGCGAACGCGGCCCCATCGTTAAGACCCTCTCCACCACCAAGATGCTCAACAAACTGGGCGAACTGTACGGGGTGGATGTATACGAAACCGGGGTAGGCTTCAAGTATGTCGCCCCTAAAATGATCGAAACCGATGCGATGATCGGCGGCGAGGAATCCGGCGGATATGCCTTCCGCGGCAATGTGCCCGAACGTGACGGTATTCTCGGCGGCCTATACTTCCTCGATATGATGGTCAAACTGGGCAAGAAACCCACCGAACTGCTCGGACTGCTCTTCGATAAGGTCGGCGCACACTATTACGACCGCATCGACACCCTCTTCTCCGGCGACAAACAAGATCGTATCGACATGATCCTGGCTGCCAAACCCGAAGAAATTGCCGGCCTCAAGGTAACCGGCCTCAATACCACCGACGGCTTCCAATTCGGACTGGAAGACGGCGGCTGGTTGTTGATCCGCTTCTCTGGTACCGAACCAAAGATCAGAGTATACTGCGAGACCACCCACAAAGACAAAGTGCCGCAAATCTTGCAAGACGGCTTAAAAATTGCTGGACTGAAGTAAACAACCATTTTCATGCAGCTCACCGACACACACTGCCACTTGGACCTCGATCACTTTGATCCTGACCGAGAAAAGGTGATCCAGCAAGCAGTGGAACAAGGACTCGACCATATCTTGGTACCAGGCATCGACCTGCCCTCCAGCCGGGCGGCAGTCGACCTGGCAGAGCGACACCCCATGGTGTACGCCGCTGTTGGAGTACACCCGAACAGCGCTACCTCCTGGAATGCGGAGACAAAATCCGCCCTGGTAGCGTTGGCCCAGCACCCCAAGGTCGTAGCCATTGGTGAGATTGGACTGGATTACTACCGCGATTGGGCACCACAGCCCTTACAACGCAAGGTGTTTAAGGAACAACTTGCGTTAGCCGCGTCTTTGGAACTACCTGTCATCATCCATAACCGGGAAGCATTTGAAGATGTCCTCCCTATTTTGATCGCCTGGCAGGAAGAGCTGGCACAAGCGGATGCCGTCCTTGCAAAATCACCAGGAGTTTTACATTCATATTCTGGTAATATTATGCAAGCCGAAGACGTCTTGGCACATGGATACTATCTGGGCTTTACCGGCCCGGTAACATTCAAAAAAGCGGTTGAAACACAGCAGGTAGCGCAGAGTATGCCGATTGAGAAAATGTTGATTGAGACAGACTCTCCCTACCTGACACCCCACCCGTACCGCGGCAAACGCAATCAACCGTCTTATGTGTATTATGTGGCAGAAAAAATCGCCCAACTGCGGGGTATCTCCCCGGCAGAAGTGGGTGAAATCACAAGTGAGAACGCAAAAAAATTATTTAAATGGTAAGTACTTCATTGGATACACTAAAATTTTTCAGTTTAGTTCAGGATGACATCCCGTTAGTAGAAAAGTGCATGCGGGAACAGTCCAACGGACACCACCCGGACCTGGATTCAGCGCTGGGTTATTTGCTGGATGCGGGTGGCAAACGCATGCGCCCGGCATTAACTTTATTGGTAGGACGAATGTTCAAAGCCGACCTAGAACGCCTTGTCACCCTGGCTTCCGCAGTAGAACTACTGCACACCGCCACCCTGGTGCACGATGATGTGATTGACGGCTCCTTGCTGCGGCGCGGCAACCCCACCCTAAATGCCAGCTGGTCACCGGGGGCAACCATCCTGACCGGCGACTTTATCTTTGCCCGCGCAGCCCGCCTGGCTGCCGAAACCGAATCGGTGCGGGTGATGAAATTATTCTCCAAGACCTTAGCCACAATTGTGAATGGTGAAATCTCCCAGATGTTTACCAGCAAAGGTCTTGCCAGTCGCGAGAACTACTACCAGCGGATTTATGCCAAAACCGCTTCCTTATTCGAATTATGCTCTGTGGCCCCGGTGTACCTGGCACAAGGCAGCGAAGAAATAGAAGCGAAGATGAAACAGTTTGGCTACCAAATGGGCATGGCCTTCCAGATCGTAGACGATATTCTCGATTACGTCAGCGACCAGTCTGAGCTGGGCAAACCGGTTGCCAATGATCTGCGCCAGGGGTTGGTCACCCTGCCGGCCATCTACTACCACGAAGAAAACCCCGACGACCCCAACATGCGCAAAGTGATTGCCAACCAGGGCGGCGGAGACCAGATCATTACCCCCCTGGTAGAGAACATCCGCAACAGCGGGGCAATCGATTCTGCCATCGCAGAGGCAAAACAGTTTGCCAGCCGGGCAATGGCCGCCCTCAGCAGCATGCCTGCCGGCGAAGAGCAGCAAGCGCTGAAAGAAATGACTTCTTTTGTGGTCGACCGGCAAATATAAGTTCTCATTTAGTAAAAACATGAAACGTCTCTGTGCCAACGCAGAGACGTTTTTTTATTAAGTACAAACAGCGGCAAGATTTCCTTGCCACACATGATCAAATAAAATTCCCTAAGGTTCAATATGGCATGCTCAAAATCGTTTGACAAATTGAAAAAATATTGAATACGCTTGATGTGAATTAGATTAGACATCAATTTTTGAAAAGGTGATCAAATCAATACCAAACTGAGCACGAAACACGTACTTTAACAAATGACTGGTCATCTTAGCGACGATACGGGCACATAAGCCAAGGATTGTCTTGGCAAGCAAACGTTCAACATTTTTGCCAAGATTTTGAATTTCGTTGAAGACTCCTTCAATGCGAAGACGTGTTCCATTCAACCAGCGTTCGAAGGTTTTTGATTGTTGGTGATACTGGTTCTTGCGTTTGGGGGTCCAAATTCTGTTTCCTGTACGGAGATGAATATTTTCTTGCCAGGCTTTGCCAAGAAAACCTTTGTCTCCAAACACATCAAAACCAGAAATGTACTCCAGCACACTCTCAGCAGCCTTGCGTTCATCAGTATTGGCAGGCACAAGATCATACACAATTGGAATCCCGGACAATGTGCTGATCGTGACCAATTTGTAACCGAAATAGTACATCTTTCGGCTGGAACAATAGCCATAATCGGCACTGCCAGCGAAATCACTCGACTTCTTGCTGCGGCGATACCCCATCACTGGCACAGGTTTTGTATCCAACAAACCTTCTTTGACCAGAGCGACACCGGATGCAAGCAAACAGTTTTGCCGAAACATTTCTAGCAGTGGCGCAGCCTGTCTGGCCCGACGATTGAATTGGCTTTGCTCTAATAAATTTGGAAAGAGTGACAGATAATTCGCTCTCACAAATTCAAGAAATTGTCGCTCACTTGGAAATGGAATGTAGTCCATCGCAATCATCAAAGTCATCACTTCACTATCACTGAAATCTGGCTGTTTTCCTGGTTGTCCTTTTCGGGTATTCGCTGCAAATTCTTGGTACCAGTCATCTAGCATGACATAGATATGCACAAATATGTCTGTCATGGGTATACTATTCATGGGGTTGTTCTCCTTTTGATTGGTCGTCAACCTTTATCTTAGGAGAACTTCCCCCTTTTTCAAAGCTAATTCACATCAGCCGTTGAATACAAAAAATAACAAAAGGGTGGCGTAACATTACAAGATGAGGTTGATTCTATCCTGCCCCACCCGAATATATGCCACAGCGGTCGAAGAATCTGTTCACCCTCCCCAAATTGGAGGGCTGAAGATCCATTTCTATACAAAATACTGGCGGGTGGGGCATGAGAAAAATTACAAATTTTTGCAAGGCATATAGTAATTAGCACCACACTCTGGAAAGGAAAATTTATAGATTTACAGATGGAGGGAAATATGATTCACCGATTTATCCTTGACTTTGAGAAAGCCATGTTCCGTTCAACAGGGCAATCGCATTTAGAGAGAAAGCACCTTGAGTAAATAATTCATATCCCAACCAGCTTTGAGGCGTTTAGCTTTGATACCGACTTTAGCCGTAGTTTCTTGTTTGAGTAAGTTCAAGCATAAATGACGAAGGATTGCGAGGTTTTCAGCCGCATACCCCTGGCGGACACGGCACTCATCTTCACGAAAAGCCATATCCAAAACCCAATGTAATTTGTTCTCAATATGCCAATGGCAGCGAATATACTGGAGCAGTTGCTTTGCATCGGGTGCACAACTGGAAATGAACAATCGGGTTTCAGAAGATGTTTTTTCTCCTATGCGTCTTTGTGAACGGACAAACACGAGACTGCGCAGTCCTTCCCATTCACCAATCTCTTCAGCAATATAGTTCAAATACTCAGGCGCAGCAGTTGCCCAACACTCTCGGACCTCAATTCGCCCATGATTTTTGTGGGTAGTTTTGTGATAATCACAGTGGGTGGCCTTGCGTTCTTCTTCATTTTCAAAGAGCTTTTCAAGTGTGGCGTGCAGATGTTTTTGGTTTTCTTTGGTCGCCAACACATAATCTGCCTGTGATTGCACGATCATTTTCGCAATTTCCTTCTGACACCCGATCGCATCTATTGTAATTACGCATTTTGCGATATTCAATAATTGTAGTAGATAGGGGATGGCCACAATTTCATTCGCCTTTTCATCAACCTTTTCCTGTCCTAATACCAATCCGTTTTCTACCGCCCAGGCACTCACCATATGGATCGCTTCCTGTTCATTGAACCGATCATGAGACCGTCGCACTCGTTTCCCGTCGACAGCAATCTGTTTCTCAACCAACTCCGCAATCACGTGTACACAACGCATAAACCCTTTCCGAATTTCTCCTGGATCAAGTTGCGCAAATACCCGCCCAAAGGTGTCATGTGAAGGTATCCCATGCGGCAATTCAAGCAATGTCCTAAACCACCATTCTTTCGCATTCCCATAGGCTTCAATCTCTGTCCAACTATCTGCTCCACTAATCAGTCCACAGATGGTAATCACGATCAGATCCAACAAGCGATGGCTTGCATTCCCTGCTCTTGGATCGGTGACTTCTGCAAAATGTTTTTGCAGTTTTTCAATTTGTTCTTTTTCTTTTTTGCTCATCCCCCTATTCTAATTCCATATGCGATTGCCCTGTTCCGTTCAACGCAGCATCTTCCCCTATCCTCAATAATCTGTTAGAATGTAGCGTCTGGTGCGTTGTACCCTTCGCCCAGAAAATTCATACTCTAGTTTGAAAGGGCTTGTAAAAATGAAAGTACTACTCTTAAAAGACGTCTATAACCTTGGGCGCGCAGGTGAGATCAAAAAAGTAGCCAATGGTTATGGACGCAATTATTTACTCCCCCAGGGCCTGGCTGTTTTAGCCACCCAGGGCGCCATCGTACAGGCAGAACGCATTGCAGCAGAAGCGGACAAACGCCGCTCACTGCTCAACGAAGAAATGTCTGTGGTTGCCGAAAAACTGCAAGAAGTCGAGACATTCTTCCCGGCTCGCGCTGGTGAAACCGGCAAACTGTACGGCTCCATTACCACCCAAATGATCGCCGATGACCTGACCGAGAAATTGGGCATTGAGATCGACAAACGCCAAATCGACTCTGAACCGCTGCGTATGTTAGGCATGCACACCGTCAAAGTTCGTTTGACTATTGATCTGATCCCGGAATTCAACGTTGTTGTCTACCGCGAAGGCGAATCTCCCGAGTCCTATATGATAGAACCGGAAGAATTGTTGGATGAAGCCCAAGCCGAGCTGGCAGAAGAAGCCGGGTACGAGCTTGTGGAAGAAGTTGAAGAAGAAGCCGTGGAAGAAGCTGCTGCTGAAGAAACTGAAGCAGAAGAACCCGAAGCTGCTGACGAACCTTCTGAAGAGGTTGAGGAGTAATCCTACCAAACCTCTAAATAAGTAAAACCTTGAAGGCTTGCCACCAGTTTCTTTTATGGGGCAAGCCTTTGTGCTATAAATACAGACATGACCGCAGAAGTAGGGCAAACCCTCCGTCGAGCCAGAGAAGAACAACAACTTTCCCTTGAAGAAATTTCAAAGGAACTCCATATCCGCGTGGCTTACCTGCAAGCGCTGGAAGCAGAAGATTTCAACCGGCTGCCGGCACCCACGCAGGCGCGCGGTTTTTTGCGGCTGTATTCAGATTATTTACATCTCCCTACCAAAGAACTGGTTGAAGCCTTTCGCAAGGCGCAAAACCCCGACCGATACGCACAAACGGAAGAAGACTTAAACGACAGCCCTGACCTGGGCAGTGCGGTTGAAGATACCGTTGCCCTCATTTTGCAAGAAATTGGGCACGACCTGAAAAAACAGCGGGAAAATCTGGGGCTTTCCAAAGCAGATGTAGAAGCACACACCCATATCCCGGACCATTACGTCAATTATCTGGAATCTGGCGACATAAACCAATTCCCCTCGCCAACCCAGGCACGCGGTATGTTGGCAAACTACGCCAACTTTTTGGACCTGGATTCCGATGACATCATGCTGCGCTATGCCAACGCGCTGCAAACCGGGCTTTTCACCCGCCAGGCAGAGCAATCGGCAGAAGATGCCGCCGCTCCCTCCCGCGTACGGCCAAAATTCCGAGCGCCGCAAGTGCCGCAGTGGGTGCGGATGTTCTTATCCCCCGACCTGATCCTGGTCAGCTCTATCGGGATCTTCATCCTCATCATCACCGTTTGGGGGATCGGGCAAATCACTCGCTCTCAATCCGACCTCGCCCCCCTCCCCACCGCGCCATCGATTGTAGATGCCCTGCTGCCCACCGCCACTGAGGAGCCAACCCCCACCGCCACCTTTCAGCTAACCCCCACCTTTGAGCTGTTAGACGTAGACACACCCACCGATGAAACCGAAGTCCCCACCATCCAGGCAGCCAGCGCCGGCAGCATCCAACTGTTGATCGTAGCCCGGCAGCGCGCCTTCCTGCGGGTGATTGCAGACACGAACAATGTCGTCTACGATGGGCGTATTTTGCCCGGCCAAAGTGTGACCGTTTCAGGCCAGGAGCAAATCGAACTGCTCACCGGCAATGCCGCCGCTCTCCAGGTGTATTACAACAACCAGGATATGGGTATTTTAGGGATCTTTGGCGAAGTGGTCGACCTGATCTACACCACCGATGGCGTGGTGCAGCCCACATCCCAACCCACACCTACCCTCCCCCTCGAAGACCAGGCAACAGCAACCCCAACCATCACCCCCACCACTTCCGGTGAAGATGGCGGACCAGAATTGCCCCCGGCGGAAGACACCCCCATTCCATAGCTAAAAAAACAATTTTACGCATATAGAAAAACAGCTCCCTATTGGGAGCCGTTCCTCTATCATCGATCTATGCAGCGGTTACTCCGCGCTTTCCTCAATATCTACATTCACGAAGGTATGGGGGGTATCAAGGGGTTCTTCCGGCACTACGATCAACATCACCACGTAAACCAGCAACCCGGTGCCGCCGATCAGCAAGCTGAGGGCAAACAACAAGCGCACTACGGTGGGGTCAATGTTCAGGTATTCGCCCAGGCCGCCGCACACGCCAGAGATCATCCGGTCTGTGCGAGAACGATATAAACGTCTGTTATCAACTGTCATTTCAAAATCTCCTTTGAGTTTATTTTCCATATTAACTTTCATCTCTCTATACGGGGAAACCCGCCCAGGGTTGCACAAATCCCCCAAAACTTAAAGGTTTTCCCTATCCTCTGTTATACTTGCGCCTATTAATCTACTGTTTTGAGGTATCCTCATGCCCTTTTTAGGTGAAATCGCTGCACTGATCACATCGATCTTCTTTTCCATCGGACCCACATTTTTCACCCTTGCCGGCCGACTGGTCGGCTCGGCGGTAGTCAACCGCACCCGCCTGGTTGTCGCATTGGTATACCTGACCATTGTGCATTGGGTTTTTTACGGCACCCCGCTCCCGCTGGATGCCGCTCCCGACCGCTGGTTCTGGCTGGCAGTTTCCGGGCTGGTCGGCTTTGTCTTGGGGGATGCGGCATTATTCCAGGCTTTTATCGTCATCGGCACCCGCCTGACCATGCTGGTCTTTGCGCTAAATCCCATCCTTGGTGCCGTCCTCGCCTGGTTGTTCCTCGGCGAAGACCTCACCGGCATGCAGCTACTAGGCATGGCCATTACTTTAGCCGGGATCGCCTGGGTGCTGTTCGAGCGTAATAACCCCACCCAGCAAGAACTAACCCCCAAAGCCTATGCCATGGGTATTTTCCTGGCCGTGTTGGCTGCCATGGGGCAAGCAGGGGGGATGGTAAGCGCAAAATTGGGCCTGTACGGCGATTTTCCCACCCTCTCTGGGCAAATCATGCGGGTGGGCACTGCCACCGTCATCATGTGGGCGATCACCCTGGTCAGCGGCAAAGCGCGCCACACCGTAGAAGCGGTGCGCAACAGTCCCACCGCCTTCAAACAGATTCTGTTAGCTTCTTTCCTTGGGCCGTTTTTGGGCGTGTTCTTTTCCCTGCTCGCCATCCAGCATGCCGAAGTCGGGATCGCCAGCACGCTCATGTCCCTCCAACCGGTCATCCTCATCCCCATTGGTTATTACTTCTTCAAAGAGAAAATCACCTGGCAGGCAGTCGCCGGCACCCTGGTTGCCTTGGCCGGGGTTGGGGTTATCTTTTTGGTGTAAACAGAGATTATTTAGACTTGTAACAAGTCGATAAAGTCTTTCTGGGTAACTTTGGCCGCAGTCTTGTGATTAGGTGATGTACCGTTAGCTCGAACAGACTTCTTACCGTTCATCTTCCCATTGACTCCCACCTCTACAATCTGGGAGTCTATTTTTTCCTCCGGTGTATCCACCATTGCGTGGATCATACCGGGGAAAGGCATTTGGTCATCTCCCTGAAGAAGGGTAAGATCAATGACCATATTGGCTTTATCCACCACAGAAGGGTCTTTGCCATTTCCATAATCGAAATAATAGACTTTGTCATGAAAATACTCTCGATAATCTTTATAGCTTTTCCAGTAACCCCGGTTCAGGCTATTAATCATATCTGAAGCGTGATAACTCATACCGTCTATTTCTGTATGGTTTCTGCCATCTCGATCACCCGCTAATATCTCTACCACATTGCGTACCGTTCCTGTGTTTGTTTCTCGCTGAATGGACTCTTCTGGCGAAATCATGAATAAGAAAACGGCATCCTCTAAATCTGCATATGAGAGTAAATAATCAATATGAACATTCATTTTCTCTTCAGTGATATTGTCCTGCAAATGGGTCGCATATAAGAAACTTATGCGGTCAAAAATACCGCGGTTGATAAGCACAAAATCATAGTTGCCGGGGTTTTCTAGGGCGGCTTCGTACAAATTTGCTACCGATAGGGCAATGGTCTTAAATAATCGCTTGCCGTTTTTTGCGTAGCATTCCTTTATCCCTTCATCAATCACTTTTACATGATAACCGTATACATCAGTTAAATATTCGCGGACGATATTGATCAAAGTATCTTTGCCGCTGTTTGGCGTGCCGGAAAATTCAAAAATATAAGGAACGTCTGTGCCAATTTCGGTAACTTTTTTCTTTTTCCCTTTCCGCAGATACTCTCCTACCTGTTTGCCAACCTCAGCTAACTCATTTTCACCAAAAGAGGCCTCGGGGAGAAAATCAATTGTGCTGCCAACAGGTCCATTTGCTGTCTTCCAAGCCTCAAAATCCTTCATCCGGTTGACCATCAATAACTTTTTAGACAAATCGAAGTCATCGAACACCTTGGGCATGGTTAATTCGTTGTATTTCCAATTGACAATGTGAATATCTTCGGCGATATCTTCAAAGAGTGCCGCATCTACCCAGGCCGCATCCCACATGCGATATTCCTGTAAATTTTTAATCTTGTTCATCACCACTTTGGGAGAAACACCGAATTGTTTTGCCAGATCAAAGATGGTTTCAGATTTAATTTTGTTTTTTCCGGCAAGTTTTTGAACCAACAATTCAGTAGGCACCAGCAGCGCCGCTGCAAACCAGTTCGCCTCTTGCTCTTGTACGGCGCTCCTTACTTTTTCTTTGTTTATCTTTGTGCTGGACATAAATTCAGATATCGGCGCAGATTTCAATCCGCCAAACCTCATCGTCGATTTTCCCGAATGCAGCACCCAGTGTCCCAGCTCATGGGCAATGGTAAATTGTTTGCGCGTCCAATTGATATTGGTGTTTACAAAAATGGCTTTCTCTTCCACGCTCAGCATACCGTGAAATTCTTCGTAAGACGCGTTTACCCGCCGGATACTAAGTCCATATAATCCCGCAGCAACGATCTCTACCGGGATCGGTAATTCATAAGAATAGTATTGGTCTTCAAAATACTGCAAGATTCCCGCAGCTACCTCTTGTACCAATCTGAATTGAGTAGGTTTTTGATAAGACATACTAATCCTCCCTGGCTGATTGGTGGTTTATTTCATTATTATAATCTTCCAAGTGCCTAAGGGCATTTAGCTGGTCGTCAATATGCTTGAACCACGCATTTGTGACATCAATCAAGTAATCTATCGAAGGATCAACATTGGCATAAGTCTTCTGCCAATGATCGGAATACTTGCCGATTAATTCTGGAACTTTAGTCTGCCAATACGTTTCATAATCCTTTAAGACACTTTGTTTCACTTCTTGAGATAACACACAGGCATCTGAAGTCAAGTAGGTTAAGATAAGCTCCATGCGTTCATAAAAGGATTCAAGGTTTCGATTGAAAGCATACTCGCTTGATCGCTTGAAAGCAGAAATCCCTTCCCCTAATTGCTCCTGTGAAAAATTTATTTCTCCTAAAATGAATTCTGCAATCGAGAGTTGATAATCCACTAAAGAAGATGATTCTTCCAATGCTTTTACTTCTTCTATTTTTTCTAAAGCTTTGTCAGGTGAATCACTGCTAAAGTAAAGTTCACAAAGTGAAACTAGCACATTCGCTTTATGCATATGAGTCTCCAAAGTTTCATAAATATGCGCAGCCTGGATCAATTTTCCCTCTGCTTCGGTGAAGCGATTCAGACGCAAGAGCAATACTCCTTGCTCGTCCAATACTTCAGCAATGCGGTAATCTTCCCCTAACTCCAATTGAATTTCCAGGCTTTTGTTGAAGTACTCAATCGCCTGATCAAATCCTTTGTGTCCATTGCCGTCTCGCTTTAGATTGATTCGAGCGAGCGCCAGATAAATCCGGCCGGAGAACAACACATATTCACGATTATCTTTTGCTTTTTTATCTTCACCAATAATGTAGCTTTCTGCACTGCGGTAAGCTCTTTCCGCTGTATCCAGGGATCGGGGAACATGAATTTCAGCATGTGTGATATGTCCATCTTTTACCACCACATCAACCAATTCAATCTTACGGTCAATCCGGGACGCTTCCCCCAAATATAATTGTCCTTTGATCAAATCTTCGCCAGAAGCATCGTTTTCGTTCAATATCGCCAAGGCTTCTTCACAGTATTCTCGCCCTTGTTTCCAATGACCTAAAATACTATTTGCCCACCCAATATGCTGTAAAAACTTTGCTCTATCTCTCCATAACTGTTCATCTTCGCATAAAGGTAAAGCACCTAATAATAATTCCAGGGCATCTTTGGGTTCCTCTTTATAAAGATGCACTGCTGCAATCCTGCGAGTGCATTCAAGCTGACCTCGTATATCTTCCAGTTTTTTATAGATCTCCTGTGCCTGCTGATATAGCTCAATCGCCTCTCCCCACTTCTTCCCTCCCTGACGCCGGTTAGAGTTGCCCAATAAAATCAATAATCTTGCTTGAGCTTTTTTATCCTCTAGTCGGCCGGCTGCCTGCCTGGCTGAATTGAAATGGAATTTTGCATAGGCATAATTACCCAGATTGAAATAACAGATCGCAATCTTCTCATCAATTAACATCAATTCCCGCTCATAATTTTCGAGCAGGTAGGCTTCTTTTGCTTTGTTGAGCAGTTTTATCGCAGTCCCCCACTGCATATTATTGATCTCATTAATCGCATCTTTTTTATCTCTGTACAGGTTTTCAATCGAGACCAATTTTTTATCTAACAGTGCAATCGTCTCTGGGTCATTTTTAAAATCATCATACAAGCTTTGGAATTCTACTAAGACTGAACGGATATTACTCTCAGATATGGATGCAGGAGCCACTTCAATAAAATTCCACAACCCTAGCAGATCATCAAGAGGAATTCCCCTTCGGTGTAATGCGTTGATCAAATTCTGGAGCGTCCCCACTTCGGGAAGAGATTTATTGTTTTCATAGCGGCTGATCATAGATGTATCAACCTCTGCCATCCGTGCCAGAGCAGCCTGCTTTAAATCTGCCTGGATTCTGAATTTTTTCAACTCAGATCCTAAAGTAATTCCTTCATTTTGCATCTTATTATTTTCAGCCATCTGTACCTCTTGCCTATAGAGTACATAATAAATGGACTGAAGTCAATTGTTATTATTTGACTGAGTACAAAATGAATAAGGTCACAAAAAGTTTATTGTATTGGAAGAAAAAAAGTCAGATAATGCAAATATGGAAAAATTCAAATCGAATCTGATGAATAAATCCAATGAGTTAGGTCATAAGTACAATATAGAACTAATGCATATGAGAGATCACAAAAAACATTTCTTGCATTCAATCATAATATATTGTACGATAAAAGCGGTAGGGTGAACTACCGCTTTTACCACGATCGGTGCCCCGGAATACACCTAGAGTCCGATCTGAGTAACCACATTGTACAGACAATCCGTTCCTAGGTCAAGATTCTGGGGTGCCCCCTTCAAAATCGAAAGGAGGTATCTCAAATGTTCCACACACCAGTAAGCGGCAAAAACTGCGGCCTGGGACGATTATTTTCCTTTATCAAAAATAATCTCCTCATCGTCAGCATATTGTTTGTTTTTGTCGCGCTAGCCGTTTGGGGACGCATGACGGGAGAAACCACGCTCTCCCTCAGCGACATCCTCAGCATTGCGGTTGGTAGTTTTCTGACAGCCGTGTTAGAGAACAAACTCAAGAATACAGCCTAGGAGGCAAACGATGTATCTGTCCTTTGAAACCATCATCTTACTTTTGATCCTTGTCTACCTGATCGGTCTCATCTATGGTATCAGATTAGTCATGCCGATCATGTACTGGTAAACAATTCAAACGAACATTAAAGAGATAAATTTTATCTCACCGCAGTCAATGGTCATGAAAATGGCCATTGACTGCCCCACCATCATACTTTATTCCATTCCACCGCACGCCTGCCTACATTAAAATCTTCTCATCAATAAACGAAAAAGGCGAGAGTGCAAGGAGGGGCAAAAATGTATCTCTCAGGAGAAGCAATCCTCATCGGCATACTACTGGCATTCATTATCGGGTTCATCATGGGCGTAAAAATGACCAGACCATCCATCAGGTGAGGAGGTTCGGTGAGGGGGAACCGATTTTGCCGGGCAAAAGGCTCGGCGGGTCGAACTTTGTTCGATCAAGCAAAAACGGCCGGGAAACCGGCCGTTTTTGTGTTTGAGGGGGAATTTTAATTCCAAATCTTTTAGTATAACTGTCCCAGTAAATTTATGATGAATGTCCCTTACTATTCTTGATTGTTGTGAGATGATTGATTTATAAAGTGGATAAGTTAGGTCTTAATATTCCTTTAATCTACTTACTCTAGTAACCCCAAGGAGCAAATTTAATGGCATTAAATGGTTGGATAGAAGTCAACGAACTGCACTGTAAAGGATGCGGCTTGTGTGTGGCGGCCTGCCCGCAGGAGGTAATGAGCCTGGACATGGATCGGCTCACCCCCAAAGGCTATCACCCGGTTCACCTGCACACCGATGGCTGCACCGGCTGCGGTATCTGCGCCATTGTGTGCCCAGATGCTGCCCTGACCGTCTTCCGAGAAGCAAAACCTGCCCGCGCGGCGGCCCAGGCTTAGGAGAACGACAAACATGGCAAAGAAATTGATGAAGGGGAACGAAGCCCTGGCCGAAGCGGCCATCCGCGCCGGCTGTGAAGGCTTTTTCGGTTACCCGATCACCCCATCCACCGAGTTTTTAGAATACATGGCAAAACGCATGCCCGAACTGGGCCGCGCTTTTGTCCAGGCAGAAAGCGAAGTAGCCGCCATCAACATGGTCTACGGCGCAGCCTGCACCGGCAAACGCGTGATGACCGCCTCCTCCAGCCCCGGCCTCAGCCTGATGATGGAGGGAATTTCCTACATCGCCGGCACCGAGCTGCCCATGGTGATCGTCAACGTGATGCGCGGCGGCCCTGGTCTGGGCAATATCGCCCCCTCTCAGGGGGATTACTACCAGATGGTCAAGGGCGGCGGGCACGGGGACTACTTCCCGATTGCATTGGCCCCTGCCAGTGTGCAGGAAGCAGTCGACTCGATGGCCCTGGCCTTCGACCTGGCCGAGAAGTACCGCTCAATTGTCAGTGTGCTGGTAGACGGTAACATCGGGCAGATGATGGAACCCACCAAGCTGCCCCCCATGCAAGCGCTCCCCAAGAAATATGCCGATTGGGCTGTCAGCGGCGCAAAAGACCGCGAACCCAACATTCTTTCCTCCATTTACATTGAACCCCACGACGAAGAAATCACCAATATCCGGCTGCTCAAACGCTGGCTTGAGATCGAAGCCAAGGAAGTGCGCTACAGCGAGCTGTACCTGGACGATGCCGAGATCGTGATTGTCGCCTTCGGCACCGCCGGACGGGTCGCTTCCACTGCCGTGCGTCAGGCGCGTGCGGAAGGTATCAAGGTTGGTTTACTGCGCCCCATCACCCTGGCCCCCTTCCCCAAAGACAAGCTCCGGGAAGTGGCCGCCAAGGCCAAACGCCTGTTGGTGGTCGAAATGAATACCGGCATGATGCTGGATGATGTCACCCAATATGCTGGCGGCCTTGCGCCGATAGAATTTTACGGGCGTTTGGGCGGCGTGACCCCCTTCCCCGATGAAATTTACGACGAAATTGTGCGCATGTCGCAAAATCTGGACGCACCCACGCCCGAAAATCCCCGACAGGCCTGGGTAAACCGGCTTGAAGAAGTCATTGAAGGAGGTCGATAATGGTTGCTCCTGCTGAACCCAAAATTGTATACCAACGCCCTGCATCCCTGGCAACCCGCGTGACCCACTACTGCCCCGGTTGTACGCATGGGGTGGCGCATCGCCTGATTGCCGAAGTGCTGGACGAGATGGGCTTACGAGAAAATGTGATCGGTGTAGCCCCGGTGGGCTGCTCCGTGTTTGCCTATAACTACTTTAATCACGACTATGTCGAAGCCGCGCACGGGCGTGCCCCGGCGATGGCTACCGGCATCAAACGGGTGCTGCCTCAAAATACGGTCTACACCTATCAGGGTGACGGCGACCTGGCTTCTATCGGCATGGCCGAAATTATGCACGCTGCTGCCCGCGGCGAGAACATCACCGTGATCTTCATCAACAACGCCATCTACGGCATGACCGGCGGCCAAATGGCCCCCACCACCCTGCCCGGCATGGTCACCACCTCCTCCCCCGGTGGGCGCGACGTAGAATCGATGGGCTATCCCATCCGCATGTCGGAAATGCTTGCCACCATGGATGGGGCGGGCTACATTGTACGCCGCAGCCTGCACGACCCCACCAATATCCGCAAGGCCAAGAAAGCCATCCGGCTGGCATTTGAGACCCAGCAACGCGGCCTGGGCTTCTCGATGGTGGAACTGCTTTCCTCCTGCCCGACCAACTGGAAAGTGACCCCCACGGAAGCGCTCAAGTTCATCGAACAGCGCATGGTGCCCACTTTCCCGCTGGGTGATTACAAAGTCAACGAAGAAATTGGCAAACTGCGGGTATAAGGAGAGAAGATGGAAACCAGTATCATTGTTTCAGGTTTTGGCGGACAAGGCACCCTATTTGCCGGGCAGCTGCTCACTTACGCAGCCCTGGACGCAGACAAGCACTGCACCTGGATCCCTTCGTATGGGCCAGAGATGCGCGGCGGTACCGCCCATTGCACGGTAATCATTTCCGATGAGGAAATCGGTTCGCCGCTGGTGCGCTACCCCGATATCGTTATCGCCATGAATTTGCCCTCGTTGGATAAATACGAAGATAAGATCAAAACCGGCGGGCTGATGATCGCCAACCAATCGCTGATCAACCGCGAGGTGATGGCAGACGGTTACACCAGCCTGATGATCCCGGCCAATGAGATTGCGGAGGAATTGGGCAATATGCGCATCACCAATATGGTCATGTTGGGCGCGATGATCGAAATCGCCCAGCCGCTGCCGATGGATGTGCTCAAAGGTGCGCTGGAAGGCCACATGCCGGAGCGCAATCGCAAATATTTACCCCTTAACTATCAAGCCCTGGATGCAGGCGCAGCTTTCGCCAGGGAACATATCCCACAAACTGCCTAGGCTGTCTCGGCCAAGGAGGTATAGCCCGCCGGCAGGAGATTTCCTGCTGGCGGGTTCGGGTTTAAAGTAGGATTTAATGAATGGTGGGCGAACATACCTTTTTCGCAGGCGGCCTGCCGGCCCCTGCACCCCGCCTGGGGGAAACAGTTTCCCCCAGACCCCCGCAAAGGGGCTTGTTAACCCTTTAGTGCATTGAGACTTGAAGGTCAATAATAAAACCTACCAACATAACAAGTGAATGCCAAAAGCAGAGGACAGCGACAAAAAGACGGTTAGAAAGAAAAAACATTGCCCCATCTCTTGCAAAGCAGATAAGGAAGTCCAGGGATATTGAGACACAAGACATAGAATGCGGATTTTGCGGGGTCCGGGACATCTATGTCCCGGCGGGGGGTGGTGGGGGCGACGTCGCCCCCACCGGGAAACATGTAATAATGGGAGACCTCCATATGCAAAAGACGTGCACCTCCTAGCACTATTTTCCTCATCATCTATGTATTTATAACCACCCCCTGCACCAACACCCACAACCCAAACCCGGCAATCACCAGGCCGCTGGCGCGGTTGAGCCATACCAGTTGTGCAGGCTTGAAGCGACTGCGCACCGCCGTGACCACCGAGACCAGCACCAGCCACCAGCTGAATGAGCCGCCCCAAATACCCAAAGTAAACAGTGCAAACCCCGCCCCGTCCATTCCTTGGCTGGAGACCGCCCCATCTCCCACGGCCAGCCCGGCATAGATGGCCGAAAAGAACATGATCGTCATCGGGTTGGAAAGTGTCAGCAAAAAGATAGAAGTCAGCGAGGCGATCAACCCGGCCGGTTTTGCGCTCGCTCCTGCCGTCTGTATCTCAATCTCCACCCTGGAAAGCAGCGCCTTCATCCCCAGGTAGATCAACACCAAACCGCCCGCCACCCGCAAGAGCACCTGGTTATCGAGCAGCAAACTGGTGATTGCCGTCAGCCCCAATGCCCCCACCAGCCCATACAGCCCATCTGCCAGCGCCACCCCCAGGCCAGAGACAGCACCCACTCGCCAGCCATCGCGCAGCGTGCGCTGGATCACCAGCACCGCGATCGGCCCCAAGGCCGCCGCAGCCGCAAACCCTAACAGATAACTTTGCAATATCACAAAAAAAACACTCTCTTCACCCATCTTCTCTCTCCTCATTGTATCCCAAATCGAACTTGTTCGATCATGAACTTGTTCGATAAAAAAAGAGGCAATCTCCGGGGAGATTGCCTCTTGTAGTCTTTTGCTCTATTTGCTTATGCTTTATGTTCCAAAGCGGCATGAGCGGCAGCCAGGCGGGCAATCGGCACCCGGAAGGGGGAGCAGCTCACATAATTCAAGCCAATCAGGTGGCACCATTCGATAGAATTGGGATCACCACCGTGTTCACCACAGATACCGCATTCCAGTTCGGTGCGGGTGGAGCGGCCTTTTTCTACGGACATCTTCATCAGTTGTCCTACGCCGTCCCGGTCGATGGTCTGGAAGGGGTTCTGCGGCAGAATGCCGTCTTCCACGTACTTCACCAGGAAGTTGCGTTCGGCGTCGTCACGGCTGTAGCCAAAGGTGAACTGGGTCAGGTCGTTGGTGCCGAAGGAGAAGAATTCTGCTTCCCCGGCAACCTGGTCGGCGGTCAGGCCGGCACGCGGAATTTCGATCATAGTGCCGAACTTGTAGCTGAACTTTACGCCTTTTTCTTCCATCACCTTCTTGGCAATCTCTTCCAGCTTGGGCTGGATCAATTTCAGCTCGTTGACATGGCCGGTCAGCGGGATCATCACCTCTGGGTGGGGTTCCAGGCCGCGCAGTTTTACGTCTGCGGCAGCTTCAAAGATGGCGCGTACCTGCATCTCTACGATCTCAGGCATCATCACGCTCAAGCGGATACCACGCAGCCCCATCATCGGGTTGCTTTCGTGCATCGATTCGATGTTGCTGAGCAGTTCTTCTTTGCTCTCATCCACGGTGCCCTTGATGCGGTTTTCGATCACCTGCTCCAGCAGTTCCTGCTCATCGGGCATGAACTCATGCAGCGGCGGGTCGATCAAGCGGATGATTACCGGCAGACCGGTCATCGCTTCGAACAAACCGTCAAAGTCGGCACGCTGGAAGGGCAGCAGCTCGTCCAGGGCAGTCACACGTTCTTCAGAGGTTTCTGCCAGGATCATGCGCTGTACAACCGGCAAACGTTCCGGTTCAAAGAACATGTGCTCGGTGCGGCACAAGCCAATCCCCTGGGCGCCGTAGCTGCGGGCGCGGCGGGCGTCTTCGGGGTAGTCGGCGTTGGCCCAAACCTGCAAACCGCGGGACGGCCAGCCGGCGGGTACGTCACGAAGACCATCCTGGGCAGCCAGTTCATCGGCCCAACCCAACAGGGTCAGCAGGTCGGTCTGTTCTTCCAGGGAAGGAGCAACCGATTCAATCTGTCCTAAGAAAACTTCACCGGTGGTGCCGTCTACGGAGATAAAGTCGCCTTCTTTGACAACCACATCACCGGCGGCAAACTGGCGTTTTTCCATGTCAATACGCACGGTGGAAGCGCCAACCACACAGGGGATCCCGAACTGGCGGGCAACCACTGCGGCGTGGGAGGTAGCACCACCCTCGCTGGTGAGAATACCTTTGGCGGCCAACATCCCATGGACATCGTCCGGTTTGGTGAAGGGGCGTACCATAATCACGTCTTTGTGTTCTTCTTTTGCCATGCGTTCGGCAGTGTCGGCGTCAAAGTAAGCCTGCCCAACGGAAGCGCCGGGGGAGGCGTTCACGCCGGTGGCGAACATTTTGCCTTCAGCTTGAGCGGCCTGTTTGGCTTCCAGTTTGAACTGCGGGTGCAGCAAAGTATCAACCTGCTCCGGTTTGATGCGCAGCACAGCTTCTTCTTTGCTGATCAGGCCTTCATTTGCCAGATCTACGGCGATCGTCACGGCAGCTTTGGCAGTGCGTTTGCCGTCACGGGTTTGCAGCATCCACAGTTTGCCGCGTTCGATGGTGAATTCTACGTCCTGCATTTCACGGTAGTGCTGCTCAAGTTTCTCACACACATCCATGAATTCTTTGTAGGCTTCGGGGAGTTCCTGTGCCATCTTGGAAATTTCTTCGGCGTTGCGGATACCGGCAACCACATCTTCACCCTGGGCATTCATCAAATATTCACCCCACACCTTGTGTTCGCCGGTGGAGGGGTTGCGGGTGAAGGCCACACCGGTGCCGGAATTTTCCATATTCCCGAACACCATGGTCACAATGTTCACGCCGGTGCCCAGGTCGTGGGCGATGCCGGCCGCATTGCGGTAGTCAATGGCGCGCTTGCCGTTCCAGGAACCAAATACGGCTTCGGTAGCCAGTTTCAATTGTTCGTAGGGGTCTTGGGGGAAATCAAAGCCTTTATGTTCTTTAATTACAGCTTTGTAGCTTTCGGTCAGGGCTTGCCAATCTTCGGCGTTCATCTCGGTATCGAGTTTGTAGCCTTTTTCCTGTTTGTATTCGTCCAGGGGTTCTTCAAACTCTTCGTCATCAATCCCTAATACTACGGAGCCAAACATGTGTACCAGACGGCGGTACGCATCGTATACGAAGCGGGCATCACCGGTCAGTTCCACCATGCGGGCAGCGGTTTCGTCGTTCAGGCCGATGTTGAGCACGGTGTCCATCATGCCGGGCATGGAGAATACCGCACCGGAGCGGCAGGAAACCAACAGCGGGTTATTGGGATCGCCAAATTTTTTCCCGGTCTGTTCTTCAACTGCTTTCATCGCTTCTAATTCTTGCTCCCACATGCCTTCCGGGAATTGTTCCCCGGCTTCCAGGTATGCGTTGCAAGCTTCTGTGCTCACGGTGAACCCAGGGGGCACCGGCACACCAATTCGGGTCATCTCGCCGAGGTTTGCGCCTTTACCACCTAAAAGAGAGCGTACACCCGCCCAACTGCCGGCGTCTTTTTCGGCTTGATCCACCTCTGTAAATAAATATACCCATTTGTTTGACATTTAAAAACCTCCAGGTTTGTTAAAAATAATTGCTTATTTGACCGAACATTCGGTTGCAGTAATGTAGAGAGGTGGGCTGTTTGGCACACCACTTTTATTTGTTAATGTGACTAGCACAAATCCTACCAATTTTACCGCAAAACTTATTTTGTGCGGAGTGAGTTTGTAATCAGGTAGTTAAAGCTTTAGGGATACCCCTTAATTAATGGGGTGTTCTCAATGTTTTTGGGGTGTGGGGCGGTGTTTATTTCCAGGCGTCAGAGATCGCTTTCAGGGAGACATCATAGCGGTGCTGGGTGTTGCGGTGGCCGCCTTCAAACTCCTCGTAAGTATGCAAAATGTTCAAATCATTCAGCCGTTTGCTGAGGATGCGGCAGCCGTACAGCAAGTTTTCCTCGTCGTACAACCCGCAGTCCAGATAGAGCAGTTTCAGTCCTCGCAGTGCGTCGGCATATTCCCCCACCATATGGACCGGGTCGGCAGCCTGCCAATGCGCCCATACTTCCGGCTCGTGCTCCCCGGTGTAAGTGTCGAAAGGCAGATCAAAGCCCAGAGTTGCCTCCGGATTGGGGGAATAGCATGCCGCCATTGCCGCTGTTGCCAGCGCATAAAAGGAGGCTCCTTTTGCCAGCGCCGCACCGGGGTCGGCCAATAAGGTCTGCACGCCTTCCTCTCCAGCTTTCTCAAAGTAGCGCAGCAGGTGGGGAAAATCTTTCTGGTAAACCATCTCAAAGTACACATCTGGGGCGTGGGCAGCGGCCAGCCCAAAGGTATCCGCACAGCGCATCGCCAGCCGCAAAGCGCCGTACCCGCCGGAGGAATGTCCCATCACGGCGCGCTGTTCACGCTGGGGCAGGGTGCGGTAGTGGGCATCGATATAGTCCACCAGTTCGAGGATATGGTCTTCATACTGCCCGGTGGCGCTGGAGTTGAGATATTGCGAACCCCCGTAACGCGTGCTGGCATCTGGCAGCACCACGATCATCGGGTCAATCTCACCGCTGGCGATCAGGCGGTCGAGCCGCTCCTGGATATTCTCCTCCCATAAACTGTCATTGAGCAATTTTAGGCCGCGGGCAGCAAAAGCAGCCAGCAGGTAGACCACCGGGTAACGCTGCGATCCCTCGTGGTAGCCGGGCGGCAGGTAAACCGGCACACGGCGGGTGGCCGGGTCGTTGAGTGGGTTATTTTCTAAAGCCTGGCTGTGAAAAGTTTCAATTTTAATCTCGGATTCAGGCATCTTGTCCTCCTGGTTTGGTTTAATCAAGTGAATAAGCGCGCTGGCTTATTCGATTTTTCGTTTCATGAAGATGGCAACTTCCCCGGCTTCGACATCCCGGTTGGTGTAATACGAGAGGTCAATCCCATCGACGGCAAAGCCCACTTTGCGGTAAAAGCGTATAGCGGGCACATTGGTGTTCTGCGCCTCACACACGATAATGCGGCAGTCGTTTTGCCGTCCCACTTCAGTCAGTGCTTCCATTAATTGGCGACCGTAGCCTTTACCCCGCCGGTCGGGGTGGATGTGAAATTCCCACACCCACAGGGTGCGGTTCCAATCGTTCTTCTCCGCAATCACGATCCCCACTAAATCGTCATCCTCGTACAAGCCCACCGACAAGCCCTTCTGCACCACCGCCTGGTAGTACATCAGGGTCTCTTCGTCCAGCTCCCATCGTTTTTCGTACGGGGTCTCTAAAGGCTGCAAGGTCATCGTCAGGGTGGTTTGCCCGTCGTCTTCCTGCCGGGTGATCTCATATTTCTCGTCGGAAACATACCCGGAAGCCAGTGCCCGAAATTTGGGAATATCTAATTTAGAAAGAGGTTGTATGGTTGCCATACAGAGAATTATACAAGATGGCGGGAAAAATAGAATGGTGATTGGGTAAGAATAGCTCAAATGCTCCTTTGGTAGCGGCCGTGTCTCCCCTAATCTATGGTAGGGGTGAGGCCTGCCTCACCCGAAAACACAGCCTGATTTTACCTATTATTGGCAGTAAACCACGCACCTTGTAGCGGCGGCGCCTCGCCGCCTTGTTTTTTTAGCCGGGAAACCTGGCCACTACACAAATGGCTTATCATCGCATCGTATGTTTTGCGGGCGTCCCAGAGGACGCCTCTACGGGTAGATCGCTTGAAATGAATAAAAAAATAAATTATCCAGCAGCGTCTCGCCGCCATGTCTCCCCTAATCTATGGTAGGGGTGAGGCCTGCCTCACCCGTAAGACACAACGTGTTTTTACAACTCGCCGGTAGTAAACTACACATCCCGGCAACGTTTCCACCGATCACTTCACGCGCCCTATAACCCTCATCCCATCTTGCGGGCGTCCCAGGGGACGCCCCTACGGGTAGAGCACTGGAACTAAATAAAAACCAATATATTAAATTACACCCCGTAGCGGCGGCGTTTCGCCGCCCATATTTTTTGGTCAGGAGACCACCAAGCCTATCATAGCGATGAGAAAATTTTTGAATTAACTCCCAATAAACGGCGAGGAAACCTCGCCTCTACTTATACACTAATAACCTGTACACTTATATACTTCATCTTACGCTAGTGACTGAAACTGTCCCTGCAAGACTTCACCCAAAGACACAACTTGATGTTATAAACATTACTCCCCGTAGCGGCGGCGTTTCGCCGCCTATGCCTTTTGGCAACATCTCCCCGCATCTACGGTATGGGTGCTTCGCCCACAAAAAGAACACAAACCCGGCGAGAAAAAACCTCGCCGCTACTTATACCCTAATAACCTGTACACTTATAAACTTTGCCATGCGGCGGCATCTCGCCGTCTACACTTTTCGACCAGGAAACCCGGCCGCTACATTAATAACCTATCTTGGTGATGAGAAAAAACGGCGAGGAAACCTCGCCGCTACGTAATACTAAACTTATAAACTGGTACACCCGTACACTTATAAACTAATCCGCCACCTAACTACCTACAAACAAATCCCGTGCCCGGAAATTATCTTTCACCTCCGGGTACGCCTGCATAAACTGGTCTTTCACCGCGGTAAAACGCTGTGCCACCCGCATCAACCACGGGCTTTGCGTGCCGAAATTCTGCTGGCTGGCGTGGCAGTTGCTGGCCTTTTCTTTCAGCTCGGCCACATTACTGTAATTGATCCGGTAATGGGCGGGATAATCTGCATCTCCGGCCAACATCTCCAGGTCAATATCGTTGTTGCGCCCAAACTTGGTCGGGTCTTTGCCCAACAGCTTGAGAATACGCACCCCCACCCGGATAAAACCGCGCGGGAAAATATGATACAGCAATTTGCCTGCCTGGAAAGGTGCCAGGTCGTCGGGATACTGCGCCGGGTCTGCCGCCGCGTGAAAGGCCTTTACGGCTGCCTGGTGGATGTAGATATGGTCTGGGTGATGGTAGCCGCCGACCGGGTCGAAGGTAATGACCACATCCGGGCGGATTTGGCGAATATAATGCACCACCTTACTCACCACTTCGTCCATCGGCGCATTCACAAAAGCCTGCGGGTGCCGGTTGGCTTCGGTGCCTTCCATCCCCGAATCGCGGTAGCCGAGGAAATAAACATTCTTCATCCCCAACACATCGGCCGCACAGCGCAATTCCGCCTCACGGCGCTCGGCAATTGAACCATAATCTTGCAAAAATTCCGGGTCCATCTCGCCGGCTTCGCCCTTGGTGGCGCACACCAAATGCACCTCTACCCCTTGCTTGGCATACAATGCTAAAGTGCCGCCCATCCCAAACGACTCGTCGTCCGGGTGAGCCAGCACGGCTAGGATCTTTTTGGGTTCACTCATAATTAAATAGAGGTCTGTGTCTAGAGGTTTCTTACTTCTCGCCGCGCACTTCTGTTTGCAGCTGGTCAAAATAAGCCTGCATAAAAGCGTGGCGCGCTTCGGCCATCTTTCTGCCGCTGGCAGTTTGCATGCGGTCTTTAATGCGCGAGAGCTTGAACAGGTGTTCGTGATAGGCAGTATAAGCTTCGCCCGGCTGCGCCTTCAAAGTTTCCAAGAACGTCTCCGAGGGATCAGCATACAGCGGCTGCCCGTCCAAAACGGCATAAGCCAGCGCCCGCGCCACCCCAATCGCCCCAATGGCATCCAGCTTATCGGCATCGAATAACACTTTTGCTTCCAGGGTTTGCGGCTTGCCACCCGTGCGGAAGCGGTGCGTCAGAATACAGTCCTGCACCGCCTGGATGCGCGCTTGCGGCCAACCTTCTTTCGCCAGCACTTGCCCGGCAAAGTGGGCCGCCGCTTCGTGGTGTGTCAAGCGGGCGTTCTCGTCTCCTGAGGCATCTTCGGCATCATGCAGCAGTGCAGCCGCCCGCACAATTTCAATATCTGCCCCTTCCTGGGCCGCCAGGGTTTCCGCCACCCGGTACACCCGCAGCACATGGTCAAAGTCGTGCACCTGGTTGCTGTCCGTATACCAGGTGCGGGCCTGCTCAATGGTCGGCATCGCTCATCCCCCCTGGAAATACTGGATAAAGACCAGCACAAAACCCAACACAATGATGCCAAAGCAGCCCCAGGCGAACACCTTCCTCGCCAGCCGAAAAATTAAGCGCAGCCCTACCCACGCCACCCCAATCGCCGCGATCCAAATTACGATGCTGGGGATTTGAAACCCTTGTAAAAAGTCAGGCATCATCCATCCTCCTAATATTCGGACACAATCTGAAACGGCCGCCCCCGCTTGATGACGGTATGCACCAGGTTGCTGCCGTAGCGGTAGCCCAATTGACGGTAATCCGGCACATCCAAAACCAGCAGGTCGGCTTGCTTGCCAACCTCAATAGAACCGACCAGCCCGGCCCGGTTGACTGCCGCAGCGGCGTTGATCGTGGCCGCCGCAATCGCCTGGGCAGGAGTCAGCTTCATATAGCGGCAGGCAATCGCCAGGGTCATCTGCATATTCTCGCACCAGGTGGTGCCGGGGTTGAGGTCAGAGGCCAACGAGAGCAGCCCGCCCGCGGCTAATATTTGTTTTGCCGGGGTGTATTCTTCCTCTGCCAACCCGAAAGGTGTGCCCGGCAGCCCCACCGCTACCGTATCCGACCCGGCCAGAGCAGTAATATCGACCTCAGAAGTCTTCACCAGGTGATCGGCAGAGGCTGCCCCCAATTCAACCGCCAGGCTGGCGCCGCCCAAATTATCGAACTCATCGGCATGAATTTTGAGTGGGAAGCCCATCTCTTTTGCCATGGAAAGGATCTGCCGGGACTGTGCCAGGTCGAATGCCCCGGTCTCGCAGAACACATCCACATACGGCTTCGGCCGCCCGGCGTGTTGGTGCGCCCACATCTGCCGGAGTGCGGGCAGCATCACGGCGCAAATATGGTCGGTGTAGCCCTGCGGGTTATCTTTATATTCCGGTGCAATCGCGTGCGCCCCCAAAAAGGTGGGCACGATCTCCCAAGGCCCTTCCTCGTCCAATGCAATGATCGCTTCCAGCATGCGCAGTTCGGTATCCACATCCAGCCCATAACCGGTCTTGACCTCGATGGTGGTGGTGCCATGCCGGAAAGTGCGCCACAGCCGGTCGCGGGTCTCGGATATCAGCGTATCCATATCTGCCGCGCGCGTCGCCCGCACGGTAGATATGATCCCCCCGCCGGCCTGCAAGATTTCCAGGTAGGATTTCCCGGCCAGCTTCATCTCAAACTCGGCCGCCCGGTCCCCCGCCCAAATGGCGTGCGTGTGCGGGTCCACTAACCCCGGCATCACCACCCGCCCGGAAGCGTCCAGTTGGGGTTCATCAGGGTACACCGCCAGCAGTTCCCGGCTGGTGCCCACCGCTTTGATCACCGCCCCATCCAGCAGTACGGCCCCATCCGGGATGATTCCCAACGTGCCCAGCTGTGCGCCGCGCTGCGGCGGCCCGGCCACAGTTACCAATTGAGTCGCAGAATGGATCAGCATAACAAGCCTCTTTCGTATATTTTCATCTGGCTGGGATTATAGCATGGGAGGGGGTAGGGAAGGCAGCAAGCGAGGTATGTTTTTGAGACAATTTTTGTATCAGGCATAATAATGCCTTCGGGGTTGCCCGCCTATCTATTTTGGCGAGGAGACCTCGCCGCTACGGGTGAGGGGATAGTTAATTTGACCTTCAAAATAATTTTTCTACACAATCCTTTTACGGGTGAAGCAGGCTTCACCCCTACACCAGATAGCTGACGATGCGATCCCTTGCCTTTCCGATGATCTGACTACCCAACAACCCAACCACCTAACTATCCAACTAATCTTATCCACTCGTAGGGGCGACCTCTGGGTCAATGTTGTCTTATTAAAAAAACGCGCATGGAAAAAATGGTAAAAATAGGTTAGAAACCGATCATAACCAAACCATGCGCAATGAAAACTAAATAATACCCTACGAATTCGAACCGAAAATTCAAGCGCATCCTTGCCCAACGCCTGTAAGCCTTGTTTCAACACACCGATGAGATTGCCGTACAGCACAAATTTATGCAATTTCGTAAATATTTCTACATCCGGCAATATCCAGGCCTATTAAATCTGCATCCTTATGAATGAAAACATCGTTCACTTGTGTTTTTTCCGTCGATAATTGTAGTGCTCGATCCAATTATCTTCGATGATTTCACTTCCTCTTCTCACTAACAGCTCCCACTATCCCCTTTTTGACACTGTTTAATTTTAATCGGACAGGATTGACCTCTGGGTCGCCCGCCAAAGGCAGCAATCTATATGTATTGATGATTGGCAATAAAACACCACCATTATATTTTCAGCAGTTCAATGACAATCCACACAGAATATGACTTGGGTGAATTTTCCGGGTGAAGCAGGCTTCACCCCTACACCAGATGACTGGTGATAGAACTACTCAACAACCCAACCACCTAACTATCCAACTAATCTTATCTACCCGTAGGGGCGACCTCTGGGTCGCCCGCCAAAGGCAGCAATCTATATGTATTGATGATTGGCAATAAAACACCACCATTATATTTTCTAGCAGTTCAATGACAACCCACACAGAATATGAATAGACTGAATTTTCCGGGTGAAGCAGGCTTCACCCCTACACCAGATAGCTGACGATGCGATCTCTTGCCTTTCCGATGATCTGACTACCCAACAACCCAACCACCTAACTATCTAATAACCGTAGCGGCGAGGTCTCCTCGCCGGAATTATATCTTGACCCCAATCTACCAACCCCCACCTGATCTACATGACAAACCGACCACAAGACAAATCGACTACCCGACTACTCGACAATCCCCTCCTCCCCCCAACGCACCCGCTCCACCTGCGCCTCAATCCCCAAAGCGTCTAAAAACGCCTCCAGGTTGCCGCCCGTGCCGGTGGTCAGGCAGCGCACCTCCCCATCATCTGCGCTGGGGGTGTGCAATTCGTTTTCGTCGAGCAAGCGGCCCACCTGCCGGGCAATCGCCGGGGCGGGGTCTATTGCCCGCACCTGCTCGCCCGCAATGCGCTGGATAAGCGGAATCACAAAGGGATAATGCGTGCAGCCCAACACCACGGTATCAATCCCGGCGGCCAGCATCGGGTCTAACGCCCGGCGCAAAATGGCTTCCGTTTCCGCCCCCTCCAGGTTGCCGCGCTCAATCTGCTCCACCAGCCCCACACAGGTATCCTGCATAATGGTAACCCCATTGGCAAAGCGCTCTACCACCGAGGCGTACAGCTCACCCTGGAAGGTAGCGGGGGTGGCTAACACGCCTACCACGCCCGAATGGGTGTTCTCGGCCGCCGGTTTAACCGCCGGTTCCATACCTACAAAGGGAATTTGGGGAAATTGCTTGCGCAGCTCATGCAGAGCAGCCGCCGAGGCGGTATTGCAGGCCACCACCACCAGTTTGACCCCTTGTGCCAGAAAATAACGCGTGATCTGCTCCGAAAAATTGCGCACCTCGGCCAGCGGGCGAGGCCCATAGGGTACATGCGCCTGATCGGCGAAAAAGAGCACATCCTCTTGGGGGTGCTGGGCGCGCACTGCCCGCAGCACGGAAAGCCCTCCAACCCCCGAATCGAAGATGCCGATCGGGCCAGGGTGCATTACTTACCTGCCTGGTATTGGCTGGCGGCCAATACAAAGCTGGAGAAGATCGCCTGCATTTGGGGCGATTCAGGCAGCCATTCCGGGTGCCACTGCACCGCCAGTCCATAGGGATGCCCCGGCAGTTGGAAGGCTTCCACCAACCCATCTGGTGCCCAGGCAAGCGGTTCTAAGCCAGCAGCCAGCGTTTTGATCCCCTGGTGGTGCAGACTGTTGACCGTCACTTCTTCCGCGCCGACAGCCTGCGCCAGCACACTACCCGCCTTGAGCTGCACCGGGTGGGCGAGGTAATCGGTGGGGTGTGTGGGATAGCAGGCGTGTTCCAAAGCGCCGGGATACTGGTCGAGAATGTGGGTGTACAGCGTACCGCCGTAAGCCACATTGATCACCTGCAAGCCGCGGCAAATGCCCATAAAGGGAATACTTGCACCCTTAACCGCACGCGCCAGAGCCAACTCGGTCTCATCGCGCTCATTGTCAATATTATGGATTTTGGGGTGATCTTCCCCTTCAAAATAGTGCCGGGCCATATCCCCCCCGCCGGTAAAAATGATCCCGTCGAGCTGCGCCAGCAAGTCGGCGTGGCGCGCCGGGGGTAAATTCACCGGCACCAACACCGGGATCGCACCGGCTCGGATCAATGCCTGGGTATATGATTTTGGAGAAGAGATCAGGGGAAAACCGTATTTAGGGTCATCTGTGTTGCGGGTGGTCAAACCAATCAGCGGTGCAGACATTACGCCTCCAAGAAAAAATCAACTATGCAGCTGCGCCAGCTTAATTAAGTGAAAATAGAGCGCGCATTCTGCCGCACTCTATTTTACATGAATTTGTCATGTCGGAAAGCGTGATTATAAAGGAAAGATCTGTCTTATTTCTTTTTGATCTTTTGTTTGAGGCGAGTCGCTTTACCAATGCGGTCACGCAGGTAATACAGGTTCGCCCGGCGAACCACAGAGCTGCGTTCGATGACCACTTTTTCCAAGCGGGGGGAGCGCATCAGGAAAGTACGTTCTACACCAACACCATTGCTGGCGATCCGGCGCACAGTAAAGTTGGCATTATTGCCAGTGTTGCGCACGCGGATGATGGTGCCTTTAAATTCCTGCACACGTTCACGATTACCTTCTTTAATCCGGATATGTACGGCGACGATATCGCCGGGGGAAAGGTCCGGGATGTTCTCGTTTACAGGGGATTCTACTGATCTCAAAAGTTCTTGTGACATGATATTTCCTCTTTGCATTTCATTTGGCGATAACCGCCAGAACAATAATTGCTTACTTACCGAAGGATATTCGGTGCAATGAAACAGACTTCTATTTCATTTGGCCCAAGATGCAGCTAGTCCACGGGCACAGCGGGTAATTATACCAGGGGGTATTTGTGTTGGGAAGGGTACCCGAGTGAAGATTTTACCACCTTTCTGGGCTGCCGTTGGCATAAAAATTCAATCTCTTTTTTTAATTGCCCACCCTTATTTTACGGAGTTAAAACCATTCACCCTGATGCTCGGAGGACAATCACACACCAGGGTGAACAGTTTACCAATCGATAATAAGAGGAGTTAGTGTTTTATCACTTCAAAGCTGCGCGGCATCTCCATCACAAACGGGCACGTCCCGGTGACCCCACAGCTGGCACAATCTGTGCAGCCGCCCCCATCCACCACTTCCCGAATGCGTCCTTTGCGCACCCAATACTGCACCATACTCTCTACCTGTGCCTTAGGCACCTGTAATTCTCTGGCAATCAGGCTGAGCGAAAGCGGACGCTCGGCATCTTCAAAGTAATTCAAAACCTGTCTTAGTGTACTTACAGCCATTTTATGCTCCAATCATTTAGATGAACAACAGCTTGCCCACCTGGAAGGTGATCGTCGCTGCCACCCAGGCCAAAGCCAGGGTATACCCAATCTGATACCACATCCAGCGGGTGCCAAATTCCTGCCGCATGGCCGCCACCGCGACCATGCAGGGCACATAGAGCAGCACGAACACGTTGAAAGCCACCGCCGCAATCGTACCTGCCTCCGGGGAACCGGCCGAGACCGCAAAAGTGCTCACCAGGGCGTTCTCCAAATCAGTGGTGTCCTCTTCCTCTTCTTCGCCGCCCAGGAAGTTCAACTCGCCAATCTCTAACCCAGGGATCAGGTTGATCGTGCGGGGGACAATGTTGAGAGTTTCCTGTACGGTCAGGATCGCTGCCTCACCAAAACCAACTACCGTGCCGCCCAGTTCCTGCCCAAAGGTGGTCACTTCTTCTTCAATCGCCGGTTCTTCTGCCACAGAGGCGGCGTCTCCGGCTTCTTCCACATAAATCTGGTTCATCGTGCCGACCACCACTTCCTTCGCCAGGAACCCGGTGACCAACGAACCGGAAGCCTGCCAGCTGCCAAAACCTGCCGGGGCAAATACCGGGGCAATTGCGCCGCTGACCGTGCCGAAGATGCTGTCTTCGGCTGCCACATCATTGAAGGAGCCGGCATCTTTACTGGCCGGGATGGCCATCAACAGCCATATACCAATCGAAACCGCCAGGATCACCGTACCCGCTTTCACCATAAAGCCGCGTGTGCGTTCCCACATCTGCTGCCACACATCTTTGGGCCGGGGCAGCCGGTACGGGGGCAGTTCCATCACAAACGGTGCGGGCGGTTGGCCTTTATACACCGTGCGTTTGGCAACAAACCCGGTAATAAGGGCTACCGCAATCCCCAAAATATACATTGCAAAGATCAGGTTGCCAGAGGCCGTACCGAAAAAGGCAGCCCCGAAGACCACATACACCGGTAAACGCGCCCCGCAGCTCATAAAGGTTGCCAGGAACCCGGTCAGCTTGCGGTCTTTCTCATTTTCCAGGGTGCGGGTGGCATACACAGCGGGTACGGTGCAGCCAAAACCGACGATCATCGGCAAGAAGCTTTTCCCGTGTAACCCCATCCAGCGCATCACGCGGTCCATCACAAAGGCAGCCCGCGCCATGTAGCCCGAATCTTCCAACACGGCCAGCGCCATATAGAGGAACAGCAGCACCGGCACAAAAACCAGCACCCCGCCCACCCCGGCGATGATCCCATCGGTAAGCAGCGCCTGAAGCCAGCTGCCATCCAGGCCAATCAAGCCGGTCAAATCCGCCACCCATTCGTAAACCGAGCCGTTAATGAACCCATCCACCCAATCCAAGAACGGTGCGCTCACATTGGCGGTGAACTGAAAAACCGTCCACATCATCAATAAGAAGATCGGCAGCCCCCAAATGCGGTGCGTGACCACTTCGTCAATTTTGTCTGAGGTGGTCAGCGTGCGCTCGCGGGGGCGTTCCAGCACGGAGCCGATCACATCGCTTACAAAAGTGTAGCGTTGGTCGGCAATCAAAGTCTCGGCGTCTTCCCCGGTTGCGGTTTCAATGCGCTGCTGGGCAGCTTGGGCGGCCTGCACCAGGGCTTCTTTTCCACCATCTTGCAGCTGCGTGATGATCGCCTGGTCATCTTCTAATAATTTTGTCGCCAGCCAGCTTGTGCGGTACTCCTGGAAGAGCGATTCGTCATTGACGATCATCTCTTTGAGAGCATCAAATTCTGTGCGCAGAATGCCGGTAAAGCTGGTCTGGACCCCGCCTTGAGACGGGCGTTGGGCCATGCTGGCAATCGCATCTTTGAGCTGATCGATGCCCAGGCGGCGGTTGCCCACCGTCTCGATCACCGGCACACCGCCCAGGCGTTTGGATAACGCTTCGGGGGCAATCTGCAATCCCCGGTTGCGGGCAATATCGGTCATATTAAGGGCGATAATCACCGGGATATCCAACTCCATTACCTGCGCTACCAGGTATAAGTTGCGCTCCAGGTTCGCCGCATCCACCACAGCTACAACCGCAGTGGGCTTTTCATTAATAATGAAATCGCGGGCAATGATCTCCTCAATTGAATAGGCTGTCAGGCTGTAGGTGCCCGGCAGGTCTACCACCAGGATTTCCTCACTGCCAATTTTCAGCTGCCCTTCTTTTTTCTCTACGGTCTTGCCCGGCCAGTTGCCCACATGCTGCCGGGAGCCGGTCAGAGCGTTAAATAATGTACTTTTTCCTACGTTTGGGTTGCCCGCCAGGGCGATTACTTTTGACATCTGTAGTACCTCTCTCAATGAATCAAACTATGCTCATCTTGTGTGTTCGTTATGCGGCGATGGAGACATACACCTGATGTCCCATGCCGCGGCCGAGGGCCAGGCGGCTGTCTCCCGCCACCGCCAGGATCATCGGGCCGCTGGAATCATTTTTGATCACCTGCACGCGTGCGCCGGGGTACAGCCCCAGGTCGTGCAGCCGTCTTACCAGGCTGCGTCCGCCGCGAATAGTTTCCACGACCACGGTTTCGCCTTGGTTTGCCATGCTCAGCGGCATGCTGCCCGTTTGGGGTCGAGGTGCCGCCACTGGAAGGTAGGCCAATTCTTGCACCGCCATCTTATGCCACCTCGACTTTAATTTGCTCGGCTTCGGAGCGGCGCAGCGAAAGGTGATAGCCGCGCACCTTATATTCCACCGGGTCTCCCAGCGGCGAGGTGCGCACGACTTCAATCGTCACACCATTGGTCAGGCCCATATCCAACAACCGGCGGCGGATTGCCCCTTTTCCGCCTATTTTCTTTACGGTTGCCAGTTGTCCGGGGTTAAGCTGGTCTAGGGTTGTCATTTCTTCTTGCATTGTCACAGCCTCTCATAAGTTATTCTTTGAATATTATTGCTTACCATCATATAAATTTTATGGTTAACCTTAAAACTAAACGAGGGACAACCATACTATTGAAACAGGGACATTTGTCACCATTAAATTCAGCCGCCTGATAAATTATTCTTCATGCCCCGCTAAAACAGGGCCAAAGGCAGTATAATGAGGGCAGCAGGTGAGATCAATTACACGAGTTAAAAGGAAACAAACATGGCCGATTCTGAAAGCAGAGAGATGTATCTCAAATCCATTTATGAATTAGAAGAAGATGGAGAACTGGTTGCCGTCTCCCAGCTTGCCAAACGCCTGGGGGTCTCCCCCGTTTCGGCCACCGAGATGATCAAACTGCTGGTCAAACACAAATTAGTGATCCACACACCCTACAAAGGCGTAGAACTCACCGAAGAAGGCCACCAGCGCGCCCTCACCGTGATCCGACGGCAGCGTTTGTGGGGGCGTTTCCTAGCCGACCACCTCAAAATCCCATGGGCGCAGGTCTATGATGTCGCCTGCCGCCTGGAGCATGCCACCGATTCCGATGTGACCGAAGCGCTGGCCGAATTTTTGGGGCACCCGTCCACCTGCCCGCACGGCAACCCCATCCCGCAGGCTGATGGCAGCATTGACGAAACCCCGGCCGCGCCGTTGAGCAGCACCGAGCTGGACCGGGAAGTGACCGTGGTGCGCATCGACCGCCCGGAAACCACCCTGTGCGGCTACCTGGAGGCACGCGGCATTTTGCCGGGTGCCAGACTAAAGGTTGTGGATGAAGCCCCGTACAACGGCCCCTTTACCGTGCTGCTGGGTGAGAAGGAGATTGCCCTGGGGCGCGAGATTTCCGCCCGGGTTTTTGTCGCCCCGGCGGGGTAACATTAGGAAATAAGGTTACTCCTATCACGCCCCACCCCAATGGATGCCCTAAATTTCCGAGTCCCTCTCACCCTCCCCAAATTGGGGAGGGCTGAAAAGCCATTTCTAAATAAACTGCTGGCGGGAGGGGCATAAAAAACTGACAAATTCTGAGGTAAATTGATTCATCGATTTATCCTTGACTTTGAGAAAGGCATAGACCTAACATTTGGTTCCACTGGTTTACTCGTGGTATTATCTATCTAAGTTGAATCTTTTTTAGTGGGGTTTCAGATCAAGAAAAGATGTGCCGAGAAATCCCTAACAGATATCCAACATGTAAATAACAAGCCGAGGGAATGCATTATGGATGAAAAGTCTGGACGGAAAAGCGCATCTTCCCATTTGATGGGAGGCATTGTCGGGATTTTAATTGGGTTTGTCCTGGTTGGCGTTGTAGGTTTCATTATTCTTCAACTCTTACCGCCCGCTTTCGTCAATCAGCTTACCAACCGGGTTAGGCAACCGTCTGACGAATTGGTATTCCAGCCCAGTTTGCCTGCCACATGGACGCCCTCCCCGACCGCCTCCCCCACCCTGATCCCCACGCACACCCTAACAGCCACCCCCGGCCCAAACGAGAAATTCATCAGCCATTTCTCCGATATTGATAGAGCCTTGTACCTGATGAAAAACGAAAAATATGCCGAAGCCCTCCTCATTTGGGATGAGGTGATTGCGGATGTCCCAGAATATGCCAACGCATACTACCAGCGCGGGCTGTGTTATCTGGGGCTTACGGACAACCAAAGGTACCTGGAAGAATATTACACGTATGCAAAATTGGCCTATGATGATTTCACCACGGCGATTGAAATTGCGCCGCCCCATGGCGATTATTACGGCAAACTAAACCTTGCCATTGATGCAATAATCGGCAGCACAGGAGAATTAGCGTCCGACATAAACCCTTACCTCCAGGAGTCTCTAGAAGCAGTCCTAACCGCATACGATTTAGGCTATGACTATCCCTGGGGAAATCGCTTCCTCGGTACAACCTTATACAACGCCGGGTACTGTGAAGAAGCCCTAGAATATTCTCTACGGGTGGAAATTGCGCGGGGAGAAGACGCTTACGACAGCCCAACATTAACCGGCACAATCTCAGATGCTTATCAATGCCTGGGTCAGTATCAAAAAGCGCTCAACTACGCACTTGATGCCATGGCCTACCGGGAAATCGTCGGGGGCACTCCAAGAGGGGAACAAACCCGCCTGGTAAAGCTCTATTACACCCTCGGCAGATACCAGGATGGTTTTGAGATCATCAACGGGATGATTGAGGAATCCCCCTCCTATGCAGGTTGGCGATACTACTTACGCGCCATGTTCTATTATCAAATGGGAGAACCCGAACTTGCCTATCAGGACTTAGAGACGGGCTACCGCTGGACATGGGGAAGATATGGCTACCGCACCTATGTGCTGGGATTATTGGCGCTGGATGAAGGCGATGAAGAAAGCGCACTCTATTGGTTGCAGCTGGCTGAGGCAACCACAATTGAACATATAGCTCCCTTTGTTTACGCTCACATTAGGGAAGAGATCGACAAACTCGGGGGTGAACTGCTCTATCCTACACCGCAGCCCTCCCCAACCTGGGCGATGACCCCCACACCCGTTCCCGCCATATCGGATGAAGTTTATGCTACCCCAACGCCTTACGCCCAGTTATACAGCGACCCGGTGATGGCAAATTACACCGGCACCGGCATGTTTGGCCTATTTTTTGGGGAAACAGAAGTATTTATGTTCCGGCCGCGCGGGTACCATACTTTTCAGGAAATCAGTTCTCTGGACGTGATCCTTGAAGGGGAGAACTTAGAAGGGCAAACCATCGAAATATCCTTGATGAAATTAGATGGCAGTGGCTTTAGCGCCAGAACCGTACTGCAGGAAGGGATAAACAACATTCCTGACCCTGCGCTGTATGTCAGTTCAGCAGGCTATTTTTACGTCACCATTACCAATAAAGGCCCAGCAGAAGCGATCATCAAGAATATCAGCATTCATTTAAGCGTAGTAGAAGAAGATGGCACCCAGGGGAATTATGGCGCAGAATAAGACTCCAAAAAGGCGATTCGCTCACTTCAATCTCGGATTGCTGATTGGTATTCCCATTGGCATTGGTGCAGCCGTCATCATCGTTGGAATGCTCCTCTTCCAAAATATTGCCTCCTCAATTTCTGAAATCAGCCAACCAACCGCCACGCTTACACCTGCCCCCACTTTTACGCCAACTACCGAACCTACGGTTACCCCTACGCCTTATCCCAGCGAATATTATCAATTCCTGGACAATTTTGACGAAGAAGCTATGTTTATCAATCCTGCTGCAACCATTCACGCTGTAGAGCTTGCCATGGAAGGAATATCAAACGACCTGGACCGTGCCGCCGGTTACCGGCTGATCGCATACGCCCAATGGCTTTCGAATGACTATGCCAAAGTGGAAGGGAATTACCAAAAAGTGGTCGATCTGGTACGGCCACAACTTTCCTCCCTCTCGAATATTCAAGACCTCATCCGGGCCTATGCGCTGTTGGTAGAGGCTGACTTTATGCTGAATGACTATGAGCGCGCCGTGCAAACATTCGCAGACATGGAAAATACTTGCCTCCCCCGAATAGACGAGTTTTCAAAATTGTCCGACCAGGCTTGGGCATACGCAACCGTGGTCAAAGCCGCCTCTTGGAGCAGCCTCTATTCAGATGTTGGGGTGTACTATCGCCAAATGCAGACCAACATAGAACCGCATATCGAAGCAATCACCGATCCCCTTGAGGCAGGAAGAACCTATACCTATTTAATCCATGCCGCCAGCTCGCTATACGAGATTGAGGATGCAGAAAGATATGCCCAAGAAATGATCGACTACTTGTCTACCGCGACGAACAACGCGGGTTTATCGGACAAAGACAAAATGACTCTCTATCAATATTTGGGAGATTCCGAAAAAGTATTGGGACATTTTCAAATTGCGGCTGTCTATTACAAAGAAATCACCAATCTGGAGATGAACACCCAAACCATTTATCAATTGGCCTATACCTATGGTATTGGGGGCGTGCACGGCTGTGCGCACTATTGGTATCAACGTCTCCTCAACTTTGAAGAAAAAGAAGGCACGTCACACTATACCGAATGGGCAACAGCAAGGATTGAAGACATTGAAGAAGTCTTCGGCGAAGACACCGTGCCACCCTGTCCTTAATCCCATACTCCCCACCCCTCCCCCAACCCTGATATAATTTCTACTACCTATTTTCCCTGATAAGTCCATATACCTACGGAGGCAAGCCTTTATGAAAGCCGTATTTTTACAAGCACATGGCGGGACAGATGTACTCCACTACGGCGACCTACCCACCCCCAGCCCCGGCCCCGGCGAGGTACTGGTGTGGCTGCAAGCCGCCGCCCTCAACCGGCTGGATATCTGGGTGCGCAACGGCTGGCCGGGGATCAAGATCAAATATCCTTTTACTCCTGGCGCAGACGGCGCGGGGATAATTGCCGCCGCGGGCATGGGCGTGACCGGGCACAAGCCGGGCGACAGCGTGGTGGTGAATGCCAATCTTTCAGATGGCACCTGCCGCTTTTGCCTGGATGGCAAAGACAACCAGTGCACCCATTGGGAATTATTGGGCGAAACGCGCAGCGGCACCTATGCGCAATATGTGGTTGTGCCCGAACGCAACGTGCTGCCCCGGCCAGCCGACTTCAACCCGCACGAAGCCGCGGCAGCCGGTTTGGTCTTCCACACCGCCTGGCACTCGCTGATTACCCGCGGCAACCTGCGCCCCGGCGAACGCGTGCTGATCGTAGGCGCATCCGGCGGGGTCAACACCGCCAGCATCCAGATCGCCAAGTTGGCCGGCGCAGAGGTGTATGTGGTTGGCTCTTCGAAAGATAAGCTCGCCCTGGCGTCCTCGCTGGGCGCAGATGTGCTCATCGACCGCAGCAAAGAAGAAAACTGGTCGAAAGCAATCTACAAACTCACCGACCGGCTGGGGGTTGATGTGGTTGTCGACAATGTCGGCACGACCTACTATCAAAGCTTCCGGGCAGCCCGTGTGGGCGGCCGCATCCTCAATGTGGGCAACACCGGTTCCCCCAAATTCGAGATCGACAACCGCTATATCTTCGGCAAGCACCTTTCCATCATCGGCTCAACGATGGGCACGCTGACCGATTTCCGCACGGTGATGGGTTTGATCTTTGCAGGCAAGCTGAAAGCCGTGGTCGACCACACCTACCCGCTGGCCGAAGCCGCCGCCGCCCAGGAACGTCTGGAAAGCGGCCAACAGTTGGGTAAAATCACCCTCGAAATTCCCCAATAAACACAGGTTGCAGCCTTTTATGATCTTCAAACGCCCCTGGATCGTTTTAGTCCTTGTCCTCATCGTGCTGGCCTTCAGCCTGCTCGCCTGGGTACGCTTTGGTACCGCCCTCTCCCTTTTCGACTACCTCAACAGCCTGCCCCTCTCTGTTTCGCCGCTTTACCTGGCAGCCAGCGGCGCGCTATGGGGCGTGCTTGGTCTGGGTGCTGCCGGGCTGCTGTGGTTTGGCTGGCGGCATGCGCCTGCCCTGCTGCGTATCTTGGGGGTAACTTATGCGGTATATTATTGGATAGAACAGTTCGCCCTGATGCAAAGCCCCCTGCGGGATGTTAATTGGGTCTTTTCTGGCATACTCACCGCCTTTTTCCTCATCCTCGTCTTTGTCAGTTTCCTCCATCCTGCGGTACACCATTTCTTTGGAGATGCACATGACCGATTCAGACAAGATTGAACAGCTGCGCCAAAAACGCGCCCAGGGCCGCCTGGGTGGGGGGGAGAAACGCATTGATGCTCAGCACGAGCGCGGCAAACTGACCGCTCGCGAGCGTATTGAACTGCTGCTGGATAAAGGGTCATTCCGCGAGACCGATGCTTTTGTCACCCATCGGGTGGAGGACTTTGGTCTGGGGGAACGCAAATACCTGGGCGACAGCGTGGTGACCGGCTGGGGCACAATTGATAACCGGCTGGTGTATATCTTTTCGCAAGACTTTACCGTTTTCGGCGGCAGCCTGGGGGAAGCCCACGCCCAAAAGATCGTCAAGATCATGGATATGGCCCTCAAGAACGGCGCCCCGGTGATCGGGCTGAACGATTCGGGCGGGGCGCGCATTCAAGAAGGGGTGGTTTCCCTCGGCGGGTATGCCGATATTTTCCTGCGCAACACCCTGGCTTCTGGCGTGGTGCCGCAGATCAGCGTAATTATGGGGCCGTGCGCCGGGGGTGCGGTCTATTCTCCCGCCATCACCGATTTCATCTTCATGGTCGAAAAATCCTCCTATATGTTCATCACCGGTCCCGAAGTGGTCAAGACCGTCACCCACGAGGATGTCAGCTTTGAAGAGTTGGGCGGGGCACAGGTGCATTCGGATACCTCCGGCGTGTGCCATGTCTCCGGGGCCAGCGAAGCCGAGACCCTCGCCCTGGTGCGCCAGATGTTCAGCTACCTGCCGCAAAACAACATGGAAGACCCGCCTTACCGCGAACCCAAAGACGACCCCCTGCGGCGGGAAGAAGCGCTCGATTCAATCGTTCCTTCCGACCCCAGCAAGCCCTACGACATCAAAGACGTGATCCGCCTGGTAGTGGACGAGGGTGACTTTTTTGAGATCCACAAAGACTACGCTGCTAATATTGTGGTCGGGTTTGCCCGCCTGGGCGGCCGCCCTATCGGGATCGTTGCCAACCAGCCCGCTGTTTTAGCCGGGGCGTTGGATATCCATTCCTCCAAGAAGGCCGGGCGCTTTGTGCGCTTCTGCGACGCTTTCAACTTCCCCATCATCACCTTTGTGGATGTGCCCGGCTTTTTACCCGGCACCGACCAGGAGCACGGTGGGGTGATCAGTTCTGGGGCCAAGCTGCTGTATGCCTACTGCGAAGCGACCGTGCCCAAGCTGACCGTGATTACCCGCAAAGCGTATGGCGGCGCTTACGACGTGATGAGCAGCAAGCATATCCGCGCCGACTTTAACGCCGCCTGGCCGGGGGCGGAGATTGCTGTAATGGGGCCGGATGGCGCGGTAAACATCATCTTCCGCAAAGAGCTGGCCGAAACCGATGACCCGGCAGAACGCAAAGCCAGGCTGGTAGCCGAGTACCGCGAGAAGTTTGCCAACCCATACATTGCCGCCTCTTACGGCTTTATCGATGATGTGATTGAACCCAGCGAAACCCGCCCGCGCCTGATCAATGCGCTGGAAATGCTGGAGAACAAGCGCGACAGCAACCCGCCCAAAAAACATGGCAATATTCCACTTTAGTTGGGTAGTTTGTTAGTCAGGTAGTCAGATAGTTGAGTAGTCTCATTGCCAGCCAGCCATCTAGTGCAGGGGTGAAGCCTGCTTCACCCAAAAAAAGGATTGTTTAGCAAAAAAATAATTAAGATGTCAAATCATCCATCCCGCCCTCCGTAGCGGCGAGGTTTCCTCGCCAATACACAGGCGGGCGACCCAGAGGTCGCCCCTACGGGTAGATAAGAGTTGTTGAGTAGTTGGGTAGTTAGATTGTTTGGTAGTTTTGTAGTCAGATTGCCAAAAGGCAAAATATTCGCACAGCCAACTATCTAGTGTAGAGGTGAAGCCCCCCATTTTGGGGACTCACCCGCAAAAAGGATTGTTTAGCAAAAAAATAAGTCTAGAGGTCAAATAACCCATCCCGCCCTCCGTAGCGGCGAGGTCCCCTCGCCAACACGCACACGCGGGCGACCCAGAGGTCGCCCCTACGGGTAGATAAGAGTTGTTGAGTAGTTTGGTAGTTAGGTTGTTTAGTAGTTTTGTAGTCAGATTGCCAAAAGGCAAAATATTCGCACAGCCAACTATCTAGTGTAGGGGTGAAGCCCCCCATTTTGGGGACTCACCCGCAAAAAGGATTGTTGAGCAAAAAAATAAGTCTAGAGGTCAAATAACCTATCCTGATTCCCGTAGCGGCGAGGTCTCTTCGCCAAATGCCGGGCGACCCAGAGGTCGCCCCTACGGGTAGACAGGCAATTACTGAGATCACCATTGGTTTACAAAAAGCATTTCCTTCTCCACTCTATCAACCACACACAGCACCCCAGCCCACTTTATAGACTTTATAAACTTATACACTATTACACTATTACACTAACCTACTAATAAACTCATACACTCATAAACTATTACACTCACCATCATAACTGCAAAATAACTTACAAACAAACTAATTAACGCAAAATAACTTATATGAACGATAACAAATCTCCCTTCTCCAAAGTCCTCATCGCCAACCGCGGCGAAATTGCCATCCGCATCTTGCGCGCCTGCCGCGAACTCGGTCTGCAAACCGTGGCCGTTTATTCCGAAGCCGACCGCAACAGCCTACATGTGCGCCTGGCAGACCAGGCCATCCTCATCGGCCCGGCACCTTCCGCCCAATCCTACCTGCGCATGGAAAATATGATTGCCGCCGCCAAAACCACCGGCGCACAGGCCATCCATCCCGGCTACGGCTTCCTCTCCGAAAATGCCGACTTTGCCCAATTATGTGCGGACGAAGAACTGATCTTCATCGGACCGCCGCCGGAAGCGATCCGCAAAATGGGCGATAAAGCCACCGCCCGCGAAACCATGCGCGCTGCCGGTGTGCCGGTTGTGCCCGGCACACACGGCCACCAACGCCTGAGTGACGCCGAGCTGCTGAAAGCGGCCGAGCAGATCGGGTTCCCTCTGCTGATCAAAGCCACGGCCGGCGGGGGTGGCAAGGGCATGCGTGCGGTAGAAAACTTAGATGAAATGCCCGCCGCAATCGACTCAGCTCGCCGCGAATCGCAGTCCGCCTTTGGCGATGACAACGTCTACCTGGAGAAAATGATCCCCCACGCCCGCCACATCGAGGTGCAAATCCTTGCCGACCAATTCGGCAATGTCGTCCACCTGGGGGAACGCGAATGCTCCATCCAGCGCCGCCACCAAAAACTGGTCGAAGAGGCCCCCTCCCCCTTTGTGGGTGACGATGAGGCTTTCCGGCAGCAGCTTGGCGCGGTGGGTGTGCTGGCAGCCCAGGCGGTTGGCTATGTCAACGCCGGGACGGTCGAGTGTTTGGTAGATGCCGAGAAAAACTTCTATTTCCTGGAGATGAACACCCGCTTGCAGGTCGAGCACCCGGTCACCGAATGGGTTGCCGGGGTCGACATTGTCGTACAGCAGCTGCGCATCGCCCAGGGAGAACCACTGCCTTTCACCCAGGCCGATATCCGTCTGCGCGGCCACGCAATCGAATGCCGCATCAATGCCGAGGACCCCTTTAACCAGTTCTTCCCCTCCACCGGCAAACTCTTACAGCACGATGTGCCCACCGGACCGGGAGTGCGCGTGGATACCGGCGTATTCGGCGGAGCGGCCATTACCCCGCACTACGACCCGATGATCGCTAAAGTGATCTGCTGGGGCAAACGGCGGGAAGAAGCCATCATGCGCATGCGCCGCGCCCTGCGGGAGTACCGCATCTTGGGCGTGACCGCCAACATCCCCTTCCACCAAAAGCTGCTGCGCCACCCGCGTTTCATCAGCGGAGATTTCGACACCCGTTTCGTGGAAGAAGATTTTTCGATGGATGACGAGATCGGCAAGAAACCCCACACCCCGGAAATTGCCGCCATCCTCGCCACCCTGGTGACCCACCGCCAGGCCGAACGCTCGGCGCATATTGACCGCCACTGCCAGGAAGGCGGCTCGAACTGGAAACGCAGCGGCCGCTGGAAACAATTTAATCAATAAGAAAAAGATTATGCTCGATCAAATGAAAGGAAGCACTGCCGAATGACAACCTATCTCACCACGATAGATGGCACCGAATACGAAGTGGAACTGCTGGAAGACGGGCAGGTGCGGGTCAACGACCGCATCTATCAAGTCGACCTGGAACAGGTCAATGGGCAGTTGATGTTCTCCCTGCTGGTGGAGGGCTATTCCTACGAAGCCTCTTTGACCGAGGAGGAAGACCGGCTTCAGATTGTGATGGAGGGAGAACGCTACTCGGCGGAAGTGATCGACGAGCACGAAAAGCTGCTGCGCGAGGCCGGCAGCGATACCCACGGGAGCGGAGAATTCACCCTGAACGCCCCGATGCCCGGCATGGTGGTGAAAGTCCCGGTGCAGGTTGGCGACCAGGTGACCGCCGGCGATGTGCTGGTGATTCTCGAATCGATGAAAATGCAGAACGAATTAAAATCCCCGCGGGCAGGGCGGGTAACCGCCGTGCACGTGCAAGATGGCGCTAACGTGGAGAAACGCGAAGCGATGGTCGTGCTGGGGCCGCTGGAAGAAGAATCATCCTGATTATGGAATAATTGCCAACAAGAAAAGCCGGGCAGAATACGCTTGTTTACATTTCTTTCTTGATGAATCTTAGATTCTGAATATTGTTTTGATCACAATTGAGGCTGAAACCAATCATCCGCCCCTCTGAATCGCGATCCATACTTATCTGCGTACACCACCACTTGTTCCCACAAAAAGTGTCCGGGGCTGCCTGCTGAAGCAGGACATCTTCATTATGCAGATGCGTTAGGGTCAAATATCTATCCTTAACAACAATCTTGTAGGAAGTCAAAAGCTCAGGGCAATAGTAATCCCCACAATATTCACCCAATCCTAAAACATTCTCATTCTGTTTCGCATAGGGCTTACTTTCATTATCCCCAACTGAGTAGACAAACCCACCAATCGCGCCATCCTCATTCCGGTTGAATGAAAATTTAACATTGGACTCTTTATTAAAAAACAGATCTTCTCCCAGCGGAGAAACACAGATTGTCTGACTTGAAGGGAAAAGGATATTTAGATTAGACCCGCCCTGTTCAACCCAAATCACTTTGCCAGAGGCCAGATAAGCACCCGTGTACTCTTTGAGTTGTTCGGCAGCAAAAGACATTTCAACACGTTCCAGAATCCCATCTAAATCAGGTTCTACAACCTCCTCTTTACCCAGTAAAATGTCCATGAACTTGGAGCCGGCAAAAAATCCGGCAGGATCACGATTGATGCTCAAGAGATAAGAAACGTTTTGTTCGGGATAATAAGAAAGTTGGCACAGGTTGCCTGCCCACGATCCGCCATGACCGATGCTTTCAAGCCCCTGGTCATTGTCGATACTGATTCCAAAACCATAATTGGGTTTTTCACCACTATTTAAAACGCCTGGCTGGCACATCCTATCCCACACATCCTCCCCGCCCAGTGCATGCGTTTTAAAATTAGCGATCCACTTAATCATGTCATCCAGGGTTGAGTACAGCGAACTCGACCCATAGGCTGCCAATTGATTGGCCGTGTTCACATACTGGCCTTTTTCATTCTGTTTATAGGAACTGGTTCGATTGGGAATGATTTCCCGGTAATCCTCACAAAAATGGGTATTAAGCATGCCTAGCGGCTTGAAGATATGTTCCCGCGTCCATTCAGAAAAAGTTTTCCCCGTGACCCGCGCCACAATATTGGCAAGAAGGAAATACCCAAAATTTGAGTATTGAAACCGTTCCCCTGGCTTAAAATTCAAATCCTTCTGGTGAACGAACAGTTTCATCAGAAAATCATCGGAAATCACATCACTTTCATACCTGCCTGCAATCTTGACCAGACCAACCCAATCGCGAATCCCACTGGTATGGTGGAGCAAATGCCGGATCGTGATCTTTTCGCCAAAGGCGGGTAATTCCGGCAAGTATTGGGAAACATCATCCTCCAGTCTCAAACGGCCTTCTTGTATCAAGACTGCCACAGCAAAACCGGTAAATTGTTTGGCGACCGACGCATAATCCACCACCGTAGAGGTAGTCAACGGGATATTATGTTCGTAATTGGAAAAACCGTAAGCCTTCTTGAAGATAGGATGCCCATCCCGGAGGACAGCGACTGCGAATCCACCAGGCGTGTCAGGTAGATCATAATTGTCGTAGAGATTCTCAAGCCGGTTTGAAAGCTCAGCTTGCGTTAAAGAGTCGTTTGAAGCCGCCATGTTTATTCCCTTCCTCTTGAGGCTTTTTCTTCTCCCTTAAATGTTGGTTAATATCTGGTCATGACCATAATTTTACTCTTCTGAGATGATTTTCAAATCCTCCTGTATGCTAATTTTTTTAGGATATGGAAACGATTAAAAACCAATTTGTCCACAATTGGAGAGCAGAGATTCCGGAATCTATCACCCTTGAGGTAGAGTATAATTTGAGCGCAAAATGTATGCGTGAAGTCTTGTAATTAAACTGAACAAAGTTCGACTGAACTTTGTCAGTCATACCCAATTATTTCAATCAAATGGCACGCGGTCGAATGAGGCACTAAACACCCCAGATGGATAAGATCAGTTCAATCAAAGCCCAGATCAACACCCACTACGGCGAAATGCCGTCCCCGACTATATCCTATTTAATTTGTGCCACCCCGCGCAGCGGCACCAACCTGATCGGCTTGACCATGAAGCTGATGCATTACGGTTTCCCGCTGGAAGGGTACAAACTGGACAGCAACCTCAAACACGGCTGGGGACACGACGAGAGTGATTTTTTCCGCTACACGCGCGACATGATCGCTTACCAGACCTCCCCCAAGACCGGTGTGTTTGGGCTGAAATTGTTTTGGGAGCAGTTCATCTACCTGCAAGACAGCCTCAATCACCACCCGGCAATCTCCTTTAAGGGCGTGAACGCCGTGGAAATGCTGCAAATTTTATTCAACCGGCCAAGCTACATTTTCATGCGCCGCAGGAACAAGATCAAACAGGCCATTTCCATCGTCAAGGCTTTGCAAAGCAACACCTTTTTGGTCACCTCCAAAGCCAAGATCGCCCAGCAAGACCAGGAACACAAATTTGTGTATGACGAAGCCATGATCGGCTACTACATGGACAAATTCACTGCCGAGGATTTGCTCTGGGAGCATTTTTTTGAACGGCAAGCGCTCTCCCCCTATACCATCTGGTATGAGGATTTTGTCAAAGACTATACCGCCAACATGCAGGCGCTGGTCGCCCACCTGGGTCTGCCCGCCGTCGACATCCCCGCACCACACTCGCAAAAGCAGGCCAACCAGACCAACGAACTGTGGTACCAGCGCTACCTCAACGACCACCCGGAAATCTCAGACCCCCTGGATGCCGTCCAAATTCTGGCTGCCAAAACCCTCACACAGAAAAGGCCTTCCATCCTGGGGCGCGCCAAATGGGGATACCTTGCCAGCATGGCGAGGAAAGTGGTCAAGAATCCCAAGTACTATCTCAAGAGAATTTTCAATTAGGAGAGAATGCCGCCCAGACACCTTTTATTATCAATTTACACCACAGCGCGGCAATCTCATCTATAATGTTAGCGATTAACCTCAAAAGGAACCCACCACGCCAATCATGACCCTCGATCACGAACTGGAAGCAAAATTCTACCTGCAAAACCTGCCCGCAGTGCGCAGCCGCTTGCTGGCGCTCGATGCCGAACGCATCTTTGAGCGCATTTTAGAGACCAACCTGCGCTACGACACCGCAGACCTGGCCATGACCAAAGAGCACGAACTGCTCCGTTTGCGGCAGGATTTTGCCACCCGCCTGACCTTTAAAAGCCCGGCGCGGATTGTAGAAGGGGTGAGCCAGCGGCAGGAGATCGAGATCAAGGTTAGCGACTTCGCCACCGCCCAGCGCCTGTTGAACGCATTGGGGTACCAGGTAACCGCCATCTACGAGAAATACCGCGAAGCCTACCAGTTGAACGGTCTGTTCGTCACCCTAGACGAAATGCCCTTTGGCGACTTCATCGAGATCGAAGGCGAGGATGTCGCCGCCATCCAGCAGGTATCCGACCTGTTAGGCTTGAACTGGGAGACCAACATCACCTGCAATTATCTCTCGCTGTTTGGCCGCATTCAGGAAGTCTTCCCCGGCCGCTTCACCCAGGTCACCTTTGAAGAATTCCAAGACGCTAAAATCAAACCCGAAGACTTTGGGGTCACCCCGGCAGATATGTAGGAGTGTTGGCAGGGGGGAATAATAATTTAGCGTTCGCACTTTTTAGATTTCCATTCTTTTAAAAATTCAAGATCACACCTCAATAATATTTCTTACTACAAAATCCTCAATGATTCCCTCTCCCTTTGGGAGAGGTCGGCGAACGTTCCGTTCGCAGGGTGAGGGGGAAAATAATGCCAAAAAACTAAGATACCCGTTCAATCACATTCCAGATATAACGCACCCACCCTATCCTTCCTGGAAGATCATGCACTTTGACGACTCGACCTAAGTCGTCTTCACCTCACAGCATCGAGATTCTTCGCTTGCGTTTGCAAGATGCAAACGCCTCGCTCAGAATGACGACTCTTTCTGACCGGAACCGTCCCCAAACCGCTCAATCTCCAGCCGTAAATCCCAAAATCCAGTATAATCGCCCACATGATGTCTGATTTATCTACACACACCTACCTGGACTATGCCGCCACCACCCCGGTGGACCCGCGCGTGCAGGCTGCCATGCAGCCCTACTTCAGCGAGATGTTCGGCAACCCTTCTTCCATTCACCGCTACGGGCAAAACGCCGAAGCGGCCGTAGAAAACGCCCGGCAAGCCATTGCCCAGGTATTCAACTGCAAACCCAACGAGATCATCTTCACCTCGTGCGGCTCGGAAAGCGACAACCTGGCCTTGCGCGGCGGTGCTTTGGCCGCCCGCCAGCAGCGCGGCGCCAACCATATCCTCATCAGCCCGGTAGAACACCCGGCGGTGAGCAAAACCGCCCAACAGCTGGCCGACGTATTTGGCTTTGAGCTGGAACTACTGCCCGTCAACCAGTATGGACAGGTGACCGCCGAAGCGGTCAAAAATGCCCTGCGCCCCGACACCGCCATCGTCTCGGTGATGGCCGCCAATAACGAAATCGGCTCGATCAACCCGGTTGACAAAATTGGGGCAGTCTGCCGCGCCGCAGGGGTAGCTTTCCATTCCGATGCGGTGCAGGCCGCTGCCCACCTGCCTTTTGACCTCGCCAAGATGCCCATCGACCTGCTCTCGATTGGCGCACATAAGCTGTACGGCCCCAAAGGGGTCGGCGCTCTAATCGTGCGAGAAGGCACCCCCCTGCTGCCCACCCAAACCGGCGGCGGACAGGAAAACGGGATGCGTGCCGGCACCTCAAATGTGCCCTATCTGGTCGGGCAGGCAGAAGCTTTCCGGCTGGCACACGCCGAACAAAGCGAACGCCGCGCCAAGCTGGTCGAAATTCGCGACCATATCATTCGCACCGTATTGGCACAGGTACCGGACAGCCAATTGACCGGCCACCCCAGCGAGCGGCTGCCCAACCACACCAGCTTTGTCTTCAAAGGCGTGGACGGCAACGAACTGCTCATGGTGCTGGACGCCGAAGGATTCGCCTGTTCCTCAGGTTCGGCCTGCAAAACCGGCAACCCCGAACCCTCGGCGGTACTCAAAGCGATTGACCTGGACGATGATTGGGCTTTGGGTTCCCTGCGCGTCACCCTCTCACACCACACCAGCGATGCCGAAATAGAGAAATTCTTAGCCTTCCTGCCCGAAGCTGTCCGGCGCATGCGGGCACTGCGAGGCTCGTGATGCCTGCCCCCAACTACACCCAACACCTGCCCCCCGGCGCAAAAGTGGCCGTGGCAATGAGCGGCGGGGTAGATAGCTCCACCGCGGCGGCCTTACTGGTCGAGCAGGGTTACGATGTTTTTGGCATCATGCTGCGCCTGTGGAGCGAGCCGGGGCGAGAACACGCCAACCGTTGCTGCACCCCAGACGCCATGGCACTGGCAAAACGCATTGCCGCCCAGCTGGACATCCCCTTTTATGCCATAGACGCCAAAGATGTTTTCCACGATAAAGTGGTGCAGTACTTTTTAGACGGATACACGCAAGGCGTTACCCCCAACCCGTGTCTGGTGTGCAACCGCCACATCCGCTGGGAATTTCTGCTCAACCGCGCCCTCACCCTGGGTGCCGATTACATGGCTACCGGGCACTACGCCCAAACCATCCGCATCCCCGGCGAACCGGTAAAACTGCTGCAAGGGATCGACCCCAAGAAAGACCAGTCCTACGTGCTGGGCGCGTTAGATCAGGCGCAGTTACAGCACGCCATCTTCCCGGTAGGCGGCTACACCAAGCCGGAGATTCGTACCATGGCGGAGAAGTTCCAGCTGCCCGCTGCCCGGATCAAAGACAGCCAGGACTTATGCTTTTTGGCGGGCACAGATTACCCCAGCTTTTTAGGCCGCCACGCCCCGCAAACCGCCGACCCCGGCCCGATCGTGACCACCGGCGGCGAACAGTTGGGCGAACACCAGGGGCTGGCTTTTTACACCATCGGGCAGCGCAAAGGCCTGGGCATTGCGCACAGCGAACCGCTCTATGTGCTTGCCAAGCAGGCCGACAGCAACACCCTGGTGGTCGGCACCGCCGATGAATTGGGGCAAAGCGCCCTCACGGCAGGCAACGCCAACTGGGTTTCCGGCCGCCCCGAAAGCGCACCTTTCCAGGCCATGGTCAAAATCCGCTACACCGCCGGTCTGGTGCCCGGATTGGTCACCCCGCTGGATGACGAACACTTCGCGGTACAATTTGACCAGCCCGTGCGCGATATTACTCCCGGGCAGGCCGCCGTGGCCTACCACGGCAGCGAGGTGATCCTCAGCGGGATCATCCAAAAGGCACAGGGGAAACAACCCCAGCCTTATCAAGCAATCAGGTTGGTAAAATGACTCTTCCCGCATTGTTAATCGGTTCTGTGTTGGCCGCCCTGTATGGGGCTTTGTTTCACTTTATTCGCGGCGGCGGCTTTGGCCGTCTGGTGTTATTTTTGGCGACCAGCTTACTCGCCTTTTGGGTAGGGCATGTGGTTGCCAACATTCTCGGCTTTACCTTTCTCAGCATCGGCCCGGTGCGGGCAGGTCTGGCAAGTTTGTTCAGCTTTGTCGGCCTGATCGCGGCCGAGTGGTTGAGCGCAATTTCTCCCGAAACAGGCAGCTAGGGGCATGAGCAATGCCCTGCGCACGACCCTGCCAACCACCCAGCCCGGCGATTTGGTGCAGTTGATCACGGGGCGAGACACACGCTTCATCTTTTCCCTCCAGCCCGGCAGCACGTTTCAGACCCACCTGGGCATCATCGCACACGACGACCTGATCGGTCTGACCTGGGGCAGCCGCGTGCAAAGCCACACCGGGAATTTCTTCGCCCTATTACAACCCCAGCTGGACGACCTTTTACGCGATATTTCCCGCCAGACCCAGATCATGTACCCCAAAGACATCGGCTACCTGCTGGTCACCATGGGGATCGGTCCCGGCACGCATGTACTCGAATGCGGCACCGGCTCTGGCGCGCTGACCACCGCCCTGGCCTATATGGTGGGGGAGGATGGGCACGTCACCAGCTGCGAGAAAAATGCCAGCTTTTCCAAAACTGCCCAGCAAAACCTGGCAAAATACGGCCTGTCGCAGCGGGTCACTTTCAAAATCCAGGATTTGGGCGCAGGGGTGGACGAAACCAATCTGCATGCCGCCTTCTTAGACTTGCCCGACCCCGAAAATTACATCGGCACTGTGCGCGGTGCGCTCATCCCCGGCGGAATTTTAGGCTGCCTGCTGCCCACCACCAATCAGGTCTCTGTATTGATCACCACCCTGAAAAAGCACAATTTTGAATATATCGAAGTTTCCGAAATCCTGCACCGCTACTACAAGCCCTCTGCCACCCGCCTGCGCCCGGCAGACACAATGGTGGCGCATACCGGCTTTTTGGTCTTCGCGCGCAAATATGCCTCGTATAACGATTTGACCCACGCAAAACAAGAAAACCAAAGCTGACCGCCATGACCCACCCCAACCAACTGACCGTCGATAAGATCATCACTGCCCTGAAAGCCCAGCCTTTTAAACCGGTGATCAACCATTTCCCCGAAGAATTCTTTTCCACCGAGCCGCGCCCGGCGGCTGTGCTGATTCCACTGGTGCATCAGGATAATGCCTGGCACATCCTCTTCATCCGCCGCACGGAGGTGGAAGGAGATATGCACAGCGGGCAAGTGGCCCTACCCGGCGGGCGCAAAGACCCGGAGGACACCACCCTGGCCGCCACCGCCCTGCGGGAAGCCTTTGAAGAGCTCGCCATCTTGCGGGAAGATGTGAACCTCTTGGGCATGCTGAACGAATTTATCACCATCTCCAATTATCGCGTAACCCCCTTCGTCGGCCGCATCCCCTGGCCTTATGCCCTTACCCCCCAGCCCAGCGAAGTTGCCCGCTGGTTCACCATTCCCCTAGCGTGGCTGGTAGACCCGGCCAACCATGTAGTTACCCACCGCGAGCTGCCCAACGGGCAAAAAGCGGAAGTGATCTATTTTAAAGAGTACGACGGGGAGCTTTTATGGGGGTTATCTGCCCGGATCATCCTCGAACTGGTTGCCGCAATTTCCCAAATATAAGAATTTTATAAGAATCTTTTTTGTTTGTGTCTTTTTTCACAAGTTAATGTTATACTTAGATTGTGAAAAATAACACAATTAGTTGCTACCCAACGGGCCCTGGGTCAACACCATAAACATAGCACTGGTTTTTAAGGAGACCAAAATGAAAAACTATCCAGAAAAATTAGCACATACCCAAGAAATGATGGGTGAATACGGCGCACAGTCCCCTGCCATGATGCAGGCCTTCCAAAAATTGCACCATGCCGGAGCCGCAGACGGCATTTTGAGCGCCAAGACCAAAGAGTTGATTGCCCTCTCGATTGCAGTCGTGGTACGCTGCGATGGCTGTATCGCTTTCCATGTGAATGACGCGCTCAAAGCCGGTGCCAGCCGGGAAGAGATCGTGGAAGCCTTGGATGTCGCCGTGTTGATGGGCGGCGGCCCTGCGATGATCTATGCCATCGAGGCATTAGACGCCCTTGCACAATTCGAGGAGCAGTTGGAGCTCCAATTTTAGTATTTTCCCACTTCCTCTTTTAACCGTTTCAGATCAATATGGGTGGCCTGTGCCACTCATATTGGTTTTAACCGGGCTTTGATGACACGCCGTTGGATATAAAAAAACGCCGCGCAGTGCGCGGCGTTTTTGATATGCTGTGTTTTGTAGTTTATTCTTCGTCGTCTTCGTCGTCTTCGCGACCAATCACTTCCGGTTCGGCATCGAAGTCGAGGTCTTCTTCCAAGCCCTCTTCCTCTTCTTCTGCCGCAGCCTGCATCGGGTAAGAAACCACAACCAACATTTCTTCAGGATCACTGAGGACTTCCACACCCTTGGGCAGTTTCAAATCGCCCACCATGATCGTGTCACCAATACTGGTCAGTCCAGAGACATCCACCATGATCGATTCGGGCAGGTCACCAGGCAGCGCTTCAACTTCCACACTGCTGGCGCCGGTGGTGATGATGGCACCAAATTCTTCGATTGCCGGGGAAACACCCTCAACGAACACGTTCACCTGGGTGCGAACGGTTTCAGTCATCGAAATGGCAAGAAAATCAACGTGCTGGTAAACGCCGGTCATCACTTCGCGCTGGCGTTCACGCACCAAAGCAGTAAATTCTTCTCCGTCTACATCAATGGTCAAAAGGGTCGCCCGGCTGACATCGCGCAGAATCTTGGTGGTTTCACGCAGATCCAAAACGATGGGCAGGGGTTGTTCCATCTCTTTGCCGTAGACTACGGCGGGCAGTTTTCCTTCCTGGCGGAGGAGTTTTACTTTTTTGCCGATCACATCTCGGCGATTTGCAGTTATTTTTACAGTATCCATGAGTACCTTCCATCGGAACGCCTCTCACTGATTCCAATCGCTTGGTTCAGTTACCTTCGCTCCTCAGATAATTGATAGTTGCTGGGTTTCTACTCGAATGAAACCGGGCGGATTTTGGTCCAACCTGGCTCCATCAAAAAAACGGTCTCCACATGTGGAGACGCACCAGCGCGTCGGCTATTTTAGCCAGTTTTATTAGAGAAGTCAATAGACATTTCCACGCAAATGTGGCTTTCTTAAAGTCAAGAATAAATGGGGGAATTATATTTACCCTCATCTGCGGTTTGCTGCGTAATGCGGCGCGAATTGCTAAATGAATCGTAAACATGAATTAGTTCTATTATGCCCCACCCCAATTGACGCCCTAAATTTTCGAATTGCTATCACCCTCCCCAAATTGGGGAGGGCTGAAGAGTCATTTCTAAACAAAATCCTGGCGGGTGGAGCGTGATAGAAACAATCCTCATAATGTTATGCCACCCTTTCGTCATTTTTTGCATTCAATATTTTTTTAATTTGCCAACTGATTTTAAGAATACCATACCGCGCAAATCCGCTAGTATGCAACCGGGCTGCTGATGCTGCTCCCTGCTTGCAGGAAATCAATTTGCAAACGAACAAAAAGACACCGGAGAAAGCCGATTAAAACATTCAGCGGATGAGAATGTACTCATCCGCTGAATTCCTTTTACAAGGTGATTTTCCGACTATTTACCGGTCTTCTTTGCAGCCGGTTTCTTTTTTCCCTTATCTTTTGAAGCGGGTTTTTTACCTGCAGGCATTTTTATCTCCTTAAATATCCCTATTTCTAGGGGAATATATTAATAAGTGTATTCATCTGATGTACAGTTATCGTCCATCCTTTGCATCAATACTGTATAAAATCAAGCGCGTTGTTGTAAATGTAAAACAAGAAAATTACCTCATTTCCCCGGCTTTCTCGCTCGTCTCGTCCCACATCTACTGCTAAAATGAACCTATGAACTTTTCACCCCAACTACTCAACACCCTGCGCCAACACCCACGCATTGTCGTGCTCACCGGGGCGGGCGTTTCCAAAGAGAGCGGCATACCCACCTTCCGCGAGGCGCAAACCGGGCTGTGGGCGCAGTATGACCCCACCGAACTGGCTACCCCGCAGGCCTTCCGGCGCAGCCCCCGGCTGGTGTGGGAATGGTACACCTGGCGGCGCGGCCTGGTGAACGCGGTTTCACCCAACGCCGGGCACTTTGCCCTGGCGCAAATGGCCGCCAAATTCCCCCACTTCACCCTCATCACCCAAAACGTAGACGGCCTGCACCAACGCGCCGGCAGCCCCCAGGTAATTGAGCTGCACGGCAACATCCTGCGCACCAAATGTTCGGAGCAGGGCGAAGTGATCGAAACTTGGGCAGCCGGCGGAGAAATCCCGCCCAGGTGCCCCAACTGCGGCGGCCTGCTGCGCCCGGATGTGGTTTGGTTTGGCGAAAACCTGCCCGCAGAGGCAATTGAACAGGCCATGCACGCCGCCCAAAATGCCCAGGTATTCTTCAGCATCGGCACATCGGCAGTGGTCGAACCGGCCGCATCACTGCCCCATTTTGCCCGCCAGGCCGGGGCAGTCGTTGTCGAGATCAACCCAGACACAACCCCGCTGACCCCCTATGCCGATTATGTCTTGCAGGGCGCATCTGGCGAAGTGCTGCCTGCCCTGATGCAAGCCCTTTCCCCCAGGAGGAAACCCCATGACGGTAAATACACTTTCAATCGAACTGCAAACCCAGGGCAATGCCGACATTCTCGATATTACCCCCTCTGTGACGCAAGCAGTAGCGAGCACGGCGATAGACAACGGGATTGTCACCATTTTTTGCCCCTCGGCCACCAGCGCGCTAACCACCCTGGAATTTGAAAGCGGCTGCGTGCAGGATTTACAGCGCTTGTTTGACGAGATGATTGACCCCCAACGGGACTACGCCCACAACGCCCGCTGGGGAGATGGCAACGGGCACAGCCACGCCCGCGCCGCTTTGCTCGGCCCTTCGCTGACCGTGCCGTTTGTCGAACAGCGCCTCACGCTGGGCACCTGGCAGCAGATCATCTATGTAGATTTTGACACCCGCCCCCGCCGCCGCAGCCTGATCGTGCAGGTGATTGGAGAGTAAAACAACACACTGGGTATAAACAATTCACAGAATAAGCCCTAAAAAGTTTCGTGTTATTAGGCAAGTCAGTTAATCTGATGAGATGATAATTATTTCCACAAAGATTTTGATTTTATCATTGCCCCATTTATTGCATTTTTAGAAATTAGGTTCCAAGAATATAGATACAAAACTCACCTTGTGGTTCTTTGCAGGGGTTCGGGGAGGCAGCCTCCCCGACGGGGGGTGCCGGGGGGCTGGCCCCCTCGGCAAAAAACATGACCGATACACAATTAGAATAAACCCCCTATCCAGCTAAGAAATCCCAAAAGAATGATTGGTATAATTGCCGCCAACAGCATCTTATTGAGGAGAACAAAATGAACCGTACAGACCTGCAAACATTCATCCAGGCACTACCCAAAGCCGAAATCCACGTCCACCTGGAAGGCGCCCTGCCCCCACGCACGGTATTGGCCCTGGCGAAACGCCACAACATGCTCGACAAACTCCCCGCCGATACGGTGGAGGGCTTGCAAAAATGGTACACCTTCACCGGCTTTGAAAACTTTGTAGGCATCTACCTCACCATTCAAGACCTGCTGCGCACCCCGGAAGATTTCGCCCTGGCGGCCTACGACCTGGGCACCGATATGGCCGAGCAGAACATCCTCTACCGGGAAGCGACCTTCACCCCGCACACACACGTCGATTACCTGGATAAAGGCCTGACCATCCAGGACATTATGCACGGCCTGGAAGACGGCCGCCAGCGCGCTAAAAAAGAATTTGGCGTCGAAATCCGCTGGGTGTTCGACATCTACCGCAACTTGGCCTTTATGATGAACGAAGACGGGACGTACAACCCCGAACCCGCCCAAAAGACGCTGGAATACGCCCAATACGGCATGGATTACGGGGTAGTCGGGTTTGGCATCGGCGGCGACGAGAAAGGCGCCCCGCCGGAACCGTTCGAGAACGAGTTTGCTGCTGCCAAGCTGGCCGGGCTGATCAGTGTGCCGCATGCCGGCGAGACGATGGGGCCGGGGAGCATCTGGGGATCGGTGAAAGAACTGCAAGCCGACCGCATCGGCCACGGGGTACGCGCCATTGAAGACCCTGAGCTGATGGATTACCTCAAAGAGCATCACATCACCCTGGAGATCAACCCCACCAGCAACCTCAGCCTGCATGTCTACGAAACGATTGAGGAACACCCCTTCAAAAAACTGGACGACTACGGCATCACCGTGACGATCAACTCGGATGACCCGCCGCTGTTCAACACCACCCTCAGCCAGGAATACCTGCTGATCGCCGAATCCTTTGGCTATGGCCCGCAAGACCTGGTGCGCTTTGGGCGCAACGCCTTCCTCGCCACCGGCGCAGAATTGGCAACCAAAGAACGCCTGCTAGCGCAATACGACCAGGCCGCCGCGGGGTTGGTGTAGGAAAACAGGGACCCAACCATATAAAAATATTTGGATAAAACATGGATTTCAGTGATATTGCCCAATTTGAGATAAAAATATATGAAAATGCCTTTGAGTTATTGGCGGAAGCCAAATGGCTACACAAACTTGGTCATTATTCACGCTCTTATGCCTTGGCTCACCTAGCATTTGAAGAATCAGCAAAACTCGAAATAATGACATTTGTTTCCTTAAATATCATTATCGGCAAAAAGTTAAATTTTGAAGACATTAGGAAAATATTTAAAAGTAAACTCTTTCTAGATCATAAAACGAAATTACGAATGGGTTTTTTACGTTTACCAGGATATGATTTTCAAACTTCAGTAAAAACAATTGATCAACTAAATAAATTGAAAAATAAAAGTTTATATACTGATTTATCCGCAGATAAGATGAATAAGCCCAGTGATTTTTTTAATATAGAAAATTCGAAATTTATGATTGGAATTACAGAAAAAACATTAACAAAGATAATTAGTCAATTTGGAATTAAAAAACAAAAAGACCTATCAATTACATTGATAAAAAAGCACTATGAAAAACTAAAATTAATTTTCGAAAATAAGTTTTCAGAAACAACAGCCTTTGATGAAAGTAATTGCTATATTGAAAAGTTAGAAGATATAATTTCTAAACCTGAACTATTCAATGAATATAAAAATATAATAGAAGAAAACAAAGACCAATTTTAAAAAGTAAACCCTCCTTTCTCAGAAACCTCAAATGGTGGCCCAGTAGGGGAGGGTTTCTAAACCCTCCCCTACAAAAGAACCCATATCCCCGCCGCGCCCGTCATTCCGAACGAGATTTTGCCTTGCAAAAACGAGGAGGAATCTCGCAGATAAAACATATCTGCTAAAAGATATTTGTCGACAAATAACGCCGGAGAACACCGATAACGGCATGCCAACAAAACCAAGATAGCTCACCCCTTCGAGATTCTTCGCTGCGCTCAGAATGACCTGCTGGAAAACACGCCACCCGCCGCACCCGTTATTCCGAACCAGATTTTGCCCCGCAAAAGCGAGGAGAAATCTCGAAGATAAAACATATCTATCAAAAGATATTTGTCGACAAGCAACACCAGAGAACACCGATAACGGCAAGCCAACAAAACCAAGATCACTCACCCTTTCGAGATTCTTCACTGCGCTCAGAATGACCTGCTAGAAAACACGCCACCCGCCACACCCGTCATTCCGAACGAGGTTTTGCCCCGCAAAAGCAAGGAGGAATCTCGAAGACCCAACACGTCTGCCATAAAAATATTTGTCGGCAAACAACGCCAGAGAACACCGATAACGGCATGCCAACAAAACCAAGATAACTCACCCCTTCGAGATTCTTCGCTGCGCTCAGAATGACCTTCCATTCCAAAAAGCCAACACCCATTTATATCCTGTTGGCTTGGGCAATTTCAAGTTTAATTCTAATTCTGCAAATGCTTTGATTCCGGCATCCTGAGCGTAACGCGGGTATACACCCCCGGCTCACTCTCCAGAGTCAGCTCTCCCCCCACCACCGCCATCATCGTGCTGTGTAAGCCCAAACCCTGGCCACTGTATCCCCCCGGCGCATCCGAATTGATCCCCACCCCATCATCTTCCACCACCAACCACAAACCATCCTCGCAGGCCACCTGAATGGTGAGATGCAGCGGTGCGGTGCTGTCTCCTTCTGGGCGGCCATACTTGGCAGCGTTGCGTACCGCCTCCCTGACGGCATAATACACCACCTCGGCTTCCACCGCCGAGAGCTTTTTGGCGATGACTTCTGCCTCCGGCTCAACCTCCCAACGGACTGTATCAAACACCGGGCCAAACTCATCGGACACCACCTTACGCAGCGCCCCCACCAATCCCAGCTTATGCAGCTCCGGCAGAGAAGCGGTAGGCATCTCGTGCAGCAGGTTGGAAATCGTGCGGTGGGTCTCTGTCAGCATCTGGATCGCTTCCTCTACCCCATCATCCGGCTCGTGCTGGCTGGCGAGTTTGAGTACGGCGGTGTGCAGCTGCTGGAGCACATCATCGTGCAGCGTACGGCGGGCACGCTGATCGACCACCTGGCTTTCGGCCAGCCGCTTGCGCTGTAAACCCATCAGGCGTTGGGCAATCTCTGCGCTGGCCTTGGTATCAATCAGGCGTTCCCCGCTGGCCTGTGCTACCTCAATCTCCTCCTGCCCGTAAATGCCACCATCCTGCTTATCCCCCAAAAACAGCACTCCGGCCAAACCACGCTGGCTCCACAACGGTACCACCCATTCCATGCCATCCACCTGCCCGCTCACCGGTAAAATGATCGTTTCCGGGGTCAGTTGAGCGGCGATCTGGAAAATATGGGGTACATCCACACTCTGTCCGGGCGGATAGGTAAGCGGCGGCCCGACCAGCGGCGCCATCGGCCCCAACGGCAGCAAGGCTGCCCGGCGGGTATTGAGCACATCCCGGCAAAGGGCGTTGAACGGCACTTGCAAACTGGCTTCTTCCTCCTCATCGGGCGAGGAAGCCAGCAGTTGGTCGTAAAAACGTTGGCTGGCAACAAACGGGCGCAGGCTGGCAATCGTGCGCTGCCGCTCGGAATAGGTTTGCCAGCTCAACAAAGCGAAGAAAAAGGTCATCAACAAAGTAGACAGCAAAATGCCGTAGATCGGGCGCAGGTTGGTGCTGGAAGTAAATCCGATCACCATCCCGTAGCCGATTGCCAGCAAAATCGCCCGCTGCCACTGGCGCAGCAAACCGCGCCGCGGCAGGGTTTGCCCGGTAAAGACTTCGTAGGCCACCACTGCCTGCCCCAACATCATCACCGCCAGGGCAATCAGCGAGGCGATCAGCAGATCAAAATAGCCGATCACATCCATGTGGATATTGATATCGTCGAAATGGTCTAAATACTGGCTTAGCCAGGCAAATACCCCCGCCACCGAAAGACCGACCAACAGCAGCGCCACGGTAGCCCCGATCAACCAGGGCATCGCCTTTTGGCGCGCCAGCGGCCCCATTTTGCGGTGGCTGGGTCCGGGGTGGCGCAGCGCGTCCAGCGAAAGCACCAGACACAAAAAAGTATAGATCGGGTACAGTACCAACACCACCGGCACACCGCGGTAGGCAACCGTATTGCTTAACCCTCTGGAGGGGTACGCTAAGGCAGGCGGTCGCGGCTGGGTCAGGAGTGCGACCACGATCAAAGTGAACAAAAGCAATACTGTGACCATCAGCCAAATAGTTTGGCGCTGGCGCAGGGTATTTGTTTCGCCCGGTGAAGGCGCTTGCCAGAACCCCGAATACCACAGCATCATCACATACCATACAGATGGCAGCAGCAAGACCGCCATCAGGCCCACCGCCCACCACAGGTTCAGCCCGATCCCGATCACATTGAAGCCGTAGCCTAAAATCGCGGTGTGGCTGATGAAGAATACGCCACCCAACAGCAGCCCAGCCGCAGCCAACCAGCCGCCCCAGGTGCGCCGCTCGACATTGAACAACACGGTAGTCCCCAGCCAGATCAGCAGAATAGTATTGGTCAGCGAAACGGCAATAGCTGCCCAATCCAGCCAGAAGATTCCGGTCATTCACCCTCCCAGGGCTGCCACTCACTGCGTTCATCCAGGGCATAGGCGTTGCCCTCTTCATCCCATTGCAGCATGCGGCCGGTGCGGGCGATGATCGCCGCCCGTGTGCGGGCAATCTTTTCATCCGTGGTCGAGCTGTTCAAGCCCCAGGCAGCGTAGATTTGCCCGTTGGTACGGCTGATCGTGCGCTTGTCTTTAAAGCCCAGCACCTTGGCAATCTGTTCGTTGGTCATCCCCTGTGCCAGCATGCGGGCAACCTGCTGTTCGTTGGGTTCCAGCATGCTCATCGGCGACTGTTCGTCCTTATGGCGCACTTCCTGCACGCGCGTCTCAATCTCCGGGTCAATCATACTGCGCCCGGCAACCGCATCCTGGATCAATGGCAGAATCATTTTGGGCAGCAGATAATTGGATTTGCGCACATAGGCATAGTGGCTGAGGATGCCCGAACTGCGGAAGTCGCGGTAGTAATCGTCGTCATCTTGGATCGAATAGAACACTACCGGCAAGCGCGGAAACTCCCGCCGCACTTCCACCGCCGCCTGAATGCCGTTGATCTCCCCCGCCAGGGCAACATCCATCAGGATGGCGTCCGGCTGCGTGCTGGTGAGGCAAAATTCCAGCGCTTCTTCACCCGATGCACAGGCAAAAATGACCTCCACCCGTTCAGTCTCTTCCAGGCCGGATTTAAGCGCCGGGCGTAAGTTTTCGTTATCTTCCACAATAATTAATTTGATTTCCATAGGCTTAGTATCGTATGCCCCCGCCAATTGGTCAAGCACTTAAGTGCGGCAGTACAGACGTGTGGAGGACAGCGTGATCAGAATGACCTACTGGAAAACACCTCGCCTACTTGTCATTCCGTGCGAGACTTCGCTCCGCAAAAGTCATGAAAAAACGCCTTTCCAATACCCACTATTCGCTCAAATCATTTTCAACTATAATCCTTTCTATCTTTATAGTTTAGAAGGTATCGTATGAACGTTGTTATCCTTGCCGGTGGAATACTCTCCTCCGAAGACCCTCTCACCCCCTTTCTGCCAGACGGTCTGCCGAAAAACAAAGCCTACGCCATGATTGGCGATAAACCGATGATCCAATGGGTATTGGACGCGATCAACGGCAGCGCATACACCGGAGAGATCATTGTCGTCGGCCTGGCCGCCGAAACCTACCCGCTGGAAAGCCGCCGTCCGCTGCACTACCTGGAAGACCACGGCGGACTGATCGAAAACATTATGGCCGGGGTAAAACACTCTGCCCAACTCTCCCCGCAGGAAACACACTCGCTGATCTCTTCCTGCGACATCCCCGCCATCACACCTCAAATGGTCGATTGGGTGATAGAAAACGGGCAAAACGCCCAGGCAGATGTCCTTTACCATGTAATTGAAGAAAGCACCATGGAAGCGCGTTTCCCCGGCGCGAACCGCACTTTTGCGCCTCTTAAAGATATACGCGTGTGCGGCGGTGACTTGAACATTATTGCCAACAAGGTTACCCAACAGGATAACCCGGTGTTCCAACGCCTCACCGCTGCCCGCAAGAGCGTACTCAAACAGGCTGCCATCTTTGGGCCGCGTTTGCTGCTGGGAGTCCTCTTCCGCCGCCTGGGGTTAGTGCAGGCAGCCGAATACCTGAGCAAACGGCTGGATATTACCGCCAGAGCTGTGGTGTGCCCCTATGCAGAGATCGCTATGGACGTAGACAAGCCCCACCAATTGACCTTGCTGCGCACCGATATGGAAAAGACATTGATCGTCGAATAAGGCTGCATTCGCCTCTGTCTAATGAAACACACAAACCTCCCAGACCAGTGGGAGGTTTTCTCTACCCGAAGTTTATTCCGTTTAATCCAACGGAAGAAAATAAATAGCCAGGTGTTGGGCGAGGAAACCTCGCCTCTACGGGTGTTTCGATGGCGGTTTACAAATATGGCTGTATAGAGTCATTTCTTTGTGTTCTTGTAGGAAAATGGCAATATCAGACATAAGCCACGTCATATTGCCCCATCCACGTGCTTTTTGCCATGAAATTTCTCGTCAGCCCTTCCCAAATTGGGGAGGAAAACAGCATCCGTAATTGCTGCAGCGTAGGTTCGGGTGGGGCACAAAAAAGAGGCAAAATCTCAAATACGCTGGGTGTTGGGCGAGGAAACCCCGCCTCTACGGATGCTTACAATGGCGATTGGGCGAGGAAACCTCGCCGCTACAGGTGTTTACGATGGCGATTGGGCGGGGGAACCCCGCCGCTACGGATATTTACAATGAAAAAGCGATGGCAGTCCCCGCCGCTACGAGTGTTTTTCCCAATAAAACATCCTCAAACGGCAATTCCCTCAAAAACTGACTTTATTTCGGCACAAACACCTTTAGCGCGTTCGGCAGGATGCGGTACTCAATCTCAGTGGCATTGGTGTCAAACACTTCGCCATCCGCCTGGATCGGTGTGGGGGCTTTGGTGCGGATCACCAGCCTTTTGGTGCGGTGTTCCTGCACTTCTGGCTCACCAATATGTTCGCCGGTTTGGGTCTTGGGCAGCAGCTGCACCAACCGCCTGCGGTGCAGGCCGGGAGCAAACACAAAATCCAGGTAGCCGTCCGAAAGGGACGCATTGGGGGTCATAAAGAACACGCCGCCGGTGCGCCGGCTGTTGCCCACACTCACCAGCGTGATCGAGCCGGCATAGCTGCCACCGTCCCATTCAAGCTCCGCCTCCCACTGCGGGTTGCGCACAATCCCGATCAAGGCCGAAGCCATGTAGCGCACCACGCCCTTCATCCATTTCAGGCGAATGTTTTCAATCGTGATCACCGGTTCCAGACCAACCGCCGAATTATTGTCAAAATAGCGGCCGTTCACCATCCCCAGGTCAATCGTGGTAGTGTGCCCAGCCGCGATCATCGCCGCCACTTCGTCCAGATCGCGCGGGATACCCAACATATCCGTGATGTCGTTGGCCGTACCCAGCGGAACAAACCCAATCGGGCTGGCGGGGGACTCACCATTGTTAGATGCCTGCATCAATCCGTTCACCACTTCAGAAAGAGAGCCATCGCCGCCTGCTGCGATCAAGGGGAAATTCCCCGCTTCGGCGGCTGCCTTTGCCAGGGCAATCCCGTGTTCGGGGTATTCGGTCACCAGCATTTCGTGCGCCACACCAGCCTTTTGCAAGGCAGCAGACAAAGCTTCTTTTTGCTCCCCCGCTTTCCAGCGATTGGCATATGGGTTCAAGATCACAGTTGCAGACATAGTATTCCTATCTTTATCAATTCGAATTGTGTGAGATACAACCCCATTCATTTAGAGAAGACACGTCTCCACCATCAAAATGAAGATCGACGCCCTTTTGTTTCACAGAATGGCGTTTGTTCGTATGAATGGGAACAAGATAATATCACCTTTTTTGAGATCAGACGTCCCAATTCTACCCCTATAAAATATCACGATTGTCAGGATGTTAACACAAATAAGCTAAAGTTTGTCTAGTATAATAAATCTAAGCGTGTTTCTCCCCATCACCACCATCATTCACAATCGACAGCCTTTTTAGCAATGCAGCCTTTCACCGGGAAAGAGCCACGGAAGGATGTTTAGCAAGCTGTAAAGGATGGATATGAGTCTTTTTCGTAAAAGCCCCCCTACAAAACCAACCGATTATATTATCGTGCTCCTGACGGTTGTCCTCTACCCCCTTGTATTCCTTATCGTATATCCGGCCGCAAAAACAGCGACGGCAGCGCTGGCCGTGTTCCCGGTCATTGTCGTTTCATGGTACTTAGGTGTTCGCTGGGGAATTGTGTATAGTTTGTTCACCATCCCAATGGATGTGTACCTCTTTTACTATGTGGGAGACCCTGAAAGCGGGGCGGTGATCCCTTCCACGATCGGCAGTTTGGTCTTCCTACTGGTAGGGGTTGGCATCGGGTCTATCCGCAATTTACTGGAACAAGTGAGGACCCAAACAGACGCCCTCTTAGAAGAACAGCATAATTTGCAAGAAGAAATGCAAAGACGCATTAACGCGGAAGAACAACTCATGCACGAGGCATTGCACGACCCCCTCACCAATCTGCCCAACCGCCGTTTATTTGCCAACCGGCTGGAACACGCCATTGAATGGAACAAACGGCATCCCCAAGATATATTTGCCGTTATCTACCTGGACTTTGACCGCTTTAAATTGATTAATGACAGTCTGGGGCACAGCGTGGGAGATAAATTTTTGGTGATTTTGGGGCAGCGTTTAAAATCTTGCGTGCGCACGATGGATACGGTTGCCCGCATGGGTGGCGATGAATTCTCCATCTTGCTGGAAGGGGTAGAAAACAACGACCACATCATCCAGGTGGTAGAACGGCTGCTTGAAGAATTTGCCAAACCCTTCGAAATTGAAGGTAACACCCTCATCATGACGGCCAGCATGGGCGTGGTGATGAATTTGCTCGACTACCAACAAATAGACGACATTATTCGAGATGCCGATATTGCCATGTATAGCGCAAAAGTACAGGGCAAAAACAACTACCAGATCTTCAGCCCCACCATGCGAGAGCAAGCCGATAAGGTTTTGCAGCTGGAAAGTGATTTGCGCCGGGCGATTGAAAACGAAGAGTTTGACATCTATTACCAACCGGTCTTGTCCCTCGAAGACCAGGAAATCACCGGCTTTGAAGCCTTGATCCGTTGGAAACACCCGGAAAAAGGCATGCTTCACCCGGCAGATTTCCTGAAATCTGCTGAAGAAACCGGCATGATTCTCCCGATTGGCAATTGGGTTTTGGTCGAAGCCTGCAAGCAAATGAACCAATGGCAAACCCAATTCCCTACCGACCCGCCGCTGACCATCAGTGTCAATCTTTCCAGCCGCCAATTTAACCAGCCCGACCTTCCCGAACAAATCAAACATATCCTGGATGAAACCGGCATTATCCCCAGCAGCTTGCAGTTAGAACTGACGGAAATGACTCTCATCCGGGATGTGGATGCTGCTGTGGAGAAAATCGAGCGCATCAGGGAGATGGGTGTGGAGATAGAAATTGACGACTTTGGCACAGGCTATTCCTCTTTGGGTTATTTGAGGCATTTGCCGGTCAACAACTTGAAGATCGACCGCTCCTTCATCAGCACCCTGGGCAAAAACGAGAGCGCCATTCCCATCATCCGGGCGATTATTGCCATGGCAAGCAGCCTGAACATGAAGGTGATTGCCGAAGGGATTGAAAACATCGACCAGTTGAACAGCCTCAAAGAACTGCAATGCGGGTATGGGCAGGGCTTTTTGTTCGAAAAACCGCTCGAAAAACAAGATGTCGAGACCCTGATGCAGCAGGTCTCCAAAGACCAAAAACGTTCTTGATATTTCTATCCCCCTAAGGTTTACATTGGTATAACTCAACCGCATTTTGCCCCGGGCTTGCCTGACGGCTGTTGGTGTTCAAGTCGGTCACCAGAGTGCAGAATGCCTGTACCCATTGGTTGATCTCGGACTGTCCGCCGCGCTCCTGACCACCGGTCATAATATAGGTCAGGTCGCCCTGCGCCACCAACTCGGCCAGGTCTGCCGCATCCACTACCCGGTCTCCGCCGTTGAAACCGCCCATAAACAGCACCGGCTCACCGGTTGCCAGCACGATTGAATCGCCCTGGTTGGCGCTCTGCACCGCCACCAGGTATTTGCCGGTCTGGTGGGTCAACAAATAAGACACCAGCCTGTCGTCCTGGCTATTCTCTGCCCCGGTCACCTGCGACCGCTGCCCGTTCCCCCGCTCACCATACTCCCCGGCGTATGCACTGGGCAAATTCACATTGGGTGAATCGGATGCCACAGTGAGGAAAGACCACACCAAGGGGATAAGCAGCACAGCCGCCAACACCACGCCAAAGCCGGGTGAACGATGTGACGAGCCGGCAGCCGTTCGATAAGCCTGGAAAAGCACCCACCCTACGCCGACCACGAACAAGCCCACTGCCAGGGGCAGATAGACACCGCTTGTGCCGTATACCCGCAGCAAATGCGCCTGAAAAGCAAGCGTCAGCCCGGCTGCCGCCAACCACCCCAACGCCGCGGCCCACGGTTTTTCCCGCCGCCAGTGGTCCAACACAAACCAGCCCAAACCCACGCTGGCCGCCAGGGCGGGCGCCAGCATCACCATGTAATAGGCATGGAAGAACTCGGCCACACTGAAAAAGACCACGCAGGTAAGCAGCCAACCGCCCCATAAGATCACCATTTTATGCGCATTGGCGACCACCGGAAATTTGAGTTTGGCCGCGAAAACCGCCACCAGGAGAGAGACCAGCCCCAAAGGCAGCAGCCAGCCGATTTCGTTGGCTAACTGAGATTCGAACAAACGCAGTACGCCCGCCTGCCCGATCTCCTCGCTGAACTGCCCGCCGCTCCGGTTGGCAGGCTGGTCGGGGCTATTTTGTGCGCCCGGCGCACGCCCATCATCCGGGGGAAAATTACCCTGGTTGGGGAACTGCTGTCCGGCATTGGGGCGGGTTTGACCTTGGGGAAACTGTCCCGGCTGCCCCTGTAAGGCAAGCAGACCGTCGTCATTTTGGGCGGCTGTTTGCGCCCGGCTGCCACCCCCGCCAAACAAACGGTTGAGGCCGTTGTGCCCGACGATCAATTCCATCACCGTGTTATCCGTGCTGCTGCCGATGTAGGGGCGTTGGTCTTCGGGCACCGCATCCACCGCCAAGGCCCAGGACAGCGAGACAGCCAGGATAACAACGCTGGTCAGCCCCAGGTTGAGCAGCTTGCGCCACACCTTCTCCCCGCTGACCAGGAAATAGAAAGCAAAGAAAGCGGGGAGCGGCAAGAAGGCTTGCAGCATCTTGATATTGAAGGCAAGCCCCACGATCAGCCCGCCCAAGAGTAGATAGCCGAGTGCGCCGCGCTCTGCCGCCAGGATAAACGCCCAGGCCGCCAGCAGCAAAGCAAAGACCAGCATACTGTCCATCGTGTTGTTGCGGTCTGTCGCCAGCATTACGGGGGTGACGGCAAAAACAGCCGCCGCCACCAGGGCGGGCGCCGCACCGAGATAGCGTTTGACCAGATGATAGAGCAAAGGAATGCTGAGGATACCCGCCAGGATATTGGGCAGCGAGACCACCACCCCGCTGACCCCGAACAGATAGGCAAACCCGGCCTCGATCCACAAGCCCAGCGGGGGTTTATCCACCGTGACAGACCCGCCCGGCTCGGCAGCCACAAAAAAGAAGTTCGACCACGAGTCGAGCATCGATTCTACGGCGGCGGTGTAGTACTGGTTGGCATCCCCAATCGCTTCCAGGTTGTACAGATGCAGGAAAATGGAAACCAGCAAAATGAGGGTGAGCAGCAGAATGGCGGGGGTCACTTTCCAGAATAGTTTACGCTCCAGCCAGGGGGCTGCGGCCGGTGGTTGTTGGGGTAACGGTTGGGGGATACTTTGCTCTGTCATGGGAAACTCCTCATTGATCTAAACAATGGATAATTGTTGGGGATTATTGACAGTCCCATGATATCCAACCGGTGTATCCCGGACGTATAGGAATTGTAAATTGTGTGTAAATTGAAGTAATTTAGGGGTGCCAGCCGCAGATCAGGGCGTGGCCGATGGCGGGAAAGTGCGCGTGGGCACCGGGGTATTGGTCGGCAAGGGCGTGCTGGAGGGAATTTTGGTGGCAGTAGGCGGCAGCGATGTACGGGTGGGCGAAGCTGTCCAGGTCGGCCAGCGCGTCACCGTGATGGTAGGTACCGGCGTGATCGTCGGGGTCATCGTGATGGTCGGCGTCAGGGTGGCTGTGGGTGTCAGGGTCGGTGTGCGGGTGGGGGTCTCGGTGGGCGGCAGGCCGATAATCTCAAAGTCACCCACCACTTTGATCTCGTGCCCAATGAAGACTTGCACCTGGTAGTTGCCCGGCTCCCATCGATCGGGGTCCGGTTCCCAGTCCGAAAAGCCAAATCCACCGGTACCGCCTTCCCACGGTTTGGTTTCGTAATACGCCAGCAGCCCGTCCCGGTACCATAAAGCCGTCCACTGCACGCCGTCTGCCATCTTGTCGTAGCTGAAAATGGCGTACATGTGCCCGACCGGGTTGTTGAACGAGGTGTTCGGGTTGATCGGGTTATAGGCCAGGTCGATGCCCTGAGCAAAGCGCAGCGGGCTGAAGACTGCCTCGGCAGGGGGCGTGACGGAGGCGGAGAACTGCACTTCAACTGCCAGGGGGATGTGCGGCGTGGCCGTCGGCGTGGGGGTATAGCTTTCGGACAGGGTCGGCGTGGGGGTCGAAGTTAACGTAATCGTGGGTGTCTGGGTGATCGTCGGGGTGAGCGTGATGGTGGGGGTGGGCGCCAGGGTAGCCGTAACCGGGTAAAAACTGTACATCACCGGCTCGCCAAACTGGTTGACCACAAAGGTGATCCCCGCCAGGATAATTGCCGCCAGGATGGTACGCCAGCCAGTGCGCAGTCGAGAGCGGCGCAGGCGGTAGTACTGCAAGCGGCGCGAGTTGCGGATGATCTGTACCCCGCTGATAAATGTGATCAGTACCGCCACTGCTAAAAGTGCGACCAGCACAAGCAGGAAACTTTTAATATCCAGGTCGGGTAAGTATTTTTGCAGCATGCAGCGGAATTATAACATTCTACGCGGTTTATGATGAGGCGTACTAATTTGCTATGGGGGAAGGACCTGCAATCAATTCGTTTAAAAATCCTCCCTATAATGCAAAGCTCCTCTAATTCCAGATAATTTTTATCAAATAGATTATAATCCCGCCATGTTAATCGAGATCAACGGCAACATCTGGTATTGGAGGGGCCCCTCGCCCTTTTTCTTCGTCACCGTGCCCCCCAAGCAGAGCGAGGTGCTCAGCGCCATCTCTGAAGAAGTGACCTACGGCTGGGGGATGATCCCGGTATACGCCCAGATTAACGACACCGAATGGAAAACCTCCCTGTTCCCCAAAGACGGCGGCTACATTGTGCCCCTCAAAGACAGCGTGCGTAAAGCAGAGAAGCTGGAAGAAGGCGACAATGTCACCATCCAGCTCAAAATTCGGGACTAGGCTTAATTTATAAACCCCACCTCAATTTATTACAACCTAAACTACTGTTCATAATGAGATCATTTTAAAAGAAAGTATTCTTTTTACGGCCCCACCGAATAATCCCCTGAAACGACAGGTCGGCATTTGGCCTCCCCACAAGTGGGGAGGTTGCAGAGTCGCTTTAGTGCAGAATGCCGGATGGGAGGGACTTCGGTACTCGGCTCAATTACTTTAAATCCACCTCAATTTGCAACCTAAACTGCTGTTAATAATAATGAGATCATTTTGAATGAAATTGCTCTTTTCTCTGCCCCACCGAACTATCCCCCAGAAAGGCAAGGTGACTTTTGGCCTCCCCACAATGGGGAGGTTGCAGAGTCGCTTTAGTGCCGGTTGCCGGATGGGAGGGGCTCAAAAGATTACTAAGAATCAAATCTTCATATTCCCCCCAACTTACACCTACTAATTAGACCCTCAAGGTTTTTGAAACCTTGAGGGTCTTTTTCAATCAAACTCGATTTGATCAAACCAAATTTATTCAGTCAAATAAAAAAGAATGCTTTTTTCTTTTTTATTAAACCAAATTTATTTGGTCGAGTTACATCAACTTTTCCATCACCACGCCGTCTTCGCCCCCTTTGTAGTACCCGCGCCAGCGGTTGATCTCCACATACCCTTTTGCCAGATACATATTGATCGCCGCGTCGTTCGATTCCCGCACGGTCAGGCGCACACGCGGCATTTGCAGTTCCTGCTCGCACAGACGCAGCAGCTTGCTGCCTATCCCATGGCGTTGGTAATCGGGGTGTACGCAGATGGTGGAAATCCAACCGGTGCGCGTATCGCTGCGCACTTCGCCGGCCGCGAAACCAATCACATCCTCACCTACCAGGGCTTTATAACGAATCAGCCCAGGCATAGAAAGCGCCGCAATCAAATCTAACAGCGGCCAGGCATCCAGGGGGAAACAGATCTTTTCTAATTTACGAACAGCGGAAAGGTCTCGCAGATTGGCAGACTCAAGGGTTGCATTGAAATTCATAAGGCAATAAAACCGAGGAGAGGAACCAACGTCCCTCCCCTCGGCAATGTGTCACTCCATTACTGGGTTATTTTTCTTCCTTGTTCCCGTTGAGGAACCCACTCAGCAGGCTGGTAAATTCCATCGGGAAGATGTACTTGGTCGACGGGCTGTTCCCCATCTCTTTGAGGGTCTCAAAGTACTGTAAGGTCATCGTCTTTTGGTCAATGCCCTGTGCAGCAGAGAAGATGCGTTCCAGCGCTTCGGCGTAACCCTGGGCAGCCAGGATGGCAGACTGGCGTTTACCTTCGGCTTCCAGGATGGCGGCCTGTTTCTTACCATCAGCAATGTTGATCGCCGATTCTTTCTCACCGGTAGATTGGGTCACCTGGGCACGGCGTTCACGCTCGGCAGACATCTGGCGGTTCATGGCGTCCTGAATTTCACGCGGCGGTACAATTTCGCGGATTTCCACGTTGGTCACCTTGACACCCCAGCGCTCGGTCACTTCGTCCAAACGGGTGCGCAGCAGGTTGTTGATGTGGTCACGTTCGGAGAGCACATCGTCCAACAAAATCCCACCGATCACCGCACGCAGGGTGGTGGTTGCCATACCTTCGGCTGCACTTTCCAGGTTACCCACCTGGATCACGCTGGCTTCGGGGTCCAAAACTTTATAGTACCAGATAAAGTCGATTGAAATAGCGGCGTTATCTTTGGTAATCGAAGTCTGGTGCGGGATCTCTCTCACTTGCTCTCGTAGGTCCACCTTACGGGCCGAGTCCACAAACGGGATCAGGAAAACAAGGCCGGGGCCTTTTTCGCCCACACTGCGCCCTAAACGGAAAACGATCAACCGTTCATATTCCGGCACAATGCGGATCGCCGTTGCGACCAAAACCAGAGCAATCACCACTACTGCTGCAATGGCGCAAATTACAATAGTTGCTTGCAGTTCCATAGATTAAATATCTCCTTTCAGATAAAAACACATGAAATTGTTTGGTTATTTTTCAATTTGTTCAACATGAAGGATAAATCCCTCACGTCCAATCACTTTAACTTTTTGCCCCTCGTCAATCGGGGCATCACTGATCGCCGTCCACAATTCACCTTTGAGGTAAATCGAACCTTCCAGGTCAATCGGCGAGCGGGTCTCCCCCTCGGAACCTACCAGGTCGCTCAAATCGTGGGATGGGCGCGAATGGCTGGCTTCCAGCACTTTCCTTGTCGTCAGCCAGAAGAATCCCCCGGCCGTGATCGACACGAAAATAGCCAAGATCGGGTTGACTGCCGGCTGCCACCATACCTCCGAGCGGAACATAAAGGCCGAGCCAAATACAAAGGCAAACAGGGTCAGGGCCAGGTTCAGCGTCCTTTGCTTGTTACGAATGGCAAACACAAAGGGCACAATCGCCAGGACAAGCAGCACCAAAGCCCATACATTGATGTCCAGCATAAAGATGAGCCAGGCGGCCACCCCCAACACGATCACCGCCCCGGCCTCAAAAAAGCCGGTACCGGGGGTGATGAGGGCAAATACGGTGAGCAAAAAGCCCACCACTAACAATAAATACGCGATGTTCGGGTCAAGCAAAATTGCCATTTTCTCCTCCAGGAGAGTCTTTGACAAACCACTCAAACTGAGAATGGATACGCTCATTTTCATCAGACCAAGCTTCGCTCGGTCAAATTAGCGGCTGGAAGGGTTCACTTCTTCAGCAGTCTAATTATACATTCTCCAAGACCGCTGTACAATCCAACAAAGTATGAGAACGCACAACATAATCACCGGCCCAGGTGGATGATAGCCAGACAATAGGCTGGTACAATTACGCTGAAGTTGAACTGAACCAAGTTCGGTCTAACTAAAAAGGGAAAATAAGTTACACTAACAGCTTAACACATGGAAAACAAATCGATGAAAATTGCCCTCGCCCAGATCAATACCGTCTTAGGGAACCGGGAAGCCAACCTGGAAAAACACCTGGCATTTATCCAGCAGGCCAAAGAAAAACAGGCCGACCTGGTGGTGTTCCCCGAATTGTCTTTAACCGGATACATCTTGCAAGACCTGGCGGTCAGTGTCGCCACACAACCCACCGCCGATGACCCGATCTTCAAACCTTTGCTGGAACAAAGCAAGGAAATCGACATGATTGTCGGCTTTGTAGAGGCCGATGCCCGCAGCCGGTTTTACATTTCCTCCGCCTATCTCTCCCAGGGAGAAGTGGTGCACATCCACCGCAAGGTCTACCTGCCCACCTACGGCCTGTTTGACGAAGGGCGTTTCTTTGCCGCCGGCGATGAAATCCGTGCCTTCGACACCCGCTTTGGGCGGATCGGCTTATTGATCTGCGAAGACTTCTGGCATGCGTCTCCCCCCTATTTATTGTGGCTGGACGGCGCCGACCTGCTCATCTTTATGTCCGCCTCCCCGTCCCGCGGGCTGACCGACAAACCCAAACTAGAATCTGCCCGCTGGGTAGAGCATGTCAATCAGGCCTATGCCAACCTGTTTACCTGTTTTATTGCCAGCACCAACCGGGTGGGTTACGAGGATGGGATCAATTTTTGGGGCGGCGCGACCCTGCACGCGCCCGACGGCACCCTGCTTGCCTCTGGCCCCTATCAGGAAGAATCGCTGACCATCGCGGAGATTGATTTCTCCCAGCTGCACCAGGTGCGCGCTCGTCTGCCGCTGCTGCGCGACGAACGCCCAGAGATCACCCTGAAAGAACTTACCCGTATCCTGAACAAAAATGTACCCTGAGTCTTACCGATGGATTTAGCCAACCTTTGTTCAGTTAAATTAATGACTCAAGAGTGAACCTATGTCTGAAGCCTTATCCAGACGAGAATTTCTAAAACTGCTTTCTCTGCTGCCGCCCGCCTATTATCTGCCTGCCGAACGGACACAGAAAAACAATGCAGGCGGCACCCAGCCGAACATCCTCATCCTGGTATTTGATGCCTGGTCGGCAAACCATATCTCGCTGCTGGATTACCCCCGAGAAACCACCCCCAACCTGCACGCCCTGGCCGAAAAAGCAATCGTCTATCACAAGCATTTTGCGGGTGGGCACTTCACCTACCCCGGCACGGCTACCCTGCTCACCGGCGTACACCCCTGGACGCACCGCGGCTACACGGCGGGCACCCAGATCATTGCCCCCTATCATAAAGACAACTTGCTGGGCATGTTTGATTCGCACAACCGTATTACCTATACGCACAACTCGGTTGCCGATGCCCTGCTGCGGCGCATTATCGGGGTGACCGACACTTACAAGCCGCGCCAGGAACTGTACCTGAACGATGATTTTTGGCTGGCAAAAGTGTTTGCGCAAGATTACGATATCGCCTCGGTCAGCTGGGTGCGGGTGGCAAAAATGCTCGACGACGGCTATGCCAATTCTCTGTTCCTCTCCCGGCTGTACGAATTTTTCCAGAGCAGAGAGATCAATGACCTGCTGGAAGAATATCCCCTGGGGCTGCCGGCCGTAGAAGGCGACAATTATTTCCTGTTAGAGACCGCCATCGACTGGGTGCATGCGCAGGCAACTACACTCAGCCAGCCTTACCTGGGCTATTTCCACATGCTGCCGCCCCACGACCCCTACGCCCCGCGCCGGGAATGGGTCTCTGCCTTTGCAGACGATGGATATAACCCGGTTGTAAAACCCGAACACGTCTTTACCACCGATACCCCGCAAGAGCGGCTCAATTACCGCTGCCGGGAATACGATGAATATATCGCCTTTGTAGACGCCGAGATACAACGCCTGTTCACCATGCTGGAAGAAAGCAACGCCCTGGAGAACACCTGGGTGGTGCTCACCTCCGATCACGGCGAAATGTTCGAGCGCGGCATCATCGGGCATGTGGAACCCACCTTCCACCGGCCGTTGATGCATGTGCCTCTGATGATCTTCCCGCCGGGGCAGCAAGAACGCGTCGATGTCACTGTGCCCACCTCGGCAGTCGATGTTGTGCCTACCCTGCTGCATATTGCCGGCAAACAAATCCCCGCACACCTGGAAGGCACCCTGCTGCCCCCCTTCAATACCACTCCCGACCCGGAGCGAGCCATTTATGCCATGGACGCCCGCTTTAGCGCACAGCTGGGGCCTTTTACCAGCGGCACGGTCATGCTGCGCAAGGGGCGCTATAAATTCACCTATTACTTCGGAAACGAAGGCAAATACGAAAAATTGAACGGGAAACCGCTCTACGAACTCTACGACCTGGAAACAGACCCCGAAGAACTGGAAAACCTCTTTGAAACACATCCCGAACTTGGGCAGGCCATGCTGGATGAGATCATCGAAAAATTAAGAGAAAAGGACGTACTGGCGTGAACACTTTTCACTCTCAGAAGAATGGCGGCCTGAACCGGCGCGATTTCCTCAAACTACTCAGCCTGCTGCCCCCGGCAGCCTATTTGCCCGCCGACCTGCCCTTGATTGGGCAAGAACAAGACGCCGCACCTCAAAATATCCTCATCATGGTATACGATGCCTGGTCGGCACAAAACGTCTCTACCTACGGCTACCCCCGCCAGACCACCCCCAACATCGACCGGCTGGCCGAAAAAGCAATCGTCTATCACAACCATTATTCGGGCGGCATCTTCACCTATCCCGGCACGATCTCTCTGCTGACCGGCACCTATAACTGGACGCACAAAGGCTACTACTACAACAAGGTGATGGATGAATATTTCAACACCCATAACTTGTTCAGCCTGTTTGGCACCCACCACCGCATCACCTATACCCATAACCCGATAGCCAAGATCGTAATCAAATACATGCTCTCCCAGATCAGCGAATACATCCCCCCCTACAAGCTGTATCTGAATGAAGACTATTGGCTGCCCAAAATCTTTGAAAACGACTACGACACCGCCTCGGTCAGCTGGGTGCGCAGCATCAAGAAATTTGACGACGGCTATGCCAACTCCCTGTTCCTCTCCCGCCTGTACGACCTGTACCACAACCTCACCCAAGAGGCGGAAGCAGCGAATTTCCCCCTGGGGCTGCCCTCCATTGAAGGGGATAATTACTTTATCCTGGAAGACGCCACCGACTGGATTGCCAGCCGTACCCGCAATCTCAAAGCGCCGTACCTGGGCTATTTCCACCTACTGCCGCCCCATGCCCCCTACCGCACCCGGAAAGACTTTTTCAACATCTTCCGGGAGGACGATTACAAGCCGGTCAAAAAGCCCGATCATGTCTTTACCCAAAAAGAGACCCGCCAGGAACTGATGGCTAACCGCAACGATTATGATGAATACCTCCTCTATGTTGATGAGGAATTCAACCGGCTGTATACCCACCTGGAAGCCGCCGGGCAGTTGGAAAACACCTGGGTAATCCTGACCTCTGACCACGGTGAAATGTTCGAGCGCGGCATCAAAGCCCACGGGGTATATGCCATGTTCCAACCGCTGATCCATGTACCGCTGATGATCTTCCCACCCGGCCAGCAAGAACGGATCGACATCCACACGCCATCTTCGGCCACAGACCTGATCCCCACCCTGCTGCACCTGACCGGCAAACCGCAGGCAGACTGGCTGGAAGGCACGGTACTGCCACCCTTCAACACCGAAGTGGACCCCCTGCGCCCGGTTTTCTCGATGGACACGCGCTTCAGCGAGCAAGAAGGTCCCTTTACCAATGCCTCGGTGATGATGCGCAAGGGAGACTATAAACTGACCTATAACTTTGGCGATACCGACCGTTATTCCCGCCTGAACGGCGAACCTTTGATAGAATTATTTGATGTGGTGAACGACCCGGAAGAGCTGGATAATCTTTACGGGAAAGAGAACGCTTTAGGACAATCGCTGTTGGACGAACTGATTGCCAAGATGAAAGAGAAAGGTGCAGCATGACCGACAAACCCAAAACCCGCTTTACTTTCTCCTACTTTTGGAAAATATTCCTGTTAGTCGCTTTCCCCATCCACGTATGGGATCTCTTACTGATTCTGAAAGATTTCCAATTTGTGACCGAGCGCACCGAGATGTGGGATGGTTTTGGCTATGCCGGGTACGCCCTGCTTTTAGCGCTGATCGAGAGCGCCATCTTCGCCATCATCGTATGGGCGTTGTCCCTGCTGCTGCCGAAGAAATGGTCGCAAATCCGTTCCTTTACCGTGATCGGGAGTATTTACCTGATATTGGGCGGCGCCAGCATGGTCGACCATGCCGCCAATGCCTTCAACGAGGTACGCATCTCCCGCATGTATTTGTACGGCCTGGAAAACTTCCCCACCCAAACCTACGCCCTGATCGTGGGCGCCATCATCCTTGCAAGTACGGCCTTGCTCCTTCTAATCCTTAAAACCAAAAAGGGAGAAGGTATCCTCAACGACCTGTACGAACGGTTCATGCTGTTGAGTTATCTCTACCTTCTGCTGGATATTGCCGGGATCGTGTTGGTGGTAATCAGGAATATTCCGCCCAAAAGCTAATTCTGAACGCTCCTTTCAGTATGTGAGGCATTCAATGAAATCAATCCGTTTACAAACCTCCTTCAGAAACATTTTTCTGGTCATTGTGATTGGGCTGCTCCTCCTTATCTTAGCAACCCATATACGGATCGGCACCAATATCCGTTTAGCCTCAGACGATTTTTGCCAGTCAAACATGGCGATTAATCTGGGGGCATGGAACGCGGCAAAAGCCAAATACCTCAACTGGGAAGGGCGTTATTCTTATTTCTTCATTTTTGCCACAGTGCCTATCAACAAGTTCTTTGTCCCCATCCTTCCAGGATTGGTCATTCTTCTTTGGGTCAGCGGTTTATACGCCTTATTCCACAAATTATTCCAGGGACAAGGCTCTTACCAACGCAAAGCTTACAGCGCCTTCCTGAGTACGCTTCTGCCGGTCGCCGCAATCACCTTCAGCGACAATATTTTTGAATCCCTGTACTGGAAAGTTGGGGTGATGACTTACACTCTCCCCATTGTGTTGTTTATCTGGTTTCTCAATCTGGCGTTATATGCTAAAAACAGCCGCAAATCTCTCCTGCCAGTTTGGCACGCCCTTGGCTTTTTACTCACTTTCATTCTCGCCGGTTTCTCACCGGTGTTTGTGGTCATCGGCCTGATTCTGCTGACACTTATCGGCGCAGCAGTACGGCTGTTCTTTTTCGAGAACAACAAAACCTTGTTTTATCTCTTGCTCTCGGGTTGGGCAGGGATGCTAATCGGTTTTATCGTCTACGTCAGCGCCCCCGGGAATGCTGCCCGGATTGATTATTATTCCCCCAACTATACCCTTTTCTCAATCATTCTCGATTCTATTTCTTCGGCATTCAACCTGTACAAACACCTGTTGTCGGAATACACCTTGCTCACCGCGCTGGTCTTCCTGGTTCCATTTTGCGTATTTGCGTTAGATTCCCAGAAACTTTTTAATCTTTCTACCAAAGCCCTTTTGTGGGTTGAAGTTGTGGCGGCAATTTTCTTCCTCGGTCTCACGGTAGCATCTTTTGTCCCAGGATATTACGCCATGGGTATCCAGGTCCCCGAGCGCGCGATTATCATTCCCAAATTTCTAAGCGCTGTATACATGGCTCAATTAGGCGCTTTTTTCGGCATCCTCCTCAAGAAGCTGTTCACTTTCAAACCGATGCTCCTGAGCAGCGGCACGCTGCTCTTCTCTGCTGTAGTGCTTGTCCTGGCCGTCTATGTGTTGGGATACACCGCCCAAAACGAATTTAACAACCTGAAAAAATATCAGGCCTATGCCGAAGGATGGGACGCACGCGAAGCCCTAATCCTCTCCTCTACAGAAAAAGATATGGTGGTTGCCCCACTGCCGCATTCGCTAGTAGATAAACACACTCTCACACCATCCGCCGACCACTGGATTAATGCCTGTATCGCTATCTATTATGATTTAGATACAATTGTGGCCGCTACCCCATAATATATTCCCCCACCCCAGCGCCTTGACAAGCACCCTTTCGTCCCTGAAAATAGCCTTTAGGAGCACATACTATGATTGATATGACCCGACTAAAGGCTTTTATCTTCTCGGCGGAAAACCTCAGTTTTTCCGAAGCCAGCAAACACTTACACCTCACCCAACCCACCATCAGCCACCACATCAAAACCCTGGAGACCGAACTAGGTGTCACCCTGTTTGTGCGCAGCGGCAACAAACTGCACCTTACCGAAGCGGGCAAGATGCTGGTACCCTGGGCGCGCAAGTTAATCCGCCAATCGAACGAAATTAAGGATTTGATGCAGTCCACCCAAGAGGAAGCGGTCGGTAATTTACGTATCGCCTGCACGACTGCATCGGGGAAATATGTATTGCCCCACCTGGCTGCCCGTTTCCGTAAACGCTTCCCTGGCGTGACCATCAGCATTTTGCCATGTTCGCCACAACACCTGCTCACCCGCCTGCTGGATGAAGACGCCAACCTGGGTGTGGTCAGCTCCGAGATCACCGGCCAAAGCCTGGAAACCCAAACCTTTTATGTCGATACGATCCAATTGATTGTTCCCGCCGACCACCCCTGGGCGGAGGCTGAAAGCATTTCCCCCAGCGACCTGCTGGATGAAGAAGTCATCATGCGAGAAGAAGACTCCGGCACGCGCAAAGTGGTCATGTCCGAGCTTTCAAAAAGCGACATCAACTATGATGATTTGAATGTGTTCCTGGAATTAGGGAATGCCGAAGGGATCGTGCAGGCCGTAGCTTCAGGTTACGGCGTGTCGTTCGTCTCAGACCTGATCTCCAAAGACGCTATTGCATCCGGGGCAATCAAAGCCTGTAAGCTCGAAGAAACCAATCTGCTCCGGCGGGTGTTTATGGTGCGCAAGGCAATCCAATCGCCCAACCGGGTTACCGAGGCATTTTGGAGTTTTGTGCATGATCCTGGGAACGAAGATGTACTGCCAATGCCATTTAGAAACCCACCTATCCCTTAAACCTTTCGGAGCCGCTGCGGCGGCTCCAATTAGGAAAGGTAAAGAGTAACGAACAGGATTCTTGCTTTGTAGAACTCACGATGTATCCGTTCTCTTGATACTCGAATCATAAAACTTCTCTATATATATTGTTAGGGTCTAATGTCCTAGTCTATATCTAAAATTTCTATGCAATTGCATAGAAATTTTCTATAAAGAGGCGTTTTTCTGAGTGTTTTCTTGGATTTTTTTTGAGAGATAAGACTTTTTACCCCTTATGTTCTTCTATCCTTATCCGAATTACCTGTGTAATCAACCAATCAATCGAGATGCCCGACAGTATTCAAGGAATACAACACCGGGCGGCTGGCATACAAGCCCAACCGGGTGATGCTGGCGGCAGCGATAGAAAAGTACCAATGCCCTGCTGCGGGCAGCCCCAGGCTCTGCCGGAGTATCTCCCGGATCACACCCCCATGGGATACAACCAGCACCTGCTTTCCCGCGTACTCACCGCGGATGCGGTTCAGGCACATTTCAACTCGTTTGCTCAGCGTGGAAAGTTTTTCGCCGCCCCTGGGCGCTTTCTCAAAATTTGCCTGCCAATCCGCCAGTTCAGTGGGATAGCGGGCTTGCGCTTCGTTATAGGTCAGTCCTTCAAAAATACCAAAAGACAATTCCCGCAGCAGCGGGTCGGTAACCGCCTCTACCCCACAAACAGCAGAAACTGCCTGGGCCGTCTGCATTGTTCGTGCCATATCACTGGAAAGGATCACATCAATCGGTGTTTCTGCGAATGCAGCAGCAAGCTGCTCGGCCTGCCGTAAGCCGGTGGCGTTCAAAGGTTCATCGCTGCTGCCCAGGTAGCGGTGCGTACGGTTCCATTCGGTTTCGCCATGCCGCACCAGCAGTAGTTCCAGCGCACCCTGGGTAGAATCGGTCATTTGATTTGCATCGGGATGCCGGCCACCAGGAAGTAAACCTCGTCGGCGGCAGTGGCTAAGGTCTTGTTCACCCGGCCCAAAATATCTCGATAGGCCCGTCCCAATTCATAGGCAGGCACCAATCCCAAACCCAATTCGTTCGACACAATGATCAAAGCTGCATCGGTGTCGTCCCGGTAAGCGAGCAAAGTTTCAATCTCTTCCATCACGATGCGCTCATACTCATCCACATCGACTTCTACCTGCTCAAAACCGACCCCGCTGGGCATCAAGTTGGTGACCAGCAAAGTCATGCAGTCCAGCAAGATCACTTTCTCTCCATGGTGGTGTACCCGCAGGCTCTCCGCAATCCCGGTGGGGGTTTCTAACGTGCGCCATTCCGCCGGGCGGCTGGCCTGATGGCGCTTGATCCGGTCGACCATTTCCTCATCTTTGGCCTGTGCAGTTGCCACATACAAAACCGACTTACCCCCCAGTTGGTCGGCCAATTCTTCCGCATGACTGCTTTTTCCGCTGCGTGCCCCACCTAAAAGTACGATCAGTTTTCCCATACCAGCTCCTAAAAAATGGTTTGTACCAATAAGATCATCACCAATACTTCCACCAGCTCACAGGTGGCGCCGTAAATATCGCCTGTCAGTCCAGGGATGCGTTTAAGCACCAATCGAACCCACAAAAAGATCAATACGGCAGCCAAGGCCAATACCACCAGCCCCCACCAGGAAGCCAGCAGCCAGGCGGCCGCCCCGGCAATCAGGGTTGCCACGAACAGCTGCGGCCAGCGGGTATGATCTTTTATATCGCGCCCCATCCCCTGCGGGCGGGCATAGGGGAATGCGCCAATAGCGGTGGTCAACGCCCAGCGGCCGAGGGCCGGGGTAAGCAGCAGGCCTACCAACGGGTTGGGCAGGCTGACGATCAGGCTGTATTTGACCAGCAGCAGCAGCGCCCCACCTGCCACGCCAAAAGCCCCCACGCGCGAATCGCGCATGATCTCCAGCCGTCTTTCGGGGGTAAAGCCGCCAAACAGGCCATCACACGAATCCATAAAACCGTCCAGGTGCAGGGCACGGGTAAAACCTACCCAGATCGCCAGCACCAAGGCTGCCGAAACAGCGACCGGCAGGGCCAGGCTAAACAGCCAATAAGCCCCATACAGTACGCCCCCCAGCGCCAGGCCGACCAACGGGTAAAAACCTGCCGAGCGACCCAGTTCGCGGGCCGTAAAGGCCCGCTTGATCACTGGGGGGAAAATTGTGAGAAATTGAAATGCCGCTAGCAGTTCAACCATACCAATATTTTAGTCCTCTTTGTCTGATACGCCAGCTTCGGAAAAAGTTGCCATCTCGTTGAGTATTTTGCAGGCTGCTTCGGCCAAGGAGAGGCCAATCGCAGCGCCGGTGCCCTCGCCCAGACGGAAGTCCAGGTCAATCAAAGGTTCCAGCTCCAACCATTCTAACATTTTTCCGTGCCCGTATTCCTGCGAGCGGTGTGCGGAGATCAAATAGGGTTTGACAGCGGGGGCAATCGCTACCGCGATCATGGCCGCAGCCGTAGAGATAAAGCCGTCAATGATGACGGCTTTTTGCTGGGCAACCGCGCCCAACACCACACCGGCCAAACCGCCGATTTCAAAACCGCCGACCTTTGCCAACACATCCAGGCCATCTGTCGGGTCGGGCTGGTTCACTTCCAGGGCGGTCTCAATCGCCTTGATCTTGCGCTCTAATCCTTCGTCATCCACACCGGTACCGCGCCCGGCCAGCTTGCTGGGTGCTTCGCCGGTGAAAACAGCCGCAATCGCCGCCGAGGGGGTGGTGTTGCCGATCCCCATCTCGCCGGTGCCCACAATGTCAAGACCCTTTTCAATCTCTGCGTTGACCACTTCGATACCGGCACATACGGAGGCAAGAGCTTGTTCGCGGGTCATTGCCGGGCCTTCCACCATGTTCTTCGTGCCGTGGGCAATTTTCTTGACCAACAGATCGGGATGGGGTTCAAAGTCGTAAGCCACACCCATATCGACCACCACAATGCGGGCGCCGACATGTTTGGTTAATACATTGATCGCAGCCCCGTGATAGAGGAAATTCATCACCATCTGGGGGGTTACTTCTTGCGGATATGCACTCACCCCTGAGGCAACCACACCATGGTCCCCGGCCATTGTGATGATCGCTTTATTGTTAATTTGGGGAAGCGGGTCACGGAAAATACCGGCCAACTGCACCGAAAGCGTTTCTAAGCGCCCCAGGCTGCCGCGCGGCTTGGTAAGGTCATCCTGCCGGGCTTGGGCAGCCGCGGCAGCTTCTGCATCTAAAGGCTGAATTTGCTCAACCGTTTTTTGTAATAATTCTTGATTGCTCATCAACTTCTTCCTTGTGTCATTTTGTTTAAGATAATGGGGTTATTTGTTTTGGGGTGATGGATAATATCCACCTCGGTATGATAGGCTTGTTGAATCGTTTCGGCCACCAGCACCTCCTGCGGTGCGCCAAACGAAATGATCTGCCCATCCACCATTAGAGCTGCTTTATCTGCAAATAGAGAAACCAGGTTCAGGTCGTGCAGCACCATCAACACGGCCAGATCGTTGGTCTTTGCCTGCTCCCGCACCAATGAAAGAATCTCACCCTGGTGCTGTAAATCCAGGTGATTGGTCGGCTCGTCCAGCACCAGCAGAGGGGTATCTTGCGCCAGCGCGCGCGCCAGCATCACCCGCTGCTGCTCCCCACCAGAAAGCTCCGCAATACGGCGGTGTGCCAGCACCTTGGTGTTGGTCTGCCGCATGGCATGTTCTACATGTGCAATATCATCTTGTTTGGGTTTGCCCAGCCAGGACATGTAAGTAGTGCGCCCCATCATAATCACCTGTTCTACGGTGAAAGCGCCGCCTACAAAGGAAACCTGGGGCACCACAGCCATGATCCTGGCCCGTTTGGGGGCAGAAAGCTGTTCTAAATCTACACCTTCATATTCAATTGTCCCCGCCGTAATCGGCGAAATGCCGCTTACGCCGCGAATGAGGGTGGTCTTACCGGCCCCATTGGGACCAATAAGAGCCACGACCTCACCCGGGACTACGTTTAGGGAGACATTCTCGATTATTTTAAAAGTTCCATAATGGATCGTCAGGTCTTTGATCGCTAACATTACCAGAACACCTCGGCTTTCGCCCGCCTGAGAATCCACATAAAGAAAGGTGCACCAATCAGGGCTGTCACGATCCCCACCGGCAGCACACCGGGGGCAACAATCCAGCGGGCGATCACATCGGCAAACAGCAGCGTGGTACCGCCGGCCAGGATCGATAAGGGAATCAAGCGGCGGTAGTCCGGCCCCCAGATCATTCGGATCACATGGGGGACAACCAACCCGATGAAACCAATCACGCCGGAGAAAGAGACTGCCACAGCTGTGGTAATAGAGGAAACCACAATGATGATCGTTTTGGCACGGTCCACGTTGAGCCCCAACTGCTTGGCCTGGTCTTCGCCAAACTGGAGCAGGTTGAGCGGGTGTCCTAACACCGCCAGAATGCCCATCCCCACAACCATATAAGGCAAGGCAGCCAGCACCGGGTTCCAACCGGCCATGGTAGAACCACCCAACAAAAAGGAAATGGCCCGGTGAATTTCATCTTCCGAATTGAGCATTAAGAAGGATGTCAATGCAGATGTGAAAGCGCTCACAGCCACCCCAGCCAGGATGAGGGTCGTGAGCGGCACGATGCTGCCTACCTTGGCAAGCTGGTAGACCGCCACAACGGTGAGGATCGCGCCAATAAAGGCACAGATCGGAATAAAGTAGAACCCGACCAATTCCTGCGGCCAGTTGATTGCCAGCCCGGCAACCGCGCCCAACCCGGCGCCAGAAGCGACACCGATCAAGTAAGGGTCTGCCAGGGGATTGCGGAACAGACCCTGGTAGGCTGCCCCACTGGAAGCCAGAGCTGCGCCTGTCATCATGATCAACAGGGCATGCGGCAGGCGCATGCTGAGGATGATGGTTTCAAAATAATCCGGCCAGGTCGCCTCGATTCCAGCATCAAACAAACGCTCGACCAGAATTTTGAGCAGCGTGCCGGGGTGGATGAAAATGGCACCGATACCAACATTAATTACCAGCGCAAAGACAAGTAAAACTAGATTAAAGGTATATGGGGGGAGGTTTGATATGAATTTTCGCATTGTAAGTACCTGAGATGGGGAGTATACCCCATCTCAGATATAGGAGCAAAATGCTTAGTCGAACAACTCTGGGTGGATAATTTGAGCCAACTGTTCCAGGCCATCGACCAGGCGGGGGCCAGGGCGGCTGGCGAGATCGTCATTAAAGGGGAAGATCAAGCCGTTTTGTACTGCGGAGATGCTTTCCCAACCGGCACGGGCGGCCACATCGTCGGCAGTCACGCCCCAGATCGAGTCACCTAACACGATGATCTCGGGGTCTTGAGCGAGCAGTTCTTCGGAGCTGATCTGCACCCAATCGCCTTCAAAGGTAGCACCAATGTTTTGGCCGCCGGCCATGGAGATCAGGGTATCCATGAAGGTACCGCCGCCAGAAGTCCAGGGGGCGGTGGGGTCGGTGCTGTCCAATTCGTAAAATACGGTGGGGGTGGTTTCTGCTTCGGCTATCGCAGCTTCTACAAAGGCGACACGTTCCTGCAAGGAAACAATCAGCGCTTCGGTTTCTTCTTCATGAGCGGTCAGTTGGGCAACCGTACGTAGAGCATCATACATCTCGTCCAGGGTGGTCGGGTTTGCCAGCATAAAGACGGTCAGGCCGACTTCTTCCATTGCCTGAATATTCTCTGGTGAGCTCAGGGGAGTGACCATGACCAGGTCGGGCTGCAGGTCGAGGATCGCTTCCAGGTTGAGTTCATCGTAGGTGCTGCCAATGCTGGGCAATGCCATGGCTTCTTCCGGGTAGTCGGCGTAATCTTCACGGCCAACCACCTGCTCGCCGGCGCCAATCGAGAACAGAATTTCGGTGATCGAGGGGGCCATCGAGACAATCGCCTTGGCGGGCGCTTCGAGGGTCACTTCAGTGCCGTTACCATCTACAATCACGAGCGAGGTATCCGGTTCTTCGACCGGTTCTTCAACAACTTCTTCCGGTTCTTCGACTTCTTCCTCTACAGGCTGATTGGCTTCTTCAACCGTGTTTTCCGGTTGGTTGTTGGCTGCCGGGGCTTCGTTCTGTGTATTGTTCGCTGCGGGTGTGTTGCCACATGCGGCCAGGAATACGGCCAGCAAGAGGATCACACTGATAATTTGTCGTGTACGTTTCATTGTACAATCTCCTTAGGGTATGTTGTTTTTCAACCAGCGATAATCAATCGACGGCAAAAGAAGATGGCCCGTTAAGCAAAAAAACCTGCCATCGAGGCAGGTTATTACCATTGGGTTACAAGGAGCAAACAGCCTGCTCCAGGATTCCTAATCCCTGACCGCGAGAGATTATAAGAATTTGGTAAAGGCGGGCGACCTGGCTTACCTCAAATTTGAGGATTACAGTTGCGGGACAGCACCGGACTCCTGGAGATTTTCTACCAGTCACCGGTTTCGCCAGAGCAGGGTTGCTCTGCCACCTTGATGGGTAGGCGTCTGTACCAAAATTTCTATATTTGGTTGTTAAAGTATGTGCATTTTACCACAAAAGTTAATGAAGGCAAATCTTTGCTGATAAAGGGAAGTTGATATGCTTTTATTGGCGCATTCCATTCAGCCCGCTTTACTTTATCCGCCCCACCCACCCGGCGCTATGCAATAAAGAGACACTGCAACCTCCCCATAATGGGGAGGCAAAATTAACCTTGCGTTTCTGGGGGATTATTCGGTGGGGCAAAATAAACAACAGTTTTATTCAAAACTATCCCGAATAAGACAAACCCCTTTGGAGCCAAAATCGCATCACGTCTAAACTTGCTTGACAATCTCTTCCCAATCAAGAACAAAGTAGGGGAGGGTTTTGGGCGAAATCCGCGAATCCTCCCCTACAAAAAGCACAATTCAGATGTCCGTTTCCACTTTACTCGCCCCACCCACCCTGCATCGTGCAATAAAGAGACCCTGCAACCTCCCCATAATGGGGAGGAAAAATTAACCTTGCGTTTCTAGGAAATAATTCGGTGGGGCAAAATAAACAACAGTTTTATTCAAAATTATCCCGAATAAGACAAACCCCTTTGGAGCCAAAATCGCATCACGTCTAAACTTGCTTGACAATCTCTTCCCAATCAAGAACAAAGTAGGGGAGGGTTTTGGGCGAAACCCGCGAACCTTCCCCTACAAAAGCGCATTACAGACGCCCCCCCATCCCCCGCTCCACTTTTAATCCACAACCGGGTAGCCTTCCAGGTAAACATCAAAATGGTCAACTGCTTCACCGTCGAATGTAGCCCAAACATACAACTCAAAGGGAGCGGTCTCGCCGGGTTCCAACACTTCCGCATCCGCAAAGGTGAAATCCACACCGATCAAATCGCCCGCAGCATTGTATACCGCCACAGAAATCGAAACGGAAGAAGTCGCCTGGCTGCCCGTGTTTTGCACTTCTCCATTAATCACATAATATATATCATCCACAGCCGTTTCCAGGTTGATCACTTCCAGGTCGGAATAGGACTCGAAATATTCGTTCTGATCTGCCTGGATGAATATCTCCATCCCCTGCCAATCATCGTAGGGCGGCTCGTAGAAAGAGACGATAAAGGGAGAATCTTCCCCGGCTCGTAAAATATCCATCGAAGTATACCCGCTGGCTGTCGCCACCATGTTATTGTTTGCGTCCCGCAGGTTGACCTGAACTTCCACAAATTCCAGGTCTTCGCTTCCGGTGTTCTTCAACATCCCCACCACATAAATATACCCGTAGTCATCTTGATCCCAATTCAGCTTGGAAACTTCCAGGGCATCTGCCATGCCCGCAGTAGTGACCGACACATCCCCCACCATCTCTGTGGTGCTCCCCTGGTGTTCCATCGGCTCCTCTTCTACCGGCTGCTCTTCGCCCACCGTGATCCCTGGGCCGGGGGCGTTCTCTTGAGGTTGGTTTTCTTCCACCTGAATCGGCTCGTCGTTGGTAAACGTCTCAATGTCCAGCGGCGAATTGCCATCCAACACGCGTGTGACTGTGGCGCAAGCCAATGAGGTCAACAATAAAATACTGAGAAATAAAAATAATTTCGTTTGGGTCTTCATTTTTCCTCCAACGGATTAGAACAGACCTAACTATTTTCGACTAAAAAATATGGGAAGCTAATTTCATTTTACAATAAATCTACCTAATTGTTCATCCAAAACGCTCATTCCGGGTACAATCATACTGAGTGACCCCCAAAATTAAATTTGTTCCTTACAATATAAAATCATCCTTGTTATTAATTTGATTAAACGAAACTCAGTTTAATCCAACAGAATATCGTCCGGGAAAAAGAAGAAAGGTGCATATGGATACAAAAACCGTGATCAAATCCCAGTACCATGCCAGCCTGGAAATGCTGCGCCAGGCGGTTGCCGCCTGTCCGCCCAATCTATGGAACAATCCCGCCCAAAAGAACAAATACTGGCACATTGCCTACCACGGCCTGTTTTACACGCATTTTTACCTGCATTCCAGCGAAAAGGCGTTTCAACCCTGGCCCAAACACCGCCGGGAAGCCACCAGCCTGGAACTTTCCAAGACCCACGAACCCATACGGCCCTACACCAAAGAAGAAATCCTGGAATATCACCAATACCTGTCTGACCGGGTAGACGAGATGGTAGATGCCATCGATTTGGAAGGCGAATCCGGCTTTTACTGGCTGCCCTTCAATAAGCTAGAACTGCAACTCTACAATATCCGCCACCTGATGCAGCACACCGGAGAATTGGCCGAGAGATTGTGGGCTGTGGCCGGATTAGAGATCAACTGGGTGGGCATGGGGCCTAAAGAAAAGAAGGACGCTGAATAATTGCCGCTAAAACCCGCTGCTTATGTCCCAACACTCTGACACCCTTCAACTAAAAGACGGCACACAGCTGCCCGTCACCATCCGGCGCGATAAACGCCTGAAAAAAACAGCCCGCTGGCAGCGCGAACCAGACGGTTCCCTGCTGGTGCGCATCCCCAACCGGATGCCCAAAGCCCAGCTGCCCAAGCTGCTGGAGAACATCACCGCCCAGCTGGAAAAGAACAAACAGACCGCCAAACGCCGCACCGACCAAGACCTGCAAGCGCGCGCCACCTACCTCAACCGTACCTGCTTCGACGGCAAAATCTCCTGGGAGGCCATCCGCTGGGTACCGCCGATGAAAACCCGCCTGGGTTCCTGCACAACCGGCGGCCCCACCGACGGGCATATCCGCATCAGCGAAGAGATCCGCGATTGGCCGCAGTGGGTGGTCGATTATGTCATTGTGCACGAGATGGCGCACCGCCTGCACCCCAACCACAGCGCCCAATTCTGGCAAACCGTCAACCAGGCGTACCCCAACACCGAGCGCGCCCGCGGTTTTATCAAAGGGGTGATGTTTGCCCAGGGCAAAAGCTGGGACGAGGAGAATTTGTAAATGGATACTTTACAAGACATCCAAAGCCGCGTGTCCCGCTTCACTGCCGAGCACAACCTGGAAACCAGCGAACAAGCCCGCCTGCTGGACATGGTCTCCGAGTTGGGAGAAGTCGCCAAAGAAATGCTCAAAGGCAGCCAGTATGGCGCCCAACCCTACACCCAAACGCCCGCCTGGGAAGAAGAGCTGGCCGATGTGTTCTTCTCGTTGGTCTGTCTGGCAAACACCACCGGGGTAGACCTGGAAACCGCCTTAGAGAAAGTGCTGGCAAAATATGCCGCCCGGCTGAACCAGTCCGGGGACGCCGGTTCCGGCCGGTAAACGATCCTAATTATTCACTTATTCGCATTTGGTAATATCTTACACCGTCCGCACGTCTAATCATTATGGAGATTCCTAACCTTTCCTTTTCTCCCTGGGTCATACCGGCAGCAGCTGGCATCTACGGCCTGATCCATTCGGTGATGGCCTCGTTGCCTTTCAAGCGGCTGGTAAACCGCATCTTTGGTGAGATGGCAAACCGATATTACCGGTTGTTTTACAGTGTGTTTGCCATCCTTACCCTGCTGCCGGTGTTGGCTCTAACCTTCCTGATCCCCGACCAACGTTTGTACACCATCCCCAGCCCGTGGGTAGCCTTCACCGTGTTGGTGCAGCTGCTCTCGCTGGCGCTGCTGGCCTACAGTGTGATGAAGACCGGGGCGATGCAGTTTGTGGGCATCAGCCAGGCATTTGGATTGGCCGGAAAAGAAAGGCTGTACACCGGTGGGTTGTACCGTGTGGTGCGCCACCCGCTGTACACCTTCAGTTTGTTGTTCATCTGGTTAACGCCCGTTATGACCCGCAACCTGGCGCTGTTATATGCCGCCCTTACCGTCTATATTCTCATTGGTGCCATTTTTGAAGAACGCAAACTGTCTCAAATGTTTGGAAAAGATTACCAGCACTACCGCGCCCGAACCCCTTTTATCATCCCCTTTATTTTATAAAGCCGTTCATTCCGCAACTGCCTGCCAAAGCGTATAGATCACCTGCAACGCGTTCAGCCGGTGGCGGTCTCTGACTTCCTCGTTGAAATAAATTTTACCCAAATATTCTTCCCCTTTATGGGTCTCCAGGCCGTGGTCGGGCAGGTCGGCAGTCGCCGCCCACCAGTTCCACAGCGGCAGGTCATAGTCGACTGCCAACTGGGCGATATCTGCATTGATGCGATGGTCACCTTCCCGGTTATCGGCCTTGGTAGCCAACACGGGCACAACCCCCTGCGCCATTAAATCCTCCACAATGATCTGCAAATAGCGGTAGTTGCGGTCTTCGTAATGCGTACCCACGGTGATGATCACAAAAGCCGGGTTATGCAAACGAATCTCGCATGCCACCGGGGTCTCCCCCAACACACAGCCGTATTCCTGTTCGTGCCAGTCTTCCCACAGCAGCGCGCCTGTGGTGGTCCCCGGTTTGACGGTCGGGCTTTCCCGGTTCATCGAACCGTAAAAATAATCCACCGTGGCTTGCAGTTCCTCCGGCAGCTGGCGGTAGGCAGCCGAGTTTTTCACATATAGCCCTAAAAATTCCTCCGGCACACTCTGGCAGTCTCCAAATATAGAGAAAGCCTGCGGGTCGCGCCCCAACGACTGCCCCAAGGCGTAAATTTCCTGCACATGTTGGGTCACAACCGGCATCACCGGCCACGCCATCCAGTCCTCCGGCGCTAAACCATTAGAAAGCGGCAGCGGGGTGACGGTGGACGATACGGTCTTGGTCGGGCTGGCTGTCTTTGTTGGGGGCATGCCGGTCAACCTCTGGGTCGGCTGCACATTCGCAGCGGTTGGCCGGGTGGGTAATGCGGTCGCTGCCGGACTTTCCGCCACGCCATACGCGGTACCCTGCCCGCTGCAGCCCGCAGCAGCCATGAGCAGCCCGATCCCGGCTAAAAAGCTAAGGACGCGTTTCTTCACCGCACACCAACCAGTTTCCATTTTCTTCAATCACCTGGTAAACACGTTCGGCCAGATCAAACTGGGTACCCTCGCCCCCATACCCCGCCCGGATCGAACCCGTGCAGGTCACTTCTACCCCGCCCTCAAAAGCGCCGCTTTCCCGGCAGGCCACATCTTCCAGGGTAGTTTCGGAGAGGGCAAAGGAATCAAATTCTAAAAAAGCTTCAAATTCGTAATCGCTGCAAATATAGGTATGCAGTCCCGCTTCATCTTTCGCCGCAAAGGCTTCCAGGTACGCCTCAACTGTGTGTGCGGCAGGGGTTGCGCCGCCGGCACAGCCTGCCGCCAACAAAAGTACGAGGATGCTCACCCCCCACAGTACAGTGCGTTTCTTCATAGTAAATACCTTTAATTCAACCAAGTAATTGACTTACTGAGACCTGTCTCTTTCCAATCGAGGCAATCAAGCCCCCATTTTACCCCATCGAGAGAAGCCGTATTTTATAGGGAAACAGCTAAGCCGCTACCACTTCCACCAAACGTACCCACTCATCCAGACTGACGTTTTGGGCGCGCCGCTGCGGTTCGATACCCGCTTCGTTCAGTAATCGGGCAGTTTCTTCTTTATCCCAGTGCATCCCGGCAGAGACAGAATTTTGCAGCGTCTTGCGCTTTTGCGAAAAGCCCGCTTTGGTCAGGCGGAAAAAGAGGTCTAAACGTTCGCGGGGCACGACAGGCTCCGGGTACAGATCAATGCGCACCACCGCCGAGTCGATCTTGGGCGCCGGGTAAAAAGCACCCGCCGGAATACGGTCGGCGATCTTCGGCTGGCCGTACACCTGCACGCTGAGCGCCAGCAAACTAAGCGACCCCACCGCGGCGCAAATGCGCTGGGCGACTTCTTTCTGCACGGTAAGCACCAGCCGCTGGGGCGGGTTTTGCGCTTCCAGCAGGTGGCGGATGAGTGCGGAGGTGATGTAATAGGGAATGTTGGCAACCACCAGGTACCCCGGCTCGGTGAACAACTGGTTGAGGTTCACCTCTAGAATATCTCCGGCGACCAATTCCAGATTGGGCGTATCCTTGAAAATGTCTTCCAAAGCAGCCACCAAATGCATATCCAGCTCTACCGCCACCACCCGCCGGGCGGTGTTAACCAGCAAATGGGTCAGGCTGCCCAGGCCGGGGCCAATCTCCAGTACGGTATCTTCCGGCCCAATCCCGGCCGCGCTTACCACACGAGCCAGTGCACCTTCATCTATCAAGAAGTTCTGCCCCAAACCCTTTTGCGGTTTGAGATCATATTGTTTCAATAATTGTTTAATCGAAGGGGTATCAGTCATCAGTTTCCTAACGGTCGGGGTATACCGGGCAGAGCATCTGCGTCTCACCGGCGTGGGAATCATCGGGTTCAGTCTGGTCGGGGGCGGGCGGCCAGGTACCGGCCATAAATTCGGACACGTAGGTACGCAGTTGATTGTAATCCGCATCCCAGATGAATTCATTGCCATTCGTATTCGGGTTCTTGATCGACTTGCCGGTCAGCTCATCTTCCGGGAAGCGGGCAAAGACGATATTCTCTCCCGAAAGCTGAGGCGCCAGGCAGGCAAATTGGCTGAGCTGCTCTGGGCTGAGATCGGTAAGCACGTTGTCAATAAAAGCTGTGATCATGTCGGGAATCCCCATCACCGTCGAAGGGCTGAGCAGCTTGTTTTTGATAGCGCACAAGATTTCGGTCTGGCGATCCATCCGCCCAAACACACTATCCAGGTGGCGGATACGCGCATAGTACACGGCGCGCTTGCCATCCAGGTGGTTCCACCCTGCCGGGTAAATCTTCCATTCATCTTCCGATTCGGGGTTATCGCGGGCATCAATGCCCTCATACAAATAAATATCCACCCCGCCCATAGCATCGATCATTTCAATCAGCACGTTCATATTGACCACGCCATAATGTTCGGCCTGCACGCCAAAATTTTGGTCAATCGTGCGCGCCAGCAATCCGGCGCCGCCGCCGGGGCCGTCGTAATAGCCCATCGCCGGAGTGCCGTAAAAATAGGATTGGTTGAGCTTGGAGTGGGTGATGCCGTAATGGCTGGAGATGCCGGGCACTTCCACCCACAAATCGCGCGGGAAGGCCAACACGGCCACACGCGGTTCGGTAAAATTAACCACCACCAGGCGGATCACATCGGCCAGGCCATAGGTATAGGTGCCGGGGCGGTAATCGATCCCGATAGCTAAAACGATCATTTGCCCCACATTCCCGCACACCGGGTTGGGCGTTTCGGTCGGCAGCACAATCGCGGTGGGGGTCGCATTGGGCAGCGGCAAAGTGGGGGTGGGGTTGCTGTCCAGCACAATCACCTGTGCGCCGGTTGGTTCCACCACGGACGTGTCAGTGGGTAAAATTGCCAGCGGATCGGGGGTAGGCGTATCCTCAAACCCTAAGCTGGGGCCAAGCGGCTGCTGCCAAAAGGCCTGCAAGCGCGGCACAGCGATCATTAACGTCACCACAACCAGCATACAGCTGCCAACAATGATTAACCAAAGGCCAGGACGATTTTTCATCTTAAATTCCCTCCCTATTTATAGGGGAGCACGTAGAGGATTTCACTCTCCGGCGGGATCGGCGTGGTGAAATATACAGTGACATACTGGCTCCAGGGGACATAATCCTCATCTGAATAGCCCAGGTCGATCCAATGGGTGCCGGGAATTCCGCCGCCCACATCCGCAATCACAGCCGGGCCGTAGCCGGTCACATACACCGTATGGTTGCCCATCGGGATGAACCAGTCATAGATCACCGCAGCAACCCCCTTTTGCACTTTGTACCCCAACGATGTGTAGGGGTAGCAGCGGTCGGCTCCCGAATTGCAGGGGGAGTACGAAGTGGCATACATCTCAACCTTGCGCCAATATTCAATCGGGCCGTCCGGGGTATCTGCCGTGCGCACCACAATCTTGGTGCCGTATCCTTCGATACGCGGCACCGGGTCGCGCAGCACCCACTCATCTTCCACCTCGCGGGAGACTTCCTCGCCGTTCTCGTAGCGCACCCGCTGGCGTTGGGCTTTCAGGCCTACCTGCCCGGCCTGGGAGACTTTGTAATTATCGATCTCCACATCTGCCAGAGCAGTAAATTGGGTTTCAAATGGAATCGTTTCCTGGTTGATGACCACCTCTTCCTGCACGCGCACCACGGTGATATGCCCATCCTCCGGGAGCGGGTCGTCCTCATCCGGTTGGCTGTAATCCAACCCCTGGAGCGGCAGCCCGATTTGAGCCAGCGCGGCGCCCACCGTTTTTGCCGAAGTAGCAGCGGTGATCGTTTCACCATCCGCCGAGACGGTGATCTGGCGTCCGGGGGTAATGCGGGCGGTCATATTTCCGGTCAGCGGTGTTTCGGCCGGGGGGGTAAGCAAATCCGATTCCGAAAGGGTGATCCCGGCCTGCCATAAAGCCTGCCCCAAACTGGCTGCGGGAGAATGAAGCGTCCATTGTTCTTCGCCACGCTGCACGGTAATGGTATGCGCTCGCTGCACCTCTACCGTGACCTCATCCTGGTACAGCACGATCCGGTCGGGCGGCTGCACTTCGCCGTTGACCAATATTTTGTCGTTCTCACCCAGGGCAATACCGGCTTGGGCAAGCCACGCTGCGGGAATATGGTCGGTTGTGGTTAAAGTAGTCAGGGAATCTTCCACCCAGATGTTCACCTGGATGGCAGGAGAGAGCACAATAGTTTGCCCGTCTTTCAGGCGTGTATCGGGCGGGGGAACAATCTCGTCCCCTTCGGCCAGCACAATCCCGGCTTCATCCAATACACCGCTCACCTGGCGGGCACGCGTGTTAATGGTGATTGGCTGCCCCAGCACTTCCAGGGTCACGGTCTTGCTGGCAGGGAAGAAAAAGAAGACTGCCAGCGCGGCAGCTGCAAGGGCGGCAACCAAAATAAAGGTTCGGGTAGAGCGTTTCATTGGTTCGATTGTATCAGAAAATGGGGGTGAGGAAATGGTTTACAAAGCGTATAGTTGTCTGACAATGAGATATAAAAAACCTGGGCAGGCAACCCGGCGGCACCCAGAAAGATTTGCTTATCGCTGCTTCCTCTCGGACCTGACGAGGTTCACAAATTTCCGCCGCGCCGGACCCACCCAGGCGCACAAGAGGATACCGCGGGACAGGGTCGGTGTCAAGAGCAAGGATAATCCGTCTCGTAATCAGAGTAATCTGACGACCGATTATTCGCTCTATTGCCATCCCCATCCGCAGGTATCCGCTGACAGTTTAGGTCAGGCTGGATTAATGTACGGCTTTATCTTCCGCTTTTTCAGCCAGCTCCACCAGGTTGCCTTCTTTAAAGAGAATGTTCTTCAACACTTTCTCCCATTTGGGCTTCTTGCGCAGCACAAACGCGAGGTCCATCCCAAAGTGGATCATTTCTTCTTCCTGGGCGTGGGTCATCACTTCTTTGGCTTCTTTGTCTTTTTCAACGCTGATGCGCTGTTCGTACCAGTTGATGGCGTCTGCTTCTTCCACCAGGGATACGATCAAACGGGCAAAGGTGCGGGTTTCCTGGCTGAGTTCTTCTGGGGGTTCATGGTATTGTTCAAATGACATAGTCTCTCCTTTTATAAATAAATTCGCTTATTGTGAGTCTATTGTAGGAAGAGAGGCGCAAATGCCGTATTAGGATTTACCCCCATCCCACACGGGGAAACACCCCCGCGAGGGCTGCTGAATGGCGTTTGGCGAGGGAACCGATATATAGTACGCTGACATGGAGAGGAACACCTGGTGCCCAAAATTCGCACCTCATTTCTCTCGCAATTGGCGGGCGAGGCAGGCCTCGCCCCTACGATAGATTGGACTATTTTGCATCACCCGCGAGGAAACCTCCCGATATGCAATTTTCCACCTGAAAGAATCAAATCATTGAGAGAAATTGCCGAACTTGCATCTTGGTGATTATCTCGCCCCACCCCGATTAGCGCCTCAGCAGTCAACGAGCCTGTTGATTGAGTGATTGTATTATTTCCACACTGTGGGTGGGGCAAAAATATAGAGGATAAGCAAACCAGCTAAACAGCTACTACAAGAATTTTCGGACGAGATTAGTTTGTAACTATTTATAGCGATCTATCCGTAGGAGCATACCCTGGTACGCCCGGCGATTAGGGTTTGGCGAGGAAACCTCGCCGCTACGTCCAGAAGGAAATCATTGACAGAAATTATCAAACTTGCATCTCGGTGATTATCTTGCCCCACCCTGATTGGCACCTCAGCAGTCAACGAGCCTGTTGATTGAGTGATTGTATTATTTCCACACTGTGGGTGAGGCAAAAATATAGAAGGTAAGCAGACCAGCTAAACAGCTACTACAAGAATTTTCGGACAAGGTTAGTTTATAACTATTACTAGCTGTCTACTCGTAGGGGCGTACCAGGGTACGCCCGCCGATTGGGGTTTGGCGAGGGAACCTCGCCGCTACGTCCAGAAGGAAATCATTGACAAAACTACTGAACTTGCTTCATGGTGGTTATCATGCCCCACCCCGATTAGCGCCTCAGCAGTCAACGAGCCTGTTTCCCTCCCCAAATTGGGGAGGGCCGATTGAGTGGCTTTTTCAAAATATACCTTGCGGGTGGGGCAAAATAGAGAGGCAATACCTTGTACCCAAAATTCGCACCTCATCTTTCTCGCATATGGCGGGCGAGGAAACCTCGCCGCTACCGTAGATTAGAAATTTCAGGCATCCTGACAACCCAACTACATAACCACTCAACCACCCAACCACATAACTACCTAACCACCCAACAAAATAACCTCCACATAGACGATTCACCCGCCATACAGTATACTTTTGCCCATCATGTCCTTTGAACAAATCTTAGAAGCAGATGCAAAAATATCTGAAAAACTGCGGGTGGCCGAACGGCCCGGCCCGCTGCGCCAGTTAGCTATACTATGGGGACACACCGGAGACTCTTGGTACTGGGGTGTGCTGCTGGTCATCGTGATCATCTTTGGCGCACCAATCTATAAAACCTGGGCAGCCATCTGCCTGCTTTCCGTCGGTATCGGCGCAACGGTCGTTTTGGGGATCAAGTTCACCATCCGGCGGCAGCGCCCCGAAGGCGACCTGGGGCAAATCTACCGCAAAACAGATCCGCACTCTTTCCCTTCCGGGCACGCCGCCCGCTCGATCATGCTGGGGGTTATCTCGCTGGCAATTGCGCCCACCTGGCTGGGGATACTACTGATCATTTGGGGGCCGCTGGTCGGCATTGCGCGGGTAGCCATCGGCGTGCATTACGTCTCGGACGTATTGGCCGGTTGGGTGCTAGGCGCTTTGTTGGGCTGGGGCGCAGTGACAGCCGCAGCAGCAATCCCATTTTTGACATTCTAGAATTCGCGACGAAATTCCCCCTGACTCGTATTATTATTTAAGAAAGCACGTGTTTTGCAACCAAGGAGTTTGTACAATGAATCGGAAAATGCAGCTCATCGCCATGACGATGATTTTAGCTTTATCAACCCTGGCATGCGGAATCACCCTGACCATGCCGGAGGCCGCTATTGAGATTGGGGACCTGCGCACCGAAGAAATCCTCATCTCTGGTCCCAGCAGCGACACCACCGCAGATGTATTGCTGGAGTTCGGCGCCGGAAAATTGATCATTAACCCCGGCAGCACGGATGGGATCATCAGCGGTACCGCCACCTACAATGTGGATGGGGTTGAACCCCAAGTCACAACCACCGGCAGCAAAGTGACCCTCAAACAGGATCCCTTCGACTTCGAACTGGGCGGACTGCCTAACGTAAACCAGGTGAAGAATGAATGGGACCTTGCTTTTGGCAGCCAGCCGATGGAACTGGATATCCGCGCCGGGGCTTTTGAAGGAGAGATTGAGCTGGGTGGGTTAAACCTGGAAAAGGTGGATATTTTCAGCGGGGCGGCCAGCACGAAAGTGAATTTTGATACCCCCAACGCAACCACGATGAGCGAGTTCACCTTTACCACCGGAGCATCCGACTGCAAACTAACCAACCTGGGGAACGCCAATTTCAGCCTGATGACTTTCAGAGGCGGCGCAGGGAATTACACCCTGGACTTTTCCGGCGGCTTATCGCGAGATGCCACCGTAGAGATTGATGCTGCTTTGAGCAATGTACATATCATCGTGCCTGCCGGGACATACACCACCCTCAACATAGATGGCATCCTGGCCAATGTGAACATCCATGGCGATTGGGCCGGTGGCGCCAGCACCTACTCGCTGGCCGGCGACGGCCCGCTGCTCACCATCCGCGTGAATTTAGGCGCGGGCAACCTGGAATTGAGCAACTAGAAAACAATTCACAATCAATTTTAATTACAGACCCCCAGGGTTGTTAGAAACTCTGGGGGTTTTGGTTTAAGACAAAAACGCCCGGCAGAACCGGGCGTATCAGGCGGAGAGGGAGGGATTCGAACCCTCGATACCTTTCGGTATACACGCTTTCCAAGCGTGCGCACTAGGCCAGACTATGCGACCTCTCCATAAGCGCAGGACATTTTACCACAATCTCTCCCAAGAGGAAAAGGGTTGCTGATAAATTTGCAGGAATTTTACGCCCCTTTTTCATGCTGGCGATACAGCATCATCCACGATCTGAAGCAGCGCTTCCGCATGGGCATCCGCATCATTGAGCGCCGGCACATAATGGAAGTTTTGCCCGCCCGCTTCCGCATATTGTAATTTGCCCTCTTGGGCGATCTCTTCCAGGGTTTCCAGGCAGTCAGCCGCAAAACCGGGGCAAACCGCCTGCAGGCTGGGGCATTTTTCATTCCCCAAAGCGGTCAACGTTTCGTCCGTGTAGGGGGTTAACCATTTTTCCGGTCCAAAACGGGACTGGAAAGCGACCACATATGCATCCTCAGCCAGCTGTAAATTTTTGGCAACCAGTTTGCTGGTCGCATGGCATTGGTCCAAATACGGCTCGCCCTTGCGGGTCACATAGCGGGCGGGAATGCCGTGATAGGAAAAGAGCGTTTTGGCAGGTTGGCCGTGCTGCGCCCAAACAGCGCGGATGCTGTCCGCCACAGCCTGCACATAGGCCGCGTGGTCATGGTAATCGTTGATGTAGCTGACCTGCTGAAAAGATGCAGCATAGAGCAATTCCCTGGTTTGTGCCAGTGCCGTGCCGGTGGTGGTTTCGCTGTACTGCGGGAAAAGCGGGAAGACGATCAGGTGCGCCACACCCTGCGCGTGCAATGCGGACAATGCGCGTGCAATCGAAGGCTGAGCATAGCGCATCCCGACAGCAACGGCCATCTCGGGGCGTTTTTCGGCCATCTTTTCGGCCAGCGCCTCGGTATAGAACAACAGCGGCGAACCCTTTTCCTGCCATACTTTGGCATATAAACGGGCAGAGCGCGCCGGGCGACGCTTTAAGATGATCCGGTTAAGGATCGGCTGCCACATCCAGGCCGGGTAGTCCACCACATACGGGTCGCTCAAAAATTCTGCCAGATAGTCTCGCACGGATTCTTCCGTGGGAGCCGCTGGCGTCCCCAAATTGATCAATAAAAGTCCGGTTTTCATCATAATCACCGAGTTACGAAAATCTACAGTCAATTTATTTTTGTTCCGTAATCAACACCACATACACCTCGCAAGGGCGGATTATACCAATGGCGCGCCCATAACCGGGCTAAATTTTTGGTAGGTTAGGATAACAATTTTGATAAAAAAGCCCCGCCAGGGTAGCCCCATTCTCGTTCCCTGGCTATAATTTTAGAATCCACAACGCCGACACAAACACTCTCTTAGGAAAGGGTTTCTGATGAATACAACCGCTCTTCAAATTCCACAACAGTTTGGCAACCTGATGGGCATGGGTGCCCCGCAAGGGGTTTATAAGTCCAAAACCTTTATCGTGCTCAACCTCATCTTTGGCGGCCTCTTCTTTCTGGGCAGCGGCGGCGCCCTGGTGTATGCGCTCTACCTGGGCTGGATAGGCTGGGGGCAGTTTACCCTGCCGGCCTTGCTGCAAAGCCTGCTCCCCTGGCTGATCGGGGCAGCGGTGGCTTTTCTGTTCGGCTTGCTCTTTGTGTGGAGCGTGTACAACCGCCGAAAAAAAGCCGTGGTGATCTACGAGAACGGGCTGGCCTATTCAGACCGCAAAGGGGTGCAAACCTGTAAATGGGAAGAGATTCAGGAAGTGTATGCCAATGTGGTGCGCAACTACACCAACGGCATCTACACCGGCACCACCCACACCTACACCCTGGTCAAAGCGCAGGGCAGCAAGCTGGTAATTAATGATGTATTCAAAGAAGTGGAGGCGATCTACAACCAGGTGCAGTCCCACAGCCTGCAAATCCGCTACCAACGGCTGGCAGCCGCCTACAACAGCGGCAACCCGGTGGCTTTCGGCCCGGTCACGATCAAAAAAGCGCACGGTATCACCATTGGCAAAAAACAATACGCCTGGGAGGAAATCGCCGAAGTCGGAATCAACAAAGGGATGCTCTCGATCAAAAAGAAAGACGGCGGCTGGTTCAGCGGAGCGACAGCCACCGCCGGGGCAGTGCCTAATTTACATGTGCTGCTCTCCATCCTCGACCAGGTTGCCGGGTTAAAAGCCGGGTAACGCCAACGAACACATTCGGCTATATTCCAAGCCTGTGCTCAAAGATAGGCACAGGCTTTATTTACCGCTTGCCCCCTATTCATCCACCCCCAAATTTCTTATCTAACACACAGATTTGGCAATATCCGTCATGGTAGAATGCCTGTTAGATTACCGCATATCCCATTGGCTTTTATGATGAATAATTCTTTCGCACCCTTCTGGCAGCACCTAAAAAGCTACCCGCGCAGACTCACCTTACAGCAAACCCTGAGCCTGTTCCTGGCAGTGGCTTTCCCCTTCCAGATATGGACGGTGTACCAGATATTTAAAGATGTCGAGTGGATCACTGCCCGCACGAATGCCGGTGACGCTTTCGGCTACGCGGCTTACTCACTGGCTTTTGCCCTGCTGGAAAGCGCGGCTGTCTTTGGACTGCTGTGGCTGCTGGGCCTCTTTACTCCAGCCGCCTGGAAAGACAAACAACTGCTTGCCATCCTCTCCTGGGCCGGGTGGATGCTGGCCTTTTGGGCTGGCGTGGGGGAACTGCTTGCTTCCCTGCCGATAGAAAGCATTGATAGTTTGGTCGCCTGGCTGTTCGCCACCGGCCACCCCCTGCGTTGGGCCTATCTGCTGGTCGGGTTAGGTGCTGTCTCCCTGCTGGCGATGATTGCCCTGCCCATGTTTGGTTTTGTGCGTAAAGAACAAGCCAGCGCCCGCTTTCAGGCCCTCTTAGAACGCACCGCAGTGCTGACCACCTTGTTGATCGGCTTTGACCTGGTCGGCGTGCTGGTGGTGCTCATCCGCAACCTCTGACAGGTAGAGAAGAACCTTATGTCTCCCAAAAACCTTTCCCGAAGAGAATTCCTCCAACTATCCTTGCTGGGTTCCGCCGCGCTGACCTCAAATAGATTAAGTGTTTTACCTATGCGCAGCGCGCTGCAAACCCAACCGCTGAATGTCCTCTTCGTGGTCTACGACTCCTGGAGCGCCTGCCACCTGGATTTTGCCGGTTACCCGCGCGAGACCATGCCGCACCTAAACAAGCTGGCAGAAAAAGCGATTGTGTACCACAACCATTATGCCGGCGGGAACTTCACCACACCCGGCACCGCCTCCCTGCTGACCGGGACCGCCGCCCAAACCCACCGGGCTTTTTCCGGGAACAGCAAAGTGATTGCCTCCCTGGAAAACGCCAACCTGTTCAGCCTCTTTCAAGGCAGCGGCTATCACACAATCGCCTATACCCATAACAACTACGCCAATACCCTGCTCAACCAATTCTCCGCCTATATTGACAACCTCATCCCGCGCCATTCGCTGTTCCTCAACAAATCCGAACTGTTCAACGCCCTGTTTGGCAAAGATTACGACACCGCCTTTTTATCCCAGGATCAGATCCTGGTGGATACCCCCAGCAACTCGCTGCTGCTTTCCAAAATCTACGAGAAATGGCACCAACGCAAAATCGAACGCATCACAGCAGCCTACCAGGACCTCTTCCCAGGCGGGTTGCCCGCTGCCGGGGGAGACAATTACTTTATTCTGGAAGATGCCACCGATTTCATCATCGACCAATCGGGTACATACCCCACCCCATTTTTAGGCTACTTCCACCTCATGCCGCCCCACTCCCCGTACCGCCCTCCGGCAGAATTTGCCGGCACGTTTGCCGATGATGGCGCTGAATTTCCCCGGAAGCCCAAACATATCCTCACCGAAGGACATACCCGCAAATTTTTGCTCGATCAACGCCAAAGTTATGACAATTTTTTGCGCTATGTAGATGACGAATTCCACCGCCTGTACACCGCTCTGGAAGCAGCCGGCGCGCTGGAGAACACCCTGGTGGTACTCACCTCCGACCACGGCGAAATGTTCGAGCGCGGCATTGTCCATCACGGCAAAGCCACCCTGCACGAACCGGTGATCCGTGTGCCGCTGTACCTGTTTCTACCCGGACAGACAGGGCGAGTGGACATCACCGAAGTCACCACCGCTCTAGATATACTGCCCACCCTGCTGCATCTGGCAGGCACACCAGCCCCAGAGAGCGTGGAAGGGGGTGTGCTGCCGCCTTTTGCCGATTCGGCGCCTTTTGCCCACCAGCCGTACTTTATGGTGCACGCCGCCACCACCCACTACCCCCAGCCGGTTTCGGCGGGCACCATGATGGTGCTGCACGAAGGCTACAAACTGACCCGCTACCAGGGGTACGAACAATTGGAAGGCCAGCCGTACTACGAGCTGTACAACCTGATGGAAGACCCCCAGGAGCTGCACGAACTATCTGCCAGCCAGCCCGAACGGGTGGCCCAATTAGACGCAGAAATAGAAAAAATGCTGAAAAAATCAAACCGCCCGTACCAAAGTTAGGGTATAATACCGCGTGCAATTGGGAAAAACCGATTGCTATGCCCCCATAGCTCAGTGGATAGAGCGTTTGCCTCCGGAGCAAGAGACCTGCGTTCGAGTCGCAGTGGGGGTATGATCAAAAGAGCCGCAAATTGCGGCTCTTTTGATTCAGGTGAATTTGCTTTTAGCAAATTCACCACCTTTCTTATATATTTTGTATTGAGCAAGAACGAACATGGCGACCTGCGTTCGCCCAACGATTGCGCAGCAATCGTCCGAGTCGCAGGCAGTGAGGGAGGGATAAAAAAGAAAATTCACCACCTTTCCTACATCCATATTGGCTCAAGAACGAACTCGGTGAACTACGTTCGCCCAATGATTGCTTCGCAATCGTCTGAGTTGATACCCAAATTCTACGCTATTCAGATACTACGACTAGGATAGATCAGAGGGCACAAAATGCCAGAAAAAGAGCCTTAGAGAAATATTGCAGATATAATACCAACAGGCATTATTATGCAATATAGATATGCTCTGCTACCCTTGTGGGATTTGTCTATCTTTGTGTGGGCGGATTGAAATTTGGTAGAAATTAATGAAAAAACTTAAGAAAGTTCTTCTAATAATCCTTATAGCTGGAATTGCATTGTCCTGTGTATTTCTTGCCATTCAGACTAATCAAGGAGAAATTTGGATTTTTGGATTTGAAGAAGATGCTGAAATATCAGAGGTATTCATCTGTAAAGGGCCAGATGAAAATGGACAGCCAACTGAAGCCCAAGACAAGTTTACACCGCAACAATGGGAAGAAATTTACTTATGTGCATTTGTGATTCCTAAAGATCAAGCAACCATTACGGTATATTGGATCTATAACCCAGACGGACGTTCATTTGCATCCAATGAAATGATTAGAATCTATGAACCGCAGTATTTATATTTTTCGCTCAAAGAAGCTGTAGAAAATGCCGAATTCCCCAATTATTTTGAGGAAGAAATTCAAACCAAGAAGTTTCCGACAGGAACTTATTATGGCCTTATTGAACAAAACAGACGGCAATCGATAAAGTCATATTTTTTTCTGAAAGATAAAGTAAATGATTAACTAGAAAGGCGCGCACTCTACTTTATGGATCGTCGTGCAAGACCAGTTCCTCAAACTTGAGAGTAACCGACAACGGCTTGCTCTTTCACGAAATAAATCCCGAAATCTGCTCGAAGCCTTTCGTCCCGCTGATTTGTCTAAATTACACCATTAAATAAATACTTTCGTTCGAAATCTATTTCCCCACAGAGGGATACAAAAAGAGCCGCAAATTGCGGCTCTTAAATGCTTAACCTCGCTCACTCCCACCGGAACAGCTTCACCGAAATCAGCAAACCTGCCACCAACATCAGCACCAGGATACCGACATCCATCAGGTGGTTCCCCCAACTCTCCCCCATCCACAACCCGCGCAGCAGGTTGACCACATAGGTCAGGGGCAGGAAGGCCGAAATCTTTTCCACCGTAGCGGGCATCAGCTCGCGCGGCCAGTTCGTCCAAAAAGACCAGCTGCGGGTTGTGCAGCAGTGCCAGGGCAATGAAAAGGCGCTGTTTTTGTCCGCCAGACAGCTTGGAAAAATACGCATTGCGCTTTTCCTCCAGCCCCAAATCCACCAGCAGTTCTTCCCAGTCCACCGTATGCTCGTAGAACGAAGCATACAAGTCTAAAGCCTCCCATACCTTCATCCGGTCGGGCAGGTTGGATTGTTGAAGTTGGGTGCCCAGGTTGCCATCCGTCAGGTCCAGCAAATCACGCAGATACGTAAAATCAACCTCATCATTTGGGTGGATGCCGCGCTGCGCAGGCGTTTGCTCCTTTGCGAACCGAGCACAATCCCCAAAATGGTGCCCACCACGGTCAACCCGGTCCAGATGTACCCAACAATCTCTTGGGGTAAAAACTGGGTCGCCATGAATCCCACCAACCAGACAACCCCGGTAATCACCAGCGTAATACAGGTGCCGCCCTCCGCAATCGAGCGCCGGGTCCTCTGCGCCACAGACTGGATCGCATCCAGCGCTTCTTCAGCTTCCAAGAGATAAATCATAAAACAAGGAAACTTCTCATTTATCCGCGAAAGCCCTAGAGACCGGCCCCTCCATTATTCCCAATTCCCCTCTCAGGCCACCTGATGCCTCGAAAAATGCTTCTTGGAAACCAGATAGCTGATAATCGAGAATACCAACACAACCGGCGCCGCCAAAGCCGCATACTGTACCCCGCTTGCCGTCAGATCACCCAGCGATAACAGCGCAACCATCTGCCCCTGGTTGATAGGGAAAAACATAACATATTTGAACAGCGGGCTGTAGGCCGAAAGCGGGATCAGCACGGGGGCAACATGCACCACCAATGCAGCGATCAACGCGATGAACGGATTTTTCGTCAAAGCCGATAGAAGAACCGTCACCGCGGTGACCGCAAAAATACCGGTAAAGGCCAGCAGCACTTCATACACAATCAACGTCTGCGTGGTCATCTCATAAGGCAGCGGCTTGAAGTTGCGTAAGGCATTGAAAGCCACATTGGTATCCAGCCCCTCGGCGCCAAAAATGAGGAAAGCAATCCCAAAATTCACCACAAGGAAAGCAGCTGCCCCAAGAAACGCAATCAAAAAAGAAGCCGCAAACTTCGCCCCGATACACTTGGTCCGGCCGTACTTTGCCGTGAGGATCAGCCGGTCCATCCCGCCATATTCGCCCGCAAACACAGGCACCATAACAACGATCATCAAAAAGCCAAGTCCGATCACCACCTGCATCATATAGCTGCAAGTCCGCAGCCACCCGGTGTTATACCCCACCTGGATTTCCGCATCCCCAAAAACATCTTGCACCCGCAAACCGTTCCACGAGCCGTCCGGGTTGGCAAAATGTGCATACACCGCTTCCTGCAAGGAATTCATGTGGAATTTCACTTCAACACTGAATGTCCCCGAACCTGAGGAAAAAGCGGCCATGCTCCTCAAAATCTCTTCCGGCGGCACAAATTCCGCCAGCATGGCCTGCACTTTTTCATCCGTCAACCTTCCTGCGTAGCGCTCGGTGACTGCTCTATCCAGTTCAAGCGCTTTCATTCCCTGCACATAGGTGTTGGTTTCCCTATCCGTCAGAACGGTGATGTTTGGCAGAGAATAATTTACAAAAAGGAACACATTGACAATCACCAGTGCCGCAATACCGGCCAGCACAATTTTCTTAGACAGCAATTTCTTGATCTCAAACCGAATCAGTTCAATCATTTTTTTTCTTCCTCTTTAAAGTAGAACAGGTATAAATCTTCCAGGCTGGGCTGCACCGTGTTTGCATCCGGCAAGGGTTTTTCCTCCGCGATAATGCGCACCACGGTTTTCCCATCCTCAATATTGCGGACATTGCTCACATCGAACTGTAGGGTGACCTGCTCAACCTGGTTGGAGGGCATCACACATTCCCACACATATCCGTCTACCTCTGCAGTGATCGTTTCCGGTTTGCCGCGGTGCAGCAGCCTACCGGCCTTCATCACCACCACCTCGCTGGCAATATGCTCGATATCTGACACAATATGCGTGGACAACAACACGATCCGATCCTTGGCAAAGGTGCTGATCAAATTTCGGAAACGCACCCGCTCTTTTGGGTCCAAACCCGCCGTAGGTTCATCCAGGATCAACAGGCGGGGACTATTCAACATTGCCTGCGCAACGCCCAGCCGCTGCTTCATTCCCCCAGAGAAGGTCTTGATCTTTTCATCCCTCACCCTGGCAAGCCCCACCGTTTCAAGATACGCATCCGTCCTTTGGCGCGCCCGCTTCTTGGTCAGCCCTTTGAGGGCAGCCACGTACATCAAAAACTCATCGGCTGTAAAATCTGGATAGGCGTAAAAGTCCTGCGGCAAATATCCCAAAGCGTCTCGATACTCTTCCCCCAAAAGACCGATCTTGATTCCCTTATAATGCACTTCCCCCTGGTCTGGGTCGAGAATACCGCAAATCAAACGCATCAACGTGGTCTTACCCGCCCCATTCGCCCCCAGCAGGCCATAAACACCTTGTGTCAGCGTCAATGAGAACTGGTCCACCGCGGTGACCGCCCCAAATCGCCTGGTCAGGCTTTCTAATCGTAGTTCCATAAAAAAATCTCCTTATTGGTTTAAAGAGATTTTAGAAAATGTTTTTCAACTTTTTATCTATCAAAACTGATCAATCTCTCGGAACGTGGCAGTTACCCGCCCTCCGCCCGGCGTATTCTCCACCGCAATCTGTCCCCCGTGGTGCTGGCACAGCACCTTGCAGATGTACAACCCCAAGCCAAAATGGGCATCTTTATCCACCTCACTGCTGAAGTAAGGTTCCGTCGCTCTCCGCAAGCTCTCTGGCGGGAACCCCTCGCCGTCATCCATCACCACAATTTGCACCACCCCGCCTGTCTCGCCGATCTCAATTTCCACTTCCGCCTTTGCGTAGCGGGCGGCATTCGACACCAGGTTTTCCACCACCTGGGCGATCACCTCTCGATCTATCCAGGCTGTTTTGCTGCCCACCTCATTCCGAAAGGACAGCCGCTTTCCCGCCCCTTCACAGATAAAGGCGGCCGCCTGCCCCAGCGCAGCCCCGAAAGCCATCAGGTCGGTTTCGGTCGGGTTCAATGAGAAGTCCTCAAATTTTTGCAGCGTGCTCATGCTTTCCACATAGCGTTCCAGCCGGTGAATTTGGGAAGACATGGCAGTATTTACTTCTGAGTCCCTTTCCTCCAATTGCTGCATTTCGGCATAACCCTTGAGTACGGTGAGCGGGGTGCGCAGGTCGTGGGCAAAGGCCGCATTCAGGCGTTTGCGCGCCTCCATCTGCCGCCACATTGTCCGGTTGTTTTCCGCAAGCGAAGCCCGCATTTTTTCAAACGAGCTGCAAAGTTCCCCCATTTCATCCCTGCTGGCGTAATCCAGAGAAAAGTCCAGGTCATTCCCCGAAACCTTATCGTGTGCTGCCTGCAAAAGCGAGAGCGGTTTGCGCAGTTTGTTGTGATAAAACAAATAAGTTGCCCCCAGTAAACATACAGCCGAGTAAACCGGGGCACAAAAAGCAGACAGCCGTTGCAGCGCATCAATCGCCCGGCGGTCTGCCTCGCTGAACAAGTCCTCCACCCCGTAATTACGCACCTCTAATCGAGCATTGGGCGATTGCTCTAACAGCTCGCCATCTTCATTCGCCAGATAATATTGGGTATCTCCCACCGGATACGAAGTATAGATTTGGTTGATCCGCTCCTGGCTGAATTGGATGGTGAGCAGACTCAACAGGATAGCGATCAGCGCAAACACAATGATGTACACGATCATGCTTGTGCGCAAAGGCAAATCGAGGAAAAAGCGTTTTATCTTACCCATTTATACCCACATCCCCACACCGTTTCGATATAGGATTTACAACCCGCCTCGGCAAACTTCATCCGAATCCGGCGGATATGCTCGGCGACCACGCTGCTGTCGCCCATGCTGTCATACCCCCAAACCCGCTCGTAAATGCGTTCTTTGTCAAAAACCTGTCCTGCATTTTGCGAAAGCAGTTCAATGATCTCAAACTCCTTTTTCACAAAGGGAATAGGTTGGTCTTTATATGTCACCAATCGCCCCGCGTAGTCAATCGAAAGCTCGCCTTCAAACTTTACCCGGCTTTCCCCATTGCGCCGGTATTCCCTGCGCAGGTGTGCGGCCACCCGCGCCTCCAACTCGGTCACAGAAAACGGTTTGACAATATAATCATCCCCACCCACCGCAAAGCCTTTTACCTTGTCGGCATCTTCAATCCGGGCGGTCAAGAACAGGATCGGGCAGGAGACATGCGAGCGGATTCGCTGGCAAACCTCCAAACCGTTCATGGTGGGCATATTAATATCCAACAGGATGATGTCCGGCTGCCGCTCTGCCTGCTTCACGGCTTCCGTGCCGTCCGCTGCCGTCATCACCAAGTAATCTCTGCCTTCAAAAAAGCGTTTCAACATGGTAACGATATTGATTTCATCATCTACGATCAAGATTTTGTTTGGCATGGCATCTACCTCTCCCCCATTATACGTGGCAAATATCAACTATTTCCCAACTTTAAAAATACGGACAGCATAAGCCACTCATATTAATTAAATCGAACTGTGTTCGATCAAACAAAAAACGAGCTGATTGCACAGCCCGTTTGATAATTGGATGAGCCCACTTATTAGCCATCTTTTCTAAAGATCAGACAGTAGCTGTGGTCATAACCATAGCCATACCCACCGCCCCAATGCAGTATCTTTTCTTTCACAAAGGGGAATTGTGCCTTGAACAAAATGCCAATATCCCAGGCAAGGGTGGTCACACCCCAATCATTTTCCAGGTTCGCAGCTTCGACAATCAGGTGTTTGCCCGGTTTGAGAATGTGCCACGCACTTGTTGCAACTGCCAACAAATCCTGGAGGTAGTTCGAATAGCAATCCTCTTGTTGCAGCTCCCCGCGCAATGGATTTCGGTCATACGACTGGTTCATGTAGGGTGGAGAGAACAGGATCAAATCAAGCGGGGGAATGTCATATGCCGAAAGTCTTAGGGAATCCCCATGGATAAGCAAATCCTTATTCTTGAGCTTGGTCAATCCATATTCATACCTGGCTCTATCCGCTTCAATGCCGTAGCCCACACAATTGAGCTGCTCGCAAACGATTAACGTGGTTGCGTAGCCGGCAAACGGGTCAAAGACAAGATCGCCAGGGTGCGTATACTGCTCAAGAATATACTGCACAAAACTCTCTGTATAGCGGATGTCCTCATCTCGGAATTCTTCCGGCAGCTGCTCGTTATTTTTATTCTCAAAAAATAGAACCGTGTTGTTCATCACATATTCCTGACATGATAGACAGCTATACATGCCAGGTATAGCCGTCTATCGTCATCCGATTTGTGTAAAGTCTAAATATAGTTTTTGGTCACAGGTTGGGCCCTACACCGAATACAAATAATCGCCCTCACCCGCCAGCACTTCATCCACCACTGGCAGCCAGCTGCTGATCGGAATATCCTGCGGGCATTTGGACAGGCATTCACCACACTCAATACAATGCTCAGCTTTCTCATCATCCGACACAAACACCTTGTAATGAGAACGAGCTTGCTTAAGATCATCGTACATGGCGGCCTCGTTATAAGAGCTGAAATTTAAGGGAATATTAACCCCATTAGGGCACGGCAAGCAGTATCCACAGGCCGTACACGGGATTGGGCTAACCGCTTCAATCGCCTCACGCGCTTGCTCGATCAAGTTCAATTCATCAGCATCCAGTTTGCCAACCCCGGAAACATCAGCAGAAGCGATATTCTCTTCAACCTGTTCAAGGGTATTCATCCCGCTCAACGCCACAGAAACCTCAGGTTGGTTCCACAACCACTGCAGCGCCCAATCAGCCGGTTTGCGCGGGTGCGCGGCCGCCTCCCAAATAGGTTTGGTCGCCGGCAGGTCGAGCGCCAATTTCCCGCCTCGCAGCGATTCCATGATCACGACCGCTAACCCCTTCGTTGCTGCGTAGTGCAGTCCTTCGGTACCGGCCTGGAAATTAGTATCCATGTAGTTATACTGAATCTGGCAGAAATCCCAGGCATCATAGCTATCCACAATCTCCTTAAAAATATCAAGATTATCATGGAAAGAAAAGCCAAAATGTTTGATCTTTCCCTCACTCAGCGCTTTCTCTGCCTCGTTTAGCAAATCCAATTTCTTCGCTTTTGCCCAAAAGCGTCGATTCAGCCCATGTAACAGATAAAAATCCACCGAATCCGTTTGCAGCCGTCGCAGCTGTTCGTCAAGCAAGCGGTGGAAATCCGCGCTTTCATCCAACATCCAGATCGGCGACTTAGTAGCGATACGCACCCGTTCCCGGTAACCGCCCTCCAGCGCTTTTCCCAGCGAAATCTCGCTTTTTTGCTGGTGGTAAGGATACGCGGTATCAAAATAATTTACACCAGCCTCAATCGCGGTGTGAACCATCTCTTCCGTTTTTTCCTGGTCAATGTTGGCCAGGTCGCCATCAATGATCGGTAAACGCATACAGCCAAAACCCAAAGCTGATACTTCCCATTCTAAGTTCCCAAATTTTCTGTATTGCATACACTATCTCCTCAATTAAATTTTTTCAGGTATCCGGTAATGGTTGAATTATAAATCCAATGGCACCAGTTTGCATGTTGTCGAACGCACCTCGTCTGTCACCATCGGGGTAACATATTGAGGAAAGCGGCGCAACTTGGATTTCATCGACATCGCCGATCTTGTTTAGTTCATCATTCATCCAGGCAGGCATCGCATTCCTCCTCTAAAATTCGATCAAAGCTTTGATCGCTTTACGTTCATCCATTGCCCGGTAGCCATCGGGCACTTTGGCGATATCCCCGACAAAATCAAACACCCGCCCCGGTTCAATCCGGCTTTCAAGTACATCCGGGAGCAGTTCATCAAAATAAGCGCGGGCAGGCGCCGGGCCGTCAGAATTGTAACATCATGCGGCAAGCCGACCCGCCCCACCAGCCGCCGTGCACACAAGACGTATGCAACCCTTCCCGGCAAAACGGGCAAGTGCCATCGGATAATGGCAAAGGGTGCCGCCACCAGGTCGCCAACATTAAGGGTAAAGACATCCGAACCCACTGCTTCCACAACCCCAACAGCGTACTACCTTCTGTCATCAACCTCATGCAGCAAACAAATAAGCGTGGCGCAAGCCATGCTTATTAAAGCGAAACCGTGCACCTTTTCAGGCGCACGGTCATTTTTATCATACGCAGTTTCAATCCCACTAATAAGAACAGGGGATAAAACTTCTGCATTGCTTAGGCAGCAACGGCCTCTTTGTCGTACACACCGTATTTCTTGGTGCTGTTGATGAAGGCGTGAATGTTCTCGCCGGGGATCTGCTCGGGGGAGCATCCGGGGGCAAGGAAGTAACCGCCGCCGGGCATGCAGAGTTCGATAACCTCTTTGCAGGCTGCGTCGATTTCTTCGGGGGTGCCGGTGGCCAGCAAGGATGCCGGAATGTTCCCACCGATGGTTGCCCAGCTGCCGAATTTCTCGTGGGCGGCTTTCATGTCGGTCTGGTCGAACCACCACATGGTCTTGTTCTTGGGCAGGTCGGAGTCGGCGATGATATCCAGGCGCTGGTTGTAGCTGCCTTCTACGAAGGACATCGGGATCAAGCCGGCGTCGATAATGCCTTCCAGCAAAGCCTTGAAGGACGGCCAGTAGAATTTTTCGAACTGTTCGTTGGACATGAACCCATCTGCGCCCTTGTGCAAAGGCATGGTAGCAAACGGCACGCCAGAGGCATATGAGCCGCCAACAGCCATCTCGATTGCCATCGGGGTGATCGCATCCAAAGCAGCCAGCAGTTCATCGGGGCGGCGGTACATATCCATCATAATGCCCTTAGTGCCGCGCAGTGTGTCGCCAAGAATATCAAAGGGGGCAAAAGACATCCCACCCATAATGGCCGGGAAACCATATTTGGCAGCCAGTTGGCCGCCTACTGCCATGGCGGGTCCCATATTGGCCATCGCCACATCAGCAGCTTTCATGATCGTTTCCAACGCTTCGCGGATCGGGCCGGTACCCACATTCATCACAACACCGGCCACCACAGCCGGCTCAATCGCATTGAACAGGTTGGTCAGCCCGGAAAGCCCGGTCAGTCCATCAAAGATCTTGCCGTAGAAAGAGCGGATCAGGTAACCTTCGGGGTTGCGGGTCAGTTTTTCGTAATCTTCTGGAGGCATAACCTCTTTTTCGATGTACTGGAATGCAGTGTTGTCCGGGAGAGCGTCCGGGCGGGAGCTGCCAGGCCAGCGCATAATGTTGACCCCAAGCAGGTCCAACATTTCGCCGCCATTGGTCATTGCCATAGTGCCAAATTCAGGTTCAAATTCTTCCTGGAACTTGATGGCAGCTTCGGCAACCTTTTCGCTGTTGTAAAAAGTATCTTTCTGAGTGATCCCGGCTTCATCCCACATGATGGGGGAACCCATCATAAAGTTCGGTACCCGGTCCGGTATTTTGTTTTCGGCAACATCCAGCCAGCGTTTTGCGCGGCGGACGTATGTTTGTTCAGCTTCTTCAGTATCAAATTTGCGGTGCTCGGTTGATAGCATCAATCCCTTGAAAAATTCAAATTTTTCGTCCGAGCTCATCTCTTTCCAGTTATCAGGATATGTTGGTCCAAACATTTTATGCTCCCATCCATTCTTTCGCTAAGGTAACAGCGGCCATTGCGTCGTCGCCATAAGCATCGGCATTGGTGTATTTGCGAATGCTTTCGTCGATCTGTCCGCCGCCGATCATGATCTTGACATCCAGGTCAGCATCTCTCAATGCGGTCACAGTGTCTTTCATTGGGTCAAAGGCAAGGGTTAAAAAACCACTCAGTGCGACAATCGAAGCGCCGGTTTCTTTGGCTGCTTCCACAAATTTCTCCGGGGGAACATCCACACCCAGATCGGTAACTTCAAAACCATTCAGGTCCAGCATGAACCCAACAATATCCTTGGCAATATCATGAATATCGCCCTGAACTGTGCCAAGTACAACCTTCCCCAATTTTTCGCTGCTCACTTCACCTTCCAGGCGGGGTTTAATGATCGCAGTGATTGCTGACATCATTTCTCCGGCCAGCATCAATTCAGGAATAAAGCTTTCCCCATTTTCAAAGCGTTTGCCAATCACATCCATGGCCGCTTTGCAGTCGTTCAAAATTTCAATTGCTGAAGTCCCCTCGTCCAGCAATTGATTCGTCAGTTTGAGGGCATCATCCTCGCGCATTTCGGTAATTGCATCAATCAGTTTTTGTGACATAGTTAGTCTCCTCTATTTGTAGTTTCAAATCCTCTAGGGTCATGAAGCGTATTGTTTATTACCTTGCACCTCCTCATTCAGCAAGTATGTACATGTTCACTCTTTCCAATCGACATGTACGCTTTGTTCATCTTCTTTTATAAACAGTTCAAGATTTAATGATCTTGTACCAAATATCAGCAACACACAATCGAATAAAGGACGGCGCGCCTTTATTCCGCCAACCATCAGACACTTAATAAAAAACGGCAGTGGGTATCCTAAACCTACCACTGCCGCTGTATCCAACTAACCTAAAAATCTTTTCCATCATCATGGTTTTGCTTTTTCGCGTGCCCTGCTTTGCTGCTTCCCCATACAAGCCCGGGCGAACACCAGATACTTTATAGAAGACACCCCCCTTCAGTACTTCAGGGGATTCTTCGTTATCCATTTTCCAGGCAATCATTTTCCGCCTGGACATATCGTGATGAAACCATCGATCAGTCATAAACCGCCTAGTCAGACTGCTGCCAACATCTTAATCAACCGAATTTATTTGGTCGAACGCCATTCAGTTAAATCAAACAAAAAGATGCGTATCGTCTTGCACATAAGTTATATACTTATATAGGGAAGTTGTCAAGATGGCTTATCAAAACTAATCACGCCTTTTCAGCGCTTTCTCTCGCAGCAATTTTTCGCCAAGAAAAAAACAAATACCGACCACTCTTAATCCACCCCTACCCTGCGCAAAAAGAAAGTGCACGGTTCATTCGCCGGAAAGCGTGAAAAAGCTGCCAAAATTCATTTTTCTTATCTATCAAATTGCAAATAAAGCAGTCATTTCCTCCTAATTTTGATAAATTCTCAAAATTTTACCCGCGCTCTATGGTATATTTTTACGATATTAGATTACGCCACAGCATTAGGAGGAGACCATCATGACATCAGACTTAAGCAGCAGCGCAAAGCGCGTGCAAGACTTTATGACAGCCCAAGGCTTCACTTTTGAGGTCAAAGAGCTGCCCAGCTCTACCCGCACCTCCCAGGAAGCCGCCGACAGCATTGGCTGCACCGTCGCCCAGATTGCCAAATCTTTGATCTTCAAAGAAAAGCAGACCGAGCGGGCGGTGTTGGTGATCGCTTCCGGCGTAAACCGGGTTGATGTAAAAAAGATCAAAGCAGCTACCGGGCTAAACCTGGGGCGGGCAGACGGCAGCTTTGTAAAAGAGAAGGTCGGCTTTGCCATTGGCGGTGTGCCTCCGGTGGGGCATCTCGAACCCCTCGAAACCATCCTCGACCCCGATTTGAAACAATACGAGGTCATTTGGGCCGCGGCCGGCACCCCCCATGCGGTATTTCAGCTCACGCCGGACGGTCTCGCCTCCCTCACCAAGGGTACCTGGGTAGAATTAGCAGAAGAAAAGTAAATTTATCTGCTAGAATAAACCCGAGTGATTTGAGCCACGCATATTTAGCCCAATTTGCTACCAGGTTCAAAACCTGTGAATAAAGTTTAGTTAGTCAAAGACACCTTCACCTGGAAATTTAAAAATCAACAGGTCTTAATTCTCCTCTCCCTTTGAGGGAAGGTGAGGGTAAAAAAAAAGCAATAGTAATATTTTCCCCATCTATCTAAATGTTGGGTAGCAACTTAGGATAGTTATTACATAAAACAGATCATACTTGATTCCCCATATCAAAAGAGCGCCTTCTCTCAGAAGGCGCTCTTACATTATCAACTTACGGGTAAAACGGGCAGCTACTTTTTTTCAGACCAACTCACCCCGAAGATCGAAATACCGGTCAAGATTGCCATCCCGGCGACCAACGGGAAGATCGTACCGTTATACATCTGTCCGATCAGCGTGCCCAACATCATCGAGATAAAAGTGGAGATCGAACCGATCACCGCCGAGCCGGTCCCGGCCAGGTGGCCTAACGGCTGCATTGCCAGGGTGTTAATATTGCCAAACATGATCCCGGTGCAGAAGAAATACAGCATCAAGTAAACCATCAGCCCCCACAAAGGCGGTTGCCCGAAGAGCGTAATCACCACCAAAAAAGTAGTTGCCAGCCCAAACACAACCCGCACCGCCCAATGCACCAATTGGTCCATCTCATAGCGCATCACCAGACGGGCATTGATAAACGAAGCCGCCCCCAAAGCCAGGGATATGATTGCAAAGATGATCGAAAACAGCTCCCCTAACGCATACTGTTCCTGGAAGATTTGCTGGGACGAATTCAAGTAGCCAAGAAATGCCCCAGACACCAAACCCGATACCAGCGTGTACCCCAGCGCAGGGCGAATTTTTAAGATTTCTACGGTCGAGTTTACGATTTGTTTCAAAGAGAATGGTTTCCGCTTCTCTTCTGCCAGGGTCTCCGGCAAGCGTAACCCAAACCAGATCACCGTGATCACCGCCACTACGATATAGCTGACAAAGATAGCGCGCCAGCCGGCAAACAACAGGATCGCCTGCCCAAACGAGGGCGCGATTGTGGGCACCAGGATGAACACCGTCATCGCAAACGACATCAGTCTTGCCATCTGGCTGCCTTCATATTGGTCGCGCACCAGGGCCAGCGACACCGCCCGCGGGGAGGAGATACCCACCCCTTGCAGGGCGCGTCCCACTAACAGCATCGGGAAGCTCGCCGCCAACGCAGAGACCAGCGCCCCGACAATGAACAAAGCATAGCCGGCATACAGCGCCGGTTTGCGCCCGGTTTTATCCGAAAGCGGCCCGAAGAACAACTGACCCACCGCCTGCCCCAAAAAGATGATCGAGATCACCAACTGGCGGTCATTCGGGTTGGTCACGTTCAATTCGCTGCTGATCTGACCCAGCGACGGCAGCATCGCATCAATGGACAACGCCGTCAGGGACATCATCAGCGAGATGATGACCACAAATTCAATAAAAGAGGGAGCGGATTTGCGTGCTTCGGCCGTCATTTCAAGCCCCCTAAAGACATCGGCGTGTAGCACAGGTAAACAGGATGAGTACGGTGTAGTGCAATGTGAGCATTCATGTGGGATATTTTCCTTATTTTTGTATAGCGTTAACGATGGCACATTGTACCTTAAGGATGACCCTCAAACCACGTAATCACAAATTTAGAATAAATCGAAATTTAGGGAATTAAGGAACGCAGAGGTAGAAACATGTTCGCATCGTTACCTGCCCATTCTAACAGCATTTTCGCAGGGATGGGAGGAATTACAGAGAATTATTCAAGTTTAGATTTTTTAGAAGTCAACATATTATTTTATGTTGATGATCTGCAAACACTTTATTTTGAAATCATTTCAATTTATAAAACAAAAGTCTGGCACTTATTGTAAAATAATATTATAAACCTTCAAATTAGAATAAAACCCTGTTTCATCAACTAACTATATCAAAATAAAATTCGGAATTCTACACCATACTCTTATGGAAAATTTAGCAAAACATATTCATAATGAAGTATATAAAAAATATATTGAATCAAAGACAAGTATCTTCCTATGTGGAGCAACAAACACAAATACCGATTCTGTTCGCAAGAAGATTGAAATAGGACTTTCTAGTTTTTGGTACTATAAAAACCGCCATCAAATCATTTATCCTGAAGAAATCTTCGAATCTATTCTTTTTGGTGAAGAACGAAAAGATTTAATTTCGTTAGAAAATATTCTAGCTGAGAGTGTCGATGTTATAGTTCTGGTAATTGAAAGCTGGGGAGCAGTTGCAGAACTTGGTATTTTTTCAAGTCACGACCAGCTTAGGAAAAAACTTATTTGCCTTATAGATGAGAAATACAAAAAGGACAAAAGTTTTATAAACTATGGTCCAGTTAGATTGATGAAGGATAAGAAAGAAGGTAAAGTAATTTACTTAGATTTTGAAAATATTAATTCGACATCATTATCTAATATTTTTAGTGCAGCAGAAAAAATCAAGAGAGAAACGCCAAAAACGACTGGTGTAATAAACCTTGTTCAAGCTCCTCTATTCATTCTTTCGTGTATTTACCTATTAGAACCTGTAATGTTTGAATTTCTCGTAGAGTTAGTTCAATATTCTTCTGAAAGTGATAAGGATTTTGCAAAAGTTATTACTGAAGTTGCAATAGCTACCCTAACAAAGAATGGAGAAGTGGAATCTACACAAAATGGTTTTATGCTTACATCAATTGGGGAAATTGCTTTTAAATCCTTAAATGAAAGAGGGAACTCCAGATATAATTTCGATTTGAAGGCAATGGATGATATTCGTATTCGTATACTTAACTGGAAGCTTCGTAGAAAAAACTTGCAATTTCCAACCAATTAAGAAATAATAAATTTGAGCACTATTCTTAGACGATACTTTTGTATCAGTGGGTGATGATTCGTCACTCGAGAATAAAACTACTCTTTATTGCTGTGATAACTTCAAAATACTAAGTATTTTGAGTTATCACACCATGCCACATGAAGTAAGAATAGTGCTCACTCTTATGCAAAACTATACTATAAAAAATCGGCTATCCTATTTTAGATTACCCTATATTGAATCTATTGAAGACCTTTCTTCACTAACCCATCTATCCAAAGGATTGCTATTCCGTCTAATAAAGTATCCAGAGAAAAATTATTTCTCATATGAAATTCCCAAGAATACAGGAGGAAACCGAGATATTCATCAACCTTCTTTTGAATTGAAGGCTGTACAAGGATGGATATTGAGAAACATCCTTGAAAAACTGAATTCGTCCCAAGCTGCTACTGGATTCGAAAAAGGGAAAAGCATAAAAAATAATGTTAGCCCTCATGTAGGGGCAAAAGCAATTTTATGTTTAGATATTGATAATTTTTTCCCAAGTATAAATGGGTCTAGAGTTTGGAATGTCTTTTTTATTGCTGGATATAGTGCAAAAGCATCATCATTATTGACAAATTTATGCACATTTAATGGCTTTCTCCCTCAAGGAGCACCAACTTCTCCCAAATTAGCAAATTTAGTATGTTGGAGATTAGATCGAAGATTAATGGGATATTTAGGGAAACGAAGAATTATCTATACAAGATATTCCGATGATTTAACATTCTCATCTTCTTCCCTTACTTCACTTTCAAAGGCTTACTATTTGATAAAACATATTATTGAAGATGAAGGATTTTCAATAAACAAAAATAAAACTAGGTTTAGAGGTCCGGCAAGAGCCAAAATAATTACTGGCTTAGTACTAAATTCATCTGGCTTTGGAATAGGCAGGAAGAATTATAGAAAACTTCGAAGTATGATACACAATCTAGCTATTAGTAATAACGTTGATGATGTAACTATTACATATCTCAATGGATATTTAAGTTACCTTGCTGATGTAGATTCAACAAATTATAAACGTTTGACCACATATATTGGAGATCTGGCTTCTAAATACCCCAATATTCCAAGATCCTTGCACTTATTAGGAACCAGATAGAATTTCGTGCAATTTTAGTTTTTGATAAAATCTTTTTTATCGCTCCAAAAACGCCAACACATCCGCATCCGCCGGGGCAAGCCGCATCTCGTCCAACGCCCCCGCCTGTCGCAGCCGGTTCCCAGCAATCACCGCCATGCGCTGCGCAAAACGCTCCGCCTCGGCCAAATCATGGGTCACAAACACGGTCGTGGTCGCCGTATCATCCAGCAGCGCGCCCAGGTCGCTCATCAACCGGCTGCGTGTCGGCGGGTCCAGCGAAGAGAACGGCTCGTCTAACAGCAGCAGTGCAGGTTCCAGCACCAACGCCCGTGCCAAACTCACCCGCTGCGCCTCCCCCCCGGAGAGTTCCCCGCCCCGCCGCTCGGCCAGGTGCGCCACCCCCAAACGTTCCAACCATAACGGCACCAACCGCTCAATCTCCGCCTTGGCCCTGCCCCGAAAGCGCAGCCCGGCGGCTACATTGTCAAACACCGACATATCGAACAACAGCGGGTCCTGCATCACCAGCGCGATCTGGCGGCGGTACACCGTATCCGACAGACTGCCGGCCGGCTGCCCGTTGAACACAATTTGGCCTTGTGCCGGTTTCAGCAAGCGCGCCAGGGTCAGCAGCAGCGTACTCTTGCCCGCCCCGTTCGGCCCCACCACCGCCAAAACCTGCCCGGCATAGACCTCCAGCACATCTATATGCAGCGCCACCCGCCTCCCGCGCCGCACCAGCACATCGCGCAGCTCAAGCAGGGTCTTCATTGGCGCGCCCCCCGCTGCTGGATCCAGGTCAGCGCCCAGTTCACCAGGAAAGTGATCGTTAACAGCAGCACACCCAGGGCAATCGCGATATCAAAATGCCCCTTGCTGGTCTCCAGCACAATTGCCGTGGTCAGCACGCGTGTCTGGTAGCGGATGTTACCGCCTACCATCATCGACGCCCCCACCTCCGAGATCACCGAGCCAAACCCGGCCATCAGCGCGGCTAGCAAAGGCAGGCGTGCCTCTCGCCACAGCATCCAGATCATCTGGCCGCGTGAAGCCCCCAGCCCATACAACTGCAAACGCAAGCGCGGGTCCAACGCTTGCAAAGCCGCGGCCGTCAGCCCGGTCACTACTGGGAAAGAAATCACCACCTGGGCGATGATGATCGCTGTCGGCGTATAGATCAACCGCATATCCCCCAACGGCCCCGAACGCCACAACATCATCGCCACGAACAGCCCCACCACCACCGGCGGCAGCCCCATCCCCGTATTCATCAGGCTGAGCAGGAACGCCCGCCCGCGGAACTTACCCAAGGCCAGCAAAGTGCCCAAAGGTAAACCGATCAACAGACTTAAGCCGGTTGCCAGGGCAGAGATTTGCAGGGAAAGCAGTGTGATTTGAAAAACTTCAGGGTCGAAAAGCATGGGTTTGTGTTTTGGGGGCGCAGGCGAATCACCTGCGCCCCGGTTTAATTGTCCCGATTATATTTAATATTGTTCCGGCCTACTCCCCGGCATCCGGGAAGAACAGCGGCTGTCCGAAGGTATCGACGCCAAACTCGCCGATCACAGCCTGGGTATCGGCTGCCACCATAAAGTCGGCAAAGGCCAAAGCGCCGTCATAATTCACATCCGGCCATTTCTCCGGGTTCACCGTCATCACATGGTAGATGTTCTTCAGCGCTTCATCCCCTTCCACCAGGATCACCAAATCAAGGTTATCCCGGTTCGCCAGGTAGGTGGCCCGGTCGGTAAGCGTGTAGGCCTGTTTTTCAGACGTGATCGTCAAGGTCGCTCCCATCCCCTGCCCGGAGTCGGTGTACCATTCCTGTCCGTTCGGGTCGGCGGCTGTCTGCCCCCACAAACTGATCTCCATCTTGTTGGTACCGGAGTCGTCGCCGCGGGTGATGAAGGTTGTGCCCGCATCGGCGATCATCTGGAAGGCTTCCACAGCGGTGGGCGTGCCCTTAATCCCGGCCGGATCATTTTCCGGGCCGACGATCACGAAGTCATTGTGCATCACCAGGTAGCGGTCCAGCCCATAACCGGCGTCCATCAATTCCATCTCGGAAGCGGGGGCATGCACCAACAGCACATCGGCATTGCCTTCTTCCGCCATCTGCAAAGCCGCCCCCGTACCCACAGCCACGGTCTGCACCACATAGCCGGTCTGCTCTTCGAACATGGGCACCAACACATCCAGCAGCCCCGAATCTTGGGTGGAGGTGGTCGTCGCCAGGATCAGGTTTGGGTTGTCCAGCGTGTCGCCGCCCGTCTGCCCGCAGGCTGCCAATCCAATCGCCAGGATCAGCACAATAAAAGCAAATACCTTTAATTTTCGTACCATTCTCAATTGTCTCCTTTAGAAATTAATAAATGTCGGTTATACCAGCGCAACCTGCGTGCCCGTGCCGGAAGATTGATACCCCCCCAGCCCGGTCAGCTGCCGCCTAAACACGGCCGATTGCACATAGTTCAAGAAAATCTCCAACTGTCGGGTGAGCGCAGCCGGAAATACCAGGTCATAGCGTTCTTCAAATAAAGGGATAAAATCCAGGCCATGTTTTTCTGCCGCCGCCTGTAATCCCAGGGCGGCATCTGCCTGCCCGGCGGCTACCGCCTGCGCCGTCTGATTGTGGGTACTGGCTTGCTGCTGGTAGCCGTTGATCTGATCGCCCGCCATCCCCAGGCGTTTCAGTTCGGCATCCATCCACAGCCGCGTGCCCGAACCCGCATTGCGGTTGATAAAACGAATCCCAGCCCGCAGCAGGTCGACCGGGGTGTACAGTCCCAACGGGTTATCCGGGGCAACCATCAAACCCTGGGTGCGGTTCGCCAGGGTCACCATCTGCATTGCCCGGTCGGGGAAAAAGCGGCAGACATACGGGCGGTTATATTCTCCATTTTCATCCAGTAAGTGTGCCCCGCTCATCTGGCTGATCCCCTGCCGTAAATTGACCAGCCCGTCTAACGAGCCAACCGGCAAGATCAACACATCCAGGTGGGCGGCCAAATCCCCGGCAATCAGCTCAATCGCCAGATCATGGCTGCCTGCAAAAACCAACACCGGTTTATCGCTTTGCGGGTAAACCAACTCTTGCAGCAAGTACGCCCCCGCTTTGGCACGGTAAAACTTTTCCCTCACCTTGCCGGTCGTGCGCACTTCGCCCAGCTCCACCAACCCGGCCGCTTCTAATTTCTGTATATGGTGCCGCACCCAGGCCGGTGACTGCCCCAATGCCTCCCCCAGCAGCGTCAAGGTGGCCGGTTCGGCCATCAGCAGGCGCAAAATTGCCATCCGCCGCTCGTCTGCCAGCAGCTTGATTTGCTCAAATTTTTGAAGCGTTTCAATCGTTTTCATGACGGTTAAGTTTTTCCTTAATTGAATTATATCTAATTTGGTGAAATATGGTTAAATTTCACCAAAAACAAAAATGTTTTCCCCGCTATGATTAACCTAATCTTAGTCTTTCCCAAAAACTATCGCGTTGATGGTATCCTTCCATCAGACCAAATCGACAAAGGAAGCCATGAAAATCACCAGATTGTGCCTGATCTTGAGCCTTATACTCATCTGGACATGTGCAAGCTGTGCCGGTCCCCCGCCCCTCCCCACTCCTACCCCGACAGCCGAGCCTGCCCCCACGCCCACACTCCAACCAAGTCCCACCCCCATCCAATCCTCCGTAGAAAACCCTACACCTTTAGGCGAAACCGCTTCCATCGGTATTGTTGATTTCTCCATCACCGGCCTGGTGCGCCCCGCCACCGAGCAGGTTTTAGCCGCCTCCAGCGCCAACCCCGCGCCGGAAGAAGGCATGGAATATGTACTGGTCGATCTGGTGGAAGTATGTCTCCCACCTATCCACCAGGAATGTTTTATCCGCGTAAAAGACATGCGCCTGATTGGCGCAAACGGGGTCGAGTACCGGCCGAAAAATATCCTCAACCACCCCTTCATGATGCCCAACCGCCACATTCAGGGTGGCACCACTGCCTATGGGTATGTCGCTTTCATCGTTGCCCAGAGCGAAGAGGCACTGATTTTCTCCTACCAATCAGACGCAGATGGACGCGTATACCTGGCGACAGAGTAGTCCCCTTTTTTTAGGCACAATTCACCCCAAACACCCCCGTATTTTTCCGCAAACAAGATAAAAACACAGGGCGCAGCGATTATTTACATCTGCAATAGGAAGAAAACCCGCAATTTACCGCCCGGCGTTCCCGCCCTCTTCCCCGGCATCCAGCATCGTGCCGCTTATAAGCTTCCTGCCCCCGCCGGTGGTATTCTTTTCGCTTCAATTTGAGTGCCGCGCTCAAAACCTTCTTCGCCAACTCGCAAAATTCTTTCTCCCCAGTCGATTCCTATCCCATCGTTTCCTCCTCTAAACGATGTACCCCAAAAGCCTCATATCCCTATCAAAGCGACCATCCTATGGCCTGTCAACTTTCTTAAAAAAACCTCGCCCCTCCTGCCTTCCAGGTATAATCTAAACACACCAGGAGGTAAGACAATGGCCGTATTCCAATATCACCCACAGATCATCGAAAAATACCCCGCCATCCAGGCCGGGATCGTGCTGGGGCAGGCTGCCAACCAACCCACCCCAGAAGCCTTGAAGCAGGCCTATTTTGCCGAGCAAGAAGCGGTCAAAGCTCAGATTGGCGACACCCCTCTCAGCGAAATTGAAAGCCTGGCCGCCTGGCGTGCCGGGTTCCGCCAGTTTGGCGTTAACCCCACCAAATACCGCAGCGCCATCGAAGCGCTCCTCCGCCGTCTCACCAAAGCAGGCGATATTCCCTCGATCAGCGCCATGGTCGATATCGGCAACCTGGTTAGCATCCGCCACCGCATCCCGGTCGCCGTCTTCGATATGGACAGCAGCAACCACGCCATCACCGTGCAGTTTGCCGCCGGCGACGAGCTGTTTACTCCCTTATTTGAGAAAGAAGCCGAACACCCCGAACCGGGCGAAGTCATCTTTATCGATGGCAATGGCCTGGTAGCCGCCCGCCGCTGGTGCTGGCGCCAGAGCGACCAGAGCGCCACCAAACCCGGCACCCAATTGGTGATGTTCGTCACCGAAGCCCTGCACCCCGCCGGGGAAACAGCCGTTGCGCAAGCCTCCCAAGACATCAAAGCATTGGTGGAAACGTATTTAGATGGGGATATGCTTACAGGTATAGCAAACGCCCGCCAACCAGCCTTTGAAAAGTAAACGCTGCTGAAATCAGCGGCGTTATTTTAATTTTACCAATCTATCTTAATTTATCTGCGCCAACGCCAGCAAATAAGCCCATAAAGCAAGTATGATTGCCCCTACCCCCAGCACCAGGAAGATAGTCGAGATCCTCACCAGGGTCAATTTCCATTTCACCGCCGATTCATAATTGGTTTTACTCTTTTTCCAATCCAGCAGGTTGACGGTGTAGCGCTCACGGAAAAAGACCAGCAAAGCGGCCGTCAGGCTGACCAGCAAACACCCCAATGGCGCCAGGTACACCGGCATCGTCTCTCCGCTGATAACCTCGCCAATCTCGCTGAAAGAGATAGCATGGAAATACAGCCCCTCCAAAATCCCGGCCACCACGATCAGTTGTTTGGCAGTGCCTTCCAGGGCTTCAATGGACTGGGTGACCATCTCGCGCCCCACGCTGTGCCAGAAGGCGATCAGCTCCTGCTTTTGCGCATCCGGCGAGGGCGGTTGGATCAAGTTCTCGTCCATCTTACGCTGCCTTCCGGGTGACCAGGTTGAAACGGTAAGGATTTTCACAGTTGGGGCAGGCAGGCATATCGATCCAGGCATCTTCTTCTTTGAGGGTCGGGCCAGATAACAGTTCCCCCAATTTGTGCAGGGCTTGCCCCAAGGCTTCCTGCACACCTTTGACCCCCACCGTCAGGGTGATGTCTTCATAATCGGAGATATCCACCCTGCGGATGAAGCCGCAGTGCGGGCATTTGATCTTTAGAATCTGGCTGTCATTACTCATCTATATTTCCTTTCTGGTACTCCTCCAACACTTGTTGCAGAGCTTCCCAATCTGCCCGGTAATCCGGGGGGACTTGCTCTAATAAACAGGCAAGTGAGCGGCCTTCCACCAGCTGCCTGAGCAGGTCAGCATGGGCAGCGAGAGCCGCATCCCCCACCTGTTTTGCCTGCCCGACAAGCTGACCTAAAGCCTGCCACCAGCTTTCTTTTTGTTCAGGCACATCGGCAAGAACAGCAAAAGTATTGGCTACCAGCGCTTGACGGAAATCCGCCTCACTCATCCTTTCCCCCTCCTCCCGTTCAGGTTCCTGTGCCTCGGCAACCAGCGCCGCAATTTGGGCCTGTACCTCCGCCGGGAAATGGGGCTTTTCTAGAGCAATCCTAAAAGCGGTTTCACCCATTTCAACCCACAGTTTGGATAAATCTTTGATAGCCTGATGAGCATAGGGAGATTGAAGATCAATAAAGATTAGCAAAGCCTGTGCCAGACTAACCACAGCAAGATCAAAATATTGCTGTGCTTGATACAAAACACCTAATTGTGCTAACGTGATGGCGATCCCGCTCCGGTTTCCCAGCTCCTCTTTGATCTCCAGGCTCTCCTCATAGTGCCTCACCGCTTCCTCAACTCGCCCCTGCGCTTGATGCACCATTCCCAACTGGTGCAGCGTGATGGCAATTCCACTCCAATTACCCAGTTCTTTCTCTATCGCCAGACTCTCTTGGTAGTGCCTCACCGCTTCCTCATAGCGTCCCTGACTATACGCCATATTCCCCAACTGGTGCAGCGTGATGGCGATCCCGCCCCGATCTCCCATTTCCTTTTCTATCTCCAGGCTCTCCTCGTAGTGCCTCACCGCTTCCTCAATTCTTCCCTGCGCTTGATGCACCATCCCCAACTGGTGCAGCGTGATGGCGATCCCGCTCCGGTTTCCCAGCTCCTCTTTGATCTCCAGGCTCTCCTCGTAGTGCCTCACCGCTTCCTCAATTCTTCCCTGCGCTTGATGCACCATTCCCAACTGGTGCAGCGTGCTGGCGATCCCGCCCCGATCTCCCAGTTCCTTTTCTATCTCCAGGCTCTCCTCGTACTGCCTCACCGCTTCCTCAATTCTTCCCTGCGCTTGATGCACCATTCCCAACTGGTGCAGCGTGCTGGCGATCCCGCCCCGATCTCCCAGTTCCTCAAATATCTCCAGGCTCTCCTCGTAGTGCCTCACCGCTTCCTCAACTCGCCCCTGCGCTTGATGCACCATCCCCAACTGGTGCAGCGTGCTGGCGATCCCGCCCCGATCTCCCAGTTCCTTTTCTATCTCCAGGCTCTCCTCGTAGTGCCTCACCGCTTCCTCAATTCTTCCCTGCGCTTGATGCACCATTCCCAACTGGTGCAGCGTGCTGGCGATCCCGCCCCGATCTCCCAGTTCCTTTTCTATCTCCAGGCTCTCCTCGTAGTGCCTCACCGCTTCCTCAACTCGCCCCTGCGCTTGATGCACCATCCCCAATTGGTGCAGCGTGATGGCGATCCCGCCCCGATCTCCCAGTTCCTCAAATATCTCCAGGCTCTCCTGGTAGTGCCTCACCGCTTCCTCAACTCGTCCCTGCGCTTGATGCACCATCCCCAACTGGTGCAGCGTGCTGGCGATCCCGCCCCGATCTCCCAGTTCCTCTTTGATCTCCAGGCTCTCCTCGTAGTGCCTCACCGCTTCCTCAACTCGTCCCTGCGCTTGATGCACCATCCCCAACTGGTGCAGCGTGCTGGCGATCCCGCTCCGGTTTCCCAGTTCCTCTTTGATCTCCAGGCTCTCCTCGTAGTGCCTCACCGCTTCCTCAACTCGCCCCTGCGCTTGATGCACCATTCCCAACTGGTGCAGCGTGCTGGCGATCCCGCCCCGATCTCCCAGTTCCTCAAATATCTCCAGGCTCTCCTCGTACTGCCTCACCGCTTCTTCATAACGCCCCTGATCTTGATGGAAAACACCTAAATTATGCAGCACACCGGCTTTAGTACGCCCCGCTGTCGTCTCCAGGCTTTTGTGCAGCAGGTCAAGACCCAACCGGTACGCTCCCCAGCGGTTCAGCAGGGGAATCAAATCATCCACAATCTGGTAAGCCGCTTCAAAATCACCGGCCGCATACAGGTAAGCATGTGCGGCCAGTTCGGGATCAATAGCAGTACTGTCCCGCCCCACCGCCTGCCAATACGCTCCTGCCCGGCGGTGCAGGGCTGCCCGCTCCTCTTCCGTCCACACCCCAGCCGCCCAATCGCGCACCAGGCGGTGGAAGACATAGCCCTCGGTGCGGGGCTGGTGGGCCAGCAGCCCCCAATCCAACAGTTCGGCCGCTTCGTCCACCACTTCCGGCATGTAGTCCTCTTCGTCCCCCACCATATAAGCCAGCGCTTCTTCCTGCACGGCTTCGCGCAGTACGCTGGCCTGCCGCACCAGGCGGTAAGCCGCTGGGCGCAAGGCCGCCACAGCCTGTTCCAACAGGGTAAAGCGCAGCAGTTCCTGTTGATGATCGGGCAAGTTCGCCAGGACGGTCTGCACGTCTTGCCGTTGGGCCTGGTGGGCAAAAAGCAGCAGCGAATACGGGTAGCCGCCCAGTTTCTCAAAAATCTCGCGCTTGGTAGCCACCGCCTGCGCCAGCTTCCCCTCCCCATCTTTAAAGACCGCTACCGGCAGCTCATCCAGCGGCGGCAGGGTTTCCATCAAATACACCGCTTCACGGAATTCAAACTCGCTCAAATCCACATGCCCCACCGCCCGAACCCGCACCGCTTCGGCTTCATCCGTCACCGGCTCAAAATCGTAGCGGCTGGTGATCAGCAAGCGGCTCGGCCCGGCACCGTATTGACCACCTCGGCCACCAAACGGGGCAGGTCGGGGTCCAATCCCTGGTCCAGTTCGGGCGCATCGCCTAATTGCTGCTGCCCCCGGCTGACTGCCGCCGCCGCTGGAAGCACATCCTCATAATTGTCTAAAATCACCAGCAAAGGCACCTGGCGCAGCACCTGGGTTAACAATCCCACTTTTTCCTCCAAAGGCTGGTCACCGGAAACATAGGCCAAAAAAGCCTTTACTGCCCCCGGTTTGTTCTGCCCCAAATACAGCTGCCGCACCATCTCGGCTATCTTATCAAGCACATCCTGGGCAGTAGTGGTGGGGGTCATGCGTAAGCTGACCACCCCGGCCATACGCGGCGCCAGCCGCTCGGCCAGCCGGACGGCCAACGCGGTTTTACCAATCCCGCCCAGGCCGTGGATGATCGCTGCCCGCCATGTCCCCTTTTGGGGGTCCAGGTTGCTCTGTAAAGTGCGCAGCTTGTTCATCCGTCCAATAAAGTGCTGCGCCGGCACCAGGCCGCTTAAATCCAGCGGGGTATTGGTGGCCGGTGCCTGCACGGCCTCCCGGTCTATTTGCAGGCAGTGAGCATCCGCCAAATAAAGCACAGGAGCGGCAAAATCCACCCGGTTGGGAGAAGTGCGCGCCACCTGTCCCCGCCCGGCCCGCATGGCCTGGTCGAGGGGTTGGCCGTCAATCACCGCCTTATAAAAAGCGCCGCCCAGATCGGTCGCTGCCCGGTCGGCCACCGAGTACTGCATGGCCGCCACCGCCGGTATCCCCACTTCCAGCAAGCGCGGGGCCAGGTCGCGGTAGCCATCCTGCCGGGAAGGTTCGGCCGATTGGCAGGCGCTCAAAAAGACCATCCGCAGGGAATTGAGGGTCTTCCGAATACTCCCCGCAAATGCCATATTCGGCTCCAGCTTCTTTTTGCCCTGCGCATCTTCCATCAGCAAAAAGCCCTGGTCTTGCTCGCCGGAGAAAACCCCATGCCCGGTAAAGTGCAGAATGTGGGGGTCAAATGCTTCTATCGCTTCTTCCAAATCTTCCAGACGGCCGCTTTTCACAAATTCCAAAGAAAGCCAGCCGGTTTGCCGCGCCGAAGCAGTAGCCTGCAAGATCAATTCTTCTTCCCGTCCCGTATTCAAGATCATTCCCGCTTCCAGGTCCGAAGGCGCGGCAAACTGCACCAGCATGCGCAAAGGCTCTGTCACCGGCCCCAACTGGCTCTGGGTCACCCCCAAGGGCAGGCGGCTGAAAGGGGTCAGCCGTTGTAAGCTAACAAACTCCTCCCCATCATGCAAATACTCCCAGGGCAAGCGCACCAGGTCGCGGGCATGCGGGTCAATCCGTAAACGGAGGGGTACCGGGGTACGCTGGGCAGCAGCCCGGCGTTCTTGCCACGCTGTTTGCACCGTCCTCCGGAAAATCGTGTCGTATAACTGCTGTCCCAGCCAGATATGTGCGTCCTTTTCAGGGGCAACGCGCGTCAAAGCCGCATTGGAAAGCGCGCCTAAAGCGCTGATATATTCTGTAGCACGCGGATTCCAGGAGAAAGTTTCCTCGGCCAGCTGCTGTTCACCGGCCCATAAAAAGACATGGTATTGATCTTTGCTTATTGCCTGTAATTGAACGGAGGTGTTGAAATCGTCGGTCATGTTTCCCCTTTCACTGCCAAAAGGTAGTTTGCTCTCTGTTCTATTGTAAAGAAAAACCTACCTGAGTGCAAACATATTCAAATGTCGCGTCCATCCAGGCATCAAGATAAAAACGCCACCGGTCTCGGTGGCGTTTTTGCATATCAAATAATTGCTCAAATCTAGCCCGTACTAATCCCCATTCATCCCCGAATACCGCCGCCCGGTGCGATAATCATTCCTGCTTTCACCCATTGTGACCCCCGCCGCATTCGAAATGAAATCCATAAAAGCATCCACCACATCCGGGTCAAAATGCTTGCCCCGTTCACTGCGGATATAATCCAACGTTTTTTCCACACTCCAGGCCTTGCGGTACGGCCGGTCGGAGCGCAGCGCATCCCACACATCCACCACCGCAAAAATACGCGCCTCCAGGGGGATCATCGTGCCCTTCAACCCGCGCGGGTAACCGCTCCCGTCCCACTTCTCGTGGTGGCAGTAGGGAATGTTTAAAGCCTTGTCCAGGTAGTGGATCGGTTCCAGCATTTCATAGGCCAGGCGCGGGTGGGTGTGCATTAATTCCCATTCTTCCTCGGTCAGCGAATCTGGCTTGAGCAAAATGCCATCCGGCACACCCAACTTGCCAATATCATGCAGCATCGCCCCCGCCAGATATGCACCAGCTGTTCTTCGGGCACCTGCATCCTTTGCGCCAGGTCCATCGTCAATTTGGTCACCCGTTCGGTATGTCCCTCAGTTTCCTTATCTCGCAAATCCAATGCCCGCGACCATCCCTCAATGGTGGCATCATACGCCAAAAGCAAATTGGAATTTGCCCGCTGTAAATCCTCAAACAGCAAAGCGCTGTCAATCGCAATCGCCGTCTGCCAGCTAAGGGCATCCAAGAAGTTCCACCACTCCGCAGAAACCTTCAACCGCGACCGCTGGAAGATTTCTAACACCCCCTTCACTTCCCCTTTGGCAATCAGGGGCACGGCGTAATAAGACACAAACCCCTCATCCCGGATGCAGTCTTCCCGCACCAGCTCTTCCTCCGTCTCGCGCACATCTTCTACCCGCACAATTTCTCGTCGAAAAGCGGCTTTTCCGGCCACCCCTTTCCCTACTCTAAAATCTACTGTGGAAAAATTAGGTCTCTGGAACCCGGTCCCAACCGTGTATTCCAGGTACCCGGTTTCCCGCTTTATCAGCAGCACATCAGCCGCATCCACCCCCAACTGACGCGTGATCTTATCCAGCACCATGCGCAGCGTCATGCGCAGGTCCATGCTGCTGCTGATCATCAGATCAATTTCACGCAGGGCTTCCAAACGCTCCAACTGGCGCATGGCCTGCTCGTGCAGTTGAATCCGGTTGATCGCGTTCCCGCTGATTGAGGAAAAAGTGCTTAGTACGCGTGCGTCAAAAGTATTGAAGGTGTGCGGAAGCGCAATCGTAATGAAAAACACGCCAATGATCTGCTCCCCGGCGTGCAGCGGCATGCAATAACCCCCGTAATTCTCCGGGATATGCGCTCGCAGTTCGGGAGCAATCCGTACATCGGTGGCAAACTGCTCCACACAGAAACCCTGCCGCCAGTCTTCCAACCCCTCCAACATCTCCCGCCCGGGGAAGAATTCCTCCACCTCCCAATCCTCCCATCTGTGGCTGGCCTTCATCTCCATCCCATTCAACAGGGAATTATACATCCAGATGCTCCCGCCATGCGAATGGGTCAAATGGAGGCCTTCATCCAGCAAATGGTCTAAAATTTCCGTCAGGGTGGTCGGGGTTCGAAACACAGTTGAAAGGGCGGCGATTGCTTCCAGTTCCAGCTCTCGCTGTTTGCGCTGCACGCGCACCTCGGCGTCTTTCATCTCCCGGTCTATTGCCGGCAGCAGCCTGCTCAAATTGTCCTTCAACAGAAAATCATGTGCGCCGGCTTTCAATGCCGCCACCGCAGTTTCCTCCCCCACCGTGCCGGAAATAATAATGAACGGGATATTAAGGTCGCGATTGTTATATATCTTCAACGCTTGCGGCGCATTGAACGAAGGAAGCGAATAATCGCATAAGATCAAATCCCAAGACGACTCGTCCAAAGCTTTTTCCATGTCCCTTGCCGTTTCCACGCGGGTATAGTCCACATCAAATCCACCCCGCTTCAGGTTCCGAATGATTAACGCACAGTCATTATCAGAATCTTCGACCATTAACACTCGGAGATGTTTACCAACCATTTTTAACCCTTGGCGGCTGCTCATTCAGCACCAGCCAATACAACCCTAATGCTTTTACCGCCTCAAAAAAGTCATTGAAGTCCACCGGTTTTTGAATGTAGGAATTTGCCCCATTGCTATACCCACCAATTAAATCCGATTCCTCTTTGGACGTCGTCAGAATAATCACCGGTACCCATCGGGTACTTTCGTTCGCACGAATCTTGCGCAGCACTTCCAACCCATCCAATTTGGGCAGCTTGAGATCCAACAATATAATTTTGGGCTGCACTTTTGGATCACGGTCTGCAAATTTTCCCCGGCAATATAGAAAATCGAGCGCTTCTTCCCCATCATTCGCCACCACCACCTCATTTCCAATATTGTTCTTACGGAAGGCACGCAGGGTTAGCTTAACATCATTTGGGTTATCTTCCACCAATAAAATCATTCTCTCGCCCTTTCATTCACTACAACGTAAAATAAAACGTTGCACCCTGATCAACACCTCCCTCGGCCCAAACCTCGCCACCATGCCGAGAGATTATGCGTTTGACAGTTGCCAGTCCCACACCTGACCCCGGAAATTCATTTAGGGTGTGCAAGCGTTGGAATGCGCCAAATAATTTATCCACATAAGTCATATCAAACCCGGCCCCATTGTCCCGCACATAGCATGCCTTGGTGCCATTTACTTGCTCGCTGCCTACTTCAATCACAGCCTGATCTTTATGCGAGGAAAACTTCCACGCATTTTGCAGCAAATTTTCTAAAACCGCCTTCAACAAACGTTGGTCGCCCTCAACTTTTAAGTTTGGGCTGATCTTCCAAACGACCTGCCGCTGGGGGTCAGTACGCCTTAATTTCTCCGCGATATGCTCTGCCAGCTGGCTGAGGTCTACCGTTTCGTATTCCATGTTAAAACGGCTCACCCGCGAAAGCTCCAGCAAAGCATCGATCAATTCCGCCATCTCTTGGGCTGCCCCCCGAATCCTTTCCAGGTCATCCTTTGCATCTTCCGGCAAATCATCGTAATAATCTTCCATCAGCGCCAGGCTAAACCCATCAATTGTGCGCAGCGGCGCTCTCAAGTCATGGGAGACCGAGTAAGAAAAAGCTTCCAACTCCCGATTTGCCGCTTCAAGCTGGGCTGCATGGGAAGCTAATTCTTCATGCAAAGCGATAATGTTGGCTTCTATCCGTTTGCGCTCTGTCACATCCCGCACTGCGGCGCTGTAAAATTGCTCGCCATCGATATTGATCGGGCTTAAACTGATCTCTAAAGGAAACTCTTCCCCGTCATTCCGCAATCCATACAATGCTAAATCGCTGCCCATCGGCCGTACGCGCGGATTTTCCGCATACCCACGCCGGTGTGCAGTATGTTTTTTTCTAAAGCGTTCGGGAATCAGCATTTCCACCGGTTGACCTAACATTTGTTCCCGCGGATACCCAAACAAATTTTCGGCCTGAGCATTCACCAATTCGATGGCTCCCATCTGATCGATGAAAATAATAGCGTCGGGGGCAGACTCAAGTAAACTCCGAAATTTATGCTCTGTCTCTTGTATCATTTCCCAATCCATTCCTTCTTCCAGGTTTGTCTAACCTCATTATATATTATATTTATGATAATTTTTATCCAATTTATAAACATAACATTGCAATAGCGTACAGATTTTGTAATAATCCAAAATGAAATTTTTTATAGGCAATAGGCAGGTGTATTTTCGACAGAGAAACAGCATAAATTCCCCCCAATCTGTCCGGTCAAACATCACCAAAATTACAAATGCACGGCAGGAAATACCTTACCCCCAACCACATTCCCGCCAAGATACAATTTTATAATCAGCATCTTCCCGGCAGGGTGACCCCACCTCTACCTTTTCCGAACTCAAAATTCCAGAAGAGTGCTTTTTTCCTTTCCACCAATCTGGCGTAGGGGCGAGGCCTGCCTCGCCCGCCAAACATCGCCCAAATTACAGATAGACAGCAGGTAACACCCAAACCCAAATCACAATTCCCCGATAACCACCATATCAAAAAATTCCAGAAGAATGCTTTTTTCCTTTCCCCCAATCTGTCCGGCCAAACACCACCAAAATTACAGGTTCACAGCAGGAAACACTCGAACCCCAACCATATTCCCACCAAGATACAATTTTGTAATCCACGCCCTCTCGGCGGGGTGACCCCGCCGCTACCTTTCCCGACAACCACCACAACTCACAATTCCAAAAGAGTGTTTTTTTCCTTTCCCCCAATCTGGCGTAGGGGCGAGGCCTGCCTCGCCCGCCAAACATCACCAGGATAGCAGATACTCAGCAGATAATACTCGAACTCCCACTATATTCCCGCCAAGATACAATTTGTAATCCTCGCCCTCTCGGCGAGGTGACCCCGCCGCTACTTCCCCGACAACCACCACAGCGCACAATCCCAGAAGAGTGTTTTTTTCCTTTCCCCCAATCTGTCCGGCCAAACACCACCAGGATGGCAAATACTCAGCAGGTAATACTCGAACCCCCACCATATTCCCCGCCAAGATACAATTTTATAATCAGCATCTTCCCGGCAGGGTGACCCCGCCGCTACCTTTTCCGAACTCACAATTCCAGAAGAGTGCTTTTTTCTTTCCCCCAATCTGTCCGGCCAAACACCACCAGGATGGCAGATACTCAGCAGGTAATACTCGAACCCCAACCATATTCCCACCAAGATACATTTTGTAATCCGCGCCCTCTCGGCGGGGTGACCCCGCCTCTACCTTTTCCGACAACCACCACAGCGCACAATTCCAAAAGAGTGCTTTTTTCCTTTCCCCCAATCTGGCGTAGGGGCGAGGCCTGCCTCGTCCGCCAAACATCGCCCAAATTACAGATAGACAGCAGGTAACACCCAAACCCAAATCACAATTCCCCCTACCCCTCGCACACCCGCATCACCAACCCCGGCCATACATCCGGCTCTGTGCGGCGCGCCCGCCCCACCGTGTGCCCATCCGGCCGGATCAGGTAGCACGTGCCCGGCTTGCCGTCCAGCGCTTTTGCCAAACGCCCCTGCAGGTCGATCAAGCTATCGTTCGGCAGGCTGGCAGACGTACGGGAAACCACCGGGATACACTGCACCGGGACCGGGAAATCCAATTGGGCCATTTGCCGCGTCACCATCCGGGCCGCGGCGGCATCTTCCACAAAGCACAACAGCACAAAGCCGCGCCCCAACAACTGCCGCAGCGGCAGCGGCTGGGTCTTTCCCCCCGTTGTCCATTCCAACACCATATCATCTACCCGCGTCCCTAACGGCGGGGCGGCCGACCAGGCCGCAGCCGGTTCGCTGTCGGGCAGGTTCAGCGGTGACTGGCGGTACACATTCGGGGTCACCATCTTGCCGCTGTCCACCCACTTGTGCGAGTGTTTCCAAAACTGGCTCAACCATAAAACCACGCGCCGCTTCAAACGCCGCAGCCGGGTATTCGCCGCCATGAACTTCATCGTCGTGATCGTCACATCCTGATTTTCTTGCTGCGCGGCCCAGCGTTCCTGCTGGTAGCTTTCCAGCAAAATCGGGTCTGCCTTGCCCTCCAGCACCAACGCCAGCTTCCAATCCAAATTTTCCACATCTTGCACTGCGCTGTTCAGGCCGCGCGCCCCAAATGGAGCCACCAGATGCGCCGAATCCCCGGCGAAGAACACACGCCCATGCTGCATCTGCGCTAACAGCCGCTGATGGAAGCGGTAATGGCTCAACCATACGATCTCATACGGTATCTCACCGATCAATGCCCGGATTCGGGCATCCATCTTTTCCGGGCTGGATTCGGCTTCAATATCCACCACAGACCCCATCTGCCAGTCGATCCGCCATATGCCATCCGGCTGGGGATGGATCAACACCGAAGGCCCGCTGTGCTTGGGGTGATTAAAATAAAAACGCGGCTCATGATTACTGCCGAGGTCCGCTTTTATATCTACGATCAAAAATAAATCTTCAAATGTGCTGCCGGGAAAGTCCAGTTGGAGCAGTTTGCGCATCGTGCTGTGCGCTCCATCGCAGGCCAGCACATACGCCCCTTGGTAAGTCTTGCGCCCTTCCGGTGTCTCTACCAGCAGGCGCACCCCCTCCCCATTTTGCGCAAAGTCCACCACCCGGCGTTCCCAGTGCAGGCTGATCAGTGGGTTGGCTTTCACCTGTTCCAGCAAATACGCTTCCAGGTAAAACTGCTGCAAATTCAAAAAACGTGGCAGCAGCTGCGGGTTGCCCAGCGTGAATACCTGGGTATACAGTTCTTTCTCCCCAAAGTAGGTATGCCGCGTGTTCCAGGCAATCCCCTTGGCAAGCATCGGGGCTGCCGCCCCCAGCTTCTCCCACACCGCCAGCGCAGAGTGGTGGTAAGCAATCGCCCGCGAGCCATCGCTGAGCTTGTTGTCCTGATCGAACAAAATGCTGGGAATACCGTAATACGCTAAATCCAGGGCGGCAGTCATCCCGGTCGGCCCAGCGCCCACGATCAGCACGGGCAGCGCAGTACTGTGCGCCATCACTTTGCCTGGTCGATTGCGGCTCTCACGCCGCCCAGCAAAGCGCCAACATCGGAGGTGACATTTACGAAGAGAAAACCTTGTTCAATCCGCTGGCGGGCCGCCTGCGGGGAGGAGCAGTAGATGCCCAAAGGCATCTTATATTTTTTAGAAGCGGCCAAAATCAATTCGAGCGCCTCCTGAACCTGGGGATGCGGGTTCTCCGGCAGTGGGTCTAAACCCATCGAAACAGCCAGATCCACCGGCCCCACAAAGACCATATCCAGGTGCGGCGTGCTGAAGATGTCATCCAGGTGGTCTAAAGCCGTTTTGCTCTCCACCTGCACGATGGCCATACTCTGCTGATTGGAGGCTTTCAGGTATTCCGGCATCGACTGGTCAAAGTTCAGCCCGGCATACGCCGAACCGAAAGAGCGTGTCCCCTCCGGCGGAAACTTGGCCCAAGCCACTGCCTGGGCGGCTTCCGCCCCAATATTGACCATCGGCACCACCACCCCCGCCGCGCCGGCATCCAGCGCGCGCTTGATATTCTCGGCACGGTTATCCGCCACTCGCACAATCGGCTGTGGGCCGCGGGCTTCGGCAATCGCGGCGGCCATTTGGGTCAGCCGGTCTGCATCTACCGGGGCATGCTCGGCATCGATCATCATCCAATCCAGCGGCAGGCGCGCCAGCAGCCGCGCCGAATACACACTGGGCACCCCCAACCATAAACCGAGGGCAGGTTGACCTTGCTTCAACTTCTGTAAAATTTTGTTTGTATTCATTGTAGGTAAATTATATCCGATTTTTATTTTGATCCGATCATTCTATCCCCCTCCATCCTTTCAGAAAAACCATTTTGGTTCAGCCTCTTGCCTGCTGCCCGCTCTCACACTACAATGCTGATGAACAACAATCGCGAAAAATAATCGCGCACAAGACCGAGTTACTACAAGCTGGCGGAGGAGAAAAAATGAAAACAATTGGCATATTAGGTGGGATGAGTTGGGAAAGTACCGCCTTGTATTACCACTGGCTCAACACCCTGGTGAAAGAAAAGTTGGGCGGGCTGCATTCCGCCAAGATCGCCATGGTCAGCGTCGATTTCCAGGAGATTGAAAGCGACCAGGAAGATGACCGCTGGGACCTGGTGGGCGAAGCGCTCAGCCGGGCATGTATGCAGATTGAAGCCGCCGGCGCAGATTTTTTGGTGATTGCCACCAACACGATGCACAAAGTTGCCCCCCAGATCGAGCAAGCCATTCACATCCCCCTGCTGCACATCGCCGATGCCACCGCCGAAGCGATCAAATCCGCCGGCATGCATACCATCGGTTTACTCGGTACCAACTTCACCATGGAAGAAGAATTTTACGCCGGACGGCTGGCCGAAAAGCACGACCTCAAAGTGCTCGTGCCCCCCAAAGCAGACCGGGATATCGTCCACCGGGTGATCTACGAAGAGCTGGTTTTAGGGGAGATCAAAGAAAGTTCCCGTCAGGAATACCTGCGCATCATGGAAGACTTAAAAGCGCGCGGCGCCCAAGGCGTGATCGAAGGCTGCACCGAGATCGGCATGCTGGTCAATCCCACCCACACCGACATCCCCCTCTTCGACACCACCACCCTGCACGCCCAAAAAGCGGTCGAGATGGCGCTCGCCTAGACCGCTGCCGCCTCGTCCTCTTCGGGCAGCAGCACATAGCACCCCGCGTTGGTCGGGTGATCTTCCACCAGCGCGCTGCTGTCCACATCGCGCAGCATCAGCAGCACCAAAATATCTCCTGCCGCCGCCAGGGTCATGAATGCCCCGGCAAAGAACACCGCCCCATTGCCCAGTACCAACCCGGCCAGGGCTGGCGCTACGCCCAACACCAATCCCGGCATCGCCCCGCCCCAACGGTAAGCATTCACCGGGATCGGCTTTTTAATATGCGCATACGGGGTGAAAGTTTTCCACTGCACGTTGTAGCTGATCTCTTCCCGCCCATAGCCGGTCAGCGCCCGCCAGGTAAGGCCGTGCAGCAGTTCGTGGATGACCGTCAAGACCAATAGCCCCAACAGCATCCGCACCGGGTACTGGGTCAAAACGATGATCCCATCGAAAAAGCGCGTCCATCCCCAGATCAAAATAAAAATTCCGGAGGGAATGACCAGTAGAGGGAGTATAAAAACAATGCTCAGCAAATTTGCTTGCAGCATGGTGACTGATTTATCAATTTTTGTCGTAGTTTCCATTTCTGTCATACCCCACATTATAAAGTGTTTTCCCAGTTTCCAAATACAACAAAGTTACCCGGAGAATAAATTTGAACTTTGTTCGATCTAAACAAAAACTGACCACCGAAGCAGTCAGTTTTTATCATCTCAATCAACAATGCGGCCTGTCGACATCACTCATAAATGGCGTGATATTCTTCCTCCACCACCTCGACCAACACCGCCCGCACCCCCACCCGGAAGTCATAGCTGTTGCTCGCTTCGTCAAAACCTTTGCAGGTCAGCAGGGTCAGCCAGGGCAGTTCTTCGTGCTGCAAGGGGCTTAGGTTGCCGGGGGTCACCGTACTGCTTTGCCGCACCTCGTACACATACTGGTACCCAAAGGCATGCACAATGATCCTATCATCCCAGCTCAGGCTGCTCAAATCCACAAACGGGCCGGGGGCGCCATTCGCCATATAAACATGCCCGGTCAGCACGCTGTTGCCCGCATACGAGGGGAAAGCCGTGCCGTGCAGCCAGCCGGCCTGCCGGCCTAACCAGGTCACATCCCATTCGCCGTTTGCCAGCGGCACCCCCACAATGCTGGTGCGCAGGTTGAGGGCAGGCACTTCCAGCCATACATCGCCCATCACCTGGTAGGTTTTATTTTCCGGCTGCTGCGGAACCGTGGTCATCACATTTGGCGCAAACCCGGTATCGGGCAGTTCGGTCACTTCTTCTTGCGTCCAGGTGCTCACCACAGAGGCGGCCGTCGTCTCGCCTGGGTCAATATCGCCGTTCCCGTTCAGGTCGGCATCCGCGCTGGCCGAGTTAGAAACGCTGGTCACCCCGCCATCCACATTCACATTGAAAGCGATCACGATCTCATTGCTGGCGTTTGCCGCATTGGTCGCGCCCAGGTCGGGGCCAAGCGTGCCTTCCCAAATGATCCGGCCTAATGGGTACGGGGTGGTCGGCCCTTCGTAATAACACAGGGTCGTCACCGTCGTACTTGAGGACGGGTCTGCCGTGCAGCTCACCCCCGCATTGGTAGAGCCTGCCGGCGCCCCTGCGGGTACCGCGTACCCGCTCGAAGCACCGCTGGCCGCAAAGGTTGTGCCCGTAGAAATCGGGTCGTGCACTTCGGCGTCAACCGCCACAATATTCGAATCGTTGATCCACACCATCGTCCAGCGCAGCACGGGCAGCCCGGCATCATCAAACACCTTGATCCCGAAGGGCGGGTCGAACAAGTTCGGTCCAAATTCCACCGAGGTAGGTTTGGTGTTGTCGCTCGGGTCATCATTCCCGTTCACACAGCTGGGGCAGTCCTGGGTGTTATCCGGGTCGCTGCCGTCCGAAGATTCATCGCTCACAACCACATCTGTCAGCGCCACACCTTCCGCAATCGCCGTGTTCTCAAAAGGCCCGGGGCTGGTCGGTACCACCTGCACCGTCAGGGTCACCGTCCCGCTGGCATCCACAGCCAGGGAATCGGTACCTGTGAGCAAGTCGGTATTTGTGCCGCCGTTATAGCCAGGGAAGTTCACGCTGAAATCGGTGCTTTCCACCTTTTCCACACTGTACGAAGTCCCGGGGAACGTCGCATCCAGGTCATCCGTGATCTGCAAATCATCCACGCTCACATTGCCGTAATTCCGCACCAAAATCTGGTACACGATCTCATAAGTGCCCGCACTGACCTCGGTCTTACTGACCATACGTTTTGCCGCCCCAATCGAAACTTCCGCAATCGGGATATTGAGCGTATCCTGCACCGCGCTGGTCTCGTCCGAATCGGCGGTCGCCACATTGGTAACGTTCCCGCCGGCGCTCATCTCTCCCGTCGTCACGGTATGCTCGGCGGTGCAGTTCATCGTCGCACCCGGTGCCAGGGAAGAACCCTGCGCCGGGACGCATACCGGCGTATTATCGGTATTATCATCCGTCAGAGTCACATTCGTCAGCGTGCTGGAACCGGTATTGGTGATCACATAGCTGTAGGGGATCACCTCACCCGCTTCCTTCACCCATGTGGTGGTCGAGCTTTTCTCCACCGTCATCGATTCGCTCCCATTGATCGGGATGTTGAGCGTATCTTCTACGCTTGCCGTTTCATCCGAATCGGCGGTGGCCGTATTCGTCAGGTTGCCGCCTGCATCAATTTCGCCCTGCACCACGGTGTGTGTGGCAGTGCAGTTCATCTTCGCACCTGGCGCCACAGAAGAACCCTGTGCGGGGACGCATACCGGCGGGTCATCCGTATTGTCATCCGTCAGGGTCACATTCGTCAGGGTCACATTCCCGGTGTTGGTGATCACATAGCTGTAAGGCACCGTCCCGGTAGCTGTCACCAATGTGGTGGTCGAGCTTTTTACCAGGGTCATTGCCTGGTTTTGCGTGAAGGGGATATTGAGCACATCCTCTGCCGCATCCGTTTCATCCGAATCGGCGGTGGCCGTATTCGTCAGGTTGCCGCCTGCATCAATTTCGCTCTGCGTCACGGTGTGTGTGGCAGTGCAGTTCATCTTCGCATTCGGTATCAGGGAAGAGCTCTGCGCCGGGGAGCATACTGGCGTATTATCGGTATTATCATCCGTCAGGGTCACGTTCGTCAGGGTTACGTTCCCGGTGTTGGTGATCACATAGCTGTAAGGCACCGCCCCGGTAGTCGAAATCGCCGTGGTTGTCGAACTTTTCTCCACCGTCATCGACGCACTGCCCGCCGATACCGTCACCGTGTCCGAATCGCTGTTATTGGTTTCATCGCTCTCGATGACGTGGGTATCCGGGTCCACCGTGGCTGTATTTGTCAGATCACCTTCCGCGGTGGTAGTTACCGAAAGGGTCACCGCAAAGGTGCCGCTTGGGTTCAATGTCACCGTGCCGCCGGAAGCCGAGCAAGATAACACCCCGGTTACAATCCCGCACGAGATAAACCCGGGGTTGGTAATGTTGCTGATTCCGCTGGTTGAAAGGGTGCCGTACGTCGGCCCCACCGGCAGCGTATCGCTCATAATCGCCTGCCCGTCGGTAAAGTCTGCCGCAACCGTCCCCTGGTTAGAGATCGTCAAAGTCCAATTAAAGGCGCTGCCGTTCGCCACACTCCCGCCGGTATCATTCTCTTTCGTGATCGTCAGATCGGGAGAATTGATCGAATAGCTGGCCGATGAAGTGTCCGAATCATAGGTTAAAGCGCTGTATTCATACGTGCCGTGGGCTGTAGCCGTGTTGGTATATTTGCCCACCGTGGTCTCACCGGTCTCCGGCCCCACCACACAACTGGTAGAGTCGGATACCGCCAATGGCGCAGTAAAGCTGCACCCCGTTGTAGTGATATCCGGGTCGGTCACATACACCGAAGCCAGCGGCACATTCCCGCTGTTGGTGATCGTAAAGCGGTAATATACATCCGCACCCGGCGCAACCCCCAGAATATCTGAAGACCACGGGCCGCTGCCGGAGGTGCTCACTTCTTTCAGCAAGGTCAAAGCCGGTAAAGCGCCCACATAGGTCGCAGAAGATGAAGAGGAAGAATAGACCACACTATTATAGGTGGCGTCCGCTTCTGCCGTATTGGTGTTGTAGCCTTCCGCCGCAGTAAACGGCCCAATCATACAGGTAGAAGTTGGGTCAGTCGTGGGTGTGCCTACCGGCAGCGGGTCGGTAAACGTACAGCCGGTGGTATCCAAATCCGGGTCGTCAATCACCACCGGGCTAAGCGCGACATCGCCGGTATTTTCCACCAGGAACTGGTAATACACTGAGTCGCCGGGGTCCACACTGACAAATTTTGTCCACGGGCCGCTGGCAGAATCGGAGATCGTTTTGAGCATAGAAATGCCCGGCTGCGGGGTTTTTACTTTTAATTCCGCCTCAGCCGTGTTGCCCGTCCCGCCGTTGGTGGAAGACACATTCCCGCTGGTATTGATAACCGTACCTGGGGTGCTGGAAGTCACCGTCACCGAGACCGTGCAGCTCGCCCCACCCGCCAACGTTCCCCCGCTCAAACTGATCGTGCTTCCACCCGCCACCGCGGTGAGTGTTCCGCCGCAGGTATTGGTGGCCGCCGGGGAAAGCGGGTTGACGTTTGTCACCCCGGTTGGGTACGTGTCGGTAAAGGCAATCCCGTTCAGGGTATCATCCTGGTTCGGGTTGGTGATCGTAAAGGTAAGCAGCGAGGTATCACCCTCGAAAATCGGGGTGGCGCCAAACGCCTTCGCAATTTCAGGGGGCAGCAAAGCCGTCAGGTTAGCGGTGGCGTACCCGTCTGTATCCGTATTTGTGCCGCTCTCCGTCGAAGAAACAAACCCACTCACATTGGTATGTGGGCCGGCCGTCGTGGCAGTCACATTCACCGACACCGTACAGGTGCCGTTCGCCGCAATCACCCCGCCCGAAAAAGTGAGCGATGTATCATCCGCACCGGGGGCAAAGGTCGGTACCCCACACCCGCTGGTGCTGGCTGCCGGGGTAGCAGCAACCTTGATGCCCGTTGGCAGGTCGTCTGTAAAAGCCACATTCGTTACCCCTACACTGTTTGGGTTTTTAACCGAGAAGGTCAGCGTAGAAACCGCACCTACCTGGATCGAGCTGGGGGAAAATGCTTTCGTGATCTGTACATGGGAAGGCGTGGAACAACCGGTCAGCTTGATATTATCAATCGACAGGTCAGCGCCGCTGCCTTCGTTGTTTGCGCCAATGGCATACAGCCTGAAATACGTATTCCCTGTCGTATTGGTCAGTCCGGCAAAATCCTGGCTGTAGCTCAGCCAGGCGGTAGTCGGGTTATACGTGGCAATCTGCGTATACGGGCCTGCCGCGTTACTGCTGTAATACAGGTATGCGGTATCTGGGCCGGGAGATTTTCTTTGCGCATCAAAATAGAACATCACATCCGTATAATTGGATGTGTCCACCGCAAATTGAAAATATTCATTATTGGCCGTATCAAAGGTCTTCAGCCAGCCGTACCCCAGCCACGAGTTTAGCGGGTTGCCAGTGGTATCGATCACCGTGGTAATCCCGGCTCCCGAAGATGCCGCCGCAGTAGATACATTGCCCGCCTGGAAAAAGGGTGCCGGCGGTGAGGTTAATCCCTGGGTGGGGTCCATACTCCAGATCGCCAGGTTCAGGTCACACACCGGGGCCGGCGGTGCGGGCGCATCATTCACTTCCAGCGTGTCGCTCGCCGTGTTGCCGGTATCAAACTCGGTGCCGCCGCTGATATATTTCAGCGTGCCGGTGGTATTGCTGTAAGTCCCAATCGCCGGCACAGACACATTCAAACTCACCGTGCAGGTGCTGTTGGCCGCAATCGTCCCCCCCGAAAAAGAGATACTGCTTGCCCCGGCCACCGGCGCAAAGGTAGGTGTGCCGCAGCCTGCCGTACTCGCCCCTGCCGGGTCGGCCACCACCATCGCTCCCGGCGTGGTGGGGAATGTATCGCTGAAGGAAACCCCGCTCAACGTGATCGCGTTGGGGTTGCTCAGCGTAAAGGTCAGTTTGCTCGTCCCGCCCACATTGGTGGGGTCAGGCGAAAAATTCTTTGAAATCGTCACATTGGAAGGGTCAACGATTTCCAACTGACGGGCTGCTACCGAATAGTCGCTGTTATAGTGGAAACTGCTGCCGGAGAAGTCATACAGCAGGGTATTCAATCCATCCGAAGCCCCCGAACCTGCCGAAAGGATTTTTACCTGGTAGGTAACCGTCACACTGCCGCCCGCCTTACCGTTGCTCACCACACAGGCTTTGTAGTTCGGGTCGGTCAGGTCGTTTTCCCAACCGCAGGCATCCGCGTAGAGCACATCCAGCGGGCTGCCCAGGTCGCTGACCGAATAGGTAGATTCAACCGAAAGGATTTGGAAGATCGTATTGGGGAAATTGATAAAACTTTCCAGCTGGTTGTACCCATTGGTGGCCGTACTGCCCACCAATTTAATCTCATACGTCTCCCCGATGTTCAACACCATCGTCCCACCGGGGGCGATCGATGCGCCATCCAACTGCACATCGGTGACCGCATTGCGCGACTGCGAGATAAGATGCTCTACAAATAATTCCCGGTTGTCCGGGGTGCTCACCGCTAAGCCGCCGTCTGCCGTGGCGTGGATCAAATACTCACGCGTGTGTTCGTAAGCCGAGGAATTTCGCTCCACTTCTACTTCGTAGTAAAAATCAAAACATTCCCCCGGGTTAAGGTCGAGGCCATCATCCGTGTAGGCCGCAGAAGTGCCGGTACGGATGTTGATAAAACTATCCGATGTCGTCCACTCAAAAGAAGATTTTACATTGGTGGCAATCGCATCGCCGTTATTGCACACCCGCGCGCCTACCGGGAAATGGTTCGGCCCGGAAGTAACATCGTTGCTGTCCAAACCCACCACATTCCAGGTGATCGGTGTAATCGACAGGTTTGCTGCAGCAAAGGCCACAAATTGGGGCACCAGGGTAAGCGCGGCAAAAACTCCGAAAAGGATAAAGAAGCGGGGAATCAAACGAAAACGAAACTTCATCAATCTCTCCTCAGTACAATTTCGGGAGCAGCGTTGCAATATTTTTTTATTTTAGATGAAATAGATGAAAATAGTACTACCTCTCCCGAAATTTATTTTACCTTACCCTGTGAAAAATATCATAAAAATTCCATGTAATTTTTCCCCACAAAATACGATCACACCCCATCAGTCCAACTTCTCCGCACTCGTTCTGGGGTAAAAGGCACATCTCGCAAGCGCACACCAACCGCCGCAAATACTGCATTAGAAATCGCCGCCGGTGTTGGCCCCACGATCACTGCCCGCGCCAGTTGGATCACCCCGCTTGCCCAACTTAGCTAAGATTAATTTTCCGCAAAATAATCCGGGCTACAATAACGATGATAAAGGAGGACGAGTTATTTTCAAAAACCCTGTTTGAAACATAATTTAGAGGAGAAAATATGAAGCACCCCATTTGGATCTGTGCATTCCTTATCCTGATTCTACTGGCTGGCTGCGCCCCGCAAACTTCCTCCCCCACACCTCCACCTGCCACCTCCGCGCCCACCGCCACCGAAACCGAAACGATCCCCACCGCCCAAACACCCTCAGCCACCCCCACAACCACCCAGGCCCCCGAAACCACCATTGCCGCAGAAGGTTTGCTGGTCTTTTATTCCGAGCGCGACGGCAACGCCGAACTGTACAGCATGCAGGCCGACGGCAGCGGCCAGACCCGCCTGACCTTCAACACCTATGAAGATTCTTCCCCGGCGTGGTCGCCCGACGGCAGCCAGATTGTCTATGTTTCCAGCCAGGACGATGACCGCCCGGAAAGCTGTTTCCCCCAATGCCTGTTCCAGTTGTATGTGATTGACGCAGACGGCGTCAATCCGCACCGGCTGCTCGAAACCGACTTCCCCACCCACCACCCCGCCTGGCACCCCAGCGGCAGCCAGATTCTCTTTGACGATGAATTTAACTTCGAAGGCAATCTCTACCTCGCCGATGTGGACACCGGTGCGGTCACCCTCTTGATCGAAGATGCCTTCTGGGGAGATTGGTCGCCCGACGGCACCCAGATCGTATTTGCCTCCCAGCGGGACGGCAATGTGGAACTCTATCTGGCCGCAGCCGACGGCAGCAGCATACAGCGCCTGACCGACAACGACCGGCTGGACGCTTTCCCCGCCTGGTCGCCCGATGGAGAAAAGATCGCCTTCATGGCCGGTTCCACCACCGCCCGCCAAATCTTCGTCATCGATGCTGATGGGAGCCATGAACGCCAGCTGACCGAGGAAGGCCGCGTCAACGAAGACCCCGCCTGGTCCCCTGATGGACAAACCATCGCCTTCCAATCCAACCGCAAAGGGCAGTACCACATCTACATCATGGCCGCCGACGGCAGCGGGCAAACCCCGCTCACCACCGAGGGCGAAAATTATTGGGCTGCCTGGCAACCAGGCCTTTAATGCTGCACAAACCTACCCGGCAGTGAATAGCCACCCATGTGAAAAATGGCAAAAGGGTAATGTAACATTACGAGATCAGGCAGTTTCTATCATGCCCCACCCCAATGGATGCCCTAAATTTCTGAGTTGCTGTCACCCTCCCCAAATTGGGGCTGGGCTGAAGAGCCGCCTTTCAACAAATTACTGGCGGGTGGGGCGTAAAAAACTTACACATTATTACAAGTCAATTAGCGCCACACAATGCGTTAACCGCATATCTCGTTTTCTTAGACGTTTGATAAATTTATAAAAGCGAATGGCAATATTATTTTTGCCCCTCATCCCAACCCTCTCTCTAATTTATCCTTAACTTGGAGAGAAACACTGACTCTTATAAAAGTTATACTGACCTGGATGGACATCCCTGCTATAATTTAAGAAATCAAATATTCTAACAAGGAGACGAAAATGCACGAAAAAAGTATTGAACTGCTCAACAAAGCCGTAGCAGATGAACTTTCTGCCGTTCACCAATATATGTACTTCCACTTCCACTGTGAAGATCAAGACCTCGAATTAATCTCTGGATTGTTTTTCCGCACCGCAATAGAGGAAATGGGACACATCGAATTATGCGCCGAGCGCATCTTGTTCCTGGGTGGCGAGGTAGAGATGGTTGCTGCTACCGAAGTACAGAAGATTCACGATGTGAAAGAAATGCTGGCCCTGGCACGCAAGATGGAAGAAGAAAGCGCTCGCGATTACAACCTGTGGGCAAATGAATGCTCTGCCAACGCAGATGCCGCCACCCGCAAGATTTTCGAAAGCCTGGTAGACCAAGAGGAAGGCCACTTCGACAAGTTCGATACCGAAGTCGGCAATATTGAACGCTACGGCGATGACTATCTTGCTTTGCAGTCCATCGAAGGCAGCAAGAACCGCGCCGCCGGCATTTCTCCCGAATAGTAATCTATCTTTTTCAACCCTTCAAAATAAAGCCGTAGAGCCTTATTTTGAGTTTATAGAATCAATTTTAGTCAAAAAATATGAGTGGCGTATGCCGCTCATATTTATTTTATCGAACGCCGTTCGATCAAAAACTCCAACCCGGCAGCTCTCAAATATCAAAAATTTGTTTTAACATTAAATAATAATGAAATACGAGAGAAAAGTGAGCGTATTTTAAGTAATTTCAGGCAAGATTTGCTATAATAATCACAATTTTAAAAAACCGTAGTGGCACAATTTATAAAACGGTTTTCTTATCTATCTAAACGCAATTTTTATGTTTTCTGGCACTCATTGCTGCCGGGCCGAGGAGAATTCAATGCGACCTACCCCCCCCACGCGGAAAGCGTTTGTTTTTGCCGTTTTTGCTATTTCTTTCCTAACTCTTCTTTTCCCATCTGCAATTCACCAACCCGCCTTTGCAGCCACTCAGCAAAGCTATCCCCCCGATCCGATCCCCGGTGTGAATGTCTCAGTGAATACCACGGATGTATTCCTGGGCAGCAATTTCACCATCCTGGCGACCTTCGACAATACGGATACGGACGATACCGGGTATGGCCCCTTCATCGATCTGTACATCCCCCACAGCGGCGAAGATGGTCTCATCGACACCGACCCAGACCCGTTGGTTGAGGATTTAGGCCCGAACCCGCCGCTGGACGGCATTTTCCCCCAGCCCCCCACCGCTACCGAGTACACCGCCACCTATGATGGGTTTGCCCTTAATGTCACCACGCTCACCTTTCCCGATCAGGGAGCCGATGGGCGCGGCTGTGTCAATCACCCCCTCGCCCTGGATACCGCCGGCCTCTTCCGGCAGGTCTGTGGTGTAGCCGGCGACCAGCTGGTCGTCATCGAACTGCCCTTTGGCTCCTTCACCCCCGACCAACCCGCCGTCACCGTTGAGGTGCCCGCATTTTTAAGCGAATTGGCCTCGATCAATGACGTGCTCAACATCCGGGCGCGCGGCGGCTTCCAATTTGGCACTACCCCCACCGTAGACTGGTGCTGCACCGCCTGGAACGATACCACCATCCTCTCCGATGGCGATGATGCCGACACCTGGACGGAAACCGCCCCGGTCAATCCTTCGCTGGTGACCATTGACAAAAGCAGCGCTGGCGAAACACCCACCGGCCCCAACTTCCCCCGCACCTATACCATCGAGGTCGACATTGCCACCGGTCAACCAGTTACCAATGCCCAGATCAACGACGTCCTCCCGGCCAACATCATTTACCAGAACAACCTCACCTTTAACCCCACCCCCGATTCTTTCCAGGAACCCAACGCCGGCAACGGCTTCACCTTGCAGGCCAATTACGATTCCCTTACCGGAGTCGATGGTAACGATATTGAAATTTCCTTTGACTACTACCTGGGAGACATTCTCAACAGCGACACCGGCAATCCTTTAGGCATCAGCAACCAGGCAGACTTCACAGCCGAGTGGGTGCCGATTGACCCGCGCGACCAGGAAGTCGACCCCATCCAGGTAAATCCCGGCCCCGGCGTCGGTACTGTCACCGGGGTGGCCTTCACCTCCGGGAAAGGCACCACCATCGCCGTAAACCAGGGCGATGCCGATATCACCCCTGGCGACATTTTGCGCCACACTATCCATTTTGTTGTCTCCGACTATTTTGCCCTTGACCTGCTGCAAATCACCGAAGATGTGATCTCCGACGGCCATCACTTTTACAATACCGCCGGGTACGAACCCACCCTGCGAGTGGACACCAATGGCGGAAGCGACACGGTCGACTTCGACGCCACCAACTACACCGTCACCTGCAATTACTCCGGCGGCCCCGGCAGCGAATGCACCGCCGACGATGCAGGCACCAACGATGGCACAACCACGCTTACCTTCGACGTTTCGCAAGAGATGATCGACAGCAGCATTCACCCTGAAGGCCAGCTTTTGGGCGGTTTGGTAACCGATGGCGGCACCGCCAACGACGGCATTTCCGAAGCATGGGTCACCTACTACACCGTCGTGCTGGATGCCTACACCGATCAAACCGGCGAACTCAGCCTCGATTCCAACGACTCGATCTCCAACAGCTACGAATTTTCCGGGCGCCTGCTCGACACCACCACCTGCGAAACGCCTACCCCCGGCGTATGTGCTGACGACCTCGGCACCACCCAAACGGACAGCGGCGGCACCACCGGCGATGTTCCCAAAATGGGACTGACCAAAACCCTATATGCGATCAATGGCGCCCTGTGCGACAGCAACCCTTGCGATGCCATTGCGCCTGCCGATGAAGTCACCTACCGACTGTCCTACACCCTGGTCAGCGGTGACTTTGAACAATTGACCATTACCGACTTCTTGCCGCTGCCCATCTTCCATGTGGACGACCCCGACGAGGACGGCAGTGTCGGCCCAAACTGGAGCGAAGATACCACCAGCCCGGTGATCCCACTCAGTGGCTACTGGATGCGCGGCCCCAACGACACCCAGGGCGCGGGCCAGGGCATCGATCCCGTCACCTCGATTAATACCACCAACAACACCCTCACCTTTGACTTTGGCACCTACTCAGACACCAACAACAACAGTCTGGTGATCGACCTGCTCTTCACTGCCGAAGTCAGCAACGATCCCTTTGCAGACGGCCTGCGCATTACCAACCAGGCCCAGCAAAGCGACCAAAACACCAGCACAGAAGCCTCCACCGATACCGACATCATTCAGGTCACCCTCACCGAACCGGTGCTCACCTCTGAAAAGAGCGCCGTTTCTACCGACAACCCCTATGTAACTGCCAATGTCCCCCTGCCGATCATCTTCACCGAACCCGGCCACCCCGAATGGGGCCCGTGGAACGATGACAACATGGACGGCACCCCGGACGAACCTTTCAACTCCGAATACCTGGAAAACAACGGCGGCACCGTAAATGCCGATATTACCGGTGTAGACGGCAATGACATGGTCAAGTTTGCCATCATCATTCAAAACGTCGGCTCCAGCGAGAACGGCGCTTTTGATATCGCCCTGCGCGACAAAGTCCCCGCCGGCTACCTATTGCCCGGCATTGGCAACGAAGGTGCCAACCTGCAAGTCTTCCGCGGCGATGGCACCGAGCTGACTTACTCCTATGTAGGTCTCGGCGGCAGTTTCTTTATCGACGATACCAACATCCCGCCCCTCACAGAAGACGATTACGGCATCCGCATTGATGACCCCCCGTCAGGCGACCCGGAATACGGACACGGCGCCTGCCAGGGGCACGATGACACCAACGGTAAAAACGTCATCATCGTCACCTACGACCTCAAGATCAACCCCAACCTGCCCGCCGGGCAGTTCATCGAGAACTACGGCGAAGTCACCGAATATGCCGGTTCCGAAGGCGGCGAAAACCACCTGGAAGAACCCGACGAAGATGTCTCCTCCACCACCGGCGACGCACCCGCCTTTGAAAAAGTACTGGTAGGCACCAGCGTGACCAGCCCCACCAACGCAGTTCTCAATCAGGCTGTGGTTGGCGAGCAAGTCACCTACCAGCTGCGTGTCACCCTCCCCGAAGGCACGGTCGAAGACCTCAAACTGCACGACGACTTACACACCTACGCCGAAAGTGGCCTGGCTTACGTCGGCAGCAGCTTTTTCTATGTGCAGATAGACCGCGACACCCTGGCAGAAACCCCCTATGCAGGCAGCGATATTACCTTCACCGGTTCCAGCACGCCCAACGTCACGGATGATGGAACCACCGTGGACTATGACTTTGGCACGCTCACCAATGCCGACAACGACAACAGCAAGACAGAAGTGATGGTGGTCGAAGTGCAGGCCGTAGTGCTCAATCTGCTGGCTATCCAGAGCGGCGATACCCTGCGCAACCAGGCCGCCATGACCTACGACACCTACACCTGGAACGAAGAAACCCAGACCAACGAACTGGTGGATGATGTCGAAGTGACCGACCACGCCGACACCATCACGGTGATTGAACCCGATATGCAGATCACCAAAACGGTGTACAACGTATCGAAAGGCGAAGATGGCAGCTACGATGCGGGCGACACCATCCGCTATACCTATGTGATCGAGCATACTGGCGATTCTGAAACCGATGCCTACGACCTCACCTTTACCGATACCATGCCCTACGACTCTGTTGTCGGCACCTCCAAAATTGTCGGGCCGTTTACCCCTGGCCTGACGGATTCTAAAGGTGTGCTGGATGATTCCGTCCTCAGTGTTACGGGCGACGAGGCCAGCGGCTATGTCTTTTCCCTCAACACCCCATTAGACCTTGAACTGGACACCAGCGATGCCCGCGTGATTACCATCACTCTGGAAGCGGTGCTGTATGGCAACGCCACCAGCGATGAACTGATCGCCAACCTGGGTGAGATTGCCTGGACCAGCATGGATGGGGACGTGCAGAATGTTTCCAGTGAGAATGCAAATTCAGATGAACGCACCGGCGGGGACGGCATTGGCACAGACGACACCACCCTCAACAATTACGCCGCCGAAGACGATGCCACCTTTAATGTCATCCTCCCTGAAGTGACAAAAACCTTGCTAGGCACCGAACTGGATGTGATTGAACCGGTAGACGACCAGGCCGTGATCGGTGAGAAAGTCTATTACCAGGTGGATATCCTCATCCCACAGGGCAAAGTGGTCAACCTGCGCCTGCAAGATATCCTCGGCGACGACGACCCAGGGACAAGTGATGTCCAAAACGGGCTGATCTATGTCTTGCAAAACGGCTTTACTACCTACAACCGTGATACGAACGGAAACCTGACCCCGACCTCAGACGTGACCTTCTCCGGCTCCACCACTGCCACGATAACCGATTCGGGACGGATCATGTCCTATAACTTTGGCACAGTCACCAATGCCAACCGCGATCACGACCTTGAGCAAATCTTGCGCATCGTCTATACCACGGTGGTCTTAAATGACAGCGAGATCCAGTCGGGAGACAGCCTGAAAAACGCCCTCACGCTAACCTATGACACGTTGGATGCCGATGGCCAAACCGTCTCTGACCAGACCCTCACCGCAGAAGCTGCACCTGTTACCGTGATCGAACCCGAAGCAAAGATCACCAAGAGCGTGTACAACGTTTCTAAAGGCGAAGACGGCAGCTATGAAGCTGGTGACCGGGTTCGCTACACCTATGTGATCGAGCACACCGGCAATTCTGAAGCCGATGCATATGACCTCAATTTTATCGACCATATGCCCTACGACTCTGTCGACGGCACTTCCAAAATTATTGGGCCGTGGCAAACTTCCCTGACAGATTCCAAGGGCATCCTGGATAACTCTATCCTCACCATTGCCGGGAGCGACGCTGCCGGATATGTCTTTTCTACCAATACCCCCATTGACCTGGAACTCGACTCGGCCACCCCGCGCGTGATCACCATCACCCTGGAAGGCCAGCTGTACAATGATTCTTCCAGCAACGAGTTGTTTGAGAACCTCGGCGAAATTGACTGGAGCAGCATGAATGGGGACGTGCAGGATGTCTCCACCGAGAACGATGCCACCGATGAACGCACCGGCGCAGACGGTGTTGGCGGCGGGCTGAACAACTATGCCGCAGAAGACGCTGCCGTTTTCTCCACCATTGTCCCAGAAGTCGACAAGGTTTTGCTCGGCACCCAACTGGACACCGCAGACAACCTCAGCACCGAAGCCGTCATCGGCGAGACGATCACCTACCGCCTCGACATCCTCATTCCTCAAGGCAAGATCGGCAACTTCCGCATCTCGGATAACCTTAGGACCAATGCCCAAGACGGATTGGCCTTTGTTTCCGAAGACAGCTTTACCTTCTATAACCGCGATTCCGGCGGCAACCTCACCCCGGCCGCCAACATCACCCACACCAATTCAGCCACACCCTCCGTAACAGATTCCGGGCGGGTGTTGGGCTATGATCTCGGTACTGTCACCAATGCCAACCGGGATAGCACCATTGAACAAATTTTACGGATTGAGTATACCGTTGTGGTGCTCAACATCCCTGCCATCCAGTCCGGCGATAACCTACGAAACGCCGTCACCGTCACCTATGACACCTACGACGAAGACGGTAACCTGGTCTCCGACCAGACCACATCCGATTCGGCAGCCAATGTAAGCATCATTGAGCCGACCATGCAGGTCACCAAAACAGCCTATAACGAAACCAAAGGCAATAATACAGAATGGGATGCCGGTGACGATGTACGCTACACCTATGAGATTTCTCTGGCAAACAACCAGACCGACGCGTACGATTTTTACTTTTACGATGACCTGCCCTACAACACAACGGCAGGCACTTCCCAGTTAGTTTCTCCCGCCATCTTCTCGGTCACCGATTCGCTCGGCATCCTGAATGCCGCCGACTTTGAGATTGTGGATACCGGCAGCGGCTACCAACTGCGGCTGCTGAGCACCACCCCCTCCAATGAACGGGACTTTACGGTGGCAGCTGACCGCACGATCACGCTGGTTGTTACCGGCACGATCTACAACACCGCCGCCCCCGGTGAAACCCTGGACAACGCCGCCAATATCACCTGGACCAGCCTGGACGGGGACATCACCGATGTCTCCAGCTATAACACCGGTTCGGATGAACGCACCGGCGCGAACGGTCCCGGCAGCGGGTTGAACAACTATGCCGATGAAGCTGTGGCCTCTGTGAAAGTGGACGACCCCGGCGCTTACAAAGCGCTCTACGAGACCGACAAAGACTTTACCAGCGGCAACGACCTGGCAGTTGGTGAAACCGCCACCTTCTTGTTGCGTGTTACCATGCCCGAAGGATACAGCCCCTCTTTGAATGTCACCGATGTTTTGCCGGACGGCTTACAGTATGCCAGCGGCTCCATGCAGTTGATCACCACAGTAATCGACGGCGGGGATGACTACTCCACCTACCTGGCAGACGATTTCAGCGGCACGCTGACCGTCAACGGGATCAACGATAACGGCGGCGGCAGCGGCGCCGACATTGTGGTCTCCTTTGGCGCGATCAATGTTGCCATCGACAACAACTACGACAACAACAGTTTCTTGCTCAAGTTTGATGCTGTTTTGCTCAACCAGGCCAGCAACCAAGACGGCGTGACCCTCACCAACGGCATCACCACCCAGATCGGTTCTGCCACGCCGGTAAGCGGCACAGGCACCACCGTGGATGTGGTTGAGCCGGTACTGGACATCGCCAAAGTGGTGGACGACAACAGCCCCAACATTGGCGCGACGGTCGAATTCACCATTACGGTCGAACACAACAGCGCCAGCAAAACAGACGCTTTTGAACTTGAGATCACCGATGTGATCCCCGACGGCCTCACCTATGTGACCGACAGCGCCAGCCCCACAGCCAGCTACAACGGCACCACCCACACCCTCACCTGGGACGGCGGCGACCTGACCAACGATGGCAGCACGCTGACCCTCACCTACCAGGCCACCGTAGACGGCGACACCAGCCCAAATGATGCACTGATCAATGATGCCGTTGTCACCTGGACTTCCCTGGACGGCACCGAAACCGGGGAACGCACCGGCACAGGCGGCGTGAATGACCACATCAACGACACAGACGTAACCGTCACAGTCACCAATATCGACCTGGCAATCGAAAAAGATGATGGCGAAACGTCCGTCACACCCGGCAGCACGCTCAGCTACACGATCAACTACTACAACAACGGGAACGGCGATGCCTCCGGTGTAGAAATCACCGAGACCGTGCCAACCTACACCAGCTTCAGCAGTGCCGACAGCACCTCCGGCTGGTCTTGCAGCGGCTCTGGCGACGCAGGCGACACCTGCACCTTCTCTGTGGGCACCCTGCGGGGGGATAACGCCGATGATGGCAGCATCACCTTTGCCGTCACAATGGACAGCAGCGTACCCAACGATGCCACCCAGGTGGTCAATAACACCAGCATTGCCGATGATGGCAGCAACGGCCCAGAACCGACCACTGGCGACAATCAGGATTCGGACACCGACACGATGGATGCCAGCGTCGATATCTCTATTTCCAAAACCGATGGACAAACCGATGTGGATGCAGGGGCTACCCTCACCTACACGCTCACAGTCACCAACGAAGGCGACCGCGACGCGCTGGATGTGTATGTCACCGATGTGATCCCAGAGCATGTCCTCTTTGACAGTGCCGGCGATAACCCCGACGGGGCCGCAGCCACCTACACCAGCGCCACCCGCACGGTCACCTGGCCGGCCTTTGACCTGGGCGGCGGCGATTCGGTCAACCTGACGGTCGTGGTCGATGTGCTCGATCCCTTCCCGCTGCTCGAAACCTATACGATTACCAACCAGGCCAGCGTGGTGAATGCGGATGATACCGACAACAGCAACAACAGCGACAACGATGTAGACAATGTCGACGACAGTTCCGCATTGTATAAAACAATCGTCGCTACCAATGAACCGGGTACCAGCGGTACAGACCTGGCAATTGGTGAAATAGCCACCTACGCACTTCGCTTCACCTTGCCGGAAGGCACTTTCGATCATGTTCTCATTGTCGACAAACTTCCGGCCGGAATGTACTTTGCAGGCGGCGGCGCTTTGGTAACTACCGCGGCAGACAGCTATGGGTTGATGACCAACGACTGCGCCAGCACATTTAATGGTTTATCCGTTTCTACCACGACAGATAACGAAATGAGAATTGCAATTACACAGATCGTCAACGATGATGGCGCCCCCACCAACAACACCTGCATGATTACCTTCGATGCAATCGTGGTGAACGATAGTGACAACCAAAATGGGGACACCCTGACGAATACGGCCACGGTCACCATTGATGGTGGGGATGTACTTGCCACCGGTGCGATAGATGTTGATCTTGTAGAACCTGACCTGACGGTGACGAAAGCGGTAGATAGCACTACTCTCTCGCTGGGCGATACCCTCACCTACACCATCACGGTCGAACACACCGGCGACAGCACCGAAAACGCCTATGATGTGGTGGTCAGCGATGTGATCCCCAGTGGATTGACCTATGTAGCCAACTCGATCACCACCGAGGGCAGCTGGACGATGGAAGACAGCAGTGCACCTACCCTGAGTTGGCGCGGCGACCTGCCCTTGGGCGATTCGGTTACCCTGACCTACCAGGTAGAAATTGACAGCAGCACCGCCACCCCTGGCGATACGCTGACCAACGACGCAGAAATAACCTGGACTTCTCTATCAAGCTCATCCTCGGACGAGCGTGACGGCAGTGGTGGGGTCAATGATTACTTCGACAGCACCAGCAAAGATGTCACCTACGAAAACATCGACCTCAGTGTAAGCAAAGATGATGGCGTCTCAGCTGCTGCTCCTGGCAATACCCTCATCTATCAAATCTCTTATGCCAATAACGGAAACGTAGAAGCTACCAATGTGGTGCTGACAGAAACCGTACCGGCCAATACCACCTTCGACGCAGCCAACAGCACAGCTGGTTGGGTCTGCACGCCAAGCGGCGCGGCAGGGGATACCTGCACCTACAACCTGGGCACCCTGGCAGCAATGACCGGCGGCACCCCGGTTGCCTTTGCAGTGACGGTGGATAGCGTTGTGTCGACCGGTATAACCGACATTACCAATGAGGTCAGCATCGCTGATGATGGCAACCACGGCACCGACCCCACCCTACTAAACAATGAAGATAATGACATCGATACCCTCAACGCGGCACCAGACCTAAGCATCACCAAGACGGATGGTGTCACCGATGTGAACGGCGGCGACAGCCTGACCTACACCCTGACGGTTAAAAATGTGGGCAACCAGGATGCGGAAGATGTCACCGTAACCGATGTGATCCCGCTCTACACGCTCTTTGACAGCGCCGGCAATAACCCCGATGGCGCAGCAGCCACTTTCACCAGTGCCACCCGCACGGTGAGCTGGCCTGCCTTCGATCTGGCCGGCGGCGCCTCGATCGACCTGACCGTGACCATCGATGTGGTAGACCCCTTCCCGATAAGCAGCAGCAACACGATCACCAACCAGACCACAGTCAGCAACGCGGCAGACACCAACAGCACCAACAACAGCGATACCGATGAGGACAATGTAGATAACAGCGACTCATTTACAAAGAGCGTGGTGGCGACCGACCAGGATGAAACCTCCGGCACAAATGTGGCCGTAGGCGAAGAGGTCACCTATGCAATCCGCTTTACCCTGCCGGAAGGCACCCACAACAATGTGGTGATTTTCGACAATATCCCCACCGGGATGTCTTTCACGGGTACAAGCCAAGTAGTGACCAGCGCGGCAGACAGCTACGGTCTGATGACCAACGACTGCGCCAGCACTTTCTCCGGCGCATCAGTCAGCCCTTCTGGAACAGAAAACGACTTCGCTTTCACCTTTGCTCAGGTGATCAACAATGATGATGACTGGACCAACAACACCTGTGTGCTCCTGCTGGACCTGCGGGTAGAAAATAATGCCCTCATCCAGAACGGCAGCACCTTAACCAATCTGGCAGAGATCAGCATTGACGGCGGTGCAGTGCTGGCAGACGCCACTGCCGATGTGACCGTGGTAGAACCTGAACTCACCGTCACCAAAGAATCCGACATCACCAACATTTTGTTGGGCCAGAAAGCCACCTACACCATCACGGTCGAACACACCGGCGACAGCACCGAAAATGCTTACGATGTGATCGTCACCGATGTAATCCCCAGCGAATTGACCTATGTGCCCGGCTCGATGACCACCGAAGGCAGCTGGACGATGGAAGACAGCAGTGCGCCTACTCTGATATGGAGAGGCGACCTGCCGCTGGGCGATTCGGTCAGCTTTACCTACCAGGTGGAGATCAACAGCAGCGAAGCCGATCCGGGCGATCTGTTGACCAACAATGTAAACGCGTTGTGGACATCCTTGGACGGCAACGAAACCTATGAGCGCAACGGCAGCGGCGGCGTGAATGATTACAACGCCAGCACCAGTGATGACATTTTCTACACCAACATGGACCTCTATGTAGCCAAAAATGATGGTGTGACCACCGCAGCACCCGGCGATATTCTCCCCTATACAATTACGTATGGAAACAGTGGGAACACCGACGCTACCAATGTGGTGCTGACAGAAACCGTGCCGGATAATACTACCTTTAACGCGGCTAACAGCTCCGTTGGCTGGAGCTGTGCAGGAAGCGGTGGTGCCGGAGATACCTGCACCATGGCTTTGGGCACTTTACTCGCTTTGAACGGCAATGCCAGTGCAGTCTTATTTGCCGTAACGGTGGACAACACCCTCCCCGGCGGCGTGGAAGAGATCTCTAATACGGTAAGGATTGCGGATGATGGCTCCCACGGCACGGACCCCACCCCGACAAACAATTCCGATACCGATACGGATACCCTCAATGCCGCCCCAGACATCAGCATCCAGAAAGATAACGGCGTGGAAGTAGTCGCTGCGGGCAGCACCCTGACCTACACCCTGACGGTTGAAAACGCAGGGGCACAAGATGCCGCCGGCGTCAGCGTGAAGGATACCCTCCCGGCTGGAGCCAGCTTTGTCTCCGCGGGCAACAACCCGGATGGCGCTGCCGCCAGCTACGACAGCGGCACCCACAGCGTTACCTGGCCAGGCTTTGACCTCAGTGCAGGTGCAAAAACCGCCCTCACCGTCACCGTGCAGCTGAATGACCCCCTGCCGGCCGGTACCATGTCCATCTATAACATGGCAGAAGCCCATGATGATGGCAGCAACGGCGCAGACACGGACAACAGCAACAACACAGCCACAGATGAAGACCTGCTCAGCACTTTGAGCAAGTCGGTGATCGACACCTCCGAAATCACCACCACGACCGGCAACGGCGTGGAAGAAGTCACCATCGGCGAGGTCATCACCTACCAGATGACTTTCGAAGTCCCGGTGGGCAGTGTGATGAGCGATGTTGTCTTACAAGATACGCTTGGCCTGGGTCTCACCTATCTCGATTGTGTCAGCATCACCCCCTCCGGGGCCAACCTGACCACCGATGTATCCGGCACGCCCAGCAACGACTTCTCCGGTGTATGCAGCGGCGCAGCGGTTACCGATGTGCCCGACCCGGCCAACCCCAGCAATGTGATTGGGCAAGGGCGGCGGGTGACCTTCGACTTTGGCAATGTCGCCAATACCGACGTGGTAATCCACTCCCTTACGGTGACCTACCGCACGGTGGCCCTGGATGTCCCCGAAAACGTGACCAGCACACACCTGGATAACGACGTGATCCTCAATTGGGGCGGCGGACAGTTGGATACCACCGGCACCCCCGAATTGGAGATTGTGGAACCCGACCTGACGCTGACCAAAGAAATAGACCGCAACACCGCCGCACCCGGCACCGTTGTCACCTATACCATACGGGTCAGCCACACCAGCGAAAGCCGCTCGGATGCCTTCGATGTCGTGCTGACAGATATTCTGCCGGCCGGGCTTGACTACGTCCCCGGTAGTCTAACCGCCGTCAGCGGGCCTACCCCCGGCACAATCACAGATAACACCGCGCCCAACCTGCAAGTAATATGGCCTCACATTGCCCGCGGGCAGGTGGCTGTGGTTAGCTTCCAGGCAACCGTGATCGAGAACCGGCACGGAGTGGAAGTGGTCAACAGCGCTAATGTGGGTTGGTCCAGTCTCCCCGGAGACGTTTCTACGCCACAGTCACCCCATAACCCCACCTCCACAGAGCGGGCATACGACCCGGCAGACTTGGCCGGGCTGTACACCAGTGGGGCAGATGCCTCCTTCGTTACCCCTGCCTTGCCAGAAACCGGGTTTGCTCCCGGCGTAGTCACCCGCATCCCCGAACAACCCGACCAAATGGCGTATACCCAAATCGGCGAAATGCAGTTAGAGATCCCCAGCCTGGGTGTTGCCCAACCGGTTACCGGTATTCCGTTGGATAATGGCGCTTGGGACCTCACCTGGCTGTGGAACGAAGCCGGTTACCTGGAAGGCACCGCTTTCCCCGGTACGGCAGGCAACAGCGCTATCACCGGGCATGTGTACCTGCCCAACGGCGCCCCCGGCCCGTTTGTCAATCTGCACACCCTCATGTGGGGCGACAAGATCATCCTCACCTTCAACGGACAGCAGTACATCTACGAAGTGCGTGAAGTGCGGCGGGTGACCCCCGATACCCTCTCGGTGATCGATCACCAGGAAAATCCCTGGCTGACCCTCATCACCTGCCAGGGCTTCCAGAAAGACAGCGGCCAATATGCTTACCGCATCGCGGTCAAAGCCGTGCTGGTTCAAGTAACGCCAGTGCCGTAAAAGAACAGAACAAACTAAACAAACCCTCCAGGTTTTAAAAACCTGGAGGGTTTTTATATTTAACTTATCACCCCAAAAACGACCAAAAATAAGCCCCCACATACCTCAAAGCCAAAGAATAAATTGCCCGGTTTTCCTCCCCATCCACACGTATCCAAAATGCCCAATTTTTTAAGTTAAGTCCGCATGCGATGGTGGTACAATCTCCGTTGTCTATACAATCCCAATTCTAAGAGGTGCACATACATGGAGTTATTAAAAGATCGAATCCGCCAGCAAGGGCAAAACCTGGGGAACGGCATTCTAAAGGTCGATGGTTTCATCAACCACCAGGTAGACCCGATGCTGATGGATGCCTGCGGGCAAGAGTTTGCCAAAATTTTCGCCGGCATCGGCGCAACCAAGATCCTCACCGCCGAAATTTCCGGGATCGCCCCCGCCGTAGCCACCGGGAAATATATGGAACTCCCCGTGGTATATGCCCGTAAATCTAAACCGGTCACCATGCCAGACCAGGTCTTTCTCACCCTGGCCCCTTCCCACACCAAAGGCCGCATGGTCGAGCTGATCGTCTCCCCCGAATATCTTTCCGGCGGGGAAAAGGTGTTGATTATCGACGACTTCCTGGCAAGCGGAGCCACCATTTTGGGGCTCGCCCGTCTGGCAAATACCGCCGGTGCCACGTTAGTAGGCATCGGCGCTTTAGTAGAAAAGCAGTTTGAAAGCGGCCGGGAAGCCCTCTCGCATTTGGGTGTACCGGTACACTCCCTTGTCTCCGTCGCCTCGCTGGAGGATGACAAAATCACTTTCGTAGGAGACTAGCCTTTTGGACACCCTCATCGTACTCGATTTCGGTTCCCAATACTCCCAACTGATTACCCGCCGCGTGCGCGAGCAGCAGGTATACTGCGAACTGTACCCCTGGGATGCCCCAGTTGGCGATGTGCTTGCCCACCAACCCGTTGGTTTTATTCTTTCCGGCGGCCCGAACAGCATCTATGCCCCCGGCGCCCCGCAGCTGCCCGATTATGTATTAGAGGCCGGTGTGCCCATCTTGGGCATTTGCTACGGTATGCAGGCCCTCACCCACGCCCTGGGCGGCCGGGTAGCCTCCGCCGCACACCGCGAATACGGCGCGGCCAGCCTGAACACGCTGGAAGAAACGCCCCTGCTGCCCGGCGGACAGCACCAGGTATGGATGTCGCACGGCGACCGGGTTGAAGCCCTTCCCGAAAGGTTCATCCCCCTGGCAGCCACCGATAATGCCCCCTACGCCGCCATGGGTGACCCTGCCCGCCAGCTGTACGGCTTACAGTTCCACCCAGAAGTAGCCCACACCCCCATCGGCAGCCAGATTTTGGCACAGTTCGCCATAGAAATCTGCAAAGCACAGCCCGACTGGACGCCTGCCTCGGTGATTGAATACGAAGTAGAGCGCATCCGCAAGCAGGTAGGCGACCAACGCGTGCTTTCCGCCGTCAGCGGTGGGGTTGATTCGGCCGTTGCCACGGCCCTGGTATACAAAGCCATCGGCGACCAGCTGGTGGGCATGTTTGTCGATCACGGTCTGCTGCGCTTGAATGAAGCCGCCGGGGTAGTTGCCACTTTCCGCGAGCAAATGGGGATGGAGTTGATTGCGGTGGATGCCCGCCAGGACTTTTTCTCGGCGTTGAGCGGTGTGGAAAACCCCGAAGAAAAACGTAAGATCATCGGCGAGAAATTCATCCGCCATTTTGAAGCCCAGGCCAAAGGGATCGGGATGCCCCCCTTCCTGGTGCAGGGCACCATTTATCCCGATGTGGTCGAATCGCGTGCCCCCGAACGCGCCGCGGCACACAAGATCAAAACCCATCACAACGTTGGCGGTCTGCCGGAAGACATGCATTTTGAGCTGGTCGAACCGCTGCGCTACCTATTTAAAGATGAAGTCCGCCAGCTCGGTGAAGCCCTCGGCTTACCCAGCGAACTGGTCTGGCGGCAGCCCTTCCCCGGCCCCGGCCTGGCGGTGCGCTGCCTGGGCGAAGTGACCCCCGAACGGGTTGCCAAATTACAGTTAGCTGATGCCATCTTTACCCAGGAGCTGGACAACGCCGGATTACTGCGCAAAGGCCTGAACGAAGCCGGGCAGGTATCGGGCAGTTCGCAGGCGTTTGCCGTGCTGCTGCCGGTGCGCTCGGTAGGCGTGATGGGCGACATACGCACCTATCAGGAAACAATTGCCCTGCGGGCCGTCACCACCGACGATTTCATGACCGCCGATTGGGCGCGTTTGCCGATGGATGTATTGGCAACCGTCTCCGCCCGCATCGTCAACGAGGTAGACGGGGTCAACCGTGTGGTCTACGACATTACCACCAAGCCCCCCGCGACCATCGAGTGGGAGTAACGGGGATTAAATAGTAGGGCATTCATAATAAGAGAATGGACAGAACGGGCAGGAAATTTCCCGCCCGTTTGCGCGTGCCGTGGAGAACTTGTTAATTTTTTCCTTCTTTGATAACTACGAAGCAAATGCTGGCATCGGTTCGCATTGCGGGCGTCCCAGAGGTCGACCCTACGGCAGATAGGATGACTGCAAGGAAAATTAGGGTTTTGCTGGTAAGCGGTGAATGAGACAAAAATAAAAATCTTTGCTTGTTTGCAAAAATTCGCTCATCTATTGTAGAGGCGAGGTCACCTCGCCTAAAAAGGAAAGTATTGTCAGGTAGATGTGATTAGTTAATGAATACGGCTGGCAACCCCCTATAACAAAACGGGTAAAAACGGCGGGGAGACCCCGCCGCTACGTGTGCAGATAGTATTTACTGTTTGACTGGCACCGTAACAGCATATTCTTTTTCTGGGCGAAGCAGGCTTCGCCCCTACACCAGATTAGATAACGGAAGAGAACCCCCGCCGTTGCAATCAAACGATAAATGAAATCCATTTTAGACATCTAACTACAAAACAATGCAACTACGCAATACCGAACTGTGTTCGGTCAAACTACCCTAGTGTATATCCCGGTGGGCCCAGCGCACCTGCCATACGCGGTAAGCAGCTTCCATCTGGATACGGATGTCCATCTTTGATTTGCCAAATTTGCGGTCGGGGAAATAGATCGGCACTTCCACAATGCGGTAACCCATCTTGGTGGCAATATAGACCATCTCGACCATGAAGATGTAGCCGGTGGACAAAAAGCGCTCCATGGGGAAATTTGCCAGGGCTTCTCGGCGCCACATGCGGTACCCGGTGGTCACGTCTCTGGTCTTCAAGCCCAGAATGGTACGGGCATAAAGGTTACCAAAGGCAGAGAGCAGTTTGCGCCACAGCGGCCAATGCTGGTCTACCGAGCCGCCATCCACATACCGGGAACCGATCACAAAGTCGGCGTTTTCCAGGGCGGCGATCATCTCCGGCAGTTTTTCCGGCTCATGCGAGAAATCCGAATCCATCATGCCAATTGCTTCGGCGTCTGAGTTAGTTAGAAGCTCTTCAAAGCCAGCCAGATAGGCGTTCGCCAAACCCTGCTTGCCCGTGCGGTGGAGGACGGAGATTTTACCGGGGTAGGTCTGGGCCAATTCTTCTGCCAGTTGGCCGGTGTCGTCGGGACTGTTATCGTCCACGACCAGGAGGGAAATATCTTGATTGGGGAGGGCAAAAATTCGGGCTACTAGTTTGGGCAGGTTTTCAGCTTCGTTGTAAGTTGGCAAGACAATCGTTGTACGCATGGTTAGAACACTCTTTTCAAGTGGGGTATTTAGGCAGTTATTTTAGCGCAAAACGGGGTTTTTGGGCTGGGTTTCCTGTCGATTAGGCGGCTAATTAAGCGGCTGTTTTTGCACCACAAAGCGGCATACATCGTCCCCCTTGGCAATGCACTCGGTTTCTTCCACCTTGAATTCATGCCCGCCGGAGACCCATTTCAGGCTTTCCTGGATCAGGCCGGTGGCAATGTAGCATACCGGACGAGTTTCTTCGGTGCGCCCCCAGCAAACCGGGCAGCGGTGAATGACGTAGTGCAATTCAGTATCGTGGTCTTCCACGGTAGAGTGCTGGTCGCTGACGGTGGTAAATATCTTTGCCATCGCCGGCAGACCGATGGAGAGTTTTTGGTTTAAGGGCAGTACTTTAAAAGCCAGGGTGCTGACCCCGGCGATAGCGCCAAAGTTGCGCAGGGCGTCTTTAAACGTCGCCCGGCCAGCGCGCAGGGCCAGGCCGCGGCCGCCATGCGGGCCGTACATTTCTTCTAAAGCCAGGTTGAGCATACTGTACTGGGCAAAATCAAATTCCCGCTCTAAGTTGGCAGGCGGATAGTTTTCGATCAATTCAGGGAGGTTGCCCATATTGAGGATGGCATTGAGGCCGTTCTTACCCATGACTTCTTCCAGGGCCAAAAGGGTGATGCGGGCAAACCGGTTGGGGTAGTAGTAGCCGCTCTTGGGGATAATTTCCATAAAGTCTCGCTGTTCTATATCAGTTGGACAAGGTCTTCAGTCGCCCGACGCATATCCAGCAGGATAAGGCCCAGCTTGGCTTCCTGGCGGGCCATCACTGTCAGGACAGCTTCTTCCCCCACAGCCATCAAGAGCACATACCCGTTTTGTCCGCGGATATATACCTGCTCCAGGATCCCGCGCCCCAGCTCTGAGGCAATCCGCTCGCCCAGGGAGAGCATGGCGGCAGACATGGCGGAAACTCGGTCTTCTTCAATTTCAGGGTGGAGGGAGGAGGCAATCGAAAGGCCGTCCACGCTGACAATGGCAGCCCCTTCAATGTCGGGGGAGGAAGCTTGCATGTCACGTAAGCGGTCTACTAATTTTTGGGTGCGAGACTTGGTCAATGCTGCACTCCTATCTTTGGGATTTGGTTAGGTGTTCTCATGGGAGGAGAATGGAATTTTCTCTCATTATGATACCGAAATTAATGTAGCACAGGGGTAGGGTTGTGTCAAGTTTGTATGGAAGCGATAGCATGCCTATCTCGTTCGGGTTTCGGAAGAGAATCATTGCGGTGTTAACGTTGCAAGTTTTGTGCTGGGGTGGCGGCTGGGAGTTGGGGGAAAATACGGAATTTGATCGCAAGGAGGTGCGATCAGGCAGCAGCCAGGACAGTTAAGAAAAAGTGGCCGGGAAACCCGGCCACTACGGTGTATCGTTAGATAAGGATAATGGGCATCATTCCCGGAAGCGTTTGTCCAACTGCTCAAAGGGGACGTGGGCGGTCATATCCAGGGTCAGGGGCGTAACGGCTACCTTGCGGTCGACATGCACGGCGTACACATCTGAATCGGGTTCAAAATCGGTGTAATCTTCCCGCGGGTAGTAGCCCAATTTGTAATCGTCATCCCACGAGCCTCGCTCTGGCGCAGTGGCGACATAATAGCGCATTAAGGACATGCGCGCCCATGTCCAGGGGGTTTGCGGGGTGGCATCATTGGGCACTTCAATTTTTAGCAAATCCACCCCTTTGGGCATTTTCCCGTCCAGCAAATCTTTGCCAAACTTGGCTGTGAAGTAGGCCGCCGTGCTGAAATCAATCTCTTTGGAATAGGAGTAAAAATGATCTAGGGGTGTTTCTAAAGAGACCGCCAGCGAGGGAATCCCGTAAGAGGCGCTTTCTAAAGCAGCTCCCACCGTCCCAGAAATAGTCACTGCCATCCCTAAGTTGAGGCCGTAATTGATCCCGGAAACGACCAGATCGGGGGTTTGGCCCATGATCTCTAAAATGCCGTGCTGCACGGTTTGGGCAGGGGTGCCGCCTACGGCGTGCACGCTCCATTCCTGCCCATTGACCTGCAATTGCTGGACGGTGATGCGCCCATCTGAGGAGAGCGGCATACTGCGCCCGGTGCTGGACTGTTGTTCGCGCGGGGCAGCCACCCACACATACCCGATCTCGGAGAGTGCTTCGGCTGCCGCCCACAGGCCAGGGGATTCGATCCCGTCGTCGTTGGTCAGCAGGATTTGTGGTTTGTCTTTGCTCATGATTATTCCTTCGTTATTGGTAATTGCGTTATGGAAGTGGGTTGCTGTACTGCCATTGGGTGCCCAGCCAGATTTCCACATCGGCGTCATTGTTCATATCGGTGCGGATAAAGATATTATACGCGCCGACCGTCATCCACTCGGCCAGATACCCCAAAGTATACGGGCTGCCGGTATGGTCGATCAGCGAGGTGACGCCATAGGTGGTATCCGCTTGCTGCACCGAAACCACATTCGCCCCCAAGCCGCGTAAATAGTCTGCGGTGCGCTGGGCGGTGGTGTTGTCGTTGGTGCCGTCATAAATGATGATACGGGCTTGCTCTGCTTGCAGTTTAGACTGCCAGTCGCCCTCCAGTGAGGGTGTAAAGGGGCCGCCGGTGGCAAAGATATAGTCTCGCAGTTCCCGAATTTTGTCGGGCAGCGGGATGAGGATGGAGAGGTTGTCCGGCGAGGTGCCGTACTGCACGTGCTGGTTGCCGATCACCTCCATGGTGATGTCCTCTTCTTTGATCTGGATCGCCAGATAGCCCAATTCCAGCATATCCTGGAAGGGGATGTTGGTGGTGATCGCCTTGGTGTAGGTGGCGTACAGCTCGGGGGCATTGGTGATCAACTTGCTCCAGATAGATGGGGTGAGCAAGCGGTCGCGGATGCCCATAATGACCTGCTGCTGGCGGCGGGCGCGGTCAAAGTCGCCGCCCTTATTGTAGCGGTTGCGGGAGTATGCTAAGGCTTCTTGCCCGTTGAGGGTGTAGCGGCCGGGTTCCAGCACGGTGTCCACTTTTTTGCCGATGATTTCCAGCTCAATCTCTTCGGTCACGTCGACCTTTACGCCTTCAATCAAGTCAATAAAATCGACAAAGGCGTTAAAGTCCAGCCGGACGTAGTAATCAATCGGCACGCCGATCACATTCTCTACCGTCTTGACGGCCAAAGCCGGGCCGCCGCCGGGGTAATCGTACAGGTCGCCATAAAAATGGGCGGTGTTGATCTTGGCCGGGTTAAAGCCGGGGATGGCCGCCCACAGATCGCGCGGGATGGAGAGCGCACCGGCGGTTTTGGCAACCGGGTCAATGGTGAGCAGCATCATCGTATCGGTGCGGGTGTATTTTTCTTGGGATTCCCAATCGCGGTAATCCACACCCATCACCAGCACGGTCACGCGTTTCACGCCGTCCCATTCGGGGGGATTTTCTACATCGACCACCGGGAGGCCGCTGGTCTCTTCCCCGCTGTGGTCATCCTCGGTGGGGATGGGGTTGCCTTCGGCGTCCAGCTGCGGTGTGGCGGGCGGGGTAGATGCTGCACTTTGCCGCCCCCAACCGAATGCGGTGGAATAGGCCACTGTGGATAAGACCACAGCTAGCCCGAAAAAGACCACCAACGAAAGGAGGAACAGCTGACGAGAGTTAAAACGTTTCTTAGTAGGTTGCATCGATCATCCTCCCTCTGGTGTGTCGCTGGGGACGACTTCAGGCGTATCTGAAGGCACCGGGGTAAACGTATCGGTGGGAACCGGTACGGGGGTATCTGTTGGGGTATCTGCCGGAGCGGCCGTGGTGGGGGTAGGCGTGTTGGAAGGTGCTGGCACGTTGATGGTTGGCGAGGGCGTTCCGGTTGGGGGTGCGTAAGTGAATGTGGGTGTGGCAGAGGGCGTGCGCGCCAGACATTGATTGTAAATGTAGGTGGCGGTGGGGTAGACATAGGCCTGATCCCAGGTGCCTAACACATGCACCATTTTCTCGTGTGCCTGGCACCATTTCTCTTCTTTTGCCAGGTTTTCGGCCTGCTGCAAGAGCGAAGCCCAATAGCGGTAAAAGGCGGAAACGCCGGAGGTATCGGTGATGCTGGGGGCGGCGGAAACCAGCTGGCCGTAATAATAGGCGGCTTGTTCCGGGTAAGCGCCCCAAAAAGCGTTGCCCAACAGGTAGAGGCGCGCCCAGGTCTGGTAGTTGAGGGCTTCTCCATCCAGCGGGCCAAAGGCTTCTGCCAGGCTGAAATCGTAAATTCCTTCTTCCAGCTGGCCTTCGTTGATAATCTTGTTAATCCCGCGGTTGCGCAGACATAAGAAGATCATGCCATCCACTTCTACGTTCTGGTATTCGGGGTTGTTCTTGCGCAGGTTGGAAAGGACATCCAAAGCCGCTTGCCAATCTTCTGCGGCAACCAACTGCACGGCCGAGTTGTATTGGTCTTCCACCGGGCGCAGGTCGGGTGTGGGCGATGGGGTTGCCGTGGGCGGTAGGGCGGTGGGTGTGGCGGTGACGTTGACGATCACCAGGATGTCGGTGAGCAGGTCTTGGGCTGCCTTGGAATCGGGATAGACTTTCAAGATGTATTCCAGGCGTTCTTTTGCCAGGAGATAATTCTCTTGAGTGACATCCTCGACGGCCAGCTCAAATTGAGAGGCGATATAGGCATCGGCGGTGACGGTGGCAGCAGCCATACGCTGGCCTTTGCCGCTGCGGTAGCCGATCCAACCGCTGAGCGTGGTGAGGATCAACAAAGCCCCCCCGAACATCAGCAGGGCGATGACAAAATTCATCTTGCCGTTGCTGTTATCGAGGAAAGAAAGCAATCCTTTACCATCTCGTTTTTTCTTCTTTTTATCATCCCCGCGGTACGGCTGGGAAGGTTGTGTTTCATCTACTGGCATATGTTCTCCGTGTGGGGCGAAACCAGGCACATCTCCACAGCAATGGTTTCATCCATAATGCGACTATCTCCCCCATTTTATCGTTAGTTTTGCAAGTTTTGGACACAATTTACAAAATACATAGATTTGAGGGCGGCTTGGTCGTTTGATCGTCTGTTACCTAGTCGGCTTCATTTATGAGGACAACGCTCTCATTTTATCGGCGCGCTAAGAACCATTCTAATCCATAATAATGACGTATTTGCCCGGTAAATAGTTCCATGCGATTTTTCACCCATCTACCCCTTTTCGTTTTGCGGTACACTTGCCGGGATGATAACACAAGATTCTTCACCTGTCTCCCTATACGGCAGCGGGCACCAAAGCGGGGTATACCTGCTGCACATCCGGTTGAGCCGCCCGGCGGCGGTCTCTTTTGGGCGGCATAATGCCGGGCAGGGGGTAGCACTGCCGGAAGGCGGCTATCTGTATATCGGCTCCGCACACGGCCAAAAGGGGGCCAGCGCGCTGGGCTACCGGCTGCTGCGCCACACTGCCAGAAGCAGCAAAAAACCCGCACACCCCATTCAGGCCGATTTGGCAGCCTCCCTATCCGCCCAGGGAATGATCGGAAAACCGCCGCAGCGCAAGACCCTGCGCTGGCATATCGACTACCTGCTGGATTTAGAGAGCGCTGAAATTGTGCAAATCCTGGCCTGGCGCACGGCAGACCGCCCCGAGTTTGCGTTGGCTGCCCGGCTCAACGCCCTGCCAGAAACCGCGGTGATCTCGCCCGGCCTGGGGGCCAGCGACCATCCCGGCAGCACGCATTTGCTCTATATAGGGAAATTGGGGGAAGGGTGGGAGAAAGCGCAGGGGGTATTTACAAGTTTTGTGGATTGAGGGGGATGTAGTTTAATTAAACATAGAATTGAATTTCTTCACTTTTCCCCAGGCATAAAAGAAGCTTCAATCGCACCTTTTGCAATCACCGATTCCTAATTTGCAATTCGCAACTCGTCCCTATTTCACCGCGGTCAGTTCGGCCACCAGGGCTTCCAGAGCCAGGTCGGGGTCGATTTGCCCGGTCTTGATCTCGATATCCAACTGCTGTAAACGCAAATACATTTGCTCCAGGGAGGGCAGCGAGAGGGTACGAGCCTGGGCGGTGATCTTTTTGGCGCGGAAGGGATGGATGCCCAAAGTTTTGGCAACGGTGTCGTCCTGCCCGCCGTTCTCGTAAATTTCGCGGGCTTGCAGCACCAGGCGGAAATGCCCGATCAGGCTGAAGAGCAGCGGCAGCGCGTCTTGCTGTTCTAACAGTTTTTGCAGCATGTCCATCGCCCGGCGCCCGTTTTGCGCCGCAATGGCGTCCATAAAGGCAAAATAATCGCCCTGCCCGCCCACAAAGGCGGCCGCCATCTCGACATCATCAATCTCAATTGGGCGGGCGTAATTGACAAAGGCAAGCAGCTTGTCGATCTCTAAAGAAGCCATCCGGGGGGCATCCTGCACGCTTTCGGCCAGCAGAGAAGCCGCCTGGTGGGTGATCTCCCCACCGCGGTCGGTGGCCTGCGAGCGGATCCAGCCGGCCATTTGCGCCCCTTTGGGCACGTCAAAACTGCGGGCATAGGCTTTGCCCCCGGCAGCTTTGGCCCATTTCATCAGCCAGTGGGACTCTTTCAGTGCTTTGCCTTCTACCACGGCAACCGCGGTGGTCGGCGGCAGCTGGTCGAACATTTGGGTAACTTTTTCGTAATCCTCTTTGCGGGTGTATTTTTTCGCCAGGTCTTCCACTACTACCACCCGGCGGGTTGCCAGGAAAGGCATTGCAGAAGCCGCTGCCCGCAGGTCTTCGACGCCGTAGTTGCCGTTAAAGCGGGTGGTATTCATCTCGGCAGTGGTCGGGTCGCCCAGTTTTTCCAACATGGCGGCAATAAATTCACCAATGGCGAAATCGTCATCGCCATGCAGCAGGTAGACTACGGGAACGGCTGTACTCATTTATCCCTCGGTGGTAATGCGGTGGGCGGTGCGCCCGGCGACCATGGTGCGGGTAACCTGGGTGATGCGCAAGTCGCGCGGGTCGCCGGAGGTGGTTACATTGCGCTGGATGCGGAAAGCTAACGGCTGCGCCAGGATGAGCGCCAGGGTGGCAAAGGTGGCCGCCAGCGGCAGGCGTTCTAATTTATCTTTGGTCTTGCTGCCTGCCCCCGCCAGGGCGAGGAAAGCGGCGGTGCCGGCCATGATGCCGTAGGTGGCAAAGTTGGTGCCGCAGTTGGGGTGTACGGCCAGATCATGCTCCCCGGCCCGCAGGCGATTGAGCGCAGACTGGGCAGTTTCGGCCAGTTCTTCGGTGTCTACTTCGCCCAGGATCCAAAAGCCGTACATATCGGAGTGCCCGGCCAGGGGGCGGTGCGGGGTGCTGCGGGAGAGCAGGTGAATGGTGGCATGCTCCAGGCCGTGGTTGCGGCGGATGCGTGAAAAAACAGGGAGTTCTAACAAAGGGTTCATAAGGTTTCCATTTGATCGTGAGTTGGTGGGTGTACCTGTACTGGGCTAATTATAATGTAGTTAGGAGGCTGTGTGGTTGGGTAGTTAGGTAGTTTGACCGAACACAGTTCGGTATTGCGTAGTTGCGTTGTTTTGTAGTTAGATGTCTAAAATGGATTTCATTTATGGTTTGATTGCAACGGCGGGGGTTCTCTTCCGTTATCTAATCTGGTGTAGGGGCGAAGCCTGCTTCGCCCGGAATAAGAATATACTATTCTAGTGCTAGTCAAACGGTAATATTATCTGCATACGTAGCGGCGGGGTCTCCCCGCCGTTTTTACGCCATTTTGCCATAGAAGACGCCGGCCATATTCATTAACCAATCACACTTACCTGACAAAACTTTCCATTTCGGCGAGGCAACCTCGCCTCTACAATTGAACTGTAAATTTTGGAAAACGAGCAAAGATTTTATTTTTGTTTCATTCATTGCGTAAAAGCAAAATACAAATCTTCTTCACAGTTACCCCATCTGCCATAGGAGCGAAGCCTGCTTTGCCCGAAAAAAGAATGTGCTGTCATAGAAGGTCAAATGTTAAATATCATCTCTTTTTCCGCCCCACCCACCAGCACAATTCAATAAACTAACGCGTCAACCCGCCCCAAAGTGGGGCGGGCGAAATGGCGCATTGATTGTTAAGCATCTATCAGGTTCAGGCATCTTTACTAATTAATTATCCCCTGATACCAGCTATCAACCGTTCTCTCCCTCATCCGGTTCAGTATCTTCTTCTGTGCCGGCGTCTAACAGCGGTGAAAGAGTATTATTTTCCTCTTCCCGGAGGAAAAGCGGCGGGTTCATCAGCCCGACTTCCTGATAGGTATATACCCAGGCGGTATCTGTGTAGGAAGTGAGCATCCCGCGCAGCACCAAATAGAAAGGCAGCACGAGGACATATAATCCTGCAGAAAGCCATACGCCGGTCATCAGGTTATCCCAGTTACCGTTGAAATATCCGTTGAATACTTTTATGAACATCGGCGCCAGGGTTAGCGTGAGCGGCACACTGATAATTATCCCTACCAGACCACCACCCAGCATCAAGATCAAGCCCATCACGAGATATGAAGCCGCATTCATGCGGACGACCTCGTAACCTTGCCTCAGTGCATCTTGCATATTCAAGTCATCCACCAACATGGCAACAATAGCCTGTTTGATTATCACGGTGATAATCCAAGAGATCGGGATGATTAAGCAGATCAGAGGGATTAAACAGATAAGCAAAATACCCATGGTCGCTATCCCAAACAGCAGGATGGGAACCGTAATAACTGCAAAAATAACAAAATAGGCAATTGTCAGCAGCACATGGAAACCAACCAGCCGCCAAAAGAAAGGTTTGATCTCGCCGGCCACTTCAGACCAGGTTAATTTTTCGTCTTTATTTTCGGCCAGCAGCACCCCGCGCACCAGACCAACCTGCCCGTAGGTACGGATCAGGAAGAAGAGGAATGACAGCGCCAAAATTGCCAGAAAGAATAGTACAAAATACAGTGCTATTTGGCTGCGTGGTTGGGTTCCAAAAAAAGTTTCAAGTCTGGAAAAGAATTGCTGCACTTCCGGGGGTAAGTTGGGCAGTTCACCAGAGTCAAACTGGTAGTTTACATTTGATTGGTTACCGCTGCTGCCAGAGCCGCTGCTTGCTCCGCAGCCTGCCAGAATCCCAAAGATCCATAATATTTTATTGTTCCAGATGGTATGCCACGCTTTGGTGAGAATCTTTCCGTAGTCCATTGTTGCTGTCTTCTCCTATTAGTGATTAAAATTTGTGCTTTTATTATAGAAGAAAGTAAACCTGTAAAGCGATGAGAAAGTATGATGATTAGATAGTTGCATAGTTAGGTAGTTAAGTTGTTCATTCGTCAGGTGTTGCTGTGGGGTTTTCCTGCTCCGGTAGGCTTTCCTCGGCGGGCAGCTTCTCCTTCAATTGGGGAGATAATTCCAAATAAGTCAGCATCCAGGTCGTCTGGTAAAAAATCATCATCAGGTAAGAAATTACAAACAGAATTGGGATCACCACCAGGGAGATCAGCAAAGAGAGCATCCACCCAAAGAACAGTACGAACATGTTTTCAAGCACCGCACCCAAGATCACACCGAAGAAAATGGGGATAAACATAAAACTGCTTGCGAATCTTCCCACATAGGAGAGCACAAAACTTATCACGCCCATCAGTAAACTGATGACGAGGAAAACGACGATATTATGGCGTACGACCAGGTATCCCCGGCGCAGAGCATCACGCAAATTCATCTCATCTGCCACAATTGCAATCCCTGCCTGGCTGATAATAATGCTGACCGCCGTCAAGATGACCGAAAACACCAGGAACACCGGAGAGAGGAGCACAAAACCCAGTCCATAGGTATACATCGATACAAGATAGATCAAAACGCTCAGGACAGCTGCTGTCACCAGCGAGATAGCCAACGAAAGCAGATATAACAACCCATAAGGTTTAATGTAAGCGGGTGTTTCGGCCAGTATTTCTCTAACAGAAAGCTGCGTTGCTCCCCGATTGACCCGCAGCACCCCGCGCATCAGCCCAATTGCCCCCACAATAGAAATGATGCTAAAAACCACTGAAACGACAACATATACTACTGTTCCCAACAAAAGCTGCAGGAGCGATGTGGAGAAGAAATTTTGTACATCATAGCTGATTTCTTGGGAAGTAGAGAGCAGCGGAAAAATCATCGCCATTACAGGGACGAGGACGATTGGAATGGTGACGATGGTTGCAAATTGAGAAAAGAACGCAAACAACCATAGTTTTTTGTGCTTCCAGGCGATTTGCCAGCTGGTGGTGAATACCCGGTTATATTGCATGCAGTTGATTCCCTCCTTGGGTGTGCGCTTGCTTGAGAATTGCACGGTCGATGACTTGTATTTCATCATTATATAGGAGAATCTTGGAATGTGCCGCACATCTAAAATTCCGGCAGTTAACTTACCCGTCTTGGCGACTACTGCTTTTTTCCAACCCCTGATACAATAGTGGAACCTATGAAACCATCGATTGAAAAACTGCAAAAATTCTTTAGTTTAGAAGCCGAGCGCGGTTATGATAACAAGGCCGTGATGGGCGGATTGGAAAAAATGCTGGACAGTTGGGAAGGGTCTGCCCGGAATGACAGCCTTTCTGAAGAATTGATCCAGGCAGTGCGTACCCGGCTGCGAGATTATCACCGCCTCAGCCCGGAATCGCGTAAAGAGGCATTAAAAGGGTTGTGGAATCGCATCCGGCGGGAAGAAGGGGCAGACGAACCCCCTCGCCAAAGTGCCCAAGAACCCACCCCGGCTGCACCCCCACCCGTCGCGGAAGAAGCACCGGACCTACCTGCGGAAGAGCAAACACCTCCCCCGGAAATTGCCAAGGAATTTAAACTCGCCCAAGAAACACCCCCGGCCGGCCAGCCAGAGCCTGCCAAGCCGCAGCCCAAAGCGCGCCGCGAAAAACCAGACGGCCCCCCGGCTGCCTTAGATGCCTCTGTCACCGTGCTGGATGGGATTGGCCCCAAAAGCGCCGAACGGCTGGAGAAGTTGGGGATCAGTTCTTTGGGCGATATGCTCTATCACTTCCCGCGCCGCTACGATGATTATTCCCAATTCAAAACGATCAACCGCCTGGAATATGGTGATGAACTCACCGTTCTGGGTATGGTTCAGTCCGCCTCCACCCGCCGCCTGCACGGCGGCAAACGCCAGCTGGTCGAAGTGATCGTCAGTGACGGTACCGGCGCCCTGCGGGTGAATTGGTTCAACCAGGGTTGGCTGGCGAAAAATTTCAAAGAAGGCACCCAATTGGTGCTGGCCGGTAAAGTAGACCAATACCTCGGCCGCCTGGTGATGACCAACCCCGACTGGGAACTGGTCGAAGAGAAATACCTGCACACCAACCGCATTGTGCCGGTCTACCCGCTGACTGCCAAGATCACCCAGCGCTGGCTGCGCAAGCAGATGGACAAAGTGGTCAATTATTGGGCTTTGCGAGTATCTGACCCACTGCCTTCTGTCCTGCTGGATGAAGCCGAGCTGTTAGAGCTTTCCGAAGCGCTTTTGCAGGTGCATTTCCCCGACTCGTGGGACGACCTGAAAGCCGCCCAGCACCGCTTAGCTTTTGACGAAATCTTCTACCTGCAATTAGGCGTGTTACAGCAGAAACGCCAGTGGGAAGAGCGCACCGGCCAAACCTTTACCGTAGAGCAAGACTGGCTGCAAGCCCAGATCGAGAAACTGCCCTTCCAGCTGACCAATGCCCAGCAACATTCTTTGAATGACATCTTGCGCGACTTGGCCGGCGGCACCCCGATGAACCGTTTGGTGCAGGGCGATGTTGGCTCCGGCAAAACCGTGGTAGCGGCTTTAGGCGCGGCAGTGGTATTGCAAAATGGTGCCCAGGTAGCCGTGATGGCCCCCACCAGCATCCTGGCAGAACAGCATTACAAGAGCTTTACCAGCTTACTGGCCGGCGAGGATGGCTTACTCTCCCCCGAACAGGTCGCTTTGATGATCGGGGCTACCCCCGAATCGGAGAAAGCTGTGGTGCGGGCAGGGTTAATTAATGGCGATATCAAGCTGGTTGTGGGCACGCATGCCCTATTAGAAGACCCGGTCGTCTTCCAGAATTTACAGCTGGCCGTGATTGATGAGCAGCACCGCTTTGGCGTGAAGCAGCGGGCTGCCCTGCGCAGCAAGAGCGAAAATCCTCACCTGTTGGTGATGACCGCTACCCCCATCCCGCGCTCGCTGGCGCTGACCGTGTACGGCGACCTGGATCTCTCTGTGATGGATGAGATGCCCCCTGGCCGCCAACCAGTAGACACCTATGTGCTATACCCCACCGAACGCGAACGAATTTACAACCTCATTCGCCGTGAGGTGGATGAAGGTCGGCAGGCTTTCATTATCTACCCACTGGTAGAAGAAAGCGAAAAACTCGACTCTAAAGCCGCCGTGGAAGAATTTGAACGGCTGAAGAGCGAGGTGTTTGTCAACCTGAATGTTGGGCTGCTGCACGGCCGGATGAAGCCCGATGAAAAAGACGACATCATGACCCGATTCCGGGATAAAGAATTTGATGTGCTGGTATCCACTACCGTGATCGAGGTTGGGGTGGATGTGCCCAATGCCACTGTAATGGTGATTGAAGGCGCCAACCGCTTTGGGCTGGCCCAAATGCACCAGCTGCGCGGCCGGGTCGGTCGCGGCGGCGGCCGTTCGTACTGCATCCTGATTCCCGATTCGGAGAATGGGGTGGATAACGAACGCCTGAAAGTGATGACCGAAACCAACGACGGCTTTGTGCTGGCCGAAAAAGACCTGGCACAGCGCGGCCCCGGACAATTCCTCGGCACCCGCCAGGCAGGCTTCTCGGAGATGCAGATGGCTTCACTTACCGATGTGCGCCTGATCGAGAAAGCCCGCAAACATGCCCAGGCTTTGATCCAGGCAGACCCGGACCTGGAGCATCCCGAAAATGCGATTCTCCGCCAGACACTCGCCCACCGCTGGGAAGCAGGAGAAGGAGATATCAGCTGATGATCCGTGCAATTTTTCCCGGAACTTTTGACCCCATTCACAACGGGCATATCGATATTGCCAGCCGGGCAACAAAATTGTTTGATGAAGTCATCGTGGCGGTCTACGAACGCCCCTTGAAAAACTTGCTTTTTAGCCCTGAAGAGCGCATCCAATACGTGCAGGAAGCATTTGCCGCCAACCCCAAAATTGTGGTCAAGGGCTACCGCGGCCTGACGGTGGATTTTGCCCAGGAGGTGGATGCTCAGGTGATCGTGCGCGGTTTACGCGTGTTCTCCGATTTTGAATATGAGTTCCGCCTGGCGCTGGCAAACACCGAGCTGGCCCCAGGGATCGAGACCGTGGCGCTGATCACCAGCAAAGACCACACCTTTTTGTCGTCTTCTTCCGTGCGGGAAATTGCCTCTTTGGGCGGGAATGTCAGCTCGATGGTACCGCCGCATGTCAACCAGGTACTGCTTGACCGCTTTAACGACCCCAATGAGGATTCTCAATTTGCAACCAATGCCCTGCGGGACTAACTGGTCGGTGTGGGGGCATTAAATTGGCCTGCCGGTTAAAGTTGACGAAATTTTAATTTGCATGTAGGCTTAAATCTTGCAACATGTGTTTACACAGGCAATTTTTTGCCTGATTGAATTAATTATTATCCAGTGAGGATGCTCATGGACATTTTGCATCTGGTAGACAGATTAGAAGAACTCTTCAATGAAAGCCGGGCGATTCCCTTCACCAATAACGTGGTGGTGGACGAGGACCGGATGTTGGACATCATTGACCAAATGCGGGTTGCCATCCCGGAGCAGGTGAAATCAGCCGAGAAGATGCTGGCCGAACGCGACCGCACGATGGCGCAAGCCCAAGAAGAAGCCAACCGCACGATCAAGCTGGCCCGCGAGAAAAGCGAAGGCTTGCTGGAACGCGATTCGATTGTGGAGGCAGCCAAAGTGCGCGCCGAGCAAATTCTAGACCAGGCCGAGATTGACGCCGAAGCCACCCGCCGCGAAGCCGACCAGTATGTACTGGAAAAGCTCACCGACCTGGAGATTGAAATGGAACGTGTGATCAATCAAGTGCGCAACGGTATCCGCGCCCTGCACCATGTCAGCCAGATGCCGTTAGAAGCCGTACCCCCCAGCGAGGAATTTAAGGAATAAGAGTAGGATTGCAAAGAGAACGATTTACGCCCTGGCAGACGCCGGGGCGTTTGTTGTTAATAGTGTAACCGTGTAGCAGTGTATAAGTTTATAAGTGGATAGGGGTATTTGTTTGCGAGGTTACTTCCTTTATTTGGGTAATATTATCTGCACACGTAGCGGCGGGGTCTCCCCGCCGTTTTTACGCCATTTTCTTGGAGGGTGTGCAAGCCATATTCATTTACAAATCACATTTAGCTGACATAATTTTCCACTTTGGGCGAGGCAACCTCGCCTCTACACCAGAAAAAGAATTTTTGAAAAACAAGCAAAGTTTTTATTTTTGTCTCATTCATCGCGTACGGGCAAAACCCTAATTTCCTTTCACTTACCCCATCTACCGTAGGGGCGAAGCCTGCTTCGCCCGAAAAAAGAAAATACTACTATAGTGCTAGCCAAACGGTAAAGTTATCTCCACACGTAGCGGCGGGGTCTCCCCGCCGTTTTTTTGCCCATTTTGCCATAGAAGGCGCCAGCCATACTCATTAACCAATCACACGTAACTGACATAACTTTCCATTTCAGCAAGGCAACCTCGCCTCTACAATAGATGAACGAATTTTTGCAAACAAGCAAAGATTTTTATTTTTGTCTCATTCATCGCATACCAGCAAAACCCTAATTTCCTTGCAATCATCCCATCTACCGTAGGGGCGAAGCAGGCTTCGCCCGAAAAGAAAGTGTTTTTTGAGCTAGCCAAACAGTAAATACTATCTGCTCACGTAGCGGCGGGGTCTCCCCGCCGTTTTTTACGTTTTGCTGTAAGGGCCGCCCGCAATACTAGCCAATCTCAGCAGTTTGAGCGCTGTTTGTTACTTCCCCATCTCCCCCGCAAAAAGCACATCCCCCAATCGCCCAACATCCAGTACAATAAGCACTATGCCACGGTACAAAAACCGGAACGGAGAAAAACCATGAAAACAACGATCCAACTTGAATGGAAAGATTACTGGCACGCCTTACAGCTGCACAACCGTCCCTCCATGTGGGAGAACATCCTCGGCGGAATCAGCATCATCTTGTTCCTTTACCTCACCGTCATCGGCCTGTACCCGCCGCTGTATGCCATAATATTTGTCGTCTTATTCGGTGCCGCCCGCCAAATCTTCCGCCCGGCAATCGCCAAAAGCACCTTTTCCCAGCACCCCGAAGTGCAAGAGTCGATGGACATGCAGATTGACGACCAGGGTGTCACCATCTCCAATCCCAGGATCAACAGCAAATCCACCTGGGACGAGATCATCCAATGGAAAGAAAACAAAGACGCCGTGCTGCTATACATCAGCAAAGACCTCTATTATTCCATCCCCAAGCGCTTTGCCGACGAGCCATTTCTAACCGCCATCCAAACGCAAGTCGATGCCCACCAAATCCCCGAACACACGCCCTGGCAGCTTCAAGGGCGCGCCATCTTTGTGCTGGTCTATATCGTTTTTATTGGCGTCTTTCTCTGGGCGCTGCGTGGCTGAGCGGAAAGTTTAGTTTCAGCAAAACAGGCAGGGTTATGTGCCCTGCCTGTTTCATTTTATAGAAAAGTATTCTCTTGTTACGAAGCCGCCTTGGCCCCTTGCAGCGCCCGCCATACGCGTTCCGGGGTTGCCGGGTTCTCGCTCAGGTCGGCGCCGCAGGCATGCATGATCGCATTCCCCACCGCCGGGGCAACTCCATCCATCGGAATCTCAGCCACCGCCTTCACCCCAAAGGGATGGGTCGGCTCAAAGGTCTCTACAAAGATGGTCTCCAATTCCGGCATCTCATGTGCGGCAAAAATGCGGTAATCGCCAAAGTCGCGTTCACGGATATTGCCTTTCTCGTCGTATACCATTTCCTCACTGACCGCATACCCTAACGCCTGGGTCATCCCGCCTTCAATCTGGCCGGAGGCGGTCACCGGGTTAACGATGATCCCCGAATCAACCGCCATCACCAATTTATCCACCACTACCATGCCGGTCTCCGTATCCACGGTCACCTCGGCAAACTGGGCCGCAAACGGCGGCGGTGCCACCGGCGACATATACGACCCTACCCCCATGATCTGCCGCTGGTCTTCGGCGTGCAGCGAATGTAACGCAATCTCCGCCATAGTCAGCGTGCGCCCATCCGGGGTTGTTGCCAACCGGTCAGCCAGCACAATCTCGGTCGGATCTACCGGCGCATGGCCTTCCTCGGCATTGAACATTTTGGCGGCCCGGATCATGATCTGCTCGGCCACAGTTTGGGCGGCCCGCACCACCGCCCCCCCGGAAATATAGGTTGTGCTGGAGGCATACGCCCCCACATCAAACGGGGTAAAGTCGGTGTCCGATGAATGTACGATGATGTCATCCACCGGCACGCCCAACACCTCGGCGGCCATCTGGGCCAGCACGGTATCCGAGCCGGTACCCAGATCGGTGGCGCCGACCAGCAGGTTGAAGGAGCCATCATCATTGATCTTAATGCTCGCCCCGCCCATGTCCAGGTACGGGATCGCCGTCCCCTGCATCACCAACGCTACCCCTACCCCCCTGCGCAGGTGCGGCTTACCCGGTACACTCTGCCATTCCAGGTTATTGACTTTTTGGTCCCAACCAATCGCCGCCCGCCCCTGGCGCACACATTCTTCCAGCCCATTGGTGATGATCGTCTCCGGGTTCGGCTCGCGGCCTTCACTCCAGGCCGTGCTGAACGGCTGTAATTCGCCCGCCCGCAGCGCATTCTTCAGGCGGAATTCAATCGGGTCTAGGTCTAGAGCCTGGGCAATGCGCGCCATGTGGCGCTCTACCGGCCAGAAGCCCTGCGGCACGCCATAGCCGCGGTATGCCCCGGAGGACGCCCGGTTGGTGTACACAATATCGGCAATGAACTGGATATTGGGTTTTTCGCGGTATTGGCCGTCACCCACATATAAAGCCATCGCCTTGGAACCGGTATTGCCCGTCACGGTCAGGGCATGGCAGCCGTACGCGCCCGTATCGGAAAGGGCATACATCGCATTCGCCGTGATCGTGCCGTCATTTTTCACGCCCGTCTTCAACTTCACCCGCATCGGGTGGCGCGAGCGGGAGGCGGTAAATTCTTCTTCTCGTGTGGTTTCATAGAGTACCGGCCGGCCGGTAGCAATCGTCAGGTGGGCGGCAACATCCTCAATCTGCACTTCCTGCTTGCCACCAAACCCGCCGCCAATGCGCGGCTTGATCACCCGGATGCGCTTGACCGGTAACTGCAAGACCGGGGCTAAAATGCGCCGGGCGTGGAACGGCACCTGGGTGCTGGTGCGCACCACCAGGCGGTCATCCTCGTCCCAATAGGTAACCACGACATGTGGCTCAATATGTGCCTGCTGCACCTTGGGCACCTCATACGCATGCTCAAAGATATGGTCCGCCTCGGCAAAACCGGCCTCCACATCCCCAATATCAATATGGATGTGGGCAGCCAGGTTGCGTTCGGGCTCTGATTCGTCGAAATCTACGTAATCCGGTTCATCGTGGATGATGGTGGGATTGTCCAAAGCCTCTCCCATGTCAAGGATGGCAGGGAGTTCTTCGTATTCCACCTGGATCAGCTTTAAGGCCTGCATGGCGATCTCTTCCGTCTCGGCAGCGACAAATGCCACCCGGTCGCCCACATAGCGCACCTTATTATCCAGCGAGAACATATCCAGCGGGCCAGGGATCGGGTCGGACTGCCCGGCCGTGGAATACGCCACTCTGGGGATATCCTCATAAGTCAGCACCGCAGCCACCCCATCCAGGGCACGCGCCTTGCTGGCATCAATCTTTTTGATGCGCGCATGCGCCACCGGACTGCGCAGCACCTTGGCGATCAGCATGCCGCGTCTTTCAATATCGGCGGTAAAGGCCGGTTTGCCCTGCACCAATTTAATCGCATCTACCTTGGGTTCCGGCTTGCCCACACTGCGCCAGTGTTCCGTTTGCGGAGAAACGAGCACCTTGGGCATCACCCGCACCGCCACACGCCCATTGCCGCCGTTCTCCACAATTTCGCTGTCCGATGTCGGGGCAGGCGGGCCGTCTTCGGGCGGCTCAAACAAGGCAGCCAGCAAATCATCGTGCAGCATATCGCCCGGTTCAGCCTCCCCGCGCATTACGGCGGCTGCGTGCAGCACGGCATCCACCGGCTTCACATAGCCCGTGCAGCGGCACAACACGCCGGAAAGCGCTTCCCGCACCTCGTCTTCGGTGGGGTTCAGATTGCGGGTGAGCAGTTCTTTGGCTGCCAGCACCATGCCGGGGGTGCAGAACCCACACTGGATCGCCCCACTGTCGACAAAAGATTGTTGAATAGGGTGCAGTCCTTTGGTTTCTTTCCAGCCATGTTCGGGGTGTTCACCAGAGGCTTCAATCGTCTCGATGGTTTTCCCCTCCGCCTGGGCAGCCAGCATCACACACGAGTTGACCGGTTTGCCGTCCAACAATACAGTGCAGGCACCACATTCGCCCGTTTCGCAGCCGTGTTTCACCCCAAAGTAGCCCATCCGGCGTAAGGCCTTCAACAAGGTTTCGTTCGGGGTCGTGCGGGTTTCAATTGATTGTCCGTTTATATTCAGGGTTAATTTCATCCGTCACACCTTTTCTTTGTGCTATATCATTTATCAGAAAGAGAAAAAGTATCCATCTCTCTGTTTAAGAACGTATTTATGGGCAAAGCAGATTTTGATTTGCAGCTGACCCGTTTATTCATAACTATATACATTTACCAATCGCGCTTAGCCAAGCCAGGCTGCTTTTTACGGGCGAAACCCCTTGCAGGGGCGGCTTCGCCCCTACATTAGATGTGTTATATGCAGAAGACAAACAATGATTTGGATTCTTGCTCAATTCACCGCTAATGGGCAAAATACAATCCATCCTTGCTATAAACCCCTCTACCCGTAGGGGCGACCTCTGGGTCGCCCGCCACACCCATTTACCAATCGCGCTTAGCCAAACCAGGCTGCCTTTTACGGGCGAGGCAGACCTCGCCCCTACAATAGATAAAGAATTTTTGGGAAATGGACAAACATTCGATTTTTGGCTCCACTCACCGCGAACGGGCAAAACATTCCCCATCCTTGCAATAATCCCTTCTACCCGTAGGGGCGACCTCTGGGTCGCCCGCCACATCCATTCACCAATCGCGCTCAGCCAAGCCAGGTTACCTTTTTCGGGCGAGGCAGACCTCGCCCCTACAATAGATAAAGAATTTTTGAGAAATGAACAAACATTCGGTTTTTGGCTCCATTCACCGCGAACGGGCAAAACATTCCCCATCCTTGATATTGACTCTTCTACCCGTAGGGGCGACCTCCGGGTCGCCCGCCACACCCATTTACCGATAGCGCTCAGCCAAGCCAGGCTGCCTTTTACGGGCGAAACCCCTTGCAGGGGCGGCCTCGCCCCTACAAAAAACATACCAAATTTAACGGATTGATACGCCATCATTCTACCGCCTGCTTTACGGCGTTATACCGCACATACGCACGAATTTGCGCCAACTCTTTTTCATCACGAATAATGCGATCATAATAATTTCGCTGCCAAATCTTTATGGCCGAATCATCTAATTGTTGCCGAATTTTCCGGGTAGCGCAAGATTTAAAACCGGCAATGATCGCACCTAATGAATCTGATTTAGCACCATTTGCTTGAGTACTTACGCTTTTTTCAGATGAAATAATCTCTGCAAATATTTTTTGATTGCCCGCTTCACCTTCGCTCACATCCACCGCCAACCGGTTGATAAACAAAATCCCATGCAGATGATCTGGCATCACAATATACTCATCCAAAATCACATCTGGGTGATGGTTGGGAAGTTCCAACCAACATTCTTTCACCAGTTCACCAATCTCATTCAACACGACTTCCATATCTACAATTTCACCAAACAGTGGTTGTTTCTTGTGCGTCGAAAGCGTCACAAAATAACCGCCTGCAAGGGCATAATCATACCCCTGCAGTCGTATATTTTTTCGGGTTGGCAGGTTTTCACTCACCATTTCCTTCCTACAACGCGCTACAATACCGCCTTCACATCCATAAATCCGTCTCGCTCCTGGTTGGCGGCGGCAATTGCCTCGGCATCGCCCAACACCACCACCCGCCCGGCATCCACTACCCTGGCAAGCACTTCGCCAAAGGCCTTAAAATCGGCCACCGAAGTGGACAGCAGTTCATCCCGGATTTGTTGGCGATCTTGGTCGCTGTATCCCGCCAGGTAGCGGGTCATTGAGACATACCCCTTGGCATCCGGCAGCTGGTAGGCGTCCATATCGCCAATCGAACCGATGATTGCTTTGGTCAGTTCCGCGGGAGAAATTTCAATATTCTTTAAAAATTCCGGCGTGCGGTCGTAATTGTCCAGCGTCTTCAACACATTGGGGTCGCGGTAAGAAAGGTAATTGAACGTGCCGGAATATAAGTCGAAAATCACATACCCGCCGTATGCCCCGCCCTGCACGCGGACCTTCTCCCAGATGTAGGTCGTGCCCATATATTTGCGGATCACCGCCTGCGAACCGTGCGGCTCGTAGCCCAGCTTGTACAGGTTGGCGCCCTTCCCGACATAATTTACCTGCGTGGGGATGGTCAACCCTTCGGCTGGCGGGAATGCCTTCGGCTGCCATGTCTCAAAAGCCGGGCGGCCTTCGGGGATCGCATGTACCAGAGCTTCCAACTGCGGTTGAATCTCCTGCAAGGTCTCGCGGTCTACGGTCAGGTTCAGCATCATATGGCCGCGCTGCACCAAAATCTGGCGGATGCGGTTGAGCTTTTCCACTACCCCAGCCCAATCTTCCTCCATCTCCGTCATCAGTTGGCGGTTGAAGAACAAACTTTCCAGGCCATGCAGCTGCTCGTTTAGCCAGCCCGCCGTGCTGTTACCGGCATGTAGCCGCCGGTTGATAATAGAATGCCCACTAGGGATCAACACCGATTCCATCTGCGCTTTCAGTTCGGCCACAATCTGCTTGAAACGCGGCAGGTTATCAAATTCGGTGGTCAGCAAAATATCGCTGATGATGCTGTTCATCTCCCCGACCTGGTCGGGCACGGCTTTGGCGCGCACCGCCAGTTTGGCCGTTTCGCCATCCTGGTTATATTTTTCCTGGAGCAAATACATCGGGGAGACCCCGCCCGTCTCGCGCCCAATGCGCTGCGAAAGGCGGACAAAGTCTTCTGTCTTGGTACCCAGGCGGGTGAGGCTGGCAGCAAAGACGGTCAGGTAAGGCAGCAAGTCCTGGGGCAGGCTGTGCAGGTCAAAAGTTGCATCCAGGTACACGATCCCATTGGTGAACAGGTCGTGGTAAAGCATCTCCACCCCCGCCACCTGCATCACTTCCAGCGGAATGCACTTATTTTCCTTATCTAAATCTTCCAGAGCCAACACAGGCAGGGTAGCCAATGCTTCCGGTGTATCGGGCGTCTCTTGAATTTGTTTCAGTTTTTCGGCATTTTCGGCTATTGCCTTCAGGTCTGCTTCGCTCATCTTCGCCCTGGCTGCAGCAGCACGAATCTTCTCTTCTTCCGCTTTTTGCTTGTTCAGCGTCGTATCGGGGGTCAGCACCACCGTGCTGCGGTGAGGATTATCCATAAAATAGGTGCGGATCAGGGATTCAAAATAGCGTTCCCCGGCGTCCAGTCGCGCTTTGATCTGTTCCAGGGGGGCTTCAAACAGCAAAGGCGCAAAGGGGTTCCCGTCGTACAACCAGGTGGTCAATGCCCGCAGCATGAGCAAAATCCCGCGCGGGAAACTGCCGGTATTGTTCTCTCGCAAACGGAACTCTACCGTATTGACCGAAGCTTCGATCATATCCGGTTCAATCCCATCCTGCACCAGGGCTTGCAGCGTGTCGTACAGCAAAGCTTCTACCTTGTCCACGTTCTCCTCCGCCACCCCTTTCATCCCGGTGGAGAAGGTCATCTGCCGCAGGTACGGCCCCAATCCGGCGCCGGTCAAGTCCTCGCCGTAGCCGCTGTCGATCAGGGCTTTGCGCAGTGGGGAAGCCGGGGTGCCGATCAGGATATGGTTGAGAATGCTCAAGCCCAATGCCAGCTGCGGGTCGGTCTGTTCGGGCAGTGCCCAATTGATACACACATAATATTTAGGCGTCTCCCCCTCGCTGACGGCGTACGGCTCGCGCACCTTCACCGGCGCGCTGAACGCCGGTTGCAGTGGGATTTCCGAGTCAACGTCCAAGGCGTCATATGCCGCCAGGTATTCTCCCATCAGGCGCAGGCGTTCTTCGGGGTCATCGTCTCCATACATAAAAATGAAGGCGTTTGAAGGATGGTAATAGGTATCGTGAAAGGCTTTGAACTGTTCGTAGGTCAGGTCGGGGATGTTCTCCGGCTCGCCGCCCGAATTATGCCGGTAGAGGTTATCGGGGAACAGCGAATGTTGGTTGACTTCCTCCAGCAAACCGTTGGGGTCAGAGAGTGCGCCTTTCATTTCGTTGTACACCACCCCCTGATATTCCAGGGTCTCGCCATCCTCGGCAAAATCAAAATGCCAGCCTTCCTGATCCAGCACATGGCGCGGGATCAGCGGGTGCAGGGTGGCATCCATATACACATCGATCAGGTTATAGAAATCCTGTAAGTTTTGGCTGGCAACCGGATAGCAGGTTTTATCGGCAAAGGTGAGCGCATTCACAAAAGTTTGCAGCGAACCTTTCACCAACTCCACAAAAGGTTCTTTCACCGGGTACTTCTCCGAACCGTTCAGCACGGCATGTTCCAAAATGTGCGCTACCCCGGTCGAGTCTTCCGGTGTGGTGCGGAAGTTGATGCTGAATACTTTGTTCTCGTCCTGGTTTTCCATCGAGAGCAGCTGCGCGCCCGTTTTACTATGACGGTATAACTTGCCTGTGGTGTTCAATTCGGGGATGTCTTGTTCTGAAATCAGTTCAAATCCATGATGATTTGTCATTGAAAGTTTACCTCTGGTAATTTCTTATCCGGCCTTGTGGCTCGGTTGATAAAACCGCATATTTGTCTATGCGCAAATTATTTTCTCTTGATATATACGCTGTTGCCACCCAAGGCTTTGGCTTCATCCAGAGCCTCACTTGCCCGGCGCACCAGCGAGACGATTGAATCGACCGACATAATTTCTGCAATGCCCATACTGACCGTAACGGATATTTCCCGCCCTAGCCCAATGGGGATGTTTTCATTTTCAATCGTTTTGCGCAGGCGTTCGGCAACAGCCCTGGCCGCGTCGGCCGAGGAAGCCGGCAGCAGCAGCAAAAATTCTTCTCTGCCGTAGCGCCCCAGCTGGTCAACGTCTCGCACAATACTGCGGATCACCCTCGCAATCGTCTCCAGCACAATCTCGACAGCCGGCTGCCCGTACAAATCCATCATCCCTTTAAAGTCGTCCACACAAAACATGAGGATCGACATGGGCTGTCCATAGCGCAGGAAACGGGAGCTTTCATCATCCAATATCTCGATGATCGTACGGCGGTTGTGCACATTGGTCAGCTGGTCTACCCTTGCTAGCGTTTCCATGGTGCGCAAAAATCCGGTAGAAATCTTTCGGCGGTCCCCATAGGCTTGCAATAATTCAGCAGTTGGCGGTTGTGCGGGCTTTTCTTCGGGTGTCTCTTCTTTCTCCACCTCAAAGGCATCCGGGGCGGGCAAAGGCTCTGCAACCAGCACATCTTTGCCGGTCACTACCGGGTACAGATAAGATTGGTAAGCAGTAAAACGCCCCGATGTGGGGTTGCGTAAATTTAAAACAGCTTTTGCCAGACGGTCTTGCCCTACATCGGCCAGCATGGTCGCCAACTTTTCAACACTTTTTTCATCCAACACTTCTGTGACCAGCGCCGGGGTTTTAGATGCTAAAATCAACTGCCGCGCGGCCTGGTTTTGCGGGGTAAGCAGATTGCCATGGATCAGGGTAAAGACCATCACCTCTGAAATATCATTCAAATGTTTCTCAAGGATTTGTCTTGTCGCTCGATCCATAAACCTCTCTAAACCTGGTTACTGGGCAGCTTCCAACGCCTCCAGGCAGCGGCGTGCCAGCGTGCGGGCAGTCTGCGAACGGTATTCGGCAGTCGCCCATTGGTCTTCGGCAGTCAGGTAGGCATCTGCCACGCCTTCCAACACACCTTCGTTGGCTTCCCCATCCATCACGGTTAGCGGCGCTTTGCCGTAACCGCCCAATACAATCCGGGTGCGCCCAGAAGGCCAACGCCCGGCAGCAGCCAGCACAACCGGCTTATCGGCCGGGGTGCGGGCAACATATTCATAAGCCAATTTGGTTTGCAGCGAAATGCTCACCGCCGCGATGATTGCACCGATCCCGCCGCCGGCTCGTACGGGGACAAATTCACCCAGGGGTTGGGACACATCCCCAGGCAGCCAGGTCAGTTGGGCATCCAGCGCCATCAGTGCAGCCAGCAAGGGCGAACGCCCGCCGGCCGAAACCAAACTACCGGCTACTGTGCCTGCCTGCCGCAGGTTATGGGTAGCTTCGTGCTGGATCGCTTTTGCCAGCGCAGGTTGGATCCCTTCGGTATCCAGCAAGGCCTGTAAAGTGGCGGTACCGCCAATCGTCAATTGGCTGCCTTTTTGGCTGATCTCACTCAAACCTAATTTCTGTAAATCTACCACAGCCACTTCTTCTTCCGAAGGAGTATTAAGTACTGTGCCGCCGCCCAACGGCACGGTTTTGGGGGTTTCTCTGCCCAGCAGTTTAAGGGCGTCTTCTACTTTGTCAGGGCGATGATATTCTAAAATCACAATTTACCTCCACATCCACACAGACGGCCTATACACCCGGCTCATCTGGATACACTTGCCAACGATAACCATCAAAATCGGTCTCGGCCAACACCTCTCCGGGGATAGCCAGCATCACAGCTTCGGCTTCGGCCAACAGTTGTTCATCCGGGCCATACAGCCACGCCCGGCACTCTGCCATTTTCCCCCGGTCCCGCACCATCTCGCCGACCAAACGCAGAGGCTGACCAACCGGCACCGGTTTGCGGTAGCGGGTGGTCAGTTTACCGGTGAACATATGCCGGTTCGAATCGCTAACCATCACCGAGCGGGCGGCCGTTTCATCTAACATGGTCGCCACAATCCCGCCGTGCACCACGCCGGGGTAGCCCTGAAAATCGGCCGGGATGACCGTCTCGCTGACCACGCGGTCTGACTCGTCAATATAAAAAGATAACCTGAGGCTGAAGTCATTCTCCATCCCACAGGCAAAACAATGCGAGGCATTCGGTAGTTTTTTCATGATGTAGGATTATAACCCGACCCAACCATTAAACCGAATTTGTTCTAAATTGAACGATGTTCAATCAAGAAAGGGCATAGACGGGATGCCGTCTATGCCCTTTGTCTTTCTCAGTCAGGGCGTGGTCGCAAAAGTGTCGATCAACACTTTCACATCTCCACCCACCGGGTACAGGATCGGGCAGGTAGCGCCGCGGTCGATATATTCCTGCACTTTGGCGCGTGCCTCGTCCGGGGTGCCGGAGGCGGTAATGCGGTGGATCAGTTCTTCGGGGACCAGGTGTTTGGCAGCCTGGATTTGTTCGTGGGTGGCAGGCCAGCCCAAGATGGACTGAATTTGCTCCACCACATCCATCGAAACGCCGGATGCCTTGGCGATATGCGGCTGCTGCGCCAGGTACTGGGTGAGCAAACCGCGGGTGGTGTCAATCGCCTTGTCGTGGTCTTCGTCCACCGAGCACACCACCAACTGCGGGCGGTCGATATCGTCCAGCGTACGGCCGGCTTTTTTAGCGCCTTTTTCCAGCAATTCAAGCGCCTGGTCATTGTATTCCGGGGGCACGCAGTAATTGAGCACCGCGCCATCGGCGATCTCGCCGGTCATTTCCATCATCTTGGGGCCGGTCGCCCCGATCATGATCTGCACATCGCGCGGTTCGCGGCGGCCGTGAACCACATCCAGCTCAATCCCATCCACATGGTGGAATTCACCGTGATAGGTGACCCGTTCCATGTTCAGCAAGCGGCGCAGCACTTCCACCGTCTCGCGCATCGCGGTCAGCGGTTTGCGGCGGATAATGCCGACATTCTGCGCCAGCGGGTCCCACCAGGCGCCGATCCCACAGATAATGCGGCCGGGGGCCAGGTCGTCCAGGGTGAGAAAGGTGGCGGCCAGCAGGCCAATGTTGCGCGTCCAGTTGTTGATCACCCCGGAGCCAACTTTGATCCGTTCGGTTACCGCGGCATAGGCGGCCATGGGGACAATTGCATCCCGCACCAGCCGCGATTCAGCCTGCCATACGGCTTCGAAGCCTTTCTCCTCCGCGTAGCGGACGTAGTCTAATCCATCTCGTAAATCATGGGAATCTTGTAAATAAAGTGCAACTCTCTGCATCTTTTGCCTCCATTTCTTAATCTACATCCATCTTACCCGATTACAGGCAAAAGGGCAAAGTTGTATGGACAGAGGAAAAATAAAGGGGACTCAAAGGCATTCGAACTGCTCATTGGCAACCCGCACATAATCCGTTTATCTCGAATCGCGACACCTATGGCCAAAACACCTCACCCCATCGTAGCGGCGGGGTCTCCCCGCCCAACACACCACTGCTACCCAGTGTCTCTTGGTTCGACAGCAAACTGCGTTGTCATAATTTCGCCGTAGGGTAGGGTTTGCAAACCCTACCCTACAAAATCACATTCCCAATAGGTGAAACTCTATACCAAGGTGAGCACAAGGCCGCCCAATCCTCCCCCTGTCGTTCCGACAGAGGCTGGCAATCTTTGATCGCTAGCCGACGAGGAACCTCGAAAATCGCACCCATTCACGACCAAAACCCCGCTGACACGATCCTTCACCGTCGAGATTCCTCCCTTTGCTCGGAGTAACTGTGATAAAAGTCAAGCAAATTGCCAGGGTTTCTGATCTCTGGCAATTGCATTCAAGGTCACCAATAATTTGCGCATGCACGCAGTTAGAGCGACTTTCTTCTCTTTTCCATTGGCTAATAATCTTTCATAGAATTCTTTGATCCTGGGGTTATGTCGGGTTGCTGATAAGGCTGCCATATACAAAGTACAGCGTACAGTACTCCGTCCACCAAAGGTATGGCGGCGTCTTTTGCGGTTGCCGCTGTCCCGGTTGTAGGGTGCCACACCAGCCAGAGCTGCGATCTGTTTGCGATTGGCCTGTCCAAGTTCTGGCATTTCTGCAATCAGCGTCAAGGCTGTCACCGGGCCAACCCCAGGGACACTTTCCAAAAGATCAACCTTAGCCTGGTAGCACGGGTTAGATTGGATCAATCTCTTAAGTTCCTGCTCTAAACTCTCAATCTCACCTTTGAGCCAGACTAAATGTTTTTTGATATAGGCAATATTGTGCGGATGAGCGGTGGTCAGACGATTCTTTTCTTCGGTCTGCATCTGGATCAATTGCCTGCGTCGGGTGATCCTGAGACTAATTTGCTCCTCAAATTCATTTTTTCGCTGCCAAATATCCGGCTTCATCACCTGTCCGAAATCAGCCAATACATGGGCATCAATCGCATCTGTCTTGGCATGTAATCCCTGTGCCTGAGCAAACCGCCGTACTCTAGTCGGATTCAGGACTGCCACTGGAAGTCCAATGTCTAACATCTGATGCACGGCTTCCCGCTCAAATCCGGCTGTGGCTTCCACCACAATCCGGTTCACCCCTTCGGCTTGGCGCAAACTTTTTACTAATTTCTTGATCCCTGCTGGATTGTTTGGATATTGTTGGGCTTTTGCTATCCCTTGATAGGCTACATCCAGTTTGTCTTTGCTGACATCAATTCCTACATATATCTCTTTGCTTTTCATGTGTGTCCTCTTATAATGTGTTTAGCCCTCACTAGCAAATACGGACTTTTTGTCCCAGTAACTGTTCGGGCTAATGACAGATAGGACACAGCGACCGACACTCCGAGACGGTCTCCATGGACCCAATGACAGTCGATCTACTGTGTCCTCCTGATTCTCTCACATCATACTAATGACAAGATCGGGAAAATCAGAGGGTAAAAGATGGACAACCATCATAGAGAATAGCCCTAGATGTCAGACATCTCCCCACCCCGCCCGCTGGTATAATTTGACCCTATGTCGACCTCATCCTCCCCCTGGCGTGAGCAGCCCAACTGGCAGCGCACCCTCTACATTTTGGCGTTCAACCAATTGGTCAGCTCAATTGGCTTTTCCACCATCTTCCCTTTTCTCCCCCTCTACGTAGAAGAACTTGGCTCCACCACCAACCTGAGCATCGAACTGCTTGCCGGGCTGGTCTTTTCCGGGCAGGCCTTTGCCATGATGCTCGCCTCTCCCATCTGGGGCAACCTGGCGGACAAACTCGGCCGTAAAATGATGATCCAACGGGCTGCCTACGGCGGCGCGGTGATCATCTTTGCGATGGGCTCTGTCACCTCTGCCGAGCAGCTCGTACTGCTGCGCACCCTTCAGGGTCTCATCACCGGGGTGGTAGCCGCCAACAATGCTTTGGTTGCCTCCATCTCCCCGCGGGAACGCAGCGGCTATGCCATGGGCGTGCTGCAAATGGCGCAGGGCATCGGGGTTGCCGTTGGGCCGATGATCGGTGGGGCGCTGGCGGATGTGTTTGGCTATGCGGCCGTCTTCTCGGTCACTGCCGCCCTATTGCTGCTCGCCGGGATCGTAGTTACCTTCTGGGTCAAAGAACCCCCGCACGCCCCGCGCTCCCAAGAAGAAGACCAGCGCACCTTTTTACAGGAATGGCAAACCATCTTCAAATCGGCCGGGGTCAGCATCACCTATGTGCTGCGCTTCCTCACCCAAATGGGACGCATGATGGTGATCGCCATCCTCAGCTTCTTTGCCCGCGACCTGATCGTCAACGAAGCCCAGCTGAACACCACCGTCGGGCTGATGATGGGCATTTCTTCCGCGGCTGCTACGGTCAGCGCCATCTACCTGGGTAAATTAGGCGACCGCATCGGCCACCGCAAGGTTTTGGCCGCCAGCGCGCTGCTTTCCGGGTTGGCCTATGTGCCGCAAACCTTTGTCACCGCCGCCTGGCAGCTGGTCGTGCTGCAAGGGTTGGCCGGGGTCGCCCTCGGCGGCATCATCCCCTCCCTGGCAGCCCTGCTGGCAAACTACACCAAACCCGGACACGAAGGGGCCGTCTACGGCTTGGACAACTCGATCAACGCCGCCGGCCGCTCGATTGCGCCGATGGTGGGGGGTGCGGTAGCTGCCTGGGTCAGCCTGCGGGCTACCTTCGCCACCACCGGGATCGTCTATCTGCTTACTGCGCTGGTCGCTCTGGTGTGGCTGCCCAAGCCAAAGCCGCATGCTGCCCCTCTCCCAGACACCCTGCCGGGGGATTAATCACCGCTTCATCTATACTTGATATTGGGAAAAACCTGGGCTTATATTTTTTTCGGCAAATAATATCTTCTATATGCCTTCCCATAGAAGCGTAGGGTATTTCTCTTAAACGCAAAAAAAGACTGGATAAACCTCACCGCCCGTCTCGGGCTTGATGCTATAATACTTAAATCATGCTGGCGTTCTGAGGTGACCCAGCAGCACCAATTCTTTTTTGTAATTATTGATCCCATATAGAAAGGCTGAGTACCCAATGACAGAATTAAGTACTCAACAAATCGAGCAGTTAAAGATCATCTATCAGACCGCACCGATGGGGATCGCCATGGTGAATGATGCCTTTGAATTTATCACCAGCAACCCCACCCTGCTGCGAAAACTGGGCTATTCGCCGGAAGAACTGCAATCCAAAACCCTGATCGAAGTTTGCCACCCGTGGGACCGCGACACGATCCTGAAACTGATCCATGCGGCCAGGGAACAGCAATCCCGCTACACCCGTGGGGAAATCCGCCTGTTCCACCACGACCGCCCCTATTTATGGGTGCTGGTCTCCATCCAATGGGTGCCGCCCCAAGACGGTGAGCCGGACAGCTTTGTGGTGATGATAGAGAACATCCAACAGCGCAAAGAGATGGAATTTGAACTGATGGAACTACGCCGCCGCCTGATGGACAGCAACGAAGCCGAGCGCAACAAACTGGCCCAAGACCTTCACGACGGCCCGATGCAAGACCTGCACAGCATCACCTACCAGATTGCCGCCATGGAAGACGAAGTTTCGGAAGAAGTGCGCAATGACCTGATGACCATCCAAAACACGGTCAACGGGATCAACCGCGAACTGCGCGCCATCGCCTACAACCTGCGGCCGCCCGCCCTGACCAAATTTGGCCTCGCCCAATCGATCAAATCGCATGCCGATGAATTCATGGCCAAGCACCCCGAGCAACACATCCAGCTGGAATTGGTCACCGACCGGGGCGTGATTGCGGAGGAAGTGCGCATTGCCCTGTTTAGAATTTACCAGCAGTCCATGGCCAACATTCTGCTGCATGCCAAGGCAACCGAGGTGACCGTACGCTTAAATTTAGATGGCGATGCCGTCACCCTTGAAATCCAGGATAATGGACAAGGGTTCAACGTACCGGAGAAATGGCTTTCTCTGGTGCGCGCCGGGCACTACGGCCTGGCAGGTACCAAAGACCGGGTAGAAGCTTTGGGCGGCAAGTTCAAGGTGATCTCTGCCCCCGGAGAAGGTACCCACATCATCGTTTCAATCCCAGATTATATGGAGTCTTAGAGATGAGCGCAATAAAGGTCGTATTGGCAGATGACCACCCCATCGTGCGGGACGGCATCAAAAACTTGCTCAACGGATCGGTGGGCATTGAGGTAGTTGGCGAAGCAGAAGACGGCGAAGAAGCCTACCAGCTGGTATTGGAGAAAAAGCCGGACGTGCTCCTGCTGGATATGGAACTGCCCATCATCAACGGGGTTGACCTGACTCAACGCCTGGTGGAAGAAAAAGTCAAAGTCCGCGTCCTGGCCCTCAGCTCGTACAACGACAAAGGCTACATCTCCGAGATGCTCGCCTTAGGCGCCAGCGGCTACCTGATCAAAGATGAAGTGCCCAAGAATATTGTAGACGCCATCCGCGGGGTGGCCCACGGCGAACAGGGCTGGGTCAGCCGGGAAGTGGCCGCCGTGCTCAGCCGCATGGCGATGAATAATTCCAACAGCGAGCTGACCAACCGGGAGAAAGAAGTGCTCAAACATGTGGTCGACGGCGAGACCAACCGCGAGATCGCTTACGCCCTGGAGATCAGCGAGAAAACGGTAGAGAAACACCTCAACAACGTGTTTGAAAAACTGGAAGTGCGTTCCCGCGTGGAAGCTGCCGTGCTGGCCGTACAAAACAATCTGGTCTGAACCGCCGCACGCTCTTTAACCGCCAAACAACCCAATATTTCGGCCAAAATTCGCCGATAAACCCAAAGGTAGGGGAATCCCTACCTTTCTTTATGGATACACCGACTACATAAAATGGTAGGATTCAAATACTGTATAGTTACTAATAATTTCAACCACTAGGTATAAACTATGAACAAACCTTATACAGTAGTAATCGCCGATGACCATGAAGGTGTTCGGAAAGGAATAAAAACTCTAATCGAAAAAGGTGGGCAGTTTGTTGTAGTCGGGCAAGCAGAGGATGGGAAAAAAGCTGTCAAACTGGTCAACAAAACTGACCCCGATCTATTGATTTTAGATGTCAAACTTCCCGTTATGCGCGGGGAAGAAGTCGCCCAACGCCTTACCTCAGAAAACCCAGAAATAAAAATCCTCGCCCTTAGTTCGTTCGATAACCCCCAATACATTTTAGGCATGTTTGAAAGCGGTGTGAGAGGCTACCTGACCAAAGAGGAAGCCCCCCGCCTGCTGCGCAAAGCCGCCAGCGAAATTGTGGCAAAAGATTCCGAGCATTGGCTCAGCCCGGACCTGAAAGCCCAATCAGGGATCACTTTCCAGCAAACAGTTACCCACGAAGTGACCATCTCGGTAACAGAACACAAGATCCTCGCCCTTTTAAAAGAAGGCCGCACCAAATTAGAAATTGCCAACAGCCTCAATTTCCCCATGCGGCGGCTGGAACGCTACTTACAAATTCTGATGATGAAATTTGAGGTGGATGATCTGGACAGCCTTCGAGAAAAAAGCTAAACCAAACAGAACCCCCAAAAGCATAGAAACGCCCCAAAAGGAACAGCCTGACCCCGGTTGTTCCTTTATTTTTTTCTCTCTCCTCCCCCAGAACCATACAACTTAGGGTTTTCCCCACTCTGTTATAGGCCAACTCCTACTTAGGAAATGGCCGCTTCCTTCCTACAATAGTACATGTAAGCTTGATAAGCAATTATCTGTAAATTTGAACACGACATAGAAAGGATAAAAATATGAGTCTAATTGATTTTCTTTTATTCTTATTCGTTGCAGCAATTGCCGGCGCTTTGGGGAAACTACTGGCCGGTTATTTCCCTGGCGGCCTTTTGGTCTCCATCATCAGCGGCTACATCGGCGCCTTGTTAGGCACCTGGCTGGCCCGGCAGTTATCGCTGCCCAATTGGCTGGTGGTCAACATTGGCGGCACTGCCTTCCCCTTCTTTTGGGCCGTGGTCGGCGCAGCCATTTTCCTCGCCATCCTAGGCTTGATCGCCCGCCGGTAGCAGCCCGGCGCTGCACCGCAACAGCAGCGGGGAGGTCGCCCAGACACAACACCGTGACTAATTTCAGTCTGGCTGCCTCCCCGATATACCAAATTTTTAGTATTACCGCTCGAATTAACTCACTCACAACGAACAATTTTGTTCCCCTGAGCATCGCTCAGCCAAAACAAACTGTTCTGCTAGGAGGTTCTTAATGGAATTGAAAAAAGCAACCAAACCTTTTGTATTGTCCGCAGGCACCTTAAATGGTAACCCGATCAAAAACAGCAAAGATGAAGACCTGGGCAAACTGGAAGAATTAATGATTGACCTGGATGAAGGCCGCATCTCTTACGCGGTCGTATCTTTCGGCGGGTTTTTGGGGCTGAACTCCAAGTTCTTCGCCATCCCCTGGGGCTTGCTGCGAGTGGATACAGAAAATGAATGTGTGCGTTTAGATATCGATCGTGAGATCTTAGAGAACGCCCCCGGCTTTGACAAGAACGACTGGCCGGACACCCCCACCCGCGAGTGGCTGGCAAACATTTACCTTTACTACGAATACCCCCGCTACTGGTAACCCACTCCCCAAGAGAAAGAGGTCGTCATGAAACACAAACCACATCGTAGTTTGATGGTCTTGATCCTCGTTCTGGTGTTTTCTCTGTTCGTCACAGCTTGTTCCGCCCAGGTTAATGTCACCGCCCAAGGGCAGACAGAAAACCAGGGGAACAGCGCAGAGACAGGTTCATTGAATATTGATATTGGGATTGGCAATGGCAGCAATAATGCCAACAACGGCAGCTCTGCCAACAATGGCCAGATCACCCAAAGCAACCAGACCCCCATCCTGACCAGCACCGGACTCTTGATCCTGATTGGTATCTCGATCCTTGTCATGCTCGGATTGATGATCGGTATCATGCAGGTAAAGAAAAGCTGATCATGACTATTTTGAGAAACGACCCCAACGTGATAGATAACCCAGAGGTAGACCCGGCGGTGAAAACCCGCCGGGCACGCCCCCGGCTTCTGGATGCGCTCTCGTTAGAAAAGATTCACTGGCCGCACCCGGAAAACAACATTTTGACCCCCAAGAATCAGGCGGCGCAGCCCAATTATCAATTTCGCCCGCTGCACGCCATACGGTCAAAACCAAGAAAATTGATGATCTATACGATCTCATTAAAGGAGTAAACCATGGTTGATACACAAGAAACTTCACACACACATGTGGAGCAGGATGCACCTGTGCTTGTCAAAGAAGATCCCAGTCAAGTGATTACCCGCAAAGTAACCCGGGCTGTATGGATCTTTGCCAGCATTATTTACGCACTGCTGGGATTTAGATTTTTGCTCAAACTCTTTGGCGCTAACCCGAACAGCCCGTTCTCGCTGTTCATCTACGCAGTCACAGACTTTTTGGTCTTCCCATTCCACAACCTGATGGGGAACCCCGCCTTTGGCAACAGCGTCTTTGAACTCACCACCCTGATAGCCACATTGGTCTATATTTTCCTTACCTGGCTGTTGGTGCAGTTCGTCTTACTGATCTTCAAAAGGGAATAAATCACCAATTTCATCAAATTAGGTATAATCAACTCTAATTAAGGTAAGATTTATCCGAATAGGTATGTCAGTTAAGTACAACATCTTAATTGCAATTTATCAGAAGTAAGCAGAACCTTCGTTAAGATGAAAAGGAGCATGTTATGAACAACGTAATTCACCCCATTTTTAGGGATATGCCCAAGATCAATCTCGCTCTTGAAAATGAACGTCGTGAAAACTACGGAAAAAGAACTGAAGAAAAGCAACAGAAACCTTTCAGTTGGGCTGATCTAGATGGCTTTTTAATCCCGATGGGCAGTTTTAGCGTTTACATGATGAAACGCAAATAGCCCAATAACCGGCACAGCCGCCCAAGGCTCACCCTGTGCCTGCCCCGATTGAAGTAACGTCGGGCAATATAAAAAATATCGTTTTGTTTATTGGTTTTCTAACAGAAAAAAGGAGATAGGAAATGACAACTTTAGAATATGGCCAAAAAATTAAGCACAATACTCAGGCACGCTCAAAATTTGCACAGAAAGACAGCAACGACAACGAAGTCAACTGGCAGCCTTTTGAATTTTTGAACTTGGACAAAGTTCTGCTGCCCGTCAACGGACTCGGCATTTACCTGGTAAAAACCCAGAAATAGTACCAACCCTACCTACGGTTTTGCTTATCCCAGGTGAGCCAGGCAAACAAGTAGACAACCCCCAATACTGAACTTTGTTCAGTACAGAGGAAAAAACTACCGGAGCATTTTTGCTCCGGTTTTTCTTTTACCCATAAATCAATTATTTCTGGCTGAAAAAGGAAAACGAGCGCACCGGCTGCAGCAGCACCTTATCACACTCCTCCGGGCCGGGGCAGCTCTTCCCCGAAGGGCAAATGTCCAACGCCCCACAGGTCAGAGACTCATCCAGCTTGATGCGCCCCTTGCGCTGTAAAATATCGAGCATGTTCGTCAGGCTCTCCGGCGAAACGCCCAACGTGCGGCACAGTTCCTCCTGCGTGATCTCCCCCTGGTGCGCTTCCAATACGTCCAATAATTGCTGCAGCATACGTTAAGCCCACCCCAGCAAACTACCGCCCTGGTACACGATCACCGCCAATATCCACGGGATCAGCATGGTGATCATTACCGAAAGCGCCGCCCACTTCCACCCAAATTCGTGCTTTTGCGCTCCAATGGTGGCCACACAGGGGATGTACAGCAAGGTAAAGACCATAAACGAAGCCGCCGAAAGGGGGGTAAAGTTCTCTTGCAGGGCGTGGCTGAGTGCCAGGTTATCCTGCCCATCTTCTTCCACCGGGAAAAGCGTTATGCCGGGGGTAAAAACCTCCAGCAACGACTTGCCGGCGTCTACTGTGGCCGTCACAAAGCCTGTGCCAATCGTCCATAAATCCTGCCCCAAACCCTCGGAAACAACTTCTTCCGCATTTTCCCGCACACCATACACCTGCGCCAAATTGGAAACCACCAACTCTTTCGCCACCAACCCGGTCACCAGCGCCCCGCTCGATTCCCAATTGCCAAACCCGGCTGGAGCCAGGGAAGGCGCAATCAGGTTACTCAACTGACCATAATAACTATCGCGCGGTTCCTCGACGCCAAAGGGCAAATGCAGCAGCAGCCACAACAGCACGGAAAAACCTAAAATGATCGTGCCCGCTTTCTGAATGAATTCGGCAGACTGCCGCCAGGCATACTGCACCAGTGTTTTCAGGTTAGGCAGCTGGTAGGCGGGCAGCTCCATCACCATAATGGCAAGCGATTGGTTTTTAAAGACCACCTTAGAAACCACCACCGAAATAGCCGCCGCCACCACGATCCCGATGAAGTACAGTAAAAAGATGACCAGATTGGCCTGATGCGGGAAGAAAGCAATCCCAAAGATCAGGTAGATGGGCAGCCGTGCCGAGCAAGACATAAACGGGATCAGCAGGCCGGTCAGCAGGCGGGCTTCTCGCTTTTCAATCGTACGGGTGGCATAAATGGCCGGCACATTGCAGCCAAAACCCAAGATCATGGGGATAAAGGACTTGCCGTGCAGGCCAACTTTGTTCATGAAACGGTCCATCACATAGGCCGCCCGCGACATATAGCCGGTTTGCTCCAATACCGAGAGCATCGCATACATGGCAAACAGGCTGGGCAAAAAGACCAACACCCCGCCCACCCCGGCCAAAATGCCGTCCACCAGCAAAGAGTGCAGCCAGGCCGGTGCGCTCAATGCGTTCAGCAGCGTCGTGATCCACCCGGCGACAATCCCGTTAAAGAAACCATCAATCCAGTCCAGGTACGGGGCGGAAACGTTCTGCACAATGTTGAACACCAAATACATAATCACCAGGAAGATCGGCAGACCCAGGTAACGGTTTGCCAGCACCCGGTCGAGCTTATCGGAAAAAGAATCTTCGTCCACCTCGCGCTGCACCGCCCCAGAGAGCACCGACTGGATATACTGGTAGCGCTGCTCCGGGATGGCAATCTCAATATCGCTGCCCAAAGAATCAAGCAGACGTTCCTGGCTCTGGCGCACCTCTTTGAGAATATGGTTGTTGGGGGTGCGGCTGTGCCCATTCAGCAAGGCAAACTCGCCCTCCAACAGCTGGATCGCCAGCCAGCGCGGCGGGTACAGGCTGCACAACTGCTGGTCTTCTTCAATTTGGGTGGTTAAATTTTTAATTTCTTGTTCAACTTCGGGGGAATAGATCATAAGGAAAGGTTCTCTGGTAGCGCGGTCAGCGCCAGAATTTTATCTTTGAAGGTTTCGATCCCCTTTTCTTTCTTCGCAATAATTTGAAGCACCGGAATATCTTCCAGGCTTTCAGACAATTTCTTCGGGTCCACCTGGTACCCCTTTTGCGAGGCCAGGTCGCTTTTATTCAACACCACCATCATCGGCAGGCCAATATCTTTGATCTGCACGGTCAGGTACAGGTTGCGCTCCAGGTTAGAAGCATCCAACACATTCACCACCAGGTCAATCTTCTCGGTGACCAGGTAATCGCGGGTGATCTCTTCTTCCGGTGAAAAGGAAGACAGGCTGTACACACCCGGTAGGTCGATCACATCAATCTGCGCATCCTGATGGGTAAAAGACCCGGCTTTCTTCGCCACGGTCTTCCCCGGCCAGTTGCCCACGTGCTGGTTGTCGCCGGTTAACAGGTTGAACAAAGTGGTCTTACCGGCATTGGGGTTGCCAGCCAGGGCAATATAGATCGTCTTCATACAGCCGGCCCCCCGCCCACAGTAACATGGATTTTCTCCGCCATGCCGCGCCCCAACGCAATGCGCGAATCCCGCACCGCCAGGATCACCGGCCCGCCCGAATCTTGCAGCACGCGCAGTTCCACCCCGGTGGTCAAGCCCAGCTCTGCCAGGCGGCGGGTCAGTTCTCTACCGCCTTCAATGCTTATCAGTCGCACGCGTTCCCCCAGCGGCACTTTGGTCAGTGGTGATGTTTGCTCTATGCTCATGGTATGGTTGCCTCTTGGGTGGGCTGCACCCAAATATTCTCCGTGACCTCAACAACCAGCGAAGTAGTATGCTCGCCGGCCCGAACCAGGGCAGTGCCCCCACTGCCGGTGGCGATCACAGAAATAGATGTCCCTGGAATAATAGATTGGCTTGCCAGGAAAGTTTTCACCGAATCGGCACCCTCAATCTGGATGATCTCACCGCACTGCCCGGCCTGCAAAGCGGAAAGCGGCAGTTTGGCAGCATTCTCTTCGTGGGATTTCAACGCCGGGATGATCTTCCCGGTAGGAGAGGATGTCGGGTGTTCGAGGAAAGCGCACAGCCGGTCGGCCACTTCGTCTTCGGTAATGTGTTCCATGCGGCAGGCAAGCTCGTCTGCCTCGCGGGGGGTAAAGCCCAGCATTTGCACAAAGAACACCTCCCACAAACGGCGGCGGCGTAAGATCGTGCGGGTAACCTCTTTGCCCTGCTCGGTAAAGCTGACCCCTTTATACGGCTGGTAGGTCACCAGTCCGGCATCTTCCATCTTGCGCACCATCTGGTTGGCAGAAACGGTCTGCACATCCAGCTCTTCCGCCAGGCGCGGCAAAGGCACCGGGGAAGGCAGGCCTTCTTCTTCCAGCAAGGCCAGGCGCACCAGGTACATTTCTACCGATTCGCTGCGGATGTTTTGGCTTTCCAAATAATTTTCCTATAAATGTTATGGTTTACCTTAACAATAATCCAAGCAGCGAATTTTACCATGTACAAATGTCCTGTGAATAGAGGGCAATTCGTCATGTTTAGGGGGGTGTTGATTGGTTGGGTAGTTAATGAATTGGATAGTTAGGTGGTTGAGTAGGTGGCGAGTTTGGTAGTGGTATTTATAGTAAAGGAATATACGATATACTTGAAACTTATTCTCTACTCCCCCGCAAACTCGCTCATATGGTAAATACGGGCATATTCAATCCCATTGATCTCCACGGTATATGCCACCGGCTTGTCCGCCAAAAAATCGGTGATCGGTTGTGCCAGCCCGCGCTGCATCTGGGTGATGTACAGAATCACATAATCGGCATCATAAACCGGCTCAAAGTCATTGTACGCATACCACGGTAAGGTCAGCACATTCTCCAGGTAGTGGAAATTGAACGACCCGGCATAGAAAGAATAGATCACCAGCTCTTGTTTGTCCGGCACCGTGCGCATAAAATCTGCCGCCTGGTCCAGGCCCTCCCCCGCCCCCACCATCATCACTTGCGGCGCTTTCTCCCCACCTCCCATCACCGGGTTATAGTAGCTCAAACCGTAGGGGAACACCTGGTACACCAACAGCCCTTGCAGCAGCACCGCCGCACCCACTACCACCGCGGGCAGCAGCGCCCGCCGCCGGGCACCAAGCAGCTGCCCCAACCAATCGGCCGCGTACCACCACCCTAGCGCGGCAATTACATCCAGCGGCAAATAGGCAGGCAGCAGATAACGGTCAAATTTCTGCTTGCTGAGCGTCATCGTCGCGGTGTAGAACAATACAAACAACGCCAGCCTCACCACCACGCCCCAGGGTACCTTCTCCTTTACCGCTTTCGGGCGCACCAGCGCCAGCACCAGCATCAACAGCAAACCGCCCCACACTACCGGGCTGCTGCGCCACAGGTAAGTGAGCGGGTAATAATAGGCATAGTCCAGGCCAAACGTGCCGGTCGGGTTGATCTCCCCATTGAAAAACATCGGCGAGAGCACTTCGGCATTGCTGCGCTCCAGGGTAAACTGCACGATCTTTCCCAACGATTCCAGCGGAGCCACCCACATAGCCGGCCAACAGGCAAAGAACACCAAAGCCATCAACAGCACCCACACCAACAGCACGCCCACCAATTTTTTGAAACCGCGCCAGGAAAGCCGCGGCCCAAACGCGCCCCCTTGCGGCCGCCACCACTCAAGCAGGGCAAAAAAGCCCACCGCCAGCAGCATAAACCCGCCGATCACCTTAGTGAGCATTGCCAACCCCGCCGTCAGTGCGGAGAGCAGCACCCACCCCCAACCGTGTCCCTCCCGCAGGTAGACCAGAAAAGCCAGCAGCGAGACGAACATCAGGGTGGTCATTGTGCCATCCACATGCAAAAAGCGCGAATAATCGAAATAGAAGGGATCAAACCCAACCAACAGCGCCGCCCCTACCGCCGGCCAGACCCCAAACAAACGCCGGCACAGCACAAAGGCTACAATCAGCAGGGTGGTATTGAAAGCCACCACCACCTGCCGGGCATAAACCTGCATGTCCAGGTAAGTCAGTTGGTTGTTTTGCAAAGCCATTCTAAAGCGCAGGTCTTTGATCTCCACAGCGTCGCGCGCCTGATATTCGGGGAAATACTGCCAGAACGCCGCCGCCCCCATCCACATTGTGGTCACCCCGGGATGCACGATCAGGTAAGTATCTTCATAGTGCTGGTTGGCAACCGCCCAGTAGAACTGTGCTGAATGTTTTAAATAGTAAGTCTCATCGATAAAGGTATATTCCCCCAGCCCTTTGCTGCGCGGCACAAACAACGCCGCCGCAACAACGATCAGCACAAGCACAAATAAAATTGTTTGGCGGTTACGCAATCGGTCCATCAAGCCTCCATCAAATCTCATTACACAAAGAATATTTCGGTACTTTTATTCAACCAAACGCTCTTGAGCTGCAAAAAAAACGATCATAGTACAGCCATCCTACAGGGGAAAATGTCCAACTTACCCTCAGTCATCCCCACCTCCAACATACAATAGTCCAAATTGCCTACAAATTGTCTATACAATTATCCTCCACAAAATTACATTTTTATGGCATAATCCAAGCCTTGGAGAGAAGTTCAGGTATAGTACACCTGAAAATGCAATCAAAATCAAGCACTTACACTGTATATACGATGGTTTCAGGTGCTTTTTTGACTGCATCGAACGAGGGTTAATCGTCCAAGTTCGGACAATATAGCCAGCAAACCCCTAAGTTGCCGCCTCACGGTTGAGTCACATTTTCCGGATAGGAAATCTGTCTCTACCCTCAGCGTCAACTTTAGTATTTTAACTCGAATCAACAAGCTAAGAACGAGTAAAGGAAAAAAACAATGACAAAAAAAATCGGAACACGATTACTCACAATCGCAATAGTAATGATGGTATTGCTATCTGCCTGCGGCGGAAAAAATAACACCGAGGAAGAAGACCCCAACGCGGCCGTCACCCAGGTGTTTGAAACTGCTATGGCAGCACTCACAATGACCTCGGCGGTACAAAGCCCTACCCCCACCAACACAGAAATCCCCACCGCCACAACCACCTCCACTCTGCTGCCCACCATGGCGGCAACTGCCACCACCGGTTCAACGGTTCCCACCGCCACAACCGGTACAGGAGGCGGCGGGAGTACCAACACCTGCGATATCGCCAGCTTCGTCAGTGATGTTACCATCCCGGACGGCACCAGCCTTTCACCTGGGGAAAGCTTCACCAAAACCTGGTCGGTGAAAAATACCGGTTCCTGCACCTGGGACGGCACCTACCAATTGGTCTACTACGGCGGCGATCTGATGAGCGCAGAACAAGCTGTAGATTTCCCTGAGGTGGATGTGGCCCCCGGCGAAACCGGCAATGTGTCGGTCGACTTTGTCGCCCCCACAGCTTCCGGTACCTACACCAGCTATTGGGTTTTCCGCAACGGCAGCAGCCAAAACTTCTACATTGATGGCGGCTCCATTTACGTACAGATCAAAGTCGGCACCTCTGGCACCGCGGCACCCACCGCAACCGGGCCGACCTCCACCCCTGCCCCAACCACGAACGGCACGGCAACCGCAACGGTAGATGCCACTGCGGCGGCAAACAATGTCCCCACGGTCTCTATTTCGAACCCCTCCAATGGAGATACCTACAAAACCTCTGACGAGATTACCTTCTCCGGTACTGCCAGCGATAAGGAAGATGGCAACCTGAATGCCTCTATCAAATGGAGCTCTAGTCTGGATGGTGACCTTGGCACTGGTAAAGAAATCACCAGCAAATTATCTGCCGGCACACACACCATAATTGCTATGGTGACCGACAGCGGTGGAAAAACAAGAGACGTCTCTGTGACTATCACCGTCAACTAAATACACTGCCAAATCAAATTTGGTCAAGGCCTCCGGCAATACACCGGGGGCCTTTTACTATCCTCAATTCAAACCCGCCATTTTAGCAATGATGTTACAATCAAACCGAGTGTTGTTCGACCAACATAAGCCACCTATTCACCCCGACAAGTATTGGAAAAGTCTTTTAATCTATATTCAATTATTGAGGAAAATTATTGGTATGCAAGCAGACCCGCACCCCCAAGCCCCACACACAGACGAAACAAACCCAACTGCACCCGCCCCAGAGCGTAAATCTTTTTTTAACCGCCTGCCCATCCGCTGGCTGCTGGCAATCGTGGCAGTCATCGTACTGTCCGCCTGGTGGTTGAACACCCCGCCCGGATTGGAGGGCAAAGCGCACGCCGTAGGGTACGCCATCTGCCACCAGATCTACGAGCGCACCTTCCAGATCAACGGTCAACCCATCTCGCTGTGTGCCCGCTGCACGGGCATGTATGTCGGTGCGCTGGTTGCCGGGATATACCAGCTTTTCCTCGGCAAACGCCGGGGCGAATGGCCGGCTAAAAAGTTCCTCATTCCGCTGGGAATTTTCTTCCTCGCTTTTGGCTTCGACGGTTTCAACTCGGCTGCAAAATTATTCCTTGGGCACGACCTGCTCTACACCCCCAACAACACCCTGCGCCTGATCACAGGCACCGGCATGGGGATAGTGATGAGCGTGATCGTGCTGCCTACCTTCAACCAAACGGCCTGGCGAGCCTATGACCCCCGCCCCTATATCGAAACCTGGGCACAATTCGGCGGGTTGGTCGGTGTTGCAGCGGCAAGCGTGCTCCTCATCCTCACCGAGCTGCCCATCTTCTTACTCCCCTTCAGCTATCTGGGGGCGATTGGGGTGGTCATCGTGCTCACTTCCTTATATACAATGATCTTAATGGTCATTTTAGGAAAAGAGAACCTTCTCGAGCGCCCCATCGACCTGCTCCCCTGGCTGCTGGGCGGCCTGATCGTCGCCTTCCTGCATATCGGCGGGGTAGACATCATCCGCTACCTGTTCACCGGCACATGGGAAGGATTCCACATCCAATTTGGGTAAGCGATCCAACGGCACCCATCATCCATCTCCCCAAAAATCACCCCTTACACCCTGCTGCTCGCCCCATTGCGCTGAATTTATTCGGTCAAAATAAAGCAAAGTAACCATCACCGGGTATAATATTAGTGAGGTTTAAACTATGGAAGGCATATTTTCCGCATTTGGATTATCCGCATCAGCCGGATTGAACGCTTACATCCCCTTGTTGATCGTGTCGTTGGTAGGCAAGTTCACTAACCTGATCAACCTGAGCGAACCCTGGGATGTGCTCACCAGTTGGTGGATCATTGGTCTGCTGGTCGTGCTGTCGGTAGTTGAATTTTTTGCCGATAAAGTCCCCGCCGTCAACCATATCAATGATGTGATTCAAACTGTGGTGCGCCCGGCCGCCGGGGCAATTGTGTTCGCTGCCAATGCCAATGTGATCACCGATGTTCATCCGGTGCTTTCTCTTGGCCTGGGGCTGCTGATTGCCGGGGGGGTACATGTGGCCAAAGCAGGTGCCTTGCGCCCGGCTGTAACCGCCACCACTGCCGGTACGGGGAATGTGTTTGTCAGCATTTTAGAAGATATTGTTTCAACCGTGCTTTCAATCCTGGCCGTCATCCTGCCGGTGCTGATTGGCGTGTTATTAGTATTGTTTGCTGCCTGGATCATCTGGTGGGTTTGGCGGCATGAGAACCGCCGGATTGCCAAAGAGTCTGCCCGGCGGTAGCGAGATGAAATCTCACCCCATATTGTGAGATTTCATCTGGTTTGATCCACGCCTGGATCAAATTGAGAAGAAGACAAGTCCAAGTAATTATTCATAAAGGAGCATAGACACCCATGGAAGACAATAACTACGTAGAATTTGAAGAAGCAAAGCCCGAAAAGAAAAACAACAAGACAATCATCATCGTGGCGGTAGTAGCCGTTGTATTGTGCTGCTGCTGTGCTGTGGCCGCGGCTGTCTGGTGGGGCGGCGACGCCATCATGAACCTGGTAAACAGCTACTACTAAACCGCAGCAGCCATCCAGTTCTAACTTTCTTGCCCCTTAGCCGCCGTAAATTACCGCGGCAGTTAAAACGCGAAGGGCGTTCTATTCCCCTCTCATCAAAATCGGGTTGTTATCCCAATTTTGATTAAGCCGAACGTATTCAATCGAACTTCGTCCGGTCAAGTAAAAGTAATGCAATCGAGGCACGCGTGCCTCGATTGTGGTTTTAAAATAGTTTCTTAGTTTGCTGGTTGTTTCGTTTGGTGGTTGGTTTCAGAATGACCAGTATATGTACGTAGAGGCGGGGTCTCCCCGCTCTATTATTCTCTATAATGACGCGTTTGAACTCCAGAACATCCTTATTATCAAAATTAACCCGTAGGGGAGGGTTTGCAAACCCTCCCCTACAAAAAACACATCCCCAAACACCCATCTTCTGAAATCATCATCTACCTCTCCTTCACCCTGTCATTCCGACAGAGACCGGTGATCTTTTACCACCGACCGATGAGGAGTCTCGATAATTTCACGCCTTGACGAAGAAAATCCTGCCGACACGAACGTTTCTTATCGAGATTCCTCACTTTGTTCGGAATGACGGATGTGTGTACGTAGCGGCGGGGTCTCCCCGCCCCCCACTCGGCCTATATCTGTGTGGGGCTTACCCCTGATCTTGCTAGCCCAACCTTTGCCTACCCTCACCCTGTCATTCCGACAGAGACCGGTGATCTTTGATCACCGGCCGATGAGGAACCTCGATAATTTCACGCCTTGACGACTTAGTATCAACCGAAACATTTCCACAGCATCGAGATTCCTCACTTTGTTCGGAATGACGGATGTGTGTACGTAGCGGCGGGGTCTCCCCGCCCAAACCCCGGCTACTCTGCATGGGGCTTACCCCTGATCTTGCTAGCCCAACCTTTGCCTCCCCTCACCCTGTCGTTCCGACAGAGACCGGTGATCTTTGATCGCTGGCCGATGAGGAACCTCGATAATCTCACACTTTGACGACTTAGTATCAACCGAAACATTTCCACAGCATCGAGATTCCTCACTTTGTTCGGAATGACGGATGTGTGTACGTAGCGGCGGGGTCTCCCCGCCATAGGGGATAGAATAGTGATTTCGTTTTATATAACCCACCCGTAGGCGTGAGATATAAAGAGTCTTATTAGCCCTCCCAGCCAACGAGGGGAGGTGACAGCAATATTTTATAATGAGCGTATTTGGGATGGGGCAAAAAATCACACACTTTTACGACAAAATATCCCCTAACGCAATCCCACAGCATCGAGATTCCTCACTTTGTTCGGAATGACGGATGTGTGTACGTAGCGGCGGGGTCTCCCCGCCAAACACAAAAATGGGGAATGGTGAAGGATTCTTGCTATTTTGCTAAAAGAAAACCAACCTACCCGGAGACATCTACAAGGCGGTATTTGATCGCCAGGATGGCCGCCTGAGTGCGGTCGGAAACCCCCAAGGTCTTGAACAGATCGCTGATGTAATTACGCACTGTGCCTTCCGAAAGGAATAACTCCTCGGCGATGTCGGCGTTGGCGTATCCCTTGGTGATCAAGACTAAAAGCTCTTTTTCCCGCTGACTGAGCTTGAACATGGTCGGGTGGTCTACCTGCGGGCTGCGGCGGGCAATATCGTCTAGCAGCTTCTGCGTGATAGCCGGGTCGACAAAGCTCTGCCCACCGGCTGTTCCCTTAATCGCCCGGATCAATTCCTCCGGCGGCAGGTCTTTGAGCAAATAGCCCGAAGCGCCGCTGCGGATGGCATCAAAGATCCATTCATCATCCTCGTAAGTGGTGAGCACCAGCACGCGCACTTCCGGGTACCGCTCTTTGATCTTGCGGGTGGCGATGCTGCCGTTCATCTTGGGCATTTTCAAGTCCATCAGTACCACATCCGGGTTGGTCTCCGATACCAGCTCCACCGCTTCCAGGCCGTTGTTGGCCGTCCCCACCACTTTTATTTCGGGGTCAGAAGACAGAATTTTCTCCAACCCTTCACATACGATCCACTGATCGTCACATATGATTACTCGTACCATCCGGCACCTCATACTTTAGATGAACTATTGTACCTTGCTCCGGGCTGCTGATCACCTCAAACAACCCACCGGAAATCTCTGCTCGTTCCCGCATACCGTCCAGGCCAAATTCATTGCTGGGGCGGTTTTCATTCAGTTTAAAGCCAACCCCATCATCGGTAATATAAATGTGAAAATGGCTGTTCTCCAGATTGGTTCGCACCATCACCTGGCTGGCCGAGGCATGGCGCACAATATTTTGGAAAGATTCCTGCACAATCCGGTAGATGGCTTGCTCCACCCCCGGCGAGAAATGAGGAAATTCCTTCAGCACATGCTGATCTAACCTGAACGCCCCTCGCTGGGAAGCCGCCTCTGCCAGATGCAAGATCGCCAGGCGCAAGCCGAGGTCTTCCAGGGTTTTGGGGCGCAGGTCTCGCAGGGCGCGGCGGGTTTCATCCAGGCCGTTGCGAGTATTGAGCAGCGCATGGTCGATCATCTCGGTAACTTCGCTCTGCTCCCCTTTGAGCATGATCTTGATCGCTTCGAGATTGACGGAAAGACCGCTGAGCGTGTGGGCAACAGTATCGTGCAGTTCGCGGGCCAGACGGTTGCGCTCGCGGGTAACGGCCAGTTCTTCCAGGGTGAGGGTATACTCGCTCAATTTGATATTGGCTTCGATCAATTCTTTCTTCTGACGGCGCTGCTCGTTCACGATCTGGTTGACGATCGAACCGACCAAACCAAAAGCAAAGCCCATTACAATCGGCACCCCTAACAGTGGAATCGTCTGCCGGTTGAAGCCGCCCACAAAAGGCAGCAGCACCCCCAACATCACCAAAGAAGCAACTGCGGCAAACAAGACCATATAGCGGTAGGGGTACTGCCAGGCCGTGAACACCAGGGGCGGCAATAAAATGGGGAACATCACCCAACTGCGGGTGATGACCGTGTTGATGTCCATGGTTTCGGGGCTGACCAGATAGATCAGGTTGCTAAACATGGGAGTTGCGGCTGCATAAATAATGGCAAGCGGGAGGAAATAAGCCCCCAGTTTGCGGCGCAGCCAGGGCACCGAGAGATAGCCAAATAAGATAATGTAAGTGACTAAGTTGAGATAAGAGGGAATAGTGATCGACAAGACCTGCGTGACAGGTGCGTGGAGCATGCCTACCTGCCCATACAAAAAGACCAGGGCAAAGTAGAGCATTGCCATGACCGTAAAATAGCGAAATACGCGCAGCAGTCCGGGTTCCATTCGCTTCATGATTTCATCATATCACACCCCCTAAGTTCCATAATAGTTCTAAACACTCATAACTTGGGATGACATTTGTCAGATTCAAGGGTGACAATCCTCTGACAAATAATGCCCTGCTGCATCTTGCCGCCCTCCTGGCATTCCTTTATCCTTCTATTATATTCGAAAGCCCACCACAGGGAAAACGTTCCTGTTTGTATTTAAACAATGGAGAAATTATGGATTATGCCATACAAGTAGAAGGACTACATAAAAAGTTCGGCAGTAAAAAGGGCACCGATGCGGTCAACGGCTTGAGTTTTAACATCCCGCGCGGGCAGTTATTTGGCCTGATCGGGCCAGACGGCGCCGGCAAGACCACCACCCTGCGCATGCTTTCCACCGTATTGAAACCGACCCAAGGGGCGATCAACATACTGGGGATCGACATCGTGAAACAACCGGAGAAAGCCCGGCCGCTGATCGGCTACATGCCCCAGCAGTTCAGCCTGTACCCGGATTTGAGCGTGATCGAAAACCTCAACTTTTTTGCCGACCTGAACAATGTAAGAGGGAGTTCCCGCCAGACACGCATTGAAGAAATGCTGGCGTTCACCCGCTTAGACCGCTTCCAGTCCCGCAAGGCTGCCCAGCTTTCGGGTGGGATGAAGAAAAAGCTGGCGCTGGCCTGCGCATTGGTACACGATCCCGGCATCTTGCTGCTCGACGAACCCTCCACCGGGGTAGACCCGGTCTCCCGCCGGGAGCTGTGGGTGATGCTGGCGAAAGTGGTTGCCAACGGTGTAACCATCATGGTCAGCACCCCCTACATGGACGAAGCCGACCGGTGCAGCCAGGTTGGAATGATCTATAACGGCAGCTTGATGGCGCTCGGTTCCCCCGACGAATTACAGTTGGAACTGCCTTTTGAGATCATCGAGGTCAAAGCCAAACCGCGCAAAACCATGCGCCGGGTGGTAGACCAGATGGAAGGGGTCAGCGATTGGCGTCCGGTCGGTGACCGGCTGCGCTTATCGGTACCGAGCTTAAACGGAAATGCCAACCGGGTGCTGAAAGAGCTGACCCGCGAGCTTTCCAAAGAAAAAGCCAAAGTGGATATCCTCCGCTCTTCCCGCAAAACAATGGAAGACGTGTTCACCCATTCGGTGATGGAAGCCAGGAGGGATGAATGAACGACTACAACAATGCGGTTGAAATCCATCAATTAAGCAAGAAATTTGGCGACTTTAAAGCGGTGAATGATGTCAGTTTTGCGATCCCCAAAGGCGAAATCTTTGGTCTGTTAGGGCCAAATGGTGCGGGAAAAACCACCACCATCCGCATGTTATGCGGCATTATGCCCCCCACCAGCGGCAAAGGCACCGTATTGGGGTTCGATATTGAAAAAGAATCCGAAGATATTAAAAAACAAATTGGCTACATGTCTCAAAAATTCTCGCTGTACAACGACCTGACGGCCAAAGAAAACATCAACTTTTATGCTTCGATCTACGGTGTGCCCAAAAGCAAGCGCAGCAGCCGGGTAGATGAGTTGATCGAGATGGCCGGGTTGGGCAACCATCGCAACGCGCTGACCTTCAACCTTTCGGGGGCATGGCGCCAGCGGCTGGCTTTGGCCTGCGCAGTGGTGCATGAACCGCCGATGCTGTTCTTGGATGAAGCGACCGCCGGGGTAGACCCGGTTTCCCGCCGGGAATTTTGGGACTTGATCTACGACATGGCCGGCAACGGGGTCAGCGTGTTGGCCACCACCCACTATATGGACGAAGCGGAATACTGCAACATGATCGCCATGATGTACCGCGGCGAGTTGATTGCTTACGCCAGCCCGGACGAACTGCGCGACAACATCCCCGGTGTGCTCTACCAGGTGGAGTGCGACAACCCCACCGAAGCGATGGAACTGCTCAAACAGCAGCCCTGGGTGTACGAGGTCTCGATCCACGGGGTGCTGCTGCATGTGATGGTGGATGACAGCAAACGCGAGAAGAACCTGCTGAAAACCCTGAACAACCATCATATCGAAATCATCCGGATGGAAGAGAGCATCCCATCCCTGGAAGACGTTTTTATTACCACAATTGAAGAAAGCAGGCAAAAAGTCGAGGGCTAACCCCGGCAGCCTGCATATTAGGAGACGATTTATGGAGCGGTTTTTTACCATTATGCGGAAGGAATTCCTGCACATCATCCGAGACGCCCGCACCCTGGGGTTGATCTTGCTGCTGCCCGGTGTACTGCTGATCTTGCTCGGTTACGGTGTTTCCGGCGAGAGCCAGAACGTGCCAATGGCCGTGGTTGATTATTCCAAGACCACTACCAGCCAGGAGTACATCGACAATTATACGGTCAGCGGCGACTTCAACCTGGTTGCCATGCCCCTCAACGAAGATGCCCTGCTGGAAATGATCGACCAGGACAAGGTTGATGTCGGCATGGTGATCCCGGAAGACTTTGGGCGCAAGGTTGATACAGGCGACTCGGTAGCGGTACAGCTGTATATCAACGGTTCTACCGAACCCACCGAAGCCCAGACCATCCAGCTGAAGATCGGCGCCATCAGCCAGGCAGCCACGCAAAGCGTCCTGATCGAACGCCTCTCGCGTTCGGCCGAACTCTCCGGCGGGCTGTCTATCCCGATTGAGGCGTTCACCAAGGTGCTGTACAACCCCAACGGAGACGGCGGGATCTATATGATCCCAGGCCTGATCCCGGTCTTGCTGCAAGTGCAGGCGCTGCTGCTTTCTGCATTGGCAATCGTGCGCGAGCGCGAACAGGGCACCATGGAACAGCTGATTGTGACCCCGATCAAAAAGTGGGAGCTGATGCTGGGGAAGATCGTCCCGTATTTGCTGGTCACCATCTTCAACACGGTGGTGATGCTGTGGTTAGGAGAGATCATTTTCCATGTACAAGTGGTCGGGAATTACCTCGAACTGGTGGGATTAAGCACCATTTTCATCATCGGCTCGCTGGGCATGGGGGTCTTGATCTCCAATATTTCACGCACCCAGATGCAGGCGGTGTATATTGCCATGTTCGTGGTAGTAATGCCGGCAATCATCTTGTCCGGCCTGATGTTCTCGCGAGACGGGATGCCCGCCGTGACCTACTGGTTTGGCGAGTTCCTGCCCGTGACCCATTATCTTGAAATCACCCGCGGCATTATGATCCGCGGAATCAGTGCTCAATACTTGACCAGCTCGATCTTGCCGCTGGCTGTACTGAGTGTGTTTTATTTTGTCGCCAGTGTGCTGGCGTTTAGAAAACGAATCTAAAAACGAACCTTGTTCGAATAAACTAGGAGAAATCAATGAAGAAAAAATTCCTACTCGCAATTCTGATCCTCACCCTGGCGGTGGGGCTGGCAGCCTGCGGCGGCGTAGAAGCCGAAACCCCCAGCGACCAGATCACCGCATCCGGCAATATTGCCGCCCCAGATGTCAACATTTCCCCTGAGATCAGCGGGAAAGTGACCGAAATCTACGTCAATGAGGGCGACCAGGTGAATGCCGGGGATATGCTCTTTGAGATTGACGATGAACTGATCCAGGCGCAGTACGACCAGGCGCAGGCAGCCGTGGGTGTGGCCGAAGCAGCAGTCAACGCTGCCGAAGCACAGCTCTCTTCTGCCCAAATCCAGTATGAGATCGCCCTGCAAAGCGTGCGCGCCCAAGACCAACAAAGCCGCTCGCAAACCTGGCTGACCCCGCAGCCGGACGAGATCGACCTGCCCTCCTGGTATTTTGTAAAGCAGGAAAAGATTGACTCGACCGAAACAGAAATTGAGACCGCCAAAGAAGAATTAGAGATTGCCCAGGCCGACCTGGAAGATTTGCTCAACGATGTGAGCAATGACGATTTCATTTCTACCGAAGTCAGTCTGGCCGAAGCGCAGACCGCCTTCAATAACGCAGCCTACACCTTACAGCAAGCCGAACAGGCACAGGATAACGACAGCCTGGTGGATGTGGCACAAGCCTCGTATGACTCTGCCCTGGCAGCCCTGGAAGCGGTGCAGTTGGATTACGACCGCCTGCTGACCACCACGGCAGCCGAGGATGTACTGGAAGCCCGCGCCAAAGTGGCCGTGGCCCAGGTACGTTACGATAACGCCCAAGACACTTTACTCAGCTACCAGACCGGCGACGACGCCTTGCAGCTGCAAGCCGCCGAAGCGAGTGTGACCCAGGCAGAAAGCGCATTAGCGCAGGCCGAGGCCGGGTTGGAACAGGCCAAAGCCTCCATCAAGCCGTTAGAAATCCAGATAGAAAAAGCCACAGTGACCGCCCCGGTATCGGGTGTGGTGCTGGCCCAAAACCTGGAAGTCGGCGAGCTGACCGCCGCGGGCACCATCTCGATGAAGATCGGCAAGCTGGAAGAAGTGACCCTGACCGTCTATATCCCCGAAGACAGCTATGGACGCATCTCGCTGGGACAAGAAGCTATCGTCACGGTAGACTCCTTCCCCAACAAGACCTTCAGCGGCACGGTGACCTACATTGCCAATGAAGCTGAGTTTACCCCGCGCAACGTGCAAACCGCCGAAGAGCGCACCACCACAGTGTATGCGATCAAGATCACTCTGGAAAACCGGGACCTGGACTTGAAACCGGGCATGCCTGCGGATGTGACCATTTACACAGATTAATATTTCTCCTCTTTTATGGAAAAAAGCCTGCCGGGTGCGCCACCTCGGCAGGCTTTTTGTTTGTGGAAGTGTTCCTTACAAAGAATTAAATTAATTCTGCTCTTTGTACATACAGTTCTCGCGTATGGTTTAGAATGCTTTCCCGTTTATATGGATTTGGGCTGTTTTCTATCGTTTTGCGGACAACAAAATCAACTTGCCGCCCAAAGATATCCTCAAGTTCTTCCTGCATCTTGATCTGATCCGACAGCGTTCGATGAAAAGAAAGATCAAATTCAACCAATAAATCAATATCGCTTGAACTAGAAAAATTTCCATGCACAGCCGAGCCAAACAATTCCAGGCGCGTAATTTTCCAACGCTTACAGAACTGCCGGATATTATCTTGAATAACCTCTGATGAAAAATCCATGAAAATATTATAGCAGTTTATTAATCTAGACAATATAAAACATTTCATTGAGGTTTTGTCCCTAACCAACCATCCCGTGCCACCCAGCCAATTCCCATTCTAACCTCACCCCAATCTACACCATCAACTACTGCGCTGTGACCCAGGCTAAAATGCTGCCTCAAAGCACATTATTGAAGGTTGAGGCGTGGGGACAATGGCCATAATCAAATAAAAAAGTGTTGCAAAAGACCACTTTTTTGATTGATTCAGTCATCTCTCAAAACCTCTCAAATTCTTAAGTTAGCGTTATGTACTATTCTAAATACGCATATATCGTGATAACATTCACAATATAGTGATTAATATCACAAAACTATCAGGACATTTGTCCCTATCAGAGAAGGCTTTGATTGGGATAATTAAGCGAAGGTAAACTGGTCAAACTGTGCCAAGCAAGCAGTTTGATATTAAGCATTATGCGCAGGAAACGTCCTAATTATGCTGAACCCCCTGTTCAGCGCACTTAGAGGAGAAATAATGGGAAAAGATTCTGCATTACGCGAAGTTCTCCAAGTAATCCCCTGGTTCCAAACCGTATCTCAGGAACATTTCGACAAACTTGCCGAGATTTCATCTCTGGTGATGCTCGAAAAGGATGAGGTTCTGTTTAAGCAGGGCGATAAACAAGAGAGCCTGTATATTGTCATTGAAGGGCGCATTGGGATCGAGATCTACAGCCCGGTGCGCGGCAGCCTGCGGGTATACACCGCCGAACCGATGGATGTGGTCGGCTGGTCCAGCGCCACCCCGGTCATCCGGCAGCGCACCGCCTCCGCCAGTGCTGTCTTAGATTCACGTTTGGTGGCGATTGATGCCCCCAAGCTGAACCAATTGTGCGAACAAGACCACGAACTGGGTTACATCGTGATGCGCAGGATGGCGAACGTAGCTGCATCCCGCCTGATGATCTGCCGCTTGCAATTGGTGGACCCCTACACTGCCCCGGAGGAATAAACCCACATGCCCGATCACAACTTAGCAATCAATAATGAAGTCATCCTGCAAAAAGAAGAACTGGATGTACTCCTGCAAGCTCTAAGAGATGAAGGCTACCAGACGGTTGGCCCGAAGATCAAGCACGAGGTCTTGCAGTACGGCCCGATCACGGGTCTGGCGGATTTGCCCCAGGGCTATTCCACCCACCAGACCAACGGCGAATATCGCCTACAAGATAAAGGCCACAGCCGTTATTTCGACATCACGCACGGCTCACAATCTTGGAAACAATTCATCTTCCCGGCTCGCAAAGAGCTGTTTACTTTAAATAAGGAAAACAGCCATTGGGAACCGGTAGACGCCCCAGAAGCACCCCCGGCCTACGCCCTGATCGGCGTGCGCCCGTGCGACCTGGCCGCCATCAATATTTTGGATAACGTCTTCATCCGGGAAGATTTCTACGACCCAATTTACAGTGGCCGCCGCAGCCGGTTATTCATTCTGGCAGCGGACTGCCTGCACCCCTCCGGCACCTGTTTCTGCAACTCGATGGATACCGGTCCGGAAGCCAAGAACGGCTACGACCTGAAACTCACCGAGTTGGAAGATGTCTTTTTGGTCAAGATCGGCTCCGAAATGGGCTGTGCGATGATCAAAAAGGTTGCCTGGGAACCGGCAGCCGCCTTCCACCAGAAAGCCGCCCAACAAGGGCTGGAAAAAGCACGCCAGCAAATGGGGCGTGTGCTGGAAAACAAAGAATCCCTCCCAGACCTTCTTGCCAACAACCTGGAAAGCCACCTGTGGACAGAAGTGGGCGAAAAGTGCATGAGCTGCACAAGCTGCACCTTGGTCTGCCCGACCTGCTTCTGCTGGGACACCGTAGACGTGACCGACATCACCGGCAAACAAACCCACCGCGAACGCATCTGGGACTCATGCTTCAACATCGCTTACTCGGCCCAGGCCGGCGGCAACACCCGCCCCACCGTCCGCTCTCGCTATCGCCAGTGGTTGACCCACAAATTTGGCAACTGGGTACACCAGTTTGGCACCTCCGGCTGTGTTGGCTGCGGCCGCTGCATCACCTGGTGCCCGGCGGGCATTGATGTCACCGAACAGATCAGCGCATTTCAGGAGGCTGCATAACCATGAGACCCGAAGTACCTGTTACCGCAACTGCACATCAGCCGGACAAGCTGCTTTACCCGTACTGGGCAAAGATCACCGAAATCACCCACGAAGCCGAAGGTATTGCCACTTTCTGGCTGGAATTTGAAGACCTGGGCATGCGCAAACGCTACCATTTTGCACACGGCCAGTTCAATATGCTCTTCATCCCCGGCTACGGCGAAGCCGCCATCTCGATCAGCTCTGACCCCGCCAAACCCGAATTGATCGGACACACCGTGCGCTTTGTCGGCAATGTCACCCGTGCCATCAGCCGCCTGCAAGTAGGCGACATGGTTGGGTTGCGCGGGCCGTTTGGCACCGCCTGGCCGATTGAATCGTTCAAAGGCCACGACGTTGTATTGGCCGCCGGTGGGATCGGCCTGGCGCCGCTCCGCCCGGTGATTTATGAAATCTTCAACAACCGGGCCGACTACGGGAAAGTATTCATCCTGTACGGCGCCCGCACCCCCAACGACCTGCTCTACCCAGACGAATATGACGCCTGGCAAGAAAAAGACATGCAGGTGATGGTCACCGTGGATCGTGCCGACCAGGATTGGACCGGCCAGGTAGGCGTGGTGCCGATGTTGTTCTACCGCACCCGCTTCGACACCGAAAAAACGGTCTTCTTCAGCTGCGGCCCAGAGATCATGATGCGCTTTGTCGTGTATGAAGGTCTGGCCCGCCGGATTGCCCCCGAACATATCTACCTCTCCCTGGAGCGCAATATGAAATGCGGACAAGGCTTCTGCGGACACTGCCAGATCGGGCCGTATTTCATCTGCAAAGATGGCCCCGTGTACCGCTATGACCAGCTGGAACCATTCTTCAACCTGGAGGATCTCTAATGGCACAAGCACAGAAAAAACCAACGATTGCCGTGTACAAATTCTCCTCCTGTGACGGCTGCCAGTTGAGCATTTTGAACCTGGAGGACGAACTTTTAGACATCGTCGGCGTGGTGGAGTTGGCTTACTTTTTGGAAGCCCGCCGATTGACCCAGCCCGGCCCGTATGACATTGCCATCGTAGAAGGTTCGGTCTCCACCCCCGAAGAAGTAGAACGGATCAAAGAGATTCGCCGCAATGCCAGCATTTTGATCGCGCTGGGCACGTGTGCCACAGCCGGCGGCGTGCAAGCTCTGCGTAACTTCAACGACTTAAAAGCGTTCACTGATATCGTTTACGAACATCCTGAATTTATCGATGCCCTGCCCACTTCCACCCGCATGGCCGACCATGTCAAGGTCGATTATGAATTATGGGGCTGCCCGATCAACAAATATGAACTGGTCGAGGTCTTGGTGGCGATCTTACAGAACCGCCGCCCGAACCTGGCGCAGTACAGCCTATGCCTGGAATGCAAACGCCTGGGCCTGCCCTGCGTGACCGTTGCCTACGGCATGCCCTGCCTGGGGCCGATCGTGCGCAGCGGCTGCGGTGTGTTGTGCCCGTCCAACGGGCGCGGCTGCTACGGCTGTTTTGGCCCGCTGGATACCGCCGAGATCGAAGCCTTCATCCCGGTGCTGCAAGCCCACGAACGCTACCCCGGCGAAGCGGTAAAACTACTCCGCACCATCAGCGGGTTTGCCCCCGCCTTTGTGGATGCAGCAGAAATGATCACATCGCAGGAGGAAAACAATGGCTAGAGAAACCATCAACGTCCCTGCCCTTGCCCGTGTAGAAGGTGAAGGCGGCCTGTACATCGGCGTGGAAAACGGCGAAATTAAAGAAATCAAGGTCAACATCTACGAGCCGCCGCGCTTCTTTGAAGGCTTTCTGCAAGGCCGCTTCTTACAAGACGTGCCCGATATGACCGCCCGCATTTGCGGCATCTGCCCGGTAGCTTACCAGTTCTCTTCCATACGGGCGATGGAAAAAGCGCTGCACGTGACCGTACCGCAAGAGGTTACCGACCTGCGCAAACTGCTGTATTACGGCGAATGGATCGAGAGCCATGTGCTGCACATTTACATGCTGCAAGGCCCCGACCTGGTCGGACAAGAAAGCGCCATCAGCCTGGCAAGCGTTGCCCCGGAGATCGTGGTGAATGCGCTGCGCTCCAAGAAAGCCGGCAATGACATCATGTCGGTGGTCGGCGGCCGCTCTGTCCACCCGGTGAATGCCTGCGTGGGCGGCTGGTACCGCTGGCCGGATAAAGAGGCTTTGCAAGCCTTGCTGCCAGAACTGGAATGGGGTTTGGAACACGCTAAAGAAACCGTGCGCTGGTCTGTAACCCTGGATTACCCCGAACTTGAGATTGACGATTACGAGTTTGTCGCCCTGCACAACGAGAACGAATATGCCATCTTAGAAGGCGACATCATTTCTTCCAAGAACGGCGTGATCACCGAAGAAGACTTTGAAAAATACTACGCCGAAAAGCACGTACGGCACTCGAATGCGCTGCACAGCTACACGAACGAAGGCGCACCCTACCTGGTTGGGCCGGTTGCCCGCCTGAACATGAACTACGACCAGCTTGGGCCGATTGCCAAACAAATGGCCGAAGAGATTGGCCTGGAACTGCCGATCACCAACCCGTACAAAGGTTTAATCGCCCGGGCCATCGAAACTGTGGAAGCCTACGAGCAAGCCATCCGGATCATCAAAGAATATGACCCGCAAGGGCCGAGCTACCAACCGCTGAAACTGATGGCCGGAAAAGGCGCAGCCGGCAGCGAAGCGCCGCGCGGACTGCTCTACCACCGCTACCAGATCAACGATCAGGGAATGGTGGAAACCGCCCGGATCGTACCGCCTACAGCGCAGAACCTGGCCCGCATGGAAGCAGACCTGTGGAAGATGGCCCCGACGGTGTTGGATTTGCCCCACGAGGAAGCAACCCTGATCTGCGAACATTTGCTGCGGGCCTATGACCCGTGCATTTCGTGTGCCACACACTTCCTGACATTGACGGTAGAAGAACTTTAAGGAAGCATAACGGCCAGAAGTATGTCTGGATTAGTGATTATCGGTATCGGTCAAACAATGCGTGGGGATGATGCGGTGGGGGTTGCGGTAGTCGAAGCTTGGGCTGCCAAATACCCCCAACACGCCTCTCACCCCCAGGTGGCAACCGTTCTCCTCCGGCTGCCTGGTCTTGCATTGCTTGACCATATTTCAAGATACGAGCTAGCGATTCTGGTTGACGCCGTGCTTGGCGGCCCGGACGTCACGCCAGGATCGCTTCTCAATCTTAAACCCGAAGACCTTGCTAGTTTTACCGGCGGGTTGGGGGCAGCACACGGCTGGGGGGTAGCCGAGACGTTGGAGCTGGCCCGCACGTTAGGACGCGATGATATTCCTGAAGAGATCAAGATTTTGGGCATTGGGGGCATCCAGGTGGAATTAGGCGCCGGCCTTTCCCCGGAGGTGGAAGCCGCGATGCCCGAAGCGGTGGAAACGCTGGATAGGATGGTAATGGATTTCCTTGACCATTTACCCGATGCGGCGTAATTCTCCGAAATAAAAGCTTCATTACAACCCTGGAAGATTTCTGAAATCTTCCAGGGTTTTTTCTTTCCCCCGCCTGTATTATTTAACCTTCATCTTCCCTTACTATCCGTAGCGGCGGCGTTTCGCCGCCGAGAATTAGCTCTGTGCGCTAACGGCCGGGTGACCCGGCCGCTACGTGGGTTGATAAGGTATCATTTGAAGGAAGACAAGAGAAATTATTGTTCCGGGCGAGTTTTGTTTCTAATCCTTTCGTCTTCTTTGCCCCACCCGCATACGATCATTATTACAGAAACTTATTAGCCCTCCCCAGAAAACTGGGGAGGGTGATTGGTGCCAGGATATTTCAAGAGTGAATCGGGGTGGGGCGAGAAAGAGTAATTTATCTGTTGCGACCCTCATCTTTTGGAAAAACAAAGTTATTATCCCAACTTGAATTCGCTAGAAGGGGCAAATCACCTTGCTATCCGTAGCGGCGGCGTTTCGCCGCCCGGAATGGGGCATATGCATAAACGACCGGGTGACCCGGCCGCTACGGAGGGGATGACAGCGTATCATCAGAAAGAAGAAGTAATTGACTATTCCGGCGAGTTTTGTTTCTACTCCTTTCTGTATCTTTGCCCCACCCGCATACGACTATTATTACGAAGGCTTATCAGCCCTCCCCAGCAAACTGGGGAGGGTGATTGGTGCCAGGATATTTCAAGAGTGAATCGGGGTGGGGCGAGAAAAATATAAACGATTATCCAAACCTATTCAAATTAAACACTTCAGTTTGTTGATTACTTACTCACACGTCATTAGTATGATGTGAGAGAATGAGGAGGACACAGCAGATCGACTGTCATTGGGTCCATGGAGACCGTCTCAGAGTGTCGGTCGCTGTGTCCATTCTGTCATTAGCCCGAACAGTTACTGGGACAAAAAGTCCGTATTTGCTAGTGAGGGCTAAACACATTATAAGAGGACACACATGAAAAGCAAAGAGATATATGTAGGAATTGATGTCAGCAAAGACAAACTGGATGTAGCCTATCAAGGGATAGCAAAAGCCCAACAATATCCAAACAATCCAGCAGGGATCAAGAAATTAGTAAAAAGTTTGCGCCAAGCCGAAGGGGTGAACCGGATTGTGGTGGAAGCCACAGCCGGATTTGAGCGGGAAGCCGTGCATCAGATGTTAGACATTGGACTTCCAGTGGCAGTCCTGAATCCGACTAGAGTACGGCGGTTTGCTCAGGCACAGGGATTACATGCCAAGACAGATACGATTGATGCCCATGTATTGGCTGATTTCGGACAGGTGATGAAGCCGGATATTTGGCAGCGAAAAAATGAATTTGAGGAGCAAATTAGTCTCAGGATCACCCGACGCAGGCAATTGATCCAGATGCAGACCGAAGAAAAGAATCGTCTGACCACCGCTCATCCGCACAATATTGCTTATATCAAAAAACATTTAGTCTGGCTCAAAGGTGAGATTAAGAGTTTAGAGCAGGAACTTAAGAGATTGATCCAATCCAACCCGTGCTACCAGGCTAAGGTTGATCTTTTGGAAAGTGTCCCTGGGGTTGGCCCGGTGACAGCCTTGACGCTGATTGCAGAAATGCCAGAACTTGGACAGGCCAATCGCAAACAGATCGCAGCTCTGGCTGGTGTGGCACCCTACAACCGGGACAGCGGCAACCGCAAAAGACGCCGCCATACCTTTGGTGGACGGAGTACTGTACGCTGTACTTTGTATATGGCAGCCTTATCAGCAACCCGACATAACCCCACAATCAAAGAATTCTATGAAAGATTATTAGCCAACGGAAAAGAGAAGAAAGTCGCTCTAACTGCGTGCATGCGCAAATTATTGGTGATCTTGAATGCAATTGCCAGAGATCAGAAACCCTGGCAATTTGCTTGACTTTTATCACAGTTACTCTGAGAGAAGCGCATCGGCATGCGCTGACCGAAGAATCTCGAAGCGTTAGCAAGGCAGCCTGGATCGATTGGTCGAATCAAAAGGAAATCGGGCGAGGGGTGATGGGATTATGTATTGCGACCCTCATCTGTCAGAAAAGGAAAAGCATTTTTCTGACATCTTCTCCCTGGGAGGGAGAAGAATTAGAGAGGACAAAGTATTCATCCCAGTTGTCCGTAGCGGCGGCGAAACGCCGCTGATTATGAGCAATGTGCGCTAACGGCCGGGTGACCCGGCCGCTACGGAAGATTGTTTCATAATTATAGATACTTTCTCCCTACTTCCTGCCGATTTCTAACCAGATTGCACCTGCAACCTAGACTAAAGCCGTTATAATGGGGAGAAATTTATTTTCAACCACCCATTATCCATACAGCAGATAGGAATCAAAATGACAAACAACTTTCCACATCCTGAACGTGTATTGGTGATCGTCGCACACCCGGACGATCCTGAATTTGGGGCTGCCGGCACAGTGGCACTGTGGGCTTCGCAAGGCGCAGAAGTGACTTATGTGATCGTGACAGACGGCCGAAAAGGCAGCGCAGAAAAGGAAATGACCAGCGAGAAACTGGTTGCCCTGCGAGAACAAGAACAGCAAGCTGCGGCAGATGCTCTGGGCGTCAGCCGGTTGGTGTTCCTCAAACAGCCCGATGGCGAAATCGAGAATAACGATGCCCTGCGAGAAATGATCGTGCGGCAAATCCGCACCTACAAACCGGATGTACTCATCACCCACGACCCGACTTCTCGCATTGTGGACGAGAGCCGCCTGAACCACCGCGACCACCGCACGGTTGGCGACGCCACCCTGGACGCGGTTTTCCCCCTGGCGCGCGACCGGCTGAACTACCCGATCCACGAGTCTGAAGGGTTAGAACCGCACAAAGTGTTAGACATCTTCCTCATCTTCAGCCACCGGCCGAATTACTGGGTCGACATCACCCCCACCATTGAGCAGAAAATTGCCAGCCTGCAAGCCCACGCCAGCCAGATCGGGCATGTAGAAGACCTGCCTGAGATGATTCGGGCACGCGGCCGCAGAACGGCGGAGAAAATTTCCTTTGAATACGGAGAGGCTTTCCGGCGAGTGCAGTTAGGGCGGTAGGGAATGGGGATCACAGCATATTATCCACGTGAAAAGGAATCGATTTACCCCCGCGAGGTGGATGCCGCCGCCTGGCAGGTACTGGAATCACATCTAAGCCCCAAGGTTAAATTCATCATCGGCACAGACCTGCCCGACCCGGCCGACTACGACGTGCTGATCACCGGACGGCCCAGCGAAGCACAACTCACCGCCAGCCCCAACTTGCGGGCGGTGCTGGTTCCCTGGGCCGGGGTGCCGCTGGAAACCGCCGAGATGATGAAAGCATACCCACATATTTCGGTGCACAACTTACACCACAATGCCGTCACCACTGCCGAGAGCGCACTAACCCTGCTGTTTGCGGCTGCCAAACAGGTGGTGCCGATTGACCGGCGTTTTCGCCAGCACGACTGGCGGCCGCGCTATGCCCCCAACCCGGCCGTGATGCTGCACGGCAAAACCATCCTGATCCTGGGATACGGCCATATCGGGCAGCATATCGGCAAAGTATGTGCGGCTATGGGGATGCAGGTGATCGCCACCCGCCGCAGCCTGAAAGCCCTGGAAGAGAGCGATCCCTGGGCCGCAGTCTACCCGGCCAGCGAACTGCACAGCTTACTGCCACAGGCAAATGTGCTGGTCGTCACCCTGCCGCTGACCGATGAAACCACCGGATTGATCGGAGAAGCCGAATTGGCTTTACTGCCCCAAAACGCGATTGTCGTCAACGTCGGGCGCGGCCCGATCATCGAGCAGGGCGCACTGTACCAGGCAGTGAAATCCGGGCATTTACATTCTGCCGGGCTGGACGTATGGTACAACTACCCGACGGATGAAGCCAGCCGGGCACACACACCGCCAGCCGATTATCCCTTCCACGAATTGGAGAATGTGGTGATGAGCCCGCACCGCGGGGGCGGCGCCAGCGATGTCGAAATTTTACGCATGCAGCACCTGGCAGAGGTATTGAACAAAGCTGCCCAAGGGGAAGATATGCCCAACAAGATCAACCTGGAAAGAGGATATTAACATGCCAGCAACCTTCACCCAGAACTACCGGGTGCGTTTTTACGAATGTGACGCCTACGGTCACGTGAACAACAGCAACTACGTGCGCTATATGCAGGAGGCGGCTTTTGACGCCTCGGCGGCAGTGGGGTACGATGATGCCTGCCTGCAAAAAGACGGCCTGATCTGGCTGATCCGCGATACCGAAGTGGAATATTTAAAGCCGCTGCGCTACGGCGACACCGCCCAACTGACCACCTGGGTGGAAGACTTCCGCCGGGTGCGCTCCCGCCGGCGCTACGAGATTCGTCGGGAAGGCGAGGAAGAAGTACTGGCACGCGGCCTGACCGACTGGGTACTGCTCGACCGGCAAACACTGCGCCCGGTGACCATCCCGGATGAAATGATGCACGCCTTCTTCCCGGAAGGTGTGCCGGCAGAAGCCCCCAAGCGTGAACGCTTCCCCACGCCCCCGGCACCCCCGGCAGGCGCGGTTACCATCCCGCGGGAAGTGGCCTGGGAAGATGTAGACCCGGCCCAACACGTGAATAACGCCAAGTATTTCACCTATATGGAAGAAAGCGGCATCCAGGCAGTTTCCCAATTTGGCATTTCTATGTATAAATATTTACAAGAAGGGCTTGGTACCGTAGCGCGCAAGTCGCGGATTGAATACAAGCAGCCCGCCGTCTTGGGCGACACGGTAGAGGTCACCACTTATCTGTCTGACCCGCGGGCGGTGCGAGCCACCCGCCATTTCATCATGCGGCGCCAATCCGACCAGGAACTGCTGGCACAGGCGTATGTGATGTGGGTGTTTATCGACCTGAACACCGGCCGCCCCACCCGGATGCCCGATCATTTGAGAGAAGAATTGGCCGACCATATTGCCGAGTAAAGAGACTTTATGGAAAATACTCCAACCGTGAAACTCACCGAACGTTTTGAGCAGGCCCTGGTGCTGGCAAACCAGATCCACGCGATCCAAAAGCGTAAAGATTCAGGCGCTCCCTACATGGCACACTTGCTGGGGGTGGCTGCCCTGGTGCTGGAAGACGGCGGCAGCGAAGACGAGGCGATTGCCGCCCTGCTGCACGATTCGGCCGAAGACCACGGCGGGGAAGAAATCCTGAAAACGATTGAAGATAAGTTCGGTGAGAAGGTGGCCCAAATCGTGCGGGAGTGTTCCGATACGCTGGAGCAAGAAAAGCCGCCCTGGAAACCGCGCAAACAAGCCCACCTCAAACTGCTGGAAAATGCCCTCCCGGAAACCATCCGGGTGATGATGGCGGACAAGGTATATAATGCCCGTACGCTGCTGTACGGCCTGGAATCAAACGGCGATCAGGTGTGGCGCAACTTTAAAGGCGGGAGGGAAGGCACGATCTGGTATTTCCGGGAGATGTATGCCCTGTTTAGCAAGCGAAGCAGCAGCTTTATGCTGCGGGAACTGGCCCGACTGATTTCTGCCTTGGAAGAAGGGGAAGAGGCGCCAATCGGGCAGTAGACGCGCAAACCCGGGGGAGAAAAAATCAATTGGTTAAGTTTTTGTAAATTCTGTAACTCACAGCCTGGCAACTCGTATATGTTGATAGTGTAACGGCAATTGACTTTGCCGCTATTGTCTATCTAAATAGGCCAAAATAAGTTATTATTGAGGCAGGTACAAGCATACTTTGGGAGGCTGCTATCGAAAGATAAAATCTTCAAGTAACTTTGCTGGATACCCTTCACTGATTCATTCCACTTACATTCAACCGCTTTCAAATTTATCCAATTTTATATCCGGGAGGAATATATATGAAACTCTGGCACAGAGGTTTCAACAAACTGCGGTTTTTAACCGCGCTCAGCCTGATCTTAATTATTTTCGGGGTCTCTATGGCACCCGCTTCCGCAGCCAGCTATACGGCTTACGACATGGTAGGAAGCAGCAGCCAAAACCTGATCAGCTACACCAACTCCTTCACAGACGCATTTAGTTCCGCCGCAGATGGTTTCCAAAAATACCAGCGCGGCGTTTCTCCTTCAATCCCCTATGCCGTTTTGGATGACAGCCTGTCGATCTACACCGGCGACAACCTGGGGATCATCAAAGAAGGCAACACCGATGAGTTCTTCGGCGCCACCGACACTCAAAACGGCGACAACAGCGGCCCGGTGACCGCCACCTGGGTCTTCGATATCAGTGGTGGTTCCGGCTTGCAGCTCTCGATTGACATGGGTGCGATGGGCGACTTCGAAACCGCCGACTACTTCACCTGGACGTACAGCATTGACGGCGGAGCAGTAGAGACTGCCTTTGAAAGCACGGTAGACGAAGCCGATTCCTACACCTACATCCTGGAAGGCGGCAGCTCTTACACGCTCAGCGACCCGATGCTGATGCAGGGCACCATCTTGACCAATGACCTGCAAACCTTCTCCGCCCCGATCAACGGCACCGGCTCTGAACTGACCCTGGTGCTTACCCTGCAAACCGATGGCGGCAGCGAAGGCATGGCTTTCCAGAATATCATCCTGGAATCTGTACCGGTGGCCTACGACATGGTGGGAAGCAGCAGCCAAAACCTGATCAGCTACACCAACTCCTTCACAGACGCATTTAGTTCCGCCGCAGATGGTTTCCAAAAATACCAGCGCGGCGTTTCTCCTTCAATCCCCTACGCCGTTTTGGACGACAGCCTGTCGATCTACACCGGCGACAACCTGGGGATCATCAAAGAAGGTAACACCGATGAATTCTTCGGCGCCACCGACACACAAAACGGCGACAACAGCGGCCCGGTAACCGCCACCTGGGTGTTCGACATCAGCGGTGGTTCCGGCTTGCAGCTCTCGATTGACATGGGCGCGATGGGCGACTTCGAAACCGCCGACTACTTCACCTGGACGTACAGCATTGATGGCGGGGCAGTAGAGACTGCCTTTGAAAGCACGGTAGACGAAGCCGATTCCTACACCTACATCCTGGAAGGCGGCAGCTCTTACACCCTCAGCGACCCGATGCTGATGCAGGGCACCATTCTGACCGATGACCTGCAAACCTTCTCCGCCCCGATCAACGGCACCGGTTCTGAACTGACCCTGGTGCTTACCCTGCAAACCGATGGCGGCAGCGAAGGCATGGCCTTCCAGAACATCGTGATCGGCGGGGGCGGGGGCGATGTTGAACCGCCCGATGATCTTTCCAATGTGTGCGGCGACCCCTACACAGCCACCTACGAAATTCAGGGCAGCGGCTTCAGCACCCCGTTGAGCGGTGAAGAAGTTGCTACCGAAGGCGTGGTGGTCGGGATTTTCGATGATTTCAACGGCTTCTTCATCCAAGATACAGCCGGTGATGGCGACCCGAACACCTCTGACGGGGTATTCGTCTATGCCCCCGGTATGACCGGGTTTGACGAAGGCGATTTGTTCCGTGTGCTCGGCACCGCCGGGGAATACAGCGACCGCACCCAGGTGACCGCCGACGAACTGGTGGAATGCTCTACCGGCAACACGATCACCCCCACCGCTTTAAGCTTACCGCTGACCGCTGAAGATGCCCTGGAAACCGCCGAGGGGATGCTGGTCACTTTCCCGCAGGATTTGGCAATCGCCGAATACTTCGAATTTGACCGTTACGGCTCGGTTGTACTCAGCTCTGATCGCTTGTTCCAGCCGACTGCCATCTTCCAGCCCGATTCGCCGGATGCGGGCAGCCTGGCTGCCGCCAACCTGCTGGATCGCCTGACGTTGGACGACGGCCGCTCCAGCCAAAACCCGGACCCGGCCATCCACCCCAACGGCAGCGTGTTTGATCTGAACAACCTGTTCCGCGGCGGGGATACCCTCACCAACCTGACCGGTATCCTGGATTACAGCTTTGGCCTGTACCGCTTGCAGCCCACAATGGGCGCAGACTACACGCCGGTAAACCTGCGCACCGCCCAACCGGATGATGTTGGCGGTGGGATCAAGGTTGCCAGCTTCAATGTGTTGAACTACTTCACCACCCTTGGCAGCCGTGGGGCAGATACCCCCGAAGAGTTTACCCGCCAACGGGCAAAGATCATTGCCGCCCTGACCGCGATTGACGCCGATGTGGTGGGCTTGATCGAAATTGAGAACAATACTGAAGCCATTCAAGACCTGGTGAACGGTCTGAACGATGTGTTTGGCGCAGGCACGTATGACTATGTCGATACCGGCGTGATCGGCACCGACGAGATCAAAGTAGCCTTCATCTACAAACCGGCCACCGTCTCCCTGGTGGGCGACTACGCCGTGCTGGACGATATGGCCTTTGTAGACCCTGCAAACACCGGTTCCCCCAAGAACCGCCCGGCTCTGGCACAAACCTTTATCGATGACACCACCGGCGGCATCTTCACCGCGGTGGTCAACCACCTTAAGTCTAAGGGTTCTGAATGCGGCGCCGGCGATGACGACCCGCTGCAGGGCAGCTGCAACCTGACCCGCACGCTGGCCGCTCAGGTACTGGCCGACTGGCTGGCAACCGACCCGACCGGCAGCAGCGATGGCGACTTCCTCATCATGGGTGACTTGAACGCCTATGACAAAGAAGACCCGATCGACACTCTGTTGAGCAATGGTTATGCCGACATGGTCTATGAATACCTGGGCGAGTATGCCTACTCCTACGTGTTCGACGGGCAGCTGGGCTACCTGGATCACACCCTAGTGAATGCGGACTTGCAGCCCGAAGTCAGCGGCCTGACCATCTGGCACATCAATGCCGATGAACCGGACTTGATCGACTACGATATGACCTACAAGGAAGATGCACAAGATGCGATTTACGCAGCAGACCCGTACCGCTCCTCCGACCACGACCCGGTGATCACCGGCTTGAACGTGTGCGACGAGATTGCGCCAACCCTGTCTGTTTCGGCATCTACCACAGAACTGTGGCCTGCCAATCACAAATACGTCACCGTGACGTTTGATGTGACTGCCAGCGACAACTTTGACACCAGCCCGACCGTGACCCTACTTTCGGTCACTTCCGACGAGCCGGATGAGGGTTTGGGTGATGGTGATACCGAGGATGATATCGTCATTCTGGATGATTTCACCATCGACCTGCGGGCAGAACGCTCCGGCAACGGCGATGACGGCCGTACCTACACCGTGACATATCTGGTTGAGGATGCCTGCGGCAACCAGGCAACTGCCAGCATTCAAATCTTTGTACCGCAATCGCAGGGCAAAAAGTAGTATCTGATTGCTGAATGTTTACCAGACAGCCCCCTGGTTCAGGGGGCTGTTTTTGTTTCAAGGGGATGATGAGCGCATCGTAGCGGCGGGCTCTTCCCGCCATTTCATTTGATTGAACGAAGATCAGAATTGAGCTGTGGGTAATTATCACCCTTTTTCACCCTCACCTACGAATCTTCGATTCGCTTTCCTCTCCCTCGAGGGAGAGGAATAATAAGACCCGATGATTTTTTTATTTTCTAGTGCAGGTCATTTACCTTTTCCTGATAACCAAAAATTCCTATCTGGCTTTTACATCACAATGCATGCGTGCTAAAACTCATTTTGTACGAATATTAAAACGGCTTCTAAATAATAGCGTATAATCGGGAAAACATTCCCGTGGAGGTGCTGCAATGGGTATCGAAACAATCAATTTCGCAGAAAAATTAGCCTTATTTGGCGATCAGTGGTCACCCAAGATCATTGCCCAATTGAACGATTACCACTTCAAGCTGGCAAAGATTGAAGGCAGCTTTGTATGGCACAGCCACCCGGAGACGGATGAGGTCTTTATTGTGCTGGCAGGTGAATTTGAGATGGCCTTGCGGGATAAAACCCTGCACCTGACTGCCGGGGAGATGTGCGTGGTGCCTAAAGGCGTAGAGCACTGCCCGATTGCAGAAAAGGAATGCAGCATTTTGCTGATCGAGCCGGCCGGGACGGTGAATACCGGCGACGCCGGTGGGGAACGCACCAAAACCGAAGAAGAGTGGATATAAAGACACCCTCTTATGGATTGCAAAGAAAGCTCTAACAGTCCCGTAATCATTTCAGGGATTGAATCTGATATAATTTATCCACAAGAGGAGGATGCTACCAACCGCATCCTCTGCTTGCTTTTATTATGACAACAAAAAATATGCCCACACAAATTACTGATACCCTGGGACGCGCGCTGCATGACCTGCGCATATCGGTCACCGACCGGTGCAATTTTCGCTGTACCTACTGCATGCCCAAAGAGGTTTTTGGGCGCGGGTACCGCTTCATTCCTCACGATGAAATCTTGCGCTTTGAAGAAATAACCCGCCTGGTGCAAATTTTCACCTCGCTGGGCACCCGCAAAGTGCGCCTGACCGGCGGAGAACCTTTCATGCGCCGCGAAGTAGAGGAACTGGTTGCCTTGGTGGCACAGGTGCCGGGGGTGAAAGACCTGGCGATGACCACCAACGGCTCTTTCCCCACCGACCGGATTGCGATGGTAAAGGAAGCCGGATTACAGCGTATGACCGTCAGCCTGGATTCATTGGATGATGAAACCTTCATGAAGATGAATGACATGAAGATACCGGCCAGCCGAGTGCTGAATTGGATTGATACCGCTCTGGAAACCGGTTTCTCGCCGCTCAAGATCAATATGGTGGTCAAACGCAGCGTAAACGAGTCGAGCATTTTGCCGATGGCACGCTATTTCAACCGCCCGAACACGATCCTGCGCTTCATCGAATTTATGGATGTAGGCTCAAGCAACGGCTGGCGGATGGATGATGTGGTGCCGGCAAAAGAGATCATCCAGCGCATCCACGCGGAGATGCCTTTAGAGGAAATTCCGCCCAATTACCCTGGCGAAGTTGCCACTCGCTTCCGCTATAAGGATACCGGCAACGAGATTGGGGTGATCGCCTCGGTGACCATGCCCTTCTGCAAAGGCTGCACCCGCATCCGCCTATCGGCGAATGGGGCTTTATATACCTGCCTGTTTGCTGCCGAAGGGCACGACCTAAAAGGGCTGCTGCGCGGCGGGGCCAGCGATGAAGAGATCGCCCAGACAATTATCAACCTGTGGACACAGCGCACAGACCAATATTCTGAACTGCGTTCCGCAGACACCATCGATTTACCGAAAGTAGAGATGTCCTTTATTGGGGGCTGACCGTATAAGATAACCTATGGAATTTACATTACCTGAATCAACACAAGCAATCATTTTTGACCTGGATGGCACCCTGCGCACCAGCGAACCAGGCGGCGACCGTTTTTTGTTAGACCATGCAGCTTCTTTGGGCATGCGCTTTTCTGAAGAGCAGATTATTGCCACACGCCAATGGGCACACCGGTATTGGGCAACCTCCGATTTGCTGCGAGAGGATATCGATACCTTTGGAAGAAATGACGCCGCATTTTGGGGAAATTACACCTACCGGACGCTAAAAAAATTAGGCGCAACGGAAGAAGAAGCCGCCGAGCTGACACCCAAACTACGCGCCTATATGGATGAGCATTACCAACCTGAAGATTTGATCCCGGAAGATGTGTACCCGACCCTGGAAGCGCTGAAAAGTACAGGGCTGACCCTGGGGCTGATTACCAACCGGGGGGATGCGGTGGACGAGTATCTGGTAGAGAAGAAGCTGGCCGAATACCTGGACTTTTATTTTGCGGCGGGTGAAATTGGGGTATGGAAACCCGAGCCGGGCATTTTCTTTTACGGGATGGGGCTGGCAAAATCAAAGCCATCGAACACGCTCTACATCGGCGATAATTATTACGCCGATATTGTGGGGGCGCGCAACGCGGGGATGTTCCCGATATTGATCGACCGGGAGAAAATCTTCCCCGATGCGGATTGCCCGACGATCAATGAAATTGGCGATCTGTTGGGGATGCTGCAAGTGGCCTGACAAGAGAAATATAATAAGAAATTCGCCCCAAAGGAGCTGGTTTGTATGGCCCTTTGGGGTTTTTTGTTTGGTGGGGTGGGAATGAGGCGGGGTGACCCCGCCGCTACATACACACATACTGGTCATTCTGAGCGAGTGTTTTGCATAGCAAAACCGAGAGAAGAATCTCGATGCTGGGGAATTGTATCGTCAAGGTTTTCGTCGCCAATGTGTGCGATTTTCGAGGTTCCTCGTCGACCGGCGATTGAAGATCACCGGTCGACGAGGAACGACATGTAGGGGCAGGGAAAGGCTGGGGGAGAGAACTTCAAAAAGCTCAACCCCTATATAGGCCAAGTGTGGGCGGGGAGACCCCGCCGCTACGCACACATACTGGTCATTCTGAGCGAGTGTTTTGCATAGCAAAACCGAGAGAAGAATCTTGATGCTGTGGGATTGTATCGGCAAGGCTTTCGTCGTCAATGTGTGCGATTTTCGAGGTTCCTCGTCGACCGGCTATCAAAGATCACCGGTCTCTGTCGGAACGACAGGGTGGAAGAAAAGAGCGGCTGATGATGATTTCAGAAAATGGGTATTTGGGGATAGGATTATGTAGGGTATGGTTTATAAACCATACCCTACGGGCGAGTTTTGATAATAAGGTTATTCTGGAAGATGCGTGGTGTTTGCAAGTGGACCAAAGGTTACCAGATAATGGCGGGGCTTGGGCGGGGTGACCCCGCCGCTACGTGACTACTGTTCACCGTTTTAGATATAATATTGATAGAAACCAACAGAATGAACTTCTGAATATTTTCCAGGAAGGAAAGAGCGATGAAATTTGAAACTATTTTTGACGGTACTAAAATCCCTAAATTGGGATTTGGCACCTGGCGTATTGGGGGGCACTCCGCATCGAACAGCCAGCAAGACCGGCGCTCCCTGGACGCCCTCCATTCCGCGCTTGAATTAGGCTACACGCATTTTGATACCGCCGAGATGTATGCCAGCGGGCACTCGGAGGAGCTTTTGGGACAGGCGATCAAAGAAAGCGGCGCAAAACGGGAAGACCTATTCATCACCACCAAGGTGCTGCCTTCTAACCTGCACTATGATGACCTTAAAAAGTCGGCCGAAAACAGCCTGAGCCGCCTGCAAATGTCGTATGTAGACCTGTACCTGATCCACTGGCCGTCCAGCAATATGCCGCTGGAAGAAGCTTTTCAGGCGATGAATGAACTGGTGCGTGAAGGTAAGGTGCGCTACCTGGGAGTGAGCAACTTCGTGCTGCCAAAACTGAAAACGGCACAAACCCTCTCAGAGACCCAGCTGCTAACCAACCAGGTGCCCTACAGCCTGACCGAACGACGCTACGCGCGCAACGGCGTGCTGAAACACTGCCAGAAAAATGATATTTTGCTGACCGCCTATTCCCCGGTGGAAGAGGGCAACCTGAAGATCAACGCGACGGTTGAGAAAATTGCCAATGCACACAATGCCACCCCCTACCAGATTGCCCTGGCCTGGCTGGTGCAGCAACCCAAGGTCATCACCATTCCGATGTCGTTCAATCCCAAGCACCAAAAAGAGAACCTGGCGGCGGTAGATATTACATTGAGCGAAGAGGAAATGACGCAGTTGAATGCGCTGGCCTGAACGCTGGTAAAAGACATTACAGTAGATTGAAAAAACAACCGGGTGCGTTATTCACCCGGTTGTTTTTGTATAGAGCCAGGATAGACCCAAGTTCCAGAACGCCACTGGCGGCACTCTCGCCCTCGAAAGGATTGGTATTTTATGCAAAATCGGTTGTGGAGAACGCAGGTTGGTTAAAAAAACAGTCTGGCAGTTGATACTGTCAGGCTGTTTTTGGAGGAGGAGAAGAAAAAAAATTTGCCGTAGTTTGTGGTTCTGTCACAAGCACACATCTTTACGGCTCTTCATACTTTTATTCTACCAAGGGTGTATTTACAAAACGTCAAAATTTTATGTAGAAATTGTGTAGGCGATTTCCCTTCACTCCCCAGGCAGCACACAGCGGAACCCGGCCCCGGTGCTGTAAACTTCGGGGAAGTTAGCCCCGCGGTTGACCACGCGCAGCCCGACGGGCAGGTTCTTCCACGAGCCGCCGCGGGCAATTTTGTATTCGCCGGTTTCCGGGCCGGGGGGGTTGTCCACCGGGGAAACGGTGTAATATGCCGGATCGTACCAATCCTCCACCCATTCGAGCACATTGCCCGCCATATCGAGCGCGCCGTAGGGGCTGGCCCCGGCCGGGGTGCTGCCCACCGGTGCGGTAATACCTTCAAAAGTACAGCCGCGGAAGTTTGCCAGGGTGCAGTCCGCTTCTTGTTCCCCCCACGGATAGGTGCGCCCATCGGTACCGCGGGCGGCTTTTTCCCATTCCGCCTCGCTAGGCAGGCGACCGCCCGCCCACTGGCAGTAGCTTTCGGCATCGTACCAGGTGACGTAGACAACCGAGTGGTCGGCGTAGGCTTCCAGGTTATAGAATTCGGTGAGGGCCGGTGAACTGCACGCCCCTGCTTCCACACACACTTTATACAGGGCATTGCTGACTTCCAACTGGTAGATCCAATAGGCATCCAGCGAGACCGTGTGGGCAGGCCCTTCGTCGGCAAAGTCTTCCAGCAGGCAGTCGTCTCGGTACTGTTGACAGATGTCCAGGCCGGTTTGGGCAGCGGCGCCCATCTCAAAGTCCCCGGCGGGCACAAACACCATCGGGGCAGCATCCACCGGATTTATCCGCACACTGCCCAAACCAGGGGTAGCGGTTGGCGGCGCAGGGGTTTGGGTATATGTCGCTGTCGGGGAGGGCGTAAAAGTTGAAGCCGGGAGGGTGTTGGTCGGTGGGACTGCCGGCGGTGTCCCCTGAGGGGCGCAGGCCGCCAGCAGTATCCATAAACATACACATGTCAAAGACAATTTCAGCTTGGTCATCACCCCCTGATTAAACCATAGATTTCGAGGCCTATGCCTCCCGCATACACATGGTAATGATATGGTTGACGATCATGTGCAGGTCTTCGATCATTTCCATATTGGTAGAAGGGACGACCAGAGAAAGATCGCTCAGCGCTTTGAGCTTGCCGCCCTCAAAACCGATGATCCCGATGACTTTGCCGCCCTTCTCTTTGGCGGCTTCGGCCCCGCGCAGCACGTTGGGGGAATTGCCGCTGCCGCTGATAGCGATAAGCAGATCATCCGGGCGCATCAGGGAGAGGATCGGTTCGGCAAAGACGCGGTCGTAGCCCTCATCGTTGGCATAGGCCGTCAGGGTGGGAATATTGTCGCCCAAACCCACCAGACGCAGGCGGGGTTTATCCGGGCGGCGGGTATTCTTGGCAACATCGGCAACCATGTGGCTGGCGGTGGCCGCCGAACCGCCATTGCCGCACACAAAAATGGTGCGCTCTTCCTGTCGAGCAGTCATCAGTGCATCAATCACGGCCAGCAGGTCATCCTGCGGCAGAGCATCGATCAAATTGTGGAGATCAGCAATATATTGGGTAACAAGGGTTTTGGTATTGTTCATCTTTTCCTCAAATGAAATTAATCGTGTTGATATTGATAATGGCGTTCCAGCAGCATCTCCTGGGTGGCGATGCCGGTTGTGCCAAGTTGTTGAATAGTAATTGAGCCGACCAGGTTGCCGATGTAAGCCGCTTCAACCGGTGTGGCTCCGGCGCAAAGGGATAACCCCAGACCGGCCAGCACCGAGTCGCCTGCCCCCACAATGTCTACCGGGCCGCTGACCGGGTAGGCGGGATGGAAAAATTCTTCCCCGGTGGCGGTGCCGCTGAGACCCAACGAGCCAAGGGTGATGAATACCGGGCGGCCGTCGGGTTGGGTGAGCAAACGCTGGCAAGCCTGGGCGGTCGCCAGGCGGTCGCCCTCCACAGACAGGTTTTGCTCTGGGGCAAGGTAGCCGGCGGCGCGCACAGCCTCGGAGAAATTGACCTTGAGGCCAACATGCCGGTAGCAGTGGGTGAAATGGCGCGAATCGACCATAAAGACTTTATCCGGGTACTGCCGGGCAGCCTGGGCAAGTGCGTCGCGAATGGCGGGGGAAAGCACCCCGCAGCCATCGTCGGCGACCTGCTCGGTAACCAGGATGCCGTCATGGGTTTGGGCGGCTTCTTCCACCGCATTGACCAAAGCCGCTTCCAATTCTTTCGAAAGGGGGGTGCGGTTGCGAATGTCCATGCGGTTGAGTTCAATCGTCGGGCCGTCCACCTCTTTCATCATCGGCTTGGTGTAGGTGGGGGTAAAGCGGTCTGCGGACTGGAGCAGATAGGTGGTATCCACGTCCCTGTCCTGCAAAGCTTTGCGCAGGGTGTAGCCATTGCCGTCATCGCCGGTATAGGCGATTGCGGAAGCAGTGGCACCCAGGGCAACCAGATTGTTGGTGACCACCCCGGCCGCACCCGGCTGGCCTTTAAGCCCAACCGCCTGAAAAGCCTCCAGGTTGGTCTCTAAAGACAGCTCGGAAAGGGCGCGGTCTAAGCTGATATACAGGTCGAGGAAGAAATCGCCCAGCACGGCGACGCGCGCCTGAGAGAAAGCATCCAACAACTCTTGAAAGCGTTGGTCGGAAATCTTGTGCATTGGCGCGCCTACCCTTCCAAACGGTCAATGATCAGGCGGTAGAGGTTGCTGACCGTCTCGCGGTGCAGGCCGCGCACGTAGTAGCTCTCACCGCCATCCGCCACGGTGCGCACCAGAATGGTCTTAAAGGGGCGGAAATAGTAGCGCGGCTCGCTCTTGGAGGCCTCTTTATCCAGGTCATCGCCCAGATCGGCCATATCGAATACGGCGGTGGTGAAATGTCTGATCTCGCGGCCTTCCTGTTTGGCAACATTGCGCGCCATAGAAAGCGTTTTGAGGTAGACTTCCGGCCCCATCACAGCGGAACCGATGTTGAGCATCACGCCGCCTTCCAGGTTTTGCACGTGGTGGGCGAGAGTGAGGAAATCGCGGTAGCTGGCAGCACCCACTGCGGCGCCGTCAAAATTGGGGTGTTCGTGGACAATATCCTGGCCGATAGCGGCATGGATGGTGACCGGGACACCCAGGCGGTAGCCGGCCGCCAAAACGCTCAACTCGGCGTTGGGGAACTCGGCGGGGTTTTCCTGGATCATCTTGCCGATCGATTCGCCCAGGCCGTAGCCGTTCTGGTGGGCAAACACGGCAGCGTCATTCACCCGGCCGGTTTCGTTCCACAGGCCGAACTGGCCCTCTTGAATATATTTAGCCACGCTTTCGGTGGTCTCCCCGATCATGGCAAATTCCATATCGTGGATAGAGACCGCCCCATTGCCCCCAATGAGGGTGACCACCCCGCGCGCCATCAAATCGATGAGCATGCGGGAAACGCCGCTGCGGATGACATGCGCACCCATCATAATGATGACGGAAGCGCCTTTCTTGTGGGCTGCCACCACTCGGTCGGCGAGGATTTCCAGGTTGGGGTTGTGGTATTCCGGGATCGGGTCGTCTAACCCTAAAATAACATCTTTGCTCAGGTCGTGGATGCGCTGGTCTAAAGGCAGTAATTTTAATTTCGAGCGGTCAAAAGTTGGGTATGGCATCAGGTTTATTCCTCAAACAAGTAATTTAATAAAGGCTGGTACTCTCTAAAATCGGGCACGATAATGTCGGCATCGGAGGCAATCAGGCGGCTGCGCTTCCAGGCATCCATCCCCTGGCGGGTAGATTCGTTGGTTGCCACCCCCACGGCAATCCCGCCGACATGTTTGGTATCTTCAATTTCCACGTAGCCATCGCCAAAAGCCACCAGCTCCGGGCCTTGCAAATGATTCTCCTTGATGATCTTCTGGATGACCATGCGCTTGGAGAAATTCTTATAATCGTCCTGGGCGCCGTAGATACCGGCAAAATAAGGCGTGACGCCCAACAGATCGGCTTCTTCAAAGACATACTTCTCGTCGGTGCCAGAAGCCAAAAAGCATTTGACCCCGCGGGCATGCAGGGCTTTGAGCGCTTCGAGCGCGCCGGGCACGGCCCAATCTTCGGGGGCGAGTGCGCCGCTGTGCAGGCCTTTGCGGCGGTCGATAATGCGCGCCATCAGCGCGTCGTGGTACTGGTTCTTATAGACCAGCGGTTCTTCGGGGGTGCCGCCGCGGGCGGTGATCTCGTCGGCGAGGCGGATCATCTGGTAGATGGTCTGTTTGCCGGTGGTGTCGGTGACGTAGGTGCGCACGACCTGCTCCAATTCGGGGCGCGGTTCGTGGTTGGGGGTTTGCATAAGAATCTCGACCATCATCGGGATCATAATATCCTGCCACCCCTCGCGGATGAGAGAGATGGTGCCGTCAAAGTCGAAGATGGCGAACTTGATCTTGCCGGTGGTGATGGCGGTGTTATGAATTTCGATGTGGGTATCAGGCAGGGTGTAGGAAGGCGGGTTGCTCACTCGGTTATCTCCATTGAAATTAGTATTTTGCGGGTCTAGTTATCTTTGACAAAGACCGAATCAAAGGCCTGGTCGGAAGGGGCAAAGTTGACGCTTCGCACGTGGGCGACGGCATCCTGCACGCCCCATTCGCGCTGCATTCCGCTGTCTTCCCACTCTATCGAGAGCGGCCCCTGGTAGTCGATGTGGTTGAGGGCACGCACGACCAGCCCCCAATCAATATCGCCATGCCCGGGAGAGACAAAATCCCAGCCGCGGCGGGGGTCGCCAAAGGGCAGGTGCGAGGCCAAGATACTGCTGCGGCCGTTGAGGTTGGTGCGCGAGTCTTTGATATGCACGTGGAAAATGCGCTCCGGGAAGGCATAAATAAATTCCACCGGGTCGATAAGCTGATGCACCAGGTGGCTGGGGTCAAAGTTGATGCCAAAGGCGGGGTGATGGTCGACCGCTTCTAAAGCCTGCTGCATGGTGTAAATATCGTAGGCAATCTCGGTGGGGTGTACTTCTAAGGCAAATTTAACCCCATGCGCCTGGAAGTGATCCAGGATGGGCAGCCAGCGGTCGGCAAAATCGCGGTAGCCCGCTTCGATCATGCCGGCGGGGGTGGGCGGGAAGGCATACAGCAAATGCCAGATGGAAGAGCCGGTAAAGCCGGTGACAACTTCGATGCCCAGCTTTGCCGCGGCGGTGGCGGTGCGCTTCATTTCCTCGGCGGCACGCTGGCGCACACCTTCCGGGTCGCCATCTCCCCAGATTTCGGGTTCCAAGATGGATTTATGGCGGGGATCAATCACATCGCACACGCACTGCCCGACCAGGTGGTTGGCAATCGCCCAGATATTGAGGCCGTGTTTCTCCAGGGTGGCGCGTTTTTGGGTCGCATACTGCTCGTCGGCCAACGCCTGGGCCACGTTGAAGTGGTCGCCGCCGCAGGTGAGTTCCAGGCCGTTCAGTCCCCAGTTTTGAGCTTTTTGAGCCAGCTGCTCAAAGGGAATGTCGGTCCATTGGCTGGTGCACAAAGTGATGGGTCTTGGCATCGTGGTTATCCTTTACTGCGTAAACATGTTCGGGTCAAAATCAACTGATTCTACCCCGCAAAGGTCTGTACCTTTGTGGGGATTGATCCGAATATTGAGGTATCCGATAAAAAAAGAATGGAGAGCGGATTAGGCTCTCCATTTTGTTCGTCCCTACTTGATGATTTGAGAGACCCGGCCGGTTACTTTATGCTGGATGATCTGCTTGATCTTGCCATCCGGCATGCGTTCCTCTTTGATGAGCACATGTTCGTCATCAAAGTCGGTGGTGGTCATCACCTTTTCGTAAGTGCCACCGCGCCAGTCTTCCAATTCAATGTCTTCCCATTTGCCGCTTTCGGCAGATTTATAGAAAGCGTCCAAAATGCTGTTGACCACATAGCCATCGTAGAAGGTTTCTACCGGTTCGCTGTTGGTGTCAATGCTGTCGAACATGTCGTTGAACATTTCGATATAACCGAGGGCATCGGGTTCGTTGCCTACGGGGAAGAGCCAACCCTGTTCGGTTTCGGCTTTTTCAGCCACGTAGCCCTGCCCGCCACCGGAGGAGAACATCTCAAAGCCGGTGCGCAGCCAGTGGTTGAGCCAGATGGTGCCTTCGGTGCCGGAAACTTCGTCGCGCAGGTCCATACCGCCGCGGAAGGTCCAACCAGATTCGATCTGGCCGATGGCGCCGTTCTCAAAGCGGATCAGGCCGATAGAGAAATCTTCGGCTGTAATGGGGTGTACGAGGGTATCCATGTGCGCCATGGCCTGTACCGGGCGCACGTCTTTGCCGATGAAAGCACGGCAAATTTCTGTGCAGTGGCAGCCCATATCGACCATCGCACCGCCGCCGGCCAGTTCTTTATCGAAGAACCAGGGGGAGTGCGGGCCAGGGTGTGTCTCGCGGGAGCGAGCCCACAACACACGGCCGATGGAGCCAGCCTGTACGGCTTCTAATGCTTTGAGGGTTTTAGGGGTATAGACCAGGTCTTCCAGGTAACCGTGGAACACGCCGGCTTTTTCAACGGCATCTAAAATTTCTTTGGCTTCCTTGCCAGAGCGGGCCAAAGGTTTGGTGCACAGCACGGCTTTGCCAGCTTCGGCAGCTTTGACGATGGCTTCTAAGTGTTCGGAGTTGGGCAGACCAACCACGACGATGTCGGTTTCCGGGTCGTTGATCGCTTCGTCCATGTCGCCCGTCCAGCGGGGGACGTTATAAGTTTCGGCAAATTCTTTGGCTGTTTCCGGGGTGCGGTTGTAAACCACCGAAACAACGTCCTTGGAGCGGCTGCGTTGGATGGTTCGGGTATAGAACATTCCAATAAAGCCTGCCCCGAGCATACTGATTTTATGCATTGTGTACTCCTCAAAGATAATTAGTGATAGTGAATATTTTTATAATCTGAGGCCTTTTTCACGGCCGTAGATAATTAGCAAAATAAGTAAAACAGAACCATAGACCATCTGTTGGGTAGCTTCCGGCAGGCCCATGGTAGTAAGCAAGCTGGTGATCAGTTGGATCACGATCGCGCCGGCCATGGTGCCAAAGAAGCTGCCGACACCGCCCGAAAGCAGGGTGCCGCCCACAGCGACTGCGGCAATCGAGGGGAAGAGGTATTGGTCGCCCACCTGGAGGCCGGCATTCTGTGTCCAGCCGACGAGGATAAAGCCGGAAATGGCAGCCAGGGCACCGGCAATAGCGTAGGTAGCGATGACCATACGATTTACACGCACACCAGAAAGGCGAGCGGCGGTGCGGTTGACACCGATAGCGAACAACTGTTTACCGAAGCGGGTGCGTTTCAGGATAAGGGTCATGAAGATGCCAAAGAAAATCCACAGGAAGATCATCCCCGGAATACCAAAGACCAAATCCCTGGCGATCACTTTGGTCATGATGGGGGCTACAGCGCCATCATACAGCCCGCGGGTGACGACAAGTAAAGCACCCTGCACCACCCCGGCAATCCCGAGGGTCATCACAAAGGGGGGAATACGCAGGTAAGTGATCCCCAGGCCGTTGATCAGGCCTACGCCAGCACCAACCACAATGACGAACAAGAGGACGGGCAGCACCAGGGCGTTATTGCCGTCAATCATGCGATAGGTAAACAAGGCGCCCAGGGTGACGACTGCACCGGCGGAAAGGTCAATGCCTTCGCCGCCGCTGATAATCACCAGGGTTTGCCCGGCTGCAATGATAGCAAGGAAGGAAGACAAGCGGATGATGTTGAAAGCCTGATCGACTGCCATGCCGAACGAGTTGTAACCGTTGGGCAGTAAGCCGCTCGCCAGGAAGAGCACCAAGGCGGTGATCAGGGCAGTTACCGGCGGGGCAAGGGTGAATTTTTTCTTTTTGCCGTTATTGTTGGTTTGAGATACAGTTTGTTCACTCATGGCGATATCTCCCACGAAGCAGATTGACAAGCCCCGGCCCAGCCAATGCCGCAATAATGAAGAGCGCATTGATCAATACCTGAGACCAGGAATCGACGTGTGCGCCCGAAATAATATTTTTAAAAGTACCTAAAATAATGGAACCCAAAATGGTGCCAAACAACGACCCGGCACCCCCGCTCAGGGCCGTGCCGCCCAGGATGGCGGCGGTGATCGAAGTGAGGGTCATATCATCACCGCTGGTTGCCGAACCGGAACCGGTGAGCAGCGAGTAGCTGATGGCTGCCAGGGCAGCAAAAAAGCCAGAGATCATGTAGGTAGAGATGCGGATACGGGTGACGCGAATACCGGTGGTATAGGCGGCCTGCGGGTCGCCACCGGCGGCAAACAGATAGCGGCCAAATTTACGATTTTTAATAAAGCCCCACAGCAGAAGGACGACACCGATAATAATTAAGGCCAGCGGAATCCCTCCCACGGCAGTGGAACGGTAGAACTTGGTATATTCGCGCGGGATGGCGCCACCCGGATTGGGGAGCAAGAGCAAAGCGATGCCGCTGTAAATAAAGCTGGTGGCAAAGGTAGTAATCATCGGCTGCAAGCCGAGGGTGGCGGTAAAAACGCCGTTGAGGAAACCTGCAAAAATGCCGTACAGCAGCACACCCAACACGATCAAAAGGTTTTTGACCGGTTCTTCGGGAGAGGTGATGGTGAGGGCTAAAATGACGTTGCCGAGGGAAACCATTGACCCAACTGCCAGGTCCAGACCGCCGCCGATCATCACGATGGCCTGCCCAACGCCCAGCAAGATGACCGGGAGCCAGGTGCGGAAGTTACTGGTCAGCAGACGGGTAGCACCGCCTTCCTCAAAGAAGGCCGGTTGTTGGTATACATAAATGGCGGTTGTCACCAGGAAAATGCCCAGGGCAAGCACATAGGTATTTTTTCGATTGAAGGCTTTCCACCAATTCTTGAAGTTGAACTTGTTGTCATTCATGGTCTTCAACCTTGGGATGATTGTTGTTCTCGATACTTCCGCCCATGCTGGTCGAGATGAGGTTCGATTTGGTCAGGTCGCTGCCGGACAGGTCTGCTTTGATGAAGCCATCCTGCATCACGAGGACACGAGGACAGAGGTCGATCAATTCCTGGTCGTCGGAGCTGTAAAACAAAATGGTGGTACCGGCTTCGCACAACTGGTCGAGCAGATTATAAAATTCAGCTTTGGTGCCGACGTCTACCCCTTTGGTGGGGTCGTCCAACAGCAAAATTTGCGGTTCACGCAGCAGCCATTTGCCGATCACGACCTTTTGGGCGTTCCCACCCGAAAGGCTCTGGATGGGGGCTTCCAGCGATTCCATCACCATGCTGAGCTGCTTGGAAACTCTCTCGGCATCTTTTTGCGCCTGATTAATATTCAAGAACTTTCCGTACGCCCGCCAATTCGGCAGGTGCAAATTTTCCAGAATTGAGCGGATCATTAGCACGCCTTGGGAGGCCCGGTCGCCGGGCACCAGGGCGACATTTTTCTTCATGGCATCATGCGGGTGGCTGGCAGAAAATTCTTCGCCAAAGAGAGCGATGCTCCCCTCAAAACGGCGGTTGCCAAAAATGGTATGCAGCAGGCTGCTCTGTCCCTGGCCGCGCAGACCGCCAATACCGACCAGCTCGCCTTTTTTAATCGTAAAGTTCACACCAGAAAGCACCGCATTGCGCAACTCTGTCGCCTGCAAGGCAATCTCTGGGGTGACCGTTACTGCCGCGGGGGTGCGCTTGGTGCGGCCCAGGCCGCTTTCGTGCCCAACCATAAGAGAAACAATTTCTTCCTCGGTAGCTTCGGACATGTTGAGGCTGCCCACAGTGCTGCCATTTCGCAGCACAACAGCCCGGTCGGCAATGCGGAAGATTTCATCCATGCGGTGAGAAACAAAAACAATCGCCTTGTTTTCGGCCTTCCAACCCTTCACCAGGTTGAAAAGACATTCTACTTGCTGGGAGTCGAGGCTGGCGGTGGCTTCGTCTAAAATAATGATGCGGGGGTCTTGGCTGATCGCCTTTAAGATTTCAACGATCTGTTTTTCATCAGGGGGGAGGTCTTCTACAATCGTATCGGGGGTGAGGGTGGATTGATAGGCGCCGGAGAATAATTGCAGCAGTTGACGGGTCTCGGCCGTCATTTTACGGTTGTCGATGCGACCCGTTTTGGTAAGCGGTTCGTGCGCCAACCAGATATTTTCTGAGACGGTCAGGGACGGCACCAGACTGAGTTCCTGATACACAGCGGTCACACCAACCTTTTTGGCCGCCAACGGGCTGGGGAAGGAAACTTCCCCTCCATTGTAGGTGATCACACCTTCATCTTTAGAGAGTACCCCAGTGATGATCTTGGTAAGCGTACTCTTGCCGCTCCCATTGGCCCCTACCAGCGCTAAAACCTCACCTGAGTGCACCTCAATGGTGCCATCCTGTAAGGCTTTTACCCCTCCGAAGCGTTTTTTAATTGAATGTGTTTCCAGGGATATTGTTTTCATAGAACGTCCAGCAAAACCTTATGTTCGAAAGTCATTGAGAAAATGAATGAAGAATTGTAAATAATTTCACAGTAAAGCAATATAAAAAAACTCAATATTCTAAATTTTGATGATCGGAATAAAAAAAGTGGTTCTCCGGTGAAATTCACCGGAGAACCAAGATTTACAAAGCTTATTGGAACAGAGCGTCTACCTCGTCGATGGTCATGATGCCATCCAAGAGATAGGAGTCCGGGTAACCGCCTTCAACGTATTCGGTGTAGTATTCGTCAAAGTTGTCGGGGGTCACAACGACTGGGATCGGAACGGTCACGGTTGTGCCGAACTGTCCGCCCAAGACGCCATCTGCGAATTCACGGCCCTGGAGCAATTCCACGGCGATGCGCAGACCGGAGGAAGCAACGCCAGGAGCGTTAGCAACGGCGATGAACTCTGCATCCGGGTAGATTTCCAGTGCGTCTTTCCACAGCTGGAGGAATTTCACACGAGCTTCACCAACACCCTGGGGCAGCGTGTCGGGTTCTGCGGCCAAAACAGCCTGCAGGGCACCAATTGCCATACCATCCTGGGTCCAGTAGCCGTCCAGGTCTGGGTAAGCGGCGAGGAAGTCAGCCATAACCTGCTGGCCGGTGGCTTCGTCCCAGCTGCCAGATTCGCTGGCGAGTACGTTGATGCCAGGATAGGCTTCAAAGGCTTCGTATACGCCTTCCATGCGGTATTCATTGGCGGGGTGGCCGATGAAACCTTCGATGAGGACAACATCGCCCTCTTGCAATTTCTCTGCGAACCATTCAGCAGAAATGGAGGCCCATTCTTTCTGGTTGTGACCAACATTGACCACACCAGCGGCTTCGATTTCCTGGTCGATGGAGAGAACGATAATGCCAGCGTCAACAGCTTCTTCCAAGATGGTGTTGAGGGCAACTGCGTCGCCAGGGTTCACCAAAATGGCGTCCACGCCTTCGTTCATCAAGTTTTCGATCTGCTGGATCTGGCCGGCAACATCGGTGTTCTCGCTGTAGATGACCAATTCAGTGGTCAAGCCCATGTCCATGTATTCCTGGTTGGTAGCAATCAGTTCTTCCACCATTTGGGTGCGGTATTCGCTGGTGATGAAGGGGTTGGAGATACCAATGGTGTACGCTTCCATGGGTTCTTCGGCCATATCTTCTTCAGCCATATTTTCTTCGGCTGTGTTTTCTTCGGCCATATTTTCTTCCGGCATGTTTTCTTCTGCCGTGTTGTTCATCGCTGTGTCATTGGTGGTATCTTCAGCAGGAGTATTATTTGCATCTCCACCACCGCAAGCGGTCAACAATGCTGCGCCGAGGAGCAGAATTGCGAAGATCGCCACGAATTTATTAAGCTTTTTCATTCTTCTTTTTCTCCTTTTTGATAGGTAAAATCATTTACTTTGGATGTTGAGTGGGGGAATTTAGATATTTTTGGGCAGCACCTCCTTCAAATTTATTTTAACAAGGTGTTAAGCAGGTCGATTCTATCCGATAAATTCAGAGTTATCAAGAGATAAAACATGGTAAATTCTGATAAAAACTGATAAAACAAGGCTGTTTTGTTCGATTTTGGCTGCTTAATGCTATCAAACATATCAAATCCAACAGGATCAGTGGTCTAATTCGGGATGCCCAACACCAAATTTAGCAACCGCATCCCGGTACAATTCGGCCGTGCGGCCGGTGCCGGTGCGGGTAACACCCATCTCTTTCAGCTTCAATACAGTTTCTAAACTGCCAGAATTGCCCGCCGCCTTGACCTGGACAGAAGGGCCGGTATGGGCGAGCATCAATTCGAGGTCGGCGATGGTAGCACCCTGATAGGAATATTTGCCATCTTCACCTTTGAGGTAGTTATAGCCGGTAGAAGTTTTGACAAAGTCCACGCCCAGCCTGGTGCAGATTTCGCATAACTTGATCTTGAAATGGTCTTCGGGGAGCAGGTCGTTCTCAAAGATGACTTTGAGCACAGCGTTTTCTCGATGGGTGACGGCGACAACGGCAGCGATCTCTTTTTCCACATAGTCCCAATCTTCCCCCAACACTTTGCCGATATTGACGACCATGTCCACTTCCACAGCGCCATCGGCAATCAACTGCTCGGTCTCGGCAACTTTGATCTCAATGGTACTGCTGCCGTGCGGGAAGGAAACCACCCCACCGACAAGCACATCTTTGCCCTTCAACAGTTGGGCTGCCTGGCGCGCATGGCAGGGTTTGACACAGACAGATGCTGCATGATATTTAACTGCTTCTTTACAACCTGCTTCTAACTGAGCATCTGTAAGAGACGGGCTGAGCAGGGAGTGGTCGACCATTTTTAGTATTTCTTGCACGATATTCATTTCTAAATCGATTCCTAACTGCTGCACTTACAACGAGGGGGTAAGTTTTACAATTTGTCCGCTTTTGGCAGACTCGGTGGCGGCGAGCACAACTTCTAAGGCTTTGTATCCTTCAATTCCCGGCACCAATGGTTCGGTATCCTGCACGATGCAGTCTACAAAGGCATCAATGATGCCGGATTTAACCTGCTCCACATTGGTCGATTTCTTGCCGACCTTGTAGTACTCGCCGCGGATGTGGTCATACTCGACCACCACGGGGTAATCCGGGTCGGTGTACAGGCTGAGCACGCCGTTTTCGCAGTACAGCACGGTGCTGTTTTCTTCTTTGCGGTAGGTCCAGCTGGCGATCATGGTACCCATGACCCCTTTTTGGGTGCGCAGCAGGCAGATGGCATTATCTTCCACATCGATCAATTTGCCATCCGGATAGGTTTTATACAAAGTATCGGTAAATGCAGAGACCTGGGTATAGTCGTCTTCCAGCAGCCAGCGCACAAGGTCCAATTTGTGGATCGCCAGGTCGCCAAGCGTGCCCAACCCGGTGACTTCCTTGCGGAAGAACCAGGTATCTTCCCCATCAATGGCCCAATCTTCGCAGCCGGGGTGCCCGAACACAGAACGGAAGGTGAGCACACGCCCCAATTTGCCCGACTGGAGAATTTCTTTGGCTTTTACATTGGCCGCTTCCAGGCGTTGGTTGTGGCCAATCATCAACTTTTTGCCGCTCTTTGCGGCCGCATCGATCATGCGCTGCGCATCCGCCAGGGAGGTGGCCATCGGCTTTTCGCACAGCACATGCTTGCCTGCTTCCAGGGCAGCAATGGTCATTGCGGCGTGGGTGGTGTTGGTGGCGGCGACAATGACGGCATCGATCTCATCCGAGGCGAGCATTTCTTTATAGTCGGTGTATGCTTTACCACCGTATTGGGCAGTGACTTCTTCCGCACGGGACTGTACTAAATCGACCACTGCGGCGACTTCGGCCTGAGGGTTTTCCAGAGTTTCGGGGGCGTGGCGGTGGCGCACAATAGCGCCGGCACCAATAATGCCAATTCTTACAGTCATTCTATTTCTCTCCAATTCTAAGTTGCTATGCCCACCACATTTCGGGCATGTCTTCTGTCAGGACAATATCCTGTAGAAATTCTATTGCGTGGGTCAGACCCTCCTCGCGAGAAGCGAGTGGGTCTTCGTGTTCGATGCTAATGGCGCCGTCATAACCAACATAGCGCAGCATGCGAATGATGTCTTTCCATACCAGGGCATCGTGCCCGTACCCTACGGAATGATGATTCCAGGCACGGTAAAGCCCCAGGCGAAAATCTTTGGTATCCAGCACCCCATTCTTGGCGGCATTGATCGCTTCCACGCGGGTATCTTTGGCATGAAAGTGGAAAATGGCTTCGGACAATTCACGAATGACTGCAGCGGGGTCGGCCTGCTGCCAAAAGAGGTGGCTGAGGTCGAGGTTGACGCCCATGTTTTCGCTGTCAATCGCATTACGCAGCCGCCAAAAAGTCTCCGGGTTGTAGACGCAGAAGCCGGAAATGAGTTCAATCGCCACGCGGATATTGCGCTGTTCGGCAAACTGGATGGCCTCTTTCCAATAGGGGATCAAAACCTGATTCCATTGATAATTGAGAATGGACATGTACTCTTCGGGCGGCCAGTAGCAGGTGACCCAGTTTTGGGTATGATCGTAGGGGGAACCGCCAGGACAGCCTGAGAAGGTGATAACGGTGTCCACGCCGATCTTCTCGGCGAGGAGAATACCTTTCTCGTAGGCCTGGTGGAATTTTTCGGCTTTTTCTTTATCGGGATGCACGGGGTTACCGGAACAATTCAAAGCGCTGATGCGCACATCGTAGCGGTCGAGCAAGGAAAGGAATTCATCGCAGGCTTTGTCATCGTTCAGCAGGATATCGGGATCGGCATGCGCGACCCCGGAATATCCCCCAGCCCCTAACTCTACGGTGTGGATGCCTTTCCCGGTGAGATAGCGGAGTGTTTGCTCCAACGATTGGTCAGAGAACAAGACGGTATATACGCCTAACTTCATATCAAACTCCTCTCACAATTTAAATACAGGGCCATCATTCACAAACGTGCTTTTTGACGCGCCAGACAGACCTGCTCACACCTTATAGCCATGTGAAATACTATATTCGTAACGGTCAGCACGATAAAAGCTGGTAGAAACCTCCAGCGGGTCGCCGTTATCCAAATAGGCAATAGATTTCACATAGAGCAGAGCAGCATTATCAGGCACCTTAAGCAAGGATTTATGCCAGTCGTCGGCAATTGCAGCGCTGACGGTCTGGTCGATGCGGGCCAGTGGGAGCTTGTATTTGGTGAGCAGCAGGCTGTAGAGAGAATCTTCTACAAAGTCGTACTCGCCAAGTCCAGGGCACAGCTCGGTAATCACAGTGGTGTACTGCACTGCAAAAGGCATCTTGTCACCAAAGCGTAAGCGGATCAGCTCTAATGACCGGCTGCCCTTTTGCGGCTGCAGCGGTAAGGGGGATGTCTCATCGATGATACGTTCGGTTTTACGCAGCACTTCTGAATGGGGAGTGAACCCCATTTCGTTGATCTGCTGGGCAAAACTACGGTCTAAGAAGAACTTGAGACGATTCTTTCCACCCAACACCACCGTGCCGCGCCCCGGGGTGCGTTCTAACAGCCCATCGTTCACCAGACGGGTGACTGCCTCGCGCAGTGTCTGCCGGCCTACGCTGTAAGCTTCACATAAAACGGCTTCGCTGGGCAGCATATCCCCTTGCACAAGCTTATTGCTTTGCAGTAGGTTAAGCATATCCATCTGTATTTGATGATAAAGGGGAATTTGACTGTTCTCGTCTACTGGGGTGATCCCCAGATCTTGCACATCGCGCAGGTTATATTTCAACCATGCCTCCAGGTGTGAGAAGTTTCTAGATAAACGTCCGTATGTTATATTATAATAAGAGTATTAGAACGCCCTGTCAAGCTAATGGTACCGATAAATGTCCGTACATTTACGCTTTCAGTATATTATTAGCCTGATACAGCCGTATCTATATTTTATATGAAGGAGACCCAGTCGGATGGAGAAATACATCATCGGGGTAGAGATTGGCGGGACCAAACAGCAGTTGGCGATTGGCACCCGCTCCGGAGAAATAATAGAAGTGGTGCAAGGGCGGGTAGAAACCGCCCAAGGGGCATCCAAGATCAGAGAATGGATCCAAGAAAATTTGCCGCCGTTAATTGATCGATGCAAAACTTACGGCGGGGAAGCGGTGGCGCTGGGCTGCGGGTTCGGCGGTCCGATTGTAACCGCACCGGGACGGGTGTTCAAGTCTGTGCATGTCAGCGGGTGGAGCGATTTCCCACTGAAAGACTGGTTTGAAGAGCATTTTGGCCTGCCTGCAGTGATCGCCAACGACACCAACGCGGCCGCCTGGGGGGAATACTGCAACGGCAGCGGGCGGGGGACGCGTTATTTCTTCTACACCAATATGGGCAGCGGCGTGGGCGGCGGCCTGGTATTGGACGGCAAACTGTATGACGGGCAGGGCTACGGAGCAGCCGAGTTTGGGCAGACCTATGTGGCGGATTGGACCAGCCCGCAGCCGGGCAAGGCGGAAAAAGTGGAAAATCTGTGCTCCGGCTGGTCGATTGAGAAACGGCTGCACACCCCCGGATACGTACCGGCCGATTCGCTGCTGATGGAACTGGCCGGTGGAGATGCCAGCGCGATCGATACGCGCATGCTAGGGGAAGCAGCCCGCCAGCGGGACACATTTGCGCTGCAGGAAATCGACCATATCGCCCAGTCGATGGGGATCGGGTTAGCCAATGTGCTGTGCCTGACTAATGTGGAGAAAATTGCGATTGGCGGCGGGGTCTCGAACCTGGGCGAGCTGCTGCTGGAACCGATCCGGCAGTACGCCAAAGCCTATGAATTCATCAACAGCAGCGGGTTCTACACGATCCAGAAATGCGAGCTGGGCAGCACAATTGTGCTGGTCGGGGCGATCCTGATCGCCAAAGAAACTTTCAATTTATAATTCCAATCACTCTTAGATACAACAACCACGCGGCGGAATAGCCGCGTGGTTTTGCGTAAGAATGGTATCATCTCAATAAGTCAGATATGCGATACAAACCATTGACCCATACCTCATTTCGATAAGGATAGACGTGCATGAGAACTTTATACATAGATTGTATTGCCGGGGCAAGCGGCGATATGCTGCTGGGCGCCCTGGTTGACCTGGGGGTAGAAATTGAAGCTTTACAAACCGCCCTAGACGGGCTGCACCTCCCCGGTTTTAAACTGGCAGCCGCACAGGTGAGCAAGAACGGGATTGGCGCCACCAAAGTGAATGTAATCGTAGAGGACCATAAAACCGAGCGGCATGTGCCAGAGATCATTGCAATCATTGAGGCCAGCACACTGCCAGAAAGCGTGAAAGCGCAGGCGGTGAAAGTGGTCGAGCGGCTGGGTGAAGTAGAAGGGCGCATTCACCAAGCGCCGCCGGAAGAAGTACACCTGCACGAATTGGGCGGGGTGGATACGATTGTAGATGTGTGCGGATTTTTGCTGGGGCTGGAGATGTTGGAAGTGGAAAAGGTGGTGTGCTCCCCCCTGCCGCTGGGGCGCGGGTTCACCCAATCGGCGCACGGGCGCATCCCGGTGCCTGCCCCGGCGACCCTGGCATTGCTTAGCGGGGTGCCGGTACGCGGCACCGAGATCGAGATGGAGTTGGTCACCCCAACCGGGGCGGCTTTGCTGTCTACCTTTGCCCAGTCGTTTGGCGCGGCACCCGACATGAAGCTGACCGCGGTCGGTTATGGGGCCGGCAGCCGGGATTTAGAGATCCCCAATGTGGTGCGCATGCTGTTGGGCGACGATCAAGCCCCCGGCGAGCGAATGGTGTTCAAGCTGACGCTGTTGGAGACCAACATTGACGATATGAGCCCGGAAACCTACGGCTACCTGATGGACCGCCTGTATGCGGCCGGGGCACGCGATGTGACGCTGATCCCGGTGTATATGAAGAAAAACCGTCCCGGCACGATGCTGCAAGTGGCCTGCTCCGCCCGGCGGGTGGAGGAGATCAAGCAAATTATTTTTGCAGAGACCAGCACATTGGGAATCCGCCAGTTGAGCGTGACGCGAGACTGCCTGCCGCGCGAGATCGTGACGGTGGGGACGGTGTACGGCGAGGTGCGGGTGAAGGTGGCCGACCTGGGCGGCGGGAAGCACAAGGCAGCCCCGGAATTTGAGGATTGCAAGGCGCTGGCAGAGGCGCATGGCGTGCCGCTGCGCGCGGTGATGACGGCGGCGATGCGGGCGTGGGAAGAGCGGTAGAAGAAAGAATATAAGACCTGGAGGGTTTTTGAAACTCTCCAGGTCTGTATTATGGCCGGGTGAAAGGGAAAACCTTCAACCCGGCCGTTTTTGATGGGGGTGGTTTGGGGGATAAGGGAATGGGGTGTTTTTTACAGCGGTGTTCTATTTGTAGAGGCTCTGGGTTTTGGGCGGCGAGACGCCGCCGCTACAATTTATATGGGAGGTCTTTTTGACGTTTTGATTACATCAGATACAATGGCGCATTTTGACCCTCATCCTGCGAACGGCACGTTCACTTTCCTTCTTCTTGGGAGGGAGAAGAATTGGAGATTGGAAAATATTGAAGCGGGGATTTAGAGGGATGAATTTTTTACATCGGTGTTTCAGTTGCAGAAAGGGCTGGGTTTTGGGCGGCGAGACGCCGCCGCTACGGGAAAGAAAAAAATCGGTTTAGAGGAATAATCAGTATATAAAGACCTGGAGGGTTTTGAAAACCTTCCAGGTCTATTGTTTTCATCTATGCGCAAGAGTTAGAGCTGTAAGGAGGCCCAGGTTGCCATGCCCATGATGCCGGCTTCGTTGCCCAGAGCGCCGGTGACGACTTCAATTTCTTCGAGGGGCACAATAAAGACACGTTTTTTAATCGTTTCGCGGATCGGTTCAAGGAGCAGGTCGCCTGCAGCGGCCACCCCCCCGCTGATGACAATGCGTTTCGGCCCAAAGGTGACGATCACGTTGGAGACGCCAGTACCAATATAGCTGCCAGCATTGCGCCAAATTTCGTTGGCAATCTCGTCGCCCATGTTGGCTGCCTGGGCAATCAATTCCGGGGTGATCTTGTTCAAATCCTGCTCGGCCAGGTCGGCGATCTTGGTGGTAAGGCCTTGCTGCACGGCTTTGACCCCCATCGAGGCAATCGCAGGGGCGGAAGCAAAGGCTTCCATGCAGCCGTAGTTGCCGCAGCCGCAGCGCGGGCCGTTGATGTCGATGGTCATATGCCCCAATTCGCCGGCCGTGCCGCCAATGCCCAACACCAGCTGCCCGTTGACCACCACGCCGCCGCCGATGCCGGTGCCAATGGCATAGCAGGCCATGCTCTCCACGCCCTTTCCGGCGCCAAAGGTGTACTCGCCCAGGGTAATGGCACGCACATCATTAAGCATTGAAACGGGTAAATTCAGATATTTGCTGAGGGTGGGACCCAAAGGCACATCGCGCCACTGACCGTACAGGTTGGGCAAGAAAAGGGTGTGTCCTTTTTCCAAATCGAGCACGCCGGGGGCGCTAACCCCTACACCTTTGATCCTGCCGCGGTCTATGCCGCTCTCTTCAATCACTTCGGTGATCAGGGTTCCCATACGCCGCATAACATCATCATGCCCTTTATGAGAAAGCGTCTCGGCACTTTTGGCGTGCAGCACCTTCATCTGATCCATATCGACCAGACCGGCTTTGATATTGGTGCCGCCCAGGTCACATCCTACAAAAACAGTCATGTTCTACCTCTTCTCCTCAATCCAATTCACCGTGGTATATCGCCAAAGTTTCCCGCACCTCGTCAGGAGTGATTGGCTGCGCTTAAATTTTTCCGGTGAGATATTAATAGAAAAATCTCCCAAAATATTGGGACAGGCAGCACACTGCCCACCTCATTATACTTTGGGAGATTGGGTTTTGCATCCGGTTAGTACAGGTACGGTTTGAGTACGTCCCTGGAGATCATAAAACCGCGTTTGACCAGCTCATCGCTGCCTTCAAACTTGCGGTCTTCATGTTCGATGGAGACAACATAGTCGTATCCGTAGCGGTACAGGGCGCTGATAAAACGCGGCCAATCAACTTCACCCAAACCGGGCAGGCGAGGAATCTGCCAGCCGATTCCGGCGGAGAGGGTACCGTGTTCGTAAAGACCTTCTCGGTCAATTTCCAGGTCTTTGGCATGTACGTGGAAGATGCGGTCGGCAAATTCGCGCACCACGCGGGTGTAATCAATCATCAGCCAGACCAGGTGAGAGGGGTCTAAATTGAGGCCGAAATTGTCGTCCGGGATGATCTCGAACATGCGGCGCCAGTTGGCGGGGCTGTACGCCAGGTTGTTGCCACCCGGCCATTCGTCGTTGGAGAAGATCATCGGGCAGTTCTCGATGGCAATCTTCACACCGCGTTCGCCTGCATATTTGACGATGCCAGGCCATACTTTAGCGAAAACCTCAAAGTTCTCATCGACGGTTTTTGTGTGGTCGCGGCCGATAAAAGTGCCCACAATCGGCTCGTCCATCACCAAGGCAGAGGCATCAATCACCTTTTTGAGGTGATCGATGACGGTATTGCGGTGTTCCTCGTCGGGGTGCAGCGGGTTGGGATAATAGCCCAAAGAGGAAATCTCAAGACCGTTGTCCTGCATGATAGCGCGGGCCTCATCGGCACCGGCTTTGTCCAGGTTCGTCACGTCCAGAGTGGTGACACCGGCGTAGCGGCGTTCGGCTTTACCTACCGGCCAGCAGGCCAGCTCTAACATACCAAAACCATTGGCGCTCGCCCATTCAGCAACTTCCTTCAGGCTTTGGCCGGGGAATGCGGCAGTCATTAATCCTAATTTCATGCTCAGTTTCTCCTTTTTCTTTTTTTCATCCGTGATTAGAAGGCATTTGGCCTTCCTACTATTTTTTTGTTCTATCGCAAATACTGCGGGAATACCGATTAATATTTAACCTCGACCCATTTGCCTTTGCGGGCGCTCTTGAGGATCGCTTCGTCCACAGCCAGGGTATTGTGCCCGGCTTCAAAAGTGGGGAAGGTGGGTTCGGCGGTGAAATCGCCAGCTTCAATATAGCTGTAAACGGCACGCTGTAAGGTCTTGAAAGTATCGGGGAAACCCTCGGCGTGGCCGCCAGGGTACGAAGCCGACCAAAGAGCCTCGTCATGCATCAGGGAGGGGTCTTTGATGATGACCTCGTTGGGAACGGGGCGGTGCCCGACCATCAATTCATTGGGCCGCTCGGAATCCCACATCAGGCTGGAGTCGGCACCATTGATCTCGAAGAACAGGCGGTTCTTACGGCCGCTGGAAACCTGCGAGACAGCCATCAGGCCGCGGGCGCCGTTATCGAACTTGAGCATAATGGCGGCGTAGTCTTCGGTGCGGATTTGTTTTTCTTCGTACTCGATATCTACTTCCATCTTGCCGCCGAAGGTATCCAGGTCTTTCTTCGGTTTGCGGCGCACTTTGAGGAAAGTTTCAAAATCGGCGAAGACTTCCACGATCTTGCTGCCGGTGATAAAGGTAACCAGGTCCATCCAGTGCGAGCCGATGTCGGCCACAGCACGCAGGTCGCCACCCAATTCGGGTTCCAGCCGCCAGTTCCAATCGGTATCCAGCAGCAGCCAGTCTTGCAGGTAGCTGCCCTGGACGATGTAAAGGCGGTCGCCTAATTCGCCAGCCTGCACGCGGGCGCGGGCTTCCTGGACGAGGGGGTAAAAGCGAATATTGAAATTGACCGCGTTGACCAGCCCTTTTTCCTTGGCTAACTTCATCAACTCTTTGGACTGCTTGGAGTCCATGGCCAGCGGTTTTTCGCAAACGACATGTTTGCCCGCTTCCAGGGCGGCTTTGGCCTGCTCGTAATGCAGGAAGTTGGGGGATGCAATATGCACGACATCAATCTCAGGGTCGTTGATCAGGTCTTTCCAGTCGCCGTAGCCCTTGGGCACCAGCAAGCGGGCAGCAGCCTCGTCGGCCTGTGCCTGGGTGGTTTCAGCAATTGCGGTCACCTCAAACCCCTGGCGGCGGATACCTTCCATGTGCGCAGGTCCGATAAAGCCGACCCCGATCACACCAACATGAAACTTTTTCGTCATATGAAATCTCCTTTGAAATTTAAGGATGTAAGAAGTAATTGATCCACCCCACAAAATGGGGCAGGAATAGTTATGCCACCTTGTATTGTACTGCTAATTTCTTCCCTAAATGATAACAAGTGTTATAAATAGGTAAGGTTTGATAAAATCTACCACAAAACCAATGATTCTGTTGGATGCAGCCGGGTACATTCGGCTGCATCACCTTGACACAAAATTAGCAGCGGCAGCCAGGGCTGTTTCACCTGCAATTATAGATGATTCAGCGCATAAATTTCAAGCACAGCCCCGGCGCTGCCGTCACAGAACCCTGTAAGGAGACTGACCAAGATGAATGCTAGAGAACGCGTGCAGACCGCATTGAACCACCAAACCCCAGACCGGGTACCGACCGCCTTGTGGGGCGGGCCTTACGGGCTGGTGGACGAGCTGTATCTTAGTTTATTAGAAAAACTAGCACTGGGCGAACCGACCCCGGCTTTCCGCAGCGGGCACACGATCAACCATATGGATGACCGCCTGCTGGAAAAACTGGGCACCGATACGCGCTATGTTTGGCCGGGTGCTTCCCCAACCAGCCCGCGCTTTGCCACCGACGCCCCCGACCGCTTCTTAGACAGCTTCGGGCAAACCTGGGTGCAGAGCTTCCCCTATTATTCGGCGACCAACGGGCTGCTGGAAGGGGCCAAAGAGGTGAGCGAGATTGACAGCCTGGTGCAGTGGCCGGATACCGGCGCGGCGGAATGGACGGCCGGGGTAGCCGAACGGGCTGCCGCACTGGCCGCCGAGGATGAATATTTCATCATCGGACGGATGGTGGTTTCTCATGGGCCGTTCCAATTGGCCTCTGATCTGCGGGGAACTTCCAACTTTATGATGGATATGGCGCTCAACCCAGAATTTGCCACCACCCTGCTGAAGCGGGTGACCAACACTATCTCCGGCTTGCTGGCAGGCTACCTGAAAGCCAGCAGCGGGCACCTGGATATGATCGAACTGCCCGGCGACGACTACGCCAGCAACACCAACCTAATCATCTCCCCCAAGATGTTCCAGCAGTATATCAAGCCGTGCATTGCCCAGATGGTAGAAACGATCCGCACCATCCAGCCAGAGATCAAGATCATGCTGCACTCGGATGGCGCAATTGACAAATTAATTCCAGATTTTATTGAGTTGGGAATTGACGTGCTGCACCCGCTGGAGCCGGTAGCGGGGATGGATGTAAAGGCGGTCAAAGAGACTTACGGCGACCAGATTGCCTTTGTGGGTGGAGTCGATATTTCACATGCCATGCCCGGCAGTATCGAAGATGTGCGCAAAGATGTAGAACGCTGCATTCGAGACCTGGCACCCGGCGGCGGGTACATTTTAGCCCCATGCAACCACCTGCAAAGCGATGTGCCAGCCGAGAATGTGATTGAGCTGTACCGCTACGCGCAGGAAAAAGGACTCTACTAAGGTTTCGGGGCAATGCGCAGGTCGACCCCGGATTTTTGAATTTCTTGCACAATATCGTCCGGCGCATCCCAGTCGGTAACCATCATATTGATGTCGCCAAAGTCGAGCACACGGGCAAGACCAGAACGGCCAAACTTGCTTGAGTCGAGCAGCAAGATGGTGAGGCGGGCACGGGAGCAAATCGTCTTTTTCATGCTGTCGTAGAGCGGGTTAGGGTCAAAAAATCCCTCCCCGGAGATATAGCCGTAGGCCGAGACAAAGGCTTTATCGACATGGTAGCTGTAAAAGAAACGCTCCGCCCGCGGGCCGATGAAGGACTGCGTGTTCTGGTTGAGCACCCCACCGCAGCACAGCACGGTTTCCAGCGTGCCGGAAACCTGCGCCAGGGCAAGCGTGTTGAGGCCATTGGTGAGCATGGTAATATTGGGCTTATCGATGAAGGGGATCATATTGGCAACCGTGGTGCCCCCTTCCAAGATAATATCATCGCCAGACGCCAGGATTTCCTGGGCAACATAACGGCCAATAGCCTGCTTGTGCAGGTCGTTGATCGGCTGGGGCAGTACCTGATGGCGCGGGAAGGTCACCAGTGAATTTTGCTGTTTAGACTCTAATTCGGAAGGGACATACTCAGCTCCGCCACGAACCCGTCGGACAATGCCTCCTTGCTCTAAAATCTTCAAATCACGCCAGACGGTCATCGGAGAAACGTCCAGGCGCGTTTGCAGGTCAACGGTCGAGAGGTGTCCCTCTTGCATCAACCAACTCAGGATTTTTTGCTGCCGAGCGGCGGGTATCATCATAGCCCCTCCATAAATTCAGGCCTTTAATATCATTTATTATCAGATGTTATCATTTTATATCAAGATAGTTTATTTCGTCAATATAATCAATCAAGTTGAAATTTGATAAACCGAACATTCTGTTCGATTGTAAAAGGAGAAACATATGAGCAATCCCCCTATTTCCAGAGAAGCTCTGGCAAAAATGATCGACCACTCACTGCTAAAACCGACCCTGACCCGCGAAGACACCCTGAAAGGGATCGACGTAGCGATTGAATACAATGTGGCCGCCGCCTCGGTAAAACCGTGCTATGTGAAAATGACCGCAGAAAAGCTGGCCGGCACCACAGTAAAGACCAACCCGGTGATCTGTTTCCCGCTGGGATACGATACCACCGCCGTTAAAGTGGCGGCCGCCAAACAAGCTGCAGACGATGGCGCCGACGAGATTGACATGGTGCTCAACCTGGGCGCATTGTTCGGCGGCGAGTATGACTACGTGCGCGATGACATCGCTGCCGTGGTTGAAGCCGTGCCCGGCAAAGTAGTCAAAGTGATCCTGGAGACCGGCTATTACAAAGATATGTCGCTGATCAAGAAAGCTTGCGAGCTGATTGAAGAAGCCGGCGGCGATTTTGTGAAGACCAGCACCGGCATGGCTGACTCCCCCTACACCAACGACCGCGGCCAGACCGTGGGCTACACGCTCGACATTATCAAATTGATGCGCGAGAGCGTGAGCGACAAGGTGCAGGTGAAGGCCGCCCAGGGTGTGCGCAACCTGAAAGACGCCTTGGAAGTGATTGAGCTGGGTGTGACCCGTTTTGGCGTGAGCCAGACGGTGAGCTTGATGAAAGAGTACGACGAAGCATACAGCTAAGACCAGGGACCTCTTTAGAGGACAAAAAAGACGTGCGGTTTGCCGCACGTCTTTTTTTATTTGACTGAAACAAAGTTCAGCTTGATTTTCTAGTCAGCTCAGGCCGTCTCTTTCGGGGAGACCTGGGTCTTGGGCTTGCTGTTCTTGATCGCATCGCGGTTCTTCTTGCCGGTGGCAGAGAAGGGAGCAATCGCTTTGAGACCGCCGTCAAACCATTCGTCCAACTGGCGGCGGGCAATGTTGACATGCAAGACCTCATCCGCCCAGTCAAAGTCCTGGAAAGTGGTCATCAGGGGATGTTTGGCCTGATCGCGGGAGAATTCCCATTCCCAGCGTTTGCCGGGCGGGTACTTCATATTGGCACCTTCAATCTCCAGACCGAGGGTGGCATACTGCTCTAACGGGTCTGCACCGTAAGCATAAACGCCCTCGTAATCGCGCATGGGGAGGGCTTTGCGGCTGCCAAAGGTATCTTCGATGGCGGCTTCGCCAAAGATGGAGTGACGCATTTCGTCCCACAGGTGGCGGGAGATGTCGACATAAAAACTCCAGGGCATATCCTCGGTTTCGAGCAGCACAAATGCCAGGCCTTCGGAAACGTTGATCTCACTGAGGCGAATGGACATCATGTAGTGCATATAGGCTTCGGTATCGTCTTTGGAAGGTTTGACAAAGTCCCAGACACGCTCGAGGGATTGGTCTCGCTGGATCTCGTGCGGGATGGCAAAGGGAGTTTTGCCGTAGACCGGTTCGAGGGTTTGCTTATTTTCACCCTCTCCCAATACGCCGCCTGCGGCATCCAGATATTTTTGAATATGGGCAGCCCATGTTTTGGCGTTCTCCGTATCCTCTTCGGTGGGGTCAAGCGCCTGGCGGGCTTGCTGCACGAAGGCAAGATGTTCGCGGCTTTCGGCCAGGTTTTGGCGCATGGCGCGCACGGTGGGGTAATCGGCCAGGTGGTTGGTGTTATCCAGATAAGTAGAGTAGGCTTCCAGCAAGGCGGGCAAAAGGACGTCTGCGGCCACGCTGAAGAAGGGATAGTCCCCCGGCAGATAATCGGCTTCGTCAAACAACAGAGTCAGCGCTTTGTCGGGAGAACCTTTGAGTTTATTCTTGGAAAGGCGAAGTTCACGGGCACGGCTTTTTAGCGCATCGGCATGCTGGGTGGCTTCGAACTGAATGCGGGCGAGCAGCATTTTCAGATCGCGGTTTTCCAGAGTGATCACCCTGGAGGCAAACAGTCTCATCAGGCGTTCTTCTACGTAGGCCAGCCTGCGAATGCGGTCGCCAGCTTCCCCTACTGAATAACCAGGGGTATGTACCTGGTCTAATCCGCCATAACGGGGCATGGATTGATTTCCTGATTCCATTGTATCTCCTTGTATTAAATGTAAATTGAATAAAAATTACCAATAATATCCTTATATTACCATTGACAACATTCCGGGGGGAGGTATTACGTAAATAGTAGGGAAGGGGTGGAAATAGGTAGAGGACTTTGTTTAGAAAAAAGACCCTCCCGGTTTTGAACACCTGGAGGGTCTGGAAATTAACGAATAAATTTATTATTTACTGGCAACGCCGTCCAATTGGGCAGCCAGCCAGGCATGGAAATCTTCGGTGGTGGTGAAAAGCTGGGCAGGGTGATGACCGGCAAGCACTTCTGCATCTACCTGGGGCGCCCAGGCGACACTGACGGGCACCACGCCTGCCTCTCGGGCAGCGGTGATGTCGGAAACAACATCACCGATATAGAGAATACGGTCTTTGGGCAAATCCCATTCCCCCACCACGTATTCAATGCGCTCGGCTTTGTTCAGTCCGTGGATCGAGCCGGATTCGACATATTCAAAGGCATCGGACAATTGGTAGAAACGCAAGGAAATGGCCGCGCTGTGCGGGCCTTTGGCGGTGACCACGGCGACGCGCACGCCGCTACTTTTGAGCAGCTCGATCACATCATGGATGCCGGGAAACGCCCCCACTTCCAGGTCGCGGTGCACCTGCTCGTAATCGGAGAGATAGACTTGCAGATATTCCTGCCAGCGATCGGGGGCAAAATTCATAAAGACCCCTTCCTCGCTCGGCCCCCACAAGGCACGAATCTCATGGTCGGCGTATTCCTTACCGGTGAAATGGCGAAAAGTGCGGCGGAAAGCTTCTAACCCCACGGCAATCGAGTCGCCCAGGGTACCATCTAGATCAAATATGACGCCTTGTATGTGCATAACACTCGCGATCTGTTTACTGCGACCACTCGGTAGGTTTGCGATCCCAGCGGTGGGCTTGTAGTTGGGTATAAAGGTCATCCGGCAGCGGCCCGGCATCGCTGGTGGCGATGTTCATGCGCACATGGCGCTCTTTGCGCATACCGGGGATGATGGTACTGACGGTGGGATTGTTGAGGATGAAACGCAGCGCCATCTCAGCCATGGTCATCTCAGCGGGGACAAGCGGGCGGAGGGCTTCGGCATGCGCCACAGAGGATTTAAGGTTCTCTTCCACAAAGTAGGTGTTGCGCCAGTCGCCTTCCGGCCAGGTGCTTTCCAGGGTCAGGTTGCCGGTGAGGGTGCCTTCATCAAAGGGAACGCGGGCAATCACAGCGACATCCATTTCCCGGCAGGCAGGGAAAAGCTCGTCTTCCGGATTCTGGTCGAAGATATTGTAAATGACCTGCACGGCATCAATCAGGCCGCTGCGCACGGTTTTTACGCCGTTCCAGGGTTCCCAGCGGTTAATGCTGATGCCAACCGCGTTGATCAGCCCTTGCGAGCGCAGGTCGTCAATCTTGTTCGCCCAGCGGTCATCTTCCACCCAGCTATCTTCCCAGGTATGGAACTGGATGAGGTCCAGCTGTTCGAGGCCCAGGTTTTCCAGGCTTTTATGGATATAAGATTCAATATGGTCGGGGGGATAGCAGTCGTCCAGGGTAAATTCCCGGCGGCTGGGCCACTGGAAATTTTTGGGCGGGATCTTTGAGGCAGTATAGAGGCGTTTGTCGGGGTTGGCACGCACCAGTTTCCCTAATAAACCTTCGCTGTGCCCCTCGCCATATGCCCAGGCGGTGTCGAAAAAGTTGCATCCTAAATCTACGGCCAACTGCAGTGAGCGCAGGGATTGTTCGTCTTCGGAGCCGGTCCAGCCGCCCATGCCCCACATGCCGTAACCGATCTCGCCGACCTGCCAGCCGGTTTTGCCAAAACGTCGAGTTTGCATATTGTTGATCCTCCAATTTGTAATTGATGATTCCAGCAATATTATACCCGTCCCCAAGGGGAAAAACGGTTGAAGGTGAGAGGGTTAGGGATATGTTTAATAGACCCTCCAGGTTTTAAAAACCTGGAGGGTCTGCCGGCCGGGAAACCTGGCCGCTACGAGAAGAAAATTTAAAGGGGTGAGAGATCCTCATCCGCCGACCTACGGTCGCCACCTTCTCCTTATTAGGGAGAAGGATTTTGCAGGGAGGAAGTTCTTAGAAAATGGAGCTAAACTTTGGAAAAATCTATCCATGCATAGCTCTCATTAGTGATTCGAGGCGAAAAAGCCATAAAATAATCGTATCCCTCATAAAGCTGTGCTACAATGAGGACAAATGGATCGGTGGTCGTGGCGGGCAAAACTGAGTCCGCTCCGGCGTTGGAATCCATTCCATCGAAAAGTGCCGCTGTCCAATCCGCCGCTCCATGAAAAAATATAAAAAGTATTTCCTTGCCAATTCAGTAGAAGATGCCTTGGGTGCTCTGACCGACTCGGAACAGCCCGCTAAGATTGTTGCGGGTGGCACCGACCTGTTTCTGGATATTGAACAGGAACGCCACGACGTCCCCGCCACGATGGTGGATGTCAGCGCAGTGCCAGAAATGCTGGCCCTCGAAAGCCGGGCAGACCACATTTATATCGGTGCATCCGTCCCCCATAATCAAATCACCAACTCCTCCATCATCCAACAGCACGCCGCCGCCCTGGCCGAAGCCAGCGGATTGATCGGCGGGCCGCAGGTGCGTAACGTGGCCTGTTTGGGCGGGAATGTGGGCCATGCCCTCCCCGCCGCAGATGGCACAATTGCCCTGGTGGCGCTGGAGGCACAAGCCGAAATCGCCAGCGCCGAAGGCCGCCGTTGGGCACCCATCCTGGACTTATTTGCCGGGCCAGGGCAGACCGCCCTGGGCGACAAAGAGCTGATCGTAGGCTTTAAGCTCCCTATCGGGCCGCCCAATACCAACTCGGCTTTCCGGCGGGTGATGCGCCCGCAAGGGGTGGCCATCGCCATCCTCAACTGCGCGGTATGGCTGGCGCGCGACGGGGAAACGATTGGGGATGTCCGCATTTCGATGGGTCCCTCCGGCCCCACACCCCGCCGCCTGACCTTTGCAGAAGACACCCTGCGCGGCAAAACCCCCACAGAAGTAAACATTCAGCAGGCCAACCAGGCCGTATTAGAAGAAGCTAATTTCCGCACCAGCAAGCACCGGGCGACGACCGAATACCGCCGGGCGCTGGCAGGTGTGTTATTACAGGATTGCATCCAGGCCGCCTGGGAACAGACAATCCAAGAGGTATCGATATGAGTAACGAACAAATTATCCATTTCAATGTAAACGGCAGCCCGGTAGACGTACCAGTAGCACCCGGCGAAACCCTGGCAGAGGTGCTGCGCGAAAAACTGCTGCTGACGGGCACCAAGATCGGGTGTAATGAGGATGAATGCGGGCTGTGTACCGTGTTGATAGACGGCGAAGCGATCCTCTCTTGTAATTACCCGGCGGTGCGCGCCCAGGGGCGCGAAGTGCTGACGATTGAAGGACTGGCCGGCAGCAACGGCCATCACGACCATAATGGTCTGCACCCCTTGCAAGACGCCTTCATCAAACATGGAGCCGTGCAGTGCGGGTTCTGCATCCCTGGGCAGATCATGACCGCCTACGAACTGCTGCAAAAGAACCCCGACCCGACCCCGGATGAAATTCACCACGCACTGAAAGATACCCTGTGCCGCTGCGGAGGCTACCCGACGATTGAAGAAGCCGTGCTGGACGCGGCCAAATCGATGCGGCAAAATACCGAGATCAACCTGCCGCAAATCCCCCTTTCGGCAATCCCGCTGAAAGTGATCGGGCAGGTGCAGCGCCGCCCGGACGCCGAAAACAAAGTGACCGGCAAGGCGATGTATACGGATGACCTCAAATTCGATGGCATGCTGCATGCCACCGTGAAACGGGCCGAAATCCCGCACGGCACCCTGACCGGATTAGACATCTCCAAAGCGGCCGCCCTGGAAGGGGTCAGCGCAGTACTGACTGCTGCCGACATACCGGGGCAAAAGACACACGGGTTGGTGATCCACGATTGGCCGATCATGATCGGGATCGGTGAAAAGATCCGCTACGTGGGGGATGCGGTGGCGATTGTAGCCGCCGAAACCCGCCAGATTGCCCTGGAAGCACTCGACCTGATCGAAGTGAGCGTGCAGCCCGCCGAGGAAGTGATTTCCTCCCCGGTGCAGGCACGCCACCCCGAAGCCCCCCCACTGCACGAGAACGGCAACCTGTTGAAGCATATTAAAGTGCGCAAAGGTGAAACAGAAAGCGGATTTGAAGACGCCGATGTAATCCTGGAGCACGTGTATCACACCGCCACCACCGACCACGCCTTTTTAGAGCCGGAATGTTCGATTGCCAGACCGTTGGAAAATGGACGGATGGAAATCTATGTCGGCTCGCAAATCCCGTATTCCGACCGCTACCAGGTAGCCCTGGCATTGGGTTGGGAAGAAGAACGCGTGCGGGTGCGCGGCCAGCTGATGGGCGGCGGGTTTGGCGGTAAAGAAGATATTGCCGGGCAAATCCACGCGGCGATGCTGGCAAACCACACCGGCCGACCGGTGAAATTGTTGTACGACCGGCACGACAGCCTGGTAGCCCACCCCAAACGACATGCCACCCAGATTGCGGTTAAGATGGGCGCTAAAAACGACGGCACCCTGGTTTCTGTGGAAACCGAGTTATACGGCGACACCGGCGCATACGCCTCGCTGGGAGAAAAAGTGATGACGCGGGCGACCACCCATTCCTCCGGGCCGTATGAAGTGCCCAACGTAAAAGCCGATTGCTACGCGATGTATACCAACAACCCGCCCTCCGGGGCTTTCCGCGGCTTTGGCGTAACCCAGTCCGCCTTTGCAATCGAGTCGTTGATGGACACACTGGCGGAACGGCTGGATCTAGACCCGGTTGACATCCGGCGCAAAAACGCCCTGCGGGTAGGCAGCACGACCAATACCGGTCAGGTGCTGCGCGAGAGTGTGGGGCTGCTGGAATGTATTGAGAAAGTGGACGCAAAAATGCGCGAGCTGGCGGGCGATGACCCCTTCACCCCCAAGCCGCTGCCGGATGCACCGCACAAGCTGGCTTCTTGGGGCTTTGCGGTAGCGTATAAGAACACCGGGTTGGGCGGGGGCGCACCGGATAAATCGGGGGCGGAAGTGGAACTGTATGAAGACGGCACTTTGCAAGTGCGCACCTCGGCTGCCGAACTTGGGCAGGGCTTGGTGACCGTGCTGCAAATGATCGTGGCCGAAGAGTTTGATACCCGGCCAGAAAAGGTGAGCGTGTTGGTGATGGACACCGACCTGGCACCCGACGGCGGCCCAACCACGGCCTCCCGCCAGACGTTTGTCTCCGGTAATGCCGCCCGACACGCCTCGCAAACACTGAAAGAAGCGATCCAGGCGACTTTGGCAGAACGCTTCAACCAGCCGCCGGAAGAAATTAAATTTGTAGAAGGGTTGATCCAGGTAGCAGAGCAGACGATTACCTTTGGCGAGGCTGCCAAGGTGATGCGCGCCGAAGGGCGCCAGCCGAAAACAACCTTTGAATATTGGGCACCGGAAACCAAACCGCTGGGACAAGGCGGCGATATGCACTTTGCTTTCTCGTTTGCGGCACAGGCCGCCGAGGTGACAGTGGATACACGCACCGGCGAGGTGGAAGTGCTGCGGGTAGTTGCGGCAGTAGACGCCGGCAAAATCCTCAATCCGCTGGGCTTTAAAGGCCAGGTGGAAGGCGGAATCGTGATGGGGGTTGGCAATGCGCTCACCGAGGAGTTCATCCTGGAAGATGGCCTGCCGGTGACCGACCGGCTGGCACGCTACCGCATCCCGTCGATCAAGATCACACCGGAGATCATTTCGTTTGCAGTGGAAGCACCTACCGCCGATGGGCCGTATGGGGCCAAGGGGATCGGGGAGATCATCAGTATCCCGACTTCCCCGGCGATCACCAACGCGATTTATCACGCGGTGGGGGTGCGGATCGATTCGCTGCCGGTGGACCAGGAGGAAATTTTGTTGGCGCTGCTGGCAAAGGCCGGGCGTGCGGAGATGGCGGCGTAGGCGCACCTATTTATTTCGTGCGTATAATCGTGAAGGGTGTATGCCCTTCACGATTTTTTTTATTTTGGGGGATAGGTTGGCGGGTTTGGTTTACAGCGGGGGAGAGTTCAGCGTTGGGTAAGGTTTTGCCACACCAGATTGGGGGAGTGCGGGCGAGGAGACCTCGCCGCTACGGTGGATGAAGGAAGTTGGGCAACGAAGATTGATTTGGTTTACGGCAGGATGGAGTTTTTTTCAAATAAGAGGTAGTTGGGGCGAGGTTTGAGTAGGGAATGGTTTAGAAACCATTCCCTACAAAGGCAGCGATCTAAATTCAGATTGGTGATAACGATAGGTTCCTTATAAATGAGAAGTGTAAGGATTGGGGATGGATTGGCGGGGTTTGGTTTACAGTGAAGTATGTTTCAGCGTTGGTTGTATTTTGCGGGTGAAGCGGGCTTCACCCCTACACAAGATTGGGGGAAAAGGGCGAGGAGACCTCGCCGCTACAAGGCATAAGGAAAAGATGGGCGGGGAAACCCCGCCGCTACGAGGTATGAGAAAAGATGGGTGGGGGACCCCGCCGCTACGGGGCATGAGGAAAAGATGGGCGAGGTGACCTCGCCGCTACGGGAGATAGGGAAAAGATGGGCGAGGTGACCTCGCCGCTACGGGAGATTGGAAGAAGGCTCGTATTAGATATTCCTAAAACATTAGGCGTTCGATGGGTCTGCGAGTATAATATCGCCAAATTATTAAACTAGAAAAATATCATAAAATTTTTCCGTAATGACCATCAAAGACAAACCTGGGAGTAATCCACCATGACGTTTGAAATCGGTTTGATGATCGCTGTCCTCTTCTTGGCTATCGTGCTGTTTTCCTTAGAACGCGTGCCCCCGGATGTTACCGCTATGGGGTTGATGCTGCTGGTAACATTGAGCGGGCTGCTTACACCTGAAGAGGCTTTTTCCGGTTTTGGCAGCGAAGTGGTGCTGATGATCCTGGGGCTATTGATCCTGACGGCAGCCTTGCTCCAGACGGGTGTGGTCGATTACCTGGGACGGCAAATCCTCTCGCGCGTGGGAGAAGACAAAACCCGGCTTGTGCTGTTGGTGATGGTGGCAGCGGCTACTCTGAGCGCTTTTATGTCCAACACGGGGGCTACGGCCTTTTTCCTGCCGATCATTTTATCCATCAGCCGCCAGATGAAAACCAGCCCATCCAAATTATTGATGCCGTTAGCTTTTGCCAGCATCCTGGCAAGCTCTGTAACCCTGATCGGTACCTCCACCAACCTGGTAATCAGCGGTTTGCTGGTCAATTTTGACCTGGCCCCCTTGGGAATGTTTGAGCTGACCGCGGTGGGTTTGCCCATCTTGATCGTCGGCCTGGGATACATGCTGACAATCGGACGAAAACTGATCCCCGATCGGGGTTTCCGCAAAGACTATACCGATGGCTTCGATATCCAACCTTACCTGACCGAAATTAAGCTGATGCCCGATTCACCCTATATTGGAGAAACACTTTCCGAAGTCGGGTTTGGCCGCGAGCTGGACCTGACCGTGATCCGGGTGGTGCGCGGCAAGGAAGAATACCTGGTGCCTACTGCCGAGTTGATCCTGGAAGTTGGAGACCTGCTGCTGGTGGAGGGGCCTTTAGAAAACCTGCTGCGGCTGGAAAAGGAAAACGGGATCGAGTTTCGACAGCGCCGCAAGATTGAAGATGCAGATTTTCAATCTGAAGAGGTGGGCTTGTTCCAGGTGGTGCTGCTGCCCAATTCGCGCATGATCGGGCGCACGCTGCAAGACTTAAATTTCCGCGACCGGTACAACTTACAAGTTTTGGGTATCAACCGCAGCGGGGAGAAGATACATAAACGCATCAGTCAAATCCGTCTGGCTACCGGGGACGAACTGTTGGTGCAAGGCGACCGCAGCAAGCTGATGATCTTAGACCGGGAGAACACGCTGCGGCTGGTGCGCCCGGTACGCTGGCGGCCGCTGCGAGAAAAACAAGCCATTTTGACGATCTTCCTGTTCATTGGGGCGCTGCTGTTGGCCGGGTTCAATATCCTTTCGTTGGGTGTGGCGGTGCTGCTGGCTGCTTTTGTCGCCTTTGTCACCCGCATTATCACCCCGGAGGAGGCTTACCGGCTGGTGGAATGGCGGTTGCTGATCTTGATCGGCAGTATGCTGGCAATTGGGAAAGCAATGCAGGTAACCGGCACAGCGACTTTTCTGGCCGGGCAGATTGCCACGGTGACACAGGACATGAACCCCATCTGGCTGCTGGCAGGCTTCTTTATCCTCTCGATGCTGCTAACCCAACCCATGTCTAACCAGGCGGCGGCAGTGGTGGTGGTGCCGGTGGCAATCCAGCTGGCCTTACAGTTAGGGCTGAACCCGCGCACTTTTGCGGTGATGATCGCAGTGGGGGCAAGCTGTTCCTTTATGACGCCCTTGGAACCGGCAGCTTTGCTGGTGTATGGGGCTGGGAACTATAAATTTATCGATTTCCCCCGCGTGGGATTGCTGTTAACCATCATCATTTTAGTAATTTCGATGCTGTTGGTACCGCTAATCTGGCCGCTGTAACCATAACCAAATAATAAATTTGTCTATGGGAAAATTGAATGATTGTTGATAATATAAAAGTTGTTGAAAAATATAAAATAACTTTCTATTTATTTTTTCACTAGCTCAATAAATTTCTCTTGATCCTCTTCCCATTTGATAACGACATCTGAATATGTGAATATTGGAGTCTTAGCTTCTTCATCACTCCAAAACTTCTCCCATTTTTCTTTCCTATCATCAACAACCGTTATAAATTGATAAATTGAATTTATACGTCGAATGTCTACCCACTTATAAGCAAGACTTTTGGCTTTGTTCCTAGCACTTTGTTGTGTTGAAGCTGAAATTGATTCCAATAAAATATTTTTACCTGAATTCAAAAAAAACTTAACTCTATGTGTATTAGCTTTTCCCGACACAATAAAATTATAATCATACTTAACATCATTTGTAATTAAAGTTTTTTCAACCTCATCATTAAATGTCGTAGTTGAGAGATGTTTACGTTTATATAGCAAATACCCAATTGACTGAATTGCATTTAGTAGATTATTAGAGAATTCTCCCAATTTATCTTCAGTAGCAATTACAGATATCCCCTCTAAATCCAACATCACATTATGAGACCTTGCAATGTTTAGAGCTTGTTTCCATAATGCCGACTTATTATTTATCGAAAGACCATTGACAAATAACATATTCAACGTTTCACCATTATCTGTTAAAAGAAATCCTCCCTCAACAAGTTCAATACTATATTCAATAGATGCAAAATCTGGATATAAAAAAGGAGTTGCTATTATGCACCTATCTTCTAGGTGATGTATAAAAAAACCTGACTCAAGATTGTCAATAAGTTGTTTTATAGCGGAATCACATATCTGACTATTCATACTTCTTCACTCCATCAATCTCCGCTGATAACCACCACGTATGTCGATATTACACTCTGCACAAAAAGATATAAATTGGTCATCAATGCTTGCTTCAGGATCAATATCGTTTGGTATATACGCTGGTTTATCTCCATAATCAGTATCCCATGTATGCTTATGAGGTTCAGTAAATATTTTTCCCTGAAATTTATGACGCAGGTGTTTTGTATATTTACGAATAGGATGATTTTTATATAAAAGCACAAAACTATGATTATCCCTACCAATATTTCCTCGCAGAGAAAATACATCCTGTGTTTGTGGTGCAACAGCTTTAGCTTCCAATCTCCAAGATAAGTTGTTACATCTTTTCCATTGAAGCAAAATAGTTACGATTTTTTGTGCTTCTACTAAGCGTTCAGCTTCCTCTGTTGTTAACATCCCCATAATTTTTCCTTCAACACAAACTCACTAATTACATAAAACTAAAATCCTATTTATCGTAACTTGATTATAGCTATAAATTTTAACAAAACAAGTACAAACCACAATAAACTCATGATATTGAAAGAATATCATGAGTTCTCCCAATTAATTTATTCCAAAATTAACCTTTTTATTAATCTTATTTTAATCTTTAAACGCAAAAAGTCTTGTCACAAACCGATTTTACCCCTATAATGAGACAATTATAAATTTCCCCAACATTTCACTAATCTCCGATTAATCTTCACAATCGATTTATATGTTCACAAAGGAGGTGGCTCTGACCTATATGCCTATACCTGTACCTATTTGCAGTTTGTAATCTTACACAACGAAGGAGAGAAAACAATGAAAAAGAGAATTACCCTAATTTTGGCAATGATCGCTATCTTTACCCTGCTTCTGGCCGCATGTGGAGGCGGCGCAGAAGCCACTGAAGAAGCAGATACAGCAGCAGAGACCGAATCGATCCTGGCACGCGTGTTGGACCGCGGCACATTGGTTTGCGGCGGACGCACCGACCTGACCGGGTTTGGCTACCTGGATGCAGACGGCAACAACATCGGCTTTGATATTGACCTTTGCCGGGCAGTTGCTGCCGCAGTATTGGGCGACCCGAACGCAATTGAGGTTGTCCCGCTGACCGCCGCCGACCGCGGCCCCGCCCTGCAAACCGCCGAGGTGGACATCCTTTCCCGCAATATGACCTGGACGGCATCCCGTGAAGCCCAATGGGGCAACTTCACAATCGTGATGTTCTACGATGCGCAGACCTTTATGACCCGGGTAGACAGCGGAATCGAATCGCCGGAAGACTTTGACGGTGCAACCGTTTGTGTGACCAGCGGTACCACTACCGAAGCCAACCTGAACCAATACTTTGCCGACAACGGTTGGGAATATGAAGCAGTCATCTTTGAAGAGACTGCCGCAGTATACAGCGCATACGAATCCGGGCGCTGCGACCTGACCACCTCCGACCAATCCCAGCTGTATTCAGTACGCAGCGGTTTTGCCAGCCCCGACGACCACAAGATATTCGATTTCTATATTTCCAAGGAACCGCTCACACCTGCCGTTCCGCACGGGGATGATTCCTGGAAAGATATTGTGACCATCGTGATGGCCGGCCTGATCAACGCCGAAGAATTAGGCGTTACCTCCGATAATGTCGATGCCATGCTGGACAGCTCTGACGGGCGCATCCGCACCCTACTGGGCGCAGGTGACGACTGGGGCTACAGCCAATGGGGTCTGGAAGCAGACGCCCTGGCACAAGCGATCAAAGCCGTGGGGAATTACGGTGAGCTGTACGACCGCTACTTTGGCGTAGATGGTATGGCCTTCGAACTCCCCCGAGGCTTAAACGCAAGCTACGAAGATGGTGGTGTGATTTACGCATTCCCAATCAAATAACATTTCGCACACCCACAAAGGGATACGGTCTCTTTGGCCGTATCCCTCTATCTTTGTTAAGGAACCTCGATGACAACCACCCCTTCATCCAACCATACACAACCCAGCATCCCTTTTTACCGGGATGAGCGCGTTTTAAGCTGGGCCGCACAGATCATCTCGGCCATTGTGGTGCTTTTGTTACTGATCTGGGCAGGCACCAACTTTGTGGCCGCGGCCAAGGCCCGCGGCTTGAACCTGGGATATCAATTCCTCAAACTCCCGGCCGGATTCCCGATCAGCGACCCGGGGATCGCCTACGACCCCAGCATGAGCTTTGGGCGGGCGTTCCTGGTCGGGCTGGTGAACACCCTGCGAGTTTCAGTAGTGGGGATCGTATTGGCCACGATTTTAGGCACCGTGATCGCTTTGATGCGGCTTTCTAAAAACTGGCTGCTGAATAAAATTGCCGTGGTGTTCATTGAATTTCACCGCAATATTCCCCTGCTGGTGCTGCTATTCCTATGGTATTTCACCGCATTCCAACAGTTCCCGGCAGTCACCAACGCCATTCGGCTGCCCGGACCAATTTACCTGACACAACGCGGCGTGTATATGACCTGGCCGCGGCTGACTGAAAACAGTTTACCGTTTGTGATTTTGCTGGTACTTGGCATTATTTCTTCATTCATCATTTTTAGAGCCTTACGCCAAAAACGAGCCCTTACCGGGCAAGATACCCATCATATCCAAATCAGTCTGGCCGTCCTGGTCGTGCTGCCGCTGGTCGGCTGGCTGCTTTCTAAGGGCGGGCCGCTGTATCTGGACGTTCCCACATTTGTGAACAAAAACTTTACCGGTGGGCTGCGCATTGTGCCTGAGTTTGGCGTTTTGCTGATCGGGCTGACCACCTATACAGCCGCCTTCATTGCCGAAGTAGTACGGGCGGGCATCCAGGCAGTAAACGAGGGACAGGTTGAAGCCGCCAGAGCGGTAGGCTTGAACCAGACCCAGGTGCTGTCCTTGGTGGTGCTGCCGCAAGCGCTGCGGGTAATGATCCCGCCGATGATCAGCCAGTACCTCAACCTGACGAAAAACTCCAGCCTGGCGCTGGCGATTGGGTATCAGGACCTGTTCAGCGTGGGGAAAATTGCGATCAACCAGGCGGGGCGGGCCGTGCCGGTGTTCATTATGGTCATGGCCACCTACCTGGCGTTGAGCCTGTTAACCTCGTTGGTGCTGAACATTTATAATCAACGCATTCAACTCGTGGAGCGGTAAGCATGACAACTTCAACAGAAAACACGCCAAGACACCTGCCGCCTCCCGGCCCACCTGGGGCGATTAAATGGATGCGTGACAACCTGTTCAACGGCTGGTTCAATTTCATCCTGACAATCGTATCCGGCGCGCTGATCTTATTCTTTTTGTTTTACAGTATCCGGTGGGCAGCCACCCAGGCAGATTGGCGGCCGGTGTATGAATTCCCGGTCTTATATGTGGTGGGGCAGTACCCGCGCGAAGAATTATGGCGGGTTGGGATCGTCTTTTACATCCTGTTCTTCTTATTGGGCGTCAGTTGGGGACAGTGGAACGGCCTGATTGGGAAGATATGCCTATGGGCCGGCGGATTTTTAGGGATTTTAGCGATCCTGCCAATCTCTCATCCGGCTTTGACGCTTTCAATGCGCCTATTCTTGGGCGGCAGCCTTTTGGTGATCTACGCTGGGAAGCTGTTGACCCGCGGGGTAAAGCTAAAAGGGTGGATGATCCTGGTAGGCTGGCTGCTGTCTCCCCTCCCGATCCTGATCCTGTTATCTGGATTTGAGGGCAGTCAATGGCTGGAAGCGGTGAGCACGACCGCCTGGGGCGGGATGCTGATTACCTTCTTACTGGCGATTGGCGGGATTTTACTGTCTTTCCCGATTGGCATCTTGCTGGCGCTCGGACGGCGCTCTAACCTGCCGGTGGTGAAAGGTTTCTGCATCCTCTTTATCGAAACCATCCGCGGGGTGCCGTTGATCACCATCTTGTTCATGTTCTCGATCATCCTGGCGTTGTTCTTACCGCAAGAAGCCCGCATAGACCGGGTAGTGCGCGCCTTGATGGCGATGACGGTGTTCAGTTCGGCTTATATGGCCGAGAACATCCGCGGCGGTCTGCAAGCGGTGCCGAAGGGACAGATTGAAGCGGCCAAAGCGGTGGGGATGAACAGCTTTTTCATCACCGTTTTTATTGTGCTGCCGCAGGCCATCCGGATGGTGATCCCGGCGATTGTGGGACAGTTCATTTCCCTGTTCAAAGACACTACCCTGGTGGTGATCGTGGGGATCAACGACCTGCTGGGGATCGGGAAATCGATCATCAACTCTTCGCCGGAGTTTGTACAGCTGCAATTAGAAGTTTATATCTTTATTTCGATCATTTATTGGTTATTCAGCTACCTGATGTCGTTAGCCAGCCAACAGGCGGAAGCGGCCTTGGGCGTTGGGGACCGGTAAATGTTGACCAGAAGGAGAACCACAACATGACAGAACCGATCATCGTATGTAAGGAGGTCAATAAATGGTTTGGCGACTTCCATGTATTACGGGGAATCAGCATGGAAGTATTGCCGCAGGAAGTGATTGTTATCTTTGGGCCGTCCGGCTCGGGAAAATCAACTTTCATTCGCACGATCAACCGGCTAGAAGAACACCAGCAAGGGCAGATCATTGTAGACGGCCTGGAATTGACTCACGATGTACGCAACATTGAAAAGATCAGAGAAGAAACGGGCATGGTTTTCCAGCAGTTCAACCTATTCCCGCATCTCCCGGTGATCCAAAACATCACCCTGGCCCCTATCTGGGTGAAGAAGGTCTCGAAAAAAGAGGCCGAAGCCAAAGCAATGGAACTGCTGGAGCGGGTGGGCATTCCCGACCAGGCATACAAGTTCCCCGGCCAGCTTTCGGGCGGGCAGCAGCAGCGGGTGGCGATTGCGCGTGCTTTGGCGATGGAGCCGAAGATCATGCTGTTTGATGAGCCAACCTCGGCCCTGGACCCGGAGATGATCAAAGAGGTGCTGGATGTGATGACCCAATTGGCAAAGGACGGGATGACGATGCTGGTGGTGACGCACGAGATGGGGTTTGCGCGGGCGGTGGCCGACCGGATGTTTTTCTTTGATGAGGGGTTGGTGGTAGAAAGCGGCACACCGCAGGAAGTTTTTAGCAATCCGCAGGAAGCCCGGACGAAGAAGTTCCTTTCGCAAATTTTGCAGCATTAGACCTCTATTAGCGTAGAGATATTTCATGAAAGCCTCCAAAGTTTTACGGAAAAAGCTGGCACTGGGCGCCAGCTTTTTTCATTGGGCAGGGTGTGTTGGGAGTATGGGGGAAAGGCGGCGTTTTGTTACAGCCGAGGGGAGATTAAAAATGCACGATGTTTTGGGCGGCGAGACGACGCCGCTACGGGTGGGGAGAGAGAGTATTGGGGAATAGGCAAAACAAATGGTTTTAACCTTTTACTTACTGCATCTATTAATTTTGCCATGCCAGCACTCCACGGCACACCCGGCGGCCCCAGTACCGGCACATGCCTGTACTGAATTCAATCTAGACTTTTCATTATAAGAATGCGCTTTAGCGGTCTAATTTACCTAATGCCTCCGCCATGCGATCCAGGCCTATTTCAATATTATCCAGAGAATTGGCAAAACAAAGGCGCAGATAGCCCTCGCCGTAATCGCCAAAGGAGGTGCCCGGCAGCAAGGCCACCCCATGCTCCAAGAGGTACTCGGCGATCTGGTTGGAAGACTTGCCAAAAGCGGTGATGTTGGGGAAAACGTAAAAAGCGCCCTGCGGCATGCGGCAGGTGACACCGGGAATGAGATTAAGACCGTTCACCAACACATCGCGGCGTTTGCGGTACATCTCCAGGGCGGCGGCGACTTCATCTTGCGGGCCGGTAAGCGCTTCTACCCCGGCGACCTGGGTGAAATCCGCCGTGCAGCCAATGGAATGGGTGAGCAGCAAGGCAACCCGGTCGGCCAGAGCGGCGGGCATAATGCCGTAACCCAAACGCCAGCCGGTCATGGCATAGGTCTTGGAAAAGCCATCGCAGATGACGGTGCGCGCCATCATTCCGGGGAGGGCGGCAATGCTGGGAGCAAGCTGGTCGTAGACCAGGTGGGAGTAAATTTCATCGGAGAGTACCCAGAAGTCCCGTTCCTGAGCAACCCGGGCGATATGCTCCAAAGCCTCAAGCGGCATGACGCCGCCGGTGGGGTTGCTGGGCGAATTGAGGATCACCAGGCGGGTTTTGTCGCTCACCAGGCGGTCGAAAGCCTCCAGGTCGAAGGAGAAATCTTGCGCTTCTACCAGGGGGACAGGCACCGGTACACCACCGGCGACTTCGATCATCGCTTTGTAGGTGGGGAAGCCGGGGTCGGGGTAAAGGACTTCATCGCCGGGCTGCACCAAAGCAAGGGTGGGGAAAAACAAGGCCGGTTTGGCGCCGGGGCCGACCACCACCTGCTGGTAATCGAAGTGCATCCCGCGCAGCTGACCGGCATCCTGGGCGATTGCTTTACGCAAGGCAAGCGTACCCGCGGCGCCGGTGTAGCGGGTATGACCGGTTTGAATGGCCTGGATACCGGCCTGGGCAATGTGGTCGAAGGTGGGAATGTCGGGCTGGCCGATCTCTAAATGAATGATGTGTTTACCCTGTGCCTCTAAAGCCTGGGCTTTCTCCAGCACAAAATAGGCACCTTCGGGTTCTAAGGTCTGTACGCGGTGTGCAAAACTGTTCATGATCGTCTCCAATGTATTACAAAATAAAGGGCGTTCCTCTATTCTAATGAATAGCAGGTTTTGTCCATGTATGCCATCAGACCGGACGGTGTCCGGCCAAATGAAGCTGAACTGAATGTAGATACGCTAAATAAAGGTTCGGGGATAAACCAAGTTCTAATAGTAGAGCGCTGCCCAATGGAAGAAATAAATATTATGTTGATTATACATGGCATTTCGCATTCTGAAACAGGGATTATTCCGTTCATTTTCATGACATAAATGATGTACATTTTTGAAGCGAGGCCAGGAAGCGATTTGTATGGGGGGATGATCAAACAAGATTTTATTTACCGCCGTATTATTTTCAGTTCAGCGCGTATTTTGCGGGCGAAGCAGGCTTCGCCCCCCAGATCGGGGGAATTAGGGCGGGGAGACCCCGCCGCTACGAAAGACAAAACAAATTCCTCCGTGATGCCTATTGATATCAAAAAGCTGGAAAATGTGTTTGAGGGGCAGTTTTGTCAAAAATGCAAATGGATAAGTTTTAAGTAGGGGATGGTTTCTAAACCATCCCTTTCTTTGATTATGCGCACATTACGCAGAAAGCAATTTGTATGGGGGGATGATCAAACAAGGTTTTATTTACCGCCGTATTATTTTCAGTGCAGGGTGTGGTTTGCGGGCGAAGCAGGCTTCGCCCCCCAGATCGGGGAAATTAGGGCGGGGAGACCCCGCCGCTACGATGGGAATGGGAATATTTGTAAGTTCGCACCAGTAGAGGAGGGTTTTGGGTGAAACCCGCTAACCCTCCCCTACGAAAAGCAGAAAATGAATCTAATCGTGATGACAATTGGTGACTAAAAACAAGGGACAATACCTCTCAAAGATACAAAAAGGCTGGTGAGCGAACTCACCAGCCTTTTTTGTTCATTAGATTTTACGGAGATTGGTTTACTCTACAATGTAGACTACGGTGACTTCAACCTGCACGGTCATCTGTCCAGGGGAGATCGGCACTGCGGAGTCTGCGACCATCCCTGCACCACCCATGCCGGTGTTCATCAGGTAATTGCTGGCATAGTGGGTGATGGATTGGATCCCGGCGATGGTCAGGTTGGAGAGACCGGCCAGTTCTTCGGCCTGGTCGCTGGCATTCTGGAGGGCATCTTCCCGCCCCTGGGACATGGCAGCTGTTTTGTCGGATGCATCGAACTGGATACCGTAAATGTTATTGGCACCGGCATCGACGGCATCGCCCAAGATTGCGCCCAGATTGTCCAGGTCACGCACGGTAATGTAGACGGTATTCTCGGCAACATAAGTGGTGCCGGAGCGTGTGCCATCGGGGCCCCACTGCTCGTTGGTGTAGACACTAAAGTTGCTGGTCTGGATATCCTCACGGGCAACGCCGGCAGCTACCAGGGCATCGGTAATACTTTCTACAGAGGCATTGCTGTTCTGTACGGCAGTAGCAACGCTGTCCGCTTCTTCGCGTGAGCCAACGGTAATGGTAGCAATATCCGGGGAAATCCCCACTTTGGTGGTACCAGTAACTGTAATGGTCTTAGCCGGGGAATCTGTTTGCGCGGCGGCAGCTTCGTTTACGGCTGCGCTGGCATTGGAAAGACCGGAAGAAAGGCCGGTGCATGCGCTGAGAAGCAGCACAATCACCGCTGAGATTAAAACTAAGTTTCGAGATTTCATATTGTTGTTCCTTTCAAAAATATTGATTTATGGGTATTAAACGCAACTGGCTGCATTTTGGTTCCCAAATTGCACTATTGGGTATGTCCTTTTTATAAGCGTCCTGTATAATGGCGTTTGAATTACGATCACACCAAACACAATTTGGTTTAGTCCATCAACTTTCGAAAGCACCACCGTCAATGAATACCTTCACCCCGCACAAAGCAGGCGAGTTTTATCCCCAAATTTATGATGCAATTACCGCCAACTGGCCCGGCGAGATGTCGTTTTATCACCAGATGGCAGAAAACACCGACCGCTACGGCACCGGAGTGTTGGAATTAGGGTGCGGCACGGGGCGGGTGGCAATCCGGCTGGCACGGGAAAATATCCGTGTAATTGGGATAGACCAATCGGAAGCGATGCTGGCAGTGGCAAAAACCAAGAGCGAGGGTGTGAACGGCGTGCATTGGATATGGGGGGACATGCGCAGCTTTGAGCTGGATGAACCTTTTGGATTGATCTTGCTCCCCGGATACAGCTTTCATTACATGCTTACCCTGGAAGACCAGCTGGCCTGCCTGGAATCGGTGCGGCGGCATCTTTCAATCGAAGGCCGGGTAGTGCTGCATGCCCGGCACCCGAAGTTGAGCTGGCTGGCGAGTTTGGACGGCACTTTTTACCCGGAGGAGCCTTTTACCCACCCGCTCTCACGGCAGCAGATCCGGCCGCGGCAAGCCTGGGATTACCGGGCAGCCAGCCAGACGCTGGTTTCACATACGGTGTGGGAGGAAGTAAATGCAGGCGGGGTCGTGACCGACCATTGGGCTTCTGGGCCGGTGGAGACACACTGTCTGTTCCCGTATGAGACGGCCCATTTACTGGCCCGGGTGGGGTTGGAGGTGGAAGCCGTGTACGGCGATTTCAGCGGGTCGCCATTGTATGATGCGGCCAGCGAGATGATTTGGGTGGCGAAGCACGCGTAAAAGGGGGGAGATGGTTTCTAAACCATTCCCTACGAAAATACGTCTCAAATCAATTTGATTGATACTATGGAAGAGGGAATAAGATGCCTAAAAGGATACCGTTTTAATCGCGCAATTGGCGGGCAGATTGCAAATAGGTAAATCAAGATAATTAATTCAATAATTTGCCAAAACCTTGTATGGCACAAATTTTCCCCTTCTGTTGTAGGGGTGAGGCCCGCCTCACCCGGAAAAACACCCATCATAATATTAATCCTTGAATAGAAAGTAACATCCTTAGCAAATCACCTTGCCTAAAGATTGAACTTGTTTTTATATCTTCCCCTCCCAATAATTGCCACAGCGGTCTATTCGCACATTAACCTCCCTATCAATTGATGGGGAGACAAGAGGCAAACTGCAATAAAGTGCGTGGATATGGAGGGGAAAGTGAGATACCCAAAACCAGACTTTCTAATCGCGCAAGCAAGGGGAGGGTTTGCGGGTTTCACCCAAAACCCTCCCCTACAAAATCATATCTATGAATCAGCTTTGCAGATAAATACGGGAATAAGATACCTAAAAGGATACCGTTTTAATCGCGCAATTGGCGGGCGAAACCCCATGCTGGGGCGGATTCGCCCCTACACCAGATTATAGGCAAAAAGGCAATCACGCCAACTGCTGGACGGGGATGATCTCGCCTTCAGGAATGCAGTCTACTCCTTCGGGGATTTTGGCAACTGCGTTGGAGGCGGCCATCATTTGCAAGCGGCTTTTCTGCCGTGAGGGGGCAAATACCCATTCGCCCTGTTCATCTTTGGTGAGGACCCCATGTTCAAACTGTGTCCAGTCGATCTGGCCGCGCAGGGTCTTTTTTAAGCGAGCCTGCACAATGGGGAAGCCGAGGGTTTGCCACCCGGCTAACTTCTGTAAGGCAGGTAGGGCCATCTGGATAAAGGCCATATGATTGGATGGCGGGCCGCCGGGCAGCAAAAAGACCGGCGTATTTTCACAGAAGCCAAATCCAACCGCTTTGCCGGGACCAATCTTGATGCGGTGATAAATCTTTTCCCAGCCCAGTTCATCCAGGATATGAGCGACTAAATCGCGGTCGCCTTTCCAAGCGCCGCCGCTGGTAAGTACGGCGTCATATTCATGCAGTGCGGTGGTCATCGCTTCCCTGATCTGGTCGCGGTCATCGGGAACAACGAAGGTATGGGGTGAAAAGCCAAAACGCACGCACCACCCGGCCAGGGTAACCAGGTTACTGGCATACAGCTTGCCATCCGGCAAAGGTTTGCCAGGGGCAACCACTTCATCCCCGGTGGCAATCACCGCCACCTTGGGGCGGCAGTAAACCGGTACATCGACATACCCGGCAGAGGCAAGCAGGCCGACTTTCATCGGGTTGAGGCGCTCGCCGTGGGCTACAAGGGGCTGTCCGACGCGGATATCATTGCCGGCGGGGAGCACATTGCGGCCGGGTTTTGCGTCGGCAAGGGCGATCACCTGCCCGGCTTCCTGGCGGGTAAATTCCTCGGCCAGCACGGCATCCACTTCGGGGGGAACACGCGCCCCGCTGAGGATGCGAATGGTCTGGCCGCGGCCCACTGTGCCGTTCCAGTCACCCCCGGCAGAGATACTGCCGATCAATTCCAGTGCAACCGGGTGTTCTTCGGAGGCTTGGGCAACATCGGCAGAATGAAGGGCAAAGCCGTCTTTGAGGGAAACATCATCGGTGGGCGAGACTACTTTGGATTCTAAAACCTTGGCGGCATGGCGGCCGACCGCGTCTAGCAGAGGGACAAATTCTTCCCCCAAAGGTTGGATGCGCGCGACAGTTTGTTGGTACGCCCGGTCATAAGAGATCATTTTTCCCTCATGAGAAATTCGACTTCGATGAAGTCCGTAATTCCGAAAATATCTTCCAGGTCAAACTGAGGCACCTTGACATCCAATTTAATATCGGTAGCAACAGCCACCAACTGTTCTTCCCCACCGATCATCTCCGTGCCAACTTCAGAACGCACAATTTCTAAGGCCGGTTTGCCCGCCCGTTTGTAACCTTCCACCAGAATCAAATCAACGTCAGTGACCGTATCCAGAATTTCATCCAGGGTCAGTTCGCGCTCCAACAAGCGGTAGCCGGCAATTTTATCGGGGGCGGCAATGATCACCTGATCGCTGCCGGCCTGGGCAAAACGCCAGCTGTCTTTGCCGGGTTTATCAATATCAAAACCGGCGTGGGAATGATGCTTGATGGTCGCCAGCTTATAACCGCGGCGTTTGATCTCGGCAATCAGTTTTTCCATCAGAGTGGTTTTGCCTGAGCCGGATTTGGCAATGATGGTCAGTACGGGTATGTTTGTCATAACGTTATTATATCCAAAGGATGGTAAACAGGAGAGATAAGATACAGGCCGGACACACCAACCAGTCGGAGCGACTGCGTTGGATGGCCATGGGGCGCGCTTTTTCGGGGGAAAAGGCGCGAGCCTCGGCGGCCAGGGCAATATCTTCGGCCTGGCGCAGGGCATTGGTGATGACCACGACGAGGAACAACTGCGCCCCGCGGAACCACTGCTTGCGGAAACCGCCGCGCATTTTGAGGCTGTACCAGGATTTCAGAGCAGAGTCTTTCAGGCTGGGCACCACGTTGAGAGCGACACCAATAGAGAAGCCCAAACCCTGCAAACCAAACCGTTCCAGCGTGCCTGCCAGGGAAGGGATATCGACTGCCTGGGTAAAACCGTGTACGGCCAGGAGCACAACCCAAAAACGCGCACCGGCATGCAGCCCGGCAATCAACCCTTCAGCAGAGTAAGGAATGCCGAAGATTAAACGGTCGGCTTCCCCCAAAAAGAAAATTGGGGGAAGCACCAAGAGGAAGCCAAGCAGCAAGAAACGGAGGTTGAACAACCGCTTGAAAGCCGCCGGGTATAAACCAGCCACTACTGCAATACACAGAAGCGTTGTTAAGAACAGTTTCTCCTGTGGTGCGGCCATCACCATCGCAAGCAACCAGACAAAGACGGTCAGATGCCCGTAGGTGCCTAACTGGATGATCCCTGTGCGGCGTGTGATTGCTTGACCAAACTGCATTATTCCACCACTTGCAATTCCGCCATCATGCGCAGGTTCGAGCTGCCTTCACCATCGGGCAGCACCATGCGGAAGTCGCCATCGTCTGCAGTGAGAGGGCCATCTGCCTGGGCATAAGACACGATCACATTGTCGGCGGTCAGTTGGCCGGGTTCGTAGTTGACGGTGTAGCCATCGGTAGCGACAGCCTTGACGGCCTTGAGGCTGGCGAGGTCATAGCCAGCGGCAGAGAGCAGTTCGGAAACGGAGACACCGACATAAGTTACGTCTTTGAAGGTAGCTTCTGTCTGGGGCATTGCTTCCAGGTCTGCCACCGAGTAGCTCTCTCCGGCAACCAGCAAAGTGGGGCCAGAAGCAGTATCGGCAGCGGTGTCCGCGGCGTTATCGGCCGGGGTATTGTTGGCTTCTGGCGTGGCGCCGCAAGCAGCCAACAGTGAGAAAAGTACAACTAAGGATAGGATGAAGCATGTTTGTTTGAGTTTCATGGGAATCTCCTTTTATGGGTTATAACTCAACTAAATTGGGATTTTGTTTCCCCAGGCGAGAACGGACTTGCAGCCCGACAGCCCAGGATAGCAGACCGGCAATAATGCCGACCACGATATGGATCAATACATACAGCCCTAAAACGATCACAATGGAACTGCTCCCCAAACCGAGCACCCGGCCGGCAGTATCAATAAAATCCAGCCAGACAACAAAAATGGTGCGGCCAAAGAGCAGCGGGCCGGTGACGAAAGGCTGTGCCACCACCCAGGTGACCCCTAAAGCGCCTGCGACCATCAATAGACCGCGGCTGGGCTCTTTGCGGGTGGAAAGCACCAGTTCTGCAACCAGGGCTTCGGTGAAGATGCCAACCATCGGGCCGATGATGACGCCCCCCAGACTGAAGAGCTTGAGCAGCATAGCAATGACACCAATAAATAAGGTGCTGCCGCGCCTGGGCACAAACATACGCCCAACCATAGCAACGGTAAGGCCAATTGCAGAGAGGAACATGCCTGCCATTGGAATGTCCAAAGATTTTAGTACCCCACCGAGGGTCATTTCCACAATGCCCCACAGGGTACCAAAAATAGCAATAGTGACCAGTTCACGGGTAGATAACTTCATAGTGCGTCTCCTTTTGCGTGCCAGAATGTTGTTTTTGGACCAACGATCCCCTCATTTTGATCTGCCCGGCTTCGAGCAATAAAGCCTTGCGGGCATATCGGTACACCAGTTTATAGTCGTGCGAAATGAGCAACACAGCGGTGCCTTGTTCGCTCAACTGCTGGAGAAAATTCATCAACTGCTGTAAGTGTCCCCAATCCTGCCCCAAAGTGGGTTCGTCCAGAATAACCAGTTGGGGGCGCAGCGAAACACATGCTCCTAAAGCAGTGCGGTGCTGCTGTCCGACAGACAAAGCCAAAGGACTGCGCGCCCGCAGCCCGATCAAATCTGCCTCCTGCAAGGTGATGCGGTGCTGGTCGAGGTCGAAACAGCCGTAATTGCGGGGGCCAAAGGCAATCTCCTCATCCACACACTCGGTAAACAGTTGGTCGATTGGGTTTTGGAACAGCAGGCTGACATCCTGACCGGGGCGCGGGCGCTTGCCACCGGCAAAAGATACTTTGCCGCGGCTGGGTTTGAGCAGACCGGCTGCAACCAACGCCAGGGTGGTTTTGCCGGAGCCATTGGGGCCCACCAGGGCGGTGAAATCGCCGGGGTAAATCTCCAGGTCGATATTGTGAATAACTTCTTTGCCTTCATAGCCGGCACAAACCTCTTGCAGGGAAAGCAGCGGCGTTTCTTCGGCAGACGTGCGGTGATTGGCCTGGATAAGGGCTTTCCAGGGGGTGGCTTTTTCTTCGGTAAAACGGCGCAGCCCCAAGCGGTTGACCAACTCAGGGTGGTCATAAACCTGCCTGGTGGGCGTATCGGAGACCACTTTGCCATCTTCCAGCGCCACCAGGCGGTCGGCGTGTTTCATGGCTGCGGTCAGGCGGTGCTCGACCATGACGATGGTAATGCCCAACTTCTCGCGCAGCCCCACCAGGGTAGACATCACACGCTGAATGGATTGGTCGTCCAGGGAGGCGGTCGGCTCATCTAATACGATCACTTTGGGGAACATGGCCAAGACGGCGGCAATGGCAACAGACTGCTTTTGCCCGCCGGAAAGGTTGGCCGGAGGTTCCAAGGCCAACGCTTGCAAGCCGGTTGCCTCTAAGGCCCAGCTCACGCGTTCCTGCACAACTTCTTCTTCCAGGCCAAGGTTGCGTAAACCAAAGGCAATTTCATCGGTTACTTTAAGGTGGAAGAGTTGGCTGGAAGGGTTTTGAAAGACCATACCGACATGTTGCGCAGTCTCGGCGACCGGCTGGGTAAGGGGATCAAATCCGGCAATCTGCACCGTGCCGCTAACTTCGGCAGGGATCGAGTGCGGGATCAGACCGGTGAGAACGCGCGCCAGGGTGCTTTTGCCGCAGCCCGAAGGGCCGGTAAGCAGCAGCCACTCGCCCTCTGGAACTGATAAGTTGACCTGCTGGAGCGCCTGTGCCTGGGGGTAACGCACGGAGAGGTCTTGCACAAAAATCATACCGGCTCAGCCTCCACTTTGTAGACAAAAGCACCAGGCCAGCGTTCTTGGGCCATGGGTACAAGTTCCGGGCGAACGACGACCAACCCCAATTGATAAGCTTGCTGGTCAAAGACCTGCATACCGGCAATAAAGCCTTTATTCTTCTTTAATTCTAAAATGCCACATTCATCAAAAATGACCACTTCGCGGCCGGCAGCGTACTGCAAACAGCGGTTCCCCCAGGCCAATACTTGCGGGTCAAAGTGCCAACAACCAACTTCGAGCGAATATCCTTCCAGGGGGTCCCGGCTGCCCAGCAAGCGCGTTTCGCCGGAATGCAGGTCTTGCAAGGTGATGCCCGTTTTCTCGCCATTTTCAATCACGGCAGAAGACAAAACGCCACCCAAGCGCAACCCTTCTTCCAGACAAACACCAGCGATCTGGCCGCAGAGGGTAGACTTCCCCACGCCGCGCTCTCCGGTAACGATCCAAGTCATGGGACCGCGTGAAGAACGGGGCTTTAAAAAATCTTCGCCAGCAGAATTGCTGGCGAGGGATGGGGAAGAAATTAATGAGGAAATATCCACTTCAAATCCTTTCCAATTCGGTCTCTCCGAAAAGAGACCTCGGGAGGCAGGGGTGTTTCCACGTCCTACCCGCCCTCACCATTGAGGGATGTCCTTTCCACCATGGCATCTTGGAACGCTTTAGGCCGAAAGACTCGGAACATATTTAGTTATTAACAACAGCTATAGTATACGTGAAAATCAGCACAAATACATCACCCAAATGGATGAGTTTCAATGGCCCATTGGAGTATATCAGGGTTATTTTTTAGGGTAATTCGATGATTTACCCCACTCTAATAGTCCGTACTGCTATCAGGGTCAGGTACTATCAGACGCGCCTGCAAGCCTATGCCAAGTCTATTTGAGAAAAAAGCCTCCCGGGGTTGACCCAGGAGGCTTTTGAATACGCGATCATGCCGTGGGCCTATTGGCCTGTGGCGAGCGGAATGCTCGGTTTGGTGGGGATGCGGGCTTCCCAATTGTCGGCGAAGACAACATCACCATTTTCTTTATAGGTATTGAGGACTTCGGTGAGCGCTGTGGTTACCAGTGCATCGAAGTCGGTGCCACCTACCGGGCGCATTTCGTGGCCGACAATCTGGATGAGGTGATAACCAAAGTCGGTTTGCACCGGGCCAACGATCTCGCCAACTTCTCCGGCGAACGCAGCATCTTCAAAGGGAGTAACCATGTCTCCATGAGCGAACCAGCCCAAGTCGCCGCCGTTGGGGGCGTTGGAGGTATCTGTGGAGTATTCAGCAGCCAGTTCACCCCAGTCTGCGCCTTCGTTTAACTGGTCGAGGATGTCCTGGGCTTCTTCTTCTGTTTCTACCAGAATATGGCGTGCCCAAACTTCTTCCCGCTGCGGGAGTACACCTTTGGCGATATCTTCATTCAGTTTATCGCGGTACAGCTGCCGGCGGATGAGATCGCGCAGGAAGGCTTCATCTACGCCATACTCACCTACCCGGTCTATATAGGCCTGGAGAGATGTCTGATATTCTTCTTGCGTCATCGGGGTTTCTTCGGGCGCAGCCGTAGTGGGAGTTGCTTCAGCGGCAGTATCTTCCTCACTGTTGGTTTCTTCGACCACGGTAGGCGTGGGAGTAACTTCCGGTGTGGGGGTGATCATTGCCAGCTGGGTTGCAGAGAGGGTGGACGTGGGCAGCATTTCCATGGTTGGGGTTGGTTCTGGTTCTCCATCCGGGAAATAGCCAAACAAGAAGTGCATGTAATCGGTCACTTCCTGGTCTGTCACTTCAATGCCGCGGGAATTGGCTTCCCGCATGATGAATTCCTCATCAATCAATTGATTGGCAACACTTTGCCCAACCACTTCGGTTTGCATCTGGTACTGCACTTGAGACATGAAGTATTGGTACTGCTGCTGCAAAGTTGCATCTGTACTGTTGCTGTACAGGCTGTAATAGAGGGAATATTCGTTCAGCAACCGGTCTCTTTCCAGTTTGACGCGTTTTTCAAACATGCTGGTGGGGATTTCCTCACCATCGACGGTCAGAATGGGTTGATTAGGATATACCCAGGTGTTCAGGACGAACCCGACCAGAGTCACCAATACCACCACTGCAATGACAGATATGGTCACAATTTGGAGGATCCGATTGTAGTGTTGTTCGCGTTCTACCCGCCCAACTCTACCCAGAGAATTTTTAGTTGTTTTCTTTGCCATGCGTGGTTCCTCATAAAAGACAGGGCACAGAGGGTATAAATACCTTATGCCCTGCCAGGTTAGTTGGCCGATATCCGACCAACTAAATTTTCGAGTGTTTTTGTTCCTAGTTTAAGGATTCCCCAGAAAACTGGATCAAGGCCATGTGGCGGGCACGTTTGACGGTTACAGCCACCATACGTTGGTGTTTGGCACAGGTGCCGGTCTGCCGACGTGGTCTGATCTTTCCCTCACGGTTGATAAAGGTGGAGAGAAGCTGGGTATTCTTATAATTAAGTTTCAGTTCCGGGTCAGAACAAAACTGGCAGGAGCGTGGGCGTGAAAAATAACGCCGTCTACCACCACCGCCACCCCGGCTGTCGTTGTTATAAGCCATTTTGTACTCCTTACTGATTTTTCAATCAGTCGGTATGGACTTGCAGGCCAATCTAGAAAGGAAATTCGTCTTCCTGATCGTCGAAGTCTGTGTCAAAGTCGTCGATTTCTTCTTCGGCATCGGAATCGGTTTTCTTTTTCCGGTCGCCGAGCATGACCATTTCCTTGGCAACGACTTCGACGGTAGAGCGTTTGTTGCCATCATCATCTTCCCAACGGCGGGTTTGCAAGCGGCCTTCAATGTATACTTGCTGCCCTTTTTTGAGGTACTGGTTGCATATTTCAGCCAGACTGCTCCAGGCAACTACATTGAACCATTCGGTTTCGCTGCGGCGCTCACCATCGGCGGTGTTCCATGATCGAGTGGTTGCAACACTAAAGTTGGTTACCGGCCGGCCAGAGGGGGTGTACCGCATTTCTGGGTCCCGCCCAAGGTGACCGATGATCATTACCTTATTTAATCCTCTACTCATCACAAACTCCACATTTCTATTGGTCTTACAAGTAAAAGTTCACTGTCAAAGTGCGGCATAAGCCGCTTTTTGACGTATCAAGTAAATTACTCTTCGGTGTGGATGATCATGAAACGCATCACAGGTTCCAGCAAGCGTAAATTGCGTTCTAATTCGGTGCAAAATGCTGGGGGCATCTGAGTTTGCAAGAAAACGTATTGGCCTTCGGTTTGTTTGCGAATTTCGTAGGCTAATTTCTTTTTACCCCACAAATCCACTTTTTCGACCTTGCCGCCTGCGTCTTCAATCCATCCATTGATCCGGGTGTTTACATCCTCAAAGGCATTTTCATCCAGATCTGGGTGAACAATATAAGCGACTTCATATTGGCGCATGGGTAATACCTCCTTTCCACGGGTTTGCCCCTGAACTGGCCGCCAAACCTGCCAGGAGCGGAAAGTGAGCATAAGAACGGGTTAAATCCCAAAAGGGTTTCGTTCTCGGCGTCACGATGGATTAGTTTAACATAAGTAGTTTGTTTTGTGTAGGGGGAGAATTGTTGGGTAAACCCAAAAATGTTAATCAAATTCATTTCGAAAACTCGCTATAATAAATTGAAGATATACAATGGGAGTACATTTTTTATTTTGTAATAAATATGGAGTACCAAATGGGTTGGAATAAAAAAATAAGATTATCTATTTGTAATTTTATATATAGTGTTGAGGGGGCCGTGCTTTCATCTATTCATTATCGTTCATGGGTTTCATATCAAGCTGAACACCTACTAAAGAAAAATGAGCCTTTTAAAAAATTGCTCATCTGGTGGAATAGAATAAATCAACCCAAAAGCTGGATATCTTTGACAATTAAAATTGTATGCCAAATAATACTTTTTCAATTAATATGGATTTTTCTTTCAAAAACATTTTCACTAAGAATATTTTCAATTGCTTTTCCACAGCAAACAGGAAAGGAAATTATTTCAAATGTTTGGCAAGTTATGGCTGCAATTTTAGGGTTATCGTTAGTAATTGCAGTCCTCTTAATAGAATTTGTTCAATCACGAGTTTCTGAGTTACGAATTTTGCCACTTGTAGCTTCTGAAACTAAAATAATTTTTGTAATCATATTTGGATTGTTGAGTTTACTCAATATTGGGGTGAATTTATATTTTTTAAACATCGATCTTATAGATCAAGAAATCATATCAATAATAACTGGGTTCAATCTCTATCTTTTTGCCAGGAACATATTCCTTTTAATTGGCTTATACGGTCGGTTATTTTCATACCTAGATATTAGTAAGATCAAAAATATAATATTTGAGCAAAATAAATTGGCCGTGATACAAAGTGTAGATAATGAAATAAAAAGACGATTTTCTAAAAATAAAGTAATTGCTTTGAAAAAAAATGGCATTAAAATTGATTATGATCCATCAAACGCCGAATCTAAAACAAGTTATAAAGAAATAATAATTCCTATTGAAGGACATGAAACAAAAGAAATCATAGATGTTAATATAAAGATCATTAATATTATCAAAAAGAAAATAGATTCTATAAATCGCTCAAAAGAAATTGAAACGCCTTTTGTATTCTATGGAATACCTTTTTTTCATAGAATAAGTAGTGAAAAATCTACTATTGGTAGAGTTCACAAGCATTTATATTCTCCCAGGATAGAAAAGCTACTTCAAGCTTCTGTTCAATATGCATCTCCCGTAAAAAAAATACCAAAATCTTGGGACGAAAACCTGAGGATAAGTAGAGATATATTATCTATTGCAATCAGTGAAAATAGAGCAGAGGAAGTCGAAGAGCTTTTAAATCAATACGTTGAATTTATAACAGTATTTCTTGAAAGAATTCAATTTTATGGATTAGTCTATAACAGTGAAACAGCTAAAAAAGAGGATGGGGTATTCTCTAGTTGGCCAACAATATCCATAATAAATGACCAATATGTAAGTTTATTGAAAAATGCTGTTTTAACTCAAGATCAAGAAATAAGAAGTTCTTTTATATATTTCCCAAGGCAAGTGATGCATGTAGCAATAAAATATTCTGATAGATTTATTTTCTTGCGGTTCAGCAGTTTATATCATTATATTTATTACTTATCGAAAAAAAACGGGGAGGAAATAATAGAGAAAATAGTCCAGAATATAGTTAATGATTACCGATTTTATATTTTACCAAAATTAAAAGCTGCTCAAAGTGCTGATGAATTTAATTCAATCAAAGAATTTGGAAATATTCTTGGATTGTTGTTGAACAAATTATTAAAAAGGTCTTTTGATTTTTCTAGTCTGCACGATTTTAATAAGATTGTAACTGGGATAAGAGAGTTAATAAAATATACTCCCCAATATCTTTTCCATTTTAGGACAATGGAAATAAGATATCAGACTGCCTTAAATACTGAAAGAGAATTTGAATTAGAGAGTGAATACCGACATAAAAAAGAAGCAAATACAATTCTTTTAGAAATAAAAAATACTCATAGGACAACTCTATTTGGAATGGGAAGTTGGATCATCAGATTATTTGCTACCGGTAAAATTTCAGAAAGTGAATTTGATGATTATTTAGAGAATATCATTCCTGTATTTAATTTTAACGATTTATATAATTTATATTCAGAAATTCTTGGGGGGAAAATTTCTACAGAAGATTTTGATTGGTCTAGTTGGCAATTAAATGAATCAGAAGATAATTTTGGAATCGGTGATTTCCAATGGATATCTACTCCCGAATGGCAAAAATTATTCTATGTTTTTAATGCTGTATTGTTATCTAGTGAGAATGAAACACCAGAAATTACACTAACACCAACTGTTGCAAGTAAACAAATTTTAGAAACGATTAAGGAAATTACAGAAAGATTTATCAGAGAAGACACATGGAATGAATTACGTAGATTTAAAAATCTTAATATTGAGAAGCGAATACAAAATCTAGTTAAAATGCACACAATTGCTTATATTGAACAAACTAGAATCGAAGAAGATGAAATCATTAAGGCAAATTTGGATATAGATTTAATCAATTCTTTTAAAAACAAAGTAAGAGAAGCATGGAACGAAACCACATTATTAAAGAAATTGATAAGTTGGTCAGGCCAATATATTGAATATAGGAATCAAAAACCTTCTAAAAATTTAGAAGTTCGCGGATTTTTTAATAATCTAAATCCTAAAGAGTTTTTTATAAAACAAGACAGAATTCTATATTTGGATTGGGGGGCTGATTTTGGCAGAGGAATTGCAAGGGGCGAGGATAGTTTTATCCTTGAAAAATTTAATACTCTACAATCAAAAAATGTTTTAAGCGACAATCTTGAGGAAGAGCTGAATGGAATTCTCGCGCGTTTAAATCTTAATAAACCCTTTATTTTTACAAATTATCTAAGTATCCAAATTCAAAGAAAATTACCATCATATACTCCTAAATGGAGAATTGCTAACAATGACGATTATCCCATGTATGCCAATATATTTGAATTGATAGAAGCTTTTTATAATAAAATACCTGTTTTTAGAACAAATAGATTAAAGGAAAACCAAATATTAATAGTAGATTTGTCACAAGTTGGATCGTTATATCAATATCTTCCAGAGCAATCAGATGATAATTTTTTGCATATTGAAATTTCAGAAATTTCAATAGAAAAAGCTGAAGAGCTATTTAAAAATCACCCAGAACTTGCTAAAGATAAAGAAACACAAGCACCTCTTAATAAAGACGAGGCAATACGTCATTTCCTACAAAGAGTATTTATCACAGTGAAGGAACTTTTAGATTATGAAATCATTGACGAAACTGCAGGTTTTAATATTTTTATAGAAGATTTGGATGAAACTTAGATATTATGATGCTTTTTTACCCCCTCACCCGACCTTGGCAATCGCATCCATCACGGCGCCGAGGTCGGCGGGGAGAGAGAGCGGTTGGTTGGCGTAGGTGGATTCGATGCCGGGTAATGCGCCGGTGTGGTAGGCGGTCTTGAACTGCGAGAATTTCAGCCCATGGGCGGTGGAAATGACCACCACGCGGTGTTCCTTCTGGATGATGCCGCGGGTGACCAGTTTGGCTAAAGCGCCCAATGCCACGCCGGTCTGCGGGCAGGTGTACAAGCCGGTCTGGTCGGCACGGGCGCTGATGTCGGCAATCTCCTGTTCCTCAACCTGCTCCACAACCCCATCGAAGGCTTGCAGCGCCTTGACTGCCCGCTCGTAGCTGACCGGGTCGCCGATCTGGATGGCGGTTGCCAGGGTGGACTGTGCTTCTACGGGTGTGTAGACTTCAAAATTATTTTTATAGCTCTGGTAGAAGGGATTGGCATGGACAGCCTGCGCCCCCACCAGGCGCGGCAGGCGGTCGATCAGGTCGAGTTCTTTCATCATCAGCAGCCCTTTGGACAGCGCACTGATATTGCCCAGGTTGCCCACCGGCAAAATGATCCAATCAGGCACTTCCCAATTGAGTTGCTGCACAATCTCGATGCCGACCGTCTTCTGGCCTTCCATGCGCAGGGAGTTCATCGAGTTTGCCAGGTAGATGGTGGGGTCTTCAGCCAACTGCTGCACAATGCGCATACAGCCGTCAAAGTCGGTATCGAGGGAGAGCACCCTGGCGCCGTTGGCAATCGGCTGGATGAGCTGCTCGGGGGAAACTTTGGCAGCGGGCAGCAGAATGATGGCGGGGATGTCGGCAGCGGCCGCGTAGGCTGCCAGTGCTGCGGAGGTATCTCCGGTGGAAGCGCAGGCCACCGCCCGGATGGGTTTGCCATCACGGATCATTTGCTGAACGGCAGAGACCAACACAGTCATACCCAAATCTTTGAAGGAACCGGTGTGGCTGTTGCCAGAGAGCTTGACCCACAAGTCGGGGACGCCGAGCAGTTCGCCGAACCTTTTGGCATGGAACAGGTTGGTATGGCCTTCATATAAAGAGATGATCGATTGGTCCTCGATCTGCGGGGCGACCCACTCTTTTTTGCCCCACACACCGCTGCCGTACGGCCAGGTTTGGGTGCGGGTACGGGAATCGAAGCGCTGTTTCCATTCTTCGGCGCTGTGGGCTTTGAGCGCTTCGGTGTCGTGCTGTACATCTAATAAACCGCCGCACTGCTCGCAGCGGTAAACCACATCGTAAATGGAATATTTTTGTCCGCAGCCGCGGATACATTCTAACCAGCTGTGAAATTGCATTTTCAAGCTCCTAGGGTATGGGTAATGGTTTGGTGGAGCGGCAGCCGCCCCCGGACAGCTTGCTCTGGGGTAGGCAGCGAGGCTTCATCCGGCTTATCTGAAAGGCCAAAGAGCAATGCGCCCGCCTGTTTCCAGGCCAGGGCTGCCCGGCGGACTTCCTCGGTGAGTACGATCTCCTCGGACAGCAAGGTTTCGGCAGGAGTCTCATCGGGCAAGTGCCCCAATAAGGCGGTGGTGGTCTCGTACTCTTTGCGGCGGAAGCGCACAAAGGCGGTCGGCTGTCCGGCTTGCATTTGGGCAAATACTTCCCGGTGCACCTGCTGCAAGGCAGGCGGCAGTTTAGTGCGTTGGGCATCCACCTGGGCGACAAAATCGATAAAAGCGGGCAGTTTGCCCGATTGGATTTGTGCATCCACCTCCTGGCGGTCGAACAAACCTGCCGATAAGATCAGGCAAAGGTAAACGAGGTAGTCCTGGTTGTCGGTAGTGAAGGGGTGAAATTCGGTTTGGTTGTAGTGCTGGTAGACCGCCTGGAAAGCCTCCCGGTCAAACTGCTCCCCCATCAAGTCCTGCACGGTTTGGGCAGCAGCGGCGACCCTGGCGCGGTCGATGACTGCATCGTTGCGGCCGCGTGCACCCAAGATAGTTTTATCGAGGTCGAAGACCACGGCGGTGTGTTCGTTTACGGGAAAGTGAGTAGGCAGAATCTCTTCGGCAAACTCTTCCAGCAGCGCCCAGCGGTTGGCCTGGTAGAGATGCGCCTGGGGGTGTACCTCTGGGGTGATAGCAGCCGGTTCGCTTTTATCGGCAGCGATGAAGGCAGCACCGCCCCACCCGGCCACCTGGGCAATATTCAAAAAAGCCCCGCCATCGTTCATGCGGGTATCGCCGATATAGACCAACGTTTTTATAGGAATGTCGGGATGCTGCTGCTGTTGGGCTTGCTGCAAGATTTCCACGATCACCTGGGCGTATGCCCGGCTGGTCTTGCGCGGCACGCGGTTAGCGGGCAGCCCCAAGCGAGGGGCAAGCTGGCCGAGACCAGGTAAGGTGCGGTTGACCGGTTCGAGGTTGCGATAAACGATATTATCGCCGAGAAATTCACTGACAGAAGTGCACCCGTAAACCTTCATGGCAGCGGTTCCTTTCCATTAATCACCGTTTCCTGATGGATGGCACGCACAGCGCGGTCGCCTTCCTCGGCGCTGACCAACAGGGAGACGCTGCAATCGGAAGAACCCTGGGCAACGGCGAAGACATTGATCCCGGCGCGGCCCATGGCGGTAAATATCTTGGCAGATAGGCCGGGGGTATGGCGCAGCCCAGCCCCTACCACGGATACGATGACCACATCCGGTTTGGTCCATACCCGGTCAATATCGCGGCGGGCAAGCTCTAAGGCCATTTGGTCTTCAATCGAGGCTTTTACCTGTGCCTCTTTGTCCGAAGGGATCACAAAACAAATCGACTGTTCGGAAGAAGACTGCGAGATCATCAGCACGCTGGCGCCCTGTTCGGCAACCGCCGAGAAGGTGCGGGCGGCAATGCCGGGCACACCGATAATGCCGCGGCCTTCGACGGCCACCAGGCTGAGGTTGCGGATGGCGGTCACCCCGGTGACCTTGCCGCTGTTCTGGTTGGCTTCTGCCACGATCTTGGTGCCGGGGTGTTGGGGATTGAACGTATTCTTGACCCAGAGGGGCAAATTGTGGTCGATGATCGGGCGGATGGTTTTGGGATGAAGTACTTTGGCGCCAAAGTAGGCCAGCTCGCTGACCTCGGCGTATGAGATTTCGGGAATGACGCGAGCCTCGGGCACGATACGCGGGTCAGCGGATAAGACACCATCCACATCTGTCCAGGTCCACACCTCATCGGCATCGGCACACACGCCCAAGATAGAGGCTGTGTAGTCACTGCCGCCTCGACCCAGGGTGGTGGTCACGCCATCTTCATTTGCAGCAATGAAGCCGGTGACCACCGGGATGATACCCTGGGTAAGGATAGGGAGGAGGAATTTCTGCACGCGCTTTCTGGTCGCGTCCATGAAAGGGGCAGCATTTTGAAAATTAGAATCGGATACGATCAAGTCGGTCGCATCCACGGCCTGGCTGTTTAGACCCATGCGGCGCAGCAAGGCGCTTACTACACGGGCATTGATGCGCTCGCCCAATGAAGTGATGGCATCCAGTCCGCGGGGGGTGATCTCCCGCAGCACTTCGATGCTGGTGCAGTAAGCCTGCAAATCCTCAAAGAAAGGGGCAATCTCATCCATCAGCGTTTGGGCCACTTCGGGGGCAAACAGCGCGGTAATGGTCTGGTTATGGTGCGTTTGCAGATCAGCAACCGCTTGGCGGCTCTTTTGCGCCTCCCCGGCAACGGCAAGGCGAGCAGATTCCAGCAGCCGGTCGGTGACCCCGCTCATCGCCGAGACCACCACCACTATCTCCGGCCATTCGGGTTGGTAGCTTTTGACGATGCTGGCAGCCTGCTCTAACATTTGCACACTGCCCACGGAGGTGCCGCCGAACTTCATCACCAGCCGGCGGGGTTTAGATTCAGATTGTGAGGTTTGTGTCTGCATGGCAGTGCTCCAACAATACTCGCGTGCTACCGAAATTCAATCCACAAGGCATGTATTTCTGTAGTTTGAAATAAAAAAAACACCTCGTAATGGCCGAGGTGTTTGTGATAAACGCTTTAGAAATTGATGATTAGGTCGCTAACCAGCCAACATCCAACCACACCCGGCACCCAGGGTAGTATTGGTACCAGTACCGGTACCAGAAGTATAGGTAGTCGTAGGCTGGTTGGGTGTAAATTTCATGAGGTGGAATATATCATCGTTCAAATTATGTGTCAAGAAATGGGGAGTGGGGGGAGTGTGTTGTTATTGCCCCGCCCTGATATGCGCTGATTACTATACTTTACTGTCATTCCGAGCACAGTGAGGAATCTCGGTGCTGTGCGGTTTTGGCGGCGGGGAGTATGTCGGCAAAAGAAGTGATCTTAGAAAGGTGATTAGGGAAGTGACGACGGGCGGGTTGTGGGAGAGGGGATTACTTTTCGAGATTCCTCGTCGGTCTGCGGCGGGGGGCCGCCGACCTCTGTCGGAATGACAAGAGGGTATAGAAAGGGCGCAAACTGGTCTGCAAAACCAACTCCATAATGTCATTCCGAGCAAAGTGAAGAATCTCGGTGCTGTGCGGTTTTGGCGGCGGGGAGTATGTCGGCAAAAGAAGTGATCTTAGAAAGGTGATTAGGGAAGTGACGACGGGCGGGTTGTGGGAGAGGGGATTACTTTTCGGGATTCCTCGTCGGTCTGCGGCTGTTGGCTGCAGTCCTCTGTCGGAATGACAAGAGGGTATAGAGAGGGTGCAAACCGGTCTGCAAAACCAACTCCATAATGTCATTCCGAGCACAGTGAGGAATCTCGGTGCTGAGCGGTTTTTGTGGCGGGGAGTTTGTCGGAATAGGGAGTGATCTTCTAAAGACATTGGGTAAATGACGACGAATGGGCTGTGGGAGAGGAGATTGCTTTTCGAGATTCCTCGTCGGTCTGCGGCGGGGGGCCGCCGACCTCTGTCGGAATGACAGGCGAGGTGGGGATACGCAGTCCTCTGTCGGTATGACAAGGGGGCGTTCCAGATATACGCCTTGCAAAACGATCATGCTTTTTCGGTATATAATCAAAACATATTTATCTCATCAACGACAAGACACGATCCGCATTTCCCAGAAAACGACAACTTTATATTTCACCCCAATTTCGTTGACACCCCCTCACTATTCACAACCCAAAGGGAGACCGAATGACGAAAAATATCGAGATTTTGGCAGAAGGACAGGGCGAACTTTTAGGCTGGCATGACCCGGACGAGCAGCGCGCCTGGGTGCGGGCACACAAGCCGCGCGGCCTGATCGACAAACGCATGAGCGTGGCAGAGGCGGTGCAAAAGTTCGTGATGGATGGCAGCTACCTGGCTTTTGGCGGCTTCGGCCATATCCGGGTGCCGATGGCGCTGATCTATGAAATCGTGCGGCAGAAAAAGCGCAAACTGGCTATTGCGGGCAAAACTGCGGTGCACGATGTCGATATCCTGATCGGGGCTGGCTGTGTGGACCGGGTGGAGTGCGCTTACTCTTTCGGGCACGAACTGCGCGGCCTTTCACCCGCCGGGCGGAGCGGCGTGGAAAACGGGCAGGTGAAAGTGGTAGCCGAAATTTCCAACGGCAGCTACCAGTGGCGCTTCTTAGCCGGGATGATGGGAATCCCGTTTATCCCCACCCGCAACATGTTGGGCACCGACACCTTCGAAAAATCCTCGGCCAAGATCATCACCGACCCGTGGTCGGGCAAACCGGTTACGCTGGTGCCGGCTGCCTACCCGGATGTGGCAATGTTCCATGTGCCGCGTGCCGACAAATACGGCAATGCACAGATCGACGGTATTCTGGTGGAAGACTTTGAACTGGCACGCGCTGCCCGGCGGGTGATCGTGACGGTGGAGGAAATTGTGGACGAAGAAGAAATCCGCGCCCACCCCGACCAAACGGTGATCCCGTTCTACCATGTGGATGCGGTTTGCCAGGTACCCTTTGGCGCACACCCCACCGAGATGCCCTACCGTTATTTCTTTGATGAACGCCACATCCGCGAGTGGATGACGCTTGCCAAAACCGAAGCAGGCACGCAGGCTTATTTTGATAAATATGTGTACGGGGTAAAGGACTTTGCCGAGTATTTGGCGTTGGTAGGCGGCAGCGAGCGGCTGGCCCAGCTGAAACGGATCGAACTGCTGGAAGAACCAATGGAGGATTTAGACAATGCGGGAGGTGCGGGATGAAAGCAGATTACACCCTTTCTGAGCTGCTCAGTGTGGCGGCTGCCCGCATGCTGGAAGATAATCGTTCGGTGTTTGTGGGCACCGGCCTGCCGATGATCGCCTCGATGCTGGCCCAACGCACGCATGCGCCGCGTTTGCTGATCGTGTTTGAGGCCGGCGGGGTGGGGCCGCAGGTGCCGGTGCTGCCCATCTCGGTGGGAGATTCGCGCACTTTCTACCGGGCGGTTTCGGCCAGCTCGATGCATGATGTGATGTCGGCGGCGCAATCCGGTTATTTGGATTACGGTTTTTTGGGGGCGGCGGCGATGGACGCATACGGCAATATCAATACCACAGTGATCGGGGATTGGGCAGCGCCCAAAGTACGCCTGCCGGGTTCGGGCGGGGCAAATGACCTGGGGAGCTTTTGCTGGCGGACGTTGTACATCATGCGCAACCAGAGTTTACGCACGTTCGTCAACCAGGTGGATTTTCTGACCACGCCGGGTTACCTGAACGGGCCGGGTGCCAGGGAACAAGCCGGGCTGCCCGCCGGGACAGGGCCATATCGGGTGATCACCCAATTGGGGATTTACGGTTTTGACGAGGCCAGCAAGCGGCTGAAGTTGATCAGTTTGCACCCTGGGGTGACGTTGGAGGAAGTGCAGGCCAACAGCCAGTTTGAGATTCTGGTGCCGGATGAGGTAAGTACCACCCAGCCGCCAACCATGGAGGAGCGCAAGCTTTTGCGGGAGATTGACCCGTCGGGGTTGGTGATTAAGGGGTGAACGGGGGGCATTCGATAATCAGCGGTTTATTTTTTTACGGCGATGTTCGATTGTTAATTGGCTGTGTTTTTTGCGGGCGAAGCAGGCTTCGCCCCTACGGAAGATAGGGGATTGTTGGTTGAGGTATGCTGTCGCAATGTATAATCATGGTTGAAGGGGTTTTAGCAGGAAAACCTTTCGGTTGTGACCCTGTTAGATTTATAAGGAAATTATAGATGTCCAAAATCGAATGCATTTATTGCAAGCAAAAAAAACTTATATCAGAGTATTCAAAAAAGGAACATGTGATACCGCAATCTTTCGGTATGTTTGCTAACAATATGACACTTAGCCAACATGTTTGTGATAAATGCAATCAATATTTTGGGGATAATCTTGAGGTTGATTTGGCTAGAGACACTTTCGAAGGATTAGCCCGTTATAACCATGGAGTAAAGCAACCTCATGAATTCAAATCGTTAGGTCAAAGGTCGCGTCTCAAAATCCGAGTAAATGAAGGTCAATTCAAAGGAGCATACGTATATCCTGAGTACTCGCCAGACATGGGTAAAATTATAATCCGTCCTCTTCAACAAATTGGCTTTTATCATCTTGAAAGCGCACAGTATTCATATTTTCCCCTAGATGAGATTCTAAGTAAATCAGAACTTGATGAAAAAGGATTCGATTTGACCAGACGCAACGCTGTTAGAGCAATTGCTATTAATTCAGAGCAAGCAAAAGAAATTCTTGCTACAAAAGGTATAACTCTTTCATCATGGGGAGATGCAGAAACTCTTGAGCCACACGAAGGTGCCTGGGAAGTTGAGGTTGAAGAAAAATTCGATGCAATTTTGTCTCGAGCAATCGCAAAGATTGCTTTTAACTATTTTTGTTATTGGAAAGGTGCTGATCTTGCGAGGCAACCTGGATTTGATGTAATCCGTTCTTATATACGCGAAGGAATTCAACCGTCTTATCCTCTTGTCGTTGTGCTAGAGGAACCCATATTAGCCGATGAGCCTAATACAGGGCTTCGTAGGTTAGGACACCTTGTGACCCTCAATTGGTCAAAAAATCGAAAATCGATAGTATCTAGGGTTTCGCTTTTCAATCAGAACACATATTTAATTACCCTGTCGCGAGATTATCTAGGCGAGATACAAAATTTGGCAATAGGACATTTTTTCGACACTGTCAACAGAACAATACTTCCGCTACGGGCGTCGTAACTCACATGATTAGCAGATGCCCAACAAATTATACACAGGATACTGAAAACAACTACATATATTACTGGTGATCAAATGAATATTTATATCGCACTTTTTAGAGGGATCAATGTCGGCGGAAGGAATAAGCTGCCGATGAAAGAACTTGTTAGCATTCTTGAGGCACTTGGATGCCAGAGCATCAAGACCTACATCCAAAGCGGCAATGTTGTATTCAAAAGCGATGAAAAGGATGTCTCGGAGTTATCAAACCGCATCCGTGCCGAAATCGAAAAGGCCTGCGGTTTTGCGCCTTTTGTCTTGCTGTTGAGCCTGGAGGAATTTGAGAAGGTGGTTGAACACAATCCTTTCCCTGAGGTTGAGAACGATTCGAAAGCTTTACATGTGGGCTTTTTAGCCACTGTGCCAGAGGAACCTGACCTGGAAAAGCTCGAAAGTTTCAGGGCGGAGAGCGAAAGATTCTTTTTAATCGATGATGCCTTTTATCTGCTCGCACCCGATGGGGTTGGGCGATCCAAACTGGCTGCCAATACGGAGAGATTGCTGGGTGTTTCAATGACCGACCGCAATTGGAGAACGGTGGGCAAAATCCTGGATATGACGAGGGAGTTTGATTGAGTGCATGCATCAAAGCATTGTGCCGTTTGAAAAGAGTTAAAGTTGTCAAAATCAATTGATTCTGCAATCAATAAAAGTTTAGTAACCAAAGCTATGAATATGTATTCTTCTGAAATTCCGTACGAATGGTCAGAAGTGCTCGAAGTAATCGAAGCAGACCCAGAAATTTTTGCCGCTTGTTTGCGTAGAGCGAAAAGATACAAACTCCCATCAGATGCGCCCAAAAGCCATAAACTTTGGATCGCTGTAAATCTTGCTGTAGGTTATAAGAATCGTGATGATTGTTACTTTTGTGGGAAGATCATGAAACGTGATGAATTTCTTTCTGGTGACGTTCACTTGGAACACTTTATTCCTCGTAAAGTAGGTGGCCAACATACTCCAGGCAACATCACACTTGCATGTAAAACATGTAATCTACTAAAGCGAGATTTGTGCGACGAAGACTTTGACATGATTTTAAATAATCCCGAAAGATTTCGAACCGCTCACCTTTCAATGTCTTTGAAAAGATATCAGCAACTTGTAGAATTTGCTGAGGTGATAGCACCACGCTTCAAAGGGCTGAATTATATAATAGAACGTTTTGGCGCAACTTCCCAAAACAGGAGACAAGTTTGGGATGATTTACGTTCTGATTATCGAACGAAATGGGGTATTGAATAAACAAAAAAACGCCAATAATGGAATTACTTTGTCCCTCAAATTAGGGCGGGAAATTCCATTGAGCGTATTTGCCATCCGGGGGAATATTTGAAGATGTTATTTTGTAGGGTATGGTTTAGAAACCATACCCTACAGGTAGATAGGCCGGAGATTTTGGGTGGGGAAAATCAAATAAGAGAATAAGTTCGCACCAAACGGACAACTGCCCGTGCGCGGCGGCCTGCTCCCCCTGAACAACTGCATTATAATGAAAGACCGATGAGGATCATAGAAGAAATTGCCGCACAGCTGCCAGAGGGTGAGCTGCTCGATATTGTGATGGAACACCACTGGGCAGGGGTTTCTGTGCAGGTAAAGGGGGAAAAACGCTGTGGTTTATCTTCGATGCCTTTCATGACCGACCAGCCCCAAGAATTTATCTCCCAGGCATTTGCTTTGTACCGCCAAACGGGCAGCGCCCGCGCCCTCAGCCGGCTGACCGATCAAAGCAACTCGCCGATGGCAAGCATCGGGGTGGCCGCAATCAATGCTCTGCTGCCCCACCCGCCGGAGGTGCCCGAAGAAAACGCCGCCGACCTGCTGCTGCGCCTTTCGAAAGGCAAACGGGTAGTGATGGTGGGACATTTCAGCTTTGCGGATGATGTGCGCGTCGAGGCCCAACACCTGGATGTGTTGGAACTGAACCCGCGCGACGGCGACTTACCGGCTTCGGAGGCACCGCGGGTACTCCCACAAGCCGAGGTAGTTGCCATCACCAGCATGACCTTCATCAACAACACCTGCGATGCGCTGCTGGCCTTGTGCCCGCCCAACAGCACGGTGATGGTGATCGGCCCAAGCACCCCGCTCAGCCCAGTACTTTTCCGGCATGGGATTGATATTCTTTGTGGTTCGGTGATCCAAGACGCTGAATGGGTGATGGGCCAGATCAAAGCCGGGATCGGTTTCAAACACCTGCACCGGCAGGGGGCACAGCTGGTGGTGCTCCGGCCAGAAGATTTCACCTGACGGATAATTTCGGATTTGGGGGAAGCCTACCGCCTTAGATCAACTTCTTCAATCATTTCATTCCACCTACGAGCAGCATCTTTATCCGCCAAAACGGTCACGTTTGCCATCTTTTTAAGCATGCTGGCAGGCATCTGTGGGGTGATCGTTTCGGTCAGGAAACGGTATAAGATTTCGGACTTGTGTTCACCACTGACAATCAAGACCGTGTTACGCGCCTGCCCCAATGTTTTCATCCCCAGGGTCATCCCCTTGGGCGGCACGGCATCTTTTCCACCCCAATAGCGGGCGTTGCTTTCAATCGATTCGGGGGTCAGCTCCATCACCCGCGTGGGGGAATCGAAACTGGAACCCGGTTCGTTGAACCCCACATGACCGTTGGGGCCTAAACCAAGCACAAGCAGGTCTATCCCGCCCCAGGCTGCCAAACCGGCTTCCATACGGACTGCTTCTGCATCCGGGTCAGCGGCCTCGGTGTTGAAGCGGAGCACATTTTCGGGGGCAATGCCCACCTTGCGAATAAAAATATCTTCCATCCATTGGTATAAATTACGTTCATCGTCCATAGGGATGCCATAATAATCATCTAATTCAACCAACTTACACTGCGAGAAATCGACTTCCCCCTTTTCCGCTAAAGCTGCCAGCGCTTCAAACATGCCGAGCGGTGTATTACCGGTAGGCACGACCAGCACCATCTGCGGGTTTTGTTGTAAGGCGTCCGCGACCATCCTGGCCGCGGTTTGGCTCAATTGGGGATAATCAGCAACAATATTGATTTCCATCAAATTTCCTTTTTTCAGTGTGGTTTAAATCGGGCTATATTATATAGCCATTGGGAGAAGAGGGGTAGCATAAAAGGCGAGTAAAAATGCCCACAAAACCGTTTACAGAAAGATAAATTCGTGGATAATTCCAGACGAATTTGCAATTATAAAAATCAGAACGGTGAAAAGTCATTGGCAAACCAATGATTTTTCTTTTAGAAAGGATCTATCCCCACCATGAAAACCACCAATAAACCTCTCACCCTGCTGACCACCCTCATCATCCTGCTGACGATTGCCACCAGCCTGGGCGGCCTACTGCTGAACGGCCTGTACCGCGATAACGCCTTCCTGCAGCTGGTGTGGCCGGCCAACGACCTGGTTACCCTGGCGGTGGCTGTGCCGCTGCTGGCAGGCGCATTGCTGTTCGCCCGGCGCGGCTCGCAGGCTGCCCTGCTGGTTTTGTTGGGGATGCTGGACTTTACGCTCTACAATTTTGCCTATTATTTGTTCTCGGCAGCCTTCAACTGGTTCTTCTTGATCTATGTGGCGTTGTTTGTATTGTCCGCCTGCGCTTTGATCGCGGGGTTGGTGAACGTGGATGCTGAGAAACTGGCTGCACATTTCAGCCCCAAAACACCCGCCCGGTGGATTGCCGGTTTTATGGTCGTGGTGGCGCTGATGCTCACTACAGTGTATACCTTGATGACGGTCAACTTCATCACCACCGGGCAAGTTCCGGCGATCATCACCAATACCGGACACCCCACCAATGTGGTCTTTGCCCTGGACCTCTCCCTGGTGGTACCGGTGTTTGTCGTAGGCGGGGTGTGGCTGTGGCAGCGCAAGCCATGGGGCTATCTGCTGGCCACCCTCTCGCTGGTGAAAGGCGCGGTATACAACCTGGTGCTAACCGTGGTCACCCTGACCGTGGCACGGGGCGGTTTCCCCGAAGCGGGCGGCGAGCTGCCTTTGTGGGTGACGCTGACGGCTACCTGCACGGCCGGGGCGTTGTTCTTGTTGGCGAATTTTAAGGGGGAAAAAGCGTATTAAAAAATAAGCGGGTTGACTCTGGTTCAGGGTCAACCCGCGGTATGTTCTTCGTGATTGCTACCCGATCAGGGGGTAGGGGTAAGCGTGGGGGTATTGGTGGGGCTGCTTGTGGCCGTACTGCTGGGAGTGGGCGTATCAGTCAGAGTTGGCACCACCACTGCCGGGGTGGCGGTAACCACCAAACTGCCCAAAATCCAGCCTTCAATATCATTCTCCAGATCGTAGGCCAGCACCCAACGGCTGCCTTGCGAATCGACCTCTTCTTGTCCAAGCAGCTGCACCAGGCCACCGTTGGCAACCCGCGAGATGACCGGGGCCGTCCCATCCGGTTCGGAACGCACCACAATCCCGGAATTGGCATCCACTCTCGCCTGCACCGGCGTGGGGGAGGCAGTTAGGGAAGCGGTGGGTGTGGGGGTGTAGGTGGTGGTTTTGGTGGGGGTAAGCGTGTTGGTCGGCGGCACCGGGGTGAGGGATGGGGTAAGCGTGGGTGTAGTGGATGGCGTGAGCGTGTAGGTCGCGGTAGGTAAAGCCACGTTCCCGCCAAAAATGGCACTGGCACCGAAGAAGGCGATCAACAAGACCACCCCAACCAGCAAGACCACCCCGCCAATCGAATAGCCGAACAAGGTCAGAGGGCGGAAGCCCATCACACCAAGGGTAATTGCACCGACCAGGGCAACCCAGGCAAGGTGTACGGCAAACAACACCAACCCATCGGGCCACAAGTGCTCAATGCCGCTGCCTAGGCCAAAGCCGGCCGCAGAGAGCGGCAGGTACAGCCCATAGCCAATGGCGATGCTGGGGATTTCAGGGCGTTGTTTTTCCCGCACCAACGTGGCGCAGGTAATGGCAGCGCCAATCCCTAAGACGACAAACGGCGGCCAGGAAAGCTGGGCGTTCAAATGTACGTGCATCAGGCCGGTTGGCTGCCAGAGGCGGGTAGCAATGCCCGCCAGGGCGCTGGAGAGCACCACCAGGAAGCCGCCGACAAGGAAACCGCCCAGGCTGCGGCCAAAGTAACGCGCCGAGCCTAGCACAATGCCGAGGGAAACACCGACCACGGGCGCCATGAGCGGGGTGATTAGCACACCCAACAAAATGACATAGGGGGAATCGAGGATAAAGCCCAACCCAATGACCGCACCCGCAAACAGCGAGAACAGGAAAAAGTCAAAGGAGGGAGCGGCTTTTTGGAGGACTTCCTGGATATAGGTAGTTTTTTCATCCGGGGTGAGCGGGGAGATGACTTTGCGCCGGGCGCGCCTGCGGCGGGCACGGGAAAGTTCTTGTTCTTCTTCGGGGGGCGTAGGTTCTATAAAATCCATCATCTTTTATCTTTTAATTTGACCGGCAGGGAATCGGCGGTAAAACCAAAACTTGACGCAGTTTGTTCGGTTCTACGAATTGATCCACCAGCCTGAATGATTACTTTGGATACCATCAATACACTTGTTTATAAAATTGATTATAAAATAGAACCGCCTTTAATGCGAACCGCAGGGCAAATCAAACAGATTTACTTACCTCTTAGGGCGGTTTGACAAGCCACCGTGCGCCAATTCCGGGCAACTACAATCAGCAACTGCGGCAGATATATTAATGGAAAGAGATTTTGCATTGTAGAGAGGATTTGGGCAAAATGAAAACCAGAAACCCCCGATACCCAGTTGATAGTAAAATAGGAGGTGCATTGAGGAAAAAATCTGAGGATAGAAACCATTTGGAGAATACCCATTGATGAAACGACGATATAAGCCAGTGTTTGTTTTACTGCTGATAGTCGCCATTTTAGCAGCCTGCTCACCAGCGGCGACCGAAACCCCGCCCCCCGAAACACCGACCGAGGCGGTTGTGATGGTACCGACAGACACCCTCACTCCCACCGAAACCACCGCGCCGGCAACTGCCCTGCTGCTGGCCAACGAATCTGCGGATGTGAACCGGGTAAACGAAGCGCTGAACGCGCTGCAGCAAGCGGCCAACGAAAGAGGCTTGTCGGTAGAGCAGCGGGCGGAACTTTCCCCAGAGAGTGCGCCCGGCAACCTGCAATTGGTTGTGGTGCTCCCCCCCTATAATGACCTCGGGCCGTTAGCCGGGGCACTGCCTAATGTGCAGTTTGTGGCTGTGGGGTTCAGCGGCCTGGAAGCCGGTGCCAACCTGACGGTGATTGAAAGCGGAAGTACGGACGCCAACCTGGCGTTTATGTCCGGGTATGTGGCGGCCGTGCAGTCGGATGAATGGCGGATCGGGATCATCAGTGCGTCCGATGCGAACGGACAGATATACCGTGAGGCTTTTCTGAATGGTGCGGTCTATTTTTGCGGTAACTGCACCCCAATTTACCCACCCTTCGAAGGGTATCCGCTGTATGCAGAGGCTTCGGTAGGGGCATCGGAGGCGGAACTGGAAATGGCGGCGGAACCGCTGCTGGCGCGCGGGGTGAATATGATGCACGTAGCCCCCGGATTGCAAAGCGAAGAATTTTACCGCTTCCTGGCACAGCGCGGGGTACAAATTGTGGGCAGTGCGGCGCCCCCGGCCGGGCTGGAAGGCAATTGGATTGCTTCGGTGATGCAGGCCTCCCAAACCAGCCTGGGCGAGATCATCAACCAGGTATTAACGAGCGGCGCACAGGGCAAAATCGGCTCTTCTATTCAATTTGGATATACCTCGGCCAGCCAGGCACGCATCGACGGCTTTGTAGAGGTCTTGGGGCGACTAGAATCGGGAGAAATTGACCCGGTTGGGGCGGTAAATTGAAAAAATCAGGCTTGATTTTGCCAAAAATCATTTCGCCTGCTGGCATGAGATTACAATCTTAAAATATTGCGTTGTCCAGACAATAATCTTGCCTTGAACCCTGCTTAATGCTACACTAATCTTTAACAGTTGATAATCAGCTGATAAACAATTTTTTTCTAATATGGAGGAAGAAAGTATGACTAAGAAAGTTTTGACCTTGGTTGCCATCATGCTTGTTGCAGCAGCCATTCTCTCTGCGTGCGGCGGCGGTGCTTCCGACGACTGCGCCAGCGAAGATGTTGTCTGCATTGGCTTGGTTACCGATGTTGGTGAAGTTGACGACAAGTCCTTCAACCAATCCGCCTGGGAAGGTGCACAGGCAGCCGGTGAAAATCTTGGTGCAGTAAAGGTTGAATATATTGAGACCAAAGACGCCAAAGACTATGGCCCCAACCTGCAGCTCTTCTTGGACCAGGGTTACGATGTAATCGTTACCGTTGGTTTCGCGATGGGCGAAGCTACCCTTGAAGCAGCCGGGAACAACCCCAACACCTACTTTATCGGTGTGGATCAGTTTTACGATGCAAGCACAGCCCCGTCTAACGTTGTTGGTTTGGTCTTCCATGAGGACCAATCTGGCTTCCTGGCAGGCGCTCTGGCCGCAATGCTCAACGAATCCGGCACAATCGCCGGTGTGTACGGCACCGACCTGATCCCCGCAGTGGTTGCTTTCAATGAAGGCTACCAGGCTGGTGCACTCTACATCAACCCCGACATCACCGTAATCTCCACTTACCACCCCGGTGGTATGGATGTGGCTTTCACCGACCCGGAATGGGGCGCCACCACTGCCGCTCAGGCAATTGACAATGGCGCAGACGTTCTCTTCGGCGCTGGCGGCAAGACCGGTAACGGTGCGATCATCGAAGCTGCTGGCTACGAAGGCGTGTACTGCATCGGTGTGGACAGTGACCAATGGTTAACCGTCCCCGAAGCACACCCCTGCCTGGTTTCCAGCGCAATGAAACTGATCACCCCCGCAATCGTTGACATCGTTGACCTGTACGCCGCTGGGAATGCTCCCTCTGGCTTGTTCTTCGGTAGTGCCGGGCTGGCCCCCTTCCATGACTTTGACTCCAAGATCTCTCAGGACATCAAGGACAGTCTGTCAACAATCGAAGCTGGTCTGCTTGATGGTTCCATCAGCACTGGCTACGGCGAGTAAGCAACACTAACTAGACAGTAACACCCAAGAGGCGTTCCATGGAACGCCTCTTTTTTTATTTGATCGAACTCCGTTCGATTTTATTACCCAAAGTTGTTCCCTTATATTTAGACATCGTGGGAAAAATGTAATTTTTTCTTTTTTACCCTCACTCCAAAAAACTTTGTATTTCCCCTAAACTACCGCACGATGTGTACCACTTTCCCCTGATACGCGACATGAAAGATTTTACGGAGTCTACATCGTAATTTCTATGGTTTTTACTACAGGCAATCCCCCATTTTCTTGATGATATAAAGCGGTTATGCTATATTGAGCGGCGTAATCATTCTACTTAGAAGTAACAGGAGATACGTATATGGATTTAGAAAAAACTTTTACCTTCATCTGGGAAGATGCAGATTGGTTGAAAAAAATCGCGATTGCAGCCGTCTTACTGCTCACCGGGATCGGCGCAATTGCTGTAACCGGTTGGGCGGCGGAAATTGCCCGCCGTGTGGCCAATGATGAGCCTGAACCCCTACCCGGCTGGGAAGAGATCGGACAATTTTTTGTCACCGGCTTGAAATATATGGCAATACTTTTTATTTGGTCTTTACCGGCAATCATCATTGTCACAATCATGTCGGTCGGCGCTATGTTTGCCTTCCAGCTGGAAGATTCCGGCACCCTGGGCAGCATTTTGGCGATTGGCAACGTGTGTATCATCGGTCTGGTAATCCTTTATTCCCTGGCAATTGGGGTCTTATCTTTCCCGCTGTGGGTGCGCGTGGCCGGCGATGAGTCGTTTGGCGAACTGCTCAAGCCTACCGGCACCTGGAAACTGCTGCGTGCCAATTTGGGCGGGTATTTGATCACCATGCTGGTGGTGTGGCTGTTGAGCATGGTAGCGGGCACAGTTGGCTCTGTGTTATGCGGGGTCGGCGTATTCTTCACCTCTGCATTGGTACAGGCATTTTTAGGCCATATGATTGGGCAGGCCACCGCTCAGGCTAAGATCAACATGGACTTACTCTCCGCAGTAGAGTAAATTCGTCCTGGTTATTAAGTTTTTATCAAATTCGCCAAAATCGGATAAAAATTGTGTAAAATAAGGATATGCACATAAAAAACGTTCTTTCCCGGCGAGATTTTCTCAAGCTGAGCGGCCTTTCGGTCACCAGCTTGGCGTTTGATTGGGCAGCAGTGTCCCCAGGGCGACTGCTGCCCCCCAACGCGATCCTGCGCGTGCGGGTTGCGGTGGACGAGATCAGCATTTATAAAGAGCCTGATTATGAAAGCGACGAAGTGGGGAAATGCCACCGGGACGAACTGCTCAATATTTACGAGAAAGTCACCTCCCCCTATGGGCCGGTACATAACCCCCATTGGTATGTGATCGATGGCGGCTATGTGCATACCGCCCACCTCCAGCAGATAGAAACCCACCTGAACGAAGTAGTTTATTCGATTCCCGAAGGCGGGCAGCTGGCAGAAGTGACCGTGCCGATCTCCCTTTCGTTCGAGAACAATTCCTTTTACGGCTGGCAGCCGCTTTACCGGCTGTATTACCAGTCGGTGCATTGGGTGCACGATGTCGGGTATGGGCCGAATGGGGAGCCGTGGTATGCAATCAAGGATGACCTGCTCCCGGTGACCTATCACCTGCCGGCCAAACACATGCGCCTGATCGACCCGGAAGAAGTCAGCCCACTGGCGACCGACGTACCGCCAGAGTTGAAGCATATCCTGGTGAACCGCACCAACCAGACGGTGACAGCGTTTGAGGATGGCGAAGAGGTCTTTCACACCACGGTCTCTACCGGCATGCCGCACCGCGCGCCGGGCAGTACGGGGGTTTCTACGATCACCCCACTGGGCGATTTTTACGTGACGATCAAGATGCCGGTACGCCACATGGGCGACGGCAATATCACCCCAGATATCAACGCTTACGAGCTGCCGGGGGTGCCGTGGGTGTCGTATTTCTATAAGACCGGGGTGGCGTTCCACGGTTGTTATTGGCACGATAATTACGGTACAGAGATGAGCCACGGGTGCGTGAATATGAAATATGATGAGGCCAAGTGGCTGTTCCGCTGGGCGACCCCGGAAGCGGTGCCGTTGGAGCGGGTAATGGGGGGATATGGCACCACCGTTCAGGTGGTGGTGTAGGGGCTTGATCGGACGGTGAAGTAGTAAAAGGATATATGGGGGAAAAAAACGAGTTATATCTATGCGCAATTATTCGAGTGACATATTTTACGGGATCATTTTTTACATCTGGTGTGAGGGTTGGCATTAGGTGTGTTTGCGGGCGAATCCCCATGCTGGGGCGGCCTCGCCCCTGCACGAGATGGAAATTTTTTTGATGGATGTTGTTAGCTAAATACAACGTGAGAAACATGTAATCCTAGAAAGACCAGCAATGGGTACATTTTTAGGTTTTGGATGAGAGGTTTCGCGGGATCGTTTTGACATCTGGCGTGAAGGTTAGCATTACATAAATTTGCGGGCGAGCCCCCATGCTGGGGCGGCCTCGCCCCAGCACGAGATGTAGGGTTTTCAGCCTGGTAAAAAGCCAAAAGTGTAGATTCAACAGTATAAAATCATAGTCAACAAAACAACAGCACCTGTGATTTTCCGTAAACCTCTATTCCTTGCCCTACCTTAACCCCCCAACTTTTATTTCATTCAAACCAAAGCACTTGGTTTTTTTCTCGATCTGTCGATTGAGAATTTCTCCCTATGTCTTTATGTTTCCCGGAGGGGGCGACGTCGCCCCCTCCACCCCCCGCCGGGACATAGTGATGTCCGACGAATTCGCAAAGCGAAATCGCACACCCCAAAATCCGCCATCTATGTCCTGTTTTTCAATATTCATGGACTACCTTATTTACTTTGCAAGACATCGGGCAATGTTTTTTAATCTCCTCGTTACTGCTATTCTTTATTTTTCTCCCTATAAAGTTTCCTTCAACCTCCACCTAGCCGGTGTTTTTTGTTTCCTTGCTTCAACCCTCAACTCCCAAAAGAGTAAAAAGCCTCCCGGAATAATTCCGGGAGGCTTTGGTTTATGGAGGATACAGCGTGGCTATTCGACGATAACGATGTCGCTGGCGCTGCGGCCAAACACCTCTGGGGAGTACATTTCTTCGGCTTTGGCCGGAGGGGCGACAAAGGTGCCGGGCATGGTGGCTCGGGTGACATAGGTGTATTCATAAACCCCATCCCACAGCAGCGAGGTAAAGGCTTCGGCTCGCTCATCGCGCAGATTTTGGTGTTCGTACCAGGTTCCCCACCACCACCAGAAGCTGGGCTGATCGTCGTTGGGGTCTGGTGGGACTGTTTCGGAAACGGCCAGGGCAGGATTGATGATCTCCAGTCCAGCGGGGAGCGGGTCGACCAGGGCGACATGGTAGCGGCGGTTATCGGCCACCATGGTGACACGCACACGGACGCGTGCCCCGGCTTTGATATGCCAAACACCATCTTCATCCTGGTAGACATCTTCGGGGTCATCCACCGCTTCGTATTGGCGCTGGACGACAAAGCCCATATCGACCGGGTCGAGCTTCAAATCGGCGGGGGCATAGCGCAAGCCCAAACGGTAGTACAGGCGGCCGTCCCCGTCTTTCTGCAGGATGATGTCCTGCTGCTCTTCCTCGGTATTCACCAGATAGCTCATCGGCACATCCAGCTGGTAGCTGTCGGTAGAGTACCCTTCAAAGGTGCTGCTGCCGGCGTAGGTTTCGCCAATCCACAAGCGGGCGACGAAGTCCGGCTCGACGCTTTCAAAAGTATTGAAGTAGCGGTCTAGGGCCAGGAGGACAAACACATTTTCCTGGGTGTTGTACCAGCGCCCGGCGGTGCGGTGGGCCAGCAGGCCGGTGACCACCTTGGGGATCAGGTCTGACTGCGGGTTGTCGGCAATCAGGGCATCCAGCAGAAGGGCATCGGTGCGGCGGTTGCTGTGCAGGAGGACATAGGCGCTGTCATCGTAGCCGGTGGTGAAGTTAGCCGCCCCGGCGGTTTCGACCGCCTGGTTGTTGACATGGCGGCGGATGGTATCGACGGCATCGGCGTACTGCGGGTCGCTGCCCAACACCTGCCACATCCAGGCAACGGCTTCCAGGGAGAATTCTTCGATGGGCGCATCGTTGTAGAGGGCATAGGCTTTGGCGGCGTCCGGGTCATCCATCTGCATGCGGACGAACAAAGCATAGGCGCTGATCGTCTGGCGGACACGCTCGCTGTACCAGGAGGGATAGTAATCCTCGATATTTTGCAGATAGTAGAGTACGTTCTGCCACATGTCATCGGGGACATCAAAGCCCATCATGCGGGCACGCTGTAAGGCATAGGCCACATGCACGGTATTGAAGGGGATCGAGTCGTTGCCGCGGCGCCAATAGGGGAAACCGCCGTCATAGTTCTGCAAGCGGGCCAGTTCCTCAATGTCGCCGACCACACTGGCTTCCATCTCTGCCGGGGAAGGCAGCCCTTCGGCCTCAAAGGCGGTGAGCACATCCCGCAGGGAGGCAATCGAGAGAATGCGGGAAGCAATCTGCTCGGAGCAATCGAACGGGTAGCTGACCAGGTAAAGCACGGCATCGGTGAGGGATTGCAAAGCGGTGGAGGATGTCGTGACCTCCAGGCCGCCGTAGACGGGAATGACACCTTCAGGGGTTTCAAGGGGCTGCAACACAGCGCCCTCATCAATCACGCCGTAGGTAGCAAAAGCCTCGGTGGTAGCCGGGGTGTAGACCGGTAAGCTAACCACGGCGGCATCTGCATCAGCACCAGAGACAGCGGCAAAGCGGACATGCGCCGTGCCGGCCGAGTCGGTGGTGCCGGGGAAGCGAACCTCCACCCGGTCGTTGGCCGGGATGGTCACCCGCAGGCCGGTGTCTGCGGTAAAGTTGAGATTGGCGGCATCGGCGATCACTTCCACGGTCATGTCATCATCGGTCTGGTTTTGGAGCACAACCGGCATTTCAAACTGGTCGCCAAAGTTAAGGAAGCGGGAAGCGGAAGGGCGCACCATCAGCGGCAGGCGGGCGGTCAGGCTGGCTTCAGCCGAGCCAAAGCGTTTACCGCTTTCATCCACCGCCACTACCATGATGCGGTAGCGAGTAAGGTTATCGGGTAAGGAAACACGCACACTGGCAGTGCCGTCTTCGTCCGTGCGGACAGCGGGGGCAAACACGGCCAGTGGGTTGAAATCTGTTCGGATGGCGATGGGAGAAGACGAGGACGAACCATCACTGGTGGCTTTTGCTCCTTCATCCATTGCCATGTCCATATCGGCTGCTTCCATGGCAGGCGCTTCCATCATGGCTTCTTCTTCCACTGCATCATCCATGCCACCCCCATTCACAGCCTGGGTCTCCACCGTACGAGTAGCAGCGGCTAATGCCTGCGGGTCTACCAGGATAATGCTGCTGCGGCCGTACACACTGGTGAAGTTGGAGGGGCGTGTGTAGTAGAAAACGGAAAGAGGATCGGCGAGTTGGTAGTTGGTGAGGGCTAAAATCGATTCATCGACAACTACAACGGCAAGGGATGCATCCGAAACCGGCGCACCTTCCGCATCTTTGAGGACTATATCTAGCGTGGTTGAGTCGCCAGGGGCCACTTCGGTTTCCCTGGGGTCAAGCTCCACACTCAGCGTACGGCTGATCGGGGGGATTTGCAAAGTGAGAGACCCGCTTGCATAGGCAGGGCGGTCGGGGGCATCCTCGACCACATCGCCGCGTTCATCAGTACGCGCGGTAGCACCGACCAAATCCACCTGGATGTTGAGGTTGGGGATATGAGCATCTTCAATCGGTACCAGCAAGGTAGTCGTATCTTCTTCGATCACAAAGCGTTCGGTGTAGAGCACGCCGTTGCGGGTAACGGTCATTAGGCCTTCAGCGGGGCTGAAGGGAGACTGCACCAAAATCTCGGCAGTATCACCGGGTTGGTAGGTCTCTTTATCGGGGATAAGGGTGGCTTCTTGCTGTTCCACCTTGCGGGTGGTGGGCAGTTGGCCGCCGCTGACCCAGCGGGTGATGTTGGATTGGTTCTGCCGGTCGAGGTCATCGGTGATGGTGGCGGTGATGCTGTACTTGCCGCCGATGGGCGTCTCGAAAGTGCAGGTAACCGGCTCGAATTGGGAGACCGCCAGACATTCCTGGCGCTCCACTTCCACTTCTTGCCAGCTGCCCTGCTGGTACTTCCACTGCAAGCGAGAAGCGGTGACGATAATGTCTTTATCGGCAACCGCGCTGCCATCCAGATCGGTGACGATCAGTTCAACATCAATGGGGGTATTGCGCTCGACAAAGTAGCGTTCGGTGCGCATGCCAACGTATAAGTCGGCGGGGTGCACCAGCAAACTGGTAGAACCGGCCCAGGCCTGCCGATTGACATCCATCACAGACGCCTCGGCGACCACACTTTGCGGGCGGGGTTCCCCAGTGTTGTCAAAGGTCATATCCAGGTAGTGATTACCGGTAGCATCGGTATAACCGGAAAGATAGTCGTAGGAACCGCCATCACCGTAGTACACATCATCTTCCCAATAATAGCCGCCGTAGTACCACCAGGGCGTCCAGGTGCCAAAACTGAAATCAGGCCAGTTGGGCGGCTGGTAGTTAGTGGGGCTGGAAGAAACCGTCCAGTTCACTTCGGCATTGGGCAGCGGGCCGCCGGCATAGTAAGCGGCTTCTACGGCCACCACCGCATCATCACCGACAAAGTAAGGGCCGGTGGTCTCGTTGCGGGCAGTGACCTCAAACTCTGGGCGGCGGAATTCCTGGATTTGGAAATCGTGGTAGTAGTCAATGTTGGTGATATTGCCGCTCAGGCTGCCAACCGCATTGAAATACACGCTGGCATAACCCAGATTGACCTGTTCGGGGAGGGTGAGCGAAAAATCGAAGCCACCCCACGCGTCTACCTCAGCAGTGCCCGTGGCAATTTCGTTGCCCTGCGGGCCGACCACCTGATAGTTGACCGACTGCAAGCTATCACCCAGCAAGCCGATATCGCCGGAGGGGGTTTGTTCCATCAGACGCACCCAGCCTTTGAAATGCACATCTTCGCCAGGGCGGTACATGCTGCGGTCGTCAAAGACATACCAGCTGAGGGTATTGGGCGGGCTGAACGATTCCCAGCCGCGCTCATCGTAGGCATAGGGAGAACGCAGCAGCATGGCAGTATCCTCACCCTGGCGGGCAAGCACGTATTGGGTGCCGCCCTTGGGGAGAACAAACTGCGCCAGGCCATCGGGGCCGGTGGAACCCATCATTTCGCCGCTGTCATCGAGGATATCCACTCCTTCGAGGGGAGCGCCGGTATCCAGGCTGGTGGTCCAGGCGTAGATATCGTTCTGGTCGGAGAAAACGTCTAAGCCGATCTCGGTGACCTGCACCCAAACCAGCACCGTTTCCCAATAGTGTTCGTCTTCAAAGAAACCTTTGGGCGGTTTGACAATAACGACAAAGTGACCGGAATCTCCGTCCATCACCGGGCTGAGGTCTACCCCCACTTCGGTAAGAACATCATTGGGCGTATCCAGTTTGAGCGTTTCATCCATCACCAACTGACCGGGAGGCGTAGACGGCTGGTCGGTGCGGTAGTAGTTTTGCATATAGGTCTGGAAATCCGGCCAGTCGGCGGGTTCCACGGCGTAAATCTGCACATCCAGGCGGTCGTAGTTGATGCTATACATAGACAGCTGCGGGGTGACCGAGGATGGATCGAGGGTGATAAAGGTTTCGTCCGGGCCGACCAATACCGGCTCGGCTTTCCCCACTTTGAAAGTCAGTTTTTCATCGCGGCCAAGCTGCTGGCCAAAGGTGTCGGTGAGGCTTTCATCGACAGTGACATAGTAGTTGGTGCGGCCTTCGGTGGCACCCTGGATATTGATGGTATTGCCATAAATGGAAACAGTGGCGCCGGGAATGACAGGATCGATAGCGATCATCGAATCATCATAGACTTCCAGGTCAATAGGATTGTTGAAACGGATATAGAAAGGCGCAAGCGGATAGCAGTCGTCCCCATACCAGGAACAACCGTGCTCCTCCACTTTGAGGGGCGCATAGGTGTAGAAGCTGAAACTTTGCGGCTGGTTGGTGCGGATGGGGCCTTCGGCCGAGGGGGCACCGGCGTCAATCGTGATCTGAATGTTTGAATCTTTGGGGAGCGGCTCTACGGCCTGGAAGACCAGCCAGCGCCCTTCGGCGGCGTTTTCCACCCGGCGGGTGATGGCTTCTTCTTCCTGGTAGGCGTCTTCAGCCGAGAGAGCAATCTCGAAGGCTTTGCCGTCGGCTGTGGCGATGATCGAGCCAAGCATTTCCTGGGGGTTGACACGTTGGTCGAACTCGACGTAAATGAACGGCTCTAAATCTTGCGGGCCGTCGAAAGGGTAATAACTGGTGAGCGTGGGGGCCGGGGTGCGGAACTGCCAGGTGACGGTTTGCGCCAGCTCGCTGCCGGACACAGACTGCGTGCCAGCGGGGATAGTGACGGTGTATTCGGTCGCCATCGGCAGGCGGTCGATCAATTCGGAATCAAAATGGAAGGAGAGCGTGCGGGTACCAATCCATGACCAGGTGCCGGGCACTTCGGGGTCGATCTGCACGGGGACATCTTCCTCAGCAAGCCGCGCCAGGGTGGCAAGGGGCACCATCGGCTGGTTGAAAGTCACATTGATGGTAGGTGCAATAGGCACATCGCCTTCGGGCGAATAGCGCAGGACTTCCAGAGAACCAGATTCGACACCTTCGGGGGGCAGGTCTTCGCCGTCATAGGGGAAGACCTGGTCGATGGTGCTGCCAGGGCGCGGCGGGGGGATGGGGTCGCCAGGGAGCTTGAACTCGACCTGGTCTTCTTCATTGACCTCTAACTCCGGCAGACGCGCCAGAATGGCCGCAATCTCTTCCTGGGTGAGGGATTCCCCGGTGACCAGGGTGACCGGTTCGGTCTGCTGGTCTTGGGCTTGCCCGTCGCTGAGGGTGATAGAGAAGCCGGGTTCTTCATCTTCCCCATCTTCACCATCCGTATCGACAGAAACGGCCTGAGAGGGAAAATTGCTGCTCCCCTGCGAATCGACGAGGGGGGGATTGGCATCTGGGTCGGTGGGCTGGCTGCCCTGCCGGTTTTGCGAGATGAGGACAATGGCAAAAACAAGGGCAGCGATGACAGCCAGTACCAAAATGATACCTAATAATACGGATAGGCGAGATTTTTGGGCCATGAGACTTCTCCTCCAATGGACATGGTTCATAAGTTATCTGAGGATATAACGCTGGTGCGAGGCTAAAAGTTCCAGGCGAACCCCTGGGGCTGCGCACAGCTGTTTTGGCGTTGTGTTGACGTTGTTTATCCTCACCCCAGCGGTCACTAAGGTTAATTATATCGTTTCTGGAAAGTTTGCTGTTGGGAAGGGGCACGGCTATTTCGAGGGCTGGGTTGTGGTTGACACCACCGCCGTATTAGGTATAATACCTTTTGCTATAAACCCGGCCCCATAGCTCAATTTGGCAGAGCAAGCGACTCTTAATCGTTAGGTTGAAGGTTCGAGTCCTTCTGGGGTCACCACCAAAACAGAGACTTTCCTCTCGGAAAGTCTCTGTTTATTGTAGCAAAAACAGCCTTTATGCAGATGTTATGACGTCATTCGGGGGCATTTTTGGGCAGTTTGAAAAACGGTCTCGAAGTCGATCTCGATCAATTCAAGCACTTCTTCCATTTTATCGACAGCTTCGCGCTGATCCTCTACATACAGGTGACCGTAGATATCGGCTGTGGTGGTGATGCTTTCATGACCGAGCAGGCGGGAAACTTTGAACAGTTCAATGCCTTCTGAGAGCCAGATGGTGGCAGCGGTATAGCGGAGATCATGAATGCGGATGTGGGGCAGCCCGCATTCATCTAGAATTCGGTGTAGTCGCTTGATTAAGTTGCATTTGTCCAGCGGTGAGCCAACCTCTGAGGTGAATACTAAATTAGGCTTAAGACCATCTGGCGTGCCGTCCAATGTGATCGGCGGATCATGCCATTCCAAAAGGTCTGTATCCTCTTCAATGTATTTCCTCTGCTTGTCTTGCAGTTCTTTCTGCTTGAGCAGTAGGTTGAATGTGGCTTTTGACATCAAGATTATCCGGTTGGATTCCTCGGTCTTTAGCTGAGTTAGCCAGTACCCCCCACCGGGATCTGGCTGAAGCTGGCGAACAATTTTGATCGTGCCTTCTTCAAAATTGACTGCCGACCAATCCAGTCCAATCGCTTCACCAATTCGTAAACCGGTGTGTATCAAAAATGTGAACAGGAAACGTAGGGGGTGTTTGATCTGTTCCATGTACAGAATGAGTGTCCGGGCTTGATCGGGAGTGAGCGGGACGAACTTCGTTTTTTTATGGGTAGGCATGATCACCCCGTGTGTGGGGTTATATTCGATATGCCGAGCTTTGATGGCATCGTTCAGAATCTTCCTCAGACAGCTGAAATCCAGCTGAAGGGCTCGGGTGCCGCGTCCATCTTCCAACTGCTCGTTGATGTATTCTTGGATATCGTAGGGCGTGATTTCATCCAGCGGATATTTGCCAAATACGGGCAGAAGATCGCGCTCTAACCTTCGCTTACAGTCGTTATAGTAGTTGACCGAGCGCTTCTTTTTCATAATTGGCAGCCAGGTGATGGTCACATAATCTTCGAAAGTGAGCTCAATGCCGCGGTTGGCAACGACTCGAGATGAACGTTTGCGCATTTCATTAAGCCATTCTTTTGCCGACTTGCGGTCCGGAAAGTTCTTGCTTTTGCGCTTGCCGTTGATCTGGATCTGGGCGCGAAAGCGGCCATTTTCGATTTCATAAATAGTGCCGTCGTAGTTATCGCGTCGTCCATTCACAGTAATCCCCCTTGCTTGTGATTGGTGTAAAAATTGTGCCTCTTATTCATTGGTTACTCCTAAGATAAGTAGTGGACTGTGAATAAGCGGCGGCTCTGCCTATTGAGTTATTAAGGTGCACTGATATTTCTGCTCTATTATACCGTGAGAGAGAATCTGGCCCCTGGTGAAATTGCCCCACCAGGGCATTGATCACACTTGTCAAATACAGGAACCGTCCGCCTAGTTTGATGGCGCGTAGATCGCCGCGCTGCTTGAGTTTGGATACGTAACTGGGACTGATGCTCAGCAGCTTGGTGACTTCTATGCCATTGTAGTGATCTTTCAGAGGGACATCGACCGCCAGCAGCCTGACGATCTCGTCAATTTTTCCTTGGACTTCGCTTGGGCAGTATCCGTCGATAATCCCGGTTTGTGTATACAGATACCAGATGTCTGCTTCTGCCATTCGGACGCAGTTGTCGCCGAAGCGGACCTGGGGCAGGTCGAAGCGGAGCAGCCAGTTGTAGAGTGTTTGCGGGCTGACGCCGACCAGCGGAGCGAGGTCTTTTACGTTATAGAGCCGGAAGGGGATAAAAATGCTTTTCATGGCTGTTTCTTAATCCCCCCCTCGATGCACTTCGGAGTTCCTCGGAGTCTCTCGGGAATCGTGGTAATTTGGCTTAATTTTTGACCCATTTTTAGCCACTCCGGCGCCGTATTGGGCAGTAATCACCCGGTGTTTGGTGATTGACAGGGCATGCTGCAACGTTAATTTTTTTCCTTGTTCCCGTGTGATGCCTATTTCGTTCTGAATCTGGCAGACCCGATTGCGGTTGATATGGTGAACAGCCGCTAGCTCCTTGGCAGAGTATGTTGGCGATATCAGCCCGTTCTGAACGGTTTGCCAATCCCGCAGACCGCGATACTGGAGCACGCATAACCCAGATAAATAATGTTCTGGTGCGCTCGTGCTGGTAGTATGGCGGCAGGTGTTGATGGTGACGTTAAGATTGGTATGTGTCCGTACCATGTTCGCACCCAGCCGCCGCAGTTCATGCAACCCGCCCGGTAGACCGAAAGACTTCCACCATTTGTATAATGTATGGTATCGGTTCTGATGTTGCCCCAAAAAGCTGCTGCCAAAAAATGGTGCATTGGGGTCATTGTTGGTTTGTTTGATTCTGAGGGCAAGAAACCAATTGAGGTAACCAGTAATAGAATCTGTTATTGGCAACGGGTTATGCACAGATGCGCTAAGTCCGGTTTTGCTGTCTGGTATATAGACAGTCAGTCGCTGGTTTTCAATCCAGACATCACCGATATTCAGACGGACTGATTCGCAGTATCTCAGGAGCGCGTATACAGATATGAGGATCCAGCAAGTGACATCATCGGCAGGTGTGATCTGACTCCCGCCAATTGGACCTGTGAAATTTCCTTCCACTAAATCCATCAACCGGTTGATATGAATGGGGGTGATGATAGGATGAGAAGATAGTGTTTTTTGACCTTTGTAATTGAGATCCTCAGGGGTGGATATTTCCGGCATGTGGTGTTCCCATAGTGCCCGGAGTACCCTGAAATACGCGCTAAGATCGTTATCGCCTTTTCCTTCAGGCATCAGTTCATCTGTGTCCATTTCGCCTAACCATTCGACCAGGCTCATCTCAGGTGAGATATTTTCAATTGCCATAACCAGTTGATCCAGGTGGTGGTGGACTGTGCTGTCCTCCCCGATCGTTTTCAGCCATTCCAGCATGTCAGTGATGATTGATCGATATGGTGAGTCGATGCGGCCAAGTTCTTCCAAAGTGGCCCGGACACGCTCTTGATTATCAGTCTGCTGATAGGTGTTTGTGCGCAATTCCAGTAGTAGGTCAACGGCGGAGTCATTGTGTGTTTTGCGGCTACCCATTGTGGCCCCCTACTAGTAGCTCAAGTGCATCCATTAACTTGTTGGCCTCATCCCGCAGTAGTTGGCTGATAGGAGGAGCGGTAGCGTCAATCCCCCCCAATGTGGCGTAGATAACGTCAAGAGGGTAAATCCTAGTCATCAGCCAACGACCAGTTGCTAAGTAGTCCGGTAGGGTGACATCCTTGCTCATTCCGACTGGTTTTGTGGTGGCTTCGAAATACTTCTCAATTAGATCGCGAGCGGCGTTGGGATTTGGTGCCAATGGGGTGTCAAGGGGAATTGATCTTAATACATTTTTTTTTGATCGAATCGTCCCTCATGCAAGCGGTTAGGTTCAGCATCAATGCATGTTCAACACATTCATCGATATAAATTGGATATGGCATTTCTTGTCGAATTTCAATTAGAAAAGGTGGATGTCCGTTTTTGATATGTAGGATGTGATCAATATCACCAATTGTCAAACGGCTTAGCCAAAGGTCTGTCTTGGGCCAGCAGCAGTTGCCTAATAGCGACATAGCCAAAAACGAAAAGCGAGCATAGGCGCGTTCCTGGGGAGTAAAATCCCCAGGAACAGTTGGTGGAACTAAGTCATCCAGGCACAGTTGGACTAGCTGCCAATAGGGAATTTCCGGCAGAATGCTTAGGGCATATGGATTTAGTAATTCGGAAATATTTTCTCGTCGGCGTCCATTGGGAGGAGAAATCATGATGCCCACCTTTCTGGCAAAAGCCCCAAGCGTTCTGCGACGATTTGACAGGCCGCGTTGTAGCGCTCCTTGAATCCAATAAAATTAGCACCATTCCGCACAGCATTCCAGCGTTCATAACCATTACTCCAGTGATTCATCATCAGAGCCAGATCAGCATCCGACAAGCCGGCATCGTGCAGCAGAGTTCGTCCCAGATGGCGCAGACCGTATGCCCGGATGGAGACGCCTGGGAGTCCAAGGCTGATTGTTAAAAAATCTAACTCATCTTGGAGTTTGAACAGGTATGGTTTGCAATCATTGTCTAATAAGCACAACGTACCTTTGCTTTCGTGATCGTGAGCAGCGGATGATGCCATGGTCTCCCACCATAGCGGTTGCAGGATATCTGGAATGATAAATTCGATCCAGGATTCCTCTTCATCCTTTCGTTTTTTGGTTTTTTGGGCGAGACTGCTGCCGGATAGTGGTTGGTTGGAGGAAATATCCAGTCCATCGACATCAAAATCCCGCATTGCCATCAGGATGGCTCCAGAGATTGCTGCCAACCGCACCTGCCAGTTGTGGTGTTCAATTTCAGTTTGATCGGAGTTGGAGAGCTTATTTTGAATCAAAGTAAGGATGTCGATTATCAGATCGAGCTTTGGTGTGGACCAAGAGGCGGAATATCCTTCTGTATGATCGGGGAAAACATTTGATGTTTTGATCCAGTTAGGTAGCCCTTTGGTTCCGAATCGATCAAGATTATTAGCCACACAATCTGTAATTTGTTCGATGATATTATTGGTATAGTGATTTAGGATTTTTTGAACAGAGTTGTGATTGAGCAGAGTGTAATTGATCGCCATTTTGTGATGAGATCGTGGCCGACCACAAATGACATAACGAACAGCCCATGATAGTCCAATATCATTTGCTGCAGCATGGAAAAATTGTCCTAACCGACCTGGGGTGATTTTTTCTGCGGATGGGATTTTTTCGAGTAGCAAATCGTTTAGGGTTGTCATTGCTCGCTCGTAGCTGTCATTTGGAAATAGATGTCCATTGTCAGCATGTGGCAGCACAGCTAGCAGACAGTCACGGCGGGTTTGGGGCAGTGTAAGGCGGTAACTAGTCGTGCTGTATTCGTGGGCTAATAGATGATCGTCCAGTTTTGCCTGGTCTTGATCGTACCAATCAGGACGGCCGACGGTGACAGCAGGTTTGATATGGACTAGCCGTCTAAATAAATACCTAGGATGTTATCCTGCAGTTCTGTGGCATTATCTGTAATCACAACAGCGTTTTTTAGTTGAGTCGTCCAGCCGACGCAGATTCCTAGCATAAGCACAGCAGTGGCTTGTTCCCGGAGGGGAGAGGGTAGCGTATCCAGCGATACCAATATTGCGGCGATCTCGATCCAGCGTGGAATGCCGATTGATGAAAGTGTAGGATTTACAAACTGTGCAAAACGAAAAGGTTCATAGTAAAGAATAGTGTTTTCTTCAGAGACCTTGTAATTTGGGTTGAGTTCTTTTTCATACGCTTCCGAAGCTTTTTTAAAATCTTTTTGGCGAGGATCGTCATCTGGTACTTCTTCTAAATCATCGTCATAGGTTTGGCTGTACTGCATACTTTTATTTCTTGATGCTGTTTTGGAAGGATTTTTCTGGGGGCCTGTGGGACTACCCTCCCGAGTACCTTGAAACTCGGGAGGTTCGATATTAAAAAGTCGAATTATTTTTGTGCTGTATTCCCGATAGCGGTCAGAACCGAGCGGGAAAATCGAGCGAAGATACATTAAGACGACATCTAAAGTCTCATCTGGTGTGTTTTGGGCGAATACCAAATTTTCCCATTCAGTAAATTTCATTTTTCCAGTCAGACTCAGCAGCGGCGCAGTTGCACCTTTTAATACACCACCAACATCACCGTCTTCTGCTTTTGTTGATATAGCAATGCTCAATGCATTTTCATATATCATTGGCAGAATATGCCCCCCTGTAGGGATCGAAAGTAGACGGAGTCCGAACTTGAGCATGGGTGATAGTTCCCATGTAGGTTTTATTTGCCAAATCTTAGGAAATTCAGATGCGTAAAGACCTTCAAGTTCATTTTTAACAAGTGATAGAATTTTCGGCTGGATAGTGCTTATGAGACCGATGACTAGGGGAGTTTTGTCCTGCAGAGGGTACAGTAGCCCGTATGGTTGATCACTGACAGTGTTTTCTGCAATAAAATTAGCCAAATTAGGGGGAAGGTTATTTGTTGAATACATTTATGCCTTCTCCCACAGATTAGGCTGGGTCTTGAGAGTATTTTCACCATCATTTTTATGGCGTGGATTAGTTGTTTGTAGACAGACCCGGTCCACAGTGGATTTCAAATATCGCGGTTGGTTAGTCCCAACTAGGTTGTGTTGACATTTGAATTAGAATAAAGGAATGGAAAAGACAATCACACTGAAAGAGCAGGAATGGGAGAAAATTTACCAATTTCTGAAAGCGCATCCAAATGCGTATGCAGGCAAGGAAGAAAATTGTCGGCAATTTGTAGAAGGTGTTTTATGGATCACTCGCTCTGGTGCACAGTGGCGACTATTGCCGAAAGCCTATGGTAACTGGAATAGTGTCTACAAACGCTTTGCACGCTGGTGTGAGAAAGGCATCTGGGACGATCTGCATCAGGAGTTTGTGGATGATCCAGATATGGAATGGATGTCACTGGATAGCACCATAGTGAGAGCACATCCATGTGCTGCGGGAGCGTTGAAAAAAACGGCGGACAGCAAGCACAAGCGTTAGGGCGCAGCCGAGGCGGGTTCAGCACCAAAATCCATGTCAATGTGGACGCACTAGGCAATCCGCTGCGTTTTCGGCTGACAGCTGGACAGCGGCATGATATTACACAGGCTCCCGAACTGGTGAAAGGCTATCAGAGTGCGTATGTGATTGCGGACACGGCCTATGATGCGCAAGATTTTCTAGGGTGTGTTGAAGACTGCGGTGCCATTGCCGTCATTCCGCCGAGAGCAAACCGGAAGCAGCAGAGAGAATATGACAAATATTTGTACAAAGAACGTCATGCAGTTGAATGTTTGATTGGCAAAATGAAACATTATCGCCGAGTATTCTCTCGCTTTGAGAAACTAGCCTCCAGGTATCTTGGATTTCTTAGTTTTGTCGGTGCTTTGATTTGGTTACGTTGAAATGTCAACACAACCTAGTTACCCATACGGTTTATTGGAGATGTCAGGAAATGTCTGGGAGTGGCAAGGAAATTTTTATAATAAAGATTTAGATGCTTTTGCATTGCGTGGTGGGTCGTTTATTAGCGATGCTGAAGATGTTCATTGTGCATACCGAAGCAGAAATTTGCCTTTTGATTCTAATTTCAATGTTGGTTTTCGGATCTTTATCTTAGAATAAATTGATTCCCAGATATAATTTTTTATCACTTTATTTGCGACATTGCCAGAAGATTGCCTGTGGATTCTACTAATACCGGTTGTAGCATAGAGGAGGACTTATTATGACAAATTCAAGAACTCGTAAAGTTCGCTTAGAAGAAGATTACAGATTATTAAATAAATTAGTGCAAAATAGTCCATACATATCAATCTTGGGAAAGACTGGTAACCCACCAATGAAGTATGTGATTGGATTTACCTGTAAGGGGGTCAAATCAATTGAAGGATCTGAAGTGCAATATTCTGAGCATCATGAATTAGAAATAATATTAGTACCAGATTATCCGATGTCCAAGCCACAGATTTACTTCAAGACAAAACTTTATCATCCTAATGTTTCTTCAAGTGGAATTGTATGTATAGGAGATGAATGGATTTCATCTGCAAGGTTTTTAGACAATTTAGTGATATTTTGTGCTCGGATGATAAGGTATGAAGGTTTTAATCTCACAGTAACAGAAGATGCTTATAATAAAGGTGCTTACAAGTGGGCGAAGGAGAATATGCATTTGTTGCCAGTGGATAAAAGACCTTTAGTCAATTCATCTTACAAAACAAAAGGTATTAAAAAAGATATCACTATTGTAAATGTAATTGAAAAAGAACTAACTAATATTAGAGTTGTAAATCATACTTGTCGGCATAGTATCATTCCTGAAACGGAATTTATTGACTTTGAGAAATTGAAACTATGGGGGAATCCAGAGAATGAAACACTTGATGCTGTAATTTCGTATCAAGCTTATGACACAATTATGCAGCATGCTAATTCTTCATATGATAAAGAGGTAGGTGGTCTGCTAATTGGAAAAGTTTATGAAAGAATTGATAAATTTTTGGTACATATTGAAAGAGCAATAGAAGATAAATTAGGAGAAAGTAGCGCAGCTACATATTCTTTTACGCATCAGAGCTGGTCGAGGTTGATAAGAATTGTGGAAGAAGAATATACTTCATTGAGAATAGTAGGTTGGTATCATAGTCATCCAAAATTCGGTATTTTTTATTCACAAGTTGATAAGAAATCCCATCAAATATATTTTAATAAACCTTGGATGGTTGGAATTGTAGTTGATCCTGTGAGATATTCCGCTGGTTTTTTTATTAATGATAAAAAAAATAGTAATATAAGGAAATTACAAGGATTTTACGAATATAATGATTCAGAAAATAAAAATGAAAGAATTCGGTGGAAAAATGGGGAATAAGGTGGGGCCCAAAAAGAAGAATCTAATGGATGATGATTTGGAAAACGTGTATTTATATAAAAAAATTTTAAAGAAATAAATTTTGAATATTTTTAAATATGTGCTAAAGTATAAAGAAATAGGAGGCCATTATGACAAAAAATAAGAAGCAAAAAAAGTCAAAGACTGTAATTGATATCAATCTTGATAATAGCGACGTTGAAATAATCGCTCGTGATAAATTGAGGAATGTTCCATCCGACTATGTTTCTCCAGAATCTGTAGGTGAAACGGAAATAAAACTAAAGGGAACTTCAGGAGCAAAAGCAAAAGTTGTTGCACGAGATGATATTATATTTTCTTCAAATAATTTCCAAAAAGGGTTGGATAGTCTTGAGAAAATATTGCTAGCAGAAGTAGGAAACAAGCATAAAGAAAAAATTGCGAAAATTATGAATGGGCTTAGAGAAGAAAAAAAGAAAAAAAAGCCAAACTTGAAGAAGGTAACTGATCTTATCATTTCATTGAAAAACATCATAGCTTTGGTTGCAATACAGCCTGATAATTTGGAGAATATTAAGAGAATGATTGATACAGTCTCTAAAAATGGTTTTGGTATTTAGCTTTTAGAGTGAATGAAGGAGGGATTTTTAATGGAAGATTTAGAAGAACTGGATGATGATATTAGTGAATTGATAGATAATCATCAATTAGAAGAAGATGAGATTACTGAAGAAGAAGAAGAAGAATTATTATCTCAGACTGATATAAAAGTTAGAAGCGTAAAATCTACTGTTTCAATAGCCGGCAGAGATTTAATAAATATTAGTTTTCCCAATCAAGGGATAAAGATTTCTCCACCACATCCTAATCAAATTAATAAAATCTCAGAGGTCTTTGTACAAGATGAAAATTATCCAAAAGCATTACAGAGACTTATTGAAAATCGTATATTAATCTTATTTGGCGATCCAAAAAGCGGGAAAAGGACAACTGCTATTAAATTGGCTTTGGATTTACCTGAAATTGAAGATTTTTGGATACTTAGATTTAGTGAAAGTGCTTCGCTTGCTGATTTTTTAGAGGATCCCGATTGTCCAAGTAGTGGAGTATTTTTAGTAAATGATGGATTCTTAGTACCAGGTCTTATTCTTTCTGAAATGGAAAGAAATATTTCTCAGATAGGGCAAATGCTCGAAGAGAAAAATAGTTATGCGATTATTACATCAGATACGGATTATGTTAATGATTTAGGAATTGATCCATTATATACATTTAATCATAGAATGCCTAACCAATTGGAAATTCTTGAATCCATTCAAAATCATCTGGTGTATTATAAGATAGCTCCCAAAGTAAAAGGTTTAATAACAAAAACCCCTGAAATTCAAGAGAATCTGAAAAATTATTTTGATGTAAATAGATTTGTTCAGAAATTAAAGGAAACCCAGCCAGATAGCAAAGCAGAGTTATTAGAAATATTAGTTCTTGTAAAAGATTCAATTGCTGAATCTAAAAATTGGTTTGATAAACTAAAAATCAATTATAAATATTTTGCAATGTTTGTCGGCCTTTTCCAAGATTTACCAGTAGAAAGATTATGGGATATTTATTGTAACGCAATTACATTATTACAAAAAAATCAAGTTGAAATCCTAGCCCCATTAAACTATTCTTTGCAAGAATATCAAGAGGGAACAAATACTTATATTACAGAAGTTGGATCTTTGGTTTTTGAAAATCAAATATTTCTTGACTATGTTATTGAACAAATAAAGAGTTCATATATTTTTTCATTTGAAAAGTTTTTAAGAACATTTTCTGATCTTCTTATTAGTAATTATGAGAGTAAACCCTCGTCAAATATTGATTTAAGAATAAGTATTGCTAGTGGGATTGGGGAGATAGGGAAAGTTCAATGGATTTGGAGAAATGTTGAGAGCATTCTATCAGGTTGGGCAACTGATCGAAAAGCAACAATTAGAGCTAGTGTTGCATACGCCCTTCGGACAATAGGCAGTGATCAAGATCAAGATCAAGATCAAAAAGTTCAAAACCTCTTAGAAGAATGGAGTAAAAGCCCAAATTCCCGAAAGAGATGGACTGTTGCGGCCGTTGTTGAAAGATTGTATTTTATTCAATCCTTTAAAGATTTTTCTATTGAGTTATTATACTTTTTGGCAAAGGATTCAAAACCTTTTGTGCGTAGTGCTGTAGCTCATGCATTAGCTGCAATATCCAAAAGAGATTTTATTGATATTATGGCAATGTTAATAGATGATTGGTTATTAGGCGAAAGTTTAAATCGAAAGAAAACAAGTGTTGATGCTTATTTCCGAATAATTGAAGGGTCAAAAAATGGAAAGGTTTTCGTTTCTAACTATGAAAATATTATTAGTAGTTTTATTATATTTGAAGAATCTATCAGGCTTGGTAACCAATTTGCCCGAAAAGCACTAAATAAGATAAAAGAATGGGTTATTCAAGGAAATCATGAAATTATTGAAATTAGTAAAAGAGCCATTTCTTTTGCATTTCGTGAAGGTGATGAAACAGTCAAAGATTTAATAAAAGCCACAGTTGAAAATGATTGGCGTATATCAGAAAATAGAAATTTATACGAGTTAGCCGTCTTACTTCAAGATGATTTCAAAAGAAATTCAATAATACGAATATTTCCTTTCATGGGAAAAAAGATTGAAGTGAGTTCGGTACGGGTTTTGAGAAAAAAAACATTGCTGGTTCCAGCAGAGAATACTAATTCTTCCGTAATACGTGTTAAAAATAGTAAACCATATGAGGGGGAGTGAAATTACAGGGAATGAAAAAACATCAAGAAAAAATAATAATTACTGATCCTGATCGTGATCGTGATAATGCTTTAAAAAATATTTCCTGGTGGGATAATAACTTATTAAAAAAAGCTAAAGTAGGTGTTATTGGTGTTGGTGCATTAGGCAATGAGGTTGTCAAAAATTTGGCTCTAATGGGGGTTGGAAATATATTTTTAGCAGATTTCGATGAGGTTCAAATATCAAATTTGAGTAGATCGATTTTATTTCGACGAGAGGATGCAGGAAAGAGAAAAGTTGATGTTGCGTCAACTGCAATAAAAAAAATAAATCCAGAAATTAAGATTTCAAAATTTCATGGAAATATTCGAAATAAGTTAGGATTAGGAGTATATAAGCAATTAGATGTAATAGTTTCTTGTGTGGACAGTAGAGCTGCTCGAGTAGCGATAAACAAAGCTTGTGCAAAAGTAGGTGTGCCCTGGGTTGATGGAGCTATGACAAGTTTGTATGGCTGGGCACGAACATTCTGGTCGAAAAATGGGCCATGCTATGAATGTACATTGTTTGACGAGGATTACAAGTTGCTTGAAGAGAGAAAACCTTGTCAAGGATTTGAATCTGACAAGATTATTGAGAGTAGAATTCCTACTACACCAACAACAACTTCTGTAATTGGGGGGGTTCTTGCTCAAGAAGTGTTAAAGGTCATTTCAGCTAATAAAGTAAATAGTACAGAGTTAGTTATCAAAGATTTTAAACCGGGGAATCTTTTTGTTTTTGATGGACATAAATATGAAGCATATTGGTTGAGTTTCCCTAAAAAAGAAAATTGTTATGGCCATGAAGAATATTCAAAAATTAACAAATTGCCAAACGCATCATCCAGTGAAATTACATTGAACGAATTTTTTGAAATAATAAAAGGGATAATTCCTGGAAAAGAATACCTTGTACAATCAGATTATTTGTTTATTCGTCAGCTATATTGCCCAATTTGCGGGAAAACTGAGATTATGAATAAACCACAAAATGAAATTTCCTTTGAAGAAGTTCTTTGTTGTGGCGAAGAAAGACGTTCCGAACCAGTTTTTATGTATAGTGAAACGGATTCTGAATGCAGTATGATTCTACAGGATTTGGGTATTCCAGATTTTCACATTCTACACGTTCTGGTTGATGAAGCTGACTACTTTTTTGAATTGTCAGGTGATAAAAATAAATTTAAATTCGCTTAAATTAAAGGACTTGGATTCAACATCGAAGTGCAACAGGTGGGTGAGAAAATAGTACCTCAAAAGGTGTGTTGAAATCAAGACATTTTCTCGGTCGTAAATTAATCCGGTCCATCACAAAACATTCATATTCAGCAGTAAGTTGAGTTAGGTCATAATCTTTAGGAATATACTGCCGGATGAGGCCATTCGCATTTTCATTGGTGCCCCGTTCCCAAGAAGCATAGGGGTGGGCAAAGTAGAACCCAATTTGTAGGGCTTGAGAAATTAATTTGTGGTCAGCAAATTCTTTGCCATTGTCCGATGTGATCGTTTCTAATTTGTTCATTGATTGCAGTAACTCGATCACGGCTTGGGATACCAGATCCGCCGATTTGGCAGCGACTCGGCGCAGCAAGGTAAAACGAGATTTTCGCTCTGTCAGGGTGACAACCGCACCTGTGCCTTGTTTGCCAAAGATTAGATCAACTTCCCAATCCCCCAGGCGAGATCGTTGGTCAACAATCTCGGGGCGTTTTTCAATGCTAACTGGATCGGCAATTTTGCCTCGGCGATCCCTGCCGTCCCGACGTTTACGCCGCTTTTTCTGACGCCTCAAGTGGGTATGCAAGTCTCCTCCATTTCGTTTGTCTGCATAGATGTGTTGGTAGATGCTTTCATGACTGATACCTATGCCTTTTTCTTTTTTCAGCCAGTTAGAAACCTGTTCTGGACTCCAATCTAGGCGAAGTTGCTCTCCCACCAGCGTCCAAGTTGTTCCCTCAATTTGTGTGCTGTTGGTCGCTCGCCGCTCTTGTGCTTTCCGGTGGGCTTGTTTGGGACGATAACCACGTTGACCGCGATTCCGCTTCAATTCCCGACTAATCGTTGATTTATCTACTTCAATGCAATTTGCAATCTCAGTTTGTGAATGTCCCATTTTCAACAATGAGGAAATCTGGTATCTTTGTTCGTAGGTAAGCTGTGCGTATGTCATAAGCGCTCCTTTGACTTTGGTCGGTCTTGGAGGTTTATCTTACCTCAGCTTACCTCCTTCCTAACCTTCAAAGTTGCACTTCGTACTTGAATCTAAGGGAGAAAAAAATGGAAAGTTTAGAATTCAATGTTGTAGATCCTCTTGGGGAAAATGAGTATTTAGTTGAGCTACCTATGGAAACTGTTTCAAAAAAACTTCTTCCTGAACTAATAACTGCCTTGGGATTAGAAAAAGGTAGTTATGCAATTGAGCATGTAAGTACAAAAAGAATTTTAGGTCCTGAAGAAACTTTGTCGTCGATTGGAGCAAAACCACAAGATTATTTGAGGATTTTGGCGACTCCAGTTGCAGCATAAAGGGGGAGAGATGGTAAGTTCAAGAACTCGAAAAGCACGTTTGGAGGAAGATTCTAAATTATTGAATGAGTTGGTGAAGGAAAGTCCATATATTTCAATTTTAGAAAAATCTGGTAATCCACCCACAAAATATGTTATAGAATTTACATGCAGAGGGATAAAGTTAGCAAGCGATTCAAAAATTGAGTATTCTGAATATCATAAAGTAGAAATAATTTTAGGTCCCAATTATCCTTTGAAGAAACCGCAAATTAGGTTTATAACGCAACAAATATATCATCCTAATGTGTCCTCCACTGGGAATGTGTGTATTGGAAATGAGTGGATCCCATCTGCGAGGTTTTTGGATGATTTAGTGGTGTTTTGTGCCCAAATGATTAGATATGAGGGATTTAATTTAACATTTACAGATGATGCTTATAATAAAGCTGCTTATGAGTGGGCAATGGAGAACTTGCATTTGCTACCAGTGGATAAAAGACCATTAGTTACCCCTACAGGAATTTATATCAAACAGAAAAAAATTTTAAAACAAGGAAACCCTGAAAGTTCAGTTTCCCATGTAAAGGTAATAAAAAAGAAATGACAAACATTAAGATTGTAAATCAACTTTCTCGACGTCATATTATTTCAGATTCGGATTTTTCTGAGTTTGCACAATTAAAAAAATGGGGACATTTAGAGGGTGAAGCAATTGATTTGGTTCTTTCACATCAACCTTATTATACAATGATGCAGCATGCAAGTTCTTCGCATTATGAAATAGGTGGCCTTCTTGTTGGGAAAGTTTATAAAAGGGATCAGAAGTTTCTCGTACACATTGAAAAGGCAATTCCCGATAAACTTGGAGAAAGTGGGAGCGCTACTTACTCTTTTACGTATAAAAGTTGGGCTAGATTGATGAATATTACAGAGGAAGAGTACTCATCATTAAGAATTGTTGGTTGGTACCATAGTCATCCCAATTATGGGATTTTTTATTCTTCTGTTGATAAAGAGTCTCATCGAACATATTTTCCTAAACCCTGGATGATTGGTGTAGTTGTTGATCCTGTGAGATATACTGCTGGATTATTTTCAATAAGAGAAGGCGAACGAGATCCAAGAATGCTCAGTGGTTTTTATGAAATTCCCTCTGAGGATAAGCATAATACAATTCGTTGGAAAAATTGGGAGAGTACTGGATATACATCTTTAACAAAAACAAAAATCAAGAGAGAGTTAGAGCCAATGGGAGAATATGGTATAGATAAACCCCAAAAGAAAGAAGAAAATAGAATCATAAAAAAACGAAAAGAAGATATTTCCTTTCGTAAGTCCATTTTTTTTTATTTGTTATTTATTATATTGTTATTTTTTATTGGAAAACAATCTTTTGATATTAATCGTTTAACAATTGAATTGCAAAATGTGCAAAATACTCAAATGGTTCTGCAAGAAAACTTATTGTTAGTGAATAGAAAAGTAATTGATTTGGATGGCGAGAAAAAAATAGTATTCCTTGAAACAGAGAATTTAGATGAGTTTCTTTCTCGTTTGGAATTGTCAGTGGATAATTTACAAAGAATAGCAAATATTGATGATGTTGATCTTGAATCCGGAGATTTTATAATTATTCCTTGGGAATATGTAGATGAATAAAAAGGATCCATTAACGGGACAAGTTTTCCAAGCTGGAGATGATACAGTTATTTGTAGAAATAACCATAAGAGTCTTGTTTCATCTTGGCAAGATGGAAATCGATGTCCATTCCCGAATTGTTCACATACAGGTCCCCTTCCTGACACTCCAAGGGGAGGAGTGGGTTCAACTCCACAAAGATCTCCAACTCCTCAATCTCCTCAATCTCCTCAATCTCCTCAATCTCCTCAATCTCCTCAATCTCCTTCAAGAAGTTTATTTTATGTTATTGGCGTCGTTTTCTTAATAATTATTATGGGAATCGCGATTATAGGGGCGGGGATAGGCACTATTTTTGCGAGAGGTAATAATTCTGGAAATCAATCTAATAATACTTCTTTGGTTTCAGAAATAGAAAACGGATCAATATCTAGTGCAAGTTCTCAAGATGAAGATGAGGAAATACTTGCAACTCCAACAAAAACCACAAAATCGCCAATTTCAACACCTAAGCCAACCAATACAAAAAAATCACCAACTTCTACTCTTAAGCCAAATAGTAATGATTCCAACCATAGTCTGTTTCAATCAAATAACCCTATTACTGACAGATATAAAATTAACATTATTGAAAATGATGAATTGAAAAATGCAAATGGTTGGTCATATAATCAAAGAGTTCAATTCTTAGACAATAAAATGGTTATTTCAGGTACAGGAGATTATGAGGTTGTTCTTTCTAAAAATAAAACTAATCTTGATCTTGGCCAAGGGGTCGTAGTTTATTTTAGTTATACATCTAATACTCAATCCGAAATATACATTTCAAATGATGGAAATAAATTTTACAGTTGGGGAATATACATGATCCCAGGTGCTTGGGGACAAGATACGCCTTTTGGTTACAATTATTTTGATGGGGCTCAACATCATTTTGGAGAATTTGATCATAATAATCTTGTAGGAAAAGCTGGCCCTAAATTTGGATTGTTCTTAGGCATTGAAGAGGACGGGGAATATGTAGTTATTATTTGGAAAATAAATGCGCCTAAAAAACACTTAATTTATAAGCAGAACCATCCAAATTGGCCCAATAACAACTGGGATTTCTATATACAAGGGAAAGCAGGAAAACTTACAGTATATTCTTATACACTTATTGATATCTCAGAATAACTATTTTTAACACTGATCGCTTATGCTTTATCTGGGTAATCATGGTTAAGGTTCAAAAAAGTTCTGTAAAGATCAAATATATGTAATAACTGATATATTTCTAGCCACCTGACAGTTTCAAAAATCATCGATACACACAGGTAGGAACGGCAACAGGTAGGGCATTGGTAAGTCGCCTTTCGATAAATCGCAATCCAATTTGGAAGATACTCAAGTCTCGACGCTCATTGCGATCAACGAGATGGCGCTGACCACGATGGATAACCCGTGTGCCAGTCGCAATGGCCCACAAGTAAAGCAAAGCGACAACCAGGGTCAGCCGAGATAATCGCAAAAAGGATTGCAACATTGAAGCTTCCAAATCAAAACCATGTCCTTTCATATCACCAAACATTTCTTCGATCCACATTCTTCTTTTGTAGAATGCGAGCGTCATTGGCTTGTCGGGCAGGTTGGTCGCCAGCAGCCAGGGCTCCTTTTCTCCGACTTTCCAATGAGCACATAAATTGACAGGAAAAATATCCGTCTCGGTCAGATAGCCAGCGCCCAACCAGATACTTTGTCCAGCTCGCTCAATGGTCGATGAAAATGAGACCCAGACTTGCTCAAGTTCTGTCCAGATTTTTGTGCGCCCTGTTTGGCGCAAAACATAGTACCAGTGCCATTCATTCAGCTGTTTGAGTACCTTTATGGCGCCAAATTCGACGTCTCCGACCAGAAAAACAGCTACTCCTTCTGGCAGTAAATTCCTGACATAGCTCAATAATGCGATTTGTTTGCTGGCTGTACTGTGCCCACGAACATGTTTGACCCATGTCCATACGATCGGGATCGCCCGACGTCGATAGGCGATACTCACCATCAAGAGTTGATGTGAAAATCCTACTTTTGTGCCATCCACAATCAATCGGATCTCTTTCAGATTGGCATATTGTGCTTGCAGCCAACTTCTCGCTAGCGGTTCATACCATGGCCTCACCCGAATTGCTGGATTATCTAAAAATCGAGATACTCGTCTGGTGATGCTCACCAACTTCGCTTTTCCTGGTATCTTGCCAGCGATCTTGCTCAAATACACAGAACGACTTTCATGGATGCCAATCATCATCCAGGCTAAATTCCTTACGCGTGTCATTCTTTCTTGAGGATACAGTTCCATAATTCGTTGTTTCCAGATATGATACAGTTGAGTGATCGGCATCTTTTACTCCGTTTCTAAAATGGTTTTCGCAAACTCATTTTATGGCAGAATTGATGCCGATTGCTCCTTTCTCACCAAACTGTCAGGTGGCTAGATATATTTTACTTTCAGACAAAGTGTCGCCTTTCCAATATTATTAGGTTAAATGGGTATTGTGGAAACTTTTTTAGTTTTATTCCCTAGACAGGTTAGTTTGAAAATGATTGATTGAAATTTGGTTAAAAAATGAAATAACAAGTAAATATTTGGGTTAGGTTGATTGTAATAAACATGACGCATCCCGAATCTCATAAATAAGAGAAAAGGGGAGGGGGATGCCTGAGCCAGAGATGGATGATAGCAATGCGTAAGCGATAGAGCGGAGCAGGTGTAAGCCTGCTCCGCTTTCCAGTTCTATGACAAAAATTGCGTAAGAGCCAACTGTACAAAAGCTTGAAATCGGGATAAAGCAAAGACAAAAGAAAAGCATAGCAAAGCGTGACAATCAGCAACAATTTCTTGCGGGCCTGCCAGATGACCAAGCGAGAGCTCTCAAAAGCTAGCTCAGTTTTGCTGAAGCGAATAGACATTTCAACCTGTCAGCGGCGAGCATAGGCCCGCACAACATGCCAGGCATCCTCCGGCGAGCAAATCGTCTTGGTAGTGAGCAGATACCAGGGAGATTGCCCTTTGCGACGTGCGACCACCAACCAAAGCGGCTGCTGATGCGTGCAGTCTGAAACCGGGAAAGCAATGATACCCACTTTTCGTTTGCAGCGTCGATGGGCATCCCACAACATGCGGTGTTCCCAAGAACGTTTGCCTTTGCTGATCTCGCCCGGTTTGCGCTCTCGCCCCTGGTCATCCAGGAGCACATAGTTCTTTTTCCAACGCATGATGAACTGAGCTGCTTAGGTGAAAGCCAGGGTCAACCAGGGATTGCCTGCAAAACCTCGATCCCAAATATGGACAATATTCTTCCCCCACAAAGTATCGATTGTGTTCAAAATGTGTCTTTCCACTTCTCGTTTGCTGTTTTTCCTCTCGCCACGAGTGCTCCACCACGCCAAATGAGCCAGGGTGGGCGGACCGCTCCTGCCGATCACAAGCACTTGCAGCCAATTGAAGCCTGGTACGAAGATCGGACGACCCCCTGGCGGATTGAAGAAACCTGGTTTGATCCGCTTCAACCGCACCGCTTTGCTGGATTTGACCGCACACAAGCCCTCGGCCGCCAGGCTCTCTGGTTTTTCAATCACGCTTTCATCCCAAAGAACCAAGACTTCTTCTCCTGCTGCCTGCAAGTCATCAACCCGTTGTGTGCCTTGCTGCCACAGCGCTTTCGTCAGCAGTTTGGCTTTCCATTTCTTGGAGCGCAGTAGATTGCTGATCCGTTTGGTGCCTGCGGTACATTTCTCTGGCCCTAAGAGATATGCCCCTAACTCACTCAACAACAAACCTTGATTGCGATGTCGATGGATCAGAACCGTCATTACTAAACCGAAAAATGTCATCACTAAGCGACGATCCATTTTTTGATTTAGCTTCTGCAAGATCGGTTTCAGAAAGTTGAAGAGTTCAACTTCCAATTGATATGATTTTGCTTGTTTTTCTTTTTGTGTTTGGGTATCCTTAATCATGACAGACCTCTGGTTTCGCTAGTTCTTTCAAACTTAGCTTACACCAAAGGTCTGTTCTTTTCGACTTTCCCTTTTTAGATTAAATTAGGGATGCGTCATGTTTGCTTAAGGGTAGTATGTACGAACAAAAATTGATTCATATTCATTGCACGGGGAATTTATTTGGCAAATGCAATATAATAATAGCATAGAGGTTGCTTTAGATTACGTATTGTGGAGAGAAGGTGAAAATGGCATTGCTGACGAATCCAAACTTCGCTTATGTATTGGTTATTTTGGGGGTCACACTGATATTCCTGGCAATTATCAATTCCAAGAAAACGATGCGGCATATCGGAATTGCGTTATGCGTGATCGCCACCGTGCTGGGATTCCTCTATCTACGGATCAACCCCTGGGCGTTTATCGTTGTAGCATTCAGCCCGGTGATATTCTGGTATGCGGTTCGCCAGGCACGCCCGCAAAGCCCCCTGTTCATCATTTCTATCTTTATGCTGACGCTTGCCTCTTTCTACCTTTTTGTGGATATGGAGAACCAGCCGGTGGTCAGCCTTCGTCTGGTCTTTCTGGCGGTATTAAGTGCCTCGGTCATTTGGATCTCTGCCGAACGTTTACGAAATGTTGAGGGAGCAAGGGTAGGGAATGACCCCGATTCCGTGGTTGGTTTGATCGGGGAGACGATATCGGATATTGAGGCATATTCGGCCGGTTCTGTGCTGGTGGATGGAGAGGTGTGGCAAGCCCGCAGCAAGGAGCCGATTCCGAGCGGCAGCATGGTACGTGTGCTGCGGCAGGATGGTTTTTGGCTGACGGTGAAAAAGACGGAGAATTTGACTAAGAAATAATGCTGTCAAAACAGCGCAATATCTAATAAAGCTACACTCCCTACCCGTTATCCCCCGCCAGATGGGCAATTTGAAGCAAGCAGAAACGAATGACATCCTGGTCTGCTTTGGGCAAGGCGGTTTCCTCAATCTTCGCAATCCGCTCGACGTCATTCATCGCCCGGATGATGCTGATCGGCACTTCTACATTCTCATTGGCAAACGAATTCAGAAATTCCAGGGTGCCGAGCAAGAACTGGCGCATCTCATCATCTGCCCGCGCGGTGCGGAAGAAATTGGAGAGCGCCGGGGTGAGTTTTGTGCTGCGGGTAATCACCGAGGGAGCGCCAAAGGTGCGCGCCGCGGGGATGGAGTATAGGGCCGCGGCTAATTCGGCAAAACTTTGCACCCGCTGGTAGATCGACTCGCCCATCACATCCCAAATGGTTGCCCGCCAGTGCCGAATTTCCTCCGGGACTTGCAGCAATTCGTTCACCTCGCGCTGCCACGACTCGGACACTTTGCCATCCACATTCGCCAGCAAGCTGTCAAGGTCGGTGTTGAACAAGTTTTCCTGCAGCAGGACGGCAAGGTCGGGGCGCAGGGTGGGAAGCAGGTCAGGGATAAAAGTCTCGTTGATAAAGAAATCACCCACATTCAGGCCGTGCCTGCGGAGCAGCTCTTTTTGGAACAGGGGCAGATAGCGCATCATGGCGTCGCGGTCTTCGCTGAGGGCGACAAAGGCGGAATTGCCGGCGGGGAACGCTGTTTCGATCCGGTGCAGGGTCTCGTTGTTCCAGTCCTGATAAATGCGCAGGGTGTGCAGAATCTCATAGACCGGCAGGTGCGGGAGCAAATGCTCGGAGATCATGCGCACCTTTTCGGCTTCCGCAAAGCTCTTTTGCGAGAAACGTTCCAGGGCACGGAACAGGCCGGTAGTCAGCTGATTGATCCCCAACACGGCGGTTTGGGATTGGTTGTGGGAAATTGCCCGCAGCAAACTGCCCTGCTTGGCAAGCGGGATGATCTCGGCGATATGGGTGAGGATTTGCTGGCTTTGTTCCCGACCCAGGCCAGATTTACGCCGAGAGGTGGGGCGGTCTCGCAGTTGGGGCAAGGAGCGCCCGATGAAATAAGAGATGATATGAATACCGACCACATCCTCCTCACGCCCGTAGAGAATATGGCGGAAGTTATCTGTGCGTTCTTCCAAAAAGTCTTCGTATAGTTCCCCGCTGTTGCCAATCGTCAGCCGTTCCAGCTCTTTCAGGCTGCGGCTTTGGGTACTGAGGCGGCTTTCAGTGATCGTTTCGGCGGCCCTAATCAAGTCATCCCGATGGTTGCGTTGGGTTTGCTGGACATGATAGAGCAGATTGACAAGCTCCGGTACGGGGAGATAGCGCAGGTGCTCGGAAATATTGCTCTGGTAGGTGCGCAAATCGCCGCCCAACAAGACCCCTTGCAGCGGGGTTTTAGCGTAAGCGGTGCTTTTGCGCGCCGCGGCAGGCAGATGCCGGGCAAAGCGGCGTTTGCTGTCATCGGAGGCACGCACGGCCGGTTGGCCGGCCACGCTGGAATAGTACCCACCCTGGCGCTGCATCGATTCGCCGCTGCCCAATTTCAGGCGCACTTCTTCGGCCACGCCGTGTTCGGCCAGCCAGGTTTGCACATCGTATTTGGCTTTCCGGTACAGCAAAGCGCTGGTCGCCTGGCTGACCTGTTGGCTCAGATCCGAACCGGCAATAAAGACCTCGGAAATGATCTCGGCAAAGCGGGTTTGGGTAGATTGGGCATTATAACGGCTTTGGGCAGCATAGTTCCACACCCGGTCCAGGTAAGTGCGAATACTGGTGACCGACTCAAGGTCTTCAAACAGCGGGATCAACCAAACGGAAGGTAATTCCACGGCAGGGTATTCCCGCTGAACGCGCTCGCGCTGGGTTTGCATTTTACGGTCCAGGGAGATGAGCGCATCGGGCTTGGACGACATGCTGACCTGCAAGGCCAGGATCATGCCGGGGTTGCCGTATTTGCCGGAGACGGTGTTGATCTCATCCAGGTTGTAAGCGGTGGTATCAATCCCAAACTGGTCGCGGGCGGTGATCAATCCCTGGTGAATGCGGGGGGTGATGACCGTGCGCTGGAGCAGGTCGTGATAGGAGACCACTTCCTGGAGCAGTTCTTTGGAAGACCGGTTGGCGTGGATATCGGGGATCAGTTGGTAAAGCTGTTTGCGCAGACGCTTATTGAGAGCAAAGTAATGTTCCAACATTTCCCGGCGCTGCTGGCGCAGTTCGAGCATGCGCCGTTCGTAGCGGTCGTTGTGCTGGAGCAGGACGCGCACCGGGTCACGGCGCAGGTTCCAGCGGGTAAGCCACTGCTGAATGGGGGTGGCATTGACGGAAAATGGCAGAATGCCTTTATAACGCTGTTCCAGCTGGTGAGTCAGCCCGGTAATATTGGTGAGCAGCTGGGTAAAGCGTTGGTTTTGTTCAGGGAGCTGATTGATCTGGGTGAGCAACTCGGCATCCAACGGAATGGTAGGATCTGCTTTTTGCAGCAAACTGATGATCTGGCTCATCTGACGCACATTTTCCATCACCAGGGCAGCGATCAACTGGTGCCCTTGCCCGGAAGGACGGTTGCTGCCATCCCAATCACTCCAGAAAGACAATAAGGAATGCAAACGGGCATCGGTGAATAACTCGGCGTAATCCTCTGCGGCGGTCAAGGTGGTTAAATCCAGCTTGATCTCATTGGCTTCGTCCAGAGAGGTGATGCTGATATTCTGCCCCATAAATTCTTTGAGCAATTCATCCGCTGCATTTTTATACAGCAGCGTAGAGAATGGCTGCCCGGTAGAGGTAGCCGAGACCAGCGCGTTGAGCGCCATTTCTGCATGCAGGGAATACGCCTGGGTGGGATGCACGGTGCGGTCGTACATGCGGAACCTGAACAGCTCCTGCCGCCGCTGGAGGGAATCTTTCATAAATTCTCTCTCCAGGCGTTTGGGGAGCCAGTCGCCATTGCGGGTCAATGCCTGCTGCATCTGCTCTTCACGGATGAGGGTGCGTTCCAGCAGGCGCGTGCGGAATATCTCTAACCGCTCTGGCAGGTAGTGCTGGATCAATTCTCGTTGGAGATAAGTACCATCCAGATGAGGAATGGCGAGCAGTTCTTTATAAGCCGTGCTGTGTTGGCACTGCTGGAGAATTTGCCGGGACACCTGCTCCCAAGCCTGAGACAAAGCCGCTTCGCGATTATTGCGGCTGGTTTGCGTTTTGCGGTGCACTTCTTTGCGGTTATAGCGCGATTCTTCTTCGGTGATCAGGCGGTTGAAATCGATCAATAACCGGCGGGTTTTCCCAAGCAGGGTCTCCGCGTCGTCTGCGCCGCCCAGGGTCAGGCGGAAGGTTTTCCTGGCGGTGTCATAGCCTTTTTCTGTGCGGGCAAAGGTGGAAAGAGGCAGCAGCCCAATCCCCTGGCGGGCAAGGGTAGATGACAGCCAATCCAGAGAAATACCGTCCGGCAGGCGTTCGATTTGAAGCAGGGGGTATAAACTCCCCATCGGGGGTTTGATCGAGAGTTTGAAGGGGTTGCGGTCTTCGGGTAGTTTTGCCACCGCGGTCAGCAGCGCCTGCGAGCGCTCGGATAAGAGAATATTGCGCAGGTGCCAGAAAGTTTGCACGGTCTGCCTGGAACCGCGGTAAAAAAGGTAACTGATCAAAATTGCCGCCAGATTGGGTTGAAGGTAAGCATTCACTTCCTCAAAACGCCGGCGCAACCGCTCTTCGCGGATTTCGACCACCGCCAGGCGAGCGCCTGCCAGGCAGTCGGTCTTTGAGATGGAATGCACGGTAATCAAGCGGTCGGCCTGCGTGCTGGTGAGGGTGCCCTGGCGTACCAATTCCTCGGCATGCTGGCGGGTGGTTTTGATCTCTTTATACACGTTTTCCGGGATGAGGTTCTGGTAGGAAAGGTCATCAACCAGGTAAATGCCGTTTTGCAAACAGTAGGTGATCAATTTGCGGATGGCAGCCTGATCAAAAATCTGCCCGGTGGCGTTATGCGGGTTGTTAACCGCCACCGCCCCGCGCTCGTGCCAGGAGGGATCGCGCTGTCCCAATTCTTCTAATTTTTCGATGATCGCATCAACATCCAATTGAAGCGTTTCGGTCAATGGGACGGTGTGCACGGTGGGGAAACACTGCTCGTACGACCAGCTAAAGTCCGGGATCACCACTTCGGTAATGCCGCAGTGAAAACCGATGATGCCCAAGGCAGTGCGGGAAGACCCGCTGGCGATGCGGCAGGCTTCTACGCGGTACTGCGGCTGGTGCTTGGTGAAATTGGCGAGATAACTTTGCCGGTAGGCCTGGTACCATTCCGGATTATCGAGATTATCCACCAATAAATCAATCAACTGATTAGCTTCCACCGATGCAAACTGGTCAAATAAGGAAGTTTTCCAGGTGGTCTGAATTTGTTTATCCAGCAGGGCCGCACGTTTCTCGTGGCGGTCTAACGAATGTGCCAATATTTCGGAGTGGTCTTCTAAAACACGCTCCAGATAGCCGCCAAGCCTTTCCGTGAGCTGGGGAATGGTGTGTTCGGCGCTAAGGCCGAACCCTAATCCTTCAAAGGTAGGATGATCGGGAGGTATTTTGGCTTGCTGAGAAGGCTGAAGCGCATCCAGTTTGTACGCCAAGAGATAATTTAGAAACTCAACTTCGGTGGCCGAGGGAGTTCCTTTGAGATTGAAATGCACATTTTCAATCACTTTCAAAAATTCGGCATTGCCGACGATAAAAACGGTCGAGAGAGAAGCCAGTTTGGGCGAAAAGATGGCCGGGGTCAGCAGGCGAATGACGCGCTGCTCCAGCTTGGCTTCGCGTGCCAGCGAAAGATGGTTGGGGGCATTATTGGCCTCGATGAAGAAGAGGGAGTAGTCAATGCTCAATAAGCGCAATTTGCGGCGCGTTTCTTCTTCTAAACTATCCCCAATTAATAAAAAGGTAGGCGTCTCCGGCTGGTGGGCAAAATATTCTTCGATCTGTTTGTATACCACCCGCTCATCGTCGGCAAGCTGATCCAAGATTAAGTTGGGGATATCGTCGAACAACGTTGGGAGTTCACACCGGTACGATAGAATGCGCGCCGGGGTGATTTCCAGGTAGGTGGAGAGCACAAACAGGATAATGCGCAAGGCTTCGAATATGCCGCCAGAAGCGAGAATGATTTCCCGTTTGGCAGACTGCTCGCCGGTATCGTACTGTAAGGATTCCTGCTGGTCGGTCAGCCAGGTGCAAAAAGATTCAATCAGTGGATTGGGGTTCTGGCGGGTATAGCCGCCGCGCGGCATATATGGAGAACTTTTGCGAATGGTGCGAATGAGAAATTCGAGCTTGGGCCGATCCGCATCTTCCCAGCCCAAGGCCTCCATAAGCGCATCGGGATCATCATCGCCCAAGGCCTCATTGTGGACATCCAGCCCCAAAGCAACCCGCAAATAGGCTGAGGTTTGTCGGGAGTCCATCAATGGGTTCCCAATGTGGAAATTCACCTGTTCGTTCTTCGGAACAGGTGCAGCCGCGGTGGTTTCGCTGATTTCTGAAACGCGAGCCGCCTGGATCGGTTTCAGCTGAAAATATTTCATCGGGTCAGATCGGGACATGTGGATTTCAATTCAAACTTCAGGCAGAGAATAAATATCCCTATGCCTGATCGTTATGCTTCGCTTCTACTACCCTTTGGAGCAATTCTTGAAACAGGCTCAACACTTCCGACCCCTGGGTAAAATCTTGCGGGGTGAAAGAAATGACCGTGCGGGCATTTTTGAGGTTTTGGCTGGCCTCTGCCAGACGGGCAGCCTGCGGGGTGAGCATGAGGAGTTCTGGGCTGCTCTTTAATACATCGACCTCTTCTTTTTCAAAAGCAAGGCGCATGCGGTTGCGGGCCAGTTCGTCTTCCAACCGTTTCTGCGCCAGGGCAGCCTCTTTCTCAAACAATGCCTGGTCCAACTCCGCTTTTTTCAGGTCGAGGTCGTGATCCATGACGGCGATTTCTTCATCGGTCTGGTATTTGGCTTTGGCAGCCGCGGCGCGCGCCTGGTGGCTGAGGCGTTCGGTCTGTTCCATCAGACGGGCTTGCTCTTGCTGGCGAAGGGCAAGGGTAATTTCAGGGTCAGTTGGTTCCAGGGATTTAACCGTCATGGAGATGACTTCAATCCCAAGTTTCTCCTGGATCAGAGGAGATTGTTCATCTAAATAATTGAGAATATTGGTAGCGGAGAGGTCTTGGATCTCAAAACGCTCGGCATATTCTCGCACCAGGCCTTGTAATAAAACCTGGGCTTCATCGGCGGCGCGGGCAACGGCTTCACTGCTCCACCCACCTACGCGAATGAGCGATTGGATATGGTCGAGGGAAGGAGCAACCGAGCCAACCAATTTGAGGTTAACGCCGAGGTTCCCGGCAGCGATCATTTCCATATTAATTTGGATAGGGTGAATGGTACGTTTCAATTGCAGGCTGAAGTGGCGCGGATAGATCAGGCTTTCCCGTAGACCGATTTGGTTTTGGGTTTCATACAACACCAGATCATCCGGTTTACGAATGCGGTACTCGTAAAGAGCAACCAGTATACACACAACAAGAATGGCTCCAGCAACAATACCCACGATATCCATAGCAAAACTCTCCTAAAAATACATTTCAATTGCAGTTGGTCACCATACAGAAAATTGATATTTTGTTACCCTCCATTAAACTGGTACCCAAGGGGATGCCGATTATTTCTTAATCCTGGAAAGGGGATGGAAACATACGGAGGGAGCCAACAAAACAGGAAGGACGTATCTTCTGCCTTTTGCTTTTCCTGGCCTTATTTTCTTTGTGGCTCAATGCAACGAATAAATTAGAGAAAATTATACTCCAAATAGAGGGGGAAAGAACGGTATTCTAAGGCATTTATTAGAAATTGCCCGCTATCTGGAGGTTTTTGCCCCCAACCCCAGGCAAATAAACCCACCCCAGGCCATCGGAGAATACCCCTGCTGACTGATTGCTCGGAGCGCTAAGGCCAAAGAAAGTGCAGGTGTGCGGTTGTCAAAATAGTGCTGATAAAACTGCACCATCACCGACGCGGCAACCTCATCTGCCACCTTCCAAATGCTGCCCACAACCGTGCTGGCCCCGGCAGACAAACAGGTCACTGGCAAGCCGACATGTTCATCGCCAGCCATGACAAAGCTGGTGGTGCTGTTGCAGGCCGAGAGTGTGACCAAAGGGGGTAAAGGCGCCAGGGCATCCAGTTGGTCTAACCACACTTCCTGATCGGCAAGCACCACACTACTCAATACGCCGGTGCGGGCATCGTGGTTAATATGGGTTGCGAGGTGGAAAAAGCCAAACCGGGAAAGCCCCTTCGCATCATCCACCTGCGCCAGCAAGGCCTGCCATGTGGCCTGCTGATTAGGCAGAATGGTATGTGCTGTCTCCCGAAGTTGGGAGATTTCCTCAAGCTCCGGCTCTACCTGGGGCAGCGCAGGATGCAGTTCGCCAAACTCTGAAATCCCCAGCAGCAAACCGTTATCTTCTGTTGGTTTGGGATTCGCTTGAGCGTGCTGATGGAGCAGCACAATGGTCTGGAGCGAAGGTGTAAGTACAGGGAGGGCTGCCTGGCAGAGGTATTCTTCCCGCTCACCGACAACCAGCCCCATCCAGGGGATTTTGTGCAGCCAACCATGCGGAGAAATGAGTAGTACCTGATCTTTATCAAGCGCCTGCCGACATTCTAGCGGGATCAGGTGTTCCCCAAGATAACGCAAATCCTTTGGCGTGGCGCTGCGCGTATTGCAGCCGTCCAGGGCCAGTTCAACCCTGGCGTTGAGGGCAATGCACTTTGTGGTCACTGCATCGGGCGTAAGGATCACAGCGATCAGTTGATCTTGTTGGCAGTAATAATCTAGGGCGATCCAATCCTTGCCATACAGCTGATTGGCGGCGGCTCTAAACTGCGCACCCTGGAAGGTGCGGGAAATATTTGCTTGCAGATGATGCCCGTTTTCCCGGCGTTCCAGCTTTGCCAACTTCTGGTCGTATTCAACAGACAGCCGGTGCAGCTCTTTCTGTAAATCCTGGTATATCTTTTTTCCGTGCTGCCATAAGTCGGAGGAAAAATCCACCCTGATCTGGTTTTGCAGGTAGGTGATCTGCTGCTTTAGGGTAACAAGCTCTGGCGGCAAATTTTTTGATGATTTATGGTCAGGAGAGGATAAAGAGCGATTGACCGCGGTGGCCTTGCTCATTTCGACAAACGGCAGCAGCTCCGACGGGGTGCCATGCAGGGAGATAAATTCGGCGGCTTCGTCCACAAATTCAGCCGTCTTAGCCATAAAAGCCGCCGAGATTGCCGTTTGCCAGAATGTCAGCCGGATCGAAGTGATGCAATCAAATGCCTCCAGATAATATTTTTTTGCTGTGGAGATCTCGCCCCAGGCGGCAGAAAGCCGGGCCAAACCCCACAAAGCCTGCCATTCAATGGGCGGCATGGCCTGGCGGCTGATTTCGAGCACAATGCTCAAACTTTCTTGCGCGGCAGCACGTTCATCTTGCTTCAATTGGATACCGCTCAACACCAATAAACTCTCGGCACGCTCAAAACCCATCCCCATCTCTTCAAACTGGTGGACAGATTTGAGCGCATAACCGACAGCATCTTCCACATTCTCAAAATGAGCGGAGGCAACCCCCAAATAGCGATAAGCCAGGGCGACTTGTACGGGGATGGTATTCAATTCAAGCACTTTCTGGAGTTGAGTAACAGCCTCCAGATAATTCCCCTGTGCGATTAAAATATCTGCCCGTTGGATATACGTCCAGGCAACAAAACTTGGCTGTGCTATACCTTCAAATAGAGAAGCCGCAACCTCTAAATGTTTTAGTGCTTCCTCGTGGCGATTGAGTGATGTCCAAAGCTGTGACTGACAATAGGCTGTACTGGCAGCCAGCGCAGGCGCTTCGGCAGGCCCGAACTGATGGGCAACCTTTTCCAGGTAATGGAGTGATTCTTGAAAATAACCATTTTGCAAATAGGCACGTCCCTGGTTCATGACCGCCAAACCGGCAGAAAACGTCATTCCTGTTTGCCGGTAGTAATTTTCGGCCTGGGAAAACAACTGCAACGCCTGGTTTGGATCGCCCCTATAGAGCGCTTTTACGCCAGAATCATTATAGTTATCAGCCAGCATCCCCCAGATATGATTACGCTCAAAAATTTCCCTTGCTTCGAGCAGCTGCTTTTCCGTAAGCGCTAAATTTCCTAAATTGATATTCACCTGTGCCAGGGTATTCAGGCAAGCACCTATCCAAAGATCAAAGCCATGTTCGGAAAAAACTTCTATCGCCCGATGGAATATTTCCTGTGATTTTTTAAATTCTTTACTAGAGTAGTAGTAACACACCCCCATTTGATAATGCGTCTTGGCCACATCCACGGGGGCGTTCAGTTGTTCAAACCGGGCTTCTAAAATTGCCAATTCTTCCAGCGACTGCTGCCAATTCCCTATCCGCCTGAGATAATTTGTTTTTAGGAGGCCGCAACGGGCAAGAACAATAGGGTTATCTTCTTCCTGGAAACATTCCTGTAGATATTTATCCGCTAATTCAAATTCCCTGACCAACAGATAAGCTTCTACCAAAGAACGCTTGCACATCGGTGCCAGATAGGCTAATTTTGAGCCCTGGAGGGTATCTAAAGCTTGCTGTAATTGATTGGCAGCTTGGACAAAATCCAATCTGGTCCACGGCAGCGCGTTTTCCTGCCATAAGCAAGCGGCCAGCCAGGCTTGATCTCCCAACGTTTCAAAAGCCGGGCGAGCTTTTTGCAAATACCGCTCGACGACCAAAGGGTTTGCACACTGATTGGCAATCCACACGACAATCCAGGCAACCTTGCCTTGCTGTTCAAGTGCAAGATTTTGGGAGACGCCAACAGCTTCTAACCCTACGGCAGCTTGCAAAGCCTGCTGAGGCTGTACAACGCTTATTTGTCTGACTGCGGCAAAAATGGAATCGATTACCTGTGGGGTTAATTCGGGAAGTTGGTTAATTATGTCCTTGTCTTCCACCCTGGTTCCTATTTGAGCACCGATGGTGCAGAGATGTTCTAACGTGGAATCAAGAACCATATCTTTCAATAAGGATTAATCTGACCGAAGCACCAGATTTAAATCCGCCGCTACCTGCTCCTTTTTCTCATCCAATATCTGCTCAAACCGTACCAAAGGGAATTTTATCCTATTCTTATCCCCAAGAAAACATTCTTGACGATATTCTCCCCAGGTAATTTCAGCGGCAAGATTGATCGGGATCAGTTCATCATCTTCTTCGGACATGACCACTGCTTTTAACAGCAGTTCCAGCGCTTCTTCTTGCTGATCTGAAACAACGGCATCCAGGCCCACATCTACAGTTGCCCCCTCTAGCGCAATCTCTTTACGCAGCAAACTGACCCATTGGGAATCTGGCATGGCAGAGCGGTGCGTTGTACCCAATTCGGCAGGTGAAAAGAGACTTTGCAACACCGAAAGCTCCTGCCGGAGTTCAATCATCCATTGGGAAAGGGAAGAAAACTGTATTTTGGGGAAAGAAGAAGCTGTTTTTAAGAAACTCAGCTCTGATTTTTCCGGTTTAGAAAATTCAGGCAAGGCGTCGCTATCCACCTCTAACAATTCCAGAATATCCACAAATTCCTGCTGTAGCTCCTGGTCTTCCAGAAGAATTTGATACAGCTCCGGGAATTTTTGGGCAATATCAACGCCTTTTTGAACCTGATCGATCAACAAATCTAACATATCTTCCCCCACTTCTTTATGCGATGCCGCGTTAATATCCCTGTACAGCGCGTCCATCGCCTCTTTATTTTGATTGGAATCAATATTCGCTCGAATTTCTTCCATTATTTCTTTGCGCCAGTTTGGTTGGTTTAAAATATTATTGTCTCTATTCATTAATATTCCCAAAGCGGCTTAAAATCTTTCGTAATTCGTTGGTTGCCTGAAATTTTAACTGGTATACCGCACTCACCGACCGGTTCAGCTTCTTTGCGATTTCTTCCGGCGGCGCCCCTTGGAAATAGGTCATCAAAATTACTTCCTGGCGGGCCGGGCTTAACTGTTCAATTGCATCCAGCAAAATCATTCTATTTTCCGCATTCAGGTATTGGTTAATTTTGGTCTGATCTATCAAAGGAATGGATAGATTTTCATCATCTAAGGAAAGGTGATTAGCGGGGTTGGAAGGCTTTGCCGCCCGGCGTAAATAGTGCAAACAAGCATGATACGTTACCCGGTGAGCCCAGGGATCAAAGTCCGTATCGTAGGGGAAATAGGCCTGCATTAATTTTATTGACACTTCATTGGCACATTCCGCGATCATATCTTCAAGTTGGGGATTACCTGTATTTTTCTTCATCAAATACCCCTTGGCCCACTTCTTCAATTCTAGAAGCAGTTCAGTCCAGGTTTCGTTATCTCGTTCAACTTGAATTTTATGAAGGTAGCCTGACAGGCGGCGGTAATTTTCCACCACCAGCCATATATATTCTTCCAAACGCTTCCAATCCCCAGAAATAAAGCCCAAAATCCTTTTGCGCTCTAAATTCGTTTCCAGAATAGATTCAATTTTACCGATCTGATGATCATTTTCAGATACCGGGAGATTCCCCAGGATACTGCGAATGGTCTCCATAATCTCTTGTTTTGTTGGTTCCATTGTAGAAGTACAAAGTTTGCTAAATAAGTAATCACGAAATCAATATTCAATAATATATGCATTATACAACACCGCGGTGATTAGTAAACTTATTTTTAATGAATATTGAAAGATTTAACAGTCGAATGGGAATATATATAATAAGTTCGTCACCGGGAAGGCCAGCAGTTGTGGGGAGAACTGCTGGCCTTTTTATATCATTTTGATTATTTTATTGATTAGCACCTTAAAATGTTCGGGGGGACAAGATCCATTGTCCCCCCTTTTTGTATCTACCAGGCAAACAAATTCACCTGGTAGAGTTTGCCCTCATCGTTATCCTGGGCCGCCGCCGCTACCAGAACAGCCAAAACATGCAACTGACGGAGCAGCGAGACTTTCGGCAAACTGTGTGAACCATTGCGGGGCTTCAGCAGTTTGCAGTTTCTCTGCGCTTGTCCACAACCCGCCAAAGAGCGTGGTTGCAACTACAGCGACGAGAAGAACGGTGCAAATGATTTTTTGCGTAGCCATTGTGACCTCCTTTCCAGGAGGGGGTCACGTTCCAAACTATTTCCAGATTGCTCTAGAGATGATATTCCCCCACCTGAATTTTTAAAGTACTGAACTTGCTTTTGAAGAAGATGATCGGTGACACTGTAGCTATCACACTTGCGAAGAATCTCGACGATCAAATTCCTCCCGATAATTCGAGTTCAAACGACCAAGTATTGGATCGATCTATAATCGTTTCACTGGATTGGTCTCCTCAAATATTCGGCAAATGATTGAATTTGAACCCTGTTAGCCAGCCTTTTTGAAAGCTGCTTGCCAACTTGATTGCTGTTAATTTTTCCTTTCTTTGTTTTCATGCAGTAATGGTAAAGCCCCCAGCAAACTGTACTCTAAGATAATCTTAGGTATTCACCGAATATTTCAACTTTTGATGGGATTCCACGCCCTTAAATAAAAAAACGGCCGTGCAGTCCACAAAAACGGGGCTACACGGCTGTTTCAAATGAAACAATACTATAAGTTTGTTAGAAAGTCAGTTCATTCTCTCCCAGGTTAGAGGTTTTGTGAGATAGTGGAAGGCCAGCGTCTCCATTTGTTTGGCTTTCTTATTTTTACTCCGGCTAAAGGAAGCCATAATCTCCTTGAAGTGAGAGACAATAATGGGGTTGGGGCCTAAGAATTCTTCAATCGTGCTTTCCCCTTCAAGCACATCCTTTACTCCAATACGTTTGTACAGGTCGGACACTTTGACACAGCCCCAATTACTGGAAACAGACAACTCATCGGCTACTTCCGATCGTTCCATACTGAAGATAAATGCAAGACGAGCGGCATCAGCTTGATCTTCATTGAGACCTAATATTTCATCCTGGCCTTCAATAATGACGCGTGGATGAGGAAGAATAAATCCATGCCGGATCAATTCCGATTCTGCCTCTGGGGTCAACACCCAGGTATCATCGGCAGCAATTTCAGCTGCCCAAGCAAGGGAAAATTTAACCCCTTCTTTGGTAAGGTAGCCGCGCACGGAAGGGAACTTTAGGTAGTCGATGATCTCTGAGCGTGGGGTGATGGTGGTAAATATGACTTTGGTTTTTTTCGAGTGCGCCCAAAGCAATTCCAGCACTTCCCCCACCCAGGCTAAATCCCGGTAAATCTCGGCATCGATGATGACCAAATCGATGCTGGTCGGCACCTGCTGCAATGCCTCTTTCAATTGGCTGTCATTGGCTACATCCGCAACCAAACGCGTACGCCAATCTCTGGCAATAATCATCGACATCCAATAAAGGGAAAAGTAATCATCTTCTAACACAATTACATTGATGTCTTTTTTCATGATTTCCTCCTAAGACACAATTTAACTTTTATTATATCCTTGTTTGAGGAAAAACTTTACAAACGAGCTGTTTTTGTGCGGTTATAGATTTTTATGAACGAAAACACTACAACAAATCAATATTTATCTAAAATTACTACTCCATTGCACACTAACTTGCGATCCGATTTCGATTTTCCCCAACCCCCTAGCCCCCTTCCCCAGCCATTTATTTTCTGCGCGAGCAGGCCTAGAATTGGCCGTGGAAGGGGGTATCTTGCTGGGAGGGGGCGTTGCCCCCTCCCGCCTCAAAGGCCTGGGCTTCCCCCGATTTAGTGGACAAGAAAAATGTCAAGATCGAGTACACTAAAACAAATAGGAGAAGCGAATGACAAAAAGACAATATCGGACCTATCCAGACGAGTTCAAACTGGAAGTGGGCTTCCCCCGATTTAGTGGACAAGAAAAATGTCAAGATCGAGTACACTAAAACAAATAGGAGAAGCCAATGGCAAAGAGACAATATCGGACCTATCCAGACGAGTTCAAACTGGAAGTGCTGGAACTGCTGAAGACGAGCGGGAAAAACGCAGGCCAAATTGAGCGAGAGCTAGGGATCACACCTGGATTGGTGATCAAATGGCGTAATCGCTATCAGGCCAAGCAAAAGGGAGTGCAAGAAGTCGTGCTGGCGCCAAGCGACCTGGAAGCAGCCAGGCGGGAGATCAAGCATCTGAAACGCGAACTGGCCGAGGTGGAACAGGAGCGAGAGATCCTAAAAAAAGTGCTGAACATTTTCTCCCGGACAGACAAGCCCGGTACCGATTTATGAAAGCACACCAAACGCAATATCCGATCAGTCAGATGTGCAAGGTATTGAAAATCGGTCGCAGTGGCTATTATGCCTGGCAGAAACGCAAACTGAGCGCCAGGGCACAGACCAACCAGGCGCTGACCGAAGAGATCAGAAGTGTATATCTGAAAAGCCGAAGCACATACGGCAGTCCGAGAGTGCATGCCGCTTTGCTGCGAGCAGGGATCGTTTGCGGAAAGAATCGGGTGGCAAGGCTGATGAGGCAAGCAGGGCTGGTGGGGCGTTCTCCCAAGAGAAGATACCCAAGAACCACACAGCGGCGAGCAGGAACAATCCCTGCCCCCAATCTGCTCAACAGGGAGTTCAGTGCACAACACCCTAATCAGAAGTGGACGGTGGACATCACCTACATTGATACGGCCGAAGGTTGGTTGTATTTAGCGCCGGTGCTTGATCTATGCGGCAGACGGATTGTGGGCTGGTCGATGGCCGATCATATGGAAACCTCATTGATTGAAGCCGCTCTCAAGATGGCTTTCTTGCAGCGAGACCCCCAGGCCGGATTGCTTCATCATTCCGACCAGGGCAGTCAGTATACCAGTGGCAATTACTTGGATTTGCTGCACCAACATGATTGCCAGATCAGCATGAGCGGCAAAGGCAACTGTTATGACAATGCCGCAATGGAGAGTTTTTTCTCCACCCTCAAAGCAGAATGTGCGCACAGCCAATTTGAATCTCGTGCCCAGGCACGCACAGCCATCTTTGAGTACATCGAGGTTTGGTACAATCGGCAGCGATTACATTCCTCTCTGGGCTATCTTAGCCCGATGGAATTCGAACAACTTTCAGGACATTAATTGTGTCTACTTTTTTGGGGTAAGCCCAGTTTTCCCAGAAACTATTACGTGGGGAATGGGTGTGCGGCGTATCCAAGCAGGGCACAAATCTTAATCACACAATAGGATTGATTTCAATTCATTTGTTTTTCAATTATTTTCAAGTAACGACTTGAGTTATTTATCTTCTTTACTCAGCTTCGTGAAAACCAAACAAAAAGCCGTCTGCAGAACGAATCCCTACAGACGGCTTGGAATAAACAAGGAAATTTCTTAGATAGTTTTTAGCACCACACTTTGAATGTTGCGCAGCCGCTGGCTGACCACCCCTAAAATCTGTTTGAGGACACCAAAACCGGATTCGCAATCCATCTCGACGACTTCGAGGAATTTTTTGCCATTGATCCGCACCAGGTTGCTGTCTTCCTGGCACACACCGGCCGCGGTGTAATACTTCTCCGACATCAAACCAGACCAGCCAATCAGCTGACCGGGTTTATCCAGCACGACCACAGCTAAACTCTCCGGGGAAGAGGAAAGCTGCACCTGAATGGTCACCTTGCCCTCTAAGAGGAAAAAGACATCTTTGGCTTCTTGCCCCGCCTTAAACAAGCGGTCACCTTTTTTACACGATTCATAAGTCGCATTTTCTTCCAACGCGTTGATCTGAGCTTCTGTCAGGCTGGAGAGCAAATCGATTTGGTTAAGTTTTGGGTTTGTGCTCATCTTGGTCTTTTCCTTTTCATAATTATGGATGGATACAAATCCTACAAATTTATTTTACCACTTTGCAAAAATGGCCGCGTAGGACATAGATCCATTTAGAATAATATTTTAGAAAGCACCCCGGTATAAACCGGGGTGCCTGGCGAACAATTTATCAAAATACAAAATCACTTTTACTATTCATTTCTAGGCAATCACGGATCACAGGTAACTGAGGGCAGCCAGTAGCCATTAGAGGATAACGGCTGAATGGTGTCCGTGACGATGCAGGTGAGGTTTCCACCGGTATCATAGAATTTCAGGGTCACGTCCGCCGGGTCGGCCGGGTCGATGTTCTGTACATATAGAGCCGTGTTATACGTTTGAGCGGTATCAATGTACATCATGGGGGCATAGGCTGTGGTGCTGCCACCCTGGAAGCCATTATAGGCAGCTACTTCCTTGCCCATATGCGGCCTGCCAATCGAGACAATATCTGTCGTAGAAGTGACCACCACGCCGCCCACCCACTCGGTCGGCAAACACCCTAAGGATGCTAACCAGTAACCACGCGAGGCATTGGGCGAGATGGTGTCATCAAAGGTACAGGAAAGATTTCCGGAGGAGTCGTAAAACTCAATGGTGATTTCAGCATCAAGGGTATCATCTACATTCTGAACATAAAATGCAGATTGATAGCCCCAAATATTTTTGAACAACATGGGCACATAATTGGTTTGCGCTCCAGAAGAAAAGCCCGTGTACGTCAACACCTGATCGCCTACATGTGGTCTTCCAACAGCTACAATGTCGTAATCAGAGGTAACCACTGCGCCGCCTACCCATTCGGTCGGCAAACAACCTAATGATTGCACCCAATAGCCGCGAGAAGATTGTTTTGCTATCGTGTCATTCATCGAACAAGACAGGTTCCCATCCGAGTCATAGAATTCAATCGTGATATTGGCGGTATGGGTGTCATCCAGGTTTTGGATGTAGAACGCAGATTGATAACCCCAAATGTTTTTGAACAACATCGGGACGTATTGGGTCAGCCCACCAGAGCTAAAGCTGTTGTAGGTCATGTACTCTGGCCAGGCTTCCGGCCGGGCTACAGCAACAATGTCCACTTCTCCAGTTACTACTGCGCTGCCAACCCACCCCTCCGCCAAACAGGCGAAATCTACCGCATAAAAACTGTAGACAGATGAAGGGCCAATCCAATCGGAATCGGAGCAGGTAAAGTTACCCTGCGCATCATAGAAGTCGAAGTAAATATTGCCGCCATTCACCGAATCAACATTGAGAATCTCGACGGAAGAGTCGTAAATTTCCCAGGCAGTATTGAACAACATGGGGAGATAGAGTGTTTTACTGCTGTTTACAAATCCATTGAAGGCTGTTACTTCTTTGTTGAAGTGCGGGCGGCCAATGGCAACTATGTCTTTAGTAGATTCAACCACCACACTGCCGCTCCAGCCCTGCGTGCTGGTATCCTTTACCGTGAAATTGACATCATCATTGGTCAGGCTCTGGTACCCGCCAAAATCGAAGCCCACGGTTCCTTTCCAGGTACCCGTTTTGGCACTGTTGGCAATAGTAAACCCATATTGCGCTGCCAGGCCAACGCCGGTTTTCGTGCCAGAAATTGTTTGGTTGGCACTATCTTTTACCAGGAAATTGACCGTCGGGTCTTGTGCGGGAACGCTGGCATCCTCAAAGGTAAGCCCGGTCATGCGGTTATCATGCCCATCATAGATGAAGAAACGCAGCACCGCGCTTTGGCCTAGATAATAAACCGGGTAGTTGGTGCGTGCTTCCACTACAAAGGTGCCGCCAAAGGTGAGCGGGTAATCTACTCCGCCGGTGGTTGTCTCAAAACAACAATCTTCAAATTCAAAGGTCCACACATCACCGGTACCACCATCGGTATATTCGAGGGTGTGCACAAAGGTATAGTCTTCAATCGGTGCGGCAAAATAAACCGTAGACCCATCCGGCATGCCGGTAAAGGTCTCATCCAGTGTAGAGAACGGAACGGGGAAGGTCACATCCCCATTGGTGAAATTATCATAATTGATGGAAAGCGTATCTGTGGGGAGTACGGAAGCATCCAGCGTATACGGGGAAGACCCTGCACTCATAAGCTGATCTGCCAAGCCCAAAATGTAGTACCCGCTCGTGCTGACTGCACTGATATTCAACGTTGTGGGTGTTACATTGACAGTAACTGCCGTAGGGGTGGTAGTGCCCAATAAGAAGGCTCCACCACGATAGGCAAAATACACATCGGCAGTGATCGGTGTGCCCGTCTCATCATTTACGCCTATGGAAACCTCTTCCAAAGCATTGGTTGCCAAACTCACCGTACCCGGCCCAGAGAAGCTCTCTTCGATCATGAAGGTGGTTGCATTGGTAGCGACCAGATTATAGGTTCCAGCGGTGATATTGGCAAATTCTGTAATACTGCCACCGATGTAACTGCCATAGTCCAGATAGGTAAAGTTGTTATCATACAGGTTGGTATCTACATCAACCACATTCCCCGAGCCGTCGGTCACATCCAGACAAATAGACGTAGCCGGGCAGGTGAAGGCGCTTACATTCAAAGTCAGAGAGCCGGTCGCAGCAGATTTACCCGTGATCCCGATCATATAGGTTAAACCAGACTCCCCTTTGAAAGCCAGCCGGGAATCCACATCGGAGGCAGATAAGTCCTGGTTGCATTCATCCAGGTACAGGTTGTCAAATTCATCTTTTTGAAAGACATGTAACTCTGTATCGAAATCACTGCCTTTGGTATTGACTTCATATATGTCTGTGCTGGTGGGGCTGAAACTGTACCATACGCTGGCATCAGAGCCGGTGCCGCAGGTATAGGTTGGTTCGCCAACTTCCGTGGTGGCGTATTGGGTGGTTTGGGTATTGGTATAGGGCAGTCCAGCAGGATTGATCACAATGGGGCTGTCCAGGTCGTCGTTGTTAGGGGGTGCGGGTGATACTGTGAAATTCTTGGTATTCGAGGTTGGCCCCTGATAGCCGCCAAAATCAAAGCTCACTTCCCCACTCCATGTGCCCGTATTGCCCATTGCGGGGATGTTAAAGTCGTACTGCGCATCAATGCCCGTGCCGCTCTCCGTACCGGAAATGACCGCAGTGGTGCTGTCCTTCACGGTGAAATCTACCGTAGGCGCAGAGACAAAAGTCAAACCAGTCATCAGGTGGTCATATTGATCTTTGACAATGAAATCCAGCACAGGGGAATCGCCGGTGTAGTAACTGTCCGCATCGGTCTGCGCAGTGAGAGCGAATGTACCGCCAATCGAGACGGGGTAATTTGTCCCACCCGTGGTGGTTTCAAAACAGCAATCGGCAAATTCAAAAGTCCAAATGTCTCCACTGTCATCATACTCAACGGTGTAATCAAAGCCATAATCGGCAACCGGGGCAGCCAACGAAATCACGCTGCTGCTGGGAACGCCCGTGAAAGATGCAGTATCATTTGAAAATGGAATATCGAAGGTGATATCCGTGGTCGCAAAACCATCCAGGGTAAGGGTAAGAGTATCGGTCGGAATAGTGCCGGCATGCAAGTTATAGGTAGTGCTGTCTGCCAATAATTGGCTACCCAAACTCAAAATATGGTAATTGTCTGTGCCGATTGCGGCCATATCCACGGTAATTGCCGAGGACTGCAAAGAAAGCGGGCCGCCTGTGGTGGTATTACCCACAGAAAAAGTAACATCCTGATAGGTGAAATACACCGCCGAGTTAATATCGCTGGCGCCCGAATTTTGTACCGAGATATTGACATCCACCAGCCCGGTCGTGACCAGGTCTGTGCTGCCAGGGCCAGAAACGCTCTCTTCGATCATAAAAATGTTATTGCCGGTGAGGGCGACATTGTAGGTGTCTGAAGCAACGTTGGGGAACTCATTGTATCCAACACCAATATAGGAGCCGAAACCGACATAGCCATAGCTGGCATCGTACAATTCCGCACTCGTCTCTATCGGAGTACCCAAACCGTCCGACAAGCCTACGCACAAAGAAGTTGCCGGGCAGGAGAAACTGTCCATTGCAATGCTAAGAGAACCTGTTGCCGCCGATTTACCGGTAAAAGCTATTTTATACGTTTTGGTAGTGACGGCATCAAATACAATTTTTGATTGGCTGACAGAACCGGAAAAGTCCTGGTTGCAGGCTTCGTCATATATTCCGAAGGTGTCATCTTCAAAAATGTGAATTTCTGTATCAAAGGAGCTGCCAAAAGTGTCAATCACATAGGTGCCGTCAGAGGCAGGTGTAAAGCTGTACCATACGCTGGCCCCGGAGCTTTCCCCACAAGAGGTAAGGTAGCTTGCCTCTGTAGACCCATAGATTAAGGCTTCCAGGGTTGCTTCGGCAGTGGACTGCGTAGTGGTGAAAGGCAGTGAGGCAATATTGGTGGCAGCGCTGAAATTATCATTGGCTGGAGGAGCGCCCAAGGGTTGGGCATATGCGGGGACAGAGAAAAGCCCCAAAATGACTACAACAGTAAGCAAAAGAACGATTTTATTTTTTTTCATCTTTACCCTTTTCCTGCTGAAAGTATAAAATTCCAAATAATAAATGTATCAATATGATTAAGTATAGCTGTGGTTTTTAAAAGTGCAATAACCAAATCAGGTCATTGCTCACGGAATATTACCCATCATCTCACCCAATTTAGGCATTACTAAAGAGGTCATATTCCGCACCCCATATGCGATTTTCGACTACCCAATATTATACTGGAGATTTGCTGTTTTAAATCAAGCAATTTCTATCTTTTTTAGCTTATTTTTGTGATTTTGCTGTTTTTCGCCTCTAATCCACCAAAAGGGGGATACGTTCGCACCCAAAGATACGCTATAATCAAACTAAACTATATTCGGCTTTAAAAATTGAACAAGGAGCAAAGTATGGTCAAACCTTTTGCAATGATTATAGAAGATGACCGTGATACCGTGGCGCTGTTTCGCCATGTACTTGATTTTGCCGGATATAAGACCGAGATCATTTTGCAGGGGGAAAAAGCGCTCGACCGGTTGGCGGTTGCCAAACCAGATATCGTGCTGCTAGACCTTAGTTTGCCCGGGGTCTCCGGCATGGAATTATTATCCTTCATCCGCAGCGAAGAACACCTGAAAGACATTCCCGTGATCGTGGTGACCGGAAACCCCCACATGGCGATGGGCTTGCAGCAAGAAACCGATCTGATCTTATTAAAGCCGGTCAGTATCGACCAACTGACTAACCTGATCCTGCGATTAAGCCCGACAGAAACCAAGCTTCCCATCGAACCCCCCAGAGATTCCCTTACCGGGTTGTATAACCGTTCGTTCTTCACCAGCCGGCTAGGGTACTCGATTGAGCGCACCACCCAGCTAGACGGCAGCATTTTTGGGATTCTATACTTTGATTACGACAATTTCAGCGAGCTTTGCAAAAAACGGGGAGAAGAATTCTGCGATCAAGTTTTGGTGGAGACTGCCCGCTTTTTAAATTCTCTTATCCGGCCAATCGACACAATTTCCCGCTTTAACTATGACCATTTCCTGATCCAGATAGAAGACCTGATCACCAAAGATATTCTGGCACACATTGCCACCCGTATTCACAGCAATCTCGGCCCTTATATGCAAGAAAAGTTCGGCATTACCCTGACTGCCAGTATTGGCATGGTGTACTGCGGGGCAGATTACTTATGGGCGGAAGATATTCTGCGAGATGCGGATATTGCACTTCATTTTGCAAAACAGGAAGGCCCCGGCAGTTTGGTGACCTTCAACCCAATTACCCATTTTGAGTATCGTTCGCCAGAAAAATATGCCACCATTATGCGAATCGGGTTGGCTCCCGGAGACCCAACCAAACCACGCTAGCGCGCCCCCACTCTTAAAACAAAAAGCCCTGCCGCCTGGAAAATTACCAGCGGCAGGGCTTTTATGATTCAAATTAAGCCTACAGAGGCTACTTTCGTTTATTCATGGTGCTTAACAAAGCCGCACCAAGCACACCTAAGATCAACCCAGTTACTGACGAACCGTACACAAAAAAGTTGAACAGGAAAGTTGACTTTACATAACCCAACACCATCAACCACGGGCCAACTGCGCCAATCAGTACCAAAATAAAGCCAATAAAGATGAGTTTCTTAGGTTGGTCTAACATCGTTTTTTATTCGTCGTCTCTATGCAACCAGCAAAGAGTGAGGTGATGCGGTTCCGGCTCAAATTCCGGGGGCTCCTCTACATCGCACAGCCCTGGAATAACTTTGGGGCAGCGTGGATGGTAGCGGCAGCCTGCCGGCGGTTTCACCAAGCTGGGCGGTTCTCCTGGCGGCACCTCTTTATAGATACGTGCATTGGCCGCATCTGGCTCTGAGGTCGCCGTCAGCAAAGCCTCGGTGTAGGGGTGCAAAGGATTGCGCAAAATATCATCTACCAAAGATTTCTCGGCCACTTTCCCTGCATACATCACAAAGATGCGCTCAGAGAAGTAACGTACAGTAGAAAGGTCATGGGTGATATAGATCACCGCAAGGTTATGTGTTTCCTGTAATTTCTCCAGCAGTTTCAAGATTTCCACACGGACAGAAGCGTCGAGCATGGAAACCGGCTCATCGGCCACAATCAACTTAGGCTCTAAGATCATTGCACGGGCGATCACCACACGCTGTTGTTGGCCACCGCTGAGCATGTGCGGGAATTTGTCAATAAAATCATCTACCGGGGTGAGTTTTACCTCTTCCATCACCTGGCGGATGCGGCGCATGCGCTCTTTTTGGTTGTGTATACCATTAATGATAAGCGGTTCTTCCAGGATGGTCTTGAGGGACATAAAGGGCGGCAGAGCGCCATAGGGGTCTTGCTGCACAAAACCGATCTTGGAACGATATTCCAACATGCCACGGCGGTCTAATTCGCTCAATTTTTGACCATCGAAGATGATCTCACCCTTGATGGGGGTATTGATCCCCAAAATGGTTTTCATCAAGCTCGATTTGCCACAACCACTCTCGCCTACCACGGCAATTGCTTCACCGGCTTTCAGTTCAAAGGACACATCGTCCACTGCACGCACATACCCGGCGTGCCCAAACCCAAAGCGGCGTAATTCAAACCATACATGCAGATCTTGCACAGACAGGAGCGGCATACTTTCTTCGTTTTGTTGTGTCATTTCACGACTATCTACGTTTTCAGCCATGTTTACTCTCCTAATTACCTTCCATCAGCCAGCATCTTGCCTGCCGTCTGTTACCCATATCAAACATGGGCGGATCTTCGCTGCATTTTTCAAACCGGTGGGGGCATCGCGGTGCGAAGCGGCAACCGGTGGGTAGATTGATCAGACTGGGCGGCTGCCCAACGATGAATTCAAGTTCTTGCTCACCACGCAGCCGGGGCACACTTGCCATCAACTTTTGGGAGTAAGGATGGAGGGGAGCGCTGAAGAAGCTTTCTGCATCGCCTACTTCCACAATCTGCCCGGCGTACATTACAGCAACCCGGTCTGCCAACTCGCTAGAAGTGGCAATGTCGTGGGTAATAAGGATAAAGCTAACTTCAAACTCTTTCTTGATGCGCTTGAGCAGGTTGAAAATATTTGCCTGGGTGAGCACATCCAAAGCAGAGGTAGGTTCGTCCAACACAACCAAATCCGGCAGGGTGACCAACGACATTGCAATTGCAACACGCTGGCGCATACCGCCAGAAAGCTCGAAGGCGTAGCGGCTGAGGAAGTCAGTTGAAACGCCTACCCGCTCAAACATGTCGCGGGCCTGGGCAAGCGCTTCCTCTTTCTTGATGCCAGCATGCACCATCATCGGTTCGGCAACCTGGTCGCCAACCTTCAAAACGGGGTTGAGCGCGTTCATGGCTGCCTGCGGCACCATAGACATGCGCACCCAACGGATCTGCTTGCGATATTCTTCATCCGTCAGACCCATTAATTCATCGCCATCGAGATAAATATCTCCAGAATACTCTGCCACATTGCGGGGAAGCAAACGCAGCAACGCTTTTGCCAGAGATGTCTTACCGCAGCCCGACTCACCTAAAACAACCACAGCTTCGTTTCGGCGCAAATCAAAATTCACGCCATCGACTGCCTGAACTACGCCCTGCGTAGAACGGAAATGAAGTTTAAGGTTTTCAATGTTCAATAATGTTGAATTGTTGTCAGCCATAGATTAGAGACCTCTTAGTCTTGGATTGAAGATTCGGTCTAATGAGTAGCCAAGCATTGCAAAAGCAAGGCCGGTGAGCATCAATAAGACCGCCGGTTCTAAGATCCAATAATAATGCCCGTTGTACAGTGCGGCATTTACCCAGGCATCGTTGATGATCTTGCCCCAAGTGGGGAGCACCGGGTCACCCAGGCCAAGTACGGCCAGGGAGGCCTCGAGGAACACAAAGGTTGGCACCCCTAATACCAGGCCAGGGATCAACAAAGGAATGATCCTGGGGATCAAATAGCGGAAAATAATACGAGCATCGCTGGCGCCATAAGCCTTGGCCGCTTCAATGTAAGTGGATTCACGCACCTGCAAGAAGATAGCACGGTAGGTCTTGATGGATGCGCCAAAAATACTCAACACGATGGTAGCTCCCAACATGGTCCAGATACTTCTGGAATAGAAGGTACCAATCATGATCAAAATAGAAAGGAACGGCAGGGTGAGGTTGACCTCGGTGATGCGCTGGATGATACCATCCACCACGCCGCCAAACCAACCGCCAACTGCCGAAATCACCATTGTCAGTACAGAAATGCCGCCAGAAGCGAGCAACCCGAACAAGAGCGCAATCGGTGCACCCCACATGAGGGGCAGCAGCAAATCGCGGCGCAAATGATCGGTGCCTGCCCATCCGGCAACCGTACCGTAGATCACCAACTCAGCATCCGCATCGCCCTCGTCAAATAAGAGGACACTCACGTTCATGGTGTAGGTACCTTTCAGCACCACTGGGTTTTCCGGGTCGGGTGAATCGGGGTCGGCAAACAGACCTTCGTGAGGCACTACACCTCCCAGGCGGCGAGTAAGCGCATCATCCTGAGAAATACGATAAGTCTCTTTTTCATTCAAACCTAAGTCGCCCACCCGAATCTCACGCCCATCAGGGGTTGTGAAAGTTACCGATGCAAAGGGTTGTTTCTCCTCGTACTTGGAATTGAAGTAAAGAGCTACTTCCTGGGGGAATTCATCCGCAGTGTAGTCAAAGGTGTAGGACATCACTACGTCTGTTTTCCCTGAGGGGGAGGTTTCATAATCCTTGGTAGCATTCTCGTCTTCGGTTGTGACCCAAATGGTTTCTGGTTTCTTGCTGGAAGAGTACCAATTTACCCATTTAGGCTGGGCATTGCGCGGGCTGGTATACCAGATATCTGCGCCACCACGCCATAAGCGAATTGCCTCGTTGTAGGGGATAGTAGCTACGGTGTACACCGCCAAAGCCACCAGCAAAAAGATAATGATCAACCCAGCAATTGCTGATGGATATTGCCGGATTTCTTTGAAAGATCTCTGTAGTGCTTTCATCTCTTAGCTCCCACTCCCAATCTTTACGCGTGGGTCAACCAAGGCGTAAATAAAGTCTAGCAGGAACACGGTGATTGCTAACAAATAAGCGTAGATAATCGTATTCCCAACAATTACGGGAGTATCGTACTGGCCGATTGCCGTAAAATATGTTCGTCCAAGACCAGGCCAATTAAACACTGTTTCTGTAATAATAGCGCCGGTCCATAATGTAATGATCAACAAACTGAAGTTTGTAATGATATTGGGCAAAGTAGGGCGAAGAATGTATCGCCGCTCAATTTCCCGGTCTGTAAGACCTTTTGCCTTCGCCATTTCCACATAGTCTTCGGTGGAATAGATGAGGAAAAAGGTACGCCAGTTGTAAATATTAATGAACAGCCCACTGATGATGAGTGCGCTCGCCGGTAAAATCAGGTGTTTGCCCACATCCAGCGCATACCCTATTGTGGTGTCAGCCGGCGGAGAACCCACCATGCCACCAAAGGGCAACCACTTCAGTACAGCTGCAAAAATCAAAATTAAGAACAAGCCATAAAACCACGAAGGCGCAGAAGATGTTGGCGATAAAGCGATGGTCAGTTTATCCCAAACGCTGCCGTATTGACGGGAAAGCGCCAGCGCAGTAAAAAGACTGCCAAAGAATAAGAATAAGTTCGATGTTCCCATTAAAAGCAATGTTGGTGGGAGACGTTCCAAAATAATCAGGCGCACTTCTCGAGAACCTTCATCACTGGTCATCTGAACAGCACGACCCAAATCTAAAACTAAGGCATTTTTCAGATAGTTGAATGCTCGGAAAGCAAACGGACTATTCAGCCCTAAGCGTTCTTCCTCCAATGCAACTAACTTAGCCACATACTCCTTTTTCTCTGATTGCTCCATATTATTATAGTTTTGATCACTAAGGAGTTGCATCGCGATTCCCTCACGAATGTTTCCTCTCATGATGTTATCCACATATCCCCCCATATTGGCAATCATAATCGTAAGGAAAACACCTGTAGCCACCGTGAATAGGAGCATGATGATTCTCACGGATGTGTATCTGGCTACTCTTGAAAAAGTGCTTGTCCCTCTTGTGCGTTCTTTCTTTTCAGCTTGAGGCTGAACAGACTGGGCTTCAACACTCATAGCAACCTCCATCTACTAAAAATTTTTCAATAGGGGCAAGGTATAGCACCTTGCCCCTATTTATCTTCACTTCATGATGTCCATCAGGAAACCCGATCTCCATCAATCAGCAGTTTACTGCATTTACTACTGTTATTCGACCACGAATTCGAAGTCGGCAACGGTGGGGATACTCACGGGGATAACCACCACTGCGATTTCCAGTTTGGTGGCGCCTGCTTCGAGGGCGGCGGTGTCATCGGCGCTGAGAGTGACCAGGTACTGGCCTTCAGCTACGAATTCAGCTTCGCCGATCGTAACCAATGCGTTGGTGGCGTCGAAGAGTAAGTATTTCACTTCGGAGACTTCGTCTGACGGGTAGGCTTCGCCAAATGCGGTTACGAAGACATCAAATGTGGCTTCTTCACCGATGGTGGCACGGCCGGCACCGTCAATGGCTACTTCAGCCAATTTCGGTTCGGAGAACTGTGCCCATTTGTCTGCCGGGTCAGGATAATTCGGGTTGTGAACCAGGGTACCGGTCTTTTCTACCAGGAATACCTCGTCCAAGATGTACGGGCCTGTGCCGATCCAGAAGTGGCCGTGGTCCTCATAGAAGGACTGGATGTTCGCATAGCGGGTGGCGGCTTCTTCTTCGGTCACGAATTGGCTCATGGTGGGAGCGAACGGAATGTAGCTCTCGGCTGCAGCTTCTTCCAATTTTGCGGAGAGGATATCGAGGCTGGGGCCACCGATGAAGTTCATCCATTCAACTTCTTGTGCGTCTGCTTTGTCAGCAGAGTAGGCCAGTTCGCCAGACATTTCGGCTTTGTTAGCAACAGCCATCATTGCCCAGCTGCCTTGGCCATAGCCATATTCCGGCCAGTATGCTGCACGGAACAGAACTGCGTTGTTCTCGGCATCTACTTCCCAGGTATCGCTGTAGGATTCAATGACCAACGGGTCGGTGGAGACGATCTTCACGCCTTTGAAGGTGGAAAGAGCGGATTCAAGCACGGGGGCCTGAGAAGCATCATACAAGGGGCTTCCTTCCAAACCAACGGCATAACCCATGATGATGGTCATCACGAAGTCACCAGCAGACATATTGCTGCCGTCATGCCAGGTCATATCTTCGTACATACCTTCGGGGTAGTAGTATACAACTTTGCGGGTTGCAGAGGTGTAGTCGTAGGAGGTGAAGTCGAACAAAGCTTTGTCAGCGGCAGCGACAAACTCTAAGAGATAGTCGGCCAATTCTGCTTGTTGTTCTTCGGCGGTTGCCAGTTCGGCGATGCCATCAATGCGGATCTGCATCAGGGAACGGGTTTCCGGTTCTTCTTCGGTTTCTTCAGCATCTTCTGCCGGTTCAGGAGTGGCAATAGCTGCATCCAACAGGCCAGTCACATCGGCGGCGTCGCCGGTGGTCTCGGTGTGGAAGGCGGCCAATTCGCTAACCAGGGCAGAAACGGAATCGGTGGTCAGGGCAGCAAAGTCTGCGCCTTCGGCAAGGGTTGCAGCCTGAGCTTCAACCTGTGCGACCAATTCGCTTGCGGCTTTCCAGTCGGCAATGGTCAAGAAGGTTTCGCTTTCAACGTCCCAGTTGATCCATGCGTCATCCGGAGGAACGATTTCATCTGCGAAATCGAGGGTTACCCAGTCATAGGTCTGGGAAACAGGAAGGCCAGTGAGTACGGTAACTTCGGCTTTTTCCAAGCGCTGCGGCAAGGAGAGACCGGTGTAGGGGTTCGGGATTGCGTCCCAGTCACTGGTGGGGAGCTGCCATACGGAGTCGTAGGTCCAGTTAGAGCCTGCAACCGGGTTGGCGGGATCCACAAACAGGTCCGGTTCGCCGTATTTCACCAAACCACCAACCTGGTCGTCCAGGCGGAGGGTGTAGGGCCACAGGGTGTTGATATCAACACCGGCAGCCAAGTCGTAAGATACGGAAACATTCGGAATCCAGGCGCTGGAGGCACGACCATCGGCAACCCATACACGGTATGAGTATTTGAAGATCAGTTCGAGAGCCTGAGACATCAGTTCGCGGCGTTCGTCGAGATTGGTGAAGGTCTTGTTAGCAAGAGCTTCGGTTACTGCCAGGTCTTCTTCAGATACGGCGTAAGCCTGCCACAGCGGGGAGAATGCATAGGCACTCTGCTGGGTGTAGTAGAACTGGAAGTTGTCACCTTCGTCACGTTGGACACCACCAACGCCCCAAGCACCGGTGTACAAGTGCCAGGAACCGTCTTGCGGGTTGCCCAAAACCCAAAGCGGGGAAGCTTCGGATGAAGTCTTGTACTGGCGGTCAACAACAAAACCAACTTCTTCCAGCCAGTTAGAAATCATATCGCCCATCGGGCGGCGGGTACCATCGCTGTCGGTGCGGATGAGGAAGATAAGTTCAACCTGTTCGCCATTGTACATCCATTGGCCATCTTCTAAGGTGGCGCCCATGGCTTCCATTTCGGAGGTGATTACTTCAACAGCCTTTTCTTTATTGTAGGCGTATTTCACTTCCAGCGGGCGGATGAGATCGATGTATTTGGCATAGTCCGGGAAACCGGAAACCAACGGGAACCACTTGTTAACAGCGGCGCCGCCGTAGATTTCCTGGTTGATCAGGTCACGGTCGATCAGCCAGTTCATGGCTTCGCGGATCTTTGCGGATGAGAAGGGGTTCAACTTGCCGGTGCCTTCAAAGGTCGGGCCAACGGGGTTGAAGGTGATCTCATAGAAGATACCAAATTGGAAAGAACGTTCCAGGCCAGCGGCTTCGATTGCTTCGAAGTCCTGGGGGGTGGAGAGGTTCGAACCGTAAAGGTCGATAGCGCCAGCTTCGATCTGGGTGACAGCGGAGTCAGCACCAACAACGGACATGGCGACGGTATCGAGGTAACCACCCATGCGAGGGCCGGTTTCTTCTGCTACGGGTTCTTCTTCTGTAGTATCTTCAGCTGTTGTATCTTCAGTTGTGTTTGTGGTATTTGTGGTGTTATCCTCTGCAGGAGTATTGTCTACAGGTTCTTCACCAGGGCCACAAGCAACTAACAACATGCTGGCAACTACGAGTAAAGCTAGTACTGCAAATAGTTTCTTAGACATGTGTTCTTGCTCCTCCAATAAGCAATTTTTTTGAAATTAATTGTAGTTAACGGGGAATACGGATATATTATGGGCATCTTCTTAAGAAGCACCACCTCCTTCTCCTATAATTTGGAGGATTTTGTACAAATCCTCCATTGAAGTATATTATCATTAAACCACGATTCGTCAACACAATTATTAATCTAGTGTTAATGAAAGCACAGGTTTTAGTGCCTTTTTTTACAAATAAGTACCTTTTTTACTGATTTGCAGGCACAGACTTCTTGAGTCTGATTTTTCCCCACCACTCAGAAATCCGTACCAGTACTACCGCATACAGCAAATGCCTTCGCAGCAGCACCCAGTTGCGCACAGACTGCCCGCGGTCGAACACATCAGGCGCTTCTTCGCTGTAAGCCGTGCGGTTGGCGTTCTCGGCCAAAGACTTAATAATCAACTTGGCTTCCTCTACAGACCCCAACCACGAAATTTGCTGATGCAGCTGGTCTAAGCGGGCCTGCATGCGGGCGGTAAACTCCAGTGGGGTTTGCGTGGGGCCTTCCGGCACCCCCAACCAACGCCCATACATGAGCATACGGTGATAGAGCATGGCGAACACCAGCTTGATCTCTTTCTGGCGCAGCAGGAAAACTTCTACCCGCAGCCAGATAAAACCGACAATCAACCCTAATAGGATGGGGACGAAAATGATCAACGCCACAATTTGAGATATGGTGAGCTTATCCTTATCCGGCTCAAAGACAATCTCCCCTTCTTCCCCGATCAGGGCAGCCAATTCCGGGGTTTCCTCTTCTCGAATGACCTGTTCCTGGCTGGCCGTCGGCTCGAAGGGCACCCATCCAAATTCCGGGAAGTAGATTTCTACCCAGGAGTGCGCCTGGTCGGCCGTAACGACATAATAATCATTTTCCTCATCGTAGGTGCCCCCCACATAACCAACCGCCAAACGGGCAGGCAGCCCCACCGCACGCGCCAGCACCACCATCGTGCTGCTGTAATAATCGCAGTACCCCTTTTGAATATCAAACAGGAAATAGTCGGCGATGTCGGTGGCCGACGGTTTGATGGGCAAATCCAGCGTATAGGGGAAGGTGCGCAGATACTGCTCGATGGCTACCGCCTTATCGTAGGCGGTCCGCTCTTTATATGTAAGCTCGTAAGCCAAGTCCAGCACGCGCTCCGGCACAGTAGGCGGTAAATCCAGGTAACGCTCGGTGACCCAATCTGGATAATTTTCAAACGAATTGCGCATCTCTTCTTCTGAATAAAGCGGCACAATCGAGTAAGCCTGGTAGCTGTTATCTTCAATAATCGCCCCAAACATGTCGTTGAACAGGCTTAAGCCGGTACCCTGACGCCAGGCAACACTATATTCGCGGTTGACCACAGCCAGTTCTCCAACGGCATACACAATGCCGTTATTATTGTCTTCAAAACGAACTTCTTGCTTGATCAGCCGTTGGTGCGGGGTATAGCTCTTGATCGCTTCTTGTTCTGCACGGTAGACATAGATCTTGCTAGTTTGGGTATACCACCCCTGGGCAGTGTAGTTATCATAGGTGACAGAACGGAAGTAATAGCGCTGCTCGCTGCCTTCCACATCAATTTTATCTCCTGTGCTGGGGTTGACCTCCTCCACACGCACAACCATCACTACTTGTTCCGCCAGTTCTGGCCCGGAACCAATTAGATGGTCGGAGGGCAGCCCGCCGCGCGAGATTTTGCCAAATTGGTCTACCAACGGCACAATTTCGGGGTTGCGTTCAATTGCCAAACTGTCAGAAATAATATCGGTATTGTTATTGGTCCTCTGCCGCCGAAAATCTTCCCAGCGGTCGATCAATTCATTGACATCAATCGAGGTGATTCCCGCAGAGGCAACGACCAAACCAAGAGACAGCATCAGGGCAGCCTGGATGGAGTTCTTGCGAATCAATTCCGAATACCCCACCTGACCCTCGCTCCATTCATCCTCACGCCGGAGCTGTGCGGCAAAGATCATCAAGGCGATTGCCGCGCCTAGCATGACCAACATGGCGTTGGAGGTACTGTTGGCGTAAGAAAGCGACAACCCGACCAGCAAAAAGGCGGGGACGATCCCCTCCAGCGGGCGTCTGCGCCGCCACATGAACCAGCTGGCCCAGATGGTGACCAGCCAAATTGCAAAACTCCACACCATTAATGTGGCGATCAAGTCGCTGTTTAAATTGGGGAAGCGCCAAACCCACAGGAACGCCTTTTCGAACATGGCGTAAACACTGTCGGTGAAGTTGAGCAAGGAAAGCACCAGGGTGCCAATTGAGGGGAATTCGAAGGGGCTGCTAAAGCTTTGCTGCACCGCCTGGAAGAAATTCCCACTCCAGGCAAACAGCTCTTTCCAGAAAAGCCACATTTCATCCCATAAGCGCCCCACCATCAGGGCAGAAAACAAGAACCCGCCCGTCAGACTAAAAGCAATCACACTCCAGATTTTGCGGGCATATTTAGCTACCCCCCAGCCAACCACAAAGGCCACCAGCAGCACCGGCCAGACCAAATCCCCTTCCAGACCGCGCACCACGCTGGAAATGCTGAAGGTCATGGTGACCAGCACGGTCACTACCAGAATGAAGACCACTACTTGCAGCCCCAAAGAGCGCTTGGGGAGAGATGCAGCTATAAACTGGCCGTTGTTTTTGGCGTTTACCCGTGCCATGTTAGAGTTTCCTCCAGTCCAGGTCGCTGGCGGTAAAGGAAGAATCGCCGTGCTGCGCTTTTTGCCAGGTGAAGTAATCGCGCACTACCGGCTGCTGGTAAATATTGGGGGTGATCTGATAATGGTTGATGCCCCAGGCAGACAACTTGCTCAACACCGGTTCCGGGGTGGCATGCCCGCCAAAGGCGATGGGGTCCATCATCAACACCGTGACGCGAATGTCGCGCTGGCGCAGGGACATGATCGCCCGTAGCCAGGCCGGGTCTACCGAGGGAGTGATGATGATGGCGCTGGTACTGCGGCCGAGATAGGTTTGGGTTTGAGCAAGCGTAGAAGTTAAGCTGGTCTCGCCGCGCTGCACGGTTGCCAGGGCGCGTAAGATCTCCCAACGCTGGCCGGTGCCGGTCTGCGGGGGCAAGAAGATGCTCTCATCCCCAAAAGCTACCAGACCCACCGCCCGGCCGTTGCGCAGGCCGCGGTCGGCAATCGAAGCCGCCATAATGATCGAATATTCTTCGGTGGCTTCCATGTCCTGCCCTACCTGGGCCGCGGCTTCCATATCCACAAATACCCACCAGTCGCTGGTCGGCATACGGTCAAACATTTTTACGTATAGATCATCTAAACGGGCCGAGGTCATCCAATGGACAGAGTACATACTGTCGCCGGGCACATATTCTCGCACGCCCGAAACGGTAATCGTACGGGTGGGGGTGAACACCTTTGTGCCGCCTTCCCCAATCCGGTCGCCGGTGGCTATTTCTATAGAAGGGAGAGGAATGACAGGAGGGACCACCAGCATAGACTGCGTGTCTTTATAACTGACCATTACCTTGAAGAGACCAAAAGGGTCGCCGGTTTCAATATCGGTGGGGCCAAGGGTGTACACGCCGCGGGTATAGCAAGCGCTCCCTTTCAGCCAACGGCGGATGGATTGGCCTTCTACATAACGGGCGGTATTTACCTGATAGCGGGGGAAATGAGAATGGTCGATGATTGTGACCCATAAGGCAGGGAAACGACCTTTATTGACAAGCACAAAACGCTCTTGCAGTTGGTCGCCCACTTTTGCCAGCCGGCTGCGCACATCGCGCTCAAAGTGCAGGCCGTTCTTTAAGGAACGCGCCCAAAGATAGCCTAAAATCAATGCCCCCCCGATGCCGATCAGCAGTATCCCCAAACTTTATGCGGCGCGAATATTTCCTGGACCGCCAAAAAGACGACAAACACCGGCACCAGAATGCTGTTAATTTTAATGGAACGAATCGGGGCGATTGGTTCTTCCATGGATTGAGTATACCATTCTGATAATTTAGACCACCTTAATAGAGTATTAATAAATTCGTAAACTGGCGCGTTTGTCTTTATAATGAAGAAAAGTGATTACAAACCCTTAAGTACTCTTTGATTATTTATACACGCAACTACCCCAGGAGGTAGCCCCTTGACTTTAGAAAGAAGCCAACTCAAATATATTGCAACCCTATCCAACAATATCCTGGATGAAATTGAAAAAGCAGTAATTGGCAAACGCAAACCTTTGGAGATCATCCTGGCTGCGATGCTCTCAGGCGGGCATATCCTGATCGAAGACCTGCCCGGCCTGGGGAAAACGCTGATCGCCAAAAGTTTCGCCACCACCCTGGGGCTGGATTTCAAACGCATCCAGTTCACCCCCGACCTGCTGCCCTCCGATATTACCGGCGGCTATATCTTTGACCGCACCACCAGCCAGTTTGTGCTGCGCCGCGGCCCGATCTTTGCCAACATCATCCTGGCAGACGAGATCAACCGCGCTTCGCCGAAAACACAGTCTGCGCTGTTGGAGGCAATGCAGGAAGGCCAGGTTACCCTGGAAGGGGAAACCGCCAAGCTGCCGGAACCATTTATCGTGATCGGCACGCAGAACCCGATTGAATATGAAGGCACCTTCCCGCTGCCGGAAGCGCAGCTAGACCGCTTCCTGATCAAAGTGGAGATCGGCTACCCCACCCGCAGCGAAGAAGTAGAGATCATCGACCGCCGCCACGTGCGCAAAGAAGACGAGACCGTCTTACAGCAGGTGACCACCGAGGATAAATTAAAACTTATGCGCAATTTTATCGAGCAGGTATATGTCTCTCCCGATATTGAGAAGTATATCGTCGCCCTGGTGCAGGAAAGCCGCAACCACAAACAAGTCTCGATCGGCGCCAGCCCGCGCGGTTCGCTGGCCTTGCTCAAATTGACGCGTGCCTGGGCTGCCATGCAGGGGCGCGACCATGTGCTCCCCGATGACGTGAAGAAGTTCGCCGTCCCCGCCCTGGTGCACCGCCTGATCCTCAAGCCGGACCTGTGGCTGGAATCTAAAGCCGCCAACAAGGTGATCCTGGACCTGCTGGGAAATGTGCCGGTGCCGGTAATGGAAGGGGTATTGGCGAAGGAATAGGCGGCAGATTTTAAACCAGATTACTCTACAAAGAGGCTTTGTGTAGATTGAAGGCAAAATGCCATTCGATTTACAAAGAGCCTCTTTTTTATATGTCGGGAAACGGCAAAGGTTATTTCGCAGATAGAAAACTGGAACAAATTGAAGAAGGTGTGTTGGGGGTAAGTACAGCAACGTAGAGAAAAAGAGAAAATAGCAACTTGGCATGTTTACTGGATAAAATTTACGCGATATTTCCCTCTCCCCCTTCCTCTGCCCCTTTCTTCCCTTCTATATAAGACATATTACACCTGATTTCTGCTTGACACATTGCTACCCCCCAACTAAAATGTTTGTCACTTGTTTTCACAATTGAATCCCTTGGTCCTGGTGAAGATGCACTGAGAAAGAATGTGTCGGTGGGTCTGTTTGTATTTCTCCTGTGAAAACGCATAAAATCTAAGGAGGTAGTTTAGCATAATGAGTTACATGGATATTTCTTCGTTCGAAAGAGCCATGGTCTGGGCGGTATTTGGTACAGCCATACTGGCATTAATTTATGCCTTTTGGCTCGCCCGGCAGATTCTGTCCTATGATAAAGGCACAGAAGCAATGCAAAAGGTCTGGCGCAATATTAAGGAAGGTGCGAACACCTACCTGAAGACACAACTAAAACAGATCAGTATTTTTATTGCCATTCTTACTGTTTTGATGTTCTTCAGTGTATTCCTGGTTCGCCCTACCCCCGAAGCAGAGCACATGTTTGGTGATAACGCCAAAATGATCGTTGCTCTAGCACGTGCGGGTGCCTTCTTCCTCGGCTCCTCATTCTCCGCAACGGTTGGTTTCGTCGGGATGAATATGGCCGTAGAAGGCAATGTCCGGGTGGCATCCGCTTCCCGGGTGAGCTACAGCGAAGCCCTCAAAATCGCATACCGCTCCGGGACCATCACAGGTATGCTCACTGATGGGCTTGGTCTGTTGGGTGGTACGCTGATCTTCATCATCTTTGGTGAAGCTTCCCCCGATGTGCTCATCGGGTTTGGTTTTGGTGGTACCCTGCTGGCCCTGTTTATGCGCGTGGGCGGCGGTATCTACACCAAGGCTGCCGATGTCGGTGCCGACCTGGTTGGTAAGGTCGAAGCCGGTATGGAAGAAGACGACCCGCGCAACGCTGCCGTGATCGCCGATCTGGTTGGTGACAACGTAGGTGACTGCGCCGGTATGGCCGCCGATATTTTCGAGAGCTACGAAGTTACCGTAGTCTCCAGCTTGATCCTTGGTCTGGCCCTCAACGCCATGACCGGCCACCTGATCTGGATCATCGTTCCGCTGCTCATTCGCGGCGTGGGCGTGATCAGCTCCATCGTGGGTACATACGCCGTTTCTCTGTGGAAGAACACCGATGCAGAAGAAGCCATGTACAAAAGCTACGAGCTTTCCAGCGCAATCACAATTACATCCGCATTCTTGATTTCATACTTCTATGCCGGTGACCTGCGCATGGGCGTGCTGAATGCGATTGGTGTGGCCCTGGCGGTGGTCTTCAACCCACTGACTGCTTACGCCACCAGTTGGCAAAGCGAAAGGGTACAAGAGATTGCTGCCGCGACCCGCTTTGGCCCTGCCCTGGTAATCTTAGAGGGCATGAGCCTGGGGTATCTCTCCAGTGTCTGGGCCGTGGTTGCCATTGTGGTCGCCTTGGGTGCCGCTATCTTGATCTATTCGGTTGCTTTACCTGCTGGTATAGCAATTTTTGTTTTATATGCCGCAATTGTGATTGCAATTGGTGGTGCCATTTGGAAGACAGTCCAGAAAAAATCATGGGTAGACGGCCTAATCTTTGGCATGTGGACCCTGGTGCTTGGCTTCTTCCTCTACAGCATGGCCCCCCTCAACTCTGGTGATGTACTGTCCGAGTTCATTGTAGACGGACAAGTCACCTCAGAAGCACTCTTCACCTTCATCTTGTTTGGTGTCTCCATGGTAGGTGTCGGTATGCTCTCGCACACCGGTAACAACGTGAGTATGGATACCTTCGGCCCGATTGCAGACAACGCCAATGGTATTGGCGAAGTTGCCGGGATGGAAGAAGAACAGCGCAAGATCATGTCCGACCTGGACGCAGCCGGCAACACCACCAAAGCCATCACCAAAGGTGTGGCCATCGGTTCCGCCGTGGTCGCCACACTGTCCCTATACGGTGCCTTCTTCACAGACATCAAGCGGGTATGGCCGACCGATGTGCGTGGGCCTTACGAATCGATCGTGAACCTGTCGAACCCGACCGTATTCGTTGGTTTGCTGATTGGTGGTATGCTGCCGCTCTTGTTCGGCGGTTTGATGATCAAAGCCGTAAACCGGGCTGCCTCTCAGATGATGGCCGAAGTACGCCGCCAATTGCGTATTCCTGCCATTTGGGAAGGCAAAGAAACTCCTGACTATACCAAAGCGATAGAGATCAGCACCAAAGCTGCCCAATCCGAACTAATCCCGTTGGCAACCATCGCTGTGTTGGCCCCCATCGTGGTTGGCTTACTGCTCAAAGAGCAGGCCCTGGGCGCTTTCCTGGCCGGGATCATCGTCAGCGGCCAGTTGTTAGCCGTATTTATGGCAAACGCCGGTGGCGCATGGGACAATGCCAAGAAATATATCGAAGATGGCCATTATGGCGGCAAGGGCACTCCCCAGCATGACGCCAGCGTGGTTGGTGACATTGTGGGCGACCCCCTCAAAGACACCGCCGGCCCTGCGATCAACCCGATCATCAAAGTGATGAACATGGTTGGTCTGATCATGGCCCCCATCGTGGTGGAATTCTCCGGATTCTCCCCGCTGACCATCGGTATTTTGATCGGCGGTATGGCCTTGATCATATACGCTTACACCCGCTCCGACCGCAAGTTTGAGTTGATTGCAGACGAATCAGGTTTGGAAGCAATTTCCCGCAACTAAGCCAGACAAACTAATTCTTCACCCAACAGGGCTGGGAAGTTTCCCAGCCCTGTTTGTTTAACTGACAATTTTCGGTCAAATCAAAACAGAATGGGGTTTCTTTTATGCTGCGGTCTCCTTCCTATTTAAGAGAGAATATCAACAGGAACAGCACTAATTTACCAAAGCAAATCACTTGCAACTTCATCCAGAATAAGGCATACTTCATTTAAAGGAGATAAAAATGTATGGCTAGGATTGCATTAAGGGATTACAACAACGAGATTAATGACTTAATCGATCACCGGCAGATAGAAGAAGCAATTGACCACTGCCGGCATATTCTTGAAACTTATCCCAAGCATGTAGACACCTATCGATTATTGGGAAAAGCATACCTGGAAGAACAGCGTTACAGCGACGCTTCGGATATCCTCCAGCGGGTGCTCTCATCCGTGCCAGAAGACTTTATCTCCCATGTTGGCATGAGCATTATCCGCGAGGATGAGGGCAACCTGGATGCGGCCATCTACCACATGGAACGCGCATTTGAAACCCAACCCTCCAACCACGCCATACAAGACGAACTCCGCCGCCTGCACAGCAAACGAGACGGGGTAGAACCCACCCGCATCCGCCTGACGCGCGGCGCATTAGCCCGCATGTACGCACACGGGCACTTATACGACCAGGCGATTGCCGAAATTTCGGCTGCCCTGGCAGAAGACCCGCAGCGCTTTGACCTGCAATTGCTGCTGGCAGAGATGTATTACCAGGCCGATAAAAAGGTGGATGCAGCCGAAACATGCACCAAAGTTTTAGAGAAGCTGCCTTTTTGTTTGAGCGCCAACCGCCTGCTGGTATTGATCCTGACTGAGAATAACCGGGCGGACGACGCCAAGGTGTACCGCCAGCGCTGGATTGCCCTGGACCCCTACGCGGGTGAGCTTAATAAAGAAACCCCCACCACAGATAAAGTGGATGATAACGCCATCAAGGTAGACCGGCTGGAATGGGAACCGGAAGAATACCGCGCTACGGGCGGCGATCAGCCCGCCTGGGCATCTTCGTTGGGCATGTCGATTGCGGACGACCAGCCATCGACTGAAAATGTGCCTACCTGGCTGGCTGGCAGCAGCGAAGAAGAAACCGCTCTACCCGATTATGGCGCTGAAGCTGAAGAAGAAGGTATGGGGCTGTTTGATGAAGAATCCCCCGTACTTGATGAACCGGCCGAGGAAGAAGCATTGCCCGACTTCCTGGCAAGCGACAGCACCGGCACACAGCCAGATGAAGATTGGATGGCAGAATTTGCGCCTGAAGAGCCGGAAGAAGATGAAGACCTGCTGGCAATGCTGGCCGAAGAAAACACATTGGACGAGGAAGAAGACGAAGATGACTTCCTGGCACAGTTTGCCAGCGAACCAGAAGCGCCTGCCGCTCCCCCTACCGATGAGTCAGACACGGACGATAATGACGCATGGTTAAAACAATTCCAAACCGATGACGTTTCTACCGATGAAGAAACTCAGGATGAAGACGAAGGCTTCATGATGATGTTTGGCGGTGAGGAAGAAACTCCTACCACCGAAGCCGAAGCGGATGATGAGGACGAATGGCTTGCCCAACTCAAAACAGACGGCCTAGAGACCAGCGAAGAAGAAACAACCAAAGATGACGAAGATGACGATTTTATGGCGCTCTTCGGTGATGAGGAAGATACTTCTGCACCCGAAGCGGAAGCAGACGACGAGGACGAGTGGCTCGCTCAACTGAAAGCCGATGGGCTAGAGACTGGCGAAGAAGAAACCACCGAAGATGACGAAGACTTTGCTGCCCTCTTTGGCGATGAGGAAGAAGAGCCTGCACCCGAAGCCGTGGAAGACGACGAGGACGAATGGCTCGCTCAACTGAAAGCCGATGGGTTAGAGACCGGCGAAGAAGAAGCAACCGAAGATGACGAAGACTTTGGCAAAGACTTTGCTGCTTTGTTTGGGAATGACGAAGAAACTCCTACTGCCGAAGCCGAAGCGGATAATGAGGACGAGTGGCTCGCCCAACTCAAAGCGGATGGACTGGAGACCGGCGAAGAAGAAACCACAGAAGATGACGAAGACTTTGCTGCTTTGTTTGGGAATGACGAAGAAACCCCTGCCCCCGAAACCGAAGCAGATGATGAGGACGAATGGCTCGCGCAACTCAAAGCCGATGGACTGGAGACAGGCGCAGAAGAAACAACCGAAGATGATGAAGACTTTGCCGCCCTCTTTGGCGGTGACGAAGAAACCCCTGCCCCCGAAGCCGAAGCAGATAATGAGGACAAGTGGCTCGCCCAACTCAAAGCAGACGGCCTAGAGACCGGCGCAGAAGAAACAACCGAAGATGACGAAGATGACTGGCTGGCACAGCTAGAGGCCGATACCCATACCTCGATTACGCAGCCAACCACCGCCAGCGAAGAAGACATAGAAGATAATGATTTCATGGCAATGGTCTTCCCGGATGGTGGAAAAGAACCGGAACAAGACTCCTCTGCCGCAGAAGATGAAGATGATTGGCTGGCTGAATTAGAAGCCGATACGCAGGCTTCCAGCACGCAGCCCTCCACACCCGCACAAAAGGAAGAAGAACCCGAGCTGCCCGACTTTTTGAAAGAAGCAGGCTGGGAAGCCAGTGACGGCGAGCACGCCGAATCCGCTGAACTCCTCTTTGACGATGAAGACGAAGAACCGATCACGGATGAGGATATTGAAAAAGGGGAGATTCCCGATTGGGTGCAGGAAATGGCCCCGGCGGAAGATACCGCCCCCACACATGTAGAAGATGTGGAAGCCGAAGCCGATCCCGAATGGCTGGCCGCCCTGGAAAGTGAAACTGCGTCCGATTCTCCCGATTGGCTGAATGAATTAGAAGAAGAAAAAGCGCCCCCGACACCCCCCAGCGAAACGCCGGCAGCGGATAAAACCCTGGAAACTGATGCGCAAGAAATGGCCTGGCTGGAGAATTTAGCCGCCCAACAAGGTGTGCCGGAAGAAGAACTTACCACCACCCCCGAACAGCGCACCAACCAAGGCGACCAAGCCCCGGCGCCCTGGGAAGAAGAAAGTGAAACCGAAGAACCACCAGCCGAACAAGAAACCGTGTTAGAAGATGAAGACGATTTCTCGATGGATTGGCTGGATGAAATTGCCGGTGAAGCCGCCCAGGAAGCAGCTGCCACCTCGTTGGAAGAAACCATCGATGCGGCAGCACCCTCTGAAGAAGAAAGCACAGCAGACGAGAGTGAAGAAGCTGCCCCCGAATGGATAGCAGCGCTGGATACAGAAGAAACTGGCGAGGAACCCGCTGAAGAAGCCGAAGCGGATGATTCTACCCCGGACTGGTTAGCAGAAACAGAAGCGGAGGAAGCACCGCAGGAAGAAACGCCTGCCGAGACTGCCCCGACACCCACGCTTGAAGATGGGGATAAACCGAACGCAGATGATTGGCTGGCAGAATTTGAAACGCAGTCTGCGGATGAAGAGGAAGACCTCTTAGCCAGTACCGACCAATGGTTGACCTCTATGGGGATTGATTTTGATGAAGATGAAGCCAGCAAGGAAGCGAAAGAAGCGGAGGCAGAGGAAGACCCGGATTGGTTATCCTCGTTAGACACAACGACGGAAGAGGAAGAAGAAACCCCTGCGGAAGCACCTGCCGCCCAGGACACACCGGACGAAGAACTCGATTGGCTGACCTCCCTTGATGCCGAGGAAGAAACCGAAGAAGCGGAGGAAGAGGAAGAACCGGATTGGCTGTCTTCATTAGATACTGCTGCGGAAGATGAATCTGAAGTTGAAGAAGAAGACGAGGAAGACCTCGACTGGTTGACCGCCCTGGAAAGTTCTTCTCCCACAGAGGAAAAGACTGAAACCAGCACCCCCATTGACGATGATGACCTCTCGATGGATTGGCTGGATGAAATTGCGGAAGAAGCTTCGCAAGAGGCACAAGCCACTGCCGAACCCTCCGGTCAGCCAGATGAAGAATTGCATGCCGACCTGGAAGAAGAATTTGAATGGCTCACTGAGCTTGATGAAGAAGAACCAGAAGACGAAGAGGATGTCGAAGTAGAAGAACACCCGCTTGGTTGGCTGGGACAATCCACCCAGGAAGAGGCCGAAGAAACCACCCTGCCGCCTTTATTTGGTGAAGAAGAAACCGAAGACGAGGAAGAGGAACTCGACTGGTTGAGCGAGATCACCCAGGAAGAAACCTCCGAAACAGCGCAGGAAGACGAAACGACAGAAGCAGAAGATGAGGAATTGGATTGGCTCAGTGGAATCACGCAGGAAGAAGCCACACCTGCCGAAGAAGTAAGCCCGCCGCCAGCTGAAGAAGCCAAAGAAGAAAGCGAAGACGATTGGCTGAAGCAGTTAGAAAAAGAAGCCACCGAAACCACTGCGGCTGCTCCTGACAGTGAAGAAGATTGGTTTGCCACCCTGGAAGAAGAACCCGAAGAAGAAGAAACACCGGAAGAGGATGATACCGATGCTTTCCTGGCAGCTTTGGGCACCTCGGAGGATGCAGACACCTCAGAAGAAGAGGCTGAAGAGGAAGAACACCATACAGCCGATCTGGATATTGAAGAAGTCGAAGACGAAATTCCCGAATGGCTGCGCGAACCGCAGGCTGAAGAACCGCCAGTGGAAGTCCCGGCAGAGGAAGAACCCACCGCAGAAAACAGCGATACTACGCTTCGTGAAACGGTAGAACCGACCCGCGCCGAAGACTGGCTGCCAGAAACTGAATTATCCCAACCGGAAGCGGAAGAAGCAGCCGCGCCAGAACTTACACAAGAGCCAGCGGACGAACCCACCTCCGAAGAAGAGCAGCCCGCGCCAGACCCCAATACCCCAGAAGGGATGCTGTATACAGCCCGGCAGGCGGAAGAACTAGACCAGGCAGTCAAGTCTTACCAGAAGCTGATCAAAAAAGGGAAGCTTATGGACGAAGTGATTGCCGACCTGACCGAACACCTACGCCGTCACCCTGTAGACGTGCAGTTGTGGCAAACGCTGGGGGATGCCTACATGCGCCAGGATAACCTGCAAGAAGCGCTGGATGCGTACTCCAAAGCAGAAAACTTACTGCGCTGAAAAACAATATAAAAGACAAGAACCTTTGCAAAATCCGGGTAACCTGACACCCGGATTTTGTCTTTTCTCATCTGAGGTATAATTCAAGCGGTTGTCATGGTCTCCTTTTTAATACGAAAGGACTTCTCGACAATGCTTTTACGACCGAACAAAGTTTGGTTAAATCAACGCCTGACCAAGAATAAAAACAGCCTGGCAGGTCACCTTTTCCATAGCCAGAACATCCTCTGGCAAATACGCTCTTTCAGGAGGTCACATCTATGCTGCCGAACTATGCCTATTTCAAAGGCAAGATCGTACCATATTCAGAAGCTAAAGTAGGCGTTGCCACCCACGCCTTAAACTACGGCACCGGCGCTTTCGCCGGTTTACGGGCTTACTGGAACGAAGATGAGCAACAGTTATTCCTCTTCCGTCCCCACGACCACTACAAACGCTTCTTGAATTCAGCAAAATTACTCTTGATGGACCTGGGGGTCGATATTGAGCAGCTCACCCAGATCACCGTAAAATTGCTGCGAACAGAGAACCAAAAGCGGGACATGTACGTGCGCCCCTTAGCTTATAAAAGCGATGAAAAGATCGGGGTCAAGCTGCACGGCCTGACGGATGACTTTACCATCTTCTCGATCCCCTTCGACCGCTACATCCAAAATGACACCGGCGCCCATGCCACCTTTTCCTCCTGGCGGCGGGTAGACGACAATATGATCCCAGCACGTGGCAAGATCACCGGGACATACATCAACTCCGCCTTCATTAAAACCGATGCGGCGAACGCCGGCTTTGACGAAGCCCTGGTGTTAAATGTAGACGGGCACCTTTCAGAAGGCAGCGCGATGAACTTCTTCATGGTCAGGGATGGCGTGATCATCACCCCGCCCACCACCGACAACATCCTGGAAGGAATCACGCGCCGCACGATCATCGAACTGGCCGCCCAGGAACTCCACGTTCCCCTGGTGGAACGCTCTGTAGACCGTACCGAAGTCTATCTGGCAGATGAGGTTTTCTTGACCGGTACGGCTGCACAAGTAACAGCGGTCACCAAACTGGATCACCGTCCGATCGGTTCCGGGGAAATGGGGCCAATCACCACCAAAATTCGTTCTTTGTTCGACGATATAGTTCGTGGTAAGATAAAAGCATATCGGCATTGGAATTACCCGATATTTGAATAGGGGAATACAACTTTCAGCCTCTCTCTGTGTTAATAAACAAAGCGCAAGGCAAGCTTACGCATCTGTAAGCTTGCAACATTACTAATTTCATATAATTTATGTAGACCCATTATATAAATTACTGGAGGTTGAATGAATATAACCACACGGTTCAACGACCCAATTGCTGACAAAAAGTTGATTGATGCCTATTTCCGATGGACATTGATGTCAGTGGCAGATGTTGTGGGGGACCGCGGGCTGGACCTGGTACTACATTCTGTAGGACTGGACAAATACCGCTCGGTGTATGCTGCCGACAAACTAGAAGTAATCAACGACTTGAAACTATCCGACTCGGCCAATGTCAATATGGGCATTATCAACCTGGTGGGAGAAAAAGACCAAAACCAGGTGCTGCATGCCGGCAAAAACTATGCCCGGCATGCCATCCGGAAAAACGGTCAAATGTTCCACTTCCCCACCCCTAACCTGCTCTCTCTTCCCCCCAACGAGCGCATCAGCGTTTGCCTGCAAACGATCATCGAAGGCTTCCAACGCGTAGACCATGAAAACGGCCTGGAATTTGTTGCCAGGCTAGAAGAGAAAGAAGACTTTTTCCTGTATTCCCTGGAAACCTGCCCCGTATGTGCAGGAAAATCGGCCAACACACCGATTTGCATCTTCCATACTGGCTTCTTGTACGAAAGCCTGCGCTGGCACACAGGCCTTTCCCTGAGTGTGGAAGAGATTTACTGCCGGGCAATGGGCGACCCCGCCTGTGTCTGGCAAATTGACAAAGTATAAGCAATTATCATATTTCAGCCCCTCAACCAAAAATCCCAGGACAATGTCCTGGGATTTTTACTTTGGAGGAGCTTGAGTTTGATTCAATCAGGCAGTTTCTTTTTGGGTTTGCAGCCGGGTACGCACCTCTGAAATCTTTCCGGTAAACCCTTTCCACACACCGATCATCCATTTCTTTACCGGTTTGATCCGCAAGACCAGCAGGATGGTGACCAGGACTGCGTAAATGAAGGGGCGGACCACATCGCCTTGCAAAGTGAAAAGATCACCTTTCTTTGCCAAAGCATAGTGGAGCACAATCACGGGGGCGATCACATAAATGGATTTATGCAGGCGCTTCCAGTTCTTGCCCATCTTCTTCATCCAATATTTGAAGGAAGTCGCCGCCATCAGCAGCAGACCAACAAATGCAGTCAACCCAAACAAGATGAAGCGTTTTTCCACGATCTCTCGCCAGATCAGGTCAAAGGCAAAGGCATAATCGAGGGCCAGGAAGATACTGACGTGAATGGCAGCCAGCATAAAAGCATACAGGCCAATGGTGCGGCGGCGCTTGATCAATTCTTTCCAACCAAAGATGCTTGCCAGCGGGGTGCAGGAGAGCGAGAGCACGACCCACAAGATTGCCAGTCGTCCGGTGCGCTGCTCAATATCTTGGATCGGGTTGACCGTCAGGCGGCCGGAGAAATAGTTGAACACAATCAGCAGCAGCGGGATCCAGGCGCCCAGGTGGATGACAATTTCTAAACGGGTAAATTTTCTACCAAAAATCTTCATTAGAAGTTTGCCTCCAGGTCCATGCCTTCGTACAGGTAGGCAACCTCTTCGGCATAGCCGTTGAACATGAGAGTATCGCGGCGGCCTGCCTCGCCAATCCGGCGTTCGGATGCCTGCGACCAGCGGGGGTGATCCACTTCCGGGTTCACATTGGCGTAGAAGCCGTATTCGTTGGGGGCAATATCCGACCAGAGCGTATCCGGTTCATCGGCAACCAATTCAATCTTGGTGATCGCTTTGATCGATTTGAATCCGTATTTCCACGGCACTACCAGGCGGATAGGCGCACCATTCTGGTTGGGCAGCGGTTCGCCGTATAAGCCGGTTGCCAAAATCGCCAGCGGGTTCATGGCTTCATCCAGGCGCAGCCCTTCCTGGTACGGCCAGGGGTACAGGCTGCTTTTCTGCCCGGGCAGTTCTTTGGGGGCATACACAGCCTCAAAGCGCACATATTTGGCCTCGGCAGTGGGCTGCACTTCGTTGAGCAATGCGCCCAGCTCGAAGCCTTTCCAGGGGATCACCATGCTCCAGGCTTCCACACAGCGCAGTCGGTAGATGCGGTCTTCCTGGGTAAAGCCGGTCAGCAGGTCTTCCATCGAGTAGGTCTTGGGGTTTTCCACCAGGCCGCTTACTTCCACCGTCCAGGGGCCCGGATCATAGTCCTTCGATAAGCGGGCAACACCCTGCTTGTCAGTAGTGAACTCGTAAAAATTATTGTAGTTGGTGATCTCATCATAGGAGTTGAGTTCATCGCCTAACTCGTCACTCAACTCACCGGTATAGTTCTGGGCAACCGGTTCGCCTGCATTTTGGTTGGTCAGATTGGGGGCACAGGCGGCCAGCAGAGCGGTGGTCCCCACCACGCCCATCGCTTTCAGTATGTCTCGCCGGGAGAGGTACACCTCTTTGGGCGTAATCTCGGAAGGGTCCACAGGTACGGATTTATAGTTATTTTTTTTCATGGTTTCCTCTTTTTAGCATCCTCGTTCGTTAATGGTTCGTTTCTTTCCTAATAGTGTTCATTCTGCCAACAGTTGGCGGATTGCCTCTTCGGTTTCGAGATACGCCCCTTCCCCAATATGAGTGTAGCGAATCTCGCCGTTCTTATCGATCAGGTAAAGGGTCGGCCAGTAGCGGTTGTTATACGCCCGCCAGGTCTGTCCATCATTATCGATCGCCACCGGGTACTCAATCCCCAACTCGGCTACGGCATCCTTCACATTCTCCAGGTCTTCTTCATAGGTAAACTCTGGATAATGGTTGCCGATGATCACGAGACCATCTTCGGCATAGGTTTGGTGCCAGGCTTTCAGGTTAGGGATCACATTGCGGCAGTTGTAGCAGCCGAAGGTCCACATCTCTAGCAGCACCACTTTGCCTCGCAAGTCTGCCAGGCGCAGGGTTTCATCGGTGTTCAGCCATACGGTGTTGGAAAGTTCCGGGGCTTCGCCAAGGTTTTTCCAGTTCACCTTGGAGAGCGGCGGGGCTTGCTGTTGGTTTTCAAGCGCAGCTGCGTCCAGATTGGACGATTGCCCGCTGACGTTTCCGGCGGTGCAGCCTGCCACAGCAGCCAAGATCAATCCGATGATGAGTAAATAAGTTTTCATGCCAGTTGGTCTCCTTACTTGACCCCATTGTATCGGACAATTCTTACAAAATTATTGCGATTAGGTGAAGGGGGAATTAAGCAGGGTGGGCGGCCATTTTACAACTTGCGCCAGTGATTGCGTCTTGACGACTTTCCTATGTAAATATATACTTATATAGGGAAGTTGCCAATCCCCCTAGATTACAGGTTTCCCCGGTATTTAGCTGCAAAAAGTATTCCCTTCCAAACAACGAGTTGTTCCTCTTTTCAGGAGACCGGTACTTGCGCAACACTGTGCTGTTCGAAACAAACCTACTCCCTCTTTTGCCCGTCGACAACCAAAACGGTCACCATCTTTTACCACACCTGGGGCAAAGGATTTTCCAGAAAATCATTTTTCACCATTTTCATTCTGAGCTTACCGAGACTGTTCAATCATTGTAAAAACATTGGAACAGTCTTTTTTTATGTACAGACTACGCAGCAGGAGGCAACAAAAATTAACCAGACCACATAAAGATAAGCATCTCCCCAGCAAGCTGTTCACAAGCTAGATCATGGTGGCGGCGAACAGGTCATCTCCAAATCTGAAGGGAACCAGGCTTTCAGCTATGGCAACCCCAGGTCAAACACAAAACTGTAGGAGCAAATTGATATGACAAACCAAACATTTACTGATCCCGATGCAGGAAAAACCCCCGAACAATTATTTGCAGAACGCAACCAGCGCATTACCGACGCGATGCTCTTGAAGCAGCCCGACCGTGTCCCGATTGTGGTAGGTATCGGTTATATGCTGGCAGAGTTGGGCGGCATCACCCGCCAAGAACTGCACGCCGACCCAAAGAAGGCCCAGGAGATCACAGAAAAAGCGGCGCTGGAACTTCAGCCCGACATCATCTCCGGTGTATGGGGCGGCCCGGAACCGAGCCGCGCACTGGGCGACCGAATGACAAAATGGCCTGGCTATGGTTTAGGGCCAAACGGTTCCTTCCAATTTGATGAGCATGACTTCATGAAACCAGAAGATTATGACACATTCTTGAAAGACCCTTCTGATTATGCCATTCGCACCTACCTGCCCCGCGCCTTTTCAGAGCTGGAAGGGCTGGCCGCACTGCCGCCGCTGGGCACCTTCCTGTTTGGGTACTACAGCATCAACAACTTTGCCGCATTCGCTTCGCCCCCACTGCAAGAAGCGATCAAAGCGATCGGCAATGCCATCGACGCTATCCAGTCCTCCGGTGCGGCAGCAATGGAATCGATGCAGCGCACCGCCGCATTAGGCTTTGCACCCGCCACCTTCCTGGCCGGCGCATTGGTAGAAGCCCCCTTCGACTTCATGTCCGACACCCTGCGCGGCATGCGCGGGATATTCCTGGACATGATGCGCATCCCGGACAAGCTGTTGGCTGCCGAGGAAAAGGTGTTGGAATTCCAGCTTGAATTCGCCATCAACCAGGCCAAAGTCACCGGGCTGCCCTATGCCTTCATCCCGCTGCACCGCGGTTCAGACGGCTTTATGTCCCTGCCCCAATTCGAGAAATTCTACTGGCCGCAGTTGAAAGCCCTGATCACCGGGCTGGTGGACGCAGGCATTACCCCCACCGTATTCTACGAAGGTGTGTGGGACCAGCGGCTGGATTACCTGGCCGAGCTGCCCAAGGGCAAAACCGTGGGTATGTTCCAGGCCAGCGACATCTTCAAGGTGAAGGAAGTGGTCGGCGATACGATGTGCATTATGGGCGGGATGCCCGTGCCAATGCTGAAAGCCGGCACCGTTGAGCAGGTGCGCGAGCTCACCAAAGAGCTGTGTGAGCGCGTGGGTAAAGATGGTGGCTTCATTATGACCACCGGCGTTTTGGAGCTGGAAGGCTGCAAGATGGAACTGATTAAAGCCTGGGTAGAAGCGACCAAGGAGTTTGGCGTTTACTAGGCCGGTTTATTAAGCGTTATTCTATCTACCGCCCAGGAGCATGTTTTTTTTAGGTCACTTCCTGGGCGGTGGTGGTTTAATAGGTTTGAACTTTAACCGATGGGTTGGAGGTTTGGGTTCTTTCCCCTCTCGATTGTCCCCACAGTTAACCATACACGCAGCAACAAATAGACGTTCAGATTTGCAAGAAGCTGATATGGAGGGGAAATAGAATAACAGAGGGATTTTCTACGCATTTGCACCTCACAATATTTAAAACTTATCCCCGTTTATTTCATAAAAATAAGAGTATCAAAATCATCACCTGAAATTAATTCAGAATCTTTTTCGTATCGTTCCATAATCAAGAAAATTACAGATCGCAAGATATATAAAATCTCATCTACTAAAATTTCATATCTGTCTAGAATTTTTTTGTTTCCACCATGAACGATTTTTGATCTCATAGAATACGCATCTATCACCACTTTTTTCAATTTCTTTCTTTTCTCCAAACTATCACCTAAAAGCATTGCACTTCTAAATGCTAATTTAGAAGTAGATCCACCTGGCTGATTATCCCCTAATAGTGCTTCCAACGAAATAATTAAATCAAGTAATTTGTCGTCGGGGGTAGTCCTTATATATGAATTATTAATCCTGTCAATTGCAACTTGGATATTTCCTTTCAATTGTTGGATATTAAGGAATTTATAAAGCCTCTGAAAATCACCAACTTCTCTTTTATATAATGTATATTGGTTAAATCTAGGACTAATTGAAAAAGATTGGCCACTAGAAATAAACATGCGATCACCCATCTGTCCAGGTTTTACTCCATACCAATAAAGTTGATTAAAATTCACGTACCCACTTTTTAAAATCCTTAAAGCAGAACATACCTTCTCAAAATTTTTTCTGTATGTTGAAGTACTATTTATTGGAATTATCCCATCTTCGCAATCAATAGTATATTCAATTATTGTTCGGTTCTGGGGAACTTGATCATTATGTAACTTTTCATTTCTTTTTACTAACCTACTTAAATCTTGTAGATTAAGCCTTTTTATTTTGAGGCCTGGTGCTATCTCAATTTCTTCAACTTCCAATTCAACCCCATGTAAAACCGAATAAAAAGCGACCCTAAATATTCTATTGGTAATGGATTGAATAAAGTTTTCTGCAATTTCGCTAGCAATTTCCTCATCATACTTTAAATTGTTGACTTGCCACAAATATTCACTGAATAACATATCAGCAGTAAGCCTAGTTGATAGCCAGGAGCTATTAAAAGACTTTTTATCAACATTTTGAATATATTCCTGAAAATCCTCGTCCCTATCCAAAAAACTTGAAAATCTATTTGCAACTGTACTATAAACAATGTATGGGGGGAAAGAATTTAATAATTTTTCAAAATTGGGCCTATTTCCTTTTTTGAAATAAACATTTCCCCCTCTCTCATAATACTCTGAATCTGTCCACTCTCTACTAGACATAAAATTCGAGTTATCGAGAGTTTTTAGCGCTTCCCGTAAAAAAAGAGTTACATCTTGTGTCTTCATTTTTCCCATCCTAACTTTTAGTAATGCTCAATTTTTACCCCCCTACAGCACAAACACAAAGGTCGTGCCCTCGCCCAAGGTGCTTTCCACGCGGATATCCCCGCCGTGGGCCAGCACAATGCCGCGGGCAATTGCCAGCCCCAGGCCGGCCCCGCCCGTAGCGCGGCTGCGGGATTTCTCGCCGCGGTAAAAGCTCTCAAAGATCAGCCCTAAATCCTCCGGCGGAATACCTTCCCCGGTATCTCGCACGCGCACCTCTACCTGCTCACCCACGCGTTGGGCGGTGATCTCCACCTGCCCGCCGGCCTGCGTGTGGCGCAGGGCATTGCCCACCAGGTTGTTCAGCACACGGCCGATGCGCTGGGCATCCATATACACCGGGTCAACCATCGCGGCCACACTGCCGGAAAGGCGCACTTCCTGCTTCTTGGCTAATTGGGAGAACGATTCGAGGGTGTCGGAGATCAAGTCGCTGAGCGAATTGTAGGAACAATCCAGGGTGATCCCCCCGGCATCGATCTGTGCCATCTGGAAAAGATCATCGATCAAAGCCGAAAGCGAACGCACCTCGCGCTGGGCAGTTGCCAGGTAGCGCTGCTGGGTATCCAGGTCTTCCACCACCCCATCGGCCAGCGCTTCCAAAATCGCCTGAATGGAAGTGAGCGGGGTTTGCAGGTCGTGGCTGACCCAGGCGATCAGGTCGGCACGCTGCTGCTTGGCCTCTTGTAGTTGGGCGGCCATGCGATTAAAACTCTCACTGAGGGCAGCCACCTCGTCGCGGCCGTCCACCGCCACACGCGCTTCCAAATCCCCCTGGGCAAGCATATCGGCGGCCTGCTGCAAAACAAAGATGCGGTCGGTGATCGCCGAGGAGAGGAAGAAACCCAACACCATCGCCATGCCCCCGGCAAACACGAGCAGCACGGTGGCCAACAGCAGATCGTGCTGGCTGGCAAACATCAGGCGGGCGGTCAGCCAGACGTTAAAGAAGGTGAGTACACTGGAGATGAAATAGCTAATTAATAAGGTCAGCCGCAAGGTAGAGACACGCGTCATCCAACCCAGGCGGTAGGCGGCATAGCCCACCGTGCTGGAAACCAGGGCGGTGATCAGCAAGAACAAGGCCATCAGGCGGAAATCCACCATTGGCGGGTTCATAATGAGCACAAAAATGATCAACGAAACCACCAGGATGGCGATCACGCCGGTCACATAGCGGGCGGTCAGCGAAATGCGGGCAGGGAGTGTTTTCACATCAGGCCTCGAATTTATAGCCTACCCCCCACACGGTAATCAGGTGTTTGGGGTTGGAGGAATCGGCTTCGATCTTCTCACGCAGGCGGCGCACATGCACGGTGACCGTGCTGGGGTCAATGTATTCAGCTTCGCCCCATACCCGGTCGAGCAGTTGGTCGCGGGTGAACACCTGGCGGGGGTGCCCGGCCAACAAGTAGAGCATGTCAAACTCTTTGGCCGTCAGGGAGACTTCTTCATCTTTAAGCATCACACTGCGCGCCAGGGGATTGATGGTGATCTCGCCCACGGTGATCGGCTCTTCGGCGGGCTGGCCGGTCTGCATCTGCCCGGCGCGGCGCAGCACGGCGCGCACCCGGCTGACCAATTCCTGCGGGCTGAAAGGCTTGACCACATAGTCATCCGCCCCCAGCTCCAGGCCGGTGATGCGGTCGATCTCGTCCCGGCGGGCAGTCAGCATGATGATGGGCACATTGCTGCGCTCGCGCAGCCAGCGGGTGATGGCAAACCCATCCACCCCCGGCACCATCACATCCAGCACCACCAGGTCGGGGATGCCCTTTTCCAGGATCGCCAGGGCGTCTTCGCCGTCTTCGGCGTGGCGCACTTTAAAATCCGCCCGCTCTAAATACAGGCTGACCACCTCAGCGATGCTGGGTTCATCTTCTACGATCAGAATACTTTTACCTTTCATCTTTGTCTCCACTTCTTCAGCTTACTTCCTTTATCATACTATCAGATTATGACGAGAGGTATTAAATTTCCCTTACACCTACCGGGGGTTTGTTCATACTTTCGCAAGATTTTAATTAGCATTTGGTAAGAAGAGTGGCTTAAAATAGGCACAATACAAAAACCCAAAGGAGAAAATAATGCGAAAAACAACCCTTTTGATCAGTCTATTGGCAGTCGCCATGTTCCTATTGGCTGCTTGCAGCCCGGCAGGCAACGCCACTAATGTAATGACCGACAACGATACCATGATGAACAACTCAGATGAAATGAACGACAACGATTCCATGCATAACAACGACATGGCCGACACATCAGAGGATGAAATGATGAACGACGGGGTCGAAGACGATATGATGGACAACGCGCAAGATGATGACATGATGGATGATGAAAAAGACGACATGTCTGACGATGCGCACGACAATATGTCTGAGGATATGGAAGACGAAGAAGGGGAAATGATGGACGATGAAACCGCCAGCTCCCCCGATTGGTTCGACCACGAATTCATCAACGCCGCCACCGGTGAAACCTTCACGATCAACGGTCTGAAAGGCAAAGTTGTGCTGGTCGAGACCATGGCAATGTGGTGCTCCAACTGCCTGCAGCAGCAGAAAAACGTGAAAGAACTGCACAGCCAGTTAGGCGAACGCGACGACTTTGTCAGCATTGGCCTGGACATTGACGCCAACGAAGACGCTGCCATGCTGGCCGCTTATATAGAGCACAACGGGTTCGATTGGTTATACGCAGTGCCTCCGGCAGACATTACCGCCGAAATTTCCCGCACCTTTGGGCCGCAGTTCCTCAACCCGCCGTCCACCCCCATCGCCCTGATCGACAAAGAGGGCAACCTGCACACCCTGCCGTTTGGCATCAAATCGGTTGATGATCTGATGAATTACCTGGAACTTTACCTTTAGTCATCACGCAAAATTATTTAGCCGGTCAAACTGGGGACATAAGTCCCCAGTTTGATTAAACCGAGTTTATTCGGTCGAACGAAGTTCAGTCAAATTCCTGGAGAGAACTTATGGCATTAGATTCCATCCTCACCTCCCTATCCATCGGCCTACTGGCAACCACCAGCCCGTGTGTGCTGCCGCTGTACCCCGGCTACCTGGCCTACATCAGCGGCGGGCAAGAAGGGCTGAGCCACAAGGTCGGCCGCTACCTGCTCGGCTTTTTCGTGCTGGCCGGGGTATTGGTCACCATGCTGGCCCTGGGCGGGGTGATCGCTCTGCTGTCCGTTTCGGTAGGACGGGCGCTGTCTGTGGTCATTCCAATTGCCGATGTGGTCATCATCGTGTTTGGCGTGCTGCTGCTGATCAATATCAACCCTTTCAAGCAGCTGCCCCAAATCCAGGTGCCCGTGCTGAACAACCCGTATGTGAATGCCTTTCTCTACGGCATGCTCTACGGCCCAATCGCCCTGCCGTGTGCCGGGCCGCTGGTGGTCAGCATCTTTGCCCTTTCGCTCACCACCACAGAGATGTTCGCCCAATTGAGCATCTTCTTCTGGTTCGGGATCGGTTTTGGGCTGCCCCTCTTGGCGCTCTCGTTCCTCTCCAGCGCCGCCGCCCGCTGGATCACCCGGCAGTTTGCCCGGCGTGCCCGCCTGATCAACATGATCAGCGGCATCCTGCTGGTAGGCGTGGGAGTCTACGACCTGATTTCTAACTGGGGATTGATCACCGCTTATCTATAAGCATACGTTGAACGAGCTTCACTCGATCAAGCAAAAAGCCGTGGGCTGCGTCCCCACGGCTTTTTTACTCTCACCTTGCGAACGTTCCGTTCGCCTTCCTCTCCCTCAAAAAGGGAGGGGAAATTCAAGACTTGTTGATTTATAAACTCTCTATGTGAGGGTGTCTATAACCAATCCAACCTCATTCAAAAGTTTCAAATTGGCAGCAACTTGCGTTAGTCATTCACTAACAAACAACCCTGCTTTAATTTTGTGCAAAGTTCATCAGCCAATTGGTGATCACATATTCATCCGGCGCATCGCCCTCTAAAGAATCCACCGACCCCGCAAAGTTCCAGTGTCCGGGGCAGGCTTCCGGGTTGGTGCCCTGCACGGTTTTCTCCCCCAACTTGATGCCCGTTTTGAGATCATAAACTGTGACCGTCTCGTACAGCCGGTAGCGCACCAGGGTAGCCGTACCGCCGCTGTTTGAACCGTAGGCACAGGATTGAATCTCCTGGCGGCCCGAATCAAAATGCACGGCAAAATACGCTTCTCCCGGGTTTTTTGCACGCAAACTGCTGTCCAGGCCGCCATTAGAAACAAACTTTTCCTCTTCCGCAATCCCAATCACATCCGCCGCGGTGGTAAACATATCTTGCGTCATGCAGGAAGACTCCAGATTGGTGACGCAGTAGGGGAAATCAAGCGGCCCGTCAAACACGTATGCCCGATAGACCCGCAAAATCCACTGTCCCAAATCCCCGGTGGATTGGCTGATCGCAGTAATCAGATCTGCCCGCAGCACTTCCAATTCCTGTCGGGTTTCTTCCTGGGGGGATAATGCCAGGCCCGCATCCACCTGCATCAAAGCCTGGAGCAGATCATCTTCCTCGCCGGAGGCATACACCAAGCGGCTGTGGGCAGCCATTGCCTGGACGCGCGCCTCGGTGCTGTTGCCATCTCCCGCTTTTGCAGCAACGACCAAAATGGCTAAGGCATCTTCCTGTTGGCCATCTTCTGCCAGCTGTTCTGCATAGGCGATCAGTGGGGCAATCGCTTCATCCGGAATCCAGTAGGCCTGATATTTTGCATCCGGCCATTGGAAAATCCACTGGCTGTAGGCTTTAGCGCTTTCTTCCAATTCTCCATTTCCCAGCAGATAGCGCCCCCATGCATAATACACATCTGCCTTGGCGGTAGTCACTTGCTCGGCATCAATCACATCGGTGTAGGCCTCGGCTTGTTCGTAGGTCTCTAATGCCTGCTCAAATTGGTTTTCGGCTACCATTGCCGCGCCCCAGGCCAGGTAATTTTCCGCAATCCATTCCTGCACCTCTTCTATTTCGTAAAAGACGCCGTATTCCTCCAGCCAGGCCAGGTAGGCTTCGCAGGCATCCAGCACAGCGGGGTAGTCTTGCTGCTCTACCACAGATTGATACCACGCCTCGTACACATCGGGGGCTTTATATTCTGCTTTGGTGATCGAAAAGCCATCTTGCCCCTGGGTCAGTATCTCCCATAATAACTGGCTGGCTTCCTGGTAGGATTCTTGTTCCAGCAGTTGGTCTGCCCATAAGAGCTTGATCTCATCGGCTTGCCTGGCAGATACCGTTTTCGTAAGGGCATTATATAAACCAGTTTGTATATACGCAAAAGCGGCAAGTGCTTGGGCATAATCATTCTCTGCCAAAGCTTTGTCCTTCCACTCCTCCACCACCAAACGGTAATCAACAGTGCTCTGGAGAATATAGCTGTGGGTTTCATCATAAGTAGTCAGCATATGCTCGTATAAGCTCAGCGCTTCTTCATAGTCTTCTGCTTCCCAGGCCGCTTTGGCTGCCTGAAAATCCGCAATCTCCTGGCAGCGAAGGGCGGCATCGGCCTTAACTTTACTTCCGATAGCAGGCAGTTTCTCCACCTGTTCAAACTTTTGCAGGGCAGTCTCAGAATCCAGGCGGTCAAAAGCCTCTATGCCCTGCTCGTACACACGTCCGGCATACAGATGCAGACCGCCAAAGGCCAGGCCGGCAACCAGCAGCACGGCGACCACAATCGCCCAGAGGGAACGATACCAGATTTTGTTTGTAAGCATTGAATTTTTTCCTTGTGCATCCATTGAGGACATTATGATTTCCTCCCGTGGTTCCATTGAATTTATCTACTCATTATATTCCAAATTAGGCGTTCCAAAACCTGAATTACTAAAGTAGACCTACAAGAATGATAGTTTTTGGATGTGATTAAACCAACCAATGAGAATCCTTGTAAGTAAATTACTCGGTGTACCTTTGCAGCCAGATCAGAATGGTCAGATCATCCGGGGAATCGCCGTAAATCTTATCTTCCAAAGAGGAGAAATACCATTTCGAGGGACACTTGTCCGGGTCGGAGCCGTTAAAGTTCTCCTGGGTGATCACCTCGCCCGTTTCCAGGTCAAACAGGGTCACCATCGTGATGCGCCGGTAGCGTACCAGATCGGCAGAAGCGCCGCCGGAGCCGCTGAAATAAAATTTACAGCGTTCCACCTCGCTGGTAATGTAGCGCAGGCTGATCCCGTAATAAGCCTGTCCGGGGGTCTCTGCCTGTAAATCTTTGTCCAGTTCCCCTTCAATCAGGATGAAACGCTTGTCCTCTTCATCCAACCCCAAAGTATCGGCGGCAGCCAGAAATTCTGCTTCGTTCAGGCACATTTCCTCGCCCGAAATCTTGGTGCAGTAGGGGAAATTGCGGATCCCTTTTTCTACCTGCTGGCGGTAGGCGGCCAGAATCAATTCTCCCAAAGCATCCTCCGAAGAGCTGGCTTCCTCTGCGGCGGCTGCCCGCACGCTTTCCAGGTCTGCCAGCAAGGCTTCGTCGGCAGTGAGGGCCAAACCTTCATTGGCTTTCACCAACACGGCCAGCAAATTTTGGTTGTTCCAGTCATATAAAGCCTGGGCGTGTCCGTAGAGCGCCTGGGCATACACTTCGTCGCTGCCGCCCTCGGCGGCTATTTGTTCTGCCACGCCAAATACAGCAGCAGCCTGTTCAAATTCTTCTTGCTCAGAGAGGGCAAGGGCATAGTCCATCAGCGCAGGCAGGGCTTCTTCCGGGATGCGTGCGGCTGCATCTGCCATTTCCGGGTAAGTGATGATCAGGGCAGCGAATGTTTCGGCGCTTTCCTCTTCCAACCCCTCTGACAGCTGCTGCATTCCAAACGCCAGATACGCTTCGGTGATTCCCTGCGCCACCCCATCCGCCACAGCGGGCACTTCCAATGCCAACGCCTGCTGGTATTGGGTGATCGCTTCTTCATAATTGTTGTCTGCCGCCAGAGCGTCTCCCCAGGCAAGTAAAGTCTCGGCCTGGCGCGTGTTCACAGCATCGACACCATGCAGCTCATATTCTTCCAACCAGGCAGTTTGCGCCTCGCACACCTCCAGCGCCTGCGGGTAATCCTTCGCCGCAGCCAATTCGTCTATCCACCCGGCATAAGCCTGATTGATCTTCCCTTCCATCTGGCTGCGGAAAGCCTGGCTGCTGCTCAAACTGTAGGCTTCCAGAAAAGATTGCACCGCCCCCTGGTACTCCTTGGCGGCCAGTTGGTACTCTCCCCAGGACTGGTAAACGGCCGGCAGCTGGCGGGAGGCTTCCTGCTTTTCAAGTTCAGAAAAATCTCCCTCGATGACCAATTGCAGCGCATCCACCGCGGAGGGATAATCCTCGGCCTGCTGGGCAGCTTGCAGCCATTCAAAGGGCACAGAGGCAGCCTGTTTTTGGCTCTCCAGCACATAAACGCTGGTTTCGTAGGTGTTCACAATTTGTTGATACTGTTCAACCGCCTCGGCATAACGGCCTGCCTCCCGGTCTGCGCTGGCCTGCTGGAAGATTTGCACTTCCTCCAGCCGGAGGGCGGCATCTTCGGTAAAATCTCCAAAAATAGCAGGGAACTTACTGGCTGCGCTAAACGCATCGGCAGCCGCGGCCGAATCCATCCTGAAATAAGCCGCCATCCCTTTGCTGTACTGGGCATGGGCAAACATGCGAATGCCGCCGTATGCTAACCCGGCCAACACCACAACGATCAGCCCGATCAGCCAGGGGGAACGATACCATTTTTTACGCGGTTGTACGATCTCAGATTGGGTTTCAGTGGGGGTGCTCATGGTTATCCTCCTTAGCATCCGGCAATTGAACAAGCAAAACCGCCCAATGCTATCACCTACTTGGTTCAATGTAGGGAAATTATAGTACAAAAGAGGCGCGAAAAATGGTATTATCTTTAACATAAAGCATCACATCTCACATCACTGCTTAAACGATTGTTTATCTTTTTGTTTACAATCCATTAATCTGCATCGAGTAAGATTATCAAGGAAGCCGCCGTCCAAAAGGTGAGACCTTGACAATCGTCATTTAACTTTTATAATTAATTTTGATATTTATGATAATTTTAGTAAAAATTAAACCTTTGGAGACAAATATGTTTTATTGCTCGTGTCTTAAGCGGAGTTGGTAGCCGTCTTAGCGCATAGAACGAGTAATTTCGTTTTCGGCCAATAGACCACGGACGGTTGCAACTCCGCAGAACCAAAAGAGCTGATAGCTTGACCGGCTAGATAGGCTCAATTGTCGTTCTGCCGCATTGCGGCTGTCCGTTTTGTGTATCTATTGGCTTTTATATTTAAAAATTATTTGAAGGAAATTAAGATGGTTACTATTACCAACCAAACCCAGCAAGTTATCTTCAAACCCACCCGCGAGGCAGAGCAAATCTACAATGCCAATACCGGCCTCGCTAGAGTCGTGGGCAATACCCCCCTGCTGCCCCTGTCGCGCCTGGCTAAAGACGTGTGGCAGAATGTGCAGGTGTATGCCAAGGCCGAGTGGTTCAACCCCGGCGGTTCGGTCAAAGACCGGCCGGCGCTCAACATCATCCGCACCGCCCTTGCCAACGGCGACCTGGCCCCCGGTAAACGCTTGCTCGATTCTACTTCGGGCAATATGGGGATTGCCTATGCCACCCTGGCGGCGGCAATGGGTATCCCGGTCACGCTGGCAATGCCAGAAAACGCCTCCCCCGAACGGATCAAAATCCTGCAAGTGCTCGGCGTGGAACTGATCCTCACCGACCCGATGGAAGGCACCGATGGGGCTGCCAGAGTAGCCGACCAACTGGTGACCGATAACCCCGACCTGTATTTTTACGCCAACCAGTATGACAACAACGCCAACTGGCAAGCGCACTACAAAACCACCGGCCCGGAAGTATGGCAGCAAACCCACGGCAAGGTGACCCACTTTGTCGCCGGGATGGGCACCAGCGGTACGATCACCGGGGTGACCCACTACCTGAAAGAAATGAGCAGCGAGATCCGCTCGATTGCGTTTTACCCCAACGCCTCTTTCCACGGCCTGGAAGGGCTGAAATACATGCCCACCGCCCGCAAGCCCGGCATCTACAATCCCAACCTGCCGGATGAAACCTTGCAGATCGATACCGAACAGGCCTATGAAATGGTGCGCCGCCTGGGCAGAGAAGAAGGGCTGTTTGTCGGCCTTTCCTCCGGGGCTGCCGCAGTAGCCGCCACCCAGGTTGCCCAACGTCTGGCAGACCAGGGCAAACAAGGCGTGGTGGTAACCGTATTCCCGGACGCCGGATACAAATACCTGACCTCACAGGCCTGGGAGCAGCAATCCTAATGACCGCACGAAAACCTTTTGTGATTACCGCCGATGTCTTAGCACGCATCCATGCGCATGGGGAGCAGGCCTACCCCGAAGAGGGCGCCGGACTGATGTTAGGCAAAGAAGAAAATGGGAAACGGCAGGTATTGGATATTCTGCCGCTGACCAACGCCCGTGAAGACACGGCCCGCCACAACCGCTACCTGATCACCCCGCAGGACATGCTCAACGGTGAGAAAGAAGCCATGCGCCTGGGGTTAGACATCGTGGGAATTTTCCACTCCCACCCCGACCACCCCAACCGTCCCTCGGAATTTGACCGGGATTGGGCGCTGCCCTGGTTCTCTTACGTGATCACCAGCGTGCAGCAGGGAAAAGCCGCCGGCAGCCGCTCATGGCGTCTAACCGAAGACCGCAAAGCCTTCGATGAAGAAGACATCCAGGTGACCGAAAAGCAAAACCATTAGAAATACTCGATGTCACGTTCAATGAGCTTGACGTTCGTTGAACGTGAAGTCAAAAATTTATCAATATCCTTATTGGAGAAAAACACATGACCGTATTACGAATTCCTACCCCCTTGCGCCCGTATGCCGAAGGCGCCAGCGAGATTGAAGTGCAAGCCGCCGATGTAAACGGCGCTTTACAAGAACTGGTAACCAAATACCCCACCCTCAAGCAGCACCTGTTCACCGAAGATGAGCGGCTGCGCTCTTATGTCAATTTGTTCGTCAACGATGAAGATATCCGCCACCTGAACGGGGTGGATACCCCGATCCAATCGGGCGATAAGTTGATGATCATTCCGAGTATTGCAGGGGGAGCGCAGGGGCTGTCCTAATGACTGCCACCGCGAACACAATTGAACAGCGGGTCGACCACAGTGCACTGCGCACCAACCAGGCATTTATTATCGGCCTGAATATCCTGGCGTTTATCCTCAACCTGCCCTGGCTGGCCGCTTTTGTGGCCGTGATGATGCTCGTAGGCACGGCGCTCAAACGCCCCGGATTCGGCTTTGTGTATAAACGTGCCCTCAAACCGCTCGGCTGGGTGAAACCCGACGTACTCCCCGACAACCCCGAACCTCACCGCTTTGCCCAAGGCTTTGGCGCGGTTGTATTGAGCCTTGGCGTGGTCGCCCTGTTCCTGGGTGCGGCCGGCTTTGGCTGGGGGTTGGTCTGGCTGGTGATTGCCCTGGCCGCCCTCAACCTGTTTGGCGGGTTCTGCGTGGGCTGTGCAATGTACTATTGGCTGTCCCGCTTGCAGGTGCCCGGTTTTGATAAAACCCCGCCCGCCAACACGGTGCCGGGCATGCGCCCCAAGGTAGAAAATAAATGAACCCAACCCTGTTACGCTTATTCCTGGCAGTAGGCATCATCGCCGTTGGCCTGGGTGTGTATACCCTGTTCAACCGGCTGCTCCTGCGGCGCGCCACTGGCAGCCAGCTTGGATTAGACGGCTACCAACCCGGTCGCCCTGCCATTCTATACTTCACCATGCCCGGTTGTGTACCCTGCAAGACCACCCAACGCCCGGCGCTCGCCAGGCTGATGGAAATGACCGGCAGCAAGGTACAGCTGATTGAAGTGGATGTGATCGAACGCCCAGACCTGGCAGAAAGCTGGGGCGTGCTGAGCGTGCCCACCACCTTCGTGATCGATTCCGAAGGGCAGCCGCGGCGCGTGAACCACGGCGTGGCCCTGGCTGAAAAATTGCTGGAACAACTTGAAAGTGTAGAAGGGCATGCCCTCTCCAATCAAAAAGAGGAGCAAGATACGTCATCCCCTATTACGGTCTCCTCGCACGGCGCAGACTGAAAGTGACTATACAAAGATTAGAAATGAGGCTATTATGGCTTTAACAATGGATACACAAGCAAACGAACTTACACATGAAGAAATCAAGCGCTATTCACGCCACCTGCTGATCCCGGAAGTGGGGTTGGAAGGGCAGAAGAAGCTGAAACAATCCTCTGTGCTGATCGTCGGTACCGGTGGGCTGGGTTCCCCGGTCTCCATGTACCTGGCAGCGGCCGGGATCGGGCATATCGGGTTGGTAGACTACGATGTGGTGGACTACTCCAACTTACAACGCCAGATCATCCACGGCTCCTCCACCCTCGGCGACCTGAAAGTAGAGTCGGCCAAGACACGCCTGCTGGACATCAACCCCGATGTGGAAGTGACCACCTATAACCAGTTGTTCACCTCCGAGAATGCGCTGGAAATTGCCAAAAATTATGACCTGATCATAGACGGCACCGACAACTTCCCCACCCGCTACCTGATCAACGATGTTTCCGTGATGCTGGGCATCCCCAACATCTACGGCTCCATTTTCCGCTTCGACGGGCAGGTAAGCGTGTTTGACCCGGAAGACGGCCCCTGTTACCGCTGTATCTTCCCCGATCCGCCGCCACCTGGATTAGTACCCTCTTGCGCCGAAGGCGGCGTACTGGGCGTGCTGCCCGGCACGATCGGCACTCTGCAAGCCACCGAGGCAATCAAGGTGCTGTTAGGCATCGGCACTTCGCTGAAAGGCAAGATGCTGCTGTACAACGCCCTGGACATGAGCTTTGATTTCATCAAACTGCGCAAGAACCCCAACTGCAAGGTATGCAGCGACCACCCCGAAATTACCGAGTTGATCGATTACGAGGAATTTTGCGGGATGCCGATGCACGACCAGGATGAAGGTTCGGCCGGTGCGGAGTGGGACATTACCCCGCAGGAATTGAAAACCGAGATGGAAAGCAGCAACCCGCCCATGCTGATTGATGTGCGCGAACCGCACGAGCGGGCGATTGCCGCCATTGACGGCGCCGAGCTGATCCCGTTGGGACAGCTGGCCGCCCGCATGTCGGAGCTGGACAGCGCCAAGGAAATGGTGTTGTTCTGCAAGGCCGGGCCGCGCTCCACCAGAGCGTTAGAACTACTGGTGGGTGCCGGGTTCCGCAAGGTGAAGAACCTCAAAGGTGGGATCAATGCCTGGGCAGAGCAGATTGACCCAACCCTGCCGGTGTATTAAACCGATTACAACGAATGCTTGAAAAGGCCGCCGATTGGCGGCCTTTTTTTTGTGGAACGAGCCTACAAAAGTATATTCCTCAATTCAATCCATTACGCATACTCCCTCACCCACGCCCTGACGTGCGTCTCCCTCTCTCTTGAAGGGAGAGGGAGCAATCTAATCCCTTTGTTTTGAAATCAACAGGGTGAGGGTAAACCTTCGCCATCCGTAAATAAAATCAAACTCAAAGCTTCCCCCCATTTAGTACCAATGGCATGATACCTGCAAGACATAAGAGACTGAACCGCTGGTTCGGTTAGATAAATACGCTATAATACGAATAGATTGGAGTTCTAATGTCACGGACACCTTCCTTACGCGCTTATGTGCCTTTAATTGTTATTTTCCTGCTGTTAGGATGGGGCGGGCTGTTCATTTTGCTCAACGTTACCCAACCCACCCTTTGGCCGCGCTGGCTGTTCTTTTTCCTGGTAGTGGTGGCATTTACCGGCCTGGCACTCCCCTTTGTGGCTGCGATCAACTACCGGGTTTCCAACAATCCACCCGAAGCCAAAGTGATCGTGCGGCAGGCATTGTGGGTAGGCGTGTATGCCGCCCTGATGGTGTGGATGAGCTTTGGGCAGGTGGTCAGCATCGGTCTGGCGATCCTTTTCTTGGTCGGTTTCTTATTAATTGAGGTCTTCCTGCGGCTGAGAGAACGCAGTATTTGGCGGCGTCCCTAAGCCCGCCGGTGGAGTAGAGATCAGATGACAGCCAATAATAAAGCAGATTTACGCAAGTTACCCTCCGTAGATGCCATGCTCAACTCAGAAATGGGTGAAGAATTGGCGGCTGAATTTGGTCATCCCCTGACGGTGGAAGCGATCCGCAGTGTATTGGGGGAAGTGCGCGCCAGCGCAGGAAAATCCGAAACGATCCCCATGCCGGAAGTCCTCCTGCAAGATGTGCTGCAAACCCTGCAAGATTGGACCAGCCCCACGCTGGAGCCGGTGATCAACGCTACCGGTGTGGTGCTGCACACCAACCTTGGCCGCGCCCCACTGAGCGATGAAACCATGGCGGCGATGGCGAAAGTAGCCCAAGGCTACTCGACCCTGGAATATGACCTGCAAAAAGGGCAGCGCGGCTCGCGCTACGTGCATACCGAAGACCTGCTGATGCGCCTGACCGGGGCAGAAGCAGCCCTGATGGTGAACAACAACGCCTCCGCATTAATGCTCATCCTGGCCGCATTGTCCTACAAGCGCCGCACCCTGGTCTCCCGCACCCAACTGATCGAGATCGGCGGAGGTTTCCGCATCCCGGAAGTGATGAGCCAATCGGGGGCCATCCTGGAAGAAATTGGGGCAACCAACCGCGTCCATCTAGAAGATTACCAAAAAGCGATTGAAGAACTGCCCATCAAGCTGGTCTTACGCGCCCACCGTTCCAACTTCCAACTGGTCGGATTCACCTCCGAACCTACTTTGGAAGAGATCGTGGCAGTCTCCCATGCAGCAGACCTGCCGCTGGTAGATGACCTTGGTTCGGGCTGTTTTATCGATACGGCCAACTACGGCCTGGCGCACGAAATCACCGTGCAAGATTCCCTGGCTGCCGGGGCAGACCTGGTGACATTCTCCGGGGATAAGCTCTTGGGCGGCCCGCAAGCCGGGGTGATCGTGGGTAAGAAAGCATTGGTCGACAAACTGCGCAAACACCCGATTGCCCGCGCAGTACGGGCAGACAAGCTGGCCCTTTCGGGCATGGCGGCCACCCTGCTGCACTACCTGAAAGACGAAGCCGAGAAAAAGATACCGGTATGGCAAATGATCTCCATGCCGATTGCGGAGATCGAAAACCGCGCCCGCCAGTGGGTGCGCATCCTCAAACAAGGCAAAATTATTGAGGGGGAATCAACCATCGGCGGCGGCAGCATCCCTGGGGGCACACTCCCCACTCGCCTGATCGCCCTGGATGTCAAACGCCCGGACGACTTCCTCATGCGCCTGCGCTACGCCCATCCTCCGATCATTGCCAGGGTCGAGAACGACCAGGTTTTGATCGACCCGCGCACCGTACTCCCCAAGCAGGAAGGTGCCCTGATGGTCGAGATGCAAAACGCGCTGGCCGCCTGGCGCTAAGCTCTTTCCCCCTCTCCACAACCACATTCTTAACTGCTGTCTACCTCTGCATGTTGCCTATTTGCCTGCCGGCGTTTTTTGACACTAACTTTTTTGTACCGATCAGCGTACTATATATGCAAGCAACCTTCCTAACGATTCAAGGAGCGGCATGGAAGAACAACGCGCGATCCAAAAATTGAAACAGGGGGACATGGATGGTCTGGAAACCCTGGTAGAAAAATATTATTTATCCGCTGTGCGGTCTGCCTACCTCGTTATCCAGGAAGAAGCCTTAGCGGAGGACGTGGTGCAGAGCAGTTTTATCAACCTGTATCAAAAGATCGGCCAGTTTGATGATGGCAAACCTTTCGGCCCCTGGTTTTACCGCAGCGTGGTGAACAAAGCGATTTCAGTATGCCGAAAAAGAAACCGCCTGATCTTTGTAGATGACGATGAAGCCTTTGAAGCATGGTCCCAGGCCATTGAAATCCCCGCCCAAAATGACCATAACCTGGAAGAAGATTACATCCTAAAAGAAAAGAGCCGGGATATTTGGTTCACTTTAGAAAAACTCTCTCCCCAGCAGCGTGCCGCCATCGTGATGCGCTACTACCTGCAATTCAGCGAAAACGAGATTTCCGAAGCATTGGCGCAGCCCAAAAGCACCACCAAATGGACGCTTTACGCCGCACGTAAAAAACTGCGCCAGCTTCTGAATCCATTGGACGATAGGGAACGAGAAACTAAAGTGACCAAGAGGAACAAAAGATGAAAATGAACGACTCTCAAATCAAAGAGGCTCTAAAGCGCCTCAGCCAGTCCTCCTTCCCAGACGACCAGGGGGCTTGGGAGGCTGTGCAAAAAAAACTAAAAGAGGGAAATATGTCAGAAACAAAAAACGAATCGCGTACCGGTTTAAAACTCGCTGTTGGGCTTGGCGCCGTCCTCATCCTGGCCTTGGTCATCTTGCTTTCCGTCCCTAAAAACCAGGCACTCGCCGAAACACTCAGAAACTTATTTAGCCCCACCGAAACTGTGGCTTTACCGGAAACGGATGTCCCCGTCTATATCATCTATACGGTGAGAGAAGGGGATGTGCTTGCCGGGATAGCCCAAGCCTTTGGGGTGAGCGAGGATGAAATAATTGCTGCCAACCCCGGATTTAACGCCAACGCCCTGGTAGTGGGCGACCAGCTGTTCATCCCTTCGGCAGAAGCATGTGCCGAGTCGTGGGACAGCATCTTATATACCGTGCAGGCAGGCGATTCCCTGAACATGATCGCCAGCAAATTCGGCATAAACAAGGACGACTTGGTGGCAGCAAACCGACGATCTGACCCATTTATGCTCGAGATCGGGGAACAACTCATCATCCCCAATGTGTTGGCCTGTTCGGTAGAGGGTGCTGCCATGGCGAAAGGTGATTGGTTCACCGAGACGGACTTTGGCAACATGGTCTTTTCGGTGGGCAGCTCTATACCGGAGAGAACCAGGTTTAACGCTATCCGTTACCAATTCGTGGATTGGACATGCAGAGGGCTTACCCTCACCACTTCGATTGTCGATGGCACCGGGTATGTGCTTGACAACCAGAACAAATTAATGGTGAGTACACCGCTGTCTCGTGATGGTATGCTTGCAATCACCTTACAGGGCAACTATGATCCCCAACAGCAAACTTTTTCGGGGACGTGGAAAATCGTTCTGGCTGACACGACCTGTTCGGGAACCTGGAAGGCGACTCCCTTGGAATAAGCCATCTCCCGATATGTTTCATAGTTTTAAAAAGGCAGCGGGATGACCGCTGTCTTTATTTAATCGAATAAAGTTCGAATCGATATAAGTGGCTAAAACCCTCCTATTAATTTTACAAAAATCATCCTCCAGCCCTAACTGCCAGCCTGCCTCCTGGGTTATAATTGGCGCGCTATATTCACTATTTTGTAACCTTTTGAAATGGAAGAAGCCGATGAAAACAGACCTTGATCGATTAATGGAACAAGCCGGTTTAGATGCCCTGCTGGTCAGCGGCCCGGCCATTCACAACCCGGCAATGCACTACTTTACCGGCAATGTGCATGTCAACGCCGGCGACCTGATCAAAATGCGCGGCAAAGCGCCTGTGCTGTTCTGCAACCCGATGGAACGCGAAGAAGCCGCCCGCACCGGTTTAGAAACCCGCAACCTGGCCGAATACCGCTACCAGGAGCTGCTCAAACAGACCGGCGGAAATTCGATCCAGGCAACTGCCATCCGCTACCAGAAGATGTTCACCGACATCGGCCTGACCTCCGGTCGCGTGTCATTATATGGTCTGATGGATGCTGCTTACAGCTACGAAGTTTTCCGCGCCCTGCAAGCTCTGATGCCGGAAATCGAACTGGTCGGCGAATTGGACAATTCCGTTTTGATGAAAGCCCGTGAAACCAAAGACCTGGACGAGCTGGCCCACATCCGCAAGATGGGCGCCGTGACGGCCGAGATCGTGGGCAACACTGCCAAATTCCTGCAAAGCCACAAAGCCAAAGACGGCGTACTGGTCAAAGAAGACGGCCAGCCGCTCACCATTGGCGAGGTCAAACGCAAGATCAACCTATGGGCAATTGAGCGCGGGGTGGAAAACCCGCACGGCGTAATCTTCGCCATCGGGCGCGATGCAGGTGTGCCGCACAGCACGGGCAACCCGGATGATGTGCTGGCATTGGGCAAAACCATCGTCTTTGACATCTACCTGCAAGAGCCGGGCGGGGGCTACCATTACGACTTTACCCGCACCTGGTGCCTGGGCTTTGCCCCCGAAAAAGAGCAAAAGCTGTATGACGACGTGCGCCAGGTCTTCGACCGCCTGATGAGCGAAGAAGTAGAAGCCAATATGGAATTTGCCGCCCTGCAAGACCGCACCTGCGAACTGCTGGAAGAATTAGGCCACCCCACCATCCGACAGGACTCCTTGCTGCAAGCCGGATACGTGCACAGCATCGGGCACGGCATTGGACTGGACATTCACGAAGACCCCTTTGCGCGCGGGACAGGCAATTTGCTCAAGCCCGGCGTGGTGGTTTCGATAGAACCGGGACTGTACTACCCCGATGAAGGAATGGGCTGCCGCATTGAGGATTCGGTCTACGTGCATGCCGACGGCACGATTGAAGTGCTGGCCGACTACCCACACGACTTGATCTTGCCAATCGAAGAGCATTAACCTTACCAAGCTGTAAAGCGCCTCGCAGCTGCGAGGCGCTTTTTATGGGAATACATCATGTTTGCAAACATCTTTGAACGCTCTTACCGCGGGAATATCCCAAAATATTTTATCTTTCAAATTCTCTACCAGTTCATGCTCTTCCTGCCCGTATGGGTCATCTTTCTGCAGCAAGAACGCGGCCTGAGCCTGACCATGGTTACCCTGGTGGATGTCTCTTTTTGGCTGACCACCGCCCTGACAGAAATTCCTACCGGGGTGGTGGCCGATACGCTGGGCCGCAAACTCTCGGTGATGATCTCGGTATTGATCACCACAATAGCCGTGTTCATGTTTAGCATGGCAACCTCTTTCGCCTGGCTGATGGTGGCAAACTCGCTGTGGGCGCTGGCAATGACCTTTGAATCGGGCGCCGGGCTGGCCCTGCTGTACGACTCGCTGCGAGAACTCGGCGAAGAAGAACGCTACCCCAAAATCAGGGCCAATCTCTCTATCGCCGTGATCATCTCAGTTGCAGTCAGCACCCTGTTAGGCGGGGTGGTAGGCAGCTGGCATTTGCAAGCTACCTTTTACATCTCCGGCATACTGGTACTGATCTCAGGTTTGTTTGTGCTCAGTCTTAAAGAACCGCCCTACGAACCCGACCCAGAAACCGGTGAACGGATCAAATTCCAGCAAGCGCTGCGGGTGGTGGGCACCGCCCTCAAAGCCTCCCCCAACCTGCGTCTGACGATGTTCTTCCGCAGTTTTATGATGCTGGGGATCACCCTCGTCTCGGTCACCTTTATTCAACCACACGCGGTCAATATCGGCATCCCGCTTAGTCTGATCGGTGTATTCCTCTTCCTGCCGCGGGCGGTGCGTTTGCTGGGGGCCACGATGGTAGAGCCGGCCGAGAAGAAGTTCGGGCTGCGGCGGCTGCTGTGGATGACAACGGTGATGGTCAGTGCCGGGATACTTGTAGTGGGGTTGATCCCCTCCTGGGTCGGAATCGTCTTGTTTGCCCTGCCCGGTTTACTCATCTCGATCATCAGCCCGCTGACCGAAACGATGATGATGCGCTATACCCCCGGCACGGTGCGGGCAACGGTTTTCTCGGTGGATGCGCTTATCTTCCAGGGGATACTTTCCGTGATCGAACCCGGCTTTGGGATGGTCGGGCAAACCTGGGGGCTGCCTCCCATGTTCATTGTGATGGGCATCGGCACCCTGGTGGCACTGGTAATCATCATGCTGCGCTGGCGCAAAGTATGGGAAGAAGATAAGGCAGATATCATCGTAAATACCTAAAAAGTCTTTGGTGCCCGGTTCGGCGGCAAGTAAGAACGCTTGACAAGCCCCCATCTAACTGTTATTGTTAGCTCCGTTTTACTAATTCACCAGCAGTCGTTGCCGCTGTTACTTTTTGAGCACTGCTCGATTCCCCTGACACCCGCTTGACTTCTGAATACAAGGATAACCATATTATGAACTTTAACCAGTTCAATCTCGATTCCCGTTTAAATGCCGGACTCCGGCAAGCGGGTTTCCAAAAACCGACCCCGATCCAAGAATCGGCGATTCCCCTGGCCCTGACCGGCCACGATCTGATTGCCACTGCCCAAACAGGCACCGGCAAAACGGCCGCCTTTGTGCTGCCGATCTTACATAAACTACTCACCAACCCAGGTAAAGGTACCCGGGCATTGATCGTTACCCCCACCCGCGAGCTGGCGGAACAAATCCACCAGACAATCAACCTTCTCAAGGGTGATTCGAAAATTCGCAGCGTTTCCATTTACGGCGGCGTAGGCGCTAACCCCCAAATCGAGGCACTCCGCCGCGGCGTGGAGATTGTGGTGGCCTGCCCCGGCCGGCTGCTGGATCATATCCAGAACAACCACGCCAAGCTGAATGGGATTGAAATCCTGGTGCTGGACGAAGCCGACCGCATGCTGGACATGGGGTTCTTACCGGATATCAAACGCATCCTCAAGAACCTGCCTGCTAAACGGCAAACCATGATGTATTCGGCCACCTTCCCCAAGGAAATCGAACAGCTGGCCAAACAATCGCTGCACAACCCGCAGCGGGTGGCAATCGGCCTGACCCGTCCGGCCCACACGGTATCGCACATGTTGTACCCGGTGCCGCAGCACCTGAAGCGCGGGCTGCTGCTTGAATTGCTGAAAAAGACCGATACCGATTCGGTGCTGATCTTTACCCGCACCAAACGCCGCGCCCAACGCCTCTCCCGGCAGCTTGCCGCGGCGGGGTATCCCTCCACCAGCCTGCACGGCGACCGCTCGCAAAACCAGCGAAACACTGCCTTGAAAGGTTTCAAAAGCGGCAGATTCGAAATCATGGTGGCGACCGACATCGCCGCCCGCGGCCTGGACATTGACAACATTTCACATGTGATCAACTACGACATGCCCGACACCGCCGATGCCTACATCCACCGGATTGGGCGCACCGGGCGGGCCAAGCACACCGGCGAGGCGTTTACCCTGGTGACCCCAGATGATGATGCCATGATCCGGCAGATCGAGAAGATCATGCAGGAAAAGCTGCCCCGCGAGACCCTGGAAAACTTTGATTACACGGTGGCACAGACCAATTACCCAGGCAAGTCGGCGCGCAATGGCAAGCCAAACCCCAAAAATAAGGCAAAGGCTGGGTATAAGCAGCGCTCCCGCCAGCGGTAACCCCACCTGGAATAGATACTGAAAGATGAACCGCCCGTAGAATTTCTGCGGGCGGTTATGTTTTGAACAAAATCAAAATCGTGATCTTAAATTACGGATGCCGATCAACAACCGCACCAGAAGCATCAAACAATACTGCTGGATCTGATTCAGAATTATTCCATATATTACTGTCATAGCCGCAGCTATATCCATCTCCATCTGAATACCCGGCCCAAACGCGTAAGCTGGCACCTGCCTCAATCACCCCTGCTAATATACAGCTTTGATTGCCTTTCTCTGAAAGCAATACCCATCCATTTATATTTTGTGCCTGGTTCCCTTTATTGAGCAAATCTACATACTCAGCTTCTTTGTTCACATAGCTAATAACCACGAAAGCTCCCATAATCGGAGTTTCCGAAGGGGTAGGCGTAAAGGTTGGCATCAAAGTATCTGTTGGTGTAGCGGTGGGCTGAGTAGGGGTAAATGTAGCTGTCTCTGTGGGTGTTACGGTATTTGTCGGCGTTGGTGTAAATGTCTGAGTTGGTGTAGGTGAAAGAGTATATGTTGGCAAAATTCCAATTTCACGTAAAGAAGTATCAATATAATAATACACAGAACAACTACAACAGCACGCAAGCAAAACCAATATGAATGTAGGCACTGCTAACTTCACTTTACCAATATTAAATCTAAGCCGATGTGAAAATAATTTTTTCATGATTTCCCACTTTCATTCTCTGATAGTAAGTTTCCCCCTAACCCTCACAACAAAGGCATCTGCACATCATCATGCGCCAGCGGGTCGAGGGCGAAATAGCTTGCCAGGTTCTCCTGGGTCAGGCGCTCATTTTCTGCCATGCGGCGCACCTGCCGGAACTTGAGGAAGCGCCACCCCCCTTCCAGGATATAGTCCAGGCGCGGATCCCGCTCGCGCTTGTGCAGCACCAACCCCGCCCGCCCACCGGGCAGCACGATCACGCCTTGTTCGGGGGCATGCAGCGGGCTGCTGATGATCTTGCCCAAAATCGCCGAAGCGATCAGGTAAAAGTAGAGCGGCTGCCCATTCAGGGCGTTTTCCCACACCAATGGCTGGGCGGGCTGCACGGGGTAGCCCAACTGCGCCCCAATCCTGGCTAAGAACTGGTGCAGCTCGGTCACATCCTGCCGCCGGGCGCTGCTGGTATCGTTTTCGCGCAGCTGCCACACGCCCGTCTCTGTCTCGGTCGCATACGAGCCGAGAATGGCAAGCAGCAACGGGCTGTCCGGCGTTTGCAAACCGGGGAACTGGGCACACATCGCCCGATCAATTTCCGCCCAGGTACGGGTTGGCCCCTCTTGCAGCAGGGTTACCAACGCCATCTCCACCCGGTCGGCCAGCGGCGGGCTGGGTTCTGACGGGGTACGCGGCCACCATTTCCCGATCTCAATCGAGCTTTTCCCGCCGTGGTAGCGCACCAGGCGGCTTCTGGCCCCGGTAGCCTGCACCAAAAACTGGCGGGCATCGTTATAGGCATTGGCAGCCACAGCAGAAGGCTTGATCTCATTATTCTGCGCCGGGGAGGTGAGCAACCCTGCCTGGCTGAGCGCCAGCAAACCGGCAGCCTGTAAATGCAGGTATTGGGTCGGTTCCCCGCGGGCGGCGATGAGATCGTGTAATGCCTGGCGGGTAATGGTGAAAGTATCCGTCTCGGTAGGCGTTGTGCGCGGGGCGGTGTGCCACACCAGTTGGGTTTGCTTATCCTTGACCCGCAAAGCAGCCCCCTCCAACTTGAACCCGGCCAGATCGGCGGCAGTCATCGCCGCGGCGTCAAACCCGGCTTCATTTTCGGTGATCCACCCAAAGAAGGGCGTACCCTCCGGCAGCACCGGTGCTAAACGGCGCAGGGCGCTGTACAACGCGCTGGTGTGCCAGCCCCAATCGTAGCGCCGCCGCTGGAGCACCTGCACAAAGGGGCCAATCGCCTCACGCCCCCACAGCCAACCCGCCCACAGCGCACACAGCGTCCAGTAGGCCTGGTTGGGGCGCGGCAGCGCGCTGACCACAGCAGCAAGCGGGGCGGTCTCTAACTTCTCGGCCAAATCTTTGATACGGCCTTCGTACAAGCAAATACCGCCGCTTTCGGGCGGGGCATCCGGCCAAAAGGTGAGCGGCGTGGCCGGGGCACGCGTTGCCCATTTCTCCATCGCCTCTTCCAACGCCAGCCAGACATTTTTCTCCATGAAACGCGGCGGGGTGATCAGTTGGCGCGGCCGGAAGCGTTCATCGGGCACACGCCACAGGTTATTGGCCTGGTCGCAGACGGCCAGGATCATGGCATGCAGATATTTAGCCTCGGCAGCGTTAAGCACCAAACCATCCAGTTTATTAATAATGTTAAATAGGGCATACACCGCCCTGGGCAAATAAGCATCCAGCGCTTCCTCCACATGGAACCGGTTGGGGTCACCGCTGGCCGCCACGCGCTCCAGGGCACGAGCGCGGTACGGGCCGCCGGTATCAAAGCGGGCGGCGCGCTCAAAATCTTCATCGGTGGTGGGGAATTCGCCAGACTGCTGGCAGTGGGGACATTCATAGATGCGGGCATACGGCCCGATACTCTCCCGCTCCCACAAAAAGGCCTGCGCCTCAATCTCTTCGCCGCAGTTGGCGCAGTGGGTACGGTACAAGTCGCGGATATGGTATTCCAGGCGGTCGTCCCCCCTGCGGGCACCGGCCAGCTTAGAAAGGGCGGCGCGCAGGTCTTCGATCTGCGGCGGGGTAGCCTGGGTCTCAAGAATAAAACGAGTAACAGGATTGTTGGAAATGACCAGGATGCGGTATCCGGCCTGGGCGGCCTCCAGCGCCAGATGCGGGCTGGCCCCAAAGGGGTCGATCACCCAACTGCCAGCGGGCGTGTGGGCATGCAGCCAACTGGCAGCCGCGCCAACCGGCCATCGCGGCAGAAATCGTCCCATCGGTTCCCCACTGTGGTCTGCCGGGCCAGGCAAAAAAACCAGGTTTGAAGTGGTCATGTGCTTCCCTCACTAGTATAATCGGGTTAACCAAAAATTCAAAATATGGAAAAAGTGATCTATGTGGAAAAAATCGATTCTTGCTGCACTGCTTAGCATCGCCCTGTTGGCGGCGTGCGCCAACCTAACCCCCGAAGTACCCCCAACCGCCACCCAGCCGCCGCCCGCCACCGAAATTCCCACCAAAACACCCTTAGAAGAGACCCCCACCCCAATGCAGGAAGAAGAAGTGGTCGTGCCAACCCTGCCGCCCAGCAAAGCCGCGGTGTGTGTGCCTGTTTCGGAGCATGAAGAACTGCCGGAAACCACCTTTAGCGAATACCCGCAGGCATTCCAGGATTACCTGAACAGCGGCGCTTCGCCGGAAGAGCTGGCCGTAGCCCTGATTGTGCGCGGCCTGGGACCGGAAGACAACCCGGTGTGGGCCGAAGATGTGACCGGGGATGGGCAGCGCGATGTGGTTGTGTCTTATACCAACTTGCAGCAGCCCCCGCAAGGCGCATTATTGATTTTCACCTGCAACGGCAGCCAGTACATCCTATCGCATACCGTACTTTCTGCCGAAGGCGGACAAACCCCACGCTTGCTCCATATCCAAGACCTAAACGCCAACGGACTGCACGAAGTGGTCTACTCCAGCACGCAGTGCGGCGCACACACCTGTTTTGAAGACCTGCAAATCTTAGGCTGGAACAACGGCGTATTTGAACCCTTGCTGGCAGGCAGCACCGCCGACCAACCCTACCCCAGCTTCAAGCTCACCGACTTTGACGAAGATGGCATCTACGACCTGGAAGTGGTCGGCACCGCAATTGGCTCGGTGGGCGCCGGGCCGCAGCGCGACCAGATCAGCATCTGGAAGTATGATTCCACCAGCGGCAGTTGGGCAGTCGCCGAGCAAACCCTGGCAAGCTCTCCCTTCCGCATTCACTTGGTGCACGACGCCGAAGCAGCCATGGACCGGGGCGAATACCTGATTGCCTCGCTCTTATTCCAGCAGGTGATTGAAGATGACACCCTGATCGAATGGGCCAATGAAGAACTGGAATACAACAATCTGGCGGCCTACGCATACTACAAACGGATCGTGGCGGCCCTGTTCCAAAGCGACCGGCCCAGCGGCCTGGCTTTGTACGATGAGATGGCAGAAAACTATGAAGACAGCCCGCAGTACGGCTTTGTAGAAATGGCAGATGCGTTCTTAGCAGACAGCGAAGTGCTCGGCCTGGAAGGCGGCTGCACCTCTGCCAGGGAATATGCTTCCTCCCACCCGGCCCTGGTGCTGGACCCATTGGGTTCCAGCGTGTACGGCTACGCCAACCCGGACTTTGCCCCGGCGGATGTGTGCCCGTAATCTTCCGATTTACCCCACCTAAAGCATACAAAAATCCCAGGCATAAGCTGCCTGGGATTATTTTTTACCAACCTTAGTTGCACATAAGCTTTTTTCGTAGAAAGCAAATCCCTTACCGCTTGTCATTCTGATTGAGCCGATCGCCAGATCGGTGAAAGAAGAATCTCGGTAAGAGAGCAATTCTACCCATGCCCATATGCCGAATCAGCATCCACTCAGTTAAGACTGCATGGAATAAACACCCTCACATGTCAGAAAAAGGAGGTGTAGATAAACGTTTTTTGTAGAACGGGAATTTCTTATCCGAAACTGAGCTATTATTAATCAAAATGGGGTACAACTTAACTTTGGCGCAGCTGCCCCAAAGGGGAATTTTCTGCGGGGGCCTTCTGCTGGGATTGAAGCTGAAAATGAGCCAGCACCCCACCCAAAATCCCACCCAAGGGGATGGTCAGCCAGGAGGTATACAGCAAACTTTGCAGCAGCACCACCGACCAATTTTCAGGCACAAAGCGGTAAGCATAATAGGTGAAAGCTTCGGTAAACACCCACCACAAACCGGCCAGGATCGGGTGGGCGATCCAGGCGATGAACACGCCGGAAAGTGCGCCTTTGGTCACCGTGAGCGGCGGAGCAAGAAAAGTGATGGCGGCCCAGGAACATGCCCCCGCCAAAAAAGTGGCGAAGGGAATCAACCACAGGAACAAAGAGCTCTCCGGGTAGCTGCCGGTGTCGCTCAGCTGGAAAATGAAGCGGGTAAGCACATAGGCTACCCCCCCGCCCCACAGGCCAGCATACAAGGCCCATTTTATGGTTTTAGGTCTAGAAATCCGAGACATCGCTGCTCCTCCAGATGGTGCAAGCAAGTTTACTCTTTGATTGTAATGCCCGTCGGGCGCTTGCGCAAGCAGGAATTAAAAATTATTTGGTTCGATGGATGGCTGGAGGATGGCGTTGGTGAGACGTTAAACTAAAATTGCGCCTCGATTTTACTGAATACAATCGAGGCGCAAGGTTTCAAATGTGTATTGTTTGGAGATTATGCCTGCTGATAGTGGCGGTTGATCTCGTGGGCGTAATGCTGGCCGAGGGTGTCGGCGTGCTGCGCCACCCACTCACTCAACTTGGTGCTGCCTGCCGGGGGCGAATCGGTCACCAGACGATCTTCCAGCAGACCAACCACCTCGTCCTTGGTCAGCACAACATCCTTCACCCACCACCCCACAATCGAAGATAACCAACGGGCTAAGTTGGGCGGGGTGTGTACCAATAAAGAACGAGCGCCGACCGTATCCCGCAGCATGGTGACCAGTTGGGTAAAGGTATACGTTTCCGGGCCAATCGCATCAATGATCGTGTTCTCATCACCCAGCGCATGGGCGGCCGCCAATTGGGCCAAATCTTCCACATAGATCGGCTGCAAGCGATATTCGCCGCTGCCGGGGATGGCAAACGCTGGGAAACGGCGCAGGAACCAGGTAATGTTGTTGATCAGGATATCCTCTTTGCCAAAGATGACCGTCGGGCGCAGGATAGCATACGACAGCCCTAAAGATTTAAGGTCTTCCTCCAAAATAGCCTTACCCCAGAAATACGGCAGGTGGGAATGGTTGTCTGGGTTGGTGATGCTGACATGCACAATGCGGCGCACCCCGGCTTTTCTGGCTGCCCAGAACATGGCACGCGTATTGGAAACGGCCTGAAAGAAGGAAGATTTGCCGTAATCGAAGCGCACCCAGTACGTATTAATGAAGGTATCTACGCCCTCGAAGGTTTCTACAAGGCTCACCAAATCCTTGAAGTCGAATGGATAGGCTTTTACCTGCCCGTTGAACGGGTCGGGGCGGTCTGGGCTGCCCGTCAGGGTAATGACTTCATGCCCCTGCGCCAGCAAACGCTGGGTGATATATTTGCCGCTGTAGCTGTATGCACCGGTAATTGCAATTTTCTGTTTGGATTCCATCGGTTACCTCTTTACCTATAATTGTGGTTGACAGAATATGTTCATCCGACCGAGCGCTGCCAGAGCAAAGGCGCTCAGTCGTTTTTGGCTGCTGCCCGATCCATCATCTTTTTGATGGCGCTCAAAGACACCAGTCCTTCTAAAGCCAGAGCTGCCGACACCAGGCTGTCCAATGTTTTAAAGAAGGACTGCATCGCCCCCATGCGCTGTTTGTAAAAGGCGGCCGTCTCCTGGTCTTCCTCGACACCTTCCACCATGTCCAGGCTTTCGGTGACGGTATGGATGGCTTTATCAAACTCACTTTGTTCGCGTTCCTGCAAAATATTCTTGATGATCTTCCAAAAATCTGTTTCGGCGGAGTAATAGTCCTTGCGGTCGCCCAATTGAATATGCTTATGCACCATGTTGAGCCGTTCCAGATGGCGCACGTTGGTGCTGACCGCGCCCTTGCTGACCCCCACCTGTTCTACCAATTCATCCAGCGAAATAGGGTCGGGGGAAAGATAGATAGCGCCATAAATGGCACCCATCGCCTTGGGGAAGCCCCAAAAATTGCTGATACGGCTCATCCCCTGAATGAAATTATCATGCGCCTGATTGAGTGTTTGATTTTCCATTACTATTTATCCCGGTCAAAGTCTGTTTGTTAATTATTTATGTTTAGAACGTTTAGTTATTACTAAACGTAGTATACAATAATCTTTTACAAGAGTCAAGCGCTATCCTTCTATCCCCCCTCAGCTTGAAATTAATATGAAACCCGCACGGGGCAACCCTATCTAAAGATTGCAATTCTGTGCCGGATGGGGTAAATTTGTAAGAAGCATACCCACAGACTGCGCAGCACATGAGGAGACCTGATGGACGACCTAACCGGAAAAACAATCGCCGGCTATCAAATCATTGAACAAATCGGCAGGGGCGGCATGGCTACGGTATTCCGGGCATATCAGCCCTCCTTAGACCGCGATGTCGCCATCAAAATTCTCCCCCCATATTATTCCCAACAAGACGACAGCTTCTTGACCCGCTTCAAACGCGAAGCGCGTTCCATCGCCAAACTGCGCCATCCCAATATTCTCATGGTAATGGATTTTGGTCAGCAGGACGACCTGGCCTATATCGTGATGGAATATGTCACTGCCGGTACGCTCAAAGATCGCCTGAAAAAGCCGATTGCCCTGGGAGAAGTGAACCTGTTGATCGGGCAAATTGCCAGCGCGTTAGCCTATGCGCATGAGCAAGGCATCGTACACCGCGATGTAAAACCCTCCAATATTATGCTGCCCAAACCCGATTGGGCTTTGCTGACCGACTTTGGGCTGGCCCGCATGGTGGGCGGCAGTTTCTTGACCCAATCGGGGATGACTGTAGGCACCCCGGCATACATGTCCCCCGAACAAGGCAGCGGCAAAACCATCGACCACCGCACCGATATCTATTCGCTGGGGGTGATGCTGTATGAAATGGTGGTGGGCGAAGTACCCTACACGGCAGAAACGCCGATGGCGGTTGTAGTCAAACACATTGTTGAACCGCTCCCCATGCCGCGTGCCAAAAACCCCGAAATTCCCGAAGACCTTCAACGCGTGATCCTGAAAGCATTGGCGAAAGACCCTGAAGACCGCTTCCAGAATATTAATGACTTAGCGAAAGCGCTCTCCGAAATTGCGCAGGCCGCACCTGCATGGTCTGCTGGAGAAATGAAAACAGTCAGCGATACACGCGCCACCCCCAAAGACAAACCAGAAACCTTGCAGATGGATGAATTAGATGCCGTCACCTTCCCCCCAGAAGCGATCACACCGGACCAAAAGGAGATTGCCACCACCTCAGAAACACCTGCACCGCAATTCGATTCAAAGGTGAGTCAACCACCGGCGAAGAAAAACAAATACTGGTGGCTGCTGGCCGCGGGCGCTGTTTTCTTATTCCCGGTATTTGTCATCCTTAGCATCACCGCTATCAACTGGCTGACCAACCGCGACGCAAACGACGTGGCAGATGGCAACCTGCCGCAGATCACCCAAACAGCCTCGATCGACAATCCCCGCCCAACCCAGAAGCCAACTCTTGAACAAGCCCCAGAGGAAGGTCTGTCCCCCGCGGGCGATGAATTCCAACCGATCACCGTGTTGATCGAGCTGGGCGAGTTTGACCGGGCGCGCGAACTGGCCCGCATCGCGCTGAAAAACAACCCGGCGCTGTGGCGGGCATACGCCGAATTGGTGACCGCCCTGGAGGATAAAGGTGAAATAGAAATGGCTGCTTTGTTCTTGCAAACCGGCCTGGAGACCCACCCCAACCCGCCCGCCGAAGCATACAACCGCCTGGGCTGGATGTATTTGTCCCTCACCCGTCCCGAAGACGCACTGCCAAACTTTGAGAAAGCCATTTCCGAAGCGCCCTGGCTGTACGACGCACACGTCGGGCTGGTGAACGCCGCCCAAGACGTCGGCCAAATTGAGGAAGAGATCCACTTCTTAGAAGGATTGGAAGCCAAGATCAAAGACGAAGTTGCCCTGTACGACTCTTTGGGAAACTTGCACCAAATTGCGGGAAATTCAGCCAAAGCGGTTGATTATTTTGAACTCGGCATGGAAGTGATGCCGGAAGACCCGTGGATTTGGGTCGACTCCTACGATGCCTACCTGTCCCTGGGAGATAAGGAAAAAGCGCTGATGGTGCTTGAAAAAAGCATCACGCTGGCACCAGATGACAGCATCTTATTAAGTTCTGCCGGATGGGGATTCCTGAATTTGGAAAAATACAATCGGGCGGAAGACATCTTGCTTCAGGCTGCCGAGATTGACCCGGAGGATGCCTGGACTCAGCTGGGCATTGGCCTGGTGTTCATGTATACCGACAAGCCAACCGAGCAGGTTTACGATCATTTGCACCGTGCAGAAGACTTTGCCCGAAACACCACCGATGTGTGGCTGCTGGCAGAGATTGGCTGGGCGTATGTGGACTATGACGATTGTAATGCGGCGCTCCCCTTGTTCCAGATGGCAGAAGATTTGGGCCCCGGTCTTACAGACGCCCGCGATGGGTTAGAAACGTGTAAGTAAATATCAAAGCAGATGCCTGACTAGAACAATCGCGTACAAAAAAAGATTCTGATCTTCTATTTTTCACCCTCACCTTGCGAATCTACGATTCGCCTTCCTCTCCCTCAAGGGAGAAGAACTTTAAGATCGGTCAATTTGTTTTTCTGTGGGGATAATAACGATCACTCATCCAAGAAAGATTCGCTCGATCAATGATAAGTAACTATCTAAAAATGGCAATACTGTGCAGCATACGTTCAAGCACCTACCCCGGATAAAACTGCAAAATAGCAGGGGCGACATCTGCCAGGGTGTGCAAATTCTGGGTAAACTGCTGCCGCAGTGCCTGGCTGCCGATCAGCAAAGCAGGAACCGGGTTGGCGGTATGGCGGCGGGTGGTGATGTCTTCCAGGTTGCCGTGGTCGGAAGTGAGCAGCACCAATCCCTCTTCCATCTCCCAAACTTCTAACAAGCCGCCCAATATCTGGTCGATGCTTTCTAACAGGGTTACCCCATTGTCATGCTGTTGGCGGTGCCCGGCGTAGTCGCTCGGCCAGTATTCGAAGAAAGCAAAATCATAGCTGGCGGCCAACTCGCCCAGTTTGCGCCCGGCCTGGCGAGGAGAATACAGCGGGATATCGTTATCCTGCAACTGGGTATGCCAGCCCTCACCGGTAAAATCCACCGAAAGCGCATCCCCATTCATCAAGTCCTCCCTGGTTTTCAGGGCTACCCCGGCGTTCACAACCGCCTGGGGGATGGCAGAATATAAACGTTTGCTCGAATTGACCCCCTCAAAATAACGCGCCGGATACGCATTCAGCAGCGCAGTGCGAAAGCCGCGTGCCGTAAGGGCGCTGAACACCGTTCCCCGTTCCAGCACCTCGCGGACGGGTTGGTTGGGCTTGGGGCCGTAATGCTCCCCAATGATTGCCGGCACATTCTTCCCGGTCAGCAAAGCGGCCTGCCCGCTGGCAGATTGCGGCAGCCCATCCACGCCCATCACTGCGTCCAAAGGCAGCAAGCTGGCCTGTTCGGTTTCTACCGGCAGGTCCCCAGCGGTCATCTTCCGGCCGCCCAGCAATGCTTGCAAATGGGGCATGTGCGCGGCGGCAAGCGGGTTGACCGCCGGATCGTCCGCGCCCAACCCTACCCCATCCATAAATAAAAACAAAAACTTCATTCGTTGGATGATTGAGGCGCAAACCACAACCAGGAGGATGTGGGGCCAGAATTATCAAAGCTGTCTTCGCGATGGGTTAGCTGCAAACCTTCCTGAAAAGCTGCAAGGTCCTGCGGCGAAAAGCGGCTGCCGTCCTCCGAGGTGAAGGTATACAACATATAGCTGCCACCGGGGGCCAGGTGTTCGGCCACGTTCTGCCGGTAGCGGGTGCGCTGTGCCTGGCTGAGAGCATGGTAGCAGCCAATATCGAGGATCAGGTCGTACTGCCCACTGAAATGTTCGGAGCGGCTGACATCTCCTACGGTAAAGGTCACCGAAACCCCCGCTTTCTGTGCCTTATGGCGCGCCGTACGCACCGCCTTGCCCACAAAATCCACCCCTTTGGCTTCCCAGCCGTGCTGCGCCAGGGTGATCACATTGGTGCCGGTGCCGCAGCCGAGATCAATCGCCCGGCCGGGGGCATGCGTTTCCAAAAAAGCCATCACCTCCGGGGGCGTAATACCGGTATCCCAGACAGGGTCGCCCGCATACAGCAGGCGGTAAAACAACTTTGAGCTAATTTTTCTTATCCATTTTGGCATGGCTTCGATTGTACCAGAGAGAAGCGATTATGAGGCAATCTCTAGGCGCTCGATAAATGGATGAAACTCCTCCGCGCGTGGCTATGGTTTTCTCAAAATCGTTTGACAAATTAGGGAGGGTGATGGCACCCAGTAATTTAGGGCACCAATTGGGGTGGGGCAAGAAAAAAACTTACAACTTTTTACGAGTCAGTTAGCAATTAACACCACACTATACAGTAAACCGCATATACATTCTCATGTTCGTTTGATAGATTGAAAAAACAATTAATAGGTTCGCAGATGGGTGTTAAATATGATTCACCGACTTATCCTTGACTTGTAGAAAGCCATTGTGTATGAACTGCTTCCCTGCCCAAAACGTCTGTTTGCTTGTATAATACCCTGTCGGCATGCAATACTTTGACGGTCTGCTTGCTTTACATTAAAATATTCTTCCTAACTGAACTTATTTTTGAAATAATAGAAATCTTGCACTAAAAGGAAGGTTCCACATAATGAAAGAATATACTACTGAGAAGATCCGCAACATTGCGATGGTATCGCATAGTGGTGCGGGTAAAACTACCCTAGCAGAGGCCTTGCTGCTAGAAAAGGGCGTCCTCAACCGCATGGGAAGCGTCATGGATGGAACCACCGTTTCTGACTTTGACGAAGAGGAAAAACGCCGCCAGCTTTCTCTCTCCACTTCTGTTATTCCCCTGGAACACAACAACCATAAAGTCAACATCTTAGACACCCCCGGCTACCCGGACTTTGTTGGCGAGGTAATCTCTGCCATGCGGGTAAGCGAAGGTGCCCTCATCTTGGTGGATGCTGTTTCTGGCGTAGAAGTTGGTACCGAGATTGCCTGGACATATGCAAACCAGTTCGAACGCCCCCGCATCGTGCTGGTCAACCGGATGACGCGCGACACCGCTGATTTCCAGCGAGCGTACAACTCGGTGGAACAGTTGGCAGAAGATATGCGCTTGATCAAGGTCCAACTCCCGTGGGGTGAAAAAGAAGATTTCAAGGGCATGGTCAACCTGATGGATATGAAAGCCTATCCCGCCGGCGGCGGTGCAGCAGTAGCCATCCCCGATGAATTGGCCGACGAAGCTGAAGAAGCCCGCATGGAATTGGTGGAAGCAGCCGCCGAAGGCGATGACGCCCTTTTGGAAAAATATCTGGAAGGCGGCGAACTCTCCGCTGAAGAAATTTCACAAGGTCTGCGCGCGGTGGTGCAGTCTAATACATTTGTGCCCGTCTTATTGGCCGATGTAGACACCAAAGTTGGCCTCAACCAACTTTTGGACTTAATTATTTCCTTGCTCCCCTCCCCGGCAGATGTGGCTCCTGAAGTTGCCCAATCGCCCAAAGGCGAGGTGGAATTACCTGCCAGCGACACCGGCCCTCTGGCCGCTTATGTGTGGAAAACAATTGCCGACCCCTTTGTAGGCAAGATCACTTACTTCAAACTTTACTCTGGTGTACTGCACAGCGATGCACGCGTGTGGAACATTCAGAAAGAAGAAGAAGAGCGCATGGCAAACCTGAGCGTCCCGATTGGGAAAGAGCACGAAGAAGTCAAGAACCTGCATGCAGGCGACATCGCTGTTGTGCTCAAGTTGGGTGAAACCGGCACCGGTGAAACCCTGTGCGACAAAAGCACCCCGCTGACGATTAGCGCAGGCGATTACCCCAGCGCCCTTTTCCGGGTTGCCGTCTCCCCCGAGACCCAGGCAGATGCCAGCAAGATGGGCCAAACCCTGACCCGTATTTGCGAAGAAGATATGACCCTTTCCTGGCACAACGAACCCACCACCAAGCAGGTGATCCTGCAGGGTATGGGCGACCAGCATATTGACGTTGCCATCCGGAAAGCGGAAAGCAAGTTCCAGACCGGCTTATTGATCGACATCCCCAAGGTGCCGTACAAAGAATCGATTTCCAAGTCTGGCGATGCCCAACACCGCCACAAGAAACAAACCGGCGGCGCCGGGCAGTTTGCAGAAGTCTTCATGCGGGTAGAACCCCTGCCGGACGAACGCTTCGAATTCGCCAATGAGGTCTTCGGCGGCGCAATCTCCAACAACTTTATGCCCGCCATCGAAAAAGGCGTGCGCAGCGTGATGGATACCGGCGTAATTGCCGGTTACCCGGTGCAAAACGTGAAAGTAGCCGTTTATGACGGTAAAGAACACCCGGTTGACTCTAAACCGGTGGCCTTCGAAATTGCCGGCCGTGAAGCTTTCAAGAAAGCGATCAAAGCCGCCGGGCCGGTGCTGTACGAACCGATCATGAACGTGCGTGTGGTTGTCCCCGAAGAATACATGGGCGACATTTTAGGCGACCTGAACACCCGCCGCGCCCGCGTGCAAGGAATGGACTCTGACCGCGGCCGCTCCGTGGTCAACGCCCTGGTGCCGCTGGCAGAAATGCAGCGCTACACCACCGACCTGCGCTCAATGACCGGCGGTCGTGGCGTCTTCCAGATGGAAGAAGCCCACTACGACAAGGTGCCCACTCACTTGCAGCAGGAAATCATGGATGCCCGTGACAGGGAAAAAGAAGAAGAAGATTAATCCCCTTCTTTCAAGAAAAATTCAAGACCCCGGCGTACTGCCGGGGTCTTTTTTTATAACTTTATTGGATCAGTATACTTGGCACTAGGAATTTTTGCGCCCTCGTTGAGAACGATTTCCCGGATCAGCCGTGTTGACGATTTCCTCGTATTCCTCTGCGGAGAGGAATTGGGGTACATAAGTCTCACCGTACAGATTGGACAATGTATTGGTAAAAGCTTTCAAATGGTTCTCCGAGCCCGCAGTGAGATTTTCGTAGACCAGAACCAGGTCGCTGTGCGTGGTTTGTGCAATGCTCTCGGCAATATCCCGGATGTCAATCTCTTCGATGGCAGCCCCTACCAGTAAGGCATCGTGGAGCGATTGGCTGCCCCGGGCAATCAGCTGGTGATACAGCGCTTGCAGATCAGCGTCTACAAATTCACCGGCCTGGGTGTAAGCAGCCGGGTCAGAAATCCCGTAGCGGTCTAGCAGGGTCAGAATAGCATCCATGTGGCTTTGTTCGCTCTGAGCAATGTTCTGGAAGACCTGGTTGCCCCACATCTGATAGAAATACAGGTACACGTCGCGGGCCAGCTTTTCTTCCTCACGGACGAACTGCAACCCGGCAATCTCATCTTCAGAAAGTGTGCTTGTGTAAATCACTGCCACATCAGCGGCAGCCACTTCGGGGTCAGGCGATCCGGCAGCCACGGTCTCTTGCACAGGCGCAACAGTCTCAACTGCGGCTTTGACCACCTCCAGAGGAGATGCCTGCGAAGTCCGGTAAGCAAAAATTGATACAATTGCGATGGTTGTTAAGATCACCGCCATCCGTTGGTGTGTTTTTATATTCATTTGGGTAACTCCTTTATGTTTTATTCTTAATTCAAATTCTAGCCAGCGGATGTGAAGAAGTTATGCAGAGGATCCGCAGGGAGTATGAAAACTCCGATCTTCATTATGGTTTTCTCAAAGTTGGTTGACAAATTACAAATAAAAATTGAATGTAAAAAATGACGAAAGAGTGGCGTAACGTTACTAGATAAGTATGTTTCCATCATGCCCCACCCCAATTGATGCCCTAAATTTCTGAGTTCCTATCACCCTCCCCAAATTGGGGAGGGCTGAAGAGCCTCCTTTGAGCAAAATACTGGCGGGTGGGGCATGAAAAACTTACAAATTCTCACAAGTCATTTAGCAATTAGCGCCACACTCTGGAAAGGAAAACAATTCATGGGTTCGTAGATGAAGATAAATATGATTCACTGATTTAACCCTGACATTGAGAAAGCCTTGTGTTCTTCATCCATACCTATTGCCAAGTCATGAGAAGTAGTTGATAATAGGTATGTCTATAAGGAGGGCAAATGACTTCTTTCAATAAACTTTTTATTCTAATCAGCATTCTTTTATTTTTATCTTTCGGGTTCAGCGCGGGCACTTCTGCCGCCCAACTACCCCAAAGCGGGGACAGCAGCTATGACTGCACATCACAATCCGCCATCTCAGAGGTAGAATGCCTGGCATTGGTCAGCCTTTTCGAGCAAACCGACGGCGAAAATTGGGTAGACCACACCAATTGGCTGCAAAATGATGACCCGTGCAGTTGGTACGGCATCACCTGCGATGCAGGTGCAGTCACCGAAATCTCTCTTTTCGACAATGAATTGAGCGGCGAAATCCCCACCGAATTGGCGAACCTGTCTTCATTAACAATCCTGATCTTATCGAGCAACAATCTCACCGGAAGCATCCCCGATTCTTTCGCAACCCTCCCGACGCTCTCTACCCTGGCGCTGGGCGGCAATCAACTCTCCGGAACAATCCCTGCTTCTTTAGGTCAGATCGAAAATCTGGTCATTTTAGCGTTGAGCGACAATAATTTCACCGGCAATATTCCGGCAGCGCTATCCGCTTTAGCGCATTTAGAATATCTCGGCCTCGCTTTTAACCAGCTTTCCGGTGAGCTACCCACCGAACTTGGAGACCTGACCGACTTAAAGGCCTTTACAATCGAGTTCAACCAAATTAGTGGAGAAATTCCCCAATCTTTTACCCACCTGACCGCATTAGAAGAATTCGATTACATCTTCAATTACCTGTGTGTGCCGCAAACCACCGAATTTCAGGCCTGGTTAGGCGCGATTGAAATTGTGAGAGGGGATAACGTCTCATGCACTTTTTGCCAACAAGAAAGTATGGAGCTTCCTGAAGAAGAGTGTGAAGCGATCCTAGCCTTGAGCGCCGGCACGGATAGCAAAATGTGGGATGAACCCTGGAGATGGGGCGCGCCTGACCAATGCGCCTTATATGGAGTCACCTGTCAGGATGGACATGTAACAGCACTGGCGCTGGAAAGCAATAATCTCATCGGGACGATACCCCCCGAAATAGGGAATTTTTCTCAGCTGGAATTACTCAATTTATCCAGCAATTCCCTCTCAGGGGAACTTCCGACCCAATTTTACGATCTTCATAACCTTGTTTCTATAAACCTGGAATTCAATCTCTTGTCAGGAACGATATCCACAAGAATAGGTGAACTTTCTAATCTGGAAGAAATAAACCTGATTGTGAATCAATTTGAAGGCAGTATCCCGGGGGAAATCGGTGCCCTCACCTCTTTGACCTCATTGTGGCTCACCGAAAACAATTTTAGCGGCACAATGCCACCAGAGCTCAGTGAACTGACAAATCTAGACTCCTTAATTTTGATCAATACAAATCTGACCGGCAGTGTACCATTGACATATACCAACATACCGGGGCTAACTACCTTCACCTTCGCAAACACCGACGTGTGTGTGCCTACAAATCTCCGGTTTACAGAATGGCTGGGCAATATTGCAAACCGGGATAACTCCTTTACATATTGTGAATCTTCCCTGTGTGAAACGCAAAGCGCCATCCCGGCGGCAGAATGCAGTGCCCTGGAAAATTTTTATGGGGCCGCAATTGGATTTGAATGGACAAACCAGACCAACTGGTTCCAAAACAATGACCCTTGTACCTGGTTTGGGATCTCATGCACGGATGGGTCAATTTCAGGCATTGAACTCAGCAATAACAACCTGACCTACCAACTGAGTGCTAATTTACCCAATCTTCCTAACTTAACGACCCTCAAAGTGGACACCAACGCGCTGGCAGGCAGTATCCCCACCAATTACACCGAGCTATCTTCCCTGGAGACCTTCCATTATTTTGACACCAACCTGTGTATCCCTTACGATGCTGATTTTCTCAGCTGGCTTGCCGGGGTAGATAATGTGAGCGGCAACAACGTTTCTTGCGACACCACCAACCCTACCGGCAGTTTTTCCTCGCTGGCGGCCGGTGATGAATTATTGAAACCGCGCGACCATATCTTTGTCCTGGCAGAGGATACCCAAAGCGGGGTCAATCAGGTGACCCTGTACGCCTATTACACTGCCGGCAGTGGGGGACAATGGCACCTGCTAGGTACGGCAGAAAACAACGGCACCTTATATAAATATAAACTCAATACCCAATCCATCCCTGCCGCAACGATCAAGATCAAAGCTGTCATTCAAGACCATGTAGGGAATACCACCGAGATCATCGTAGAAGACATTGGTTTTACCCATACACGTACCATCGGCCCCGGATATTCCACCAAAATTGGGGATGACCAACAAAGCAGCGCAGAAGAAACACCCCCCGAAAGATCAAGCGCAGCACAAACCCATGAAACCCCAATTCGCCGACCAGGTACCCCCTGGACCCAGCTTACTCTGCATCTGCAATAACAAATTCTTCATCTTTCTAGCCCTTTAAAACCCCAAAGCCCCTGTATGCAGAAGGGGCTTTGGGGGGTAGAGGAGAAGGAGATTCCTTCAGAGTTTTAGCAGCTGCGCACGACCATCACCACGCGCCCTTGGATTTGCACCTTATCGGGCTGGCAGTAGATCGGCTGGTATTTGGGGTTGGCCGGTTGTAAACGGATGCGTTCTTTTTCCCGGTAAAAATGTTTGAGGGTGGTTTCTTCTTCCTCCATCAGCCAGGCCGCCACCATATCGCCGTTTCGGGCTTCACTCACCGTTTCCATGATGACGGTATCGTGATCCTGGATATTGGAGTCGATCATCGAATCCCCCTGCACTCGCAGCGCAAACAAATCTTTGCGCAGTGTCGATTCCGGCAACATCCCGCCGACCTCAATATCCTCATCGGGAAGGAAGATAGCAAAGTCTGAACCGGGGATAGGGATCGGCGCACCGGCCTGGATAACACCTACCAACGGGATGCGGGTGAGGGCAGATTGCACCTTTTGCTGTAACATCAGCTTGATGGCCCGCGGTTTATTGGGGGTTTTCTCAATCCAGCCTGCTTTTTCCAAATTCTTCAATTGATAAGCAATATGAGACTTGGTCTTGGCCGAGGTGTGATCGACCATCTCTTGATAAGAGGGGGTATAACCGTTTTCTTCGGTATATGATTGCAAAAAATGGTACAGGTCTTTTTCAGATTTCTTGAGGTCCATTGGTTTCATAGAACACCTCCATATATACATTATAGAAAATTTGTTCTATTAAGTCAAGGGGCAGTTTACCCAAATTTTGTCCAGTTTTGGCAAAGACCAGTTGTTTCCGAACAGCAAAAATAATACAATATATTCGATCTTACCCACTACTGAGAGGAGAGCGGCATGAGTATACCGGTTGGCATTTTTATGGTACTGCACGGACTGGTGCATTTGTTGTACCTAGGACAAGGGATAAAGAAATTTGAATTGAAAGAAGGCCTCACCTGGCCCGAAAACGCATGGGCATTCTCCAGCTTTCTCAACACGAATGCGATCCAACAAATTGCGGCCGTTGGCCTGGCAATCGCGGCGGCCGGGTTCATCGTCAGCGGGGTGAGCCTGGTTGCGCATAAAAGCTGGTGGCATGTGGCCGCAATCAGCACGACCATCTTTTCCACCTTGTTATACATTCTGCTTTGGGATGGCAACACAAAACAGCTGGCAGACAAAGGCGGGGTTGGCATTTTGATCAATCTTGTCCTGCTGGCAGGCATCTTAATTTTGAAGTAATCGGCATAGCCCTCTCCACCACAGCCTTCTACCCTGCTTCATCATCCTGCATTTTATATAATTACATTCTCACACCCTCTTGGGATCATACTTTCCAGGTTATTGAGGCTTTAATGCTTGCAATTAACTTACTTTTAACCTTTAATCATTGATTTGCTATTAGATTAATGTTAGAATTGTATCATTGTAGCATTGTATTATTGTAGTATTGTAGCATTGTACACATCAAGAAAGAATAGGAGAACTATGAATTCAGTAGAAGTCAATCATGTAGCAAAGACCTTCGGCAAAACCGAAGCAGTCAAAGACGTTTCATTCTCAGTCCGCCCAGGAGAAATCTTCGGGTTGTTAGGTCCAAACGGCGCAGGCAAGACCACCACCATCCGCATGATGCTGGACATCTTCAAACCCGACAAAGGGGATATTGCCATTTTAGGCGGCAAAATCTCGGGGGAGACAAAGAATCAGATCGGCTATATGCCCGAAGAGCGCGGCCTATACCAAGACATTCCCCTGGACCGCTGTTTGGTCTACTTTGGCACCCTCAAAGGTCTCTCGACCCAAGAGGTAAATGCCCGCCTGGACGGCTGGCTGGACAAATTTGACCTGACCGTACACCGCAAGAAAAAAGTAAAAGAGCTGAGCAAAGGTATGCAGCAAAAGGCACAGATCATTGCTACCCTGATCCACCAACCGAAGCTGATCATTATCGATGAGCCTTTTACTGCCCTGGACCCGGTTAACACCCAGATGATCAAAGAGCTGCTTCGGGAACAGCGCGATGCCGGGTGCACGGTTTTGATGAGCACCCACCAGATGCACCAGGTAGAAGAACTCTGCGACCGCATTTTGTTGGTGAACAAAGGGGAAGATGTGCTCTACGGGAAACTGTCCGACATCCGCAAGCAGTACGCCAGCCACGCGGTGATGGTGCGCGCAACCCAAGCGCTTCCAGAACTAAGTGGTGTCACCAGCCGGGAGCCGGTGAATGGTTCCATGCTGCTGCGCCTGGACAACAACACCACCCCGCAGGACATCCTTTCTGCCCTGGTAAACCAAAATATCTCGTTGGAGCAATTTGAAATTGCCGAACCCGATCTGGACGAAATCTTCATTCAGGTGGTGGCGGAGGAGGGCGCTGATGCAAAATAAATTTTGGTTTGTGGCAGTAAACGAATATAAACGCAGGGTACTGAATCGGAAATTCTTACTTTCATTATTCAGCATCCCGCTACTGCTCGGTGTTTCCATCCTGGCAGGCTTTCTTGCCAGTCAGTCGGAAAACAGCGACGAGCCGGTTGGCTATGTGGACATGGCCGGTGTGTTTGCCGACCCGCAGCCGATCCCGGACTTTATGGAAAATGACGACCCGGTGACCTTCCTGGCTTATGCGGATGAAAACGCCGCAAAAACCGCGCTGGAAAATGGCGACATCCAGGCCTACTACGTACTCCCGGCCGACTATGAGATCACGCGCGATGTATCCCTGGTCTATCTTGAAGAACCGGGCGAAAACGCGCAAGATGACTTTTTCGACTTTTTGCAGGCTAATATCACCGCCGACCTGCCGCAAAAAGAAGTGGAACGCGCCCTGGCAGGGTTTGACATTACAGTGAGTACGCCCGACGGCAAACGGTCATTTGGCAGCAACTCAATTTTCGACCTGGTCCTGCCTATTCTTGCCGGTCTCTTGTTCACTTTTGTGATCTCCACCAGCTCCGGTTATCTGACCGCCGCGGTGGCGGAAGAAAAAGAAAACCGCACAATTGAAGTGCTGACCACCTCCATGTCTGCCAATCAATTCATCGTTGGCAAGTTGATCGGGATCGTGATGGTTGTGGCAACCCAGTTGTTTAGCTGGTTGATCTTCCTGATTGCCGCCTTCTTCGGCGCCCGCGCCCTGTTCGATTTCGAATGGTTGGAAAACGCTCAATTTAACTTCGGCTTGGTTGGTTTGCTGATGTTGATCTTTATTCCGGCTTACTTCTTCTTTGCCGGGATCACCCTCACGATCAGCAGCACGGTCACCGAGACCAGCGAGGGGCAGCAAATGATCGGGATTGTCACCATGCCGGTGAGCTTTTCCTACTTCTTTTCGATGCTGATCATTTCCAATCCCAGCAGCCCGGTAAGCGTACTGCTCAGCATGATCCCCTTTACAGCACCGACAATCATGCCCATCCGTGCAGCTGTTTCAAACGTCCCATTGGGACAGATGATCGCATCCATTGCCATCATCATTGTCAGTGCAATCTTCACCATCTGGCTGGCAGCCCGCGCCTACGAATTGGGTATGCTGCGCTTTGGCAAACGCCTGCGCCTGGCCGACCTGGTACGCGGAAACGGCAATGGTAAGAAGTAACTTGGTTTTAGACGTAAGGACTATACGATGAAGAAAACGTTTCTTGTTATAAAAACAGAGGTTATCAACACAGTCTCTCGGCCATCTTTCCTAATTATTACTTTTGGCCTGCCGTTGATCGCCTTTATCTTGATGAATGTATTCACCAATGCCAGCGGAGGCACAGAAGCTATTGGAGATTTTTTTACCTCCCCTGTGCAGATCCAAGATATTCCCCAAGGGTATGTGGACGAGGGCAATTTTATTAAAACGCTGCCCAGCAACATAGACCCCGACTATCTTGTCGCTTTTCCGGATGAAAAAACCGGACGGGATGCGCTGGAAAGTGGTGAAATCTCCAACCTGTATCTCATTCCTGAGGATGTGGTGGATAGCGGTGAATATACCGTGATCAGCCCCAATTTCAGCCCGGTTTCCTCCAACGGAGAAGAGTGGATGATGGAATGGACTTTATTGGTCAATATGTTGAATGGAGACGAACAGCTAGCCTCACAAATTGAAAATCCGATGATGGTAAATCCTGTTTCTCTGGCAACACCGGATGAAGATGTCAGCGAATACAACCCTTTGAGCTATTGGATTCCCTATGGGATCACCATGTTCTTCTACTTTGTCATCCTTGGCTCGGCCTCAATGATGTTGAACAGCATCGGCAAGGAAAAGCAAAACCGGGTGATTGAAGTGCTGCTGCTCTCTACCAATCCTACCCAGCTGATCTCCGGTAAATTGATCGGACTTGGGCTGGTCGGGCTGCTGCAAACGGTTGTCTATATCGGCATCGGCTATTCTTTGTTAAAGATCAGTGGGCGCAGCTTTGAAATGGCAGCAAACTTCAACCTGCCTCCTGAGATCATCTTCTGGGGTATCCTGTACTTTATCTTGGGCTACGCCATGTATGCTTCCCTAATGGCCGGGTTAGGCGCGCTGGCTCCCAATACCCGCGAAGCCTCCCAGATGACCTTTTACCTGATCATCCCGTTGATCGTCCCGCTGTTCTTTATCGCCACCCTGATCAACGACCCGAACAGCACGATCAGTATGGCAATCAGCCTCTTCCCGCTGACTGCCCCGGTAGCGATGATGACGCGCATTGCCGCCACGGCAGTGCCCTGGTGGCAGCCGGTCACGGCAGCAGTACTGATGCTAATCACCGCTTACCTGATCGTAATCACGGTTTCGAAGTTATTCCGTGCCCAGACCCTGCTCTCAGGCAGCGATTTCAAACCGGCTATGTTCTTCAAAGCCTTGTTTGCAAAATCATAAACAACTTCACCTTTATACAGAAAAAATCGCCTGCAAGCATGCAGGCGATTTTTGATTGTACCGCTGTCACAAGGCCTTCTCCCTTTAAAACGGTCAGGCCGAACGATGATGTTCGGCCTGACCAGGAGAAAAAACGCAAGTCTATCTACCAATCAATTTGAGAAAACCAGCAACCAGCGCCAGCGCGCCCAAGATGAAATCCAAATATGGGAAGGTTAATCCAAAAGTCATTAACCCATACAGGATCAGGAACAATGCTAACAACAGGGTACTTAAATCTTTTGTGATCTTCAATTTTTTTCCTTTCTTAGTGGAGGAAAGCAATTGTCAAAAAAAGAGTAGGGTATAACAATTGTTTTCAGCTCACCAAACGTGGTTTGGTTGACTCAATATCTAAAACCCAACGGGAAAAAGAAAGTTACGGGGTAACGCCCATAAAATCGAGCGCATATTTAGCATCAAACGAGGTGTAATTTTCCTGATACGATGCTCTAAAAGCTTTGATCGCCCCCTGGTTATCCCCCAGATTGTACAGCGCCCAGCCCTTCCACAGCAGCGCCTCTTCCGAATTGGGGGTGACCTCTAACGCATACTCGGTAAGCGCCAGCAGTTCATCGTACTGCTGGGTATGGAAGTAGGCATGGAACGGCCCAAACTGGTAACGCAGCATGCGCTGGGGCAAACCCAAGACCCGCGCCTGGTTATAGGCATCCACCGCTTCTTGATAGCGCTCAAAATAGACCAGGTTGGACCCCAGGTTGAACCACGCCAGGGAATCTTCGAGGTTGGCATCAATCTCGGCCTGGGCAGTATCCAAAGCATTCTGCCGATTAGCATCGGCATCCCAATCTTCCCCCAAAATGGTTTGCACGGTTTCTTCCTGGTGCGCCTGATAAACCAAAATAAACACCCGGTTAAAGTATTTCCAGCGCCGGTCGGTATCTTCGTAAGGTACTTTTAAGTCGGCCTGGCGGAACGAATCTTGTGCAATGAACACACCTTCAACATCATCGTAACCGGTGATCAACAGAAAATGCCCGGCCCACATATCATCATCTGGCCAATACTGCTGGGCAAGCTCATCGCCTTCCTCAATCATTACCGGGATGCCGTTGGCGAGAAACGTTTTCAGCATCTCCACCGTGCCATTGACCCGATAAATGAGGCTCAACCATCCGGCATTGTTCCAGGCGTAGTAGGCCAATTCTTCCACATTCACATTGCGGTCTGCCCGCTCTGGTTTGATGACCTCATCAATACTGTACTGGTTGCCTTCCCATCCATAATAGCTCAGGTACATCGATAAGGTCGCCGGGCCGCAGCCGTTAATGTCCTGCACCTCCCAGGCTGGCGGGTCGAGGTAGACATTGGCAGGCAGCGCGGTGGGTGAAGGAGTTGGCGGGATTGTGGTCGCCGTTTCGGCCGTTTCTGGGGCCGTAGTAGCAGTAGGTAATTGTTGGGTAGGGGTGGCGGAAGCGACCGGTGGTTCGGTGGGCAGCGGGGTAGGCACTGCACCAGCCGGGTTGAGTACACCGCGCACATACGCCTCAGACTGGATGAAGCCCCAGGCCAGGCGGTTTTGCACCCCCGGAATTTGGTAGATTAATATGCCAAGGATGATAAGGATAGCTAAGGCAAAAATAATTCTTTTTAAACGCATATAGGGTTATGAGTCGGATTATTTATCCGGTCTTACCTGCCGCGGGTTCTCTCCCACAGCAAGCTGAGCGTCTCTTCCAGGCGTTGTCCGAGTGCATCCCCTCGCCCGGTGGTGACATCATCTTCATTTTCAAAGACAGCATAGGGCACTTTTCGCCCCTGGATGTCCAGGTATGCAGGATCAGCCGCACTGACTGCTTCCCAATCGCTCTCTTTATACAGCACTTCCATTTTCGCCTGCGGCAAGCCGTGCTCTAAAATGCTGTCGGGACGGTCGGGGTTAAACCGCGCCTGGTTTTTGCGCAGCGATTCTTCCCAAGAGACATTGATATACATCACCGCCAGGCGGGCCAGAATTTCCTCGCTGAGATGGTCGAAGGCACGCCGAAAACCGCCGTGCTGGCTGCCGCGGGCAAACTCGATCACAACCGTCTGACTGTCGTGGAGATTGGGGGTATCGCGCAGCAGTTTGGCATAGTCCAACCCAATGCGGCGGATCAGCAAATCCCACAAGTAAGTCTCTTTAAACATGCCATCCGCGTCGGTATGCAGGCGAGGGTGACCCAGCGATTCAAGGATCGCGTCCTCTTCAAACCAGGTCCATAACATGGGGAAATCATCTAGCTCTAAGAACTCCCCCACATGAAAGCGCGCCACCCGTTCTGGGAGCGGAGTACGCTTGAGGTAATCAATCACTTCGCTTTTCCCCGCAGCGGGGCGGGCGATGAGCAATAAAATATCAAATGTATTTTTTTCCATCAGTTTTCCTTCGATACGTAGCTGTATTTTATCAAGGTTTAGGAGGTTAGTCACCGTTTATACATCTCTTGTAAATGGCATTCTCAAAGTCAAGGATAAATCGGCGAATCATATTTACTCCCCATCTACGAATCTATGCATCGTTTTCTTTCCCGGTGGAGGCATCTAAGGTAAATTTTAACCTGCCTCTTTTCCGTAAAATTTGTATGTTTTTTCACGCCCCACCCGCCAGTATTTTGCTTTAGAGGTAGCTCTTTAGCCCTACCCAAATTGGGGATGGTGATAGAAACTCAGTAAATTAGGGTATCAATTGGGGTGGGGCATGTTAGAAACAAGCTTATCTCGTAAGTAGGCTTCCTAAATTGCGATCAAACTTCAGATCCATCCCATCCCCTGCCTCCCCGCCCTTGTCATCTATTTGCTGCGCGGTTAATAGCCGTGGTTAGCATACCTATTAAAAGACCAAATATTTACAAAAAGTTAATTTTATTCCTGTATAATAGGTACATAAGTGAATAAGCAAAAAGACAATCTAAATTCGGCCAGTATGCCGCTTTTGACAACCCCTACCATTTATGCTACAATTTTGCACAGATTCAGGAAGCCCCAGCCTGGTGCATACCAGGCTTTTTTGTTAATTAGGTAGATCTTTACAAGACACGCCCGTCTTGATATGAACAGGTGTGCTGCCCACCGAGAAAAATGCGCAGAGAAAAGAATCATCCCATTATTTGGAGAAATCTACAAATGGATTCTTCATTGAGTTCATTTGTGTTATCCGTATATCTACCCCCGAATAATGGCGAAAACGTAAAAAACACCCTTGCATTGCCTAAGTTAAGCAAGCAAGGTAAAAGAATATTATAAGGAAAAATATAAATGAGTAAAAACAGATTAAGAATTCTTCCCCTGGGGGGCCTTGGGGAAATTGGGAAGAACATGACCGTGTACGAATACGACGACCAAATTTTGATCGTCGATACCGGGATCATGTTCCCCGAGAACGACATGTTAGGGATCGACTATATCATCCCCGATTTTGAATACGTAAAAGAACGAAGTGATAAAGTTGTGGGGATCATTATCACCCACGGCCATGAAGACCACACCGGTGCAATTGCCCACGTTTTGGACGAAATAGATGCACCCATCTACGCCACCGCGCTAACCCGCGGCCTGCTGGAAGTGAAACTGGCCCGCTCGGGCAAGCTGGATACCGCCCAAATGCACACTGTATTTGCCGGCGAAAAGATCAAAGTAGGCTTGTTTGAAGTGGAATTTTGCCACGTATGCCATTCGATCCCCGACGGGGTCGCGTTAGGCATCACCACCCCCGAAGGGTTGATTGTGCATACCGGCGATTACAAATTTGACCATACCCCGGTAGACAACTGGCCGACCGATTACGCCAAACTGGCCGAATGGGCCGGACGCGGTGTGCTGGCCTTGTTAGCCGACTCGACCAACGCCGACTCCCCCGGTTGGACCCCCTCCGAAAAGGTGATCGACCCGGCATTTGATAAAGCCTTCCAAGAGGCAAAAGGCCGCATTTTAGTGGCATCCTTCGCCTCGCTGATCTCCCGCATGCAGCAGGTTGCCAATGCGGCAATGAAAGTTGGGCGCAAGATGGCTTTTGTAGGGATGAGTATGCGCGAAAACGCCAAAATGGCGCGCGAACTCGGCTACCTGGATGTCCCCGATGACCTGATCGTACCGCTGGACCAGGCATTAAAGATGAAATCCAAGAAAGTCGTACTGATGTGCACCGGCTCTCAGGGTGAACCCAGCTCAATCATGGGACGCCTGGCAACCGGCCGCAACCGGCAGTTTGATGTGGAAGTGGGCGATACGATTATTTTGTCCTCCCACCCCATCCCCGGGAACGAAGAAACCGTCTCCCGCACGATCAACAAACTTTTCCAGCGCGGGGCGAACGTGATCTATGATCCCATCGCCCAGGTGCATGTCTCCGGGCACGCCAGCCAGGAAGAGATGAAACTGATGCTCCACCTGGTACGCCCGCAGTATTTGATCCCCGTCCACGGGGAACTGCGCCACCTGAAGCAACACGCCCAGATGGCCCAAGAACTGGGGATGCCGGAAGAAAATATCGCCGTGATCGAAAACGGCACAATCGTCGAATTTGAAGATGAGATCATGCAAGTTGGTGAGCGCATCCCCGGCGGATATGTATTTGTAGACGGCTCCCGCGTGGGCGATGTCGGCCCGGCCGTATTGCGCGAACGCGACACCCTCTCCAGAGACGGCTTTGTGACCGTCAACTTACTGCTGGATGGCAAACACCGCGAACTGCTCCAAGAGCCTGAGGTAATTACCAAAGGGTTTGTGTATAAATATGAAGCAGAAGAAATGGTCAAAGATATCCACAAGGCTGTGGATAAAATCTTGAAGAGCTATTCAAATAACCAAAAGCTCAAAAACTTGCAGCCAGATATGGAAAACGAAATCCGCAACCTGCTGTACAAAATCAGCAAACGGCGTCCCATGCTGTTTGTCTTAGTGAATGTTGTTTGATCCACAAACCACAACCACAGATAAAGAAGTTTTAATTGGGGTTATTTCCGATACCCACGGGCGTCTCTCGCCCAAAGTATTGGAAATTTTCCAAGATGTTTCCCTCATCCTGCATGCGGGAGACATCGACCACCCCGATATTTTAAGAAAATTGGCTGAAATTGCCACCGTAAAAGCGGTGCGCGGGAACACAGACTATCATGCTGGCCTGCGCACCCTACCTACCACAGAAGCGATCCAGGTAGGCGAAACCTTCATCTATATGCTCCACGACCTGCAAGACTTAGAGATCAGCCCGCAAGCAGCTGGCTTTCACGTGGTCATTCACGGCCACCTTCACGTGCCCGAAAACCAACCGCGCGGCGAGGTATTGTTCCTCAATCCCGGCAGCCCAACATCTCCGCGCAGAGGCTCTGCGGCGGGGGTGGCGCTGCTGCACGTCAACGGCAGCACGGCCAGAGCAGACCTGATTCCCCTGGATTAAATACTCCCAAATAAAAATTTAACACCGCCACTATCAAGAACATACTTTCTATAAAAAGTATTCTGCTGGAGAAAATAGGGTAAAATCGATAACCACGCATGACCGGTAGACGTGCCGGTCGGGGATACAAACTAGAATTTGAATGGTTCCTACTCATAGAAAAGGCACAGGAGATATGTCATCTCAATCTTCATATAAAAATTATAAAGAATCGATGGAAAGACGACAAAAATATGGGCCGTTGATCTTAGGCGGCGCCGCGGTGGTTATCATTGCGGTGGGATTATTTTTGATCATTTTATCCATGAATGGCACCGGGCTCAGCCTGGCATTCCTTCATTCCCCCACCCCTACCTTCACCAATACGGCCACACCCGTCCCGCCAACGGCGACCCCCACCGAAACGGCCACCCCCACGATCACCTCTACCCCCACCGAGACCCTGGTACCCACCCCCGCAGAACCTTTTGAATACCAGGTGCAGTCTGGGGACAACATCACAATCATTGCAGACCAGTTTGGGGTTGATTTTGTCAGCATCTTACTGCTCAACAACCTCACCAATGATTCGGTCTTATATGTAGGCGATACGATCGTCATCCCTAACCCGGATATGGAGCGCCCCACCCCCAGCCCGCTGCCCCCCAACCTGCCGCGCGGCAGTGTCATCGATTACTTTGTGCTGCCGGGGGATTCTCTGGTCTCAATCGCCGATGAATTTAACTCGATCGTGGATGATATTTTAGAAGAGAACGATATGGATGAAGACAGTGTCATCTACCCTGGGCAAATCCTGAAAGTTCCCTATTTGCTCATCACCCCCACCTTTGGCCCCACGGAAACGGCAACCCCAGAGGTCTCGCCTACCGAGACACCCACCCCGAGCCAAACACCGCAAGGGTAAACACAACTTAGATGAACGCTTACCCCCTCAACCGCGAACTCCTTCTCAACTTGCTGAGCAACACATTGGAACCCCAAGCGTATGCGCTGGCAATGTGGGAGGGAGGCGCGGCGGGGTTTGATCGGGTTGACCAGTGGTCTGATGCCGACGTGCAGGTGATCGTGAAAGATGGGTTTGTGGAGCAAGCCTTCGAGGACCTCGAAGCGGCTCTGGCACAGGTAACGGAAACCGATTACCGCCACCGGCTGCCCGAACCGACATGGCACGGGCACTCCCAATGTTTTTACCGCTTCCAACAAGCCAGCCCCTACCTGATGTTAGACCTGCTCATCATTCAGGAAAGCAGCCAGGCCGACCGCTTTATGCAGTTCCGTACCCACGGCACGCCGCAAGTATTGTTTGATAAAGCCAACCTGATCCAGGAAGAAGCCCTGGATGTAGAAGGCATGCTGGCCGGTATGCAGCGCGCGGTGGAAAGCGCCCGCATGCGGCACGACCTGTTTTGGATTTTGACCAGCAAAGAGATACATCGGGGAAACCGCATTGAAGCGATTGCTTTCTACCAAAACTATGTACTCACCCCGCTGCTGGAAGTGCTCCGCATCCGCTGCTGCCCGGCGCGTTACATGTACCGCACCCGCTACGCCCACTACGACCTACCGCAAGAAGTTGCCGACCGGCTGGCCGAGTTCTATTACGTCAAAGACCTGGCCGACCTGCAGGAAAAACACACTGCCGCACGCGCCTGGTTTTACGAAGAGGTCAACGAACTGGATTGGGATCAGGTCAAACAAGCGCTTTTGTAGTCCATCTGTCCCGCCGGCTTGCAGGTAAATGTAAGCCAACAAAACCATAAAGTTTAAGCTGATTCAAAGGATGAAAAAAATCATCCTTTGAATTTTTTTAAATAGACAGAATCTTACAAGTGCACAAAATAAATCTACGCTATAATTTATCCATATGAAACAGAAACCCCCGCATTTCAGCCAGGTCAATCCGCAGTTGCCAAGAAATCGCCCCTTGCGCAACAATATGGGATTTATGATCCTGGTCATTGCAATCATACTGCTCGGTTTTTCAATCACCAGCACCCTAAGCTACCTGGCCACCAAAGACTATGTGGTTAACAGTGCAATTTTCGAAACACTCCCCCTGATCAGTAACAATATCTATTCCGAGATTGAAGCGGAGATCATGAACCCGATCAATGTCTCTTCGTTAATGTCGAACGACACCTTTTTGATCAATTGGGTTTCTAGCGGAGAACAAGACATTAACCAGATCACCGAATATCTCAACACGATCAAAGAAAAATACGGTTACGATAGTGCTTTTTTTGTGTCCAATATTTCGGGGAATTATTACTACTATGATGGTATTCTCAAACAAGTTTCCCCGGAAGACGCGCACGATGACTGGTATTACACATTCCGCTCCCTAAATAAAGCCTACGTGCTGGACGTAGACACCGACGAAGCGGCTAACGGCATGCTGACCATCTTCATCAATCACCGGCTGAAAAACCTGAAAGGGGATTTCTTGGGGGCGACGGGCGTGGGTCTACAGCTTTCTAACCTGGGGAAAAAGTTCAAATACTATGAGGAAGAATTTGACCACAAAATCTACCTGATCGATTCCAGTGGTCTCATCCAGGTGCATTCCAATCCCAACCTGGTTGCCACCAATAACATTCGTTATATGGAAGGGATTGACGAAATCAGCGATGCTATTCTAACCACGGGGGAAACCGCCGATATTTTCGAATATACCGACCAGACCGGCACCAAAGCGCTTTCTGTCCGCTACATTCCCGAATTTGACTGGTTCTTGATGGTGGAAAAGAACGAAGATGATTCCCTGCAAATGGCGAAAGAATCCATGCAAAAGAACATTTTGATCGGGGTGGTGATCACAATCATTGTGTCCGGGCTGCTGCTGTGGCTGCTGAACAGCTATAACAAACGCCTGGAATATCTGGCCTCCCACGATGAGCTGACCGGGTTGTTCAACCGCCGCGCTTTTCATAACCTGATGGAACGGGAATTTGAAGTCGCCCGCCGCCACGACCAACCCACCAGCTTGCTGATGCTGGATATTGATGAATTTAAAAATATCAATGACATTTACGGGCACATTGTGGGGGATAAACTGCTGCAAATGGTTGCCTACCAGATCCACGCCGCCCTGCGTGGGATTGATGTTGTTGCCCGTTGGGGAGGAGATGAGTTCACCATTTTGCTGGTCAATACCGATGCAGAGGGAGCACAAACGGCCGCCCGGCGCATCCAGGAAGAGATCGGCAAAGTAGCGTTTGATACCGGGCGGGGAATCATTTCCCCCTCGCTCAGTATCGGGATCACATCGCTAAATTCGGAGGACCTTGATGCAGAAAACTTCGTCTTCCGGGCAGACCAGGCCCTCTACCAATCCAAAGACGAAGGTAAGAACCAGATCAAAACGATCTAGCCAAACACGCGCTGCGCATCCTCAATTTGTTGAATATAGAATTTGCCGTCTTCCACATCCTGGAGGGCGGTTTTTGTTTTTTCCAGCCCGGCCTGCGCCTGGGCATTCTCTGCATCTTCTAAGAGATGCGCCAGGTAGAGGAACCCGCGGGCCAGCAGCACTTCCCCCTGGGCACCGACGTTTTGGGCGTGCTGTGCGGCGCGGGCGAAGTTGGTGCGGGCAGCCTCGTAGGTTTTGGCGGCCATTTCCTGCGCCCCCAGCATCCAGTACGCCCGGCTGACCGGCAGATCGTCCTTGCCCAGCACCTGCGCCAGATGCAGGTTTTGCCGGGCAGCTTCCAGCCCGATGGCGGCCAGTTCTCCGTCAATCACCATGCCTTCCTCATCCCAGCCCGGCCAGGTGAAAGAAGCCAAGTTATAGCACATTGTTTTTACCATGCTGTCGATCTCCTGCGCTTCGGCCGGGAAAGCGGTAGACTGCGCCTCTCCGTAGGCGATGCCAGCCTGATAGAGCAAGACCGCGGCGGGCAGGTCCTTCATCTGCCAATAGGCATGGCGGGCGGCGGCATCCAGGCCGGTCAGGCGCTCTTTGCGCGTCTGGTCTCCTTTCTCCGAAGTGAGGTCATCCACTACAGTTTGCGCACCCTGGCTTTCCAGCAGTGCGATCAGCGGGTCTGTCATTGGATTTTCCTTTCGTGTGTTATTTGCTTCCTGGCAGTCAGAAATTAATCGGTCAATTAATTCAATCAGAAGTGGTTCATCCAATTGGCTAAAAAACACTTTGGCTTGTTGGGCATAAGTCAAGGCCTGCTCAAAAAAACCCTTTTGCAGCAGCACCACAGCAAAGTTGCCATGATCGGCACCCTGGCTGTAAATGTCTGCAATCTCCTGACGGATCTTCTGTACCTGCGCAAATTTTTTTTCCGCCCTCTGTAACTCATCTTGCTGCACGTATAAGCGGCTCAACGCGGACAAGGTATTTGCCTCACCAAGACGAGACCCCGTCTGTGCATACAGCTTCAACGCCTTCTCGTAGGCGCCCAGGGCAGCATCTAATTCGTTCCGAAACTGATACACATCCCCCATCGCTTTGCGCGTGTTCGCCTCACCCTGTCGATCCCCCGTCTGCTCATACAGCCTCAACGCCTCCTCGTAGGCGCCCAGGGCAGCATCTAGCTCTTTCCGAAACTGATACACATCCCCCATCGCTTGGCGCGTGTTCGCCTCACCAACACGATCCCCCGTCTGCTCATACAGCCTCAACGCCTCCTCGTAGGCTCCCAGGGCAGCATCTAGCTCTTTCCGAAACTGATACACATCCCCCATCGCTTGGCGCGTGTTCGCCTCACCCTGTCGATCCCCCGTCTGCTCATACAGCCTCAACGCCTCCTCGTAGGCTCCCAGGGCAGCATCTAGCTCTTTCCGAAACTGATACACATCCCCCATCGCTTGGCGCGTGTTCGCCTCACCAACACGATCCCCCGTCTGCTCATACAGCCTCAACGCCTCCTCGTAGGCTCCCAGGGCAGCATCTAGCTCTTTCCGAAATTGATACACATCCCCCATCGCACGGCGCGTGTTCGCCTCACCCTGTCGAGACCCCGTCTGCTCATACAGCCTCAACGCCTCCTCGTAGGCGCCCAGGGCAGCATCTAGCTCTTTCCGAAACTGATACACATCCCCCATCGCACGGCGCGTGTTCGCCTCACCCTGTCGATCCCCCGTCTGCGTATAAAGCCTCAACGCCTCCTCGTAAGCACCCAGGGCAGCATCTAATTCTCTCCGAAACTGATACACATCCCCCATCGCTTGGCGCGTGTTCGCCTCACCAACACGATCCCCCGTCTGCTCATACAGCCTCAACGCCTCCTCGTAGGCTCCCAGGGCAGCATCTAGCTCTTTCCGAAACTGATACACATCCCCCATCGCTTTGCGCGTGTTCGCCTCACCCTGTCGAGACCCCGTCTGCTCATACAGCCTCAACGCCTCCTCGTAGGCGCCCAGGGCAGCATCATAATCATTTCTAAAACCATACACATCCCCCATCGCTTGGCGCGTGTTCGCCTCAAAACCAGGGTCATCGATTCCGATTTGCAGCGCAGTCTCCAGCCAGCCCTGCCAACTCTCCCATACACTAAAAGTTTGCAACCAATTGTGCGGTACGGTTGCTAACCGGGCCAACAAATCAGCCTGCCTTTCCTGTATAGCCCAGGCTGCTGCCGCAAATAAGGTCTCCTTTTCCAAGGTCACCAACGCTAAGTTTTCAGCCTCAAAAACATCATGCTGTGCAAAAAAGGCTATCTCAAATTCTCCTAAATGCCGGTAAGCCGAAGTGAACTCACCCTCAGCCTTGAGCTGCACGTAGGCCGCTTCTCTCACCGTATCGTGCATCTGGTAACGCCCGCTTTCCGGCAGATATTCCAGCAAACTATAAGATTGCAGCTGATCCAACAGGTCACCCATCGTTTCCAAAACCAGGGCTGCCCGCAGCTTTTCGTCTATTTCTTCCTCCACTTCAATTTCGGGTGAGGCAACAAAGAAAGCGCTTTCTATACTGAAAGAGCGGGGGAAGACCGCCAAACGGCGCCATAGCCGCTGCAAATCCTCCGGCAGCAAGTCGTAACTGAGCATTAAAGAAGCCTGTAAAGGGCGGCGTTCTTCGCTCTTGACCGCTCCTATCTCTAATGCTGCCAGCAAATTTCGCTCCAGGCGCTGCAAGTAGACCTTAGGGGCCAGGCGTTTGCTCATCTCTAACGCACTGGCCGCCAGACGCAGCGCCAGGGGTAAATAATCGCATTGTTCCGCAATTTCCGCCGCGCACGGGCGGGTGCGTTCGCTGATCGCAAGCAGCAAATCAACGGCATCCTCTTTGCTCATCCGCCCCAGTTCAAGCTCCTCCAACCAGGAAAGCCTGATCTGCTGCCGGGAAGTCACCAGCACCAATGTGCCCTCAGGGGGGCGCAGCGGCTCTATTTGCGCTTCATCGCGGGCATTGTCCAGCAGCAATAACGCACGTTTACCTTCCAACGTTTCACCATACAGCGCCTGAAGCGAACGCAATTCTCCCGGCAATTTTTTGCCTGGATGCAAAAGACGCAGAATCTCGGTTAGCGCCTGGACAGGGGTAAGCGGTTCTTGTTCGTGAGCGCCCTGCAGGTCGATCTCGATCTGGATGTCAGGATACGCATCTCGATATTCCTGGGCAATCTGGCGCGCCAGTGCGGTCTTGCCGCAGCCGCCCATCCCGCGCGTAATCGTCGCCCCACTTTTGCCCATCTTTTGGCGCAGTTCTTCCAGCTTATCTTCCCGCCCGGTAAAGTCCTTGGGAGGGCGGGGTAAATACTTGTTCAAGGGTAGTCCCTGCCCCTCTTTTTCACCTTGCTGTTGAGCAATCGTATCCAATATTTTTCTCTGGACTTGCGTTTGTTCTGCCTGATAGTCTTGCTGGTCTAATTGCGAAACGATATTGAGATTTTCTCGAAATGCTTCGTCTGCAAAAGCCAAATGAATCTTGAAAAGTCTAATATATTCCTGCACTACTTCTGGTAATTTTTCGTGCTGGCCAGGGTCAGTTTTGCGCTTTAATGCCGCAACAAGGGTATTTTGCAAAGTCCTGTCTGTAGGGTTTTTGTGGAATTTTTGATAGGCTTCTTCTAAAGTGGGTGTTTCATCTATTTCTTGCTCAAAAAGTAAGGGTGCCCAATCCCCATGATCTTGCCGATACTGTCCTTCGGCATTTGCCAGCGCCTGAATTAAATGCTCATGGTCTTTATATTTCCCTTTGAGCATCTCAATTGCCTCATCCCCCAGTTTCTCTTTCACAAAATGCTCTAAGACGGCAAGGCTAAACTTCCCAAACTTTTCTAATTTATCATTTTCTTCCATCATTACACCCTTATTCCCAAACCTGTTTACATCGTAAAAAGCCTGCTCTAGTCTACCCCAAAAACAGGTTGGGGGTCAATCGCCTCATCCACAGGGGAAAGTTTCAAAACCTTCCCCAAGAATACCCCTTAAAACACAATTGAGACGGCGCGCCGTCTCAATTGAATAAAATACTCTCTTGGTCAAACAACCCGGCGTAAAGCCGGGCCGTAGATATGCGATATGCTATTGCTCTTTATACTCCATCTTCCGGAGGAAAGCCGCCTCCAAATCAATCTCATTGACATTGGCGAGCACCACCAGGTAGTAGAGCACGTCGGCAATCTCTTCATCCATGGTGTGTTTGATCGCCTTGGCACTTTCATCTTCGTGGTCTAACTTTTTATCTTTCTTGATCATCTCCGATAATTCCCCCACTTCCTCGATGAACTTCATAAAATAATCCAATTTCTTAGACTTTTTATTATCGCGCTTGGCAACGAATTTTTGCAATTTACTAAGTGTGACTGGTGATTTCATAAGATAGGTATGGTTGTTCCGTAGTTTAGTGGTTTAAAAATCTTTTAGATGGTCTGGGTAGTTAATTTTAATACAAAACGCGGGGTTTAGCCCGCGTTTAGGTTCCAGACTTTTATACCCAAGGTTTACTTCGAATCGACGCCTTTGACCTTGCCGCCGTTCAGCCCCAGGTATGGGCGCAGGTACTGGCCGGTATAGCTCTTTGGGTTGTTGGCTACCTCTTCGGGGGTGCCCTCTGCCAGCAGCAAACCGCCCCGCCCACCGCCTTCCGGCCCCAGGTCGACAATATGGTCGGCTACCTTGATGATGTCCATGTTATGTTCGATGATCACCACCGTGTTGCCCCCCTCTACCAGCTTGTGCAGCACCATGATGAGCTTATGCACATCGGCGGCGTGCAGGCCGACAGACGGCTCGTCCAGCACATAAATGGTCTGCCCGGTGGAACGCTTAGAAAGCTCCCGCGCCAGCTTGACGCGCTGCGCTTCCCCGCCCGAAAGGGTTGGCGCCGGCTGCCCGATGGTCAGGTAGCCCAGCCCCACATCCTCCAGGGTTTCCAGTTTGCGCACCATCGCCGGGAAAGCGCTGAACTCTTTCATCGCCGTGGCAATCGGCATGTCCAACACATCGGCAATCGTCATCCCCTTGAACTTGACTTGCAGTGTCTCCCGGTTGAAGCGGCTGCCCCCGCACACTTCGCAGGGCACATACACATCCGGCAAGAACTGCATCTCGATCTTGATCTGCCCCTGTCCCTGGCAGGCTTCGCAGCGCCCGCCGCGCACATTAAAGGAGAAACGCCCGGGCTTATAGCCGCGCAGTTTGCTTTCCGGCAGTTCGGAGAACAGCGTGCGGATCAGGTCAAACAAACCGGTATACGTGCCGGGATTGGAACGCGGGGTGCGCCCGATGGGAGACTGGTCGATGTTGATGATCTTGTCCAGGTTCTCGACCCCTTCAATGCTGTCGTGTGCGCCGGGGATCATGCGTGCCCGGTTGAGGGTGCGCGCCAGCGACTTGTACAGCACCTCGTTCATCAAAGATGATTTCCCCGACCCGGAAACGCCGGTAATGCAGATCAGCTTGCCGAGGGGGATATGCACATCAATATTCTTGAGGTTGTTTTCGCGGGCACCTCTCACAATGATCTCGTGCCCGTTCCCATTGCGCCGCTCTTTGGGCAAGGGGATCTGTTTTCGTCCGGTCAGGTAAGCGCCGGTAAGCGACTTCTCGTTCTGCTTGATCTCTTCCACGGTGCCTTCGGCCACGATCTCGCCGCCAAATTCACCCGCCCCCGGCCCCAGGTCTACAATCCAATCGGCCTGCCGGATGGTTTCATCGTCATGTTCCACCACCAGCACGGTGTTGCCGATATCCCGCAGCCCCAGCAGTGTGTTCAACAGCCGGGCGTTGTCACGGGCATGCAAACCGATGGACGGCTCATCCAACACATACAACACGCCCATCAGGCGGGAACCGATCTGGGTAGCCAGACGGATGCGCTGTGCCTCTCCACCAGAAAGGGTGGCTGCCGTCCGGTTGAGCGTCAGGTATTCTAAGCCAACATCGACCATGAACTGTAAGCGCTCGGAAAGCTCTTTGAGGATGCGCGTGCTGATGATCTTATCGCGCTCACTCAACGAGGAATCTTCGGCATTTAATTGATTCGCCCAGGCCAGCGAATCGACCACCGGCCAGGAGGTAATATCTAAAATGTTCTTGTCTTGAATGGTGACCGCCAGGGCTTCGGGGCGCAGCCGGGCGCCCTTACAAGCCGGGCAAGGACGGTCATTCATAAATTCCATAATCCTGTCACGCTGGTAGGAGGAATTGGTCTCTCTAAAACGGCGCTCCAGGTTGGGGATCAGCCCTTCAAACGCGGCCGTAAAGCGGGAAACCTTGCCGCTCTTGCGAGTGTACTCTACCGGCACTTCTTTGCCGTGCGTGCCGTATAAAACCATATCCATCTGTTTTTCATTCAGGCTGGAAATAGGGGCATCCATATCCACATCATAAGCCTTGCAAGCGCCGGCCAGCATCTCCCAATAGTAGCCGCCAAAATCGCGCGGGCCGCCCCACTCCGAGGCAGAGATCGCCCCATCGTTCAACGACTTACTTTTATCCGGGATGAGCATTTCAGGATCAATTTCCAGCTTGGTGCCAATCCCCTGGCATTCCGGGCAGGCGCCGTGCGGGGTGTTGAAAGAAAAGGTGCGCGGTTCAATCTCCTGGATGGTGGTGCCGTGTTCGGGGCAGGCCAAATGCTCGGAGAATTTTGTATCTTGCGGCGGGTCTGCCGAAAGGTTGTGCACCACCAACATGCCGTCCCCAAATTGGAGGGCGGTCTCCACCGAATCGGTCAGGCGGGAAAGGAAATTATCGCGTTCTTCATCATCTTCGTAGGCGCGGATCACCAGGCGGTCTACCACCGCCTCGATGGTATGGTTTTTATAACGGTCCAGTTCGATCTCGCCATCGCCCAATTCCATCACTTCGCCGTTGATGCGTGCGCGCACAAACCCGGCTTTGCTGATCTCGTCTAAGATGGTCTGGTGGGTGCCTTTGCGGTGACGCACCATGGGGGCCAGCAGCAGCAAACGGCTGCCTTCCGGCATATTCACAATCGCTTCCACAATCTCCTGGGCAGACTGGCGGGCAATCTCCTGGCCGCAGATCGGGCAGTGTGGGGTCCCCACACGGGCAAAGAGCAAACGCAGGTAGTCGTACACTTCCGTTACCGTACCAACCGTTGAACGCGGGTTATGCGAAGCGCCGCGCTGGTCGATGGACACGGCCGGGGATAACCCCTCAATCGATTCCACATCCGGCTTATTCATCTGCCCCAAGAACTGGCGTGCATAGGCCGAAAGCGACTCGACATAGCGCCGCTGACCTTCTGCAAAGATGGTATCGAACGCCAGGGAGGATTTACCAGAGCCGGACAGGCCGGTAATGACCACAAATTTATCACGCGGGATTTCAACCGTCACATTCTTCAGGTTATGGGCTTTGGCCCCAACCACGCGGATCACTTTTTCAGACATACAGATAATACCTTTCCAAAGGTGGGTGTTTTTCTATGCAGGTAGTGCTCGTGAGGATAAACAAATGTGTACGCCTGCATCATTCTCAGGCTTGTAAATTATAGCACAAATGTTTTATAATTGGGAAGAAATTGCATTGAAAGAAAGCATCTATCTGCGATTAGCCAAGCCATAATTATACCCCAATCCCATCGTGATTTACTGATTTTTAATCTACCGGCGACAGGCATTTTAGAGTGCATCCCAAGCCGTAAAAACCGGTATCTTATCTGGATATAGATCAGGCTTAGATTGCTGCCAATTGTTCTCCAAAACTACGAGAATTTGTGCCAAACAGATAAAAAATCTCCTAAAAGCTATGTAAATCTATATTTTTAGAAGGACATTTGTCCCTAATACACAGGACAAATGTCCTTTTTATCGGGACATATTTCTCTAAGTGCCTTTTCATATATTTTGATATACTTATAGTGTAATGGCTTACAAGCAGACAATACCCTCTGCTTGCATAGCATCATAAGCTCACTAATTAGGAAAGGTTAGGAGTATGAAGAAACTCACGAGATACACTCTCATTCTGGGTATTATTGCGCTTACCGCATTTATGCTCGCCGCTTGCGGCGGGAATGCGGTAGAAGCCACCCAATGCCCGGAACCCGAAGCCTGCCCCGAATGTGAAGAATGTCCAGAACCAGAAGTCGACACTGGTCCTGAAGTCCCATTCTTAGAGGCATGGCAATCCTCCGGCCACGCAGACATAGAAGCTGAAGCTTTTCGACACTGGGATGAAGAAGACCCCGTAGCCATCCCCGCGGACTGTGCACGATGTCACAGCACGCACGGCTATCGGGATTATGTAGGCGCAGATGGAACCGCCTTTGGTTCCGTTGAAGCCGAAAACTTCCCCACCGACAGCACAGTGGAATGCGTTGCCTGCCATAATAGTGCTACCCTCGCACTTACCAGTGTGGTGATGCCCTCTGGGGCAGAAATCACCGGTTTAGGCGCAGAAGCACGCTGTATGCAGTGCCACCAGGGCCGTGAATCCGGCCTGTCGGTTGCTGCTGCAGTCGAAGGCATGGACGAAGACACCGCCAATGAGGAACTTGGCTTCATCAATGTCCACTATTTTGCTGCGGCTGCCACCAAATACGGCACCCTGGCAAATGGCGGCTATCAATACGAAGGCAAAACCTACGACGGCAACTTTGCCCATGTAGAAGAATTTAACACCTGTAACGAATGCCACAACCCGCATACCCTTGAAGTACAAGTTGCCGCATGCGCCAACTGCCATGAAGGCGTTGAAACCGTAGAAGACCTGCACGATGTCCGCATGGTCGGCTCCGCGGTGGACTACGATGGCGATGGCGACATTGAAGAAGGCATCTACTACGAAATCGAAGGCCTGAGCGCCCAGCTATACTCGGCGATCCAGACCTATGCCGCAGACGCCGGTACCCCCCTGGTATACGACTCTGATGCTTACCCGTATTTCTTCGTAGATACCGACGGCAATGGCGAAACTTCTGAAGACGAGGCCAACTATGGCAATGCATATAACGCCTGGACACCTCGCCTGCTGAAAGCAGCCTACAACTTCCAGGTTGTGCAGAAAGACCCCGGTGGGTTTGCCCACGGCGGTAAATACCTCATCCAGCTTCTCGTCGACTCAATTGAAGACCTGGGGAGCGATGTCTCTGGCTTTGCCCGCATTGACCACGGTCACTTCGCCGGCTCAGAAGAGGCTTTCCGCCATTGGGACGAAGATGGTGAAGTTAGCGCTTCATGTGCAAAATGCCACTCGGCAGAAGGCTTGCCCTTCTTCCTGGAAGTTGGCGCCAGCATGGCACAAGAACCCAGCAATGGTTTCCAGTGCACCACCTGCCACACCCCCGAAGAATTCCCGGCCCGCCGCGAAGTCTCTAGTGTGACCTTCCCCAGCGGACTGACCGTTTCTTCTGAGGAACCGCAGGATTACTTCCTGTGCATTTCCTGCCACCAGGGTCGTGAATCCACCACCAGCGTAAATGCAGCGATTGCAAAAGCTGGTGTGGCAGATAATGCCGTTTCCGCAGACCTTCGCTTCATCAATATCCACTACTTTGCAGCCGGCGCTACCAAGTGGGGCACCGAAGCAAAAGGTGGCTATGAATTCGCAGGCAAGGAATACAACGGCTACTTCCCCCACCTCGCCGACTCGGTTGAGACATGCACCGACTGCCACGACGCCCATGAGTTGGAGATTGATACCAACATGTGCGCCGGCTGTCACGGTACTGAAGACCTCACCACCATCCGCATGACCACCCAAGGTGACTTTGATGGTGATGGTGATGATACGGAAGGTATCGCGATGGAAATTGCAGGCTTGAAAGAAATCCTTTGGACTTCAATTCAAGACTACACAGTCGCCAATGATCTCCCCGAATTGGTTGACCTGGGCTACTACCCGTACTTTAGCGGCGTTGATGGCAACTACGAATCCTGGACCCCCAACCTGCTGCGTGCTGTGTATAACTACCAGTATGTAAGCAAAGATCCGGGTGCCTTTGCCCACAACGGCGTATACATCCTCCAGCTGCTGTACGATTCAATCCAAGCAGTCGGTGGAAATATGTCCGGTTTAGTCCGGCCGTAATCCACTAATACCCTAAGCCATTACAAACACTGGCTGGGACAAAGCAGTAAGTGCAGTGTCCCAGCCTTTTTTCTTCCCTATCCGCCTCATTACAGCCTCATCCCAGCCGCCATCACCGCCCTCCCGGAATCATATAATTTAGATATTAATACTCTCGGATATAGTATAATCATCATCTATTCGCTCTCTTTTAGGAAAGGAGAAGATAACGCGTGAAGAAGCTCAAGGAGGCTTTAAAAAGATTCTTCTTCCCACCCTCAAGTGCCACCGTGGGCAGGAAGATTCTCCCGTACGCCGTGTTAGGAATATTGACCCTGGGGTTATTTATTGGCGGGTCTTACGGTTGGGAGTATACCAATTCACCCGAGTTTTGCGGCACAGCCTGTCATACCATGCCCCCCGAATACACCGCCTATCTGGCATCACCGCATGCCAGGGTAATGTGTGTGGAGTGCCATATCGGACGTGATGCGTTTGCCACCCGCTTTACCCGTAAAGCCGGAGACCTGCGGCATGTGGTCTTGAATATCACCAAAAAATTCGAGTATCCCATCCGGGCACACCAGATGCGCCCGGCGCGGGAAACTTGCGAGACCTGCCACTTCCCCGAAAAGTTCTCATCGGACAGTTTGCAAGAACTGGTCTTTTACCAGCAGAATGAAACCAACACCCCTTATGACCTCTATTTGATCATGAAGACCGGCGGCGGCACCGCCCGCGAAGGTCTTGGGTACGGCATCCACTGGCATATTGAAAACAAGATCACCTACTTGCCTGCCGGGGAACTGGAACAAGAAATCCCTTATGTGCGTGTGGAAGATGTGAACGGGAATGTCTCGGAATATCTCGATGTTTCCGCCGATCTTGACCCGGCTAATATTGCCCAGGAAGACCTGGTGGAAATGGACTGCATTACCTGCCACAACCGCATCACCCACGAGATTCCAGACCCGGAAGACGCGGTCAACCAGGCATTGAAGAAAGAGCTGATCTCCGACACCCTGCCCTATGTTGCCAGGGAGAGCATCAACTTGCTGCGCGGAGAATATGTAGACAAAGCGACCGCCCTGGACAGCATGAACAGCCTGGCCGCTTTCTACGAAGACAATTACCCCGAAGTATTTGCCAACCAAACGGCAGACATACAACAGGCAATTGCCACCCTGCAAGATATTTACGACAAGAGTGTTTTCCCCGACCAAAAAGTGGACTGGGATTCGCACCCAAACAACTTGGGGCACAAAGAAGACCCCGGCTGTTTCCGCTGCCACGACGGCAAGCACTTTAACGCCGAGCAAGAAGCTATCCGGCTGGAGTGCAATGTCTGTCACTCCGTCCCGGTGATCAGCAGCGTCAACCAGCTTACGACCAATATCGAATTAACCAGTGGCCCAGAGCCGGTCTCTCACACCCTGACCACCTGGATCGCCCTGCATGGAAAAGTCAAGGACAATTCCTGTAAGGGATGCCACACTACCCCCGCCTCGGTCGATGACCTTGCCACCCTGGAAGGGAAACCCCCGGTAGACGATTCGTTCTGCGGGAATGAAGCCTGCCACAACAATGTATGGACATATGCAGGCTTCGATGCCCCCGAATTGCAGCCAATCCTCAACGACCAATTGACCGAGCTGGTCTCTCTGCGACCGCCTGCCCCGGTTACCGCCACCCCCAGCGAGCCAAGCGGCGTGATCTCATACGAGGGAGAGATTCAAAACCTGCTTACTACGCGCTGTGCGGCCTGTCACGGGGAAGATCAGCCCACCAATGGGCTAAACGTCACCACCTACGAGGCCCTGTTGGCCGGCGGAGACAGCGGCCCCGGTGTTGTGCCCGGCGATCTGGAATCCAGCCATGTGTACCTGCGGCAAACCGCCGATACCCCACACTACGTGCAGTTGGATGAGAACGAAGTGCAGATGTTGGCCGAATGGATTGAAGCCGGTGCCCTGGAGCTAGAGCCGGAAGGCGCTGCCCCCAGCACGCCTGCCAACGTTACTTTCAGCGCCGTGCAGCCCTTCTTTGAAGTGCGCTGTACCTCGTGCCATGAGAATGCTGCTTCGGGTGGGTTCCGCGTCCCCTCGTACGACGATATCCTGGCAGGCGGCAGGTCTGGCCCCGGCATTGTGCCCGGCGACCCGGAAGCCAGCCAGGTATACCTGAAGCAAACCGGCGAAGACAAACACTACGGCCAGTTTACCCAGGAGGAACTTGCCTTGCTGATGCAGTGGATTATGGAAGGCGCACCGGAAAACTAACAACCAGGCGACACAATTTAGACCCAAGCAGGCTGGAGAAATTCTCCAGCCTGTTTTTTTGTCCCGCTTTTAATCTTGCCTTCATCCTGGTATGCTAGACTAAAAATGCCGCATCTGATAGGGCGGAACAGCAAACAAAAACCATCTTTCAAGGTCAACCACAAATGAAAATAAAACTAGAAAAACGAATCCCCCTGATCTACCCGATCCCGATTATTCTGGCTGGCGCACTGGTCAATGGCCGGCCCAATTACGCCACCCTTGGCGATGTGGGCTTAATGGGCATCAATCCCCCCCTGGTGTATGTTTCCTTGCACGTCAACCACCACACCACACAAGGCATTCTGGAACATAATACATACAGCATCAACATCCCCGCTACCAACCTGCTGGCCAAAACCGATTACTGCGGGCTGGTCTCCGGCAGTGATGCGGACAAAAGCCAACTGTTCACCAATTTTTACGGCGAGCTGGAAACTGCCCCGATGATTGAAGAATGCCCTGTAAACATTGAGTGTAAAGTGGTCAAAGAATTCAGCATCCAACAACGGCAAATCTTTGTTGGGGAAGTGGTCGCCACCCATATTAATGAAGACATGCTGGAAAAAGAGGGAGAGAAACAAAAGATCGCCGCACTCCCCCAGTTGGACCCGATCCTATACGCCCTGGATAACAGCTACTATTCGATTGGCGATAAGATTGGTACCGGCTACGAGGAGGGACAATCCCTCATAGAAGAAAACTAAAGTTTTATTCGCTCGAATTTAATCCACAGCCATGCTATCCTGCAAGGTTTAGCGCGGGCCAACCATCACCAGGTTGACGCGTTCGCCGTTGTCTACCTTTTGCCAGAAGGTCAGCGCTTCTTCGGTTTCCTTCATCACCAGCAGAATACATTTATAGATCCCTAACCCCATCAATCCGTACATGCAGCGGCCTACCAGCTGGCGCCCGATCCCCTGCCGGCGGTAGTCGCGCCCCACCACCAGATGAGAAAGGTATCCGAGGCGTCCATCGTAGCTGCACAGCACAGCTCCTACCAGTTCCTCCCCGACCAAAGCCACAAAACTTAACCCGGTGTTGCGCTCCAGAAATTTTTGAATGCAATCCTCAGAATCAATTTTACTAAGTACAATCGCCTCGGTAGATTTCCACAGTGCCAATACCCGCGGATAATCTTTGATCTCCATTTGCCTCACAGTGAATTCCATACGGCCTCCTCAATTCATCATGAAATAGGCCAACAACCCGTCTATTCCACAAAACCGTGCTTTGTTCGGTCAACTTAAAGATATTTCCAGTATACGGCAAATAGGAACCCGAAGCAAATTTACCGGATTCAAAGCGCACAACATGGAGATATTTCTATCCACCTATTTGTCTAAAAAGAAAGTAATGAGATAGTGATTTACCTGTTCAGGCTCGTCATGCTGCACCCAATGGGTGGCATTGGGCAAGAAATATAACTCGCCTTGTTCACAAAACGCCAGGCTGTCTTCCGCCATTTGCGACATCAAGGCTGCATCCTTCTTCCCCCAGATGATGCGTGTCGGCGGCTGCACCTTTCCCCCCGGCTTGGATGACCTCATCCTTCTGAACATTGCCCGATACCAATGGATCATCCCGGTCCAGGCGCGCGGTTGACCCCAGGCCTGGCGGTATACTTCAATATCCTCTTGGGTAAAAGTCCCTTTTTGACCGCTGCCTTTTAACAAACGCACGGCGTTCTTATGTCGCTGCATGCGCAGCATCACTTCCGGCAGCCAGGGCAGCTGGAAGAAGAACATATACCAGCTTTTGCGGCGCTGCTCAGGCACGGATAAAATGGTCTTGACCATTACAGCGGGATGAGGCACATTCAAAATAGCCAGCTTTGCAATCCGCTGCGGGTACTCCATCGCCAGCCGCCAGGCAACGGCCGCACCCCAATCGTGCCCGGCCAGGTAAAATTTATCCGCCTCTAAATGGTCTGCCAGAGCAATCATATCCCCCGCCAGCAGTGCCAGGTCATAATTTTTCACGCCTTTAGGCTTATCCGAAAGGTTGTACCCCCGCTGGTCCGGGATCGCCACGCGAAAGCCGGCATCCAACAAGGCAGGCACCTGATGACGCCAGCCATAACTGAATTCGGGAAAGCCGTGCAGCAGGAGTACCAGGGGCGCATCCTCGCTCCCCACCAGTTTATAATGCAGTTTCACGTTCCCCAGTTGGGTATAATAAGAGGGATAATCGTTAAAATGCGTCATTTTACACCGTACCTTTTACCTAAATTGGTTTGACAATTTATACCACACAGGCTAAAAAATTTCGGTTATAATTAGCCCTTGATATAAAAAAGGACAAAAATATATATGAATAAAAAACAAATTCTCTTGATTTCTTTGCTCGTACTTACAACCCTGGTGCTGACCGCTTGTGGCGGAACCAACACTGACCCAGCTGAAGGCAATCAATTGTCTCAGGAAGAGCAGATCAACCAGGTATATACTCAGGCAGCCGAAACTCTGGCGGCGGAACAGGCCCTTACCGAAGTAGCACAACCGACCAACACAGAAACCCCTATCCCCAGCCCGACTTCGTTGATCCTGCCCACCAATACTCAGCTTCCCACTGTGGAAAGCGCAACCCAACTGCCCACGTTGCCCTCTTTGCCCACGCCAACGCAAATCCCCACCAAACCGGCAACCACCGGAGGACGGCCGGCTTTGCGTGCGCAGCTCATTTTTGAGGCGCCAAAAGATGGACACAAATACTCCCCAGGGGAAAGTTTCCTGAAACGATGGAACTTTGCCAATTCCGGCAGCACAACCTGGAACGAGAACTACACCCTGATCCACGTCGATGGCCCCAACTTCGCAGATTACGAATCCTATAATCTGGTAGACGTCAGCAATATGACCGAAGAAGGTATCACCAATGGGAACAAACTGGAGATCACCTTGAGCATGCAGGCACCGGAAACCAACGGTACGTACCGAAGTGTTTGGATGCTGCGCAGTGATAACAACGAATGGTTCGGCATTGGCGACCTGGGTGATGAGGTCTTCTGGGTAGAGATTGTTGTAAGAGACTAATTTAATATTTGTAGTACTTCAACGCCCTTCTGAATTCAGAAGGGCGTTTTTTTATCGATCAATGGGAATAAAAAATCATTCCTTTTCCACATACAGCCAGACTTGCGCCCCATCTGTGACCAGTTCTATCCAACCTTGGCGGTCGGTGCGTAGGACAAACGCGCCGCCCAACGCTTCTAACGTCTCCTGGTCAGGCAGCCCATCCCCCGCTTCCACACTAAGCACCACCATGTTGGGGTGCAGTTGTGCCAGCCATGCCGCCGGGTTGGCTTCTTCAGCCCCGCCTGCCGGCAAAAGCACCGCGGTGCTCCCCTGGGCAGCTATCCTCACCGGATCGGTGGCCAATTGGTCTGAGGCAATGCCTAGAGGGAGCAGTACCCGGAAACCTTCCCAACGAAGCAGCAATGCCGCGCCTTGCTCTCCGACAGACACCACCTTCAGCACAGCACCCTGCCCCAACGCCAGCACCTGCCCGGCATACATCTCCCCGATGGAAATGCGCTTTTCAGCCAGTGTCGCACTTAGTTCCCTGGCAGAGCGGGTACCTTGTGCATCCCCCGCCCACCACACCTGTGCGGGCGGATAGCGCTCCAGCACCCCGGGGAGGGCTGCTAAATGTTCGTTTTCCATATCCGCCACCACCAGCAAATCCAGTTTGCGCTGAAAGAGCGGCAGTTCCCTGCCCAACCCTTCGGACAAGCGAGAAACACTTTCCCCACCGCCGATCAGCACTCGGCGTCCTTCTGGGGTCTGGATCAGAACCGCCTCTCCGCGCCCCACATCTAAAAAGGTCACATGCAGCCGCCCGTCCGGTGCAGACAAGACCACCTGCCAGACCAGAATAGCAGGAATGGATAGACCGATCAACAAACTTGCCGGTTTCAAGTTGCTGTGCACAGCTGCTTTTACCGGCTCCCAAAAGAAAGTGATGCCTAACAAGCCAATAAAGAATACCGCCACCCACAGCGGATGAAATTGCTCGACGACAAAGGCGCCCTGCTGCCAGCGCGCAAACCAGGCCACCACCCGAATGGTATAGGCCAGGAAAGGCCACACCAGGTAGGCGACCAACTGCCCCAAAGGCGCAAAAATGGCCCCCAGCAGCACGGCTGCCCCACCAAGGATCATTACCGGGGGTTGGGCAGGCAAAATAGCCAGATTAGCCGGTAAAGAGACCAACGAAAGCCGCTGGAAATGATAGGCCAAGATCGGCAGGGTGGTCAGTTGAGCTGCCAGGGTAAGCAAGAAATATTCACTGACCGGAGCGGCCACCTTTTGGGCTTTTTCGGCGGTCAGCCTGCGCCCCAGCCAGCCTTCAAATGCCTGCGTCCACGACTCGGCATACAGCACCAACCCCAATGTAGCGGTAAATGAAAGCTGAAAGCCGACATCCCACAGCAGGTTAGGGTTGAAGGCTGCCATCAGGCCAGCGGTGAACGCAAGACTATTGAGGCCGTGCTGCCGCCGCCCGATCTGCCCGCCAAACAACGACAAACCGCCCATAATAGCGGCGCGCACCACGGGGGCATCTGCGCCGACCATGATGGTATACACCGTGATGGCAACCAAAGCGACCACCGCCCCCCGCCGCGCCCCAAAGATACGGCCAAACAGCATGGCAAACAGACCGGCCACAATTGTGATGTTGAATCCGGAGATAGCAATAATGTGCGTTGTGCCGGTGCGGGTAAAGTCCTCGTCCACATGCTCCGGAATGCCGCTTTCAACACCCAGCACGATCCCGGCCAGCAAAGAGGCTTCTGGGTCGGGCAAGTAGCTGTAAATCAAGCCCACACCCCGGCTCTTGAAGGCATACACCCGGGATAAAAAGTTACTGCCCTGGTCGTGGGCGACCAATTCGGCAGCTGCATAGGGCATATAGCTGTACACGCCCTGGCGTGCCAGGTAATCCTTATAGGAGAAGTCTTCGTTCACGGGCGGCGTTTGCAGCTGCCCCCACAGGCGTACCCGGTCACCATACTGCCATGCCCCGCCGGTAGGCAGCCAGGCCAGCAAGCGCCCTTCCACCGGGTTGGCCTGGCCGTCTTCGGAGCGAATTTCCTCTACTTGCAGGGTGACCTGAATATGGGTGTCGCGACTGTCCGGCGGCTGCACCAACACACCGATCACAGCCACCGGTTCGCCCCCATCGTTATACCAGGCCAACTGCTGGGCAGTAAATACCGGGCGGGTGGCTTGGTAGCGTGCGGCCCCCAGGCAGCAAGCAGCCAAGGAAAGCATCACCAATACAGCCGGCGGCGCATGCAGTTGGGGGAACCTAACCCCAACCCAGCACACCCGGCGAAAGGCCAGCAGGGCAAGCAGCAAAACTGCCGCACCCACTAACCATATCTCTGTTCTAAGATTAACAAGGGAAGCAAGCCATATCCCGGCGGTAAAGCTCAACGAAATCCACAGTAACGGTAAACCGGTCATCCCCTTTATAGCACGCATAGCCCGATTATAAGAGACACTGGGCGATTAATCCAAACATCTGGCGCATCAATCGCTCTCAGGCTGCTTTAATCTTTAAATGGGAACACAGCCGCATGGTACTTCGTCATAAGGGTGAAAGTGACGTACAGAAGAAGGAGCGTTAGAATGAATACCCTGAAGAAGAATTACTGGTTGGAGGTTTTTGGCGGATTGATCCTGGTGGTTGTGCTGGCCCTGACAGCCTAGCATTGCAACACCAAGTAATACCCCCTAGTAAATTAAAACAAACTAAACTATACGAGAGGATCGTCCCCCTCCTCCTAATCAAACCGAGCTTTGCCCGGTTAAAGAAAACAGCCCATGTCTTTCATGGGCTTGTTGTTTTCCTGATTCGCTCAGGTGGAAAAAAAATAAAAAAGTCTCTTGGCAATGACCTACTCTCCCAGGGGGCTGCCCCCCAAGTACCATCGGCGCTGGCAAGCTTAACTACTGGGTTCGGGATGAGACCAGGTGGACCCTTGCCGCGAAAATCACCAAGAGACTAATTTACAAAGTTAGTCAATTGAATAGAATACCGTACAAACAAATCTGCGTAGGAAAATTTCCGAGTTCCCCGCATCACAAAGTTAAGCCCTCGACCATTAGTACTGCTTAGCTGAACACATTGCTGTGCTTACACTTGCAGCCTATCAAGCAGGTAGTCTTCCTGCGGTCTTACTCACTTAATTGTGACGAGGGATCTAGTCTTGGAGCGAGTTTCCCGCTTAGATGCTTTCAGCGGTTATCTCTGCCGGACGTAGCTACTCAGCAATGCCGTTGGCACGACAACTGACACACCAGCGGTCCGTCCACCCCGGTCCTCTCGTACTAGGGGCAGCTCTCCTCAAATCCCTTACGCCCACAGAGGATAGAGACCGACCTGTCTCACGACGGTCTGAACCCAGCTCGCGTACCGCTTTAATGGGCGAACAGCCCAACCCTTGGGACCTTGTCCAGCCCCAGGATGCGATGAGCCGACATCGAGGTGCCGAGCCACGCCGTCGATATGGACTCTTGGCGTGACTAGCCTGTTATCCCCGGGGTAGCTTTTATCCGGTAAGCCACGGCCCTTCCACTCGGAACCGTGGGATCACTAAGCCCGACTTTCGTCTCTGCTCGGCGCGTTGGCCTTACAGTCAAGCTCCCTTATGCCTTTACACTCTTAGGCTGGTTTCCATTCAGCCTGAGGGAACCTTTGGGCGCCTCCGTTACCTTTTAGGAGGCGACCGCCCCAGTCAAACTGCCCACCTGGCACGGTCCCCCACCCAGATAATGGTGTGGGGTTAGGGTCAAAACATAGTCAGGGTGGTATTTCACTGGTGGCTCCACCGAAGCTAGCGCTCCAGCTTCAAAGCCTCCCACCTATCCTACACAAACTATGTCCAAACTCAATGCCAAGTTACAGTAAAGCTCCACGGGGTCTTTTTGTCCTTCTGCGGGAAATGGGCATCTTTACCCATACTTCAATTTCACCGGGTCCCTCGTTGAGACAGTGCTCCAGTCGTTACGCCATTCGTGCGGGTCGGAACTTACCCGACAAGGAATTTCGCTACCTTAGGACCGTTATAGTTACGGCCGCCGTTCACCGGGGCTTCAGTTCAAAGCTTTGCTTACGCTAACTTCTCCCTTTAACCTTCCGGCACCGGGCAGGCGTCAGCCCCTATACATCGTCTTACGACTTAGCAGAGACCTGTGGTTTTGTTAACCAGTCGCTAGAGCCTGCTATCTGCGACCTCCGCATGCTCCAGTAGAATAACTTTCACACGCAGAGGCACCCCTTCTCCCGAAGTTACGGGGTCATTTTGCCGAATTCCTTAACGAGGGTTCTCCCGTTCGCCTTGGTATACTCTACCCGTCTACCAGTGTCGGTTTGCGGTACGGACACTCAAGTCTCAACGCTTAGAGGCTTTTCTTGGCAGCAAGGCTCAACCACTTATGCCTCAGGGGCTCGCATTCGTGCCTCAGCTCAGCTCGCGGATTTTCCTACGAGCCTCAACGCCTACACACTTAGCACCTGAATCCAATCACAGGCTGGCCTACCTCGCTGCGTCCCCCCATCGCTCCTCTTGAGTGGTTCCGGAATGTTGACCGGATATCCATCACCTACGCCTTACGGCCTCGGCTAAGGGCCGACTAACCCGACGCGGATTGACCTGCCGTCGGAAACCTTAGACTTACGGCGAACATGATTCTCACATGTTTTACGCTACTCATGCCTGCATTCTCACTTCTGTCCGCTCCAGTGCTCCTCACGGTACACCTTCACCGCTGACAGAACGCTCCCCTACTGCGCCATCATAAGATGGCACCCATGGCTTCGGTGCTATGCTTAGCCCCGTTAAATTTTCCGCGCAAGATCACTTGACCAGTAAGCTGTTACGCACTTTTTAAAGGGTGGCTGCTTCTAAGCCAACCTCCTGGTTGTCTCTGTAATCTCACCTCGTTTCCCACTTAGCATAGACTTGGGGACCTTAACCGATGGTCTGGGCTCTTTCCCTCTCGACTACGAAACTCATCTCCCGTAGTCCGACTGCCACACTTGGAATACTGGCATTCGGAGTTTGGTTGGGGTTGGTAAGCTGTAAGCCCCCGAGCCCATCCAGTGCTCTACCTCCAGTATTAAACGTGTGACGCTAGCCCTAAAGCTATTTCGGGGAGAACAAGCTATCTCCAAGTTCGTTTGGCATATCACCTCTACCCACAGGTCATCCCACGCCTTTGCAACGGCGAAAGGTTCGGGCCTCCACGAGCGATTAGACTCGCTTCACCCTGCCCATGGGTAGCTCACTTGGTTTCGTGTCTAATTCCAGCGACTGCACGCCCTATTAAGACTCGCTTTCGCTACGGTTACGGGTATTCACTCCCTTAGCCTTGCCACTGAAATTAACTCGCAGGCTCATTCTCCAAAAGGCACGCCGTCAGGCCTAGCGCCGCACACTCTGCTTTCACAGAAGCACAGACACGCTATTAGCCCTCCGACCGCTTGTAGGCCTATGGTTTCAGGTTCTATTTCACTCCCCTCACCGGGGTGCTTTTCACCTTTCCCTCACGGTACTTGTTCACTATCGGTCGCAAAGTGTATTTAGCCTTGGAGAGTGGTCTCCCCAGCTTCCCACCGGATTACACGGGTCCGGCGGTACTCAGGAACACAGATTGGGCTTTTCAGTTTTCGCGTACGGGACTCTCACCCTCTTTGGTAGGCTTTCCCACACCATTCCGCTAACCGATCCACTCCAAATATTCTGGTCCTACAACCCCGAAGACGCAAGCATCTTCGGTTTGGGCTGTTCCCCGTTCGCTCGCCACTACTAGGGGAATCTCGTTGATTTCTTTTCCTTTAGGTACTAAGATGTTTCAGTTCCCTAAGTGCCCCTCCAATGGTCTATGTGTTCAACCAAAGGATGATAGAGGTTCACCTCTATCGGGTTTCCCCATTCGGACATTCCCGGATCATCACCTGTACACGGCTACCCGAGACTTTTCGCAGTGTCCCACGTCCTTCATCGGCACTTTGCGCCAAGGCATTCACCATAGGCCCTTAGTAGCTTAACTATCATGTGATGCGGAGAAATCGAAAATTTTCCACATTCTTTTTTACAAGTAGTTACTGACTTTGTTGCTTTGCAGCAACGCTATCAATATCCACTAAGGATCTAAAATTTTAATCTTTTTAGAAATATATTAAGGATTTGTTTTGGTATCTATTCAATTATTAAGGTACAGTGGCAGCTTGTTGGCTGCCGAGATGCGAGGCTCACTTTCTAGTGAGCATCACATCTCAACTTCCAACCTGGTGCTTGTTTCTATTGTAAAGGTCCGTTTCAAAAAGACAACCCGGCACACCGCCGGGTTGCAAAATCCCATCGCGATGAGCAAACTTCTTCAGGTTTTATTTTCGTCTAATTGGCTCAGTTTATTGCTCCAAAATTAGTTCTTCAAACTTACTTCTTAATGCTTGCGAACGAGCAGCATCAGTGGAGATGAGGGGACTCGAACCCCTGACTTCCGCCTTGCAAAGGCGGCGCTCTCCCAGCTGAGCTACATCCCCAGGTATTCCCTGGCCTGCGCCAGTTAGGGCCTGGTTCAAAGGTGGGCCTGAGTGGACTCGAACCACTGGCCTCTGCGTTATCAGCACAGCGCTCTAACCATCTGAGCTACAGGCCCTTGACCACTCGCAGACCTAAACAACTCAAAAGCGACAACAAAGCTTCAAACTAACTTGCTACTCTCAACACCGTGTTTTGCCAAAAGCTTGCGCTTCCAGCGAGGAGAACTCGTAAACCGATTCTCCCGATTTTTAAGAGTGGCAATACTGTCTGTGACACTGGTGAACTTCCTAAGAAGTTACCGATCACCGGACAGATTGCAAAGTCTCTAGAAAGGAGGTGATCCAGGCGCACCTTCCGGTACACCTACCTTGTTACGACTTCGTCCCAGTCACCAGACCCGCCTTAGGCAGCTCCCTCCTTACGGTTAGGATACCGACTTCGGGCGTTTCCAGCTCCCATGACGTGACGGGCGGTGTGTACAATCCCCGGGAACGTATTCAACGCACTATGCTGACGCGCGTTTACTAGCAACTCCAACTTCATGTAGGCGAGTTGCAGCCTACAATCCGAACTGAGACCAGTTTTTGGGATTGGCTCCACCTCGCGGTTTTGCTACCTATTGTACTGGCCATTGTAGTGTGTGTGTAGCCCTGGATATAAAGGACATGCTGACTTGACGTCATCCTCACCTTCCTCCGGCTTTATACCGGCAGTCCCGTATGACACTTATAACATACAGCAAGGGTTGCGCTCGTTACCGGACTTAACCGGACACCTCACGGCACGAGCTGACGACAGCCATGCATCACCTGTATAGGCTCTCCGAAGAGTCGGTCACCTTTCGGCTCCCTACCACCTATATGTCAAACCCAGGTAAGGTTCTTCGCGTAGCATCGAATTAAACCACACACTCCGCTGCTTGTGCGGGGACCCGTCAATTCCTTTGAGTTTTAACCTTGCGATCGTAATCCCCAGGCGGTAGACTTACTGCGTTAGCTGCGGCACTGATAGATTTCACACCACCAACACCAAGTCTACATCGTTTACGGCTAGGACTACCGGGGTTTCTAATCCCGTTCGCTACCCTAGCTTTCGCGTCTGAGCGTCAGGAATGGCCCAGGAGGCCGCCTTCGCCACTGGTGTTCCTCCGGGTATCTACGCATTTCACCGCTACACCCGGAATTCCACCTCCCTCTACCATCCTCTAGTTTGAGAGTATTGGGCGACATCTCTGGGTTGAGCCCAAAGATTTAACACCCAACTTTCCAAACCGCCTGCACGCGCTTTACGCCCAATAAATCCGGATAACGTTTGAATCCTACGTGTTACCGCGGCTGCTGGCACGTAGTTGGCCGATCCTTATTCACGTGGTACCGTCCTTCCTCTTCCCACGTAAAAGTGCTTTACAACCCGAAGGCCTTCATCGCACACGCGGCGTTGCTGCATCAGACTTTCGTCCATTGTGCAATATTCCCTACTGCTGCCACCCGTAGGTGTATGGTCCGTGTTTCAGTACCATTGTGGGGGGCCACCCTCTCAGGTCCCCTACCCGTCATAGCCTTGGTAGGCCATTACCCTACCAACTAGCTGATGGGACGCAGGCCCCTCCCGAAGCGGATTACTCCTTTAATCATAAATTTCTAAAAAATATGATCACACGGGGTATTAGCAACTCTTTCGAGCTGTTATCCCCCTCTTCGGGGCAGGTCACCAACGCGTTACTCACCCGTTCGCCACTAGGAGATATATACGAATATATATTCCTCGTTCGACTTGCATGTATTAAGCACGCCGCCAACGTTCATCCTGAGCCAGGATCAAACTCTCCGTAGAAAAAAATGTTTCGCACATCTTGCGATGTGTTAAGTTTTGTATTCTACGGCACTGAGCACAAGAATAGAATTAACTTTGCTGTCACTTTTCAATTGTTAAGGTTCTGCGAGCTGTTTCTTGCAGGTTTTTCCTGCAAGCGAGCGGGCGAGATTCTACCAGCCGGCTCAACCCTTGTCAAGGGGTTTCAGAGACTAAAATCCGATGTCTCGATGATTTCTAGACATCGGCTGTTTTGTATCTCTGGCTCAATTGTTAGTGATCTGCATGTTTATTTTTGCGAGATCGTTCTAGCCCGTTGATTATACCTCTCTAGAGATATTTGTCAAGGGGTTTCAGAGACTAAAATCCGATGTCTCGATGATCGTGACATCGGCGTTTGTTTCTCTCTCTGATTTGTTATCGATCTGCATGTTTTTTCGTGCGAGATCATTCAAGCCCGCTGATTATACACCCCCCAGAAAATGCGTCAAGGGCATTTACGGAAATTGGTGCACCAATTTTGAAAATTGCTCCCGATTCGGCCCAATTCGGTTCTTTTTCGGCATCTTCCAGGCAAAACCGCCCACCAAATCATCTCTCCATCCCCATAACCTGCTTCTTTTTTCTTCTGTTTGGCTGCAAAACCGGGCTGTAAACCGACAGGTTTAAAGAAAAAAGAGGATGGAAAACCCATCCTCATCATGATTATTTGGTTACCGCGGCCCAAAACCGAACTCAGTCACCCATATCCTGGCGGCCGGCTAAGGCGCGCAGCAAGGTATTCTGGTCGGCATATTCCAGGTCGCCGCCCACCGGCAGCCCGCGTGCCAGGCGCGTAACCCGCGCCCCCATCCCAGAAAGCTGCTGCTGCAAATACATTGCGGTGGCATCCCCTTCCATACTGGGGTTGGTGGCAAGGATGATCTCCTTGATAGTTTGCTGGCGCACACGCTCGATCAGCTCGTTGATCTTCAGCTTTTCGGGGCCGATGCCTTCAATCGGGGAAAGCGCACCGTGCAGCACATGGTATTGCCCCTGGAAGCCCCCGGTGCGTTCTAAGGCCAATACGTCCAGCGGTTCTTCTACCACACACAGCAAGCTGGCGTCTCGCTGGGGGTGTGCGCAGATTTCGCACAGGGTGCGGTCGGCGGTGGTGATATTCAACACTGCTGGCAGTAGCCCGTATTTTCTTTCAGAGCAGAGAGCGCATCGGCCAGCTCTTTTGCCAGGGTATCTTCCCCGCGCAGCAAATAAAAGGTCAGGCGCGAGGCCGTTTTTGGCCCCACCCCCGGCAGGCGGGAGAAAGCATCAATCATCCGTTGAACAGGTTCTGGAATTAACATCACACCACCATTTTACAACCTACATGCCCAGCATACCGGCAAACGGCCCAAGCCGCTCGGCGGCCTGCTGCTGTAAGGCCTCTTGTGCCTGGTTAAAGGCAGCCATCACCAAATCTTGCAGCATTTCGGCATCGGCGTCTTCCAGTACTTCGGGTTTGATCTCCACGCCGGTGCAGGTCTGGTCGCCGCGCAGGGTGATGGTAACTGCCCCACCGCCGGCGGAACCCGTTACTTCGGCTTCGGCTAATTCTTTTTGTGCGTCCATTAACTGCTGCTGCATGGCCTGAATTTGCTGCGCCATACCTTTGGGTAATCCTTGTTTTGCCATATCGTACTCCCTACTTGTTTTGCCCGGTTTCGCCACCGGACCCTAAATCGTTGATGTCTACAATTTGCCCGCCCAGGCGGATCACTGCGGCCACTCGGCCGGTGCTGTCTACCCCTGGGGGCAGCCCGCCTTTGCCGCCAGAAACATAGCACTGGATCTCGACAGGCTCTTTTAACACCTCTTCGGCGGCTGTTTTCAGCACACCCAGGTGACTTTCTTCTTCCATTTTGTTCTTCAGCAGCTCGCTGCCAAAATACAGGTTCAGCACTCCATGCTCCCAGGCATACTGGCAGGTATTCGAGTTCAGCAGGCCGGTGGTGTTGGGGTTTGCCTTACGCACCAGCTGTAAAATGCTTTCCCACTGCTTGCCCAAGCCTTCTTTGACCGCCGGTTCTTCTTTTGCTGCTGCGGGCGCTTTGGCCGCCCGTTGGGTTTTGGCCGGTGCCCCCGCCCCAGAAGAGGCCGTTGTTTGCGGCGCAGTTGCTTGTACCTGTGCCGGTGCCTGGTTGGGTGCGGACAAAGCCTCTACAATTGCCAGCTCCAACGGGAGCGAAGGCTGCCAGGCACCGCGTGCTTCGGTGGCTGCCTGGTTGAACGCCCGGATGATGCGCAGAAGTTCGGCATTGCTCTCAAAACGTTGGGCGTGGCGGGCCATATGCTGGCGCACCTCGCTGGTGGTATCCACCTGGTCGGCGTTGCCCATGCGCACCAACATCACACCGCGCAGGTAGTCCACCACCTGGCGGGCAAACTGGCGCGGGTCGCTGCCAGCATCCAGGCTGGCGTGCAGGGTATCCATACCCTTGGCCGAATCGTTCTCCTGAATGGCATCGATCAAATCCAGCACAGATTGGCTGGTGGCCGTACCCAAAATAGCCTGGGCGGCATCCAGCGTGATCTCGCTGCCAACCGCCGAAAGCTGATCCAGCAATGAAATCGCGTCGCGCATGCTGCCGGTTGCCTGGCGGGCAACCAACTGCAAAACTTCCACCGGAACGTTCAAGCCCTCTTCTTTCGCCATGTTCTCCAGGTGGGCGACAATGTCTACCACCGGGATACGGCGGAACTCGTGCCGCTGGCAGCGGGAGAGTACCGTGGCGGGAATTTTATGCACTTCAGTGGTCGCCAGCACAAAAATGGCATGCGGCGGCGGTTCTTCCAAAGTTTTCAGCAGCGCGTTGAACGCCGCGGTTGAAAGCATGTGCACTTCGTCGATCAAATAAACTTTGTAACGTCCCTGGTTGGGGGAGAAATTGATCTTATCGCGCAGATCGCGGATGTCTTCCACACTGGTGTTGGAGGCAGCGTCAATTTCGATCAGGTCCAAAAAATTGCCCGCAGCCACCGCTTTGCAGTGGTCACATTCATTACATGGGCGGGCGGCCAGGTCTTCGGACAAACAATTGACCGCTTTGGCAAGGATGCGCGCCAGGGTGGTTTTCCCCGTGCCGCGCGGCCCGGCAAACAGATAAGCATGGCCTTGCCTGCCGGCAGCGACCGCATTGTGCAGGGTTTGCACCACGTGCTGCTGGCCGACCACTTGATCCCAGATTTGGGGACGCCACTTACGATAATATGCTTGAGACATAATTTATTTTTTTCGTTCTTTGTGGTTGGTGAATGAACCGAACATATTTCGGTCAATTAGAGTTTATCAGAGGCCGCACACCTTGGCAAGAAAGCAGGGTGCGGTGGTCGGTATTCTCATTATAGGGCTGCCTCATCAAAAGAAAATGTAGAGGCTATCCCTGAATCGCTGCAATTTCCTTTTCCCCATTGATCCTCGGCCGGTAAAACACATCCGCCGGGATCAGCAAATTATAATCATCAATACGCTTATTGAGCGCGGTCACCTTTTCGGTAAAGCGGGAAACTGCCCGCCGCCATTCTTCCTCTACCAGCCCTACATCTTCCCCATCCGCTAACTGCTCGCAGCGCCACTGCCAGGTGCGGGTCAGGTTTTGTTGGGCAATTTGAAATTCCTGCTCAATACTATTGCGCGCATCCATCCAGGGCAGTGCAAAACCTTGCTGTTCCAGGATGTGGAAAGCCATTTGCCAGTCTTTATCCACAAAAGGATTCTCGCGTAAATCCAGCGGTTTACCCTTGCCCGCCAAATTATCAAAAGCGCCTTCCGCCATCCCCTTTTGAATGATCGCCTCGATTGCCCTGTCAAAGTTTGCCATCTGCGTGTCCTTTCCTTAGGGGACCGTGTAGACCGCCCGCGGGTTGCCCTCTCCATCCAGCAGCACGGCTTGCTCGCCCTCCTGCCAGATCGATTCATCCAAACCCCAATACAACTCGATCACCGAGCTGGTGCCTTCACCGGTATATACGGTCACTGCCCCCCCGCTGAACATGGTGAGCGCCGGGAAGGAAAACACATTGCCGTCCTCATCTTGCAGCTTCCAGCCCACCAATGAAGTCTCTGTATCTCCCTGATACTGGATTTGCACCCGTTCGGTGTCCACATTTCCGGCACCGATAATGCGGTCAATCACCACTTCCCCACCGTCCACCACTTCCACCTCGCCGCTTGCCGCAGAGGTGGGCGCCGGCTGGGTGAATATCTGCTCGGACGTAAGCCCTTCTGCCTGGCTGACCGTGGTCGGCACCGCCGCTGCGGGAACAGCTTCGTGGTTGCGCAGCACAATCGTGATCACCGCCCAGGTGGTGAGCGCGGAAATGAGAATGTTCAACAATATAAAGTACAACAATCGTCGCCAGCTTTGCATATTTCTTCCCGAATACCTGAGTTTTTCTCTAGTGACCGAACAAAATCGGTTTGATTCTCTCCTGAATAATAGCATATTTTGCCAATCCAGTGGTTGAGAGAGGAACGGTAGAAATCTGAATAGAAATTCATAATTTCAGGCAGGATCACCCTAATTTGACAAGCCCACAAACTAAGCTAGAATAGCCCCTATGCCTTACCTGATTGATGGACACAACCTGATCGGCAAAATTCCCGGCTTACAGCTGGCCGACCTGGATGACGAAAAGGAATTGATCGAACTGCTGCAAAGCTTTTGCCAACGCAGCGGTAAAGACGTACACGTCTACTTTGACGGCGCGCCCAGCGGGCAGGCGCGTGCGCGTGTACACGGCCGGGTGACCGCCCACTATGTCCGCATCGGCACGGCCGCCGATATCGCCATCGGCAAACACCTCAAACGCCTGGGCAGCGAAGCTGCCAACTGGACGGTGGTCAGCTCGGATCGAGAAGTGCAGAATATGGCAAGGCGGGCGCGTGCCCATTTGTTTTCCTCCGAGGAGTTCATGCCGGCGTTGTTCGGCGATGAGGATGACCGCCCAGGGTTGGATGCCGCGCCTAAGATCAGCGATGAGGAATTGGATGATTGGCTGTCTTTGTTTGGGGGAGAATAGCCCGACAAAAAATTGAGTTTGAAATTTATTGAAAAGTTTCCCCCGGTTAAATAGTCAATGGCCGGGGGTTTTGTAACCCGGCCATTGCCAAGGAGGAGGAGAAGAAGAGTTTTACCCTAAGTGACTATAGTGTATCAACATCCCCTCAATCGTGCTTGACGCTTTGCCCCCACCTGATTAACAGTTAACCTACGATTACCCTACGATCCGTCTTTAACGCATCAAAACAGGGCAAAACACCCTGTTTTGACGATCAATTCATTTAGTTTAGAGGGGAATTTGCCTTATTTGGCTTTCCCGCCGACCAGTTCATCCTGCAATTTTGTCAGTTCTTCCCACTTGCCATCGGCAGCCAGGGCGGCTTGCTGCGGCCAGGAAGATTCATCCATGGCTTTGTAGATTGAGCCTGCAGCATCCATGATGGCATCCAGTTCTTCCGGAGTGCGTTTTGCCAAAGCGGCGAAGGTGGTGATGCCTTCCGCTTTGAGTAAGCCCGCCACCTTTGGGCCAATCCCTTCAATCTTGGTCAGGTCATCTTCGACAGCGGGGGCAGTCGGTAATGCCGCTGCTCCAACAGGTGCAACCGGTTCCGCATGCGCATGAGTATCTGCTTCACCTTCTGTTTGCCGGGAGAGCGCCCACCAGACAATCAAAACGATGATGATAAATATAAGTAAAATCAACCACCAATCCATGTAAAGCCTCCTAAATTAATATTTTATGGTTATGAAAATTATACCTGTAAATTACTCAAATTAGGTCAAACATCTCAGAGTTTTACAAGCGATTAACAAATCTGTGCTTACCGTGTCTCATCCGGCATGTAAATCCCGCCGGTTTCTTCCAACCAATCCGCAATCCGGTCGGCCGCCCCACCCACATCATCCTCCGAAACATCCACTTCAAAGACCGGCAGCAAAGATAATTTTGCCAGCCGCTGGAGTGCTTCCTGCTCGCGGATGAAAATGCTCAGGTCATCATACTGGGAAGGATTGCCCGACACCTTCAAGCGTTCCTGTTTGGCCGCCTCAAAGGTTTCTGGCCGGCGGGTGCACAGCACAATGCGGAACCCCAATGGTTTAAGGCGCTGCTCCAGCCAGACAAAGTCATACTCCTTTTGATAGGTCATTTCCTGGTACAGGCGGGTGGACAAATGGAAGCGATCGACGATCCAGGAATAATAACGCTGGAGTTCGAACAGGCGCGCCCAGGTATGGTAAGTTTCCATTGCCAGGGCTTCTTCCTGCGGCTCAAAATTGATCAGCCCGCGCCCCCAGGGAAAATTGGTAAAAGCGCACCACTCCCCAGAAATAAGCGGGGAATGATATTGGTATTTGCGCGGCCCCACAATACGGGGATGTTCGTTGAGTGCAAAAGCGATGTCGGTTTTGTGGGTCAGCCGGGTCCCCTCCAAAATAATCTTCGGGCACATTTTAGGCATCTTCTTGCGTTTCTCCTTCCAAAATCTGGCGCATCTGGTCAAAGCGCGCTTTTTCCGTGGGGTCTACCCGCGGGTAGTCCATGTCCAGCGCCTTCAAGTTTGCCACGATCAACTCTGCCACCATGCGGCGCATATACGGTTTGTCATCAGCCGGGATGGCATACCACGGCGCCCACGGCCGGGAAGTGGCTCGCAGCGCTTCTTCGTAGGCCTGCATATAGTCTCCCCAGTAGCTGCGCTCCTCCACATCCTTCACCGAAAACTTCCAGTTCTTTTCCGGCTCTTCCAGCCGAGAAAGGAAGCGTTCCTTCTGCTCCTCTTTGGAGACATTCAGCCAAAACTTAAGGATCAAAGTACCGCTGCGCGCCAGGTGTGCTTCTTGATCCAGGATAGATTGGTAGCGCTGCTGCCAGAGGGTGTCCAGGTCTGGGGTTTCGGGCAAGTGCTGGCCTGATAAAATGCCGGGGTGTACGCGCACCACCAAGACCTCTTCGTAATAACTGCGATTGAAGACCCCAATCCGGCCGCGTTCGGGCAGGCGTTTGGTCGTACGCCACAAAAAATCGTGGTCTAATTCTTCGGCGCTGGGCGCCTTGAAAGAAAACACCTGAAACCCGGCGGGGTTGACCCCGGTCATCACGTGCCGGATGGTGCTGTCTTTCCCGGCTGCATCCATCGCCTGAAAGATGAGCAGCACCGCATAGCGGTTGTGGGCATACAACACCCTTTGCAGATCGCGGAATTGATCCACCAAATCTTCAAGACGGTCTTTATTGTCCGACTTATCCCCCGCCCCATCTGGCGGAGTGGTGGAAGTTTGCGCTAAGGAATAAGACCCATCGAACGGCACCAGATAAGGGCTGCTAACTGCATTAAATTTCATACATGCCTCCTAAAGAATCCCCCGCTATAAAAGTTGAGGTTAATAAACCCGGTTGGTCAACACGCCGCCGTCCACCACCAGGTTCGCCCCGGTGATCCAGCGCGCCCCCGCCGAAGCGAGGAACAAACAGGCATCCGCCACTTCTACGGGCTGTCCTTCGCGGCCCAGGGCGGCGGCTTTGCGGTAGCCAAAAACGCCTTCCGGCCAATCTTCTTCTAAGGTTTCGTGTCCGATCAGGCCGGGAGAAACCGCATTGATGCGGATGCCCTGCGGGCCGAACTCGTGGGCTGCCGCCTGGGTAAACCCAATCACTCCGGCTTTGGCTGCCACATAATGGCTGTGGCCGGGTGCTGGGTTCAAGCCTTCAATCGAAGCAATATTGACAATCCTGCCGCCACCGCCTTGTGCCACCATTTGCCGGACAGCCGTCTGGGTGCATAAAAAGGTGCTCCGCAAATTGGCATCGACCACCCAATCCCAATCTTCGGCGGTCATTTCTAATAAAGCATGCACCGGGTAATTCCCGGCATTGTTAACCCACACATCCACACGTCCAAAAGCCTGCAAACTGGCGGCCAGCAGCTCTGCCGCGCCCTGTTCTTCGCTCACATCGGCCTGGACGGCAACCGCGCGGCGTCCTAATCCTTCAATCTCTTCAACCACCTGCCGGGCAGCCGCCTGGCTGTGATAATAATTAACCACCACGTCCGCGCCAGCTTGGGCAAACCGGCGGCAGATCGCCGCCCCCAGGTTCCCCCCGCCCCCGGTGACCACCACCACCTGACCGGTAAAATCTAACAATGTTTGGGGTGCTCCTGCATCCATGCGCTATTCCTCCATTATGCGGGTCAACCGCGCAATACTTTCTGCCTGAGTTGGATATTGGGCGGTCAACGCCTCCCGTTCGCCGGGGACAAAATCATCCTGAGTATATCCCGGCGACATGGTGGTGCCCATCAAGGCGTATTTTCCACCCGGCACCAAGCGAGAACCCTGCCATACCCCGCGCGGCACCACAAACTGCACATGCTGCCCATCCAGAATATCACGCCCCAAAACAATCTGCTTGCCGGTGCCATCCGGGTAGAGCAGCAGCATTTCTACCGGGTCACCCAAATAGAAATGGTAGATCTCATCGGTGGGTAAACGGTGCAAGGCCGAGAAAGAGTCGGGGGTATCTGTCAGCAGGTAATAAATGGCCGTGCAAAACGGTTTTTGGGTGTTATAGCGTTCCGGCAGGTCTGCCGGGGTCAGTTCATCCGCCGATTGGTAGGTGCGCACAAACATGCCGCCTTCACCTTCCAGTGTTTCCAAACCTAACCGGTCAATAATCAATTGAGGATCAAAGCCGCGTCCCATCCTAAGCACCTCCAAACAGTATGATTACGCTTCAGGTTGATTATACTTGAAGACAGCCGCCTGAAAGCCTCCGTATCCCCCGCTGCATCCAACCTTTTCCCTATGATTCCGCGGTATACTTGAAAGCTGAATTGGAATGGAGCAGTGAATACATGCAAGCATTGATTTTTGATTTTGATGGATTAATTCTGGATACCGAAAGCCCCGATTACCACAGCTGGCAGGAGGTGTATCGTTCCTATGGTGTGGAACTGCCCCTGGAGAAGTGGACAGAGATCGTAGGCGGCACGGCAGAATCTGATTTTGAACCGCACGACTACCTGGAATCTTTGGTCGACACCACCGTTGACCGGGAAAAAATTTGGGTCGCCCGCAGAAAAAGCTACCTGGATGTATTAGAAAGCCAGCCGGTGCTGCCGGGTGTCGAAACCTATTTCCAGGCGGCCAAACAAGCCGGTCTAAAACTGGCCGTGGCTTCCAGCTCGCCGGAGAATTGGGTCACCGGGCATTTAACCCGTTTAGGGTTGGTGGAGCAATTCGACGCCATCATCACTGCCGAGGATGTGGAAAAGACCAAACCCGATCCGGCTTTATTCCTGTTGGCCGCTCAAAAAGTGGATGCTTCCCCCAACCAGGTGATCGTCTTTGAAGATTCTCATAACGGCGTGTTGGCCGCCAAACGGGCCGGCATGTTTGTGGTTGCGGTGCCCAATTCTGTCACCATGCACTCCGACTTTTCCCAGGCCGACATGGTGGTCAATTCTTTAGCCGATTTACCTTTACCAACCTTGCTGTCTCAAATGGAGCAATAAGATGAGTGAAGAAATCGTCGGAAAGTCTCTCAACCCCTGGTGGCGCATCTGGGTACAGCCGCGCAAAACCATCCGAGAGATCATTGACACCGACCCAAAACAAAACTTTTTAGCTCTGGTGCTTTTTTATGGCTTCATCCGCATGATCGCGGCTGCGGTCAGCGGCTCTTTAGGAGACACGTTTACCCCCCAGGAAATCGCCATCCTGATCTTGATCGGCGGGCCGCTGGCAGGTTACATCAGCATTTACCTGACTGCCTGGCTGCTGGAGATGATTGGAAAAATGTTGGGCGGGCAGGCCACCGGCGAACACCTGCGCAGCTTGCTGGCCTGGGCCAGTATCCCGATGAGTGTGATGTCTTTTATCGGTCTGGTCCCCATGTTCGCCATGTTTGGCAACAAAGTGTTCACCCTCTCTGACCCAGGCCCACAGGCAATCTTATCCGGCAGTGGGTTCGCCGCCAGTTTCTTGGGAACGGGATTGGTCGCCTGGCAGTCCGTTTTTAACTTGATCGGCTCAATCTATTATTTCGTCATCGTGGTGATCGGCTTATCGGAAACACAGCAGTTCAGCATGTGGAAAGCCTTTGGTTCATTTGCCTTTGTTTCCAGCAGCATCCTCATGTTTGCTTTACTCCTTGCCCTGCTGGTGAGCGCTGCTTGATCGATCATCCACCCCTAATTTGATGGATATAAAAACAGCCCTGTGTGATAACAGGGCTGTTTCTGTAATTGACTGAACAAAAATACTCAATTCATAAATTTTATTGATATTGCTCCAGGCGGGATAAGAGTAAATCTGCTACCTCCACCAGATGGTCTTGCACGGCTTCCCCTTCGAAACCAATCACAAAAGCGTACACCACCACGTTCCGGTAGCGGTAGATGATATGAAATTCAACGCGCACATCTTCGGTGCCCGGCACAACCTCTTCTTTGTAGAGGTAAATGCAATCATCACCAATTGTGCAGCTATCGTCTACAGAGGCGTTGGCAAACTCTTCCTGGTAATAAATGAACAGCCAATCCGGCGACATAGCCTTAGCTGCGCCTTCAATCGTCTCGTACACTTCCACTTTGGTGCGGTACGAAATGGGGGCATAGTCGTTGGGGTTGGCGCGTTCCATGTACGTATTCCAACCATTCAAGCGGCCGGTGATGGCGTTGTACTGGCGACCATCTGCCCAATCCATCTGGGTAACAATCCGGTCGTTGTCCACTTCACGGTCGTTTACCAAGGTATAGTCGTTCTTTATATCTTCCGGACGAAGCACGATCATATTCAGTGCCGGCAGCAGCCGGGCTGTATCCAGCGGTTCAGCCGGCGCTGCTTCGGCAGGTTCTGGGGTCGGCTCCGTGGTTGCGGTGAGGACTGCTTCTTCAACAGGCTCTTCCTGTGCCGGTTCTTCCATAGGTGGATTAGTGTCTTCGGCAGGTTCTTCCACCGCTGGCGGCTGATCGACCGGTTCCTCCGCAGCCGGTTGTTCTGCTGCTGGTTCTTCTACGGCAGGTTGATCTGCCGAGTTTTCAACCGCTTGCTTGGCACCATTGAGGAAAGCGCAGGCAGAAAAGACTACCAATGCCATCATCAGGGTAAAAAATTTAAAAGCAGAGCTGTGGGCAAATTTTCTCATCTTCATTCCTCCTATATCAAATGTAAGCCAGATAAATTCAGGACGAATATAGCATCTTCCGGTAGATTTTGCCAGTTTTACACCCATTTCTACTGCCGGAAACAGCGGAGAACAGGGCAGTGAACCACAAATTTAAAGAATCAGAGTGAGAGGCAAACCTCTCACTCTGACTAACCGAATTTTATTAAACTGAACGGAGTTCAGTCGAACTTTGTTCAGTCGAACTTTGTTCGACCAAACTTATTGGATGGCTTCGATCCGAGCCAACACCATTTGGGCATAGTCCAGCGCCATTTGCTCCGACACTTCCCCTTCCAGACCTTTGATGAAGACCCAGCCCAGGGTGTTACGGTAGCGGAAAGCCACATCGTAGCGCTCCACCACGGAACCAGAACCCGGTTTGGCTTCAATATACTTGAAAGAAATGCACTCATTGCCCACATTACAGTTCTTATCCAGGAACTCGTCGGGGGCTTTGCTTTCATCATTGTAGGCCCAGAAGTATTCATCGCTCAGGGCCGCCGAAGCGCCGTCCGAGGTTTCGTAGATCTCTACCCGGCTGCGGATCGATTCCGGGCCAACCGCCTGCGGGTCGCTGCGTTCCATATACAGGTCCCAGCCGTCTACCCGCCCGGTTGCCATAATGTACGCCCGGCCTTTTTCCGCCCCCAAAGCGCCCGATGCTTCATCATTATCAAAACGGCTGTCCCCGGCTGCGGCAATTTGGTAATTATTGGAAAAGTCCTGCGGGCGCAGCACCATATTGTTCATCTGGGTGATGAAATGCGGTTGGGACACATCATTCCCGCCCAAAACACCGCCCAGCACACCATCTCCTCTTAACAAGAAGAAGGCCACCGCGGCAAGCAGCAAAACCACCACCGCGATCAACACAATCAACAACGTTCGATTATTATTTCCTGTAGTAGTCTCTTCAGACATTTTTCTCTACCTCCATAGGATAAATCCATTGAATTGGTGACATTAGTATAGGGCGGTTATACGATTTATGGTACAGGTCTTAAGTCCCAGTGGTATACAAAAAATACCCCTGAAATCGCTTCCAGGGGCATATTTTGATCAAAAAATGGGGGTTTTAAGCAGTTTCGCCGTACAATTTACGGTGCACTACGCTTAAAGCGCGTACCTGATCGGCGGCGTGGTATGAAGAACGTACCAACGGGCCGCTTTCTACCCATTGGAAGCCAAGTGCCATTCCATACTCTTTCAAATGGGCAAATTCTTCCGGCGTGTAGTAGCGGTCGATGGGCAAATGCTTTTTGCTGGGTTGTAAATACTGCCCAATGGTGAGAATATCCACACCCCAAGAACGCTGGTCACGCATCACGGCTTCGATCTCTTCCATCGTTTCGCCCAACCCGACCATAATGCCGGATTTGGTGAGCACTTCGGGGTCGATCTTCTTGGCGTTGGTCAGGGTGGCGGCCGCCCAGTCGTAATTATCCTGAGGCTGCACCTGCTTGAACAAGCGCGGCACGGTCTCCACATTGTGGTTGAGGATTTCCGGGCGGGCTTCCATCACAATTTGTAAAGCCTCCACACTGCCTTTAAAGTCCGGGATCAACACTTCCACCGAGCAGCCCGGCTGGGCTTTTCGGATCGCTTTGATCACCATCGCAAAGATGGGCGCACCGCCGTCTTTGCGCTCATCGCGATTGACACTGGTAATTACAGCATGTTTGAGCTTCATCTTTGCCACGGCCTGTGCCACGCGCAGCGGCTCCATCCAGTCCAGACTGTCCGGCTTACCGTGTTTGATGTCACAGAATCCACAGCTGCGGGTGCATACGTCCCCCAGCATTAAAAAGGTGGCGGTTCCAGACCCCCAACACTCCCCCAGGTTTGGGCACATAGCTTCTTCGCAAACCGTGTTGAGCGATTTACTGCGCATGAGGGTCTTAAGTTCTTCGTAGGTTTCACCCATCGGGGCGCGCACGCGGATCCAATCGGGGCGGCGCAGCGGGGTGGTATTGATTTTGTCGGGGTTCACCCGTGCACGAGTAGGGGTTTTTGCCATTTTTGCTCCTTTAAGTGGGCTTAATTCTACCCGACCTGTCAGATTTATTCAAACAGGTCAGCTGATTCTTAGGAAAGGTTAAGATTAGGGGGTAGTTTATTAGTTGAGTAGTTTATTAGTTGGGTGGTTTTGTGGTTTTGTGGTTTTGTAGTTTTGTAGTTTTGAAATTGAAATAGATGTAGCGGCGGGGTTTCCCCGCCCCAATCTCACACCTCTACCCGTAGGGTCGAAGCAGGCTTCGACCGCAAAACATTGCCAAACTCAGCAGACCCCCAGCAGTAAACCGCTCATCCAAGCCATAATTTTTTTACCGCACACCCTCTATCCCACTTGCCGCTCATTTGCGGTAGTCCCATGGGACGCCCCTACGGGTAGATCACAAGAATGTATATAAATGGCAACACCACAAATCTATTGAATTCATCGTAGCGGCGGGGTCTCCCCGCCCAATCCCCCATTTCTATCCGTAGGGTCGAAGCCTGCTTCGACCGCAAAACATTGCCAAACTCAGCAAACCCCCAGCAGTAAACCGTACCTCCGGTCATGTTTTTTACCGCAGGCCCTCTATCCCACTTGCCGCTCCTTTGCGGTCGTCCCGTGGGACGCCCCTACGGGTAGAGCGCGAGGTTGTATATAAATGTCAGCAACACCACAAATCCATTAAACTCATTGTAGCGGCGGGGTCTCCCCGCCCAATCCCCCATTTCTATCCGTAAAAAAAAACACTCACATAAAATTCTTGCTATCACAGAACACTTGTGCTAAAATATAGAACAAGTGTTCTCAATGACCAAACACAACGCTTTGGTCTTCCGAAAATCCATTCGGGATTAAAAGGTAGGTAGATATGGCTATTCTCGAAAAATCTTACACCACCGAGGGGTTTGACGCCTTCCCATACCGGATAAAACGCCGCATTGACCCACAGCACCTCCCCAGCCTGGAAGTAATCCTCAAAAAACAACGCGGACTGCCCCCATTCTCTCTCTTCCTGGGGTTGTGCGAAGACGAACTACCCCTGGTGCTTGATCTGACCGAGCCGGATGCCGGTTCGTTCTTGATCGCCGGAGACAATGGGTTCGATAACACCGTAATGCTGCACAGCATCTTGACGGCAGCCTTCAAAGCCAACCGAACACAAGAAGTCAACCTGCACCTCATCTCCCCCCATGCCGATGACCTGCTGTATTTCCACCGCCAGCCGAGCTTTAAGATCAGCTACGAACCCTACCGCCCGGAGATCAAAGTCGTGCTGGAAGAAATGGTCAACCTGGTCTTACAGCGCAAGCATACCGGCGCGATTGCGCCGGTGCATCTCTTTGCGATTGACGGCCTGGACTTGCTCTGGCAGGCTTTGGGGCCACAAGCCCGCCTGCATTTAGATTGGCTGGTGGAGAACGGCCCGGCCTACGGCTTGTGGGTATTTGCCTCGGTAGAAAGCACCTACCTGGCAGAAAACGTAATGCCCACCATCGAGCGCTTCCCCTCCCGCATTTTGGGGCGCATCAGCCAACCCAACCTGGCCCGCTACCTTTCAGGGTTAAGCCGCAGCTATCTCTCCGACCTGGAGCCGGGCGAGCAGTTCTACGTACGCACCAGTGGACAATCCTTCAAGATTTGGATGCTGCGCTCAGAAGACATTGAAAATGACGATTTTACAAGATAGGAGAAAGAAATGATTTCAGGCATGTTATGGTTCGACAATGACCCCAAAGTGGATTTACCCCACAAGATTGAACAGGCGGCCAAGTACTATAAGAAGAAATACGGTCAGACCCCGGATACCTGCTTTGTACACCCCAAAATGCTTGGGGAAATGAAAACCATCGAAGCCCCCCTGGATGTTAAAGCCAGCGAATCCGTGTTAGTGCACCATTTATGGATTGGGGTCAATAAAGAGAACCGCTAAAATTAGGAACCGGGAGATTTCCCGGTTCCCCCCTTTAGTCGTCTCTCAGCCGCTCCTGTAAGTTTTCCAACCCTGCCCGCCATTCTTCATATTGATCGGATTCCTGCCACAGCGCTTTTAGTTCCGAGCGGGTCAGCACGATATGCAGCGCGTCGCGCGCCATCTGGCTGAGTGCGTCCGAAGGGTCTGGCATCTCATCCACCCAGGCCAATACTTCATCGGGGAGATCATCCCCCGGGTTGCCCATCAAAGCAGCTACCACTTCCGCCGCACAAATCGCAGCCGCACAATCGCCTGCTTCCGGCATTGTCCCTCGCTGGTCTTTTACTGTTTCGCAAGCCTCTGCCAGAAACGAAAAATCCTGGGCGTCTTCCAAATCATAAAGCCAATCCATGGCATCATCATTGTCAAAACTGCCCGTATCCCAGGCACCCATCCTATACCTCCAAACCGCATGCGCTGTAGAAACCAATCATCGGGCCAGCACATCCGATAAATTAATTATTTTCCCTATTCTATCAATACCATATTCCCATCTGGCCCAGCCTGGTAAATCACCTCACCCTGCGGCACCAAACGGGTAATATTCAACCACCCACTGTCCATGTACTCCCAGATCAACTGGAAGGGCTGCCTGGAAGCGTCCCACTTTTCGGCAATCACAATGCCATGCCCGGGCAGCACGGTGAAAGCCACCATGCGCGGGTCTGCCGGGTTGTTCAGGCTTTCTGCCCGGCCAAAAGCCGCTTTGATACCGCGTGCCTGCGCCTCGGTGGCACAAGACACCAGGTAATGGTAATACGGCGCATCAAGGGGCGCATATTCCACGTAGCGGGGATCATAGGACTGCACCCCGCGGTGCCCGTGCAGCTTGGAACGCACCACCGGCACATCCCCGGGGATCCCCTCCAACCGGACAACCGGCAGCACCCCATCCATATCGATCATTTCCACCGCCTCCGAAGAGGGGGAAATGTTTTCACCACCGGCCACATGCCGCACCTGTGCCCCCATGCCATCGGGGCGCACACCCACAATCGCAGCCAGGTCATTTTGGGAGATGTTGCCCTTGTCTACCGGGCGGGCACTTCCCGTGATCGTAGCGATCAAAGCGGGCAGATGCGGCTCCCAGGTGGCAAAGCAGCCTTCGCTGTACTGGTCGGCAATCGCGTCGCTCAACCCGGGGATAGAAACCAGGTCTTCAATCCGCAGCATATCGGTAAAAAAGGCACGCTTGCCCATTTCCTGCCCGGCACGCTGCATGGCCGAGACACTGGGCAGTTCCTGCCAAACATCTTCGGGGATCAACTCTCCCACCGCTTCGTGCTTGGTAATTTCAAAGGTGCTCTCGTAAGTCACCGTTCGCAAAACAATATCCCGGTAAAACTCTTCTTCGTCCGGGTCATATTCGGTGTAGGGGTGCGCCCCGACCAGGTCAATATGGTAGACACGCTCCGGCTGTTCGTCCCCCACCAACAGCAGCAGACGAATGCACTTCAACTGTGCCTGGAGCAAACGGATCAGCGACAGCATCGGGCCGCCGCGCCGTCCCTGCTCCACCAACACATCCGGTGCTGCTGCGGCCAACCCCTCATATTCAAAGTCCTGGCGGTTGAACGGTTCCTGCGCCAAGGCCTCTTTGAAATGCGCCATGATCTCATCGAACTCACTGCGCAGAATTTGCACCAGGGTGACCGCCCGCGGGTTGTGGGCCAGCTTAAAGCGAATCCGCCCTGTGAACATCAATGCCTTGCGCCAGCCGAATACATCGCCAAAACGGGCGGTGGTCAGCAGTACATCGGTATCTTCATCCGGGGCAGCCTGCACCGCATGCCCCTGCCGGGCAAAGGCATCCAGCAATTTTTGAGAAACTTCTTCTAACAGCGGCGTTTGGGTGCCCGGCTGAAAGTTGATCTGAATCGGTCGAAGCCAAGCATGCGCTAAATCTGACATTTCACTTCTCCTGAAAGCAATAATAATCTTCTGTTGTTGGTTATCGGTTGTTGAGTTTCAAAATGGGTTTCCAATATTCTAATGGATAAATCCTACCACCTACAAGTATAATAACAAAATCACGCCCAAAAGGTTTCCCTTTCGGCGAAGTGATTTTTTCTAACAACCGAATGTCATTCGGACAATGAATACATGTAGGCAGCAAACGACATACATTGAATAAACTGAACTTCGTTCAGCCAAACAAAACAAACAAGATAGGATTCTCATGCATATTTTGGTAACCAACGATGATGGTGTCCATGCGCCGGGATTACTGGCGCTGGCACAAGAAATGAAGAAACTCGGCAAGGTAAGCGTACTGGCCCCCGACCGCAACTGGTCGGCCAGCGGACATGTCAAAACCATGCACCGGCCGCTGCGCGTGCGCGCCACCACCCTGGCAGACGGCACGCCAGCCCTGATGAGTGACGGTGCCCCCTCCGACTGCGTTGCCCTGGGGCTGTTGGGGCTGGTCAAAGATGTGGACTTGGTGGTATCCGGGATCAACCCGTATGCCAACATCGGGGACGATGTAACCTATTCCGGTACGGTGACCGCCGCAATGGAAGCCGCCATTGCCCTTGTGCCGGGGATTGCGGTTTCGCTGCATACCACCGACTCGTTCACCGGGGAACGCGACTACGGCCCGGCTGCCCATGCCGCCCGCAAGATTGCGGAAAAGGTGATGAAGAATGGCCTGCCTCCCCGCCTGACCCTGAGTGTGAACGTACCTAACCTGCCCGATGAGGAGATCAAAGGCTATCACATCACCCGGCAGGGCGTGCGCATCTATAAAGACGAGTTGGTCACCCGCCAGGACCCGAAAGGCTCGCCCTATTACTGGATTGGCGGCGAATACCCCACCGCTGCACTGGACAAAGACCACGACTATTACGCCATCGAAAACGGCTACGTCTCGATCACACCGCTCAAGCTGGACATGACCGATTACGACGTGATCCCCAAGCTGCAAAGCTGGGAATTTTAGCCCGGCAGCGTACACTTACTAAAAAAGCTGGCCTGTATGGGTCAGCTTTTTTTACGCCGGTAATGGATGCGCCAGCGCAGCGCCCAGGTCTTGCCGCCATCTTCCGAACGCTCCCAATCCCAATCAAGCGAATCGGCTTCAATGTTGTAAAACACCATCCGGAACAGCAAAACGCCGTCACTGGTGGGCGGCTGGTTGACCAGGATCATCTTCCCATCGGCAAATTCACCGGTCAGATGGATATACCCACCCTGGCTATCCACCCAGGTCTGCTGCCATTTGTTGATCTGCGGGTTGTAAGCCGACACACTCATCCCGCGAAAATCCATTGACGGCGCGCCGTCAAAGTTTTCCTCAATCACACAGCCGTCAAACTTCGATGTGATCGTGTTGCTGCCGCGGCCGTCTTCGCCCCAGGTCAGGTCCCACGCCCCCAGCCAAAAGTCAAACTGGCGCGCTTCGGGTGCGGCACACGGTTTTTGCTGCTCGCTCATCGGTCACCTCCACAGGTAGTTGGTGACTTGATTGTAGCAATATTTGGATAATTTTTATCCGATTCTTAGTTTCCCTTAATCCCCCTGGGGAATTGTCAATTGGTGTCTGTCGCTTGCGGGGTCGGGGTGGGTGTATCAATCACCCCATTCCAGGGCATGATCTTGCCCGGGTTCTGGAATTCGTAGAACCACTCCAGGGGGCTAACCCCGGGATCGATCAAATACACACGCCCATAGGACACCGGCGGCGTTTGGAAATGGAAATACCAGGTCTGTCCATCGCGCTGGAAATCGGTATATTGGCTGACCACCTCAAACCAGGTCTGCCCCGGTTTCAGCGGGAAAGGTTCTCCATCGGGGGTATACAGGCGCAGCACGCCGCCATCGCCAGGGCGCACCCATTCTGCCGGGTAGGCAAACCCATCCCGGAACACCCAGGCCTGCCCGCGGCCGTTGAAATCCATCCCCATGATCTCCGAGCCTTCGGTGTAAGCAAAGTATTTATGGTTGATATACAGCACGACCACATTGGCGGCGCTCAACTGCTCGCCGGTGAGCACATCAAAATGCGGCGCGTAGCGTTCAAAGGTCTCGTCCGCATTGCCTTCCATCTCCTGCCAGCGCAGGTAATGGTCGGAGACCGGGTCGTATTCCCAATAGTTGTACATCGAGGGAGAAAAGCGGATTTTGACGATCGCTGCCGGGTCAATGCTGGGCATCACATGATCGGAGAAATACATCCCCGAAAGATCCGGGCGGTCATTATCGCCATAGGCGCGGTCAAAATAAGCCTGAATTTCTTCGGTATTGGCAAACATGGTATTGTAGCCTTCCAACTCCGGGTCGCGGCACAACCGGCTGGGGGCAGATACCCCGCATTTCCTGGCGTGATCAAGGTCGTTCTCCAGCACAAAGCTGTTGACGATCTCGGTTTCCAGGCTGTCAAAATAGGCTTTTACGCGCGTGTCTGCATACCCAAAGGTGAAATAAGCGCTGTACATGCGGAAGATGTGTTCGTCAAACAAACGCCCGGAGCGCACCGGCCCCACCTTCTCGGCATCCTGCCCATAAAACACGGCAATAAAGCGGGCGATGCCCTGTTCCATGTAATATTCGTACACCAAATCTGCTTTAGAAAGCCCAGACTGCGGACGCACATAGCGCGGGTGATTGGTCACCTTGATCGCCACCGGCCGCCGCTCAAATATCTGCGGATCGGAGACCACCAACCCTGTCAGGGGGTTGATGTACACCGGGTAACGGTCTGGGCCGTACCCGTCGTCCGGCAAACCGCTCTCTACCAGGTTGATCACCACCGGCAAACCGGTATCGGCCGAAATAGGGATTTGAGTAGGCGTGGGGGTAGGGATGTAGGTAGGTGTAGGGGTTGTGGTGCTGGTAGCGGTATTGGCAGGGGTAACAGTCGTCGTAGGCGTGGGGGAGGAAGTTACTGCTTGGGCAAGCACTGCCGATTGAGGGGAGGTAAATCCCAGCACCAGCAGCACCCCAATCAGGATTGGAATGAGCAGCCAGGTGTTTTTCATATAGGTACCAATATAGCACACTCAACAATGTTTGCAAGTGACAGACGTGTGGGAGTTTCATAACAAAAAAGTTAGGTTTTTCGTCCTTTTTGCCCACGCGAAAGGCTTGTGTGCCGCTCATATTTATTCAATCAAACTCTGTTTGATCAAAAAAAGAACAGCCGCCGGTTCTCGGCGGCTGCTTTTTATTCAATTGAAAGGTATTAATAAAGAGTATCTCGATCAGTCGTCGTACTCCTCATCATAGTCATACTCGTAATCTTCCTCTTCTTCGAAGTAATCGTCTTCTTCGAATTCTTCATAATCATCTAGAGGCCAATCGAGTTCAAGGGGTTTCAAACTTACAATTTCCAATTCTGCATCACATGCATCGCAGTAGACTAGATCACCCTCTTTGGCGTTTGAGGCTACGCTAACATTTGCACCGCACATCGGGCATTTAGAATTAGACATGGCAATCTCCTTATAAAATGCCAATTGACTGTTCAAATTGACGTATATCAATTTGATATGCTGAACTTTGTTCAGTCTTCTAAAACAGACCTGGTATGGTCTTGTTTTATTTCCGCGCAGTATATCTGTTTTTTGTCTTATTTTTGTATTGAAACTGTATTAAAGTTGTTTGAATTTTTTGTTTTTATCGCAAAAATGACACGGATAAATTCACTGATCTTTTCGATCAAACTGCATTATTTACGGTCAAATCCAATCGCTTTTCCGCCCTTTTCAGCCCTAAGGCAATCACCCTCCCAAGAACAAAGTACAGCCTGAGAAGGTGATTGCTCGTTTTTTACTTATCGTCCTATCGTCCAAACCTAAATTTGGAATTTTCCATCCTTATACAGCAGATCGCCATCCACACGAATTTCGCTGTCCTGGCGCATATCGCAAATGAAGTCCCAGTGAATGCTGGATTTATTCACGCTGCCGGTCTCCGGGTAGCCGGCTCCCACGGCCATATGGAACGAACCGCCGATCTTCTCATCGAACAAAATGCTCTTGGTGAATTTCTTAATGCCGTAGTTCGTGCCAATGGCAAATTCACCCAGATAGCGAGCGCCTTCGTCTGTATCCAATTGCGTGAGTAAGAATTCCTCGTTCTTCTCCGCACTGGCCTTCACCACTTTCCCGTCCTTGAACTCCAGGCGCACACCTTCCACTTCGCGCCCGTGGGTAATGGCAGGATAAGTGAAATATACCCAACCGTTGGCAGAGTCTTCCACCGGCCCGGTAAAGACCTCGCCGCTGGGCATGTTCTTCCTGCCGTCCGAATTGACAAAAGTGCGTCCCTCAATCGACAGGGTCAGGTCCGCATTCGGGCTTTTCACGGTCACGATTTTCTTGCCTTCCAGCCAATCGACCACTTTTTGCTGCTCGTTGTGAATGCGGGTCCATTCTCCTACCGGGTCATCTGTATCGGCGTAGGTCGCTCCATACACAAAGTCGGCAAAATCGCTCAGGCTCATATCTGCTTCCTGGGCAAAGGCCGGGCAGGGATAATCGGTCAGCACCCAGCGCAGTTCGTTAGAAGCAGAGCGGGCCATGTAGGTTTCCATCAGGCTGCTGGTGAATTTGGCGCGCATAGCTTGTTTCTTCGGGTCTACCCCGGAAAGGGCACGCGTGTTGCTGGCGCCGCGCAGGTGGATGAGCGCATCTGCTTTGTTGTAAAGCAGTTCGGTGGTAGGAGAGATAAACTTCAACTGGTCTTCGCCAGCTTCGGAATAGAAAATCTCATTGATCTCATCGCTGTAAATGTTTACCGTGGCATTGCCACCCGCTTTGGTGATTTCCCGGTAGACTTCGTTGAGCAAAGGTTCTGCGACAATACTGGCATTCACATACACCCAATCGCCGGGTTGTACCTGAATAGAATAATTTACCAAGATGTCGGCCAATTTTTTCATTCTTGGGTCGGTCATTTAACTCTCCTATTGGGCAGTTTACGGTTTCCGTTTAGATAGTGTATTTTATCATTTTCACGGGATAATCAAATCCATCTTCAGGACAATCTTAGCAGACAACGACCTCCCGCGGCAAATCAATCGTCCAGCCATACCCAAAGTATTGTAAAATAACTAGCGATGTCACTTAACCAGCACAAGGAATATCCATGTTCGTTCCCGGCATACTGGGCTTAATCCAAACAACCTGCCTGCCAGGGCTGCTCGTGATGCGCATCTTCAAGGCGCAGTGGCGCCTGATCCCTGCCATCCTGTTCACCTTTGGCATCAGTCTGACAGCCACATACGCCGGGGTACTGCTGCTCACCACCCTGCATCTCTATACCCGCCCGGTTGCCTGGGCGATTTTTGCCTTAGAAGTCCTGGCCGCCATTTATTTATACCGGCACACACTTCGCAAACCGATCGGTATTGGCGCACAAAAAGCGCTGGCGCAGCTGCACGCCTTAGCCCACGCCTTCACCCCCAAGCAAAAAGAGGAAGAAACGCACCCTGTCGCTGCTCTGCTAAAAACGCTGGTCACCATTGCCCTGGTAGTCTATGCGCTTTCCATGCTGTGGTGGGGTGTCAAAGTATTGTTCAACGGGGTTGGTGCGGTGATAGACCAATGGGACGCGGTGGTCTCCTGGAATGCCTGGGCAGAAGAATGGGCGGCTAATGCCGTCCCCTATAAAACCTGGGAATACCCCCAACTGATCCCGATCAATCTTTCTGTCTCCTACCTGTTGATGGGCAGCACGGAAATGCAGTTTTTCAGCACCGCCCTGATGAGCCTGTTCACCCTGGCGATCTTGCTGTTCTTGTTTGACCTGGCCTTGCAGCACCGCACCATCGGTTACTTTGCCGCTATCATTGCCACCAAGTTCATCATCAAAGAATTTACGGGCATCTACATGAATACCGCCTATGTCGATATTCCCCTGGCATTTTTCTCTTTTGCCGCCGTCTACGCTGTTTTAGAAGCCCGCAGGCAAACCGAGGCAGAGCAAGCCAAACCTTATTTATGGATCGCATCGATCCTGGCAGGCGGTGCGGCAGTCACCAAACAAGGCGGGGTGTACATTCTCATTTTACTACCCGTGCTGGTCTATTTCCTGGTGCTGCCTCAGTTCCCACAGATCACCAAAAAACAAAAACAGCGCTTGCTGCTGGCACCGCTGGGGCTAAGTTTGCTGATCACCCTCCCCTGGTATATCTATGTCGAAGCCGGTATCCTCAGCGGGAGTTTCGAGTCGAACCTGGCATTTGTCTCCAGCGGCATCTACGGCGAACAAACCCGCCTGGAACAGTTCACCGCCGCCTTCCGCTCGCTGGGTATCTACGGCTATATCCTCATCCTGACCGTGATTGGCGGTGTCTGGCTCGAAAAGCCCTACCGCTGGCTGGTATACGGCATTGTGCTGCCCTACTACCTGGCATGGGCGATCTTTTTCAGCTATGACCCCCGCAACCTGTCCCTGGCTTTCCCCTTTTGGGGGCTGGCAGCCGGGCTGCTTGCCGGCAAACTGTTGGATGCAGGCACCGAACTGCTCAGCCGCCTTAGACTGGGGCGGGCACGTGCCTATTTCCTGCCCTTGTTAGCCGCCGCGGCGGTCATCGCCGCCGGGTTTTATTTCACCGATGTGCGCCTGATGAGCCGGCATGATGAAGTGAAACGCCACATTCTAGACAACAAGATCAACTCCCTATTGTATGATTACTTTGAAACACAAGGGCAGGTAGAAACGGTCTTCTCCGATTACCCCATCGCGGAACTGCCCGGCCTATCCGGATATAAAATCTCCTTCCGTGACCAGGCGCTTTTCAACATCGCCATGGAAACCAACCCCGACATCAATTACATCTTAATGCCCAACAACAGCGACCAGGCGCTTAAAGACCAAATCCTATCGAAAGTAGAGACAGGTGCGTATGAACTCATCTTTGAAGCCAACCGCTATTATTTCATCCGCGTCCTTACCCCTGAATGACAGAAAATATTGTAGTCCTGATCCCCGCCTATAAACCCTCCGGCGAGTTTGTCGAAGTGGTGGAAAGCCTCCTCCGACAGCAATTTTCGCCGTTGGTTGTGGTAGACGATGGCAGCGGCCCCGCCTACGCGGAGACATTCGCCGCCGTGCAGCAGCACGACGGTGTTATCTTGTTGACCCACGAAGTAAACAAAGGCAAAGGAGCAGCCCTCAAAACCGGCCTGAGCTACATCTACGATGAGCTGCCCGAATACCAAGGCGTAGTAACCGCCGATGCAGACGGCCAGCACACCCCCGAAGACATCCGCAAGGTAGCGCAGGTCACCGCAGAGAATCCCAATGCCCTGGTGTTGGGTGCCCGCCAATTTGAAGAAATGGTCTTCCACCGCCGGATTGGGAACGCCATCACCCATTGGGTCTTCCGCATCTTTTTCGCCCTCAACCTGACCGATACCCAAACCGGTTTGCGCGGCATGGGGCGGGACTTTATCCCGGCCTGCTTGGAAATCCCTTACGACGGGTACGAATTTGAGTCCGAGATGCTGCTGATCACGCGCGGGGAGCGGGTCAAGACGATTGATGTGCCCATCCGAACCCTGTATGTGGACGACAACAAAGGCTCGCACTTCAACATCCTGGTCGACTCCAGCAAAATCTATTTTGTGCTTTTCCGCTACACAATTGCCTCCCTGGTTTCCGCCGCCGTCGATTACCTGATCTTCTATCTGCTCTTCTTAGCCAGTGCCAGCATCCCGCTCAGTATTTTTGGCGCCCGTCTGGTTTCTTTGGTGGTCAATTACCTGCTCTTGCAGTATAAGGTCTTTTATTCCCGGCGCAGGCCGCGGGTCACTTTTCCCCGCTATGTCGCTTTGGTAGCCTTTTCCGGGGTGGCGGCTACCTTGCTGATCGAGCTATTTACCCAATGGCTGGGCTGGGGTGTGATTGGCACCAAACTGATCGTGGAGACGGCTATCTATTTCTTCAATTTCAGCATGAACACCTTGCTGGTATTCGTCAACCGCAGCCGGGCAAAGTCACACTAGCCCGTCATTCACAATTTATTTTAGAACTTAATTACAAGATCAAACGGATGAACGGAGTTCAATCAAAATCCCCTCTGCATTCACAGAGGGGATTGATGTTTTAATCTCTAGCCAATTATCAATTTCAGGGGGCCATGATCCCGAAATAATCGAAATCTACTTTAACATCCTTCCACTCATACGCATATACAGAAATACCAGTCCAGCCTTCGGTCAGCATCGAATTCTTGATCGTGCCATTCTTGACCTTTTCGCCATCAAAGTAGAAGGTCAGCGAATTTCCAATACAAGAAGCACCAATGGTATGCGGTGCATCATAGTCCAGGTCGGCGATCCCGCCATCGTTCAAAGAGCGGAAATTCCCAGTAGCACCGTCATAGTACCAGATGTACCATAAGCCGCCGCTGAGCATACTGAACTCGTAGAAGCCTTCCTCAGATGCGCGGCAGATGACACTGATATTGTTGATATTGTGGGTGCCCATGTTTTGGAAACTTGTTTCCACATACACATCAGAACCACTTTCAAAATAAAGCGGCTCATACAACACAACAACTTCCGTATTGGTGGTCGGGATTTCGATATGCATCACCCCATCATCTTTATAGGCGATATATTCGGCATCATCAGGAATCGAAAAATGTACCCATTCGGCATCCCAATCACTCACCCCATCAAAATCTGTAAAAAAGATTGTGTCGCCAGAGCTATATGTAATTACGCCCTGGGTAGCAGTCGGTACAGGGGTGTTGGTAGGTGGTACAGGTGTAGGTGGCACAGGTGTTGGGGGCACCTGCGTAGGAGGAACAGCCGTGGTAGCAACTATCTCTCTGGTAGGCTGCTGTGCCTGGTTTGCCAGTGCATCTTGGGTAGCTTTCAACGCCTGTTCGGTGGCTGCATAATCCGGCGAAGCAGCATCATCCACAGGCTGGGTCTCTCCATTGTCAGCGGCACCCAAGCTACAAGCCAACTGTACGATAAATACAACACTGGCTAAAAGAAGCAAAGATCGTTTTATAGATCGTTTTCCCATCTTACATCATCTCCTCGACTCAATTGTAAATGGTTGATTTCTGTAAAACAATCATAGTATTGATTTCACCCGGGGTCAATGTAAAATTCGCCTACAGAAATGAAAGTGAAACACGCCTATTTCACTTTCATTAGGTTGGGCAAACCAAACCTGTTTATCCTAAGCTGCTGCCTTATTATATTCGCATGCAATCCGATTGTTTTTATCCACCCCAAAGCCTGGTTGCGTTCCCAAAAATCAGTATTAGGTGATTGATAAAAAAATACCCCGGAGGTTTCCAGGGCATTTTCTCATTGTCAAAATTTCACATTATCAGATGATCTTCCGGCCTGCGTACCAATACAAGAACCCGCCGGCTACCACCAAGGCAATCAAGCCTAGTTCCACAATCCAAACCACCGGCCAGGACTGCGTTGGTTCCTCAACTGCCGCGGTAGTCATGGCAGCATCGTCTTCAACAATGGTCTCTTCTCCTCCCATGCCATCAAAAGGTCCAGCGCCAGAGCCAGTATCCATGCCTTCCATATCTCCAGCATCCCCCGGATATTTCTCTGTTTCACCCATCCGGTTATCCATGGTCGGTTCCAGGGAGCCAGCCGAAGGGGCAGGCGGAATTTCTACCACTTCTTCCGGTGGTACTGTGGGCGTGGCTTCGGCGGCCCCCATCCCATCTTGTGGTTCCTCGGCAGTGGTTTCTTCCGCATCACTATATTCTGCCGTCGTATCTTCCGTGGCAGTGTCTTCCATAACGGATTCTTCGGTAACCGCATCATCCGTCGTCGTCCCTGAAACCGATTCTTCGTTGATTGCATCCATTTCTTCTTCAGGCATATCCGCTGCCTGCATCATTGCCATCGGCTCTTCCGCCTCGGTGGCCGCGTTCGGCTGATCTGCTTCGGCAACATCGGCCGCGGTGTTAGATGTACTATCACCACCCCCGCCGCCGCCAAAACCACCGTTAAAGATTGGCGCACGCTTATAAGATAATTCATCCATCCGGTACACCGTCACCGGCCCTAACGTACCGCTGAAAAAGAGCTGCCCGGCAAAAACCATCACCAAAATGAGCATTGCCCCCGCTGACACAAACCGGGAAATGCTGCGCATTCCCCAGGCAAAACGCTGCTGTTTCACCATCTCTAGGGACAGCACAAAATTGCGCGGGCGTTTTACCTTGGGCGTATTGCGGAGCACATAGCGTGTATTCCGCAAGTCTTCCAAAGCTTGCTGCAATTCTTCATCTTTTGCCAGGCGGATTTTTAAGCGCCCCTCCGCCTCTGGCGAAAGCTGGTTATCTAAATAGGCTGAAAGAAGTTCTAAATCTTTCATTTCTTGCTTGTTGAACATCATGTAATCCTCTCACCTTCCAAACGAAATATGGATGGCAAAAGTTCCCCAAAGCCTTTCAAGCAATCCTGCAGGCGAGAACGGGCGCGTGCCAGCCTGCTTTTGATCGTACCCAATGGTGTATCCGAAGCTTCGGCAGCTTCGGCGTAATCCATCCCCTGAATATCGACCAGGATCACTACCGCTCTAAAGTCGGTATCCAAATCATCCAGACAGTGCTGGATCGCCTGGCTCAGTTCTGCCCGGATGGCAGCATCCTCAGGGGATTCGCCGGGGTCTTCCAGCCAGGTGGGGGATTCAATTTCTTCATCATCCGAGCCAACCGGTTCCAACGCTACCGTAGGGCGTCGTTTTCTGCGGCGCAGTTCGTCGTAGCAGGCATTGGTCACAATTCTAAGCAGCCAGGCTTTGAAGGAACCGCCCCGGAAAGTCTTTAATTTCCGGTAAGCAGAAATAAACCCGGTCTGAGTCATATCTGCGGCGGAATCCTGGTCGCCCATCATCCGGTAAGCCACATTATAGGCCAGGTCCTGGTATTCCAGCACCAGCCGATTAAACGCATCTAAATCGCCGTCTAAAGCGTACTCGATCATTCGAGCTTCATCCATCATATTTTCTCCGGCATCTCCTAAAGCCTGTTCAGGTTGGGAAAATACACCTCTCTTGAACAACCCTCCCCGATATGCCCCCATATATACCACGAAAAGCACTCACCCGGCAACCACCTAAGTGCGGATTTAGAAAGCTGGCACTGCTCGCTCCATCCAATTGATTTGTAACCTAATTTACCCACCGCACCAAGGGTTTGCAGGAACCTCCAAATTCCTGTACAATTCAGCCGCTGAAACCACACACGCAAATTTTCCAGACAGGTGTAAACCCATGCCCTTAGATGTATCCAGAATACAAGCGCTTTGTTTTGATGTAGACGGCACCCTGCGCGACACAGACGACCAATATGTCGCCCGTATCGGGCGCCTCTTTTCACCGGCCAGCAAGGTTTTCAAACGCTGGGATCACCAGCAAACTTCCCGCCGCATCGTGATGACCTTCGATACACCGATCAATGCCATTTACACCATGCTGGATTGGATGCGGCTGGATGCCACCATGATCGGCATTCTTGATAAATTAGGCGGCAAAAACAAAACCCCCTCCAAGATCAGTCTGCCGTTGGTCCCCGGCACGCGCGACGGCCTCGAATCCCTGCGTCCGCACTTCCCCATGACGATTGTCAGCGCCCGCGGCGAATTAGGCACACGCGCCTTTTTGCAGTTCCATAAGTTGGAAGAAATGTTCCTGCACGTCGCATCCGGGCAGACCACCCCGCATACCAAGCCCTGGCCTGACCCCATCTTCTGGTGCGCGGAGAAATTGGGCATCCCGCCCGAAAACTGCCTGATGATCGGTGATACCACTGTGGATATTCGCGCCGGCCGGTCTGCCGGTGCGCAAACCGTGGGGGTGCTTTCCGGCTTCGGCAGCCGCCGGGAACTCAGCCGGGTAGGCGCCGATGAGATCATTGAAAGTGTTTCCGCTCTGCCAGATTTGCTCCTTAATCGGTAAATTTAAGCGGATTCGTCCAGAATCTACCTGAATCTATCCCTAAAAAGCCTCTTTTTGGCGAATCTGATGCCATTTTTATTTGTGCTTTTTTCCCGCTTTTTCTATAATGATTACACGATGGCGAAAAAGACGAAATTTATCCTAATCTTATTATTGATTTGTCTGGGGGGATTCAGCCAAACAGTAATGGCACAAAGCGGTGATAGTGAATATTTCCCGGAAACCGGGCACTACATCACCGGCGATTTTTACGACTTCTATTTCAGCAATCCCAACGCGCGCCTGGTCTACGGCCGCCCGATCACCGAGGCTTTCCTGGACCCTGACCTGGGATTGATGGTGCAGTATTTTGAAAACGTTCGCTTTGAATTCCACCCCACGCTGGCCCCCACAGAGCGCGTGCAAGTCACGGCTTTGGGGCTGATAATGTACGAGCGCGGCGAATTCCTCCGCGAGCTGAACGGCGCTACCCCAAACTGCTATCAATCGGAAGCCTGGAGCTTCCCGGTATGCTTTGAGTTCCTGGAGTTCTATTCCGAGAACGGCGGGCAGTCCCAATTTGGCAAACCTGTTTCCACCATCGAGCTGCTGCATGGGCGACTGGTGCAGTTCTTTGAACATGCCCAATTTATATGGATGCCCGACAACCCGAACGGCGCCCGCGTAACCCTGGCGCCCCTGGGGTTGAAGTACTTCGAGCGCGTGGAAGCCGATAGTTCCAAAACTAACCCGATCCGCAACTTCCAATACAACCTGAGCATTAGCGAGATTGAAGTCAAGGCGTTTACCAAGTTGGCCGTAGTTTCCAACGATGCCAACCAATCCGTGAATATTATCGTGGTCGATCAAAACGGCGCCCCCCTGACCGGCGGGATCGTATCTGTCGCCCTGCAGTACGAGAACGGGCAGATCGTCCACTTCAAGAATGTGGCCACCGATCAATACGGGCTTGCCAGGGTTGGCTTTACGATCAATTCGGAGCAAATCGGGGTGGTCAATGTGATCGTCAAAGTGCTGTATAACGACCTGGAAGCCTCCACGGTCACCTCTTTCCGCATCTGGTACTAAAAATCATTTCATCGTTAATAAATAGGTTGGCGAGCCAAACCTATTTATTAAATCGAATTTCGTTCGATCAAATCTACTTCCAGGCATCCCCTGGAAGTTTTTTTTATTCACATTGCCAGATCAGGAATGACTCGTCGACTGACTATAAATAGAGAAGCGAACACATCGAGATTCTTCTTTCCCCGATCTAGCGATCGGCTCAATCAAAATGACAACATACTACTTTGACATGTCATTCCGATAAGACTTTGCCGGGCAAAGGCGAAGAGGAATCTCGATAAGACTACATATTTTTCAAGGTGTGTTCGTCGGCAATGAGTGCAGAAAGCATGGTTTGGCGACAGATTTTGTTTTGGGAGACATCGTTCAGTTTCGAGATTCTTCCATCAGCGCATGCCGATGCGCTTCTCTCAGAATGACAACATACGACTTTGACATGTCATTCCGATGAGGCTTTGTGGAACAAAGGCAAAGAGGAATCTCGATAAGGGTGCTCGTTTCTCAAAGTATGTTGGCCGTCAAAGAATGCAAAAACATGGTTTGGCGACAGATTTTGTTTTGGGAGACATCGTTCAGCTTCGAGATTCTTCCGTCAGCGCACGCCGGTGCGCTTCCATCAGAATGACAACATGAGACTTTGCCGGGCAAAGGCGAAGAGGAATCTTATATAAATAGGTTACCCCCTACCCCTTTCGCAAGTAAGAACGCACCAAATGCCGCCGCGAGAAATGCCCGCCGGTAACCCATTCGATCTGCATGGTAGGCCCGCACACCTGACGCACAATTTGCCGCTCGCTTTTACCCTGCTCGTGCAGCGCTAAAATCCGTTCCGCCAAACCTTTCAGGTAAGCGATCTTTTCCGCCAACGCCTCGGCCGGGTGGCGGCGCACGCGTGCACTGCCCGGATACAGCACGGCAGCGTCCAACTGTGCGATCTTCTCCAAAGAAGCGATGATCCCCCAAATATCACTGCCGGCGCCCAGCGCCCGGTCCTTGCCCCCCACAAACAGGTCACCGGTGAACAGCCAGCCATGCTCCGGCTGAAATAAAGCGAGATGATCGGGTGTGTGGCCGGGGGTGGCAATTACCTGCAAATCCCCGCAGCCGGTTTCCACCACATCCCCCTCACGCAGCAATTCCCCCTGTGCGGTCTCCGGCCAACCCCAGATAAAACGGCGGTACGGCTGGAGCGGCATAGCGTTGTGCGGGTCGGCCAGCACATCCAGCGTATCGCCGGGTGCATACAGTTTCACCTGCGGGTAACGCGCCTGCACCGCCCCGCAGCCGCCAATATGGTCTTCGTGGCGGTGGGTGGCGATGATTTGGCTAACAGGTTTATCTTGGAGAAATTCGAGAAGTTCGGGGGCTGTATGGCGGCAGCCGGTATCGATCAGGGTGCCGTCCAGATAATAGGCAGTTGTCCAGTACAGCGGGCGGCCAAACAACTGGCGGGAAAAATCCAGCCGTGTCACCGCTCCATCAGGCGTAACCCGCAGCATGGCCGAACACCTCCCCTAGATTAATCCCCCGCAACCGGCAGTGTGAACCAAAAGGTGGAACCCGCCCCGGGTTCGGTTTCAAACCCGGCCTGCCCACCCATCAGGCCTGCCAGCGTTTTCACCACGCTCAGCCCCAGCCCCCAGCCCTTGCGAGCGCGCACTTCTTCCGCCTCAGAGCGGTAGAACTGGTCAAAGATCAATGGTTGGTCATCGGGAGCGACCCCAATACCTTCATCCACCACCAGGAAACGCACCATGCCTGCTTGCTGCTCGGTCTGAATGCGAATAATGCTGCCATCCTTGGAATACATCGAGGCATTTTCTATCAGGTAACGCGCCATTTGGGCAGCCCGTTCCGGGTCGGCCTGGATCAACGGCAGGCCTGCGCCAATCTGCACCTCTAACGTCTGGCTGTGCAGTGTGAGGAAAGAATCCACTTCTTCTCTGGCCTTATCCAAAACAGAAGCGGCGGAAACCGGCTGCAGCTGCAAATGTAAGCGGCCGCTGGTCGCCTTGTAAATATCAGAAAGGTCAGAGACCAGCTTGGACATACTGGTAACATTCTCGCGGATGATGTTGAGGAAATTGCGCTGGTTCTCGTTGATCTCGCCCATCATCCCCTTGCGCAGCAGGTCGGTATACCCCATGATCGAGGTCATCGGGATGCGCAGTTCGTGGGTGACGTTGGAAACAAATTTGGCTTTATCCAGGTTGAACGAATCCGCCTGGTTATCCAGCTCAGATTCGGCCGTATCCAACGCGGCCAGGGCGGCTTGCAGGTGCGCCTGCGCTTCTTCCGGCAGGGAAGAGTCTAGCAGTTGTTGTAAATGTGTTTTGGCATCGCTAATCGATTGGTGGGCGGGGGAATTTTTATCGGTCATAGAAATCACTCATTAGAATATTCGTGGGCATAATAATCGCACCACTCGGTCAATGGGCATGCCGGACAGTCCGGCTTACGCGCGTGGCAAATTTCGCGCCCCAACCGGATCAGGTTCAGGTGTCCTGCGTAATAGGTCTCCGGGGGCAGTAATTCTTCCATCAGCACGTGGGTTTTATCCGGGTTCATTTTCTCTTCACGCAGCCCCAGGCGTCCGGTGATGCGGTGCACATGTGTATCCACCGGGAAGGCGGGCATATCCAGCGAGAACTGGAGCACGATAGAAGCAGTCTTGTGGCCGACACCCTTGAACTGGGTCAGCCAATCCATGGCCTCTTGATTGGAATATGTCTTTAAAAAGTCGATGTTCAATTCGCCGCGTTTTTCCGTGATCTGCCGCAGTGCGTTTTGGATGCGCGGCCCTTTTTGGTTTGCCAGACCGGCAATCCGCACCGCCTCAATCACTTCATCCGTGTCCGCGTCGCGCACTTCTTCCCAGCTGGAAAACTTGGCCGTCAAAGAATCAAAGGCTTTATCGCGGTTCACATCGTTGGTATTTTGCGACAGGATAGTAGAGACCAGTTCGTCAATCGGCGGCAGCGGGTTGCGCCACTCCGGAGTGCCGTAAAACTCAAGGAGTTTCTCATGCACGGCTAAAGCCTTGGCTGCCAGTCTTTCCATCTCTTTTGCGTCACTCATACCCATCTTCCAATCACTTCACTCGCTCACACACTATCGTAAAAAATCTACGCGTCTTATTAATTTAAATTCAAAGAAAATACCGGGTGCATCTCCCCAACGACTAACTCCCGCCAATTCTTGATCTCTCGCACAGGCCCGTAATCCTGTAACGCGGCCAGCTCATCTGTATCGATGGCGCCCAGTTGGCGCAGCACCTCGATCGAGGTTGCCGCCGTAGCCCGGCTGCGTCCGTCTCCATCCGAGACTTTGACAGAAATCCCCAGCGCGCTAGCCCCATTGCCCAACACACCGGGCATTACCCCCATCCCCTCGTAGCCTTCTGCCCCGGCCTTGGCAACAATATGCCCTTCTGCGGCTTGCATTATGGCGGTATCGAAGCGGTTAGGGCCGGCCACCATAAAGGGATAGGCCATCATTGCCTGGGTGATCGTGTGGCAGGCTTCGGCCCGCGCCGGAGGCAAACCGGTGGGGTCTACCAGCCGCGCCCAACCCAAAGCTGCGTTGTAGAGCGGCACGGCAAAGTTCGGCGCAGAACAACCGTCTGTGCCCAGCTGCACCTGATCCACCGATAATCCGCACATCTCCGCAAAGGTTTGCAAGATACGCTGCTGCACCGGGTGGTCTGGTTCTAAATAGGTATCCAGAGGTTCACCGTTCATTTTGGCAAATGCCAGCATACCGGTGTGTTTACCGGAGCAGTTGTGCCGGTTGGGGGTTAACCCTTCGCCGCGCAGCAGCATAGCATCGGCGGTGGTTTTATCATGCGGGGGATGCACCCCGCACATCAGGTCTGCCTGGGTGATCCCAATCTGCGATTGAATTTTGTTCAGCAATGCGACATGTTCGTCGGTGCCCGAATGGGAAGCGCACATCAATGCAATTTCCCGCTGGCTAAAGTTGTAGTGCTTATGACCGCCGGCCTCAATAAAGGGCAGCAGCTGAAACGGTTTAGCCGCAGAACGTAAAAAGGTGACCCGCTGGGGATCACCTTGGGCAGCCAGCAAATCACCTTGGGGATTTACCACTGCCAATGCACCATAATGGATTGATTCGACTACCTCACCGCGGGTCAACTCTATCAGCGGCGAATAACCTGTTTCACTCATCTTGCTCCTCTGTGCCGGTTTGTAGGGCGTAATATTTCACGGTATAGCATTCTTGCATCCCATACAAGAGACGTTGATAGTAATTGTTGTGATAGCGGGGTGGAAATTCAAAATTGGAAAGCTGCTTATCCACCATTTTCTCCACATTCTGAGGTTTCGTTTTGCGCCGCGCCATGCGTTCAAATTGCTTATGCAGTCCGTTGATAAACTTGCGCATGCTGCGGATATCTTTATCATCGATCATGCCATCCCGGCTGCTGATCTTGACGTAATCCTTATATTCCGAATCGGCTAACGCTTCCAAAGATTGGTCCCAGGCAAGCAAATCGGCTTCTGCCAGGAAAGGCGGTTGATGGGTTGTCACCAGATCGCCAATGAAGATAACTTCTTCTTCCGGCAAGATCGCCCAAATAGCACCATCTTCCGGGCCGGGGTGATGCTCTAGAATAAGTTCAGCATCTTTCCAGTGCAGGCGGGCGTCCTTGCTGAAAGCCATATGCGGCGAGACCCAGCGGATGCCGCTCAATCCCGTGCATGTCTCCCATTCCGAGCCGGTTTCCGGCAGCTGCGCTTTGAAAATGGAAGAACGATCATCAAAAGCCCGGTAGACCTCATTGTGTGAAATGATCGTACTTTCTAACACGCGCGCCCCCAAAGTACGGTCTGGATGCGAATCTAAAAAGACCAGCAACCGATCCGCCCCACCCTTCAATCCGCGCAAAGTCGATAACCAGGTCCGGCCATCATCTGGGCGCAAGGGAGCATCAATAAAAATTACGCCATCGCCAAGAGGAACTGCCCCCACTGTCACACCGGGATAATCTTTTTCTAAATATATGTTTGAGCCAATCTTCTCCATAAATTTGGGATCACTCCTCGTTTTGTTCAACAGACAGGAGTTATTATAACGTGAAGTCTACCAGGAGGCAAAATTCACACTTTTACGAGAGAAAAAAGAAATGGTGGGAATCTAATCTGTTGCAGAAGTTACTTTTGGGTCTCTTTAACCGGCAGCGAGAAGGTAAAAGTGGCGCCTTCGCCCGGAGCGCTGTCCACCCAAATTTCACCCCCGTGCCCTTCCACAGCCAGCTTGCAAAATGCCAACCCTAAACCTAACCCTTTGGTCACGCGCCCCTCACCGGCTGCCTGCATGAATTTGTCGAAGATGAATTCCTGGTCTTCTTTGGCAATCCCCCGCCCCTCATCTTTCACCCATACCAGCACGCGGTCCCCTTCCTGGCGGGCGCCTGTCCAAATCGTCAGCCCTTCGTTGGAGAACTTGAGCGCGTTTTCCAGTAAGTTAATCACCACCCGGCGGATCATGTCGCCATCCACCATCAAGATCAATTCATCTTCCGGCAAAGAGATTTCCAACTTGAAGCTGCTGGCATCCGCCGTGGGGCGCACCGCGTCCACGGCTTCCACGATCAGCGTATTCAGGCTCACCAAAGACATCGAAGTGATCTTTTGCCCGGCCTGCAAGCGGCTGGTATCCAGCAGCGAGCTGACCAAACGCTGCACCCGGTTGACAGAACGCTCGGCAATACTCACCACCGAATCTACGCTGGCATCATCCGGCACCATCACCCGGATCAGGTCCAGCCCCGAAACCACATTTGCCAAGGGAGAACGCAGGTCGTGGTAGATCATCGATGTCAGGTCTTCGCGCACGCGGTCCAGCTTCTTTGTTTCGGTAATATCATGCATGATCCACTGCAAACGGTCTTCCCCGCCGATATTGATCTTATGCACGTACACTGCCACCGGCACGGCTGCGCCGGTTTTCGGCTGCAAGTCCGATTCGTAGGTGACCGGTTCGCCCTCTTTGAGGGCTTCATAATCAATCCCCACCACCTTCCAGTTTACCTGATGGAAGTGGAAGATTTGCATCTTGAGCAGTTCTTCTTCGCTAAAGCTGGTCAGCTTAACCGCCTGGCGGTTGGCTTCCAACACTTTGCCCGCCCAGTTGGTAATGATGACCGGGTCGATGCTATCCTCAAACAGCAAACGGTAGCGGCTGTGGGCAATTTGCACTTCTTCAAACAGGCGGGCATGCCGGATGGCAGTACCTGCCAGGCCGCCGATCCCCCGCAGCAAGAGCATATCATCCGAGGTGAAATGCACTTTGGGATTAATCGCCTCTAACACGCCAATGCATTCCCCTTCAGAAAGGATCGGGGCAGCGGCAATCGCCCGCAAATTATGCCCATTCTTAGAGTCGGTGTCTAACATCACCATTGGGTCTTTTTGCGCATCGGAGACAATGATCGATTCGCCGTGCTGTGCCACCCGCCCGGCCACCCCTTCACCCAGGCGGATATGCTCCCCAATCTGCCGGTGTGTGGTAGCCCCAGATACCGCCTGGAAGACCACGTTTTCCCCACTTTCATCCACCAGACCCAACAAAACGGCCTCTACTTTCAGGGAGCGCGAGGTCTGGTACAAAATACGGTTGAGCACTTCGGCCAAATCCAGCGAAGCGGTGATCGCAGCGGCGCTTTCGGCCAATACCGACATCACATCGGCGCGCCTTTGGCTGGCCTCAAACAGCTGTGCATTCAAGGCCGCAATGGCCGCCTGATCGGCCACCGCCTGCACCAAATCCAGATGCGCCTGGGTGTAATATCCCACAGTGCGGTGGGTAAAGGTAATCACCCCAACCAGCTGTTCTTTTACGATTAGAGGCACGCATACCGATGCCTTCGCCCCTTCACTCTCGCGATTGGTATACGAGCGCACGATCCAGCGTTCATCTTTGCTGGTATCTGCGACCAAGGCCGGGGCCGCATTGCGCACCACCCAGCCCGCCAGACCGCTCTCCAGCGTGCTTTTCAAACGGTCTACGGTTCCTTCAAAGATTTCGCCGCCCACGATCAAAGCCGCGTCGACAGGCTCCCCACTTTCATCCACAATGATGATGCTGGCGGTATCCCCTTCAACAATTTCTAAAGACAGGGTAAGAATCCGCTGGAGCAGGGTGCGCAAATCCAGCGCACTGACCAACTCTCTACTGACATCATAAAGCAGCTTAAGGGAACTATACGAATCTTTTGCAGGAATCATCGCCTGGTTACCGTCTCCTACAATTCAGGAATCTCCAAATAAAGTCCAATTTTACGTTCATCCACCACTCATCCAGACCGGTAAAAAACAATAAAAAAATGCATCCTTAGCCGATAACTTCAAATAAAGTATAGCACAATTGAAAGTCAACCGGGCGGGACATAACCCATGCTGAGAGTATTCAAGAAAGCGTGCAAACCCTTTGAAATGGAGTAAAATATGGGCCTATTAGCAGGAATTCTACACAATTTGGAGTAAGACAAGCACATGCGAAATGTGATCCGTTCTAAAATTCATAAAGCCACCGTTACGGATGCCAACCTGGCCTATATTGGCAGCATCACCATCGACAAAGACCTGTTGGAAATAGCCGACCTGTGGCCGGGAGAAAAAGTATTGGTGGTATCCAATACCAGCGGGGCGCGCCTGGAAACCTATATCATCGAAGGCGAAGCCGGGTCGGGCTGTATTTGTATGAACGGGGCAGCCTCCCACCTGATCAAAAAAGGAGAAGAGATCATCATCATGGCTTTTGCCGTCACCGATGAACCGATCAAACCGATCTTCATCCTGGTGGATGAGCACAACCGCTTTGTCCGTTATCTGAACGATTGACCGTAAATTGGGGCTTAAAGGAGAAAGAACCGGGTTTATGCGCCCGGTTCTCTCTAAGGAGGAGAAGAAAAAGAGTTTTACCCTAAGTGACTATATATTAACACTCCTCCACGCATCTTGCTTGACGATTAATAGACAGTTAAACCCCGATCTTCCTACATTTACCCTACGGAACGCTGTGATTCCTCACAATTTCTGCAAAAAGGCTATTTTTTAGCAAAACCGATCCAATTTAAACCAATTTTGCACTTTCGCTTGACAAACCATCCCGAAAAATGATATAAACAGCGAAAGTTAACAACTAAATACGCCACATAAAAACTGTGAAGAGGACGAGTACCCGTTGTAACGACGGCACAGAGAGCAAGGAATGGTGAAAACCTTGCACGTACGCCAGCGGTGAATGGCCCTCAGAGTTGCAGAGCGAAAGACATTCCGTCAAATAGCTTGTGCCGGAAACGCCTCCGTTACCAAGGCGAGGAGTATAAGCAGATACGATCTGCCGTACTCTACATCAAGTGAGGCTGGCTTTTTTATCCCGTTGCAACATCAACGGGTGTTTTGTTTAAAAGCCCAGTCTAACTGGGGTGGCACCGCGGACGTGTAAAAGCGTTCGTCCCCAAAATACCATTGAGGACGAACGCTTTTTTGTTTGACCTCACAAGTGCAGGTTCTACAAATCCTATTGGAGGTACATGTCATGCAAAAGAAAACCAACGCTGCCCCCGCAGCACCCACCAAAATCCCTGAATCCATCCATCTTCAGACGGACAGCTTGATGGCTGTGCAGGAAAAACTTGGCCTGTTTGCCGCTCAGCAAGAAAAAGCAAACGCCCCGGCCAATACCTATCTCACCAAAAAACCACTCGGATTAATCTAACCACAAGGAGATCATCATGACTACAGAACAAACTAAATTCTTATTGAACGAAACTGACCTGCCTAAGCAATGGTACAACATTGCCGGCGATGCCCCCGTCCCGCCCACCCCGGTGCTCAACCCCCAGACCAAAGAGCCGGTAACCCCCGAATTCCTCTCCGTGCTTTTCCCCATGGAATTAATTATGCAGGAAGTCAGCACCGACCGCTATATCGACATCCCCGAAGAGGTGCAGGAAGCCTATAAGCTCTACCGCCCCACACCCCTCATCCGGGCACGCCGCCTGGAAAAAGCGCTCGGCACCCCGGCCCACATTTACTACAAATACGAAGGCGCATCCCCCACAGGCAGCCACAAGCCCAACACCGCCATCCCCCAGGCCTACTACAACAAAGTAGGCGGCACCCAAGCCCTCACCACCGAGACCGGCGCCGGGCAGTGGGGCTGCTCCCTGGCGATGGCCTGCAACTTCTTTGAGATGCCGCTGGAAGTCTACATGGTCAAGGTTTCTTACGAGCAAAAACCCTACCGCCGAGTGCTGATGAATACCTACGGGGCCGATGTATACGCCAGCCCCACCGACCGCACCAACGCCGGGCGAGATATTCTTGCCAAAGACCCCAAGAGCCCCGGTTCCCTCGGGATCGCTATCTCCGAAGCCGTGGAAGTGGCCGCCTCCTCCGGCGGCACAAAGAAATACAGCCTTGGCTCGGTACTCAACCACGTGCTCACCCACCAATCCATCATCGGCGAAGAAGCCCTCAAACAAATGGATATGGCCGGCGAATACCCGGATGTGGTCATCGGCTGTGTAGGCGGCGGCTCTAACTTCGGTGGGATCGCCTACCCCTTCCTGCGGGAGAACCTGCGCAACGGGCAAACCACCCGCTTGCTGGCAGTAGAACCCGAAGCCACCCCCACCCTGACCAGAGGCGTATACGCCTTTGATTACGGCGACACCGCCAAAATGGCGCCCATCGTCAAGATGCACACCCTGGGACACAGCTTTGTACCCGCCCCCATCCACGCAGGCGGGCTGCGCTACCATGGGATGGCCCCCAGCTTATGCGCCCTGTACGATGCCGGGTTGATCGACGCGATTTCGGTACCCCAGCTGGGCACCTTTGAAGCCGCCATCACCTTCACCAAAACAGAAGGCATTATCCCTGCCCCCGAATCTGCCCATGCCATCCGTGCGGCAATTGACGAAGCCCTGGATGCCAAAGAGAAAGGCGAGGAACGCGTGATCGTCTTCAACCTCTCCGGACACGGCCACTTCGACCTGGCTGCATACCAGGCTTACCTGGGCGGCGAACTGCAAGACTATTCTTACCCGGAAGACAAGATCCAAGAAGCACTGCAAGACCTACCGCAAGTTGAACTAAGCGCGGTACAGGCTTAGTTTTTACCTCTGTACAACCCTGGGGCGGCTGCTCCGCCCCAGGATGCAATGATTGATAAGTTATAAAACATCCTATCACTGAAAAATACTGACAGAAGCCAGAAGACTTCTTTTCTCCCTCGGGTCAAGCAACCACTTTCTTCTGCATGTTAGTTTTCTCCTCCTTTTAATCAAAATGACCATCGCGATGGTCATTTTGATTCTGGCCGAACAAAGTTCGATCAAAACAGGAACAGGGCAGTCATGTGACTGCCCTGTTCACAAAGGGGGGGAGATCCGATTTTGGAAATTATAGGTTGGCAGAACACGCGGCAGCCAGGGCTGCCAACTGTTCTCCGGCCACCCATCCATCAAGCACGTGTGCGGGCGGATGCGCGGTTTCCGCAGGTTCATAGTGTTCGGCGCCGCAGAGAATAAGCTGAGTATTGACCAGTCGGGGATAGGCATTGATCTGGCGCAGTACCACTTCACCGGGCATATCCGGCAGGTTCATATCGAGGATGACCAGGTCTGGGCGGGTAAAAGCCAGCTGCACCTGGGCGCGGGCACCGGTGGTAACGATCTGCGCGTTAAAGCCGACACGAGACAAAGCCTGACTGTACGCGCGGGCATGTTCTCTATTTCCAGTTACGATCAAAGCGTATGCACCTGTCATCTCAACCTCTCTTTATAATAGTCATCAATAAAAAACGGATAATGTTTTTATTCTCTACTCTCTTTAACGGATTTTTGACCAAAAAGGTTCGAAATCAAGTACCTTTTTCCTACTGCTCTCATCCTTTATTAATAAATTTGCCGATATCGAACGAAATTCAGTCGATCAAATCCTTATTATCTACTTCCTATCTAGTAATATTTTCGCCGATATTTGCATCTATATAAGTGAAAAGGGAATAAAAGTTACCTAAAAATCACCTTCAATAGTCTCTCAAGGCTATCATTTTTCAATTACATACTCGACAGGAGCATTTCATGGACGCAAAACAAGTTTCGAACGCACTTAATACAATTCCGTATGGTTTCTATGCCGTGACCAGCCGCGATGGCGACGATCGCAATGTCATGGTCTTAAATTGGCTTACCCAGGTTTCATTCGAACCCCAGCACATTGTGCTTGGCCTGCAAAACACATCCTATACCATGGGGCTGATCGAAAAAAGCAAGAGGTTTGTAGTCAACATTTTCGACAAAGACGATGCCGATGTGGTCAAAGCCTTTACCAAAAGCCGGGAAAAGAACCCCGATAAATTTGCCAGCGCCAACTACAGTGACGGCGAAGTGACCGGTGTGCCGGTCTTAGATGAAGCAGCAGCCTTTTTAGAATGTGAAGTCATCGAAATCGTCGATACCGGTTCCGGCCACTCCGCCGTGGTTGCCAAAGTAGTAGGCGGCGGCACACGCAAAGAGTTGGAAGCAGCCGACACCCTTTCTCTGCCCTTCTTGGGTTGGAGCTACGCCGGGTAATTCACCTGCACAACCCAAACCAACGTGGATTTGACAAAGGCTTTCCCGCATTGTAGGAAAGCCTTTTTTTGAATATAAAACGTCCGAAGAAAGCCGCCCCTCTCCCTTCGGACTGAAAAAGTAATGGGCCCGCCGTTAGGCGGCGACCACTTCCGTACCCGCTTGCGGCGGGGATTTACGCACAGCTTTGAGCAGCATGGAGAAGAAAGCACCCATCCCGATCATCACCACAACAACCATCAGGAAGAAACCAAAGACGGGGATGCTTCGCAGCAATTCGTAGAGGAAGACACCCAACGCCAGGGCAGCAAAATGGTGCCAGTAGCTGGTGTAATCCATCCGGGTCATTTTCTCCAGCAGCCAACGGCCAACCATGTAGCCGATCACCACTTTGGTGAACAGCCCGGCAAGCATGCTGAAGCTGGTGACAAAGCCGGTGAAAGTCAATGTACTGAGAGCGATCATCTCGCCCGTCAGGCTGCCAAAGGTAAGCAAGCTCAAGGCAATCGTGACCAAGACCAACCCCAGGAACAAGGTGATTACTACCGGGACATACACAGCGTAGACCAACAAACCCCACAATGTATCCGTACCTGCGTTGGTTTTTATTTCCTCAACCGCATTCAGGGTCAGGGTTTTGAACAAGCCCAACGCCAGTGCGCCGACCAACAGCAAAGCAATGAACTCGCCCGCCCGTTGGCGCACCCGCTGCATCACCAACCATCCAGGGTTGATTTCCACTTCAGGGACATCCACATTGGTTTCTATCGGGGTCACATCCACATGGACCGTACCCTGCACCATTTCTTCATCAATTGTGTAACCGGGGTCAATGATTTCAATGCTGGGCATGCCCGGCATCCAATATTCAAACGAATCAGGCATCCCGCCATCTTGCGTTTCGCCCACTTCGGCGTTCACATCTCCGCCTACTGGGCCTGCAATCTGCAAGGCCGCTGCAGAAGTCGTTACATCGCGGGTAACTTCGCCATCTAGCAAGAGTTGATAGGCTGCCCCATAAATGCTGCGGCCCAAAAGACTCTCCGGCTGGGCGGTAAAGCTGAAACCGCCAAAATAGACATTCTGCCCGACATACGCGCCATCTTCCATGGTGATGGCATAGCCACCCATGAACAAGGTGCCGTCAATCGTGCCGCTGATCGTGATCGTTTGGGCGCCGACAAACAGGTTGCCGTGCACTTCGCCAGACACATCCACATTCCGCCCGGCGGCAAACACATCGCCATTGACCACACCTTCCACGCGCACATCTTCGCCTACGATCATAAGATCATCGTCAATGACTTCATCTGCACCCAGAACTGCATCCGGGCCGCCATCAATCACCTCAACCGCATAGGCAGGTGGGGTGATCACCAATACCATTACCAGAGTCAACGCCAGCACACTAAAGATGCGGGCGATATTTTTCCGGTTCGTTTTGACAAAACTCATTTTTTAAATCCTCCGTTCTGAATTAATCCACTAATTACTTTCACTCCTATTTACGTAAATCTACAGGCAAAGTTGCAAGCCATCCCCGCTCCTGACAAGGTTTATCCGGTATACGCAAAAGATCGGCTGGTATATTCAGCCGGTCTTGATTCCTCGCCAGGAAGAGGAAATGTATGTGGAGAACGCGGGAAGAGTTTATTCTCTCCCGCAGCGGTGGCGTCTCGTCGCCCATGTTTTCACGGCCGGGAGACCCGGCCGCTACAGAAGCGAATTATTTTGCGAAGAATTCTCTCCCCACTCTCCCAATCTCGTGTAGGGGAGAAGCCTGCTTCTCCCGCAAAGCTATGTCCAACCTTACAACCACATGGGCGTAAAATAAGCAGCCTTGACCTTGTCGCCTTCGAAGAGACTATTACAAAAGCACACCCGTTACATCTTTCCAGAATACCTTGTGATGGGAACGCAAGAAAGACTTATCCCCTCCCCGTAGCGGCGGCGTTTCGCCGCCCCACCCCATGCCATCACGGCCGGGTGGGCTTCCCCCGATTTAGTGGACACAGAAAATGTCAAGATGAAGTAGACTAAATCAAATAGGAGAAGCCAATGGCAAAGAGACAATATCGGACATATCCAGACGAGTTCAAACTGGAAGTGCTGGAACTGCTGAAAACGAGCGGGAAGAGTGCGGGGCAGATCGAGCGAGAGCTAGGGATCACACCTGGATTGGTGATCAAATGGCGCAATCGCTATCAGGCTAAGCAAAAGGGAGTGCAAGAAGTTGTGCTGGCGCCAAGCGACCTGGAAGCAGCCAGGCGGGAGATCAAGCGCTTGAAGCGCGAACTAGCCGAGGTGGAACAGGAGCGAGAGATCCTAAAAAAAGCGCTGAACATTTTCTCCCGGACAGACAAGCTCGGTACCGATTTATGAAAGCACACCAAACACAATATCCGATCAGCCAGATGTGCAAGGTATTGAAAATCGGTCGCAGTGGCTATTATGCCTGGCAGAAACGCAAACCGAGCGCCAGGGCACAGGCGAATCAGGCACTGACCGAAGAGATCAGAAGTGTGTACCTGAAAAGCCGAAGCACATACGGCAGTCCGAGAGTGCATGCCGCATTGCTGCGAGCGGGGATCGTTTGCGGAAAGAATCGAGTGGCCAGGCTGATGCGGCAAGCAGGACTGGTGGGACGTTGTCCCAGGAGGAGATATCCAAGAACCACACAGCGGCAAGCAGGAACGATCCCTGCCCCAAATCTGCTCAACAGGGAGTTCAGTGCACAACATCCCAATCAAAAATGGGTTGTGGACATCACCTACATTGATACGGCCGAAGGTTGGTTATATCTGGCACCTGTGCTTGATTTACACGGCAGACGCATTGTGGGCTGGTCGATGGCCGATCACATGGATACCTCATTGATTGAAGCCGCTCTCAAGATGGCCTTCTTGCAGCGACATCCCCAGGCCGGATTGCTCCATCATTCCGACCAGGGCAGTCAGTATACCAGTGGCGATTACCTGGATTTGCTGCACCAACATGATTGCCAGATCAGCATGAGCGGCAAAGGCAACTGCTATGACAATGCTGCAATGGAGAGCTTTTTCTCCACCCTCAAAGCAGAATGTGCGCACAGCCAATTTGAATCTCGTGCCCAGGCCAGAACTGTGATTTTTGAATATATCGAAGTTTGGTACAATCGGCAGCGATTACATTCCTCTCTGGGCTATCTTAGCCCGATGGAATTCGAACAACTTTCAGCACATTAATTGTGTCTACTTTTTTGGGGTAAGCCCACGGGAGACCCGGCCGCTACAGAAGCGAATTATGTTACAAAGACTTCTATCCCCACTCCCTAATCTGTCGTAGGGGAGAAGCCTGCTTCTCCCGTAAAGCTATGTCCAACCTTATAACTTCAAGGCAGTAAACTAAGCAGCCTTGACCTTGTCGCCTTCGAAGAGGCTATTACAAAAGCACATCCGTTACATCTTTCCACAATAGGTTGTGATAGGAAGGCGAGAAAGACCTATTCTCTCCCGTAGCGGCAGCGTTTCGCCGCCCACACCATCACGGCCGGGAAACCCGGCCGCTACTGGAGAATTTCATTCTTATATATCTACTGGGAAACCAACTTCAAGATCGTCCCACTCAAGCTAACCAGGTAAATCTCGCCGGCCTCATCTTCGCCAAAAGAAGCAATCGGCTGCCCGACGCTGAACATTTCTTGAATCTGCCAGCTGCCATCAGCACCTTGCAGCGCACCCCACACCACCCCGGCGCAATAATCGCCGAACAAATACACACCCTGCCAGGCATCCAAAGTCTCTCCGCGGTACACATACCCACCGGTGACCGAGCACTGCCCACCAGAATGGCTGTACTCAAAAATGGGAGAAACAAACTGCAACTCTGCGGAGGGCTGCCCCTGAAATTCGTGGGTGCCTTCATAATAATTCCACCCTAAATTGAGACCGCTGCTGATTCCCGCGGGAAGGAAATCAATCTCTTCCCATGCGTTTTGGCCGACTTCACCGATCAACAGGTCACCGGTCGCCCGGTCAAAGCTGAAGCGCCACGGGTTGCGCACACCCAAAGCCCAAATTTCCGGCAAGGCATTGGGGGCATTGTCTGCCGGCGCGGCATACGGATCGCCGTTATCCACATCTATGCGCAGCATCTTGCCCAGCAAAGACTGCGGGTTTTGGGCGTTCCCCTGCGGGTCGCCGCCTGAACCACCATCCCCCATCCCAATATACAGGTAGCCGTCCGGGCCAAAAGCGACCATCCCGCCGTTGTGGTTGGCAAACGGTTGGCTGATCTTCAGCAAGACTTTCTCAGAATTGGGATCAGCCGTGTTAGGGTCCTCTGCGGAAACCTGGAAGCGGGAGACCACGGTCGTGCCGTTCAGGTCGGTATAGTTAACATAAAAATAAGGCGTTTCGGGATAGTTGGGGTGGAAAGCCAATCCCAACAATCCGCGCTCCGAATCCTGCGAATTGACCTCGCCGGCAATATTCAAAAAGGCGGTATCCCGCCGGGTGCCATCCTCAAAGATGAGAATGCGGCCGACTTTTTCAATCACAAAGATGCGCCCGCTGCCATCTCCGGCATGGGTGAGGAACACAGGGGCTGCCAGCCCTTCGGCAAAAACGCTGAAAATATAGTTTTCGGGGTTAGGCAAAACCTCTGCCTGTGGAATCGTGGTGACTGTGGGCTGCGGTTCGGTTGGGTCTACCACCGGGGATGCTGTATCCGCCGGTTCGGGCGAATCCGAAGGCGGCAGCACCGAGGTCGTGGTGGGGTCAAAGGGGGGTAAAGTAGATGATGTGCTTACCACTGTGGGGGCACTGGGCACGCCCAAATTGCATCCGGTAAGCAGGACACCCATAAAAATAATCAATAGGGATGGAAGCAGGATGCGGGTGAAATTATTATTCAGTTGTTTCCTTAAATTCTGCATCGTGGATATCGTCCTCCTGGAAGGGCTGGTGGTCTTTTTCGGCTTTCCACTCTCCGCGCAAAGTCGTGCGGATCGCCTGGCGGTGTTCTTCCACCACATCCGGCGGGGAAAGCTCAATGAATAAATAAGAAAAGAACCATAACACCCCCACATCGTCTATCAGCGGAATCACCATATCAAATGGCGACACCAGATAGAGGATTGCCCCAAAGGGAAGCAATTTTAAAAACGGGCTGACGCGTGGGTCTCTCCACAACCGCCAGACCAGCTTGATCTGGTCAGCAATCTCATAGAAAAAATTTCCGTCTCTTTTTGTGGGCATGTGTATTTGTCCTATTCTCTATTTATCTGATGCGGTGTACTCGACATCAATTACCTCATCATCCTCTTGCGTGGGTGCGCTGGCCTGCCCAGAAAGGCGGGCACGGTGTTCTTCCACCACATCCTGCGGACAGAGTTCAATGAACACATAGGTGCCCAAAGCCATCACGGCGGCATCATCAATCACCGGAATAGCTGCATCCAGCGGGGAGACCAGATAAACCAGGGTGCTGATCGGGAGCAGTTTTAGAAAAAAGTTAACGCGCTTATCGCCAATCAGGCGCAGTACTAACTTAACCGTATTGGTCAAACCTGTAAACATTCCGGGGGTACCCTCCTGAAAAGTGCTTAATTTTCGTTTATTTTTATCCTCAGACATTGTTTGCCTCCTGAGAGCAAAAGTAGTTTCATATTAATAGTACGAACAAATGAGCTAAAGGTTGCATTTTGCCCTTTATCCCTGCTCAAATGCACATATACGCCCGCAGCAAACGCCGGGGAGAAATTTTAGATGTGGAATCCCGTGTGAGGATGAATTCAGTTCTTCTTCATGCGGCCAAAAGCCAGCAGCATGCTGCCCACCGCGGAAAGAAAAGCAATCCCTAACTTGGTGCGGTCGACCACCGGGTGCACCTGCACGCCCTCTGGCCCAACACTGACCACCGCCACCGGCCGGCCGCTAGAAAAGCCGCCGCCGCCACCGCCACCGCTGGAAAGGACTTCGTCCTCTTCGGCAGTTTCGTCCGCGAGGTTTTCCGTGCCGGGGTTGTACGTGCCAACCCCATAACCGCTGCCTACGCCCACCATCACCTCGGAAGCGGTGATGAGAGTATATTCACCGGAACGGGTCGGTTTGCCAAACACAGTTTCGGGCTGAGCCACCTCAAACAGGCGCTCGGTTAGTTGATTGGACTGCTCCTGACTGGTAATCGTCGTATGAAATACAAAATTATTCTCTTCACTCACTGTGCAAACTCCTTCTGAAAAGCTGAACCAGACCCACAAAGCCAAAAATAACAAATAGACCCCAAAGAATGATCTGTCCTATCCGGGTAAGGTCTACAATCGGAATCTGTTGAACAACTTCGCCATCTTCTAATACCTGTACCGCATAAGGACGGTTCCACACCAGGCCGCCTCGCTTGCCAAGGCGCGCCGAGAACGACTGCGCCACCGGCCGCAAGGAAACCCCGCGCGTGTTGATGACCTGTCCCTCTTTAAGTTCCACCTTAACACCGCTCATCCCGTTTTATCCTTTAATACGATCGCTGAATATTTGGATTATATCACTCTGCATACCCCAATTTAACCGCACAAAGTTCAGTTTAATCAAAATATGCGATACAATCACCCGCATGTTAAAAAGCGAACGCTCTCAAAATCTCACTGTTCCCGCCGTTCCTTTGGTGCGTGCCTATGTGGCGCTAGGGCTCGGTTTGCTGATGATCGGGGTCTCAGCGATCCTTATCCGCCTGGCAGACGCTCCCGGCCCTGTCTCTAGTTTCTACCGCATGTTTATCGGCTGGCTTGTGTTGAGTGTCTTCTTCTTCGGACGCCGCAGCCACAAAAATTTGTCCCTCAAATCCCTGCGTTGGGCGGGGTTGGCCGGGGTCTTTTTTGCCCTCGATATGACTTTCTGGTCTACCGGCATTATGCTGGTTGGGGCAACCAAGCCCACTTTGCTGGCAAACACCACCCCACTCTGGGTCGGGCTGGGCGCTATGCTGCTCTACAAAGAAAAGCATCCCCGCATTTTCTGGATTGGGTTGGCGGTCGCCCTGACCGGCGCAGTCATCGTGATTGGGCCGGAAAGTTTTATCGCCGGTGGTTTAGACCTCGGCTCTCTTTTTGGGTTAATTTCTGCTTTCCTATACAGCAGCTATTTCCTGGTTGCCGAACACGGCCGCAAGGAAACCGACTCGTTAGCTTTTGTTTGGGGCTTTACCACGGTTGCAGCCCTCCTTTTGTTGGTCGTGGTGCTGCTCTTCCAGCAGCCCCTCACCGGGTATTCCCAGCAAACTTACCTGATCTTTATCCTCATGGGTGTCTTCATCCAGGCCGGCGCGTGGCTGCTGCTTTCATACGCCCAGGGGCATCTGCCTGCTTCCATCGTGTCGGCCACCTTATTGGGGCAGCCTGTACTGACTGCCATTTTTGCCGTACCATTGTTAGGCGAATCTTTTTCGCTGTTGGAGATCATTGGCGGCGTGGCCGTCATCACCGGTGTTTACATTGTTAACTTAAGTAAACATATAAAACAAACAAATAAGGTTAATCGTGAATAAAAAAGAATCCTCTCTCAGCTTTATCCACCTGCTCCCCTTATTCATCATCTACCTGGTATGGGGCAGCACCTATCTTGCCATCCGCTTCACCGTGCGAGAAGGCAGCGGGTTCCCGCCTTTCACGGCCGGATTCTTGCGCTTCTTTGCAGGTGGGGGACTCTTGCTGCTGTTCAGCGCCCTTCGCAAAAAGCGGATCAAACCCACCCGCAGCGAATGGGCCACCCTGATCATCTCCGGGATGCTTTTGCTGACCGGCGGGAACGGCATGGTGCTGTGGGCGGAACAAAAAGCAGACTCCGGCCTGGCCGCCTTGCTGGTTGCCGCCGTCCCGCTGTGGACCATCTTGATTGAAGCTGTACTCAACCGTAAAAAACCTTCGGCCGCGCTGGTTGCTGTGGTGCTGGTCGGGTTTGGCGGGATTGCCCTGCTGACCGCCCCGGAGATGTTGGGCAAGCAAGTCGGTGAAGTCCTCCCGATTGCGGCTTTGCTGCTGGCCGGATTCAGTTGGGCGTTGGGCACCATTCGCCAGACACGCCGCCCGGTACAGCTCGACCCGCTTGTCAGCTCCGCCTACCAGATGTTAAGCGGTGGCACAGGCTTACTGCTGCTCTCCTTCTTGAACAAAGAACCACTCCCCCATCCCACCACCGATGCCTGGCTGGCGCTGGTCTACCTGATCTTGTTTGGGTCTGTGCTGGGCTACACCGCCTACGTCATCGCCCTGAAAAACCTGCCCATTCACATTGTAGTCACCTACACCTATGTCAACCCAATCATTGCCATCTTCCTGGGTTGGCTGATCCTGGATGAGCGTATTTCCATCTGGATGGTTGGCGGCACTTTGCTGGTGCTGCTGGCCGTGGCCGGCGTTTTCCGGCTGCGCTACCAGAACGACGAGCCGGACGAGGCGTGAGAGGCAGAGGATGATAGATAAAGGCCTCACATGCCAATCTAGCTGGGCTTTTTGCGGGCGAAGCCTGCTTCGCCCCTACGGTGGATTAGTAAATTTCAGATCGGCCTCTATAGTATGCGGTGAGTAAATGCCTTACCGGTACCACCCAGGTTATAAACGACAAAAAAAGCCCAGCAAGTTGCTGGGCTTTTACAATTGGCGAAATGAAATTTATAAAGTTTCTGCTTCAGAGGCTTCTTCTGCAAGGGCGGCTTTTTCTTTGCCTTCGCGCTTGGCCTTGATCGCTTCAATCACCGGGGGCATCAGCGAGAGGAAGATGATCGCAAACACCACAATGGTAAAGTTTTCTTCCACCGCCGGGATATTGCCAAAGAAATACCCCAACATATCAAACAAGCCCACCCAGGTCACTGCACCGATCACATTGAAAACAATAAACTTGGGGTAGTGCATGGCGCCGGCGCCGGCCACAAAGGGCACAAATGTGCGGATGATGGGCATAAAGCGGGCAAAGAAGACCGCCTTGCCGCCGTATTTTTCAAAGAACTCCGAGGCTTTTTCCAGATATTCTCGCTTTAGGAAACGCACATCTTCGGTAAAGACCCGCGGCCCAATATAATGACCGATTGCGTAATTCACCCCATCACCAATAATACCCGCTGCCACGATAACAACGAAGATCAGCCATGGGTTCAGCCAGCCGCGTGCTGCAAAAGCCGCCGCAGCAAAGATGAGCGAATCACCCGGCAGGAAGGGGGTGACAACAAAGCCTGTCTCTGCAAAAACGATCAGAAACAAGATCGCATAGGTCCACACACCATAAGTAGTAATGATTTGTTCAAGATGGACATCAATGTGGATAACAAAATCAATCAAATTTAGGATCAGATTCATTCTCTACTTACTCACTTTCTTTCTAATTTACAGAGGGTGTCTCATCAACCACTGGCCGCAAGCGTTTGTTCATCCACACAATGCCTGCAATGGCTCCTACTGAGATAAGCACAATGACTGCCAGATACACCGGGGACAAGTAAAGCTCACTTACAGCAGCGGCATCCAGATTGGAAAAAGTATGCCACACTGTAACGCCATTCCATACGCCATGCAGCAGCATGGTCCCCAAAAACACAAGCGCCAGCCGCAAATAACGTTTGTTTTTGCGAGCCAGCACCAGAGTATACCCGATTAATCCAGTATTGAACATATGCAGCGCAGAGGTGCCTACCCGTACAATACTGATAAATGTCCACCCTTCGCCAATCGTGGCGTTCCCCAGGCTCTCTAAAAGTGTAAATCCCGCCCCGCTCAATAAGCCCAAAGCCCACCCTTCTTGCGGGGTAAGCAGCCGCGGGCGAGAGAAATAGACCATCAACGGTTTGAGCAGTTCTTCCACAATCGGCACAAACACCGCAATGAAAGAAATCACCCCAATAAGAATAATGGGCTGCTGCATCAATTCATAAAATTGATCTTCAAGCAAATAAGGGTTGGTTGGCACGCCCGAAAGGAACATCTCGCTAAATTCTTTGATGATCTCCTGCATGTCCGGGAAAAAACCCATTCCAAATAAAATTGCCAACAGGACGAAAACCAAAATCATGCCGACAATCTCCAGAATGATAATTAATACCGGGGTGAACATAAAACCAAGGTTGAATATGCCCCACCGGCGCTGGGCAGAGAATGGCTGCAGCGCACGCAGGCCAAGCATTAGAAAAATAATGATCGGCAGGGTAAAGGCGAGTACATTGATCCCCGGCATCAACAACCAGTTGAAAGGCGTACGCGAGTAAACCAAGGACCCAACCGCGACCAATAAAACGTATACAACCACCAACAGCCAGACAGGCACTTTCTCGGCCAGACGCTGCCACCACTTTCCCATCGAAGGGGTTCTCCCACTCAACCGTTGGATACCCAGCACAAGAGAAGGAAGCAGCAGCACACTAAAGAGCAGCCCCGTTACCCCTAAAGAGATACTGGAAGCTGCATCATATATACCCGCATGGGGATCTACCACCGACAGAAGACCGGTGACAAAAAGGGTCATCGCCCCGCCGGTAAAAAACAAGATGCTAAGCCCAGACATCAGCACCATGATTAAAGAGGGCCAATGCATAGGCTTAGTAGTATTTTCAATTTTTGGCTGTGGCTGCATGCTCATACGTTTTCTACTGTTTCTCGATCACAATATCTAAAATGTTCTCGCTCAATGGGGAGAGCGGTGCTTTTTCCGGATCGCGCAAAGTCAGGCTGCGCAGCACATCCATCCCGTCAATCACTTCCCCAAAAATGGTATGTTTTCCGTTCAAGTAGGTCAATGGGCTGAAGGTGAAAAAGAATTGGCTGTTTACCGCATCTGAACCTGCATTCGCCATCGCTACCATCCCGGCTTTATCAAAAGTAATGTCATCACTGGTTTCAATGCTGTAGTAATACCCCGGAGAGCCCCACCCCGTACCGGTAGGATCACCGGCCTGGGCGATAAAGCCTTCCACCACGGCATAGAACGGCGTATTGTCGTAATAATCGTTTTCTGCCAGGTAAACAAAGCTGTTGACCGCAAAAGGCGCATACTGCGGATACAAGGCGATCACCACATCACCCAACTCGGTTTTGATTGTGGCGGTATAGGTAGCATCTTCGTCAATCTTCATCGGCGGGCAGTTGTTGAACTGGTTATCGCGTACGTGGCGGCCAAAAGGCACCATCAGCGTATCCATCCACACCAGGAAATCGCCCACGGTAGAGATATAGATCGGCACACTGGTGTTATTCACCAAAACGATGGGTGCAGCCGCGCCGTAGGCCAGGGCTTCTTGAAGATTCTCGATCAAAATATCGGAGACTTCCTGCCCGTTAATGTCGGCGTCAAACTGGTCGGGGTCTAATTCCAGGTCGGTGGCATATTCCCAAAGCACGGTCTTAAATTCGTCTTCGGTAATATCCAGCCAATTTTCCTGGGTAGCAAACAAACGAGAATACATTTCCCAGAATTTTCCCTGCATCCCGGCTGCAATGGCCGCCTTTGCCGAAAGCACCGAACGGATGTTGTTTGAATCGACATACGGCCGGTAGATCAGGCGCACATCATCGGGATACAATTCCACGGTTTTGGCTAACGTAGTTGCCATGGCCATACAACCTTCACAAGAGAAATCGGTGTAAGAGACAATTGTCACCGAATAATCTTCGGTCTCTCCGGTAATAAAGTCTGTATCTTTCGCAATGTCGGGAAGTTCCTGCGATTGCGCCGTGCAGACCGCCGGGTCTGTGGTATCCACTTCAACCGTCCCATCCAATGAAACCACAGTGGCTTCGGGGGTTTCATTTAGCGCCGCATTCTCCCCGTTGCAGGCTGCCAGGGCGACCAGCACAAATGCCATGATAAGTAAATTTAGCGTCTTTTTCATTTAATAACCTTCTTCTCCATTTGATCAGATTTAATCCAAACTCAGGGGTGGCCTTTTGTTTGGATCAATGCACAGGCATGTCTTTGATCTAAAACAATAGACAATTCTACCAGCAAAACACCACCCGGCAGCATTCTATTCATTTTCTACCATTTCTTGCAGATCCCCATACGACCTCACCCGGGAGATGCGATCTATAAAATCGATCAATGTATCCGATTCTGCCCGCAGTTGGCGCACCGCCGCCCCAACTGGGTCCTCACCGGCAGAGCCGCCGGCCACATCTGCATAGGCGCCATGGAAAGCAAAATAGGCCTGGTTCAATTTACGAATCTGGTAGCCATGCTCCCATAAGAACACCCGGCGAGCTTCCATATAAGCTTCTGCTTCCTCGATTTTGCCTTCACTTAAAAGCGCATCCACCGTCACGCGCGTTTCGTGCATCTCTGCCCGGAAATCAAACGCCGGCGGTTCGTCGGCAGGTACCGGTTCTTCCTCTTGCGTGGTTTCTTCTGTTTCTTCTACCGGGGCCGGTTCAACCGGCTGGGGGGCAAACTCCGGGAAATAGGTTTCGATCAACAGCGCCCCAATCTCCTTACCGGCTAAATTGGCAGTAGTTTCATTGATCGTGCGCAGTTCAGGGCTAACCTCATAACGCACGCCCAAAGGCCGCAGGGTAAGGTAATTATGGATCCACTCGTGGGAGATGACCTCGGCCAGCCAGTTCAAACTGGTTGTTTGTGCCACCATTGTTGGGTATGTCCCCACCCCACCGATCGGCACCACCAACGCGGAAACATCCAGCGTTTCCGAAATCGCTTCTTCCAGTTGAATATGATCTTCAACCGTTAAAGAGGTTTCCAGGGAAATATTGGCATCTTGCTGGATCGCATCTCGCGGGGAAACGATCAACGCCCAGGGCAGCGGGGTGCTGTGGTACATCACCGGCGGGATCGGCTGCCCGCTGGGGGTGAACCCCATTTGGTGCACGATCGCGCTGACCATCTCTTGCAGCACGCTTTCCGCCAGCGGGCCAAGTTCTTCCCGGCGGGCATAGAGTTCATCTAAATGGGCACTGATTGGCTGGGCGGTCTCTTCGGGGCTCTCAATCATCGGGTCGGCGTAGATCAGACTGAGCTGTGCTTCGGCGGTCTGAATTTCGGACACCAACACAAGATAGTCCAGCACCACCTGGCGCTGGGCTTCCAAATCCAGGTAATCGGCAGTATCTAACGCCGCTCGGCTCACTTTCGTCAGGACCGTGTCCACCGTCCATTCCACATAATCAAACTCGTCAGCGCGGGTGAACGTCCTGATCTTCCCTTTTTCACTGCTTAAAGGAACTGCCGCGGGTCCAATCACGAACAAAATTACCGCCCCATAGAATCCAATCTGAACCAAATATTTCAATCTTTTCCACCAAGACATAGCCTGGAGTTTACTGCGAAGAGGTTCAGAAGTCAAATCAAGAGAATGGATAGGGAAATTTCTGATACAACAAATATATTTATTTCCCCATTAAAAAACTCAGCCTGCCTGTTTGGCCTGGTACAGATTACGGTCGGCAGTACGCAGCAGGTAGTCTTTATCTTGCGCATCAAAGGGATACGTAGCCGTTCCGGCAGATAAAGAAATATTCTCAATCTCGTGTTCGTCCACCATCACAGTCAGCGATTCCATTTGTTTGCAAAATGCTTTCGCCCGTCTCTTTACAATGTGGGGCGGCATCCCTGGGAACACAGCCACCAATTCATCTCCCCCATAACGGCAAATAAAATCACTCGGGCGGATCAGGTTATTCAACGCCTGACCGACCTGAACCAGCACTTCATCCCCGGCGGCATGCCCGTAGGTGTCGTTGATCTCTTTGAACTTATCAATGTCCATCATAATAATCGAGACCATCTCCTCATCAAAATTGGCTTTAACCAGCAAATTATCCAACAAGCCGTCCAGATAGCGGCGGTTATATAACCCGGTGAGCGAATCCTGAATCGATTGCTGGCGCAGTTTTTTCTGGCTGGCTTCCAACAAAGCCGTTTGGTGGTAGAGCATATCCAAATCTTGCGAACGGATATAGTTGGTCACGATGCTCAAGACGATAATAAATACAACAAAAGTAATCACACTGGGCCAGTTTTGTGCATACAAGGCAGAGGAAGTAAAAATCACAAAAGTGAGTAACACCAACTGCGCAATAGAAATCAACATTGTTTCTGCCATTGTGAGAAAGATGGAAGACAGAACAATGGTCACAATAATGTAAAGCAGGGGAATGTAGTCTCCCTTTAAAATGGAAGAGTCGATGATCACAGACCCCCACGGCCCGATCAGGGCAGCAAAAATAGTTACTCGGGCTGCCTGGGGATAGTCGCCTTTTTTATTGATCTGAAAAGCATAAACCAAAAAAAGTGCAATGATACTGATCAGAATCGTATAAGGCCATTTATTGGTTTCATTTAAGAAGAGTACAAACACAAGCGCAAGCACCACCGGAATAATAATTGCCTGCAGCAAGTTGTGTAACAGCTTGGTTTGACGTTGTACGGAGAAAGAAGGGGTTCTGGGTTGATTATCCATATACTGGCCTCAATGATCAATCTGCGCCAAGCTTTGAAATGGATAATAGGCGGATGGGAAAGAAAGTATTCTTTCGCCAAACAGATTCCGATTACTAAAACGAACTTACCACATCGTTTTATTATTGTAATCGGCCTCTTTAGAAAGGGGAATAGAAAAAATAAATCAAAACTCTATTTAAATGACAAACGCCAAGGTGAGGGGGGCACCCTGACATTTGTCATTATTAATATAACTTAATTGGCGAACTAAGTCAAATAATTGATGTAAAAAACGCGTAAAAAACCGGTAAACGACTAAAGTTTTTGCAATAGTAGAGCCTTTTTTTGATATTTTTTAATCTAAAACCCATCTTGGTTTCATCTACCGTTAATCTATTTTGTGTACGCTTTAGGTAACACAGAGATGTAGAGATTGCCCCCTCTACATCTCTGTGCTTCTTTATATGCCCAAGACAAAACATTAACCACTATTTTAATGAATCAACCCTGATGCCTCAGGCAAATAAGGTAAAATACAGGCGCGCGCTCATTGAGTAAAGAATTTGGCGTTCATCCCGTCCAGATACTAGCAAACCATCACAATCTAACCACTTATTCCAATTTCTATAAAAAGGAGTTTATCAGATGGGTGAAGACACTTTTAGGCTAACCTATGCCACCATGTACAACCCCCCAGAAGAACTGCACACCAATTTCGAGGCCGAAGTCGCCAAGATCCGGGCAAATTTAGGCCAAGAATTTGCGATGTTGATTAACGGTGAAGACGTATACGCAGACGAAAAGTTTGAAGACCGCTCCCCAATCAATACCGAAAATGTATTAGGCGTTTTCCAAAAAGGGAACGCCTCCCACGCCAAAGCCGCACTGCAAGCTGCCCGCGCGGCAGCCAAAGGCTGGGCCGAGACCGATTGGCGCGCCCGCGTGGCACTCGTGCGGCAGGCTGCTGCCCGCATTGACGAACGCATTTACGAATTTGGCGCCGCCATCGCCCTGGAAGTGGGCAAAAACCGCATGGAAGCCCTAGCAGATGCTGCCGAAGCGGCCGACCTGATGCGCTATGCCGCCGACCAGATGGAAGCCAACAACGGTTTCGTGGTCAAGATGGGTGAAGATCCCCTGGAAGGCTACACCGTCGAAAATTATTCCATCCTCAAACCGTACGGCGTGTGGGTGGTCATCAGCCCCTTCAACTTCCCGGCTGCCCTCACCGGCGGGCCGGTAGGCGCCGCTTTGGTTGCCGGTAACACGGTAGTGATCAAACCCGCCACCGACACCCCCTGGACATCCCGCCTGATCGCCGAATGCTATCAGGAAGCCGGTTTCCCCGATGGAGTGGTCAACTATGTCACCGGCCCCGGCAGCACCGTGGGGCAAACCCTGGTGGAAAGCCCCGAAGTAGATGGCCTCACCTTCACCGGTTCCTTTGATGTGGGCATGAGCATTTACCGCGATTTTGCCAACGGACGTTACCCGCGCCCGATCATTCTAGAGATGGGCGGCAAGAACCCCACCGTGGTCAGCCGCAACGCCGACCTGGACCGCGCCGTGCAAGGGATTTACCGCTCGGCCTTCGGCCTGCAAGGCCAAAAATGCTCGGCCACTTCCCGCATCTTTGTGGAGGAACCGGTCTACGACGAACTGGTAGAACGCCTGAAAGCAGTCACCGAACAGATTGTGATGGGTGATCCCACCGAGAAGAACACCTTCTTGGGGCCGGTTGCCAACCAGAGCGCGTACAACGATTACAAAGCATTTACCGAAGAACTTTCCCAGTCGGGCACGATCATCACCGGCGGCAAAGTGCGCACGGATGGCGATTTTGGCAAGGGCTACTTCTGCGAACCCACCATCGTCACCGATGTGCCGATGAGCCACCGCTTGTGGAAGCAAGAGATGTTCCTGCCGATCACCATGGTTCACAAAGTGGGCACCCTGGAAGAAGCCATGCCCCTGGCAAACGACGTCGATTACGGCCTGACAGCCGGTATCTACGGCTCAGAAGATGAGTTACAATGGTACTTTGAAAATATAGAAGCGGGTGTGGTCTATGGGAACCGCCCGCAAGGCGCAACCACCGGCGCATGGCCGGGATTCCAGCCCTTTGGCGGTTGGAAAGGATCGGGTTCTACCGGCAAGAATGCCGGCGGACACTATTACCTGGCAGAGTATATGCACGAACAGGTAAACACGGTCATCCGATAAGACACCTGGGAGGCACACAGGCCTGCGCCAACAACGCAGGCCTGTTTTCATATGGACTTAAAAAATCGCTTGGGCACTTTTTTTATCCTCATCGGCTTTGTCCTGCTGGTGTTGTTCTTCGCCTCGGACTATTTAAGAGCCCCGCAAGGTTGGTATCTGCTGATCGGGGCGGCCTCTTTTGGATTTGGTATCTTCCTGGTAGCCGGCACCGACAAGCCCAAGGAATCTAACGAGCGTTTCCGGTTGATGCGCAAAATGTTTGGGAATGACAAAAAAGAGAAAAAGGATGACAATAAAAAAGATGACTTTTAATTTGCGAGGAGCATCCCTAATTCAATGACAAACTTTCTAAAGACTATCTTTCTCTCCCCCGAAGAACCCCGCCTGCGGGCCGGCTGGCGCATTTTGGTGCAGCTGCTGGTACTGTTTTTGGTCTCGCTGCTGATTGCCCCCATTTACCTATTAATGCAAAAACTGCCGCCCGCTTACATGGATTTCCAACTGCTGGTGGTAAACGGCGTTCCCATTATTGTCTCCATCCTGCTGGTGCGCAGATTGATCGACCGGCGCTCGATCCGCAGCCTGGGGCTAAAAAGAGAATGGGCCTGGCGAGACATGCTGATAGGGATCGGGATTGCCGCCCTGCAAATGGCCTTTATCTTTTTCCTGCACTGGGCACTGGGCTGGATGAAAGTGACCGGGGTGGCCTGGCAGCAAGCCCCGCTCTCCCATGTGGTGCGCGCCGTGCTTGTCCGCCTGGTCTTCTACATCGGCGTTGGCTTTTACGAGGAATTGTTCAGCCGCGGCTACCAGTTGCAAAACCTGGAAGACGGCACCAACACATTCTGGGCGCTGCTCATCTCTTCCTCCGTGTTTGCCATCCTGCACATCTTGAACCCCAATGCAGATTGGATCTCCACCCTGGGCATTTTGCTGGCCGGGTTTTACCTGGCGTATGCCTATCTGAGCGCCCGCTCCCTGTGGCTGGCAATCGGCGTGCATATCGGCTGGAACTTCTTCCAGGGCACGGTGTTCGGCTTCCCGGTCAGCGGTACCACCAATGCCAGCCTGCTCACCCTCCAGGTAGACGGCCCAACGCTGTTCACCGGCGGCGCTTTCGGCCCCGAAGCCGGTCTGATCGTCATCCCGGCTTTCCTGCTGGGTGTGCTGCTCATCTGGTTGTACACCCGCGGGCGTAAACCAGAAACAAATACTCCCACAGAAGAGGCCTCTCTTGGCTAAGTCCGAAGATCACCAAAAATATGCCGGAAAGGACCGCGCAGACGTACGCCGCACGGACTACGCCGTGGATGATCCCACTTGGATCGGGCACATCCTCACCCATGGGGCATACGGTGTGCTGGCAACCGAGCACGCAGGCCAGCCTTTCGCCACCCCGGTCAATTACATTTATGATGAAGCCCGGCACGCACTTTACTTTCACGGCGCCCATGTCGGGCGTACGCGCGCCAACATCGCCCTCAATCCCAAAGTATGTTTCAACGTCAGCCAGATGGGTCGCTTGGTGCCGGGGGAACGCAGTTCCAATTTCGGGGTCGAGTACCAATCGGTGACCGTCTTTGGCACCGCCGCCCCGCTGGAAGACGGCAAAGAAAAAATGGCTGCCCTGATAGGGATCATGCGCAAATATTTCCCCGACCACAGCCCCGGCGAAGATTACGATCTGCCCCAGCCGGACGAACTCAAACGCACTGCTGTGTACAAGATCAACATCGAGGACTGGAGCGGCAAGCAGCAGCAAGACCCGCCCGATGCGCCGGGAGCATTCCGCTATCCGCCCATTCCACCCAAAGAATTTTAAATCGTCTCCCCAGACACACTTTCCCACATTGCGTTCAAATCAAAATTGAGAAAAATCCTTGGTAACCCAGGGATTTTTTATCTCTCCGCCTAAACGGGAAAATTTATCTTGACATTTATTCAATAAATAGTATTATTAACTTAATAATATATATAATTTAGTACTGTTTACAAATTAAGTTTACTATTAGGAGTTATGTATGGACGAAAATATCCAGGCAGCCAATAAAAAATTCCAGAAGGAGATCACCTCCGGTATTGCCTCTTTGATCCTGCTGCGCGTGCTGGACCGGGCAGCAGAGCCTATGTATGGCTACCAAATCTCCAAAGAATTAGGGGTAACCAACGATGAAACCCCGCTGCTCAACCAGGGGGCGCTCTATCCCGTGCTGCGCTCATTGGAAAAACATGGGCTGCTCACCAGCCAGGTGGAGCCTTCCGTTTCTGGCCCGCCCCGCCGGTATTACGCCATTACTCCACAAGGCAAAGAATCTTTGCTTATGTGGCGCGCTCTATGGAGCAACGTAAAAACCTTTGTAGATCAGGTCTTAGAAGAAGAGGAAAACCATGAATAAACACATTGCCAATTATTTGGAACAACTCAAAAGCGAACTGCGTGACAGCGATAAAGCCACGATCCAAGATGCGACCGCCGATGCCCATGAACACCTCTCTACCGCACTGGTCATCGCGCGGGAAGAAGACCCTACTCAAACCGAAGAGGAAGCCATCCAGGCGATCATCACTGCCTACGGTTCCCCCGCTGAGATTGCCGCCGCTTACCAACAGGCTGAAATCTATATGGCACCCTATACCCCATCGGCGCGCAAATCCAGCAACAAAGGGCTGCTGGCCCGCTTCTTTGGCATCTATGGAGACCCAACTGCCTGGGGTGGTCTGCTGTACATGATCCTTTCACTGGTCACGGGGATCGTCTATTTCACCTGGGCAATCACCGGCCTTTCGTTCTCGCTGGTCTTTTCGCTGTTCATCTTCGGAATTCCCTTTGCTGTGCTGTTCATCCTTTCAGTTCATGGCCTTGGGCTGCTGGAAGGGCGCATGGTCGAAGGGCTGCTGGGGGTTCGTATGCCGCGCCGGCCCTTGTATTTCCCCAAAGATAAAAAGTGGTTCGACCGCCTGAAACAATACCTGGCCGATAAACAAACCTGGAAAGTGCTGCTCTACCTCATCTTGCAACTGGTGTTTGGCTCAATCGATATCTTCATCTGGGTATTTTTTATTGCGCTCTCGTTGTCTTTTATCGCCATTCCCTTTATCGTGAGCATCTTCAATCTACCGGTCGTCACCCTCTCCTCCGCCGTATATTTTTTGCCAGACTGGACTTTACCGGTTATCTTCATTGGCGGCATCCTCCTGCTGACCGCTTCCATGCATATTTTCAAAGGGGTGGGTAAACTGCATGGCAAATTTGCGCGCTGGGCTTTGGTAGCGGACTAAACCCCAATTTTGATCAAAGCAACATTAAGAAGGCCGCTAACACCGGCCTTCTTTTACATTTAAATACGACCTGCGCCAAAATTTCCAGCAAATCCCACCGCCAAGAGGTAAAATGAAGGAACCAACCAGATGATCCACAACCCACTCAAAGGAACCCCTATGTTTGAACATAAAAAGATCGCATTCATTGGCCCAGGGATGATGGCACAAGCCATGATCGCCGGGCTGCTGCATAACAACGTTGCCCCTGCCGGAAACCTGCTGGCCGCCGGCCCGCGCCAGGAGCGCGTGGACGAATTGCAAGAACGCTACGGGGTGCTGCCTTTCACCGATAACGCCGAAGCCGCCGCCCAGGCCGATGTGGTCGTCCTCTCCGTCAAACCACAGCGGCTGGATAAGGTGTTGAGCGGCTTGAGCGGCAAGATCAAACCCGACGCCCTGGTACTCTCGATTGTCGCCGGGGCACCGATCAGCAAGATTGCCAAAGTATTGGGGCATACCGCCATCGTGCGCGCCATGCCCAACACCCCCGCCCGCATCGGTCAGGGGATCACCGTGTGGACGGCCGCCAAACCGGTCTCGGAAGAACAGCAGGAGCTTTCCCGTCAGATTTTGCTCGCCCTGGGCAAAGAAGTCTTTGTAGAAGAAGAAGATTATTTAGACAAAGCCACCGCCCTCTCCGGCACCGGCCCGGCCTATGTCTACCTGTTCATGGAAGCGATGGTGGACGCCGGAGTGCATTTGGGCTTTTCCCGCCGTATTGCGGAGCAGTTGGTGGTCGAAACCGTGCGCGGGGCGGTCAATTATTACGACCTGAACGATGAACACCGCCACCTGGCGCGCTTGCGCAACCAGGTCACTTCGCCGGGCGGCACTTCGGCCGAAGCGCTCTATTATTTGGAGAAAGCCGGGTTCCGCACCGCCATCTCCCGCGCCATCTGGGCGGCTTACGAGCGTTCCTCCGCCCTGGGCAAGGAAGAGTAAACCAAATACAAAAACTGTCCTTCTGAATGAGACAAGCCGCAGCTTGTCGATTGAAGAATCTCGATTCTGAGAAACGGATTCCACCCAAACAGGGACGGCCATCCACACTCTTTTTCAAGCTTTTTCGGCAGATTCTGCTTCGCAAAATCCGCCCTCAACATAACAACTTAAATAGATTCGATCACGATAGGAGACACACCCGATGAGTACAGCTTACAATTTCGACACCTTCCCCACCCGCCGCGGCAACCATTCCGTCAAATGGGATATGACCGACCCGGACGTACTGCCCTTGTGGGTCGCCGACATGGATTTCCAATCCCCGCCGGAAGTGATCGAAGCGCTGGAAAAAGCCGTCCGGCACGGCATTTTTGGCTACCCCTATTTTGGCACTGAGGTGCAGGAAACGATTGCCGCCTGGCTTGCCAAACGCCACCAATGGGAGGTAGACCCCGAAGCAATTGTGCTTTTGCCCGGTGTGGTGGCCGGCTTCAACATGGCTGCCAGCGCGGTGACCCAGCCGGGTGACGGCGTGCTGGTGCAAACCCCCACCTATGGGCCGTTCCTCAAAGTCTCCGGGCACTTTGGGCTGGTGCAGCAAGAGGTAGCCTTGCAAGCGGATGAAGCCGGGCAGTACCAGATCGACCTGGACGCCCTGGAAGCCGCCATCACCCCGGAGACGCGCATTTTCATGCTGTGCAACCCGCAGAACCCCAGCGGGCGGGTGTTCAGCAAAGCCGAGTTGGAAGGCATGGCCGAAGTTTGTTTGCGCCACAATGTATTGATCTGCTCGGACGAGATCCACAGCGACCTGATTTACCGCGGCCACAAACACATCCCGGTTGCCAGCCTGGACGAAGAGATTGCCGCCCACACCATCACCCTGCTGGCCCCCAGCAAAACCTTCAATATCGCCGGGCTGCAAGCCTCCGCCGCGGTGATCGAGAACGCCGAACTGCGGGCGCAGTTTGAGGGAGAGCGCAAGGGCATGGTCGAGTGGGTCAACCTGTTGGGCATGGTGGCGATGCAAGCCGCCTACACCCACGGCGAACCCTGGCTGGAAGCCTTGCTGGATTACCTGGAAGCCAACCGCGACCTGGCAGCCGACTTTATCAACCAACACATGCCGGGGGTACAGATGGCCGTCCCGCAGGGCACCTACCTGGCTTGGCTGAACTGCCGCGGCCTGCACCAACCGGCCGACCCGGAAGCGCATTTCAACCCCTTCTTTTTAGAGCACGCCAAAGTCGCCCTCAACGAGGGTGCCTGGTTTGGAGCCGGCGGCGAAGGTTTTGCCCGCCTCAATTTTGGCTGCCCGCGCCCGCTGCTGCAGGAAGCCTTAGAGCGCATGGAGAAAGCGGTGGGGGCTATTTCATAATCGCCAGTGAAATAGATGTTTAGACGATCATTCCTGCTCGCCTTTGCTGAACAAACTTTTGCAAAGGCGAGCAGGAATCTCGAAAGAGAAACCACTAAGCAAGAAAAAATTTGCCGTCCATCTAAATAAGAATACAGGTGTTCAAGACAATTTGACTTTGAGGGTTGAATAATTTATAGTAACTGTAACACACATTCAGGATGGGAATATGGTTAAAGAATATAACGTAGAAGATATTGCCGAAATCATCCGTCAGGGCTGTCTAGAGGAACCAAAAAACAAATGCACGTTATTGATTGGGGCAGGCTGCTCTGTTTCTGCGGGCATACCTTTGGCGAGTTGGTTTGTCAATCATATAAAAGATAATTACCCAGCGGTATACAGGCGGACAGACGAAAAGACCTATCCTCACTTAATGTCTGCCATCCCAGACGCACATGCACACAAAATAATCGCAAAGTTTGTAGATGAAGCAAGACTCAACTGGGCACACATTGCGATTGCCCAATTGATCAAAACTGGGTATGTGGATCGTGTTTTGACCACAAATTTTGATCCTCTCGTGATGAAAGCCTGTGCCCTACTTGGTGAATTTCCAGCGGTGTATGACCTGACCACCTCCTTACCCAATTTTGACCCCAGTCGCATCCCAGACCAGGCCATCTTCCATTTGCACGGGCAGCGGTCAGGATTCAAATTACTGCACTCTGAGGACGAACAGCACGCCCTTAAAAACTCTATGCGCCGCATTTTCGAAAACACCGGGCAAGGACGCACCTGGCTGATTGTGGGTTACAGCGGAGAGAATGACCCTGTTTTTGAATTTTTAGCCGAAAAGGAACGCTACAGCAACAATCTTTATTGGGTTTCATATGATGAACACCCCAGCAAAGATGTGCAGGAAAAGCTGTTAACCAAAGACCATTGCTTTTTGGTACCCAATCAAGATGCCGATGAATTTTTTACCCAACTGGCGCTGCACTTAGATTGTTTCCCTCCTAAATTTATTACCGACCCTTTCAGTCACTTACTAGAAAGTTTGGGAAATATAACGGACTATCAATATATTTTCAAAGAGGAAAAAGAAGATATTTTAAAGACAACCCGTTCGCAGATCAACAAAGCCATCCAGCGCTATGAGCAGGGACAAGTTCCGGCAGATGCAGAGGCTGAACAAAAAGAAATGGTAGAAGACCGTCTGGAAACTCAAGTCATAGAACTGATGTTAAAGGAAAAATATCAACAAGTGCTTGAGCTGCTTGTTGATAAAGATTTAGATGACAGCCTAAACGAATTGCTTTCCTGGGCATATACAATGAGAGGGAATGATTTATCTGACCAAGCCAACACCAAATCTGGGGAGGAAGCCGACCAACTCTTCTCCCAGGCTTACGACAAATACCGCCAAGCCCTTCAAATCAAACCAGACTTGCATGATGCGCTCAACAACTGGGGCAATGCCTTCTCCGATCAGGCTGAGACCAAATCCGGGGAAGAAGCCGACAAACTCTTCTCCCAGGCTTACGACAAATACCAGCGAGCCCTCCAAATCAAACCGGACTACCACGAGGCGCTCAACAACTGGGGCAATGCCTTCTCCGATCAGGCTGAGACCAAATCCGGGGAAGAAGCAGACCGACTCTTCTCCCAGGCTTACGACAAATACCAGCGAGCCCTCCAAATCAAACCAGATAAACACGAGGCGCTCTACAACTGGGGGACTGCCCTCTACGATCAGGCCAAGACCAAATCAGGGGGAGAAGCAGACCGGCTCTTCTCCCAGGCTTATGACAAATACCGCCAAGCCCTCCAAATCAAACCAGACATACACGAGGCGCTCAACAACTGGGGCAATGCCCTCTCCGATCAGGCCAAGACCAAATCAGGGGGAGAAGCAGACCGGCTCTTTTCCCAGGCTTACGACAAATACAGCCAAGCCCTCCAAATCAAACCAGATAAACACGAGGCGCTCAATAACTGGGGGGTTGCCCTCTCCGATCAGGCCAAGACCAAATCCGGGGAAGAAGCAGACCGACTCTTCTCCCAGGCTTACGACAAATACAGCCAAGCCCTCCAAATCAAACCAGATAAACACGAGGCGCTCAATAACTGGGGCTATGCCCTCTCCGATCAGGCCAAGACCAAATCCGGGGAAGAAGCAGACCTACTCTTCTCCCAGGCTTACGACAAATACAGCCAAGCCCTCCAAATCAAACCAGACTTGCACGAGGCGCTCTACAACTGGGGCTATGCCCTCTCCGATCAGGCCATTACCAAATCAGGGGAAGAAGCCGACCAGCTCTTCTCTCAGGCTTACGACAAATACAGCCAAGCCCTCCAAATCAAACCAGATAAACACGAGGCGCTCAACAACTGGGGCTATGCCCTCTCCGATCAAGCCAAGACCAAATCTAGGGAAGAAGCAGACCAGCTCTTCTCCCAGGCTTACGACAAATACAGCCAAGCCCTCCAAATCAAACCAGACTACCACCAAGCACTCTACAACTGGGGGACTGCCCTCTACGATCAGGCCAAGACCAAATCAGGGGAGGAGGCAGACCAGCTCTTCTCCCAGGCTTACGACAAATACCAGCAAGCGCTCCAAATTAAACCAGATAAGCACGAGGCACTCTACAACTGGGGGCTTGCCCTTTCAGACCAAGCTGAAACGAAATCCGGGGAACAAGCCGACCAGCTCTTCTCCCAGGCTTACGACAAATACAGCCAAGCCCTCCAAATCAAACCAGACATGCACGAGGCGCTTTATAACTGGGGCAGTGCCCTCTTCCAGCAGGCACAAACCAAACAAGGCGACGAGCAATTGGCTTTGTACGCGCAAGCAGAAGAAAAATGCAGGCAAGCCAGCCAAATTAAACCTGGGAGCGGGGATTACAACCTTGCCTGCCTTTACGCCCTCACCAATCGCCCGGACGAAGCCCAGGCCGCTTTGGAAAGTGCCTACAAATATCAGGAACTCCCCTCCCTCTCGCACCTCGCCGAGGACAGCGACATGGACCCGCTGCGCGAGCTGCCCTGGTACCAGGACTTCATCGCCAAAGTGGAAGCCGAGAGCGGGGGTTGAAAAGCGCAAAGTGCAAATGGCAAGATGCGAATGGCGAATTGCAAATGGCGCATGGCAAAAAGCCATTTAGATGAATAAAACGCTGTCTATCCCCCTGCGGGCAGCGCGCACCTTCCTAATTTCTAATTTGCCATTCCTCATTCCATGCCCCTTTCGTGCTTTTCTGGACAAATACCTGCCTTTCAGGTATCATGTGTCCCGTAAAAGACCACTGGTTGTGGATAGTCAATTAAAGAAGGATAAGTGCCTTCTATTCGGGGTAAATGCCCCGAAAAGCTCACAAATATTTATCCTTGCGCTCCAAAAGACGCGGTAGAATCTTCCACAACCCGGCAGTTCGACCTGGGGATAATGCAGGTCGACCAATTGTTGGTTTAAAACCCTAATTCCCTTACCGGAGAGGCCAAATGTCAGACCTTATCAAAGATATTTCAGCGAGTTTACAGAAACAAATAGAAGACTTCCAACCCCACATGGAGCTAAGCGACGTCGGCACCGTCATGGAAGCCGGAGACGGAATTGCCCGTGCTTCTGGCCTGGCAGAAGTCCGCTCTCAAGAGCTGGTTCAGTTCGAGAACGGCATCATGGGGGTCGCCTTCAACCTGGAAGCCGACAACGTCGGTATCATCATCATGGGTGAATTTTCCGGCATTGAAGAAGGCATGACCGTCCGGGCCACCGGGCGCATTTCATCCGTCCCCGTCGGCCCAGACATTGTCGGCCGCGTGGTCAACGCCCTCGGCCAACCGATCGACGGCAAAGGCGCGATCCAATCGGTCGGCTACCTGCCCATCGACCGCATCGCCCCCGGCGTGGTAGAACGCCGCGATGTGAACACCCCGGTGCAGACCGGCATCAAAGCCATCGACGCCCTCACCCCGGTGGGGCGCGGCCAACGCCAGCTGATCATTGGGGACCGCCAGACCGGTAAGACCGCCCTGGCAATCGACACAATTCTCAATCAGGTCGGCAAAGACCTGATTTGTATCTACGTTGCCATCGGGCAGAAAAAAGCAGCCGTCGCCCGTACGGTAGCTATTCTGGAAGAACATGACGCCATGGATCACACCGTGGTTGTGGTTGCTTCCGCCGACGAACCCGCCGCCTTGCAGTACATTGCCCCCTATGCCGGCTGCGCCATCGGCGAATACTTTATGCAAAACGGGCAAGACGCCCTGATTATTTATGACGACCTCTCCAAACACGCCTGGGCTTACCGTGAGGTTTCCTTGCTGCTGCGCCGTCCCCCCGGACGCGAAGCTTACCCCGGCGATGTGTTCTATCTGCACTCCCGCTTACTGGAACGTGCCGCCCAATTGTCCGACAGCTATGTGATCGTAGGCAAAGACTTCGAAGCCGAACTGGCCACCCCCGAAGACGCCGTCAACGGTCAGGTCTACACCGGGCCGGTTTCTCAGCACAACGCCGAAGAAGCCCGCAAAGCCATGGACAACGCCGATGACTACAAACTGGTCAGAGTGCAGGGCACCGGCGGTTCTCTTACCGCCCTCCCCATTATCGAAACATTATTAGGTGACGTTTCCGCATACATCCCCACCAACGTGATCTCGATCACCGATGGGCAGATTTACCTGGAAAACGACCTGTTCTTCGCCGGCATCCGCCCGGCAGTCAACGCCGGCCTCTCGGTTTCCCGTGTGGGTGGCGACGCTCAGACCAAGGCAATGCGTCAGGTTACGGGCGGCTTGCGCCTGGATATGGCCGCCTTCCGCGAGTTGGCCGCCTTTGCCCAATTCGGCTCCAGCCTCGACAAAGCTACCCAAGACCAGCTCAACCGCGGCCAGCGCCTGCAAGAGATCCTCAAGCAGCCGCAGTACCAACCGGTACCGCTGGCGCACGAAGTCTTGGCAATTTTTGCCAGCACCAATGGCTTTATCGACAAGATCGAAACCGAAGATGTCAGCCGCTGGGAAGCCGATATGCTGCGCTTCTTTGATGCCTCTCACCCCGAAATTGTGAAAGCGATTGAAGAAGAAAAACGCATTTCAGACGAATTGAAAGAACAAATCTCAACCGCCCTGACCAACTTCAACACCACTTGGGCATAAGCCAAAAGGCTGAGATATGGCAAACGCAAGAGAAGTAAAACAGCGTATCCGCAGTGTAAAGAACATTGCCCAGGTTACCCGCGCCCTGCAGGCCGTTAGCGCCAGCCGGGTGCGTAAAGCCATGGCCGCAATGTACGATACCCGCCCATACGCCCGTAAAGCCTGGCAGGTACTCACCCATATTGCCGGGCAGCCAGACAGGAACCTGCTCCACCCCCTGCTGACCTCCCGTACGGAGGTAAACAATATCCTGGTGATCATCATCTCCAGCGACCGCGGGCTGGCCGGGCCGTATAACACCAATATTGTGCGCACCACCCTCAACAACTTCCAAGACTCTCCCGTCCCCGTACGCTACATCTCTGTGGGACGCAAGGGCACCGAACTGCTCTACCGCCGGGGGGCGAACATCATGGCCGATTTCCCCGAAATGCCGGCAGAGCCTTCTTTCAATGATATTTCTCCCATCGGCCGCATTGCGGTGGAAGAATTCTTGGAAAAACGGGCAGACGAGGTCTACCTGATGTATACAGACTTTGTCAACATGGTGCGGCAAGACCCCACGATGAAAAAGCTGCTGCCCCTGGAATATGAAACCCACGAGGGGCTGGTACAATCTGAGATGGTCAACCACCAGGCACATACATCCGCCTATATTTACGAACCCAGCGCGGAAGAGATTTTGGATGAGGTCATCCCCAGCTTTACCCGGCTGCAAATTTATCATGCAGTGCTGGAATCTTTTGCCAGCGAGCATGCTGCCCGCATGGTGGCGATGAAAAACGCCACCGACAACGCAACCGAACTGGCCGGACTGCTCCAATTGGAGTACAACAAAGCCCGCCAGCTGAGTATTACCAGTGATCTTCTTGATATAGTCGGCGGCTCCGAAGCCCTGGCGAAATCGAAATAATGATGGAGGCAATAAACATGGCAGATACAGGCCGTATTGTACAAGTAACCGGTGGTGTGGTAGACGTAAAATTTGAGGAAGATGCACTGCCAGAAATTTATTACGCATTAGAAATTCCGCTGGAGGGAAAAGAACTCCCTCTGGTATTAGAAGTCCAGAACCACTTAGGTGAGGGCTGGGTACGTACCCTCTCGATGGACAGCACCGATGGTCTGCGCCGCGGTATGGAAGTGATCAATACCGGCGCACCAATCAAAGTGCCGGTCGGCGAAGCCTCGTTGGGACGTATCTTCAACGTATTGGGCCAGCCCGTAGATGACGGCCCTCCTGTAAAATCAGGCGTGCGCTACCCGATTCACCGCTCGGCGCCCAGATTTGACGAACAAGCCACCTCGGTGGAAGTTTTTGAAACCGGGATCAAAGTGATCGACATGATCGCCCCCTTTACCAAGGGTGGTAAAACCGGCATCTTCGGTGGTGCTGGTGTGGGCAAGACCGTGATCATTCAAGAGCTAATCAACTCAATCGCCTCCGTGCACCAGGGCAACTCCGTGTTTGCCGGTGTGGGTGAACGCACCCGTGAAGGCACCCAGATGTACCGCGAAATGCTCGAATCGGGCGTATTGAAAGATACCGCTTTGGTTTACGGGCAGATGAACGAACCTGCCGGTGTGCGTTTGCGTGTCGGTCTGACCGCCCTGACCATGGCCGAATACTTCCGTGACCAGGGACGCGATGTGCTCCTCTTCATTGATAACATCTTCCGCTTCAGCATGAGCGGTTCCGAAGTGTCAGCGCTGCTTGGTCGTATGCCTTCCGCAGTAGGCTACCAGCCCACCCTGGGCACCGAGATGGGCCAACTGCAAGAGCGCATTACCTCCACCAAGTCCGGCTCCATCACCTCCATGCAGGCGGTGTATGTGCCCGCCGATGACTACTCCGACCCGGCCCCGGTAGCAACCTTTACCCACCTGGATGCCACCATCGCCCTGGAACGCTCGATTGCGGACAAAGGCATTTACCCCGCGGTGGACCCGCTGGCCTCTACCTCTCGTATTTTGGATCCCAACATCGTCGGTGAAGACCACTACGCCACTGCCCGTGCCGTACAGCAGGTGCTCCAGCGCTACAAAGACTTACAGGATATTATCGCCATTCTCGGTATTGACGAATTGGGCGAAGATGATAAATTAATCGTGGCACGTGCCCGCAAGGTGGAACGCTTCTTCTCGCAGCCCTTCGTGGTTGCCGCACAGTTCACCGGCCGCGATGGCGTGTATGTACCGCTGAAAGAAACCGTGCGCGGCTTCAAAGAGATTTTGGAAGGCAAGCACGATGACATTCCTGAACAAGCCTTTATGTTTGCCGGCTCGATTGACGAAGTAGTAGAAAACGCCAAACAAGCCGCCTAACAAGGACTGGAAAGATATTATGACTATCCGATGTGAGATTGCCTCACAAGATCGCATGGTGTTTGAAGGAGATGCCGACATTGTCGTGATCCCCGGCGAACAAGGTGAAATGGGCATTCTGCCCAACCACACGCCCTTACTGACCCTCCTCAATATGGGGATCATCACAGTGCGTCAAGGGACTGAAGAAGAACATTTCACCGTTACCGGTGGTCTGGTCGAAATCCAACCGACAATCATCACCATTTTGGCAAATGCCGCCGAGAATGTGGAAGAGATTGACATTGCCCGTGCCGAAGCAGCCATGCACCGTGCCAAAGACCTACTCGAACAAGGCCCACCGGCAGAAGACATGGACCGCTACATGGCAATCGAAGCAGCACTAAAACGTTCAAACCTTCGTCTGGAAGCTGCCCGCCGCTACCGCTCTGGGCGGGCGCGCATTCCCCAACCTCAGGTTGAAGAAAGACGAGAAAATTAGGACTCCATAATGGCAATGTTTTCTAGAGACCTAGGCATCGACCTGGGCACGATTTTTACGCGAATCTCAGAGGGCGATCAGGTAGTGCTGCAAGAGCCTACCGTGGTTGCCGTGCAGTTGGAGGAGCAGAAAATCGTAGAGATTGGGCAAGAAGCCCTGAACATGCTTGGCCGCGTGTCTGAGGGGATGGAAATCTCCCGGCCGCTGCGCGAGGGTGTGGTCGCGTACTTTGAATACAGCAAACTCTATTTGCAAGAAATGATCAAACGCGTGACCCCGATGCGCATGTTCAAACCGCGGGTAATGATCACCCACCCCTACGGGATCACCAGTGTAGAACGACGCGCCGTACACGAAGCGGTGCTGCGTGCGCTTGGCGCCCGCGCCACCAACGTGTTTTTGGTGCCCCAGCCTTTGGCTGCTGCCCTGGGCGTAGACCTGCCAATTGGGATGCCCTCCGGGAACATGGTCGTTTCGTTGGGCGGGGGCTGCACACAGGCAGCCGTGATCGCCGTACACGACATCGTGTCGGGACAAACCCTGCGGGAAGGCGGCCTGAACCTGGATGACGCTATTGCCACCTATGTACGCCGTAAATACGGGCTGATCATTGGCCAGCAAACCGCTGAAAACGTAAAGAAACGAATTGGGGCAGCCGTGCCGCAAGACGAAGAAATGCGCATGGAAATGCAAGGGCAAGACCAGGTCACCGGCCTGCCTAAACCCTTTACCCTGACCACCAGCGAGGTGGTAGACGCCCTGCAAGAACCGCTTGACCGCGTTTTTGAAACCGTGCGCCAGGTATTGGAACGCACCCCGCCGGAACTGGCTGCCGATGTGATCGACAGAGGGATTGCCCTGTGCGGCGGCGGCGCTTTGCTGCGTGGGATCGATAAGCTGATGACCCAAAAGCTGGGTATCCCCACCTATCTGGTAGACGACCCCGAAAATGTGATCTCTATCGGCGCGTTACGTGCCCTGGAAATTTACCCGGTCTTACAGCGTACCTTGCCCAAGTTTTAGGCACACCAATCATAGATATGAAAAAGCCTGGCTGATGCCAGGCTTTTTTTATGCAACCAGGTTCGGGGGGAAGTTCACCCCATGTGTTTGATCATTTCATCGCCAAACTCAGACGTGCTCAGTTTGGTGGCGTTCTCCATCAGGCGGTGGAAGTCATAGGTGACGCGTTTGACGCCAATCGCCCCTTCCATGCCTTTCACGATCAGGTCGGCGGCTTCGTCCCACCCCATATAGCGGAACATCATCTCGCCGGAGAGGATCACGGAGCCGGGGTTGACCACATTCTTGTCGGCATATTTGGGGGCCGTGCCGTGGGTGGCCTCAAAGATGGCCGCGCCGGTGTCGTAATTGATATTGCCGCCGGGGGCAATCCCAATCCCACCAATCTGGGCAGCCAGCGCATCGGAGAGGTAATCGCCGTTCAAATTCATGGTCGCCAGGATGTCAAATTCCTGGGCGCGGGTGATCGTCTGTTGGAAGACAATATCGGCGATCACATCTTTAACCAGCAGCTTGCCAGCTTTGAGGGCTTTGTCCTGTTCCTCATTGGCGGCCTGTTCGCCCTTCTCAGCTTTGGTGCGTCCCCACTGTGCCCAGGTGTAAATCTTGTCGCCAAATTCGCGCTCGGCCAGTTCGTAGCCCCAATTACGGAATGCGCCTTCGGTGTACTTCATAATATTACCTTTGTGCACCAGGGTGACATTGCGGCGATTGTAGCGCAGCGCATAATTGATGGCAGCCCGCACGATCCGTTCAGTACCTTCTTTCGAGACCGGTTTCAGGCCAATCCCAGAGGTCTCCGGGAAGCGAATTTTCTTATACTCATCGGGGAAATTTTCTTCGAGCAGTGCCTTGAACTTTTTGTTTGCATCAGTGCCATCTTCAAATTCAATACCGGCATAAATGTCTTCTGTGTTCTCCCGGAAGATGACCATATCGACATATTCAGGATGCAGCACGGGGGATGGCACACCTTTGAAATATTGTACCGGGCGCACACAGGCATACAGGTCTAACAATTTGCGCAGGGCAACATTCAGCGAACGGATCCCGCCGCCAATCGGGGTGGTAAGCGGCCCTTTGATCCCTACCAGAAATTCTTCAAACGCCTGCACGGTTTCGCCCGGCAGCCATTCCTGGAAATTATCGAACGCTTTTTGTCCGGCGAACACTTCCATCCAATGCAGTTTGCGATTGCCGCCATACGCTTTCTCTACCGCGGCATCAAACACGTGCACAGAAGCACGCCAGATATCCGGCCCGGTGCCGTCGCCTTCAATAAATGGAATAATTGGATTGTCGGGTACATTTAAAACGCCGTTGGAAATGGTGATCTTTTCTCCCCCCTGGGGTACTTCTACAATCGAATAGCTCATAAGAAACCTCTCCCTTATTGATAAATAATTGATGGGTATGCGTATTTTACCCTTTATTCTGACCGCAAGGCAGCAGTCATTCTTACCCATGTCCCAAATAGATACAAACTAGCTGTCCATTATGGGCTTTGAACTGAAAGATACACATGGTCTATCTTCAAAGATGGCACTGAATCTTGGTCTGCTGTGCTGACAAGAAGATGATTCATCCCAAATTCAAAGAAAGTTTCAAAGCTTATTTGTGTTTCTCCTGCAGGTAATTCGGCAACGGCCTCATCGATCGTATGATAATCACTGTTCAAAACTTGGAGCGTGTAAATCCCGTTATCTTCCCAATTTATAGGAGAGAAAGCTACCTCAACAATCACACTTTTCAACGGCTGTTCAGTTTCCACAATAAAATGGACATGTGTATCGATATCTACCCGCGTGATTTCAAAATCTTTTGAAATGCCTAAATATTCTTTTACAAAGCCATCCTCTTCAACACTCCCGCGATTGATCACCGGTATGATTTGAATCCAAGATGATCCACCAGCACTTATGATTGATATCAACGGGTCATCAGCCGGGAAATCATCGGGCGAGGAAACCTGATAAGTTTCTAATTCAGCAAATGGATGCTTATATAAAGCGGCGGAACCCAGTTCAAACACTAAGTCATAGAGCAAATCAGCTTCTTTTATCCTGGTATCCAGCCAGTTCTGGCATTCCACACCCACTAACAAAAAGGGCGTGTCTGCTGTAATAATCTCTTCCGCATGTAGCTGCTCACACACGCCTCGATCTAATTGACGAGTAAAATGCTGTCCCCAAACTGGGTATTCAACCAATCCCCAATCACGGCTAAAAATGATCCCCACCGTACTATCTTTCGGGATCAGTTGGTCGGTATAGTAAATCATTGGCGTCAGACTCTCTTTTTTCACCTGTTGACTATACTTTTGTGAAGTAAAGATACCAACATCATTCTCAGTAAGCTGAAAAGCGGAATACATTAAATAGATCACAAAATAACCGACCACACTAATGAACAAAACTATATAACGGATTAATTTCTTTTGTGTGATCCGTTCTAAAAAAGGGATACAAATCGGAAAAAGCAAGGCAAAAGGAATTGTGTAATATCTACGGGAAAGTGGCGACCAAATTGTAGTCAGGCTGTGGAAAATCAGAAAAGATAAAGCGACAATCAATAAATACCAGAATTCTTTTTTGTTTTCCCTGATCCCATAAAATACGGCATACACCACACCAGGAAGAAGAATAAAAGGAGCTTGCAATCCGGTAGAGCGGTCTGGTGGTAAATAGGTAGGGACGAAAGTAAAGGGAAATTCAGCAACACAAATATTGCTTTCTATCAGGGTGAAAGAAAATATATTACTGAATACGCTCGCAATTGCCAATTGAAACTTTGATTCTCCGGCAACAAATAAATAGTATAGATTGCGAAAGATATTCAAACCCAAACATTGAATAGTATGTAGATATCCTCGCGGATCAGATAGATCAAAAGTCATCGGCACACTCAATCCCTCACTGCTGCCCAAGAAGCTATCAAAATAGACCATATTTTGGATATATACATAACTCCCCAACAAGATGACCGGGATTGCGAGATAAATGAGGAATGTTAACTTTCTTTTCAGACTTTCGCTGTGCTGTTTGGAAAAAGCAAAAATAAGCACAAGAACTGCAAATCCAGGCAATGCATAAAAAGCAGATAATTTCGTGCCCAAAGCTAATCCCATACCTGACCCAGCCAAAACCAGATGCTCAGTTCTTCTAGATATCTGCCATTCCAATAAGAAATACACTGCCGCGACAATCTCAACAGCCGTGTTAATATCATGACTCAAGATCAATTTTGATTGCCAGGCAACTACGGGCATAGCAGAGAAAATAAAAGCGATAAAGAGACTATTTTGCTTGGAAAACTTTAATTGAACGGCAAGCCCATATACTGCCACAACGGCAATAATTCCTGCAAACCAGGGAACAAATGGAATTAATTGATCGGTGTCCCAAAAGAGAGTTACCCATAATTCAATGATCTCGGCATTGAAGGGGAATGCGACCCGGGGATTTAGAATTGATTCCTCCCAGGGAAGCAAAGATTGATGCTGCATCCAATAAACTATTCTAGGGACATGGTAAACGACTGCATCAAATTCTTCAATCCAGAACACCCTATTCACAAGTGCAAATAGGATGAATCCCACCCCAATTAATCCAGCAAAGAGAAAAATATCCAATCTATCAGCAAAAATACTCTTGATTGTTGTACTTGTATTTTTAAATGGATCGTAGAGCTGAGGTTTAGTTCGCCAAAAAATATACAGAATCGGCAACAGGATAATTAAATTACAGAATAGTAAAAATGCGGGGGTAATTGCCCGCAATAAAGACAGTATTTCCACCATCACCACGATTAAGCCATTGCTGATTACGTACCCAGCTAATATAAATTCCACCCGGCCTTTTATTTTTAACAAGAAGAGGATTGAAATTGTGGTGGTGAATAAAAGCAATAACGCAATCAACAGCATGATAAATTAAGCTCTCCAGGGTACACGTATAGAAACTTAGGCTATCTAAATCGATTTTATCATGGCGAGTTTCCCCCTGCATTGCAGGTACATCTCTCTACACCGAAGCAAAACTCAGCATCCCCGGTGTAGAGAGCTATAAAAGCAGAAATTTATCTTTAGGAATAAAGTTCTTGTTTAAGTTCGGCAATGAAAGGCCAGGTGCGGTGGCGTTCGGCAAAGTCTAAACCGTAGCCCACAACCCACACGTCCGGGATTTCAAAACCAAGGTAATCAATATCCGGCACATCTGCCTTGTCTGTCTTTTTGGTCAGCACACAGGTAGCAATAGAGGCCGGCTTACGAGTTTTCAGCACGGTGTAAAGATAATCAATCGTATGCCCGGTATCGACAATGTCTTCCACGATCAGCACATGCTTCTGATAAATATCGGCGCGCAAATCTAACAAGATACGCACTGCCCCAGAGACCGCAGAGTGACCGTAGCTGGAAAGAGCCATAAAGTCGATGTAGTGCGGGATGGTCAGATGGCGGGCAAGATCGGCGGTGAACATGAAACTGCCCTTGAGGATACCGATCAGCACAATGCTGCCTTTGCCCTCATAATCCTTAGAGATTTGGGCGGATAACTCCTTCACCCGGTTCTGAATCTCTTCTTCCGTGACCAAGATACGTTCAAACTCATGATACAGTTTTTGCATAGGTTTGCTCCCAATAAATAATTGATAACTTAATTATACTGGCAGAATCACGATTTTGGAGAATCATAGAAAGTATCCTGTCAGGCCCCTAAAATCAAGCCGATAATGAAGTATACGGTGTTCTCAAGAACTTTAGATGCGATAAAAGGAAGAAGCCGATGGATGCACAAGAGATTAAACGAAAAACGATCCAACGCATGGTGCAAATCCTGATCACCACCAGCATCCAGGCCGCTATGCTCTTTATCGGCGCGGGCACGCTGAAGTGGTCGTGGGGCTGGGGCTTTGTAGCCATCTACTTTGTAGGGATTGCGATCAATGCCCTGTTCCTCTACCGGGAAAACCCCGCTCTGATTGCCGAACGGGCAGACAACAAAGATATGAAGGATTGGGATAAAGTGGTGGGCGGCTTATTTGCGATCAGCTATTTTATCGCCCTGCCGCTGGTTTCCGGACTGGATACCCGCCTTGCCTGGAGCAGCACGGTAACGCTGCCGTGGCATTTGCTGGGAGTGGCGGTCTTTTTAGTTGGTGCGGTGCTGTTTTGCTGGTCGATGGCGGCCAATGCCCACTTTGCCACAGTGGTGCGGGTGCGAGAAGAAGGACAGCATCAAGTTGCCACCGACGGCCCTTACCGCATCGTGCGGCACCCCGGCTACCTGGGCGCCTGCCTGCAAGCCATCGGTACCCCGCTGATCTTGGGTGCCTGGTGGGGATTCCTCCCCGCGGGGTTGGCGATTCTATTCCTGATTATCCGCACCGCCCTGGAAGACCGCACCCTGCAAGCCGAACTACCGGGTTATGCGCAGCTGGTCGCACAAACCCGATATAAACTCCTGCCGGGAATTTGGTAGGAGCAAATAAAAAAAAGGAAGGGTTTTTGAACCCTTCCCTACCATGCTGCGCATTACCGCAGTAATTTACTGTCTCTTACTGATGCAGTGGGTGTCCGGCGGCATCCTCGGCAATTTCGTGCAGCACCTCGCTCAAGGTCGGGTGGGCATGCACATTGCGGGAAATCTCGCTGGGGGTGATCTCCATCAACTGCGCCAGGGTCAGTTCAGGGAGCAGCTCGGTCACTTCCGGGCCAACCAGGTGGGCGCCTAAAATCTCGCCGTATTTAGCATCGGTGACCAGCTTGGCAAACCCGGCATGGTCAGCCAACCCCAACGCTTTCCCATTCACCTGGAAATTGAAACGTCCCACTTTGACCTCATAGCCGGCTTCTTCTGCCTGCGCTTCGGTCATCCCAAAGGAGGCCACCTGCGGGTGGCAGTAAGTCGCTTTGGGCATATTCTGGTAATTGAGGACAATCGTCTCAGCGCCGGCAATATTCTCCGCACATACGATCCCCTGCGCCATCCCGGCATGTGCCAACATCAGCTTGCCGGTCACATCGCCAATCGCCCAAATGCCGGGCACATTGGTTGCCATGCGCTCGTCAATCTCAATGAAGCCGCGCTGGTTGGTCTGCACGCCGATTTCTTCCAGGCCAAGCCCTTTGGAATTGGGGGTAAAGCTGGCCGCCATCAATACCTGCTCGGCGTCCAAAACTTGCTGCTCGCCATCTTTGGTCTCTACGGTCACCTTGGCTTTGGTTTTCAGCTTTTCCACTCCGGTCACCTTACCGCCGGTGATGATATTGATCTTGCGTTTGCCGTAATTTTTGGCCACTTCTTTGCTCACTTCGGGGTCTTCATTGGGCAGCACCCGATCGAGCATTTCCACGATGGTGACTTCCACCCCGTAGCTGTTCCAGATGGTGGCAAATTCCATCCCGATGGCACCTGCCCCGATGATAACCACAGATTTTGGCAGCTTCTCTTGCAAGATGGCCTCTTTGTAAGTCACTACCTGCTCACCATCCACCTCGATCCCAGGGATGATAAAAGGACTTGCCCCGGTGGCGACCACCATATTCTTGCCTTTTACTTCGGTGGTCTTGCCTTCCGCATCGGTGACTTGCAGTGTGTCTTTTGCGGTGAATTTGGCGGTACCGGAATGCACATCAATTTTATTTTTGCGCATCAGAAACTCAACACCCTTCACCAGCCGGTTGGATACCTGGCGGCTGCGTTTTACCGCTGTGCCATAATCCAGCTTGAGGTTGTCAAAGGAAAAGCCAAATTCTTTGCCGCGTTCGCGCAGCGTGTGCGCCACATCTGCATTTTTCAGTAAGCTCTTGGAGGGGATACAACCCACATTCAGGCACACCCCGCCCATATATTCTTTTTCCACAATCGCCACCTTTAGATCAAGCTGGCTGGCGCGGATGGCGGCCACGTATCCGGCCGGGCCGGCACCGATCACTACGACATCATATTCACTCATTGATTACCTCTTATTCTTGTATAGATCATTCCGCCGGGCAGGTTCTCCTGTCCACCGGCGGATTGGTTTGTGATTTAGTTTTCCCAGTTCTCCAGGGTTTGTTTGACCGCACCGAGGAAATAGTCTGCTACCGCACCGTCCAAAATACGGTGGTCAAAGGTCAGGCTCAGGTACACCATCGGCCGGATGGCAATGGCATCGCCAACCACCACCGCCCGCTTTTGTATTGCGCCCGCCCCAAGAATACCACACTGGGGCTGGTTAATGATCGGGGTGGCAAACAGCGAGCCGCTGGTGCCGTGGTTGGTGATCGTGAAGGTGCCGCCGCGCACTTCTGCGGGGGAAAGCTGCTTGGTGCGAGCGCGTTCGGCCAAATCGTTGACCGCCTTGGCAATGCCCAACAAATCCAGCTGCCCGGCCTGCTTGATCACCGGTACGATCAATCCATCGGCATCCAATGACACCGCCATCCCGATATTGATCTCTGGATGGAGGATAATGCCATCTTCCGACCAGGAAGAATTTACCAACGGATAGGCTTGCAGCGCAGTCACCATGGCCGAGACAAAATAGGCCGTGAAGGTTAGTTTGGCATCCTGCTGCAAGAAAGCGGCTTTATGTGCACTGCGGTGCGCAAACACCCGGCTCATATCCACTTCCATAAAGGTGCTGACATGCGGCGAAGTATGCTTGCTTTCTACCATGTGGGCGGCAATTGAACGCCGCACCGGGGTGTGTTTCACCACCATGCCTGCCTGGAAATGCGCATATGCCGGATGAACATCCACTGTCTTCGCCGCGCCGGCTGTGCCGCTTTCAATCACGTGCTGCATATCCAGCTTGGTGATGCGGCCGTCTTTGCCGGTGCCCTGCACTTTACCCAGGTCGATCTGGTGTTCGGCTGCCAGGCGGGAAACCACCGGCGAGATAAAGGTGCTGGCCGGGGAAGCTGAACTCAAACTCGCTGGCATTTCAGCAGCGACCAAATCTGCCCTGCGGTTGGCACCGCCAGACTGTACATAAGCCAAAATATCATTGCGGGTGACCATCCCACCCAGGCCGCTGCCGCGTACCTGTGCGGGGTCGATTCCCTGGTCTTGCGCTACTCGCGCTGCCAGCGGTGTCACCGCACCCTTCAAATGCCCAGACGCTGCCGCTGGCGGTACTCTTACCGGCTGGGGGGCAGGCGCAGGTTTGGGAGCAGGAGGAGGCGCAGCCGGCTCGGCTTGAACCGGTACAGCCTCAACCGGCGGCTCGGCGGCCTGCGGGGAAATACCCTCATCGGCGGGAATCTCTTCGCCCGCTTCTCCAATCCAGCACAAAGTCTGGTTCACACTCACCACCGTATCGGCAGGATATAAAATTTTCAAGACTGTGCCATTGATCGGGCTGGGAATCTCGGTATCCACCTTGTCGGTGTTCACCTCGACCACCGCGTCGTATTTCTCTACGGTGTCCCCTTCTTGTTTCAGCCATTGGGTAATTGTGGCGTCTGTCACCCCTTCGCCCATCTCTGGGAGAACTACTTTTGTCGGCATATAGGCTCCAAATGCGTCTCGCTGGTTAAATTACTACCAGGTTTGTCCAGTTTGCACTATTTTATCAGGGAAATCGCAAACACTCAAAAACTTAAAAAACTTAAATGGAATAGATGAACAAGTTCACCTATTCCATTCGCTCCAATTTTGCCCCACAGCGCGCCCATAGCCCGTCCCAATAATTTTCTTTTATCGCCGGGTTATGGAACTATTTTTACAAAGCAGCGGTGGCTATGCAGACTGATTCTTCTTGCCCCCAAACCCCACCAAGAGCGCCAACCCCGCCAAAATCAGCAAGACCGGCATCACCATATTCATCAGGTTCCAGTTGAGGTCATAGATGGCGATCACGGCTGCCATCCCAATCACCACTGCCGCTGCAAAATTGATCAGCGATAGAATGAAATTTTGGCCGACGAGCAGCAAAACGCCTGCCAGCACCCCACCCAAAGCCGGGATAAGGATAAATATGCCCCACCAATTCTCAAAAGGGATCAAAGCAGTTGCATCGTAAAAGCCCGTGGTGCGGCCTAAAAATGTCAGGCCGAGCAGCAGCGCCGAAAGCCCGATGAAGAACGGCCAGGGGCGGTGCCGCAGCAAAGCGGCAGGGACCTTTACATTTTCTGGGCGGTAAAACGGCAGCCCGCTGAGCATGGTGCCGAACCCCGGCAAAATGATGAACAACGGCCAATACACGCCCCAATCCAGGTCGAACAAAAACATGCCCGCCACCAATAGGGGGAACAAACCGCCGTACAGGGTAGACCAAACCCCGAAGTGGAATTTACCATCTTTGCGCCACATGGTAAACGCGGTGGCGAAAGCGCTGAGAGCGGGGATAAGGATAAACAGCGCCCACCAATTTCTGAGGGTGAAGCTGCCCAGCCGTTGGGCAAAAAAGACGATCCCCAAGAGGATCAACATCATTCCAACCCAGATATTGCTTGATTGGTTGGGGGACTTATTCTTTTCAGGATTTTCCGTATTCATTTCTCTCTTCCTTCCGTTGGCAGTTGGCACGCGGCAAACCATGCCGCATGTGCAGGTATCTCATCCATTATCGCATTTTTCAGGCAAGGAGAAAAGGCCATTTTCTATGATGGGGGAATCTCCCCTACTCTCGTGATGTCATTCTGGTAGTATGTTGTCATTCTGATGGAAGCGCACCGGCGGGCGCTGACGGAAGAATCTCGAAACTGAAATCCTTATACCAAAAGTACAGTTAACTTTTCATTCACTCCCACTAGTATTAGAAAAAGAGTTTTTATCAATTAGGCTAGTATTGGGATCTGGAATATATTCATTTGTTATATAATCCTTAATAATTCTTTTGGGAATACTTTCTTTTCCCAAACAAAAATTTTTTCCTCTAGATGTTAATTGAATTACATCTTTTTCACCGGGGACGTACTCTGTTAATCCCCACACAGGATAAGTTAATTTTTTATGGTTGCTATATAAACCTGCTTTGAAAGCGCTTCTAATTTCCTCATGTGACAAGGTTCTAAGGTTACCATTATCCCAAAGATATTGAAGAAAATCATATAATTGAGGGCCGAAAGAATAATTAGTAGGAGAATACTTAGTATTCTTGACAAACGGAAATTCTGTAAGAATATTTGTTTTTAGTGAAACTGGTGTGGTACCTTGAGTATAAGATGAAACTTTCCGCTTAATCTTTGGTTCTAAATCGCCTAAACTTAGAAGTGGTTTATTTTTTTGAGAGCTATCACCTTCGTTTGCAAAATGAATAAGATAATGACTAAATATTCCTCCTGTTTTTGCATCTTGTGATATTTGCCACGGTCCACTTGATGTCAGAAGAGCATAATTACTAATACCTCGATTAGTAATTTCCTTATTCATAAAAGTGAATAAATTAGTATGAGAAATTGGTAATTGTCTAGATACTAAGCCACTATAACATGCATCAATTATGATAATAGGTATAATATTGCTAATAGCACATGTATAAATAAAGTCTGAAAATTTCACTAAACTTAATGGTAAAACATCCCCTTCATAAAACATTGTATCTTTTGTACAGAAACCATAATCATCTATTCCAATTGAAACTCCGTGCCCAGAAAAATAAAAAACTAAATATTCACACTTTTTTCCTGCATTAGACACTGTTAAATGATTAATATGGTCCCTTAATTCTGATGATGTCGGATCAGAAATAAGCATAAATTGATCGTGTCTAAATATGGCTGTAGAAGAGGAGTTTACAAGTAAGTCTTGGAGATTTTGCACATCATTTACAGGTCCTTCTAAATACTCCATATGACTATAGTCAGAAACTCCAACCGCTAATATTTTAACTAATTCTAAGTTTATGTCATTCATAAGTCTTCTTCCACACCTATTTAGAATTTATGAATAAATAATATCATTTATAATTAGTTTGCGCATCTTGGAAATATAGTATATTATTATATACAAGAACTTATGTTCTATTTTATAAAGGAGGTAAAAATGGCTATAGATAAAAAATCAAAGATCTATTTTGGTGATAATTATGAAATACTAAAAAACCTACCATCCAATTCTATAGATCTCATATACATTGATCCTCCATTTAATACTGGCAAGAGTCAAAAAATGGAGAGAATCAAAACAATTCGTTCAGAAAATGGGGATCGCAAAGGATTTAATGGTGAACGTTACGAGACAATAAAAATTGGGGAAAAAGCATTTCCTGATAGTTTTTCTGAATATATCAAAGATTTCTTATATCCCAGGATGAAAGAAGCTTATCGAGTTTTAGCCTCACACGGATCATTATATTTTCATATTGATTATCGAGAAGTCCATTATTGTAAAATTATGTTAGATTTGATCTTTAATAAAGACAACTTTATTAATGAAATAATCTGGGCATATGATTATGGTGGTAAAGCAAAAACTCGATGGCCTGCTAAGCATGACAATATTCTTTATTATAGAAAAGATACAGAAAACTATATTTATAACGTTGATAGCATTGATAGGATACCTTATCTAGCGAAAGGTTTAGTAAGTCAAGAAAAATGGGATAGAGGCAAATTACCAACAGATACGTGGTGGCATTCCATTGTTGGAACTAATAGCAAAGAAAGAAATGGGTACCCTACTCAAAAACCAGTAAAATTATTAGAACGAATAATTTTAGCTTCGTCTAATGAAGGAAATACAGTTCTTGACTTTTTCGCAGGCAGTGGGACCATTGGAGAATGTTGTCTAAAGAATAACAGGAATTTTATTTTAATTGACAACAACCCTGTTGCAATGGAAGTAATGTCAGATAGATTTTCGGGGGAAACATCAATAGACTGGATTGGTTTTGATCCTACCAAGGGGAATAAAAATGAGCAACCAAAGTAAAACAGAGTTTGATGCCTTAGCAAAATTAGCTGATGCGATTAAAGATGAATATCTTAGTGATGAAGACCCCTGGCAGGATAGTCCCTTTCAATGGATCAAAATGATCCCACCTAGAAAAAAAGGAAAACTAGGAGAAAAATTAGTCGCTGCTTGGTGTGCTGTAAATGGTCTAGCTATAGATACCCCTAAAGATTCAGATGCTGATTTACTAGTAAATGGTAATAGAGTAGAAATAAAATTATCAACTTTATGGGAATCGGGAATATACAAATTTCAACAAATTCGTGACCAAAAGTATGATTTGTTAGTATGTTTAGGTATTTCTCCCCATTCAGGTCATTGTTGGGTTTTAAATAAAGAAGTTTTAAAAAAACATGTCATCGGACATCGACCTCAGCATGGGGGAAAAGCAGGGACAGACACTTTTTGGTTAGAAGTAAATCCAAACCATATTGAAAAGTGGTTAGCTCCATATGGGGGAACACTAGAAGATGGATTTAAGATACTGAAGGACACCAAAAAGAAATAACTATCTAAACAAAATGGTTATAAATAATCTTGAAACTTAGTCTAATCTATTTTTTGACTAAGTCTCAAGATTTTCTCTGCAACTATCCATTAGATATATCCCCCCTACTCCTCCATCCCCTCCACAATAATCTCGGCGACATCCTTCACCTGAATGGCGCTGCCTTCCGCCTTACCCGCATCGGTGAGCATCACCATGCAGAACGGGCAGCCCACCGCCAGGGTATCCGCCCCGGTCTCGGCTGCCTGCCGGAAGCGTTCCAGGTTCACCCCGGTATCGCCGTGTTCTTCTTCTTTCCACATCTGGGCGCCGCCCGCCCCACAGCAGAACGACTTCTCGCCGCTCTTTGCCATCTCCACCAATTCCGCCCCGCTGCTTTGCAGCACACTGCGCGGCTCCTCGATCACGCCGTTCTGGCGGCCAAGGTAGCACGGGTCGTGGAAGGTGGTTTTTGCAGCCGACTCATCTTTCAGTTTCAGTTTGCCTGCCTGGAGCAGTTCATCGATCAACTCGGTGTGGTGGATCACCTCATAGTGTCCGCCAAACGCCTGGTACTCGTTCTTGAGAGTGTGCAAACAATGCGGGCAGGTGGTCACGATCCGCTTGGGGGCCACCTCGTTGAGCACTTCCACATTCATAGTCGCCAACTCAAAGAACAGGTACTCGTTGCCCGCCCGCCGGGCAGAATCGCCGGTGCACTGCTCGTTCTTGCCCAACACGGCATAATTGACGCCCGCCCGCCCTAAAATAGCGGCAAACGCCTGGGCGGTCTTCTGGGCACGGTTATCGGTGGCCGGGGCACAGCCCACCCACCATAAAATCTCCGGTTCCGGGTTTTGTTCAATCGTGGGCACATCCAAACCTTCGGCCCACTGCATGCGCTCGTTGGAGGGCACACCCCACGGGTTGGCGGTGCGTTCCATGCCGCGGAAAGCATTCTGCCACTGTTCCGGGAAATTGTTCTCCATCAGCACCATCGAACGCCGGATGTCCATAATATCGCGCATCGGGTCGTTGCCCACCGGGCAGATGTTGGTGCATGCGCCGCAGGCAGTGCAGGCCTGCACCGCTTCTTCGCTGATCGCAAATTCCAGCAAGGTCTGGGAGCTTTCTTCTCCCGCGGCCAGCGTTTTCAATTCCTGGTTGATGAAATAACGTTTGTTGATCTCTAACGCTGCCGGGGAGAGCACCTTGCCGGTGTTATAGGCCGGGCAGGCATCCTGGCAGCGGTTGCACATAATGCAGGCATAGGCATCCATGATCTGATACCAGGAAAGGTCTTCCAGGCGGGTTGCCCCAAACTGCTCGATGGATTCATCTTCAAAGTCGAGCGGTTCCAATTCGCCAGGGGAGGAAAAGCGCGGGGTAAGCAGGAAGTTGATCGGCGCAAAGATCAGGTGGATGTGTTTGGAGTATAAGAAATAAGGCAGGAAAAGCATAATCAGGCCGATGGCCATCCACCAACCGACATGCTCGCCCACCACCAAAGCGTGTTCGGACCAACTCTGCCAGTTGAGCGCCATCGTATTGGCAAACGGCTGCCACGGGTCGGGTGTGCGAGAAGCAATCTGGAACGATTCGCCGATCAGGCGGAAACCGACATGCAGCAGCACAAAGGTGCCCACGATCAAGGAATCGCGCTGTTTGCCCTGGCTGGCTTTGGGGTGCAGCAGGGTGCTTTCCCGCGTTTTCAGCCTGGGATCGTGGAAGACAAAACGACGCAGAATGAGAGCCACCATCCCCGTCAACACACTCATGCTGAAAATATCAGAGAGCAGCCGGTACACATTCCCCACCGTGCCGGTGCCCATAAATTCAAAATCGGCGATAAAGCCTTCCAGCAAATCGCCGACATTCACCAATACATAAAAGAAAAAGCCCCACGCCACCATGGCATGCATCAAGCTGGCAAGCGGGCGGGTGCGCCACACCGGGGAGAGTGTCAGCGTGCGGGCAGCCACTTCCACCAGGCGTTTGGGCACCACCGACCAATCCGGTTTCCCCTTCCCCCGGCCAATCACCGCAACAATCCGGCGGGCAGCCACGAATGTAAAATAACCGATAACCAGTGCAGCAACTACAAATAAAATCTTTTCAAGAGTGGTCAGCATGGAAACCTCGTAATATTGATTTGGATTGAAAATGATTGGCAGATGTGGATTGCTTGTGTGGGAGAAATTTTACCATAATGGGAAAGTAAGCAAATAAAATGAGGTCTGGCAGAAACCGGCTTTAGTCTCTCCTTCTGGAAGTTCCCAAAAACACAGAAAAAATCGGCTATAATCCCCGCAATGGGACAGCAAAATAAGGGAAGTATTCGCTGGGACAAACTCCTTAAATTCAGCATCTATGTAAACGCAGCCATCCGCGCAGCTTTAGCTGTCTATTTCTTTTTGATCCCTGCGGCAACCATCGTCCATCATATTCAAGACCCCGGTCTTACTACAAGCGAAATACCCGCTTTTGCCAGCACCTGGCACCGCCAGATGACCAATGACTTTGAAACCTGGGCGCGGGAACGTGTCTCATCCGAAAAAGCCACAAAGTTGGATAAAAACAACCTTTCCGGTACCGAGTGGCCTATTTTCAGCGCGGTTTATTATCTTTGGGCTACCGAAGCACTACAGCATTCTTGGGAAGAAAATCCCAGCAGTGCAGACAAAATGCCGTTGGCCTATGCCAAAGGTGCAGTAGAGGCAGCGGTCGCCCTCATTACTGATCCCAACCACGGCACCTGGGTAAAAGAACATTGGGGAGATAATTATCTTTACCAGGAAAATGTGTATTACCGCATGTTATATATCAGCGGATTAACAAGCTACCAAAAGTTAACCGGAGACACTGCCTATCGCGATCTATTGGTATCCCAAGTTGAAGACCTTATTCACGAATTCGACACGTCTCCCTACGGTTTGTTAGATGATTATCCGGGTGAGTGTTACCCGATTGACATACTCCCTGCTATCGCCATCATCCAAAGAGCAGACAGCTTGCTGGGCCTGGACCACTCGGCAGAAATAGCACGTGCCGTCCGCGCCTTTGAAGATACTCGTCTCTACGAACCAACCGGCTTGCCCGCGTACATCGCCGATTCGGATACAGGGGAGGGGATTGGCCCTTCTCGCGGTGTGGGGATGTCTTACATGCTAATTTGGGCACCAGAACTTTGGCCTGAAACCGCGCAAGACTGGTACACGCGTTATGAGGAAATTTACTGGCAAGAGGGATTGTTATTGGCAGGCTTCAGAGAACTACCCAAGGAACCATTTTTCTCTAACTGGTCGCTCTTACATTTGGATGCTGGGCCTGTTTTAGATGGCTACGGAACTGCGGCCAGCGCGTTTGGGCTTGGCGCAGCAAGAGCAAACGGGCATTTTGCACAGGCCTATCCACTGGGCGCCGAGGCTTTGCTGTTTTCCTGGCCTTTACCAAACGGCACCCTGGTACTCCCCAAAATGCTTTCCAATATTTCTCAGGCTCCATATCTTGGGGAAACAGCCCTGTTGTTTATCTTCACACGCACCCCCGTAAATGAGATACAAACTTCCGAAGCAAACAATCTCCCTTTCATTATTTATCTCGGTATCAGCCTCTATCTTTTGTTGGGGTTGGGCTTCATTGGCTGGCAAATCTTTACGGTTAAAAAAATCCAATTACGCCGCCTGGAAATCGGCTATTTCCCGTTGTATGACGGGCAATTTCTCCTCTGGTGTCTGATAATCATTGGCGGATTGGCTCTCTTGATGAGCGGAAAGCCGGTAGGAGCAACGATTGTTTTGCTGCTGGCAAAAATTTTCCCCCGAAGTGTGTAGGTACAAAAAAGGAGAGAAGTCTGCAAGTATGTTTGCCTGCTTCTCTCCTTTTGAAATCAATTCAATGTTACTGCTGGTCGAAGTGCGCTAACGCCGCAACCACAGCAGGGTCTGTCTGCACGGTGTACATGTCCCACTCGGCAGGGGCTTCAATGTCCACCACAATCCCCTCGTTCTCCCAATCGGCGTTGGCATCGTTGACCGGTTTGAAAGTGTCGTGGGCAATCCATGCCCGTGAGCCATCCAGGAAATTGTAGCCCCACAGAATTTCCACGTTGCCGCCCGTGGTCTCACCGATCAAGGTTGCCCGACCCTGGTCTTTTAATATCCCGGAGAAAACCTCGCCAAAACTGACCGTATCCGGCCCAACCAAGACCGCCAGAGGCAGCTGCGAAGACCCGCCAATATCGTTGGCAGAAACGCGCAGCGCTTCCTGGTCATTGCGGTTGGTAAAGTACCCCATCAGGCCGTCTGCAAAATAGCTCAGAGAGGTAGACATAACATCGCTCCAGCCGCCGCCGTTCAAACGGTTATCAATGATGATCCCGTCCAGGGACGCGTCGGCGGTCATTTCTTCCAGCGCATCCCCCACCTCCGGGCCAATCTGCGAATCGGAAAAAGAAGGGATCAAGATGTACCCAATCCGCTGACCAAGCGGGGTTTGCAGCACCTCAAAAGGCACCGGCAGAGAACCGCTGATGCGGCCGCGTTGTAGGGTCATCGTGCGCGGGTCTTCGCCCGGCGTTTGCACCACAAAAGTGACTTCGGAACCTTCCGGCCCCAGAAGTAAATCAATTGCAGCGCCGGACTCATCATCCATCGCCTGGCCTTCTACCGAAAGAATACTATCACGCGATTTCAGCCCTGCGGCTTCGGCCGGGCCGCCGGGGAACACCAGCAAGATGACGGCCTTATCCCGGTCGGGGACAAACTGAAGCCACACGCCAATCCCGACATAATCATTCCCGCCGTCATACTCGGCCTCTTCAGAAACCACCTGCTGCGGATTGAGGAAGACAGAATGTTCATCGCCCAAGGCCCAGATCATATCATCCATCGCCACATAGAACTCCGCGGTATCCATCCCGGCTTCGATGCGGGCCTTATAGTCATCGTATACGCCATCCCAATCGACACCATTGAAATCGGCATACAAATATTCCTCATTGATGATCTCCCATAGCTCCTGGAAGATGTCCAATTGGTCATTCTTCCCAACCGGCACCAGGGTAGGTGTGGCGGTCGGCACCTCGGTGGGTACCGGGGTGTCCGCTGCATCGGTAGGCTGTGGGGTATCCGTATCTTGCGGCAGAGGTATTTGTGTTGCCGGAATATCCACCACTGGGGTGGGGGTCGCCGGGTCAAAGCCGCCCATCACGGTCTGGCAGGCTAACGCCGCCAATGCCAGCACCAAAAACAGCAGCGCAAGACGTTTAGTTGAGGAATGTGAAAGTTTCATAAACCACCTTTTTCTTTTACGCACCGCCCGCAGAATACAAACTGGGATCAGTGGGGGTTTGTCCAGAGGGGTCCCAAACGTAGACATAATCGCCTACATTCCCCCATAAGTAAAGCCAATGCGAATCAGCCGGAGAAAGGTTGACACAGCCATGCGACTGTTCGTAGCCAAAATAATCATGCCAGTATGCGCCATGCAGGGCACGCGCCTGGTCAAAATACATCGTCCAGGGCACATCTTCCAGATAATAGTAATCCGAGCGGTCGGCTTCAAACGCACCCGACATGGGGGTTGAATCCAACTTCTCGGTGATCTGGAACAAGCCAGGGCGCGTCCACCAGCCGGGGATGCCGGTAGAGGTCATCGTGGCAAACACCAACTGGTTGCCCTGATACACAGAGATGGTCTGCTCCAAAAGATTGATCTCGATCCAGCGGCCGTTATCCACGCCGTTTGGTGCGCTTTCTGCCGGATAGACCAAAGCCGCTTTAATTGTATCGATCCATTCATCCGGGCCAATCATCAGCCATTTGGTGCCGTTGGCTTCCACCGTCTGGTAAACCTGGATCATGTCGTAACGGTTGAGCACATGCCCGGTAAGCTCAGGGTTATCTGCCCCAGGAGAACGCTGGCTTTCTGTCTGGTAAACGATCCAGCCAAATTTGCGTTCGGGGGTGGCCGAAAAGACCAGTCCACTGAACTCGGAAGGCACTACCCGCCCATTGGTGCTGCCGCCCCGAATCCACATGCCCGGTTCGATCATGTACTGCTTGGCTGCACCCGAACCCTGGTAATAATCCACATAGGTGACAAAGTTAAACCCCGCCGGAATCGTGCGGTACGCATTTTGATTAGCCAGGGCATCATCAATGTTCGAGAAAATGGGGGTTTCATTGCTCCCCAAACGCACATAGTTATAGGGCAGTTCGCCAAAGGCGGCATCCACCCGGGCAGCCGGCAGCGGGTTGCGCGGCAAGGTCAGCCCTGCAGAAGCCATCTGTTCCAGGTAGGCATCCGGTCCAAGTTCCTGGCAGGGGTTCCCTTGCCAGCCATCTACACCGGGTAAACATAAGGGCAATTCGGGCATCACCGCAGCAGCCTGCACAGGCACCGGTTGAATCCCCATCCCCAATAAAACGATTAAGATCGCAAAAAGCGTTATTTGTAGTTTTCTGGTCATAGTTTGTGATTATATCTTAAGTTCAAGACGCAAAGATTAGGAAATTATTACCTGTCTGGTCATAAATACAGCAGTCAGATTTTTATATTTCTTTTATTATCTTGGCATATACAGCACAGTTTATTAGGATATAATGAACCCAGATACACTCTAAATCTAATAAAAATAAAATATCTCCCCGCCATCAGGGGGGATGGAGGATATAATGACAGACGAAAACAAACCCACCCAGGTTGCCGAGAATTTAGCGGTTAGCATTGATTACGTGCTGACCGTAGATGGGGAAATCATGGACTCTTCGGAAGAAGAAGGCCCCCTGGACTACCTGCACGGACATAGCAACATCATCCCCGGCCTGGAACGTGAACTGACCGGACTGAAGGTTGGCGATACCAAAAAGGTAGTCGTCAGCCCGGCAGATGGTTATGGCGAAGTTGACCCCGAGGCCGTATTAGAGGTACCCCGCGACGAATTTCCCGATGATGTGCCGCTTGAGCCGGGCATTGAGTTGGAAGTAACCGATACCGAAGGCGATATTATGTTCGCCACGATTGTTGAAGTGGACGAAGAAACCATTGTCTTAGACACCAACCACCCATTGGCCGGTCAGGAACTCCACTTTGAGGTCACCATTGTTGGCCTGCGCGGCGCCACCGAAGAAGAACTGGCCCACGGCCATGTTCACTCAGGACACGAACACCATCACTAAAAAAACATTCAACAACATGCGCCCGCTGAAATTTCAGCGGGCGTTTTTTTATCTATTCGCCTTAGAGGGGCAAAATCCAAACGTTTTTCCGCTAAAATCAAACCGTTTTCCCATTCCCAAGTTGATAGTTTCTGATAGGGATAAAGGATAAGATAGAGATCGGGATAAGGAAGCTAAAAAATAATTTGCTGTATAATACCGGAGTAGGTAAATCCTATTTGTGTATTATTTCACAAAAAATGCTCAAACTGATATACTTGTATGTGAGTTTGACTACACCGAGCCTTGCTCGGCGATTAGCAGCACAAGGAAACTTGAGCGTCAGCGCTCACTATATGGAGATGAATGCATGACCGCAGAAATTAACAAACCTATCGAACATCCAATCAACCCCCTCCCCGGAGCGGTGGTGGTAGGAGCGTCCAGCGGCATTGGGGCTGCATTAGCACAAAAGTTAGCCCAAGAAGGTTACAAAGTAGCCTTGCTTGCCCGCAGAAAAGAAAAGCTCGACGAATTATGTGACAAGATCAACCAGCAAGCCGGAGAGCTGCGTGCCTATGCTTACCAGCACGATGTCACCCATTTTGACGAAGTCCCGGCATTGTTCCAAAAAATCCTTCTCGACCTGCAAAACATAGACGTATTTGTCTACAATTCCGGGATCTTGAATTCCGTAGCTTTCTCCGAATACGATTTCGCCTCCGGGCAAAATACGGTCGCCGTCAACCTGTTAGGCGGGATGGCCTGGCTAGATCAGGCAGCCGTATTATTTGAACGCATGGGGAACGGCCACATCGTTGGGATTTCCTCCGTTGCCGGCGACCGCGGCCGGGTGGCAAACCCGCCCTACCATGCCGCCAAAGCCGGGTTCAGCACCTATCTCGAATCCTTACGCAACCGGCTGACCCGCAGCGGTGTGCATGTGCTCACGGTCAAACCCGGCTATGTAAAAACTGCCATGATGGATGGCGTAGAGGGCAAATTCCCTGCCAGCCAGCCGGAAGATGTCGCCAAAGCAATTTGGAACGGTATTCGCCGCAAAAAACAGGTGATGTACACCCCTTGGTGGTGGTGGTGGATCATGCACATTATCATTCACCTTCCCTCATTCATTTTTAGGAGGATGTCTTTCTAATGGACCATTACACACTCCCCAAAGAACGCCTTACCAGTCTGGATAATTTTGGACATTCTATTCACAGCCCGGTGTATTATTACCGCCCTACCGAAGTGGAAGAAATTGCCGAACTGCTGGAAAAAGCAAACAAACACGGCTTTTTAGTTGGGCAGCGCGGCGCAGGCCGCAGCTATGGCGATGCCGCCCTCACCAGCGGCGGCGTGCTGATGGATTTCAGCGACATGAACCGCATTCTGGAATGGAACCCGGAAACCGGCGTGATCAAAGTGGAACCCGGTGTGACCATCGAGCAATTATGGCGGCACACGATGAAAGACGGCTGGTGGTCCCCGGTGACCCCCGGCACCATGTTCCCCACTATGGGCGGCTGCCTGGGCGCTAACGTACACGGCAAAAACAACTGGCGCACCGGCACGATGGGCGAACACGTGCTTGCCTTCACCGCCTTACTGCCCAACGGCGAAGAAGTGGAATGCACCCCCACCCAGAATGAAGAGCTGTTCTACAGCATCATCAGCGGAATGGGCATGCTGGGCGTCTTTACCTCCATCACTTACCAGATGAAGAAAGTCTACTCCGGCAACCTGGATGTATACGCCTGGGCAGTCCCCGGCCTGAAAGAACAACTCCAGGGCATCGATGAAAACAAAGAAAAAGATTACATCGTCAGCTGGATAGACCCCACAGCGCGGGGCGCAGGCTTTGGCCGTGGGCAGCTGCACAGCGCCCGCTACCTGGCAGAAGGCGAAGACCCTGACCCGGCTACCTCGCTAGACCCGGCCAGCCAAGACCTGCCCGGAACGATCATGGGCGTTGTCCCCAAATCAATCGTCTGGCGGATCATGAAACTTGGGCTGATCAACATCGGTGCGTGGGCGGCCAACTTCGGTAAATATGCCCTCAACCGCACGATCGGCAACAACAAACAATACCTGCAATCGTTGGTGGCATTCACCTTCTTGTTGGACTACGTTCCCAATTGGGAATTGGCTTATGGGCGCGGTGGTCTGATCCAATACCAATGCTTTGTACCCAAAGCAACTGCCGAAGACACCTTCAGAGAAGTATTAAAGCTTACCCAACGCCGCGGTCTGCCCTCTTACCTGGGGGTTGCCAAGCGCCACCGCCCGGACAATTTCTTGTTCAGCCACGCGGTAGACGGCTTCTCGCTGGCCTTGGACTTTAAGGTCTTCCCCGGCAGGCGTGAGGAACTGGCAAAGATGACCTGGGAATTAAACCAGATCGTTCTGGAAGGCAACGGCAAGTTCTACTTCGCCAAAGATAGCTCCCTGACCCCTGACGTTACTGAAGCTTACCTGGGCAGCGAGACGGTTGAGAAATTCAAGAAATTAAAAGCCAAGGTAGACCCGCAGGAAATCCTGCAAACAGACCTTTACCGCCGCTTATTCAAGTAAACAAATTAATGACCATCACTGCCTACTCCCTGGGGACGATCGAATACCAGCGAGCCTGGCAGCTGCAAAACTGGCTGGCCGGCGAAATTGCGCAGCAACGCAACAAGCCGGCCTTGCTGTTCCTCCAACACCCCCATACCTACACCTTTGGCCGCCAGGGCAAGCGGGAAAATCTGCTCTGGGATGAAGCCGAATGCGCCCGCCGGGGAATCGCCGTGCACTGGACGGATCGAGGCGGGGATGTGACCTACCACGGGCCGGGGCAGCTGGTGGGCTACCCACTGCTCCCTTTGCGCCCGCTCGATTCCCCCACCCAATCCCAAATGGATACCCTGGGTTATTTGCGAAAGCTGGAAGAAACCCTGCTACGCACTTTGGGGGAGTATGGCATTCCTTCCGGGCGGGTGGCAGGGCAAACCGGGGTGTGGGTCACCGCACAGAGAGAAGCCTCCGCCAAGATCGCCTCGATTGGGGTGCGGGTGGATGCCCGCGGGATCACGCGGCATGGGTTTGCCCTCAACGTCAACCCTCAAATGCACTATTGGGAAGGCATCGTTGCCTGCGGGCTGGAAAACCAGGCTAAAACCAGCATGCACGATTTACTGGGAACCAATCTCACCCCGCAGGACCTCATTCCTACTATCCTCCGGCATTTCGGCGAAGTCTTTGAAACCGAGATAAATCTGGCTTCTCCACAACAAGCAGAAAATATCCTGGCGCAAATTGTTTGACACTCCAGTAAAAAGTTTGTACACTTAGTGCAAGACCATCTAGACGTAGGAGAGAAATATGGCGCAATATCAATTGGTTTTGCGAGTTGGACCTTCACCCGGTAAAGTATTCCCCCTAATGAAGAACAGTCTCACCCTTGGGCGAGATATCAATAACGAAATTGTGATCAACGATGCCGAAGTCTCCCGCCGGCACTGCCGCTTGCAGCTGCAAGGAGATGGATATGTCATTGAAGACCTCGGTTCGACCAATGGTACCTATTTAAATGACCAGCGGTTAACCTCGATCCATCAACTACGCTCCGGCGAGATCATCCGTCTGGGAGATAACATCACCCTGGCATACGAAGTCGTTGGATTTGATGCAGATGCCACCATCGCTTCTCCCGGTGGGCAAACGGCCCAACCGCCCCAATACCAGCAAACCCCGCCCCCACCGCCGCCCCAACAGCGGCAGCAAGCGCCTCAATCCCAATATCAGCAAGCACCGCCGCCCCAGCAGTACGCCGGGCAGGTACCGTCCAGCTCAATGCCAGAGCCGGAAAAGAAAGGCATCAGCCGCGGTTTGATGATCGGCTGTGGCGCTCTGCTCGTGATTGGCGTTTGTCTAACCCTTTTCCTGGTATACGTAGACCGCAACTGCTTGTGGTGTGAGATCACCTGGAATTTACTCCCAGGCTGCCCGTATACCGCGGCTTGCCCGTAAAAGCATCTGTCAGAACATTTTTTTCGCAAATTAAATGCAAACACCCCTGGTTATCGATCAAACCAGGGGTGTGACTTTTAACCACAGTGAAGTTTTTCCGGTAGAATCAATTTGATTTTAAAAAGCTAATAGTATAGTTGTTACGGAGGTATCATGTCCCCTATGTTCGTCCCCGGTCCGGTCGATGTGAGCGAAGAAGTGCTGCAGGCGCAAACCCAAGCAATGATCCCACACCGCACCCCGGAATTTGAAGAAATCTTTCGAAATGCAGATATTAATGCCCGCCCCTTGTTTGGCACCAAAGACAACCGCGTATTCATCACGGCTTCTTCTGGCACCGGCATGCACGAGGCCACAGTGCGCAACCTGGTCTCCGGCAAAATGCTGTCCTGCGTCAACGGCGCATTTTCCAACCGCTGGCATCAGGTTGCCGAGACCAACGGCAAACAGCCTGATATTTTAGAGTTAGATTGGCAGCAGCCGGTCACCGCCGAAGTAGTGGCCGACAAGATCAAAGGCCAGCAGTACGACATTATCACCATTGTGCACAACGAAACCTCTACCGGGCTGCTCAACCCGGTGGGCGAAGTTGCCGCCGCCGTGCGAGAAGTCGCTCCCGATACCCTCATCTGTGTAGATGCCGTCTCCTCCCTTTCCGGGGCACCGGTAAAGATGGATGAATGGGGTGTGGATGTGATCCTGACCTCTTCACAAAAATGCCTGGCGCTCCCCCCTGGGCTGTCGCTGTGTGCAGTCAGCGAACGCGCCATGGCCAAGGCGGCCGATGTTCCCCAACGCGGCTGGTATTTCGATTTTCTGCGGATGGAAAAACACCGCACTACCAATTCCACCCCGGCAACCCCGGCCATGTCGCTGGTCTTTGCCCTGGCAAAACAGCTGGAACGCATTGCGCAGGAAGGGCTGGAAAACCGCTTTGCCCGCCACGCAGCCATGGCAGAACGCACCCAAAAATGGGCCTTGGCACGCGGCTTTGGCCTGTATGCCCCCGAAGGCTACCGCTCTCCCACCGTCTCCACCGTGGAAAATACCCTGGATATCGACTTGAAAGCCCTGGGCAACTTCTTACTGGAACGCGACATGCGGATCGCTTCTGGCTACGGCGCGCTGAAAGGCCGCACCTTCCGCATCGGGCACATGGGCGAATTGACCGTGGACGATGTCGACGTTTTACTGGCTGCCATTGACCAGTTTGTTGAGGAAACTAAATAAATATGAACTACAAACTATCTATATTTATTAAACTGAACGGCGTTCCGTCGAACGTCGTTCAGTCCAAGTAAGAATGACACCTGTAGGTGAAGAATTTATCGTTTCAGTAGACCGCTGGGCGTACGGCGGCGAAGTGATGGGCAGGCTGCCGGACGGCCGGGCACTGTTCGTGCCTTTTGGCATTCCTGGCGAGCAGCTCAAAGTGCGCCTGGTGGAAGACAAACGCGGCTTTGCCCGCGCCGAACTGCTGGAAGTGATCGCACCTGCCCCCAACCGCATCGCCCCGCGCTGCAAACATTTTGCCGTGTGCGGCGGCTGCCATTACCAACACATGGCCTACCAAGACCAGCTGGCTGCCAAAGAAGAGGTTCTCAAAGACCTGCTGTACCGCATCGGGAAGATGAGCGAAGAGACCGTTACAGACATCCTGCGACCGATCGTACCTTCCCCTACCCCCTGGTATTACCGCAACCACGTGCAGTTTCACCTGGATGCGGACGGCAAGCTGGGATACAAAGACACTGGCGGCGAACAAGTGGTAGCGATTGAAGAATGCCACCTGCCCGAAGAACGCCTGAATGACATCTGGCCGCTGCTGGAACTGGAACCCATCCCGGAATTGCAGCGCATCAGCTTGCGCGGCGGGGATGAAGATGAGATCATGCTGGTGTTTGAAACCAAAACCGACGAAGGGCTTGAATTTGAACTAGATGTGCCCCTGGCTGCCGTTCAGACCGGCCCAGACAGCATGCATGTCCTTTCGGACAGCGCGCATATTGAGATCACCGTATTAGGGCAAACCTTTCAGGTTACCGCCGGGGCTTTCTTCCAGGTCAACACCGCCATGGCCGAAAAAATGGTCGAACATGTCATGGACCTGTTAGCCATAGATACCGCCGACGCGGTGGTGGATATTTACTGCGGGGTTGGGTTATTCAGCGCTTTTATCGCCGCGCAAGCCGCCGAGTTGATCGGGATTGAATCGAACCCGCTGGCAGTCGATGATTTTAGCGAAAACCTGGAAGACTTTGAAAATGTCACCATTTACGAAGCGGACGCAAAGCTCGCCCTGGAAGACTTAGAAGGCCGCCCGGATGCCATTTTGGTAGACCCGCCGCGGGCTGGCCTGGACCGCAAAGTATTGGATGCGATTGTGGAACTACAGCCCACCACGCTGGTCTACGTCTCCTGTGACCCATCGACGATGGCACGCGATGCCAAACGCCTGCTGGCCGCCGGATTTGTCCTGGAACAGCTCACACCCTTTGACATGTTCCCACAGACCTACCACATTGAAACGATTGGCCTGTGGCACTGGGCCGGCAGCTAACCATCGTTTCTGATTGAATATCAATACAATAGAAAGAGCCTATCGTCGAGATAGGCTCTTTCTGTTTGATCGAGCGGCGTTCGATTGAATAAATATGAGTAGATTGTGCCACTCCTATTTATGGATCAAAGTTTCGTAAAATTTAGGGTCACGGGCGGCCAGGGATAGCTGCCTCTAAACTACCCAGGCCGTTGGCTGCCTGCCCAAACTGGCCTAACGCCGCCATCTGGGTGATCTGGTCAATATTGCCTGCCAGCCCCTGCAATCCTGCCCCACCGTATGCCTGCAAGCCAGCCACGGCGTTGGCGCCAATCTGCGAGATGTTCTGTAATTCGGAAGCAGAGATGACCCGATCATCCAAGGAACCCCGCACCGTCTCCAGGTAGTTACGCGCTTCCTCGATGGCAGCCAACCGGTCTTGAGGAATATTGTCTGGCTGCCAGTTGAGGGCATTCTCGGCACGCACCTGCTGCCAGTTTTCCAACTCGGCCTGCCATGCTTCGCTGCGGTCGGCCAATTGGGTCAGCGCCTCTTCAGTGTTGGCGGCAATCTCGTCCAGGGCATCCAGGGTGGCGTCTGCGATTTCATTGCCGGCCTCTAACAACATAATGATCTCATCCATATAGTCTTCGGTGTAGTAGAGAATATCTTCCACTTCTTCAAGCAAAGCCAGCGTTTCGTCGGCCAGGTCGCCGTAGTACCAGTAATAGGTCTCTACCCAATACTCGGCATAATCCAGCAGCACGGCTGCGTCTACCAGCAGCTGCTCCAACTCATCATACTCATCTTGGGAAATTTCCCCATCAGAGGTCGCTGCGGTCGTGGTGGTTGCCACCTGGGCGCTGGCAGCCATGGCCTCTTCTACAGCCGCGTCAATCGCGTCGGCCATTTCCTCTTCAGAAAGCTGTTCTTCGGCAGCAGCGGCTTCTTCAGCGGTCACCGTGGCAGACACAGCGGCATGAATGGTCGCCTGCACTTCATTTTCTGCCTGCATGGTTGCGCTGATTCCTGCATCCACCGTAGCCTGTACGTCCGGGGTTTCCGAAGGCGCCGGGGGGTCTTCCGGCGGCACACTCGGTTGGGCGTTGGGCTGTGCGGCCAGAGAACAACCAACCAGCATTACGGCAACTAAGAATAAAAGCATTATTTTCTTCATCAGGGTCTCCTTTTTAACAAATCTCCCATCAATGTGAGTTCATTATGTCATAAGTAAATCCACTTTATTATAGAAATAATGTTATCAGTGCCATGTAAAATCATTGTAAACTTATGTAAACGTGTGGAAAACCATTCTGGAGGAAATCTCTATTTCGCTAAATAATGTAATTTCTATATGAATCTATAAAAATCCTTATAAAAACTACAAAAACTGTTTAAAATTCTATTGTAGTTATCTCAGAAAAGTAGATAATACGGGCAAGCAAATCTTCAGACCTTTCCTAAAATGTACCCGGTAGGCAGCCGGGTACATTTTATTTAACAAAAAGAGTGCAATTCAATAGAAATGAAAATTTATGCAGGGGGAATAATCAGCACCTTCCTGCTCCCGCCTTAATTTCCAGCGAGCGTAAGGAATCAGAATTTCTTCCCATCTAATTCATGCATCTAAAAATCTCGGAAAAAGCTGGTAAAACTTATTAAAATCTACATTTACTTAGCAAATTTATTCGAGTATATTCATACCACTATATTTTCAGCAATTGTTTATCAATTACATCTGAAAAAAGTACTTGAAACATCTTTGACAACTTGCGATTAAGATTCTCTTTTATTCACATTTTGACAGGCCTGTTGGGCTGGAACTATCACCGGGAAACTTACCGCAATCTAAACAGGAGCATAGAAAAACTGTGACCATCAAACGCATACAAATCGGGCTGCTCCATGTAGCCGTCGCCATCACACTACTGCCGATTAACAGCACACTGAACCGCATCATGATCAAAGAGTTAGCTATCTCCTCCTTTTTGGTCGCAGTGATCGCTTCCCTTCCCTATTTGTTTTCGCCCATTCAAGTGGCAATTGGCTCGTTTTCCGATTCGCATCCCATTTTTGGCTGGAAACGCACCCCTTATATTTTTATCGGGTTACTGCTGTGCAGCCTGGGGGTCACTGTTGCTCCCTATATCGCCTTCCTGATCGTCGATCATTTCTGGGGCGGGCTGCTGCTTGCCATCCTGGTCTTTGGCGCCTGGGGAATGGGCTATAACCTCGCTTCCGTGTCTTACTTCTCGCTGGCCACCGAAATCTCCGGCAAAGAACGCCGCTCCGGCACGATTGCGGTGATGTTCACCATGATGATCATCAGCATGATCCTGACTTCCATTATCCTGGGGCAGATGCTGGAAACCTATACCCAACAAACCCTCAACCAGGCTTTTCTTATGGTAGGGATTGTTGCCCTGATTTTAGGTATGCTCGGCTTGTTCCGCCTGGAACCACGCCAAAATGGCAGCATAAAAGAAGCACAAGAAGAATACACTTGGAAGCAAATGTTTTCTACCATCGCCAGCAACAAACAAGCCACCCGCTTCTTCTGGTATCTGCTCTTGATGCTCACCGCCATATTGGGGCAGGACATTTTGCTGGAGCCCTACGGCGCAGAGGCTTTTGGCCTTTCCGTACAAGCCACCACCCGTATCACCTCCATTTGGGGCACCTTTTTCCTCATCTCGCTTTCGATTGGCGGGCCGCTTGAAAAGAAAATCCCTAAAATGTTACAGGCCAAAATAGGGGCGTGGAGCGGTATCCTCTCGTTTGCCCTGATCGTGGGCAGCGGGATGTTCCACAGTGTCTCTGCTTTTTACGTCGGGGTGATGATGCTGGGCCTGGCCACCGGGTTGGCTACCGTCTCAAACCTGTCTTTGATGCTGGATATGACCACGGTAGGCAGTGTGGGCATGTTCATCGGCGTGTGGGGAATGGCAAGCGCTCTCGCCCGGTTGGCAGGCAATATGCTCAGCGGCGGCATCCGAGAAGCGGTCGCAGCGAGTACCGGCAGCGATGTGCACGGCTATATGGTCGTGTTTGTATTAGAAATCATATTTTTAACCATTTCATTAATCATACTTAGAAATGTTGATGTACGCTTATTCCAGCAACACGCCTCCGAAGATCTTTCTTACATGGAACGAGTGGCATTAGCGAGTGAGGGATAAATTTATGCCAGGTAACTGGTTAACATTAACCGAAGTTGCAAACCTTTTAGGCATCCACCCCAGCACTGTCCGCAATTGGGCAGACCAGGGTGTGTTACCCGTACATCGTACCCAGGGCGGACACCGCCGCTTTATGCGCAGTGAATTAGACCTTTGGATGCAGGCACAGCGGGTGAATGTGAATGCCCCGGAAGAATCTGAAGGGTTGATCCAAAACGCCCTTGGCTTTGCCCGTTTCCAAATCTCCGAAGCGCATTTGGAAAAGCAGGCATGGTATCAAAAGATCGACGCCGCCGGACGCGCCTCCTACCGCAAAAGCGGACGCATCTTGGTGCAGGGCTTGATCAAATCTCAAGCATTGGACGAAAATGCAGCCGCGGCCGAAGCCAGGGTGATCGGGGTAGATTATGCCGCCAACGGGCGCCGCTTTGGCCTGACCATGTTAGAAGCGGTGCAGGCTTTCCTGTTCTTCCGGGATGTGCTGCAAGAAGCGGCTTACCACGCCTATGAATCTGCGGCCATCCAATCACCGTATGCCTGGGGCGATATGTTCCGCAATATGAATGCCTACACCGACCGGATTCTGGTCACTATTTTAGAGACCTACCAGGCTTACGAACGCGGGGCAGGCAAACCCAACAAAAACGGTCAACACGCCTGACCGTGCTTTGCTCAGTCAAAAAAACCGCAGGATTTTTATCCTGCGGTTTTTATTTTGATATTAAACCCGGCGCTATTTAGCCGCTTTGCGGCTGATAAAGGCCTTGGTCAGTTCGGCCGCAATGGCGGGCACAAACAACATGGGGATAATATACTTCCAATGATCCCAATCTAACGGCACAGTGCCAAAGATCGGCTGGAGGAAAGGCACATACAATACCATCAACAAGAGGACCGATGAAACAACCACAGCCCAGTTCATCGTCTTGTTTTTGAACATGCCAATCTTCAACAACGGGTAGCGCTCGGAACGAGCTGTGTACGCCCGGAAAAGCTCAGAGAAAGACAGGGTGATAAAGGCCATGGTGGCGGCAATATCATTCAGGTCATTATGTGCTACCGGGGCTAATTTTAGACCCAGCAGGTAAGAACCCAGGGTCACGGCGGTGATCGCTACGGTCTGCACAGCAATCCCGGTGCGCATCAGTTTATTGATGATCGGCTCATCGGCCGGCCGCGGCGGTTGGTCCATAATATCCGGGTCGCCTTTTTCCATCCCCAGCGCTAAAGCAGGTGCGCCGTCCGTCACCAGGTTCAACCACAGCAATTGGATCGGGTTGAGCGGCGAGGGCAGCTTGAACAAAATTGCCAGGAAAATGGTGGCAATTTCTGCCAGGTTACAGGAAAGCAGGTAAAAGACGAATTTGCGGATGTTGGCGTAGATGATACGGCCTTGTTCGATAGCGGAGACAATACTGCTGTAGTTGTCATCGGTCAGCACCATATCGGCGGTTTCTTTCGCCACGTCTGTCCCGGTGATGCCCATGGCAACCCCAATATCCGCCTGCTTGAGGGCAGGCGCATCATTCACCCCGTCCCCGGTCATTGCCACAACTTCATTGTTGGCTCGCAGGGCACGCACAATACGCACTTTATGTTCCGGCGAGACGCGGGCGAACACGTCCACATCTTCAATTTTGGCAGCCAAATCCTCATCGCTCATCTGGTCCAAATCTTTGCCGGTGTAAACATCGTGTCCGGGGCGCATCAGGCCAATCGATTCGGCAATTGCCTTGGCGGTGGTGGCATAGTCCCCGGTAATCATCACCGTGCGGATACCGGCCTTCTTGGCGGTTTCCAGCGAAACTTTGACTTCTTCACGCGGCGGGTCGATCATGCCTAACAGACCCACAAAGGTCAGGTCTGTTTCTACTTCTTCGGGGGTAAGTTCTTCGGGAATATCCTTGACCACTTTGTAGGCCACTGCAATCACACGCAGGGCTTGTTTTGCCATGCGGTCATTGGCTTCCAAAATCCGCTGGCGCACGGTGCTATCCATATCGGCGGGCACATCCCCAAAAGTTTCGTACTGATTACACAGGTCTAAGACCACATCGGGGGCGCCTTTTACGGCGACCACATACCAGTCGGAAACCGGGTCATCATCCCGGAAGGGAGAAAAATCCTCATCTTGCGGGTCTAATACTTTATGGATGGTGGTCATCCGTTTGCGGTCGGAGTCGAAGGGAATCTCCTGCACACGCGGGTAAGAATTTTCCTGGTTCTGGAAATCGTGCCCCGCTTTGGCAGCCGCCACAATAATGGAACCCTCGGTCGGGTCGCCGATCATGCGGTATTCGGCGCGGATATCCGCGTCGGTGTTCTTCACCAATTGGGCATCGTTGTTCATCGCCCCAATCCACAAAGCGGTGCGGGCTGCCGGGTGCTCTTCCAGGTTGATCTTTTCATCACCCACCATGAAATCACCCACCGGGGAATACCCACCGCCGGTCACCGAGATTTCTTTGCCATCAATCGAGATGGTAGTCACCGTCATTTCATTCTGGGTCAGGGTGCCGGTTTTATCCGAGCCGATCACCGTGGCAGAACCCAATGTTTCCACCGAGGACAGCCGCCGGATAAGGGCATTGCGCTCGATCATCTCGCGCATTCCCAAAGCCAGACTGATGGTCACCACTGCGGGCAAACCTTCCGGCACGGCGGCAATCGCCAAACTGACCGCTACCATGAACATCTCTAAGGCGTCATTGCCGCGCACAATCCCCATCAAAAAGACGGCCGCACAAATCCCTAGAGCCGCCCAACCAAGGGTCTTGCCCAGCTCGTCCAGCCGTTTTTGCAAAGGAGTGACTTCGTCCTCTACCGCAGAGAGCATTTCGGCAATGCGCCCAATTTCAGTTTGCATGCCGGTGTGCACTACCAAACCGCGGCCGCGGCCGTAGCTGACCAGCGTACCGGAAAAGGCAGAGTTTTTCAAATCGCCCAAGGAAGCATCTTCGGGCATCTCTACCCCGGCATCCTTCTGCACCGGAACAGATTCACCGGTGAGGGCGGCTTCTTCCACCTTGAGGTTAACCGTCTCTATCAACCGCAAGTCGGCCGGAATGTAGTTGCCTGCTTCCAGCACCACGATGTCTCCCGGCACCAAATCGCGCGCTGGGATGGTGGTACGGATGCCATCTCGAATCACGTCCGATTCGGGTGCTGAAAGCTTTTTGAGGGCGGCTAATTCTTCCTCCGCACGCTGCTCCTGAATCAGTCCCAAGATCGCATTGAGGATCACAATCGCCATAATGGCGCCCGCTTCCACCCACTCGCCCAAAAAGGCGGAGATGAGCGCCGCGCCGATCAGCAGCCAGATGACAAAGTCATTGAATTGATCCCACAGCTTGGCCCAAATAGATTTCGCTGGCGCTTCTTTTAATTCGTTGGAACCGTATTTTTTTCTACGTGATTCAGCTTCAGCTTTACTTATCCCCTGACCCCCACTTACGCCCAATGCATCTAATGCACTTTCGGCGGACATACTATGCCAGGGCTTACTCAACTCCACAGAGTCTTGATGCTCATTATTCATAGGTTCATGTCTCCATAAAATTTTTCGACGATTTCTTCGTCTAGAAATATTTCCTTAGTCAAAGAAACAAACACAACCTTCCTATTATAGTTATCAGTGAAAGGCGCGCTTGTTGGTTAATTCAACTTTATCACAGGAATAAAATTCCTCAAACCTGAAACCATCTAAGAAACTATGATAATGTAACCCGTCACTTTTGTTAAGCTTTCCCCCACGAAAAGCACCTTCCAACTCTTTTTTATACCGCACAGTCGTGATTAATGCTTACATTTACGCTAATTCAGCAAGGCAGCCGGCCCCGGTAGTACATTCGTACCAAGTTAATGTGCATTAAATTGGGGGGAATCCCCTTTACGGAAAAGTTCTTCCATTCTGCGGGAAGGCCATTTTAGGATTGGTATTGCTCCGGTGTAGATGCCGCTTTTCCAAACTGGCTGCCGTAATTACAACTGGAAAATGCTATAATCAAACCAGTAAAAGAGTTTATCAATTTTTATATATACCCAAGTTTTAGAGGAAACGCATGACTCAAGAGACAGCACCAGATCGAAAAACCCAATGGATTCAGACCCTGCAGGAGAACGGTTACCGGATTACTGCCCCGCGGCAGGTGGTGATCGAGATCATGGCCGAGTCCGACTACCTGTTAATTCCGGCAGAGATCTACGATCGAGGCCGCGAGCAGTACGACAAGCTGGGGCTGGTGACTGTTTACCGTACGCTGGAAAAACTGGAAGAACTGAATTTGGTCATGCGCGTCCACCGGCCGGACAACTGCCACGCTTTTATCGCCAATGTGGAAGGCCACCAACACCTGCTGATCTGCGAACGCTGCGGGCAGGTACATTACTTTGGGGGAGATAATATCGACACCCTCATCCGGCGCGTGGAAGAGGAAAGCGGATTCGAGATTAAGGAACATTGGCTGCAATTCTTTGGAATTTGCGAAGACTGCCGGTAAATCGAATTTATACAATTGGGGCCGGGGGAATTGACAGGAAAGAAAAAAGGTCTATAATATTGAAAATGATTTTCAATTTCAATACAAGGAGCAATCTAATGTATAAACGTATCTTCATCTCTCTGGCCGCCCTGCTGGTGCTTTCCCTCAGCGCGTGCAGCCCCGCTGCCCCCACAGAAGATGGACAGCTTAGTGTGGTAGCCACCACCACCATCGTCTCCGATGTGGTCGCCCAGGTGGGCGGCGAATATATCCAATTGGAAACCTTACTGCCGGTAGGCGCTTCCCCCCACTCTTTTGACCCCACACCGCAAGACCTGGCGAAAGTCAGTGACGCCGATGTCGTTTTTGCGAACGGTGCCGGGCTGGAGGATTTCATCGACAAGCTGATTGAAAGCGCCGATGCGACCGATAAAGTGGTGAGCGTCTCCGATGGTATTGAACTGTTAGCCACCACTAACAACCACGATGATGAAGACCACGACCAGGAAGAAGGTGAAGAGCATGACGACGAAGAACACGAACATACTGGCGGAGACCCGCACACCTGGATCGACCCCAACAATGTGATCGTATGGGTGGAAAACATTGCAGACGCCCTCAGCCAGGCAGACCCGGACAATGAGGCTGCCTACCGCCAAAATGCGCAGGCGTACACAGATGAACTGCTCGCCCTCGATTCGTGGATCAGGAACGAAGTTGCACAAATTCCCGAAGCCAACCGCCTGATCGTCACCGACCACCAGCAGTTTGGCTACTTCGTGCAAGAGTACGGTTTTACCCAGGTAGGCGCACTGATCCCCTCGTACAGCTCTGTGGCAGAACCGACCGCTCAGGAACTGGCTGCGCTTGAAGACGCCATCCAGCAACTGACCGTGAAAGCCATATTTGTGGGTAATACCGTCAACCCCACATTGGCCGAACGCGTGACGGAAGATACCGGTGTAAATCTCGTCTATATTTACAGCGGTTCTCTCAGCGACCCCGGTGGCGAAGCAGACAGCTACCTGGCATATATGCGATATAATGTCAACGCTTTTGTAGACGCCCTAAAACCCTAAGCCAGCCCACAAAACTGGCACCTTTTTCTAGCCGTTGGATGGACAATGAGTATCCTAAAAGAGTTACGCCAAACCACACAACACCTGCGCAAAGTTCGCGAACCTCATGACCCGGACGCCCCTTTACTGCGGACTGAACACCTCAGTCTGGCGTACGAAACCGTCCCGGCATTGGTCGATATCAATTTCCAACTCCAGCCCGGAGATCGGCTGGCCATTGTAGGGCCAAACGGAGCCGGTAAAAGCACGCTGTTAAAGATCATTGCCGGCGTGCTGGAACCCAACCGCGGCAAGGTGTTCATCTACGGGCACGAACCGGGCGGGCATATTTGTGTGGCTTATGTGCCGCAGCGCAACCAGGTTGACTGGCGTTTCCCGGTCACAGTAGGCGATGTGGTTATGATGGGACGAGTCGGGCAAATGGGGCTGCTGCGCAACCCCAGCGCCCGCGATTGGGAATTGGTACACCACGCGCTAGAAGTCGTGGGCATGGAAAGTTATGCCGGCCGGCAGATCAGCCAGCTTTCTGGCGGGCAGCAGCAGCGCATGTTCATTGCCCGTTCGCTGGCGCAGGAAGCCGAACTGATGCTGATGGACGAACCGCTCACCGGCCTGGATGTAAAATCGCAAGAAGACATCTTCAATATCCTCGACAACCTGCAAAAGCAAGGGGTGACCGTGCTGCTCTCCCTACACGACCTGGATATTGCCGCCAAGCGCTTTAACCTGGTAATGCTGCTCAACAAAAAAATGATCACCATGGGACCGCCGGAGGTTGCTTTATCGCCTGAAAAGCTGGTGGAAGCCTACGGTGGACACCTGACCTTGATAGACACCCCTGAAGGGGTTATGCCGGTCGCCGATTCGTGCTGCGGCGGAGGAGAGGAATAAGCCATGATCGATTTCCTCATCCAACCCTTACATTACTCTTTTATGGTGCGCGGCATGATTGCCGCTATCCTGGTGGGGATCGTATGTGCGGTCGTAGGCACCTATGTGGTGCTGCGCGGGATGGCCTTTTTTGGCGATGCCCTGGCACACTCAATTTTACCCGGCGTGGCAGTTGGCTATCTGGTGGGCGGCGGGGAACGCGGCCCACTTTTTTGGTGGGCACTGATCGCTGCTATTTTAAGTTCGTTGGGGATTGGCACCATCAGCCGCAACAGCAAGATCAAAGAAGATACCGCCATCGGGATCATCTTTGCGGGCACCTTTGCCCTGGGCGTGGCGTTAATTTCCACGGTGCGCAGCTATACCGCCGACCTGTCACATTTCTTATTTGGTGATGTGCTTGGAGTACGCTCTGCCGACCTTTGGCTGATCGTCATCTTTGGCGGGATCGTGATCTTGAGCATCCTGGCTTTTTACAAAGAATTCCTGGTGCTTTCTTTTGACCCCATCCTGGCAGCCACACTGCGCTTACCTGTGCGCCTGCTCGATTCCCTGCTGTTGATCTTGATCGCCGTGACGATTGTAGTCTCACTGCAAACCGTGGGAGTCGCCCTGATGGTTGCCATGCTGGTTACACCGGCGGCAACTGCATACCTGCTCACCCACCGTCTGCCGGTGATGATGATCCTGGCCTCGGTGATTGCTTCGGCTTCCGGGGTCATTGGGTTGTACCTATCGTATTACCTGAGCATTGCTTCTGGTGCCGCCATCGTGCTGACCTGTACGGCCATCTTTACGATTGTGTGGGGCGTGCAAACCCTCCGCCAAAAGAACCAGGAAAAAATCGCGCTGGGGTAAAATAAAGCCTATTCATATCACTAAATCATTTTCAGGAGGGTAATAAATGGGAAAATTTATTTTGGCCTTTGGAAGGAATCTTTTACTTTTAGCATTATTGGTAGGTGGTCTGTATATCTTCTACCCCGCCATCATTGGGCAAGCCTATGGTATGCTGGGAGATTTACTAGGTCCAATATTGATTCTGGTAGTTCTAGGTGCAGCTTTCCCCAAAAGATGGAAGGGGAAATAACACAATAAGAATAATTCCTTTAGTTTTTTACCACACCAGAATAAATATCAGGGTGAACAAAGTCGAAACTACCAGTTGGCGGATGCCAATCCGGGTAGGTTTCACGCCCAGCGCCGGGTTGAATATCCCCCACACAATTTCCAGCCACTGGAGCAAAAACGGCAGCCACACCAAAACCGGCAGCCAGCCCAACAGGGCGAACACGGCCGCAGCCGCCAGGTTAAACGTGCCATACACAAAGGCGCGCTGTCCCAGCTGCCACTTCTCCCGCCGAGAAGGCTCGTTTTTTAGGCCGCGTTGGGTAAGGCGCAGGAAAGCATATACGATCGAAGCAGCCGTCTGGAACCACACCAATCCCCACAGCCACCAACCCACTGCTGCAGGGTATCCCACACTGACCCAATATGCCGCCGGGGCAGCCACACATAAGGAACCGGCTGCCAGTATATCCACGCCCATGCGGTGCCGCTCGGCGCGTTTGCTGACCAGCCACAAATGCCAGATAAATACAAGTACTCCCGGAATTGCCAGCCAAAACAGGTAGACATACCCCAGGCGCACCAACTGCACCACGGCCACCAATCCAACCAGGGCATACAGCGCAAACCACACCACAGCCACAGACAGGTCTTTGCGCGTCCGGCGCCCCGAAAGAGCTTTGACCGCCATCACGGTGGGCTGGCGGATTAAAAAAGCGACCAAAGCGCCCAAGATCAAGTACCACCCTGCGAATGTCCAGCGCCCGGCAGTAAAAAAGCCAATCAGCAGCGGGCTGAACAAAAATACCCAGGAACCGTGGTCACTGGGTATAAAAATGTTCCTTTGTAAAAAACGTTTTTGAGCCATAGATCAAAGTTTCAATAATTACAGGTCGTATCCCATTTTCTCCAGAGCCGGGCCAAAGGCCTCATTGCACAAAGCCAACTGCTCCGGGGTCAGCACACTGCGAAAACGCTCCGGCTGGCCTTTGTAATAGTGCAAGCCTTTATGGTCGCTGCTGGCCTGGCCTGGCCGGTAACGCCCGACTGCCGCCAACACCGAGGAACTCCCCGGTTTGATGTTTAAGAAGTTCAACAGGCGTGCCACTTCGCCGTCATAGTCGGCGAGCAAATCTTCATAGCGGGCATGCAGCACGTCCGGCAGGGCCGTCCACGCTGCCCAATAGTCGACATACTCTTTCATGAAATCAATCGCTTCTTCAATCGATTTCAAGTGAGAGAAGGCATTCGGCCGGCCGTGGGTCTTCAATACGCGCTGCCCATATTCATAGGCAGAGAGCAAAGCCGCCCGCGGGTCCCGGTAAATATATGTGGTCTTCATTCTGCCGTGTGCAATCAGCCACTCCGCCGTAGGGGTCGGGCCGCTGTGCGCTTTGACCACAAACTGGCTGCCCAATACCGCAGGCACCATCACCGGCAGCAGCCGCTTGGCTTTCAGGGTGCCTATATTGCAGTTCACTTCTGTCAGAATTGGAGAAAGGAAAAAACGATCTCTGATCTTGCGGGCATCTTGTCCCCCGGCTGCCACCACCAGATCATGGATCAAGTTGTACTGCCAGCCTGATCCGGCTCTTGGCATCCCAACAGATAAAATCAACATGCTACCTCCGCAATTCAAAGGGAAGCAGTGCAGGGCGAACATAAACCCGGCATCTCCTTCCCCAAATTTAGCAAATCCTTTATTTTGATGTGATATTCTTCTATAATAAAGCAAAAGCTAGTTTACCATAGAAAACCCACCATCAATTGAAGGAGCAAACTGATGAAAAAAATAGCAAGTTTCCTATCTGGCGCGATAATGGGCGGGTTGGTTGGCGCCACTTTGGCCCTTCTGCTCGCTCCCAGCTCAGGTGATACACTGCGCGGAGAAATTCGCAGCCGGATCGCCACACTGCAAGACGAACTGCAGCAAGCCGCTGCAGAACGCAAGATTGAACTAGAAGAATACCTGGAAAATTTGCGCGATCCAAAATCGGGCGTTGTGTTGGAAGAATAAACCCAGCCTGCACCTGATAAGTTTCTAATCCAAAGAGTCGGATATCCGACTCTACCTAAAACCACCCGAATCATGGGTGGTTTTTTGTGATTATTACTCAGTATTATTTATCTATTCACATATATTCAGGCTAATACAAATTCATCATAAACCTTAATCATGGGAATACTTTTTTTATAGTATGATAGAAGCAGGATAGGTAAAGGGAGCCGGAGGTCTATATGATTATTAATAAAATGAATTCTCAACTGAAGTATTTTCTTATATTCAGCGTTTTGGTGTTGCTGGTCGCTTTTTCTCTGGCTGCCTGCCAACCAGAAGCGCTCCCCCCCGGGGACCTTACCGGGCGCGTATATCTGGATGAAAACGCCAACGCTGAATGTGAAACCTGCGATTGCGATTTTTATCTGGAAGGGATCGTGATCCAGCTGTATGAGGGGAACTGCGGCGGTGTGGTCATCCAGACAGTAGAGACCAATGAAGAAGGCATTTTCGTCTTCAACGATCTTACACCCGGTGAATACTGCGTTTCCCCCAAGGTCAAGCTACTCTGTGAAGGCTACCAACCGACCACCCCGATCCAGCAAGTAGTCACGGTTACCTCCGGGGAAGCTGTGGAAGCCCCCTGGTTTGGGTTCGACCACTATCTCGACATCAACGATTAACGCAAGAAAAAGATAAAAAACAAAAAACACACCGCCTGTTGTCAAGCGGTGTGTTTCAGTTTAAAGTGTATCTACTGCTTTACGGGGTTACCGTATATTGGTAAGAAGCTACCTGCCGGGTAAAGCGGGTGGTGCCTACTACCACCAGGGTGACATTATCCACATCCCCGCCAATTTCCAGGGGCAAGTCGAGCATATTGTTTTCGTCCAGGGTGAGATACTCTACCGTGGTTTCGTTCCCGTGGGTGACCAGGGCCAGCTTAAAGGATTGGGGCAGCAGGTTGGGCACACGCACAAAGCCGTCACTTTCCCATCCGCCCGCATCCGCTTCCAAATCGGTAAAGTAGCCAATTGCGGGGATAGCGATGTCGTCGATCAGCATCCCTTCGCCGTTGACTGCCGCATCGGTGATATATTCAAAGCGCAGCCAGACACGCTGCCCGGCATACTGCGATAAATCCACCTCTTCGGTGATCCAGCCATTGGTCTGCCCGTTGTACCCCCAACCGTAGCTGTTGCCGCTGGGGTCTTCATCCGTGCCTGAGGGCGTGGTCACGATTTCCCAATCTTCCCCATTGGTCGAAGCCAGCAGATAGACATAGTCGTAGTCGGTCTCCAGGTCGTACCAGGTCTGGAAGCTCAGGGTAAGCGGCTCGCTCCCCACCGAGGTGAAGTCAAATTCTTGGGTCAGGGTCATGTCAGATTCATCGCCCTTGTTCGACCAAAAACCATACTCGCCCGAATAGGCTGCCGCAGGCAGTAAGCTGGTCTTGAGGGCACCCTCGAAATGCAGATTATAGCTGCCCGGGCAGGTAATGTTGATATAGTCGGCGCCATATTGGTGCACCGTGCGGGGCTGTATCGCCGCATCACACTGCGAGACGGTTTCAGTGGCATCCACCCGGGGAGCGCCCTCATAAATATTGTATGTAAAGCGTCCGTCGAGAATATCATCCTCTTGCAGATAATTGGTCAGCGCCCAATCCAAAACCAGGTCATCGGCAGTCAGCGGCAAACCTGTCACAGAATCGGTCGTGCCGTTTTCCATGAACAGCTGGTCTATGCTCTTCATTCCGTTTTCAGAGTGAGAGATCAGCTCCTGGGTCATTTCTTTGCCCATGCGGTCTAAGAAATAGGTCATGAAAAGGAAAGAAGCCCCATAATGGGTAGTGGTCGCATTCGAATCGTTCGGCCAATCATTCAACTGCATATCGGGGTCGCTGGCATAGTAATAGTCAAACCCGCCGGGGTCAAAGCCGTTGATCAGGGTCGAGACTTCCGAAAAGCCTTCATTCATCCAGGATGTCTCGTTGCGGTCACGGTACCAGTGAATCATGTGCTGAAATTCGTGCGCCAGCACGCCGTAGGTATATTCGTCATCCAGTGGGGAGTTATCGGCATTAAACACAAAGATTTCATGCGCATTGGAATATTCATGCGCCAGGGGGTGCACCGAGTCGGCCGACGAGAAATAGCCCGCCGTGCTGTACCCCACACCGGAGACATACAGAATATAAATGTGCGGGTCACCATCAATCCCTGGCGTCCACTCACTGCCGAAAAACTCTCGCGTGGTGGGGTAAATGTGTTCCTCAAAAGTCTCGGCCAAATCTTCCAGCTCGCTCTCCCGGTAAGAGACATCCTCCCCTATCCAGAAATACGAGTGGTCGGTGACGTACTGTAAAACCGCCGGCACCTGAAAACTGACATTTGAAGAAGTATCCATCACCCAAAAACTTTTCTTGGCGCCCACGGCGTAAGGCGCATCTGGGTCGATCATCACCTCAGGAACTTCGTCCACCCCGCCCAGGCGCACAGCCAGTTCGGCCGGGTCATTCTCCGGGATAAGGGTATCTTCCAAAGTGCGCAGGGTTTCCTCGGCAATATCAATATTGTCTTCAGAGACTTCCCATGTTTCTAAAATATGGGGCGTTGGGGTCGCTATTGCAGAGGAACTGTAATCATACTCATACTCAAAATAGCCATCATTGTCTTCCATCCAATTGCTCAAGAACAACGCCCCACCGCCAAACACCACCAGACAGCACAAGCAGGCCAACAACAGCGCGCCAATCACAATCCCAATAATCAAACCTTTACGGTCACTCATCTTTACTCCTTAGAATCCTCGTTTTGGGCTGCAAGCTTTTTCGCTTCTGGCACATCCAATACATGGTGTGCATACCCCACGATCATCCCCAATGAAACCCAGATCACGGGAGAGGTGAGCGTAGAGAGGGTGAACTGCCGCAGCACAATTGCCGGCCAGGCGGTCAGCCCGGCGACCGAGGCGTATACCATTAATCTTTTGCGGGAGAGGAACATTTTGCGAATACTTCCCAAAATGGAGATCAGAAACGCTAAATATAACCATAACCCAATAAAACCCGTTTCGGTGAGCAGGCGGGTAATTAAATTCCGCACATTGGGGATCACATTCGAATCGGGGGCAAACTGCTCGTTAATCTCATGGGCATTGTGGAAGGCCCAATTGGGCAGTGTATCAAACAAATAGAAACTGCTTCCCCCCAACCCTACGCCAAACCAGGGGTGCATATCAAATATCTCCATCCCGGCCACAATATAAGCCAGACGCGGCCCGGCAGAGATCGATTGGGCGTAGTACAGCAGCCCGTTGCTCAGGTCTGCTTCCCACAAACTGGAGAAATAAGCATAATCATCCAGCCATAAAAAGGCGGCGACAATCACAGCAATCAGCAGAATGATGATCAGGATCCGCTGCCATTTGCCGCGCATCCCTTCCATAGTGAAGGGCGCCCAGAACCAGGACCAAATCCCGTTGATAATGCCCCTGCCCACAGTGAGCAGCACCAGAACAATGGCAGCGATCAGCTCGATCAAACCGCTGCGCGAATAGCTCAACAACAAGACCCCTACCGTGCCCAAACACAGCACCGGCTCCAGCCAGGTGTATTTGGTCAATCTAAAGCGGGTCAGCAAAGCGGCAAACAGCCAGGGGAAATAGAAAATGACCATCTGGTCTGCCAGCCAGGAGGGCTCAAACGCAAACCCGGACACCCGCCGGTTCATCAACCGCCTGATTGAAAAAGAGAGCTGAATTTCATTGATCACGTCTGCATCCAGCAGCGAGGTGTTTTGCGCAATCGCCTGAATCGCGACCCAGATGAGGGTCAGCACCAACCCGGCATAGATCCAGGGAAGCGATTTGCGTAAAAAGTCTTCGGAACGGGAAAGCAGCACGGAAACACCGAAAAAGCCCAAGCCCACAAACAGCGACAGCCATGCCCGCAGCGCCCATCCCCAATAAGTTACCCCACGCAGCGGCAGGGGCGCATACAGCCCGCCCACCACCGTGGAAATTGCGGCAATCAAAAGGAAGGCAAGCAGCGGAGAGAGCGAGGCAGGGAAACGGAAATCTCGCGTGCGCAGCAGATAAAACAACAGCACCGGCACCAATAAAGCCAGCGGGTAAAAGGACAGCGGTCGTACCTGGGTGGTGCCCACCACTTCCGGCAGCCAGCGAAAACTGGTGACCGGCATGGTCAGCAAGACCAGCCCCCACAAGACCTGCATCCATTTTTCTAAACGTTGATTACTCAGCCATGAACTCATTGCGTTCCTCTGCTTTTAAGATCATCAAAGCCGCCAATGCCAGGCCGCACGCGCCAATCACAGAGCCAGAGATAATGAAGACCGCCATGCTGGTTCTGCGGGTCACCGTCAATTCGGTGACTTGTGCGAGCGATAATTCCACATAGGGGCTGATTCCCTTGGTCTGATTCAACAGCGGGGAAACATCATCAATGATTTTTTGCAGGTCATTGCTGGTGAGGTTATCACCGGAAGATTTGACCACTTCCGAAATCTCGGCACGCGCTCGTTCGAGTTCGGCAGAAATTTCAATATGGTCGTACACCTGCTGGTAAAAGACCTTGGCCCAGGTGCTGGCAAGCAGCTCGGCACGGGCAGCGTCTTTGTCATCCGCATAAAAATCCCACCCGCCATCCGAGGGTTGGCTCAGGTACAGCTTCCCATGGCGCAGGTCCGATATCCTGGTGTCCCCAACCTGGTCGGCGAGCAGCTGCAAAGTCTCATCGCTCCAGGCCAATTCTTCCAATTTGCGCGTCTCACGACCCAAAAAGTAAAAAGCCTGATCGGGTTTTAGATTCCAGGCCTGCTCTATGTTTTGATCTACCACCACCACCGCACGCGCCCGGTAAGGCGGCGGGAAGAGCGAATAAATGCCGGTTGCCAGCAGTGCGCCAACAATCGCACCAATCACCCACAAACGCCAGGATTGCAGCACGCGCATCAGCGAATCGTGCGAATCGACATACAATAACCCTTTGACTACATTCTTCATTTCAGTTTTTCTCCCTTGCGCCCTGCACCCGTCTGCGCCGCCGGAAAGTGACCAACGGTGCCAGGAGCTTTCGCAAGATATATTTTACGGTAATCACCGAGAACCAACTGCCGCCTTCCCGGCGATGGATCTTGACCATCTCCGGCCAGCAGCGGTCATCTTCCATGATTGTCTTAGAATCCCCATGCAGCCGGAAATTAGCCCAGGTGCGAGGATGATACCGCAGTTCGCTGATTTTTGACAAGCGCACCCACAGGTCATAGTCCATCGCAAAATACAGCTCCGGGTCCAGCGGGCCGATCTGATCCCACAAAGATTTACGCCAAAAAGTGGTCTGTTGGGGGATATGCACATACCCGCGGCGCAGGCGCTGGTGGTTGGTTTGGGCTGCCGGGAAGCGCCCAATCACATGCCCTTTTTCGTCAATAAAGTTGGCGTTGCCGTATACCAGCCCTACTTCGGGGTGGGCTTGCAGAAAAGCAACCGCCTCGGCCACTACCCCTGGTTCATAAGTATCATCTGAGTTCAGCCAGGCCATGATCTCGCCGGTTGCGCGGGCAAACCCTTTATTGATCGCATCGGTCTGTCCGTTGTCCGGTTCCGAGACCCAATAGGCCAGTTGGTCTTCATATTTTTGCAGCAGTTCCACGGTGTCGTCCTGCGAGCCGCCGTCAATCACAATATACTCAATCCTGGAGTAATCCTGTGCCAGCACAGACTGGATCGTTGCTTCTAAAAAGCGGGCGTGGTTATACGATGGCGTCACAATGGAAACCAGCGGCAAGTGCTCTAAGTCGTTCATCACCAATCCTCTTGGGTGTAATAGTGTGCGGCCACCTGTTCCGTCTGTGCTTGAATACGCTCAATTTCATCTGCCGAAAGCCGCTTTTTCCAATTCTTCAGGTTGGCGCGGCTGTCCAGGTTCACCGAGTGGATCGATTCAAGCGGCAGTTCGGTGGGGTTGCCGGGGTTGGTGGATTTTCGCACCTGTTTGACCACCTGCATGGTAAACGGCACCCCTAATTCTTTATAGATCGCCTGGAAGGCGTTGATCGGGTCCAGCGAAAGGTCTTCGTGGCGCACGATGATAAATTCCGGGTATTTTTGTTCGTACTGCTGCACCACGCTGTAGATCAAATTCCACAGCAAACTCCCCTGGTAGACAATATCAATCGGCTCTTTTTGCGCCGCGATCATTTCTTCCCGGTAGGGTTCCAGCCAATCGCGCATCAAGAGCGGCTGCGCCAGCAGGTCCTCAAATTGGAAAGGCCAATCCAGCCGTTTCAGGCTGCTGACAAACGCCGCCGGGTGCCGCACAGCGATCACCACCTTGCAGTTCAAGCGTTTGGCAAACCACGCCGCCGAAAAGACCGCAAAGGGGTCTTTAAGCAGCACCTGGTTGCCTTTGCGGCGTCCATAGACAAAACTGCTCCAATCGCGCAGCATACGCCCCACGTCTCTGGGGGTCTTTAAAGTACCCAGTTCTTGCCAGGCATGGTATTTCAACGCCATCGTCTGGTAAAAACTGGAGAGATATTTCTGTTCGTTTTCTTCGCACACATAGGTATACCAATGGTCGGTCGGCATGCGCATAATGCCCGTGCGGTGCAAAATGTTCAACGGTTCGCTTACATAGGTATACTGTTTGTTGGCGGTCAGCATCTTGCCCACCCAGGTGGTGCTGGAACGGTGTACCCCGGTTACCAAGATGGGCGGCAAATGGTCGCGGATTTGGTCTTTATCCCCGTGCACAACCGCGTGCAGCGGGCGCACCTGTACCGGCTGTTTCGCAGCCAGTTTGGCAGTCTCCCCCTCCTCCACCGGGGTAGCAGAAGATTTGAGATAGCGGCGGTACACCAGACGGCGCAAACCGCCCAGCCCCACCAGGCTGATGAGCGCAAATAAAATGCGGTGCAGATGGGGGAAAACAAATTCGGGATAATAACGCCACACCTGTTGGTAGGCTTTCAGCGCGTCCAAACCACGTCCGGCATCCAGCAGGTAGCGGGCATCAAACAGGTGTGCCCCGCCCAAGATCCGGTTCTGGGCATTATCCAATACCGGCAGCATCTTGGGCTGCGTGCGTGCCCATTCTAGAATCTTAAACGCCTCCCCACCAAAATGCTCTGCCTGGGACATATTCTTAGCCGAGAGGTGGTAGCGCGCCCCTGCCCACGGCTCTTTTTTGTAGATCAAGGTCGATTCGGCCGCAAAGCGCAGCCACAAATGATGGTCGAGCAAATAATTATATTCTGTAGAAAGCAGCCCGACCTTCTCCAATATCTCCCGCCGCATGAAGACGGTTGGCTGGCCGATGATGCGGAAAGCCAACAGGTCTTCCAGGGCATAACGGCGGTAGCGGATGGTATTAACATGCTCGCCGCGCGTATTGATCGAGAGCAGTTGGGCATACACCAGCCCGGCGTCCGGTTCGGCTTCCAGGGCGGCCACCGCTTTGCAGATCGTGCCCGGCAGGTAGATGTCGTCCGAGTTCAGCCAGGCCACATATTTACCCGTGGCACGGCTCAAGCCTTTGTTAATCGCCTCAGCCTGGCCGCTGTCTCGTTCCGAGACCCACCAATCCAGCCGGTCGGCATATTTTTGGATGATCTCCACGCTGCCATCAGTAGAGCCGCCGTCCACCACCATATATTCAATATTGGGGTAATCTTGGGTCAGCACCGACTGAATGGTTTGTTCCAGAAATTCAGCCTGGTTAAAAGAAGGAGTCACCACGGTGACCAGGGGAGTACTTTCAGACATAGGGGGTATTATAACGGGAAAACCACGGTTGGGTAGTAGGGGAAATAATAAAGATGCGTATGCGACACATCACCTGGCATGAGCATTTTCATCGTAGTTCCATACAATTTTTGCGCGTCCGGCGGGCGGGAAGACCCCGCCGCTACAGCGTAGATATTCCTGTTCCCACCAGAAATGCACCCCAGTGTTCTACCCGTAAGGGCGACCTCTGGGTCGCCCGCAAAGAAGTGATGGGAGATATAAAGAGTATGCTGTTAGATAAGAACTCTTTGCGGGAATACGGCTCAGATTCGCTTTTTACTGCTGGCACCTCGCAAAATCCGGCAGCATCTTACGGGCGAAGCAGGCTTCGCCCCTACACTAGATCAGAGGAATTGGGTGGGCAAACCCCGCCGCTACGCCTTATTTATTGCTATCAGAAACATATTCCGGTGTTCTGCCCGTAGGGGCGACCTCTGGGTCGCCCGCAAAGAAGTGATGGGAGATATAAAGAGTATGCTGTTAGAAATGAACTCTTTGGGAGAGTACGGCTCAGATTCACTTTTTACTGCTGGCACCTCGCAAAATCTGGCAGCGTCTTGCGGGCGAAGCAGGCTTCGCCCCTACACTAGATCAGAGGATTTGGACGAGGAGTCCCCGCCGCTACAGCATAGATATTCCTGTTCCCCTCAGAAACAGCTTTCCCCCACTACCTAAACACTTCCTCAAAATCCACTTTAGGGAAAATGGTGAGCTGCCCACCCACGGTAGCGTCCACGATCTGGCGGCCATCCTGCTCGTAGGCTTGCCGGGCGCGCAGGTATGCCTGCTCGGAAGTATCCAGGTCCGGGTACTGCCAGCGGAACCCTTTCCCAAAATAACTGGCGTCAAAATGGGATTCATCATCCCCGCCGGAGACCACCGTCTCGTTGGGGTTGCCGGCATTCTTGAAGGAATGATCCACCCCAATCAATACGACCTGCTCAAATCCCATGTAATAAGCTAACTGCATCGCCACATAGGTCACGGTCGCCCCCTCCCACACCCGGCGGCGCACATCGGTGGCAAATTTGGGGTCGTAATAAGTGGTATGCAGAAATTGGGTGTTCTCGGTAGGCGCAATGTAAGGATGCGAGTGCCAGGAGAGGAACTTGGGCATCGTCAGCCGGCGAATATCGTCCGCGCACTGCTCGATCACCAGATCATTGATCGAGACATAATAGCTGGTGCTGAACCCCCAATCAGGAAAGGCTAGATAAATGCGATTCATCCCGAAGGTGACCGTGTCTTTGATCAGGCTGACATCCGTGCGATTGAGGCTTGGCCCATTACCGATGATCACACAGCGTTCCCCTTTGTGTTTATCCTTGTAACCCGCCAACCGCCGCACGCTCTCCCGCCGCCAGGGGTGGAAGGTCGCCTGCGGCCATTCGCGGGCGTACAGCCCGGCAAAATAGAGCTTGCGGGCGGCATCCCACAGCGGCTTGGGGGTTACTGCTCTCAATTTCTGGCGCATGAATTATTCCGTGCTCAAACGGATGGTTGCCCCACCGTCCACAACCACCGGCTGCCCGGTCATAAAGGAAGACTGCTCATTGTCGGCCAGGAAAACGATCACCCGGGCAATTTCCAGCGGGGTGCCGATGCGCCCGATGACATGCTTGCTCGCCAGGTCGGCTTTGCGGTCGGCCATCGTGCTGCCGGACACATGTCCGCGGTTCAGCCCGGCTTCCAGCATGGGGGTATCCACCGCCCCGGGCAAAATGGTATTGACCCGTACATGGTCGTTGGCAAATTCAATCCCCATCGCACGGGTGAGCGCCAGTAGTGCGCCTTTGCTGGCCGCATAGCTGGCAATATCTGCCGAAGTCGCCACGGCATGCACCGAAGATACATTCACAATCGCACCGCGTGCCGCTTTTAGCAGCGGGTAAGCCTGCTTGACGCTGTAAAACACCGCCCGTAGGTTAATATCCATCAAAGCGTCCCACTCTTCCAGGCTGGTTTCAATCAGTGGTTTGGCAATCTGGATGGCGGCATTGTTCACCAGCGCATCCAATTGAGGGTACATGCTCCCTACCTGCTCGAACAATTCTTTCACATTCTCCGGTTTAGAGATGTCCATCTGCAAGAACATGCCGTCTTGTGGGAAGTCAAAGGCAAGCTCGTCCCGGTCTACCCCGATCACAGTCCAACCCAGGCGGGCAAATTCCAGCACCGTGGCGCGGCCAATCCCGCCGTTTGCCCCGGTGATCAATACCGTGCGTTTCTCTGTAGTCATCTATACTCCTACATTTTTCCTTGTGCAGTTACAGTTGCTTACTCAAATTTCTCAGGAGAAAAATCTGTCGAATCGATCCCCAACCCGATCAACACATTCTTGATCGTGTTCCAGTGTACCCGCTCCCAGGCCATCGGGCTGGAATTGGAATTGTGCGGGGCCAGCATCACGTTATCCATCTTGCGCAGCGGGCTGTCTTCGGGCAAAGGCTCAAACTCAAACACATCCATCGCCGCCCCGGCAATCGTGCCCGCCTGTAAAGCGTCAATCAATGCCTGCTCCTCTACCACCGGGCCGCGGGAGGCATTCACCAACACCGCTTCCGGCTTCATCTTGGCAAAGTTGGCCGCGTTCATCAAGTGATAGCTGGTGGGGTTCAGATCGCAGTTCAAACTGACAAAATCCGCCTGCGCCAGCAACTCGTCCAGCGAAACCATTTCCACCCCCATTTCGCGGATAAAGTCATGGTCAATCTCAACAATATCGGTGCCCAGCAGCCGCATACCAAAACCACGCGCCCGACGCATCACGGCTTTACCAATCCGCCCTACACCGACCACGCCCAAAGTACATTCGCTCAATGTGCGTCCGGGAATCTTCTTCCACACCCCGGCTTTCATGGCATCATCCATCCAGGGCAGGTTGCGGGCGTAAGAAAGCATGTAGCCCACCACCGTGTCCGCGACCGGCATGGTGAAAGCATTCGGTGTATTGCCGACCATCACGCCCAGTTTTTTGGCTGCTTGCTGGTCAATCGAGTCAATTCCGGTACCCCACTTGGAGATCACCTTCAGGCGCGGGGTGCAAGCTTCAATCACCTCGGCCGTGTAGCGGTCATCGCCGCAGATGGCGGCATCGAACTGCCCGGCATACTGCAAAATTTGCTCGGCTTCCAGGCGTTCTTCCACCGGCGCCACGATCAGCTCCAGGCCGTAATGGTCAAACACCGGCCGGAAACGATCCACAAAGGGGATCATGTAAGGGGCACTGAATAAAACCGTTGTTTTGTTTGTCATAGCGATTATTGTATCCTATTGCATTCTAAATTTTCGGTTACCAATCCATGTCCTGCGCATACCCCAGGCGGACGAGCATATCGCCGGTGACCTGTTTGAAAAGGTCTTTGTGTGCCGGGGTGAAATGCGCCTGCCAGCCGCCCACCTTGCCCTTGCGGAAGGTCGGAGAGCGTTCCGGGGCAATCTGGTCGGAGAGCGTTTGCACTGCCTGCGCCTTGCTGCCTTTGTACTCAAAGCCGTGGGTGACCGCATGGTCAAACACACGCCCCAGGGCTGCTGTCCGGTCTTGCATAAATTCTTCAAAGCGCACGGTGAGCACTTCCGAGCGTTCCAGCCAGCCCAGATAAGGCGCCAGCCGTTCGGCAATATCGGGGAAGGGATTCTCAAACTCCGGCCGTCCCAAAATACTCACCTTCAGGCGGGCGTCAAAATCGGGTAGTTCTTCCACATAATAGCGATGGTGCGCATGGTTGGGTTCAATCTCGGTAACATAAAAAACGTGCGAGACGACCACATCGCGCGGGTCGCGCAGCACAAAATAAGGCGCCACCCCTGGGCGACACAACGCCGCCACAATCTCTGGCTCGGCGTGTAAGTGGCCGTAGCCAATATCGCCGGGGCGCATGCGCTTGAGCGCCCGCACAATTTCGTTCATCGGGCGCGGATCGCCGGTGGGGCCGTCGTACATGGTGACTGCCGGTAAACCGGTAATGGCAAACGGCCCTAACTGCGAGAAGCCGTCTAAAATTTGGGTCAGTAAATGGGTGCCCGATTTAGGGAACGAGTTGGCAAACAATACCGGGCGTACCGGATTGCCGTAGCGCAGGGTCATTTGGGCGCGGCGCAGCTGCCAGCGGCCCAGGCGGGCAACATTTTTGGCGGCGGCTTTCACGGCTGCACCGCCTGGCGGGGCAAATGCGGGTCGGTGGGGGCCGGCACCGGGCTGAAGCTGACCAGTTCTTTTTCTGCGAACTGGGCCAAAATTTCCCACACCGCCTGGAAGGAAATCTCTAGTTCCTGGGCAATATCGGCTGCCGTGCGGGTGCCGTCGCAGCGTTCCATGATCTGGAACAGGTTGCGGTGGCCTTCCGGGTTGACACGGTAGTCGATCCAAATGCCATAGCCGGAAGCAAATACCTCGCCCTTGAAATGGTTGACCACGTACGCATTGCGGTCAAAAGCCGCACACATGGCTAATATTGCCTCACGGGCAGCTTCCAGCCGTTCTTGTGAGACAATCTCCGGCGTATCGGCGCTGGAATGATACTGCGGGTAAGGGCTGTACATGCTTTCTAATATTTCGGGGTGCTCCACGCGGGAAAGCGAGAGCATCGGAATGCGCACGCCGGGGGAATTGAATTGACGTTCGTCGTTATTGATAATCGTGCGGTAGGGGCCGACATACCCATCGGGGGCAGCCCCGCGCAAAGCCGAGACCAACGCTTTATCGGTCTGGCTCTCCGGCTGGAAGGACTGCTGCAAAGCCAAGCCAGAATCATTCCCCAGCATTTCCAGGAACAAGCCGCCCTGCATCTGCGGGATGAGGTCTTCATTCTGGCTGAGATAAGCCACCGAGCCAATCGTCTCCGGCAAGATCAGGAAGCGGTACGTGTAGTGGGGTTTGGGGCCGGCCAGCAAGGCACGCATCACATCCAACCCTACCACCACGCCGCTCAGGTCATCATTCACCATCGACGGATGGCACAGATGTGCCACAAGCACAAAACTGTCTTCCACTTCGCCAGGGACGATCACCTCGCCCACTTTGAGCATACCGGGGTCAAAACTGGTACGGATCACCACGCGGTAATATTCTTCGTCCAACAGGTCGCGCTGCTGCTGGGTGGTGCATAAGCCCCAGTCGCGCTGGTAATATTTAAACACAAAGGGGATCAAGTCGGGTTCCTGCGGGTGTACGTGCAGGTGTTCGAGCAGCTCTTTCTTGCTCACCTCGCCCTCAAATGGCAGAGAATACGAGACTACATGCAGGGGATGGTCGGCCTTATCAATCAAACGGCGTCCGTCTAATGTTTCCAGGTAGGCCTCATGGCAGGTCCACTTTTCCGGCACTTTCCAGGTCCACACGGGTAAGCCTGTCGGGTATTCGTGAATCGTCATGGGCACTTCTTCGGCCAGACGGTAAAGCGCCTTATCGTAATCATCTGAGACCAATTCGCGTTCCAGGAACCACAGTTCCTCGATCAAGCCCTTCATGCTGGTCATCACATATCCTCCGGCAAATTGGTAACAAAACACCACGGGTTTTCTCGCAGCATTTCCATGGCGACAGAGACAAAATCATCCAGGCGGCAAACCGAAATGCGGCCGTAGTTGAGCGGGAAAGAAAAAAGGTCTTTCCTGGCATTGAGGCCATCGTCGATCTGGTAAATTTCCAGGCGGGCATCAATATCCATATCGCGCACGTACATGCAGTACGTGGCTTGCTGCCAACTGCCCTCCCGCCAGATACGGCCGGAGAAATCTTTCCAATAGCGGTAGGGCACGCCCACACGCTGCTCGGCATAATGCACCACAGAGGCAGCCTGGATATCTGCGCCCAACAAAACCAGCTTATAGCTCGACTGCACCATGGCATCCACCGCCGAGCCGTCGTCAAAAGCGCAGGGGGTATCCAGGGCGGCCAGGCGCTGCGCATCTTTGCCCATCAGGGCAAAGGACTGCATCGGGTGGGTAGTGCGGTAAACATCGGGCTGCTGGCGGAAAAATTCAGAGAATACGCCCATATTGACGGCAGGCGTGGTTTGCGGGTTGTAGTCTTCCCCCCTGGCAAACGCAAAATTAAAGGTGGGGACGGCAATTGTCCCCTGGGCGGCATCTTCGCCAATCCCAACCGCCTGTTTCAACGCCGCCAGGTAAGTATCCAGGCCGTCTTCCGGGCGGCCTAAGAATTGAAGCGCCGAATGCACCAGCACCCCATCACCAGGTTGTACCCCCGCCTGGCGCAGCAGCGTGTAAACTTGCTCGGTACTAACGTTTTGCATTCAAATATTCGTCGTAATCTTCCCACAGCAGGCGGGCCTGACGCAGTTCGAGGTTGAAGCCCATGCTCTGGTACAGGTTCCAGCTGGGGTCGTTGTGGGCCAGCACCTGAATTTCAATCGAGTGCGTGCCCTGCTCGCGCAGCCAATCCAGGGCCAGTTCGGACAATTTGCGTCCAACGCCAAAGCGGCGCGCTTTTTCTTCCACCCACATATCGCTGAGGGTGCCGACCATCACGCCGCCCCAATAAGGGGGCACGCGTTTGATGCGAGAAAGCATAAAAGCAACTACTTCGCCGTCCATCTCCGCAATGTGCACGATGGAAAACCGGCCGTAGGTGCGCGAAAAAGAATCCAACCAGGCTTGCCCAACATCTTCAGGTTGGGGCAAGCCCAAGTCTAACTCACGGAAAAAACCGTCTAACTTTTCATAAAATCCGGCTACAACCGGGAAATCTTCTTCCGTTCCCAGCCGGTAGGTGATCTCACTCATTTAACAAACTCCCGCACTACCTTGGGCCAGTTGCTCTTGTCAAAGCCGTACTGTGCCAGGAAGGCGTAGGAGATGCGCTCCAGCCCAAAGGCGGTGCAGCCGGTGTGGATCGGCCCGCCGTCCGGCAGGGTGATGTTCAGATGACGGCCAAAGAAGTCTTGATGATAGTTATAGGAACCGACTGCCAGGGTGCTGTTCTTGAAGGGCAGCGCCGCCCGAATTTCGTATTTGAGTTGGAATGCGGTCTGGAAAGCCACCTGTTTGCGGAATTCGCCGACAAAGAAGGGGTCATTGGCGGTTTCTACGTGGTAGACCAGGCCAATTTCCTCAAATATTTTCTGCATTACTTCGCGCGATTCCTGTCGTTTTTCCAGCACAAAGTCTTTCGAGCCGACAAAAATCACTTCCCGCATGGTGAAGTTCCACAAGCGTTCCAGGCTGACCAGGTTGGTGGATTCATAGCGGAAGCAGTTCCCTACCGCGGTGGCAATTAATTGACCGTTGGGCAGGGGTTTATCGGCGAGGGCAAAATAGAGGTGATAGCACACCGCCGGAGAGACGAGCGTCTCAATCTTGGAAAAGTAATCGAACGGGGCATCCAGTCCGTCTTCTTTCATATGTGCCTCTGCGGCGAATTTATTGATGATGTCCAGGTCTTCGCGCAGGTGGGTGACAAAGGAGAGCGAATGGGGGAATGAGCTGAAATAATTCACCCGGTCAAGCATCTTGGCCGAGATCAAAGTCGGGAAGCGGTACGGCTTGGCCTCAAAGTGGTCGGCCAGCATCAAGAAACGGCTTTCAAAGAAATCTGCCAGCTGCGACAGCAGCGGCCCCAGGGTGAACATACCGGTTTGCTCCTGGTACAGTTCGCCGCTGGTGAGCAGTTCTACCATCGGGTCCTGGTCGTAATATACCGGGCGGTCGGAGAAGTCTTCTAATACTTCCACCTTCGGCTCGCGGGCGCCTTCGGCCATATCGGTGACCACGCTCTGCACCTTGCGGGCGATATTTTCGGCCAATTCCGCATTCGGTGCCTGGTTCAGGCTGAGGGTGATCAAGGTGCCATCCGAGCTGATCTCTGCCCCGGTCACGGCTTCATCCAGATAGCCCATCTTGGAGCGGATTTGCCCGATCAAAAATGACGGGATGGTTACTGCGGGGGTAATCTCTAATTTTTCAGTCATGGCCTAGCTCCTCTATGTGTGCGGTAATGGCCTTCACGCTGACCAGATCGGTGATCGTGTCGGCATTTATGTCTACGCCGTAGGCTTTTTCCAGAGACACCATCACTTCCATATGCCCCATCGAATCCCACTGCGGCAAATCGCCAAATTCCGTCTCCGGGGTTACCTCCACCGGGTCAACCCGCAAAGTTTCTGCCAGCAGTGCGCAGACTGCTTGTTCTAATTGTTGTATGTCTGCCATCATGTTCTCCTTCTGTAAAACGTCCAATCCCAAGCCTTCTCTGTTCCCCTTGGGATGGTGATCGTGACTGAACGAAGTTCAGTCAAATAAAAAATGAGATAAGGGCATCTTCCCTTATTTTCATTCTATCTATTGTACTCCCATCACGCCCGGATGTCCGGGATGGTCAAAACAAATTCGTCCTCGGTTTGAGGAGCCTCGGCCAGCCCTTCCAGCAGAGAGGCTACCAAGGGCGCATTCTGAGGAACAAATTGGTCTGTCTCTACCGGGAGCAAGCGCACATAACCGCGGGTTACGTGATCTTCCACAAATTGTTGGAAAGGAATTGAAGCACGGAAATATTCATAATATAACAGCGCACGTGCATTTTGCCGGTTGGTTTCTGGCAATACGATCTGCTCGGCATCTAACAGACGCTGGGCTTCCTGGCGGTATGCTTCGGCAGAGGAAGGAGACAGCACGGTGGGATATTCACTGTACCATGCCCACCCGCCGCATAAAGCCTGTTTTCCCAAAATGGTGGCTTCCAGGGCGATGGATGAATTATAGGCCAGCACAAATTTTGCCCGCCCGATCAAATCATACGAACTGACAAATTCCTGCGAATCGATGAAGGTTAAATTCGGCAGGTCTGCCGCCCCGGTGCGCTGCACCCACATCGCCACGGTTTCCCGGCTTTTCTTGCGGGAGTTTGCCCGCATCTCGTCCGGGTGGGCGCGCAGGATAAAGAGCGTATCCGGGTTGTCTTTGGCAATCTGGTGGATCTGGTCCAGCCAGGCAAACATATGCGGGAAGATCGTATTGGCGTGCGCCTGGCTGGTATCAAAGATCACATTGGTAAAGATCGGCACCACCTGTTTGAACCCGGCGGCCAGCTTCTCAAAGTCTTCATCCAACTGCTGCATACCCTGCCAGAACTGGATACCGCCCATCGAGAAACGTCCCTGGAAACGGTCATTGAGATACGCATCCAGAAATTCGTTTTGGGCCGGATTGAGGGTCAGGTCTTCTTCGGTCAAGAACAGGCGGCGGGCAGTCGCCTCTCCTGTAGTGGTAAATGCCGTGTAAGGCAGTAAGCCGGTCTCGTGGGAGAACACCGGGACATTATGGCGCTGCGCCATATAGCGCGCCATTGCTTCGGGAAACATCTGCCCGTTAAAGACCAGCACGGCAGCCGGTTTCTCGCGTTCCAACAAAATCTCAAATTCACGTCCAACCCAATAGGCAGACTCGATAAATTCGCGGAACAGCACCAAGGTAGTTTTATCTTCGTTAAGATGGTGGCAGCGCATACGCCAGCGGATGGAAGGCAGCACAATCTGCCCAAAGGGAATCCCTTCATATTCAAAGGTTTCCAGGTCTGCCACATTCATGCCGTTCAAAGCAGTAATCAAGCCAGCATGGCGGTGAAAGGAAAAACCGTACACCTCCGCACCCTGGTACATCTCACGAGACATAGCGGTGCAGGTGGTACACGGTGGATTTTTAGTATAGTCATCTTCACTCGCCCCCAACATGCAGCGGCTCATCCCTGCCTGGCACACAAAGTGGATCACCCGGCGGCGGTTGGCACGCAGCCCCCAGGCCGCCAGCAGCGAATAGGCCGCATTCAGGCTGATATCGCCCAGGCGGGTGCTGGCGTTGAACACCACCACCGGCTGGCCGCTGGTGCCTTGTTCTTGCTCCAGCGCGGCAATCTGGCGGGTAAGCACCCGCAGCCGCTTTCGATTGACGTTCCGGTCTCGGAAGGCGTTGAATCGGCGGGTAAGAGACGAGAAAACCATAACCTACAAAACTCCAGGTCTAGTCTTTAGGGGGAATCTGCCACACGCTGCGGCGCAGCTTGGAAAGGGAAGAACGTTCGCTGTCATACACTTGCTTCACACCATCACCCAAGGCGGCTTCGGTGGTGCGGATGTATTTGACCAAACGGCTCAACCCACCCGGTTCCACCGAGGCGGCCTGATCGCTGCCCCACAATGCCCGGTCGAGGGTGATGTGGCGTTCTACCAGGGAAGCACCCAGGGAAACGGCCACTGCGGAAGGCACCAACCCAACCTCGTGCCCGGAATAACCGACCGGCACAGGGTATTTGTCTTTGAGGGTCTGGATCATCTTAAGGTTCAACTGTTCCGGTTCGCACGGGTATGTGCTGGTGGTATGGGTAATCATCAAGTTATCGGTGCCCAGGAAGTCCACGGCAGCGTCAATTTCGTCCATTGTGGACATACCGGAGGACATGATCAGCGGGCGGCCGGTTTCTTTCAGGCGTTCCAGCAATACCATATCGGTAAGCGAGGCAGAGGCCACCTTGTAGCATACAGGGGCGTATTCTTCCAGAAAATCTACCGAAAGCTCGTCCCAGGGGGAAGCAAACCAGGTCATCCCTTTTTCTTTGCAGTAGCGGTCAATTTCCTGGTATTCATCTTTGCCAAACTCAACTTTATAGCGGTACTCTAAATAAGAAATATACCCCCAGGGCGTCTCGCGCATTTTCGATTTTTGTTCTTCCGGCACACACAGCTCTGGTGTGCGCTTCTGAAACTTAACCGCGTCCACCCCAGCCCATTTTGCTACATCGATCAACTGCTTGGCAATTTCAATATCGCCATTGTGGTTGATCCCAATCTCACCCACAATATATACAGGGTGCCCATCGCCAATCAGTTTGTCACCAATTTTAATCTCGCGTTTCATGTTTACCTCTCATTATTTTCTTGTAAGATCAAATCGCACAATTCGCGCACAGCGCCCATGCCGCCGGGCGTTTTCAGCACCAGGTCGGCATACGGCAGCACATCCGGGTGGGCATCTGCCACCGCAACAGCACAGCCGGCTATCTCAAAGCAGGGTAAATCATTGACATCGTTGCCCACATAGACCACATTTTGGGGGGCAACACCTTTTTCTTCTAATAGGGCAGTCAGCGCCTGCCCTTTTTGGTTAATCCCCTGGTAAACGGGGATATCCATCTTCTGGCAGCGGGCGGCTACCACCGGGTTGGTTTCGGTGGATAACACGATCACCTGATACCCGGCTTTCTTCAATAACGAAATCCCCATACCGTCCCCGCGGTGGGCTGCCACGCGTTCTAAACCATTCTGGTCGACCCACACCCGGTTATCGGTCAAGGTGCCGTCAAAATCCAGCACGATCAAATCAATCTGCGCCGGCAGGTGGTGGGCAGGCTGCAAGGGGCGCACTGCGGGCAGTCCACCGTGCTGGATCAGCCACTCAGCCTGTTCCCAATCGCGCTGGGTATCAATATCTACCGTGTAGCGCGGGTCTAACACCAGCGGCATGATCACATCCCCGCTCATCGAGCCTTTTTCCAAAATGGTTGCCGGGCGGATCACATCTAAATGGCCGGTCTGCCAATAGGTGGGGGGCAGCTTCTGGCGCGGGGCGTTATACGGCTCGGCAATCCCATCCACTTTCAACAGCGGGTTCAGCTGCCCATCCTCGCCAATCTTCCACATTTTATGCGGGTTCTGGCCGGAAGGCACCACAATGCGCAAGCTGTCCGCCTGCGGGTTCTCCCGCAAGATGCGGATGCCGTCATCCACACAGGTAGGCGGGCGCACCGGGGTAGTGGGGCGTAATTGGATCACAAATTCAGGGAAATAGTCTTCGTGTTCGGCCAGCCATTGAAGGGCATGCACAAATACAGGCAGGTCAGGCGTACCGTCCTGGGCATGTTCCGGCGGGCGCATAAAGGGCACTTCAGCCCCATAGCGGCGGGCAACCTCGGCAATCTCCTCGTCATCCGTGGAGACGATCACGCGGGTGACCAATTCCGCCTGCTGTGCAGCCGCAATGCTGTAGGCCAGCAATGGGTGCCCGGCAAAATCGAGCACATTCTTGCGGGGAATGCTCTTTGAGCCGCCGCGGGCTGGGATTACTGCCAATACTTCATTGGGTTGAATTTGAGCCATAGGATTACCTGCTCTGTCTTAGAAAAGCGATTACCAGGCGGTCCAGCCGCCATCTACAATTAAATTAGCACCCGTCATATAGCTGGATGCATCGGAAGCGAGGTAGAGCAAGCCACCGTTCATTTCGTCTTTGTCAGCCATGCGCCCCATCATGGTGCGGTAAGAATAGGCTTCGGTGAACGTTTCGTCGTGGTTGTTATATACACCACCAGGGGTGAGTGAATTCACCCGAATATTTTTGCGCCCGAAATAGGCAGCCAGGTATTTGGTCATTCCGACCACCCCGGCTTTGGTGACGGTATAGGTGACCGGTTTAAACTTGGGAGGTTGGCCTTCCTGCTGGTAAATGCGCTGGTCTGGGCCGCCCAACCCGTAGGTGGAGCAGATATTGATAATTGAACCTTTACCCTTTGCCAGCATGGGTTTTACCGCCGCCTGAGAAACCAGGAACATGCCGGTCAGGTTTACATCCAGCGCTTGCCGCCAGCCTTCCAATGGGAAGGTTTCAAAGGCGTTGGCACCCTGGCTGCTAATACTGTCCTGATCGAATTTGGGGTCGAGAGCCGCGCTGTTCACCAGAATATCCAGGCTGTCGAAAGCATCCACCGTTTTAGCCACCGCCTCGGTAACCGAAGCAGAGTCGGTAATATCGGTGGGCAGCGCAATCGCCCGATGTCCTTTTTCGCGCAGCGAATCGGCCACCTGTTCGCATAAATCGGCATCAATATCAACCACGGCTAATGCAGCGCCGGCTTCGGCCAGGGTCAGGCAAAACTGTTTTCCCAACAGCCCGCCGCCGCCGGTCACCAAAGCTGTGCGTCCACTCAAATCAAACATTTCTGAAGGCTTAGACATGAGACCCTCCCGTATTTTACATTGCGGGGTGGGCTTTGAAAACCCACCCCGGTGTTTGACAATATTATTTCGCTTCGGGGCGTAAGAACCCTTTATCCGATAAATAAGTAACGATCTGCATGGCGCACTCATCAGGGGAATTCCCCACGGTGTCCAGGCGAAGTTCAGGATCGCGCGGCGCTTCGTAGGGGTCATCAATCCCGGTGAAACCCTTGATCTCGCCGGAGCGAGCCTTGGCATATAAGCCCTTGACATCGCGCTGTTCACATACTTCAAGCGGCGTGTCCACAAAGACCTCAATGAAGCGATCGTGACCGATCATCTTCTTGACCTCGTTGCGGGTCTGGGCATACGGGCTGATGGCTGCACAGATCACGGTGCCGTTATGGCGGGCAATCTCACCGGCAACATAACCAATGCGCAAAATGTTGGTGTCACGGTCTTCCTTGCTGAAGCCCAACCCTTTAGATAAGTGGGTGCGGACAACATCGCCATCCAGCACAGTCAGCTGGCGGCCGCGCTCGAAGAGCATGGGGACAACCGCTTCTGCGATGGTGGATTTGCCTGCGCCGCTGAGACCGGTGAACCACAGGCAAAAACCGCGGCGATGCATCGGGGGATTGACTTCCATCAAAATCTCGGCGGTTTCTTTGCGGGTGAACCACTCAGGCAGCAGTTTGCCTTTGGCCAGATATTCGTCCCGCACCTGGGTCCCGGAAATGGTCTTGACGTTGGCACCTTCGGGGACTTTGTCCGCTTCTTCGTAGCGTTCTTCGTCTGCCAGGTACACCATCCATTTAAAGGGCACCATCTCCACGCCAATTTCTTCCTGATTGGCAGAGAGCAGTTCCTGGGCATCATACGGGCCGTAGAACGGGTTGCCGTTGCCATCTACACCAGGGCCGGCGTGGTCGCGGCCAACAATGAAATGGGTGGCGCCGTAGTTGCGGCGGATAATAGCATGCAGGACCGCTTCACGCGGGCCGGCCATGCGCATGGCTAAAGGCAGCAAGCTGAGTACGGTCTTGGATTGGTCGTAATAATTTTCGTACAGAGCTTTGTACACGCGGCAGCGGGTGTAGTGGTCTACGTCGCCGGGTTTGGTCAGGCCAACTACCGGGTGAATGAGGAGTGCCCCACCGATTTCTTCGGCGGCACGTTTGGTCAATTCTTCGTGTACGCGGTGCATTGGGTTGCGGGTCTGGAAGGCAACCACCTTGGAATAGCCGCGTTCCTCTAACAGATCGCGGACTTCTTGCGGGGTGCGGCGCAGCTCAACGAAATCGTTGTAACCGGGCAAATTGACAACTTGCAGCTTACCTGAAATGCAGGTATCGCCCCAGCGCACCATCTCGGCTACCAGGGGGTGCCGCGGGTCGGTGCTGCCCAAGGTCTTTTCAGCTTCTTCGCGCCAATCCCACTTGAAGGTTTCCTGCAAATCCATCACCGCGATCATGTTATTGCGAGAATCGCGCAGCACAATCTTTTCAGCACCTTCGGGGAGTTCATCGGCGTCTACGGTGAGGGTAATCGGCAGCGGGAATAATGTGCCGTCCATCAAACGCATCTCATCCATCACACGATGATAATCCGCTTCTCCCATGAAGCGATCCTGCGGAGAAAAACCGCCCACTGCGAGCAGCTCTAAATCATTGAGCGCACGTTCGGAAATTTGAATATAGGGTAAACGGGAAGCCTCTTTTAATAATTGGGCTCGTTCTTCCCCTTCGACTACAAGGTTGACCAATTTCCCGCCGTAAGGGGGAATGATCACGCCTTCTTTACTTTGTAATGACATCATGTCTCCTTTATACTGCAAAAATAAATTTTCTATGCAGTTGATTTACAAAAATTATCATATGTGCTAAACACAGCCCCACATGATACCACAGACGGCTTTTTTGTGGGATGCTGCCTCTACGCTTACACCCTTACCCTGAAACTGAAGCCAGCGAGATACACTGCTTAGTTTCTGCAGAGCGGTGCGCGGCAAGCGCCATTTTGAGAGCGATTTCGCCATCTTCCAGCGTGCAAAACGGTTGTTCTTCTCCCTGCGCTACTTTGAGGAAATGCGCCATTTGGGCACGGAAAAGATCATCCCGCTCAAATCCTTCTGGAAGCGGGTAGTGCTGCCACACTTTTTCATCTGCCATGTACACATCTACGCCTGTACCGGCATTGTCCCAGCGGATGGTGCCTTCGGTGCATACAATTTCCATCTGGTGACGGGGCGGGCGCTGGGTGTAGTTGAGATGTACACTGCCTACCGTGCCGTTTTCAAATCGCAGGCCGATCTCGGCTGTATCGACTACATCCAACTCCAGGTCGCTGTACTGCCCGGCAAAGGACCACAATTCGCTCACATCCCCCAACAGCCAATGCAGATAATCGAGCGGATGGGTGAGCGTAAGCACCACGCCGCCGCCCAAATCTTTGCGAGCGCTGTAGCTGGCGCGGTAATCTTCCCAGGGGTGCCAATCGGGCAGGTATTCGCCCCAGTGGGTTCGGAAAGATACCGGGCGGCCAACGGCGCCTTCTTGCAGCAACTCGCCAATCTTGCGCAGGCTGGGATGGTAGCGGAACTGGAAACCTACCAGGATGCGTGCCCCGCTTTTTGCTGCCGCCTGCTTTAATTCGTCCAGGCGCGCCAGATCGTGCGAGATCGGTTTTTCCAGCAAAATATGGCAGCCCGCCTCGGCAGCAGGGATGGCTACATCTAAATGCAGCGAGGTAGGGTTTGAAACGATCACGGCATCCGGCTTTTGCGCCAGTGCGGCTGCCAAGTCTGTCTCCACCGGGTGCGCATCCAACTCGGCATCCGACAGGGTGCTGCGGTGGGTGCGGTAAAGCAAAATATCTTCCTGCCCCAATGCCGACAAAAGACGTAAATGGCGGCGGCCAATTGAACCTAATCCAGCAATTAAAAATTTCATCTGATCACCAATTGTTATCTTTCTCATAACCAAGCTGGATGAGAATATCCCCAGCCTGTTCTTTAAAGAGGGTTTTATTCTCCTCTGTGAACACATCTTTCCACCCGCCGGGCTGCCCTTTTCTAAAGGTGCCCGACTTCTTGGGGGTAATGCTGTCAATCAATACCTGTACCGCTTCCTGGCGGGAAACCTGGGGGGTAAAGCCATATCCTGCCAGATAGTCTAAAATGGCTTCAAAAGCAAGCACATTCTTCAGCACCAAATCTTCAAAGCGCACAGAAAGGATGGGCTGTTCCAACCAGCCAATATATTTATGGAAACGTGCCCGTACCCCAGTATAAGGCAATTCCGGCAGGTGCGAACCGCGAATGACGAAATTAAGGCGTTCTTCGTCCGTGGTCAATTCCTGGGAAAAGTAGTGGTGCAGGTCGTGGTTGGTCTGGATATCGGCAGCATACTTGATCTCGGAAACGACCACATCCCGCGGGTCGCGGTAAATAAAAATGGCGGCCATTCCCGGCGCAGTGAGCAACTCTGTATAAGGCGGCACGCAGTGTAGGTAGGCGTAGCCAATATCTCCGCTGCGCATCCCCTGAATGTTCTGTACAATTTGCGCCTGATCCATCTTTTTATTGGCTTCATCGCGGTTGACAGGCGGGAAACCAGGGTCTACGAAAGACCCGATTTTGGGCAGCCCCAACAACACCTGAATAAGCAAATGTGACCCCGATTTAGGGATGGCGTTGCCCAACACCGCTGGCATGGCTGCCAATTGGTCTTTGCCATACTGGCGGGCAACCTGCTGCCGGCGCAGCTGCCAGCGCACCTTTTTGAGTTGGTGCTTGAGCGAATAATAAGCCTGCATCAGTGGTAATGCCCTCTTTCCAGCATGGTGAGAATATTCTCAGCCGTGCGCCGCCCGGCGCTGCCATCTGTATAAGTGCATTCTTCCTGGATGAATTTCCGGCGGGCTTCCAGGTCTGCGGCCGGATTTTCTAAATAGTGGTTGAGGTGCTGCTGCAGCTGAAGTTTAGTAAAGGCTACCCGCCCGGCATTTGACTTTGTAAAGCGGTCGTGGGTCGGCCAGCCAGAGATTTTTGACAGCGGCAGGTAGAATTTCTCCTGCCAGCCCTGTTCGGAATCGATGCACAGCGCAATCACCGGCTTATCCAACACCGAGGCTTCCACCGCCATGGTGGAATACACGGTTACAAACACATCGGCATGCGCCATCATTGAGGCTTTTTCATCCATATCCTCGCCAGAATAATGTCCCAATGCGCCACCCAATGCGACCGGTTCGACCACATGTACATGCGGGTATTGGGCAGCCAATTGGTACACCTGCTCCCGCTCCCTGGCAAAACGCGGTACATCTAAAAAGTGGTTGGGGTGCAGGCGAATGAGCAGTTGGGATGGTTTTGCCAGTTCGTCATTCTCCACCAATTCGGCCAGCGCCTGGATATTCTGAATATTGGGTGAAAAAGTGATGAAACTGCTGGCATAGGCAATCAACTGCCGGTCGGGGTCCAGGTTATGCTGCTTGAAATAGGTCTCCCGGTCGATCAACCAGGATTGATTGATATAGCCGTCATAGGAGGGAATCCCGCTGATAAAAATCTGGTCAGGGTCCCAATCAGAACCATTCATCAGCTCCGCTTGCTGCAGCTGCGACCAGCAGGTGATCCAATCCATATCTGCGCCCGGCAGGCTGTAACTGCTGGAATTATCCCAGCCAACAATCACGCTGGCAGTGGGCACCCCGCGGGCAGCCGCCTCGCGCAGCAGGTAGCGGTCTACCCGCCACCCCGGCGTGCTGGCAATCACCAGATCAGGCTGGTATTGCTCAAACAGGTCTGCATACAGCTGCGGGTTAAACCGCCGTTGGGTACGCACCAGCCATTTACGCGCCAGCCTGGAACGTTGGAGAACCCACACCAACAGCTTGATGAAGGGGAACATCGCTTTTCGAGAACCGTGCGCTTCGCCTTCCACTTGCTGGATGAAGCTTTCCACGGCTTCTAGATTGATCCGCTTTGAAGCGCCTGCCCGCCGCAGAAAATCTACCCAATACTGCTGAATGGGTTTGGTATGGTTGAAATAGCGGCTGGCCTGTTCCATCCGCAGCCCTTCCACGGTCAGGCCGGGTCGTCCAAAACGCTCCTGCACTTTGTCTACCAATTTATCATCGGTCAGCACAACCACATCCACGCCTTGTTCAATTAACGTGGGCACGACATCGCTTTGCAGGAAGTACACCACTGCCAGGCCGTGGTCGATGCTGATAAAAATCCGTTTACTCATAATTGTTCAAGTACCTTTTAATTTCGATATAAGATGTTAAAGCTGCGGTCGTACACCCAACGCAGAACTTTCTGCATCAGACGGGTTTGCCAAATTGTTTTCTTGCGTGGGGCAGCCGGGGATTCTGCCGGGGCAGTTTGAGGCTGGCCGGCCCAAAATTCTTTACCGGGCATGGTGTTCCCAACATGCTGCACGTGCCAATCGGGGGTGCACAGGCGCAAATAACCCAGTGCATTGATCGCCTCATCAAACTGGCGCACCTGCCCCATCGGGCGGTCGGCATGCAGCGTGCCCACTTCTTGCAAGATCTCTTTGCGGCTGACAAACTGGAAGTGGGAAGCGCCTACAAAATAATGCTGCTCTCCTATCGTTACCTGGAGTGCGTCATTCTCCTCATAAAATGCCCTCGCCTTTTCTTCACCCCCGCCCAGGGTGCCCGCGTGGCGCCAAAAATCTTCCCACGGGAGCAGCTTGCCCCGCTCCAGGTGAATATCAGGGTGGTCTTCTGCCCACGCGATGGTGGCAGTCGAGTACTGCTCGGGAGGAAGCAAGGGTAAACCGGTCATCATCCCCACTTTTGGATATTTCTCCAACACTTCTACCAGGGGCGCTAGCCAGCCGGGGTAGTGATAGACGTCTGCATCGGTGTAAGCCACAAACTTGCCCGGTGCAGCGCCAAAGATGTAATTCCAGGCACCGACTTTGCCAATATTCTTATCGGAAAGGGTCAGAAATTGAATTTTTCCTTCGGCCTGGGCAGTCTGTAAATACTGGCGCACTTCTTCACAGCTGGCATTATCAAACACCAGCAGATCAAAGGAAATTTGTGTGTTTTGCTGGATACTCTCCAGACACAATTTAAGCACATCTAAACTTTGCTGGTAATACCCTTCCAGGAAGGGGATATAGACCACCACAGCCACCGTGATATTGGCAGGCTGGGCGACTTCGGTAACAGATTTGGCGGGATTCTGACCTACTCGCATGGATTATTTTCCATTTCCTTTTGCAATTTTCTTTCGATAGCGGCGCACCATGCGGAACAACCGCCCGCGCACGCCGCGGATTTCACCGGTCGGCTGCAACAACCGCTCTATCTTGCGGACAAAACGCAGCCAATTCAAGGGGATACGCTGCACCTCGCCATCTACCAGTGCAAACTGTAAATCCAACAAGTCGAACATCTGGTGTTCGCCGCCCCCCAGCTGCACATTCTTTTTGCTGTCGGGCAGTTTGTAATGAATTTGACCGCCGGGCAGATGGCCGTAATCGTGGTTTTGATGCACCACAGTAATATCGTGGGTGGCGTCCAGGGTTTGCCAGGGCTGGTGGGCGGCATGATAGATCATCCAGTTGTCCCAGCCGGCCCGGCCGATAGTAAAGTCAGGGATTTCGGTCAGCACCTGGCGGGAGAAAATAAAATAGTCGCTGCCCGATGGCGGGTGCAAAACGCCCTGTTGGGCAACCTGTGCCATCAAACGCGCCTGCCAGCCTGGGCCGAACCCGATCGGTTCGGTAACGTCCAGGTCCCAACGCTGGCCGGCAAGCACAAAGGCCTGATAGCGGGATTGCGCCTGTCTTACAGTCTCCAAAAAATCAGGTAGCAAAATAATATCGGTGTTGATAATTGCCAGCACGGGCGAATCGGTGCGCTGGCGCGCCTGGGCAAACATATCGCTGATCAATGGAATGCCCTGCGAGCTGCATGCCACATCGGGTACATGCTGCACGCCAAACTCGGCGGCGGCTTCAATCACCCCGGCATCGTTCCCCATCAGCAGCACTTCCACCTCCTCCCCCAACTGGCACCATGATTGGATCGCGTTACGCTGGATCACAGTCACGTGCGGGTCTTCAAAAGCCTTGGGAGAAGTAAAAAGGGTCAGCAAACTCATTGGCGTTTATCCACCTCGCGATAGTCTTTATGATGGGTGCCGGCGTTGATCTCGGTCAGTTCGGGGTGTGCCTGCACCACGGCCAGCACATCCTGCCAGCTAAAATCGTCGCGGCCGGGGAAATAAGTAATCATCTTGCGCAGCAATTCCAAATCCTGGGGGGTATCCACCGTCCAGCGCAGGTCGCCGTAATCCGGCTGGTGGGTGATATGGAGAATGTTGAACTGCTCTGGATGCTCGTAAAAGTAGGGCATCACATGTTCGCGCTGGTGCTTCTCTTTAGCTTCTTTCCAGATAGTCTCTAAACCCTCAAACCAGCAGTACTCGGCATCCAGCCCGATGGGGATGGTGCGGGTAAAAGGCGGGGGCATGCGGTTGGCGGCAAAATCCAGCCGCGGGTCGGCCCCCAAAAAAGTGCGCAGGTTATCGTCCAGCATGGAGGGGTCAATAAACGGGCAGTCGGCGGTCAGGCGTACAACCACATCGGCCTGGTGCGCTTTGGCGGCCTGATAATAGCGGTCCAGCACATCGGGCATGCTGCCGCGGGTAAACGCAATGCCTTCATCCTGGCAGTATGCGGCCACGGGGTCATCGCTGGGGTCGGTGGTCGTAGCAACGACCACTTCATCAATCAGGGCAGCACGCCGCGTGCGCGCCACCACCCAGCCCAACACCGGCAGGTGGCCGAGGGGTTTGAGTACTTTGCCCGGCAAACGGCTGGCCGCCATGCGGGCTTGAATGATTGCAACGACCTTTTGGTTATCTTTCATGATCTCATCTGCTCAACTTGCTGTGCTAATGTGTACGCATCCAGCAAGCGTTGGAAATTGTGCGGCCAATTAGCGCGTCTCTCGGCCAATGCCCGCGCCTGCTGTCCGTGCGTTTTAATCTCACTGCCCAGGTCAACCGCCTGCACCAGCCTGGCCGCTAAGGCATCCGCGTCCCCATCCGGGAACAGCCAACCCTGTGCGCCTTCTTCAATCCATTCCAGGTTTCCGGGAATATCCGAAACCAATACCGGCAGGCCGGAAGCCAGCGCTTCCATCAGAGAAACCGAAGAACCATCGCTGTGGGAAGCGCTGAGATACAAGTCAGCGGCGTGGTAGTAAGCAGGCAGCTTCTCCTGCGAGACCTGCCCGGAGAACTGCACTTTGTCCATCACCGGCATAAGAATGCGGCGGATTTCCGGGGCCAAGGAACCGTTGCCCAGTAAAAACAGGCGCAGGTTGGGGCGCTGCCCGGCGGCTTGCACAAACGCGTGCGCCAGCACATCGACCCCATAAACCGGCTCCCAGGAGCGTAAATGCAAGAGCACAAAATTATCCTGCCAACCGGCCCGTGTGCGCAGTTCGCTCTCCCCATCCGCGGGGGCAAAGCGGTTCAAGTCCACACCCCACGGGAAGGTAACAATGCGTTCATCGGGAAAACCGAAAGAAATCGCTTTTTGGCGCACAGCATCGCAATCGCCCACCAGCACATCGGTGTTATGCAAAGTTTCCTCGGTCAAGCGCACCATCTTGGGGCTGCTCTCGGCGTCTTTAAGCAGGTCTGACCCCCAGGACATGGTTACCAGGGGATGGCAGCCGATGTGGGCAGCCAGCCAGGCGGCAGTTTGCACCGGTCCGGCGTGGATCACATCCGGAGCAACTTCTTCAATTACCTGATACAAGCTGCGCAGCAGTTTGCGGTTATCCCGCGGATCATACGGCGCTTTCCCACCAGCCCACGACACTTCACTCACCTGCGGCGGCAGCATGCGGTCTTCTTGACGGTGGCCGCGGCGCTCGAGGCGCAGGAAATGCACCTGATGACCGCTTTCTGCCAGAGAGGACAGGAAGCGGTGGTCGTGCGGGGTATAGTCTCGGGAAAAGTAAAGCACCTTCATAATTAATAAAAACCGTTGCGGTCTATTCCTCCAGGTCGGTCCAGCGCAGATCTTTACCGAAGGGCATGTCTTTGCGCGCTTTCATTCCAATCACCTGGTCGAGGTCCCAGCTCATCAGCGCGCCGGGGGTGGCCGGACGGAGGATTTCGATCATTTCAGCGGTAAACACCTCACCGGCTTTGATCTCACGGGCAGCCCGCAGGCAGCGGCGCTGCACCACATAGGTGTCTTTTTCGTTATCGGCTACACGCTTCATCGGGGAACCAAAAGAACGCTCTAAAATGCGCACTTGGTCAACCATCTCGGCCCAGGTTTGCGGGTTGAGAGCAAATTTATGGTCGGGGCCTTCACGGTCGTTGCTGTCGGTAAAGTGACGTTCGATCACACGAGCCCCCATCGCCACCGCCCCCACCACGGGCGCCGGGCTGTGGGTATGGTCTGAAAGGCCAAGGATCACGCCAGGGAACAAAGCCGCGTAGGTCTTGAGCACATTCAGGTTGAGGTGGTCGTAATTGTCGGGGCTGGCGGTGTAGTTGGTGTTGCACTGGAAAAGCACAATCTGATCGGTGACCGCCATCAATTTTTCCATGGCGTTGATCACCTCGCCCATCTTGCTGGCCCCGGTGGAGATCATCACCGGCTTGCCTTTTTCGGCCATGCGCACAATCGCTTCCGGCCAGGAAACCAGGCCAGAGCCGGCTTTATAGGCAGGCACATACGGGTCGAGCATGTCGATGGCCTCATCGTCATAGGGGGAGGAAAAATAGTGGATACCGACCTTGTCACATTCCTCTTTGAGGATCGGGGTCCACTCAAAAGAGACGGAAGCCTCATCATAGACCTGGTAGACCGACTTTTTCCACTCGGCCTGATGAGAAACCTGCCCGCCCATCGCTTTAAAGCCGTAATCGGAGACGATCTTGGGGGCGCGGAAGTTCTGGAACTTGGCGGCATCTGCCCCGGCTTCTTTCGCCAGGTGGATGAGCATTTTGGCGCGTTCCAGGTCGCCGTCGTGGTTGGCGGCAATATCGGCAATAAAGTACGTGGGATGATCGGGGCCGATGGTCTTATCTAAAATTTGAATATCCATAGTTTCCTCCAGTTTAATTCCTCATGTAGCTGCGGGGTCTTCCGCCCGGTCAAAACAGGCGGCCAATTCCTGCGGGTACCCGGTTTGCTGTAAACGAACCAATTCCTCTAAGCCGCCGTAGACATCGGGCAAGGGCTGTCCTAATGCGGCGGCAAGTTTGTCTGTGCTCATCGTCAGGTTAGGCGAACGTTTGGCCTTCAAGCCCGAATCCGCCACCGAAATGGGGGTAATCAGGCCGGGGTCAAAACCAAACCGCTCGGCAATCTCCACGCCAAAATCATACTTGGTCAGGCTGACCGGACTGACCAGATGGTAAAGACCGGCCAATTGTTTCTCAAAAATATTTAAAAAGACAGGCGCAAGGTGGTTGACCAACAAAGGGCAAAAATGCACATCCACAAACCCTTTGAGCGGTTTGCCTGCCTTGAGGTTGTAATAAAAGAATTCGGCCAGACTGCGGTTTTGAGCGCTGCTCCAACCAAACAAATTGACGCGGGTGACCACCGCCCTAGTGTGGGCATCCATCACCTGCTGTTCGCCTTCCAGCTTGGTGCGGGCATATACGCTGAGCGGGTTTGGCGTATCCGCTTCGCTGTATCCGCCGCGTGCACCATCAAAGACCGCATCGGTAGAAATATGCACCAGCCCAATGTCACGCCGGGCTGCTTCCCTGGCGATCAAACCGGGCAGGTCGGCGTTCACTTCTTGCGCCACCTGGGGGGCATTTTCGCAGGCATCCACATCCGCCAAAGCGGCACAGTGGATCACTGCATCGGGGGCAGCCTGGTCTAACAAAGCCGAGACCGCGCCCGGGGTGACCAACTCTGTCTGGTAAAACTCAAACAGCTCAGGCCGCCGCAAAGGCTTGCGGTCGGTGGCAATCACTTCAACCTGGTCTTTCAGGGTCATTGCCAGGTTCAAACCCAGCAAACCGCCTGCCCCGGTGATCAAAATACGCATCAGGCCAACTTCCCGTTCAAATATTCCTGCTCAATGGGAGCGACAATTTCTTGAATTTGCGCCATATTGAGCCAGTGGTCGTTGGTATTGGAAGCATAGCGGAAGCCATCTTCCAGCTTGGTGCCCTCATCTTCCCATTCGTAGCCAAACCAGGGGGAGACCGCCGGTTGAACCACATACATATCATCCATCTCAATGGTCGAGCGCGCTTCGTCTTCCGAGATCAAAACCTCGTGCAGCTTTTCGCCGGGGCGAATACCGATCACCTCAATTTCCGCTTCGGGGGAAATCGCTTTTGCCAGGTCTACAATCGTGGTGCTGGGAATCTTGGGCACAAAGACCTCGCCGCCGTGCATCCCCTCAATGCAGCGGATCACGAATGCCACGCCCTGCTCCAGGGTAATCCAGAAGCGGGTCATGCGCTCATCGGTGACGGTCAGCTTACCGGTGTGGCGCAGTTGGAAGAACTTGGGCACCACACTGCCGCGGCTGCCGACCACATTGCCGTAGCGCACACAGGCAAAACGGGTCTCACGGCCGCCGGCATAGGCGTTGGACTGCACCACCAACTTCTCGGCGGCCAGCTTGGTAGCGCCATACAGGTTGACCGGGTTGACGGCTTTATCCGTGCTGAGCGCCAGCACTTTTCTCACACCCGCATCCAAGGCCGCATCAATCACATTGCTGGTACCCATAATATTGGTCTTGATCGCTTCCATCGGGTTGTATTCACAAGCCGGCACCTGCTTGAGGGCGGCAGCATGCACGACAATATCCACGCCCTGCATGGCGCGGCGCATACGCTCTTTGTCGCGGATGTCGCCGATGAAATAGCGCAGTTCGGGTTGGTCAAAACCAGCCATGCGCATTTCATGCTGTTTCAACTCATCCCGGCTGAACACAATCACCTTGGCAGGGTTATGTTTTGCCAGGACGGTTTGAATGAATTTTTTGCCAAAAGAACCGGTTCCCCCGGTCACTAAGATCACTTTTCCACTTAAGCTCACTTTATACGCTCCTAATTATGGATTGATGTATAATCTTTTCGTACTCCATTTTCATGCTGTCAAAAAAATAAATCACAAAAGCTAAAATAATGAGAAAACCAAAATTTCAAACTCTTTTTCTTTTCTTTCTACTGCTGCTATACGGCATTTACGCCAGCCATTATATTTTTAAAACCAGTTTTGTCCTAGATGGCACCCGTTATTTCATTTTGAACGACGATGCCATGATCTCGATGCGCTACGCTCGCAACCTGGCGCACGGGCATGGGCTGGTCTGGAACCCTGGAGAAAAACCCGTCGAGGGGATCACCAACTTGCTGTGGGCCGTGTATATGGCCTTTTTCCACTTGTTCCCCATCCCAGCTGCCAAAATAAGCCTGGCGCTCCAAATCTCCGGGGCGGTCTTCATGGCAATCAACATGGTGCTGGTAAAAAAGATTGCCGAACGCTTTACCCAAAACCCGGTAATGATCTTTGGGTCGGTCATCCTGACCGGCTTTTACGGCCCGTTGAACAACTGGAGCCTGTTGGGTATGGAGGTCAGCGTGCTGGTGATGTTGGTCAGCTGGGCAACGCTGAAAGCGCTGCAAGCTGCCGACACCAAACAGTTCAGCCCCTTACCGTACATCCTGCTGGGGATCGGTACCCTGGTTCGCTTTGACATGGCCGTGCCCTACATTGTGATCTGGGCGTTCCTCAGCTTTTTTGACCGCGACCACCGCAAGCAGCACCTGCTGTGGGGCGGCGCTTTGCTGACCGTCTTTTTAGGCGGTCAAACCCTCTTCCGGCTGGCCTATTACGGCGTGCCCTTCCCCAACACCTATTACCTGAAAGTGACCGGCACACCGCTTTATGCCCGCCTGGGCAAAGGGGTGTATGCCCTGGGCAAGTTCATCCTGAGCTTTAACTGGGTACTGTTCTTGTTCCCGTTTACAACCCTGTTCTTCCGCCGAGACAAAGAAACCTTGCTGCTCGTGCTGCTGTGGAGCGGGCAAATGGCCTACAGCGTGTATGTGGGCGGGGATGCCTGGGAGCATAAGGGCGGCGCCAACCGCTACCTTTCGCTGGCTTTGCCGCAGTTCTTTATCCTTTTGTCCTTTGCCCTCCATCAGATCATCAGCGGCATGGTCACACCCCTGAAGGAGTGGCTCAAGGGACGAGATGCCCTGCTGGCAAACCTGCTGCTGGCCGTGGTGCTGGTGGGCAGCATGATCAACATGAATGCAATATTGGGGACACGCTCTCTGTACAAGTGGCTTGCCCTGCGCACCCCGGAATTTGCCGACACCAGCGAGTATTACGTTACCTTGGGGCTTTCCATCGCCGAGTTTTCCAAGCCGGGAGCCACACTGGCGCTAAAAGCAGCCGGTACGATCACATACATCGCAGAAGATGTCGTGGGGATTGACTTGTACGGTAAAAGCGATGTGGTCGTGGCGCAAACTGCCTCGCACCTGCCCGAAGGCTGGGGGGCGATCACAGAATTCAGACCCGGCCACACCAAGTGGGACTATGCTTACAGCATCACCGAGTTACAGCCGGACATCATCATCCAGGTATCTAAAGACCCTGCGGACACCGAAACTGAAATTTTAAAGTACATTGAAGACAATTACGTCATCATTGCTGTTAATGAGTATGGTTTCACCGTCAAGAAGGATTCGCCATTCATCCATTGGGATGAAGTTACTGTGGTTGAGGAAAAATAAAAAGCTTCGCTTTTTATTTTTCCTTTTCCCAACCAAAATCCTCACCCAACAACTGGTATAAACGTTGGTTGTGCGGCGCAAAATACGCCGCCAGCTTCGCCCGGGTCTCCGCTTTCATCGGCGGATACTTACCGGGGTTGGCATTTTTAGTGACCGAGATCACCTTTTCCGGCAAACCGAGAAAACGCTGTACTTGCAGCATTGTTTCCGGCATGTGGGCGTAGAAACGCTCGCTGTGCAATACTAAAATCTGCTCGCGCGGAAAGACCTCAAACCAGCGCGCTAACGCATCGGCATAGATGCCCTGCGTAAGATACGAAAGGTGCATGTGGTTGAACACAGGATGGGACGGATCGGCGATAATGGCCGCTTCCTCCCCGGCTAACCGTGCCGGTTCCGCTTCAATCGCTTCCTCAAAAGTAGGCAATGGCTCCACTTCCAGATCATAATTCATATGGTAGTTGGAATACGCCCGGTCAATTGGGTTGCGCAGCAGGGCGATCACCTTGATCTGCGGGAAATTCTCTTTGATGCGCTGTGCCGCCAGGGGATGCAAGAAATAATAGGGGCTGGCTTCCATCACCAACGCGTTTTTCCACTGCACCTTGCTTTTGCGGGGAAAAAACGCCTGATACCAGTCCATCCCTTTTTCATAATTGCAGTCAAAGAATTTGACCTCTTTGCGGGATGCGCCGTATATATTGGGGTGCTTGCGAAGAGCCTGGTAGAGGCTGGTCGTGCCGGTACGGCGCGGGCCAACGATCAGGAAATCAGGGTAGCTGCGCTGTCCAGAAGTCCACTGACTCCAACGATGCCATATCTTCACCCTTGCCCGGTTGTAGGCTCTAATCAGAAACATCTACGCCTCCCTCTCGGACAATCTCATCTGCAAGTAATTGCTCCCACGGCACGCTCTCTCCGGCCAGCAAATCAAAGCTGGATTGGAAAGCAGCCATCCCTTCGGCGCTCAACACGCGGCTGACCGGCCAGGCTTCCAAATCTTCTGTAAGATGGCGCAAGTGCCAGGGGAAGGGACGGGGATATTCAAAAAAGAAATTATAGGCATACTGCCAGGCCAATTCAATTTGTTTCTCGGTCAGCTGGATTTTCTCCGGCTGTGCCAGGGCAGCACGCAAGAGGTCAAAATAGGCATCCCAACTATCGGGGTCGAGGGTAAAGCCTTTCCCGCGGTAATGGGTATTGCCCACCACCACTGCCGGGAGGCCGTACATGCCCATTTCCATGCCCACTGTGGTGGTATAGACCAACCCCAGGTCGGCGGCGGCAATTAGATCGTAGGTATTGACCGGGTCTTGCGCAGCGATGATCCGAAAGTGGTCAGGCACTTCGGGGAGAAATTCGCCCACAATATCGGCCACCGAGGGGCCGGTGGTATACCGCTCCCCAGGATGAATGCGAAGAACAAACTGCACGTCTGTTTTTTCTTTCAAAAATTCGAGGGTGCGGGCAATCCATTCCGTCATACTGTCGGAGAAGACCTGACGCCCCAGGGTCAGGCTGTCGCCAATCACATTGGCCGCCATGAGAATAATTGGGCGGTCATCCAGCCCTAATTTTTCACGCACCGCCTTTTTCCCCTCGGTCGGCACATCCTGCCACTTGCGGGAAAAATTCTGCCACAGCCCGGCCTGCCGGCGAGAAGCATACAATTCTCTAATCCGTTCTTGCTTCTCCTGCGTAAAGGGGTGTAAGCGGGCAGTCTCCCACATTTTGGCCGTTTTTTGCAGCATGACCGGCTCATCTTGTGCCAGCCACAAACGGTCTTTCTGTTCGCCAAACTCATACGTCACGGTGCGAATGTCCAAATATTGGGCGACTTCAAATACCGCGCCAAGTTCTAAGATCAAACCATTGGGCACAACGACCACATCCGGCTTGTGTGCCAGCATCCAGGCATAGGCCGCTTTGGCAGCTGCCAGGTTGCTGCGCTGGCGCAGGGCGAAAAAGACATCACTTTCATCCACCACTTCAACCTGATGGGTGTATTGGTAATCGCGGATAGAAACGGCAGCAATCTTTTCAGCCAAAGCCGGGGGCAGTGTTGTTTTTTGTCCGTATTCAAACCAGGGTGCAATCTGCACCAAAGGCGCGGCTGAGGCATAGGCGGTTTTGAGCTGCAAATTGCGCAGCTGCAGCTGGTAACGGCTGGTCTCTTCCGACCACTCGGTATGCGGCAGATAGGCCAGCGTCACCTGATGCCCCATCCCGGCATAGGCGGTTGCCAGCAGGCTGGCATAGCGCACCCAAATCGGGATCATGGTGAAGAAAAGCAATTTTTGGGGAGCCTGTGTTTTTGCTAATTCAGTCTCTCTTGCCTGCTGTACCCAGCGAGACATGCCGCGCTTCAGCCCCCGCAAACGGCCGTGATTATTCAAGCGTTGGCCGCGCACCAGGTACCATTCAATTTCAGGGGTCAGCGGCAGCGACTCCCAAATTCGTTTGAGACCGCGGGACCTGCCGTTCACTAGGCCTGCTCCTCAATCACCCAATTCAAGCGCGGGCGAATGGTGCCCAGACGGACTTCCGGCCATTGTTTTCCAGGTGCGCCCATCGGGTCCACTGCAAAGGTGAGGGCGTGTTCATCCTGGAAGTAACGCTTCACCCGGAAGGTGCTGGCATTCACACCTAAAACGTACTGCCCTTCATTGAAAAAGTCGGCAGGCACCTGGCAGCGGCTGATATAGCGGCCGGCCTCACGGGTGGCGTATTGATCGTATTCTTTGGGCGAATCGGTATCGAAGGAAGTAAAAACCAGGTCGCCGCGGATGGTGAGCAAATAAATGCCCACCCGCAAGCCCTGAATGGCTTCGGACAGCTCGTATTCAAATTCAACCGTGACCGGCTCAATCGAGCGAAAAGTATCATTGGAGATCCCCTGCGGGTCAATCACGCGTAAAGCAAGCGGTTTGAAAGGCGCGGCCGAGTCAGGAATTTCGTCGGGCTGCCAGCGGCGTTCGCTGGTTTGGGCAAAGCCGGAGGACATGTAAAACTCTACGGCATCCTGCGTGGGTGCCCGGTAGACCATCGTGCCTTTATCCAGCACAATCGCTTCTTCGGTCAGACGCAGCACAGCCGACATATTGTGGCTGACGAACAACACGGTACGCCCTTCCTGGGCCACATCGCTCATCTTACCCAAACATTTGCGCTGGAATTCTGCATCCCCCACAGCGAGGACTTCATCGACCACCAAAATTTCGGGTTCCAGGTGGGCGGCTACCGAAAAGGCCAGCCGCAGGTACATCCCCGAAGAATAACGCTTTACCGGGGTATCAATGAACTTCTCTACCCCGGAAAAAGCCACAATTTCATCAAATTTACTTTGGATCTCGCGGCGCTTCATCCCCAGGATAGCCCCGTTGAGGAAAATATTTTCCCGGCCGGTCAGCTCCTGGTTGAAGCCGGTACCGACTTCCAACAGCGAACCCACCCGCCCGGTGATCTGGGCATAGCCTTCACTCGGCTCGGTGATGCGGGAAAGGATTTTCAGCAAAGTGCTCTTGCCGGCGCCGTTGCGCCCGATAATGCCCAATACCTGGCCGCGGGTGACATCGAAAGTAACATCTTTCAGCGCCCAAATCGTGCTGCTGGTCGGACGGCGTTCGCCTTTCAGCATGCGGATCGGCCAACGGGCAGCTTCGGTAATCGAATCGCGCAGGGTTGGGGAGCGGTTGATCACCGCGCCTATTTTATAGTGTTTACCTAAGTTAACAGCGTTTACTACAACATCTGCCATCGTTTCACCTCACACCGCATCTGCAAAGGTACGTTCCATTCGGCGGAAGTAAAACATACCGGTAATTAGAATGACCACACTCAAGGAAACCGAGAAGATCATTGCCAGCGGTTCGACCGGGTCGCCGCCCAGCAGCGCCCAGCGGAAGCCTTCAACCACCCCAACCATCGGATTGAGGGAGTACAAGGTCTGCCATTGGGCCGGGATCTCACTCAGGGGATAGGCAATCGGGGTCGCCAACATCCAAAATTGGGTCAAGAAGGGGATGAAGTAACGCACATCCCGGTAGTGTAGGTTCCAGGCCGAGAGCCACAGCCCGACGCCTAATGCAGTCACCAGGGTGAGCAGCAAAAGCAGCGGCAGCGCCCACACGGTCCCAGGTACCGGCACTTTGAAGTAGAACATCATGCCGATCAAGATGACAAAGGCGATTGCAAAATCGACCACCCCGCTGAGCACCGAAGAAAACGGCACCACCATGCGGGGGAAATACACCTTGGTGATCATATTGCGGTTCGAGACCAGCGAACGGCTGGCATCACCCAGGGCGGTGGAAAACAAGTTCCAGGGGAGCAGCGCCGCAAAGGTAAAGATCGGGCGGGGAATGTCGCCGGTGGATATATTGGCCATATTGCCAAACAGGAAGTTGAACACCAGCATTTGCATCAGGGGATTAATAATTGCCCAGGCAGCGCCCAACAGTGTTTGCTTATAGCGCACTAAAATATCGCGCCAGGTCAGGAAGTAGACCAACTCCCGGTAGCGCCACAAATCTCCCAGATTGAGAGACACCCACCCCTTGCTTGGTTTGAGCATTAAAGTCTCTTCGGACTCGCGGCTCACCTTTTGGATTGAGGTTGAATCATTCATATATTACAGTCACCTTTAGAAAAGCAGCAGGTTGTCTCCTTGCTAGCCAATTTCGTCCTTATTGGCGATATACCATTCAATTGTATGGCGCAAGCCTTCCCGGAAATCGGTCTTGGCTTCGAAACCAAAATATTCTTTTGCACGTGAGACATCCAGCGCCCGGCGCGGCTGCCCATCGGGTTTGCTGCTATCCCAAACCAGGTCGCCTTTAAAGCCGGTCAGCTCCACGATCAACTCAAGTAAGTCCTTGATACTGATCTCCATCCCAGAACCCAGGTTGACCGGTTCGCTGCCGTTGTAATTTTCGGCGGCCAGCAAAATGCCTTCGGCGGCATCCCCGGCGTAGAGGAACTCGCGGGTGGGCGTGCCGGTGCCCCAGGCTACAATCTTGTCATCCCCGCGTTCTTTGGCTTCCACGCACTTGCGGATCAAAGCCGGGATCACATGCGAAGTTTCGAGATCAAAATTGTCGTACGGGCCGTACAGGTTGACCGGCAGCAGATAAATGGCATTGTAGCCATACTGCTCGCGGTAGGCCTGCGCCTGCACCAGGAGCATTTTCTTCGCCAGTCCATAGGGGGCGTTGGTCTCTTCGGGGTAGCCATACCATAAATTCTCTTCCTGGAAGGGGATCGGGGTGAATTTGGGATAGGCGCAAATTGTGCCCATGGCGACAAATTTTTCCACACCTGCTTCCCAGGCTTTGTGCATCAGGGGGACACCCATCATCAGATTTTTATAGAAAAACTCAGCCGGACGTGCCCGGTTGGCGCCAATCCCGCCTGCCAGGGCAGCCAGGTGAATGATCAAATCCGGTTTAGAATCGGCCAACATCTGGTCGATCGCTTCTGCTTCGGTCAAATCATAATCTTCTACACGGGGGACAAAAACGTCATCCACACCGCGGTCTGCCAGTTTTTGTAAAATAAAGGTTCCTAAAAAGCCAGCCCCACCGGTTACACACACTTTTTTATCTTTCCAAAAGTCGGTCATCTTGTTCCTCACTTTCTCAATTACTGCACAATGAATTGTGCATTGCGGAATTTCTGGTTGGTTGGATCTTGGATCAGCCCATGCTGGAGGGCGAACAAGACTTCTTTTACGCCATCCTCCACGTCCAGGCGGGCTTGATAACCAAGTACATTTTGTATTTTTTCAAATGACACGCGGATATCGCGCATATCCCCGCCAAAGCTCAAATCTTTATACTGCACCGTGGTCTCCGGCAGATATTTCTGCACCAGGGCAACAATTTGGTCTTTGGAATAGTTCCCCTTAGGGGTACCCAGGTTGAAAACCTGGCCGCGGATCTTTTCCTCGGGCGATTCCAGCCCAAGGATGATTCCGGCAACCACGTCGCGCACATGCACAAAAGAGCGGTAGTAACCGCGCTGGTAAATGAGCAATTCGCGTTTGGTAAATGCTTCCAGCACAAATTGGTTGACGATCAGGTCAAAACGGGTACGGGGGGAAATGCCATACAAGGTGGCAAAGCGGAAGATGAGCGGTGCACAGCCAGAGGCGGCCTCGCCCTGCAAGAATTGTTCGGCTTCGATCTTGGTCTCGGCGTACAGCGACTGCGGGTTGAGGGGCGATTCTTCGGTCACCGGGGAGTCATCCTCGGCAATGCCATAATTGGAATAGGTAGACGAGAACACCATCCGCCCAATCCTCAGCGCATCGCTCTGCCGGTAAACCTGCTGCACAGATTCGACATTGTAGCGGCGGGCAACCTGCTCGCCAACAGACTGACAGGCCGGGAAGCCGACAATGGCCGCCAAATGCACGACAGCTTGCGGCACCGGCCAATCGCTGTGCAAAGCGTTCTTGACCGTGTCCGGCAGACAGACATCCCCAGACACAAAATGGAAATTGGGGTCTGGCAGATAGGCAAGCAGCGAATCGCCGCCAAACAGCAGCTTATCCACCACAGTAACCTGGTAGCCGCGCCGCAGCAGTTCGCCAGAAAGCAGCGAACCGATATAGCCTGCGCCACCGGTGATTAAAATATGTTTATCCATGCTAGATCTCCTTCCCTGGTAACTTGAGGAAGACCCGGAAACCGCGGATTTGCAGTACCGGTTGTTGGTCATCCTCCACAACTGCCACGCCCTGCTCCAGGCAGGTCAGGCGGCAGATATCCATAATATCGTGCGGGCCTTGCTCGGTGGCGTCAATGCTTACCTGGGTGTAACCCGCCGCTTTGAGATCATCCAACAGCTGGCTGATGCGGGTGCGGGTCTTGCGGTATAAGCGCATGGAATGTTCGATGTATTCTAATGTCAGGCGGGCACGCAGCGCGATCCCGCTGGGGGTGATAATATAGCGCAGCTTTTTCCGCTGCGCCCGTTTTACTTTCACATACCCTTTGTCTACCAGACGCTTGATATGCCAGTTGACGGTGCCGACCGCCACCCCTAACTGGTCTGCCAAAGAAGCCTGGGTGATGTCCGGGTTTTCTTCTATTTGCTCTAAGAGATTCAGGTCTCGAATATTTTCAGTGGGTGAATCCATAAATTTATGCTCCAAAATTCAGCCAATGAATTATAACAGCGGTTTTCAATTGGTCAAGGGCTAAAAAAGGGAAAGAAAGGGACTCAATCGGCATTGCTGGCGCGGCGCTCCTTGAGCCATTCCCATGCCAAATACAACGCAGAGGTCGCCACGCCCGCCCACACCATATTGAATGTGCGCGTGGTGCCCCAGGGCACAGCCACATAGCGCGGCAAATACCAGATAATTATCCAAAAGACCATGATGCCGGTAATCACCAACACCCGCCGCAGCCAGGGGTCTTGCTCTTCTTTTTGCTTTACCAGCGCCCAGGCGCACAAAGCCACCTGAAAAGCGGCAAAACCGGCCCGGTAGCGTGGGTTATCCCACATATCGCCGCCTGCCCTGTACGAAACAATCGCCGCAGTCAGCCAGCTACCCCACACCAGGGCGCCGGTCGGGCTGAACCAGGCACGTTTTCGGATGACAAAAACTGTGGCATACAGCAGCAAAGCCAGCACCACCGTCCATCCGGCAGCCCGCCAGATTCCCACCCCACGCCACAACGGGCTGCTGCCCTTTCCGATCAGAGCGGCAGGGAGCAGCGGGCGCAGCAAGCCGTAAGCAACAATGAAGGGCGTATGCAGCACTTCGGGGGTACGGCTTAAAATGGCCTGCACCACCCCGGAGTACGTTTCGGTGAGATAGCCCTGGAAATCATTCATTTTATCTAGCAAGCGCCAGCCAACCAAACCAACCCCAACCGCGGCAGCGCCGCCGCCCACAGCCACCAGGGCTTTGGTACGCCCAGACCAACCGGGCGCGTATTTCTGCCACAGCAAAGCGCCAAGGAACAAGCCCAACACCAGGGCAAGCATCGCCAGATACGACCAGGTGAGTGCGGCGGTAAACACCGCTACGCATGCAAAAATCAGCAGGTCGGCAGGTTTACGTTCCTGCCAATAACGGTACAACAAATACACGAGCAGTACGCCCAATGCCGGGGTGAAAGCCTCCCGCATTTGCGAACTGCCCAACATGACCGCTTCGGGGTAAAGCGCTAACCCCCAGGCTGCCCATTTGGCTTCTGCCTCCCCCCACAGGCGGCGGGCAAACGCCCAGGCAAATAACACGCCCAAAGCGGATACCGTGCCGGTCAGCACCAAAATCAACACCGGGGTGTGCTGGCTGCTGCCCAGATAGCGGTAGATGAGGGCACTGAGGAATAAGAGACCACCGTATTGGTCGTGGGCGGTAAACCCGCGGAAGGCATCTAACAAAGGCTGCCCCGATTGGGCCAGCTGCCAGGCCTGGCCGTCCCGCAGGAAAGCATCGAACATAATGTAACCAGACTGCTGGGTTTCGTTGGGATAGCCCCAAATGGGAAAGGCGTAGGCCCAGAAAACGCCCAACCCCAAACGCAGCAAAGCCGCGCCCAACACCAACCACTTGAGCCAGGTAGGCGGCTGCTCCCGGCGCACGAGCATAAACCCAAGTGCGCCCAACCCCGCCATCAGCAAAATGGTGACCAAAAAGCCCAGCCAGCCCTCGAAGGAAGCCATGTCATAAGAAAACCAAGCCAAAAAGAGGGAAAGGGCGAATGCAGCGGCAAAGCCTATCAGGGGGAGAAGGAAAGATTTAGGGTTACGCATCGCAGTTGACCAACGAAGCCCTACTGGCGAAATTCGCGCAGGTATTTCTGGCGGTTGTCTGCCCGGCCGATCTTGCCGCTGGAGGTTTTGATCACCCAACGGTCCGACACCAAGCGCACATCGGCCAGGGTTACCTCGGTTTGGGCGACCACCTGCTGGCGCAGGTCGCGTTCAATCGTCTCCGGAGTATGGCCGTCCAATTCGGGCAGCAGTTCGGCCACCATCACGATCACCTCGGAGCCAATCCGTTCATCGAAGAGGCCAAAGGCAACCGCCCGGCCGGGGTAAATACCGGGAATATGATTGGCAATGGCTTCCAGGTCTTGGGGGTAAACGTTCTTCCCCCCGGCAATGATCAAATCTTTTTTACGGCCGGTGATAAACAGCTCGCCACCGGCAATGTAGCCCATATCGCCGGTGTAGTACCAGCCTTCTTTGATCGCCTGGGCAGTGATCTCTGGGCGTTGGTAATATTCGGTCAGCATGCAGTTGGAACGCAGCACAATCTCGCCCACCTGACGCTCGTCCACAGGTAGACCCAGTGCATCCACCACCGCAATTTCGGTACCCGCAATCGGGAAACCACAGCTGACCATCGGCACTGCGCCTTCGCTGTGCGCCTCGGCAGGGACGGCCTGATGCGCCTCTTGTAACGGGGCAATCTTGACCCAATCCAAACGGGCGGCCTGCCCGATGGGGGTTTGCGTGACGGCAAAGGTATTCTCGGCCATAGCAAAAGACACAGCCAGGGCAGATTCTTTGAACCCATAAGGCGTGAGCTTTTCCAGGAAAGCCTGCTGGCTCTGGTGGTAGACCGGTTCGGAACAGTTAATCGTCGCCCGCCACGAACTCAGGTCCAGCCCTTCCAACACAGAGGGGCGGGCGGTGCGGGCAATATGGTTATAAGCAAAATTGGGCAGCCATGTGAGGGTGCCGCGGTGTTTGTCGATTGCCCGCAGCAAACTCTTGGGATCGCGCACCCAATGGAAGGGAGACATCAACACCAGCGGGATGCCGGATACAATCGGCATGACAAACCCGGCGATCAAGCCCATATCGTGATAGAGGGGCAGCCAGCTGACAATCACATCTTGCGCATTGAGTTCAATCGCCTGGCTGTAAGCCTCAATCTGGTTAAGTACAGCCCGGTGGGAGAGCGCCACCCCTTTTTGCAGGCCGGTGGTGCCGCTGCTGTGCTGCAGGAAAGCGATCTTTTCGGGAGAGGCCGGTTTTTTCCACCCGGTCTCAATCCATTCGTTGTCCGTGCCATTCTCCGGCACTTCATCGGTGCTGAGCACACGGCAGTCCACATCGGCCAGCAAGGCTTCTAAATCGGCCTTAAATTCCGGGAAGGTAATCACCGCTTTGGCATGTTCGCTGGCAACCAAGGTCTTGACGCGCTGCATGTACAGGTCGGGGTCCAGCTTTTCGGTCAGGAAGGGGAAGATGGACGGGATGGCGCCCTGGTAGAGCGCACCCCAAAAAGCAGAAAGCAGCACCTGGGAATGTTTCAGCACCAGCACAACCAAATCTTCCGGCGTCACCCCAATTTGTTGGAGCGCCTGGGCATAGTTCAATGCCTGATGGTGAAATTGGGCGGCGGTGACCACCGTTTCGGTGCCATCCTGGTGCAGCAAAGTTAAAGTTACATGATCCGGGTTCGTGCTGGCACGTTCCATTACAGGATCAATTAATGTCTTTTCAGTCACTCGTATGTTCCTTATCGTTATCTAAAGTGAATAGCAGCGTAGGCGTTATTCCAACCGTTCTCGCACCGAGTAATCGCTCTGTTTGGCAACCTGCCCGAAGGTGATCATTTCAGCCAGCAGGCCGAAGGTCATAAACTGCAAGCCGACCAAAATCAGAAGAACGCCCAGCCAAAGCAGCGGCCGGGAATGAAGCTCGGTCAATTTCAAGAACCATAAAACCGTAAGGTAGAAATCAATCAGGAAACCCACCCCAAACATGCCCAGGCCAATGCCGCCAAAGAAGTGCAGCGGGCGACGGGTGAATTGGTTGAGGAAATAAATCGTGGTGAAGTCAAAAAAGCCGCGCCACATCCGGCTGAGTCCGTATTTGGATTTGCCAAACTTGCGCGGGTGGTGCCTCACCTTGATCTCGGTGACTTTGAAGCCGCGCCAATGGGCAATCGCAGGAATATAGCGGTGCATCTCGCCGTACAAGGTCAGCTCACGGGCAACCACCTGGCGCATGGCTTTGTAGCCGCTGTTATTCTCGTGGATCTGCAAACCGGTGGTCGCGCGCAGGGTAGCATTGAACAATTTAGAGGGTGCTGTTTTGGTGATCGGGTCCAGACGGGGGTATTTCCAGCCAATCACCATATCGTAACCTTCGTCCAGTTTTTCCAGGAAGCGGGGAATCTCCATCGGGTCGTCCTGTAAATCCGCATCCAGGGTGAAGAAAATCTCGCCCTGAGCGGCTTCAAAACCAACCTGCAAGGCAGCGGCTTTGCCGTAATTGCGGCGGAACTGGATCACTTTCACATGCTCGTTCTGTTCGTGGAGTTTCTTCATCACGGGATAAGATTGATCGGTGCTGCCATCATCGACAAAAATAAACTCATAATCATGTCCGGTAGGGGTAACATTGGCAACAATCTGCCGGTAGAGTTCTTCCAGGCTCTCTTCTTCGTTATACACAGGAATCACAAAAGAAATTAACATAATTTCATTACTCCTCAATTTGATCGCACGTAGGTTCTGCCTTGGGGGTCAGTACCAGAACAGAGTTATTGACCAGTTTTGCTTCAATATCGTAGGCGCACAGCAGCCAGGGGGTAGCCCGGTTAAGGTACACATTGTTCTCATTCGCCAGGCTGGATTTTTCGGGGTTCTTCCAATTGGTGGGCATTGGGTCGGTAATGATCAACGAAAAACGTTGATCGACCAAATCTTGCCGGAAAGCGGCGAGATAGGTTGGATTCCCGGCCATAATATTATCCATCAATTCCATCAATTCGTAATCATGCACCAATTCAACATTGTCAATATAACCAAAAGTAAGCAGATGGCGCTGGTAAATGAACAAAACGTCGCCATTCTCATCCGCGGCCTGATCGACATACATCTGGATGGTATCCAGGTCCGCCTGTGCCTGGGCATCGTCTAAGGGTTGGATAGAACGCCCGCCAAACAAGACGGCAAAGACAACCGGGGCGGCCACGATGAAGGGGAAAAGCCAATCGGGCGGGGCAAAGGTCACGGGGTTACCCTGCTCATCGACCAGCTGGCGATAATAAAGCCCCACGCCCATAATAAGCACCACGGTCAGGAAGGTATCCATATTGTGCAGGTTGGTGCCGCCGCCGATCTTGGTGCTGACCAACAAACCACCGAGGAACAAGACTGCGGTGATAGCCGCCAATCCTAACAAGCGGAACCAATGAAATTGGTCTTTGCGGCGGAAGAAGGCCAATACCAGATAGACCAGCAAAGGCGCAGAAACCAGCAGCACAGAAATAATAATCCCCAAAGGGTACGATGGATTGGGGAACAGACGCTTCCAGATCAGGTCGGAGGAGAAGGAAGTGGTTGCCACCCCTTCAATGAACCCGGCATTGGCGGCGTACCAGCTTTGGGTGAGCACACCCGCCAGGCTGCCAGCCAGCACCCAGGCAGCCGGCTGCCAGATATATTGCGCCAAGGCTTTCAAATCTTTACCTTTGAGCGGTTGGTCAAACAAATAATAAAGTGTAGCGATTAGGCCGGGCATGGGCATCCAGTTGATGCGGGATAAGCCAGCCCATACCGAAGCAGCCGCCACAACCGCCAATGTGCGCCAGAAGCGGCGGGGCTGCACCAGCCCTACCGTGAGCATCACGATAATCAATAAATTGTAGAACACCGGCCCCTGGAACAAGAACAGACCGGCCCAAATGACAAACAACCAGCGAGCTGTTCCTTTTTTCAAGTCCAGGCGGCGGGCAAAAATCATCCCGGCGAAGTAAGGCAGAGCAAAACGGAGCAGTGCCTGCCAGAGGCGATGCACCCAAAGCGGCAGACTGGAGACCAGGAAAGGCACCGCCTGCATCAGGTAGCGGGTGGTATCGCGGAAAACCCAAGGGGTATCCACGCCATAAATACGGGTATCGAAAAATGTGGAGGCCAGGTAAAAGCGGCTGACTTCAGACCACCACAGGCCAAACGGGTAGCTGGAGACATGCGGAAAATAGGTTGTGAGGTGATAGACCAGGGCCATCACCAGGGCAGCAGGGGTCAACATACGTCCCCAGGCTTTGTGCCGCCAGGCCGCCAACCACACCGCCATCACCAGCAGCAGCCAGGAGAATACGGCCAGCCGCGTCCACGGGCTGGCGATATAAATTCCCAAACGGCCAAACACGAAATACGGGTAGAGCACCAGCCAGACCAAAGCCAAAACGGCTGCCAGCCAGGGGAAGCGCCCCAGCCGGGCAAGCAGGTTATCTAAAACAGTGCTACTTTTTTGGGAAACAGATTCTCGCCCCAGCCACAGATACAAAGTGAAGGCCAAAAGCAGCCCGGCACCCAACCAACCCGCGGCGCGGGCAAGCTGCAAGCCGGTAGAAACCTGTACCCAACCTTCGGTTTGGATCAAGTTAGAAAATTGAATCATCCCCGCCGTTGTAAGCACAAACAGAAGGGAACTCCCCCATTGAAACCATCGGCGGGTAGTTAGATCAGTCAAGAGGCGGAACCTCCACATGCTGGGACAAAGTTATTTTTTCCTACGCGAATTACTGACGGTAATAGCCTGAACGCAAATTGGCTAAGCTTTCTTTGAAAGCAAGGCCATATCTGCCTCGACCATCAGCGAGACCAGTTCTTTAAAATCAATGGAAGGTGCCCACCCAATCTCCTTTTTCATCAAACTGGGATCAGAGACGAGCAAATCCACTTCGGCCGGTCGGTAGAAACGCGGGTCCTGCACCACATAATCTTCGTAGTTCAGGCCAACAGCGCCAAACGCTGCTTCACAAAACTCTCTCACCGAGTGTGTTTCGCCGGTACCGACCACATAGTCCTTGGGTGCATCCTGCTGCAGCATCATCCACATAGCGCGCACATAGTCTTTGGCATAGCCCCAATCCCGGCGGGATTCCAGATTGCCCAAGGCCAATTGATCGGCCATCCCCAATTTGATGCGGGCAGCACCGTAGGTAATCTTGCGGGTGACAAATTCCAGGCCGCGGCGCGGACTTTCGTGGTTGAACAAAATCCCCGAAACGGCAAAGATGTCATAGGACTCACGATAATTTACGGTGATCCAGTGACCGTATACTTTTGCCACCCCATACGGACTGCGGGGGTAAAAGGGGGTATTCTCTGTTTGGGGGACTTCCTGCACTTTACCAAACATCTCGCTTGAGCTGGCCTGGTAAAAGCGGATGTCTTTATTGACCATGCGAATGGCTTCTAACATACGGGTGACGCCTAGTCCGGTCACTTCCCCTGTGAGGGTTGGCTGGTTCCAGCTGGTGGGCACAAAGGATTGCGCTGCGAGGTTGTAAACTTCGTCAGGCGTAAATTTTTCTATCATGCTAATCAAAGAACCTTGATCGTGTAAATCACCTTGTACGATGGTGAGTTTGTCCTGAATATGAAAAATTCGCCCAGAGGTGACCGTGCTTGATCTGCGCACCATCCCAATGACTTGATATCCTTTTTCCAGCAGAAATTCTGCCAGGTAAGACCCATCCTGTCCGGTGATCCCGGTGATTAAAGCAGTAGGCATGTAGAACATCTCCTTGTATAAAATTCAGTCACCGAATTATACTGCCTGTTTTCAAGTGGTCAAGGGGCAAGAAAGGTAAGAAAACGCCCTCCCAGAGAGACCTTTTAGTAGGATGCTATAATTAATACAAAAGTTATCCAATTTATTTCGAGAAAGGAAAAAAGGCCGTTATGGAACTAAAAGAAATGAAATGTGTGCCCTGCCGGGGAGATGTGCCCGCACTGAAAAAAGATGAAATCAATTCATTGATCCAGAAAGTGCCGGATTGGACTGTGATTGACGAAGACAGTATTCCCAAACTACAGCGCGCTTACAAGTTCAAGAACTTTGCCCAGGCGATGGATTTCACCAATAAGGTGGGCGAGCTTGCCGAAGAACAAGACCACCACCCGCTGATCCAGACGGAATGGGGCAAGGTGACGGTGACATGGTGGACACATAAGATCAAAGGCCTGCATAACAATGACTTTGTGATGGCTGCCAAGTGTGACCAGGCTTATCACTAATCCCCCAAATACAGCACAAATCTGACCTTCACTTCACCACCTATTGGCATCAGGCGTGATACAATTTTCCCGTTTTTTAGAGCCAGTTGACAGGGAAAGGCAGATAGATGCGCCCCTCTTGGGATGAATACTTTATCAAGATAGCGATTGCTGTGGCAGAGAGAAGCACGTGCAACCGCGCCCATGTAGGGGCGGTGTTGGTGAAAGACAAACGTATTTTAACCACCGGGTTCAACGGCTCACCCAGCGGGCTGCCCCACTGCGACGAGGTCGGGCACCTGCTGATTGAAGATCACTGCGTGCGCACGATCCACGCAGAAACAAATGCCATCATCCAGGCGGCTCTACACGGGGTTTCGACCAAAGATGCCACCTGCTATGTGACTCACTTCCCGTGCATCAACTGTGCCAAAACGTTAATTAACGCCGGGGTAACCAGGGTGGTGTACCTGAATAATTACCGGATTGATGAAAACGCCCGTTCCTTTTTTATGGATACCGGGGTGGAACTGAGCAAAGTTGAAGTTCTAAACGATCTAAATATATAGCAAAAATTACACATTCATTTTGCTATACTATCTCCCCACGTAGCTACAGCAGTGATCAATATATTGCCCCAAAGACCTGCATCAAATTCAAACAAGTTGCCACCAATATCCTTTATTTCATTAAATACCTCTGTATGCAAAGACAACAAGGTTGACCTTCTTCCAGATGGCAAAGCTGCGCTGGTAAGCACATTGGTTGAAACTAAATCCAAATAACTTGCAAAACTAGCTAAATATCTCTGGCTTTTATCTACTAGATTCTTATTGTCTGAATATTCATTCGACAAACTATTCAATATATTCTGATTCATTTTATGAATTGCTTCTAAATTCAATACAATGCAAAAATCACTCCCCATTCGGCGCAATGCTCTTTCTCTTCTTTTGCCATTGTATTCTAAGTAATTTGTTTTCCAAATTAATTCATAGATTGATTTGTTATAGTCACGATCAATTAAAGGTATGGTTCGAAGACGCATAGTTATTACTCTTTCGGGCGTGGGTTGATAGTCATCAGGTTTTGTAGCAATTCCTGGGATTGATGGTAATCATTATCTACACCTATAATTATCGTACGGGAAACCAACTCCTTATATTTGGTCAATAACACACTTATTTCTTTTTCCGGTAACACCAAATAATATTGTGGGAGATTTTTAACACTTGTCCAATTTAACAAAAGAGACATTTCTTCCAGAAATACCTCCAGATGGGGATCATTTCCACTATACCCAACAAAAAGAATCGAATATTTCAGAAACAGCGCTTGCAGGATCATTTTGAACCCAGGCGCTTGATTTGCGATTGAAGTGTAGTCTTTTGAAGTAAAAACGATATTATCTACAACAATATCTTGAAGATCTCCATGAACATGGATAATAGAAGGAGTCTCCTGATAAAACATGGATGCTAATAGTTCGGCATTATTTGTGTATGAATAAGTACTAGATGCTAATTTTGCAAATCCCAAATTCTCTGCGGCTATTTCCAAAAGCTCATCATAATTGGTAGTCAGAATAAACGGATAATTTGTTTGTACAATGTACTCGTGATTCAAGTTGGGCTGCCCCATCTTGCTGGGGTCGGCAGGCGTAATTGCGCCCCGGTTAAAAATGCGAGAAAACCATTTTGTAAAATGTGTTTTAATTCTTTGCCCCATTAAAGGGTCTATATGATCAATTTTATTGATCCAATCCCGAATTACTGTAGCAACTTTCTCCGGATCTGTTGAAATCATGCTGTCCGCTTCTGCAAATATTTCTGGATAATCTTTTTTAAATTCCTTCAGTAATTCTTCCTTGTGTTTGGCATCAAGAAAATTATCATCAATATCTTTTGCGAATAATACAAAAAGCTCTAACAGTTTTTCCCAAGTAGGCATCCCTGAGTCATAAGAGACCCCTGCCCCAGCCAGAATAATTAACTTATTATTCTCGTGGATAGGCTTTAATTTATCTAAAGCTTCAGCAATTGAGATGGGCATATCCCCTCCCTACAGGATTCAAGTCTTCACATTTTATATGAAGAAAAAATTCCATGCAACTTATTTTATATAATCATTTCCTTTATAGAAAGGATCGCTCTGCAAAGATAAAGAAATACCCATCATCGTTCGGGGTCGCTTTTCTCCAGGATCAAACGCACCGAACGATCGTAAGTAAAATAATTCCAAACCCAACTGACAAACACATTCAAACGGTTGCGGAAACCGATCAGCGAAAGCAGGTGAAGCAGCAGCCACGCCAGCCAGGCCAGGAAGCCGGAGATTTGCACACGCTGATACAACCAGGCAACCGCCCGGCTGCGCCCGATGGTTGCCATTACCCCGCGGTCGTGATAGCGAAAATTGCCCAAGGGCTTTCCAGCCGCATCAACCAGGATATTTTCGGCGGCCAATTTGGCCTGCTGCTGGGCAATTGGGATCATCTGCGGGTAAGGCTGTCCTTCCGGGTCTTCCAAATAGCTCATATCGCCAATGCAGTACACTTTTTCAAGTCCAATTACGCGCAGCTGGCGGTCGACGGGAATGCGGTTCCCACGGGCCGGTGACACCCCCAGCATGTTGCCTAACGGCGATCCTTCCACCCCCACCGACCACACCAGCGTATCGGTCAAGAGGATCGTGCCATCGGCCAGTTCCACTTCGCCGGGACGCACTTTGGCAACCGGGTTCTCCAAAATGACTTCAACACCCAAGGATTCGAGCTGTTCTTGGGCTTTCTGGCGCAGTTTTTCCGGGTAGGGTGCCAGCAAATGAGGCAGCATTTCGACCAATACCACCCGCGCCCGGAGGGAATCGTGTTTATACTCCTGATCGAGCACATGGTTATACAGTTCGTATAAAGCCCCGGCCGTCTCTAACCCGGTCGGCCCACCGCCCACCACCACAAAAGTGAGCATTCGCTCGCGTTCCTGTGGGTCATCCACCCAAACTGCACGCTCAAACAGGCGCAAGGCATGGTTGCGCAGATCAATCGCATCTTCTAGCGTTTTTAATTCAAAGGAATGCTGTTTAAAATCGTCATTGCCAAAATAAGCCGAGTGGCTGCCCGCCGCCAAGATCAAGTAATCGTAGGCGAATTGGTGCGCCGTACCTTCAGTATCCACCGTGACCGTCTTTTCCTGCGGGTCAATGCCCTGCACTTCGCCCAAGAAGGCCTGGATATTGGTATGCGCGCTGAAGATCGCCCGCACCGGGCGGGCAATTTCGCTGGGGTCTAGCGCGCAAGTGGCTACCTGGTAAAGCAGCGGGGAAAAGGTATGGTAATTATGCTTATCAATCAGGATGACTTCCACCGGTTTCCCGGCCAAAGCTCGGGCTGCAAACAATCCCCCAAAACCGGCACCAACAATCACAACACGCGGATTCTTCACCAATATTCTCCTTACCAATCATTAGTAATGTGTCCTCCTACCGCTATTATACCCAGCACTGCACTTAAAAAATACCCGCCTGCTGAACTAGCACCACAGGCGGACAAATTATTATTAGGATATGGATAAACCGGCCGAGGAAGTTACTTCGCCGGGTTACATCTTATACCGCGGCAAATCCCGAGCTGGGGAGTGCGACCAATTGCTTGGTGATCAAATACCCTTCCAGATCGGCAGAGGCTTCAATCAACTGCATGCCCGCTTCGGAACCCATCACCATCACTGCAGTGGCAAGCGCATCGCTGAGTACGGCTCGCCCGCTCACAATCGTCACGCTGGCAAGTTCCCGCGGGGAATGACCGACACGCGGGTCGATGATATGGTGGTTGAGCAGATCGGAGGAATAGTACTGCATATAATCGCCGGAAGTGGCAGCGGCCTGGTCGCTGATATTGAACGTGGCAACCAGCCCGGATTGTTCTTCGCGAGGTGCCTGCACGCCGACCCGCCAGGGGGTTTCTGTGGCTTTGCTGCCGGCAGCCATCAAATCGCCGCCCGCTTCAACAAATACGTTATCAAAGCCTTGCTTTTTCAGTTCCGCTACACCGGCATCGACCACATAACCTTTGGCAATCCCGTCCAGGGTAATCGCCATGCCCGGCTGGACAAAGCTGATCTGGTCGGCGGCGATTTGCAACTTACGATAGTCCACCAAGGCCAGGGCTTGCTGTACGGCGGCTTCATCCGGCAGATCAACGCTGTTCTGATACAGGTCAATCAACGGCTTGATGGTGACATCAAAAGCGCCGTTGGTCTGCTCGCTGATGGCGGCGGCCATGTTCAAAACTTCCACCAATTCGGCGGGAGGATTGGCTACCTGCCCGGCAGCATTCAACATACTGACCGGTGTCCCGGCTGTGCGGTGGTCGAAGATGGCAATCTGGCGTTCCAACTCTGCGAAAGTAGCCGCTACGGCGGCTTCTCCGGCAGCTTTATTTTCGGCAATAACAGCCAGGTTGATGATCGTACCCATGAGGACACGCGTATCTTTTACCGTGACCGAATCATCTGAAAGCCAATCGATCAAGTACTTACCGCCCAACAAGCTGCCCCCAGCAACTGCTGTGATCTTGATAAAATCACGTCTGGATAATGCTTTTTTTGTTTCCATGGTACCCTCTTACTTTATTGTATCGATAATACTGGTTAGAATGCGTTGTTGGGCAAAAGGCAGGCGGATAATAAAGCATGAATTATCCTTCCCTGGTCATTTTGGATCAAAACTTCGTTGGCTAAGTTCCCTAAAATATCAATCATAATCAACGATACGCTCACTAACACAAAGATCAATATAATGATCGGGAAAATGTTTAGTGATTTTCCTTTTTTATCGGCCATAATCTTATCACCCATCTTCTAATCATGCGAATAAACTCATCCACCGGGTGCAAGGGGCACAAATACGTGCACCACGGGCGGCGAATGAATAAAGATACCACCAGTACGATCCCCAGCAGTATGAACTGTGCATTGGAACCAAGGAAGCCAAATAAGGTACCAAAGACTTCGAAGCTGGTAACCCCCGGGTTACGGTATAACAAAGCGATCAGGATCGCGCCCCAGGCAAGGATGCGTTGAATCCATTTGAGCAAGGCGCGATATTTACCGGGGGAACGCACCTTGGCCCCACCCAGCGCGCCCATACATTCCTGCACGGCGCCAAAGGGACAGAACCACTCACAATATGGGTTGCGGTTATCGGCGGTAAACACAAAGATGATCCCACCGATCAGCAAATACCAATACAGGCTGGTCTGCCACTCCGGGAAATAGCCCAGTAAAAACATATTAATACGTGAGAGCGTCAGCGGGCGGTTGTAGATAAAGCCCAATACCACCATCCCGGTCAGCATGGTGACCCAACGCAGCACTTTGGTTTTCTTGATCACCCGCTTGCGGCCAAGATACCCCACCCCAAACAGGGCGATCAACATCACTTCGGGCAGGCCGAAGACAATTTTGGGGGTAGATTCGGGGGGTAGGGGCAGCCCTAACTGGGAAGTGGCTACCTGCCGGGCGGCTTCTTTGACCGAGTTGACAATTGCGGTGGACGAATAGGTTGCACTGGTCACGCCATCCACATCATTCCCCAGTTCAAAGGGCTGGTCATATTTTTTGCCCAGCAAGTCCTCCATAAAGGACGTTTTGAGCACCCGGTCGAGATAAAAAGCGGTCTCTTTATGTTCGATGATCGCTAATCCAATCACTTCACCTTGTAAATCCACGGCCACAGCCATGCGCATCGGACCGCCATAGCCGGTGGCCTCCCCCAGCGCGACATAACCGGCGGTGCGTCCCTGGGAATTTAAAGCGGCATAAATACCATTAGCCACTTCTTGAAACGAATTGGCTTCGGGATAGGCTTCTTTTAAGTAAATACTGACGGCGGAACTTTCTAGCGCACCCCCGATGAACCAGGCGGCGACTAAAATGACTAACGCAAATATCCCCATGTAGCGCTCTAGGCGCTGGGTCTTTTGTGCTGAAGTGAGGGCTGGAATGTTTTTCTGCATAGATACAAAATTATAATCTCATTCTGGCCTTTTATAAACCGCTCGCGCATTATAGTCTCATTTCAATTGAATGGACATCCAATGCCTGCCAGGCACAAGGGATAAAAAATCTCTGAAGGGAGCTAGTCCCCTTCACCCCCAGCGGGAGGATTGCTATCCCCGGCAGATTTGCCTGGCAAAGCCGCACTCCCGCAAGTCCAGAAATATCCACCCACGAACAATACCGGGCATAGGCTGATAAGTCATGTGAGCGAGTGAGGCTGACCGGCTGTTCTCATCCATTATCTTGTGGGGGCTGCCCGGCGCAGGCAAAACCACCCTGGCGATTGATCGCCAACATGACCAAAAGCCATTTTGTCACCCTCTCGGCAGTATTGGACGGTATGGCAAAACTGCGCGAGGTAGTCGGCGATGCAGTGGAACGGCGCAAACTGTATAACCTGCACACGATCTTATTTGTGAATGAAGTGTTAGAAGCAAGGTATAGTATTGATTTGCTTTTAAAAGAAAAGGCCTATCTGAAATTTCCAGATAGGCCTAAAAGGCACAAACTGTCTAAAAGGAGATTTTAGAGAGAAGCAACATGCTTCCCACATATACGACCAAAGGTGGCGCAACGACCTGCGTTTGTGCCTGCGCCAAAGTTCGGGTAAGTTTTGAGATAATATTTGCCGCTGTCATTCCCAACAATAAATAAGCCGGGAATTAATTCATCATTTTCGTTAATTGCCTGACCATTGGTATTGATTTGAATACCATCCAAGGTGCAGAGGAGTATCCCGGCCAATCTTACGCCATAATAAGGCGCCTGGCTCAATGAAGACAGGCGGAAGCTGTCTTTACCAAAATCAACATCCTCGCCCATTTCATACAATTCATTATAGCGGTCTGCGGTTTCTACCAGGTTAGCTGCGTCTACGCCCAATTTTTCGGCCAACTCTTCCAGCGTATCGGCTTTGAAAGCTAATCCCTCTTCAATGAAAGCATTGATAGCGCCTTCAACGGCATCAAGGCCTTCGGCTTCGTGGCAGCGGCCTTCGCCGGGGGTCAATGTGGAGCAGCCAATTGTGTGGAAACGAGTGACATCTTCGCGCCAATTTGAGTCAAAAACCTGATACCAGGCTTTGCCTTCGTAGTTTGCTGCGGCGTGAATAATGAAATCGTAGGGTGAAGATTCATTGCAAATGCGCTCTCCGGCTTTGTTTACCTTCAAGAAAGGTTGGGTAGCGATGTGGAAATACGGTATACCGTTTTTATACGGATCGCTGAAATCTTGGTCTGGCGCAAGGGCACAGCGATCAAAGATTAAGGAGCCATGATTTTCGTCAAATTTGCCGCCAGCCCATTTGGCTGCTCGGATACCATCACCGGTGGCGCCAACAAAAGCGACGATAGCTCCCAGGCTTTTCTTTGATTCTCCCTGAAGTGCAGTGTACATTTCTTCATTCCGGCCATAGCCGCCAGTAGCAATGATAACGCCTTTAGAAGCGTTAATCCGAATGTATTCGTTATCCGCGTTGCTTGCGTAGATGCCGACAGCTTTGCCTTCTTCCATGATAATGGTCTCAAGCTTGGTGTTGTTGCGGTATTCGCATCCGTCAAAACCGGCAATATGGTCCAGCATGTCTTGGGCAACCAGGGCTTCTGCGTTTTCATCACTCAGGGAGATGGTGCCATGCCCGGTCGGCCACATCTTGTAGCGGGTTTCTTCTTTTGGCATGTTGTGTTCTAAGATAATCTGACATTTGCCACGCTCGTTGACAAAATCAACATACCAATCAATGGCTTCACCGCTGTAGTCTGCCCAGGTCTTTACCAGGTTCATATCGTTGTAGTTCAGGGAGTAATGGCACATATCGTTTACGATATCCATTTTATTAATCTCTACCCCGGCTTCTTTTTGCATTTTTGTGCCAACTGCGCCCAAAGCAGAGCTGCGCACGCCATTTGCTTTTGTCAATTTTTCAATGATTAAAGTCTTTGCACCGGATTCGGCGGCTGCACAAGCAGCAAATAAGCCCGAACATCCCGCGCCCACAACCAATACTTCGGTTTCTACAGTTTCTACGCAGTCTGTGTCGCTAATCTCAGGTGCGGTGCCAAGCCAATTGGCCTCAAGATTAGTCCCTTGTTCTTCAGTATTTACAGCATCTTCTGCTGGCAGCTCTTTAGGTTTACAGCCAGAAAGCAGTGTACTTCCACCAACTGCTGCCAGACTGATGACAGAGCCTTTCAAAAAATCTCTACGACTGATTTTTGATGAATTTTTATCAGACATCTTCTTGTTCTCCTAAACAATGGATTGAAAAATTCTAGTGATAAATTTCACTATTTATTTTGATAATATCAAAAGGATGGATGAGATGTCATCATCCAAATGGATGATGACATAAAAAAGACCCATTAATTGGTAGAGATATGAAGTTTTTATGTGATGTTAAGGGGGATAACTATGGTTTTACTTTAGATCAATTCTAAAATTTTTGCCTTATGGGCTGCCTGGGCGCGATTGCTTACCGCTAATTTTTGGTAGATATGGCAAGCATGGGTTTTTATAGTGTTTACAGAAATATCTAATTCTCTGGCAATTTCTTTGTTTGATAAACCTATTGACATCATCCGCAAGACCTTATACTCACTATCGGTCAAAGGATCGATAAGTTGTTTTTTGTCGGAGGCCGGTTTACTTACCGGGGTTTTTGATGCCTTTTCTAAGGGGCGCTGGCTTAGAAAAACATTAATAATTCTCTTGAGATAGTCTAAATCTACCGGCGGTTGAGGTATCTTACTATATTGATTGAATAGCAAGACCAATATTTCGAGGATCGGTTCGCCCTGATCGACAAATGTCCGAATATAGGTTCCTTTTTGCCCAATTTCTAAAGCCCGGTTTATTAATTCAACTGCTTTCTCTCGGTTTTGTAATGAGAGTTGGGCGGCAGCTTCAAGCACCAGCATTTTTATCCTTCTCCCGTCTCGTTTGCCTGCTTTCATGTAATCGCTCAAAGAAGAAGCCAGGTCAATTGCAGGCTGTATATGGCCTAAATGATAATAGTGATAGGCTAATGCCATACTTTCGCTTTCTTTATAGGGATCTTCGTGATATTGATGCTGAATAGCATGTGTTGAGATTAATCGTTTTGCTTCGCTCAGGTCGCCTTTCATGGTCAGGTATTGCAATTTGGCAGCAATTAAATTTGATTCAATGTACGGGTAAATGGACTTCCACTGTTTGACCGATTCGATTTCCTGAAAGTATTTACCAGCAGTTTCAATATCACAATAGGATAAATAAGTGGAGACCAAGTAGGTTCCCATTTCTACTTGCAAGGGGGCCTCTAATTGTTTGGCGAGTGTATAACCATACTCTAAAGTTTCGAAGGCTTCGGCCAATTGATTCCATTCATATAATATCAGCCCGATCAGGGAAAATGCTCTGCTGAAGTATGGTATGTTATTTTGATCATTGGATTTATCGAATGTCAATGCTTCGCGAAAAAGTTTGTGTGCCTGGTGTAAATCTCCTTGGATCAATAGGATTTCTCCGGCCATGTTTTGCGAATCGATTGCACCTACCAGGTTTTTTCGCTGGCGCAGATCAGAAACGGCATGTAAATATTCATTGAAGGCCAAGTCTAAATCGAAATCCGTATGGGCTCTTGCGGCTACTGCTTTATGCACTAATCCGCGTACATTGGTTGCTTGTTTGGGCAATAATGCCAAAGCCTCTTCTGCAAGCACTTGTATTGAATGTTCCCGCTCTCCTTCTAAAGAGGCTTGTGTAATCTGTAAGGCCAGAATATTTCCAAATAACTCGTCCTCATTCTCAATTACTTCACTCAATTTCTTTTTACGTGCGATGGCATCTTCAACTAATCCTAACCATACTAGTGCTGCCTGGGGGTCTTGGGGAACTGTGCACCATGCCTGGTAGATTCCCAGCCAGGGCCATCTTAACAGCACTTCTTCTGGGAGCTTATTGGTCAGTTCTTGCAAAATTGCACCTTTGAATCGTCCCACCATGATTGGAGCATTTCGAATCAGCAGTTGAGCCGCTTTATCTTCATCCGCCAACAGCCAGTGATAAAAACTTTCTTCAATGTCATTGTGTTCTTCGTACCAAACAGCGGCTTTTATATGGATTTGTTTCAGTTCTTCTGGGGCTAATTTTTTTTGTTGGTTTTGCAATACAGCTTTGAATAATTGACGGTATTTAAAGCGGTTTCTTTGGTTATCTAGTGAGATGATAAAGAGTTTGTTTCTTTCTAACTCTTCTAGGGTTTCCTGGCTTTTTGACCAGCCTACTACTGCATTACATAGCGAAAAATTCATTTCGGTGAGTATTGAGGTTTTTATTAAAAAATTTTGGACCTCTTCCGTCTGATCTTCTAGTACTTCACTCACCAGATAATCGCTAATCAGTTTATTGCCCTCCAAGATATTCTGGCCGGATACGAAATCATTTTTCTCTTCTGAATTTTGAGAGGATATTTCTGCCACTCTCAATCCGGCTATCCACCCATCAGTTTTTTCTACCAACGAAGCGATTTCTGCCTGGGAAAAAACGGGAGAGGCAATTTGTTTAAGAAATTGTGTGGATTCTTTGGGGGATAGTTGGAATTCTTCCAGGGAGATCTCATCAGCAAATCCATCTAGCTGCCATTTGAGTAGTGGAAAGGGAGGTAATGATCGACTAAGGATAATTGGGTGACATCCGATAAAGTCATCTGAATCTGTGCCGGATTTTTTGGGCAAGTTAAGTAGTAAAAATTCCATACACTTATGGATTTCAGGATTTTTGATGGTCTGATAATTATCAAAAACGAGGACAAAGCCCTCAGATATTTTCTCGATTTCAAGGATGAGACCGGTGAGTAGGTCCTCAGTATATGTTTCAATATTGAGATGAAATAATGTTGTCCAAAATTTCTGCGTATCTTTTGATCTGTGCTGATTGATTGCAGAATAAAGGTATGCCAAAAATTGGGATATCGAATTGTCTTCTGTGTCTAAGGAAATCCATACTGTGGGGATTTGCTGCTTTTTCAACCAGGAGCCGACAAATGTGGATTTGCCGTATCCTGCTGGGGCTGTAACCAGAGTGAATTGTTTTTTTAGCCCCTGATTCAAACGGTTGTCAATTCTATTTAAGTTAAAACTATCAGGCCTTAGGGGAGGAAAACTGATTTTTGCTAATGATATGGCCTTGGACATAGTTCACCGATTATTCTTTTTCTTGTTTTATCTATAATGGGCAAATTTGCCAATGAGATTGAAAATAGGGTCAATAAAAAATTACCTATCCGCATACTCAATGGAAGCGATTTGTGACTCCAAATTATAATCTAACTTCATCTTTGTGACAATTTACACAATATGTATTCAATTGTTCTCGGCTCTATATTCCCTCCTCCGAAAAGGCAAATTTCACGAATACGCCTTCATCTGTCACTTTTTAAGAGACGGGTTGGTTGATGTTTTGGTAATTGTACTTTATGCTAAAGTATAAAACGTTCGTTCTGTAATTTTCTGTCCAATACAAAGCATTGTTCAAAGAATTTTCCAAAGAAAATTCTTCATACCAGATATGATGAATGACTTATTCGACTATACCATGAAAAAAATCCCTTGCCAGCGAAGCCCCTTTGGCGGCCCGGATGCAGCCGCGCACTCTGGATGATTACATCGGGCAGGAGCCATTTTGGGGTAAGGCAAGCTGTATAGCCTGAGAACGATTCTGTTTGTGGACGAAGTGTTTGAAGCACTGGTAATTTAAAAACATTTGTGAGATATAATCTAGTACACAACCCTATTTGTTTCGAGAGAAGATGTCAATATCACTTGAAAATTTTAGAGAGTGGATAACCCCAGATATACTTCAACGCGGACACGATTACTTCAACAAAAACCTGATCCAAAATCTCGATGAAATTGAAGATGGCAGATGGCAGGCTGAAGTTGAAGGCTCGTATTTATACGAGATTGAAATATATCGTTCCCCAGATAATTCATTGGAATATTACTGCAATTGCCCTTATGATTGGGGGCCTGTGTGTAAACATGTTGCCGCAGTATTGTTTGCGATTGAAGAAATGTTTCCTGAGTATTTTGAAAAATCGAAAAAGGTTCGACCACCCCGCAAAAAACGAAAAACAAAAAGTGAAAAGATTGACGATATTTTGCAGAATATTTCTTATGAGGAACTTGTGGAAATTGTCAAAAATTTGGCTTTAGAAGACCACCAATTTTATAACCAGTTGGCCATCCAATTTGGAACGCCTGCAGACAAAAAATCGTATGCTCGAATGGTAAAAGATGCCCTTAGACAAGGCAAAGACCAGTACGGGTTCATTGATTATTATGGATCTAATCGGGCAGCGAGGGCTGTAAGAGCAATCTTGTCCCAGGCTGAAAATTTAATAAAACAGATGCAATATCAAGAAGCATTATTAATCCTCCAAGCGATTCTTGAAAGTGTAACATCCGTAATGGGACAGGCAGATGATTCAAATGGTTCCTTGGGGGACTGCATTCGTTGTAGTGTGCTGGGGATGAAAGAAATTGCCAACCGCCTGGAGGGGGAATCGCGAAAGGAATTATTTGACTATTTCCTTGAAAAAACTCAAGATAAAACATTGCATGCTTGGGATTGGGGATGGGATGTTGCCCAACTGGCTGCAGATATGGTCCAAATTCCCGAAGAGCGAGAAAGATTTTTTGCTGTTTTGGATGCATTGGTTACCCATAATTTATCTGATTATGTAAAAGAAGATTTTTCAACGCAATACGATTTTTCTCAAGTTCAGATAATCAAGTTGTCAGTGATGGAACGTCTGGACACAATGGATGAAGTTGAAGAATTTTTACAAAATAATATCGAAGTGCATGGATTTAGGGAAAGATTAGTAGATTTATATTTACAGCAAAAGAGATTGGAAGAAGCGAAAAAAGTCTGTGAAGATTATTTATCTGAATCAACGGATAGATACCGCCGCGACCGTGCCAGTTTTATGAAGCTATTGCTTGATCTTGCCCAAATTGAAAAAAACAATGATCGAATTTTGCAATTAACAAAAGAATTATTCTATGAAACTCGAGATTTTTATTACTATGAACTGCTGAGAAATTCAACTTTTGAACAATCTTGGGAGGAAATTTTTGGAGAGATTTTAGAAAATACCAGGCAGGACATTTTGCCTGATATCTATGTTCGGGAAGAAATGTGGGAATCTCTCTTATCCGCTGCATATATGATGGGGGAATCTTCAATTGAAAAATATCGGATTCACCTTGAAAAATATTATCCTAAAGAAACATGCGATATTTATTCTCGAATCGTTTATCAGAAATTGGAAGGTACATTAAATCGTGGTGTGTATCAGGAAGCCTGTCGCTACCTTCGGCGAATAAATAAGTTGGGGCACGTAGAGCAAATGGAATCAATTATTGTGGATTTGAGAGAAAGACACAAGAACCGACCTGCCTTAATGGATGAGTTGAGCAAAATATAATATTGCTTAATATCGAACATTTGTTTGTTTCTACAATCTACATGATAAAATATCCTCATGGACCTATTCGACCACGCCATGAATGACATTGCTGCGCAATGTTTGGAGAATATGCCTGCGCATATTCCCTACGCTAACTTATGAACGATTTATTCGACCACGCCATGAAGAAATCCCTCGCTTCCGAGGCGCCCCTGGCCGCCCGCATGCGGCCGCGCACCCTGGACGAATATATGGGGCAGGAGCATATTCTTGGAGAGGGCAAACTGCTGCGCCGTGCGATCGAGGCTGACCGGCTGTTCTCTTCGATTATCTTGTGGGGGCCGCCCGGCACCGGCAAAACCACCCTGGCGATGGTGATTGCCAACATGACCAAAAGCCACTTTGTCACCCTCTCGGCAGTATTGGACGGCGTGGCAAAACTGCGCGAGGTAGTGGCCGATGCAGTGGAACGGCGCAAACTGTATAACCTGCGCACGATCTTATTTGTAGATGAAGTCCACCGCTGGAACAAAGCCCAGCAAGACGCCTTACTCCCACATGTAGAAAACGGCACGGTGACCCTGATTGGGGCCACCACCGAAAACCCTTATTTTGAAGTCAACTCCGCCCTGGTTTCGCGCTCGCGTGTGTTTCAACTGCGGGCGCTGGAAGAACGCCATGTGCGCCAGGTGATGGATGCGGCCCTGAAAGACGAACAGCGCGGCCTGGGGCGCTATACCGTGCAGGTCGATGATGACGCCTATGCGCATCTGATCAATATTGCCGGGGGAGACGCACGCAACGCCCTCAATGCCCTGGAACTGGCCGTAGAGTCCACCCCACCAGGCGCAGACGGCACCGTGCATGTCACCCTGTCTGTGGCCCAAGAATCGATCCAGCGGCGCGCCGTGCTGTACGACAAAGATGGCGATGCCCACTACGACACCATCTCAGCCTTTATCAAGTCCGTGCGCGGCTCAGACCCGGACGCGGCTTTATACTGGCTGGCAAAAATGCTGTACGCCGGGGAAGACCCGCGCTTCATCATCCGCCGGCTGATCATTTTAGCCGGAGAAGATATTGGCTTGGCCGACCCAATGGGGATGGTGGTCGCCAACTCGGCGGCGCAGGCCTTCGATTACGTCGGGCTGCCGGAAGGTGTTTACCCAATCGTGCATGCCACCCTCTACCTGGCTACCGCGCCTAAATCCAATTCGGCCAACGCATACTTCAAAGCCTTCGAGCGCATTGAGCAAGAAGGCAAAACCAATGTACCCAACCATTTAAAAGATTCCAACCGGGACAGCAAAGCGCTGGGGCACGGGAAAGATTATCAATACCCGCACAGCGCACCAGACCATTTTCTCCCGCAGCAGTATTTACCGAAAGACATCCTCGGCACCTATTTTTATTCTCCCAGTTCACAGGGATACGAGCAAAGTGTGACAGAGCGCCTGCAAATGTGGCGCGAAGCACAGCAAAAAGCCTTGGGAATCACCGAGACAGAAACTCTTCCAGACCTGAACGAGCAAGAAGTTCTGGATATTAAACGCCGCCACAAACCCATGGACGGAAAATCTATTCGCTAATCTTGGGGTCGTTAACGCCCTTATGAATACGAAAACTACTTATCAGAATAGTTTGTTTCAGGTTACCAAAACGGGGGTTATCGTTGCCTGCATCATGCACATGCTTTACAGCATCATCTACTTTCAACAAGGGCACTACAGCTTCGCCTGGCTGCACACCGTCTTTTTTGCGGTCACCATCTTCTCTATCTTACTCACCATCAAGAAACGCTGCCGCAGTTTGGTCGCGCATTTAATTACCTTGAGTATCTTTGTACCCACCGTGCTGTACAACGTATATCGAGTAAAAAATATCTCCTGGGCAAATCCCTGGATTCTGTTATCGATTCTGGTCATTACCCTGATGGATGGGTATAAAAGCGGAACCGTGTGGCTTGGGATAGGGTTGATCTCGGTGATTGGCATGTACCAGTTAGAACAACAACCGCTGCTCAACGAAGAAAACGCATTCCTTTTTGTCGATAATATCCTCCTGCTGCTTGCCGTTGGGGCAGCGATCATCTTTACTGAACGCGAAAAATGGCGCGCCTTCAACAAACTGGACATGGCCCAAAACCGGCTTACCGAGCAGGCCAATAACGACCCGCTGACCGACCTGTACAACCGGCGCTATTTCTTCCAGCAGGGTGCCCAGAGTTTTGAACAAAACCCGCGCCACAACCCACTTTCGATCATCCTGTTCGATATTGATAATTTTAAAGAGATCAACGACACTTTCGGACACTCCACCGGTGATTTGGTGCTTACGCACGTGGCCGACCTGTGCCGGCAAGAGTTCCGAGATTCCGACCTGGTCGCCCGTTTTGGGGGAGAGGAATTCATTGCGCTGATGCCTGCAAATGTGGAGGCAGCCATCAAAGTGTCGGAGCGCTTGAAATATAGACTGAACAACAATCCCCTAAAAACATCCAGCATGTTTATCCCCATCACGATCAGCATGGGGATTGCCGAACTGCCCACCGCCCAGGATTTCTCCCTCGATCACCTGATCAAGCTGGCCGATACCGCCATGTACCGGGCGAAAGAAGCCGGGAAAGATCAAATTGCGGTTTGGAAAAACGAACTTCCCCACCAACTTTCTGATTAATTAAATTAGGTTTATTTTCTCGTCAGGGGAATCATTCTGCCGGGGCCAAAAGCCTTTTCGCTGACTTTGAACACCACCCCCATTTGCCGGCGTTTATGCTCGGCTGCCCGCATGGCAGGATTGCTGCGATTTGTCCGCACCAGTTCTTCCAGCCGCGGGGCGATCTCATCGTAATCAAAAGGATCAATCTGCCCGGGACTCAGCTCGGCCGTAGGGGCACGGGAAAGGATAAAGTCGGGAATGCGCTTCTCTTGCCGGTTGAGCCAGGCAGCCAGGGCATATACCTGCGGCTTGGTCAGGTCGCCAATAGGAGCAATCGTCCCGGCCGTATCACCGTAAAGCGTGGCATAGCCTAAAGTGGCTTCGGTCTTATTGCCAGTATTGAGCAGCATGCCCTTATAGCGGTTAACATAACTCATCAACACGATCATGCGCAGACGCGCCTGCGCATTTTCGCCGCCGGTGCCCGTGGAGAACAAATCTGCCAGTGCGCCTTCTGCGGCCTGGTGCATCGCTTCGATAGAAACCACTTCAAAATGAATCCCCAAATTCCCGGCCAATTTTTTGGCAGCCTGGGTAGAACGCGGGTCGGTGTAGCGAGAAGGGAGCGCCACCCCGGTGACCGCCTGCGGCCCCAAAGCCTCGGCAGCCAAAACCGCTACCAGGGCAGAATCAACCCCGCCAGACAGGCCGATAAATGCCCGCGGCACCCCGTTTTTGTGGGCGAAATCGCGGATGCCGCAAACCAGGGCTTTATGTAAAATTTCCTGGGGAGGCAGAGTAATTTCTTTCGGTTCGCCACCCTCCTGCAAAACATCCAAATCAAACACCTGCACGTCCCGCTCAAAGGCAGCCAATTGGGCGAGCAGTTTGCCGCCCTGCCCTACCACCATGCTGCGCCCATCAAAGAGCAGATCGTCATTGCCGCCCACCAGATTGACCAGGACAGAGACAACGCCCTGAGTTGGGAAAGATGCGAGGCGGTGCTGCCACACGCCCTGATAAAAAGGCAAGGCAGCCAGGATAATGACTGCATCTACTTCTTGCGCCTCCGGCCAGGGCTGCCCAATGCCCACCAGCACCCCCAATTTCGCCCCGGCAACCTGCACCACTTGCGGCGGAGTGCCGGGCAGGAACCAGCGCGGCTCAAAAAAGACATCGTGCGCGGGAAGCACCCGCTTGGCAGCTGCCAACCGCACAACCCCATCCTGGAGCAGGACAGCCGCATTGATTAAACCTGGGTGCTGGTGAGGACGATGCAACTCTTTAGGCGCTTCAAGCACCGTGCCGACCAGAAGCGGGCAAAAGTCTTGGGCTTGTAAAGCTAAATCCTGGGTGGCTTCATATACAGCATGTACAAATTGGGGGTCGAGCAAAATGTCTTTGGGATGACAGCCGGGAATGGACATTTCCGGTAAAACCAGCAAGTCTGCCCCTAAAGCGCCGGCCTGTTCTGCCATCTCCAGGCAGGCCGCTACATTCCCCGCCAGGTCTCCCACCGTTGGGTTGATCTGCCCCAGGGCAAGCTTCATTCTCCAAACTCCCCGGCAATCGCTTCCAATAAGTTGAGTGCCTCCAGCACCGTATCGCGCCGCAAACAAATCGCATCCCCCAGCAAAAAGGTGCGGTAGCCAAGCGAGAGCAAAAAGGCAGCATCGCCAATATCGGCGCTGGTGGGGACGGGATGAAAGGCCAGCGAATCGAATACCCGGCTGGCAACCATCGCATGCGGGTCGGCATCAATCACAGTTTGCAGCGCGCCAATCACCTGATGGGGATACTGCACCTCAACGAACAAGTCGCCGCGGGCAGCCATCAACCGCCCGTGTGTGTGTCGGTGCTGGCGGGCAAAGGCCAGCCCTTTCTGGGTTTCAATTTTGAGCACAATCTCGGCATCTGGCAGCAAAGCCTGCACTGCCTGTAAATCAGCTGGCGATTCGACATAAGAGAGCATCACCCGCCGCAAACCTACTTCCCCCATGGCCTGCAAATAGGCCCGGTCGGTTTCAGTAAGCAGCCCGTGGATTTTGAGGGAGGGGTGCACAATATTGACCGATTCCCCCGGCCCAACCAAACGGCGGGGGCCATCCGCCAAAATCAAGCGGTTGCCATCCACGGCAGCTACCCGCACGCACTCGACGCCATCGTTGAAGAACGCATCCACCGGGGTATCCACCTCTATCGGATGGGAGAGCTGCACCTCGGTATAGGGGGGAATAGCCGCCCCAACCACGCGCAGTTGGCGAGATTTCAAATCCACCCACAGTGGTTTGCCCAAGCCGGCCAACCGCGCCAACACCTCAGCCGGGGTTTCCCGCAGGGGCATGACCGTATTTAAGCGCAAGCCGCTCACCAAAGGGTGAGCAGCGACATCTTCTAAAAAGTCTGCGTAAGGCGGGACGGTAATGATCGCCCGGACATCCATCTGTACCGCCTGCCGTCTAAGAAATCTTCAAGGTGATCCCGCAGTACGGGCAGCTGAACATCCCGCAGGCATCTACGGGCACCGGGCCACCGCACTTCGGGCAGATCATTTCAATCGGCTTGCTCACCTGGGCAACCTTGTCCTCGTCCTGCCGGGCACGCATGTTTTGCTGGAAGTCGGGGAAATGTCCCCAGGCACGCGCCACCAGGCCCATAGCATAGTCCACGGCGCGCTGTTCATCTTCAATATGGAAAATCTTTTGCTCGCCAATCGCCTTCCCCCACTGCTCGTCCACTTTATCGCCGCGTTTGCCGGTCGGGCGGCGCAGGAACCAGGTATTCCAATTTTGGGTCACTTTCTTCCAGGCTGCCAGAGAATCGACATCCGCCCGCACCTTATCGCCCAAATAGTGTGCGACGGTATCTTTGGAAACCTTGGGGTGCATGGTCACATCCCCAAAGACGATCATAAAAGGCTGCTCTTCCAGCTTGGGCACGGTCACATGGGTATTGACCCAATGGGCAAACAAACCGTAGCTTTCCGGGGCATCCCCACCCCCGCCCTCCCCAAAGAGAGAGGAAAGCAATTGTTCGAGGTCAAACCCGCTAGCAAAGGTGGTCACTTGCAGCGGCCAGGTATCCACCCTGGCATCGCCAATGGCGGCGAAACAAATTTCCAGGTCTTCTCGATATTGGGAAAGCGTGTTGTACAACAAAGGCAAACGGTCAAAAATCTCGAACGGCCAGCTCGCCATCGAGCCGGTCACATCTACCGCAATGATCAGCGGATTTTTGGAAGTGGTGCTGATCTTCTTTTTCGGGTCGATAATCTTTTGATTCGGCTGTTTTTTCTTTTCATAGGTGCGCGGGCCGGCCGCTTTAGCACGGCTGGAAGCCGCCTTGCGCACATCCGCCCCTCGGCTGCTGTATCGATACGAGGCATCTCCATACCAAGAGCTGGTATCTTCGTCCCATGAATACATTAATTGGTGCTCCTTTCCTCAATCACTGTTTCTAAAGCCAGGGTTTGTAAACCATACTCGCGGCGGAAACGCTCGTCGAGTTGGTGTTCTTTGATGTAAACGGCTACTTTGGGGGGCACCAGGTAGGCCCAATTCTCACCGCGCGCCATCCTGCGGCGCACCAACGTACCGCTGACGGCCACCTGTTCGGCGGGGGACACAAAAGTGACCGGGTGCGCCAGGGGATAAATGCTGTCGAACAGGCTGTGCACATAGGGATTCTCGGAGACGAACACATCCAGGTCGCCAAACAAGTCCATCACCATCTCCCGCCAGAGCGGGCCGTTGTGCAGGTCTGAAATGGGCACCAGGTGGTAGTTATCATGCCCTTCCAGCGCAATGTTGAGCATATCGGTGACTTCTTGCAGGGTGAAAGGATTGCGGTAATCCGAGACATTGGCGCTGCCAATGCCAATCTCCAGATGCACTGCACGACGACACAATGCTTTTAATACGGCCGCATGGCCGAGGTGGACAGGCTGCCAGCGCGCCACCATACCTATTCTGTTGATCTTAGGGGGGTCTTCTACTTTGATGGGTAAACCAGACATAGAGGGAAATACCTTTGATCTTTGGTTGTATCCATATATAAATGCTGATACTATTCTACAACAGAAACAAAAATAGGAGGCAGTTTGAGTTCCTGGAAAACGTTATCTCGCAAAGTAATTTTAGACCACAGCCTGTATTTGAAGGTGGAAGACCATGTTGTAGTCGCCCCCAACGGCAAAAAGATTGACAACTGGCCGTGGGTGATCAGCCGCGACTTCGTCAATATTGTGCCGCTCCTACCGGATGGCAAAGTGCTGCTTTTCCGGCAGTCCAAGTACGGTTATGCCGGTCTTTCGCTGGCGCCCATCGGCGGCTATATGGAGCCGGGCGAAACGCCAGACCAGACCGCCCACCGCGAACTGCTGGAGGAAACCGGCTATCAGGCCGGGGAAATGACCCTGCTGCATAGTTTGGTAGCCGACCCGAACCGGGGCTATGCCACCGGGCACGGTTTCTTGGCAAGCGGGTTAACCTACCTTGGCCCGCAAGAAAGTGACGACCTGGAAGAGCAAGAGCAGGTCTTTTTGAGCGAAGATGAATTAGAAGAGGTACTGCTCAGTGGAGAGGTTAAAGTGGCCGCCTGGTACGCCACTCTGGCGCATGCGCTGCTGTATTTGAAACGAGAAAAATAGACAAATTATGCAGTTGGGCCAGCGACCTCAATCAATATAATATTCGTACAAAAAAGCCTCATCGAATAGATGAGGCTCGTTTTATTAACCTTGCGGTGTCAGACAATCACTCTGCGGCGTTTTCAAAGACCACATCGGGGTAGCCCAATGCAAGGAAGAGGCGCAGCATATAATTTTCGGCATTGATCTGGGCCTGATGTAAGATTTCATCGTCCAGAGCGGCTTCTAAAATGGCATCTTCGGCGGCCTGGCGGGCCGTGGTTTCCAGGTTCACATCCTGGTGTGCGAGCAAACCGGTCTCCCGGTTATAAATGTAGGATTTATCATTATCCAGGGTGGCAACAAACACCTCTGCCGGGGGCAGGGTGACATACAAGACCCCGTTGCGCACCTGCATGTCCGATTCATCCAGTTTTTCCAAATCTACCCCGGCAATCACCTCCCCATGGGCAACAAAGAGCAGCTTATCGCCAAACAGGAACGATAATTCGCCCTGATTGTTCTCGGCGGTGATCACTTTCTCCAGAGAATAATGGATCGTTTCCAGGCGGGCAAGCGAGCGCACATCGTGAATGATGGTGATCGGGTCAGGAATAATTGTGGGGGTAGGATTGAGCACCTGGGAAGCCTGGGTGCCCAAAGCATTTACGGGGGAAACCAGGTCGCCGGTGGTCTGGCGTACGTTCTGCACAATAGAAATAGCCGCCCAGATCACCACCCCTAAAATTACCAATAAAATAATCGGGATAATCCAATTGGTTGGATTCTGATTTCTGTTTTCGTATTCGTCCATACACCCATTATACTAGGGATACAGAAAGTGTCACGAGAAGATCGATTAAAATGTAAACATTAATGACTGGCTCTCAGTGCTTCGACTGTAATGAGTTTATGATGAACGTAGGTGTATTGATCCTGATCCTGCAAATTCCGGGATGCGGCTCGCTGAAAGAAAAGCGCGGCCGCCTGCGGCCTTTGCTTGCCAAGCTGCACAAAGAATTCAAGCTCTCCGCAGCAGAGGTGGACGACCTGGATATCTGGGGAAGCGCTGTGGTGGCCTGCGCCCTGGTGAGCAATGACCCCACACATACCCGTAAAGTGCTGCAAAAAACCGCCCATTGGGTAGAAAACACCTGGCGCGATCTCGACCTGATCGACTTTCAGATCGAGATGCTCTAACCTGCGCCCAAACAGCACAGGTATGAAAAGCAAACACGGGTTATAATCACATTTACGGTTGAGCGCATTTATAGAGCCAACCAGGCTTTTGTGAATGACCGGGTTTTGCTCGGTCAATGAGCTGGCATTGGGTCGAGTGCACCGATGAAATTTCTTTGCTGGAGGCAGTATGCGGCGTGAAATGATTACCTGGAATGAAGTTCAAAAATTGATCGACCACCTCATGGTGCAGTTTGAACATGAGTTTGAGGCTATGTTGATCATCACTCGCGGCGGGATCATCCCGGGCGGGCTGCTTGCAGAAGCAATGGACATAGTGCACCTGCTGACCGCAGCAGTCGATTTCCCCGCAGAAGTAGAATCGGAACAAGCGAAGCTGTTGGTCTGGCCGCAGTTCATCCAATTCCCCGAAGATGACCAGCTGGTGGGACGGCGCGTGTTGGTGGTCGATGATGTATGGGGCTCCGGCCGAACGATCACGGCAGTAAAGAACCGTGTCTCCGCAGCCGGTGGAACGCCCTACACCTGTGTGATGCACTTCAACCCTTACCGTAACCTGTTTGGCACCACCCGCCCGGATTATTTTGCCGCCAGCACAGACGCCCACATCATCTACCCGTGGGAAGTAGACCAGGGTCCAGACCGGGTGCTGCGAGACAACTAAACTTAATAAACATAAAGACCCCGCTTTGAACTTGAAGCGGGATCTTTTTATTTAACCTCGGTAAGTCGTTCAGAACGCTATGTTCCAATATTCCCCTTTCCACTCCCCCACCCGTCATTCTGAGTGAGCCGATCGCCAGATCGGTGAATGAAGAATCTCGTTCACACAGCTATGCTTCCTTCGACACTATGTCGAATCATCCACCACTCTGTCAAGGCACCCTCATCTGTCAGAAAAAGAAAAATGCCTTTTTCTGACATCTTCTCCCTAAAAGGGAGAAGAATTGTAGATTATTCAAATTGCAGATAAGCGTTTGTCGCAGAGACAAGACTGTTTTAATTGACTTTAGAAAACAAATCCCTTATCCACAACACGAATTACTGTCCTTGCGGGGCAGGCATGGTCTCTACGCGCACCGAGCGGATGGGGTAGGGAATGTCAATCTCGGCCTGGTCAAACGCTTTCTTGATGGCGGTAGCGCCCGCGTTGACCATGTCGGGATAACCATTTTCCCCGGTTTTGAACCAGTAATAAACCGTGGTGTTGATTGCCGAATCGGCAAAACTATCGACCATGAAGAACGGCCCCGGGTCGTCCAATGTGCCGGGCAGGTCTTTCACAGTTTTAAGAGCCAATTCTTCCACCTGTTTTAGATCGCTGTCATATCCTACGCCCACGCTCAGGGCAATCCGGCGCTGAGAAATGCGGGTGTAGTTGGTGATCGTATTGGTGAACACTTCCCGGTTGGGAATGATGACCAGCAGCCCTTCCCAGGTGAGCATGTGGGTGGCGCGCAGGTTGATCTCTTTGACCGTACCGCCATAACCGGATACTTCAATCGAATCACTAATATCAAAAGGCTGTTCAAACAACAGCAAGATGCCGGATACTAAATTGGCGCTGATGTCTTGCAGGGCAAACCCCACAGTAAACCCTAAGATGCCCAACCCGGTCAGCAAAGCGGTCACATCCTGCCCGGCCTGCTCCAGTGCCAGCAAAATCCCCAGACCAATCACCGTCCATTTTGCCAGGCGGGAGAGCAGCAAGGCCAGTTCGGCATCGTAATCTTTTCGCCGCTGCATGATCCGTTTTACCCCCCGGCTTGCCAGACGGGCCAGATACAAACTGACCAGCAAGATGAGCAACCCTGCCACCAGGCTGGGGAGATTTTCGATAAAATTAGTCCACCATGTATTTAATACCTTCAATAAGTTATCTAAAATTGCATTCACGTTTTTGATTCCTTTCTAAACATTTTTCAATGATTCCACCTAATATATATTTTACTAATATTCTTTTAGTACAATGAGGTATGCCTACGATATCCGTATTGATGCCCTGCTACAACGCAGCCGCCACCCTGGATGAAACCCTGCAAACAATTGCCGTTCAGACCTTAGAAGATTTTGAAGTTGTCGCGGTAGATGATGGTTCCACAGATGCTACCGCCCAAATTTTAACACATTGGGTTGAGCAGGATGCCCGCTTTAGGCTGGTGCAGCTGCCCCACGGCGGAATCATCACCGCACTGAACGCCGGATTGGCCGCATGCCGCGCAGCGTATATTGCCCGCATGGATGGGGATGACCGCATGCATCCCACCCGATTGGAAAAGCAGGCCGCCTACCTGGACACCCACCCCGAAACTGCTCTTGTATCTTCTTTGGTCAGCGGTTTCCCGGCCAAAAAGATGCGCACAGGCTTTGAGTTCTATATCGAATGGCTGAACAGCCTGACAACTAACGTAGAGATCAAACGCGAAATTTATGTCGAAAGCCCGTTGTGTCATCCCTCGGTAACTTTTCGAAAACAAGATATACTAGACCTGAACGGCTACCAGGAACATGGCTGGGCAGAAGATTATGACCTATGGCTGCGGATGCACCAGGCCGGACTAACCTTTGCCAAACTGCCGGAGGCGCTGACGGAATGGCGCGAACACCCACAGCGCCTGACCCGCACGGACAGCCGTTACTCTTTAGAAAATTTTATCCGCGCCAAGGCACACTACCTGGCCCAAGGCCCGCTTGCAGACCGGGACGCGGTTCTAATTTGGGGGGCAGGCATGCACGGGAAGCGAATAAGTAAACATTTAATGCGTGCGGGTGTCAACCTGGTGGCATTTATCGATATCGACCCAAAGAAAATTGGCCGTACCCGCCGAGGTCTGCCCATCCTTCCTCCCGATCAGCTGCGGGAATGGTGGGAACGATATGAAAACCCGGCCGTGTTGGCCGCAGTAGGCTCACGCGGCGTACGAGAAAAGATCAGAACACATTTAACCAATCTCAAACTCAACGAAGGCGCTCAATGGTGGGCGGTCGCATAGAGAGGAGACAAATTACCAATGAAACATTCCTTAGAGATCAACCAATCACTCACCAAAATTTTTGTCGTCAAAGAAGAACACACTGCCGATCATATTGGGAGCGGTTCAGTTTCCGTGTTGGCAACCCCTATCCTGATCGCATTTATGGAAAGCACTGCCCTGGAATTAATGAGTACCCATTTACCCAAAGGTTACACCAGCGTAGGTACCAAAGTGGAAATCAGGCACCTGGCGCCCAGCGCGTTAGGCAGCACGCTGAAGGTGACCGCCCAAATCGCAAAAATTGACAAGAACAATGTGATCCTGACCGTGAATGCCTGGGATGAAGATACCCTGATCGGCCGCGGCACCCACGACCGGCACATCATTGAACTTGAACGATTTAAAAAGCAGATCATCTCTAAAAATCTGAAAAACCTATCAAATAATTAGCATCCTGAAACGGCATGCAAAATCAGCGAACGTTGATTCGTGCTATAATCGCCCTGGTTTCAAGGAGCAGATGAAAACAGAATGAACTTTCTAATTACTGGCGCAGCAGGCTTTTTAGGCTCTGCATTGGCAAACCAGCTCTCCAGAGAGGGGCACCAGGTACGTGGGCTGGACGATCTTTCCACCGGTGAACCTCAAGCCTTGTATGAAGACGTGCATTTCACCCGCGGCGATGTGAACGACCGGCCTAAATTGTGGACACTGCTGCAAGATGTGGATTGTGTTTACCAGCTGGCTGCCCGCGTATTGGTGGCCGAATCCCTTTTATACCCCCGTGAATACAATGCCGTGAATGTAGGCGGCACCGTCAGCCTGATGGAAGCGATGCGCGATGTGGGCGTCGGACGGGTGGTGTTTATCTCCTCTGGGGCAGTCTACGGCGACCAGCAAGAACAGCCGGTCAACGAAAACATGGCCCCCCAACCCCATTCCCCCTATGCGGTCTCTAAACTGGCCGCCGAATATTACGTGAATACGATCGGCGCGTTGTGGGGCATCGAGACGGTCATCCTGCGGGTGTTCAACGCCTACGGCCCCGGCCAGCACATTCCCCCGGCTCATGCACCCCTGATCCCGACGTTTTTGCGACAGGCGATCCGCGGCGGCACGCTGGTAGTGCACGGAGACGGGCACCAAACCCGCGATTATATTTATGTCGAAGACGTGGTGCGCGCCATGATCGGCGCCTCTACCGCCCCCAACCTGAACCAATCGATCATCAATATCGGTTCCGGGCAGGAAACAAGCGTGCGCGATGTAGCCCAAAAGATCATTGAACTGACCGGGGAAAAAGCCGAAATCTTATATACCCCGCGCAACGATCCGGGCGTCTCGCGCTTATGTGCGGACATCAGCCTGGCAAGAGAAAAGCTGCATTTCAACCCGCGCTACGGCTTAGAAGAAGGCATCCGCCTGACCCTGACCAAAGACCCCCGCTTTGCAACTTCCTGACCGCCGCTAAAAAAAACAAAGAAAAAACCGCCGATATTAGGCGGTTTCTTTTTTATATGATTATACACAGCAAGGCTATTCTTTCTCTGCCTCACCCGTCTCGCCATTTTTGGCTGCTTCTGTTTGCGGGGCTTCCTCTTCCTCCGCCGGCGGGGTGGTCAAGCCCAAATCTAGCTTTTCTTCCATCTGGATTTGCCCGCGCAAGAAAGCGCCTTCTTCGGTGGCAAAAGCAACCGTGGTCACATCCCCCCATACCCGGCCGCTGGCACGAATTTCCACTTTTTGGGCGGTAATATCACCGCGCACTGCCCCCGCCACGATCACCGTTTGGGCGCGCAAATCCTCGCAGGTTATCCGGCCGGTGGTGCCGATCACCAACAAGCCGTTTAGTTTGATCTCGCCTTCAAATGCGCCCTCAATGCGCACGCCACCTTTGCCGGTCAGCTTACCCACATAGGTGGTGCCGTCTCCCAACACGGTGGTGATCCGGTCTACCTGGGAAGGACTCTCCTGATCCAGTAATTCATCATCTTCTCGTCTTCGGAACATGTTTTATTCTTTCCTTCAAAACTGATTTCTGCTCTATTGTACCTAAGTTTTGCCGCCCAGGATACTATTCGCCACCTGCGACAAATGGCTTTTTCAAAGTCAAGGATAAATATTTACCACCATCTACGAGCCTATGAATGGTTTTCTTTCCAGAGTGTGGTGCTAATTTGTAAGTTTTTTCACGTCCCACCCGCCAGTAATTTGTTTAGAAAAGGCTTTTCAGCCCTCCCCAATTTGGGAAGGGTGATCGTACCTCAGAAATTTAGGGCATTCGTTGGGGTGGGGCAAGATAGACATACTCTTATCTCGTAACGTTACGCCACCCTTTTGTCATTTTTTACATTCTATATTTTTTGTAATTTGTCAAACAACTTTGAGTATGCCATAGCCCGTCACCACTGCCTTTTACTTCCCCGCACCTGCGCCCCAATACTGCTCCGGGGAAGAGATCAAGAAACGCCAGGGTTTGCTTTTCCACGGTTCCGGCACGGTATACAGGCCAATGCGCGGCCCGCTAGTAACCCACGCATCCGGTACATCTTCCCCATCTTCGATGAACAAGGTCGCCTGCGGGTCGGTCAAATCCAGGTCGTTATGGCTGCCGTCAATCCCCAAGGCCTGGGTCAGTTTGGCGGGGCCATCCGTCCACAACCGGCGGGGCTGCTTGCCGCGCCGCTCGGCGATCACTTCAATCCCATCCTGCGGGTAAATGGCGCGTACCAGCACCGCTTCCGGCTGGCCTGCGGGGCGCGTGACGGTGTTGAACAGCCAATGCATGCCGTACGTGAAATAGACATACGACCTGCCCGGCGGCCCATACATCACGGCGGTGCGGGGCGTGCGGCCAGCTTTGGCGTGGCAGCCCAAATCTTCTTCGCCGCAGTAGGCTTCCGTTTCAGAGATCAGGCCGGAGAGGCGTACACCATCCTGCACGTGCACCAGGCGTTTGCCCAGCAGCTGGCGCGCCACGGCAAGGGTGGGCTGGGTGTAGAAACTTTGCGGAAGGGGGGTATTCTTATTCATTTGTCAGGCAATTATACCGGGTGGACGAATATTTGTGCTTTTCTTTCCTCGATAATTTTATTAATTCCAAGGGAAAGCGATCAAAGGATCCGTACCTTGGAAGTGAGTTTTTTAGAAACTGAGAGCCAGGAACATTCCGAAGGGGGCTAGCCCCCTTCACCCCCAGCGAGGGATTGCATCCCCCGCACCCCCGCAAGTCTTGAAGCAGTAATTTGCCCATAGAGTAGGGCAAGGTTTTTTCAGAGCTAATTTACAAAGCGCTTTCAATTGACAAGCTCTTCACCTGATATTTTCTATGGGCAGTAACTTGAGTTAGTTCATTGTTGATTCTTCGTTTCATTTGGGTGAATTACTCTTGAGAAGTCTCCGCCCCTCTTGACATCCTTGGTTTGGCTCTTATAATAATAAGCACAATACTAAAAACGCCCAGACCGGGACGAGTAACTGGAAAAGCACCAACAGGGAGAGAAGGCCATAGATTGAAAGCCTGCTCAGGCAGCTTCCGGCGAAAACCACCCGCGAGCGGAAACCCGAAGCAAACAAGCTGTAGGGAATACGGCCGGCACCGTTAGCAGCCAAACGAGATAATTGAGCGCTGAAACCGCCCAATTAACGAAGGTGGAACCGTGTGAGTAAATGCTCATGCCCTTGGATGGCATGGGCTTTTTTTATTCCCGTGTTCCCGGAGGTATACCATGCAGGAAAAACAAAAAATCTACGACAAATCCACGCGAGGGTGTTTCCTGACTAGCCGCACGCCCCTCGGTTAAATTCGTTTACCAACCACTCAACCAGAAAAAGAGGTTTTATTCATGTCTGAAGAAAAATATAATGAATCACAATTGTACAAAATCCGTCACTCAGCCGCCCATATCATGGCGCAGGCGGTTACGGAATTATTCGAGCCGGGCGAGGCTAAAGTAGCCATCGGCCCGCCGATTGCCGACGGCTTCTACTACGACTTTGACCTGCCGCGCCAGCTCACGCCCGAAGATTTCAAGGCGATTGAAAAACGCATGCGCCAGATCATCGCCGGGAAGCACGAATTCAAAAAGGAAGTGGTCAGCGCCGAAGAGGCCAAAGAGCAGTTCAAAGACCAGCCCTACAAGCTGGATCTGATTGAAGGGCTGGAAGAAGGCGGCTTTGACGAATACGGCAACCCGCTGGATGAAAAGCCTGACATTTCCTTCTACACGCACGACACCTTCACCGACCTGTGCCGCGGCCCGCATGTACAAAATACGGGCGAGATCAACCCTTCTGCGATCAAGCTGTTGAGCATTGCCGGCGCCTACTGGCGTGGAGACGAACATAACGCCCAGCTGCAGCGGGTGTACGGCACAGCCTGGAAGACCAAAGACGAGCTGGAACATTACCTGTGGCAGTTGGAAGAAGCCAAGAAGCGCGACCACCGCAAACTGGGCAAAGAGCTGGACCTGTTTACCTTTGATGAGGAAATCGGCCCCGGCTTGCCCTTGTGGACACCGCGCGGCACGGTAATCATTGAAGAGTTGGAAAAGCTGGCCCACGAAATAGAGCGCAAGCACGGCTACAGCCCGGTGCGCACACCGCACCTGACCAAGGAAGACCTCTTCCTGCGCAGCGGCCACCTGCCCTACTACGAAGAAAGCATGTACCCGGCCATGGAAATGGAAGGCACGCGCTACTATATCAAACCGATGAACTGCCCCTTCCACCACAAGATTTACGGCAGCCAGATGCGCAGCTACCGCGACCTACCCGTACGCCTGGGCGAATACGGCACCTGCTACCGCTACGAAAAAAGCGGCCAACTGTTCGGCCTGATGCGGGTGCGCTCCATGCAGATGAACGACGCCCATATTTACTGCACCGAAGACCAATTCGAACAGGAATTTATGGACGTGATCGACATCTACCAGATCTATTTCGACATCTTCCAGATCGAAAAGTATGTGATGCGCTTAAGCCTGCACCACCCGGATGGGCTGGGCAAGAAATATGTCGATAACGGACGCCTATGGCTGAAGACCGAGGACATGGTCCGCAAGGCAATGGATAACGGCAAAGTCCCTTATGTGGAAGAGGAAGACGAAGCCGCCTTCTACGGCCCGAAGATCGATGTGCAGGTGTGGAGCGCCATTGGGCGCGAGTTTACGCTGGCAACCAACCAGGTAGACTTTGCCGTGCCGGAACGCTTTAACCTGACCTACATCAATGAAGCCGGGGAAGAAGAAACCCCGCTGTGCATCCACCGTGCCCCGTTAAGCACACACGAGCGCATGATCGGCTTCCTGATCGAGCATTATGCAGGCAAATTCCCCGTATGGCTCTCCCCCGAACAGGTGCGGGTGATCCCGATCACCGATGCGCACAACGAGCACGCCAAAAAGCTGGCCGATGAAATGTTCGCCAAGGGCTTCCGCGCTTCGGCCGATCTAAGCTCTAACCGGATGAATGCCAAGATTCGCGATGCACAAAAGCTGCAAATTCCTTACATGCTGGTGGTTGGCGACCGCGAAATTGAGGAAAATACAGTCTCACTGCGCAAGCGAGACGGCAGCCGGGAGAACGGCATGCCCTTTGATGCCTTCCTATCCCTTTTGGAAGACCGTTATACATCCCGCAGCCCAGAACTGTAAAAGGCTACTAAACACACCATAAAAGACCGGTAAATTTCAGCACCAAAACCGGTCTTTTTTTGTATAATTAAAGTAAGTAACTTCTCAGCGAGCATACGACTTTACATATTCTCATCAGGGCAGGCAATGTTTTTTTTCATTGCCTGTTTTTTTTCGCCAGGCTATGCCTGGTTATGAACTAGAAGCACAAGGCTATCTATTTCATTACATGGGGCAAAGAATTTTGCCCCAAACTTTTTAAGGCTTAACACACCCATCATTGCAAAATATAGTGTGTGTAAAGGATATGACCATGTCCAACCAAGAAATTACCAAAGATCAGTTGATCGAAGAACTTGAAAACATTTTAAAAGATATAAAACAATTTGATGAAGATGAAATTAATTTCAGTTTGTTTCAACTTAAAATGAATGATTTGTTGTCTAAAAAACCAAGCTCATTAGAAGATGAGATTTTACAAAATCTCTCGAAGCTTATGACAGAGTGGGTCTATATCATTAAGGTATCTGAAGAAGGAAAGGTCATTCCCTTATGGCGTACTGAAGCCGGTCTAAGGATGACCGGCTATTCCCCAAGTGAATTAGTGGAAAACATCAATATTCAAAAAGTCACTCACCCAGATGATGTTTACATTACACACAGACGCATGGAAAAATTAGGAAAAAGACAAATAGCAAAAGATTCTTACAGGATCATTACCAAAGATGGGCAGGAAATTTGGGTCAATGATATAGCAATTCCAATTTGGGACGAAGAAAAAGATGAACTGCGCTATATTTGCGGGGCAGCCCACGAAATTACCGAATTAAAACGTTATGAACTGGAACTAAAGGAAGAAAAGGAAAAAGCACAGCTGCTGCTAGATATCACCCCCTCGATCATCATGTCTTTGAACATGGAAGGGAACATCACTCTGCTGAACCAGCAAGGGTGTAAAATTTTAGGTACCAGCCCAAAAGAAGCACAAGGAAAAAACTGGTTCACCACTTTTTTGCCTCAAGAAGACCAGAAGTTTTTCATTGACAGCTATTCCCAAGTAACCCTTGGAAAAAAAGAATTTACCGGCAGAACGGAACAAACTGTGGTGACCACCAGCGGGGAAGAAAAGATCATCCGCTGGAACAGCACCCTATTGCATGACAATGAGGGGAATATCAGCGGGATATTGAGTTCGGGCGAAGATATTACCGAACAAAAACAAATCGAGCAGCAATTGGAATTCCAGGCTGTGCTGCTAGACCAAATCCAAGACTACGTGACCGCAACCGACCTGGAAGGCCGGATCACCTACGTGAACGAAATCGTTTGCAAGTCGCTCGGTATATCAGCCGAGGAATTACTGGGGAACCATGTAGATTTTTATGGCGAAAACACCTCCCGCGGCGCATCTCAGCAAGAGATCATCGAAAAATCTTTGGCAGAAGGGCAGTGGCACGGTGAAGTGGTCAATTACGCCCAAGACGGTCGGGAAATCCTTCTCGACACACGCATCCAACAAATCCTAAATGAGAGCGGGGAAACCATCGGGATGATCGGGATCAGCTCAGATATTACCGAAAAGAAAAAAGCAGAAATTGCACTCCGTGAAAGTGAGGAACAGTATCGTTCCCTTTTTAATAGTGCGCGAGATGCAATTTTCCTAATGGATTTGGAAGGCAATTATGTCGCAGTAAACAATCAGGCCATAGATATGCTGGGATATACCGAAGAAGAATTAATTGGCATATCTTTTTTAAAGACAATTGTGGATGACGAAACTGAAGAAGCCTACCAGGCCATCCAAAACTTGATCCAGGGCAAAACGTTTCCCTCTTACCAACGCACCATGTTGAAGAAAAATGGGGAAGCCATTCCAGTTGAGATCAGCGTCTCGGTGACCCGAAATTCGGAGGGAGAACCGCAGTATATTCAGAGCATCGGGCGCGATATTACAAAAAGACTCAAAGCAGAAGAGGAACTGAAAAAGAGCGCGGTGATCATCGATTCTACGATTGATGCGGTACTGACTACCAACACCACAGGCGATATCACCTTTTGGAATAGAGGGGCAGAGAAAACACTGGGCTACACAAAGGACGAAATCTTAGGTCAACACATCCAGACACTATTCAAAAATCAAACGTTTCCCCGTCACGATCAGATGCTGGACACCTTATTTGCTAACGGTGATAACATAGTGATGGAAATAGAAACAACCTGTCTGACCAAAGATAAAGACGAAATTGAAGTGCTGCTGTCGCTTTCCTCTATTCGAGATGAACTCGGAAATGTGAAAGAACTGGTAGGGATTGCGAAAGATATTACCGACCGCAAACGCACAGAAGAAGCCCTGCGCGAAAGCGAAGAACGTTTCCAGTCCTTCATGAAACATTTCCCCGGCTCTGCTTATATCAAAGACGCAGAAGACCGGATTGTGTACTGTAATGAATCCTTCGCCGCAATCACCGGAAATACAGCCACCGACCTGATCGGTAAAACTACCGAAGAATATACGCTGCCAGAGTTAGTGGCAAAGTTTAAGGAAGAAAACAAGCTGGTTTTATCGCAAAACCAACCGATGTCTTTTGAGCATACTTTTCCAACTCCGGCAGGCACAAGCTATTGGCTGACCTACAAATTCCCCATCCCCAAAGCAAACAATCTGGCAGATATCGGTACGATCAGCTTCGATAACACCGACCGACGAAATGCCGAGCAAGCCCTGCAAGAAAGCCAACGCCAACTAGCAACCCTGATGAAACACCTGCCCGGTATGGCGTATCGTTGTAAAAACAATCGAGATTGGACGATGGAAGTTGTTAGTGAGGGCTGCTATGCATTGACAGGCTATCAGGCCGAAGATTTTATCAACAGCAAAAACCAGGTATATGGCGACATTATCCACCCCGATGACCGGGAAAGAATCTGGGAAGAGGTGCAAAAAGCGGTCAAAAAACAAGAATATTATCAATTCACCTTCCGTATTCGGACTGCCGATGGAAAACAAAGATGGGTATGGGAACAGGGACAAGGCGTGTTTAATGAGCAAAATGAATTAATTGCCCTGGAAGGATTTTTGTTGAACATTACCGAACGCGTGCAAGCAGAGCAAGCCTTGTTTGAAAGCGAACAACGCTACGCTAACTTATTTAAAAACACACTGACCGCTCTATTTGTAATGAACGATGATGGTCAGATCATTGAAGCCAACCAAGCAGCCAGCGAACTGTTGGAGATACCCCTTGATACCTTGATCGATTCCAATATTTATTCCCTTATTCCAGAGGAATACTATGAAGGAATTTCGAACCTCTGGCAAACGTTCTTGGAGACAGAGCAAATGGAAGGAGAGTTTGAGCTGCCGCTGAGCAATGCCTCCACGATCTATCTTGAATATTTTGCAGTGACAAATGCGGCCCCAGGCCAGCACCTGCTTTCGATAAAAGATATCACCGAACGGAAAAAAGCCAATCAGGCCTTGCAACAAAGCGAGATTCGCTATTCTTCTTTGTTCAACAGTTCTCTAGACGCCATTCTTCTATTCAACGAAGATGACCGGCTGATCGATGCAAACCCCGCGCTGTTCAACTTATTGGGATATTCTAAAGAAGAATTATTAGACATGACCGTTGAGGATATCATTTACCTGGAAGATCGCGAACTCAGTTTAGAAATATGGCGTGAATATATTGAATCGGGAAACCACAGCGGCGAACTTCAATTGATCGATAAAAATAAAAATATCTTTGATGTAGAATACCGCGCAGTTGCCAACATACTCCCCGGTATCCATTTCGCTTCTATGCACAATATCACCGAGCGCAAAAAAGCAGAGAACGAACTGCGCCAAAGCGAAGAAAAATACCGGCTGCTGTTTGAAAACGCCCCGATAGGCATCTTTAAAACCACCCCGCACGGAGAAATTTATCAAAATGATCCTTCCAATATCAACCCGATGTTTGCTTCTATGTTGGGATTCAAAACGCCAGATGAGTTAGTTCGGCAAGTAAACAATATTTCAGAATCGTACGTTGACCCGATACGAAGAGAGGAATTCAAACAACAAATTGTGGAGCATGGCGCCGTACAAGGTTTTGAGATTGAACTATACGAACATATCAGTCACACCCCCATCTCGCTGGCAGTGTTTGCCAGAGGGGTTACCGATGAAAACAACGAGGTGCTCTACTACGACGGTTTTGTGATTGACGTTACCGAACAAAAGAAAGCAGAAATTGCCCTGCGCCAAAGCGAAGAAAAATACCGCATGCTATTTGAAACCGCCCCGGTGGGCATCTTTAAATCAACTCCGGATGGAAAACTTTATTGTGATCCACTCCCAAATATCAACCCGGTTTTGCTGGAAATGCTGGGATTTGAGACAGCAGAAGAACTGGTTATCCACCGTGCAGAAAATAGCCAAGATTATCTAAATCTCAGCCATAAAGAAACAATGCTAAAGCAGCTCACCACTCAGGACAGCATTAAGGGAATGGAAATCAAACTGCTCAAAAAGGATAACACGCCGATCTGGTTCTCCATGAATATGAAAGCAGTTGCGGACCAGAATGACAACATCCTTTATTTTGACTGCTTTGTAAACGACATCTCGGAACGCAAACGAGCAGAGAGAATCATCAAAGCCAATGAGGAACGGCTTAAACTGCTGACACAACGCCTGTTCACCGTGCAAGAAGATGAGCGCAAGCAGCTTGCCCGCGACCTGCATGATGAAGCCGGTCAGGCTCTCTCGGTGGTAAAAATCTACCTGAACATGACCGAAGACAAAGCCAAAAAAGAATATCCCGATCTCTTGCCTGATATTGAAAAACTAAAGACCGCCCTCAACACCGCCCACGAAGAACTGCGCGACCTGGCAGTCGCGCTGCGTCCCACTGCGCTCGACTCACTTGGATTGCCGACAGCCGTGGAAAAATTATGCCAGCGGATCGCTGAAAACAGCAATATACACTTTGATGTCTACACAGAGGAAATCCCCGATCTCTCCGATCAGGCCGCCATCGCCTTATTCCGCATCACCCAAGAAAGCCTGAACAATGTGATGCGGCACTCACATGCCCAGAATGTATCCGTGTATGTCGGGCACCGCAACAACCACGTTGAGGTCACCCTGAGAGATGATGGCAAAGGGTTCGACACAAAAAAATTGGAAGACCGCTACACAGGTTTGGGCATCTTGGGCATGAAAGAACGTATGGACGGGGTGGAAGGCTCTCTTGAGATCACCTCTACTCCAGGGGAAGGCACCACCGTCACCGCAATTTATCCCCAGGAGAATGACACACTGGCCGTTTAAGTTTTTGCGCTGTTCCGGTTGCGCAAATTGACCAACAGCGTACCCACCAGCGCAAACGCCATCCCCCATATCTTTTGTGGGGTAAGCTGCTCGTCCAGGAAAAGCCAAGCGAGCAGGGCAATTTGCACCAGCATGGTGTTGTTGATCATGCTTGATTCGGTAGCGGACAAAGTGCGCAGGGTGCGGTTCCATAAAGTGAAGGCAAAGGCAGTGTTCACGCCCGCCAGCCAGAGGACAATCGCCCACTGTTGGGGGCCTAAAACCGGCAGCGGTTCGGTGAACAAGCCGATGAGCAGCAGCAAAATGCCGCCAAATCCCATGCTCACCACCGTAACGGTAAGCGGCGGAATTTCCGCCAGGCGGTTCACACCACGCCCCAGGATCGAACCCAAAGAAGTAGCGAACACACTAATAACCCCTACCAGCATTCCGGCTGCCATCCCTGCGGGAATGAAATTGGGGTAAAAGAATACCAGCACCCCTACCAAAAAGACCCCAATCCCGGCCCACTGCACGCGGGTAGGAAGCTCTTTTAGCAGCGGGATACTGAGCAGCGCTACCAAGGGAGCGCTGAAATTGAGCATAAAGCTGAACGTGATGGCAGGGAGCAGCTGCAGCCCCAAAAACTGGGTCCCCTGGGTGACGGTGTAATATACGACCCCCAAAAGCAGCAGCATTCCCCAGTGCTTACGGTTTAATGTGGCAAGTGTTTTTTGCTGCCCGGAACGCAGAAAGATAGGCAGCATAATTAAAAATGCCAGAGTATAGCGCAGCCCGCCAAAGATGAAAGGCGGCATCTCTTCCAGGCCAAACTTGATCAGCACCCAGGAAGTGGACCATAGAAAAGTAACCAGCACGGCTTGCAAAACAGCGATGGTATGGTTTCGTTTGTCGGTCATTATGAGCGTTTAGAAGAAAGCGTTATCGAATAGGTCAAAGGATTCCACCTCTTTCACGTCCTGCTCCAGGAAATCTTTGAGCAGCACGTACATCCCTTTGATCGATTCCATTTTAGCGTAATACAGGTGTTCGTTCTTGCCTTTCTTCACATACTGCACCATCCCGGCAGTTTTCAATACATGCAGGTGATGGGTCACCGTAGGGGCACGCAGGCGCAGGCGGCGGGCTAACTCAGCCGGGGTAAGCTGTTCCTGGAGCAAATAACGCAGAATGCGCAGGCGAGTGGGGTCGGTCATTGCCTTGAGACGTTTGAGCAGATCATCGGGGACGATCTCCCCCGGCACCAGCGACTCTTCCTCCGGCCGGGCACCGAACAATGCCAGGGTCTGGTCGGGTTCCAAAGGCGTATCCAGCGCAACGGTAGAACACCAATAAGAAGGCACCAACACTACATTCTGTTCGGGCGCGTCAGCGCGCATCTTCACGCCCAGGGCATCCAATAGATCCGCACCTTGTTTAACTTCGGCCAGTTTTTGGGCTTTTTGCATTGCCTGTTCCAGCTTGGTCTCAATACGTTTCTCCTCTTCGGAGAAAAAGACCTCGTAATAAGTGCTCAAAGCTTTTAAATACCGGCGGCCAAAAGTAGCCGGTTCAGCATAAATTTTCAAAATAGTCTCTACACGGTAAGATGAAGGGGTACCCAAAATACTGCCAACATCTTTGGTATGCGTACGCCAGATGTAAAGGGCATCGTTGACGGTTTTTTGGTCCCAACTGCCTTTTTCCATCACATCGTTGAGCAGTTCTGCCATATCGGGATGGCGCACCGGGTAAAGCTGTAAGGTTGTAAGTCGTTCGTTTTCGGGGATTTGTTTGAGGGAGAGTAAAACGGTAGCCGTATCTTTGGGGGAGGGTAAGCCATAAACCCAGTCCAATGGGGTTCTAAAGTTCCCCACTACGTCTTCTAGAAATTCGCGCACCTCGTTGGGTAAACGAGAGCGCACGCCTGCCGCCCATGCCCCCCGCAAGCCAAAAGCATCTGGGAAATGCAGCACATGCAGGCTGATTAGAAAATCATACCCGGTTCCTTGATCCCATGAGATTTTAATTCGGTTCTTTTGGTCTGCCATGTTTGGAGCCTCACAATCTTCTTGAGGTATAGTGTGGAGTGATATAGCTTAGGCTATACGTATTGTAATCTAATCCATGATACCCGGCAAACTGAAACGCCGCACGGCTTACCAAGATATAAATAGAACCCCGTTCGATTAAGAAAAAGTGCAAAGGAATTCCTTTGCACTTATGGGGTCTTACAATGTACAGCGAGTTTAGCTCACCCGCGCTTCTACCGCTTTTTCAAGGGTGGCATCCAATTGCTTTAGATGATCCTTGATATGTTTGCTGATGTCCATGGAAACGTGCATTGCCAGGCGCGCCAGGCTTGCTTTGCGCGAGATAATCTCGGCAGGTAGTTCGGTGACCATGGCAATCATTTCTTTTTGGGTACGATGGAATGCCTCCAGCAGGTCTCCCATCGTGGGGTAGATCGCCAAAATGGCTTTTATGCGGCTTGGCGTACCTGACGTGTAGGGGAAAAGGTCACTCCCGGCAATATACGTGCCCATCCACTCAATAATATCTACATTTGAAGCAATCAGGTGGGCAAGGATCTCGTTTGCATTCCATTCCCCCGCCCCCGGCCGGTACAAAGTTTGCGGTTCGGTCTGGGTAGATAATAACTGATCGAGATTACTATTAACCTTTCTAAAAAAGTCTTCCAATCGTTCTGCCAGATCTTGGGCATTGGCAGGCACTTCGGGCACCGGGTATGGCGATAAGGTCACCACGGTCGCATTCAGCTCATCGTCGCGCACATACTGCACCGGAACAGCTTCCCCCGCTTTCACGGTTTCAAAAATCTCCAACAGCTCACTAAACCCTTTTACCGGTTTCCCCGCCAGCGAGATGATCGTGTCGCCTTTGGTCAGGCCGGCCTGTTGGGCACCTTTACCATCAAAGACACTGCTCAACAGCATACCGTATTCTGTATGAAGCTGGCGCTCGGCGGCAATCTCCGGGGTCACCCACTCATCCACCATCACACCTAAAAACGGGCGGTTCCACAAACGCAGGTCTTTGCCGGTTTCCAGCAAAGATTTCATGTTCTCCAACTTTTTCTCCCACAATTTGCGCTGGCTTTCAACTTCGCTCTCTTCCAGACCGGTATGGGACAAAGTGACGACAATCACGCCGTCAACCAATTCCAACGAAATCTCCACCTGGCTGGTAGCTAAAGTCTCGGTATCGATCTGTGTAAACTTGACCAGTTGATCGGGCACGAATTGGGTAAATAAGAGTACGGTCGTTTCCCCGCTTTCCTGGTATGTCTGGAGGACTTTGCCTTTCCCTACCGCACCATTGCCCTTATGGGCAAACCACTCAAACCAACCTGTTTTTGTGGCAATGGACTGGTATACATGGGATAGTTGAACTGCAATCGTTTGTGTAATGTTGATTTTTCCGGTGCTCAATGGTTACCTCCGGGCATGACAGATTTTATTGATTATATCCAATAATTGCGATGAATGGATGAATAAATCGCCTATTTTCATCCATTCGCTTCTTTTAAAGGGCTAGGCAGCCCTGGGTAAGCATGCCGATTCGTCCTGGCAGCAGCATTCAGTCACACTTGAAGGGATTTTCCGTTCGCAGGCGGTCTTTTCCTCTGCTCGTGCGTTTTTTTTATCATCCTTTTTGTGGTAGGAATTACCAAAGACCAATTTCAGGTTAAACATGTATCACTCCTTGGCTCAAACCAGATTGGGTTCAGCCAACAGCTTTATAAGCGGATGCCGTGTTGCGAAGCCTCGTCCAGCCGCTTCAATTCTTCCGCGGTGAAGGTCACATCCAGCGCGCCCAAATTATCCGTTAGATGCTCCTGGGTGCGCGGCCCGATGATCGCGCTGGCAACGGCAGGCCGCTGGATGAGCCAGGCCAACGCCAACTGGCTGGGGGTGCACTGCTTTGCTTCTGCCATTTCTTGCAAGGTCTGCACCAGGGCAAAAACCTGCTCGCTGAGAATGCTCTGCGCCCATTCACCCCAGAGCGCATCATGTACGCGTGAATCTTCCGGGGCTTGGGCGGCAGAGGTGTACTTGCCTGCCAGCACCCCGCCCCCCAAAGGCGAATAAGTCAAAATTGCCAGGTCATACTTCAAGGCAACCGGCACCACTTCTGCTTCTACGTGGCGGTCCAGCAAACTATAGCTGGCCTGCTCGGTGACAATGCGGTTCAGCAACAGCCGGTCGGATGTCCACAAGGTTTCCATCAATTGCCAGCCGGCAAAAGAACTGGTGCCGATATAGCGCACTTTTCCATCCCGGATGAGGTCATCCAGGGCGCGCAGCGTCTCGTCAATCGCCACTTCCGGGTCGGGGCGGTGCATCTGGTACAGGTCAATATAGTCAGTACCCAGGCGGCGCAGGGAATCCTCGCAAGCCTGCACAATATGCCTTCGGCTGCTGCCGCGGGCATTGGGGTCGGTGTTGTCAATCGTGCCAAAGAACTTGGTGGCCAGTACCAGGCGCTGGCGCTTCTCTTTGATCGCCTTACCGACCAATTTTTCGGTGGTGCCCTGGCCGGTGCCGTCGTTCAACGGCTGGCCGTAAAAATCGGCGGTGTCTATAAAATTGATCCCCACGTCAATGGCAGTGTGAATCAATTCAATCGCTTCTTTTTCGGGGGTGCGGTAGGGGAAGTTCATTGTTCCCAGGCACAACGGGCTGACTTTTACACCGGTACGACCTAAATTTCTGTATTCCATTGGTCTCTCTTTGTCTATGGTTAAATGTTTGAGTCTTGTTCGGGCTGCATTGCCTGCATAATTTGCTGAATTTCGGCTACCTGTGCATCCGACAACGGCCCAAGTTCCAGCGTTTTGGCATTTTCTTCCACCTGGCGCACGGTTCTAAACCCCGGAATCGGCACCATACGCTCATCCAAAGCCAGAATATACGCCAGCGCACCCTGCGCCAGGGTATGGCCGTTGGCGGTGATGATCTCCCGCACGGCTTCCAACTGCTGAATGCGCAGCTGCGGCACGCCTTCTTCAAAATTCCAAGTGCTGCGGTGGTCTGTAGAAGAGAGGGAAACCCCATCAGAGAATTTGCCCGTGAGTATGCCGCGGCTGAGCGGGCTTTTGTTGATCCCGGCCAGGTCGTATTCGGCACAAATCTGGCGAATTTCCACATTATCGTGGGCCAGGTTGAGGGCAAATTGAATCGACGTGCAGTGTGCGCCCTGCGCAAAAACGCGGGCGCGGTCGGGCAAGTCTGTGCTCCATCCATACCACCGGATTTTGCCTTCCTGCACCAATTCTTCCAACACATCGATCAACTCGGCTGCTTTTTCGGGGGCGTAGTTGCTCTGGTGCAGCTGGTAAATATCAACATAGTCGGTGTTCAAACGGCGCAGGCTGTTCTCGCAGTCTTGCCGCACATGGGGAATGATCAGATCATCATCGGCATGCATGGTTTTCGCTTCTTCATCAATCACATGTCCGAACTTGGTAGCGATCACTACCTGGTCGCGCTTGCCGGCCAGGGCTTGCCCCAAGATTTGTTCGCTGTGCCCGGTGCCGTAATTGGCGGCAGTATCAAAAAAGTTGATGCCTAACTCCAACCCGGCGTGGATTGCCCGGATAGATTCGGCGTCATCCACTTCTCCCCAGCCGGCCGGCCAGCGGTCGCCATTGTTGACCACATCCCAGGGGCCACCAATCGCCCAGCAGCCCAAACCAATGGCGCTAACTTCCAAATTGCTCTTTCCTAATCTTCTGGTTTCCATGAATTTCATCCCTTTCCTTGATTGAAAAACCTGTCCGTGAAGGTGTTCTTTTCCATGCATGTCGTATTGGGGTGATGGGCACTTAAATCCAAACGGTTGGTAAAACAAATGAAGAGATTAAAATCTCATTGGATCAATACGCCTGGGGAACATGGTTCCCCACGTTGGTCTAAGTTGGAAAAGAAAAGTTGAATGGTTAAATTTGATATATTAGATATTTATCTAACATATATTTTAGGATATTTTACCTTTTCCGTCAAGCGGGAAAGATTAAACCCCAATTAATAGAAAAAAGTCTCCCCTATCGATCAGGGGAGACTTTGTATCGCCAATAAGGTAGTTTATTGGGTCAGGCTTCTTGCGGTTCTGCCGGCAGGTCCAATTCGGGTAAATCGCTGCCGTTCTTGAGTGTAGAAACCAATTTCAATTCCCGGTAAGTGAGCGTCCAGGAAGAGGATTGGAAGGTCTTTCTCAGGCCGTTGAGGAACGCCAGGGGGATGGCAATAATCACGATCAGCAAGAATACGCCTGCCACGATCGGCCACACCATCGAAGGATCGCCGTTCTCAATTGCCCTGCCGCCGAACAAGAGGGTCACCCCCCCGCCAAACAGCAGGCCAATCCCACCGGCCAGCATGGCAAAGGGCAGCATCACCAACGGCCACACCAGGTCAATGCCTTTGACGATCAGCCAAAGCACCCCGGTGTCTCGCCAGTATTTGCGCACCAGCGCAGTACCTGCACGCAGCGCCTCACGGACGTTGCGGCCTTCCAGGATCACTTCCCGCCGGAACATTGGTTTTGCCAGGGACAGGAATGCCCGCATTGCCAACCACACCAGGAAGAGCAGCAGCATCAGACCAATGCTGGCAACCACACCCAACATTCCACTCATCGGGCTGCCGGTCGTCCACAGCAGCAGAGGGGAGATAGCAATGGCAAACAGTAAGATAAAGATGATCGCCAGCGGCAGTTCAATGACCAGGTCAATCAGGAACAAACGCCATGCCTCCCGCGACCAGCCCAACCGCCAGCCTTCTTTAGCGGTCAATTTCTCACCCGTTTCTTCATAATCATCTACCATTTTTACCAGGGAAGTTTCCGAGATGTAGCGGAAGATCTGCCCCACGAGATAGAGCACGACCATCACAACGGAGATAATGACCGCCGCACGGACGAAGGTGCGTTCCAGCTCGTCTTCATTCTTTTCTGACATTAAGCGGCTGAACTCTTGTAAGGCCTCATCCATTCCCTCGTTCATCTGGTCAAATACCTGCGGCCAGAGCGACTCGTCGGGGTTGATGTCAAATTCCTGCGTGGACGGGCTGGTTTTGTCATTACCGCCAAAGCGGTAACCGGTCTGACCGGTCGTAGATACAGTGGTGAGCGCCAGGATGATACCGAAGACCCACAAGGCGCGATACTGCCACAAGATCTGCCAGGCTCGTTTTAGAATTTGCGAATGCTTGATTTTCATCGTAACTCCTATTTAGCAGGGTGGTTACTGCTGTTTCATTTTCCTTTTATCGTTATCGCTCTGATCGTTGATCATTTCAAATCTCAGAGTCTGCGGTTTGGTTCAGCCACCACAGCACCAGCCAGACCAGATACATGCCGGCCAACGCGGCGGTGAATATCAGGCTGATTGCCAAACCAGAATTGAAAGAAAGCGACCTTTCAAAAGGCAGATTGGAGAACTGATCCAGCAGATTGGGCATGCGAGGCGCAGAGGACAGGAACGAGGAAAGCACCCCGTGATCCAGCCCCAGTCTCCCCACCCACTCAATCGTTCTGCTGACAACAGAAATACCCTGGAAGAACCCCAACACAGATAGCACACCTATCGGCACCAGATGCCATGCCCAGCCTAACCGGGAACGAGGCGCAGGCTGTGGCGCCTGCCGCGGCAGACGCAGCCCGACTTGAGCCACAAACTGATCTGGCGTGAGGGAGGGCGCAGGGAAAGAATCGCTTTGCAGGAGGGAGGAGATCGCCTGCAATTCTTCTAACTCTGCCCGGCACCGGGCACATTCTGCCAGGTGAGATTTCACCAGCATCAAGCGCCGCCCGTGCAGTTCTCCGTCGTGATAGGCATTTAGTAATTCTGTCACATGGTTTTTCATGCTGCCTCCAATTGGCCGGATAATGCTTTTTTCAAAGCCGTGCGGGCATAGTTCAACCGGGACATGACCGTACCCATCGGAATATCCAGCGTATCTGCAATCTCTTGATAGGAAAGACCTTCATACTCTCTAAGCACCAGCACACTGCGGCTGGCCTCCGGCAGCGCCAAAACAGCTTGCTGCACGGTCTCGGCCTGCTGGCGCACGGCCACTTTTTGCTCCACCCCCATGCCCAAAGCAGGCAAAGCAAGGTGGTCAATATCCACCATCTCGCGCTGCCGGCGGAGGACATCCAGGGCGGCATTGGTAGCAATGCGGTACAGCCAGCTGCGAAAAGCCCCTACCGGACGGTAGGTATGCAGCTTCTGCCAGGCCTTGATAAAGGTCTCCTGTGCCATATCTTCTGCCAGAAGCATGTCGCCGCACAAGCGGTAAACCACATTGATCACGCCCTGATGATGAATCAGGACAAGCTCACCATAGGCATCCCGGTTGCCCTGCTGCGCCTGGGTGATCAATTGCTGCTCCTTTTCAGGGGCCAAAGATACATTCACAGTGTTTCGCTTCCTTTCTACCCGTATAACGAGCCATATCTCTATTTTATTCGGTTCGCAGGTAGAGAGGTATGGTTAGTTGAGTTGTTTTGTAGTTAGGGAGTTGGGTAGCTGCATTATTTCATTGTTGAATGATTATCCTAAGCTACTACCCAACATTTAGACATATAGGGAAAATATACTTTTTGTCTTTTTTACCCTCACCTGCGAACGGAACGTTCGCCTTCCTCTCCCTTTGAGGGAGAGGAAAAATTAGACCTGTTGATTTATAAATTTTCCAGGTGAGAGTAGTATAACCAAATTTTATTCAAACGTTTCAATGATGGTAGCAACTTGAGGTAATGAATAGAAAATACAGGACAACTTAAATAATCTGTCATTAGTATGATGTGAGAGAATGAGGAGGACACAGCAGATCGACTGTCATTGGGTCCATGGAGACCGTCTCAGAGTGTCGGTCGCTGTGTCCATTCTGTCATTAGCCCGAACAGTTACTGGGACAAAAAGTCCGTATTTGCTAGTGAGGGCTAAACACATTATAAGAGGACACACATGAAAAGCAAAGAGATATATGTAGGAATTGATGTCAGCAAAGACAAACTGGATGTAGCCTATCAAGGGATAGCAAAAGCCCAACAATATCCAAACAATCCAGCAGGGATCAAGAAATTAGTAAAAAGTTTGCGCCAAGCCGAAGGGGTGAACCGGATTGTGGTGGAAGCCACAGCCGGATTTGAGCGGGAAGCCGTGCATCAGATGTTAGACATTGGACTTCCAGTGGCAGTCCTGAATCCGACTAGAGTACGGCGGTTTGCTCAGGCACAGGGATTACATGCCAAGACAGATACGATTGATGCCCATGTATTGGCTGATTTCGGACAGGTGATGAAGCCGGATATTTGGCAGCGAAAAAATGAATTTGAGGAGCAAATTAGTCTCAGGATCACCCGACGCAGGCAATTGATCCAGATGCAGACCGAAGAAAAGAATCGTCTGACCACCGCTCATCCGCACAATATTGCTTATATCAAAAAACATTTAGTCTGGCTCAAAGGTGAGATTAAGAGTTTAGAGCAGGAACTTAAGAGATTGATCCAATCCAACCCGTGCTACCAGGCTAAGGTTGATCTTTTGGAAAGTGTCCCTGGGGTTGGCCCGGTGACAGCCTTGACGCTGATTGCAGAAATGCCAGAACTTGGACAGGCCAATCGCAAACAGATCGCAGCTCTGGCTGGTGTGGCACCCTACAACCGGGACAGCGGCAACCGCAAAAGACGCCGCCATACCTTTGGTGGACGGAGTACTGTACGCTGTACTTTGTATATGGCAGCCTTATCAGCAACCCGACATAACCCCACAATCAAAGAATTCTATGAAAGATTATTAGCCAACGGAAAAGAGAAGAAAGTCGCTCTAACTGCGTGCATGCGCAAATTATTGGTGATCTTGAATGCAATTGCCAGAGATCAGAAACCCTGGCAATTTGCTTGACTTTTATCACAGTTACTCTGAGCGCAGCGAAGAATTTCGATGCTGTGGGAGAAAAACAACTATGTCCCTGTCGTCAAAAAGCCTTTCCCACAACCCGCATTCATTCCCCCATCCAACCGTCCACATAAAATCGAAGGTAATCCTCCAACTGCGACGACCAATAATTCTCATCGTGGGTGCCCTGCGCGGTGTTGAAAGTGTACGGGATATCATATTCCTCCAGCCGCTTGATGAGCCATTCCGTAGATTGACGGATAGCAGACTGGTCGCGCTCGGCATAGTCCAGGTAAATGCGCGGGGTCTGCTCTTCGGTCAGGTTTGCCAGCCAAACCGGCACCTTGGGCGCATCTTCATAGAAGATCGGCAAACTATGCGCCCCCAAAGAAGCAAATAAGTCAGGGTATTTCAAGCCCAGGTGCAGCGACCAGCTTGCCCCGCGCGAAAGGCCGCCCACCGCCCGATCCAATCGCTGCGGCACGGCGCGGTAGTGGCTTTCAATATAGGGCAGCACTTCCTCCGCCAGCGCCCGCCCAAAAGAAAATTCGGAAGGCTCGCGCCAATCGCTGACATAGGGCATCACAATAATGAAAGGCAGCGACTCGCCAGAGGCAATCCATTCATCTGCCAGGTCGGTAATTCCCAGACGCACCCACTGATCCTGGTTAAAGCTTTGCCCGTGGATCATGTACAGGGTCGGGTAATAGCGTTCCGGCTGCTGCTGGTAGCAGGGCGGCAGATAAACCAGCACTTCAACATCTTCGATTAACAGCCTACTCGGCACCACATCGGCGGTCACCTCGCCGGGGGTTTGCCAGCAAGTCAGTGGGGTGGCGGTAGGTGTGAGGGTGATCGTCGGGGTCAGGGTAGGTTTTGGCGTTTTGGTAGACCAGGGCGTGAGGGTGGGCAAGGGCGGCACAGTTAATGTGGGCCAAAGCGTATCGGTGGCCGCCCCAGTTGGGTTGGCAGCAGGCTGTGCGCCGCACGCCGAGAGCGCCAGCATGCAGAATGCCAGCAGCATGCCCTCTAGAAATTTGATCCGATCCGACATCAACTCAAACTCCACTGCACCAAGAGAAACCCCAAGGGAGATGATGTCCCTTGGGGAAAATATCGAAGTCCTAAACTACGATTGGGGAAGAAGAACAACCAAGACCGCACCCTGTCCGGTCTACCACCCGCCCATGCGCTGTTCTTTCCACACATCGGCTTCATTATGATAGCCTGCCTGTTCCCAAAAGCCGGGCTTATCGGTGGCGCGAAACTCCAGCGAGCGCAGCCACTTGGCGCCTTTCCAGAAATAGGGGGTCATCAAGTCGTCCCGTTGGGGAATATAGCCGACAATGCCGCGCAGCGGGTAGCCGTGGTCGGGCGTGATCGGTTCGCCTTCAAAATGGGTCGCCAGCAAGAAATTCTCACTCAAGACCACATCCAACGGCAGGTTGACGGTAAAACCATATTCAGCATGCTGCACCACATAAGCCGCCTCAGGTTTTAGCTTGATGAAGCCTTCATCAAGCAACGTTTTCACAGAAACGCCTGACCAAGTTGTATTAAACTTGCTCCACTTGGTCACACAGTGAATATCCATCTTCAGGGTGGTGGTAGGCAGCTTCTGGAATTGATCCCATGTCCAGCGCACTTCCTCTTCCACTTCACCCCATACCTTCAAATCCCAGGTAGAGGGGTTAAAGGTGGGCACCGGGCCAAAATGCAGCACAGGGAACTTTTGGGTCAGCGACTGTCCGGGGGGCAGCCGGCCTTCACTTTTCATGCGGGCTTCTTCACTTCTACGGTCTGAAAGGTCTTTGAACATGGTTACTCCAGGTTGTATGATTTATGGGTAATATATTTATAAAGTAAAACTTTCTCCTGGCGCCAAAATGTGCGGCTCCGCGTCTGTTTCAGCAGCGACCTGCTCTATCCAGGCTTCGGCATCCTGCTCGATTGGCGGCCAGGTGTTGTAGTGGCAGGGAATCACATGGGTGGGTTCCAGCAGTTTGACAGCTTTGAGAGCATCCGCCGGCCCCATGGTGAAGTTATCGCCAATGGGCAATACGGCCAAATCCAGCCCGTCCTCGCCAATATATTTCATGTCGCCAAAAAAGCCGGTATCACAGGCCAGGTAAATCTTCTTGTAGTCCTTGGTCGTCAGCAGCATCCCGGCCGGGTTGCCGCCGTTCGAGCCATCTGGCAGGCCAGAGCCGTGGAAAGCAATCGTCAGCTTAAGGTACCCAAAGGGATGCTGGTAACCGCCGCCGATATGTTGGGCATGTGCTTTCACATCCTGCTTGCCGAACCAACCGGCAATCTCCGCATTGGCAATTACCAATGCGCCGGTGCGTTTGGCAATTGCCACCGCATCACCAACATGGTCGCCGTGCCCGTGGCTGACAAAGATAAAATCGGTGTCGGCCTGATCGGCGCCAAAGGGGGCTGCCGGGTTCCCGGCAAAGAAGGGGTCCACCAAGAGCTTGTAGCCGCCGGTTTCGATCAAATGCGTACCGTGCCCTAAAAATGTATATTTTGTCATCGATTACCTCCTGTCCCTCATAGATAGATTGCGAAAAATCGTTTCAAATGCTTTTCGTCAATGGTTTAAGAATAGTATACTCTATTCCAGGAAGGGTAATCACAAGCGGGCAGCCAGATTGAGATTGCATGGATGCGTGTATTTGGGCAGCTTTAAACAATCTGTTTACCTCTATCTGATACCAGTATAGAGTATGATTAATACAAAAATATTACACCACCATCAACAAAGGATTACACAATGGAATATACCAATTTAGGGAAATCAGGACTTAAAGTATCCCGCATTTGCCTGGGCATGATGAGCTACGGCACTTCTAAATGGCGCGACTGGGTGCTGGATGAAGAAGACAGCCGCCCCTTTGTGCAGCGCGCCCTGGAATTGGGGATCAACTTCTTCGATACCGCCGACATGTACTCGCTGGGCGTCAGCGAGCAGGTGACCGGCCGGGCATTGAAAGACTTCGCCAAACGCGACGAGATCGTGCTTGCCACCAAAGTCTATCACCCGATGGGCGACAAACCCAACCAGGCCGGGCTTTCCCGCAAGCACATCATGGCGGGCGTAGAAAATTCGCTGCGCAACCTGGGCACAGACTACATCGACCTATACCAGATCCACCGCTGGGACAGCGAAACCCCCATCGAAGAAACCCTGGAAGCCCTGCACGACCTGGTGCGTTCGGGCAAAGTGCGCTATATCGGCGCATCCAGCATGTATGCCTACCAGTTCACCCGCTCGCTCTACCTGGCAGACCTGCACGGTTGGAGCCGCTTTGTGTCTATGCAGAATCACTACAACCTGGTCTACCGCGAAGAAGAACGTGAGATGAACAAAGTCTGCCTGGAAGAAGGCATCGGCATTATCCCGTGGAGCCCCCTAGCCCGCGGCTTTTTAGCCGGGGTACGCACCAGAGACAAAAGCGGCGACACCAAACGCGCCCACAGCGATAAATTTGCCCACGACATGTACTACCAGGAGAGCGACTTTGCCGTGCTGGATGTACTCACCAAGATGGCCGAAGAAAAAGGCGTCAAGCCAGCCCAGCTGGCCCTGGCCTGGTTGCTGCACAAACCCGGCATCACCGCCCCGATCATCGGCGCCACCAAAATGTACCAGTTGGAAGAAGCCGTACAAGCCCTGGAAATCAGCCTGACCCCCGAAGAAATGGCACAGTTGGAAGCCCCTTATGTGCCGCATCCCGTGTTGGGGCACAGCTAAACGGTAAAAACTGAAATTCGCCTAACAAAGTTCGAGCGAACTTTGTTCCGGTAAAGCAACCTGTGCGTACCGGTGGGCAGCCGCCGGTACGCACCCAGGGAATAAAGGGCTGGTAAAATTGGAGCCAGATTGACCGATTAATATGGAGAGCACATGTTCCATCATATACCAAAAGCAATCTTAGACCGTATGCGGGAATTGGAAGAAACAGATACTCGGGACCGCCAGGATGGCACCCCGCACCTCAAACGTCTGCGCCAAATCCCCCCAGAAACCGGCAAAACACTTGCCTTTATCGCCGCCAGCGCCCCAAAAAATGGCGCCTGGCTGGAGATCGGCACCAGCGCCGGATATTCCACCTTATGGCTCAGCCTGGCGGCACGGGCCTGCGGCGCAAAAATTTTTACCTTTGAACTGCTGCCCGATAAAGCCGCCCTGGCGCGCGAAACCTTTAAAAAAGCCAAAGTTGAAGACGTGGTGGAATTGAAGAACGGCGATGCCCGCGGGCACATTGAAGATTATGGTGAAATCGCCTTGGGCTTCCTGGACTGCGAAAAAGAAATGTACCAGGAGGTTTACGAACGCCTGACCCCGCATCTGGTGCCGGGCGGTCTTTTCATTGTCGACAATGCCGTCAGCCACGAAACAGAACTGGCGTCCTTCCTCACGAACGTTGAAAATGATGAAAGCATAGACAGCATCATCATCCCGGTTGGGAAAGGACTGCTGGTTTGCCGGAAACTATAACGAAGATTTTTGCTGCATCCAACACCAGGTAAGAGGGACACCCATGAAGAAAACCAGCTTATTCTTAATCCTTATACTGCTGCTTGCAGCGTGCAGTGCAGCGCCCCCAGAACCCACCTTCATCCCCACAGCGCCACCCAGCGCCACAGCTGCACAAACCTCCGCCCCCACTTTCACGCCCTCACCGCAGCCTACTGCCACCGAAACACTGCTGCCGCCCACCGAAACGTCCTTTTCGGAAAATTCGCCCTTATCCACACTGCCGCCTGTTTCTTCTTCCTTTGTAGAAGATCTGGTCGCCAATGGATACGAACACTACCCGATTGTGCCTTTCCATGCTTTCTTTTCCGCAGATGAGCCGGAAAACGCTTTTCCCAGCGGATGGAGTTTGATTGCCGGGTGGGACGACCAACGATTTGGCGGGCCGCGGTTCGATATTCCCAACCCGGCCGACTCGTTGAGTGTCGATTCTATCGATGGTAATACCTACTATATGCAGTTGTATCAATCATCCCAAGGGAATTATGAGAACTGCGTTACCCTGTTTTACCAGACCGGGGACGCGCAGGCCGACCTGATCTTCCATTTTGACCTCAATCAAGAAAGCGATTACCGCCGCTCAGTGGTAGAAAATGAGGAATTTTCCACCACGCTGTTCTGCAACGCAAGCGGCTGGGATGATGTCAACCGCAATGGTTACCCTGATATTGCCGTAAGCTACTATTGGGGCGATAACTATTGGAATAGTGAACTGCACATCTTTGAAGCCCGTCCAGAAGGGGAAATTGTACAGCTGACAAAAAATCTCCCCGGCCCGGTAAGTCTGTGGGACTATTGGACCTTTGGGCCAATGCCCTTGTTTGTGATTGACGCACAATGGAAAACGCATGACTGTCTATACCCCGGCGTGCCTTTTTCAAACTGGTTCTACGTTTGGGATGAAGAACAAGACAGCTATGTGGATTTTTCTGCCAACCCAGACCTGAACCTGGATTTCTTTGCAGACCAATACCGCCGCACGATTACAGCCAGCTACAACCAAGGATTTTATCCGGATAGTGTCATCGGGCCGCTGGCAAGTTTATTGCTCCTGTACGATAAAGCAGGCCTGCGCGAACAAGGCTGGCAGGAATATCTAACACTCTCTGACCCTGATAACTGGTCTGAACTCGTTCCTGAAGCACGTGAATGGCTGGAATATGACATCTCCCACTTTGAGGGCGAGTATAATGCTAATATAGCATTTACACCCGGCTCGTATCCGGGCGGTTTTTGTCCATAATTATCGATAGGAGGAAGTTTGAGTAACAGAAAACTGAATGTTGTCATCCCCATGGCAGGTTACGGCACCCGCCTGCGCCCGCACACCTGGAGCAAACCCAAACCCCTGGTGAGCACCGCCGGAAAAACCGTGCTGGACCATGTTTTAGATATTATCGCCACTGCGGCCGACCTGAGTGAATGCCGCCTGGCATTTATTATCGGCTACCTCGGCGACCAGATCAAAGAACATATGGCAGATTTTTATCCCGATGTTGAGGCTTATTACTACGTGCAGACCGAAATGCTCGGCCAGACCCATGCGATAGCCATGGCGCGCGAGGTGATGGAAGGCCCCACCCTGGTCTTATTCTCCGATACTATCGTGCAGGACGACATGTCCTTTTTGCTCGACCCCAGCCACCAGGAAGAAAGTGTCATCTGGGTGAAACAAGTGGAAGACCCGCGCCGCTTTGGCGTGGTGGATGTGGGCGATGACGGTTACATTACCAACATCATCGAAAAGCCAGACAGCATGGAAAACGATCTGGCTGTGGTCGGCTACTACTACTTTGCCAACGGCGAAGATTTTATGGCCGCCATCGATTCCCAACTGAGTGATGGGATCATCACCAAAGGGGAATACTACATCGCAGACGCAATCAAGCTGATGCTCGACAAAGGGCTGAAAATGTCCCCCAAAGAGGTGGATGTGTGGCTGGATGCCGGATTGCCGGACGCTATCCTGGAAACCAACCAATACATGCTCACCCACGGCTGTGCCAACCACCAGCAGCTCACCCTGGGGGCGGACGTTAAAATCAACGAACCGGTCTTCATCCACCCGGCTGCTGAAGTGCATCATGCCACCATTGGGCCGTTCGTCTCGATTGGAGCAGACTGCAAGATTACCGACAGCATCGTGCAAGATACGATCATCGAAACCGGTGCTCAAATAAGCCATTCCGAAATCCGTCAATCGCTGATTGGCGAACGTTCTCAAGTTAAACATTATCAAGGCAAACTCTACATCGGAGACGACACCACGGTTGAAAGCCAACGGTAACCGGCAGCAGCAATGCACCGGTTACGAAATGGTTCTGTCAAATGCAGGTATCTGATGTAAAATGTTATTCTGGTCACACCTACGCGCAGCGGCCAGAATCTTTTGGGTTTGACGATCAAACCTTTTCGGTGGCAGCGATTGCCGCCGAATGGGTTTCCCCAGAAGGCAAAACGTTCCTGGTACGCACCGACTGCGGCCGGGATTTTGAACTTACATACACGCAGGATACAGATACGTGGCAGGTAAGCGAACGGCCCACGCCTTCTTTGCCCTCTCACGATAGACACACTAATAAACCGCGTACGGCCCAATCCAATCAATAAGGAGAAACAAACCAATCTGATGACGAGTAAATATATTGCCTCACGTGTTGCCACCCTGAAACCTTCCGGCATCCGAAAATTCTTTGATATTGCCGCCACAATGCCCGAAGTGATTTCTTTAGGCATTGGAGAACCTGACTTTGTGACCCCCAAGCCAATCTTGGACGGCGGGGTTGCTTCTTTATTGGCCGGGAACACCGCCTACACCTCCAATGCAGGGGTATATGAATTACGGGAAGCAATTGTAGATCACCTGGCAGACAAATATCAAGCACAGTATGACCCTGCCACAGAAGTAATGATCTCCGTGGGCGTCTCCGAAGCGCTGTACCTGGCACTGACCGCCATCTTGGAAGATGGGGAGGAAGTGATCGTCCCCACTCCGTGCTTTGTCTCCTACCAGGCCGAAGTGATCCTGGCCGGGGGCGTGCCGGTGGAAATCCCCAGTAAATTCGAAGATGATTTCCAACCTGACATCGAAGCCATCCGGCAAGCGGTCACCCCGCGCACCAAAGCGATCCTGATCGGCTACCCCAACAACCCCACCGGGGCGGTTGCCAGCCGCGAGACCTTGATCGAGATCGGTAAAATCGCCGAAGAACACGACCTGATCGTCATCTCCGATGAAATTTACGACCGCCTGGTGTACGGTGTAGAACACGTTTGCTTTGCCTCCCTGCCGGGGATGTGGAAACGCACGATTTTACTCGGCGGTTTCTCCAAAGATTACGCCATGACCGGTTGGCGGGTGGGCTATGCGGCCGCCCCCAAAGAACTGCTGCAAGCTTTGCTGCGCATCCACCAATATACGGTAATGTGCGCCCCTTCGGCCAGCCAGATGGCTGCCCTGACCGCCCTGCAGGTAGGCGAGCCGTTCGTGCAGGAAATGCGGGCAGAGTATAACCGCCGGAGGCAGATGATCGTGGATGCTTTCAACGAATTTGGACTGCCCACCTTCGAACCGCGCGGCGCTTTTTACGCCTTCCCCAAAGTGAGCGTGACCGGCCTGGATGATGATACCTTTGCTACCCGGCTGCTGCAGGAAGAGCATGTCGCCTTGGTGCCCGGTTCTGCCTTTGGCCCCGGCGGCGAAGGATTTGTGCGCGCTTCTTACGCCACTTCTTATGAGAAAATAGAACAAGCCATGGAAAAGATTGCCCGTTTTATCGGCAAACTGTAAGCAGTTTTTGCCTATCCGATCCAAAAGCAAGGGCTGCAAGTGCTGAATTTTGTTCAGTCAACAATGGAGTATAAAAATGGATAAATCAAATCGTAACCGGTGGTTAACCTGCGGCATTATTGCCGTTGTCCTTGCTTGCGGCGGTATTATTGTCGGGGTTGGCGGGCTGGCTGCCATTGGCTCCTTTTTCAATGCAGCTACGGCCACCTCAGATACAGCCCTCGTGCTGCCAACCAACACTTCTCCCGCCGCCACTTCCGGCGATTCAGCCGCCACCGAAGTGGTAGACGCCGCCACGCCCCTGCCGCAGGTAGGGAACCGTACAATCCCGTTTGAATCGGTCGTGCAGATCATTGCCCTCTATTATGAAGGCAACGATCTGGTGCCGGGTTGGACAGGCTCCGGCACCGTCATCACCCCTGACGGATTGGTCCTGACCAATGCGCATGTGGTGCTCTCAGACCGCTACTATCAGGTCGATGCGCTGGCAATTGCGTTTTCTGCCCAGGAAGACCGCCCACCCGACGCGCTCTATTTTGCAGAGGTGCTGCAAGCCGATGAAGCCCTGGATATTGCCGTGCTGCGCATCACCACCGATCTGGATTACAACCCGGTAGATCATGCCAACCTCAACCTGCCCTATGTGCCCCTTGGGGATGCAGACACCTTGCGGCTGGGGGATGATATTACCATCCTCGGTTACCCCGGCATTGGCGGCGAAACGATCACCCTGACCCGCGGTGAAGTCTCTGGATTTACCTCCGAGGCGGTTTACGGCGACCGGGCATTCATCAAAACATCGGCCACGATTGCCGGCGGCAACAGCGGCGGGTTGGCGATTGATTCGGAAGGCTACCTGATCGGCATCCCCACCCAACTGGGCTATGGCGGAGACGACCAGTATGTAGACTGCCGCACCCTGGTGGATACCAACCGAGACGGCTATATTGACGAATTGGATAACTGCGTGCCGACCGGTGGTTTTATCAACGCCATGCGCCCGGTCAACCTCGCACTCCCTTTAATTGATGCCGCCAAACAAGGTGTGGTAGCCATCAATGAGGCGGAACCGACCCCGGTTGCCAGCAACGAGATGCCCACCGAAGGTTCTGTCATCTTCCAGGACGATTTTTCAACCCCAGGCGGGTTGTGGACTTCTGAAGGCGAAGCCGGGACTGTGACCTATGCCGATGCACAATTACAGATTGAGCTGCTGCAATCAGAATACTTCATCTGGGGTATTGCAGGCGAAAACTTCACCGACACGATCATTGATGTGGATGCCAGCATTTACCAGCCCGCCGGGGATGGCGATTTTGGCATCATCTGCCGCTACCAGGATGCAGACAATTTTTACGGGCTAGAAATTTCGGAAGACGGCTATTACGCCATCTGGAAGTATATTGCCGGGGAGTACGTCCCGCTGGTCAACTGGGAAAGTTCCAGTATCGTAGACCAATATGCCAACGGCGGACACCTGACGGCAGCCTGTGTGGGGAACACCCTTTCCCTGATCCTCAACGGCACGGTGATTGCCGAAGCGCAGGACAGCGACCTGACCTACGGCGATGCCGGGCTGCTGGCCGGCACCTGGGAGAACGCCCATCTGATCGTGCGCTTTGACAATTTCGTGGTCAGCTCGCCGGATAATTAACCGAATATTAGTGTATATTTAACGGTGTGTTTAACCCTTGACTTTGAGTGAAATCTTAGATATTGTATGGATAACTCTTCACAATCGAGAAGTGCACGCATGAATGGGATACAGCTCCCACAACTGAAGATTGAAGAAGCTTTGGACGGGTACCTTCCGAGGTGCCCGTCTATGTTTTATAAGGCTGAACGGCAACTGTTCAGCCTTATTTAATTCTGCCTGCCAATAAAAGCGGGCAAAAAACTATACCTAAGGAGTAAATCCAAATATGGGTGAAATGACCAATGCCTTTAAAATGGCACAGAAGCAGTTCGATGACGTTGCAGAACTTCTCAACCTAGACCCAGACGTACGCGAGGTACTGCGCTGGCCGACACGGGAATACCACTTCCAGGTGCCCGTGCGCATGGACGATGGCAGCCTTCGCACTTTTAATGGGTTCCGCGTCCAACATAGTGATGCCAGAGGCCCCTCAAAGGGCGGTATCCGCTTCCATGCGGCCGAGACGATTGACACCGTCCGGGCGCTGGCAATGTGGATGACCTGGAAATGTGCCGTGGTAGACATCCCGCTTGGCGGCGGGAAAGGTGGGGTAGTTGTAGATCCGGCAACAATATCGATCACAGAAAAAGAGAGACTGTGTCGTGGTTGGATAGGACAGATTTACCGCAATATTGGCCCGCGGCAGGATGTACCCGCTCCTGACGTTGGCACCACACCCCAGATGATGGGGTGGATGATGGATGAATACTCTAAGCTGGTCGGCCAGTTCACCCCTGGCGTTATTACAGGTAAACCGCTGGAAGGCGGCGGGTCCTTAGGGCGAACCGAAGCGACCGGTTTTGGTGTGGTCTATACCATCCGTGAAGCAATGAAACACTTAAAAATGGACTCCACCAAGGCTACTGCAGCGATCCAGGGCTTTGGGAATGTGGCCCAATATGCAGCCATCGGTTTCACCCAACAGTTGGGCGGCAAAGTGGTCTGCGTTTCCTATTGGGATCGGGAAGACCGCACCTCCTACACGGTCAGCAAGGACGACGGGATTGACCCCGTTTTCTTGCAGTCGATCACCGACCAGTACGGCTCGATCAGCAAAGAAAAAGCCACTGCCGCCGGGTACAAGATTGAAGACGGCGATGCCTGGATTGAAAAGGACGTGGATGTGTTGATCCCCGCCGCATTGGAAGGGCAGATCAACGCCGAGTCTGTGCAGAAGGTCAGCGACCGGGTAAAGATCGTGGCAGAAGGCGCCAACGGGCCGACCACTCTGGAAGCAGATGCCCTCTTTGAGAGTAACGGCATCTTCGTGATCCCGGACTTCTTATGCAACTCGGGCGGTGTGACCGTTTCCTACTTCGAGAGCGTGCAGAACGACATGAACTATTATTGGTCCAAGCAGGAAGTGCTTGATAAGTTGGATTTCAAGATTTCCAGCGCTTTTGAAAGCGTGCTGAAACTGTCTGCCGGGGAAAAGGTTTACATGCGTGATGCCGCTTATATGGTTTCGATTGGGCGTGTGGTAGCTGCCATGCAGCTGCGCGGCTGGATCTAACCACCGCTTCGCATACGTTTTTTGAGGCCGGGTTATCTGACAGCCCGGCCTTTTTTATTTAATTGGGCGGCGTTTAGTTGTATAAATTCATCAGGGTAAATAAGGATTCTCAAGCGTAATTGGCTGCCACCTCGTTGTCATTCTGATGGCGCTGGGCGAAAGCCCGGCGACAGAAGAATCTCGGAGAGAATTATCATCTTTATAGAGGGTACCGGCCGTAAAAGAGAAATTGCCTTTTTCTGACAGATGAGGGTGTTAGAAATGATATTAAAGTTTTAACACCATTGCGATTACGGTGGTAATGATTCGGTAGATTGCCGCAGGTAGAAAGGTAGGTTTATCGAGATTCTTCTTTCGCCGATCTGACAATCGCCTCAATCAGAATGACAATTTTGGATTATCCAAACGTGCATAGAAAGAAAGAGAAATGGAGGAAAGCACACTTAATCTATCATGGGGTAAAATAGAACAATACCTCCAGTTTATCCATTTCCAGCAAGGAGAGGAAGATGCAACAATACCTGGACCTATTATCCTATGTCCTCCAAAACGGGGTGCAGAAGGAAGACCGCACCGGCACCGGCACACGCTCTGTGTTCGGCTACCAAATGCGCTTTGACCTCAATCAGGGATTCCCAATCGTGACGACCAAAAAAATCCACCTCAAGTCGGTGATCCACGAACTGCTGTGGTTCCTCCGGGGCGATTCCAATGTGCGCTATTTGCAGCAAAACGGGGTACGCATCTGGAATGAATGGGCGGACGAAAACGGAGATTTAGGCCCGATCTACGGCGTGCAGTGGCGCAATTGGGAAGGCGCCGACCACAAAGCAGTCGACCAGATCAGCCAGGTGATCACCCAGATCAAAGAAAAGCCCTATTCCCGGCGGCATATCGTTAACGCCTGGAATGTGACCGAAGTGGACCAGATGGCCTTACCCCCCTGCCACATGTTCTTTCAATTCTACGTGGCAGAAAATAAACTCTCCTGCCAGCTGTACCAGCGTTCAGCAGACATCTTTTTGGGCGTGCCGTTCAACATCAGCTCGTACGCCCTGCTGACAATGATGATCGCCCAGGTGACCGGGCTGGAATTGGGCGATTTCGTGCATACCTTCGGAGATGCGCATCTATACACCAACCATATTGACCAAGCCGAAACCCAACTTGCCCGCCGGCCTTACCCCCTGCCGCAAATGAAGATCAACCCCGACATCCGGGATATTGATTCCTTCAGCTACCAGGATTTTGAGCTGGTCAATTACCAGGCACACCCCCATATAAAAGCGGAGATTTCAGTATGATGATCTCATTGATCGTGGCTGCCAGCGAAAACAACGTGATTGGGATAGACGGGCAGATTCCCTGGCACCTGCCCAAAGATTTGAAAATGTTCAAACGCCTGACCACCGGGCATCACCTGATCATGGGGCGCAAGACCTACCAATCCATCGGCAAGCCTTTACCGCAACGCAGCATGGTGGTGCTTTCGCGGCAGACCGACTTCCAGGCACCCGGCTGCCAGACAGCCGAAAACCTGGTGCAAGCCCTAAAAATTGCCCGCGCAGCCGGGGATGATGAAATTTTCATTGGCGGCGGGGCATCCGTTTACCAGATAGCGCTTCCCATGGCAGACCGCATTTATTTCACCCGCGTACACACCACCCTTGAAGGGGATACCTTCTTCCCACTCTATGACATGGACAGCTGGGCGGTAGAATTGGAACAATTTTTCCCGGCCGAAGAAGGCCAGAAATTCGACTTTACCTTCTCAATCTTGAAACGGAGATAACCTTCTATCTCGATTGGCTCAAATCAACTTTGATTGGGCAAGTGGACGGCGAAGGTACACACCTCATTCCCTTTTAGCAGAGATTTGACAATATCTACCCGGACGCGCTCGTTCAGCGCGGTCTCCCACTGCTTACGTTCCCAGCCTGCGGAGCAGTAGCAAAAGGTAGGCGACATGCCATCTTCCAGGTGGGCGCTGATGATGGGACAAAAGCAGTAGGCCTGCTTGCGTTCAAGGTTGGTGGTCGCCCTAGCGTACCCCTCTGGGTCGCTCGGCCGTTTGGTGGTGTAAATGATATTCCCCTCCCGGTACGTATTGCCGGAAGGCCAGCCGGGGTCATCGCTCATGAATTGGATCACCTGATCGACTGCCAGCTGCATATTCCCCGTATGGGCAAATTCCTGTTGGTACACAATCCGCAGTTTCTCGGCTTGCGCCGGGGGAAAGATGTGCGAACAAGCGGACAGCACCTCATAACGCTGGTAGTCATCGGACACTTTATCCAGGCGGTCAACGGCTGCTTTGGCCCATTTGAAACGTTCATCAATCAAGGAATCCACAAAGATAAGGTTATCCCCCGGTAAAACCGCTTCGCCCACCACTGTCCCCATTTCCCTGGTCAGACTCTCGCGGAAGAGCTGCTCCCATTGGTGGCGCACCAGGCACACTTCAATCTGGTTCCCCTGCGGGTCATCGTTATCTATAAAGATTTCAATCAGGTATTCATCCGAGATCAGACCGTGCGATTGCTGCAAGGAGAACAGCGCCTGATAGGTCTCGCCGAGCGGCGCGCCAACACCGGGACTAACTTTGGCAAGTACTTCCAGTGTAGGCAGCATGCGGGTGGTGATCCTGGCAGTCTCTACAGGCTGAATCACCGGGAAGCCGATTTCGGCATCAAAACCCTCGGCATAGCTGTGCACAAAATAACGGATCATCCAGGCCGGCCCGGCAATGTTCCCTTCCAAGATAGATTGGCGCAGTTCTTCGATCAATGCGCCGACCTGGTCGCGGTCTTTCACATTGGCGCGGATGCTGGCAAACGGCATCCCCCCAACCTCTTTTAGAGTAATTCCAACCTTTTCAAGGGACATGGATTCCTCCTCATCATGATTGCTGTACCCACATTGTACAGTGGCAAACCGTACAATTGGATTAAGCCAAGATGAATCCTGACCAGAAATTGCTACCGATATCCTATGCCCAAAGTGTGTCCTCCATCGTATAATAAAAAAGTCATTTCCGCCTATTTAGGAGAGTAAGCATGCTCAACTTATATCGCCTGACAACGGATCACTTTGTAGAACAGCTGAAAAAGGCCTATTACCGCACTTACAGCGAGATGCAGTTTGAAATCGGTAATGTGATCGGGTGGACCGCCCGCCTGGTTTCCGAAAACATTGCCAACACCGATGCCCTCTACCACAACCTGGAGCATACCATCCTGGTGACCATGGCCGGGCAGGCCATCTTGGAAGGCAAGCATCTCTCCGAAGGCGAAATTTCCCCGGAAGACTGGCTGCATTTTTCTATCGCCCTGCTGTGCCACGATATCGGTTATGTGCGCGGCGTGCTGGAAAAAGACAACGGCGTTTTATTTGCTTCTGGCGTGGGCGATGAAATGGTCGAACTGCCGGACGGCGGCACCGACATTGCCTTAACCCCCTACCATGTAGACCGCAGCAAAATGTTCGTGCGTGAGCGCTTTGGCAAAAAGCTGCTGCAAAATTTTGGCTCCGTGATCGACGTGGAGCGAATTGCCTCCTATATTGAAATGACCCGCTTCCCGCCCCCGGATGATGAAGCCTACCAGGACACCAGCGGGCTGGCCGGGTTGACGCGGGCGGCCGATTTCATCGGGCAGTTGGGAGACCCCAATTATCTGATCAAAACCCCGGCCTTGTTCTACGAATTTCAAGAGACCAACTCAAACGAAAGCCTGGGCTACAAAGTGCCCGCCGACCTGCGCCGCGGGTATGCGACCTTCTTCTGGAATGTGGTCAACCCCTACATTACCGATGCGCTCAAATACCTGCGCATGACCCAAGACGGCAAACAGTGGATTGCCAACCTGTATGCCCATGTATTCACCTCCGAACATCAGGAAAGTTAAACTCGCCTTTGACCAAAAATCAAATCATACCCCAACCCTTTAAAGTGATGCCCAAAATGGGGGCCTTTCTGCTGACCGCAGAGACCCCTATTTTTACAGACGCGCCTAACCAGGCAAATGCCGCCTACCTGCAAACGCTGCTCTCCCCGCCTACCGGTTACCCTTTCCCGATTGAAGAAATGGATCCGGAAGGGAAAGGCATCCACCTCTTTCTGGACGCCATCGAAGAGGATTACGGCGAAGAGGGGTACCGCATCGAAGTCAACCCCGGAAAAGCGCAAATCTACGCCAACACCCCGGTGGGTGTGTTCTACGGCATCCAAACCCTGCGGCAACTGCTGCCCGTAGAGATTGAAAGCCGAGAATTGGCGCCCGACGCGACCTGGGAAATACCCTACATCACGCTCATGGACTATCCGCGCTTCCCCTGGCGCGGCTACATGCTGGACGAAGCGCGCCACTTCCAGGGCAAAGAAACGGTTAAAGACATCCTTGACCAGATGGCAAAATTAAAACTCAACCGTTTCCATTGGCATTTGACCGATGACCAGGGCTGGCGGATCGAGATCAAGCAGTATCCCCAATTAACCGAGATCGGCAGCGTACGCCCCGGCACGGTGGTGGGCAATCCCTTCCTCAGCCGCAAACATGACGCACAGCCGCACGCCGGGTTTTACACCCAGGATGAGATTCGGGAGATCATTAACTATGCGCAGGAACGGCATATCATGGTGATCCCGGAGATCGAACTGCCCGGCCACGCCAGCGCCGCGCTGGCGGCCTACCCCGAACTGGGCTGCACCGGTCAGCCGGTAGAAGTTGCCACCCGCTTTGGCATCTTCACCGACATTTACTGTGCCGGGAAAGAAAGCACCTATACCTTTTTAGAAAACGTGCTCAACGAAGTTGCCGCCCTTTTCCCTGCGCCCTATCTGCATATCGGCGGGGATGAGGCACCCAAAAAGAATTGGAAACAATGCCCGGACTGCCAACAAAAAATTCAAGACCTGGGTTTGAAAGATGAAGATGCGCTCCAGGTCTGGTTGACCAATTGGGCGGCAGCGCTGCTGGCCGAAGCCGGAAAAACAATCATTTTCTGGAGTGATGCCTATCACCCGGAGATCACACGTTCTGCAATTGTGCATTTCTGGAAAGGGAACCAGAAGAAAATCTTCCAGGCAGTTCGCGACGGGCGCAAAATGATCAATTCCACCTATTTACGCACTTATTTAGACCACGCCTACAAACTGCTCCCCCTGGATGAAACCTACGCTTTTGACCCGCTCCCCGCAGAGCTGGCCGGGCCGCCCGAAAAAAATATGTTGGGTATGGAGGGATTGCTGTGGACGGAGTGGGTGCCCAACCGGGCACGACTGGATTACCAGACCTTCCCGCGGCTGGTGGCATTGGCCGAGTCCGGGTGGACAATGACTAAAAAGCAGCATTTTAACCTTTTCCTGGCCCGGCTGCGCGCCTTTTTGCCGCGTTTGGCGTTCCATCATATTGAAGCCGCGCCGATCAAAGACACCCTGCTCCCTTGGCATAAGCGGCTATTAAAAAAACTCACCCTCTTACAACCCAAACAAGGGACAGCCTCTTCCCTTGAGGAAAACGACCATGACTAACCTCACCCCAATCCCCTTTGACCTGCCGGGCAGCATCTATCGCAGCCCGATGCCGTTTGCTACCTTCGACCTGGGTGGCACCACAATGGAAGAATACCTGCAAGCCGGGATTGAGACCGTGGTGATGCTGATTGAACCGGGGGAAGATAACCTGCGCGCCAACCGGGATTTGAAAAGCGTATACCGCAAAAACAAGATCGAGGTGATCCATTTCCCCATTGTGGATTTTGACACGCCGGACAACCTGGATGCACTGCATGCCACCTTACAGCAGGTGATTGACAAAGCCAACGCGGGCGAGCAAATCGCCATCCACTGTTTTGCCGGGCGCGGGCGCACAGGGATGTTCATTGCCCTGCTGGCACGCCGCATTTTAGGCTTGGGCGGTCAGGAAGCCATTGATTGGGTGCGCCAGTTCTTCCCCGCCATCGAGACCCAGGCACAGGAACAAATCGTACGAGAGGACACCGGACAATGAGCCCTGCCCCTTTAGCGCAAAATGAACATGTCCTGCTGCGAGATTGGATCGTTACAGATGCCGCCGCCTACGTGCGCTGGCAAACCAGCGGAGAATGGCGCTATTACGACGCCCCCTGGGAGGGGATTTCGGTCAAGTACAGCCCGGCCCAAGAGAGGAAAGCCAAAGGAGATTTCTTTTCTTCCTTAGACAAGCCCCTGCCCACACCGCGTAAACGTGCCGCAATCGCTTTAACCGACAATACCCCCATCGGCTGGGTCAGCCGGTACGGCAATGACCGCTTTCCAAAAGTCTGGTACATCGGCATCGACATCTGTGAAGACGAAATGCTCAACAGCGGTTTAGGCACACACGCGGTACAGTTGTGGTTCGAATACCTGTTTGGCAACAGCACCATCCACAAGATTGAGATACATACCTGGTCGCTGAACCCGCGCATGATGCGGGTGGCCGAAAAACTTGGCTTTACCTACGAGGGACGCGAACGCGAGCTGGTGCACTGGCAGGGGGAATGGCTGGACCGCGTCCGCTACGGCATGCTGCGAACGGAATGGGAAGAAAAAGCGCAGTCCTGAACGACCTCTACACTCATCCTCATCCTACTCAACCTCAATAAATTCTTATTTTTCCAACAGCCAATTTCCTTTAATCGGATGATTCCCTATTGACTTCTTAGTACAGTTGTTCTATAATCCTGAAAAGAACGAATGTTCTAATTATTCGAACATTGGACTTAGGAGGTCCCAAATGGCTAATCCAATCAATCTTTCCAAACTTTTAAAGGGGAACCGTATCAGCCGCGGGCTGGTTTGGGGCATCCTGATCCTTGGCGCCCTGATCGCCTTTGAAATCTTCAATTACAGCACCACCGAATTTGCAATGGCTGACCTGCTCGGAGATTTACGCTTCGCCGGCATGCGCTGGTCGACCATCCTGGCAATCGCCTTCTGTGGAATCGACTTTGCCGGGATCGCCCGGTTGTTCACCCCCGAGCAAGGCGCAGATGAACCCAATGAAGTCTGGTATCTATTTGGTGCCTGGCTGCTGGCCGCCACGATGAACGCCTCCCTCACCTGGTGGGGTGTCTCGGTTGCGATCATCAACCACGACTCGTTGGGAAACGCCGTCGTCGCCAGAGAAACCATGCTCAAAGTGGTTCCCATTTTTGTGGCTGTGATGGTATGGCTGATCCGGGTATTGATCATCGGCACGTTCAGCGTGGCCGGCGAGCGGTTGTTCTCTCAGGATGATTCCCGACGCCCCCATAAAAGCATGCCCGTGAACACCCAAGCAACTACCCGCGCCCCGCGCACCAGCTACTCCCGCCCGGCTGCCACCCAACGGCCCGCAGCCCAGGCACAAAAATCGTTCCGCCCGGCAGCCAAACCCAACCGGCCAGAACCGACTTATCACCCTGTTTCTATGCAGGCGAAATCCCGCAGCAGCTCAAACGACTATCGCAATCAAGACTATATGGGATAATACCCATTGAGCGATAGCCCTTTGAAACCAATTATCAGGTACCCAACACATGGATGACTATTATCCGTATTACGAAGAAGACGAAGAATATTATTACGAGGAAGCAGCCTCCACCCCCGCGCGTGGAGGTTGTTTTTCCACTTTACTAACCCTCTTGCTGATCGCTTTTGGAGTGCTTGGCTTTTTCCGGCTCACCACCGGGGAGACCTCCCGCCCGTGGGAGCTGACCATCGAACTTGCCCCCGTACACGCCAAAGCGCCCGAAGATGAGGCAGCAATTGAAAGCAACGCAAAGTCATCCAACCAAAGTTCTTCGCTTGCGCCCTTCTTTGCCCCCTCCGTGCTTTATTGGGAAGACGACATAATCCGCTGGGCGGATAATTTTGGGATTGACCCCAACTTATTGGCTACGGTAATGCAAATTGAATCGTGCGGCGACCCACATGCCACTTCGCACGCCGGGGCGATGGGGTTATTCCAGGTGATGCCCTATCACTTTGCTGTCGGGGAAGACCCCTATAAGCCGAACACCAACGCCAAACGCGGAATCGGGTACCTGGAAAAAGCCTTACAGACCTATAACAGCGACATCCGGCTGGCCTTCGCCTCGTACAACGGCGGGATTGGCACAGCCGCCAAAGCCGAGATCAATTGGCCGCAAGAAACCATCCGCTATGTACATTGGGGCACAGGTATCTACGACGAAGCCTCCAAAGGGAAACAAAACAGCACCCGCCTGGATGAATGGATGGGTGCCGGGGGATACAGCTTATGCAACCAGGCCAACGAAGCCCTGGGGATCACACCATAGCGTTTATTTGAGACCTTCGGAAGTTGGGAGCCACATGGTAAATGTGGCTCCATTGCCATATTCAGATTCGACTTCTATGCGCCCATCGTGCCGTATCATAATCCAATAGGCAATCGATAAGCCAAGTCCAAAACCTTTCTGGTCATAATCAATAAATTTTGCGCGCGATTTTTCTGCCCGGTAAAAACGCTCAAAAATATGCTGCAAGTCGTCCGGGTGGATGCCGGGGCCGTTGTCCTGTACGGAAAGATAAGCCTGGCCTTCTATTTTTCCCAACTTGAGGAAGATGATCCCATCCGGCCCGGTAAACTTGATCGCATTGCTCACCAGATTGAGCAGCACCTGCTTCAAGCGATCCCGGTCGCCGTACACCTGCACCTGGTCGATATCTTCAATCACCAGCTGTTTGCCTTCCCCTGCCATCACGCGCATTTGCTGGTAAACATCGATTAACACGGTATCCAACTCCACCATCGAGAAATCCATCTCCAACTTACCCGATTCGGCCTGCGCCATAAGCAGCAAATCTTCCACCATGCGGGTCAGGCGGGCAATTTCTTTCTCCATGCTTTCAATCGCCGGCAGGTCAAATTCACCCATTTTGCGCATCAGACCCGCATTGCCCTGCAAAACCGTCAGAGGCGTGCGCAGTTCGTGGCTGACATCTGCCAGGAAGCGGCGCTGGGCATTGAACAAATGCTCCAGCCTTTCCATCGTTTGGTTAAAGGCCAGGATGAGAGAACCGATTTCATCAGGAGGGCGCCGGGTTTGCGGTATGCGCAAGGAAAGGTCGTCCGAACTGGTGATCTCGGTGGCAATTTCAGTAGCTGTTAGCAAGGGGATGAGGGCAGAGCGGGCAGTGTAATAGCCAAAAGAGGCTGCCAGGGTAGTGATCAGAAAGCCAGTGATGACCAGAGAGCGGAGCAAATCTGCCCGCAGTTGATCGACCTGCGCCAGACTGGTGCCAGCTTGCAGCACGCCAACCTGGGAACCATCCACCATCATGGGGACGGATAATGCTTTATAGTGGAAATTATCGCGCACCAGTTCCACCAACCTGCGCTGGCGGCTCTCCAAGACCAGGGCCAACCCTTCGGGGTCAACCACATTCCCGGCAAGCTGTGAATCGGTGGTATTGGTCGAATTGACCAATTCCCCGTTATTGTCGTATAACTGCAAGAGAATACTGGCATCGTAGGTGATCAGGCTATCTTGACCGCTTTGGGTACGCAAAGCCGTACCTGCGTCTTTGATCGCAGAATCCAAACGCACATCGATTTGTTGGTTTAAGATTTCGGAAGATTGTGCGTAAACAGCCCACCCAAACGCTATCAGCACCAGCCCGACCAGGGCAGTGTAAAAGCCTGCCAACCGAATTTGTAAAGACATACGAGAAGCCTGGCTCCTCCTACTCGTGTTCTCGAAGGACGTATCCCATCCCGCGCATGGTATGGATCAGGCGGGGTTCGTCTTCATTCTCCAATTTTTGGCGCAGGTATCGGATGTACACCTCAATGATGTTGCTATCTCCACCAAAATCGTAGCCCCACACCTCTTCGTAGATCATTTCGCGGGTTAGCACCTGGCGAGGGTGGCGCATGAAGAACTCAAGCAGTTCATATTCTTTGCCGGTCAGTTGGATCACGCGCGTACCGCGCTTGGCCTGGCGTGCGCCTGTATCTAAGATAAGGTCATCAAACTCATAGATTTCAGGGCGGTTGGGGCGTGTGCGGCGCAGCAATGCGCGGATGCGCGCCAGGAGTTCATCCAGATTGAAGGGCTTGACCATATAGTCATCAGCCCCGGCATCCAGCCCCTGCACCCTATCGCTGACCGTATCTCGTGCCGTCAACATCAGAATCGGCAAACGGCCGCGCTGCCGCAGCCGGCGGCATACTTCCAATCCATCTAACCCAGGCAGCATCCAGTCTAAAACAACCAGGTCGGGGGGATTATCCCAAGCAAGAAGCAACCCCGTCTGACCATCCAGTGCGGTATCTACCTGATACCCATCATAGGAAAGCCCGCGCCGTAAAAAAGTCAGGATCGCCTCATCATCCTCAATAATTAGAATTCGAGCTGTCATCTTACCTTCCTTCAACATACTTTCCTCATCGGTAAATAGAAATATACCATACTCTTAGAAAACGCGAACCAAAAAAACCTGGGGAAGAAGAGCAGCAGGAATCCTCTATAAACCCGGTTCCATTTCCTTCGTTGAGAATACTTGCGAGAGAAATCCCTCATCTTTATCAGACCCTCAGGGTTTTAAAAACCCTGAGGGTCTAGAAGTTTAGTTAAAAAAACAAATCCCCCGAAAATTCGAGGGATTTGTCAGGTTCAGAAAAAGAACTACGCCAATTCTACGGAAGCACCAGCTTCTTCGAGCTGTTTCTTTGCATCTTCGGCGGCATCCTTACCAACCTGTTCCATAACTTTGGAACCGGCGGTTTCGGCCATTTCTTTGGCTTCTTTCAGGCCCAAGCTGGTGAGCTTGCGGATGACTTTGATAACGTCGATTTTCTTGGGGCCGGCGTCTTTGATGACTACATCAAATTCGGTCTTTTCTTCAACTTCTTCGGCTGCTTCGCCACCACCAGCAACTGCGGCAACGGCCATAGGAGCAGCGGCGGAAACGCCCCATTCTTCTTCCAGCTTCGATACGAGTTCAGCAGCTTCAATTACGGTAAGCTTGCCAAGTTCTTCTACTAATTTATCCAGGTCTGCCATTTTAAAATTCTCCTTTAGAGATATATTTTTTATGATTTAATTTACAGCCAGTATTATGCAGCGGCTGCATCTGCGTGCGCCTTGACTACCTGTGCTAAAGAGCGACCAGGTTCGGCCAGTGTGCGTGCCAGTTTGGACGCAGGGGCTGAAATAACACCAAGCAATTGTCCGCGGACAACTGGCAGTGGGGGCAAATCAGCAAGGGCAACGACTTGATCGGCAGACATCATCCTGCCATCCATCAGGCCGGCTTTAATTTTCAGAGCGGGTTGGTCTTTTCCAAAGTCTTTGATCACTTTGGCAATGCCGGGGGCATCTTCAAATGCAATCCCCATGGCAGTGCTGCCAATAAAGAGATCTTCACTGACATCCAGGCCAGCTTCTTCAAAGACACGTTTCCCAAGTCTGTTCTTGATCACATGGAATTCGCCACCCGCATCACGGGCTTTAGAGCGCAAATCATCCATCTGAGGCATTTTCAGACCTGTATATTCCGCAAATACCAGCGCTTTGCTATCATTTAGCCATTGCTCGTATTGTGCAACAAGTTCTTCTTTTCGTTTTTTTGATAGAGCCAACGATTGTACCTCCTTTCAAAAGATAAAAGTCTTTGCCTTCGGATAACAGGCAAAGACTTTCAGGCATCATCGCGGCTAAAAATGCGCGTTTATGTGCTGTTCAGTCCTCACCTCGGCAGGGAATTAAGGCTTTTTTGGCAGCCACCTGCTGTCTTTGGCGAAGGCGTTCACGGGAGAAGAAATCTCCTCCCAATCACAATCAGGTATTTTACCCTATTTACTCAGAAATTTCCATGGTCTGAGCGGCGATCGTATCCACCTTCACGCCAGGGCTCATGGTGGCAGATAACACCATTTTACGAATGTAGGTACCCTTGGAAGCAGCCGGCCGGTTACGGCGCACTGCCTGAACGAGGGCGGCCATGTTGTTGTACAAGGCTTTCGGCTCAAAGGATGCTTTACCGATCGGCACATGCAAATTAGAGGTCTTGTCCACACGGAATTCCACACGCCCGGCTTTCACCTCTTCAATTGCACGAGGAAGATCGTCTTCATTCACCACGGTACCGGTCTTGGGGTTAGGCATTAACCCACGCGGGCCAAGCACACGACCCAAGCGGCCAACAGTGCCCATCATATTGGGGGTTGCCACTGCCACATCAAAGTCCAGCCAACCGCCCTGGATCTTCTGCACCAGTTCGTCATCGTCGGCGACATAATCCGCACCTGCTTCACGAGCCAGGCGGGCGCCTTCACCTTCGGCAAAGACCAATACTTTCACAGTCTTGCCCAAGCCGTGCGGCAGCACAACGGTATCGCGAACCAGCTGGTCTGCATGGCGGGGGTCTACGCCCAGGCGCATGTGGATTTCTACCGTAGAATCAAAATTTGCGTTACTGATCTCTTTGATCAGGTCAATTGCATCAGCAGGGCTGTAATTGCGCTCGCGGTCGATCTTTTCAAGCGCTGCCCGATATTTTTTACCTCGTTTAGCCATAATTGCTCCTTATTTTGTGGTGATCCAGCTTCACACTGAATTTGGATTTGCAGCTCGGAGGACGAACCGCAATAACGGGTCTTTTCAATAACGAGAAAAGATACCCTCCCACGTTGAAAGTTGATTGTCTAGTCTTCTACGACTCGAATGCCCATGTTGCGGGCTGTGCCTTCGATCTGGCGCATCGCACCTTCAATGTCAATCGCGTTCAGGTCTTTCATTTTGGTTTCAGCAATTTCGCGAACCTGAGAGCGGGTGACGGTGCCGACGATATCACGGTTGGGCACACCAGAGCCTTTTTCAACCCCGGCGGCTTTCTTGAGCAGTATCGCCGCGGGCGGGGTCTTCAGAATGAAGGTAAATGAACCATCCTGGTACACCGTGATCTTTGCGGGAATAATTTCTCCCATACGATTGGAGGTGCGGGCATTGTAGTCTTTGGTGAACTGCATAATATTGACGCCCTGGCTGGCCAAAGCCGGACCAATCGGGGGTGCCGGGGTAGCCTTGCCGCCTGCAATCTGCAACGTGATTACTGCTTTTACTTTCTTTGCCATTTTTACTCCTTGATACTTGTGGTGGACGAAAACACTTCCGGTCTTCGTTTGCGTCCAGTAAACTGGGCGCACTAACGGGCAGTCTGGCAAACGTACCAGCCACCCTCCCACGTTGAAATGTTGGTGTAAAGCTTACGCTTTCTCTACCTGTAAGAAATCCAACTCCACCGGGGTTTCCCGGCCAAAGAAGTTGACCATTACGCGTACTTTTGCCCGCTCCATATCAATCTCATCCACGGTGCCGCGGAAGTCGTTGAAGGGGCCGTCCACAATCCGCACCCGCTCACCTTGCTTGAAGGTGACTTTAATACGCGGGGCGTCTGCTTCCATTCGTTTCACAATCGAAGAGACCTCTTCTGGGCGCAGCGGGACGGGGTCGTTGCCCATGCCTACAAAGCTGGTCACACCGGGGGTGTTGCGCACCACATACCAAGACTCTTCGGTCATGATCATGTTAACCAGAATATAGCCAGGGAAAACCCGGCGTTCGATGGTGCGGCGTTTGCCGTCCTTGACCTCAATCTCTTCTTCGGTCGGTACGACCACATCGAAGATGAGGTTCTTCATGCCCATCGTTTCTATGCGCTGTTCCAGATTATGGCGTACTTTATTCTCATAACCGGAATAACAGTGCACCACATACCAGGCACGACCATCATCTTCTTCTTGTTCGGCAGACGAAGCTCCCTCAACCTGATCTTCATCCGTTGAGGTCTGTTCTTCCATCTGCTCCTCATCAAAAGAGCGTTCGTCTTCTGGCTGGTCTAATCTTTCTTCTTCCATCTTTAAATACCACTTTCGCTGAAAGAAACAAGTTCCTCCAGCAATAAAGGCCTTACAAACTCCAGATCAAATCAAAGAATCTGAAGAAGACAAAATCTAATGTACCCAAGAGCACGGCCATAATAATCATTACAACGATAACGACTTTGGTTAATGAAACGGCTTCGCGTCTTGTCGGCCAAGAAACTTTTCGAAGTTCACCCATTGTATCGCGATAAAAACGCCGCAAACCGCCGTTTTTCTTGCGTTGGGCAGGTTGTTTTTTAGCCTGTTTTTTTGCCGGTTTAGCTGTTTTATTACTTTTCGCCACAGGTAAATCTCCTATCCATCGGGATTTTGGCCAATATCTCATTTTACGGCTAAAACGCCGCAATGTCGATTGCGGCGTTGCCAAACCATACAGGCGAGGCAGGAATCGAACCCGCAACCTACGGTTTTGGAGACCGTTGCTCTGCCAAATTGAGCTACTCGCCTACAGTGCTGCTCTCTCTCACGAGAGAGAGATTAGCGGGTCTCGCGGTGCAATTGGTGCTTGCGGCACCGCGGGCAATATTTCTTAATTTCTATTCTCGCAGTATCATTGCGGCGGTTCTTTTCGGAAGTGTAGTTTCTTTCCTGACATTCCGTACACGCCAAAGTGATAACCGGACGATTTCCTTTTTTACCAGACATACCAATAACTTCCTTTGGCATCCCACCTGAGGTGGGATGCCATCATATCTCTCTTTAGGACTTAGTCCAATATCTCGGTAATCACGCCAGCGCCAACGGTCAGGCCGCCTTCGCGAATAGCGAAGCTGGAGCCTTGTTCCAATGCTACCGGTGTGATCAACTCTACTTGCAGGTTCACTCGGTCACCAGGCATCACCATCTCTACGCCTTCCGGCAAGGTGATCTCACCCGTCACATCCAACGTCCGGATGTAGAACTGCGGCCGGTATCCGGTGAAGAAGGAATTGTGACGCCCACCCTCGTCTTTCCTCAATACGTATACTTCGCTCATGAACTTCTTGTGCGGGGTGATCGAACCCGGTTTGGCCAACACCATCCCACGTTCTACATCATCTCGGTTGATCCCGCGCAACAGCAAACCGGCGTTGTCGCCAGCCATACCCATGTCCAGCTGTTTGTGGAACATCTCAATCCCGGTCACAACTGTGCTGGGGATCGAATCCTGCAAACCTACGATGTCTACCTGGTCGTTCAGTTTCACCGTGCCGCGCTCGATACGCCCGGTCACCACGGTGCCGCGACCTTTGATCGAGAACACGTCTTCGATCGACATCATGAACGGTTTGTCAGTCTCTCGTTCCGGCTCAGGAATATATTCGTCAACTACCCGCAGCAACTCTACGATGCTCTCGTATTCCGGGGCGTTCACGTCTGTGCTTTCGCTTTCCAGTGCGGCCAAGGCAGACCCACGTACGATCGGGGTCTCGTCTCCGGGGAAGCCATATTCGTCCAACAGCTCACGCAGTTCCAGCTCCACCAGCTCCAGCAGTTCTTCGTCGTCCATCATGTCTACTTTGTTCAAGTACACCACGATGCTCGGCACTTCCACCTGCTTGGCCAACAACACGTGTTCACGTGTCTGCGGCATGGCCCCGTCGGGGGCTGCTACTACCAAGATCGCACCGTCTACCTGAGCAGCACCGGTGATCATGTTCTTGATGTAGTCACGGTGTCCCGGCATGTCCACGTGGGCATAGTGACGGTTGGCGGTCTCATATTCAACGTGCGAAATGTTGATCGTGATACCGCGCTCGCGCTCTTCCGGGGCATTGTCAATCGTGTCGAATGCACGAAAATCTCCGTGGCCACCCATGGCTGCCACTTTGGTGATCGCCGCCGTCAGCGTGGTCTTCCCGTGGTCAATGTGTCCCATTGTGCCCACGTTCAGGTGCGGCTTACTTCGATCAAATTTTTCCTTTGCCATATCACTTCTCCTTAAAAAATTCAGATAATTTCGAGAGCCTCCAATGGGATTTGAACCCATGACCTCATTCTTACCAAGAATGCGCTCTACCGACTGAGCTATGGAGGCAGACAACCGGCAAAACCGATTGTTTGACCACTTGATTGCGGCGCAAGCGGTCACAATCTCGTTTTGTGGATGAAGGAAATTTCCCTTATTCTTTTCCCATCATCCAAAGAAGTTGCCGATGGGCAACTTCTTTGTGGGCAGGGAGGGATTCGAACCCCCGAAGTCGTCTGACAACTGATTTACAGTCAGTCCCCTTTGGCCGCTTGGGTACCTGCCCAATTGCATAATCCTAACCGTTGTGGGCTAGGGAGTGCAGCCCATCATTTTCGGCCACACTCACCAACTTACAACATTGACTGATCGGTAAGCCACCAATCGGAGTCGAACCGATGACCCATCGCTTACAAGGCGATTGCTCTGCCAACTGAGCTATGGTGGCGGGAAATCGGCTTCGCTTCAGCTTATCTCGCTTCAGCTTGGCTGATGATTATGCATTATTAAAGTACTCGCACTTAGCCCGACGATTATACCAGATGGCAATATTCTAGACAAGATTTTTTAACCGTCCAGCCAGCGAAAAAGTTTACTTCGATTCTTTCCCCACGTCAATAGATAGACACAAGATTCGGGGAAATTCTTTCATTTTTCGCTAATTATGCGCCAAAACTCACTTTTCACGGGCATCCAGGGCTAAATATAGCGCCACAGACCCGGCCACGGCGGCGTTGAGAGATTCGATTTTTCCGCGCATCGGTAGGCGCATAAGCACATCACATTTTTCCCGCACCAGCCGGCGCATGCCGTCCCCCTCGCTTCCGACCACCAAAGCCAAACCACCCTTCAGATTCACCCGGGAAGCAGGCTGCGATTCTGGGCCGCCATCCAGGCCAATCGCCCACACATCATGCTCTTTGAGTACATCAATCGACTGCGCCAGGTTGCCCTGTGCAACCAGCAAATGCTCACAAGCCCCGGAGGACGAGCTGACCACTGCCGGGGTAATCATGGCCGTGCGGGCGAGAGGCAGCAAAACCCCATGCACGCCAACGGCTTCTGCCGTACGCAGTAAGGTGCCCAAATTCTGCGGGTCTTGCAGAGTATCCAAAATCAGGACAAAAGGGGGTTCCCCACGTTTTGCAGACAAGTTCAAAACCTCGTCCAACGATACATAGGGATAATCACTGACTTGCAGGGCAACGCCCTGGTGGTTGCGGTCAATTTGCTCCAGTTCCTGCCGGTTGACATAGCTTACATCTACCCGTTTGGAACGGCACAGATTGATGATCTCTGCCAGACGGCCTTTTTCTTTTGCCCCTTGGGCAACTTTCAGCCTGAGCAGATTACGCCGCCCGGCACGAATCACTTCATAGACGGGATTACGTCCATATAACCATTCAGTCATCGGAAACTAAAACCAGCCTATTCCCAATGCCAGGTGGTGCCTGTTTTGGTATCTTCGATCGACACACCCAGTTCTTTGAGCTTGTCGCGCACCAGGTCGGAAAGCTGCCACAATTTCTCCTTGCGCAGTTCGCCGCGCACTTCCAGCAGCAGGTCGATGAAGGGTGCTGCACCGGCCTGGTCGCTGACTTCGCGCACCAGGGAGAGCCCCAACACACCGCCGAACTCTGTCAACAGGCTTTGTGCGGGCTGGAGTTGTTCATCTGTCGCCTGGGCATCGCGCGCCTGATTGATCACACGCACCAGCTCAAACATATAGCCCAGCGCACCGGCGGTATTAAAATCGTCATCCATGGCAGCTCTAAAGCCAGCGTCTGTCGCTTTCACCTGCTCTGCGAGCATTTCCACCACCGGGGCATCTGCACCGGCTGCACCGGGGAAAGCAGGGCGTAAACCATTGCGCAGGCGTTCCAGCGCTTTTTTGGTCTGTTCAATCACTTCGTCGCTGAAGGTAAGCGGGCTGCGGTAGCTTGAATTCAAGATCATCATGCGCAGCACATCGGCTTCATTCTCTTCCAGGAAAGATTCAATGGTCACCAGGTTGCCAAGCGATTTGGACATTTTCTCGCCGGAAAGCTGCATCATGCCATTGTGCAACCAATAGCGGGCAAAAGGTTTGCCGGTATAGCTTTCGGATTGGGCAATCTCATTTTCGTGGTGCGGAAAGACAAGGTCATTCCCACCCCCGTGGATGTCAATCTGTTCGCCAAGATGTTCCAGCGACATCACCGAGCATTCGATGTGCCAGCCGGGGCGACCTTCACCCCAGGGGCTTTCCCAGGAGGGTTCGCCCGGTTTGGCCGATTTCCACAAAGCAAAGTCCATCGGGCTTTCTTTGCGGCTGTCCACATTGATGCGGCTGCCGGATTCCATATCATCCAGCTTACGGTTGGAGAGCTTGCCGTAATCATCGTCTTTATTCACGCGGAAGTAAACATCTCCATCTACCTCGTAGGCATAGCCTTTGTCGATCAGGCCCTGCACCACCTGGAGTATATTTTGTATCTCGGTGGAAACACGCGGGTACACCGTAGCAGGCAGGATGTTCAACTCTTTCAGGTGCTGGTCATACTGGGTAATATAGCGTTCGGCCAGCTCGATGGCATCTACTTCTTCATATTGGGCACGCTGGATGATCTTGTCATCCACGTCGGTATAGTTCATCACATGGCGCACTTCATACCCGGTATATTCTAAATAGCGGCGGACAATATCGAATACCAAACTGGACATTGCGTGCCCCACATGGGCTTTGTCATATACCGTAGGGCCACACACATACATGCTCACGACACCGGGTTTCAATGACTCAAACGTTTCTTTATTGCGGGATAAGGTATTGTATACGTGTAAACTCATTATTCTTTCCTATTCTTCTTCTGGCTTGGAGAAAATCATCCGACCGGCGGCGGTTTGCAGCACCTTGGTCACCACGGTGTTCAACTCTCTGCCAATATACTCATTGCCATCTTGCACGACAACCATCGTGCCATCATCCAAATAGCCAATCCCCTGGCCCTGTTCGCGGCCTTCCTGGATTACCCGGATGGTGAGGGTCTCGCCAGGGAGGAAGACGGCTTTGACCGCATTGGCTAATTCATTGATATTCAAAATCGAAACGCCCTGCAGTTCGGCCACCCGGTTGAGGTTGTAATCATTGGTTAGAACCGGGGAACGCATCTGACGGGCTAAAATGATCAACTTGTCATCGACCGCATTGGTGCCTTCCACATCAATATCACTGATGCGCACCGCAATGGCCGGGTCTTTTTGCAGCTGCGAGAGCACTTCCAGCCCGCGGCGGCCGCGCTGCCGCCGGAGGTTGTCTCCAGAGTCGGCAATATACTGCAATTCGTTCAATACAAAGCGGGGGATGAGCAGTTCACCGGGCAAAAAACCGGTGCGGGCAATATCGGCCACACGCCCATCAATGATCACGCTGGTATCCATCAAGATCACGCGCATCGCCTCTTTCGGCTCTGCAATCGTGTCTTCACTGTTGCGGTGCGAAAGGCTGTTCCACACCTGGAAAATATCATTCTGCCGGGAGACAAAAATGGTCACCCCTAAATAACACATCACAATTGCAAGGATGACAGGCAGCACCTGCCCTAACGGATGCGGCAGCAGCGAAAGCGGGAAAGCGAGCAAGGCCGATACCACCAAACTCACGATCAACCCTACCATACCGGCAAACAACGACCGCACAGAGATTTGGGTCAAAGTCCTGCGGATCGCTCTTACCGGGCGGGTGGTAATATACGGGGTCAAAATCAAACCGGTCAACATACCAACCATACCGAAAACAATGGCGCGCTCTGCGGCCGGTTCTCCTGCTAATTCGCTAAAAGAAATTCCAAACCATGTCCCCAAAATACCAAATAATATCATGCCCCCGATGCGGAAGAAAAATTCTACACTCATATAAAAGCACTCCCTTCATAACCCCGCACCAGGAATTCCCAAAGTTGGAAAATGACTTACAAACACACTGTGTCTGCAAGGATTTCAGTATTGTCTTTTTGGAATGGTTGACATCAAATAAAAGTACTGTCAATAATACCAAATGGGTTCCGGCACAGGGCCAAACAAAAAAATAAGTCCAAAGAATAAATTCTAATTTGATAATAGCATGCACATTCTGCCCCGTCAACACCTTTGCCGTTAGAGGAATATAGATTCTTTAATCCGGTCGAAACACATTCAAAATGGTTCCGACCGGATTGATTATTACCACCTGCGGTCAGGTGCTAGGGAACAATCTCAAACACCTGCCCGGCTCCGACAGCCTGCACTTCGGGGAAATACACCTGCTGCGCCTGCGCCGGGATCACCTGGAAATCACCCGGCTGCAGAACCACAATTGTATAGGTCAGTTCGTAAGTGCCTGCAGGCAGGTAAGAGGCCAGCCAGGAGACATGGTCATCGTACACTTTCGGGCTGGTGAAATACCACCATCCCCAACCATCTGCAAAGGGGTTAAGCGGGTCGTAGAGGGTTTCCTGCTCCACTTCCCCGATCTGGCTGGTCTTCAGGCTCAAATCCAGCACCTCGGTGCCCGCCGGGATGAAATCTTCCACAGCGACATAATGCAGCGGTGCGGGTACATTGATGGTCACATGTGCGGTCACCAAATCGCCCACCTGCGCAGATTCAACCGGCTGGCAGTCTTCCTCACGGCAGTCCTGCCCGGTGAGGTAGTATGCCCGCGAGATGCTGATCCCGCGGCTGATGGGGGTAATACTTTCTACCGGTTGGACAACCGAAAGGCTGGCCCGGTAATACAGGCGCCCTACCCCCGGCTCACGAGAGATGGTGAGCGCATTGGGCAAATCGGTAAGCAGGCTTTCCAGCCCGGTTTCTGCCACCACCGGTTCAAACTGCCCGGTGCCGCCCGCCTGCCCGGCGGCGAAGGGATTGTCGTTGAGCGCTGCGGAAAAGGCAAATTCACCGCCCAATTCGGCCGTGCCGCGCATTACTTCGGTCAGCGCCATCAGCGCCCACGAAGTGGCATACGAGGATTGCCAGCCGCCTTCTGCAGTGCGGTAGGCCATCAGATAGCGGACTGCATCGGTGAGCAAGGGGGAAGCCGGGTCTCGCTGTGCCAGGGCAAAGATGACCGCGGCATTATTGAAAATATCGGAGGACATAGTTTGCCAGACCGCATTGGGTGTATCCCAATGCGCGCCGGTAGCAGACCGCACGGCGGTTGACTGTAGGTCAGAGAACAGCGTTGCTACCCGCGGGTCATCCGCTTGTTGGCCTATCGCCAGCCCCAACAACGCCTGCGCCCAGGGGCTGAGTTTGTCGCGCTGGTCGAGCAGATTGGAAGCCAAATCCAATACAGGCGAATCGGCCTGCACCAACACATAGTGAATAAAAGCCGCCTGATCGTACGACCACGGGCGGTCATCCTGCGGGGGATTGTTGACCAGATACTCCATCAGGTAGCGGACTGCATTTTCTACAATATAAACATTCACCGCATACCCGGCGTCTTGCGCACGGGTCAGCCCCAACAGCACATAGGCAGAGATTTGCGGGCTGCTGTCGGTTTGCCTCTCAATGTACCAACTCCACCCACCGTCAAAGGTTTGCGCCGCCTCCAGCTTATCAATCCCGGCATGCAAACTATCTTCTAGTTGGGCTTGCAAAGCAGGCTCATCCAGGCCAAATTCCTGAATAGCGCGGTACATTTCCAAATTGGGCAAGAAGCGAGAAACAAGCCCCTCAGTACTTTCATAGGGGTAGGTTTCCAGCGCTTCTAACCCATCCAGAGCTACCCCTGCCAGGGAAGAAGCCATTTCCAGGCGCAAGTTCCCGCCTTCCGGGTCAAAACTGCGCGGCAGGCTGACCAATTCCAAGCGCTCCCCGCCTTCGTCCAAAACACCGGCGGTAGAGAAAACCTGGGGCGCCAGATAGCGCACAATCGGGATTTGTCCCTGGGTGGGCGTGGTGAGATCGCTATATTCGCCGCCTTCGGCCGCAAAGACCACATCCAACATATCTGCCTCTTCTACGGTACCCCACCAGCCTAAGCGCATGCGCCCATTGGCGGGAACATCGACCGTTTGCAAGGCCGAATTCTGATCGTCCAACGAAAAGCCAGATACCTGAATGGCAACCGTCACCTCAAGGTCTTGGGCAGTCGTGTTCTGCACCACAGCAGCCAATTCCAGATGATCGCCCACCACCACAAAGCGCGGGGCAACCGGCTGGACGATGAGCGGCTGGGTGGTGACCACTTCGGAGACCGCCTCACCCACCAAGGTATCTTTGGTCAGGCCGCGGGCCAGCACCCGCCAGGTAGTCAGGTTATCGGGCAAAACGGCTTCCACCTGGGCAGTGCCATCTGCCCCCGTGACCACAGAGGCGTTCCAATAGGCAGTATCTTCAAACTCACTGCGGATCCTGGATGACGCCTGATCTCCGCCGCCACCGCCCCCTAAACCACCGGGCATAATCATAAAGACTTCTGCATTGGCAACCAGGGAAATGCCTGTTACCACGCCAAGCGGCTGTTCCCCATAGTAGGCTTCTTGGATCGCTTTTTCCACCGGGTCGGCCAAAGCAAGCACCGCCTCATCCACAACCGAAAGGGAGAATTCACCCTGCACCGGGTTGCCTTCGGCATCTGTCACCCGGATGGTGAACTGCACGGCCTCCCCTGGGGAGGTCTTTTCTGGCGGCCCGATCACCTCTACATTTAATAGATAATTTTGCGGCGATACCGGTAAATTGACAATCCCGTAACGGAAGGCCATTTGCCCGCCGCTGCCGGTCCCCAGCAGCGTGGCAGTGAAGTACACATTGGGCGCTTCTTCATCCGTCAGCTGCACCGGGAAGGTCATCCCAGACCCGGCTACCTGAACGATCTGGCTGCTCATCACCGCACCGCGTTCGATGGTGATCAACGCCAGGGCATCTTCCTCAAACGGGTTCGGGATAAACACCTGGGCAATTTCTCCCGGCAGGTAGCTCTCTTTATCCGCCTGGAGTTCCATCTGGTTTTGGCCAAAGTCCGGCCAGCTAGGAGAACCCGCACCGCCAACCCACATCACCACCTGGGTCACCGCATTGCCAGAACGCACTTCCAACTGGTAGAGACCGGGGGCAGCAGGGATATAAGAAAGTCTGGCCTGGCCGTTCTCGTTGATGGCAAAAGAACCCTCTGAAATCGTGTTGAGCTGCTTTTCATAAATCGTGCTGCCGATCTGATCGACCCCGCGGCGCACCCAGGAAATCTCGCTAAAGGAAGCCTGCATGTCCTGCACGCCGGCAGCATTGCGCTCCCAATCGACCACCTGGATATCAAAACCCATCTCGGCATCCACCTGCCCAAGCCATTGATCGGGGGCAACCCCGATATAGATCGGTGCCGGGTGAACGGTTGTGGTGGCACGGTTGGCAACCTGGTAGCCGCTTTCGTCCCGCATCACCACTTCCAGGGTGTAGGTTTGGGTATACATTTCCTCTTCTGCGGGCGCAGTGACCGTAAAACCGCCTTGCAGGTCGGTTTCTGCTTCGCCGCCTACCAGCCATTGTCCCAAACCATCGCCAAAGCTCATAGAGGAGTAATAATCACTGGTTGGGCCAACCTGATACCCGGGCAGAGAAAAGTAAGATTGACGGCTGTACAAATTCCAGCTCAAAGGCACCTGGGAAGCAGGGGCATCAAAGAAATAACGGCTGCTTATCTTCCCACTGAGCTGGTCCCCCACCAAATAATCTTCGTTCTGGAAGGCCGCAGACAGGTCAATTTCAGGTTTGCGGTATTCCGCCACCAGGAAAGAAATGCCTTCCCAGGCAGCTTCCTCATCTATAACCAGACTATAGGTGCCCGGCGTTACGGACTCGGGCAGGGTAAAACTGCCCCCTGCCGTGCCGTATTCGGAGAGCGGCAAATTATACCGGTCAATGTCGGCGCCGCCCCAATCGCGCAGTACCAGGGCCAGCTGGGTTTCTTCGGGGAGCTGGTAGCGGCCGTTGTCCGCCTGCCGGGCGGCCACCCGGTAATACACCGTCTGTCCCGGTCTGTAAATCGGCCGGTCGGTGTAGAAATAGTATTTCATGTGCTGGTCGCCATAAGCGGAAGCCACCCCAAAATCCCAATTGGAGATACCTTCATTCCAATTGGTGCTCGCCATCGAGAAGAACTCACCCCCCTGGGCCCCTAAAACCGCATATACGGTCAAAACTTCACTGGGGGAAGGCGCGATTGCCGCTGCAAACAAACCGGTATTGTCGGTTATGCCCTGGGCGATCACCTGCCCGGTGCTGTCAAAGATGCGCACCGGCGTATCTACCACCGGGGCGTTGCTGCGCCGGTCAATCGCCCAAACCAACACATCCTGCTGGCTGGCTTTGAGCACCATTTGCACACGGCTGACAACCATGTAGGTCACTGCAGGGGTGGCGTAATCCGGGTTGGGCAGCGCCTGCATCGAGAGCCAATACACACCGGGGGCAACCGGATTGCCGCTGTTCAGGGGGAATGCAACCCTCTGGTTGCGGTTCTGCGCAATATCTAAGTTTGCCACCGAAGAAACATGCTGTGAAGTGGGGAAAAACTGCGCCCGTTCGTCATAGGGCGCGCCATGGTTCTGATAGATAAATTCCTCAACGGACACATCCGCATAGTCCACCTGCACCTGGTCTACATTGACTACTTGGGCAGAGAAAAGCGGTTCGTCGGGGTCTACCAAGGACAGCCCGCGCCCCTGGTAGATAGCGGGCAAGAAGGTACGGGCCAGCCGGTCGGCTGTAAAGGAAAAAGTATAGTCTGATCCCATCGTGTCGCCCCATATATCGGCGATCCCGCCTGAGACGGTCATGGTATAGATTTCCTCTGCCTCTATTGCAGCGCCATATACGGAAAGCATATTCCCGCTGACATCCACACTGAGATAGGTATCGGGTTCAATCGAAACATAGGCCGCCGGGTCATCTACATCTATTGGCGCATTAAAAGTAATTTGAATGGTACTGTAGGTCCCTTTCGTGCCGCCATTGGCCGGGATGGTGCTAATCACTGCCATTTCGCCAACCGCCTGGAAACTGCGGATGAGTGCTTCCGGCAGCGGACTGCCGCCGCGGGCGGGGATACCGGAAGGAAGGCTGAACGTATAGCTCATCCCGCGCCGGTAAAGCTGGTTAGGGGTAAAGGTCATTTCGCGGCCGTCCTCGGTCCACGAAAATGTGCCGGAAACCGGCTGTTGGTTTTCATCGACCAGGGTAAAAGCCTGTTCCACGGCGGCCTGCTCCATGGCCTGATTAAAGCGGATCACTACAGGTTCATCCAGGCCAACATGGACTGCGTCCAGTTCAGGGGAATAGGAATGGTAGCCCGGCGTAAGGGTGGAAAATGTCCACATCCCAGAAGCTTCCATGCTGGTCCCGCGCACGCTGTTCAAATCTGCGGAAACCTGCACCTCATACTGGGTGCTGCCCACCAAAGCGGGCTGCGGGTAAAAGGCATAGGTGCTGGTATTGAGCCATTCGCCGCGCCCGCTCACTTCGGGGGTAAGCGTGATCGCCTGGGGCAGCGAGGCAGGATCGGCGCCCAAAGGCACCACCGGCTGATTGAAAGAAACCACAATCGCCGATTCCAGGTCGACTTCCTGGGTAGCCTGCTGAGGAAGCATTTCCGCCAGGCGCAGGTAGTCGGCAGTGGTGTAGTTGACTGCCGCCGGCTGCTCCATTGTCAGGCCATCGGCAGAGGCAATCCCTGCATTGACCGTGATGGCAACCTGCGAGGCAGGCGCCCACGGTTGGGCAGGCACAAAGGTGACCGTGGCATCATCTATCCAGGAAAAGGTGCCGGATAATGCCGGGGTGCCCTGGATGGCTGCTTCTACCGAGGCTTTTTCCATCGGCTGGTTAAAGTAGAAAGTGATGGCGCTGTCTAAAGACAACTGACTGCCAGAGATCGGAGAGGTCTCTACCAAAGCCGGGGGCAGCGGCCCTACCGAAACGGCCGGCAGTGCCTGCGATTCAGCATCAGCCGCGGGCGGGGTTTCCTGCCCGCCCAGCGAGGGCAAATTGCACCCGGAAAGCATCAACAAGATGCCGATCAATAACACAACAAATACTTTGCGAACCATCTGACTAGAAATGACCATATTCCACCTTATACCTTTGATTGAGGGATTGCAATGCACAGATTATTGAGAGCTTCTTAATTATACGCCGAGAAATTCCAACACAAATCAACCAGGACACACTTTGCCCCGGCATATTCTATAAACGCTTGTCGAGAAGGTTTGGTTCCCCAAAAGCAATCTTTCCACATAGAAATATATATGTATTTTTTACAATCTTTTGGTACGATTAAGTATATAGTGAGAATAGATGAAAAAGATGCTCCGATGATCTTTTACTGACTTCTCAGCAAACTTTTGAATGAAAAGAGCCAAGGCATGTCTTCTGACCATATTATAGAAGTAAGTGAAGCAAATTTCCCAACCGACGTGGTGGAGTATTCCAAGACCATCCCGGTGGTGGTAGATTTCTGGGCTGAGTGGTGCCAGCCCTGCCATGCGCTCACACCTATTTTAGAAAAACTGGCAAAAGAGGCCAATGGCAGCTTTCGTCTGGCGATGGTGAACGCCGATGAAAACCCCAATTTGAACTTTCAGCTGAACATCACCAGCCTGCCTACCGTGAAAGCTTTCCACCGGGGACAGCTGGTAAAAGAATTTTCCGGCTTGCAAACCGAAGAATTTGTCCGCAAGTTTATCCGCAGCTTATCCCCCACGGCCGGCAGTCTGGAATTAGAACGCGCCGCCGGCTTGCTCCGAATGCAAAACTGGGATAAAGCAGCCTCATCTTTCCGCAACGCGCTGAAAACCGACCCGGATAACAATGCCGCCCTGCTGGGGCTGGCGAAATCGCTGCTCGCACAGGGAGATGCCAGCGGTGCGCTGGTGATCCTGCGCCAATTCCCTGCGGGCAAAGAATTCAGCCAGGCCGAATCGATGATCCCACTGGCACAGGCAATTGGCAATCTATCGGCCAACCCGGCACCTTTTGAAGTTGATGACCTGGCGATCATGTACCAGCGAGCGCTGCAACTGATCACCAAAGGGAATTTCCCTGCAGCGGCAGACGGTTTGCTGGCAATTCTGCGAGAAGATAAAAACTATTGGAACGGTGAAATTCGCCAGGTAATGGTAGGGCTATTAGAACTGATGGGCGATGACCACCCAGAGACACGCAACTACCGCAACGAGCTGGCTTCGGTGCTGTTCTAAATCCGCGTTTTATTTTCCCGCGATTCCCACTTCATCACCAATAAATATTCCCCACTTTTACGCAGTAATTGCACAACGCTCATCAGCGAACTGATGCGCCGGAAGTATACCGGCATCTGCTCTGGTTCCAGGGCGGTAAAACCAAACTTCTGATACAACTCCCCCAATCCCGAACGACACATTAAATACAGTGTGTCAGCGTGGCTTTGCTGGAAATGCTCGATGAGGGCACGGGCAATCCTCTGCCCGCGGCAGTCTTCTCGGACGGCAAGTGAGGCCAATTCCACGGAACCATCTTTGTGCGGTTTCAGCTGGGCACAGCCGATCACTTCCCCATCTGCCGATTCGGCCACCGTGAAGCGCGGCCAATCCAACCCGGTTGGGTTGATCTTTCCGGCCAGTACCAGACTGCGGATGTCGGCCTGGTCTGCCTGCACTGCGGGGCGAAGAAAATAAGACATCGTACGTATCCTAAATGTTATTTATTTGTCTTTTTTACCCTCACCTTGCGAATCTCCGATTCGCTTTCCTCTCCCTTTTAGGGAGAGGAATTGTAAGAGCGGTTGCTTTTTTAAATTTCTGAGTTAGGGAATCTTTAACCAAACTTATTTCTGACAGTTTGATTTTCGCAGCAGCTTGGGATAAGTAAAGTATAAGGCAGTTCAGACCTTTTCGCCTGAACTGCCTTGCATGTGTAAATCGATTGAATGGCTGCTAGAGAATCGCTGCTACCAGATGCCAGATTTGAGCGACAAAGAAGGTGAGGGTAAAGCCCATCACCAGGGGAAGCAGGGCGGCTACCGCAGTCCATTTTACGCTGCCGGTCTCTTTGTAGATCGTGTAGATCGTGGTGGAACAGGGGTTATGCACCAGACTGAACAACATCAGATTGACCGCTGTCAGCAGCGTCCATCCTCCCGCGGTGAACAACGACATCAGGTCTGCGCTGGACTGGGTCTCAAACATCACGCCGGCGCCGGCCCCAGTATTCATACCGGTAACCAACACAGTCAGCATCAACACGGTCGGAATGACAATCTCATTGGCCGGGATTGCGACAATGTAGGCCAGCAAGATCACGCCGTTTAAACCGATCAGCAAACCAAAGGGATTGAGGAAATTAATCATATATTCGGCAATACTGGTGCCGGCAATATGCACATTGGCTACCAGCCAGATGACCGCGCCGGCGGGCATGGCGAACATAATCGCACGCCACAATACATAGACCGTCCGGTCGATCAGGGAGGTATAAATGGTCTGCCAGACACGCGGAGGACGATAGGGCGGCAGTTCTAGGCTGAAGGTGGAAACCTCACCGCGCAGCATGGTGCGGGAGAGGAACCAGCTGACCAAAAAGGTAAAGCCCACGCCCAACATCGCCACACCTACTACCGTGGTGGCAGAGATCAACCCGGCCAGGTGGGCGGGCACCAACCCGCCAATGAACACGGTGGCGATCAATATCTGGGTCGGCCAGCGGCCGTTGCACAAGGCAAAGTTATTGGTAATGATGGCGATCAGCCGTTCACGCGGGCTGTCAATGATGCGGGTAGCAACCACACCGGCTGCATTACATCCAAAGCCCATCATCATCGAGAGGGCTTGTTTGCCATGTGCGCCGGAGCGTTTGAACAGGGCATCCAGGTTGAAGGCCACGCGCGGCAGGTAGCCGAAGTCTTCCAACAGGGTGAACAAAGGGAAGAAAATTGCCATGGGAGGCAGCATCACGCTGACCACCCAGGCAGTTGCCAGGTACATGCCGTCGATCAGCAAACCATCCAACCACCAGGGCATGCCGATGGCCGCCGCACCGGCTTTTAGCCAGGGGTGAACGGTATCGATCAGGATAGAAGACAGGAATGCAGAGGGGTAATTGGCCCCGGTGATCGTGAGCCACAATACCAGGGTGAACAGCAAGATCATCAATAAAAAGCCCCAGCGTCTGTCGGTCACAATCCGGTCGATGGTACGGTCCAGGTCGAAGTGCGGTTTTTCGTCGGGGCGGGTTACTGCCCGGTCGGCCAATTGCGCCGCATCGGTATAGACGGCTTCCACCACTTTCTCGTGAAAGTCGCCGCCCACCTGGGCACGCAGGTCGTGCGCCGTGCGGATAATATCGTCAGCAGTCAGGGAAGGATTGGTTTCCATCTTATGCACGCTCCTTTACCAGAACTTGCTGCTGGTCGGCAGACGGGTCTCCTAATTGGATCAACTCGCCCAGGTCGCCGTTGCGCAGCGAGCGGATGATGTCTTCATCACCATCTAAAAGGCGCAAGGCCACCCAGCGGGAGTTGGGTAAATTGGGATACAGCTTGAGAATATCGGTCTCTAATTTTTCTACCGCCGATTTCAAGATGGGGGACTGTGCCTTAATGCGGCGTGGTTTGGGGCGCACTTCCCCGGTAGCCACTTCATGAATGGCACCAAGTAAGTCTTGCAACCCCTGGTTGTAGCGCGCCGAAGTGGGCACTACCGGCACACCCAGGTCGCGAGCCAGGCGGCGTTCATCGACCACCAAGCCGTGGCGTTTGGCCTCGTCCATCAAGTTGAGACATACCACCACCCGGTCGGTGATCTCCATGACCTGCAAAGCCAGGTTCAGGTTGCGCTCCAGGCGGGAGGCGTCTACCACCACCACGGTCACATCCGGCTGGCCGAACAAGATAAAGTTGCGGGCGACCTGTTCATCCAGGCTGGTTGCCAGCAAGGAATAAGTGCCGGGTAAATCAACGATCTTGTATTTGGCATCGCCAAATTCAAAACCGCCTTCTGCGCGGGTGACCGTTTTTCCCGGCCAGTTGCCGGTGTGCTGACGCAAGCCGGTGAGCGCATTGAAAACCGTACTCTTGCCGGTATTGGGGTTGCCCGCCAGGGCAAGCACGTAATCCCAATCGTTCATATCTACGCCCAGCTTGAGCAAGTTCGCCCGGTTGTGGGCAGGGCAGGTCTCACATCCCGCCCCGGTGAGGGCCTGGATATTGACCTGTTGTTTTTCTTCTTTTTGTGTATTGGTAATTTCTTCTGTCATGATTGAACCTCATTGGTAATTAATTCCACGTGGATGCAGCGCGCCTGTTCGCTCCGTAAAGCGATCAGCGAATCGCGCACCCGGTATGCCACGGGGTCTCCCATCGGGCTGCTTACTTCGGCACGGATCGAGGTACCGGGGAGCATGCCCAAATCCATCAAACGGCGGCGCTCCTGCCCACGCAAACGCGGGGAAAGCGAAAGCACTTTGGCCTCCTGGCCGCGCTGCAACTGGTCGAGCGGGATGCCTGCCTGGATGACTTCTTCGGGGTGTTCGTTGATGATGGCGACATTGATGCTGGCGGCCACAATCGGCGCCAGGGTATGTTCTTCGCCATTGGTCCAAAAACGCACCCGCTGTTTGGAATTTTCCATCATGCGCACGAACATGCCAGGCAGCAAACCCTCTGCTTCAATCTGGGCAGCGACTGCTTCCGGCTCATCCCCCACATGCACAATGCGAGCAAATTGGTGAGGAGAAAGATCGGTCAGGTTGATCCGGTCGTGATCCCATACCATGCCTTCCCGGCTGGGAATCGGGTCACCGTGGGGGTCGTAGATCGGGTTGCCCAGCGCCCCGGCCAACTGGTCGAGTTCTTCGGGGGTGAAGTCATGCTCAAAACGTTCCGCCTGGGCATGCCATTCGGATTGGTTATAGCCGGTTTGTTCTGCCAGGTACTGCTCCCACAAACGGTGGGCACGGATGATATTCATCGCCACTTCACGGCCTTCATCCGTCAAGGTGAGGTGGTTTCCCTCACGGTCAATCAACCCGCTTTCTTCCATCTCCGCCAACACATTCACCACCCGGTTGGCGTCCACCTCCAAGGCGCCGGCCACGCTTTGCAAGCTGGCAGAACGCCCGGTGAAATCCAACTTTTGAATGTGTTTGAGGGCATCTTCACGCAGCACACGATTGGTAATGCGGCGCACTTCGCGATAGCGGGCCAAAAGGCCCTTCTCAGGCCAAAAAAGAAGCACCCCCAGGGCTACAATCCCAATTCCAATCAAAATAGAAATGAGTGGATCCAACATTAATTACTCCTTAAATATTTTTTAGTACAAATTAATAATTTAGTCATACCTAAATATTAGTAAATTATATCATACTCTTTATTCAAACGCAAGTTATTGAAAACAGCGCACAAAGGCATGGTCGATCCTCCATTTTTATTCTACAATGTTCAGGAAACCAACAAAATGACAAATTCGTGCGTTTGATCGGCCGTCTGATTCGGATAGATAAGAGATTGAAAACCAAGGAGGAGAAGATGGAAGCGGCAGCACTTTTGTTGTGGGGAGGGATAGGCAGCATTTTAATTGCCGTCCTCCATGTCATCTTACTTGCAAAACCCAGCCTGTACAATTATTTTGGGGCCGATGAACTGGCAGACATGCACGCGGAAGGCAATAAATTCACCGGGCTGGTCACAGCCGGTTTAGTAGGTATTTTTGCCCTGTGGGGCATGTATGGTCTAGCAGGCGCGGAAAAAATTGACCCCCTACCCTGGATGCGACCCGTGCTGATCGCCATTGGCGTGATCTATTTACTGCGCGCTCTGCTGCTTCCCGGCGAGCTGTTCAAGGTTATTTTCAAAGGCGAGTCGATCAAATTTGTATTCTTTTCGCTGATCTCCCTCGCTATGGGGCTGCTGTACCTGTTCGGTACGTTATAGTTCTGCCAGACTTTGCACAATACAAAAAACGCCCCTTCTATGTATAAGAAGGAGCGTTTCGTTTTATTTTCTTAGGCACACTCAGTCCGTCTGTAAAATGATAATCCCTTGCGCTGCCAAGGTGTCCTCGTCCGTTTGCTGGTAGAAAACCAGGGCTTTCATCCCCACTTCCACCTGATCCAGGCTGTTGATTCCCCGCCCACGGACGCGGGTGGCCTCATCCAAACTGAAGGTCAGTGTTTCCCCGTCTAGGCCTGTCAGGGTAAGCGTATTGCTCCCTACCGACTGCACCTCGCCGCGTGCCCGCGCTTGCGATAGAAGCTTTCCATCCATGTAAGTGACCACTTTGGCGGTAGGCGCTTCAAGGTCTGCATCTTCCCGGTCGGTAAGCACCACCAGCGCCATGCCCTTTTCCACATCCGCTAAACCGGCAAGCGCATTGCCGCGGCTGACAAAGCGCGTGTCCGTGGAGATGGTAAAGGTTTGCTCTTCCTGACCTCGGGTAAACAAAGTAAAGCTGTCCGCCCCCACATCTATCACCTTTCCGGTAGTGCGCGCCAACTGCACCGGCCCATCAGGGTTGGCAGCCACCATTTTTGCCAACAAGGTGCCGTCCTCTTGCTGCGAGGCAAGCACAACCACGCGTAGGTCTAGCGCCAAATCTTCCTGCCCTGCCAGACCACCTACAAAGCGCGTGCTGTCATCCATAGTAAAGTTCTGCGATTCGCCCTGCAAGGTAAGCAGGTCAAAGCCGGTGCCGGTTACCTGTTGAATGCTGCCGATCACGCGGTGTTCTGGAATGCGGGAAGAATCAAAGTCTTCGGGCAGAATGACCACCAGTTTAGCAATAAAATCGTTGTTGTCATCATAAACATTGGCTACCGTCACCCACATGCCAACTTCCAGGTCTGCGAAAGCCAGAGTCTCCGGGGCGTCTTCTCGCCGGCTGCGGTAGCGGGTATCTTCGTTCACCACCACGGTGAGCATTTCCCCGGTCACTATCTCGGCGGTAAATTGATCTTCGCCAATTTCGATGATCTGGCCAATGAGGGCACGGTGGTTGGGGTGCAAGACTTGCGTCTCCTGGGTTTGCAGGTCTGTGCTGGCAAACGCGGCACCGGTGATTCCCAAAGTCACCAGCAGCACCGCGAGCAGAGGCAAAACTATTTTGGTTTTCATACTGTATCTCCTTAGGTTAAAGAGTTGATACTGGTAGTCTAAGGCTCCGATGCAAACAGGCTGCAAAGCAGTTGTAAATTCGGTGTAAACTAAGGAAAAAAGAAGAAAAAAATATGAGTGGCCTAAGCCACTCATATTTATGAAATCGTTAGAAGATTCTAAACCTAGCAAATCACATAGAAGAAGCCAAAGTTGATGCCGAAGTTATTGCTGTTCAGCACCACGGTTTGCTGCTTGCCGGTAACCGAATGCCACCCTTCACATGAGCCGGATAAGGAGATATTGACCGTGACACAGTAGGTCCCAGCAGTCAAGCCGGAAAAACTGTAGCTGCCATCAGTGCCGGTAAGGGTTGTACCCAGGCCAGCAGAAGAGCAGGCGCCGCTCCCCAACGTGACAGTATAGCCAGGCATCCCCGGCTCCCCGCCGTTGCGGCTTCCGTCAGCGTTTTGGTCATCGAAGACCACGCCCCCCAGGCTGAATAACGGCTGCGGGGTATTGGTAGGTGTGGTTGTGGGGGTGGGCGTAATTGTGGGAGTAGCTGTTGGCTTGATGACTTCACAGATGCCTGGCTCATCACCGGTGGGGTTGAACCCATACGCCCAGCGGCAGGTGTTGTCCACCAGGGCCAGTTCATTCAGCGGGAAATTGGGGGAATTAGACAGCGGCGAACCCGCTTCGGATTCGGAGAAATGATCGTTGTAGTCAAACCAGGCCGGTTCTACCGGGCCTTCATCGCTCCAGGCGCCCCACAAAAAGGTGTCGGCGGAACCTATCACGCTGTATTTGAAAGCAATCTGGATGCGCTTGCTTTGGCTGGGTGCCCGGCGCACCCAAGCCATATCGGGGTCGGTGGTGTCATAGCCCTGATTGAAGAGCAGTTCGTCGTACCCGTTTAGATTGCTCTGCGGCCCTTCGGCATAGAGGGGCGTGGGGCCGCCCACATCATTGTCGCTGTCTTTATAGACCATCACCCCCGCCGAGGTCCAGTCGGCGGCATCGGGCACCTGGGCATAGACCAGCCAATCGCCGCGCCCGTCCTGGTCGCTGTCGATCTCGACCCCATAATGCGCGGCCGCACCTTGGGGTGGCTCTTCTTCCAAAAAGATAGTGACATACACATAAGGAGAGGTCACACTTAGTTCTGCCCGCACAATATCCAGATACGGCTGGTAATTCATCTCCTGCGAGGTAAGCGGGCGTTCAAAGAACTGGGTGGAAAACGAATCCCCCACTGTGTAGCCGTCCGGCCCATAAACCTTAGAGGAAATGTCGGTGAGCCAGACAGATGCACCTGGCTGCCCTGGATAGGTGCTGTGGGCGACCGTTTCGGTAGGCAGCGATTGGGTCTCGGTGGGGGCGGGTTCTTCCTGCGGCGGCTGTTCGGTTTCTTCAGCCTCCGGTTGGGTAGTTTCTTGTTGTTCTGGGAGGGTTGCGGGCGGTGCTTCCTCCGTATCGGTGGGCACCTGGCCTTCCATAGCTGTGGGCAAGTTGCAAGCAGCAGCCAAGAGTATGATTAATAAAAATATCAAATATACGGGAATAAAATTCTTTTTTCTCATCCATCCTCCTAAATTATCGAATATTCTTCATATTAGCATAAATCTTATCTAAAAAACCATATTTTTTCTGCCCTAATAGTACTGTCTTGGGACAAAAAAGAGCATTTTTATGCAGATATTCGGTTTGACAATGCTTTCTCCCACAGGGTATAATGCTATCTGGTGCAGAATTGTTAGACAATCGTCTAGCTGGAAGCTGCGGTAAAAACAAACAGACAAGGGAAATTTTTATCGAATGATTGTAGTTCGCACAATATCTCTTTGACGGTAGTTTTATACTCGGCTCGCTGCACTGTGCCGAGTTTTTTATTTTTAGGAGAAAGAAGATTTATGGCAAAAGAAGACGATAAGATCAAAGTAGAGGGCACAGTCATTGAAGCGCTTCCGGGTACACAGTTCTTGGTGCGCCTGGATAACGATCACGAGGTACTGGCTTACCTCTCTGGCAAGATGCGCCGCTATTACATCCGCATTTTGTTGGGAGATCGTGTTGCGCTGGAAATGTCCCCCTATGATCTTACCCGCGGTCGAATTACCTACCGCTACAATAAAGCCGGGCGCCGCGAAAATCTGAGAACGTATAGTTTTTTAGTTCGCCAGACCGCCCGCGTTTTCCACCAGAATGATCTTCTGCGTGTTAATTTAAAATACACACGCTTCTACAAGAGCATATGTCAGAAGCGTGTTTTTAGTTTAACCGGGGGATTTTGTATCAGGCTTCAATCTTATTGATTCGATATTTCTGAATGAGGTCATCCAGCGCTTCGCGCAGCAAGCGCGCCTCACTTACCGAGAGTTCTTCGGCCAGGGCAGAAAGACGCTCTAGCTGTGTCTCGGTAAAGTGGGTGGTCTTGGGAATCATTTTCTCGTCGTAGGCCAGCAGTACCTGGCTGCGGCCGGTGATCTTGGCGCGGTATAAGGCCTGATCTGCTTTGCGCTGTAGTTCGACCGATTCGGTGCCGTCAATCGGGTAAGAGGCAATCCCGGCGGTGATATCGACTTGCAGGGTCGCTTCCCCATAGGAGCGCGATTGGGCAATTTCCAGCCGGGCTTGCTCCATCTTCAGCAAGGCTTGTTCCCTGGTGGTGTCCGGGAAGATGAGGAAAAATTCATCCCCGCCGTAGCGGAAGATGAGCGGTTCATCCATCGGATGGTCGCGGTACAAGCTTGTGCCGGGGGCGGCATGTTTCTGCAAAATCTCCACCAGTGTTTTCAATACAATATCTCCCACCTGGCGGCCGTAATCGCGGTTGATCTCCAGAAAATGATCTGCGTCGGTGACTGCCAACGTCAGGGGGGTGTCCTCCCGCATGGCTTGTTCCAACGCGTCTGAAAATATTTGTTCAAAAATTTCCCGGCTCAATGCGCCGGTCAGCTCGTCTTTGACAATTACAGGCTTCATCACAACCTCTTCTTTACGACATAAGATAATAATATGTTTAAGTAATATGTATACATATTACAATTAAAGCATATAAGAGTCAAGTATAAATTCGTCTTATGTTATTCAGGAGAATCATGGGAACAGTATCCCTCACCTACTTGTCAATGAGCTGAAGTTGTGAGTTTACCGTTAGACATAGAGAAAAATGTTAGTTGCTCGCCTTTTTTACCCTCACCTTGCGAATCTGCGATTCGCCTTCCTCTCCCTAAAAGGGAGAGGAACTGTAAGACCTGTTGGTTATTAAATCTTCTAAGTGAGGGTGTTTTTACACCAACCAAACTTTACTCGGAAGTTTTTTCGATCTAATTAGCATTTTGAGTCAATAAAAAATCCCTGCCGTTTAAGACAGGGATGTGATCGCTCTATCAGGTAATGCTATGTTTACGCGCCCAGGGGGCGTTTGCTGGGAATGCCCACCCGGCGCGGGTATTTCTGCGGGGTTGCACGCTGTTTTTCCACCACAACCAGGTAACGTTTGTCCTTCACCCCGGGCAAAGACACCGGAATAAGTTCCCCAGCATCCCCCCCCAAGATTTCTAAGGCTGCTTGCGATGCTTCCAGCTCCTGCGGTGCGCTTTCCCCTTTTTGCGCCACCACCCGGCCGCCCACCTTTACCAGAGGCAGCAAATACTCCAACAAGATGGGCAAAGAGGCCACCGCCCGCGCCAAAGCCCAATCGTACTGCGCCCGGTGGACAGGCTGCTGCCCAATCGCTTCTGCCCGCTCGGTGACCACCTCCACCGCGTCCAGGCCTAAATCTTGCACAATATGGCACAGGAAAGCCGTCTTTTTGGCGACAGATTCCACCAGGGTAAGCTGCATGTGCGGGTATAAGACCTTGAGCGGGAGACCGGGGAAACCGGCTCCCGTGCCGACGTCGATCATCCGCCCAGCCGGCGCATCTTGCAGGGCAAGCCGGCAGCTTAGCGAATCGAGGAAGTGCTTGACACGAATATCTTCCGCGGTGGTAATGCTGGTGAGGTTATATTTCTGATTCCACGCCAGCAGTTCATCCGCATAGCGCCCCAGGCTGTGCAGCTGGGCAGGTGTGAGGGTCAGGCCAAAGGTATTGGCGGCTTCTTGTGAAAGGCGTTCAAATTCATCCATACTGCCTGGATTATACCGCCGGTCAGGTGGAGAAAGCTGCATTTTAAGGAGAGAACCCTGCGAAAACGGATGCTTTAGGCACAAATACCCACTTGCCCAAGAAGTTAACCCTGGCTACAATGAGGATACGATCCGCACTATTTTGATCTTCGTAGACCGGGACAACAACCAGGCCTTCCCCCGAACGGGCGCACTATAAGCCACATTACCCTACCCGAGTGCCGCCCGAAGGAGCAAATATGAGGACCAAAAGTCTAATCACAATTTCTTTCATCCTGCTCGCCGCCATGCTTTTGGCGGCGGCATCCTCCCCCGCGACACAAACCGCCTCGGCAGCGGAAGAACTCCCCGATTATGCCTTTGTGGAAATGAGTGCCTACGGGCAAACCTACCCACTCTCGTGCGAGTCGCGCTCGGCCGCCGACCTGGCCGGGTATTGGGGATTGAGCGTGAATGAAGTTGAATTCTTTAACAATTTACCGATTTCCGACAACCCGGAAAAAGGATTTGTCGGCAGCGTATTTGGCACCTGGGGGCAAACCCCACCCAACCCATACGGCGTGCATGCCCAGCCGATTGCCAAACTGCTGAGAGAATATGGGTTAGATGCCCAGGCTCAAATGGGGCTGAGCGTGAAAGATTTGAAAACCGAGATTGCCAATGGCCGCCCGGTGATCGTGTGGATGATCGGGCATGTGTGGAGCGGCACGCCGATCCAATACACCGCCAAAGACGGCGCCAAAGTGACTGTAGCTCAATACGAGCACACGATGATCGCCTACGGCTACGACCTCTCCGGGATCTATTTGATTGATGCCGGAAGCGCCGCCCGCCAATCGTTTGCATACAGCACCTTCAAAACCTCCTGGGGTGTGTTGGGCAACATGGGCGTGACCGCCACCGGGCAGCTGGGCAGCAAAAATGAAGAAAGCCCGGCCCCGACCCAAGCAACCGATGAGACAGCCAAGAACAACGAGGGTATGGCCCGCTACGTGGTGCAGCCCGGCGATTATTTGAATAAATTGGCCCAGGAATGGGACATCAGCTGGCAAGATTTGGCAGCCTTAAACGACATCGTATTTCCCTATACCATCTATCCGGGGCAAGTTTTGCTCACCGGGCAGAAAATTGGGGAAGATGCCCCCAAAGAGCCCGAACCCACCGCCACTCCCAAACCTACCAAAGAAGCGGAAGAAGAAAAGGAAGCGGAACCAACTCCTGCCCCAACCCACACCCCGGAACCAACCCCGGTGCCGGAGATTGAAGAAAGCGCCAATGTTTACGTGGTGCAATCGGGTGACCACCTGATGCAGATTGCCCGCAACCTGGAGGCGGATTGGGTGGAGATTGCAGAATTAAATGAACTGACCTGGCCCTATGCTGTGTACCCCGGCCAAAAACTGCTCCTCCCCGAAGGGGTGCAGCCACCTGCTGAAGAAGAAACAGAAGAAGAGACGGACGAAGAAGCCGAAGCCACCAAGCAGTCGGATAAAGAAATGGTGGAGACGGAACCCAAACCTACCGCCACTCCCAAGCCAACCGAAGCGGCTGCCGAGCCAGAGACCTATACCGTTCAAAAAGGCGAACACCTGATGCAGATCGCCCGCAAACTGGCACTCAGCTGGCAGGCGATTGCGCAGACCAACCACTTATCCCCGCCCTACACCTTGCAGCCCGGCCAGGTGCTAACCCTGCCCGGCACGGAAGCCGGCCCGCCGCCCCCGCCACTGGAAGCAGACGAGGAAACTGCCACAGAAAGCAGCGGAGAAACTTACGTGGTGCAGAAAGGCGAATACCTGTATTCCCTGGCGCAGCGCTTTGGGGTCAGCTGGCAAAGCCTGGCGGCCAAAAACAACATCGGCTATCCCTATGTGGTCTATCCGGGGCAAACGCTGGTGATTCCGTAACAACAAAAAGTACCGTTAATTTCAAGGGACAGATCTTCCGGTCTGTCCCTTTTTTTCATCCTTTGGGCTAGACCACCAGATGAGATCCACCTGTATAATAGTGATAGGAGACACGAACGGATATTATCTATCGAGGCATCCATGAGGAGGATCATCGTGAGACATTTACAGGTATTGATCGTCATTATTGTTTTATTCCTGGCCGCATGCAGCGGCAGCCAAACCGCCCCTCTTACCGACACAGCGCCACCCACCGCACCGGCCGAAGAAGCACAGCCCGCCGATGCCACGGCAACCACCTCCCCTACAGAAACCGCCCAAACGAGCAGCAATTTCATCGACCGCAATATTGACCCGCCGGCACTGCCGCAAGACGCCTCCGATCTGGCTTCCGCATCGGGCGCCTGTGCGGTCTGCCACACCGGTCTGTTCGATGGGAACGGCGAAGAAGTCTCCTTTGATACCTTATGGCGCGCTTCGATGATGGCTCACGCCGCCCGCGACCCCTATTGGCTGGCAACGGTCAGCAGCGAGACGGAGGAATTTCCTCACCTGGAAGAAGTGATCGCCGACAAATGCGCTACCTGCCACATGCCGCTGGCGCACTTTGATGCCCAGGCCAACCAACAGCCCACCCTCATTCTGGGGGATGGATTCTACAATCCCGCTAACCAACTACACGACCTGGCGATGGATGGGATTTCTTGCAACCTGTGCCACCAAATTGAAGCCGGTAACCTCGGTCAGGCGGAAAGTTTCAGCGGCGGCTATCTGATCGACACCATCACCCGCACCTGGGGCGAGCGGCTTTCTTACGGCCCGCTGCCGGTCGACCAGATGGGTATTACCCTGATGCAGCAGGGTTCCGGCTACCAGCCGGTGCAGTCTGCCCATACCGCCGAAGCCTCTTTATGCGGTTCCTGCCATGTGCTCTACACCCCCTACCTGGACGAGAATGGCGAGGTTGCCGGTGAATTCCCGGAACAAACCACCTACCTAGAATGGGAGAACAGTTCCTTTTCGGGCGGGGCCTGCGCAGACTGCCATATGCCCAAAGTCGCGAATATGCCTCTTTCCAACGTGTTGAACAAACAGCAGGCCTACCTGCGCAAACACTCTTTCACCGGGGCAAACGCCTTTATGCTCACCATGCTGGCAGACAATGCCACGGAGATCGGAATTACCGCCACTGACGAGCAAATGCAAGCTGCCATTGGGCGGGTCACCGAGCAATTAACCACTGCCACGGGCACCGCCGTACGTTTTGGGGATGTCACCCTACAAGATGGCATTTTGACTGCCGAGGTTACCGTGCAGAACAATACCGGCCACAAGCTGCCTTCCGGCTTCCCCTCCCGCAGGGCATGGCTGCACGTATGGGTGACGGACGGGAATGGCGACACCGTCTTTGAATCGGGCGGCTACGACCAGAACGGACAGATCAGCGGCAATGATAACGACCTGGACGCAGGGCACTACGAACCGCACTATACCCTGATCGACAGTGCGGAGCAGGTGCAAATCTACGAGCCGATCATGCACACCACCCAAAACGAAGTCACCACCACCCTGCTGTTGGCCTCCGGTTATCTGAAGGACAACCGCCTGATGCCGGCGGGCTTTGCGCTGGAAAATGCAGATGAAGCGATCAGCCCGAAAGGTCTGGCGGTGGAAGATGAGAATTTCCTCGGCGGGCGGGATACGATCACCTACAGCATGGATGTAAGTGATTCCAGCGGCCCGTATACGATCAACATCCAAATGCTTTACCAATCGATTGGCTACCGCTGGGCGGAGAACCTGCGCCCATACAATGCCGAATTGACCCAGGACTTTTTTGGATATTACGACCAGGCAGACAACCTCCCGATAGAAATTGGGTTTGCCCAACACTTCCAGGAAGGCGAATAAAAAAAACCGTTCAGGTAGATAGAAAAGGACACGTGTAGATGAGTGAGAAAGCCGCTGCATATAAAATGACCCCTGGGGATGGCGAGAAGGATTTGATTCCCATTGCGCAAATCGTCTCCGATGCTTTTTCCGGCGGGCAGCATGTGCTGGAGATCAGCCAGAAATACATTGACAACTGCCATTACGATTTTGAAACCACCCGGCTGGTGTGGGATGGCGACAAGTTGATCCACCATTGGGGCGTGTGGGGGTACCCGATGCGCCTGGAAAACATTACGCTGAAAGTGGCAGGGGTTGGTGCGGTGGTCACGCGGGAAGCCTACCGGCAGCAAGGCGTGATGCAGCGAGCAGCGACCGCCTCTTTTGCGGCCATGCGGGCGCATGGGTACGACCTGAGTATTTTACGCGGCCGCCACTATCATAAATTCGGCTACCGGCGCGCCTGGAACTACGTGACTACCAAGCTAAAAGCCGATGAAATCCCTACCTTTGAAATCCAGCATCCGTACCGCCCACTCAACCCGGCGGATATGGAAGCGATCAACACGCTCTACAACCAGACGCACGCCGCCTTTTCCGGCACATGTATCCGCCCCACCTTTGGCATGCTGGAAGATGGCGAGATGAACGCCTATGGCTGGTTTGACCCCGATAGGCAGCTGGCCGGGTATGTACGCGCCGTCCCCACCGAAGACAAAAAGGTTTTGCAATGTCTGGAAGCCGCCGGGGAACCCACCCAGTGCGTGGCAGTCCTGGGGGAACTCTTTAAGCAAGAGTCTTATGAAGAGCTGCATTTCTTCACCCTGCCCCATGACCACCCGGTTTTGCAGATCGTACGGCGAAAAAGCTGCATTGTGGAAAACCGCTATTTCCACCATACCGGCTGGCTGGTGCGCATTGTGAACCTGAGGGGCGCTTTAGAAAAAATGCGCCCGCTGTTTGAAACCCGGCTGGCACAGTCTGCCTATAAAGATTGGGAGGGCGCCTTCACCCTGGATGCCGGAGAACAGCAAGCCAGCCTGCGGATTGCGAAGGGGTTAGTGCAGGTCACAGAATCCCCCGGCGAAATCGTATTTCACGGCGGTTGGGAGGTCGGGCGGCTGCTGATCGGCTCGGACGAACCGGAGGAGATCATCCAGCAAGCAGGGATTGAATGTTCCAGTGAAACATTGGCTTTGGTGAAAGTGTTATTCCCCAACCTGCACCCGATGATAAGCCATTGGGATGAGTTTTAGGGGCTGTGGATAACCTGTGGATAAAAAATAAGAAGATAGGGCTAATTCGGTAAGCGGGAAACAGGTCACACAACATCAGCACAGCTTTAATTGCGGTTATAATCAAAGTCTGATGCCATCTCTTTCTGACCGACTGAAAGCACTGGGGGTACAGATGGGCGTGGACAAAAACGCCCCTGCCCAACCCACGCGCAAATATCCGATTGAGACGATTGTAGAAGGGGAACTGGTCACCACCCCCCACGGGGAAGTCTTTCAAATCAACCTGCTGCATCCCCCCGAACACATCCACGGCAACGGGCCGCTTACTTTAGATGCGCCTTTAGACCTGGTGGCAGAGTGGGCGGGCGACTCAAGCATCGCCCAACACACCCCGGAGCAGTTCGCCTTTATCGATACCGAGACCACCGGCCTAGCCGGCGGCTCCGGCACGTACGCTTTTATGGTCGGGGTTGGCCGCTTTGAAGCTGACGGTTTCCGGCTGGCGCAGTTCTTCATGCGCGACCCTTCGGAAGAACCCGCCCTGCTGCATGCCCTGGAGCAATTCCTGGCCCCTTGCGAAACGATCGTGAGCTTCAACGGCAAGTCGTTTGACCTGCCGCTGCTGCAAGCCCGCTATATCACCAACAGCTGGCCTTTCCCGCTGAAAGCCACTGCCCACCTGGATTTGCTGCACCTGGCACGGCGCTTGTGGCGCATGCGGCTGCCCAGCCGCACATTGGGCTATTTGGAAGAACATATCCTGGAGCAGACCCGCACCGAGGAAGATACCCCCGGCTGGATGATCCCGCAAATGTATTTCGATTACCTGCGCAGCGGGGACGCCCGCCCGATGAAAGGCATCTTCTACCACAACGCGATGGACATCCTCACCCTGGCCTCCCTGACCAACCACATCGGGCACTTGCTGGCCGACCCGTTGGACGGGCGTGTCTCCCACAGTCTGGACTTAGCCTCAATCGGCAAGCTGAACGAAGACCTGGGCTACACCGACCAAGCGGCCCAAATCTTAGAGGCCAGCCTGGAACAAGGCCTGCCAAAAGAATTCCACCAGCAAATTCTCAAGCGCTTATCCTTCTTGTATAAACGGCAGGGCAAAATGCCCCAGGCGCTCAGCCTGTGGTGGCAGGCCGCCGCAGACCGGGAAGTATACGCCCACGAAGAATTAGCCAAGTATTATGAACATACCGAACGGAACTACACCGAAGCCCTGCGCTGGACAGAAGCCGCCCAGGCGCTGCTCGCTATGCCAGGAACGCCATTTGCAGAAAAACTGCAATGGCAGGACGCGTTAGCACACCGCAAGGCGCGCTTGCTGCATAAGCTGGAAAAAAGTTAACTCTCCCCCATCACCCTTCAATCAGTTTTCTATTTCAATTTGTCCGTAGAGGAACCAGAACGTATCCCGCGGGAAACCGGGCGCAACGGCTTTGTCCCAAATGAAGTGCGCCGGGGCAAGCAGCACACGGATATACGCATCCAACGGCCCCAGATCAAGCAGTTCGTCTTCCGGGATATGGTTGCGAAGCAATTCTAACAACACGCGCACGCGCACTTCGCTGGCATAATAAATGGCGCTAACACCTGGTCTGTCTTTTAGTTCATTGAGATAATTGGTCCACTGGGTAAAGCGAGAACGATATTCATGGGCTGCTTTCTTTTCCCAGGCAACCGTCCACTTATTTTGCAGGTCCTCGATCTTGGTTTTCAATTCACGATATTGAGTCTCTTCTGTTGGAGATAGTTTCCTGCCCTGGGAAAGACCTTCCAAATAATGCAGGAACAAAAGCATATTACCCAGGGTCATTTTGGGATAAGAATGGTTGGCCTGTGCGGGGTAAACGCTCACCGGCCAAAACAACTCACTTGCAAGTAAATAAGTTTCTAATTCCCCCAAGCAATATTGAAGATACTCAATAGAATATTGTGGGTTGTCAATCATTTGACTCTACTTTCACTTACTCGGACTCTAAACCTGCGTGTTCACGCCATTTTTGAACCAATGCAATCCACTTATGGGCATGTTCCTCACTATAAAGAAGTTGGCCTCGTGGAATCACTTGATGCACCGTATCCGGCTCCGCCTCAAATGCCCAGCGGACAACTTTATTAGATCCCCGGTCGATTGCCATTTCACTTTTTGAAGCAATTTTGACCCGGATATGACGGATCACATCGTTTTCAAATTCAAATTTTACGGTATCGTAATAGACCTTATCAATTCCCACCATTTTCAACCAATCATTGGTCTCTTCCGCTTTGCAAGTCATCCGGCCGGATTGTACCCGTAAGTCCGTAAAAGTCAGCTGGCTGTTCACAACTTTATCCCAGGCTTCCAACGACCGCATTTCTTCTATCCCTACACGCACCCAAAGGCCAGACATTTCAAAGCGGATATCTGGCGCAAACAGCGCCAGCACGGCATCCATATCATGGCGGTTGTGAGCCTCCAAATAGGCCATTACAACATTTTTATCTGAACTCAACGCTTACTCCTTAATAGCTGAAACAGCTACATAATTAACGATGATAAAATTAACTCAACCTTTGAGAAGAAGTTCACAACCATCTGATGGGTTGAATATAAGTCAAGGACATCTATATTATGGCACAAAAATTCAATAAACGTTTATATCCAAGCATAAAAGATTTAGTTGCAGACTTCAAATTCGTCTTTTCTAACCGTGATAAGATGCGTTTATTAATGCGCGGAGGGGCAATCAGCCCGGCTTTTCGAGAGCGCCTGATGCTGGCCGTCACCGAAGTGAACGGCTGCCGCTATTGTGCCTACTATCATACCAAGCTGGCATTAGAAGCAGGATTAGATTCGGAAGAAATTGCAGAAATGGGCGAAAAAAGCTTTGTGAACTGCCCGCCGGAAGAACAACCCGCCCTGCTGTACGCCCAACACTGGGCTGAAGCCAACGCCCAGCCAGACCCCGCCGCACGGGAAACCGTGCTTGCCCAATATGGCGCTGAAAAGCTGGTGCTGATCGAACTCAGTATGCGGGTGATCCGGGTGGGCAACCTGCTGGGCAACTTGGCAGATTACATCTTATTCAAACTCTCTTTTGGGAAGTTCAATCCCAACAAGTCGTTAAGTTAATTAGCAATACAGGAGGATGCCAGATGGATTTAGGATTGAAAAATAAAAAAGCGTTGATCACAGGGGCCAGCAAGGGATTAGGATTTGCAACTGCCCGCAGCCTGGCGATGGAAGGCGCACAGGTGGCGATCAACAGCCGCAGCCTGGATGCCCTCAACCAGGCCGCAGAAACGATCCGCAAAGAAAGCGGCGGTCAGGCTTTCCCGGTAGCCGGCGATCTGCTGGACCCGCAAACCCCGGAGCGGTTAGTGACGGAAGCGGTTGAAGCCCTGGGCGGTTTGGACATTCTAGTCACCAATGCAGGCGGCCCACCAGCTGGCGGCTTTGAAAGCTTTGATGAGGCCGCCTGGTCAAAAGCAATTGACCTGTCTTTCCTCAGCCATGTACGCCTGATCCGGGCGGCACTGCCTTACCTGCGCAAGTCTCAGACAGCCAGCGTGCTGACGGTGACCTCTTACTCGGTCAAACAGCCTATCCCCAACCTGGTGCTGTCAAACAGCATCCGTTCGGCTACCATTGGGCTGACCAAAACCCTGGCGTTGGAATTGGGCAGTGAAGGTATCCGCTTCAATTCGATCTTGCCCGGCTGGACGGAAACCGAACGCGTTTACGAGCTGATGAGCCACCGGGCAGCGCAGGCCGGCAGCAGTGTGGAAGAAGAGATGGCCAAACAAATGGTCAACAGTCCCTTGGGGCGGATGGCCTCCCCGCAGGAATTTGCCAACGCCGCCGTGTTCCTGGTTTCCCCGGCAGCTTCCTATATTACCGGCGTAATGCTGACCGTGGACGGCGGGATGTACAAAGGCACCCTGTAATTCCAATTCACACCGATAAAATTATTCGTGCAAAAAAACGAGCGCCTTTTACAAAGAAGGCGCTCGTCATAGTTTAAATTGAACTTGATACAGGTAGGTTAGATTATTTCAATCCCTTCACCTTCAACTACCTTGCCCACCTCCCAGATTGGGAAGTCGGTTTCTTCGGCTGCTTTCATCAGGCCGTCAAACTGGTCATCAGGCACACTCAGCAACAACCCGCCGCTGGTTTGCGGGTCATACAAGAGCATCAATTCCCATTCTTCGATCTCTTTGGTAAAGGTAACCTGCTTGCCGAAATGCAAGCGGTTATCGGAGGCACCGCCGGGGAAAGACCATTCTTGGGCATACGTGCGGGCGCCCGACACAAACGGCACACGGTCATAATCGATCAGCAGTTTTACGCCCGAAGCGGATGCCATTTCTGAACCATGCCCCAAAAAGCTGAAACCGGTCACATCGGTACCGCCGCGCACATTGAACTGCATAGCCAATTCGGCAGCGCGCTTGTTGAGCGTTTTCATCCAGGCGACCACTTCGGCAACATGCTCCGGGGTGGCAATTTGTTGTTTTAAAGCCGTAGTGATCACACCAAAGCCAAGCGGCTTGGTCAGCACCAGCCGGTCGCCGGGGCGGGCGCCCTGCTTGGTGATCGCTTTTTGCGGGTGGACAAAACCAATTACGACCAGGCCATATTTCGGTTCTTCGTCCTGTACGGTATGCCCACCGGCCAGGGCAACCCCGGCTTCCAGGGCTTTCTCCGCCCCACCGCGCAAAATCTCCGCGCTGATCTCTACCGGCAGCGCCGGAGGCAGGCCGGCGATATTCAAAGCCAGGAAAGGCACGCCGCCCATTGCATACACATCTGAAATGCTGTTGGCCGCCGCGATGGCCCCATAGTCATAGGGGTCATCTACCACCGGGGTGAAGAAATCGGTAGTCACCACCAGGGCACGTTCGTCATCTATTTTCCATACAGCAGCATCATCAGGATCGTCGATCCCGACCAACAAATCCGGGAAGGATTGACCCGCAAACACATTTTTAACCGGGCGCAGCACCTGCGCCAGCGTTTCCGCATTTAGTTTAGACGCTCAACCCGCACAACGCGAGTAACTGGTCAACCGAATGTGTTTGCCTGTAGGGGTATCTGCCGGGGATGTACTCATCGAAGTTTCTCCAAACTTACTTTCACCAAGTTTTTTCACTTCAGTCAAGTCAAAAAAAACCGCAGGCCAATGGCCTGCGGCAATTATACACGACTCTCCCAAAACTACTGTGCAGGAAGTGTATTTGCATCCGGCAGCGGGAGTAAGAAAGGCGTGTCTCCCGGCAGCAGCATCACGCTGATGTTGGGGGCAATCTTATTAATATACTCAAGCTGGAGCACATCGGGATTGGCCTCAATCGCCTGCCCCAACAATTCTAAAGCCTGGGCTTCAGCTTCTGCCTGGATCACGCGAGCCTCAGCTTCTGCCTGTGCTTGAATAATGATCGCCTGTGCTTCACCTTGCGAACGGATCACACCCGCATCTGCCAAACCCTGTGCTTCCTGGCGGGCTTGTTCAGCTTCCTGGCGGCGCTGTTCCACTACAAAAGCTGCCTGCTGCGCCAACTGTTCGGCAATCTGCTTTTGTTCTACAGAGGCAGCATATTCATCGGAGAAGGCAATATTGCGCATCACCAAATCTACCAAAGTGAACCCTTCTTGTTCCAGCCTTTCAGCCATATCAATACGGATCTGATCGGTCAGGTCTTGGCGTTTGGTGCTGTAAACTTCTTCAATCCCATACGCAGATACGGCATCACGGATGACACCCCGCGCCAGGGGACGAATAAATTTATCAATGTAGTTACTTTGCCAATCCGTATGTACATTGATGACTTCATTGGGATCAATCGTAAAGATGATGGAAGCATCTACTTTGACCAGCTGTCCGTCGGCTGTGCGGGCTTCTACCGAGTCATCCCCCAAACGCTCGCCTTCTTCCGTAGCAATCGACATGGTGTAATTTTGGCGGGAGATGTCATAGATCACCACCCGGTCAAACACGGGCACAATAAAGTTCAACCCCGGCTGCAAGGCCTCCTGACGAACACCGCCAGACCCCAAGGCCGTAATCACCACCCCGCGTTCATTTGGCTCAATAAACACTACACTCGCAGACAGCACATTGAGCAGTAAAGCTGCAACCAACACAATCACGATCATTGGCACTGAGCCTTTGACGGTTTTATCACGTGCTGCTCGGACGACCGCAAAAACGATCACCCCGAAAAAAGCCAGCCACGAGAACGCCGCCAAACTCTTAATAACAGTTATTAAATCCATCTAATCCTCCATTCCTTCTTTGGTTGGATACCAAAATTATTTAGACTAATTATATCTTTATATTATCAAAGATTTATAAATACCCGCCTCCAGGGCATCATACTATCTAGGGTAATTGCAGTTTCTTTACTGCCATTCATAAATTCTCTAAAATAGGCTAACCACCACTTTTATGTTAAAATCTTTTCATCTCAGCACATAGGAGTGTACACATGCCTATCCATTTTGGCACTGACGGCTGGCGAGCCGTAATCTCAGACACTTTCACTTTTTACAATTTGCGCCTGGTCACCCAGGCAATTGCCGATGCATTATTGGCAGAAAATCGAAAAAATGGGGGAAGCGACTCAAACGGGACAAATGACCTAAACGTGGTCGTCGGGTTTGATACCCGCTTCCTTTCAGACCGCTATGCGGCAGACGTTGCCCGCGTATTAGCCGCCAACGGTTTCCATGTTTATCTTTCGCAAGCAGATTGCCCTACCCCGGCAATCTCTTTTTCTGTGCCCGCAATGAAGGCGGTCTCCGGGATCATGATCACCGCCTCACACAACCCCCCGCGCTATAACGGCGTGAAGATGAAATCCGCCCACGGCGCTTCTGCCCCCGGAGAGCAATGCCGCCGGGTAGAAGTTTACCTGAATGACAATGAATCCCGCGGCCGCGGCCCGAACCAGATGGACTACGACCAGGCCCGCGAGATGGGACTGATTGAACGCTTCAACCCCATCCCGGCTTACTACGATCACCTGCGCACGCTGATCGACTTTGATGCAATTGCCGATAACCCGGTGCGGGTGGTGGTCGATTCGATGTACGGTTCCGGGCGTGGGGCGATCAAGGGCATCTTGCAAGGCACCGGCTGCGAAGTATTCGAAATCCGCAACGAGATGAACCCCGGCTTTGGCGGCGTGCACCCCGAACCGATCGCCAAACACCTTGGCCCGTTGGCAGGTGCAATCAGTCAGGGACACGGCGTGCTGGGTTTAGCTACTGATGGCGACGCCGACCGTATTGGCGCGATGGATGAACGCGGTAACTTTGTAGACCCGCACAAGATCATGGCCTTAGCGATCAAACACCTGGTTGAAAAACGCAATATGACCGGTGCTGTTGTACGTACCGTCTCTTCTACCCGCATGATCGACCGGCTGGCAAACAAATACGGCATCCCGGTGCACGAAACCCCGGTAGGCTTCAACTACATTGCCGACCTGATGATGACCGAAGATGTGCTCTTGGGCGGAGAAGAATCGGGTGGCATTTCCTTTAAAGGGCATATTCCCGAAGGCGATGGCGTGTTGATGGGACTGCTGATGTTGGAAATTGTTTCTTCCAGCGGCGGCTCTTTATACGAACTGGTTGAAGACCTGCTGAAAGAAGTCGGGCCGGCACATTACGAACGCACCGATATGCGTTTGCGCCGCCCGGTAGAGAAAAAGAAAATGACCCAACGGCTGGCAGATGATGCGCCAAACAGCATCGGCGGAGAAAATGTGGTCAAAGTCTCCACCACCGATGGCTGTAAATACATTCTGAATGATGATTCCTGGCTGCTGATCCGCCCGTCGGGCACCGAGCCGGTCTTGCGAGTTTACGCCGAGGGACGCAGCCCGGAAATGGTGCGCGCCTTATTGGATTATGGCAACGTGGTCGCGGAGAAAGCCGTCTGAACCTGGACACTAGATGAGCTTTACTTCGACCGGTTTTTTCATATTCCTCTTGGGGGCATTATTTCTATACGGCATCCTTCCCCAGCAATTTCGCTGGGGACTGCTTTTAACCGCCAGCTACCTGTTCTTCTATGCCTGGAACCCGCAGTATATCTGGGTGCTGCCGGTCATCACGCTGGTCACTTACTTCGCCGCACGCAAAATACACGAAACCGGAACGCAAAAAGCAAAGGCAGCCTGGTTGGCACTCGGATTGTTGACCCTGCTCGGTTTCTTGTTTGCTTTTAAATACTACGATTACGTGCTGCGCCTGGCTGCCGGCTTGCTGCTGCCCGGCCAGGACTTAAATCTGCCGGTATTGGATGTGGTCGCCCCGATTGGGATTGCCTTCTTCAGTTTGCAAATCATCTCGTACCTGATAGATGTATACCGCGGGCAGCAAACCCCGGAGAAACACCTGGGATACTACGCTTTGTTTGTATGCTTTTTCCCACAGCTGCTTGCCGGGCCAATCACGCGGGCCAAAAAGCTGCTGCCGCAGATCCATGCCCTGCCGCCGCTGCTGCCGGATGAACTGCAAATCGGTTTCCAGCGCATCCTCTGGGGCGGACTGCAAAAGTTCGTAATTGCCGACCGTTTATCCATTGTGACCGATCCCGTCTTTGCCGACCCGCAGACCTATGGCAGTAAAACCTTATTAATTGTGCTGTACCTATACGCCATCCAAATCTACTGCGATTTTGCCGGGTATTCCAACCTGGCGATTGGGTTGGCAAAATTATTCGGTGTCGATCTGGCCGAGAACTTTAACCACCCCTACCTGACCTTAGATATTGCCGATTTCTGGAACCGCTGGCATATCAGCCTGTCCAATTGGCTGCGCGACTACATCTTTTACCCGGTGATGCGCTTTTTGCGCAAGCACTGGCGAAAAGCGCCCGGCGTGCTTTTGATCGGGCTGCCCCCACTGGCAACCATGCTGGTCAGCGGCATCTGGCACGGTGTGGGGCCAAATTATGTACTGTGGGGATTGATGCACGGCGTGATGCTGGCTCTGTCAGCCGCTACTGCCCGCCGGCGAAAAAACTTCGCCGCCAGGCTGGGCAAGTGGGGTTGGGCGTTCAACACACTCCAGATAGCTGTGACCTTCCACTTTTTAGTCTTCTCCTGGATCTTCTTCCGCATGCCGGGGATTGGCCCGGCCGCTGCCTATTTGCAGCGCATCCTGGCCTGGGTACCGGCAAAAGCAACCCCCTTTACCCGTGCAGAGATTGCCGTAGTGGTCGCCGTTCTGGCACTCTATTTCTTATTTGAAAGTGTTCGCCTGTTAGGCTGGACGCTGGAACGCTGGAAGCAGCTGCCCCTGCCGGTACGTTGGGTCACCTACTACCTGGTCATTTTCATTCTCTTGTTCATGGGCAATTTCACCAGCAGCCAACCATTTATCTATGAGCAATTTTAAGGACTCGCTGTGAACCGAAAGTTTTTCTTCCGCGCGCTGCTTTTTGTACTGCTCTTCATTTTGATCAGTGCAGGGTTCAGCTATCCTTATGTGCGCTATACTCGCTCACCACTCATGTACCAATACACAGTGCAGCAGTTTGAAGCCCAACAAGAAGACATCTCGGTCATCATTCTAGGGGATTCGCACCCCTTGAAAGGATTTGAAGCTGCCCAAATTGACGGAGCTTATAATTTTGCCACCAAAGGGGAAGGTTACATCCTTACCTATTACAAAATGAAAAAGTACCTGGACAACGGCAAATTTGAACCTAAGTTAGCCATCTTGCCGCTGGATTTACATACCTTCTCAACGTACCCCAGCGATCAAGTGATCCAAAAAGATCCCGCTTTTTGGCGCAAGTTCGTCAACTACTATGAGCTTGGCAAGATCAACGGACATCCCATCAATTTTATGTGGGAGAAGTTTAAAGCCAATATTGCCTACCTGGGTGGAATTGAAGAAGTTGCCAATGTCCGTTGGCCGGATGCGCCCTGGGAAATAGAAGTGATGGAGAAAGGCTTTATGCCCACCCCGGGCAATTTCAGCCTGTATACGCCCGCCAGGCGCATCGACCAGGGAGAAGAACGTGCCGCCCTGCACTTCACCGATTCAACCTATCTTTCGGATGATACGCTCTTCTATTTTTACCGGCTGCTGGATTTATTGGTTGCCAATGACGTGCAGCTCGTTTTTGTCTGGTACCCGACCGTAGAGGAATACTATCAGGGCGTGAATGCGTACCTGCCGGTAGCGCAGCATTACGACACCATGCAAGACTTGATTGCCGATTATTCCGTGCTGGCTTACCTGGATTATCACGATGCCCTATGGGAAAACCCGGAGTATTTTGCCGACTCAGATCACCTCAACCCTGAAGGGGCAGAAATATTCACTGAAATGATCGTGGAAGACCTACACAACCGCGGCATTCTGCCCGTAGACCTGGATTAATTTCTTAATTCCCCTACATCAAAAACAGGCCCATCCTCGCAGGGCAGTAAAACTTTTCTGCGCTTGCCGATCAGGGCGCATACGCCGCACTGTGCCATTCCGCCGCAAGGCATCTCGCTGCGCGCCAAGACCTGCACCGGGCACTTTGCCGCCAAATTGAAGAATGTATTTTGCGCCTGAGCTACAGCCTCCAAACTCCCTGATAGGGCAATGTAATCCGCCCAACCAAAAGCGTCTGGCAAATCTTGCAGCGGGTTGACTTCTACCCTGGAAGGCAGCGCAGGGAAATCTCCTGTAAGGAAAAGCGCCGCTTCCCCATCCCGCGCAAACACCTCCCCCAATAAAGGCAGCAGCACATCGCTGTATCCATCCAAGACACCCAACGCCACTCGCCGGGCTTGCTCCGGCAGGGCAAAGCCGCGCCCCAACGGCCCACGCACAAGAAGCGTGTCACCCGGCTGCCAGGCAGAAGGGATATGCGGCGCCGTGGTAAACGTATCTGCGGGGAGCGCATCCCGCGACCATCCACCTGCAAAAAGAGAGACCGGGGCAGGCACGTCTTCGTCTTGTGGGCGATGTGCCTGAACATATTGCCCGGCTTTGGGCAGATGACCTTCCGGCAAAAAAAGCAAGGCGGTACGTACACCCGCATATGTCTGGCGAATTTCGAGAATCTTGGCGTGGGAAACATACATATGCTGATATTAGCACGAGTTGAGCCAATGGGCAATTTACCCCGGACTATCTATTTTATTCATTCATCCAAAAATTATATTAATCTTTTGCTAATTATTGACACACAAATCAATTGTGAATATACTCACCAATAACAAAACACTCAATCAATGAATGCGGCGAGCAACGGAAAACACTTGATTGCATATCCTCTTCGGGGATGCTTTTCTTGGGGAAATCCTAAGCATAACCTGACATTCCAGAAAACAATTAACCATGGAGGAGATATTCGTGTCTACAAAATCATCGCGAATAAAAATGTTTTTCTTATGGATACTGCTTCTTTTATTATTGAGCGGTTTCAGTTCCCAGCAATCACTCATAAACCACCCCCTATTCGATCAAAACCAAGTCCAACCAGATGGCTTCTCATCACAGGTTCCGGATATTCCGCAGGTTGATCCCCCAACAAATTTCATCACGGTAGATCTGGGCATCTTCGCAATCCGCTTAGAAGACATGACCCCTGGCAGCGAAGCCATCTTGAAACTGTACGACTATGAAGGTGGCACTTTGCTGGCGCAGGTAAGCAAAACAGCAGAAGATGATGGCACCGCCTATTTTGAAATTCAAGACCATAAAGTCTATTTCAAAGTGGGTGCTTATATGGAAATCACGGATGTGCTCAAAGACCAAACGTTCACATACACCGTGCAGCCACTTTACCTGGACAAAGTAGACTACGAGAGCCAAACTTTAGTGGGGCGTGCGAAAGCCGGAGATATATACACTGTCTTCGTTTGGACAACCGCAGGGGATAAAGAATTTGTGGTCGCCGCGCATTCCGATGGCTTCTGGGCATTAGACCTGGCACCCCTAGGCTACACGTTAAAAGAAGGACCTTCTTATTTGCCTCACATTCGCGAGTTCACGGCCAGCGGAGGGGATGGATATACTTTCTTTACCTATGCCTACCACCCGTATTGCGAAGAAGGCACATCCATTACCGGGCAGGTATTTGAAGCCGATGGCACTATCCTTAGAAGATCGTTGATCAGCTTTTATAATGCCACTACTTCCGAGATTGACTACATCACCTATACCAATTTAGATGGCACCTATGGATGCAACTTGCCCGACGGCGATTACAAGGTGAATGCCTTACATATGTCTCCTACCGCAGACATTCGCTATTCTTCCTACTACTACCCAAATGCATCCTTCCTGGAAGATGCCCAAACGATCTCTGTAAGCTCGGGAGTGGGAGCCAGCAATATAGATTTTGTTCTGGACACCCCTCGCGAAGTGTTTGAACTCTTCACCTTCCATATGACGGACCCGATCGTGAGTGAACTGGCCGTGCGCCAGGCAATTGCCTACGGCACCAACCGGCAGCAGTTGGTAGACCGTTTCTATCCCGGCAACTCTTATGTAATGTCCAGCTACCTCACCAAATACAATTGGGCATACACCAAGAATGGTGTGCCCCAATATGCCTATAACCCCCAACTCGCCCGCCAGACCCTGGCAGCCGCCGGGTGGATTGATACCAATGGAGATGGTGTCCGTGAAAAAGGCGGGCAACTGTTAGAAATTGATTATTACTATTCCGCAACAGCCCGGTTGAAAGAAAACCGTGAAATACAGGCCGAACTGTTTGTTGCCGATATGGCAGCCATCGGAATAAAAGTGAATGCAATTGCCAGCACGCACCTGTATGATGTCGCTACTTTTGAAGAATTCGGCATCCTGAATTTTTCCTGGGTAACAGACTATACCGGCATCCCCGATGGCATGTCGATCTATTACAGCGACAACCTGGACGCCAATTTGGGCAAATACGACAGCGCTGAAGCAGACGCGCTGGTAGATGCAATGAATGCAGAACCCAGCTTGGCGGGTAAACTGCCGTATTTCTACCAACACCAGGCATTGATCATGGAAGACCTAGCCATCCTGCCTCTTTACCAACGCTGCGACTTTGGCGACAGCGACTGCGATATGGTGGTTGACCTGTTAGACGTATGCCCGCGAGATATTAACAATAACTGCAACCAATCCAACTCCACTGCCGAGATCGTGGATGTTGAAGGCGGGAATGTGGTCACCAACGTTGGTGATGTCGAGGTAAACGTACCCAGCGGCGCGGTAGGAGAAGCAGTACCAATCTCAATCAGCGACAGCGGCACCCAATTCTCGGTAATGACCGATCAGGGCACTTCGACAGCCGTGATGGGCGCAGCGCTTGGGCCGGAAGGCCAAACCTTTGAGGAACCGGTCAGCGTAATACTGCACTGGGACGACGCCAACAATGATGGCATCGTTGATGGGACAAACTTGAGTGAAACCGAACTGTACATCAGCAAAGATGGAAAGATCATCTCCGACCTGTGCATGAACTCCTCCGGCTGCGACCAGAACGCAAACACCTTTACAGTACAGGTTACCAGCTTTAGCGAATTTGCCGTGGTCAGCCTAAAAGATTTAGATGAAAACACCTTAGGTGCCTTCAACGGCAGCACAGAGATCAATTCCGACCAGCCGATTGTCGCCATCAGCCGCCCCCACAATGGTAAAGAAATCATGGCGTACAACGGCGTAAACGCCGGCGCAACCACCCTGTACCTGCCGATGTTGTTCAACGACAAGTGGAACTACACTTCCACCTTCACCGTAGAGAACACCACCGCTTCGGTAAGCACGTACGACATCACTTTCAAAGATGCGGAAGATGGTTCTACCACCTGCATTCTGGAAGATGAAAGCCTCCCGGGCCACCGGGCTAAAACGTACGATGTTACCAAGATCAGCTCTTGCGACGTGGGCAGCCTGCCTACCGATTGGTTCGGCGGCGCTACGATTGAAGCCAGCCAACCAATGATCGCAGTAGCCAAACCGATCATCGAAGGCAGTGACCCAATTACATACAATGCCTTTACCGCCGGAGCCGAGACAGCTTATCTACCAATGCTCTTCCGCGGCATCTGGGGCTACCAATCTGCCTTCTATGTGCAAAATTTGGGGTCGGCAGACGCGAACCTGACAATTGACTTTTATGACGCCACCGGAAACTATACCTGCACTTTGGTGGACCCCAACCCGGTTGGCTCCAATGTAACCCGCGGTTACTGGATGAGCAGCATCAAAAACGTGGCCGGGCAATGTGAAAAAGGCGCAACGGGCGCGGGCTTTGCCGCCAGCGGCTGGGCAGGCAGCGCGGTAATCACCTCTACCGGCAGCAGCGAGATCGTTGCTATCGGACGCCCCCATATGGGGAATGAAGTGGCCGCCTACAATGGTTTCAGCAGCGGCAGCACCAACAACTATCTGCCCATGCTTTTCCGCGACATCTGGGGCTATAACGCAGCAATGTATATTCAAAACATCTCGACTGCCAACACATCCATCACAATTGATTTCTACGATGCACAAGGTAACTATACCTGCACCTACGATGACCCCACCCCGCTGGAGCCAAACGCTACCCGCGGCTACTGGGTGCCCAGCGTTAAATGTACCTCTGGGGGGAACTTCCCCGCCAGCGGCGGCTGGGCAGGCAGTGCGGAGATCATCACCGATCAAGAAGTGATCGCAGTCGGACGCCCACACCTCACCGATGGTGAAGTAGTGGCCTACACTGCCTTTACCGGGGGTGGTGCCCGGGTATTCTTGCCGATAATGTTCCGTCAATATAACGGCAATGAAACCGCTCTCTACATCCAAAACCTGGGCACAGTAGATGCCAACACCACCATCACCTTCTACGATGAGGAAAGCGGCTTTTACTGCTCGATGGAGAAGACCATCGCTCCTGGATCTGCCGGAGCTATCTGGCTGGCCGGAGTGGACCAGACGGTGTGCGTGCCGTAGCCGTTACAGACTAACCCACTAGAGAGTCAGCATTATCTTAAACAGCCAGGGAAATTCCCTGGCTGTTTGCATTCAGCATGAACCTCTAAAGGGCTAAACCTAAAAGCCTGCTGCATAGTTTGATTTTTGGTTCCATGCTAAAATCGAGCTATGAGCATTGCCTTTGAAGACAAAGTACTCTTCTTGAAACAGCGCATCTTGTTCCGGGGTATCCCGGAGGAAGAGGTCGAAGAAATCGCCCGGCGGATGAAAGAAATATCCCATGCTGCCGGCGAAAAACTTTTTTCTGAAGGGGAAAGAGGGTATTTATTCTATATCATTTATAAGGGGAAAGTACGCACCTGGATCACGAATGAAGGCGAAGAAATAGAATTAGCTATCCTGGAGGAAGGCGACAAGGTGGGCGAAGAAGGCATGCTGTTGAACCGCCCCCAACCCATTTCGGCGGCGGCGGCGGAAGAAACCGTGCTGTTTGCCCTGGATAAACACAATTTTGAATGGCTGCTGATCAATTACCCGGATGCAGAAGAATTTTTATACACCCTGGCAGAATCCCGCCTGCAAGCTCGCCGCTACCGCTTCGATTGGCTGCATAAAGGCGAAACGATCCACATCCTCACCCGGCGGCACCCGGCCGTATTATGGCTGGAACTGACCAAGCCGGTGACCGTCTTTGTGATCGGGATCTTCTTATTGTTTTACCTGATGAAGGTACCAGGCCTGACCCTGGTTTCCGAAATTATGGGCGTGGTGTTGATCGTGATCAGCTTTTTATGGGGATTATGGGAAGTGTTGGACTGGCAGAACGATTATTTCATCATCACCAACCAGCGCGTGGTGTGGCTGGAGCAAGTGCTGCTGCAAGCCGCCTCCCGGCGGGAAGCCCCCCTGGCGGCCGTGCAGTCTGTGGATGTGCAGACCAGCCAGGTCGGGCGCATTTTGGATTTTGGCAATATCCTGGTGCGCACCTTTACCGGCACGGGCAGCATGCGCCTGACGAATGTCAATCGGCCCAAGCAGTTTAAAGGCCAGATCGAAGAACTGCTGATCCGCGTGCGCGAGAAAACCGAAAGCACCGAAGAAGAGCGGGTACGGCAGTCCATCCGGCAAGGGCTGGGGCTGGAAGCCGCCCCGGTGGATGACCCCATTTTCCACCTGGAAAAGCCGGAAGAATACCAACCCACAGGGCTGGCTATCCTGCGCACCAGGGAAGTCTCCCCCGATGGGCTGACAATCACCTACCACCGGCATTGGCTGATCTTGCTGGCAAAAACATGGTGGAGCCTGCTTGGTGTGATTGGCATGGTGGTCTTCCTGTTCTACGGCCTGCTTCACAAGTTCACCGTTCTGACTTTTACGCTGCCGCCGCTGTCTTTCTTCCTACTGTGGTTTGTGGGCACGCTGGTGTTTGGCGCTTTCCTGGCCTACCACTACCAGGACTGGAAGAACGATATTTACAAGATCACCAAGGACGATATGATCATCGACGCGGAGAAAAAGCCGTTTGGCGAGGAAATTTCGCGCTCTGCCCCGATCAAGAACATCATCAGCCTGGAGCACCAGCGGCAGGGTATTATCCGGCTGCTGCTTAATTTTGGGCTGGTCAAAGTAGTGGTGGCCGATGCAACCCTGACCTTTTACGACGTACACGACCCGGCCCAGGTACAGCAGGATATTTATTACCGTCAGGAGCAGATCAAGCTGCGGCGGCAGGAAGCCGAAATTGAAGAAGACCGCAAACACCTGACCAAATGGCTGCGGGTGTACCATGAAATCTGGCAGGAAGAAGAAAGACAAAAGCAAAATAATCCCGGCGAAGATAGACCGGGTGAATAAAGCTGTCAATTCCCCCCTCTCGCCTCGCAAAATTACGATAAAATATAGATTATGGCTCTCTTAGATATTGTAAAAGTACCCGATAAAGTATTAAAAAGAAAAGCCCAAAAGGTGACTGATTTTGGGCCTGAATTGCAAACCTTGATTGACAACATGGTGGAAACAATGCGCGATGCGCCCGGCGTCGGTCTGGCCGGCCCACAGGTGAACACGCTTCGCCGTGTGATCGTGGTGGAGTTTGGCGACGAAGAGGACGAGGAAGTCCCCCCGGTGCTGTATACGCTGGTCAACCCGGAGATCACCCGCGCCTCGCGCGAGACTGTTTCCGGCACAGAAGGCTGTCTCTCCATCCCGGAATTGGTTGGCGATGTCGACCGCGCCGTTTCGGTGACGGTGAAAGCGCAAAGCCGCCACGGGCAGCCGATGAAGCTGAAAGCCTCCGGCTGGCTGGCCCGCATTTTCCAGCACGAGATCGACCACCTGAACGGGGTTTTGTTCACCGATAAGGCAACCGCCATTTACCGCCTGGAAGACATCTTGGCCGCACAGGAAGCAGAAGACGAAGAAGACCTGCCGCCAATGATGGGCTAACCCCCTCCTCCATGCAGCTAACACGCCTCTCGCTCACCAATTTTCGCAACTTTGCCCGCCTGGATGTAAACGTACCGGCGGGCACGATTTTGATTGTGGGGAAAAACGCCCAGGGTAAAACCAGCATCCTGGAAGCGATCTATTTCCTGGCAACTTTATCCTCTTTCCATGCCGGTTCTGACCGCGAAATGGTCAACCTGATGGCGGCCAAAGAGCCGCTGTCGGTCGGGCGCATCGTGGCCGAGTTTGACAAACAGGGCCGCAGCCGCCGCCTGGAAGTGCGCATCATTCAAGAGCGCACCCGCAACGGGGTCACCCGGGCGCGCAAAGAAGTGCTGCTGGACGGGGTGAAGAAAACGGCAAGAGAAATTATCGGCGAGTTCAACGCGGTGCTGTTCCTGCCGCAAATGATGCAGGTGATCGAAGGATCGCCGGACGAACGCCGCCGCTATTTGGACCTGGCGATCGGGCAGGTGGTGCCCAACGCGGTTACCGCCCTGCACGAGTACCGCAAGGTGGTCAGCCAGCGCAACGCCCTGCTGAAACAGCTGGGCGAACAGGGCGGCGACCCGGAGCAGCTCGCTTTTTGGGACGAACGCCTGGCTCGCCGCGGGGCGCAGATCATTCACGACCGCATCCATACGATCCACGAGCTGGATATGATTGCCGGGCGGGTGCACCACGAGATTACCGGGGGCAGCGAGGTGCTGCGCCTGGACTATCAGCCGGCTTACGACCCGGTGCCAACCCCGGACCACCAGCCTACCTTGTTGTATTCCCCGCCGGAGCGCACACAGTACAGCCTGGAGGAAATTGAAACCGGGTTCTTACAGGCGCTGAAAGCCAGCCGCCGGATGGAGATTGCCCGCGGGGTGACCACCATCGGGCCGCACCGCGATGAGCTGCGTTTTTTGAGCAATGGGATCGATCTGGGGATGTACGGCTCACGCGGGCAGGTGCGCACCACGCTGATGACGCTGAAACTGGCCGAGGTTTCGTGGATGAAGGCCAAAACGAACAACTGGCCGGTGCTGCTGCTGGATGAGGTGTTGGCCGAGCTGGACGAGGAGCGCCGGGCGGATTTGCTCAGCCGGGTGTCGAAGAACCAGCAGTCGCTGCTGACCACCACGGACGTGCAGTTGTTTGATGCGGAGATGATCGCCGATTGGGAGCGCTGGCAGATTCACGGGGGGCAGTTGGTGTAAAAATATATGATTATTTGATAGTGGACTGATTTTTATCCCATTGAACTGAAAATGTTTTAGTTTAAATCACTAGCAATTTTTCTCGAATTCCCGATCTATCCTCTACTGCAGCTAAATCCAAACACTTGATTAGTAAAATATTTGCTCGAAGGTATTGAACTAATAATTTTAATTGTTCTCGTCCCAATTCTTTAAAATACTTAGCTCCAATCAAATCATCCATAACTCGCAAATACTTGTAAGAAATATATTGCCATTCTGTAAGACTTGCTTTTTGTTTAGGTAATGCAAAACCTGACAACTCATTTGCCAGTTGAACAAATCCCAAATTATGACTACGGCTAATTGATCTGTGAAGATTTTTTTCTATTTCATTTAATTTCAAAGATGTATCTTCGGAAGAAGTCATCATAGATGTGAAGTATCCAATATATAATACTTCACCTAAATGAGAAATTTGATGACGTACTTCTTCACCAGATAAAGTAAACGATAAGTCTAAACAATCTAAAAGAATTTTGTCCCGAGTTTTATCTATATTATAAGAAAAAGGTCGAGGTTTATCTAAAAGACTGTAAATATCACGCGAACATGACAAAGCAAGGGATAAAGAATATGCCCGTGATAAAAATTTATTGCCATCACATAAATTTTGCGATATTTGCTCAAGATAATTTATTACACCAACAATCATGGAGTCTTTATAAGCTAAATTCAGTATGGCTTTTCTAAATAACTCAAAAAACCTTTCGGGATTATCCAATAAACTTGCTGTCAATAAATAAACTTCATACCAACGATCATCAAGCATATATTCCAATGTTCTTTTAAAAACATGCTCACTAGTATTATTAGTAATATAACGAGCAGTAAAGTATTCTTGAAAAGTCAAGTGGGAAAATGAATATATCCCTCTAGATCTCTCAATTAATATTCCATGTTGAGATTCAATGGATCGTAGAATAACATTGCTATCAATATCGTCCCCCAACCCAATTGTGGGTAGTTTTCTTAAATAGGTAACAATCTGTTTTTCAAGCCATTCTTTAGAAATAAAATAATCTCCTCTCTCAAATGAACTTGCGGCAATGTGGGAAAACATTTGTCTCTTACGGTTAATTGATAACTGATGATAAACTTCATCTCGTTTGATATTTCTTGCTGAATCCCATTTTTTTAACAATGCATCAAGTGCTTCTTCATAAAGTTCTACTTGTCTCTTTGGAAATGTAAAAGTTTCATCAAAAGCCAAACAAAGTAGAACCAGCAATAAAGGTGTGCGACTAAGCTCACGTAAACCTTTATGTTCATCTTTTTTGAATTCATCCAAAAAGCGTTTTTTTTTGGTAGGATTTTCTGAGAACCATTTTTCTACAAATGAATGTATTTGAGAAATTGTAAAATCAGCAATTTCAACATAGGTAAAACTTTCAAATGAGTAATCCGTCGCAGCAACTCTGCATGTAATTAGATATTGATTCTCATAATATTGTTGAATAAAAGAGTTTATATCACTAATAATCTTTGCTCTTTGATCATTTTGCTGATTCACTTCATCTAATCCATCAAACAGTATTAATGCTTTCCCATTCTTTAGTATAAGTTCAATAAATTTTTGGGGGTCAGGAAATGAACAAATTTCAAATTGTCTAACTAAGTAATCCATTAATTCAACATTCTTATCAGCCCAGTCTTTCAGGGAAATAAAAATCGGTATTTTATTAATATTGTTATTCGCAGCTTGTAATGCTAAATGTTTTAGCAAGGTAGTCTTTCCAGAACCTGGTTTCCCCAAAATAAAAATCCGGTTTTCTTTTAAAACTATCCTTATGGCACTTTTACGTTTTGCATTTGGTTTTGATGGATCTTTTTTTAATTGAGAAATATTATATCTTCGTAAAGCTGAAGGTTTGTCAATAATAAAAATATCAGTAAATACCCCCTCTAAATCAACCGGTTTGGGCATATTTAATATCTGGATAATTCCATATCTATCTTTAATTCTATTCCGATAATTGGCGGAGGCTTTATCCCAATTGAATTTCTTCCATTGTTCTTTAATTACACCAAAGGCTTTGGAAATAATAATTTCTCCAAAATATGACCAAATCCATGCATTTGTTTCAGAAGCGAATTGTTCTAATCCCATAGACCCCAAGAACCCCTTCTCAACAACATAAAAGATAGATTATTACAGTGATATTTTGACTTATGTACTATTGATAATGCTAAAATAGAAAGTTATAAACCAAATGTACAATAGAATTGCATACTTGGTCAAGTACGAAACAATGAATTCATCGCTATTAAGACTCAAAGATAATAGAACTTCCTAAAAGGAAATTTATAAAAGAAGAAGATATAATAGTATCAAAATTTCCAACTCAATCCAATAATTTCATAATAAACTGAACCCTATAATTAACAATAAATTCCAGCATACGCCAAATCCACCCGAATCAAACTGAACTTCATTAATTCAAACCCAAAAAGCCAGCAAATTGCTGGCTTTTTAGTCACATTCACACATTCACAAACGGGTTGTTTTTAGAATAACGTGGCTACTCTCCGCTCCCCGTGCAGTCGGCAAGCACATCCTGTATCGCCTGGATGACAATGTCCGGGCTTTGTAACTGGGGATAATGCCCGGTCTTGCCCACTCTCAGCTCACTATTCTCGCTCAACAGGGTCAGCTCCTGCTGCATGCCAAGCCACATCTCGTACAGCGCCTCTCCCCCCTCAATGGAAGGCGGCTCTGAATCGGCGATCACGATCAGGGGAATGCTGCCCAGAGATTGATAAGTATCGGCCTGTGCCAGCGTGTTGGGACTTTCAACCTTTTCATCAAACCAGGCCATACTGGATTCGGGGATGAAGGCCTGTACCGGCGCATAAATTTTTTCCGGCAAGTTATAAGGATTGCCATTATCGCGGTTCGGCGAACCGAGGTAAGACAAAAACAAGATCAACGGCCGGATATTTTTGTCCGGGATTTCGATCTCCGCCCCTTGCGCTGCCATCTGATCGAGCATATCCGGGTGGCTGGATTCCGCCACCACCATGCCGCACACATCCTCCGGGTTTTGCCCGGCAAAGATCCTGACATACGCCCCACCGAAGGCATGCCCCACCAACAAATACGGGCCTTCCTCGCCGGCAGTTTCCAGCACAGCCTTTAGTTCGGCAGCGATGGTCTCACCATCACGCGGCCGCGGCCCCGGTTCACTCCACATGATTCCTGCCCGGTCGTAACTGCATGCCCGCGTCACTTTGCCAATCTCCCCCTGAACGGCGTCCCAGCTCAGCACGCCGTACTGGTCCAGGTCCGACTCGAAAACCACGGTGGGCGATCCTTCGCCCACACAATACAGATGCACATCATGCCCATCAATAGTCACCATTTCACCCGGCGCGGGGTACTCGGCACGATAATTTTTGCGGGCGATCAGCTCTCGCACCACCCCAAACATGATCAGTCCCACCAGGAGCACAAGCAGCCCTAGTAAGGCCTTCCCAATCCAACCAAAAATTTTTCCAACAGGGTTCTTTGCTGTCATTCAACTTTCTCCTTATATATTGTTGCCCCTAAGATAACGCAAAGAGACCCCGGCATAAAGCACCCATGTGCCTGGCCTTCTTGACTTGAGTTTCGTAAGGAGGAGGTAACCAACTCGCAGAGAACGCCGCGCACCCAATAGGACGCGCGCAGACAGCGTTATGGAATGCGGAAAGGATAGGCATCATACTGCGCAGGGGTAAAACCGCGCAGATTGATGTAGCTATTGGCGATGAAACGGGTCAGCAAGATGATCGAATACACCACAAAGCCCGTACCGTAGGACATGGGGGTAAAGAAAGGGATCAAGAAGAACCAATACACCAGGTTGTGCCCCAGCAGCAAGGCGGCGGCAAATAGAGAGAGCTTTGGTTTGCCAGCGGGATCAGCAGCACTTTCTTGAAGCCACGCGAACCGCGCGGAGGTATGATACTCGAGCACCAGTCAGAACAGCGCCCCCAAGACGGACAGGATGACCATGCCGGTGCGCGTTTCCCCCAGCGGGGCAGTGAGACCGTAGGCCACAAACGCAAAGGTGGGCAGCCCCTGTACCAGCGAGATAATATAATTCCAGCGGCGCGTGAGAAATCTCTCTTTGTTCATCTGTTCATCTTTCTATGGATCACGTCCATTGCGCACTACGCTTCAGACGGTTAAAAATCGTTCTAATTATTGATATAATCCATTACTGCAAAGGAACCCCAACAAGCGTCCATTTTCCACATTATACACAGAATTTTTGCCGATCACATTCCTCTGAGAAACATGGTTAAACCTACGTGCGAAAGTATGTACCGGATTTCGCACATTCCAATGTTGGGTGGCCGACCCGTTGGTTTTTTAGAATCTTGGAGGAATATTTATGAAAGCGGTGATCTACGAAAAATACGGCTCTCCGGATGTTATTCAGATCAAAGAGATAGAAACCCCCGGCTGCGGCGCCAGCAGCGTATTGGGCGTTCCCTGAGTGAAGAATACATAGATACCGGTGAACGACTATTGTTATATCGAGAACACTACATGCAGAATGATATCGGCGGTGAAATGGGATAGCATGGCCGATTCCAGCCCATACTTGGAGAAGAAATAACCGAATCCAATTCCAAGGAATCCGTTCAACACAATCGCTCGAACGACAACCAGCGGCGTAATTGTCATCAATGCGGCAGTGGCGGGCAAATGGCCCAGTCCGAATAAGACTGCCGCGAGAATATTCGCCGCCCACAATATGCCAACCGTAGGACGGCCATCGGCAGTGTGGCTGACAAATTTACCCAGCCAAGCCAACAACGACATAAAGAAAAGCCGCAGCAAAATTTCCTCGTCAATACCCCCATAAAACGAAGCCAGAAAGCCCTGCCAACGCGTAGTATGAATGGCACCAGCTCCGACTTGCATGAGTTCGGTTTTGAGCGCAGGCATAAATACGAATTTATCCAAGCCAAAGATCGCTAACCCGCCCACTACGCCAAAGAGAACGGCAGGCAAAAGAAATATTCTGATGCGGTCTGAGACCTTTTCGCCAGCGAAGAAACCCTCAAGGAGAGGGACACCTAACCCTATTCTCTTTGCCAGCAGCAACCCAACGGAGGTTGCGACACCAAACAGGATAACGGTTTGTAGAAATTGTACCGTCAGGATGACTCCCAATGGTACTGTCGCCGTCATTTTTTCGAGTGCTGACCTTTGCAGCGTGAGCGCATATGGCAAAACCGCGAGTGCGGCAACCACCGAAACAAGCCACAATGTCAAAAATACTTTCCAATTAAATTTATTTTGGCTTTCCATTTTAGTTTTTCCCTTCTAAGATAACTTTTTACTTCAGACCTCGTTCATAAGTCAATTACAACGATATGAAACTGTGTGCGGTATTCTCGCAAATACATCAAGGTCATCAACAATGGGTCTGCTCGGCTTAGTTTCGTCGGTCTGCCAGAATCTCTGACCTCTGTCTATAGCACGAAAGTTTCTTTTCTTACCCCGGTGAGCCGCTTGAATTCCTCGTTTTTATAGTTTTTGATTTTTTTATATCTCTTGCCTCTATTATCCATCTATCCTATACTTTTGCAAGAGGTCTAATCTTGGAGGAATACTTATGAAAGCGGTGATCTACGAAAAATACGGCTCCCCGGATGTGCTCCAAATCAAAGAAATAGAAATACCCACGCCCAAAGACGATGAGGTCTTGATAAAAATTCATGCGGCCTCTGTCAATGCCTATGACTGGCATTTCCTGACCGCCGATATTTTCTTGATCCGGTTGATGAGCGGCGGGCTGCTCAAGCCCAAAAGCCCCCGGCTGGGTGCCGATATGGCCGGGCGGATTGAAGCGGTCGGCAAAAATATCAAGGCGTTTAAGCCCGGTGACGAGGTATTTGGAATGGTGCAGGGCAGTTTTGCCGAGTATGCCTGTGCGCCGGAAAACGCATTGGCATTAAAACCGGCCGGTACGCCGTTCAACGAAACAGCCGCCATACCGATGGCGGCCATCACTGCGCTGCAAGGTTTACGCGATGAGGGGCAAATTCAGGCGGGGCAAAAAGTGTTAGTCAACGGCGCTTCGGGCGGTGTGGGAACATTTGCGGTGCAAATTGCCAAATCTTTCGGCGCCGAAGTGACCGCGGTGTGCAGCACGCGAAATATGGAACAAGCACGCTCCATCGGGGCAGACCAGGTGATCGATTACACCCAAGAGGACTTCACCAAAAACGGACCACAATACGATCTGATATTTGCGGCAAATGGGTATCATCCGCTTGCAGCGTATAAACGCGCCCTAACCCCCAAAGGCATTTATGTGATGGCGGGAGGTTCCATGAAGCAAATGTTCCAGTCCATGCTCTTTGGGTCGCTGATGTCGGAAACGGACGGCAGGAAAATGACCGGTGTAAGCGCAAAAAGAAGCCAAGAAGATTTGATTGTTCTCAAAGAACTTTTTGAAGCCGGCAAAGTGCACTCTGTGATCGACAAACAATATCCCCTTAGTGAGGCGGCTGAAGCACTTCGCTACCTTGGCACGGGACATGCCAGAGGGAAAGTGGTCATCACGATGGAAAGCAGCCGCGAAACCTAACAAGGCATGCAAGATATGCCCCCCACCATCAATATGGAAACGCTAAACAAATAGGAGAAAAGAATTCGGCATTAACTAAAAATTTATGCCTGCCGCTTACTCATTTTTTGGGCATACATGGCCTGATCCGCTCGATTCACCAGCACCTCGAACGTTTCGGGATTGGTTACTTTGCCGCAGGAAGTCCCATAACTGTAGAGCAGCGCATACGGCTTATCGTTTTCGGCATTGAACGCGATAAGCGCCTGGGAAAATCTATCCAGCGCTACAGCAATAGATGTCTCTTCAATCAGCAGGGCAAACTCATCTCCACCCAACCGACCAAAGATATCGCCTTCACGAGAGTTGTGCTTGATAAATTGTGCAAAATCGATGATGTGCTGAGAACCGGCATCATGTCCGTAGGTGTCATTTACTTGTTTCAGGTTATCCAAATCGAAGTAAATGATTCCCACCGCCTTATTGACCGCGCTTTTTCTTTTGCCAAATTCCAGCCCTATTTGGTAAAAACCGCGCTGGTTATAACAACCGGTCAGCGGATCGAGCAAAGCCAGGTCTGCCAATTGATCGTGCAAAGTATTGATTTTATATCCAAAGACAACCACTAAAAGACCAATTGCCGCCGAGGTGATCGTGCCTACCAGTGCGGCGGCGATATTGGGGGAAAGCATTTCTGCATAAAAAGAGCGGTACCCAAAAAACAAAATACTGTAGGGAATGAGCACTGCCCAGGGCAAAAGCGACCTGACCACCTTGCCCGATTCGTTTTTGGAAATCATAATAGAAAACAAGCTGTTGGGCAGTATCCACATGATATAAGAGAGCACCAGAAAAAACATGGCCAGCAAGGTGTGCGGCGATGTTTTTATTTCGTTGGATTGTCCGACCAGAGAGACAGCGCCAAACAAATATCCGGAAAACAACATAAAAATATAAGAAAAAAACAGAACGCCGCCCACAGATAGGAGGTAAAAATTATCGGCTAACCTGGTTTTTTGCAGCACGATGAAAATGGAAAAAACGAGGAAAAATATCGACGTCTGCAAAGACATCAGTCCAGGCATAGAGGCAACATAGTCAACCACCAACACATCATGGATTGCGGAAAGATAGGTGCCGGTCAGGTGGGTGAAGATAGCCGCGCCGGCAACCAGGAAAATAAGCGCGGGGAAAACGATTTGTAAAGGTGACCGGGCAAATGGTTGTCTGTTAAACAAAAACAGCGCAGACAGCAAAACACACACGGCAGTATTTGCCCTCATCAAACCCCAGTTTGGGGAATAGATTGGGCGAATCCCTGGTATCAGCCAGGCAGTCAGAATGACCACAGCAATCCCCATTGCTGTATATAGAGCGGCTTTTTGGAATAACTTTAATTTGATTTCAGACATCACAACTTTCTTTACTATGATCTTCGGGTTGAGCCAAGCATCCACCTGAGTCCTGAATTTGTGCAGCACCGTAGGCGGTTCACAAAGTCTACCTGATTTCATTATAGTAGAAGCACCCGCCGATAATATAACGAGGTCATATCCAAATCATGCAAGCGGGAGCGAGGGATAAATTGGATTGTTTTTTACGGGGGAGATTAATTTAATAACAAGCGCATATCTACCCAGCTCGTTTTTAAGCAGTCCAACAGACTGTAAAGAGGAAGAGGATAAGCACTTGTTAGAAATCTACAAGCTGCGGGTGCGGCCGGTGTAAATCTTGCCCTGCCAGTCAGATGGCTTGTTTGACACACTGCGCACAAAACGCAGCATAGGTTTCACTTGCGGCATCCGAGCAATCGCACATCATTGCCAAGCGTCTCATGCCTTTTGGCTTGTGGAGAGGGGCGGATTGACTGATCAAATGCATCATCTGCGACCAGTTTCTTCAACGTTGATCAAGATTATCGTCAACGAAGCGATGCGGCTGGAACGTGAACAGCATTTGGGAGCCGGGCATTATGAACGGACGCCAGAGCGGCAAGGTTATGCCAACGGCTACAAACCCAAGCCTGAAGCCCCGCCGGAAGATTACCCGGCCTAGCCGACCTGGTTCGCTGATTTCACCTTCATGCACAACCGCCGCTTCACTATGTTGTTCATGGGCGGTTTGCTGGTCGACACCTTACTGCGCGTTTTCGTGCCCACCTTCTGGGCTTAGCCTGCAAAAGATAAAAAACGGTGAACTGAGGGGAGTGATCTCCTTCGTTCACCGTTTTTACAATCCTCAACATATCCCCCAAAAACAATCATAAGATATTTCCTTTTAGCTCAAAGCCTTCTTTACCAGATCAACAACCCTGGCTTCCACCGCTGGGGTCAATTGCTTGAGCGCATAGGAAACCGGCCACATGTCCCCTACATCAAGGTTGGCTGAGTCGCTGAAGCCAAAGGAAGAGTACCTTGTCTTAAACTTTTCCGCGGCCTGGAAGAAGCAAACCACCTTGCCATCTTCGTTGGCATAGGCCGGCATTCCGTACCATGTTCTCGGCATCAATTCTGGTGCAGTTTCCGTGATGAGCTCATGGAGCCGTGTCACCATCTTGCGGTCTGTCTCCGACATCTCAGCGACCTTTTCCATGATATCGCTTTCCCCTTCTTCCCGCTGCTTCTCTTTTTTGGCACTGCGGCGGGCTTCCTTTTTAAGCTCTTTGGCGCGCTCCTTCATGGCGGCTTTTTCCTCTTCAGTAAAGCCGGATGAGTTTTTTGTATTTTTCTGACTGCTCATTTTTTACTCCTTACGAATCTAAATTGCTGAAATTTGTAAACACGGTCAATCCTTAAGACAGATTCTCCAGATACTTCGCCAGGCTGCGCAGGGCCAACGCGGCACCTTTTTCTGCTCCGAATTTTGAGGCTTCTTCGAAGGCAGCCACCGTCGCAAACAGCAAATGCATCGTGACTTTGGTTTTCCCTTCTTGCTCCTCAAAGGTCACGGTGGTGCGCACAGAATCCGGGCCGCCCTCCACGTCGCTGGCAAAATCGTAGACAAAACGGGTTGGACGGGTGATCTCGATATACTTGATCTTGAATGTGTTCTCCACACCGCCGGGGCCGGGCTGGCTGTAGCGCCAAACGCCGCCGGGTTTCCCTTCCCATTCATGAGTCGTGCCCTTTGGGATCCACCAATTTTCAATGTGTTCCAACTTTGTAAAGGCGGAAAAGACCAGGTCAGGCGGAGCGTCGATCACACGAGTGATGAAAATTTCTCGATCTTTTGTTGAGTTTGACATTAAAATTTCTCCTATTTGTCTATCAATCCTATTGTTTCGATAGATCATCCGCTGTGAAAAATCTAGCTCCCCTGCTCTTCCTGCAGCTTACGTAAATATTCCTCCAACCGGTCGAAATTCCCTTCCCAATAGATGCGGTAGTGTTCCAGCCATTGGGATACCTCCCTGAGCGGCTCCGCTTTAAGCTGCGCCGGACGCCACTGGGCTTCACGCCCACGTTCGATCAGGCCGGCTTGTTCCAATACTTTGAGGTGTTTAGAGACAGCCGGCAGGCTGATCGCAAACGGCTCGGCAAGCTCGCTTACAGTCGCCGGTCCTTTAGCCAGCCGTTCCAGCATGGCCCGCCGGGTCGGGTCTGCCAGGGCGGCAAAGGTCACACTCAAGGGGTCGTTTTCTATTTTATTTACCATATATTTTACTATTTAACTAAATAGTAAAATAATAATTCAATTTTGTCAAGGGAAATAGGTCCCAACTATCAACTAGGAGAAAATTTTTCCGGATCGCTTTTCTTATGTTCCCACGGGATTATTTGGGCGGAACGCAAGCGTTCCGCGGGAGTTTCTAGATGAATCTTCCCCTTCATTCCAACATAAAAATAACCACCCGCACCTATTGAGAAAACCAAACATTCTCGGCGAGTGATTGTCATAAGTGATCTGGTGTTATCCAAACTGGAAACGCATCGTGTCTATCAACAAAAAGAAGTCTTATTCGCTGGTGATCGTTGGGAAGATAAAGAAAATCTGATTATGTTCCCTTCTTCAATTGGCACACCATTAGAACCTAGAAATTCTTACCGCCATTTTCAGGAAGCTGCAAAGAAAGCGGGATTACCTAAAATTAGGTTTCATGATATCAGGCACACGGCAGCAACTTTGATGTTTAAAGAGGGGATTCATCCAAAGGTAGTGCAAGAGATTTTAGGCCATGCTTCCATTACCCAGACACTAGATACATACTCGCATGTGATTCCAAGTATGCAAGAGGAGATAAAGGAGAAGATAAATAATTTGTTTTGAAAATTGTATTTTGCTATAATCAATTCAGGAGAATAGAAGGGTTATGGGAAAATATAATTTGTCAGATAAACAAAAAGACATTTTGATCGAAATTGTTGAAACTTATAAAGCTGGAAAGATCAATGGTTGGGGGCTTTTTATACAGATGCGTAGCGTTGAAAGTTATTCAAAGTTTGATTCATATATTGATTGGGGAGAATATAACTGTGAAGTCGATGATGAAATGGATATTGAAGAATTGGTAGCAAACTATTTACTCGATGATCGGATAAATAGAAGGGGTGCAAGACAATTTAGGTTGACTAAATCAGGGATAGACGCAGTTGAGAATGATTTTGTGATTCAGGATGAGGATAACGGAATGACATACAATTTATTGGATAGACAAAAGGACATTGTTAAGTTTATGGTTGATTGTGTTCAAAATAAAGGATTAGTCGGTGAATTTTCTTTGACTGAAAGTTTAGGTGCTCCTCCGATTCTTTGGGAGATAAATAGTAATGAACAATTAGAAATTGCTTCTTCTGGTGACTTATCGGCTATTGAAAATGAGAGATTAATAAACAAAAATGGCAACATCTATTTGATAACAAAATTAGCATTAGATGCAGTAAACAATGATTTTGTTAGACCAGAATCTGTTCCCTCAATATTGCAGTACATTGGAGCACAAATTATTGGTGATGTTTCAGGCGGAAATATTCAGGCTGTTGGTCTAGCGGATAATTCTGAAATTGAGCAAATAGTAAATGATCCGGAAATTTTCTCGGCTAAATTGGAAGAACTATCAACGGAATTATTGAATGTTGTCAAGGCGGAATTAGAAGGAAAGCATCTATCAGAATACGCTGCTTTGGTAGGACAATTGCAGGATGAATTGACTAAGGAAGAACCAGATCAAAATATATTTAAAAGATTGTTGGGGAGTATGTCTTTTATGAATGATACAACTGCCAGTATAGAATTGATAATGAAGGTAGCTCCATACATTAGTTTGCTTTTACAGTTTGCGAATCAAATTTTTTCTTAATTGCAGTAATTTTGCAGTAAAACCCACTACATAAAAAAATAATCACCCATATATACAGGGTGATTATTTAATTTGCCCCTATATCTTGAGTACCCCAGCCGCGAGTCGAACGCGGAACCTACGCTTTAGGAGAGCGTAATTCATGAGAAATAATCTCACCTTCACGATTAATTATAATTCGTTTCACGACCAATTGGAGAAGTGTGTTTTTCTGCTTAGTATCCAGCCGCTGATAAAGCGTCTCCATCTTATGCAATAAGAACATCGCAACATCCAAATCATCCAGGTATCGACTAACATCAAATTCCATCTCTTTGATCTTCCATTTCAGGTTGAGGATTTTCTCCTGCCACTCGGAACGCAATTCTTCATAAGCTTCCTCGCTGAGTTTGCCAGTGATAAAGGCTCTCCCCAATTTCGTTTCTTCTGCCTTCAGTGCCTGGAATTTCGCATGCATTTGTTCCAGAGAAACTTCCTTATTTCCAGAAGTGACAGCTTTGATCTCTCGGTTATAAACCTCTTGAATTGTGGGAATGTCATCCGTTTGAATAGTAATGCTATTTAACCAACCAGGGATTTGAGCGTCTATCTGTTTAGTAGGAAGACGGAATTTTTGGCCACGAAATTTAACGTGGGTGAGGTAATACGAGTAGGACTTGAATTCTCCCGATGGTGTGGAACCAAACATCTTGTATTGTTTATCTTCCACCTGTACCCAGAGGGTATTGCGAAGTAGATAAGTCTGTTTTTGGAAATTCTGTTTGTTATTCCCATGCTTGAGCAAGATTGCTTTTCCTCGCTCAAATTGGTCGGAACTGACAGCGGGTTCCCACTGTCCTCTGACTTCTCCAAACCGGATGCCGAACCGTTTCGAGACGACCCAACCGGCGTAGAATGGGTTGTGGAAAAGTTTCTGCAGGACATTGCTGGCTGTCTTGCGGTTTTTACTTTTTTGATCTGTCCATGCCCAGGGCTGTCCATTTCTTCAATTCGGAAAATCGTATCCTCATTTCTTGAAACCATTGATAAAATAATATCTGACTCATAGGGTATTCCTCCTGTTTTGTCGTGATTACATTAGGATACCTTATGAGTCTTTTTTTGTTTTATTAAAACTGTCGTCTCATCAGCCATTATGGGGAGGCTAGGTGGGGGTCAGAAAAGTTTATAATAAAAATCTCTTATTCATAATTGACGTTAACCGCATCAGATCTTGCTGAGTGCCCAAGCTTACCTGTAGAAAGTCGCTATAACTTCTTTTAACTATCCGTTTAACCCTGGATGCTATTGAATTGCTTGATTTTGGAATAAATCAAACTCTTTTGCTTATCTAACATGCAGCTCAGTAACCTGGCGGAAATGGTAGCCCATAATAGCGAGCGTAATCGCCAGCGGGAACAATCGGGGACGCCGGAACAAGGTCCAGAAGAACAGCCGCCAATAATGAGCACGCTCTACGCCGCGAATGCCCAATTGATAAATGGACCGTCCTAAAGCAAGGATGTACTGCGGGTCTAGGTGAACCTGGATCTTTGGTGGGTGGTACTCTCGTAGAAAAGTCAAAACCCTTTCGTAATAGAACTTGGGGGCATAGATTTGATTTAATAACTTGCGGTAACCTTCTCTCAGCGGTTCCAAACCCATCTTTGGGATGATATTGGTTGAGCCATCCACATTATCCCCTGAAAATTCCCTCACCAGACGGCCTTCTTGATGCATACGCTCGTACAAGCGGGTTCCCTGAGGAGCTTGCAGTAAGCCCACCATGGCGGTCACTACCCCACTTTTTTGAATGAAATCTACCTGCTGCTGAAAGATAGAGGGAGGATCATTGTCAAAACCGACGATGAAACCGCCTTGCACCTGGAGGCCAGCGCGCTGCAGTCGCTTTACGCTCTCCACCAAGTCTCGGCCTTTGTTCTGGCTCTTGCTGCACTCATTTAAGCTCTCTTCGTTAGGGGTTTCGATACCGACAAACACGGTATCAAAACCGGCTTTCGTGATCAGGTTTAGTAATTCTGGGTCATCGGCCAGATTAATTGACGCCTCGGTGTTGAACCGGATACCGGATTTTCCCCTGCGCCATTCGATCAATGCTGGCAGTACTTCAGATTTGATCTTCTTTTTATTGCCAATGAAATTATCATCAACGAAGAAGATACTCTTCCGCCAGCCCAGATCGTAAAGGCTGTCCAACTCTGCGATAATTTGGGTTGTCGTTTTGGTGCGCGGACGATGTCCTAATAAAGCAGTCACGTTGCAAAAGTCACAATTGTAGGGACACCCTCGTGAAAACTGGATGCTGACTGTATCGTACTGCTTGAGGTCAGCCAATTTCCAAAGGGGCATGGGGGTTTGGCTAATATCCGGATATTCACTACTCGTGTAGATATGTTGCGGGCAACCATTTGCAAGATCGGTTAAGAAAGGCGGCAGGGTTAATTCTGCTTCATGTAATACAAAGTGATCGATTTCAGGAAACTGTTGGTATTCCATGGTAAAAAGCGGTCCACCTGCTACCATTTTTACACCAGCCTGCTTACATCTCTCAATCACAGCCCGGGCTGCATCTCGTTGTACAACCATGGCACTGATAAAGACATAGTCAGCCCAGGCCAGGTCATTCGGAGTCAAGTTGGTTACATTCAAGTCAACCAGCCGTTTTTTCCATATAGGAGGAAGCATGGCAGCCACGGTTAACAGACCTAAAGGTGGAGCGCTTGCTTTCTTGTTGACAAATTTCAGGGCATGTTTGAAGCTCCAAAAGGTGTCTGGAAATTCAGGGTAAACCAATAGGATATTCATAGTTTCCTCGCTTTAGCCTTAATCAAATCCTCTTTACTTTTTTTGCTATGTTCAGCCACCAAGACTGTCATTTTCAACCGGATGACAAAGGATACAATGCTCGGTATCGCTTACGACTGCATTTTTGTAATCTTTAAATAGCGCACTATGTTTTTTGCAGACGAAGAAAATCACTGGCCACCCCTCATATTCCGCATCACTTAGTCCCTGTTTATAACTTTCCATTAGATTTACTTTTCAATTAAAGTGAATGTAAAATGAAAATTCTCAGAGTTGGGCTGCAATCCAGATTTTTCATTCACTTTTTATGGCTTGTACACGTATAAATAATTACCGGATCGCGACCCTAACAAATCCCTGAGGCGACTGCTTTTGAATCTGTTCGTAACATGCAAAGATGACCGGGGCGATCTCATTCCATCCACCTTGGATGCACGCTCCGTATTGCGTTGGGGTAAAAATCAATCCAGTTTTTTGGATGATGTCCTGTACTGCCGCAACTTCATTAGGGGACTGACCATTACAGCCAATGGGAATAACGGATATTTCGGCTAAAACCATGTGAATTTCTTTCTCATAAAGATTGAGCATTTTCTGATGTAGTGGTATTGGATTGTTAGAAAGCACGGCATTGCAGTTAGGGCATATGAGTTGGTTTTCCATCTTATCTCCTCTGGTAATACACGATAGATAGCGGTTTTCATTTATTCTCTTGCCTTGTCGGCTAAAATCTAAGCAGGCAGCTTGCCAGACTTTTGATTGATTTAATAATCAATAATCAATTTCTCGTTACTCTTGTTTTTCTTGTCTCTTTTATCTTGTTTTTTTTCCTTTTGGGTTTTCTGTGGTTTTTTCTTGGAATCCTTTTTATTATTCTTGCTTTTCGTCATGATTTTTCTCCTTTAGTTAGAACCAATTCTTGAAATCCTGGCGGGCTATCTTGTAAATCAAGGTCAGAAATTACTAAAAATGACCCATTCGAAGGCCCGAATTATTTCCCATTTGTTTTCACGTTATCGCTTGATAGACTAATAGGCAAACTGCCTAACAAAAGCGTGGGACTGATACCATGCTCAGTGATAACGATTTTGGCATTCTCGCGCAAAGAATTTTCGATCATTTCGAATTGTTTGAGTGTTTGGGCATTCCCAATAAAGAATTTCTCAGCAGCTTCATTTACCAACCGAATGGCTTCAGCTTTACCTTCCGCCACGTGGATCGCAGCTTCGCGCTCTCCCTCTGCCCGCTGGATGATTGCCAGCTTTTGTTGTTCTGCAGCTTCGAACTCGCCCGTAGCTAATAGGCGCATAGAGCGACGCTCTTGCTCAGCGGTCTTCTGCTTGTGCATGGCTTTTTTGATATCTTCGGGTGGGTCAATCAGGCGAATTTCTACCTTGTTGACAGTCAAGCCCCACTCAACTGCGTAGCTGTTTAGAATACGCTGTAAGTTTGTCGCAATCGTCTCACGCGCTACCAGGCTCTCATCCAGGGTCAAATCGCCAAATTCCTGGCGCAGGTTGGTCATGGCTAATTGGATGATTGCTTTTTTCCAATCATCAATATTGTAGAAAGTGCGTTTGATGGCTTCTTCTTCGATGGTAGGCCGGGCCCACATGATCCCGTCTACCATGATTTCGACATTATCTTTGGTAATCACCGCTTGCGGATGAATTTCCATGGTGTGTTCTCGGACATCGCGAATACGAATAAGATGAACAAAGGGAATTTGAACCCCCAAGCCGGGCATGACGAAACGCTGATACTTTCCCAGGGTTTCCTGGATACCGCGCTCGTAAGGGCGAAGCGTAAAGAATGGACCATAAACTGTTCTCATTGTTGTACTCCTTTTGTAATTACTGATTTCGACGAAACATGGGTAAGCACGAAAAAGCGCCAGTTTTCATCAGACACTTTTAGGGTGATTGATATGTTTTTTCGTTGGGATTAAATTGCCTGCCCAACCTATGGGTCGGGAAACAAATTATCTTCCAATTGCACCAGGTTATTTATCAACTGGTCCAACTGCGGCTGCGCAGACTGAAGATTTTTTTGCACATCGACCAATGTCTGGGCAGCGCTTTGTTGTATGGCCTCAAAAACATCTTTTTGATCCACTCCCAACCGGCCAGATAAGGAATCCATCGCTTCAGACGCCTGGGTGAGCAGCAGGCGAGCCCCAGCATAGTCATCAGCGTTCACTGCAAGGCTGGCTCCCCGCAATCCAGATAACGCCTCAAGCACGTTGAGATGCAGTGTTGTGGAATCCAGATTTGCTTGCAAACTCTTATTTTCTTTCTGCAGGCTTAAGATTTCATCGTCTTGGGTGTTAATTGTCTCGTTGGCGTTTTCTAGGGCTGTGTTGGCTAAATCGAGCTTTTTTCGTGTGGGATTGTAAAGAGTAAAGAAGATTAGTAGGGCGCCAATTGCAAAAGCGCCAAGCGCAACCAGAACCCATTTTGCAGCGCCGCGTAAAGTCTTTTTTAGAAAAGATTCAGACTTGACTTCTGGTTCAACAATTTCTTTTTTATCCAATTCTTCCATTAGATTTCTCCTAAATTCATTTTTTATGAATTAAATTTTGACTATGATCTACAATAAAAATTTGGCTGTCTGTAGCACAGATTTTTGTTATTCTCATCCTGGCAAGTTCATGTCTTTTCGTGGTCAATATCTATGCTAGCGCCGATTTTTTGGTTTAAAACAACTTCGTTTTCAGACCAATCACAGATAAAAATAGGATAAAGTCTATTTTCATCAGGAAAAGAAAAATCTAATTTGGCCGGTAACAGATTTATTTGACCTCTGCTTAGGATGAAGGCGTAACCCAGACCACCGTTCTTGCCAAATACAACTTGGACTTGAAGTTTGTTAGCCAGATCATACAATAGATGCGTATCGAAATAGTGATTGAAGGGAATTGAGGTGTGTCTTGCAATATATTGGTTGTTTAAGATGCCAAACAACACAATCATCCCTGTTTCAGGATCTTGGGATAATCGCCAGCGTTTAAATCGCGGTACCAACCCCCATGTTTCTAATACTGATATCGCTTGGTCTCGAATTTCCTGGGCTTTTTGATTGAAATTTATTGACGAATTAATTTGTACGATCATCTTTATCTTCCTTCTCACTATTCAACAGCGTTTTCTTTACAGCATCAAGCCACCGGTTCACCTGTAAATAGTCTGGCTTTATAACTCTAAGGCGGCTTTTATTGCCCTCTCTATTCGGAATTAATGAAGAATCATCCTCATTCTGTAACTTAAGCCGGCGCCAGAATCCCCATAGAACCAAACATGCCATTAGCACAACAAAGGGCGGTAAGCACCATGTCCAAAGGAAAGTGATAGGCCTTTGCCTTTCCTCTTGAAGCTGATTTGCTTCATCGATGTACCATTGCGAGGTCTCAATCGCAGATTGTGTTTTGACAGCATTTTGGTTGGCAATTAGGAAACTCTGTGTCTCCATTACCATCGCGTTCTCAGTCGCCAAGTGTTCAGAAACTCGTTGATCATACTGCACTTGAGTTTGTGCAATTACATCCTGGGTTAATGCAGCACTCAGAGTAGACCCGGCTGCATCTAAGGTCGCCTTTGCGTTTGCCCGTGCGAATTTGGCTGTAGCTTCTATATTGGCCGCAATGATAATGGCATCATTTTCCTTGCGGGTTTGGGCCGCGCTGAGCGTGGCGTCGACGGAATTCAGGGTTGCCTGTGCATTAGCGCCAACAATTTCGGCGGTAGCCAGGGCCTGATCTTCAAGGTTGTTTTGCTCAATAACCATGGCCGCCACTAGAGTTTCTTGGTCACATACTTCACAGGAGGATTCAGTGCTCACTGGTGAAACCAACAGTACCTGGCCCGCGGGCTGGGGCTCTGTAATAGGCTGGCATGAAGAAAGAATCAGGATAGTGACCATTAATCCCCCAAAAGCAAAACTATTAATAATGGAACGAAATGTCTTCATGATATGCTTTTCCTATTGATTAGGATAAAATTTTTTCCTTTACTAATGTGAATTGCTTCATCTAAAGTCCATCTATTTCTAACAATGCAGATAAAAACCTTAACCATTCTGTTGATTTCACAAATATTTTTCAACACCATATGGTTTGGTTCTACTACCAGTAGAGCATTGATCATAAAATGCCTAAATGCTTCTGAGAAAAGAGAAACCACTGAAAACATTTGGGACTGCTTGAACTTAGAGAATAAACTCAGAATCCAGCAGCCCTTTTTGTAATTTTGTAAAAGAGACGGTATTTCCAAAGGGGCAAATACCTTCTCATATCAAGGTGTTCTTTCTTTTTATGGGCTTAAAGATTGTCCAATAAATTCCCGAACATCAACAATAAAAATGCGGCTACCACTAACCAGAATGCGTAACCAGAGAGTGGGGTAAGGAATCCTTGCGAAGCCAAAATTCCAAGTAGTGCTAACCCTAAGGAAATTCCAAAGGTGATCATTTTTGGTTTACTGAGACTCATTTTTTCTCCTTTTATCTTGTATAGAATATCTTCACCGTTTCCGGTCTAAAGAGATTTGAGTTGCAATTATTCAACTGCCTAATTTCTCATCAGCCAAATCTAGCGCGCTTTGTTTTAATTCTTTAATCTTCCGCTCTCCACTATTCTTCAGGTCAGTCACTGTTGTGCGTATCTGCTCGACCCTGTCATTCACCATTTTGGTCGTCTGGGTTTGCAGGTCAATACCTTTTTCCCGGATTTGCATTCTGGTATCTTTTCCGGATTGCGGTGCGAGCAATAACACGGTAATTGCGCCTGCCATACCACCAATCAAAAAACCGAAAAACATCTTGATGGGATTTTTGTTGGGTGTAATCTGATCTTCTACTGTTTCGTTATTCATTTTTTTCTCCTTACTTATGGTAATAGTCAGTTTGAATTGATTTGAATGTTGGACAAGCCCAACCGCCATATATTTTTTTCTTTTGCTATTCATCCTCCCCCATGTATCCAATATAGACACCTGCTTCCGCTTTTTCCTCCTCCGTCAACAGGAATGGACTTAATATCCAATCAATACCATCACCAAGAATTTTCAACAGATTTGCTGGAAAATTTGATTTGGACTGAGCTTCTGTCTCATATTGATCAAAGGAGTTATCCATAGTTTCCTTTAGGAACGCTATTAAAAATGCGCTCCCGCTTTTTGAATCGCTTCTGAAATTATTGGTCAATAATTATCTGCGGCGGAAGAAGTGGACGATCGCCAGTAAGATGACTGAACCGAGCAAGGTCACCAGCATGGTTGGAATGGTGATTGCATCATTGATCGTTCCGACGTTAAAGATCGGGCTGAGGAAGTAACCGGCCAGGAATGCGCCTAAAACTGCCACAATGATATTGATCAGCAGGTTCGATTTGTCATGCATAATGTAATTGGTTGCCACCCAACCGATTACTGCAGCAACAATCAGGTAAATGATAATGTTCATTTTCTCTCCTTAGAGCAAGGTCTAGTTGAATAAAAATTCGTGCGAGGGTTATTTATTGTATATCTCTTGCAGGCTTCCTATCGGGAGACCTCCTTTAATTGTTTATATGATCGATAAGCGTAGTTTAGTAGTTCCGCTGTTGTATGCGGCGTTGGCGAACTTGCCGTTCAACAGCACCTAAAGCGCCATCCAATGCCGATTGAAATTGCTCACCTTTTTCTGTAGCTGCAATATGATTTGATCCCATATAAACAACAATTGTCACTTCGTTTACATATGATGTTTGACGTTCTTTGCCAGATTGCTTCAAATTAACCACCGCCCCTGAAATATCATTATGGCCTTTTGCCAATTTATTGAGGCGGTCTACGGCCGACATGTAAATCTTGTTCTCACTTTTTTTCTAGCCACCTGACAGTTTCAAAAATCATCGATACACACAGGTAGGAACGGCAACAGGTAGGGCATTGGTAAGTCGCCTTTCGATAAATCGCAATCCAATTTGGAAGATACTCAAGTCTCGACGCTCATTGCGATCAACGAGATGGCGCTGACCACGATGGATAACCCGTGTGCCAGTCGCAATGGCCCACAAGTAAAGCAAAGCGACAACCAGGGTCAGCCGAGATAATCGCAAAAAGGATTGCAACATTGAAGCTTCCAAATCAAAACCATGTCCTTTCATATCACCAAACATTTCTTCGATCCACATTCTTCTTTTGTAGAATGCGAGCGTCATTGGCTTGTCGGGCAGGTTGGTCGCCAGCAGCCAGGGCTCCTTTTCTCCGACTTTCCAATGAGCACATAAATTGACAGGAAAAATATCCGTCTCGGTCAGATAGCCAGCGCCCAACCAGATACTTTGTCCAGCTCGCTCAATGGTCGATGAAAATGAGACCCAGACTTGCTCAAGTTCTGTCCAGATTTTTGTGCGCCCTGTTTGGCGCAAAACATAGTACCAGTGCCATTCATTCAGCTGTTTGAGTACCTTTATGGCGCCAAATTCGACGTCTCCGACCAGAAAAACAGCTACTCCTTCTGGCAGTAAATTCCTGACATAGCTCAATAATGCGATTTGTTTGCTGGCTGTACTGTGCCCACGAACATGTTTGACCCATGTCCATACGATCGGGATCGCCCGACGTCGATAGGCGATACTCACCATCAAGAGTTGATGTGAAAATCCTACTTTTGTGCCATCCACAATCAATCGGATCTCTTTCAGATTGGCATATTGTGCTTGCAGCCAACTTCTCGCTAGCGGTTCATACCATGGCCTCACCCGAATTGCTGGATTATCTAAAAATCGAGATACTCGTCTGGTGATGCTCACCAACTTCGCTTTTCCTGGTATCTTGCCAGCGATCTTGCTCAAATACACAGAACGACTTTCATGGATGCCAATCATCATCCAGGCTAAATTCCTTACGCGTGTCATTCTTTCTTGAGGATACAGTTCCATAATTCGTTGTTTCCAGATATGATACAGTTGAGTGATCGGCATCTTTTACTCCGTTTCTAAAATGGTTTTCGCAAACTCATTTTATGGCAGAATTGATGCCGATTGCTCCTTTCTCACCAAACTGTCAGGTGGCTAGCTTTTTTTTACATCATCGATTTCGTTATTGAATTCAATGGGAAAATCTGTTTTGTCCATTTTTTTTCATATCCTTCGGCTTTTGGGTTAGGCTAGTTCATCTTAGTAATGGGATTTAGTCTCTCTGGTTTCAACTTATTACTAACTTGTAATAGCGGAAAATAGTTGCTGCTGGTGGGTATTTTGGTGTTTCCTTCTGATGTCCCCTCAACCATCTGGCGTCATTTTGAACCATTATTTGTAATTGCTGCACGCAGGCGTTCTCCCATACGATCTGGCAAATCTCCTTTACTGATAAAGGCATCGGCACCAGAGGAGAGGGCAGCTTGCTGACGGGCATCCAGATGGCTGATAAGGACGATGACCAGTGCGGCCGGGCAGGCTTTTCTGAGCTTTTCAAGAGCAGCAGTAGGTGAGGCAGGAAGTAAATCCCAATCCACCAGTAATACTTCTGTATTGCGACTAGGCGCCTGAGCCAATGTGGTAGTCCAGTCACTCGCTTCGCCGATTACTTCCATTTGTAAATCAATTAAAAGCAGGCGAAGCGCAGATAGTTCATCAAGTTTTGCATCGGCTATATATACACGGGTCATATATTAAGCATATAACAAACACCTCCCGGCTACATCCAACGGTAGGGGAGTTTGTCTCTAGTCCACTTGGGGGGGAAGAAAAATATGGAAATTAGCTAAGGGTAAACACCAACTAAACAAAAGCTTAATATGATAGAGCTACCCGATCACGTCCTTCATGTTTAGCGCGATAAAGTGCCGTGTCGACGGATTCCAGAATTGCTGATTTTGTAAAGCCATCTGCGGGGAAAATTGCGACCCCAAGTGACAGCGTGATTGAACTAAGTCTTTGCTCTGCAATAACAAATTGGAGTTGTTTGGATGAGGTGCGGATATGCTCGGCGCGTTCATAGGTTATCGATTGAGAAGCTTCAGGCAGCACAATGATAAACTCATCGCCACCATACCGGCAGGCAATATCTTCCTGACGGACGTTCTGCTGGAAAAAATTGCTTAATTCCCTCAATACTATATCGCCTGAAGCGTGTCCCCAGGTATCATTGAATTTTTTGAATTCGTCTATATCTGCCATAATGAGCCCTAAAGGAAGTTGTTTACGAGCAACCCGTCTCAGTTCTCGCTCTAAGGTCTCTACCATGTATCGCCGGTTATATAAACCAGTTAGAAAATCTCGAACGGACTGCTCACGGAGGACGTCATGTGCTTTTTTTCGTTCGGTGATGTCACGGATATTGCATTGGATGACTTTTTCATTGCCCTCAATATAGATGTTACTGACAAATTCAACTGGAATGATCCTGCCATCTTTTGATCTTAAAGGCAAATCCTTATACCGGATGTATTCATTCTTCTTTAAAAAATTGAAGGCCTCTTTACTTGCTTTTATATCTTTGAATGCTCCCATCTCCCAGAGATTCTTTTTTAGAATCTCATCTCGCGAGTATCCCAATAATTGAATAAGAAAAGGGTTGACATCAATAATCATTCCCGTTTCAGCATTTAAGATTAAAATCCCATCTTGTGCCGCTTCGAACAACCGGCGATAACGAAGTTCAGATTTAATGACTGATAATTCAACTTCGTTCTTTCCGTTCTTGCCAGGCTGTGTCGTCGTAAGCTGAATGCTGGTTTTGTTTCCTGTCACCAAATACCTCCATGAAATGAATAAATTCTTCTAAAATATGCTGGGGTGATTTAAATACCAAAGTCCAAAACATTCTTTTCTGCCATCGATGGCAAACTCCCACTGTTTTTTTATGGAAAAAATTACTATTTTGAGGAAAAACGGTATGGTTTAATCTTCGAGGACGAAAGTGATCTTCAATTGGACACGATATTCCGTGATTTTACCTTCAGCATTCAGTTGGACTTGCTGATCTTGAACCCAGGCAGACTTCAGATTGGTAAGTGTTTTGTGGGCGCGCGCAATCCCAACTTTTATCGCATCTTCAAAACTTATTGGTGAAGACGCTATGATTTCTGTTACTTTTGCAACTGTCATAGGAATACTCCTTAGGGTAATTTAAATATAATTAGAGTTGTCTTTTCTTAACCTCAAGTATAAAAAAAAAACTTCCCGGGCACATCCAACCACTGGGGAGTTTTTTTCTAACCCACTTGGGGGAGATTCAAAAGAAGATCAAGAAACGATATTATTCCTAAATGCGAGGGTCACGGCTTCTGTTCGGCTCTCAACCCCGAATTTGGATAAGATATTGCTGACATGCGATTTGATTGTAGAGGGACTTACGCCTAGTCTGCCAGCAATCTGGGTATTGTTCAGACCTTCAACCATTAGAGCAAGAACTTCAACTTCCCGCTCTGTCAGATCAAAGTCCAAGAGCGGCGGTTGGTTGGTCGTTTGAACAAGGGCCTGGGCGGCATCCGGAGAGAGGGTCGCGCGTCCGGAGTGCGCCGCTCGGATAGCTTGGGCAAGTTCATCGGCAGAGACGTCTTTGAGGAGATAGCCAATCGCTCCGGCTTCAAGGGCTTTCCGGACAAGGTCACCCTCTTTAAAGCTGGTCAGCGCAATCACTTGTACTTGCGGAAACTTTTGGCAGATTGTGCGCGTCGCAGCCACACCGCTCATATCCGGCATGACCATATCCATCAAAACCACGTCTGGTAAGATTTCACCACAAAGTTGAATAGCGGTTGTGCCATTTTCAGCCTCACCGACCAATTCCAGGTCGTCATAAGCTTTTAAGAAAAGAGCTAATCCTTTGCGTACCATTGTGTGATCGTCAACTAACATGACGCGGATGGTTTGGGAAGGCAAATTCATTATCACAGATCCTTGTATGCTGGGTCAGTCCAGCAGATGATAAGTTCAGTTCCATGCCCTGGTTGGCTGGTTACTGTTAATTCAGCCCCGATAGCTTCAGCCCGTTCAGTCATCATTTTCAACCCATAGTGCCCGGTAGGTATTTCATCGGGGTTAAAACCCTGGCCGTCATCTCGAATGCGCATTTCAGTAACTGCGCCTGCTTGTGCCAGATTGATTTCCACCTGGGTGGCTTCAGCATGTTTAGCAATGTTATTTAGGGCTTCCTGGCACACCCGGTAAAAAGTAACCTGCACTTTTGAAGAGAGAGCAACTTCCTCTGGTGCGGTAACAATAACGGGAATATCAATCCGCCCTGAAAGCGCATTCCCCAATAAGTGGAGCAGTTCGTCTAGATTGGAATCAGTCAAAGTTGACGGACGCAGTTCGGCCAAAAGAGCGCGCATTTCGGCTTGCGCGCTTCGGGTCAACCTGCGTAGGTCCAGGAGTGATTGTTGTGCTAGTTCGCTATCCTGTTTCCATATGCGCGGCAGGACCTCGGCAATGATACCCGCTGAAAAAAGCGATTGGTTAACAGCATCATGCAGATTGCGCGCCAGGCGTTGTCGTTCTTTATATGCGGCAAGTTCTTGAGCTTGCTCATATAATTCCGCATTGACCATGGTTATCGCTGCTTGATTGGCCACACTGAGCGCCAGCTGTGCATGATGCGGAGTAAAATGATTCGAATTCTCATGGGCTACACCTATGGCACCAAGCACCCTATTTTTTACTGCCAGAGGGACCCACATCCACGCCCGCATTCCCTGAAGCAAAACAGCGGCCCCATCGTCTAGAACTGAGCGCAAAAATTGCGCCTGTGGGGTGTCACTCCACACATCTCCAATGAGAACGGGATCGTATCTGCTGAACAACTCGGCTAAGATTTCTGGCCCCTGCAGATGGATGCGAAATGGCAAGGTTTGTTCCAGTTGCCGTGTCCCGCGCATTGCCAATGCGACGAATGATGAGTTTTCCACCGCGAACAATCCGCCAAGCCCATAATTAATGATCTCTCGCAATTGGTCGAGGATCAATCCTGGTTGGAGCTGCAGGGTGGAGGCCAGTGTCTGGGAGATAGCTAATAGGGTGTCTTGTTCATGCATGCGGGATTCTAGGATTGTCTGTTCAGCCTCAATTCGCTTAGTGATATCACGGACAATCCCCAAGATACATGACCGGTCGAGATAGGTGAATACTGTCCCATGCCATTCGGTATAAAAGGTCGTTCCATCCTGGCGGATGTGCTGCATCGGGGCATCGAACAATTTGTCGAGTTGAAATGTCTGGATATACTCATTCAATTCTTTTTGGTTGTCAGGATGTATGAAATTGGTCAGCTGCTGTCCAATGAATTCTTCGCGTGAATATCCGTGCATTCTAGATGCCGTGGGATTTGCTTCAACAACGACACCGGTTTCTAAATCGCTGATGATCAGCCCATCATTGGCTGATTCGAATATGTTTCGAAATGACATATCTCTAACTTCTCGGTCTAATTTAGATTTTTGCATAATCAATTCTATTAAATTATACTGCATGGTGCAGGGATTTTTTCCATTACAGCATGAACTACATGTGACTGAGGGGTCTGGCATTGCCCGCCTTGGATGAATAGATCAGTGCCCGGCGCTTGTTAGAACCAGAATAAACCGTTGCTGCCAGTGATTACACATATACCACATTATGCTCCGCGGAATGGTTTGTCCTGAAGCCGGGGAAGCCAATTTGGTCTGGTTATTTTAGAGGATGAGGATAACGAAATATCCCCATACACTTTCCCTGATCGTAAAATTCTGATTATAATAAATTTATTAATACGCTTGATGTGAATTAGCTTTGAAAAAAGGGGAAGTTCTCCTAAGATAAAGGTTGACGACCAATCAAAAGGAGAACAACCCCATGAATAGTATACCCATGACAGACATATTTGTGCATATCTATGTCATGCTAGATGACTGGTACCAAGAATTTGCAGCGAATACCCGAAAAGGACAACCAGGAAAACAGCCGGATTTCAGTGATAGTGAAGTGATGACTTTGATGATTGCGATGGACTACATTCCATTTCCAAGTGAGCGACAATTTCTTGAATTTGTGAGAGCGAATTATCTGTCACTCTTTCCAAATTTATTAGAGCAAGGCCAATTCAATCGACGGGCCAGACAGGCTGCGCCACTGCTAGAAATGTTTCGACAAAACTGTTTGCTTGCATCCGGTGTCGCTCTGGTCAAAGAAGGTTTGTTGGATACTAAACCTGTGCCAGTGATGAGCTATCGCCGCAGCAAGAAGTCAAGTGATTTCGCTGGCAGTGCGGATTATGGCTATTGTTCCAGCCGAAAGATGTACTATTTCGGCTACAAATTGGTCACGATCAGCACATTGTCTGGGATTCCGATTGTATATGATCTTGTGCCTGCCAACACCGATGAGCGCAAGGCTGCTGAGAGTGTGCTGGAGTACATCTCTGGTTTTGATGTGTTTGGAGACAAAGGTTTTCTTGGCAAAGCCTGGCAAGAAAATATTCATCTTCGTACAGGAAACAGAATTTGGACACCCAAACGCAAGAACCAGTATCACCAACAATCAAAAACCTTTGAACGCTGGTTGAATGGGACAAGGCTCCGCATTGAGGGTGTCTTCAACGAAATTCAAAATCTTGGCAAAAATGTTGAACGTTTGCTTGCCAAGACAATCCTTGGCTTATGTGCCCGTATCGTCGCTAAGATGACCAGTCATTTGTTAAAGTATGTGTTTCGTGCTCAGTTTGGTATTGATTTGATCACCTTTTCAAAAACTGATGCCTAATTCACATCAAGCGTTAGAATTATTTTAGATTAGATTTATGTTTCCTAAATATTTTCTTTGTTATTTATATTCTAATTCGTAGTAAGATTCAATAATTAGTGTCCCTCTATTATATTGGTTTGTGCTAAAACTCGGATTCCATAATTGATTATCCCAGTCTGATCCCATCGGTAAAATTTTTTCTAAACAATTATTTATATCTTCAATATGGCAAACTTTGAAATTAAAATTTCCTCCGTCAACAATTTCAAGGTAAGCGTAATACCATTTATTTGCCTCTATAACTAGATTACCTCGTAAATTTCCAGTATGAAATTCGTTATTATAACCAATTGATAATATTATTCCGGAAGTATAATTTGGCTTTATTCCCACATACTTTGATTTTTCTTGATCATAAAAGACAATATTTCCATCGGTACCAACATCATAACTGAACAAAACTAAAATTACATTGCCCTCTTGTAAACGAGATAAATGACTTACTCCTGAACCTAGCCCACTAATACGAAGTTGCCCATCAATGAGTTTTACATTTCCATATTCTTGTTCTTGCCAATTATTTTTATAATCAGTGTTGTTATTAAAACTGGTTTCATAAATGATTCTCATATTTTTGGTTAATTCATCTGGAGGGTGTTCAATATTTTTATTCGAGGTTTCAACGAGTGAAGGTGTTTGATTATTATTTGTTGAAACATATAAAATTATAAATAAAAGTACAAATATAAAAATAATAACAAATAGCCTTGTACGTACATTGGATGAATCTGTTATTTTTTTTATTTGATCAGAGACGAATCCGTTTAGAACTTCAGCTAATATTCCGCCAATGATAATAAATATTACAGCTACAATAATTTTCACATCTAAGCCAAATGAATTCATAGTTTTTCCATTAGTTTTTTATAGTTTAGGCAATTGAAGTTATTTATTTTTAAACTTCTGGTTTGAGAGATTTTCAAAAGGGATATTTTATACCTCTCATGAATAAAATATTTTTATCTAAAATCTGTGCATATTGCAGTAGTTTTGCAGTAAAAAACAATAAATAAAAAATAATCACCCACATATACAGGGGTGATTATTTCTATATACCCCTATATCTTGAGTACCCCAGATGCGACTCGAACGCATAACCTACGCTTTAGGAGAGCGTTGCTCTATCCATTTGAGCTACTGGGGCATTTCTTGCTGCCCTAGTATACGAGGAAAACTATCTCGCCGCAAGACATAAACCCCTCCCCAAGTCCCTATCAATAATTCAACCTTACATTCAACAAATGGCAGTTTTTGCCTTTAAAACTCAAAGAAGTTAAACACAATATTAATAAATATAAATTAATTATTGACAAATTGAAAATTAAGTTATAGAATTTCAATAAATACAAACTAGGTTTTTATTATTTCAAACATTACTTAAAGAAACACAAATCAGGAGCAAGCCATGGTCACAAGTGAAGAACGCATGAAAGTCTTACAAATGATCGAAGAGGGCAAAATCTCGGTAGAGGACGGCGCCAAACTGCTCGCCACCCTCGAAGAGCAAAGCAACCCCTCCCGCCGCACCAGGGCTGCCCGCTCCACCGACCCGCGCATGCTGCGCGTGCGGGTGGATGATGCCGCCACCAACAAACTCAAAGTAAATCTCTCCCTGCCCATGACGCTGGTTGATGCCGGCCTGAACATTGCCGCCAACTTTGTCGACGGGATGGGAATCTCGCACACCGAAGAAATCGCCGAAGCCATCCGCAGCGGTGCCAGCGGCAAGATCATTGATGTCATAGATGAAGATGGCGAACACGTACAAGTATTTATTGATTAAGACACTACCCATACTTTTGGAGGAAAGATGACTACAGAAATTATCGAAAAATCGTTTGATGTCAGCACCCCGGCCGAGTTGGTCGTGAAAAATATTCGCGGAAAAACAACCGTGCGCCCCGGCACAGCCGATGTGATCCAGGTGAAAGCCACCATGCACATGGATGATGGCGACCCCGACCTCACCGAGCTATCCATCACCAAAGACGCCGACGGCCGCGTGAAAGTATTCGTGCACATGCCAGAAACCTATTTTGGCATCCGTCACCGCAAACCTCTCCGCATCGACTTCGACATCCAGGCCCCCGTGCAAACCAACATCACCGCCAAGGTGGTAAGCGGTTCGCTCGACATCAGCGGGTTTGACGGCCGCATGGATTTGAATACGGTAAGCGGCCCTATGTTGGTCAAAGACCTCTCCGGCGACCTCGACCTGGACACGGTCAGCGGCAGAATTGAAGGCCGCCATCTGAGCGGCCCGGCGCATATCTCCGTGGTATCCGGCAGGATCGATGTGCAAGAATGCGATTTCCCTACCCTCTCGGCCAAAACGGTCAGCGGGAAAGCCAAAGTGCAAACCCGTCTGGGCGAAGGGCCGTACAGGATCACTACAGTCTCCGGCTCCTCCTGGCTGGTTGTCCCCCAAGGCAGCAACTGCCAGGTAGAAGCCAGCGCAGTCAGCGGACGCTTTTACACCGACCTGGATGTAACCCGCAGCAAAAGCACCAAACGCTCGTGGTCTGTGCAGTTGGGAGACGGCGGCGTCCCCATCCGCATGAAAGCGGTCTCCGGCAAGATGCACCTGCTCTCCTCTTTCGAGGCGCATGGACAGGAGCCCGGCACCATTGAGATGAGCAGCACCAAACGCAACGAAATCCTCAATAATCTGAGCGAAGGAAACATCTCGGTAGAAGAAGCCATCCAGGCATTTGAAAGCTGAAACCCCGAACGTATCCGGTTCGATCTGGGAGGCTGCTTATTTTTAGGCGGCCTCTCAATGTTTAACCAAATGTCTCAAACTTGTTAGCGGCGAAACCTCCTTTCAACCAAAAGGACAGGATATAATTTGAATACAACTTCAGCTGAATATAACGATTGATTCCAGTGCCCATGAAAAAAAACATCTCACTCTCCACCCTCATCCTGATTAGTTTATTCTTCTTTTCTGCATGCAGCGCAGCTGTGTCCAATCCGGCCATAGAAGCGGATGCCCAACTGCTTGCGCCAACCCATACACCACCCCCTGCCAGCACAGATACCACCACACCGCTGGAAGCTTTTGCAGAAGCGCTGACCCCCACAATCGACCCGCTGGCCCTCCCGGTGCTGAACGCCGAACAGAGCTACAAGATGATCGCCACCGTGCATGCCAATATTCTCTCGGTTGCCGCCTGGGTCAACCAGGGCCTGAACCAATACGAAAAGCAAGCCGTGGTCGGCTCGGTAGCAGAACTAAGCATGGCGCCTCTGGCCGAGCTGTTTGGGCAGTATACCCCCGACCCCGCCTTTGATGCCCTATGGCAAACCGCCAAGGAAATTCACACTGCCTTCTACCCCCAACTGCAAACCTGGGTAAGCAGCGAAATGGAAGACGAGAACTTTGCAGGTGCGCTCAATGCCCTTATGGCGCGCTCCACCGAGATGATTGATGAAGCCGATAACATAGCCCGGCAGCAGTTCAACCTCAATGTAAACCAATATGCCCCTACCTATTCGCAGGCCATGGAAATCGTTTTTGAACTGCAAGCCACCCAACCCGGCGTAGCTGCCCGCATGCAAGAAAGCCCGCTGCTCCCCACCGAAGAAGCCCTCCAAGAAAACACCGATCTGGTGGTAAAAGACTTGACCCCCTACCTGTATGATTTTGCCGGGTCTGAATTTTTCATTGTGGTCGGAATGTTGGAAAACACCGGTGAAGCCCCCCTGACCCATGTGCGCGTGGAAGTGCGCTACTACGATGCCAAACGCGACTATATTGGCACCTCGCAGGGAGAACTTGCTAACCAGGCAGCCCTGCCCGGCGGGTTATACGCTTTCACCGCTTCTACCATCATTGATGGGGATGCCGCAATCATCCGGCAGTCGTGGGATACCTATCAGGTGACCGTGTACGCCCAACCGCTGGCAGCCGAAACTACACAGTACTACCAGGACTTTTCGCTCACCCTTTCAGACACCCAGCAAGACGTATTGGGCGATTACCTGATTGAAGGCACCCTCACCAATCTCGGCACGGAAACTATCAATGGCTCTGAAATCTTGGTCTCGGTAATGGCCTTCGATGCCAATGAAAAGCTGGTGGGTGTGGGCGAAGGACTCGCCCTTTTAGAAGGACCGCTGGCCCCGGGCATGGCAGTCCCCTTTACCGCCGCGCTGCAATCGGTCAGCGGAAACCCGGTGCGTTACCTATTTGTGGCTGAAACCGCCACAGAAAATTAGGCGGGTTGTTCCCCAATTGCCGTCACCATTGCAATCGCATACGCCATCGAATGGCTCAGGCTGATCGCCCAGTGATCTAAGTGTTGTTCTTCGGCAATCCGTTGGGCGCTGCCGTGCAGGTGCAGTTCCGGCTGGTTGTTCGGGCCGCGCAGCACCTCTACCTCCACCCAGGCAATCTCCCCAATCCCACAACCCAACGCTTTCGAAACCGCCTCTTTGGCTGCAAACCGCGCCGCCAACGAAGCCGGGCGCGCCCCGGTAAGGGCCAGCTCCCGGCGGGTAAAAATACGATGCAAAAACCGGTCGCCGTGCCGCGCCACTGCCCCTTCAATCCTTTTGATCTCGATCAGGTCTACCCCATTCACAATCCTGGTCATGCGTTTTCATCCTTTGCCACCGTCCCATCGATCGGAGGGCCGGCCGCAATCACCGCCATGCGTTCCACATCCAAATAGCGGGCAGCAGTCTCCAAGATTTGTTCGCTGGTCACAGCGCGCACCCGCTCCGGATACGTGCGCAGGTAATCCAGCCCCAGTTGGTGGCGCTCCATGTGCATGATGCGCGAAGCCACCCCGGCATTGGATTCCAACGATAAGGGCAGCTGGCCGATCAGGTTATCCTGCACATCTTTCAATTCTTCCTCGGTGACCAGCTCACCGGTAAAACGGCGCATCTCCTCAAGGATGAGTTCAATAGCACGTTCCACATCGTTGGGATGCACCCCGGCTTCTGCCGTCCAGGCACCCGGCCCCGGGCTGCTGCCCAGGCTGCTGTATACATAATAAGCCAGTCCCGCCCGTTCTCGAACCGCTTCCCCCAAACGCCCCATCATGCCGAACTTCCCCAGGATCATGTTGCCCACCGAAGCGGCCGTAAAATCGGGCGAACGGCGAGGCGGCCCGGCAGTCCCGATCACCAGGTCGCTCTGGCTTTTGCCGGCCACGGGCACATACACTTTTTCTTGCTGCGTCAGCGGCTGCCATTCCGGCAGTGCCGGGGGTGCCGGCTGGGCAGAATTGTGCCAATCCCCTAACACGCTTTCCACCTGGTCAACCGCTTTTTGCGGGTCTATCCCGCCTACAATCGTCAAAACCATGCCGTGCGGCCCGTAATATTTCTTATGGAAAGCCTTCAAATCTTTGATCTGGATCGCCCGCAGGGTTTCGGGGTAACCTTCATCCGGGCGGCCGTACGGGTGGTGGGGGTAGACCAATTGGTCGAACATCATCCCCGCCTGCTCCTGGGTATCTTGCTGGCGTAAATCCAGACCGGTGAACAAAGCCGCCCGCAGTTTCTCCACCTGCTTACGCGGGAAAGCCGGGGAACGCAGTGCCTCTCCCAATAAGGTCAGTAAAGTGGGCAAATCCTCCGCCAAAGAGCGCCCGGCGAACCCGGTGGTGTGCGTACCGCCAGAGAAGCCCAAACTAGCGCCAATATCCTCGGTGGTTTCGTAGATTTGCTGGAAGCTGCGCCGGGCGGTGCCGCGCATCAATGCGCTGGCGGTAAAGCCTGCCAGGCCCAGTTTTTCATCGCTGTCAAAAATGCTGCCGGAATGCAGGTAGCCGGTCACCATGACCGAAGGGCTGTGGAAGTTAGCCCGCGCCAGCACGATCATGCCGTTGGGCAGTTCGCGGCGCAGAATATCGTCCGCACCGGGGATGTCGTTCAGCGGGAGATTGGAGAAAGTGTTCATGCGTACTCCTGCGTGCCGTTGGGGCGGAACACACCCAACACCCGGTTCTTGGGGGTCAGGTACTGTCTGGCCGCCTGCTGTACCTGTTCGGGGGTGACGGCAGCCAGTTTATCGAGATAGGTCTGGAACCACTCGTAGGTATCAAACATTTCGGCAAAGCCCAGCCAAAAAGCCTGGTTGGTGATCGATTCGGAGCCGTAGGCAAACAAGGCCTTGGCCTGCTTGACCGCTTTGGCAATCTCTTTTTCATCCGCCAGGGTGGCTTGCGCTTCGGCAATATGGGCATCTAAAGCAGCCACAGCCTGTTCGGGGGTGTGAGATGGGTGCATGGTGACAGAAATATGGTAAAGATACGGGTCAATGCTCGCCTGTATGCCGCCCCCTACTGCCACAGCGATATCATTCTCCACCAATGCCTCATACAAACGCGAGGTCTTGTTCGAAATACCGCCGCCAAACATGTTCAGGTTGCTCGGCCCGGTCAGCAAACTGTCTAACACCAAAAAGGGGAAGAAATCTTCAGAAGCGCCGCGCGGGGCATGGTACGAAGCCTGAATAAAAGCCGTTTCGCCGGGACCTTCCACCTCCACCTGACGGTGCCCATTCTGCGTCGGTTCCGGTCTGGCCTGGAAATCGGGCGCCGCCCCGTCGGGAATCGGTTCAAACAATTCACGGATGCGAGACAGCATCGTATCGGTGTCAAAGGCGCCTGCCAGCGCCAGCACCGCATTACGCGGCGTGTAATACTGACGGTAATGGTCATACAAATCATCCCTGGTGATCGTTTCCAGGTCGGCCATATCGCCAATCACCTGGTGGTGGTAAGAATGCACCCGGAAAGCCGCCGCAGAGACTTCCTCATCCAGCAGAAAAGCCGGGTTGTTCTCATTGCCCTGGCGCTCCGAGATAATTACCGTGCGCTCCGAAGCCACATCGGCGGGATCGAAAAGGCTGCCGCGCATGCGGTCGGCTTCCACCTCCAGGATCAAATCAATCTTGGTGGCCGGCATGGTAGCAAAGTAAGTCGTCCAGTCCAGGTAGGTCATCGCGTTCCAATAACCGCCCAGGCGGGAGATGGCTTTATCCAGCACCCCCGGCTGGTATTTGGGTGTGCCCTTGAACTGCATATGCTCCACCCAATGGGAAATCCCGGTCTTGCCCGGCACTTCATTGCGGGACCCAACCCGGTACCACATCCATGCACTGATCAGCGGGGCGGTATGCATCGGCTTGAGCATCACCGTCAGGCCGTTATCCAGCTGCACTTTGGTGTAATCTGTTTTCATTGCGCCTCTTTGAGCTTTTAGAATGGAGCAATTTTACCTTAATAGAGCATGTTTAGAGACAACAGACTGATTCCCCCGTTGAACTGCCTGTTTCAAGAATCGAAGATGCCCAACCGCCCGGCGTGTGCCACCGCCGCCACTTTGGAATCGACCCCGAATTTGTGATAGATATTGGAAAGGTGTGCTTTCACCGTGCGCTCGGTGATGCCCAACTGGTAGGCAATCTGTTTGTTGGTCAGGCCGTCCGCCGCGGCGTGCAGCACTTCCATTTCTCGCTCGCTCAGGTTGCCAAAATCTGCCTCTTTTGCCGGAGCCGGCTGCTGGTAGGCCAGCAATTTTTCCATCACCTCCGGTTTTAGAATCGTCTTGCCGCTAACGGCTGTTTGAATGGTGGTCAGCAAATCTTCCCGCCCAGTGTCCTTCAACAAAAATCCGCGTGCCCCGGCTTGCAGGCATTGGTACATCAAGTCATCTTCATTGTATGTAGTGAGGATGATGATGGCGATCTCCGGGTAATCGGCCCGAATCTTCTTCACCGCGGTAAGGCCGTCCATATTGGGCATGCGCAAATCCATCAAGACCACATCGGGGCGCAGTTGCCCCGCCAGCGCCACAGCTTCCACGCCGTCCTTGGCCTCACCCACCACCTCAACCGTGGGTTCGGTCTCAAAGATCAGCTGCAAACCCTGCCGCACGATCAAATGGTCATCGGCAATTAAAAGGGTGATCGGTTTCTCAGGCATCATGGGTAATTTCCTGTTCTTTCTGGAATGGGATTTCTATGCGCAATTGGGTGCCTTCGCCCGGCTGGCTGGTGATCGTGAGGGCAGCCTGCAACAAGTTGGCGCGTTCCTGGATGCCGAGCAGGCCATAGTGCCCATCCTGCCCCAGCGCTTCTTGCGGGTTGAAACCGCGGCCGTCATCTTCAATTTCGAGCGTGCAGCCGGTGGGCGTTTCCACCAACCGCAGCCATACCTGCTGTGCATGGGCATGTTTGCGAATATTGGTGAAGGCTTCGGCGGCAATCCTAACCACATGCATATCATCCTCCGGCGGCAGCGGGTGCGCACAGCGCACCAAACGTTCGCAAGGGATGTGAGCGATCTTCTCAAAGCGGTCGGCTTCTGCCAGCAGCTTCTCGCCCAGAGTCTGCTGGGGGTGTTCGCCGCTGCGCAGGTCATCAATCACCTGGCGCGCTTCTGCCAGCGTGGTGCGCGACTGCGCCATGGCCCGGTGCAGAATCTCCTGAGCGCGGGCGCTGTTGTTCTGCTGGATGTGGGTACTCACAGCTTCCAGCTGTAATACCATCCCGGCCAAACCCTGCGCCAAAGTATCGTGCAGCTCGCGCGCCATACGCTGCCGCTCGGCGGTCAGGGTCAGTTCTTCTACCTGCAAGGTGTAATCTTCCAGTTGGGCGTGTGCATCCTGCAGCTGCCGCAGCAAACCCTGCGCTTTCATTCGGGCATCCACCTGCCGCTTGAACATGTAGGCAGTGAAGCCTGCCACCAGGATAGAAGGGATCGCAGAATAAACCCACTGGGGAATACTATTGATCCCGGCAACATACAGCACCCCGGTAAATGAAAGCAAAATATAAATTGTTACGGCAATCCTGGCCTGCCGCCGGTTGTTGGACATCCCCATTGTAGTGCCGATCAGAGCGCTGTATAAGCCGATGGTGAGGCCGAAGTTACGGCCGAGCAGCACAAGGATGAACGCCACCGCCCCCTGGATAAAGAAATAGTAGGAGGTCCTGCGCACATCGGTGATGAACAAAAAGGAACCCCAATAGAGAAAAAGATGGATCAGCATCAACACGGTAAAGGCCACACGGTAGAAAAGCTGATCTGGTACCGCCAGGGTGTACATCCATACCAACACGCCGGTGATCATCACAAAGAAGGGAATGATCTCCTTATAGGCTTCCTGATCTTCCTTGTTATTCAAACCTAACAGGTCAAGTATTTTTCTCATCGGGGTATCTTTATCATTCATTGTCATCAACTATCGCCATCCGGCAAGATTTTGCAGCTACTCTTATTGTACACAGCAACCGCCCTTTTGCCATCGGACAGAGAGACATTGTCCAAAGGTACAGGTAGGGGATTACCCCAACAAACGATGGCAAACAGGTGAGATTCAGATACACTTATGCTGTGGTTGGAAAAAAATATCAAAATTTCGTTTTGATGCAACCGAACCTTACTCGGTCAAATCAACTCTTAATCAAAGGATAACAAAAATCCGGTATCCTCATAACCAGGACTTTTTTATATTTTTAGAAGCAACTCAAAAGGAGAGAACTATGGAACAAGCATATGCCATCAAGATCGACAACCTGCATAAAAACTACGAAGACGTAAAAGCGGTGCAGGGCGTATCCCTGGAGATCGAAGCAGGCAGCATCTTCAGTTTACTCGGGCCAAACGGGGCCGGCAAATCCACCACTATCTCGGTCATCTCTGGTTTACTGCAAGCCACCCAAGGGGAAGCCTATATCTTCGGGCATGCGATCAGCAAAGAGCCGCAAAAAGCCAAGGACAAGATCGGTGTGGTGCCCCAGGAAATCGCCTTATACGAAGACCTGACCGCCCGCGAGAACCTGGAATTTTGGGGCAAGATGTACGGGCTGCGCGGCGATGTCTTACACCAGCGCGTGGATGCCATCCTGGAAATGATCGAACTCACCGACCGGCAAAAATCCAAGGTAGAGAAATACTCCGGCGGGATGAAGCGCCGCCTGAACATCGGGGTGGCCTTGCTCCACAAGCCCGCCATTGTGATCATGGATGAACCGACCGTAGGGATCGACCCACAAAGCCGCCGCAAAATTCTGGACAGCGTCAAACAGCTCAACCAGGAAGGGATGACCGTGCTGTATACCACCCACTATATGGAAGAAGCGCAGGAACTTTCCGACCGCATCGCCATTATCGACCACGGCAAAGTGATTGCCCAGGGCACCAACGAGGAGTTGGTGAAGATCGTAGGCGAGAAAGACCGCATTGAACTGACCCTCAATCAAATCCCCAACGATGGGCTTGACAATTGGAAAACGCTTGCCGGCGTGGAACAATTGACGCTGGAAGAAGCCAAAGTGACCCTGCTGGTGACCGATAGCAATCAGGTGCTGCCCAGCATCTTTGAAGCCGCCGCCAAAGATAACTTGCGGATCACGTCAGTTGACATTTTTGAACCCAACCTGGAAACGGTGTTCCTACACCTCACCGGGCGCGCCTTACGTGAGTAAGGGAGGAAGCACAATGAAAGCGATTGATATCGCCCTAAAAGATATGAAACAGGCTTTTCGCAGCACCTTTGCGATCGCCTTTATGTTCTTGATCCCCATCCTGGTGACCGGACTGTTTGCCCTCTTGTTCGGCGGCACCGGCGGTGGTGGTGAAGAGGATGACCAGCCAATGGAAATTTCTCCAATTGCCGTGCAGGTCGTCAACCAGGACGAAGGACCGCTGGGAGACATTCTGGTCAACCTGTGGCAAGGCGATGACCTTTCCCTGCTGCTCAACACCACTGAGGCAGCCAATGTGTCTGATGCCAAATTAGCAGTAGACCAGCAAGAAGCCGAAGTCGCCATTATCATCCCCTCCAGCTTCTCATCAGTCCTGTTTGAAAGCGATGCGACTGCCCAGGTAGAGCTGTACCAGGACCCGACCCTGACCCTAGGGCCAGGGATCGTAAAGATCATGGTCAACCAGTTTGCCGACAGTTTTTCGGGCATCCAGATCACCCTCAACATTACCGCAAAACAACTGGCCGCCCACGACCTGAGCTTAACCGAAGCACAACACAATCAATTGATCCAAGAATACAGTGACGCCATCCAGGCAATTGCTCAAAACAACAGCCTGATCCAGACCCAAACCCCCGGCGGAGATGCCAGCAACGGTGTGCTTGCCAGCATCTTAGGTTCGATCATGGGCGGCATGATGGTCTTCTATGCCTTCTTTACCGGGGCATACGCCAGCAACACGATCCTGGCAGAAGAAGAAGGCGGCACCTTGCAAAGGTTGTTCAGCACCGCCACCCGCCCGGATACCATCCTGGTTGGCAAATTGATCGCCGCGGCCGTGATGATTCTGGTGCAGATGACCGTGCTGATCGTATTCGGCTGGTTGGTATTCGATGTCGCCTGGGGCAACCTGCTGCTGATCGCCCTGTTCATCCTGGCAACCACTTTGGGGGCGGCCACCTGGGGTATGTTCGTCATCTCCTTTGCCAAAGACCGGCGGCAGTCCGGCATCATCATGGGTGCCGGCAACACGGTCACCGGCATGTTAGGGATGGCAGGCATCTTTATGCTCAGTTCTCCCACCCCTAATAATGCGATTGATACGATTTCATTGCTGGTACCCCAGGGATGGGCCAACCGGGCCTTGATCTCGATCATGGAAGGGCTTTCGTTAGAACGCACCCTGCTCAGCTTGGTCGGGCTGCTGGTCTGGACAATCCTGTTCTTCACCATTGGTTTCCTGCGCTTCCGCAAGCGCATGTCATAGGAGATTCATCATGCGTATCTTATCTCTTGCACGCAAAGATTTAAAACAAATGTTTCAATCCTGGCAGACCGCCTTCTTCCTGCTGATCATGCCGATTGGGTTCACCTTGATGTTTGGTTTCATGTTCGGCGGTTTCGGCGGCAAAGTGGAAGACCCCCGGCTGGTGATCGGCCTGCTGGATGCCGACCAAAGCACCTACAGCCAAAACCTTACGAAAATGATCGAAACTTCCGAGGCAGTCCGACCTGTGACCAACGGAGACGCCACTGAAGACTCACTGCGTAAGCAGGTGGAAGATGGCAGCATTGTGGCCGCCGTACTGATCCCCGCGGGAATGGAAGACGCCCTGCTGGCCGGGGAACCGCTCCCACTAACCTTGATTGCGGACGACAAAAACACCTCTGTCAATCAAACCATCGAAAACGCCGTCATCACCGCCTATTCCCGGCTGTACGGCGCCACCATGACGGCTGCACTCAGCCAGGAAAGCTACCAGGCACAGGCCGCCTTTGCCAGCGAAGCAGAAGCCCAAATCTATTTTGATGAAGCGGTCGGGCTGGCCTTTGAAGCCTGGGCACAGCCGCCGATCACGATTGAAAACACTTATACCGGCGCAGAAACGGAAGAAGAAACCAACGCGATTGAAAACAACGGTTTTATCCATTCTTCCCCAGGCATGATGGCACAATTCGCTATTGCCGGGCTGATCGGGGCTGCCGAGATACTGGTCTCTGAGCGCCGCAACCGCGCCCTGGCCCGCATGCTGACCACCGGTATCTCCCGCCTGGGTATTTTGCTCGGCCACTTTCTGGCAATGACCACGATCATTTTCTTGCAGTTGGTCGTGCTGGCAATCTTCGGGCAGATTTTCCTCCAGCTGAATTATCTGGCCTCGCCGCTGGCAACCCTGCTCTTGATCCTGGTCTCGGCAACCACCAACGGCGCCCTCGGCCTGCTGATCGGGGCAATGGCAAAGACCTCCGATAACGCCGTGGTGTTCTCACTGGTGCCGATGTTTATTTTCGCCGGGATCGGCGGCGCCTGGATGCCGCTGGAGTTCACCAGTGAGGCAATGCAGAAATGGGGGCACCTCTCCCCAATCGCGTGGATGATGGATGGTTTCAAAGGTATCCTGGCGCGCGGCGCAGGGGTGGAAGACATCTGGTTGTCGCTGGTCGCCCTGCTTGGCTTCAGCCTGCTCTTCTTTGCGCTAGGCGCCTGGCGCTTCAAGTTTGAGTAATCAGCACAATTCAACAAGACCAAAAAGGCCAGCTGTTTTGCTGGCCTTTGTTTTTATATGTGTATGTCCAGTGCCTAATATTGGCTCAAAGTGCCATTTTTCCGGGCACGCATCTCCGCCATGTTATACAACCAATACCCGATAAACGGCATAATCACCCCAAAAATAGTCACCACCATAAACTCGATTTCCATCGGCGCCAATTCCGGAAAACCCACCGGATAGCCCATCATGTTCGCCCGGAACAGGTCCACGCCCAAAGCCAGGGGGATAAAACGCGAAATTGTCTGCATCCACACGGGCAGAGCGCTAAAAGGGAAGAACACCGCGCAAAAGATGATGAAAACAAACTGGAAGAGGTTGACGGCGTTCTCGGCCGTTTGGCGCAGCCATAAAGTGAGGGCGGCAAACGCAAACCCCAGGCCAAACGTAGCCAACAGATTCATCACCAAAATATAGAAACCCAACCCAACAAAGTGTACCGGCAATGTACCCAACAGCAAACGCATCACCACAACAGACACCACGCTCAGCATGCCGGTCCATACCAGCAGGTGGATCACGCGAGCGACCAGACTGGCAAACTTGCTGGCCGGGCTGAGATACAACTGTTCAAGCGTGCCCTGCACCTGCTCCCGGCGCACATTGAAACCCACCGTCCACAAAGTATCATTCAAGAATAAATAGAGCACAAACCCGTAGGTCACCACCCCGGAGGTATATTCTCCTCCCTGGCCGGTGGGGCTAAAAGTAAGCCCGGCGAGGGTAAACACGGTCACGATAGCCAGCACCTGCAAAAACAAGGCAAAAAACTCCACCGGGTAGCGCGCCAAAATAAGCAGTTCCTTGCGCACCATGGCAATAAAGGTGCTGAATTTACGCATGATAGAAGGCTGGATTCTGTTTGATGTCATCGCCGGCTCCTAAAATTTTCCAATGCCTTCATTGCGCCGCACGCTGTCTTCGGCCTTCCGGAAAACCCACGCCCCCACCAACGGGGAGACGATCAGAAAAGCCCACAACACGGCCATATCCAGGTACCACTCCCCAAAGAAAAATCCCACCCCCAGGATCGACGCCCGGACACCGTTGGTCATCCAGGTGGGCGGGAAAAGCATAGAGATCATACGCACCAGTGGGGGTAGCACGGCAATCGGGTAAAACACACCCATCAACAAATTCAACACCCACTGCGACAGGTTAATGATCGCATTGGCTTCCTTGATCTTCAAGATCAGCGCGCCAAAGATCAGCATCATGCCATACAGCGGGATCGCCCCGACAAAAATAAAAGCCAACGCCAGCAGCAGTTCCCCCTGCAAGGGGTTGACTCCCAACAGCCAGGAACCAATAAAATAGGCGATAAAAGCGGTCACAATCGAGCGCATCAGGCTGTAAAGGGCGGTACCGCCCGCAATCCAAATGCGGTCGGTAGGCGTCAAATAAATCGCCTCAATCGTGCCGGTCTGCATTTCCCAGCGCAGCCAGTTGGCAATATGCCAGAAGGCCATGTTCACGATAGTGAACACGCTCGCCCCAATCATCATAAAGGCCACAAAGTTATCTGTGCCCGTATTGGCTGCAAACACCTGCCCGGCCTGGTCTCCGGCAGCAGAACGCCCCAACAAAATCGGCACCATGGCCAACACAATCGGGGTGACTATATCCATCACCATCGAACCTTTATAGCGGGAAATGATCAGCAGGCGGGTTTTGGTGCTTGCCAGCATGGCAGAAAGATTGACCCGGTTGATGGTATAGCGCTGCGATGCCATGCTCAGTTTTCCTCCCGGTGAGTCACGCGGGTATCTTCCGCCAGGGTGCGGCCGGTCTTGGCAATAAAGACATCTTCCAGGGTGGTTTCTTCTGGGGTGATCTTCTGAATGACCGCCCCTGCCCCGTTGAGCGATTCGATCAGGCGCGGCAGGGCGTTGTCCGCTTCGTGTGCCACCACACTCAATTGGGTATTGCCGTTCAAGGCGGCCCGCGTGGTTTTGATCACGAAAGGCAAACTCTCAACCGCCTGCACAGCCTGGGAGGGAATCACACCTTCAAAGCGGGTGACCTGCTCTTTTTCCAGGGAATTTTTCAACTCGGCCACCGTGCCCAATGCCAGCAGCTCGCCGTAATCAATGATCGCCACCCGGTCACATAAGGTTTCCGCTTCCGCCATAATATGGGTGGTGTAAATGATCGTTTTCCCAGCGGCATTCAAATCGCGCACAATCGCCCGCAGTTCGCTGGCCGAAGGCACATCCAACGTATTGGTCGGTTCATCCAAGATCAGCAATGGGGCGTCATTGACCAGTGCTTTGGCAAAAGCCAGCTTCATCTTCTGCCCGGAGGAATACGTCTCCACCATGCGGTCGGCCAGCTCTTCCATGTTGAGCAATTGCAGCACTTCCACCGCCCGCGCCTTGCGCTCCTTGGGCAGCAGGTGATAGAGTGCGCCAAAATATTCCAGGTTTTCCCGCCCGGTCATCTTCCAATACAGGCCGCGCTCGCCCATCAACATACAGCCGGTCGTGGCCCGCACCTGGTTGGGTTCGCTAATCACATCAAACCCATTGATGTGGGCATTGCCCGCGGTGGGCAGCAGCAAAGTGGTGAGTAATTTGATCAGGGTCGTTTTGCCCGCCCCGTTTGGGCCGAGCAGGCCGAAGATTTCGCCATCTTTTACATCCAGGGAAACATTCTTTAACGCCGGTACTTCCCGCTTTTCGGAGCGGAACAGCCCCACGCGATTTTTGGTCTGGTAGGTCTTGGAAAGATCGAATGTCTCTACGGTACCTGCGATTGCTTGCATCATGATACTTTTTTCCTCATCCAGATCAGGGTCTGGTGCTGGTGGAAGCCCACTGCTTCAAAGGCTCCCACGGCTTCCCCCGCCGGGAAATTGAGCGCCAGCGGCCGGCTGAAAGCCAGTGCCCGCTGGGCGCGCAGGGTGCGGATGGCATGCGGCAGCAGCGCGCAAATCGCCAATTCCACCTGTTCGGGCGGGGCAGCCAGCCAAAGCCAATCGGCAAAGTTGTGGCTGCTTTGCCAGGCCACCGCGCCCAGCCAATCGCCGTTGCGGTGCGCCGAAAACTGCCCGTAGCGCGATTCGCTGACCGAGCGCAGGAAATTTCCCACAAGCCCAGGCTTTAACATCATCGGGTCCATCGGCAAATTCCAGCGCATGTCTTTGGGATAGCGCTGATTGAGCCACTGCTTTTGCAGGTTCCAATCTGCCCGGCGGCTTGGTTGTACGGTCACACTGGGGGGTAAATCGATCTCAATCGTCTCCGGGGAACTATGCCACAGCGTACGGCGGGTGCGTTCCGAAAATTCAAAATCCCGGTACAACTGCTGGGCTGCCAGGTTATCCACATCCACTTGCAGCCATACCTCGCTGGCGCTGTTGTCTTTGGCTTCCTGTAATCCGGCTTCCGCCAGAACATGTGCAATACCCTTGTTGCGGTAATCGGGGTGCACGGCCACATTTGCCATCAGGAAAGAGCGGCGTCCGGCAACCACGATCGGGATCAGGTTCAAATTCCCCACAATCTCGTCATTTTCTTCCCACACAAAACCGCGAATTTGAGGAGAAAACCGGCTGAAACTGCGGTATCCGCGCACGCTGGCAGCCGCCCGCCGCATCTGTTGGATAAAGCGACGGCCATCTGCATCCAGGGTGCGGGCAAACGAAAGCTCGATCAGATCGGCAATCGGCCCCAGGTCGTGCGGTAATTTAATCTGACGCATATGCGTTGAAGGCATTGACATCGACATTGAGGTTGATTTTATCGCAGTTGTCATTATTTTATGCGGTTAGCCAGCGCTTTTTTCACCTGGTTGGAGGCTTCAAAAACGCCGTATACCTTGATCGAGTTGATCGTTGCCAGGGCAAGTTCGGGGGTCACATCCTTGTCTATCGCCAACATCCCCACCACCAAGATATCGAACAGCTCGCCTTTCTCCTTCTTTTCTTGCAATTCATCCGCCGAATAGTTCACGACACCAACAGCCAGCAGCTTACGCTTGACGGTTTCTTGCAGTTCGGTCTCGTGGGTCGCGATCTGATTACGGATCGCCGAGCGGATGAAATCGGTACGGTTGGTGTAAAAACCCTGTTCCACCAGCAAATCCACCCGCCCAAGGTCCACCACGCCCAGGTTAATTGTAATCTTTTCTGTGTCAGCCATAAGAAATTCCTTTTTTATAAACGGATGCCCATGCGGTGATACAACACTCGCTTTTTAAAACCTACCGAAAAAGCAGCATCCACCACGTGCTGCTGCCAGGTCGGGGCATGCATCTCGACCATCAGGTCTGCATCGGCAGAAGTTACTTGATGCAGGGCATAAGTCACCAACGATTCGGCTGCTTCGGCGTGCGCCGGATGCAGCCGTAAGCTGATGCTGTGCCGCCCCTTGTGGTTGATGCGCACGCTGTACGACAGATACCCGATCACCTTCTCGTCCGGCAAATGCTTCACCAGCAGCATGGTTTGCCGTGAGCTCTGCGCCCTGGACAAAATGGAGTACAACACGCTCATATAGGCAGGCTGTTTGAATAATGCTTTTTCAACCGGCTCATACGTCTGTATATTTTCGGGGACAATCTCGGCAGAGAGGGTATAACGCGGCGCCCAGTTAAAAACAGAAGTCTCTTCAAGTTTGTATTCGGGGGAAATTTGAGGCGCGGGCACGATGCCTTGCGGTGTAAACTCCATTTCCATCATGCCGGTAAAATGTTCAAAGCCCAGGCTCTGGTACAGCGTATACGCCGGGAAATTGGCATCAATCACATCCAACACAGCCCGAACACCTTGTTTCTCGCGGATGAATGCCACCCCCTCAGATACCAGCTTGCGAGCCATGCCGCGCCGCCGAAATTCCGGACTGGTTGCCACAGTGCCCACCATCCAGTTATCGCTCGAACCGCGCCGCTGCATAATCACCACGCTGGCAATCTTTCCCTCTTCCTCGCAAACCAATCCGGTGAACACATCTTTGATGGCCGGGCTGAACACTTGCCCAATCTGCACCATCCACCAGGAACGCTGGAGATTGTGCAGATCATCAATCATCGAATCGCGTTCATCCTCCTGCACACCCCATTCGGGGTGGTCGGGGTACTGGAAAGCATCTACCAACATGTGGGCCAATTCATCTAAATCGCCCGGCAAAGCCATTGCACGAATTTTCATCTCAGCTCCTTTTACCATCCAAGGGGATGGTGTATGGATGTATGATACAACTTTAATTGCTGCATGTCAACATCCACACGGATGGTACAGGGATGATTTTTTATTCTTTTTCTGATTTTTCCAGCAGCTGCGCAAATTGAGCAGCATCTTCGGCATCCAGTTTATGGTGTACATCCCGCTGCGGGAAGGGAATCTGCACACCGGCTTCATTCAAAGCGTTGTACATGGCCGTATTGACCTTATCAAACATGCGGCGGGTATCCACATAGGTTTCCAACCACCAACGCACCCGGAAGACCAGCGCGGAATCATCAAACTTGAGGAACAACGCCTCCACCGGGCGGTCGGACAGCACCCCTTCCACCTGACGGACGGCTTCTATCAATGTGGTGCGCGCCAGCTCCAAATCTGTCCCGTAAGCCACCCCCACCTCAATCTCATTGCGGTAGGTCGAGGAAGGATACGAATGGTTGACCACCAAACTTTTCCCAATCACCGAGTTGGGCACGATCACCATGCGGTTATCCAGTGTGCGAATGCGCGTGCTGCGCAGGCCGATATCGACCACATCCCCCCAGGTATTCAATTCATGGATCTCGATCCGGTCGCCAATCCGAAAGGGTTGGTCCATCATGATCACGAAGCCGTTGATCACATCGGCAAGCGATTCTTGGGCTGCCAGCGCCACCGCCAACGAGCCGATCCCCAGCGTAGCGATCAGGCCGCTGATTTCAATATTGAAGTGTCCCAGGAGCACGATGACAGTAATGGCAACCAGCAGCGCCAGCAAAATGCGGTGGATGAAAGGCAGCAACCGTTCGTCAATCCCGCGTTCAACGGTCAGCACATCGCTGCTGCTGTACCAGGTGTGTAAGGCGTCCATCAAACGCCAGAGTACCACCATCACCAAAATGCCGTAGAGCACAAAGGTGATATCTGCAACTTCCGAACGGTAGCGGGCAAACCAAAACGACAGCCGGTTGACCGCCGCTTGCAGCACCAGGATGACCACCAAGAAATAGAGCGGCGGACGGATTGCCTCGATCAATAAATTATCCAGAGAGGATTTTGTCTTCCCCGTGATCCGGCCAATGACCTTATCCAAGATAAAAGTAAGCAGCGGGCGGGTGAGAAACAAGGCCGCCAAAACGATCAGCAGTGAAACGGCCACCTGCTCCCATTCTTGCGGGGTAAGATCTAAAAATGCCATAAATGAATCCTTTCTGGGAAAATGAGCACTCCAAAAACCAATATGGATGCGCAGCGAACTAAAAACAAGCTGTTAAGATTATATCTGTACCGGGAATATAACGCCAATTGGCCGCTTTTTAATACGAAACAAATGAGCTGTTTTTAATTTCACAGGGCTTTACAGCCTGTTATAATGATGCCGCTTGATGAGAATATGCTTTCTTGCAGACCACCACTACCACAAGGGAAGATGCGGTTTCATCGCTCTTACACAGGCTAATTTAAAAAATCTGAGAAAGACCATAAGACTGCAACTGAAGTCAGGTGAATGAATGAAAAAAATACAATTTGCCCTGCTGGGGCTAATACTTACAGGGGTTATCCTCTCGGCAGTCTTTTCGCCGGTACAGGCTTCACCCTTATTTCAAATCCCTTCTCCCACGCCCGATTTGAACGGACGGATCATGTACACCGTACAAGAGGGAGACACACTCTCCGACATTTCAATCAATTTTGGGGTCACGCTGGATGATATCCGCCAGCTCAACAACCTGGTCAACGACATTATCCGCCCAGGGGAACAACTACTCATCGCGGTGGTAGACCTTGAACAGGTCACCCCGCCGCCTGCGCCCACCACAGACCCCAACCAGCCCCAACCGCAGATCACGCCAACCCCCACCACCATTGCAGATGCCAGCGCCATTTGCGCCGTGCTCTACATGGATGTCAATGGGAACGGCCTGCGCGAGGAAACCGACATTGCCCTGGCCGATGGTGAGGTAAGTGTAACCGAGCGTTTGGGCGCTTATTCCGATAAACTGACCACCGAGTTTGGGAGTTACAATGCCGAACCGCAGTGCTTCGAGAACATTCCCCCCGGAGAATACATCATCACCATGGCGCTGCCGGGCGGATTCAACCAGACCACAGCCCTGAGCACCACTATTCAGCTGGCACCTGGAGATACCTCCTACATCAATTTTGGCGCACAGCCTGGCTCTGCTTTCCAGGTTGACGACCAACCCCTCCCAGATAACAGCACCTCCCCCATGATGGGATTGGTTGGGATTGGCCTGCTGGTGGTAGGGTTGGGAATCGGTGTGTGGGTGGCGATCAACAACAAACGCCGCTTTGCAAGCGACGAGGACTAACCCTCACCGGATACCTGTAAGGTGGTATCCAGCCACAACTTAACATCCGCGATCAAGCGATCATAAGCCGCCCGGTCTTGCAGCACCATTGCTACAGAAAAGACCAGGCGGTCTTTTTCTACCACGATACTTTCAATCCCATTGTGGATGCCCTCTCTGGCCCAATCCAACAGGGAGGCAGTGATTTGCGGAGTGCACAAATCAGACATTTTCTTATGGTTGCTGGCGACGATCACATAGCGAGAATCAATTTCATAGTTGCCGGTTTTGTAAAAGCCCGGCGTTTGGCGCGGGTGGTCGGTTTCCGGGTTCCACTGCGGGAAAATAGAATACTCAAAAATGCCGCGGGGAAGACCCGCCACTTTGACAACCGTATGATCTAACGCATTCGCCGCCCCATACCCGGAGTACGAGAAAGAGATTTCCAGGGACTTTCCCCGATAAGGCAGCGATAAGGTCGGTTGGAGCGAAAGTCCCCCGGTGGTCACTTCGCCCCCTTCTTCTTCTGCAATTTCATTATAGATCAAGGTAATTAACTGCAATCTGCGGTTGTACATCAACCAGGTAATAAAGGCCGCGATCAATACCAGCCCGGCAATCACCAAAAATTTCAACATCCGATCACCACTCCCAAAACATGCAGAACCATGTGGATAATTGTGTGGATAAAACGAATACTTCAAATCATACAGAGGAACACATCCATTGGCTAAAATTGAATGCTGTTCTGTCTCAATAAAATTATACAAGAGAAAGGCCGGGAAGTTGCAGGCAGTTTGCACACAAGATTGAAAAATAATTTCCCACCCTGCCCCTTTCAAGCATCCCTAGGGCTGGTATAATTCAGCGCATTCATCTAACAAAAAATAAGAGAATAAATATGACCCAACCTCTAAATTTCCAATCCATGATTCTTGCCCTCCACCACTACTGGTCCGAGCACGGCTGCCTGATCTGGCACCCGTATTACAGCCAGGTAGGTGCAGGCACCAATAACCCCTCCACCTTCTTGCGCGTGCTTGGCCCCGAACCGTTCAGCGTGGGCTATATCGAACCTTCCGTACGCCCGGACGATGGCCGCTACGGCGATAACCCCAACCGCCTGCAAATGTTCTACCAATACCAGGTGATCCTCAAGCCCGATCCCGGCAACCCGCAGGAACTGTACCTGGGTTCGCTGCAAGCGATTGGGATCGACCCGCATCAGCACGATATTCGCTTTGTGGAAGATAACTGGGAGTCCCCCGCTTTGGGTGCCTGGGGTTTAGGCTGGGAAGTGTGGCTGGATGGTTTAGAGATCACCCAATTCACCTACTTCCAGCAAGCCGGGCAGCAAAACTTAGACCCGGTTTCGGTAGAGATCACCTACGGTCTCGACCGTATTGCCGCCCCTTTGCAGGGTGTCAACCACTTCAAAGACATTCAATGGAGTGACAAACGCACCTTTGGCGATATGAACATGCAGGGGGAGCAAGAACACTCGAAATATTACTTTGAGGTTGCCGATGTAGAACGCAACCGTAAGATGTACGAAATGTCGCGCGAAGAAGTGCTCAACGCCCTGGACGCCGGGCTGGTAATGCCCGCCTACGACCAGCTGCTGCGCCTCTCACACCTGTTCAATGTATTGGACACCCGCGGTGCGATTGGCGTGACCGAGCGGCAAGAGTTCTTCCGTGATATGCGCCGCCTGGCCGGGCAGGTTGCCGACCTGTACCTGGAAGGCCGCGAGAAACTGGAATTCCCCTGGTTAGAAGAAACCGCCGCCGCTGCAGCTGAAACGACCACCCCCGAAAAAGTAGTACTCACCGCTCCCGAAAAACCGGCGCCCTTCCTATTAGAGATCGGCACCGAAGAAATCCCACCCGCCGACCTGGATAACTACCTCAGCCAACTGGAACAGCTGGTGCCGGAGATGTTAGAAGATATGCAGCTCAACCATGGCACGGTGATGATCATGGGCACCCCCCGCCGCCTGATCGTCTATGTGGAATGCCTGGAACAACAGCAATCCGACCGGGAAGAAGTGGTCAAAGGCCCGCCGGCCGCCAGGGCATTTGGCCCCGATGGCACCCCCACCAAAGCAGCGGAAGGTTTTGCCCGCGGCAAAGGCGTTGCCGTAGAAGATTTAGAAGTGCAGGAAATTGACGGCGGCGAATATGTGGTTGCCAAAGTCAAATACACCGGCCGCCTGGCCGTAGAAGTTCTCACCGAACGCATTCCGGCATTGATCGCTTCTTTGAAAGTGGAACGCGGCATGCGCTGGAATGCCAGCAATGTCAGCTTCTCCCGCCCCATCCGCTGGCTGCTTGCCATGCACGGCGAACACCTGATCCCCTTTGAATATGCCGGATACCAGAGCGGCAAACAAACCCGCCGCCTGCGCTTCAGCGATCCCGAAGAAGTTACCGTTGCCGACCCGGCAGAATATTTCAATGTAATTGAAGGCCAGGGCATTATCCTGGATGTAGAAAACCGCCGGGAATCGATTATCGAGCAGGTAGAACAAATTGCTGCCGAAGTCGGCGGCGAGATCAAAGCAGACCCCGGCCTGCTGGCCGAGATCACCCACCTGGTAGAAGCACCTACCGCTTTGCTGGGTAAGTTCGAATCCCAATACCTTTCCCTACCGGATGAAGTATTGGTGACCGTGATGAAGAAACACCAGCGCTACTTCCCGGTGTATAAAGACGGCAAATTGCTGCCCTACTTCATCACCCTGCGCAACGGCGGAAAAGATTATTTGGATGTGGTTGCCAAAGGCAATGAGGGCGTGATCCGTGCCCGCTTTGCAGACGCCGCTTTCTTTGTAGACGAAGACCTCAAACAATCTTTGGATGCCTACCTCCCCAAATTAGACACACTCACCTTCCAGACCGAGTTAGGCTCCATGCTGGATAAGACCAAACGCATCACCAAACTGGTAGAAGCCGTCAGCGAACAGCTTTCGCTGAGCAAGGCAGACAAAGCCACCGCCGTGCGCGCCGCCGAGTTAGCCAAAGCAGACCTGGCAACCAACATGGTGGTGGAAATGACTTCCCTGCAAGGCTTTATCGGCCAGCAGTATGCGCTGAAATCCGGGGAAGATGAAGGCGTCGCCCTGGCAATTTTTGAACACTACCTGCCGCGCAGCGCCAACGACATCACCCCATCGCAAGCCCCCGGCTTTGCCGTCGGGATTGCCGACCGATTAGACAGCCTGACCGGTTTATTTGCCGCCGGGCTGGCCCCCACAGGTAACAAAGACCCCTTTGCCCTGCGCCGGGCTGCCCTTGGGTTGGTACACAACTTGATCACCTGGGAGCAAGATTTTGACCTGCGCCATGGGATTGCCGCAGCCGCCAAACTGCTGCCGATCGACTCCACCGCCGAGAGCCAGGCCGAATGCCTGGAATTTGTGATTGGGCGGATGCGCAGCCAGTTCCTGGATGAAGGCTACCAATTTGATGTGATTGATGCCGTGCTGGCCGGACAGGGACACAACCCCTTTGGCGCCAGCCAGGCGATCAAACAGCTGAGTGCCTGGGTTGCCCGCCCCGATTGGGAAACCGTACTCCCAGCCTATTCCCGCTGTGTGCGCATCACCCGCGATTTGGAAGACAGCTATCCGGTAGACCCGGCCTTGTTTGAAGAGCAGGCAGAGAAAGACCTGTACGCCGCGCTGGAAAAAGCCGAACAAACCGAACGGGCTTCCGGCTCGGTGGATGATTTCCTCAATGCCTTCCTGCCGATGATCCCGGCGATCAACACATTCTTTGAGGAAGTGCTGGTGATGGCAAAAGATGAGAAAGTGCGCACCAATCGCCAGGGCATGTTACAGCGTATTGCCGGATTGGCTGATGGTGTGGCAGATATGAGCCGCTTGGAAGGGTTCTAAAAATCTGAACAAGGTTTATTTTTGAATGGTGCACGGGCAGGAGATTTCCTGCCCGTGTTTGTTTTCCAAATTGGGTGAGCCAGCAGTTCCATTCCCCTTGCAGGTAGCGGCGAGGTCTCCTCGCCCTATCCCCACATCTGGCGTATGGGTGAAGCAGGCTTCACCCGCAAGACACAGCTGACAGAACAGCTTCATGGCGGTTGGCAATTCACAGCATTATCTCCTCAAAACAATCTTTTTTGACAAACTGCTTGCTGTATCTTTCGCCGCGCTTTGCGGACGTCCCAGGGGACGCCCCTACGAGTAGAGCGCTGGAATATGGGCCGGGTATCTAATGTTTCCAATTGCAGGTAGCGGCGAGGTCTCCTCGCCCCATCACCCACATCTGGTGTAGGGGTGAAGCCTGCTTCACCCGCAAAACACAGCTGACAGAACAGCTTCATGGCGGTAGGTAATTTCCAGCATTATCTCCTCAAAACAATCTTTTTTGACAAACTGCTTGCTGTATCTTTCACCGCGCTTTGCGGACGTCCCAGGGGACGCCCCTACGGGTAGATTAGGGGGAGTTAGGCGGGGAGACCCCGCCCCTACGGAAGATCAACCAATAATGATAAAAATAATATGTCTAATTTACTTTCGTTTAGCCTTTCCTCTCCCGATATTTGCTTAACTAACTGTACACTCTGCAACCTCCTCATCCAATGACGGGAAGCCAATATATTCTTTATATTAAAGGGCATTTCTTCAAGGGGAATATCCAAACAAGAATTAATTTACACTATTTTGGGTTTCAACCTACGACGTATTTTACGAGTGTTCCATGGGATGTCTTGATAGATCGCAATTTCATCGACAGGGGAAACCTTTTTATTTATAGCTAACCCAATCTGCCCGTAGGGGAGAGGCCTGCCTCTCCCACCTAGACGTACATAAATAGAGGCCACGTTAATTACAGCCTTATTCCAATCCCTTCATAAGGTTTCTACGGGTAGAGTGCTGGGAGAAGGTAATTTAGAGGGAGTTGCTTGCCGTTTCACCATTTCTCAGGATATGATTGAAACTATACACAAGGAGGCGCTATGCAAACATCTATCAAAATTTCTCAGGCTGAATATAAAGAACGAGCAGAAAAACTACTTGAATACATCCAATCCCAAAATCTCTCCGGGGTCGTACTTTTTGACAGCTACTATATCCTGTATTACACCGGCTTTGCTTTCATCCCCACCGAGCGACCAATCGCCTTTTTAATGAATGCCAAAGGCGAACGCGGCATGTTTGTGCCCCGCCTGGAGGTGGAACATGCCAAAGCCATCGTAAAGACCGAACACGTGGCCCACTATCTGGAATATCCGTACAAGCCACATCCGATGGAAATCTTCAAAGAACTGCTGGCAGAGCTGGAGATGAGCGGTGCGCTTGGTTCCGACCACGATGGCTACCCGTGGATATTGGGCTACCGCGGCCCTTCTCTGACCGAGATGACCGGGCAAGCCTCCCAGCACATTGCCGCTTTCATTGAAGACCAGATGGCGATCAAGAGTGCGGCAGAGATTGCTTTGATCAAAGAAAGCGTGAAATGGGGGCACCTGGCACATGTACTGCTGCAGCGCTACACCAAAGTGGGCGTGACCGAATCGGAAGTGAGCGGCCGGGCAAGCCTGGAAGCCACCCTGACCATGCTGGATGCCATCGGCCCGATTTACAGCGCGCAAAGCTACACCTCCGATGGTGCCGGGGCAGGATACCGCGGCCAGATCGGGCGCAATTCGGCCATTCCGCACGCGCTGGCAAACAACATCACTTTCCAGGCCGGCGATGTGCTGGTGACCGGGGCCGGCGCGCCGGTATGGGGCTACAACTCCGAGTTGGAACGCACAATGATCATTGGGCCGGCCACAGATGCACAGAAAACTTTCTTCGACCACATGGTGGCGCTGCAAGACCTGGCCTTCGAGACAATGGGACCAGATGTGCCGTGTTCGGCAATCGACACGGCTGTGCGGGCTTACTACGAAAAGCACGACCTGTGGGATTATTGGAAGCACCATGTAGGGCATGCGATTGGCCTGCGCTACCACGAAGGCCCCTATATGGATGAAGGCGATGCCACCATCATGCAGCCGGGGATGGTGTTCACTGTGGAGCCAGGACTGTACCACCCGGAATTGGGCGGTTTCCGCCACTCGGATACGGTATTGATCACCGAAGATGGGATCGAAATTCTAACCTACTACCCGCGTGATCTGGCAAGCCTGACCATCCCGGTGTAAGAGTAAAAAAATCACTTCTATACGATTACAAAAGCGGGCTGTACAGTCCGTTTTTTTTCTTTGACCGAATCAAGTTTGCTCATGCCGATAAGAAAAATGCCTCATCCACAACAATTTTAGAAATTGCTCAATTTTTCCCTTGACAAAAATCAGGTTGTCCATACAATTGAGCGAAATGTTAAACACGCAACTGATCCCACATGAATTTTACATACCCGCAGCTAAATGGGGCTGTTGCCCGTTTTCTTTTTCTTTTTTCTTTTTTTCTAAAAGAGCCTTTTCAAAAAGGCTCTTTTATTTTAAAGAAATCTGGCATGTCCGTATTTGCTGCAAAAGGAGGTTTATGACGTTTCGTTCCCACAATTCACCCCAGCGATCATTCCATACACATTAATTTCGGAGGAGAAGAAGTATGACTACAAAAACAATCGGTTATTTACCTAACGACCGCCCCCCCTTTGGGCAAATGGTGCTGCTCGGTTTCCAGCACGTACTCACCATGTTCCCGGCGACCATCTTTGTCGCCCTGATGACCGGCTTCCATGTAAGCACCGTGCTGTTTGCTTCCGGGCTGGCTTCCATCGCTGCCCTGATCCTTTCCAAACAAGGGATCGGCAAATTCATCCCGCTGTATTACGGTTCCAGCTTCAGCTATATTGCGGCCTACCTGGCACTGACCAACGCCCAATGGGCTGTCCCGGCTGATGATGCAACCCTTTCGGCCATTCAGGGCGGGATCGTGGCGACCGGTATTCTCAACATTATTTTTGGCTTCATCATCAAAGCGATTGGCAAACAAGCGATTGATAAAGTTTTGCCCCCCATCATCACCGGCTCGGTAGCCACCGTGATCGGTCTGGCATTGGGCAAATCCGCCCTGGATATGGCAACCGGCCTTTCCGCCGGGTTTGCCACGCCGGACATCAAATTTGTGGCCGTAGCGATGATCACTTTATTTGCCACCATCCTGTTCTCGGTTTACCTGCAAAACAAAGGCTTTATCGGCATGCTGCCAATTTTGTTGGGTGCCGCCACCGGTTACCTGGCAGCGATCCCCTTTGGCCTGGTTGATTACAGCGCCATGGCCGGGCGGGCACTCTTCGAGATTCCCCATTTCACCCTGCCCACTTTCACCGGCCCCTTAGCCGGTACCGCCATTTTCGGGATTGCAGTGATGGCAATCGCCACCATCCCCGAATCGACCGCCCACCTGTACCAGATCAGTTTGTATGTAGACCATCAAGCTGAGGACCTAGGCAAAGAGAAATACGAACTGGACAAACACATCGGCTTCAACATCATCCTCGATGGGATTGGCGACCTGATCAACGGCCTGATCGGCGGGACGGCAGGCACCAACTACGGTGAGAACAACTCTTTGATGGCGATTACACATAACTATTCCGGCCCGGCCTTGATCACCTCCGGCGTGATCGCTATCTTGCTCGGCTTTGTGGGTGTGCTGGATGGTTTCATGCGTACCGTACCGATGGCTGTCAGCGGCGGGTTGGCTATCTACCTGTTCGGTGTGATCGGTATGCAAGGGATTGCGCTGATGATCGAACACAAGGTCAATATGTTTGACCCCAAACAGCTCTCGATTGGCGCAGTCATCATGGTGATCGGCATCGGCGGGCACATCGGTTTCCCCGATGGGCTGATCCCGATCCCGGTGCTGCAAGGCATTTTCCCCAACGGTTTACCGGCCATCGCTACCGGCGCACTGCTGGGCATTTTGCTGAACGCTGTGTTCTTGATCTTCCCCAAAGCTGAATAAATAAAATACCGCTTGTGCTTAAAAAGGCATGCAAGAAAACTTCTTGCATGCCTTTTGATTTGGCCGAATAAAGTTTGGTTTAGTCAAAAGGATGAACTTATTTATCCTTTTGATCCAGATTAAGCTAAGTTGCTGCTTAGTATTTAGACATCTAGGGAAAATGTTATTTTTTTTGTCTTTGTTACCCCAACCTCCTGCCCCGCCTTCCGGCACAATGTAATAAAAATGAGATTCCCTATTCAGCATTATTTTTGGATTCAAAGAAAATGATATTTTGGAAAGGCACAACTCATATTGACCCTTTTGTCACAAAAGGCTATAATTCGTTTAGACAACTGCATATTAACCTTCGGGGCAGGGTGAGTGAGGAAATTCCTCGCAATTCCCGATCGGTGGTAAAGCCCACCCGCAAAGCCAACCCCTTTGCATGATCCGGTGAAACTCCGGAGCCGACGGTATAGTCCGGATGAAAGAAGGCAGTAAGAACAAATAAAGTGGGCCTATCCCCTTTGTGCGTTTTTACACAAGCGCAATAATTACCCCGAAAACCGTATATTCGTTTTTTGGGGTTTTCTATTCCATAGAGCCAGTGTGGAGACGCGCATGCCGACCTCGAAGTAACTTCGGGGCTTTGTAAGTCCCACTGGAGCATTATGGAAACATCCAAAACACATCCTTTACAGCCCCACCGCCACCCCAACCGCGGTCTTGCCCTGCTGCCCTTTACCCTGGCGCTGAGCATCCTTGCCTGGTACCTGATCGTATGGGTTGGCGATCTACGGCCCTTCATCCTGCCTACCCCAGACCTGGTATGGATGCGCTTTATACGCGTGCTGCAAGACGGCAGCCTACTGACCCATTTTGCCATCACCCTAGGCGAAGTGCTCTCTGGCCTGATCCTGGGCGCAATTGTAGCAACCGCCACCGGGTATGTGCTGGCAAAATCCCCCTCTTTAGAACGCATCCTCTCTCCTTATATAGTTGCCAGCCAGTCTGTGCCGGTGGTAGCCATTGCCCCCCTGCTGATCATCTGGTTTGGGCCGGGGCTGTTCTCTAAAGTATTGATCTGCGCCCTGATCGTTTTCTTCCCCATCCTGATCAACACGGTGGTGGGTGTACGGACGGTGCCCAAAGACCTGTACGACCTGATGCGCTCGCTGCAGGCCAGCCGGTGGGAAATCTTCAGCCTGCTGGAAGTGCCAGCCGCACTGCCGGTGATGTTGGGCGGGCTGCGAATCGGCGCCACCTTGGCCGTGATCGGCGCTGTGGTGGGCGAGTTTGTCGGCTCAGACCAGGGGCTGGGGTTCCTGATCAATGTCGGCCGCGGGCAGTATGACATCGCCCTGGTATTTGTTTCTGTATTCAGTTTGGTTGCCATGGCCCTTTCCCTGTACGGGATCGTGGTCTTTTTTGAACGCCGGTTGCTTGCCTGGCAGCAGCGCCCGGAACAAGAATTGTTGAATAAATAGAGGAGAAATAACACATGAAAATCCGCATAACCGCTTTACTACTGATCGTACTCCTGCTGACCGCCTGCGGCAGCAGCGACACCTCGCTGACAGACAGCACTACTCCCGATACATTAATGGAAGTGATGCTGCCGCTGGGCTACATCCCCAATGTGCAGTTTGCCCCGCTGTATGTCACCCTGGATAAAGGCTATTTTGCCGAAGCCGGCTTTGATGTCAGCTTTGATTACCGCGCCGAGACCGATGGGGTCGCCCTGGTCGGGCAAGGCGAACTGCCCTTTGCGATTGCCTCCGGCGAACAGGTGCTGCTGGCACGCGAACAAGGCCTTCCGGTGGTATATGTGATGGCCTGGTATCAAGATTTCCCGGTGGGCGTGGTTGCCAAAGCCGAGAGCGGCATCCAGGAACCTGCTGACCTGGCAGGGAAAAAAGTCGGGCTGCCCGGCTTGTATGGCGCAAACTACATCGGGCTGGTCGCCCTGCTGCGCGCCAGCGGGATGCAGGAATCGGATATCACCCTTGATTCGGTCGGCTATAACCAGGCGGAAGTACTGGCGACCGACCAGGACGACGCGGTTTCGATCTATGTGACCAACGAACCGATCCAACTGCGCAATCAGGGATACGACATTAATGTAATCCCGGTAGCCGACTATGTACACCTGACCGCCAATGGGGTGGTGACCAATGAAGATTTGATCGCCAATGAGCCTGAAACCGTCCGGCGGTTTGTGCAGGCGTTCCAACACGGGCTGGCCGATACGATTGCCAACCCAGAAGAAGCCTACCAGATCAGCTTGAAGTATGTGGAAAACCTGGCCGAAGCCGACAAAGATGTGCAGATGGCCGTGTTAGAAGCCTCGGTTGAGTATTGGAAAGCTGACCTGTTGGGGCACTCCAATGCCGAAGCCTGGGAGAATATGCAGGCGGTGTTGATGCAAATGAACATGCTGACCAACGAACAACCCATCGAGGATGCCTTTACCAACCAATTTGTGGAGTAAAGCAAACCCTTGATCGAATCCAGCAACACAGACAAAGGAGCTTCAATGCACACCGGAATCAGCCGCACCATCCTGAGAGTTAAGCAGCTTTCAGCCACCTTCCGCAACGGGAACGACGAGCTGAATGTGCTGGATAATATCTCCTTCAGCATCCGCAAGTCGGAGTTTGTATGCCTGCTGGGGCCATCCGGCAGCGGTAAAAGCACGCTGCTGCGAATCCTCTCCGGCTTGCTGCCCTACACCGAAGGCAAAGTGCTCATCGACCACGAGCCGTTGGAAGGACCGCGCGCCGGCGTGGGGATGGTCTTTCAGCAAGCCAACCTGATGCCCTGGCGCACGGTGCGAGAGAACATTGTGCTGCCGTTGGAGTTGAACGGGTACGCCAACGAACACGCCGAAGAAACGGTAAATGACCTGATCGAATTGGTTGGACTGCAAGGTTTTGAAGACACCCTGCCAAGAGACCTCTCCGGCGGGATGGCACAGCGGGTGGCAATCGCCCGGGCACTGGTGCACGACCCCGATGTACTGCTGTTAGATGAACCGTTTGGCGCGCTGGATGCCATTACCCGCGACCGGATGGCAGAAGAACTGCTGCGCATCTGGCACGCCCGCCGCAAAACAGTGCTGATGGTCACGCATAATATTTCCGAAGCGCTCTATCTGGCAGACCGGGTGATCGTGTTCACCGACCGGCCCGCACACATCAGCCTGGAACTGCCCGTGAACCTGCCCCGCCCGCGGGAAGAAGAAATGCGCTATACGCCTGAATTTGGCAAAATGGCGCAGCAGCTTAAAACCGCTATCGGCGCATAGCAAAGAAAACACTTATAACGGGCGGCCTTTGAAAGCCGCCCGTTAATTTGTAGGGGACGTTTAGATTATGTCTGAGCTATAAGAATTCTCCCGTTTTTAGGCTAAACTATATATTTTTAATTAGAATTCTATTAAAATACCCCCAACTGAAGATGTTAATCTACCAATTATGGTCATTTTTATTTATAATTACTCGTATGTGAATATTTTCATAAGTTAAAATTAGGTGGACGCATTTATCCAGATTCAGTAAAATTCTGGGACGCGCTAAAAATGTTCAACAATAATTATTTTCTCAATTGGATGGAGTTTTAAGATGAAGCGAGTGCTGCTGCCTATCATGATATGTTTGCTTTTCCTGGGGATCACCCCAGCTTTTGCTCAGCAAGAAATTGTGTTTGACTTTGTGCAGGTGCAGTTATGGCCTGAATATGACCGCCCCTCCATGTTGGTAATCCACAGCTACCAGCTGCCAGAAGACCAGCCCCTACCGGTGGAAGTTTCTATCCGCATCCCGGCAGAGGTAGGCGAACCTTCGGCAGTGGCGGTGGCCGAAGATGGCGGACTTTTCACCAGGGAATATACCCGCACGGTAGAGGGTGATTGGGCTACAATCACCCTGCAGGCCGATACCCCGGTGGTGTTGATTGAGTATTACGACCCCAGCCTGAGCCAGGAAGACAACCCGCGCACTTTCACCTATACATGGTTAGGCGATTACGCCACCCAGGAACTGAATATCAGCATCCAACAACCGGTAGGCGCTACCCAGATGAGCACATCCCCCAACTACGGCAGCGGCTCCACCGGGTCGGACGGGCTGACCTACTATTCGCAAACCTACGGCCCGCTGGCCGCCGGTGAGGAGACTTCTGTCTCGCTAACCTACCAGAAAGACGATACTGCTTTGAGCCTGACAAGTGCGGCTACCACCACGCAAGATACTTCCAATGTGGCCCTGCAAGGTTTGCCCGTGTGGGGATGGGTGCTGATCGGGGTAGGTACGGTAGTCGTGGTGGGCGGCGCGGTCTTCTTCATTCTGTCGGGGCGACAGGAAAAACCTGCCAGCACATACCAGCAGAAAAAGCAACGCGCCAGTACGGCTGCCCCCCGCGCTGGGAAGAGTGCCACCTTCTGCCACCAATGCGGGACGCAAGCCGCCCCAGGTGATAAATTCTGCCGGGAGTGCGGCACCGCTTTACGGGTATAATTAGCGCTTGGATTGTGACAGATGTCCCAATCCTGACGGTACATCTGTAATAGACCAAATTAGATATATTTGGTAAGATTAAAATCAATTTAAAAGGATCAATTACCGCCTTCCACAAAAGCGAACAATTTCATGGAGGGCATTTCCGGAGGACAAACGATGGAATCACTTGAAAGTTACGAACCCTCACTAGGTAAACCAAACCGGTCAAAGTTTATTGTTGGCGGCGTTGCCATCCTGGCAGCCGTCATTTATCTGATTGTGTCCTCTACTTCGGCCGGGGCACAATACTTCTTTACCATCGATGAGCTTTTCGCCAAAGGCGACCAGGCCATCGGCACCCCGGCGCGCGTTTCCGGCGCAGTGTTGGGCGATACGATTGAATATGATCTGGAAACCCTCACTTTGTCTTTCACCGTGGCACACATCCCGGCAGACAATGATATGCTGGAAGATGAAGGCGGATTGGCAATGGCGCTCAATCAGGCAGTCAATGACCCCAGCCGCCAACGCATGAAAGTGGTGTATTACGGCGTCAAACCTGACCTCTTACAGCACGAAGCACAGGCGATTATGACCGGCGAGATGGGCGAAGACGGCGTCTTTTACGCCGATGAACTGCTATTAAAATGCCCGACCCGCTACGATGAGGCTGTGCCAGAACAAGCAGAATCGTAAAAGATTCGTTTCTGAATATATAAGTATAGAAATGGCGTGGCCGGAAACTCACCGCCACGCCATTTTTTGCCCAGTTGATAAGGAGCATTTCTAATGGTAGACACACTTGTAAACTTTGGCTTTGGGGCTTTACTTCTCACCTTTTTAGTTTCCCTCTACGGCATCGGCGCCGCACTTTACGGCAATTATAAAAAAGAAAACCGCTGGATCGAAAGTGCCCGCAGTGCCACCATGCTGACCTTCCCCCTGCTGACGATTGCCATTTCTATGATCGTGATATTGTTGATCCAGAATCACTTTGAAGTGGCCTATGTCGCTCAGGTGACCAGCCTCAGCATGCCGACCTATTTGAAGGTCACGGCACTATGGGGCGGGCAGCCCGGTTCATTGGTCTTTTGGTCGTGGCTGATGTCAATTTTCTCTACCGCCATTGCACTGCGCAACTGGCATAGAGACCGAGAAATGCTTCCCTGGGTGATCGTAGTTGTGCTGGTCACCCTTTCGTTCTTCTTAAGTCTGGCAATCTTCTTTGAAAACCCCTTTGCCCGGCTGTGGGCTGTTGGCGGGCAAGTACAAACCGCTTTCCTGCGTCCGGCAGGCGGCACCCTATATACTCCCGGTGACGGCAATGGGTTGAACCCGCTACTGCGCCACCCCGGCATGATCATCCACCCCCCAATGCAATACCTAGGATTTGTGGCCTTCGTGATCCCGTATGCCTTTGCTATGGCGGCTCTGATCACCGGGCGCACCGACTCCCGCTGGATCCACATTACCCGCAAATGGACTTTGTGGGCCTGGCTGTTCCTCTCGATGGGGCTGGTGCTGGGTATGCGCTGGGCATACGATGTGCTTGGTTGGGGCGGTTATTGGGGTTGGGACCCGGTGGAAAACGCGGCGTTGATGCCCTGGCTGACCGCCACCCCCTTCCTGCATTCAGTGATGATCCAGGAAAAACGCGGCATGCTTAAACGCTGGAATATGTTCCTGGTGATCCTGACCTACGACTTGATGATCTTCGGCACCTTCCTGGTACGTTCTGGGGTGCTTTCTTCCGTACACTCATTTGCCCAAAGCGCGATTGGGCCGTTGTTCTTCACCTTTATTGCGCTCACTTTTGTGGTCTCAATCTATCTGCTCTCCCGCCGCTGGCAAGACCTAGACACGGAGACCGAAATGACCTCCTGGTTCTCGCGGGAAGGCTTTTTCCTGATCAACAACCTGCTGTTCATCGGTATCCTGGTAGTGGTGTTCTGGGGCGTGATGTTCCCGATCATTACCGAGGCACTGGGCTTTGTGGGCAATATCTTCCCCGGTCTGAGCCATATCTTTACCGGGCAAAAGGTAACGGTGGGCCCCAGTTATTATGAAAGCGCTACTGGCCCGCTGTGGGCCGGGCTGATCTTCCTGATGGGCGTGTGTCCGCTGACCGCCTGGCGGATTTCAACGATGAAATCTTTAGGGCGCAACATCTGGAAGCCTACCGCGGTCTCCTTTATTGTGCCGATCGCCCTGGTGGTAACCGGCATGGACAATTGGATTGCGATCCTGGCCTTCTGGCTGACTGCCCTGGTAGGCACAGTGACCTTATATGAGTTTTACAAAGGCGCACAGGCTCGCCGCCGCCGTTCCGGCAAGAATTTCCTGGTCGAGCTGTGGGCATTAATTGCACGCAACCGCCGGCGCTACGGCGGCTACATGATCCACTTTGGGATCATCTTGATGGCACTGGGTGTGATCGGGATTGAAATGTTCCAGACCGAAACCCAGCAAACCGTCCCATTGGGCGAGACGATCACCCTGGGCGATTATATGGTCCGCTACGACTCCCTGGCCGAGTTCGATACCGCCGACAACCGCAATGTCTCCCGCGCGGTGGTGAGTGTGTTCAAAGATGATGAAAAAGTTGGCGAGCTGTACCCCCGCCGAGATTTCTTCTACGAATCTCAGCAGCAAATGACCATCCCTGGGGTACGCAGCACAATGGAAGACGATTTCTACATCATCCTGGTAGATTGGCAGCCAATTTCGACCCAAGCCGCCACCTTTAAACTGTTCCACAACCCGCTGGTGAACTGGCTGTGGGTCGGCTCGTTTGTACTGATCATCGGCACATTGGTGGCCGCCTGGCCGGAAAAAGAGAGCCAATCAGTCGCAGTCGTTGCAAGAGAAGCACGCGCGGCTGCCAGGTCTTAGTTTCAGTATCTAATAGGAAGAGGAAACCGCATGAAGCACAGGAAAAATTTGTGGCTGCTGGCTGCAGTACTGGTGGTACTGCTGGGGATCATCAGCCCGTCTGCCGCACAAGCACAAGAGGATGGGCCGCTGCCCACGCCTTCTGATGATGAAGTGAACGCGATCGCCAAAAACATGTACTGCCCGGTATGCGAGAACATCCCGCTGGATGCGTGCAGCACCACGGCGTGCATTCAATGGCGCGAACAAATTCGCGACAAACTGAATCAGGGATGGACAGAAGAAGAAATTTATGATTATTTTGTCCTGCAATACGGCGACCGGGTGCTGGCATCGCCGCCCCGCCGCGGCCTGAACTGGCTGATCTACATTTTGCCGCCGCTTGCATTCATTGCCGGCGCCTATGTGCTTTATCGGGGTTTCCAAAGCTGGCGCAAACCTGTGGATGAATTAGAAGAAGACGCCGCAGATTTATCGACAGAAGATGAATACGTCTCTCGCCTGGAAGACGAATTAAAAAGAAGGCAGTAATTAAAAAAACTTCCTGGAAAACGCATCAGGAATTTTAAGGAGCAAGTACCACGATGACTGAAGAAATACAACCCAAGACTGACCCCCAAGCAGAGAAAAAACAAAAAAGCCCGTGGGGCCAAATTGCGATCTGGGGAGCGGTGATCTTGCTGTTAGGTATTGTTGCCATCCAGCTGGTAAAAAGCCAACAAGGAACTGTGCAGGTGAACGAACCCGCACCTAACTTTGAATTGACCACCTTTGAAGGTGAAACCATCTCCACCCAAGCACAGCGCGGCAAAGTGATTGTAGTCAACTTCTGGGCGTCCTGGTGCAACCCGTGCGAGCTAGAAGCCGCCGACCTGCAAGCCGCCTGGGAACATTATCAGCCCACCGATCAGGTACTTTTCCTGGGTGTGGACTGGACGGACACCGACATTGAAGCGCAAAAATACATGGATAAATTTGGGATCACTTACCCAAGCGGCCCCGACCTGGGCACACGCATCTCACAGGCTTTCCGCACTACGGGTGTGCCCGAAACCTATGTGATCGACCAAAACGGCGTGCTGGTGTTTGCCAAATTTGGCCCCTTCACGTCTTTGCAAGAAATCATTGCGGTGATCGACCCGCTATTGGCACAATAATTTTGAGGAGAGGAACAAACAAACATGGATATAGGGTCCCTTTTACTACTGATCGCCTTGATTGTGATCGTAGCAGTCTTCATTGCCAGCCCTTTGCGTGAGCAAAAGAAAATCGGCGGCCTAGGAGAGTACGATCTAAAACTCTCCCAAATTTTGGCCGAACGAGAACGCGTCTTAGAAGCCCTGGCTGAGCTTGATTTTGATTATGAGATGGAAAAAGTGCCGGACGATCTCTACCCGATACAACGAGACGCCCTGGTAAAACGCGGCACCGATGTACTCCGTTTGCTGGATGCCTACCAAGAGAACGCATCTGCCGCAACGGACGACACAGACCACGCCGCCCGTCTGGAACGCGCGGCCAGCATCCGGACGAAATCGGATGATCCATTAGAGGCCGCCATTGCCGCCCGCCGGCAAAAGAAAATGCCAATCGCGCCGCAACCAACTACCGCTAAAACCCTAAGTAAAGGAAATTTCTGCCCGAACTGCGGCAGCGCAATCCAGTCCGATGACCGTTTTTGCGCCAGCTGCGGCCAGGCGCTAACTTCCAGAAATTGAGATAAATGATGAAAAAAACACTCCTCACCGTGATCATTTTAAGCCTGGCGCTTGCGCTGGGCTTATCTGCATGTAATATATCTTTAGCACAAGACGTTACCCCCCCCCGCCCGGATACCAGGCACCGGTGTATGAAGAGCCGGAAGCGCTTACCGGGGTCTTCCCCCAAACCGCACCCAACCCAGAAAATGGCAAAGCGATCTATGAAGAGAAATGTCTGGCTTGCCACGGCGATGAAGGCCTGGGCAACGGGCCAGATTCCACCTCTCTGCCCAACGCAGTTGCGCGCATTGGCGCCGCCGATGTTGCGGCCTTATCCAGCCCGGCCGAATGGTACACAATTACCTATAACGGCAATATTGACCGCTTTATGCCCCCCTTCTCCGGCAGTTTGAGCGAACAAGATGTGTGGGATGTGCTTTCGTATGTGTACACCTTCAGCAGCCCGGCAGAGCGTGTGGCCGCAGGTGAACAGCTGTTTGCAGATACCTGTACAGAATGTCATGGTGCGGACGGCAGCGGGGCAGTGCCCGGCGCGGCCGACCTGACCGACGGCGAACACATGGTGACACTCTCATTAGGCGATATTGCTCAGAAGGTATCTACCGGCAACGGAGACCAGGAACACGTTTTCAGCACGGTGTTGGACACCGAACAGATTGATGCAGTAGCCTTGTACGTGCGCTCGCTGGTCTTCCCGCTGGAAGGACAGGCGGTGGAAACTGTGGAAGAACCCACCCCGGCACCCACCGATGCCGAAGACACCGGCGATGCTGGCGAAGCAACTGCGGTACCCACGGATGAAACCGGCGAGGATGAAACAGATACCAGCGGCGATGAAGTGATTGAAGGCACTGCCACCGTTTCAGGAACCGTGACCAGCGGTTCGGGCGGCGAGCTGCCGGACGGCCTGGAAGTGACCGTGCAGGTATACGATCATTTTGAGCCGGTATACGAGATAGTTGTCCCGGTGGAAGCGGACGGCAGCTACAAAGTAAGCAATGTGCCGGTAGCCCCGGAGCAAATCGTGATCTCGGTAATTGATTACGCCGGATTATTCTTCCCCTCCGAATTCTATATTGTGGAAGAGGGTGTAAGCGATATTGATATGCCCGTAACCCTTTACGAAGTGACCAATGACGGCAGCCAATTGGCCGTTGCCCGTTTGCATGTTTTCTTCCAATTCACCGGTGAAGGCACCGTGCAGGTGATTCACCAGGTTTCGATCTCCAACCGCGGCACTGAAATGGTCGCCCCCGAACGAGATATCGAACCGATCCTGAATTTCAACGTCCCCGAAGATGCGACCAACTTGATCTTCCAGGAGGGCACGATCGGTGACCCGTATGTGCAAACCTCCACCGGCTTTGGCGACCCGACCCCGATCATTCCTGGGGAGAGCGTGTACGAAGTGCTGTTTGCCTATGAACTGCCCTACGAAAAGAGCCTGGAATGGTCTTTGCCCACCGACCTGGACACCGATGTAGCCGTGTTCTTTGTGGAAGGGGAAGAAAAGAAAGTGGAAAGCGAACAGTTATCTCCCAGCGGCGCAGAAACCCTGGATGCATCCACCTTCCAGGTGTTTGTAGCCAACAACCTGCCGGCAGGCGAATTGATCACCCTGGATATTTCCGGGCGAGCCACCAGCCTGTTCTCCAGCAGCGGCAACACCCTTTCCATCGTGATCGGTGCGGCCGGTTTGCTGTTGGCCGGGTTTGGCGTGTGGCGCTTCTTCTGGGCAGACCGTAAAGATGCCGGCGTTGACCTGGACGCAGCCGATTCCGAGACTTTGATGGACGAAATCATTGCCCTGGATGAAGCCTTTGAAGCCGGCGAGCTGGATGAAGAAGACTACCTTGCTCAACGCGAAGCACTGAAAGAAGCCCTGAATGACGCTTTAGCAGAGGAAGAGACTGCGTAAATGGCTGTAATTGAAGTCAAAAAACTGGTCAAGCGCTTTGGGCTGAAACCAATCCTGAAAGGGCTGGAGTTCTCTGCCGAAGCCGGCGAGTTCATCGGCCTGCTGGGGCCTAACGGCGCGGGGAAGACCACTTTCCTGCGCATCCTGGCTTCACTCTCCCGACCGACATTGGGATACGTGCGCGTGGCCGGGTTTACCCTGCCCCAACAGGCTGCCGCCGTGCGGCGCAGACTAGGGGTACTCTCTCACCAGACGATGCTTTACAATGAGCTTACCGGGGAAGAAAACCTGCGCTTTTACGGCAAGATGTACAACATCCCCAACCCAGACCAACGCATTTTGGAAGTGCTTGACCTGGTCAACCTGACCAACCGCCGCGGTGATATTGTGCGCACCTACTCGCGCGGGATGCAGCAGCGCCTGGCCATTGCACGGGCGGTGATCCACGACCCGGAAATCTTGCTGCTGGATGAGCCTTACACCGGCCTAGACCAGGATGCCAGCGCCATGCTGGACACGGTACTGAAACAAATTGCCGGGCAAGGGCGCACAGTGGTGATGACCTCGCACGATTTGGTAAGAGCTGCTGCACTAGGCACCCGCTTTGACGTACTTTCCCGCGGTAAGATCATTGCTTCAGCCAAACAGGAAGACATCCCTACCGACGGTTTGCTGGCCTTTTACCGCAAATCGATCCAAGAGCCGGGCAAAACCGAGACACCCACCCAGGAGGCCAGCCATGCGTAACAGCGAAAAATCACGCACTTCCTTCTGGAGCTCAATGTGGGCGGTGGTATGGAAAGACCTTTCGGTGGAATGGCGCAGCCGCGAATTATTCTCCTCAATGTTCGTCTTTTCGCTGCTGGTGGTGTTGATCTTCAACTTTGCCCTCGACCTGAACCCCAAAATCCAGCGAGATGTTACCGCAGGCATCTTGTGGGTGACCTTTGCTTTTTCGGGCACTTTTGGGCTGAACCGCTCGATGGCAGTAGAGAAAGTGAACGGCTGCCTGGACGGCTTGCTGCTGGCCCCGGTAGACCGCAGCGCGATCTATTTTGGTAAACTGATCGCCAACCTGGTATTCATGCTGACGGTGGAAGCTTTTGTGCTGCCTTTGTTCAGCGCATTTTATAATATTAACTTGTTCAACCCCGGCTTATTAGCGGTAATCTTTTTAGGTTCGATCGGCTATGTGGCGGTGGGTACGCTGGTCTCCAGCATGACGGCACAAACACGCTCTGGCGACCTGCTGCTGCCCATTTTGCAGCTGCCGGTGGTGCTGGCGGTGATCGTGGCGGCAGTACGAGCAAGCACTTTCTTTTTGCAGGGCCAGGAGATGGGTTTGATCTGGCCGAACATTAATCTTGTCATTGGCTTTGATGTGATTTTTATCGCTCTTGCTTATATATTTTTCGACTATATTGTGGAGGAATAACGCATGACCCCTAAACCAACTGTTTTAAAAATCTTGGACTGGCTGTCCCTCATTCTGCTGGCAATCGCCACGTATTTATCCATTTCTTGGGCGCCAACAGAAGCTGTGATGGGCAACGTACAGCGTGTGTTTTATTTCCATGTGGCGGCCGGCTGGGTGGGGATGATGGGCTTTTTGCTGGCCGTCTTCTCCGGCATCATGTACCTGACAAAACGAGACCCGAAATGGGACATCGTTGGGTTGGCCGGGGTTGAAATTGGGCTGGTATTTTCTATGCTTAACATTGTTACCGGCTCAATCTGGGCACGCCCGATCTGGAACACCTGGTGGACCTGGGACCCCCGCCTGGTGACAGCAACGATCATGGAACTGGTGTATGTGGCCTACCTGATGCTGCGCCAAGGGATTGAAGAGCCGGAACGCCGGGCACGCTTTAGCGCGGTGTATGCGATCATCGGTTTTGTCAGTGTGCCGTTCTCCTTCCTTTCAATCCGCATCTGGCGCACAATCCACCCGGTGGTGGTTGGCAGCAGCGATGCCGGCGCACAGGGCAGCTTTGATATGACCTCCAATATGCAAGTGGCCTTCTTCTTCGCTTTGTTCACCTTTACCGTGTTTGGCGTCAGTCTGCTGTGGCACCGCATCCGGTTGGGGCAGCTGCAGAATAAAGTCGAACAGATCAAAATGCAGATCATGGAATAGAAGGGAGAGAAAACATGTTATTGAGTATCTTTTTACAACAAGCCGGCCCGGCCGAAACAACCAATTATATGATCTTGGGCTTTGCCGTCATTTTTGGCACGATTGGCATCCACCTGTGGAGCCTGTACAGCCGAGACAAACGACTAAAGAAAGACCTGGCGCTGCTTGAAGAGATGAAAGAAGACAAGTAAAGCAAGCAGAAAAGCTTAATTATAAAACACACAGCGCAGGTTATTAAACCTGCGCTGTATTGTTAACCTGACTCTGCTATTAAACCACCGGGGATTAGAAATCGTTCTCCGTCTCACAAGCAGTAAAAGTATCTGTGCCAGCTTGTCCGTAGCACACATCCGTCTCTGTCCCTCCGTTTAAATCATCATCGCCGTCGCCAGCAACCAGTACATCATTGCCTGCTTCGCCGGCCAGCACATCGGCCCCGTTTCCACCTACCAGGCAATCATCCCCGGCACCCCCGTTGAGCGTATCTACCCCAGTGCTGCCCAAGATCAAATCATTTCCGGCAGTGCCATTGATTGTGCCCGAACCAGAGATAATGCTGTTTAAATTGATCCCATTACATTCGTCTGGTTTTAACTGGTTCGCCGAAACGGCTTCGCTGTTCCGACCAAGCCCAGATTCATCGACGGTATTAGAAGCGGTGACCGCGGAAGCAACCGCAACCAACGCGGTGAAAAGAGTAGAAAGAAAAATTAATTTTAAGGTAGTTCTGAGAGACATATGAAATTACCGGGCTATCACTATTGGCTGAATAGGATCATCCAACCTGGAGAGCGGCCTCTCAAAATGGTAAAGCACATCAGAGAAATGGGCCGAATTAACAAAGAAGTGATGGCTGCTCCCCAATACCAAATGTAGAATTTTTTGTTGTTCCCGCTCGGCCACCAAAGACAAGCTGCGCAGCCCTTCCACCTCTACCAGCCGCTTGCGCGGAGATTTCAGGCCGTACAACACACTAGGTTCAATCACATAATCATTCTTTTCGAGGAAGTTTTCTACCCACCGCACAGGACGGGTACTGATCCAATAAAAGAAACCAGCCCCCGCCAATAGTAACACCAAGCCTGATAGGCTAACTACCCGCACCCACCATACTGAAAAACCAAAGCCAAGAAATTCTAATTGGTTTGGCGTTAATACCATTTGGGATACAACTGCGGTGGCAACAGGCTGGAAGGGATTGTTGGCAGCTTCTAAGGAACCACCCTGGAATTCAATGACGGTGTCGTTGAACCCAAATGTCAGTGGGGGGGCAAATGTATCCTCGAAGGAAGTACCATTGATTTGCCCGGCAAGGTGTACCTCTGGATATATGATGAAAGTGTACTCATTGTGGGAAACCAGGGTTTGAGCTTCAAAATTATCAATAATTGCCTGAATCTGGTCAAAGCTGATCGTGCTGCTAGTGATGAACGAGGTACTGTTGAACTGGGTCATGGTCTGGAGCGGGTAGGTGCGTTTCCAGCCACCCGGCTCACTAACTTCCAAAACCATTTGATAAACACCATTGATCTGGCTTTCAGATGGGCTGTCGAATAAATATTCAAACGTAATTGTAAATTCATTTACAATGTTTCTGAATAAGGGTTCCCCTTGGTGCACGATGCCTTCATTGTATAAATCCTCGGGTACTAACGCAGAATAGTTAAAGGTTCCTTGCTGGGTATATGTCAATGGTTCTATACTTTGAACGTTAACCGGACGAGTAAAGGAATAAATGGTTACCCCCAGAAATCCCAAGACCAGCAAACCTAAAAAGAGCAGAACTTCCTGATCCATAATATTTTTTAATTTCATCGCAGTACCTTCTTTACGAGCATACACCATATGGGGATGACCTTGCTTGGGTGTTTTTTTCCCCCCAGCGAGCACCGCCACCACTAAAACACTAAATCCAACAATAGCTATAGGAAAAATGCTTGGAGATTGAATAAACTCGATAGCTTTGCCCGCCTTAGGAAAATGCAGCCATAATTTTGCCCGCACCTCATCCTCAACAGGATAGTGGCTATCTAAAAAACTATTGTTATCTCCTTTTAAAATATACTGTTCTCCCTCAACCCCCACAATACGGTGAAATACCGTCCCTAAGACAGGGTGTTGATAGGCCACAATATCGCCCACGGTATAGGTCTTTGAAGGATGTAAAATAGCCAAATCCCCCTGATGAAAACGCGGCTCCATACTATTCCCAATCAGAATGACATACAAAGATTGCCCACCAAACTGTATGGGGGCAAAAACTAACCAGAGAACCAAAATTAAAACACCACTAAAGATAGTGGTGAAATATTTTTTAGCAGCTCTGTTCATATTAAATTTCACTTAAAAAAGGGGGATGGGACAGCCTAGATCTAGGCTGTCCCAAAAAGTTTTTGTTTATTACTCGGCAGCGACAACTTGGAGAGAGTCGATGGCCGAAACAAGAGGTTCAGAGGCAACTGTAAATGCACATGTCCAGGTCTCTGTTACTGGCCCAGAGCATGTGATCCAGGTAGTACCAGCGTCTACGGTGATAAGTACATCTGCCGGTGCGCCAGCCCCTGTGGTAGGGGTAATATCCAAAGTCAACGATTCTACTTTGGTTGGATCGCTTGCCAACAATGTGTAGTCAATATTGGATACGGTATAACCACTGACAACACCGTTGCCATCACCAGCGCCACTTTCTGGCACCACGTTGGCTGCCGCAAAACCATAAACAGTTACGCTAATGATAAGACTTGCTACTACGAAAGTAAGCACTCGTAGGTTCATTAATTTTGAAAGTTTCATGCTTTTTCTCCTGTGAAAAAATAGTTTACAAAATAGGCTAAGTTGTCTTGCTACAATAAAATCTTATGGGATATATTGTTTATTGCCTCCTCTTTTGTCACATCCCCGTTGAAGCAAGACCTATTTTCTCAACAAGTAGGTTGGAAACAGGTTGATAGTATCTTCGGTAGCCTGGCTGTCATAACAACAATCCTTTCTTCAGGATAGCTGCGGTAGACCCACTAGCTTTGCGTCCTTGGCTTTCGCCAAGTTTGCCTTTATCGGATGTGATTTTAATTATCTCTATTGTAATATTGAACTGACATAATGTAAGTTGCGGTTTTGTTAGAAATTAGACAATATATATAAAAAAACGAATATTTACCTTGCATAATTGCAAGCTAAGAGAAAATACTGGTTGAAGAGGATAAAACCCGTACACAAAAAAACACCGCCTTTGCTAGAAATATCTCAAAGACGGTGTGTGGAAATGTATGCTAAAAAAGTTTTCTGCTACCTCTAGGCCGCATCCCCCAGCATGGTTTCAATTTCCTGCACTTCTGCCTCGCTCAAGGTCCAATCTGCGGCCTGGGCATTGGCTTTTACGTGTTCGGGCTTGGTAGCGCCCGAAATGACACTGCTGATCTGCGGGCGGGAAAGCAGCCAGGCATGCGCCAATTCGGCCATGCTGTGATCGCGTTCTTGGGCAAAGGCGGTCAAGTTCTCAATGAGAGAATAATTATCCGGGGTCATATAGCCCTGCACGTAGCTGCTGGATTCGCCGCGTGAGCCTTCCGGGGCGCCTTCGGCACGGGTGTATTTCCCGGTGAGGAAACCGCCGGCCAAGGGGAAGAAAGGCAAAATCCCGATACCGAAATAATCGGCGGCGGGGAGTACTTCCTTCTCCACACTGCGTTCCAGCATGTGGTAGTGGGGCTGCTCGGTGATGAAGCGGTTCCAGTCGTGGGCCTCGCTCACTTTCTGCGCCAGCGCCATCTGCCAGCCGGTAAAGTTGGAGGTGCCGATATAGCGCACTTTCCCCTGCGTGATGAGATCATCCAGGGTGCGCAGGGTTTCTTCTAAGGGTGTTTCGGCATCCCAGCGGTGGATTTGGTACAGATCAATATAATCAGTATCCAGGCGGCGCAGGCTGGCTTCTACTGCATCCATGATGTGCTTGCGGGAACCGCCTTTGTCGTTGGGAGCTTCCCCAGTCTGCATATAAAACTTGGTGGCGATGATCACATCGGTGCGGTCATAGCTTTTGATCGCTTTGCCGATGGTACTTTCTGAGCGGCCTTCTTGGTACACATTGGCGGTGTCAAAGAAATTAATGCCCTGGTCAATAGCGGCAGCAATGATCTCCGCCACACCTTTTTCGTCCACTTTGCCACCAAACTGGTTGGTACCCAACCCAATGGCGGATACTTTCAATCCAGATGTTCCTAAATTTCGATACTGCATGACTGCCTCCATTTTTTATTTAGTGATGATTTCGATGTGGTTACACACACAATTATAACGAACCTCTACTCAGACAACATCCTACCGATAGGATATTACCTGAAACTGCTTGAAATAGATGTTTATAGATGTAATTTCCCTTGCCCGCAGCTTTTAGATTTGCGCTTTTACCTCAATCCGACTAGAATGAGAGTATGGCAAAAAAAGCAATTCCAACGGCCTCTGAAGCAGAGGGACAAAAAGTACGCTCTCCTATGTGGGGCGCCAATACCAAATTAGTGGTGGGAATTGCGATTGTAGCAATCACCGGTATCCTGCTGGGACAGCTGGAGCCGATCCTCACGCCGCTGGTACTGGCTATTATCCTGTCTTATTTGCTTTCCCCGGTGATTGAATCCCTTTCCGAACACACCTTCCTTTCCTGGCAGGCATCGACCAATATTATCTTCATCCTGTTGTTGATCCTGCTGCTCTCCAGCCTGACAGCTTCGGGGGTGGCCATCGTCAACCAGTTTGAGAGCCTGGTGGTGATCATTGAGGAATTCCTCAACAACTTACCCACCATGGTGGAAGATTTCATCACCAACGGGTTCAGCATTACCGTGCCGTTTTTCAACTACGAGTTTGATGTGGCCGAGTATGTGCAGAACTTGAATATTGACCTGCTGGCAATTAGCGAGCAGGCGCTTTCTGCCGTCCAGCCAGTGCTGGGGCAAGCAGGCACGATCCTGACGAAGATCGCCACTTCAGCATTCAGCATCATCAGTTGGGGCGGCTTCATCCTGGTGATCGCCTACCTGACATTGGGAGAAGCCAAGAAAGGGCGAAATTTCCTCTCGAAAGAGCTGGAAGGGCTGACCTACGATATAGCTAGGATGAGCCGGGAGTTGAGCGCCATCTGGGACGCTTTCCTGCGCGGGCAGGTGTTGGTTTTTTTCATGTCCTCAATCACGATGTTCATCTTGATGAGCATCCTGGGGGTACGCTATGCCTTAGGACTGGCAATCCTATCCGGCTTTGCACGCTTCATCCCTTATGTGGGGCAGTTCATGTCCGGCATCGTGACCGCAATGGTATCTTTCTTCCTGGCGGAAGGGAACTACCTGGGGCTGGACCCGGTGCCCTACATGCTGCTGGTGGTGATCCTGGCCGTGCTGCACGACCAGGTCTACGACTCTTTGGTGATCCCGCAGTTGATCGGGCATGTGTTGGGTGTACACCCGGCATTGGTATTGATCGTTGCGCTGATTGCCGCCCGTTGGATCGGCTTTTTGGGGCTGCTGCTGGCCGCACCCGTGCTTGCCAGCTTCCAATTGGTTGCCAGCTATATCGCCCGCAAAATGCTGGACCACGACCCCTGGCCTGACCCTGAAACTGTTTCGCCGCCACTCTCACAACAAATTAAGGAAATTATTTCCCCGGTGATCCCGATTGCCGAAAAAGTTTGGCAGTCGATCAAAAATTTATTTAATAGAATCTTCAAGAGGAAAAAACAATCATGAGTGAATCAGATTTTGATATCGAAACCACCACCCTTTCGGAAACCGAAAACATGGCCGCCTGGAAAGCAGACGAACCGGACGGCGAAACCGTATACAACCTCCAGTTGAACAACGTGACCGTGCATTTCTTCCAGGAAGAATGGGACGAATTCATGCAGCTGGTCAAGGGACTGAAAACAAAATAATCCCGGCTTTACATTCAAACTAAATATCGATCTAATCATCAAATAAGCGGAACATTTCGAAATATGAGTAGCTCTAGCTACTCATATTTATTAAATTGAACTTTGTACGCTATCTTTGAGATCGTATAAAGAAATGTTCTTTATATACACAATAAGCAGTGCAAAACATTGCAAAGAGATTAAAAATGCAACCAGGAAGAAAGGAAAGATTATAAATGATGGCAAAAAAACCTGTTCCTGAAAAGAAGTCAGAAGTTATTGATGGTTATACGATTAAGTACCATGCAAACGGAAAAACAAGATGGTCGAAGGGGAAAATCGTGGAGGGGAAACCGGAAGGATATTGGGAGTGGTACCGGGTTGACGGCACCCTAAAAAGGTCAGGGTATTTTGATCAGGGTGAGCCGGTTGGCGAGTGGACCACCTACGATAAAGAGGGAAAGGTGTATAAAGTTTCTACAAGAGATTAAGAGTAGGGGCCATCAGCAATTAAAGAGAACACTTCTGTATAAGATCCACGATAGGGTCTCATGCAGAAGTGTTTTTGCAATACGATAAATTCTTATAGGCTGTGGCTTAGTTCTCTTTCTATCAGGTCTACTGCGATATTGAAGGCTTTTATTCTGCGTACAGCCAAGGTATGTTGGGGGGCGCCCGCTTCAAATTTGGGCAAGGCTTTCTCAACCCTGCTTGCGAATGATGTGATCGCCTGCCGTGCCCCTTCCAACTCTTCCCTGGTATATTGGCTTTTGTATGCGCCCTGTGAGGAACCTGATTCCGATTCAGTCTTTATTAAATCTACTGCAATCGTATATGCTCTAATCCCTCGCTCCAGCATGGTGTGCTGGCCGGTGCCAGCCTGCAATTTTATCAGCGCTTTCTCGCTCTTACGCAGGGTCGAAGTGATTGCCCGCAGCGCTTCCTCTAATTCATTTTCTGTGTATTGATCCATAAAACCTTCTACTCTGTTTGATTTTCTCAGCTTTGCCATACAACGCCCGTCGAATATACCACCAATATGCATATTTAGACACATGGGGAAGCGCTTCAAGACCTGTTGTTTAATGGGAGCCTTTCCCGCAGATTTTACATTCAACCCATCGTTGAATACGCTTTGTTGGGTCGGTCACGGTATTATTACGCACTTTATATCATTCCGTTATGTCTCCCATTTATCGACATGATACACTGGTATTATGGTGATACCAGCCTTCGTAGTCACAGCCGATGCTGAGTTTGGAGAATCTGTCTGCCAAGACCTAAACGATACCGGGAAATTTGCAGCAACCTATACTGTCAACCCGGAGCAGTTCGCGGAAGCTTCAAAAATCCAAACTCTGTCCGTGATTATTTTAGACACAGAATTGAAAGATGTGCTGCCCGGCGAAGCAATTGACAGTTTACGCCAGCGGCTTTCAACTGTAAAATTGGTGGTGGTTATCCCCAACACATTAGAGGAACCGTCTTTCCTGGAAGGGCTGCACCCAGAATGTGTGCTGATAAAACCAGTTGACATTGACGACCTGATGACACGGGTAAAAGAAGTGGTCGATACGAACAACAAACCTAAAAATACAAACCCCTCTCTTGCAGAGTCTGTAAATACCCAACCAGCTGAGGAAAAGAGCGCCACAGCCAGGCCAGCCACTCCCATGTGGCTGCAAGATGCCAACCTGGCCGCCCAACACCTCACCCGGCTTTCCCTCGAATCGGCTTCCCAGGGATCGCTGATCACCGATAAAGAGCAAATATGGGCGTATGCCGGCGAGCTTTCTCACCCCGCGGTGGAAGAACTCGCCCAGATTGTGGCAACCCATTTTGAAGATGGCGGAATGGGCGACCTGGCCCGCTTTATCCGCCTGCAAGCCACCGAAGGCGAGTACATGCTGTATGCCACCCGTCTGAGCGGCAGTTACGTGCTGTCGGTGGTTTTCGACGCGGAAACCCCTTTCAGCAAAATCCGGGCACAGGCCAGCAGCCTGGCAGAAGCCCTATCTACCGCGCCTGTAAAAGATAATTATGCGCTCCCCATACCCCCAGAAACACAAACCGTAGAAATCCCGGCAGAAGAACTACCGCCTACCCCTCCAACAGAAACCGAAGAAAAGGCTGAAGCCGCCCTGGTGTTAGAAACGCTTGATGAGATCGCAGCAGATGCAGAGATCGAAGCAGAAACCGCAGAGGCGAAGGAAAGCCCGGCCGAAGTTGAAGAAGCTGTGGACAACGAAGAAACAGAACTTTTGGAGGATGCTGGCCCTGAAACAGAGGAAATGCTGCCCCCAGAAACCGAAACAGAACTCGATGAAGAGATGAACATGGATGCCCTCCAAGCCGTTGATGAAGAAGATTTCGATCAGGCAGCGGAAGAAACCGCAGATATTCGCGAAGCGCCTTTTGATGACATGCTCACCGATATTGTGGCGGAAGAGGTGGTGGTTGAAGAAATCACCGTACCTGATACCGCTTTCTCCGAACCGATGGCTTCCGATGTCGAAGCTGTCGAAGAAGCGACAGACGAAGAAAACGAACCGCTAGACCTGTGGCCTTTGCTGGGCGAAGTTCCGCCCCCCATTCCGAGTGGGTGGGTCAAGGAAACCAGCCTGCGCCCCGATAACGAACCAGAAAGCCTATTGGAAGAGTTGTTAGAAGATGCCGAACAAGATTCCTTCTCGTCTGAGACGGTAGCCGTTTTCCGCAAAGAAAAACCGGTAGACATTGCCCAAGCAGAGCAAGAAGAAAACGGTGAAGATGAAAAAATTCTTGAAATAGAAGAAGACAGCGCCGACTTGTTAGACGACACCCAGCCAACACGCGTGGCCATAGCCAAAGAAGAAGCGCCTTCCGAGACACACGAAGCGGAAGAGATTGCAGAAGCACAACCTGTGCCCGTGGCTGAGCCAGCAGCCAAACCCAAAGACGAGCAAACCACCGCCGCGTCGAAAAACAGAGCGGACACTGACACTTCACTCGGCCAGTTGGAAGATGAGGAAAAAAGCGAAGAAGAGGAAACCATCTCGGTTGAACCGGTCTCCCCTTCGATGTACAGCCTGACCTATGCCTGCGTGCTGATCCCGCGCTTCCCGCATCACCGCCTGGACAGCGAGATTGCAGCACATCTTTCGGAATGGGTCACCCACCTGACGGTGGCTTTTGGCTGGCGGCTGGAAGATCTCTCAATTTGTCCAGAATATTTACAATTCCTGGTGAACGTGCCGCCCAACACATCCCCAGGGTATTTAATCCGCACCATCCGGCAGCATACCTCTCGCCGCATGTTCAGCGAGTTCCCCAATATTGAACAAGACAGCCTGACCGAAGACTTTTGGGCGCCCGGCTACCTGATCTTGGGTACCCCGCAGCCGCCCCCCGCGTCGCTGGTAGCGGAGTTTATCAGCAATACGCGCCAGCGGCAGGGAATTACCGACTAAAATCCTCTTTTTACCCTTTATAATATATCCATGCCAGAAACACTCTACCTCCTAGATGGGTTTGCATTAGCCTATCGCACGTATTTTGCGCTTACCGGCGCTAACGCCTCCCGCTGGGTAAATACCCAGGGAGAGCCCACTGCTGGCGTGTTTGGATTTGCCAGCGTCCTCCTTCGCATTTTTGAGCAAGAAAAGCCAGATTACCTGGCCGTGGCCTTTGATGTCGGCAAAACATTTCGAGATGAGATGTACAGCGAATACAAAGCCACCCGCGAAAAAATGCCCGATGATCTGCGTATCCAGATCGAGCGTATTCGCCAGCTGGTGGATGTTTTCAACATCCCGCGGCTGGAGCGCGAAGGGTACGAAGCCGACGATGTGCTTGGCAGCGCCGCCCGTGTGGCGCAAGAGGCCGGGTTGGGCGTGAAGATCATCACCGGCGACCGCGACCTGCTCCAACTGGTCAACCCGCGGGTGATCGTGAACCTGCCGAGCCGCAAGCTGTCCGATTCGCAAGATTACAACGAAGAGGGCGTGATGGAGTCTTTGGGCGTGCGCCCCGATCAGGTGGTGGATTATAAGGCGCTGTGTGGGGACAACTCTGACAACATCCCCGGCGTATATGGCATCGGCCCCAAAACAGCCACCACCCTGCTGGCAAAATATGACACCCTGGACGGCGTTTACGAACACCTGGACGAACTTACCAAAAACCAGCGCGCCAAGCTGGAAGAGGGCAAAGAAAACGCCTATTTAAGTCAAAAACTCGCCCAGATTGTCACCGATCTGGATGTGACCATCGACCTGGAAAAAGCGACCCCGGCAAACTTTAAGCCTGAAGATGTAGAAGCCTTGTTCCGGGAGTTGGAATTCCGCACCCTGATGCCGCGGCTGGAAGCTGTGATGGAGATACTGGGGATGGCACCGCTGAGCAAACCCGGCGTTACCGCGGGGAGACAAATGTCTTTATTTGGCAGCACAGAAAAAGCGGCACCAAAATCGAGCATTAAAACGATTGTAGTGGATACAGAAGATAAGCTCAACGCTCTGGTAACAGCCCTAGAGGGCGCGGAGATGATCGCTTTTGACACCGAAACGACCTCCACCGACAAAATGCAAGCCGACCTGGTGGGTATTTCCCTGGCGGTAAAACCGGGCGAAGGCTACTATATCCCCGTGGGGCACCTGCAAGGGGAGCAGCTGCCGATGGATATGGTTTTAGATGCGCTGCGGCCGGCGATGACCAACCCGGAAATCCCCAAAGCCGGGCACAACCTGAAATATGATTATGTGATGCTGGCGCGGTATGGCCTTGAAGTCACCCCCCTATCTTTTGACACGATGATCGCAGAATGGATCCGGGACCCCTCTTCGCGCAACCTTGGGTTGAAAAACCTGTCATGGGTGCGTCTGGGCACGCAGATGCAGGAGATCACCGAGCTGATTGGCACGGGCAAAAACCAGATCACGATGGCCGAAGTGTCAATTGAAAACGCCGCCGCTTATGCCGGGATGGATGCCGAAGTTGTTTTGCGCTTGATCCCGGAACTGCAAAAAGACCTGGAAAATGTGGTAGGGGTAAAGCTCTTCAACGAAATTGAAATGCCGCTGATCAAAGTGCTGTCTCACATGGAGATGGCCGGCATCGGGCTGGATACCAACTTTTTGAATGAAATGTCCGGCGAGCTGGAAACGCGCATGAATGAGGTGGAAAAGGAAGTGTTTGACAAGGTGGGTGAATCCTTCAACCTGAATTCCACCCAGCAGCTTTCAGAAGCCTTATTTAACACACTTGGGCTTACCCCGCCGGAAGGCACCCGCAAAACGGCCAGCGGACATTACTCCACGGCTGCGTCTGTGTTGGAAGAAATGGAAAGACAAAGCCCGGTGGTAAAAAGCATTTTGGAACACCGCGAACTGGCAAAATTAAAATCCACCTATGTAGACGCCCTCCCCGCCCAGGTGAACCCGACCACCAAACGGGTGCACACCTCTTACTCACAAACCGGCTCGGTCACCGGACGGTTAGCGTCCACCGATCCTAACTTACAAAACATCCCGATCCGCACAGAGCTTGGCCGCAAAGTACGGCACGCTTTTACCGCCAAAGATGACAACCTGCTGCTGGCAATTGACTATTCCCAGGTAGAACTGCGGATTGTGTCTCACATGGCAGATGATGAAGTGATGCAGGCGGCCTTCCTGGCAGATCAGGACATCCACGCCGCGACCGCAGCCGCTATTTACAATATCCCGCTCGACCAGGTGGGAAAATCGCACCGCAGGCATGCCAAGGCAGTCAACTTTGGCCTGATCTATGGGATGAGCCCGTTCGGCCTTACCCGCTCTACAGACCTGACCCTGGCAGAAGCCGAAGACTTTGTAGAAGCTTACTTTGAACGCTTCCCCGGTGTGCACCAGTTCCTGGAAAACCTGCGGCGGCAGGCCCAAGAACAGGAATATGTCGAAACCTTGTTAGGGCGCAGGCGCTACTTCCCCGGGTTGAGCACCCAAAGCAATTACAACGTTCGCAACCGCCAACTGCGCGAGGCAATCAATGCCCCCATCCAGGGGACGGCCGCCGATATTATGAAAGTTGCCATGCTGGATGTGGCCGCGGCGCTCAGCACGTCTGGGTTGAAAAGCAAAATGCTGCTCCAGGTACACGATGAAGTAGTGCTGGAATGCCCCAAAGAGGAGCTAAAAGAAGCCACCCATCTGGTGATGGAGAAAATGTCTGCCGCTTACCCGCTCAAGGTTCCCCTGAAAACAGATGCGCGGGCAGGGGTGAATTGGGGTAAAATGGAACCAGTATCTCTATAAAACTGACTAGTTCCCCTAATCAGCATGGCAGATCACGAGAAAATTTACCAGGAAGAAATGAATCAAGGGCACTCTGCTGCCTGGGACCAAAAATGGGACCAGGCTGTGGAACACTACCGCAAAGCGGTAAAGGCTGTCCCAAATAAACCCCAGGCCATCAATAACCTTGGCCTGGCCTATTTCCAACTGCAAAAATACAAAGAATCAGAAGCCTGCTACAAACAAGCCGCCCGCCTCTCGCCGGACGACCCCCTGCCAATTGAACGGTTGGCACAAATCTATGAGCGCACCGGGAAGATAAAGCTCTCCGCAGACCAGTCTATGCTGGCCGCCGACCTGTACCTGAAGCTAAAAGACGCTGACAAAGCCATCGAAAGCTGGGTGCGCGTTACCCGCTTGATCCCCGAACACTTACGTGCCCATTCCCGCCTGGCTGTTGTCTTCGAGCGCATTGGCCGCAAACAGCAAGCGGTGCGCGAATATGTTTCTGTGGCTGCCCTGCTGCAAGATGTTGGGCAGGTCAATGAGGCAATCCAGACGGTGGAAAAAGCCGTGAGGATGGCGCCAGACAGTGAAGAAGCTTTGCAAGCCCTGGAATTGGTGCGCAGCAACAAAACCCTGCCGAAACCGATCCGGCAGCGCGGGGTCACCGGCCCGCTGCGAATGGCAGCCGTGCGGCAAATGGGCGGCACAATGCCCGCCGAGATCACCAGTATCTCCCGGCACGGGCCAGACCCGATTGCAGAGGCACGCCAAATTGCCCTGACCGAATTGGCCGAACTGCTGTTTGACGTTTCGGCGGACGATCTGGATAAAGATGGGGAAAACGTGGGCGGCAGGAAAGGCATTTTCGGCCGTTCCAGAGGTGAACAACTCACCCAAATCCCGATCCATTTAGGGGCGGCAATCGACTACCAGACCCGCGCCGGAGACGAAGCCGCCGCCAAAGAGCTAAAGAAAGCGATTGACCTGGGCTTAGATTTCCCGGCAGCCTATTTCAACCTGGGCTTGCTTTACCGCAACTTGGGGAAACGAGACCAGGCAAACAGCTATTTACAACGCGCAATCAACCACCCCAACTACACGCTGGGGGCACGCCTGCTGCTTGCCGAACTGATGAGCAGCGCCAACCGGATTGAAGACGCGGCGATTGAATACCTGGAAGCCCTGCGGGAAGCAGACTGCCTGGTGGTAGGCGAAGAAAAACAAGAAAACCTGCGGGCACAATACGAGACGATCATCGAAACTGTGCGGCAGGAAGAAGACCAAAACGCACTCAAACAAATGAGTATCAATATCCAAGATATGCTGATCCGCAAAAACTGGCGTGTGCATCTGGCGCAAGCCCGGCAGCAGCTGCCCACTTCTCTTCACGATGCCGAAGTGCTGCCCCTGGCGGATATTCTGATCGAAGCGACCGACACACAGATTGTTGAAGCAATGGGCGTGATCAATGATATTGCCCGAAAAGGGCATTTGCGCTCGGCAATTGAAGAAGCCTATTACCTGATCTCCGAAGCGCCCACCTACCTGCCCTTGCATATCCAGATTGCGGAACTGCTCCTGCGCCAGGAGAACACGGTTGGGGCGATGCAGAAATTTACCGTGGTAGCGGAAGCCTACGCGATACGGGGAGAAGCCAAGCGCGCGACCAACCTTTTCAAACGAGTGGTCGACATCTCGCCGATGGATTTCGCCGCACGTAAACGCTTGATACAGCAAGAGCTGGACAGCGGTAAGGTGGATGACGCGATCCACGAATACATCAATCTGGCCGATGTGCAGTATCGTCTGGCACAGTTAGACCTGGCACGCTCCACCTACGAAAGCGCCCTGCGGGTGGCACAGCAAACGCATGCCGATGCAGTCTGGAACGAGCGCATTCTAAAGCAAATGGCCGATATCGATATGCAGCGGTTGGATTGGCGCCAGGCACTCCGGGTATACGAACAACTGCGCACAATCTCCCCGGAAGACGAACTGACCCGCACCCGCTTGATCGAGTTGAACGTCCGTATGGGGCAGCAAAACCAGGCCAGTGTGGAGTTGGGCAACTTCGTCTCCTATCTCTCCGACCGCAACAAACAAGACGTGATCGTGGCTTACCTGGAAAAACTGGTAGCAGACAACCCCAATCTCGCTTTTACACGCAGCAAACTGGCCGAAACCTACCAACAGCTTGGACAAAAAGACAAAGCCGTTGAGCAGTGGGATCAGGTCGCCGAATTGATGGTTAGCAGTGGGAATATAGAAAGAGCCAAAGAAGTCATCCGCGCGATCCTGGTGCTGAACCCACCCAATGCGGACCAGTACCGGGCAGCCCTGCAGCGGCTGGGATAACCTTCTCCTTCCCTTCTCCAGTTGTTTGACAACAGACTTCTTTTTTCCTCTGGTCTCAAGTGACCTGGTATATTTTTCCTATTAATGTAAACATAAAATTAAATTCTTTTTTTGAAGGTGGTTTTACGATATAATTACCCTTTCAGATAAGTAAAGGAATTATGGCAGGAAATAGAAAGAATTCATCCAAAAATAACGGTAAGAGTCTCCAGTCAACCGCAGATGCCGAAATCACGATGCTTCGGCTGCGCTTGAACAAGAAGCGTGAATATATTGCCATCCTTGAGCTTGAATTGTTCAATACCAGGGTGACACTGCACGAATTCATGCAGCTGTACAACAAGCGGGTTGGCCCGCTGGAGGAATATTTACGTTCCCTGCGCCGGAAATTCTACGAAGCCCTCGAATCACAGCGCCCAGAAATAGAGCAGGAACCCGATACCTTTGAGGAGGAAGACCCTCCAGAGTTCACCTACCAGGATCGAGAAGAAAACAACGGTTGGCGAAAGATCGGTACGCAAAAACGCTCTAAATACAGCCCCAAAATGGAAGAGCAGATCAAAACCCTCTTCCGAGAGCTGGCCCGCCGCTTCCACCCCGACCTGACCTCAGACCCGGACGAAAAGAAATACCGCGAAGAGATCATGACGCGTGTGAACCAGGCCTATGCCAACCGCGACCTGAAAGCCTTGCGCTCCCTGGCAGAAGAACCCGACCGGCCGATTGACTCCCCCAACCAAACGCGCGAACAAGAAATTGCCGGACTGCGAGCAGAGCTGAAACGCCTGGACGGTGTGATCCAAGACCTCAAAACCCGCATCCACCATCTGGAAGAATCCCCCCTCTGGCAGCTGAGAACCGAAGCGCGCCTAAAACGCCGCAGCGGTTCGGAGATCATGACCGAGATGGAAAACAAGATCAAAGAGCAAATTGCCGAGCTGGAAGAACGGCTGATCGTGTTGGGGATTGATCTGGAAGAGCTGCAAACCGCCCACATGCCCGCAAGATAACCCTCAATGCACGCCCTGTTAGATGTTTTGGTTAAAGACTTCTCCCTCAGCGGCGATCTTCGCGAGGACACAGCCCAATTTTTAAAACTGAACGAATGCCCCAACACCGCCATCCACTGCCAGCAGGTAGGCGATACTGCCGCGGCATTGGCCGCCCAATTTGAGATTGCCCCGCAGCAGGCAGCGCTGGCAGGCTGGCTGCACGACATCAGTGCGGTTTTTCCCAACGCCGAGCGGATAGCCGTCTCGCAGGCATTGGGGATCGATATCCTGCCCGAAGAAGCGGAAGTTCCCCTACTGCTGCACCAGAAAATTTCGGCAGTGATGGCGGAGCAAATCTTTGAAGTGGATGACCCCCAAGTGCTGAGCGCGATTGGCTGCCATACCACCCTCAAAGCAACTCCTACCCCGCTGGACACCTTGGTGTTTGTGGCCGATAAAATCCGCTGGGACCAAAAAGGCACCCCGCCCTATGCCGAGGCACTGCAATCCGCCCTGACTCACTCGATTGAGAAAGCGGCCTGGGTTTACCAGGATTATTTATGGCACAGCGGTAAGATGAAAATCGTCCATCCGTGGATGCTCGCTTCTTACCAAGAACTCAAAGCCGTCTTTTCACCCCCAGCATAACTTCTTCCCCCGCACGTTTTCTATTCCCCCTTCCTATCTTCGTGTACAATAAAGTCAGCGGTAAACCCGCGGTTTTAGCGGACCGAACTCTGTTTGGTCCATATGAGTCGTTTGAGTTGGACAAAAAGAGGTGGATGGATGAAAAAACCAGATGTACGCCCTTCTATTCTTGCTGGGATTTGGTACCCAGAGCAACCTCAAACCCTCCGCCAACAAGTTGATGACTACCTGAGCAAAGCCACACTTGACAGTTGGGAGGGCAAAGTGGTCGGACTGGTATGTCCGCATGCCGGGTACCGTTACTCCGGCCCGGTCGCCGGGCATGCTTTCCGGGCGGTGCAGGGGCAGTCTTACCAGACTGTAGTGATCCTTTCTCCCTACCACCGCACCCACTATTACCCCATGCTGACCACCACCCACAGCGCTTATCAGACCCCCTTAGGTAAGATCGCGATAGACCAGGAAAACCTGGACGCGCTGCAAGCCAGATTAAAAGAAAAAGGCGTGCAGACGATTGAAACCATCGACAACGACCAGGAACACGCCATTGAAATTGAACTGCCCTTCCTGCAGCAGGCATTGACCGGAGACTTTAAACTGATCCCGCTCATGCTCTCCGGGACAGGAGCAGAACTCGCTATTCAATTGGGGGAAACGCTGGGTGAAATCTTCCAGGAGCAAAACGTTTTGCTGGTCGCCAGCACAGACCTTTCGCACTACTATACCGAGCAAACCGCCAACCAATTAGACCATGCCATCCTGGAGGCGGTAGGTTCCTTCCAGGTACAAGATGTGTTGAGCGTGTACCGCAGCGGCAAGGGAGAAGCCTGCGGTGTGATGGCCTTATTAGCTGCCATGGCAGCAACCCGAAAATTAGGCGCCTACCGCGCAAAAATTCTGCAATATGCTACTTCTGGCGCTGCCAGCGGAGATTACAGCAGTGTGGTGGGCTATGGCGCGGGGGTATTCATCCGATAAGATAAAAAAGGGATGTTTTTTGGGGAGATACTCTCAGCTTGCGAATCTGCGATTCACCTTCTTCTCCCTTTTAGGGAGAAGCTCTATAAGACCAGTTGAATTATAGATTTTCTAGCTGTGTACAGATCAAAATATTGACAGGCTATGGTTTGATAACCTAAAAACCTGGTTTTCTCGAATAAGCAAAAGTTTTAGACCAGATTATCCAAACTCGTTATAAACTTATTTTGCAATCAGCACAGCGCTGGCCGCCCGGTTGACAATTTGCTGGGTGACATTCCCCAGCAGTAAGCCGCGCAGCGTTTGCCCGTGCGTTTTTCCCAAGACGATAAGATCATAATCCCCTTGTTTGGCTTCCTCCAAAATGGCTTCAACCACATCTCCCTGGCGAATCTCTATCTCTGCCGGGATGTTTTGGTGTGCGAGCAGCTCTGCACTTTTACGCAAATGCTGGGCCAGCGGCGTTTCAGTTTCCAGCAGCTGGTCTAAGGGTTCATCCATTTCACCCATGCCGGTATACATGCTGGGTACCACTGGGGTGACATTTAACAAGGTAGCTTTCAAACCGGCAGTGCCGGCAAGCTTGGCGCTCAAATCTACCACCGGTTGAGATATTTCCTTGCCACCGGTGCAGACCAGCATACGCTCAAACCCGCGGCTGGCCCGCCGGACAAGCATGATCGGCACCGGGCAATTTTTGATCACCCGCTGCGCCATGAAACGGAAATTGGAAGGCACCACGCGGTACCGGCGATGCACGCCCATCAAAACCAGGTCAAATGCCGTTTGCTGCATAGCATCTTGCATGGCTTTCACCGGGTCTTCTACCACGGCACTTACGCTGTAATCCACCTCGGAAATTGCCGCCTTGTATCTTTCCAGGCTCTCCTCTATTTCTTGAAGCCGGTCTTTTTTCTCCGCAGTCAATAAGATTTGCAGTGTCGCGTTTGTTTTTTCGGCCACCTGTGCGACAAAATTAATCACCGCCCGGTTGACGACTTGGTTCGCGACCAGATATAGATAATTCAACGTTCTCCTCCACCATTCATAATGCGACTACCCCTAATAAGCGCAATAAAACCATCAAGGCACCAATCAGCGGCAAAAAGGAAAAGAACAGCCGAATACGAGGCCCTGAAAAATACTGTGTAGAAACGGCGCCAATCTGGGCACCGATCGCTGCCCCGGTCTGCATCACCAAAGCCATGATGATGTCCACATTGCCTTTAATCGCATGGGTCAGCGTGCCGTAGCCAGCAGAAAAAATGATCTCGAATAAATCTGTCCCTACCGCTACGTGGGTAGGAATACCGAGAAAATATACCAACATGGGCATGCGGATAAAACCGCCGCCCACCCCTAACATACCGGCAAGCACCCCGGTAAATATCCCAACCCCGATCACGCTCCATAACGAGATCGATTCAATCCCAGATTTAGGGAAGGAGATCATCGGTGGGATGCGGATGCTGTATACACGCCGGGCAACGCCTTTGAAGCCCATCACATCTTTCACATCCATTTTTTCTGCCGCAATCATGCGGAGAGATTTAATCGCTTCATAGGCGGTGAAGGCGCTGACCAACAGCAAAATGAAAATATAGATCATGCCGATCACCAGGTCTACCGACTCGTGTGCTTCTAACAGCTCAATGATCTGTGCGCCAATCTCTACGCCGATCATGGTGCCGCAAATCATTACCAGCCCCAATTTGATATCGACATGTCCCAAAGCACGGTGCCGCTTGAAGGCTACAATGGACTTCCCGGTCATGTGGGCTAAATCGGTGCCCACCACAAAGTGCATCGGCACCCCTACCCAAAACATGAAAGGCCCGGCCAAGAAACCACCGCCCACCCCAAAAAAGCCCCCCATGATCCCCACCAGGAATCCAATGACGACCAGGGCTAAAGGGTCAACCGTTACGCCTGCAATTGGAAAATTCAATAGAAAGCTCCTAGTGCTTGGAAGCCTGAGAGGTCAAACGGTGCAGACCAAGGAAATCAAATAAGAGGGAAGTGACAAATTCTAATACGACAGCCTGTATCACGATCAGCCCTAAACCAATAAAGCCATAGGCCACCAGACTGCTGTTAAACAAACGTGCCAGCGGTTCACCTAAATAGCGGAGTGCGACATAAAAATAAATTACCAACAAAACGCCATAGACTGCCATCTCGATCAAAAAATTACGAATGAGCTGCTTGAAAGGGACTTGCTGCACAGTTTCCTTATTTTCAGTCATAATCGTTCCTTTTCTACGGGCAAAAATTTTACCTGGCTGCAACCTTTTTTAGCACACAACCAATGCATCTAGTAAACCACAAACCGCCTACTTTTGTCCACCTCATCTTGATAAGGCTTTCATTTTTTGAACCCCGCGCAGAACATATATGCTATAATTTCAACACCTTTCCCTTTACAAACCCCCACTGGAGAAAGCATGGCAAAAGGAAAATCAACCAAAAAGCCGGCAAGCAGCGCCGGTTCCATTCGAGACCGTTTTGCAGGCCTGTTGAATCGGTCTGCAAAACCTACAAAAAAGAAAACGGCCGCCCAGGCCAACAGTGGTATGTCTCTGGATCGTAGACTGGACATTACCGGGGTAGTGATCGCCCTGGTCGGTATTCTAACGCTGTTAGCCTTGCTCTCACCCAACCGCAGCGGCATGACCTCCTTGTGGGTAAATTTGTGGCGCACCAGTTTGGGTTGGGGCATCTACTTTTTCCCCCTAGTAATGTTGTTATTCGGGGTGTGGTTGATCGCCCGCAATTTTGAGAATGTGCCCGCCTGAATATCGAGCGTTTGATTGGGGCTGTGCTCCTGTTTTTTGTCCTCCAAACCTTGCTGCATGTGTTTGTTTCCCCCAGCGACCCGGAAGCTGCTTACCAGCTTGCAGCCGATGGCAAAGGCGGCGGGCAAATCGGCGCTTTCCTGATGGTGGGGCTGTGGAACGGCCTGGGCATGCTGGGATTGATCGTGGTGCTGATCGCCAGCTTTGTGGTCGGGCTTTCTCTTTCCTTAGATACACCTGTGATCGATCTATTTGACTGGGTGCCGCCCCTGGTGCTGCGCATTCAAGATGCCTGGGATGAACGCCAGGCCAAACGCAGATCCGAGAAAAGTCCATCGGTGATTGCACCTAGAGCTGAGCCGTTTATTCCCAACCACCAACCACCGCAGCCCGATGTCTCCGCTGCAATGAGCATGCCACCCGCCACCGCACAGACGGGGCAAACGCTCTCGCCGCTGGCGCAGGCCCTACAAGAACGCCATGATTGGGTGCTGCCCACCATTGAAGAACTGCTCGATTCGGGAAAAGAAATTGCCTACGATGATGATTTCGACCGCGAACGGGCCGAAACCATTGAAGACACGCTGGCCTCCTTTGGTGCGCCCGCCCATGTGGTAGAAATCAACCGCGGGCCAACCATCACCCAATACGGGGTAGAACCCGATTTTATTGAAAACAGCCGCGGGCGCACCCGCGTGCGGGTAAGCAAGATTGCAGGTCTAGCCGACGACCTCTCTCTGGCATTGGCCGCCCAGCGCATCCGCATCCAGGCTCCGGTACCGGGGAAAGGCTATATCGGCATTGAAGTGCCCAACGACCAAATCGCAATGGTCGCCCTGCGGGATGTGATCGAAAACCCCGCTTTCAAACGCATGCGCTCCCCGCTGCGCTTTGCCTTGGGGCAAGACGTGGCCGGGCACGCCGTAGCCGCCGACCTGGCGCGTATGCCCCACCTGCTGGTCGCCGGTGCGACCGGCTCCGGTAAATCGGTGTGTGTGAATGCGATCATCACCTGCTTTTTGCTGCACAACACCCCGGACACCCTGCGGCTGATCATGGTCGACCCCAAACGGGTGGAATTGACCGGTTACAACGGCATTCCGCACCTGCTGGCACCGGTAGTGACCGACCTTGAGCGCGTGGTGGGCGTGCTGCAGTGGGTTACCCGTGAAATGGACAGCCGCTACCAGAAATTTGCCGATGTGGGCGCCCGCAATATCGAAGATTACAACAAACGGGCAGAAGCCAGCAATATTAAGCCGCTCCCTAACCTGGTGGTAGTAATTGACGAGTTGGCCGACATGATGATGGTTGCCCCCGACCAGACCGAGAAGCTCATTACACGGCTGGCACAGCTGGCACGCGCCACCGGCATCCACCTGATCATCTCTACCCAGCGTCCTTCGGTAGATGTAGTCACCGGGTTGATCAAAGCCAACTTCCCGGCACGCATCTCTTTTGCCGTCACCTCCGGCACAGACAGCCGGGTGATTATTGACCAACCTGGCGCAGAACGCTTACTTGGCCGGGGTGATATGCTCTTCCAGGCGCCGGACGCCCCCGCGCCCGTGCGTTTGCAAGGTGTTTACCTTTCCGACCAGGAAATTTTGCGCACCGTGCAGTATTGGCGCACCTTTGCCGGCACCACCAGCATGGCGCCGATTGCCACCGGCGCAGCAGCGGACGAACTGCCCACAGGCGTACCGCTGAAGCAAATTGCCATCTGGGAAGAAATGGAAGAACAAGAAGAACGCGATGAGCTGTACGATGACGCGTTGGATTTGATTCGCAGACGCGAGAAAGCTTCTATCTCTATGCTGCAAAGACGCTTACGTATCGGCTATACGCGTGCTGCCCGGCTGATCGAACAGCTGGAAGAAGATGGAATCATCGGCCCGGCGACAGAAGGCTCTAAACCGCGGGAAGTGATTGATTACGGGGATGACCTTGTAGATGGCGGGAGCGAAGCAACCCCAGAATAACGCTGTTTTTCTAGCGTAAACAAAACCCTATGGTTTTCTCAAAGTCGGTTGACTGATTGTAAAAAAAAGGCTAAAGGGAGCAGTAACCTTACAAGACAAGATTGTTTCTATCACGCCCCACCCCAATTTATGCCCTAAATTTCTAAGGTACGATCACCCTCCCCAAATTGGGGAGGGCTGAAGAGCCATTTCTAAACAAAATACTGGCGGGCGGGGCCTGAAAAACTTACTAATTTTTACGAGGCATTTAGCAATTAGCATCACACCACACTCTGGAAAGGAAAACAATTCGTCGGTTTGCAGATGGGGGTACATATGATTCACCGATTTATCCTTGCCTTTGGGAAAGCCTTAAACAAAACCCGGTGAATACTTTACACCACCCCCAACTACCGATACTATTAGAGCATGCTGAACATTCGCACCTGCACGCTGCAAGACGAAGCCGACATTGTCGATATCTGCCACATTACGGGAGATACGAGCATCGACAAAACCTTGTTTGCCCTCAAGTGGTGCCTGTATTACGTCTGGTATGAGACCGAGAATTGTTTTGTGGTTGAAGATCCCGACCGGGCAAAGGTGGTGGGCTATATCCTGGGCACACTGGATACCGAAAAGCAAATCGCGGCATTCGACCGCATCATGCTCCCCAAAATGAAAGCCCACTGGCGCAGCATGCCGCACAAGACCTTAAAAAATAGGCGGGATTACCTGACCCTGCGGGCAATCAACACGAACAGTTTCTCATACCTTTACGCACAGTACCCGGCACACTTACACATTAACCTGCATCCAGACTACCAGCGGAAGGGCTTGGGCCACAAGCTGTTTGCCGCCTACGAGAAGAACTTGATCCAAAAAGGGATCCCCGGCTATCATTTGGTCGTGGGGGGAGACAACGCGACCGGTATTTCTTTTTATAAAAAATTAGGATTGGAAGAATTAGGCGACTTTACCCAATTGGGCAAAACCCTGGCAATCGCCTACGGGAAAAGATTCGACTAGGTCGCCCGGATCAATCCGGGTTTGCCGGTTTGATGGTATCGAAATTGATCATGTCGCTGATCTCGGAAGTGAGGAAATCATCCTCGGAGACTTGCTGGCTGCGGAAGGATTTCCGTTTCCCATTCTTCAGCAAGGCCGCATTAGCATGCGGGGAAATCATCGATTCGGTGGGTTTTGAAGCAGCAGGCTGTTCCAGCTGGCGCGGCTGGTAATCTTCCCGCATGTATTCGGCCACCATGGCGATGAGGTCTTCTGCCCGGAAAGGCTTGGAAAGATAATCATCACACCCGGCAGCTAAGAAGCGCTCACGATCTCCATCCAGGCTGGAGCCGGTAACCGCGATGAGCACAGTTTGTTGGGTTTCTGGAGCGGTTTTTACCCGCCTGGCAATTTCAATCCCATCCATCCCAGGCAGAGAAATATCGAGCAGGGCTACTTTAGGTTTCAGTTCTTGCAGCTTTTGGTAGCCGCTCAGACCGTCTTCGGCATCAAAAAAGGTGTACCCCTCATATTCCAATATTGAACGTACGATCAGGCGGTTATGGTAGTTGTCTTCAATATATAAAATATTGCCTTTAGACATATCAGCTTCTCACACAAATAAGTACAAAATAAATGGCGTGCCAGGAATAAATGATCCTACGCTGATTCTAATCTAACCTATCTGTTAAATTACTATCATTTTAGTTAGCTGTTAAAAACATTACTTTTGGGTCATCTCAAGGCGAAGAGAAATAGGCCAAAGCCAACCGGAGGCGGGTTTCCACGTCCCTGGGGGCATCTTTAGGGATGCTCTGCAAGGCAACCTGTGCTTCCACAATGCTGTAACCCAAGGCGGTCAACGCACCCATCACTTCTGTGTCGAGGTCGTCCATTGCAGCAGCAGATTCCAGCCCATCCACATCTTTAATCTTGTTCTTGAGGTGCAAAATGATCTTTTGGGCGCTGGTTTTGCCCACACCCGACACCTGGGAAAAGATCTCGTATTGGTCGCTAAACACCGCCCGGCGGATGGCATTAGGGTTGAGGGTGGACAGCACGGACAAGGCCAGCCGCGGCCCGACCCCGTTGACACCCAGCAGCAAAATGAAGAAGCGGCGTTCTTCCTGCGTTTTGAAGCCGTATAGCGATAGCTCGGTCTCCCGCACGACCAGATAAGTTTGCAGCGAGATTGCTTTGCCTATCTCGGCCTGATGGCACAGACTGATCGGGGCAAAAACTTGCAGCCCGATGCCCCCCACCTCTACGACAATGCTGTCGTCCTGGGTTTCTGCAACGCGTCCATTGATGCTTGAGATCATACCTTCTCCTTAGAAGATAAAAGCGGTAATTGCCGCAGCGGCTAAGATGAGGAACATGCCGGGCAGCACAACTTTGCGCAAATCTTTAGTGCCACCTACCATCACCATTATACCTTTTGCCAGGGTATTGGAAGCCGCCGCCAAAATGATGGCCTGGGAAGCCGTTTCCATTTCCAGGCTTCCGGCACGACTCAACTCAGAAACCGATAGCGCAATGGCATCCACATTGGCAAGCCCGGAAATCAAACTGGAGACCAGAATACCGGTATTGCCAAAATAGAGCTGTGCCGTGCGGGAGAGAAGCAAGATAACCACAAACAGCAAACCAAAGCGAATAGCCGATTTCAAGTCCAGCGGGTTGGACAAATCTAACTCGCCTTTTTCGGTGGTGCGCTGGCGGAAGAACAACCAAATTACATACACAACGCCGACCAACCCAGAGATGAGCAGCGGCAGCCATACGCGGGCAAAAAGCACCCGGTTCAGAATCCAGATTTCAACCATCAGGCGGGCAAACATGACCGTCCAGGCGCCGGTGATGGCAAAGGCAAAGGTTTTCGCCAGGGCCGGTTCACGCTTACTGCGCTCGGTAAAGCTGAGGGTTACCGCCGTGCTGGAGACCAAACCGCCGATAATGCCGGTAATCCCAATCCCCTGGGAACCCACCAGCCGAGAAAACACATAGCCGAGAAAATTGATCCCGGAGATAAAGACGACCATCAGCCAAATGGTGAAAGGCACCAGGGCATCGAAGGGCGGCCCGGCCAGGGGTTGGCGCGGGAGGACAGGCAGCACGATGGCACTGATCACCGCGAGCTGCAAAGCGGCGTACATTTCCTGCCGGGTGAGGGCGCGCACAAACTGGTCAGTTTGCACCTTGATGGAAAGCAGCACGGTGGTGGCAATCCCCAATGCAACTGCCAGAGCAAGTTCGCCCTTGTAGCACATCCCGCCGATCAATACAGTGATGATGATGGCAATCTCTGAGGTGGTGCCGATATGGTTCCGCTTCCAGGCATCAATAAAGTAGCCGGTTCCGGTGTAAATGCCGACCATAAAGAGATATGCAATAAAAATCGTTGGCGAGGTGTAAATATCGGAAAGCATGGCTGCCAGACAGCCCCCCAAACTGAGCAGCGAAGAGGTACGTTCTCCGGCGGTAATTGACCGCTTTTCACCAATGCGGACAAATTCGCGCTGTAAACCGATTAAAAAACCAATTGCGAGAGAGGTACCAAACCTCAAAAAGAGATCAAATGCTGGAGGCATACCTATGCCGCTCCTTTCTAATCCTAATTGGTCTATTGGTTTGCTAAGTTATTAAATTGGCTGGTATGAAGATGACAAATTGCTACAGCCAGGGCATCGGCTGCATCATCGGGGCGCGGGCGTTCTTTTAAGGTCAGCAGCAGTTTTACCATTTCCTGCATCTGACGTTTATCTGCACTGCCATAGCCGGTAACCGCCTGCTTGATCTCGTTGGGGGTATATTCGCCAATCGGTATCCCTGCCTGCGCCAACGCCAGAAGCACAACCCCCCGTCCTTGCCCGACACTGATAGCCGTTTTAACATTCCGTTGGAAAAACAGCATCTCCACCGCGCTGCTATCGGGGCGGTGGAGATGAATTATTTCTTGCATTTTTTCGTACAGCAATACCAGCCGGTCTGGCATGGGGAGGTCTTTGGGGGTTAGAATGGCACCATACTCAACGGGGGTAAGGCTGCCATCTTTTGCCTGACGCACCAACCCAAAACCGGTAGTGGCAGTGCCAGGATCAATCCCTAATACCAGCATCTTGTAGGAAGATCAGGCAGCTTCTGCTTCCAGGAGTACCAGAGCTTCTTCCGAGATCGCCATATTTGAGTCTACTTTTTGCACATCATCCAACTCTTCAAGGTCTTCAATCACGCGCATTACTTGCAAAGTTTTATCTGCGGGGATTTCCATTTCCTGGTTGGGGAACATGCGTAAGTCGGCTTCATCTGTTTTGATCTTTGCCAAACGCAGCCGGTCGCTGATCTCTTTGAAGGCAGATGCTTCTCCGATGATCTCAACGGTTTCTTCGTCAAAGTTGACATCATCTGCACCCGCTTCGATAGCCAGCTCAAAGATGCTGTCCTCGTCGTATCCCTCGGAGGGGAAAGAGAAGAAAGATTTTTGCGTAAACTGCCAGGCCACCGAGCCATTTTCGCCCAAGTTGCCGCCAGAGCGAGTAAGCACGTGGCGCAGCTCGGCCACGGTGCGGTTGCGGTTTTCTGTCACCACTTCGATCACCAGCGCAACGCCATGAGGGGCGTAGCCCTCATAAATAATCTTCTCCAATGAAGCGGCGTCTTTGTCCTCACCGGTACCGCGTTTGATGGCGCGTTCAATGTTATCTTTCGGCATATTTGCCGCTTTGGCTTTATCAATCGCCAGGCGCAGTGTGATGTTGATATCCGGGTCGCCGCCACCTTCTCGAGCTGACATGGTGATTGCGCGTGCCAATTGGGTGAACAGCTGACCGCGTTTTGCATCTGCCGCACCCTTTTTTCGTTTAATTGTGGACCATTTACTATGCCCAGACATAAGCGTCTCCTGAACATGCTAAAATAATTTTGTAGTATTAGATTATACCATTTACATAGTTCCCATACAGTTTTTTTTACTATTTGGGAATGAAAAGTATCTTATCATATAGTCACCTTTCTTGGGTACCGACACCGAAAAAAGCCGCACCCACGCACAAAGCGCACCCCATCATCCTGCAATCTGGTAAAATACAATTTGCGCAAAAGCCGAAGTCCACTCGGCAAATCCAAATTTAAGGAAAACTCTTGTTTGAAATTATCTTCCTTGGCACCTCAGCTTCAGCTCCCTCCATTCATCGCGGGCTTTCTGCGCAGGTCGTCAAACATAACGAACACCGCTTTTTAATCGATTGCGGCGAGGGGACACAGAGACAAATTCTACAATCTGGCATTGGTTTCAAGCGGCTCAACCATATTCTGATCACCCACGGCCACCTCGACCATATCTTGGGGTTGGCCGGACTGTTCTCCACCCTTTCCCGCTGGGAAACAATTGAAGAGATTACCATTTACGGGGGCAAGTACGCCCTGGAACGCATCCACAATTTACTGTATGGCGTGCAGATCGTGCACCCGCAAAAAAGTCAGATCAATATCAATTTCCAAGAAATCCAACCGGGCGTGATCTTCGAAGAAGATGATTTCTCGATCACGGCCTTCCCGGTATACCACCGCGGGCCAGACTGTTTTGGCTACTTATTTGAAGAAAAATCTCACCGCCCCTTCCTGGCCGAAAAAGCCGAGGCATTAGGGGTGCCGAACGGCCCGGTACGCCGCGATCTGGTGGAAGGGAAAACCATCACCCTGGCAAACGGGACTACGGTGGGGCCGGATGATGTGCTGGGAGAAGAAAAACCCGGCACCCGGCTGGTGCATGTGGGCGACACGGGACGCACAGACAATATTCTGGACATTGCCAGAAACGCAGATGCGCTGGTGATCGAATCCACCTACCTGGAAGAAGAAGCCGAAATGGCGGAGCAGTTTGCGCACCTGACGGCAGGCAAAGCAGCCCAACTGGCAAAAGATGCCAACATCCACCAATTGATTCTCACACACCTTTCGCGCCGCTACCGGGAACGCGATGTGTACCAGGAAGCGCAAAGTATCTTCCCCAACAGCCGGGTGGCGCGCGATTTTGATGTATACCAGATCAAGCCAGGGGAGTGTGTGAAGGTGGAAGAAGAGTAGTTTATTAGTTTACAAGTATATAAGTTTATTCGTTTGGCTGCTGTTCTGCGCACTCATTTCAGTAAACCAATTCAATCAAAACAAAAAAACGCCCTCTTGCGTAGAGGGCGTTTTCATCATTTTGAAACAGTCAGGGGCTAGGCTTCAAAAGACCATTCGCCGCTGCGCATCACCGGCACTGCTTTGCCGTCTTTGGTGATGCCGTCAATATCCATTAGGTCGGAACCGATCATGAAGTCGGTATGGATCAGACTGCTGTTGCCGCCGTTTGCCTGGAATTCTTCCTCGCTCATCTCCTCGCCGCCTTCTAAGCTAAAGCGGTAGGCGCTGCCCAAGGCAATATGGCAGGAGGCGTTTTCGTCAAACAAGGTGTTATGGAACAGCCTGCCAGACTGAGAAATGGGGGAACTGTGCGGCACCAGGGCGATCTCGCCCAGGTAGCGGGAGTTTTCATCATTCTCAAGCATGTTGTTGAGGTGCTCTTGCCCAACTTCGGCCTGGGCATCTACCACTTTGCCATCCTTGAAAGTCAGGCTGAATTTGTCAATGTACATCATCCCACGCACGTTGAGCGGTTTGGTCGCTCGCACAGTACCGTTGACCTGCTCGCGGTGCGGCAGGGTGAAGGTTTCTTCGGTGGGGATGTTGACCACAGAGGGAATCCCGGCTTTGCTGTTCATGCGGGCGCTCAACCAATACTGCTTGTCGGGGAGGCCGATCCACAGATCGGTGCCGGGGGCATTCAGTTTGAGGGCTGTAAATTTATTCTGATTGAAGAAAGCCGAACGGGCATGCAAATTGGCAATGTGGCGTTCCCATTCTTCCATGGGGTCATCGGTGGTGGTGATGCGGCACATTTCAAAGATCAATTCCCACATTTTACGCATGCGCTCGTCTGCGGGTACGTCTGGCAGCACTTTGGCCGCCCAGCGTTCGGTGGGCACACCAATCCCGGCCCAGTTGATCAACCGGCTGCGCACCAGGTCAGACCATATTTTGGTCATCTTATACTGCGTTTTCTGGAAGACCTGCACCAGCTGAGGGTCTTGCTCCAGCAGCAAGGTGGGGTCGGGGCTTGCCATGCTGAGAATGGCATCGCCGCGCTCGCCGGCCTCGCGGATCGCATCCGACCGCCACTGAGAGTAGAGATCGAAAGAATCTTTGGGCGCATTTTGGAAGCGGGTCAGGCGCAAGCGTTCATCTTCCCACAGCACATCGACAAAGCTGGCGCCGGCTTTATAGGCCTGCTCGGCAATCACCTTTACAAAGTCGGCCTGTTCTACCCAAGCGCGTACCAATACCCGCTGATCGGGCTGTACATTCAAACCGATTTTAACAACTACCTCGGCGTATTTTTCTAAGTTTTGTTGAAATGTTGAGTCTGTCAATTCGTTCTCCTCAATCTAAAAGTGAACCTATTATAGAAGATATTGGTATGATCGGGAAGTAAACTCCTTCACTTCCCGATCGACTACTTCTTGCTCTACGCCTCTTCCGGTTCGTAGCGAGGGGGTTTGACATGCGCCGGGATCGGGCACACGTACCCATTTTCCCCAATCGTCTGATCAAATTCAGCTTTGATCTTTTCGAGGTGTGCGGGGTCCTGGTACAGCTTTACTGCGGCGGCGGCCATAATCTTGGCGGCGTGCATCATGCCTTTATGTCCGATGGACATGCCAGAGGTGGCTACGTTGCCCCAACTATGGCCGGGGCTGCCGGTCGTGAAGCAGCTGGTCAGCAGCATGCTCAAAGGCACTACCTGGCTGACATCACCGACATCGGTTGAACCGGTCATAATGTAGTTGGCATCGTAAGCCGGGAAGTTGCCTTCCACCAGGGGGTAGTCGGCATACTGCCGCAGGAGGGCGGCACTTTCCGGGTCTGGTTTTACAATTTCGATTTCGCGCTCAATATATTCGGGGTTGGTGCCGGGGAAATCGTCGTTGATCTGCTGGGCAAAGGCCATTTCTTCTTCGGTAAAGGACATCGGGCCAATTTCTTCCATCATCTGGTACTGTAAGTCGGCCAGATAGTGGTTGTTGACGATCGGGGAACAGCCTTCTTCAAAACTTTCTTCAAAGCGGGTTCCGGTCATCAGGGCAGCACCTTTGGCAATATCGCGCACTCGTTCCACTACCTCTGCCAGATATTCCGGCGTGGCTGCCCGCAGGTAGTAATACACTTCGGCCTCTTCGGGGACAATATTGGGCGCCATCCCGCCATTGGTGATGATGTAGTGCATACGCACATCGCTTTTCACATGCTCGCGCAGGTAGTTCACACCCACATTCATCAGTTCCACCGCGTCTAATGCCGAGCGACCTTCGTGCGGCAGGCCGCCAGCATGCGAAGAACGACCGTAAAAGTGATAGTAGATGGCATTTACACCCACACAAGTACCCTTCATGAGGGTGTTCTTGCTGTCTGGGTGGTAGTTAAAGGCTGCATCCAAATCGTCAAAGACGCCATCGCGGGCCATAAAAGCCTTGGCCGATCCTTTTTCTTCCGCCGGGCAGCCGTAATAACGCACGGTACCTTCCACACCGTTGTCTGCCAGCCAATTTTTTACCGCTACAGCGGACGCAACCGCGCCTGTACCGAGCAAGTTATGCCCACAGCCGTGGCCGTTGGCGCCTTCTTTTAAAGCCTCTTTTGTAGACTGAATCTTTTGGGAAAGACCTGGAAGCGCATCGTACTCCCCGATAAAGCCGAGCACCGGGCCGCCCTGTCCCCATTCGGCGACAAAGGCAGTGTTGATCCCTGCCAAGTCCCAGGTGATCGAGAAGCCCATCTCTTCTAAGAAATCGGCTTGCATGCGGGAAGATTTGAATTCCTTCCAGGCCACTTCGGGCGTGTGCCAAATTTGGTCCGCAATCTTGATGAATGCGTCCGCGTTTTCATCTAGCCAGCCAGTGACATCTTGTATTGTTTTCATCATTGCAGTTCTCCTCGTGGTAGTAAGTCAATACCTAGATTATACAGATAAAATCAGGCGGAAGATAAATTTTCCCTATGAATCCGTAGAGCAATCTTGAATCAATCCTTTTTTGTGCTGCAACCCTCGCACAAAAAAAGAGAGCGCGTGATGCGCTCTCTTTCAAAATCAAAGTAAACGAACGGTTGTTATTTTTCCATCTGCGCTTTCATCGAGAAACGCAGCACTTCGCGATAGATGCTGCGCACCTGTTCGCTCATTGCTTTGGCACGTTCGTCTTTGGCATTTTCTACCTGCATCATGAAGTTTGTGACCGATTCAATGAACTCTGGGGTAATCTTGTCGGCATTTTCTTCCATGATCGCCAGTCGATCTTCGGGCGTTTCTGCTTCCAACAGCGTTTCCAGCAGCAAGCCATCCGGCCCCATCGAAGCCGCTGCGATGACCTCCTGAATGATGTTCATCAGGTTTTGCAGTTTAGCGCCGCGTTCATCATTGTTTTCGGACTTGGCTTTGCTGAGTTCCTGGCTGAGCGCTTGAATGAAGAACTCATCAATCGCCGGCAAGTTTTGCATAATGATCTCCGGCAGATTTTCTTCCGCTTTCAGCAAAATATCAATGTTCTGGCGGGCAACAGCCAACCGTTCCTGCATCTGTTGGTCGATCTTTTGGGTAATATCCAGCAAAGTATCGCGCACCTTCTCCAGGCGTTCTTTTTCTTCCCCTTCGGCCTGGTCAATTTTGTCGCTCAACTGCTGGAAGAACTGGTAATCCATCCCCGGGCGGGCCAGGTTGGCATAGGTTTCTACCTGCAAATCAGTTTCGGCTTCCAGCACCATGTCGAGCAATCGCTCTCTGGTGAGGTTCTTTTCCTCGGCTTGCAGCTTTTGCATCACCCTCTCGACTTCTTGAGAACGTGCTTGCAGCTCTTTACCGGCCGTGGTGATCGGCAGCAGCTTTTGTTGTAAGCCCGATAAAACCTGGGCACCTTGCTGGTCACCTTGCGCACCGGCCATTTGAATCAGCTGGGAGAGCAGAGAAAAGAAGTCGTTATCAATGATCGCGTCTTCCTCTTTCACCACTATTTCCAGGGCCTCGTCATCGGTGATGCCGGCCAAACGCTGGATGAGGTTAACCCGTTTTTGCTGGGCTTCGATCATCTCTTTGCTGATCCCATCCTCTTCCAAAATGCGTTCGATCAATCCCTGGAAAGTGAGGGCAGACTGCGGGCTGAACAAGTAACCTTTGCGCTGCTCGGGAGGAAGGTTATCGACAACTTTATTGATCAATCCACCAATCACGCGTTCCTGCTCATCGCGCGGCAGATTCAGCTCTGGGGGTACAAAGGTCATCAGCAATTCTTTGGATGGGTCGTGGTAGACGAAAGGCGTTGCCACGGCACCGTTGTAGCCACAGTGCGGGCATTGTGCAAAATTGGCCTGACCAGAAAGCAAACGATTCTTGGAAGCAGGGTCAACCCCCACATCAAAGATTTGTTCAATATCCGCCGAGATCGGCTGGCGGCATTGAGGGCAATTGATTTGTGTTTTTACTGTTGGCATAAGTCTCTCTTTATAAGTAGTGATTCCCTCTTATATTGGTAATGAGGGCTGAATAATTCCATAGTTTGTTTTTGTTTTACAAAGCCTTACCGCTGCCGGGGCAGCGCAAAGCAAATACGGGCGCCATCCTGGCTGCGCGGGTCTGCCCAAATTTTTCCATGATGGGCCTCGATCACCGCGCGGGATAAATATAAGCCCAGCCCAGCCCCCTGAGTCTTACGTTGAGCGGCTTCTGCCCGGTAAAAGCGGTCGAAGATGTGGTGAATATCGCCGGGAGCAATCCCAGAGCCTTGATCCTGCACACAGATGATGACCTCATCTGGCCGGGCTTCTCCAGAAAGACGAATTTCTCCACCATTCGGGGAATATTTGACTGCATTGGACACCAAATTATACAACACTTGTTCAATCCGGTCTTCATCCGCCAAAATGATGGGAAATTGTTCGGGGAAGTTGACCACAAAAGTATGGTTGTCCGTCTGGGTTTTAAAGCGTTCGACTACCCGCTTGATAATCATAGGCAGGGAAACATCCGTGGTATTGGTGGAAAGCACCCCGGCTTCCAGACGAGTAGCATCCAACAAATTCTCGATCAATTCTGCCAGGCGGTCGGCTTCATCTTCTATCACGGTCAGACTGTCGTCCAAGATTTGCTGATCCCAACTGACGTCATCGCGCCGCAGGGTGCCGACATAGCCTTTGATCAAGGCCACCGGCGTCTTTAGCTCGTGGCTGACCACGGAGACAAACGTGCTCTTGATCTCCTCGGCTTCGCGGAAGTGGGAAATATCTCTGGCGGAAGCGATAATATTGAGCAGGGCGCCATCTTCGGACAGCAAGGGAGCATAGGTAACCCCCACCGGGATGGTCGAGCCATCGGAACGCATCAGGTCGCCTTCTACATATAAAGTCGCCTGCGGAGTAAGCGGCCAGCCGCCTGCTTCGGCTTCATCCAGCGTGGTGCCGTGTGCAGACTGCGCAAACTGCACCGCGTTTTCGTGGAGTTGGCCGATGATCTCTCTGGCAGGCTTGCCCACCATGCGGGCAAAGGCGGGGTTCACGCGCTCAATGATATGGTTGGGTTTCAGGATCAAGATCCCGTCTGCCACAGAGTCCAGCAGAGCGGACATCTTTTGGCGTTCCTGAGTGCTCTCGGTATACAACTGCGCATTGCTCACCGCGATGGCGGCTTGATCGGCAAAACTTTGTAACAAGGTGCGGTCGTTGTTAGAGAACATGCCGCGGTAATTACGGAAGATAAAAATCACGCCAATCACCTGATTACGAGCAATCAACGGCAGCCCCACACCGGTGAGCAAACCCAAACTGGCCTTTTTTGCCAGGGTATGCAGCATTTCATTGATCTTAGGGATTTCAAAGCGAGCAGGGTCTTCGTGATCGGGGATGGCTGCCAGCAAGGGGTCGAGATGATTGATGAGCGGTTCGGGGATACCATGAGAAGCTGCTACCGTCCAATCCCCTTCTTCGCTGCGCAGTAAGATCAACCCAACATTCCCCGAAAGGATATCGGCAGTCAGCTGCAAGATGCGTTTGAGGAGCTTATCCAGGTTAAGTTCCTGGGTAATGGCGCGGGCAATTTCTAATAAATAATCACGCTGTCTCACTCTAAAATCTGGCAGGCTTAACATAGCACGGTTCCCTTTACATCACGATCCTTACGAATAAATTTAGTCCACCGGCAAACTGCGGGCGACAACCTCCAATGCTTTTTCAATCACCTCTTCAGGGATGTCTAACATGCCGCGGAAGCGGATAGACCGCTCACCCGACTTTAAGGCCTTGAGGCCGTTGTGCAGCAGTAACTGCATCATATCATTGCGCTTTTGCGGGGTAGGCAGATCAAAGGCCACCATCATCCCTTTGCCGCGCACATTTGTCATTACTTCATTAGACTCTTCGGCCACTGCCTTCAAGCCAGAAATCAACTTTTCGCCCATCTTGGCCGTGTGTGCGACCAAGTTTTCTTCTTCAATAATCTGTAAATAGCGCGTGGAGCGCACCATATCAACCAGGTTGCCACCCCAGGTGGAGTTGATCCGGCTGGATTTTTTAAAGACGTGGTTTTCCACTTCTTCTACGCGTTTACCGGCCACAATTCCGCACACCTGGGCTTTTTTACCAAAGGCAAACACATCCGGCTGCACACCATAGTGTTCGTGTGCCCACATTAACCCGGTAATGCCCATCCCCGATTGGACTTCATCAAAGATGAGCAAGAATTCGTGTTCATCTGCCAGACGGCGCAGTTCTTTAAAGAACTCAGGGCGGAAGTAGTTATCGCCGCCTTCACCCTGGATCGGTTCTAAGATCAGGGCGGCTATATCACCTTTATGTTGCTTGCAGGCCGCTTCTATCTGATATATAGCAACTTCTTCTAGTTTGCGCACTTCTGCCAGCACTTCTTCTGTTACCGGGAAGCGCAGTTTGGGGTTCACCACCCGCGGCCAATTGAACTTGGGGAAGTACATTGTTTTGGCGGGGTCGGCCGTGTTGGTAAGAGAAAGGGTGTAGCCGGAGCGGCCATGGAACGCCTGCTGGAAATGGATCACCTGGGTTCCCAGGCCATCTAACAACGGGTCGGCAGTCCCATTGGCGCGTGGGGTGCTCATGCGGGATAAGTTTTTGCGAACTTTCCAGTCAAAAGCTGTTTTCAGCGCATTCTCTACCGCCAATGCCCCACCGCTGATCAAGAAGAGATGCTGCATCTCTTTTGGCAAAGCAATCCGCCCAAACGTTTCTACAAATTCGGCCATTAAGGTGGTATAGAAATCGGAACTGGAAGGCTTTTGGAGAGCTGAGCGGGTCAGTTTCTCTAAAAATTCTGGGTCCTGCATTTTAGGGTGGTTATGCCCGATCGGAATGCTGGCAAAATAAGTAAAAAAGTCTAAATACTCTTTGCCGGTGACCTCATCTACAAGATAGGCGCCGTGTGAGCGCTCCAGGTCGACAACCAAATGGTCACCATCTGCCAGCATATGCCGGCCAATTGCACTATGCACTTCTGAAGGTTTCATATTAAGAATAACGCTCCCGTCATAAGGTAAAGTATTGTATCAATTTGCTGGCGTAAACGCACTTTTTAAAGGCAGTTCTGCTAAATTGTTAATGCGGTTCTTAGCTTTTCCCCCTGAAAGAAGCTTCCGCATATTCATTCTGCAAGCGAGATTATATCATCGTACAGGTCAATTCTTTTCCGGAGTTTATCGAGCTTTCGCACCGAGTCAACCCACAAGCACGAAAATCCCCAAATATGGGAATTTCACCCCAGGCATTTCAGTGGTCTTTTATATCCTGCCAATAATACAATACCTCTCCTACCAGACAATGTACACCGACCATAAAGAAACGGCAATATCGCGTTGTCAACACGTTTATAGTAGGGACAGAACGGCAAAATTAGGGGGATTTTGGGTAAATTTGGGGAGATTTTGAAAAAATCTTACAAAATACTGCTTTTTTAGCTTAAAAGGGGGTGTTTGTGACATCTGCCACTATCGGCTTATGACAAATGTCCCTGCATTAGTTTTTGTAATCATTTACAATAAACAAAGTGAGATTGTGAATAATAGCACAAACATGGTCTACTTAGCTGATATTACAAGCTATACTCTCTTGAAATTCTCACTTTCTTCTGCTCTCAAACAACTAAATAAGCCATCAGATTGGTAACAACCAACAAGGGACAGCCATTATGTATAAAATCGTTGAAACAGAAACACTAGGGCCCGACATCCAACGAATTACAGTCAGCGCCCCAAAGATTGCCAAAAAACGTAAACCAGGTCAATTCATCATCATGCGGCTCAATGAGCATGGCGAGCGATTTCCTCTGACAATTTACGATTCTGATAAAAATGCAGGCACAATCACGTTGGTCGTGCAAGGCATCGGCAAATCCACCCGGCAGTTAAACACCATGCAGGTAGGTGAAGAAGTCCTCGACCTAGCAGGCCCGCTGGGAATTCCCTCTGAGGTTGAAAAGTTCGGCACCGTCGCCGTATTAGGCGGGGGCGTGGGCACTGCGGTGGCCTACCCCACAGCCAAGGCGCTCAAAGAAGCCGGCAACCATGTAATTTCGATCATCGGCTGTCGTTCGAAAGACCTGGTGATCTTGGAAGACGAGATGGCTTCGATCAGCGACGAGAACTACGTAACCACAGACGATGGCAGCTACGGTTTTCACGGCTTTTGTACCCAAAAACTTCAACAACTGATTGATGACGGCACACAAATTGATATGGTCATGGCAGTCGGCCCGCTGCCCATGATGCGCGCAGTCGCCGATGTAACCCGCCACGATGGTATTCACACAGTCGTGAGCCTAAACCCGATCATGGTCGATGGCACGGGGATGTGCGGCGGCTGCCGGGCGACTGTGGGAGGCGAAACCGTGTTTGTCTGCGTAGACGGCCCCGAATTTGATGCCCACCAAGTTGATTTCGACCAATTGATCAAACGCAATCAGTCCTATAAAGAAATAGAAGAAACCGCGGCAGACAACCATGCCTGTCATCTGGATGCCCTTATAGATTAGTCACTCATGGGAGGTAACCCACATGAATACACTCTCTCCAAAAGAACGAATGTTGATCCCACGCCACGCAATGCCGTCTCAGATACCGGAAGTGCGGGTGTGCAACTTCGATGAAGTCAATCTGGGATACACCGAGGAAATGGCCATCCAGGAAGCCTCTCGCTGCCTGGAATGCAAAAAGCAAAACTGTATTAGCGGCTGCCCGGTGAATGTCAACATCCCCGGCTTCATTGCCAAGATCGTTTCGGGCGAGTACTTCGAAGCGGCAGCCCTGATCAAAGAAGATAACATTTTGCCGGCCGTATGCAGCCGGGTGTGCCCGCAAGAAGAACAATGCGAAGGCGCCTGCGTCTTGGCAAAGCGCGGCGAGGCAGTGGCTATCGGCCGTCTGGCACGCTTTGTGATCGATTACGAAAAAGAATATGGTGAAGTCAAACTGCCCACCATCTCCAAGAAAACGGGCAAGAAAGTTGCCATTGTTGGTTCCGGCCCTTCCGGCTTGAGCTGTGCGGGTGACCTGATCAAAAGCGGGCATGATGTGACCATCTTTGAAGCGCTGCACGAGGCCGGTGGTGTGTTGGCCTATGGTATTCCAGAATTCCGCCTCCCCAAACGAATTGTGAAAGATGAAGTCGCCCAATTGGAGAAAATGGGCGTCAAAATTCAAAAGAACGCGGTCATCGGGATGACCGAGACGATTGATGAATTGTTTGAAAATGGCTATGATGCTGTCTTCATCGGTGTCGGCGCCGGTTTGCCCTACTTCTTGAATGTCCCCGGCGAAGATATGATCGGGGTATATTCGGCGAACGAATTCCTGGCACGCGTCAACCTGATGAAAGCCTACCAATTCCCCAACTTCGACACCCCGGTGTACGACTGCAAAGACCGGGTCGTGGCCGTGATCGGTGGGGGCAACACCGCCATGGATTCGGTGCGCACCGCCAAACGATTGGGCGCAAAGGAAGCATACATTATTTACCGACGCACCGAAAGCGAACTGCCCGCCCGTTTAGAAGAAATCCACCATGCCAAAGAAGAAGGCGTGAAATTCCTGTTCCTCAACAGCCCGACCGAATTTATCGGCGACAAGCTGGGTTGGCTGCGGGCAATGCGCCTGCAGGAAATGGAACTGGGTGAGCCGGACGCTTCCGGCCGCCGCCGCCCGATCCCGATCGAGGGCAAGATCGTCACCATGCCAATCGACATTGCGATTGTGGCGATTGGAAACGGTTCTAACCCGATCATTCAAAAAACCACCCCCGACCTCAATTTCAACAAATGGGGCAACATTGAGGTAGACCCCGAAACCATGCAGACCAGCATGCCGGGCGTATATGCCGGCGGCGATATTGTCACCGGTGGGGCCACCGTCATCCTGGCGATGGGCGCCGGGCGAAAAGCAGCCAAAGCGATCAACGAGTATTTAGGATAACCATAACGACTTCTCTGAAGGAGTTGCGGCCCTCTGCTAAAGAGGGCTGCTTCTTTTAAAGAGTGCGCATAAAGAGTACGCACTCTTTATGTGTGCGCACACAGCGGGATAGGGATGGGTTTCCCCCGCCCGAATGATATAATACCAGCCAGTTGAAGAACCTAAAAATTCACCCAAGTGGTAGGCAATGATCCCCTTAAAACTAATCCTCTCCGGCTTTCTCTCATACCGTGACCCTGTAGAAGTGGACTTCACGCCCTTTAACCTGGCCTGCATTTCCGGGGCCAATGGTGCCGGGAAATCCTCGCTGCTGGACGCGATCACCTGGGTACTGTTTGGGCAGGCGCGCAAACGGGATGACTCAGTGATCAACATGCAGTCGGAGACCGCCCAGGTACGGCTGGAATTTGAATATGAAGGCAACCGCTACCGGGTGACGCGCGCCAAAACAAAAGACAAAACCACCGTGCTGGAGTTTCACATCCTGAGCAGTGGAGAAAATGGCTGGAAACCGCTCACCGAGCGCACATTGCGCAGCACCGAAGCGCGCATCGAAGAAATTCTGCATTTAGATTACGAGACCTTTGTAAACGCCTCTTTCTTTTTGCAGGGCAATGCCGACCAGTTCACCCAGCAGCGCCCCTCCGACCGAAAGCGGATATTGAGCAGCATTTTGGGGCTGGAAGTATGGGAAACGTACCGCAAAGCCACATTTGAACGCCGCCGGGGCGTGGAAAACGAGATCGCCCAATTAGAAGGCGGTTTGCAAGAAGTGAATAACGAGCTGGCCGAAGAAGACGAACGCATCGCCCGGCTAAAAGAAGTGCAGGCCAACTTGACAACCTATTCGCAGGCGCTGGCTGCCCAAACCAACTATCTGGATGAAATCCGGCAGAAAGCCTCTTTACTGAACGAACGCAAACAGTTGGTCGATACGCTTGCTATGCAAGCGGAACGCACCCGGCAGGAACTGGAAGCCCTGCAAACCCGCCTGACCGCCCGGCAGGAAGAAAAAGAGACCTATGGCGACCTGCTCGCCCGGGCAGATGAGATTAAAAAGGGCTACCAGGACTGGCAAGATGCCCGCACCGAATTGGCCCAATGGGAAGAAACCGCCGCGCGCTTTAACCAGCAGGAAAAGCGCCGCCACGATCCGCTGACCACCATTGAAACGGAACGCACCCGCCTGGAAACAGAACAAAAATCGCTCCAGGAGCGCGCCCAAACGCTGGAAAATGCTGCCGAATCGGCCCAGGCACAGCAGGAAAGCATCAAAACATTAGAAGCGGAAACCGCCCAACTGAATCAGTCCCTGGCAGAGCGTGACCAACTGGAAGAAAAACGCCAGCAAGTCATCCAGCAGCAGGCCGAAGCCAAAGCCGAAAACCCGCTGCTCAAAGCTGAGATGGATGAACTGATGCAGCGCATCCGGCAGCTGAAAACCACGGAAGGGGCCAACTGCCCCTTATGCGGCCAGCCGCTTTCCCCCGAAGAACGGGCCCGCCTGATAGAAGAACTGGAATTAGAAGGCAAACAAAAGGGGGATAAATACCGGGCAAACGTCAAGCTGCTGCAAACGGTTACCGACCAGGTCAACGAGCTGACCGCACAAATAGGCATCTATGCACAGGTAGAAACCCAGCTGCGCGAGAAAACCCGGCAGTTGGACCAAACTACCGGCCAGGTGAAATCCTTTGAAGCCGAGCAAACCGCCTGGGAGCAAGAGGGCGCACTGCGGCTGAAAGAGATTGAAACCGCCCTGAAAGAAAAAAACTTTGCACTGGAAGCACGCACCACCCTGGCTGAGATTGACGAGGAATTGAAAGAGATCGGCTACGACGCCGCCAACCACGATGCAATCCGCGCCAGAGAAGCCGAGCTGCAGAAAATTGAAGCGCAGCACCGCCAGCTGGAAAACGCGCATGCTGCCCTGGCCCCGCTGGAACGCGAGATCAAGGAAATCGGCGAGCAGATTGAGAAAGTGAGCGCCTCCCTGGCAGAGCAAGAGGAAACCCATCTGCAAGCTGCCGCCAAACTGGCCGCCGACCAGGCAGAAGCGCCGGATATCCTTTCCGCCGAACGCGAGATGCTGAACTTGCAGGAGCAGGAAAACCAGGCGCGCATGGCCTTGGGGATGGCGCAGCAAAATGTACAGGTTTTAGATACCCTCAAGCAGCGCAAGAAACAGATTGAAGCCGAGCGAGAAGAGATGGCGCACAGCGTGGCCGAGTTAAAAGTGCTAGAGCGCGCCTTCGGCAAGAACGGGGTGCCCGCCATGCTGATTGAGCAAGCCCTACCCCAAATTGAGAACTCGGCCAATGAGATTTTGGAACGGTTGAGCGGCGGCACGATGTCGATCCGTTTCATCACCCAAAAAGAATACAAAGACAACACCCGCGACGATTTACGCGAAACACTGGAGATCCAGATCAGCGACACAGCCGGCATGCGAGACTATGAAATGTATTCCGGGGGGGAAGCCTTCCGGATCAACTTTGCCATCCGGCTGGCACTCTCCGAAATATTGGCACAGCGCGCCGGCGCCCGACTGCAAACCCTGGTAGTAGATGAAGGTTTCGGCAGCCAGGATGAGATCGGCCGCCAGCGATTAATTGAAGCGATCAACACCGTCAAAGATGATTTTGAAAAGATATTGGTCATCACCCATATTGACGAGCTCAAAGACGCCTTCCCCACCCGTATTGAGGTGACCAAAGGGCTGCGCGGCTCTGAGGTGCAGGTATTATGAGGGAATGATGCAAAAATTATTTGAGAAACAAGGCTGGCATTTCTTCACCCTGCTGATCTTGCTGGCAGGGGTGTTTTTTGGTTCCAAACTGGACGGATTTCTAGCCGGCAGCCTGTGGGGACTACCCACCCTGTTTTGGTTGTGGCTGGCAGTGGCCGTTCCCGTACTCCACCAGATATTTGTCTGGCTGGGGTGGCGCGGGCAGTTGTATTTTGGCACCATGACGCGTTTGTTTGGTAAAAAGGATTTCTCCGCTTTCTCCGTAATCTTCATGATCCTCTTCATTTTGCGTCCGGTCACCCTGGTGTTGGTGGGGATCTCGAATGCAGAGAGCCTATCCCTGTCCATCTTCTGGCGGGCAGGCTTATCTCTGCTGTGCCTGATACCGAGTATTTACCTGTTCCAGTCGGTAGCGCACTATTTTGGCCTCAAACGCGCCCTGGGAATCGACCATTTTGACGCCGACTACCGGCACTTGCCAATCGTCAAAGAAGGCATTTTCCACTACACCGATAATGGCATGTACCTGTTTGGCTTCTTGCTGCTGTGGGCCATCGGCTTCATCTTTGCCTCTAAAGCGGCTTTGCTGGCGGCGGCATTCAATCACCTCTATATCTGGGTGCATTTTTACACCGTAGAAAAACCCGATATGGACTACATTTACGGCGCACAAGGATAACCCAATGCAAAGATTAGCAGGCGTCATTTTCGATATGGACGGCACCCTGGGGGATACCGTGTATGTCTCGGTGGAAGCAATTGTACGCACCGCAGCCTATTTCAGCGGCAAGGCCTACACCCACCAGGAGATCATCGACCGCTTTGGCCCCACCGAGCAGGGCATCTTACAGGATTTGCTGCCGCAGGACGTGTGGGCGCAAAGTTATGCCTATTTTCTGACCCAGTACGAAACTATTCATCAAAAGGGCAGTTACGGCCTCTACCCCGGCATTCCTGCCATCCTGGATTTGCTGCAAGCCCATCACGTCCGCATGGCTATCGTGACCGGTAAAGGCGCCGATTCTGCCGCCATTTCGCTGCGCCACTTTGGGGCCGCGCCTTACTTTGACTATATGGAAACCGGCTTTTTACAGGGCGGCTACAAAGAAAGAAGCATGCAGACCATTTTAGACCGCTGGCAGCTCCCAGCCAGCCACACCTACTATGTAGGCGATGCTCCCGCCGATGTGACCAGCGCCCGCAAAGCCGGGGTACATCCCATCAGCGTGGCCTGGGCAGACAGCGCCGACGCGAACCAGCTTGCCGCCCAGCAGCCGCTGGCCTTGTTCCGGCAGCCCGCCGAATTTGAGCAATGGCTGACTGCCCGCCTCAACGGGCATGTATAAAAAAGGATAACGCTATGTACCTGGAGACCATCCAACTCTCCCGCACCCTGCCGTGCCTGGCCGAACCGGGCAAAGTGCAGATCGTGGGCACCCCTTCCCAATCTCTGGCCGAGGTGATCCCCTATCTGGCGACCTTGCCAAGCATCGTCACCTACAACCCGGATACCCCCAGCCTGACCTTCCGCCGCCGCCCCGGTTTCCTGACCCTGTACGCCGACAAGGTGCTCATCACCCAGGTGACCGATAACGAAGAAGGCAAGGAACTGCTCAACGGCTTGGTGGAAGCGATCAACACCACCTGGACACAGCGCGAGGAATTGGTCGCGGTGCTTCAACCGCGCCGCATTTTACGCCCGCTGGATATTTACGCCCTACTGCCGCAAACCAACTGCGCCCAGTGCGGGGAGGCCACCTGCATGGCTTTTGCTGCCAAGCTGTTCATGCAGGAGCGAAGCGTGGACGAGTGCCCGCCGCTGTTTGCCGACCCCGGCTTTGAGGAGCGCGCCGCCACCCTGATGGCGATGATGGGGTAATCCAACCAACCTCCAAATTTATTTAATTCTCCCCCTTGACATTAACGTTACGTTATAGTTTATGATAGTCCCTGTGAGGTAATGATCATGACCTATAGCGTAAAACAACTTGCCAACATCGCCGGGGTCAGCCCCCGCACGCTGCACTACTACGACCAAATCGGGCTGCTCCATCCATCTGCGTACGAAGACAATGGATACCGGCAGTACCAGGAGGCCGAGGTATACCGCCTGCAGCAGATCCTGTTCTATAAGGAACTGGGGCTGGAACTGAAGGACATCAAGGAAATCCTCGACCGGCCGGACTTTGACCCGCTCCAGGCGCTGGAAGAACACAAGCACGCTCTGGAAAGCAAGGCCACCCGGCTGCTCAGCCTGATCGACACGGTGGAGGCAACCATATCCCATTTGAAAGGAGAACACCCGATGAGCGACAAATCATTGTTCAAAGGATGGAGTGAGGAACAGCAAAAAGAATATGAGCAGGAAGCCATGCAAACCTATGATCCCCAAAAAGTGAAACAGTCCCAGCAGCACTGGAACAGCTACACCAAGGAGCAGCGGGCATCCGTGATGGATGAAGGCAACCGCATCTTCACCGAGATGATCGGCCTGATGGAACAAAGCCCCGAAGCGGAGCGCGTACAGGCATTGGTGAAAGAATATCAAGATTACATCACCGCCTCGTTCTACGACTGCACCCCGGAGATCATCGGTGGGCTGGGGCAAGCCTACGTGCAAGACCCGCGCTTCAAAGCCAACTTTGACCAAATGCACCCCGGTCTGGCAGAATTTGCCAGCGAGGCGTTCCAGCACTATGCCCGGCAGCATGCCGAAAAATAGACAACTGGAGCTATGAAAACTAACCACCCCAAGGAGAGAGTTGCTGCTTTCCTTGGGGTGGTTATCTAAATTTTTCTTGTAGTAGGAAAAAGTAGTCTGTATATTAGATTCACTGTCTTTACATGAAAATTTGATTTGCTAACTGTAATATTAAACTAATATATGGTAAGGTTTTTACTATTAAATCCACACTAGAAGTTGTATCATTCAAGAATGAAAGTCCCTGAATGATTTTTTTAAATAAATTTGCATCCGGTTTTTCATGTTGAAGTACACTTTTCAATTCAGCAATTAATTTTGAGTAATCTAATAATTGCTTACCCCCTAATTCTTTTTTTACATTATCAAATAAATCACTTGTAATATTCTCTAATTCTTCTGCCAATTTTTCTGGATTATTCACAATTTGCTGAATAGTTGAATCATCCACATAAGCTATTCCTTGAATATTCCCTCCTGTGACATTTCCTTGTATTTGTGTTCCTACGTAGTTAGTAATCTTTTGTAAAGTTTGCGAATTTGGGATAATAAAGTCATTTTTAACTGCATCAAAAGCATTTTGTGTAATTATATAAACATTATCATTCTTTAAAATCAAACCAGTATGAACAATAGATTCCATATCATATCTTGATTCAAAATCAAATTTTAATTCATGTCCATTTTCCCCTAAAGATATAAGGCAAAAATCACTAGCAGCAGACATATCTAGGAAAGACTTGCCCCAATTCTCGTTGAGGCTTCCTGAGACAAGCTTTTTCAACAACTCTTTTTGATCATCTGTCAAATTGTAGTACATTTTATTACCCTCAAATTTAAAATTTCTCTGAGTAGAATCTTTTTCAGGAATGATCTATTCTTTTAGAATTATAGCAATAATAAATCATCTCACCAATTTTTATGTTACCAACTCAATTAGCAAGTTAGTTATTCCTCTCCTCTCTCTACACCTCGCCCATATCAGAGATAAATTTCTGCACCCCGCTTACCAGAGATTTCAACTTCGCATATATTCCCACCTGCTCATAGTAGCCGATTAACGGGAATACCTTCTCCTCGTGCTGGGTGTGGAACGCCCGGCCAAGCGCCTTGGAAAATTGGATGATATTCCCGGTGGAGGTGCTGCCTTTATGGATGATAAAAACCACAAACTGGTCGTTGACGATCAATGGTGCGTGATCCTGGATCATTCGCAGCCAAATGCGGTACTCCACGTTCATCTTTTTATCTTCGCAAAAACCACCGTAGGCCATCACCGCTTCCCGCCGCATAAAGGTGTTTTCGTGGTGGATGACATTCATCACCGAAATGGCGGTGGCCGGGTTGACCCGCAGCAAACGGGCATGGGGGATGACAAGCTGTTCGCCCTTCACCTGCACCATAAAATTCCCCGTCAGCCACACGATGTCGGGGTGCTGCGTAAAATAATCTGCCACTTTCTCTAAGGAATTGTAGGAAAGATAATAATCGTCCGAATGCAGGTAATGAATGATCTCCCCGGACGCTTCTTCGGTGGCCTGGTTGAGGGCATGCGCTACCCCGTGCGGCTCGGTCTGGAAGAGTTTGATCGGATAGCGGTGTTTGTTCCTGCGGATATAGGTGTGAAGGATATCCATGGTGCCATCGGTGGAATATGAATCGTTGATGATGTGCTCAATGTGCGGGTAGGACTGTGCCTCTACGCTGTGCAAGGCTTGCGCTAAAAATTCCTCGCTGTTATAGGTGCAGGTCACCACGCTGATCAACGGGTTTGGGCGGATCGGTTCCGAGGTATAGATTTTTTCTCGTAGATTCATCAGTTTCCTCCAACTGTGAAGCGGGCAAATAATGTACTCTTCCCACCTGACTTATTACCTTATACGTGAAACAAGGAAGAAAGTAGCAAGAAAGCGCCCCCGGTCTTGCCTGCCCAGCCCAATTTCATCCTACCCAACAGCCCAACTAACAGCTATAATTCCAAAAATGTTCAAATTGCTAATCTTGATTGAACCCGAAATTGACTCAGAAACCTTTTTTCAAGGGTGGCCTAAATTCCTTTCCCACGCAGAAGAAATGCCGGGGTTAGAAAAACTGGTCACCGCCCCGGTGCACGAACACCTTTCCGGGCAGTACAGCCCACTGATGGTACACGAACTACACTTTGAAGACCGCAGCGTGCTGGAGAAAGCTCTGGCTTCCCCGGCGGGCATCGCGGCCGGAAAAACCTTGCAGCAGATCACCGGCGGGCACGTGTCCTTATTGGTCGCTGCTCATCTGGAAGATAGTGGGGAACATTTGCGCGATCTGCGTAGCAAAAAGGCTCCCTCCACGAAAGGCTAATCTATGCCGGACGCCTTAACTCCTAAAGACCTGGAAGACTATTTAACCCAACACGGGATCGATGGCAAGATCGTGAAGCTGGATATGCCCACCCCTACGGTAGAAGCCGCAGCGGAAGCACTGGGCGTATATCCCGATCAAATCGTGAAAAGCCTGCTGTTCACCATCGAAGAGCAGGCCGTGCTGGTGATCACCAACGGCACCAGCCGCGTAGACCGGCGCATCCTGGGCAAACACTTTGGCGTCAACCGCCGCAAGACGATTTTCGCCAGCCCGGATACCGTGCTGGCGCTCACCGGCTACCCGGTAGGGGCAGTCCCGCCCCTCGGCCACCGCACCGCGATTCATGTGCTGATCGACAGCGGGGTATTGGCACACGACTATGTGTATGGGGGGGGCGGCTCCGACCACGCCCTGATGCGCATTTCCCCACAAACAATCGTCGCACACACCCAGGCCGAAGTCCTTTCCATCCAACGTACAGAAGAATAATCTAACTGACAAAAAGAAGGAGCAATCTATATGTCTACCTTTAAACCTATTTCGCTACTTCCACAAAAAAAATTACCGCGCATTATTTTAGCCGGGGTCGTGCTTACCGGCATTGCCGTGGTGGGTTACTTTGCCTACCGCTATTTGCTTTATCCTTCCTCGGCGCGCTGGCAGAAATACCAGGCCTATAACAACAACCCAGAAGATTTTGCAGCTATCACCATCCTGGCCGGGCAGCGCTGTGGGGATGCGCCCTTTGCCTTCCCCAGCCAGGGGGTGGTGTTTGGCATGTGGGACCAGTCCTACCGACCCGGACACCGGCACAGCGGGATCGATATTTTCGCGGGCACCGAGCCGGGCGTGACGCCGGTATATGCCGCCTACGATGGGTATCTTTCCCGCGAGGATGATTGGATCTCGACCGTGATCATCCGCATCCCCAGCGACCCGCTGCACCCTGGCGAGCAAATATGGAACTACTATACGCATATGGCAACCAAAGAAGGAGCCTCTTTCATCGTGGACGATTTCCCTCCCGGCACCTATGAAGTCTTTGTCCCGGCGGGCACGCTGCTGGGGTACCAGGGCAATTACTCCGGCGACCCGGTCAACCCCACCGGGCTGCACCTGCATTTCTCGGTGGTAAAGGATGACAGGCAAGGCAATTTTTTGAATGAGCTGGATATCGAAAATACCTACGATCCATCCCCCTATTTCAACCTGCCGTTCAACAACAATACCAATCCCGATGACTTCTCCGTATGTGCGGAAGAAATCAGCTATGCAGATTGGGGAAAATAAGCAAAACCGTCTGAATTAAGCAATGTAAATAATTTATAAAAAGCATCTAATCTGCAATATTTTTCTAATGCTTTTATGGTAAACTTTCGCCAGAGGTACAAATGGAAGATACAAAAATAACCATAATTGAAGGGCCCACCCCTACCTTTGAAATCGTCTATGACGGATGGGCCAACGGGATCATTGATGGTCCCAGCCAGGCAAGTGTTGCACTCACCCGCCTACGCACCGCCAACGGCCCTGCCCTGGTTGAACGCTGCTACCGCGCCTGGAACCGCCAAGATGCGATGAACCTGGAATTTCGGGCAACCGATGGACACCCCCAGGAACTCCCCATTGTGGCCGCGCGTGCCACAGAGACCGACCAAGGCGATATGCTCATGCTGTGGGTGCGCCTGCCAGAATCCGAACTGATCCTTGACTTCATTGACGGGAACGATGAGGGTGATGAGTACGATGATTTTGATGATGACGAATTCGACGATGATGACTTCGATGACGACGATTTCGAAGACGAAGACTTCGATGATGATGAGTACGATGACTTTGATGACGAGGACTTCGACGACGATAACGATTTTGACATCAATTTCTAAGTAAACCTAAAACTACGAAATCAAAAAGTCCCGAGGATATCTTCGGGACTTTTTGATTCATTGCTATGTTATTTTTTACCGGCTAATTACCCTGCGCCGCCGATCAAGAGCGCCATACTGCTGAAAAGCAAAATTACGCCGACAAATGCCAGCAAGAACTGCGACATTGGGCGTTTGTCTTCCAATTTGAGGAGCGGAACTTCTCCCCCCACATTGAGCACAGGCCCACCAAACCAGGCCAGGCCAATCCCGCCCAAAGCGCCGCCCAGGTGCGCCCAATTGTCGATCCCGGACTCAGGCCGATCAAAAAGTTGAGCACGGCCACCTGGATAATATTGCGCAGCACTTGCTGCGAACGGGAGCCAAAAATGCGCTTGTTGCGGTAGGCCAGCACCCCATAAGCCGCCAGCAAGCCAAAAGTAGAAGTAGAAGCGCCCAAAGAAGGTGCGCTGGTCAGTAAATAAGAAGCGACTACCCCCGCAAACCCGCCAGCAAGATAGAGCAAGAAGAAGCGGAAATGACCGTAAAAACGCTCCAGCTCGCGGCCCAAAATATAGACCGCATACATATTGAACCCAATGTGCATAATGCTGCCATGCAGAAAAATGGGGGTGATCAAACGCCAATACTGTCCCTGGTCGATATAGGGGTTGTATTTAATCCCAAATTGAGCGGGGATATCCAGTCCCATGAAAGACTGGGTCGCCTGCTGAATCAAAAAGATGACCACTGTCACCCCAATGAGCGCATATGTGACAATGGGCTGTACCTGCGGTAATGCAATTCGGATCTGTGGTGGCGGAGTTGGTTCAGGTTCGGGGGTTGGAGGGATTACCTCTGGTGGTTCATAAGAAGGGTCTGAATAGGTCAAGGGTCGCCGCCTTATTTATAATGTTACCTTGCGATATTTAACTTTGTGGTGTTCGGCTTTAATAATCCCAATGATCACATCTACCGTCTCTTCCAAACACCCGTCTCGGTTGACCACTTTATAGTCAAACTCATTGACCCGTTTCATTTCTTGCCGGGCAGTTTCAATACGTGTTTTGAGTGCATCGCCGGTCTCGGTTTTGCGGTCAATCAAGCGGTCTATCAATTCTTGTTCGTCATCTGTCGTCAGGAAGATGAGCAATGCATCTGGGGCTTTCTCGCGAATTGTAGCTGCCCCCTGCACATCTACCCGTAAGATGACATCACAACCAATATCCATTTTTTTGCGTACTTCTGATTTTAATATCCCCTTTAAATCCCCATATACATTCGCTACTTCCAGGAACTCACCTGCAGCTACTTTCCGCTCAAATTCTGGGCGGGGGAAAAAGAAATAGTCCACGCCGTGGGTCTCCCCCGGACGCGGTGCCCGCGAAGCAGCGGTGACCACAAATTCTAACGTGGTTACCCGTTCTCGCAGCCGCTGAATGACCGAATCCTTTCCCACCCCAGAGGGGCCGGAAACTACGATCAACAGGGGATGATTCTCATGTCCATAACCTTCTGTATCACACACTTATTTACTCCTGGAAAGGAATTGGGAGCTATTATAACAGCAGGCGGTCTGGTAGCGGGTGTTGTTTTCCCGAAACGGCCTCTGTTCTGCAGTATTGTCTACGCCGGGACTTCAACCAGCGCAGAAACAGCGCCGGCAGGGTCTTGAATCACGCAGTAGCGATGCCCACCAGACCCTTTTGGCCCGGAGAGTACTTTGCCGCCAAGCGCTTCACAGCGGGCAATGCTCTCTGCCAAATCCTCTACGGTAATATAGATCAACCACTGCGCCGGCAGGTCTTCGTTTTGCCCGCGGGCATAGCACACCCCGGCGGCAGGGATATCCGTCCCAGAAAGGGTCATATTGAAATCGTTGTAGCCGCCCATATCCACGGGAGAAGAATCCCAACTTACTAGCTGGCTGTAAAAATCTCTAATTTCTTCCGCATTCGATACCGTTAAATCTACCCATACAATCTGGCCGGGCTGGGGTCGGTTTTCGTCTGGCATTGGTGCTCCTTTAATCACGTGGTCAAGTTTGTTCTATGATTATAGTCTGATTTCAGCAAATTATTCTCAACTGCTCGCTCTTGTGGTTAAATAAAAATATGCCAAATTATTCTTATACCTGCCTGGACTGCAAGAAACGATTCAGCATCTTTTTGAGCTACCAGGAATATGACCAAGCCGACGTGTTTTGCCCGCACTGCAACAGCAGCGAGGTAACCCGCAATCTAGGCCGGGTGCGTTTTGCCCGCTCGGAAGAAAGCCGGATCAATGCGATGGTCGATCCTTCCCGCCTCTCCGGGCTGGAAGATGACCCGCGTTCGATGGCGAAGTTGATGCGCGAGTTGAGCAGCGAGATTGGGGATGACCCCGGCGCTGAATTCAATGAAGTGGTTGACCGGTTGGAAAAAGGGCAAAGCCCCGACCAGATTGAACGCGATATGCCAGATTTAGGCAGCGAATCGGATTGATTTTCCCCTACATCAAGAGAAACTGTAAAGTCAAAAAGCCTGCTCGACGAGCAGGCTTTTATCTTCGATTTGACTCAACCTTACCGGCGGTAGCGGAAAGCGTTTTGCACCAACTCGGGGCGGAAGAACTCGCCCGCTTCACCTGTGGTGGCATACTGGTAGACCGCGGCCGTGTAAATACTGCTCAGCGCAGAGGATACCAGGCCAATGACGACAAACAGCATGACGATGAAAGCTGCGAACACAACAATCGGGACCACACCGGCATCAATGGATACCAGGCCAAAGATACCTGCGGCAGCCACTAAAACCACGCCCATGATTGCGAAGAAGGTAATCGCACCGAGACCAAAGTTACCGGCAATTTGCTCGCCCCAGGTCTTTTTGAGCAAGGATGCACTGCGTTTGATCGCTTCAATCGGGCCAATCCCTTCTACGGCCAAGACCGGCACTACCAGGAAAGTAGCCACATTCCACGCAGTCCCTAACAAAGAGATCACAAAGCGGCCAAAGCCTTTACTGCGGTCGCTGGCTGATTTCAGGATGGTGCCTACGGTAGCCGAGATGAGCGCATACCCCAAGATGCTGACAAAGTTGCGGGTGGCAATCTCAATGCCGTCGCGCACGGTGGGGTCGCCGCCCTTCAGGCGGATAGTGGCTGCCCCTACCAGGGCTGTATTGGAGAAAAAGATGACCACATACTGCACCATGTAATAAGCGAACATGACGAGGAAACCGCCAATCTGCATCTTCTCCGAGAACAGGGCGTCAAATACGCCGCCAAACATGAAGGGCACAATAAATGTGATCGTCACCAAGAATACCCCGATCCCAGAAAGGATGGGGAAGATAAGCAGTTCTTTATCCTGCTTGAGTACCTGGGCGCTGGCCTTTACCAGCTCCCAACTATTAGAAATCCGTTGAAACATGCGGGAACTCCTTTTCCAAATTGATTATGCCTGATTTTACAAGAAACACTACGGGAATGAAATACTATAAAGTAGGATAATGCCTTCTGCTGCCAGCTACATCCACCGCCGCCGGCGCATCCACACCAGCATGGCAACCGGCAGCCCCACCATCAACCCCAACATGACAATAAAAGCTATCGTCCCCGTCCAGCCTGTCAGGGGAATCGCGGGTTGGAAAAAGTTCATCCCAAAAAAGCCAGTGATGAATGCCAGCGGCATGAACAATGTCGTGATCACGGTCAGCGTTTTCATCACTTCGTTCATGCGGTTATTGATGGCGGATAAATAGGTGTCCAAAGCGCCGCTGAGCAGCTCGCGCAGGTTATCGATCAAATCATATAAGCGTACATAATGGTCATATACGTCCCGGAAGAAATAGTTTTCTTCCTCCCCAATCACCTGATAACCGCTGCGGGAGAGTTTGCTAAATACTTCTCGCTGTGGCATCATCACCCGCCGCAGCTGCAGCAAGGAACGTTTGAGGATCAAAATCTCTTGCAGGGTCTTTTGGTCGGGGAAAGACAATATCTGGTCTTCGACCTGTTCTAATCTTTCTTCTAAGTAATCAAAAACCGGGAAATGGCTGTCGACCAGGGAATCGGTCAGCTGGTAAAGCAAGTATGCTGCCCCTTGTTTAAAAAAGCGGGGGTCGCGCTGGCAAGAGTCCCATACCGCCTCTAATGCAGAAATAGGCTGCACATGATAGGTGACCAGATAATTCTCCCCCAGGAAAATATCCAATTCAGCTTGGGAAAGCATTTCCTCCGGCCTTTGCAGCATTTCGAGCGGCTCTTTTGAAAAAGTCACCTGATACAGCACCATATAGAGATAGCTGTTCCAATTATCCACTTTAGGGATATGGGTTTCTTCTAAGGCATCTTCAATGGCTAAGGGATGGAAATGGAAAACTTCTTTGAGCAGTTTCTCCGCACGCGGGATATCCCCGTCGTACAAATCTACCCATAGAATCCCCTCTGATTTTTGCAGCAGCGCACTGACCGCGGTTAGATCCACATCTTTTTGAATGGTGCCTTCAGGAGAGAGATATAAAGAATGGATCATCCGTACCTCCAATTCAGGGAAAGCGCACACATCCCTTCACGCGCTGCGGCCGTTTATTTAGCTATGACTTTTTGCTCTCTGCCAACCGCCTAAGCACCACCTCATTGAGGGCCAACTGCACCTCTGCCAAGGGTCTGCTGGCATCCACAATCTCCCAGCGGTCAGGCTCATCAGCAACCATTTTGAGATACCCTTTTCTCACCCGGCGGTGATAGGCTTTCTCTTTGGCATCCAGGCGGTTCCAGGTATCGCCATCCGAAGAACGGCGGCTCAAACCGACCTCAATATCCACATCCATCAACACCGTAAGGTCTGGTTTCAAACCCCCGGTCGCATAAGCAATTACCCTGGCTAAGGCATCAATATCATTTTGTTCCCCATAGCCCTGGTAGGCCATGGTGGAATCGGCGTAGCGGTCACACAGCACAATTTTGCCCTCAGCCAATGCCGGGCGGATCAGCTGGTAAACATGCTGGGCACGCGAAGCCTGGAACAACAAAACTTCCGTGATCGGCTGCATGTCTGTATTTTTCAAATCCATGATGATCTTGCGAATCTCGTCCCCGATCGGTGTGCCCCCCGGTTCCCGAGTAGAGATTACATCAAACCCCTTCTGGCGGAGGATTTCCGCCAGAGGGGGCAAAAGTGACGTTTTACCACTGCCTTCCGGCCCTTCAAGGGTAATGAACATGAGTGATGTTTGCCTCTATTCTCTAAAAATGCGAACGCGCCGGTTTGGCTCCTTACCATACGAATGGGACACCAATTTGGCCTCTTGTGCCATCATATGCTGCAAACGGCGGACGCGTGACGTTGCCGGGGGTAATTCTACCCAACGTTCACCGTTCAGTACAGCTTGAATTGCCTGATGTGTCTTATCGACCAATTCGCTGTCTTCTCCATCCAAATGATCGGAGGAAGAGAGATCAAAAAGGCTGCCCAAGAAGCGCTCCATCTGCTCGACGGTGTTGGCACGCAGCACATACACCGGCAAACCACGCCGCTCGGCATCAACAATAATGCGTTGGCGTTTGCGGTAGTAATTGCGCAGCGTGACCAGTGCCTGGGCTTCACCCAAATCTTTGGCGATCACCACCGGCACACCCAGGTAACGGGCGGCATTTTCCAGGCGGTTGCGGGCAACCCCATAGGCAAAGATGCGGATCGGGTCCTGCCGCACCGGGCTAAAGCCGGTTTCGGTGATCTCAGACTGCCGCTTGCCATTGCTGCCGCCTTCCACGACTTCGCTTCGTTTGCGGGTCGGTCCCTGGGAACTCATCGAGTTGCGCCCTGCAGAGGCCTTACTGACCATCTTAGGCGCTTTCTTGATGTCGATGGTGCCGTCTTCCTGGCGGGTGCGCACTTCTGGCGGGGTATCATTCCCGCGCAGCAAGGCGTCTACCGCTGCGGCTACATCGTGGTGTACAGCCAGGGTATCCCTGGTCTGTATCTCAACCAAGATATCAAAAGTCGGAGGAGAACGGCGTTCCAGCACGGTTTTTTGCGTGCCGCGCCGGCGCGCTTCTTCGTCCGAAAGGGTCACGGATTCAATCCCACCCACCAAATCGGAGAGCGTGGGGTTGATCAGCAAATTCTCTAGCGTATTGCCGTGTGCGGTACCAATCAGCTGCACGCCGCGCTCGGCAATCGTGCGGGCGGCTTCTGCTTCTTGCTGACGGCCGATCTCATCAATCACTATCACTTCGGGATTATGGTTTTCCACGGCCTCGATCATTACCTCATGCTGAAGCGACGGGGTCGCCACCTGCATGCGGCGGGCACGCCCAACAGCGGGGTGCGGCACATCGCCGTCGCCACCAATCTCGTTGGAGGTGTCCACAATCACCACACGTTTATCTTCGGCGATGATGCGGGCTGCTTCACGCAGCATGGTGGTTTTCCCCACACCAGGACGGCCTAAGATCAGCAGGCTTTTACCTTCGTTGATCAAGTCTTGAATGATGTCGATCGTACCGTATACCGCACGCCCCACCCGGCAGGTAAGCCCGACAATATCGCCGCGCCTGTTGCGAATGGCCGAAATGCGGTGTAAGGTGCGTTCCAGGCCGGCACGGTTGTCGGCATCAAAATCGCTGAGCCGCTCGACGACAAAGTCAATCTCGGCGGCAGTGATCTCTTTATCGATCAGGACAACTTCGCCCGAAACCAAACGGGCGGTGGGTACACGCCCCAGGTCCATGATCACTTCCAACAAATCGGAACTATTATTAATTTCTTTGACGGCCTTAGAGATATCTTCTGGAAGCACTTCCAGTAAAACATCCAGGTCATCTGTAATTTTTCGTTGAGTCATCGGTTATATCCAAATTGAAATGTATCTAGCTGCCGCAAGATAGGTTAAAAGAACTAAGTTGAACAACAATTCGGGATTACAGTAGGATAATGTTCATCTGACGGATACCATATTACGCATTTGCGGCAGTAATTTCAGGTTAATTATAACCTGTCAAAGGTAATTGTTAAGCGTTTTGTTCTCATATTGATAATGTTCTAATGATAAAATCGCTTTACCAGACCGGATTTTTAGCCCAGGAGACGCCATGATCCACCTGCGAACGATCTCCCTGCGCAGCGGGGATACACGACCAAAAGAATTTCCCTTCAATTTATCGGTTATCGATCAATGGCAGCCCTTGGAACTCACCTCTCCTGTAACCATCCTGGTGGGAGAAAATGGTTCCGGCAAATCTACCCTGCTGGAAGCGCTGGCGGTGGGTGCCGAGATGATCACTGTGGGCAGCGGCAGCGCCCATCATGACCCCAGCCTGACACATGTGCGAGAGCTAGCCAAATGGTTAAAGCTGGCCTGGAACAAACGCACCCGCCGAGGTTTCTTTTTGCGGGCTGAAGACTTTTTTGGGTATGTGAAGCAGGAAAATAAAACCCGCCAAGAGATGCACCAGGAATTGGAACGCGTGGAAGAGGAATATAAAGACCGCTCCAAAACGGCGCAAGGCTATGCCCGCATGCCGTTTGCTGGCCAGCTGGGTGCAATGCGCTCCCGCTATGGGGATGGATTAGATGCCCGCTCTCATGGGGAAAGCTTCCTCACCTTGTTCCAAAACCGCTTTGTGCCCGGCGGGCTGTATCTGCTGGATGAACCAGAAGCGCCCCTCTCCCCCTTACGGCAGTTGTCCCTGCTCTCTTTAATGAAAGAGATGATCACCAAAGAAGCCCAGTTCATTATTGCCACCCATTCGCCCATCCTGATGGCCTTCCCCGATGCAGATATTCTCAGTTTCGACCATGTCCCGATTGCGCCTGTGGACTATGATGAACTGGAGCATGTCACCCTGATGCGAGACTTTCTCAACAATCCCCAAACCTTTCTGAGCCGTCTATAGCCCTTTTTTGTCTTTAGTTTACCCCCAAGTAACCTTTTTTATGAGTCTATATATGGGGGTATCCCAAAACCTAAGAAGATTCAAAACTGTGGATAAGGTGTGCAAAACTGTGGATAAGACTCCATAACTGGGGAAAACTCGCGAAAAACCTTTTTTTCACGGTTTTCCCATACCCCCATATATGGGTCTGCTTTTGTGATTCCAAACACATTTCCGTGATGCATTTGTTCTATCAAAGTTATCCACGAATCAGCGCTTTTTATCCAGAATCGATACCCATTCTGCCTGTGGATAGTTTTGAACAACCTTTCCCCTACATGCGCTGGTGAGTCATGGCACGCGCCGATAAATGTAGGGGGCTTAATCGATTTTCAATGAGTTATCCCCATATCCACAAGCCCTACTAAGATTACTACAATTAATTAATTCTTATATTAAGTGGATAAAAAGTTTAATCTTTAAAACAAACCTTCCTCATTCATCCAAAAGAAACCAAAAGATATGCTGGCTTTTTTATTCATTCTTTGTTTTAATAACAAGGTTATGAAACTTGGAATAATTGGATTACCTCAAACTGGAAAGACCACTATTTTTAATGCACTTACGCGTGGGAACCAACCCACCGTAATGGGAAAAATAGAAGTGCATACCGCAGTAGTTGATGTGCCCGATCCTCGGGTAGACCAACTCTCTGAGCTGTACCACCCCAAAAAGACAATCTATGCCAAAGTGACCTATGCAGACATTGCCGGCCTGGAAGGAAAAGGCCAGGGCGATATCTCTGGGGTTCTGCGCAATGAAATGGGCAAACTGGATGGATTCATCCACGTAGTGCGCTGTTTTGAAGATGACAGTGTGCCGCATACGGCGATCACGCTTGACCCGCAAAGAGACATCGAGATCATGGCAGGAGAGCTGCTGCTCAACGACCTGATTGCGGTAGAACGCAAGCTGGAACGCCTGGCAGAAGAACGCGGCAAGGGCGGCCGGGATAAGACCGAGATTGAACGCGAACTCAAGCTGTTTGAAAAACTGCAAGCCCAATTGATGGAAGACCTCCCCTTGCGCGAGTTGGATTTTTCCGATGAGGAAAAACGCACCCTGATTGGTTTCCAGTTTTTGACCTTAAAACCCATACTGATCGTGTTGAATCTGGGTGAAGGGCAAGATGCCCCTACCGTTGAAACCGGGAATGTGCCTGTGGTTCCTTTGCAAGGCAAGCTGGAAATGGAAATTGCCCAACTGCCCCCGGAAGAAGCAGAAGAATTCATGGCCGAGTTTGAGATTGAAGAACCAAGCCTTAATCTGATGATCCGTGAATCGTATCAGCTGCTGGGGCTGCATTCTTTCTTTACCGTCGGGGAAGACGAAGTGCGTGCCTGGGTGGTGCGCAAAGGCGCTTTGGCGCCCGAAGCGGCCGGGGTGATCCACACCGACCTGGAGCGCGGTTTTATCCGTGCAGAAGTGATCCCTTATGATGTGCTGCTGGAATATGGCGGGATGGGACCGGCCAGGGATGACGGAAAACTCCAAATTGAAGGAAAAAGCTACGTTGTAAAAGACGGAGATGTGATGCACGTCCGTTTCAATGTCTAAGAGGAAAATTTGATGGCAGAATTACCGGTAGGCAAGGTATTAAATGGGGATTGTATTTCCCTGATGCAGTCCCTGCCGGAAAATTCTGTGGATTTAATCTTTGCCGACCCCCCTTACAATTTACAATTGCAAAAAGACCTCTACCGCCCCAATATGACCGTGGTGGATGGTGTCGATGACGAGTGGGATAAGTTTGACAGCTTCCAGGAATATGATGAATTCTGCACCCAATGGCTGCAAGCCAGCCGCCGGGTGTTAAAAGATACCGGGACGTTGTGGGTGATCGGTTCGTATCACAACATTTTCAGGATTGGCGCTATTATGCAAAGCCTGGGGTTCTGGATGCTGAATGATGTCATTTGGATCAAGACCAACCCGATGCCGAACTTCCACGGGGTGCGCTTCACCAATGCGCACGAAACACTGATCTGGGCGAAGAAAGACGAGAAATCCAAATATACCTTCAACCATCATGCAATGAAAGAGATCAACGGGGGTAAGCAAATGCGCAGCGATTGGTGGGTGCTGCCCCATGTGACCGGCCCAGAGCGGCTGCGCGTGGACGGCAAAAAAGCGCACTCCACCCAAAAGCCAGAAGCCCTGCTCTATCGGGTAATCGTGTCTTCCAGCAATCCTGGGGATGTTATCTTGGACCCCTTCTTTGGCACGGGCACGACCGGCGCAGTTGCAAAGAAACTTCACCGCCAATGGATCGGGATTGAAAAAGACCCGACCTACGCCCAAATCGCGCAGGAACGCATTGATGCGATTGAAGAATATCCCTATGATGAAAAAGTATTTGATGTGCGCGGGCGAAGAAGAAAAGGCCCCAGAGTGCCCTTTGCCCGTTTGCTGGAAAATGGTCTGCTCTCTCCCGGGCAAAGTCTGTTCTTTAAACGCAAACGTGATTTGGAAGCGAAGATCAAACCGGATGGGAAACTGGTCTATGAGGCTCAAGAAGGCTCGATCCATCAACTTGGGCGGGAACTTTCTAAGGGGCACCCGTGCAATGGATGGGAACAGTGGTATTTTGAAGATGACTCTGGTATGCTACAGGCGATTGATGTGTTACGGCAAATTCTTCGGGAGCAAATGAAAGAATAGTAGCTTAGATTGTTATGCGGAAAGTACATGCCACATTATCGCTGATCGTTATTTTACTGCTAGGGGCTTGCAGCAATGCGGCGGATAACGCCGAAAGTTCCCCACTGCCTACCCATACGATTGTTTTTCCTTCTCCTACATTTACTCCCCAACTCACCTTCACACCCTCTCCGCTTCCCCCAACCCCCACGCCAGAACCCGTCACTGCCGTGGAGGCAACCGTGTGGACCGAAGACCCTTTTGCTCCAATCCTGACCTATCACCAGTTTGCGGCCAACCATGCCAAAAAATCGACCGGTCTAAAAGTCCGGTTTGAAGATTTTGAAATCCAGCTCAATCAACTGTATGATGCCGGCTTCAGCCTGATCTCTTTAGAGGATTGGATGGCGGGCAATTTGGTGGTGCCGGCGGGCAGGCGTCCGTTGGTGTTCTCGATGGATGACCTGTATTTCAATAACCAATTGAGGCTGGATGAAAATGGTGATCCGCTGCCAGAGACCGGCTTGGGGATATTATGGTCCTTTTACCAGCAGCACCCCGATTTTGGCTATTCTGGGGCGTTATTTGTCAATCTGGGGGATAAACTGTACGCCAACCCGGACGACCCCGCCTGGGAACTGCAATTGGCAGAAGCAATTGCCTGGGGCATAGATCACGAGATGATTCCCTACAACCATTTTTATACTCATCCACTGTTGGATAAGTGTCATGGGCAGACCATCTTGTGGGAAGCGGAGATGAACGATCTCTATTTACGGGAACTGCTCAGGATGGCAGGTCGGACGGATTTGATCCCCCGCCTGGGCAATATCATCGCACTCACCTACGGTATCTGGCCAAAAGGGAACGACGTGAATACGATGCTTTCGTATGTCAACCCGGAGGGGATACCGGTGCAAGCAGTGATGGAGATCGATTCAGCGTACCTGGATAAATACATGCCTGCGCCGTATGACCCAGATTATGATGTCCTGCATCTTCAACGCCAGGTAGGCTCGCCAGAAGGGGTTGATTTTATTGTGTCCAATGCGGAGAAGTTCCCGGCCGCGCAAACATGCAGCCTGGGCGACATTCCAGATACCAAGCTGGAAGATGGGGCGTTTATCATGGAGCAAATCTTTGCTGCTTCGCAGCAAGGCTGCCCGGATGGAGTGTATGTGGTGCGGGGAATGTTATTCCGTTTGGAAGCGGGACAGGTCAATCCAATCGAACTTCCTACAGTGAACCCATAGAAGTTATTCGGCCGGTTTGTCCGCAATGATCCAGGCGGAGCCTTTGCCGTCGCTGTCCAGCCGGGTTTCAAGCCCAAAACTGGCGACCATTTCTACAATTTCGTCCGGGGTATGGAAGTAGCTTTTCATCAGGGCAATCTTTTCCATCAGCGCAATCAACTTTACCGCAAACAAACGGATGTCGGGTTCTTCGATCAAGATGCGCCCGCCCTTCTTCAAGGTGCGCAGCATTTCTTCCACGGAGTCTTTTTGGTCGTTCATGTGGTGCAGGGCATCTACCACCATGACACGCTCGAATGTTTCTGGGCTGAAAGGCAAATTTTTAGAGGAAGCCTGTACCAGATTTGTAACACCCTTTTCTTTGGCTTTCTCCAGCATGGAATAAGACAGGTCGCAGATGACCATGTGATCGATCGCATCTTTCAACCGGGCAGAGGCACGCCCTGTTCCCCCACCAACATCCAGCATCCAGCCGGCGGCAGGCAAGGCTAACGGGTCCATCAGGTCATCGCTGTCCTTGGGGCTGATCACATGATCGTACAATGGGGCAAGCAGGTCAAACAGAAAATTATTTGGCATAGGCTTTTTCTCTAGGTTAGGAAATGGATGGAAGGATTGTATCACGAGTGATTCGGTGTGGTTTAAAATCCCGGTGCGTGTGATAGTATAATACCAAAAAATTCCCCAGGAGAAGATCATGGCATATGAATTAGGTAAATGGAACCTGAAGGATTTATTCCCCGCACATGACGGCGATGAAGTGAAACAAGCTTTTGCGGACATGGAAGCCAAGGTAACTGAAATCGAAGAAAAGTACCGCGGCAAACTAAGTCCCGATATGGACGTGGAAGAATTTATGACCCTGGTGGAAATGCAGGAAGAAGTCACCCGCATTGCCAGCCGGGTGGGACAATATTCCGGTTTGTGGTTTGCAGAAGACACCCAGAACCAGGATGCGCAGGCTTTCCAGTCTAAAGTGCAGCAGTTTATGGCCGGCTTGCAGAACCGCACCCTGTTCTTCAGCTTGTGGTGGAAGAGCCTGGAGGAAGAAGAAACCAAGCGCTTTATGGATGTTGCCCAAGATTATCAATACTGGTTGGAGCAGATCCGCAACTTTAAACCCTATACCCTGAGCGAAGAAGAAGAAAAAGTCATCAACATTAAAGATGTCACTGGCATTAACGCCATCCGCACTTTGTACAGCTCGCTGACCAACCGTTATGTATTTAAGGTGGAGGTCGATGACGAGATCAAAGAACTGACCCGCGGCGAGTTGATGGCGCTGGTGCAGCAGGCAGACCCGGATGTGCGCGAGGCGGCCTACCAGGAACTTTACAGCGTGTTTGGCGCCGATGGCCCGATCTTGGGCCAGATGTACCAGACGATTGTGCGCGACATGCGCAACGAGAATCTGGAGATGCGCCATTTTGACCGCCCCATGTCCGTCCGTAACCTGGATAATGACATTCCCGATGATGTGGTGAATACCTTGCTGGAAGTTGCCGAGAAAAATGCCGGGGTGTTCCAGCGTTTCTTCAAGCTCAAAGCCAAATGGCTCAAAATGGATAAACTGCGCCGCTATGATATCTATGCCCCGGTTGCCAGTGCGGATAAACCGTATGTCTATGAAGATGCCGTCAGAATGGTGTTGGATGCTTTTGCCGATTTCGACCCCAAGATGACCGAACTGGCAAAACGTGTGTTTGACAAACAGCATATCGACAGCTCGGTGCGCAAAGGCAAACGCAGCGGGGCGTTCTGCTCTTCTGGCGACCCGGATATCACCCCCTTTGTGCTGGTTAACTATAACGGCAGGGCCAACGATGTCGGCACCCTGGCACATGAGCTAGGCCATGCCATTCACGCCATGCTGGCGGAACACCTGAATGTGTTCACCTTCCATTCCAGCCTGCCCCTGGCCGAAACCGCTTCTACCTTTGCGGAAATGCTGCTGATCGACCGCCTGCTGGAAGAAGAAAAGGACGAAGAAGTGCGCCGCGATATTTTGTTCTCGCAGATCGATGATGCCTATGCCACCATCATGCGCCAGATTTTCTTCGCCCTTTTTGAGCGGGAAGCCCACGACTTGATCGCCAAGGATGCTTCGGTGGAAGATGTGGCGGATGCCTACATGAAAAACCTGGAGCGGCAGTTCGGCGACTCGCTGACCATCGGGGACGAATTCCGATGGGAATGGGTTTCCATCCCCCATATTTACCACTGGCCTTTCTATGTGTACGCCTATGCATTTGGGCAGCTGCTGGTCTTTTCGCTCTATCAGCAGTACCGGCAGGAAGGTAAATCCTTCGTTCCCCGCTATTTGGAAATCTTATCTTCGGGTGGTTCCATGCCGCCGGTAGAGATCTTGGATCGGGCAGGGATTGATGTACGGCAGGCTTCTTTCTGGCAAGGCGGTTTTGACGTGCTCAACCAGATGGTTGACGAGCTGGAAGCTATTCCAGTAGAATAACACCAGCCCTTTCTGGATAGACCCAGAGGCGCAGGAAGGTAAAAACTGAATCCTGTGCCTCTTTTTTGTACCTTGAGGGATAGGTTATTATTCAGGTGTAAGATACTTGCAAACCTTAAGGAGAAGGCACATGCAGACGTTAATTTTTATTATTATCATTGGGGTTTTCAGCGGGATTGCGGTTGGGCTGCAAGGGCCTTTATCCAGCATCATTAACCAACAATTGGGACCCTTAGAGAGCGTGTTCATTGTGCATATGGGCGGCGTGGTGGTTTCTTTGGTACCTTTGCTGTTGTTCAAGGGCGGCGGCAATTTAGGCCGCTGGCGGGAACTGCCCTGGTATGTGCTGATTGCCGGAGTGGCCGGTTTGATCGTGCTGCTCTCCATCGGGTATATGATCCCGCGAATAGGGGTAGCGCCGTCGATGATGTTGATCATTGTCGGGCAGATGATTGTGGGGGTGGTCTTAGACCATTACGGCATACTGGGGGCGGCTTTGCGGCCGATCTCCTTGCCGCAAGTAGCGGGGATCGTGGTGATGATGGTCGGCGCCTGGATTGTGCTAAAGGGCTGATTTATCTTTTTCGGATTAAAAAGAAAACATCCAACCACTTGACCGGTTGGATGTTTTTTTGTGTACAGAACGAAAGGTTTACTCTGCGCCCCAGGTGCGAATTTCTTCCACGGTAAAGGTATAATCGCCACCCTCGCCGGCCTGCACAAAGATACCGTAGCGGCCGTAATCAAAAGTGTCATCCGTGATCGTGGTGAAGTAGATGCGGTTGGGGTAAATGGTGATCGTGTTTCCCTGGATCAACACACCCATAATGTTGGTCTGGTTCTTCCCTTCGTAGATCAAATCGGTCTCGGTGGGATTGAGAATGGAAACGGCATTGTAAGGGGTCACGCTGACCAGCCGTTTGGCGTACACGCGTCCATCGCAGGTAAAGGCAACCAGGTAGCCCTGGGTGGGCTGCCCGTGCTGCGAGGCACGCAGGATCATGCCGTAGGCATCGTCTTCGGTGCAGTCGCCGCTGTTGACTTCCATCTCAATGTAGAAATCGGTCAGGGTAAAGCCGCTGATCCACCAGGTATCCCAATAGGGAAGTTTGCCGTTGACGGTCATGATGCCGTCTTCAATATCCAATTTCAAATAATCGCTGTCAGACAATTCCCCGGAGGCGTTCAGCCAGGCGGTGGCGGAATTGAAGGTTTCCACATGCTTGGCGCCGGTAAATTCCACCTCTGGCACGATCTGCACCCCGGCCAGGGTCGGCTGCGGGGTGTTGGTTTGGGTGGCTTCGGGGGTGGTATCGGCGGTGTCGGTAGTTTCGGGTTCTTCTTCGGTGGCTTCCTGGGTGGCTGTGGGGGTGATGACATGCACTGTGGCGGAAGGTTCAGGGGCGGTGGTCTCTTCGGGCTCCTCCGTTTCTGTGGGCTGTGCTTCTTCTGCGGCCAGTGTGTTCTGGGCGTTCAAGGTTTCCTGAACGGCGGTTTCAATCAGCGTATCCGCGGCTGTGTCGTCGGTGGTCGGGGTGATCGAAAGGAGTTCTTCCAACAGCCCGGTGCTGATCGGGGTGATGGTGGGTTCTGCGGTGATCGACTTGACACACGAAGACAGCAACAGTGCAGCGAGGGACAAGAGAATTAAGAAAAATAGGGTGTGTTTATTTTTGCTCATATTAATTGAAGGATAGCATAAACCTCAAAATTGCGCACTTGACTTCAAATAGGGAATTATCCCGGTTGGTGATGAATGATGTCAGTCATTCTCCTGGAAGATGAAATCAAGCGCGTCAAAGGAGACATCTTCAAAGTCTTTGGGGTATGCGTGTTTTAACCCCTCAAAGGTTTGTAGTTTGCACGGGATGTCATTTTGGTTGAGCAGGTCTACCAACTTCTGGATGTTTTCTTGCGGGATGCTGTTGTCTGCCAATCCCATCCAGATCACGCCTCTCAGCCCTTTCCCTTTGGCCTGGTCGATGAGGGGCTGCCATTCTTTCTCATCGTCGAGCACCCCGCCGCCCGGCCCCAAGAGAATAAATCCTTTTGCGGGCAGGTCGCCGGTGAGAGCTAACTGTAAGGCCATTGCCCCACCCATCGAAAAGCCGCCCACGATCAATCGTTCCGGGTCAACGCTGTATTTGTGCTTCAAGGCGCTGAATTGGGTTTCGATCTCGGGTTTGGTGGTCGGGTAGTCCGTCCACATATACGAATCGGTGTACATCGCCTGGCTGGATTGGGGCGCGGCAAACAGCCAGCCGAACTTGGGCAGGTGTTTCCATTTCTCTACGTTGTCTTTGGCGGTGTCCATGTTGCCATGCAGGAAGAAGATCGTCGGGCAGCCAACATCCCCTTTGCCGCAGGCGTTCGTTGGGCGGATGACCAACAAGGGAATATCTGCGCCGTCTGCCTCACGCAGTTGGGCGGAGATTTCGGCCAGACGTTCAAATTCTTCATCTCCCTGGATAGCGGCAAGCGAGGGGCTTTGGCGCAGGAGCACATCGGCATACCACAGCCCGGAAGCCAGCGTGCTTTCAAAGATTTTATTGGTCAGATCAAATTGGCTCAGTCGGGCAGCCAGGCACATGCGCCAGTAATTGATCAGGGCAAAATGCTCCGGGAAGTGGGCGATGTTCTCGCTGGCCAGGGACAACCCTTCCTGAAAGGTGGCTTCGGCAAAGTGGTTTTGGATCTGTTCGGTAAGTTCATCAAAACTGATTTGAGACATACATTTCTCCATACAAATGGCGGTTCTTTTGATACTACGCAGGAACTCCTTACCGGCAAGAAATGGGTGGTCGGCAGCATTTTGCTGGAAGTTTGACACACGAGACTAACTTTCTTGCGCCGAGCAAGGATTATGGTAAGCTATGATTATGCAGCATACTGAGAGCATTTTATCATTTATGGACTGAATCAGCAGTCCGTTGCAGGTCATCGAATCAAGTAAAGCGCCATGCGGGTAAGCTTGAAATTGCTCCAAGGCAAACCACATTATTCACCGAACACATTAGAGGAATTGTTAAACCATGTATATCGCAATTGAAGGTGTTATTGGCGTGGGTAAAACCACGCTGGCAAGAATGCTCCAGCCCCGGTTTGAAGCAGAAATGCAGCTAGAAGTTTTCGAAGAGAATCCATTCCTGGCCGACTTTTACGGCGACCGGGCACGCTACGCTTTTCAGACGCAGATCTTTTTCCTGTTGAGTCGCTATCACCAGCAACGGCGTTCTGTGCGCGAAGTGTTGGATTCTGGGAAAAACCTGATCACCGATTACACCTTTGCGAAAGACTCATTATTTGCCCGCATCAACCTTTCCGGAGATGAATTGGATATGTACTTCCGGGTGCATGAAGCCCTGGGAGAAAAAGTGCGCCTGCCCGACCTGATCGTTTATTTGCAGGCCGATACCCCCGTACTAATGCAGCGGATTGCGATGAGAGACCGCTCTTATGAGAGAAATATGGAAGTAAGTTATATCGACCAGCTAAATCAGGTATATAATGCTTATTACATGCACCACTATCAAGGCCCGCCGGTGTTAACGATTAACACCAACAACCTGAACATCATTGAGCGCATAGAAGACCTGGATACGATCGAAGCTTTGGTGCGCCAAAAGATCAGCGAAGTCTTGAAGCAAGAGACATTACCTTTAGGAGAGTGAGAAAACCGATATGCGGATCACGCGAGAACTACTGCATAGGATTGCAGAGGATACCGTAAAAGAACGTGCCGCAAAAGACAAATCTATTGTTGCTGCCTATCTGCATGGTTCTGTGTGGGATGGCCCCAACCCTGTATTTGGCGGCACAGCGGATATTGATTTGGTTTTTATTCACGACAAGTTTGACCTCCAGCGAGAGATCATCCGGCTGACAGAAGATGTCACGCTGGATATTGAACACCACGCAAAAGAAACCTACCAACCGCCCAAAGACCTGCGCCAACGCCCCCGCCTGGGGTACACGGTCTTTGGGTGCAAACCTCTCTACGACCCCGACCATTTCTTCGATTTTACGCAGGCCAGCGTGCGCGGCTTGTTCCATAACTATGAGAATGTGATGGCACGCTGCCGGGAACTGCTCGACCGTGGGCGGGCGACCTGGCTGTTTTTCCATAACCGCCCGTACGAGTTTGGCCCCGAGCAGGTTGCCACCTATTTGCAAGCGGTAGAAGATGCGGTCAATGCGGTTGTTTGTCTTTCCTCTGCTCCACTTGCAGAGCGCCGTTTCCTGATCGACTTTGTCAACCACTGTGAAAAAATTGGCAAGTTCCAGCTGTATGTGGATTTGATAAAGCTGTTGGGCGGGATGAACCTTGCCGACGAGCAGCAGTCTTTTGGGGTGCAGTCCAAAGAGGAACTTAAGGGCTGGATGTTGGATTGGGAAGAGAACTTTACCAAACTCAACGAGCTGTACGAAATTATCCCCAAACTGCACACCCACCGGCGGGCGTATTACATGCGGGCGTATGAAGAAATGATCAAGGGCGACCAGCCGGAAGCCGTTTTGTGGCCCATGCTGCACACCTGGACGCAGATGGCACAAACTATGCCGTCTCAGTCCGAGAAGTGGGAAACTTTCTGCGAGCGTTTGGGTCTGGTTGGCAGTGCCTTTGAAGCCCGGCTGGATGACCTGGATGCGTACCTGGACAAGGTGGAAATCTTGTTGGAAGAGTGGGAAGTAGAAGGGGTTTAGGGGGAACTGAGCAAACCAAGCAAGGTATCTGTGGTTTGTTGAACGTTATTTTTTAGATCGATAAATAGAAAATTCCCTGTTTGGATCAGCGCAGTTATCGCGGTGGTTTGCGATGGGCTTTGCGGCGTGGCGGCGGCTTGCGACAATTGGTCGGCCAGGCGGCCGGAACCTTTCAGCACCACCAGTGGATAGCCCAACTCCACCGCTGTTTGCACTTCGGCCAGGGCGCGCTTGCCGCCGTTAACCACCAGCCCCACTGCCGGGGCGTGTACGCTGAGCGCTTGAATGAAGGCGAACATCGGCCGGCGTTCATCGCCATACTGCGCCCCTTCCACCAGCACAAAATGGCTGTGGTAATCCCCCAAGATGGCTGTGTTTACTTCTTCTTTTGTCTGGGCGGAGAAGGCCGGCAAAAAGCCAATATAGTCTCCAGGAAAATCTTGTGCCGCCAGGGCATGGTTGAAAAGCTGCATTCCCCCGGCAGACGTGCCGCCATCGACTGCCACGGCATTGGCGGACAGGGCAGCTTTGCTCGCCACTTGCAAATGGCTTGTGATCGCTTCGGCGTGTGCCATCTCGTCAGCCCCGGCAATTAAAAACAGCACCGGCGCGCCATGCGAGATTTCAAGCTGCTGCAAAATTGCTTTTCCGGGGATATTTTGAGGGACAAAAATAAATTTAGGGGGACGTGTACGCATCCGACTCCCCGATCAATCCAAGATAAAGGGCGGTGTGGTTTCGAGCGGCAGGATGATGTGGATGGTGGTTCCGGTGTTTTTCCCCTGGCTTTCAGCCCAGATTCTGCCTTGATGCAGGTCGATGATCCCGCGGGCAATCGGCAGCCCCAGCCCTAACCCACTGTGTGTGCGGGTGAGGTGGTCCTCAAGCTGGTTGAAGCGGTCAAAGATATTTTCCAGCTCTTTGGGCGGAATCCCAACCCCGTGGTCTCGGATGCTGATATGGGCGGAGGTGTTTTCCAGCCCCAGACGGATTTCAATGGTGTCTCCCTCTTTGGAAAAATGAACCGCATTTTGATAAACATTGACAATTGCTTGCGAGATTTTTTCTACATCTACCAGAATGTACAAAGGGGGTTTTGGTAAGTTGAAAGCCGTCTTTAGTTTTTTGGGTTCCAACTGTGGTTTTATTTCTTTATAGGCATCCACGAGGATTTTTTGCGCGGCGACCTTTTCTTTCCTGACATCGAAGGAACGCGTTTCGAGCAGGTTCATATTGGTAATGTCCGCTACCAGGGATTGCAGCACTTTGGCAGACTTGATGATCTGGTCGAGTTTCTCGACGTCCTCCCCTTCCGCTTCCAGCGCCATGCTTTGGGCGTATCCCAAAATATGGAATAAAGGGGTGCGCAGTTCGTGGGAGGCAATGGCGATGAAATTACTTTTTATTTTGTCAATCCGGCTGAGTTCTTCGTAGGCCTCTTTTAGCGAGGTCATCATGCGGGCGTTGTTAATCGCTACAGCCGCCTGAGAAGCGATCACCGAGAGAATGTCAATATCTTCCATGCTGAAAACAGCATCCCTTTTGTTGATCCCTTCGATCACCCCGATCACCTGATCGTGCAGCCGCATGGGCACACCGATCAGCGAATGGTTCTTCTTTTGAAGTTTCTTTTCGATGACTTCATAGTGCAAGGGGGTGGTACTTAAGTCGTTGATGATTTGGGGCGCATTCAGGGTGAAAATGGTGCCGGCAATACTATTGTTGATCGGCACGATGGCGCCGGAGAGTTTTTGAGATTGGGAATCGGTGGAGGCAGCAAAATAGAGTTCTTCGCTGGCCTGGTTATACAAAAGGATGGAAACAGCTTCACATTCCAAAATGTCGGAAGCGGTTTCGATGATAGATTGCAGAATATATTCCCGGTCGAGGGTGGTATTGAGGTTGAGGCTGATCTCGATCAAACGGGCAAACTGACCGAGGGTGCGTTTCATTTCAAAGACCTGGTCCACAAGCTGACCGGTACCGGGAAGGGGCTGTGTGCTAGTCATCGCGTTTATAGTTTAGCCTTTTTTGAAAGATTTGTCTATTATAGATAGTGTAATATATATTGCTTTAAAATCTATATATGCAATAATAATTGTATATTAGATAAAATGTGCAATTGGCGTTGCTTCCCTATTTTAATGTGATCGAGGAATAAAAAAAGGCTCCTAAATACTTTAGGAGCCTGATTGACTGAACGAAGTTCATTTTTTTTAATCATCGAAGCGGGAATCATCCAGCGCCCGGCGCAGATTGTCCTGCTCGTCCACTTCAATGGTGCCCTCTTCTTTTTGGCCTGCACGCAGACGGTCTTCGGCCATCTTCAATTCAGGTGCAGATGCCCTTGGCCGGATGGAGATTTTGCCGCAGTGTGGGCAGCGTGCCAGTTTGCCCATCACCATATTCGGGCTGAAAAAATTGCGCGAGAACGGCAGACCGCATTTGGGACATACTGCCCCCCCTGCCGGGCCATACTCACCAATCGGGCCCGGTTTTCCTTTTTTCTTTCCCATTAAGGGGAACAAGACACTGACCAGCGTGATTAGCAAAGTGATGCCCAGGATCGGTACTACGATTTTGATCGTGCTTCCCATGGCGGAATCCCCAGATATGAACTCCCTGCTGAGTTCATTCGACAGGAGTTGGTCTCCTTGTGCGGTGATGCCAACGGCATGGATAGTATGAACACCGGGGTCAAAAAGCCCGGTTTCAAACTGAATGCCGTAAGGTGCTTCGGTATCCGTACCCAGCAGGGTCTCATCCACATAAAACTGTACCTCAACCAAACTATCCGGGCCATCGGCAAGAATGCTGAATGTGCCCTGGATATCCCCGGAGAACCCGCCGTAGCCAAAATCGCGGCGCAGTTTGATCTCCAGCGGCGGTGTATCCTCTTGCGCTGAGACGGCCGGCACGAACACCAACAATAAGCTGATGGCAGGCAGTAAGGATAAGAATCGTCGTTTCATTGTTTCTCCTTGTATGTGTCTTGTAGAAAGTTTATTTCCAACGGGTCAGGATCGTTTCTCGCTGGAAGAGCTGAATGGCAAAATACAACAAGACAGCATCCAATAATAGCATACCAAAGGTGACCCACAAGGCAAGCCCCAAATCGAATTGGAATAAGCCAAAAGATTGCCCCATGAAGATTGCCATGAGCGGCAGTACTACCAATGAGGAAAGCTGTTCGGCCACACGCGGGTCGTTCACGCGAGATGAGATCATGATGGAGAGGCTCACTCCAGATATAGAAAGCAGTGTGCCAATGCCAAAGATTGAGAGCAGCCAGATCGGCTCGACCACCATACTGACCAGGGACTGTTCTATAGCCAGGATGCTGGTGCCGATGACAAACGTCCCATACGATAACCAGGTGACCACCAATGCTGGGATCACGGCTGCCAGGGCTTTGCCTAAAAGCAGTTCTAAGGTGGTGATCGGGGTTGCCAATACGGGTTCCAGGGTGCGGGTGGATTTTTCGCCCACAATACTGTAAGACGCAATCGTCACCGGGATGATGATCGGCATCATCAGGAACAAGATCAGAAACTGCGAAATGAGGAAGTATTGGCTGCAAGCCGCTCCGGAAAGACCTTCACACAAAGAAGACATTTCCGCAGGTACGTCTGTCATAACAGCGGTTAATTCTGTGCTGGCGCTCCCCCGCATGGAATACAAGATTCCCAACGGGATGGCAGTGAACAGCAGCGGCATAAAGGCGACTGCAAACAATACAAAGCGGTTTTTGAATACTTCAGACCATTCTTTACGGACAATTTCCCAGACTTTTGTCATCGCTACTTCTCCTTCTGGGCGTTTACTAAGTTAATATATACATCTTCCAGGGAGCGGCGCAGTTCGCCAACAAAGCGAATCTCCGCCCCTGCCCCCACCAGGGTGTTGATCAGGGTGGGATTTTGTTCTTCGGGATCGCTGAGGGTGACCACAAGTTTGTCGTCTACAACCTCTGTGTTTTGTACGAAAGTATGCTGGCGGGCTGCTTGTGCCAGGGCTTCGCTGGCGTTTGCCAGATGAAAAACCACCTTGCGGCCAAACAACTGGCGGCGTAAATTCGTGGGTGAATCCAGGGCCAGCAAACGAGAACTGAACACCGCAACCCGGTCACACAAGCGGTCGGCTTCGTTCAGGTTGTGGGTGCAGATGATGATCGTACGGCCTTCCTGCTTCAGTTCAGAGATGAATTCTCGCACGATGCGGGAGGCTTCTGGGTCCAGGCCGCTGGTAGGTTCATCCAAAAAGAGCACGCCCGGCTCATGCAGCAGCGCACGGGCAATGGCTAATTTCTGCCGCATCCCCTTAGAGAATGTGCCAACTTCTTCGTGCCGCCGGTTCCAAAGCCCCAGCATGCGCAGGTACGTTTCTACCTGTTGGGGGATATTCTCTACCTCATACAGTTTGGCAAAAAAGGACAGGTTGCGCTCGGCGCTCAGACGGTCATACATGCCGGGTGATTCGGTCAGTATCCCGACGTTCTTGCGGATTTCATAGCCATTTTTGCTGACATCGAACCCGGAGACCTGCGCACTCCCCTCCGTCGGGGATATTAGTGCGGATAGCATGCGGATTGTGGTGGTTTTACCTGCCCCATTTGGGCCGAGCAAGCCAAACACTTCTCCTGGTGAGATGGATAAAGTGAGGTGGTCAACAGCAATATTCTTGCCGAAGACCTTGGTAAGATTTTGGGTTTGGATCATAGGTTCATTCATAACGGCTTTCTTCCAGTGAATCTGATGAAATAGATTGTTCTTGCGCCAGGCTGCCAGGCAGCACGGGGGACGCGGGTGAGACGATTTCGGGGGCTTCGGCGGGGGGATCAGGTTCGGTTTGCCGCTTTTTCAGTGCAAAGATGATCCCTAAGCCGACCAAACCGAACAGCACGACGCCGAGTTCAACGGTGGCAATAGGCCAGGTCTGCCCGCCAAACACGGCCAGGGCATCCACGGCGGTGTGCCAGAGGATGGCGGCCAAATACCACAAGATATTTTTGCGGCGCAGGCTTTCCATCACCAACAAGGTCGCTGCCAATTGAATCGGCAGCACGCTAAAGCGTTCCAGCGCACCCCACAGGTGCTCGTACCATTGTGCGCTCCAAAAAGTGGAGACGGTGGTTTGCAACTGTTCTAGTTGGACGGGGTCGCTGATGGTGTTCTGGAGCGTTTGCAGGTCCATCTGTCGGTAGGCAACCAACTGCATGAAGGAGAGGAAAGCAATCAAACCAATGGCAATCGCTTCAATGCCGGCATGCCCTGCCCCAAACATGAGCCCTTTCTTCCAACTGCGGGCGTCTTTGCGCCAAAAGCGCAGGAAGATGTAACGGGCGGTTTCTTCAAATACCCCGGCAGAGAGGCCAAATAAGAGGGCTGCAATCAGCAGATCGGAACTGCCGGGCAGAGGTTCTAGCCCCATTTTGTCCACCATCGGGTTGAGGATATAGGTATTAAAGGGGATATGCAGCACCTGGGAGGCGATCATGGTGAGCGCTCCGGCGCCGTATAACCCCCAGCCTAGCCCGAAGCGGTGGGCGAAAAATATCCCCAAACCGACACCGGCAGCAATCATCAAAAGAGGATTGATGGCGGCAAAAAAGGTGTCGCTTTGGGTGATGAGCAGGAATACGAGCAGTGTTCCTACGGCGATAATGACGAATATGCCTAAAGTACGATTAGTTTTCATGTTTTGTCCTATATTAATGATTTACGTGTCTATGTTTCACGTGAAACGCTCTGTCATCAGTCTTTACAGCTGGTTTCACGTGAAACATATCTTGGGTAACATTTTTTTTGAACTGCTTGCCTCTTTAAATGTTACAATACCGGTCACTTTTAGATTTGGAGGATGTCAATGAACGGGTTGGCTGCAATCTGCCGCCTGGTGGCAGAAAAACAATGGCGGCAGTTGGCCGTATGGGGCGGCTTGCTGCTGTGGGGCGTGCTCCTGGTGGGCTGTTTTTTCAGTACCCAGCCGTGGAGCGGCTTATACGTCGATAACCAACACACCTATTTTATCCAGGGGCTGCGCCTGTCCGGCCTTCATCCTTATCTTGAGAATGACTGGTTTGCGCAAACAAAACCGCTGCATATTGCTTTTACCGTGTTGGTAATGGGCTTAGACCGTCTGCATATCCTGGCGCCTGCGGTAACTGTGCTGGATGTGTTTTCTCGTCTGATCTTCCTGGCAGGGGTTGGCCTGATGGCGAACGCCTTGTGGCAGATGGCCGCCGGGGAAAAACAGCAGGAAAGTGCGGCGTGGCGGGCAGCTTTTTGCCTGGCCGTTATCACCATTTATCTGCTGTCCTTGTGGCCGGTGTTTCAACTCTCGGCGCTGTTCGACAGCTGGGGCATGCCTTGGATTGCGAAAGCCTGGAATAAATTTGGCTTTTACTATTCCTTTGGCGGGTTTGCCTCCTTTCGCTATTATGTCGAACCGGCTGCCTTCAGTATGCTGATCTTCCCTGCCCTGGCGCTGCTGCCTTACCGCCGCTGGCGTTGGGCTGCCGGGCTGTTGGGGACAGCGGCCTTGTTCCATGCCAGTTTCTTGATCCATACCGGGGCGATTGTGGGGGTTTTAGCCCTCTACCTGTTCTCGCATCGAGAAAAGCGAGCAGCCTGGCAGGTGGTCTTGATCTACGCCGTTTTTGTGCTGCCCCTGGTCGTCTATATGCTGACGCAAATGGCCGACCCGTATACGGCGCAGGCCAACCAGATTTTGGCGCTCAACCGGGTGCCGCACCATACCCTGCCCAGCCGCTGGTGGGATACCACCGAATGGGTGCATACCGGCGTGGTGCTGGTGGCGTTGGGGTTGTTTTCCTGGCGCGGACGTGGGCCGTTGCGCTGGATTCTACTGGCAACTGTGGCGTATATGTCTGCCGGGATCGCTTATGTGGCGCTCAGCGGCGATATGAATATCGCTATCTTGATGCCATGGCGGGCCAGCGGCTATCTTTATACCGTGGCGCAGCTGACCGTGCTTACTGCGGGTTTGTTTGCTGTTGTTAAGGTGCTGGCGCACCTGCATTTGTCTGCAGGCCGCTGGGTGCTGCTGTTCGTGCCAATCGCCCTGCTGGTGCAGAGCATTGCGGCTTATGGCCTGTTCCGTGTGCTGCCCGGCGAATATGCCGACAGCACCACCGACCCGGTGTACCCGTTTTATCAAATGGTGCAAAACAATACACCAGAAGATACGGTGTTTTTGATCCCTACCGGCCAGACCGGCTTTCGGCTGGGTGCCCAACGTGCAGTGTATGTGGACTGGAAAAGTCACCCATACAAGGGCAGCCAGGTGCTGGAATGGTGGCAGCGCATCCAATTTGCGCAGAATTTCTACCAGCTGGAAGGCGCTGAAAGGCAGTTGGCCTGTCAGGACGCAGCGGTAGATTACTATATGCTGCCAGCTTCCACGCGCAGCGAAGCAGAACCGGTAGTGTTACAGTGGGAAGATTGGGTTCTGGTTCCCTGCCCATAAGGCTGGTAGATTTGTAAATTGTAAAAGTGCCTGGCGCATTTCAGGGATGCCTCATTGCTGTGACATCCCTGTTTTTGTAACCGCTGTCTGGTTGGATGTCAGAAGGTTTTGGTCATATCTTTTTACGAGCGATCAGGCTTGCAATTATGACCACCAACACAAAAAACATGATGACTGCGGAGATAACTTCCTCGGTGAAGAATCCCGTTTCGCCGTTTGAGAAGATGCCCAGCAGCGAGATTCCCATCACCAATACCAGCGTAAGGATGCCGATCACCAAAGAGGTGTTGCGGACGGCCATACTGCCGTAGGTGCTGCGGTATGGGTCGTATCCCGGTGGGAGGTTGATGTCTTTGCGGCGGGCGTCGCGGGGCCGCTTGAAGCGCACCCGGCGATCGTCCAGTTTTTCTACCAGCTCCCAGCCTGCGATGGATTCTTCTTGCAGTAAGGCTTGAAACACTTCCGGTCTATGGAAAGCGTTGCTCAAAGAGCGCACAATTTTAAACTCCCAATTTTTATCGAGTTCTTCGGAGGTGTATTTGGTCATTTCTTCTTCCTCTTCTTCCTCTCTACGGCGTTTTTCACGTGCATGATGGGCAGCGGTAACAGAGCCATGCAAATATCCCATATGTGCATCCTATAGCGCACCAAATACCCACAGCAAGAAGAAAACCACACCCAAACCTGCTGCGATACCTCCTAGGATGAGCGCAATAAGGCCGCCCTCGCCCATCCCGTAAGTGGTGCGGTATGGGTCAATTCCCTGCGGCAAGTTGTAATCATTTTTCTTGGCATTGGGCGGACGTTTAAACCGCAGCCGGCCGTCATCAAATTTTTCTACCAAGATCCACCCGGCAATTGATTCTTCTGCTTTCACGCGTTCAATCGTATCGTATTTCTTAAATGCGTTGGTCTGAGATCGGACAATCTTAAATTCCCAATCTTCTTCTAATTGATTCGTGTTATAAGGAGTCATTTCCTCTTCCTCTTGTTGTTTCTTCTTTGTTTCTTCCTGCGCCTGAATGGCGACATGGGCACCGGACATAAGTATCTCCAGATTGGTTGCAGAAGGAAAAGAAATTTTCCTTCTGCAACTTTACATAATAGCACTATTCTTTTTGGGCATTGGCCTGGTTTGCCAGGGCAATCATTCCGCTCAGACCACCCAGGTTCATGGTATCCACTGCGCTGCTGGGGACGATTACCATGGCACCTTTTTCTTTCAGGCCTTCGAATAACATGTTCATTGCCCGCAAGTGCAGTGCGGTGGGGTTGTTTTGGTAGGCCACCGAGGCCTCTGCAAAGGATTCGGCAATTTGTTTCTCCGATTCACCCAAGATCACACGTGCCTGTCGTTCGCGTTCGGCCTGCGCCTGGCGAGACATGGCGTCTTCCAGTTCCTGCGGAATAACGATATCGCGGATTTCAACAGACTGTACGCTGATCCCCCACGGGGTGGTACGGTTATCGATAATCTTTTGCAGGTCTGCGTCCATCTTGGCGCGGCCGATCAGAATGTCGGCCAGGTCTAGGGCGCCGATAACTTCACGCAGAGCGGTCTGAGAAGCCCAGGTGATGGCGGTTTGATAGTTTTCAACTTCCAGGGCGGCCTTTTCGGCATCCCATACCACCCAGAACAACACGGCGTCCACGTCTACCGGAACGGTATCTTTGGTGAGGGTTTTCTCTGCGCTGAAGGGAGAGACCATCACGCGGTGGTCAATCCAGGCAGCGATGGTGTCTACCACCGGGATCAGCCAGAACATGCCGGGGCCTTTTAGGCCGCGGTATTTCCCAAAGCGGAGTACGACTGCTTTTTCCCATTGGTCGGCGATCTTTAACCCCATCAGGAAGTACATGCCGATAAAGAAAGTGATCACAGCAAAAATGATAACTATAATCGGATCAAAGCCGCGCACGCCCATCCATATCGAGCCAACCATGCTAATCATAAGAAACAGGAAAAAGAGTGACCCGGCGATTCCGTTTATGCGGGTGGGTTCTTTTTGTTTGCCCATTTGGCGAGTTTGCAGCATAGCGTAATTTCTAGAGTTCATCACAATCCTCCATTTTGGATAATGAGTAATTATTAAGTCAGGTCATCTTGGTTAGGAGGAGAGCCAGTTTCCTCCCAGACGGAAATCTTTTCGTCAAGTAGTTTGCGAATCTCTTCTGCTTTAAAACCGAGGTTATAGGCTTCGTTTAGGAAGTAGTTGGCTAACCGTTTCAGTCCGTTCTGCCGCATTCGTTCTGTGCGTTGTTCCGACTCGGGTTCTAAGATGAATGTGCCGCGCCCGTGTTGGGTCGAGATAATCCCTTCCTCATCCAGTATTCGGTATGCGCGGGCCACGGTGTTAAAGTTCACACGCAAGTCTGCGGCTAATTGGCGCACGGTAGGGAGCTGATCATCCGGCTTTAGATCACCGGTAGAGATCATGTGCTTGATCTGGTTCATAATCTGGATGTAGATGGGTACATGTTCGGTGAGATCGACTTGTATCTTCATGCCGGTACCCGTTCTCCTTTCTACGGTAAAAATTTAATAAGATTGTATCTTTGTCTTATTGTATCATTGTATCATTGATTGAATTGTATATTAAATTCTAAGGATCGTCAAGGGGGATACTTTAAGGGAAGATGAGAATGGAAAATGGGTGGGAAAATGCGCTATTTTTCTAAAATTAGAACGGCTTCTTCAATTTCTTTGCCGCGCGCATTGGCAAAGCCTTTCTCTGTGCCGATCTGCTTGAATCCACATTTTTCCAGCACGCGGATGGAAGCATGATTATCACTCGCGGCACGGGCGTGCAGCGGACGCTCTTTTAGCAACTCAAGGAATAATTTGACGGCCTGGGTAGCAATACCCCGCCCCCAGTAGGCTCTGTTGATCCAGTAGCTGAGTTCGGTATCTCCAAACATTTCAAACTTGAGCACAGAGCCGATTGCTTTGCCATCGCACAGGATGGTTTGGATCAGGACATCCTCTTTTGACAGCACTTTGGCCCAATGGACATCGAAGGCTGAGCGGTCGGTTGGGTCTTCCCGTGTGAAGGCAGCCATATAGATGGCTTCGGGGTCCGATTCGTTTTCGTAAAATACTTCTAAGTCACTTTCGATCACATCGCGCAGTTCAATTTTGTTGTCAGCCATAGCTCATTCCTTTTTTAGCTTAAAAATTAGTAAATTAATTCAAAGATAAACCAGATAAAAAAGAAAAGCAAGCAGCACAGTACATTGTATAGATTCTTTTTGGTTTGTAACACAAAAGCAGGGCTGAGATGTCTCAGCCCTGCTTACCCCTTATCTCTTTAATCGAGAGAGGGTGGTTCTGCTTTTTTATGCAGCTGTTTACTGCTCGGTAAATTCTCCTTCGAGAATTTCGCCTTCGTCATCCTTATCGCCCGCACTGTTACCGTTGCTGCTGTGTCCGTTCCCGCCGTAGTTGGGGAAATCGGCGCCGGGCATACCGCCGGGGGCGGCGCCTTGCTGTTGTTGCCCTTCTTGGGCATACAACTGCTGGCTGAGCGCATGGAAGGCGTTTTGCAGCTTTTCGGTTTGCTGCTTGATGTCGTTGAGGTCATCACCTTCGGCAGCTTTGCGCAGTGAGGCAATTTGCTCCTGGATGTTGCTTTTATCGTCGTCCGGAACCTTATCGCCCAATTCGTTGAGCGTCTTTTCGGTCTGGTAGGCCATACTGTCGGCATTGTTCTTGGCGGTGATCAATTCACGGCGTTTCTCGTCGTCCGCTTTATGGGACTTGGCTTCGTTCACCATGCGGTCGATTTCGTTCTCGTTCAGGTTGGTGCTGGCCGTAATGGTGATCTTTTGCTCTTTGCCGGTAGCCTTGTCTTTGGCGGTGACGTTCAAAATACCGTTGGCGTCGATGTCAAAGGTCACTTCTACCTGCGGAATGCCGCGCGGCGCCGGCGGAATACCTTCCAGCCGGAAGTGGCCGAGGCTCATATTGTCGCCTGCCATGGTTCGCTCACCTTGCAGGATGTGAATGTCGACGGCAGTCTGGCTGTCTTCTGCTGTGGAGAAGACTTCGCTCTTGCGCACCGGGATGGTGGTGTTGCGTTCGATCATCGGGGTCATCACCGATCCGAGGGTTTCAATCCCCAGGGTCAGCGGGGTGACATCCAACAAGAGCACGTCTTTGACCTCGCCGCCTAACACGCCCGCCTGAATGGCTGCGCCAACGGCAACAACTTCGTCGGGGTTCACGCCTTTATGGGGCGCTTTGCCGGTCAGGGATTCAACCAATTCCTGCACCATCGGCATACGGGTAGCACCACCCACCAGCACAACCTCGTCCAGGTCGCCGGCTTTCAAGCCTGCGTCTTTCAGGGCAGCGTGGAAAGGCGATTTGATCCGTTCTACCAGATCTTCGGTCAGCTGCTCAAATTTGGCACGGCTGAGCTTCATTACCAGGTGTTTCGGGCCGCTGGAGTCGGCGGTGACATACGGCAGGTTGACTTCGGTTTCCATCACAGTGGAAAGTTCGATCTTAGCCTTTTCGGCAGCCTCACGCAGACGCTGGAGTGCCTGCCGATCCTGGCGCAAGTCGATGCCTTGCTGTTTCTTGAATTCGTCTGCCAGATAATTGACGATTTTCTCGTCCCAGTCATCACCACCCAGGTGGGTGTCACCATTGGTGGATTTTACTTCGATCACGCCGTCGCCAACTTCCAGGACGGAAACATCGAAAGTACCACCACCCAGGTCGAAGACCAAAATGGTTTCTTGGTCTTTTTTATCCAGCCCATAGGCCAATGCGGCGGCTGTCGGTTCGTTAATGATCCGCAGCACTTCCAACCCGGCGATCTTGCCGGCGTCTTTGGTGGCCTGGCGTTGGCTGTCGTTAAAGTAAGCCGGGACGGTAATCACTGCCTGGGTAACCGGCTCGCCTAAATAGGCTTCTGCATCGGTTTTGATCTTGGCAAGGATCATGGCGGAGATTTCCTGCGGGCTGTATTCTTTGCCCGTCTGGGGGATTTTCACCCGCGCCTCACCGCTGGGGCCTTGGGTTATATCGTAAGAAACAATCTTGCGTTCTTGCTCCACCTCATCGTAGCGGCGGCCAATAAAACGCTTGATCGAGTATACGGTATTTTCTGGGTTGATCACAGCCTGGCGTTTGGCTGTCTGGCCGACAAGACGCTCGCCGTTTTTGCTAAACCCTACAACAGAAGGTACTAAACGCGAACCTTCTGCGGTGGTAATCACGGTCGGGTCTCCACCTTCCATCACAGCAACAACGCTGTTCGTGGTTCCCAAATCAATTCCTATAATTTTAGACATGTAGTGCCTCCTTCTTACCAATAATTGTGTTGCATTAGGGGTAAGCAGATTTATTTTTTTAAATTGGACCTATAGTCCAAAGATACACTATAAGGATAATGGATAGATGTAAGATAAGTATTAATACTTCGTTGGAGGAAAATAAATAAGCCGTGTTTTATAGACATATCGAGTGAATCAGGCTATAGTTATAAATTCCTGTACAATAAAACAAGGGAATTTACCATGTTTAGCATTCAAACGCTCGAAACCCGCTGGTTTTTCCAAGGCCAAATCTCTGCTTCTGTACACGCATGGTTCTCGTCGCTGGGAAAAGGACAGCCACCTATACCGCCTTCGCCGCGCACCGATTATTATCTGTGGATAGATGGTGATAATTTGGGGATAAAACTACGTGAAGGACGTTTTGAGGCAAAGCAGCGGCGTGCAGCCAGAGAGGGGTATGTATTCCACCCCCATGCGGTGGGGATAGTAGAGCATTGGGTTAAATGGAGCTTTCCTTTAGGTGAATTTCCTTTTCTGCCTGTGCAGCAAGATGCGCAGTGGATTGGCATAACTAAAGAACGCTGGTTGTATTATTTTTCGGTTTCGGAGCAGGGGAAGATCCATCTGGTATCTGCGGATGAAGATGTGCCGGCTTGCGGCGGCGGGGTTGAACTCACCAAGGTAAGCGTGCAGGATAGCCCGCAGTTGTGGTGGACGGTAGGATTGGAAGTGTTTGGTGAGGGGAAACAGGACCATATCCTTGAAACAATTGCTGCCTACGCCTTTTCGAGGGATACGGTTCCTCATTTGCCCGTGGAGAACTCGTGCGGGTATCCACGGTGGCTGCAAGTTTTTGAGACAGGCGTGGGGGAAAAAAGAGTGAATGCTGATGAAGAAAAAGAGAATTGACCAACTTACTTTTCTGCGTTTTATTGCTGCAATTTTAGTTGTGATCACGCACTACGGGGGAGCCTATTATCCTTTTACGGTGGAACCCTGGCGGCATATTCCAGCGGACGGCCCGTTTATTCTTGGCTTTTTCTTCGTGCTTTCCGGATTCATCATGACGTATGTGTATTATCCTCAAGAAGGGCGAAGAATCAATTGGAAAGAATTTGTCATTAAACGGATTTCGCGTTTTTACCCGTTGTATTTTGTGGCCATTCTAGCCATGATCCCCTTTCGGTATGGAGATGATGCGCATAATTTGACAGGGTTATTTTTAGATCTGTTTCTTCTTCAATCATGGGTGCCAGAGTATGCCTTGGCATTCAACGGTCCTGCCTGGGCGATGTCTGTTTTCTTTGCCTTTTACCTCATATTCCCTTTGGTAGTGGCCTGGTTGGTAAAGAAGGGATCAGAATTTTCCACGCGTTTTACTATTTTTGTATGGCTCCTTAGTCAGGGGGTCTTTTATTTTCTATTGAATGTGCTTTATGATGGCGGGGCTTTTTGGAATGGTTTCCTGTTATATAATCCCATCTTACACTTTAACACTTTCCTGGTAGGGATATGGGGAGGGCTATATTATCGGGAAAAAGGAAGAGATCGCAAGATAAATCCAGCTGTAAATCTGGTTCTGTTGCTTTTGCTCGCCGTTGGTTTCATACTCATCTTGTTTTATCGCGGCAAAGCCGCTTCCCTTTTAGGCGGGCGAGTCACATTCAATAATGGCATACTGGCACCTTTTTACCTTGCGGTCATTCTTGTTTTGGCTAACGATATTGGCTGGGCAGCACAATTGCTCCAAAAGCCCCTATTTGTCCGTTTGGGAGAGATCAGTTTTTCCATCTACTTATTGCAGTCACCGATGGTGCAGGTCTACCAAACCTATTTGTTAGAACGCCTGGAGCGTGTGTTCCCCGGGACGGCAGCGTTCCACTTTTATCTCTATTTAGGTATTTTGATACCAGCTGCATTCTTGTTATTTCATTTATATGAAAAACCAGCACAGGGGTGGATTCGTAAACTTCTCCTTGCCGGATGAACATTTGATTTGCCGAATTCGGCAGATCGTTGTAATGGGTATTGGACTGATTCGTATTCTTTCATTAGAATTGGGGTATCATATAACTCCTATGCGCGTTTAGATGGGGGAGAACATCTCAGGTTCTCAACCGTTTTATTAGTTTCAGTGATGAGTGATGTAACCAATGGGGCTGTGGTCAAAATATAAAAAGCATATTGAAAGGAACTTAAACGTATCTTCGGCTGCCGAATTCCAAAGTCTGGATTATTGGCGGAATAAGCTTTTTGTCACTACCTTAATTTACTTGCTGCCAGTCAGCCTGATTGCATGGGTGCCCGGTGTGGTCGTTTCATTAATAGGCAAACTCCCCCTCCTGGCTTTGCTGGATACCGTAGCATTGTTTTTCTTTGTCTTTATCGTTTTCAACGCCAGGTTGAAGATGCTCACCCGGAAAATCCTTTTTGTTATCACGCTTTACAGCCTCTCTGTAGTGCTGCTGTTCTTTTTAGGCGCTTTGGGACCCGGCTTACTCTACCTGTTGGCCGTCAGTATTTATTCTGGCCTTATCTTTCCTATTCGTTTTTCGCGATATTCCATTATAGCTAACCTGATATTTTGCATATTGTTTGGCCTGGTGATCCAATTTGAATGGATTGATGCGCCCTTGGTTGCTTCCCATAACCTGGGTTCCTGGATAGCCGTTTCCTCAAATTTAGTTTTTCTCAGCGCCATCAGCGTGTATGCGTTAGATATCTTGTTCACCGGGCTCGAAACTACTATTCAATCGGAAGCGCGGGTAAAGGAAGAACTGCAAGAAGAAAGAGCAACTTTGGTCAAAGCCTTGGACATGCTGCAAGATAAGAATAACGATCTTGAGCAATTCTCTTATGTAACCTCCCATGACCTGCAAGAACCCCTTCGCATGGTAACCAATCATATGAAGGTATTTAAAAGGAAATATGGGGATCAGATTGATGCTTCCGGGCATGAACTGATCGACTTTGCTGTGGATGGCGCGCTGCGCATGCGGCGCTTGATCGATGGCTTGCTGGTTTATTCGCGGATCAGCACCCGCGGAAAGGAATTTGTCTCTACCGACCTTACCCAACTGCTGCAAGATACGCTGTTGGACCTTTCGTTGTTGATTGAGCAGACCGGGGCGCAAATTTCTTACGACTCTCTACCCACTTTATCCGTAGATGCTGCCCAAATTTCCCTGGTTTTCCAAAATTTGATCAAAAATGCGATCCAGTTTTGTGATGAGCAGCCGCCGCAAATCAAGATCAAGGCACAAGAGATGAATAAAACCTATCGTTTCTCGGTGGAAGATAATGGCATTGGGTTTGATGCTGAACGGTATGCCGGCCAGGTATTTACCATCTTCCAGAAGCTGCACCCCGAAAGGAAATATGAAGGAGCCGGTGTAGGGTTGGTGGTATGCAAAAAGATTCTTGAACGGCACGGCGGCGAGATTTGGGCAAAGTCGCAAGAAGGCGCAGGCAGTACGTTTTATTTCATGTTACCCAAAAACTAACTGCTGCGCTGTTGTTCTGGCAAGAAATCAACCGCATAAAACTTCGCTTTACAAAAAATTCCCCCAAAGATACAATCATTTCCCAAACTAAAATTAGGAGAAGTAAATAATGAAAAAGGTTTTTCCTTTGATTGTTTTAATGCTGGTTTTCCTGACAGCTTGTGGGGGTACCTCATCCGAACCGCAGTCTTTACGCATTGCCGTGCTGCCGATCTTGGATGCACTCCCGATGCATGTGGCGCAAGAACGAGGTTATTTTGCTGAAGAGAATCTAGATGTCGAGCTGGTGCCGGTTAATTCTGGCCCGGAGCGCGATCAATTGATGCAGGCGGGGCAAGTGGATGGCATGATCAATGAAATTGTTTCGGCCATGTTTTATAACCAGGCTGAACCAGAAGTGGTGATCGTGCGCTTTGCGCGGGCGGCTTCTGCCGATTCCCCGGTATTCAGCATTTTGGCGGCCCCGGGTTCCAATATTGAAACCCCCGCAGACCTTGCAGGTGTAGAAGTGGGTATCTCCGAAGGCACAGTGATTGAATATATGACAGACCGGGTGCTGCAGAATGAAGGATTATCCCCTGATGAGATCAATACTATCGCCGTCCCCCGCATTCCCGACCGGTTAGCTTTGCTTTTGTCCGGCGAACTGCCTGCCGCAACGCTCCCCGAACCGGTGACTTCCCTCGCGATCTTCCAGGGTGCGACCCTGGTGACGGATGACAGCACCCTGCCCGAAGTGGGCACCAGCGTGATTACCTTTAGTGTAGATGTTGTGCAGGAAAAGCCGGAAGCAGTGCGCGGGTTCCTGGCTGCGATTGAAAAAGCAGTCGCCGATTTGAATAGTGATCCGGCGCAGTTTAACGATCTGTTGGCTGAACTGGAGTTGATTCCCGCCCCTGTGGCAGAAACTTTTACCCTGCCTCCCTATGTGACTGCTTCAGTTCCTACCCAGGCCCAATGGGATGATTCTTTGGCCTGGCTGCACGAAAAAGGTTTACTAGACGCTTCTCCTGCTTATGCAGATTCGGTGGATGCTTCCTTTTTGCCGTAATTGAGATTGGTAAGTAAACCAATTTAGTTAGCTAAAAAATAGCCCGCTCCAAAATAGAGCGGGCTGTTTTTTATACAGAAAAATGGTTTTACGGATTCACAATTTTTATATACGCCAACGGCGCATCCCCTGCCGTAACCGTGTAGATGGTCTTTAGGGCGTTAAAGTCGGTGTTTGGGGTTTCGTGCCGGTGGTTGGTGGTCATCAGCACGTAATCGTATTCCCGCACCGTGTGAGTATCAATCTCCTGGTATGCGCCAGCAAGGTCTAAATCTTTCCGCGCATAAACAAGCGGCAGGTCGTTTCCCCCGCGGATCAATATTTTGGCATTTTGCGGGGCATTTGCATTGAGATATTCAAAAGCTTCCTGGTAGGAGATCGCCCAATAATCCATCTCATACACGCCCACTGCGCCCTCTGGCCCGCCGACCAATTGGTTGTAATACACATACTGGTAAGGGTGCAGCCGGACAATTTCAATCATTCCGGGCAGCAAAGCGGCAATCAGCAGTCCCACCAAGATAGCCTGGCGTAAGGGCTGCCGGGAAATTTGGCTAGAGATCCAGTTTTGAATTTCTTGAATGGTTACCGCTGCGAACAGGAACAAGGGCGGCGTAATGAAGAAAAATTGGCGGAAATTATTATATAACGTGGGTTTAGCCACTGCGGTATAAAGGATCGGAAGGAAAATCCAGCAAAAGTAAATAAAGATTTCCAACCGCGGTAAACGGTTGCGCCAGGCATACACCACGGTCAGGCCCATCCCTACCAAAGCCAGCGCCATTAAGGGAACTGTAAATTGGATTGGGATGATTTGCAGCATGAATGTGCGCGGGATTTCGCTGTGAGAGATGATGCCGTGGAACCACATACGCCCATCAACATAGGGATAATTGGCAAATACGCCCATTGCACCGATGAAACCTTTTAACCCAAAATACCACAAATACGGCCAGGTCAGGATCGTAGCAATTACTGTGGAAAGGGTATATCCCACAAGCGGGAGAATGGCTTTTTCTCGCAATCGCAGCAGAAGATAAAATCCGATCATTGCCCCTGCGGCAATGTTGGTGGCGCGCGTAGAAATCGATAAGCCCCACACCGCCCCGGCAGCAATCACCGGCAGCCAATACTTCCTGCGCAGCGGCTTGTCGATGCCAGCGTAAAAAGCGAAGGTTTCCTGCCATACACTCTGGCGGGTGCTTTTTATCGCCCATAAGTTGGCAGCCAGAGTCACAATGGAAAGTGCAATCACCATCGGGACAAGCACAGTATCTGCCAGCGATACCCCGCGGGAAACATAATCTTCTACCGGAATCAGGTCTGCGTTTGGCGCCATCCTGGCAAACAACCGCCCCAGCCAGCTTCCCGGCGAAGCCTGATAGCTGCTGGTAATCAGCAGACGTACGCCCCACTTCGCAAACCCTGTGATCCAGAGGAGGGACATTGCCAGCCACAACCAATTCAAACGCTTCATCCATCGATTTACATCCGGAGATAGATTCTCCCAATCTTGTTGCATGCGTGACCGGAGTTCCTGGAAGATATTACTTTTTGGAGGGGCAATTAGATGCAGTTTGTCCGCCATCCATAAACCGGCAGCGGTGGTGATGATGAAGATCGACATGCTGGGGATGTCTTTGGGGTTAATGAAGGCGTGCCCAAAAAACAAAGGTTGGGTGCCGTACAACAGTGCCGCGGCCAGCGCAGCCCAATCCCCGACCAGGCGGCGGGCTACCACAAATAAGGCATACAATCCCGCCATGAAAGACACAAAGATCATGTAGTGGATAATCACATTGGGGAAAGTGTGCAGAATGGGTTGTAAGTTGTTCTCAAAAAAAAGGAAAACGACCATTAGTGCAGTGCCGTAATATTGGTTTACCCCCAAAGCTTCATATTCCTTCACCGGGTCGCCGGGGTCCTGTAAGGCATAACGCCGCAAAGCCACATAGGCCCGGTCGGTTTCCTGCGATTCGTCGATGCTTCGGCCGTAGTCTGGCACAATGAAAAGCCCGGCAATCAAGTTTATCAAGATGAATAAGATCAAAATCAGCTTAGGTGTAAGGAGTCTCTTCATCTTCTTCTCTTTTTTGTCCTTATTGGTGATAGAGAAATATGCAACCGGGCATCCATTATAATCGAATAATCTGTTATCATATTTGAATTACAAGTTGAGCGAAATATTTCATGATTCAATTGAACACAATTCATTTTCAATACCCAGAGCAGGCCCCCGTTTTTGATAAATTTAATTGGCAGGTGGACAAAGGTGAAGCTTGGGCTGTTTTGGGGCCTTCGGGCTGTGGGAAAAGCACCTTGCTGTATATGTTGGCCGGGCTGCGTTTCCCCCAACGCGGAGAGGTGCGCATTGACGGCCAGCCTCTTACCAAGCCGCGCCCGCAAACCGGGTTGATCTTGCAGGATTATGGTTTGCTCCCCTGGGCAACTGTGACGCAAAATGCCAGCCTGGGGCTGCGTATCCGGCAGTTCTATGGGCCAGACGGCCGCCACGCACCGGAAGACCTTTCTGCCAGCAGTGGGCAGGAAGCGGCGGATTACTGGTTGAGCCAGTTGGGGTTGGATTCGGTGCGGGATAAGTATCCGGGGCAAATCTCTGGCGGACAGCGTCAGCGCACTGCCATTGCCCGCACCCTGGCGCTTGGGCCGGATTTGCTGCTGATGGATGAACCTTTTGCCTCATTAGATGCCCCAACTCGCCAGAGTCTGGTAGAATTGGTGCGCACGCTGCGGCAAGAACACAACCTCACCACCGTGATTGTCACGCATGCCATCGAAGAAGCCGCTCAATTGGGGGAACAAATACTCGTGCTCACACAGCCGCCAAACCACACATCACAAATCGTAGAAAACCCATCCTCCAGTCAGCCGGATTATATTCTGACCCCTGCGTATACGCAGGTATGCAACCAACTGCGGGAGATGTTGGAGGTCAGCCTATGAGTTTAAAAAAGGTCGGCCTCTCTGCACTGGCAATTGGAGCGCTCTGGCAGGTGTTGGCCTGGATCGTGAACGAAAATATCTTGCCTTCCCCTGTCGTGGTGCTGCAAGTATTTTTCCAGGAGATTGGACGTGATTTGGGCGAACATTTCCTGGCAAGCTTGTGGCGGGTGTCTGTTTCCATGTTCCTTTCTGTGCTGGTTGCCGCGCCGGCCGGGTTGCTTTTGGGGCAGTATAAACGCTTGAATGAACTTGTTTCCCCATTGATCTATTTGCTCTACCCGATCCCGAAGGTGGTGTTTGTGCCCGTGGTGATCTTGTTTTTGGGGATCAATGATGTTTCAAAAATCACGATCATTTTTCTGATCTTGTTCTTTCAGATTTTGGTGCTGGTGCGCGATCAGGCGGCTGCCATTACCCCGGAGCTGATTTATTCAGTACGCAGTCTGGGGGCCGGGCGGCGCGGCTTGTTCCGCTTTGTCTATCTGCCTGCCAGCATCCCCGCCATTCTCACCGCCCTGCGCCAGTCGATTGGCACGGCTGTGGCGGTCTTGTATATTGTGGAATTAATTGCCACGCAGCGCGGCCTGGGATATTACATTTATTATTATGGAAGTACATTGTTCGACTACCCCAAGATGTACGCCGGGGTGTTGGCAATGAGCCTGCTGGGGCTGGGAATGTATTTTGCGGTGGATTTCCTGCATACCAAGCTTTCCCCCTGGCAATTTACCAAAGGATGAGTAACAATGACACATTTAAAAGGCTCTGAACGAGGAGAATATGTCCAAAACATGTTTGGACGCATTGCACACCGCTATGATCTACTCAACCGGTTGATGACTTTTGGGCAGGACGTGAAATGGCGGAAAGAAATCATTCAAAAACTCGCTATTCAGCCAGATCACGTCGTGCTGGATTTAGGCTCAGGGACGGGCGATATTGCCTTGGAGATCAAGCAGAAATATCCCCAGGCCAGGGTAGTTGCCAGCGACTTCACCATTGAAATGGTTTTAGTGGGCAAGCAGCGCCCGGGCGGAGATCAGGTGGATTGGGTGATTGCAGATGCCCAGAATTTGCCGTTTGCTCCTGCCTGTGCAGATGTAGCTGTATCCGGCTTTTTACTGCGCAATGTGCCGGATGTGCCCCGCACGCTAGCCGAACAGTACCGGGTGCTCAAGCCGGGCGGTAAGGTTGCCAGCCTGGATACAACACCCCCGCGCAAGAACTGGATGCGCCCCTTCCTGGAGTTCCATCTCCATTATGTGATCCCGACTTTGGGCAAACTGGTGGCCGGGGATGCCGAAGCGTATACCTATTTGCCGGATTCGACGGAAAAGTTCCTGGATGCCGAAATGCTCGCCGACCGCTTTAGGGATGCCGGTTTTAGCGCGGTGTCTTTTGTGCGGCGAATGTTAGGGACGGTGGGGATTCATTGGGGTGAAAAAGGGACGTAAAAGCTTTACCCAATAAAAAATTATGTGTTTCTATTCCGTATTTGGCTGCACCAGCAAGATGCGGATAGACCCTTCGTTTGCGCTGTATACTGTTTCGTAATAAGTGCCAATCCCAGGTTCAACCAATGCCCATAATGCGGCGGATTGGTTGGAGAGATGGTGGTCTACATAGACCGCCGCTACCCCGCGTTCCTCCAAAAGCTGGTAAAGGTCTTCAGGGCTGGCAAGCTGGTTATACCGGCTTTCTTGCATGTCTTCGTAGACCATGTCTGCGCCCCACACCCAGCCGGGTGCCCCGGCAGCCACGCGGCTGCCCTCCGGGATCTGCTGGCGGATGACCTGCAAGGCTTCTTCTTCCGGGATGCTGCCCAATGTCCGGTTGACCGGGGGATTGAAGCTATGATAGAACATGATCCCCACAGCCAGGGATAAGAACAAGACGGCTGTTTTTTTATTTTCTTTCGCCAAACTGCCCATCCACACAATTGCTAAGGCCAGCAGCGAGATCAGGTACAGGCTTTCCACTTTTGCCGCAATTCCAACGCCGGCAGCAACCACCAGCGCAATGCTCCAGATCAGCGTTTCTTTACGCTCCCCTGTTTTGTCCGCCAGGGTGGAGAGGCCAATCCCTGCCAGCGCGTAGACTTGGGTGTAGATCATCGCCAGATACCCCCAGCGGAAGAAGGTAATGAAATACACAGCCAGGTAGCCGCTCCACAGCAGCAGCACGGCCAATAACAGCCATTCTTTCTCCTCTCCCAGCCGCAGCGCACCGCGCACAAAGAAGAACAAGAGTAAGATCGTACTCAATTTGCCGTAGGTCTTCAGAAACAGAGAAGGCAGACTGCGTAATGATTCGCTCAATTTATACAGGTAGGCCTGCGGGTTGCGGGCGATGGCGCGCAGCACAGAATTGTCGTTTTCTTCCTCGCTGCCGTAAATTTCCTGTACGGCCTGCACGCCGCATTTAATCGTAGAGAGTTTGCAGTCCGGGTCATTTTGGTAGAGATGCGCCTGGCCTTGTAGAAAAGCGGCATAGGTGCGTCCCCCCAAACCCATCGTAAAGCTGCCGGTGACCAGACCGTAGACCAGCACATACCCGCCGATTATGCCCACAAAAGGCGCCGCAGCAGCCAGAATGCGTTTTCCCCAGGCCGGTTTGCGCCATACTAGCAACACCACCAGGGCCAGATAAACGCCGAAAAGCACCAGGCCGTCATTGCGCGCCAGGGCTGCTAACCCTACAAATATAGACCCCAGCCAAAGATGTTGGGGGTGGGCATCTTTATAAAATCCCAGCAACTGCCACAAGGCAAACCCAGACATAGCGGCAAAGAGGGCGTCGCTGGGGTTGACCAAAATGGAAGTGAGGATGGGTGAGGTAAACAAAAATCCGGCCATCACCAGCGCCGGTGCCCATTGGTTCAGACGCTTGAAAGCCAGATACGCGCTCCACCACAGCAAAGCATACAGCACCACCCGCCCCAGCGATACGCTTTGCACCAGCCAAAAGTCGGAGTTTTGGAAGGGCAGATAGGTGAGCATATACAGCACCCCGATGAGCGGGTTGCGTGAGAAGATCGGTAGTTCGCCGTGCGTTAGACTGCGCCCGGTATTGACGTAGACCGATTCGTCCCACAAGTTCACTTCTTGCATTGTGGGCGTCAGTAAATTGAACGATAGGAAAAGGGTGACCGAAAAAGCCAGCACAGCAATAAAATCTGGGCTGTGCACAAAGCGGTCGAGTTTTGGGTAGCGGTTCAGAAAATTCGTTTTCATAGTTTGGTAAAAATCAATCCACCAAACTATACCCTAAGTTTAGGCGGGCGGCAATGTGGATGATCTTCTTGGCATTGAAGTGTAGGCGCGTGCGATTTTCTGGTGTGCGCTCAGACCGGGGCTATTTGCTCAAATCTACCAGGTTATCGTAGATCAGGCCGACAAAACTCAGCCCCATGCCCAGCACCATGGAGAAGTAAATCAAAAAGCATAGGCCGAAAGAGCTGGGCAGTATATCCAGGATGAGGAACCAGGGCGAAATCGCGCTAAACAGGCTCAGCCCCGCCCCAATCCAGCGCAATTTGCGGCCGTTGATGCGCACTTTCTCGATGATCTTTAATTTGATTTCGTTACTCAAAATATAAAACATCGTGTTCATCACTTCCTTATAAAAAGTATACAGAAAATTGCCGGGCAGAAAATTAAACCTGTATAAGTATGGGAAATGGGCGGTTGTGGGTAAACTGTATATAAAATTACAGCCGGTGTGCAAAGCAGCACACGGCGAAAAGAGAAATTAGGATATTTTCAGGAATGTTTAAAAAAAGCGACTTATTCGATTTCCCCCGCAGCAGCGGTATCTTCAGGCTCGCGTATATGCAGATGCAGCCCTCCCAGTGCAATACTTGTTAGCCCTTCTATCATCGTATTAATATCTTTCCGCGAACGGTCGATATTCCACCAGGTCATTATGTGGTGAGAAAGACCGATGGTCGCCTGTACGGCGATCTCAGGGTCTAAGTCTGTTGCGTAGAAATGCTCGCGGTACAAAGCGTGCAGAAACTCGTTGATTTCTTGATCGCAAATGCGGCTGGTCTCCTGGGAAATGTAGCTTCTGTAGCTGGTCCACAGCTGGGATAATTGTGGCCGGCTTCCGTGGTAATCAAAAACAGCGGTGAAATGGGTGCGTACGGCATCTTCCAGATTTTCAAAAGGTCTATCCATTATCGCGGCCACATAATCGGTAAATTTTTGGGAAAATGTCACCATGAGGTGCTCGAGCAGATCTTGTTTGTTTTTAAAATGGGTATAAAAGGAGCCGACAGAAACACCGGCCATTGAGGTAATGTCTTGGATATTTGTTTTTTCCACGCCGTTGCTGGAGAACAACTGGATTGCAGCATCGCACAATAATTCGTATGTTTGTAATTTTTGTTCCTGGCGAGTGTTGGCCATCTTTGTCATTGCTCCTCTAGGCGTACACGCCGCAACCAATTCTGACAGGCTATGCCAGGCTGCTTTTATAGCAGCGAGCTGCGCGGCCAGCAAATTTTGGTTGCGACGTGTATGGTTCTCTCTTTACTTTGATTTTAGCACAAATCTAAACAGGAGTACGAAGGCAATGACGCTGATGATAAGGAAGAAAATTAGCGCGATCATTCCTGCGCGAGCTTCTCCCTCACTGTACAATGTTGTCCCGCCTGCTACCCCCATAGACAGCAGGATATAAGCGCCGGCACTGAGCGCCCATTTCCACCAGTTCATTTGAATTCCCGCGTTTTTTGTCCAGCGCGAGAAACTGTAGATCAATACCGAGTAAATCATCCCTAAGATGATCCAGAAAAGAGGCCCCATAAATTGCGAGTTTGGGAACATACTTATCTCCTTTATAGTTTGTTAACTTTCAAACCACTCATCGGGCTTGAGCCATGTGGGCGGCTCGCGGAATGAATCGTTCGTTGGCGGCAGAAAACTTTCCGGTTCCGGATATTCGTACCAATTCTTGGACATCCAGTGCAAAGCAGTCCTGCTGATCGGCGTAGGATCATTACTAAGTGCAGTACGCGCCATGGCGTGCACCCAATTATCTTTGCGGCTGTAGGGGCAAACGGCAAGACACACGCGGCAGCCATGCATCGCGTTGGGGGTTGCTACCGTATTCCACACGTTGTAGCAAAGGTCCTCTTTCATCTGCCAGCGTTTGTACCCGCGCACTACGCCTGGTTCATCTTCTAGGCTGATTGCCCCACTCGGGCACTGTTCAGCGCAAATCTTGCAGTTCTTGCAGAACTCCTGCACACCAAAGTCAATCGGCTTATCTGGTGTCATGGGGATGTTGGTCAATACAACGCCCAAGCGGATATTAGCCCCGGTTTCTGGTGTAACGCAAACCCCCATGCGTCCCTGTTCGCCCAATCCGGCGTCAATGGCCAGCGGCGGCAAAGAGATATCATAATCTAACGGAGGGATTTCCATGCGGCATGGATAACCCAATTGGCGGATGAAAGAATCCATTTTGCCGCCAATTTGGCGTAGGCGTGAATAGGCATCGTAGGTTGTGCCATACACAGGGCTGGAAAAGAGCTGATCCCATTCGTGAGGTACGCCGAACACAATTGCATATTGCCAATGTGCGGGTGGTTCCTGCCGATTTTCCCCTTCGGTGCCGCGAATACCACCCAAAAAGTGGTAGTCTGGATTGAACTTGGTGATGCCTACCAGAGTTGCACCAAATGTATGGGCAACTGTCTTCAGCAATTCTGAGGCATGGTCTGTGCTTTTGAACACCTTGGGTTCCGGGTTGATGTCTCGGAAATCCCACTCCTCTGGTGGTCCCGCTGGAACGGGTGGCCAGGCGTCAGGCTTTAACAGAAAGGCAGAATTTTGAGCGCTGGCCCAGGCATCTGCTATGAAGAAATCATCTTCATAGAGTTCCCAATTTTCTGCCTGCTCCACCTGCAATTCGAGAACTCTCTTGAAGTTTTCCAGCTTTTCAGGATTCTCCAACATATACGAATGCAGCGGTTCGGGCAGACCCTCAGCGCCCATATCGGGCGTCCAGGTCGGCGGCTCGCCGTTTGGACCGGGCATCATCAGTGATTCTAGAAAATGTACCCGGATAAGAATATGGTCGGTCAAATATACTGGGGATCGGGTCTCGCCGACGACTTCGTAAGTAGGTTCGTCTACTTCAAAAGGTTTTCGGTTGAAGAACTGCCCTTCCCCGTGAAAAATATTGGCACCGGTATAGGTGCTGTGATCTTTACCATTGGCTACACCGGCTCCGGCCACTGCGGCCACACCTAGCGCACCACTGGTAATTAATGACATCTTCACAAAATCGCGTCGCGACAGTACAGAGCCATTTTCCTTCGAGTTTTTTTGCCCTGGGGCATTGTCAGATACTGACATGGGTACCTCCGTAGTTGATAAATTCCCTCAATCTTTTGCAAATTGGCAAAGCAGAGGGTGAATACAGCGTTTGTTTTGCAGCTACCTCCTTGGTATTAAGTATTTAATGAACAATATTCGTTGAAAATTATTCAATGAATATTGTTCATTATATGAAGTTTCGAATGTTGTGTCAACATCTATTTGTGATATTCGGAACAAATATTGAGAAAAGTTATGAGGAAATCAGGATAAAGAGAAACCTATCCCTCGCAGCAGCGGGGTCTCCCCTCCCTATTTTCCCCACATCTTGTGTAGGGGTGAAGCAGGCTTCACCCGCATAACATTGCCAGATTTAGCAGACAGCCAGCGGTAAACTACGTAAGTCATCCATGCTGTTGTTATGACCGCATATGTTCTATTCCATTCGCTGCTCCTTTTGCGGGTGTCCCAGAGGACGCCCCTACGGGTAGATCGCGAAGAATATAAACCGTGTAAGCCGTTGCGGCAGGGTCTTCTCGTCCCAAATTTCCTGATCTAGTGTAGGGGTGAAGCCTGCTTCACCCGCATGGCATAGCCGGCATTACAATTTAATAGGGGTAAATAAATGCCCACTTAATAGAATTGTGTGCATACATTCTTCATCAAACAGCCAGCTTTATGTATTATTCTCCATGATTTGTGGGCGTCCCAGAGGACGCCCTTATGGGTAGATCGCGAAGGTATCTAAATCTTGTACTCCGTAGCGGCGGGGTCTCCCCGCCCCATTTCCCCCTCTTTCCTATTATTCTTTTTCGGCCGCACCATGCCCGCTCGAAAACACCATTCTCGGCTGGGGTGTTAAATTTTGCCTAAATCACTCCTCCCTGATGTAAAATAACTACATGGAAATTATTCTCACGCACGAACAAGCCGACTTTGATGCCTTGGCCTCCTTGCTTGGCGCCTATTTATTAGATGATCGCGCCGTGCCTGTTTTGCCGCGCCGCCTCAACCGCAATGTGCGTGCTTTCCTTACCCTATACGGCCTGGAATTTCCTTTTATTGAAGCGCAGGATTTACCCAAGAAAAAAATTGACCGCATCACCCTGGTCGATACGCAGTCGCTCATCACCGTGAAGGGCGTACATAGCAAAACAGAAGTCTACGTGATTGACCACCACGCTTTACGCGTTGATACCCCGGCAGAATGGCATGTCACCACCGAAGATATTGGCGCTACTTCTACCCTGTTGGTCGAACTCCTCCAAACGCGCGATCTCCATTTGAGCATTCACCAGGCCACTTTGCTGTTGTTGGGCATCTATGAGGATACCGGGCAGTTGACTTATTCGCGCACCACCCCGCGGGATGTGCGCGCCGCGGCCTATTTATTGGATCAGGGCGCCAGCCTGCAAATTTTGCAGGATTATATTAATCACCCGCTTTCTCATACCCAGCAGGCCATTTACGATCAGGCGCGCCAGACCATTGAAACCCACAGCATTCACGGGAACACGGTGATGGTCGGTTGGGCGGACGCCCGCCACACTGATGAAGAACTCTCCACGATTGTGCACAAACTGCGCGACCTGCTGGATCCCGATGCGCTTTTCTTGCTGGTGGATACCGGCGGCGGCACCCAGTTGATCGCTCGCGCCACTTCCGATCAGGTGGATGTGGGTGCGGTGGCAGAACATTACGGCGGCGGCGGACACCCGCGTGCAGCGGCGGCTTTGATCCGCGAGCAGGACGCCCGCCAGGTAGGAGAAGACCTGGTCGAGGTTCTGCCTAAATTTGTTCACCCGGCGATCACTGTTGCCGAGATCATGTCCCGGCGGCCGCAGCTGCTGGCACCCGATACCCCGGTGCGAAAAGTAGCCCAATTGATGCAGCGTTATGGCTACGAAGGATATCCGGTAGTGAACGAAGGCGAACTGGTTGGGCTGCTCACCCGCCGGGCGGTAGACCGCACCATGGGGCATAAACTGAACCTGACCGCCAGGGATGTGATGGATGCCGGACAGGTCACCATATCGCCAGATGCCCCCCTGGAAAAATTACAGCAAGTGATGATGGACAGCGGCTGGGGTCAGGTGCCGGTAGTGGTGGATGGTGAGATCATCGGGATTGTCACCCGCACAGATTTGATTAAAACGCTCACCCCCCAACAATCGCAGGGCGGGCGGCAGAACCTGGCGCAAAAATTAGAAGAATCGCTGCCGCCGGCGCGTTTGAGCTTGCTGCGCGCCGTGGCCGAGCAGGCCCAACAGACTCAAACAGCGTTATATATCGTGGGCGGTTTTGTGCGCGACCTGCTGTTAGACCGCCCCAGCCTGGACTTTGACCTGGTGGTGGAGGGCGATGCAATTGCCCTGGGGCGTGCCCTGGTGGAAAAATACGGCGGGCGCACCACTACCCACCGCCGCTTTGGCACCGCCAAATGGCAGATCGAGGCAATTCGCCCCAGCCTGGCAAAAGCATTATCGCAGGAATTTAACCACCCGGTGCAGGCCGAGGCTTTCCCTGAAACATTAGACCTGGTCTCTGCCCGGCGCGAGTTTTATACCCATCCAACCGCCCTGCCCACGGTGGAGCGCGGCAGTATCAAGCTGGACCTGCACCGCCGAGATTTCACCATCAATACCCTGGCCTTGCGCCTGGACGGCACCCATTACGGCGACCTGCACGATTATTGGGGCGGCCTGGCCGATCTTTCTGCCGGGCTGGTGCGCGTGCTGCACTCGCTCTCCTTTGTAGATGACCCCACCCGCATTTTGCGGGCAGTGCGCTTTGAGCAGCGCTTTGGCTACCAGATCGAAGCCCGCACATTGGAATTGTTGGTCAACGCCCTCCCGTTGTTAGACCGGGTTTCCGGCGACCGGCTGCGGCATGAGTTGAATACCATTTTGCAGGAACCCAACTGGAGCCAGATGATCCAGCGGATGGCTTCTTTAGGGGTGCTGAAAAGCATCCACCCGGAAATCCCCTGGGATGCCGCCGCCGAGGAACGCGTGCGGACGGCCATGCAAGCCCAAACGCCGGACAGTTGGGGTGTGCCCTTCGTGCGAGACGGCTATCCGCTGCCGATTGCATTATCTTATTTAGCCTGGCTGCTGCCGGTAGAAACCAGGCAAGCGCAAGACATTTGCACCCGCCTGAAGGTTCCGGGCTGGCTGGCAGATACCTTACAGGCCGCCCACCATACCCTACAGCGGCAGGCAGAGATTATGGCAGCTTCCCCTTACCAGGCTGTAACCATTCTGGAGGAGATTCCGCCGCTGGCCTTATTTGTTGTCCATATACTGACGACAGATGCATCTCTGCGCCAAAAGATCGAGACGTACTTTGTCGATTGGCAGCATATCAAACCGGTCACCACCGGGCACGACCTGCGGGCGCGGGAAATCCCTCCCGGCCCCCATTATCAATTTATTTTGGATGCCTTGCGCAGTGCGTGGTTAGAAGGCACAATTAACAGCCAGGATGAAGAAAAGCAATTGCTGGAAAAATTGATCGATGACTACAAACATAAACGCTGATCCATCTTCTGCTTCTAAGCGCCCGGAATGGGTGAAACAGATCATCATTCGTCAGGGAATAGAATACGATTTGAGAGAAATGGAATGGGAGGGACAATTCAGCCGCTTCCGCCGGGTATATGCCGATGTATACCGCCGGATGGAAGAAGGCAAAGCCAATATCTGGGTGGCCGAGCTGCCCAGTTTTGGCCTGGTAGGGCAAGCATTGGTGCAGTATTCAATGCACGATAAAAGCTGTGCGGATGGCAAAAAGCGGGGATATTTACATTCGTTTCGCGTGCGCTCTGCCATGCGCAATTATGGGATCGGTTCTCGCTTGTTGGCCATTGTAGAACAAGACCTGCTGGCGCGCGGCTTTAAAGAAATGACCCTCAATGTGGCAGAAGACAACCAGGATGCCATCCGGCTGTATAAACGGCTGGACTTTGAGTTTGTCAAGCGCATCCCAGGACGTTGGTCGTATTACGATGAGCATGGCACCCTTCAGCATGTGATTGAGCCGGGATACCGCCTGAGAAAAAAACTTGGCAAGTAAAAAAGCACGAAACAAATAAAAACGCATTTTGAATGTCTTCAACACGGTTTTAGAAATCCAGCTATAATCTAGAGGCTTGATTGCTTCTCATATTCTTCTTCATTAATTCAAAGGGCCTTATATGTCAAAAATTGTAATTGTTACAGATTCTGATGCCAGCCTGCCTCCCCCTCTAGCAGCTGAATACAATATCCGTCAGGTGCCGATTACGGTACACCTGAATGATGAGGTCTTTGAGACCGGTGTGGATATTGACGATATAAAATTATTCGAGTGGATTGACCGTGAAGGGAAGATCCCCACTACCGCCGCCCCTTCTCCTGGCAAGTTTGCCGAGGCATTTCGGGCGGCTTTTGATCAAGATGGCGCTGATGCGGTCGTTTGTCTGACGGTCAGCGGTGAGATCAGCGGTACCTATGATGCCGCCCGGATGGCAGCCACGCAGTTGGTCGACGACAAATCGATCACCGTGGTGGATACCAAATGTCTGAGCCTGGCACAAGGGTTTATGGCAATTGCCGCCGCCGAAGCCGCCCAAAATGGCGCCAGTGTGGATGAGGTGGTGGCTGCTGCGATGGACCTTCAAGATCGGGTGCATTTATATGGCGCACTTTCCACCCTCAAATATATTGCCATGGGTGGGCGCGTCAGCACCCTCAAGGCAGAGATGGCCAACCTGCTCAGCATTAAACCGATCTTGTCTCTCGATAACGGGAAGCTGGATTTATTGGAACAGGTGCGCACCCGCAAAAAAGCCTGGGCGCGGATGATGGAATTGTTAGAACTGGCAGCCGGGGGAAAAGAGATTGAGCGTCTGGGGATTGTACACGTGACGGCTTTGGAGCAAGCCAAAGAATTTGAGGGCTTGCTGCGCCAGAGGATGTCTTGCCCGGAAGACGTGCTTATTGCAGAATTTACCGCCGGGCTTTCTGTGCATGGGGGAGCGGGGCTAATTGGGGTCTGTGCTGTAACTGCCCGATAGAAAATGAAAAATGCTGGGGCGCACTACTCGAGTGCAGCCCCACAGTTACCACAAAAATGATTCGTACCTGGGTTTGCTTTCCCGCAGGCCGAGCAGATTTGTTCTTCCATTTCTTGCTTGCGCCGGTTCTGTTGGTATACCAAAAAGCCGATCCCTCCGGCGACTACCAACAAGATGACCAGGGAGATTGCGCAAATAATTAGCAGTTCAATCGAACCAATACGTGTCATCGTGTTTCACTCCTTTTTTTGTTCTGGCGAACCTGCGTCAGGATTTTTTCTATCGCCTGTTCAATGGCATCAATCACGGCCGGGTCTTTGCTGGGGCGAATCTGCTCTAACTGTTGGGCGTAGTAATAAAGCAGTGGATAATGCGAGCAGTACATCTCTGCCAGGCTTGAAAACGTGCCTTTCCGAATCCGCAGTGCGGACATGACCCCTTTGGTGTCTCTTGGGCTTTCCCGCAGCTGCGTCAGGTCTGCTTCTAACATGGCAATCATATCATCGGTGCTGATCGGCCTGCGCTCGAAGAAATACGGCGCATAGTAACTTTTCAGCAGTGTTTGGGCGGGGTCTAAGCCTTCGTTTAGCGCGGTTTTTTGCATGGTTTCGCTGGCCGCGGAGAGGAAGGCATTCAGCATAATATAGAAACGCAGGTTGAGCAGCCCAAGTGCGGCGCTGCGCTGGATTTCGGGGACGTTTGCCTGTGCTACCTGTCGGGATAAATCTTCATAGGTGTCGACAGCCTGGCTGAAGATGCCAACGGGGGCGCTTTGTTCGCCAAAGGAAGCAGTTAAAGCAGAGGTGATGGGGGCAAAGGTTTCTTGTAGGGTGGCAGATTCCCCGACCCACTTTTCTACCTGGTTGTCCAGCGCTCCTAACTTTTTGCCTAACGCGTCAATGAGTTCATCGAATTGGTTTGAAGCCATCAAGGTTAAAACCTGGCCGCCAGGAATGGCACCAGCATTTCCTCCGCCCCAAGCCCGCCATGCCGCCCCGTGATCGGGTTGGGTTTGTGGCTCCACCACCAATATGCACGCCCGTGCGATACGGCGATCAGGTCACCTACCCGGCTGAGTAAGTCGGGGTGGTTGGGGCCAGGGCCAAACAGCCCTTTTTCTACTGCATAGGCAGATTCCAACAAGGTGAACTGGTTCGGCCAGGTGCGTTCCACATATTCACGCACTGCTTCCATTTGCCCGGGTTTGACATGCAGGATGGCCAGACGGTTCTCGCCGGTGGGCAGCATGTGCAGCCGCCGGGTAAAGTCGGGGTGGTTGCGCAGCTCATAGTGCGGGTCTTTGTTGTTAGTCAGCAGTTGTCCATGATCGGCGGTTAAGATCACCACTGTGTCTTTGAGCTGGTCGGCCGAAAGTTTATTGAGGAATTGGTGTTCGAAGGCATAGCTGAAAGCCGAAAATTCTGCCGGGTTGCGTTCGTTGTCCGGCCCATAGAAGTGGGAAAGCCCATCTACATCCGGCCAGTAAGCCCAGGCATATAGTTTTTTATCCGGGTTTTGCTCCCAAACTTCCCGCGCCGTCACCCACAGGTCTGCGGCCGTGCTGGTAGAGTGGCTGGTAACCTGATTGAAGAACATCTGTGAAAGCCCAGAATCAATGATCGTGTAGTGCTGGAAGGCATGCGCTTCCACGCCGTTGGCGGCCAGATGCGGCCCAAGGGGGTCAACGGGCAAAAAGGTAGCGGGATTGAACCCGGCATCTGCCAGAATGCCGGCCGGGCTGCCATAGAAGGTGATCGGCCGGTGGGCGATCATGTTGGCGACCACGCCGTATTCTTTCAGCCATGTTTCATAGCCCACCACGCCGTGTGTCGCCGGGGCGGTGGCGGTCCAATAGGTGGTGATAGCCGCACTGGTCGTGCTGGGGGAGATCGAAGTAACCGGCGCTAAAACGCCCTGGTCTGCCAGCCGGTTCCAGATCATGCCCGGTTCGTCGGCCATCCAGGCTTGCAGACGGTGCAGCGCGAGGGCATCCATTAGGATGACCAACACTTTTTTGGCACCGGTTCCCAACGGCTCTAAAATCTCAGGGATCAAAGCAGGGGTGTCGTTGAGTGGGGGAATCCCCAGCAGCGAGCATACACTGTTCGGGGTGTTGAGGATGGACTGCCCGTGATAGGCAGGTTGAATGCATTCTTCGGGCAGGTTTAATTCTGGCAAGCGGTGAGACTGCAACCGCGGCAGTAGTGTTTTCGTCAGGTCAGGCATGAATTCTCCTTGATGTCAATATGGAAGGTATTATACCTTTGGAATGGAAGGTAGTCCCTGGTTTGATTCCTCTGTGGGGTTTACAGTTCGTTTGAAAGGCAGGATTTGCAGCAGCAAGAAGGCGATTGAAAAAGACAGCAGTTTATCCAATGGGTCGGATACTGCGCCTTGCGCCATGTTCGCCCCCAACATGTTTAGCCCGTAGCTGGTGAATAAGTTGACCAAAAAATCGGTGCCTGTGCCGGTTACCCCGCCGTAGACATAGGCCGCAACTGGGGCGGAGATCAGAGCGGTAATACTCCCCGAAATAACCCCGCCAAGCATGGCTTTCCAGATGCTTGTAAAATATTTGCTCCGGTAAAAGAAATCTGCCAGGATGCCGGTCAGTGAAGCCGCCCCTACCCAGGCAACCGCTTGCGGGAAAAGCCCCGTGCCGGTCCACACCACGTTGGTGAGAAATCCGGTGATTCCGCCTGCCCAACCACCCAGGTAGATGCCGATTAAAATTGTGCCGATGGTGTCCAAGTAGAGGGGAAGTTTTAATTCAATGGTCAACTGTCCCAGGGCAACATTCAGAGCAATAGCAACACAGATCATCAGACAGGCGCGCAAAAAAAGATTTTTATCCCGGTTCATTTGTTTTCCTTCCACCTTAGTACTCAGATTATACGGTAAATAAGTTTGGAAACCAAAAAACTCACCGATTAAATCTGGGATTAATCTAACTTGAGGATATAATTTGGGGTATGCAAATCAATAAAATGCTAAAAACCTTCCTGGCAGCCTTCTTTATGCTTTTATTGTTGGCTGCCTGCGGAGAAGACCAGCCCCCTCTAGATGATAGCCCTGGCTCTACTTTAAATATCATCACTGCTACCCCGCGCAATACCGCTACCCCCACAGTTACCCCTACCCCGGAAGTGCCGGTAATGGACGTGACCGGGCTGTCCGGGATCACGCTTGATTTCTGGTATGCCTGGAACCCGGCATACCCGGATACGGTCGCCGAACTGGTTGACCGCTTCAACCGGGAAAATGAATATGGCGTGCAGGTAACCGCCCGGCGCTTTGTGCAAAATCCGGAATTTGAAGACGCCGTGCAGTCTGCCATCCATTCGAACAGTACCCCGCAGCTGGCGCTGGCCTTGCCTTACCAGTATATGGCCTGGCAGGCGCAAGACGCGTTGGTAAACCAGAACCCTTATTTAGAAAGCGCCGAATATGGCCTGACCGCTTCCCAGGTTGAGGATTTCTATCCCGCCTTTCTGGCGCGCGATCTGGTGGATGGCAATCGGTGGGGCATGCCGGGTTTGATCTCGGCGGAAGTGCTGCTGTATAACCAGGGTTGGGCGCAATCTTTGGGCTTCTCGTCTATTCCTACAAGGGCCTCTGCCTTCAACCAGCAAGCCTGCACAGCGCAAGAAGAAAATGGCGACGGCACCGGCGGCTGGATGGTGGATACTTCGCCGGGGGTGGCAAGCGCCTGGCTGCTGGCTTTTGCCGGTACGCTGGAAAGCGGCGGCGGGTACGATTTTGAGTCGGATGGTGTGCGTGTGTCGTATACCTTCCTGACAGACCTGTGGGCGCAAGACTGCGCCTGGTATCCGGCAGAGTCTTACCCCGACCAGGCTTTTGTAAACCGGGACGGCCTGTTCTACTCGGTCAATACCCGCGATATTTCTTATGTGGCCCAGGCGTTTGAAGAAGCCAACAGCCCGGATGACTGGATTCCGATTGGTTACCCCAACGATTTAGGGGATTCGGCGGTTTCCATCTTTGGCCCTTCGTATGTCATGCTGCAAGCCACCATTGAAGAGCAAATTGCTTCCTGGATGTTTATCCGCTACATGTTGGAAGAAGACGCACAAATTACCCTGGCAGAAAACGATCTGTACCTGCCGCTGACCCACAGTGTGGCCGCCAGTTTGCAGGCAGATGCAGATTTGCCCGCCCAATGGCTGGAGGCCCTTGATTTGTTGGATACAGCCGTCTTTGAGCCGCGCCTGGCTTCCTGGCGGGTGGTGCGTGCCATGCCGCAAGATGCCCTGGCAGAAGTGATGAACGACCGTTTCAGCGCCAATACCATCTCTTTATTGGTCAGGCAGCTGAACGAGACCGCCCAAGAATTTAACCAATAACTTGGAGAATATCCGCATGACCGCAAAAACACTGATGATCCAGGGAACCATGTCCTCGGCAGGCAAGAGCCTGTTGGTAACCGGGCTGTGCCGCATCTTTGCCCGCAAAGGGTACCGGGTAGCGCCGTATAAATCGCAAAATATGTCCAACAACGCCGGGGTGACATTTGCCGGGGCAGAGATCGGGCGGGCGCAATACACCCAGGCATTGGCCTGCGGGATTGCCCCCTCGGTGGACATGAATCCGATCCTGATCAAGCCGGAAGCAGATTCCCATTCTCAGATCGTGTTGATGGGCAAACCTTTTGCCAGCCTGCCGGCATACCAGTATTACCAGCAGAAAGACCACTTTTGGAAAGAAGCCACCGCCGCGCTAGACCGCCTGCGGAATGACTATGACCTGGTGATTATTGAAGGGGCGGGCAGCCCGGCGGAGGTCAACCTGAGCGAGGGCGACATTGTCAACATGGCGATTGCCCTTTATGCCCAGGCCCCGGTGCTGCTGGCCGGCGATATTGACCGCGGCGGTATTTTTGCCCAGCTGCTCGGTACCCTGTGGCTGCTGGAGCCGGAAGAATTGGCGCTCGTCAAGGGCCTGATCGTGAATAAATTCCGCGGGGACATCAACCTCTTTTACGATGGCGTAGAGATATTGGAAGAAAAAGGCGGCGTGCCGGTAGTTGGCGTGGTGCCCTATATCTATCACCATGTCCCCGAAGAAGATGCTGTGGCGATTGAAGCGCAGAACTTCCAGGCGCAAACCGGCGCGGAGATCGACCTGGCAGTCGTGCGCCTGCCGCGCATCTCGAATTTTGACGATTTTGACCCGCTGCGCACCGAGCCGGGTGTCAGCGTGCGTTATATTGATTATCCCCAAGAATTGGGGCAGCCCCACGCCGTGATCTTACCGGGCACTAAGAGTACGATGGCAGACCTGGCCTGGATGAAATCGCAGGGCTTAGACCGGGCTTTGGCCGCCTACATGCAGCAAGGTGGTGTGGTGGTGGGCATTTGCGGCGGCTACCAGATGTTGGGCAAAAGCATTCAAGACCCAGACCATATCGAGTCCCCGGTGGACGAAGTGGAAGGGTTAGGCTTATTAGATACCGCCACCATTTTTCGTGGAGAGAAAGCCACCCACCAGGCCGAGGCAGTCGTACGCCGCACCGCCGGCTGGCTGACCGAGATCGGTGATGCACTGCTTACCGGGTACGAGATCCACATGGGTGAGACCCGCATGGGCGACAGCACTGCCTGGCTGGAGATCACGCGCCGTTCGGGCGAAACGGTTTCGGTGGCAGATGGGGCTATCTCGCCGGATGGCAAAGTGTGGGGCTGCTACCTGCACGGGATTTTCGAGAATACCGACTTTCGGCACGCCTGGCTGCATTCGCTTGGTTGGCAGCCTGACCCGGCCGCTGCTCGGCTTTCATTGGAAGAGTCGTTCGACCAATTGGCCGACCAGATGGAAGCAGCGCTCAACATGGATCAACTGGCCGAGATCATCGGTTTATAAAAATACAGGCTATCCACAGACACCTGTGGATAAGTTTAACCAAATACCTCTACCCTGATATAATCCAAGGGATAAATTGATTCATCAATTGGACGATGCGCTGATTTTTCTAAATTGAGGAGATACTTTTGACAGACCCAAGAATGCTCAAACATGCCGACATTTTGGTGGGTTACTCCACCAATATCCAACCCGGCGACCGGGTGGTGATTGAAGCTACCACTGCTGCCGAACCAATGCTGGAAGCGTTGATCGAACGGATTTTGGAGGCGGGCGGTTACCCCTACCTGTTGACCAAATTGCCCAGGGAAGAAGCCATCTTTTACAAATATGCCCAGGCACCGCAGTTGGAGCAGTCTCCGGCCTTTTTGAAAATGGCCTACGACGAGTTTGAGGCGCGCATTCGTCTGCATTCCCTCACCGACACCAAGCTGCTCAGTGATGTAGACCCGGAAAAGCAAGCCCTGCATGCCAAGGCCTTGTCGCCGATCCTGGCGACCCAGATGCGCCGTGGGCACACCCGCGATTTCAAGTGGGTCTCTACCCTCTACCCCACCGAAGCCTATGCCCAAGAAGCGGGCATGTCTTTCGATGAATACAAAGATTTTGTGTACGGCACAATGCACGCCGACCAGGATGACCCGGTGGCCTACTGGGAAAAGGTGAAGAAAGAACAGCAGCACTTTGTAGAGCTGTTTGAAGGCAAGGACAAAGTTGTGATGCGCGGCCCGAATGTGGATTTACGCCTTTCGATCAAAGGCCGCAAGTTTGTCAATGCCTGCGGTTTGAACAATATGCCCGATGGCGAGATTTTCACCGGGCCGGTAGAAAAATCGGTCAACGGCTGGGTGCGCTTCACCTACCCCTCGATTTATGAAGGCCGCGTGGTCGAAAATGTGGAACTGGAATTTGTGGAAGGCCAGGTGCTGCACGCCAAAGCCAAAGAGAACCAGGCCTTTTTGCTGCAAATGCTGGAAACCGACCCCGGGGCGCGCTATGTAGGCGAGTTTGCTATCGGTCTCAATTTTGAGATCAACAAGTTCACCGGCAACATTTTGTTCGATGAGAAGATTGGCGGTTCTTTCCATATGGCATTGGGCGCCGGGTACCCCGAAACCGGCAGCCAGAACAAGAGTCGCATCCACTGGGATATGATCTGCGACATGCGCAAGGATTCTGAGATTTTGGTGGATGGCGAAGTGGTCTACAAGAATGGTAAATTTATCGCCTAGTACCTGCTAAAAAAATAAATATGAGTGGCTTGTGCTACTCATATTAATCGAACTCCGTTAAATCGAACTTCGTTCGATCAAAAATAAAAAGAGCGGCTTATCGTAAGCCGCTCTTTTTGGTTTGATATGGATGGGTAGGATTTACTGCTGTCCGCCGCGGTGACCCTGGTTCATGCGGGTCTGAAGGTTCTGTGCGGCGCCGGTGCAGTCTTCCAGGCACAACCCGGAGCTTACCCCGTACTGACCGTTGTCCAGGCGGGAGAGCATCCAGTCGGCTTCGGTCTGGGTGATCAGGCCATCGGCGACAGCTTGCGCCAGGGCAGCCGTGCGGGCATCGGTGTGCAGGGCCAAAATGTAGTCCTGGTCAAAGCCTAGGGACAGGCCAATCGTTACCAAGGTTTCCCCGGCAGCTTCGCGGGCTTTCAGCTCGTCTACGGTGATCCCAAGACCATCGGCGATGTAGGCAGCCATGTAGTCATCCAGCACACCATCTAAATTGATGTTCTGTTCCAGCGGGATGCCGGTGCCTGTGCCGGAACCGGCAGGGCCACCTGCGCCGCCATTGCCGCCGCGACCGTTACCGCCGCCGGGGTAATAGGGGGTGATGTCTTGTGCGCTGGCGGCACCAGCGAAACCGAAAGTGGCAATGCCTAAAGCAACAACTGCGAGAATAATCATGGTTTTCTTCATTTTTAGTACCTCTTTTACAATATTAGTGTAGGACAATCGTGTTGTCCGGTTAGTTGATTTGGACTGAACTGAGTTGCTTGGAACGTCATTCAGCTTGATTAACCCTATGATAGTGCCTGCATTTGAAGGAGTTGTGGGCGAGAAATGAAGAAGTTATGAAGATTTGTATTCCGGCGTACTTGTTATAATCGTATTTAGTGTTAAAAAATTGGAATGGAGCACCTGAATGATGAAAAAAACATGGGTATGGATCGTTTTAGGTTTATTGTTAGCGGCCTGCAGCCGCGGTGAGGTTGATGCGCCGATGGGCGATGAAACGCTCTCCCTCACCAGCCCCGCCTTTGAGGAAGGATTGGCGATTCCCAGCCAATATACCTGCCAGGGCGAGGATTTTTCCCCGGCGCTCAATTGGGGTGAACCGCCTGCCGGTACCCAGTCTTTCGCCCTAATTGTGGACGACCCGGATGCGCCCCTGGGCACCTGGGTGCATTGGGTGCTGTACGACCTTCCGGCCGAGACACGCGGCCTGGAAGAAGCATCTAGCGGGGATGGTGTGCTGGGTGTGAACAGCAGCAAAAACGAGGGCTATAACGGCCCTTGCCCACCCTCTGGCGAACACCGCTATTTCTTTAAATTGTACGCCTTGGATACGGTATTGGATGCCGAGCCGGGGCTGGATAAAGAAGCTCTGTTGGATTTGTTGGAGGGACATGTTTTGGCAGAAGGCCGGTTGATGGGCGTATATGCCAAAGGCAGCGAATAATAACCGATCAGTATATGATTGTATAGATAGACAGACAGGTAGAAGGATTCCTTCTGCCTGTCTTTATTTATTATCCTTTAGGATATTAAGAGTAGAAGTCCTGAAAAAGAAAAAACATTGCCCGATATCTTGCAAAGCAAATAATGTAGTCCAGGAGTATTGAAGAACGAGACATAAATGGCGGATTTTGCGGGGTCCGGGACATCTATGTCCCGGCGGGGGGTGGAGGGGGCGACGTCGCCCCCTCCGATAGCATAAAAGGACAAGAAGAAATTATAAATGGATAAATCAAGATAAATAGTTAAGTTCTTTGGTAATGAATTGAGACAGAGTATTTTAACTGCGGCAGGGAACAAGGCTAAAAATCTCAAGTCAAGCTATAGGCTATGTTGTTGGTTTTGGCTTAGAAGCGCGCAAATAAACGCAGTCGGTTGACGTTTTTCAATAAATAGTTTACACTGTAAACTAAGTTAATAACGTAAATAAAAAGGATGAAATTGTGGCAAATAGACGGGAGCGACTCAGGGAACAGACCTATCAAGAGATCATCACTACGGCGCGGCAGCAAATCGCCCAACGCGGCGCCGCTGCACTCTCCTTGCGGGCAATTGCCCGCGAAATGGGGATGACTGCACCGGCGCTCTATCGTTATTTTGAGAACCGCGACGCCCTCGTCACGGCCTTGATTGTGATCGCCTATCAATCCCTGCGAGACCATTTGGAAGATACTCGCCAAGAAAATGCCGGCCAGGATTATATCACCCAACTGACTGCCGTCGGGATTGCCTACCGGGAGTGGGCCTTGGCACATGCGGAAGATTATGCCCTTATCTTCGGGACACCCATCCCGGAGTATAAAGCGCCAGAGCAGGCTACCCTGCCGATCGCGCGCAGCTCATTGGGCGTGCTGATTCGCATTTTGCAGGAGGGTTGGGAAGCAGGCGAATTCATCCTACCCGAAGACCCGCCCGCCTTAGCCAGCGTGCTGCTGGCCGTGCAGCCCGACTTCCGGGCGTCTGCCCCCGTGCCGGTAACCGCGATTGCATTATGGAGTTTGGTGCATGGGTTGGTCTCTTTAGAATTGTTCAATCATTTTGCTGTGTTGCTGCAGGACCCGGCTGAATTATTTGAAATGCAGTTAGAAAACCAATTAAAAATATTGACCGGAAGGAGTTAGATTTGCCAGAGAAATCATCCTGGCAAATTAAAAATCATGGAGCAAGATAAATTGCATGCCATTATTGGTAATGGCCCGTTGGGGTTGGCGGTAATGGATGAACTGCTGGCTTTGGGCGCAAAAGTGCGCGTGGTTAACCGGCGGGGAATGGACAATGCGCCTGCCGGCGTAGAAGTTTTCCCGGCAGATGCCAGCGACCCGGCGCAGGCGGCCAAAGCTTGTGAGGGTGCAGTGGTGGTTTACCATTGTGCCAACCCGCCCTATACCCAGTGGCCGGAATTGTTTCCCCCGCTGACAAACAGCACCATTGCGGCTGCCAGCAAAGCGGGCGCCCGCCTGGTGTTTGGCGATAACCTGTATGCCTACGGACCCAGCACCCAGCCGATGACGGAAGACCTGCCCCGCAGCGCCGAGGGCAAAAAGGGAAAAGTGCGCGCCCAGATGGAAGCAGATTTGTTGGCCGCACACCGCCGCGGTGAGGTCGCGGTGGCAATTGCCAAAGCCTCCGATTTTTACGGCCCGCGGGCGTTAACTTCCTCAATGGGCAATCGGGTTTTCCCTAATTTACTTAAAGGGAAAGCCGCCAGCATCATCGGGGACGCGGCCATCCCGCATACCTATACTTACATCCGTGATTTTGCCAAAGCTCTGGTGATCTTGGGGCGAGAACCGCAGGCTGTGGGCGAGGTCTGGCATGTGCCCAGCGCGGAAACCCTGACCACCGGAGAATTCATTCAACGGGCAGCCGCACAGGCGGGCAGTTCCGCAAAAATCTCGACCATGCCCAAATGGATGATGAACACCTTGAGCCTCTTTGTGCCTATCTTGGGCGAGTTGAAGGAGACGCTCTACCAGTTTGAGCAGCCCTTTATTGTGGATGCCGGTAAGTTCACCGCCGCCTTTGGCGACATCTCCACCCCGCTTGACCAGGCCCTGGCAGAAACCTTGGAGTGGTACCGCACACAGGCGTAGGTAAAAGCTGATAAACATAAAAAAGGCTCGGTAAGAATTTTCTACCGAGCCTTTTGGGTCTCTGTTTTATATTGTCCTCAATCTTGAATATCCAGCTTCACAAAGTATTCGATGCCCATCTTTTTCAAGGGCGTGCGGAATAAGGATGGGAAACCCATCAAGCCAACTTCCTGATCCACCATTTGCGGGTTTGTCAGGGGATAGTCTTTCTTCTTCCAATACAGTGAAGCGCCCCCATCCGCCATCACATTCTTATACCAATCCACCTCTTTGCCGTAGGTCAGGGCAATCATAAATCCGTTTTCTACCGGCTCGGCAATGATCGGGATGCGGTACAGCTTGCCGCTTTTGCGCCCTTTGTGGGTCAGGATCGCAAAATGTCCAAATTTCCTGCCTGCCAGATGGATGAGGATTTTATTGGTGACATTTTTGTTGAGTACTCTGATTCGGTCTAAGGTAGATTGTTTCATTGCCATTTTTCGCTCCACAAATATGCTAATATGTCTATCATTATAGATTAAATTGGATAATGCAACTCATCTGGGGGTGGTAAAAAGCAACCTTGTGAGAAAGTTTTGTGTTTTAATCTACACTATGAAAGCTATCCGTTTTAATCTGACCATCCCCCGCTATGTTGTTGGCAAACTGGCCGAGAAAATCTATCCCCCCTTGCTGTGGCGGGGGATATCGTGTACTTCTTATCAAGAGGTGCCAGAACCAGAATTGCCCGGCCCGGAGTGGGTTAAGGTTCATACCCATCTGGCGGGCATCTGCGGCACGGACACCGGCACCATTTATCTGCACACCAGCACCTATTACGAACCTTTCTCGTCTTCCCCCTTTACGCTGGGGCACGAGAATGTGGGCGTGATTGCAGAAGTAGGCGCCGAGGTAACCGGTTGGCAGGTAGGCGACCGCGTGATCGTGGAGCCGACATTGTGGTGCGCCCCGCGCGGCTTTGCGGAAGAAGATTGGTGTGAGTACTGCCGGCGCGGCGAAGTCAACCGCTGCGAGAATATCGCTTCCGGCAGTTTGGCGCCGGGGGTGGCTACCGGTTCGTGCGCCGATACGGGCGGCAGTTGGAGCCGTGCTTTCACGGCCCACCGCACACAGTTGTACCGTGTGCCCGATTCGGTCAGCGATGAGAACGCTTTGTTGGTAGAGCCGTTTGTGTGCGGCTTGCACGCCGCTTTGCAAAATATGCCGGACGATGAAGAGACGGTATTGATCTTGGGAGCGGGCACGATTGGGCTGATGCAGTTGGCCGGGCTGCGCGCCGCCGGTTCTAAAGCGCACATCATCATTACCGCTCGTTATCCTTTCCAGGCACAAGCTGCCGAGCGGCTGGGTGCCAGCGAGGTGTTGATTGGCGGCGATCTGTACCAGCAGATTGCCGAGCGCACCGGCGGCAAAGTGTACACCCCGATTATGGGCAAGCGCGTGCTGGTAGGCGGCGTAGACCAGATCTTTGAATGTGTGGGCAACGACAGCGCCTTAGACGATGCGCTGCGCCTGACCCGGGCGGGCGGCAAAGTGGTCGTGGTGGGCGTGCCGGGGATGGCAAAAGGGATCGATTGGGCGGTTATTTTTGACAACGAGCTTACCGTCAAGGCCAGTTATATTTACCATCACGCCGAACAGTGGCGCGGCGAGAGGCGCACCACCTTTGATATTGCCTTGGAAATGATGGCTACTGGTGACCTGGATTTGGGCTGGATGGTCAACCAACGATACGCACTTGAAGAATACGATCGCGCGCTGCGCGAGGTGGGTGAAAAGAAGACCTACCCGATCATCAAGGCGGTCTTTGAATTTGAGGGGTAGGCGATGAAAATAAAGTGGATGTGGGTATTGTTATTTAGCGGGCTGCTTTCAGCGTGTCAATTATTTGTGCCATCTTTTGCACCTACACCAACAACTGCGCCTGCGCTCCCCCAGGAGATGAATGCTCCTTACCCGCTGGCAGCCGGGGCTTATTGGGACTATGAAGGAAACGTGACCTCTGAGGCGGGCGAGGAAGCTGTGCGCTGGCGGGTGGAAGTGGTCGAGAGCTTCCAGCGTGAGCACGTTACCGGCTATTTGATGCACGGCTCTTTGTACGACCTGGCTTTTTACACGCCCAGCAAACTACCCAGCGAGTATGCCATTTTGCAGGTAGGGGACAAATTCTATCAAACCGACATGGCCGCTTACCAACGATTGAAAGATGAGGGTGATTTGCTGGTAGACCTGGTGCAAGATCATAACTTGATCTTGGATTTTCCGCTGGAGAGCGGCAAACATTTTTGCGAGGCCGCCCAGCTTACCCGTCTGGATGCCAGCTACTGTTGGATTGTGGGCGGGCCTGTCCCTGCCGCACTGCCGGCTTTCCCAGACCTGACCGGAGAGGCTTATCCCCTGTGGTACAGCACTTTGTCGGATACCACCCAGGAGACTTTTTTGCCCGGCGTTGGGGTTGTGCAGTTTTCTTATTTCCATGCCGGCAGTGTTTCCCAGGTGGAGGTCTCCCTGGTGGACTATCAAATAGAAAGTGAGTCTGAATAATGCGAGCACCGTTTCAGGTCATCGTTTTCCCATACCGGCAGACGAGCGAGCGAGAGGTTGAATATGCCGTCTTTTTCCGCAAGACGGGGCGTTATGGGGATTTCTGGCAGGCGATTTCAGGCGGTGGCGAGGATGACGAAACCCCGCTGCAAGCCGCCCGCCGCGAGATGGGCGAAGAGTCGGGGCTTTCAGCCGGCACGGCTCTCTTTCAGCTAGAATCGATGACCATGCTGCCCGCCCCGCAAGCTGCCGGAATGCTGTGGGGGCCGGATATCTTGGTTGTGCCCGAATATGCCTTTGGCGCAAATGCGCAGGGGCAAGAGATCGTGCTCTCCCCCGAACATGTCACCTACCGCTGGGCGAATTATCAAACAGCCCAAGAATTGCTGCGTTTCGACAGCAACAAGAACGCGCTGTGGGAATTGGATTACCGCCTTACCCACCAAATGAAACCGATTTAAAATGGGAAAACTGATCTGTATTATTGGCAATAATGGCTCGGGGAAAACGACCCTGACAAAAGCGCTCTGCAAGGCCGGAGGTTTTACCCCTTACCTGGAGAGTCACGACGACCGCCCTTACCAGTTCTTGTTTGCGCAAGATGTACGCACATACGCCCTTCCCAACCAGCTGGATTATTTGCTCACCAGAGTGGAACAAGAGTATACGATCCGCACGCAGCCCACGACCGGGGTGCAAGATGGCGGCCTGGACCAGGACTTCCACCTATATACGCGTTTATTCCATCAAAAAGGATTCTTGGACGACAAAGGTTATGCTCTATGCCAGCGCACGTATCGGGCTTTGCGGAACGGCGCCCCTTTGCCGGATTTGTTCGTGCGTTTGAAACTGCCCCTGACCCAGCTGCGCCAGCGTTTGCAAGCCCGGGCGCGCTTTGACCTTGAACAATTGGTCACCTTGGAGGACTTGAACCGGTTGGAGTATTACCTGGAAGAATGGACCTCCACCCTGCCGCCGGAGCGTTTGCTGGTTTTGGATATTGCACATGAAAGGGTAGATTTTGCCGGCGCACTGCCAGAAATTCTGGCAAAGGCCGATTTACCCGGCGGGCTGTCCTAAAATTTCTTGTATGCTTTGGAGTACCACACCCAGCGCCGATAATTGGTCATGTGTTTTTTGGATCAATTGTTTAGGGGAAGCATTGTAATTGCTGTGCGCATCACTCGCCACGATTACCCGGTACCCGTTTTGCAAACCACCCTTTGCTGTGGCTGCCACACATCCATGTGAGACCAGTCCGGTAACCAACAGTGTACCCACCCGGCGCACTTGCAGTTCGTCGTGCAAGCTGGTTTCCTGGAAGGCGTTGCCGTGTTCTTTATAGATATGTATATCTTCTGCTGTGGGCTGGAGTTGGGAATGCAACTGCCAATGCGGCGTGTCGCGTTTTAAAAATCCCTGGTTGCTGTGCTGGATGTAAATGACCGGTGCGTGATGCTGGTGGGCATGGTGCACCAAAGCGTTGATATTCGCCAGCATTTGCTCGGCCTGATAAATGGGCTTGGCGTGTTCAAATAATCCTTGCTGCACGTCGATCACCAATAAAGCAAAGGTTTCCTGCTCTGCCATCTTTTAATCTCCTTGGGTATGCACCACAAAAACTAATTCAGTCTCAAACAACAGGCGGATTGCTTGCCAGCCGCGGCCGGCTTGCAGCGCCTCAAAATGCGCTTCGTAGTTTTCCACCATCCCTTTGCTGCGTCCCCCCAAACTTTTTGCCGGGTAGGAGATCACCAGCCATTCGGCATTCAGACTGTCTATCAGCCGCGTCCCGGCATCTTTATCTACCTGCTCCAAACAGGGAATTGTCTTCAGGATCAAAGCCAGATCAACGGGCTGCGTGGGCGGTTGATGGACGACATCGCAAACTTCGGCTTGCCCCTGCATGGGCATCAAGTCAAGCACATCCCCAACAAACTCAACCATATCGGCGTACATATCGCAGGCGGTATATTCAACGCCCGCCGCCAGCGGCATCCAGGGGATGGCCAGCGGGTTCAAGCCGCAGGCAACATCTAAAATGGTTTTCACTGCCGGCAGGTGGTCAAAAACAGCAGGATAAAATTCCTCTAGAATGGAGAGCCGCTCGTGGGTGGAGGCGTGGTAAGCCATCGTCTGGCGGCAGGCGGCTTTAAAATCTTCTTCGTTCCCTGCCACTGCGGCCAGGTTTTTGTACCAGGCTGCATACTGCGGGGATGTTTTTTGGTACGCCCCGCCTACCTGATGCAGTTTATTTTTGGTCGCTTTGACCGCCTTCTTGTATTTGCGTCCTTTTGCCAGTTCTTCCGCCCCAATGCGGGAGACTAGCTGCGGGGTGATATGCGCATATTTGCCGCTTTTAAGTACGTCGGCAACCAATCGCTGTACGGTCTCATCCATGGTCGTTCCGCATGCGTTCTTCCAGCAGGCGCATAAAGCGCAGGTTGTGCAGGGTGGTCAATTGGTAGAAGAGGTGGTCGTTGAGCTTGTATAGATGGTAGAGGTAGCCGCGTGAGTAGCGGGCGCAGGTGGGGCAATCGCAGTAAGGGGAAATCGGCTGGTTACTGCGGTAATGTTCGTCATCGGTGATATATAAAAAGCTGAACCAATCGCCGTGCAAACCGCTTTCCTGGTTGAAGGTGTACAGTCGTCCCCGGCGGGCGTCTCGGGTAGGCAGCGCGCTGTCAAAGATCTGGTAGCCCAGGCGGGCACAGGTAGCAATGCTCTCCGGGTGCCCTACTCCCAAGGCGTGCAGCGGGAACTGGGCCGGGATTACCTCGCGGACATACCCCAGCATGTCTTCCAGCAGGTTATTTTCTGCATCCAGCGGCCAACCGCCGTAGCCATAGCCGTCAAAACCGATTTCTAGGAGTGCCTCGGCACACTGTTGGCGCAGCGGCTTGCTGCCGCCGCCCTGTACCACGGCAAATAATTTGGGTCGCTGCTCCCCTTCCAGCCCTTTTTCTTGGGTCAGGCGGTCAAAGGTTTCCCGGCAGCGTTTTGCCCAGCGGATGGTGCGCAAAACGGCTGTTTTCTGGGTTTCCGGGGAATCGTCCACATGGGTGCAGTCATCCAGGCAGATGACAATGTCGGCGCCGAATCCCAATTGTAGTTGGATGGTCTTCTCCGGGGTAAGCTGGTATTTCCTCTGGCTGCCTGGGTGCCGGAAGATCAATCCCTTATCGGCCAAGCTCCCGTTTTTGGGATTTTCTCGGATCACGGAATAGGCTTGAAACCCGCCAGAATCGGTAATGATCGGCCGCTGCCAGCCATACATGGCGTGCAATCCTCCCAAAGCACTGACCGTCGCAGCGCCGGGGCGCAGCATCAAGTGGAAGGTATTCATCACCAGGGCTTGTGTATCCACGCTTTCCAGGTCTTGGGAGGAGACTGCTTTTACTACCCCGCGGGTTGCATCGGGCAAAAATACCGGAAAGGTTAATTTCCCTGAAGGGAGTTGGTAATCATCTTGTTTCATACCCCTATTTTATCTCGGTATTCGCAACTTGTTAAAAATGGTGTAGAATTAATGACTGCAATCGTTTATATTTAGTAAAAAAGATTGACAAAGGTTGCAAAATAGCATATCAAAGAGATAGTGAAACGGCTTTGGGTTAGAAGAGGTAGTTCCCCATTGCTTCAATATTTAAGTGTAACCGGCGATAAGGTAAAAAAGGAACTCAGTGTGAAAGCGGATTTAAACTACAAAGTTGAAGAAAAAAAAGAAATCCTGGCACGTTTACGTGAGAATCCCCGTGTGGTACATGTGCGGTTGGCGGCCCCTGGAGATTGTTTACTCGGACTTAGTTTGCAAGGCGTGTATGATAAGGATAACGTTCCTGCTATCCCACGCAAAGAGTGTTCTCGCCCAGGGGGGTGCATTTGCACCTATGAGCCAATTTTAGACACTATTTACCCCTAAAGGCGCTTACCATGGATGCAAATTGGAAGAGAGAGGAGGAGCAAAAAATGAGAGATCATACAAAATTAGGCATTGGCTTACTTGTTCCTCCCGTAGTATTGTGGTTTTTTACCCTGTTATTCTTTTTTGACCAAAAATTAGGGATCTATGTATTAGACCGGCTCAGTCCTACCAGCCAGAATATGATCCTCTTTATTGCCGGTCTGATCTTTCCTTCAGCAGCAATCCTGGTAGGTGTCAGCGGCATCCTGGAAGAGCGTGACAAAAATGTCAACATTGCAATTGTAGTAGCGGGGTGCATCATGTTGACAATGATCTTCATCAAAATCTTGAGATAACCCCAGGTAAAAATTAGTTTTTAGTTTCGTCAATGAAAACAGCGCCATGCAGCGCTGTTTTTTGGTTAGTACGAAACAGATTTTGAACCGAATTGTTATTCGACTTGTGAGATTTCTACATCGGGGAAGAACTGGCGTACAGTCCCCGCCACCCAGCCTTGCAGTGTAGTTTCGGTAAGGGGGCAGCCGCTACAGGCACCGCCAAGCCTTACTTTGAGTTCGTTGTTTTCAAACGAAACTAGTTTTACCCACCCGCCATGATAGTGTTCAATGTATGCGCTGACGTTATCAATGAGGGCTTTCATTCGTTCCTGCTCGCTTGCAACCTTATGATTGTGTTCCGCCATTCGGTTACTCCTTTCTATCTCTATAACCCTTATATCATATTTTCAAGTGCTGCGGGGAATATTGAAACGATTCTTTTCTATTGTAATACAAGAGCGAAAGAAGTTCGGGCGCAAGCAAGCGAAAAAGGCTTTTTTTGAGGCGGCCTGAGCTAGAGGGCAGCTTTTTCCAACCGCTCTGCAGTGGCAGCCGCTTGTTTGCCAACCAGCAGCCCGGTTGCAATGCGGAATAAACCTGCTGCGATCAATGCCGTCCTGATCCCCAGCAGACCGCCAAGCAGCGGCCCTAAAAAGGAACCGGACAAAATACCGATGTTCAAGGTAATGTGGTGTAAGGCCATGTGCGCCGGGCGGTCTTCGGCAGGGACTTCATCCATCAAATGATTGAGTGTGCCCGCACCGGCAAATCCCCAGGAGAGGCCGCCAATTGCGTGGGCGGTGAGCACACCGGCTGCCGAACCCCAGGTGGAGATCAATAAGGGGAAGATGGAATACGCTAATACACCAAAGGTCAGCAGGGTTTTGCTTTCCAGCCTTTTGTTAAACCAGCCTAAGGATAGAGAGACCAGCAAGACACCCACATAGAATAAGGCACCCCCGATGCTCAAAATGCCATCACTGAGCGATAATTCGTTCACAAAATAAAGCGGGAATAGCGGTGTAGGCAGGTATTGGGCGATATAGAAGGTCAGGTAGGCGAACAGGAACAAGCCAAACGGCCCGCGGATCAAGTCCAGGCGCAGCAAACGGCCGCTTCCCTGCCGAAGGAAATAGCGCAGGCCGGCAGAACGTCTGACCACATCGCCTGCCCGCACGGTTTCGTACGTGCCCCGGTCGTTGATCGGCTTGCCGGTGTTGGCAATGTGCTTTTTCCCCGGTTTCAGCCGGTATATATGGTAGCTGCTCATTAACGCACCAAAAGTGCCTAACCCAAAGATCACCTGGTAGTTATGGGGAAAGGGGAGATTGTCGAGCAAATACCCTACCAGCAGCGAAGTGAGTACGGTGCTCAAAGCAAGCAAAGCATTGCGCCTCCCCACGATTTTAGGGCGCCACTGTGGCGAGACCAACTCGGCAAAAAAGGCATTGAACCCAATGGTCAGCACCGTGCTGGGGATGGCGGCCGCCAGATAGACCAGGATGATGATCCATATCTGCTCCTTGGATGTGAATATCCAGGGCAGAAAGATAAGCACAACGTACCCCAAACGAAAGACGAGGCTGGAGTAAAGGGTCACTTTTTTCAGGTCTTTGTTCCTCAGCCAATGCCCGGCCGGCATGGAGAAAAACAAGTTGATCGCTGCCGGCCCGGCGGCCAAGAGCGCCAGTTGGAAAGAGGTTGCCCCTAAACGTGCCAGATATACTGAGATGAAGGCGATTGTGCTCCCAGAGAGAACACCCCACCAAAAAATGTCCAGAGATAAATGTTTAAAGTTAAATCGCTCGCGCGCGGTTTGTGGATAACCAGCCATGAAAATCTACCTTATGTACACAAAATTGCCCCATAGACTAACCCCGCAAGGTTGGCTTGTCAAGTAATTAGTTTATGTGATTTTAGGTGCTGTCGAAATGGAAAAATTTCTGCATAAGGTTGGTTGCTTGAAAGACACCCTCACCTAGAAAATTTAAAAATCAACGGGTCTTTTTTCTCCTCTCCCTTTCAGGGAGAGGAAGGCGAACGTTCCGTTCGCAGGTGAGGGTAAAAAGAAAAAATTTTTTCCAATATGTTAGTAACTTAGCGGAATTACAGTATTAAACCAATTAGAATTTAATTATGCCGAACGGCATTCGGTTAAATAACAGCAGACCAAAACACTTTGGCCTGCGGTTCAATGCCTGATCGATGCCGGTTATGCTTCTTCGGAGGAATCCTCAGAGGAAGAAAAATTATCCACCGCCTTTTGAAGTTCCTGGTTGAGGAACTTAAGCGTTTTCAATATTTCCTCGCGGGCTTTATTTTCAAACTCACCGCTTTGCACCTGTTCGCCGAACTGCTTTACTTCCTTTTTTAAGGTTTGTCCGGCTTCACTGCTCTTGATCTCCACAGCCAGATCATCCAGCGCTTTTCCTATTTCGTGCAAGCCTTCTTCTATTTCAGCCTGGAACTTGCGCCGTTCTTCGCTCTCCCACATGGAGGAGAGTAAGTTTTTCAGGTTATCCCCCAAATTTTTAAATTCGTCTTTTACGCCTGATTGGTCATTGTAGTTTTGTTCGTCCATCAGAAACTCCTTATTCCATACTTTGTAAATGCATTTATCATGAAAATATTTTTAAAATATACAGATTAGTTAAGATAAAATATAGAGTATTGTAATCTTCAATATACTATACGGGAAAAAAGGATTGAAGTTGCATAAGAAGGCTGATGGATTAGGTTTATCACAAAGGGAAGCAAAGCTATGGAACCCAAAAAAGCAAAAAAAGAGGCAATCACCAGCCCTCTAAAAGATCCACCGTCTTCGGATGATTCCGCACCAGTTGCTTTTCAACACAAAAATACCTCCGCGCTGAGAAACCCTACCGCATTGTTAGATGCTGTTGCTTCAATTTCCAAACCGGTGGACGTACACCGCATCGCGGAAGAGGTCGCCAGACAAATCGTCTTGCTGACCAAAGCGGATGTCTGTGCGATTTCTCGGTGGGACAAACACGAAGATGCGATTACGTTGTGGGCAGAATTTAGACGCGGGGAATTACTGCCATCTCCAATCACCCACCTGATTTATAAGGCTTCCAGTTATCCGGTCACGCAGCAAGTCCTTCTCACCGCCCAGCCGCGCCAATTGTATATCAAAGACCCCAGCCTGGAAGAAGGGGAACGGATTTTTATGAAAGGCATGGGCGCTTCGGCTTTGCTTATGCTGCCTTTAATCGCCCACGACCATATTATTGGGCTGATCGAATTGTTTGAAGTCGGTCAGGACAGGGTCTTTTCGGAAGAAGAGGTGACCAATGTGCAGGTCTTGGCGGAACACGCCGGGACGGTTTTGGAACGCACCCAACTGCTGGCGGATGCCAAAAGGTCTGCCGCCGAATTAGAGATCATCCGTCAGGCCAGTTTGAACCTCACCGCCAGCCTGGATCGACAGCATGTCTTTAACGCCATATTGGAGAGCGTGTTACGCCTCTCCCCCGATGCGTTGGATGCACATATCTTCACCTATAACGATGGAAATTTGACTTATGGTTCTTCGATGTGGGCAGATGGCAAGATCGGCCCTGCGTGGAAAACGGTGCGCCCCGGCGGATTGACGGATACGGTAGCTACCACCGGCAAGCTGATGGCCGTTGAAGATGTGCTGACCCACCCTTTGTACAAAGATACCAAGTGGTTGGCAGATGGTTGGAAAGGCTCGATTATTGGGATGCCCCTGAAAACCGGGCAGCAGGTGGTGGGGGTGATGAACATTGCCTATAAGAGCCGGCAGGAATTTACCGAAGACCGCCTGCGTTTGCTTGGCTTGCTGGCCGACCAGGCCGCCATTGCCATCCTCAATGCGCGTTTGCACAGCCTGGTGAAGCAGCAGGCAATCACCGATCCGCTGACCGAAATTGCCAACCGGCGCGCATTTAATGAACGCCTGGAAGATGAGATTCGGCGTTCAAACCGCTACCAACATACTTTTACTATGATGATTATGGACCTGGATGGGTTTAAACGCGTCAACGACACCTTCGGGCACCCCACCGGGGATAAAACTCTCAAAGTAGTTGCCGGGTGTTTGCAGCGCGCCGTGCGCGATACTGATTTCCTGGCGCGGATTGGTGGAGATGAATTTGCCTTGATCCTGCCGGAGACGTCTCCCGTGCAGGCGCTGGCGATAGATGCCAAAATCACCGAATCGCTTTCCCGCTGCAAGATGCCCTGGGAAGATGGAGATAAACCGCTCTCTATTTCCCTTTCCATCGGGATCGCTACGTACCCCCAGGATGCCAAAGATTCTGAGGGGCTGATTGCTGCTGCCGATACGGGGATGTATATCAAAAAAGGCAAGTAGCGCGCCCCTATTTGATTTTCTCCAAAAGAAATTTCCTCAACCTGCGGCGTACGGCGACCGCGGTATAATTCCCTCATCGTAATCAAAAAAGGGTGGGCGTTTTTGGGCGCTCACCGGTATCCTGTGCCTGACAAGGACGGTTTTCTGATGACTGATCTCCCTCAAATTGACGAAAAGTTTATGTTAGATTTCTTGGTGGAACTGCTCAACACCCCCAGCCCCACCGGCTATACCATGCATGCCATCACCCTCACCAGCAAGACGCTGAAACAATTCCCCCAGTTGGAATTGAGCGCTACCCGCAAAGGGGCTTTGGTGGCCCGTTGGCCGGGCGAAAGCAGCAATACGCCCCGCGCCCTGACGGCCCATGTAGACACCTTGGGCGGGATGGTGAAGGAAATTAAGAGCAACGGACGTTTGATCCTCACCAATATTGGCGGGTTTGCCTGGAATACGGTGGAAGGCGAAGGCGTGACCGTGATCACCAATGACGAGCGGCATATCCGTGGGTCTTTGCTGTTAGCCAAATCTTCCAGCCACGTGCATGGCAGCGATGTGCGCACCACCGAGCGCAAAGCCGAAGTGATGGAAGTCCGCCTGGATGCGGTTACTTCCTCTGCCGAAGATACCCGCGCCCTGGGGATTGAAGTCGGCGACTTTGTGGCCTTTGACCCGCGGGTGGAGCTGAATAACGGCTTTATCCGTTCCCGCCACCTGGATGATAAAGCCTGCGTGGCGGCTATCGCGGCAGCGGTAAAAGCGCTGTATGATGCCGGCTTGAAACCGACCCAGGATACTACCCTGCACATCTCCAACTACGAAGAGGTCGGGCACGGCGCGTCTGCCGGTTTCCCGGCTGATCTGGCCGAATTGGTCACCGTCGATATGGCCGCGTTAGGCGACGGGCAAACTTCCGATGAATTCCACGCCACCCTGTGCGTGAAGGATTCCGGCGGCCCGTATCACTACAGCCTCAACCAGCGCATGCGCCAATTGGCCGAGGCACACGATATTGCCTACAAAGTGGATATTTACCCTTATTACGGTTCAGATGGCGAGGCGTACTGGCGGGCGGGCGGCGATGTGGCTGTTTCTCTGATCGGCCCGGGCGTGGATGCTTCCCACAGCTACGAACGCACCCACATGGATGCCCTGGTGGCGACAACCCAGTGGCTGATCGCCTATTTGCTAAGCTGATGTATTTAGACGCCCAGATTGCTCCCTATACCAAACTGCAAGATGTGCCGGCGATTGCCAAAGCTGCCGAGCAGATCGGGATTGCCTGTTTGTGGGCGGCGGAAACTCAGCACAACCCGTTTTTGCCGGGTGTGCTGATTGCCGAGCACACCCAACGCTTGCAGTTCGGCACGGCAATTGCGGTCAGTTTTGCCCGCAGTCCCGGTGTGATGGCGCACACCGCCTGGGACCTGGCAGAAATGTCCCAGGGGCGTTTTATTTTGGGTCTGGGCACGCAGGTAAAAGCCCACATCACCCGCCGCTTTGGCATGGACTGGCCGGAGTCGGTCACCGGGAAGTTGGGCGAACAAATTGGGGCAATGCGTGCCTTTTGGCGCAGCTGGCAAGGTGAGGAAAAACTTGATTTCAGTGGGGAATATTACAATCTTAACCTTTCCTCTCCCTTCTTTACCCCGGCTGCCCATCCTTATGGCGAGATACCTGTTTATATCGCGGGCGTGAACCCCGGCCTGGCAAAGCTGGCCGGAGAAACAGCCCAGGGGTTCCATACTCATCCTTTCCATTCACCCTCTTATCTCCAAGAAGCGATCTTACCCCCTATTGCTGCCGGGGCAGAAAAAACAGGCCGCAGCCTGCAAGATGTGCAGGTGGTGGCGCATGCCTTTGTGGTCACCAACGAATTGGAGCGCGAGCTGGTGCGCCAGCAAATTTCTTTTTACGCCTCCACGCCTTCTTACCGCAAGGTACTTGCCCATCACGGCTGGGAAGATGTTGGCACGCGCCTTTCGGAGATGGCGAAAGCCAAACAGTGGGGAGAGATGTCGACCCTGATTACCGATGAAATGATTACCGCCTTTGCCGCCGTGTCCGCCCCCGAAGAATTGGCCGCAGTGCTGCAAGCGCGCTATCAGGGGATTGCCCAACGGATCAACCTTTACCTACCCTTCATACCAGGAGAACGAGATGATTTCTGGCAGGCTTTGTGCCAGGGATTTGGACAACAATGATGAATGACAATAAACCCATACTGGTAGACGCACACGAAGACCTGGCCTGGAATATGCTCACCTTTGGCCGGGATTACTCCCGCACCGTTTCTCAAACCCGCACTTTGGAAGCGAATACAGCCGTACCGCAGCAGATTGGGCATACTTTATTGGGCATCGATGCCTATCGCCGCGCCCGCGCCGCGGTGGTCTTTGCCACCCTGTTTGCCGGGCCAATCCGCAGGCAGGAGCATGCCTGGGATACGCTCTCTTACCGGGATGATGAAGAAGCCCACACCCTATACAGCCGCCAGCTCGACGCGTACCACCGCCTATGTGATACCCACCCCGATGATTTCCGGCTGATTACGTCCCGCACGCAGCTGCAAGTGCACCTGGCGCAGTGGGAAAACCCCGCCCCCGGCGAAACCCTTCCCATAGGGTTGGTTGTTTTGATGGAAGGGGCAGAGGGCGTGCGCCATGTAGAAGAACTGCCCGAATGGTGGGAACGGGGTGTGCGTCTGATCGGGCCGGCCTGGGCAGGCACGCGTTTTTGCGGGGGGACACGGGAACCCGGCCCACTGACCGCAGAAGGGCACGAATTGTTAGAGGCGATGGGCGACCAGGGATTTGTGCTTGACCTCAGCCACATGGACGAACAAGCCGCCTTCCAGGCGCTGGAACGCTATGAGGGCACGGTGATTGCCAGCCATGCCAACCCGTTAGCCATGCTGCCGGGGATGCAATCGAACCGCTTTTTGTCCGACCAACTGCTGGAAGCCGCATTTGAGCGGGATGTGGTGGTGGGTGTGGTGCCATATAACCTTTTCTTAGACCCCAATTGGGTCAAAGGGATGCGTAAAGAACTGGTGACGATCGATAAAGTGGCTGCCCATATTGATTATATTTGCCAGAGAGCCGGTGATGCCTTGCATGCCGGGTTTGGCAGCGATTTTGATGGCGGATTCAGCGTATCGCACGTGCCGGCCGAGATTGACACCCTGGCAGACTTGCATAAAATTGCCCCGCTGCTGGCCGAAAAAGGCTACCAACCAGCTGATATTGAAGCCATTTTTGGGAAGAATTGGCTGAACATGTTACAATCAGCGTTACCGGAGTAGGTATGACCGATACAAATCTTCCCCAACCCACCAAAAAAATAAACAACACCCTCATTCGCCGCTTTGGTCTGGTCCTGACCGGCCTGGGACTATTGGTGTCTTTGCTCGGCGCCGAACCCGGCTGGTTTGGGCTAGATAACAGTGAAGCGGTCGGGTTTGTGCAGGTCGGAGTGATCAGCCTCGGCTTGCTGTTGATCTGTTTGGGGGGCAGTTTGGCTTTAGACTCGTTGTGGCCTTCTTATTGGCGTTCGATTTCCGCCGATATCGGCTTGCGGATTGCCTGGAGCGGGTTGATCCTCGCGATGGTGGCGGCCATGGCCGATGTATTTGGTCTGGGCACCCGCCCGCTGGCAACGTCGTTCACCTTTTTTGGCCCCTGGCAGGCTCGCGGCGTGATGATTGGAGAAATCCTGATCCTGGTCGGCTTTTTTATGATGATCCCCTTTAATCAGGAGATGCCGCCCCCGCCCACCGAAGAAGATATCGAAGAAGCGCTTGACGATGAAGAAGAGGAATCAAATATATCCATCGTGATTGATGAAGATTAGACCGATTCGCTGAACTCGGATGTTTAAAGAAATATTCCCCGAAGAAAATTCGCCGGGGAATTGTTTTTTTAACTTTTAGCGGGGAAAGCTAACTGACCATTGCCAGCCCTAAGACGGCAAACATTTCCTCGTTGGAATTGAATTTGAACAATTCCGAACCTGATTCCTCCGCACGTTGTTCGCCGAGCTCATTCAGTTTGAGATAATCTGTTTTACGGATCACCGGCCCCGGTAAACTCAGCAAATAGGTTTCCAGGGCTTCAAGGGCGCGTTCTGGGTGATCTTCAGCGGGTAAGGTATCCAGGTATTCCAGCAGCGCTTTTGCGCCCTGCTCACCATCTTTGCGGGCTTTGCCCACCAGGCCGCTGCTGGCCTCTCGTGCCCAACCGGCCAAAAAAGTATCTTCAATCGGGGATTTGGTTTGTTCGTTGTACGCCTCGTAAGAGATACCCTCAATCGGGAAGCGCGGGGTGGGATTCTTGGCATAGTCTTGCCAGCGGTCAAGTGGCAGCCCAAAGCTGGTGGAGACGGTATCGCCAATACAGAAGATGACCGTATCCGCTTCAATAATTCGAGTTTCACCCAACCCTACTGCGGAGGTTCTTCCATCGTCATGCAGTTTAAGGGTGGTTTCTTCCACTTCCAGACCGGTGACATTCCCATGCGCATCCCCAAGGATGGCCTTAGGGGTGGCGAGGAAATGGAATCCAAAGGTGGTTTCTGATTGTCGTTCGTCTGCTTTCTCTAAGGCGGAGAGGATGAAATCTTTTGCGCCCTGCGGGTCTTGCTCGACAGCTTCCAACACGGGGGCGGTGCGGGCCATCTCGGCATCCAGGGCCGCCATATCCAGGTTGGGGGCGATGCGGGCAAATTCTTTTTTGTCAAATTTTACATCAGCCGGTCCGCGGCGCACCACGGCAGCCACCTGGGAAACCTTCAGATCATTGACACAGTAATTGGCAATGTCCACCATTACGTTTCCGGCGCCAATCAGCAGCACATTGTCCCCAATAGGGAAATCTTGGGTGCTGTAAGGGGGCAGTTGGTTGTAGTGGTAGACAATGTCTTTGGCGTGATAGACGCCTGCCAATTCTTCTCCGGGCAGGCCCAGCCATTTGGTGCCCTGTGCCCCTACGGTGACCATGATCGCTTTGAACCCCAACTCTCTGAGGGTATTCAGATTGAGGTCGCCATTTGTTTTTACCAATACATTCCCATAATAGTTAATTTCCGGCATCATCATGATCCGGTGAAATTGTTTGCGTAACCCTAACTTCATTTTGTATTTATCGTGATAAATACCGTATTCGGCTAAACCACCGGGGATCACATCCCGGTTGATCAACGCAACAGGCATTCCAGCATCAGCCAATTGACGGGCGGCATACAGACCGGCAGGCCCGGCTCCGACGACGGCAACAGGATGTCGATTAGGTTGTTCGTTTACCATTCCTTTTTGCCTCCAATAGAATAATTCAAGGGTAATATTATAGCCTTAATTTGACCATTTATGCCCGATTAATGGACGCTCTTAGTATCCAAATTCTTTTGTCTATGCTATATTGAAAATATTAGGAGACCATTACAGCCATATTACGGAATGCACAAGAAAGAGATACACATGGAGACAAATAATTACAACTACCCTGAAATAGAGCCGGTAAAACGGCCTGCATCGGGGAATGAAAAGCGCAGTATCTGGCGGGAAAAAGTGCTGCCTGCCTTTTGGAGTGTCGGTGCGTTGTTGTCTATCGGGTTGAACGTTGTTCTCCTGGTCGTGGTGATCGTATTGGGGAAACAAGTTTTTGCCCTCAAAGACCTGCTTACCAATGATGTGGTGGGTGGCTTATATTACAACTTTTTGTTGATGGATCAGGCCACGATTGAAACCACCATCCAGGTAGAAGACAGCATCCCGGTGCAGTTCGACCTGATGCTTGATCAGGAAACCACCGTGGTGCTTACCGAGGACACTCCCATTGACGATGCCATTATCAGCCTGACTACCGGCGGCCTCAACATCCAGCGCGCCCCAACCGACATTGTTCTGCCGGCGGGCACTTCCCTGCCGATTGCGTTAGACCTGGTTGTGCCGGTTGATACGGAAGTGCCGGTGACTCTCACCGTGCCGGTCAAAATTCCGCTTAATGAAACGGAACTGCACGAGCCGTTCACCGGGCTGCAAGATGTGGTCTCTCCCTATTACTGGATGCTGAATGACGCTCCCAATACCTGGGGAGAAGTGTTTTGCGCGTATTGGGGGATTGGCTGTGCAGATTCCCAGCCGTAAATTGGCTGCAAGCTAACTGTGTAAATGTGCGCCACCCCTGACATTGTGCCAGGGGTGGCTTTTTATAAATAACCTAGCTGTGATTTGGAAATCCCGTAGCGGCGGAGTCATCCCGCCGAGAATATACGAATGTTTGAAGTTGTTTATTTCAGACACATTCCCCTAAATCGCACAAATTGTTGCCGTTGGAATCGGTGTATTTACGGCAGTGTCCGGGGTAGCTGCACCCTTTATTGCAGCGCACCGTGCAGGTGGCTGCGCTTTGCTGTGATGTGCTGCTCTCAACCACTACGGGCTGCACCTGGAGTGGCTCTACGGCCACGGTTTCGGTGGGTTCCGCAGTAGCCTCAATGTTAGCAGCAGTAGGTTCTGCGGTTGGTTCTATATAGGTCTCCGTTTCTACGGTTTCCACCGAGTTGGTCCGGTCTGTGACCGAAAGCTGTGTAGAAGTATCTGAAACCGCTGCACTTGCCTGGACGGCTGTGGTCTCATCTTTGAGTGCCACAAACGCCGATATAAATGCAGAAGCCCCCACAATGCTCATCAACTGCATAAATTCTCGCCGGGAAACCCCACCCTGGCTGCTGCGCCGTTGGGCAGCGTTTTGCCCCAGGGTATGAGCATTGTATTTTTGCAATGCGGTTTGGGCGGCGGGCTGCGGCAGGCGCACCGTAAAGTGTTTCTTGGTAGTGGTAATGATCCAGCGCCAATGCAGGCCGATCTTCAACACCACGGCTGCCAGGGCAATCACGGAAGCATACACATGCAGGCTGCGCCAGAACGCGTACGAAGTAAGCGGCAGGTTCAGCCAGGTAGAGAGCAGCAAACCGGTCAGGGTAATGGTTGCCAGGCCGCCGAGCAAAAAGAAATCCACCAGGTAATACAGCCGGGCCTGGTTAGATGTGCGCCCAAAGAACCGCGTCGTCACCGTCACCACCCATTTCCAATGCAACGTCAGGTGGAGCAAGGTCAGCGCGGCAATCCCAACACCCAACCATTGGTGCAGTGCCATGCCGGTCAGGTCCATCCAAAACGCAATCACAAATATGCTAAACAGGATCACATCCATGATCCAATTGGTTTTATTTTTATTCATTAATTGATTACCTCTAAAGTTACCGATAGTTTATTGTGTTTCATTCTAATCAGCACTTGTAAAAATTTTGTGGTGGAAATACATACCTGCTGTAATCAATCTACATTGTTACCAAAACCGAAAATTTTGAAAAAAATAACATTTTTCTTATATGTTCACTATTGAACTGGGCTGTCCCAGGGGACGTCCGCAAAAAATACCCTCATGTTGATACCGGGATAGCGGTAAAAGCGACAGCCTTTTTCTAATCCCTACTAAGAAATGGAACTGTATTACTGGGAGGCTAAGCGCTGAATAGATAACTGTGACGGTTATCGGGAGGGGACTAGAAAGAAGGTCTGTGTTTTATGGGGCGTATCATACCCTGCGGTAATTCGTAATACCCGTAGCGGCGGGGCCATCCCGCCGAGAATATAGTAACCAGGAGACAAATTAATTGAACTTTGTTCAATCAAAAACAGGCCGGATGTTTCAATCATCCGGCCTGTGGTGCGTGACAAAGATAGAAATGTGAGAAAAATTATGGGGTCAGCAAGAGTGCCCCGGCAGGCGGTAAGGTCAGTGAATAGGGATAGCCTTCTTGTGCCGCCGGGAAAACTTCGCCGCCGATCAGGTCGGTGGGAGCATCTGAGCTGAACGGCATGGCCGAAATGGTCAGCGTGTTTTCCTCCGTACCAAAATTGAAAATTGCCACAATCATCTCGCCGTCAGTGCTGCGGCTCATCACCCAACCGCCGGCCGCGCTGCCCTGGCTGGCCGGGAAAGAGGTTTCGCCGGTCTGTAAAGCCGGGTGCGCCGCCCGCAGTACCAGCATGGCGCGGTAGTGGTTGAGCAAGGAGTCTGGGTTGGCGGTTTCTTCTTCCACCGAGATGCCGTCATTGGGTGCATTCCAGCGGTCATCGGGTTTGAACCAGGTTGCCTGCTCTGCCCCTTCCTCTGCCGCATACCAATCCATCGGTTCGCGCCGGTAGGCATCCCACCAGGGGGTGCCGCCTTTTTGGCCCGGCATGCCGATCTCTTCGCCATAATAGACCAGCATTGGGCCGGGTAGAGAGGCTAACAGTGTCGCGGCTAATTTTTGGCGGGCGAGGTCACTCCCTAATTCAGTCGCGATGCGGTTGGTGTCGTGGTTGCTGAAAAAGCGCACCGCCAGCGCTTCGGGTGGGTAGCGTTCGGCTTCTTCCTGCAGCAAGGCGGTCAGCAGTACGGGCGAAATCTTCCCGGCCAACAAACCGTCCAGGTTAAAGTTTTGGTTCCCCTGGGAAATACTGTACAGGGGGAAGTCGAACAGAGCATCAAACTGGTCTTCAAAGAAGATGCTCATACTGCGGATGTCAGTCACCCAGGTTTCCCCCAACAGGAGCGCATCCGGGTCTTGGGCTTTGATCGATTGGCGGAACTGGAAGAAAAATTCCTGCGGCGGGAAGGTGGCGTTATCGATGCGGAAGCCGTCTACCCCATCGCTGTAGTCGCCGTCCCCATCCAGGTCTAGCCAGAACAAAGCCGCTTCGGTCAGGTAGTCCACCACCTCCGGGTTATAGTGGTTGAAGCGCGGCATTTCCTCGCTGTCTGCAAACCCGGCGTAAAAGGTGTTGTTCTCATTGGTGAACACAAACCAATCTTCGTTTGCCGCTCCTGGGTGGTTGTATGCCTGCTGAAAGATAGGATTCTGGTTGGACAGGTGCGAAGGTACAAAGTCAAGCAGGATGCGGATATCTCGCTGGTGGGCAGCTTCTACCAGGGTTTGCAAATCCTCCAGTGTGCCGTAATCGGGGTTGACGGCGAAAAAGTCGGTCACATCGTACCCGTGGTAAGACGGGGATGGATAGATCGGCAGCAGCCACAGGGCATCAACGCCTAGCGCATCTAAATAATCCAGCTTGTCGGTGATCCCTTGTAGGTCGCCAATCCCATCTCCGTCCGAGTCGGCAAACGAACGCACAAAGATGGCGTACAACACGGCATTATCAAACCAGTCTGGGGAGGTGTAAGGGATGGCCGTGGGCGCCGGTGTGTCGGTAGGGAGGGGCGTTTGGTTAGGTGGGGTTGTGGCATTGGGGCTTGGGATCAGTGTAGGAATCTCTGGCGCGGCAGAACTGCACGCTGCCAGCCCGACCAGCAAAAATACCAGGAGCAGCAGAAGGCCCTCTTTTTGGGGCCTTCTGTATGGTTTAAGATGTTTGAAGTTGAAAGGCTGCATATTAACCTTTCACACCGCCCATCGTCAGCCCAGAGACAATGTAGCGTTGTAAGGCAAAGAACAGCAGCACCGGCGGGATGCTCATCACCAGTGCCATGGCGAAGAATTCAGACCACGGGGTGGTGAACTGTCCTTGCATCGAGCGCAGTGCCATCGCCAGGGTAAAGCGGGATGGGTCTTCCAGGAACAACCACGCCAGCACAAATTCTGTCCATCCGGTCATAAAGCCCAACAGCACAGTGACTGCCAAAGCGGGCACCGACAGCGGCAGGATCACCCGCATGAATGCCTGAGTGACGGTGGCGCCGTCGATCAGAGCAGCCTCCTCCAATTCTTGTGGTACAGTGTCAAAGTAGCCTTTTAGATTCCAGATGGCAAACGGCAGCGAGCCAGAGGTGTAAGCGATTGCCAGCCCCACCAGGGTCGTGCGCAGCGGCTCCCCGCCAATCTTGATCTGACTGAGCAGTACGTACAGCGGGGCGACCGTAGCTGTGCCGGGCAGCATCAGCAAGGCGATGAATGCCAGCATCCCGGCTTGCCGGCCGATAAAGCGGAAGCGGGAAAATGCGTACGCCGCAGAAGCGCCCAAGATCACAGAAAACAAGGCCGTCCCCAGCGAGACGTACAGGCTGTTTCCCAGTAGCTTGATAAAGGTCATGCAGGTATTGGGTTCCGCCGGGTTGGCACACAGCACCAGGTTCGGCTCAAACAGCACTTTGCGGAAAGCCTCAAAAGACGCACCGGGGGGGACCAGTGTAAGGGCCAGCGGCTTGTCAATGTTTCGAGGGTCAATCGCAATGGAAAGCATCCATAAGATCGGGAAGAGCACCATCGCTGTCACGGAGAGCAGGAAGAGCTGCAAGCCGATCTGTTTTAAAGCGGCATTTAGCTTTTTATTCATAGTAAGCCTCCGTGGCACGCGTAACCTGGTTTTGGAGCAAGGTCAGGATCAATAGCACAAAAAAGACCACGATGCTGAAAGCCGCGGCAACGCCATAGAGGCGCTGTTCAAACACCAGTTTGTATGCCTGGGTGACCAGCAGCTCAGTGCGCCCAAAAGGCCCGCCGCCAGAAACAAAGTAGATCACATTGAAGTTGTTGAATGTCCAGATCGTGCCGACCATTATGGCAGGCATCATGGCCGGACGGATCAACGGCAGGGTGATTTGCCACAGCTTTTGCCAGCCAGAAGCGCCGTCAATGTCGGCGGCTTCATATAGTTCGCCAGGGATGGATTGCAGCGCCCCGGTGGCAATCACGGTCATGAACGGCCAGCCCAGCCAGATGTTAGTGATCAACACGGCGTAAAATGCCAGGGGAAGGAAACTTAAAATGCCGCCGATGGGGGGCTGCCCGGTGATGAGCCATTGGATATCCGTGTTCCACCCAAGATTGAATTTGTCGCTGATCAGGGTCAGCAGTTGGTTGATGGCCCCAAAATTACGGTCAAACATATTGCGCCAGGTGAAGGCGGTGATCAGCCCTGGGATAGCCCAGGGGAGCACAAAAATTGCCCGGTAAAAACGTCGGCCAATCAGGTTTTTAGAGTTTAATGCCAGGGCAATGATGATGCCCAGCGTAACGTGGAATATCACATTGGAGACCGTCCACACAATGTTGAAGGTCAGCAGACGGCCAAAGTCGTAGTTCTCAATTGCCAGGGAACTGGTGATCACTTTGACGAAGTTATCTAACCCCACCATCGGCGGGGCAAATTGTTCCCATGTGCTGGAGTTGAAGATATTGAAACGCAGGTTTTTGATGCGGTAATCTGTGAAGGACATCCACACCTGGTAGAGTTGAGGGAAGAAAGTAATCACCATCATGAGCAAACCGGCGGGGGCAATGTACGCCCATGCCCGTAGAGAAGGTTTTATTCTGCTCAAAAACCCTTTGCGCTTCTTGGCAGGAACAAGATTAACTGATGAATCTCCCATAGAATCCTCCGTAAATCTTATTTTGACTGCGCAATGCCCGGTTTTGTTTTGGCCGAACGCTGCCCAGCTTTTTCAAACGCGTAAGAGGCTGTTCGATTGGATTAAAACAGGTGACTTTAACATGCCAAGTCACCTGTTTTATTCGACTGAACGAAGTTCAGTTCAATCACGTGGATGGACACGTCCATCCACGTGATTCGTTTACCAGCGTTTGTCTACAGCGAGAGATTTACTGCCCAGCGCGAATCTCTGCGACTGATTCGGTGACTGCATCAAATGCACTTTGCAGTGCTTCGGTGGGGTCAACACCATCCACACGAACTGCCAGGATCGCGTTGCCTACCGGCCCCCAGTATGCGCCCATTTCAGGGATAGTCACAAAACCAACGCCGCCTTCAAAGGCCTGCATGGCCTGTAAGCGGAGCGGGTCGGTTACCTCTACCTGAGAGTTGGCCGGGATGAAGGCCGGGTCTGCCTCGTAGAAGGCAGCCTGTGCTTCAGCCGTTACCAGGAAGCCGATGAATGCTTTGGCTGCGTCAGCCTGTGCACCCGTGATATTGGAATTCAGGAAAATGTAGGAACTCTGAACGAAGCCAGACATTCCTTCCGGCCATGGGTCGACAACAACTACGTCGCCCAGGTCGGTAAAGGCACCCAGGTTCCAGGCACCATCAATGATCACGCCGGCTTTGCCCTGTTTGAACAGGTTGACGTCGTTGTCATCGTCGTGGCTGGTGGGGCCAACGGTGTCGAAGGATTTCAGCATTTCCATCCAGGCTACGCCAGCTTCGGAGTTGAACAGCGGGTCGCCTTCGGGGCTCATCAGATCGCCGGTCTTGGCGACGTGTCCCATTGCGAAGAACGGGCCAGTTTCGCCAACAAAGCCGTAAACATCGCCAGCGTTGGCGGCTTCGGCTTTGGCCAGCAGGTCTGCTAAGTCGGTTGCTGCTTCAGGCATAATGTCGGTATTACGGTACATGACCACACCTTTCAGGGAGTAGGGCATACCTACTTGAACACCCTGATAGGTGCCTTCTGCGACGGCTGCGGCGTTGACGTTTTCGCCATACTCAGCCAACACATCTGAAATATCCGCAACCAGCAAGGCGTTGTAGAATGCTGGGCCCCAGTCATCGTGGCCGACTAAAATGTCTGGGCCGCCCCCGGTGGAGACTGCGGTCTCAAATTTGCCGCGCAGGTCTTCGTCAGGGGTAAAGAGCATCTCAATTTGCACATTGGGATGCAGCTCTTGGAATGCTGGGATGATCGTTCCGGTCATTGCCGCGATTTCCGAATCTTTCATGGAGTGCCACAGCGTGAGCGTGACGGTTTCCATGTCAGAGGTGTCCTCTTCCATGTCTTCTTCCATCGGTTCGTTTGCGGATGTGTTTTCCGGTTCTTCCATCTCAGCATTGTTCGATGTGTTTTCATCCTCAACGGTAGTGTTGTCCATAGTGTTGTTGGAAACATTGCCTTGACCCGATGCACAAGCAGTCAAGAGTAGGATTGCAACCATAAGCAGAGCGATTGCGGACCAAGTTTTTTTGGTCATTTTCTTTTACCTCCAAATATATAGGGTGGATAAATTTTCCAGCCGGAGGCAGTCCCTACATCCATCTGGGCATGTTGGAATAAGGAGACCATCTCTTGCCAGAAGGGTGGGCAGAATGCCCGGTTGTTGAGCCACAAGATGAAAAATAAACATCAATGACTCCTCTCCACTGGATCGTCGAATCAGGTTTGATTGACGGGGCCGGTGGACGCCCGTAACACCAGATGGCAGTCTTCTACGTAACTGCCGGGAGTTTTGCTTTCTTTGGTGATCTGGGAGATGAGTAACTCAACAGCCTTTTTAGCGATTTCTGCGTAGGGCACGTCTATGGTGGTTAATGGAGGATTGGTGTGTTGTGAGAGGTAGGAATTGTTGGTGCCCATGACAGAAATGTCTTGGGGTACTCGTAGATTTAGTTCATCCAGGGCGCGCAAGATACCCACAGCCATCAAATCGTTAGCGGCATAGTATGCGGTGGGAGTCTGGCTGCCCAGATTTTTCATTCGTTGGACGGCGGTATATCCGCCTGGTTCATCAAAATAGCCGTAATCAATCCACTTAGGATTAAGGGTAATTCCGGCGGCCTGCATGGTGTCTTTATAGGCTTCTTCGCGTTCTTGTGTGGTGAGTGTTTTGGGGTCGCCGCCGACGTATGCGATCCGGGTGTGTCCCAGGTGGAGCAGGTGTTCAATCGCCTGGGCGGTAGCCTGGTAGTTGTCTGCATCGACCCAATTGATCTCAATGGTGTTTTGGGTGGGAGGATGCCCTAACAGCACAAAGGGGCAGTTAAGACTGGAGAGGTGTGAAACGGTGTCCACATCCAGGCGGCTGCTCATCACCACAATGCCATCGGCCTGGCTGGACTGCATAATTTCGGTAATCCGGGAAATCTCGTCCTGATACCCCTGGCTGCCCCCCACGATCAGGCGGAAATTGCTTTGATAAGAGGCTTCCAACATCCCCCGCATGGTCTGCGGGAAGAAACTATCGTCAAAAAAGCCCTCAAACACATGAGGGATGACAATGCCGATGGTTTCTGTGCGCTGGGTGCTTAGCGAGCGGGCAATCGCATGGGGTTGAAAATCCAATTGACTGGCAGCTTCTAGGACTCGTTTGCGGGTTGCCTCACTGATGGTGGCATTCCCGGAAAAGACCCGGCTAACGGTGCTGGGATGTACTTCAGCTTTTTTGGCAACATCACGAATAGTCGCCATAGGCTTTACTGATCCTCTACATCAACAGGTTGGTAAAGATTACTTTATTTGGTCCTGTGGAATTTAATAAATTCCGCAGACACGAATTAGGATTACATCCTCTTTATGATTCCATTATAGATGCAACCGGTTGCATTGTCAATTATCAATTTTCAGCCAAAGGGGGTTGTTGCGTGGTTTATTGCATGATCGTGCATGGAAATGAGATTAAATCATGCCCCCTTTTATGCAACGTGCATGATAATCACTAGAAAACCTAGCGTAGACATGCATGCTTTATGCACAGCACACGTGTTTTCTATATCTTTTGTTTTTCAGGGAGATGATGAGCGCATCGTAGCGGCGGGGTCTCCCCGCCGTTTCATTAATAAGTTTGAGCGGCACAAGCTACTCGTATTTATTCTGGTCATATCGACCATACAAATTGACGGTTAAACGTCCTCTCCCCCACCTTCCACATGGTCAATGATCTCTTTTGCCAGCGATTCCAACTTGCCCGAATCTATACTTTCGGCATGCGAGGACTTCCAATACAAATCCAGCAGTTCGATTGGCGAAAAGCTGCCGATATGTTTGTTCTCCGGGATGCGGATGCGGGCATCCATTTGCGGGCGTTTAACTAAATGGAACTCAAAAGCACCTAAGGCCATTTCTCGTAAGGCGGCGTCATCAATCAGGGGTTCCCAATCGCGCGGGTAATCCAGCACCAAACGCACAATCGCATCTTGCAGTTCTTTGGCTGCCGGCATGGCCTTGCCGATCACATCCATCACCTTCAATTCGCTTTCAATTTTCACATAGCGGTCAATGAATTTGCGGATGCCGGTCAGTTCTCGCCACTCGTATTCGGTGTTGTCCGGGGTTACATCGGCGATGACGAAATACTTCTTGTCTTTTGCTTCGCCAAAATCAACCCGCTCAATCGAGCCGGGATAGATGACCGGTGGATGAGCGCCTTCATTCAGGTCCTGGTTTTTATGGATATGCCCCATCGCTACATAATCGAGGCGTTCGTCTTTCACCAGGCTGCCGGACAGCACCAGGTCTTTCCCCAGCATCACGGTGCGCTCCCCGCCGTACACCGCCCCTTGGATTGAGGCATGGGCGGTTAAGATCACCGGCAGGTCGGGATCGGCTTCTTCCAACCATTGGTCTAATACATTGGTAATTTTGGTTTCTAACTCGGTGTATATTTTTTCCTGGTCGCCAAGCTCGATGTCCAATTGGGCCACCATGCCGGAGCGCGAGATCCATGGAAGGGTAATTAACTGCACCGGCAGTCCCCATAGATCCTCTGGATGGTAAAAGTGCGGTTTGTCTGCCACCAGCACATGTTTGATGTTGAGGGTGTTAAATTCTTCCAGGGCGTGGGCGCGGTTTAAGCTGGGGGAAATATCGTGGTTGCCGACCAGCAAAATGGTAGGAATTTCGGCGTTAGAAAGCCGGATAATGCGCCGCTCCCATTCCCGCTGAAAGGTCGGGGCCGGGTTGCGGTCTTTGTAGGCATCCCCCGCAAAGATGACCAGATCGACCTGCTCTTCAATGGCAGTATCCACGATCATATCCAGGGAATTCAGGAAATCATGCACCCGGAAAGGCAGCCCGCTTTCGGGGTTCTGCCGGCCATAGTTTGCCATGTTGATATGGGCATCTGCAAAATGGAGGATCTTGACCATGATCAGGGGGAGACCCCCAGTTCATTTAGTTTTTGCAAACCGGGGATGAAGTTGGAATTGAGATACACGGTTTCGCGGAAATCGGCAATCGCGCTGTCTGTCTCGCCCAAAGCCAGTTTTGCCATACCGCGCCAGTAAATGCTTTCTTCCAGGGTGGGGTCGGCAATCGTGTCATACAGGGTGGTGTTGGCCAGTTCGATCACATCCTGGTAGCGGCCTGAATAATAGTAGGCAAAATACGGCCCGGTCTGGTACCACATCATGCGGTAGGGACGCTGCGTTTCCACTGTTTCGGCGGCACCCGAATCGCCCAGGTTCGCATACAGCAAAAAGGCATAATCATAGGCAAAGGCGGCGTCCACATATTCAAAAAGCTGCACGTGGCTGGTGCCTTTGTTGAACCAGGCAAAGAATTCATCAATCCCGCTCTGGTTATTGATCTCGCTGTTGGCAATATTCAGCGCGTTTTGGTTGGCCCAGGTTTCGTCTGCCCATGGGCCAAGCAGGTAAAGCACTTCTTGCTGGTTTTGGGTGGGAGAAATGACCATAAAGAGATAATTAAATCCCCGCCAGCCGTCAATAAATTCCTGGTAAGGCACGCGCAAATTTTCTCCCGGCTCCAAATAGGCATCCTGCACAATGAACACGCCTTCGTTTTCGTCGTAGCCGGTCACGAACAGGTAGTGCCCCATCCAGGTGATCTTGCCGGTGTAATCGCGTTCGTAATAGCCTTTTTCGATCAATACCGGGTAGCCGTTTGCCAGCAGGTTCTTAAGCACATCAATATCGCCGCCGTAACGGGTGAGGATGGCATAATCTGTGTTATCGGCGACAAAGTTTGCCATCTCGTAGGGCATCACGTTTTTATCGCTTTTGCCCTTATCAATGAAACTTTTGTCCGGGTCATTCTCACCGGGCTTGATCGCCCTGGCAACATCGTCCCGGTCTCCCTCCCAGCCCCAAAACTTGAGCGCCATGGTCAGGTTGGCCGGCCCGCAGTAATTCCAGCGGTTGTGCTGGTGTACGTAGACCACGCCGGGCAAATCCACGCTTTGTGGAATGGGGGTGGCTGTGACCGTGGGGGTCATTGAGGGGGCGGGTGTGCCTGTGCTTTCAGGTGTGGCACTGGGTAGAACTTCGGTCGTGGGTGACGGGGTAAAGGCGAGCAGTGTGGCCGCCACAATGGTTTCTAGCGACTGCTGCTCTTCCGGCACGAATACCGCTTCATCGGGGGGATTAAAGGCATAGATCACCCGTGTGCGCAGGTTGTTGAAATGAAAAGCGACCGTGCTGCGTAAGGGGGTAAGCAGGATGATCCCGGCGGATACAAGCACGATGCTCAAGGCAATCAGCAGCCATTGAGAACGCTTGCGTTTTTTATCTATTTGGGCACGAACAGAACTGCTGGTTTTTTTGTTCATAGCTGCGATTATATCATTCTGCTTTTTGAAGTTATAGGGGAATTGATATGCTTTATGCCCCCCTATTTGTGACCTCCTGATATGCGACCGCTAGAGCAAAAAGTGAATATAATTAGTCAACCGTATAGATTGGAGTATAGACACATGCACAAAACATTGAAAAAGGTCGGCATTACTGAAGCATATTTTCACACCGGGGAAATAATCATGAATTACGTTGTTGGCCCGGACAATGGCATTCCTTTGGTCTTTATACCGGGGCAATCTGCAACCTGGGAAGAATACACCCTTATTATGCCCATGCTGGTTGACAGGTTCCAAGTATATGCCGTCACCCTCCGGGGGCATGGCAAATCCAGCTGGACGCCGGGAAAATACACATTCAATCAGTTGGGCGCAGACATGACCGCATTTCTCAAAGAGGTGGTCGGGAGACCGGCGATCGTGGTTGGAAATTCTTCCGGTGGGGTGTTGACCTCGTGGCTGGCGGCCTACGCCCCGGAATATGTCAGGGCGATTGTGCTGGAAGACCCGCCGCTGTTTCGCTGTGACTGGCCCAACATTAAAACTACCTGGGTGTTTGACATGTTCCTGGGGCTTAGCAAAATGGCCGTGCAAGGCGGCGGGGGCTATGCGGGCTTTTTTGCGAATTCGATGGAAATGAATCGGAATGCCGCCGGGGTGGTAAAGACCGCCCCTAAAGCGATCATGAAATTAATGAAGTTTTGGATGGTGATGCACCAGACTTTTGCGCCTGGGAAACCTCTTGAGTTAAAAATACTTCCGCCCCAACCGCGGATCATGATAAAAAGCATTTCCCAGTTTGATGGCAATTTTTCCAGGGCGTTTGTGGAAGGCACGGCGGGCGAAGGTTTTGATCACGCCGAGACCCTTGCCAGGATTACGCAGCCGGTCTTGTTTTTACATGCAAAGTGGTTTATGCACGAAGGTCGTTTAATGGGTGCATTGGATGATGATGACGTGGCGCGGGTGCAATCCTTGGTCAAAGGCTCTTGGAAATATGTACACCTGGATTGTGCGCATGCCATTGCTTTGGATGTGCCTGAAAGAGAAGCCAAAGAGATTTTGTCCTGGGCTGACGAATACATTGAATAAGGCGGCTATCCTTCAGGTTTTGAGGGACGCGAAAAAGAGCGAAGATATCAGGGTAATTGCATTTAGACTTGTTTTCTTGATCGAGCAATATTAGCAAGCCGTAAAATTCAAAAAAGGCCTTCATAATGAAAGTATTTCAGATTTTTGACAGGATTTTGAAGAAATTATTTAGCTTAACACCAAGGTTTAATAGAGCATCAAAGAAAATTAAGCTAAAATTCAGTTACTGAAAACCAAATGCAATTCCCCTGGCGAAGATATCGACTCGAATATCTCAAATTGATTTTAATACTATAATCGATTGGATGTCTTAGCCCTGAAATTAAACCCACGACAGGCGAATTCTACGCTCCGGATATTTGTAAATACCGCCCTTGCCGCCAGGCAGAGCAAGAACAGGAACCCATAATCCCATGCAGAATCAAAAACAAACATTTTGGTCCCGGTATCATGTTTGGGTGGCCGTGGTTGTGGCCCTGGCCGGTGCGGCGGTATTTTTCCTGCGGGCGGTAGATTTTGCGCAAACCACCCCCACTATCGTGTGGGACGAGAGCATGTATCCCTATAAGGGTTGGCTGTTCGCCACCGGGCGCTACCGGCCGTTTGAGGATTTTGGCCCGTGGACCAACCAGATGCCGGTGGCATTCCTTATTCCCGGCTATATTCAAAAGTGGTTTGGGCCGGGCATGGCTGTGGCGCGCACCTATGCAGTGGTCGTCGGTATGCTGACGGTGTTGGGTGTTTGGCTGGCGGTCAAACGCACTTCAAATGTTTGGTGGGCTGCTGCAGCCGTTTGGGTGATGGCGCTCAATCCTTCCTATGTGCAGGTCTTCAGCCAGACGTTTTCCCAGGGCCTGGTCAGTCTCTTTTTTGCCTGGATGCTGTTTTTTGGTCTGGGCGATTGGCGGCCAAACTGGTCGCTGGCTTTGGCCGCTTTTCTTGCTGCGCTGGCGGGGATGGCGCGCATCAATGTGCTGCCTGCCCTGCCACTGTTTGTGTTGTATGTGTTCTGGCAGCATGGCAAACGCGCCGGCTGGATTGCATTAGCGGCGGGGATGCTGCCGGTTATCTTTTTTCACCTTGCCTATTGGCCCGATATTCTCAAAATTTGGGCTTATTGGATTCCCCCGCAAATTTTCCCCTGGATCATGGATTTTCGTTCGCCCTGGCGCGAGATTTTTGTGCCGGAAGGGTTTAGCTGGTGGCCGGTCGACACCTGGCTGCACAACCCCGACCATCTGGCCTGGGTGGGCATCCGCTCATTCTGGCAGGCCGTCCGCGGGAACTTTGTAGTCATCTTTGGGGTAGTTACCGGGCTGCTGCTGTATGCCTGGCGGGGGAAAAGTGCAGAGACGCACCTCTCGCCTGCCCATAAACGCCAAATCATTTTTCTGGCAGGGACTTTTTGGGCTTTGTTCCTCGTTCATTTATGGGCTGCCAACGGTAAATCCTGTCAGTTTGTGTGCTTCCCCGGCTATATCCTCTTTTTCTTCGTATTTGGGCTGGTGCTGATCCCGATGACCGCCGCAGCCTGGAAAAAGGAAATGCCTGTCTGGGGGCAGGCGCTCGTTTTTGTACTTATCTTTGCCCTTTTACTTACTTTGGAATTTAACCTCAATTCCCCTTACCTCAATTTCCGGTACGACCTGATCCGCAACACCTTTGATCTGCAAATCCCGCGCATCAAAGACGGACATATACTGAATGATACTGCCCCACTGTGGCAGCTGCTGGAAAATAAATTCGGTTTCGACCATTACCCGCTGCGCCGCTACATTCTCAACGAGGCAGGTGCGATCACTTTGCTGCATTGGCTCAAGACCGGCGCGATTGTGCTGCTGGGGCTGCCGCTCGCTTACCGGCTGGCGAAAAAATGGGCGTGGACGCCCGTGAACTTTGGGCGCTTCGCCTTACTGGGTACGCTGCTGCTGGGCTTTGGCTTCAGTTACGGGCATTTCTTTGGCGATGTGCTCATCAGCGATACTTGCACTGATTCGGTGATCGCATCATACGAGCAGGTCGGGGAAGAACTCTCGGCCTATTTGTCGGATGGCGATCAGGTGTATTATCGCGTGAAAGCCAACATGCTCTTGTTGGAACTGCCCGCCGTGGAGATTTATCCGCCCCAATTGAATTTTCTCTATACTTTTGTGGATGACCCGTCCGCAGACCCGGAAACGCTGACCCGTTTTGTGTGGTGGAACCAGGCATTAAAAGAAACCTGGCTGCAAGAAGCGGATTATATCTTGGTGGAGAACCGTTTCTTCGACCAGGAGTGGAAAGACCGCATTGCGGCGGGCGAGTTAGAGCAGTTGTTCATTTCTTCGCCAACGGCCAGCTGCCGCGGGGAAGATTCTCGCATCGTGCTCTTAGCCCCCCTGCCCTAGCACTTCAAAACAATTTCATCTGTTTGTTTTCTTTGGTCACTTTTGTGGGGGTGAACTTTGGCATGCTCAAAGCGATATTGTGCTCTTGGCATGCTTCTTCCAATACCTGATAGAGGTGGTCGGCATGGTTGGCCGGCGCAAAATAACGCCCCCCAAAGGCTTGTTGGTACTGCTGGCTTAACCCTGGGAAGTGCCGGTCTAACTGCTCGTAGTAGTAAGCCCGCTGCCTGTCCCGCAGGGTAACGCCAAAGGAAGGAATGATATAGCTGCCGCCATTTCGGGCGGTTTCTTCCACGATCTGCCGGATGTTTTCTGGATTGTCTTGGATAAAGGGCAGCAGCGGCATGAGCAGCACCCCGGTGTGGATGCCCTGCCCGGCGAGCTGCTTCATCGCCGCATACCGTCGGGAGGGTGAGGGTGCGCCGGGTTCAAGTTTGGCGGCCAGGGCATTGTCGGCAGTCGTGATGGTGAAGCTGACGGCCCCAAACACGTTATTGATCTCTGCCAGCGTCTCGATATCGCGCAGTACCAGATCGCTCTTGGTAAGCACATGCACCGGGAAACGGTTTTCGGCAATCACTGCCAGCGCTCGCCCGGTCAGGTTGTAGTGCTTTTCAATCGGCATGTACGGGTCGTTCATCGAGCCGGTGCCAATCGTGCCTTTGACCCGTTTGCGCGGCAGTATGTCGGATAATAGGTCTACCGCATTGACCTTGACGATGATCTCTTTATCAAACCGGTCTATCTGGTAGCATTCGCTGCGTGAATCGCAGTAGATACAGCGGTGCTGGCAGCCGCGGTACAGGTTCATGTTGTATTTCAGCCCGAACCAATCGTCTGGCTGTTTCACCGGGTTGAGAATGCCCTTAGCCTGAGTTTCAGTAATCATTAAAACTGTACAATTTTTGGCAGGTTCTTGGCGGTCTCAATACTGTGGCGCACTTCGGCGGGCAGGGGTGGGATTCCTTCAAAGCCGGTTTGGCTCACAAAGTCACTTGTGATTTGCAGGATATCCTCTTCGGACATCCCTGCCATTTTCTCCACAGTATCAATCCCCGCATCATGGTATAGGCGCGCCCGAATGCCTTTTACACCGGGGATGCGCGCCAGGTCGGCGAGTTTGGTGTATTCAAGGATGTTTTTAGGCGGGATGCCGGTCTTTGCTGCCAATGATGCCCTTTGTTCTGCGGTTTTTGCCACTTTGAGCATATGTTGGGTATGTTTGATGCCGTGTGTTCCCAGGCAGCCGACATGTTCGGGGGAAATGCCTAAAAAAGCCTTGAGCAAGAAAGGTTTTGGCTTGATGCGCGTCGCCCGCAGTTGGGAGACATACGCTGCCATTTCATCATTACCGATGAACCGGTAGTAATGGCGGATTGCCCACAGGAAGTTTTTTACCCCCGGCAAGGTGGATTGGTTGCCCTCCACGTAGGAGACAAAATTATCTAAATCTGTGGGTGAAATCGTATCTATGCTGCCGCCCGTGCGCCCTTGGATGAAGTCGGCAAAAGTCTCGGTGAGTTCAATAACTTGCTCGGCAACAGTATCTTTCCGCCTGTTACGTTTCAAAAAGGTATAGAAATCCTCTGATCTCTTCATACCATTATTATATACAAACAAATGTTCTAAATCAATGGATAGTTAGAATAGTTTTTCGATTTCGGAGATAGAAAAAAAATTAACTATTCCGGCTGGTTTAAATAATCCGTTTCTTCTACAAATTGCTCAATCAAATAATCGTATTGGCTGGTATTCATTTTCCAAATTGCTTCCCATCTGTCTGCACTCCAAATAGGACCCGAAACGATCAGCTTTAATTTGTCATAATACAGGGCGAGGCTTTCGTTTTCGATCTGGTTTTCTCCGGATGAAATTGTTTCAAAGTAACCATCCGGGATGGGTCTTGGGAGGTGTCCTGCCTGCCATAGTTCGAGGTCGATTTTTGGAGGCAGCCGCGCCAATAAGGGTTCTGCCAGTGCAAGGCGATCAATGATGTGCACGTTTGGCCCAGAATAATACCCCGTGTAGCCAATGGCAGCCAAGACATGGACAAATTCTCCGCCTTTTTCTGCCGTTTCTTTCCAATCCAATCCTCGAAATACCCAGGAATAATACGGCATAATCATATCTCGCCGGTCGAACAGCAAAGAAGATTTTTGGTAAAGCCATCTTCGTTCATCGTTCACATCGTTCTCTTTTAGGTAAACTTCATCTTCGGGGAAATAGTGTTCGTCTACTGCCAGGAAGGTAGGCGATGAGCCGGAAAATCCCAAGATGATGACAAACGCAAATACCAATGCATTTGGCAGTGCTTCGTAGTTGTCCCACAGCCGGTTGAGGACGATGACACTGGCTAACAAGGGGGTTGAAAAGAACCGCCCGCTCATATAGTCCCCGCCGATCCACCAAAGGTATCCAAAATATAAAACGATTCCAACCATGATAAGAAGTTCGCTTCTTTTCTTGCTCATCACTGCGATGATCAATCCAAACCCAATGGCAGTCAAAGTGATTGGGTCCCAATGGATAGAATTTAGAAAATAGAACATCCCTTGTTCAAGCAGGTTTGCCCGCCCTAGCCCCGAAATAGCTAATTTTGCGAGAGCAGTATTGGGGAGAGGAAACCCATAATAAATAATGGCAAAGATTTCCCAGGCAACCAGGGGAAGAATGCCGATTAATATGGATTGGATTGTTTTCCAGTTGAAATTTTTAATGAGTAGATATAACAAAGGAAGAATATACAATAAAAGGGTGTCCATGCGGTTAAAAGTTGCCAGACTGGCAACCAGGGTTAACCCCAAGATTTGTTTCTTGTTGACCGTATCTTTCGTTTGGAAAAATAAATATAAAAAGATGGCGTAGAGCAAATGTGAAAGCGGGTTTTCTAAGCCTGATGTGGAATATTCGATAAAAGCTTTTGAGAATAGAAGGATGGAAAGTCCAACGAGCGTAAATGGTTTGTCGTGCGGGGAGGATAAGATTATAAAAACCATTGCCGCAATTGAACATATCACACTGATAACAATGGTTGTATAAAATCCTTCGTGCGTGAAAAAATAGATGGAGGAGAGTAATAACATCCAAAAAGGATGGGTGTAAGATTGCACCCTTTCTGTCACATTCCAGGTGAGGCCGTAGCCACTACTGAAATTGTCCACCGTCCTCAGCGTAATGTATGCATCTTCCATCACCCAGGCGGTGCGAATTACCAGGAAAGCAAAGAGAGTAATTAGAAATATAAAGAGAACAAAATATTTGGAATTCTTCAAAGTTTCGAATGTTTTCAACACATGCTCCATAGTTCCGCATTTTGTTTGACTGCGCGAATACTATTTAGAGTCGATCTAAATAAGTATTCGAGAATGAATTTTACTAAATCCCAGGGAAATTTAAAGATTCCCCAAACTTGAGAACAACAGTGTGTATTATAGACGAAAAATTTTAGTGTCCATGGGGGGACAACCTGAATTTATATCCGTTATTCTAATTCATTTGGGAAGGCGTTCCTGAAGTATGAATCCGTTTCTTTACCTTCAAACGCAAACCATCCACTGCGACCACTTCAACTTCCTCCCCTTCCTTTAATTCGGGGCTGTCTTCCGCCAGTTCTGCCGTCCATAACTCGCTGGCAAGGTGCACTTTACCAGGGGTATTCGCACTGATCGGGGTGCGTACCCGCCCGGTGCGCCCGATGAGAGAGTGTTGCCCCATCCGTACAGGGGAGCGCTGTGCGCGAACGGCAAAGCGAATTGCCACAAAGAAAATCCCGGCAGTTACCAACCCCATCACCGCCACCAGCGGCACGCTCACCCGGTAAAAGGAAGGTGTGTTGGAGGAATTGAACAGCAGGAGTGCCCCGGCAATAAATGACCCGATCCCCGCAGCCGTAAGTGCGCCGTGGGTGGGCGCTTTTACATCTAAAATAAAGAGCACAAAGGCAGTTCCCATAAAGACCAGCCCAAACCAATTGACCGGCAGTATCCCCAGGCCATAGGCAGCCAGCGAGAGGCTGATGACCCCTAAAAAGCCGGCTACCCATCCCCCTGGGCTGCTGATTTCGATCAGGATCGCTTGCACGCCGATCGTGAGCAGCAGGAAGACGATATTGGGGTTGGTCAGCATGTGGAGCAGCTCTTCAATTAATGTTAAAGAGAAAGTTTCAACTTGCAGGTAGCTGGTTTCTAATGTGCGTTCGGTGCCCAAAATTTGTACTTGCTGCCCGTCCAGTTGACGCAGCAGGTCAGGAACGTCCACCGCAATCAAATTGATCAGCCCGGCGTCCAGCGCTTCGTTGGCCGAAACCGCAGTAGCATTTTCTACCGTGTCTTCTGCCAGGGCAATCGCTTCCGGGGTCAGGCGCTCCTCGGAGAGGGAGCGGATTTGCGCTTTGATGATCTCTTTTACTTTGGCTTCCATCGTTTCGCCAATGTCTTGGCCTTCGGCGTCTACTGGGCTGGCAGCCCCGATGGCAGTCTCTGGTGCCATGGCGCGTATGTGCCCGGCCAGGGTGATCACCGTCCCCGCACTCCCGGCAATTGCACCTTGCGGAGCAACATACACGACCACCGGCACACTGCTCAAACGGATCGCTTCGACCATGCGGGTCATCAAATCTACAGACCCGCCGGGGGTGTTCAACTGCAAGATGACCAACTCGGCTTTTTCTTCTTCGGCGGTTTTTAGGCCGCGTTCCAGGTATTCAGCCAGAGAGGGGGTCAACGCGCCGTCTATGGAGATCACCAGGGCTGTTTCGGTTTGGGCATGGGCAGTAAATACGGGAAATAAAATAAATATACTGATTGCCAGTAAGCTGATCGCAAGCTGCCTGATCCAGGCACAAGAAGAAATTTTTTTAAGTTGCATGCCGGTGTTCATCATATGTAAATTATACTGTTTACTACCCGATTTTGGGGAACCGCTTAGCTCGGTTAGATCTTTAATTGTACACAATGGAATATCCTAATCATCAATCTTGCTGGTGAGATTGTTACCTTATCCCTGCTTGACCTGTAGACGCCCTCACGGTAGAATTGACCGCGCACAAAATTTTTGTACGCGGGCGTCGCCAAGTGGTAAGGCATCAGCCTTCCAAGCTGACATCCACGGGTTCGAATCCCGTCGCCCGCTCTACGTTTACCGGTAGCAGACAGCCCAACACCGCAGCCACTTGCTGCCTGGCAAGCTGACTGCTACATACATATTAGGGCCCGTAGCTCAAGGGCAGAGCACTCGGCTCATAACCGATCGGTTGTAGGTTCGAATCCTACCGGGCCCACAGAAATGCCCCTATTGATGAACCCCTGCTTGTAAAAAGAAGGGGTTGTTTTTTTAACATTCATAGACTCTATTGCTCTTGAAGAAAGTCTTGATTATCAGGTAATATATCTGTAAGATTGAATAAAGTGGCGAAGCAAGCGATAGATAGAGAAAATAAAGATACTTCTAGAGAAGAAAGCTATTTCAATTAAAAATGTAGCTGCCTATTTAGAAAAAAAGATCGCAATTTTAGTAATCAATATAACGTCAATTTACAGGTCAGAAATCATATAGAGGGATTGTTGGGGATAGAGGAAAAATCAAGGAGCAATATTTTGGATTAACTCAATGTAAAGGAGCTGTGATGGGAGATATTACCAATCCTTGGAGATACCCGCGTCAAAAAATTAGAACAGTGAGAAACAATTTAATTCTTAGGAATGGCTCTCGGGTTGAAAGGTTAGCTGCGTCGATACAGGGCGATTTAATTCAAGTAATTTACATGATAGATTACCCAGAAGATAGTAAAGCTAAAAAACTCGTTGACCAGATAAAAGATCGTCTAAATTCTGAATATCCTGATGAAAGACTAGAAAATAAAATTTACTGGTCTAATTGGAGAGTAATAAGAGATGTAGTTGACCTAATAGTTGAGCTAATTGATGAAATAGAGGAAAAGTATTGGGAACATGAAATTACCTACGAAAAGGAAATGTTAATAAGAAATATTCTTTCCCAAGACTAAATTTCAGTTCGAATGAGATTAAAACTTCATACTATACTTCATAGCCCGACAGGAATAAATCAAATTTCGATTAGTTGTTAGATTCGAATTCTATCTTTCTCACAGAAACATCCCCCCTATTGATGATACCTATCTACTTGTAAAAAAGAGGTTTGCTTTTTGAAGCTATCTTTTCCTTCCCCCTTTTGGCATTAGAATTGCAGTCTTTTTAGCGCATAGGTTGTGCTTGTAAATAGAATAGGTAGATCGTCCTACTCACATCTACCCTCTAAATTTACCCTTGCAAGCATGATATAATCTATGCCTTGTAGCATATCTGGGGTGATCCCCGGAGGAATCTAATTCATGAAAAACGTAAAAAAAATCTTGAATAATTCAAAACAAAATAATTCAGATCCGAAAGCGACCCTCATCTTCCGCATCCTCACCGGCGCTTTCATCGTATCTCTATCCGTCACAGCTTTCTTTGCCTTCCGCCTCGTCCGCGATTTTTTCATCTCCACCAACGTCTTCCAGTTACCGGGCGTTTCTGTCCAGGCGGAAAGCGGAGATGACAACGCAACAGGTGATACCGGCGAGGACACGACCAACAACTCCCCTACCGTCATCACCGTAGACGATGTGGAAGTGGATTTTGCCGGTCGGATCAACGTGCTCATTATGGGCCTGGACTATCGTGACTGGGAAGATGACCCCGATGCCCCATCGCGTACCGACACCATGATGCTGCTCACAGTTGACCCCGTGACCTATACCGCGGGCATGCTTTCAATCCCCAGAGACTTGTGGGTCAATGTGCCCGGGTACGGCCAAAACAAGATCAACACCGCCTACTTTTTAGGGCAGGCCAACCGGCTGCCGGAAGGCGGGCCGGGGCTGGCCGTTAAAACGGTCGAGGAATTTCTCGGTATCGATATTCAATACTGGGCCCAGGTAGATTTCACCGCTTTTGTGCAGTTCATCGACTACATCGGCGGTGTAAAGATCGATGTGAAAGAACCGCTCAAATTGGAGCTGATCGGGCAGGAAAAAAAGGAAAAACTTCAACCCGGCACCTATACCTTAGACGGAGCCAGGGCGTTGGCCTATGCCCGCAACCGTAAAGACGGCGACGGTGACTTCTCGCGTGCCAAACGGCAGCAAGAAGTGGTGTTAGCCATCCGCGATCAAATGCTCCGCCGGGATGTTCAGAAAATCTTCCTCAGCAACCCGCAGGGTATTTGGGACCTGTTCTCAGAAGGTATCAAGACCAATGTCCCCTTTGACGATGCCTTCAAGCTGGGCATTTTGGCCCTGCGTATCAACCCTGCACAGATCAACCAGTGGGTGATTTCCCCGCCGGACTATGTCACCCTGGCTACCTCGCCAGATGGCTTGAGCATCCTTAAACCGATCACACAGAATATCCGCATCTTGCGCGACCAAATCTTTACCCCGGTGGGACAATCTGGCCCCTCCGGCGCAGGTGGCGATCCACTCACCCTTATGCAGCAAGAGGCTGCTGCCATAGGTGTTTACAATGGTTCTTCTGTCGGCGGCCTGGCCGGGTCTACCCAGGAATATTTGCAGGGCATGCAAATGAACATTGCTGACGCCGGCAATGCCGATTATGTGCCGGCAACCACCATCTACGATTACACCGGCAACCCCTACACGGTGCAGTACCTGGTCGATTTGATGAATATCCAGAATACCCGTATCTTCAACAGCTACGACCCCAACAGCACCATTGATGTAGCCATCGTGTTGGGTGATGACTGGCAAGTGCCCTAAGCCTGAGTAATTGCTAAAAACTAAATTTTGAAAAGCCCCTCAACTTGAGGGGCTTTTTTTTGACTGTATCAAGTTCAGTTGAATAAACCGGGTACCTTATTCATCATTTTTCCTCATAGGTATTTTTGTAAAAGCATTTCGTTTTTCGGGGATTGGGGTAAATCTGGAATTGGATCGCAAGTTAGTGCAATAAAGGTATAACGGAGGTCAGCGATGAAAGGTGAACTGCGCTTGGTTATGGGTTCCTCAAACTGTCCTTACCCTGTTGGATAAAACAGATTGCCCAGACAGGCGTTCCTTTCGATTTGCCACACCTTTCAAATATCATGTACAATTCTGGCATGCCAAGTATCACATCCTCCGCCGAAATCATTTCCCGCCGCAAAAGGAGACAACTGCCGCCTGCCCGGTCGCAGGCGCGCTTGCGCCGTTTAGCGCTGATCGCCGCGGTGTTGTTTAGCCTGGCTTTGGTCGGTGCGGGTGGATATTTTGCTTTCCTCTATGCCGATGTGGCTGCCGATTTGCCTGCCCTCGAATCGCTGCCCGTCCTGTTAGGGCCGCAAGGCCAGCTGCGCCAGCCCACCCGTTTGTACGACCGCACCGGGGAGACCGAGTTGGTTGCTTTGATCAACCCCAATGCAGTCCAGGCTGAATATCTCTTTTTGGAATTGATCCCGGATGTGGTGGTCGATGCAGTTCTGGCTTCCCAAGACCCGCAGTATTGGGAACAGGATGGTTACAACCTGGTCGCTTCCGAAACCACGATCCCGGAAAAGCTGGTGCAAGACCTTTTGCTGTGGCAGGAGCCTGACAGCGTGCAGCATATCTGGCGCGTGCGTTTGTTGGCTGCCCAGATGGTGCATACCTATGGACGGGAAACCGTTTTAGAGTGGTATCTGAACAGCGCCGATTTTGGGCAGTTGGCCTATGGCATTGATGCGGCCGCCCGGGTTTACTTTGGAAAACCGGCCGCGGATTTAAATTTGGCCGAAGCGGCTACTCTGGGGGCAGTGGCTGCCGCCCCGGCCCTAAACCCGATTGAAGCGCCGCAAATCGCCAGCGAGCGGCAGAACAGTGTGCTTTCAAAAATGCTGGCGTTGGGCTATATCACCGAAACCCAGGCGCTGAACGCCAATGCAGTCGCAATCCCCATCCAATCCGGGGTGCTGCCGCTCACCATGCGGGCGCCTCAATTCACCCAGCTTGCCTTAGAAAAACTATACGCGTTAGTCGGGCAAGATCGTCTCCAGCGCGGCGGCTTTGAAATTGTCACCACCCTTGATCTTTCCCTGCAAACCCAGGCCAACTGCACCGTAGAAATCCAGCTGGCCCGCCTGAATGGCGACCTGCCCATCGATTCGCTAGGGAACCTGAATTGTGCGGGCGGCACCCAGCTGCCCACCCTCAATCGGGAGGATGTGATCGCCGGAGCTTCCCCCCAGGCAGGTGCGGTGGTGATCGATCCGGAGACCGGTCAGGTGCTGGCCTTGGTTGGTGAAGTCGATGCGCCGCAGCAAGCCGGTACGATCCTCTCCCCCTTTATTTATCTGACCGCTTTTACCCGCGGGATGAGTCCGGCTTCCTTGATTTGGGACATCCCCGCCAGCGTGCCGCCCAATTTAGAAGGCTACGGCAACCAGGACGGCACATTTCATGGCCCCATGCGCATCCGCACCGCCTCTGCCCATGACTACCTGGTGCCCGTGCTTTCTGTGCTGCGCCTCACCGGCCCGGCCAATGCCTGGCGCACCGCCCAGCAGTCTGGCATTTTCTCGCTGGAAATTCCCCAGGCAGAAGACAGTTATGCGCCGTTGTTTGAGGATGGCCGGTACAGCCTTTTAGAAATCACCCATGCGTACAGCATGTTTGCTAATGCCGGCACCCTGGTCGGGGTGGATGTGGAGCATACCGGCGATTTACAGCCCATCTTTTTGTTGGAAGTCAAAGACCTGGACGGGCGTATCTGGCCGGGGTTAGACGCGCAGATCAAACCGGTCACCACCCCACAGCTGGCTTATCTGGTCACCGATATGCTTGCCGATGAAGATGCCCGCCGCGAAAGTATGGGTTACCCCAATGCCTTTGAGATTGGCCGTCCGGTGGCTGCTAAATTAGGGGGCGGATTGACCGAAGTAAGCACCTGGGCTTTGGGCTATACCCCCAACCTGATCGCCGGCGTTTGGCTGGGTGTTCCCGAAGGGGAAGACGCAGTACAAACCGCCCAGGTTTCACCGTTGGCTTCTGCCGGCGTGTGGCATGCGTTGGTCACCACGGCCAGCCAGGAGCTGCCTTTGGCCAATTGGGAAGAACCGGTCGGCATGGTGCAACAAGTGGTCTGTGACCCTTCTGGCCTGCTGCCCACCGAGGAATGTCCCCAACTGGTCAACGAGATTTTTATTACCGGCAGCGAACCGCTGCAAACCGATAACCTGTACCAGACCTTCCAGGTTAACACCCAAACCGGCCGCCTGGCAACCGTTTACACCCCCACCGAATTTATCGAAGAACGCGTCTATCTGGTCGTGCCCCCCGAAGCGCAGGAATGGGCGCAGCAGCAGGGTTTGGAAACCCCGCCCGATACCTATGATGTCATTTTCAATACCTCCACTTCCAGCCAAGTTACCAGCATCCAGTCGCCAGAAATTTTCAGCTATGTCTCTGGAGAAGTGGAGATTACCGGCACGGCTGCCGGGGAAGACTTTGATTTTTACCGCCTGCAAATTGGTGAAGGGCTGAACCCCCGCCAGTGGCTGCAAATTGGCGAAGATTCTTCTTCGCCGGTCGAGGCCGATGTGCTGGGCGTGTGGGACACGACAGGGTTAGATGGTTTGTATGCCATTCAGCTGCGGGTGGTCAACGAAGATCAAAGCGTGGAAGATGCTTCTATTCAGGTGACGGTCGATAACCGGCCGCCCGTGATCCAAATCTTGCAGCCGCTAGATGGTGCTGTATTTGCTTACCCCTCCGAGCGGTCGCTCACCTTCCAGGCGCAGGTCACCGATAACCTGGGAATTGCCAGGGTCGAGTTTTGGGTGGATGGACGCATGCTTTCCAGCCTGAGCGACCCGCCCTATGTGGCCCCCTGGTCGGGCACCTTGGGGGAACACGAGATGGAAGTACGCGCCCTCGACCAGGCCGGCAATATATCCGTGGAATTGGTCACCTTCAGCCTGGAAAACTAGACCGCTCGTTTACCCGCCCTGGGTCAATAAAGGGATCGGCATCAAGACATCCCGTTGGGTGGTATACAGCCTTTCAATCTCTTCCACCGCTTTGCGAATGCCGTCTTCTGCGCGGATATTTTCTCCCAGCGTTTTTGCTTTCTCTTGTATATCAGGGTCGTTGACAGCTTGCCGGATGGCAGCGGCCAGTTTTGCCGCGGTCAGCTTTTGGCGCGGGATCGGTTTTGGACCCACCCCTAATTTTTGCACCCGCCAGCCCCAAAACGGTTGGTCGGCAAAGAAAGGTACCACGACGGTGGGCGTGCCTGCCCGCAAACTGGCCGAAGTGGTACCGGCTCCGCCGTGGTGTACGGCCGCAGCAACCTGGGGCAATAGCCATTCGTGAGGCACATGGGACACTTTTAAGATCGTGTCGGGTAATTGCCGATCACCGAGATTGGTCCAACCGCCCAGCAGCACGGCGCGTTGGCCGGAGATTGCCAGCGCTTGGATCACAATATCGGTAAGTTCCTGTGCTTCCTGATCTACCATACTGCCAAAGCCAACATAGATCGGTTTGGGGGATGCCGCTAAAAATTCAACCAGTTGATCGTCTGGCTGCCAATCTTCTTCCTGGTCTAAGAACCAGTAGCCGGTAAAAATTTGGTTCTGGTCGTAATCTCGCGGTTTGGGGATCACATGCCGGCTGAAGCCGTGCAGCATCGGGTATTGCGAGAGGTCCAGTTCTGTAAAATGTTTCCATGCCAGTGGGGGCAATCCCAGGATTTCTTCGCGTCCCTGGTTCACCATTTTGTAAAACATGCGGAAGAACATCAGGTTCGAGTACGTATAGGTGGCTTTATTGATCGCTTCCCAAAAGGGCAGCCATTCGGGCAAAATCGGCGCGGCAGAATACGGATAATAGCGGGTGGGCACAACCGGCTGCAAAGTGGTGGCGATCATCGGGACGTTCAGTGCGCCGCCTACATGCACCCCAAGCATCGCCGCAATCGAGGAAAACATCATCAGGTCTGTGCCGCGGTTGGCTTCCAAATAGCTGCGGATAAATGCCTCTCCACCCCGGCTGGCGTTTTCGCTGATCCACCGAAAAACCTTGAAGGGGTTGTTGCCCAGCTTGCTGATGTCTACCTCCAGGGCTTTCATCGGGTCTGCCGCGATGTAGGCAAAATCTAACCCATGCGAGGAAATGAAGTCTTCAAATATTTTGTCGGTAGCAATCGTGACAGTGTGCCCGGCTGCTTTTAGCCCTTTGCCCAAAGCGACATACGGCTGCACATCTCCCCTGGAGCCTATGGTGGAAATTGTTATTCGCATCGCGTTTCTCTCCTGCCTAAAGGAATGAGTTCCAGCCCATTTTACTTGGTTTCCCCATTCGGTTTGAGAATTTCCTGGCACTCACCTGTTGTATAATCAGCGTTAGATGTCCTCTTCTATTCTTATCACGTTGCTCATATTAGGTACGGGGATGGTGTTTTTTATCACCGAATGGCTAAGCGCCGACCTGGTGGCATTGCTCACCCTGTCTGCTTTGGCTGTTGCCGGATTGGTCTCCCCCGAAGAAGCCCTTGCCGGGTTCAGCAACCCGGCCGTGGTCACCACCTGGGCGGTCTTTATCCTCTCGGTCGGGCTGTCCCGCACGGGGGTGGCTGCCTGGATCGGACGGCAGGTGCTCAAGCTGGGCGGCGGTGGGGAAATTCGCACCTTGTTGGTGCTTATGCTTGTCTCCGCTCTCTTGTCTGGATTTATGAACAATGTCGGCGTAGCCGCTTTGATGCTGCCGGTGGTGCTGGATATTTGCCGCCGCACCGGGCTGCACCCAGCCCGCATGCTGCTGCCCCTGGCGCTCAGCGCACACTTAGGCGGGATGACCACTTTGATCGGTACCCCCACCAATATCCTGGTCAGCGGCATATTGCTGGATTATGGCCTTGATCCCTATGCCATGTTCGACTTTACGCCTTTTGGCCTGGTGATCGTGCTGGCTGGGGTCTTCTATCTGGTGGCAGTTGGCCGCCGGCTTTCCCCCTGGCAGGAAGATATCGGGGGTTTTGAGACCAGCGACCATGATATGTCCGAGGAGTTTGCCATTGAAGAACGCCTCTTTGTGGTTGCCTTACCGCAAGACTCGCAGTTGGATGGTTATTCTTTGGGGCGCAGCCGGATTGGGGCGGTTTTGGGGTTGAACGTGATCGGGCTGATGCGCGCCGGGCATACCGCCCTTAGTCCCGATGCAGACACCATCTTGCATGGCGGTGACCGCTTATTGGTCACCGGCCGGGTGGATATTCTCAACTCGTGGAATCGTACCCCTCAATTTAAAATCATCTCTCACCATATCCCCCCCGAATACCTCACTTCGGATGCGGTTGAGCTGGTAGAAGCTACTTTGCCTTCAGGGTCAGAATTGGTTGGCAAAACCATCGAGCAGCTGCATTTCCGCCAACAGTACGGCAGCATCGTGCTGTCCGTATGGCGCAATGGCGCGCCTTTGCACTACCGGATGGAATCGGTGGTGCTTCAACAGGAAGACCGGCTGCTCTTACAGGTCACCAAAGGACAGGTAGAGGTGTTGAAAAACACCAGCGGATTGGACATTCACCCCGCTGAGGTGGAGAAATATCTGTTAGACGAGGCGATTACTTTAATCAAGATCACCCCTGGCTCAAACCTGTGTAACCAGACGATTGCCGAGAGCCACCTGGGGGATGCCTACCATCTGGGCGTGCTTGGGATCATTCGCAACAACGTGGTCAAACTGCTGCCGGTTGCCAACGAGACGATTTTATCCGACGATCAGCTGTTGATCAAAGTCCGCCCGGAAGCGATCAAAATTTTAGAAGCGCTGCACAGGCTCGAGATCGATTATGATGCACATCCGAGCTATACGGATATGGAATCGGACATGATCGGCTTGCAGGAAGTTGTGATTTCCCCGCAGTCCTCCCTGCCGGGGAAAACCCTGCGGGATGCCCATTTCCGGGAGAAATATGGCCTGAGTGTGCTGGCTATCTGGCGCAGCGGCACCACCCGCCGCTCTGGCCTGCGCGATATGAAACTGCGTTTTGGGGACGCGCTGCTCATCTTCGGCCCGCGCGACCGGCTGCATCTGCTCAGCACCGAACCCGATTTTATCCCCCTTACCGAAGAAGGTCAGGTGCCCCCTCGCATCAAACGTGCCCCTCTGGCTGCCCTGATTATGGTGGCAGTAGTGCTCACCGCCGGGATCGGCTGGATACCGATTGCGCTGTCTGCGGTAATTGGCGGTACGCTGATGGTGCTTACCGGCTGCATTACGATGGGCGAGGCCTACCGCTCGATTGAGTGGAAAGCGATTTTCCTGATTGCCGGGATGCTGCCGTTAGGTACGGCCATGCAAACTTCCGGCACGGCCCAATTCCTGGCGAATGCGATGGTGGACAAAATAGAGCCTTACGGCATTTATGCCCTCATTGCAGGGTTATACTTGCTGACCATGCTCGCTACCCAGGTGATGCCAAACCCGGTAGTGACCGTTTTAATGGCCCCGATTGCCCTTTCAACTGCGCTTGATTTAGGGTATTCTCCTTATACCTTCCTGATGGTGGTGGCTGTAGGCGCCTCCAGCAGTTTCCTTACCCCGGTTGGGCACGCGGCCAACATCCTGGTGATGGGGCCAGGGCGCTATAAATTTAGCGATTATTTTAAAGTTGGGCTGCCGCTGGCGCTGGTGATCCTGCTGCTGGTGGTGTTTGTACTGCCCATCATCTGGCCGCTTTAAATGGTTTAGTTTAGGAAGGAATGCAAAATGCAAGAACGAATTGATCAGATTGCAGCGTATGTAAAAAAATATCTCTATGATATGGCTGCCCAGCGAGACGGCCCTTATGTAGACCCTGATTACCGCTGGCAGCATACCCTGCGCGTGACAGACATCGGCCGGCAAATTGCCGAAGCAGAGGGCGGCGATGTGGAGCAGGTGGTTGCGGCCTGTTTGCTGCACGACATGGCGCATTTTGACGATGACGAGAATTACCGTGACCACGGCCGTTTGGCGGCTCGCATCGCCCGCCCCTTCCTGGCCGAATTGGGGTACTCTGCTGAAGAAGTGGATGCGATTTGTTATGCCGTGGCTGCCCATGTGGATGATAAAGCGGACTTTGAATACCCCCATACATTGGTGGCCGAGATCGTCAGCGATGCGGATAACGTAGACCGTTTTAGCGCATACCGTATTTTGATCTACTGCCAGTCGGAGGTATTCGATTTCAACGCCCTGGTTGCCAAATTGGAGGCACGCCTGCCGGTCTTACGCGATTACCGCGCCAAACGCGTGATGGGCACGGACACCGGACACCATCTATTTAATCAACGGCTCGAGCAGCAGATTGCTTTCTATGAAGCGATCCTGGCACAGAACGAAATTACCCGTATGCCGGTGTTGGCGTAGGTTTTTAGGTGGCTTTGCCTGAGTTATATTTGACTAATTTGGGCCAATCAATTTTCCCGTCAGTGGTACAAAAGTCTTGTGAAAATTCGCGGACAAAGCGATTGATTAATTTTGCATATTCTTGATTGAATATCTCGTTCTTTTCTTTTGCTTGAATTTCCAGTAGTTTGATAATATCGATGTATAAATTTTCATTTCCTGAAATGAAGTCCCAAAATTCCTGTCCGCAAAATTTATAATAATCGCCTTTGTCCGGTTGGTCATCTTTTCCATGACAGCATCCATTCACTGCAATGCTGTTCATCGTCGCATTTTGTTTTCGTAAAATGTGTTTGGCTTGTCTAAAATTATCCACCATTTTTCCAATTTTACGGCTGTTACCCCAATTGGGATCTGATTTAATTGAAACGATGTACCAAACACCATCTTTTTCAAATTCCAGGTCTATTCCAACAGCTTCGGATTTTCTTCCCCGGTAAGCCAGGCTGCAAATGTTGATGGCGGTATTCTTGAGTAAGGTTTCAAAGAGATGCTCACATTGTTTTGATACCCATATGGAGAGTAAGCCCTCGATTAATCTCCCAACAAGCATTTCATCTTTTATTGCAAGGTCAAGGGGGTTTGTTTCTTCAAGTATAGTTTCTAACTTGATAGTTTGAAGATGGGCAAGCAAGTGAGCATAGTAGCTTTCGAATTCATCTCCAATGATTTTGTTTAGTTGGATTGTATCTAACATAATTCCCTCCTTTTTATAGATGAAACAACTGTTCTTTGTCTAGTTTACCACAACTGAATAGCTGGAAAATAGGTATAATCTCTCTTAATATGACTGATACTACGCAACCCTTCACCTACACCCTGGAAGCCCAAGACGGGCGCGCCCGCGCCGGGCGTTTCAGCACCCCACACGGCGATTTGCTCACCCCTGTGTTTGCCCCGGTAGGCACCGCTGCCACTGTCAAAGCCATCACTCCTGCCCAGCTTACCGAGATAGGCGCCAGCCTGGTGCTTTCCAATACCTACCATCTTTATCTGCGCCCCGGCGATGAACTGGTGGCCGAGATGGGCGGCCTGCACGAATTTATGCAGTGGCATGGCCCCATGCTCACCGATTCGGGCGGCTTCCAGGTTTTCTCCCTGGGCGACAGCAGCAATATCTCCGATGAAGGGGTTACCTTCCGTTCGCATATCGACGGTTCTACCCACCACTTCACCCCCGAGTCCTCGGTCAAAATTCAGGAAAACCTGGGGGCGGATATTATCATGGCCTTTGACGAGTGCGCCGATCCCTATGACTATGATTACAGCCTGAAAGCCATGCATCGTACCCATGCCTGGCTGGAGCGCTGTTTGCAGGCCAAATCGCGGGCAGACCAGGCCTTGTTTGGCATTGTGCAGGGCGGCATTCACCCCGACTTGCGCCGCCAATCGGCTGAATTTGTCGCTTCGATGGACACACCCGGGATTGCCATTGGGGGACTTTCGGTGGGCGAAACCAAAGCAGAAATGCACGCTGCCCTGGAAGTGGTCGACCCGATCTTGCCGGAAAACAAACCGCGCTACTTGATGGGCGTGGGGACCCCCGAAGATTTGGTTAATGGGGTGGCCCGCGGGGTGGACATCTTCGATTGCGTGCTCCCCACCCGCTTAGGGCGCAACAATGCTGCCATGCTCCGCTCTGGCGGCCGCTTGAACCTCAAGAATGCCCCCTTTGCCAACGACCCAAACCCGATTGATGCGCACTGCACCTGCTATACCTGCCGCACCTTTACGCGCGCCTATTTGCGCCATCTGATCATTTCCAAAGAGATGCTTTCGGCGACCCTGCTTTCTATTCATAATCTGCACACCCTCATCCAGCTTGCCAAGGACATCCGCCAATCTGTCCAGGCGGGCACCTTTGAGGATGATTTTGCGGATTTGCTGGTCAAGCCTGAATAGCGAAGTAGCTCCGGGCGAACATAGTAGCCCAAAACGATGAATCCTTGATAAACTATAGCCTATGACTGTCTTACAAGCTTTCCTTCTTGGTATTGTCCAGGGGCTAACCGAATTCTTGCCCATCTCCAGCTCCGGGCATTTGGTGCTTGTCCCTTATCTTTTCAACTGGCAGATTCCCGAAGAGCAGGTCTTTGTCTTCGACGTACTTGTGCAGGTCGGCACTCTGATTGCAGTGATCGCCTATTTTTGGGGCGACCTGTGGGGAATTGTGAAAGCGCTCTTCGCCGCCATCCAGCAGCCCGAAGCCCGCAAGCAGCCGGAAATACGCCTGGCCTGGTATTTGGTGCTGGCGACGATCCCGGCAGTGGTGTTCGGTTTCCTGTTCAAAGATGCGATTGAGGCCGCTTTCTCCAGCCCAAGAATGACAGCCGCCTTTTTGGCACTTACAGCCATACTGCTGCTGATTGCCGAGTGGGTTGGGAAGCGTACCAAAGAACTGGGTGAGATCAAATGGCTGGACGCGCTGTGGGTAGGTATGGCGCAAGTCTTGTCTTTGTTACCCGGTGTATCCCGCTCCGGGGCCACTATTACCGGCGGGATGACCCGCGACCTGAAACGCCCGTCCGCAGCGCGTTTTTCTTTCCTTATGTCGGTGCCGGTCATGTTGGGTGCCGGGGCGCTGGCGATCCTGGATTTGCTGGATGTGCCCAACCTGGGTGAATTTTTGCTCCCCATGGCGGTTGGTTTTATCTCCGCAGCGGTAGTGGGTTACTTCTCTATTCGTTGGCTGTTGAGCTACCTGACTAAAAATCCCCTCTATTACTTCTCCGTGTATCTGATCATTCTAAGTACGGTGGTGTTGGTATTCAAATGAACCGCATTGCAAAACTATGCTGGGGGATAGTGCTGTTTGCGCTTTTATTGGCCGGGTGTACGCAGGATGCTGTTCCTGAACCAACGGTGGCGCCGACGACGCTTGCAGTTTCCATCACCCCCGATGCACGCCCAATTACTCCGTTGGTGTCTGCCTGTGCGGCAGAAATTCCCGGTTTGGCTGTGCAAATTACAGAGAGTTTCTCCGAATACGCTCAGGGTGATTTGCATATTCGCCTGAGTGTTCCCGAAGGGTTTTCCGGTTTTTCTGCCCAGATTGCGGAAGACGAGGTCACGGTTGTGCTGCACCCGGAAAACCCCGTTTTCTCGCTCACCAATCAGGAAATCCAGGCTTTGTTTTCCGGCCAGATCAGCAACTGGTCGCAGTTGGATGGAGACGATTTGCCGGTGAGCGTGTGGGTGCCGCTTGCCGGGAGTGAAGACCGGGTTGCATTTGAGGAAACCATCATGCAGGGCATCCCGACTTCATCCGGGGCGCTGCTTGCCCCCGACCCGGCCGCTATGCTTCAAGCGATTCTCAGCGATTCGGCGGCGATTGGGTATTTGCCCCGTTCCTGGCAAGCTTCTGATGAAATGATCGCCATCTTTTTGGGAATTTCGCTGCCCGTCCTGGTCACTGCGCCCGAACCGCCGCAGGGTGCCGCCGCCCAGCTGCTCGCCTGCATGCAGGGGGAGTTTGGGCAGGCTGTTCGCCCAAGTGCATACCCCTGATCTTTCTATGTCCCCTGTTTGCCAATTGACCCATAAAAGTGCAATAGAGCCATATTTGCGGCGCTGCCCCCAGCTCAACTATTATCATCTCGGTGATCTGGATGATTTCTTTTGGGCGCATACGCGTTGGTACGCCTGGCAGGCAGCGGGTGAGACCACTGCCATCGTCCTGCTCTATACCGCACCGGACCCGCCCGTAATGCTTGCCATCCTCAACGACAATCTGGCACACATGCGTCTCTTGCTGGCCGCCATTCTGCCCGAACTGCCGCCGCAGGTATATACCCACCTCAGCCCCGGCCTGGCAGATGTGTTGGAAACACGCTATGCGCTTTCTCACCACGGCGCACACGATAAAATGGTGCTTACTTCTCCCGATCATCTGGCGCAGCAGGCAAACCAGCACACCGTGGTCGTATTAGATGGCACCAATTTGCCCGTGCTGGAACAGCTCTACCGGCAGGCTTACCCGGGCAACTGGTTCACATCGCGCATGATCGAGACCGGGCAGTATATGGGGATCAAAGATCAAGCGGGACAGTTGGTGTGTGTCGCCGGGGTGCATGTCTATTCCCCCACGTACCGTGTGGCGGCGTTAGGCAACATCACCACCCTCTCCGATTACCGCGGCCAGGGGATGGCGGCTGCCGCCACCGCAGCCCTGTGTAAACGACTCTTTTCCGATGTGGATGTGATTGGCCTGAACGTGCGCAGTGATAATGCCGCCGCCATCCGTGCCTACCACAAGGTGGGTTTCAACAAAGTGGCCGACTATGACGAATGGATGTTGGAGGAAAAACATCCTGAGTTTTTATCGCCTCCCCGGCGGGGGTGAAAGGGGTCAGGGGGTTGGGGTAAAATGGAAATCGGATCGCAAGTGAGGTTGCAACAAGGTAGTAACTTAGCATCCAATATAGCGAGACAAGAACAAATAGAACCTTGCAACCGCCTTTCCATCCCTAAAAACTTCCTATTTCACCTCTTCCTTTAAACCTTGATTCCTGATACACTACATAGGCCAAATAAAACTGGCTCCGACCCTTGGTCGGAGTTTTTTTTGGTAAATTAACATGTAACAATGTGTATGTTCGGACAAAACACCGGACAATTAGAGGTATATGCAGTATGAAAGCAACCAGAACTGATTTAAGAAATATCGCCATCATCGCCCACGTTGACCATGGCAAAACCACCCTGGTGGATGGCTTACTGCGGCAGGCAAGCGTCTTCCGTGAGAACCAAAAAGTGGCAGAGCGTGTGATGGATTCTAACGACCTGGAACGTGAACGCGGCATCACCATTTTGGCAAAGAACACGGCCATCGAAATTACCAACCCTGAAAACGGCGAAAAGATCAAGATCAATATCGTCGACACCCCCGGCCATGCCGACTTTGGCGGCGAGGTGGAACGCGTCCTCAACATGGTGGACGGCGTGCTGCTGCTGGTCGATGCGGCAGAAGGCCCGCGCCCGCAGACCCGCTTTGTGCTCAAAAAAGCGCTTGAATTGGGACACCGTGCCATTGTGGTGATCAACAAAGTAGACCGCAAAGATGCCGACCCCACCCGTGTGCTCAACGAAACTTTTGACCTTTTCATTGAGCTGGGCGCAACCGACGAGCAGGCTGACTTCCCTGTGGTGTATGCGGTTGCCACCACCCAACGTGCCGGTATGACCCCCGACATTGGCCCCGATTTACAGCCTTTGTTTGAAACCATCCTCAAAGAGATTCCCGCCCCGGAAGTAGACCCGGATGCACCTTTGCAGATGTTGGTCACCACCCTGGACTATAACAATTACCGCGGTCTGACTGCCATTGGCAGGATTGTGGCGGGCACGATGAAAGCCGGACAGCAGGTGGTTCGTATCAAACACAGCGGCGAAGTCCTGCCGGAATTGATCCAATACCTGTATGTACAAAACGGTTTGGACCGCGAGGAAGTCTCCTCCGCGCAGGCGGGAGAAATTGTGGCCGTGGCGGGATTAGAAACTGTGGAGATTGGCGAGACCCTGGCCGACCCAGAAAACCCGGTTGCTTTGCCCACCATTCGGGTAGAAGAACCCACCGTGCGTATGGCTTTTGGCGTCAACACTTCTCCCTTCACCGGGCGAGAAGGCCGCTGGGGCACCTCTCGCAAGATCCGTGAACGACTGTTTGATGAATTGAAAAGCAATGTGGCTTTACGAGTGGATGAAACCCAGAGTGCGGATACTTTTGTCGTCTCTGGCCGTGGCGAGCTGCATCTGGCAATCCTGATTGAAACCATGCGCCGTGAAGGCTATGAATTTCAGGTCTCTCGCCCTGAAGTGATCTTGAAGGAAGCGGCAGACGGCACGATGGAAGAGCCTTACGAAGAGGTACACATTGAAGTCAACAACGAATCGGTGGGTACCGTGGTAGAAATGCTCGGTAAACGCCGGGGCGAAATGACCAACATGATCGATTCGGCTTCCGGCACCGTGCTGCTCACCTTTATTGTGCCCACCCGCGGCATGCTTGGCTTCCGCTACCAGTTCCTGACGGCCACCCGCGGTATGGGTGTGATGAACACCCTGTTCCACGGCTACGGCCCCAACAGCGGGGTGATCAATTCCCGCTCGCGCGGCTCGCTGATTGCCTGGGAACCCGGCACCACCACGACCTTCGGCCTCAAAAATGCCGAAGAACGCGGTATTTTGTTCCTTGGGCCTGGGGTAGAAGTATACGGCGGCATGGTTGTGGGCGAGCATCAACGTCCCGGCGACCTGGAAGTGAATGTGTGCAAGACCAAGCACCTCACCAACATGCGCAACGCCATTCGCGATATTGAAGTGCGTCTCTCCCCGCCCAAAGAGATGAGCCTGGACGAGTGCATTGAATACCTGTCCGATGACGAATTGCTGGAGGTCACCCCCGAAAGCCTGCGTATCCGCAAGCGCATTTTGGATCACAGCACCCGCCAGAAAGAAGTCAAAAAGGCCAAAGAAACGGTTTGATTGCATCACAGTTTGAATTAAAAAGAGAACGGCACCTTGTACGGGGTGCCGTTTTTTGGTCGAATAGAAGTTGGTTTGGGGGGTAATCTACAAATTGATCAGCACCAACCCGATGATACACACCACCACCCCCAGCGCATTGATACCCGAAAGATGTTCTTTAAATGCCATGATACCCACCGGCAGCAAGATCAGCGAAACGGTGGCATTCGAGACCAAACCGGCCATGCTCACTTTCCAGCCGGCGCGGTAGGCCAGCAAAAAGCCCAATTCTAAGCCCACCAGAGTCAAGCCCAGCGCTACGGTGGTCCAGTTGAGTTGTTTGAGCGCAGCCCGCAGCCCGTCTTGCATGGGAAAGAACGGTAAGAGGAGCAGACAGATGATCCCCGCGGCAAGATAACTGATTGCCAGCGAGAGTACGGCATTGGCGTTTTGGGGGGTGATCTTTTGCAAGAAGTGGTAAAAAACATTGGATACAATGGTTAGAGCGATGGCAATCCAAAACATGGTCATTCTCCTCATGTGCCTGAGTAAAGGGCGGCGGTTAGCCGAAAAAGTCTTGCGCCCAATAAAAACGCACGCCGGCGTTTTCTGCGGCTTGTTGGTCGGTGTCTTTGTCCCCTACATAAATGCTTTCTTCTGGCGGTATTCCCGCGTCTTGCATTGCTTCCAGCAGCATGCCGGGGTTGGGTTTGCGGCAGTCATGTTCGATGGCTAATTCGGGCACGGCGCGCGGCCCGCGTGCTTTTGCGTGGTAAGGGCAAAAATACTGGAGCGCCTCCGGGATGCCGCACAGCTCGGCGGCTTCTTGCACCAGCGCTTCGGTTTCTTCCAGGGTGGTATACCCAAAGGCTACTCCGCCCCGGTTGGTTGCCAGGGCAATCTGGATACCCTCGGCGCGCAGCGCGGCCAGCTTTTCACGCACCCCCGGGATCGCTTGCTGTTCCCCCAGGTGGTTGGGGGTCACCAGGCGCGGCTGGCATGCCAGAACGTCTGGCTTGATCTCGGTCAGGGTGCCGTCAATGTCAAAAATGGCTAATCGAAAATCGTGGTTCATAACCACAAATACTACCATATCTGGCAGCTTGCAGGTTGAGGATTCTTGCCCTTGGGGGGTTAATTGGCTGTTTTTGTGCCTGTCACCCGGTCGCCGAGCCATAATAATGCCGGTACGATCAACGCCCAGGTTGCCCCCAAGATAATGCCGGCAGTCAGCCGGTTGGGGGTGATCTCGATTGCACCCAGGCCCTCGCCCGCAAAGTAAGAGGTGATCCCGCCCCACGCGCCTAAAGCCGCCCCCAGCAGCCAGCGGCCGTGTACCCATTTCAATGAGGCATTCAGCTGAATAGCGAACAAGATCCACATCGCCACAATCCACAAGGGTGCCAGTCCCTTGATAAAGCCACCCTGGTAGTGGATAAACCCGGTGGCGGCCTGGATGCTGTCTACCATAAAACCGAACACGGCCGTCAAGCCCAGGTATTTGGCTTCTTGCCGCCAATCGTCTGTCCCTTGCCACAGGTGCAGCCCGGCGGCCGCGGCTACCACTAAAGGCCCTGCCCACGGGTAACCATTGGCCGCCCCAATTGCGCAGGCAAACCATCCCCCGGAAGAAAGACCGGCATTTAGAATTTTATACAGGGTTGGATTCATCGCTCTCCTTTGGGTAGTAAGGCGTTCTCTTTTTATTATACAGTTTGAAATCTATACAGTGGATGACATTTTCTCACCGGGGGCACGCTCCGCTGTATAATAGCGGCATGACCTTATCTTCCTTGCTTTCTCACTGGCGCGCCGAACCTACGATTGGCGGCAATGTGTCTGCCTGGGAAATGCTGCCTGCCCGCCAGGCCAGTTTGACACCTTTCCCGGCGCAGCTGCACCCCGCTTTGCAAGAAGCGCTGCGGCGCAGAGGGATTCCCAGCTTATACAGCCACCAGGATGCCGTTTGGGCGCATACCCAGCAGGGGCAGCATGTTGCCCTGGTTACCGGCACGGCCAGCGGCAAAACCCTGGCCTATAACCTCCCGGTGTTGGATCGTTTGATCCGCGTGCCGGAAGGACGTGCCCTATATATCTTCCCGACCAAGGCGTTGGCCCAAGACCAGAAGAATGAATTGGAAATGTTCAACCATGCCCTGCCGGATGCGCTCAATATTCCGGTCGGCACTTATGACGGCGATACCACCCAATCTGCGCGGCCCAAAGTGCGCCAGAATGCCCGCATCATCATCTCCAACCCCGACATGCTGCACACCGGCATTTTGCCGCACCACACGCGTTGGGCCGAGTTCTTTTCGCAGTTGCAGTATGTGGTGATTGACGAAATGCACATTTACCGGGGCGTGTTTGGTTCGCACGTTGCCAATGTGCTGCGCCGCCTGAAGCGCATTACCCAATTCTACGGCGCTTCCCCGCAGTTTGTTCTCACCTCGGCCACAATTGCCAACCCGGTAGAGCTGGCCGGAAAACTGACCGAAACGCGGGTAGCCTTGGTGGATGAAGATGGTTCTCCCCGCGGGCCCAAGCATTTCCTGATCTATAACCCGCCGGTGGTGAATCCCGACCTGGGCATCCGCCGCAGTGTGATGCAGGAGAGCGTGCGGTTGGCCGCCGATTTACTTTCGCACCATATCCAGACGATTGTGTTCGGGCGCAGCCGTCGGGCAATAGAAGTGATGCTCAACTACTTGCGCTACGAAGCCGATGACCCCGAAGCGGTGCGCGGTTACCGCAGCGGCTATCTGCCGCGCCAACGGCGGGAAATTGAAGCCGGGCTGCGTTCTGGCGAAGTGCGCGCCGTGGTGGCCACCCCTGCCCTGGAATTGGGCATTGATATTGGCGGGATGGACGCCGCCGTGCTGGCCGGCTACCCCGGCACCATCTCTGGCGCATGGCAGCAGGCCGGCCGCGCCGGGCGCGCCAGGGATGTTTCGCTGGCCGTGCTGGCAACCTCCGCCAATCCCTTAGACCAGTTCCTTGCCCGCCACCCGGAATTTTTCTTCGGCAGTTCGCCAGAACAGGCCTTGATCAACCCCAATAACCTGCTGATTTTGCTCGCCCATATCCGCTGTGCGGCGTTTGAGCTGCCTTTCCACACCGGGGAAGGCTTTGGGGATGTGTCTGCCGAAGAAGTTGAAGAGTTTTTACAGTTGATGGAAGAAAGCAACGAGGTGCATGAATCCAAAGGGAAATATTATTGGATGGCGGATGAGTACCCTGCCCAAAGTATTTCCCTGCGTTCAGCCTCGCCCGATACGGTCATCCTGCATGCTCGCACTTCGGAGGGCTGGAAAACGATTGGGGAAGTCGATTCGGCCAGCGCCGATTGGATGGTGCATCCCGAAGCCGTCTATATGCACGAAGGGCAAACCTACCTGGTAGATGAACTGGATTTAGACCAATCGCTGGCCTACCTGGTGCCTGCCGAAGTGGATTACTACACCCAGCCGCGCCGCGAATCGGAGGTTTCCTTGGTGCAGACCTTTGCAGAGATTCAAGCGCCCGGCGTGCAAAAAGCCTACGGCGAATTGAACATCACCAGCAAGGTGACCGGGTATCATAAGATCGAGTGGTACACGCACCAACGCCTGGGGGTTGGCGAGTTAGAACTGCCGGAGAAACAATTTCAGACCACCGGGTATTGGGTCTCTTTGGATGAGGCCACCGTGAATGTGCTGCGCGATCAAAATATGTGGGGCAGTGACCCTAACCAATATGGCCCCAATTGGAGCCAGCAGCGCCAGGCCGCCCGCCAGCGCGACCGCTATACCTGCCAGAACTGCGGCACGCAGGAACAAGGCCGCGCCCACGATGTGCATCATAAGATTCCCTTTAGGGCGTTTGATAGTTTTATGGAAGCCAACCGTTTGGAGAATCTGGTCACCCTTTGCCCGGCCTGCCACCACCGGGCGGAAACCGTGGTACGGGTGCGCAGCGGGCTTTCCGGTTTGTCGTTTGCGCTCGGCCATATTGCGCCCCTCTTCTTGATGTGTGCGCCGAGTGATTTGGGCGTGCACGCCGACCCGCAGTCGACCCTGGCGGATGGCAAAGCCGTGGTGGTGCTATACGAGCAAGTGCCTGCCGGGGTGGGCTTTAGTGACCGTCTGTTTGAACTCCACGATGAGATCATGCTGCGCACGTACCAGCTGGTGCAGACCTGCGAGTGTCAGGACGGCTGCCCTTCGTGCGTGGGGCCGGGCGGGGAGCAAGGGGCAGGCAGCAAGCAGGAAACGCTGGCACTGCTGGCGTTGTTAACGGGGAATGACCCTACATTTGGCGATTAAAACGGAGAAAAAGGGGGAAAGTCTTAGAAAAATTGGAATCCTGGTTTAAATATTGCACTACTTAGCTTGTGTCGCAAAGAAATGCGAACTGGAACAAGTATTGCAATTATCATCTCATGTCATTATCAGGAGACCAATATGGATCAATCATTGAATCAACCTTGTAAGAAATTTGTTCTACGGCTTGAATCTATTGCAGAAATTATGGAAAATATCAATGGGGAAATTGATCAATCCACAGCTTTTTATGTCTTGTTGGACCATATTGCCACTCACTTGGATGTAGATGCGGTGGCGTTATATGTGACCAAGAATGGAGAAAAGCTAGAAAATATTGCCCGGCTGGGTTTTCGTCTGAATGACCATGTGAAAACCATGGGATCAGATGAAGGCGGCCAGGCAAAAAAGGTATTGTCTACGGGGAAGGCAATCCGCTATAACCAGACCACGGGGAACTCTACCACAGAGAAATTTTTGAACTTCATGCGCCAGGAAGGATTTTACGATTATTTAGGCCTGCCCCTGGTGGAAGATAAAAATATTGCCGGTGTACTGGAATTGTTCAGCTGCACGCCCTTCAACACCACCCAGGATTGGCAGCTGCACCTGCGCTTTATTCTAGGGTTGAGCGCCAGCACCATCCAACGCAAGAAGATTTTGCACAAACGCAAAATGACCGAGACCGAGTTGGAAGTAGCCTACAGCGAAACATTGGAAGCCTGGGTGAGGGCGTTAGAGATCCGCGATCGCTACACCGCCGGGCATACCCAGCGCGTTTTAGAATTGACCCTGCGGCTGGCAATTCAGATGGGCATTCCGCAAGAAATGCTGGTGCATACCACCCGCGGTGTGCTGCTGCACGATATTGGCAAGCTGGCCATCTCCGACAAAATTTTGCACAAAACCGGCCCATTGGACAACAACGAATGGCAAGAAATGCGCGAACATCCTCGCTTTGCTTACAACCTGCTCAAACCAATCCATTATTTGCGCCCGGCGCTGGATATTCCTTACTGCCACCACGAGAAATGGGACGGCAGCGGCTACCCGCGTGGTTTGAGAGCGGATGAAATTCCTTTTCAGGCGCGCATCTTTGCAGTGGTGGATGTTTGGGACGCACTCACTACCGACCGGCCTTACCGTGCTGCCTGGGCCAAACAAGATGCCCTCAGCTACATTCAATCGAAAGCGGGCACGGAATTTGACCCCAAGGTGGTCGAGGAATTTGTCGATTTGGTCCAGTCGGAACAAGCCATCACCCAGCCTATTCCGGTAGATGGTACTACGACCAAACCTCTGTAGTTTGTGATGGCAGCGAGATAAGAAAGAGCGGTGATTGCAAAACCGCTCTTTTTCATTTAACCCAGGATATTCAGTTTATTAACCGGGTAGATAAGGCGCAATCCTCATTCTTGGATGGAGATTAACACGATGGCCGATGTGCCGTTTTCATCTTCATTGAGGGATTTGATCATCCCAATACCTTTTACATACCATGTCGATGTTTCAAAGGGTACTTCCATACTAAAGCTGTCTGTCATGGCGGTGGATATTGTGCCGTGGGTTTCCACTTTATAGGCTTCGGCAAATTTACCTGCGGGCACTTCCACTTCTTCTATGGCGGTGATCTCATTTTCAAAACTGCCCTTTGCATTCATTTCTATCGTGATGCTTTCTTGCGAAAAAGACATCGAAATCTCGTAATTGGATTCCCATGTGTGCCCAATCTGCCAATCATCCTCAACGGGAAGCGTGATCCCGTCGTAGTTGACCGTTTCAATGTCAAGGCCGGGCATCATCGCAATGCTGAATTGGGCAAACTCGCTGGAGAATAATCCTTGTTCTCCGCAGTGCCAGGTCACGGTGCTGGAAAATTCGGGGAAAGTCATTTTGGATTTGATCAGCGCATCGGTGGCTTCTACGGTCTCAATGGTAAATTGGGTGGGGCTTTCGCCGGTGTATTGGGCTTCGTATGTCCACACGGTGTCTTCGTTGACCGGATAAAAGGGGTTGTAGCAGGCCGAGTTGGTTGAAATGTCCGAAGAAACGCCGCCGGAAATGCCGCTGGGAGAAGCGCTGTCTCCCTCATTTGCACTTTCCTCCGCCATCACGTTTTCTTCGTTTTGCGCATTATTGAGATTAGTTTCGTTTGGCGTGTTTTCTTCTTGGGCAACCGGTTGGTTATCTTGTGTATTATTTCCCCCGGTCAATGTGGTGCATGCTAAAGAAGTAATCAGCAGTACAAGGATCAATGCAATAATCTTTTTCATCTTATTTCCTTTCTCCTAATTGCTACTTTTACAGTACCATAAAATAGTTTTAAGTTTAAATTTTTAGTACCTTTGGAATATAAGGGGGATAGATGTCGGTCTGGACGCTGGCTAAGTGTTGTCCGTATGGGCGGCGGTGTAGATTTCTATGCCGCCAAACCAATCCAAAATTGTTTCTTTTTGCACCAACGATTCTTGGGATGAAAGAACTTGGGAAAAAGAGGAATAAGGCCAATTGCGAAAGTCCTCTGTCAGGCCGTGCTTTTGTGGGTTGCGGTGGATGTAGATGACAAGCCGGGTGAGATAAGCGGTGGAGGTGATGGGGATGCGTTTGAAGTTCTTCTGGAATAAGGAACCTGTACGATGATAAGCCTTGTTGATAGATTTTGTATACGCATTGAAGAAATTTGAAAATGGAAGATGTAACCGCAGATTTAAACCTTCCAGGTCTTCAAGACCTGGAAGGTTTTCGCGATCTTTTATTCTGATCAACAAATGAAAATGATTCTGCAGCAAACAATACGCAAACGTATCCGCGACCGGCGCAACATGCTTTTCGTACAGCGCTAAAAAATAATCAAAATTGCGCCGTTCTATGAACAGGTTTTCCCCATTATTGCCGCGGTTATACACGTGGTAATAATGCCCCGGCACCAGCGATGGTTGTTTGCTTTTCCGCACTTCTACCCCCTATCAGCCATCCCCTAAAAGCCCATCTCCTTCATTTCCTGATCCACCGACTTGCGCTCAGTCTGCTTCTTGCCCAGCAGCTCCGCCCAGAACTTTTCGTCGTAGCGGCGCGAACGCACCGGCAGCGGCATGGGTACGCCCCAGCCCATCAGCATCACTTCTTCTTTCGGCTGCAAGCGGGCCAGCATACCGCGCAGCGCATCGCGCCCGGCCAGGCCGGACAGCACGGAGCGGATATCGTCATCATCCCCCAGCCAGCCCGACACGCGCGTGCCCAACTGCGACATGACTTCATCGTAGATTTGGGAGGGGCGCTGGTCGATGATCAGCAGAGTGACGTAATATTTACGCAGCTCGCGCGCAATTGTGCTGAAGGTGGTTTGTGCCGCCATCTCGCGGTTGAGCAGCTTGTGGGCCTCTTCCACCACGATCACCAGCGGCCGCGGCTCGGCTTTGCCCGTCGAGCGGAAATGGTTGGTTGTCTCTTCCCACTCTTGTTTGATCTTGCGGGTGAGGATGTTGGAGACCAGCAGGTAGTCCAGGTCGCTTTCAAATTTGCCAAACGAGAGTACCACGTGCCGCCCTTTTTGCAGCAGCTGCACAATTTCTTTAATCCCATCCGAAGCCGGGTCATCCACAATGTAGGGGCTGCGGAACACGCGCCCCAATTTGGAGTACAGCCCTTCAGCGGCCATCCGGTTAACCCCGGCCTGGTCTGCCCAGGCGGCTACCGAACCGGGAGCGGGGATTTTCTTGCCATCGTCATTTTCAATCATTGCCCCCAGGATCATATCTTTAAAGGCTTTGAACCAATCTTTACGTCCATAGGTCGCCACCAGCGCTTCCAGGGTGGTGGCGGTGGTCTCTTTCAGGTTCAGCTCACGAGTCAGCATTTCAATATCGGCGGGGTGAATCTCGCTGCTGGGAATTTCCAGGTTGAAGTCCGGGGTTTGCCCGCGGATTTGCGCCCCGGCCCCCAGCCCGACCACCTGCACTTTCGGCCCAAACTTGGTGCGCAGCCCGGTGACCGTCTGGCGCGTATCGGAGGCGACATCATCCAGGCCGTATTCGTTGTGCATATCAAAGACCAGCACGGAGGCTTTATCATAATGGATCAGCCCGGCCAGCACCATGCGGGTGAGGAAAGATTTCCCCGTGCCGGTGGCGCCAAACACGCCGGAGGAGCGCTGCACGAACTTTTCCATGTTGATCACTACCGGGTGGCCTTGCTCGCGGGTGTAGCCGATCACAAAGTTGCCTTTTTCCTCGGCTTTGCCGAAGATTTCGGCAATGTCGCCCGGCTGTGCCATGCGTACCATTGCGTGATGAGGTGGAATCGTCTTGACGGGTACCGGGCTGGGTTCATCTTTTAATCCGGCATCCACCGCACTGCGCCATTGTTTATATTCGCTGGTGCCTAGCTCGGGGCCGCGTTCCATCATCAGGGCGGGCAGCACCTGGGCGTTGGTGAACAGGGTTTGTCCGTATAGTTGATTTGCCAGGTATCCGGCCACGCGTTCGCCAATGGGTTCATCTGCAAAGCGTGGGTCGGTAGCCCCCAGGTACAGGTCGGTGATCAGTCCGTGGAACAGCCAGTTTCCGCTTTCTACTACCACAAAGGCGCCTTCCTGCACTTCTTCTGCCGGGACTTCCAGCCGTACTTGCAAGGTTTCTTTCAATCCGCCGCCGACCACTTTGCCGATATATTTTTGCTCGTCCATGTGTTCTCCTATTCTTCCAGGGCTGGCACTGCATCCGAAAGCGCGCCCAATACAGCCATCAGGGTATCGTGGTCGTCGCGCAGCAGGGTGATCAATTCGCGCGAGGCTTTTTGCATCCAATCATTATTTTTTCCTTTATTGTATACCTCGGTAATATGGGCAGCCAATAATTCGCCCACGGGGATATCTTTTGCCCGCAAGATATGCCGGAAATAGCCGAACCGTCCGCTGCTGGCAAACTCGATCAATTCCTCCGCGTCGCACATGTAGATCATGTCCAGGCTCAAGGCCGGCCTGGGGGGCATCAAGTGCCGGATGACATGATTGTGACGGTGGCCGATGACCAGAACGCTCATCTCGACCGGTACGTTGCGGTTCACGCGGTTATCGGCAATGATCGCTTCATCCACACCGTGGGTGGTTACCAATTGGCGCACCAACCCATCATCATTGATCACAATATCATAGATCAGGCCGTATACTTGGTAACCCTGGTCGAGGTTTACCCGCACCAGGCAGCCAAAGCCAGGGGCTTCTAATTGGCTTACCCGACACCCAATCACAAATTGGGTCGTGCTGGCTCGCAGTAATCGTCCGATTTTTATTTCGTTCATCATGGTTCCTTGTCCCTAGTGGGCAGTATCTTTGGCAATTTGTTTTTGTGACATGCCTTCAATTTCAAACCCTCTTTGGCGCATCTCTACCGAAATCATCATGTCCAGCTGCTCTTTCTCTGCCCTGGTAACGATAGCGGTTTCATGGGCGCGCTGGAGCATGTAGGGATAATAGGCATTGCTAATCACCTGACACTGCTGTACCAGAATGGCGTGCATGTCATTGAGCATTCTAATATCATTCACCACCCAGGCCGGCACTTCTACCCGCACCAACCAGGGGTAATCCGCATCGCTGGAAACGTTCAGGTAAAAGAAGTGAATGGCTAATTCTTCCTGGTAATGCTGGGAGGAGAGGGATTGCAGTTTGAAAATGGCTGTGCGTTCGCCGGGGAGCAGCTGTTTTTTATACAGGTCGATGTCATAAATGCCCTGCAGCCAATGGTCTTTCCCGGCCTGGTCAAGCTGCTTATCATCCAGCGCAGCAATTTCCAACAGGCGCACGATCAGGTCTGAGCGCGGTTTGTCCACGTATCCGGCGGTGGAGGCGCCCCTCTGGCGCAGTTGGGAAAGCGCAGCCAGATATTTTTGAAAGGTGACGGTGCGCTCTAAACCGGGTTCACGTCCCCAAAGTTCAACCGGGCCATCTGTAAAGGTGATTACCGGACCTTGGGTTTGTTCGGCCAGTTCGGCCAAGATTTCTCTTTCTCGCTGGTCGCGCATCAAGGCTACCATCCCCTCGGTAAAGCTGAATAGGCTTTCATCGTAATACAGGTTGGATTGGATCACGGTAGGAGGGGCGTCGATGCTGCCCAACGACATCAAGATCGCCCCGACATTCACCAGACAGTATTCCAGCGCGTAGTGCCGGTTGGGGTTGATCTGTGAACCGTCCGCAGCAATGATCGTGCCGTCTGTCGGCATATCTGGGGCGGGGAAAGTTTCTCTCAGGGGTTCATCTGTGGGCACCGCACAGCGCAAATTGGGGTTCAAGGCAGCGGCGCGAGCCACTTTGTCCTGCAAGAGCTGGTTAGCCAGGGCGTTCGTTCTCAGAAGGTTATCTGCGCTCTGTAACAGACTTTGCAGTTTTTCTTTTCGTTCGGGGGCTTGCTCTACAAGGGTGCGTATCTGCTGGCGAACTTGTTGAAAATCTAGGGCCATCTTATCTTCCTCCAGGCAGGCAAATTTCAAAAATGATTATACCAGAACATTTGTTTTGCATATTCAACGGTTCGCTGCCTTTCAATACATTGTACAACGTTTCATTTTTGACAGAATAGGAAATTTTCCCCTTTCAAATTCGCAATATCAAAACCTTGACCCATCAAAACCGTAAAGTACTTGTAAGACAATATCTTCTATAATAAAACCATTGAGGAAACAAGATTATCATTATGAATATACATATTCCTAACGCTGGTTCATCTTATAGCAATACCGATATGGAAATCCTGGAAAAGCCTTTAGAATGGTTGCGGTCGTTTCAGGATGGCTGGCTCGATCATTTAGAAAAGACCGGGCAAAAAGATTGGAAGCGTTATACCTATCCACAAAACCGTTTGACCCCCAATGCAAGAGGGGTCAATTTGTCACACACTCGCCTGCTGTTGATCTCATCGGTAGGCGCTTTTTATCCGGGCAGCCAAAAGCCCTTTTCTATCGACCAACCTTTGGGTGATTACACCATCCGGCAAATACCGATTACGGTCAATCCCGACCAACTGTCTTTTTCCTTGCACAATTTTCAGGATCAATACATCCGTCAGGACTCCCAGGTGCTGCTTCCCTTGCGGCATTTGCAAAACCTGCGCGATGAAGGACTAATCGGCAGTTTGTCCCCGGTGTTCATCAGCTTCTCCGGCTACCAGCCGCATGCTATCCGGGTGGTGAAAGAATTGATTCCTGCCATCCTAAAAACGGCCCGCGAATACAAAGCCACCGCCGCGCTGATCATCCCTGCCAGCGATCTGTGTATCCAATCTGCCGGGCTGGTGGCGCGTGCGCTGGAAGTCAACAACATCACCACCACGCTGACCACCTGGAACGCGGAGATGGCCGAAAAGACCGCTCCGCCCCGCATGACCGCTACCAAACTGCCGGCCGGCAGCCCGATCGGCATGCCTTATGATAGTGCCCAGCAGCGGCGTGTCCTGGTGGAAACGCTTAAACTGCTGGAAATGGATGCCCCAACCGGAACCATCCACCTCAACGAAACTGCCAGCTTATAAAAAATATCTGGCAAAGCCAGGTATATAAGACAGAAGTGGCTCTGCTAGTCTCTTTACTAGCAAAGCCACTTCTGTTGATTCATGGATAAATATTCATTGCTTCAAAACAGCCGATTAAAATTTTCATCGGCTTGCCTATGATAGGTACTACTTTTCGCTCAAGTACTTATCGGTAACCAGATGCCCGTTTTTTAGGGGGTTGGGGTAATTTGTAATGTGATCGCAAGTGAGTCCTACAAAGGAACAACGAAGATACTTATCATCTGACTTTGGTGCAATAAAAAAACTCCTGGCGCATGCGCCAGGAGTTTTACAATGGATAAAATATTTTCTAGTCGCCGTAACTTACTAAAGGCTGCTTGGCAACATAAAAATCGCCTTGGGTATCAAACCAGAATGCGGGGGAAACCACATTGACCCAGGTGCTGCCGTAGGCAAAGTTGATCGGCTCTTTGGTGTCGCAGTCCAGCAGTAAGAAGGGGCGGTAGCGGTTGGACTCGGTTTCGTAGTCCTTGAAGATCGCGCTCCAGCATACTTTGTGGATAGCGCCATCCCGCAGCAGCCAGGCATACCCGCCTTCGTTGGTCAGGTCGAAATCAATGATCGTGCCTGCCCGGTTGAGTACGTTATGCGGGGTTTGCAGCAAGATAATGTTCTGGCGTACCACTGCTTCGCCGGTCAGCCGGTCTGTACTCAGTGAGAACTCTTCCGGGTTGGCCGGGTCGTTCTGGTAGCGCACATAACCGCCTGCATCCGCATCGTAGATCCAGCGGGTCTGGTTCAGGTAGTTGTAATACATCAGGAAGTTTTCAACCGCCATGCCGCCCTCTGGCGCCGGGCCAAAGTGCCACACACCCAGGTCGGTATTCCCCAGGCGGTGCTGGCAGTTTTCGGCAATTTCTTTCAGGCGGTCAATATCGACCCCTGCCCCGCCGATGTCGTTGGGGGTATTGTTGTTGACCAAAGAACATTGGTAAGCGGAGATTTCTTGGTATACGGTGGGGTCTGCCCCGCCGAAGATCAGGCCGGCGCCAAACAGCTCGGCCAATTCGGCGTAGAACACACGCCCAGAGCGCACGCCGCTGATATCAAAACTGCCGCTGGCGTTGCCGCCGTCATTTTCGGGCAGCTTTTCCGGATAGCCGCAGTAGAACAGCGCCTGCAAACGGGTCATCCCTTCGTCGATCAGGGTTTCAAACACAACCGGCGCAGAGTTGATCCCGGTGGACGGGCGGGTGGCCTGGGCCGGGAAATGGGAAATCGAGATAAAGATGGGGCGCAGGTCAAGCAGCTCGCCATCGGTGGGTAAACCGGTCAGCGGACACACGGCTGCCTGGCCGGGGTATACCAGGCCAGCATCTACATCCGGGTTGTGTTCGCCGGGGGCCAGGGTGAACGCTTCGGTAGCGCCGTCATCATTCACATCGCTGTCCAGGGTATCATCCGCACCGGCATTCTGGATGCTGAAAAGGGTATTTGCCAGCGAGAACTTCAGATAATAGTCGCCCATGTAGACATTTTCAAATTGATAAGCGCCGTTCGCATCGGAAACGACAGTGTCTACCAGGGTATCGTCGGTGGTGTACAGGCTGACTTCCACGCCCTCAAGTCCGGGTTCATCCTCGTCTTGCAGGCCGTTGCCGTTCAGGTCTTCCCATACAAAGTCGCCAAAGGAACCGGGCACCTGGTCTAAGACCAGTTCGGCTTCTGGATTGTTATCCAGCCAGGCCTGTACTTCTTCCTGGGACATTTGGCCGCCTTCTGGCGGGGTGCCGCCGGTGATCCAGGCGGTTTGCCCGTTGGAGAATTCATACACTTCTCCATCCAGTTCCAGTGTACAGTCGCCCTCTAAACAGGTGGCGTACATATTGCCCGTATCCGGGTCGGTCTCTACCATCAGGTAAGAACCGCGCACAGAGGCAACCCCAGAGGGGGTGTCTACGTACAGTTCGCCGCCGTTCAGCACGATCCACAGCTGACCAAATTGCATAAAGACCTGCTTGAGCAGGTTGTCTTGGCTGTCGGCCTGGACGTCTTTCAGGGTGAACAGTGAGTCGGGGCCTAAACGCACTAAAGTGCCATCCGAGAAGTCTAAGCGGGCGCGGCCATCTGGCCCGGTTTGCACCTGACCTTCTAAATAGACTTTATCGCCGTCTTGCGCAGCTTCAAATTGGTCTGCTTCGCTTTGGCGCAAAGTCACTTCGCCGGTAAGTTCGCTTACTTCTACAAATGGGCCGGTGGGTAACACAATTTCTTCAGGTTCGTTGTTGTCTAAAAGGTTAGAAGACTGTGCCTGGGCATTGATCTGCTCGGCTTCAGTAGATTCATTCAGGGTAGGCATGTTGCAGCTTGAAAGTATCAGCAGTAAAATAATCCCCAATGTTAAAATTAGCTTTCTTTGTTTTTTCATAAAAAGTACTCCAAATATAATATATTGATAATCTGTCTCTATTATAGATTATCGGACTATCTTTATTATTACCAGAATTGATAGTTTCGCATATCCCCCAAAAGATATATAAGGAAGATTATCACTTAGAGAGAGTAACTAAGAACCCTAAATGGACATAGAACTGGTACGTTTTATCGAAGAAATTTCAGCCAATGCCTGGCACCCCGAGACCACCCAACACCTGGATGGATGGCTGATGGGTTACAGCGGGGGCACCAGCCGTAGGGTAAACTCGGTGCTGCCTCACCATTTGAACCCGCCAGAGAATCTGGAAGAGCGCATGCAGACCGCGGAAGAGTTTTACCGCCGCCACGGCCGGCCCGTTCAGTATAAGATCAGCCCCGCTGCCCTCCCCACCAACCTGCCGGATATACTGCAAGCGCAAGGTTTCCAGCCTTACACGCCCACGATGGTGCAAATTGCTTCCTTGTCCGATATGCCGGAAGAAGTGCCTACGCCGCCTAATGTGAAAGTGACGGTTTCAGACACCCTCACCGATGCGTGGTTCCAGGCGTATACCACCGCGGCTGCCTATGCCCCGGAAAGTTTACCCGTCCGCCGCGGCATTCTCTCGCGGGTTGGCCCGGCCGGCTGTTTTGCCTTGCTGCACGCGGATGGGCAGGCCGCTTCGACCGGCTTGGGCGTGGTGGAACGCGGCTGGCTGGGCGTGTTTTGCGTGATCACTTTTCCGCAGTTCCGCCGCCGGGGGTTTGCTCGCCAGATCATGCAATCACTGGCTGCCTGGGCAGTATCGCAGGGGGCGCACAGCACATATTTGCAAGTGGAAGAAAAGAACACCCCGGCGATCACGCTGTATGCCAATTTGGGCTATAAAAAATTGTACAGCTACGTGTATTTGGCGAAAGAAACCTAGGGGGAATGGGGTCTAATTATTGTTGAAGGAAGAACCTATGCCAGCGTTAACTGAAATTGCCCGCTTCACCGATAATTTCCCTCAAATGATTGCCTTTTACCAACATCTTTTGGGTGCCGCTCCGGTGGTTCAGAGTGAGGGAATGGCGATTTTTATGTCGGGCAGTACCAAGATTTTGCTGCACCAGAGCTATACGCCCGGCGAGGGTGAACTTCCTCCAGAGAACCACCTGGCTTTTTCAACCGCAGATGTGGACGAAACTTGCCGCCAGCTTGAAGCTGCCGGACTGCATGTAGAAGTGCCTGCCCGGCAGTATGATTGGGGTTACAGCGCCTACTTGCGCGATCCCGATGGTCAGCTGATCGAATTGATCCAGATGCAGGCAGACCAACCCGGAACAGTCTGAAATCATTTATCCGTAATTGGATAAATTTACTCTGCTGTGGAGGCTGGCCTGTTATAATATTTTTCTTGAACCCTAAACTTTTCCGAGGAGTAGCTAAATGAGTGATAAATTCAATGCCAGGGATGTGTTAAAAACTCCTTATGGTGAATATACCTATTATCGGCTGAAAGCGCTTGAAGAAGCCGGATATACTCGTTTGAGTGAACTGCCTTTTTCCATCCGCATTTTGTTAGAGGCCGTTTTGCGGCAGCGAGATGAAGAAGACATCACCTCCCAGGACGTGCTTAATCTGGCCTCCTGGCAACCACAGGAAGACGAGCGTAAGGCGATGCCCTTTAAGCCCGGCCGTGTGGTCATGCAGGACTTCACCGGTGTGCCTGCTGTTGTGGATTTGGCTGCCATGCGCTCGGCAATGGCCCGCCTGGGCGGCGACCCGCAGACAATCAACCCTGTCATCCCGGTTGATTTGGTCATCGACCACTCGGTGCAGGTCGACTTCTTTGCCTCGGTGGACGCCTTACAGCGCAATGCCGAAATTGAATTTGTCCGCAACCGGGAACGCTATGAATTCCTCCACTGGGGACAAAAATCGTTCGATAACTTCCGCGTGGTGCCCCCCGCCACCGGGATTGTCCACCAGGTCAACCTGGAATATCTGGCCGATGTCGTCCTCACCCGTCAGGAAAACGGCGAGACCGTTGCTTTCCCCGACACGTTGGTGGGCACCGACTCGCACACCACCATGATCAACGGTTTAGGCGTGGTCGGTTGGGGCGTTGGCGGGATCGAAGCCGAAGCCGCCATCCTCGGACAGACGATTGATATGCTCACCCCGGATGTGGTCGGCTTTAGGCTCAGCGGCCGCTTGCGCGAGGGTGTTACCCCCACAGACTTGACCCTTACAGTGACGCAGATGCTGCGCCAACACGGCGTGGTGGGGAAATTTGTGGAATTTTTTGGCCCTGGGTTGGAAACCATGCCTCTGGCCGACCGGGCAATGATCGCCAATATGTCCCCCGAAAATGGCGCGACGATCACCTTCTTCCCGGTGGATGAAGAGACCCTCAATTATCTGCGCCTGACCGGACGCCCCGAAGAAACCATTGCTCTGGTGGAAGCCTACACCAAAGCGCAGGGGTTGTTCCACACGGCAGATGCGCCTACACCCAAATTTACCAGCTTGCTGGAATTGGATATGAGCGAGGTGGAGCCCAGCCTTGCTGGCCCGAAATTACCTCACCAGCGCATCGCCCTGGAAAACATGAAAGAATCTTTCAGGCAGATCCTCTCCACGCCCAAGAGCGAACGAGGGTATGAGCTTTCCGAAGAAGAACTGGATAAAGTTGCTGTCTTTGGCTCGAACGGGCACAGCCTGAAGTTGGGGCATGGTGCGCTGGTGATTGCCGCCATTACTTCTTGCACCAATACCTCCAACCCGGCAGTGATGATTGGGGCGGGTTTGGTGGCAAAGAAAGCGGTAGAGCGCGGTTTGCAGGTCAAGCCGTATGTCAAAACCAGTTTGGCGCCCGGCTCCCGCGTGGTGACCGAATATTTACAGCACGCCAACTTGATGGAACCGCTGGCGGCATTGGGCTTCAATCTGGTGGGCTATGGCTGCACCACCTGCATCGGCAACTCCGGCCCGCTCCCCGGTGAAGTCGTCCGGGCGATCACCAGCGAAGACCTGGTGGCAGCTTCGGTACTCTCCGGTAACCGCAACTTTGAAGGCCGTATCCATCCTTATTCTCTGGCAAACTACCTGGCCTCCCCACCATTGGTGGTCGCCTATGCCCTGGCCGGTACGGTCGATATCGATTTGACCAGCGAACCGCTGGGCACCGGCACAGACGGCGAACCGGTCTACCTGAAAGATATTTGGCCGACCCAGGCGGAAATCCAGGAATTGATCCTTTCCAATGTTTCCCCGGAAATGTTCAAAGAGCAGTATAAAGATGTCTTTTCGGGCAACCCCACCTGGAACCAGATTCAGGGCAGCACGGGGCAGATTTATGAATGGGATGCCGATTCCACCTATATTCAGGAACCGCCCTTCTTTACCGAACTGACCCCCGAACAACCCGATATTACCGAGATCAAAGGGGCACGTGTGCTTGCTTTGCTCGGTGACTCAATCACCACCGACCATATCTCTCCGGCCGGTGCAATCCCGGCGGACGGCGCGGCAGGGCAGTATCTGCAAGCGCATGACATCGCCCCCAGCCAATTCAATTCCTTTGGTTCCCGCCGAGGCAACGACCGTGTGATGACCCGCGGTACGTTTGGCAACATCCGCCTGAAGAATGAACTGGTGCCCGGCGTAGAGGGTGGTTACACCCGCTACCTGCCCACCAATGAGAAGATGGACATCTTCAGCGCAGCAATGAAATACAAGCAGGACAATATTCCCCTGATCGTGATTGCCGGTAAGGAATATGGCACCGGCTCCAGCCGAGACTGGGCAGCTAAAGGCACTTTGCTTCTTGGCGTCAAGGCCGTCATCGCCGATTCCTATGAACGCATCCACCGTTCTAACCTGGTGGGTATGGGCGTGATGCCCTTGCAGTTCAAACCCGGAGAAAATGCAAAAGTGCTCGGCCTGGACGGCACCGAAACTTACACGATCACCGGGTTGAACAACGACATCACCCCCAATTCGGAAGTGGAAGTGACCGCGGTGGGCATAGATGGCAAAGTGACCCAATTCACAGCGGTGACCCGCCTGGATACCGCCACAGATGTGAAGATTTACCGCCATGGCGGCATCTTGCACAAAGCCTTGCGGGAAGGGTTACAAAATAATTAACATTTTTTAGTTTGCGAAAACGACTTACGAAATAAAAACTGCCGAGGTTCATCCTCGGCAGTTTTTTATGTGACCGAACGGCGTTCGATTGAATAAATAACTTACTTCCAGGGCCAAATCTGGGCTTGGAAGGGAGTCAGGGGGTTGGGCAAAAATTAAAAGTGGATCGCAAGGTAGCAAAACGATGCGTGACATAAGACACGCATCGTTATTAGTCCGGACTATTCCCGCGGGAGCATCTGGATCAGGGCCAGATGGTTGCCGGTGGGGTCGCTGAAGATTGCCATCGTCCCCACAGTGGGGATTTCCATGCTTTCCATCAGCACTTTGCCACCATTGGCTTTGATCTGCTCCAGGCTTTCTTTCATGTTGGGGGTGTCGATGTAGAGCATTACATTATTGACCGGGTTGTCATCCTGCACGGGGGTGAACCCGCCGCCGGGACCGCCTTCGGCAGCGAACATGGTGTAGTCCATGCCTTCATCTACCTGGATTTGCCAGTTGAACACGTTCTTATAAAACTCAGCGGATTGCTTGGATGATGCCGTTGGAATTTCAATATGAATAATTGGATAGGTGTGGGTCATCAGACTGCCTCCTGAAAAGTGGATAAGATTACTCCTATTATAGAAAATATGTTCTATAAAGTCAAGGGGCAAATTCTTAGGTTGAGACAAAAGATCGGACAAAACTGTTAGAAACAAGGGCAGAAAAGATCGCAAAAACTTTGGAAACGATTTTTCGTAAAGTACTATGCTTCAAGCGGCGCTTCTGCCTAAGCAAAACAAACAAGCCAGAGAAAGAATACCAACGAGAATTTTTCGGGACGTCAGGCTCCAGGTTTAGGTCAAGCTGGTCAGGGGAAACGCCAGCATAGCGCACATCTCGGATCGCTTCGCCAACCAGGACAGCAATGGCATAGGTAATCAGCATCAATGCAATCATCTGATCGAGATAGAACTTCGATTTGTTCATGATGGTATCCAACTGAAAGATGCTTTTCAGGTCCCGGAATTTCATTTCAATCTTCATGCGCTGCAGGTAGATCGCTAAAGCCTTTTCAGGATCAATATTGGAAATCACCCACAAAGGCTTTGCCATGCCTGTTTTCCAAAAGCCAATCACATTGACCTTGACTTCCCCTTTGTAGTAGATCTCTCGATAGATTTTAGGTTCGGTATCTGGTGCCACAAACAAGGTCAGCTCATCATTTTTGTGCTCGTCATAATAGAATTTAGGCGGGTTGCTGCCCTGGTTGAGGCGAATGACGAATTGCATTTGACATGCGGAAAAATGTTTGAATAGGCTCAGATAGGAGAATTCCCGGTCTAACACGACTGGACGATCACCAATCGCAGATTGGATTTCACCGATCACCCGCTGGTGTTCGATGTTGCGGGATGTGCTCTCGCTGCCCAGTGTGGCTGAAGAATAAGTGATGAAATTACACGGCAAGGCTCTGCCTCGAAACGGTGTTGCCAGGGTCAACAGCCAAAATCCAAGCTGGCCGACTTCAGGCAGTTTGCCGACATAGTCCGTTTTCCTCGCACTGGCTCGTTCCATCTCGGTCGGATCACCGATCACAAATGCCGCATCTCCATCGAAAAATCTTTGCAGTGGGGTTTTTAGGTCTGTCTCTTTGAGAAAACGTTGGATCATCTTGTAGTTCGCATCTTGATTCCCCGGCATCTGCTCTGCGATCCGACTGATGCGCGGTGATTTCGCTTTCAGTATCCCCAACATGATCTGGCTTGCTTTATGTACTTCTTTATCAGTATCAAACAATTCCTTGGCAAATCGCTGTATTTGGATAAACTTATACATGAGGAACTCCTTTCTCTATAGATGTGGTGTCTATTTTGAGTTTAGAAGTTCCTCATTCTTTTTGTCAATTGTCCGATCTTTTGTCCGAAGGTGAGGCAAATTATGTGCTTTGGGGAAAAATAAATCTTATTCCGTAGCCATAATGATGTCACTGCAAGGCTCACCGCATAATGAAATTTCTTCAAAAATGGCGTCAATTTCGGGTTCTACCGTTTTTATTTCTTGCCCACTTTCCAATGTGAGGGTCACGGTCAGGTTGTGCAGTTGGGTAACCTGGGTCACTTCTCCCCCATGCAGCAGGGTCACCGCCGTCTCCCAATCTACAGTATTGGGCAGAGGGGTAGAAACTGTTTGCTGCACGCCAAGGCAGGCGGTCAGCAGCGTGCTGGTGAACACTAACAATAGTAAAACTTTTTTCATATTGGTTTACTCCTTTGTTCTGATAAAAATAGAACGCTGCCGGGGGACATTTTGTTCCTTGCGGGGTGGGCGTTTTCTAAGATTTCGCTATTGACAAGGCTATTCAAATGGATGTAAAAATTAATCACTTAATCGCATTCCTGCGAGGGGAAATCACTGGCAATTGAATGCCCAGAGGAGAACCATGTCAAAAGATAACCTGCAATTAAACTGCCGTAACTGCGGCGCTCCACTCGAGGTACTTAATTTTTCTGCTTCAACGGTGACTTGTGGGTTTTGCGGCACCAAGAACATGCTTGCCGACCCCACAGTTTCATCAACGTTGACCGCTTCGGCGCTGGCGGACGAAGCTGCCTCGACCAAGAAACATAACTTTCTAAAGAAGGAAAAGGCCGAAATTGAGGAACAGATAAAAAATCTGACAGAGCAATCTGAGCGCCAGATGGCGGGTTTAAATGCCCGCTGGGCAGCACAAAAACAAGCGTATGAAAAGACAAAAGATACGGTTCGTACTTCTACCAAAATCACCCGGGGCGGTCTGATCGTGATGGGCATGGGCGTTGTGTCTTTTTGCGTGGGTGGGGGCACAATCGAAAGCCATGAGAATACCGGCGTCATTTTAACCATCTTAGGGGGACTAGGCATATTCATGGGGCTAACCGGCATTCTGATCAATCAGGTGGTGAGATTTTTTGCCAAAAGGAGCGCAAACACCAAACAGGCGGAATATCTCGCTTTTGAGGGAGAAATCCAACAGCAAATCCACGCGGCGCAAACTGCACAAGATCAGGCGCTGGCTTCTTTGAATCAAAAATTGGCGGATATTGACCAGATGATTGAAGAAAACTGGGAACGGATGAAAAATAAAGTCTGAGCCGGACCGGGATTTTGTTCCTTGTGGGGTGGGCGTGCATCCTATTCAACAAAAAACATGCGTGATCAACCACGCATGTTTTAGCTTTTTATTCGATATGCTAGTTTTGAATTCTAATTTTCGATGATTTCTAACCGCGCGATAGAAGCGACCATTCGCTTCATGCCTTTATCCCCAAAAAAGACATCCACAATTTCTTCGCCATCGTCCATCTCGGTTTTCAGCACCATCCCATCCCCATAGGTGGGGTGGCGCACATTTTGCCCCGCTTTGTAGGTCGGTTCAATGATCTGGGCGGCTGCCTGGGTTTGCCCTGCGTCCCAGTTGGCGGCGGCTCGTATCCTTCGCTGGGGTGCCCGCATGGTTTGCCACGGGTTGCCTCCCTGGATCAGCTCGGCGGGAATATCGTCCAAAAAGCGGGAGGGGTCGGCCGGTTCGGTGTAGCCGTAGGTGACCCGGTTGAGCGAATGTACCAGGAATAATTGTTTTTCTGCCCGCGTGATCCCGACGTAGAACAAACGCCGTTCCTCCGCCATCCCCTCAGGGTCGTCAAACGAACGGGAATGCGGCAGGGTCCCGTCTTCTAACCCGGCAATGAACACCACCGGAAATTCCAACCCCTTGGCGGCGTGCAGGGTCAGCAGGGTGGGCACATTGGCACTGGCGTCTACGGTATCCTGGTCCGAGACCAGGGCAATGTCTTCCAGGAATTCGGTCAGGGTGCGTTCGGCGTAGTCTGCCGCCAGGCGGCGCAGTTCCATCACGTTGTCCCAGCGGTCAATGCCTTCTTCGCTGCCGTCATCAATGTAACTTTGGTAATCCGTATCTGTCAAAATCCGGTCCATCAGCGTAAGCGGTGTAAGTTCGGGCAGATCGGCTTGCCAGGCACGCAGCAGGTTGCCGAATCCGGCCAGCGCACGCGCGGCCCCGGCGCTGAACGCCCCGTAATATTGGCTTTCGGTGCCCTGACCCAGGTCGATCAGAATATGCCCCATGTTGGCTTTTTCGTTGAGTGCCAGGGCGCGCAGGTCGACAATGGTTTTGTTGCCAATCTTGCGCCGCGGGGTGTTGATCACCCGGCTGAGGCTGGCCTCGTCGCTGGGGTTGTGCACCAGCCGCAGGTAGGAGATGATGTCTTTCACCTCGCGCCGTCCGTAGAAGCGTTGTGCCCCTACCAGTTTATACGGCAGGTTGGCTTGTAAAAATGCCTCTTCAATTAAACGGGATTGGGCGTTGGTGCGGTACATCACGGAAAATTCGCCCGGTTCGTACCCTTTCTCCTGCACCAGTTGGGCAATCGTCTGCACGATATATTTGCCCTCTTCCTGCCCGTTGAATGCTTCGTTGAGGATGATCTTTTCCCCGGCCCCTTTATCGGTGAATAACTGCTTGTGGGTACGGTGCGGGTTGTTTTCGATCACCGCCATGGCCGCATCCAGGATGTTTTGGGTCGAGCGGTAGTTCTGCTCCAGCAAGATGACCAGCGAATCTTCAAAATCTTCCTCAAAGCGCTGGATATTGCGGTAATCTGCCCCGCGCCAGCGGTAAATCGACTGGTCGCCATCGCCCACCACAAAGAGGTTGTTGTGGAAAGATGCCAGGTATTTTAGCAGGCGGTACTGTGCCTGGTTGGTGTCCTGGAATTCATCCACCAGGATGTGTTCGTAGCGCCGGGCGTACTGCTGGCGCACTTCCAGGTTATTTTCGATCAAATGCACGGCCCACAGCAGCAGGTCGTCAAAGTCCAGCGCATTGGAATTGAGCAGCAGGTCCTGGTAGCGCACAAAGACGCGCTGCACAACTTCGTCCATATAGGTTAGCACCGGGTAGCTTTCTGGGGTGAGCAGGTCATTTTTTGCGCGCGAAATCTTGTTGTGGATTTGATGGGGGCGGAAACGTTTCTCATCCAAATCCATCTCTTTGATCGCCTGCTTGACCAAGCCGCGCTGGTCGTCATCATCGAAGATGACAAAATTCTTGTCGAAAGGCAGGTATTGGGCTTCTCGCCGCAGAATACGGGCACAAATGCCGTGGAAAGTTCCCAGGGATAAACCGCGCGAAGACTGCCCCAGCAAAAAGTCTATCTGCTGGCGCATCTGCTCGGCGGCCTTATTGGTAAAGGTCACTGCTAAGATATTGTAGGGGCGTACCCCCAAATTGGAGATCAGGTAAGCAATCCGGTGGGTTAAGACCCGCGTTTTTCCCGAACCCGGCCCGGCCAATACCTGCACGGGGCCGCTGGGGGCCGTCATAGCTCTTTGTTGTTGTGGGTTTAAGTTGGGCGCAATACTCATAGAACAATTGTATCAAAGGAATGGAGGAATGTGGAAAAATATTTTAAATAAAGACATTTGCTGGACAGCATGCGGGGTAAAAGTATATGGGGATTGATTGTGAGGCGATTCTATGAAAGCAAACTGTATTACCCCTTGGGTACCGGATATTTTGCAAGCGCAGCTTAAACTATGGTATATTGAGGGTGATATTGTGTGATATTTCACAAAACAACTAAATGAGACAATATTTGTCTGTATTGTATATGAAGGACAAATGCCCTATGGATAACATGACATCTGCAACGGGAGAGAAATGCCCACTCATTTTAGAATAGGATTGGACTTAGACCCCCAAAATTTCCGAAAAGTCTATTTTCTGTGATGCAATAGTATAAGGAGCAGCCTATGCGACACATTCCCGGAGATACATTAGAAATCAATCGGAAAGAGCGGGCACAAACGCCCTCTCTGGAAGTTGAAAACCGTCTCCCCACCCTCCGTATTTGTGATTTTGAAGAAGTTCGTATTCCCTTTACCCCCGAACAGGCCATGTATGAGGCCTCTCGCTGCATTGAATGTCCGGACCCGGCCGCCTGCGTGCGGGCCTGCCCGGTAAACAATGATATTCCTTCAGCCATGTGGCTGATCTCGCAAGGGGAATTTTTAGAAGCCGCCAAGATCTATCATGAGACCAGTTCCCTGCCAGAGATTTGTGGGCGTGTCTGCCCGCACGATAAATTGTGCGAAGGCTCTTGCGTGCAGGGCAAACATGATGATCCTGTAGCGACCGGTGCGTTAGAAGCATTCGTAATTGATTACGAGCGTAAACACGGTACCATAGACCTTTCTGTGCCGGAGAAAAACGGCAAAAAAGTAGCTGTGATCGGCGCCGGCCCTTCAGGTTTGAGCTGCTCCGAGCAGTTGATTAAAAAGGGATACGAGGTCACCATTTTTGAGACCAAACCCCAACCCGGCGGTTTGCTCTTATACGGTATCCCCAACTTTAAACTGGATAAAAACGTGGTCTTTGACCGCATCGAAGAAATTTTGACGATGGGCGTTCAATTCCGCGGTGACACCTTTATTGGTAAAGATAAAAATATTGACGATTTATTTGAAGAAGGATTTGATGCGGTATACATTGCCGTAGGTACGTGGGTGGAAGCCCCGATGGATATCCCCGGCGAAGATTTGCCCGGCGTGTACAAAGGCACCGAATACCTCATCCGCAACAACGTTTGTAAAGACCTTTTCCCGGATGGTCTGGTAGAAGAAGAAGCCATCCAGGCGGATCGAATTGTAGTCATCGGTGGTGGTGATACCGCCTCCGACTGCCTGCGCACCGCCGTCCGCATGGAAGCCAAAGAAGTCACCTGCTTGTACCGGCGTACCGAAAACGAAATGCCCGGCAGCTACAAAGACCGCAAGCTGGCCCGCGAAGAAGGCGCCACCTACGAGTTCCTCACCCAGCCGGTCAAGTTCATTGCTGGCGAAGATGGCAAACTGGCTCAAGTGGAATGCCTGCGCATGGAATTAGGCGCACCCGATGCCAGCGGCCGCCGCCGCCCTGTCCCGATCGAGGACAGCAATTTCTTGATTAATGCCGATGTGGCGATCATGGCTTTGGGCTACTGGCCGGATGAAACTTTGGGTAAATCGACTCCCGATCTGGAAACCCATAAATGGGGCCTGATCGTAGCCGACCCCGATTCTATGGCAACCTCCCGCGAAGGCGTCTTCGCCGGTGGTGATGCTGTGACCGGCCCCGACCTGGTGGTTACCGCCATGCGCGCTGGCCGTAAAGCTGCCCAATCGATTCACACTTATCTGACAGGAGAAGTTGCTTAGACTGCATAGCTGCTCCTATCGCAGTTAGGCCCTGGCTTTGTCCAGGGCCTTTTTTTATAAACTAACCTAGGGCGAACTGAGGCTTGCTCGCGTTGTCTCACCTCCGACTTTTGACCAGGATGCCCCCTATTTGACAGCCCCAAGCAGGTTTGAGTATTTGCCAATTACCCTGCTCTCGGCTACAATACCGCTATGAATGACAATTGGGACCTGCTAGGTCATCAGTGGGCGGTGCAGCTGCTCAAGAACCATCTGGCCGAAGACCGGCTGCGGCACGCCTATTTATTTACCGGCCCCAGTGGGGTCGGCCGCCGCACCCTGGCGCTTCGTTTTGCCCAGGTGCTCAACGACCCAGACCGCCAATACCAACCCGAATCACGGACAAGCCAGCAAATCGCTCAAATGCAGCACCCCGACTTGAGTATCGTCCGGCGCCAGGAAGGCGACCGCGATATCAAGATTGATGCGATCCGCGAACTCCAGCACAGTGTATCCCTATCCCCATATATGGCTGCTTACCGGGTGGCTTTACTGCTCGACTTTGATGAAGCCAACGATAATGCGGCCAATGCTTTACTGAAGACATTGGAAGAGCCGCCGGGGCGGGTGGTGTTGTTGGTCACAGCCGAAAGCCCCGAATCGCTTTTGCCTACGATTGTCTCCCGCTGTGAGGTGCTGCGACTGCGCCCGATGCCAATCGACCAGTTGGCACAGGGTTTGGAGCAAACCTATCAAATGGAGCCGGAGCAAGCCCGCCTGTTGGCCCATATCGCCAACGGGAAACCGGGGTATGCCCTTCATCTGGCGCAAAACCCGGAGATCATCGAACAGCGCCAGGCCTGGCTGGACGAACACTGGCAGCTGCTGGGCGGCAGCCGGGTGACGCGCTTTGCCTACGCCGAGAAGCTCAGCAAAGATCGGGATGAATTCTTTCAAAGTATGCTGGTATGGCTGTCTTTCTGGCGCGATGTGCTTCTCAAGGCCGCACACAGCAGCGCTGCGCTTACCAACCCAGACAGGGAGAGTGAGATTGAACAACTCGGCGCTTCGGTTAGTCTGGAAGCCGCTCGTAAGGTAGTGATGGCCCTGGAGCAAAAATTGGGAGAGCTGCGTGCCAACGCCAATGCACGGCTGGCAGCAGAAGCATTAATGCTCCACTTTCCATATGTTTAGACAAAAATACTGTTCGTGATTAATTTCACAATAGGATCATTGTATGGTAACATTGGCGGGCGAAATTTGCCCCTGTTGGATAAATTCGACTTTGATGCAGTCTAGTTTGATGAGATAAAAAATTCCGTTATTTTAGGAAGGAACAATATGAGAGAAATCAGTGTGATTGGTGTCGGCTATGTTGGCCTTGTCACCGCGGTGTGTTTCAGCGATCTCGGCAATCATGTAATTGCCCTGGATATTAGCGAAGAAAAGATTGAAAAACTAAAACAAGGCGAAATGCCGATTTATGAACCCGGTTTGAAAGAACTGGTCAAACGCAATACCGATGCCGGACGGCTGTCCTTCACCACCTCGTACGAAGAAGCTTTGGAAAAAGCCGAATTTGTATTCATCTGTGTGGGCACGCCCTCCGGTGTGGATGGCGAAGCGGACTTGAAATATGTAGCATCTGCGGCGCGCTCGATTGCCCGGAGCATGAAACAGCCTATCATCGTGATCAACAAGTCCACCGTCCCGGTGGGCACCGGCGACTGGGTCTCCGACATCATCAACGACTCGCAGCCGTCACCGGTCGATTTCTCGGTGGTCTCCTGCCCCGAATTTTTGCGCGAAGGTTCTGCCATCCAAGACTTTATGAACCCGCACCGCACCGTACTCGGCTCCCTGGATACCCAGGCAGCCGATAAAGTGGCCCAACTGCATTTGCCGCTGCGCGCCCCGATCGTGATTACCGACCTGCGCACGGCTGAAATGATCAAATATGCTTCCAATGCCTTCCTGGCGACCAAGATTTCCTTTATCAATGAAATTGCCAATGTGTGCGAAGAACTTGGCGCAGATGTAAAAGAGGTTGCTGCCGGGATGGGATACGACTCCCGCATTGGCCCGGCTTTCTTGGGCGCCGGCCTGGGGTATGGCGGTTCCTGCTTCCCCAAAGATGTGAAAGCCCTCGCCCACATGGCCGAGGAGATGGACGTAGAACCGCGCATCTTGCACGCAGTGATGAAAACCAACAACGAACGCCGTCCGCGCCTGGTGGAACGCCTGGAGAAAGAAATTGGCGATTTATCCGGCACCACTGTAGGGCTGCTTGGCCTGGCCTTTAAGCCCAACACCGATGATATGCGCGATGCGCCTTCGGTCGATATTGCCAACAATCTGCTGTCTCGCGGCGCAAAAGTAAAAGGCTATGACCCGGTTTCGATGGAAGTCGCTTCCCCTTTGCTGCCGGAAGTGACCATGGTCGGCAATGCGTACGAATTGGTACAGGACTGCGATGGTGTGATCGTTTGCACCGAGTGGAACGAGTTTCTCAATTTAGACCTGGAACGGGTGCGCGACAGTATGCAGCAGGCCGTTATCATAGACGGGCGCAATATTTACCTGCCCGAAATGATGAAAGAGCTGGGCTTTGTATACCGCGGTGTTGGGCGGGGTTATAACAACGGCCGTCCGTTGATCACCCCGGAGAAATAATTCGAACGATGACAGATACCGACCCACAACGCCCCCCTGTTTGCGATTACGAAGGTTCAGACTACCAGACCAGTTTTTGGGAGCAAGGCGGCCGTGCTTATGAGGACCGCGCCGAAGCGGTTGCCCTTTCCCGCATGCTGCCGACGAGTGGCAAACGTATGCTGGAAGTAGGCGCCGGTGCCGGGCGCAACACCCCCCGCTACCAGGGCTTTGAGCAAATTGTGCTCATGGATTATTCCTCCACCCAGCTGCAGCAAGCCCAAGAACGGTTGGGAACCTCCGACCGTTATGTGTATGTGGCCGCCGATGTCTACCGGCTGCCGTTTGTGCCCGGCTTGTTTGACGCTGCGACCATGATCCGGGTGCTGCACCACATGGCCGAACCGTCCCTGGCATTGCAGCAGGTGCGCGAGAGTCTGGCGCCGGAAGCGGTTTTTATTCTGGAATTTGCCAACAAACAAAACCTGAAAGCGATCTTGCGCTATTGGTTGAAGCAGCAAACCTGGAATCCCTTTACCCCCGAACCGGTCGAGTTTATCCCTTTGAATTTCGATTTTCATCCCAAGACCGTGCGCCAGTGGCTGGCCGCCAACCAGTTTGACGTGCAGCGCCAGCTGACCGTATCCCACTTCCGCATGGGGCTTTTCAAACGGCTAATACCCACCGGCCTGCTGGTAGGCATGGATTCGATGGCGCAGCTGACCGGCGATTGGTGGCAGCTCAGCCCGAGTGTGTTTGTTCGTTCCCAGGCGGTTGGCACGACTCCTGTGGCCGCCGCGGGCAGCTTTTTCCGCTGCCCGGAATGCAAACAACCGCTTGGCAAACCGGTAGAAGATGTACTCACCTGCACCTGTGGTTTGCAGTGGGGCATTCAAGACGGCATCTATAATTTCAAGCAGCCGTTGAATGAAAAATAGCGCGTCAAATTGAACTGATTTTGGAGCATTTCTCTTCCAAAGAGAAAAAAATATAGTAGAATAATTTCTATTGTTGAGGAGAAGAAGCCAATTGTAGCGGCTGGCAGATAATCTGCCAGCCGCTTCTGTTTAACCAAATTTTTAATTGCTGTTTGAAAATAATTGAAAAGAAAATAAACCCGAATTAATCGTTCAGTACGATTAATCACTTCATTCGCAGACGATGTATAGCGGTTTTCCATTAGAGATAGTTTAGGGAGAACAGTCCGTTTTGGGGGTGGGGCCTTTGAGGTGGGAGGGGGTTTCACCCCCTCCCAGAACGATTCCCCCTTCCACGGCCGAATTGGGATTTGATCGCGCTGCAAATCTATGGCTGGGGAAGGGGGCCAGGGGGTTGGGGTAAATCCAAAATTTGATCGCAAGTTGGCAATGAGATAGCAATAGATAAGATTAAAAAAGCCATTTCCCCCTGATGCGCTTTAAATTCTAACGGGTAAAAACCCACCAGGTATTCAGGTCGGCAAAGCCGCAGCTTTGGTAAAGCCGGGCGGGGTGTTCGGGGTGATCTTGCTCCCCCGAAACGGTGACAAACACCGCCTGGGGAGTGAGCAAAGCAAGCAGCTGCGCCACCAGGCATTTCCCCAATCCCTGCCGCCGGTACTGCGGCGAGACTTGTATCCATTCCAAGGCCCCTTCTCGAACAGCCGCGTCATACTCCGCAATCCCCAGGGCGGCCGGCTGGCCGGTACCGCTCTCGATCACCCACTGCCACAAAGCGGGCATAAACACGCTGTGCTGCGTCCAACCCAGCACGGTGTCTGTGTTGAGAGAAATATGGGGATAACAGGCGTTGATGAAGGCGGTTACCTGTTCGGCCTCTAGGGGAAGCTTCACCGCCTGGAAATGGTAGCCCGCCGGAAGCGGATAGGCTGGAATATGCGCGAGCGAATGGGTTGCCTTGAAATATGCTTTTTGCCCGCTAAATCCTGCTGTGGGGAAGAAAGGAAGCATGCGCTCGTGGACGAGTGCCAGCTTTAGATTGCCAGGATTGAAAGCGGAGTAATTGGCATTGTTAGGGGATTGTGTCCAATAGAGCAGCAAGCGCTGTTGGTCCCACATTTTCAGCTCGCTGATCTGTCCCTCCGTTCGTTGAAAGCTGTGCTGGGTGCTGGGGATTTCAGCGGCAGTCTTCCACAACGCGTTGGGAAGCACTGCCGCGGGAGCCAGGCAGTATGTTTCGGCTAAGGCCTGGTAAAAATCCATCGTCCCCTACTCAAATGTCCAGAATTGCAGGTCGTCGAACACCACAGTGAAATTTTCGGTTTCCTCGGTGGTGATTGAAAAACCAAAGTGCCCGTTGCGATAGGTGCTTTCTGTCCAGCTGGCAACCACCATGCCATTTACATGGATAGAAACCACATGGCCGTTGGCCCACACGCCCAGCCGGTTGAGCTGGTTCGGCCCGGCTTTCAAGTAGTCGCTGCTCGCCCAGGGTACCACTTCTTTGGTCTGTTCGTCCGAGAATTCCACTACCCGGTACTGCCCATCGCACGAATATTCAAAGCGGTATCCCTGCGAGGGGTCTGGGGCGCGGAACACCAGTCCATAGCGATCTTTCCCGCCGCATTGGTTGGGTGTCAGGGCCAGCACTTCCAGGTAAAAGTTGCTGATCGTCAAGCCCCCTACCGTCCAGGTGGGGCCGCTGCCGGGGGTGAACTCGGTGTAATAGAATTTGCCGTTTTGGATCGCGATCTGCGAGCGGGTGCCGTTGAATTCGCTCCAGTTATTGGTGGTATCAAAAGTTTCCACCCAATCTGGGGCGTCCAGGCGCAGGGCCGGGTCGCCGCTTTGGCGAGTAGGCACCAGCGGCTGCGTAGGTGTGGGGGTGTCCCCTGGGGTTGAGGTGGGCACCGATATGGTGGGTGTCACGGTGGCCTCCGGGGTGAAGGTGATCGTGGGGGTCAGCGTTTGCGCCATCAACACAGCCGGTTGGGTGGCAGCCGCGGTCATTGTGGCGGCGCGGCGTTCGGCTTCGGCGTGCTGGGTTTCCACCGCCTCGTTCACTAACAGATCCAGGTTTACGCCTTCTGTGGTAGGCGTAGCAGGGGCAGTGCCTGCGCCGCATCCGGCGGCAAACACTGCCCATATTGCGAACACAAAGACGCCTGAAACTATTTTTCTAAGGTAAGTCGGTCCAATAGGCTGCATCGTCAAATTTTACAGTTACGTTGTCGTGGTCGTCCACACCCATGTTCACGCCGATTCGGCCTTTGCCCACATAAGTGTTGTCGGTTAATTCATCCATTTTTTGTCCGTTGACATACAGGACAATCTTTTTGCCGTCGTGCAATACGCCAATCCGGTTGCTTTTGCCGCTGCCTGCTTCAAGCTCATCGGTTTTGGTCCAGTTCACCAGGTTGGTGGTGGTACTGCCATCCCACAGGAACAAGCGGTATTCGCCATCGCAGGAGATTTGGTACACATAGCCTTCGTTGGTTTCGCCCAGCGGGGTGCCGAACATGATCCCACCGCGGTCTTTGGGTTTGCAGTCATCCGGCATCTGCACGGTGATCTCAAAGTAGAAATCTTCCAGCTCTACCGTGGAGTAAGACCAGATGGTGTAAGACAAGGCATCGAAGATGGTGAATTCCAGCTTGCCGTTGTTGTAGGCTACTTTTGAATCCGAATCGCTGTAGGTGAAGAAGACGCCTTTGTTGGTGAAGGCATGCGTCCACTCCGGGTCACCCAAATCCAGATCGTCAAGCCCCACCGGCAAAGTGGCTTCCTGGGTCGGGGTCGGCGTTTCTGTGAAGGTTGCTGTCGGCTCCGGGGTGTTGGTGGCAGTTTCGGTAGCGGGGACTTGTGTATCTTCCACAACTTCTCCCGGCTGGTCGTCACTGCCGCCGCTGGTGGGTTGGGCTGGCTGGTCTTCAATCCCGGAAGCGGCTACTGTTTGGGCAACCATGGTGTCCAGGGCTGCCGAATCCACCGTCGGTTGGGATGTGGCTGGCGATAAGTTACAGGCCACAGCCAGTGTCAGGAGTAAAACAGCGGTAACTAGCAAGTTAAACTTTTGTTTCATTTACATCCTCCTTACTGAGAAAAACATCGAAATAGAATTGATCTAAAAACGAAATAAAGGCATCTGCGGTTCCACAAGTGAGCAGTTTGGTGCGTTGGTCTTTGGGCAGCGGGTGCGGGCTGATATAGCGCTGTACATGTTTGCGGAACAAGATCACCCCGCGTTCGGGGCCGTAAAAGTCTACCATGCGATCCAGGTGCAGCAGCATGGTCTCGCGCACTTTTGCGGGGTGGACTTCCTCGCGGGAAAGGCCTTCAAAGATCCATGGGTTGCCAATTGCTGCCCGCCCGATCATCACCGCGTCGCAGCCGGTATAGGCGATCATGTTTTCAATATCTTGCGGGGATTTCACGTCCCCATTGCCGATCACCGGAATAGAAACCGCTTGTTTGATCTCTGCAATTGCATCCCAATTGGCCTGCCCGCGGTAGGCTTGCTCTTTGGTGCGCCCATGCACGGCGACCAACTGCCCGCCGTTGTCTTCAATAATTTTGGCGATTTCCAGGTAGTTGAGGCTTTCGTCGTCCCACCCCAGGCGAATTTTGGCGGTTACAGGGATGTCTAATATATCGCTGAGCTGCCGGATGATCTGGGCCACTTTCTCCGGGGTGCGCAGCAGTCCTGCCCCCGCCCCGCGGCCGGAGATTTTTGATTCGGAGCAGCCCATATTGATATCGATAATATCGGGTTCTTGGGACATCAACTGCTCGGCAGCCTGCAAAATGCGCGCCGGGTCATCATCATACAGCTGGAAAACTACCGGGCGCTCTGCTTCCTCATATTGCAGCCGTTGGCTGACATCCTTAGAGGTATTGAGCACATCTTTGCTGTTGACAAATTCTGTGTAGCTCATCGCCGACCCCAGCAAACGCGCCAGACCGCGGAACGGCTGGTCGGAATAGCCGTCCATCGGGGCTAAAATCGTTTTGCCGTAGATGGGGATGGCGCCTACATAGAAGTTGGGTGTCTGATTTGGTTGCATGCTAGTATTATACAATCATACGGCAATGGCGGGAATGAGACAAAAAATATCCAGAATAGCAAAATGTTCAAGAAATAAGAATAGGCAAGCTGTTAAAACGGTGAAAACTCTCCCCAGGAACGTTCTTTGCCGTTTTTCAAGACGATCTCCAGTTCAAGTTCATCGCGCAGGGGAATACCATCCAGCCCAAACTGCGGGATTTCGGGTTTGATCTGCCGCGCTCGCTCTACTGCCCCAGGGCGCAGGGCTGCCAGCACAAAGCCGCGTTTCTGGTAAAAGCGCAGTGCAGGAAGGTTATCGTTGGTAGTTACCAGCCATACGCGGTAGCAGCCGACCTGTTCGGCGCGTGCAATCGTCTTGTCGATCAGTGCAGTGCCGATACCCAGGCCCTCTTGCAGCGCGTTTAAAGTCACCAATTCACATTCTTGCCCGTTCATGTGGTAGGTTGCCAGCCCTTTCCGTTCATCCCCCTGCCAGGCGATCCAGCCCGGCAGCCCGTCTGCCCGGTGCTGTACCCCACGGCTGACCACCAGGGTCGAGCCCCAATGTTCCACCAGGGTCGTTTGCACCCACGCCTGGTCGGCCGGGGTAATCGGGTGGAGGTCAATCGCCGGATCAGACATGCTTCTTCATTACCTTGCCGCGGCCTCAGCTGCCAGGGTGAAGCAGAAACCTACCGTACCAGGGCCGGTGTGTACGCCCAGGGCAGGCGAAAGTTCTGTGATCAGCGATTCAATTACCTCCACGCGCGTTTCCACCATCTCTTTTAACTTTTCGGCTTCTTCTTTGGCGGCAGCATGTACGTAAGCAATTCGCACGGCCCCCTGGCCGACATAGTTGTTCAGTTTATCCACCATCAGGCGGTAGACCTTATTGCGGGTGCGCGCCTGCCCCAGCGAAACGATTTCGCCATTTTCCATGCTGATGATCGGCTTGATGTCCAGCATGGAGGCGACCAGGTGTTTGGCCCGCCCTATCCGCCCGCCCAGGTATAGATACTTGAGCGTATCGGCCGTTTGGTACATTTTTGTCACCGGGATCATCGCTTTGACACGTGCTGTAATTTCGTTTAGCGAATAACCTTTCAGTGCGGCCCGGGCAGCTTCTATCGCCATCCATCCCTGGCACATTTGCACGTTCAGGCTGTCAATCACTTCTATTCTTAGTTTAGGGTGTTCCTCGGCAAGCATCTTTTTAGCCGCGCTGGCTGCGGAATACGCCCCGCTGCCTTTCGAGGTGATATGAATACTGATAATGTCCTCAATGCCTTGTTTCGCCAGCATCAGGTATTTCTCCAGGTATTCTCCTGGGCTGGGGTAGGCCGTTTTGGGGATTTCAGTGGCAGACTTCATCCACTCATAAAAACTCTCTCCCGTAGCGGTGACCATGTCACGCAGGGTTTCTGTGCCGCGATGAATATAGTACGGGACAAAGTGGATCTCTAATTGTTCTAACACCTCTTTAGGGATGGAGGCTACACTGTCGGTTACTACAGCAACCTTTGCCATTCATTCACTCCTGTCATTTTGCCTGTTTTGCACAGGCTATTTTAATCCTCTTCTGCAATTTAGTTTATATCAGAATCAATCGCCGGGTCAAGCAAGGGCGTGTGCTGCCTGCAATAAAACTTCAATAAAAGGGTACGTATATCTACTTGATTTCATGTATACTCTTATTAACCATGCGAGGTTGTAAGTAAATATGGAAAACAACCACTCTTCCACCATACTGCAAAAAAAGGCTATTCACAGGCCAAGACAAAGAGCCACTTTGTTTACTGTGTTTGCTTTCTTGGCCCTTTTACTGGTGTACTTTGTGGGGAATTTATTTGTAAAAGACCAACTGTACCAAAGCGCGCGCCGCGAGGCGGGGGTCGATCTAAGTCTTTTGAATACCAGCCTTTCTAATATTCTTACCAATAAACTTTCAATGATCCATGGTTTGAGTGCTTATATCTCTGCCGAATTATCCGAAGAGGGAAGTATTCAGGAAGATGAACTCAACAAATTTTTTGAGGTCATCTATGTAAGCAATACCGGCGTACGGAATATTGCCATAGCGCCGGAAGGCGTGATGGAATATGTTTTCCCCTATGAGCCTAATAAATCTGTAATTGGCTATAATCCGGCGGAAGACCCGCGTCCAGAGGTGCGTGAGGAAGTCCGGCGGGCAATCGAAACCCAACAGCAAGTGGTTAGTTTGCCCAATGAGTTGATTCAAGGGGGAATGGGGCTGATTATTCGGCAGGCGATCTTTATTGAGGATAACTACTGGGGGTTGAGCAATATTGTCTTTGACCTGGATGAATTACTTGAAGAATCTGGGGTAACCACCAGTGATCTCAGCCTGGCGCTGCTCGACCAGAACGGGAATTTGTTTTGGGGTGATAGTACTGTTTTTTCCTCTGATCCTGTGGTCGTTCAAATCGATTTGCCGGAAGGGGCCTGGACATTGGCTGGTGCACCTAAAGGGGGATGGCGAACTGCCTACGTGCAAAATTTGCGTCTTTTCCAGGTTTTGGGGCTGTCTATTGTCGCCCTGGTCAGCGGGCTGATCCACGGCACGATTTACCGCCGCCAGAAATTGCTGCAGCTGGTTGACCAGCGTACAGCTGAATTGCAAGCAACAAGTATCTTGCTTAGAAGAGATATCGAGGAAAAAGAGCGGTTAGAGGCTGAGCATACCAAATTGCTTGAATCTGAAAGCCAGCAGCGTGTGCTGGCCGAAACGCTTTCGGAAGTTACTTTGCTGATTTCCTCTCATATCAGTATGCCAGACCTGTTGGACGAAATTTTGGCGCAGATACATAAAGTGGTCTATTACAAAACGGCTAATATCGTTTTGCTAGAGGATGGCCTTCTGCTCACCAAGGCTTCCCAAGGATATAATCGGGAAGAGCAGACTTTTCTAAAACAATTTTCCCAACCTATTGATGAATTTCATTCTGACTTTATGGCAATTACCACGAAAAAACCGGTGGTGTTTTCCGATGTTTCTAAAGATCCCTATTGGATTATTTTACCTACCACCCATTGGATCAAATCATACATGGTCATCCCGATATGCTACCAGGATCAAGTCTTAGGTTTGATCCGCATGGATGGGAAAGATATAGATACTTTCTGTGAAGAAGATGCCGATAAATTAATGCCGCTTGCCAATGCGGCGGCCATTGCTTTGAATAATGCTGCCCTGTATCAGCAAGCGCAGAATGAGATCGTAGAGCGGAAAAAAGCAGAAGATCGTTTCCGCGAGTTGAATGACCGCTTAGAAATACGGGTAGAAGAACGCACCGCCCAACTGACTCAGATCAACACCCAGCTGGAGGCATTTGCATATTCTATTTCACATGACCTGCGGGCGCCTGTGCGGGCGATCCAGGGTTTTGCCCAACTGCTGATGGAAGAATATCCCCAAATTCTGGCAGAGGGGGGCACAGATTATCTCAACCGCATCTTATCCAGCAGCAAAAAAATGAATAACCTGATTGACGGCCTGTTGGCACTTTCTCACCTCGGCCGGCAAGATTTGATCATTGAACAGCTTGATCTGACAGCCCTTACCGGGCAGCTGATTTCTGAAATGAAAGAACAATCCCCCGACCGGGAGATTGATTTCTCTGTGCAGGAAGGGTTGACCGTGCTGGGAGACCGGCAGCTGGTAGAAACCTTGCTGACCAACTTGATCTCCAACGCGGTCAAGTTCACCCGTCATAAAGACACCGCCAACATTGAATTTGGCAAAGTAAACCATCAAGATGAAAACGCCTTTTTCTTGAAAGACAATGGCGAGGGATTTGACATGGCCTATATCGATGCGCTGTTTGAACCGTTCCAGCGGCTGTCTCAGGATGCCGATGTGGAAGGTACCGGGATTGGGCTGGCTATTGCCCAGCGGGTGGTGCAGCGCCACGGCGGCCGCATTTGGGCAGAAGCCGAACCGGGGATGGGGGCCACGTTTTACTTTACTTTATCGTCCAGATAAAGTTTAGGTGTATCGCTAACTCATTTACTGTATAACCATTAGACTTGCACGGATATTTAGGAGGTCATTTGTATGAACACGCCAATTGCACAAAACGATTCGGGGAAGAATTTTCTAGAGGATCATAAATTATTCAAGCTGGCATATTGGTCGGATAAGATTAGTTGGTTTGTGCTGGTGTTATCGCTGCTCAAAACTATTATCGGAATAGTCGGTCAATATCTACAATGGCTCGATCTTTTTCGAGAGGATTTTTCTCATTTTGTCTATTGTGTTCTGGCTGAGTTGGGGCAATTTATATACGTTCTTTTTTTCTTTTTTATCCTTCAGGTGCTTTCCGAAGTGCTCTATTTGATGCTTGACATTCGAGAACAGGGCATGCCGCAAGAAAACGCTATGGAACCGGCAGATGAATAAGTTATATTTGGATGTTTACCATAAAAGGGAACGCCTGCTAAAGTATGAGGTTTGGCTGCGCCGGTTTTCCTGGCTTTCTCTCATCAATGTTGGATTCGTTGTATTACTGATTGTTTTTTCTTTGTTAGATTCGATAGATAATTTCTTCGCCCCCACATTTTTTAGCAGCGATTCCTTGGATTCATTATTCGAGTGGTTAGATGCTTTGTTTACTGCCGGCTTTTATTTTTTACTGCTTCGAGGTCTTGCTGCATTGATCCGTTATTTGCTTTCCTATTGGGACGAGCAGCACCAAACAGCAGATGCCTCCGGTTTAGGGGCAGGACAGGGATCAAAATAACAATATCAGCGATATATAAAAATATCTTCTCCCGCACTTGTCAACCCTCTTTTTGCGCGCTATAATGCAACGTTGCATTATCGTTAATAATGAAGGTGTTGCGCTATGCCGATGTATACATACCACTGTGAAAATTGTGATCACGAATTCGAGAAATACCAATCCTTTTCAGAAGATTCGCTGACTACCTGCCCCAACTGTAAGCAGGAAACTTTGCTAAAAGTTTATAAGCCTGCCCTGGTCGTTTTCAAGGGCAAAGGCTTTTATGTTACCGATTCAAAGAACGCCAGCTCTACCCTGACCTCGAGCAGCAACAATAATCATAAAGAAGAGCCAAAGTCGGAGAGCAAAACAGAAACCAAATCCGAAACTAAAGCTGAGAAGAAAGCAGAGCCAAAAGCAGAAAAATCGAGCGAGAAGAAAAAATAACGGCTCTTCAAAAACAGTAAAACTTTTACCCCTGGCGCAATCCGGGGGTTTATTTTATCTTGGACTGGTGCGTACTTCTCAGCGCCAAGTTTTAAAAACCTTGTATAATTAACCCAACTTAAGCAGCAAGGAGCGCATCATGCACCCAATCCCTGGAGAGTGCCCCGTTTGCGGGGGCGAATTACTGGTTACCCGGCTGGCTTGCCGGGAATGTGATACTGCACTGGAAGGCCGTTTTATCACCGGGCCGTTTGCCCAATTAAGCTCAGAACAACTAGAGTTTTTAGAGGTCTTTGTGAAAAATGAGGGCAAGATCACCCACATGGAAAAAGACCTTGGCCTGTCTTATCCCACCATTCGCAACCGCCTGCATGAGATCATCCGCGCCTTGGGTTATGACCCCGGCAAGGAAGACCCCAGCACGCTGACCGAAGAAGAGCGCCGTCAAATCTTGGAAGACCTCAACCAGGGAAAGATCACTTCTGAAGAAGCGATGCACATGCTCAGCTCAGATTGAGCCGGGTAGCGATACCGAAAGAAAGAATTAAATGAGTGGCATGCCACTCATTTTTTTATACACACGATAGTTTATTCATTTTGCCGTTAAGCGGCAGGGCGCATCTTATAAAGATGCGCCCTATAAACTCTCCGGCAGCTAAAAATGAGATCCCACACACATAACCAAACGTTCCCACATGCAAAGAGCATTCAAACAATGGTTGATAGCTGCCAGAATAGCTAACGAGTAGACATTGAAACTGATCTGTCGTCAACTTCACCTCAATAGTAGCATGCTTATAATTGCCCCACTATCCTACTAACTATGATATTGCAGCCTGCCGGATGAGGTTAATCGAGTACAATTTTCCCCATAACAAAACAGCACACACTAAAGGATGCGTATGAGTTTATTATTCACCCCTCAAAAATTTGGCAGCCTGACCGTTCCAAACCGCCTGGTGCGTTCTGCTACCGCAGAGCGTATGGCCGATGAGGTTGGCAGGCCGCTTCCTAAAATGCTCGACCTCTACCGAGAATTAGCCCGCGGCGGGGTTGGCCTGATCATTACCGGGCACATGTACCTGCACCCTACCGGCAAAGCCCACCCCGAAATGACCGGCATCTATGACGATGACCTCATTCCTGCCCTGCAGCAGCTTACGGAAGTCGTCCACCAGGAAAGCGGCCTGGTAGCCGCGCAGATCAACCACGCCGGGGCAAGCAGCGATGTGAACCTGGTGCCCGAAGCGTTGGCACCTTCCACCATCCAAGAAGCACCTTTCCTAAAACGCCCTACCCGCGCCCTGACAGAAGCGGAGATTGAGATGCTGGCAGCGGCTTTTGGGCAGGCAGCTCGGCGAGCGCAGCAAGCCGGTTTTGATGCTGTTCAGATCCACGCCGCTCACGGCTACCTGATCAGCCAATTCCTTTCCCCGGCAGTCAACCGGCGCAGCGACCAATGGGGCGGCTCGCTGGAGAACCGGCTCAAATTCTTACGGCTGGTAGCAGCGCATGTCCGCCAACAGGTTGGCCCGACCTATCCCGTGTTTATCAAGCTGGGGATGCAGGACGGTGTGGAGAACGGTTTGACTTTGGAGGACAGCCTTCAGGTGGTTGCTGCTTTGCCCGGCATGGGGATTAATGCCGTGGAATTGAGCGGCGGGATCGGCGGAAAGAAATTCAGCAATATTGCCAAGGGGATTCGCCGCCCGGAAGAAGAAGCCTACTTTTTGTCGTTTGCCCGTCAGGCGCGCCAGGTGACCGATCTGCCGATCATGTCGGTGGGCGGCTACCGCTCGCGCGGGGTGATGGAGCGTGTATTGGCAGATGGGGATGCGGATTTCATTTCCTTATGCCGTCCGTTGCTCAATGCGCCCGATTTCCCCAACCAACTGCGCCAGGGCCTCACCGAGCGGTCTGCCTGTATTTCTGCCAACAACTGCCATGCCAGGGAGATGGGTGTGGGAATTGCCTGCAAATGTCCGTTGGATAAGATCGCGGTCTAGTGTGTGCTGATAAGTTTTTGCACCTTCTCGGTTGCTCAATCCGGTAAAAAGCTATACACTTAGGCCATAAGCAGCGTTTATTTCTCTCCCACTGTCATCCTGCCAATCTGAACAATATATTCTCGGAGTCAGGTTTTGGCATCCACAGAATTATCGGGTGAGCAGCTGAAAGGAACCAACGATGGCACAGAAATCTTTTAAATCCAAACCAGGAAGAAAGCACCGTATTCTTTTTGTGCGCCACAGATACAACCGTTTATGGCGCATCATGCTGTTGGCCGACATCATTATCTGGATATTGTGGTGGGGGGTAGCTTACATTGACAGTTACTTCAGCCCGCCCAATGACATCTACCTGATGTATTTTGGTTTGGGACTCTTCGCCTTGATGTTGGTGGTTTTCTTCATGCGCAACCGCGGCTTTGTGCAGGCCAAAACAACCTATGTGCTGCTGGCCTTGCCCTTATTCCGCATCCGCATCCCGTACGCTCAGATTGAGAATGTCCGTCTGGTGTTGTACAAAGATATTTATGAAAAGATCAAGTTGAGTGGGGCGACAAAACGCTTTATGCGCCCTTACCAAAACCAAACCATGACCGCCATCGTGCTCAATGAGTATCCCGTCCCCCCCTGGATGCTGCACTTTTTCCTGCCTAAATATCTATTCCTCCCCACCGAAAAAGGGTTTATCGTCTATATTCAGCACTACCTCGATTTCAACACCGAGGTGGACAGCCACCTCAACCAGGCGCGCGGCGAAACCGCCGTGCAGCCCACCCGCAAAGACAAAGAGCAAGACGATCAGGCCTACGATGGCTATTTCAACTTATTTGATTGATCGCTGATGAGGCAGCCGCTTTTCTAAAAGTTCCCCCGATTAGGGTGGTTCAATAGAGCTATTCCCGCATTGGCAGCACGATGGTGAAGGTGGAGCCTTCATTTTCTTTGGAATTTACCCAGATGCGCCCCTGGTGATTCTCCACGATGGTTTTTGTGATTGCCAGCCCCAGCCCGGTGCCCTGGGTATCATCCACCACATTTTTCCCCCGGTAGAAGCGGTCAAAAATTTTCGTTTGTTCATCCAGCGGGATGCCCCTGCCGGTATCTTTCACCCGTATGATTACCTGGTCGTTTTCTCGCCAACCGGAGACGGTGATGGTGCCAGCCTTGGGAGTATATTTGATCGCATTTCCCAGTAAGTTCTCAAACATCTGCCGTATTTGGGTGGGGTCGGTGTAGATGGCAGGGAAATTGCCGGAAAGCAGGACTTCAACGCGTTGTCCTTTGGTATCTAATTCTTCCTGGTGGTCGGCTAGCACGCCCTGGATGATCGGTTCCAGGGAGGTAAGTTCAAAGAATTCGCTCATCCGCCCTTCAATTTTCCCCAAATCGAGCACTTCCGAGATCAGATTAGAGATTTGCCGCACACTGGCCTGCACCCGCCCGATGTAATCGTCTTGGGTCGCATTCACTTCACCGACCCGTTTGATCAGGTCGACATACCCCAGGATGGTGGTCAGCGGAGAGCGCAGGTCGTGGGAAACGGTATGCACAAACTCCGTTTTCAGCTGGTCGAGTTCTTTCAGGTAGGAGATGTCGTGCAGACTGATTACCTTGCCCACGTTTTCAATGCGGGTTACCCGGGCGCGGTAGTACAGGTCTTCGTTAATTTCTATTTCAATCCGGTCGGGATTGGGAGATGTACCCTGGATCGCTTGCAGTAAATCTTGATTGGTAAACACTTCGGTATAGGGTTGGTTCTCCACTGTGCGGCTGTCTAAGTTGAATAATTTGCGCACCACCGGATTCACCATCAGCACCAGCCCGTCCTCGCTCAACACGATCACCCCATCTTTGATCTGGGTCAGGATGGCGGCCAGTTTGTTGCGTTCTTGTTCTGTTTGGGTATACAGCTCGGCATTTTCAATCGCAATCGCGGCGTAATCGGCCATTGTGCTTAACGTGCTGATGTGCTGCTGGTTGAGCCGTTTGTTTGATTGGCGATTATCCACCCCCAGCACGCCGATCGTGCGGCCATGATAGATCAGGGGCACGTAGGCCAGTGAATGTACCAGGTACGAGGTTTTAATTTTCTGGGGGGCATCGGCCTGCAAAAAGAGCGGTTCCCCGGTTTGGATCACCTGCCCGGCGTAGGTATCGTCTGTCGGCAGCCGGAAGGTGTGTACAAAATCTTCCTGGAAGTTGCGGGCAGCCCGCATGTACAGTTCGCCGCTTTTGTCGTCCAGCAGCAAGATGCTGCCTTGTTCGGCATTGGTGATTGTCAGGGCGGCGTCCAATACTTCGTTGAGCACCTGGTCGATGTTCAGCCTGGAGGTGATCGTCCGCCCCAGGTTTGCCAGGGACTCCAGTTCGTCCATTTGCTGGATCAACGGGCCGGTGGCTTTTCTGGCCTCCTGGCGCAGCCAGATTTCAAAGTGGTCCTGGCGGTCGGTAACCCGCTGAATGGCGCGGGCAATCGCTTCTCGGCTGGTCGGCAGGGTCAGGCGGTCTGCCATCCCAATGCGCATGGCATCCAGGGTGGAGAAATCCGAATCCTTCTGACACAACAGGATCACAGGGGTCATCGGGTGGGTCTTTTTCAGCTCCCCCATCATCTTGGCGCAGGCTTCTTTTCCAAATTCATCGCTGACCAATACCAGGTCTGGTGTGGCGGCGTGGAATGCGGTCAAACCCTCTTCGCAAGAACGCGCGCTATTTACCTGTTGGTTGGAGAGAATATAGCGCTCAAATAGCTGAATGGTTTGTTCATCACTGAGCACAATCAAGATGGTTTGGATGTTACCCATATTGCAATTGTACCTTCTGGACTATGTTTGTCAAAGTAAAAACAGTAGTTAGTTGTTCACATTACTTTTCAACACCCCGGAAGAGAGAAAGCAGGTTCAGCAGAGATTTTTATTCTTCCCAGCTGCGTTCTTCAATGTTCAAATCCCCATCTTCTCCGGCGTAAAGCTGTCGGCCCAATAAGCGGTCGTATGTGGTCCAGGCTTCCCCGCTGGGGCGGTGTTCGATCAATGATTTGAAGCGGTTGGCCTGGGCGCTCAGGTTTTCCAGGTGGTGCAGCGCAATCGCTTCCATCGTCATCGGGCGGCGCGGCGAACCCCATTCATAACGCCCGTGGTGGGCCAGCAGCATATGGCGTAGATTCAAGGCCAATTCCTCCGGGAAGTCTGGCATGCTTTCCAGTGCCTGCGCCACCATTTCATCCCCCATCACAATATGGCCGAGCAGCCGCCCAGGGGTGGTGTAATCAATATCCAGCTCCCAAGAATATTCATTGATTTTCCCAATATCATGCAGCAGGATACCGGTCGTCAGCAGGTCGCGGTTCAGTTCGGGGTACAGTTCTATCAGCGTATTGGCTAACACCAATAATTCCAGGGTGTGTTCCAGCAGGCCGTGGATGTAGGCGTGGTGGATGCGGCGCGAGGCAGGCGCCTGGCTGAATAGGTTCATGAAACTTTCGTTTCCGAAGAAGGTGGCGACCAATTGAGCGAGGTGCGGGTCTTGCAGGTCGTCAATGAAGAATTGCAATTCTGCCAGCATTTCCTGCGGGTCTCTATTGCTGGCCGGCAGCATATCTCGGATGTCATATTCCCCTGGGGCAGCCGGACGCACGCGCAAAATACGGATTTGATTGCGCTCCAGGTAGGTTTCTACTTCTCCGTCAATCTTAACCACTTCTCCCTGGGTCAATGCCTGGTAGGTGTCTTCGGCATTTTCCCATACCCGGCCGACCATTTGGCCGCTGCGGTCTCCCAAGATCAGGGTGAGGAAATAGCCGCGGGAAGCATCTCGGAACGGGTCTAGCTCTTTGCGCCGCAGCAGGTAAAAACCGATGAAGCGTTCATCTGGCTCAAGGGCCTTTAGGAAAGGGCCTTTTTGGGAATGAAATTGTTCAACCATTGTCACTATCCTTTATCTGTCTAGTGGCAGCGTAAAGCGCACGATGGTGCCGGTGCCATTTTCTCCATCTTCAATCCAGATTTGCTCGTTATGGGCGGCGATTGCCACCCGGCAGAAGGCCAACCCCAGCCCGACGCCCCGACGCCGGCCAGAAACGCCCGGCACCTGCACAAAGCGCCCAAAAACTTCCTCGCGGAATTGTGCCGGGATGCCGGGGCCGTGGTCGCACACCTGGATTTGAACTTTGCCATTTTCTATCTCTTGCGCCCGAATGGTGATTGTGCTTTGTGCGGGCGAGAATTTCAATCCATTGTCAATCAGGTTGGTCAACACGCGCTGGACGATCGCCGGGTCTGCCAGCACAGCAGGTAGGTTGTCTGCCACATCGCTGTGCAAGAGGATCCGGTCGTCATTCGCCTGCGGCTGGATTTCTTTGATACTTTCTGCAATTAAGGTGTCGACCTGGAAGGATTGCAGCTTGAGTTCAATCTGCCGGGATTCAAGGCGGCTGATCTCCATCAGTGAATTGATCAACCCCAACACACGGCTGGCTGCTCGGTTGGCAATTTCTACGGTTTGCCGGCTGTCATCTAGGGCAGTATCTTCTGTCAGCCCGTTTTCCAGCAGTTCCAGTGCGGTTTTTATCGTACCTAATGGCGAACGCAGGTCATGCACCAGGGTTTCGGTGAGCATTTCCCGGGTTTGTTTCAACTGCTGTGCATCGGTGACATCGCGCAGCAAAAGCAGCCACCCGATCACTTGTTGGGCCTGGTTGAGTACCGGTGCGGTGTAGCGTTCGTAAAAATACTCGCCTCTTTGATAGCTGAGCGGCCCTTCACTGGTTTCGCCGAGCGTAAATCGCTGCTGGATGAACTGCCGGGCACTTTCTGGGGTAAAGCCTATTTCTTCCAGCCATGCTTCCGGCAGGTTTTCCAATACCTTCCCGGTCAGCTGTACGGCGGTAACCCCCGTGATTTGCTCGAAGGGCGCATTCACAAACAGCACCCGCCCGACGGCGGTCACCATCAAAATGCCGTCCGAAACCGCATCCAACACCGCTTGCAGCCGGTCCCGCCCCACAGATACCTGGCGGAACAACTGCGCATTTTGGATCGCATTGGTGCTTTGCGCCGCAATTGCCGCAATCATCTGCCGATCTGAATCCCTGAGCTGTTTGCCCACTGGCAGCAGGTAAACCACCAGCCCGATCCGTTCCCCGGTAGCCTGTAGGGCAAGCGTGGAAACCTGAAAAGCTTCATCCGGGGGGATATTGGCCAGCCGGGCAATGCTTTTTGTTTCAATGTCTTCCGGTGTCAGGTTGGCAGGCAGCGTCAACCCTTGGGGGGCGCCGCGCTGCATTGTGCTGGTCAGCCTGTAAATCCTGCTCTCGCTCTCCCACAGGTAGATGCCGGTAAGCGGGCTGTTCAACGCCGCGCCCATCGACTGCACGGCCGTACTCAGCACCGCGTCTAATTTTTGCTCTGAAACCAGCCGCGTGCTGATCGTATATAAGATGGTTTGCTCTCTCAGCCGCTGCTGGGCTTCTTCGTATAAGATGGCATTCTTCATCGCCAGGGCTGCCTGCTGGGCAAGTTGGCTGATAAAGCGCACCGTGTTGGCGCCAAAGTCATCGGGCTGGTTGCTTTCCAGGTGGATCGCGCCGATGATTTCATCCTGATAGATGATCGGTACGCTCATTTGTGTCCACCCTGCCTGGGGGTCGGTGTCTGTCTCTGGCTGCCGGCTGTGCGCCGCTTTTTGGGTCAGCGCTTCTAACACCTGCGGCTGCTGGAATGTGCCGCTCTGTGCCTTGGCTTCGTAGCGTTCGCTGAATGGGTTGTAGCTGCTGATGCGCCCGGCCGGAGAATGGGTGAACTCTACCGCATATTGCAGCAGCTGCTGGAAAACTTCTTGTTCGTTCAGCGTGGCAGCCAGCTGGCGGCCAATTTGCTGCAAGATGTTGAGCTGTTCGGCCTGCCGGGAGAGTATTTCGCCGGTGTGTTCAATCCGCAGGGCGTTTTCTACCGCCGCACTGACCTGCCCGGAAAGCGCGGTCAATAAAATCTGGTCGTCTTCGGTAAAAGTTCTATCGGGCGAATCCGAAAATACGGCCAGACAGCCGCTCAACCCGTTGGGCGTTTGCAAGGGCACGCCCAGCCAGGCGGATAAACCGCCGTCTCCCAGCGGGGCGCCAATCTTTTTCAGGGCGTCATCTACATCCCCGGTGATCATGATCGCTTGTTTGCTTTCAATCACCTGGTCTGTCAGCCGGTGGGTGGCCGGGCGGGCAGCCCAATTTTGCTGTTTACCTTGTTTGATCGCAATTGGGTACCAGATGGATTGTTGAGAGGCATCGTACAGCGCCACGTAGAAATTCCCCACGCCCAGCAGGTCGGTAGTGCTGGTATGCAGCGTGTGCAGTAAGCTGTCCAGGTCGGTGGTGTGGCGCACCATTTCTCCCACCCGGTTGAGTAAAGATAAATCCTGGATGCGGCGTTCCAGCTGGGCGCGGCTGCCGGCTGCGTCATGCAGGAATACGGACAGGATCACCGGTACGCCGCCCAAAATTGTCAGGGTGGTGATCCCTAAATAAGGCCCGGCGGTGGCGGTCACCCACAAAAAAGGCAGCGGCAGCAGTTCCACCATAATCAGGGGCACCCCAACCTGGCTGGCTGCCGGGCGGTAGCGGCTGATGAGCAGGATGCCCAACACAACCAATAGCGTATGGCTGGCAATGTAGATGCCCGCCACACCAATCAGCTTGACCGGCTGCGTAAACGTATCTGCTTGCCAGGGGAGGATCAGGTGAGAGATGCCAAAAGGCACCAGCATCAAACCAAACTCATATAACCCGGCAAGCAGCTTTGCGCGTACGCCTTTTGGCCCGTGCCCCAACAGAATATTGACACTTACACTGCCCGCTGCCCCTAAAAATGCGGCCCATACGGCTACTTGCGGGGTAAATGCTAACCCAATCCCCATGAACAGGGTTGGGGTAAGCGAAAATGAAAGGTTGAAGATCTCAATTGGGAAGGTGAGCAGAAAGCCGATAAAGAAAGCGGACAATAATATGATGGCGGTGTGCTGCCAATCTGCGCCGGGATGGATAGTGAGTCCCCCGATCAAAACCCCCAGCAAGCCGGTTGCCAGATAATAGATCACCACCGCTCCAGGGTGCCAGGTGTTCTCCCGATGATTATCCATCATCCTCTCCCTCTGGCATGTCCATTACGGTTTGGGGGTCAGCGTGGGTACTCGGGTTGGGGTTGGCTGGTCGGGGGTGGCGGTAGGTAGTTCAATCTCTAATTCATCCAGCGCTTCGCTCATCCACGCTTCCGGCACCACATCTTCATCCATTGCTGCCAGTTGTTCCCAGTTTTCTCTGGCAATGAAGGGGTAGCCCAACTCCCGGTAGATCACGCCGCGCCAATAGTATAGAGCGGCTAGCTGGGCGTCGGTGCGGGCGTAATCTGCCCCGTCTTCGATCGTTTCCTTGGCTTTGGCATAATCGCCTTGCAGATAGAATATCTCGGCTTTTACCTGGTAGGGGTCAAACCAGCGCAGGATGCGCTCAATCGGCACCTGCACGCGTTCCAGGGCCAGGTCGTATTCTTCTATTTCGGTCAATGAAATGGCCCAATACAGGCTCATTTCATAGATGTCTTTCCGGATGTTGTACGCTCTTTCAAAACTGGAGATGGCTTCTTCGTGTTTCAGGTAGGCTTGTTGTGCTCGCCCGAACAAGTACCAGGCCATGGCATTCTCTTTGTTCTCGTCGTATTTCAGGTACAGTTCGATCAAGCCGTATGCTTCAGAAGACCGGTCATTCAAGATCAGGGCATGCCCCAGGGTCAGATAATTATCGATCAGCGTGGGGTCATTTTCGAAGGCAAGCTGTGCTTCGTCCAGCGCCAGTGCCGGTTCCTCTAACCCGATCAACGTTTCGGCCAGGTAATGGTGCCCCAGGGCGTTATCCGGGTCCAATTCCAGGATATTGCTTTCAATCACGCGTTGGGCTTCGTCCAATTCCCCGTTCATCAGACGGTATTTGGCAATTGCCAGGTAGCCTTCCAGGTATTCGGTATCCAGGTTGATTGCTTTATACAAATCCCCGGCCACATTGCTGTTCGGCCGCATCGCCAAAACAGCCTCCGCACGGGCGGTGTAGGCGGCGGCAAAAGCGGGTTTTTCCAAAATAATTAAGTCCAGCTGGCGTTTGGCTTCTTCGTTATCGCCCTGTCCTATCAGCGCCAGCGCCATATAATAACGGATATCGATATCATCTTGCGTGGTGCCAGCCGTTTGGGTGCGGGCTTGCTCCAACAGCGCAATTGCCTGTCCGTAATTTCCCGCATCCAGGCTGCGAATCCCGGCCTCGTAGGCCTCGTTGTTGGGGTGCGGGGTATTCACATAGCGCGGCGTAGGGGTAAAAGTGTCTTCCACAGTGATGAACACCGGGGTCGGTTCATAGGGGTTCTCGGTCGGCACACCGCCCAGCGGGGTGAAGGTGGGAATAAAGGTGGGGGTTGGGCCGGAGGTAATCAACGGCGCGCGTGTGTTTGCCAACCCGGCATTGGCAGGCTTATAAAATGGATTGCCAAAGATACCGATCAAGATCAGGCCCGTCCCCAGCACGCCTACCACGATCAGAGCGATGAACTGCGGCAGCGGTATCTTGGTGAAAGGTTTCTTCTCTTGCGTGCTGCCGTCTTCCCCAAAGATTTTGCCGGTTTCCCATTGGCGCTCGTTCACCGGGCGTACCAGGGTTTGTGTGGGGTCGGGCGGCGCGGCCCCGGCCATGACCAGCCCGTGTAAGGCAGTCTCATTCTCTGGGTCGTACTTGAGGGCATTCTCCAGGCAGAAAATGCGCTCTTTTTGAGAGTCGACCACCGCACTCATGTACAGCCAGTATTCCGGTTTGGTCTTGTCTTGCCGCAGCAGGCGTGTCAGCAGGTCCCGCGCTCGGGTGCGCTGTCCATTTTCAATTGCACTGATCGCTTCTTCGAAAATGCGGTTTTCTGCCATTCTTCACCTGGTTGAGACTGCCTGGTTATTTAAGGGCTGTTTAGTCCATGTACTATGTTAGCAGTTTAGCATACCATCACCTTTCGGACAAGCGCCGTCCCTCCCCTTTTATGCCCGCAATTAGAGCGGGAAGCCGTATGCAGGATGGGGGGTGCTGGTATAATCTCGGCGTGAGAAAAAAGCATCTTTGGTTGTTCTTCTTTGTCCTGGCGGCAGTCCTTTCGGGGTGTAATACCTCTGATCCGGCCGATGTTACCCAAACGCCAACTGCGACCCAAAAAGCCGCAGTGACACCCTACGCCACCCAAACGCTGCAAGCCACCAGCACGCTGGTTGCTACTGTTGCACCTACTTCCACGCTTCCCCCGCTGCCCTCCGCCACGCCGTTCTTATACACCGTGGTGGAGAACGATACCCTCATCAGCATCGCGATCAATTTTGGCATCACCCTGGATGAATTATCAATCGCCAACCCCGAAGTGAACGCCAACTTTTTATCGGTCGGTACGCAGTTGGTCATTCCCCTGCCGACCGAAGAAGGCGAAGAAGCACAAACCGCCAGCGAGCCGCAGGTGCTTCCCCTGGCAACATTTCCGCCGGTGTGTTACCCTGCCCCTTCGGGTGGAATGTGGTGTTATTGGCAGGTGAAGAACACCTTGGAAGTGCCGGTAGAGAACATCGCCGGTCTGATCAGGTTGTACGATGCCGGGGGAGAAGAAGTTGCCATTCAAACCGCCTCCCCGTTATTAAATGTGCTTCCTCCAGGCGCACAAATGCCTTTGCAGGCTTACTTCTCGGCCCCTCTCCCCGAATGGACTGAAATCCAGGGGCAGCTGGTCAGTGCGGTGGAAGCCAACCAGTATGCTGCCCGCTACGTGGATGCCCAACTGCAAAACTTACAGACTGCTCCGATCACGGACGGCCTCCAAGAAGGACAGGGGGTGCTGGTGAGCGGCGAGGTTGTGCTGCCTACCGGCGAAGATGGCACCGTGGCTACCCCTGAATACATTTGGGTGCTGGTGTTGGCCTACGACGGCCAGGACACCATCGTTGGGGTGCGCCGCTGGGAAGCGCCGGAAGACTTGCAGGATACCGGGGCTTTGCTTCCCTTTGAAATTCAAGTCTTCACCCTCGAACGGCCGATTGACCATGTAGAAATCCTGGTAGAAATGCGCCCGGCCGTTGTTTCCTCTGCAAATTAAAAGCCGATGTTGATACAAAAAACACGCTGTAAGAACACAGCGTGTAAGTTTGAGCTTCTTTTTCTTCTTTTTTTCTACGCCCCCGTAAAAAAATAATTCGTTTATGGGTTGCCCCAGATCATGAACAGCTGTTCCATGCATACCGGCGACTGATCTGCAAAGGTCAGGCAGGTAGAGTAGCGAACCAAATTCCCGTTTTCACCGGCTACCGGGTTCAAAGTGTAGCTGGTCATCCCAGATTCGTTGGTGGGGGGCATGATGTAGGTTTCTTCGTGCCCGTCGGGGTAAGAGACGGTCAGCACCAATTCCATGTTTGGTTGAGGGGTATTTAGTAATTCAACCTGCACAAAAATGGTCTGCGGGGTGCTGGAATCTACAATCGTGTGACTTTCCCAGCTGATCAACGTAAAGGTGGATTTGTTGCGGGCTTTTGTGCCGCCTTCGCTTTGTGCGTCGTTTTCAAAATTGGTGCCAGATTTGGGTACTTCGTAGAGGGGGGCATTCTGATTTAGATATTCTTCGCCCAACGGTGCCGGCCGCACCTGTTGGGTAACCCGGTTGTAATCCAGGCAGTAATGTTCAAAGCACTGGCGCACTTCCTGAGTTTCTGCGTTCAATAAGGTAATTTGGGCAATTGGCGCCCCCGAAATTTCATACCCGCCCTGCTGCCGGATATAGGTATCGAATACGCCAAAAACATCGTAACCACGCCCATCAGCGATCTCGTAGAAGAACACCCCCGGCTTATTCAGCGGGGTGTAGGTTGCCTCGTCAGCAAATCCTAATGCACGGGGGACATTCCTAAAGTGCATCACACCATCTTGTTCGTACAGCACGACATGGTCGAAGATCATGTCTGAGGTACCGTCCAGCCGGAGAGCGGGACCTTCAATAAAATCGCCGGTCAGGGTAATGGTAATTCCCTGTGCGTTCATCTGATTGTAGAAGAAAGCATCGGTGGGTGGAAGGTTAATGATTGCGGAAGATTGTGTATCTGGATCCGTGCACGATTCACAATCTACCAAGCCATACGGCAGAAACTGCACTGTTTTTGCAGGATCGTTCAGTGAATAACTCATCCCCATATTAGCAAAATGCTGTTCCATCCGTTGTTGGCTGTGGTTGATGAAGGGATCGGTCAGCGGCTCCCCCACCATTTCCGGCCCTATAGAAAGATACAGGCTGGCAAAAGCCGGGAGGATGAAGTGGTCTCCTACCATCAACCCGCCTTCGGTGCTGCCGTCCCAGCTGGCAACCGGCATATTTTGCAATCCAAGTCTTTTGCCCAGGGGCGCAAAATATACGGTTTGGTCAATAGCATCGTAGACCATTAAAACATTTTGATAATATTGACCACGTTCCCCATTTTCGGTGGTATAAGCCGTGCTGATCGCGTAGCCTAAACGCTCCACACCGCCGTATTTTTTATATGCTCGCTTGAAAATGGTATCGGTAGGGTAAGCACCTTCAGGAAGTGTCTCATCTCCAGATAGCTCAAGGCCGCTGCACGCTCCCAGAAGGAGCGCCAGTACCCCCAGTATGATAATTGGTAAGGCGTGCTTGGCCGTACGCATCATATAATTGCTACCTAGCTGATAAATCCTAAATGTAGATGAATGTATATTAAATAAAGGCGAGAAAATTTAGCTTTCTCCTCAACTTAATAGTATAGCAATCCCCCTAAAATGACAATAGAACAAAATTTCTTGGCATAAATCTTGCCCCCACCTAACAATTTTGTAAGGTAAATCTAATGACCTATCAGTACTATGCTTCCCCCTTTTGATATTTGCCTATCCGCCGATAAATTGTTGCAGGGGGATGGGTGTAAAGATGAACACGAAGATCACCAGGGTCATGATGGCGATTGCCCGCCGTCGAGAGTCTAATTTGGTGATCTGGTCGAGCGGCTCTGCGTGCCATCTGCCAAAGAAAAAGATCAGCACTGTCCACAGCCACCAACCCGGCCACGCCAGACCCAACAGCGCAAGCCCGACCAAAATGAACGGCACCGCTTTGTTGGCTTTATCTCCCAGGAGTACATACAAGGCATGCCCGCCATCCAACTGCCCGGCGGGAATCAGGTTGAGAGCGGTTACCAACAGCCCGGCCCACCCCGCCCACGCCAGAGGGTGCATGATCATATCGCGCGCCCCAAAAGGTGCCGGGAAACCGGTGAAAATATACCGTACCCAGTACAAGAACGGGGCTACCCCATCGTAGCTGGCGGGTGCCGGCAGCCATTCGCCATGCACGATGTATTTGGATACCAGGTAAAAAATGGAATTCCCTTCCATCATCATTACTGAACCCGGGGCAACGCTTTCTGGGATGACTTCGATATGTGAAAGCATTAATCCGACGAACAGGATCGGCAGCGCCACCACCAAACCGGCCAGCGGCCCGGCTACCCCAATATCGTGCAGCACGCGTTTGTTTTTAGGCGGGCTTTTTAGCTGGATGAAGGCGCCCATCGTGCCGAACTGGCTGACGGGGAGAGGAATAAAATAGGGTAATGTGACCGCAGTCTTATGATAACGGGCAGCCAGATAGTGCCCAAATTCGTGCGCCAGTAAAATGGCGAGCAGGCTTAACCCAAAAGGCAATCCCTGGTCTAAATTGCGCAGCAAGATCAGGATCATATCCATTTCATTTGCCCCGGTCGGGACAGGGCCATCATAGCTGTAAAGTGCCCCTGCAAATAAGACACTGAAAAAGGTGAGCACAAACAGGATCAGGTTGATCCAAGGGTTCGAGGGCTTTGGTTCGATTACCCCATCCATCAAGATGATCAGGTGGTGGTCATCCTCATCCCGGAAAAGCGGTGTGATTCCATACCTTTTCATCGCCTGGGCAAGTTGGTCGTATGCTTCGGTGGAGTCTTTGCTCAGCTGGCCGCGGTAGCGTGCCAGAATTTTTTCTTCGGGGGCTTCGGCGGTGATCGAGTCGATTCGCATGACCAGCCGGATTATTGCTGTGATCTGTTCTTGGTTTTCTAAATAAGGATTCATAGGCGCTGCTCTTAATCTCGGTAGAAATGATTAAATAAAGAGGCGGGAGTGCATGGGAGTCGAACCCACCGCGGCCCGCAACGCGACCCGCCAACGGTTTTGAAGACCGGGGAGCCCACCGGGACTCATCCACTCCCGAATGCCCACTAGCATACCGCAAGCCAGGGGGTTTGACAAGGAGCGGGGGCTCCGGGGAATTATGTGGAAATTATAAAAGGAAAAGGGGGGAATCAGGCTGCCGGTTTGGCTTCCAGCGCCTGGAAAAGCCGGGCGTTCACCAGCGAGATGGCGGCATAGTCTGAGACGGCCTCCAACATGGCCTGGTCTCCGGCATGGAACGCGGCTGCGCTTTTGCGCATTACCACCAGCACGCCCACACTTTGTTCCTGCACTTTCAGCGGCACGACCAGCGCGGATTTACCCAAACTGCTCAGCCTGAAACGGTCGATTGTGCCGCCATTCAGGATCAACGCCTCACCAGATTGTGCAACCAAGCGGCTCAGGCCATCATCCCAGGGCTTGTTGATTCCGTCAGAAATGGAGCGCGGCAGGTTTTTGTGGGCGCGCAGCACCAGTTCGCTGCTTTGTTCGTGCGGGGTCAGCAGCCAGCCATAATCTGCATGGGTGATTTTTACTGCCCCTTCGACGATTTGCTTGAACAGCTTCTTTTGGTTAAGTACTGAGGTGATCGCTTTGCCGATAGAAAACAAGGTGGTGAGCTGGTCTACTCGGGTCTTTAATTCCTGGTTGGTTTGTTCCAGCTTTTTGGCTAAAGCCTGGCGTTCTTTGCGGGCACGCACGGTTTTCAGCGCACGCTCCACCACCGCCACCACTTCGGTTTCCCGCACCGGGGTGAGCAGATAATCGGAAGCGCCCAGCCGAAAAGCCCGGATCACATCCGCTTCCTGCCCTTTGTTGGCCGTCATAATCACCGGGATTTGCACCTGCTGATACGAAAGGGCTGCCATCAGGTCTTTGCCGCTCAAGCCGGGTAATTCCAGGTTGGCAATCACCACATCGGGCCTGAATGTGCCGGCTGCCTGAATGGCCGACCCGGCATCTTGCACCAGTTTCACCTGGTAGCCCTGTCCCCCCAGCGCTTGCCGGGCGATCAGGTCGCCCACAATCGGGTCATTCTCTACCACCAGGATGCGTTCTTGGCTTTTGGACATAGTCGAATATTAGCATAAAAAGAAAACCGAGACCTAAGAATTCTGTCAACTAACTGAAATGATAAGCTGAAAGGTTAGGTCTGCGGTTTCTATGGATGCGAATAAGCGTTATTTTTTGTGTCGCGGCAGGATCGGGATGGTATTGGTCTTTGCCATCGGCGCGTTCAGCGGTGCCGACGAGAGCGGCATCACCCGGCTGTTGGCGAAGAAGTCAAAGTCGAAGGTGGTTGGCTCGCCTGCTTGCTTACCGGGCACCGGCATCAGCCGGGCGGTGAGCGGTTTGTCCAGGCGCAGGGCCAGCGCGGCCAGGTCCAGCAGCAGCGGGGTCAATTCTTCCGGGGTGGTATCTCCCGGTAAGGGAATTGTGTCCAACCCGGTGCCGCACACTGCCGAGTACATCAGCAAATCTTTGACCGTCAAAATATTTTCGGCTGCCCGCTGTGCCAGGTTGGCATCCTCCAGGGGCGGGAACAGCAGCCCGCTGAAACCGATGCGCGGGAAGTCGGCCTGGTCTAAGGTGGCTGCCAGCATTGCAGCGGCTGCCAATGAACCGTGCTGCCCGGTGTGCGGTACGCCCATGCGTTCCAGGGCGGTTCCCAGGGAACTGCTTTCTTCCGGGAAAGGTGCCAACGAAAAGTCGATCCCGGTAAAGCGGAAACCGGTTTGGGACGCCACCTGTTCCCCTACGTCCGATAGGCGTTTGCCGTGGTCTTCGATGGCTTGCTGTAAGGCCTGCAAACCGGCGGCCAGGCCATCTGCCTGGCTGAGTACTTCCACGGCCAGCGAAGCCGCTTCGGTTGCCAGCCCAAACCCGGGCGCGCCGCCATCGTGGAAGGCTGCCGGGAAGAAAGGCGAACCGGCGGGCACATTTGCCAGCGCGGTGAAATACAGGTTGGCAAACCCGTTGGGGTCTTGTGGGGCCAGCTGGGTGATGATCTCCGCACAGGCGCGCACCGCCGGGATAGAAACACCTACCTCTGGCGAAGCCATATAGGCGCTGCAAAATACATTTTCGGTCGCGCCGATGATCTTGGGGACTAAGGCATAATCCTCCAGGTTGTCAAACCCGGCCGGGCCGATGGCTATGTAATTGAATCCGGCTTGCGAGGCTGTCTGCTCCAGGGTTTGCACCGCTTTGATGATTTCGTCATCGGTCAGACCGGCAAACACCTGTGGGAACGGCGGGGTTGCCATGCGGATGGTTTGCACGGTGTAGCCCGCTTGTTGGTAGGCAGCCACAGCCTGTTGGGCTGCCTGCCCGGCCTGCTCCAGCAGAGCAAGGTCTAACGGCCAGGTGGGATTTAAGAAAAATGTAGTTGAGCGAATATCCATGTGCGTCTCTTTCTAGATGTATGGGAGGAATGTGGGTGGACTATCAGACAGAAGATTTCTGCCGCAAATGTTCAAAGATCAATACCGCCCCGGCAACCGCCGCATTCAGCGATTCGGCTTTGCCCGGCATCGGGATGTGCAGCAGCTGGGCGGCTTCATGCAGGGGTGCGCTCACTCCTTGGGCTTCACTGCCGATCACAACCGCAGAAGGCGCGGCCAGGTTGGCCTGGGTATATGTCTGCCCTTTGCCGGCCGCGGCAGACCATAAAGTGAGGTGGTATTTGGATAACTGCGCCAGGATTTCATCGGTTGAGTAAGTTGCTACCGGCAGATGAAAATGTGCGCCCATTCCTGCCCGCACCACTTTGGGTGAAAACGGGTCTACGCTTCCCTCGGTCAGCCATACGGCATCGGCCCCGGCCGCCGCGGCAGTGCGCAGCAAAGTGCCGGCATTCCCTGGGTCGCCCACCTGATCAAGGATGAGGACAAACTGCGGGGCTGTGGGCAGCGGTGCGGTTTGCATTTCCATCACCAACAGCACGCCCTGCGGCGTTTGGGTATCACTGACTGCTTCCATGACGTGCTCGGCGACTTCTTCTACCAATACGCCCCGGTGCTGCAAGGTGGTCACCACTGCCTGGGTGCGGTCATCCAGCCCGGCAGTATACAGACACAGCTGTACCGGCCAGCCGCTTGCTGCCGCTTCTTCACACAGGCGCGTCCCTTCGACCGCAAAACTGCCGGTTTCCCGGCGGGTTTTCGAGCGGCTTTGCAAGGCGCGCACTTCTTTCACTTTCGTGTTCTTCACCGAGGTAATCACGCCCCGAAGACCTCCTGCCACACTTCGGCAAAATCTTCGGTGGTCGGCCGGTCAAATACCACCATGCGCACATCTTCCAGCCCGCTTTCGGGATGGCTGCTGAAATAGGTTTGGAATGTGTTATAGAAAATGGTGGCAGCCCGTTTTTTGGGGAAACCGAAAATGCCGGTAGAAATCGCAGAAAATGCAATCGAGGATAAGGATAGTTTATCGGCCAGCGCAAGCGAGCCTTCAATCGAGTCGGTCAGTTTTTCATCCTCATTCCCGCTGCCCCACACCGGGCCCACCGCGTGGATGATGTATTGACAGGCCAGGTCTCCCCCGCTGGTGTGGGCCGGTTCTTTATGCGTCACCAGCCCATGTTCTCTCAGCCAATCTCTGCTTTCTTGGTTGATCACACTTCCACCACGCTGCACAATAATGGCGGCTACACCGCCGCCATGTCTCAGCCGTTCATTGGCTGCATTCACGATCGCATCCACTTCTTGTGCAACCAGATCTCCGTGAATCAAAGTGATCTTTTGTCCTGAAGGGTGTTTATATTCATACAAAATTTGGTCGCGCATGTTTCCCATCCAGTTGTGAGTTTGGGTTCATTTAAATTATACCTGACCTTAACTTCTTGATTGAAAAGTAGCCTTACAAGCATGTAAGTGGTATTTAAAGGCCCAAATTGGGGAGTATGATAGAATGAAATTATGCTAGGGAAGCGCGTACTAATTGTAGATGACGATAAAAATGTTGCCCGCATGTTTCGTGCAAGCTTAGAACAGCTGGAGCATCAATTAGAGATTGAAGATGTGTTTTCTGGTGAAGAAGCGCTTCTCATCATGCGCCAACACCCCATCGATCTGCTGATTGCCGATGTGCGCTTGCCCGGGATCACCGGGTTGGAATTGATGACCAAGTTTGTGTCGCGTAATCCGGGCGGAAAAATCATCCTGGTAAGCGGCGTTTCAGACCCCCGTATTCGCAGCCAGGTGGCCAATGCCGGCGCTGACGGTTTCTTTTTCAAGCCAGTAGATATTGCCGACTTTTTAGATGCGGTAGAACGCAGCCTGGGTTTTGTCGAATCCTTCCTCCCCCCAGAATTAACCTTGCATGTAGAAGATTTGAATGATCCCGTTGAAGAAGATGACTCCTCGATGGGAATCAACCAGCATATTGCCGACTTGCGCGTCTCGTTGAACGCTACGGCAGTATTGTTGGTCACGATTGATGGCAAAGTGCTTGCCCGCGCTGGCGACCTCCCTGATCCTGAATTAGAGATTTCCTTGATGCCTGTTCTGATGCGCGCTTTCAATGCCGGAGTGCATATCTCCAACTTTTTGGGGCAGAACATCCCCGACCATTTTTACAGCTACCGCGGCGAAAATTATGACTTGTTCCTTGCGCCTGCCGGTGACTCCCACTGCTTGCTGGTGCTTACCAAACCAACGCTCCCCCAGGAGATTGGCAATATCATCTCGTTGGTGCAGGGTACCGCCCGCAGCGTGTTCTTAAATCTCGCCCGGTTGAAGATCATCCAGCAAGAAGAAGAATTTCCGAAAGTTTTGCCATCGGAAGAACCGGCCGCCGCGCCGGATGTGCCAGCAATTTCTCAAGAAGGGGGCGAATTAGATTCCAGCCTGGAAGAGCTGCTGGAAGACGCCGAACAGGCACAACCCCAGGACGCTGATGCTTTTTGGGCTGCCGCTGCGGGGGAAGACATTAAACCAGAACTGACCAGTGCCGATTCGCTGTCTTATGACCAGGCTGCAAAGCTCGGGTTGGCACCTTCCGACGACGAATAAATTAGTACAAATTATGCCTGAAAAGGGGGGCAAACTTCCACATCAACCAGTTATCGTGTATACTAAAGCACTGGAGGAAGAAAATTAGAGAATTGGGCTTATCAACTATAGTTTTTGGTATTAATTTCTCCTAATATAAACCCTCTCGTTTTTTCCAATAGCATCACAGCATAGTTTTGGATGGTTTACAGAAATTTTTGACTAAATATCTATAGAAAACACCTTCACTTATGCAATCATCGGCAGTACGAAAATAGATACTTAGTTGGGAAAAGAATGTTATGCCGGTAGAATTAGAAGCCTATCTAGACGAAATAAGTACGCAAGCGGAAAAAATGCGGTTCCAGGAACCGGCTAAAGCCGTACGCCTATGTATGGAAGGCTTGGAGAAGGTCAAAACCGTTCAAGTCGCTTCTCGGCCACTAAAAAACCAGATCGCCCGCTTAAACCTAAATCTTTCTAATCTTTATATTCGACTGTCGGCCTACGACAAAGCTTTATCCCACGCCCTAAACGCCCACGAAATTTACCAGGATATCAACCTCAGCAGCGGGATTGCCCGCAGCTTGAACATCATTGGTCTGGCGCATTTGCAGCTGAATGCGTTTGCCAACGCCCTGGATTATTTGCTCCAGGCGCAAAACCTGGCTGCTGAAATGAAAGATACCCGCCTGATGGTGCGGGTGCTCAACAATTTGGGTACCTTATACCTGCAAATGGAGGAATATAACAAGGCGTTGAATTACCTCCAGCAGGGAGAAGCCATCTCGGAAAAGCACGGCCTGCAAGAATCCGAGGCCAATTTGTTCGTCAACATTTGTGTGGCGTGTCTGCACTTAGGGAAGTTCAGCCAGGCGCTTTCTCACGGGCAAAAGGGAATCGGTCTTTACCGGCTGGCGCAAAACAAGTTCGGCGAGGCCAACGCGCTCAGTACTCTGGGGGAAGTCTATGCCGCTATGGGACATCATATTGAGGCGCTCAATTCCTACCAAAAAGCGTTAGAAATTTTTACCTCGATTGAATATGCTCAAGGCGTTATCAATAACTATTACTTGATCGGGATGCTGGAACTTAACCAGGGCGAAATGGATACCGCCCTCAGCTATTTTGAAAAAGCCCTTTTCAATGCCGAAAAGGAACATACCACTGCGCAAACCTACCGTATTCACCATGCCTTATACACCATCTACCGCGAATTGGCAGAATACGAAAAAGCGCTCGCTCACTTCGAGAAATTCCACGAAGCCAAAGAGACCGTCTTCAACGAAGATATGACCACCAAGATCAAAAGCTTGGAGATCATGCATAACGTGCGCGAGACAGAGCAAGACAGCGAGATTTACCGGCTGAAGAATGTGGAATTGACCAGGGAGATTGAGGAACGCAAAAAGATTCAGGCTGAGTTGGAACGGATTGCCACCCTGGACCCGCTCACCGGCTTATACAACCGCCGCCATTTCTTTGAACTTACCCAACAAGAATTGGAACGCTCCCGCCGCTATAACCGTCCCTTATCCGTGATTATGCTCGATATCGACCATTTCAAGCAGGTCAATGACCAGTTTGGGCACCTGGTTGGTGACCGGGTGATTGTGGAAGTTTCCCGCCGTATCCAAAAAGCGCTCCGCCGTATCGACCTTGCCTGCCGTTATGGGGGAGAGGAATTTGCCATCCTGCTGCCCGAAACCTCGCTGCGCCAGGCCGAGATGGTGGCGACCCGCCTATGGCAGTTAATTACCCGCCAACCAACGGTCAGCGGGGAATTGAAATTAACGGTTACGGTAAGTGTGGGGGTAGCAACCTACCAGATGGAAGGCATGATTACGGTCGATATGCTCTTAGACCGCTCCGACAAAGCCATGTACGCGGCCAAAGCGGCAGGACGTAATCAGGTTATAGTATTTACCAAAGAGATGAACAGCAACAAAAATAATTTTTATTAATAGGCGTCGTTTCGTGGGGGCAGTGTGAACCACACAAACGCCTGGTCTTCGGGGGATAGCGAGGCGAAATCCACATCAAACAAATAAGATTCGTCCGCCCAGCCATCGGTCAATACCTTGTAGGCTTGATTAATATAGCGTTCTACCGTGGCGGTTTCCACGTATAGTTCTTCGGCGGCTAAAGAGGCGCGCATGCCAAAGAAGACCCGCAGCCAAAAGCTCTTGATGATCTGTGGGGTCAGGCGGGGGTTGGGCTTCCACACCGGTACGATGTGCGCCTGTTTGGGACCAAAGGTATATTCTGCCGGAAGCAGGTCAAACACCGAGGGGGATACCACCAGGCCGTTTTTTGCCGCATACATGATCGCCGGGACGATCTCCATGCGGATTTCATGTTTGAGCAAAAATCCCTGAACGCCGTAGTGCATGGCAGTTTCAATGGTTTCTTTTCTGCCATACTGCGAGCTGCACACGATCACCGCTTCGGGGGCATGGGCTTTGATCTGGGTCAGCATTTCATCGATCGGCATCCGTTCAGGAGAATACTCCACATCTACGATGACAATATCGGGTGCGCCATCGGATTTGATCTCTTGGATCAGTTCGCGCGGGGTTTCTGCTTCTACTTTGACCGTGGTGCGCGGGTCGCGCATAAATAAGGCGGTATTCCATTTTAAGGCATGGAAATCATCATCCATGATCGCAACGTTTTTAGGAAACTGGACTTTAGGCATGGGATCTCTCTTGTGTGGGTTTTATTTGACTGAGCAGCGCTCAATATAATCAAAACGAGGATAGCAATCCTCATTCAAATTTATTATACTCAAATCCCCATTTTTATTGCATCTAATCTTGCCGCAAGTTTGCAAAAAACAAGCCTGATGAATGGCTTCACCAGGCTTGTTGGGGAGTTGATAACGCCGGGCTTTGCCCGGTTAGACTAAATGGCTGGCGGAACTTCGATATCTTCTGCTACTTCTTCCAGGTCATTTTTTTTGCGCCGCTGCATCAGGGTATAGATGCCGGCTGCAATTGGGATCAAGAGCATGATTGCGCCGATGCAGATGGAGGGGATGCCAAATGCTTCCGGGTTCCCGGTCACATCCCAGCCCCAGCTGCGCCCACCGGCCATCATTGTGCCGTACACAATCGCGCACAATCCAGGGCAGCCACACAGCAGCACGGTCACAATCGTCACGATCAAACCAACTTTTTGTTTATCTTCCATGTCTCACTCCTTTTTTAACCCGAACCATCGGTTCAGCGAATGGATGAAATTATGTCTGATCTCATCTTACTCTATTTTTCCTGGACTGACCGCGGTTTTAGCTGCACTAAATCAGCCATGTGCGTCTTTTTTTCCTAGTTATCGCGCAGTTGGGCGCCCAGTTCGCGTTCCAATCGTTTCACGATCTTATTGCGTACTTTGGCTACTTCTTTATCCGTCAGGGTGCGGTCGGGAGCTTGGTAGGTCAGGCTGTAGGCCAGGCTTTTCTTGCCGGCCCCAATCTGCTCGCTGCGGTACACATCGAACAGGTGCACCTCAGTGACCGTTTTACCGCCGGTTTGGTCGATCATTGCCTGCACGGCTGCTGCCGGCAGGGTTTCATCCACGATCAATGCAATATCTTCCAGCACCGGCGGGAACTGCGGCACCGTGCTGACTTCATAGCGGGAGGCGGCCAGCTCAAAGAGCGGGTTCAGGTAGAACACCGCGCCTACCACCGGGGCGTCCGAGAAGGCATATTGCTGGTGTACCACCGGGTGCAGTTCTCCCATCACGCCGATCTGTGTGCCGTCAATGTCAATGCTGGCACATTTGCCGGGGTGGAAGGTCGGGTGAGTGTGCGGCTTGAAGCTGATTGTGGGTAAATGCAAGCCGTCTGCCATCATTTCTACCACACCTTTCAGGTCGAAGAAGTCCAGGCTGCCCTGGTCCTCTCGCTGCCAATAGGGAGTATGGCGTGCGCCGGTCATGGCGATCACCAGCCGGGGTTCTTCTTCCGGCAGGTTGCCTTCTTCAGAAGCCAGGAAGATATGCCCCACCTCAAACAGGGCAATCCGGTCGCGGATGCGGATGTTGCTTTCTACAATTTCCAACACGCTGGAGAGCAGACTTTTGCGCATCACAAAGCGGTCGCTGGCAATCGGGTTCACGATTTCCACGTACGGCTTGGGGTCTGGCTCTATTTCCGGGGGCAGCCGGCGGGCTTCCCGCTCTGGGGAGGTAAGCCGGTAGGTAATGATCTCTTGCAGTCCGAGCCTCACCAGCACATCTCGCAGGTTTTCTTCAAAGTTCAGGCGGGGGGTGTTGCGCTGCACCGGGAGCATGTCGGCGATGCGTGTTTGGGGGATGTTCTCATACCCGTAAATGCGGGCAATTTCTTCCATCAAGTTTGCCTTGGCATTGATCGGGTCGGTTTCAATATCCAGCCGGTGGTCGGGTGTGGTTGCCAGCACGGTGCCATCTGCTACCTGGCAGCTGAAATCCAGCCTGGAGAGCAGGTCGACAATTTCTTCCACGCTCAGCTCGATTCCCAGCCAGCGGGCAACGTCCTTGGGGGTTACTTCCACCACCGGGTCTACCTGGGGCAGCGGGTAGGCATCCACCAGCCCTTCGCTCACTTCACCGCCAGACCATTCCTGCATCAGGCGCAAGCCCAAACGCACGCCGCGTTCGGCCATGGCCGGGTGTACCCCGCGCGAGAAGCGGTAAGAAGCCTCGGAGTGCATGCGCAGGTAGCTCAGGGATTGGCGCACATTGATCAGGTTCCAGCTCGCCCCTTCCAGCAGCACGGAAGTGGTCTTTTCGGTCACTTCGGTGTCCAGCCCGCCCATAATGCCTGCCACCGAGATGGCCCCGGCAGTGTCGCATACCAATGTGGTGAACTCTTCCAGCTTGCGCTCTTCGTTGTCCAGGGTGGTGATCGTTTCGCCGGGTTCTGCCGTGCGGGTGATGATCGTCGGGGTTTTGCCCCCGGCGCGTTCTTTGAGAATGTCGTAGTCAAAGGCGTGCAGCGGCTGGCCCAGGTCAAACATCACGTAGTTGGTCACGTCCACCAGGTTGTTGATCGGGCGTTGGCCGATCAGTTTCAGGCGGCGCTGTACCCATTTGGGGCTGGGCTTGATCTCTACATTTTTGATCAGCCCGACCACAAAGCGTTGGTTCATTTCCGGCTCGCGGATGTCGATCTCAACCTGTCCCGCAATCGGCGCGCCTTCTGCCAGGAAGTTGTAATCCGGCTCGCGCAGTTCGCGGTTGAAGATGGCGGCTGTTTCGCGCGCCACACCGTACACATTGGCATTGCGGGCAATATTAGGGGTGATGGCGATATCCAGCACGGCATCTCCCATGTAGTCGGCCATCGGCATCCCTGCCGGGGCATCGGCAGCCATCAACAAAATGCCTTCATGTTCGTCTGAAATGCCCAACTCTTTTTCCGAGCACAGCATGGAGTAAGACTCTACCCCGCGGATCTTGGTGCGTTTCAGGGTGGTCAGTTCCAGTTCTTCTTTGTGCCCGTCGTAGATCACGGCGCCTTCTTTGGCGTAGGGGGATTTCAGCGGCGGGTCTAATGGGCCTTTGCCCTTATATTCGTACAGGTTCGGTGCGCCGGTCAGCACGGTTTGTTCTTGCGTGCCGTCATTCACCCGGCACAAGACCAGGCGGTCTGCATTTGGGTGGGGCATCACTTCTAAGATTTCGCCAACCACGATCAGGTCTTTGTCCCAGGGCAAACCGGTTACTTTGTAATCGTGCCGCTCGCCGGGGGGTGGGGTCAAACCGATAAAATGGATTTCTTCAACTTCAAGACCTGCCAGGGTCAGCTTGTGTGCCAACTCTTCAATGGGAATATCTTTTACATCTACATAATCTTGCAGCCAGGAAAGTGGTACTTTCATGTTGTTTCTCCTACTCTAAAATTGGGTCAAGAACCGCAGGTCGTTGCGCCAGAAGTTGCGGATATCGTCGATCTGGTGCAGCAGCATGGTCAGGCGCTCTGGCCCAATGCCGAAAGCAAAGCCGGTGTACTCAGCCGGGTCATAGCCGCCAAAACGCAGCACATTCGGGTGTACTACCCCACTGCCTAAAATCTCCAGCCAGCCGGTGTGTTTGCATACCGGGCAGCCGCTGCCGCCGCAAATGAAACATTCTACGTCCATCTCTGCACTCGGCTCGGTGAAGGGGAAGTGTGAGGCGCGGAAACGGGTGCGCACATCTGTTTCGAATAGCTGGCGGGCAAAATCGGTCAGTGTACCTTTCAGGTCGCCAAAGGTAATGTCTTTGCCAACGGCCAGCCCTTCCACCTGGGTGAACTGCATCTCGGAGCGGGAGGTCACCTGCTCGTAGCGGAAGCACATCCCTGGCAGGATCACCCGGATCGGTTCGGGGTGATATTCACGCATGGCGTGTACCTGCCCAGGAGAGGTGTGGGTGCGTAAGATCACGCCTTCGGTGTTGGTGTAGAAGGTGTCCCACATATCCCTGGCGGGGTGGTGGGCGGGCATGTTCAGATAGGTGAAGTTGTAATCATCGCTTTCCACTTCGCGTGAGCGATATACCTGGAAGCCCATCTCGCCGAAGATGCGGTAGATGCGCCGCAGGGTTTGGGTGACTGGGTGCAGCCCACCGGCGTACACCTGCCTGCCGGGCAAGGTCACGTCGATCTTCTCGGTGGTGATCGCTTTTTCCAGGGATTGCTGTTTGAGCAGCGCCTGCCGTTCTTCCATGGCAGCTTCCAGGGCTTGCCGCACTTCGTTGGCCCGGCGGCCTACCTGCGGGCGTTCTTCTTTGCTCAGGTCGCGCATTTTGGTAAATACGTCCATCAGGGGCGACTGCTTCCCTAAATATGCTGACCTCCACTGCAGCAGGTTCTCTTCGTCTTGCGCTTTTTCTAGTGCTTCTAACGCGTCTTGCTGTGTTTTTTCAAGTTGTTCCAGCATGGTGTTCTCCTAATAAATTTTCAATCGAACGAATGTGCGTTCGGTCATTCCAATATCGTTTGGCTGCTTGCCCCGCACCGGGGTGGTGGGGCTGGCAAGCCGGGCCAATTGTACTTTAAATAAATACACCCGCCCACAATTGGGACGGGAGTGTGAAGAATGTTTAAATTCTTTACAAAGGGTTTCCCGCGGTACCACCCAAATTAATCACAAAGTGATTCGCTCAATTACCAACGGCCGTCTACTCGGCGATTGGCTCCCACTGTAACGCTTGGGTTGCGTCCCAGACTACTAAACAAGGTGAGGTCGGCAATGCTCGTCATTCACCTGGGCAGCTCGAGAGGGAACTTCGATTGGGTTCTGCTGGGTTGGGGTTTCAGTCTGTGCCCCAGCCTCCCTGGCAGCATCCGCCAGCCTACTTTCCTCTGTCATCGCTGTTGGTTATATATAGGATAATTATGCGAAAGTTTAAGGCATCTGTCAAGGGGCGGTTTATAAATAATGTTTTCCACAAATGAAATAGATTCGATAACAATTTTAGCTAGAGAACTTTTTCCGAAAATCTTTTGATTCTTTCTATATTTGGTTCTGCAACTGCTTGAACCAGACTTGTGAAATCATTTACAGCGCCTTCAATACTTTCTAAAGTGATTGAATAATTTTGTAAGCCTTTTAAAAGTTGTTCTGAAAAACTTAGAGAAATTGAAACGATGGGATTCCAATATGATTGGTATTTTCCAATAGTTTCAGATTCACTAAAATATAAGTTGAATTTATCATCAACTTTTTTATCCAGAAAAATTTCAATAGATTTGCTTATAGCATAAATTAAAACAAATACACTACCTCGAGCATTGAAAAACTCTAATTGCTTTTGATCTTGAGCAGTCAGACCTTGATCTTCTTTGACTTTTTGTTTCAAGGTTGTCCTGATGTTGATAATTTCTTTGAAGAGTGAATAAACAAATAAAATGTGTGTGGCAGATGTTTTATCATTAAATACTCTTTTATAATCTTCATTTTCTTCCCATATTCGAGATTTGAATTTATATCCTATATCAGGACGTCCATGGAAAGCTGTTAATGATTGCGCAATAGTATCTGAAGATATTAGGTTAGACCTTCTTTGAATTACATCCGTTGCCCCCCCTCTCCTTCCACCTGTGTAAATGATATCTTCTCCTTCAAAACTTGAAATTTCTTCAACCAATCTTTTTTGAATACGATCATTGCTTCTGAAATCTGATGAAGTGAGTTTATTTTGAAGATTGTTATATCTGACAATTTCCTTTATTATTTCTTGATCACTGCATTCAATAAATCGGCAAGATACTTGAATACTTTCATCTAAAACTCCTTCAATAGATCCAAGAGATCCAGTTGTCTGAGCCCCATTAATTATTGAGATTCCATTTACTTTGACCGTTTTTGTATTACTATTTGGACTCACTTTATTGGTAATAATAGATATACCATTGTTATAAACCCAAAAATTGCCGGGTTTTTCTTGGGCTGTTGTTTTGATTCCATTGTTAATATTTTTATCACTATTTCTGCTTCCTAGATAATCACGATGATTTGCGGAAAAAAGTTTTTCACCATATTCTTTGAACCATTGGTGTAATTGAATTCCAGAAACATTGGTGAGAAATGTTCTCCATTTTTCACCTTCAATTAGGATCCCATCTCTATATGGTAGTTCAAATTCATCAGTAACTAATATAGGGTTTTGGAGATTTTCGTACCATTCGATAATTGTGTTTTGTCCCACTTCTTTTACAAATACATTGATATCTTGATTGTCTAAATATTTTTCAGCTGTTGTCTTAACTTGTCTAAGTTCATTATCAACATTTATGGATTCGGGTAAATTATGAATATAGTAGAAAAAAATCTGATTGACTTCCTTTTTTTCAATGGCTTCACGAACATCTTCTACACCATATCGAATTGCTTCGGGAATAGATAAAATATCTTCATTTCCAAGGACCCATGCAACTGCTGAGTTTAGATCGCTTGCTTTGTTAGCAGGAGCCCCTTGCTTTTCTTTTTGAGAATTATAATCTTGTGCAATGACAGCAAAGCCTTCATCACGATTTACCCAGATCAAATCACATTTTTTATCATTGCCACCATCAGTTAAATAGTTGGATGCAAATTCATCTATATCTTCAATCTGGTATCGTATTTGTAAAGCCCATAAAGTTAAAGTATTATCTCCATACTTTATTAGATCTTCAGTAGCTTCAACAATCTTAATTATTTCTGTGAAATTCATTTTAATTACCTCCACTAAACTGCTGAATTTTCTTTTTTTTTTTAGCTGAGTCGGATATGCAGTATTCTGTATTATTAGTATCTGTTATTTAAATTTTTTCTCAAATTATATTTAAAGTCAAATATCAATTATTAGATGAAAACAAAATTTATTACAAAAACTCTACCACCCCCCGCTCAAACGGGAGATATGTCGTTCGGGCAGGCCGACTTTGCGCATCAATTCCTGCGTTTTCGAAAACTCGTATTCCACCCGCCGGTATTCCCAGGTGTGCGCTTCTGTATCGTACACAGCATACGAAGCTCGCGGGTCGCGGTCTCTGGGCTGCCCCACCGAACCGGGGTTGATGATCGTGCGCGGCTGCAGCTCGACCACCGTATTGGCCTGCGGGAAAGAGAACTTCACGTGGTTGTTCTCAACGGACTGGTGGAACATCAGCGGGATGTGGGAATGCCCGATGAAGCAGTAATCATTCCCAAAATATTCAAAATTCTCTTCCGCCGATTTCACATCCAGCAAATATTCAAAGATCGGCTGCCGGGGGCTGCCGTGTGCCAATGTCACTTCGTCTAGCTCGCTTGTTTGCGGTCGGCGGCGTAAAAAGGTGGCGTTCTCTTTGGTCAGTACCCCTTGCGTCCACTCCACCACCGTGCGCGCCTCGCTGTTGAAGGTTGCTGTGCTCATCTCCCCTACTGCGGCCGCATCGTGGTTGCCCATCAGGCAGATCAATTTGGGTTGTTTCTGCAGCAGTTCCACACACTCATTCGGGTTGGGGCCATACCCGATTACATCTCCCAGACACCATACGGCGTCTACATTCCCGGCAGCATCCAGCACGGTTTCAAGAGCTGTCAGGTTGGCATGTATATCGGAGATGATCAATACGCGCATGGGAGTACCTTTATAAGTGTTTTCGGGGCGGCCTATTCAACCGGATGATGTTCGCTTTGTGCTAAATTGCTGGGCCCAAAGGCATTCGGAAGAAGTTGGGAGATGGGGGCCTCTTGATGTACCTGTCCCTCATTATCAGCAATGACCACGATTATATCACGCCCAAACTCAGACAGCACCTGCCGGCAGCTCCCGCACGGGGTGCCGCCATCGCGGGTGGCAACTGCAATGGCCTGGAAGTTTTTTTCTCCTTCGGAGACGGCTTTAAACACCGCCACCCGTTCTGCGCATAAAGTCAGCGGGTATACCGCGTTTTCCACATTCACGCCGGTCACCACCTTGCCGGAATCGGTCAACAAAGCGGCCCCCACGGCATAGTGAGAATAGGGGGTGTAAGCATTCTTTTGGGCTTCAATTGCTGCCTGCACCAACTTACTGCGCATTTCAGAGTCAAGCATCGCTGTTCTCCTCGTCTTCCACCACTTCTGTATTTTCCTGTGCTTGTTGCGCGCGTACTTTGTGTACGCGCCTTTCTTGCAGATCATCCACGGTAAAGAGGATGCCACCTTCTGCCAGCGTGTCACCCAATTCGGGCACACTGCCAATGCGGGCAAAGATCAGCCCGCCAATCGTGTCGGCGTCTTCGGTGGGCAGGTTGGTCACCATCAGGCTGTTGATCATGTCCAGTGGTGCTCGCCCGTCAAACACAAATTCGTCGATTCCAATTTGTTCCCACAAGGCTTCTTCGCTCTCGTCGTATTCGTCCTGGATCTCGCCGAAGATTTCTTCAATAATATCTTCCAGGGTCACCAAACCGGCCACACCGCCGTATTCGTCTACTACGATGGCAATATGGATGCGGGCCGCTTGCATTTCGTCCAGCAGTTCGTCCAGCTTTTTGCTTTCCGGCACAAAGCGGGCCGGTCGCAGCAGCGGGTGCAGCGAGGTGATCGAATCGCCGGAGCGCCACACTTGCAGCATGTCTTTGGTGTACAGCAGACCAACAATGTTATCAATTTGGTTTTCAAAGACCGGCACGCGGGAAAAGCCGGATTCCAGCAAACTGTCGGCGGCTTCTTCCAGGGGGGTGTTGACTTCCAAAGCCAGCATATCGACCCGCGGCACCATGATCTCGCGCGCCAGGGTATCGCCGAACTCAAAGACCGAATGGATCATTTCACTTTCGTCTTTTTCAATTTCCCCGGCCCGTTGGCTGGCATCCACCAGGTGGATCAGTTCATCTTCGGTGATTGTGACCAGGTTGCGCGCTTCGTTGCTGCCAGAAAGGCGCAGCGGCAGGTAGATCACGGCGGCCAGTACGGTGATGATCGCATTGGCGATCGGGGTCAGGGCGACAGACCACTGTTCTGGGTTTTGCAGCACTACCCGCTCCAGGATAAATTCAACCAGCCAGATCAAAAACCCGACGAGCAGGAAATAGCCCAACAAAGGTAGGGTGTATTCAATGTTCCAATTTGGAAAAATGAAGTTGACCAGCACCAGGGCGACAATTGAAAAACGCAGCAGTGCCTGGCTCAATTTCAGCGTTGAGCGCGTCCGGGCACGGCGGGTGACCAATTCCATTGTTTTTTCCACGCGTTTTTCCCCAGATTCGCTCAGGGAAACCAGGCGAGGAAAGCGTACATTTAACAAGCTGGAACGAATTGCTGTAAGCAGCAAGTCGATAAATATCAGGGCGACTAATGAAATGATTTGAGTAGTATTCACCTTATGATTTTTTTATGGGATGAGCGGGAACACCCACCACAACAGATTTTTCCTCCACATCTTTTGTAACCACAGACCCGGCGCCGGTTTTGGCACCTTTACCGATATGCAAAGGGGCTACCAGCATCGTATCGCTGCCGATGAACACATCCTCTTCAATCGTGGTGTGGTTTTTATTTACGCCATCGTAATTGCAGGTGATTGTACCTGCACCGATGTTCACATTTTTGCCGATGGTAGCATCTCCAATATAGGAGAAATGCCCCATCTTTACTTCCGGCCCCAGGGTCGAATTTTTCACTTCTCCAAAGTTGCCCATGTGTACCCCTTCTAATAAATGGGCGCCTTTGCGCAGGTGGCCGAAGGGGCCAATATCTACATGGTCTTCCATTACAGCTTGCTCGATGACAGCTGCAAATACCTTGCAGCCGTTTCCAACCTGGCTGTCACGGATGATCGTGTTCGGCCCGATGGTGCAGTCTTCACCGATGCGGGTATCCCCTTCCAGCATGGTGTTGGGGTATAAGATCGTATCCTGCCCCACCTGCACACCGGCCTGTACGTAGGTGGTCTCAGGATTGATGATTGTCACGCCGGAGAGCATCAATTCTGTGTTGATGCGGCGGCGCAAAATGGCCTCGGCTTCCGCCAGGTGGACGCGGGTGTTGATACCCATGGCGTCCTGCGGGTCGGCGATCACTTCTGCCTGCACGGGTAAGCCTTGTTCCCTGGCAATGGCGACAATATCGGTCAGGTAGTATTCGCCTTTGGCCGAGATCGGGATATTGGGTAGGTTGGCCCACAGCCAGTCGGCCTGGAAGCAGTACATGCTGATATTCAACTCTTTAATGGCCAGCTGCTCTGGTGTGCAGTCGACTTCTTCTACAATGGCTTCCACTTCGCCGTCTGCATTGCGCACAATACGGCCAAAGCCGCGCGGTTCTTCGGCCACCACGGTCATCATGCTGATCGGGCCGGGGTTGTTCTTTTGTTTTTCAATCAGCGCTTGCAGGGTAGAGGCTTGCAGCAACGGCATATCTCCAAAGATGACCAATACCAGATCGCTTTTGCCTTCCAACTGCGGTTTGGCTTGCAGCACAGCATGGCCGGTGCCCAGCTGCTCTTCCTGCACCACGTAGTTGATCTCATCGCCGAAGATTTCTTTTACTTTATCGGCCTGGTAACCTACGATCACTGTGGGCGGCACTTCGCTGACCGCTTTGGCTTGTTCCAGCGGGTGCCACAGCATTGGCTTACCCCCCAGGGTGTGCAGCACTTTTAATGTTTTGGAACGCATACGCGTGCCTTTTCCGGCAGCTAATAGAATGGTAGCAGTTTTCATAGGGATGTTCTCTTTAAGATAATGGGATGGGTTGGGGGATTAAAAACAGCGAGCGCCGCACAATGTTCATTTTGCGCAAGGCTCGCTGTTTTTGCAAATCGTATATGACTTAAGTCACTCTCTTCTTCTAGCAACGATAATCCATTCAAGATGGTCTTCTAGCCGGGGCGCCTGGATTCGAACCAGGATCAACGAATTCAAAGTCCGGTGTGCTGCCGTTGCACCACGCCCCAATACAAGCGACCCGGTATAGCTTCAGCTCAACCGAGCGCGTGAATTGTAACATAGCCCGTGCTGGTCTGCAATACCCTGCAAGCAGATTTTTACGCCCAATTCCTCTGTGCGGCATGAATCCCGCGAGCGTTTTCTGGCGATTTCTCGCAAGGTCTCCGTACTCGAACTCACGCAGAGGACTATAGGCCGGACGCTCTTAATTATTTAGCACTATTCTGACCTACAATAATAAAAAAATAAAGGTCGGTGTTCGATAATTATCTAATTATATGGTATCCTTTCATAATGCGTTCCGAACCCCTTACCCCTCAAGATATTCGCCGTCTGTACGACCAGTTTGATGCCCCCATCACGGCCTTAGACTGCGGAAAAAAGTGTGCCCCTTATAATGAAGGCGGTAAACCCTTCTGCTGCGATATTTGCCATGCCGTCCCCACAGTATACGAGAGCGAATGGCAATATCTTCAACCCAATACCAACTTGTGGTTTGAGTGGAAAGCCGAAAGCTGCACAGATACCCCCGAAGAAGCGGCGGAAGAAGTTGCCCGCTTGCAAGCCGAAACCCCCGATACAATGGTTTTGGTGGAATGTTTGGGACCGTCTTTATGCCAGCGAGATTTCCGCGGCCTTACCTGCCGGCAGTTCCCCTTCTTCCCCTATATTGATTCTCAGGGCGAGTTGTTAGGCATGTCTTATTATTGGGAATACGAAGAACAATGCTGGGTGATCAGCAACCTGCACCGTGTCTCAGAGGAATATATCCGCCAGTTTTTACAGGCTTTTGAATATATTTTTGAGCACATCCCCGGCGAATTTGATAACTACCAGTACCATTCGGAACGTATGCGCGACGAATTTAATCAACAGCGCCGCGCCATCCCCCTGCTGCATCGCAATGGCTACGCATACAAAATCACCACCCACAACGAGCGCATGCGCCGGGTACCTGTTGACTCTTTGCCCAAGTTTGGCCCGTATAAGCTTGCGGCCGAAATGCCTTTCCCTGACGAGGACGTATGACTTCTACACCCATTACCCCTGACTCCCCCGCAGAATTTACCTTACCTAATCGTTACACCACCAACCGCAGCGGCCCTGTGCGCTGGATTCTTTCGCGCTTTGCTCGTTACTGGTACATTGGCGTGCTTATTCTGATCGGTGCTTTTGGCAATGCCTATCTGGCTGCCGTCGTGCCCGTCGGTATTGGCGATGCTTTCAATGCCATTATGGAAACCACACCCAATATGGACATCCTCAAAGGAATTGTTTGGATGATCATCTGGACCCAGTTGGTGCGTGGGGTGCTCCAGTTCGCTCGCAACTTCAGCGCCGAGTGGCTGGGGCAGCTCTTCGAGCGCGACATCCGGGATGAACTGTATGTCAGCTTGTTGGGCAAGAGCATGACCTTCCATAACTTGCAGCCGGTCGGTGACACCATGGCGCGCGCCACCAACGACGTGCGCGAAATTAACTTCATGTTCAGCCCCGGCCTTAACCTGGTGGTTGGTTCGGCCAACTTTATCCTCTTGCCGATCATTATGGCCCCCCGCTACCACCCCAGTTTGATGATCGCCCCGTTGGTGTTCCTCATTCTCTATTTCCTGCTCATCTGGCAGTACCTCAGCGAGTTGAACCCGGTGGCTACCTGGGTGCGTAAATCCTTCGGGACGCTCAATACCCGCCTGGCCGAAGCGATTGACGGTATTGAAACCGTAAAAGGCATGGCGCAGGAAACCAGCGAGATCAAACGCTTTGAGGACAATGCCCAGCAGTTCCGAGACTCCTCTGTCCGCCAGGGCGATATTGAAGCCCGCTACCTGCCCTACCTCTTGCTGGGTGTGATCCAGGCGGCTGGTTTGCTGCACTCTCTCTTGCTTTTCAAGCAGGGTGCTATCTCGGCTGGCGATGTAGTTGGCTATTTTGGCCTCATGCAGTTATTTGGCTTCCCCACCTTTGCCTCCCTGTTCGCGTATTCCCAGGTTTCTCTGGGGATTGCAGGCGCCCGCCGCATTTTGGATTTGATCAATATGGAAACCAACCTGGACCAGAACACAGCCGGGCACGAAGGCGAAATGCGCGGCGAAGTGGAATTCCGCGATGCCAGCTTCTCCTACGAAGACGATGAGGATGAAGCGATTGAAAAGGTTTCCTTTAAAGTTTCTCCGGGGCAGACGGTGGCAATTGTCGGGCAAACCGGCACCGGTAAGACCAGCCTGATGAAGCTGATCAACCGCACGTACGATGTCACCGGCGGGCGGGTGTTGATCGATGGCATTGATGTGCGCGATTGGAAATTGGAATCCCTCCGCCAGCAGGTTTCGATCATTGAGCAGGACATCTTCCTGTTCTCCCGCAAGATCAGCGAAAACATTGCCTTTGGCAATCCGCAGGCTACCCAGGAAGAAATTATCGCCGCGGCCAAAGCAGCCCAGGCGCACGAATTTATCCTTGAATTCCAGGATGGCTACGATACGGTGATTGGTGAGCGCGGGGTGACCCTTTCTGGTGGGCAGCGCCAACGCCTTGCACTGGCACGCGCCTTCCTCACCGACCCGCGCATCCTTGTTTTGGACGATTCCACCAGCGCCATCGACAGCGCCACAGAAGACAAGATCCAGCAGGCCATTTACGCCGCGGCCAAAGGGCGCACCACCTTTATCATCACCCACCGCCTCTCCCAAATCCGCTGGGCAGACTTGATCGTGGTGATGCGTAAAGGGCAGGTGACCGCCATCGGCAGCCACGAAGAATTGTTAAAAACCTCGCAGGCTTACCGCCAGATTTTCAGCGACTAGCCTTTCGAACACGAAAAGATCATCAGGAAGATATTTTAGGAAAACACTATGGGTTTCTTTTCAGGATTAGATACCGAAGCATATGACCGCCAATATTCAGACAAAGAACTGATCCGGCGCATTATTAAATATTTCCGCCCCCAGGCCAAACGGCTGGGTGTGGTGGCTATTTTCCTCACCCTGATCGCGGTAGCCGGGGCTGCCGTGCCGATTCTGGTCAGCCAGACGGTGGATGAACTCAGCCAGCAGATGACCGATGCAGATATCTGGATCCTTAGTGGTGCGGTGCTGGCTTCGGGGGTGTTTGTTTGGGGTGCTAACTGGGTGCGCCGCCGTTTGCTGGTGCGTGCTACCCAGGATGTGATCATGGACATTCGTGTGGCTGCTTTCCGCGCGGCTGCCGGGCACGACCTTTCTTTCTACGATGAATTTTCCTCCGGCCGTATCGTCTCCCGCATCACGTCCGACACGCGCGAATTTGGGCAGATGATCATCTTGGTCACCGATCTGGCTACCCAGCTGGTGCAGGCGATCATCGTGGCCGCGGTGCTCATTTCTACCGAGCCGACTCTCATCTTGTGGCTGCTCGGCATTATGCCCCTGGTCTTTCTGGTGGCGCTCAGCTTCCGCCGCCTGGCCCGCAAGGTTACCCGCCGCGGCATGCGCGCCATGGGCAACGTAAATGCGGCCATCAAAGAAACGGTCAGCGGCATTAGTGTAGCCAAGAACTTCCGCCAGGAAACCACCATCTTTGACGAGTTTGACGACGCCAATAAGACTTCCTTTAAAGTCAACTTACAGCGCGGCGCGGTGTTGGCCCTGGTGTTCCCATCTCTCAATACGCTGGGCGGGTTTGGCACCGCCTTGCTGCTCTACGTGGGCGGCACGATGGCTGCTTCCGGGGCGATCACGGTAGGCGCATGGTATCTGTTCATGCAGGCGCTGGATCGTTTCTGGTTCCCGGTGCTCAACCTTTCTTCCTTCTGGACGCAGCTGCAATCCGGTTTGTCTGCCTCTGAGCGAGCCTTTGCTTTGATTGACGCCGAACCCAAGGTGGTGCAGGTGGCCCACAACGCCGTCCCGCGCCTCTCCGGTGAGATTGAGTTCAAACAGGTGGATTTTGCTTATTCTGACAAAGAACAGGTGCTGAAGAACTTTGACCTGCACATTAAACCGGGGGAGAATATCGCCCTGGTGGGGCACACCGGCGCGGGGAAATCCTCGATTGCCAAACTGGTTGCCCGTTTCTACGAATATCAGCGTGGCGAAGTGTTAATTGACGGTCACGACATCCGCACCTTCGATCTGATCGATTACCGCCACCAGTTAGGGATTGTCTCTCAAATCCCCTTCCTATTCTCTGGGACGGTGGTAGAGAATATTCGTTATGCCAGCCCGGATGCCAGCGATGAAGAAATCCTCTCCCTGGCAAACAAGATTGGCGAAGGCGAATGGCTCGATACCCTCCCGCAAGGGCTGGCAACCGAAGTGGGCGAACGCGGCGGCCGTCTCTCTATGGGGCAGCGCCAGCTGGTTTCGCTGCTGCGCGTGTTGGTGCAAAAGCCGGCTATCTTCATCCTGGATGAAGCCACTGCCAGCATTGACCCCTTCACCGAGTGGCAGATTCAGCAAGGGTTAGATTTGATCTTGCGTGATACCACCAGTATCCTCATCGCCCACCGTTTGTCTACCGTGCGCGCCGCCGACCGCATCATTGTGCTGGAAAATGGCGGCATCATTGAAGAAGGCAACCACGACAGCTTGCTGAAAGCCAATGGGCATTATGCCGACCTGTACAATACCTACTTCCGGCACCAAAGTCTGGCCTATGTGGAGCAATCGGTAGAATTCACCAACCGCGAAGAGTAAGCCGATAGAATAAAAACGCAAAAACAGTTTCTTGCCCACCGCACGTACGAAACTGTCATTTAGATGTCATTGAAGTTGCCTTGCCTCTGGCCGTACTCTTGCATACAATTGAAGTACTTATGGATGAGGCAAACGCGTTCCCATCAACCCAGGTCTCTACCGGCGTCGTCTGGCGCCGTTTAGCCCCCTTACTGGTATTTATCTATCAGGTAGTTGTGCTGTTTGCCCTGGTTGTGGCGCTGCTGTTGGCTTTCACCTGGTTCGGGCAGCCTTCGCTGGGGATGTATCTCGATCCGGGTATGGTGATTGGCAATGTGCAGCAGCCGCATTTTCAATGGGAACAGCAAGCCTATTACCCCGGCGTCACCGTGCAGGATGTGCTCATTTCAGTGGATGGGCATACTATCCAATCCGCAAGAGATCTGCAATCGGTGTTGTCCGGCTATCAGGTGGGGGATCTCGTAGACTTAGGCTTCCGCGCCCGCAGCGGGCATACCAGCAGCCACAGCATCACCCTCACGCAGTCCTCCAGTTACGAACGCATCATGTATTTCTACCTGCCTTTTGGGGCAGCTGTTTTCTTTTTGGGCGCGGGGATGTGGGTGCTGCGCGCCCGTGCCGATGACCCGGCTGCCAGATCATTTGCCATTCTTGCCGCTTCCCTGGCTTTGCTGCTCGGCGCATGGTTTGATGTGTGGACGACCCACAGGCTGGTGCCCTTCTGGCTGGTTGCTGCCGGGTTGGCCGCCGGCGCGGTAGTGCACTTTACTCTATTGTTCCCGGCTGCCTATGCCGCTGTGCAGCGTTTCCCAATTGCCCGTTTTGCCGGATATCTGATTGGGTTAGGGTTTGCCGCTGTGCCTTTGTCGGTTGTCTTCAACCCCGGCAACCCCTTTGAAATCGGGAATGCCTGGACGCGCCTGTTCCAGTTTACCGCTTTTGCCTTTTTCTTCTTTTTTGTCAATCTTGCCTTTCGCCGCTTTATCACCAAATCTCCGGTAGAGTTGGAACAAATCCGGATCGTGACCTGGGGCAGCGCATTGGCGCTGGTGCCCATCAGCATTTATCAATTAGGGCGCATCACTTCCTGGGCATTTTTAGAAATTCCGCTCATTGTAGTGGTCGCGCCGCTGGTCTTGTTCCCCCTATCCATTGCCTATGCCATCATTCGCTACCGGGTGGTCAACACCGACTTTATTATCAGCCGGGTGTTCATGTACATCATTCTCACCCTGCTCTCCGGTTTGGGCTACGCGGCTGTGGTCAGCGGGATCAGTTTATTATTCCAGGACATTGTTTCTGTCAGCAGCCCTTTCTTGATCGGCGTGATGGTCTTTGTGTTTGCCCTGCTGATCAACCCCTTCCGCACCCAGGTGCAAAACCTGGTCGATTCGTTTTTCTACCGCGGGGGCAGCCTCTACCAGCAGCAGATGGAAGCTTTTACCAACGATCTTCGTCAGGCCGTCGAGCTTTCCAGGGTAGCGGCTTTGCTCCGTGAGTATATCAACCAGAATCTGACCCCGGCTCGCTTGCATATCTTTGTGTACGATGCGCTGGTAGATCGCTACGAGGCCGCCTATGGCGCCGATGAGCGCCCCACTACCGATATTCGCTTTCCGCCCAACAGCGGTTTGGTGCATTCGCTTTCCAGCAAACGCACCACCCTCTTCCTCGACGAAGAGCAGATGCTTTCTACCGAATTAGAACACGAACGCCCGCGTCTGGCTTTGTTGGGTGCCCAGCTGTTCATTGCCATGCATGGGCAGGAGCGGCTTTCGGGCTGGTTGGCCTTGGGGCCGCGCAACTCCGGCGAAAAATATACCGCCCAAGACCTGGAATTTCTGACAGCTCTGGCAAACCAGGCTGCTGCCGCCATCGACCGTGCCCAGGTGATGGCCGATAAAGACCGCCGGGTGCATGAAATGAACGTGCTTACCCGTGTGGCGCAGGGTGTCAATGTCACCCTCGCTTTTGATGACATCCTCGAACTGCTGCACGCCCAAACCCGGCAGGTCATCCCGGTCGATGATTTCAACATCACCCTCTACAATGCCACCACCCAACTGCTGCGGCATGTGTTTTGGGTGCAGGGCGATCAGCGCATGACCGAATTAGAGGAAGAAGTAATCCCGCTGGGCTACGGCCTGGAGCGGGAAGTCCTCCAAAACCGCCGCTATATCATCACCGATGATTATCAGCAGGAATGCCGCAACCGGCGCATTTACCCCAACAAAACAAACGTGTTCGCCTGGATGGGTGTGCCCCTCAATGCCGGGGCGGAAACGATTGGCGTGATCGCTGTAGGCAGCAGTAACCCGGCCATTATTTACACCGAAGACCAATACAATTTCTTGCAGGCGATTGCCGACCAGGCAGCCGGTGCGATTGTCAAAGCCCGCTTGCTGCAAGAATCTGAGACGCGCGCCCGCCAGCTTGCCAGCCTGAATGAAATTACCCGCGGCCTTACATCTACCCTGGAACTTGACCCGCTGTTGAAGAATGTGATGCACAGCGCGGTGGAAATTCTCAACTGCGAAGCAGGCAGTTTGCTGTTGGTCGATCAGCAGGCCAAAGAATTGGTTTACGAAGTGGTGGTTGGCCCGGTAGCTGATCAATTCCTCGGCGATCGCCATCCCATTGATGTAGGTTTGGCCGGTAAAGCCGCCTCAACCATGCAGCCGTTGATCGTTAATAATGTGGAGCAAAACCCCGATTGGCATGCCCAGTCTGACCAGGAAACCGGCTTTGTCACCCACGGCATGCTGGTGGTGCCCATGATCTATAAAGGCGGTGTGGTCGGCGTGTTGGAAGTGCTCAACAAAAAAGACGGCATGCCCTTTACCCGCGATGACCAGGAACTGCTCAATGCCTTTGCCGGGCAGGCGGCCGTCGCTGTCGAAAATGTGCGCCTTTATACCCAGACCGACCAGGCGCTTTCCAGCAGGGTGGAAGAGCTTTCCGTCATGCAGCGCATTGACCGCGAATTAAACACATCCCTGGAAGTCTCCACCGCGATGTCAATCACCCTGGAATGGGCCATGCGCCAATCGAATTCGCTGGCGGGTTTGGTCGGTGTGGTGGAAAAAGACGGCCTGCGGGTGATGGCTTCTCAGGGTTTCGAGCATCAATTAGACCGTTATACAGAAGGCATCCTCCCGCTGGATTTGCCTTTGTTGGCCGCCGCCGTGGCGGAAGGCCGTTTGCAGCAAACAGGGGAAACAGACGAAGCGCACACCTGTCTGCATGAGCGAGCCAACCGCCAGCTGGTCATCCCTATCCGGCGCGAGGTGGAAGTGATTGGCTTGCTCTTGTTGGAGAGCGAAGCGGTGACGCCCTATGAGGAGCAAACCGTAGACTTCCTCACCCGCCTCAGCGACCACGCCAGCATTGCTATCTCGAATGCCCAGTTGTATGCCGAAGTGCAGCATGCCAACCTGGCAAAAAGTGAATTTGTTTCCTTTGTTTCCCATGAGCTAAAAACGCCGATGACCTCTATCCGCGGCTATGCCGATCTGTTGGCTGCCGGCAGTGTGGGCGAAGTGACCGGCCCGCAGATGGAATTCATCAATACCATTCGCTCCAATATTCAGCGCATGGCCACCCTGGTTTCCGACCTGGCCGACATTTCCCGGATTGAAGCCGGACGCCTGCATTTGGAATTTGCCCCTGTTTCTATCGCTGATGTGGTTGAGGAAGTTGTGCGCAGCACGCGTGCCCTGGTGGAAGAAAAATCGCACCAATTGGTCGTCGAACTCCCCGACGAGCTGCCGCAAGCCTGGGGCGACCGCAACCGCCTGGTGCAGATCATTACCAACATGACCAGCAACGCGATTAAATACACCCCCGAAAACGGCGAGATCATCATCCGGGCTGCCCAGACCCAGAACCAATGGGACACAGAAGGCGCCCCGCAGGTGATCCATATTGAAGTTGTCGACTCTGGGATTGGGATTAAAGAAGAAGACCAGCACCGCATCTTCCAGCAGTATTTCCGTACCGAAGAGGGTAAAGAAACCGCCCCCGGCACCGGCCTGGGACTTAATATCACCCGCTATCTGGTGGAAATGCAGGGCGGTAAGGTGTGGTTCGAGAGTGAATTTGGGCAGGGTTCCAATTTCCAATTCACCGTGCCTGTGGCTGAGGGAGTGAGGGAATAAGATGGCAATGTCTGTGGCAGTTGGGCAAGCTTTTTCCGTAGAAGGCCGCGAAGCTGTGGCGCGGGCGGTGTATCAGGCCCGCATGTCGATCGGCAATGCGCAGGTCAGCTTTGCTTTTATTATTGCCTCGATTGAATACGATTTTCAGGCAATTTTCAATGCGGCCCAAACCCAAATTGGGGATGTGCCCATGCTGGGGTTCAGCACCACCGGCGAAATCACCCAATCGGGCAGTCACCGCCGTTCGGTGGTGGTTGCCTTGGTGGTCGATCATACCCTGCAATGCCAGACCGAATGGATGCCGCATCTCTCAGGAGGCGCAGAAGCCCTCACCCGCAAGATGCTGCAAACTTTAGATGTGACCCCGGACAAGACCGGGCTGCTGATGGTCGTGGCGGATGGGCTTGCCGAAGGCTACGATGAACTGGTCAGCAGTCTTCCCCCAGGCCGCTACCGCTTTGCCGGTTGTCTGGCCGGCGGTGATATTCGTTTAGGACATACTTACCAGTTGGGCGGCAATAAATTTGGCGAAGGTGGGCTGGCCGCCGGTTTCCTTTCCGGCAAACATCTTCGGGTCGGGGTGGGTACTGCACATGGTTGGCAGCCGGTTGGTACCGGGTTCCAGATCACTGCGGCGCGCGGCGCGTGGGTGCGCAGCCTGAACGACCTGCCCGCCTCCGAAGCCTACGCTAATTTGTTCGGTCATACCCCCAGGGAATGGGCAATGCCGCCTTTGAACACCCTGGTGCGTTTGTATCCCTTTGGTGTCCAGCAGGAGAATCGTCCTCTCACTGTGCGCACCCCCATTCAGGTAGAGGCGGATGGCAGCTTGCGGATGAACACCCATTTCAAAAAAGATGACTTTGTGCATCTCCTGGTCGGCAGCCGCGATAAATGTCTGGCTTCTGCCCGTCAGGCCGCTAAAGATGCCTTGCAGGCCCTAGAAGGGGCTGCCCCACGCCTGGCGCTGGTATTTACCGATCTTTCCTGGCAAATGCTTTTCCAGGGCTATGAGGGTGCCGAGATTGATGCGGTGTGTGAGGTGATCGGCCGGCGCGTGCCGGTGGCCGGCGGGTACACCTTTGGGCAGTTTACCCACATGCACGGCGCACCCCGCCCGGAATTTCTCAACCAGCATATTGAAGTTGTTCTCTTGGGGGAAGCAGCCTGAGCTGAATTTTTTATGACCAATTAAAACCAAAAAGACCTCCCTAGAACAGGGAGGTTACTCTTTAGATAGGTTTTTGGATATTAGTCCAAATAAAAGGTCATGTTTTGCAGGTGAACGGCCGGGTCGATATACTGCACACGAACGCCTTGTGGTACAGATAAATTGACCGGGGCATAGTTCAAGATCGCTTTCACGCCGGCTTCAACCAATTGGTCAACCACATCTTGTGCAAATTCTGCGGGAATGGCCAGCATAGCGATTTTAATGCCTGCTTTTTCTATGGTTTCTTTCAAGTCATCCACACTCAACACGGGAAAGCCGTTCATCTTTTTACCGACCTTCTTGGGGTCTTTGTCAAAGATGTGGGTGATCTGGAATCCGCGTTGATGGAAACCGCCGTAATTAGCAAGCGCGTGCCCAACATCACCTGCGCCAATCACGACGACGTCCCATATTTTATCTACATGCAGAATTTCTTGAATGTTGGAGGCAAGGAATTCAATATTGTATCCCGTGCCCTGTTTACCGAACTCGCCAAATTGAGAAAGGTCTTTCCGAATTTGTGCGGCCGATATACCCAGGTGTTCTCCCAACTCCTGGGATGATGTTACCTGGCGTCCCTGCTGGAGCATACGTGATAATGCCCGCAGGTATACCGGTAACCGTCCTATAACGATATCTGGTATGCTTTTTTGTGTCATTTGGTTTCACTCCGTAAATTGGTAGGTTCAATTTACCATAAAAATCTAATTCGTGCAATCAAACACAAATAAGATACAAATAGGAAGTTTGTAAACAGGGGATTCTATATTTTTTTCTTATTTCGGCTAAATCATGTATAATTTGACAGAATTCATTCTGCTTCATTTTAGGTGCTTGGAACATGAAAAATGATAAATGGGCTGCTACCACATTCTTAGACGGGTTTAGAGATCAACGATTTGCAAAAATAGCCAAACTGATCGAAGCCCCACGTTATTTAGAAACGCTGCCCCGGAAAAAATTTAATCCCTGGGTTGAGTTGAAATTCTTCTTTCAGTTGGTTAAGGAATCTTGGGGGGCAAAAGTGCTCCTCTTTTACAGCACGCGCGGTTACCTGAAACCGGAATTACTGCTCACTCTTTTGATCGGCTTTCTGCCAAAACGCATTCGCCCGGCGGTGATCATTTATGGGGAGATGTATGCTCCCAATGAAGGCCGTGGGGGCGGCATAGAACGCTTTGTGATGCGTCTGGTCGACCGCGGCGTGGCCTTGTATTCCGTCTACTCTACAGAAGAGCTGACCCTTTTCCCGCAGTTATGGGGTGTCGCCCCGCAGAAGATGCGGTTGTGCCGTCTTTTCATGCTCCCCGAACGCGCCAGCACGCCAAGCGAAGTCGAGGAAGTCCCTGGGAGGATCTTCGCTGGGGGGAACTCCTTCCGCAATTACGAACCGCTGATCGAAGCTGCCCGTCAACTGCCCGAATATCAATTTATCCTCGCCTCGGTGCATGTGGAAGGCCGGACGGACCTGCCCCTCAACGTATGCGGCGAGTGGGTGAGCCTGGAAGAATACATCCAGCTGATGAGCACCGCCGAGATGGTCGTGGTGCCGCTGCAAACCGGGCTGAAACGCACCGTCGGCCTGCTCACTACCATGGAAGCGCTTACCCTTGGCAAAGTTGTGTTGGTCACCAATGCCCTTGGCATCAGCGATTATGTGGTTGACCGGGAAACCGGCCTGATTGTAGACAGCGATCCTCAATCCTTTGTCGAGGCGATCCGATGGGTCAGCGCCCCCGAAAATAAAGAAGCCGTACAAAAAATGAAGGACGTTTCCAAAGAATACGTCCTTCAAGAATTTTCAATTGAGAGTTTTGTCACCCAGATGCTCGCCATCTTCGACGAAGCCTTGGCGATCCGGGAAAACTGGCGTTCTTAGGCGCGTTACGCCAGGCCAAAGTGGGCGGCTTGTTCTTTCCGCAGTTGGTCGATCAAACGCCCTTCGGGGACGATCACATCCTCATACGAAAGCGTTTCATCTTTGGCGATGTCTCTGGTCAGCACACAGCCCGGTGCGACCCCCATCGGCAGCAGATTTTCCTGCTGCACCACATCCGCATTCTCACATTCCCCGTAAGTCATGTAGTAACCAATTCCATCCAGGGTATCCCCTTTCTTCAGGTCGGTTTTTGCCGTGGCAACCACTTCCACCTTGGGGCCGTCCAGCGGCGTGATGGTTGCATCCCCAAACAGGGCGGCACGCGCAATGCTGTTGGGTACTTCAAAATGGCACAAATGATACGGACGGTAGAAGCAGTAATACGGCCCTTCGCCCAGCTTATACAGGTTCAGGTAGTGCTGTTGTAGTTTGCTGTCGTTGGTCGCATACACGAACACCCCCGGCCCCGGCGTGGCGCGCACCACATAATCGACAAAGCCATGCCCTTGGGCCGCTTCGTCCAGCGGGTAGAGGTCAAATAATTCCTGTACGTGTTTGCCCGGCTCTACCGTTGGGCCGACCATCCCGCGCTGGCTGACGCGCATATCGGTGGCATTGGCGATGATCGACTGCTCGAAAGAGATTTTAGAACCATCTGCAAACGAGGTTACCATGTGCGCTTTTTGCTTCCACTTTTTGGCAAACGCTTCCTGCGTGGTCGGGTTGCGGTAGGGGTCTTGCAGCCCTTTGATATTGCCGCACAGTACCGGCTTCATCCCAATACCAACCACAAAGCGATACAAGTTCATCGTCACGCCCGGTTGGTCGCCGTCGCAGTTGGAATACACCACCCCGGCTTTGTCGGCTTTCACTTTCAGGATCGGCCCGGCGGTGCTGTCCAGCTCTGCGCTGAAGGTCAGGGCATGTTTGTTGTGCGCAATCGCTTCCAGCATGACCATGGCCCCAAAGGCCACATCCCCGGTGACTTCCAGGATCACATCAATATTGTCTGCCTGGCACAGCAGCAGCGGGTCATCCGTCACCGCATATTGGCCTTTTACCACCATATCTTCCAGCTCGGCTACATTTGCCGGTTGGGAAAATTCTTCTACCCCGGCTTCCCGGTAGGCTCTTTCCGCGCCATCCAGATGGCGGTTGTATATCCCGGCAAGCGTCATGCCAGGGAACACATTCACAATCTGGTAGGCGATTCCCCGCCCCATGAACCCGGCGCCGATCATCCCCACCCGGATGCTTTTACCGGATTGGGCCAGTTTTTTCAATTCTTTATCAATGATGTACATTCATACCCTCTCTCAGTTGATCTTCTGGTAATCCGGCCAGTTGGCGTCTTTATCCGAAATTGTGCTTACCGGCAGCGGCCACTCGATGCCAAACTGCGGGTCATTGTAGCGCACCCCGCCCTCCGATTGGGGCGCATAGGCGGCCGAGACAATGTAAAAGATTTCGGTGTCTGGCGCCAGCGTTTGGAACCCGTGGGCAAAGCCGCGCGGCACATACAGCATCTTGTAATTTTCAGCGGTCAGCTCCACGCCCAGCCACTGCATGTAGGTCTCCGAATCGGGGCGCAGGTCGATGATCACATCCAGAATAGCGCCTTTGGTGCAGCGGATGAATTTGGTCTCTTCGTGGGGGGCGCGTTGGAAGTGCATTCCCCGCAGGGTGCCTTTGAACTTGTTGTAGGAAATATTGGCCTGCACCGCATCCGGGATCAACCCGGCCTCTTTGAATTCTTCCTGGCAGAAAGCCCGGGCAAAGAACCCGCGCTCGTCTTCCAGCTTTTTCAAATCAACAATTGTGGCATCTTTTAGTTTTGTGGCAGCAAATTGCATGGCTACACCCAATAAAATTCGTCGTCAATCTGGTTGCTGGTGATCAAGTGGTTGAGCTGTTTCAGACGGGTAAAGTTGCGGTGGGTGAACAGTTCTTCGGTCAGGTCGATTTGTTCGAAAATTTTTCGCAAGTCTTCTGCCCCATCCCGCAGGGTCTTTTTGCATTCAAATGTCGGGATCGCCTGCCGGATTTTGTCAAAGTTCACCTTATAGCTGCGGTCATCCCCATCGCTGTTCCCAATCGTCAGCTTACAGCCGGGGAAAGTCTCTGAAACGATTTCCGCCACTTCTCTGATCTGGTAATTCTCTTCGGTTTTGCCCACGTTGAAAATTTGGTTATGCACCACATCCCTGGGCGCTTCCAGCACGCAGGCAAATGCCTCGCACACATCTTCCACATGGATCAGCGGCCGCCAGGGCGAGCCGTCGCTGGTCAGGTTGATCTCTTTCTTCGTCCATGCCAGCCCGGAGAGGTTGTTTAGCACCAGGTCGAAGCGCATGCGGGGAGACGGCCCGTACACGGTGGCATTGCGCAAAAAGGTCGGCGAGAAAGTATCATCCGCCATCTTGGAAACTTCCTGCTCCACCAGCACCTTGCACTCGGCGTAGGCTGTCAACGGGATCGGCTCGGAGGTCTCATCTTTTACATCCCCGCCCACGTTCTTGCCATACACGCTGCAAGAGGAAGAATGGATGAAGCGGGGCACCCCGGCCTCTTTGGTCATCTTGGCCAGCTGCACGGTGCCTTCGTGGTTGATCTTGAAAGTGATGTCCGGTTTTAACTGCCCGATCGGGTCGTTAGAAAGTTCTGCCAGCTGTACCACGGCATCGTACCCGCGCAGGTCATCCGGCGTCACTTCACGGGTGTCCTTATAAATCGTGTGGATGGTTTCTCTGGGGTACAGGTCAATTTCTTTAAAAAAGCCGGTGTCTAACCCGCTGACCTGATGCCCGCGCTTTGTAAAATAGGGGGCCATAATGGACCCAATAAAGCCTTCCGTTCCTGTCAGTAAGATTTTCATTCGTCTTTTACCTTGCCTTTGTAGTTATGCCCAAATTTTCCAGGGGGGATTCCCCGATTGCCAAAGTGCTTCTAATTTATTCTTGTCGCTTAATGTATCCATCGCGTGCCAAAAGCCGCTGTGTTGGTAGGCAGAAAGTTTTCCCGATTGCGATAAGGTGTGCAGGGGCTGCTGTTCCCATACGGTATCATCGCCTTCAATATAATCAAAAACTTCCGGTTCCACCACAAAAAAACCGCCGTTGATCCACGCATTTTCACCTCTGGGTTTTTCCCTGAAGTTGGTTATCTTGGTTTGGTTCTCCTCCAGAGAGAAGACCCCAAAGCGTCCCGGCGGCTGCACCGCGGTCAGGGTCACAATGCTGTCTTCCTTTTTATGGAAGGCGATCAGATCGTTGATATTCACATCGGAGACGCCGTCCCCATAGGTCAGGCAGAAGGTTTCATCGCCAATGTATTCCTGCACGCGTTTCAGTCGTCCACCGGTCATAGTGCCTGTGCCGGTATCTACCAGGGTCACTTTCCACTGTTCCCCATTTTCTTTCAGCCTTTTGATGTGGTTATTTTTTAGATCCACTTGAATGTCGGAGGCGAGCAAGCTGTAATTGATGAAATAGTTCTTGATATATTCCCCTTTATACCCACAGCAAATAATAAAATCATCAAACCCATACTGGGTATAGATTTTCATAATGTGCCATAAGATGGGGCGTCCCCCGATTTCGATCATTGGTTTCGGCCTGATGGTGGTCTCTTCGCTGATTCGTGTTCCAAACCCCCCGGCAAAAATGACGACTTTCATGGTTTTCTCCTTTGTATAATGAATAATTTCCCTAATAATTCGTTAAAAGGACGATTGGCCTCCCTTTAAAATATTCCACATGAGATTCAATACGAAAGTTATGATTACTTATTACAAATACGCATAAGTTGACCTATAATAGCGAATTATAAAACAGAATCCTCCAATTTTAGGGGAATAGGGCAAATTTCCTACTGAATTTAGCTTCGTTGAAATAAAAACTTGTTTGCGTTTTGGGTTTTCTGGTTGAATCCGTTTTCTTGCCCCATGATATAATACCTCGCTATGTTTATAGACCAGGTAGAGATCAGGGTGCAGTCTGGCAAGGGGGGAGACGGCGCAGTGCATTTCCGGCGTGAAAAATACGTGCCCCGTGGTGGGCCCGACGGCGGAGATGGCGGCAAGGGTGGCGATGTCGTCCTGGTTGTCACGCGCCATATAAACACCTTGTACGATTTCCAACGCAGCCGCCTGTACCGAGCCGAAGATGGCGCAGGTGGTGGCGGAAGCAACATGACGGGGAAATCTGCCCCTGACCTGGAGATCAAAGTCCCCGCAGGGACGATTATCTATAACGCCGACACCGATGAAGTCTTGGGTGACCTGGTGGATGAAGGCCAGCGTCTGGTTGTATGTAAAGGCGGCCGTGCCGGGCGAGGGAATGCGCGTTTTGCCACTTCCCGCAATCAGGCTCCCCGTATTGCCGAGCGCGGCGAACCCGGCGAAGAAAAGAACCTGCGCCTGGAATTGAAATTAATTGCCGATGTCGGCATTGTCGGCGTGCCCAATGCGGGCAAATCGACCTTCCTTTCGGCAGTTACCAACGCGACCCCCAAAATCGCGAATTATCCCTTTACCACCTTGCAGCCTAACCTGGGTGTTGCCCACCTGGACGAAGACAATACCCTGGTGCTGGCAGACATTCCCGGCCTGATTGAAGGCGCCCACATGGGCATCGGCCTGGGGCATGACTTCCTGCGCCACGTGCAGCGCACGCGTGTGCTCATCCATTTGCTGGATGGCCTCTCTGAAGACCCGGTGGCCGACTTTGCCCAGATCAACACCGAGCTGGCTTTATTTGACGAAGACCTGGGCAATAAACCCCAGATTGTGGCTTTCAACAAAGCCGACCTGCCCTATGTGCGCGACCTGTGGCCGGAATATGAAAAAGCGCTCAAAGCCCACGGTGTAGAGAAACCGATCCTCATCTCTGCCGTCAGCGGCGAGAACGTACGCCAGCTGCTCTATCGGGCAGCCCAAAAACTGGCCGAAATTCCCGAAGCGCCCCCGGTTGCAGAAATTCCTGTGTACCGGCCGGAAACCGATCCCAACGATTTCACTCTAAAACGTGCTGATGATGGCTTCCGGGTGATTGGGCAGGCGATTGAACGTGCCGCGGCAATGACCTATTGGGAGTACGACCAGTCGATTCGCCGCTTCCAGCGCATTCTAGAAGCCCTGGGGATAGATGAAGCCCTGCGAGAGGCAGGCATCAAACAAGGGGAAACCGTTTACATTGGCGACTACGAGCTGGAGTGGGAGGACTGACCGTTTGACCCGGCCAAAACGCATCGGCATTTTTGGGGGCACCTTCGATCCGCCCCATTTTGGACACCTGATTTTAGCTGCTGAAGCCCAATACCAGCTTGAGTTGGATACGCTTCTCTTTGTCCTCACCCCCGACCCACCCCACAAACAAGGATTAGAACTCACCCCGGTGGAAGACCGCCTGGCGATGCTTTCTGCCGCCATCAGCGGGCACCCCGGCTTTGATCTTTCTCGCGTCGACATTGACCGGGAGCCGCCGCACTTTACGGCCGATACGCTCCACCTTTTGCGTCAGGCGTACCCCAACGATACGCTCATCTATTTGATGGGCGGCGATTCCTTGGATGGTCTGCTGGTCGACTGGCACCGCCCGGAAGAATTTGTGGATGCCTGTGACTATATTGGTGTGATGCGCCGCCCGCAGGACGACCTGGACCTGCAACCGCTAAACGCAGCTTTCCCCGGTATTTGCGACAAAATTAAATTTATCGAAGCACCCTTGCTGGAGATTGCCTCCAGCCAGATTCGGCGGCGTGTGGCCGAAGGCCGCCCCTTCCGTTTTTATTTACCGCAGTCCGTCCGCGAGGTGATTGCCGAGCGCGGCATATACCAACGGCTGCGCCCTAACAATAGTCTCTAACATCTCTTATTACAGCGAGGACTTATGGCGATCTTTACCAATGCACTTTTGCTCTCAGCCTTACTCGGTCACTTTACAGTAGATGTCCTCAATGGGCAGCGTTCGGTATTGTTTACCTTTCTCAGCGTACCGCTGGATTTATCCATCGCCCAGCTGGGCTTTTTCAACACAATCTATATTGTCGCCGCCGCGCTTGTCCAGCCCTTGTTCGGCTATCTTACCGACCGGGTTGGTCCGCGCTGGATGATGGCTGCCGGTATCCTATGGATGGGTGGATTCTTCTCGGCAGGTATTTTAGTGCCAGGCATCACCGGGCTGGTCTTGTTGGTGGTTGCCAGTTTGGGGTCGGGCGCTTTTCACCCGGCGGGCACCATGCAGGCCACCCTCATCGGCCGCGAATTGTTCCACGGCCGCGAGACTTCTTCCGCTTCTTTCTTCTTTTTGTTCGGCCAGATGGGGCTGTTCATCGGCCCAATGCTCAGCGGCGTAGTGCTGCAAAAGGTGGGCGCGCAGGGTTTGCTATGGCTGTGTGCCCTGGCAGTACCGGCAGCCGTCTTTGCTTTTATGTCCGGCAAGCTTATCCCCGTGGCTGCGCCTGCTAAGAAAGATTCTGTTTCCCCAGAGACACCGCCTACCAGACTGTTTACCTGGTCGCTGCTTGCCATCGCTTTGTTGGCCGCTTTTCAAGCCTGGTCGCAGCAGAACATGGTCACCTTTTTGCCCAAACACTTTGAACTGCTCGGCAAAACGCCGGCCGAATACGGCTTTCTAACCGCGCTGTTCATGGGCGGTTCCGCCCTGGGCAATGTCATCGGCGGTAACTTGGCCGATAAATATGGCAAACGCAATGTGGCTTCTGTCGCCCTGGTGCTGGCTGCCCTTCCTATCGCCGGGATCGCCTTGCTCGGCTGGTCGGAGCTGCTCTATATCATCATCCCGCTGGCGGGTGCCTTCACCGGCGCTACCTTCAGCATCATTGTGGTCATCGCCCAACGCATGATTCCCAGCGGCATGGGGCTGGCCTCTGGCCTGATCCTGGGTTTTACCTTTGCGGCCGGGGCCTTGGGTGCCTGGCTCAGCGGCCTGATCGCCGACCTGTGGGGCTTTCCCTTCATGTTTGGCACCACTATCATCCTGGTATTACTCGGTGCCGCCCTCACCCGCACCCTGCCTAAAACCTGAACCCCGCGTAAACAATTTGGTGTATAAGCAAGGGTGAGATTTTGGGTACAATCCGCAAACCCTCCCCTACTGGAACATATTAGCAAGAAACGAATTGTCGTTCATCTCTGTGATTTGTGTTTGCTCTGCCCAAAACATGGCCGGCGGGTAAAAGATTTTCATTAAAGTATTTTGATTATATGCAAGGGTAGGATTTTGGATACAATTCGCAAACCCTACCCGCTACGATAGGATGTCATTCCGACCGAGGCTTTGCAGAGCTGTATTTTTTCTGCAAAGGCGAGGAGGAATCTCGATACAGGGGCATATTAGCAAGAAACGGATTGTCGTCCATTTCTGTGAACTTTATTTCTGTGTTTAACCTACCCAAAACTTGATCTCCGGGTAAAGAATTTTCGTCAAAATTATTTGATGTGTTGCGGGGAGGGTTTTGGGTGTAACCCGCAAACCCTTCCCTACTTGTCCATTTCCATTTCCTTATTCCCTTCCCCCTCAAAACTCTCTATAATTTAAGAAAACCTGTTCAAGGAGGGAACGTATGCCTACGGATGCAGCGCAAAGAGCGCTTTCTATTTTGCGGGATGGCGGCCAATATCAATGGTATGTCATCACCCTGTTCGCTTTTGTGGTCTATGTATACGCCATGGAGGTGGAGCGCAAAAATTGGGATTTGGTCTTCGCCGGGTTGGCCTTTTGGGGCATGGATTGGTTCAACGAGATTTGGAATTCGCTTTTCTTTCACTTCAATGGCACGGCCCCGGTGTGGGGCGCGCCGGGACAGACGGCCTATTTAATTTTCATCGGCCTCAATATCGAGATTTGCTTTATGTTTGCCGTGGCGGGGGTAGCCTTTGGCAAAATGCTGCCCGCAGACAAAAAACTCAAGGTCTTGGGCATCCCTAATCGCCTGCTCATTGCCGTGTTTGGGGCGGCCTTCTGCGTCTTTATCGAAGTGCTGCTCAATGCCATCGGCGCACTCACCTGGGACTGGCCGTGGTGGGACGCAAATTCCCCCTGGCTGATCTTTTTATTCGGCTACCTGCATTTCTTCCTGGTCTCGTTCTGGGTGCACGACATGGACACCCTCAAGAAAAAGATGATCACGGTCGGCAGCATCTTCGCCTTTGACCTGCTGCTCATCATCGTCTTTGGCGTGGTGCTGGGCTGGTTGTAAGAGGAAATAGGAAGAATAGCAAAGAATAGCGAATTAATAAGAAAAAAACATTGCCCAATGTCTTACAAAGCGGATAAGGTAGTCCAGGGATAATGAAAAACAAAACATAGATGGCGGATTTTGGGGTGTGCGAATTCGCAAAGCGAATTCGTCGGACATCACTATGTCCCGGTTGGGGTGCGGCTTTGCGGAGCAAACCCGACAGGGGCGACGTCGCCCCCTCCGGGAAGAATGAATACATAAGAAGAAATTCTTAATGGGGAGGTTGTGATAAAAAGCCAAGTGCATTGGCTTGAACGAAGTGAAAGTAGAGTACCTTCAGGTATGGCAAGGAACAAAGGCTTATAGCCTTAGGATAAACTATTAGCTATGCAGCTGGTTTATTTCTATTGTGAACATTTGCTGGGAGATTCTCCCAGCTTATCCCGAAAAGGCATACACCCCCTGCCCCCGCACCCCCACCTCCACACAAAACACATCCCCTGCCAAAGGCTGCTCTTTGCGCGCAGCGGCATCTAACGGCGTCCACGCCGAGGTGATGAACAACAAATTCAGGTCTGGCCCGCCAAAGGCGCAGCTGGTGGGGTGTTCTACCGGTAAGGTCAGCTCACGCATCGGTTTCCCGGCCGGGTCGTAGCGGGTCACTTTCCAGCCGCCCCAGCGTGCACTCCAGATGCACCCTTCGCCGTCCACCGCCAGCCCATCGGGTACGCCGGGTTCGTCGGGAGTGTGGATCAAGGGAATGCGCTTGCCGATCTCCCCGCTGGCAGGGTCGTAGTCGTATTGGTAGATCGTGCGGCGGGTGGAATCGGTCAGGTACATCTTGCGTTTGTCCGGGCTCCACCCCAGCCCGTTGCTGATGAACAGATCGCTTTCCTTTTTGCGCACTTCTCCAGCCGCGTCCAGGCTGTACAGGCTGCCGGTAGCGGGTTGGCCTGCGGGCAGGTCCTCCTGCATACTGCCAGCCCAAAAACGCCCGGCCGGTCCCACCGCGCCATCGTTAAAGCGGTTGAGGGGTAGCGCCGCTTCTGGCCGTGTCAGTACCTTCACCTGATCCGATGCGCCGTCCCATAAGCCAAGCGCGTCCGCTGTGGAAACCACAAAGCCCCCCGCTTCTCGCACACCTAGGGCGGTTACTGCCGTCTCAAATTGGGTTGTGCGCCGGGTGCCGTCTGCCAGGGTGTAGCGCTCGACGCGTTTCTGGTGAATATCGACCCAATACAGGGCTTGTTCTTGGGCGTGCCACAGTGGCCCTTCCCCTAATTGGTTTTGCGAGTGGATCAACGACTCGGTGATTTGTGTCATAAAAAATTATCCTCCGGGGGTGATGGAACCCATCGCGATGAAAAAGAAGATCAAAATGTCCTGCACCCAATGGATCAGCCAGCTCCAGAACAGGCCGCGGGTTTCCAGCATGGCTTTCCCCAAAAACCAGCCCATAAAGGTAGACATGGCGACTCCCAGGATGCCGTAAGGCACCCCGTAATAGTGGGCGATGCCAAAATAGAGAGCGGAGTTCCACAGCGCTTGCTGCGGGCCGACCACTCCCTCCAGCCCGGCCAGCATCGAGCCCCGGTAGGTGACTTCTTCGCTAAAGGCATTCAGCGCGGCCAGCAGCAGGATAATGGGCAGCAGCGGCAGGGTGGCTTTGACACCTGCCCAGGTAGGCTGCCCGCCCAGGATGAGGAAGACCAGGATGCCCAACCCCAGGTAAATGGCGTACTGCCCGCCGAAATGCGTCCACGGTTCTACTTTGGGGAAACCCAGCCAGCGCACCGGTTTGATCGGCGCGCGCAGGTCGCCGGGGGTGAGGAAGAAATCTTTACGCCGGTAGCCCAGCACCAGCAGCAGCCCGATCATCAGCAGGGTGGCAATCAATTTTTCTAACTGGATGCCGGCCATGTCCAGGGCAAACCCGCGGCCTGCCTGCTGGAAGATGCTTTGCCAAAAAGGTAAACTGCTTACTTTACCGGCGGCGTAGCCGGTCAGCAAAATGCCTGCCAGGATCAGCATGAAGTTGCGCAAGGGGCGCAGTTTCGCCCACGCTTGGGCGGCGAGTGCCAGCCCCAGCAGTACGCCTACCTGTCCCCACATGAACCAAACTGGCAGTCCACCCCCAAGTTCGATCAGCAGGATGGTGGGTAATAGGCTGGCAACGGCCATCGCCAGCCAGGCAAAAAGTATTAGAAAGGTTTGATTGTGTTTTGAAGGTGTTTGGATGTTCATTTCTTTTTATATCTCAATAATAGATTTTTTATATTCTTGATCTTCTCGCCATTTTACGCATTTCTCGCAGATATATTCCGCTGATGCGTAATAATCTTCTTCTTGTCGTTTCATTCTCTCGTGCAAAATGTAAGGCTTGATCCGCTCCCATACTTTTGTTAGGGGTGGGCTGAGCCATCCCAGGGAGTCGTTATCGACTTCCCAATGGTGCTCGGCCACAAAGCCGATATAGTCAAATACATTTAGAATGCTTTTTAAATACAGCTCTCCCGGCGCAGTATCTCCCGTCCATCCTGCCGGTTTTGCGTACACTTTAGCCCTCACCTTTTGCAGCCATTCTTCTTTGTTGTCTTCTTCCTCCAAAACAGGGATGTTTTTATACACCCAGCGCCGTGCGGCTTCTTGCTCCGGGGTCATCAACCGGTCGAAGATGCTGGTATAGGTTTCATAAGAAATACGGGTCGCTTCTTGCTGCTCTGCCTTTTCGTTCCGGTAATATTCCACAATTGCAAAGATGACACCACCAAGGGCAAGCGCAAAGGTCGCCAACCCGGCAAACCCTTCAAGTAAGCTCCAATCAACCCGCTTTGAGCATGGATCGACACTATTTGCAAACCAGGGGAAAAAGTACGCCGTGATAAGCCAAAAAGAGAGGATTGCAACTACGAGAGAGCCTAAACCTAGAAGGAATAACTGGAAAGCCAGACTCATCTTTTTCTTGGGGGATTTGTCTTGATTGGTCGCCATCTCTCTCCTCACACTGGTTGTCATCAGCTGAATGGTGCAATTTTTATCTTTAGTATTATAGTGACAATTTTAGCAAGTGCCCATATTAAAAATCCTTCCAATCGTTACCTTGGAAGGATTTTATAAAATAACCGGTCAGATTGCCGAGGGCTTATTTCAACTTTGCTTCTAAAAAGTCCAATGTTCGTTCCCAGGCTAGTTGGGCGGCTTCTGGTCTGTATTCTGGCCGGTCGGTTTCGATAAACCAGTGTTCGGTGTTTGGGTAAGTATAGAAGGTAGTCTCCAGTTTTGCATCCTTGATTTGTTTCTCAAATGCCTGGTAAGTTTCTGCATCATCGAATTGGTCGTGCTCGGCGAGATGCCCTAAAAATGCGGCTTTTGATTTGCCAAAATTGCCTTCCCCCAGGCCGTAATAGATCACAGCCGCTTTGATCCATTGGCTGTATGCTATCGCCGCATTCACGGTAAAGACACCCCCCAAAGATATCCCGATGGCGCCCATCTTTGGGCTTTCGCCAGGGAGTTGGGCGGCCAGGTATGCGGCGGATGTGGCGATCAAGTTATCGGCATTGTCCCAATCCACAGTTTCGGTAAGTGCTTCGGCTTCTTCAATCGTCGTGCCAACTTTGCCGTTGTAGTAATCGGGGGCTAAAACCAGATACCCTTCTCCCGCCAGTGCGTCGCAGGTTTGGCGGATGAAATCATTCAGGCCCCACCAGGCATGGAAAAACAAGATTCCTTTTCCGTTTGGGGTCGCGGGTGAGGCAAGATAACCGTTAAATGTGCCGCCATTGTGTTCAAATTTTTGGCTCATATCGCTAAACTCCTGTCAATTAATGCTATAGGGAAAGAACACCGGATTTGGGAATGTGTTGCAAATAATCTTACCAGGGATTCGTTTCCTGGGTGATAGGAGAAAGCGCTGTAAACATGGTTTTCTCAAAGTCAAGAATAAATCGGTGAATCATATTTATCCTATCTGCGAACTTATCAATTGTTTTCCTTTCCCTTCCAGAGTGTGGCGCTAATTGGCTCATAAAAATTTGTAAGTTTTTTCACGCCCCACCCGCCAGCATTTTGCTTAGAAATGGCTTTTCAGCCCTCCCCAATTTGGGGAGGGTGATCGTACCTCAGAAATTTAGGGCATCAATTCGGGTGGGGCATGATAGAAACAATCTTTTCTCGTAATGTTACGCCGCCCTTTTCGCCATTTTTGCATTCAATATTTTTTATTTGTCAAACGACTTTGAGAATGCCATAAGCGCTGTAAAGGGAAATATAAAACGATCTCGGATGTGTACAAGGCACATTACCGAGATCGTTATTTGACTCTTTCAAGTCTGAATTAGTGAGGTTATCCCTTAATCAGGATTCATTTTCTGCTGCGGCCAATTTTTCTTCCAGTTCTGGCAGTTCTTCATACACCGGCACCATCAGCACGGGTTTGTTGCTTTGGGACACCACGCTTTCTGCCACACTGCCCATAAACAGGCGGTCAATCCCGCCCCGCCCGCGCGAGGTCAGCATAATGATATCGGTATTTTCTTCTTCGGCAGTAGAGACAATCGTGCGCACCGGCAGCGAACCTTCGGTCATGGTACGTACTTGCAAGCCATCTTCCCGCAAAGAGCGCCCGACAGCATCCAGGAAGTTTTCCATCGTTTCTTCCATCTGCGAGCGAATCTGGTCCACCGCCTGGTCGGGTGCCCGGTAGCTTTGCACTTCCGGCACCTGCGGCACGGCCAGCAGGATGATCTCGCTGCCAAAGGCTTTGGCAAACGCGCGTGCGTAAGCTAAGGTGTGTTCGGCCAGGATCGAGCCATCCAGCGAAACCAAGATCCGTTCAATCTTCGGCTGCATGACCGCTTCGTCATCCGTCACCTGCACCAGCAGCACCGGTTTGGTGATCTTGCGCATCAATTTGCTGGAGATGCCGCCGCTCAGCCAGTGCGGGTTGCCAGACTTGCCCACCGTGGAGGTAATTACCAGGTCGATTTCTTGCTCTTCCACCAGGGCTTTGGTCGAATCGGCCAGGTAGCCTGCCCGCACTTCTGTGGAAACAGAAAGGCCGTTCTCTGCCATGTTTTCCGCTACCCCCTTCAGGTATTCTTGCCGTAATTGGCTGGTTTCTTCAAATACTTCTTGTTGAGCCTGGGTTTCATTTTTTACCGAGGACAGCAGCACTAAATGTGCCCCGGTTGCCCGGCTCATCGCCTCGGCGTAGGGGATCGCCTGGGCGGCATACATGGAACCATCTAACAGCACCGCAATGCGGTTCAGCTCAATGCGCTCATCGCGCCACACACTTTTCTCAATCGGTTCGGGCTGCCAGGTGATTTCTACTGTATCGATCATGTCGCCGTTGGAATCCTGTTTGACCAGGTTGGTTTGCCCAAACCCAAAGCCTGCCAATTGGGAGGCGTCTAACCGGCCGAGGTATTCCATCATTGCCGAAGGTGCTCCCAAGCGGTTGCGGACATACGTGAAGAAGGCGTACAGCAGCGGGATCAAGATCAGGTAGAACCAGGCGCCCTCTAAGAAACGCTCTTCAAAAATAATCAAGGTCGCCGCAGTGGTCAGCAGCGAGGCAATCACCGTCCCGACCATCACGCCCACTTTGCCAATTGAAAACTCATCTTTCACCTGGTTGTACAGCCGTTTGGTCACCGCCCAGCCGGTCATGCTAAGTAGAATGAATACACCGGCCGCATACAGACCCAGGTAGGTTTCTTCGTGTGTGCCGAACAGCAGGAAAAAGACCGAAACGACCCCGACCTCAATCCACACCGGTTTGTCGGCAACTTCAAATTCGTTCACCTTCCCCAATGTAGGGGGAATATAGCGACGTTCTCGCAGCCCTAAAGCCAGGTTTTGCAAGCCCTGGGCGCTGGCTGCCGAAGCGGACATCAGCACCAGCACACCCACCAGGGTGCCGATCAGCGGCAGTGGGGCGGGCAGCAGAATGTCCATCGTCTGGGTAAATACGGATACCGCAGTGTTGTTTACATCGGCCAATTTGAAGATCGCGGGGCCAACGATCAGCATGGTTACGCCTGTGGTGCCCATGATGATCAGCAAACTGTTGAAAGCTTTGCGGCTGCGTTCGACGGCAGTGCCGTCGTAAGCGGCCACCAGGTTGGCAAACACTTCAATACCGGTCATCACTGCCAAGATGCGCACAAACCCGCCCACCGTATATTTCAGATAGCCGGGTTGGAAAGCTTGCAGGTTGAATTCAGGTAGCTGCACCCCAAACTTGATGATCGTGGCGATCACCATCGTCCACAATAAGGCCAACACCCCTGCGGTTGCCGGGCCAAAGGTGCGTGCTGCCATCTTGGGGCCGCGGTTCACCAGCCAGCCGGTCAAAATGCTCAGAATGATGGCGATAAATGTGCGGTACTGGATCCATAAGAATTTGTTGTTCAATACCGGCAGCCGGTCGGCGATAAAGGTGACCATGGCAGCCATGCTGACCAAAAAGGTGAGCGTGTATTCAATGAAGGTGATCGCTGCATTGATCTTTACCGCCCAACTTCCAAACTCTTCTTCGCTCAGGCCGCTCCCTCCCGATCCATCCGTTACCCACTGCATCACCAGCCGGTACATCGCTGAAACCACCGCAATGGTGACGATCACCATCCAGACAGAGGCGCCAAAAGTGACCTGGGCCACGCCGGCTGCAATGATTAGTTTGAGGAAGGGGCCGAATACGTACAGCGGCGAGGTAGCGGGGTCACCGCCACCTGCCAGGGCGCCTTCAAAAGAGTTTTTTAGTTTATGGGATACATGGGCCATGTTCTTTTCCTTTGTTCTCCTACCATTTTTATGCCGATATCGTCCTTGAATTTCGTTATTTACGGCAGGGCAATTAGATGTGCTGCATACAAAAAACTTACCTGCCAAAAATGACAGGCAAGCTTATTTCTGTGTATACACACTGTTTCGTCATGAAAATTATACCAGAATTCAATTGTTGAATATACTGGCTGGATTTTGACTTTTACAAATAATTAACTTCTTCCCTTGCCAAGAAAGTATTTTATCTCGGCAAGGGAAGTGTAAAAACACAGGTTAAATCGCGTTCACCGCCGGGGCTACTTCCTCGGTCAGATAGCGTAGGGTTTCTTTGGAGTACTCCCCCTGGATGTTGTAAATAATGTGCGAGAAGCCAAAGCTGTGCAGCGTCTTTGCCCGTTCCACCGGGTCTACCCCGCTGTCGTCCACCATGTTGATCGTTTGTAGGGCGGTCTTCTCGATCTCGTCATACGGGCGGCCGACATCGTCGCAGTGCTTCTTCAAAATGTCCAGGCTCTTGAGGATTTGTTCGTCCTCTACCCGGCCAAAGAAATTACACGCGTCGGCGTATTTGGCCACAAACTTGAGCGTCTTGGTCGGCCCCATCCCCCCGATCAGGATCGGCGGATGCGGTTTTTGCAGCGGCTGCGGGTTGTTGTGCGGCTTGGGCATCTGGGTGTGTTTGCCTTCATACGGGCTGTCGTCCCCGGCAAACATCTTGTGCGCAATTTGCAACTGCTCTTCAAGCAGTTCGAAGCGCACCTTTTTCTTCGGGAAGGGCAGCCCCAGGCTGATGCTTTCGTGTTCGTACCATGCTGCGCCGATCCCGAAGTACATCCGCCCGCCGGAAAGTACATCCAGGGTGGAAACCAGTTTGACCACAATTGCCGGGTAGCGGTAGATCACGCCGCCTACCAGCAGCCCCAGGCGGAGCTTCTCGGTCACACCTGCCAGGTAGCCCAAAGTGGTATAGCCTTCCATCATTTCGGTTTCCGGGTCGCCGAGCATGCCGCCCAGCTGGAAGAAATGGTCCATCACCCACATGCTGTAAAAACCGCCGGCTTCAATCGTTTGGGCTGTTTCTTTCAGCCAATCGCGCCGCGTTTCGGGGGTGCTGGGTCGATAATGGGGAACTTGTAAACCTATTCGCATTTTTATCCTCCTGAAGTTGGTTCTTTGTCTTTCCTAAGGTTGATAAAGGCCGTTGTTTTCCTGGATGTTCGTTAAAACAGAGAAACGACCTCTGGTTTGATTATATCGGTAATTTATCACTTGCTATATGCTATAGTTGGATAAACACAATTATTCCATTAACTCTTGTGGAGGTACTCATGCAGTCTTTTTTTCGGAGCATCGTTGACCGTTTACTGGAAATATTCGACCCCCAAACGCTCGGCACCCGCATTGCAGACCTGGTTGCCAGCCTGATCGTCGGTCTGGTTGTGGTGGCGGTCTTCATTTTGTTAGAGCGCATTATCCGGCGGATTACCAAATCTGTTTTGGCAAGCTCTCGCCTGGATGAAACTGCCCGCTCTTTTGTGAACACCATTGTGCGCTATTCGGTGGTCATCATTGGGATATTGGTTGTGCTCTCCTCGATGGGAATCAACATTGATTCCCTGCTGACCTCTATTGGGATTGCCGGGGTGACGATTGGCTTTGCAGCCAGAGATGCGTTTTCGAACCTGATCTCCGGGCTGCTCATCTTCCTCGACCGGCCGTTTGTGATCGGCGATTTGGTCGAGGTCGCCGATAATTACGGGCATGTCGAGCAGATCACCCTGCGCTCTACCCGCATCATCACCAGCGACGGCAAAATGCTGGCTGTGCCCAATAACGAAATGATCAATAAAACCGTGGCTTCATACACCAATTTCCCCAACTTGCGCCTGGATATTCTTGTCACGATCGGTGTGCAAGAGGATACCCAACGCGTGCGTGCTTTGCTGCTCGAAGTTGTGCAGGATGACCCCGATTTCCTCACGCACCCCGCCCCGCGCGTGGTGGTGCAGGCTTTGAATGATTACAACGTGGAAATGGAATTGCAGGTGTGGCTGCGCAACGAACGCGAGCATGTCGATAAACGTTTCGAACTGCGCGAAAAGGTCTTCAACCACCTTACGCATACCGGGGTAGATATGCCCTATCAAACGATCAAATTGGAGCCTTTACAAGTTGCTGTGGATACCCCCGCATAGTTTGTGGATAAAAAATAAGCACCTGAGTTGAGGGGGGCAACCCAGGCGCTTATGCATTAACTATATCAGCCAGCCTACGATATGTCAACTCATCGGGGCAGTTGATTTTGATTTTTAATCCAATCTTAATTAAGTTTGACTGAATTAGGGGGAATATTGTTAGCTTTCCCTGGCTTTTATGAGTAATTTCTCATCCAGCAGTATACCCTGGCAGCTCGATCACCTTGCCGCCCGCTTCTGCTAAGTGGTACGGCATCCAGGCTACGCCAAACACCTCCACCAGAATATCTTTTTTATACGGGCTGACCGGGAATTCCGCCACCCCGCTGGCAATCTCGCCCCATTTGTCCTCCAGGTCGTCAACTGCGTCTTCCATCTCTTCGGTGAGATTTTTGATGTCTCGTTCCAGCTCTTCAATCGTATCCAAGGATTCTTCTACATCGTCCTTGGCCTGTTGGGTCATGCGCCGTTTAGAAAGCGAGGAAGAAATGCGCCGCCGCCCGTAGGCTTTTCCGCCGAATAAGTTCTCAAAGTGGGTACCCAGTTCTTCCATACGCCGTTGGGCCACTTCGGAGCGGTCATCTTCCAGCTCGCGTTTCTCCCGATCCAGCTTCTTTTGCAATGCGTCAAATTTCTTTTTGTAGCTGTTTTTGAGCTTGTCCAGCTCTTCATCCCGTCCCTCGCGCGCCGCTTCGGTCACCCGCTTGCGGAACTCGCCCGCTGTTGTGGGTGGGCCGGCGTACAGCTTTAAGTCTTCGTTGCTGTACACGGTGATGGTCATGCGCCGGTAAACCCAATCGACAAAGTCGCTCTCCAGCCCTTTAATGATCCGTCCATCGCTGAAGGGCGCTTCTAGCCCGGCGTAGACCGCGTTGGGGGCCGGGTTGTCCAGCGCGGCCGGGTCAATTGCTGCGCTCAAAGTTTCTTCCCAGCGCACCACCCCGCGCGGGTCCGGCTTGGCAACCAGGGCGGTGCATTTTTGTTCATAATCCAGGTTGTACTTGTGCTGCATATAGCGGATGTCTGCCTGGGCGATCAGTACCGGTTTATACAGCAGTCCTTTGCCGGTCGTCCCCTGCGGGATCGCTTGCCCGGCGGCCTTGAAGGCTGCCGCCAGGGTCAGGTTGTTGGGCAGGAAATATTCGGCAATCCCGGTGGGCAGTGCCGGGCGGGTTTGTGTGCCGGCTTTGTCGGGGGTGCTGTTTTGGGGTACAGCTGTCACTACAACTGGCTGGGCTTCATCCAGCGGCGTGGGTTCTGTCGGGGCGGTCTGCCGCGGGCGGGTGTGGCTTGGCCCGGTTTGCGCCACCGCACCCGCTAACTGGTTCAATGCCGGAATCTGGTTGCGGGTCAACGGTCCGGCCAGATAGTTCATCACCCAGCGCGTTTGGAACACGGTCGGTTGTTTGGCGTGTACGTTGTGCAGCAAGAACTGCCGTTTGCCCAACCGTGAGAGGATTTTGTCGTATGTCTGGCGGTCAAACTGCCCGCTGGCAGCCCCTTGCAGGCCGTCTAATAAGCGGTCTTTGTCTTTTTCGGTTTGCAGTTTGCCGATCATCCATGTCCCTGCATTGGAAAGCCCCTTGTAATCCAGGTCGACCGGGTTTTGGGTGACCAATATTTGCCCCACGCCGTAGGCGCGCGCCTGTTTGAGCATGCGCAGCATCAGGGCTTTGGTGGGCGGGTTGCTGATCGGCGGGGCATAGCCGAAGATTTCGTCAAAATAGACCAACGCCCGCAGTGAGGTCGCCCCCGGCTGCGAGCGCATCCAGGTTTCGATGGCGCTGTACAGTAGGGTGATGAAGAACATACGCTCCGAGTCGCTCAGGTGGGCGATGTAAAATACGCTGTGCTTGGGGCGGTCGTCTTCCCCCCACAGCAGCGATTCGATTTCCAGCGGCTCGCCCTGGATCCAGGTCTGGAAGGCCGGGGCGGCCAGGATGTTGTTCAGCAGCATAGCAAGCTCAAAACGTGATTTCGATGGAAAAAAGGTATCCAACTCCATCACGCCCAGCTTTTCAAAAGGTGGGTTCTGGGTTTGCAAGATCAGCTCGCTCAGGTCCAGGTCTTTGCCCTGCGACCAGGAACGCTCGAAGATGTTTGCCAACAGGATGTGTTCGCGGGAGCGCACCGGGTCAATGTCGGTCATTCCCACCAGTCCCAAAATGGCGGTCACCGTGCCGGAGATTTTCTCCCGCAGCAGTTCCTGGTTGCCTTCCCATGGAATGGGCGGCGCTTTCAGGGTGGCGAGAATACTGATCGGGATTCCGGCATCGGAGCCGGGGGTGTATACGGCAAAATGGGCAGAATTTTTGAGGGCTTGTATCCGTTCTGGTCCGATCCCCCATTCTTCCAGCCCTGCCCGCCAGCTTTCGGCGGCTTCTTCGGCGGCCTGCCCCAGGCTTTTGCCTGCCCGGCGCGCTTCATCGGGGTTGACCCACGGTTGAAAGTCATCTGGCAGCAGGTCGGGGAAGTGCAGCAGGCTGTTGGTGATGTCGCCTTTCGGGTCGATCATCAGCGCCGGGATGTTGAGCAGGGCGGCTTCTTCCAGCAGGCCGATGCACAGCCCGGTTTTGCCGGAGCCAGTCATGCCGACCACCACAGCATGCGTGGTCAGGTCATCGGGGTCATAGAGCACAGGTTTGCCGTCTTGCACCTGCTTGCCTAAGTAGAATTTTCCGTTTGTCTCAATCATGTGGGAACCCTCCACAAAACGCGTCGATAAGTACAAATGTTCTGCACATAGTTTACCAGAGAAGTAGAAGCGGAGAAATATCTGAAATATCATATTGTTATTACTTCAAAATAATATATAGAATATAGAAGATAATTATGTATAATGCTAATAAGAATTTATTTAATATGTTATATAGAAAATTGCCCTTTTATATAGGGCAAAAGCTAAGAGAGTAAATTATGAAAATTGTAAGATATGAATATCATGAGGCCGACTGGGAAGTTGATGAAGTGCATTTTGGTAAATTTAATTTGCTTGTAGGTGAATCTGGGGTAGGTAAAACTAGAGTTTTTAATACCCTTTTTAATATTGGTGTGTATGTTGTACGAGGCGAAATCGGGATAGGGAATTGGGAACTAGAGTTAGAGGTAAATGAAGATCATTATTTTTGGTGTTGTATAACTAAGCGTGATGAAATAGATCCTGAAAAAGGGATTATTGTAAAAGAAAAATTATCTTTAATAACAAATGATAGTGAAGAAATTATTGTTGATAGGGATGAAACAAAATTTATTTTTAACAATAAAGAAGTTCCTAAACTCTCTAAAAGACAATATAGCCTTTCTTTATTGCAAGAAGAAGAAATAATAAAACCAATTTATGAGGGGTTTACTAAGATTTTGAGAAGAATGTTTTATGAAGATGCATTAAAAGAATCGACAACTTATCGGATGATTAATATCGAGAAGTTTATTGAAAAATCAGAAGATGACTTATTTGAGTTGTTGAAGCTTAATCCTGGACTGAATATCAAATTATATATTCTTGAAAAAAGATTTCCAGATATTTATTCACAAATTATAGATTATTTTTTGGAGGTTTTCCCTTTTATAGAAAATGTTAGTATTAAAAATAGCAATGATTTTAAAGATATAAATTTCCCTTCAGGTATGCCAATTTTTTGTGTAAAAGAATATAAAATTGATAAGTTAATAAAACTTCAAGAGTTATCTTCAGGAATGCAAAAAGCCCTTCTCATTATTACAGATATATTATCCTTACCTAAAAATTCTATATATCTAATTGATGAGTATGAAAACTCTCTGGGGGTGTCTGTTATTAGTTTATTACCTGAGATGTACATGAATGGGGATATAGATTGTCAGATTTTTGTTTCATCCCATCACCCATATATTATTAGAAATATTCCTGTTGAAAATTGGTATATCCTAAATAGGAAAGGGAATAAAGTGCAATTTAGATATGGGGCTGATTTGGTAAGACACTATAATATTTCAAATCAAGATAAGTACTTACAGCTCATTAATGATGAATTTTACACAGGGGAAATGGAATGAATTTATATATAGTAGTGGAGGGAGGTAAAGCGACAAGAAGTATATATAAAAATTGGATTCCTTATGTAAACGAAGATTTGGTATATGTGGATTATCTCGATCAATTGCAAGAAAATAATTTTTATATTCTTGCAGGAAAAGGTCAGCCTCAAATTTTTACAGATGGCATCCGAGATGCGATTCAAGATGTCAATAACATTGAAAAAATCGATAGATTAGTAATTGCCGTGGATTCAGAAAATTTTATGCTTCATGAGAAAAGGGAAGAATTAGATATATATATTGCTTCTATTCCCTGTAGAGAAAATGTAGAGGTTAAGGTAATTATTCAACATTTTTGCTTAGAGACTTGGTTGTTAGGAAATATGCATGTTTTCCGGCGGCAACCATCTTCACAAAGGCTTCAAAACTATATGAAAATATTTAATATAAGACAGAATGATCCAGAATTGCTCCCTTCTTATGAACAAGAAAATTTGAATAGATCTCAATTCGCCTATAAATATTTGAAGGAAGGAATGAAGGATACCAACTTTAATACAAATCGGAAAATTAATTATTCAAAACGTCATCCAGGAAACGTTATTCGAGAATCTTATTTTCGACATATTCGCGATAGGTTTGATACAAAGAAGCATATTCAAAGTTTTGATATGTTTTTGGAAGCTTTTAAATAATTGAGTAAGGTAATTGAAAGTTATTTATTAAAGAGCCCATATTCATTGTCTCCAGTTAAAATTTGACTACCCGACCAGAGACTATCCGACTACTCGACAAATCCCCCACAACCCGATAAGATAACCCCCGGAATGGATACCGAAACCAAGACTTTTATTCCCCCGCGGCGGCGCGGCCTGTTGTTCAACCTGGGCATCATCTTCTTGCTCACCCTGGCCTCTTTGGCCTTGTTGTTTGTCGCCACCGGCACGCCGCTTGGCCCCGGCTTCTTGCTCTATCTGCTGGGTGCCCTGTTCATTGCCGCCCCTATCCCCGTGCTGGCCTACCGCACCATCAACCTGATGCGCGGTGAATACCGCCTGGGACGCAGCGGTATCGAACTGCGTTGGGGCTTCCGGGAAGAAGATATCCCCATGGAACAGATCGAATATGTTGAGCTGGCCGAAGACCTGCTCTTCCCGCTGGAACTCCCCCGCTGGCGTTGGCCGGGCGTTTTGGTTGGCATCAACCAGCAGGAAAAACTTGGCCGGGTGGAATTCTTGGCTGCCGAACGCGACACCCTGGTGATGATCGGCACCGGCAAACGGGTCTTCATCATCTCGCCCGAAAAGCCCAAGCTGTTCGTGCGCACCTACCGCCAGATGATCGAACTTGGCAGCCTGGTGCCCATGCAGGCCACGTCATCTTTTCCGCGCTTCTTGCTGATCGAAATCTGGCGAGTACCGATTAATCGCGCTTTGCTGATTGTCTCGATGGTGCTCAGTCTGGCGTTATTTGTGCTGGTTGGCTGGTCGGTGCCCACGCTTTCCGAAGTCTCGTTGGGCTTTAATGCCCAGGGCAACCCGCTTCCCCCGGTGTCCTCTGCCCAGTTGTTCTTGCTGCCTTCGCTTAACCTGGTGTTGGTGCTTGCCGGGTATGCCCTTTCGCTCTTATTTATCCGTCAAAAGCGCGATCATCCGATCGTTACCTTGCTGTGGGGCAGCAGCGTATTAATGTCGGCATTATTCCTCGTGGCAGTCTTATTTATCCTCTCTGCCAGCTGAGTTTTCCACAATGAATCCACACTTATCCACAGAAATCAACAGGTTATCCACAGATTTATCCAAAATATGAGCACTTTATCAGAAATCCTCTCTTTGCAGCATTTTCTTTTTTCCTTTGGTTTGGCCGTCATTATTGGGCTGTTAGGTTGGCTGGCAAAAGCCCTTTCCGCCAGCGGTATGTTGGCCGCCGCAGTCATCGGTACCCTTATCTTTGGCCTGGGCGGCTGGCCTTGGGCGGCCTTGCTGCTGGCCTTTTTTATCTCCTCCAGCCTGCTCTCTAAACTGTTCTCTGCCCGTAAGCGCGAGGTCAGCGAGAAGTTTGCCAAAGGTTCCCGCCGCGATTGGGGGCAGGTGTTTGCCAACGGCGCTTTAGGCGCTTTTTTGGTCGTTATCCATCTGCTTTTTCCAGAAGATGTTTGGCCCTGGCTGGCCTATGCCGGGACAATGGCAACCGTCAACGCCGATACCTGGGCTACCGAATTGGGGGTGCTCAGCCCGGTGCTGCCCCGCCTGATCACGTCCGGCAAGCAGGTGCCGCCCGGCACTTCTGGCGGAATCTCGCTTACCGGCACCACGGCCACCTTCGCAGGCGGCGCGCTTATCGGGTTGGTCGGCTGGCTGTTCGACTCTTCCCTGCCGGGGCTGCCTTTTATCCTGGTGGTGGCTGTTGCCGGGTTGTTCGGTTCTCTGGTAGACTCTCTGCTGGGTGCCACCGTCCAGGCGATCTACTACGACCCCGTGCGGGATAAAGAAACCGAGCGCCGCATTTATAATGAAGATGGCACCCTTGCCGCGCCGATCCGCGGCACAGACTGGATGAATAACGACATGGTCAACTTGATTGCCGGCATGGCCGGTGCTCTGGCTGCCGCTGCTTTGTGGCAGTGGTGGTTTGTCTAAACATACGAAGGAGTTACTTTTGGCTACAAATTCAAATCCTTTCCGCGTCCCCCTTTCTTCCCCCGATCTGACCGATGAAGAACGCCAGGCGGTGTTAGATGTGCTCAATACCCGCTACCTCAGCATGGGACCGGAACACGTTGCTTTTGAAAAAGCGATTGCCGAATTTGTCGGCGCAAAGCATGCCATTGCCGTCAACTCTGGTACGGCCGGTCTGCACCTGTGTGTGCGGGCGGCAGGCATTCAGCCGGGTGATCTGGTTTTGACCACCCCCTTTTCTTTTATTGCTTCCACCAATGTGATCTTGTTTGAGAATGCCATCCCCGTATTTGTCGATATCGACCCGGTGACGGGGAACATGGATGTAGCGCAGTTGGCCCAGGCCGCCAAAGACCTTACCGAAGGCGGCGCGGCGGCTCGCCGTTGGCTGCCCGCCAAAGGTGCGGAAGACCACGGCCCGCTGAAAGCGATTTTGCCGATCGACGTTTTCGGGCAGCCGGTGGATATGGACGCCATTCGAGAAATTGCCGACCAGTACGGTTTGACCATCATTGAAGATTCCTGCGAGGCTTTAGGCAGCGCCTACAAAGGCCGCCCGGCAGGCATGCTCGGTGATATGGGCGTGTTTGCCTTTTACCCCAACAAGCAGATCACCACCGCCGAGGGCGGTATGATCGTCACCGATGATGATGAAGCCGCCGATATGATGCGTGCCCTGCGCAACCAGGGGCGTGCCCCCGGCGATACCTGGCTGGAGCACACCTATATGGGCTACAATTACCGTCTGGATGAACTCAGCGCCACCCTTGGCCGCGTGCAAATGGCCCGCATTGACGAACTGCTGGCAAAACGCGCCCAGGTGGCCGCCTGGTATCAGGAACGGTTGTCGGAACTGCCCATGTTGGAAGTCCCCCAGGTGTTAGACACCACCACCCAGATGGGCTGGTTTGTGTATGTCGTCCGGGTGGCAAGCAGCATCGACCGTGATGCCTTTGTGCGCCGCTTGGCCGACGAAGGTATTCCCGCCCGGCCTTACTTTGCCCCCATCCATTTACAGAAATACATGACCGACTTATTCGGCTATAAACCGGGCGATTACCCGGTCACCGAGCGGCTCGGCGCACAGGGGGTGGCGATTCCCTTCTCCAGCGTGATGACCGAGGAGCAGGTTGAAATTGTTTGTCAGGTGTTGGGGAAACTGCTGTTAGAGTAGAAAAGAGCGGTCGCGGCCTTGTGCTGCCAGCCAGGCAGCCAGGTCGTCCCAGCCATACCCTACCAGCCGGTAGGTAAATTCCCAGCGCATATAATCCGTCTCGCCGATCATGTGTCCCCCCAGGGCTTCATAAAATTGGCGAGACGGTTGGTTTTCTTTCAGCACCCACAGCAGCATACTGTTGAAATGTAGATTGACAAACGTCTGCATGCAGGCGGTCATCAGCTTGCGCCCGATGCCCAGCCGCTGGTAATTCGGCAGGATATAGATCAATTGCAGTTCGCTCTCGTAGGGGTAGTCTTCTATCTCGTGCTTTCCCCCGGCGGCAAACCCCACTACTTCGCCATCTTCATTCTCGGCTGCAAAAAAGGCCGGCAGATAGACCGGCTCGCGGAGATGGCTTGCCCAGCGTTCGGCCAGGGCTTCCATTCCTTCGTCTAATTGTGCCAATCGATCCGCGGGGAAAATGCCGGCATACGCACTTTGCCAGGTTCTGGTCTGTACCCAGGCAATGCGCTCGGCGTCTTGTGCCACTGCCGGGCGGATGACGATGCTGGGGGACTCTGGTGGGTTCATTCTGCGGCCTGCTGGGGCTATTCTTCCCCTTGGACAAAGTTGACCACCACCAGGTTTTGGTCGCAGCTGGCATGTGTGTTGATCGTTACCACGTCAGAGACCGGCTCGTAATACCCCTGGCGGTAAAGGGCTACCATTAAGGTCTCGCTCGAATCCACCAAATTGTCAGAGAGTTTGATCTCCCAACCCGATTCGGTGTAGTTGGTGTTGCTCCCGCTCAATACCTGGATGTCGACCGGCTCCCCATTCAAAGTGCCCACCACCCGCACGATCATGTGTACCAGGGGGGTGTCGGCAGCGTCAATCACATAGCCGGCCACATAAACGCCGTCGCAGCTGTCTTTGTGCGAGATATAGCTGGGGCTGCCTGCTTCGGCCACAAAATACATCGGCTGCAGCGTGCCGGCCGGGGTGCTGGTCATCATCACCACTTCGGTGGCGGTGGGCAGCGGGGGCAGGGTGGCCTGTTCTGCGGGGGTGGTTTCGCTGGGGGTGGGTGCGATTGTTTCGGTGGGGAGGGCTTCAACGGTAGCACTCGGCGCTGCCATCGCGGCCGTTTCGGGTGTGGGGCTGGCGGCCACTGCGGCGGTAGGGGGTGCCGGGGGCAGCGGGTTCAGCGAGCTGTACGGGTTCAGGTAGATATAGACATAAAAGGCGGCCAGACACAGCGCACTGACCAGGAAATAGATCGTCCCCAGGCGCACCAATACCCCGCCTTTTTTGTTTTTAGGCTTGGGAGGTTCTTTTGGGTCGGGGGCAAAATCATATGCATCCATACGCTTTTCCTATTCTACTCGCCCTTTGTGCAGCTGTCTTTAGCTTTATGGTAGGGGGTAGATAATCTCACTCTGGTTGGTGTGTTCTTCCATCCAGGCGGCCAGGGCCTGCTCTTGCAGGGTGAGGCGCGCCTCGGAAGAAAGCGGGTGCACCCCGCGTTCAAACACATATAAGATGTGGTAGCCGACTTCTGATTCGAGCACTTCGCTGAACTGCCCCGGTTGGAGGGAGAATAACGCATCCTCTAGTTCGGGGTAGATCAGATAGCCGCGCGGCACCCAGTCCAGGTAGCCTAAGCTTTCCGGGTCGTTGTTTGCCGCAATTTGTTCGAAGGCAAACCCGGCTTTCAGTTGGTCGTAGGCCCGGCTGGCCTGGAATTCGTCGTAGAACAGAATTTGCTGTGCCCGCACTTGTTCTACTTCCTGCGGCACGGCATCGGTGATCTGGTCGCGCTGCCAGGCGGCTTCAATTTCCAGGGGCAGTTCCTGCCGGAAGGTTTCCAGGGTGTAGCCGTTGGCGTCCAGCCAGGTGTTCAGGGCTTCTTCGCCCCCGGCTTGCTCGGTGATCGAGGCCAGGCGCGCTTCTACGGCGGCTTCATCGGCCTGGAACCCGGCAGCCCGCGCCGCCTGCGCCAGAAGGGCGCGGTGGGCGAGGTCTTGCAGTACCAGTTCTTCGGGGGTTTGGCCTTCGGCCAATAATTCCGGGTATTCTTCCAGGGCTTGCTGCAGCTGCATCAGGCTGGCATCAAAGCTGCTCTGCAGGATGCCTTCACCGTTGACTGTGGCAATATAGGCTGCTGCTTCTACGGTGGGAGTGGGTTCTTGTGTGGGAGTGCTGGCATCGTCGGGCTGTGCCGCACTGGTAAAAGTCGGTACGGGTGTGTTTTCCACCGGTCCCCCGTTAGAGAGCGAACACCCCGCTGCAATGCTGGCGATCCATACCAGGCTGAACAGCAATCGTAGTTTTTGATTTTTCATAGTTCCTCGTGTATTGTTTTAGCGTGCAAATTATACCCGTTTCCTATTTGCCTGGGGGAGAACCTACATTCCCATTGAGAGACGATTTGGTGATGTAAGTTTTTACGTTTTGTAAAAAACCTGTATAATGGGTGTAGCAAATTTATGGACATACAACCCGATGGTTGTTCGTTATAGCAGGCCCTTTCTATCTCTACTCTGATAGCATGATAGGGTAGGGTTACGGGGGGCATACTCCTCATTTTGATTGTGGCGAATCTTAAGGAGAAAAACATGGTGACCCCAGATGCAAAAACAATTCGGCATCTTCAGGCAGAGAACGTTCGCCTGAAATCGGAGAATAACTCCCTGCGCAATTATACGCAGCGGCTGCAGTCTGCCCTGACTGCGTTGGTGGACCTCCAGCAAAGTATGGAAAACATTTCCCACGAGACCAATATTTTCCATTTGATTCATAATATTGTGGCTTATGCCCTGGAAGCAGTGGATTCTGAAAACGGCTCTTTGATGTTGTTGGATGAGGAAACGGGCGAATTGGTCTTTGTGGAAGTGATCGGCGATGCGCGCGATCGACTGCTCAATTTCCGGCTGGAGCCGGGTTTGGGTGTGGCGGGCTGGGTGGTGAAGAATTTGTGCCCCCGCCTGGTGGAAAACGTGAGCACCGATCCTTTTTTCAGCAGTGTGGTAGACCGGCAGACCGGCATGCAGACCCGCACCCTGGTGTGTGTGCCCCTGGTGGATGGTGAGCGTAGATTGGGGGCGATTGAAGCCGTCAACACCACCACCGGCCGTCCTTTCAGCCAGACCGACTTGGAGGTCTTGCAGCTGGTTGGGCGGTTGGCCTCCCTGGCAATTGTGCAGGCCGAACAAGAGACCATCTAACAAGCAGTCCAGGTTAATTTCATATCCATTTTCGCTGTGCGACTTGACACCACTCTGCCTGTGGTTTATAATCCTGCGCGCTAAAAGACCCACATTCCTTGGTAGCTCAATCGGCAGAGCAATCGGCTGTTAACCGATGGGTTGGAGGTTCGAGTCCTCCCCAAGGAGCCTGATCAAGAAAATGCCTGCAATTTGCAGGCATTTTTTGATTCGGAGAATTCCTTTGGAATTCTCCACGGGGGACAGTTTGGGGAGATAAATAGGTGTAGATTTATGCTAGAATGAAAGCAAATTGAGGGATTGTTGGGAATAGAAGAATCCCCAGAGGACAATAATTAGGCAAAGTTATTGCGATAATTGGTATTATCAAAAGGTCAAAATAATCCTAAACCCCTTGTTAGTAAAAATAGTTATGAACATTCAAGAATTGACAAAACAAGAAAATGAACTGCTGTTTCAGATACGCAATATTTCAGGCTCTATGAGCGAAAGAGCACAGCAGTTATTAGACGCAGGTATTTTTGTATCGTATAAAAAACTTCATCAAGAGTATGCTAATCTTGCTGCTATTGGAGATACTGAAGCGCTTAAACGTGCCACTTTTATTCAATGGTACGCCGTTTCTGAGCCTTCATGTTTTAGTGGAATTCCAGGACCAAACCCGTGGAGTGCGGATTTGCGATTGGATGAAGAAATTGAGAAGGATGTCCTAGAGCTTGTTCAACAATCTATTCTTTCAGAGCAAATTGATGCAGAATTCAACACTATGCTAACTTGTTATTTCCAGATTAGTGAGTATTATTTTAAATATTTTTGGGAAAATACGAGTTTGATGAAAAAGCTTTATCAAAACACTCAGGAAATTAATTTCCTCAATGCGCTCAAACAATTGTCAAAAAGAGATTTTAGGAACCGTGGACAAATGGGTGAATATTGGTTATCGAGGCAAATTAAATAATAGTGGTTGTGTGCCGAAAGAATAGCGCATATTTGAGGCTTTCACTCCAATGTATTTCTCACAAAAAACTATAGCCGGTCAGTAGAAAATCGACTATCCAGTTGGTTGTGGGCCTCAGTCCCAATGATTAGCCCTCTTTAGTCTGCGTGACGGTTCTTCTTACGTTCGGTTCCGTTACTCGCCTCAAGCTGCCTAAACTATAATCCTATAGGACTATAACTTAATGCTGGTGGATTGGGGTTTGGGGAGATAAATAGGTGTAGATTTATGCTAGAATGGAAGTAGGTTCGGATAGGCGGAGATAGCACAAAAGGCTAGAGGGAGAAGATTAGAAGATAGTCTAAAAGACACCTCAAACTAACTCAATGCACTTGGAGAATTTATGAAAAAGAAAGAACAACTAAAAGGAATCGGAAAAGTCTTTACCCGTGACATATTTATAACTGAGGTTGAATATCTACTAGATATATATGAAACTAGAACCGGGCAAGATGATATCCGCGGGAGTATAAAAATATTAGATGATTTTGAAGGATTTATAAAAAATTATCCAGAGACAATTTTAGATGTAAAAGTCAAAACAAGTTCTGACACTCATGATATTAAGCGCTGATAAAATACGAGTTAGAATCTTGCTGCGGAATCACCTCCTGCGAAAATAGTGTATCAAGCTCCTTCTCTTTTGACAAATGACGTGTGTCAGAGAAGGTTTGCATCGGCGTACGCCCGTGACAGTATTTCCCACTGTGCGGGCGTTCTTCGTTGTAAAAATGGATCCAAGTATCTAGGTCGGCCTGCAAATCTTCCAGTGAAGCGTAGATTTTCTTGCGGAAAGCAAGATCATAAAATTCTTCTTTGATGGTGCGGTGGAAGCGTTCGCAGATGCCGTTGGTTTGGGGATGGCGGGTCTTGGTACGACTGTGGTCGATATTTTCGATGGCCAGATAGAGTTGGTATTCGTGGTTTTCCAACTTGCCATTGTATTCTGTGCCCCGGTCAGTCAGGATACGCAGCAGATCAACTTCTTGAGTCTCAAACCAGGGGATGACCCTGTCATTGAGCAGATCGGCAGCAGTGATAGCATGCTTGCTGGTGTACAGCTTGGCAAAACCTGCTTTGCAATAGGTATCTATGAAAGTTTGCTGGTAAATACGGCCAATGCCTTTGATCGTGCCCACGTAGTAGGTATCCTGGGCTCCTAGATAGCCAGGATGTTCCGTTTCGATCTCACCGTGGGCTTCTCGTTCTTCTTTGGCTTTTTCCATCGCCTGAAGCTGCGATTCGGTCAAAACCAGGTTTTCAGCGGCAGCCTTTTCTTCCAGCGCTTTCAGACGCTTTTTGAAGGTTTCCAGGCCATGACGCAACCAGATTGAACGCACTCCGCCAGGTGAAACAAAAACACCTTCTTGCTTGAGTATATTGGATACGCGGAGTTGCCCCAGTGCGGGATTGTCAGTGGCAATCTTCACCACCGCATCTTCCACCTGTGGGTCTACTCGATTCTTTGGATTTGGTTTACTGCGGCTCAGTTCGCGCAGACCTTCAGAACCCTGTTCATCGTACAATTCTTTGAACCGGTAATAGCTGTCCCGTGAGAACCCCATGATCTTGCATGCTTCGCTAACATTCCCCAGGTGTTCTGCCAGGTTGATTAGCCCCATTTTATTTTTGACTACTTTTTCTGCTGTGGTCATCTTTCACTCCTTTTCAATCTCTTGATTGTAATTGGAGTGTCAGATTAAGTCTTGACTATCTCATTTTAGAATTAGAAGATAAGCGCAAAATAAACATCTCAATCTTTGAATCACATCATAAAATAGTGAAACCTTTTTATAAAATTGCCCCTGCTCCTCCTAGCGAATTTTTTTGATTTTCTTTTTGAAAATCAAGTTTTATTCCGATATATAGCTTTTCAAGACTAAATCTTAGTTGCGATGGATTGGAGGTTCGAGTCTCCTCCGAAGGAGCTATTGAGCCAAAAAATTACCCATTTCTAAGATGTAATGGGTAATTTTTTTAGTATTTTTTAGGAGTATTACTATGAAATACGATTCTAAATGGGGATTGGTTTATACAGAAATAGAATTTATTCAATTGTCAAAATATCTAGATTACATGAAGAATTCCATTACGGGAAACGAAATATCTTACAAACAAGAGCTTGAGAAAGCTTATGATTTCATCGGCTCTCCAGAGGAACATTCCGACCTTCATTTTAATTTAGACACAAAATACAGAGATTCAGTTATTGAGTTCTCTAATGTCCTCTATTCTAATTTTGTGATTATATGGTTCTCCTTTATGGAAAAAGAACTGAATGAGTTTATAAGATTTCCCAAATTTTCTGTTATTGAAAATGATTCAACATACAATCAAAATCACAAATTATCCAAAATTTATAAAATTTTCAAAGAGGAAATTAAATATACAATTGATAATGAGTATTGGGAGTTGCTAGTAACGATTCAAAAAATCAGGAACATTCTTGTTCATAATGGACGAAAAATTTGGGGCACAAAAAATAAACAGGAGAAATCATCTTTTATTTGTTTAACTCACAATGGATATAATTATCCGATTTATTTCCAAATCAACAAAAAATTATATGAGCACATGATTAAATTTCAGATTGTTAAAAACACTGGTTTTGCTCTTTTAATTGAGCCGAATTATGAATATTGTGAAACTTTAATTGGTTTTGGATCAGCTTTTTTTGAAAAAGTATATTCAGATTTATTTGATTTCCGACTTATAAGATAGATATTTTTTTATCAGTAATTTAATCTCTCAATTTTTTGACGACTAAACTAGCTATCTTTTCAATATCCTCATGCTCAATCCCGTTTCCCTTCACCCATTTCCACCGCTGAATTAAATTTCCCCTTTCATCGTAGTTACCACTCATTCAACCCCTTGCCGCTCAGAATTTTAGGGATACACTTTTCAATCCGCGCTACCTTGGTTTTGGATTGTTTGGGTGCGGCGAAATGCAGCAAGTAGCCGCGCTGCCGTCCGGGGGTGAGCGCCTCAAACGCCGCTTTCAGGGTCGGGTCTTCCTCAAATTTATCTTCAAGCTCCTCGGGCAGCGGATATTCGGAAACCTCTTTATAAGGCACTTTCAAACCCGCTTTTTCCACCTCAATCGCTTCCTCAATATAGGCTTTCAAAATCGGCTCCAACGCAAGCACATCCTTCACATCGGTAAACTGGATCAAGCGCACCGCCTGCGAATTTTCGCCCTGTTTCACCAAGATGCCCGCCGTGTCTTTCAGCAGCACCCCCTTAAAAAAACTCAGCGCGCAGTACTCTTTGAAGGCGCTCATCAGCAAGATGTTTTTGCCCTCAAAGGTATAACAGGGGATGCTCCACTTCAATTCTTCGGTCAGCGGGCTGTCCAGCAGGATCCTGCGCAGCTCGGTCATTTCTTCCGTCCACAGCAGCGTTTTACATTCCGGTGTGGCCCCCAACGGGCAGCGCATACAGCCCTGCTCAAAGTACAGATCAATTTGCGGATTCATAGCATTCATCGTCCTGCTCCTGGTTAGCGGTCGTTCAATCCCTTGCCGTCCATAATCTGCGGGATACATTTTTCAATCCGCGCCACCTTGGTTTTCGATTGTTTGGGGGCAGCAAAATACAGCAAGTAGCCGCGCTGCCGTCCGGGGGTGAGCGCTTCAAATGCCGTTTTCAGGGCCGGGTCTTCCGCCAGCTTTGTTTCAAACTCTTCCGGCATGTCGAATTCGGCGGTTTCTTTCAATTCTACTTTTAAGCCGGCTTTTTCCGCTTCCACCGCTTCCAGGATGTAGGCTTTCACGATATGGGCCATCTCGTCGATCTCTTCCGCATCGGTGAAGCGCATCTGGCGGGCGGCCTGGACATTTTTGGTTTGCTGCACCAGGATGCCCACCGGGTCGTTGAGCAGTGCGCCGTTGATGAACAGCAGCGCGCAGTATTCTTTAAACCCGTGAATCAGCACGATGTTATTCCCCTCAAACGTGTAGCAGGGCTTGCCCCATTTAAATTCTTCGGTCAATTGGCAGTCTTGGGCAATGCTTCTCAACTGCTTAAATTCTTCCTGCCATTGTTTGGCATTCTCGATAAAACGATCCACCTTTGGATTGGTGTTGTCCACGGCCTATTCTCCTGAAACAGGGTAGCAAATCTCTCTTTTATTATATTGCATAAAGTTTATCAAGATACTGTGAAATTGCTCGTTTGTAAAGCAGTGGAAAGTGAACTTTTGTGTGCGGTTTTTGGGCAGCACCAAAATGGATGGCGACCATTTGACGAATAGACTATCCGACTATCCGACTATCCGACACACTATCTTCATCATACTTACCACAATTGTCCTTTCCTCCCCCATCCCATAGAATAGTAATTGGCGAATGTAAACTATTAGATGGAGGAAGTCATGGAATTTTTTGTAGCGTTTGGGCAGTTTATGTTGGGTATGGGCATCTTTTTTGCCGGCGTCGGTGTACTTTGGTTTGTCTCGGTCTATCAGAAAACCAAATCAAACGAATAAGCCTGATTCACGAATAGGGCCATAGAGGGGGATGGGGGAACGGCGCATCATCTTGTACAAGGTGGTGCGCTTGTCTTTTAACAGATTTTGGCTGAGAAAATAACGCATCTCCCCTATCACCAAACTCAAATAGCCGCTATAATTTCCTCACAACAGGAAACTATCCTGTTTTTATTTATCGGGCTTTGTCCCGGTCAATAACTTGAGGTGGCTGGCTACAAACGAATCGGTTCCATCGATGAACCGTTTTTTTGTGTCCAGCGAAGTACAAAAGGGGTTTAGGAATGAATCGGAAAATACATTCTTTCCTGTGGGTAGTTGCCGGCATTTTCCCGCTTCTCACCACATACATCATATCCACTTTCATCGCATCAAAGCTGCAAATCCATTCCTATGTTTTGATTGCTATTATCTTCATCATATTGCTGCTGAATTTTTTGGGCGTTCATTGGGTGATTGCCCAATTTTCAGGGGCTTTTATGCAGGCAAGGGGGGAAAAAGAAACGCCAGAAGAAGAAGATTAAATCGCTTTTTATCTTGGTTTTAGCATAGCTCACGTCCGCTAGGCGATCAACCAACCCGCCACTGCGCCGGGGTATACGGCCGCGCCAGCTGTTCGCAAATCTGCTTCCACTTCTCCCTCGCAGATTCCGCCTTGAGGTAGGGCACAAAGCCCAATTGAAGATACACCGTGATCGCCGCTAACCGCCATTCTTCTGTGTACAGGTGGATGCAGGTGTAGCCGCCTGCCAGCAAGCGCGCCACCACCGGGGCCACCACTGCCCTGCCCAACCCGCGCCCGGCGTGCGCTGGGTCGGCTGCTGTCCAGCCCACTTCCCCGCAGAAAGGCTGCTCCCAGGTTGGGTCGTGGGTCGCCATGCTGGTTGCCACCATCTGGCCGCTGCCCTGCTCAAAGATGAAGAACCACCCCTCCGGCAAAATGCGGTACAGCCACGGGCGCAAACGCGCATCGTCCCAATCGTGCCAGCCGACCTTGTCCATCAGCCGGTAAAAAGCTTGTTCGTCGCCCGGTTGGTAGGTGCGCAGGGTGTAGCCCGCCGGCAGCGGTGCACCGGGCGGCTGTGCCAGCTGTTCTGCCGGCCAGATCATCTCAACCTGGTCTGGGTTGGGCGAAGGGAAATAGTGAAGGGGCACGATAGTCGGTTTGTCCTTTGTCTTATGGTCGGATAGTCACAATTCTTGAAATCATCGTTAGGTGATGAGAAAATATTTTATTGATGAATAGCAAACAACAAACATATACGCAACAACCAAACCACCAAACTATCCAACTACTAAACTATTCAACTAATAGACTACTCACTCCAAACAACTGCGCATACGGAATTGGCGGCGGACCACCCGCCTTGATCGCCGCGGCAAACGCATCCCACTCCGCCGCGTGCCCCTTATCCTGCCGCAGCCGCGAGCGGTACACCTTGCGGCTGCCTCTGGCGTAGGTCTCCAAGCGGCGGTAATCGTCCAAAATAGCTACCCGTCCCCCGCTGAATACCTCCACCCGCTCCTTGGGCACCGACTTATCCCCATTCGCCAGGTAGGTCACCGTCCCAATCGAGCCATCCGGGAAACCGAGCTGCAAAACGGCATTATCGCCGCGGTAGCGCCCGCTGTCCGGCAGGGCGTGTGTTTCCATCGTGCTGGGTGGCGCCCCCACCAGCCAGGTAATAAAGTCGATAAAGTGGCACGCCTCCCCCACCAGCCGCCCGCCGCCCTGGGCCGGGTCGTGCACCCAATGCGTTGGCGGAATAAATCCGGCGTTCACCCGGTAATGGGCTGCCAGCGGCTCCGGCCGCCCGGCCATAAAATCATACATGCGCACGGCCAGCGGCGCAAAACGGCGGTTAAAGCCCACCATCAGCAGCGGCGCATCCGGTTTGGCAACCTCCGCCGCAATCTCGTCTAACTCTGCTTGGGCCAGCGCCAGCGGCTTCTCGCAGAACACATGCTTGCCCGCCCGCAGCGCTGCCAGCACCTGGGGCGCGTGCAGGTGGTGGCGTGTCAGCACCGCCACCGTGTTCACATTTTCGTCTTCAATCACTTTGCGCTCGTCGGTGGTCACATAGCCAAACCTAAACTTGCGTGCCGCGTGCTGTGCGCTCCGCCCGGAAGCCGAAGCGATTCCGACTAGATCAATATCTGCATGTTTGGCCGTAATTGGGAGGATCACCGCCCCGGCAAAGTTCCCCGCTCCCAACACGCCTAAGCGCACCTGGTCGCTGCCCGGCTTTGGCGCATCCGCGTATACGATCGTTTTGCCGGCCTGGAGGTCTTCGTCCACTTCCTCGTCGTAGGTCAGCACCACGCCGATGAACGGTTCGGCGTCTTTGGCCGTGATCAGTTCGTATGCCTGTGCGCCCTGCTCGATTGGGAAGCGGTGCGTGATCAGCGGACTGATATCCAGCTTGCCTGCCCCGATCAAATCCACAAAGGCCTTCAGGTTGCGTCCTGCCGTCCAGCGCACAAAGCCCAGCGGGTAATCGTGCCCGCCTTCTTCATATGCAGGGTCATAACGCCCCGGCCCGTACGAGCGCGAGACGATAAAATCAATCTCTTTGTAATAATACACATTGCGGGGAATATCGATCCCGATATTGCCGACTGCCACCACCCGGCCGCGGTCGCGGCAGATCGCCCCGGCCAGGTTCACCGGGTCGTCGCTGGGGGTGTCGGCACAGATCAAGACCACATCCACGCCCTGCCCCTCGGTAAATGCCTGGGCGGCATCTTCAGCCTGCCCGCGCACATACGCTTCTGCCCCCATCTGCTGTGCCAGCGCCACGCGCTGTGCATCCAGGTCAAAGCCAATCACCCGGCAGCCTGCCGCCTGGGCAATCCCTACCGTAATCAAGCCCAACAGCCCCAACCCGATCACAGCAACAGACTCGCCTACCTGCGGCTGCCCCAGCCGAAAGCCGTGCATCGCAATCGCGCCCAGCGTGCCAAATGCCCCCGAATCAAAAGACACATTCTCCGGTATAGGTGCCATCAAATTGACCGGCACCACGGCGTATTCGGCATGCACCGCATACCCGCCGCCGGCGCAAACCACCCGCTCGCCGACTTTGAATTCAGTCACCCCTTCGCCCAGCGCCGCCACCGTGCCTGCCGAGGAATAGCCCAGGGCCATCGGCTGCCCCAAACGATTGAAAGCCGCTTCCATTGCCGAGAGCACCCCCTCGCGCCGTGCTTTATCGATCACCTGTTTGGCCTGGTCGGGCCGGGCCTGCACCTTGCCCACCAAAGACTTCTTGGCAAACGCCACCACCATCCGCTCGGTGCCCACCGAGACCAGCGAGGCCGCAGTTTTCACCAGCACCATGCCGGGCTGTGGGGTGGGAATGGGAACTTCGACGATTTCGGACTGACCGTGGCGCATACTTTGTAGGAGTTGTTTCATAATGCCTCAATTTCTGACTGAACAAAGTTCAGTTTAATCAAGCAGCTGCCCCCATACACCTGCTTGTCGTAAATTCTTATCCATAAATCTGCCTGGCGCGCCAGACCGATTTGTTTGCCGAAATTCTACCACGGGCGCACCACTTTGCCACGCCTGAGCGGAGAGTGCTGGAGAAGATTCTTTACCAAGAAAGATGGTGATTTAAAAATAAGATAGGAGGGTGTATAAAATATTCCTAACAATTCAACTCTGTTATACTTTCCCCATGACAACACTCCCCCGCGTAACCATCTATACCGACGGCTCGTGTGAGCCAAATCCCGGCAAAGGCGGCTGGGCTGCCCTACTTCTTTTCCCCGACCGACAGGTGCCTCTTACCGGCGCCGCCCCCGACACCACCAACAACCGCATGGAACTGACCGCCGCGGTAGAAGCCCTGCAAGCCCTGCCGGAGCGCTCGCATGTGACCATGTATACCGATTCCGAATATTTAAAGAAAGGGATCACCGAGTGGATGCCCGGCTGGCGCGCCCGCAACTGGAAGCGCAAAGGCGGCGCACTTGCCAACGTGGATTTGTGGAAAGCCCTGGATAAAGCCATCCGCTTTCACGAAATTGATTGGCAGTGGGTCAAAGCGCACGCCACCAACAAATACAACAACCAGGTCGACCAACTCGCCCGCGACACGATGAAGCGCGGCAAGTAACAGCTCTGATCTTGAATTAAAAATGAGGCTGTCTCATCCGGGGCAGCCTCTTTCCTTATATGCTTTTATACTATTACACTAATCCACTATTCCACGGATAAACTTATACCCTTACCTAAACAACCCCCGCTTTTTCTCCTTCAACCCCAACACCTCGTACACCACCAGCGGCTTGCGCTTCCCCTTGGCGTGTACCGGCTCTACCTTATTCACTTCCACCTCGCGCCTCACCAGCTTATAGGCATCTTCACTTAATAAGATTTGTCCGGGCGCCGAATTTTCCTGGATGCGCTTGGCGGTGTTCACGCTGTCGCCAATCGCTGTGTAGTCGATGCGCCGTTCGGTGCCTATTACCCCCAACACCGCCTCCCCAAAATGGATACCCACCCCAAAGGAGAGATGCGCATCTGGAGGCAGTTCCTCGTGCAGGGCGGCAACCGCATCGCGGAAATTGAGCGCCGCTTTCACCGCCCGCAGGGTGTGGTCTTCCTGGCGGATGGGCGCATTGAACCACGCCATCACCGCATCGCCCATGAACTTATCAATGGTGCCTTCCTCCCCCAGCACCGCGTCTGCGGCGGTCTTTAAATATTGGTTCAGCACCGAAACCAACTTTTCCGGCGGCAGGTTCTCGCTGTAGGTGGTGAACCCGCGGATATCGGCAAACAGGGTGGTGATCTCGCCGCGCTTGCCGCCCAGGGCGATCTCGTCCGGGTCTAATTGTTCGATCACCTGCGGGGAGACCATTTTGGCAAACAGGCGCTGCTGTGCTTCCAGTCGTTTTTGCTCGGTCAGGTCGTCCAGCACAATTGCCACCCCCTGCGTGTGCGCATCGGCATCTTTCAGCGGGGAGAGGTTAAAGCGTAAGTCTACCTGCCCGCCGCGCCGCGGCAGCTCCGGTGAGGCTTCCAACCCGATCACGGCCTGGTCGGTGCTGCGCACGGTCGAGATATGGGCGGAGATCGAATCGGCCAGCGGCTGTAAACTTTCCTCCAGCGGCTGCCCCAACAGGTCATTGCTCTTATAGCCGAGAATGTTTTCGGCGGCCTTATTCATCATCGTGATCTTGTCTTCCACGTCCGAGGTAATCACCCCGCTGGCAATGGAGGAAAACACGTTGTCCATCAAATTCTTTAGCTCGGTCACTTCGTCCAATGTGCGCCGTACCGATTCAAATAAGCGCGCATTCTCAATCGAGACCGCTGCCTGGTTGGCAAAATCGGTCAGCAGGTTGCGCTCCTCATCGGTAAACAGGCCTTCCCGCACGCGGTTATCGACATAGATCACCCCGGTCAATTCGTCTTTCACTTTTAAAGGCACACACAAGATAGAGCGCAGGTTGTATGCCACAATGCTTTCCTGCCCCCCGAAGCGCGGGTCTTCCTGCGCGTTGGTGGTCAGGATCGCTTTGCCTTCGCCCGTCACCCGGTTGACGATTGTCCGACTGATCTCAAATTCTGGCGGTTCAATGCTTTCCTGTTCCCAATTGCGTGCCACGCGGGTGGTGAATTCGCCTTGTGCATTGCGCAGCATCAAAAAGCCGCGTTCGGCCCCAATCAGCCGCACAATCGTATCCATCACAATGCGCAGCACTTCATCCGGGTCCAACGAGGAATTGATCACCTGCCCGATTTTAGCCAGCTCTTGCAGATTTTTCTTCTCGGACAATTCCTGAACGATCTGCTTGTGGGTCTTTTCCAATTCTTCGCGCAGCAAATCAAAATTTTCCAACACGGCGTAAGGCACCGGGGGAACAGTTTGCTGCAAAGCCTGGCTGGTGCTGTCTGCCAGGTTCGATAAATAGGTTAATTGGGATTCTAAATCGGGTGTGGAAGATTGCTTTGTATGTGGGGTCATTTATCCGCCTGTTTCTGCTGGCCGGAATGCCATTTACTTGTTTTCTTGTGGGTATTTTGCTTTCCCATTGTACACCGAAAAAGAATCTCACACGGACATACACCTGCCTTTGTGCTGCGTGCTGTTTGCTTCTGTGGAGCGTTTTCTTACCTTATATAGGCTGTTTGTCCATGCCTTACAAAAATGATAATGACCTATCGGTGAATCTAATAAGCTTTTTCCCCGTAATTTACCCGGCAGGGCATAAAGTTATGGTATGTTTAGAAAATACTTTGTGCTAATTCGCACAGGATAAGTGATTTAAAGGCGTTTTGTGGTAAAATCGGCCTGTTTATTGATTATGGAGGCGCATTTTTATAAAGGAATGCACCTCGATAATCTATTCTCCGCGCTGCCGGAAAATTTGAGGAGCTTACATGCTAGATAACTGGTTGTTTGTTGGCTTGTTGGTAGTCGTCTCTATCGGCCTACCAATACTTCCACTCGTCGTTGCCCGTCTTCTTGGCCCCCAAAAACCGAATCAATATAAAAAGGATACCTATGAGTGTGGTATGGAAACTGTAGGGGATACTTGGGTACAGTTTAAAGTACAGTACTACATTTATGCCCTGGTCTTCCTCATCTTCGATGTCGAGATCATTTTTCTATACCCCTGGGCTGTCGCCTTTGATAAGATGCAATGGTTGGGTGTGATTGGCGGCGTGGTATTTATTTTCCTTTTGGGGGATGGCCTGCTTTACGCCTGGCGAAAAGGTGCCTTAAAGTGGACATAAGGAAGCACGCAAAACAAGCTGATGAGCATGCTCGCCAGCTTGTCTTTTCGATTCGGATATTATGCGTACATTACTAATACGCTGTAAGAGGAGTGTCTGATGGGATTTGACCCTATACAACTGATTGCCGATTGGCTTGAAAAAGTGCTGCTCGGTTGGGGCGCTTCCGAAGTGCTTACGGAAGTTCTCCTACAACTTCTCGCTGCCATTGTGGTGGCTGGCATTGTCATGGTGATCTTTATCTTCCTCACTTGGTTGGAGCGCAAAGGCGCTGCCCGCTTCCAGGACCGGATTGGTCCGAACCGGGTTGGCCCTTATGGCTTGATCCAACCAATTGCGGATGCTTTGAAGATGGTCACCAAGGAGGATACCACACCCGAAGGGGCGGATAAATTTGCATTCAACCTGGCACCGGTATTGGCGGTGTTCTCTGTCCTCATGATCTGGGCAGTGATCCCCTTTACCGAAACTTGGTTTGGAACAGACCTCAGCGTCGGCGTGCTGTACATTGCCGCGGTGGGGTCTTTTAGTGTCCTTTCCGTGCTGCTGGCAGGTTGGTCTTCCAATAATAAGTACGCTTTGCTGGGCGGCTTCCGTGGTGTGGCACAGCTCATTTCTTATGAAGTGCCGCTGCTCATGTCCCTGTTGGTGCCGGTTTTCCTGAGCCGCAGCATGGGCCTTGGCAGCATTGTGGATGCCCAAACCACCGATGGCGGTGTCTGGTACATCTTGATGGTGCCGCTGGCTGCCCTGATCTACTTTGTCAGTGCCCTGGCAGAAGTTGGACGTGCCCCCTTCGACCTGATCGAAGCGGATTCCGAAATTGTGGCCGGCTACTTCATTGAATATTCAGGGATGAAATTTGGCCTCTTCCAGGCTGGTGAGTTCCTTCATTCCTTTACCTTTGCCGCCCTCATGGCTACCCTGTTCTTTGGCGGTTGGCATGGCCCCGGCACAGATAAATACATGCTGCTGGGCCTGGTCTACTTCTTTGCCAAAACATTCTTTTTCTACATGGTCATTATCTGGTCTCGCCTCACCTTCCCGCGTGTGCGTATCGACCAATTGATGAACCTGAACTGGAAGTTCATGATCCCGCTCTCCCTTGTGTTGATGATGGGAATCCCGGTGATCGATTTTGCAGTCAAAGACATGCCCGGTTGGGTGCGCATTGTTTCTTTGCTGGCTTTCAACATTATCTTGGGTGTTTCGGCACTTACCTATGCCGCCCGTTCATCCCAAAAAGAAGAAAAAGAGCGCGTCCGCTTCGAAGGCCGTCCGGTGGCTGTGATGCCGCAGATGCCCCAAACCGAAGAAGAAACCGCAGCGTAAGAGGAGAAAGATATGGAACCTATTCAAATTGTTTTCCTGATTGGTGCTGCGCTGACTTTATTCTCCGCTGTGATGGTGGTCACCCGCCGCAACCTGGTGCATGCAGCTTTGTATCTCATCCTGGCTTTGTTCGGGGTGGCGATGATCTTCGTGCTGCTGCAAGCCTACTACTGGGCAGTCATCCAGGTAGTGGTCTACATTGGTGCCATCGCCATCATGATTATCATGGCAATCATGGTTACCAGAGACGTCACCGGAGAAGAATCACCCGCATTCAACAAGAACGTTTTCTTTGCCGCTTTGCTGGCCGTCCTGATGATCGCCAGCATGCTTATGTCTCTGTCCTTGTGGCCGCAGTTTACTGCTGACGCCCCGCAAGCAGAAGTTGGTGAGGCAGTCATTCAGCAGCTTGGTGTGCAGTTGTTCAGCGCAGATGGCTATCTGATGCCGACCTTGCTGGCTTCTATTCTTCTGCTGGCGGCATTTGTGGGAGCAATCAGACTTGCTTTCCCAATTAAACAAGAGGAGGAGTAATCGTTATGATCCCGCTTTCTTGGTATCTTATTTTTTCAGCCCTGTTGTTTGGGGTTGGCCTGTTTGGTGTCATCGCCCGCAAGAATGCCATCGCCATCTTGTTGAGTCTTGAACTGATGCTCAACGCCGTCAACATCAATATGTTGGCCTTTTGGCGTTATCTGACGCCCGAAGATGTGACCGGCCAGATTTTCACCACGATGGTCTTTGTGGTAGCCGCAGCCGAAGTCGCTGTTGGTTTGGCCCTGGTTATTTCGGTGTGGCGCCGGCGCGGTACTGTCTCTGCAGATGAACTGGACATGCTCAAATGGTAATTATTCTATCTAACACAGGGTTGCAACTATGGAATTAACTACTACGATCATCTGGCTGCTCCCGCTCCCGCCCTTGCTGGCCTTCTTCCTGATTACTTTGTTTACCAACAAGAGTAACAAGGTCAGCTGGATTATTGGTGTTGGGTCGGCCTTCCTCTCCTGGTTAGGCGGTATGTACGTCTTTATCCAGGCCCTCGGTGCAGAACATTTAGGGGAGCACCCATTTACATCCTCAATCGATTGGCTCCCGATCAACGAAGGCGCCCTTCAGATTGGGGTGCTCATCGACCCGCTCTCGGCGATTGTGCTTTTCTTCGTTGCCTGGACGGTGTTGATGATCTTCATTTATAGTGTCGGCTACCACAACTGGGGCCAGCCCAAGGGCGACCATGACAAAAAAGGTTTCCCGCCGCACGGCGCCACCGTGGAAGAACACGGACACAAACACACCGTTCCATCTATCGACCCGATGTTCGCCCGCTTCTTTGCCTTCATCGGCTTGTTCGCATTTGGGATGTTCACCCTGGTCATCTCCGACAACATGCTCACCTTGTTCGTCGGCTGGGAGATCATGGGCTTGTGTTCGTACTTGCTGATCGGTTTCTGGTTCGGCAAAGAGTCCGCCAGAGAAGCGGCCAAGAAAGCATTCATGACCACCCGTGTGGGTGATGTCTTTATGCTCTTGGGGATTGCCTACCTGCACAGCCAGACCGGCACCCTCAGCTTCCGGGCGATCCTCTTCAACGAGGAAACGCTTCACCGCCTTGCCACCACAGACTCCTACATTGCCGGGCTTTCGGTAGCCGGTTTAGCCGGTATCTTGCTCTTCATCGGCACCATCGGTAAGTCTGCGCAGTTCCCGCTGCATGTCTGGCTGCCCGATGCGATGGAAGGCCCCACCCCGGTTTCTGCAATGATCCATGCCGCCACCATGGTTTCGGCCGGCGTTTACATGGTCATTCGCATGTTCCCGCTGCTTTCTGCCGGTATGGAACACGGTCACCCCACTCCGCCGATGATGGCGATGGCGGTGATCGGTTCAATAACCGCTTTATTTGCTGCAACCATTGCGGTCGCCCAAAACGATGTCAAACGTGTGCTGGCTTATTCCACCATTTCCCAATTGGGGTATATGGTCGCCGCACTCGGCATTGGCGCTTATGTGGCGGCTGCTTTCCACCTGGTCACCCACGCCTTCTTCAAGGCGCTCTTGTTCCTCGGTTCCGGCTCCGTCATTCACGGGATGGAACATGGGGTGCTGCACACCGGTGACCACAGCGTAGACCCGCAGGATATGTACAATATGGGCGGCCTGAGCAAAAAGATGCCCCGCACCTTCTGGACCTTCCTGATCGGCGGCTTTGCTCTTTCCGGTTTTCCGGTGATCACAGCCGGGTTCTGGTCGAAGGATGAGATCCTCTCCGATGCCTGGGCACACAACCAGGTCGTTTTCTGGGTGTTAGCGATTGCCGCTTTCCTCACTGCGTTTTACACCATGCGCCAGATCACCCTTACCTTCTTGGGCAAACCCCGCACTAAAGAAGCCGAACATGCTTCCGAGACTTCTCTGTGGATGACCGGCCCGTTGATGGTGCTGGCTTTCTTCGCCCTCACCTTTGGTTGGGTCGGTATCCCCGAACACTTCCCCGTGATCGGCGGTCTGGTACCCAACTGGTTCCATCACTTCGTCGGCCACAGTTTGCCCGAATGGCTGCAAACGGAGGCGCCCGCCTTCAGCTTTGTGCCCCTCGGCGTTTCTCTGCTGGTAGCGCTCGGCGGTTTGGGTGTTGGCTACTTGATGTATAAAGATGTACCCTCCGCCGAAGAAGACCCGCTCAAGAAGGCGCTTGGCCCGGTACATACCTTCTTAATGAACAAATACTACTTTGATGAACTCTACGACTACATCCTTGTACGTCCTGCGCAATGGGTTTCTGAGAAGTTTGTCTTCCTGTTTATGGATCGCAAGATCATTGATGGTATCTTGCATCTGGTTGCCCAGGTCACCTATTGGCTGGGCGGCATCTTCCGCAACAAATTCGACCTCCCGGTAATCAACCGCTTCATGGGTGATACTCTGGGCGGCGAAGTGCCGAAATGGTTCGGCAAGCAGCTGCGCAAGGTACAGACCGGTTTGGTCCAGCAGTACATGGTGATTGCCATGTTGGTTGCTTTCGGCAGCTTGTTCATCTACCTTATCACCATGCGATAGTTGGGAGCGAAATGATGGAAAATTCTTTACTTACGATCATCTTGTTTGCTCCTTCCATAGCAGCCATTATCACGCTGCTGCTCCCGAAGGATAGTAAAAAACTGATCCGTTACTGGGCACTGGCCGGCAGCCTGGTTTCCTTTGCCTTTGCATTGGTTGCCTGGTTTGGCTTTGACGCCGCAGCTCCAGACGCATACGGGTTCAAATATGTGGTCAATGCGCCCTGGTACGAGGCGATTGGTTCCTCCTTCCACCTTGGATTGGATGGCACCTCACTCACCATGGTGCTGCTTACCACCCTGCTCACCCCCCTGGCAATATTGGCCTCTTATGGCATTACCGAAAAAGTACGCATGTACATGGCTCTGTTCCTCTTCCTGGAAACCGGCATGTTGGGCGTGTTCCTCTCTTTAGACTTGCTGCTCTTCTTCGTCTTCTGGGAGATTGGGTTGGTGCCGATGTACTTCCTCATCAACCAATGGGGTAACGTCAAGGGTGAGCGAAAGATTTGGGGCGGCATGACGGTTTCATCCCGTACTTACGCCTCCTTCAAATTCATGATCTACACCATGGCTGGTTCGCTTGGTTTGCTCCTCGCCATCCAGATGCTGGGTGTGGTCTTCAAAACCTTTGACCTGCCTTATATCATCCAGGCATGGAATTCAATGGCTCCCACCGAGGAGATTTTGGGCGGCTTCACCACCGTTGGTGTGGCTAAATCGGTTGCCTTCTGGGCATTCACGATTGCCTTTGCCCTCAAAGTTCCGGTGTGGCCTTTCCACACCTGGCTGCCCGATGCCCACACCGAAGCCCCCACCGCCGGCTCTATGCTGCTGGCCGGTGTGCTTCTCAAGCTCGGCGCTTTTGGTTTCCTGCGCTTTGTCCTCCCGCTCTATCCTGAGCAGGCCAAAGCCGGCGCCAATGTGCTCGCCGGGCTGGCAACGGCTGCTATCATCTTTGGCGCTTTAGCCGCTTACGGTCAAAAAGACCTCAAACGCCTGGTGGCCTATTCCTCGGTCAACCATATGGGCTTTGTTGTCTTGGGGATCGCCGCTGCTGCCAAAGCAATGGGCACGCCTGATGCCACCGTGGCCCTCAACGGCGCGGTGCTGCAAATGTTCAATCACGGTCTTTCCGCCGCCGCCATGTTCTTCCTGGTGGGTGTCATCTACGACCGTATCCACACCCGTGACCTGGATGAGATGGGCGGTTACTTCCCCCTCATACCGGTCTACGGCGGTATTTTCGTCTTCACATCCATGGCATCCCTTGGTTTACCGGGTTTGAATGGTTTCGTTTCCGAGTTCCTGGTAGTCCGGGGTTCCTGGCCGATCTTCACACTGTGGACGGCTCTCAGCATGTTGGGCTTGCTGTTTACCGGCGCTTACATCCTCAAGGGGATTGCCAAAGTGCTGCACGGCCCGACCAACGAAACCCATACCCATCATCTCACCGAGATCGGCAAGCGCGAACTGCTGGTCATCACCCCCCTGATGGTGTTGATGCTCTGGCTGGGCGTATGGCCGAACTGGCTGCTGGATGTGATTAATAAAGCTATGATGGCCTTGGCTGGATAGGATGGCACTATGAGCTTACAAGACTTTCCATTTCTCACTGTAATTGTTTTTCTCCCTGCGGTGGTCGGCCTCGGTTTGATGCTGATCCCCAAGGACAGGGAAAAACTGATCTATAACATTGCCCTGATTGCCGGGTTGGTCACATTTGTGCTCAGTGCGGTGGTCTACTTTGGGTTTGACAAGGAATTGGCAACCCAGGTGAACGAACAACTGGCCGCGGGCGTACAACTCCCCGCTTCCGAGATGTACCAGTTCTACGATGAGGCTTCCTGGCTGCCCGCTTTCGGGATCAAATACGAAGTCGGTGTAGACGGGATGAACACTCCCCTGGTGCTGCTAACCGGTTTGGTCATGTTCACCGGTGTGATCATTTCCCAACGTATTTCAGATCGTAAGCGAGAATTCTTCGCTTTCCTCTTTATTTTGGCGACCGGCGTGTTTGGCGTGTTTGTCGCCCTCGACATGTTCGTGTTGTTCTTCTTCTACGAGATTGCGGTCTTCCCGATGTATTTGTTGATCGCCATCTGGGGTTGGAAGGAAACGCGCGAATACGCCGCCATGAAGCTGACCCTTTATCTGGTGATCGGTTCTATGGTTGCTCTGGTCGGCGCCCTGGCAATCTTCTTTGCTGCCGGCGGTAACACCTTTGACCTGGTGGAGTTGGAACGAGCTGGTTTCTCGGTTGAATTCCAGAAATTGTGGTTCCCCTTCGTCTTTATCGGTTTCGCCATCTTGGGCGGTATCTTCCCCTTCCACAACTGGTCTCCCGATGGTCACGTGGCAGCCCCCACAGCGGTCTCTATGTTCCACGCAGGCGTGCTGATGAAATTGGGTGCTTTCGCCGCTTTACGGGTGGGCATTATGCTCCTCCCCGAAGGCGCCAAGTTCCATCTGCCTTGGATCATCTTGCTTACCCTGGTAAACGTGGTCTATGGTGCCTATATCGCCATGGTACAGACCGATTTCAAGTATGTCATCGGTTTCTCCTCGGTGTCGCACATGGGTCTGGTGGTGATGGGCTTTTCCACCCTCAACCATGACGGTATGCTCGGCGCCGGCGTGCAGATGGTCTCGCACGGTCTGATGACCGCCCTCTTCTTTGCGGTTGTTGGGATGATCTACGACCAGGTGCACACCCGCCAGTTAGGCGAGTTGGGCGGCATGGTCAAATACATCCCACAAGTCACCGTCGCCTTTATCATCGGTGGTTTGGTCTCCATGGGTATGCCCGGTTTCTCCGGTTTTATCGCCGAATTCCCCATCTTCATGGGTGTCTGGGGCGAGAAACCCTTCTGGAACGGGCCGGCCTGGGTGGGTGGTGCAAGCAGCAAAAGCTGGATCGCCATTGTGGCCGCTATTTCAATTGTCATTACTGCGGCCTATATCATCCGCCTGATCCGGCGTGTGTTCTTCGGGGAATTCCCCAAGGAATTTGAAGGCCACATGCACGATGTCCGCCCCAGCGAAAAATTAGCCCTGGCGCTTCTCAGCCTGGTGCTGGTAGGGATTGGTATGTTCCCTTCGGTAATTGTGCCAATGGTGGAGACGGGCGTTGATCGCATCCTGATCTTGCTGGGAGGCATGTAACATGGATTATTTAGCAATACTCCCCGAAATTAGTCTGGTTGTCCTGGCTGCCATCCTCATGCTGGTGGATATGCGGCTTTCTAAAGAACGCAAAGGACTGCTTGCCTGGGTCACTTTCCTGGGACTGGCAGTTATCTTAGTGCTCACCTTGCTGTTCAATCGTCCGGCAGGCGGCGAAGAGGCCATTTGGAATGGCATGCTGCGCCACGACCTGCTGGCCTACGTGTTCCGCCTGGTCTTCCTGGTTGGCGCTGCCATCACCACGCTCATGTCGATTGAGTGGGATTCGATCAGCAAACGCGGTGAGTTCTACATTTTATTGGTCTTATCTACTTTGGGCATGAACCTGATGGCCGCCGCCGGTAATCTGGTGATGCTCTTCCTCTCGATTGAAACCGCCTCTATTCCTTTATATGTAATGGCCGGCTTCATGAAAGACGATGATAAATCCACCGAAGGCGGTTTCAAATACCTGCTCTTTGGCGCCATGACCTCTGCGGTGATGCTCTACGGCTTTAGCTTGCTGTATGGCTTTTCCGGCACTGCCGACCTGTATGCCCTGGCAGATGCCTTCAAAGAGGTGCCCTCCATTCCGTTGGTGGTCAGCCTCGTGTTGGTGTTGGTCGGTTTTGGCTTCAAAATCTCGATGGTGCCGTTCCAATTCTGGGCACCCGATGTATATGAAGGCGCCCCCACCCCGGTGACCGGTTTCCTGTCCACCGCTTCTAAAGCGGCAGGCTTTTCCGTCCTTGCCCGGGTGCTGTATATCGCCTTCCCGATTGAAGACTGGCAGATCATTCTGGCGGTCTTAGCGGCTGTCACCATGACCTTTGGTAACCTGGTAGCTATCTGGCAGAGTAACATCAAACGCATGCTGGCCTATTCCTCGATTGCGCATGCCGGTTATATCCTGATGGGTGTAGCGGCAGGTACTGAGCTGGGCATCAACGGTATGCTGTACTACATCGTGACCTACCTGCTCACTAACCTGGCAGCCTTCGGCTTTGTCACCGTTTATTACCTGCAAACAGGTTCCGACAAGATCGAAGATTACGCCGGTCTCAGCCGACGCAGCCCCTGGCTGGCGTTTGGCATGCTCTTCACCTTCCTCTCTTTGGGCGGTGTGCCCCCCTTGGGTGGTTTCTTTGCCAAGCTGCTCATCTTTTCCTCTGCGGTAGATGCAGGGCTGGTCTGGCTGGCCGTGATCGGTGTGCTCAATGCAGTAGTGGGCTTGTATTACTATCTGAACGTGCTCAAGGTGGTGTACCTCAAACGCCAACCGGGTGATGAGTTCCCGATGGTGGTCAACCCCGTACACGGGCTGGTTTTGCTGGTCTGTGTGGTTGGGGTGCTCCTGATGGGGACTGTCATGTCTCCCTGGTTCACCTTTACCGCAGAAGCGGCAAAGTCGTTATTCTAGTGAAAGTAGCCTGGCGGCATGCAAATTTGCATGCCGCCAGGCCTAAAAACAGGTTTTGTTGACGTACAAATTCTTTGTTGTTATAATTTCCGGGCTGTGAGCGAGACACAAAAAAAACCAACTTCACCAAGTATTCAACAGCACGTTGTTAAAACGGGCTTACTCAGTGGTTTATTAAATGGGTGTGTCATGTTCCTGATCGTAGGTGTGGCACTTGGTATTGGTTTATGGTTGGATGCTGCTCTTGGAAGCGGCAAGCGGCTTTATACTTTTGCTTTCGTGTTGGGGAGTTTACCGATATCCCTGGTTGTGGTTTTTTTCTTGGGCCGTTGGTTTTCAGCACGGATGCCCCCCCCAGACGGGGAACAACACCCTGAACAAGATAATTAATTGGAGGATGCTGACCGTGGAACAAACTGAGAAGAAGCCGAGAAAAATCCATCGCTATTTATTTTTATTAATAGCGGTGTTTTCTATTTTGGCAAGCCGCGCTTTTGCGCCGATAATGCCTCACATTCAGTTGGCCCCTGAAGCTGTGTTCCCACATGAGGGACATGACCCCTTGTTTTATATAGCCGGGCAAGGGTTTTATATTACCAATACGATGATTGCAGTGTTCATCTCTGTGATTATTGTGGCGCTGATCGCCTGGAATATTCGTAAGCAAATCAATTCCGGTGCGATGGTGCTCACTGGTGTGGCCGGTGCAGTAGCTGCATTACTTGAAGGCTTTTACAATATGACAGAATCCGTCGCTGGCAAATGGGCGAAGAAAATCTTCCCCTGGTTTGCTACGATCTTTTTGTTGGTATTGGTCGTCAACCTGATGGAGCTGGTACCCTTTGTGGACGCCGTTGGTTATTTCCACGAGTCCGAACACGGCTATGCCACCCAAGAAGTCCTTCCAGGCGTTGAGACAATTGTGCGCTCTGAAGAGGGAGAAGAAGTGCATGATGGCGTCAGCTTGGTGCCTTTTGTGCGTGTGGCTTCTACTGATCTAAACTTCACCCTTTCCATCGCCCTTATTTCCGTGATTATGACGCAGGTGATCGGTTTCCAAGCTCTTGGCAGCGGTTACCTCAAGAAATTCTTCAACTTCAAAGATTTACGGGAAGCCTGGAAACAACCGCAGTTCAACCCCATTGACTTGATCTTGGGGTTTGCTAAATCGATCTCCGGTTTGTTAGAGATCATTGCAGAAGTTGCAAAAATTGTCTCATTTACCTTCCGTTTGTTTGGTGTGATTTTTGCCGGTTCTGTGCTTTTATTCTTCATTGGTGGTTTCTTACCCACCGGTGGTGGTATTGCGCAGTCCTTTGTTGTTCTATTAGAAATGTTGTTTGGCCCGCTGCAAGCGTTGGTCTTCGGCATGCTTACCATGATCTTTATGTCTATGGCCACGGCCAGCCACGATCATGAAGAAGCACATCATTAAAAAAAGAAGAAAAAAGAAAATAATAAAACCCGAAAAGAATTTGTAAAAAACCCAGGAGGTTCTAACCATGGAAGCAGCAGCAGCAAAATTTATCGCAGTAGGTTTGGCAATGCTCGGAGCGATTGGCCCCGGTATTGGTATTGGTCTTTTAGGTCAGGGTGCTATGCAGGGGATTGCCCGCAACCCCGACGCAGCTGGTGATATTCAGACCAATATGATTTTGGCGATTGCATTTACCGAAGCTGTGGCGATTTACTGTTTGGTAGTCGCACTTCTTCTCATCTTTGTTGCCTAAAATTAAATCTGATAGGGATTTGAAAGAGAGTTAAATTGTGGAAGCATTAGGTCTAAATTTAGGCTATATCATATCGCAAGTAACAGCCTTTTTGATCTTGCTTGTCATCCTCCGGGCATGGGCAATTAAGCCTTTGCTCAACATGTTGGAGACCCGCCGAGCAAATATTCAACAAGGTTTAGAAGATGCCCGCATCGCTGCCGAAGCCCGCGAAAATGCGGAAACCGAAGCTGAAAAGATCATGCAGGCCAAACAAGCCGAAGCTTCAGAATTGGTTCGCCAGGCTTCTGTCCGAGCACAAGATGTAGAGAAAGAAGTCAAGGCTGAAACCGAGAAAGAGATTGCGGACATGAAAGCCCAGGCTCGCGCTGAGATTGAAGAAGAGCGCAACCAGGTGCTGGGCGAAGTCCGTGGGCAGATTGCTACTTTGGCAATGGCTGCGACTCAAAAATTGATTGGCGAAGCATTGGATGAACAGCGTCAACGAGCGTTGATTGATGAGTTCTTCTCCGGCGTAAAAGACGGCAAAGTAACGGTTGTTGAACCTGCAGAAGGTATTTCTGCGGTGATTACCAGTGCCCTGCCGCTTACTGCTGACGAACAGGCAGTTGTCAAAAGCCAGGTCCTCAAAGGCGAGGGTGAAGTCACGTTCAAAGTGAATCCTTCTATTTTGGGCGGTCTGATCGTGCGTGTGGGCGACAAAGTGCTGGATGGCTCTGTAGCCGGAAAGCTCGACTCCATGCGCCAAAATCTGCAGTAGGGTTCTGACCTCCTGTAAAACTGTATAGTAAGACGCCCGGTGTCCTAATCGGGCGTCTTTTTCTATAGAGCAGTATATGACCAAGAAAACTTTAGCCCACTTATTTGCCGGTTACCCTACTCTTAGCGCAGTGCCCCAGGGAGAAGTGACGGGGATTGCCGTAGATTCGCGTAAGGTAGTTCCGGGGGACATCTTTGTTGCTACCAGCGACCGGGTAGACGGCCACAAGTACATCCCCGATGCCATTCAGCATGGGGCGGCGGCCATAGTGGGCAGCCAGCCGCTGTCTTTGGCAGTCCCCTATGTGCAGGTGGAAGACAGCCGCGGCGCCCTGGCATATATTTCTGCTGCTTTTTACGATTTCCCCGCCGACGACCTCACCCTCATCGGGGTGACCGGCTCGGACGGCAAGACCACCACCGTCAATTTCATCTATCAGATTCTCAAAGCTGCTGGTATCAAAACCGGGATGATCTCCACTGTGAATGCCATTATTGGCGATCAATTCCTCGACACCGGTCTGCACGTGACCACCCCAGAAGCTTTCGAAGTGCAGAAGTATTTGCGCCAGATCCTGGATGCGGGTTTGACCCATGTGGTGCTGGAAACCACTTCGCACGGCCTGGCTGCCCGCCGCGTGTTGGGCGAAGATTTTGATATTGGCGTGGTCACTAACATCACCCACGAACATCTCGACTATCATGGCTCCTGGGAAGCCTACCTGGCTGCCAAGGCGCTTTTGTTTGAAGGATTGGGCACCCGCCGGCGGCCAAAGTCCAACCCGATACAACCGCTTGCCGTGCTCAACCGGGATGACCGCTCTTATGCCCCATTGGCGGAACGTACCACTGCCCCCCAGATCAGCTATGGTCTGGATGCGCAGGCCCAAGTTACCGCCGCACAAATTGAAAATTCAACCCAGACGCTCCGCTTTGTAGCCTCTGGGCCGGGTTTTGAATTGCCGGTTGAAACCCATATGATCGGGAATTATAATGTAGCTAATATTTTGGCTGCCTTATCCGCAACGATCCTAGGCCTGGGGATTGACCCTCAGACTGCCCTGCAAGGAATCACTCGGTTGGATGGTGTGCCGGGACGGATGGAAGCGATTGACCTCGGCCAGGATTTTCTGGCGATCGTTGATTTTGCCCATACGCCGTTTGCCCTCCAGGCTGCCCTCCAGGCAGGCCGTAAGATGACCGGTGGACGGGTGATTGCCGTATTTGGCTCCGCCGGGCTGCGTGATAAGCAAAAACGCCGCATGATGGCTGAGATTTCGGCCCAGAATGCCGATCTTACCATTCTCACTGCCGAAGACCCCCGCACCGAATCGCTGGAAGATATTCTGGCGGAGATGGCTGCCGGGGCGGAAAGCAAAGGCGGAGTGGAAGGAGAAACCTTCTTCCGTATCCCTGACCGGGGCGAAGCGATTCGTTTTGCACTCCGCCAGGCGCGCCCTGGTGACCTGGTGTTTGCCTTGGGCAAGGGGCACGAGCAGTCCATGTGTTTTGAAGAGACAGAATACCCCTGGGACGACCGTACGGCGATGCGGGCGGCCCTGTCTGAATTTTTAGGAGTAGAAGGGCCGCAAATGCCCTATCTCCCCACGCAAGAGGAAACTAAGTAAATTAATTAAACTGAATTTTGTTCGGACAAATTTAGTAACCAAAGCGTAGGATTAGGTTTTTATTATTTGGGGAAGCCCTCACGGGCAAATATTTTTTCGGGAGGATCCGATTATGACAACGCAGGAAACAATTAAAAAAAGAGAACAATGGGCCTGGTATTTATATGATTTTGGTAATTCAGCCTATGCAGCCGTAGTGCTGCTGGCTGTCTATTCCGCCTATTTCCAGGGGGCTGTGGTGGGTGGCTCTGATGGTTCTCGCTTATGGGGTATCGCAACCGGCATCGCTATGTTGGTGGTCGCCGTGATTGCCCCGGTATTAGGCACAATCGCCGATTATTCTGGGAAAAAGAAAACGATCTTATTCTATATGTCCACAATCAGCATTATCTTCACCGCACTGCTCTTCACCGTGCGGGAAGGCAATGTGTTCACCGGGATGCTCTTTTTCATCATCGCCGAAATCGGCTATCGGGCCGGGCAGGTCTTTTATAACTCGCTGCTCCCCGAAATTGCCGACCAGGAAGAAATCGGCAAAGTCTCCGGGAATGGCTGGGCAATCGGTTCGCTGGGCGGGATTGTCTGTCTGGTAATCGTCTTGGCGATGATTTTACTGATTGGCGGCGAGTTTGTTACCCGCCTTTCCTTCATCATCACGGCGATATTCTTTGCCCTTTCCACCATCCCCATGTGGTTCTGGCTGAAAGAAAAAGCTGAACCCAAACCGCTCAAAGAAGGCGATAACTACATCAATGTGGCTTTTCGCCGCTTGCGCACTACCTTCAAATCCGTCAACCAATACCGCGAGTTCCTCAAATTCATGGTCGCCTTCCTGATCTATAACGATGGGATTATTGCTGCCTTGGACTTTGCCGCCATCATCGGAGCTGTGCTCTACGGCATGGACCAAACCCAACTCATCATCATGATGATCCTGGTGCAGGTCGCCAGTGTGGCAGGCGCTTGGGTTTATGGTATGGTGGGCGAGAAGATGGGTTTCAAACGGGGTCTGGTGCAGTCTCTGGTGCTGATGATCGTGGCCGTGGTCTTGATCTACTTCAACAATTCAATTGGCGGTTTCTTCGCCATTACCTCTCTGGCCGGGTTTGCCCTCACCGGGGTTCAATCCCTCAGCCGCACGATGATCGGCGCATTTGCCCCTCCCGGACGGAGTGCTGAATTCTTCGGCTTCTTCGGCATGGTCGGGCGCACCTCTTCCTTTATTGGGCCGTTCTTGTTTGGCATCATGGCCGACAAGCTCAACGATATGCACATTGCCAGCGGGATGAACCCGGAGGTGGCCATCCAGTTAGGACACCGGCAGGCTGTTTTTGCAATTGCCTTATTCCTGATCGTAGGTTTGGGGTTGCTGGTGATGGTGAACGAAAAAGAGGGGCGCAAAATTGCCAGAGGCGAAATTGCATTAGAGCCGGGAGACTGAGATGGCTCGCTTTGCGAAAAAGGTAGAGATCGAAGAGCTGAAAAAACGCCAGCCGCTGCGCGATTTTATGCGCTGGCTGTCTAAGATCGTTTTTTGGCTGCTGACCGACCTTACTATCGTAGGTCAAGAGAACTTCCCCAAAGAAGGCCCTTTGATCGTTATCGGAAATCATTTTAGCTTTGTCGACCCGGCTGCTTTTGTCCGGGTCGCCCCTGTTTCTTTAGAATTTATCGGTGGGGCGGTCAACCCACATGCCCCGGAAATTGTTTTGTTCATCCCGCGTCTGTGGGGCTTTTTGCCGGTCAAGCGCGGCACAGGGTCTACTTTTGCCCTGCGCGAAGCCGAAAAGGTGCTCAACCGTAATGGCATTTTGGGGATTTTCCCCGAAGCGGGCAACTGGGCGCATGTACTGCGGCCGCCCCGGCCAGGAGCCGCATTCCTGGTATCGCGCACCAATGCGCGTGTGCTGCCAATTGGTTTAGATGGCATGCAGGATGTGATTCCGTCCTTGAAAAAACTCAAACGTGCCAAGGTGACCATCCGGGTGGGGAAACCTTACCAGCCCAGAAAAGTAACCGGCAAGGGGCGCGAGCGCCGCAAGCAGATCGACGAGATTGGCGAGACGATGATGAGGAAGATTGCCGAGCTTGTCCCCCCAGAACGCCGCGGCCATTATTCGGATGACCCGGCTGTCCGCGAAGCCGCTAAAGGCACCGAGATTTACCCTTGGGCGGATAGGGTAGAAGGCGAGGTAGAGGGCGAAGTCAGTTAGCGCCTCTTTCGCACATAACAGTAGAATCAACATGCCCTGATTACATAATCAGGGCATGATTTTTTAACTTTATTTGTTAGGGAAGGTGTTTTTTTACCAGATGGTATCCCCACGGACGGTTGCTTCGCCGCCGCCGTCAATATACATCATCTGCCCTACCATGTGCGAGTTCTCCGGGCTGGCTAAGAAGATCAGCAGGTTTGCCACATCTTCTGGCTGGGCAAAGCGCCCCTGTGGGGTGGGCATCATCTGTTTGAGGCCTTTCATTTGCTCTTCATCTTCAATCAAAGCCTTGGTCATGGGGGTTTCTACCAGTCCCGGCCCGATCATGTTCATTAGGATACCACTCCCGGCCCATTCTTCTTTGATCGAATTTCGGCGAATCCAGCGGGAAAGTGCTGCCTTTGAGCTTGAATACAGTAGCTGGGCTTTTTCCTCTGCGCCGGCGAACTTGAGTGTGGCGGTTTCATCCCCACTCAATGCCAGCTCAACCAGGTCTCCATCATAGGGGAATGTGGATGCCACTGAGGAGATTACCGCGACGCGCGGGTCAGTGCCTTTTGCCAACAACGGCTGTAATTTTTCCAACGTGGCTACCGTGCCAAAGAAATTGACCGCCATGGTAATTGGGGCGGGTGCGGATACACCTGCACAGGCGATCAGCGCATCAATAGAACCGCCTGATTTTTCTGCGACTAAATCCGGTAATGCGTTGCGGCCTTCTGGGGTGGAAAGATCGGCAATAATGTCAGAATTTTTAATATCGACACCAATTACTTCGTGTCCTTGTTCCTTCAGTAATTCAGCTGTTTTTTTTCCAATGCCCGATCCTGCTCCGGTTACAACATAAGTGCGTTTCATTGTTTCTCCCTATAAGGTTGTTTAGGTGGTCAGATGTTTTGCAAATTCATTATGTTAGACTGTGTGTGAGAGGTAAAAATTACTAAACTTAAAAAAATAGTAAGTTAGGCTTAATTTTCTTCTAAATATAGATCAGATACAGACTTAGGGGAAATAAAAAATGCCCAGGTAATGTTACCTGGGCATTCTGTTCTTATAAAAGAAGGACTAGCGTCGTCGTCCGCCGCTGTTGTTGCGTCGTCCGCCGCCACTGCTGCGTTTGTTGCCACCCTGGTCGTTTGCCTGGGCTTCTTCCAAAGTCCAGCCTTCCAGCACGGCCTGGCGGGATAAGCGGATGCGTCCGCTGCCCTGGTCGATGCCGGTGACCATCACGGTGATCTCATCGCCAACCTCAGCAACTTCTGTCACGCTTTTGACGTGGTGAGAAGCTAACTGAGAGATGTGTACCATCCCGTCTGTACCGGGGATGATCTCTACGAAGGCACCGAAATCGGTGGTGCGTACTACTTTGCCAGTGTAAATGCGGCCGAGTACTGCTTCTTCGGTGAGGCTTTCAATCCATTCGCGGGCGCGTTGTTCGCTCTCGCTATCGGCGGTAGAAACGAATACGGTGCCGTCATCATCAATATCGATCTTTGCGCCGGTTTCATCCTGAATGCTGCGGATGGTCTCGCCGCCTTTACCAATCACAGCCCCAATCTTGTCGACAGGGATTTGAATGGTGATGATGCGGGGGGTGTGGTCTTTCAGCTCGGGGCGAGGTGCCGGGAGAGCTTCCAACATCAGGTTAAGGATGTGTTTGCGTCCTACTTTGGCCTGTGTCAGCGCTTCGGCCATCATCTCCGGGGTAATCCCGGTGATTTTGATGTCCATCTGCAAGGCGGTAATGCCGTTGTCGGTACCGGCAACTTTGAAGTCCATATCGCCCAGGTGGTCTTCCAAACCCTGGATGTCGCTCAAGATCACATATTTGCCGCCTTCGCTTACCAGGCCCATCGCAATCCCGGATACCGGGGATTTGATCGGCACACCACTGTCCATCAGCGCCAGCGTAGAGCCGCACACCGAACCCATCGAGGTGGAGCCGTTCGAAGACATACATTCGGAAACTAACCGCAGGGTGTAGGGGAATTCTTTTTCTTCCGGAATCACCGGTAAAAGTGCACGTTCTGCCAATGCTCCGTGCCCAATCTCTCGGCGGGAAGAGCCGCGCAACGGGCGGGTTTCACCTACGGAGAAAGGCGGGAAATTGTAGTGGTGCATGTAGCGTTTGCTTTCGTTGGGGGTCAGGTTATCCAGGTTCTGTGCATCGCGCGGGGTGCCCAAGGTAGCAATTGTCAGCACCTGGGTCTCGCCGCGGGTGAAAATGCCGGAGCCGTGGGCTCGCGGGCTGTAATCTACCTCGCACCAGATCGGGCGAATTTCGGTGGTGGAGCGGCCGTCGGGGCGCAGTTGGCGTTCCAGAATGCGGGTGCGCACCACTTTTTTGTTAACTTTTTCAAAGGCTTCGCGTACTTCGGAAGCCAAATTTTCGTCTTCGCCGGCCATCGCCAGCACGATCTCGTCACGATAAGCATTCACGGCTTCATCCAGCGGGTGCTTTGCCAGATTCTGGTCGTAGATACCTTCCAAGCCATCTTTGGCCTGTTGGTAAACTTTTTCGACCAAGTCCGGGTCTACCGCGAAAGAAGGATATTCTGATTTGGGTTTTCCTACTTCGGCAGCCATTGCCATTTGGGCATCCACCAGGGGTTGGATCGCTTCGTGCGCAAGGATAAGGGCTTTTGCCATCGTGTCTTCATCAACTTCATTGGCGCCAGCTTCCACCATCAAAAGTGCCTCGCGTGTGCCTGCTACCCGTAAGTCCAGGGAGGATTCCTCCATCTGCTGGTAGGTGGGGTTGATGATGAATTCGCCGTCGATCAATCCAACGCGCACCGCGCCAACCGGCCCTGCCCAGGGGGCATCCGAGATCATCACGGCTGCCGAGGCAGCGTTGATCGCCAGAATGTCCAGCGGGTTTTCGGTGTCTGCGGAAAGTGCGTAGATGATGACCTGCACATCGTTGCGCATGTCCTTGGGGAACAAGGGGCGCAGCGGGCGGTCTGTCAGGCGAGCGGTTAAGATTGCGTTTTCTGTGGGGCGTCCTTCGCGTCGGAAGAACCCGCCGGGGATACGTCCACCGGCATACATGCGCTCTTCAAAATCTACACTCAAGGGAAAAAAGTTGATTCCCTCACGTGGTTTTGCGCTCATGGTCGCTGATGCAAAGATTAGGTCGCCGCCATAACGAATGCTAACCGCGCCGCCGGCTTGTTGGGCCAGCTTGCCGGTTTCAAAGGTCAGTGTCTTACCGCCGACTTCAGCGGTGTAAAATTTTGCTTCTGGTTTCATTTGTAAACCTCCATTTTTTCCCACCTGATTAGGAACTGGAGGCTAGTGAGGACCTTACCTCGGCAGTCATCCCCAGCATCCAAATCCCAACAAGTGGGACAGTGAAAATAAAATTGTCTAAAAAGGGTAGGTAGCCTCATGACCACCTACCCTATCTATCTTGCGTAATTATTTGCGGCGGATTTTTAGTTTATCCGTAATATCAATAAAGCTCTGATAATTATTCTTCCGCAGATAAGCCAACAGCCTGCGCCGTCGGCCTACCAATTTTAGCAGCCCACGACGAGATGATTCATCGTGCTTGTGGGCACGCAGGTGATCGGTCAATTGATTGATCCGTTTGGTGAGCAGTGCGATCTGCACTTCGGGAGAACCAGTATCGTTTTCGCTGCGCTGGTACTCTTGGATTAACTCGGTTTTTGTTTCTTTTGGCAATGGCATGACATCTATCCTTTCGATTTGGTAGGTCTCCTGACAAGCAGCACAGCCAAAATCTCGCCGCTCGTCGGTCTAGTCAACTAGCCAATTATACCAAATGCTATCCATTTTACAAGAGTATGTGAATTGAAAAGAAAGGCTTTCTCAAAGTCAAGGATAACGCGGTGAAACATATTCACCTCATCTGCGAACCTATCAATTATTTTCCTTTCCAGAGTGTGGTGCTAATTGCTCAATGATTTGTGAAAATTTGTAAGTCTTATCAGGCCCCACCCGCCAGTATTTTGTTTAGAAGCAACTCTTCAGCCCTCCCCAATTTGGGGAGGGTGATAGCAACTCAGAAATTTAGGGCATCGATTGGGGTGGGGCACGATAGAAACAACCTTATCTGGCAACGTTACACCACCCTGTCGTCAAATTTTCACATTCAATATTTTTTGGAATTTGTCAAACGACTTATAGAAAACCATAAAACGAAAAGAAAGTGAATAACTTCCCTGTGTAAGGCGGATATTGTTGAAAGATTTCCCACAAATACGGCTGATGGCTTACGCCTTCTTCAAAAATGCTACCGTTACCCCGTCCCCACCCTCATTATAAGCGCCGGCTTCAAACCTGCTGATGTGTGGGTGGCTCTTTAGCTCCCGGCGTACGGCATCGCGCAGCTTACCGGTACCCTTGCCGTGCACAATGCGCACATAGGGCAGCCCGGAGACAAAAGCGCGGTCCAGGTAGCGCTCCAGTTTTTCCAGGGCTTCGTCTACGGCATAGCCGCGCAAGGAAAGCTCCACACCGGGGGATGGCACCTGGAAATTAGAGGTATCTGTGCGCACTTCTACACGCTGTTTTTCTTGCGGTTTCCCGCCGAGCAGTTCCAAATCGTACAAATCTACCCGCACGCGTAAATTGCCGACCATGATCTCTGCCTGCTCCTCGCCCAAAGATGAAACAACGCCCTCTTTCCCCAGGGTGCGCAGCTTGACCTTATCGCCCAATCGGATGGGGCGGTCAATCACGGTGGGCACTTCGCGTGTAACGGGTTTGCGCTGTTTGGGCGCTTCCACCTTTTTCTCAAGCTTCTTGACCGTTTCTTCTACATCGTCCACAATTTCGAGTGGTTGGCGTGCCTGGGCCAGCTGCCGCCGGATTTTGCGCAGTTCTTCCTGCAGCGTTTCCATCTCGGCTTCGGCCTGTGCCTGGGCATCAGCCAGAACTTCCAGACGTTCATCTTCTATTTGTTCCAGCCGCTCGGTCAATTCGGCGCGGGCGCGTTCGGCCTGATGGTGCGCGCGTTCCGCCTCGGCGCGGGTCTGTTGGGCCAGTTCTCGCTGGCGGTAAATTTCATCTAACAGGTCATCGGCTTTTAGTTCGGTCGGGTCAATCTCGCTGCGAGCTGCCGCAATGATTTCTTCTTGCAGTCCCAGCCGTTGGGCAATGTACAGCGCGTTCGAACGCCCCGGCAGCCCGATGGTCAGGTGGTAGGTAGGGCGTAAAGTATCCAGGTCGAAAGCCATGCTAGCATTTGTCACGCCGGGGGTGGCGTGGGCGTAGGCTTTCAATTCCGGGTAGTGGGTTGCCACCAGAGTAGGGATACCGTTCTCAACCAAAAATGTGAGGATGGAGCGCGCCAGAGCGGCGCCTTCTTGCGGGTCGGTGCCTGCTCCTAATTCGTCCAGCACCACCAGGGATTTTTGCCCCGCACTCTTGAGAATGTGCACGATATTGGTGATATGCCCGGAAAAGGTCGAGAGCGATTGCTCAATGGATTGCTCATCGCCAATGTCGGCGTAAATCGCTTCAAACAGGTTGATCTCTGAGTTTTCTTGCGCCGGAATATGCAGCCCTGCCTGGGTCATACAAGCCAGCAGTCCGACGGTTTTTAATGTCACCGTCTTGCCGCCGGTGTTTGGGCCGGTGATCAGCAGGATGTACGTTTCAGGGTCAAGCTCCACATCAATAGCGACCACTTTATCAGGGTCCAGCAGCGGATGGCGGGCTTGCCACAGTTTGATGGTGATGCCGGGATTGTGGTTCTCTTTGGCAGGCTTGAAGCGCACCAGCTTTGGCCGGGCAGCCTTTAAGGAGTCTGCATATTTGGCCTTGGCAAATACCAGGTCTAACTGTGCCAGGGTTTCTACCGCGGCAATCACTTCGTCGGCATGCTCGCCAATCCGGGCAGAAAGCTCTGCCAAAATCCGGCGTTCTTCTTCTTTTTCGGCAAGCTGAAGCTCGCGCCATTCGTTATTCAGCTCCACAACCTGGATCGGCTCGACAAAGAGGGTCGCGCCGGAGGAAGACGTATCGTGCACGACCGACTTCACCCGCCCGCGCGCCTCTGCCTTGAGGGGCAGCACATAGCGTCCATCCCGTTGGGTGACCAGCTGCTCCTGTAAATAGGGGGAGATGCGGTCGTTGTTGAGTAGTTTCTGCATGCGGGTCAGCAAGCGGTCGTGGGTAATTCGCAGGCTGCTGCGTATCTCAGCCAGCTTTTGTGAGGCGGAATCCAGCACATCGCCCCGGTCGGAGATTGTGTTGGTAATTGCATCGACCAGACCCATCGGTGCGGGCAGACCCAGCGCGATTTCAGCCAGGTAGGGGTAGGTGTTGCCTGCGCGCTCTAGCTGCCGGCTGATGCGGCGGGCAGAGATCAGCGTGGCTTTAATATCTTGAAATTCTGTGGGGATCAACACAATATTGCGGCGGGCAGAGGCTGCCAGCTCGCGCACATCCCGCGCTCCGCCGATTGAGGTAGTCGGTTCAGCCTCAAGCAGCAGGCGCGCTTCGGCCGTCTCGTCCAGCCATTGGCGGGCGGTGTGGAAGTCTGTGGTGGGCATAAGCGCCAAAGCCAGTTCCTTTGATGGGGAAAAGGCGGTGTGCTCTGCCAGCGCGGCACAGACTTTATCAAACTCCAGGGTGCGTAGTGTTTTAGGTTCCATCAGCAAAAAAGTGTACCATAATTTGCGGGTAGTTAGATAAGGAGTGGGTGAAAGATCAGCGAGGTGTGTGTCCCTTTGCATATAAATCCTCGCCCTAACTGACAGTATAATTAGGGCATGCACCTGTATGGATTAAAAACCTTCCTTACTCCTGACGCCCGCGTGGTTGAACTGGGCGAAAACCATTGGCGGCTGGAAAATTTAGGCGGCGAAGCCGGGCAGTATCGTAATGCCCAATTGGATAACTACCGCCCGCTGCGGCGGAGCCGGTTCCCTCATACTGCGCCTCTGCATCTCACCCTGAAAGCCCGCACTTCGGGGGCAGGTTTGCCCGGCACCTGGGGCTTTGGCTTGTGGAACGACCCTTTTGGCCTCAATATGGCCAATGGCGGGGTACGTTTGCTGCCCGCCTTGCCCAACGCGGCCTGGTTTTTCTTTGCCTCACCAGAAAACCATCTTTCGTTTAGAAACGATACGCCCGGCAGCGGCCCGTTAGCGCAGGTTTTCCGTTCCCCGCATATCCCAACTTGGGCATTTGCCCCCGGTGTGGTCTTTGCGCCTTTGCTGGTACTGCGCGCTTTTTCCCGCCTGGCGCGCCGATTAGCGAGTAAAATCATCCGGGAAGATGCCGCCCAATTGACCGTTGACCCTGCTGAATGGCATACTTATCGGATTGATTGGGAAGCGGAGCGGGTGTGTTTCAGCATCGACGGACAAGCAGTGTTTACCACCCCGCTTGCACCCCGCGGCCCGTTGGGGATCGTGCTGTGGATTGATAACCAATATGCCCACTGGCGGCCAGATGGGGCGCTGGGCTTTGGCACCTTGCCAAACCCGCCCATGTGGCTGGAGATAAAAGAATTGAGCCTGACATGACCGAACCGATCAAACGACTTTGCATTGTACCCACCCCGCGCGGGGTGGGCGGCCCAGCCAGCTTCCGGCTGCGTTTCTCCCAGGCGCTGCAAGCCCGGGGGATTGACGTGTGCTACGACCTGGATGATTTCCCCTATGATGCCGTATTGCTGATCTCCAGCACCCGGCAGGTAGGCAAACTGTGGCGCGCCAAACGCCGGGGCATCCCCATCATCCAGCGGCTGGATGGACTCAACTGGATGCACAAACGTGTCAAATTTAATTTGCGCTACTACCTGAAAGCCGAATATGGCAATGTGCTGATGAATTACAGCCGCAAGCATTTAGCCAGCCGGATCATTTACCAGAGCGAGTTTGTTGTCCGGCGTTGGGAGCAGGTTTTTGGCCCCGCCCCGGTGCCGCATGATGTGATCTATAACAGTGTAGACCTGGCGGACTTTTCTCCCGATGGACCGGCCTACCCGGTTGGCGAACGGCTGCGCATTCTGCTGGTGGAAGGCAGCTTTGGCGGCGGGCACGATATTGGCCTCAAACTGGCCCTAGACCTGGCGGAAGAATTAGAGGACGTGCACCATTTGCCCGCCGAGGTGGTAGTAGCCGGGAAAGTGCCGGAGGAAGTAAAGGAACAATGGAGCGCGTATGCCACGGTGCCGCTGCTCTGGCAGGGAATCATTCCCCGCGAGGATATCCCGGCATTAGACCGCTCGGCACACCTATACTTCTCGGCCGAGTTGAACGCCCCCTGCCCCAATTCGGTGATCGAGGCGATGGCCTGCGGCCTGCCGGTGGTGGCCTACGATACCGGCAGTCTGGCCGAATTGGTCGGGGAAGAAGCCGGGCGGGTAGTGCCTTTTGACGGGGACCCGTGGAAACCGGATATTCCTTCAATCCCGCCGCTGGCCGCCGCTGCCGCCGAGGTGTTGGGGAACTTGAAACAGTATCAAGCCGGGGCACGTGCCCGCGCCGAAGCACACTTTGGCATTGAGGCAATGGTGTCCCATTACCTGGAGGCAATTTCAAAAGCATGCGCCCCCAGATAGAGGAATTTGCGGGCAAACTGGCCCTCCAGCAGCGCGTGCTGCCCGATTACCGGGTGCCCTTCTTTGAAGAATTGGCTCGGCGCTGTGCGGGCGGCTTCAGCCTGTTTGCCGGGCTGCCCCGCCCCGGTGAGGCGATCAAGACCGCCGATACCCTGGCACATGGGCAGTATGTCCCTGCCGAGAATCACCATGTGCTTAGCGGCCCATTCTATTTGTGCTACCAACCCGGCATCGTGCCCTGGTTAGAAGAGCAGCAGCCTGATGCGCTGGTGGTGGAAGCCAACCCGCGCTACCCCAGCACACTCAAGGCGATCCGTTGGATGCAGGCGCGCGGTAAACCGGTGTTGGGTTGGGGGTTGGGCGCGCCGCCTCTTTCCGGCCCGTTAGCCGGCATTCGCCAGCGGCGCAGGGTGCAGTTTTTATCGCAGTTAAATGGCATTATCAGTTACAGCGCCCGCGGGGCGGCAGAATATCGGGCATTGGGGTTAGATCCCGCCCGTGTGTTTGTCGCTCATAACGCGGCTTCTCCCGCGCCGACCAGCTCACCTCCCGAACGGCCGGCCGCATTTACCCGCGGCACGGTTTTGTTTGTCGGGCGGCTGCAAGCGCGCAAACGCCTGGAAATGCTTTTCCGGGCCTGTGCTTCCCTACCCCCAGCCCAGCAGCCCGACCTGATCGTGGTCGGCGATGGCCCGGCGCGAGCGCAGTTTGAAGCCCAGGCAAAGGAAATTTACCCCCAAACCACCTTTGCCAGCGCTAAACATGGTTCTGAATTGGCGCCATATTATGCCCAGGCGGACTTGTTTGTGCTGCCCGGCACCGGCGGCCTGGCCGTACAGCAGGCCATGGCACAGGCTTTGCCCGTGATCGTGGCGCAGGGAGACGGCACCCAGGAAGATTTGGTGCGACCGAAAAATGGCTGGCTGCTGCCCCCCGGCGACCAGCAGGCGTTGAACCAGACGCTGGCGCAGGCTTTGTCCGACCCGGCGCGTTTGCGCCGCATGGGGGCAGCATCTTACCGCATCACCACCGAGGAGATCAATATCGAGCAGATGGCAAATGCTTTTGTGCGGGCGGTGAACATGATAATTTCGTAAGTGCGCAAGATAAAAATGACTCGGTAGGGTTTGGGTATAACCCGCAAACCTATCCCCTACAATAGATATGGGGCAATTCGGCGAGGAAACCTCGCCGCTACAATATTGTCTTTATTGTTGGTGTATCGGATAGATTTCCCCGCAGGCTTCCCTGACCACCCACTCCCAAACGATCAAACCATCTAACTAACTGTATAATACAAATGGCGGATTCAATCACGTTTTTGAGCTGTCCTTCAAAAGAAAATTGGAGATTTCTCCTTATGGCGAGCATTCAAAGTCATTTATTGCGATTTATCATCAAGCAGCAGCACTTTTTTGCCAGCGAAAACTTTAACCCGCTAGCCATGCGCGAGCAGTTAGACAAATGGACACAGTATGCCAGGCCACACCGCAAGGTAACCGTGTCTCCGGTGGATGCGGGCGGTGTGCCGTCCGAGTGGTTGGTGCCGCAAGATGCCCCAGATGACAGGGTGATCTTGTACATTCACGGGGGCGCATGGTTTATGGGGTCTACCACCTCGCATCGCATGTTGGTTTCTCAGCTGGCATATGCCGCCGGCATTCGGGCACTGTCGATCAATTACCGGCTGGCACCGGAACATCCCTTCCCCGCCGGATTAGAAGACTGCCGGACAGCCTATCACTGGTTGCTGGGGCAAGGCTATTCGCCGGATAAGATGATCGCAGCAGGCGACTCGGCGGGCGGCAACCTGGCCCTGGCACTGCTGCTGGCTTTACGCGATGCAGGTGAACCGCTCCCGGCGGGGGTAGTGGGGCTGTCGGCCGCAACCGACCTGGCAGCTACCGGTGCATCGCGTAAAACACGGGTTTCAGTTGACCCCTATTTTGGAGATATGGGGATTAACTCGATCATCCCGGATTACGTTGGGGAACGCGATCCCTACGAGCCATTGATTTCCCCGCTGTTTGCGGACCTGGCAGGGCTGCCGCCGCTTTTACTGCATGTCGGGGATTATGAAATCCTGCTGGACGATACGGTCTCATTCGGTAAAAAGGCGGTAGAGGCCGGAGTGGATGCCCAAATGGTGGTCTGGCCGGAGATGATCCATGTTTTTCAGACCTACGCACCTTTTTTGCCCGAAGCAAGGCAGGCCATCAAGCAAATCGCCGCGTTTATCACGCAAACTTTAGAGCAGGCAGCACGATAAGACAAAAAGGATGTGTTCTTTGACCAGGATGACGAAAGGCCCCAAGATCGCAGAAGGACGGTCTGCTGAAATTTACGCCTGGGGGGAGGATCAGGTGCTAAAACTTTACCGCCCTGAGTGGGGTATCGGCGCGGTGATGTACGAACACAAACAGGCATTGGCCAGCCAGCAGACCGGTTACATTGTGCCGGCCGTGGGCGAGATCGTGGAAGTGGACGGGCGGCATGGCATTATTTACCAGCGCATAGAAGGGGAAACCATGCTGAACAAGCTGCGCCAAAAGCCCTGGCATTTTGCCCGCCATGCACGCCTGATGGCAGACCTGCACCTGGCAATGCACCGCCGAGAAGCCAAAAACCTCTCGCCTGCCCACAACATTCTCAAGGATAAGATCAACCATGCCGACCCGCTGGATGATGCACTAAAAGAAAAAGTACTTGCCTATCTGGCTGGTTTACCCAAAGAGAAGAAGCTGCTCCACGGGGATTTTCACCCCGACAATATCATGCTCACCCCCAACGGCCCGGTAATCATTGACTGGATTGATGCCTCCCTGGGGCATCCGCTGGCAGATGTGGCCCGCACGGTGGTGATCGGCAATTTTGGCGTGCCGCCGCAGGAGCGTTTCGGCAGAGTCTTGTTCAAGCAGATGATCCGCATCTACCTGCGGCAGTATTTTAGGCAAAGCGCCTATACCCGCCAGGATTTGCAAGCCTGGCTGCTGCCGGTCGCCGCGGCGCGCCTGAGCGAGCGCATTCCCCACGAGACAGAGCCACTGACCGCATACGTGCAGCGTTTGGCAGAGGGGTTGGGGATAGAAGAATAGCTCATCTGGATCATTCTTCACCCGAACAATCCGGCAGTAAAGGCAGTAAAAATAACTTGTAGATGCCCTTGTTATCAGGTACAATAGAATAGAAATTTTGTTCTATGAAGGGAGAGACCATGTGGACTGCCGCTGATATCTTGCGCGTGCTGCTGTTCGCCTGTTTGTTTATCCAATTGATCCTGGCAGCCTTATTCCTGCGCGGCCGAAAGATGAGTACCTTCTCCTATTTATTGTGGGGTGTGCTTGCCATTGTGCTGCCCTTGCTTGGCCCCTATCTGGTGATCGCTTCCCGGCCGGGAAAAGCGCGCAAACGCAGACCGCGGTCCTTGTAAATACAGCCATAAGCCGTATCTCATGCCAGTTTTTGCTTAAAATAGAAGGGGGCGGCTATTCTGAGGCGTGTTTCTGGCAAAAAAAGTGTTCTCATTGTATACTTTTAAAATCGAATATATAGCAATAATAGATATTTTAGTGGATTGAATAGACCCATCAATCCATCTGACGCGCAAAAGAATTGGGCCCGATACAACATTGTTAGAGGAAGGGAAGACCGCCATGAAAGTATCTGTGTTACAAGAAAACCTGGCACAAGGATTAGGAACCGTCTCACGGGCCGTGTCGCCCCGCAGCACCCTGCCGGTGCTTGCCAATGTGTTGGTAGCTACGGACGAAGGGCGTTTGCGCCTGTCTGCCACCAACCTCGAACTTGGGATCACCTGTTGGATTGGTGCCAAGATCGAAGAAGATGGCTCTACCACCGTGCCTGCCCGTACTTTCTCGGATTTGGTCAACACCCTTCCCGATGGACATGTGGAAATGGATTTGGCTGTGCGCACCCAAACCCTGCATGTGCGTTCCGGTGCCTCTAACACAGATATTAAATGTATCGACTCGCAAGAATTCCCACCCATGCCGGTACCCGACCTGGACGGCGGCGTGATCTTCAATGTCTCTGACCTGCGCGAAATGATCCACCAGGTCGTGTTTGCTGCTTCTACCGACGAAGCCCGCCCGGTGCTGACCGGCGTGCTGGTCACTGTGGAAGGCAACGTGGTAACGATGGCCGCCGCAGACGGCTTCCGCCTATCGGTGCGCAAAGCCGAACTCTCCAACGAGATCGGTCAGGACATTCGAGCCATTATCCCCGCCAGAGCGTTGAACGAACTGGCCCGCATCATTGGCGACGGCGAAGAAACCGTGACCATGGTGCTGCCCCCCGGACGCGGACAGGTCATCTTCCGCACCCAGACCGTAGAATTAACCTCTCAGCTGATCGAGGGTAACTTCCCCGACTTCCAACAGATCATCCCCACCGGGCATAATACCCGCACGGTGGTTTCTGCCAACCAATTCCTAAAAGCCTGCAAACAGGCCGAAATTTTTGCTCGCGACGGTTCACACATTGCCCGCCTCAACATTACCCCCGGCGACGAAATGCAGCCCGGCGCAATGGAAATCTCTGCGCAATCCGAAGAAACCGGCTCCAGCGAGGCAATCATCGACGCCACCATCGACGGCCAGCCGGTCATTATCGCTTTCAACGTGCGCTACCTGCGCGAAGTGCTGGATGTGATGGGCACCCCCAACGTAGCCCTGGAAACCACAGCCCCGGCTGCCCCCGGCTTGCTGCGCCCCATGGGTGATGATGAATTCCTACATGTGATTATGCCCATGCACCTTGGCGGATAATCAAGTTCACCAGGGATCACACGCCAATCTATTTGCACCGGGTAAGTACTGCTTTATTCACTTCCCGAAGTATTCTTATTATCTATGACCTTACCTTACGCGTTTGCTGACCCTGCCTATCGAATCTTCCTGTCCCTGGCCCAATACCCTATTCTCCAAAAATATATCCGAGCCGAGATGAGGCAGGAGATGTTTCAACGCGGGATCGTCAGCCGGGCGGAGTTCAGCAGCCTGGTGCGCGAGCAGGCGATTGAATCGCAGATGCGGGAAGGGCTGACCGACCCATTTGGCGAGGAGCCGGAAGATGTCTGGCTGGCACGCCTGGAGAATATCCGCGACCATCTCACCGATCTGCATTTTGCCAACAACCTTTCGTATGAACTCTTCGAAGGCATCGTGCACCGTGTGTTGGAAGAACGCGGCGCCGACCGTGACGAGTGGTTTGAAAATTGGAACGCCGAGCTGGCCCCCTTAGATATTTTGGTCGAACAGGCGCTGCGCATCAGCCGCCTGCCCGAAGAAGAGCAGCAGGCTTACGAAGCGACCCTGGAAGAGATCAAAGTGGTCTTGATCCGCCACATGATCAGTGACCAACTCGGCTATATTAAGATTGCCAAGCAGTGGTTCACACTGCCCGACCTGCTGGATATTCGCGAACGCAAGATCGGGAGCGGCAAGATTGGGGGCAAAGCAGCCGGTATGCTGCTGGCGAAGAGCATCCTTTCGGCGGTGGGTGATGATACGATGAAAGCGCATCTGCGCATCCCGGAATCATATTTCCTGGCTGCCGATGTGATGTATGCTTTTATGGCGCACAACGACCTGATGCGCTGGACCAACCAGAAATACAAGTCTGAGGAAGAGATTCGCGCTGAGTATCCCGGCTTGCGGGATGAATACCTGGCAGGGGAATTTCCGCCCGATGTAAAAGAAGAATTACAATATATTTTACATAAATTAAAAAACAAGCCATTAATTGTGCGTTCCTCCAGTTTATTGGAAGACAATTTCGGCACTTCTTTTGCCGGCAAGTATGAGAGCCATTTCTGCGCCAATCAGGGCACCCCCGAAGAAAATTATCACGATTTTGAAAGCGCTATCATCAAGGTGTATGCCAGCGCGCTGAGCGCCGAACCCCTGCTCTACCGCCGCAGCAAAGACCTGCAAGATTACGACGAACGCATTGCGGTGCTGATCCAGGCCGTGCAGGGTGAACGCGTCGGGGATTACTACTTCCCGCACGCGGCAGGTGTGGGCTTTAGCCAGAACTTATACCGCTGGTCGCCGCAGATCGAGCGCGATGCCGGTTTCCTGCGCCTGGTGTGGGGCTTGGGCACCCGCGCGGTAGACCGGGTCGGGAACGATTACCCCCGGCTGGTAGCCCTCAGCCATCCGCTGCTGCATTCGCAGTCGGACCCAAAGGAACTCAACCGTTATTCGCAAAAATTAGTGGACCTGATCAACCTGGAAAAGAACGAGTTTACTTCCTTGCCGGTGGAAGATGTCCTCGAACCGAAATACCCCATTCTGCGCTATGTGGCGCAAAGCTATCGGGACGGCTATCTCTCTCCCATTCGCAGCACGATGATCAATACCGAACACAGCGAACTGGTGGTCAATATGGACCAACTGCTGCGCCGCACCCCGCTGGCCGAGCGGATGAGGCATATCCTCACTACGCTGCAAGAATATTACAAATCGCCGGTCGATATGGAATTCACCGTGCGGATCGTTGACCCCGGTGCCTCCACCCCAGAGATTGATATCTGTATTTTGCAGTGCCGCCCGCAAAGCCTGCTGCAAGAGACCGAGGTGGAAATCCCCAAGCACCTGCCGGAAGAAGATATTCTCTTTGCCACCAACCAGGTGCTGCCCCACGGACAGATCAACAATATCCGCTATGTGGTCTTTGTCACCCCCGAAGGATACTTTGGCTTGCCTTCGGAATATGCCCGCATCCAGCTGGGGCGCGCCATCGGACGCTTGAATGCCCGCCTGGCAGACGAACAGTTCATCTGCGTCGGGCCGGGGCGCTGGGGTACCTCTACCCCCGACCTGGGGGTGAGCATTGGGTATTCGGACGTTTACAATACCAAAGCGTTGATCGAGCTGTCCGGCAAAGGGGTAGGGACAGCCCCCGAACCTTCCTTTGGCACCCACTTCTTCCAGGATTTACTGGAAGCCTCGATCTACCCGTTGGCGATCAATTTTGATGATGAAGATATGGCCTTCCGGCGAGAGTTTTTCTACCAGCCCAAAAATCAGCTGCTCAAATTCCTGCCGGAAGAGGAAGATTTATTAGACACCCTGCGCGTGATCCAGGTAGCGGACTACCGCCCCGGACACCACATGGAATTAATCATGGATGGCGAAGCCGGAAGGGCTGTCGCCTATTTACAGGAGGATGAAGATTGAAAAAGTTTGTTGCGGTTGCCGGGAATATTGGTGCTGGCAAATCTACCCTGGTGGGCAAGATCTGTGAAAAATTAGATTGGACACCCTACTATGAGCCGGTGGCCGAAAACCCCTACCTTAAAGACTTTTATGCAGATATGAAAACCTGGGCGTTCCATTCTCAGGTGTATTTTCTCACCCACCGGATGCAGTCTCACTTTGAATTATTGAATCACCCTGCCTCGGTAGTGCAAGACCGCAGCGTATACGAAGATGCCGAAATCTTTGCCAAGAACTTATATTTGCAAGGCAATATCTCCAAGCGCGATTACGCCACCTACCGGGAATTATTTGACCTGTTTATTCATATGCTCAACCCACCGGATTTGGTCGTGCACCTGCATGCCCCGGTAGATACCTTATTAGACCGGATTGCCCGGCGGGGGAGAGACTTCGAGAGCACAATTAGTGAGGATTACCTGGCTCAGTTGAACCACCTGTATGAAGAGTGGATCGGCGAATTTTCATTGTGCCCGGTGCTCACCGTCCCTGCCGACCAGCTTGACTTTGTGGCAAACCCCGGCCATGTGGACCTGATTATCGCTAAAATTGAAGAGAAATTACGGGGCAAGGAAAAAGTTTTCTTTGCGCCAGAAGATATTCTGCGCTACCAATAGCCCTCACTGGATATCGTTCAGTCTGAATCGAAGGAGGCGTGCATGATCCAGATCAAAGGTGACCAATTTGTAGACCAGGATGGGCGTACTTTGCTGTTACGCGGTGTGAATTTGGGCGGCAGCACCAAAGTGCCTTTTACCCCCAATGGGGCAACCTGGAACCCAGAAGGCTTTTTCGACCACCGACAGGTCTCTTTTGTCGGGCGGCCATTCCCCCTGGAAGAAGCAGATGAACATCTCAGCCGGTTAAAAGCCTGGGGATTCACCTTTTTGCGTTTCCTAATTACCTGGGAAGCGATTGAACACGAAGGCCCCGGCATCTACGACCAGGAATACCTGGCCTATCTGCGCGCGGTGATCGAGAAAACCGCCGAGTACGGCATACAGGTCTTTATCGACCCGCACCAGGATGTATGGAGCCGCTTCTCCGGTGGAGACGGCGCGCCCGGATGGACACTGGAAGCGGTGGGGCTGGACATGACCAAATTCAAGGCTACCGGCGCGGCGATTGTGCATGCCACCCACGGCGACCCCTTCCCGCGTATGATCTGGCCAACCAACTACGGCAAGCTGGCGAACCTGACCATGTGGACGCTGTTCTTTGGCGGGAACGACTTTGCACCCCAAACGATGATCGAGGATATCCCGGCCCAGGAATATCTGCAAAGCCATTATTTCAATGCCATCAAACAAGTAGCCGAACGATTGAAAGACCTGACCAATGTGGTTGGGTATGACACCCTCAACGAACCATCCGCCGGGATGATCGGCACGCCGGAAATTGGCACCGCACAGTTAGGTTCCTTTAAGCACGGCAACCAACCTACCGTGTTCCAGACCATGCTGCTCGGCTCCGGCTATCCACAGGAAGTGGAAGTGTGGAACCTGGGGATGACCGGGGAGCGCAAAACCGGGAAGACCACCCTCAACGGGGAAGGGGCATTGGCCTGGCTGGATGGCTTTTTGCCCATCTGGCGGCAAAATGGGGTGTGGGATGTAGATGCTGCGGGCAGCCCTCAACTGCTGCGCCCCAACCATTTCAGCGAAGTCGATGGGCGGCAGGTTGATTTTCACAATGATTATTTCCGCCCATTTGCCAACCGCTTTGCAGAAGAAATTCGCAGCGTGCTGCCGGAAACGCTCATCTTTATAGAGGGCGTGCCCAATGAAGGCGAACTGCATTGGACGGAAGAAGATGCTCCCGATGTGATCCACGCCGGACACTGGTACGATTCGGTGGTGCTGCTGCTCAAAACCTATAAACGCTTTTTGGCGGTACACAATGTCAGCCAAAAAATCGTGCTGGGCGCACGCCGGGCACGCCAATCGCGCCGCATGCAAATCGCCGAGACGATTGCTGTGGGCAGCGAGCAGATGGGCGGCATTCCTACTGTGATCGGCGAAGTGGGTATCCCCTTTGACCTGAACAATAAACAGGCATACCGCACGGGCGATTTTTCTACCCAGGTGGAGGCGCTCAACGCCACGATGGAAGCCTTGGAAGAGAATTTTGCCAGTTTTACCCTATGGAATTACACCGCCGATAACACCAACGAACGCGGCGACCAGTGGAACGATGAGGACTTATCCCTGTTCAGCCGCGACCAGCAAACCGGCGTGGGTGACATTCACGATGGCGGGCGCGCGCTGCAAGCTGCGGTGAGGCCGTATGCCAGCAAAGTGGCGGGCACGCCGCACCAGATGCGCTTTAACATCAAACCGCGCAAGTTTGTGTTCGTCTTTACCCACGACCCGGCGATTACCGCGCCTACCGAGCTGTTTGTGCCTAATTATCAATATCCCGATGGATATGAGGTGACGGTCTCTGATGGGGAAGTGGAAATCGACCGTGAGGCGCAAACCCTGCGCTACCAGCCCGCCAACCTGGGCGGACAGCACAGGATTGAGCTAAAGCCGAAGGGTTAGCACCGAAAACAGGTTGCACAGTGGGCCGTTACGGATGCAGATATCAAGGGGGTAGGAAGTGTTTGGGAGTGGGCAGTTTGGGAAGGATGCCCTTACAGGAAGATTGCGAGGAAATCTATCCGATACAACAACAATAACGACAATATTGTAGCGGCGAGGTTTCCTCGCCAAATTCCCCAAATTTCATTCAACCATTCCTTTTCCACACCGCACAACGCGCCTTGACGACAACCGCCCGCGCCAGTATACTTAAACTGTTAACAAAACACGGGGAGCTCGGTGTTGCCGGGCTGAGAGGTAGGCCTCAAGTCTACGACCCGCGGACCTGATCCGGGTAATGCCGGCGGAGGAATCGTATTATATTGCGAGAAAACCTTCGGCACCCCACCGGAGGTTTTTTATATGCGCACAATTGTATTTGCAAATGGTGTTATTTCTGACCCAGATGCGGCACGCGCCTTGATCCATCCGGGGGAAATTGTAATCGCTGCCGACGGGGGTGCCGACCACTGCCGCGAGATGGGTATCGTGCCTACCATCATCATTGGCGATCTGGACTCGCTTTCTACCGCCGAAACTGCCCACTGGGAAGCCCTTGGTGTGCAGATCATCCGTCACAATCCCGACAAAGACGAAACCGATTTAGAGCTGGCCTTGCTGCATGCCCAGGAATTGGGGCAGGAAGAAGCGCTTGTGTTGGGGGCTTTTGGCGGACGCTGGGACCAGACTTTTGCCAACCTGATGCTGCCTGCTTACGCCAGCCTGGAAGATCTGCACATCACCTTTTGGGATAACCACACCTGGGTTTACCTGGTGCGCCACCAGCGGGAGATCACCGGCCACGCCGGGCAGACCATTTCCTTGATTCCACTTAAAGGGGATGCGGTTGGTGTCTCTACCGAGGGGCTGGAATGGCCGCTGCGGGATGAAACGCTCAAATTTGGCGCTTCGCGCGGGGTAAGCAACCAATTGAAAGGCGCTCAAGCCACCGTCCGTGTGCGGGAAGGGCTGCTGCTGTGTTTTGTGCTTGATGTAAACGATGTTGATTAATCATTCACAATAGGAGTATGAAATAATGAAAAAACATTGGACAATTTTTGCCCTGGTATTTCTGCTGATCGCTTTGTTGGCTGCCTGTGCCCCGGCAGAAGAAACAGGACCGCAAACCCTGACCGTGATGACCCACGATTCATTTGGAATATCTGAAGATGTATTGGCCGAGTTTGAACAGGCCAACAACGTCACCGTAGAGTTCCTCAAATCCGGCGATACCGGATCTGCCGTCAACGCCGCTGTATTGGCCGCCGGCAAACCTTTGGCGGATGTGTTCTACGGGTTGGACAACACCTTCCTCAGCCGCGCGCTGGAAGGCGATATTTTTGATCCCTATGATTCCCCCGTGCTGGATGCAATTCCGGATGAATTCAAGCTGGATGCAGAAAACCGCGTCCTCCCGGTGGACTATGGCGATGTATGCCTTAACTATGATCTGGCTTACTTTGAAGACAACCCGGTAGACCCGCCGACCTCACTTGAAGACCTCACCCAACCCGAATATGCCAACTTGCTGGCAGTCACCAACCCGGCTTCCTCTTCCCCTGGACTGGCCTTCTTGTTTGCCACCATTGGGCATTTCGGCGAAGATGCCTACCTGGACTATTGGGCTGCTCTGACCGACAATGGTCTGCAAGTGGTCAATGATTGGGAAACGATGTACTATTCTTCCTTCAGCCGCTGGGGTGGCGATTACCCCATTGTCCTCTCTTATGGTTCCAGCCCGCCTGTAGAGATCATCTACGCCGAGGAACCGATGGATGAACCGGTCACCGGTGTGCTTACCGCCGATGGCGCTTGCTACCGCCAGATAGAATTTGTCGGCATCCTCAAGGGCACCGAGCAGCGCGAACTGGCCGAGAAGTGGGTGGACTTTATGCTTTCGCCCACCTTCCAATCCGACATGCCGCTGCAAATGTATGTCTTCCCCGTGCATCCTGACGCCGTTCTCGACCAGGTGTTTGTGGATTTCCTGGCTGTGCCAGAAAACCCGGTACAATTGGACTCCCAGTTGATTCTGGAAAACCGCGAGAATTGGGTGGAAGACTGGCGCGAAACAGTCTTTCCCTAGAAAGGAATCTCATGTCCCATACCCCTCACCGCCCGCATATGCCCGGCTACGGGATCGAACCCGATCCGGATGGTTTGCTGCCCTGGTCTTTTGTGCAGCAGCAAATGGACAGCGCCCGCAATTACTGGCTGGCGACTGTCAGCCCGCAGGGCCGGCCGCATGCGGCGCCTTTGTGGGGGGTATGGTTTGAAGATCGCTTTTATTTCAGCATAGGGGCGACCTCGCGCAAGGGGCGCAACGCGGCAGCTAACCCGCAAGTGGTGGTGCATTTGGAAAGCGGGGACGAGGTGGTCATTCTGGAAGGGAAGCTGGAAGAGATTGCTCCCGGTACTTTGTTTGACCAGCTTGACCAGGTCTATTACAAAAAGTATGAAGTGCATCTGACCAATGATAACCCGGTATATGGCCTGGCAGTCGAACGGGCCTTTGCCTGGCGGGAACATGATTTCCCCACCTCGGCGACCCGCTGGCAGTTCGACTGACCAGGCATAGCCCGGTTGGATCAAAGGAGATTCCCCTGACTGCGCATAAATACGCCCGCATAGAAGCCGAACGGCGTTTTTTGCTGGCTGCTGCCCCGCCAGATCTAGACGAAAGCGATGCGCACCGCATCATCGACCGTTATTGGCCCGGCACGCGTCTGCGCCTGCGGCGGATCGAGACTCTGTCGGGGCAAGTGATCCAATCCAAATTAACCCAAAAATATCTTGAACCCCAACGCCCCACCACCGAAACCGTGATTACCAATACCTATCTGACCGCACAAGAATACGACCTGTTTGCCCAATTGCCCACCCGCCCGCTGATCAAGCGGCGTGCGGCGTACCCCTACCACGGATGGCAGTTCAGCATCGATGTCTTTGAAGGTGCATTGGACGGTTTGGTGCTGGCCGAGGTGGAAGCGCAAAACGGGCAGCTCTGGCCGGGCGATCTGCCATCTTTTGCCCGCTGCGAAGTAACCGCCGAAAAAGCGTTCACCGGGGGCGCATTGGTGCACATAGACGCGGCCCAACTGCGCGCTTTGCTGGCTGCCTGGCTGGATGAGGCTGTATGAAGAACCGGAAATGGACGGTCTGGCTGTGGCTGCTGCCGGTCGGCTTTTTGCTGCTCTTTTACTTCTATCCCTTGGGGCGCATTTTTGCGCTTAGTTTTGGCCGCGCCGAGGGCGGTCTGCTGGGTGCTATACAAGAAGCCTGGGCCTCCGCCGCGCTCAAACGGGCGATACGCTTTACCTTTTTGCAGGCTGGGTTATCCACCTTGCTGACTCTCTTGGTCGGCCTGCCCGGCGCGTATCTGTTTGGCCGTTTCACATTCAAAGGCAAGGGTATGCTGCGTGCTTTTACCGGGGTGCCCTTTGTGATGCCTACCCTGGTGGTAGCGGCTGCCTTTGATGCCTTGCTGGGCACTCGCGGCTGGCTCAACCTCGGTTTGATGTCTTTGTTCAATCTCAGTAGTCCCCCCATCGACCTCTCGAATACCCTGGCCGCTATTTTGCTGGCGCATGTGTTTTACAACACCACAATTGTGATGCGCGTGGTGGGCGATTTTTGGTCTCACCTCGACCCGCGTCTCAACCAGGCTGCCCGCATGTTGGGGGCTTCCCCGCGTCAGGCCTGGCTGCGTATCACGCTGCCTTTGCTTGCTCCAGCGGTGCTGGCGGCGGCTTTGTTGGTCTTTATTTTCGACTTTACCTCGTTTGGCGTCATTCTGGTGTTGGGCGGGCCGCAGTTCTCCACCATCGAAACCGAGATCTATTACCAGGCGGTCAGCCTGTTTAACCTGCCGTTGGCGGCGGTATTGGCGGCTTTTCAACTGGTCACTACTTTGGCACTTACTGTGGTGTACACTCGGCTGTTGGGGCGTATCTCCCGCCCGATCAACCTGCGGCCGGAAGGTTACACTCAAAAACCGCTGGCTACCTGGCGGCAGCGTTTGCTGGCCAGTGGATTGGCGGCTTTTATGCTCGTCTTGTTCATCACCCCGCTGGCGGCTTTGGGCGTGCGCTCGGTGGTGCAGCTGGCCCCAGAGCGCGGCCAGCGCGAAGTAGATACCGGCCTGACGCTCAGCTTTTACCAGGCTTTGTGGGAAAACGAGCGCGATTCGCTGTTTTACGCTTCACCCGGCGAAGCACTGCAAACCTCATTGAGTTATGCCGGGGCCACTGTATTGCTCGCTTTACTGCTCGGTTTCCCGGCGGCCTGGATGCTGGCAAAGCGCGAGCAGGACATGCTCAGCCGGGTGCTGGACCCGATCCTGATGCTGCCTATGGGTACTTCGGCCGTTACCCTGGGGTTGGGCTTCCTTGTCGCCCTTAACCAGCCGCCGCTCGACCTGCGCACTTCGCCGATCATCATTCCCCTGGCCCATACCCTGGTGGCCTTTCCCTTTGTGGTGCGCAGCCTGACCCCTGCCCTGCGCAGTATTCAGCCCAAACTGCGGCAGGCAGCTGCCATGCTCGGGGCGGCACCCGGCCAGGTGCTGCGCTATATTGATCTGCCCCTGGTCGGCCGGGCGCTGCTGGTTTCGGCGGTGTTTGCTTTCACCATTTCGTTGGGGGAGTTTGGGGCCACCTCCCTGGTCGGCCGCCCCGACCGCCCCACCGTACCGGTGATGATCTACCGCTATCTCTCTCAACCGGGCGCTCTGAATTACGGGCGGGCAATTGCGCTCAGCACGATCTTGATGCTTGCTACCGCCGCCGGGATGATAATCATTGAGCGTATGCGGGTGGGAGAAGGGTCAGAATTTTAAGGTATCATGGAACTATGTTCAATTGGATGAGGAAATCAATGGATGGATTAACCGTAAAGGATATTTGGGTCTCCTTCCCTAATAAACCCCATGTGCTGTCCGGGGTTAGTTTTGAGCAAGCCCGCGGCGAAGTGCTGGCCGTGTTAGGCCCCAGCGGGTGCGGCAAATCCACCTTGCTGGCCGTGATCGCCGGGCTGATCCAACAGGAACGCGGCACGGTGCGCTGGCAGGGAAAAGACCTCTCCGAAACTCCTGCGCACAAACGCGGCTTTGGGCTCATGTTCCAGGATTATGCTTTGTTCCCCCATATGCGTGTGCGCGACAATGTGGCTTTTGGCCTGCGCATGCAGGGACTGCCCCGCCCGGCAATGGACAAACGTGTGACGGAAACACTGGATTTGGTCGGGTTACCCGGCTACGAAGAGCGCGATGTGCACAACCTCTCCGGCGGCGAACAGCAGCGCGTGGCGCTGGCGCGTGCCCTGGCTCCCAAACCCCATTTGCTCATGCTGGATGAGCCGATGGGTTCGTTAGACCGGGCTTTGCGCGAACGCCTGCTGGAAGATTTGCGCAGCATCGTGCGCCAGAGCGGACAAACGACTTTATACGTCACCCATGACCAGGAAGAAGCCTATACCCTGGCAGACCGCATTGTGGTCATGCAGGCCGGGCAGGTGGCCCAGATCGGCACCCCGCAGGAAATTTACCGCCAGCCGGCTTCGCCCTTTGTTGCCCGCTTCATCGGCCTGACCAACTTTGTGCCCGGCGAGGCGGCCGGTGGGCAGGTGGCTACCCCCCTGGGCACTTTCCCGCTTTCCGTCCAGACTGCCGGCCCGGTAGAAGTGCTTTTCCGGCCGGACGCCGTGCGCCTGGGGCAGGGCGACTATACCCTGCAAGGGACTGTGGCAGAGGTGATCTTCCAGGGCGATATTACCCGCATCAATGTCAAGGTGGGGGAAAGCGAACTATATTTTGAAGTGCCTTCTACCAGCGAACTGCCCACGGTGGACGATCGGGTCTCGCTGGCCTTTGATCCCGCAGAGGGACTGCAAATTTTTGAACCGGAAAAGGGGAACGATTTTTCGAATGAATGACATCATGGTGGTCAAGTTGAATCATGTGGGCGAAGAGGTTTTTCGCTACCCGGGCCGGGTGCTGGCACGCACGCCGGAATATGTGCAGGTAGAAGCCTTCTTTAGATGGGACCGGGTAGAGGTAAAGGGGATGGTGCTGCTGAAAGGTGACCGCTTCATCGAAACTTATTACACCGATCGTTGGTACAACATCTTTGAAATCCACGACCCGCATACCGGTGCCCTCAAAGGCTATTACTGTAATGTTGGCACTCCGGCAGTGATTGAAAATGGAGAAGTCTCCTACCGCGATCTGGCCTTAGATTTGCTGGTGCTGCCCGATGGTCGCCAGCAAGTGTTGGACGAGGATGAGTTTGAAGCGCTCACGCTTTCCCAGATGGAGAAACAGCAGGCCATTCTGGCGCTGGCCGAGTTACAGGCGCATTTTGAGGGGTTGGGGGCATAGCGAGGGATGTTTTGCCTGGGGGAAGGTTACAAGGCCGTCGATCTTCGGACGGTTTCTAATTTACTCATTTGCAGCAAAATAGATTCCACAAAATAGGATTTATGGCTCTTTAAATCCTCTGTATCTTCTGTAAAGGGTTTGATATAATACATGGTTGGTAGATGATATCCTATTCGAATGATACAAAAATTATCGGAATAGGATGCAACCGATTGCGCAAATATATATACAACAGTTGGCAGCAACTGTAAACTTATTAACTTAGATGTATTGGAGGATATACAATGGTGAAACAAATTGGTATCAATGGTTTTGGCCGCATTGGCCGACAAGTATTGAAGGCAGTCAACGAACATCACAAAGGCGAGATTGAAGTTGTCGCCATTAACGATCTGTATGATTCTAAAACCAACGCTCACTTGTTCAAATATGACACAGCCTACGGCAAATACCCCGGCACCGTGGAAGTAGATGGCGACGACCTGGTAGTCGATGGCAAGACCATCAAAGTATTTGCAGAGCGAGATCCTGGCAATCTCCCCTGGGGCGACCTCGGCGTGGAAGTTGTGGTTGAATCCACCGGCGTGTTCCGCGATGCTTCCAAAGACCCCGGCCCCAAGAGCCACCTGAAAGGCGGCGCCAAGAAGGTTATCATTTCTGCCCCTGGCAAGAATGTGGACCTGACCGTCGTCATGGGTGTCAATGACCAGCTGTACGACCACGAAAAACACAACATCATTTCCAACGCTTCCTGCACCACCAACTGTATCGCTCCGGTGATCAAAGTGATGCTGGATAAGTTTGGGATCGAAAAAGGGTTGATGACCACCGTACACTCTTACACCACCAGCCAGCATGTGCTTGACCTGGCCGACAAAGACCTGCGCCGCGCCCGTGCCGCTGCGGTCAACTTGATCCCCACCACCACCGGTGCCGCAGTAGCCGTTGGGTTGGTGATCCCCGAAGTGGACGGCAAGTTGGACGGGATGGCCATCCGCACACCTACCGTGACCGGCTCCATCTCTGACCTGACCCTGGAACTGGAACAGTCTGTGACGGTTGAAGAAGTTAATGCTGCCCTCAAAGCTGCCTCCGAAGAAGGCCCGCTCAAAGGCTTCTTGGGCTACTCTGAAGAACCGCTGGTGCTTGCCGACTATGTTGGCGATCCGCGCTCCTCAATTGTAGACGGCTTACTGACCAAGGTTATGGGCGACAAGATGGTCAAGATTTTGGCCTGGTACGATAACGAATGGGGTTACGCCAACCGCACAGCCGACCTGGCTGCCAAATTGGCAAAATTCTTCTAATCTATGGTTATTCGGGGCAAGGCATAGCCTTGCCCCTTTTTTGATTGAACTGCTTGAGCGTGGTTCAATGGTAATCAAAAAACACGAACCAATCCCCGTTTAATTAAATTAATCAGGTGAAAGATGTTAAATAAAAAGACGATACGCGATATTGATGTAAAGGATAAGCGCGTTTTGGTGCGCGTGGATTTCAATGTTCCCCTGGAAGATGGCAAGATCACCGACGATACCCGTATCCAGGCGGCGCTGCCCACCATCCAATACTTGGTGGATCATAATGCAGCAGTGATCTTATGTTCGCACCTGGGGCGGCCCAAAGGCGCACCCGATGCAGCTTATTCGATGAAACCGACCGCCGAGCATTTAAAGACCTTGGTGGATGTGCCGGTGTTCTTCTCGGAAGAATGTATTGGCCCCAAGGCAGAAGCTGCCGCCCAGGCTTTAGAGCCGGGACAAATTTTGGTATTGGAAAATACCCGCTTCTACCCCGGCGAGACCAGCAATGACCCGGAGATGTCCAAGCAGTTGGCGGCTTTGGCCGATGTGTATGTAAATGACGCTTTTGGCTCTTCCCACCGGGCACACGCTTCTACGGTAGGTGTGACCGAATACCTGCCGGCAGTGGCAGGTTTCCTGATGGAAAAAGAGATCAATTATTTGGGCAACGCCATTGCCGACCCCAAGAAACCGTTTGTCGCCATTATGGGCGGCTCCAAGATCAGCGACAAGATCGGCGTGATCCGCAATTTGCTCACCAAGGCCGATACTATCTTGATCGGCGGCGGGATGGCCAATACCTTCCTCAAGGCGCAGGGCTATGATATGGCCGATTCCCTGGTGGAAAAAGATGCCCTGCAAACCGCCAAAGACCTGCTGGCAGAGGGCGGCGATGTGCTGCGCTTGCCGGTAGATTTGTCGATTGCGGATGCCTTTGCCGAAGATGCCAACCACAAAGTCATTCCTGCGGGCGATGTCCCGGCCGGCTGGCGGGTGTTGGATATAGGCCCCGAGACGATTGAAGCATTTGGCGCGGTGGTGAAAGATGCCGGCACCGTGGTGTGGAACGGCCCGATGGGTGTGTTCGAGTTCCCGGTGTTTGCCAAAGGCACCTTTGGCCTGGCGAAGAAAGTGGCCGAAAGCAGCGCAACCACCATTGTCGGTGGCGGCGACTCCGCTGCGGCGGTCAACCAATCGGGGCTGGCAGACGAAATTTCCCACATTTCAACCGGTGGGGGGGCATCCTTGGAAATGTTGGAAGGCAAAGACCTGCCCGGTATGGCAGCCTTACTGGATAAATAATAAATCTCAAAGATGGAGGATGGCAACGTCCTCCATCCTTTTATGAGAAAGGTGGTTATGGTATGCGAGTTCCACTGGTAGCTGGAAACTGGAAATTGAACAAAACCGCGGCAGAAGCCAAACAACTGGTTGGCGAGATGCTGGCGGGTTTAGAAGCAGTAAAAAATGTAGAAAATCTGATCTGCCCCTCCTACTTGGCGATCCCGGCTGTGGCCGAACTGCTGGCAGACAGCGATGTGGCTTTGGGCGCACAGAACATTTATTGGGAAGAGGGCGGCGCATTCACCGGGGAAGTAGCCCCTGGGATGATCAAAGAGTTTTGCCAATATGTGATCATCGGGCACTCTGAACGGCGCGCCTACTTTGGCGAGACGGATGAAACCGTGAATAAACGCACCCAGGCAGCTTTATCCGTTGGGTTGGTTCCGGTAGTGTGTGTGGGCGAGACGCTGGAAGAAAATGAAGCCGGTCAAACCAGCGCTGTGGTTGGCCGCCAGATGCGCGATGGCCTGGCAGGACTGCCGATAGAGAGCGCCAGCCAATTGGTGATCGCTTACGAACCGGTTTGGGCGATCGGCACCGGCAAGGCAGCCACCCCCGATGACGCTTCCCGCGTGATTGGGCAGGTGATCCGCCCGGCACTGACCGAGCTATTCGGCGAGGAAATTGCCCAGGGCGTGCGCGTGCTGTACGGTGGCTCGGTAAAACCGGGCAATGCAGCCGACTTTTTTAACCTGGAAGAAGTGGACGGCGCCTTGGTGGGCGGCGCCAGCCTGAAAGCGGCCGATTTTATTGCCATTACAGAAGCCGCAGGATAATAAGTCCTCTATATTTCCTGGCTTTTAATAGAAAAGCGGCGCATTCAGCATAGAATGCGCCGCTTTTTTTTGCCCCAAAATGGAAAGTGTGCTTGACATTAAGGCCTGCCGATGATATATTTGAAATGGAAAGCGAACTTTCCATTAAAAGGAGAAATCTTTTGAAAAATCGACTGGAGGAACTGCGCAAGAAGCATAATTTGAATCAGGAGGCTTTGGCTGCGTCTTTGAAAGTTTCCAGGCAAACCATCGGCGCGCTGGAGAATGGACGCTATAACCCTTCTATCCTTTTGGCTTTCAAGATTGCCCGTTATTTTGAGATGAGCATCGAAGAAATTTTTATTTATGAAGAGGAGTAATCGAATGACAAAGAAAGAAATGAATATATTGGCCATTGTGGTAGGTGTTGTTCTAATGGCGTGTGCGATATTTTTTATCAGGGATGAGAGCATGAAAACGGTGGACGGCCTATTTATCGGCATCGGCGCCGGTTTGATCGGGATGGGCGCTGCAAATATTGTAAGCGCTCATATAGAAACCCTCTCTCCACCCCTTGCACAGCAGAAGGAAATTGAATACCAGGACGAGCGCAATACCATGATCCGCTATAGAGCTAAAGCGATGGTGGGGGATATTTTGCAGTGGTTGGTGGTAGGGATCGCCTTTATCTCTATCTTGGTAAATGCCCCAGTTTGGTTGACCTTGATCGTAGTAGGCGTGGTTGTAATCAAATTCGTTTTGGAAATGTACTTTAATGTCAAATATCAGCAAGAAATGTAATAAGGCAGTTGGATTGCTAAGAATTTTAAATGAGTATGAGTGGCATGTGCCACTCATTTTTTATGGCTATGGATTATTTACCTGTTACAGTACCAGCGGCCCGGTGCGTTCCATATAGAGGTCGATCAATGCCTGGGCTAATTTGGTGCCGTCGTGCCGGTCTGGCTTTTCAGGGTCAATCAGGTCGGAACGGTAAACGGCGAAATCTTCATCTAGTTCGGGTAAAGCTTCCACCCAGGTGATCCCTTCGGGAAGTTTGGCAGTTGTCTCGCAGTTGCTCACCACCAAATTGACGATCCCGCGGCCGACATGGTCCTCAATAGCTTTGATATGGTCGCCGCAGTTGTAGTTGTCCGTTTCGCCGGGCTGGGTGGTCACGTTGCAAATGAATACTTTTAATGCGCTGCTGGCCCGGATGGCGGCGGTAATGTCAGGAACCAGCAAATTGGGCAAGATGCTGGTATACAGACTGCCGGGGCCGATCACGATCATGTCGGCTTGCAAAAGGGCTTTGATCGCAGTCGGGTAGGCAGGCGGGTTGTTTGGTTCTAACCACAAACGCCGCACCTTTCCCTTGGTTTCCGGGATCAGGCTTTCCCCTTTAATGCGCACTTCCCGGCGCATGTGCGGCAGGCTTTTATCTGCGACCAGCCGGACATCGTGCAGGGTAGAGGGCACCACCTGCCCATATACCGACAGCGCCCGCCCGGCTTCCACCACGGCGCGCTCAAAACTGCCGGTAATCTCGGATAATGCGCTGATCAATAAATTGCCGAATGAGTGGCCTTCCAGCCCTTCTTCCTGGGGGGAGAAGCGGTATTGGAACAGCTGGCTGATCAGGTCTTCATCGCTGGAAAGGGCTGCCAGACAGTTGCGAATGTCGCCAGGGGGGAGCATACCTTTAGATTCGCGCAGTTTGCCGGAGGAACCCCCGTCATCTGCCACGGTAACAATGGCGGTAATATTGCGGGTAAATCCTTTCATTCCTCGCAGCAGGGTGGCCAGGCCGTGTCCCCCGCCAATCACAACCACATGCGGGCCGCGGTCAAGACGGCTGTACTGTACCAGCGTATCCATCACCTGTGTGCCGGGCTGCAGGAAGGGACGCAAGATGGAGCGGTTTAGCTGCACCACGCCTACCACGACGCAAACCACCCCGATGCCGCCAAAAACAAGCGCTCGCAGCATGCGGGGCAGGGATTGTAACGATACCAGGGCGATCACTGAGGAGACCCAGTTGTCGGGCGCCACGCGGTAGATATTCAGCAGCACAAAAGCCATACCCAGCGCCAACATGGTGATGCCGACAAAGATAAGTACCAGCCATCGTTTTATCCCTAATCCTGGGCTAAACCACATGGGTAAACGTTTGATTTCCCCCCAAAACTGTGAGAAAAACGAAGATTGTTTTGGTTTCATGCGTTCGGATAATAGCAGTCTTTGCCTGCAAAGTCAACATGCGCACGGCAACTTCATTGCTGGAGAAGGTGGTTAGGGGGCGGGTAAACCTAAAATTTGACCGCAAGATACTGCAATGAGGTTGCGGCTTGGGTTATTTATAACTTTTTCTCCTTATTCTTTTGTATAATCTAGGGTATGAAACCCGACCCCACCCGCCAGACTTACGACCAGTTTGCCCCCCAGATCGCCGAGCGATTTTGGAAGACCCAATTAACGCACTCCTGGAATACTTTCCAGGCGGCCCTGCCGCACCCGGCACGTATCTTAGATGTAGGCTGTGGTGCCGGCCGAGATGTCGGACATTTTACCCGGGCTGGCATGCTCGCCCAAGGGGCCGATGTATCCATCGGACTGCTGCGAGAAGCCCAGCGGCGCGCCCCGGCACCCTATACCCAGGCCGATATGCGCGCCCTGCCTTACGCGGCCAATTCCTTCGACGGCATTTGGATGAGCGCTTCTTTGCTGCATATCCCTAAAACACAAGGGTTAAAAGTGCTGCAAGAGGCCGGCAGACTGCTTGTGCCCGGCGGAGTGCTGTATGTCAGTGTGAAACAAGGTGCTGGGGAGGTGTGGGAAACGCGCGAGGGGCCGCGCTTATTTGTCTACTACCAGCCAGAGGAACTGACCGCCTTGGTTGAACAAGCAGGCATGCAGGCGACCGAAGTATGGCTGGATGAAACACCAAAACATACCTGGGTCAATGTGATTGGGATTGCCGGGTAGTTCGCTTTCAGAATTATTCGCCAGTCCAATAGTCTTTTATTGTTTTTAGGGGTGTAATAGTCCAATACCAAAGCATAACCGCAGCTGTCAGATCCATATAAAACCATGACGCTCTTTTCTCACCTTGGGAGTGGACAATGAATTTAGAAGAAAAAATCGACTTTGTAGAAAATAACCTGGAAAAATTTGTACCGGGAAGCCTGATTTTGCCTGATACCCCTGAGAAGTTTTCTCTCTCGCGGCGTATGGAAGACATGAAGATACCGGGGGTGAGCATTGCAATCATCGATGATTATGACGTTGTTTGGGCGAAAGGGTACGGCCTGCTGAAGAATGGGGAAGAGCAGGAAGTTCAAACCAATTCGCTCTTCCAGGCTTGCTCCGTTTCCAAAATGGTCACCGCCGCCATGGTGCTGAACCTGGTAGAAGATGGAACGCTGGACCTGGATGCAGATGTGAACCGGTATCTAAACTCGTGGAAAATCCCAGAAAATGATTTCACCCAACAACAAAAGGTCACCCTGCGCCAGCTTTTATCCCACCATGCCGGGATCACGCGCCCAGACGGCGGCTTTGAATGGAAAGAAGGCGCCATCCCCACGGTCTACCAGGTTTTGAATGGCGAGCATCCCGCGGATGTACAGCGCGCCACCGTGGAGCTTTTGCCGGGGTCTACCTGGCAGTATTCCAATCATGCCTTTGTCATCTTACAGGTGTTGTTAGAGGACATCTTTGAAAAACCGTATGAGCAGATTGTGAAAGAGGCTATTTTTGAGCCGTTGAAAATGGAGGACAGCACCTTTGAATATCCATTGAGCGCGGCATGGGCGCCGCGCGAAATCTCTTTGCATGATGAGGATGGAAAACCAACCTATCCGGGCATGATCCCCTCCGCGGTCGGGCACGCCGGGTTGATCACCACCCCCACAGACCTGGCCCGCTTTGGCATCTCCCTGATGAAAGCCTACCAAGGCCGCACCGATCAGGTGATTGCGCCAACGGCGGTTCAGAAAATGTGCCATCAGGAGATGTGGGTAGAAGATACCTCCGCGTTTGGGTTCCACTTTGGGCAGGGCTTGGGCGTCTTCATGGTCAACGAGCACGACCAAAGAATCTTGTTCCACCCTGGCGGGAATGACCCCGGTGCCTCTGGCTTTATTGGTTTTATCCCCGAAAAAGGCAAAGGGGCTGCTATCATGGCGAACGGCATTCAGGGATTATTCCTTACCCTTGAGATGTTATCTCCAATAGCCAAAATATTTGAGTGGCTGTAAAGACTGCGGAATAAATTGTGTAGCGGCGGCGTTTCGCCGCCCATTGCTTTTTAGACCAGAATATCTGGCGGCTACAGAGGAAACCTACCTTGAAGGAATAAGTTTAAAATACAGCAGATCAAACTACACAAACCTAACAAAAATCATGTTTGACCCCAATAATTTGACACCACCCCCAAACACTACTACCATTAAGAAAACAACTTCAGAAGGGAGCAACACTTAATAATGCACTACCGAAGATTAGGACGATCTGGATTAAAGGTTAGCGAAATCTCCTTGGGGGCTTGGGTAACAATGGGTTCCCAAATTGATGGCGACATTTCCAGCAAATTGATCCACGCCGCCTTTGATGAAGGCGTGAACTTTTTTGATAACGCCGATGTCTATGCCCGCGGCCAGGCCGAATTGGTCATGGGCAAAGCGATTGAAGACCTGCCGCGCGAGCAGTTGGTGCTTTCCAGCAAGGTCTTTTGGCCGACCATGGAAGGCCCCAATGGGCGCGGGCTTTCCCGTAAGCACATCACCGAATCGATCAACGCCTCGCTTACCCGCCTGGGCACCGATTATGTAGACCTCTATTTTTGCCACCGATTCGACCCCGATACCCCGGTGGAAGAAATTGTCGTCACCATGAACATGCTCATCCAGCAGGGCAAGGTGCTCTACTGGGGCACTTCCGAATGGCGTGCTTCCCAAATTTCCGAAGCCTACGGCATCGCCCGCCAGTACAATCTGATTCCCCCCACCATGGAACAACCGCAGTACCACATGTTCCACCGCCGCCGGGTAGAATCCGAACTGGCAAATGTAGCCGAATCCTTTGGCATTGGCCTGACCACCTGGAGCCCCCTGGCTTCCGGGATTCTCACCGGAAAATACAACAACGGCATCCCGGCCGGCAGCCGCGCTTCCCTGGACAGCATGTCCTGGATCAAGGATCGTATTACCCAGGAACGCATCGCCAAAGTGATCGAGTTGGAAAAGATCGCCGAGGAGTTGAACATCTCCACTGCCCAGCTGGCAATTGCCTGGCTGCTGCGCCGAAAAGAGGTCAGCTCGGTGATCACCGGGGCGACCAAGCTTTCGCAGCTGGAGGAAAACCTCAAAGCCCGCGAGGCTGTTGAGCAGTTGACCGATGATGTGCTTGAAAAAATTGAGCAAATCTTGGACAACAACCCGCTCAATTCGGACTAAGCACGAAAAACGCAAAGAGATGGCTGTAATTGTGAAAAATTTACAGCCATCTCTTTTTTGAAAAATTTGACCTGTTGCACCAAATCACAGATCTCGGTAACCTGAGGAGGAAATGAGATGCGCTGTTCTCCTAGAAAAACATTTTTGTTGATTGGCATTATGTTGGTCTTGGCCGGGTTGGGTTGTAATGCTGTATTGGGTGGCGAGCCAACCCCTGCCCCACAGACGCAGGCTGAACCCGAGCAGGAGCAGCCATCTGAAATGGAAGATGCTACACCAGAGGTGGCAGTTTCCCCCACCGTGTTTGAAGTCTATATCGATGATCAGCCGAACCTGTATTATCTGGATGGCATGGCGGTTGTTCAGCAAGCCTATGTGGATATGCCGGTCAGCAGTGAGGCCGGCGTGTTCGATGCGCTCGCTTCGATGTACCCGGCCAAGAATGGTATCTATTGGGTAGATGATTCGGGTGAGATTCCGGTTGCCAAACTGGCCGACCTGAATGCTGTTGTGCAGAATTTGCCCTCTCCGACTTCGAATGGCGAGCTGGTCGGCATTTTGCCAAGCCCGTATGATGGCCGCCTGGCCTGGCTGATGGAAGTTTCGGAAGTTGATCCTTCCCCCTTTGCCGAGTGTGACCCGGCCGCCGGATGTGTTGGCTGGCAGTACGAAGTCTATCTGACAGATGCCACCGGGAAGAACCCGCAGTTGGTCGGCAGCCACGAGGGTGGTGTCGAACGCGCGCAGCCGACCCTGACACTTTTGCAGTGGGGCAGCGATGCCAATTCCCTCTACCTGCGCTGGGATTCCAACGTGCCGAGCATGTTCTATCCGGCCGTGGGCGGTGGACTGGTCAAACTGGATTTGAACAGTGCCCAATTCACCGAAATAACCCAAGACTGGCTGCTCAACCGCACGATCAGCCCGGACGGGAAGTGGGTGGTCACTTTCGAAGATATGGATACTATGCTGGCCCTGGATATTGCCGATGCCGCCGGGAGCTCTGTTTACCAGGTGCCGAACAATGCCGACCTGCCTTATTTGGTCAGCGAACCGCTCTTTGCCCCTGACAGCAGCAGCTTTTACTACATCACGCTGGAGAAGGGCGGCGCCAGCATCCTCAGCATCCAATTGAAGCAGTTTAACCTGTCAAGCGGCAGTGAAAAAGTGGTTGCCGACCTGATGCCATACCTCTCCCCCGACCTGGAAAGCCCGCTGCCCACTTTAGGCGGCTGGTCGGGAAATGGCTTGCTTATTTTGCACCATGTGCAGGGCAGCGTGCTGCTCGACCCGGAAAGCGGCGAAGCCACCCAAACCAACGGGCAGCAAACTATCTCATCAATTGCCTGGCTGATAGGGACGGTGGGCGAGTAACCAAATAATGGCGTTTTTATACTGAACTTTGTTCAGGTAAAATGAATACATGGAAAAACAATGCAAATAAAACAACTTACCCCCCAAGATGTCGAATGGGCGGCATATTGTGCACACTTGCGGGCCTGCAACCATGCCCAATGGGTGCTGGATGACAATAACCAGCCTAAAGATGAAGCTATGATCTTTATTGGCGGCATGGTAGACGGTGAGGTGGTCGGCAGCCTTACGCTTATCGTGCAGCCCATCACCGTACCCGAAACCGAATGGGTGGGCGACCGAGAACGCACTATTCCCGGCCCAGACGGAAACCCGCTCACCGAGACTCTGGTAGAAACCTTTTACGTCGATAGGGATCACCGCCGCCACGGAATTGGGCAAGCGCTGCAAGAAAAAGCGCTGGAGATCACCGCCGCACAAGGCTGCTGCCAGATGCGTTCCTGGTCCTCTCTGGATAAACCTGCAAACTACCAGCTAAAACTAAAGCTAGGATTTGGCTTTCACCCCGAAGTGCAGGTGACTGCCAGCGGCTTGAAAGTGAGCGGCGGCTATTTTGTAAAACGCGTGTCCTAACTTATATATAGAAGTGTTGTATGATGTGACATTTGGCTGGTATAGGGCGGGACATACGACACTTGTAAAATATGGCACCAGTCAAGATAATTGTAGGTGCCTGAAAAATTGCAACCTAAGGTTTTTCTTCACTTTTAAATAACAATAATATTGAGGAGGCTTGATATATGTCCACGTTTGAGAAGAAACCTGTTACACCGCTTCCCTTGGAGACCTTAAAACCCGTTCCGAGTGATATCGAAATCGCTCAGAAGGCTGCCAAGGGAATGAAAAAGATCACTGATTTGATGACCGAAATCGGTTTATCCCCCGACGAAGTTGAATACTACGGTGATTACAAAGCAAAAGTAAAACTGGAAGTACTGAACCGTTTACAAGACGTTCCCGATGGAAAGTATGTTGACGTAACCGCCATCACCCCCACCCCCTTGGGCGAGGGTAAATCCACCACCATGGTCGGTCTGAGCCAAGCACTCGGCGCTCACCTTGGTAAGAGCGTGTTCACCTGCATCCGCCAACCCAGCCAAGGCCCCACCTTTGGTATCAAGGGCGGCGCCGCCGGCGGCGGTTACAGCCAGGTGATCCCCATGGAAGACTTCAACCTTCACCTGACCGGTGACCTGCATGCCATTACCGCGGCCAACAACCTGGTTGCCGCCGCGTTAGACGTCCGCATGTTCCACGAATCCGAACAGTCTGATGACGCTTTGTTCATGCGCCTGTGCCCCGCCGACAAGGAAGGCAACCGCACATTTGCGCCTGCAATGCTCAAACGCTTGCAGAAACTGGGCATTGACAAAACTGATCCCAACGACCTGACCGAAGAAGAAATCTCCCGCTTTGCCCGCCTGGACATCGATCCCGAAACCATCACCTGGCGGCGTGTGGTAGACACCAATGATCGTATGCTGCGCGGTATCGTGGTTGGTACCGGCCCGAAAGAAAAAGGCTTCAACCGTGAAACCGGCTTCGACATTACCGTTGCCTCCGAAATCATGGCCGTTTTGGCCCTCACCACCAGCCTGGCCGACATGCGCGAACGCTTTGGCCGCATTGTAGTTGCCACCAACAAAGCTGGCGAAGCTGTGACCTGCGAAGACCTGGGTGTTGCCGGTGCAATGACCGTCTTGATGAAAGACGCCATCAAACCCACCCTGATGCAGACCCTGGAAGGCACCCCCGCTTTCGTACACGCTGGCCCGTTTGCAAATATTGCCCACGGTAACAGCTCCATCATCGCCGACAAAATCGCCCTCAAATTGGCTGACTATGTAGTAACCGAATCCGGCTTTGGTGCCGACATTGGTATGGAAAAATTCTTCGATATCAAATGCCGCTACTCCGGCCTGATCCCCCACTGTGTGGTTTTGGTTGCGACCGTCCGTGCTCTCAAGATGCATGGTGGTGGCCCCAAGGTTACCCCCGGACGCCCGCTGGCCCCCGAATACACCGAAGAGAACCTGGAACTGCTCGAAGCTGGCCTGCCCAACCTGCAAGCCCACATTGAGAATGCACTCAGCTTTGGTATCCCGGTTGTTGTTGCAGTCAACTCCTTCAAAGACGACACCCCCGCCGAGGTTGAACTCGTGCGCAAAGCCGCTATCGCTGCTGGCGCTGAAGATGCCGTTGTCGCTCGCCACTGGATGGAAGGCGGCGCTGGCGCTGCCGACCTGGCCGAAGCTGTGGTTGCCGCTTGCGAAAAACCCAACAACTTCGACTTCCTCTACCCGCTGGAAGGCACCACGATCAAAGACAAGATCGAAACCATCTGCAAGAAGATCTACGGCGCTGACGGTGTGGAATACTCTGAAGAAGCAGAGAAGAAGATTGAACTCTACACCAAATTGGGCTTCGACGAACTGCCCATGTGCATGGCAAAGACTCACTTGAGCATCAGCCACGACCCGTCCCTGAAGGGGCGCCCCACTGGCTTTACCGTACCGATCCGCGACATCCGCGCATCGGTTGGTGCAGGCTTCCTCTATCCGTTGGTAGGCAGCATGAGCACAATGCCCGGCCTGCCCACCCGCCCGGCTTTCTACGATGTCGACATCGATCTGGAAACCGGCCAGGTAGTTGGCTTGTTCTAAGCTGATCCTTTGGTTGCAAATCGAGCATCGCTCGTTCAAGTAAGAAAAGCAAAAATGCCCTCCAAGCGGAGGGCATTTTTTTGGGCCCGGTTTATTTGAGTTAACAATAATAAAGACCGTATTGTAGCGGCGAGGTCTCCTCGCCAAATCCCCCAATCAACCCGTAGGGGAGAGGTTGCCCCAACATGGAGCCTCTCCCGCAAAACATAGCCAATATTGAAACATTGATAGCGGTGAATCACATATTGCCTTGTTGTGTGTAAATACGCGAGGTAATCCTATATACCCTCACAACGTGAACTTTTTTCCACGTAATAGGCGGGCGTCCCAAAGGACGCCCCTACGGGTAGATCGCAAATTTATCAGCGGGGAAGTCTTGCTCGTTTATGAAACACCCCATCTACCCGTATGGGAGAGGTTGCCCCAGCATGGGGGCTCTCCCGCAAAACACAACCTATTTTGAAAAACAAATAGAGGTTGTCTAATCGTGGACTAATATGAAGAAGGTTGCTTTGCCCTCAATGCAGAAATTTCTTTTCACACAACAGGCGGGCGTCCCAGAGGACGCCCCTACGGGTAGATCGCAAATTTGCCGGCCGGGAAGTCTTGCCTGTTTATGACAAACCTTATCTACCCGTAGGGGAGAGGCCTGCCTCTCCCGTAAAACACGACCAATATTGTGAAACATAGATAGAGGTCAATTAATTGTGTAGTAATTTGTAGGAGAAGGTTTTGGGTACAACCCGCAAACCTTCCTCTACTGTGTTTGTAAATCATCTTCATTCAATGATTCCCAAATAAATTATCCGTCATAACAAAAACGCCCTCCTATATCAGGAGGGCGTAATTTCTAAAAAACAGCTCGTTGTTGTTACGGTGTTTCTGTACTTGTGGCCGTGTCATTCACCGGGCGGGAGCCCAAGGTAAAGTCAATCGTCAGTTTCTCGCCGTTGCGCCAGACACCCATCTCAACCACGTCTCCAGGGGAAGCGGTGGTGAACAGATACCCGATCATGTCGCTAAAGGTGAGTACTTCGTGTCCATCAATGGCCAGAATAACATCATCCACCTGGATACCGGCCTGGTCTGCCGGGCCGTCGGGGACAACCGCGGTCACCATTGCGCCCAAAGCTTTATCCAACCCCACGCGCTCTGCTTCCGACATAGGGATGTCCGAATAGCTGGAAATGCCCAGGTACGGGTAAGCGTAAGAGCCCTCTGCAATCAGGCTGGGTACCACTCGTTTGATGATATTCACCGAGACGGCAAACCCGATCCCGGAGTTGACCGGGTCAGAATTTTCGTTGGTATTGTAGGTGCGGATCGCCCGGTTGAGGCCGATCACTTCACCATCCAGGTTGAGCAGCGGCCCGCCTGAGTTGCCGGGGTTAATGGCTGCATCGGTCTGGATCAGGTCGCCAGCGGCAAAAGGCTGGCCGGAAGAGGAAGCGTTCAGCGAATCCAGCGAGCGTCCCAGACTGGAGACAATCCCGGTGGTCATCGTGCCGTTCAACCCGAAGGGGTTGCCGATCGCCACAACCAACTGCCCTACCCGCAGTAAATCAGAATCGCCCAGGGTGAGCGGGTTCAATTCCTCTGCTGGTAGATCTACTTTTAGGACGGCCAGGTCCGAATCGGTATCGGTACCAACCACTTCGGCACTGGTTTTAATGCCAGAGGGAAAGGAAACTTCCAATTTGGTAGCGCCTTCAACGACATGGTAATTGGTGACGATATGCCCCTGGTCATCGTAGACAAAGCCGCTGCCAGAGCCAAGCGCTACATCAAACCCCTGTATCTCGCCAGCATAAGAAATGATGGCAACCACGCCGTCATTCACCTGGTCATACAGCCGAACCAATGCGTCGCTTTGGGCAACCAGATCGACCGCGGTGTAAGAGGTGGGTTGATCGACAGCCTCCACCGGGGCAACATCTTCTACGGTTACAGAATTTTCCTGTGTGTTTGCGATGGCAGGAAGGTTGAGGACATCATTCATGGATATAGGGCTTTGGCAGGCTAATGCTGCCAGCACGATCACGGTGACCGCAATTAACAATTTACTAGAATTTTTTACTTTCATTTGACCTGTTTTCTCCTTTTGAAATTGATTAATCTTGGCGGGAGCTATTGCATTTTTGCCAATTTTTCAAAGGCTTCCCGCTCTTGGGAGGTGAGCTTTTTGGGAATGTTCACCTGGATGGTGACATACAGGTCGCCATCTTTATCTTTTGTTTTTAACTTAGGCATCCCCTTGCCTTTTAAACGGAATTTTTGCCCCGGCTGCGTTCCAGCAGGGATCTTCAAGGTAAGACTGCCGTCCAATGTAGGCACGACCAGCTCGCCGCCTAATACGGCGGTATACAGGTCGATGGGCAGTTCAGTATACAAGTCTGAGTGCTTGCGTTCAAAGCGCGGGTCAGCGGCCACCTGAATGACGAGATAAATATCGGTAGGTTTGCCGTCTGCCCCGGCTGGTCCCGCGCCGGATAGGCGCAGCTTGGTGCCAGTTTTGGCCCCTTTGGGGATATTAACGGTAAACTGCCGGTCACCAATCCGCACCTGGCGGGTGCTGCCGGTGTAGGCTTCGTGTAAGCTGATCTCCATCTTGCTTTCGTAGCGCGGTTGTTGGGCCTGGCGCGTTCTTCCCTGGCTGCGGCCTTGACCGCGCAGGATTTCTTCCAGGCCAGAACTGCCGCCGAAGCCGCCAAAGATCTGGCTGAAAAAGTCGGAGAAGCCGCCCCCGCTGCCAAATAGGTCGCCCAGGTTGCCGTCAAATTCTACCCGTGTGCCGCCGGGCTGTGCCCGGCCTTGGGCTGCCTGCTGCTCATACATCCACTGATCCCAATTGAAACCACCTCGCCCACCGGTTTGCTGCCAGTTGGAATAAGCCGAACCTAACTGGTCGTAGTGGGCACGCTTTTCATCATCGCTCAATACCTGATAAGCTTCGTTAATGTCCTTGAACTTATCCTCGGCTTTGGGGTCGTCGGGGTTGCGGTCGGGGTGGTATTGGAGAGCCAGTTTGCGATATGCTTTTTTGATTTCATCGGCGTTGGCGGTTTTAGAAACACCCAGCACCTGGTAATAGTCTTTATAGTCCATAGATTGATTTTAATTTACCCTTGCAGTTAGTTTGAGTTGGCTGAATTGATTCAGTATAATCAATATGCGTGTATTGTCTTGAATCGCCACTCTTCATTGGTCAAACCTAACGGATGAACTGATTCAGATGAATTAATCCATCTGTTGATTGTAGAACTAATTTTAATCCACAGTCAAGACGCTAAGTAATTATTTTACACGAATCTAATAAGGGATATATAATTTACTAACAATTCTCTCTCTTTTATGACCCCTTTCCCCCCTGAGACCTTACGAATTGTTAACCACATTACCTATGAGTTCAGTTAGTATTAGGACGATAATACTGACCAATTCAGAGAAGGAGAAACTAATGAATGAACCCCTAATTGAACCCCAGTATGAATCAATGAGTCCGGTTCAGATCTGGATCAAAGCCATTACCAGCCCCAAGGAAGAAACCTATAAAGAGATCATCCATGCCCCGAATGCGTCTCTGGGAAGCGCCGTATTGTGGCTGGCCGCAGCGGGCTTTCTGGGCGGCTTTTTGCAAGGCCTGGTTGGGATGGTTACCAAAACAAATGTTTGGACGCAGTTTTCCCAATTTACGCAATTCACAGACTACGACATCCCCTATGCACCTCGCACCGGTTTTATAAGTGTGATCGGAGGCGCATTTGGCGGCTTGTTCGGCATTCTGATCGGCACCTTCATTGTGACCGGGTTGGTGCAGCTGGTGGCCAAAATGCTGGGCGGTACCGGCACCTTTGCAGACCTGTTCTATGGGTTTGCCGCCTATCAAGCGCCTATGCGCCTGGTCACCCTGGCAATTAGTGCAATCCCCTTTGTGGGTGCCTGCCTGGGTTTACCGCTGGCAATTTACAGCCTTGTCTTGAATGTGATTGCCAACAAAGCGGCCAATGAGTATGATACCGGCAAAGCGGTCATCTCCAGTTTAGCGCCCTGGCTGCTGATCTTCCTGGTGTGTGCCTGTGTGGTGCTGATTGCTGCTTTGATCCTCGGCCCGGCGGTCGGCCAGATATTTCAAAATTTCCAATACTAAACTAAACCATCTTTTTATGGCTAAATAATAATAAATATGCGTGGCACAAGCCACGCATATTTATTAAATCGAACTCCGTCCGATCAAATAAAAGAGGCGGAATTTCCACCTCTTTTTAGGTGGTCACCTTTGCCACCCAAAACCCAACTTTTACAGTTACAATACATATAACCTCATCTACCCTCCCCACACAATTGCCCAACCTGGAGACGCCCATGCAAACCCCGCCTAAAAAACGATTTCACCTGATCTCACCTTCTACCCGACAATTCCTGCGCGAGGGGCGCAGTCTGGATGATTACACCTTTTGGGACAAAGTGCATGGGTTGGTCTATGCCCGTTGGATCTACCTGTATATTGGGATGGGGAAAGGCGATCATCCATTTGCAAAAAAGATTCGGCCGGTGCTGGCGTTTTTCGGCAAATTGTTCCCCAAAAAGGATGTGCCCACGCAACCCAAAGTGGCTTCCATGACCCAGGCCAGCCACACCATCGCCGATGGCTACCACGGCAAAGCCTTGCCGCTGGAAACTGCCAAACAACTGATCTCCATCAACCAGGATTTGCGGGTAGACGATCTGGAGCAGGTGATTCCGTATGTGCGCGCCAGGGCGATTGTGCTGCAAAACCCCGACCATATCGCCGTGATGGACTGCCCCTGCCGGGCATCCAGGGAGAACCCCTGCCTGCCGATGGATGTGTGCATGGTGGTGGGAGAACCCTTTGCCAGTTATGTGATCGAACATCACCCGGAAAAAGCCCGCTGGATCGATTCCCAGGAGGCGGTGCAAATTTTGGAGGCGGAAGATGCCCGCGGCCACGTGCACCATGCCTTTTTTAAAGATGCCATGCTGGGGCGTTTCTATGCCATTTGCAACTGCTGTTCGTGCTGCTGCGGCGCCATCGGCGCCCATCAACACGGCACCCCTATGCTGGCCTCGTCCGGCTATCTGGCCGAGGTAGATGGTGAGATGTGTATTGGCTGTGCCGAATGCCAGACCGCCTGCCAGTTTGGCGCATTGTCGATCGGTGCCGGAGAGTTCACCGTGGTGGACACCGAGAAATGCATGGGCTGCGGGGTGTGCCTGGGGCACTGCCCGCTGGATGCGATCCAGTTGACCCTCGCTCCCAGCAAGGGTATCCCGCTGGAAATTGAGACCCTGATGACCCAGGCAGCGGCCGCATCTACTCCCGAATAAATCCCGGATTTCTTGAAAAAATTAACCACAATTCTCTCTCAAATTTTTACCTTTCTTACCCCCTGCGCGGTAAGCGCATTAGGGTATAATCGAAATATCTGACAAAACTTACCAATTGAATAACGGGAGAACGAATATCCCCATAGACACTTAGAAGGAGATCAAGATGCCCCCTAATAGAAAGGGTTCTAACACGCATATTCGAGGTGGACGTCCTACTGCACGCCCCCGTGCTGTCCCTCGGCGGTCTGCTGCTCCGGCTGTCACACGCCGCGCCACCAGCCCCCGGCGCGTGCAAAACCGCACGGTGAAGCGCCAGCAAGTGCGCCAACAGGCGAGTAAAGTTTCTTCCCGGCCGCGCCCGGTTGTAAGACCGGCCAGCACCCCCAAACGGGGCATGGCTTCTGCCGCAGCAACGCGCAGCGCAGCCCGGCGCACAACCCCGGCTGCCGGCCACGCTTCTGCTCGATCTGCGACCGCCCGCCGCACCAGCCGGCCGCGCCCATCCACCGCGGCACGCCCTACCAGCAGCCGGGCGATCAAACGTGCCGCAGTTACCGCCGCCGGTGCAGCCGCAGCCGCCGTGGCAATTGGTTCGCTGGCACGCCTGAACACCCAACACGCCGCCCCCGAAATCTCCTTCCAGGTTAATTCTTTGCAGTCTTCCCTGGAAGAATTGGAAAGCCGCTCCCAGATGAGCGAAGTGCGCGCCGATGTAGCCAACCTGGATGCCAACCTCAACCATGCGCTCAGCTTGTTGGAGAGCGCCAGGGATAAGGGGTACAAATATCAAAAAGACTTAGAAGACATCGCTATGGACGCCATGAGCCGCTGGCAGTCTATCCGCGGGGATGTGGAAGCCAATATTGAAACCCAGGCCCGCCAGGCGTCTCGTTTCTACGAACCGGTCAATAAGCAGGTTAACCGCCTCAATTCGGTGTTGTCCAGCGCTTCCGGGGCCACCAGCCTGCTGTCTTCCACAGAGAGCGAAGTGCGCCAGGCGCTCAACTCGGTCTATGAAGTGGAACGCACTATCGAAGCTGCCTATGACGATATTGAAAGCCAGGCCAACCAGCTGACCACCCGCCTGACCCGCATCCATTGGGCGTTGACCCAGACGGAGGAAGCCTGCTTTGACCTGGGCGAAGACGAAGACCTGTACATGGCTGTAAAAGCACGCTGGGATAAAGAGGGCAAAGACGACCCCGAAGGGATCCTCTACCTGACCAACCAACGGCTGGTATTTGAACGCAAGGAAAAAGTAGCCACCAAGAAGGTGCTCTTTATCGCCACCGAAAAAGAATTGGTGCAGGAAGTGCTCGGCGCTCAGCCGCTTTCCAACATCGAGAATATTAAAGCCCAAAGCAAAGGGGTTTTCGGTCACCAGGATTTCTTGGAAGTAGATTTTGGCAAACAAACTGTGCCTTTCCATCTGGATGGACAGGACTCCGAAGATTGGGCAGTATGGATCAAGAACGCCAAATCGGGCAAAATTGAAGAAGAACGCACCACCGGCAGCAAGCTGTCCTTCTCCGACCTGACCGGCAATTTGACCCAGGCCGACATCGTGTCGCTGCAGGACGAGATCAACGAACTGCAAGATGAAATGATGCTGCGTGCCACCCAGGATGAACTCTCCGAGTTGGAGAACCAGGTTTCAGAGCTTTCCCGCGAGCTGAGCCAGCTGCGGGCACGCGGTTATCTGGTCGAGAAAAGCCTGGAAGCCGATGTGGAAGTACTCACCATGCAGTGGGAAAAGATCAAACAGCGCGCCCAGGCCACCCTGGAATACCAGACCAGCCAGCTGGGCGAGAAGATGACGGAGATTCAGACCCAGATGGGCAAATTGGCCGGGATGAGCGGCGCATTGGCGACCGCCCGGCCGGTGTATATCAACCTCAAATCGGCAATTGCCTCCGCAGAAGCGCAGGCCGAAGCTGCCGAAGATACCGTCCTCGACCAGTACGATGAATATGCCGACGAGATTGAAACCCTGGACGCCCACTTTGAGTGGATCGACTGGATGCTGGATGCCGTTTCGACCGCTTCCTTCAAGCTGCTCGCCACCGAAAGCGGGGTCGCCGCAGTGGAAGCCATTTGGGAACGCCCCGGCGTGGATGCCGAGAACGGCATTCTTTATCTCACTGACCAACGCCTGCTGTGGGAAGACCGCGAAGGCGCTTACGAATTGAAAGTAGACACCGCACTGGCGGATGTTTCTGACCTCAAACACACCAAAGATGAAGAGCAAGACCTGGAGTGGTTGGAATTCATTTACAGCGCAAATGGGCCTTTCCCCTCCTGCAAGTTCCTGCTCAGCCAGCCGGTTGGCGAGGATTGGCTGCAAATGGTTGGCCGGGCACGCTCCGGCGGCTACGAGGAAGACCGCGCCGTGAAGATTGACGAAGCCGAGTTGGAACGCATCCGCACCGCACCTTCCCAGTGCAGCAACTGCGGGGCTGCCTTTACCGCCCCAATCTTGCGCGGGCAAAAAGAGATCGTGTGCGAATTCTGCGGGGTTTCTACCCACATTTAGCCAAAAAGACAGGCCAGGCAAGAATTTTCCTGGCCTGAATCAAAACAAATTTGTACCCTCTGTAAGAAGAAGAGAAGATGGCAATGGAAAATAACACGCTGCTCCACGACCGTTACCGCATCCTGGATACCCTCGGCAAAGGGGGCATGGGGGCGGTTTATTACGCGATTGACGAAAGATTGGGTGTGCATGTAGCGGTTAAGGAGAACCTGCTGGAAGACGAAGACGCCATCTCCCAATTCCGGCGGGAAGCGACCATTTTAGCCAACTTGCGCCACCCCAACCTGCCGCGCGTCACCGACCACTTTGTGATTGAAGGCCAGGGACAGTACCTGGTGATGGATTACATTGAAGGTGAAGACCTTAAAATGCGCTTACAGCGCACCGGAGCGCTGCCGGAAAAGGAAGTGCTGCTGATCGGCATTGCCATTGCCGATGCGTTGGAATATGTGCACCATCAAAGTCCGCCGGTGCTGCACCGCGACATCAAACCCGGTAACATCCGCATTACGCCCCAGGGGCAGGTCTACCTGGTAGATTTTGGTCTTGCCAAACAGGTGGAAGGCGGGCAGGCCACCGCCACCGGCGCACGCGGCCTGACCCCCGGCTATTCTCCCCCGGAGCAGTACGGTTCGGCACGCACCGACCCGCGCAGCGACATCTACGGCCTGGGAGCGACCCTCTACACCGCCCTGACCGGCTTTCCCCCGGAAGACGGATTGGCCATTGCGATCAACCAGACCAAGCTCACCGGCTTGCGGGTGCGCAATCCCAATATCAGCCCGCGCACCGCTGAGATCATCGAAAAGTCCCTCAATGTAAAAACCGAAAATCGCTACCAGAGCGGGGCAGAATTTAAACAAGCCTTGCTGGAAGCCAGCGAGACGATCAACCGGCAGGTGGCCAAAGGCGATGTCACCGTGACCCCCACACCTTCTGACGCCACCCGCGTGGCCGGCGATGCGACTATCCCGGCCAGTTTGCGGGAGATACCCACCATTGCACAGGGTGCCCGACCGGCGCAGGCAGTTGTAGACCCGCCCAAGAAAAGCCGCGGCTGGTTGTGGGTGCTGCTGGGCGGCGGGGCACTGCTGGTATTATTGGCGGCCGCCGCCGTGCTTTTCCTACCCAGCCTGTTGAAAAACTTTGGCAGCACACCGTTAGCCCAGGCCGCTACGCCGTCCCTTACGGCAGCCCAGCCCAACGATACCGCCGCGGCCACAGCCACACAGGCCGAAGAGGTAGTGCTGGTGCCCACTGCGACCGAGACGCTTGCGCCGACTGCCACCGAATTGCCCATGCCCACCCTTACATTGGGGCCAACCCCCACCGGTGGGGCGGGTATGGTGGCCTTTGCTTCCGACCGGGGCGGCGATATCCAGATTTACCTGATGGATTTGGAAAGCGGTGAAGTTACGCAATTGACCGAGATCAACGGCGGGGCATGCCAACCAACATGGTCGCCCGACGGGATGCGCCTGGCGTTTACCGCCCCATGCGCGAAAAACCAGATTCGCTATGATGGTTCTTCCCTGTTTGTGATCAATGTAGATGGTACCGGCTTTGCGCCGCTGCCTTCCTCCCCGGTGGGAGATTACGACCCGGCCTGGTCGCCGGTGGATAACCGGATTGCCTTCACCACCATCCGGGACTTTGACCGGCCGCAAATCTGGCTGCTGGATGTGGACACCGGAGAGCAAACTAACCTTTCGGATAATGTCACCTCTGACTTCCAGCCTGCCTGGTCGCCAGACGGGCAGTGGATCGTGTTTTCCTCCTCCCGCGCGGTGGGGCGAGGCAACCTGTGGGCGATGGACCCGCAGGGACAAAACCTGATCGAAATGTCTTTTTCCGACAACCGCACCAACGTGGAGCCGGATTGGTCGTCGGATGGTAACCTGTTTATCTTCACCCAATTCAACAATACCGGCGGCGGCATTCCCCGGCTGCTAGGCGGCACCTGGCGAGACGGCGCGCCGCGGGCGGATGGCGAATATTTGGTCAGCGATGACTCGATGAGCATGCGCGAGCCGGATGTTTCTCCGGATAATTACTGGATCATTTATGCGGGCGGGCCGGATTTTAACAACCTGGACCTGTACATGATGCGCATTAACGGCTCTGAGATCACCCAGATCACAGAGGGGGAGAGCAACGATTTTGATCCGGCCTGGCGTCCGACACCCTAAATCAGCATCTTAGTGTTAACGAAATTGCAATTGGGAAGATTTTCTCATTCTCTGGGGCCAGTGGTAAAATCAGGTATACTTTGGTGCCTGTGCATCCGTTTTACCGCGGGAGACAGGCAAAATAAAACTTATGTCCTTAGAAAAGAACTACCTGCTAAAAGATAGATACCGGATCATCGAAATCCTTGGGCAAGGAGGGATGGGTTCTGTTTACCATGCCAAGGATGAGAATTTAGGGGTAGATGTTGCCGTAAAAGAAAACCTGTTCACCTCCGAAGAATATTCACGCCAGTTCCGCCGGGAGGCGACTATCCTGGCAACCATGCGCCACCCCAACCTGCCGCGCGTGATCGACCACTTTGAAGTGGAAGAACAGGGACAGTACATGGTGATGGATTTCATCGAGGGGGAAGACCTGCGCCAGCGGATGGACCGCATCGGCTCCTTGGGAGATGAGGATGTGATCATCATTGGGGCTTCAATTTGTGATGCCCTCGATTACCTGCATACCCGCACCCCGGTGATCCTGCATCGCGATATTAAACCCGGCAATATTAAGATCAATCCTGAAGGGCAGGTTTACCTGGTAGATTTTGGCCTGGCAAAGATTGTGGAAGGCAGCCAGGTAACCACCACCGGCGCCAGAGCAATGACCCCCGGTTATTCTTCCCCGGAGCAGTACGGCACCGCCCGCACAGACGCCCGTTCCGATGTGTATTCCCTGGGTGCAACCCTGTACGCCGCCCTCACCAATACCATCCCGGAAGATGGATTGGCACGCGCTATGGAGCAGGCCGACCTGACCCCGATCCGCAAGCGCAACCCCAAAGTGTCTCGCCGGATGGCAACCGCGGTGGAAAAAGCGCTGAACGTACACCCCGAAGACCGCTACCAGACCGCCCTCGAATTTAAAACCGCCCTGCTGCAAGCCTCTACGGCCACGCGGCAGATTCAGCACCCCGAAGAATTGACCATTCAGCCCCCGCCTCCCGAAGTGATTGCCGAAGTGACGGCTGGGAAGCGCATTGATGTGAAAGGCGCCAAGGAACCGGAGATTTCAGGTTCTTCCAGCACACGCAAACGAAAGATTTTATGGCGCAGAGTGCGCCGGGTAGTAAGCTGGACGGTGTTTGTATTGGTAGCCGCGTTGATTATTTGGGGCGGATTTGGCATGCCGGGCAGAGAAGCGCTTGCCAGTTTTGTGCCTGTCTCTTGGGTGAATAACATCACCGGCTTCCAGGAGGAAGCAACACCTACGCTCACGGCTGCGGTTGTAGTCCCCACCGCCACCGAAGACGTCCAGGCCATGCCGACGATCACGCTTACCCCCACCGCCACCGAAGTTCCACCTACTGCCACGGTCACCCCAACCCCGACCAAGATCAACGTGCCCGCCGTGCCTTCCCCCACCGCCACACCCGACGACTGGGGTATACCGCTGCCGGGAGAAGAAATCGCTTTTGCCTCGCTGCGCAATGGCACGATGCAGATTTACCTGTATTCCTTTGCCGATGAATCGATTACCCAGCTGACCGACCTGGATTACGGCGCCTGCCAACCGGCCTGGTCGCCGGACGGACAATTATTGGCCTTCATCACCCCCTGTTTGCACAACCAGCGGGTATACACCGATTCCTTTATTTTCGTGATGGACATGGAAACCGGCGATATTTACCAGCTGGCAGTGGACGAAGGCAGCTTTAATCCCACCTGGTCGCCGGATGGTTCCAGCATTTTATACACCATGGCGGAGGATTCCCTCTCCACCGATATTTACCGCATCGATACGGGCACCAGCAAGATCACCCAGATGACCGACAGCGTTCGGATCAATTTTTACCCGGAATGGTCGCCGGATGGCACGCGTTTCTCGTTTGCCAGCAACCGCAGCGGGCATTATTTCTTGTATGTGATGGAGAATGACCCGGAGTCGATTCCGAAGCTGGTGGCGCGCACCGAAAACCGCATGGTGTTGAAATCGGCCTGGTCGGAGAATGACGAGATCGTCTTTGTGCAGGGTTCTTTGGACAGCTTCCAAAGTTTGTGGGTGGTGCGCGAAAGCATGATTGGCGCCAGCGATTTGATCTACGAAGATCACCGCCTGAACCAAAGCAGTTTGATCGTGCCCGAATTAGACCCGGATTTCAATTCTAATTATCATTGGCTTGCTTACGAAAGCTGGCCGGATGGCGGCGACCGCGATATTTACATCATGCGCGAGGACGGCTCCCTGGTGCTGCAAATCACCTCAGGCGGGCGGGACGACTTTGACCCTGCCTGGCGGCCATATACACCCTAAGCAGTTTGAAAATCTAGAAACAAAAAGCACCGGCGAATACCGGTGTTTTTTTTGATTGAGCAAAGCTTGGTTTATGCGGATTTAAATTACTGGCGGCTTTTGACCAGCTCGGCTAACTGATTGAGAGTGTCGAAGGTATCGGCGTTCAGTTCGGTATCGTCAATCACCACGCCATAGGTGTCCTCGATGAAAAGCGCCAGGTCGACCAGGGAGAAAGAATCAACGATCCCGCTGGAGATGAGCGGTTCATCGGGTTTGATCTCACGGTCGGGGGTTTTTAACAGTTCAGCGGCAATGAAACTGCCGATCTTGGTGGTCATTTCTTGTGTCATTTACGGGTATCCTCCACAGCGGTTGGTCTGGCCGGGCAAAGCCCGGTTTTATGAAATATCGGTAGAGAGAATTTTACCAAAGAAGTTGCTGATAATTGATTTCCGGGTGATGTTTGTTCCACGCTTCAAACTGCTCGATGGAAGTGACGCCATCCCGCGCCACGGCAAGATAAATTTTCAGGCTCAACCCGTTCCTCAACTGCCCCAGGGCATAGTAGTGTTCTTTCAGGCGGAGAATGGTTTCTCGCAGCGGTGGGGTCAGTTTGGCTAAAAGATGGGCGGTGAAGGCAAAGGCGGTGGTCTCCACATTATCCGTGATCCAGATATCCAGGCTCCAGGGGCCGATTTCTGAGGGGTAGGCATCTACCCCTACTTTTATGCCGCCCTCGTCGCGCCAATCGGTGATGCGTACTTCGTGCACTTTAGGGTGCTCCAGCAAGATGCTGTTCAGTTGGTTGGTCGCCGCCAGCAGGTTGTGGTGGGGAATCAGCAAGTGCGTATCAATGTCCGGCTTGACGATCAAATCCAGCGCTACACTGCCCACCAATTGAGCCGTGCCCATCTCGCTGAGAACGTCCATCAGGCGCAGTTCATCCAATATTTGAAACGCAATCTCTTTCCGGGTTGCCATAGGGGCTATTATATCCAGAGATTAAGCGAAATGTTAAAGTTTTTCTCGATGGGTTGAAAATTTACCTGTTTTTTGAGATAATTGTTATTGCCGTCACAAACCGCCCGTTGTGATGACATTAATGCAGCTAACTACCATTACAAGAGAGGAAGATTACAATGACCGCAAAAATAATTGACGGACAGGCAATTGCAAATCAAATCCAAGAAGAAGTGAAAGAGGCTGTTGCCGCCCGCGTGGCTGCTGGCAAAGCAGTTCCCGGACTTGCTACCGTATTAGTAGGGGATGATCCAGCATCTGCGATGTACGTCTCCATGAAAGAAAAGCGCTGTGCCAAGGTAGGGATTCAATCCTTCCATGTGGAACTGCCCGCCGATATTTCTCAGGAAGAATTAGAAGCTAAAGTTGCCGAACTAAATGCCGATCCCAAAGTGAACGGTATCCTGGTACAGCTTCCGTTACCGAATGGTCTGGACGAAGAACGTGTGCTCCAGGCAATTGATATTAACAAAGACGTGGATGGTTTCCACCCGCTGAATATTGGCCGTTTGGCTCAAAAAGGCCGCACCCCGGTCTTCCTGCCCGCAACCCCCGCTGGCTGCATTGAACTGCTGGTGCGCACCGGCGTAAAGATGGAAGGTGCCAATGCGGTTGTTCTTGGCCGTTCCAACATTGTCGGTATGCCGGTTGCTCTCCTGTTGGTAGAACGCAATGCCACCGTGACAATTTGCCACTCCCGCACCAAAGACCTGCCCGGTGTGATCCGCGAAGCAGATATCCTTATCGCCGCAGTTGGCCGCCCGAAGATGGTCAAGGGCGATTGGTTGAAAGACGGCGTTGTGATTATTGATGTTGGCACCAACAAAATTGAAGCTGACAATGCGAAGGGTTACGAATGGGTTGGCGATGTGGATTATGAAGCCGCCCTTGACGTTGCCGAAGCCATCACCCCCGTGCCGCGCGGCGTTGGCCCGATGACCATTGCAATGCTGCTGCAAAACACCCTGAAAGCAGCCGAACTGGCAGACTAGTTCGCCGAACTACAATTTATCTATCCAATCAATCCTTCCAGGTAATTTGCCTGGAAGGATTTTTTTGCGTCCGATCACGAAAAAAATTGTAGCGGCCGGGTTGCCCGGCCGGTGGTGTTTATATGGTTTGGGTTGCCAATTTTGGCGGCGAAACGCCGCCGCTACGGATGGTGGAATTTGATTGTTGTGCAATTTTGTGCAGAGGGCAATGGGTTATTTTGTGTGCGAATCTCGGTGGAGTGAGAGCAAGATTTCTTCCGCCAATCACGAAAAAAATCGTAGCGGCCGGGTGACCCGGTCGACGGCGTTTGAATGAATTAGTTTGCTGTTCTTGGCGGCGAAACGTCGCCGAGACAGAGAGTGAAATTTGATTGTTGTGCAATCCTGTGGGGTGGTCAGTAGGTGTGTTCTCTTTTTGTGTGCTAATTTTGGTGGGGTGACTGATGGCAAGATTTCTTCTGTCAATCACGAAAAAAATCGTAGCGGCCGGGTCACCTGGCCGATGATGGTTGCAAAGATTAGTTTGATAATCTCGGCGGCGAAACGCCGCCGCTACGGAATATGAATTTTGATTACTGTGCAATTTTGTGGGGAGGTCAATAGGTGTGTTCTCTTTTTGTGTGCTAATTTTAGTGGGTGAGGGAAAGAAAAGTTTCTTCCGTCAATCGCAAAAAAAAAATGCATTCGTAGCGGCCGGGTGACCCGGCCGGTGGTGTTTGCATAAATTGGTTTGCATATCTGGGCGGCGAAACGCCGCCGCTACAGAGAGTGAAATTTGATTGTTGTGCAATTTTGTTGGGTGGTTAATAGGGGTGTTGTCTTTTGTGTGCGAATCTTGGTGGAGTAAGAGCAAAGTTTCTTCTGTCAATCGCAAAAAAAATTCGTAGCGGCCGGGTTGCCCGGCCGATGATGTTTACATGAATTGGTTTGCCAATTTTGGCGGCGAAACGCCGCCGCTACGGAATATGAAATTTGATTACTGTGCAATTTTGTAGTGAAGGCAATAGGCTATTTTGTGTGCGAATCTTGGTGGAGTGAGGGAAAGCAAAGTTTCTTCCGTCAATCGCAAAAAAAAATGCATTCGTAGCGGCCGGGTGACCCGGCCGGTGGCGTTTGTATGAATTGGTTTGCCAATTTTGACGGTGAAACGCCACTACGAAGGGTGACCGTTTCAAAGAGAATCCCAGAAAAATAAACCAACGCTGGCATAATTCTTCTCCCTCTCAGGAAGAAGATGTCGACCTATGGTCGACAGATGAGGGTGCCTGGCACTCTATACAACATAAAAAATCATCGGGATGAATATTCTCATCCCGATGATCGGTATACGCTAAAATGGTTCGTTTCTCGTGGGTTATTTCCCCAGGCGCTCTTTCATTGCCGCAATGAAGGGTGGCAGAATATCATATAAATCGCCAACCACACCAAAGCGGGCGTATTTAAAGATGGGCGCATCGGGGTCTTTGTTGATCGCCACGATCACCTTGCTGGAACGCATCCCGGCCAGGTGCTGGATTGCCCCGGAAATCCCGCAGGCAATGTACAGATCGGGGGAGACTACTTTGCCGGTCTGCCCAACCTGGTGCGAATAGGGGATATAACCGGCATCGACGGCCGCACGGCTGGCGCCTACTGCACCGCCAAGGGTATTTGCCAGGTCGCCTACCAGGTTAAATCCCTGGTGTGCTTTCCAGACTTCCACCTCTTTATCGTCGGTGATATCGGCTGGCGGTTCCAAACTTGTATTGGATGTCCCGCGTCCCCCGGATACGATCACCGAAGCATCTGTCAGGCTCACGCCGGCTTCGGCTTTTTCGTAGCCGCTCACTTTGGTCTTGATCTCATCCTCGGCCATTGCTGCGCCGACTTTTGTCACCGTGCCGCTGCGGCCAGCATCGGCGACGGGTTTGTCGAAGGCACGCTGCCGCAGGGTGATAAGCTGCGGGCGGCTGCTGCAAGACACTTCCGAAAGCAGCTTGCCGGCATACACCGGGCGGGTGGCTTTGATCTGGTCACCTTCCGCCTTCATGGCGGTCACATCCACCAGCACGCCGGTGTTCAAATCGATGGCGGCCATCCCGGCCATCTCGCGGCCGCGGGTGGAGGTGGGGAACAGGAACACATCGGGGGCGGCTTCTGCTGCGGCTTGTTTCAAAACGCTGGCATAAGCATTCGCCCGGTAATCGGCCAGGGTCGGGTCATCGGCCAGCAAAACCTCATCAGCGCCGTATTGGATGGCGGTTTCGGCCAGGGCTTCTACCCCGCTGCCAATCACCACGGCGGTCACGCCTGTGCCCATCTCATCGGCCAACTTGCGTGCGGCAAACACAACTTCCCAGGAGGCGGGTACAGCCTGCCCCTGGAATTGATCGACATATGCCCAAATTTTGTTTGCCATTAGAGCACCTTCTCTTCCATGATCTTGTCAGCCAGCTTTTCCGCAATCTCCTGCGGGCTGCCGCCTTCAATGATCTCATTGGTAATTTCACGCTTGGGGGGTTCCGTCACTTCCGGCCAGGAGACCACCGCGGTGGGCACATCCATCCCCAGGTCTGCCACAGTCCATTCGGGCACCTGGGCGCGGGAGGCTTTGCGAATGCCCATAAAGGAGGGGTAACGGGGTTCGCCATAGTCTTTCACAATGCTCATCACTGCGGGCAGTTGGGCAGTCACTTTCTGACGGCCTTCTTCCATTGCTCGTTCGGCGGTCAGTTTCCCATCGCTGAGTTCCCCAATGCTGGAAAGCAGGGTCAGCGCCGGCCAGCCCAACAGGCGGGCGACCATCGCCGGGGTAGCGCCTACATCACTGTCGATGGCTTGCTTGCCGAAAATAACCAGGTCGGCATCCCCGATCTTTTGGATCGCGCCGGCCAACACGCGGGCAACTGCCTGTGTGTCGGCACCTTTCATTGCCGGGTCATTTACCAGGATCGCGTCGCTGCATCCCATTGCCAGGGCATGTTTGATCGCCTCTTTGGCGTTCTCATCACCCAAACTAAGGGCAGTCACATCGCCACCGTGATCTTCAGTTAGTTTCAGGGCTGCTTCAACGGCATATTCGTCCCAAGGGTTGATCACCAGGGGCGCATCCCCCCAGGAGACCTTGCCATCTTCCACGGACATAGTGGCCGCCGAGTCTGGCACTTGCTTCACACAAACAATGATTTTCAAGGCTTCCTCCTTTATAAATAGTTTGATCTGAATAATGGATTACGGTAAATTTTTTTTATCCCTCTTCCTGCCAGAAGTCGGGGTCATACGCGGGTAGTTCACAGCGCAGCGGGCGGTCTTCCCGGTAGCCGAGGGCATAATCCGCCTGCATTAAAGTGTGTACTTCGCTGGTGCCTTCGTAGATCACCGCACCCTTAGAATTACGCAGGAAGCGTTCCACATCGTACTCGTCGCTGAAACCGTATGCGCCGTGTACCTGGATGGCTTCTGATGCGGCTTCAAAGGAAGCATCGGTAGCAAACCATTTGGACATGGAAGTCTCTTTGGTGTTGCGCTCGCCCAGGTTCTTCTTCCAGCCGGCTCGCAGGTAGAGCAGGCGGGCCATATCGTAGTCGCGCTGCATGCGGGCGATCTTTTGCTTGACGAGTTGGAAGTTGCCAATCGGGCGGCCAAAGGCTTCTCGCTCATGGGCGTATTTCACGCTGGCATCCAGGGAAGCGCGGATCAAACCGGTTGCCCCGGCTGCCACGGTGTAGCGGCCGTTATCCAGGCAGGACATGGCAATCTTGAAACCTTCCCCTTCTTCGCCCAGGCGGTTCTCGGCGGGAATGCGGACATCTTGCATCGCAACCCAGCCGGTGGAACCGGCACGCACGCCCAGCTTGCCATGAATGTCGCCGGTGGTCACGCCTTTGCGGTCTGTCTCGACCATAAAAGCGGTCAGGCCAGAGGATTGTTTATCTGTGTCAAAATCTGTGCGGGCAACCACCAGCATGTGGTGGGCTTTGGTCGCCAGGGAGATCCACATTTTTTCGCCGTTGAGGATGTACGAATCACCATCTTTTACGGCGGTGCTGCGCATATTGGCAACATCGGAACCTGCGCCCGGCTCGGTCAAACCGAAACCAGCATATTTCTCACCTTTGGCTTGCGGCACCAAAAAGCGCTGTTTTTGCTCTTCGGTACCCCACTGAAGAAGGCCCATGCTGTTGAGGCCCATATGCACGGACATGACCACCCGCAAGGTGGTATCGGCATATTCAAGTTCTTCACATACTAAACCAAGGGTAATATAGTCAAATCCTTGTCCCCCGTATCGCACCGGGATGTTGATTCCCAGTATTCCCAGCTCTGCCATGCGTGGCAGAATGAACGGCGCCATTTCTTGTTTCTGATCCCACTCTTTGATGATCGGGATGACTTCCTTGTGGGTGAAATCTCGTACCATCTTTTGGGCCATTCGGTGTTCTTCGGTCAGGTTAAAGTCCATTCAAATACCTCACTATTAGAAGATATGGTGCTTAAAAAACATTATATCATTGACCTTGTGGAGCGTTAGGTGGTTGGGCGGGTGGATTGTGAGGCGGGATGGCAATGTGCAGCGGTGGGGGTTCTTTGATTTAATTTCTCCTTGTCTGCCGTAAAAGATGATGGAGAAAAATAGATACTTCGTTGTTGGAGGTAACTTATTTGGGGCTTTTTTTATCTGCTTACAAATCATCCTGGCTCTTTAATTTTTTATATTTCTCCCGTAGCGGCGGGGTTTCCCCGCCCAAGAAACGTCGATCACAAAAAGAAATTTCTTTATATATACAAATAACTTATCCAGGTGGTTTCGTTTACCGCTTACAAACCCTCCTTATGCGTACGTTTTAGCGGTCGAAGCAGGCTTCGACCCTACAACAGATAAGTAAGATTATGGCGAGGTGACCCCGCCCCACCCGCCAGTCCAATTTATTGAAGTGGCTAATTAGCCCTTCCCAATTTGGGGAGGGTGAACGGCATCTTTGATTATGAAGACAATTATTTAGATGGGGCTTGAAAAGATTACAAATCATCCTGGCACTATTAATTTTTATATTTCTCATGTAGCGGCGGGGTTTCCCCGCCCAAAAACGCCAACCGCAAAAGAAATTTCTTTATACATACAAATTAACTTATCCAGGTAGTTTCGTTTACCGCTTACAAACCCTCCTTATGCGTACGTTTTAACGGTCGAAGCCTGCTTCGACCCTACAACAGATAAGTAAAATTATGGCGGAGGGGCACCGCCCCACCCGCCAACAATTCATGATTATTTTTACAACGCTGTAAAGCCCTAATCCCGTATCTCCGCCCCCGCCACGATCACGATCGGTTCACCGCGTAACTGGGTGAGGAACAAGGTCTTCTCCTCCTCCCCTTCCAGGCGCAGCTGCTGGATCAATTCTTCCGGCACAAGCGGTGAACCGCGCTTTTTCACCGTCAGCCGACCGACGTTGTGTTCCCGTAGATACGCCCGCAGGCGCTTGAGTTGGAAGGTCATCCAATCTTCCACCGGCCAGACACGCGCAAAGGGCGTCTCGACTAACTGTGCAGCGGTCAGGTAGGCAATCTCCGGGTCTAATTGAGCCGCGTCCAGCATTCCGCCTACGGCCTGCACCAACCCGGCGCGCAGGATAGCTGCATCTGGCTCGTAAATGTATGCCAGCGGCTCGGAGAGCGGCAGTTCCGGCTGTGTATCGGCGGTTAGGGTTTCACCGCCGGGCAGCAGGGTCGCCCGCCGATGGGCGGTTTTCAACGGCCCGAACCACAGGGCGGCTTCTTTCAGGTCGCCGTTCAGCGAAATAAATTCCACCTCGCAGTCGTAGCCGGCCAGTTCATCCAGGTTGACTCCCGGCGAGACTTTAACACCCAGGGCCGGAATATACGCCTGCCAATCGGTCAAAATCGAGAGCGGTGGCTGGTAATCTTCTACCGAGAAGGCGCGCTGGTGGTCTTGCCGCCGGGCGGGGTCAAAGAATAATGCGGTCGTTTCCCGGTTGAGGGCAGAAACAGAGAATGGCAGGCTGGTAATATCGCCCTGCACAAACTGCGCCTTCGCCCGCAGCGCTCTGGCATTGGCCTGCGCCATGGCCACGCGCACCTCATCCTGGTCGATCCCAATTGTGGGGGCGGCCTCTGCCAAAGCCAGGGCGTCGCCGCCAATCGAGCAGCCCAGATCAATGATGCGTTCGAATCCCTGGTAGCGTTTGGCGCGGTGCTGTGCCACGGGCCAGGGGGTGGCTTGCTCCATCGCTTCACGGGTGAAATACATCTGCTCGGCCTGTGGGAACTTAACTTCAGCTTCGCCGCGTAAAATTGCGGTCGTCAGGGCAGCGCGGGCTACCTCGCGCGGGAAGCGTTTTGCCAACATAGAAAAATCCCCCAAAAAATCTTTTTCGCGGGGCATAAAAGCCATCGCCGATTCTAGAGCCCATTTCCCTTCACGGGTGAAGAGGGACAAAAATTGTTCAATTTGCATCAGGTGGTTTTTTCCTATTCTGCTTTCATCATGCCGGCCGCTTTACGCCCAATCTCGACCGCAAAGTTGGTGCCCCGATCCCAGGGATATACCTGGCTCATGCTGGCGAAATACAGGCCGGGCAGCGGGGTTTTGATGGCGGGGATATTCTCGGAGTGGTTCAGCATCGGCACCGGCTGGCCGTACTTGGTGCGGAACAGCCAGCTGTTCAGAATCCAATCCTCGCTAAAATCGGGGTTGATGCGCTGGATGGCGGGGATAAAACGCGCCAGCAGTTCTTCTTTGCTCAACGAGAAATATTCGTGGTCTGGGTCGAGGTAATCCCCGGCGTAGAGGATATGCTCGCCGCCGAAATGGTCGGGGGAGACGTAGTTGGTGTGCTCTACCAAAGCCAGGAAGGGGAACCCGTCTTTCTTGGGAATGTTGAACCAGTAATAGCCTTCTTTCGACATCTGCTCTTTGAGCGACATAACCATCACCACGGCACCCATATGGTTCAAATTCAGCAAACCTTGCAGGTAGTCGTCGGGCAGTTCGGGGGCCAGCTTTGCCAGCAGGCCGGGGGAAGTGGTCGCCAGCACCTGGTCGTAGGTCATCAGGTCGGGCGAATCAATTCTAAGAGTCAGTTTGTCATCGGTGGTGGGGGTAATGCGTTCCACCGGGGTGTTCAGCTTGATCTGCACGCCCATTTTGGTGAGGATGGCGGCGAAGTCATCGGCAAACGCCTGGAAGCCGCCCTGGTAAGTGCCCAGGCGAGTGGTGCGGGCCTTCAGGCGCGCCCACATCCAGGCCATATTGACCTTCTTGGCATATTTCTCGCCAAACTTACCCAGTACAAGCGGTTCCCACATCTGGGTATATACCTTGTCGCCGGCCCATTTGCGCATCCAGGCGTCCACGGTCACTTTTTCCAGCGCGCGCCAGTTGTTGGTCAGGCGCAAATATACGCCTACCAACCCAAAGCGAATTTTGTTGATCCCCCAACCCAGGCCGGGGTACAGCAAAGCCTGCAAGATCGAATCGAAGGGATACCATTTGCCGTTGTGGAACATGACCGTATACGGTCGGGGGAAAAGCACTTTCTCGCTCAAGCCCAATTCTTTGATCAAGCCCAACATGTGTGCATCGCTCTGGAACCAGTGGTGGTAGAACTGTTCCACCGACCAATCCCAATGCGGTTCTTTGAACCCGGCAGCCAACCCGCCCACATGGTCGGAGGCTTCATACACTGTCACATCGTGTCCCGCTTTTGCCAGGTCGTAGGCGGCTGCCAGCCCGCCAAACCCGGCCCCAATGATCGCTATTTTCATATCTTTCCTTTAGTTGATCGAGTCTGGCTCGTCAGAATCGTGTTCCGGTGATTGGGGGTGTGCTTCTTCTGTCATTTCAGCAGTATCGGAGAAATCTTGCCCCCATTTGATCCCTTCTCGCCACATGTAGTACAACCCTAAAACGGTCACCGGGAACCACAGCGCAAAATGGAGCACAAAGGTATAGCTGGCGGCGGTTTCGGTGGGCACGCTGTACGCTTCCAGGATTTTGATCCCCGGCAGGTCAAAGGTGCCCAAATAACCGGGTGCCGAGGGGATCGTGGTTGCCAGATTGACCACTCCGTTCATCAGCATCAGGGCAAAGAAACTGACCGTAAAGCGGAAGGCATGCATCACGAACCAATATTTGACTGTCTCCAACAGCCAGATGATCACCGAGGTGAAGAACACCATCAGGGCTTCGACCGGCGAACTGAGCGAGGCCAACCCGCCCAAGAAACGAGAGGAGATTTCCAACACTTTCTCCCGCCAGCGAACCGGTACAAACCGCCCGGTGATCCAGGCGATGACCCTCTCGCTGTGGGTGGGGAACATGGCGGCCAACAAAAAGACCAGCAGCACACCAAAAAACACCACGCTGCCCCATAGGGCCACGTCCTGCACGGTGAAGTTGCTGAACAGCACCACATTATCCGTCAGGCGGGAAAGCTCGGCCAGGTTGACGAAGATGAAGGCCAGCATGACCACCCCGTCGTAGACCCGCTCGACGATGATGGTCGCCAGTGAAGCCGAGACAGGCACATCCTCTTTGCGTTTGAGGATTACCGCCCGCAGCAATTCCCCGGCGCGGGCCGGGAAGATGTTGTTGCCCGCGTAGCCCATCGCCACGATCGGGAACATGCGTTTGGTGGGGATTTGTTTGAGCGGGCGCAGCAAATAATGCCAGCGCCAGGCGCGCACCCATAAACCAATGAAGTATGCCCCCACCCCCGGCAGGATCAGCCAGTAATTGGCTTCCTTTGTCTTTTGCCATAGGGTGGCATATTCAATATCGCTGAGTACAAAATACAAGAAAAAGGCGCTGATGACAACGCCTAACCAAAATTGCCAACGTTTCATATCAGGGGGATTTTACCACTGAGCGGGCCGGGGGTATATCGTTCCATCCTTTCTTGGTTGTGGGTTACTTATGGCATTCTCAAATTCGTTTGACAAATTAAAAAAATATTGAATGTAAAAAATGACTAAAGGGTGGCGTAACGTTACGAGATAAGATTGTTTCTATCACGCCCACCCCAATTTACGCCCTAAATTTCTGAGTTACCATCACCCTCCCCAATTTAGGGAGGGCTGAAGAGCCATTTCTAAGCAAAATGCTGGCGGGTGGGGCATGAAAAAACTACCAAATTTTTACGAGTCATTTAGCAATTAGCACCACACCACGCGGCAAACCGCATAAGGAGTCAGGTTAAAATTTCTCTCGGACGCCTCCACCTAAAAGGGAAAGGAAACAAGTTATAGGTTCGCAGATGGGGGTAAATACGATTCACAGATTTATCCCTGACTTTGAGAAAGCCATTTTGGTTCCCTTACTCCCACTACCCACCCTTCTGCGTCCACTGTATAATACAGGCATGAATATTCGCCGCATCCTCTTGATCGGGTTGGGTGTATTGGCGGTCACCCTGGCAATCCTGGTGGTGGTCTTTCTCCCCGCGGTGGAAGAGATTTCGCCCAGAGCGGTCGAAGGGGGCTTGCCCAGAACTACCCCGATCACGATCACTTTTTCCCGCCCGATGCAGCATGACTCCGTAGAAGAACGCCTCACCATTACCCCGGAAACGCAAGGCAGCATCACCTGGGAAGGCAATACCCTTTTCTTTATCCCGGCGGAAGAATGGGCAGGAGGCACAGAAGTGAGTGTGCGCCTGGCTTCTGGGGCGCGCTCCAACCTTGGCCTGCCGCTGCGCCAGGAAAGCAGTTGGGAGTTCAAAATTACGCCTCTAGTGTTAGCATACCTGTGGCCTGCGGAAGGCAACAGCGAAATCTACCTGTTCGACCCGGCGGCAGATGAGACACTCCAGTTGACCGATGCGGGCAGTGTGCTGGCTTACGATGTCTCGCCCGACAGCCGCCTGTTCTATTATTTTGCCGAAAATAGCCAGAGCGGCAGCGACCTGTATGTGATCGACCGCTTTGCCGCTGCCCTGGGAGAAGACCCGGCCCCAACACGCCTGTTCACCTGCCAGCGGGCATTGTGCACCACTCCGGTGGTCTCCCCGGACGGGACTCAGCTCGCGTACCTGCGCAACGATTCCCAGATTTGGGTGGTGGACTTGAGCGACCCGGCGGAGATGGGCGTACAGATCAGCCCGGAAGGGCATGAAAGCCGCACGCTTTTATGGTCGCCCAAGGGCTTGCTAACCTATTATGATGCCGACGAAAGCAATTATGTGATCCGCAATCTGGAGACCGGCGCAGAAAGCACTTTACCCAATGATGTTGGGGAAGCGGCCGCCTGGCTGCCCAGCGGAAGCGCCTTGATCTCGCCGGAAGCCTTTATCACCGAGACCGATATTTTGCGCGGCCCTTCAGGGGAAGAAGAAAATCAGGAAGTGGACGAATCGGAATTAGAACCGGTGCGGGTGCTCAGCAGTCATTTGATGGTCTACCAGTTGGGCAGCAGCCAAACCCAAGACCTCACCGAGGATGATATGGCCGAAGATTTTTTCCCGGTCTTTTCCCCAAATGGGGATATCCTGGCCTTTACCCGCCGCTACGTGGACGATGCCCGCCTGACCCTGGGCCGCCAGATATGGATTCTCTCGCTGCCCGGTGGGCGGCCGGCCAATGTGCCTGCCAAACAGTTAACCACCACCTCAGATTACCATTACACCGCCCTGGCCTGGCACCCGGATGGGGAGCAGTTGGCCGCCGTGCGTTTCAACTATGCCATCTTGACCGACCCGCCCGAAATTTGGCTAATCAGCCTGAACGGCAATGCTGCCCCGCTGGTGTTGGGCGGCTATGCGCCTAAGTGGATACCGTAACCAAACAGAGCAATCTGTTTAATTTATTCAACCCGAACATGATAAACATATAGTGGAGGAATACAATGGACAAAGCACCTTTTACCATCTTAGTCACCGCCAACGGCATGGGCCAGGGCGACCAGGAACTACAGCATAAGTTGATCAAAACCTATCTGACCCTGCTCAACGAGAGCGATTACCTGCCTTCGGTGATCGCTTTTTACACCGATGGGGTCAAACTGCTGGTCTCCGATTCCCCCGTGCTGGAGCAGTTGAAAGCCCTGGAAGCCAAAAGCGTACGTCTGATCGCCTGCGGCACCTGCATGGATCACTACGGTTTGAGCGATGACCTGCAAGTGGGCATCATTGGCGGGATGACCGATATTATCGAAGCCCAGTGGCGGGCGGAGAAGGTCATCACGTTATAAATTTAACCAAGGAACAATCTATGTCAGGAAATGGGGTACCCACTGCGCTGCGCAAGTGGTTTGTTGTGCATTTTGTGATTGACTTTCTTTTTGCCATTCCCCTGATGGTGGCCCCTACCTGGCTGCTGACTTTGTTCGGCTGGCAGACGGTAGACCCCTTTACCGCCCGGCTGGCGGCTGCCGCGCTGTTTGGCATCGGCGGCGCTTCGCTGTTAGAGCGCAACGCCGGGGCGGGCACCTTCCGCGCCATGCTCAACCTTAAGATCATCTGGTCGCTTGGCGCAATGGCCGGACTCCTGCTCTCGATTCTGCAAGGGGCACAGGGCAGCCCGCCGTTTGCCTGGGCAGTGCTGGCTTTGTTTGCCGGGTTTAATGTATTGTGGGTTTATTGGCGCATTAAGTTAGGTTAGTCCCCCATTTTATACACCCAGGCAAATTCCACCCCGTCGATCTCCACCACATAGACGGGCTGTTTATCTGCCAGGTAGTCCAGCACACGCTGAGAAGAACCGCGCTGGCGCTGTGCCAGGTACGTAACCACGTAATCTGATTCCAAAATTTGGTCAAAAAGAACGTCATCAATCGGCGCAGAGATGGGCAGCCCTTCGGCGCGCTGGTCGTAGACCATCTCCAGCACGGGCGAATACCACGAGTACACTTCCAAGGGGCCTTCTTCTTTGGCGCGCTCGTTCAGGTAGTGGGCGGCCTGGTCTAATCCCTCCCCCCAACCGACCATCATCACATCTTGCGCCTGGGCCAATCCGCCCATCAGCGGGTTGTAATAGGCGTGGTAATACGGTCTGGCCTGCCAGGTGAACCCGGCCTGCGCCAACACGGCCAAAAAGACGACCAACGCCAAAACACCCTGGTATAGCTTCTCTTTGACGATGCGGCCTTTCAGGCGGGAGAAAAATGCGGTGAACCCCAGTGCGGCGACCACATCTATAAAGACAAAGGCGGGCAAAATATAGCGGTCGAATTTTTTGGCGCTGAGGGTGAAGAACACCACCATTGCCAGGGCGGAAAACAGGAACGTGAACGTCCCCCAACGCGATGCGGCATTGGGCCGGGTGCGGCGTTTTATGAACATGGCTGCCAGCCCCAACAGTAAGCCCAATAACACCACCGGGGTGGTGCGCCACAAAAACGAAAGCGGGTAGTAATACCAGTATTCTGCGCCAAATTCGCCTTCGGGGATGATCTGCCCATTGAAGAACATCGGCGAATTGACTTCGCTGCTGGCCTCGGCGGTGAAATGCCACAGCTTTGCCAGCGCTTCCCCCGGTGCAGTCCACATCACCGGCCAGAGGGCAAACACCAGCAGCACGGCGACTGCCAACCAAATGAGGCCATCGCGCAGCCGCGGGCGCAGCGCGGCCCAGGTACGGCGCTTCTCGGTGGGGGCAAACCACCAGCGGGCAGCCAGCAAAACAGCCGCCAACCCAAAGACAAACACCCCCGGCACCTTGCTCAACACACTCAGGGCGGCAGCCGCGGCGGAAACAAGCAAAGATACCCACGGGGGAATCTGCCAGCCATGTTCGTTTTCTGCGGGGAACAGGTATGCCAGGAAAGCAATCACTGCCAGATACATCCCGGCAGAGAGGAAAGCATCGGGCTGCAAGAGGCGCGAGTTGGCAAAAAAGAAGGGGTCAAACCCGATCAGCAAAGTGCTGAGCAGCGCAGGCCAAAAACCAAACACCTGCCGGGCAAACAAGAAGCCCGCCGCCAGCAGCGCACAGATCGCAGCAGCAGAGACCGCCCGGCTAGCGGCCAGCAAGGTGTTCTCGCTAAAATCGGCCTGCCGCAGCGTACTCCAGAAAAAACGGTCGGCAATTGGGAAACTGACTAAAGGGGCATCGATATATTCGGGGAATACCAGGTAAAAGCCGGCAGCCCCGCTCCATAGGCTGGTCACGCCGGGGTGTACGATCAAATCGGTTTCGGAAAAACGCCCTTCGCTGAGCAGGTAATAAAAGCTGGCTCCTAAACGCAGGTATTGGGGTTCATCGGCGGTGGCATAGGTGCCTAAATCTACCAGCCGGGGGGCAAGCAGCACCACCAGCAGTACAAGGGCAAGCAGTAAGAGGGAAAATTTGTTTTTCACAGGCGGGGTTACTTCTCCGCGGCGGGCGATCAGGAATCGATCAGGCTGGCAGTGACCACAATGCGTTTGTTATCTACCAGATAGGGGTAGCACGAGATCAGGGTCAGGGTGGGGTCTGGCGTAGGGTCTAATACCTGCACATAGGTCGGGTCTACTACGTCAAAAGGCGCATCTACCACGTAGGTATAGGCACGCACATTGGTATACACGGTGATCTCGTCGCCGGGTTCTAATTGGTCCAGATGCCGGAATATTTGTCCAAAAATGTCGTTGTGGGCGGAAAGCACCAGGTTGCCATTTTCACCGGGATCGGCGGAACCGATATGCTGTCCCACGCCCTGCTTCAACTGCTCCCAGCCGTCGCCCATCACGATGGGATAATCGATGCTGATTGCCGGGATAACCAGTTGAATGGCCTGTTCTGGCCGGCTGACGGGTACCGGGGCATTGGTGTAGGATTGGTGCAGCGGGCGCAGGTGTTCGGGGATTTCAGCCTCATTGAATTGGGTGCCGCCTTCGGAGGTGGGCGGGGTATGGCCGGAAGGCAGCACGACTGCCCGCACTACCGGGGTAGGCGTAAAGGTGGGTTGTACCAATGCGTCAGCGACCTGCCGGTTTAAATCCTGGACGAGGTTCGCGCCGTTGAACAGCAAAAATACCAGCCCGGCAATCGCCGCCATCTCAACAAAGAACAGCAGGCGGTCAAAGCGGCGTTTTCGGCCTTCCTGGCGGCGTTCTTCTTCGGTGGCAACCTGTTCGGGCGCTTCTTCCAGGATGAAATCTTCCAGCATGGTGGCGGGAGTATTGTCCGGGGTGGGGGCAACATCCAGCACCCGCCCGGTGCGCCGAAATTCTTCCAGCCGTTTCTGGCGGGACTGGCGTTTCTTTTCCATCATCAAGCGGCGCAATTCGCGCTCGCTCAAATCTTCGGGGCGTACTTTTCTAGCCATATTGGCGATTATACCGTAGAGTGCGTTTATGTACTAAATAGGAAGGGGAGGGATTGGGGATGGAGGTAAAGAGGATCAGGCTACCTCTACCAATCTATCGTAGGGTCGAAGCCCGCTTCGACCGTAAGGCATCGCCAGCAATGCATCTTGATAGCTGTAAACAAAATATCCTCAACCGCATTCCCCCCAAAGAAACCATATCTAACACCGGGTTCTATCTCGCTCTAGGTGCATTTTGCGAGTAGATCGCGTGGATAATCCAGGATAACTGGAACTAAGACAATACCGTAGTGGCGGGGTAACCCCGCCGCTACTTTCTTTCTAACATTATTCTTTCCCCTTCCGATATAGCCTTAGATAACTTCGCACTCAGCAACCTACCATCATATGATGGTGTAACACCCTGCCATAATCTAACCGATCTATTGTAGGGTCGAAGCCTGCTTCGACCGTAAGACATCGCCCGCAATACAGCTTGATAGCAGTGAACGAATGAACCTTTGCCGCATTCCCTCAAAGAAACCATCTCTAACAGCAAAGTTCCATCTTTCTCTCGGTGCATTTTGCGGGCGTCCCAGAGGACGCCATTACGGGCAGATAGATATATTTTCAGCGGGGTTACCCCACCACTACTTTTTCCTCACACTTTGCTTTCTCTAGCCAGCTATCCACCAATTGACGAATTGGATAAATATAAGTACAATTGTTCTGTATTTTGAGCAGTAAGTAAAACTCGACCTAGATGGAGTGATCGACACTCTAAAACTCACAAACGCCGCTTACTGGAAAGGAGAACAAATGAATATTTTTTGTATGGAAAGCGCAAAGGTAACCCACTGCCTCCGGTAGTTGTTATCTTTGTTTTCGTTAACCACGGATAATAGAAATTTTAGATATAGAAGGAGAAAATCATGTCTTATCAACGAGTTGTAATTGTAGGGAATTTGGGGCGGGACCCGGAAATGTCATACCTGCCCAGCAACGGGCAAGCCGTCACTAATTTTAACGTTGCCACCAACCGCCAATATACGGCCAGCAATGGCGAAAAAGTAAAAGAAACTACCTGGTTCCGCGTGACCGCCTGGGGCCGCCAGGCCGAGACCTGCAACCAATACCTGCGCACCGGCAGCCAGGTGCTGGTCGAAGGCCGCCTGACCCCCGACCGCGAAACCGGCGGGCCGCGTGTCTACCAACGGCAGGACGGTACCTCTGGCGCCAGCTTTGAGCTGACCGCCGAACGCGTGGTATTCCTCACCTCCAGGGGGGGTACAGATGATTATGGTTCATCCGGCTCTGGCAACCAAATGATGGAAGAAGATGATATTCCCTTCTAAAACTGATAAGCAGTAAGGAGAAAACCTATGACTGAGATGAAGGGAAAACCAAATGCCGGCAACCGGCCTCGCCTGGTAACGCCTGCCAGCTTAGAACCATCTTATGCCAACCTTGTGCGCATTGCCCACATGCCCTCCGAGGTAATGTTGGACTTTGCCCGTTATTTGCCCGGCGACCCGCACGCCAAAGTGGTATCGCGCGTGCTGATCTCTCCGGTAAGCGCAAAATTGCTGCTCAAGGCGCTTTCGGAAAACCTGGCTAAATACGAAGCCCAATTCGGCGAGATTGTCATTCCCCAAAAACAATCTCTGGCCGATTATCTATTCAAGCCGATAAACAAAGACGAGGATGATGACGATGGAGAGTCGCCGAAAGAGGAATAATGGACCACATTGACGATATTGCTGAACGAATCCGTGACGAATTTGATGCCATCACGGCGGCTAGAGACAAAGCGCTTGCCCAGGCTCGCAAACTTACCCGCCACTGTGCGCACACCATCCGCGCGGTACACCGCCTGGATTGGACACAGGCAGGCGAAGAATTAGAGAAAGCAGATACCCTGGCGTCCGAGTTTAGTGGGGCGTTTAAAGTCGAATACCCCGCTCTCTATTTTGCCGGGTATACCCAGGACGCCCTCAAAGAGTATGCCGAAGCCAAAATTGTGTATGCCCTGGTCGATAACGGCGCGCTGCCCTCCCCAGAGGACCTCAACCTGGAACCGGCCACTTATCTCAAAGGGCTCTCCGAGTCGGTGGGCGAACTGCGCCGCCGCATTTTAGACATCTTGCGCGGCGGGCATTCCAAAGAGGCCGAGCGGCTGCTCCAGCATATGGATGATATTTACGCTATCCTGGTCACCATGGATTACCCAGATGCGGTTACTTTTGGCTTGCGCCGTCTGACAGATGTGTGCCGCAGCATTATCGAACGCACCCGCGGGGATATGACCCTCAGCTTCCGCCAACAGCAGTTGGAAGAACGGCTTAAAACCGCCGAAGAGACCTTGCTGGCAGGCAGCGAAGCAGCCGAATAAACTGAACATCGGACAATATGCGAACCATCCGGGCATCTGAACTGGGCACCTTTTTATACTGCCGCCGGGCGTGGAAATACCAGCGCCAGGAAATCCCCTCCCATAATATTACCGAGATGGCAGCCGGTACCGACATTCACCGCCAACACGGGCGGGCGGTGCTGGCTTCGGGCTGTTTGGGATATGTGGCGGCGGCTTTGCTTTTGGCTGCCTTGGTGCTGTTGGTGATCCATTTTGTGGAGGCAGTGTTGTAATGCTCACCTGGGGCGTTCTTCTTCTGGTAGCAGCCCTGGTGTTGTTTTTCCTTTCCCGGCGCACCCGGCGTTCGGCTGGGCTGCCGGGCGGACAGATCATCTATTCCGATATGGGTGCCTGGGAGGAATTGGACAAGCCCTTATACGACCCCGTAACCCAACTGACCGGCAAGCCTGATTATCTGGTCAAACAAGGTAGGCAGATCATCCCCGTGGAGGTCAAATCGGGACGCACCCCCGAAAGCCCGTATGATTCGCACATCTACCAACTGGCAGCCTACTGCCTGCTGGTGGAACGGGAATATGGTGTCCGGCCGGATCATGGGATCATCCATTATGAGAAACGCACCTTTTCGGTAGAGTATACCGATATATTGGAAAGCTCCCTCAAAGACCTGCTTACCGACATCCACAAATTCGACCGGGCCAAGTCGGTAGACCGCTCGCACGAGCAGCCTGCCCGCTGCCGCGGGTGTGGGTTTGCCTATATGTGCGACCAGTCATTATGAGTGTTTGGATAAAGACGGTGGAACATGCAACATCGTTCCGTTTGATTGAGATGATTAGCGTATAATACCGATATGAGCGAAAAAGCCAACCAATTCAAAAGCATTGCCGTGATGGCACACCCCCAGGTGGAACGAGCAATTGTAGAGGCTGCCCAAATGGTCAGCTATTTGCATAGCCTTGGACTGCAAGCCGACAGCGGTTTCCTCAACGACGAAAGTTTGCGCCGGCGCGTGCAAGCCGGAGAATTTGATTTGTTGGTCACCCTGGGCGGAGACGGCACCGTACTGCGCGCTGCCCATTTATGTGCGCCCTACAATATCCCAATGCTGCCGGTCAACATGGGCAGTTTAGGCTTTTTGATCGAAGTGCGCCCGCCTGAATGGCAAAAGGTGGTCGAGCGCCTGGTCAGCGGCGATTACAGGTTTGAAGACCGCATGATGCTGTATGCCGGAGTGATCCGCCGGGAAAAGCTGCTTGCCAGTTGGGATGTGCTCAACGATGTAGTGATTGCCCGAGCCGCCGACCTGCGCCCGGTGCATTTGCGCACCAGCCTGGATGGGCAAGCGGTGACCACCTATGTAGCCGATGCTCTGATCGTCTCGACCCCGACCGGTTCCACCGCCTACGCGCTGGCGACCGGCGGCCCCATTTTGCCGCCTGATTTGCGCAATATTCTGCTGGTGCCTGTTGCGCCTCACCTTTCCATCGACCGGGCCATTGTGCTGGCAAAAGGCTCTAAAGTCAGCGTGACGGTTATTTCCGATCATGGCGGTGTGGTCAGCGGCGATGGACAAACGCCCTTTGCCCTGGAACAAGGCGACCGGGTAGAGGTGCGGGTCAGTGAATATGTTACTCGTTTTGTACGCCTGCAGCCTGCAGGATACTTTTACGCCAATCTGGTCACATTGATGGACCAAAATCCCTCCGCTGGAGTGTGAGCATGACTGAAATACAAACCAACACCTGTTATCGTCACCCAAATCGGGAAACCTCGCTGCGCTGCAACCGCTGTGAGAAGTACATCTGCGCCCAGTGTGCCGTGCGCACACCCACGGGCTACCGCTGCCCAGAGTGTATCCGCGAGCAAAAGCGCATCTACAATACGGCCAAACCGCAAGATTATGTTTTTGCTTTCCTTACCGCGTCCGTACTCACTTTAATCAGCACCTTGTTGGTACAGTTGATCGGCGGTTTCTTTGGCTTTTTCTACATCCTGATCATTTTCGCCATCAGCACGGGGGCCGGCTCATTAATTGCCGAAGCGGTGCGCCGGGTGGTGCAGAAACGCCGTTCAAAGCCCTTGTTCATCACAGCCACAGCCGGGGCGGTGGCCGGTGGTTTGCTGGCGGTTGGGAATACGCTGTTAATCTTTTTCTTAACGCTGAATGTCAGCTATCTGGGTGGTTTGCTCTGGCCGGGCATCTTTATTTTCTTAGTGGCTTCCACAGTTTATGTGCGCCTCTCAGGGATTCAGTTAAACAGGTAAAGAATTATGCTATTGGAACTGCGCATTGAAAATTTTGCCATCATTGATAAGATCGACCTGGAGTTTACCTCTGGCCTGACGGTCTTCACCGGTGAAACCGGCGCGGGTAAATCGATCATCATTGATGCGGTGGAAACCTTGCTGGGAGTGCGGGCAGACAGTTCCTTGATCCGCACCGGGGTAGAGCGTTCCAGTGTGGAAGCGACCTTTAAGATCATGCCCAAAGTGCGGGAGCAAATCCACACCATATTAAAAGAAGAAGACCTGCTGGACGATGAGAATTACGTCACACTGCGGCGAGAATTCCGCCGCGAGGGGCGCAACATCGCCCGCGTGAACGGCCGCACGGTCAGTTTGAGCATGCTGCGCGCCCTGGGGGAACTGCTCATCGACCTGCATGGCCAATCGGAGCATCTCTCTTTGCTGCGCGTGAAAAGCCACATCAACCTCTTAGACCGTTTTGCAGAAGTCGATGGGGAATTGAAAAGCTACCAGGAAACTTTCCGCCAGATCCAGAAAGTGCGCCGTGAATTAAAAGAGCTGCGCCAGGCTGAAAAAGAAGCTACCCGCCAGATGGAAATGCTGGCTTTCCAGGTGGAAGAGATTGACAACGCCGGGCTGGAAGTGGGCGAAGAGGAAGAACTTAAAAGCGAACGCACCCGCCTGGCAAACGCCGAAACCCTGGCCAACCAGGCCACAGTTGCCCTGACCGTGCTGGACGAAGGGGAAATCGATTCCTTCTCCGCCACAGACCGCCTGGGGATCGCTGTCAAAGCCCTGGAAGAACTGGCCGAGGTGGACAAAGACAGCGAAAACCTGCTCTCCCGCGCTCAGGAATTGTTTGACGGCAGCGTAGAACTGGCTCGCGACATCCGCAAATACCTGGATGAGATTGAATTTGAACCGCGCCGCCTGGAAGAGGTGGAAGAACGGCTCAACCTGATCTTCACCCTCAAGCGTAAATATGGCGATTCGATTGCCGATATTCTGGCTTTTGGCGAGCAGGCGCAGAATCAGCTGGATGATATTACCCATGCGGAAGAACGCATGCAAAAACTGGAAGCCGAGGAACAGAAATTATTAAAGGTGCTCGCCCAGCATGGCATCGTGGTATCCGAGAAACGCCATGCGGCTGCCGAGATCATGAGCCGCCAGATAGAGGCGGAATTGAAAGACCTGCGCATGGAGCAGGCTCGTTTTGCCGTCGATTTCCAGACCACGCCCGACCCCAAAGGGCTGCTCTTGCCGGATGGGGGGCAGGTAGCTTTCGATGCCAGCGGTTTTGAGACGGTTGAATTTTTGGTTGCCCCCAACGTGGGCGAAGGGTTAAAGCCTTTGGTCAAAGTGGCCTCCGGAGGTGAGACTTCCCGCCTGATGCTGGCCTTGAAAAATGTGCTGGCAAAGGCCGACCATACCCCTACCTTGATCTTCGACGAGATCGACCAGGGGATTGGCGGGCGGGTGGGCGCCGTGGTAGGGCAAAAGTTATGGCAGCTTGGTCAGGAGCATCAGGTTTTGTGCATCACCCACCTGGCACAGCTGGCCGGGTATGGCGGCCGCCATTTCCGCGTGCAAAAAGAGATCAAAGACGGCCGTACGGTTACTGCCGTGCAGCGGGTGACCGAAGAAGAGCGCATCGTAGAATTGGCCCAAATGCTGGGCGATATCAGTGAAGGCACATTACAATCTGCCAATGAGATTTTGCAGGGAGTGAGACAGGCTACTTCATCCTAGGAGGTGGTCAGGATGCGGGCATTTTTATATTCTTATCATTTAGACGAAGCCGCCGTATTACAGCTGGTTTTGCAGCGCGCCGGTTTCGACCCCCAGCCGGTGCAGAACGCCGAGAAAATTGTGGAACGCTGGCCGGAGCGCCCCGCCGATTTTGTGCTGATCGCTTTTGGCGGGCAAAAGAAGCCCGACGCGATGCTGATTGAAGCTTTGCGTTCGCAAACCATGGTGCCCCTGGTGGTGATTGCCGATGCGCTGGATGAGGACACCCAGGCAGCCTTGCTGGAAGCAGGGGCGGATTTGCTCATCACCCGCCCGTTCGGCACCCGCTACCTGATCGCCCAGGTGCGCGCCTTGATGCGCCGGGCGGCCGGGATGCCGTTCTTCAGTTTACCGGTACTTTCGCAGTCGGGGGTGATGATCGATCCTTCCACCCGCACCATCCAGGTGGAAGAAGGCCAATCTATCCGCCTGACCCAATTGGAGTTCCGTTTGCTGTTCACCCTGATGACCCACGCCGGGCGGGTGGTGCCTACCGAAACATTGGTGGAATATGTGTGGGGTTACAGCGGGGAGGCCAACCGCGGCCTGGTGCGCGGTTTGGTGCAGCGCCTGCGCGGCAAGATCGAACCCGATTCTTCCAAGCCGCGTTTCATCCTCACCGAACCCGGTTTAGGCTACCAGTTCAACCCTTATCCTGAGCGGGAGTGATGCTTTTTGCGGGAGAATCTGTGTGCTTATTAACATTTTTCGCCAAAAGTGTTAATAAGGATTCTGTTATTAACACTTTTATTTAAATTACTTCCCCCTATAAGGTTTTTTTCTGTGATTCAATGCGTAGTGGCGGGGTCTCCCCGCCGTTTATTCTATTGATAGACTTATCCGCCACGGCCTGGAATTTCTGATACGAAATTCAGACTGACAAGTACTCACCCCGCCTTCAGCTCCCCGGTTTCCTGCACATCTACCAACACACCGTCAATCTCCGGCGGCACCACATCGACCGGGTCTAACGCTTCAATCGACAATTTTTGGCTCACCATCACGATCAGGGCAAACTCATCCAGCCGTTTTCCCGCCCGGGTGGGAAAACCAATCCCCACCCCCACTACGTTGGCTTTTGCCATCAGCGTATCCTGGTAAGTGGCTTTCACCTGCCGCACATGCTCAAAGGCTTCTTTGTCTTTTGCCATGCTACAAATCCACCTGCATAATGCTGAGTACGTCTTGAATGGGGCTGAAGATGGTGGTGGCGTTGGAACCGGCAAACAATAAGCCCACTGCCAGGTTGGAATTGCCTTCCACGATCAACGAACCCGAATCCCCACCCTGCGACATACCGCCGGCCACCAGTTGGCCTTCATAGCGGGCAATGCGCCCAATCCCGTAGCTCACGTCTACGGTGGCATCTACGGTAATGATCTCGCCTGTGGTAAAGCCGGTTGTGCGCCCGGTTTTGCGCACCGCCATGCCCAGGATCGGTTCGGTGGTACCGGCTATCTCGCCAATCTCCAAAATGGTATCGAGCACATCCCCATCGTTGATCGGGCGGGCCAGGGCGGCATCGATCTTGTTGGTAGTATCTTGCTGCTGCACCACATTCAAGCGGTGGCTGGACGAAAGCAGTTTGGCAATCCAGTTGCCTATTTCGGCATATAAACCGGCAATATCGCAGGTGCCAGGTTGGGAGAGGAAATGGATTTGCTCGAAGCGTTCCAGGGTGGCAATCGTGTCGGTCTGCACGCGCCCCCCATCGGCCGGGCCGGGCTGCAAAATGGCATCCCCAATTTCGGCATCGTTGCTGTTTGCCAGCACATGGTTGTTCGATAAGATCAGACGCGCCCCGGTGGCACGGTCTTTGACCACCACGCCCAGCGTGCCGGCTGTAATGGCATAATGCCCGATGCTCACCCCGCCGGAGGCCGGGCGGTAGCGGCCGGTGTAGCCGTCGAAGGCCACAATTTCGCCCACCTGGGCCACATCGGTCTGGATGCCGTTGACATGGTCGGGGATTTCGCCGCCGGGAGGCAGCTTATCCGTCTTTTTTGATACCAGACACACCACCGAAAGCTCGCCGGTGCGCACGCCGTCTGTCTCCTTGTAGCCGACCCCAACCCCAACCACGTTGGGTTTGGTCATCAGTGTATTGAGCGAATCTTTTTTAGCCTGGATGACTTGGTTGATTTCTCTGCCTGTTTCCACTTCAGTCTCCTTCACAGTCTGGTTCTGGCGCAGTTTGTTTCCCCCCGGAGTTGTGCGTGCAAAGCTCGGCTACCACTGCTGAGTCGATTGTAGCATATTTCAGATGCAGAGAGCTAGAGCGAGCGAGTGGCAGCATTGAGAAGGGTTAGTCTTGTTGAAAACGAGTATCTCCGGCCAGGTCTGCCAGGGCATGCAGCTGGTCCAGCTTGCCCACCACGATCAGCATATCCCCCGGTTGGATCGCCAATTCAGGCGACCACTCCATCACTTCGTGTTCGTCCCCGCGCAAAATAGAGATGATGTTCGCCCCGGTGCGAGAACGGATTTCCGCTTCGCTCATGCTTTGCGAAACCAGCGGCGACTGGGGCGCGATTTGAATCTCGTCAATGAACAGGTTCAACCCTTTGTTGTACAAAGCGCTGTCCAGGAAAAAGGTTACATGCGGGCGGGTCAGCTGGCTGACAATGCGGTGCCCGGCCATGTCATAGGGAGAGACTACCCGGTCTGCGCCCGCCATTTGCAGCTTAGGGGTTGCTTCATCCATGGTGGAACGCCCCACGATGGTGAGATCGGGGTTTAATTTGCGGGCGCTCAAGATGACAAATAAATTCTCGGCATCCGTGTTCAGGGCGGCGACCAGCCCTTTGGCTTTTTCAATTCCCGCATCTTGTAGGGTTTCGTCAATCGTGGCATCCCCTTGAATGGCGGTCAGGCCAAGCTGCTCGGCGTGTTCGATGGTCGCTTTCTCTTTATCGATCACCACACAGGGCAGCCCCCGGTTTTGCAGTTCCACAGCGACATGCTCGCCCACCCGGCCCATGCCGCACACGATATAATGGTTGTTGATCGCACGCATCTTTTTCATCAATCGCCTCGTTTTCAAAGTGCCGCCCAACTCCCCGGCAATAATATATTCCGTCAGGGTGCCAAACAGCACCGCAATCAAAATCACCCCCACCACAATGATCCCGGCGGTAAAAATCCGCCCCGCAGGAGAAAGCGGCTGTATCTCCCCAAACCCTACCGTGGATAACGTGATCACCGTCATATAGAGCGCATCGGCAAAGGAAAACTGCTCAAGCCACATATACCCGATCACACTGATGGTAAATAAGACCAAAGCAGCAGATAGGGAATGTCTTACTCGGTTAAGCAGGGGACGGTTCATGTGCAGTTCCTGGGGTAGATCGGACCAAGTTTGGATGTTAACTCTGATGCCAATTATATCCAAGTCTTACGCCGCAGCGCAAAACGGCGCTGGTATCTTCGCAAGCCGATTGGGGTTAACCTTTTTGGAAAGGTAAATCCTTCTTTACGGGTTGAAATATATAAAAATGGTCTTATAATGAACGATTGGTTTTGGTTCCAAAACCAATAATATATTTAGTTTCACAAGGAAGATCTCACATATGGAAAACGTATCACAAGAAGGAAGTAATCATCAAACATTTATTCAACGATTAAGAGAAATGAAACTCGCCACCCGGCTGGCGCGCTCCGAGGACATCTCCCTTTTAGTGACCGCGCTGGTGATCGGGCTGGCAACCGGTATCGGTGCAGTCGGCTTTCGCTACCTGATTATGGCGATTGGCTGGGTGGGCTATACCTGGTTCCCGCAGACCTTCCCCGTTTTGGGGAAATGGTATGTGGTCATCATCCCCGCCATCGGCGGTTTGCTGGTTGGGTTGATGGTGTACTATTTCGCCAGAGAAGCCAAAGGACACGGTGTGCCGGAAGTGATGGAAGCGGTTGCCCTGCGGGGCGGACGCATCCGCCCGGTTGTTGTGGTGGTAAAAATCTTCGCCTCCTCCCTCTCCATTGGCTCTGGTGGTTCTGTCGGCCGTGAAGGCCCGATCGTGCAGATCGGTTCGGCGATTGGTTCGGTTATCGGCCAGCGTTTGCACCTTTCAGATGACCGCATCCGTAACCTGGTCGCCTGCGGTGCCGCCGCCGGTATTGCCGCCACCTTTAACGCCCCTATCGCCGGGGTGGTATTTGCCCTGGAAATTATCTTGGGCGACTTCGGCGTGCGCTACTTTAGCTCTGTGGTGGTCTCGGCGGTCGTCTCCAGTGTGATCGGGCGGCTGGTATTTGGCGATATCCCCGCATTTGCCATCCCAATGGAATACGGCATCAAAAACCTGTGGGAGTTTGCCCTTTACCCGCTGCTGGGTATTTTGGCGGCTTTGCTGGGCGTGCTCTACACCCGCACCCTGTACTGGACAGAAGACCGTTTTGACGCTTGGAAGGGCATGCCCGAATGGGCCAAGCCCGCCATCGGCGGCATTTTGCTCGGCCTGCTGGCGCTGCTTTACCCGTTGGTGACCGGCCTGGATTGGTCTGTCGTTCCCCATGTGTACAACGTGGGCTACGAAGTGATCGAGCAGGCGCTGGCCAACAACCTTTTCTGGCAGGTGGCTTTGCTGCTGTTGGTGTTAAAACTGCTTGCTACCAGTCTGACGCTTGGTTCGGGCGGTTCCGGTGGTGTGTTTGCCCCCGGCTTGTTCATGGGCGCTATGCTGGGCGCGGCCTTTGGTTTGCTTGCCCAACAACTCTTCCCCAACATGGTTGCCTCCCCCGGCGCCTATGCCCTGGTGGGGATGGGGGCGGTATTTGCCGCCACCGCACATGCTCCAATCACTGCGGTGATCATTTTGTTCGAGCTGACCGGTGACTACCGCATTATTCTGCCGTTGATGCTCACCGTGGTGCTGGCAACGATCCTTTCCTCTATTATGCTCAAGGGCGAATCAATCTACACCCTCAAGCTTTCCCGCCGCGGTGTGCGTTTACAGCGTGGGCGCGATATTGATGTGCTGCAAGGTGTATTGGTCTCCGAAGTGATGACCCAGCAGTATTACAGCATCCCGGCGCAAAACTCGCTCAAAGATGCCTGGGAGCTGTTCAACCAGACGCATACCACCGCTTTATTGGTGCTCAACAACGAAGGCGACCTGCACGGTATTATGACCCTCTCCGACCTCGAACTGGGGGTGCAGGACGGCAAATTTGATGAAGGTATTGTGGAAAACCTGACCACCAAGCCGCCGGAATTGGTGGTGGCTTACCCGGATGATACCGTGGGGCAGGTCTTGGCCCGCATGGGCAGCCGCGGGATCACCCGCGCCCCCGTGGTCTCCCCGCAATCCCCCCACAAGCTGTTGGGCATGATCCGGCGGGAGGACATCATCAAAGCCTACAATCTTGGTCTGGCACGGCGCAAAGAAATTCAACAACGCGCCGAACAGAAGCGGGAAACCGCCCAAGAAAATGTAGACTTTATCGAATTGGTCTTGGAATCGGGTGACCGGGCTGTAGGTAAGTCGATCAGCGAATTGGGCACAGATTTACCCAATGAATGTATCCTGGTCTCTATCCTGCGCGGCGGACACCGGTTGATCCCGCACGGGAATACCACTTTCCAACTTGGCGATCAGGTAACCGCTTATGTAGAGAGCCATGAGGAGATTGCCCTGCGCGACTGCCTGAAAGGCGAGAACGTGGTGTTGGAAGCCGAAGCTAAATAAGTTTTTATTAAATCGGACCCCGTTCAATCAAATCAAAAGCCTGCCAGGATCGAAATCCTGGCAGGCTTTTTTGTGAGGATAGTGTAATAAAAACTATCACATTTCAAAAAATTAACGAGGTACTTTGGTATTTTTTGATTCCTCAAATTCTAATAGAATGAATGCAGTATCTATCTCTTTATTCCTTTTGATTTAATTGTCACTAAGTATCAATTTTTACAAACAGTACTTTGGGTTTTAGTTTTTCTGGCATATCTGTATTGATGGCATTTTCAGCAAAGTCTAATATTCCATCTTGTGGATGGAAATATAATTCTTCAATATAATCGTAATATCGAAACTCAGTTTCACCTTCTAGTTTTCCAACAAATTGAATATGAATTTCATAAATTGATGGAATATCACTTTTATGTGGAAAAACTTTAGCCTCTCCAAAAACTGGATATCCTACACTTGGGTCAAATGTTGCTATTAATAAATTATCTGTTTCTCCGGGGAGAATTTCGGTAATTGTTTTTCCATCCTCCCATTCAAATCGAAAATTCATTATGTTAATTCCAAATACATTGCCTCGAACGCCAGTTTCGGTTTTCTCTGTTCTATATAATAATTCATGTCTCGTGGCATGAAATTCTGTAATTTTTTTAGCTTCTTGATTGATTACGATAAGAGAGGCGGTCTGTATTCCAAAGCTGTATTCATTACTAGAGATTTTTCTTTTTATACCATTTGTTCCAACAAAAATATTTAGCCTATTTGGATTATAACTTTCAATAAATTTTATTTGCTCATAATAAATTTCTTTTGGAATACCGAAAATCCACATATATAAAAAATATAAAATAGCAGCCATTATTTCTACAAACAAAACTGACAAAATAGTATCATCCAGATTTGCTTTCGCACCCTGAATACCAATTCGTAAGATTTGTACTCTATAATATATTAATAAACCTATAATATTTGAAATAATAATCAAAATGACATTACCAAGACGTATCTTGATTTTCCCCCGCAATCTATACCAAATTTCTCCCTGAAATGAGCGTCTTTTCACAATAGTTTACTCCCACTTTATTATATGCATAAAAATATTACTGTTAGGGAAATTCACTAAAGAGTTAAACAATATCGGGGAACAAGCGGAACAACACCAAAAAGTAAACCTCGCGGGCCAGGAAGTTAAACTTGGGTTGGAAACTCTGGTAGCGCGTGGTGGTTGTGGGGGAGGAATAGGCATCTATCCCCAAATCTTCCGCATACAGCATTGCCCGGCGCATGTGCAGCGGGTCGCTGACCACCAGAACGGTTGCAAAACCCTGGTAAGCCATGATCTGCTGGGCATTGGACAGGTTTTCGTACGTGTTTTTCGATGTGATCTCAATATGAATGTCTTCGTCGGGCACCCCAGCTGCCAGGGCATACTGCCGGGCAGCCTCACCTTCAGTAATCTGGTCGCCCCCGCCTAACCCGCCGGTAAAGATAAGCGCATCAACCTGCCCTTCCTGGTAGAGCTTGATGGCATGATTGATCCGTTCCCGGAACACCGGGGAAGGCCGGTTGCGGTACACGGCGGCGCCCAGCACCACGGCTGCATCGGCATGTACATCGGTGTTCTGGTTGCCAAAATGCACGACCTGCACACCCAAGACAATCACCCAGAGCAGCAAGGCCGCCAGCGCGATCTGCAAGGCGCGCCATAATCCTTTACGTAGTTTTTTCAAGAAGCGCATACTCCCTTGGACTCCCGGTGGGGTCAAGTTCTTTCTTTGGCTGGTACTATTTTCTCACATCATTTTTTGTGCCCGGTTTGAGCGCCAGAAATAAGGTGGGGTAGAATAGAGGCAATCTCCAAGATTGTTCTTGTGCCTGCCGTTGAGAAAAGCATTCCATAGAGAGACTTTGGGATCTATTCTTTCCTCAACCACAATATTGTTTAGGGGATATCATATTTTGCAAAAAACATCGTCGTGTTTGAAAAAAGCTGGAGAAACAATGTCAATTATCAATAAGAAGATAGATAAACGAAAAGGATTTAATTTTCGCCCCCTTGTTTATCTATTTGTTTTGGTCAATTTGATCATCGCCGCCTTTATTTTTCCGCAGTATGGGCAAAGTACCGATGAGTTTTTAGAAGAACAGCGCGCCTCTGTGGCGCTGAAAGCCTACACTTTTCAAAATTGGGATCAGGTAAAAGAGGAATACAGTAGTCTTGGGGTGGTGCGCTACTACGGCACGGCGGTAACGTCGGCTGCCTATTTCCTGGCCGGGGAATTATCCCCGCTGCTGGACCTACCCCATGCGGATGTCGTCCATTATTTCTATTTTGTCACTTTCCAAATAGCGGTGTTGGCTATCTATGCCCTGGCACGCCTTTTTATCCAGGATGTGTATGCCTTTATCATCACACTCCTGTTCGGCACCCAACCGCTCTATTTTGGGCATGCCTTCATCAATCCCAAAGATATTCCCATGATGGCGTTCTTTTTGCTGGCCGTGTCGGTTGGTTTCCGTGCCGTGTACAAGATCGGCGCGCTTGTGCAGCCCGAAGCTGGTTTTGGCCGCCTATTTCGCCAAACGGCAAGCGAAGATTGGCACAGCTTGAACCGGAAACGGCAGCGCAGCTTGAAAGGGGTTGGGGTATCTTGGCTGCTTTTGCCTGGTTTGGTCTGGGGCGCGCACCGCTTGGTTTCCTGGTTTATTCAGCGCGCCTACAACGCGCCAGCAGGGAGCCTGTTGAACTGTTGGTTTTCTACCTATGCCGCGCGGCAAGAGGTCTTGGATGTGCAGGCGTATATTCAAAAAGGTGTGGCGCTGGCTGACCAGGTTTTCGAATGGATGGCCATTGGGCTGCTGCTGGTAAGCATCCTGCTGTTGATGATCTGGTTTGTTCGCACACGAAAATGGTTATGGGATACCATGGCGGCGGCCTACCTGCAAATGGCCGAGGGGAGAAAAGCGGTGCTGTGGGCGGCCTTTGTGGCCGGCGCCGTGTGGGGAATTGCAGTATCTACCCGCGTGCCCAGCGTATTTGCCGGGGGGATCGTTGGGTTATACATGCTCCTTCGCCTGCGAGAAAAAGCGGTCTTCCCCGCCGTGGTGTACGTACTTTCTGCCCATCTATTTGCCTTTCTCAGCTGGCCTTATTTGTGGTTTTACGGGTACAAAGGGTTCATTCAGGCGTTCTCTATTTTTAAAGACTTCAATTGGAATGGTGTGGTGCTGTTTCGCGGTCAGATGTACTCCGGGTATGATCTGCCGCGCACCTATTTGCTGGAATTGATCCCCTTGCAGTTCACCGAACCATTGGTCATCTTGAGCATCATTGGGTTCGGGGTTGCCCTCTATTGGATGGTGAAGAAGAAACTCCGCTGGGATGCGGGCTTGATCTTGACTGCCTGGTTTTTACTGCCTCTGCTGTATTCGGTCATTTCGCAGCCACTGCACTACAGCAACTTCCGCCAATATCTTTTTATCACCCCGCCCCTGTTCATCCTTGCCGGGATCACCCTGCAAGCTATGTTCGCCAAGGTCAGGCAAAAAGCCTGGCTGCTGGCGGCCGCAACGGTTGTGCTGCTGCCCGGCGTGGTGGCCTTGTTCACCTATCATCCCTACCAGTATATTTATTACAATCAATTTGTCGGCGGGCTGCCGGGTGCCGCAGGCACGTACGAGATGGATTACTGGAACACCTCGTACCGGGCAGGCATGCAGTACCTCAACCAGACTGCCCCCGAAGATGCGCAGGTAGTGGTGTGGCGGGTGGATTACATTGCCGATTATTATGCCCGTCCTGACATCGAAATACTAGATCAGGCGGACATCGCCGGTACTTCTCTGAAAGATTACGATTATGGCATGTTGACCAATGTGCTCAATCTGGCAGAAAACAACTTGCTGGAAGAGCGCGTGATCTACACCGTGGAGGTGCAAGATGTGCCGCTGCTCTATATTATGGATTTCAGTGATTGAATTATCGGGGGAGATAATGCGACGGTTTGACCGTGTAATAAATCTGTCTATTGTCTACGATTAACCGCTTTGAAGACCTCATCCAACATGCCCGCTACTTGCGGCCGGTCGAAGTGCGCTTCTAAGTAGGCGCGCCCATTAGCGCCCATCTGCCGGGCAGTTTCACGGTCTTCGGCGAACTGCTTGATCGCCTCGGCCAACCCGGCCGCGTCGCCGGGGGCGACCCACAGGCCTGCTTCGGCTGATTCCACCACGTCCCGGATAACCCCATCCATCGCCAAAACGATCGGCCGTCCGGCGGCCATGTAGTCGAATACTTTGTTAGGGTACACGGTCTTATACATTTCCAGCGGTTTGAGAATGGCAATGCAGGTATCCGCCGCCGCCAGAGCGGTGCGCATTTCATGTTTGGGCACCGGAGGCAGAAAAAGCACGTTCACCAGCCCCATCTCTTGCGCCTTTGCTTGCAGAGCTGCCCGTTCTTTCCCGTCGCCCAAAAGTACGATCTTTATTTGTTCATACGGCTGCAGCAGGCTGGCGGCAGTCAGCACCACGCCTAAATCATTAGAGATACCGTGTGCCCCGGCATACAGGGCAATGAATTTGTCTTGTAAATTGTGCGCCTGCCGAAACGCAGCGCCATCGTCTGCCGGGTCGAACATGGCTGCTTCTGCCCCATTGGGGATCAGCGCAATCTGCGCTCCGCCTCGGCTTTCAATATGTTCGATGAATCCGGGCGAATTGACGATCAGTTGATCTGCCCGGCGGTATAAGAATTTTTCCAGCCACTCCGATGCTCGGATGAGCACTTTACTGCGCAGCACACCCACCGCCACCGCAAAGGCCGGCCACAGGTCGCGCACCTCAAAGACGAATTTGGCCCCTTTCAGGCGGGCAGCCAGCCAGGCGGTCACCCCCTGGAAAATGGGCGGGGAAGTACCCCAGACAATATCTACCTTTTCCACGCCCAGAGCGATGAAGAAGCTGGAGAACATAAAGCTGAAGTAGCTCAATAAGCGGTGTAAAAAACTTTTATGCAGCGCCCGGAAGGTGTACGCCCGGATAATGGTGATCCCCTCGCCGCCATCCTCGACTTGCTTCCATGGGATACGGCCTTCTTGTGCCCCGCCGGTCAGGTAGGTGAGGGCGCTGGCAATTACGGTCACTTTGTAGCCGCGTTTTACCAGATGCCGGGCCAGTTCGTGGTGGCGTGTCCCGCCGGGTTCATTCAGGGCAGCAAATGCCTGGTGGATGAGTAAAATGTGCATGGGGGTATTGTAACTGGTAGTTGGCTAGTCCGGTAGTTGGGTTGCGCAATTTTCGGCGAGGAGACCTCGCCTCTACGGTGTTTTATATGGTTGTGGTAGAGTTCCCTCGCCTCTACAATATTATATACGACTGTAGTGGCAGGGTCTCCCTGCCGTTTAACCATTGAGCAGTGTAATAAAAATCCATATGTGGCGAGGAGACCTCGCCTCTACATTGTTACATGATTGTGGCTGCGGGGTTGCCCCGCCCATCCCCACATATTGCAAATTTGCCTTGCCGTTATAAAACATCCTATCGGTGATGATGGGGGTTTTCGTGGTCGGCTTCCCACTTGAGCACATTATGTTGAATATAATTCTCTACGGCAAATAAATCTTTTTCATCCCGCACCACATGGTCGTAAAACGATTTTTGCCAAAATGGTTTCCCCGCTGTTCTTAAACGTTGGTTGATTAAACGGGTTGTGTGATATTTGTATTTGGCAACCATCTGGCTCAATGTATGGGGTTGCTGCATTTGCGGCAATGGCTTGCGTTCACCGTTTGTTTTGTCCGGCAAGGAAACCTCGCCGCTGCGATCAGGGCAGGGGTAAATATGGATAAGTGCGTGTACATGATTGGGCAGTGTGCAAAAAGGCTCAATTTCAATATGAAGGTATTGTGTCTTTAGCCAGAGCCATGATTGTTCTACAATAGTCCCCTGAATAGAGAGCTGCATTTGGCTGTTCTCTATTTTGCCAAGCAAACAAGCCCGGTTCAATACGCAAATGGTTATAAAATAGCTTCCCGGTTGGCTGTAGTTATAGCCAACCAAACGGTTCGGTTTATGCTGTGGAAACAGTTCTTTTTCATTCATCAAGCCCCCTTTTTAGCGATTTTCCGGGTAGTTTTTTTCGGCGAGGATATTATACGATTGTAGCAGCGGGGTTGCCCCACCGTTTAGTCATCGAGCAGTGTAAAAAAATAAAACCTTTTTTCGGCGAGGAGACCTCGCCTCTACATTGTTACATGATTGTAGTGGCAAGGTTGCCTACCATAAGCCATTGAGCAGTGTAAAAAAATAAAAACTCTTGTTTGCCGAGGGTGCTTTACCTCTACGATATTATACAACTGTAGCGGCGGGGTTGCCCCGCCGTTTAGCCGTCAAGCAATGTCAAATAAAAAATCCCTGCAGGGCGAGGAGACCTCGCCTCTACGGTGTTACAGTTGCGTCAGGGTCTTCCTGCCCACCTCCCCTATTTATCTCTCACCCACCCAGCTCAAACGTGGTTGTTATTGTCGCCGGTAAGGGGGCATGCAAACATACCGCCAGGGACAACGCCGGGTGTTTGTGGGCATAGGTCGGGCTGAACCAACCGCGGGTGGTGGGCACTTCTTGCTCGCCATAGAGGCTTTCCCCCGCCCGCACCAAACTGTACACCGGGCTGCCCGCCGAAGCCCGCACCTGGCAGACAATATCCCCCTGCTCGGTGGTCAGGCGCAATACGCCATTTTCCAGCGACCAGGGCAGGTCGGGCAGCAGCCAGTGCAGGCATAGTTTTGCATCTTTGCTCTTTTTGTTTTCATTCAGTGGGAAAACCTGGTCGCGCACTGTCCAGCGGTCGCCTTCCACCGAAACGGTGCGGCGGTGCCGGGCGTTGAAACGGCGGTACCCGTTGTGTTCGGCAACGGCCCAGGTCAGGCGGCCGTGTTCGTCTTCGTTGGTGTCTAATACCTGCGCATCTGCCCAATCCAACCATAAAAAGCGCCCGGCCTTGGTCATTTGCGGCTGCTGGTTGAGGGTGGTCGTGTTGTGAAAGGCAGTGGTGTCCAGCGGGTTGTGCCAGGGCGGCGCGCCGTTGTAGCGGTACACGCCGGGGTCGGCTGCAATATTCATCCCGCGCCACCATATATCCAGGTGCAGCTGGTCGGCATGGGCCGGGCGGTGGCTGAATGTGGCTGCCCGCAGGTAGCCCCACGAACGCTCGCCTTTCAGGCACAGCAGGTCGGGCACAGTGGGGGTTTCCTCAAATTCATCGGGGTCGGCAGGTGTCCCGCCCAACCACAAAGTCATTTCGTCCCACGGGCCGGGGGGCAAAGGTGTATGGTTCAAAAAAGCCTGCCCGGCGGCCTGCGCTACCGGCCGAAAGTCTTCGATCGGGCTGGCGGAAAGTGGCAAAATGTATGCACCGTCGTTACCGCCCAGGTTAGGCACCCCGCCGCTTTTCCGGTCTAATAAGGCCAATAGCCAGCGGGTTGCCGCCGCTAATGGGCGCAGGGTTTCCGGTGGGAAGTGTGTCAATTGGTCTTCTGCCACGCGTTTGGCCCACAGGGCGTTTTGCAGCATCAGGCGGTGGTAATTGGTGCTGTGCTGAATGTAAGTGCCGTCTGGGGCGATTTGGGTTTGCAGGGCATGGTGCAGCCAATGCCAGCCGGTTTCTTGCCATTGGGCCGCTTGCGGGTGGTCTGGCAGGGCGGCTGCTGCCGTATACAGCCCAACCGCTTCGCTGAGCAGGTGGTTGTTGTTCTGCCCCTGGGCGTATTCCAGCGTGGAGGGAATGCGTTGGGCATGGGCGGCAATTACTCCGGCAAGCAAGGTCTTGCGCGCTTGGGTACTGCTTTCTGCCTCACATAACAGCCCGGCGGAAAAACATAACGCGATCAGGCGCAAAGCCACTTCTTGCCCGGAAGCCCACTGCGGGCCGAGCATGGGAGGATTTTCGGCTAAAAACGATTCGGTCTGCGCCCAAAATGTCTCGGCATAACTTTCTTCTTTAGTGAGCAGGTAAGCGCGCCCCAGCACGGTTGCCCAGCCAAAACGGGCCGGTTCCCAAACGTCTTTGATGTCCACGCCGTCCAGTTGGCTGGTGGTGTATTTTGTCCAGTGATCCCAGGGTTGCCCGTCGGGCGGGCTGGCAAACTGCAAAGGCTGCAAATCTCCCCCGTACAGGTGTACCAAACCGGCAACAATCTGGTCGGCTTCTTCAATCAGAGCGACATCTTGGGTATCCAGCAAGGCGCGGAAATACCCCAGGTTGGGCAGGGGCACCAGGGGCAAATGCAGTTCCCCGCTATCTTGGGCTGCTTCCTGGTAGGTAAAGGGCGGCGTGTGCCGTTTGAGCCAGCCAAAACGTAATTTAAGCTGGTAATTCAAATAGGGCCGCAGCTCGTCCCAGCCAAGCTGGCGGAGGGCTTTGAAGGCATTCCACAACTTTTTCATCGCTAATTTCTCCTCTAATACCTATTATAGCAGTCGGGCGTCTCGGAAGGCAGTTTATGGGGGAAAAGTACTGCCTGCTGCTTGCCCACTTACTGTCTCCTGACCCTAAAACTATGCTAAAATGTGGTCGTGTGTAGTAAATTGAAACGATTCCTTGTGGTGACCTTTGCGGTCATTTTATTTACAATTCCAGCCTATGCCCAGACGACAGCACGTGTGGTCATGGGCTCGCTGAATGTCTCTGAATTCCCCCAGATTAGCACCTACATTGATGTGCGCGGTGCGCAGGGCTTTTTCATTTCCACCCTGCCGGATAATGCGGCCACCGTCTTTGAAGACGACGCGCCCCAACCGGCCCGGATGACCGAAGTGCGCCCTGGCGCGCAGTTTGTGGTTGCCTACGGCGGCGGAGAAAGTTTTGGCATCTTCAACCTGGATGCCCGCACCCGCTATGAAGTGGTGCGCGATTGGCTGGTCAATTGGGCCACCAACAACGCCGAAACCGGGGTGGATGATTTGAGCTTTGTGGTGCCGGAAGGGGTGCTATCTACCCACTTTGCCGAACCGCAGCCCTGGATCGACAATCTGGCGAACTACCAGCCTACCTTTGGTCAGCAGCCCAATTCCCTCGATATTCTTTCTGCCGCCATTGATACGGCCATGGACCCGGTCGCTAGAGACGGCATGGGGCGGGCAGTTTTGTTTCTCACCGAGGGGATCACCGACGATCAGCAGCCGGCTTTACAAAACCAGCTCGACCGGGCGGCGGCCGGTGGGGTGCGCGTCCACATCGGTTATATCACCTCCGCCAGCCTGTTTACCAGCAACACCGCCATTAACTTACAGACTGCCGCCGCTCAAACCGGCGGGCAGTATTTTGCCTTCTCCGGTAACGAAATCTTACCCGATTTGAATATAATCGTGGAATCATCCCGCCGGGCGTATCTGGTGGAATACCGTTCTGCGGTCAGCAACCCCGGCACCCATACCGTCTATGTGACGGTGGATACCGACCAGGGCGTCTTAACCAGTGCCCCGGTCACCTTTGAAGCCGACCTGACCGCCCCTATCCCGGTATTTGTCTCCCCGCCTACCCAAATTGTGCGCACCATCCCGGAAGATATGTCGAACAGCCTGGAGAACCTGGCTCCTACCACCCAAATGATGGAAATCCTGATGCAGTTCCCCGATGGCATCGAGCGGGAAATCACCCAACTGCGTTTGTATATCAACGGCGCTCCCCTCGAACTGATCGAGCAACCCCCATTCAACACCATTACTTTTGACCTGACACCCTATCAAGCTAGCGGCGAGATCATCCTACGGGTTGAAGTGACCGATGAACTCGGCCTGACCGGCACCAGCGTGGACACCCCTATCGATATTGTTGTCCAAATACCCGAACGCGGCTTGTTCTCCATATTAGGGCGCAACGCCACCCTTCTGATCGGCGGGATTGTGGCTTTCTCCGGTGCGGTGGTCTTCCTGGTGTTGGTACTGGCCGGGCGGCTGCGCCCGCGCCGTATCGGCGAAAGGCGAGAAAAGCGACAGGCTGCCCGCGACCCGGTCACCCAACCGCTGCCGCCCCAAACAAAGAAGCAGGCTGCTCAAGAAGAGCCTACCTCGGAACCACAAGAGTCGGTTTTAGAACGCATTACCCAACGGCTGCCTTCCCCGCGCATCCAGTGGCCTTCCCGCACGCGCCCCACCACCGACCCCTACGGACATTTGGTGCGCGTTTCGGAAGATGGCGAGCCGATCACCAAGACGCTTTACCCGATTACCGTTTCTGAGCTGACCTTTGGCTCTGATGCTCACCAGGCGGTACTTTTCCTGGATGACCCCGCTGTAGAGCCGCTGCATGCCCGTTTATGGCGCGATGACGACGGCAGTTTCCACATCCAAGATGCCGGCTCGACGGCCGGCACATGGTTGAACTATGCGCCTGTCTCCGAAGAAGGCAGCCGGGTAGAACACGGTGATTTGATCCATATTGCCAAAATTGGCTACCGGATTACGATCAACAAACCCGCACGCCTGCGCCAAACCAAAATTACCCCGTTAGAAACCACCGACCCGCCCAGCGAAAAGGAATAACCTATGATCCCGGTTGAGCAAGCCCACTTGAACATTGCTGCCGGCACCGACCCAGGGATAAAGGGCAAGAACAACGAAGACCAATTTGCTGTGATTGCACACCAACTCAGCACGACCAACCCTACCCCATCGGTATTTGCGATGGTGGCAGATGGCATTGGGGGGCACCGCGCCGGGGAAGTGGCTTCTGAAATTGCTGTGGAAATGATCAGCCGGGCAATCGCGGAAAGCGACGCCAGCCACCCGGTCACGATCATGCAGGCGGCTATTTTGCACACCAGCCAGGCGATCCGCGCCCAGGCAATGCGCTCGGAAGAGCAACTGGGCATGGGTACTACCTGTGTGTGTGCCTGGGTGATTGGGGATCATTTATACGTTACCAATGTGGGCAATTCGCGCCTGTACCTGCTGCGCGGCAAACGCCTATATTTACTCACCACCGACCATACCTGGGTGCAGGAAGCGGTAGACGCCGGGGCATTGACTCCCGAACAAGCCCGTGTGCACCCGCACGCCAATATCATCCGCCGCTACCTGGGTTCCGAATATCCCCCTGAAGTGGATGCCCGGATTCGCGTCGACCGGGAAGGGAACTACAACCAAAACAGCCAGGGCTTGCTGCTGCACCCCGGCGACCGGCTGCTGCTGTGTTCGGACGGGTTGAACGACATGATCGTGGATGAGGTGATTGAGGAACAGATGAACAACCGCGAGCTGAACGCCGCGGTGGATGGCTTGATCCTGGCTGCCAATGCCAAAGGCGGCAAAGACAATATTACCGTGGTGATCCTGGAAGTACCCCGCAAGAAGGGGATAACCGGTTTGTGGGAGGCGCTCCGGTATGTCAAACCGCAGTTGGCTATTTCTTACGCCGGGCTGATCGTGATGGGGTTGGCAATCGTGGCGGCATTGGTAATGGTGGTATTGGAATTGCTGGAGTGATTGGTCGGTCTTTTTGTTGGATGATCCCCTGAGTAATCAAAGTTGAATACGGCAAGAGAAAAATAAGGCGGCCGTTTGGTAATCTGCCAAACGGCCGCCCATTTATTCAAAAATCAATAATCTACGTGATAACTAAAACCTAGCGAACCGCCTCGTAACGCTTTTGGATATTGGGCACCAGGTACTCTTCAAAGCAGCGCTGCACGTCATAATCCGGCTGCCAGCCCCAATCCTGGCGGGCGTCGTGGTCGTCGGTATCCATCGGCCAGGTGTCCACAATCCCCTGGCGCTTTTCATGCACTTTGTAGTCGATCTCGGCCTGCGGGAAGTACTCTAATACTTTCTCGCGGAACTGTTCTGCCGAGAGGCTGAAGCTGGTGATGTTATACACTCGCTTGCTGAGCGCGGCGGCAGGGGCGTGGGCCAGCATCAAAGCGGCTTTGACCGCGTCGGGCATCGCCATAAAGTTGATCGTGGTGTCCGGGCGCACAAAGCAGTCGTAGGGTTCGCCTTTGGCCGCCGCATGCAGCATCTCCGGGCCGTAATCGCTGGTGCCGCCGCTGGGCATGGTGAAAGCGCTGATCAGGCCGGGGTAGCGCAAAGCGCGGAAGTCGATGGCGGTGGGGCGTTCCTCGGAAAGTTGTTTGAAATAATCGCTGAAGTAAATCCCCAGGCGTTCACAATACAATTTGTTGGCCCCGTACATGGTGGTAGGGTAATTCCATTCCCATTCTTTCACGCGGCTGAATTCGGCCTTGGTTTTCAGGTCGGGCATGCCGTAGGCGGCAATTGAGCTGGGGAAAACAAAAAGCACCGGCTTGCCCCGGAACTGTGACTGCTCGGCAGCGAGTTCCAAAAGCATTAAGGTGCCTTCCACGTTCACCCGGTGTGCTGTCCCCGGAGTGATCTCCGCTCGGGTCGAGAGCAGCGCCGCCAAATGGTAAATGGTATCGATCTCATACTCGCTGGCAAGGTTGTCCAGCAGCATTTTGTCCATGATGCTGCCTTTGATGTGGGAGGCAACCTTGGATCGAGTTTCCTCGGACAAATCTTGTAGGTCTAAAGTGACCAATTCACAATCACTCTGGGTCGAGAGGTTATCAACCAGTGCGGTTCCAATCTCCCCAGAAGCCCCTGTGATCAAGATAACTTTTTTTCGCATTATTTCTCCTTGTGAAAGTCTTAATCCCTTATTTGGATCGTTTCTTAACAAACGGATGAAGCACTTCACTCGTTTGACTGTGCCGAATGGACTGCATCCAAATTATAAATCAATCTGGCTTTTGTCCGGCCATTCTAACAGCTTAAATGGTTCTTATAGGCGTTTATTCTGCCGCCTCTAGCTGGGCACATACCCAGGCTGTGCGGTCTGCGGCAGCTTCGCTATTCAGCTCATGCCCGGCATGATACCAACGCACTTCTTTGGGTTCTTTAGCGGCCTGGGCAAAGGCTTCTCCTCTGGCAATCGGTACATGGGGGTCGTGGTCTCCAAATTGGAATAAGACCGGCGCAGGTGCCAGGTGCGGCACCAAAGTGATTGGGTCTGCCGGGGAAAAGGTTTGAATGAATTTCTGGCGCGCTTTTTCTTCCATTGCCGGGTAGTAGAGATACCAGTCCGGGAAGCGAGGTGTGCCCGCCATCAGTACATAGGCACATGGACGCGGGTCGGCGGCACCCAGCAGCACACCGTACATGGCGCCAAAGTCATGCCCGACATAGATAAATCTTTGTGGGTCTACATGAGGTTGAGAAAGCAGCAGGTCTGCCGCCTGGCGCAGTTCCATCACCTGGGTGACCGAGTTCTGCCAGTCTTCTGCCTGGGTGCGCTTGATGAACCAATCGCGGTCTGACCACATGGTTTCTACCAAGAGGGACAGACAGCCTTTTTCGGCCATGTCGATGGCTTCTTCTAAAAATTGGGTGCGGTTGCTGTCCGGGGATTCGGGTTCGTACCAATGCACATACAGAACTGCCGGGAAAGGGCCTTCCCCTTTTTCGGGGCGCACCAGGTAGGCTGCCCGGCGGCTGCCGCCGAGACCGGCATAGGTGAAGTCCTGCACCACGGCATGCCGGATTGTTTGGGTAGATACAAGCCGGATGTCAAACTCGGTTTGTGGGACATATTGGGCAAGTGCTTCCAGCATACAGACGCTCCTTTCACAAAAAAGGGACGGTACTCTGCTTTTATCATACCGGGTTTTACCTGCGCGTAGATTAACGTGAGCTAAAGTGTGCGATGCGAGCGTATCTTTTTCATTCCTCCGGCGGCAGTGGGACTGCAATAGGGTCACTAAATGAAAATGAATAAGTGATATGCAGTTTGTTTTCCCCCGGCAAACCGCCGAACAGGTTGAGGGTCAGCGGATCTCCAACAGAGGTGACAAAGCCGGGTTTGAACAGGATGCCATTGACACCAATCGTAGCACTTGAAAGGGATGTTTGGTCACTGATCATATAATAGTTGTCTGGTTCGGTGCTGGTGCCGTAATCTTTGCAGAGCACCTGCCCGCTAAAAGAGGCATTTACGGTGCCCTCGCCTTTGAACTGCCAGCTGTACCCTTCATAACCGGGGCCGCTTTCGGTGTACATTGCCAGGTCACTAAAAGTGACCCGGAAGCTGCCCTGCACATCAGAGGAAGTATAGCTCTCTTGGTAGGTTGTGTTTTGCACGCTTTCTTCAATCCAACCGGAAACGGTCATGGTATCCAGGTTGAACTCCAGGTGGCCGGTGGCGCTGTCTACAACTCCTCCTGAATTAGGGTAACACCAATCTGCGCCGGAGCTGTCGCCCATTGTATTCCAACCTAATGACCCTACCCCCCAATCGGAATCAAAATTGAAAGCATCTTCGGCGGTGAAGTCGTATACCACCAGGTTGCTGCCGCTGCTCTGCGCGCCCGGGGCAGCAGGTTGTTCGCCGCTGTTTCCTTCCGTGGGTGGTTGTATGGCGCTTTGAGTTTTTTGGATCGCAAACTGCGTTTCTTCGATCACCGCTTGCGTTTCCATCGAATCGGCCAGGTCGATGCCTTCATCGTCCAGGCTCTCGCCATTGGCGAGCCTGTTTTCTAATCGCTCGGCACGCTTTTCCAACTCCCGCATCACGGCTTTTTCTACCCGTTTGAGCAGCAGTTCTTTGACAACCGAGCGCACCAGCGCCCCGGTGATGGGGTTGCCGCTTTGGATAGCTTCTTTCAGCACCCGCGGGGCGACTTCTTCGATCCCGAACTGCACGATTTTACCGGCGCCTTCCATCGCACCCCCCACCAGCGCGCCAAAGAATCGTCCCGCGCCTCTGGCAAGTTTTCTCAAAAAGCCCCGCCGGTGGCGCTGCTGGCGCACCTGCACCAGGGTACCCTTATCTTTCTCCAGTGCTGAAACCTTTTCTTCCAACTCATTGATCAGCTTCGCTTCCAGTTCGGGAGAATAATTGCTCCCTTGGCGGAGAGCGGTAATGCGTGCCTTATACAGGTTGATGAGGATGTCAACTTCATTGTCTATCACAATCTGCTGGGCTGCCGGGGCGAGCAGGTGCCCGCCGTCTAGCTGCACGGAGAGTATATCGCCGTTCAGGCGCATATGGCTGGAGGCCATTAATAAGACGGATTGTTCGAAAGGATGGGCGATGGCGGCTTGGGCGGTGGCAGTTTCGAGCGGTAGGGCGGGCAGCACCAGGGTGAATACGCATACAAGGATAATTAACTTTTGAGTCAATGATTTCATTTTTCTCCCTCCTACGGTTCTACCAATGCCAGGGCTTCAATATAGACAAGTTCGTCGTTTTGCAGGCCAAAGGTGAGGTTTTGGGCATAATACAGGTCGGCATTCATCATCAGTTCAGCCTCTACCGGCACGATCAACCACTCGTCCAGGTCGGCGGCTTTAGAGATCAGCTCGCGCGAGAGGAAGGCGGTGAACATGCTGGGCTGGTATGGGCTGGGCGAGACCTGTTCTACCGGAATTTCGTCCGCTTGGGTGTATGCGCCATTTTCAAAGATGACGCTGAACCCTTCGCCGTAGTAGCTCCATTCCTCGTAGCGCACGGTTTCTATATTGCCCGTAACGCCTTCCCGCTGGTAGAACAAGATGTAAAAGCTTTCCGGCTCTCCGTAGGAATTGACATAATCTTGCTGCATGGATGAATAGGTATAGGGGGATGGATGCGCATAATTGAAATAAAAATCGCTTACCAGGCGGGGAGTGTTTTTGAACTCCTCCATGCCCAGCCAGCCGCCTAGCAGAACGATGCAGGCAAGCGCGACCAGGACAATGCCTGAGATTAACAGGCAAGACCAGCCTCTTTTCTTTTTCATTCAATCCTCCTCATAGACGTCTTTTGTTAGCATAGCTTGTTTTAAATGCGACTTATAGGGGCAGATGTACTGCGTTTCTATATACAAGTGTCCAATTCGGGGAGGCAGGCAGATATTTATGTATAGTCAACATTTGGAATTCAAAAGTGTTTTTCAAGTTATGTTCTCCAACCAAAATAACTATAAGTATCTTGTATCACTCATAATTACAAAATCGAACTCCCCTCGATCAAACAAAAAAGGATGGCGTCTCCACCATCCTTGCATACGCATCTATTGATGATTGCCTATCTACCTACATCCCCCAGTACCCCCGGCGGACAGGCTGTAAGTCTTCCGAGGTGACGAAGGCGTCTTCGTCCTCCTCTTCCACAATCGTGCGCGCCTTCTTCGCATTCTTACGCTGCACGCTCAAACTGAGCATGCTTACTTCGCCGTCCCGGCCGCGGCCGGAAAATTCGGTCACTGCAAAGCCTTCGTCCCGCAGCCGTTTTGCCAGCTGCAAACCCATCTTGGGGCTAATCACCCGCAGGTGGATATAGCCGACCGCCATGCGTTCATCAAGCATCATCCCCACTACGCTGCCGGTGGCGAAACCCAGGGCATACGCCATAGTGTTCAGCAAATTGTCAATATCTTCAAAAACGCTGGAGAGGGTATACACAAAAATCACTGTTTCGATAAAACCAAAGACAAAGGCCAGCAACTTTTGGCCGCGTGTCATCATCCGGATACGAAGGGTGTCTAACGCCATATTGACCACACGCAACACGAAGATCAACAAGGCACCCACCCAAATATTTACTGCCAGTATGTCACTCATAAAAGTATTGTACCTGATTAACCTATGAGGCGGCCAACCTTTTACAGGGATTGGCCGCCTCAAACATCCCGACTTGGTCCTGGTCTGGGTGTTTGTCAAAGCTGTGTTTGAAACTGTTTATGCTGATTTTTGCTTGGTTATCTTCTTGTTTTCTGCCAGGGTATCCATCACCGGGGCATACAATTCCTCGGTGTATTCCTTCACCATCCGGCTCATGCTGAAGCGCGGGGCAATTGTGCGAATGCATTCTTTGATCTTGTGCACCCATTCAACCGACATGTTATCGCCGGAGCGCTGGTCGTAATACAGCGGGATAATCTCTTTTTCCAAAATGTCGTACAGGCTGGAAAGGTCTTCGGCATCTTGCAGGTTGGGATCATCATACTCTTTATCTTCCCCAATCGCCCAGCCGTTATGGCCGTTGTAGCCTTCTCGCCACCAGCCGTCCAGCACAGAGAAGTTCAGCACCCCGTTGAGGGCGGCCTTCTCACCAGACGTACCAGAGGCTTCGTTCGGGCGGCGCGGCGTATTCAGCCACACATCCACACCCTGGGTCAGGTAGCGTCCCAGGTTCATGTCGTAATCTTCCAGGAACACCAGGCGGCCGCCGGTTTGGGCTTTCTTCACCTTGCGGTACACTTCCTGGATCAATAGTTTGCCGGGTTCATCGGCGGGGTGTGCCTTACCGGCAAAGATGATCTGCACGGGCATATTGGGTCTATTGACCATTTCCAGCAGGCGGTCAAAATCTTGCAGGATCAGTCCGGCACGTTTGTATGTCGCAAAGCGGCGGGCAAAGCCAATCGTGAGCACGTAAGGGTCAATTAATGCCCCGGCTGCGATGACCTGCACCGGGTGCACGTTATCCGCCAGCCATTGGCCGCGGGCGCGCTCGCGCATATAAGACACCAGCTTGCGTTTCAGGTGCAGACGCGTTTCCCATAATTCTTCATCGGGGATATCGACCACATCTTCCCACATTTCGGGGTCGTCAATCTTGGTGCGCCAGCCATCAGGCAGATATTTGTCGTACAGCACGCCCAGGCGGCGGGCCAGCCAGGTGCCGGTGTGCACCCCATTGGTAATATAACTGATCGGTACGTCTTGCACTTTGCGTTCCGGCCAGAGGAAATGCCACATCTTGCGGGCTACCTGACCATGCAGTTCAGATACGCCGTTGATCTTTTCTGCCATGCGGATGGCAAGCACGGGCATGCTGAACACCTCACCCCAAGAGACAGATTGCCGCGCCAGGTCGATGAATTCTTCCCGGTCCAGGTTGAGCTGCGGCCAGATGCCGGAGAAATATTTGTCCATCAGCCACAAGGGGAACTGGTCGGCGCCGGCAGGCACCGGGGTGTGAGTGGTGAACACCGTGCTGCTGCGGATCGATTCCACGGCATCTTCAAATGAGGTGCCTTCATCTACCATCTCGCGGGCACGCTCCAGGCTTAAGAAGGCAGAGTGGCCTTCGTTCATGTGCCATACGTCTGGGTGATAGCCCAATTTGCGCAGCGCCCGCACCCCGCCGATCCCCAAGATGATCTCTTGAGAAATGCGCAGGTCGGGGTCGCTGCTGTACAGCCGGGCCGTCAGCAGGCGGTCGTTTTCAGAGTTGGGGGCTACATTCGAATCCAGCAGGTAGAGCGGCACACGCCCCACCCGAATCTCCCATAAACGGGCAAATACTTCCCGCCCGGGCAGATCAATGGAAACGGTTAAGGGGCTGTCGTCTTCGTTCAACACCGGCAGTACCGGCAGGTCGCCAAAGCTCATGTGCACTTCGCTGGCCTGCTGCCAGCCGTCATCGGTAATATGCTGGGTGAAGTAGCCTTTGGTGTAGAAAAAGCCGATCCCGACAAAGGGAAGTCCTAAATCGCTGGCTTCCTTGGTGTGGTCGCCAGAGAGTACGCCCAAACCACCTGCATAGATCGGCAGGGTTTCGTGCAGGCCGAACTCGGTGGAAAAGTAGGCAATCGTCTGGTTGGTATGGTCTTTAAAATTTCTCTTATACCAGGTATCTTCCGCCGCCATATAGGTGTCGAAAGCTTCAATCACCTGATCATAATAGCGCATAAAATTGCGGTCGTGCACCACCGCGTTCAAGCTGGTGCGGCGCACTTTGCGCAAAAACAATACCGGGTTATGGTAGGTCTCTTCCCACAAGTGGGGGTCGATCCAGGAATATAGACGCTGCGCGTCGGGGCGCCACGTCCACCATAGGTTATAGGCCAGTTTCCCTAATCGATTGATATGCTCAGGGAGGTCAAAATGATTAGCGGGTTGGCCTCTAAATTGATCCATAAAAAATCACCTCTTAAATAAATGCAACCGGTTGCATATTTTACCACTCGTTTGTACTCAGGTGAAGGCAATTCTGTAAGCAATGATATAATACCCCCAGAAGATTAATGTATTCTTTATCCTGCCTCTTTACCTTTTAAAACCTTCACATGAGTGAAATCGAAGAAATTAAAGCTCGTCTTGATATAGTGGATATTGTTTCCGAGAATGTTCAACTAAAGCGTTCAGGAAAGAATTATACCGGATTTTGTCCCTTCCACGCCAATACCCGCACGCCGTCCTTTGTCGTGTGGCCGGATACGGGTACCTGGCGCTGTTTTGGGGAATGCAATGACGGCGGTGACATTTTCAAATATGTAATGAAGCGCGAAGGCTGGGATTTCCCCGAAGCGCTGCGTAATTTGGCCCAACGTGCCGGGGTAGAACTCCGCCCGCTGACCCCCCAGGAAGAAGATCAGCGCGAAGAAAACGATCATCTGCGCCGCATCTTAGAAGAAGCCACCACTTTCTTCCACCACCAACTCACCCGCAACCCGGCCGGGAAAGTTGCGCTCGATTACCTGCACGAACGCGGCCTGACCGATGAAACCATTGCCCTCTTTGAGTTGGGGTATGCCCCCAACGAGTGGGATGTGCTCGTATCCCATTTTCAGGAAAAGGGTTACTCCTCTCAAGACCTGGTGCAGGCCGGTCTGGCCTCCGAACGGGAGAGCGGCGGCTTATTCGACCGCTTCCGCCACCGGGTAATGTTCCCCATCCGCGACCGGCGCGAGCGCATGACCGGGTATGGGGCACGCGCCTTAGACCCCAACGAACGAGCCAAGTACCTTAACTCACCACAAACGCCTTTGTTTGACAAAAGTGCTTTGCTTTACGGGATGGACAAAGCCCGCCGCTCGATCCGCAGTGAGGATCAGGTGGTGATCGTAGAAGGCTATATGGATGTGATCGCCCCTTACCAGGCCGGTTTCACCAATTTAGTTTCTCCGATGGGCACCGCTCTGACCGAAGCGCACCTGCGCCAGCTGAAACGCCTTACCCGCCGCATTGTGCTTGCCCTTGATGCAGATGCCGCCGGCACCAAAGCCACCCTGCGTGGTTTGCAGGTCGCCCGCGAGACGCTCGACAGGGAATCCGAACCGGCCTTTGACGCCCGCGGTCTGCTCACCTCCGAAGCGCGTTTGCAAGCCGATATTCGTGTGTGTACCTTGCCGGATGACCTGGACCCCGATGAAGTTGTGCTGCAAGACCCGGCTTTATGGAAAAAGCTGATTGATGAAGCCCAGCCGATCGTGGCGCATGTGATGCACACCCTGGCAGCCGGGCAGGACATGGACGACCCCAAGGTCAAGACCGAGATCGTGCAGCAGGTGATGCCGCTCATCCAGGACTTACCCAACGCCATTGAACGCGACACCTATGTCCAGCAGCTTGCCCGCCTGGTCCGGGTAGACGAACGCAGCTTGCTGGCCGAACAAAGCGCCCCGCGCCGCACCAAACGCCCGCAGCGCCGCAGACCTGACCTGGAAGCCCCCTTCCCCCCAGAGGAAAGCATTCAGGCCGACTTTTCCGCCCCCCAGGCTGCCGCCAAGATCGGGGAAAAGATGGAAATCCACTGCCTTTCGATGCTGATGCGCGCCCCGGAAATGGTTTACCGTATTGACCGCGCATTGAAAAAGGCCGGGCTGGCCGGGCTGACCGCCCAGGATTTTCAGCATGTTGCCCACCAGGAGATGTTCCTGGCGACGATTAAATCGCTTTCGCAAGATCGCCTGGAACCGGTCAGTTTTGCACTGGAGCATATCCCCTTCCCCCTATTGGAACAGGCCGAAGCGATCCTGGATCAATCTAAAAATATTAATCCCCAGCAAGACGAGGTGTTGGAAGATGTGCTGCGCACCATATTGCGTTTACGCCAATCGCAATTGCAGCTTTCAAACAACCAGATTCGTTTTATGCTGGAAGAAATGATGGAAGCCTCCCAGGAGGAGACTTTAGAATATCAACGCACCATTCAGAAGAACAGCCAGGAGCTTTTCCGTATTCAAAAAGCACTCGGTTCACCGCAGACAAATCATACCCGCTAAGTAAAAAAGGGAGCATCATGTCCGATAAGCCGACCCAGAAGGACAATTTTGATCAAGAAGATATCGAGATCAACGATGACTTGATCGAGATTGATCCTGACGACGAGAATATTGACGAAGAAGTAGCTCAAGAGATTGCGCTAGCCGATGAGATCCAGCGGCTAGAGACCGCCATGCAGCAAAAGAATGCTGCGCGCGTACCTATCCCCAAAGTATCTTCCGAATCAAGCGATGACCCTGTCCGGCTGTACCTGAAAGAGATTGGGCAGGTGGATTTACTGGATGTGGATAACGAATTTTGGCTGGCAACCCTGCTGGAAGCCGAGAAAAAATTTGAGGCCACCCGCAACCAAAACCCGCCGGACAAACGCGGCCGCAACTACCTGGTGGAAGTCTACTGCACCCTGTATACAGATTTGCTGGGGCATTGGAAGAACATTGGGGAAGATTGCAAAGACCTGGAGATTGAAGCCCCCGACTTTTTAGAAATTTTGACCGAAGCGCAAGAACTCCAGATCACCTGGCAGCTCAAACGCGAGAGCTACCTGCGCAACTACCTCGATAACGGCATGTGGTCTAAAAACGACGATTGGGATGAAGTTGCCCGGGCAGCTTTTAAAGTGTTTGTAATCTTGTACTTGCTGCCCAGGGAAACCGCAAAAAAACTCAGAGAATACTACGAAAAGAAAAATAAACTGCCCAACAAGCGGTCTTTCAAAGGCTATCTTCCCGATATCCACGACCTGCACATCCAGGAAGCAACCACGCGCCTGCGTGCCGACGGGGCGCAGGATGCGATCATCAGCGCCAACCTACGGCTGGTGGTCAGTATTGCCAAACGCTTTGTAGGACGAGGCAGCTCGTTTGAAGACTTGATCCAGGAAGGCAACATCGGCCTGCTGCGGGCAGTGCACAAATTCGATGTCACCCGCGGTTTCAAGTTCAGCACCTATGCCACCTGGTGGATCCGCCAGGCAATCACGCGTTCAATCGCCGACCAGGCACGCACCATCCGCATCCCGGTGCACCTGCTCGAATCGATCCAGCGCCTGATGCGCTCGCAGCGCGAACTGACCCAAAAGCTGGGGCGTGACCCACGCAGCGATGAGCTGGCTTTAGAATCCGGCTTTTTGGAACCCGACCAGGAAGCTGCCATCAAAGAACACCTGGAAAACGATACCGAACTGCCCCCACCTTTGCGCCGCAAGTGGAACCGAGCCACCACCAAAGTGGAGAAAACCTTGCGCACCGCCGAAGAGCCCATGTCGCTGGAAAGCCCGGTAGGCACCGGCGATAACAGCCAACTGGGTGATTTCATTGAAGATAATGACGCCCTAGAACCGATGGACGCTGCCGCCCGCGAGATGCTGCGCGACCAGGTGCAGGATGCCCTGGCCGCACTGACCGACCGGGAACGAGAGGTGTTGGAACTGCGCTACGGCCTGCTGGACGGCAAAGACCATACCCTGGAAGAAGTGGGGCAGTATTTCAAGGTCACCCGGGAACGCATCCGCCAGATTGAAGCCAAGGCGCTGCGCAAACTGCGCCACCCCACCCGCAGCCGCGACCTGCGCGATTATTTGACCTAACTGTAGTTGGGTAGTTAGCTCGTTTGTTGGTTAGATAGTTTTGTTGTTGGGTTGTTTATTTGATGAACCGCTGGTTGTTATTTTCCCTTTTGGCGGTTCATTTTCTATAAAAATAATTCGGAAATAATAATGCTGTAGCGGCGGGGTTTCCCCGCCCGTTCTCCACCGTTCCCCTTCCATCTGGTTAAAGAAAAAAACGCTGCGAACAGCGTTTTTTCATTTCAAGAGATGTCTGTGTGCCGAGGCTAGCGCCTCTATTTGGCGCCAGCCTGTTCCACCACGGCAGTAAATGCCTTGGGGTCACGAACGGCCAGATCGGCCAGCATCTTGCGGTTGATCTGGATATTGGACTGGCGCATCCCGTGAATCAGACGGCTGTAAGTGGTGCCGTTGAGACGGGCAGCGGCATTAATGCGCATGATCCACAGCTTCCGCAGGTCGCGGCGGCGATTGCGCCGGTCACGGTATGCATACCATAAGCTTTTCAGGCGGGCTTCGTTTGCCCGGCGGTAAAGCTTAGAGCGCGAACCGTACTGACCCTTGGTGAGCTTCAGTACTTTTTGATGCCTTTTTCGGCGTGTGTAGCCAGTTTTTACTCTTGCCATGATTTACCTCCTGCGAACCCCTGGGCGCCGGCAGGTCTGTGCCCGCCAGTTGCATACACCCAACAGCCGCAAAAAAAACGTCCCACTAAACCTTATTTAGTGGTCTTCGCATTCGGGGTGGTCTTATATTTGCTCATATAAGGCGCCAACCGCTTAATGCGTTTGATGTAGCTTGACCCTTTCACCGGAATCATTTCGGTGAAAAGCGCTTTAGAACGAGCCGAACGGCGGCGGCGGAAGTGGGTCTGCCCGCCTTTTGTGCGGACGATCTTCCCGCTGCCGGTCATGCGGAATCGCTTGGCTGTACCCTTATGGGTTTTCAGCTTGTACTTTTTAGTTTTCTTTGCCATTTTTTTGTAACCTCTCACACAGACCGCGGCCTGAAACAAAACTGTTCAAGTCGCGGCTTTGCCTTGCTAACTCTCTTGAAAGTAGCGGAATTTACAATTTATTTTTTGCCTGAGTTCGGCGCCAACACCATCAACATGGTACGCCCTTCAAAGGAGGGTTTGGCTTCAACGATAGCGATATCAGAAAGCTCTTCAGCAATCTCGTTAAGGTCGGCAACAGCAATTTCGGGGTAATCCCGTTCGCGGCCGCGGAAACGTACCCGCACGCGTACTTTTTTGCCTTCCTCTAACCACCGGCGGGCATCTCGTACTTTAAAGCCCTTATGATGGTCTGTGGTCTTCGGGCGCAGACGGATCTCTTTGATCTCGACCGTCTTTTGTGCCTTCTTGGCCTCTTTTTCCTTTTTGGTGCGCTCGTACAGGAATTTACCGTAGTCAATTACCCGGCACACCGGAGGATTAGCTTGCGGCGCTACTTCGACCAGATCAAGATCTGCATCGAAAGCGGCTTGCATAGCCTCTTGAATAGATACCACCCCAACATTCTCGCCATCCGCGTTAATCAGACGTACGCTTTTTGCTCGAATTTCTTCATTCACTCGGAAATTAGATGTACTTATTGCAGTTCTCCTTATCGCTGAACTCATTTAACTTAAAATAGCACTTTGCCAATAGTGGCAAAGCCAACCGTCATCATATCATATTTGTACCTTACTCGTCAACTATCGCGCCTCGTACACGGCCAAACTTTCTTATTTAAAGTGTTGCCTGCATGATTTGACGGAACAAAGGTCGGTTTAAAAATATGCAAGGTTTGTATCTCGTACATATTATATCGGGCATTTGCAAACCAATCCTTTGGAAAAGGGTGGCAGCTGAAATAGCCGGCAATACCTTCAAACATAAACATGACTTTGGTCTTATTGCCAGAGCGATTAAAAGGATTATATTTATCTTAATAGTAAAATTATATTTAATGAAAAACACATCCTTCTAAGATCACGATTGGGAGAATCATTGATGAGCAAAAAGCGCACACCCTTTTCCCCTGCCGTCAGACTGGCTTTGTTTGCAGCAGGGTTATTCTTTGCCGCAATCGCTTGCAACCTGCCTTCCGATGCCACAGCAACATCCTCACAAGAAACCGCACCGCCCCAACAGGAAGCAAGCCCGCCGGCTGCGGAAATAACACCCACCGAACCGGTGGAAACGATCACCGTGCTGCGCGCCGACGGCACCGAGGAAGAAATACCGCTGACGATTACCAGCTACATGGCCCTGCTCAGGCGGCACATGGACAGCGGCCTGTGGACCGAAGGCGAAGGCCTGGTGCAGTTGATGCGCCTGGTCACCGGAGAAGTCCGCATGGCTGACATACCGGATGCAAATTTGGTGGTAGGCAGCGAGATCACCGGGATAATCCGCTGGGCTTCCGAATATGCCGCAGACCCTGCCAGCGACCCAAATGCCGCCGCGGAGCTTACCGACCTGCTGGGGCGACTGGCCCCTTCCCAGGAGGTGCTGGACGCCATCAGCAGCCCGGCAGAAACGGGCAGCCAGCCCAACAACGGTTTGTACTATGCCAGCCTGCGCTACGATGACACCATTTCCTCCGATTGCCAGAACCTGGTACTTTCCGGCTTTGACCGCACCTATATCCCGGCGGACAACTGCTATGTCTACCAGGAGCGCATGCACAACGGGCATAGTTACCGCCTGTATTATCCCCGCGCATGGGTGGGAGATGCCAGCCATACGGCGTACATTGAAAACACCCTCGAAGCGCTGGTGGCAAGCGCCACCGTGTACGGCGTCTTGGGTACTTTTGAAGATATCAACGCCATGGTCAGCCTGATCCCGTATGTAGACGATACAGAGGATGAAGTGACCAACGCCTTCCAGCTCTCCTTTCGCTCTGGAGAAGCCTGCCCGATCACGCTGATGCCGGTCATGAATGAGGAAGAAGACGCCGGGTTCAAGCAAATTGTGGCCCACGAAGCCTTCCACTGCTTCCAGGAATGGAACATGAATATGCTGCCTTATGAGGCCCATGCCTGGTGGATAGAAGGTTCGGCAGAATATTTTAGCAATTATGTCTATCCCTCAGCAAACCACGAGCAAGACTATCTGCTTGAGTTTGATGTGGATTCTGCCACCACCCCTCTCATGGACATGGATTACCAAAACTATATCTTTTTCCAATATCTGGCGAATGAGCTGGGGGTAAACAGCGTGTTGGATATTTTAGAAAGAGTGAGTACAGCCCCCTCTGCAAGCGGCTTAGCCGGTTATGCCGAGATGGAAGATCTCTTCCAAGATTTTGTGGTCGTGTATCTAAGCAAAGGGGTAGCAGATGAAGACGGCAGCACCTACCGCGTGCGCGTCCCGGCCGTATCGGGGACCAAGCAGATAGAAGCAGGCACGATCAGCCTGGACACAAAAGCGTTTACCGCCACCCGCTACCTGATGGTGTACGGTGAGGGGGATGAGTACCACCAAACCGTACCGGAATCCCCCTTGCATGATGCCGTCCTCACCCCCGAACAACGCGACTATAACGCCTGGAGAGAACTGCCGGAAGAAATCTCCGGCACCTGCGAAGACCCGGTGAGCTACACCCTGGCGTTCACCACCACCGAAAGCACAGCCGCATTGAGCATTGACGTGGAAAGCGATGGATTGGCAGCCTGTGATGCGTGCGTGGTAGGCACCTGGCGGTTAGAAAACGACAGCATGGAAGCGTTTCTTGACCAATTGGTCGCCAGCACCCCCGCAGCCATCCCCGGCGGGTTCAGCCTGGAAATTTCCGGAAATGAATATTACCAATTCCTGGAAGATGGCACCGTATTCACCCGGCGGGACGGGTTCACCTTTTCGGTGAATGTCTCCGCGTATGGGATCACCGCTACGGAAGTGATCGATTCGCAAGGGGTCGGCGTTTACGGCGCAGATGGCGAAAACATGGTCTTAGGGCCAATTGCCACCACGGTGAACAGTGTCACTACCGATGCCTCTGGCTTAGGACATGAATTCATGCAGTTCCTCTCTCCCTCTGCCATCACCGTGTACTTAGATGGGCAAAGCGGTTCTACCGATGGGGTAGACATGGGAAGCGCTTCTCAACCTCTGGAAACCACCTACAGCTGTGAAGAAACCCAGATGGTGATCGACCATGAAGTTTATGGCCCCACCCTGCTCTACCGTGTGGAGGACGGTGCTTCCCCCACACCGCTTCCCACCGCCGAACCATAAATGCTGTTAATATAAAACTTCGTTTTGCACAAAAAAGCGCCCCTGAAATTTCAGGGGCGCTGCTGTTTTCAGAATAAGGGGGAAATGCTACGGGCACACATCCCCATAGGCCAGATACTCGGCGTTCCACATAAACCCAGCGGTGGGGTCTAGCTGCAAACCGCAGATGTCTACCCGCGCCAGGGCAGCATGCTGGTAGGTGAACAACGGGATCATCGGTACTTCTTCCATCAAGATAGCCTGGGCAGCGGCATGGTCTTGCTGGTAGCTGCTTTGTCCGGGGGCGCTGCCGCGGGCAGATTTGCAAGCCGTGTCGTAGTCTTCGTTCGCCCAACCGCTGGCGTTCCAGCCGCCCCACTTGTAGGGGAACAAATCTTCGTCTTCTCCCGGAATCGCATCGCCAAGGAAGAGGTGGCAGGCCGGTTCTTCCGAGGACTGCCAGGCATACAGCACCATGTCAAAGTTGCGCCCGAATACAGGGGCCTCTTCGCCAGTGGCAAACAACTCTTCGGCGGGCATGCTAGTAGGCACAGCTTCAATCCCGCAGCCGGCCAGATTGTCGGCAATCATAGCCGCAATCTGCTCGGTCTGGGGGTGTTCGGGGTAGAGGAAAGTGAACGAGAGGGGCGTACCGTCGCGCACACCTTCGATCTGGCTGGCCGCCCGCATCCCCTCGGTATTCAGCACCCAACCGGCCTCATCCAGCAGTTCGCCCGCATCGGTGGGCGAATAGGCATACGCCGCACCTTCGGCATTGAACAAAGGATGGTCGGGGGTCACATAGCTGTCCATCACGGGAGCAACACCCAGGGTGATCTCATCCGTGATCGCCTGCCGGTCGATGCACATGGCAATCGCCTGGCGGGTGCGCACATCGCTAAAATAATCGGGGCGGTCGCCGGCCCAAAAACTGTACCCATCGTCATAGCTGAGCGGTTGAATGCCAAAGTTGAGCAGCATCCAGCCGTTGTCGTTGGCAAAGGAGGAGAACAGCTCGCCGTTGCCCATCGCCGAAATAACCTGGGCGACATCGATCCCGGCCGCAGCGCTGGGGTCCAACACATCACACTCGCCGGTTTTCAGCATGTCCAGGTTCAGGTCTGGGTCTTGCCCAACCACCCGGAACTGCAAGCGGTCGATCAGCGGCAAACCCTCCACAGCCCGGAAATAACTGGTATTGCGCACCAGGGTGATGGTGTCGGCCTGGTAATCGCTGACCATGAAGGGGCCAAATGCCAGAGGCGTTTGTGCCGCGTTCTGGTTGGTTGCCAGCTCTGCCGGGGAGAGGCTGTCCCAGGCGTGTTGGGGGGCAGGTATCCAGAAATTGTTCTGGTATTCGGGATCAATAAACCCGGGGATGCCCGTCCATTTGGTGGTGCTTTCGTCCACAGCCTCGTAGCTCAGGGTGCGTTCTACCCGGTATTTATCGGCAGGGGTCTCCGGGGCGGCATTGAGGGTATAGCCATAGACCGAATCCTGGGCGGTCACCGGGGTGTCGTCGGCCCAAAGCACATCGCTCCGCAAGGTGTACAAAGCAACCATCTGATCCATTTCCAGCGGTTCGCCATTGTAGGCGCGGGCGCATTCGCCGCTAAAACAGCCTGAGGGACGCACAAAAGTGCCCAATGCCAATTCGGTCACATTTCCCTGGCTGTCCAGCACGGTATCTCCGGCCTGCACCTGCACCGTTTGCATCACTGCAGTGCCGGCCTCCATATCAGGCAGCGATTCGAGAATCACCGGTTGGTACTCGTAGCCGCGGTGGTCTACCGGGCCATCGTACAGCGCCTGCAAGACTTCTTGGGCGGCGGCATTGGGATTGCCGTAAGGATAAAGGGTGTTAGGGGTCTCACCCAGGCAAACCACCATTGAAGTTGGTGCGGTGGTTGCAGTGGGATCGGGGGCAGAAGTATGGGTAGCTTGCGGCGCATCCGGGGTTTCATCCGTCGCCGGGGTATCGCTGCCGCAGGCGGCTAACAAGCCGGCCACCAACACGATCAATATCAATACATAGAATTTAGAAGCTTTCATTCGCTCTGTTTTCCTTTGTTCTCCGAACCATCGGTTCTCTAATGGGGATTTTCTACCATTCATCCTCAAAGCGGATGCGTAAATAAGATTCGTACCGTTCCCAGTGAATTTTGCCTTCTTCCACGGCAACAATCACCGCACAGCCGGGTTCATCGGTGTGGGTGCAGCTGCTGAAACGGCAGTGCGGCACTTGTTCTGCAATCTCTGGGAAGTAGCCGTCCAATTCCTCAGGCTCAATATCCCACAAGGCAAGGGCTTTCAGGCCGGGGGTATCGGCCACATAGCCGCCGCCTTCCAGCGGGAACATTTCTCGTACCACGGTGGTGTGGCGGCCTTTGCCCGTCGCCTCGCTGACCTCGCTTACTCTCAGTCCCAATTCGGGCTGTACCCGGTTCAGCAAGCTCGACTTTCCGACACCGGAAGGCCCAGCCAAAACGGAAAGCTTGCCCTGTAAGAGTTTACGCAATTTGCGCACGCCCAACCGCCATTTGGCGGAAGTGTAGATCACTTGGTAGCCAAGTTCGGCATAATGCCCAAAAATGCGCCGGGCGTTCCACAAGCCGACCAGGTCGGTTTTGTTGGCGACAATCGTCACCGGGATCTCGCGCTCCTCCACAATGATCAGGAAGCGGTCTAACATACGCAGGCGGGGTTCGGGGTCTGCACAGGCAAACACCAGGATAGCTTGATCTAGATTGGAGATAATGATCTGCTCATATTCGCCCCGCGGGGTAGGAGCCAGACGGGAGAGTTTACTTTTTCGCTCTTCAATTTCTTCAATCATGGCGGTGTCATCGTCATGGACAGACACCTGCACCCAATCGCCCACGGCAATCAGGTCGCCGGTCTTGCGGCCTTGTTTCAAGCGGCCGCGCAACCGGGCAACAATCTCACCTTCATCTGTGTCTAGAGTAAAAAACCCAGACTGTGAACGGACAACGATGCCGCGGACAATTTTTTCTTTAGTCATAACCCTTCTTTATGTGGTTCAGTATATGGTTTAGTTATTATTATTTGCTGCTTCCTCTGCTTCTAACGCTTCTATTTCTTCTGGAGTCATGAAATAGCGCTCATCAATTTCGCCAATTCGTTTTTCCCATGGGAAGACGGAGGACGGCTGGCCGTAGAAATATACTTCCATCAGACGGCGGAAAATGGGGGCACCAAACTCCGAACCATCCCCCTCAAATTCTACCAACACGGCAATCGCAATGTCGGGCACGTTTTCATTCTGCTGGTCGGTGAAGCCGATAAACCAGGCATGCGGGTATTCGGTGGAAGTTTGGGCGGTGCCGGTCTTACCCCATACTTTGATCGATCGGTTGATAAACGTATTGTAAGCCGTACCGCGCGTGTTCTGGGTGACCATCAGCATGCCCTCTTTGACCGCTGCCAGGGTGTCATCGCTGATCGGCAATTTGCCGTTCTCTACTGGGGTAAATTCAAAAGTATTCTCGCCGGCCACATTCTCAATGCGTTCGATCATCTGCGGGCGGTAGAGTGTGCCGCCGTTGCCAAGCGCCGCGGTATATACGGCAGCCTGGATGGGGGTGATGAGCGTATCGCTCTGCCCAATCCCCTGCTGGATCGCCTTAGACATCGAGCTGCCGCCGCCGGTCTGATCGTCGGGGTTGTTGATCTGGCCGCTCTCCTCGGGGAAAACATCAATCCCGGTAGGAGAACCCAGGCCAAAGCCGCGGGCCATGTCGGCGACCGCGCTGGTTTCGCCCTGACTGTACAGGGTAGCGCCAATCTGGTAGAACCACGGGTTGCAGGAACGCATCAAACCTTCCACCAGGGTAAGTTCGCCACTGGCGGGGCGTTCTTTTTCCAATGTCCAGTCTACATATTCAATGCCATCTGGCCCTTGCCAGGTGTGTTCGCAGTTGATCACGCTGTCGCGCTGGTATGCACCTGCTTCCAGAGCGGCAGACATGGTAATTACTTTGAAGATCGAGCCGGGAGGATACTGCCCCTGAGTGGCGCGGTTGAAGAAATAGCCAGCGTTATCGGGGAAATAGTTGTTCCACAAGCTGTTGGGGTTGTTCAGGTCGGCGTAGTTGGGGTTGTAGGTGGGGGAGGAAGCAATCGCCAGCACTCGGCCGGTATCGCGTTCCAACACCACGGCTGCGCCCACAAAGCCTTGCAGGGATTCTTCGGCCCACAGCTGTAAATCCTCGTCCAGTGTGGTGTACACCGATTGAGAAGGTTCGGTCTCTACGCTGGCAAGCCGGGTAAGCATTTGGTCGTCTTTGGTCACCAGATACAGGTCTGCGCTCGGTTTTCCGGCCAGAGATTCCTCTGCCCAGGCTTCTACCCCGCTGCGCCCAATCTGTGCGCCGGTGGGGTAGCCTTTTGCAATCCACTGATCTAATTCTTCCAGCGGGATCGCCCCTACCCAACCCACAGATGGGCCGCCGGCTTCGTTTAGATAAGACAGGCGGGTGTCGAAAGAAGTTGCCCCCAACACATTGTAATGGTTGGAAATGCGGTTTTCGTATTCTTCAAACGTGCTGTACGGGATTTCGTACAAGGGCATCACGTAGGGATTGTCTTCGTTAAAGATTTTGGCGCTCCAGTAGGTAGCTGGGAGGCCGCTGACCAGCGCCATGGTATTCAGCAGGCCGGCGGTCTGGTCTTCTTCGACCGCCGAAGGAACAATCGAGATCGCCACTGCACGGGTGTCGGCAGACAGGGTGTTGCCGTTGCGGTCGTAGATGATGCCGCGCGTCGGCCAGATGGTTTCCAGGCTCAGGCGGTTGCCGCCTGCCAGTTCGGACATGATGATGCTGTCATCCCAAACCACTTTCCAAACCTCGTTTTCCAGGCTGAGGTTCATTTGGGTTTGCGATTGGAGCATGCCCACCAGCGAAGACAACAGGCTGAGCTTGTAGCTGACCTGGGCGTTGGTGGGGGTGGTGAGCACTTGTAAGATTTCGTAACTGATGTCGGAAATGACCGCTTCTTGGGTTACATGGCTGTACCGCTGGCTGAAATCCTCAAAGCTGATGAAGTCTTTGCTGATCGTGGTGAGCATGTCATACATGGCGGTGTAATCCCCGGCTTTCCAGGCGTCCAGGTAACTGCGGACGGCTTCATTGGGATCGGGGACAGAGGTAATTGTTGCGCCGGGTTCTAAACCAGCGTCACTTTCGGTGGTGCTGGTTGATTCCGGTGTGTTGTTTACAGGGGTATTTTGCCCGCAAGCCGTCAGGGTGACGGCCAGGCTAAAGATGACCAGGATTATGAGCGCAGAAAGCTTTGCAGCGCTAGATTTCATAATTCTCCTTTTTGTACCTGTGGGTAAACATCACAGGTATATTTCAAAATGTGCTGGCAGCTGGCCGGAAGGTCTTCTGCCGTAGACATGCCAATCTTTTGCAGTGTGCGCAGCAAGTGGCACAGCGGCAATCCAACCACATTGGCATAGCATCCGCTCAAAGCCGATACCGGCCTGAAACCGGGATGCTGGATGGCATAACTGCCTGCTTTGTCAAACGGGTCTCCGGTGGCAATGTAGGCTTCAATTTCATCCATCGAATACATGCGCATGGGCACGTTGGTGGTAGCCAGGTCGGTGTACAAATTGCCGGTGGCCGGCTGGTAGACAGCCACCGCAGTATGCACCTGGTGTACCCGGCCGCGCAAACTAAGCAGCATTTCTCTGGCTTCGACGGCGTCTTGCGGTTTACCCAGGATCTTGTCGCCATCGGCCACGGTGGTATCTGCGGCGATGATCGGCTGGTTGCCCTCTACCTGGCGGCCCACTGCACGGGCTTTTGCTTCGGCCAAACGGCAGACATATTGTGGGGCGGGTTCTCCATTCAGCGGGGTCTCGTCTATATCTGCGGCGATAATTTGAAACTGCCAGCCACCCAAGGCCAGTAATTCTTTGCGCCGGGGTGAGTTCGATGCCAGGATGAGATCGGTTTGCTGATTGTTGTTTAAACCCAAAGTGCCTCCATGATGTGCTCAATTGGCCGATTGCAGGATTCTAACATGAATCCGAGGGAAATATGTAGGTGGAAGGTAAGAGGGAAGAAAAGGCTTTTAAATCTAAAAGAGGGCATTTATCCATCTAAATTTGTACAATCCCCCTACTTATGATTCAAATGTATCAATTATGCTATACTGATTTTATGGATAAAATTCTTTCAGATACTGATCCTTGGGCCTAAAATTTACAAGCTCAATTACTGCGGGAGATGCCTGCCTGGCGTAAGTTGGAGATGTTGGCTGAGTTAAATCAATCCGGGAAAATGTTGGCCCTTGCTGGCTTGCGACAGCGCTACCCGGATGCTGAGGAGAAAGAATTAAGGAGGATGTTAGCTAATTTATTATTAGGAGAAGAATTGGCAAAACAAATTTATGGGGAAGATATAAATGTTACCTGAACCTATTCGCGTAACAATCGAGGTTACTGCTGTCCTGGAACAATTGAATATTCCTTATTTTCTTGGCGGGTGATTTGCTAGTGCAATTCATGGCTTTGTGCGCACAACCCAAGATTCAGACATTATCACTAAAATGGAAAAACGTCATATCCGGTCATTTGTTAATGCACTGGAAAAATATTTTTTTATAGATGATCTGATGATTGAGAAAGCAGTGGCGCATAAAAGCAGTTTTAATATCATCCATAAAGAAACCATGTTCAAAATCGATATTTTTACTCGTCGCAAAGTGATTTCCTGAAATCGCAATTTAGCCGGGCACATCGACTTACCCTCGCGATGGATCCCAAAGTAGATGCCGCTATCTCGACAGCAGAAGATACCATTCTGGCAAAGTTGAACTGGTATCGTATGGGGGGAGAAATCTCAGAACGTCAATGGCGGGATGTATTGGGAATTATCAAAGTGCAAGCAGACACACTTGACCTTGAATATTTGCGGCATTGGGCAAAAGAGTTAGAAATAGACGATTTGCTCGAACAAGTATTACTATCCGACTGAAAAACAAATAAACTGTTTTTTCTCTAAAATTTCCTGCACACAGCAGGGCAAAAACTACGCTCCCACCTCACACACCAGCATAAAGCGCACCCCAAACGGGTCGGTAACGATCGCCATATGCACCGGTGTATACATCAGCGTGTCGATGGGCGCATCCCCCTGGGCACCTGCGGCAGTAAAAGCAGCATAGAGCGTATCTACCGCCGCGGGGGTTTGCAGGTAAATGGGCACTTCAACGTTGGTGGGGGCGCCCTGCTCGGCGGGGAACACGGTCAGCCAGCTGTCTCCCAACTGCCAGCCGTGGGTAAACTCCCCTTCCACATACAGCGGTTCGCCAAACACCTGGCGGAAGAAGACTAACGCCTGGGGGTAGTCCTGGTAATACAGTACCGCCCCGTGAATCCCACGGAACGGATATTTTTGGGGCGGCTCTGGATCGCGGTAATACCGTTGACGATATTCTTGATAATCCATTTCTCACTCCATTTCGGCACGCACGGCCTCATATAAACTTTCTGCTTTCAGCTCACTGAGCGAATAGCACTGCGCTTGCAGGTGGTCGGCCAGGGCTTGCGCCAACCCCTGGTCAAAGGCAGCGTGTTCCATATTGATCACCACAGAGCGGATCTCGTCCTGGGCGATCTTCTCGGCCAACTGGTGCGCCTCCTGCTGCGGGGGGATATCCCCGGTCATGGAGACATTGCCGGCCCCATCGGTCAGCACCAACATCAAGGGGAGCACATCCGGGTGGGCGATCTTTTCCCGGCGGATGACTTCGTGCGCCAGATACAGCCCGGCAGAAAGGGGCGTTTTACCGCCTACGGGAATGTCCTGCAAAGCGCGCTGCGCCAGCTGCACCGAGTTGGTGGGTGGCAAGATCAGGTTGGCGCGGTCTTTTTGGAAAACGACCAACCCGACCCGGTCGCGGCGCTGGTAAGCATCGGTCAACAGGGAAAGAATAGCGCCCTTGGTGGCAGCCATACGCTCGGCTACCGCCATCGACCAGGAAGCGTCCACCACAAACATAACCAAGTTGGCGGTCTTGCGCACGCGGATCTTGCGCTGCCAATCTTGTTTTTTAATGGAAAAGGCTAGACCGTTCTCTTCTCGTTCGGGGGCACGTTCGTTTTGGTGGGGGGCGGCGGCGCGCAGGGTGGCATCAAAAGCAATGTCGTCACTGCGGCCCATTGCCGGGCGGGCTTGAATATAACGGCCGCGTTTGCGGTCGGTGTGCGTGCGGGAACGCCGCCCACTCTGGCGGCGGCTGAGTTTGTCGAGCTTGTTGTCGAACCGGCGGGGGGCAAAGGTCTCCCCCGACTGTACCTTTTGCCCGCCGTCCCACCAGTAGGCATTCCCGGTATCAAAAACATCTTGCGGGCCAGGCTCTGGTGGGGCTTGTTCTTCCGTACCCTCAGTGATGCGAGGGTCTACTTTTTTTTTTCAGACGAACTCTGTTCGCTCTCTTCGTCTTGATTTTCTTCCCCGTGGCTTTCGCCGACCATATTCTCTTGAATATCCTGGATGCGGTTGGCAAGTTCTTCCATCGTCACTTCGGCCTGATGGAAGGGGCCTTTCTTGATTCTATGGGGTAAGGCCAGCTCGGCGGCCAGAGCAATATCAATATCATTGATCTTGGTGCGGCCTTCAAAAGCGGCCTGGGCACGTGCAGACTTAAGGATCACCAAGTCAGCCCGGTGACCGTCTACATTCAAGGAGGCAGTCAGAGAAGCGATTGAGACCAGGTCTCGGCTGGAATAGGTCACTTCGTTGACCAATTTCCGGGCAGCCGTAATTTGGTTGGCAAGTTTTTCTTCTTCCGGTTCCCAATCTTTCAGGAATTGCTTCGCGTCGGCTTCAAAGGCCAGGTTGCGCTCCATGATCAACACACGGGCGCGGGCATCGCGGATACCGTGGATGTCTACCGAAAGGGCAAAGCGGTCTAACAACTGCGGACGCAAGTCGCCTTCTTCGGGGTTCATCGTGCCGATGAGGATGAAGCGGGCCGGGTGGGCAAAAGAGATGCCTTCACGTTCGACAATGTTCACACCCATCGCCGCCGAATCGAGCAGCACATCAACCACATGGTCATCCAACAGGTTGACCTCGTCGATGTACAGCAGGCCGCGGTTGGCAGCAGCCAACACACCAGGTTCAAAACGGCGTTCACCTTTTTGGATGGCCTGTTCGATATCCAAAGAGCCGACCACGCGGTCTTCGGTGGCGCTCACGGGAAGATCAATAAAGGGCACTTTGCGTTCTTCCACGTTGAGATGCTCGCCAGATTCTAAACGATCCTTGGTCCAATCAGACCAGGTTTCCGGCGCGTCTGGGTCATCATTAAAAGGAGATTCAGCGTAAACTTTGATCTCTGGAAGTAGGGCGGCCATGGCGCGCGCAGCGGTAGATTTGGCTGTACCGCGCTCTCCGCGGATGAGAACACCCCCGATTCGGGGATTAATGGCGTTGAGGATCAACGCTCTGCGCATCCGTTTTTGACCAACAATTGCAGTAAAAGGGTAGGTTGCTCGCATATTTTCTCTCAATTTTCCTTAAATTCGACCACAATCTTATCATAAAGGTTGTCAAGTTGCATGTGTTCCTTTATAATACCGCGTATCTCATTTTTGGAGACCTAAACTATTATGGAACAAACCGAAGCCCAAAACGGGCGAACCACAGAAGAAGAAGAAATGAACAAGGAGGCCGAATCTAAAGAACTCTCGATGGAATCATTGCTTGCTCAGGAAGATGTATCTCTGGACATACCAAAGTCTGGGGAGCTTCGCACTGGGATGATAGCGAGTGTCACCGGAGACGAGATTCTGGTGAGTATTGGCGCCAAGTCCGAGGGTGTCATTCCCAGCCGGGAATATGCCCAACTCCCCGAAGATTTTCGAAATTCATTGAAAGTTGGGGATGAAGTTCAAGTTTATATCGTCAGCACAGAAAGCCGCCACGGCACCATCTTGCTTTCGATCCAACGTGCGTTGGAAGAAAGCGATTGGGACCAGGCTGAAAAGCTGATGAAAGGGAAAGACCCTTATGAAGGCGAAATTGCCGGCTATAACAAAGGCGGCCTGATCGTACACATGGGTAACCTGCGCGGGTTCGTACCTGCATCCCAGGTAAGCCTTTCTCGGCGTATGGCCTACGGCGGGGACTCCCCTGACCAGCGTTGGTCTGGCATGGTGAGTGAACCAATCGTGGTGCGTGTCATTGAAGTTGACCGCCAACGCCGCCGCTTGATCATGTCTGAAAAAGCCGCTTCCCAGGAATCACGCGAGACCTTGAAATCTCGCCTGCTGGACGAGCTGGAAGAAGGCATGGTACGCACAGGTCGTGTTACCAGCCTGGCAGATTTCGGTGCCTTTGTGAACATCAACGGCGCTGATGGCCTGGTACACCTTTCCGAGATTTCGTGGGACCACATTGACCACCCCAAAGAGGTGCTCAAAGTCGGGCAGGAAGTCAAAGTCAAGATCATCAGCATTGATCGGGATCGCAAGCGGATTGGCCTTTCTCTCCGCCAACTGAAAGATGACCCGTGGGATGACTATATAACAGCCTATCAGGTTGGTCAATTGGTGGAAGGTACGATCACACGTCTGACCAAATTTGGTGCATTTGCCGCCATCGACGAAAACCTGGAAGGCCTGGTACATATCTCCGAACTCAGCGACCGCCGCATTGAGCACCCCAAAGAGGTGCTGAACGAAGGCGATGTGGTCACCTTGAGAATCATCAAGATTGATACCAACCGCCGCCGGATTGGCTTGAGCCTGCGCAAAGTCGAGTCGTTGAAATACAGCGACCTGGACTGGGAAACCGCAATGGCTGAACTGGAAACCCCAGAAGATGAGGAAGAAGAAACCTCAAGCGAAGCCGCACCGGAAGCCGCCGCAGAGACCGAAGTTGCAGTAGAAGATGCTGCTGAGCCTGAAGTTGAAGCAGAAGCTGTTGCCGAGACCGAAGCGGAAGCTGAAGAAGAAGTAGTAGAAGCAGCTGCTGAAGAGGAAAGCGCTGAAGAAGCTCCAGCTGAACCAGTGGCTGAAGCAGAAGCAAGTGAAGAAACAGCGGAAGAGCCTGAGGCCCCTGAAGCCCCTCCCACTGAGGAGACTGAGGCCTAAGCCTAATCATCGCTTATCAGGCGCACCGCACTCCGGTGCGCCTTTCTTTATATAAGATAACAATTGTTCGGTTTAAAAAAGGCACGGCGGTGTCTTTTTAGACACTATTGCCGAGTTATCTTGCTTATAATCTTAGAAATATGTTAAACATGTTCCTGAAATGGAAGTTATAAGCGAACTTCTGGTAGAATCAAATTGTCGTAACGCGACTAATTTCTATCCAATTCCACTGAAATTCAACTTTACTTTATTCATATGTGATCTTGGCAGTGTAGGATTAGAGCAAAATAATATCTATAGGTAATAGTTTAAGTACAAATTGCGTCTAAGTCGCAAATTAGGAGGCCAACATTGTCTGGCATGGAACGACTAACTCAAAGAGCAAAAAGAGTACTCAGCCTCGCACTTCAAGAAGCTGAGCGAATGCGCCACAGCTACATAGGAACCGAGCATTTGCTTCTCGGATTAATAATGGAAGAGGGCGGCGTTGCCTCACGCGTCTTGCGTGAACTTGGCTTAGAACAAAACCGAATGGTTGAACTGGTAGAACGTCTGGCAGAACCGGGACGGCACGAAGGCGGAAAGATCGACCTTTCCCCCGGCACCCAACAGGTGCTCCAGTACGCTTTTGAAGAAGCCAAGAAACTTGGCAAGTCATACGTCAGCACCGAACACTTACTGTTGGGCTTGATCCGTTTGGATGACAGCCTGGCGATGCAGGTACTGCGTAAGACAGGTGTGAACTCCGAGCAGATTCGCCGGCAAACCCGCCGCGTGCTGCAAGAGGGCACCACCTCTTCTCCCCCTCAGCAATCTGCCCCTGGGCGGCGAGCGCCCCGCTCCCCCGAAAAACGCGGTGGTAAAACCCCTATGATCGACCAATTAGCGGTAGACCTGACCAACTTAGCAGATGAAGATAAATTAGACCCGGTGATCGGCCGCCAGATGGAAATCGAACGTGTGATCCAAATTCTGGCACGCCGCACTAAGAACAACCCGGCGTTGATCGGTGAACCCGGTGTGGGAAAGACCGCCATTGTGGAAGGGCTTTCTCAACGCATCGTAGAAGGCGATGTACCTGCCCCCTTGTTGGGCAAACAGGTACTCCAGCTGGATGTGGGTTCGCTGGTAGCGGGCACCATGTACCGCGGCCAGTTCGAAGAACGCCTGAAAAAAGTGATCGATGAACTGAAAGCCTCCGGGGCGATCCTGTTCATTGACGAGGTACACATGCTGGTTGGGGCCGGCGCCGCAGGTTCTTCTGTGGATGCTGCCAATATCCTCAAACCGGCGCTTTCTCGTGGTGAGCTGCAAGTGATTGGGGCCACCACCCTGGATGAGTACCGCAAACACATCGAATCCGACTCTGCCCTGGAACGGCGCTTCCAACCGATCATTGTGGAAGAACCTTCCGTGGAAGAGACGATCGACATCTTGCGCGGTGTACGCGGCGCATACGAAGAACACCACCGGCTGCAAATTACCGACGAAGCACTGGAAGCAGCCGCCCGCCTTTCCGCCCGCTACGTGACCGAACGCTTCTTACCCGACAAAGCCATCGACCTGATCGACGAATCAGCTTCCCGGGTGCGTATGTACAAAAGCCCGGCGGCCAAAGAAGCCAAGGAAATCACTACACAACTGAAACAGATCCGGCAAGACCTGGTGCTTGCCCAAGAAGAAGAACAAACCGAACAGGCGGATAAACTGCAAGCCGATGAGATCAAGCTGCAAGCCAAGCTGGATAAGCTGCGCACCGCCTGGGACCGGGAAAACAGCCCGGTTGTGGATGTAGAAGATATTGCTGAATTGATCTCAATGTGGACCGGCGTACCGGTAATGCAAATTGCCCAGGAAGAATCTGAACGCCTGATCCACATGGAAGAAGAGCTGAAAAAATCGATTGTCGGGCAGGAAGAAGCAATTGAAGCAATTTCAAAAGCTGTCCGCCGTGCCCGTGCCGGGATGAAAGACCCCCGCCGCCCGATTGGTTCCTTTATTTTCCTTGGGCCGACCGGTGTAGGCAAAACTGAGCTGACCAAAGCATTGGCCCGCTTCATGTTCGGCAGCGAGGATGCCCTCATCCAACTGGATATGTCCGAATTTATGGAGCGTCACTCCGTCAGCCGTTTGGTGGGTGCCCCTCCTGGATATGTGGGCTATGACGATGCCGGGCAGCTGACAGAAGCCCTGCGCCGCCGCCCGTATTCGATCGTGGTATTCGATGAAGTGGAAAAAGCCCACCCCGAAGCCCACAACATGCTCTTGCAGATCATGGAAGAGGGACAGCTCTCCGATGCCCGCGGCCGTAAAGTGGACTTCCGCAATGCGATCATTGTGATGACATCTAATGTAGGTGCAGACATGATTATGAACCAGGGTAAGCTTGGCTTCAAACTCAAAGTTGAGGAAGAAGTCGAAGAAAAACTGGCTTACCGGGACATGCGCAAGAAGCTGACCGAATCGCTCAAACGGGTCTTCCGCCCCGAGTTCATCAACCGGGTCGATTCAGTGATCGTCTTCCGCTCACTGGCCCCCGAACACATCCGCGAGATCGTCTCGCTGGAATTGGACAAGGTGGCCGAACGCTTGCAAGAGCACGAGATCACCCTGGTGCCTTCCGACGAAGCCTTAGACTTACTTGGTGAGTTGGGCTACGAACGAGAGTACGGCGCCCGCCCGCTCAAACGGATCATCCAACAAAAGATCGAAGACGAGCTTTCTGATGCGATGCTCAGCGGCGAGATTGAAGACGGCGATACCGTGTTCATTGAAACCGAAATGGGCGATGATGCACCCGACATTGTGCTGCGCCGCGGCGAGCCGATGGCAGAGCCTGCATAAGCAGCATCAACCACAAACTTTGAGCCTCCCTGGAAAATCCAGGGAGGCTTTTTTTTAGTCATCCTTCCTCACTCTTATTCCCTTGCTAAAATTTCCCCTATCGAAACCACTCCTTTGTTAGTAACAGCCTTAATAAAAGTCAAGCGAGTTTCTAAGAAGTCTGATCGCAGATCATGGCATTGAGTATAACGAGCAATCTTTGCATGCAAGCGATGAGGGCATTGGGAACAAAGACAATCCTGTAGCGGCGGGGTCTCCCCGCCCCAAATTTTCCTGATCTGGTGTAGGGGTGAGGCCTGCCTCATCCGTAAAAAAGCTCAGGGAATAGAAGGTTGCAAGCAGTAAATCAATTGACCTGGATAAGTCGCCTTCAATAACAACGAAGGAACAATTTTTCCAAGGCTCCTTTTCCGGGCGTCCTAGGGAGCACCCCAACGGATAAAGGTGGACTTACCTAATTTGGGTAAGGTGAACAACATCTATGACTACGAAGAACATTATTTGGGTGGGGCTTGAAAAGATTGCAAAATCATCCTGGCTCAATTAATTTTTTTATATTTCTCTCGTAGTGGCGGGGTTTCCCCGCCCTAAAAAACGTCGATCACAAAAAGAAATTTCTTTATCTATACAATTTAACTTATCCAGGTAGTTTCGTTTACCGCTTACAAATCATTCTTACCTGTACGTTTTTGCGGTCGAAGCAGGCTTCGCCCCTACAATAGATTGGTCAGGTTATGGCGGGTGACCCCGGCGGAAACGTATCCAATGATTTACAAAAAATGACAAATATACACATGTAGGAGAGGGTTTGCGGGTTTCACCCAAAACCTTCCCCTACAATCAAATGGTAAGTTAGGACAATCTCCCATCTGCTTACCCATATCTAGGATACAATAGAAGAATGTCAACAATCAGATTAATTGCCACCCTGTCTTACGGCCTGGAAACCGTGGTAAAACGCGAACTCCAGGATTTAGGTTTTGAAAATATCCTGGCCTCCAACGGAAAAGTAGAATTTGACGCCCGCCCGGAAGATATCCCCACCGCCAACTTATGGCTGCGCGCCGCAGACCGTGTGCTGCTGAAAATGGGCGAATTTAAAGCCCTCACTTTTGACGAACTGTTTGAGCTAACCAAAGCGCTCCCCTGGGAAGATTGGATCACCAAGGACGGTCAATTCACCGTCAACGGCAAATCGGTCAAATCCATCCTGGGCAGTGTGCGCGCCTGCCAATCCATCGTCAAAAAAGCGGTGGTAGAACGGCTCAGCGAAGCCTACCATACCACCTGGTTTGAGGAAACCGGCCCGGAATACACCATCCGGGTGGCGCTGCATAAAGATATTGCCACCCTTACGATTGACACCTCCGGCTCCGGCCTGAACAAACGCGGCTACCGAAAGCACGCCGTAGAAGCCTCGCTGCGGGAGACCCTGGGAGCAGGTCTGGTGCTGCTCAGTTTTTACCAGCCCGACCGTTTACTGATCGACCCGATGTGCGGGTCTGGCACCATTTTGATCGAAGCTGCCCTGATCGCCCGCAATATTGCCCCCGGACTCAACCGCGGCTTTGTCTCCGAAGCCTGGCCGCAGATCAGCGCTGAAACCTGGAAAGATGTCCGCCTGTCTGCCAAAGCGGCCATTCGGCAAGATGTCGATTTGCAGATTTTCGGCTCGGATGTGGATCCGGAAGCGATTGCCGCCAGCACGGCGAATGCCAAGGTGGCGGGGGTCAGCCACGATATTACCTTTGAGCAAAAAGACCTGCGGGATTTATGGATTGACCAACAGTACGGCATGCTGATCTCAAACCCACCCTATGGCATAAAAATGGGCGACTTCCAGGCGATCAACCAGCTCTACATCATGCTGCACAAAATGTTCCGCAACAAAAGCGGCTGGTCGGTGTATATCCTCACCGCCGACAAAAAATTTCCCGACTACTTCAAACGCGCCCAACCGAACAAGGTGCGCAAACTGACGAATGGCCCCCTGGAAGTGCGGTATTACCAATACTTTGGGGAACGACCAATCGAGTAGGTGAAAAAAATCCCCCCACTCTTAAGTAAAGAAACCTCCCGGCAAACATACCGGGAGGTTTTTTGACTATCATTATTTTTTATCAGTGGGATCAATAATTCATTATCGAAGCCACCACGCCTCCGACAACACCGAGTGCAATCAGTGCGCCTATAAAGATAAGCACCAATAAACACCCGCCCCCGGCCACGCCAAACACAGCGCCCCAACTGCCCGTGCCGCCTTTGCGCTTCATGTAGCTGCTGGCCTGCACGCCGGAAATGATCGGGAGAGCGATATACAGCGGGATGAACAGGCAAGCGCCAATCCCCAGGGTGAGCGTGCTGATGAAACCGGAGACACCAATGAATATCCACCAGCCGATCATTAACAGGATACCCAACCCAACCCGCCCGGTGTACACATGCCCAACCCCCATCAATGTAAAGAACCCAAAAACGATCTCCAGCACCATCGAAGTGGTGGCGGATGCCTGGGTCTCCGGGGGTACCTGGTTGCCAGGGTTATAAGAGTCTTGTGTCTGAATGTTGTAGCCCATCTTTTTCCTCTCTAAAATAGAAAAATAACTCCGTTCGTATTCACAAACGCTCGATGAGCATGATTATACAAGAAGTTGGGTAAACCTATATGCTGTGTGAAGTTACAAATTCCTAAGGCGCAACCGGGCGCAGCACACTGCTGGCGACGAAATGTTCATCTGCCGAAAGGGCGACCACCGCCCACTGCATCGGTTCTAATAAGATGGGGCCATCTACACCGGGGGCTGGAATTTCGTCAAATCCGCCCAGGATCACTTCGGTATCTGCACCTTCCCAGGCCCAATACCCGCCACCGTCTTCCTCCAACAAAAAGAGCAGGTAGACATCCGCACCATCCACCGTTTCCCAGGCAAACACCGGATAAGCGCCGTTACCGCTCTCCGGCGTCAGTAGGGTGATCTCTGTACCGCCGGGAACGGGCAAAAACAAGGCACTGGTTGCTTCTTCTACCGGGGGCAGGGTACTTTTACCTAATGTAGGAATAGGGAGGTTAGGGACGGTTTCTTCGGGTTCGGGGGTGCTGCCGTCGGGAGAAAGGAACGCGCACGCCTGTAAAAGGAGTGCAAAAAGTACCAGGCGAACCAATAGCGGTCTTAGGGTCGGTTTCATCTCAGCACACCTTTCCCACAGAATAGGCCAGGTCCACATTCATCGAGCCATCCGTCAGCAGTGCGCCCATGGCCAGCAGCGCCATGCTGCCATCACAATCCATCTTGTCTTCGCTCTCTGTTTGGTGGGCTTTGAAATCCATTTCCAGACCGTGGCCTAATTTGACAACCCCATCCTCCACCGGGTTGCCGCCGCCAAAGACACCCATCCGCACACCGGCATGGGCGATTCGCAGCAGTTGAATATTGTTAAAGGATTCGGGATGGTCGAGGGCATATTCCATCAGGCCAACCACCATGCTGCCCAGCGCGCCTAAATAATCTTTGGCATCCCCAATGCCGCACTCTGCCTGGCGCTGCAAGTGGTTGTAAAAGTCCTCCGCATCGCTCAACAGCGAATCCAATTCCCGGTAATCCACCACACCGGTCGTGGAGACCCGCGCCAAAAACTCTGCCCCGGAAAGGGAAAACGAGCTGGCTTTAGTGAAATAATCCGGCGGCTTGTCATCAATCAGCGGTTCGGCAACGCGCATGGCAATGAACTGCCCGCTGAGCGATGGGTTCGCTCCTGTACCGGCAAAGGCTGCATTGGCCACATACGGCCAGTTGCCGATCACCACCGTACAGGTCGCCGAGATGATCGGGATAACGGTAATACTATCGCTTGCTGGGAAAGTGAAGGAAACATTCTGGCTTTTTCCGTCTACGGTGATGGTGCCTTCAATGCTGGTCTGCCCGTCCGTCATGGCGGGTTTGGTCGCTGTACCGGTCCATTCGCCGGTAGAGGTGAGCGTGCCGGTGCCAGAGGTATCCGGCCCGGACATGGTCTGTGTACCGGCGAATTGATATTTGCCCGAGGGGATCCCGTCGATCATCTGCATGATACCCCCGCCGCTGATCGTGGGGTAGCCGGTTGAATCGCCAACCTGCACCGAACCAGCGTGGGTAATGATGACATTCCAGGTGCCGTCTGTGAATCCGGGTTCAGGCGGGAGGTCTTGTGCCATCACCGGGGCAACGGCAAGGAAAAGGATGATACTAAAGACGAATATCAATTTTATTCTTATAAATTTCACCTTATACCTCCGCAATTCATAATGACAAATTGTATCATGTGAATGGGAAATATTCTTCATAAAGTAATCAGAGAGAAAACCACTTTCCCCACCTCCTTATTCATCGCCCAAAAGCCAACAAACGATATAATTAGGGGGAAACCAGCCCTCAGAAAGGATGCAAACGAATGAAAGTAAATGGCCAACCTTTCCGCACGATTTGGCTCAAACCCGAAGACCCCACCGTTGTTCAGATCATTGACCAGCGCCACCTCCCGCATCAATTTGTGATCGAGGACCTCACCACGGTCCCGCAAACCGCGGCGGCGATCAAAGATATGCATGTGCGCGGGGCGCCCCTGATTGGCGCTACGGCCGCATTTGGTATCTATTTGGCCGCGCTGCAAGCCCCCAAAGATTCTCCCGCTGCTTTTCAGGCAGCAATCCAAACCGCGGCCGAGACCCTGCATGCTACCCGCCCCACGGCGATCAACCTTGCCTGGGCGTTGAAGAAGATGCAAACGGTGATGGAGACTGTAGAGACATTGGACGGCAAAGTGGCGATAGCCCGCCAAACCGCCGAAGAGATTGCCGATGAGGAAGCCGAAGCCTGCCGCCTGATCGGTGAGCATGGTGTCCGGTTGATCGAGGAGATCAGCCAGCGCAAGGGCGGAGAACCGGTCAATATTCTCACCCACTGCAATGCCGGCTGGTTGGCTTGTGTCGATTACGGCACTGCCACCGCCCCGGTCTACGCCGCTCATGATAAAGGGATCCCGGTGCATGTGTGGGTCGATGAAACCCGCCCGCGCAACCAGGGCGCCCGCCTGACGGCCTGGGAATTAGGCCAGCACGGCGTCCCGCATACTGTGGTGGTGGACAATGTTGGCGGTCACCTGATGCAGCACGGGATGGTCGATATGGTCATTGTAGGCACCGACCGCACGACCTACACCGGGGATGTGGCGAACAAGATCGGTACTTACCTGAAAGCCCTGGCGGCCAAAGATAACCAGGTGCCTTTCTATGTCGCACTGCCGTCTTCCACGGTGGATTGGGAGATTCGCAGTGGGATGGATATCCCGATTGAACAGCGCGATGCCGGGGAAGTGAAGACCATCCAGGGTTTGCACGAAGGCGAGATAAAACAGGTATTACTTACTCCCGAAACCAGCCCGGCAGTGAACTATGCCTTTGACCTGACCCCCGCCCGCCTGGTCGATGCCTTGATCACCGAGCGGGGCGTATGCCCGGCCAACGAGCAGGGTATTCTCGGCTTGTTCCCGGAGAAACAAAGCGCGTAGCAAAGGGCATTTGAGAGAAGAGGAGATACTGATGCATAAATCTATTGGATTGGTCTTGGGGGTATTGTATGCTGCCGGGTTAGCCTGCTCTCTGACCCCGGCAACCCCTACCCCGGATAACAGCAGTGCGATTGACACGGCCGTAGCGCAGACGATTGCGGCCGAACCTGCCGCTCCCACAGAGACCAGCGCCCCAGAAGCGCCCGCGGCTACCGACACCAGCGCCCCGCCGGAGCCGACTGCCGCGCCAACAGATGTGTATGCCCCCGACCCGCTCACTCCCGGCTATACCGGCTTGATTTTCGATTTCGGCACCTGCTATGACTTTGACGCCTACCAGCCTGCCAGCCCGGCAGGCGCAGGAACGGACGCTTGTCTGGATGCCAACGGCCTGCTTACCCCGCAGAATGGGGCATTGATGAACGGGTATGTCACCTTTGAAGCGCCTTCTAAAAATGAGTGCATTGCCGACAACGGCAACCTGCTGCCAGACCCGATTGCGCCTAACTCTGATCTGTACATGTGTTTGCGCACCGATCAGGGCAGTTACGGGTTCATGGTAATGCGGGAATACCAGTTAGAACTGGAACGCTTTACCTTTGATATGTACATCTTCCCGTAAATTACCCAGAGGTACTTGAGTTTTACAACTTTTCAACACCTTTACCGTATAGAGTAATGCAAGCAATCATCACAGAACTGAATTTTGAGTTGATAAGGAGAAAAATATGAAACGAAGAGGCAGTTTTACCTTTGGTGTGATCCTCATTTTGTTGGGGGCGTGGTTCCTGGCGTTGCAGTTTGTTCCTCAATTACAGGATTGGATCAATCAATTTTCTGACTGGCCGGTGTGGGTAATGGCCCCTGGGGTCATTTTCTTGCTGGCTGCCCTGATCAGCGGTGTGTATGACCTGGTGATTCCCGGTTCGATCCTCTCCGGGATTGGGTTGATCCTGTATTACCAGAATGAAACCGGCGATTGGCAAAGCTGGGCGTATGCCTGGGCGTTGATCATTGTCTTTGTGGGGATTGGCGTTTTTATTGCCAACCTGCTCAAAGGGAGATTCCGTGAGGCGTTTAATGAAGGCGGCCCGCCGATAATGACCGGTGTGGTGATGTTCCTTATCTTCGGTTCTATTTTCCGGGCCATGTTTGGGCAGTCCCCCCTGTTGGGCGACTATTGGCCGCTGCTGTTGGTCTTTGTCGGTCTATGGATGTTGATCAAACCCCTCTTCCGCCGCAACAAGCGCGGCCCCAGGGTAACCGTGACCGTCGATGGCGAACCGGAAGCGTTCGACCATGTGGTAGAAGATGTTGAAGACGATTGGGAGGCTACTTTAGACGCTTCCTTTGACGACGAAGATTAGACATTACCTATCTCACATCCTTCGCAAGTAAAGATTAATGGATAGAACCTCTTGGAAAATTCCGGGAGGTTCTTTTTTTAACGGGCAAAGCCGGACAAATTCACGCGTTTTATTGCCCCTCCCTGTCGCATTCGTGTATAATTTTTTCACCCTAAAGAGAAGGATAAAGAAAATGAAATCAATTGCAGTGTATTGTGGTTCCTCAGATAAGATCGATACAGCATATTTGCAGATGGCGGCTCGCTTGGGCACCCTTCTGGCAGAGCGCGGTATTCAACTGGTTTATGGCGCCGGCAGCACCGGGATGATGGGGGCGGTGGCGAACGCCGCATTGGAAGCGGGCGGTGAGGTGATTGGGGTGATGCCTGAAATTTTCGATACCCCGCAGTTGGCCTTGAAGACCACCACCAAATACGAGATTTTGCCGGACATGCACACCCGCCTGAAGCGCATCATGGACCTGGCAGACGGATTTATTGCCTTGCCCGGCGGATACGGCACGATGGACGAATTTTTCCAGACGGTTACCTGGGCGCAGATTGGCCTGCACCAAAAACCGATTGGCCTGCTCAACCAGAACGGCTACTATGATCTGTTGGTGCAGTTCATCCGCCACATGGAAGATGAAGACTTTATGTATACCGGGCACAACGGCTTGTTTGTCGTGGATGACCAGCCGGAAGGATTATTAGAGGCAATGTCCGCCTATACACCCCCTCACGATCTAGCACATTGGGTCGATCGAGACGAGTAAGAAATAAATTTAGTAGAGTGGGATGATTATTGGGGGGATTCGGTCAGAGTGTGGATCACCTTGGTGAAGATGCGCTGCTGGCGGGAAAACCATTGCCGTTTGCGTAGGAAACCGGGCAGCCCGATGGGCGCGAAGAAACTGGTTTGCTGCAGGATAACGGCCTGCTCCCCTTGCGGTTGAAGATGCCATTCGATCCAATTGACCCCCCACGGTTTGGGCAGCTCTTTCAGCAAGATGCGCTGCCCTTCCGCACCCTCTTTTACAATCCGGCAGTGCAGCATTTTCTTTTCCACCAGGGTGGTCAGCTTTTGCAGCACCACCTCAGCGGGGTATGCCAGGTGGGCATATTCACAGGCAATTAAAAAACCTTCCCCTTTTAGAACCATGCTTTGTCCGGTGCCATCGACCCAGATACGTTCGATGCGGGAAGGGTGGCTTTCTTCCAGGGCTTGCTTGACCGCCTGACGGTAGCCAATCGGGGTGATGCCGGGAAAAATTTTTGTGGCCTGCGGGGTAGTAACCAGGCTGTGTCCGCTTAGGCCTTCTACCAATGGGCGGGCAATTTCTTTTGGCACAGGGGTGAGCCAATCAATCATTTGGGCCATCAACCCTACGGGCAAGAAAGGCAGCATCAGCATGACCCGTTTTAAGCGCCGTATCCGGCAGTAGACCAGCATAGTTTCGGCATAGGTCAGCACCTCGCGTCCGCCAATTTCCAGCACTTTTCCTTGGCACTGCGGGGTGTCCAGGGCGGCAACCAGATAGTCGATCACGTTATGGACGGAGATCGGTTGGGCGCGGTTCTTCAGCCAGGTGGGGCCTACCAGGAGGGGAAATTGTTCCCCCAGATAGCGGATCATTTCGAATGAAATACTGCCCGGCCCCACGATCACCCCGGCGCGAAATTCGGTGACGGGGACGGGATGCTGCCGCAGGGTGTGGCCGGTCTCGATGCGGGAACGCATGTGCGGGGCAATTTTTGCGTCTTCGTCCGCCAGCCCGCCTAAATAGATGATGTGGGCGGTGCCTGCCTGTTGGGCAGCGGTGGCAAAATTGCTGGCACCTTTCAGCTCCATTTGGTGGTAATCGCGCCCGCTGGACATGTTATGGATCAGGTAATAGGCGGTGTGGATATCTGCTAACGCGGCGGGGAGCGTTTGCGGGTCGCTAATATCGGCAGAGACCACTTCCACCTGTTCGATCCACGGCCGGTAGGCGATTTTTTGGGGATTGCGCACCATACAGCGCACTGCGTATCCCTGGGCGAGCAGTCTGGGGATCAGTTTGCTGGCGATATAACCGCTTGCTCCAGTAACCAGGATACGCTTATTTTTCATTCAACTGCACCTCGAATTGGGTGATTTGGTTGGCGCGCTTTGCCAGGTTGCGCAGCATGCCGTCGAAAATGAATTTGTGGAAAGGCCACATGGAATACCAATATAAAAAGCCGGGCAGGCCGCGCGGGCCAAAGTAGGCGCCCAGGGTGAACAGGGTTTTGCCGTTTTCTTGCGGCAGGGCTTTGAATTCCAGCCAGGCTTTGCCGGGCACTTTCATCTCGGCGCGCAGCAGCATGGAACGGTTGGGTTCCAATGCTTCTACCCGCCAGAAGTCCAGCGATTCCCCGATGCGGATATCATCCGGGTGGCGGCGGCCGCGCCGCAAACCGACTCCCCCAACGATCTTGTCCATCCAGCCGCGGATTTCCCAGGCCCAATCCATGTACAGCCAGCCGCGCTGCCCGCCAATCCCGGTGAAAGCCCGGAAGACTGTCTCGGGAGGGAGATCGAGCAGGACTTGGCGGCGTTCGATCATCATGCCGTCTTCAACCGAGAAGGTATATGGCTTGATGTCCCCGGCGGTGGTCGCCAGGGCGTCGCTCCAGGAAGTTTCCACCTGGCCTTTGCGGATGTTTTCCAGGGCGGTGCGGACTGCGCCGCGGTAGGTTTGCAGTTTGATTTCGGGGAACAAGTTGATTGCCAGGTTATTCCGCACCAGGCTTTCGGTGCGCAGACCCTGGATGAGGGGCAGCACCACCCGCCAGTGGATGGGGGTGACCAGATGCACCCAATAGGCCGAAAGGCGCGGGGTGTATACCGGCGCGGGGATCAGCACGCGGCGCAGATCGCGCACTTTGCCGTACTCGCGCAGCATTTCGGCGTAGGTCAGGCGGGTAAGCCCGCCGATTTCGATAATTTTCTGGCGGCTTTGCGGGGAGGTCAGGGCGGCGGTCAGGTAGTCCAGCGTATTTTCAATCGAGATCGGCTGAGCGAGGGTGTAGAACCAGCGCGGGCAGACCATCAGCGGTTCGCGTTCGGTCAGGTAGCGGATCATTTCAAACAAGGCGCTGCCGGCCCCCACCACCATGCCGGCGCGGAACTCGGTAACCGGCACACTGCCTTTCCGCAGGATGTCGCCGGTTTCCAGGCGAGAGCGCAGGTAGGGGGAAAGTTTCTCATCCGGGTCGGCCAGTTCGCCTAAATAGATGATGTGTTCGACGCCCGCTTCTTCGGCGGCCTGAACAAAGTTGCGCGCCGCGGTTTTGTCGCGTTCGGCGTACACTTGCCCGCCTTTCATTCCATGGATCAAGTAATAGGCAGCGTGGACGCCCTGCATAGCGGCAGGCAGTTGGTCGACTTGCAGCGCATCGGCTTCGATCACTTCTACTTGATCCAGCCAGGGGTGGCCTTTCAGGCGTTCTTTATCGCGCACCATACAGCGCACCTGGTAGCCCGCTTGCAGCAAGCGCGGCACCAGCCGCCCGCCAATATAGCCGGTCGCGCCGGTCACCAAGATGCGGGTTTGGGAGGGGGAAGGTATTGATTCGGTCACAGGTTTTTTACTTGTGGAGTAGTTTTTTTGGTTCGATCCATCAAAATTTATTATTAATTAAAGGGACGTTTTCCTTTTGATAATTGTATGCGCAGGGTGGTTATATGTCAACTATTTAGGTCTAGTTCATCTTAATTTTTAGGAAAACAAAAATAAGACAGGTGCCTGATTCGAATGACTTTCGCTGCCCTGTCCCAGCGCAATGCATATTACACGGTGCTTAGATCTTGCCTGCGCAGCAGCTGTGCGTTAATTGCAACGATCACCGTGCTGAGCGACATGAACAATGCACCCACGGCCGGCGATAAAATCACACCGATCGGGGCCAATACCCCGGCTGCCAGCGGGAGGGCAACCACATTATAGGCCGTTGCCCAAACCAAATTCTGGATCATCTTCCGGTGGCTGGCTTTGCTCAAAGCAAATATTCTCACCACATCCAAGGGATTGCTTTTTACCAGGATCAACCCGGCAGATTCAACCGCCACATCCGTCCCACTGCCGATCGCAATCCCCACATCGGCGCGGATAAGGGCCGGGGCATCATTCACACCGTCTCCTACCATTGCCACCTGCTTGCCTTCATCTTGCAGTTTCATCACCATTTTGTCTTTATCTTCTGGAAGTACCTCGGCAAAATACTGATCGATGCCCAGTTCTTCCGATACGGCTTGTGCAACGGCTTCACTATCGCCGGTGAGCATGACGACCTCTATTTCCATTTTATGCAGTTGATCGACCGCTTGTTGGCTTTCTTCCCGGATAACATCTGCCAATGCCAATGAGCCGAGAATCTGCTTTTCTTCGATCACATGCACCACGCTTTGCCCTTTCTGGTTGGCCGTATTTTCGAATTGTTGTAATTCATTGGGCAACGAGAGATTTAACATCGCCAACATTTGTGGCCCGCCGATGTAGACCTTTGAGTTCTGTACCTTGGCCTGCACCCCTCTGCCCTTGATGGCTTCAAATTCGGTGACCTCCGGCAAAGATAACTGCCGTTTTTCGGATTCACTGCGAATGCCCTGCGCAATGGTGTGTTCCGAATCGCCTTCTACGGCGGCTGCCAGGGCTAAAACTTTGTCCTCACTTTTGTCTTGTGTTGTGGCAATGCCAACCACACCAAATTCCCCTTTTGTGAGCGTCCCGGTTTTATCGAAAATAACGGTGTCAATTTCGCGCGCTTTTTCTAAGGCAAACTGGTCGCGAACCAGGATGCCGTTATTGGCACCCATTGAGGTGGTAATGGCAATCACCAGGGGTACGGCCAGTCCCAATGCGTGCGGGCAGGCAATCACCAATACGGTGGCTACCCGCGCAATGATCTTGACATCGAAGCCAATGGCAATGATCCATGCGATGGCTGTGAGCACAGCCGTGCCGAGGGCGACATAAAACAGCCACCCGGCGGCCTTGTCGGCTAAAATTTGGGTGTCCGATTTGCTTTTTTGCGCTTCTTCTACCAGGCGCATAATACCGGCCAGGGTGGTGTTATCGCCGGTAGCCGTGATCTTTACCCGGAGACTGCCATCCCCGTTGATCGTCCCGGCGATGACCGAATCTTCTTTCTGCTTTTTAACCGGCTTAGACTCTCCGGTGATCATTGATTCGTTCAACTCAGATTCCCCTTCAACAATTTCGCCATCGGCGGGGATGGACGCACCGGGGCGGATGAGCACCAAATCACCATTTTGGAGCGCTGTGGAGGGCACTTGTTCTGTCTCTCCATCTTCTCGGATGCGTTCAGCCGTGTCTGGCATTAATTTCGCCAATTCGTTTAGCGCGCCAGAAGCCTGCTGCACACTCCGCATTTCGATCCAATGCCCCAGCAGCATAATATCGATCAGGGTAACCAACTCCCAAAAGAAGGTTGCGCCTAAAGAAAACAGCTGTGCGGCAAGGCTGTATACAAAGGCGACAATGATCGCCAGCGAGATTAAGGTCATCATCCCCGGTTGGCGTTTTTTAATCTCCGGGACGGCCATTTTCAAAAATGGGATGCCCCCATAGATAAAAACGATCACGGAAAAGAAAGGGGTTATCCAGTTTGACCCGAAAAAGTCGGGTATCGAATAGCCCAAGAAGCCTTGAATAGCGCTGCTGAAAACAAGAACTGGCAGGGAAATAAGTAAACTGATCCAGAACCGTTTCCGAAACATTTCTTGGTGGCTTTGGGAATCATGCCCATTTGCATGCTCTCCATGCGTATCTTGTTGACCATTGTGTGTATCGTTGGCGGTGTGTGCGGCATGGTCTGCGTGCTTGTTATCATCAGAATGATGTTTGTGATCCATTGTTTTTTTCCTTATTAAGGTATAAAAGAAGTTCCTATACTATTCTGATACAGAAACGGGCACTTAATCTTACGGGCAGCGTGGTTGTTGGGGGAATAAATGAAAATTACCTTGTCAGGGTAAATCTTTTAAATCGAACGATCAGTTGATGGCTTGCCGCTCAAGGGGTTTAGCTATGAATTGGATTGTAGAGAACTTTGAAATTTGGGGAAGATGCGCTGCTAACCGCGCGGCCTGACGGCCAGCCCGACCCAATCATCAATGGTCAATTTCTCGATGATCTCAAGCTGGTGTTTGTCGAGGGCGTCCTGCATGTCTTCCAGGCGTTCTTCCAAAATGCCGGAGAGCAGCAGCACCCCGCCAGGCTCCACCAGGTCTGCCATGCCGTCGTCCAGCAGGCGGATGAGGATGTGGGTGAGGATGTTGGCAACCACGATTGGGGCGCTGGAAACGGGCAAGCTTCCGGTTTTCACTTCGCTGACCGAACCGGAAGCAAAACCGATGTGTTCGTGTACACCGTTTTCGGCGGCAGTCTGCACAGAAATATCCACTGCCTTGGTATCTACATCGACCCCGTATGCCGCAGCGGCACCCAGTTTAACCGCCGCAACCGACAAGATACCGGAACCACAGCCAATATCCAGCATGGTTTGGCCGGGCTGTAAGTACTTCTCTAACAAGGCCAGGCTGAGCTGGGTGGTGGGGTGCGTGCCGGTGCCAAATGCCATACCGGGGTCAATTTTCAGCCAGATGCGCTCTGTTTCGGGGATGTCTACCCAGGCAGGCAGCACCAGCAGGCGCTCTCCGATCTCTACCGGATGGTAATGCTGTTTCCAGGCTTCCATCCAATTGGTTTCCTGGATAGGTTTGTAGCTTGGCTTGGGCAGGGGCTGGATGCGCCCCAGATACCAGATGGCTTGTTCCAACTTTTGCCGGGTATCTTCCAACTGGTCATCCACCGGTAAATAGGCAGATACCTGCAGCGGCCCGGTCGGTTCGCCGTAGTCATCGGGGCCGGCGGCAATGCCGGTGCTCTGTACCACCACCCCGTTGGGGGCGTAGCGCGCCAATACTTCGGCTACGGCTTCTGCTAATTCGCCGTTTACTTGCAGGGATACTTCCAGCCAGTTTTGGGATTCCATAGGACGTATATTATACTCAGTTTGAACCTTTCGGGGGGAGAAGAAAAGGAGCGTGTATTTTTGCAGAAAAGCCCCAAAGTTGCTGTTTTTAGTAGGGTGTTAAGCACTCAGGTGCTTAAATGTTTGCACCTGTCTGCTTGTGGCGGTTGGATAGGTGGAGGATAATGCGGGCATGGATAAACGAAAATGGTTCCTACTTTTTTGGCTGGCAGCCATGCTGTTCCCCTACAATATTTTTTTGAAGTACTCCAATAAAGTGCAGTCGGCGGTTAGTTTTGTGGTTAGCTCAGAGCTGGCGCATGTGATCGGACATACGTTGTTGTTTGCGGGAATGGTTGTGTTGGTGCTGCATATCTTCCACCTGCCGCTAAATGGGCGTACAGCTTTCCTGCTGGCGCTGGGTGTGTTGATTGTCGGGCTGGGACAGGAATTTTTCCAACTCCAGGTAAAAGAGCGAAGTTTTGGGGGGCCAGAGGTGTTTGACCTGGCTGTCGATATGGTCGGCGGGGCATTGGGGTGGTGGGTTTACCGGATGAGCCAGCGTTACGGCCGTTATTTGCGCATGGCGTACTACTTATTGAAAGAGGCATGATCCACGGCGTATGCTTGCTGGGGGAAAAAGGATACGCTGGAAAATGAAGGCCTGCAGGAAAATACTTTCCTGTGGGTTTTCTGTTTTTCTTGATGTTATCCGTTGACCTGGAAATCCTTAGAAATTATAATTTGAACATGTTCAAAATTTATCCCCGCTGGAGGCACCATGGGAGAACAAGAAACCAAATCGCATTTGATCGCCACTACCCAGGCACTGCTGGAACAAGGTGTAGACCCGGACCGTCTTACTGTGCGGCAGATCGCCCAGGAGGCGGGGGTAGGATTGGGATTGATCAACTATCATTTTGGCACCAAAGACAACCTGCTGTTTGAAGCGATTGGCGCGAATATGCAGGAGGTGGCAGCCGAAATGTACCAGCCGGAGAACTATGCCCACTTCCCCCCTAGAGAACGGCTGCGAGAGCTGTTGCAGCGTACCGGTGAGATCGGCATGCGCTACCCCAAACTCTTCGATGTGGGCATCAGGCACAGCCTGGTGCGGGGGGATGTGTCGATTGTGCAGATGGTGCTGCCGCTGCTGCGCGAAATTTACGGGACTCAGAAAGATGAATTGACTTTGCGGATGATCGCGTTTCAGCTGATTACCAGCATCCAGGCCGCTTTTTTGCAGCGAGAGCATTTGGGGCTGTATATGGGAATCAATGTGAACAACCCGGCGGGGCGGGAGCAGTTGATTGATATTTTGATCGATAATTTGTTGGGGAAAGTGGGTGAATAGGGATAAAGCAGCGTAAAATACGCCCACTGATTTTGGGACAAACACGGCGAATGGATTTTGTTATCTTATATCATCTATGTGACCTACTTATAGAAAAGGAGCGTACCAATGTCTGCATTTAAAATTGCCCATTTAGAGAAATCCCAGGCAGGAAAAATTCAAGCATTAGAAGAAGAACTGGGAATGTGCATTATTGCTTTGGAACCGGGGCTGGAGTTGGCTAAGTTGAGCGGGGAACAGCTGGCAAAGGTTCAGGAAGCAGAGAAGAAATTAGGGGTAACCCTGATCGTGTACGAAAACTGTTGATCGAATTTATTTCGGTTCTATAAAAAAGGCTAGATTATTCTTTTTCTCCCTCTATAATCAAGTACGGCTAAAATGAATCCAAATGAGGCTAACAGCCCCGTTTGGATTCATTTTTTGATCGAACAACGTTCGTTTAATAAACATGAGTAGCACAAGCCGCTCATGTTTAATCAAATACCCTAGCGGGGCAATGTTTACTGGGAATGGTATAAAAAACATGCCCTCTTTACGCCCAGCCTTAAAATCCTGTATAGTTAATTTATCCCCACCGATGAAAGGAGCACGGAATGGTAGATTTTGACTTTGGGAACGGCGATATCCCCAATGGGACTCCTGCCCAAAAAATGAGCAAAAAAGCCTATAACCGGGAGCTTGAACGGCTTCAGATTGAGCTGGTCAAGATGCACGAGTGGATCCGTAAAAAGAAAAAGAAGGTGGTGGTCATTTTTGAGGGACGCGATGCAGCCGGAAAAGGCGGCACGATCAAGCGCATTACCCAAAGCCTGAATCCCCGCGTGGCGCGCGTGGTCGCTCTGGGCACCCCCAACGACCGCGAGAAAACGCAGTGGTGGTTCCAGCGTTATGTCGCCCAGCTCCCCGCCGGAGGTGAGATCGTGCTGTTCGACCGCAGTTGGTACAACCGGGCAATTGTAGAGCCGGTGATGGGTTTCTGCACTCAAGAGCAGTACGAGGAATTTTTGCGCACCTGCCCGGAGTTTGAACGTATGCTGATCCGTTCCGGCATCCAGCTGATCAAATATTGGTTCTCGGTGAGTGACGAAGAACAGGAACGCCGCTTCCAGGCGCGCAACACCGACCCCACCCGGCGCTGGAAATTGAGTGAGATGGATTTGGAATCGCGCAAGAAATGGGTGGAATATTCTAAAGCCAAAGACCGCATGTTTGCCGTGACGGACACCAAACATGCCCCCTGGTATGTGGTCAACGCCGACATCAAACGGCACGCCCGCCTGAACTGTATCGCCCACCTGCTCAGTTTGATCCCCTATGAAGACCTGACCGATCCGCCGTTGGAAATGCCCCCGCTGCCAGACACATCGGTTTACATCCGCCCGCCGATTACCGACCAGACCTTTGTGCCGGAGGTATACCCCAAGACAGAGGATTGAGTTGGCGCGTAGTTTGGTGGTAAATGAGAGAGTGCAATGGTTGGGTTTCCCCAGAAAAACTGATACAAAAAAGCACAGGAAATGGCTCCTGCGCTTTTATACACTTTGTTTGGAAGGACGGGCTTATCCGCCTATGCCTTTGAGCAGCACACCCACCACGTAGGCCACGGCAGCGGCTAAACCGCCGACCACCAGCATCTCCAGGCCGCTGCGCCACGGGTTTTGGCGGGTGAAGAACACCTTTGAAGCACCCAGGCCGAATAGTCCCAACCCGGAAAGCGCCAGGGAGATGGGGAAGGCAGCCTCCGGGGTGATCGGGGTGACCAGGCCAACCAGATAGATGACCAGGGGAAGCGCACCGGCGACCAGGAAAGCCATAAAAGTTGCCAGCGCATTCAACAGGGGATTGGATTCGTCTTTCTGCATCCCCAATTCATCCACCATCATCGCATTCACCCAGCGTTCTTTATTGGTGGTATGGATGTTGACCAGCTGTTCGGCTTCTTCTTCAGTATAGCCTTTTTGCTCGTAGACTTCGACCAGTTCCTGGCGTTCTCCATCGGGGAAATGCTCAATCTCCCACAGCTCCCGTTCGTATTCTTTGTCGTACAGCTCCTTTTCGCTTTTTGAAGACAGGAAGGCACCCACTGCCATTGAAAATCCATCGGCCAGCAAATTTGCCAGCCCCATAATTAACACCACGCCGGCCCCCAACTGAGCGCCGGCCACACCGCTTACCACGGCAAAGGTAGTTACAATGCCATCCAGACCACCGTACACCATTTCCCCCAGGTACTGCGAACCAGACCCGGCATGTTCTTCAGTGGCAGCCGTGATGGCTTCGGTAGTATGGGCGGCGGCTGAAGCATGTTTGTTTTTATTTTTATAGGCGTCTCGCGCCTGATCGATACGTTTTGAAAAACTCATTGATTTAAACTTTCCTTTCAGAAAAGAAGTCTTTTTTGAATAAGGTATTGGTTGTAAAACCCCTGTAATGCATAATTTTAGGGAACCAAAATAATTTTTTAAACTTATAATATTTAGACGACCGATTTTAGGAGGTACTTACATGAATTTTGAAACACTTAATTGGATGCAGGTAGAAAGCTACCTGACCGAGGATAACCGCTTGATGCTGGTGATTGGCGCCTGCGAACAGCACGGTTTTTTGAGCCTGCAAACCGACGCACTCATCCCGCACAAGCTGGCACAGGCGGCCGCCGAAGAAACGGGCGTATTGGTTGCCCCGCCGCTGGCATTTGGCTGCTCGCCTTATTTCCTCAGCTATCCGGGCACGATCAGCCTGCGGATGAGCACCCTGCTGGCAGTCTTGGAAGATATGGTGCGCTCTGCTTACCGGCAAGGGTTCCGGCGCTTTGTGGTGCTCAATGGGCACGGCGGCAACCGCGGGGCAAAGGCGATGCTGGATGAACTGGCCAACGAACTGCCCGGCATGGCGGCTTCCTGGTACGACTGGTGGCTTTCCCCCGTAGTAAGCACGATTGCGGAAAAGCACGGTTTGCAGCCCAGCCATGCCAATTGGCTGGAGGCTTTTTCCTTCACCACGGTGACCAAGATGCCGGAGGGAGAAAAACCATTCCCCGGACCGATCGGCAGTGTACACGCCGATCAGGTGCGCAAGCATTATGGGGATGGCTCCTACGGTGGGCACTATCTGGCGGATGAAGCTGTGATGGAAAATATTTTCCAGGCCTGCCTTGGCGAGATTGTCGGGTTATTGAATCAATAATTTGCCGATCTTCGGTAAAATAAATTAATAAGATAATTTGTATAAAATTTTGCATAATATAATCATTCTGCAAAATAAAGATAAGTTGTCACTTGCTGCTGAATAGAGGCATGTAAAATCGCGTTACATGCTTTTTACACAATGCTTACACCGGGCAGTTTGACCCGCCCCACTATCTGACATAAAATGAATTTGTATTAGCCAAGTTATTTATCCTAAGGAGCATACGCATGTCCCAAAAAGAAGTCATCATCCCTGCAGGTGGCGCAAAGCCCCTGGCCCCTTACTCCCCTGGCATCCGCTACCAAGACCTGGTATTTACTTCTGGGCAGGTCGGGCTGGACCCAGCAACCGGCAAACTGGCCGAAGGCGGGGTGGCGGCCCAGGCCCAGCAGGCGCTGAAAAATCTGCAAGCCGTGTTGGAAGCTGCCGGTTCTGACCTGGCACACGTACTCAAATGTACGGTGTTCCTCACCGATATGGCCGACTACGGCGCGGTGAATGAGGTATACGGCAAATTCTTCACCGCCGACCCACCCGCCCGCTCTGCCATCGCAGTCGCCGGACTGCCGGTTGGCGCGCTGGTTGAAATTGAAGCCGTAGCCGTCACCGTCGAGGGATAATCTAATATGGCGGGAGAGCTGATCTTATTGGTAGATGACGAACCCAGCATCATCCAGCTGGCGCAGATGTACCTGGAGCAGGAAGGCTACCAGGTCGAGTCGGTCGGCAATGGGCAGGCAGCCCTGGATGCAGTTAACAGTATTTCCCCGGCGCTGATGGTGCTGGACTTAATGCTGCCTGAACTGGACGGCTTTGAAGTCTGCCGCCGGCTGCGTGGGGCGGGCAGTCCGGTTCTGATCATTATGCTCACCGCCAGAGACGAAGACATCGACAAAATCGTAGGGTTGGAATTGGGTGCGGACGACTATATGACCAAGCCCTTCAACCCGCGCGAACTGGTCGCCAGGGTCAAAGCCTTGCTGCGCCGCGCCAACCGCGCCGCCCCAGAAGAAGAGGTGGAAACTTTCCATCTTGCCGACCTGACCATCGATACCTCCCGCCGGGAAGTATTGGTGCATGGCGAACTGGTCGACCTGCGCACCCAGGAATTTGACCTGCTGGTGGCTTTTGCCCGCCACCAGCGGATGGTGCTCTCGCGTGAACAGCTGCTTAACCTGGCCTGGGGATACGATTATTACGGCCAGACCCGCACGGTAGATGTGCATGTCGCCCACCTGCGCAAAAAATTGAACGACAGCAAAGTACAAATTGAAACGGTCACCGGGGTAGGCTATAAGCTGGTGGTGTAATGTTCTCTACCCTCCGCTCGCGCCTGCTGCTCAGCTTTGCCCTGATGATTATGATCGTGTTGATCATTGTGCCGGGGGCATTGTTTTTGTTCATTGCCCGCAACAACCTGGTCACCCGCGTGGAACTGCGCAATACGGCCGGGCGCATTTTGCAGCGGTTAGAGATTCCCAATTTACGGACAACCAATTTTGAAGAAGCGGTAAACAGAATAGAGGAGAACTTTGGCTACCGCGCATTGGTGATCAATACAGAAGGGGAAGTCGTCGCCGATTCGCAGGCCATTGTCGAAGCCGATTTCCCACCTTTCCCTGCTTTTCCCCCGGAGCCGGTCTCGGATGTTTCCGTTGCGGTAGACCAGGACGGCAAAGGTTGGTTGTTCATTGGGCGCAAGCTGCCCAACGGCTATACTTTTATTATCGCCGAACCGCGCCAACCTTTGAAAGAATTGGTCGGTTCCCCGGTAGGCAGCGAAATGCTGCGCGCCTCGATCCAATCGGGGATTGTCGCCATGTTGATCTCGCTGGTGTTGGCATTTTGGATCAGTAATTCGGTAGCCAGCCCGCTGCATAAAATATCCAATGCGGCGAGAGACCTCTCCGAAGGCAAGCAAACCGCGGTCACCCCCGAAGGGCCAAAAGAAGTGCGCCTGCTGGCGGAGACATTTAACGATATGTCTCAAAAGATCAATGCCACACAGCAGTCCCAGCGCGACTTTGTAGCCAATGTCTCCCACGAACTGAAAACCCCGCTAACTTCGGTGCAGGGCTTTGCCCAGGCGATTTTGGATGGCACTGCCAGCACCCCGGAGGCACAGGAAAAAGCCGCCCAGATCATTTACGACGAATCGGGGCGCATGTACCGCATGGTGTTGGATTTGCTGGACCTGGCAAAGCTAGACGCCGGTACGGCAGATTTACAGCGCGAACGGGTTGATTTGAAAGTGCTGCTGGAGAATGTGCTGGAACGCTTTACGCCGCAGTCCAACCGGGCGAAGGTGGCGTTGCAAGGCAATCTTGGGCATGTACCAGAAATTGTGGGAGATGGAGACCGCTTATCGCAGGTGTTTGGCAATCTGGTCGATAATGCCCTCAAGCATACCCCCACAGGCGGCACGGTCACCCTCTCTGCCCGCTGGGTAGAGAATTGGGTGCATATTTCCGTAGCGGATAATGGAGCGGGACTGCCGCAGGAAGAACTTTCCCGGATTTTTGAACGTTTCTACCAGTTGGATAAAGCCCGTCAGGGCGGCCCGGCGCATGGTTCTGGGTTGGGCCTGTCGATTGCCAACCAGATCGTGCAAGCCCACCAGGGAGAGCTGAGGGTGGAAAGCGAGGTGGGCAAGGGGAGTGTGTTCACCGTGGTGCTGCCGGTTTCCCGCCCGGAAGACCCTACGCTGCCAACCATGCCGCGGGTGAAGGTTTGATTGGATGAAGTTGATTTACCAATACTTTTTAAAATAGCACCACCCTGACCGCTGATCAGGGTGGTTGGAGGGGGAGATTACATGATATATATAATATATACAGTACCTAGGCTTTATTATATATACGTACATTAACCTAAGATGAATCTAAGATAAGGGCTATATTAATATCGATTAATCAATCGTTTAAAGTAAAAATTTGGGGGAGAATTACCCGAAAATGTCCACCGGGCCGGGGCGCAAGACCTTTGGTTCTACTCCGGTCATATCCACCACAGTAGAAGGCACACCGCCAGGGGTGGTGCCGCCATCCACAATCACATCCACGCGTCCATCTAATTGGGCGGCGGCTTGTTGGGCGGTGCTGGCGTTGGCCTGCCCGGAGATATTGGCCGAGGTAACTGCTAAGGGGCCGGCTGCCTGCAAAATTTGCTGGGCGACCGGGTGGTCTGGGATGCGCACGCCAATGGTCGGCAGGGGAGAGAGCAGCGCGGGGATATCGGGGTGGCGGGGGACTACCAAGGTCAGCGCACCGGGCCAGAATTTGCCGGCCAACTGCATGGCGGCATCGCTAGGGTTTTCGGTGACCAGGGCCAGCTGGCTGGGGGTGCCCAGCAGCACGGCAATCGCCTGATCTTTGGGGCGCTCTTTGATTTCGAATAACAATTCTATGGCAGCCGGGTTATGCACATCGGCAGCAAGACCGTAGACGGTGTCGGTGGGGAACACCACTGTGCCGCCAGCTTGCAGGGTAGCCAGCACATGGTTGAGGGTATCGGGGTCAGAAGCAGTTAATATGCGGGTTTGTTTCACGGCAGTTGGATGACCAATAATCGCGGCAGCCCTGCCAGGTCTGGCTGGACTTCAATTTGTGCCAGGGGGAAATACTCGGCAGCCAGTGTTTGGGCTTCTTCGGGGTGGCCGGATTCAATCTCAAACAGCAGCAGGCCGCCGGGGTTCATCCGGTCGACCGCCTGTGCCAGCAGTTTGCCAATGCTTTCTAGGCCGTCTTTGCCGCCGTCCAGAGCCAGGGTCGGCTCGTGCATAAATACGGGTAATTTATATAATTTGTTGGTGGGGATGTAAGGCAGATTGGCGCATAACAGGTCGAATGGGCCGGGCAGGTCGGTGAGCAGATCGGCTTCGTGCAGGTGGACGCGGTCTTCCACATTGTGCTTGCGAATATTGTGCCCCGCCACGGTGAGCGCATTGGGGGAAATATCTGTGGCGGTGATCTCTACGTCGGGAACTTCATGGGCGATGCTGACCGAAATACAGCCCGAGCCAATCCCGACTTCCGCAGCCTGACGGCGCTCTGGGTGGGCGCGCAGCCATTCAATGGCAGTTTCTACCAATAGTTCGGTTTCAGGGCGGGGGATGAGTACATCGGGTGTCACCCGAAAAGTCAGTTTGTAAAATTCCCACTTGCCGAGTACATACGGCATCGGCATGCCGGTAGAAAGCTGTACCAGCCCTTCGGCCAGCGCCAGGTTTTGGCTGGCAGTCAGGGTTTCTTCGGGGTGCGCAAGCAGCCAGGCTTTATCTTTTTCCATTACATTGGCAAGTAAAACCTTTGCATCCAAATCGGGCGTCTCCGTAACCCTTTTGATGCACTGAGAGATATACACCAGTGCCGAGGAAACAGTTTTAGTTTGGAAGGGGGCAAAGGTGCCTGCGCTCATTGTTGGTTTAGCTTTCTGTTAACCCCGCGGCCGCCAGTCTTTCTGCTTCATCTTGGGTGGCAAGTTCATCCAGCAAATCATCAATGTCGCCATCCATCAAAGCGCTAAGATTATGGCTGGTGTACCCAATGCGGTGGTCGGTAATGCGGGATTGTGGGTAGTTGTAAGTGCGGATTTTTTCCGAGCGGTCGCCAGAGCCAACTTGGGAGCGGCGCTCGTCGGCAATTTCATCGTGCCGTTTTTGTTCTTCAATCTCATATAGACGTGCCCGCAAGATGCCCATGGCTCGCAGTTTGTTTTGCAGCTGCGAGCGTTCATCCTGACAGGAGACGACCATGCCGGTGGGTAAGTGGCGGATGCGCACGGCGGTGGCGTTCTTTTGCACGCTTTGGCCGCCTGCACCGGCAGATTTGAAAACTTCGATTTCAATATCCCGTTCCGGGATGTCAATTTCTACCTCGTCTACTTCGGCAAGCACAGCTACTGTGGCAGTGGAAGTATGGATACGCCCCTGGGATTCGGTGGCCGGGACGCGCTGCACACGGTGGACACCTGACTCGAATTTCAGGCGGGAGAAAGCGCCTTTCCCTTTGATCTCAAAAGAGACTTCTTTGAAACCACCCACGCCTGTTTCATTCATCGAAAGGATTTCGGTCTTCCAGTTTTTGCGTTCGGCATAGCGGGAGTACATGCGGTACAGGTCAGAGGCAAAAATGCCTGCTTCGTCCCCACCGGCGCCGGCGCGGATCTCTACGATCACGTTCTTGCCATCTCGCGGGTCTTTGGGCAGCAGTAAACCTTTAATCTTGTTTTCCAAAGGCGCGACTTTAGGTTCCAGTTCGGCCAGCTCCATCTGGGCTAATTCGGCCATCTCTGGGTCTTCGCTTTCGCTTAAGGTTTGGGCTTCTTCAATACCGGTTAATAGCTGGTGGTATTCCTTGGCGATGTTCACCAAATCTTCCAACTCAGCGCGTTCCATGGATAGTTCGGCTGCGCGTTGATAATCATCCCCTACTTCCAGCAGTTCCTGGCCGAGTTCATTGTATCGAGCTTCGATCGGTTCAAGTTTATCTAGCATAAAAATAGTTTCTTCAATCTTCGTTAGGGTTAAGTGCGGAGAGAATTATACCTTAAGTACAAGTATAGTATGGTATGTCTTTATTTAAAAAATATGGAGGCACTGTATAATTCGCTTGAACAAATAGCAGCAAAATGGGGTAAGTAAGAAGAACCGCCTGGAAAATAAATCTAAAGAAACCACAATAGAACGAGCTGCATTTTGTAATTGCAGCTTGCAATTCACAATCCGCTGTTTGCGTTTACCGCTATAATGAAAGCATGACCTCTCCCGTCCCCAAAGAGCGCCCGCCCCGCAGCCCAATGACCGTCTTCTTTGCCCTGGCCGGAACACTGCTGCTGATATTTGTGCTGCTCCCCATCCTGGCAACCTTATTCAGCACCGACCTGCCCAGCATCTGGCAGACTTTGCTGGATGGCGAGACACAAAATGCGCTGTGGCTGACCTTTTACGCCGCGGCGATTGCGACCCTACTGGCTTTGTTCACCGGGGTGCCGTTGGCCTATTTGCTGGCGCGTTATTACTTTCCCGGTAAACGCTGGGTGGAGGGGATCATTAACCTGCCGATCGTGATCCCGCATACCGCAGCTGGGATTGCCCTGCTGCTGGTTTTTGGCCGCCAATCGGCATTGGGCGGTTTCTTCAACGGTTTCGGGGTTTCCTTTGTGGATGAAGTTCCGGGGATTGTGATCGGGATGCTGTTCGTCAGCCTGCCGTTTTTGGTAAACGGCTCACGCGAGGCCTTTGAATTGGTCGATACCGAGCTGGAACGCGTAGCCCAAACAGAAGGAGCATCCCGCTTCCAGGCGTTTTTATACGTCACTTTGCCGCTCTCCTGGCGGGGGGTGGCGGCCAGCGCCCTGATGATGTGGGGGCGGGGTATCAGCGAGTTTGGGGCGATTGTGATCCTGGCCTATCATCCCAAGATCATCCCGGTGTTGGTTTACGAGCGTTTTTCCAGCTTTGGCCTGGATGCCGCGCAGCCCGTGGCCGTGGTGCTGATCCTGGCCTCGCTGGTGGTCTTTATGCTGGTGAGCGGTTTGCTGGCAAGAAGAGAGGAATAACATGGAAGAACTTCTGCAAATCCCCCTCACAATCTCCCCACCCTTGATGAACGCTGCCGGGAGCCTGGGGTTTACCCCTGACTTTAACCTACCGCTGCCCTGGGCGCAGTTTGGCGCTTTCGTCACTAACCCGCTCAGCCGCCGGCCGCGCCGCCCGGCCAACGGCCCGCGCTGGCAGAGCTACCCCGGCGGGGCGCTGCTGCACAGCGGGCACCCCAACCCGGGGTTCAGCAAAGTGCTGCGGCAGGCTGCCCCGCAATGGGCGCAAAGCCGGGTACCGGTTATTGTGCATTTATTGGCTTCCTCTCCGGAGGATATTCATTCCATGGTTCTGCGCCTGGAAGAGCTGGAAAATATTCTGGCGGTAGAAATTGGCTTCCCGGAAGGAATCACCGCCGCGGAAGCGGCGGCAGTGCTGGCTGCCGGCCTGGGTGAACTGCCGCTGATTGCCAAAGTGTCGCTGTTTCAGGCCGCGCTGCTTGCCCCCGCACTGGTAGAAGCTGGCGCGACAGCGGTCAGCCTGGCGCCCCCGCGCGGCACGCTGCCCGGCGAAACAGGAGAGACGACCGGCGGGCGGATGTACGGCCCCGGTGTGTTCCCGTTGGCAATGCAGGCGGTGCAAGACCTGGCGGCTTTGGGTGTCCCGGTGATTGGGGCAGGCGGGGTATATACCCCGCCGCAGGCAGCTGCTATGCAACAGCAAGGCGCGCTGGCGGTGCAGATCGATACAGCTTTGTGGCGGGGAGATTGGTTCGTTCAAACGACCGCAGAGGCGGGATAATCAGAAAGAAATTTTCGACCCCCAAATGTATTGAGTTAGTCGATAAAAAAAGCCGGACAGAGATATTCTGTCCGGCTTTTTAGCGGTCTTTTCAGACTACAGGTGGGTTAATCGTCGTTGTTCTCGCTGTCGTTGTTGCTCTCATTATTGTCGTCGCTGCTATCGTTGCTGCTGTCGTCTTGGCTGTCGGATGATGAGTCGTTGCTGCTGTCGTTCTGCGAGTCGTTCGACGAGTCATTGCTGCTGTTGTTATTCATGTCATCGCTGCTATCGTTGCTGCTGTCATCATACTGGTCGTCATTGCTGTCATCGTATTGGTCATCGTATTGGTCATCGGAAGAGTCGTCGTTCATATCGTCGGAAGAAGAGCCGCCGCTGTTCAGGTCGTCTTCTTGTTGGATATCGTGGATGCTGATGGTGCCGTCATCGTTGAGGGTGTATTCAATTTCATACATTCCTCCAGCGGCAATCAGTTGGGTCAAATCCTGGTCGGTCACTACGGTGTAGATCATGCCGTCCATGGTGATCGTATCGGTCGAAACGGCTTCCACCTGCCCCTTGAATTCGAGTTCAGATGTATTGCTGTCATCATACACATCGCTGCTGTCGTCCGAGGCGGTATGCATACCATCATCCATTTTTGCGCTGACCAAAATGATGGTGCCATCTTCATTGAGGGAATATTCAATCTCATATTGGCTTCCGGCGGAGAAAATGGTGGTCAGGTCTTCTTGGGTTTCCACGGTGTAGGTCTCGCCATTGAATGAGATCGTATCTTCGCTGAGGACGGTGACTTCGCCGGTAAACTTTTGTTCGCCGGTGCGGCTGCCATCATGGGATTCGGCTTCGCCTGCCGCCGCGTTAGCTGCATCACTGAGTTTGCTGCTGTCTCGCCCGGTGGTGGCGGTCAGGTCGGTTTGGCCGTAGCTGTCGGGGTTGATCATAAAGGCGTTTTCCCCTGCTGCGGTGGTCGCATCACAGGCTGCCAGGCTGAGTGCTAGTATTGCAATAATTACGGTGAGAGAAATTTTTAATCGGTTCATTTTTTTACTCCTTAGACATGGTTAATTTTTTAAGATTGCTAAAAGCAATCCCTATTGATATATGTTCGTTTTTAGAAAAACGGGAAATAACGTGGGTTAGAGGGAGATACTAATTTTCTTCCTCATCATCTTCTGGTTCTGGAGATGGTTCAGGGTCTTCGTCCCCGCCATCACTTTCGCTGTCTGTGTTGTCTTTCTCTTCATCAGATTGTTCTGGCTCGGGGGTTTCTTCAGCGGTCTGATCTTCCTGCTCTTTTTCATCTTGCGAAGATTTGTCTTCCGAATCCTTTTCTTGAGACGATTCGGTATCAGAAGATTCACTATCTGAAGATTCGGATTCGTCTGTTTGGTCTTCCCCATCTTCACCCGGTTGGTCTTCGCCATCGGTTTGATCTTCTATATCACTTTGTTCCGATTCTGTTTCCGGCGAGTCTTCAAATTCGTCTTGGGTGGGTGGGGCGATTTCTTCCTCGTCTTTTTGGGCGTCGTCCTGATGGCTGTCTTCCGTTTCACTATCCGATGCATTTCCATCTTCAGGGGCATTCAAATGGTCGTACTCGTTTAGAATTTCGTCCAACCTGTCGGATAGGGCTTCATCATGTTCGTGCTCGGCCAGCAGGCTGCCGGCTTCATCAACATGGTGTTGGAAATTACTGTATATCTGGTCTAATGACAATCCGGCGTGGGAAGCCTGCATGGCGGTGGCTTCTTCCAGGCGTTCTTGCGCATAATCCAGATGCAGGTCGATCTGTTTATCGGAGGAAGTGGTGAGTGCCAGCCGGCTGTCTTCCAGCCATAATTTGAAGGGGTACAAAGTCTGGTCTGGCAGGGCATGCCGGGCAGCATACACCGAAGAAGAAACGGAGAGAAATACAAAACTTAGAATGATTGCTATTGTTAAGGTGCTCAACCGCAGCCGGGGCGTTGGTTGGGTCCAACGATTAATAAGACGCTGAAATGGTGAAATCGATACGGGTGACTTTGAAACCTCTTGTACTTCTGCCAAAAATGCCGCCCGCCCCTGCCTGGCGCGCGCCACTGGTCGCTCGGGAGTATCTTTGAGCGTTTGGAGCAGTTCGATCATTTCTTGGTCTGGATAAGATTTCTGGTTTTTCATTTATACGTGAGCCTTTGCTCCCATTAATTTTCTCAAATTCACCAATGCCCGGCTGTTGAGCGCTTTCACGCTGCCTACATTTTTACCGATAATCTCGGCAACCTCGGCATTGCTCATATCTTCCAGGTGTTTCAATACGATCACCTGGCGTTGGTCGGGAGACAGTTGAGCGATCATTCCTCGCAGCTGCTCTGCCGTTACGGAGCGCATGATCTGTCTCTCGATAGAGATTTGTTCGCTTTCTAAGATTTCCTCTTGTTCATCAATATCCACGACCACCGGTTGGTTGCCGCGGAACTGGTCGCTGATCCAGTTATGGGCGATGCGGTAGAGATAAGCCCGTAAATATTTCTTGGGTCCTTTATTGTTTTTCAGGGCACTCAAAAAGCGGGTGAACGTTTCGGCCACACAGTCTTCTGCGGATTGTTCATCGCCAAGCTGGCGATAGGCATAATGATATAAAGGTGTGCTGTAAGTATCGTAAATCAACATCAGCGCATCTTGGTCTAGCTGTCTGGCTTTTTCCAGAAGTTGGTCGTCGGTCATGTTCACAATGTACTTATAAGACGTATAAACATCAAAAACGATACGCCAAATGGGCGGGTATTTTTACAACCCGCTAAAATTGAGGCTGCATGACCGTCAGAAATGGGGGATATTGTCAGATGTTTTGGTCGATGAGGATGGGGTTTCCATCTGGGTCAAGCAGCATGAAACTGCCGGGGCCGGTTGTGTTTTCGTCCACTTCGCTTTCCAGTTTCAGCCCCGCGGCTTTGAGCTGTTTTTGAATCTCACGAACATCGGTAAAAGAATCCAGCGGCCGGGCGTAATTGTCCCAGCCGGGGTTGAAGGTAAGCATGTTTTTCTCAAACATGTCCTGGAACAAACCAATCGTATGGTCTCCGTTTTTCAGGATGACCCACTTGTTGGCCGGGTCGCCGTGGTAGTGGCTGAAGCCTAATTTTTCATAAAATTGGATGGATGCTTGAATATCTTTCACCGTCAGACTTATAGAAAAACCGCCGAGATCCATTTTGCTTCTCCTTTGGGGCACAAATACCCCGATTGAAATCAATAATCTTTATAAATATAGCATAAATAGCCCCGCACTTTTTGCGCTGTGGCACGAAAAATGTCTATAATCTGATAAAATTCGTTAAACGGTCAATTTACTGTTATTTGACCAAAACGCGTACAGACTATAAAAATCGGGGTAAACGCCCCATTTTATGGTTCCAAAGTGTGGCACCAATGAAGAAATCTTTGTGTATATTAATATTTGTGGCGCTCTTGCTCTCTGCTTGCACGTTGGGCAGCGGGGGTGAACCCGCGCACCAAACCCAACTGGGTTCGGACTTGCCCGCAGCCAGCCAAACCGCCGCACTGCCCCCAGACGCCAACCCTGATTCGACAGGATTTACGCCTCCAACCCACCCAATCCATATCCGCTTGGTGGAGGGCGAAGCTGAATTTTACAACCAGGAGAGCGGCGAAACCTTTTACCCGCGCGGTGTGAACTACATTCAACTGGTAGACAGCGGCGCCGGGTATCTGGAAAACCGCGTCTTTGAAGTAGGCCACTATGACCCCGCCGATTTTTCCGCCGAGATGGTGCGGCTGGCAAATCGGGGCTACAACACCGTGCGCCTGTTCATCGATACTTGCTCTACCGGCACGGGCTGTATCACCGATTACACCACCGGGCGTTTGAACGGTGCCTATCTAGATAATCTGGCGAGCGCCATGGCGATTGCCAGGGAAAACGGCATTTTCCTGCTGCTCACCTCCAACGACCTGCCCACCGAGGGCGATTACTGGAAGTTTTCCAACCAGCGCGCCAACGATGACCCGCAAATGGAAGGTTACCGCAATGCCCACATTCTGACGGAAGATGGGCGGAAGTCGGCCGTACTGTACTGGACGGATTTGATGGCGGGTCTCACCGAGCGTGAAGCCGATTTTGACGCCGTGCTGGGCTGGTCGCTGCTCAACGAGCAGTGGCTGTTTGGCGGGCAGCCGCCCCTCAGCCTGAACGAAGGCGTGATTGAGACCGGCAACGGCAAAAGCTACAATATGGCCGACCCCTACCAGAAACGCGCCATGGTCACCGAGAATTTACTGCGCTATATTGAGGAAGTTGGCGGCGTGATCCGCAGTTATGACCCGGACGGGATGGTCACCATGGGATTCTTTGCCCCCGCCTTCCCCAACGACACGATGATCGGCGGCACCTGGTATGTGGATACTGCCGCCCTGATCCAGAACGGCGCTGCCCTCGACTTTTACGATTTTCACGCTTACCCCGGCGATGACCTCACCCTGGAACAGTTTGCCGAAAACTTTGGCTTTGCCGGGCACGCCGAGATCGCCGTTATTATGGGCGAATACGGCGCTTTTATCCACCGTTACCCGACAATTGAAGGCGCGGCGCGTGCCAGCACCGAATGGGCGGCCGAGTCGTGCAAGTATGGGTGGGATGGCTGGCTGTATTGGAGCTATTTTGACCTGCCCGAAGAGATTGGCGATGCCACCTGGGGGCTGCGCGAACAGGGTGATTTTATGCTCGACCTGTTTGCCCCCGCCCACCAGCCCGACATCTGCCACCAGGTGGATGTACCTACCGCCAACCTGGCTTACGGCAAGCCGGTGGTTGTCTCCCGCCAGATTCCCGAAGGGCCGGGCAAAGACGCCCTGGATGAAAACAGCGAAACCGGCTGGCAGGCGGGCGCTTACCCGCCCCAATGGATCAAAATCGACCTGGAAGCACCCTATACACTTTCTGAAGTCCGGTTACAGATCGGCCAGTGGCCCGCCGGAGAAACCATCCATCGCGTGTATGTGCGCCAAGCAGGCAAGCCCGACGCGGCGGCTAACTGGCAGTTGGTGCATGAATTTGCCGAGTACACCCAGAGCGGCGATTGGCTGGTCTTTACCCCCGAAAGTATGCCGTCCAACATCCAATATGTGATGGTGGAGACCGTTTCCAGTCCATCGTGGGTCGATTGGCGCGAGGTTCAGGTGTTTGGTCAGGCAAATTAAGCGGCTGCCGTAAATTATTCAAGGTTCACCCCATCCAAGTAACACCCCAATTATAGAAGAGGATGTCCCCATGCGGAAAATAGAAGAATTCACCCAACCCGGTTTTGCCCAAGCGCTCAACGAACGCGTGCTGATCTACGATGGCGCTAACGGCACCATGCTGCAAAACATGCACCTGACCGCCGAGGACTTTGGCGGGGAGCAGTACAACGGCTGTTTCGACTATCTGGCGATTACCAAGCCGGAAGTGATTGCCGAAGTACACCGTGCTTATTACCAGGTGGGGGTGGATGTGGTCGAGACCAACACTTTCCGCGCCAACCCGCTCACCCTGCAGGAATATGGCCTGGGCGAGCAAGCCTATGCGATCAACAAAGCGGCTGCCTCGGTTGCCAGGGGCGTGGCGGAAGAATTCAGCACCCCCGACCAGCCGCGTTTTGTGGCCGGTTCGATGGGGCCAACGGGCAAACTGCCCTCTGCCGATGACCCCACCCTCTCCGATGTGACCTATGACGAACTGGTGGAAATCTTCCGGGTGCAGGCTCGCGGCCTGATCGATGGCGGGGCGGATGTGCTCTTGATCGAAACCTCGCAGGACATCCTGGAAGTTAAAGCCGCGATTCAAGGTATCCAGAAAGCCTTTGAGGACACGGGCGAAGTGCTTCCCATCCAGTGCCAGGTGACCCTGGACACCAGCGGGCGCATGCTGTTGGGTACGGATATTGAATCGGCACTCACCATTCTGGAAGGTATGCCGATCGATGTGGTTGGCCTGAACTGCTCCACCGGCCCTGAGCATATGCGCCAGCCGGTCAGCTTTTTGGGCGAACACGCCACCCTGCCCGTTTCGGCCATTCCCAACGCCGGGCTGCCGCTGAATGTGGATGGGGAGGCGGTGTACCCCTTACAGCCCGAACCGTACGCCGAAGCGATGACCGAATTCATCGAGAAATTCAACGTTTCGGTAGTGGGCGGCTGCTGCGGCACCACCCCTGCCCACCTGGAAAAGCTGGTGGCACGCGTCAAGGCGCACCCCAGCCCCAAACGCCCGGCCAAAGACGAGCCGCGCCTGTCCTCATCTATCCGTGCGATTGATATGGCACAGGAGCCGCGGCCGCTGTTGATCGGCGAACGTTTGAACGCCACCGGCAGCCGTATCTTCAAGCGGTTGCTGCTGGCCGAAGATTACGACAGTATGGTCGAAGTTGCCCGCGAACAGATCAACGGCGGGGCGCATGCCCTGGATGTGTCTGTGGCGATCACCGAGAACCCGGACGAGATCGGCCTGATGAGCAAGCTGGTCAAGCGATTGGCGATGAGCGTGGAAGCCCCCCTGGTGATTGACACCACCGAACCAGATGTGATGGAAGCCGCCCTCAAGATTGCCCCAGGGCGCTGTTTGCTCAACTCCACCCACCTGGAAGCCGGGCCGGAGAAGCTCAAAACGGTGCTTTCGATTGCCAAACGCCACAACGCCGCCGTGCTGATCTTGACGATTGATGAAGATGGTATGGCAAAGACGGTGGAACGGAAATTAGAAGTTGCCAAGCGCATTTACCATATCGCCGTGGATGAGTTTGGTTTCCGCCCGGAGGATTTGGTTTACGATACGCTCACTTTCCCGCTTTCCACCGGTGACCCGGAATTTGCCAACTCGGCGGTAGCCACCCTGGAGTCAATTCGCAAAATTAAAAAAGAACTGCCCGGCGTGTTCACCTCGTTGGGGGTCAGCAATGTGTCCTTTGGGCTCAGCAAGGCCGCCCGCCCGGTGCTCAACAGCATGATGCTGCATTTTGCCGTGCAGGCCGGTTTGGATATGGCGATTGTGCATGCTTCCAAGATCAAACCCTATGCCGAGATCCCGCAGGAAGAACGCACCCTGATGGAAGACCTGATCTTCAATAAACGTGAAGACGCTTTGCAGCGGGTGATCGAATATTATCAGGATGTGGTGGTTACCGAAGAAGAGGACAGCGACCCCACCGAGGGGATGACACCAGAACAACGTTTGTATTGGAGCATTTTGCACCGCCATAAAGAAGGCGTGGAAGAGGCGATTGACGAGATCATCGAACGCAAGGATAAAGGCACAGATCATCAATCGGCAGTCGATATTCTCAACCACACGCTGCTGCCGGCGATGAAAGAGGTCGGCGATAAATTTGGGGCGGGTGAGTTGATCTTGCCTTTTGTGCTGCAATCGGCTGAGGTGATGAAAAAATCGGTCACCCACCTGGACAATTACCTGGAGAAAGTAGAAGGGGTCAGCAAGGGTAAGGTGGTGATTGCCACCGTATACGGTGACGTGCACGACATCGGCAAGAACCTGGTCAAGACGATCATGGTCAACAACGGTTATGAAGTGCACGACCTGGGCAAGCAGGTGCCGGCCGAGACGATCATTGCCAAGGCCGAAGAAGTCAACGCCGACGCGATTGGCTTGAGCGCCCTGTTGGTGAGCACCAGCAAGCAAATGCCGCTGATCGTCAACCAGCTGCACCGCCGGGGGTTGGACATCCCGGTGTTGATCGGTGGAGCAGCAATCAACCGCCGCTTTGGTTGGCGCATCAATTACACTGAAGGCGGCGAGCCTTATGCCTCCGGCGTGTTTTACTGCTCTGATGCCTTCGAGGGGTTGGAAACGATGGACAGGCTGGTGGATGAGGAAAAACGCCAGGCGTTAATGGAAGAATTGAGCAGCAAAGCGGCCAATGAGATGGGCCGCGAGTCGCAGCCTCGCAAAACGCGCCCGACCGGCAAGTCCAGTGTGCCGCCCGCCGAGGTGATCCCCACGCCGCCGGTCTGGGGGCCGCGGGTGGTGGAGCAAATGCCCTTGGAGATGGTCTTTGACCATCTGTATATCAACGAACTGTTCCGCCTCTCCTGGGGTGCCAAGAACACGCGCGGCGAAGAGTGGGACCAGTTGGAACAGGAATTCCAGGCGCGGCTGGCACGCATGAAGCAGGAAGTCCTGCGCACAAACTGGCTCCAGCCTGCGGGGGTGTATGGCTATTGGCCTGCTCAATCCGATGGGAATGATTTGATCGTATATGCCCCCGAATCAATTTCCGGCAAAACCGAAGAGATTACCCGCTTTAGCTTCCCCCGCCAGGAAAAAGGCGAATATATATGTCTGGCGGATTATTTTGCCCCGGTCAGTTCGGGCAAGATGGATGTGGTTGCTTTACAGGTGGTTACCGTAGGGCAGCGAGCTACCGACCGCTTCGACGCCTTGCAAGCGGAAGGGAATTACACCGAAGCTTACTTTACCCACGGCCTGGCCGTGCAAACCGCCGAAGCGACCGCCGAATACCTGCACCGCCATATCCGGCGCGAGTTGGGCTTGGCAGAGGGACAGGGAAAACGTTATTCCTGGGGCTACCCGGCCATTCCGGATTTGGACGACCACCGTATTGTGTTTGACCTGCTGCCGGCCGAGAAAGAGCTGGGAATGAGTCTGACCACCGCTTTCCAGCTGATGCCGGAACAGTCCACGGCCGCAATCGTGCTGCACCACCCGCAAGCCAAATATTACAGCACCGGCCAAAGCCGCGTTGAGCAGTTGATGGGGAGGTAGATAGGTAGTTGGGTAGTTGAGTGGTTGGGTGGTTTGGTTGTTGCGTAGTTATTTGTCTTGCGTCTGTCTGATTCTATCGTAGCGGCGGCGTCTCGCCGCCCGATTCCTCTAGTCACTGTGTAATGGCGGGGTCACCCCGCCCAATTTCCCCTATCTACCTGCAACGGCGAGATGGCCCCAGCATGGGGTCTCTCCCGTAAAAGCATACCCATATAATTAGCAAGTAAGCAGTAAATGTGGATATGCTTGTTTGCGGGTTCGTTTTTCACAGCAATGGATATTTCTTATTGACACATTTTGCGGGCGTCCCAGAGGACGCCCCTACGGGTAGATTGCAGTCTATATGATAGAGTTTGTTTTCTATCCATCTCCTCTAATCACCGTGTAGAGGCGAGATTTCCTCGCCCAAAAAAATTTCTGTGCATTGAAGTTATAATTGCTGTAAACAAAATCTCGTTCAATCATTCCCCCTAGAGATGACTTAAAATAGAATAGCCGAAATGATCTCCCCTGCTTACTCATCCAACATGCCGGTAGCCGCGGTGGTATGGTCTGCCTTGCCCGTATTCTGGTCGATGAAAACCACCGGCGTGCTGCCCACCGTGATCGTGTCCCCACTGTGCAGCATCACTTCTCCCTCCACCGGCTGCCCGTTAACCAGCGTGCCGACCGAAGAATCCAGGTCCATGATCCAAAAAACACCCTCTTTAAACAAGATGCGGGCATGGTAGCGCGAGGTGTGCGGGTCCGAGATGATCACCGTATTGTTGATATGGCGGCCAAGGTTGGTCACCGGATACTCAATGGGGATCAAGTTGCGGTCGATCATCAAATAGATATTGGAGGGGAACAATTCTGGTTGTTTGTTGGCTGGCATGGGTAATGTACCTTTTGGGGTAATCTGCCGGAGAATATACGAGTCCGGATGCTGCCCTCATTATGGCACAGGCAGGAGTGTGGTGCAAGGATTTTAGGGATGCAGGTAGGGACAAACTGCATTAAGAGGACATGTTATAATCGCATTCATCTTTATTGAGAGATTTCCTTATTGCCATTCTCCCCGGAGCGACAAATGACAGAAGAAACCACTGTTACCAAAACAACCAAATCCAAAAAGAATAAAGGCACCAGCGTGAGCCTTTCGATCTTTGTAGCGGCGCTGCCGCTCGTTTTCCTGGCAGGCATGTTTGCCGGGTTCCAGGTGTGGGGCAAGCCAAATGTGGGGCTTGACCAGGCCAATGACGAGCCTGCCCGTTATGAAATCCCGATTTATGATGATGACCCGTCGATTGGGCCAGAAGATGCCCCGGTGACGATTGTGGAATTCAGCGATTACGAATGCCCGTACTGCCGCTCGTACCATTCGGAAACCTTTACCCAGATCATGGAAGTGTACGGCGATCAGGTGCGCTATGTGTATAAAGACCTGCCGCTCACCTCCGTACACCCCAACGCTGTCCCGGCCGCGGTGGCCGCCCACTGCGCCCAAGACCAGCAAGTCTTTTGGGAATATCATGACCTGCTGTTCAGCAACGAGTTGGGGCTGAGTGAAGATGCCTATCTGGCATACGCCGAGCGGTTGAATATGGACCTTGCATCCTTTGAATCTTGTCTCAACAGCGGCACTTTCGAACAGGTGGTGATGGAGGACATTAACATTTTGCTGGATTTAAGTGCACCTCTCTCTACCCCCACATTCTTTATCAACGGGCAGTATGTGGCCGGCGCACAGCCATTCTCGCAGTTTGCCAGCTTGATCGAGGCCGAGTTAGAGTAGCGTTTTGAGTTGAGTATGTCTGAGCCTTGCATACGGTTGTGTGCAGGGCTTTTTTTATTTTGACTGATTGTTTTTCGTATTCCTGTGATTGGGCACAGCCCTTCCCTGAAATTTCCCGGTTGATTGATTCTGAGTTAGAATATTCTGAATAAACATCCCGTCTTCTGATAGACTTGTTTATCTTCAATCATCCACTAGAGGAAAATTATTAATGTCTGCTTCCCGATTTCTATCCCTTTTAACCGAGAACGAAAATCCGCTTGTCTTTGATGGAGCGATGGGCACCATGCTGCACAGCAAAGGCGAAAATTTTGATACCTGCCTGGATGCCCTTAACCTGACCAACCCGGCGCTGGTAGCCGAGGTGCACCGCGAATATATCGAAGCCGGTGCCCAGGTGATTACCACCAACACCTTTGGCGCTAACCGCTATAAATTGGCCGAGCACGGCCTGGCCGACCAGTTAGAAGCCATTAACTGCGCCGGGGTTTCGCTGGCAAAGAAAGTGGTAGAAGCCTCTTTCAAAGATGTGTTGATTGCCGGGGATGTCGGTCCGTTGGGGGTGCGGCTGGCGCCCTTTGGCCGGGTGACCAGTGAAGAAGCCCAAAGTGTTTTTGCCGAACAGATTTCGGCTTTGGCCGCCTGTGATGTGGATGTCATCATCCTGGAGACAATCAGCGATTTGTACGAGATTCGCGAAGGAATTTGTGCCGCCCGCCAGGTATGTGACCTGCCTGTGATCGCTTCGATGACCTTTACGCGCGACGACCGCACCCTGTTGGGCGACAGCCCGCAGAAAGTAGCCCAATGGCTGCACGAAGCCACCGCCGATGTGATCGGGATCAACTGCTCTGAAGGCCCTGCCCAGGTGCTGCGGATTGCGCGCTTGATGCGCCAGGCAGTGCCGGATGCCCGCATTTTGGTGATGCCCAATGCCGGTTGGCCGGAACGGGTGGGAGGGCGCATCATGTACCCCGCCGGGCCGGATTATTTTGGCGAGTATGCCCTGGCATTCCGCAAGGCAGGCATGGATGTGATCGGCGGTTGCTGCGGAACCACCCCGGCCCATATTGCCGCCATGCGCTACGCCCTGGAAACCAACCTGCCCGGTGAAGAACTCGACCTACCACGGCTGCGCGTTGCAAGCGTACCGAACGGCAGCCCGTTGGCCGTGGAAAAATCTCACCTGGCACAGCGCTTTGAAGCGGGTAAGTTTGCCATTGCGGTGGAGATGGACCCGCCGCGCGGCCTTTCCACCCATAAGCTGATCGCCGGGGCCGGCATGCTGAAAGAGGCGGGTGCCGATGTGATCAATGTCGCCGACAGCCCGATGGCAAGCATGCGCATGAGCCCCTGGGCGGTGTGCCAGGTGCTGCAAAATGAAGTGGGCATTGAAACCACGCTGCATTTCCCTACCCGCGGGCGCAACTTGCTGCGCGTGCAGGGCGACTTGCTGGCCGCACACGCTGTTGGGGTGCGCAATATTTTTGTGGTCATGGGAGACCCTACCAAGATTGGCGATTACCCCGAAGCGATGGACAATTATGACCTGGCCCCCTCCGGGTTGGTCAAATTGGTCAAGCAAGGCTTTAATGCCGGGGTCGACCACGCCGGGATGGAAATTGGGGAGCCGACCCACTTTTTTGTGGGCAGCGCCCTCAACCTGACCCCCAAAGACCCCGAAAGGGAGATTACCGTGCTGCGCCGCAAACTGAACAATGGCGCCGACTTTTTCCTCACCCAACCGATCTATGAACCGGAGAAAGCCGAGCAGTTTTTGGAACGCTATGCCGAGCAGTATGGTGCATTGGGGAGACCGCTGTTGGTCGGTATTTTGCCGCTGTTCAATACCCGGCACGCCAGCTTCTTGCACAATGAAGTGCCCGGTATCGATATTCCGGATGAAATGCTTACCCGTATTCGGGCTGCCGGTGAAGAATCTGCCCAGGAAGGGATCAAGATTGCGGTCGAGCAAATTCGGCAGATCAAAGCCTGGGGGCAGGGTATTTATCTGATGCCGCCTTTCAACCGCTTTGATATGGCAGCCGAGATCGTGGAGCAGGTGAAAGAACCCTGATTCCACAGTGTAGAATTAAAAGAAAAGAAGGCCAATCTAGATCGGCCTTCTTTAGCTTTAAAAAAGGGGGGATTACATTACAACGGGTAAGATCAAGAACATGATGAACAGCAAGCCCCAGGTGAAGGCCAGATAGCGGGCGACCTGACCGGGAAGTTCTGCGCCAGAGTCATCGTCGTCATCTTCTTCTTTGTCGCCAAGAACCATCTCACCGACTAAGAATGTGTAGGATACCAGGCCAAGCCACGCGCTGACGATCAGGAAGATCAACACGATTCCCAACACAACGGCAAACAACACGCCGTAATTGTTGAACAAATCAGCGATCCCATTGGTCAAAACGGAGAATACTGCCTGGATAATGGTATAGAAAACATTGATGGTGGAATTGGAGGTGAAGGCGGTTCCTGCAAACAAACCTAGCCAAATCACAACACTCATCCAACCTTTTTGAGATAATTTTGAATTCATTAAAAATGCCTCCTGTTAGTGGTTAATCTTCCCAACTTTATCACAATTTCGGGGTTTAGTCATCCCTACAAATATGTATGTATTGTACATAAAAAGCTAATTTTTTGCCTCGTATATAGGTGGCGGCTTCCCTTTTGCGTTTTTCGATTGGCGTTATCGCTTTTTCTCATCCTAAATATAGCCTATAATAAATTCATCATACGAAGGCAGCGAATACTCTTATGGAACAAACCACAAAACAAAAACTTGTCCAAGCGATCAACCTTCTTAAACAGGGGAATACCCTGGCGGCCGTGCCCTTGCTTACTGAGGTTTTGAAGAAAGAACCGGATTTAGAGCAGGCCTGGTATCTGCTTGGATTGGCAATTGACGATAAAGATAAGAAGATCCGCGCTTTTAAACGTACCCTGAAGATCAACCCGGACCACAGCAAAGCCCGGCAGCGGCTGGAAGAATTGGAACCGCCGCCCCCACCTCCCCCCGTGGTGGAGCCGGAATTTGAAGTGCCCGACTGGATGGAACCCACCAGCTTTGAGGTGGTGGACGAAAAACCTTTCCCCGATGCAGAAGACCGCTTAGAGATGTTATGGGGGGATAATTCTCCCCTGGAGACTCCCGAAGAATCCCAAGAACCGCAAGAGCCGGTTTTGCCTTCCTGGGCGCAGAGCGAATCCAAAACGATGCCTTTTGAAACGGAAGAGCCTGCCGAAGATGAAATGCCGGATTGGTACAGCAGCCAGTCCTCTGCTTTTGAACCCGAATCGCCTTATGCGGATGAGGACAGCACAGAAGAAGCGGATTGGGACACCGGCGAAGAAGAGGAAGAAGAACTCGACCTGGATGCCGCCATTGAAAAGCCGGAATGGCTGCGCGAAATGGTGGAAGAGGAACCCCAGAGCAGGAAAGATAAGAAACGCGGCAAGAAAAAGAAGCAGGTGGAATTGGCGCCCAAGCAAAAACGCCGCCGCCGCCGGATCGTGATCGGGATCATTTTCTTATTCTTGTGCGTGGGGCTGGGCTTTGCCGGGTATACCTTTCAGGAAGCCTGGATGCCCTATGCCGCCCCGGCGCTGACCCAGGCAGGCACGGTGAGCAGTATGCTGACCGAGGAAGTGCCCCTCACCAATTTGCTCACGCCCAATGCGGGCGCGACCCCCACCATCACCCAGACCCCGGTATTGCAGCCTACCCTGCCGCCCACCTGGACCCCCGAACCGAACGGAGACGCCTCCGGTGCAGCTGGATCGGAAGATGACACCGGCCTGTCCCCCATCCCGAACATCACCAGCACCACTGCGCCTTTGGCCGAAGATGCGCTGCGCGACATGCAGACGATTGCGGCGCAAGTGGCGGAAGTGCGCGGGCTGAGTGCCCCGGCCGAGGTGACAGGCGAACTGCTGCCCAAAAACAGTTTGCGCGCCGTGATTGCCAGCTGGATGTTGAACGAAGAATACTTGCAGCAGTTAGAGCAAGAACAGGTGGTGTATAAAGCGCTTGGCTTTGTGCGCCTAGATTACGATTATGTAGAAGCTGCACTCAATACCCGCGGTGATAACATTGGCGGGTTCTACCTCCCGGATGATGACCACATTTATGTTGTCGGATCGGACTTTGCCGGGGTGCAGAAATTTATTTATGCTTTTGAATATACGCGTGCCTTGCAGGATAACCGCTACGATATGAGCGATAATGGCGTGTACCCGGTATGCACCAAAGCCGCCCAGGCTTGCCTGGCGTACGATGCGCTTACCACCGGGGATGCTTACTTTACAGCAAATTTGTGGTTCAATGCCTATCCGCCCACAGATGGCAGCAGCGAAGAAATTCTCAGCTTTATCCCCACCACGCTGCTCTTCCCGGACGATGCCTTACCGGAGTATTTTGAGAAGAATGCGTTGTTCCCCTACCAGGCGGGCGGAATATTTGTCGCCGCCTTGTACCAGGACGGCGGGTGGGGTACCGTGAACCAGGCATATCGCGTGCTGCCGCAAACTTCCGAGCAGATCATCCACCCGGAAAAATATCTCCAGCGCGAAGGCGCGCTGTCTGTCAGCCAGCCGAATTTGGACGCGGTGCTGGGGGATGGTTGGGAGCTGATCAAACGCGACAGCCTGGGAGAATGGGAAAGCTACCTGCTGCTGACTTTCAACGATTATCCCAACGCCCGCCGCTCGGACGATGAAGCCGCTGTGGCTGCCTATGGCTGGGGCGGTGACCAGTACCAGGTGTTTTATAACGCCGAGACGGACGAAAGCCTGCTGGCCGCCAATTGGGTGTGGGAAAGCGATACCGATGCCGACCAGTTCTACTTCTCGCTGAACAGCTACCTGGCAAGCCGCTTCCAGTTTGTGGAATACGACGGCCCCGGCAATGGTTTCTGCTGGCTGTACGACGGGCAGATCACCTGCACCTACCAATCCGGGTCGGCCGTGTTGTGGCTGTTGAGCGATAATGTCGAGATTTTGGAGCAGGTTAAGAACAGCTTCAGCCTGTTCGATTGATCGCTGGGCGAAGCCCGCTTAGCGGGTAGCATTTTTTGCTTGCATGCTATAATTGCACCACCCAACAAACATTTCAATACAGGATTCAATCTCAGATATTCGACCTCGACAGGTTTCTAATTGCTCACATTCCTTGACCTGTCACCATGATTAATTTTTTTGTGGAGGAATACCTATCATGTCATCCAGTAGTGCATTTGATTACCTGACCGAAGAACACCGCATGATCCAGCAAGCCGCCCGTGATTTTGCGCAAAAAGAGATTGCCCCGATCGCCGCCGAATTTGATGAGAGCGGCGATTTTCCATTGGAGACGATCAAGAAAATGGGGCAGATGGGCTTTATGGGCATCGAAATGCCCGAAGAATACGGCGGGGCGGGGATGGATACCCTGGCGTACGTGCTTGCTCTGGAGGAAATCTGCAAGGCAGATGCTTCGCACGGCACGATCATGTCGGTGAACAATTCTTTGTTCTGCTACGGGATTCTCAAATATGGCACCGAGGAGCAAAAACAGCAGTTCATCCGCCCGGTCGCTTCCGGCGAGAAGATCGGCGCGTATTCGCTGACCGAGCCAATGTCGGGTTCCGATGCCGGAACGATGCGCAGCCGGGCGGTGCGCGATGGCGACGATTACATCCTCAACGGGCGTAAGTCGTGGGTCACCAGCGGGCCGTTTGCCGACTTGATCCTGGTGTTTATGATGACCGCCCCGGAGCAAAAGCACCGCGGGGTGACTGCCTTTTTGCTGGATGCCAATACCCCCGGCTTTTCTCGCGGCAAAAAAGAACCCAAGCTGGGCATTCGCGCTTCGGCCACCAGCGAGCTGAATTTTGAGGACTGCCGTGTGCCGGTAGAAAACCGCTTGGGCGAAGAAGGCGAAGGTTTTAAGATTGCCATGTCTGTGCTGGATGCCGGGCGCATCGGGGTTGCTTCTCAGGCGTTGGGTATTTCCGAGGCGGCCTACGAAGCCAGCCTGGAATATGCTCGCGAGCGCGAAGCGTTTGGGCAAAAGATCGGCGAGTTCCAGGGCATCGGCTTTAAACTGGCCGACATGAAAACCCAGATCGAGGCGGCGCGTGCCCTTATCCACCGGGCGGCGTTGGCAAAAATGCGCTCGAAGAAAACCGGGGAACGCTACACGCTGGAAGCCTCGATGGCAAAATTGTTCGCCTCCGAGACGGCTATGTTCGTCACCCATGCGGCGGTGCAAATTCACGGCGGGATGGGCTACAGCAAAGAATTACCGGTAGAGCGCTACTTCCGGGATGCCAAGATCACAGAAATCTATGAAGGCACCAGCGAGATCCAGCGGGTGGTCATCTCTCGCCTGGAAACCGGCATGCGCTAGATGCTTCTGCCGTAGGTTGCGCCTTTGAAGACCGCCAAAGCCTTTACTGCCAATGCTGCCCCCTTCGCCGTGTTGGGGGGATTGGCGGCTGCCGCGGCCGGTTTTACCTTATATCCGAACTATGCCCCAGCCCAAAAATGGATCATCACCATCTTGATCCTTTTGGGACTGGGGATGTTTGTTTTTGGGGGCGGCTTGCTCTCCAGCCCGCGTTTTTCCGGGTGGGTGCACCGGCGGGCTGCCCGGCTCAAATCGCTGACCTGTCTGACTTCCGCTCAATTTATCTACCTTGCCCTGGCCGTGCTGGTTGGGTGGACGGCTTCTCTGTCGGGAGGCGGACACCCCAACCAGGCGGTGGCACCGTGGCTGTCATTGGTGGCCTGGGGTGTGGCTCTCGTGCTGGGGGTGCTGGCGGCCTGGGACAGTACCGAAGCTTTTCCCCGTGTGTCAAAAAAGACCGTGCTCACCGCCGGGCTGCTGCTGGCGGCAGCGCTTGTGCTGCGGGTGGTAGCGCTGGAGAAAGCGCCGCCACTGCTGAATGGGGACGAGGCTTCTGCCGGGTTGAGCGCGGCACAGTTCATTAGCGGTGTATCCAACCATGTGTTTGGGGTGGGCTGGTTCTCCTTCCCGGCGATGTATTTTGCCGTGCAGTCGTTGTCCATTCGCCTGTTCGGGCAAACTGTTTTTGCGTTGCGCTTTACCTCTGCGCTGGCGGGCAGTCTGACGGTTGCGGCGGTTTATTTGGTGGGCAAGCGCCTGTTCTCCGGGCGGGCGGGTGTGCTGGCGGCGCTGTTTTTGCTGGGGTCACACTTCCACAACCATTTCAGCCGCATTGGCCTGAACAATATTTGGGACGGCTTGTGGTATCTGCTCACCCTCGGTTTTCTGGTGGATGGCTGGCGGCACCAGCGGCGCAGTTCGTTCATCATTGCCGGGTTGAGTTTTGGGTTGGCACAGTATTTTTATGCCAGCAGCCGCTTTTTGCTGGGGCTGGTGCCCCTGTGGCTGCTGATGGCGGTTTTGTTCAACCGCAAAAAATGGCGCGGCAACCGGATGAACATCCTGTGTATGCTGCTGGTCTTTGTGTTGGTCGTCTTCCCGGCGGCCTGGTTTTACGCCCAAAAGGGAAACCTCGTCCATCTAGCCGCCCCCTTCAACCGGGTGGATGTGCTGGGCGATTGGCTGCACACCGAAATGGAATTGGTGGGTAAACCCGGCTGGCAGATTGTTGCCGGGATGATCTACACCAGCGCCCGCACCCTGGTGAGTATTCCCTCCCAGGTGTGGTATCCGGCGCATACGCCTATTCTGCGCCCGATGGCGGCGGTGTTGTTCCTGGCCGGCCTGCTGTGGTTGCTGTTCCATTTGCGAAAGCCTTTCAGCTGGATGTTGTATTTGTGGATTGCTGCCTTTATTGTGGTGGGCGGGTTGAGTGTGCCGGCTTCCTCCGCCCAGCGTTATATTGCCCTCATCCCGGCCTGTGCGCTGGTGATCGGCTTTGGGCTGGATGAGACCATCCGGCAGATCGATAAGGTATGGCAGGATAAAGAAAAGTGGTTGTACGGCGGCGCGCTGGCTTTGTGTGTGCTCATTGGGGTCAGCGACATGCTTTTCTATTTCAACGAATATACCCCGGCAACCCGCCTGGGCGGGGAAAACACATTGGTCGCCCAGCGATTGGCCGAATATCTGCACGATAAGGGGGAGGTGCAGGTGGCCTTTTGGGGTGCAGACCGCATGGGCTATACGTCGATCAATACGACTGCCTATTTAGCGCCGCAAGCCCGCGGGTTGGACTTTAATTACCCTTGGGGCAATCCGGAGAATCCGCCGCTGGCACAAGGGCCGGTGGTGTTTGTCTTTTTGCCCGGGGAAGAACAAAATTTGCCTTTGGTGCAGCGCGATTATCCGGGGGGTGAAATGATCGTTGCCTACGATTTTGACGAACGCCCGCTGTACTGGTTGTATGCTGCTCCCTGAGCCGGTTGTCTGATACAATCTAGCATCATGGACGAAGCAAACACTGCCCCCACCGAACAACCTATTCTCCGTCAAGTCGGCCAAAAACTGCGCTGGACGCGTGCCAGCTATTACTTGTTGAGCGGCTTCTTTTTGCTGCTGTTCCTGATCGGTTATGTATGGTGGCCGCTGGTGGAAGAATATCTGGCAACTTTCAACCCCAATTACCCCGTCTGGCGGCAAATTGACTGGCTTTTGATCGGCGATTTTTTGTTTATGTCGCTGATGATCATGGCGGGTGCTAACCTGAAAACAGATGTGCCGATCCTGGCGATTGGGCTGGTGGGCGGTTTGGCGATTGAAAGTTGGGGCACGCAAACCGAATTATGGACCTATTACACCCTGGAACGCCCGCCGCTGTGGATCATCCCGGCCTGGCCGATTGCCAGCCTGTCGATTGACCGCCTGTACCGCTTCTTACGCCTGCTGGCACAAAAGCTGCCCGAGCGTCTGTTTGACCTGTTGTATTGGGTCTTCTTTGCCGGGTTTTACGGGCTGATGCTGTTCTTCGTGTGGCCGACTCGCACCAAATCGCTCACCATTTTGGCCTTGCTGACCTGTGGCTTGCTTATCTTTGCCCTCAAAGACCGCCGCGGGGCGGTGCTTACTTTTATGGCGGGCGCCGGACTGGGTTACTTTTTAGAGTTGTGGGGCACCACCCGTTTGTGTTGGACGTATTACACCCTGGAAACTCCGCCGGTGTTTGCAGTTTTAGCCCACGGCATGGCGGCGGTGGTGTTTTGGTGGGGGCAAGGCTTGTACTGGCGGCTGCTGCCAAAAGTGCTTCCCCGGCGGGAGGCTGAAAAAACCAGGTAAATTTTCTCCTTGTAAGTGCATCCAATAAGATGTATTAATAATCTAACGAATGAAATGGTTTATTCAACCTAAGAGAAAACGAAATTATTTTGAAAAAAAGGAAAACCAATGGCAAAAAGAAGCGCTAAAAGAAGTTCAAGAAGAAAACAACAAAAACAAAACCAGACTTTGCTAATCGGTTTGGTGGCTGTGGTGTTGGTGGTGCTCGCCGGGGCGATTTTCTTTTCAAATCGCTCAGGGGATAGCGTAGCGGGACTGCCCCGGGAAATCTCGGTGGAAGAGGCCTACACCAAGTGGCAAGACGGCACCTTTGTGTTAGACGTACGCACCCCGGAAGAGTGGGTGGCCGGGCATGTGCCGGATGCGACCCTGATCCCGTTAAATGAACTGTCTGCCCGGTTATCGGAACTGCCGAAAGACCAGGAAATTGTTATCATCTGCCGCTCGGGCAACCGCAGCGCTCAGGCCAGGGACATTTTGCTGGAGAATGGTTTTGAGCAGGTGACCAGCGTGGGGGGTGGTTTCAATAACTGGACGGCCAATGGATACCCTTCGGTGGTTGAGTAGCACCCGCTAAAACAATCTGGGTCAATATTTGGATGTTAATCGAACTTTGTTCGGTAAAACAAAAGAGTGACGTTTGACGTCACTCTTTTGTTGTGGATATAAAATTTGAAATAAATAAATGGTTAATGATCGCGCTTATCAGCGGAGAGCGCTTGAAGTTCAACGGCCATTTTTTCGATGAAGCGGCTGGAAAGTCCAGCTTGCTTCTTTTCTTTTTGTTCGCGGCCTTCATTGTTTTTTTGTTGGGACATGGTATTGCTCCTTACTTCTTATTCTTTACACTCCTTATTATAGTAGTTCTACTCGAATTCCTCCTGACGGTTTGGAAAGCTTTCAAACCTGTAAGCGAAACAGAAAGTGCGCACGAAATCGCACAAAAATGCGAAATTGGCATGGAAATAGACGATTATCCTATGCCCGTTCGTGCGCACTTTAATAATTGAATATTGGAAGTTTGACTAACTAAATGTTACTTTCCCACGATTGTGGGGGAAGATGTTTTGTTGTTTTTAGGCCATGTCAGGGTGATCTTGGTGCCCTGGCCCGGTGCGGTGTCGATCTCCAACTGGGCATTGATCAAGTCCGCCCGCTCTACCATGCCTGCGACCCCATAGTGGTTTTCCTCGATCAGTTTTTGCAGGTCGTGGGTGATGCGGTCATCGAAACCAATCCCGTTGTCCACCACCTGGATCTCGATATGCGGGGTACGGATGTCTCCCTCAATCGTAATTGAATCTGCTTGCGCATGGTGGATAGCGTTTTCGCAGGCTTGCTGCACGATGCGGAAGATGTGCAGTTCGGTGTTTTCCGGTAAGCTGACCGGGGATGCCTTGAGCTTGACCTGGATAGCTTCATATCCTTCACGCTCGTTGATCGTATCGCCCAGGTCGTACAGCGCGGTTTCCAAACCGTACGAGATCATTTCCGGCCGCAGCCCCTGGATGACTTTGCGTAGGGAGGAGGTGACTGCCTGTAAGCGGCTGACCATATTGGGGTCTTTCGATTCGCGCTGCAGCAAAGCCAGGTCGTTGAGGGTGTCATCGTGCAGGTCGCGGGCCAGGCTGGCGCGTTCCGATTCGCTGCGGGCAATGTTCACTTCGTAGAGCAAGCGCAGGCGGGTGCTGCGTTGGTGGTTGATGATGGCGATCGTGGTTTGCTGCGCCAAGGCTTTCAGGGTTTCTACGGTTTGCACATCGTATTGGTCGTTGGGGTCACGCCGGCCCAGCAGCCAGGCACCTATCAATTCCTGGTCGAAGGTTAAGGGAATTACTACCCGTACCCAGTTCATTTGCGGCCCTAGTTTTCGGGTAATCTGGTTGGGAAGGATGGTCGTGCCCATGTTGATCAAGCGCTGCACCTGACTGGCGGTGGGAATCTGCATTTCGCTTACCCCGCGCGAATCCATCACCTTGATATGGGATTGGGCTTGCAGCTCGACCAACAGCGACTGGCGTACCAACAGGGCGGGCAGGATCAGTTCGCCCATCACGGTAGAAATACGGGCGGTATCCTGGGTGATGTTGAGATACTGGCTGTAAGTTTGCAACAGTTCGGTAAACGGCACCGGCACCCGTAAAATCACCTTTTCTACAAATTTTTGGAAAGGACGAAAGAAGAATGTCGGGCCAATGCCAAACATGATCACCAGGCCCATTGCGCCCACAATGCTGATCTGGTTATGTTCATCAGAAAGCCAACTCACCAGAGGGATAGAAATCGTAATCAGCAGTAAGAAAAATAGATACCCTGAAAGAACCTGATTGGCACGAAAATGGGTGTGCGAGACATCCCCTTTCCAGATGGCAAAGAGCAAGCTTGCGGGAATCAGGGGGAGGCTGAGTATGAACCCCCCTGTATACTTCACATTGATAGGCACACCGAGAAAATCCAACAGAGATATGGATGCCACCGGCAAAATAGCGATGATAAAAAATCGCACAATCAAGATGATTTGAGAGCGCGTTTCCTTTTGAAAGATGAAGTGCAGTAAAACAAATGCAAGCGCAGCTAACAACCCGATGGTAGTGCCTATCATGAATGTATCGTGCCCTGGCGTGATCAGTTCTAAGGCCATAAAGAACCCTGCAATCAGATAAAGCACGCGGATGATCCATTTCAAGGTTTGCTGCGGCACGCGTTTGAAAGGCCGGGGAAAGACCAGGGTGAAATGCAGCAAAGAAATCACCATCAGCCAGGTAATCACGCGTACCAGGACGGCGCCTCCCCATAAATTGTAGCGGGATGGCCCGCTGCCCAACGCATTCCAGACAGCCGCCGAAAGCGAAAAGACCAGCAGCGAAAGCCATAATTGATCTCTGGGGCGGATCGTGTCATAAATGAGCGCTCCCATTATTAAGAACAAGAAAGACAAGAACCATTGGCTTACCAGCCGGTCTGTGAGTTCGGCTTTGGTGCGGCCGGGGAAACGCCACTGAATGGTTTGCTCTTCTCCATCGCGCAGAATGACTATCGGGATTTCTTCTCCGACAGCAATATCCCGCCAAATCTGTATGGTCTTATTTTCATCGTAATCTGCCAGTAAAACCTCATTCACGCTCAAGACAGTGTCGTTCATCTGTATTTTATCAAATTGAGTCTCGTCGTAGATTGCGGCAACGCCCCCGGTTTCAAAATCAAGCCGGATGCCGGGATAAGGCACAACGGTAAAGAAACCAATTGTATAGACTGTGACGATAACAAAGACAACGATGATGGCGATGATCCCCATGTTCTTCTTCAGATTTTCTAACGTATTCATATTTTCCTTGTTTTCTCAGCCGCAAAGGAGGTGGTATGTGGGAGTGATTGTTAGTTGTTAAAAGTAATTCTACCTGATTCTAAAACTAGAAAGGAGAAAATCATGCATACGTTCCACGCAGAACTGAAAGCCGTTCGATCTGAAAAGAAAGATTGGCGGCAGCAGGTGTGTAAAGCGGAACTGGCACAGCTCGAAGCTATTCGCCAAAACACGCGTGCCTGGCAAGATTGGTAACCCCAACTTGACCAGCGGGCCGGGCGGGTTTCCCACCCGGCCCAAACCTTTCCCTTCACAACCACAATGGAGATGTTATGGATATTTATCAACATGCTGTTGATTTGGTGCAGGCGCTGCCTGTGATTGAAAATTGGCCTGAAATGCTGTCTCTTTACAAGCGGGCTGCCGAGAAACGCCCCCACGGCTGGGATTTGCCGCTGGCAGGTGCGGCGGTGCTCAAACAAGGCCGAGAGGCGGCTTTGTGCGGGGTGGCGGCGCTGGGGTGTTTGCAAATTGCAATTATCCTGGTGGACGATATATTAGACGAGGACCCTAAAGGGGAGTACCGAAAAATTGGCGCCGGACAAGCAGCCAACCTGGCCGCAGCTTTCCAGGCAGCCGGGTTACAGGTGATTGAAGTGCATACGGGCAGTTCACAAATCCGCCACACGGCTTTGTCTGCCCTTAACCAGATGCTGGCTCGCACAGCGTACGGACAATATTTAGACGCGCACAACCCTGCCTCGGAAGAAGCCTATTGGCAGGTAGTGGAAGCCAAGAGCGTGCCTTATTACCAGACTGCGTTGCAGTTAGGCACTATTCTGGCGGGCGGCACCCCCGCCCAACGCCGGTCGGTGGCTGAATTTGGCGCACTGTATGGGGAGATGATCCAGATCCATGACGATTTGAAAGATACGATGATGACGCCAGCGAATGCTGATTGGCTGCAAGGCCGGATGCCCCTGCCGATCTTATTTGCCCACCTGGTTGACCACCCGGAGCGAGCCGCATTTGAAGATTTGCGACAGAACATTTCTGCCCCCGGCGCGCTGGAAGAAGCCCAGAAAATCCTGGTGCGCTGCGGCGCAGTTAGCTACTGCTTGGAGCAGTTGATCCAACGTTATCAACGCGGCCAGCAGCTGCTGGCGCGCATCAGTTTGCCAGACATAGAGCCGCTGACTTTGTTACTAGATGATTCAATGGAGCCGGTTCGGGGAGTGTTTGAGACGTTAGGGGTTGAGGCAGACGCTCAGCTGTTAGGGGCTTCATCCTGAGAGAGTTCTTCTGTTTGGATGGAGGTGATCAGCCCGAGTTGGCGCGCTTTGATCACTGCAGAGGACAAGCGGTTGACACCCAGGGCCATATAAATGTCTGAAAGATGGTTGCGCACGGTGGAGGGAGAAATGTGCAGATGATCGGCCAACTGCTGGGTGGAGATAGCCGGGTAACTTGCCAGATAGGATAAAATCTCGCCCTGCCGCCGGGTGAGGGTGGGGCTTTCATCGGTGCGGGTGATCTTTCGTTCGGCCTGGGGCGAGAAGTAGATACCTTCGTGGGCAATATCCAGCAGAATCTCGTCCAGGCGGCGGAAAGATTCGATGTCATCTTTGAGGATATAGCCGCTGGCCCCGGCTTCTTTAATCGCCCGGATAAGCGCCGGGCGGTTATGCATGGTGATCACGATGATCTTCAATTCCGGGTAGGATTCGAGCAGTTTGGGGATCACATGCAAGATAGGATAGGGTTCGGTGTCGCCGGGCTGGTTTTTAACACCTACATCCAGAATGAGGAGGTCTACCAGCTTTTCTGCTAAAAAGGTCTCCACCTCATTATAGTAATTGGCAGTCCAACACACCTCAAGTGCATCATTGGTGGTCAATTGAGATTGGTATCCCATCGCTGTGGCGATATGATCTTCCAATATTCCAATTCGGTGTATTCTTGCCATTCAGATTCCTTCCCTAAATTGAGTTTTCAAAGAATTTGCTGATAAACCTATTATATAGAAGAAGTGTTTGTTTAACCTTTTGGTATGCCCAGGTGTCTTGCCGATAAAATTAAACTCATTATAGCGGGAAATTAAATAGATTCAACTTTAAAAAGTGCAAAAATGAATAAAATAAGCAAATTGGTGTAAAAAATAGGAGTTCCGTCTATACCCTTTGACCTAAATATTATGTAGTATAGATGTAGTTTATTTTATAGGAATAATTTTTGCTGACTCTGCTGCCGAAGGTGTTGGGGAACACCTTCGGCAGGGGGAGTTAAAGGGGACTTTGCAAAACTCGCTTCTTCCTTTTCTTACATTTCTTTTTCCAATTTGGTATATTTTTAGAGGTACGCCGCATCTTTAAGAAGGTTGGTCTTTTTAAAGTGTTGTGCCAGCCCAATCTATCTTGCCCCAGCTGTTGGTTGGGGACAGATTGAATTATTTGTGACATTGTTGGATGATAGAAATGTTGTGGCCAGAGATGGTTCGGCCCAATCAAAGGAGATGTAATAATTATGGAAATGGTGATCAGTTTTCCCGGGGGCGCAAGAGTAGATGCTCAGTTTGGAGATTTTACGGTAAAGACAGACCAACCCCCGCAAGGCGGCGGTGAATCTTCTGCCCCGACACCCTTTGCGGTTTTCCTTGCTTCTGTAGGCACTTGCGCGGGCATTTATGTGCTCGGCTTTTGCAAACAGCGTGGCTTGCCTACCGATGGTATCCAGATCGTGCAGCGGCTGCATTCCGGCCCGTTCAGCCAGGGATTGATCGAACGCATTGAATTGGAGATCCAGGTGCCGGAAAGCTTCCCGGAGAAATACCACGAAGCTTTGATCCGCTCGGCGGGTATGTGCCTGGTAAAACGGCACTTTGAGAAACCGCCCCAATTTGACATTCACACAGAAGTTGTGGCTGGATAATTGTAAAGGGTATAAAAAGAACATTATAAAAAAATCATTGGCATGCCAATGATTTTTTTATTCTAAGAGTTGTCTTTTTTGGGGGGTGGATAAAAAAATCGCCGGGCTGTGGGGAGCAGCCCGGCGTTCGGGAACAAGAAAAGGGGAGATCCGTAATAGAGGAAACCGGTAATAGGTACGGGATATCTCTTGTTCCACATGAAATTGATAATTCTTATATATATTATCAAATTTATACAATTAATGCAAGTACCAATTTCTTGTGATGAGAAAATGGATACCAGTATGCACTTATCCTTATTTCATCCTTTTTCGTTCTTGCAAAAATCACATGCTTTTCTGAAAGGATTGCAGCCACAAAATAATCCGTTTTGGGATGATTGGAGTACAATATTTTCCATGAAATTTTGGAAGAAACTACTAATATTCTTGGGGGGACTAATCGTTTTTCTGTTTGCCAGTTCATTGGTATGGTCGGTATCCCAAACGCGGGAAGCAGAAGAGGGGGCTCTGGCTTTCCTTGAGTCCGATTCGCAGATTGATGTAATCGAGGAAGAATGGATCACTTTTTCCCCACTAGACCAACAACCCTCGGTGGGCTTTATCTTTTTACCGGGGGGGAATGTCTCTCACTTGGCTTATTTGCCGCCTTTGCAGCGCATTGCCGCCCATGGTTTCCTGGTGGTGGATGTGCCGATGCCCTTGAACCTGGCTGTGTTGGGTTATAAGCAAGCGGCGCAGGTGATTGATGCACACCCAGAGATTACGCATTGGGTCATCGGCGGGCATTCCTTGGGCGGGGCAATGGCGGCCCGTTTTGCCGCTCAAAATCCGGGCAGTGTGGAAGGGGTGGTCTTTTGGGCGGCGTATCCTTCCGATTCGAATGACCTTTCCCAAATGGGCATGGGCGTGCTTTCTTTGTACGGCACACAGGATGGGGTGGCGCGCCCTGATAAGATCGAGCGTACCCGTCCTTTACTGCCCGCAGATGCGCAGATGATCGAAATAGAGGGGGGCAACCATGCCCAGTTTGGCTTTTACGGCGAGCAAAATGGGGATAACCCGGCTGCAATTTCAAGGGAAGCCCAGCAAGACGCCGTGGTTGAGGCGACTGCCGCGTTTTTGGCGCAGTTTGGGGAGTGAGAAAAAAACAGTAATTTTTACAAATCGCTGTTATCCAACACCATAATCTCATCGAAATGATAGACATCGATCTGATCCGTGCGGGGCGAACCTTCGCCGCACCATAGGGTAAGCGCCCATTCACGGCCTGACCACTCATCCCCCAGGAAGAGCGTACCGGCAAATTCTTGGCTGCCGTCTTTTTCCCAGGGATAGACAAGGAAACAGCCATGTGGGTCGACGGTGAGCAATACGTCATACCAGGTGTTGAGGTGGGCACTTCCTCTTTTGTTAAACTGTAAAGGAGAGCGGTATTTTTAGAAACTAAAATAGGATGTGATTTGAAAGAGTTTTACCGCGAAAACAAAAAAGCCGGCGATTGTTTTCGCCAGCTTTTTATCAATGATTAACTTGTGGTCGCGGCGAGATACCTCGCTGCTATATGGGCGGTTTGCCAGGAACTGCCAAACGACCCAACCACAAAACGATCTAACGATCTTTACACCACAATATTGACCAATTTACCCTGCACCACGATCACCTTGCGCACCGGTTTGCCTTCGATGAACTTCTGCACCGTCTCGGATGCCATCGCCAAAGCTTCTGCTTTCTCGTCGCTGATGCCGACCGGCACGGTGATCTTATCGCGCAGCTTGCCGTTCACCTGTACGATCAAATCGATCTCGTCTTCTTTGGCGGCTTCTTCATCTACTTCCGGCCACGACTGCAAATGGACGGAGAATGGTTTGCCCTGCTGCGCCCATAATTCCTCGGCAAGGTGCGGGGCAATCGGGGCGATCATCTTCAGGTAGATATCGGTCACTTCTTCCCATAAGGGCGAGCCGTAGATGTTCTGGCTGCGCACCTTGTAGATTTCGTTCATTAATTCCATCAAAGCAGCCACAATCGTGTTGAACTCGAAATCTTCAAAATCTTGGGTCACTGCTTTTAATGTCTGGTGCAGTTTGCGCCGTAAGTGGGTCACCACTTCTTCGGAAGGTGCACCGGTGGATTCGATTTCCTCGGTAAAGGCCGTCCACACTCGGCGCAGCCAGCGGGCAGAGCCTTCAATTCCCTGGCTGTCCCACGGGCCGCCCTGGCTCCAGCGGGCAAAGAACATCAAGTAGGCGCGTACCGTGTCGGCGCCATACTGTTTTACCAACGCATCAGGCGGCACCACATTCCCGCGGCTCTTAGACATTTTCTCCGAATCCTCACCCAGCACAATCCCCTGATTGCGCAGTTGGGTCATCGGCTCATCGCCTTTGGTAATGCCCATATCGCGCAATGCCTTGTGGAAGAAGCGCGTATAGATCAAGTGCATGGTGGCATGTTCAATCCCACCGGTGTAGCTGTCTACGGGCATCCAGTAGTTATATTCTTCCGGGTCAAACGGCCCCTGCTCGTAGTGCGGGCTTAAGTAGCGCAGGTGATACCAGGAGGAGCACATAAAGGTGTCCATCGTATCCGTATCGCGCTCGGCCGGGCCGCCGCATTTGGGGCAGGTGGTCTGCTTCCAGGTGGGGTGCAGTTTGAGCGGGCTTTCCCCGGTTGGCAGCCATTCTACGTCATCGGGCAGCTCAATCGGCAGTTCGCTTTCAGGCACGGGCGAAACGCCGCACTTTTCACAGTGGATCATCGGGATCGGGGCGCCCCAATAGCGCTGGCGGGAGATCAACCAGTCGCGTAAGCGGTAGCTGACCGCTGCCGTACCGGCGCTGCGTTCTTCCAACCAGGCAATCACCCGCGGCAGGGCTTCTTCCTTGGGGGTGTTGCTCATCGGCCCAGAGTGGATCATTTTGCCCTTTTCAGAGTGGTAGAGGGCATCCTGATAAAATTCCTGCCCCCACAGCATTTCCATCACGGTATGCACGTCTTTTACGCCGGGTTCCAGGGCTTTGCAGCGCGCCAGGATGCGGGCTTCGCTCTCTAACGAATCCCATTCTTCTACCCCATCGGGGAAGATGAATTTCCACGGCCCGCCGACAATCTCGTTCCAGCTTTCGTTTTTCAAGTACGCCTGGGCAATACTGATGTAGTTCGATACCTTTTCTTCCGGGATGGTGATATACAAATTGCCGTCTTTTTCCTGGTAGGCAATTTCATCGCTTTCGATGGCTTTGGCAAAGCCTTCCTTCATCGTACCGCGCGGCACGAAGGACTTGATCGTTTTATTGGGGTCTTCGATCACCGGTAGAATCGGCAAACCGAACTTGATGGCAAAGGCGAAGTCACGTTCGTCGTGGGCGGGCACGGCCATAATTGCGCCAGTGCCGTACCCCATCATCACATAGTCCGCAATCCAGATGGGGATGCGTTTTTGGTTGACCGGGTTGATCGCATACCCGCCGGTGAATACGCCGGTTTTCTCGCGTTCGGCAGATTCCCGGTCAATGTCGCTTTGCCGGGCAGCCTGCTCTTGGTAGGCGTGCACCGCTTCGTGATGTTCGGGCGTGGTGATCTTGTTTACCAGCGGATGCTCTGGCGCCAAGACCATAAAGGTTGCGCCCCACAGCGTGTCCGGGCGGGTGGTAAAGACTTCCAAGGGGTCGCCTTCTTCGGTAGTAAATACCACACTGGCGCCTTCCGAGCGGCCGATCCAGTTGGTTTGCAGCGTTTGCACGCGTTCGGGCCAGTCAATGTCTTCAAACTCCAGCAGTTCGTCGGCGTATTGGGTGATGGTGAAGAACCACTGCTCCAATTGCTTTTTGATCACCGGCGTGTCGCATCGTTCGCACAAGCGGTTATCGCCGATAACCTGCTCGCGGGCCAGGGTGGTGTTGCAATTGGGGCACCAATCCACCGCCGAGTCTTTGCGGTAGGCCATACCGTGGTTAAACAGCTGGATGAAGAACCACTGTGTCCAGCGGTAGTATTCCGGGTCGGCAGAAATGGCTTCTCGCCGCCAATCGAACATGGCACCCATGCTGCGCAGTTGGCCGCGCATACGTTCGATGTTCTTGTAGGTCCATGTTTTGGGATGAATATTGTTTTTGATAGCTGCATTTTCGGCGGGCAGGCCAAACGCATCGAATCCCATCGGGAACATCACGTTGAAGCCCTTCATGCGCATATAGCGGGCGCGGGCATCGGGCGGGGTCATGGCAAACCAATGCCCCATGTGTAAATCACCGGAGGGATAGGGCAGCATGGTGAGGGCGTAATATTTGGGACGGGATGGGTTAATATCCGCGTGGTAAATGCCTTCTTCGGCCCATTTCTCTTGCCAGCGAGGTTCTATCTCATTTGGGTTATAGGTGTTGTCTTGGTTCATAAAATATCTTCCTTCAAGATAAGAAATACACAATAATATCTGGTAAAGGGGGCACGAGAGCGTGCCCCCGACTGCCTATTTTACAACAATATTAACCACTTTGCCGGGAATATGGATGATCCGGGCGATGGTTTTGCCGTCTACCGCGCGCAAAACGGCCGGTTCTGCTTTAGCCTGGGCTTCTACCTCGGCAGGGGCGGCCTGCGCGGAAACCTCAATCACCTGGCGAGTCTTACCATTGACTTGTACGGCCACCGAAAAGACTTCATCTTGTGCCAGGGCTGGATCCCAGGTGGGCCAGGTTTGCAGGTGGATGCTGCCGGTATGTCCGGTAACGTGCCACAGCTCTTCGGCGATGTGCGGGGCGGCGGGAGCCAACAGCAGCAGCAGGGTATCCAAGGCCTGATGGTAGCTGCATGTGTGCCATCGGTTGTTTTGGTTGCACTCGCTCAGGGCGTTGATGAATTCCATAAAACTGGAAACCATTGTATTGAAACGCATTTCTTGGATGCGTTCGGTGGTTTCTTGGATCAGCTTGTGGGTCATGCGCACCAAGTCGGGGTCTTCCTCTTGGGCTTCGGCGCTTTGTGCGTAGGTCTCGGCAAACAAGCGCCAAACCCGCTTTAAAAATCGTTCTGAGCCATTGATGCCGTCTTCGCTCCACATGACTTCCTGGTCGAAGGGCGCCATGAACATTTCGTAGATGCGCAAGGCATCGCCCCCGTATTTGTCTACCATTTCGTCCGGGGTGATGACATTGCCCCGGCTTTTAGACATACGGAAGCCATCCGGCCCCTGTAAGATGCCCTGGTTGACCAGCCGGGGGAAAGGTTCATTGAAGTCGATCAGTCCGGCATCGTACATCACCTTAACCCAGAAACGCGCATACATCAGGTGCAGCACGGCGTGCTCCACGCCACCCACATACAGGTCGGGTGGGGCCCAATAGCGGAGTGCTTCAGGGTCAAAGGGCTGCTCGGCTTCGTGCGGGTTGGGGAAGCGTAAGAAATACCACGAGGAGCAGGCAAACCCGCCCATCGTGTCGGTTTCGCGTTCGGCCAGACCGCCGCACTGCGGGCAGGTGGTGTGTACAAATTCCGGCACCCGCGCCAGGGGAGAGCGCCCGGTGTCATCCGGTTGGAAATCGTCCATCGGGGGCAGTTCTACCGGCAGTTGGTCTTCCGGCACAGGCACCTCGCCGCAGGTGGGGCAGTGGATGATCGGGATCGGTGCGCCCCAATAGCGCTGGCGAGAGATCAACCAGTCGCGCATCCGGTAATTGACTTTGGCGCGGCCAATCCCTTCGTCTTCCAGGAAGTCAATCACCCTGGCAATCTCCTTTGGGGAGGGATGGCTGTTGAATGTCCCCTCCGCTTGCTGTGCGGCCTTTAACGGTTGGACGTCATTGTCTGACGGGGCAATGGCCACTTCTACCGGCAAATGGTAAGTGTGGGCAAATTCAAAATCTCGTTGGTCGTGGGCCGGCACGCCCATTACCGCCCCGGTGCCGTAGCTTGGCAGCACATAGTCCGCAATCCATACCGGCACCCGGGCCTGATTGACCGGGTTGATGACATAGCCGCCGGTGAACACCCCGGTTTTCTGGGTGTTTTCGGCAGTGCGTTCAATCTCACTGCGGGCGATAGTCTGGGCCTGGTAAGCATGTACCGCGGCGCGTTGGGCTGGCGTAGTGAAGTTTTCTACCAGGGAGTGTTCGGGGGCCAGCACAAAAAAGGTGACTCCGTAGACCGTATCGGGCCGGGTGGTGAATACCGGGATGATTTCGCCGGTTTCGGTGCGGAAGTCGATCTCGGCTCCTTCAGAGCGGCCGATCCAATTGCTTTGCATCGTTTTGACCGCGTCCGACCAGTCGATGGTATCCAGGTCGTCCAGCAGGGCGTCAGCGTAATCGGTGATCTTGAAATACCAGGCAGGGATCTCTTTTTTGGTAATGCCGGTATGCCCGCGCCAACACTCCCCGCCTTTTGTCTCGTGGCTGGATAGGGTTGTCTGGCAGGTTGGGCACCACCATTGCCAGTTGGTATCCCGGTAGGCCAGGCCGCGGCGGTAGAGTAGTAAGAAGAACCACTGCGTCCAACGGTAGTAGGCCGGGTCTGAGGAGTCGATTTCTCGCGACCAGTCGTAGCCGTTACCGATGATGGTTAGTTGATGGCGGAAGCGCCGGGTATTGCGGTCGGTCACTACCCTGGGTTGTAACCCAAACTTGACAGCGGCTTCCTCGGTCGGTTCCCCAAAAGCGTCCCAACCCATTGGGTGCAGCACGTTGTAGCCGCGCATGCGCATAAAGCGGGCGATCACATCGGTGGGGACATAGTTGCGGCAGTGGCCGACATGCAGCCCCTCACCCGAAGGGTAGGGAAAAAAGTTTAGACCGTAAAATTTAGGTTTATGGCTGTGGTCTTGGGCCGCGTACACGCCTTGAGCTTCCCAGGCGGCCTGCCACTTGGGTTCGATAGTTTTTGGATCGTAGTAGGGATCCATGCGTTTATTCCTTTCACGAACAGGGAGGAGTTTGAGTGATGTGTCTAAAGACTATACAAACTGCTATCGTGAAAGGTGGAGGAGGGCGAGAAGGGAGCGTACACTCCTATTGTGAACACGGCTATGATTGTTTTTATCCATCGCGAACCTCCTTTTATGTAGTTTGGTGGTCGTGTAGTTACTTTGTTAGGTAGTTGACGAACTGTTTATTGCGGTTGTCTTTATAATTCGGTGGTTGGTTTTGGAATGATGATGTAACTTATTTGGACAGTCATCTTCATTCCAAACTTTACTTTGTGTACTACCAAACCATGCAACTACTAAACTAGTAAACTACTCCATTAAACAAAACATCCCCTTCGCCTAGGGACGAATGGGGACTCCGCGGTACCACCCTAATTGTCAGGGCGTTGTGCCGCTGACCTCTTGGACGCTGTATCGGGCGTGCCCGTCTCTGGCTAGCGGCCCCCCTGGCCTTCACCTTCAATGTCTGCCTTTTTGTAAGGCTGGCTGGCGAGTTCGGCCTGTGTGCTCTGCGGGCACTTTGCTGGGCTTTCACCGGGTAATCCCAACTCGCTGGCAGATGGCCTACTACTCCTGCCGACATACATATTTTGTTGTTCGGTCATTCAACCAAGCTTTGCTCGGTTAAATAAAAAGTGGACCTGAAGGGATTCGAACCCTTGACCTCCTCAATGCCATTGAGGCGCGCTCCCAACTGCGCCACAGGCCCAATTTACTGCTTCATTTAGTTGTTAAGTTCCCTACCAGTGGACCTGGCGGGATTCGAACCCGCGACCTCATCAGTGCGATTGATGCGCGCTCCCAACTGCGCTACAGGCCCGGGTTGTCGCAGAACAAGATTCTACCGGAGGTGTATGCAGATGTCAAGGAATACATTTACAGTTTTGCTCAATCTGCGGTCTGTTTTGGGCAAAGACGGCTTTGCGGAAAAACCATCTTCTTTTTTATAGCTTTAAAATTGGTTTGATGGTATGGTAAAGACAGCCTCAATCATATGTGTTTCTCTCTCGAAATACTAATTTTATTGCAGTTAAAGGTGGTGCTTTGCTGCATGTTTTCATCAATAAGATGACCCAATAAATGAAACTATTTAAAGCAGTTAACCTCTCATTCGCTTTATGTTTAATTGCGACTGCCCTGTTTGCGCTTAATTCCAAAGCCGCAGGGGAGGATATCCGCGTCGGTTTGGAAAACAACCTGCCGCTGCAAGGTTTAAACCCGCAAACAAATACCCCAGATGGAATCGTGGTGGATGTTTTAGATACGATTGCGGAGAAGGAAGGCTGGACGCTTACCTATGTGCCTTGCGAATGGGAACACTGCCTGGAAATGTTGGAAAGCGGCGAGATTGATTTGTTGGGGGGCATTGCCTATTCGGAAGAACGCGCCAAACGCTTTGACTTCACCGAAGAAACACTGATCAATAACTGGGGGGTGGTTTGCGTCTCATCTGATTCGGATATTACTGAGATGACCGATCTCAACAATACCAGTATTGCCATGATCGATAAAGATATCTATTCCATAGCTCTGGTCGACCTGCTGCCCGAATTTGATATTGAGGCGACCTTTGTTGAGGTAGGTAGTTACGATGATGTACTCCATTGGGTCGAAAGTGGGACGGTAGATGCCGGGGTGGTTTCGCGCACGTTTGCTTCCTTTTGGACGGAAGAGTACGAATTCAAGCAAACCACCATCATTTTTAACCCGATTGCGATCCGTTTTGCGGCTACACAGGGACAGCATATTGAATTGTTAAATAAATTGGATCAGCATTTGGCAGCCATGAAAGCAGACCCGGAATCAGATTACTATCTCTTTTTGGATGATTGGTTCGGCTCGCTGGGGAACAGCAAAGTGCCCAATTGGGTGGGGTGGCTGCTCTCGTTTGCCGGTTGGGCGATTGTAGTCTTTGTGATTGCCATTCTCGGCCTGCGGCGGGAAGTGAACCGGCGCACCCAGGAACTGAAAAGAGGCAATAAACAGCTCCAAATGGAAATTGAAGAGCGCCTGCGGGCGGAAGATGCCCTACGCATCTTGAATGAGGTGTTAGAACAGCGCGTTTTGGAACGTACTTCCATGCTGGAAGCGGCCAACAAAGAACTGGAAGCCTTTGCTTACAGCGTTTCGCACGATTTGCGCTCCCCCTTACGCGCCATTCAATCTTTCTCCGAAATCCTCCAGGTGGAATATACGGATGTGCTGGATGATGAAGGCCGCCTGTATGTGGAACGGGTGCGCACCAATGCCGTCATGATGGATCGCTTGATCCTCTCTCTGCTCACGTTTTCGCGCCTCAGCCGGCGGGCTTTAGAACGCGAAGAAGTCTACCCTTCAGATGTTGCTCAGATGGTGGTGGATGAAATCGCACACGAGATCAGCGATCGTGATATGCACATCCAAATCGATTCGATGCCTACTTGCTGGGCGGATATTACCTTACTGCGGGTGGTATATGCCAATCTGATCAGCAACGCGGTCAAGTTTACACAGGAAACCGAACATGCCGAGATCATCATCAGTGCCCGGCAAGAGGGGAGCAAAACGGTGTACTATGTAAAAGATAATGGCATTGGTTTTGACATGCGTTATGCGGATAAAATTTTTGAGGTCTTCCAACGTTTGCATGGGGTGGAAGAATTTTCGGGCAGCGGGGTGGGGCTGGCAATCGTGCAGCGCATCGTACGCCGCCACGGCGGTCATATCTGGACTGAATCTGAGGTGGGGGAAGGGACTACCTTTTACTTTACCTTGGGGAGTAAAGAAGACGAGGGTGAGAATTAGGGGATTAGAGCGAGAAAGTAACCCAGGTTAAAAACCGAGCTTCGCCCACAGCGGCGGGCCGAGCACCAAAATCCCAATGACAACCGCGGTGATTGCGGCGATCAATACGGCTGCCGCGCCAACATCTTTGCTCACTTTTGCCAGGGGGTGTTCTTCTTTAGTAGCCAGGTCTACCAAAACTTCCAGGGCGGTGTTGAAAAACTCGGCCGTCCACACAAAGGCAATCGCGAGCAAGATGAACAACCAATCTCTCACGATCAGCTCTACCCATAAACCTACCAGGACGACAGAGAGGGATGCAACGGCATGGATCCACGCATTTTTCTGGGTGCGAATCACATACCACCATCCCGAAAAAGCATATTTGAAAGAAGCGATGCGGGAGCGGATGAATTCGATCATAATCGGGTTTGCCTAGGGGGCGTGTTATTCGGTGGGCGTGGCCTGAATATGTAGGTCAGCCATCAGGCTGTCTTGAAAAGCCCACATGTCGGCTTTTTCTTCCGGCGAGACATGGTCGTACCCCAGCAGGTGCAGCATACCGTGGATCACCAGCAATTTGAGTTCATCTTCAAGCGTATGTCCCCCGGCTTCGGCTTGCTTTTGTGCGGTCGGGTAAGAGATAAGAATATCCCCCAAATAGGGATTGCCGGTATCCGGGTTTTCAAAATCTATCGGGAAGGAAAGTACATCCGTGGGGGCGTCTTTGCCCATATACTGCCAGTTTAACTGCTGTAAGGTGGCATCATTACTGATCTCAATGCTCACCTCGCTGTTGGTAGACTGCTGTGTATGGGGATGCATTTTTTCCAGCACGGCCTGGGCAGTTTCTGCAAGTGCATCTATATCGACTTGATCCTCAAAGTCTTCGATACAGGTTACAGAAATCAAGATACTTCCTCCGTTTGCACCGGGGCGGTTGGGGCGCTTTGGCTGCGCAACGTCACCGTTTGGGAGGAGGGGTATTTGATGCGGGGGTGGTAAACGCCGCGCAGGGTGTTGGTAAAGGAAGCGATGATTTCGTCAATATTCTTCATGGTCAGGTCGGTATCTACCAGCTGGTTCCTTTGCAGTCTAAAATCGACAATCTCTTTCACCAGCGTTTGCACCTTTTCTTCGGTATCCGGGCGTTCTGCCCTGGCGCGTGCTTCCACGCCATCGGCCAGCATGACCAATGCGGTCTCACGCGACTGCGGCCGCGGGCCGGGGTAGGTGAACAAACTGGTATCGACTTTTTGGGCGTCTCCATCGGCGGCTTTGACCGCGTTGTGGTACTGGTAGCTGGTCATCATCGTGCCGTGGTGTTCGAGAATAAAGTCGTGAATGCGCTTGGGCAGGCGGTATTTTTTCGCCAGGTCAATGCCATCGGTGACGTGCTGAATAATGATGGCGGCGCTTTCTTCGGGAGAAAGTTCATCGTGCGGGTTGCGAGAACCGGGTACCTGGTTCTCGATGAAATACTGCGGGTAAAGCACTTTGCCGGCATCGTGGTACAGTGCCCCTACTCTGGTAAGCAGGGTGTCGGCCCCGATCCGCTCGGCGGCCTGTTCTGCCAGGTTGGCGATTTGCAGGCTGTGCTGGTAGGTGCCGGGGGCATTGCGCAGCAGGCTTTGCAGCAGCGGGTGGTCTGGGCGGGAGATTTCCACCAATTGCAGGGTGGTGGTCAGGCCCAGCACCTGCGCCAATAAGAATTGCAGCAGAATGGTCAGGCTGGCGGCAGCCAAACCGTTGAAGGCAGCGGCGGCCAATAGCTGTAATACGCCGACTGCATCTAGCAGGGGGTCACTCAGACGGAAGGCCAGGATCACCAGCGCGCCGGAAACCATCACCCCAAAGCCGGCCCAGAAGAAGTTCAGCAGGCGGTGGATATTGCGCAGCATGAGCACGCCAAAGGCGCTGGTGAACATGTAGAACAGGGTCAGCTCGTAGCTGTTGACCAGGCCGTAGCCGGTAAGAATCGCAAGCGGGATGGACAAGATCAGCGCTGCGCGGGAGCTGACCAGGGCAGCGATCAGCATGCCAAAGCCGGCTACCGGGAACATATACGGCACCACCGTGCGGTTGGGAGTGACCAGGCGGGCGCCGATCAGGAATAATAAGAACACGGTCGCCATCAAAATCAGGCTGAGCGTGTTTTCCCGCAGATCTGGACGCTGGATAAAATACAGAGCGATAAATGCAAAATTGATCACGACCAGGGTCGCAATTGCAGTGGTGTCTTTCCAGCTGGTTTCGGGCTGCAGCAGTCCAAATTGCTGCAAGGCTTCCAGGTCGGAAGCCGAAATCACGTGCCCGCGCGGCACCACCGTTTCACCGGCGACAAAGCTCTGGGTGATCGGGGCGACCGATTGGCGGGCATTCTCTTTTTGTGTTTCGGTTAATTCTTCGCTGTACAGGCTGTTGGGGGCCACAAATGCGGCAGCCAGCTCGGCAACCAGCTCGGCCTGCGCCTCTGGCAGCGAGAGACTGACCAACGCCGGAATGGTGCGGCGGGCATCTTCCAAGCGGTCTTCCCGGATGGTGCCGCGCATCACTTGCTCTAAAACGCTGATCGATTCTTGCTGAACAGCCTGCCAGGCGGTATCGCTCAATCCGAGCAGGGCTTCAATGCTCTCCGGGCTGAGGTTGATCGTCTGGATGGCGGTCAGGTCGGCGGCCTGCTGCTCGGCAGTGGCGTAAGTATCTGCTCGTACACTGTTGATAAAGGCCAGCACGTTGCGCAGCTGGTTAACCTGCAAGCGGGCAATGCTGGTGTCGGGTGAGGCATACTGCGGGGAAACGGACTGGGCCGCTTCTTCTTGTTTTGCTTCGGTAAGTACTTCACTTTCGTAAGAAAGGGCACGCGGCGCGAGGATATCCTGGGTGGCGACATCGCCGATTCCCAGCCCTAGCTCTGTGCCATCCCCGCTTACCGGGATCACCAGGATGATGAAGGTCGCCGCGGCCGCCGCCACCAGCAAGATGATTCCTAATATGCTGCGGCTGATCGGGTTCCTTTTCCGGGATTTCTTAGAAGATGAAGACATAATTTTTTAAATGGGGGTAGATTAGTGTTGAAGCTTTTGGCGTACTAATTGGCTGACTGCACCACCATCGGCACGGCCCTGGATCTTGGGCATGATCACTTTCATTACATTCCCCATATCGGCCATGGATGTTGCGCCTGCTTCGGCAATGCTTTGTTCCACCAGGGCTTCAATTTCTGCCTGGCTTAATTCGTCCGGCAAAAATTCTTTAAGCACAGCCAGTTCTGCTTCGGCGCGCTCTTTCAAGTCCTGTCGGTTGGCAGTTTCTGCTTCGGCAATCGCTTCTTGCCGTGCTTTGGCCTCTTTTTGCACCAGACGCAGCACTTCCGGCTCGTCTAGTTCGGCTCTCTTCTCGATCTCAGCCTCTTTTATTGCGGCCATCGCCAGCTTGAGCGGCACTTTGCGCACATCGTCCTTGGCTTTCATCGCCTCTTTGATGGCGTTGGAAATATCATCTTTTAAACTCATACGTTTATTATACTCCTTCCTTACGTTAGACGAACGCAGCCCGTCAGTTTTTACCCTGATGGTCTGCAAAAATATCATAGTTTATGGGGTGTAGACTGTAAAATTATCGAAGAAAACTTCTAACTGCTCGGCTTCAAACGTGCCGCCCAGCAAGCCAACATCTCCATAAATGAGGTCGCTGTCGTGGGTTTCGATCACCAATTGGCCGTTGACGAACAGGGAGAGGTGGTCGCCCACACATTCGGCGCGCAGCAGGTTTAGCTGGTTGCCGCGCAGCACGGCAGGGGAATCGGTCCAGTCGACTAAATAGGCAAGTTCGCTGCCCTCGAAGCGTTTGCGGATGGCGGCGTAGCCATCGGCGCTGATCACCAGGGAATAAAAATTCTCCACATCCACATGCCGGCAGATCAGCCCGAACATGACATCATCTTCTTCCGAGCTTTTTTGCACCATCACTTCCACGGCGACATCTTCAAAATTGCCGTGCGGGTTGGCCCAATAGAAATAGTTGGAGGTGTATACCCCGATCTTGAACTGGTCGGCTTCGTATTTGGTCACCCCATTGGGGTTCTCAGGGTCTTCGTAGATATCCCAGCCGCTGTTGGTGTTGGAGAAGTCGTCGGCAAACAGCACGTTTTCGTCCGGCTCGTTGGGTTCGGCAGTGGGTTCTGCCGTCGGTACCGGCGCGGTGGTGTCGGTTGGCAGGGCGGGTGCCTGGGTGGGGCTATCCACAATGATTTCGGTGGGTGCCGCGGTCGCCAGGCCGATATTTTCCAGGTCGCTGGTGCAGCCCAGCGATACGGCCAGCAAAGCCAATAGCCCAAGTGCCAGTTTAAAATTACGGGATCGCATTTTCTTTTCCTCTACGGCAGCAAGCAGCTGCTATCCCATCGGGTGGGTCATAGCCTGCCCGCCGATCAGATGCAGGTGCAGATGTTTGACTTCCTGGTGCCCGTGCGGGCCGGTGTTCATGATCAGGCGGTAGCCATTCTCGGCGATACCCAGTTCTTCGGCCAGTTGGCGCACGGCCAGGAACATCTTGCCGGCAATTTCCTGGTCTTCTTCACCAAAGTGGTTGTTGTCTTCAATATGTTTGTTGGGGACGATGAGGATATGCACCGGGGCGACCGGGTTAATATCATGAAAGGCGGTGACCCATTCATCCTGATAGGCTTGTTTACTGGGAATTTCCCCTGCAATGATCTTGCAGAACAGACAATCCGGGTCTTTCATCTTCTTTTCTCCTTCTCGCAAAAAAATCGAGTCCGCACCGATCCCTTAGGGTGGATCGTGCCGGACCAGACAGGCTTATCTTGATTCTATTGTATCAGGGGTTAGGGAGATTTGACCCGATAAAATTGTGTTCGTTTTGGCCGGGGAGAGCAGTTTGGTGGGGGTGATCTGGTTCCACAGGTTTTGCCCGTATTCGGCGTGCACCCGCAGGTAGTTATCCGTCAGCCCGGAGAGTGTCCACCGCCCATTGTCCCCCGCGGGAGAAGCATTCTCCCACAGCACTTCCAGGCTTTGCCCCAGGAAACGATGCTGGAAGCGCGCTGCGGAGGCGTCTGTGATCTGGCGCAGCACGGCGTTGCGTTCTTTGCGGGTATAGTTATGCACCTGGTGGGGCATGCGGGCGGCGGCGGTGCCTGGACGGGCAGAATACGTAAAGACATGCGCCCCGGCAAAATCCATCTCGGTAACGAAATCGACGGTTTCTTGGAATTCTTCTTCGGTCTCACCGGGGAACCCGGCAATCAGGTCGGTGGTAATTGCCACCCCTGGGATATACGCCCGCGCGGCGGCCACCAACTGCCGGAAGCTTTCCGGGGTGGTTTTGCGCGCCATGCGGCGCAGCACACCCGCACTGCCGGCCTGCAAGGGCAGGTGTAGGTGGCGGCACAAGCGCCCGGCAAAGCGGAGGTCTTGCCACAGGTCGAAGAAATCGGCCTCTAAATCCCACGGTTCCAGCGAGGAAACCCGCAGGCGTGGGGCGTCTGTCTCTTCCAGAATGCGAGTCATCAGGCTTTTCAGGTGTAGGGGGCTGGCAAAGTCGTGCCCCCAGGAACCGAGGTGAACGCCGGTGAGCACCACTTCTTTTACGCCGCCCTCTAAAGCGGCATGCACATCTTCCAGGATGGCATCTGCCAGGCGGCTGCGCCCTTTGCCGCGGGCGATGGTGGTCACGCAGAAGGTGCATTTGTTGTCGCAGCCATCCTGTACCTTAATGAAGGCGCGCGTGCGCAGGCGGGAACCGGGCACGGGCAGGCGCGGTAGGCTGTGGTCTTCCAGCACTTCTTCCTGGATTTGCAGCAGGTCGGCGACCAGCGAGTCTTTATCCTCGTTGGGCACCACCCGCACCACGCCGGGCATGGCGCTGATCTTGTCGGGTTTGATCGTGGATAGGCAGCCGGTGACCACAATTTCTTCGATACCGGCTTTTTTCGCCTGCCGAATTTTTTGCCGCGAATCGGATGCGGCTGCGGCAGTGACCGCACAGGTGTTCAAAACCATCATCTCGGCTTCTTCCATCTTCCCAACCAGCTCGTGCCCCGCCGCGGCAAACTGGCGGGCGTAGCTTTCAATTTCACTTTGGTTCAGGCGGCAGCCGATGGTGTCTAAATATACTTTCATAAGATGCATTACCTTTAATTAAGTTTCAATGATTGCGGGAAATTTTTTGCTTGCCAACCTGGGTTGGCAAACCTACCGATAATTGTTTCCTGCAACCGGGTTTTCTTTCTTCTAATCTTTTACTGCTTGCTCAGGGTTCCCGGATAATGAAGTTGTCGAACAATACTTCGGTGTCGGTGTCATCAAAAGTGCCGACCATCAGCCCAACATCGCCGCCGGTCAGGTCGCTGTCGTTGGTCTGCACGGCCAGCGAGCCGTTAACGTACAGGCTCAACCGGTCGCCGACACATTCGGCGCGCAGGGTGTTGGATTTATTGCCGTGGTTGATCGCATCCGCCAGGGTGAAATCGGCGATGAAATCCAAATCACTGCCCTGGTAGCGTTTGCGAATGGCCGCCCCGCCGTCGGCAGTGATCACCAGGGCATACCAGTTGTTCACGTCCTGGTAGCGGCAGATGATGCCATACTGCATAAAGTCACGCCCCAGGGTCTTTTGTGCGTCAACGGTGATGATCGTGTCGCCGAAGTCCTGTCCGGCATTGGCCCAATAGTACATTGTGTCGCCATACACGCCGATTTTGTAGGCGCCATCCTGGTAGGTGGTCATCCCATAGGGGTCTTCGGGATCGTCATACAGGTCCCACCCGCTGGTGGGGTCGGAAAAATCATCGCGGTAGAGTACATCCTGGTTCAAGATGAACAGGATGGCCCCGGTAATTAGAATAAGGGCAGCGGCGATCAAGAGTACTTTGTAGGTGGTTTTCATCTTCTGGGAATCCTCTCCCGGTGCGTGTTTCAATCGTATTTGGTACGCCTGTCATTGACCAGCTGGGATTTCTTTGCCGGTCAACAATCAGCTCGTCCGCTGATTTTAGCATAAATCGGGGGGGATTTGTCGTACTCTGTCAAATAAGATGTGAGGAAGCGGCTTGCAGTTTTATCAGGATTTTTGGAGAGGGGCTGTCTTTGGTAGGTGCGTCCTTTAGAATAATAAGCCATGAAGAATATTAGGCTTTTTCTGCTGCATAGAAATTTATTTATCAAATGTACTAACAGTCTGCCGCAAAGAAAAAATTTGACTCTTAAAAAGTAATCTACCCGTAGGGGCGTCCCCTGGGACGCCCGCAAGCTCAAGCCAATATTAAAAACTAAAATGCAGTTGTTTAATCGGTAGCTGATTTGTTATGGCCTTTTGTAATTTGCTCCCCAGATTCTTACTGCCCGACGGGAAAAGACTGCGCCAGGATGTCTTCCGCCTGCGCCGCTATCACAGGGGCGTTGTGCTCTGCGCCTAATTGGGCAGCCAGTTCTAAATGCGCTTGGGCGGCCTGGGGATCATCATTGTTCAAATAGAGGATGCCCAAATAGAGGTGCGGTTCGGCTGAAGTGTCGTCCAGGGCAGCGCTTTCCAGTAAAAAGCGTTCGGCCAGCACGGCATCGTTGGTATGCAGGTAAGCACGCCCCAACAGCAGGTTGCTGTGGGCGTCTTCGGGGGCCAGCACCACTGCCTGCCGGGCAGCCCAAACCCCCACTTCGGGCACCTGTATTCCGGTCTCAACGCTGAATTCGGCCAGCATCTGCCAGGCTTCCAAATCTTCAGGGTCAGCTTCGGTGGGGGCGGTCAGCAGCTCTAAAGCCAGTTCAATATAGCCCGCTTCGGCCAGGGTATAGGCCAGGTCTTGCCGCAGAATGCGGTTCTGCGGGTCTTGCCGGGCGGCAGTTTGCATGTAGGGCAGCGCTTCTTCCGGCTGCTCTGCGCGGCGGTAGTAAATGCCCATAAAGATGTTGGCGGCATACGATTCGGGGTTGATCGAGATGGCGGTTTTCAGGGCTGGCAGACCGTCTTGCCCGGTGTGCTGCAGTGCCTCGCCCAGATAAGCCCAGGCTTCGGCGTAGCGGGGGTCCACCTCCACCGCCCGGCGCAGGGCTGCTTCGGCCAGAGTCCATTCTTCCAGCGAGGACAGGGTTTGCCCCATCAGGGTGAGGTGATAGGCGGCATCCTCCACCGCGTTAGAGAGGCGCAGGGTGGCTTTCACCTGGCTGACAGGCGTTTCTAAATTGGGGTCCAGGGTGGCTGCCCGGTCGAGAATTTCTCCCGCTTCTTCCGGGGCAGTGATGGCTAAAAGCAAGCCCAGCCTGTAGCTGGCGACGGGGTCGTTGGGGTTTTCTTCCAACATCTCCCGCCAATATGCGGCGGTTTCTTCCAGGTCATTATCCACCAGTACCATACCCGTCTCAGGTGTGGGTATGGGGGTTGGGGGGAGGGCTGCCTCGGAGGATGGGCTGCAAGCAGCCAACAGCAAGGTCAGGGTCAGCAGGGGAATCAGTTTCCGGTTCATCTCACCCCGATTATACGTTGGTTTGGGTGCCTTGCCCAATTGGGGTGGGTTTCTAAACCCATCCCTACCTGATCTACAAGTTTATCCCCCCTCTCGCTTATAGAAACCATCTATCGCGCACAATCGAAGAATACAATATCTCTTGTGATTTTTGTCACTATATTCCCCTTGCTCAATCTTATATAGTTTTATTAGCCCCTTTTGTGCTCATCAATAGCAGAGGACCACTGCTATTGTCAAAATAGAATCACGATATTCTTAAATATTAAGGAGAAACAAAATGACAGACCTGACTGAAATTAAATCCGAACGTGTAGTAGATGCCCGCGGCAGCGCCTGCCCCGGCCCCTTGCTGGAAGCCAAGAAAGGTATCGGCACCATCGCCGTTGGACAAACCCTAGAAATTTGGTCTGGAGATGCCAACACCAAAAATGACATCCCCCGCTGGTGCCAGAAAGTCGGCCATGAATTTTTAGGTTTCCTGGAAGCGGATGGCTACGACCGCTTATTCATTAAACGCACTAAATAAAAAATAAAGGACTGGAAATGTCCCCATCAGAAGATCGCCATAAGATATTGATCCTGGCGACACTTTCGGGCGGCTATGCAGGGGCCAACTCGGTTGGTCAGCTGCATGTCAACTATCCCTCCAACACCTACGTGCTTCCGGTGGTATGCCCCTCCATGTTTTCGGAGGACTTTTACCTGCGGGCTTTCGAGCGCGGCATCGATATGGTCTTGGTGATGTACAGCGGCACCGACTGCCCTTATATTGGCGGGGCGGAACGCACGGCGCAGATCATCAATAAGACCTACCCCCTGATGAAAGAACGGGGAATCGATACCCGCCGCCTGCGGCTGGTTGCAATTTGTACGGTGTGCACCAACCCCTTCCTCAAGGAAGTGCGTAACGCAAATACCTTGCTGGATGAGATCGGGTCTGTGCGGGATGAGGTCAACCGGATGAGTGTGGCCCAGGTGTAGACAAAGGAAACCAACATGACCCAAGAAACCATAAAGGTAGATGCGTTGGTCGTGGGTGGCGGGATTGCCGGAATGCAGTCTGCGCTTGACCTTGCCAACCAGGATTACCAGGTGGCATTGGTCGAGAAGCAGCCCAGCATTGGGGGGAAGATGATTGCTTTGAGCAAAGTGTTCCCCACCCTGGATTGCTGCAGCTGTATTACCACCCCCAAAATGTCCGCAGTAGCCCACCACGATAACATCCATATGCTCACCTACTGCGAGATCGAAAATATCGACGAAAATGACCAGGGCTTTACGGCTGCCGTGGTGCAAAAGCCGCGTTATGTGAACGTGGACGCCTGCACCGGCTGCCGCCAGTGTGAATACGCCTGCCCGGTAGATTTGTTCAATTCCTTTGACCAGGATTTGGGCGCTATCCGCGTGGCGGCTGTGCCTTTCTCTACCGCCGTACCGCAAAAAGCAGTGATCGATATCGATCATTGTATCTTCTGCGGCAAGTGCATCACCGCTTGTGCCGCAGATGCCATCGACTTTACGCAGCAGCCGGAATATTTCAACATTGAGGCCGATTCGGTGGTGTTAGCCACCGGCTTCGAGACCACCCCGGTAGATGCCAAAGCAGAATACCACGCGGCGGAATACCGCAATGTGATTGATGGCTTGGTGATGGAACGCTTGCTGGCTCCCACCGGGCCTTACGGGCATGTACTCCGTCCCTCAGACGGACGCATGCCAGATTCAATTGCCTATGTCCAGTGCGCCGGTTCGCGCGATGAGACCCTGGGGGTGGAATACTGCTCCCGGGTATGCTGCATGTATGCCATCAAACAGGCCATGCTGCTCTCTGGCGCCCTGCCGCTGGCCGACATCACGATTTACTACATGGACATCCGCACCTTTGGCAAAGGGTACGAACAGTTTTACCAGAATGCCAAGGCAATGGGTATCCAGTTCGTTAAAGGCAAGGTTGCCAAGATCAGCGAAGATGAAAACCAGAACCCGGTGCTGCGGGTGGAATTGATTGATGAGGACGGCCGTGTGGAAGAGCAGGCCCACGACTTGGTAGTACTCTCGGTCGGGATGCTCCCCGGCTTCAACCCGGTCAGCCAATACGGCGTTGGGTTGGAGAAAGATGGCTTTATTCAAATCCCTGACCCCAACTTTGCGCCTGCCATCAGCACGCGAGAAGGAATCTTCTCCACCGGTGCGGCTACCGGCCCGATGGATATTGTGGACAGTATCATCAGCGCCGGCTCTGCGGCGGTAGAAGCCTCGGCATACCTGCGGACGAAGAAAAACGGGGCTGCTGCCCCTGTCAAGGAGGCTGTCTAAATGGCCGAACACGAAAAAGACCAAGACATCCGCATAGGTGTGTACACCTGCTACTGCGGCGGCAACATCAGCGAATCGGTGCAGTGCGAGAAAGTGCGCGAACTGCTGGAAAAGCAGGAGAACGTGGTTGTTTCCCGCACCAATATGTCGATGTGCTCCGATGCCGGACAGCAGTTGATTGAAGAAGATATCCGCGAGCGCGGAGTGAACCGGGTGGTGATTGGCGCTTGTGCGCCTTCACTGCATGAGGAAACTTTCCGTAAAACCGTTTCCCGCGCCGGATTGAACCCCTACTTGTATTACCACGTTGGCCTGCGCGAGCAGGACAGCTGGGTGCACCACGGTGACCCGCACGCCACCGAAAAAGCGGTGGTGTTGATGAACACCGGGATTGCCAAAGTGCGCCTGATGGACCCGCTTGAACCGATCAAACTGGGCGCAAAGAAACGTGCCCTGGTGATTGGCGGCGGGGTGGCCGGTTTGAACGCCGCCCTGGATATTGCCAGGCAGGGCATCAAAGTAACCCTGATTGAAAAGACGCCCTTTTTAGGCGGGCGGATTGCCGGGTGGGAGGAAGTTTTCCCCACCGGAAAACCGGCCAGAGAAGGGCTGCATAAGCTCATCCAGCAGGTGGCCCAACATGAAGATATCGAAGTACTCACCCAGGCCGAGTTGACCGGGATGAGCGGCTATCTGGGCGATTTCCATGCCACCGTTACCGTGCAATCGCGCGGGGTGGCACCCGGCAACGATGCCAGCGAGATCGTTTTTGCGGCCTGCCCGGTTGAAGTGGACGATGAATTCAACTACGGCCTGACCAGGCGTAAGGCGATCTACAAGCCTTACCCGGATTGCTATCCGCCGGAACCGGCGATTGATTGGGATATCTGCATCCAATGTGGAGAATGTGCCAAAGTTAACGGCACCTGGATCGACTTTGAAAATAAGCCAAAAGAAGTGCAGTTGAATGTAGGCGCTGTGGTGGTTGCCACCGGCTTTAAGCCCTACGAACCCCGCCAGGGCGAATATGGCTACGGGGAGTTCCCCGAAGTGCTTACCCTGCCGCAGATGATTCGCTGGATGTCGTTGCATAAAGATGAGGAGCAGTTGGTTTACAACGGACATCCGGTGAAAAGTGTTGGCATGATGCACTGTGTGGGCAGCCGCCATATCCCTGGGGTGAATGAACCCCTGGAAGATGGCAAGGTCAACGACTACTGCTCGCGTTACTGCTGCACGGCAACTTTGCACCTGGCCGAAGAGATCAAAGAACGCTACCCCAAAACCTATTTGTACGACTTCTACGAGGATATCCGCACCTACGGTCGCGGCCACGAGGAATATTATCTCCAGTCCTCCGAAGATGGCGTGCGCTTCTTGCGCTTCCATGCCGATGACGCCCCGCAGGTGAACCCCGGCGATGCGGACGCAGCTATGCTGGTACGCATGCACGACCACCTCAGCAATGGGTTGGAGATTGATGTGCCCGTGGATTTGCTGGTGCTTTCGGTAGGGATGATGCCCAACCCGGTGGATGACCTGATCAGCCTGTTGAAGATCAATTCCGGCAATGACCGCTTCTTATTGGAAGTACACCCGAAATTGAGGCCGGTGGAAACCGCCGTGCCTGGCATTGTGTTGGCCGGCACCGCCCAAGGGCCGATGAACATCCAGGAGAGCGTGGCGGCGGCCAAAGCCGCGGCAGCCAAAGTGGCTATCTTGCTGGGCAAAGGCGAAGTTGAAATCGAGCCGTTTGTGGCAAAGGTCAACCTGGAGAAATGCGATGCCAGCGGGAAGTGTGTGGAAGTTTGCCCCTACGAGGATGCAGTCGCAATTGAAGATGTGATGGTGGGCGGCGTTTCGATGCCCAAAGCCGTGGTCTCCCCGGCGAACTGTGTGGGCTGCGGTTCCTGCGTCAGCGCCTGCCCGAATCAGGCGATTGATGTGCAGGGTTGGACCATCGGCCAGTACGAAGTTATGTTGGATGCGATTGCGGCCGAGATACCGGGAATGGACGAATTGGTGGAGGTGCCTGTATGAGCGACAAAATGACCGCCAAGGAAAAAACAGCGCTGCTCAAGTCGCTGAAAGAAGCCCATGCCGATACTGCTGAAGCGGCGCAGGAACACCTGAAAGCCCAGCAGCAGGTCAGGCGCGCGCTGAAAAAAGCGATGAAAGAAAAACCAATGACCATCCCCCAGATTGCCGAAGCGGCCGGTTTGCCCCAGCATGAGGTTTTGTGGCATGTGGTGGCGATGAAAAAGTATGACCTGGTGGAAGAAACCGGCCAGGAGGGCGATTATTACCTCTATGCGCTGGCGGGCAGAAAGGAGCAGTGAAGATGACTGCAAGACTTGACCCTACCCTGTTGACCGACATCAAAGATTACGGCAGTGTTGAGGTTGATGCCTGCTTCAACTGCGGCAACTGTACGGCCGTATGTTCTCTGACCACCGCCGAGGATAACTTTCCCCGCAAATTGATCCGCTATGCCCAATTGGGCCTGACGGACGAACTGGTGGGCAGCCCGGAACTGTGGCTGTGCTACAACTGCGGCGAATGCTCTGAAACCTGCCCGCGGCAGGCAGAACCGGCCGCTTTTATGATGGCAGCCCGGAACTACGCTATCGCCAGCTACGACTTTACCGGCCTGGGCAAAATCTTTGCTTCCAGGCCTGTGTTGGGCGGCCTGATGTTGGTGTTGATCAATCTCATGCTGTTCTTGTTCATGTACACCAACCGCGAGCCGATTCCCGGCGGCGAACTGAAACTGTTTGAATTTTTGCCCTACGAATTTGTGCACACCGCCGGTTTATGGATGTTGATCATTGTCGGCACGTTAGGTGTGGCGGTGATCTTGAACATGATCGCCAAAATCTCTAAAAATGCCGGGCTTACGGCAGGTAGCTTCTTCAAACAAGACCGCAAGGCCTGGTGGCAGTCCCTTTGGGAGGCTGTGGGGAGGCAGGCTTTGGGGCAAAAGCGCTATCGTCAAGATTGTGAAGACGATAAAGATACCCAGCCATGGTTCCTCAGTAAGTGGTTTGTACATGCGGCGGCTATCTGGGGTTTCCTCGGTTTACTGTTGGCAACCATCCTGGACTACGTTTTGGACATTGTCAAGATCAAATCGACCGGCACGTTTATGCCCCTCTGGCACCCGATCCGCTTACTGGGGACGGTGGCCGGCGCGCTGATGATCTATGGGGTTACCACCCTGATCGTAAAACGGCTGCGCAAAGTGGATAAAGCCCATGCAAACTCCACCTTTTCGGATTGGGTCTTCCTGATCTTGTTGTGGGTGAGCGGCATGACCGGCTTTATTGTCGAACTCAGCCTGTACTTACCGCAAGCCACCTGGGGCTATTGGATGCTGTTGGTGCACATTGCCTTTTCTGCGGAACTGGTCTTGCTGCTGCCTTTTACCAAGTTTGCCCATGCGCTCTTGCGCACAACCGCCTTGTTTGTGCATGCACTCAAGCCGGTACCGGAAGAAAAAATGGTCAGCCAGCCTGTTGGCGCAGACTGATCTTAATAAAAAAACAAAAAAACATCAACTATTTTTTACACAAGGAGAAAACAATGACTGAAAAAATGGCAGTAGTATGCAACGGGGATACCCCGGCAAGCATTATGCCCACCCTGATCTTTTCCACCTCAGGCTTAGCAGTGGATTATGACGTGCATATCTTCATCTGCCCGGCAGGTGCCCGTTGGATGCTGGCAGGGGAATTGGAAAAACTCGGTACCCCCAAAGGTTTACCGAATCCGGTCAAACTGTTCAATGACATTCTGGACCTCGGCGGCGAGATCGTATTATGCGAGCTGGCGCTGGAAAACAAAGACATTGATCCCAAAGACCTGCGTGACCCGCGCATCAAGATTAAAAAAGCGCCCCCGTACCTGATGGATGTGGAAGGCGCAGCCCAGACCTACGTTTTCTAAATTTGTTGGAAGCACAAGGGGCTGGTCTGTCACTTGTGTTTTAGCACACCCCTTTTAAGAGAAGGCGGCCAATTTGGTCGCCTTCTTTTATGATTAAGCACTGCTCTGTTTGGTTGAATCAGACAGTCTTTTCTCTACGATATAGGCCTGTGGTCAATTTCGCTTTTTCTGACAGATGAGGGTGTTGGACAATGCCATCTTGGACGAATGGATACTGATTCGGCAGGTTTTCACAGATAGAAATGAGGCCTTACCGAGATTCTTCTTTCACCGATCTGGCGATCGGCTCAATCAGAATGACATGCAGGTGTATGGAGAAGGTGGAACAGGGGTTTAGTATGCTCGTCTTTGTAATCGCGCTTACACCGTAAATTTTACGCTTTAGCTCCAGCCTGGCAACCGGCACTTCTGCCACCAGATAAGGGTGTTGGACAATGCCGTTTTGGACGAATGGATACTGATTCGGCAGATTTTTACAGATAGACATGCGTCCTTTCCGAGATTCTTCTTTCACCGATCTGGCGATCGGCTCATTCAGAGTAACTGTGATAAAAGTCAAGCAAATTGCCAGGGTTTCTGATCTCTGGCAATTGCATTCAAGGTCACCAATAATTTGCGCATGCACGCAGTTAGAGCGACTTTCTTCTCTTTTCCATTGGCTAATAATCTTTCATAGAATTCTTTGATCCTGGGGTTATGTCGGGTTGCTGATAAGGCTGCCATATACAAAGTACAGCGTACAGTACTCCGTCCACCAAAGGTATGGCGGCGTCTTTTGCGGTTGCCGCTGTCCCGGTTGTAGGGTGCCACACCAGCCAGAGCTGCGATCTGTTTGCGATTGGCATGTCCAAGTTCTGGCATTTCTGCAATCAGCGTCAAGGCTGTCACCGGGCCAACCCCAGGGACACTTTCCAAAAGATCAACCTTAGCCTGGTAGCACGGGTTAGATTGGATCAATCTCTTAAGTTCCTGCTCTAAACTCTTAATCTCACCTTTGAGCCAGACTAAATGTTTTTTGATATAAGCAATATTGTGCGGATGAGCGGTGGTCAGACGATTCTTTTCTTCGGTCTGCATCTGGATCAATTGCCTGCGTCGGGTGATCCTGAGACTAATTTGCTCCTCAAATTCATTTTTTCGCTGCCAAATATCCGGCTTCATCACCTGTCCGAAATCAGCCAATACATGAGCATCAATCGCATCTGTCTTGGCATGTAATCCCTGTGCCTGAGCAAACCGCCGTACTCTAGTCGGATTCAGGACTGCCACTGGAAGTCCAATGTCTAACATCTGATGCACGGCTTCCCGCTCAAATCCAGCTGTGGCTTCCACCACAATCCGGTTCACCCCTTCGGCTTGGCGCAGGCTTTTTACTAACTTCTTGATCCCTGCTGGATTGTTTGGATATTGTTGGGCTTTTGCTATCCCTTGATAGGCTACATCCAGTTTGTCTTTGCTGACATCAATTCCTACATAGCTCTCTTTGCTTTTCATGTGTGTCCTCTTATAATGTGTTTAGCCCTCACTAGCAAATACGGACTTTTTGTCCCAGTAACTGTTCGGGCTAATGACAGAATGGACACAGCGACCGACACTCCGAAACGATCTCCATGGACCCAATGACAGTCGATCTGCTGTGTCCTCCTCATTCTCTCACATCATACTAATGACATGCAGGTGCACAGGGAGAGGGCGGGGCAGGGTTTAGTTTGCTTGCCTTTCTAGCGCTTACTCTTAGGTTTGATCTGTGGCAAGCTGGAGCAGATCCATATTTTCCGGGTTATGCACAAAGCTCCAAAAGACCTCCTGCGGGTGGTGGTTGGGGCTTTCGATCTGGTTGCGCACCATGTAAATTTTACGCCTTAGTTCCAGCCCGGCAACCGGCACTTCTACCACATTGCGCAGCGCAAGGGGGCAGGAGGTTGCCAACCGTGAGACAAAAGCAACCCCAAATCCGGCTGCAACCGTCTCTACAATCGCCTCTGCATTGCCCAATTCCAGGAAGACATTCAAATCATCAATCGTAATATCGAATTTTGCCAACTGTTCCAGCATCACCTTGCGGGTGCCGGAAGTAGGTTCCCGGATGATGATCTGCTCGTCCAGCAGGTCGGCGGGTTCAATGTGCGTGTAATGTGCCCAGCGGTGGTTCTTGGGGACGATCAGGGTAATCGAATCTTCAAAGAACTCGGTGATGTCCATACCCGGTTCCACGGTTTCAAAGCTGAGTACCCCCAGGTTGGCTTCGCCTTCCAGCAGACGCAAGATCACATTGGGCGGCATGCAGGACAAAATGCTCACCTGGATGCCGGGAAAGCGCAGTTTAAAACGGGCAGCCAGCTGCGGGAGGATGTATTTCCCGGATGTGGTACTGCACGCGATGCGCAGTTCCCCCACCATTTGCTGGTTGAGGGAAGCCATCATTTCGCTTAGTTCGTTTGAATTGCGCAGCAGTTTGCGCGCCCAGGGTTGCAGTACTCGCCCGGCATTGGTCAAAGAAAGTTTGCTGGTCGAGCGGTCAAAAAGAGTGACCCCCAAGTCGCGTTCCAGCACTTTGATGTGATGGCTGATGGTGGGTTGGGAGAGGCTGAGACGTTTTGCGGCTTCTGAAAAATTGAGTGTTTCTGCAACCTGTACAAAGGCTTGAAGTTTGGTCAGATCAATCATCGGGACTCCCGGTGTTTATTTTTAATTGTACATGAAAATTAATTTCCCACTGGTGAGCGGGTGGGTGATCTTCTGTCTGTAACCGCGTATTACCCGGGTAATTGCTCCTTTTAGGAGCGCTTTTTAGCAGTCGTTTTGCCTTAGTTAGAAGGATAGTGTGAATATCTATGGGTGGTTATAGATATTTTCTATAACAGACGGGACAAATGTCAGAGACTATTTTTTATCTTTAGATTTACTATTGAATGATAGTGAAATATATTGCAAATGATGGCAAAATGACAGAATTACTAACATCTAAACAAGTTCAATCCCTGCTTTCTATCGACCGCACGACCATCTACCGCATGTTAAAGGATGGCCGGCTGACCGGTGTGAAGGTAGGTAATCAATGGCGCTTCCACGCGGCAGAGATTGATGAAATGATCTGTAAAACAGATCGAAATAGAGCAGAAAATGCTTCCACCGCCCTGGATGTGCTCCCCTTGCACTGCGTGCAGTCGATCCAAAACATTTTTGGGCAGATTGCCAATGTGGGTGCGGTGACCATCGACCTGGAAGGCAACTGCCTGACCGAGATCAGCAATTGCAGTCCCTTCTGCACGTTGATGCAAAGCAGCACTTCGGGGAAAAAAGCCTGCCATGCTTCCCGCAAGAAAATTGCCGAAGGCAGCAGTGTGCAGCCGACCCAGTATCACAAATGCCATGCCGGGTTGAACTGCATTGGCAACCTGATCAACGTCAAAGATAATCACCATGCCGCTTTCATGGCTGGGCAGTTCTATACCGAAGCGCCCGATCTTGCCGAGCAGGAGGCCCGTATGCAGTACCTGGCTTCCGTCCACAAATTGGATGCGGATGCGCTGACCCAGGCTGCCGAGGATATCCCTGTTTTGACTGATCGCAAAAAAGACCAAATGGGGGAATGGCTGAAAGAAGTTGCTCATACCTTCACAGATTTATGCCGGGAACGCTCTGACGTGATCAACCGCTTGAAGGTGATCTCGGAGATGAGCAACCTGGACAGCGCCGTTTCCTCCTGACCCGTAGGGGAGCGGGTCAGGAAGGCGCGCTATTGCGCGTATCTTGTGGCGTATCTGCTGCAATAAGTGGTTGAAATTTATATTGTAAGGGTTAGTTTGGAGGATATTGCTAAATGCGAACACATCATAAGAAATATTCGGTTTTATTTATTATTTTCGGCGTGCTGATGCTATTTATCGGCGTGGGGTTGTTGTTCCCTGCCTCGACCGCCAACGCCCAATGCGGTTCTCAGGCTTCGTCTTGCAAGAACTGCCACGAAGTGCAGGGAGAAATGCCGGTCAATAACGATGGCACCACCTGGCACGCCCCGCATGCCTTTGGCGACTTCTGCGAGTTTTGCCATGCGGGCAATGTGCAAAGCACGGTGAAAGCAGAAGCCCACACCGGTATGGTGGACCCGCTCTCCGACCCGGCTGCCTCTTGCAGCGCCTGCCACGACGATTATATGGATTTGGCCGGTGAGTATGCTGCCTTGTTGGGTGTCTCCCTGGGCGAGGGCAGCACCCCCGCCGCAGAAGACACCGCTGCACCTGCAGCCGAAGCAAGCAGCGCCCCCGCCGCCGAAGTGGCTTCCGTCAGTCCGATCGGGAATGCTCCTATCGAGCTTGATGAAGAGGATTTGGTCGATTTCAACAAAAATTACGACGAGGCTGTTCTCGGCATTCGCGATTTGAATGTCGGCAACCTGATCTTGGGCGTGTTGAGCATGGTGCTGCTTGGCGGTGGGCTGCTGTTCGTCAGCGTGAACGAAGGCTGGCTGCACATTTCTACCGAAGCGGTGCCGGAAACGGTGGAAGGCTTTGATAAAGACGTGGTTGGTTTGCTGCCCAAGATGGAAAAGCTGGACAAACCCGGCCGCAAAGCCCTGAAAAAATTACTGAAGAAACCGAAGAAGGCCGCTAAAGTGTTCACAGCTCTGGCCGACCTGGACGACAAAGAGTAGAAGGAGAACGAACAAGATGAAATGGTTAGTTGCTCAATTCCGTAAAGAAGAATGGTCCCCCTACGTGGCCGGGATCGGCTTGGGGTTGGTCGGCATTTTTACCGTGCTGCTCACCGACAATATTATGGGCGCATCGGGTGCTTTTGAGAATATCGCCGGCATGATCGGGCAGAAAGTGGCCCCCGATCTGTTCGACAACATGTATTTCAATTTCATCATGCCCGCCGGCATCTCCTGGCAGGTCTACCTGCTGATCGGGATGTTCATCGGCGGCGCCATCGGTGCGCTTACCAGCGGCACGTTCAAATTCCGCACCAACGACGATGCCCAGTGGAACGAAACGATGGGCAAAAAGACCTGGAAACGCTGGCTGCTCCTCTTTGTGGGCGCCATCATCCTCGAATACGGCGCCGGCATTGCAGGCGGCTGCACCAGCGGCCTGGCAATTTCGGGCGGGATGCTGCTGGCCCCGGCTGCTTTCGTTTTCATCGGCAGCATGTTTGTCACCGGTATCCTGACCGCCTGGCTGGTTTACCGCAAGAATTACTAAGAGAGCAAAGGAATTTATCATGCATATTTTTCCTACAATGATCCTCGGCGCAGCGTTTGGCTTTTTACTGCACAAAGCCGGTTTGACCAAATATCACAAGATTGTGAACGTGTTCCGCTTCACGGACTTAACTGTATTGAAATTCATGATGACTGCCCTGGTGGTTGCCATGAGCGGCCTATACGCCCTCAAAGCTCTGGGTGCGATTACCTTCCCGAATGTGCCTGCTACCTATCTGGTTGGCAACATGGTCGGCGGGCTGATCTTCGGGGTCGGCATGGCGCTGGCCGGTTTCTGCCCCGGCACCTGTGTGTCCGGCGCGGGCGAAGGCAAGCTGGACTACCTGATACCCGGCATGCTCGGCTTTTTGACCGGTGCGGTACTCTACGGCCTCACCTACGAAGCGGTGTTCCCCAAACTATCCTCTTATGCCAACTACGGCAACGTGGTCATTCCTACCCTGTGGGGCGTAAGTCCATTCTTATTTATTACCGTATTCACCCTGACGGCGCTTTTGCTCTTCTACCTCATTGATCGCGCCGGGCTGTCTCGTAAGAATAAACTACACCAATAACACCAGCGTACATTGAACTCGGACATTCCTTTCAATGTACAGTGTGAGATGAGCGATGACCAATAAAAATTTGACTCGTAAAGATTTCTTAAAACTGGGCAGCACCGCCCTGGGGGCAGTGGCAATCAGCCGCTTCCTTTCCCCCGAAGTGATTGCCTCCGCCCAGCAAGCCGGTTTGATCGATGCAGAAGGCAACGGCTACATCCCGACCATGTGCGAGATGTGCGTATGGCGCTGCGGCGTGCTGGCAAAAGTGGAAGACGGACGGGTGGTCAAACTGGAAGGCAACCCCGACCATCCCCATTCCAAAGGGCGTTTATGCGCCCGCGGCCAATCTGGCCTGATGAATACCTACGACCCCGACCGGGTCACCGAACCCCTCATCCGGGTGGGAAACCGCGGGGAAGGATTGTTCCGCAAAGCCAGCTGGGAAGAAGCCCTGGACCTGGTGGCAGAGAATATGAACCGCATCCGGGATAGCTACGGCCCCGAAGCGATGGTCTTTTCTTCCACCCATAACCTTTCTCAGACGCAGTTCGAGAACCTGCTGAACGGCTTTGGTTCCCCCAACTACGGCACCCAGCGCAGCCTGTGCTTCAATGCGATGGTGAGCGCCTACCTGGTGACCTACGGGATTGAGGAACCGGCTCGCAATTACGATGATGTGGAATTTATCTTGTTGGTTGGGCGCAACCTGGCCGAAGCGATCTCCACTTCAGAGACCAATGCCCTCATCCGGGCGGTCGACCGGGGCGCAAAACTGGTCTACCTGGACCCCCGCTTTACCAAAACGGCGGCGATGGCTTCGCAGTGGTTCCCGGTGCGGCCTGGTACCGATTCGGCCTTTTTGCTGGCGATGATCCACACTATCCTGGAAGAAGATTTAGCCGATCTGGACAGCATCCGGCCGTATGTGGAAGGCCTGGACGATATGCCGGCTGCCTTTGAGCAGTACACCCCCGAATGGGCGGCAGAGATCACCGGGATTGAAGCCGACCAGATTCGCTGTGTGGCGAGAGATTTTGCCGCCGCCGGGAAGAAAGCGATGGCGCACCCCGGCTGGCGTTCCTCAAACTTTATCAACTCCTTCCAAACCGAGCGGGCGATCACCACCTTGAACGCGTTGAGCGGTATTCTGCTTACCAGGGATGACTGTCTGGCTGCCGAAGCCAGCGGGATCAATCTAGGCACCCCGCCCCAGCCGCCTTACCCGCGCACCACTGCCCGCCGTTTGGATGGCGTGCCGTGGAAATACCCCCTGGTGCCGTTGAAGTTGGGTGTGTTCCAGGATTTGCGCGATGCAATCATCTCCGGCGATCCCTACCAAGCACACGGCTGGTTTATCTCCCGGCAAAACCCGATCGCGTCTTTGCCAGACCGCAAGCGCACGATTGAAGCTTTCAATAAACTGGACTTTATCGTTGTGGTCGATATTCTCGCCAACGAGTCGGCCTGGTTTGCCGATGTGATCTTGCCGGAAGCCTCCTACCTGGAGCGCTATGACCCGCTGCATATTGTCGATGAAAAAATCTTTATCCGCCAGCCCGTCATCGAACCGCTGGGCAAGGCAAAATCTGCCTTGTGGATTTACAAGCAGCTTGCCGAACGCCTGGAATTGTCCGACTACTTCCAATATGAAGATGAGGAAGACTACCTGCGGCAGCAGTTGGCTCCGCTGGGGTACGACCTGGAAACTCTGAAAACCCAGGGCTACCTGGCCCCCGAGCTGGATGAAGAAGACAAAGAGATCACTTTCAACACCCCCAGCGGCAAGATCGAGGTGTATTCCAATACGCTTGCCAATGCCGGCTTTTCCCCCTGGGCTACCTGGGAAGAACCGCCCGTGCCCGCCGATAACGAGTTTTATCTGCTGACCGGCAAGGTCGGGCAGCACACCCAATCTGCCACCCAGAACAATCAACTGCTGCATAAGTATGAGGATGAGCCGCGCGCGTGGCTGCACCCTTCGGCGGCAGCAGAATACGGCATCGAAACCGATGATTATGTCCAGTTGACCAGCCCGGTCGGCACAACCACCACCAAAGCCCTGGTCACCGAGGCGATCCGCCCCGACTGCATTTTTATGGCTTTTGGGTACGGACACCGCTCGAAAGGGCTGACCACCGCCTATGGGAACGGCGCAAGCGATTCAAACTTGCATGTGACCTTTACCGACCCGATCAGCGGCGGGCAAGCCCTCAGCCAGACGTTTGTATCGATTAAAAAGGTGACCGCCTGAGCACCGGCGACTGGAGTGAATACTGATGACAAATACCAATAAAGGAAAATACGCTTTTTTGATTGATGGTGCCTTGTGCATTGACTGCCGTGCCTGCAATGTGGCGTGCAGTGTGCAAAATAACGTCTCGATGACGTCCTCCCGCATCTGGATGAAGCAATCCGGCGTGCTGGGCACCTTCCCTGACCTGGAGCGTTACTCTGCGCCCTTCCACTGTATGCACTGCGATGACCCCTCATGTGTCTCGGCCTGCACGGTGGGCGCACTGTACCGCACCGAAGACGGGATTGTGAAATACGATGAAGACCGCTGCATTGCCTGCCGCTACTGCATGTATGCCTGCCCGTTTGAAGTGCCCAAGATGGACTTGAATGAACAACTTCCGCTGATCGTCAAGTGCGATATGTGTGCCGGCCGGCTGGAAGAAGGCGAGATACCGGCCTGCGCCGCCACCTGCCTTTCTGGGGCGATCCAATTTGGCGAGCGCGATGAAATGCTGGAGAAAGCCCGCAAGCGCATCGAAGAAAAACCGGGCGTGTACCAGGAGCATATCTTTGGCGAACATGAGAACGGCGGCACGTCTTCGCTTTATCTGCTGCCGGCCGTCTTTGCCGAGACCAGCTTCCCGCAGTTGTCTACCATATCCTCCGGGTTCTCGAACCGGCAGGTGACCGGCACGACCCCGGCTGTTGCTGGCGCGATGGCTGTGGCCCTGACCGGCATTTATCTGACGCGCAAGCACAACAACGAACATGAAGCAGACACCCATCCCGATGAGGAGGGGCAAGAAGATGAATAAAGTGATTCAAGAGATCAAACAATTGCCAAAGGTCTTTTATATTTTGGCCGGGCTGACCGCCGTCGGCGCTTTGGCCGTTTTATACCGTTTGGTTGAAGGGCTAGGCGCATCTACCAACCTGAGCAACGCCAACCCGTGGGGTTTGTGGATCAGCTTTGACCTGACCACGGTGGCTTTTTCGGGCGGTGCCTTTACCCTGGCAGCTGTGGTATACGTTTTCCAGAAAAAAGAATTTCACCCGGCGGTGTACCCCACTGTGCTTACCGGTTTGATCGGGTATGCCTCGGTGCTGATGATCCTCTTTATGGACCTGGGGCGCTGGGATCGTTTTTACCACTTCACTATTTTCCCCAATTTCCACTCGGCGCTCTACGAAGTCAGCTGGTGCATTTTGCTGTATTCCACCATCCTGGTCTATGAGATCAGCCCGGTGCTGCTGGAAAAATGGGGCAAAGATCACCTGATTGTGAAATTGAAAAAATTGACCATCCCGATGGTGATTGCCGGGGTGACCCTGTCTACTCTGCACCAATCTTCCCTGGGGACGCTGTTTGTGGTCATGCCCCATCGTTTGCACCCCCTGTGGTATTCGATGATCTCGCCGGTGTTCTTCTACGTGTCCTCGATCAGCGCCGGTTTGGCGCTGGTGGTGGTGGGCAGCACCCTGATGCAAATTGCCAGCGGCCGCGGTCTCAAGCAGGAATTGATCGCCAAACTGGGTAAGTATATCCCGTGGGTGTTGGGCATTTACCTGGCGCTCCGCGTGGGCGAACTGGCCTACACCGGTGAGTTGGGGCTGGTATTTACCAGCGGTACTTACAGCGTGCTCTACCTGTTAGAAATCCTCATTGGGGTGATCGTCCCGATCGTGTTGTTCTCGCTGCCCAAGATTCGCAGCAGCCAGTGGGGCTCGCTGGCCTCGGCATTGCTGGTGCTGATCGGGGTTGCCTTAGACCGCTTCAACTATTCCTGGTTCGGTCAGCTGCCCGTCTCCGAAACGCCTTATGTGCCTTCTGTTCCAGAGACATTGATCTTGGTTGGTGTGCTTTCCGGCGCGATCCTCACCTTCCTGGTGATTGCCCGCTACTTCCCGGTGTACGATGAAGTCAAGGGGTCAGCCCACAAGGATTTAGTCCCGGAGGGATTGCCCGCAGCCAGCGGCGATTGAATATAATCGTTCTCAATCATGAGACCTTCTTTTTTCGCACACCTGCACCCGCCTACCATACCGGAGAAACAGTCCCGCTTGCGCTACACCCTTGGCGCAGGCGGGGTGTCCGTTTTCTTGATCTTGGTGCTGTTTGTTACCGGTGCGATTGAGATGTTTGCCTATATCCCCACGGCAGGTGAAGCGGCGCACTCCGTGCAGACCATCACCTTTTTGATGCCCTTTGGCGGCTTCATTCGCAATTTGCATTTTTGGGCGGCTCAGGCATTGGTGCTTACCACCCTGGTGCATTTGCTGCGTGTTGTTTTTACCGGCGGGTATGCCGCACACCGCAAGGTTAATTATTTGATCGGGTTGGGGCTGTTTGTCCTGGTGCTATTTTTGGATTTTACCGGCTATGTAATGCGCTGGGATACCGATATCCATTGGATGCTGGTGACCGGCACCAACCTGCTCAAATCTATCCCCGGAATCGGCCTTTCCCTCTACCGTTTTGTGGTTGGCGGGGAAGTCCCCGGCACCCCAACCCTCACCCGTTTTTATGCCTGGCATGTCTACGGCCTGATGTTGGGGCTGGTTTTCTTTGGCGTGTGGCACATTTTCCGGGTGCGCCGGGATGGTGGGATTGCCGCATCCCCGCCCCAAGAGCGAGAATCGCAGGCTCGCATCAGCCGCGGCGAACTGGTGCGCCGGGAAATCCTGGCCGTCCTGATCGCTTCGTTTTGTCTGGTAGCGCTGGCGGCCTTTTTCCCTGCGCCCATCGCAGCGCCGATGGATGCCCCGCAGCCTGAAAATGCGGCGGTGCATGCCCCCTGGTTTTTCCTGTGGGTGCAGTACTTGCTCCGCTTTGGCGATCCGTTCCTCATGGGTGTACTGATTCCCTTGGCTATCCTCACCATTTTGGGTTTACTGCCCTTTTTACTGCCCGCCCCCGCACCGGAAGAATTGGGACGCTGGTGGCCGAAGGGCGGCCGGGCAGCTCAGGTCACTGCCGGGGTGTTGGCTGCCGGGATCGTGCTATTGACCCTTTTGCAGGCGATTCGTTTTTAAGCACATAATGATGAAACGACCCCCTATTACTTCCCTGCATATTGTCTTGTTGGCCTTGCTGCTTGCCAGCTGCGGGCTGGTGTTTGCCCTGCGCAGTTCGCAAGTGACCCCGGTTTCCTTAACCCCCAGCCTGACCGGCGAAGAAGAATACTGCCTCAGCTGCCATGCCGACCTGCCGGAGATCAGCGCTTCGCATCCGGTGGAGGCTTTTGGCTGCGTGGTCTGCCACGGCGGAGAACGCCTGGCGCTGGATGCCGACCTGGCGCACAGCACCATGATTGGCGGAGATAACCCGTCCAGCCTGGCGGTAGTAGAGCAAAGCTGCGGAGGCAGCGAATGCCACAGCGGCGCGGTGGAAGACCACCGCGATCATATCCAACGGGTGATGACCAGCGTGCAGGCTACCTATGCGGGGGCAATTGCTACCGTGCGCTATGCCTTTGGCGAGCAGGACAGCCTGACCGCCGAGCAGGGCATTTTTGCGATTGCGGATGATAGGGTGATGGATGAAGATGGCGTGCCTGCCCTGACCGCCTTCGACCCGGCAGAAAGCCCGCTTTTGGAGCAATTTGGAGAGAATTGTTTGTCCTGCCATCTTTCTTCCCAGCCGATGGAAGGCTCGCACTATGCCCGTTTGGACGGGTGTGCGGCCTGCCACACTCCCACTGCGGGCGAAGACCTGGCAGCCACCGAGCAGCATACACTTACTACGGCGATCCCCTATACCCAGTGCAACACCTGCCACAACCGGGGTAATTACAGCTTGAAGGATATGAGCTTCCACGCCAGGGAAGATTCTGAGTTGGGGCGGCTCTCCAGCTATTACCAGCCGATTGCCCAATTTGTGCGCTGCGAGTACACCCTGGACTGTGTGGACTGCCACACGCGCAGCGAGGCAATGGGGGACGGCGATATTTACAGCAATCAGACCGAAATTCAGTATGTGCAGTGCAAAACCTGCCATGGCACGATTGACTCTCTCCCGCTGACCTACACGATCACCGACCCGGAAGACCTGGCTTTGAGGGTGGCCGCTCTCAATCCGATCATGGATTTGCAGGTAGGCGATACGATCATCGTGACCGAGCAGGGAGAACCGATGTGGAATGCCCGCCAGCTGCCGGACGGCAGTTTTGAGATGGTGGGCAAAGCCACCGGGGCGTATTTCACCTTCAACACCGTGCTGGGGACAGACTGCCAGCAAAATGTGGACGAGCAGGAATCGCAGTACTGCCACGCATGCCACGCGGTAGACCATTGAGCAGCCTATGACGGACGATAAAATACTTTCTCGCAGCGAGTTTCTTAAAATGGCCTGGGTAGGATTGGTCAGCCTGGGTACCCTTTCAGGGTTTGCCGTGTTCGTGCGCTATCTCTCTTACCAGCCGCCGGCCGAGCAGAAAGCGCCGGTGGACTTGGGCGAGGCAGGCAGCTATCCGCCCGGCTCGATCACCATGCTGCCGGAAATTCCTGTCTTGTTGCTGCATACCCCCGGCGGCTTTACCGTCCTGGATACCACCTGCACCCATTTGGGCTGCCAGCTGCACCTGGAGGGGGCGGGATTGGTGTGCCCGTGCCACGGCTCGCAGTTTGACCTGGAAGGCGAACCTACCCAAGGCCCTGCTACCCTGCCGCTGACCCACTGGCGGGTAGAGGAGACCGAAGCGGGACATTTGATCCTTGTTTGGGACGAAGTCGCTCCCGAAAAGTAAACGCATCTTGGGGGGTATAGTTTTCTCAACATCGTTTGATAAATTGCAAGTAATATTGAATGCAAAATGACGAAAGGGAGAAATAACGTTACCGGATAAGATTGTTTCTATCATGCCCCACCCCAATGAATGCCCTAAATTTCTGGTTAGGGCTGAAGAACGTTTTCTAAACAAAATACTGGCGGGTGGGGCGTGAAAAAACTTATAAATTTATACAAGTTATTTAGCAATTCGCATTACACGCTGGAAAGCAAAACAATTCATAGGTTCGCAGATGAGGGTAAATATGATTCATCGATTTATCTCTGACTTTGAGAAAGGCATGTCTGTGGGAGAATGAGCCTGCTTGCCTGCCGGGGCAAGGCTGGTACAATATGGGCATCCAATACCATTTTTGTCTAATTCTACATGAGAGGTACCGCTATGCCCGTTGTGATGCTGATCCGACATGGGGAAAACGAGTATGTGAAAAAAGGCCGTCTCGCCGGGCGTAAAGCCGGAGTGCACCTGAACGATAAAGGCCGCGCCCAGGCGCAGGCGCTGGCAGACCATCTTCAACAGCACCCGATTAAAGCGGTGTATGCCAGCCCGCTGGACCGCACCATGGAAACCGCCGCGCCCCTGGCAGAAGCGCTGAAATTAGAGGTGATCCCGAAGGAAGGACTGCTGGAGGTTGACTTTGGCAGCTGGCAGGATAAAACCCTCAAACAGCTTGCCACCCGCAAATTGTGGAAAACCGTGCAGCGTGCCCCTTCGCAAATGCGCTTTCCGGAAGGGGAATCTTTTGCCGAAGCCCAGCTGCGGATTGCCAACCAGTTGATTGAACTGAGCAGTGCGCATAAACCCAAGGACATGTTCGTCTGTGTGGGACACAGCGATATGATCAAGCTGGCGGTGGCCTATTTTATCGGCCTGACGCTGGATAAGTTCCAGGGGATCATGGTCAGCCCGGCTTCGATCACCACCTTACATATCACCCCCAACCAGGGGGGGCACCTGATCAACTTGAACCATATTCCCTATACACTTCCCGAAAAAGAAAGCGATGGGGAATAGCGCCAGAATGGTATACTTATTTTATTGGGAGCATGCTCCCTGCTTTTATAATCCAATTGATGTTATAAAACCCTGAGACAATCTAATGGACGATTCTTCTTATACTCAAATCGAATTAAAACCTGTCAGCCACATCACCACCGACGCGATTGGCCCGCCTGGGAAACGGGTATTTTATTTGCAAGGGGCTACTTCCAGCCAGGTAATCACGCTGATCATCGAAAAGTTTCAGCTGCAAACCCTGACGATTGGGGTGGAGCAGTTCCTGGCAGAGGTTCGCCAGCGCATGCCCATGCTGCAAGAATCTTCCAATTCGTACGACGAAGAGCGTATGCGCATCCTTCCCCCGGTGGAACCCCTTTTCCGGGTGGCGGAATTTGGCCTCTCGTATGATGGTGAATTGGATATGGTGGGATTGATTGCCAGGGAAGTGCCTACCGCCAGCGCAGACGATGATGATGAGGAAGAATTGGAAGGTATTATTGTCACATTTTGGTGCACGCGCGACCAGATTCGTGCCCTGGTGCATTGGGGGATGGAAGTTGCCAACCGCGGGCGGCCTTTGTGTGAGCAGTGCGGCCAGCCGATGGACCCTGAAGGGCATTTTTGCTCGCGCAAGAATGGGCATAAATATTAATCCGTAGGCAGCTTTCTTGTATGAGTGTCCTTCCTGACCAGGCGGTATTGCTAGAACATCTCAGGCTGGGTGATATCCATGTCACCGGGCAGTTTATGTGGGGGTCTAACTATACTTTTTTATGTGAAGTCACTTATCAGGATGTAACCAGCAAAGCGGTGTATAAGCCGGTGCGCGGCGAACGCCCGCTGTGGGATTTTCCCAGCGAGTCTTTGGCCGGGCGCGAGGTAGCCGCTTACTTGCTCAGCGAAGCGGGCGGCTGGCATATGGTGCCGCCCACCATATACCGGCAGGAAGCCCCCGCCGGCCCCGGTTCGATGCAGTGGTATGTCGAACACGACCCCGATTATCATTATTTTAGTTTTAACCAAGCCGACCTGGCCCGCACACGGGCTGTGGCTTTATTTGACGCGGTTGCCAACAACACCGACCGCAAAGCAGGGCATATTCTGGTAGATGAAAATGACCACATGTGGCTGATTGACCACGGGGTATGCTTTCATATTGAACCCAAGCTGCGCACCGTGATCTGGGATTTTGCCGGAGAAGCGCTGAACGAGGATGAGATTGCCCAGCTGGAGGGCGTGAAGGCCACCCTCTCTGCAGGCGGCGCACTGCGCGAGCAGTTGGCAGAATATCTCAGTATGCGCGAAATCCAGGCAGCGATTAATCGGGTCAACATTTTATTACAAGAGGGCATATTCCCCTTCCCTTCGGAAGACCGGCCGCACATGCCCTGGCCGCCCGTATAAAAATTGAGGAGTAATTACTGATGAAACAAATTCGATTAGCTCTGCTGGGATTTGGCAATGTAGGGCAGGCATTTGCCCGTTTGGTGCTGCGCAAACAAGAGGAATTGGCGCAGCGCTATGAGATTGAACTGCTGGTCACGGCGATTGCCACCGGCAGCCGCGGCCGGGCGATTGATCCGGCGGGGATAGACCTGCACGCGGCCCTGGCCTGCATCGACCAGAAAAAATCTTTGGACAGTCTATCTGCCCAACCGGCGCCAAAAGATAACCTGGCGTTCATTGAAGCCAGCCAGGCGGACGTGCTTCTGGAGAACACCCCGGTGAGCTATACCGATGGGCAGCCTGCTTTATCCCACCTGGAGAAAGCTATTTCCCTCGGCATGCACGCCGTTACGGCCAACAAAGGCCCGGTGGTACACGGCTACCACGCCCTGAAAGCATTGGCCGCCGAACATGGGGTGCGCTTTTTATTTGAATCGACCGTGATGGATGGCGCACCGGTGTTTGGGGTGTACCGCGAAGCGCTGCCTGCCTTGCAGATCACCGGTATATTAGGTGTGCTGAATTCGACCACCAACCTGATCTTGACCCGCATGGAGGGGGGAGAATCGTTCGATCATGCGGTGAAATACGCCCAGGCAGTGGGCCTGGCGGAAACCGATCCCAGCGGGGATGTGGATGGCTGGGATTCGGCGGTTAAAATCTCTGCGTTGATCACCGTGATGATGGATACACCCTTTACGCCCGACCAGGTAGACCGGGCCGGTATCCGTGAGATCACCCCGGAGAAGATTGCCGCCGCCAAGCACCAGGGCAAACGCTGGAAATTGATCTGTTCTGCCCGCCGCGAAGGGGATACGATCAAGGCCAAAGTCGCTCCCGAAATGGTTGGGCCGGATACCCCGATCTATACGATTGACGGCAGCACGTCGATTGTGACTTTAGAGAGTGACGCTTTGGGCAGCCTGTCTTTGATCGAGACAGACCCCAGTCCCAACACCACCGCCTATGGTTTGTTGGCCGATTTGGTCAACGCCGTGGCTTCATAATTAATTGGTAATCGATAAGGACCCTGTATGAAACCGACCGACATTTCAGCCTGGAAACACGACCACACATTTGGACAAAGTGAGAAGAAAACCGGGGAACGCCGCACCTTGATCGTGATTGGAATCACCGCGGTCATGATGGTGATAGAAATTGCTGCCGGAATCATCTATGGGTCGATTGCCTTGCTGGCGGATGGAATTCATATGGGGTCGCATGCCACTGCATTGGTGATCACTGCGGCGGCTTACATTTACGCCCGCAAACAGGCCGGTAACCAATCTTACAGTTTTGGCACCGGCAAGGTCAACTCCCTGGCCGGGTTCAGCAGTGCGATTGTGCTGGGGGTATTTGCCCTCACTATGGTGGTGGAAAGTGTCGAGCGTTTCATCAACCCGGTAGAGATCAGTTTCAATCAGGCCATTTTGGTGGCTGTTGTCGGGCTGGTGGTCAATGTGGTCAGCGCGTTGATCTTGAACGCCGATGATGACCATGTGCATGGGGACGAAGAACATCACCACCATCACCATGAAGATGAAGAAGAACACACCGACCACAACCTGCGCTCGGCTTACCTGCATGTGCTTGCCGATGCGGTCACCTCGCTGACTGCTATCGGGGCGCTGCTGGGGGGCAAATACCTGGGCTGGGTGTGGATGGACCCGGTGATGGGTTTGGTCGGCGCTTTTTTGGTTTCGCGCTGGTCGTTGGGCTTGCTGAAGGTGACGGCCAAAGTGCTTCTCGACCGGCAGGGGCCGGCACATTTGCGCGAAGCACTGCGCACCGGCCTGGAGCAGCGGGAAGCCGACCGGGTAAGCGACCTACATGTCTGGCAGATTGGCCCGGGCATATATTCGGCACTGGCGAGCGTGGTTTCTACCGACCCGCTGTCGCCAGACCAATATAAGGCGCAGTGCCAGGGGAAAAACCAAATTGTGCATCTCACCGTTGAGGTGAATAAGTCGGAATGAGAAGGTGTTTTGCATAAACCGGACACCGTTTTGTCAGACAGCCCGGATTTTTATTCAGTACTTCAAGATCGGGTGGAATGGACCGCAAAAGAGGAAAATACCTAGGAGGGTAAAATGGATAGTTTCTGGCTAAACACCGGTTACTTGGCATGCGGTTATTAGTCTTATCGTTCTTCTTGGCTGCATTGTAGTGATCGTGTACGCGCTGGTTATTCTATTGAAAAGCACGTTGTCTACGCCTCAAAAGTTATTTTGGGGAATCGCGATCCTCGGCCTTCCTGGCCTAGGGGCGGCTGTTTATCTCGTGATGCACACCAGGAGTCTTCAGCACCCACGCGAGAAACGCCTTTGACTTTAACCTGTACTTATGAGGTTAATCCGAGAGTGATACTCAGGCAAATATCTGGCTGGCATCTTTTTTATGGGGGAAAGATAGAATCTTAAAATGTTGTAGATTGCTTTTGTTCGGTATAAGATGAATATAACTTGGTTTGTAGAATTGCTTACAATATTCGTTTCCTGGCAGAATTTGGAAAGGTAGTCATGATCGATAGTGATAGACAACAACCCCATACAGGTCAACCGCTCAGCAGCGTGGATGAAGCCCGTTACCGGCTTTTGATGGAGAGCGCCCAAGAGGGGATTGCTGTGCTGGATGACCGTGGCCGCTATGTGGATTTCAATCCGCCAGCGTGTAAATTGCTGGGGTACAGCCGTGAAGAATTGTTGGAAAGAGGTTTGATCAGTATTACAAAGGACGTTTCTCCTGAGGTGAGGCGAGAACGCTTTGTGAAGCTGAGAGAACAAGGAGTGCGGATTGGGGAATACCAGGTAGAACATAAGGACGGGCGGCTGCTGGAATTGGCTTTTTACACCGTGGCAAATTATGTGCCGGGCAGGCATATAGTCCTGATGAAGGATGTTACTGAAGAAAAACGGGCTTTGCAGGCTTTGCAAGAAAGCGAAGGCCGCTACCGCAGCCTTTTTGAACATTCCCGTGAAGGGATCATATTATTTGACGATGAGGGTCAAGTGATTGACCTCAACCCGCGTCTTTGCCAATTGACCGGCTACACCAAAGAAGAATTATTGGAGGAAGGCGTGGATTTTCTGGTCAGCCCGCATTTGGATTACCTGACCGATAAATATTGGGAGATGCTGAGGGCCGATGGTCTGCTATCCAGCAGCTATCAATTGATCCATCGGGATGGACATATTCTGTATATTGAATTTTATGCCATTGCCAATATAACCCCCGGGCAACATTTGGCCGTGATCCACGATAATACCGAGCGTAAGGAAGCAGAGCTGGCTTTGATCGAAAGCGAACAGCGGTACAGCGATTTGGTGGACAGTACGCCCAGTTCTTTGCTGGTGATCCAGGATGGGAAATATGTGTTTGCCAATCTCGCCGCGGCAAAGATCATGGGCTATGATCGCCCTGAGGATATGATCGGGGTTGAGATGTTGGATACCGTATCCGAAAGATACCGGGAGACGATCCAAAGCCGGGCAGAAAAAGCGATGGCAGGCACGGAAAACGAACCCGCTTTGATGGAAATCCAGCAGCCCGGTGGGGAAATCCGCAAGGTCAATTCCACCTCGATTTCGTATATGTATAATGGGAAGCCTGCGGTCCTGGTGATTGGGATTGACGTGACCGAGCAGGAAAAATATAAAAGCCGGCTGGATGAATTTTTCCGGATTGCCCCGATAGGCTCTTTGATCCTCAAAGAGCGCACTTTTCTTGAAGTCAACGAGGTCTTTTGCAAAATGATGGGCTATTCTGCCGGTGAACTGCTGGGTAAAAATACTCGGATGCTGTACCTTAATGATGAAGATTACGAGACAGTGGGCAAAACGCTTTATCCCTTGATGGAATATACCGGGATGGGGATAGTGGAATCACGCGTTGTAAAGAAGGATGGCGAAGTTATCCACGTGTTGATCAGCTCGGCCTTGTTGGAACCGGAGGACCGCAGCCAGGGCGTGATCATTACCGTGCTGGATATTTCTGACCGTAAAGAGGTGGAAAATACCCTCCAGCGCATCAATGAGGAACTGGAAGAGCGCGTTGCCCGCCGCACCGAACAATTGCAGCAAAAAATGATGGAATTGGAGTCTTTCTCTTACTCCATCTCCCACGACCTGCGGGCGCCTGTGCGGGCGGTGAACGGGTTCAGCCAGATCTTACGCGATGAATACGCCAAGGATTGGGATGAGGAAGCCAGAGAACTTCTGGAACGCGTGGTGGTAGCCAGCAAGAAGATGGATACCTTAATCGACGGCCTGCTTTCCCTCTCGCGTCTGGGGCAGCAAAGCATGAAACTGCAGCCGGTAGACCTGAGCAAAATTGCCCAAAAAGTGTATGCCGACCTTACCAGGGATTTGAACGACCGGGTGATTGAGGTGAGTTTTGAAGAAGGCCCCAAGATATGGGCAGACCAGGAATTTATGGAAGTGGTCTTTACCAACCTGCTGTCCAACGCCATCAAATATACGCGCGAGCGCGACAAGGCCGTGCTGCATTTTGGCTGCCGGAAAGATGAAAAGCCGCCGGTGTTTTATTTGCAGGATAATGGGATTGGCTTTGACGAAAGCCGTAAAGACCAGCTCTTTACCCCGTTCCAGCGCCTGGTGTACGACCCCAGCTACAGCGGCGCGGGAATCGGCCTGACGATTGTCAAGCAGATCATCGACCGCCACAACGGGCAGTTGTGGGCCGAATCGGAGCAGGGCAAGGGGGCCACTTTTTACTTCACCCTCAACATCCTGCCCGACGATTTGGAAAAAGCGGAAAAGAAGCACTTGCTTTAGAGCAGCGGTGGATGACACCGCCGCGCTGGGCAGGTAAATTGAATTTATTAGATCGAACTCTGTTCGATCTAATAAAAAAAGGACATCCGCAGATGTCCTTTTTACGTTTAGATATTGGGGGCATTAATCCCGGCGCCGCCGCCGGTCTTTGAGTTCATCGCGGAAGATGACTTCGAAGATCATGCTGACCACACTGATGACCAGCGCACCGAGGAAAGCGGCCCAGAAGCCGTCGATGTACAGCCCAAAGTTGAACTGCGCGCCTACCCAGCTGGTGGCGTAGAACATGGCGGTGTTGATCAATAAGGTGAACAACCCCAGGGTAAGCAGGATGAAGGGGCAGGTGAGCAGCTTAAGGACCGGTTTGATGAGGGCGTTGAGCAGCCCAAAGATGAGCGCTAACCAGATATAAGAGACAGGGTTGGGGTTTTCAGGAGTGATCCCGGGCACCAGCGCGACGGCTGCGTAAAGTGCCACACCATTGATAATCATTCTAAAAATAAATTTGTTCATTCCATCTTCTCCCTTCGGTAGTCTGTAAATTGGTAGAGGTTTGTGATCGTTTTTTGATTCTATCACTGACAGGATAGATCGCCATTCAAGGCATGCGCTGTCTTGAATGGCGATTGGGTTTGTTGGGTGAAATTAGTCGTCCAGGTGGTCGATGTCGCCCAGGCCGCTGATGTTCTGGCTGACGTTCGGGTTGCCGTAGTATTCCACATCCCCGCCGCCGCTGATGGTCACATCCAGCGTTTCGGTCGCCCATACTGTGGCGGAGCCCAAGCCGCTGATCTGCACGCTGACCCGGTCGGCTTCGACATGGCCGGCGCTGAATTTGCCGCTGCCGCTGATGAGGATGTCCTCGTCTTGCAGGCGGCCTTCGTCGATCTGCAGGTTGCCCAACCCGCTGAGGGTGACATCCAACTTGTCGGCGGTCAGGCCTTTCATGTCGATATCGCCGCTGCCGCTGATCGTGATGGTGAAGCTGTCGGATTCGATGGCGGGCAGGTTGATGTCGGCCAGGCCGGACAGTTTGATGCCTTCTAGTTCCACCACAGTCACGTAGAAATCAATCGATTCGGTGGGGACAATGTTCTTGCCCTTTTCCATTTCGATGACCAGGGTGCTGCCCTGCACGTAAGTTTCGATGTAAGGGAGCAGGTTCTCTTCGGCCGAGATTTCTAAGGCTTCTTTGTCGCCAAGCTCGACATACACATTGCCGAAGCCGCGCAGGTCGATCTGGTCAAAACTTTCGATTGTACGTTCTTCGGTTTTGGTGTCGCCATTGCCTTTGACGGCATTGGGTAGGTTGACGGTAAAGCTGCACGCCAGGGTGGTGAGCACCAGGGCGACGATCATCAGAATAAAAACATTTTGTTTTTTCATTTTTCTCTCCGTATTTTATGTCTTTCACTACCCTATACGGAGGGCGCTCAAAAAGGTTGCAGGGGAGCGAAAATATTTCTAGGTTTGATCGCTTTTACTGCCGGTAAGCCACTCGCCCAACCCGCCGGGGATTTTGCCTAGCACGTCGGCGGCTTCTTTGTTGAAGCGTCCCAGAATGGATAAGATTACTACTGCCATAATCAAAGTGATGAGTACGACTGCACCTGTGCCCCAATTGGAAAGTGGGAAATAAGACAAGCTGGCAATAATGGTTACGATTGCAGCAAGCAAGGTAAGGATGATCCAAAACCAGCCTTTTAATGGGGAGGAAGTAGTTGTAGGTACGGCTTCTTGTTTGCTGTTTTCCTCTATACCTTTTTTAATCTCATCCACTTTTTCGTGCAGTTCCCTGTCTATTTGCGGCATGGGTGGAGCCGCGTACGCAGAGCGTTTTTTCTCATTTTCGTTGATCGCGTCAATGATCCTGTTGGTTTGTGCTTTGCTGTTAGTGCGGTATTCCCCTAACATCTCTTTTACTGAAACCTCTTCCGCCAGCCCAACCGGGATGTAATTCTCGACCCCTTTTTCCGCCAATACTTTGAGATGATTGTAGTCCGCCAACACTTCTGGGTGCCCCGGAACGGGAACGAACTGCTTTACTTCCAGGGTAAAGCGTTGGTTGATGGTTTCAATCTCATGGCGTAGGAAGGCTAGATAATCTTTGCGTTCTACCGGGCTGCCGATCACTGCCAGGCGCAGGATGTTTTCGGCGCGGTCGGTGGTGACCAATGCACGAGTATCGCCTTTGCCCAGCAGTACACCGCTGCGCCAATAAAAAGGCGGCTGCACTTCTTCACTGCAGCGCACCATCAGGTGGGCAAACAAACTGCTGGGGAGTACATCGTAATGATACTCAAAGCGCAGCGCGTCAGAAAAATCCAGGTTGGTTTCCACGCGCTCTTTGCCCAATAAACTTGGAACCAAATAATGGGTGGGTTTATCCCACGAATAGCACAGCTCAAATTTTTCCATGATGTCGAGGATGTATTTGCGGTGGATGTCATCGGGATAATCCGGGGCGCTCAGCACGCGGCGCACATCTTCGACCTGGAAAATGCCGCCTTTGTGGATCAAGTCTGGGTCATTGATCAATTTGTATACCCCGTTGGTCACCCATGCCGGGTTGAGCACCTGTGTCTCTTGCAGGGAAAGCGGGGAAGCTTCATCGCGGAAATTGAGCACGATCCCCAGGTGGTGCAGCAAGCCGATCAGGCCGCGTTGGCTGTCGGGGTTGGTAAGTTTTTCTTCTTCGCAAAGATGGACAAAATCTGGGTAAGGGATCAAAGTTAATCCTTCTCCGCCTTCTTCTATGGTTTTCTTTTTGTTTTCCAACCGTTCTTTCACCTGGAACCAGGTGGGGGGAATTGCATCGCGCACATGCGCCATCTGATCGATGGTGGTGGTGATCATTTCTCTCAGTTCGGAGATACCCGTCCCGTTTTCGCAGGAAGTGGTCAGAATATCCATAATTTGGGGATATTTTTCCCGTAGACTGGCTTTATCAATATCCAGTCCTTGCTTGTAGTCATCATGGTTGCCAACTACGATGATGGGGGAATCACCGCCAAAGGATTCGATGGTTTTCAACCAGTAATCAATGCGGTTCTTGATCTCATCCTCACGTACGTTCAATACCAAGAGGTAGAGCGAGCGCCGGGTGAGGAAGAATTGGTGGGTGGCGTGCATGATCTCCTGACCGCCAAAGTCCCAGATATGCAGGTCAATTGGATCACCGTTAGCCTTTACTTGCCAATCGGTTACCTGAATCCCTGGGGTGCTCGATTGGATAGGATCAAAACTGTTATGTATCAGGCGGTTGACTAGCGAGGTCTTTCCTACGTTCCCTTGCCCCACCAAGATTAGTTTGGCTTCATTCAGTGGACGGTTGGCAAGGAGAGTTTCGAAATAGTAAGCGAGAATAGAAGCCGGGTCGAACCAATTTCTTAAAATCTCATTTGGAATCTGTAGTTTAGGATTGTTTCGCAGGTAGAGGGAAGTGAGTTGGGTGAGGTCTCCGAATCCTTCAGGCAGTGCGGTGAGTTGATTGAAACTGAGGTCAAGGGAAACGAGTTGGGTGAGGTCTCCGAATCCTTCAGGCAGTGCGGTGAGTTGATTGGAACTGAGGTAGAGAGAAGCGAGTTGGGTGAGGTCTCCGAATCCTTCAGGCAGTGCGGTGAGTTGATTGGAACTGAGGTCAAGGGAAACGAGTTGGGTGAGGTCTCCGAATCCTTCAGGTAGTGCAGTAAGCTTATTGGCCCGCAGGTCAAGGGAAGTGAGTTGGGTGAGGTCTCCGAATCCTTCAGGCAGTGCGGCGAGTTGATTGAAATTGAGGTCAAGGTGAGCGAGTTGGGTGAGATATCCGAATCCTTCAGGCAGTGCGGTGAGTTGATTGTTACGCAGGTCGAGAGAAGCGAGTTGGGTGAGGCCTCCGAATCGTTCAGGCAGTGCGGTGAGTTGATTGAAACTGAGGTCAAGGGAAATAAGTTGGGTGAGGTTTTGGAACCCACTGGGCAGTGCGGTGAGTTGATTGGCCCGCAGGTCGAGGGAAGTGAGTTGGGTGAGGTCTTCGAATCCTTCAGGTAGTGCAGTAAGCTTATTGTCACGCAGGTCGAGGGAAGTGAGCTGTGTGAGGTTTTGGAATCCTTCAGGTAGTGCAGTAAGCTTATTGTCACGCAGGTCGAGGGAAGTGAGCTGTGTGAGGCCTCCGAATCCTTCAGGCAGTGCAGTGAGTTGATTGGCCCGCAGGTCGAGGGAAGTGAGTTGGGTGAGGTCTCCGAATCCTTCAGGTAGTGCAGTAAGCTTATTGTCACGCAGGTCGAGGGAAGTGAGTTGGGTGAGGTCTCCGAATCCTTCAGGCAGTGCGGTGAGTTGATTGTCACGCAGGTCAAGGGAAGTGAGTTGGGTGAGGTCTCCGAATCCTTCAGGTAGTGCAGTAAGCTTATTGTCACGCAGGTCAAGGGAAGTGAGCTGGGTGAGGCCTCCGAATCCTTCAGGCAGTGCAGTGAGTTGATTGGCCCGCAGGTCGAGGGAAGTGAGTTGGGTGAGGTTTTGGAACCCACTGGGCAGTGTAGTGAGCTTTGTATTACTCAGATCAAGGGAAGCGAGTTGGGTGAGGTCTCCGAATCCTTCAGGCAGTGCGGTGAGTTGATTGTCACGCAGGTCAAGGGAAGTGAGTTGGGTGAGGTCTCCGAATCCTTCAGGTAGTGCAGTAAGCTTATTGTCACGCAGGTCAAGGGAAATGAGTTGGGTGAGGTTTTGGAACCCACTGGGCAGTGCGGTGAGTTGATTGGTCCGCAGGTCGAGGGAAGTGAGTTGGGTGAGGTCTCCGAATCCTTCAGGCAGTGCGGTGAGTTGATTGTCACGCAGGTCAAGGGAAGTGAGTTGGGTGAGGTTTTGGAACCCACTGGGCAGTGTAGTGAGCTTTGTATTACTCAGATCAAGGGAAGCGAGTTGGGTGAGGTTTTGGAACCAGTCGGGTAGCGCAGTGAGATTGTTGTCACTCAGGTAGAGAGAGGAGAGTTGGGTAAGATATAGCAATCTATCGAGGTTTGTCTCATGGTGCAGATCATTTAAGTCAAGAAATGTGAGTTGGGCAGGATGCATATTGTCTAGCGGGGTGATTTTATTACCTCTTAAGTCGAGGTAAGAGAGCTGGCTGAGGTTTTGGAGCCAGTCGGGTAGTGCGCTGAGTTGGTTATTGCCTAAATTCAATTTTTTCAGATGTTCAAGTTCCTGGAGTGCTTCTGGAAGGGCATCAAGTGGCGTAAGGTGGTTTAGCCTTCCTATAAGATTTCCTTCCTCATCATATTCAAACCGGCTGAGATCCAACACGGTGCCGCCGGTTTTCCGGCAGGCTTCAATGCGTTTTTGTGCCCATTGGGGAATTTGGTTGGATTCGGCTGCCATTGCTTGCCCTCCTTGCTGTTGGTAGATCGAACGGTAGATGTTAGAGGTCTATGTTGATTATATCCTGGAACCCGTCCGTTTTTCTACATCCCCGGTGTCCCTCACCCCACCAGCACCAGCCCGGCCAACCAGGACATACGCTCCTCACCCTCCTTGGGGGGCTGCAAGCTGATATCGTCGCTCCAGCCGCAGTTTTGCATCAGTACAGAGACATCGATCCCAAAGCCGGACATGGAAGGCCGCGCCTCGTCGGGGTGCAGGCAGGTGCCCGTCTCCCGCAGTTCCTGGCAGCCGTCTTCCTCGGCGCAAAACAGCGGCTTGCACGAACCGCTGGCAAACCCCTTAGATGCCGTATACCCCAATTGTTTGGCAGCTTGCTCCACATCGGCGACCAGAGTGTGCATGCCTTGTGCCGCGCCCAGTGCTTCCATCGAGAAGAGTACTTTGGCGGGGTGCTCTACCCGCACCACCAACGCGTATGGGTGGCTTTCCACCATGCTGCGGAACCCCGCCGGCCCGGAGACATGCGGCGGGCAGCTGGCTGCCTTGCCGTAGTTGGGGCACTTAGGGGGCAGGCACAGCTCGGCCAGCCGGTCTTGCACCGGTACCTGTGCCGATGGAATGGCGATGGCGCGGCTGGCGCCTAGCTGGCGGGCACGCGCTTCAAGCGTTTGCAGGGTTTGGGGCAAGCGGGCTGCCGGATTTTTGGTGGAATCTTGTGGGGTTTGTGTTTGATCCATGCTCTTTACCTTTTGTAAGAGTTTGTGTGGGGAAGGTGCGGGATGTTCCCGGTTGCACCAACACCCGGTTTTAATGTACATTATAGGTGTTTCTTGTAGATTGTGTCTAAACTGATCCAACCTTCCAGGGCAATCGCATTTAGAGAGAAAGCACCTTGAGTAAATAATTCATATCCCAACCAGCTTTGAGGCGTTTAGCTTTGATACCGACTTTAGCCGTAGTTTCTTGTTTGAGTAAGTTCAAGCATAAATGACGAAGGATTGCGAGGTTTTCAGCCGCATACCCCTGGCGGACACGGCACTCATCTTCACGAAAAGCCATATCCAAAACCCAATGTAATTTGTTCTCAATATGCCAATGGCAGCGAATATACTGGAGCAGTTGCTTTGCATCGGGTGCACAACTGGAAATGAACAATCGGGTTTCAGAAGATGTTTTTTCTCCTATGCGTCTTTGTGAACGGACAAACACGAGACTGCGCAGTCCTTCCCATTCACCAATCTCTTCAGCAATATAGTTCAAATACTCAGGCGCAGCAGTTGCCCAACACTCTCGGACCTCAATTCGCCCATGATTTTTGTGGGTAGTTTTGTGATAATCACAGTGGGTGGCCTTGCGTTCTTCTTCATTTTCAAAGAGCTTTTCAAGTGTGGCGTGCAGATGTTTTTGGTTTTCTTTGGTCGCCAACACATAATCTGCCTGTGATTGCACGATCATTTTCGCAATTTCCTTCTGACACCCGATCGCATCTATTGTAATTACGCATTTTGCGATATTCAATAATTGTAGTAGATAGGGGATGGCCACAATTTCATTCGCCTTTTCATCAACCTTTTCCTGTCCTAATACCAATCCGTTTTCTACCGCCCAGGCACTCACCATATGGATCGCTTCCTGTTCATTGAACCGATCATGAGACCGTCGCACTCGTTTCCCGTCGACAGCAATCTGTTTCTCAACCAACTCCGCAATCACGTGTACACAACGCATAAACCCTTTCCGAATTTCTCCTGGATCAAGTTGCGCAAATACCCGCCCAAAGGTGTCATGTGAAGGTATCCCATGCGGCAATTCAAGCAATGTCCTAAACCACCATTCTTTCGCATTCCCATAGGCTTCAATCTCTGTCCAACTATCTGCTCCACTAATCAGTCCACAGATGGTAATCACGATCAGATCCAACAAGCGATGGCTTGCATTCCCTGCTCTTGGATCGGTGACTTCTGCAAAATGTTTTTGCAGTTTTTCAATTTGTTCTTTTTCTTTTTTGCTCATCCCCCTATTCTAATTCCATATGCGATTGCCCTGTCCAACCTTCATGTCCCCCACATCCCATACCTGGTTGTTGAAATATTCAGACAAATTTGGTGTAGAATGGATTAAATGAATCCCAGGATGGCCCTATGAAATTAAAACATGTCTCCTTTTTGTTCGTCTTGTGCCTGCTTTTTATGATCGGCGCGCCGGTTTCGGCGGAGATTGCCACCGAAGATATTGAAGATGCGGTCGAGATCATTCAGCTGATCAACGAATACCGTGCCGGGCTGGGGCTTTCCCCCTATACCTTCAGCCAGACTCTGGCAGAAACTGCCCAGGGGCACAGCGAATACCAGGCGGCCAACAACATCAGCACTCACAAGGGAGAAGGTGACACCACCTCCACCGACCGGGCGAGGGCGCAGGGATATGGAGAGGACCGCAGCATCCGCACCGATGAAATGATCTATAATGGCAGTTTTGCCACCCCGCAGAAAGCCTTCGACTGGTGGAAAAACTCGCCGATCCACAACGGCATCATGACCTCTCCCATTTACCACGAGATTGGCGTGGGGATCGCCCACGCGGAAGACGGCCGGATTTACTACACCGTCAATGTCGGCATGATCCAGGGGGTGACCGTGCCGGGTTCGAGCAGTTACCGGGCGCCGGACCCTGCCAGTTACGTCGCCCCGGTGGTGCTGGTGGAAACTGCCACCCCCGAAAGTGATGGGGCGGTGTATCACACCTATATGGAAGGCCAGAGTCTGGAAAGCATTGCGGCTGCCTATGATATCAGCGTGGATGAATTGTCGGGATTGAACAATATGAGCGCAGATGACCTGCTGTCTGATGGGCAAATTCTGGTGATTCGCCAGCCAGAATCTTTTGCATCCCCGGCCACCGAAGAACCCACCCTGGTGCCCACAATGACTGCCAGCCCGGTACCTACGGATACCCCCACCGAAACGCCCACCCCCACCCAAGATGCGACCACTGCCGCGGTCATCACTGCTACCGAGGCAGCTGCCTCGCAAGGCGGCACCGGCGGCGGCGATTCGGGCGATGGGGCACTGCGCTGGTTGTGGTGGCTGCTTCCCATTGCCCTGCTGTTGATCGGCGCGGCGGCCGCTTTTTACTTCTGGCCGCAGCTTACCGGCCGCAAAAAAGAGCAGCGCTTGGATATCGATTCGTGGCTGGGCGAGAGGGATGCCCATACGGAAGGTGACCATACCGCCGCATCCATTACGGCCTATTTTGACCATCTCCCCCGGCAAGATCAGGTGGCTTTGCTGGAAAAGGTTGCCCGGCAGGCGTTCCGCGCTTACCCGTATGAGATCGTGGAGATCGAGCTGCTGCGCTATGTGCTCAATGCTGAATTTTTGGTGCGGGCACACCGGGAAGATGACCCCAACACGGTGCAAAAATTGGTGCTGCGCGTGAATGCCCCCGACTTTAACGCCAAAGCCGAAATTCGTTCGGAATTGCAGTGGTTGGATGCGATTACCAGAGACACCAAACTGCTGGTGCCCAGCCCGGTGCGCGCCCGCTCTGGCGACTGGGTGGTCACTGTGGATGACCCGGATGTAGGTATCTGGCGGCACTGCGTGGTCTTTGAATATATTGAAGCCCAAACCATTCAAGATGAAGCCACCCCGCGCCACATGGAATTTTTAGGGGCGCTGATCGGGCTGCTGCATAAGCACAGCATGGGCTTCCAGCCGCCGATGGGCTTTGTGCGCAAACATTGGGATTTGGAAGGACTGCGCGGCGGGATGTCGGATGTGCCCGCGGCCCAGGCTTTGGGCGCCCTTACAGATGAAGAGCGAAAAGTCATCCAACAAGCCGAGAAGCTGGTCGCCGAAGCAATGGACACCCTGGGGGTAGACCGCTCGGTCTATGGCCTGATCCACGGCGACCTGCACCACAAGAGCTTGCTGTTCAGCAGCGGGCGACCGGTGGCGCTGGACTTTGATACCTGCGGCTACGGCTATTATGTCTACGATCTTTCGGTGGCGGTGTGGGACCTGTTCAGCCGGGGAGATTTTGCCAACCTGCGCACCGCATTGCTCAACGGCTACCGCAAAGTGCGCCGCCTGTCCGAGCAGGAAGAAAGCCTGCTGACCCATTTCATCGCCGGGCGGTTGATGTCGCAGGCATTGGTGTGGGCGCCGCGCCGTTTCGACCCGCAGCTGCGGGAGGTGGCGGATAAATCGATCAAAAAAGTGATCGGCCAACTGCAATCCCTGATCAATTTGATTGAAGGTAAATAAACCAAAAAATTGGAGATACAAAAACGCCTTGCCAAATAATACCGGCAAGGCGTTTTTGTATTTAATGAGGGGGCTGAAAGATTATTTGGATTCTTCCAGCGGTTTGTGCAGGAACCACCAGTCGTAGCCTTCGTATTTCTCCATCGCTTCTTCCGCAGACTTAATGTCTTTCGCCGGCGGCACGATCACGCGGTCGCCGATCAGTTCGTTGTTCGGCCAGTTGGCGGGCATGGCACCCTGTTTGTCTGAAATCTGCAAGGCTTTCACCGCCCGCAGCACTTCGTCAATATTGCGGCCAATTTCCTGCGGGTAGTACAACACCAGGCGCACTTTGCCTTCCGGGTCGCCGATAAAGACGGCACGCACCGTGTTGGTGCCTTTGCCGGGGTGCAGCATCCCCAGGCGGTTGGCAATCGTGTCGTTGGCGGCGATCACCGGGAACTTGATCTCGATATCCAGGTTTTCTTTGATCCACTGTACCCACTTGATATGGGAGAATATCTGGTCAATCGACATGCCGATCAATTTTACGCCGAGTTTTTCGAATTCGTCATACTTGGCCTGGAAGGCAACAAATTCGGTGGTGCATACCGGGGTGTAATCGGCCGGGTGGCTGAACAGCACGAACCAGGAGCCTTTCAGGTCTCCGGGGATGCTCATCGGGCCGTGGGTGGTCTGTACGTTCAGTTCGGGGAAGTCATCACCGAGGAGGGGCATATTAAATTGGGTATCCATTTTTTTCGAAAATCCTTTCTATTTCTGAACTGGTTTATTTATCTTCCTATCGTCGTGGAAGTGTTTTTTATGACAATCACTCTTTAGACGTGCATGCTAAAAACCCTCTTACATAATCTGACAACAAGGACATTTATACTCTGAATATAATCGGGTCAAATAGATATTCATCGGATGAAATCGACTTTTTTGAAGCTGTTCTGCTATAAAATAAGAGTATGCTGCGTAGCGTACTTTCCCAGCTCAACCAGAGTGCCGAGATCATGGAACTCGATTTGCTGCCGCTCAGATTCCATAATGTTGACCTGGAAAAAAACTACAAGCAAGATTTTTACTTCACCAGCATTGCCCAAATTCGCTTTTCCATCTTTTTCGCCATCATCTTCCTGGGGTCATTTACCATCACCGATGTGCTCTACTTCCCCGCAGAAGAACACGCAATTTTGCTGACCCTGCGTTTGGGTGTGGGGTGCGGTTTCCTCATCTTGGGCATTGTGTTTACCTATACAAAGTGGTCGGAGAAATATTTGCAGCCGGTCCTTGCCCTGGCGGTGATTGTCGTGGGGAGTGCGATACTAACCATGATGCTGGTAAGCGATGCCCCCCTGGTGAAACATTATTACGTCGGTATCATCATCTCGATGATTTTTTCGTATACTTTTTTGCGAGCTTCATTTTTAGCGGCATCAGTTGGGGGTAATTTTTTGGTGCTGCTTTACCTGGGTTCTGTGTTGTGGTTGTTTGACTTTTCGGAGTATATGTTGGTTGTCAGCAGTATGTTTGTGGTGATGACCAATATTGTCGGCATGATCGTGGCCTTTTTCCTGGAGGTGTATTCCCGGCGGGAGTTCTACCTGCGCTATACGTTGATGAAGGAGCAGTCTAACCTGTACAGCCTGACCATGGATTTGGAGAATCAGGTGGAGAAACGCACCCAGGCGTTGGCCGACTCGAACCAGGAACTGCAAAATTTTGCTTATATTGTCTCGCACGACCTCAAAGAGCCGCTGCGCATGGTCAGCAGCTATCTGGCGTTGTTAGAACGCCGTTTTGAGGGGAAGTTGGAGCAGGACACCCAGGAGTTTATCTGGTTTGCGGTGGATGGCGCTAACCGGATGGGGAAAATGATCGATGGCTTGCTGTTGTATTCGCGGGTAGAAACGCTGGGGAAACCTTTTCAACAGGTGGACTGCAACCAGGTGGTGAAACAAGCCTTGCAAGATGTGAAATTGCTGGTGGATGAAAGTAAGGCAGTGGTAACGGTTGCAGACCTCCCTACAGTGATGGGGGATGCGGAGCAGTTGGAGCGCGTGTTTGAAAATTTGTTGGTCAATGCCATTCGTTACCGGGGAGAGGCGTCCCCGAAAATTGAGATAGGGTTTGACACGACAGCGGATGAAGACATGCTGCGCTTTTGGGTCAAAGATAATGGAATTGGGATTGAGCCGGCGCACCATGAGATTATTTTTGAGATGTTTCGTCAGGTCAACCCTTCCCCGGAATCTAAAGGGAGCGGGATTGGGCTGTCAATTTGTAAGCGCATCATCGAACGGCATGGGGGAAAAATATGGGTGGAGTCGCAATTGGGGAAAGGGGCTGTGTTTTATTTTACTTTACCAATTGGATAATCTACCCGCCTGGCAGTGAACCCTGTATAATCGCACTATGGATAAAAGCAAAAGAATTTCTAGGTTTGGGATTGTTATCTTTTTAATTGCGTTGTTGTTCCGTCTGGGGCCGGTGATTGCGGCCCGCGAGATGGAAATTGGGCTGGATGATATGTTCCAGTATGATATGCTCGCCCGCAGTCTGGCCGGCGGGGAGGGCTACCGCTGGTACGGCGAAGAAGACCTCGCCTTGATCGAACGCTATTTTCCGCTGGATTTCATTATGGATGAGTATGATCCCCGCGGCATACTGACCTCCTTTCGCCCGCCTGGATACCCATTCTTTTTAGCCCTCATTTATAAGATTTTTGGCCTGGAAAACCGCTTTTTCATCGTCCGGCTGATCCAGGCCGGGGTGGGCGCGCTGTTAGCGCCGCTCACTTACCTGCTGGGGAAGCGTACATTTGACGCGCTTTCCGCACACAGCGAGAAGATTGCCAGGCTGGCGGCGGTGTTGGTGGCGGTTTACCCGATGCTGGTGATCTACCCGCTGGCTTTAGCGACCGAGGTGACCTTTGTGCCTTTGCTCTTGGGTGTGCTGGTTGTACTGCTCAAAGCGGGCGAAAGCGGCAAATGGCAGCACTACTTGTTGGCCGGGGTGCTGCTGGGCGCGGCTGCCCTGACCCGCTCGGTGGTGGTCGCCATGCTGCCCTTCCTGATGTTGTGGACCTGGCTGATGGCAAAATCCGGGAAAGGGGCGTTGATCCTGCTGGCGTGCGTGCTGGCGTTTACCGTGCCCTGGTCGGTGCGCAATTCCCGCCTGCACGGCCAGTTTGTCTTTATAGAGAATGCGATGGGCTATACCCTGTACATGGGCTATCATCCGGATACGGACGGCCGTTTTGAGTACGGCCCTTCGCTGGACTTGATGCCCTACCTGGATGATGGCGAGCGTAACGAGATAGGCATGGAGAAGGGGCTGGGGTTCATCCGAGACGATTTAGGCAAGGTGCCTTACCTGATGCTGCGCAAATTGGGCTATTTTTACGGCCTGGAGCGGCGGGCGATGTCTTATTTCTATTCCAACAACTTTTTGGGGTACATTCCCCAACCGTTTTTCACGCTCTTGTTTGTGGTTTTTACCCTGCCGTTTGCGCTTTACACGTGTTTAGCTGTGTTTACAGCGTTAACGATTCGTTGGCGGAAAGCCCAAATCCTGGTGGCGCTGGTTTACCTGCTCTACCTGGGGCCGCATTTGCTGCTGCTGGCCGAGCCGCGCTTCCACCTCGCCTTGGTGCCGATCACGGCGGTGCTGGCGGCCTACGCCTGGGTGGAACGCCGCGCAATCGTAGTCAAGATGCAGACCAGGGGCAGCCGCTGGAAATGGGTGGTGGCCGCCGTGCTGATCGCGGGCCTGTGCTTCAATTGGGGCGCAGAGCTGTGGGGAGATGCGGAACACCTGGCGGCCTTGTTTGGCCCGCAGGGCAACAAAACTTATTTCCCCTATTAGAACACCGGGTTTCATTGAGGTATATGTATGAAGAATTTGTTTAAATTAGACTTGAAATTTAACTGGAAGATCGTGATCGCCACAATCTCCAGCACCTTGTTGATCATGATCGACCACTATCACCGCTTTACCGGCTTCAAGCCTTTAGACCGCTTCATCCTTTACCTGATCGTCCCGCTGATCATTATCGTGGTGGTGCTGCGCGAAAACCCCAAAGAGTACGGCTTCCAGCTGGGCGATTGGAAGGCCGGGCTGGCTTTGACCGGGATCGTGATCCTGATCGCCGCCCCGATATTGTGGCTGACTGCCAGCGGCGACCCGACGATGAAAAAATATTACGAATGGCTTTTGGGGCCGCAGCTGCCCGGCTATGTTTTCCTCGACTTGTTCGGGTGGGAGTTCATCTTCCGCGGCTGGCTGCTGTTTGGGTATGCGCGCCACTATGGGGCTGATGCGCTGTGGCTGCAATCGGTGCCCTTTGCCCTGGCGCATATCGGTAAGCCAGAAGTGGAGACGCTGTCGACCATTTTTGGCGGCTTTTTGTTTGGTTGGGTGGCCTATCGCACCAAGTCATTCCTCTATCCCTTCCTGATTCATTATTTTGTGTTTGCCTTCACCGTGTTGGTGGCAGGTGGGGCGTTTAGCTAGCAGGGGAGGGAAAGGATTGTAGACCGCTTGATAGTGGATTTCGTAGCGGCGAGAAATTATATTACCCTCATCCGGCGAACATGCTGTTCGCGGCAGATTGCCTGACTCCATGATTTAGCATTGTAGAGGCGAGGTCACCTCGCCATAAATACAGCCCAATTATTCCATTCCCTGAACTGTCAAAATGATCCCCACTTTGCGATGAGAACGAGAAGATGGCCGAGGTTCGTTATTTACTGTCAGTGATCTATTATGCGGGGGATGTCTTACGGTCGAAGCAGGCTTCGACCCTACGGGTAGATTTGGGGAGGAGAGGGCGAGCGTGACCTTGCCTAAAATGACTAATACTACCACCAACCAATTACGCAACTACTCCACTAATACGGTAAAATAGACCTATGACCTCAAAAACTTTTCCTCCTGCCCGTATCCTGGGCATTGAGTCTTCTTGCGACGAAACCGCCGCGGCGGTGGTAGAAAATGGCCGCAAAGTGCTTTCCAATGTGGTTGCCTCCCAGGCCGAGATGCATGCCAAATACGGCGGTGTCTTCCCGGAGGTTGCCTCTCGCCAGCACATCCGCACCGTGTACTCGGTGGTACAGGAAGCGCTTTCGCAAGCGCACCTGTCTTTGGATGATGTGGATGCGATTGCCGCCACCCAGGGACCGGGACTGCCCGGTTCGTTGGTGGTGGGTCTCAATATGGCCAAGGGGCTGGCATTGGGCAGCGGCAAACCGCTGATCGGTGTGCATCATCTTGAAGGGCATATCTATTCTGCCTGGATCGATGACTCTGGGGAAGATGAAGAAGCCAAACCAGAGCCACAGTTCCCGCTGCTGGCCTTGTTGGTTTCGGGGGGGCATACCGAATTGGTTCTAATGAAAGACCACCTCACGTATGAGCGGTTGGGCGGCACCCTGGATGACGCTGCCGGCGAAGCCTTTGACAAGGTTGCGCGTTTGCTTGGTTTGGGGTACCCCGGCGGCCCGAAAATTCAGCAGGCTGCCATGGGCGGGATTCCGACAGCTTTTAAGTTCCCGCGCGCCTGGCTGGATGATACCTGGAATTTCTCTTTCAGCGGATTGAAGACCGCCGTGCTGCACCAGGTGCGCAAACTGCGCGCCGAGCGCGGTGAAGATGAGAACGATGAATCGGTCACCCTGCCGGTTGCCGACCTGGCTGCCAGCTTCCAGATGGCGGTGGTCGATGTGCTGGTCACCAAGTCGCGTGCCGCTGCACAAGAGTATGCGGTTAAAGAAATGGTGGTTGCAGGGGGCGTTTCGGCCAACAAGCTGCTGCGTGAGACGATTGTCAAAGGCGCGCCGGGGGCGGTACATATCCCGCCGCTGCGTTTCTGCACCGACAACGCCACGATGATTGCCGTAGCCGGGTATTATCGTTTTGTGCATGGCTATAAAAGCACGCTCGATATGGATGCCATGCCTACCTGGCCGCTGTACGAGCTGGCGTAGGAAATTATCACCTTTATCAATCAAGGACGGGAATGGTTCCCGTCCTTTTTTTCTGAACGAAATCGAGTTTATTAAAAGAGGATATTATTTACTGCAATTCAATTGCTGAATTCGACGGCGTTTTTGCGGGCGTCCCAGGGGACGCCCCTACGGGTAGAGATGGGGGGGTCTGGTAAGAACTTCCTTGTGGCAAGCAAAACTTACCGCACGCGACAACCTGACTAACTGACAATTTGACTAACTGACAATTTGACTAACTGATAAATCCCCTACTTCCCCCGTTCTAATGCCCGCAGTTTCTTTTGTTTGACCTGGCTCATTCCCGCAACCACCAGGTTGTAGGAATGGTCGATCAATTCATGCACCAATGTGGGGGGCAGGCTGCCGTTCATCTCCAGCGTGTTCCAATGCTTCTTGTTCATGTGGTAGCCAGGGGTGATGGCGGCGTACTGCTTACGCAGTGCCAGGGCATCCTCCGGGTCGCATTTCAAGTTGATGCGCAGCGGTTTGCTGTCTTCGGGGAGCAGAGCGAACATCTTATCCAAGACTTTAAACACCAGGGTGCCCTCGCCAAAGGGGTAGCTGGCGGTGGTGCCCGGTTTGGATAGGCAGTAGTCGGTGAGGGTCTGTTGGGTTAATTGGTTCATTGGCTGGCAAGGGGTTTGTTGGGTGTGGGGTGACCGGCTTTGGCAGGAATCTGGCTCATGGCGTACTCGGCCAGGGCGGTAATTGTCAGGCTGGGGTTAATGCCGGGGTTGGCGGGCATGATGGAGCCATCCACCACGTATAAGCCGGGGTAGTTGAACACCTGGAAATCCATCCCGACCACGCCATCCTCTGCACTGCGCCCAATCGGGCTGCCGCCCATAATGTGGGCGGTGGTGGGCATGCCCAGCAGGGTTTCCGCAATCGAACCGACCGGCGCACCATCCATGATCGCCGCCAGCATCTTGGTGACCTGGTGGGCGACATCGATCTTGGTGGGCACGGTTTCTTTGTGCCCTTTGGCAAATACCAGCCCGCGCCGGAAAAACGTCCAGGCGTTGCACCCGTAGCGCACATTGACCATGTTGTCTTCGGTCTGCATCACCAGCAGGATGGTGGTGCGCTGTGCCCACTCTTTTTTGAACAGGGAGGCGAATAAGTCTTTCGGTTTGCTGAGCATGCGCCACAGCAGTTGGCCTAACCTTGCCAGGGCGGGTTTATCCGAATCGATCAGCGGCCAGGCCAGCAGCCGGATCAAGCCAGAACCGGCCGGGTAGCGCACCGGTTCTACCCGCGTAACCTCGTCAGCCTGGAACACGGAACTGATGGCCACCCCAATCGAATGGTCATCGCGCCCGCGCTTGTAAGCAGTTGCCCCAGTCAGCGATTCGCTGTTGGTGCGCACCTGGTTCCCCAGGCGGGGGGAAAGATCGGGCAGCGAGCGGGTGGTTTCCCGACAGCGGAAGAGCAGTTTCAGCGTGCCCATCACCCCGGCGGCGACCACCACGTTGCGGGCGCGTACCTTTTGGCGCGGCTTGAAAAACAGGCGTGTGGGGTCGTAATAGCTGATCTGGTAGCGGGCACTGTCTGCCTGTTCCCCGGCAAGCGGTTGGATATCGTCCACCTGCGCCTGCGGGCGCACTTCTACGCCCCATTTCTCGGCAAAATAGAGGTAGTTCTTGGGGAGTGTGTTTTTGGCGTTGTAGCGGCAGCCCACCAGACAGCCACCGCAGAAGGTACAGGTATTGCGGGTGGGTCCTTGGCCGCCAAAGAAGGGGTCTTCTTTTTCCAATCCCTCTTCGCCGCTTTGCCCAAAGAACACGCCTACCTCGGTGGGAGTAAAGGTGGCGTCTTTGCCCAGGTGGGTGGCGACTGCCCGCAGGTTGTTATCGGGCATGGTCAGCGCCGGGTTGGTGGTTACCCCCAGCATGCGTTTGGCCGTCTCATAGTGCGGCTCCAGGGTGGTTTTCCAATCGGCCAGGTCTTTCCAGGCGGGGGCGTTGAACAGTTTGTCTTCCGGCTTCATCAGCACATTGGCGTACCCCAAACTGCCGCCGCCTACCCCGGCGCCATGCAGGATGAGCATGCCGTTGAGTAAACTCATCTGGAAAATGCCAAAACTGCGTAAAGCGGGGTTGTACAGGTATTTCCAAAACGCCCAGTTGCTTTTAGCAAAGTCTTGTTCTCGCAGGCGTTTGCCGCGCTCCAGCACAAGCACAGAATAGCCTTTTTCTGCCAGACGCATGGCCGAAACACTGCCGCCAAAACCCGAACCAATGATGACAAAATCGTACACTTGGGGGTGTGCTGTTTTTGTGTCCATTGTGTTTACCTTTCCTTAAATAACTGGCCGGTATATCTCTATCATAGCGCAATTTAGAGAAAAAGCTATTTATACCAATAATTCTCATTAATATCCAATTTTCCTGATTTTCTTATGTTTTTTTTGTTAGATTGCTTTACACTTAGGATGGGAGCACTTATCTTTTCACTGTTGCTTGTATTAACACCGCATCTATTCCCACAACCCTCTTCAGGAAAGCTGTTCAATCTCTAGGAAGGATCTCTTAAACATTGCAAAGATGTTCCTTTTGTTGGTTGTTCTTTCCTTGAATTAAAAATGATAGCGTCACTATATAAAGGTATTGATATGACAGAGAATAAAAAAAAGTCGCCCATTTTTAAGCACACCCCTTATCGTAATCTGGTCATTGGCCTGATGATAAGCCTTTTGTTGTTTCTTTTCCTTGCTTACCATGAGATGAGACAGTATGGTCTGGCTTTTACTGCTCACAACATCCTGAATTCTTTTCAAGAAGTAGATTTTCGTTTTATGATGGGTGGTTTGGTGATCGTGAACCTTGGATTTATTGCATTGTTGTATATGCTGGGTACCAGGGAAGAAAAATTGGACCAGATCAATAAAAATCTGGAACAAGAAGTGGCAACCCGCACCCAAGAAGCGATCTATCAAGGCGAGTATTACCGCTCTCTTGTAGAACACACTCCTCTGGCGGTGGTTTCTTTAGACTTAGAGGCAAATGTAGTTTCCTGTAATCCGGCTTTTGAGAGAATGTTTGGCTATACCTTCGAGGAAGCAGCTGGAAAAAATGTGGTGGATTTAGTTGTGCCAGAGTCACAGCTGGCGCATGCTGTGGAGGTGGGGGAGGTACTTGCCAGTGATGGCAATATTGAATTTGAAGGGATGGGCAAAACTAAAACAGGCGAGATCGTCCAAATTGTCTTCCGGGGGGTGCAGGTATATATGCATGGGGAGCGGATTGGTTCCTTGGGGCTTTACGAAGATATTTCCGAGCGCAAAGAATCGCAGCAGCAGCTGATAATGGCAAAAGAAAAGGCCGAAGAGGCTACCAAGGCCAAAGCAGACTTTTTATCGAATATGAGTCATGAGATCCGCACCCCGTTGAATGCCATCGTAGGGATGACCGGTTTGCTGTTGGATACTGAACTGGACGCCGAACAGGAAGATTATGTAGAAACGATTCGCAGCGGGAGTGATTCGCTGTTAGTCATCATTAACGATATTCTCGACTTTTCAAAGATTGAAGCTGGAAAAATGGATTTGGAAGTGCAGCCATTTTATGTGCGTGACTGTGTGGAATCTACCTTGGATTTGCTGGTATCCAAAGCAACGGAGAGAGGCCTGGAGCTGGCCTATATGATTGCCGATGATGTCCCCCCTGTGGTATTGGGCGATATTACCCGCCTGCGCCAAATTTTGGTCAACCTGGTGGGCAACGCGGTGAAGTTTACCAGCGAGGGCGAAGTGGTTGTGAATGTCACTCGCCTGGAATGTGAGGGTAAGGTTTGTACGCTCAAGTTCAGCGTGAGCGATACCGGGATTGGCATTCCGGAGGATCGACTGAACCGCTTGTTTGAGGCTTTCTCGCAGGTAGATTCTTCTACCACCCGCAAATTTGGCGGTACGGGGCTGGGGTTATCGATCAGCAAGCGGCTCTCCAATTTGATGGGCGGCGAGATTTGGGTAGAAAGCGAAGTGAATAAAGGTAGTACGTTTTCCTTTACGATCTACACCGAGGTAGACCCCAACGCCGAACCCAAATTGCCGCCAAATTCGAATGAACGCTTTGATGGCCGTACAATTTTGCTTGTGGATGACAACGCTACCAACCGTACCATTTTAGAGAAACAAACTGCCTCATGGGGCATGCAGCCTACCGCAGTAGAATCGGGGCCAGAAGCATTGGCCTTGCTCCGCAGCGGGCAAAATTTTGATCTGGCGATCCTGGATATGCAAATGCCGGAGATGGATGGGTTTACGCTGGCACAGGAGATCCGAAAATTGCGCGGTGAAGACCAAATGCCATTATTGATGCTTACTTCGATGGGGAGAGACCAGGCGCGGGAAGAAGATGCAAAATTTGCCGCCTTCATGAGCAAGCCGATCAAACCATCGATATTGTTTGAGACATTGCAGGGTGTTTTGTTGGATCGGGCGGTTGTGGTCAAACCGGAGGCGCACCAGTCTAAGTATGATGCTTCTCTGGCCGAACAATATCCGCTCAAGATACTGCTGGCAGAAGATAACCTGGTCAACCAAAAGGTAGCGACCAGTATATTTGGCAAATTGGGATACCGTATTGATGTGGCTGCCAATGGGTTAGAGGTGATCACCTCCCTCTCTCGCCAGCCGTACGATGTCATCTTTATGGATGTTCAGATGCCGGAAATGGATGGGGTGGAAGCTGCAAAGCAAATTCGTGAACGTTGGCCGGCAGATGAAGTGCCTACGATCATTGCGATGACAGCCCATGCCTTAGAAGGCGACCATGATAAATACCTGTCCTTGGGGATGGATGATTATATTAGCAAACCTGTGAAGGTAGATGTTTTGATTGAAGCGATTAAATCGGTGCATCCCGCCGCACAGCAAGTACAGGAGGCCAATGATGAGTAACATTGACACAAGTGTACTGGATCAATACCGGGAAGTGATGGGGGAAGATGCGGATGAGTTCATCCGCGATATCGTACAAACTTTTATGGATAGTTCTTCCAGCATGGCACAAGTATTAAAGAATGCCCTGGCAAGCAAAGATGCCGAGGTGTTCCACCGCACAGCGCACAGTATGAAATCGAACCTGGCGACCATGGGTGCCCAGGCACTTTCTGAAAAGTTCAAGCAATTGGAATACAGCACCGCCGATGGGGATTTAGAGAAAGAGGGTTTGCCCGCCCAAACGCAAGCCACCTTGGCTGAGCTGAAAGAGGTTCGGGAGAGGTTGAGGGAGTTGTATTTATGATATTCATGGAATGGCGTAAAAGGACGCATATTGAAGCTGGACAGGGATTAGTGGAATATGTCTTGTTAATTTTTGCTGTGCTTACTACCGTTTTATTATCCTTGAAGGCAACCGGCACGACTTTAAACCAAATGTTTTGTGAGATTGGCGGCGCGTTGGGGGGCGACCAATTCTGTAATTCCAGCTACTTTTCAGATAGTTTCGATGGGGATTTGAATGATTGGTTTATTACTCACGGAGATTGGGGTATTGCAGACGGCTTTCTGCATACGGAAGACGGTGAAAGCCGCATTTTTACGGACCTGCCCTTTTCCGATTATATGATTAACCTTTCGGGCATAACGCTGAACGAAGGGGATGGTTTTGGTATTATTTTCCGGGCTTCCGATGAATCAAATTTGGACGGTTATACCTTTCAATATGACCCAGGTTATGCTGGCGGGTCGTTTATTTTACGTAAATGGGAGAATGGCAACGAATATGCCCCATTCGCTCGTAATGATGTGGCCGACTTTGATTGGCATAACACCAGCCACGATGTGCAATTACAGGTAGAAGGGAATACCTTTAGCGCCTATGTGGATGGCAGTCTGGTCTTGCAGGGTTCCGATCCCACATACAGCCAGGGGGACAGCGCCGGATTGCGCATCTGGGACAGTTCGGATTTAGATGTCGACAGTGTGTCAGTCGATCCCTTAGATTAGGAGGTGAGAAATGAGTTTATCTAGTTCTCCAAAGTTGGAAGAATATCAAGATGGTATTCCACCTAAAAAACCTGATCGCAAGGGGCGGGCGCTAACTGTAAGAATATTGATCGGTGTGTTTGCGTTGGTCAGTGTGGCGCTGCTTATCTCCCAGGTTCTACATTCCAATACAACGGCTTTGCTTGTAGGCAAGGGAGAAGTGGTTGGTGTGGTGGTAGACGAAACTGGCGCACCCTTGCAAGGCGAGGTGTTCATCAGTGGATACGACCGAGAGGTGAAGACAAAAGTGGATGGCAGTTTTGAAATCAGCGGTGTTCCAGAGGGTGCGCAGTTGCTTGCTGTCGCTCATCATGGGGCTGCGTCTCAATATCCGGTAGAGGTAGTAGCAGGCCAGACCGTGGATATGGGTGAAATTCGATATTTTATAGTCACACCGGTAGCACCTGAGCCGTAAAAAAGGTTGTTTATATTTGGGAGCATACTATGCAAAAGAAAATTCTAGTAATTGAAGATGATCCTGTAATCATGAAGATTGTCAGCACAGTGCTGAAGAAAAATGATTATTTGGTTGCCACAGCCGAGAACGGCCAGGAAGGGGTCAATATGGCCGCTACCTTTGTGCCAGACCTGATCCTGACCGATGTGATGATGCCGGTAATGGATGGGTTTGAGGTCTGCCGCCGAATTCGCCAAGATAAGGTTCTTGGAAATGTGCCGATCATCATGCTGACCGCCCTCACCGATGTGGAACAAAAGATTAAAGGGTTTGAGGCCGGGGCAGACGATTATCTTTCGAAACCGTTTGAAATGCCTGAATTATTGATGCGTATGGATGCCCTGCTGCGGCGTTCTAAGATGGTGCGAACTGCTGCCAACGTAGAAAATGTCAACGGAAAGGTGATAGGGGTATATTCTCTTCGAGGAGGAGCGGGGGTATCTACGATTGCCACGAACCTGGCAGCTGCTTTACCCCAGTTGTGGAACAAAGATACGGTCTTGGTAGACCTTAATTTGATTGCCGGGCAAACTGCGTTGTTCCTTAATATGCCGCTGAAACATACCTGGGCCGATATTGCAGATGTTCCTCTCGGCGAGATCGATATAGAGTTGATCGAATCAATCATGATGGAGAAAGAATCGCACTTAAGTGTGCTGGCTGCCCCAGGGATGCCGGAGGTAAGCGAGCGTATTACGGGGGATAAGGTGAATCACATTCTTAATCTGCTGCGCAGCCGTTATGATTACGTGATTTTAGATTTGCCTCATGATTTTTCGGATAGCACCCTCACAGGTCTGGAGGCGTCCGATGAGATTTTGTTGGTGATGACCCCGGAACTGGCCGGTGTGCGTGCGGCTATGATTGCGTTGCACACTTTTAAACAATTAGATTTTCAGCCCGAGGGGATTCGCCTGATTGCCAATTGGACATTTAGCGAACATGGCATCTCGATTGAAAAGGTTGAAAATGCGCTCCACCACAAAGTAGAATTGATCATCCCTCACGCTGAAAAAGAAATGATGACCGCGCTTAATTTTGGAACACCGGTGGTGCTTGGTGCGCCCGAATCGCCGCTAGGTTCCCTGTTTGAAGACCTGGCCTTTGCGCTTAGTAGATATGAGCACAACCAAAAGATTCCCTCCTCGCCGACCGGGGCATGGGCGCGTGTTTCCGACCGCATCAAGAAACGGCGCAAGAAGCTGGGAAAATTGAAATAGATTTCATCAGTACAGGACACTAAAACTATAAAATCACGGAGAAATCCGTGATTTTTTTGTCTTTGTACAGATGTTAATATTCTGCCTATATTTTGTTTATTAAATGATTATTTTGTACTTATGAGCCTCTTATACACACACGGTAAGATAGGAACATCAAGAAAAATCAATAGATTAACAAACAAAACAGTACCAACCTGAACAAAAAATAACGGAGGTTCTTAATGGTAACGTATTATATTTCCCCTCGTCGTGCAATGGCTCGCAAATTCCAGCAAGCGGTAGATTCTAACCGCCCCGAAGTACACATCCCCATGGATGTAGCTGTCAAAGAGGATGATTATTTCATCACCGCTTTGGTTCCCGGTATCTCTGCCGAAGATTTGCAGATTGAAATCCTGGAAGATGTAGTCACCATCAAAGGTGAATTCCTGCACGAAGAAAACGAAGAGTTGAACTACCTGCGCCGCGAAATTCCTGTAACTACTTTTGGCCGCACCATGCGCCTACCCACCATGCTGAATGCTGCTGGCGCTGAAGCCGAAGTGGTAGACGGCGTTTTGAAACTGCGTGTGCCCAAGGCTGAAGAAGCCAAAGCCAAGCAGATCAAAGTAAAAGCCAAGAAATAAGCAGGCTGAACTGAACGTAAAAAATCCGCTTCCGCTCAATCGAGCGGATTTTTTCTTAACGTCAGGTTGTTTAAGGAGGCACAACCCCGGACGCATTCAGGGGTTGTGCCTGTAAATGAGGGGAATTGATTCTCAGGAATTGGCTAATTAAAGAATTTTTGGCTGTACCCGGCCCAATAGTCAAACGACCAGGTAGGAACACTGCGGGGTGAGGAGGTGTTTTCCCCCGGCCCGTAAAGGACCACATGCGCCAGCGATTTGATGCGCCCGAAATGCTCGCGGTCCAGGCTGGTGGGCACTACGTTGCGCCAGGTGCCGGTGTTGATGTGGTACTGCTCAATTTCTTGTTTGGTGTTCACCAGGGCCACTTCGGGGGTGTGGGTATGCCCGGAGATCACGCAGCGCACGGAGGAACCATTTTGATAAAGTGCTTCTTCCCGCCCGGCGTACAGCTCGCTGGAGGGCAGCCCCACGTTTTTGTTAATATATTTTGCCACCCGCCACACCATCCACAAGGGGAACCCTTTGCGCCAGGGGCGCAGCCTGAGCATGGTGAGGATCGAGCTGGCATTGGCAGAGCCAGCCTCCCCGTAGGATTTCAACTCTTTGAGGAAGAAGCTGTTCTCTCCTAATAATTCGAGGGTTTCGATAAAGATCGGCTCCAGATAATGCCAGGATTCGCGCGGTGTCAGGCCAGGGGTGGTCAGCAAGAAATGTAAGGTGGCCGAAAGCGGGCGCACATCGTCAAATTCGGTAATGCGGTCGTACAGGCTGCGCAGCTGCTCGTTGTTTTTGATGGCATGCGGGCCGTAAGTTTGCAAGAACAGGTAAGAAAGCTTGTTGCCAAACTCAATGGCCAGGAAATCGCCCAACGGTGCGGCGTCGTATACCTCGCGCGGAATGTGGGTGGGAATATGTTCTTTGTAGCGGTAATCTTTGGAGAAATTAGAGGGATCGTACTCGTGTCCGTGGCGGATGAAGGCCAGCGGGATGCCCTCCGGTTGGTAGGTGTAGGTGTGGGGGATATACGAATCGTCCACCGTCATCCCCAGCATCATGCGGGCTTTGCGGCGGGTGGCGGGGGTGGCATTCACGATCCGGTCGTGGTTTCCCACCAGGTAGCGCAGTTTGAAGGGTACTTTGAAGTAGTCCGATAGGTTGCGGAACAATGCCAGCGTCTCGCCCACGCGGTCTTCTTCGGCAATCGAATCGAGTAATTTGAGAATTTTGCTTTCCAGCAGCGAGCCGGGAGTGATCTTGTCCAGGTGGATATAGGGGCGTTCTTCATCCTCATACCAGATGGAAGATTTGAGCATCTCAAAAATATCACCGGCTAAAACCAGCTCCACATGGGTGGCCTGGTTCACTTCGGCCTCGCGCGCCATGGTGTGGGCAAAGGTGTAGTAGGCTTTGGGTTCCAGGTTGCGGTTGAAGGTCAAGGAACCATTGACACCAGAGGGGCATTCAACGAAATGGAGGTCGGAAATGGCTATCAACATGTGGGTGGCCTTTGGTTTGTAGGATACATCGTTAGTTAATTTATAACATTGAGAATGTGTAGGGTGGTTAACATTATGTCAAATTTTAATTAACGTTTAGATTTAGGGGCGGTAAAATGTTATAATAACTAAGATAAATTTTACCTAAAAAATGACGTTTTACGAAATATAGTAAAGGAGTTTGAAAATGTTAATTAACGAAAAATTACAGAATGCGATCAACCAACAAATTGGCAATGAATTTGGCGCCAGCCTCGAATACCTGCAAATAGCTTCTTATTTTGAAGAAGATGACATGCTTAAATTGGCGAAAATCTTTTTTACCCAGGCAGAAGAAGAGCGCTTCCATGCGATGAAATTCCTCCGCTACGTGCTGGATGCCGGTGGGGAAGTGGAAATCCCGGCAATCGAGAAACCGCGCAAGAAGTTTGACTCCCCCGCAGATGCCGTGCAGGCAGCCCTGGATTGGGAAGTGACCGTGACCAAACAGATCAACGGCCTGATGGATATTGCTGTGGAAGAAAAAGACTACATCGCCCAGGAATTTTTGCAGTGGTTCGTCAACGAACAGTTGGAAGAAATTTCTAAGATGAGCTCGATCTTGAACATCATCAAACGTTCGGGAGACAATCTGCTGATCGCCGAAACCTACATCACCGAAACGATGGCGACCATTGAAAACGTGGAAAGCGGCAACGCCGGGCAGGCGGCTGCCTAGTTTCTCCCGTCAATCAATTTGAGCCTTTTGCTCTTAGGTTTCCATAACTTTGGGCGATTTAAAAAAGAACAAATGCAAACATTTGTTCTTTTTTTGCCAGATTGGGGCTTGTAAACCTGAGAAAGTTTACTATAATAGTAAAAACGGCCGACGAGCCTGGAAAGGAGGAATGATTATGGCCTTTAGTCACACCAACTCAAAAGGGAAGACTTATTTCCTTCACGGACGCATGACCACTTTAAAAGGTGGTGGCGAGAGAATGATTTATTTTTTCGCTGGTGAAGTGAAAGACGGTGCCCTGGATGCCGTGCCGGATGGTTACATGGTTTCTGAGACCAAGAGCGGTCTACCGGTATTGAAAAAAGCAAGCTAGACATAGAAGTTTCATTATTGATAAAAAGCACAACGGAAATGTTGTGCTTTTTGCTTTGTGGGGAGAGGGTGACTAATCTCGCCATTTCCCCCAATCTACCCGTAGGGTCGAAGCCTGCTTCGACCGTAGGATGTCCCTGGTAGTATAGAGCGCTGGCAGTAAATAACAAGCCGAGGCTATCTTCTCGTTCTGACCACAAATAGGGGATCATTTTTGACTACTTTGGGAATGGAATAATTAGGCTGCTTTCTGGCGAGGAGACCTCGCCTCTACGGAACTATAAAATCAACTAAATGGCTTATCGGATGAGGGTGGGATGATTCCGCGCCATTTTCTCCCCAATCTACCCGTAGGGTCGAAGCCTGCTTCGACCGTAAGACAATCCCAGCATAATAGAGCGTTGGCAGTAAATAACGAGTCGAGACTATTTTCTCGTTCTTACCATAAAAGGGGGAATCATTTTAGACATCTCAGGGAATGGAATAATTGGGTCGTGTTTGGGGCGAGGAGACCTCGCCTCTACGGAACTATAAAATCAACTAAATGGCTTATCGGATGAGGGTGGGATGATTCCGCGCCATTTTCTCCCCAATCTACCCGTAGGGTCGAAGCCTGCTTCGACCGTAGGATGTCCCTGGTAGTATAGAGCGCTGGCAGTAAATAACAAGCCGAGGCTATCTTCTCGTTCTGACCACAAATAGGGGATCATTTTTGACTACTTGGGGAATGGAATAATTAGGCTGCTTTCTGGCGAGGAGACCTCGCCTCTACGGAACTATAAAATCAACTAAATGGCTTATCGGATGAGGGTGGGATGATTCCTCGTCATTTTCTTCCCAATCTACCCGTAGGGTCGAAGCCTGCTTCGACCGTAAGACATCCTCAGTAGTATAGAGCGTTGGCAGTAAATAACAAGCCGAGGCCATTTTCTCATTCTCACCACAAATAGGGGGATCATTTTGACAGTTCAGGGAATGGAATAATTGGGCTGTGTTTGGGGCGAGGGGACCTCGCCGCTACAATAGTAAATTATGGGGTTAAGCAATCTATACCCTTCTCCCTTCTAGGGAGAAGGTGGCGAACAATATGTTCGCCAGATGAGGGTGGAATGATTTCCAGCCAAACCATATACTGAACTATATCTCTAACCAAATAGCTCACCCGATGAGGGCGGCGCTGCCCCTTCGCCTCGTAAAGTTCATGATTCTTATCTTATTTTTACGTGATTTCCTTGCCCCACTATCCGTTCCGTGCTAGAATATAAAAGCATTATCGTGCATACTGGAACAACGGAAAGTGGGTCACTCCCACTTTTCTGCGTTACAGGGATGCTTGCAGATGGCCTGGCTGATTACTGCCAGCGTCTAAAAATATTGTGGAGATAGAAACATGAAGAACGATTTTATCCTGGCCTTTAATGAATTATTGGATGATAAGCAACTGCCCAAAGACATTGTGGTGGAGGCTCTAGAGGCTGCTATGGTCTCTGCGTACCGCAAGACGGTAAACGCCTCCAGCGCCCAGCAGGTGCAGGCAAAATTCGATATTGACCATGGTCAGGTGACGATCTTTGCTGAAAAAGAGGTCGTGGAAGATGTGCAAGATGAGCGCACCGAAGTGACCTTAGAAAAAGCACGCGAAGCCGACCCCGAAGCCGAACTGGGCAATGTGGTGATTGTGGAATCCACCCCAGAAGATTTTGGCCGGGTGGCTGCTCAAACAGCCCGCCAGGTGATCCAGCAGCGGATTAGAGAGGCAGAACGCCAGTCACAGTTCGACCACTTCAAGACGGTTGAAGGTGAAGTGATCAACGGTATCGTACAGGCGATCAATGCCAATGGCATCACCTTGGGTTTAGACCGCAAAGCAGAAGGCATTATGCCCCGCAACCACCAAATTCGCGGCGAACGCTTCCGTTTACACGATCGTGTGCGTGCCCTGCTCAGCGAGGTAAAAATGACCCCGCGCGGCCCGCAGATCATTCTTTCTCGTGCCCATAAAAACTTCCTGCGCCGTTTGCTGGAAGACGAAGTGCCCGAAATCTATCACGGTCTGGTAGAAATTCGTTCCATCGCCCGCGAACCTGGCTACCGCTCCAAAGTGGCGGTTTCCGCACTCCAGCCGGGGATTGACCCGGTAGGAGCTTGTGTCGGTATCCGCGGCGTGCGTATTCAAGCCATTGTGCGTGAATTGAACGATGAAAAGATCGACGTGATCGAATGGAACCCCGACCCCTCCGCATATATTGCCAAAGCGCTCAGCCCGGCACGGGTGAGCGGCGTGTATCTGGACGAAAGCTCGGAGACAAAAACGGCCACCGTAGTGGTGCCCGAAGACCAGCTCAGCCTGGCAATTGGCCGCGATGGGCAAAATGCCCGCCTGGCCGCCAAGCTAACCGGCTGGCGCATTGATATTAAGAGCTTGCCGGAAGCCACTTCCGAAGCGCTGTACAAACTGCAAGCCAACGAAGACTTGGTGGAAGAATCCAAAGAAATGGATGAAACCATCCAACGGGTTGAACAGATCCTTACCCGCAAGGAAGAAGGCCGCCCGATCACACCCGAAGATTACCAGCTGCTCAGCCGCTTTGTGAACCGCATTGAGACCGGCATTGAAGATCAGCGTCAGGCTGAAATTGATGCGCAGCGCGAAGTTGTGGAAGAAGCACGCTCTACCATTCCGGCATCCGCCTTTGATATTCCCTTGGATGACCTGCCGATTTCCCCCAGGATGATTATTACCCTTACCGGGGAAGGCTACTCGACGATTGGCGAGCTGATGCTGCAATTGGAACTTGATCCGGATGAGGTCTTGGCCGTAGACGGTATGGGACCAAAGGCAATGGAAACCGTGCAAGAAGCACTGGAAGCCTTTGAATTCCCCACCCCTGAGGTGGAAGAAGAAGCTCCCGCTGCCGAGGTTGAAGAAGCCGCAGAAGTTGAGGCTGAAGCAGAAACGGAAGTAGAAGCAGAAACCGAGATCGAAGCGGAAGCTGCCGAAGAACCTGCTGCCGAAGCCGTTGAGGAAGTTGAAGCGGTCGAAGAAATTGAAGAGCCTGAAAAGGAAGAAGCGCCCGAAGAGGAAGTTAGCTTTGAACAGGCCCTTGCCGAAAGTGAGATCACTTTCATTGATGACGATAGAGAATTTGACTTTGAGAAAGAAGACTCAAGCAAATCTAAAGATAAAAAGCGCAAATATGTCCAGGTAGAATATGACCCGGACCTGGATGTGAACATTGTTCGCCGCCGCCGCAAGCGCAACGCAGACGAATGGGACGAAGATAACTGGGAAGAATACCTGGATTAATTATCTCCCCAAATAGATTTGCAGGCAGGTAACCGATGACAAAGAAAAAATCTGCCAAAAAACGTAAGCATATCCCACAACGCACCTGTATAGGGTGTCATCAAGTGGATGAACAGCGCACCCTCATCCGGGTAGTGCGCTCTCCGCAAGGGGTACTTGTGGATTTGAATGGCAAAATGCCGGGGCGGGGGGCATACTTGCATGACAATCCTGCCTGTTGGGCACGTGGGCTAAAAGGAAGTCTGGCGCGAGCTTTGAAAACAGAGCTTTCCGCCGAAGAGATAGCCGAACTGACCCGGTTTATGAATGATTTGCCCGCACCAAAAGAAACACCAGGGCAAGACAAACAGGCCAGGGAATGATGTAAAAGAAAGCGAAATTAGGAGAATAAAATGGCCGATAAAGTACAAAACGACAGTAAGACAATTGAACTACCCTCCAATACGACCGTACGCGATCTGGCCGACCGGATTGATGCCAGCCCTATTGACATTATCAAAGTGTTGATGGCTAACGGGGTGATGGCAAACATCAATCAGCAAATTGATTTTGACACTGCCGCAATTGTGGCAGCTGAATTAGGCTATGAAGCCACCCTTGAGATTATCGATCAGGTAGAAACACAGGAAACGGGTGAAGTCGCCTTGTGGCGGCAGTTGATCGCGGATGAAAACCCCGATGATCTGATCAACCGTTCCCCGGTGGTGACGATTTTAGGGCATGTCGATCATGGGAAAACCTCCCTGCTGGACGCAATCCGCTCTACGCGGGTGGCAGCCGGTGAAGCCGGCGGCATTACCCAACATACCAGCGCCTACCAGGTCGAACATGATGGCAAAACGATCACCTTCTTGGATACCCCAGGCCATGCCGCATTTACCGCCATGCGCTCGCGCGGCGCCCAGGGTGCCGATGTAGTCATTTTAGTGGTGGCTGCCGATGACGGCGTGATGCCGCAAACCCAGGAAGCCCTCAACCATGCCAAAGCGGCTAAAGTGCCGATGATCGTGGCATTGAACAAGATTGATAAACCGAATGCCAACCCCGACTATGTAAAACAACAGCTGGCCGAAGTTGGCCTGATCCCGGATGAGTGGGATGGCGACACAATTGTTGTGCCCGTTTCTGCCACCGAGCAAACCGGCCTGGAAGACTTGCTGGAAGCCATTTTGCTGGTTGCCGATACGGTCGATATCCAGGCAAACCCGAACGGCCGTTTTATCGGCACTGTGATTGAAGCCGAGCGCGACCGCTCTAAAGGTGTTTTGGCCAGTATTCTGGTGCAAAACGGCACCTTGCGGGTGGGTGATATGCTTGTCGCCGGGTTGGCGCATGGTCGTATCCGGGCCATGTTTGACTTCCGGGGCAACAATATTGAAGAAGCCGGCCCCTCGACCCCTGTTTCTATAATGGGGTTGAACGAAGTGCCGGATGCCGGTGATCTGATCCGCATCGTTGAGAATGAAAAAGAAGCCCGCAGCATTGTTGCCGAACGAGAACAACGGCAGAAAAATGCCGCAGTCTCCGTCAGAAGCGCAGTCACCCTGGAAAACATGTTTGAGAAATTCCAGGAAGGGCAAATGCGTGAACTACGTCTGGTTATCAAGGCCGATGTGCAGGGTTCCCTGGAGCCGATCATTTCATCTTTGAATGAATTGACCGCCAGCGACGACGCGGGCAGCATCCGGGTGAATATTTTACACTCTGCCACAGGCAACATCAGCGAAAGCGACGTTACACTGGCCGCTGCATCTCAGGCGATTGTGATGGGCTTCAATGTACAAGCCGATGAACCCGCCCGTGTGACAGCAGACCGGGAAGGCGTTTCTATCCGTTTCTACAATATTATTTACCGCCTGACTGATGATGTGGAAAAAGCGCTCAAAGGTATGCTGGATCCCGAAGAGGTCACCAAGGTGATCGGCAAGGCCCAGGTACGCGCGATTTTCAAAATTCCCAAGATTGGCAATATTGCCGGATGCAAGGTGACCAGCGGCGAAATTCGCCGCAATGCCCAGGTGCGCGTAGTGCGCAATGATAATATCATTTACGAAGGCGATATCCGCTCGCTGAAGCACGAGAAAGACGATGTGCGTGAAGTGCGTAATGGTTTTGAATGCGGCATCGCGGTAAGTGGTTTCGATGATTTCCGTGAGGGCGACGTAGTGGAATGTGTCGTTCGGGAACTTGTCCGCCCGCTGTAGGAAGAAAGGAAGATAAATCATGACTTCGCAAGGGAGAGCTGACCGGGTAGCACAGCGTATTCGAGAAGAGCTGTCCACAATGATGATTTTTGATGTTAGCGACCCACGTCTAGAAGGCATCTTCATTACCCATGTCAAAGTAGATCGCGAGTTGGCTTACGCCAATATCTTTGTTTCGGCACTAGAAGGTGCTGAGCGAGAAGGAGAAATCTTGGAAGGCTTGCGACACGCTTCTGGTTTCTTACGCTCGCAGCTCGCCCATAAAATTCCCCTGCGCTCTTTCCCGCAGCTGCGTTTTAATTGGGACCCGATCCCGGAAAACGCAGATCGGATTGATAGATTGATCGCATCGCTCGATACGGGCGAAGACAAGGCAGCCGATGAGGGAGAAGATGGATAAAGACCTCTTGGAGCAGGTACGCCTGCGCCTTGAGCAGGCTGACCATATTTTGATCAGCGCACATACCCGGCCCGACGGCGACGCGATCGGCTCTGTATTGGCTTTGGGGTTGGCGATGCAAAACGCCGGCAAAAAAGTCCAGATGGTGTTGGCAGATGGCGTTCCGGCAGCTCTCAGGTTTTTCCCTGGTTCCGAGCAGGTTGCCAATAAACACAAAGACCAGTTTGATATGGTTGTGATCCTGGACAGCAGTTCACTGGATCGGGTGGGAAATGTGGTCGACGAGATCAATAAGATTGATGTGTCGATTGACCATCATCCCGATAACACCCACTTTGCCGAGATCAATATTGTGCAGCCCAAGGCTGTCTCTACGACCGAAGTGCTGGCACGGGTGATCCCGGAAATTGGGTTGGAAATTACCCCTAACGTGGCTTCAAACCTGTTGGGTGGTATGATTACCGATACAATTGGCTTTAAAACCGAGAATATGCAGCCTGATGCGCTCCGCCTGGCTGCTGACCTGATGGAAAAAGGGGCAAATTTGCCTTTTTTGTATCATCATGCCCTGGTAGAAAAAACATTCCAGGCGGCAAAATATATGGGGGCAGGGCTCTCTCAGCTTCAACAAGAAGACGGGCTGGTTTGGACCACCCTCACGCTTGAAAATCGGAAAACCGCTCAATACCCTGGACGAGATGATGCAGATTTGGTAAATATAATGTCGGCAATTGACACTGCCGATGTAGCGCTCATTTTTGTTGAGCAAAACGAGCACACTGTAAAAGTCAGCTGGCGAACGCGTTCTCCAGAGATTGATGTTTCTGTAGTCGCCCACGAATTTGGGGGCGGCGGTCACCGGGCTGCGGCCGGTGCCATGATAGAGGGGTCTCTGCAAGATGTGCAGATGGAAGTGGTAAAGAGAACCAAGGTGTTGCTGCTTTAAAATATTCATTCCAATAAAAATACCTTGACAAGGAGCAGGGAGCCAAATTTTATGGATTTCCAACGAGTACGCCTTGCATTCAGGGTTAGGAGAAATTATGAACGAAGATGTAGTAAAAAACGTTGTTTCAGGGGTGTTCGTGGTGGACAAGCCGGTCGGCCTTACCTCCCATGACGTTGTACAGATCGTGCGCCGCGGCACCGGCATCCGCCGGGCAGGCCATACAGGTACACTTGACCCGCGTGCTTCTGGCGTATTGGTGATTTTGCTAGGCCCTGCAGTTCGTTTGAGCGAATTTGTTTCTGCGTCAGATAAGCGCTACCAGGCCACTGTGCGCCTGGGCAGCCGCACAGAAACCTACGATGCAGAAAGCGAACCTTCCGAAGAAATGCCGGTGAATGTCACAGAAGAAGAATTTATAGAATTGATCAAAGGCTTTGAAGGCGAGAGCGAACAGGTTCCCCCGCCTTATTCTGCGGTGAAGGTAAAAGGTGAGAAAGCTTATGACCTGGCTCGCAAGGGCGAAGATGTAGAACTGGAACCCCGCATCATCAATGTCTATAACTTGGACTTGTTGGAATGGGCGCCGCCTGAGGTAGTGGTGGATGTATACTGCTCCTCCGGCACTTATGTGCGTTCCCTGGCCAACGACCTGGGCGAAAAACTGGGCATTGGGGCACACCTGGTTGGTTTGCGCCGTACCCGCAGCGGACAGTTCACCCTGAGAGATGCAATCTCCCTGCGCCGTCTGCGCGAAGCATTTGATACAGGCACCTGGGCACAATACCTGATTCCGGCCTCCGAAGCATTGAGTGACTGGAAAACGATTGTGCTGGATGCAGATATGTTGGAAAAAGTGCGCCACGGCCACCGTCTCCCCGCCGAAGAAGGCGAAACCGGTTGGGCACGTGCTATCACTGAACAAGGCGATTTAGTTGCTCTGGTCGAGGTTGTAGAAGAAGACCAGGAGTGGCAACCGCGCAAGGTATTCTTTACTTCATAATAGAAAATAATTGCTATGCAGCATACCTACGGGCTGCAAGAAGTCCACATCAAAGACGCCTGGCTCACAATCGGTTCATTCGATGGTGTGCATTTAGGTCATCAAGAGATCATACGCAATCTCACGGCTGGCGCCCATGCAATGGGCGCTCCCGCCGTGGTGCTTACTTTTTATCCCCACCCCTCACAAGTCGTACACGGCCCGCGGGAGTCTTTCTATTTGACTTTCCCGGAGCAAAAAGCCGCCCTGTTAGGCAATTTGGGTGTCGATCTGGTCATCACGTACCCCTTCGACCGCCAGGTTGCCGGAATCGGCCCGCAAACTTTTGTCCAAACCTTGAAGAATCATCTTGGATTTAAACAGTTGTGGGTAGGCTACGATTTTGCATTGGGCCGCAACCGCGCCGGGGATGTGCCTACCCTGACAAAGTTGGGAGAGGAAATGGATTTCCAGGTGCATCAGATTTCGGCACAGCGCAACGGCGGCGGGAATGTAATTTCCTCCAGCCGCATCCGCGAGCTGCTGCGGGCGGGCGATGTGGATGAGGCGAATCATATGCTGGGGTGGCAGTACACCCTGACCGGGCCGGTGATCAGCGGGGATGGGCGCGGCCGGACGATAGGGATTCCTACAGCTAATGTGTCGATCAATAAATTTCAGGTGGTGCCGGGGGCGGGGGTGTATGCCTGCTGGGCAGAACACCAGGGCAAGCGCTATGGTGCGGTCACCAATATTGGGTTCCGCCCGACCTTTGAGAATGAGCCGGTTGCCGCACGAATAGAAGCGCATATTTTAGATTTCTCTGGGGATATCTATGATGATGAGGTGACCCTTACCTTTATCTCTCGGCTGCGCGGTGAAAAACGTTTTGATGGCCCTGAGGCTTTGGTGGCACAAATCCACGCCGATATTGATGCGGCAAGGGTGTTGTTTGCGAAATAATTCCCCACTGTTCACAAAAATCTAAAGAACGTTACACATCCAGCCAATCGGGGGGTGTTTTGGGGTCTGGATGTGCGCCGTAAAACAAATCATCCATCCACAAGGCAGCCCGCCGAAAAGCGGATGAACGCTCAATCCCCCAGCGCACCAGGTTGTGCAGGGTGTTGTCCGAGTGGCTGTACGGGCATACCCGCATACAAATCCCGCAGTCGGTGCCGATCTCATTCCAGTAGGCAAAACAGGTCTCCGCGTTTAGCTGCCAGCGCAGCACCCCGTCCTGGTCGGTGCGCGGCCCAAAGGGAATGGAATTGCTGGGGCAGTTGGCGGCGCATTTCTGACAATGCAGGCAAAAATCAATCACGCCGGGGTCGCGGGTGGGGGCATCTATCAGGAGGGGTAAATCGGTGGTGACCACCCCCAGGCGTACGCGCGGCCCCAGGCGAGGTGTGATCAACAGCGAGATGCGTCCGATTTCGCCCAATCCGGCATCCCGCGCCACAAGCGGGCAGATCACCCGGTAGTTGGCGTCCATGTGGGCGCGAGCCGGGTGGCCCAATGCCCGGATGGATGCGGCCAGTTCGGCGGCGATTTTGCCCGCTTCCACATACTGGCGCACAGTCTCCACACCTGCCGGGCCGGTGGGCGCAGTTTGCACGAATTCGTGTGCCATTTCCACGGTGAAGGCAATCGCATATGTATGGTCTAGCTCAACCGGCTGGCCGAACTTGCCCGGTTCCCGCCCGATGTGGGAATAGAGATGGTACGGCTGCAATTTCGTGATCCCAACATCGGCCGCGCCAAAATGGCGTGCCAACCCTTTCACATATTGGGTCGCTTGCTGCCGGGTGAAGGGGTTAGCCCGCTCGGCTGGCGTACCTTCTACCACCGCGTGTAATGCCTCGGTGATCTGAAATCCGGCATCGGTAGCGGCAAAGGCTGTGGGATGGGCATACTTGCTGCGGGGGAAAGCAGGCCGGGACGGGCGCGCGTGCGGTCGTCCGCTTTCTTATGTGCAGGGTGTTCGGCGTAGTAGCTTTTGTATTCTGGGGTGCCGGGCTGCAAGCGGTGGCGGGCGAACATGATCTGGCGTTCGTCGAAGCGCCGGGTGGGCAGGGCGGTTTCGGCGGGCAGGCTGCCTAGGGGGAGGAGAAACAGCCCCAAGCCGGTGAGCAGAATAATAATTAAAACATAAAATATTACTAATCTTACATTAAAAGCAAAATATGTTGCTATTAGGAAAAATCCACCTAATCCAACTGCCAGGCCCAAAGCCAACCGCATGGCGCGGCGTTCCCCTTCCTGCCGGGAAACCCACGCAAACCAGCCCCAGGCCAGCCCGCTGCCAATCGCCAGCATCAACAAAACGAGATCGAGGAATGTTTCTGTAAGCATAGAGTTTATTATAGAGCAAACGGCTGGCAGTGCCACCCTGCACCCCTTTTCACTTGTTAGACATTCCCACAACGTTAATCTTATGCCCCCCAAAATCGCGTATAATCTGGCTATTCTTAGATCAAATTGGCCTAAATATTAGGAAGGTACTGCCCATGCAGCGCTTGCGCACGACTTATGCTCGTTTTTCCCCTAAGTTTTGGATCCTGGTGTTATCCTCCTTCATCGACCGGCTGGGCGGTACGATGATATTCCCTTTCTTTTCGCTCTATATCACCCAAAAATTTGATGTCGGGATGACCGAAGCCGGCTTGCTGCTGGGCTCGTTTTCGCTTTCCGGCTTTATCGGCAGTCTGGTGGGCGGCGCGCTCACCGACCGCTTTGGGCGCAAGGGGATGGTGTTGTTTGGTCTGGTCTTTAGCGCCTTGAGCAGCGTGGCTTTTGGCCTGATCAACCAGTTCTCGTTGTTTTATGTGCTGGCGGTGTTTGTCGGGCTGCTGTCCGATGTGGCCGGCCCCGCGCACCAGGCGATGGTGGCCGACCTGCTGCCCGAAGAGCAGCGCGCAGAAGGCTATGGGATCATGCGCATTGCGATCAACCTGGCCTGGATCATTGGGCCGACCGTGGGCGGGATTTTGGCAGGCTATTCTTACCTGTTGGTCTTTGTGTTGGACGCCATCACCAGCCTGATCGTGGCCGGGATTGTGTTGATTGCCATCCCGGAGACCAAACCCAAAGCCGAGGAAGGCGCAGAACAAGAGTCGATCCTCAAGTCGCTGGGGGGCTATGCAGTGGTGGCAAAGGACTTTTTATTTATCGCTTTTGTGCTGGCGATGATCTTCAATGTGTTTGCTTATGGACAAATCTATAACACGCTTTCCGTGTTCTTGCGCGATGTGCATGGTGTTCCGGCCGGGGGATACGGCTTTTTGATGAGTGCCAATGCCGGGCTGGTGGTGCTGCTTCAATTCTGGATCACGGCCCGGATAAAGACGCGCCCCCCGATGTTGGTGCTGGCGGCAGGCTCTCTCTTTTATCTGGTCGGGTTTGTGATGTACGGCTTTGTGGGGGTGTATGGCTTGTTCCTGGCTGCTATGCTGCTCATCACAGTTGGTGAGATGATCGTGCTGCCCGTGGCGCAAGCCCTGGCTGCTCAGTTTGCCCCAAAGGAGATGCGCGGCCGCTATATGGCCTTTTTCGGGATCAGCTGGGTAGTGCCCTCGGTGATCGGCCCGGCTGCTTCTGGCGCCATCCTGGATGGGCCTACCCCGCAGATGCTGTGGTATGTATGTGCGGTCAGCTGTGCTTTGGCGATAGGCGGCTTTTTGTACCTGCACGCCAGAGCAGGCGATAAGTTCAAGCCGATGGAGACTGTGGGATAGGGAAAAGCTACAACTGCTGGTTTTACTTGCCAGACACACATCAAAGCTTCATTTTCGGATGAGGCAGGCCGCACCCCTACACCAGATACGGGGTGGTTGTAGATTGGGTGAGGATTAAAAAGAAAATCTGTCTTCTTTTGCCCCACCCAAATAATTGCCATAAACGTCAATGAATCAGTTTACCCTCTCCAACTTGGGGAAGGCTTTATGGAACCTTTTTATAGCGTATCCGTAAGGGTGAGGCAAGAAAGATACACCCGAACTAAAAATATTTTGATGGGAAACATTCCGTCGCTGTGGGGCTTACAGTTTGCCGGGCATAGATCAAGGCCTTTTTTTCGGGTAAGGCAGGCCTCACCCCTACACCAGATATGGGGCGGTCGCAGATTGAGTGTGGATTCAAAAGAAAGGCTTTCCTCTTTTGCCCCACCGTTGCACGATCAAATCACTAAATTATTTGATAAACCGAATTTCGTTTCATAAAAACTGGCAGCCAGGGTTAACTTCCACCCGACTGCCAGACAACCAACGATCAAACGAACTGCCTAACTACCTAACTACCCAACTACCTAACTAATCTCTACATATACTCGCGGAACTGCAAGCCGTGGCGTTTGCGGGCGTCCAGCCAGGCTTTGCGCAGGGTCTCGTAAACCTCTTCCGGGTTGGGGATATTGCGCAGCGTCACTTCCGGGTCGGAGGGGTCTTGCCCGCGGATGGTAATATCGCCAAGGTTCATCAGCCGCTCGCCCATGCTTTGTTTGTAGTCAATATCCTGCATGCGGATCAACTCAAAGTTTTCCACCTTGCGGCCAACCATGCCGCGGGTGATCTTGAGCCGTTCATTGGTGACCGTATAGCGTTCTACCAGAGAGAGGAAGGGGCGTCCCTGCCATAAGATTTTTTCTTCTTTGTCATCCTCTTCTTCAGACGCCGCTTCTGCTTCTGCCGGGAATTCCTCACCGAGAATATTATCCATCGCCACCATCATGTTGTCGGCAATCTTGCCAACCAGTTTTTCCTGCGCTTCGGTGGGAATCGCCGACAGGTCTACCCCGCTTTGGGCAATTGCCTGCCACACACTGCTAATTAATTGGGCACGAATTTTATTGAGATCCATATTTCCTCCAGCATCATGAGTTGTTTGGGTGGAATTACCGCAACCTGAGGGGCTGCGATATTGGACGTTAAAAGTATGTCTCTATTATATGTGAAAAGTGCATGGGGCAAAATTTAATTCCGCCCAAGGATGACACCAATTTGGATTAAACCGGGTGCTGTGCGAGCAAGTTGTCTCCAGCATACCTAACTCCAATGTGGGGCAGGTATGCTGGAGGGATCATTTATTGAAAAGATAGCTTATGCTCACGGCCCGCAGTTCGCCGGCCAGTCCGGGTTGCGGTCGGCGGCGGGGTTGTTGGTCAGGTTGAAAAATACATCCGGGAATATATCGCCTACCAGATAGATTTCATCGCCATCGGGGTGTGCAACCTCTACCCTTTGCCCATCCACAGTCCAAAAAGGCACATACTCTTTCAGGGTGCCTTTCCCGCCGGCATCTACAATGTTGGCGCCATCGGCATCCACCACACAGTTGTGGCAAAATTCTTCCTGATCGTTCCAGCCCCAGGCATCGGAAAGAATTCTTCCATCAATCGTCCACGTAACGCTGCCCGGCTGGCCGTTGTCTGTAATTTGCACAACATTGCTGCCGTCTGCATCCATCACAAAAATGTTCCAGGCGTAATCAACCCCGGATAAGAAAGCGATCTTGCTGCCATCCGGAGACCAGGTGGGTTGCACGTCCACTTCGGGGGTGTTGGTCAGGTTGATAGATTCACCGCTGCCATCGGCTTTGATGATATAGATGTCCCCATAATAGGCATAGGTGATCCAAAGCCCGTCGTGCGACCAATCCGGCCATTTGCTTTCATCTTCGTTAGTCAGTTTGCGCACGTTGCTGCCATCTGCATCCATCACGTAGATGAATAGGGCGCCTTCCAGTCCGCTTTCGCGGTTGGAGACAAAGGCAATCTGTTTACCATCCGGCGACCAGGCCGGATCAAGGTCATCCCCCGGATAATTGGATAGGTTGACCGGATTGCTGCCATCCGGCCCCATCGTGTACACTTCCCAGTTGCCATCGCGGTCGGTTTCAAACGCAATCGTACAGGCAAACGGCTCTGGGGTTGCCGTAGGTTCTGGAAGAGGTGTCTCGGTGGGGAGAGGCGCTTCTGTTGGCGTGGGCTGCTGCACGGTGGGTGTATCAACCTCCGCCTTGGGTTCTGATGGTACGGTAGCTTCTGGTGTTGTTGAGGTACTGCAGCTCGTAAACAACAAGAAAAGGAGTAGGGTTAAGATGGATTGGGTGTGTTTTCTCATTGCTGTCCCTTCTTATGAGCGTATGAGACCTGCTTGATCGTATCAAGCAGATGGATAATGTTGTCTGAGCGTAATTATAAATCTCTACTTCCCGCTTTGATAGGGAATTTATCTCGAATTGGCTGGGAAGGGCTACCGCTCCCCTTTTTGTCTGGCCCAATTGGCCGCCCGCACGAACAAATCTTGCGCCGGGCGCAGCGCGCTGACGGGTAAACGTTGCACAACCCCGTCTTTCAGGCAGGGGTTGAGCGCCGTGGTTTGGGCTAATTCCACACTTTCCGCCTGGCGGTTGAACTCCGCCTGGGTGGTGTACCCGGCCAGGTACATGCGCAGGGCATACACCCACAGGTTGCCCCACTGGTAAGGGTTGACCAGCACCGTGTCATCTAACCCCTTGCTGTGAATACCGAGCGGGCCGGTGGGAATGTTGGGGGTGCTTACTGCTCCCAGGGTGTAAAACCCGGCGTTGGTTGCCAGCCTTTGGCGCGGTGGGAGGGTTTGCGCTTGTTTGAGATAGGCACGCTGGTGATCCTGCCCGTGGAGGGTGAGCGGCAAAGGTTGCGAAATGTCGGTCTTGATTGCCAGCGGGTCTAAGGGCGCCCACTTTGCCGGGGCGGACCAGGCTTCGGGCAGGCGTGCCGCCAGATAAACCGGTTCTCCGGCGACAATCGCTTTCTCTATATCATCCCGGCTGCGGGTGACCAGGGCAGTGAGATAGATGAACAGGTAAATATCCACATCGCGGTAGCTGGCGTGGGTGGTTCCTTCCGGCAGAATAATTTCTCCCTGCGCCAATTGTGTAGGGTGGCGGTGAATTTCGGAGATCACCTCTCGCTGGCAGATCATCTGGGCAATCGGCAGACAGCGCCGCCCGCCAAAACCAATATCCAGCGTGTCTGGCTGGGTGAACTGCATTGATTCGAGCGTTTGGTGGGGAATGTTTTGTTCCGTTAGGTAGCGGCGGAAAGCCAGCGAGACAATATTGTCCGCCACCCGCTGGCGCAGGTCGTCAAAGTCTTGTAAATGGGGGAAACGGGCAGGTTGCGCGGCCGCCCGCATGGTTTCTGCCACGCCGGTTTCTATCAACCCCGGCAGTGTGCGTAGTTCGATAAATCCCTGCAATTGTGTCATTCTTCCCCTTTACTGTGTGAACCAAGTTCAAAAGTAAACGATCAAACTCTTCGCTGTTATTCTGCAACTGCCCGGATGACCAGATCGCTGAAATTTACCGAGATCGGGCCGCCCCCGCCGGCACGCGCGTACACGCCAAAAGCGCCTTCGGAAATGATCGCGTCTTCCACGCTGTACACCAGGTTGCCGTTGACAAAAAAGCGCAGCGAACTGCCCTGCACCAATACCCCCAGCGTGCTGTTGCTGGGGAAGCTGGTCGGCAGCATGAATTCTCGCTGCCACTCTGCCAGCACCGTGCCGCGGTTATTGACCACCCGGCGCAGTTCGGCTTTGCCGTCACAAGAGATGGCAAAGCGGTAATGGTTGAGGCGCGCTCCGGTGATGCGCACCATCAGTCCGTATTCATCCTGCGGCTGGCAAAAATTGGGGCTGGCAGTGATTTCGGCGTAAAAATCGTCCAGGATGGGAGAAGGGCGGAACCCGTAGATCAGACCATCTGCCTGATCCAGCGCCAGGGTGATGTGCCCGTTGGCTACCGTAACACGCCCGTTTTCCAGCTCGTAGCCGCGCCACACATCCGGGGCAGTAAAATCATCTTCTACTAGTATTTCCCCCACGCTGCCAAAGTAGTTGGGGGTGGGGGTACGCGCTTCGGTGGGTAAGGGGGTGGGCGTTTCTGTCGCCGGAAACCAGTCGATGGTGGCGGTCGGTGTTTCGGTCAGGGTGGGCGTTTCCGGGGTAGGGGTAACCGTGGGGAGCGCGGTTGGCACACAGCCAGCCAGCAGAATCCCTGCAATCACGATCATCCCCCCAAAAAGCCTACCCCAGCCATCAATCCGCATCGGCAAGCATGACCATCTGGTCGCGTTCCGGGCCGACCGAGACCCAGCCAACCTGCACACCGGTAAAGCCTTCGATCTTGCGAATGTATGCCTGAGTTTCTTCGGGCAGGTCGTCCCAGGTGCGGGCAGATTGAATATCCTGCTCCCAGCCGGGCAGTTCTTCGTAAATGGGGGTGTAGCTGGTGATCTCATGCACGCCCAGAGGCAGCTCGTGGTAGGTTTTACCGTCTTTCTCATACCCCACACACAGTTTGAGCGGATTGATCCCGGTAAGGATGTCCATTTTGGTGAGGGTCAGGTGGGTAAAACCATTGACGCGCGCCGCGTAGCGCAGCAGTACCAGGTCAAGCCAGCCTACCCGCCGCGGACGGCCGGTGGTGGTGCCAAATTCATCCCACGGGTTGCTGCCGGTGCCGCGCAGGCGTACCGCTGCATCCCCAAACAGCTCGGTAGGGAAACCGCCTTCGCCCACACGGGTCTGGAAAGCTTTGGTCACCCCAATTACCCGGTTGACCCAGCGCGGGCCCACCCCCAGGCCGATCAGTGCACCTGGAGAAGTGGGGTTAGAACTGGTTACAAAGGGGTACGTGCCGTGGTCGATATCCAGCAGGGTGCCCTGGGCGCCTTCAGCCAGCACATTCTCGCCCGCTTCCAGGGCGCGGTGGATCATTTCGCTGGTGTCGGTAATATAGGGCTGTAACTGGCGGGCATAGGTCAGGTATTCGGCGGCGACCAGATCGGCGTCGAGCGGTTCGGCCTGATAAATTTTAGTGAGCTGCTCGTTGGCGGCTTCTACCTGGGCTTTGATCTGGTCGGCAAAATCTTCTTCGTCCAGCATGCTGACAACACGAATACCATGCCGGGCGCTTTTATCGGTGTAGGCAGGCCCAATGCCGCGCAGGGTGGTGCCGATCTGTCCTTCGCCGCGCTGTGCTTCTTGGGCGGCATCCAGGGCGCGGTGCACCGGGGTGATCAGGTGAGCCGCCTGTGAAATTTTGAGACGTTCGGGGTTGATCTCTAATCCGCCATCTCGAAGCAGTTTCATTTCTTTTAGTAAGGTATTGGGGTTGATCACAACGCCGTTCCCCAGCACGCCTACGGTGTGCGGGCGGGCCAGGCCGGAGGGAACTAAATGCAGCTTGAAGATTTGGTCACCTACGGTAACGGTATGGCCGGCGTTGTCGCCCCCGCTGAAACGTGCAACAATGGTTGCTTTGGCCGCAAATAAGTCAACCATACGGCCTTTGCCTTCATCGCCCCATTGGGCACCCACTACTATATTTAATGGCATTTTACTGCTCCTTTTCTTCGGGGTACAAGATCTCCGAACTGTGATTCTATTCTACAAAATGCCCATCGAGATGGACACTTCATTATAACGGAGGTGAATGCAGATGGGTTTAAATTGGTAAAAAGTGATAATTTATTCCAAAAACAGTCTTTTTTATGCTAAATTTCGCGCACTTCTATATAGAAGTGCGCGGCCATAGGTAAAATGACACCTTTGAAAAGGGACAATAGTCCCTTGTGAATTGGCTATTCCAATCTAAAATATATAGAAAAAAGAGTATTTTTATCTGATTACAAAAAAGAGGAAAATTATGCAAATCACACGTCAAGCTGACTACGCAGTAAGGGCAGTCATGTATCTTGCCCAACTAGGCCCAGATGAAAAAGCCTCTACCAGCCAAATTGCTGAAGAGAAAGATATTCCCCTTTCCTTCCTGGCAAAGATCATTGCGCAATTGTCGGTTGCAGGTTTACTGCAAACCATGCGTGGTGCACGCGGCGGGGTTACGCTGGCACGTACCCCTGATGAAATTTCCTTGTTGGAAGTTGTGGAAGCGATCGACGGACCGATCTTGATCAATGAGTGCGTGAATGACAGCTACCACTGCACCCAGCACGGTTGCCCAATGCGCCCCATCTGGCAAGAGGCACAGTCAGATCTGGTTGAACGGTTGAGTGGCACAACTTTCGGACAGATCCTGGAAAAAGCCTAACCGATCTTTATTCAAAGGTTTATAGAATTCTGCAGAGCTGATTTTATCTGCCCGCGCGCTTTGAGGTTTTTATCACCCTTTGCCCACATCAATTTATATCAGAATGCACGTCCCGATTTGGTTTAGTGATCGACCTTGCCAACCGGGTAAATGAATGCGTCTGATGACCACCTGAGTGGGACAAAACAAGCTGAAATTTTTCCTAATTCAATTGAATGTACCTTGTTTTATGTATAAAACGGGTTGTCTTAGCTTTTAATCAATCACCCTCTGGTAAACTAATAGTTAGATTGCTGCTGCATGCTCGTTTTCTGCCTGTTATGTTTATCGAGGAGGAATACAAAAAATGAAGACAAGAAAATTAGGATACACGGATTTACACCTGACCACGATTGGATTTGGCGCCTGGGCGATTGGTGGCGGTAACTGGGAATGGGGTTGGGGGCCGCAAGACGACCAGCAATCGCTGGAAACCATCCAGCGCGGCTTAGACTTGGGGATCAACTGGATTGATACGGCCGCGGCGTACGGCTTAGGGCGTTCGGAAGAAGTGGTTGGCAAAGCGATCAAGGGGCGCAGGGACGAGATTACCCTGGCAACCAAATGCGGTTTGGTCTGGGAAGACCCTGCCTCCGGCAAAGTGATCAACCGGCTGACGGCGAAAAGTGTGCGCCAGGAAGCAGAGAACAGCCTCAAACGTCTGGAAGTAGATGTAATTGACCTGTACCAGATCCATTGGCCGGTCCCTGATGGGGAAATTGAAGCGGGGTGGACGGAAATTGCCAAATTGATTGAAGAAGGTAAAGTGCGTTACGGCGGTGTTTCTAATTTCAGTGTCGAGCAGATCAAACGCTGCCAGGCGATCCACCCGGTTGCCTCGCTGCAACCGCCTTACAGCATGCTGGACCGGGATGTGGAAGATGAACTGTTGGCATACTGCGCCGCGAACCAGATCGGGGTGGTGGCTTACAGCCCGATGGCTTCGGGGATGCTGACCGGGAAATATACCCGGGAGCGGATTGATGCCCTTGCCGAGAACGACTGGCGAAAATATAAAAACGGACATTTCCAGGAGCCGGAGCTTTCTGCCAATATAACCTTGATTGATGGATTGAAAGAGATTGCTCAGCGCGAAGCTGTCAGTTTAATTGATGTGGTGGTGGCCTGGGTGCTGCGCCGCCCCGAAGTGACGGCGGCAATTGTAGGCGCTCGCCGCCCCGACCAGATTGAAGGGGTGGTGCCTGCCGGAGATTTGGAACTGCCGGACGATGTTTTGGCAGAGATTGAGCAGCTTTTAGAAGCCCGCCAACAAACCCTGGTATAAACTATCCTTTTTAAAAATTGGATCATTACAGTCCCCTGGCGCATTTTAGCGCCGGGGGATTTTTTATAAGAGTACGTTTCAAAACTGGCACGCTGCCCGGCAAGTGTGGCATAATTAAACTGTCAGTTTTGATGGATACCAATAACTATATTTCGATCTATCTTAGGAGGTTGTATGTCCGGTCCACGTCCCGTTCGTGCTCCTAGAGGAACACAATTGCACTGCAAAAATTGGCTTATTGAAGCCCCGTATCGTATGATCCAAAATAACCTCGACCCAGAAGTGGCCGAGATTCCCGATAAGTTGGTGGTATACGGCGGGCGCGGCCAGGCTGCCCGCAGCTGGGAGGCTTTTGACGCTATCTTGCACAGCCTGGAGAACATGGACGAAGATGAAACCCTGCTGGTGCAGTCGGGTAAACCGGTGGCGGTTTTCAAAACCCACAGGGATGCCCCCAAAGTATTGATCGCCAACTCCAACCTGGTGCCCCATTGGGCCACCCAGGAACATTTCGACCAGTTGGCTGCCCAAGGGTTGATCATGTACGGCCAAATGACTGCCGGCTCTTGGATCTATATCGGCACGCAGGGGATTTTGCAGGGCACCTATGAGACGCTTGGCTCGCTGGCTGCGCAAAAAGGCTGGCCTTCCCTGCGGGGTAAGTTCACCCTCACTGCCGGGCTGGGGGGCATGGGCGGCGCCCAACCGCTGGCAATCACGATGAACGAAGGGGTTGGCCTGATCGTAGAGATTGACCCGGCGCGTGCCCAACGGCGTCTGGAGATCGGCTATGTGGATGTGGTGGTAGACACATTAGAAGAAGCCATGACCCTGGTGGAAGAAGCTGTGGATAATAAGGAACCGAAATCGATTGGGTTGATCGGCAATGCCGCCGAGATTTACCCCGAACTGGTTGCCCGCGGCATCACGCCGGATGTGGTTACCGACCAGACCCCGGCGCATGATGTGATGGCGTATGTGCCGGTTGGGTTGAGCGTGGAAGAAGCGGACGAACTGCGCCAGTCTGATCCGAAAGAATATGCCCGCCGCTCGGTGGCCTCGATGATGGCGCATGTAGAAGCGATGCTCGCCATGCAGAAGAACGGCGCCGAGACCTTTGATTACGGCAATAACCTGCGCCAGCGCGCTTATGAGGGTGGGGTGAAGGATGCATTCAACTTCCCCGGCTTTGTGCCTGCCTATATCCGTCCGTTGTTCTGTGAAGGCAAAGGGCCTTTCCGCTGGGTGGCGCTGTCTGGCGACCCGGAAGATATTTACCGTACTGATGAAGCGATTATGGAATTATTCCCCGAAGACGAACACCTGCACCGCTGGTTGAAGATGGCGAAAGAGCAAGTGCCCTTCCAGGGGCTGCCCTCCCGGATTTGCTGGCTGGGTTACGGCGAGCGCGTCAAAGCGGGATTGAAGTTCAACCAGTTGGTGGCAGACGGGATTGTGCAGGCACCCATCGTGATTGGGCGTGACCACCTCGATTCGGGTTCGGTGGCTTCCCCCAACCGGGAAACCGAAGGTATGCTGGACGGCACCGATGCGGTCAGCGACTGGCCAATCTTGAATGCTCTGATCAACGCGGTAGGCGGGGCGACCTGGGTGTCGTTCCACCACGGCGGCGGGGTGGGGATTGGTTACAGCCAGCACGCCGGGCAAGTGATTGTGGCAGACGGCACCCCCGAAGCTGCTGTGCGCCTGGAACGCGTGCTGACCACTGACCCCGGTTTGGGCGTGGTGCGCCATGCCGATGCCGGTTACCAGCAGGCGATGGATGCAGCCAAACGCCATGGGATCAAGATGCCGATGTTGAAGTAGGGGAAGCAGCAATTGAAGTGAATAATGGGATAGCGTAGCGGCGGGGTTTCCCCGCCGAGAACACACCTATATTTGTTGTTTTTTTGTGGGAATAGGTCTGGGGTTCTTTCATTTACTGCCAATTATCTGTATTTCAGATAATATTTTGCGGGTGAAGCAGGCTTCACCCCTACGATAGATTAGGTGAAAATATCAGAGTTGCTTGTCTTTGACAATATCCTTAGCGGCGGGGTCTCCCCGCCGTTCTACCTATATATTCAAAGTGTCCATCAATTTGTTCATTTTGTATTGGATGGTATGTAGAGGAGGGTTTGCGAGTTTCACCCAAAACCCTCTCTACAACAACATATCTTTTATAGGGGGTTTGGAGAAATAATGAGTCGGTGGATGCAGCCAAGCTAAAATATCTATGTTGAAGTAAGGGGGGGCGTTTGAAGTGATTGACGAGCTAACGTAGCGGTGGGGTTTCCCCACCGTTCTACTTGTTTCGTTCAAAGTGTCCATCAATTTGTTGATTATGATAGTTGGGAGGGTTTGCAGGTCGTACCCCAAGCCCTCCTAAATCACCCCTCAATCGCTACGTCGCAAAATATTTTAGGCCAGGGATTTTGCGCAAGATTGCCACCAGCACCACACTCAATGCCAGACTGACACCAAACAATAGCGGGATGCCGACCCAGGGTGCTGTCCTTTGTGCGGTGACTTTGAATCCCAATAAGCCGCGCTCCACCATCAGGATAAAGAGCGGGTGGATCAAATAGACACCGTAGCTGATTGCACTGAGAAACTTGATCCTGTTTTGCAAACGGGGGAATCTGGCATATAAGCTGACAAATGGTATGCTTTTCAGCAGCAGGAACATGGCTGCTGAGGCAGCCACATTTAAGGGATTGAGATAGCCGTAGAAGTAATTGAAAAAAGTTCCGTGGTAAGCGGATAGCCAGGCAGTCAACCCGGCCATCAGGGCAAAGCACAGCACCAGTATACCGAGTACCCAAGTTATTTGTTTCTTATTCAAGGTCACGTCACGCAGTACATACCCCATTAAAAAGAATCCGATATAGCCGGTGAGGTAGAACACATTAGGCGGATTTATTTCCAGTCCGAAGACATTATCCAACAGCGGCAGGATGGAAACACTCAATACCCACAATGCGAGGATGTAAAGCTGTGTCTCGCGTTTGCCGTGATGCACCAGGTCTCGCAAAACGGGCACCAGTAAATAAAGGCCGATGATGGCATAAACAAACCAAAAATGGACATACAGCCGTCCGTTGAGAATTTCGGAAAGGATTACTCGTATGGTGAATTGTTTGCCCTGGTACATAATTTGCCAGAGATAATAAAAGCTGAGATAGAAAAGGAAGGGTGGGATCAGGCGCAGAAAACGTTTTTTGAAAAAAACGCCGTAGCTTTCTCTTTCTTTTTGCAGCAGCAGCCATCCGCTGATGATGAAGAATAGCGGCACTGCCGTGCGCGTGGGTACAGAGATGATATTGCCTATCTGCACCCAGATTGAGTCGATCTCACCATACAGCATAGGGTAGTTTGTAGAAGTATGCAGCAGTACCACCAGGAGGATTGCAACGGTGCGGATAAAGTCAGGGGCGGGGTGAAATTGTGGTTTGTTTTCCATGTGTTTACCCTCAATAGTCATAATAGTCTGTATGCTACCATGATTTGATCTATTGCCAAAATAGTTTATGTATCTTTATTCAGCCGCGGTAAAATAGAGCCATTATGCGCGGACTGCCTGCGACAAAAAAACTACCAAGTGACTGACTGATAAACTACCCAATCATCCAATAAATCTCATGTCCCAACAATACCGCTCCGCCGTACATCTCTTCTTTTTTGACCAGGGGAAAACTTTGCTGTCTTTGCGCTGCAATACCGGATATATGGATGGTTTTTACAGCGTGGTAGCCGGGCACCTGGAACCCGGCGAAACCGTGGTGCAGGCCGCCATTCGGGAGGCAGCCGAGGAGATTGGGGTGCAGATTGACCCCCAAGACGTTGAGATCGTACAGGTGATGCACCGTAAAGATGGAGAAGAGCGCATCGACTTTTTTGTGCGCGTTCACGCCTGGACGGGCACGATCCACAATGCCGAAGAGGAAAAATGCGCCGGGCTGGCGTGGTTCTCGCCAGATGCTTTGCCGGAGAACACCGTGCCCTATGTGCGCCGCGCCCTGGAAAACTATGAGGCCAAGCGTTGGATGGATACGTTTGGCTGGGAGGATGAAGCGACTTGAAAAAGACCGACTGGTGGTGGCTGCTGGCTTACCCGATTTACCAGACGATTGGCACCATCCGGCATGAGCTTGGACACGCGCTTGTCGGGCTGCTGCAAGGGCAGCAGATCACCGAATTTGTCTTTTTCCCTGGCTTTCGGGACGGCTACCTGTATTTTGGCTATGTGCGCCTGACCGGCACAACCACCTGGCAAATCGCCGCCGGGCCGTATTTCTTGGATGTGCTCACTTTTGTGGTCTTCTTTGCAGTGTGCATGTGGCTGCCTTTCAAACGCCACTGGCTGTGGCTCAACCTCGTGATCTTTGGGGTGCTTTCCCCGCTGCTCAATTCCGGTTACCAATACCTCAAAGTGGGACTCAACATGTATGGGGATGTCAAATTTTTGCTTGAGCAGCTTCCCCCACCGGCCATTCACGCATTTTTCATTGTTACGTTGGGGCTCTATCTGGCGGGTACAATAGTCCTTTTCCGCCGCTCGCGGCATATGCAAGACCGGCGGATTTCTGCATAACTGCGCACTTTTATGGTACAACAAACCTTATGACAAAATACGCACATATTATTTGGGATTTTAACGGCACGTTGATGGATGATGCGCCCTTGTGCCTGAACGTGATGAACGGCATGTTGGTGGAAGGCGGTTTACCGCCGATGACCGCCGAGCGCTACGCCGAGATTTTTGATTTTCCGGTGAGCGTATACTACCAGCGGGCAGGCTGGGACCTGGAGAAAACGCCTTTTGAACCGCTCAGCGATGCTTTTATGGCCGGGTACCACGCCAAAAAACTCACCTGCCAGCTGCGCCCTGGCGCGGTGGAAACGCTGCGCCGCAACCAACAAGCCGGGCTGCCCCAATCGGTAATCTCGGCTGCCCAACAGTCGATGGTGCGGGAATTGGTCGATCACTATGGGATTGGGGAGTATTTCGTCTCTGTGCGTGGGTTAGACAACCACCATGCGGCCGGCAAGGTGGCGATTGGCGTGCAGTGGGTGGAGGAATTGGGGATTGACCCCAAGACGATCCTGATGGTGGGGGATACAGTGCATGATTATGAGGTTGCCCAGGCAATGGGGGTGGATTGTGTGCTGGTGTACAGCGGGCACCATGCGCGTGCGCGGTTGGCGGCGACCGGTGCGCCGGTGGTGGACCGATTGGATGAGATTGAATTTTAGCCGAGCGCTTTAATGGATCTTTAGCCTACTTCCCCTGTTTGCTTTCCCATAAGCCCTTAATATAGAGCATCTCGCCTACGTGGCGGGTCATATCAAAGATTGGATGGCGAATCCAAAACCAATTGGTCTGGGTGCCATCCAGGCCGGGCGCTTCGCGTTCCAACTCGTCCATGGGCGTAGCGGCCAGGTAGCCGCGGGCTGTGCTGACTACCGTGGAAAAATAGCTGCTTAAGATCGCCGGGGTCATTCGGGGAATCGAATCGGCTTCTTCTGGAGTATAGCCGGTCAGCATACCCCAGCCGTATGTACCGATCCCGCGCGGGTTGTAATTGGTTTTCTTGGCCCAGCCTCCCGAAAACCAAATTTCTTTCTCAATATCTTTATAGCGGATATGCTGGGTGAGGAACACGTCGATGGCCCTGGCAACATGCCAGATCAGCACGGCAATGCTGTTGGTATCGGGGGTAGCCTGCCAATACAGCATTTCTGGGTCTTCTTCTAAGATGGCGTGTACCCACTGCTCGTTTTCTTCCAATAATTGAAGTAACACATCCTGTGGTTTCATCATCTTGTCACTCCAGTTTTTTCGTTGGGGGGGATTAATCTACTTCTCATTTTACACGATTGACAAAAATTTCAAAATAATATAATATCAAAGTACTTTGAAAAACAAAGTAAATATATTTTCAAAGTATATCTAAGGAGATAAAGATGTCTACCAATATCAATCTAAAATCTGCGGAAAGAAATTCCCTTGCATTGAACTTTCGAGATGGATTGTGGGATATGCTGCTGGGCAGTTTCCTGGTTGCTTTGGCTTTCCAGGGACCACTGGAACAAAATGGCACAGCAGTATGGTTGAGCTACATGCCTGCCGCCGGCATCATGCTGGTCGGCCTGGCCGGTTATTGGCTGGCCAAGCGCAAGTTGGTTGTCCCTCGGATTGGGATTATCAAGATCAGCTTGCGGCACAGCAAAACCCGCCGCTGGATGCTGGGGCTGGCGATTGGCTTGCAGTTGATCACCCTGCTGATCTTTGTGCTGGGGATGAGCGGCTGGCTTGGCAAGAATCTGGGTGGACAGCCCCATTGGCTGGTGGATGCGTTCTTTGGTGTGCTGGCGTTCAGTTTCTTCGCTTTCCTGGGCTACACCATGGACACCCCGCGCCTGTACCTGTATGGCCTGGCTTTGGGGCTGTCGATGCCGCTGGGCGTACTGATTCGGTCGGAATCCCAGGTTGTCAACACGCTGCCTATGTTGGCTGCCGGTGGGGTAATGCTGGTGGGCGGCGGGATTGCGCTGGCACTCTTCCTGAACCGCTACCCGTTGTACGACGAAGGCGGCGCACATGGCTAAATCGAAGGATGAACTGCATCCCCTTGCCGACCTGGACAGGACGATCCATTCCCCGGCACGCCTGATGGTGATGACCTACCTGTATGTGGTGGATAAAGTCGATTATGTCTACCTCACGCACCTCACCGGGCTGACCTGGGGCAACCTGGCAACCCATGTCAACAAGCTGGAAGAGAGCGGCTATGTGGAGATTGAGAAAACCTTTATGGATAAAAAGCCGTATTCGGTGATTAAACTCACCGGGGAGGGGCGGAAAGCATTCAAAAACTACAAACAAAAAATGCAGTCTGTGCTAAACGACCTGCCTGAATGAGTTTTTCACGTACTTGTGTTGCCGCGGCTCTAGGAGAATATCCTAGAGCCGTTTTTCTTTGCCCGAAAGAACTCAATTTCCTGCTGTTGACAAATCTTAGATATTGTAATATTCTAATACTAGAATAATATAGAGATAGGATATATATGACAAACGCGGAATTAGCCATTTTGAGCTTGTTGGTGGAAGCGCCCCGCCACGGATACCAGATTGAGCAGGACATAGAGCAGCGCGGGATGCGCGAATGGACGGAGGTCGGATTTTCGTCGATCTACTACCTGCTGAAGAAGCTGGAAGACAAAGGACTGGTGCGCAGCGAAGTGCAGCCGGCCGAGGGACGCGGCCCGGCGCGGAAAGTCTATCACCCCACCGAAGCTGGCCGGGCAGCCTGGCACCAGGGAACTTTTGAAAGCCTGCGCACACCGGTGCGCCGCCCGGCACCCTTTTTGTTGGGGTTGTCCGCCCTGCCGGCTTTCGACCAGGCCGACGCGCTGGCTGCACTGAGCGAACACGCGGCAGCTTTAGAAGACCGCCGCGAACATGTGCGCCAACAACAGCAGGCACAGCAGCCTTTACCCCCGCACGTGGATGCCCTTTTTGATTATTCGATCACTTTGATCCAGGCAGAAATTGACTGGATACGCAAACTAATCCGGCAGTTGCAAGCCAATGATGGGGCGTAAATTGCCATTTTTTAGGAGGAGAAAATGAAAACAGATCAGGCTATTTATGTATTACCCGGTTTTGAATCGCTGGAGACGCTGCACTGTATCACCGGTTCGATGCGGCATATCTATGTTTTCAACCAGCACCCGTTGAGCGAGGAGATGCTGCTGGGGATTGGCGGTGGGGTGGGTTTTATTTACTGGCACAGCAAAGGGGAAGCGCCGTTCATCGGCGGGCGTGCCAAGGGCGGCCCCGGCCAGGGCTTTGAAAAGTGTGTGGGTGACCGCACCGGTGTGGCAATTGAAGAATATGTGACCAGCAGCACGCGCAAGGCGCAAACTACAATGTTGGAGATTCTGGCGCAAGGGCAGCCGGTAATGGTTTACCTGGATATGGGGATGCTGCCCTACTTTGATTTAAGCGGCACCGAGTACCACTTTGGCGGGCATGCTGTGGTGGTATGCGGCTATGATGCCGCCAGCCAGACCATCTTGCTGGCCGACCGGGACGAGACTTTGCCCCCGGTTCCTTTAGATGTTTTGATGCAGGCGCGCGGCTCGACTTACAAACCTTTCCCGCCCAAGAACCGCTGGTTCACAATGGATTTCGCTCACAAACGCGCACCTACCCCGGCAGAAATCAGAACGGCAATCCGGGAGCAAACGGCTGGCGCACTGCATCCCCCGATCAGCAATATGGGCGTAAAAGGGATTCGCAAGGCGGGTAAAGCCATTGAGCAGTGGCCGCAGATGATGGATGAAGAGTTACTGCAATTTTCGATGTCCAATACTTATATCTTTATCGATAGTGAAGGCGGTACGGGAGGCGGCATCTTCCGCTATATGTTTGCCCGCTTTTTGCAGGAATGCGCTGCCCCGCTCAACTTGCCGGCCTTGAATGAGATTGCCGGGCAGTTCAATCAGATTGGGGATGCCTGGCAGGAAGCGGCTGAGATGTTCAAATCCGGCAGCCAGCCCAACCAGGCAGAAAAAGTGCTGCCCGCAGCTGCTCGCCAGTTTGAGCGGATTGCGGAGATGGAACAGGCCACCTGGGAAGTGCTAGAAACCGCTGTCGGAGACGATATAACTGAAACTGAAGAAAAGGAATAATAATGACTAAGATTGATTTCAAGAAAGAACTGAAAGAACTTTACAGCCCGCCTAAAAAAGACTTTGTGCTGGTGGATGTGCCCGAAATGCAGTTTTTGATGGTCGATGGACACGGCGACCCGAACACCGCCCAGGAATACCAGGAGGCCTTAGAAACGCTGTATGCCGTGGCCTATAAACTCAAATTTGCCAGCAAGAAAACGCTGGAAAAAGACTATGTCGTGCCGCCCTTGGAAGGTTTGTGGTGGGCGGAGGATATGGATACTTTCACCGTTGGGCTGGATAAAAACCAGTGGGATTGGACGATGATGTTGATGACTCCTGATTGGATCACCCCGGAGATGTACGAGCAAGCTTGTGCGGCGGCGGCAAAAGCCAAAGAGCTGCCCGCGTTGCCCAAGCTGCGCCTGGAGAAATATCACGAGGGTTTATCTGCCCAAATCATGCATATTGGTTCGTATGATGATGAGGCGCCGACCCTGGCACGCCTGCACGCAGAGTGGATTCCGGCCAATGGATACACAGAAAACGGCAAGCATCATGAGATTTATCTGAGCGACCCGCGGCGGGTGGCACCCGAAAATTTGAAAACCATCTTGCGCCAACCGGTGCGAGAGAAGTAGATATGCTTCTTTGTAGGGAAATATTTAAACCAGATTTAGATTACTGCTTTTTAATTTTTGCTCTTCCCTTTCTTGGCGAGCGACCTATGGAGCACTCCAACGGGTAGACTGTGAGGAAGTTTATCCGAGAACACAGGAGCAAAGACGATACCGTAGCAGCGGGGTCGCCCCGCTATATCCAACCCAATCTACCCGTAGGGTCGAAGCCTGCTTCGCCCGCAAGACGTCGCCAGCAATGCAACTTGATAGCAGTGAACGAATGAACCCTAGCTTTTTTTTCTTTAAAGAAACCATATCTAACAGCCGGGTTCTGGCTCGCTCTCGGTGGCTTTTTGCGGGTAGCCCGCGTGGATAGTAATCCCAGGTAATAGGACTAAGATAACACCGTAGTGGCGGGGTGACCCCGCCGCTACTTTCTTTCTAACATTATTCTTTCCCCTCCCGATATATACTTTAGATAACTACGTACTCAGTCCCCCTTGTATAAGGGTGTATCACCCTGTCATAAACTAACCTATCTCTTGTAGGGGCGAAGCCTGCTTCGACCGCGAGACATTGCCAGCAATGCAACTTGATAGCAGTGAACGAATGAACCCTAGCTTTTTTTTCTTTAAAGAAACCATATCTAACAGCCGGGTTCTGGCTCGCTCTCGGTGGCTTTTTGCGGGTAGCCCGCGTGGATAGTAATCCCAGGTAATAGGACTAAGATGACACCGTAATGGCGGGGTCACCCCGCCGCTACTTTCTTTCTAACATTATTCTTTCCCCTCCCGATATATACTTTAGATAACTACGTACTCAGTCCCCCTTGTATAAGGGTGTATCACCCTGTCATAAACTAACCTATCTCTTGTAGGGGCGAAGCCTGCTTCGACCGCGAGACATTGCCAGCAATGCAACTTGATAGCAGTGAACGAATGAACCCTAGCTTTTTTTTCTTTAAAGAAACCATATCTAACAGCCGGGTTCTGGCTCGCTCTCGGTGGCTTTTTGCGGGTAGCCCGCGTGGATAGTAATCCCAGGTAATAAGACTAAGATAACACCGTAGTGGCGGGGTGACCCCGCCGCTACTTTCTTTCTAACATTATTCTTTCCCCTCCCGATATACACTTTAGATAACTACGTGCTCAGTCCCCCTTGTATAAGGGTGTATCACCCTATCATAAACTAACCTATCTCTTGTAGGGTCGAAGCCTGCTTCGACCGCAAGACATTGCCAGCAATACAGTTTGCTAGCGGTAAAAAAACGAACTTTGGCAATGTTCCTTCTATTACCGCACGCGACCAATAGTCCCTATCTCATTTTGCGGGCGTTCCAGAGGACAATGCTGTCTTATTAAAAAAGCGCATGGAAAAGATGGTAAAAACAGGTTAGAGACCAATCACAACCAAACTATGCACGATGAAAACTAAATGATACCCTACGAATTCGAACCGAAAATTCAAGCGAATCCTTGCCCAACAACTATAAGCCTTGCTTCAACACATAAATGAGATTGCCGCACAGCACAAATTTGAGCAGTTTCGCAAATATTTATGCATCCGGCAATATGCAGATGCATAAATTTCTCTCCACAAGTAGGGAAAACATTCGTTCACTTGTGTTTCTATGTTAATTATTGTAGTGTTTGGCTCAATTTTCTTTCGATGATTTCAATTCCTCTTCTCTCAAACAGCTCTTGTTACCCCTTTTGGGTACCAGTTGATTTTAATCGGACAGGATTGTAAGGTGAGGAGACCTCACCGCTACCTGTAATTGGAAATATAAAATGCCAAACAGACATCCCAGCGATCTACCCGTAGGGGCGTCCTCTGGGACGCCCGCAAAAGGTGGTAGAGAATAATAAGCGCAGATTGTTTCAGAAGAATACCATCCAAGTGATTTCATTTACTGCTTGTGAGATGCTCTTACGTGTTTGATTTTCGGGCGAAGCAGGCTCTGCCCCTACACCAGATGAGGGGATAAGGTGAGGAGACCTCACCGCTACACTAAATGAGAGGGATTTATAAATAACGCGATTTACAGGAAGCTCGCCAAGAATTTACTATCCCGGCTTTATTCCGGCAGCCAGACCACAAAGGTTGTGCCGGTACCCACTTCGCTCTCCACCCCAATCTCGCCGCCGTGGGCGTGCACCAACTGCTGGGCAATTGCCAACCCCAGGCCGTGCCCACCGCCGCCTTTGGTGCGTTCCCGGCTTTTATCTTTGCGCCAGAAACGGTTGAACACATAGGGCAAATCTTCTGCCGCAATCCCCTCGCCGGTATCGCGGACTTCAATCTCCACCCCATCCTCCACCGGCCGGGCTTGAATACGAATCTCGCCGCCGGTCAGGGTATGGCGCAGGGCATTGGCTACCAGATTTCCCAAAATTTGATCCAGACGGTTAGGGTCGGCATATACGTTCAGGTTGGCAGGAGCAGATACTTCTAGCTGCACCCCGGCTTCTTCCGACTGCCCGCTGAAACTGGTCTTCAAGTCGGTGAGCAGCTCTTGCAGCGAGAGGTGTTCTTGCTGCAAATGCAGTTCACCGCCTTCCGCCAGAGAGAGCGTACGCAGGTCTTCCACCAGGCGAGCAAGCAATTGGGTTTCGTCCAGCAAAATATTGATGGTGTTCTCGTCGGGCGGGTAAATACCGTCGGCAATCCCTTCCAGGTAGCCCTGGATAATGTGCAGTGGGGTATTCAATTCGTGGGCTACATCGGCGGTCAGGTTGCGGCGCTGCTGATCGGTGCGCTCCAACTCTGCAAGCATGCGGTTAAATGTGCGTTCCAGATGAGAAAAGGGGCCGCGGTGTTCTTCCACCCGCACCGACAAATCGCCATCGGTGACCGATTCGGCTGCTTCCATGATGCCGCCCAATGGCTTTGCCACCCGGCGGCGTGCCCATCCGGCCAGAAATACCGCAGCCATAGGCAGCAGTGTGGCAGCGGCACAAATTTGAAATATCGGCTGGTCGGGGCGATGGTGCATCATCCCCATATCCCACACAAAAGGCGGGTTGAGGATCAATATAATGATTCCAGCTACGATCAGCAGGGGGATAAGACCAAAGATGAAGGCAAAGAAGAAAAAGACAAACTTCGGCCGACGTCCGCGGGGATGCTGAACACGCTGCCAGCGAGCGCTTTGATGCGCCTGGCGGAATCTTTCCTTTTGCTCTTTCCAGTCGGAATGGTCTCTCATCGGTTTTAGTCGTTGAATTTGTAGCCCACGCCGTACACGGTGAGGATGTAGCGCGGGTCGGCGGGATCGGGTTCCAGCTTGCGGCGCAAGTTTTTAACATGCGCATCAATACTGCGGTCGTAGCCGGTATCGGAATAGCCGTGCAGATGGTTGAGCAGCTGCGCCCGGCTGAAGGTCTGACCCGGATATTGAGCCAGGTAAGCAAGCAAGTTAAACTCAGTGCGGGAGAGGGGAATATCTTCGCCCCGGCGGGTGACCGTGTGGCCTTGCAGGTCAATCTCCAGATCGGCAGCGGCGATCATCCCCGGAGTACGCACCCCGCCCTGCACGCGGCGCAGCACCACCCGTACCCTGGCAACCAGCTCTCGCGGCGAGAAGGGTTTAGTAATGTAGTCGTCAGCACCGAGTTCCAACCCAATCAGGCGGTCGGTCTCTTCCACCCGGGCGGTGAGCATGATGATCGGTACATCCGATTCGCGGCGCAGGGTACGGCATACATCCAGGCCGTCCATACCGGGCAGATTGAGGTCCAACACGATCAGTTCGGGCTTTTCCTGGCGGGCAACTGCCAGCGCGGTAATGCCGTCAGCAGCCGTGCGCACGCGGAAGTGGGCATTTTCCAAATAATCTTTCGCCAATTTCACAATCTTGGCTTCATCATCTACAACTAAGATCAGTTCGTTCATCGTTTCAATTATAGCTTAGGGTTTTTGAAAGCAGTACGGACAAAAACAAATTAAGTTATGCAAGGCCTCTCAAGAGGCCTTGCATAATGCTGTTCCCAAGGGAACAAAGAGAAAGGAACTACTCGCCGGGAGCAAATTCGTCTGCTGCGTCGGGTTCTTGTTCCATACGGCGGTGCAGTTCGGCGTGATATTCTTCCATCCGTCCACGGCCAAATTCACCGTGCATCCCGTGCATGCCACGCATACCCCAGCCCAAACGCGGGCCAAAGATGGCACGCCGCAGCAAACCAAAAATAAACATTAAGAAGATGAAACCGAAGAACAACTGGAACAGCGGGAAGCTGTGATAGCCGGTCATCATCGGGGTATAGTGATGGCCCCAATTCTGGTACATGGGCATTTGTCCGGTCCAGGCAAAATCGCTTCCCGTACCGCGCGCAAACCCAACCTGGAAAACGAAAAATGCGCCTGCCGCCAACAGCCCCAGGGCGAGCACGCCAAACAAGATTCGCAGCCAAATGCTGCCTTTATTATTTTCTAACATGGTGACCTCCAGAAATAATGATTAAGTATGACCAAACATGGTTTGGTTTGTTTCTACTGTTTTCAGTATCTCAAAAGATTGTGAAAAACTTGTGAATGTCTGGGGCAAGTGTGGTGAAAGAATAGAAAGTGGTTTGATAGTTGAGTAGTTGGGTTGTTAGGTAGTTGATGAATAATAAGCGCAGGGTGTTTTAGACAAAATACCATCCAGAGATTATTTCATTTACCGCTTACGAGATGCTTTTATGTGTTTGTTTTTGCGGGTGAGACCCCATGTTGGGGCAAGTTCACCTCAACATTAGATATCCAAGGTTTATTGTAGGGTAGGGTTTAGAAACCCTACCCTACTAACAATCTGTCCCTCTGTTGCGCTCGAAAAAGACGGTAAAGGAATAATGAGCGAAAGTTATTTTAGAAGATATTATCCAAGTATTTTATTTACTGCTTACTAGCTGCTCTTACGTGTTTGATTTTGCGGGCGAAGCATGCTTCGCCCCTACGCCAGATGAGGGGATAAGGCGAGGAGACCTCGCCGCTACATGTAATTGAGAATTCATGAGATATAAATTATTCTCGCTCTTTATCCGTATGGACGTCCTCTGAGACACCCACAAATGCAGCATGGAACAACTGAGCCTTTAACGTTCGTCAAAGCCGCATTATCCAGATAATTTCATTTATTTGCTTTATAAGTATCAATGTCCTATTGTCCCTTTCGGGCCGAGCCGGTATCCTGTAAGTAACCACCCAACAGTTTCGTAAAGTGGAATCCCCCTGCTAAGTACCATTTTCCTATTCGGGTAAAAATCTTATTCTGCTATGATGCTGGTATATTGGTCTGACATCCATACCAGTAAAGGCGAATTTAAGATGAGCGTGAAGATAAATCCAGTCCCGAAAATTACCTTATCCGACCAGGTGGCCGGCAATTTAGCGGCTTCCATTATCCGGGGAGACTTTCCCCCCGAGAGCCAGCTGCCTTCCGAGCGCGACCTGGTCGCCCAGCTTGATATCAGCCGCTCTACCCTGCGGGAAGCCCTCAAAGTATTGGCGGAGAGCAAATTGATCGAAGCCCGCCCCGGCGTGGGCTGGTTCGTATGCCGCCTGGATGATAAGAACATCGGCAAAGCGCATGCTCTTTCCGGCAAGCAGCGTGTTCCCACCGAGCCGCTGGGTTCTGCAGGGGTCAACCTGACCGATGGCGATGGGCAAGAAAAACCGCGCGTGACGTTGGGAAGCACCGAAACCCCCACCGGGCCGCGACGTTTGCCGGTTGCCAAAGAAAAACCGCTCAAAATCCCCAACCTGAAAAAAGACCGCTTTGGCACTTTCGATTTCATCTCCTGGTGGGAGCGTGAAAAAGTAGAGGCTGCTAAAGTCTTGGTGGTGGGTGCCGGGGCGTTGGGCAACGAGGTGGTCAAGAACTTAGCTTTGATGGGTGTGGGGCATATCTTTGTGATCGATTTTGACACGATTGAAGCGGCCAACTTGAGCCGTTCGATCTTGTTCCGTGAAACGGACAACAACCGCCAAAAAGCCGAAGTGGTGGCCGCCCGCGCCAAAGAGATCAACCCGAATGTGCATGTGCAGTACCTGCATGGTGATGTGACCACCGACCTCGGGCTGGGCATTTTCCGGCGCATGGATGTGATCATCGGCTGCCTGGATAACCGCGAAGCCCGTCTGGCGATTAACCGTTTCTCGTACTGGATGGGTAAACCGTGGGTGGATGGCGCTATCCAGGAGCTGTTAGGGTTGGTGCGTGTCTTTGTCCCCGGCGAAGGGGCGTGCTATGAATGTACCCTCACCGAGCAGGCTCGCCGCGACCTGGCGCTGCGCTATTCCTGCCCTTTGCTGGCGCGTCAGAATATTTTATTGGGCAAAGTCCCCACCACCCCCACCATCGCTTCCATTATCGGCTCAATGCAGTCGCAGGAAGCCCTAAAACTGATCCACGATATGAATGTGGAAGCCGGGAAAGTGACCCACTTCAATGGGCTGACCAACCACATGCACACCACAGCTTATGTGCCGCGCGAGGACTGCGAAAGCCATTGGGTGTACGGCGATATTACCGAACTCCCCCTGCGGGCAGAAACCGCCACCCTGGAAGACTTGCTGGGGATCGCCAAGAGTGACCTTGGCCCCGAAGCAGTCATCGAACTTGACCAGGAGTTGGTGCTGGATTTGGAGTGTTTGCACTGCAATACCAAAGAAGCCATCCTGCAGCCGATGTCGGAAGTCAGCTTTGAAGCCGCCCACTGCCCCAACTGCGGGATGATGCGCGAGGTCAATATGACCCACTTTATTACCGGGGACGAACCTTTCCTGCACCGCACCTTAGCCAGCATTGGTATCCCGCCGCTGCATGTGCTGCGGGTCAATAATATTGAAGAGTACCGCTTCTACGAACTGACCGGCGACCTGGCTGAAACCCTGCATTTCAGCGATTTTGAAAGCAAACAGCCGGAAGACACTCGCCCTTTGAAAGACCGCATCAAAATTATGGATGCTGCCCCTGCCGCCGCCGATGAGAGTAACAATCCGACCACGGGCAAAATTAAATTATTGGATTAGGAGTACGGATGAAAGCGAACAAAGGCGCATTCTTGAAATTTGTCCTCACGGTAGTGCTTACTGCGACCGCAGGGATGGGCATGCTCTACTTATTTGAGCTTGGACAATTCGCCTTCGCCGAGGTCGACAAATTCGCTATTCTTGCCGCCCTTGGGGTGGTTGCCGGGTTCTTTTCTCGCTGGATTTTGGGCAAGCACACCGGCATGCTGCGCCTGCTGACTGCCTTATTCTCTGTGATTGCCAGCTTGTCGGTCATTGATTGGATCTCGCAAGGCTATATGGGGATTGACCTGCTGGACTTTGACCACCCGTACCCCGATTGGGACAGCCTGATCCAGATGGGGGTGCCTGCCTTGGTGTCTATGTTTGCCCTCTCTGCCTGGAAGCGCAAGAAACCAAAGTCGGAATCTGCTCCCGCACCACAGCGCCCGGCGCCTGCACATCGCCAACGACCAGAACCGATTCCCATGCGCCAACCGGTGTTGGCTCTGGCTTCTGCCGGGGTGGACAGCCAGCCGCTGCCCAGGGTGAACCTAAAACGGACAAAATCCTCGGGATCATCACTGATCAACAAGCTGAATGCCTTGCCAAGTGTGATCTCTTTGCCCAGCCTGGGCAGCAAAAAAGCCTGCCCGCCGGCGGCGCGCAAGACGTCTTTGAAAGTGGCAGCGACCAAAAGCCCAACCGTCTTCCGGCCGGCCTCCACGGCCAAGGCGAAACCGGTCTCGGTGAAGAAAGCCAAACCTGCCCCGGCGAAGAAAAGCAGCAAAAAGAAGAACGACCACAAGGTTAGTTTTGTGGGCGCCGAAGAACACCGCTGCCCGTTCTGCCTGGAAGAAGTCAATCTGCACGACCCACGCGGGGTAGAGATTTGCCCGATCTGTAAAACCTATCATCATAAAGACTGCTGGGACATCACCGGCGTGTGCCAGGTGCCCCATTATCAGGATTGAAATTTACATAAATTTTTACACACGAGGAGTACAAGCATGGAAGAAATTGAAGTCACCATCATTTTACCCAACGGAGGCGCACGCAAAGCGGAAATTCCGGCGGATGTGCCGATCTCGGACCTGATCTCGGAATTGACTTCACTGCTGGAACTGCCCGTGGTGGGGCCAGACGGCCGCCCGATGGGCTACCGCCTGGACAGCAAAGCCCTGGGGCGCGAGCTCAAGGAAACCGAGACTTTATATGAAGCAGGTATCCCGGAACAAGACCGCCTGATTATGACGGCCGACATCACCGCCGGGGCGGGAAGTGTCTCGATTGACCAAAGCCCTCGTATGCGGCGGCTGCGCGGCGACCAAAAGCTGATGGAAGAATTGGCACGCCAGTCCGACTTTATCAGCTTTACCGCTTCTTCCGCCCGCAAAGGGCTGCCCCCGGAGCGTTATGTAGTTACTTTCTCGTGTAAGGGGATTGTGGGGGTGGACCGCAAGGGAAACCCCAAGTTTGGCAACAAACACCAGATTGAAATTTATCTGCACAACCAATATCCGCAGCGCTGGCCGGGAATGAAATGGCTGACCCCGGTTTGGCACCCCAATATCAACCACATTAACGGCAGTGTGTGTATCGATGCCGCCTGGTGGACGGCCAGCCGCTCGTTAGACCGGCTGGTGCTGATGATCGGGGAAATGATCCAGTATAAGAATTTCCACGACGACCCTACCAAGCCGCCCTTCCCCTGGGACCCGGAAGCTGCCCGCTGGAGCCGGGAATACCGCAAGAAGAATCCTTCTGCTTTCCCGGTAGACCAACGCGAACTGCTGCGGCCGGAGCGCATCAAGATCAAGAAGGAAAGCAAAGCAAAAAAACCAAAGATTAAGTTTAAGTAGCGCCGGGCTGACCGGCCTGCTCTAAGCGAGGAGCCACAATTAGCGGCTGACCACGTACTCAGAAGAAAATAGCTTGACAACCAATTCAGATGGAGGTGTATCATGTCAGATTTACCAGTCACACTCGTTCTCCCTTCAGGAGGGACCCGCACTGCGGAAGTACCCGATGATGTTGCCGTCCGGGAATTGATCCCCGAACTGACCACATCTTTGGAACTCCCCACCACCGGCCCGGACGGCCGCCCGATGGGCTACCGTCTGGACAGCAAAGCCTTGGGCAGGGAACTGCGCGAGGAAGAATCGCTCGGCGAAGCTGGTGTTCCTGAAGACGACCGCCTGATCATGACTGCTGACGTTACAGCAGGGTGAGGCGGATAGGCTGGCGCAGCGCATGCGCTGCGCCAGCCTTCCCTCTAACTTAGAGAAAACACAAAACAAAAATGAGTCTAATTCGTTTACTGCCTGTTGAAACGCCCGAACTGCCGACCGGCCACATGCCGGAGAAGCACGCGCGCCGCTGGTACAGCGAGGTTGAAATGGGAAAGAACCGCACCTCGCAAGTGGAGGTGTTCATCTCCCAAAAGACCTATATTCGGATTTGCGCGCACGCCGGCAGCGACTTGGACAACGAACTGGGCGGCTGGATGCTTGGGAAGTGGCGGGCAGATAAAACTACCGGCCGAGAATATGTGGTCGTAGAGGCAGCTTTGCCGGCCCTATATACCCAGCAGGGCAGTGCGTACCTGACCTTTACGCAAGACAGCCAGGTAGCTATGTACAGCCTGATGGAAGAACGCTACCCGGACAAAGAACTGGTGGGCTGGTATCACACCCACCCCAAGATGGGCATCTTTTTATCCACCCACGATATTTTTTTGCATAACAATTTCTTCCCCAAACCCTGGCAGGTAGCGCTGGTGGTAGAACCTTACACCCACCAGGGCGGCTTTTTCATCCGGGATACGAAGGGAGAAATGGATTCCCGGCATTATTTTGGATTCCATGAACTGCACAATGGGCTGAAGAAACGCAGTGTGGTGCACTGGCAAAATTTGTACTACACCCCCGAATCACAGCCGAAGGAGAGAGTGAAACCATGACTCGAATGACGCGTCTATATTATTATGCCATTTTAGGAGCGATCGGCGGGTTGATCGGCTGGCAGGTCAGCAACATCATTGGTCTGTCTTTTATGGAGACGGTCTATATGAGCGAAGTTGTTGTCGGCGGGTTGGTCGGCCTGAGCATTGGCGTGCTGTTAGGTCTGGCCGATGCCTTTTATTCCCGCAATATTCTCACCATGCTGCGCGGCATGTTGGTGAACGGCGTGCTTGGGCTGCTGGGCGGCGCGGCGGGGTTGCCCCTCGCCGAGTGGCTCTTCCAAACTTTAGGTGGCGAGGTATGGAGCCGTGCCCTGGGCTGGGGCGTGTTCGGTTTGCTGGTGGGTGCCGCAGTCGGCATCACCGGCGGCAGCCAGGTGTGGAAGCCCGCCATCGGCGGCGCACTGGGCGGCCTGCTGGGCGGCGCTGCGCTGGAAGGCGCTCGCCTGTATATTGCCGACACCCTGGCTGGTAAAGCGGTGGGGTTGAGCTTTTTGGGGGCGGCGATCGGCATGTTCATTGCCCTGATCGTGCTGCTGCTTTCACGGGCGTGGCTGGAAGTGACCTCTGGCAAATTACAGGGCAACGAGTTCATATTGGATAAATTCCTCAAAGCCAACGGGCCGTCTGCCTATATTGGCAGCAGCGCTCTCAAAGCCGATATTGTGCTGCCGGACCCGGATGTCGCCCCGCAGCATGCGATGATCAAAGGGGTAGATACCCATTTCAACTTAAAAGATATGAGCCTGGACGGCACCTTTATTAACAACCGAAAAATTGAGCAAACCAGCCTGAAGAATCGGCAGGTGATCAAAGTGGGTAACACCGAGATGGTGTACCACGAGAGGAGATAGCGATGAATACCCAAAAGACAAGAAAAGTTTTCCTCCTCCTGTTTATCATACTGCTGCCACTCTTTGCCACCGGTTTCAGCGGGCATTTCCAAACCCCGGCAGAAGATGACGATGCCGCCGAGGTGCGCGTGACCCAGGTGGATACCACCAATTTTCCCCAGGTGACCGTGTATGTCACCGTAGTAGATGAGAATGGGGAGCCGGTTGGGGTGGAACCCGACCGCATCCAGCTTGCCGAAAATGGTAAGGCGATCCAATCCGATCAGGTAGCAGGTTTTGGGGAGGTGGAACGCCTGAGCACTATGCTGGTGATGGATGTTTCCGGCAGTATGTGGGCTGACGGCAAATTGGAAGCCGCCCAAAACGCCGCCCTGACTTTTATTAACCAGATGCGCCCCGGCGATAGTGTCGGCCTGATTACTTTTAGCGAGACGGTTGCGTATGTGCAGCCGCTGACCACCGACCGAGAATTGATCACCGCGGCGATCAACGGCCTGCAAGCTGAAGGCGATACTGCCATGTACGATGCACTGGAAATGGCCGTCACCGAGCTGGAAACCGTGCAGGGACGCAAGGCGATCATTGCCCTGACCGATGGGCTGGATAATCGCAGCGTGTTCACCCCCGACGAAGTGCTGGAGCAGATCGGCCCGGCGGGGCTGTCTATCTCTACGATTGGCCTGGGTGACCCCACCCATGGGCCGGGTGCCATCTCTGCATTAGATGAAGATGCCCTGGTTTACCTGGCTGATAATGCTGGCGGGGTGTATGGCTACGCCCAGGATGAGGAAAGCCTGAGCGCACTCTACGAAACCTACGCGGTAGCGCTCAAGAGCGAATACGTACTCACCTATACATCCCCGTCCGACCTGCGCGATGGCGTCAACCGGGCATTGTCCGTCTCTCTGAGCACACCGACCGGCATGGTCGCAGCAAGTGCGGGCGAAGAGGTGGTCTATAACCCCGGCGGGCTGCTGCCGGAAGTTTCGGAACCGGCACCCTGGCCGCTGTTCTTCGGTATTTTGGGCGTGTTGGTGGTCTTGCTGCTGGTGCCCGGTTTGTTGGGGATGGTGTTCAAGGGCAGCGGCAGTAAAAAGCCCCGGCGGGCTGCCAAGAAACAGTCAATGATCAAGTTGAAAGATTAGAAATATTCAACCAACTCAGGAGAAGGATTAGACCCGGCAGGTTATATAAACTTGCCGGGTCTTTAGTTAAGATACTACCTGACATGTTGCCTACTTGATCGAGCCAATCGAAGATTTTTGGTCAGGCTTCAATTTCTGCCCCACCCGCCAACACAATGTATTGAAATCACCCATCAGCCCTTCCCAATTTGGGGAGGGTGACAGCCGGATGGATTTCTGCGGCGTATATCCGGATGGAGTTAAATAAAGGATGTAAATAATTGAGTTGATGCCTAAAGGGTCAATAAAAAAATACGCGCCGCAGCGCGTATTTTTTATCGTTTTTGAGCTAATCTGCCTTACGGTTTGAGCAAGAATAACGGCGCCCAGGTGCTGGGGTTGTGCAAGGCTCGCTCGGAACGGAAGGACACCACAGTTTGTTGGGCGTTTTGTCCAATCGAATCGTTGTCAGAGATCGAGAGTAAAAAGCCCAGGGTCAGCCCATCTTCCGGGGTAATGCCCAACTCTTCCCAGGAGATTGCCACTTCCATTGTATAACCGTCTTCGGTCAGGCTGCCGGCCACTTCTGTATCTTCCAGCGGGGCGGCGTCATCGGTGGGCGCCCACAGATACGCTTCGGGGACGGCTACTTCTCGCAGGTTACCGGGTGAGAAGCCCAGTTGGAAATCGTCTGCGCTGAGTTCATCCTCGTTCAAATCGCCGAACCAATCGGCATCCAGCAGCACTTCCAGGCTGTCGCCCATCCAAAGCTGCGCGCCGGAGGAAGTTTGCACGAATTGGGTATCCCACACCCGCACGCCCAGGTAGAGGTATTCCATATCCCAGGCGATCTTGAAATTGCCGGAAAGGTCGTATTGGTTGGCGTAAAATTCATTGCCGGAAACCACCTTGTCGAGCAGGTATTCCGTGCCGCTCCATTCGTCCAGGTCGCCGTCGATTACCGGGGCATCGTCAATATACTCGCTGGTGATCTGGGCTGCGTCGCCCTCATCATCCACTTCCACCCCGTCGGGGGATTCCCCCGGGATCAGGGTAGCTGTTTCGGAAGGGGTATCAGTATCATCTTCCGCCTCTGTATCTTCCTCTTCCATTTCTTCGGTCGCTGTGGGGGTGGCTTCCACCTCTTCTGCGGCTTCTTCGGTGTCTACCGCTTCGGGGGTAGGGGTTTTGCCGGTGGTAGGGCGGAACCATTCGGTCAGGGTCAGGTTGGGCGTAGCGCTGGCCTGTGCGGCCGGGTCAGTGGTGCTGGCCGGAATCTCGCAGGCTGTGCACAGCAGCAACAGCAGCAAAAGCACTCCCAGGTTTCGTTTGAGCATCCCCATCTTCATACATCCACCTCCTACATTCTTTCTGGCGTAATCGATCAAACAGCGGGTTTATCGTCGAATAAGGTTGTTTGACAGCTGTGATTGACAGAGTAACGAAGTCACCAATTTGATTATAACCTTGCTGTTTGGTTTGTGTTTAAACAATCAGGTTGCAAAGTTTACGCCAGTTTGGGGTTCATCTGATCGTTGATCTCTTTTCTCCCATTCATGGTGACTTTGCGTTACAATACTTGGGCGCGAAGGGAATATCCCACAATATCCCACATCTATCCCACAGGATTTCCCACACTTATCCACCGGAAATCCACAAGACAACCCAAGTTTTCCACAAGATATCCCAAAGTGTTCCACAGCTTATACAGGCAACATCCACAGGGTTATCCACAGAATTATCCACAGGTGAAAGATTATGCCCGAACGTAGAAAAATAGAAATTTTGGTCACACTCCCGCTCAATGAAACCCTGTCAGAAGAGATCAGCCAGGTTTCGGAACGTGTTTCCCTCACCGTACTGCCGGTTTCTCAGGCTGTTGATATCCCCGATGAAGTGTGGGAAAAAACGGAAGCGCTCTATACCATGCATGTGCTGCCTACCCCGGAACAGGCACCCCATTTGCGCTGGATCCAATCGTATCTGGCCGGGGTGGATAAGATCACCAGCCAGCCGATTGCCAAGAAAGAAAATTTACGCCTGACATCAATGAGTGGGGCCAATGCCTCGCAGGTAGCCGAGCACGTACTCACCATGATGCTGGCTTTGGGACACAATTTGCCCGGCTTCTTTTCCCTGAAAGCCAAGAGCGAATGGATGCAGGATAAAGGACATCACTACATCCCGCTGGAACTGCGCGGCAGCACCGTCGGGATTATCGGGTACGGCAGTATCGGCCGCCAGATTGCCCGCCTGGTGCACACATTTGGGGCGGATGTGCTGGCAACCAAACGAGACCTGATGCACCCTGCTGATGAGGGCTTTACCCCGCCGGATATGGGTGACCCGGAAGGCGATTTGTTCACCCGGCTGTATCCGCCGGAAGCGCTGCGCTCGATGGTGAGCGAGTGCGATTTTGTGGTGGTTACCGTGCCGCTTACCGAGCAGACAAAAGGTATGTTTGGCAAGCCGCAATTTGAAGCGATGAAAGAATCGGCTTTCCTGGTGGATGTCTCCCGCGGGGGTGTGATCGATGAGACCGCCCTGGTGGCTGCGCTGCAAGCCGGGCAGCTGGCCGGTGCGGCATTGGATGTCTTTACCCAGGAGCCGCTGGGCGAAGACCACCCCTTGTGGTCGCAGCCGAATGTGATCATTACCCCGCATGTGGCCGGGTTCAGCCCGGCGTATAACCAGCGTGCGAATCAATTATTGGTTGAAAATGTGAGGCGATACCTTGCCAATGAGCCGCTGCTCAATGAGGTTGACCTGAACAAGGAGTATTAATTATGGGCATAAAGGCGCTTATCTTTGACCTTGGTAATACATTGATCTATTTCGACGGTCACTGGCCGGAAGTGTACGCGGCGGCCGACCGCCAGTTGGTCACCGCTTTGCAAGATGCGGGATTAGCGTTAGACGCAGATGCCTTTATGCAGGAATTCCGCCAGAGGTTGGAACAGTATTACCAGGAACGAGATAGTGAATTTATTGAGCATACCACCGGGTATCTGGTGCGGGCTTTGCTGGCCGAATACGGTTTCCCCGATGTGCCGGATGCGGTTTTGGACGATGCGCTGGCGCAGATGTATGCCGCTTCTCAGGCGCACTGGCTGCCCGAAGCCGATGCTGTGCCTACTTTGAAGAGACTGCACGACACGGGGTACCGCTTGGGCTTGATCTCGAACGCTAGCAACGATGCGGATGTGCAGTTCTTGGTGGATAAATGCCAGGTGCGGCCGTATCTGGATTTTGTGATCTCCTCGGCAGCTTGCGGGGTGCGCAAACCCGACCCGCGCATTTTTGAATTGGCGATGGAAGACTGGTCGTTTGCTCCCGATGAAGTTGCCATGGTGGGGGATACGTTGGGCGCCGATGTGCTGGGGGCAGCGCATAGCGGCTTATTCAGTATCTGGATCACGCGCCGGGCAAATACCCCGGCAAACGCCGCCCACCGCGATACGATCCATCCAGATGCGGCGGTGGCTACATTAGAAGAAATTGTCCCATTAGTACAAAGCTTATCTTAAATGGTAAAATGGGGTAGATGAACTTGTTTGTTTACGTCATCAAACTGAACTTTTTCTATCAATATAAACTGGGGGGTGATGCCAAATTGACGAATTTTTATCGAACTTTAATCATCACAGCCCCAAAAATTCACTGAGTAGACTGTAAGTACATTGGTACTAGGTTTGCAAAACTGTTAGGAAGGAGGTACTTAATTTCACTATAATTAAGATACGGGAGAAGCGACACTTACGTGGCCGTAGAAGTTCCTTTTCCTAACACATTGAGGTGTTAACCAGTTTTCTTGTGAGGGTACCAGCATGTATAACAATAAACGTGTGGCAAGCTCCGAAAAGGGGCAAGTAATTGTATTACTTGTGGCCGGAATAATTACATTATTCGCTTTTACTTCATTGGCAATTGATGGTGGCAGATATTATTCGGACCGCAGGAAGGTTCAAGGGGCCGTAGATTCTGCTGTGATGAGTGCGGCGCTGGCAATGTGTCAGGGTGAAGACCCTGCCCAGGCCGCGGAATACGCAGCATCGTTGGGGGGATATACCGATGACCAGGCACATATGAGTGTCACTTATAATACACCGCCTACCGAGGGCGTATATGCCGGGCAGAGCGGTTATATTGAAGTCGTCATTGAAGCCGGCACCGAGGGCACTTTCTCCAAGATTCTTGGCATTGATTGGATGGATAACACGGTGCGCGCCGTGGCGAAGTGTGACCAAAGCAGCACGGGGAATGTGGTAGCTGGCAGTGCGCTTGTATCTCTTAATGAATCAGATCGCCGGGCTTTGTGGGCTGGTGGTAATGGGGATATTATTGTGCATTCAGGTGGAATTTATATAAATTCCAATAACTCTCGCGCTATAGAAAGTAATGGTAATGGTAATATTGAGGCCGATGTAATTAGTTTGGTAGGGGATTATCGTATTACAGGGTGGGGTAATATTTCTCCTTTACCGGTTTCAGCTCCCCCTATTAGTGATCCTTTTGCTGGGATTGTTCCTCCCCCTAAACCAAGCGGGGGATGTGAAACCATTCAAGTAAATAACGGAAATGTTACAATTGACCCTGGGTTATATTGCAGTATACAAGCAACGGGTAATGGTACTTTGACGATGAATCCAGGAGTGTATTGGATTGAAACTGGGGGACTCCATTTTAGAGGAAATGGTGATGTGGTTGCTAATGAGGTATTCATTTACTTAGGTCCAAGTGCAGGGAATATCGATATTACAGGAAATGGAGATTTTACCTTAATGCCGCCAACTTCAGGGACTTATACAGGATTAGCAGTTTTCCAGGATCCAAATAATTCAAATCGCGTAAAAATTACAGGGAATGGTAACGCTACCATTTTTGGCGGAACATGGTATCTGCCTTCTGCTGATGTTGACCTCCGTGGAAATGGCGATTTGATTATGTCTGCTCAGTTGATTGCAGATTCAGTGACTACGTCAGGGAATGGTGATATTGAGATTTACCACAACCCTGGAGGCAATTACCAACCGGCAGGGCCTACTACCATCTCTCTGATGGAGTAGCCGCACAGATTATTATTGCGTACCTTATTGCAAGAGGATATTGATAAACAGGTTTGTTTCACCAAACCTGTTTATTTTTTAAATTCCCGTGGATTGATCCCACATGCCCGCAATCGAATGCCCGCACTGTGGGCATTGTCCCCCTTGTACGGTGTTCTGCCTGATTCGGTAGTTCTCGCGCTGTACCAGCAGCGTTTGGCAGTGGGGGCAAACGGTATTCGATTCGCCGCCAATATTCCCCATATAGACATAATGCAGTCCGGCTTGTTTGCCCACATCATAGGCCAGGCGCAGCGTCTTGAATGGGGTGGGAGGTGTGTTGGTCATCTGGTATTGGGGGAAGAAGCGGGAGATATGCCAGGGAGTATCTTCTCCCAGTTCATCGGCTACAAAATGCGCCATATCCTCAATTTCGGCGGGATCGTCATTCACCCCCGGAATCAGCAAAGAGGTCACTTCCAGCCAGATACCCAATTGCTTGATCTTTTTCATGCTGTCCAGCACGGTTTGCAGTCCGGCACCCACGTATTTGGCATAGGTGCGCTGCCGGAAGGCTTTCAGGTCAACGTTAGCGGCATCCAGCAGGGGATGAAACTCATCCAGCATTTCCCCGGTCATGTACCCGTTGGTCACATAAATATTGGCAATCCCTGCCTGATGCGCCAGCCGGGCGGTGTCGTAGGTATATTCATAGAAAATGGTGGGCTCGGTGTAGGTATAAGCAACCGAACGGCTGCCGGTCGCTTTGGCCTGGGTTACGATTTCCTCCGGCGAGGTGTGGCGCACTTCCAGCAGTCCTTCCGAGCGCGGCATTTGGGCGATCTGCCAGTTTTGGCACCATTTGCATTGGAAGTTGCACCCCAATGTGGCTACCGAGAAAGCGCGTGAACCGGGATAGAAGTGGTAGAGCGGTTTTTTCTCTACCGGATCAACATGCATGCTGATCGCGCTGCCGTACACCAGGGTGTAAAGCGTGCCGTCCAGGTTTTCGCGTACCTGGCACACGCCGTACTCGCCCGGTTTGATCCGGCATTGGTGCCCGCATAAATGGCAGTGCACCACGCCATCAGCCAATTTTTCGTACAATTTGGCTTCGTACATATTTTGATTATACAGGAGTCGCCGGGTGGTTGGTAGTGGTCGCTGGTTTTCGGGCAGACTGCAAAGATATTTATCCCGAATGGAAACAACAACGACAGCTCTGTAGCGGCGGGGTTTCCCCGCCTAAATCCCCTGGTCTATTGATGGGACGAAGCCCGCCTCATCACCTTGGAACTGCCTAAATATAAATTGCGATGAGATTACAGCCATGCGCCAATAAATTGAGGGTTATTTGCGGGCGTCCCAGAGGACGCCCCTACGGGTAGATTGTTGGATTTATTCAAGATGGTAACAACAAAGATCGCCCTGTAGCGGCGAGGTTTCCTCGCCTAAATCCCCTGGTCTATTGATGGGACGAAGCCCGCCTCATCACCTTGGAACTGCCTAAATATAAATTGCGATGAGATTACAGCCATGCGCCAATAAATTGAGGATTGTTTGCGGACGTCCCAGAGGACGCCCCTACGGGTAGATTGTTGGATTTATTCAAGATGGTAACAACAAAGATCGCCCTGTAGCGGCGGGGTTTCCCCGCCTAAATCCGCTTAGCTATCATAAGGACAAGCCTGCAAAACATATCGAAAACCAATCGTTCATAGAACCCCCAACCCTGTGTATAATAGACTAGATAACTATTCCCACCCACTCAGAACGTTTTATCCACCAAGGAGCCCCAATGGAAGCAATCCCCCCTAAACAAATTACCCTCTATGGGCGGCCGAGCTGCCCGATGGTTGCACCCGTAAAAAATGTGCTGGATACCGTCAACGCCCCTTATGAATACATTGATATCAAAGAAGACCAGGAAGCCGCCGCCCATGTGCGTGAGATCAACAACGGCTATGAATCTGTCCCCACGCTGACTTTCCCGGATGGCAGCACCCTCACCGAACCCTCTTTCCCGGCATTGAACAAGAAACTTAAAAAGCTGGGTTATGCTCAGAACCGCCGCGCCTATATTGCCGGCGTCCTGCGCAGTCCGGTGCTGTGGATCACCCTGGCGATTGTGATTTATACGGTCTTGAGCTTCTTCGAAGTGATCTGACGTACAGATTTATTTTCAATGTAACGATATGGAACTCTAATAAAGTTCAGCTAAACAAAAATGCCCTCGTTGAGGGCATTTTTGCATCTATGTAGAGGAGAAACTTAATTCTTATCTGATTGTATTCAGCTTACTTGCGGGTTGAGATTTTGAAGGGCAAATACAGCGGGCAGAAGCTCACCAGGCTGGTAAGGACAAAAACAACAGCCAAAATGCCAATGATCCAGGCCAGGGTACCCTGCACCACACCGGTAAAGATCAATATCGCACCAATGATCGCTAACAATACCCGGATGATCTTATCTGTGGAGCCCATATTTTTATTTAATTTCATTTGCTTCCTCCTGATACTATTGTTAGAAAGATTGCTGTAATGATTTTTCTGAACAAAGTTCAGTTCGTTTATTATTTAATTATTAGACGGAGATGCCAGGATGGGTCTTACCCCTGATAAGAATCTAACAAAAGATTAACTTTGCCACAACAAAATTCTTGTTTAATGGATGCAGAGGTGTTTGATTTTTACTATAATGGTATTCCAATCCGTTGTAATTTAACAAGATGGAGGTATATCTGATGGCAGATGTCCAATTTGTGGTCAAAAGAAGCGGCGATATTGTCCCGTTCAAGCAGATGCGCATTACCAATGCCATTTACCGGGCCGCGGTGTCGGTCGGTGGGCGCGATAAAGCTACTGCTGAAGCGCTGAGCAGCGAGGTCACCCGAATCTTGCAAGATACCTTCCCGGCGGACAAATACCCCACGGTTGAAGAAATTCAAGACCTGGTGGAAAAAGTGTTGATCGAAAACGGGCATGCCAGGGTGGCAAAAGCCTACATCCTTTACCGGGAAGAACGCACCCGCATCCGTGAACGCTCCAAATCTAAAGCAGAGCAGGCCACCGGTAATATCCCCTGGGAGAAAATCTGGCGCGTGCTCGATTGGGCGGTCGACCATCGTGTAAACACGGTGTCCGGCCTGAACCAGCGCATCAAGGCGGGAGAGATTGGCAGCCTGATCATGGAATCGGAGATTGCTTACCGCCAGGATATTGAGCAGGTGGCAGAATTGATCCAGCAGCGGGAAGGAGAGGTGCGGGTGGTGTTGATCGCCGGGCCGTCTTCTTCGGGGAAAACCACGACCACCAAAATTCTCAATGAAAAGCTGCGCAACAGCGGTTATTCGCTCAAGGAATTGGCGCTGGATAATTATTTCTATGACCTGGAAATGCACCCTAAGGACGAATTTGGCGATTACGATTTCGAGACCCCCCAGGCGATGGATTTGGATTTGATCAACGAGCATGCCCAGAAGCTGATCGCCGGGGAGGAAGTGCTTATCCCCTCATATGATTTCAAGACTGGCAAACGTACCCTGGCGCAAACCCCAATGCAGTTCAAGCAGAATGAGATCATGCTGATCGACAGCCTGTTTGGCCTGTACCCGGAGATGCTCAATGGGGTGGATGATTCGGCAAAGATGAAAGTGTACATTGAGCCATTAATGCAGATGAAAGCCAACGATGGGCATTATATCCGTTGGACCGATATCCGCCTGATGCGGCGCATGCTGCGGGACAGCGTACACCGTGCCTACGATTACGAGCGTACCCTGACCCACTGGCATTATGTGCGTGCCAGCGAGCGGCGCAATATCCTTCCTTACCAGAAGTATGCGGACTTCATCGTCAACAGCGCCATGCCGTACGAGCTGTCTTTATATGCCCACCGGCTGCGCGACCATTTTGCCGGGTGGGTGGAGAAATTTGCAGATGACCCCCTGCGGCAAGATGCCTTTGAACGTGCCCAGCGAGTATATGCCATGCTGGCACAGATCACGCCCTACGAGGACGAATCGGCAGTGCCGGAAAGCTCGGTAATTCGGGAGTTTATCGGCGGGAGTATATACGACAGCCATTGATCGAGTATCGCTGGGATAAATTTGTACTTTAGTTATTTGACAATGGAGTAGACGTAGCAGTCTCTTGGTTTTTTATCCACATTAGGGTGGTAAAGCCAGCGACGCAAGATACCTTCCCGCTGCATGCCGACCTTTTCCATTACTCTGGCAGAGGCGTGGTTGTCCACATCACACACAGCCCATACGCGGTAAATTTGCGGCTGGGCGATGCTCCAATCAACTACCAGCTTGGCTGCCTCCGAGGCATATCCTTGCCCCCAATAGGGGCGCGCCAATACATAGCCTACATCTGCACGGTGGTCACTAACCCGCAGTTCGATCATGCCGATGATGGCGTTGTTTTCTTTGAGAGTCAGCGCCCAGGGGAAAGCGGTGTTGGCTTTCCACACGTTTTCACAGCGCTTTAAAAAGGATTTTGTTTTTTCAATCGAATCGTGGGCTTCCCAATGCAAATAATGGGTGACAAGTTTGTCTTGGGCATACGTTTCAAAGATTTCATTCGCATCTTTTAGGGTTGGGGGGCGAAGGATCAAACGGGACGTTTCAAATTTTTCAGGGGGTTGCAAGGAATACCTCCTCTAAAGGTATAAATAAATTGTATCACTGATAATTATTTTGGTTGTTGTTCAGTTACCTTGGAAGCCAGAATAACACTATTCTCCTATCTTTCTATTCACACCAGCCTTGGTATAATCATCGAAATGAGGGCTGTTCCCCTCCTATAAAGAGTGACCTATGAAAAAAAATCTGAACCGTAGAGATTTCCTGAAAATTAGTGGGCTGGCCTTAAGTGCGCTGGCCTTTACCGACGACTTTCCCCCCGAACGTTACGAATACGAACCTGCCAAAATTGGCCGCGTGACCTATGAATCGATCAGTGTGTTCGAACTGCCTAAGGTCGATGCCCGCCAATTGTCTTACCGCTTCCGCGATTCGCTGATGAACTTGTACGAAACCTTTGAATCGGAGGACGGGCCGCTGTATAACCCGGTGTGGCATCGCATTTGGGGCGGCTATGTACACAGCTCTTATGTGCAGCCGGTGGCGGTGGAACTCAACCAGCCGCGGGAGAGCGTGCCGGAATACGGCTTGCTTACCAAGGTGAGTGTGCCTTATTCCCAGCCCTATAACTACACCACGCAGGATGGCTGGACGCCGAATGAGGACGGTTTTTTCCTGTATTATGATTCGACCCATTGGATCACCGATGTGGTCGAAGGGCCGGACGGCTTGCCCTGGTACCAGATCACCGATGAGCTGTACAACGCTTATAAATATTACCTGCCTGCTCCGCACCTGAAGGTGTTCGACTTTGAAGACCTGGCACCCATCTCGGAGGATGTGCCCCCCGATGAGAAGCGTATTGAAGTCTCTCTTACCCGCCAGCGTTTGATTGCCTATGAGGGCGACAAAGAGGTGATGAACACCAAGATCTCCAGCGGGATTCCCCGCAGTGTGCCCCAGGGTTCGCTGCCTTCCAAAACCCCGGTAGGCCAGCACCGCATTATTTCCAAGCTGCCTTCCAAACACATGGGGCAAACCCGTCTGACCGATAACCTCAGCGACCCCTCTTTACCCGGCGTGCCCTGGACGATGTTCTTTGACGAGCGCGGCTATGCCCTGCACGGCGCTTACTGGCACAGTAACTTTGGCGCCCAGATGAGCCGCGGGTGTGTGAACATGAGCATTGAGGATTCGATGTGGCTGTTCCGCTGGAGCACCCCGGTATGGCGGCCGGAAGAAGTGGTTGACTTGACCGGGTGGGAAGCGCGCGGCAACGGCACGCGTGTGGATGTGGTCGAAGATTAAGTAATCGAAGCTGCTGCAAGAAATGAAATTTATATCTTTTTCCGGAGAAAGCTGCCTTTTACAGCCTGCTGTGTCCCCCTGATTCTCTCACATCATACGAATGACAACATGTGCCTTTGACATGTCATTCCGATAAGACTTTGCCGAGCAAAGGCGAAGGTGAATCTCTGATGAAGGTACATGTTTCTCAGGATGCGTCAGTCGTCAATGAGTGCAGATAACAACGTTTGGCGACAGATATTCTATCCATCATACGAATGACATCCGCATAAAGTACCTACCTTTTCTTATTCCCCCATCCCTACTATTTTCCATTCGCAACTTGCTATTTGCAATTCGCTATTCGCACCTCGCCATTCGCACCTTGCAACTCGCTATTCGCAATTCGCAATTCGCAATGCTCAATCCCGCTCAATCCAGATGGTCACCGGGCCGTCGTTGTGAATCTCCACCATCATCTCGGCGCCGAAAACCCCGGTTTGGGTCGGCACGCCCTGCTGGCGCAGCATTTCGGCAAACTTCTCTACCAGCGGCTCGGCCAGCTCTGGAGCGGCAGCCTTAACAAATGACGGGCGGCGGCCTTTGCGCGTATCGGCGTAAAGCGTAAACTGCGAGACCACGATTGCCGCTCCCTGCACATCCAGCAAAGAGAGGTTGGTCTTGCCTTCTTCGTCGGCAAAAATGCGTAAGTTAGCGATCTTCTCGGCCAGGTACTGCGCCTGGGATTCGCCATCCTCTGGCCCAATCCCGGTCAGGATCACGATCCCGTGGCCAATCTCGGCCACGGTTTCGCCATCGACACTTACTTTCCCCTCGGTTACACGTTGGATTACAACCCGCATGGCTATTCGGCCTGTTTAGCGAGTTTTTTCTGGCGTTTTTCTACCTTGCGGCGCATGCGGTTCCATACGCCGGTCAGACCCATGGCCTTCTTCATCGCGTAGAGAGTCTTTTGGGTCTCTTCGCGCACCACCTGCGTGCCGTTATAAATGATCTCTTCGATCAGGCCGGTCTCTTCGTATTTTTCCCGGCGTTCTTGCATCGGGGCCAGCAGGTTGTTGATCGCCACGGTGAGTTTATCTTTAACTTCCACATCGCCCACTTTGCCTGCCCGGTAGCGGGTTTTCAGGTCTTCCACTTCTTCTTTGTTGGGGTTGAAGGCGTCGTGGTAGATGAATACCGGGTTGCCTTCCACCGTGCCGGGCACGTCGGCGCTCACCCGGTTGGGATCGGTGTACATGCTGCGCACTTTCTTGGCGACTTCTTTGGGGTCGTCGCTGAGGAAAATGGCGTTGTTGAGGCTCTTGCTCATTTTGGCCTGGCCGTCGGTGCCGATCAGAGTGGGCACTTCGCCAACCATGCCGTCGGGCACGGGCAGGGTTTCGCCGTACAGGTAATTGAAGCGGCGGGCAATCTCCCGGGTGATTTCCACATGGGCGATATTGTCTTTCCCTACCGGCACCAGGTCGCCGCGCACGCACAAAATGTCGGCGGCTTGCAGCACCGGGTAGCCCAACAGGGCAAGCGGCATTTCAATCCCGGCGTCGCGGGCCATGTCTTTCAGGCTGGGCAGGCGCTCCAGGCGCGGCACGGTCACCAGGCTCTGGAACAGGGTGTACATCTCATGGATCTCTGGGATGCCAGACTGCATATAGAAGGTAACTTTGTCGGGGTCGATCCCGGCAGCAATCTGGTCCAACACCATCAGGTGGGCGTTCTGGTCAATTTTGGCAATATCTTCCGGGCTGTTTTTGGTGGTCAGCATGTGCAGGTCGGCAATAATGAAAAAGCTTTCGTACTTATGCTGAAGGCGCACGCGGTTATTGATCGAGCCAACCAAATGGCCCAAATGTAGTTTGCCCGTAGGGCGGTCGCCGGTAAGCAGTCTTTTTTGTTCGGTCATGTTTAATTTCCTGATAGATAGTCTCGCAATAATTTGATCAATGGATCGACATCTACGCGCTCTTTGGTTTTTAGTCTTGAAAACAGCAGTTCGCCATTTACACTGAATTCAAATCTGCCACCGTTTGAGGGCACTAAGATAAAACGTTCAATCTTTTGTTCTAAGCCTTTATCCTTGAATATCTCTTCCATCACACGGATGGCAAGGCTTGCATAGTTTCATTCCACACAGTATTCTATTTTAAGGATTAAAGCCATAAAATTACTCCATTCACTTATGCTGCGAGTATAACATAATCCTCTCGCAAAGTTTTGAAAACAAGGGGAAAAATGCGCCTGTCAGCTGGTTTTTTATTCATCAACATTTAATCCTTCCCTGAGTTCCCCTCTCGCTTTTGTCGTATAATCAACCCATGCCAACGCCTTTTTACCATCTGAGTATTGCCAATCAGCTTGTCCATCATCCCGACCTGCCCGCCTCTTTGCGCGCCTATTTAACCGAGCAGCACTGCGCCTTTTTCTTCGGCAAAACTGCCCCAGATGTGCAAACTCTCTCCGGCCAGCCCCGGCCGGACACACATTTCTACCGCGTGCCGCTGAGAGACACGACAGCCCCCTGGGAGCATATGTTCAAACATTACCCAGACCTGGCGTACGCCGAGCAGCTTTCGCCTGAAAAGGCGGCATTTATTGCCGGGTATATCTGCCACTTGCAGGCCGATGTGATCTGGATCATGGATTTGTTCGTGCCCTATTTTTTGCCGCGTATTACCAAAGGTGGGCGGCGGCAAATGGGGTACCTGCATAATGTGCTGCGCGCCTACCTGGATGAGCAGATTTATCTTGAGCTGCAAAACGAAGTTGGCTTTTGTCTTTCCGGTGTGCACCCGGACGGCTGGCTGCCCTTTGTGGAAAAACAATATTTATACGACTGGCGCGATTTTATTGCCCAGCAGCTTATGCCCGGCGCTGCCCCGCAAACCGTGGAGGTGTTCGCCGCCCGTTCCCAAATGACCCCCGATGAATTTTTGCTGCTGCTGCGCTCCGAAGAACGCATGGAGCAGGAACTCTTCTCTTTCGTACCCCGCCATGTGCTGGTAGAATACCGGGACAAGTTGGTCGCAGAAAACATTAAACTGCTGTCCAGCTATCTTGCCGGAATCGCCGGTTAGGGAGTACCTTTTGACCACTGAAGCCATTTTTTTGTCTGTTATTGTGCCTGCTTATAATGAAGAACCTCGTTTACCGGGCACACTTGACCAAATTGCCACTTATCTGCAAGCCCAATCCTACACATTTGAAGTCATCGTAGTAGAAAACGGCAGTACTGATGCCACGTATCAGATTGCAGAGTCATATGCTGCCCGTTACCCACAGTTCTCTGTGATCAAAGAAGAAGGGCGCGGCAAGGGGTTGGCCGTGCGCACCGGCATGCTGGCCGCCCGCGGCGAGTACCGTTTTATGTGTGACGCGGACTTGTCCATGCCGGTAGAGGAAATTGCCCGTTTCCTGCCGCCGCACAATGATGCTGCGGTGGTGATTGGTTCCCGCGAAGCGGAGGGTGCAGTACGCTACAATGAACCAGAACACCGGCATTGGGGAGGCCGTCTGGTAAACCTTACCATCCGGCTGCTGGCGCTGCCCGGCTTGCACGACACACAGTGTGGGTTCAAGAGCTTTTCTGCCCAGGCTGCCGAAGATTTGTTCGCCAGTCAGACACTTACCGGCTGGTCGTTTGATATCGAGATATTGTTTATCGCCCGCCGGCGCGGCTATATCATCAAAGAGATCGGGATCCCCTGGTATTACTACGACAACAGCCATGTCAGCCCGGTGAAAGATGCTTTCAATATGCTGATCGACATCTTTAAGATTTGGGGGAATACCCTGCGCGGGGTATATAATCACCAGTAAATGCCCAGAAAAAAATTTGACCTCTCCCAACTGCCAGAAGCGCCCAACCTGCATTTTGAGCAGGGGTTGTGGCTGGCCGGGGTGGCGCATATCGGCGGAATTGACGAAGCCGGGCGCGGTGCGTTGGCCGGGCCGGTGTCTGCCGGGGTTGTGATCCTGCCCAATCGCCCAGACCTGCTTGAAACCCTGCACGGGGTGCGCGATTCCAAGCAGATGACCCATAAAGCGCGGGTCGCCTGGGCTGAGGTGATCCGGGAAACGGCTGTGTGCGCCCAGGTGGGGTTCGCCCAGGCCGACGAAATTGACGAGATCGGGATTGTACCTGCTACCCGGCTGGCTGCCATGCGGGCAATTGCCCAATTATCACCGCCGCCTGTCCACCTGCTGGTAGATGCGATTAAAATCCCCGGCGCGGGACTGCCGGAAACCACCCTGATCAAAGGTGATCGCCGTTCGTTGAGCATTGCGGCGGCTTCTATTCTGGCGAAGGTGGCCCGCGACCTGTTGATGGCAGAATTGGATGCCGAGTACCCCGGCTACGGCTTTGCCCATAATAAAGGCTACGGCACGTCCATGCACCGGGCAGCAATTGAAACGCTCGGCCCGTGCAAAATCCACCGCTATAGTTTTGCCCCCATCCGGCAGGAAGAAGATCCCCAACTCCCCTTGATTTAGTGCATATTGGGGGCGCTTATTGTACAATGGGGCGTATGCACACCCGGTCGCCCAATTCCCTAAAAGAAAACTTACATCGCTTGTTGACACCACCGCGTTTGTTGTTCGTGTTTGTGTGTTTTAACCTGGTGCTGGGCTTGTTGATTGCCCATGCCTACGGCGAAAGCACGGATGAAGCTTTTGAACGCCAGCGCGCCGACCTGGCGCTGCACATGTATGCCGAGCCGGGTGACCCGGATGCCGCCGAGATGTACCTGGCGATTGGCAACAAACGCTTCTACGGCACCGGTCAGACAATGCTCTTTCAATGGGCTGAAACCAAACTTGGCCCGGTGCTGGGTACTTCTTACGGCACGATTTCCCATTATCTTTATTTTGTCTCTTTCCAGGTAGCTGTTGTGTCATTGTTTTACCTGATGACGCACTTCACCGGCCAATGGACGGCTTTGGCCGTGAGTGTGTTGTTCGGCACCCAGCCGCTCTTGTTTGGGCATGCCTTTATCAATCCCAAAGACGTCCCCCTGATGGCGATTTTCATCGCTGTGGTGGCGGTGGGTTTCGGGCTGGCTGCCCGCTTGGAAAGCTATTACGCCGAACAGCACAAGCCGCTTTCCCAGTTGTTTGCCAACCTCAAACGCACGGTGCAGGATGGACTGTTCCCCAAACTCAAACAGCTGCGTGGGTGGGGGCTGGCTTTCCTGGCTGTGTTGGCCTTGCGCTTGCTGGTCAATCCGTTGCTGTCCGCTGTGGTGACCGCTATCTATCAGGCTTCTCTAGAGTCGCTTGCCGGGCGCGCCTTTCGGGCTGTGGGTGGGGGTTCTGGCAGTGTGCCGCTGGCCGACTATATTCATAAAGCGCAGGTGTTGGCCGGCCGCGGGGTCAACTATGTGCTGCTTGCGTTTGGCCTTGTCCTTTTATTTATTTTGCTGCGTAAAACGCGCTTCCGCTTTTCTAAGCACGGGTGGGCGCAGTACTGGCAGGAGATCAAAGCCATGCCGCCCCGCATGTATATCGCCATCTTGCTGGCCGGGGCTGTGTGGGGTTTTGCCGTCTCCACGCGTGTGATCGGGCTTGCGGCCGGTGGGATTGTGGGGCTGTATTTGCTGCTCCGCTTCCGCCACCGGGCGATTTACCCCCTGGTGCTCTATACCCTGGCTGCGGCGGTGGTGTGTTTTGCCACCTGGCCGTACCTGTGGGTTTTTGGGCTGCCCGGCTTTATCGAGTCGTTGGTCAAATTCTCCGCCTACACCTGGCAGGGCAATGTGCTGTTTGAAGGACAGATATTCCCCACCGGCACGCTGCCGCGTGATTACATGCTTAAACTGGTGGTCTTGCAGTTCACCGCCCCGCTGGTGGTGCTTGCCCTGGGGGGCATGGTGCTCAGTATGGTGCGCCTGTTCCGCCGCCAAATGTCAGGGCTGAAAGCCTTTATCTTATTTGCCTGGCTGGTGCTGCCGGTTGCCTACACCGTATTGCGCAATACCGTGCAGTATGACAATTTCCGCCAATACTTGTTTGTGATGGTGCCCTTGTTTGTGTTTGCCGGGCTGGCGCTGGAGTGGTTGGCCGGGCAGTTAAAACATCGCTATGCCTTGCTGGCGCTCAGTGTGCTGGCGATCTTGCCGGGGGTGGTGGCCCTGGTGCAGCTGCATCCCTACCAATACATTTATTACAATGCCTTTACCGGCGGTGTGCAGGGGGCTTTCCGGGAATACGAGCTGGATTACTGGCTGACCTCCTACCAGGAAGCCGCCGAGTGGATGGACGGGCATGTGCCGGAAGGCAGCAGCATTTTGGTGTGGGGTGGAGAACGCCGCGTCACGCCTTATGTAGAACATGAATACACTTATTACAATCCCAACAAGGTGGATGAAAGCAGCTATGACAGCTACGATTATGTCCTCATCACCACCGAATACCAGCTCGATTTGCAATACCACCTCTCCGCCGAAACGGTCTACGCGGTAGAACGAGACGGCGTTCCACTGGTATTGGTGAAGCGAAATCCTTGAAACATTTAGATAGAAATCTTATTTTCTATGGTAAAAGTCATCATGAAAATTTTTCTATAGTATATAATTAAATACGTTAGTTTATTTGTTCTTGAGTTAGCTGAAATCTCAAAAAATAGTATTCTATATAGGTCGGATAAAAATAGAATAGGGTATACAGAATGATTGATTATAAGATTAATATTATTCCATTTAAAATGCTTAGAGATAAAGTTGTTGTTTCTTTTTCACTTACTGAAAAAGAAGGATTTAGTCGAGTTTTTAAAAATAATTTACCTATAGAATTTCCAGATGAGCAAAAACGAGCAATTGAAAGATTTGCTTGGTGGTCAATTACACCTGAAGAGGGAACTGTAGACATTGCCGTAAATTTATTGAAGAATAAGAGATTTGCTAAATATTATTACAATAAAATTCTTTATACCTATTTTACTAAATTGGAATTTCCCATAAATCGTAATTTTTTAAATGATACAGAAGTTTATATTGAAGAAAAATCATATATTAATGATTATGCAAAAAAATTTAATCGTTTTTCCTTGAAAATAATAGAAACTAGTTTGTTAAATAATTTAGGTCTATTACTTACTTATGAAGGTGCGTCTTTTGTTTTAAAAAATAGTTTTGAAGATTCTGGATTAGATGAAGATAGGTTAAATAGAATTCTTTATAATGGAAGAGTGACTAAATATAAATTTTTAGATGAGAGAGAAAAGCTGGATAAACAGAATATATTCCCTGTTTTAAATTTAGGAATTAAAAAAGCGCTTGGTATCACCCCTGACAGAAATTTTTCCGAAAACAAGTATAAAAAATATTATGATTTGATAACTTTATTTTATGATAAGTATTTAAATAATATTGAGATTGAAAAAACAATTCAAATATTTAGTTCGGGTTTCTATAAGCCACATTTTAGTGAAATTAGCCATACCTCAGATGATAGTAATCTCTTGCTTTTTGGAAACAACAATAAAAACTATATCCCATATATGGGAATTAAAAATTTTGGACCGATAAAAAAACCATCGTCAGATAAAAATATTAAATTCATCTTTATATTTCATGAGCAGGATAAAGAATTTGCAAATAAATTGTATTCTTATTTAAAAAGGGGATATAAAAGTTTCCCCGGATTGGAGCCTTTTGTAGGGATTAATTTTGAAATTGATGAAGAAAAAACTATAAGATTTACTAATCCAGATCCGATTCCAGAAATTACCAAAGCTTTGGAAAATTATGAGTTTGATAACGGGAATACTTATGCAGCAATTTATATTTCCCAAATCAAAAAAGGAACTGAGGATGAAGAAAAAGATAAAATTTACTATCAAATAAAAGAAATTTTATTACGATATGAGATAACATCGCAAGTAATTTATAGGGATAATATTACTAATCCTGCATTTAATTACTATCTTCCTAATATTGCCATTGCACTATTGGCAAAACTAGGAGGAATTCCTTGGCGATTATATCGCCCTATTCAAAATGATTTAGTGGTAGGAATCGGGGCAGAAATAAATAGTGATAAAAAAGGGCAGTTTATTGGAAGTGCATTTTGTTTTAGAAATGATGGGATTTTTAAAGGTTTCAATGTTTTTGAAAAGGAAAATACGGAAGCATTGGCTATCTCTATCAAAAATGCAATTAAACAATATGTTTCAGAACATACAAATTTTGACAGGCTAGTCATTCATTATTATAAAGTCATGAGTAGAAAGGAAGAAGAACCTATTCAAGAAATATTAAATCAACTAAACCTGAATGTTCCATGTGTGATTATTACAGTGAATGAGACGGAAAGTAAGGATTTAGTATTATTTGATACTTCATTTGATGGGAAAATGCCACAAAGTGGTACTTTCATAAAAATTCGGTGGAATGAGTTTTTACTATGTAACAATATTAGATATTCTCAAAAAACTATGACTAAAATTGATAGTTATCCTTTCCCAATAAAAATTAAGATAAGGTCAAATGATAGCAATATCAATGATATAAAAGTAGTAAAAGAACTGATCGATCAAGTGTATCAATTTTCAAGAATGTACTGGAAAAGCGTTCGCCAGCGAAATATGCCCGTTACAATAGAATATTCAAAGTTAATTTCTGAAAGTGTGGCAAATTTTGAGAGCAAAGATTTAGTACCTTTTGCCAAGAATTCTCTTTGGTTCTTATGACATTGAATAATAAGGCTTTTCAGAAAATTATCTTTTTGCTTGGTGCAGGAGCATCTTATGATGCAGGATGTCGACTTTCTCAAAGAATGTTGACATCTTTAGGGGACTCAATTAATAATATAGGTGCCCTTGATCAGAATTACCTTAATTACCAAAATGATTTTAAAGAAATATATCAATTTATTTTAGCAAGCCTACATTACCAATCGGCAATGAAGGAAATCTTACCTCCCAATACTAATTATCTTAATATAGAAGATTTTGTAATGATTCTTAGGCAGTTGATAGATAAAGAGTTTATTATCCCATATCCGTTAATAGGGAATTGGAATGATAAAATAACAAAATGGGAATTAAGAAATGGAGATATCTTCAGCTATTTCAAAGAATTTACCATATTACAGTTAATCAATAATTGGACAAGATTTGATCAAAATCAAGCAAACAATACTTTAGCTCCAATAAGAGACTTGTAGTGCGGGCGGAAAACTGGACACAGTAATAAGGTAGAATCAAGAAACTGTGGAGGTTGAAGATGAGCAGGAAAAAACGCCGCACATACAGTGCCGAATTCAAGCTAGATACGGTGATGGAAGGCTTGCAGGGGAAAAAGAGCATCGCCCAAATCTGCCGCGAACGGGGGATCAAAGACACGTTGTACTACAAATGGCGAGATGTTTTCCTCGAGCGAGCCGAGGGGATATTTGCCAGTCCTAGCAATAAGGAACAACAAGAAAAAGCAGAACGGATCGCCGAACTGGAACGCATGGTTGGCAAGCTGACAATGGAAAACGAAGTACTAAAAAAAGCCAAGAGCTGGTTGGATTGAGCCGAGAAGAAAAGCGAGCAATGGTGAGTGAAATGAGCCAGGACTATCCGGTCAAGTTGTTGTGTGATCTATTGGCGCTGCCACGCAGTAGCTACTATCTTCAGGCGCAGGAAAAAGCTGGTGACGAAGAGCTGCTCTCTGCGATCGAACAGATCATCGTGAAGAAGCCCTATTATGGGTATCGACGTGTGATGCATCAACTGAAGCGCGGGGGGCATGAAGTGGGCGAAACGCGTGTCAGGCGACTGCTAAAGGAACTGGCACACTCCTGCCAGGTGGGCAAGGTGCGGATTTCGACCACGGACAGCCGCCATGAGCATCGACGCTATCCCAATCGGATCAAAAAACTTGAGATCACCCATGTCAACCAGGTTTGGGTAGCGGACATCACCTACATCCGACTGGGAAGGCGGTTCATTTACCTGGCGGTCATCCTGGACGCCTACTCGCGTGGCATCCGTGGCTGGCATCTTAGCCACAGCTTAGACACACAGTTGACCATCGCAGCGCTGAAAATGGCTTTGGCCCACCATCCAGCACCTGAGTTCCATCACTCCGACCAGGGCGTGCAGTATGCCACGCCGAAGTACACCGAGCTATTGCCTGATACGACCCAGATCAGCATGTCGGCTGCAGGCAGGCCGACGGAGAACGGGATCGTGGAACGTTTTATGCGGACATTCAAGGAGGAACATATCGATTATACTGAGTACGATGATTTTGCCGATGCAGTCGATCAGATTGCATATTGGCTGGAGATCGAGTATATGACAGAGCGGATCCATTCCGCTTTGGATTATCTCACCCCAATTGAGTTTGAGAGCCAGTTGGTTCAGGCCACTCTGACCCTCTCTTAGAAATCACTAAATCGTGTCCAATTTTTCAACCGCATTACAACTTCCTTACTAATACAAAAGAGAGCAAGATCAATATTTTTTCTTTAAATTATGACCTTGTGTTTGAAAACACTTTAAATACCCCTCAAATAAGGATAGTTGATAATGGTTTTTCAGAGAGAATTTTAGAAGGAAAAACGATAAGATATTGGGCAGCAGATTTTGATAATCCTCTAAATCTTACGAAAATAAATCTTTATAAATTGCATGGTTCGCTAGATTGGGAATATAATCCAGAAACTGAAGAAATACAAATGAAAGAAGATATTTACGATGGGAGAGAGCCGTTAATTATCTTTGGCTCTCACTCAAAAATGTTATCTTTTGATCCATTTTTATATATTCTGAGTGAATTTAGGACATTATTAAGTAAAGCAACACTTTTTGTTGTTATTGGGTATAGTTTTCATGATAAATATATTAATAATCTCTTAATTCAACAACTTAGTATGAATACAGAAGACGATATTCCGAAAAAACTAATCATTGTTGATCCAGCTAATAACGGAAAATCAGAAGCAGATGTTGCAGAAGAATTGAGAAGAATTCAAGATAGCAGATCGATTAATGATGTAATTAATTTTCGACAAGTTAATCCTGAGAGATTAAAATTGCTTCCAATTGGTGCGGCTCAATTTTTTGAAGAATATTTTACAAATGGAGCAGAAAGGCTATTACTAGAAATTGAGGAAGTTGAACAAGCTAATCAAATTTTTTGATCATTTCCCCTGTAGCGGCGAGGTTTCCTCGCCCCATTCCCCCTTCTACTCACAAAATGCCTCATAATATACTAAACCTGCGAAATCAATATCACTGTAATTTGTGTGTGTCCAAACGGGAGAGCCCCCAAGCTGGGGCGGCTTCTCCCCTACGGGTAGATTGGTTTGCTTGTACACAAGGAAATCTTCAACTGCCCACAAAATTGCGATCTACCCCAAACTGACGCCCACCCTTCCCCCCTCACCCCGGATACCAACTCTCCAACGGGTCTGTGGAACGGATGACATGCATCCCGGCATCTGCAAAACGAGCAAAGGCGGTGTCGGCCTGTTCGGTGTAATCCATGCCGGGCACCACCACCGGGGAAGTGCAGTCTTCCAATAAATACACCTTGTGCGCCAGGGTGGGGTCGATCCGCTGAATATCGTCCAACAGATCGGCAATCGTAAAGGCCACACAATGGCTTTTGGCCTGCCCGGCGATCAGGGTGATGTCGTAATATGCCAGGTTGCGCACAAATTTCTCGTTCCGCGTTCCGATCTGGTTGCCAGCGGCATCTTCCCGCACCTCCGGCCCAATCACCGAATAATGCTCGGTAAAGGGGTTCTGCCCTTTTACTTCAAAGCTTGGCTGGCTGTAGCGCGCCAGGCTGTGGAAAAAGACGGCTTCCTCCACGGCCGGCACCAGGGCGTGCCCGATGCCGCCTAACATGGCATGGTACGGCCAAATGGTGAGTGCATAACGTTCCCTGGCGGTCAGCTCACTCACATAATGCGCCAGATTGCGCTGCCCGGTTTCGGGAGTGGTACCCAATACTTCGGCAATCTCCGGGTTGAAACGCCAACGCCCACTGTGAATATCTTCCACCGTCACCAGGGTATATGGATCGGGGTGGTTGCCGTCTGCATCCACCAGGTAGATGGCGTGGAAGATTTGCATCGCCTGGTGGGTGTCCATTGTCAGGGTAATATCGGTGATCTGTCCCAGGTGGCGGTAAATGAACTGGCACAACCGCCGGTTATCCTCCACCGAGGCATTCCCCGACCGCCCGGCTACAAACAGGGCATAACCGGGAATACAGAAGGTGTTCTGCACATCGACCAGCAGCAGGTTGACCTTTACCTGGTCGTCCTTGACCGGCTGCAAGCCATGTGTGTCTGCCCAACCGCGGGCTTCGGCGGCACGCGCCTGGTAGGGAACGCGCCACACTTCTCCAACCGTGTCGGGGTTAAAAAAATTAGGGATGGGGGTGCTGTTCGAGGTCATTACGCTTTCCTGTTCACTTAATTTGTTTGGGTATGCCCGTTATCGTATTTATGCACCAGAGAGGTCTTCAAGTCCCACAGCTTTTGGGTCAGCGAAACATGGTAAATGTGCGGGTTGACGATCCGGCGTACGCCGGGGTCGAGCCGTTCCAGATCGGCCTGACGCTGCTGGCGCATTTCATCAATGCTGGGAGAGTCGTACACCTGCCGGCCTTCCCGGTAGACTTCCACCAGCAACGGCTCAATGCGTTCAATCTCATCCCCGCACAGCGAGCGGCGGGTGGAGGCCAGGGTGGGGTGGCGCAGCACCAGCGGGTCGTAGCCGGCAACATCTTCATCGATGAGGGCGATCAGGTCGGCAGTGGCTTTGCCGCGTTTGTCATACAGCCGCCACAGGCGCTTGTTGCCGGGGGTCAGGGTTTTCTCCGGGTTCTCCGAGATTTTGATTGCCGGCACCCATGCGCCTTTGTCTTCCAAGGCAACCAGCTTGAAGACGCCATCCAGGGCGGCGTCTCCTTTGGAGGTAATTAGGCCTGTCCCCACGCCGTACACCAACCGGTTGATGACTTCATCCGGTTCTAAGCCCTGCCGCCCGGCTTCGTGCTGCACCTGGGTGATAATCTGCCAGATAGAGAGTTCATCCAGGTTGTTGGAGAGCACAATACTCACCTCGGGGAAACCGGCGGCGTTCAACATTTTGGCGGCTTCAATGCTCAGGTAGGCCAGGTCGCCGGAATCAAGGCGGATGCCGACCGGTTTGTGACCTTTCTTGCGCAGTTCTTCAAATACTTTGATCGCGTTGGGGATCCCGCTTTCCAGCGTGTTGATCGTATCGACCAGCAAGATGCAGTCGTCCGGGTACACTTCGGCATAGGCGCGGAAGGCGTCTTCTTCTGTCTGGCCTAATGCCATAAAGCCCTGCACCATGCTGTGGGCGTGGGTGCCTTTGGGCGGGTAGCCCAGCACATGCGAGATGCCCACATTCGAGCTGAAATCTGCCCCGCCGATCAGTGCCCCGCGTGCTCCGGCCAGGGCAGCCTTTTCCTGCGCCCGGCGCAAACCAAATTCCAACAGCAGTTGGCCGCGGGCGCTCTCTTTGATCCGTGAGGCTTTGGTGGCGATCAGGGTCTGGTAGGTAAGGTGGTTGAGCAGCGAAGTCTCCAAGATTTGTGCCATTGCCAGGTTGCCCTGCACCACTACCAGCGGGGTGTTGGGGTGTACCACCCGGCCTTCGGGCACCGCCATCAGCTGGATGCTCTCAAAGGTGCCGTACTCAGACAGCCAGTTTAAAAAGTCATCCGCAAACAACTGCGTCCCGGTCGCGCTGCGCTGGCTGCGCAGCTGCTCGACTGCCAGGGCATCAAACCGGGCTTCCGCCATCCAGTCCAGCAGCCAGGCCAACCCGGCGTTGATGCTGTACCCGGCCTGGTGCGAACCATAATCCGGGTTGCTGCGGTAAAAATAGTCGAACTGCGCTTTCTTTTCGTGCAGCCCGTAGCGGAAGTACAGTTGTGCCATGGTCAGCTGGTATTGGTCGGTGTAAAGGATGCCCTCGGCAATTTGTTTTTGTGCACTTTTCATAATTCGCTAGACCCAACTTTCTACTTTTATTTGATTGAGCATTACTCGATTGAGATTAAGTAGGCGAACAAATCCATCTATTCACTTGATGCCATTATAATATGGGAGATACGCACTAATTGTGAACATCTTTTTAAGGAAATGCTATGCACCCCACAATGACTTTTGCTGCCCACCTGGCAGAAACGACCGGAAAACTGCTCTTAGACTACTTTCAGCGAGACAATTTACATGCGCAATTGAAAGCAGACCATACGATTGTGACCGAAGGGGATTTTGCTGCCGATCAACACATCACCGCCGAAATTCAGGCCGCCTACCCCGGCGAAGGAATCATCAGCGAAGAGTCTAGTTTGCTGCTGGAAGATACCGACCGGCCGGTTTGGGTGATCGACCCGCTGGACGGCACGACCAACTTTAGTCTGGGGCTGCCTGTTTGGGGTGTTTCCATTGCTCGCTTGGTGAACGGTGTGCCGGATACGGCCGCTTTGTACTTCCCGGTTACCGGTGAACTTTTTGCCGCCCAGGGAGGTGAGGGCGCATACTATAACCAGCAGCGGTTGTCGATTGTCGATGGGAGGCATACCCCGCTCAAGCCGTATTTTGCCACCGGGTCGCGCGCCCTCCGGCGCTATCAGGTCAACATCCGCTATAAAATGCGCATCATGGGTGCAGTGGCCTACGATTTTTGCAGTGTGGCGCGCGGCAGTGCCATTGTTGGTTTCTGCGCCACGCCCAAATTGTGGGACCTGGCGGCCGGTTGGTTGGTGGTGCAGGAAGCAGGCGGAATCGTTGAAGTGCTTTCCGGGCCGTCCCCATTTCCAATCCAGTCCGATCTCGATTACAGCCAGATGGATTACCCCACGATCCTGGCAGCCACCCCCGCGTTGGCTGCTGAAGTGCGCCAGGGGATAAAACTAAAGTAATATTTTTTGTATCCCTAAATTTGTTTCCCATTATAATAATTGTATTCTGCCTAAAAAACTAAATAATGTTATAGAGTTGCATCGCGCCATTACATATTTACTATGAAATTATTTCTCTTTTCTGCGATTCCAATCCTATAATTAGAAATACCACTTAGATTGTGCCATTATCAGCAGATAAGGAGAGTCCTCTGACTGATCCATCTACTCGTAAATTAGGCCCCGAATCTATGGACGGCCCCAGCATGCAGTTAAAGCCTGGGGAATTAATCCTTGACCGATATGAGATTCAGGAGGTTGCCGGCATAGGGGGCATGGGGACGGTTTATCGCGCTCGTGATAAGAACTTCAAGGCGGTGCGTCTGGTTGCGATCAAAGAAATGATCAGCCAGATTACCGACCCTTTGGTGCGCAAAAAGATTTACCTCAACTATGAGCGTGAATCGAACATCCTGGCTACCATGCGCCACCAGTCTATCCCCCGCATCTATGATTATTTCATCCTCAACGACCGCGCCTACCTGGTGATGGAGTTTATCCATGGGCGGGATTTGGATTCGATCTTGTCCGAGATCACCAGCTTCTTCCCCGAGCCGCAGGTGCTTTCCTGGGGCATTGAAATGGCCGATGTGCTCCAATACCTGCATTCCCACCAGCCGGAACCGATCATCTTCCGCGATATTAAACCTTCCAATATTATGATCACGCCCCAAAATCACGTTATGCTGATCGATTTTGGGATTGCCAAACTCTTTGAACCGAACATCAAAAACACCATGATCGGCACACAGGGCTATTCCCCGCCGGAACAGTACCGCGGCGAAGCGACTGCCTCGGTAGACCTGTATGCTTTAGGTGCCACCATGCACCATTTGCTCACCCTGCGCGACCCGCGCCTGGAAGCCCCCTTCTCGTTTGAAGAGCGGCCGATCAAAGAGATCAATTCTAGTGTGTCGAACGAGTTGGTTGCCGTGGTTGAACGTGCCCTGGCCTATGACCCCGCCGACCGTTTCCAGAGTGCGGAAGAAATGAAAGAAGCGCTGATTGCCGCCGGAAGAAAAACCGGCATGCTGGGCGAGGTGATGGCGCCCTCCAGCTCAATTGCGATGAAAAGCGGGGTGAAACCGGTCTGGACATTTGAATGTGAAGACGAAATCCGCGGCACGCCTTTGTTTTACAAAGGCGGCCTGTTTGTCCCCTGCTACGATAACAACCTGTATGCCCTGGATGCTTCCAACGGCAATTTCGCCTGGAAGTATGCCACCGAAGGCGGCTTGCCGGGGAAACCTGCCATTTACGACAATAATCTCTATGTAGGGTCGGAAGACCACCGTCTGCATGCGCTGTCTACCCGCTCGGGCAGCCTGCTGTGGACGTATTTTAGTGATGGCCCCTTCCGCTCCTCACCGACCATTGCTCAGGGACATATCTTTATCGGCTCTGACGATGGCTTCTTACATGCCGTGCACATTGGCACCGGGCGGCTTTCCTGGCGGGTGGAAGTTTCTTCCCAGGTGCGTTCCACGCCGTATGTCACCCAGTCGAATGTTTACTTTGGCACCGAGGAAGGGGAGATGATTTGCGTCGATTTTGGCGGTGAAATTAAGTGGCGTTTCCGTGCCAAGCGGGCGATCACTTCCTCGCCTGTAATTGCGAATAATCTGCTCTATTTCACTTCGATGGATAATACGCTGTATGCTCTGGATGCCGCCACCGGCTGGGCCTATTGGCGTTTCCGTTTGGGGCGCGGTTCAATTTCTTCCCCGCTGGTGGTGGATGACCTTTTGTATGTTGGCGCGGCCGATAAGGTGATCTACTGTGTGAATGCGCAAACCTCCAAAGAGGTTTGGCGCTATACCACCGATCACCAGGTAAACGCCTCCCCCATTTTTTATAAAGATGCGATTTACATTGGTTCTGTAGATGGGCATATGTACTGCCTGGATGCCAAGAACGGCAAACTGCGTTGGAAATTTGCGACCAAGGGGCCGGTAACGGGGACGGCAACTGCCAACGATGACATGATCTATTTTGGTTCCACAGATCATTTTGTATACGCTTTGCTGGCATAAAAAAAGAGAAAAACCCGTGTTTTTAATCGCTAGATTAAAAATCACTGTATCAAAAAACATTTGTTTTTGATCGGATAAGGATACGATGTGAAAAAATTTCTACAATCGCTGTTTAAGAGAGAAGCACAAGACACGATCCCGGATAAGAAACGGCTTTCTGAAGTAGAACAACGCGTGAATGATGCCGAAACGGCCCCGCTCTCAGAAGCCCAGATTGAAGAGATCACTTCGGGGATCAACCGGGTAGAACCCGCACAGCTGGTGGTTGGCGCGGCGCGGGATACCGGCAAAATGCGAGAAAAAAATGAAGATTCGATCTTTGTCCACACTTCTCTGATCGGTGCAGGAACCTCGTCTTTACCTTTCGGGATTTTTATTGTTGCAGATGGGATGGGCGGTCACCGTTATGGCGATGTTGCCAGCGAAACCGCGGTGCGCTCGATGGGCACCTATTTGGTAGATAAACTGTACAACTCACTTTTTAGCACAGCGCCTTCGCCCCCCAATGAATCTTTGCAAGAGATCATGAAAAAAGGCGTATTGGAAGCGCATAAAAAGATCACCAACAGCGCGCCGGGGGGCGGCACCACGCTCACCGCCGCGGTGACCATGGGCACCCAGATGACGCTGGCCCATGTCGGCGACAGCCGGGCGTACGCAGTGTATTACGATGGCCGCATGCAGCAGCTTACCCGGGATCATTCTCTGGTCAAACGGTTGGAAGAATTGGGCCAGATCACTGCCGAAGAAGCCGCCGTGCACCCTCAAAAATCGATGCTTTATCGTGCCCTCGGGCAAGGAGAAGCGCCCGAGCCGGATGTGTTCACGGCTACCCTCCCTCACCCCGGCTATCTGATGATCTGTTCGGACGGCTTGTGGGGTGTGGTTTCCGAGGAAAGTATTTTCAAAACCATCATGGATTCGCCAGATTTGCAGCGGGCTTGCCAGAATATGGTTGACTCAGCCAATGTGTTGGGAGGCCCAGACAACATTACCGTCTTGCTGGCACGCATGTCGAATTGAACCCCTCTATGGCTACTGGTTATTTAGATAACTATTATGCTCGCTTAGGTGTCTCGATTAATGCCACCGCGGAAGAAATTCGGGCGGCATACCATGTCGCCGCGCGCAAGTTCCACCCCGATCACAACAAAGAGATCAACAGCCTGGAAATCTTTTTGCAGGTGCAGGAAGCTTACGAGACATTGTCTAACCCGGCCAAGCGCGAGGAGTACGACCGCCAACTTCCGGAAGATATCAAGACCCCTGAAGAAATTTCGATAAACAGTGTCTACAGCCGCCAAATGCTGATGTTGATGAACCGGCCGCAGCTGCTCTATGTGCTGCTCAACATCGCCGGTCTGCCGAATTCCCCCACCCGCGAGCGGAAAAAACAGCCCCTCAATATCGGCCTGGTTCTGGATACCTCTACCTCTATGTCGGGCAGCCGCTTGAATGCCGTCAAAGAAACTGCCCGCAAGATCATCCGTTCCTTGAACCCGGAAGATGTCCTCTCGGTCACCACCTTTAACGACCGGGCAGAAGTGATGATCCCGGCCCAGCGTGGCCAGGACCTTAATTTGCTCGAATCGCAGATCAGCATCATCACCACCGGCGGGGGTACGGAGATTGGCAAAGGGCTGCAAGCCGGCTACCAGCAAATGCAGGCTTACCTGAATTCAAATTTCACCCATCACCTTATTCTCATCACCGATGGGCGCACCTACGGCGATGAACAGGTCTGCCTGGATATTGCCGCTTCCGCCGCAGAAAAAGGCATCTCGATCCATGCGTTGGGCATCGGCGACAAGTGGAATGACGAATTCCTCGACCATCTCGCTTCGGTAACTGGCGGGAGCTGCGAGTTTGCCCAAACCACGCAGGCGATCGACAAATTCCTGACCAAGAAAGTGCGCCAGATACAGGATGTTTTTGCCACCAACACCACCATTACTTACACGCTGCCGGACAAGGTAGAACTGCGCTACGCTTTCCGGTTGAACCCGGCAACCTCTTCCATCCCGATTGATACATCGCTGGTGCTTGGCAACATACCCAAAAAACAAAGTTTGTCCGTGCTGCTTGAATTTTTGATCCACGATGCTTCAGATTTTCGAGAAGATGTCACCTTACTGGACGGTACGCTTTCTTTTTCCGTTCCCGCAGCTGCCATTCCAACCTTTACCTCCCGCCTGACCTTCACCCGTCCGCTCAGCGTGGAATCCTACCCCGACCCGCCTCCCCAGGTGCTGGTGCGGGCAATGTCTCAGCTCTCCTTATACCGTTTGCAAGAAATGGCAAACCAGGATTTGAAAGTGGGCAATGTGGAGCGGGCCGGCACCCGGATGAGGAACCTGGCGACCCAGCTGCTCGCCTCGGGCGAGGATACCCTCGCAAAAACAGTCATGTTAGAATTGGACCAGATGTATGCGACCCAAGAAATCAGCGAAGATGCCAAAAAAGCGATTAAATACGGTACCCGCGCCCTGGTCTTGGACCCGTCAGAAAGGGATGCATAGAAATGAGTATCATTTGCCCTCATTGCGAGAATGAAGAACCCACCGGGGCTTTATTTTGTAGTGAGTGTGGAACAAAACTGGTGAACGAAGATGGCCTTTCAACGGCCAGTATTCGGATCAAGGACGCGAAATTATTAGGGGATGATATGCAAGTACCACTAGGAACACCATTGCCTGCATCCGTTGGGCAAGTCAGTCTGCACATTATCCGCACCGGGCAGATTCTACCGTTGGTCGGTCGGACAGAATACACCATTGGGCGCATCAGTAAGGGGCAGTCGATTCTTCCAGATATCGACCTTTCTCCGTACGATGCCTATTCTCAAGGGGTCTCCCGGCTGCACGCTGCGATCAAGATCAAAGACGGTCAGCTGTATGTTGAAGATTTGGGTTCCTCCAACGGTACCTGGATCAATAATTTTAAGATTGAAGCACACGAGGAGCAGGTGATCCAGCATGGAGATGTGATTGCCATGGGGCGATTTAAGATCCAGATGCTGATCCGCTAGAAAGTTTTTGATGGAAGGAAATAGACATGTATAGTGTGGTACTGCATATCAGTGGCGAAGAACCGATCGTGGGCGAAATTGATGAGATGCCCCAGGTCGATGATACAATATTAATTGTTAAAAATCCGCGGCGGCGAGATGGAAAAGAGCTGACCTATCTGGCAACCAATGATGTCGCGTATGTCATCTGGCCGTGGAGCAAGATCAACTTTTTGGAAATTTTACCCTCTGAGGAAGAGGAATCTATTTTCGGATTTGTTAGGGAATAAAAAATGGACGATGCAATTTTTGCCAACCGGAGAATATTAGTTGTAGATGATGAAGAGCGCATGGTGCGCTTTATCCGCTTGAACCTCGATCACGATGGTTTTCAAGTTGTGGAGGCGTATACCGGCCAGCAGGCAATGGATAAACTGCGCGAAACCTTGCCAGACCTGGTGCTGCTGGATGTGATGCTGCCCGACATTGACGGGTTTGAACTGCTGCGCATGATCCGCGAGAACCACGATATCCCCGTGATTATGCTGACCGCCAAAAGCGAAGAAGATGACCGCGTGCGCGGCCTGGAGCTGGGCGCCGACGATTATGTTACCAAGCCGTTTAGCCCGCGCGAGTTGGTCAGCCGGGTAAAGGCGGTGCTGCGCCGCACCGATACCACCCGCGCCCAATCTTCCGGGATCATCAATGTGGATGACCGCTTGAAGATTGATTTTGACCGCCGCGAGGTATGGGTGGATGGCGAACTGGTGAAACTGCGCCCCACGGAATACCGCTTGCTGTACCACCTGGTGCAGAACGCCGGCTGGGTAGTCAGCCACGACCAGATTCTGGCGAAGGTGTGGGGCTACGAGTACCGCGACGAACCGCATTATGTGCGCTTGTACGTCAACTACCTGCGCCAAAAGCTGGAAGAAGACCCCGCCAACCCCAAATACATCCTCACCGAGCGCGGGGTGGGCTACCGTTTTGTGGACTATAAACGGCTGAACGAGGAAGGGTAATTCCTCGCTCTCTAAACCGCTAAAATTTTGACATTTTGTTAATGAACAGTTTGCGTTTTTCTTACGCAAGCTGTTTATATTTAAGGTGAATGTTGTGATCTAGCACGCATTCACTTTAACTACAAAATACTCGAAATGGAGGTAGATATGTCAAACATTACTAGATATGAACCGTTCCGTGATTTAGTTTCCATGCGGAAAGATGTAGACCGGCTGTTTGATGAGTTCTTCTCCCAGCCGATGAGCGCCCAGTCCAACTGGGGGATGCCGATGATCGACATGTACCAAACCGATGACGATGTCGTTGTGAAGGCAACCATGCCGGGGCTAAATGCCGATGATATTGACATCCAGGTGACTGGAGATACGCTCACCCTGCGGGGAGAGACCAAAAAGGAAGAAGTGGAGGAAAAAGCCAAGTATCACATCCGTGAACACCGCTACCAATCCTTCTCTCGCAGCCTGACCCTGCCTGTGAATGTAGTCGCCGATAAGGCCGATGCACAGATGAAGAACGGGGTGCTTACCCTGCGCCTTCCCAAGGCAGAAGAGACCAAACCAAAAGTGATTACCGTTAAGACCAAGTAATACAGAAGGGTATGCGGCTGCTTCCTCCGGCCGCATACCCGCTTTTATCTAAGATTGTGTAAAACTGTTTTTTTGTTTGATTTATTTGGTATCATTATTCGGATTGTAGAACGAATTAGGAAATTACATTATGCCTGAATATAGTTTTGTCTGCCCGCAGTGCGGCGCCCACTTTGAACGCCACTTGAGTGTCAACCAGGACCGCACCCATCTGAAATGCCCCAACGGTCATAGCGGGGTGCGCCGCGTCTACACCGCCCCACAGATTACCTTTAAAGGCAGCGGTTTCTACGTTACCGAACACAAGCACGGCAAATAATAATTTACCGCAACCTGTTGATTTGAACCGGCATTCCGCCGGTTTTTTGTTTTGGGGTGGTGGGGTAGTGTATTGGTGTAACAGTGTAATAGTGTAGTAGTTTATAAGTGGATCAGTGTATTGGCTTGTTTCTTTTATCAGGGTGGCTATGAAAAATTTTTATTTTAGGCAGATAGAAAAATTTAAACAAAATCTCTCTGTCTATAAATCCCCTCATCTGGCGTAGGGGCGAAGCATGCTTCGCCCGCAAAAGCAAACACGTAAAAGTAGTTGACAAGCGGTCAATGAAATGAACTGGATAAGTTATCTTCAACAACAGCAAAGGCTCAATTTATCCCTGGCGTCTTTTCCGGGTGTCACCTGGGGCAATGTTGTCTTATTAAAAAAACGCGCATGGAAAAAATGGTAAAAATAGGTTAGAAACCGATCATAACCAAACCATGCGCAATGAAAACTAAATAATACCCTACGAATTCGAACCGAAAATTCAAGCGCATCCTTGCCCAACGCCTGTAAGCCTTGTTTCAACACACCGATGAGATTGCCGTACAGCACAAATTTATGCAATTTCGTAAATATTTCTACATCCGGCAATATCCAGGCCTATTAAATCTGCATCCTCATGGAGGCAAAACATCGCTCCCCCGTATTTCTCTGTCAATTATTGTGGTGTTTGGCTCAATTATCTGCTGATGACTTCAATTCTTCTTCTCCTCAACAACTCCCGCTCCCCCTTTTCGATACCAGCTGATTTTAATCGGACAGGATTGTCACCTGGGGCGCCCCTACAGGTAGATTTGTGGAATGTAAAAAAACAAAATTCCCCACTCCCCCCAACGCCTTTCCCCTTACACCAGCATACGCAAATACTGCCGGGTAAACAAAGCCGGCTGCCCGCCCGTGTGCCAGAACAAAACCGTTTCGTCCTGCTTGAAAAAGCCCTGCCGGATTAGATCAATCATCCCGGCTGCCGCCCGCCCGGTGTAAACCGGGTCTAGCAACAACCCTTCGTGACGGGCAAACAGCTGGATGGCTTCTTTCTCCGGCGCACCCATCACCGCATAGCCGCCACCCAGGTAATCATCGTTGACCAGTACATCGTCAATTGTAAAATTTTTTGCATCATCTAACAATATTGTAGTTTCTTTTGCTAAATTTGCGACCATCTGATTGTACGGCCCGGCAACTTCATCCACGCTGATCCCCAATACCTTACCTTCAAAGCCATACAGCGCCTTGCCCGCCACCAGCCCGGCCTGCGTGCCCCCGCTGGAGGTAGCAAACACAATCCAGTCAGGCGCAGCACCCTGCGTGATCAATTCGCCGACCGCGTGGGCATACGCTGCCGCCCCGGTTGGGCTGGAGCCGCCATACGGGATCAAAAATGGTTCGCGCCCATCGGCTTCGGCTTGCTGTGTGGTAGCGCTCAATTGTTCCGCGCGCTGTTCGCGGCTGGTCCACACCAGTTCTGCGCCGAGCAGCACATCTAAAAAAGTGTTGGCTTCCGGTTCGGCGGGTGGCTCACCCGACAATACCAGGATGCAGTCCAAACCCGCCCGGCGGGCAGCAGCAGCCGTTTGCCGGCAGTGGTTGGATTGGATCGCGCCCGCCGTGATCAATGTTTTCGCCCCGTGCTGTAAGGCTTCGGCGACCAGAAATTCCAATTTGCGGGTCTTGTTGCCCCCAAAGGCAAGCCCGGTCTGGTCATCGCGCTTGACCAGCAAATGCGGGCCGCCCAAAGCGGCCGATAGGCGCGGCATTTCTTCCACCGGCGTGGGCAGGTGGGCAAAACGGAGTCGTGGCAATTCTTTCATTCTAGCACCTCAAATCAGTCGTCTAATAAAGCATGTTCGGTTTTGGCGCGGCCGCGGAAACGCAGCAAGTCCATGATACGCGGCCACACTTTGGAATACAGGTTGAACACCAGCGGGCGCAGCGGCCGGTCCCAGGCGCCAATCGTGCGCAGCGGGGTGGCAGCCAGCCCGCTTTTGAAGCGGTACACCCCCCACATGGAATCACTTTCATCAAACACATCTGGTGCGCCCCACAGATCGTAGGTCGCACACCCCCCGGCTTTGGCCTGCCGGATGGCTTCCCACTGCAGCAAGTAGGTCGGCATCAGATTGCGGTGCAGGTCTCTGGACATACCGTGCAGGTAGTAGGCGGTATCGCCAAAAAAGAAGAGCATCAGCCCGGCAACCGGTTCGCCCTCCACCTCGGCGATCAGCGGGGCGAGTTTGCCGGAAGCTAAAAAGGTATGCCACACGGCTAGGTAATATTCCTTGCCGCGAATGGCAAACCCATCGCGCACGGCGGTCTCGGCATACATGCTGTACAGCATAGGCAGATCGCTCTCCTCCCCCACACGCACCTGCACTCCTTTGCGGTCAGACAGGCGTATGTTGTAGCGCGTCTTGGATTTCATCGCCATCAGCAGGTCATCTTCTTCCGCACGCAGGTCGATCAACATGGTGTTGCGAAACTGCACCTGCTCGTTAGAGAAATGCCAGCCATCCCCTTTGAGTTCCTCGATCAACCCCACCCCAACCAGCCCTTCCTGGGCATCTTCAGTGCCGGGTTCCCCGGTGCCAACGGGCACATCGGGGTCGATCTTGAGCAGGAAGGCGGCGCGCTGCCTGGCGAATTTTTGCAGGTCGGCCAGCACACGTTTGCGCAGATCGGCGTCTTCCCAGTCTGCCAGCAGAGGGCCTTTGGGCGTGTAGTGCATGCGCAGGTTGGCGGAGAAGCCGCCAAAGGTAATCGTGCGTTCCAGCACCAGGGCGGCGGCGACCAGTTTCCCGTCTTCTTCCCAGGTTTTGTAATGCGGCACCCAGCCAAATTGGGATTTGACTTCGCCCCACTCCCAGGATTGTAGCAGGTGGGGATTGGGCAGGCTGTTGATGAGGGTGTTCCAGGTTGTTTTGTCCATAAATAAATTACGAATTACAAAGTGCGAATTGCAAATTAGGAGTTGCGAGTTGCGATTTACAAATTGCAATATTCAATTTCTGTTGTGATTAATAGTGGTGATGAGTAAGGCAATCACCTGGTCAATTATATCTAACCTTTGCGATAACAATTCTTCCGATAATAAGTGTCTTGCTCGAAAATACCATCCTTGCGTCTCTCTCGCTTCGCCCAAGCTGATGCGCAAAATGCGAGTATGATCTTTTGTGCCGATGCCGCGGCCATACGCTTCTTCTATATTTGCGGAAATACTCCCCGCGCTTCTAATCATTTGCCGGGCAATTTCCTTGCCGCGGACATCTTTTTCTAACCTTGCATAATCTTCCCATACAAGGTCATACAAATACATGGACATCTGATAATACCTGGATTTCCATAGTGGCTGCTTTTTAATATGTATGGGCAATTCTGCTGCCCAAGTTTCAAACCTCATCGTTCCTCCCTAAATCATGTCTCATGTTTGACTTGGTTATTCTCTACTCTTTGGCATTATGCAATTTGCTATTTGTAATTCGCAATTCGCTATTTGCAATTCGCAATTCGCTACTCGCCTCTTCTCGCCACCCACTGCTGGTAGGCCCAATAGAGTACCGGCTGGTAGACCTTATCCCAGGCGCCCGCGCCGCGTTTGACCTCGCCGCCAAAACCGCGTTTGAAACGGTACACACCCCACAAGCCATCCGAGCGCTCGGAGAACTGCGCCTCCAGGGTTTCTTCATCATAATCGGGCACACCCCACAGGTCGTACTCCGTACAGCCTTTGGCCTTTGCCCAACGGATCGCTTCCCACTGGATCAGGTAGGTGGGCATGCGGTTGCGCTCCTGGTTGTTGGATGCGCCGTATAAATACCAGGCACGCTGCCCGGCGGCAAACACCATCAACCCGGCCAAAGGCGCGCCCTGGTAGCTGGCGATGAGCAGTTCGCACATCCCCAACGGGTGGAACAATTCATACGCCCGGCGGTAATACGCCAGGGTGTGCACCCCAAATTCATCCCGCTCCCCGGTCACTTCCATCAACTTGCCAAAGGCGGCCAGGTCATCCGAGGCGTACACTTCCACCTCTTTGCGTCCGGCCAGCCGGATGTTGTAGCGCGTCTTTTGCTTCATGGCCGCGAGGATATCGTCATCCTCCTGGCTGATGTCGATGGTGACCGTGCGGGGGGGCTGCAAGTCGTGCGTGCTGGGGCGGAACCCGGCTGCGGTAAGCCGCTGGTTGAGGGCATCATATTCGTCCATCCAGGCATCTGGTTCTACTTTGAGGAACACCGCCCGCCTTTCCCGGCAGAGGGCATCCACCTGCGGCCACAGGGCTTCCCAATCTTCACCCACCGGCCCTTTGGGGATATAGGCAATCGTAAAGCCCAACGGCAGCCGCCGGAAAAGCACCTGCGCGCCTACATCTCCGGCGGAAACGTAAGCAGGCTCCCAGCCGAAATTGGCCTTGAGCGCACCCCAGGCGGGGTACTGCAACAAGTGCGTTTGCGGATAAGATTGGATAAAGGTGTACCACTCTTGGGGATCTAGTACCGGCATGCGTACTCCAAATCTGCTAAATTGATCTGCACCCAGGCAAAGTCATTCTGCCTGACTGAAGTTCATTCAATCAAAACGATCATTTTCCACCGAACCCGTGGTTCGATGAAAGTATTCTAATACAAGAAAGAGGTAATTTCAGGAGCGATATTCTCCTGGATATTGGCACCGGGGATGACATCATCCAGCATAGTGACCAGTTCGTGCACTTCGCCTTCTTGGGCATGAGAGAGCAGTTTTTCTATCACCTGCGCCAACTTCTCCCCCCTCAGCACATCCTCGCGTCCCAGCTTGGTGATCTCCGGGTGTTCGGTTGGTTTCTCGGCTACGTCTACATCCCATAGCACTTCGCTGATCTTTTCACCGGGAAGCATCTCGGTAATCACGATCTCAATATCCTGTCCCGGTTCCAAACCGGAAAGACGGATGAGGTCTTTGGCTAAATCTAAAATTTTGACCGGTTCTCCCATATTGAGCAAAAATATCTCGCCGCCGTTGCCAATCGCAAACGATTCCAAGACCAAATGCACTGCTTCGGGGATGGTCATAAAGTAGCGGTTCACATCTGGGTGTCGCACGGTCACCGGGCCGCCGGCAGCAATCTGGCGTTTGAAGAGGGGCACGACACTGCCGCGGCTGCCCAACACATTGCCAAATCGCACCACCGAAAAATCTCGGCCGGTGCGGTGAGCCGTGTCGAGTACGATCATCTCGGCCAGCCGCTTGGTCGCGCCCATCACACTGGTGGGGCGCACGGCTTTATCGGTGGAGATCATCACCAAACGTTCTACATCCGCTTCGGCGGCCACTTCCACCACATTGCGGGTGCCCAACACATTGTTGGTAATTGCTTCTTCCACATTCATTTCCATCAAGGAAACGTGTTTATGCGCCGCAGCATGGAAGACCACCTCCGGCTGGTAGCGGTTAAAGATACTGGTCAGGCGTTTGCGGTCTCGGATATCGGCAATCACCGGGAATTTAGGAATATCGGGGAAACTGTCTTCCAGCTCGACCATGATCTCGAAGATGCTGTTCTCGCCATGCCCGACAAGGATCAGGCAGCTTGGCGACCAGCGGGAGACCTGACGGCACAGTTCGCTGGCAATGGATCCGCCTGCCCCGGTGACCATCACCCGGCGGTCTTTGAGCAGTTCGCCCACCCGGTCGTGATCGATACGGGTATGTTCGCGGCGCAGCAGGTCGGTAATATCCACTTCGCGCAGGCGGTTCACGCTGACCGTGCCGCCCAGCAGTTCGTAGATGCCCGGCATGGTGCGGAAGGGGACATGCTTCTTGCGGCACACTTCCGCCACTTTGCGCACCACGCTGCCCGGCGCGCTGGGAATGGCAATGATTACTTCTTTGAGAGAAAGGATTTCCAACTGTTTTTCAAGGTCATCCAGTGTGCCCACCACCGGCACCCCATGAATGACCATTCCCTGTTTCTCCGGGTCATCGTCCAGGTAGGCAACCGGTTCAATATCCAACTGTGGGTTTTTTTGCAGTTCCCGCACCACCAAAGCGCCGGCATCGCCCGCCCCAATAATCAAGATTTTGCCTTCGCCGTTGCTTTCCCCATTGGCATAGACCACCTCGGCCAGGAAACGCGGCATAAAGCGCAGGCCGCCAACCATCAGCAGAGACAGCATCCAGTCAATGATCGGCGCAGAACGGGCAAAATAGGGGAACACGTCCAGCACAAATTCGAGAAAATACATCACCCCCGCCCACAATCACAGAAGCAACCGTGACCGCCTGGGCGATCATGACAAGTTCGCGCATGCTGGCATATTCCCAAAAGCGCCGGTAAAGGCCAAAACGGCGGTAGACAAGCGGTTTCACTATCAGGGATAATCCCAGCATTACCAGCATGGTAAGGCCGTAATCCACAAAGGCCTGCCGGGTTTCCAGACGCAGCAAGAAACTGAGCAGCACCGACAGCGTTATGAGGAGAATATCGAAGGAGAAGATAGCTCGATTGCGTAAGTGAAAATCTTTCATGGATAAAAAACCTTTTACCGTCCTCTAAAGCCAAAGACTGCGGCAAAGGTGCGCAGCAAAATGCTGATCTCCATCCCTAAGTTGCGGTGCTTGATGTAATACAAATCATATTCAAGCTTGATAATCGTTTCTTCAATGTTTGAGGCGTAATTCAGGTGAATTTGTGCCCAACCGGCAATCCCTGGGCGGACAAGCAGCCTGGCCCGGTAAAAGGGGATACGGCGCTGGTAGTGGTCGACCAATTCGGTTTGCTCCGGGCGCGGCCCAACCAGGCTCATATCACCGATCAAGACATTGTAAAATTGCAGGGTTTCATCCAGGTGGGTCTTGCGCAGGAACTTGCCAAAGCGGGTGACACGGATATCATCTTCTTTGGCAGGCTGAGGGTTCTCGCCATCTTCTTGATTCCAGTACATTGTGCGGAATTTAAAAATGTTGAACGGCACCCCGCCTTTACCCGCCCGGGTTTGTTTGAACACAATCGGCCGCCCCGATTCCAGGTAAATCCCCAAAGCAATAAAGGGAGAAAGTAACATTGTGGCGGTTAACCCCACCAGGCCGCCCAAGACATCTAATGAACGTTTGATAAACGTGTAGAACGAGCTTACTCTGGCTTCGTCCACAAAGGAACGTAAAATCCAGTCGGCTTCCAGGTATTCTACCGGGACGCGCTCCATCAATTCCTCATAGGCGACCGGCATACGAGTGATTAAAATACCGCGTTCCTGTGCGTCAATGAGAGTTTGAAAGGTGTCCGGCAGCATTCTACCGGAAATGGCAACAACAATCTCGGAGATATTGTTATTTTCTGCCAGCACCAACAGCTGTTTGCAGGTACCCATGACCAAATGCCGGCCAATCGTTTCGCCTTGTTTTTCGGGATCGTCATCAATCACGCCCACCAGATTGAAAGCAGGCTGCACAGTATCCAGCACGTTAATTAACGCTTTTCCCGTTTCACCGGCGCCAACCAGAAGCACGCTGTGCATAAAACGCGGGCTGGAGAAAATGCGAATGTAAATCAAGCGCCAGGCAAGGGTGAGTAAAAATGCAGCCCCCAAAAACACCGCCACACCACGGCGCGGCAAAGGTGCATCGGAAGCAAAGTAGACCACCAGGTAAATGAAGCCGCCTATCAGGGCGGAAGAAGAGATGGAACGAAATGTCTTACGCAAATCTAAAGAAGTGCGCAGGTCGTAGCTTTCCACCAGCAGCACCAACCACATCAACGGCAGCAGCAAGAACCACCATTCCAGGCGTTCGCTGATAAATTCCATCAGAGAAGTACTTTGCACCAGGGCTACTGCCCAGGCATATACAGCAACGCCCCAGGCTGCCCAGGCAAATATGAAATCGCCCAACAAAATTAACGCCCGCCGTTCAGCTGGACGGAGGCGCCATTTTGCCTGGGTTACTTTATGATTCTGATCACTCATTTTCGTCTTGCTCTTTTTCTTACGGGTTTTGTCTCAGAAGCGAATTTTTCAACAGGCTCCATAAAAATGCACTTCCCCAAGAAATGTGCATCACGCTAATTGCCAGCGGCACCCCAAAAATCAAAAACGGCTTTTTGGCATCCACAGCCAATTCCAAACCGCTGAGCCCCACTGCCAGCAAATACGTGATCACAGCCAGCAGTAGCCCCAGGCGGGCGAGCGGCAGCCAAATAGATAGCAGCAGCAGGACAATCAGCCCCAACACAAACAGGGGGGGCAACGCCTGCCGCCAGCGCAAACTGCCGGGGTAGCGCCGCAGCATGACCACTTTCCAGTAGCCATAGCGCCAATATTGGGCAGCCAGCTGTCTTAGGGTCGGTCTGGCATAGTATTGTACTTTAATATCTGGGTCTAACCAAAGTTTTCCGCCCGCATTACGAATGCGGGTGTTAAGTTCATAATCTTCGTTGGTGTGGAGGGTTTCGTCGTAACCGCCTATTTCCAGCAAATATGCCTTGCGAAAGGCGCCAAACGGCACGGTGTCTGCTTCTCCGGCGGTATCGGCATAGCGGTATTTGGCATCACCCACGCCCAGCGGATGGCTGGCCGCGGCGGCAATCGCGGCGGCAACAGGAGTATCTGCGCCCGGCACAATGCGCCACACACCGCCCACATTCTCACCTCTATTCATCTCCAGCCCGGCAATGCTGCGGGCTACGTATTCAGGGTGGGGGACGGAATGGGCATCTAAGCGGATGATATAGTCGCCGCGGGCTGCTTCGATGCCGATATTCAGCGCTGCGGGAATGTGTCTTTTGGGGTTATCTACAACCCGTACTGGCAATTCAGGATTTTGGGCTTGAAACTCGGCGATCACCCCTTTGGTATTGTCTTCCGACATGCCATCGGCGATGACCACTTCCATCCCTACCAATGGGTAGGTTTGCCTGGCAAGCGCGTCCAGCAGCATGCGGATCGTTTTTTCTTCGTTATAACAAGGGATGACGATGGTTACTTTTGGTTTATGTTCCATTTAAGGTATTATAAAACGGTTCAATGATCTCGTGTCAGACCCATACTATACCAGCAATGAAGCATTTTGGGTAATTGCCTGACAAATTTAGGCAGGCGGAGGCAGGTACCATTGCCTTTCTGGACGGCTGCAAATTAGTCGTGATCTACATACTGTATCAAGGTTCTTCGCTCACCCATGATGAGCGATTGCCTATACCAGATTGTTCAAATCGCTGGGATGAAAAAGTGTCATATTTCAAACATCTCATCTCACAATAAAAATTTAGGGAACCCGCCCCGATCTGCTAAAACCGAGCCAAACAAACTTTAAATGCCCCGTTCACGTTATAATGAAACAGATGGACTTGTTCATTGATATTCGCAGACTGACCTGCGTTCAGTCAAAATCAAAATGAGGAGGAGTCATCATTTTGATGCAGTCAAAGCGGTTACTTTTATCCCAAACCCTTTGATCATACACTTCATCCCAAGGAGTTGAACATGGATGCTTCCCAATATAAAGATTTACAAATTTCTCCCCGCGTATTGCTTGGGCCTGGCCCCAGCATGGTTGAAGGCCGTGTGCTGCGCGCCATGGCCACCCCGGTAACCGGCCACCTGGACCCCGATTATTTGCAGGTGATGGACGATATCCAAAACTTGCTGCGCTATACCTTCCAAACCCAAAACGAGGTTACCCTGACACTCTCCGGCACCGGCACAACCGGCATGGAAGCGGGGGTATGCAACTTTGTGGAACCTGGCGACAACGTTTTGGTAGCCATCAACGGCTACTTTGGCGAGCGGATTGCAGAAATGGCCGAGCGCTACGGCGGTCAGGTAGACCGCCTGGAACGGCCGTGGGGCGAGATTTTCACCCCCGAAGAAATAGACGCTGCCCTGGCAAAGAAAAAATACAAACTGCTGGCCGTGGTGCACGGCGAGACATCCACCGGCGCGATGCAAACCGAGATCAAAGCAATTGCCGATGCCGCCCACAAACACGGTGCGCTTTTCCTGTTGGATACGGTCGCCTCTTTAGGCGGTGTGCCGGTAAATGTGGATGAATGGGGCGTAGATATCTGCTATTCGGGCAGCCAAAAAGCCCTTTCCGCCCCACCCGGATTAGCCCCCATCACCCTGAACGCGCATGCCTGGGAAGTACTGCAAAATCGCCCTACCAAAGTAACCAACTGGTACCTGGACCTCACCCTGCTGATGGGTTATTGGGGGGAAGCGCGCAAATACCACCACACTGCCCCGGTCTCCAGCAATTACGCCATGCGCGAGGCGCTGCGCATTACAGCCGAAGAAGGGCTGGAAAACCGCTTTGCCCGCCACGCAGAAATGGCACAGATGCTGTATGAAGGTTTGTTCAACTTAGACCTCCCTCTGCTGATCCCGCGCGATTACCGCCTGGCAACCCTGACCACCCCGCAGCTGCCCGCCGGCCTGAACGAAGCCGCCATCCGCGGCATGCTGCGCGACCTGTACAATATCGAAATCTCCGGCGGCTTTGGCCCGCTTGCCGGCAAGGTCTGGCGCATCGGTCTGATGGGCTTCAGTGCCCGCCGAGAGAACGTCCGCCTGCTGCTGGCGGCCCTGGAGGATCTGCTCGCCTAGCTTTAGGCAGGGTTTCCCGCTTGCGGGGCTGTCGGGCTTATGGCAGAATAAAGACCATGCTGCGTTATATCTTGTTTGCTTTCATGATCGTGTTGGGCATCTTGCTGGGGAACTACTACGCCACCGAGGTGAACCCGGTGGATGTGGTGGATGCACCGCCTACCATGCTGCGCATGGATTATAAAACCGATTATGTGCTGATGGTGGCCGAAGTCTATGCCGATGAGCAAAACCCGGCCCTGGCCGCCCGCCAGCTAGCCTTGCTGGGCAGCGACCACCCCTCGGTGATCATTACCGAAGCGCTGGCCTCTGCCCTCGACCTGGGGTATACCGCCGAAGACCTGCTGCTGATGCGCGACCTGAGCAATGATATGGCCACCTGGAACACCAGCCTGGAAGGGGAGAATTAATGGAAGCCCCCCGCCGCCCCCCCGTCTATCTGCTCACCGGCTTGATCCTTGGGCTGGCTTTGGGCGTGCTTTACGGCTGGGTGCTCAAGCCCGCCGAAACAATTGATGCCCAGCCGCAAGACCTGCGCGCTGATTTTAAAGACGACTACCGTGAATTGATTGCCCGCGCCTATGTCTCGAACAGCGACCTGGGCCGGGCGGAAGCTCGCCTGGCTTTGCTGGGCGATAACGACCCCGCCCGCGCCCTGGCCGTGCAGGCACAGTTGGCCCTGGGCGAAGAAGGCAACACCGATGCCGCCCGCGCGTTGGGGTTCTTGGCTGCCCACCTGGAAGGGGACACAGCAGGCACCCCGATTGTTGCTCTGGCTTCTCCATCAGGCAGCAGCCCTACCGCCACCCTGCCGGAAGGCACGCCGCAGCCAACCGGCACGTTACAAGACACCCTCGAAGTGACGGCAACCGCCACCCTGGACAGCACAACGCCCGCCCCTACCACTGCCAACATTACCGGCACGCCCCCCACAACCACGCCGCTGCCCAGCAGCACCCCCACGCCAACCGCCACCGAAGGGCCACCGTTCGTACTGCTCGATGTTCCCTTGGTTTGCGACCCAAATATTGATCCCCCGCTCATCCAGGTGTACGTTTACGATGCGGCTGGCAACCCCGTACCGGGCGTCGCCATCATTGTCACCTGGGAAGGCAATACCAACCGCTTTGTCACCGGGCTAAAACCGGAATACGGTTTGGGATACGCCGACTTTACGATGGATCCCGCTAAAACCTATACGCTGCGCCTTGAAGACGGCGGTGAACCGGTGACCAATATCACCGGACGGCAGTGCGAAGACCAGGACGAACCCTATTGGGGCACCCAGCGTTTGAACTTTGCCCAACCTTAAACATCCCCCGCAGCCTTTTTCCCCTTCATTCCCGCCAGCAAAATGAACGCCATTAGAACAATAGATCGCATTTTTAATGATTTGAATTGAAATTTGTTCGGCCAAAATCAAAATAAAGGAGGTTTTAAATCATCCTGGAAACTATGTTAGCGAAAAATGCAACTTTTTGGTAGGATGGCCGTTATATTAACGGAGCAGCGTATTTGTACTATAATTTCCTTTCTAGTTTTTGCGAGAAGAAGAACACACGATCATGGACCTCAGAGATTTCTTTATCAAAGACAAGCGGGTGATCAAAACCGGTCTGAATTTAGCTCAGGGATTGCCCCGATGGATTGGATATGGTCTGGCTCGCATGATTGGCAAAACAATTGCCCGCAGCAAGCCAGCTGTGTATTGGCAGGTACGTGAGAATCTTTCTCATGTGATGGGCGTCTCGGTGAACGACCCCTCTCTGGATGATTTGACCAGAACAGCGTTTATCAACGCCGGCCATTACTATTACGATTACTATCACCATGTACTCAAGACTGCCAAGAAAATTCACGAGATGGTACATATTCCCGATGAATTTGTGGATCTGGTACACCAGTTTCAAAGCCAGGGTCGAGGCGTGCAGATCATTGGGATGCATGTAAGCAACTTTGACCTGGGCGCGATCGCAGTCGCTGCTACCGGCCTGGAAATCCAGGCCCTATCCACGGCAAACATAGAGCAAGGCTACCAATTTCAAAACGAGTTGCGCGAGCGCTGGGGCTTCGATGTCACCCCGATTTCTCCTCCTGCGCTACGGAAAGCCATAGAAAACTTGAAACAGGGTAAAATTGTGACCACCGCCTTGGATTGGCCGCAGCCCAACGACGATTTCAAAATTGATGTATTCGGCAAACCCGCCTATGTGCCCCTGGGGCCTGCCCGGTTAGGGCTGATGACCGATGCGGTGACGATCATGGTTTCTTTTTACAATAAAGGCAAGCACACCTACGGCATGAATTTTTCGGAGCCAATCGAAATGGTACGCACAGGCCAAAAACAAAATGACATCTTTACAAATACCGAGCTGATGGTAACCTATATGGAATCACAAATCCGTCAGCGCCCGGAACAATGGATGATGTTCCACAAATTGTGGCCTGAATAAATCACTGTAAACTTCAACAAGGTTTTAATCAATGATGGAGCACTTAGTTGCACTAGTCCAATTTATTTCGCGTTTCTGGCAGGCATTGCAAGCCGGCCATGTTCCCCATATTGGGATGTGGAATTATGTCCTCCTCTTCTTTTTTGTCATGGTGCAAGGCCCGCTCGTCAAAATGTTGAGCGGAGCGGTTGCATCCACCCATGTACTAAATCTGTTTTTGATCTTAGCGGTCGCTGTTTCTGCCACTACCCTGATGGACTTCATCTGGTACCGGGTGGGCAGCTCTGGCAAGTTACAGCATTATTTCCGCAAACACACCAAAAAGAGGCAGAAAAAAGTCGCCATCCTGCAAAGCGCCTTGCGCAAGCATTACCTAAAAGTGCTTGTGCTGGGCAAGATCGCTACCGGGATGGGTGTCCCCGTCAACATTGCCGCCGGATTAAGCCAACTCTCCTGGCGCAAGTGGCTGCCAGCCATCCTGATCGGGGAAGTAATCCAAACCGCCCTGCTGATCGGCATTGGCTATTTTGCCGCCGAATCAATCGGTCATGCAAACCAGACCATCCAGATTATCGGCCTGACCTTCACCGGGATCATGTTGATTGTCATCCTCATCGTTATCCCGCTCACCTTCAGGCAGATCATTACCAATGAGCAAGCTGCTGCCGATTAACCCTACCCCTAAATGATTTGAGAGGAAAAAAAGAGTAATGGAGAAACCAAAAGAGACCGACCATGTGCGCGTAAACGATATTTTGTTAGGACCGATTGAGCGCCCCGCACTGCAATATTTTTGCAAAACAGCCCCAAAGTGGGCGACCCCAGACACAATGACCTTCATCGGTATTTTCGGGGCTTTGATGATTGCTGCGGGCTATGTCCTGACCAAGTACAACATGGCATTTTTATGGCTGGCCAGCCTGGGGTTCTTAGTAAACTGGTACGGCGACAGCATGGATGGAAGCCTGGCACGCTATCGCAAGATCGAACGGCCTAAATACGGCTACTATGTCGATCATATTGTAGACATCATTAATGAATTTATTGTGATTTTGTCTTTAGGGCTATCTCCGCTGGTGCATTTTGAAATTGCCGCCCTGGCATTGATCGGCTACCTGATGCTTTCGGTACATGTATTTTTACGCACCTACGTAGACCACGTGTTCAAAATTTCTTACAGCAAGTTAGGACCGACCGAAGTGCGGGCGATCATCATAATGATCAATACGCTGGTATTCTTCATCGGCAATCCGGAATTTTCTACCCCATTGGCAATCCCCCTGACCCTGTTCGACCTGTTGATCGGTGCGGTCGCGGTTTTGCTGTTGCTGTTCTTCTTTGTTTCTGCTGCCCAAACCAGCACCATTCTGGCAAAAGAAGGAAAATAGACGAATTGATAAATAGGAGGAGCAAACTTCTCCTATTTATTTTGAGAAAACACCTTTACTAAACAGGTGCTTCCCATCGCCTGTTTAGTATTTTTTTTTTACGTATCCTACATGTAAATTTCAAAAAAATAATGCTATACTGGAAAAATGGCACTGACAAACCCATACATCATTGAAGAAGAATTTGTCCCTGGTTACATTGCCCTGTACCACAGTGGGGAATTAGCCCGACGGGTAGAAGAAGCAATTGCCTCATTAGCAAACTGCAAAAATTGCCCCCGGCGCTGCGGGATAAACCGCCTGCGCGGCTTTGTGGGCACTTGCATGACCAAACGGCACGCCCAGGTTAGCGGCTATTTCCCGCGTATGGGTGAAGAAGTCTATTTGGTGGGGCAGCACGGTTCCGGCACGATCCTATTCTCCCACTGCAGTTTGAAATGTGTGTACTGCCAAAAAGGCGATCCCAACCAGGATCCTAAAGGGCAGGAAGTGACCGCCCAAGAATTGGCAGACATCATGCTGGAACTGCAAGACACCGGCTGCCATAACATTAACCTCAATACCCCCGACCATGTCGTTCCACAAATACTTGAGGCCTTGCTGCTGGCTATAGAAGGCGGGCTGCATCTGCCGCTGGTATACAACACCTCTGCATACATCTCCATGAAAGTGCTCTCCTGGCTGGATGGGGTAATAGACATTTACACGCCTAACTTTAAGATCGGGGATGCGGACAATGCAAAGAAATATTTGCTGGCAAAAGAGTACCCCGAAGTAGCCAAAGCAGCGATTACCGAAATGTACCGGCAGGTGGGCTCGTTAAAAATTGGGATTGATGGTTTGGCAAAACGCGGCGTGTTGGCGCGCCACATGGTCATGCCCAATGGGGTTGCCTCTGCGGCAGAGGTTATGGCCACCCTGGGAGGAATTTCTTCCGAACTGTATCTGAATATTTTAGGAAAATATCATCCGGCCGGAAAGGTAACGGATGAGAAATACGCCGAGATCAACCACAAGATTACGGGGGATGATATGATGCAGGCTTATTTGGCCGCGCATGAGGCGGGGCTCTGGCGTTTTGAGTATCGGTAATTATTATAAATAAAGTGAGGCCATTATGAACCCATTGTCTAACCCCCTCAATGCACAACAAGCAGCCGACCGGGCTGCTTCTTATTGGGATGACCATCTGTTATGTGCGGAAAGCGTTTTAGCCGCAGTAGCCGATCACCAGGGAATTTCTTCCCCATTAATCCCCAAGATTGCCTCCGGTTTTTGCAGCGGCAAATCCCAAACGCGCGGCACTTGCGGCGCACTCAACGGCGGCATTTTAGCGCTCAGCATGATGTTGGGACACAGCGAACCAGATGACGACCGGGCGGAACTATATAAAAAGGTGCAGGCTTTGCACGAGGCATTTGAAACACAGTTTACCCATACCAGCTGCCCGGTATTGCTGAACGTAGATGTAAGTACAGAAGAAGGCCGCTCGGCTTACGAAGCCAACAACTTGCACAGCCAATGCGCCAGGCACATCCGTGCGATGACCGAGAAGGTGGTGGAGCTGCTCGAAGCGTAGGGGGCGGGGAGACCCCGTCGTTATAGTGTTGTCTACGTTCCCATTGCTCTGGATTGACATTCTCGCGATCTACCCGTGGGGCGACCGGAAAATACATCGGTATAGACATAGCTTCTGCTGTTAGACACTGTTTCTTTGGGGGATATAACGAGGTTCATTTGCTTACTGCTATCAATCTGTAATCCAGGCTATGTCTTGCGGTCGAAGCAGGCTTCAATGTTGTCTTATTAAAAAAACGCGCATGGAAAAAATGGTAAAAATAGGTTAGAGACCAATCACAACCAAACCATGCACGATGAAAACTAAATGATACCCTACGAATTCGAACCGAAAATTCAAGCGAATCCTTGCCCAACGATTGTAAGCCTTGCTTCAACACATAAATGAGATTGCCGCACAGCACAAATTTGAGCAGTTTCGTAAATATTTCTACATCCGGCAATATACAGGCCTATTAAATCTGCATCCTTATGAATGAAAACATCGTTCACTTGTGTTTTTTCCGTCGATAATTGTAGTGCTCGATCCAATTATCTTCGATGATTTCACTTCCTCTTCTCACTAACAGCTCCCACTATCCCCTTTTTGACACTGTTTAATTTTAATCGGACAGGATTGTCCCAGAGGACGCCCCTACGGGTAGATCGCTGGGATGTCTGTTTGGCATTTTATATTTCCAATTACAGGTAGCGGTGAGGTCTCCTCACCTTATCCCCCTCATCTGGTGTAGGGGCGAAGCCTGCTTCGCCCGAAAATCAAACAAAATAATAGTTCGTAAGCGGAGAATGAAGCCCCCACCTTCCACCAATGACAAAAACGAGGCTGTCTTTACGACAGCCTCGCCTGATAAATAAACGTTATTGGGACCGAAATCTCTAAATCTTCCCATACAAATACAATGCATAATCCTGCGGGAAAGTCTCGATACCCTTCTGGTTCAACATTGCCATCAACTGGGCACGATGGTCCATTCCGTGGGAAACCACATGCAGCAGCGACTGCCATACGGTGATGCCCTCAAACGGCTGTGCCGCGGCCTCATCCGTCAACCCATCCAGGTATGTGTGCATCATCGCTTCAATTTCATCCCACATTTCCCGCACCTTCTCGCGGGTAGGGTACACTTCCGGGTCCGAATATGGCGGCAGGGGGTCCCCGGCCAATTCGCTGAACCAGCGATAGTCGGTTTCCATGATGTGCACCACCTGGTTGCGCACCGATCCAACCGAGTAATGCAGTTCCTCGGTGAACTGCTCATCGCTCAACTGACTGACGATATCGTCCCACAGTTTGCGATTGATGTGGAAATGGTATTGATAATAGGTGCGGATGCTTTCGGCAAGCATGAATTTACTCCTTTTCAGCAATAATTTCGGCGTAGTCTTGTGTAACGGTCTCTTCTGGTTCTGCGTCCAAAACGGTAATTAACTCAGCCACCAGTTTGGCCTTTTCTTCGGCATCTGTCCGGCTCCAGGTGCGCGATTTAACTTCCAGGAAGTGCCCGATTGCCGGTTTTTCTACCTGGTCGATGTTGACGAAGAATTCCTCGCCCTTATAGCGTACTGCCCAGCGCTGGCGGTCTTTCTCAATGTATCGTTCGCTGTCCGGCTTGAAGTATTCGCGCAAGAAGCGCAGGCTTTGCCCGGCAGGGGCCAGGAAGCGGCTGCGGGAGAGCAGTACCTTGCTGGGGAATTCCTCTTCGCGGGTGGGGCCGACATGCGTCAGGCGGGCACGGATGTATTCCACTTCGCCCTTGGGATTGATGAACTCATCCTCACGGTGGCGCACCAGCCCTTGTTCCGGGTCATCAAACACAAAGTAGGTGTCGTATTCATGGTAATGCCGCTGATAGACCACTTCAATCTCCGGCTTGTTGATCGAGGCGACGATCGGTTCAGGGTCAGAGATGCGCACTTTAGCCTGCACCTCAAAGCTTTCTCCTTCGGTGGCCCCGCCAATGGCGATCAGTTTCGCCAATACCGACTGCTCGCGTTTGAGCAGGAAGTGGTCCACTTTCCCGGCAAATTGATCGACGGCTTCTTTCAAATCGTCCAGATTGATCGTGAGCAGTTCCTGGTTGCGCATCAGCCAGCGACCATTGACCATCACATCGCTCACATCGGTGGACTTCCCGGCGTATACCAGCTGGGCGTAAATCCCGTCTGGGTCGCGGCGGAAACGCGGCATGTTGTGCAGCGTGTCGATGTTGACTAGGATCAGGTCGGCGCGTTTGCCGGCTTCCAGCGAACCGGTCAGGTGCCCGATGTGCATTGCCTGGGCGCCCATGCGGGTTGCCATCAGCAGCGCTTCGCGGGCGGGCAGGGCGGTCGGGTCGTTCTCGCGGGTTTTCGCCATAAAGGTGGCCAGACGGATTTCTTCGAACATATCCAGGTCATTGTTAGAAGCCGGGCCGTCTGTACCGATCCCGACGTTTAAGCCTTCTTGCAGCATATCCTGCACCGGCGCCATCCCGGAAGCCAACTTCATATTGGAGGAAGGGTTATGCGCCACCCCGGCATTGTTGTGTTTAAGGGTGTTGATCTCGCCGTAGTCGATATGTACGCAGTGGGCGAACAATACTTTGGCGTCGAACAGCTTTTGCTTTTTCACATACGGCACCACCGGCATCCCCTCGGCTTTGCGCATATTCTCCACTTCGCTGGCCGTCTCGGCAATATGGGTGTGCAGAGGCACATCATATTCGGCAGCCAGGGCAGCGCAGGCACGCAAAATATCTGGGGTGCAGGTGTAGGGGGCGTGCGGCGAAACAGCGGGCACGATCAGCTCGTGGTCTTTCCACCCCACAATGAACTCGCGGGCAGATTCTAACGATTCTTCGTAAGAGATGGCATCGGGTGAGGGAAATTTGAGCACCGTCTGTCCCAATACTGCCCGCAGACCGGCTTCCACGGTGGCCTTGGCGACATCTTCTTCGTAGTAGTACATGTCGGCAAAGCTGGTCACCCCGGTACGGATGAATTCGGCACAACCGATCAGTGTGCCCAGGCGCACAAAGTCCGGGGAGACAAATTCGCGTTCCACCGGCATCATAAAGCCCAGCAGCCATACATCCAGCCGCAGGTCATCGGCCAGGCCGCGCAGCAGGGTCATGGGTACATGCGTATGGGCATTCACTAGGCCGGGCATCAACACTTTTCCTTCGCAATCCAATGTGGTTGGGGCGGCGTATTCGGCTGTGATCTCGGCTTCTGGCCCTACTGCCAGAATGGAATTTCCCTGTACGGCTACGGCACCCGGCTCGTATTGATTGAACTGTGCGTCCATGGTGAGCACAATGGCATTGGTAAGCAGCAGGTCTGCGTTTTTAGGCATAATTATCCTTTCGGTTTAGCACAAAATAAGTGTACTAATCATACGAGATACCAGGGTGAATGGCAAGTGGGATGTCTAGGCAAGTGAGGCGTATATCCGTGTAAAAGTATATAAGTGTACTGGTGTATGGGTTAGGAAAGGCGTATTTTCTCTCAATCCTCTTTCTCTATGGTAGGGGCGAAGCCGCCCCAGCGTGGGGTTTCGCCCGCAAAAGCAAACATGGAATAGTAAAAAGACCATACTGTAGCGGCGAGGTCTCCTCGCCCGCACTAATGGGCACTAATCACCGCCTCAATGAAAAAATCCGTGTAAGAGTATAAAAGTGTACTGGTGTATAAGTTAGGCAAGGTGTCCTTTTTCGTTCAATCCTCTTTATCTATGGTAGGGGCGAAGCCTCCCCAGCGTGGGGTTTCGCCCGCAAAATCAAACACGTAATAGTAGTTTGTAAGCAGTAAAAGAAATGGACCTATACGGAAAGATCGCAACGGTGTTTATCCGATGTTGCGATAACAAAGACCATACTGTAGCGGCGAGGTCTCCTCGCCCGCACTAATGGGCATCAATCATCGCCTCAATGAAAAAATCCGTGTAAGAGTATATAAGTGTACTGGTGTATAGGTTAGGGAGGGCGTCCTTTTTCGTTTAATCCTCTTTCTCTATGGTAGGGGTGAAGCCGCCCCAGCATGGGGTTTCGCCCGCAAAAGCAAACACGTAATAGTAGTTTGTAAGCAGTAAAAGAAATGGACTTATACGGAAAGATTGCAGGTGTGTTTATCTGATATGGCGATAACAAAGACTATACTGTAGCGGCGAGGTCTCCTCGCCCGCACTAATGGGCACTAATCACCGCCTTAATGAAAAAAGCCCCTTTGTAAAAAGGGGCTTAGCGTTCTATCGTGAGTGTTTACTCATCATCGGAGGGGAAGAACTGATCGCCCAGGCGGCGCAGCTCTTCTTCCCAAATATCTTCCAACGGGCTAAAAGGCTGTTCCTCAAAATCATCCCGCAGACGGTCGAAGAATTCCTGCACCATCAATTCGGGGTATTTGCGGTCGAGCTGTTCCACCTTATGGTCGATGTTCAAGATCATTTGCTCGCTCAAATTTTCCAGGTCGGAAAGGTCGATCTTGAGACCCTGCATGTGGTTGACCCGTTGCATTACGCCCAGCCAACCCATATAGTCGTTTTCAATGTGGATTGACTTGCTCGATTCCTCAAAGGAGCCGAACTGGTACATCGGGTTGAAGGTATACATCCCGATCACATCCAGGTTTTGCTCGTCCGCACGCTTGCACAGGTAGGAAGTGATGCTGGCCGGACCCTGGTAATTGGAAAGCCCGATTGAAAGCTCCAGCAGTTCGTCTTTAAATTCCGGGTTGCTGTAAATGGCGTGGATGTGGCGCTCTTTGTCGTAGGGCACCTGGGCATACACCCCGCCAAAGGTGTACACGCGGGAAACGTTCAACTCTTTGGCGGCGGCCAAAAAGGTCTGGATGTAGCGTTCGACGTTCATGTGGGGTTCGTCGCCTAAAAAGATGATGATCCCTTTGCCATCTACCTCGGTATAGTAAAACTCATTGCGCTGGTTGTGCAGCGATTCGGTATAGCCGTCTTTATGGCGCACCAAAGGCCGCAGGAAGTGCTGCGCCCCCGGCAGTTGGAACAGGTAATAGTCATCAATGGAAATTTCACCGATCTTGCGGGCGTCGTGCTGGTCGATCAGGTACTGCGGCAAACCGGAAGAGATAGAGCCGCCATCGGCCCACTGCCGCCACCCGGCGATCATCACGATCTCTTCGGCTTCTGGTTTTTCGGTCAGGGTATATAGGTCACTCATAAAAACACCTCTAATTTAGTTTTGCTGTTGCGTGGTTGGGTAGTGCGATGGCTGTGTGTCGTTTTGTCGGCATCCATACCACGATATGAACTGGTAAACCGTTGATCTTGTACGATATTCTGATGCACTAAACAGCCAGAATCTCACCTTTATCTTATCAAAGTTGAGTGATTCTGTCCGTAAATATTTTGTTAGAGAACAGAATGGTATTAGTGGGAGACTGTCACAAATTCGGTGGGTTTCCAGAAATTGGTGGGTAAAATCGCCAGATGCGCCGATTTTATGAAACCGAGAACCACCGCATATAGTGGTTTAAAAGTCACCCACCAATTTTGGGACAAAGTCGATCTCATGTTCAGACAAAAGATCGGACAAAACCGCTAGAAACAAGGGCAGAGAAGATCGCAAAAACTTTAGAAACGATTTTTCGTAAAGTTGTATGCTTCAAGCGGCGCTTCTGCCTAAGCAAAACAAACAAGCCAGAGAAAGAGTACCAACGAGAATTTTTCGGGACGTCAGGCTCCAAGTTTAGGTCAAGCTGGTCAGGGGAAACGCCAGCATAGCGCACATCTCGGATCGCTTCGCCAATCAAGACTGCAATGGCATAGGTAATCAGCATCAATGCAATCATCTGATCGAGATAGAACTTCGATTTGTTCATGATGGTATCCAACTGAAAGATGCTTTTCAGGTCCCGGAATTTCATTTCAATCTTCATGCGCTGCAGGTAGATCGCTAAAGCCTTTTCAGGATCAATATTGGAAATCACCCACAAAGGCTTTGCCATGCCTGTTTTCCAAAAGCCAATCACATTGACCTTGACTTCCCCTTTGTAGTAGATCTCTCGATAGATTTTAGGTTCGGTATCTGGTGCCACAAACAAGGTCAGCTCATCATTTTTGTGCTCGTCATAATAGAATTTAGGCGGGTTGCTGCCCTGGTTGAGGCGAATGACGAATTGCATTTGACATGTGGAAAAATGCTTGAATAGGCTCAGGTACGAGAATTCCCGGTCTAACACGACTGGACGGTCACCAATCGCAGATTGGATTTCACCGATCACCCGCTGGTGTTCGATGTTGCGGGATGTGCTCTCGCTGCCCAGTGTGGCTGAAGAATAAGTGATGAAATTACACGGCAAGGCTCTGCCTCGAAACGGTGTTGCCAGGGTCAACAGCCAAAATCCAAGCTGGCCGACTTCAGGCAGTTTGCCGACATAGTCCGTTTTCCTCGCACTGGCTCGTTCCATCTCGGTCGGATCACCGATCACAAATGCCGCATCTCCATCGAAAAATCTTTGCAGTGGGGTTTTTAGGTCTGTCTCTTTGAGAAAGCGTTGGATCATCTTGTAGTTCGCATCTTGATTCCCCGGCATCTGCTCTGCGATCCGACTGATGCGCGGTGATTTCGCTTTCAGTATCCCCAACATGATCTGGCTTGCTTTATGTACTTCTTTATCAGTATCAAACAATTCCTTGGCAAATCGCTGTATTTGGATAAACTTATACATGAGGAACTCCTTTCTCTATAGATGTGGTGTCTATTTTGAGTTTAGAAGTTCCTCATTCTTTTTGTCAATTGTCCGATCTTTTGTCCGAAGGTGAGTCGATATCTTGACTCCGTATCATAGATGCTGTATCTTGTAAATAGGATTAGTTTTGGGGAGGTGCTAAGTGGGAAAACAGTATCAAGTTTTTATTAGTTATTCAAGTATAGATTCTAAAATTGTAGACCAGATAATTAGTGTATTAAAAGACAATAAATTATCTTTTTTTCTTGACAAATATGACTTGAAGAGTGGAGGAGAATTTTGGTTGGATCAACTCTATAAAGGAATTTTAAACTCCCAATGCATACTATTGCTAGTCTCTACCAATAGCATTAAATCTGAGTATGTTCAAAAAGAAATTAAATTTGCTCATGAAAAGGGTGTCCCTATAATCGGATTATGCATTGATAAAGAAATACCAAGCATTCCTGATAAGATTGCGTTTTTTAAAAAAACTCATATTCATATTTATAGTGAACCTTCTGAGGACGAGATTTCGAAAAAGTGGTTATTCAGAATTTATCGAGATATATTATCTTTTACTAGAAATTTACCAAAAGATGCTGCTAAAATTGCCTCGGTTCTTTATTTTGCTGGGGAAGAAGGACTAGAGAAAGATATTCTTGAGATAAATTTGAGAATAGTTCAGAAAATATCTAAAAATGATTTGCCTCATTTATTGTCTTATTTAGAAAAAGAAGGTTTTATTGAAACATTGAATTATTCAGTAAAATTAACAGATAAAGGTTGGGAATATTTAAGTTTTATTTTATAGTATAAGGAGGGTGTTTATGAGGCATCAACAGTTTTTGGAAAGTATTGAAAGCTTAAGAAAATGGCGATACTTGGATGTTTTAGACTCATTAAGATTTGATAGTGAGTCAGATCGAAATAATATTCCTAGACGAATATTCCATGCTCAAATGGAATTATATATAACCTTATTGATGGGGCATGGAGTTGTAGTCTCTAATAATCAACTGTTTGATTCCTCTGGCTTTTTTTCAAACATATCAAGATTAATAAAAGATTCTTATATTAATAAGAGTGCAGACTTATTGCCACTACGTTTTTCCTTGTTCGATTATAAGAAAAATTATACAAGTCCTTTTGAGATTGCAGCTAGCCGGATTGCTTTGGAGGGATTTCATCTGTCAAGCTGGAAACATTTAAATAAAGATATGGAAAGGAGAAAATTGTGGGCAGAACAATTATTTAATAAAGATTTATTACCATATGATGAAACAAAATATTTTGTAAACAGTAATGAATACCATGATTTTTTAGACTTATATAGAGTGTTAGGTTTTTTTGATGAACACCCGTTGAGGATAACCAAAGCGGAAGAAATTGGTAATGCGCGAACTGATTTAATTATGACCATTGCGAGAATGAATCCTAAAGATGAGGAAGACTTGATAAAAGATTTAGATGATGATCAAATAGATCAGGTAAAAGATTTAAAAAAGGTTTTTTCTAATTTAGAAAAAATTGCCGAGCGCCTTGATAATCGTTCCTTATTATTAGATTTGGTTGAAAACAATGAGTCTTGTTATGCAGGAGTATCAAACAGTGCTATTCTATATGAATTGAAAAATGGTGTAATGGTTTGTATTGATAGTCTTTATAATCACACTAATTTTATTGGTACAAAAGCAGATTTAGATCATATTTCAATTGAAACGAGTAATAAAACATTTAAAAATGGTGCAGAGCCAGAAGATCATCAGAGTGAAATTACAAAAAAATGGGATTACTATGAAGCAGCATTTATGTTAGCTGTTTGGGCAAGGAAAAAATACAATAGAGAGAAAGGTAAAATCTTTCCGGGAGATATTGCTTCCTATGGCGATGAGAAATTATCATTAAATATACCGGAAGAAAAGCTAAAACTTTTTGTGGAACAATTTGATTGGCAAAAATTTCTTGATAATATACCCTCGAGTAATTGGGTTGATTCAGCACATACATATTTGAAAGCTTTACATAAATATGAAGTAGCAAAAGAAAAACAACTATATTTCTTTGGTAAGAATGAAATTACTCAAACTATTACAGATTATTTTGAATATAATAAAAAAAATTATGAAGAAAAACGGAATAATCATGTAGATTGGATTAAAGAATTTATATTGCATGATAACGAAGATATAGAAAGTACCAGGGGAAATTTACAAAGCTTTGTTGTCAAAAGCAGGAATGACACAATTTTTGAATCTCCTATAGAAAACTATTCTCAGAATCCAGATAATGCACTAGACTACGCGAAAACTTTATCAAGTGATGATTCATTGAAAACTTTAGATAATGAATTTGGACAGGAATAAATAAATGGAATATTTTGAATTAATAAAAGAACATCCAGATTGGTTTGATAACTCCAACAGCTTGATAAAGATTATTACAGACAAAGAAAGAATATCTGATTGGGTAGAAAAACAAAAAAAGAAGTTAATTGAAAATAACTTACCAGAATCATATGCTGATGTTGGTGTAGTATATGAAGACCCATTTATTTTTATTTTACGAGATTTAGTACAGTTTCATAGTGGAAGGTTAAGTACGTATTTTCGATTAATCAATAAAGCTGAGCTTTCGGATTCCCCGGCAGTTGCATTGCTTCCTAGATATAAAGGAAAGTATTTAATTCAACATCAGTTTAGACATCCTACTCGATCTTGGCACTACGAAATCCCAAGGGGATTTGGGGAAGCGGGGTTATCTGGTAAAGAAAATGCTGCAAAGGAACTTTTGGAAGAAGTTGGCGGGGAAATTGAGAATATTGTGGAATTGGGAATTTTACACAATAATACTGGCATAGAAGGAAATGCAATTCAATTGTTTTTTGCGGATTTAAAAAACATAGGACACCCAAATATTGAAGAAGGTATAGAGAAAATTGAATGGGTGTCCTTAGAACAATTAGAAAATATGATTAAGAATGGTGAAATTACAGATAGTTTCACTATTGCTTGTTATACAAGGGCGAAATTAAAAAATTTATTATAAGGATCTACTCCCCCTCCAACCTTCTCAGCAAATCCAGGCACATGTTCAACGCCCAGTTGGTAGCCATGGGGGGCGGGCCGCCGTACGAGCGGGAAGTGGCTCGTTCTTTGATCGGCGAGACGATTGCCAGCCGCAGGTCTTGTTTTTCTGCCCCGCGGTGCATCGAAACACCCAGGCACAGGTCTGCCTGCCGCGATTGGCGGAATTTACGGCATGCTTCCATCAGCTGTGCGGCATTGGGCTGCTCGGCCAACACCTCGCCGCCCAAGAAACTGGCCTGTCCGGCGCGCGCCAGCCGCTGGGTCAGCCGCCCTTCCAAACCGGCCTCCACCACGGCCAGGTTCCAGCCCAGTTCGGCCAGATGCGCCAGTGCAGCCCCTTCCAGCGTGTCGCCGTCTGCCCCATAAATCCACTCGCCAACCCGCTTATACAGCTCTTCTTCCACCGGGGCGATCAAGGCATCTGCCTGGGCTTCGTCTTCGGCTTTGGCGGTAATGCGGATATCGACCGAACCGGCGTGCGCCGAAAGACCCACCGTGGGGTTGGATAATTCTTCCAGGTCACCGATCAGATCATCGATCATCGATTCGCCGCCACCGGCCGTGCGGATGATGCGCGCTTTGATCATCCCGGACAGTTCGAAGCGCTGCCGCAGGTAGGGGATCACGGCGTGTTGCATCAAGTGTTCCATCTCGCGCGGTACGCCCGGTAATGAGATAATAGCGCTCTTTTCCGTCTCGCAGATGAAAGCCGGGGCGGTGCCGACCGGGTTCTCCAGGGCGATAGCGCCTTTGGGTACGTAGGCCTGGCGTTTGTTGTTTTCGGTGGGGGTGCTGCCAAAGCGGGCAAAACGGTCTAAGACCTGCTGCCACAGCTCCGGCCGGAACTCGGTCTCTACACCAAGGGCCAGCGCCACCGCTTCGCGCGTCGGGTCGTCAATCGTGGGGCCTAATCCCCCGGTGGTAATGATCACTTCAGAGCGTTTCATCCCCTCTTGCAGCGCCTGGGCAATCCGTTCGGCATTGTCACCCACCGTGGAGATGAAAAATATATCTACCCCGTGGTCTCGCAGGTGGCGGGCAATGTAGCGGGAGTTGGTATCGATAATTTCACCGAGCAGGATCTCGGTCCCAATGGTAAGAATTTCAGCAGTCGGCATATTTTTTTCTTTCTATTTCTCTAGTTTTTGGTTGATCTGGCCGTGAATGGTCAGGGAATTGAAACAGGGACGGAGGTTAATTTTACCGCACTCTACCCGGTGGAAAAATGGCTTTCATGGTAAAATATAGAACATTAATCCAGTCGCAAATATGCTCCAAATAATATTAAAAATGGCTTATTTGACTGGTAATCAAAATATAGGACTTGCCCTCTATTTTGATTAAACCGAACTCTGTTCGGCCAAATCAAAGACAACTGATCTGAACAAATCAAACAGGTGAATTGGTTCGTCTGGATGATTAAACTGAACTTTGTTTAGTCAAAAAAAAGCAAAGGCAAGCCGCGTTCAGCGGTTGCCTTTTTGCATGGAGGTTTTTACGTGGCAAATTCTTCTTATGAGGCAAAAGATATTCAGGTACTGGAAGGCCTGGAAGCCGTCCGCCGCCGCCCCGGTATGTATGTGGGTGGTACCGATGTCAAAGCCCTGCACCACCTGATCTACGAGGTGGTAGATAACTCAATCGACGAAGCCCTGGCCGATGTCTGCGATCATATCAATATTATTATCCATCAAGATTCCAGCATTACCGTGATTGACAACGGCCGTGGTATCCCTGTGGCCGAACACCCCACCGAAAAACGCTCTGCCCTGGAATTAGTGATGACCACCCTGCACGCCGGCGGGAAATTTGACGGCGGCGGCTATAAGGTTTCTGGCGGTTTGCATGGTGTTGGTGTTTCGGCAGTGAATGCCCTCTCTGAGTGGTGTGAAGTCGAGGTCAAGCGCGAAGGCAAAATCCATAAGCAGCGCTACGAACGCGGCCGGCCGACCGGCCCGGTAGAAGTGATCGGCAAGGTTAAGACTGGCGAAACCGGCACCAAGACTACTTTTAAATATGACCCCGAAATTTTCAAGGGCGATCTAGATTTCCGTTTTGAAACCCTGGTGCAGCGCTTCCGCGAAATGGCTTTTGTTACCCGCGGGGTGACCATCAAGCTGGAAGATGAGCGCGACGGCCGTGAGATGACCTTCCACTTTGAAGGCGGGATCACCTCCTTTGTGCGCTACCTCAACCGCAACCGCGAGGCGGTGCATGATGTGGTGCATGTGGAAAAAGAGACCGAAGACGGCCTGGTGATTGATGCTGCCATCCAGTACACAGATGCGTATGCCGAATCGGTATATGCCTTTGCCAATACGATCAACACCGTTGACGGCGGTACCCACCTGACCGGGCTGCGCTCGGCCATTACCCGCACGATCAACGATTTTGCCCGCAAGAACAACTTGCTCAAAGATAAAGACTCCAATTTCCGCGGCGATGATACCTGGGAAGGGCTGACGGCGATTGTGTCTGTAAAAATACCCGACCCCCAGTTTGAGAGCCAGACCAAAGTGAAGTTGATGAACCCCGAAGTGCAGACCGCTGCCCAACAGGTGATCACCGAGGCGTTTGGTAACTTCCTGGAGCAAAACTCCAGCGCCGCACGCGCCATTGTCAAGAAGTGCCTTACCTCTGCCCGTGCCCGAGACGCCGCCCGCAAAGCGCGCGATCTGGTCATCCGTAAGAGCGCACTGGAAAGTCTGACCCTGCCTGGCAAGCTGGCCGACTGCTCCTCCCGCGATTCATCCAATTCCGAATTGTATATCGTTGAGGGTGACTCGGCAGGTGGTTCGGCCAAACAAGGCCGCGACCGCCACTTCCAGGCGATCCTGCCGCTGCGCGGTAAGATCCTCAATACCGAGCGCGCCCGCCTGGACAAGATTCTCTCCAATAATGAGGTGAAATCGCTCATCTCCGCGATGGGCACCGGGATCGGCGATTCCTTTGATATTGAAGGCTTACGCTACGGCCGCATCATCATCATGACCGATGCTGACGTGGACGGCAGCCATATCCGCACCCTGCTGCTTACTTTCTTCTTCCGTTACATGCCTATCCTGATCGACGATGGACACCTGTACATCGCCCAGCCGCCGCTGTATGCCATCTCTTATCGCAACAAGCTGGAATATGCCTACACCGAAGGCGACAAGGAACGTGTGCTCAAAGCGATGGGCATTGAAGAGGGCAAAGCCGGTGTGCAGCGCTACAAAGGTCTGGGTGAAATGAACCCCGACCAGCTGTGGGAAACCACCATGGACCCCGCCAACCGGGTGCTGCTACAGGTGACGGTGGATGATGCCGCCGAAGCCGACCGTACTTTTGATATGTTGATGGGTTCTTCCGTGCCGCCCCGCCGCCGCTTCATTCAAACCCACGCCAGCGAGGTGCGCAATTTGGATGTGTAGGAGCGTATGCGTGTATCAGTGTAAGAGTTTATAAGTGAATCAGTGACGCCTCTGGAAATTCCAGGGGCGTTTTTGATTTCATATAGAGGATGTAATTGACTCCTTTGCTGCTGTGCGGCTTGCACTCTGCCTTCTTACCGGAGTGATTTCTATGTCACAGCCCTCCCCACCACCTGCGTAAAAATCACCCTCTCATGTTCCTCCAACCCTATCAAATCATGCAGCAAATCCCGGTCCACCAACCCTAAAATCACCGTACTCAAATTTGCAGAGGCACAGTAAAGATATACATTCTGGCTAATAAACCCGGTATCCGTCCCCGAAACAAAATGCTGCCGGTGTTCATCCTTTGCCAAATATACCTTCATCTTCGAATAATCCGACACATATACCAACCCAACCGGCGCAGAGCGCATCATCTTTTGTGTGCCAATATGCGAGCGAATATCCTCCGCCCGAATTAACACCAACGCATGATTGACCTCATCGTACCGGAAAAGCCCCTGTGCCAAAGCTACATACACCGAAATCTCCTGCGAGTTCGAAGCTGAAGGCGCGGTGCGCTTGCACTTTAGCCGTTTGCTCTCCACTTGCGTAATGCCGCAAGCCGCCCAAAGCAAATTTGACAATTCTTGCTCCGAAAGTGGTTCATCGCTCCACTTTCGTTTTGTACGGCGTTCCTGCAAAGCCTTCATCAAAGGGAAATCCAGGTCTTTTTGTGGTTTGGGAAGTTTGAAATTGTTTTGCATCACAATTTAGTCCTTTTTTAAAATTTATTTTATATTTCCTAAATAATCAACAAAATTCTAACATGGTATAAAATTACTTTTTCAAATCCCCCACCATACATGTAAATGGCAACTCATCAACGATTTAACTCAACAACCCTACAGCCGTACCCCACATAATGAACCAGATCGTATTCACTTTATAGCAAAAAATCGGTATAAACAATGCCAGCTAGGTGGGCAACTTTGGTATAAGGTAGGATTTGAAAGGGAGTGAGAGTTTATAAGTGAATCAGTGACGCTCCTGGAAATCCCAGGGGCGTTTTTGATTGAGCAAAGCTCAATTTAATCAAACGATGAGGACATGTGTTCGTTTGATTCTAGGCAAAAGGAAAATGTCAAGATTGATGCGTATTATATGAAATGGTTGTTTGTAGGGGAGGGTTTGCGGGTTTCACCCAAAACCCTCCCCTACCGTTGTCCATATAAAAATTCTGTCTTTTGACAAATTGTATCCCCGGTTAAAACATCACCCCCCAAACCCCAACACGGGCAGCAGCCCGGCGGTATCCATGCAGTAGACCACATCCTTTACCGTGAACCCCGCGTTGGTGTAGCCTTTTGCTTCGTTGAGGGCGCATAATTCTTCATACAACGTATCGGCGTTGGCCGCCGCCAACTGCGCCGCACTTTGTATCCCCGCTTCCCACAGCATGCGGGCAAACACCGGCCCCACGCCGCTCACGCGTGCCAGGTCGGTCATCTGGCATAATGCGCGCAAATCCTCCCACGCCAGCCCGGTCTCGGCGGCCAGGGCAGTACGTTCGGCTTCGGTCTGGGTGCGCTCGATCAGGTGGTAGGAATGTTTGATTCCCACTGCTTGCAGCTTTGCCACCACAGCCGGGTCTACCTCCGGGAATTTCTCCAGCGCCACCGCGCCGGGCACAAAACTGTTCGCCTCCCGCCGCAAGATCGTCAGGTATTCCTCGGACAGCCCCGAAGTCTGGGCAAAATCGGCCAGTTTTTTCTTGGTTTTCAGGATATTGGTCAGGTCTTCCAGGTTGGCAATCCCGCAGTCTGCCAGGGTTTTAAATCGGGCAGCCAGGTCCTCTTTCAGGATCACCCTGCCGGGCAGCACGCTGCCTTCCCGCAGCCGGGTTTCAAACTGCGCTAATGTAATCTTGGATAGATCAATCTTATACGTTGCCATCTCTCCCTCCGCACATCTGTTTAGCTCCACCTAGATTATAAAATAATAGTTTGCCTATTTCCCGCTTTTGTAAAGTAGCTTGAAAGCAAATATCGGCTCAACGTATGTTTTTTCTTTACCATCTACTATTTAAATCTGTTCAATCCTGCCCAACTCTGGCATAATGGTGCCTATGAAGCTTCATACACGCATCTTATTGATATTGCTTACCTTTTTATTGGTTTCTTGCAGCGGGGAGATTTCTGCAGCCCAATCACCCACACAACCGGAACCGGCTGCGCCAACTTCTACCGTTACTTTTACGCCAATTCCTTCCTTTACCCCTACGGCAACCATTGTCCCTACTGCCACCCTTACGCCCACCGCCACGATCATCCCTACCGCAACCTGGGCAGTGGCGGGGCCGGGCGATGTGACTGCCCCTATCTTGCTCTACCATCATGTAGACCCGGAGAACGCCTCCCCGCGCTACAACGTGATGCCCGAAGTGTTTGCCCAGCAGATGCAGGCGCTCGATGATTGGGGCTACCACACCATCACCGCTACCCAGCTGGTCGAAGCGATCACCGAAGGGGCGCCCCTGCCGGAGCGGCCGATTGTGATCACCTTTGACGACGGGCACATGAGCGTATTTGAATATGCCATGCCTATCATGCAGGAACACGGTTTTGTGGGCGTTAATTACATTGTCGCCAACCGCCTGGAAGCTGCCGGCTTTGTCGGGGTGGACGAGTTGGCGCAGATGGTGGATGCCGGGTGGGAGATCGGCAGTCACAGCTACACCCATTCCGACCTGAGCAAAGACCACTCGATTGCCACGACCGAGATCAGGTATTCGCAAGAAAAGTTGGAAGAAGAGCTGGGCGTGCCGGTGAAAACCTTCGCCTACCCCTTTGGCGCTTTCGACAACTACCTGGGCGGCCGCACTTCCAAATGGGGTTATATTGCCGGGATGGGCCTGGGAAAAGGCTACATCCATAACGAATATACCCTGTTTTACTTGCAGCGCATCGAGGTGATGGGGGGAGTCGACTTGCAGGGATTTGCTGCCTTATTGCCCTGGTCTGCACCTCCGGAATGAGCTTGCCGGGCAAAGGAGAATAGATAATAATTATCCATGGAATTGAAGTGCAACCGTCTGAATTTGTGTAAAGAATTGTGATACTATATTAGAAATACTTATTCATACCTCTTGGAGCGATTAGATATGCTAAACATCCATCAGTTGAATGTGTTTGTGATCGCCGCCGAAACCCTCAATTTTACCCAGACCGCAAAACGTCTTCACCTTACCCAATCCAGTGTTAGTCAACACATAAAATCATTAGAAAGCCAGTTAGGGGTGGAATTATTTGAACGCAAAAACCGTTCGCTAGAGATTACCGATGCCGGGATGGTGCTGCTCCCCATGGCTCGCGAGATCGTCGATGGCTCCATTAAAGTTGCCGAACAAATGGAGCTGCTCAAAGACGAGATCCACGGGCATCTGGTAGTGGGCTGCAATACCGCCCCAGGCAAATACCTGCTGCCCACCCTGCTGGCAAAATTCCACGAGCAGTACCCCCTGGTGCGCATTTCTTGCCAGGTGCTGCCGATGAAAGAAGTGCTGCAAGGTTTGTCCGAAGGTGATGTGCATTTTGCCATCTGCAATGTAGATGAGCACCGCCAAGATGCGGGTGATTTTCACCTCTATCTGGAAGAGCCGATCTTGTTGATCGTGCCCATCAACCACCCTTGGGCCGACCGGGAAATGATCGAGCCGGAAGAACTGTATGAAGAGAAATTCATCATGCGCGAGGAAAATTCCGGCACCTACCGCAACGTGCGCCGCGGCCTGATGGATATTGGCATTGACGTAGAAAAGCTGGATACTTTTATGGAAATGGGTACCTCCGAAGCGCTGGCCCTGGCCGTAGAAAAAGGGCTGGGGGTTGGGTTTGTCTCCAAGATGATCCTGGAAAAGATTTGCTCCGGTAGGGTGGCTTCTGTGCAGGTAAGAGATATGAACATCCTTCAGCCGATCTACCTTGGCCGCCAAGTTTCTAACCCGGCCACCTCCGCCCAGGCTGCCTTTTGGGAATTTGTGCGCGAGGCCGGTACGGCCATTTACGATGCCATGCGCGACCGCCCGATCTCGGAAGTTGAAGCCAGCCTGGCAGGCATGAAAGTAAAGGCATAAGCCCTTATCTGGGAGCAAATTTGCCCCAGCTATTCCATAACCCTTTAAAATCATTTACAATGATTTCATCATGGACAACTTAACCATCAACGCAGACTTAGCTGAACAAATCCTCACCGGTTTTATCCATAGTGAGATCACCCGCGCCGGGTTCTCCCGTGCCTTGGTCGGGCTGTCTGGGGGAATTGATTCTGCTGTAAGCTGCTACCTGGCAGCCAAAGCCCTTGGCCCCGAAAATGTACTTGCCATCCGCATGCCTTATAAAACATCTTCCCCCGAATCGCTCGCCCATGCCGGGCTGGTGATCGAAGATACCGGGGTGCAGTCTAAAACTATCGAGATTACCCCGATGGTCGACCCGCTCCTGGCCCAGATTCCGCCAGAGGCGCAGGTGCGCCGCGGTAATGTGATGGCGCGCACCCGCATGATCGTGCTTTACGACCAGTCGGAAGCGTTTGGCGGGTTGGTGGTGGGTACCGGCAATAAGACCGAGCTGCTTTTGGGCTACTCGACCCTGTTTGGCGATTCGGCTTCGGCCCTCAACCCGATTGGCGATCTGTATAAAACCCAGCTGCGCCAGCTGGCCCGTCACCTGGGTGTGCCTACCGAGATCATCGACAAAGCCCCCTCCGCCGACCTGTGGGCCGGGCAAACCGACGAACAAGAACTCGGCTTTACCTATGAAGATGTTGATAAGCTGCTTTACCTGCTGATCGACCAGCGTTACACCCCCGAAGATTGCGTGCGGGCAGGCTTTAGCGAATCCTTCGTGCGCCAGGTGGTGCGGCGGGTACGGCGCAACCACTACAAGCGCGTCATGCCGCCAATTGCCAAACTCAGTAACCGCACGATTGGTTACGATTTCCTCTATCTGCGGGATTGGGGTACATGATTTAGCCGGACAAAGTTCGGTCTGATTTTCATTCCGCAGAGACTATCCTTCAGAAAGAGATTCATACACCTATCATGACCATCCCTCCATCTCTTAAGTACCGTCAATTTACGTACCTGTGGCTCGGACAGGCGATTTCCATCATCGGCAGCCAGATGCAGGTGTGGGCCTTGCTCTGGCATATCGACACTCTCACCCAGCAGCCGCTGGCCCTTGGGCTGGTCGGCGCCGCCCGTGTCATCCCCATTGTGATCTTCTCTATCTATGGCGGGGCGGTGGCAGACCTGTTTGACCGCCGCAAACTGATCTATATTACCCAGACCACCGAGGCCGGGCTGGCCGTACTGCTCTATTATCTGACTGTTTCCGGCAATATTCAGCTGTGGCATATTTACGCAATCACCGCTTTGCAGGCAGTCGCTTTTTCCTTTGATATTCCTGCCCGTCAGGCGCTGGTGCCCAACCTGGTGCCGCGCGAAATTCTCCCCAATGCCCTCAGCATGAGCTCGATTGCCGGGCAAATGGGTTCTATCCTGGGTCCGGCGGTCAGCGGTTTGGTAATTGCGGGTTTGGGGCTGCCTTACGCCTATCTGATCAATGCCATTTCATTTGCTTCCGTCATTCTGGCGCTGGTATTGATGGGTGAGGTCAAGCAAGACCGCACCGTGCGCCAGGCGCATAAACATGTGGACATGGCGATGATCAAAGAAGGGCTGCATTTCACCTTCAACCATCCCATCATCCTCAGCACGATGATCCTCGACTTTTTAGCCACTTTCTTCGTCAGTGCCAATACCCTGATGCCCATCTTTGCCCGCGAGGTGTTGGGGGTGGGCGCCCAGGGCTACGGTTGGCTTTCAGCCGCCCAATCTGCCGGGGCAGTGGTCACAGCCGTGATCCTCTCGCAGTTCAAAGAGATCAGGCGGCAAGGACGTGTGTTGCTGGTGGCAGTGGTCTTATTTGGCGCTTCGGCGGTCTTGTTTGGGGCCTCCAATTTCTTCTGGCTATCCTGGATCGCATTGGCTCTGGCCGGCGCGTCCGATACGGTCAGTATGGTCATTCGCCAGACCATCCGCCAGCTGCAAACCCCCGACCAATTGCGCGGCCGTGCCACCAGCGTGAACCAGATTTTCTTCGCCGGTGGGCCGCAGTTGGGTGAGATTGAGGCTGGTTTGGTAGGGCAGTTCTTCGGTGTGCAAATGGCTGCCATCAGCGGCGGGATCGCCTGCATTTTGGGGGTTGGCGTGGTCGCCAAGATTTGGCCGCAGCTCACCCGCTTCAACGGTGACGAGCCGCCGGTCGCCGGGGAGCATGCCACCAGTTAGCGCAAATTTCGGTAACTATGGATGAGTGGTATGGAATGGTTTGGGATAATCCTCGAAACCATTCCATACCATGCCAATGAAATTCGCAGCGACCGCGGTCTTGTGCTGTGTTCCTATTTTTCCCTGTTTTTTGAAACCCAACCGTAGCGGCGGCGTTTCGCCGCCCAAACGAATGACGCGATATAGAACCGGAACAATGGGCCGGGAAACCCAGCCTCTACGGAGTATATAGGATATGCTCACTTATTTGCCAAAGAAAATTGTAGCGGCGGCGTTTCGCCGCCCAAACGAATGGCGCGATATGGAACGATGACAATGGGCCGGGAAACCCGGCCGCTACGAAGTATATAGAACATTTCCACTTTATTTGCCAAAGGAAACCGTAGCGGCGGCGTTTCGCCGCCCAAACAGATGACGCGATATAGAACCGGAACAATGGGCCGGGAAACCCGGCCTCTACGGAGTATATAGGATATGCTTACTTATTTGCCAAAGAAAATTGTAGCGGCGGCGTTTCGCCGCCCAAACGAATGACGCGATATAGAACCGGAACAATGGGCCGGGAAACCCGGCCTCTACGGAGTATATAGGACATGCTCATTTATTTGCCAAAGCAAAAAGTAGCGGCGGCATTTCATCGCCCAAAGATATGCGCGATATGGAATGTCTTCAATGGGCCGGGAAACCTGGCCTCTACGGAATATATAGGACATTCTCACTTTATTTACCAAAGCAAACCGTAGCGGCGGCGTCTCGCCGCCCAAACGAATGACGCGATATAGAACCGGAACAATGGGCCGGGAGACCCGGCCTCTACGGAGTATATAGAACATTCCCACTTTATTTGCCAAAGCAAAAAGTAGCGGCGGCGTCTCGCCGCCCAAATGAATAGCGCGATATAGAACCGTAACAATAGGTCAGCTAGAATATTTCTGCTTTTTCCCCTTTTCCTCTTCAATTCACTTGTCAGACAATTGACTTTGCGAGGGAAAACTGATACACTTTCTTTTACCAAGTTGTCAGACAAATTTTGTGAAGAAGGGAGCAAAAATGGCAACCTTACTTGTAAAGCACGCAGACATTCTAGTGACGATGGATGACCACCGCCGGGAGATACCGGATGGTGGTCTTTTTGTTCGTGATGGATTTATCGAGCAGGTCGGCCCGACCAACGAACTGCCCCAAGAGGCAGATGAAGTCCTCGACCTGAGCGGTCATATCCTCATGCCCGGTTTGGTCAACACCCACCACCACTTTTACCAGACCCTCACCCGCGCCGTACCGGCTGCCCAAGATGCCAACCTGTTTGGCTGGCTGACCACCCTTTACCCTATCTGGGCGAAGATTCAGCCCGAAGATATTCACACCTCTGCCCTGACTGCCTTAGCCGAACTTTCTATGTCCGGCTGTACTACCGCTTCAGACCACCTTTACCTGTACCCTAACGGCTCCAAGCTGGATGACGAGATTCGCGCCGGGTTGGAGATTGGGGTGCGCCTGCATGCCTCGCGCGGCTCGATGAGCCTGGGCGAAAGCCAGGGCGGCCTCCCACCGGACAGTGTGGTAGAGGAAGAAGGCGCCATCCTCAAAGAAAGCCAGCGGCTGATTGAAACCTATCACAATGCCGATCCGGGTTCGATGACCCAGATCGTGCTGGCCCCTTGTTCGCCCTTCTCCGTGACCGGTGACCTGATGCGCGAAAGCGCCAAACTGGCGCGTGCCTACGGCGTGCAACTGCACACCCACCTGGCCGAAACCGAAGATGAAGATGCCTTCTGCCTGGAGCAGTTTGGCTACAAACCGGTAGCCTACATGGAAAGCCTGGACTGGGTGGGTGATGACGTCTGGTTTGCCCATTCTGTCTATGCCAACGATGAAGAAATTGCCCTCTATGCCCACACCGGCTGCGGGGTAGCGCACTGTCCGTCTTCCAACATGCGCCTGGCATCGGGGATTGCCCCGATCTTGAAAATGCTCAGCGCGGGTGTGGATGTCGGTTTGGGGGTGGATGGCTCTGCCAGCAACGATAGCTCGCACCTGCTGGCCGAAGCCCGCATGGCAATGCTGCTCTCTCGCGTGGGCGCCGGGGTGGCGGGTGCTTCCCTCTCCGGGAAAGATGCGCCCCCGCTGATGACCGCCCGCCAGGCTTTGGAAATGGGCACTCGCGGCGGTGCGGCTGTTTTGGGGCGCACGGATATCGGTTCGCTGGAAAAAGGGAAATGCGCGGACTTCTTTGCGGTCAACCTTAACCGGATTGAGTTTGCCGGCGCGCTGCACGACCCGGTGGCCGCCCTGGTGTTCTGTTCTCCGGTGCAGGTCGATTACACCGTGGTGGGCGGTAAGTTCGTTGTTCGGGAAGGGACGCTGGCTACGGTAGACCTGCCCAAACTGGTAGAAAAACACAACGCCACTGCTCGCCGCTTGCTGGCTTAACAATGCTTAAACCGCGCCGCCGAATCGGCAGTGCGGTGAAGGATGGACGGATGACTGAAATAAGCAATGGAAAACCACTGATGACCCAACTGCACGAAAGTTTGCGGCAGTTGATCTCGAATACGGAGCCTGGGGGCCGTTTGCCTTCGGAGCCAAAACTTGCCAAGCAACTTGGCGTTTCTCGTGCCACGCTGCGGGAGGCAATGCGCATTTTTGAAACGCAGGGCGTCATCCACCGGCGGCAGGGGGTCGGCACTTTTGTAATTCCCCCTTCCCAGGTGATGGAGACCGGTCTGGAAGTATTGGAAAGCATCATCACCCAGGCAGAGCGCAAACGTCTGGACATTGATGTTGGCCCCTATACGATCAAAGAGCGTAAGGCGACCGAGAAAGAGGCCAAATATCTGGGTATTCAGCCGGGGGACGATGTACTGGAAGTTGCCTGGGTGATGGAAACCCCCGACCGCCCGGTGGCCTATCTGGTGGATGTGCTTCCCCAGGGAATCCTCAACCCGAAGAATACCCGCTTGCAGTTCTCCGGCTCGGTGCTGGATTTGTTGATGCAAAAACGAGAATTGGCCCTCACGACCTCCCGCACGGAGATCGGTGCTGTGGCCGCCCCCGGCGAGATCGCCCGTTCTTTGGGCATCCAGCGCGGGGATGTTGTGCTGTTTTTTGAAGCCACTTTGTTTGCCGGAGACGGTCGCGTGGTGGATTACTCGCACAGTTATTATCTACCCGGTTATTTCAAGTTCCATGTAGTCCGCCGGGTAGGCTAAGATGGTGATTGGCGCATCAAATGTGCGCTTTGTTCACAGAGAAAAAATTTAGACATTACTTTTTTGGAGGTACAGACAAATGCGTAGTTTTGCAGGACGAGATATTCTCTCACTCAAAGATTTTGAACGAAACGAATTTTTCCGTGTATTCGAGGTAGCTGAAAAGCTGGAACCGATTGCCCGTAATCGCAAGAATGTGGATATGCTGCGGGAAAAGACCCTGGTAACCGCTTTCTACCAGCCCAGCACCCGCACCCGCCTGGCACACGAATCTGCCATGATCCGCCTGGGCGGACAGGTAACCGGCTTCTCCGATGCCAAGATGACCCGCGCCGGCGATTTCTACCAGGAATCGATCAAAGACACCGTGAAAATGTTGGAATTTTACGGCGATGTGATCGTGATGCGCCACTTCCAGCAGGGTGCCCCGCACGAAGCTGCGAAATGGGCCAGCATCCCGGTGATCAACGGCGGTGACGGCTGGGGCGAACACCCCACCCAAATCCTGACCGACTTCTACACCGTGCTGCGTGAAAAAGGACGCCTCGACGGCCTCAAATGGCTGGCAGTCGGCGATATGCGCATGCGCACGATGCACTCCCTGGCTTACGGCCTTTCTCAGTTCGACTGCCCGATCACTTTTGTCTCCCCGCCAGAGATGTCTCTGACCGATGAGATGAAAGCCGACCTGAAAAATTACAGCCTGGATTACAAAGAAGCCTCGCACGTGGAAGAAGCAATTGCCGATGCCGACGTGATCCTGGTAGAGCCGGTCGTACAGCCCGATTACACCAAATCACGCGACGAGCGCGACGGTGATGTAGGCATGACCCCCGCCAACTACAAGATCACCCGCGATCTGTTAGCCAACAAAGCCAAATCAGATGCTATTCTGCTCCACTCCCTGCCCCGCATGGATGAGATTCCCGCCGATGTGGATATCACCAAGTGGTCGCGCTACTGGCAAGAAGCCTTCAACGGCGTTGTCATGCGCATGGCCTTGCTGGCGCTGGTGATGGGAAAGATGGAATAGAGTAGTTATTTAGTTGGATAGTTAGGTAGTTAGATTGTTGTAGGCCGTTGATGATGTCGAAAATTGAGAAGTTTGAAGAATTAAAATGTTGGCAAAAAGCGAGAGAACTGGCAAATCATGTGTATGACCTTACTGTCCAGATTCCGTTCTCACAGGATTCTGGTTTGCGCTCCCAAATTCAGCGGGCAGCCGGTTCGGTGATGCACAATATTGCCGAAGGGTTTGACGCTGGTTCCAACAAGGAGTTTATAAAATTTCTCAAAATTTCACGCCGCTCTGCCAGCGAAGTACAGTCGCAACTGTATCTTGCTTTAGACCGAGATTATATTTCTCAGCAAGATTTAGAGACCGGTTATCTTATAGCGACAGAGGCTAAAAAACTGATCAACGGCCTGATTGCATATTTGAGAAAAGCGGAAACTCATTGAAGCTTTGATGACTACAGAACTACTCAACTACTAAACTATTGAACAACCAAACAGGAGTTAATTATGCAATCCGATCTTAGAGGACGAGACCTTATCAGTGACCTCGACTTCAGCAAAGAAGAAGTCGAAACCATTTTAGACGTAGCCTGGGACTTGAAAAAGAAACGTGCTTTGGGCGAACCCCACGCGTACCTGCGTGACAAAGTACTCGCCATGCTGTTCTTCTTCTCCAGCACCCGCACCCGCGGCTCCTTCGAAGCCGGAATGGCCCAATTGGGCGGCCATGCAGCCTTCATCGAATCCCGCACCACCCAAATCTCGCACGGCGACACCGAAAAAGAAATGGGCGAAATCTTCGGCCGTTACTTCGATGGCATCGCCATCCGCCACGTGGATTGGGGCATCGGCAACCGCTACCTTAACCTGGTAGCCGAAGCCTCCCGTGTCCCGGTGCTCAACATGCAGGATGAGATTTACCACCCGCACCAATGCCTGGCCGACATCATGACCATCATCGAGAAAAAAGGCCGTGACCTGCGCCGCAAGAAAATGGTGGTTTCCTGGGCGTACGCCTCTTCTTACCTGAAACCGATTTCCGTGCCGCAGTCGCTCATCTTACAGATGCCCCGCTTTGGCCTGGATGTCACCCTGGCACACCCGCCGGAATTCAAACTGATGCCGGAGATCATGGATCAGGCGCAAGAACAGGCCAAGAAATTCAACACTTCCTTCGAAGTGGTGGATGATATGGACGAAGCCTGCAAAGACGCCGACATCATTTACGCAAAATCTTGGGGCCCGCTGCTCACCACCCAGGACCCCGAAGAAGGCAAGCAAATCCAGGACAAATACAAGGACTGGATTGCCGATGACGCCAAGATGGCCTTGGGCAAAGATGATGTCATCTACATGCACCCGCTGCCTGCCGACCGTGAGATCGAAGTATCCAATTCCGTGATCGACGGCCGCCACTCTGTGGTCTTCGACCAGGCCGAAAACCGGATGCATGCACAAAAGGCCGTGATGGCCCTGACGATGAGATAGGGATAAGTAGATAAGTAAATAAAGTATATAAGTCAATCAGGGATCAGAAATAAGCGAAAGTTATTATGAAATTGAAAAGAGCAGCATATCCAACCGAAAAAAATCCGGCTCAAAAGAATTTTGAGGATTTGGATTGCTATAAACTGGCGTTGGATATGCTGCTCAATGCCCACGAAATAGCAAAAGCGCTCCCTGATAGTGAGAAATACGATTTAACATCTCAAATCCGCCGTTCCTCAAAAAGTATTTCCGCAAACATTGCCGAAGGATATGGGCGTTTTCATTATCTCGAAAAATTAAGATTTTTTTCGATAGCCCGCGGTTCATTAGAAGAAACCTGGAATCATGTGATCACGGCTAAACTGCTTGGTTATATAGAGGATGATTATTTTGAATCGTTTCGGGATTTGTATGAAAATGCCCAACGTGCTTTAAATGGATGGATGAGATATATCCGCAAACAACAATCTGGCAAAGAACTCTATGACAACGCCGCTATCCAAGAAGGTACATCCTACATATCAGAAAGTGATGAGCCTATTGTATAGCCTGGCTTTCATTTGTGAACATAGCAATGTTTATACTTATAAACTCTTGTACTTATAAACGTGTACACTAACCAATAAGGAAAGTAAAGACTATGACAAACAAAGTCGCTGTTGTCGCAGTAGGCGGCAATGCTCTGATCAAAAGCAAAGAAAAAAAGACGATTGAAGATCAGTTTGATGCCGCCAAAGAATCCATGGGCCATATCGCCAAGATGATTGCCGAGGGCTGGAATGTTGTCCTCACACATGGCAATGGCCCCCAGGTGGGTTTCATTCTGCGCCGCTCGGAACTTGCCATGCACGAACTGCACCCGGTGCCGTTGGATTACTGCGGTGCCGATACCCAAGGCGCAATCGGGTACATGTTCCAAAAAGCGTTGAACAACCATTTCCTGGATATGGGCATCGACAAAACCGCCGTCACCGTGGTCACCATGGTGGAAGTGGACAAAGACGATCCCGCTTTTGAGAATCCTTCCAAGCCGATTGGCTCCTTTCTGGACGAAGAAACAGCCAAAGAGCGGATGCAAGAAGGCAAAACCTTTGTAGAAGATGCCGGGCGCGGCTGGCGCCAGGTAGTGCCCTCTCCCCGCCCGCAGCGCATTGTGGAAGTGAAAGCGGTTGAATCGTTGGTAGATGCAGGCTTTATTGTCGTTTCCACCGGCGGGGGCGGTATCCCCGTGGTAGAGAAGGAAAACGGCGGTTTGATCGGGATTGAGGCGGTCATCGACAAAGATTTCGCCTCTGCCTTACTGGCAAACACGATTGATGCCGACCTGCTGCTGATCTCCACCGCCGTGGAAAAAGTAGCGATCAACTTTAACACCCCTGAACAAAAATGGCTGGACAAAATGACGGTGGCAGAAGCCAAACAGTACATTGAAGAAGGCCATTTTGCCCCTGGCAGCATGCTCCCCAAGATCCAGGCCTGCCTCGGCTTCCTGGAAAAAGGCGGCAAGCAGTGCCTGATCACCGATCCACCGAATATCCCGCGTGCCCTCAAGGGCGAAACCGGTACCTGGATCGTACCGTAAGGATTTTTAGAAAATGGGTCAGGGGATTGGGGGGAACCCTGACCGCTGTACCTGGGTGCCTGCACCCTGGCGCGCACCAATGGAGGTATGATGAGCAAAATATCAGGTTATCAATGCAGCGTATGCGGCTCCAACTACACCCTGGATGAAGTCACTTATACCTGCCCCAAAGATGGCGGTGTTTTGGATGTGGTCTTGAACGTTGAGGCCATCCAAAAGAACACCCGCCCAGGAAACATTTTGAACGCCGCAGAAACTTCCATGTGGCGCTATCTGCCCTTGCTCCCCGTAGAGGACCCAGGGCATTTTGGCACCCCACTGCGTTCTGTCGGTTGGACACCGGTTTACCGGCCGCCGCGTATTGCCAAACAATTGGACATGAAAGCGGTCTGGCTGAAAGACGAAAGCGGCAATCCGAGTGCGTCTTTCAAAGACCGTGCCAGCGCTTTGTTGGTGGCGCGCGCCGCCGAGATCAAGGCAGAGGTGATCGTGACCGCTTCGACCGGCAATGCCGGGGCTGCCCTGGCCGGGATGGCCGCCGCCGCCGGGCAAAAAGCAGTCATCTTTGCCCCTAAAACCGCACCCCCAGCCAAGATCGCCCAGCTGCTGGTCTACGGCTCCCAGGTGATCCTGGTGGATGGCAATTATGACGATGCTGTCCGTCTGGCCGTAGAAGCCTCCGAGGAATACGGCTGGTACTGCCGCAACACCGGTTATAACCCCTTTACTGCCGAAGGCAAGAAAACCGCCGCCTTCGAGATTTGGGAGCGGGTGCTGGCGGTCGGCAACCTCGACCGTCCCTTGAATGTGTTTGTCCCCGTAGGGGATGGCAACATCATTTCCGGGATTCACAAAGGCTTTAGAGACTTGCAGGCGTTGGGCTGGCTCGACCAGATGCCGCGCATCTTTGGTGTGCAGTCTAGCGGGTCTGCGGCGATTGCCAATGCCTTTGCGGCTGGCACGGAGGAAATTAAACCGGTTGCCGCCACCACCATGGCAGACAGTATTTCGGTCGATATGCCCAGCGACGGCTTGCGCGCGTTGCGGGCAGCCACTCATACGGGCGGGGCCTATGTAGCGGTGGAAGATGAAGCCATCTACCGGGCAATTGCCACCTTGGGGCGGGTAGGCATCTTCTCCGAACCTGCGGCGGCAACCGCCTATGCCGGTTTGGAAAAAGCCCGCGCCGAAGGTTTGGTGCAGGCCAATGACCCCTCCTTGGTGATGCTGACCGGCAGCGGTCTAAAAGATGTCAAGGCTGCGATGAAAGCCGCCGGAGAAGCGCCGGTGATTGCACCCAATTTACAAGCACTACAGCAGTTTTTTACATCTTGAAGGTAAAATTCAGGTATGGAAACTAAACCGATCTACTCAATAATTGTTCCCGTCTATAACGAGAGCGGCAGCCTGCCTGAACTGCATAAGCGTCTCTCGGAAGTCATGGATACCAGCGGGGAAGCCTGGGAACTGCTGCTGGTTGATGATGGTTCCACGGACGGCTCCACCCAGATGATCTATGATCTGGCAGAGAAAGATTCGAACGTGCGCCCGGTGATCCTGGCGCGCAACTTCGGCCACCAGATTGCGGTCACTGCCGGATTGGATTATTCTCGCGGCGATGCGGTCGTGGTGATCGATGCCGATCTGCAAGACCCGCCTGAAGTGATCCTGACCTTGATTGAAAAATGGCGCGAGGGGTACGAAGTGGTCTATGCCGTGCGCGAAAAGCGCGAAGGTGAGACTTTCTTCAAACTGTGGACAGCCCGCATGTTTTACCGCCTGATCAACAAGATCACCTCGATGGAAATCCCGGTAGATGCAGGCGACTTCCGTCTGATGGATCGCAAAGTGGTGGATGTGATGAACAAGATGCGCGAACACCACCGCTTTTTGCGGGGCATGTCTGTGTGGGTCGGGTTTAAACAGATTGGCGTACCCTACCAGCGGGCTGCCCGTTTTGCAGGCCAAACCCACTACCCGTTTACCAAGATGTTCAAGCTGGCGATCAATGCCATCACCGGGTTTTCATTTTTCCCGCTGCAAATGGCGATGTACCTCGGTTTCCTCACCTCCGGGGTCAGCATCCTTGCCATCCCGGTGGTCATCATCATGCGTTTGATGGGCAGCCAGGCCTTTTTCGGCCAGGCATCTACCCTCATCGCAGTGTTGTTCTTGGGCGGGGTACAGCTCATTTCTCTCGGCATTTTGGGAGAGTATATTGGGCGTTTATACGATGAAGTCCGCGGCCGGCCGCTCTACATTGTGCGAGATGCGCCGCAAGATTTAGATTAGCTATTTCCGTAGAAAATACGGCAAATTAAGGAGATATGATGATTGATTTAACAATTATGGAAGACCGTATGGCACGGGCGGCCAAACGAGTGAAAGAACGCGGGATTGTGATCCCCACCTTTGAACAAATGCGTGACCCATCTTTGATGCCCGCCGATGTCAAGGCAAAACTTGCCAATGTGGGTTTGTGGGACCTGGACCCGCTCAACCTGTTCCGCATTACCTGGAAGAACGAACCCAAGGCCAGCGGGGGCGGTTTTGGCGGGGTGAACTACATTGAACTGCCCAGCAGCCTGACCGGCACAAAAGCCCGCATCATCGCTTTGGTCGGCAAATGGTTCCCCACCGGCGCACACAAAGTCGGCGCAGCCTTTGGCTGTCTGGCTCCCCGGCTGGTCACCGGCCAGTTTGACCCCACCACCCAAAAAGCGGTGTGGCCCTCCACCGGGAACTACTGCCGCGGCGGCGCCTACGACTCTGCCCTGCTCGCCACCGAATCGATTGCCATCCTGCCCGAAGGGATGAGCCAGGAACGTTTTGACTGGCTGGCAAATATTGCCGGCGAGACCATCAAGACCCCCGGCAGCGAATCGAACGTGAAAGAAATCTTCGACAAATGCTGGGAACTGCGTAACTCCGGCGAAGACCTGATGATCTTCAACCAGTTTGACGAGTTCGGCAACTACCTGTGGCACTATTACCTCACCGGCCATGCCATCGAGGAAGTTCTCAAAGAGGTGTTAGGCCCCAACGACACCTACCGCGGCTTGTCCTCAGCCACCGGTTCTGCCGGTACGATTGCCAGCGGCGATTACCTCAAACAAATCTTCCCCGCTAGTAAAGTGATTGCCAGCGAAGCAGTGCAGTGCCCGACCTTGCTGCGCAACGGTTTCGGCGAACACCGCATCGAAGGCATCGGCGATAAGCACGTCCCGTGGATCCACAATGTGAAGAACACCGACTTTGTGGTCGCCATTGACGATAACGCTGTGGTCAACATTTCTCGCTTGTTCAATGAGCCGGAAGGCAAGAAATACCTGGCTGCGCAGGGTGTACCGGAAGAGATCGTCGGGCAGTTAGACCTGCTTGGCTTCTCCGGCATCTCCAATGTGCTCACCGCCATCAAGTTTGCCAAATACTACGAGATGACCGAGAACGATGTGGTCGTGACCGTGTTGACCGACTCGATGGAACTCTATCAGAGCCGCCTGAAAGAAATGCACCAGGAATACGGCGAGTTCACCGACAAAGACGCCGCCGTGATCGATGCCCGCTACTTGCAGGGACAGACCACCGACAATATGGAAGAACTGCGGTACGTGGACCAGAAACGGGTGCACAACCTCAAGTACTTCACCTGGGTAGAGCAGCAGGGTAAAACCTACGAAGAGATCCAGGCGCAGTGGTACCAGCCCGATTACTGGACCAGCGTGCAGAAGCAGGTGCCCGAAATTGATGAGTTGATCGTGGCTTTCAACGAGCGCGTGGCAAAACTGTAATCGCAAACACATAAAATGATTTTTTAGAGGCTGCCTATCTCAGGCGGCCTCTTTGCTTTTATTCCTAGGTGATGTTTTCCCCTTGATGAACCATTCAAGTGGGTTGTCATTCCGATGAGGGTTTGCCGAGCAAAGCCGAAGAGGAATCTCGATAAAGGGTCATGTTTCTCACGATGCGTCAGCCGTCAAAGGTTGCAGATAGAAGCCTTTGACGACAGGTATTCTTCAGACAACCGTTCTTGAGATTCGAGATTCTTCCGTCAGCGCACGCCGGTGCGCTTCTGTCAGAATGACAACATGCGACTTTGACACGTCATTCCGATAAGGCTTTGCCGGGCAAAGCCGAAGAGGAATCTCGATAAAGGGTCATGTTTCTCACGATGCGTCAGCCGTCAAAGAATGCAGATAGAGGCTTTTGACGACGGGCAGTCTGTGGGAAATTATTGTTGAGTTTCGAGATTCTTCCATCAGCGCATGCCGGTGCGCTTCTGTCAGAATGACAACATGCGACTTTGACCTGTCATTCCGATAAGGCTTTGCCGAGCAAAGGCAAATCTCGATTCCCCCCCTCACATGTCATTCTGATTGAGCCGATCGCCAGATCGGTGAAAGAAGAATCTCGATAAGGCAGCCGTTCTTTCGATACGAATATGCCGAATCAGCTTCCATGCAAGGATGACTTGAAGGCATCTTCTCTCTAAAAGGTAATGTGTCTCAGCCGTCAAAGAGTGCAGATAGTGGCGTTTGACGACAGGCAGTTTGTGGGTAATTGTTATTGAGTTTCGAGATTCTTCCATCAGCGCACGCCGGTGCGCTTCTGTCAGAATGACAAAATGCGACTTTGACCTGTCATTCCGACAAGGCCTTGCCAAGCAAAGGCGAATCTCGATTCCCCCCTCACATGTCATTCTGATTGAGCCGATCGCTAGATCGGTGAAAGAAGAATCTCGATAAGGCAGCCGCTCTTACGATACGAATATGCCGAATCAGCCTCCACGCAGGGATGGCTTCAAGACTTTTCTCCCTAAAAGGTAATGTGTTTCAGCCGTCAAAGAGTGCAGATAGAGGCGTTTGACGACAGGCAGTCTGTGGGTAATTGTTATTGAGTTTCGAGATTCTTCGCTTCGCTTAGAATGACAACTGTGTCATGCAGACGGCAGAAACCCCTCCAATTGCGCCGCTCTCCCCCATTCATTGGTAAAATGTGTCCATGTCCGTTCAACCATTCCCCCCCGGTATCCCTGTCGCCAAGCGCATCCTCGATTATCTGCTCATTATCCTCTTCTCGCCCGTGCTGCTGATCGTTTTGTCGATCACGGCTGTGTTGGTCGCCGTCTATCACGGCCGGCCGGTGTTCTTTCGCCAGGAGCGGGCCGGGTACCGCGGTCAACCTTTTACCTTGTATAAATTCCGCAGTATGTCCAACGCCACCGACGCGTCAGGTAATCCCCTGCCCGATGAAAAACGCCTGACAGCGTTTGGTAAATTCCTGCGTGCCAGCAGTATGGATGAACTGCCCGAACTGTACAACGTGCTGCGCGGAGAAATGAGCCTGATTGGCCCGCGGCCGCTGCTGGTTTCCTACCTGCCGCGCTACAACCGGGAGCAAGCCCGCCGCCACGAAGTTTTGCCGGGAATCACCGGCTGGGCGCAGGTCAACGGGCGCAACAACGTCTCTTGGGAGATCAAGTTTGAGCTGGATGTGTGGTACGTTGAGCACTGGTCGGTGTGGCTGGATTTCCTCATCCTGTTCAAAACGGTGGGCAAGGTCTTCAAACGCGAAGGCATCACCTCCCCCGGCAATGCCACCGCCTACGAATTCATGGGCACCCAAGCGGAGGGGAAAGAATCCGGCGAAGAGGCCGGTTCTACCGTGGGGTAGCTGTTTGTTCTCGATTGAATGATTCATAAGGATGAAATTTTCTGTGAACAAGGTTTGATTTGTAGGGGAGGGTTTACGGGTTTCACCCAAAACTCTCCCCTACTGGAAAGTACGTTGATCTTATCTATAAGAAAGTCCTCCCCATTCTTATCTGTTCCTCCACAGATTGCCAAATCCACCATCTTAGATTAAAGTTAGGCTGTTATGCGTATCCTATTTGTCGCCGATGGGCGCTCCCCAATTGCCCGTAACTGGATCAGTTACTTCATCCAACCTGCCCACGAAATCCACCTGATCTCGACCAGCAGCAGCCCGCCTCTGGAGGGATTGGCCTCTTTGCAGGTGCTGCCGGTTGCTTTTAGCGGCGCCGGCTTGCAAAACAAGGGCGATGAGGTCGTCAAAGGCGGCGGGTTAGGCGCGCTGCGCCGGTTAGCCCCGATGAAACTGCGCACCTTTATTCGCCAGTGGCTGGGGCCGCTGACCTTTCCCAAGACCGTGCGCAAGCTGCAAGCCGCCATTCAGGCCGTTCAACCCGATCTGGTGCACGCCATGCGTTACCCCTACGAAGGGATCATTACCGCCCTGGCGCGGCCGGACGCCCCTTTGTTGGTTTCCGTGTGGGGCAACGATTTCACCCTGCATGCCGCTTCCAACCCGTTGGTAGGGCGCTACACTCGGCAGGCGCTGCTGGTGACCGATGCCCTGCACACCGACTGCCAGCGAGATTTGCGTCTGGCCCATGAAATGGGTTTCCCGCACCAGCGGCCAGCAGTTGTGCTGCCCGGTTCTGGCGGGATCAAATCCGACATCTTTTACCCGTCTGATAAGCCGCTGCCAGACTCCCCGCCTGTGGTGATCCAGCCGCGCGGCTTCCGCACCTACATTCGCAACGATGTCTTTTTCCAGGCGATTCCCCTGGTGCTGGAGAAAGTGCCCGAAACCCGTTTTGTCTGCCCGGCGATGGCGCACGAACCCCAGGCGCACAAGTGGGTGGCGCAGTATGGGATCGCCGGCTCTGTCGAACTGCTGCCCCTAGTTACCCACCAGGCGATGGGCGACCTGTTCCGCCAGGGACAGATTGTGCTTTCTCCCGCCACGCACGACGGCACCCCCAACACGCTGCTGGAGGCGATGGCCTGCGGCTGTTTCCCGGTAGCCGGAAATATCGAATCGATCCGGGAGTGGATCATGACCGGGGAGAATGGCCTGCTCTTTGATCCCGCAGACCCGCAATCGCTGGCGAATGCCATTTTGCACGCCATTGAAGATAGCGCCTTGCGGGCACAAGCGCGCCAGATCAATCAACAACTTGTTCAAACACGCGCTGCCTACGCGCCGGTGATGGCCCAGGCAGCCGCTTTTTATACCCAAATCGTCGAGGCAACCGATGCCTGATACTTTAGACCAAACCCTTCCTTTGCTGCGCTGCCCGGCTTGCGGCGCACACCCGCTGGCGCGTGTTGCCCAGCCTTACCCGGAGGATGCGCCCTTCGATACGGCCGGGGAACACCTGGCCTGCCCGGACTGCGGCACCCGCTACCCCATCACTGCCGACTTGATCCCGGTGATGTGGACCGGCTCGCTGCGAGAGGGCATGCTTCCATCCTCGGATGCAGAGTCGAACATTGGGGCCAACATCCAGATTTACGATGCGATTTCAGATGATTACCAGGTGTATACTCGCCAGCTGCCCGCCAACGCCCAACGCATTCGCGACGGCGCCCGCCGCATTTTAGATGCCCAGCCGGAAAGGGATGGCCCGCGCTATCACCTCGATTTTGGCTGTGGGCCGGGGCACGTCATCCGCTGGCTGGCAGATTACGGTCTGACCTCGGTGGGTCTGGATGTCTCCCTGGTCAACCTGCGCAACACCCGCAAAGCCACCGGCGCGCTGGTGGTGTGCGGTGATGCCACCCAAATGCCCCTGGTGGACGATACTTTCCATCTGGTCACCGAAGCCTCTGTGCTGCACCATATTTTAGATTGGCGCTCGGTGGTGCGGGAAGCCTGCCGGGTGGCCGCCCCGGAGGGCGGTATTCTGCTGGATGCCGAGCCGAGCCAGGAAATGGTGGCTTTCAGCAAGCTGGCGGTGGCTGTGTTTGACCTGCGTTTCCCGGTCTATAAATTATTGAGCTATGTATGGAAAGAGAAATATATTTTCCGCGATACCGCTCAGGCCAAGCTCAATCTCAAGGCGGAAGTGCACCACCAGCCGGGTACCGGCTTTCCGCTGGAGGAAATGACCGGCCTATTTACCCAGGCGGGCTACCAGCTGCACGTGTACCATTCGCCGGGCGCAGACTTAGATACCACCGCGCCACCGAAGTGGAAGAACATTATCTTGAACCTGCTGAGCCTGCGCAACCCCTGGAACCCGCACTATGGTTCCTTTACTGCCATTGGCATGCAGCCGGATTCCCTGACAGAGAACGGGAGCTAACATGAGTTTACAGAAAGTAGTCATTATTGGCGCGGGCGGCTTTGGCCGTGAAGTGCTGGATGTGTTAGAAGCGGTTAACGCTGTAGCGCCTACCTATGAAGTCCTCGGCTTTGTGGTGGAGCCTGGCTACCAGCAGCTCGGCGAACTGGTCAATGAGGTGCCCGTGGTAGGGTATTACGATTGGCTGGCTGCCAACAAGGCCGATGTGAAAGCCATTTGTGGGGTCGGAGCGCCGGCCGTGCGCAAACACCTGATCGAGAAAGCCGCCAACCTGGGGGTGCAGTTTTTCAGCGTGGTGCACCCACGCGCCCAACTTACCCGCTGGGTGACCGTCGGCACCGGCACGATCATCACCACCGGCTGCATCTTGACCAACAACATCACCCTGGGCGACCATGTGCATCTCAACCTGGACTGCACCGTCGGGCATGATGCTGTCATTGAGGATTATGTGACCGTTTCGCCGGGAGTGCATGTTTCCGGCAACGTGACACTGAAAGAAGGCAGCTTCATCGGCACCGGTGCCAACCTGATCGAGGGCAAGACCATCGGAGAATGGTCGGTCGTGGGGGCGGGCAGTGTGGTGGTCAAAGATATTCCCGCCAACAGCACGGCGGTAGGCAGCCCGGCGGCAGTCATCAAAACCCGCCCGGCAGGCTGGCAAACCGGGAGCTAAGTTTTCCTATGACCGATCCTTTAGAAATCTTATGGAACCAAATTCTCTCGCGCGACCCCGAAAAGGTGCGCAAGATGTTTGTCTCGCTGCCCAAAGCCGAGAAGATCGGCATCCGGGCGCACCTCATCCGCATGACCACGGAAGAAGACTGGCACCCCGAGCAGGTCAAGTCGGCGAGCATCGCGTTAGCGGCAATCAAAGATATTCCTGACGTATAATTTAAGCATGGAACTTCAAGAACTGACCCAAAAAATGCATCAATTTGTCGACAAAAAAGGCTGGTACGCGCCGGACAGCCCCAAGCCGCAGACGACCAAAAATCTGGCCGTCTCGCTTTCGATAGAAGCGGCCGAAGTGCTGGAGCATGTGCAGTGGCAGGAACAGGTGGCAGACAAAGCCGCCCTCGCAAGTGAACTGGCAGACGTAGCCCTCTACCTGTTACAATTGGCCTACGTCAGCGAGATTGACCTGGAAACAGCCATCTTGGAAAAGCTGGCAGTGAACGCCAACCGCACCTGGTAAAGGAATTGAAAATCGGATGAGCGACTCTTCTAGTGAAACCCCTACCCAACCAGACCAGCTTGCCCAGCAAGAAGCCCTGGACGCCAACCCCAATGTATTGGGCGGGCCGCGGCCGTGGGTCTTTTCGGAAAGCGAATTAGCCGCCGGACTGCGCCGTCTGTCGGGAGACTCTGCCTTGCAGATTGTGGAAATGCAAGAGCGTGAAGTGACCCAACGTCTGCCGGCTGTGGGGCGGCTGCGCGGCTTGCAGGTGAAAGCTCAGGGGATTGAAGGGGCGCATGATTTTGACCTGGTGATCAAAGAGCCGCACGGCAGCACCCATACCGGCGCGGCCGGGGCCGGGCTGCGCGAGGTGAGTGTATATACCACTTTGAAGGAACATATCCCGGTGCGGATGCCCGACCTGGTGGCGGCCAGCCCCAAAGGGGACTGGTTGATCCTCACCCACCTGGCACCCGGTCGGCGGCCGGATAAGTGGCAAGCCGCTGATTATTTGCTGGCAACCGAACAGCTTGCCGTATTACACGACCGTTTTTGGGGTTTGGGCGAAGATTTGAGAACGTATTCCTGGCTGGAAAAACCGCTCGACACAGACCGTGACATCCACGCCCAGGCAGCCTTACAGGATTCGCAGCAATTGGTGGCGAACGCCAGCAGTTTGTTGAATTTGGAGACCGATATTGTGCAGATCACAGAGAAGATCATGGCACAGATGGATACGATCACTGCCGGATTGAAACAAAGCCCCTTCACCTTGCTGCACGGCGATTACTGGCCGGGGAACATTCACATCCACCCCCATCATGGGATCACCATTTTTGATTGGGAAGATGCCGCCGTTGGCCCCGGAATTTTGGACGTGCTCAGTTTTATCCAGGGTTCCAGCTGGTATTTCGCGCCGCTGCCGTTGTCTGCCAAGGAGATCACCCAGCATTACCGCAGCCGGCTCGCTCAACGGGGCAGCCATACATATGAAGATGAAGAATTTGAAACCTTGTGGGATTACGCTGTAATGTGGACATTTGTAGAAGGCTGGGTCCGTAATTTAGCCAATATCCCCAATTCCCTGTTACAACTCCGGCTGGCAGCCCTGGAAGAATTTCTCTTCCGGCCGCTGCGCCAGGCCGTAGAAAGAAGATTGGATTAACCTTATGCGCATAACAGTATTTGGCGGTTCCTCGCCCAAACCGAGCATGGAAGCCTACCAACAGGCCTACCAACTGGGCCAGATGATCGGGCAGGATGGCAATTCGATATTGACCGGCGGCTACATTGGCACGATGGAAGCCGGTTCGCGCGGCTGTGCCGAAGCGGGCGGGCATGTGATTGGCGTGACCTGCGAACAGATTGAAGCCTGGCGGCCGGTGAAGCCTAACCAATGGGTGCAGGAAGAACTGCGCTTTGCCACCATTCAAGAGCGTTTGATCGCCCTGATTGAAGAATGTGATGCCGCCTTTGCCTTGCCCGGTGGGGTCGGCACCCTGGCCGAGATTGCCATGATGTGGAACTTGCTGCAAACCCAGGCGATTGAAGAACGCCCCCTGATCTTGATCGGGGAGGGGTGGAAAGAAATGGTCGCTTCGATGAGCAACGGGTTCGGGGACTATATCTCGGAGCGTTACTACCAGCTGGTCTATTTTGCCCCGGATGTTGCCCAGGGGTATGCCTTGTTGAAGACCTTCTAACCCTGCCGATGCCTGCTATTCATATCCCCAGGTTACAAAAGCAAGTCGACGAGCTGGTGCTGCATTACGCCGAACCGGAGTTGTTCTTCCGCCGTCTGCGGGATATTTTTGATTATTACGGCGACCACACCCACCGCCCCAGCGAGTTGGTCAAACAAAAGACCGGGCTGCCCAAGGCAAATGTGCCCATGCCGGTGCTGCGTCATATCATCCAGGGCATCACGCCCTATGCCGAAACCGCCCCGCATGCAGTCTTGGTGCTGGCGCGTACTCTTTGGGATACGCCCAACCTGGAATACCGCCAGCTGGCTGCCCAAATGTTGGGCAAAATTCCGCTTTCCCATATGGAACAGGTGCACGACCTGCTGACTGCCTGGAGTAAAGAGAATTTTGAAGAGGTCCTGTTTGACGCCTTTGCCGAGTATAGCCTGGCAAACCTGTTGGCGAACGACCAACCCCTGCTGCTGACCTACCTGGAAGGTTGGCTGCACCCGGAGCGGGAAGAAGCGCCGGAAGATGGGGAAGAGACGGCCGAACAGGAAGCCCCCGAACAGGAGGAGGAAGCCAAAGAAGCACCGCCGCCGCTCACACTGCGCGAAATTGTCAACCTGAACAAGCTGGCGCTGAAAGGGTTGGTGCAGTTGGTGCAGTCCTCCCACTTTGAGAATTTGCCCAAAATTTACACTATCATCACGCCCGCGGTTCAAGAGCTGCCCAAAGTGCTGCGTCCTTACCTGTTGGATGTGTTGACGGCCCTGGTAAGGCGTTCTCCCCAGGAAGTGACCTACCTGATGGTGGAGCAGCTCACCGCCGAAAGCACCCCGACCAACGCCTGGCTCGCCCGCCGTACCCTGCCGCTGCTGCCAGACGATATGCAGCCCCACCTGCGCCCGCTGGTCTTCCCCCGCAAAACAGAGGAATGAACGCTGGGTAGGGAGATATTTTGCTAAATTACCCTGATTAGAAGCGCGATTTTGATAATTGCATCTTTTGTCTCTAGGTTGTATGATTGTGTCGAATTGTTTTATCAAGAGGAGATAAAGAAATGCACAAAAATTCCACGCGCCTGATCGTTCTTTTAATGGTCTTGTTTGCCGCTTCCCTGGCCTGCACGGCCGTATCGGGCGGTGACAGCACCACACCAGATTTACAGGCCACCAACCAATCCTTACAGATTACCCAGACCGCCCTGGCTGCCTTTACCGACCCGAACAACGCACCTGCCGATACGGGCGAAACAAACCCGCCGGTTGAACAACCCGCAGACCCACAGCCTGCCGCAGACCAGCAGCCCGCTGCTGACGCACAACCGGCAGCCGATGCCAAGACCGAAGTCGGTTTGGAAGGGGCCGCGCTCAAATATGATGCTTCCCTGGCGGAAATTGTACCCATGGTGGCGCAGGCAGCCCTGGAAGGACCATACGTTTACCCCAGCCCGCGGCATATAGACTTTACCCTGCCGGCGTTGAACGGCGTGATCTCGATGGTGCCGACCTATTCTTATGAACTGGTCTACCCCGAATCGGTGGAAACGATTGCCCAACTGCAAACCCTGCTGAACAGCGGCAGCCTGACCGATCTTACCTGCGTGCCCGAACTGCCCGTGCGAGATTTCTTTTACCAATGCGGTCACCAGCAAATGGTTGCCAGCCCGGCGGCGGTCAACTTTACCGGCGGCACCGGGATTCGCTTTGTCACCAGTTATGGCATTCAGGCGGCTGCCCCGGTGGATAACGATAATCTGCGCTATATCTACCAGGGTCTGAGCAGTGATGGCACGTGCTATCTTTCCGCTCAATTTGACATCAGCCATGCAGACCTGCCGCAAACCGGCGAGGTGCCCGATGCGGTCTATGCAGATTCTACCGGTGCGGCCTCCAAGGACTACTACAATGGCATGGCGGCCCAGCTTGGCAGTAATCCCGCCGGGTACACCCCTGCATTGGATGTGTTCGATCAGATCATCGCTTCGCTGGAGGTGGTACAGTGCGGGGTGAACCAGTAAAAATGGGTGCCCGCTTATTAACCAAATATTTACCCCCATTCAGACGATTGGGAGATACAATTGGGTTAGACCCCTCTTTTTAGCGTGACTCTATCCGGTTTTATGGGATGCGCTGAGGAAAACAGGTATGCTATAATCCGCCTGTTCGATAGAAAAGACCAAGCCAGCTGTTTCGGAAAGGGGCAGCTGCATTGGAGTTATATATGCTTACATTGATCGTGGTGATCTTACATAACTTAGATAAACTTTCGGAACTGCTGGATGCCTGGCGGGATATTGGCATTCCGGGTGTTACCCTGCTGCCCAGCGAGGGCGGTTACCATGCCGTCAACCAGATGCAGCGCGGCGGGCTGGCAAGCATTTTGAACCTGGTAGACCAGGCCACCCCGCACCAGCGCATTCTCATCAGTCTGGTAGACAGCGAGAATACCCTGGCAAGTGCGGTTTCCGAGGCAGAACGCGTGGTGGGTGGCTTCGACCGCCCACACAGCGGGATTCTGTTCACCGTGCCGGTCAATAAAGCGCTTGGCCTGCGCAAATGGGGCGACACGCAAAAGATTGAAAAAGAAGCCCAAGAGAAAAAAGAAGCCGAAGCCCGCAAACACAAAGGCACCGAGAACCTGTTAGGCTGGTTTGAGGAAGAAGTTAAAGATATGCATGGCGAGAAAACGCTCACCGGTTGGCGCAAAAAACGCAAGTTGAAGTTGGTCAATGTGTTTAAAGAGTATCTCAACAAGCCCACCGTGGTCACGGTAGACACGCCGATCAAAGAAGTGATGAAGGCTTTCCTTGCCAACCCGCAGGTACCGGTGGTGTGTGTGATCAATCAGGAAGAACGTTTGGTCGGCATGATCCAGGAAGAATGGTTTGCCGAGCTGATGTTGGTGCCCGCCATGCCAGAGAAGTTCTTGCAGAACCCCGAGCAGTACGATAAAGCGATTGCCTATGCCCGCATGGACCCCGACCAGCGCGCCTTCGACATTATGGTTGAGCCGGCTTTTGTGGTGCAGGACGGCACCCTGGAAGAGGCTTTTGTGCAGATGCAAAACCTCAAGGCGACCGGGCTGCCGGTTGTCAACCAGCATTACCGCGTGGTGGGGTATTTGTCTCTGGTAGAGTTGATGTCGGTCTACTTTGAAGAAGACGACCAGAAGAAATAGATTTTAAGTTTCTGCCTGGCAAACAAATTGACAGGTAGTCGGTATTTTGTATTTTATTTCCGCCCCACCCAGAATAACGCCATAGCAATCAGAGATGCCCAGTACCCTCCCCAATTTGGGGAGGGCTGCTGAACCACTACCAAGCAAAATGCTGGCGGGTGGGGCAGTACACATATTTTTGTGATTTTCCCGCGGATGATAGCCCTCAAAATATAAGACAAATAGGAAAACACCTCCCAACTTTCGGGAGGTGTTTTCGAAGGGGAGTTGACAGCAAACAACGGCTGTTTACTGTTGTAAGATGGGCTGGCCGCTGTCCTCCAAACTACGTAGGAAAGCTACCAGCGATTGCAGCTCGGTCTCGGAGAGACGGCTGCCCCAGGCGGGCATCAGCGTGCCGGGGATGCCCCCGGCAATGATCTGGTAAATGGCGGCATCCGGCGTATCGGCCAAGAAGGTCGGGGTGTTCAGCGCCGGGGCCATCGGGCTGCCGTAGGCTTCTACCCCGTGGCAAGATTTGCAGGCCACATGGAAGAGCTGGTCACCGGCGGCGATCATCTCCGGGGTGGAGGGGAAGGTGGGTACTGCAGCTTCGGGGAACTCGATCCCGGAGGATTCTACTTCCGGCCAGCGCAGCAAGAATTCGATCACAGCACCAGTTTCCTCTGTCGTTAGGGTATTTGCCCAGCTTGCCATCAGGGTGCCGGCAACGCCGTTATTGATCGTGGCTTGCAGGTCTTCCGCAGTTTGGGCGCGCACCTCTTCGGTGTTCAGGGCGGGCGCAATTGCCGTGCCTGCGCCATTGCTGGCGTGGCAGGCGGCGCAGTTTTCGGCATACACCAGCAAGCCGCTGGTTAAGGTTTCGCCGCCTTCCAGGGCGCTGATGTTGGCAATCATTTCATCGGAAACTTCCAACACTTCCACTTCCGGCGGGGTCAAGCCCAGGTCGGCCACGCGTTGTTCCACATTGCCCCAATTGGCATTGAGGATGAAGGTGACCATGTCCTGCACTTCTGCATAGGTAAGGATACCGCCCTCTTCCTGCCCCCAGGCGGCCATCTGGGTGTTGCTGCGGCCGCGCATGATCACTTTGAAGATTTCTTCTTCCGGCATGGTGCGCAGGGCGTCGCTGTCCAAGGCCGGGATGGTGCCAATTCCTTCGCCCGCGCCGCCGTGACAGACAGCGCAGTTCTCAGCGTAAATATCGGTGGCGGCAATCATCACGCTCACCTGCCGGTCGAATTGGATTTGCCCCTGCACTTCGGGTTCGTGCCAGAGATACAATGGGATGAGTACCATCAACGCCAGGGTGGCGGTAAAACCGAGAATTTTCATAAATGAGTTCATGTCGGTCTCCTTATCACGCTCAGGCGTACACGATGTTGTCAGCAGTGGTATGGTCGCGCTCCACCACTTTGCCCGTGTCGACCACGATTTCGCCTTCTTCAATCGTCAGCGAGAACAGGTCCATCGCCCGCGGAGCGGGGGCATTCTGCACATCCCCGTTGAGGGTAAAAGCCGAACCGTGGCAGGGGCACACGAACTGCCCTAACGTGGGTTCGTAGGGCACGGCGCAGCCCAGGTGGGTGCATTTGCGGTACAGCGCCAGCAGCCCGCCGTCTTCCAGGCGCACCAGGTAAAAGCGGCCGGCTTCCACCGGGGTTACGCTTCCGTTGGGGTATTGGGCCGGGGCGCCCAGGTTGAACACGCCGCCAAACTCGCCATCGGTCTTTTTAGGGGAAAGGAATTTCAACCCTACAAAGGTAAATTCGCCTACTACCAGCGCACCGCTGGCCGCCCACAGCACTTTGAGGGCATCTCGTCGAGAAATATTTTTTTCTGTCATGGTTAACTCCACGGTAAAACTAGGGCCATTCCTTCGCCGCGGAAGAAAATGCCGATCAAGGTAAGGGTGACAAAGGAAGTGAACAGCAGGGTAAATACTGCCTGATAAACTTCACACTTTTTAAATTTGAATCCTTTGAGCAGGTCAATATACAGTATCACCAGCAGCAGGATTGCCGCGGTGGGCACCCAGCCGTTGCTGATAATGTTGGGCAGGAAGGGCAGCCACTCCGGCAGGTTGAGCCAGTATTCATCCAGCAGCACAAAAGCGCCGGTCAGCACTACCCCGGCCAGTGCATTGAAAGCGGCCAGCCAACGACCCTCGATAGAGCGGAACCAGACCCCGGAGGTTTCCATGTCTTTATCCAGGTAGGGCAGGGCAAACATCGCCAGCAGCCCCAGGCCGGGGATCACGATGGCGCCAAACACCGGGTGGAAATGCAGCAGCAGTTCCTGGAAGCCCATAAAGTACCAGGCCGCTTTGGCCGGGTTGGGGCTGTGGGCCGGGTTGGCGGCTTCTTCCAGCGGGGCATTCACAAAAGCCGCCCAGGCAATCATCAACGCCAGCATCACCAGGGCAAAGACAAATTCAATGTTCACCAGGTTCGGCAGGGTGGTGACTTTTTCTACCCTGGCATTGGGGTCGTCTTTGAGCTTGCGTGGGACGGTCAGGGTGTCTTTGCGCACCCGCCAGATGTGGAAGGAAACGATGGCAAAGATGGTCAAGGGAATCACGGCAATATGCAGGCCGTAGAAATTGGTCAGGGTGGCGGCGCCCACTTCGGGGCCGCCCAGCAGCAGCCGGGTGATGGCATCGCCTACCACGGGGACGTAGCCCAGCAGGCTGGTGCCTACGGTCACAGCCCAATACGCCAGCTGGTCCCAGGGGAGCAGGTAGCCGGTGAAGTTGGCTGCCACGATCAACAGCAGCAGGGCAATGCCCATCAGCCAGTTGAACTCGCGCGGGGGTGCAAAACCGCCGGTGAAGAAGACACGCAGCAGGTGCAATACGCCCACTACAACCATCAGGTTGCCCGACCAGTGATGCAGGTTGCGGATCAGGTTGCCAAAGGTGATCTCGGTTTGTAGGGCGATCATGCTGTCGTAGGCCGCATCGGGGGAGGGGGTATAGACGAACAGCAGCAGTACGCCGGTGACTACCAGGACGGTGAACAGCAGGATCAGCAGCCCGCCCAGGCCAAAAGTGTAGGTGAATTTGAGAGTGGGTTTGGCGACCTTGGAAGGGTGAATGTGCAGTACCAGGTTGTTCATCACCGCTTTCATCCGGTCGCGGTCTTCCTGCGGGAAGAGCGGCCCGCGCTGGGCGGACTGGAATACGCGCTTGAGCAAGGAAGGCTTGGTTTGGGTTTCTTGTTCGGACATGGTATGTTCCTATCAGCTTATGGGAGACCCAAAGTTAGTTGTTGGCGCTGGCGGCAGTCGGGGCGTTTGCATTGCCCCCGCCGTTGCCATTGCCGTTGCCGTTTCCGCCAGGGCCAGCCCACAGCGGGCGGCCGTTGGGGTCACGCAGGAACACACGCAGTCCGGTGCTTACCTGGGTGACATCGCCGGCTACGAACTGGTCGCCGCTGTAATAGCCGTACACGCTGACAGCTTCGCCCAGGGTAAAGGTCACGCCCTGGCTTTGGAAGAAGCGCGGCTGCCCGGATTGGAAAGTCACCCGGATGCCGTCGGCGGTATCAATCGTCATTGTGCCGTTGGTCACGCCTGCCAGGGTGCCTTCCAGCATCACCCAATCTTCGGGGAGTACCTGCGTCTGCGGGTCAGGGGTATGCGCGCCCGTGGCGACGCCGTCTGCCGTGCCGTTAGCGCCGCCCGCGTTTTCTATCCCTCCGCTCCACATCGGTGCGCCGGTATCCGAGCGCAGCACCAGGGTTTGAGCATCGGCGGTGCTTACGGTAGTGGCGTGGTACATATCATCGGCTACATTACCGGCCACGCGTACCATGTCCTCGACATTGAGGGGAATACCCAGGCTTTGCCAATATTCTTGTGGGCCAAGCTCTACGTAAATGCTTTCGCCGCTCTCCAGCAGCAAGTCCATTCCGGTGGCATCCATGGCGGTGATCTGCCCATTCAACTCAAAAGGTTCTCCCAACATTTCTTCGGCCATCGGCTCATTTTGAACCACGGTCTCTTGTGGGGTTTCGAGATTGTTTTCTGCGACGGCGGTATCTTCTGCCGCGGCCTGATCTAAAACAATCTCTGGGGAAACAGCTTGCTCTTGGGGGTTATTTTTATTGAAAATAAATCCGGCAGCAGCCGCACCTACGATAGTGAAGGCTAAAACGCCCATAATGATCTTTTTTATCATGTCAACTCTCCTTTTTTGAAACAAAAAACATTAATTCTTGAAATTGAAAATTTGGTCTAATCTATTGGTTAGATGATAAAAAGGAGATATGTAGAATTTGTGAAGAAGGTATGCGAATCTTATAAATGAGAGCGCGGGTACGGGTATTGTGAGCGACCGGAACAGCAGGCGGTTAAATGCAAAATGGCTGCCCTGTTTTGGGAACAGCCACTTTGCGGAGAAGGGGGGATTTTTTATTTTGCTGGCGAAGGTGCCAGTTGTTCTGTGTTTTCGTCCAATTCGGTCTCTTGCGGGTCAGATTCTGCATCATCCGGGATGGCGTCGGGAATTTCAGTTTCCAGGTTGCGCACCCGCGGATAGGTAAAGACCACAATGCTGGAAACCCATAAGAATGCGGCACAGATCAGGTAGATCAGGCCGATACCGCGGCCGGGGCCGGTGCCCAGGAAACGGCCAAAAAAGGTATCTGCCAGCTGTCCGCCGGGCTGCATCCGGGGCTCAAAGATTTTATCGGCCAGTGGGCCGGCCAAAAGGCTGGCAATCGGGATGATCGATTGGGAGATGGTCGAACGGATGGCAAAGACGCGCCCCTGAATATCGGGTGCCACCTTGGTTTGCCATATGGCCTGGCTGAGGGCGGCCGCAATGGGGATGAAGAACAGGAAAACGAACTGCCCGACAGAAATGACCCAGGTGTTGGGGCGCAGTCCCATGATGAAAAAGCCGAACCCGGACAAGAAGATGGCAAAGATCACGCCCCATACCTTGCGTTTTTCCGGCCCGCCCCAGGTGCCGATCAGGATGGCGCCAATCAGCATGGCGGCCCCGCCTGCCATCTGTACCACGCCCATCTCTGTGGCCGTGCCGTAGGAAAGCACCAGCGGCCCGGAAAGCACGCCGGAGAGGTTGAGGAAGAAGTTGACCACGGCGAAATAGAACAGCAAGGTGAGCAGGCCGGGGCGCTGCACCAAATAATTCCAGCCAAAGCGGATGTCGCGCCAGAGCACGCCTTTGCCGCTCTCCCCGGTATCGGTGACCAGTTCGGGTTGGGGAATATGCGCCCAGAGTAATGCCGAGATGGCGAAGAAGAAGGTAATAATATCGACCAGGATAATGCCGCGAAAGCCAATCATGCCGTAAAGTACACCGGCAAGCAGGGGCACCAAGATCGAATACATTGCGCTGGCAATCTGCTGGATACCCGCCGCCCGTGCCAGGTCTTTTTTGGGCACTAACATGGTGATGGAGGCGCGGTAGGCCGGTTCCTGAAAAGCGCCAAAGGTGGAGGATAATGCCGAGGCGATGTAGATATGCCAGATTTGGAGCTGGTCGGTAAAGATGAGGGCCGCCAGCCCGGCAGTGATAACGGCTGCGGCGGTATCGGCCAAGATCATGATCCGCTTGCGGTTGAAGCGGTCGGCGATGGAACCGGCGATGGGTGCGAAAAGGATGCGCGGCAGGTTGAACGCCAGGGCGTTGATCGCAAAGGGGGTTGCCTGCCCGGTTTCGGTATACACCCACACGCTGAGGCCAAAGCCGGTCAGCCCGGAGCCGATCATGGAGATAAATTGTCCCACCCAAATAATGAGGAATGTGCGCATGTTTTTGGGCTGCACAGTCTGGTTTTGGGCGTTACTCATTTGGGTCTCCTTCCCCGCTGTTGAAATAGAAGCTGGGGTAGAAAACGATCGATAATCCCCACGGAATGGTTTTCTGATCGGTTTTTTCCTGGTTGAGCGCTTCTTCTTCCTCCTGGAATTCATCGATTAGAGCTTTCAGGCGTTCGTGGAATTCAAAGGCCTTATCGTCCGGCAGGTTGAGCATGCTGCGGTGATCCATCACCGAACGCGGATTTTTCGGGGCGCCGTCTTGGATTTGCTGGTGGCGGGCATACATGCTGCGGCGCAGGTCTTCGCGGGTGGCCTCAATGTTGGCCAGCACCAGGGTGATGATCGTCTCAGTGCCTTCGGGGGTATCGACGTTGAAGTTGAGTATGCTTTGATCGAGATCAAAGCTGTAGGCGCTGATCCAGTAATGCTTTTCGACCAGGTTGCCGCGAATGGTGGTGTCTACCACGGTGATAAAGCCGTTCTTTTCCAGCAGGTTGAAGTGATAGTACAGCTTGCTGGCATCGCTGCCCAGCTTTTTCGCCACCTGATTGACGGTGAGCGGTTTGGGGGTGAGAATTTCCATGATCTGGTTGCGGGTAGGGTCGGCAATGATCTTGAGGGCGTCCAGGTCGGTGATCATGATCTCTGTTTTGGGCTGAAATTTTGGGTCTGTCATAATATATTTTCTCGATAAAATAAATTTTAGTGAATTAAAAACATTTTAGCAGAAGAAAAAATTTTGTCAAGTGCGGGGTTTTGGGAGGATGGATGGAGGTTGGGTGGTTTAAAAGGGAAAAAGCGTGTTTCCTCCCCCGTTTGGAGACTTACCCTTGTTTGTTACGGATACCCATTGTGCCGCTGACCGGCGCATCCCAGTCTAAAGCCTGGTGGGCGTGCAGCATTGGGTCGATCTTTGCCAGAACTTCTGGCGGGTAAGGGGTGATCTTGCGCTGGGTGAGGTCGGCGTGGGCGGTGAGGACTTCAATGGTGGCGGCTAACTGCTGGCCTTCTTCCCGCAGCATAAAGTGCATGAAATGCAGCGTTTTGGCCGAACGCCCCAGCAGGCGGGAATACACGCTCACCGTCTGGCCGACGCGTACCTCATTCAGGTAGCGGATGTGGGCTTCGAGGGCAAAGCTGCCCATCTTGGTGCGTTCCACGTAATCTTCCCCGAAGTCAAAGGAGCGGAACAAGGTGCGGGTGCCGTAGTCAAACAGGTGCATATACCACATCACGTTCATGTGCCCCATCAGATCGAGGTATTCGGGAGGGATGGTTTTGTGGTTGGTGCGCGGCAGGCCTGAAAGATCCATGCCGCCATTATACATTGAGTTGGGGAGGGCGCGGTGAAACATCTCCACTAGCGGCTGTGGGAATAGTTTGTACCTCTAAGAGGGTCTCTGAATAATTGTTTCTGCTGTCATCCCGAACGAGGCTTTTGCAGAGCAAAATTTTGCTCCGCAAAGGTGAGGAGGAATCTCGAAAATGACTGCTGTCGATCGGGAATCGGTTTGTCGGCATTGCAGAATCAAAGACGTCGTATCGTAATCGAACTTGAGGCAGAGAACGGCGATTTTACTGGCCCCACCCTGACTTACACCTAGAATGGCATGGCGTCTATCACCCTCCCCAGTTTGCTGGGGAGGGCTGAGCGGCCTTGTTATTGCATCGTGCTGGTGGGTGGGGTAAGAAAGAGCAGGCATTGTTGGTGAATTAAGGAAGTAGTTATCAGATTATCAATAAACCAATTTGATATACGTTAAGATGGATATTCAGTTTGAGTCAGAGATCGGTGATTTTGGTTAGCCCCACACCCCGACTTACACCTAGAACAGCATAATGTCTATCACCCTCCCCAGTTTGCTGGGGAGGGCTGAGCGGTCTCTTTATTGCATGGTGCTGGCGGGTGGGGCAGGAAGAGTCGTTATTGTTGGTGATGCAAGCACGTAGTCATCAGACCATCAGCGAAAAAACTTAGTAGAAAGTAGTATTTTCCCCGGTAACTATCGCGTTGTATAATCTTTTTATGAGTGCGGAAATTAACTATTCTTTGCCTATAGACTTACAAGCCGCCGGGGTAGACCCGGCTAAAGTGGAGGTGTTGGTGGCGCTTTTCCACCGGCAGATTGCCGAGGGACTGCACCCTGCCGCCCAACTGGTGGTGCTCAAAGCCGGGCAGGTGCTGGTGGACGAGGCTGCCGGGACGGCGCGCGGCAAACCGGTCACCCCCGATACGCCCTTTTATGTATTCTCTGCGACCAAAGCGATCACCGGGGTTTGTGTACATCGGTTGATCGAGCAGGGCAAAGTGGACCTGGATGCCCCGGTGGCCGAATATTGGCCCCAGTTTGCCAAAAAGGGGAAAGGAAAGATCACCATCCGGCAGGTGTTCCTGCACCTGGCGGGCATGCCTACGGCCGGCCTGTACGCGATGATCCCTTTGTGGCCGTTCTGGAAGCTGAACATGGCCTACCTGGCAAGCCTGGCGCCGCAGTACGAACCCGGCAGCCAGATGGGTTACCACTTTGTCAATTATGGTTTTATTCTGGGGGAAGTGGTGCGGCGGGTAAGCGGCCAGCCGATTGAGGATTTCTTCTGGCAGCAGTTTGCCCAACCGTTGGGCATGGCGCACTCTTGGCTAAAAATTCCGGCTGATAAATTGGGGGAATCTCCCCGCATTATCTCCGGGGTGGAGGAACAACGAAATCTGGCGACCCTGTTCAATCTGCGTACCATCCGGCGGTCGGTGGTTCCGGCAGCCTCGCTGCACAGCACGGCCCGTGATCTGGCGCGCTTTTATCATATGCTGGTCAGTGGGGGGACGGTGGGCGGGAAGCAGTATTTGCAGCCAGAAACAATCCGGCAGGCAACCACCTTGGGGTATGAAGGCAGAGATCACACCGTAGACCGGTACAGCTTGTGGGCGTATGGCTTCCATTTAGGGGGCAGGGAAACCACCCCGGAAGACGGCGAATCGATCTTTACCGAGCGCAGCACGGCGCATACCTTTGGGCATGTGGGCAATCGCAGCTGCATGGCCTGGGCAGACCACGACCAACAGGTTGTGGTGGCGTTTACCTGCAACCGTTTATTGTCCGATGTCGGCAGCCGGGCGCGCTGGATCGACCTCAATCGGGCTGTTTGGAATGTATTGGATTGAACGGCTGGGTTTATCCGTTCTGATTTTGGGGGCGAGAGAAGTTATTTTTCTACTTCGATCTTCGCAACTTGCGGCAGGGCCAACCCCGCAGCCACTTCCACCGCTTTAATGATCCCTACCGGCACAGGGCAGGAGGCGTGAACACAATACTCCATCCCTTTTGCCAAAATGACGGGATCGCCACGCTTGGGCGAGATCTCATTAAAAGCGTTGACCTCGGTCAGTTCCTCGGCCAATTTCTGGATATGTCTGCAATCACTGGTGATCTTTAGGGAAACGCTTCGGTTTTCCCCCGCTACGGCTTCCACGTCGGCGCTGTAGCCACAGTTGCCTGCTTCGATATGTGCCTTTGCCATTTTGAATGCTCCTATAGTGTATGTATTGATCATGCACCGATAATAGTGGAGGAAATTATATCACCAACCCAAGGGGGAAAGAAAGGGAAAGGGGAATCATTTTTAGAAATTTGTGCGTAGTTCACCGATCAATTTATTGACATCTTCCTTTAAATAGAACACATTTTCTAATTTTATGATATTCTTATCCTCCTTGACGTTCCTTTAACCTATTAAGAGTCTTTCTTCTTTGAAAAATCAAGAAATTAAACCCTAGATTAAGAAACCGTAACTTAAAGATTAATAAATTCAAAAATATATTGAAAATATTAAATATATATTGTATAATTTCAAATATTACAAACAAAACCTTAAATTTATTGAAGCCAAGGAAAGAAAATGGAAAAGGATTCTAAGAAAACACCAATTTTAACCCCGATCCTACGTTGGTTCATGTTCGCCATGATCCTGGCAAATATTGCTTCTGCCATGTACCCTACGCTGCTTCCTATTTATCTCACTCAGTTGGGTGCCAGCGTGCAGCAGGTGGGGTTGGTGTTTACGGTTACTTCACTGGTTAGTTTGATGTTACAAATCTTTGGCGGCTGGGTGTCCGATTCGATTGGGCGTCTGAAGTCCATCGCGATTGGCAGTATCGGCGGCATTATCGGCTTTCTGGCGGTTGCGCTGGCACCGACCTGGCAGTGGATGGTGGTGGCAATGGCGGTCAGTATGTTCCCTGGCGCGCTGGTGGGGCCGAGCTTTAGCGCTTTTATCGCCGAAAACTCGGCTGAAGAGAACCGCGGCAAGGTGTACGGCTTTACCAGCACCATCTACCAGATCACCGGTGTGATTGGTCCGGTGTCGGGCGGCTTGCTGATGGGGCAGTTCGGTTTTCGCCCGATGATGTTTGTGGTCGCCGGGGTCTACGGCACTGCGGCAGTCATCCGGGTATGGATGGCGACGACAATGACCGAGAAGGCAAACGAATCTCGCAGCCAAGACCTCTCGATGGGCGCATTCAAGTCCAGCATCAAGCAGATGTGGGGGCTGATGGTGGGTGGTGGGGTGCTGACCTGGATTTTGGTCACTGATGGTGTGCGCGACACTGCTTTCCGTCTCTCCGGCGAGCTGCAGCCGCTCTATCTGGAACAAATCGGCGGGATCACGGTTGAACAGATCGGCGTTTTAGGTTCTATCTTCTCGATTGCGATGATGCTGACCCCCATTGTTTCCGGCCGCATCGCGGATAAGCGCGGCGAACGCGTGCCGATTGCGATGGGCTTTGGCTTGATTTTTGTTGCCATGGTGATTTTCTTGAACACCTTGACCTTTGCCGGGTTTGCAGCGGTGTGGATCATCTTTGGCCTGGGTGTTGGGCTGCTCAACCCGGCTTACCAGTCGTTGATCTCTAAGGTGGTACCGCAAAACATGCTGGGTGTGTTCAACGGTGTGTTTTACAGCAGTATTGGTTTCGTCTCGCTGCCGGCTCCTTACATTGGCGCTTATCTGTGGGATCACTTCACCCCGAAGCTGCCGTTCCAGATCACAGCCATTGCGGCTGCCGTCACGATTATTCCGATCTGGTTCAAGTTCAAGGTGCCGCCAAAAGAGACTGAGGAGGCGTTGGTTGAGCCTGCGCTGGCCGTCCCTTTGGAGGGCGGTGATTAACTCTTGACATTTATTTTTTGTTAGACTATAATCTATATTAGATATATATCTAATATAGAGAATCAACAAACTCAGAAAAGGAGACCAAGATGAAATGGGCGTTCAAGTTATTGCAAGTCCTCTGGCGCGGCGTTTGCCTGTTGTTTATCACTCTCATGCGGTGGCTGGGTCTGGTCTCCGACTATCCTTATCAGGAAGACCAATTCGATCATCACAACATCAACATCTCTACCCGTTGATGCCCTGACCCCCCCCCAACCAATCCTCCCGCTGATAGACCTTTTTAGAGTACGAAATGGAAACCGAACAAAAACAATCTTTGCTTTCCCCCATTTTGCGCTGGTTTATGTTCGCCATGATCCTGGCAAACATCGCCGCTTCTATGTATCCGATCCTGCTGCCGATCTATCTCACCGAGTTAGGCGCCGGCATTCAGCAAGTAGGTTTGGTATTTACCCTTTCTTCCGTCGTGATGCTTGTGCTGCAAATTTTCGGTGGGTGGATCTCCGACTCGATTGGCCGCCTGAAAGCGGTTGCCATTGGCAGTGCCGGTGGCGTGATCGGGTTTTTCGCCCTCACCGTGGCGCCCACCTGGCAGTGGATGATGGTGGCGATTATGGCCATCAGCTTTCCGCGAGCGTTGGTTGGCCCCAGCTTCAGCGCTTTTATCGCCGAAAATTCTGCCGATGAGAACCGCGGCAAAGTTTACGGCATCACCGATACCATCTACCAGATCACCGGTGTGATTGGCCCGGCAATGGGCGGGTTCCTGGCCGATTTGTGGGGATTCCGCGGCATGTTGATCGTTTCGGCGGCTATTTACACCACTGCCGCCGGGCTGCGGGTGTGGATGGCAAACACAATGAAACCCAAAGAAAATCAGGCGGCCACCCAAGAGCTTTCCACCGATTCTTTCAAGTCCAGCTTCCGCAAGATGTGGGCCATGATCTTGGGCGGGGGGCTGCTTACCTGGCTGCTGGTCACCGATGGCGTGCGCGATATTTCTTTCCGCCTCTCTGGCGAGCTTCAACCGCTCTACCTGGACCAGATTGGCGGTTTATCTGCTACCCAAATTGGGCTGCTGGGTTCCATCTTCTCGCTGGCCTGGATGTTCACCCCGATGCTTTCTGGGCGGCTGTCAGACCGTTATGGCGAACGCGTCCCCATGGTGATCGGCTTTTTCATGAACTTTATCAGCATGATTATCTTTCTCAATACCGTTTCCTATGTCGGCTTTATTACCTCCTGGGTGATTGCCGGGATCGGCGTGGGGCTGCTCAGCCCGGCGTACCAATCCCTGGTCTCGAAGGCTGTGCCGCACAACATGCTGGGGATTTTCAGCGGCGTGTTTTACAGCAGCATTGGCCTCATCTCGCTGCCCGCACCTTACATCGGGGCATATCTCTGGGAAAACTTTGAACCAAAGCTGCCCTTCTATATCACTGCCGCCGTGACCCTCATCACCATTTTGCCGGTCTGGTTGTTTTTCAAAGTGCCGAACTCAAAAACAGAAGATACTGATGCCCCAACCGGGCTTGCCTCGGCGGACAAACTACCTACCCCAGAGGCGGCTGATTAACATCATTTATTTTTAGCAATTCTTATACCTCCTACTCCTACGACTGCCGGATCTTTTATGGTCCGGCAGGTCTCATTTAATTGCCGTTGGGGACCTGCGCAGCTATCGTGAATAGGGGAAGCAATCCTTGTCTTATGGTTTTACCAAGAATATTTTTATGGTATCCTAAATTTACATTGCAGAGGTAAGGAAACAAGTGAATAACCAGCCTGAAGGTTAACAAAGCTATTACGCCTAAATCAGACAGATTTGGTATAATTTAACGGTCTGCTTGGCAGTTGGGTCAAACTACAGACCACCATATAGCAATTATATTCTCAAAGATTGGAGATTATTCAGTATGAAAAAAGAAGAATATCTGGACCTGTACCGCCAGATGGTGATGATTCGCCGCGTAGAAGAACGCGCGGCCGAACTTTACCAACAGGGTAAGGTGGGTGGATTTTTACATCTTTATATTGGGCAGGAAGCGGTCAGCACCGGATTGGTCGCCGCTCGCCAGCCGCAAGATAGGATGATCACCGCTTACCGCGACCATGGGGTTGCCATCAATGTGGGCATTTCTGCCAACGAAGTGATTGCCGAACTGATGGGCAAGGCCACCGGTGTCTCTAAAGGCAAAGGCGGCTCGATGCACATGGCTGATGTGGAGAAGAATTTCTGGGGGGGGCATGCAATTGTCGGTGCCCACATCCCGATTGCCGCCGGCCTGGCGCTGGGCGACCAATACCAGGACTCGGACGGGATCACCATCTGCATGTTTGGCGATGGTGCCACCAATATCGGCTACTTCCATGAGGGTCTCAACCTCTCGAAAGTATGGAACCTGCCGGTTTTGTGGGTGTGTGAGAACAACCAATACGGCATGGGCACGGCAGTAGACCGCGCTTCCGCAGTCAGCGAAATCCGCCAGAAAGCCGAAGGCTACAATATTCCCAACGAACGGGTAGAAGGCATGGATGTGATAGAAGTGATGAAAGCTACCGAGAAAGCCCTTAAATATATCCGCGAAGGGAACGGGCCTTACTTCTTGGAAATCCTCACTTACCGCTACCGCGGCCACTCAATGGGTGACCCGGAACGCTACCGCGAGGCAGAGGAAGTAAAACGCTGGCAGGAGAATGACCCAATCGGGATCTACCACCGCTGGCTGGTAGAAAACGGCAAAGCCGACGACGAAACCCTCGACAAGATGGTTAAAGAAGTGGAACAAGAAGTAGAAGAAGCGGTGGAATTTGCCGAAAACAGCCCCGAACCTGAGGCAGATCAACTATTTGCGGATATTTACGCGGAGGAATTTTAACATGGCACTCATTACCGTAAGACAGGCCATCTCCGACGCGCTGCGTGAAGAGATGGAACGCGACGAAAAAGTATTTATCCTGGGCGAAGAAGTCGGCGTATGGGGCGGCACCTATGCTGTAACCCGCGGCTTCTACGACCAATTTGGCGGCAAACGTGTGCGCGACACCCCGATTGCGGAAGCGGCCATCATCGGCGCCGGGATTGGCGCTGCCATGACCGGCCTGCGCCCGGTGGCGGAACTGATGACGATCAACTTTGCCTTTTCAGCAATGGATCATATTGTCAACGAAGCGCCTAAACTGCGCTCCATGTTTGGCGGGCAGTTCAGTGTGCCGTTGGTCATCCGCGCGGTGGGCGGCGGTGGGCGTCAGTTGAGTGCAACCCACTCGCAAACCCCCGATGCTATCTTTGCCCATTTCCCTGGCCTGCGGGTTGTGGCTCCTGCCACCCCCGAAGATGCCAAAGGGCTGCTCAAAGCGGCTATCCGCGCAGAAGACCCGGTGCTGTTCATCGAACATGCTACCCTGTACCAGTGGCGCGGCGAAGTCCCCGAAGGCGATTACACCATCCCGATTGGTAAATCTAAGGTGCAGCGCCCCGGTGATGCGGTCACCATTGTGAGCTATTCCAAAGGCTTGCAGCTTTCCCTGGAAGCCGCCGACAAGCTGGCGAAAGAAGGAATCAACGCCGAAGTGGTGGATTTACGCACTTTGCGTCCCCTAGATATGGGTCCGGTGATAGAATCCTTTAAGAAGACCAACCGGGCAGTACTGGTAGAAGAAGGCTGGCGTTCGTACGGTGTGGGTGCTGAAGTGGCCGCCCGGCTGTACGAAGAAGCATTTGATTATATTGATGCTCCCATCAAGCGTGTGGCCCAAAAAGAAGTACCGCTCCCCTATAACCGCAATCTTGAGCAGATGGCCTTACCGCAGGTAGATGATATCGTGAAGGCCGTCAAGGAGGTTTTGTAAACGATGGCTGATGTAATCACCATGCCCAAATTGGGCTTTGATATGGCCGAAGGCACCCTGGTGCGTTGGGTAAAAGCCGAAGGCGATCAGGTGGAAAAAGGCGAACTGCTGGCCGAAATTGAAACTGATAAAGCAACCGTGGAAGTCGAATCGATGTATACCGGCACCGTGCGTAAGCACCTGGTTTCGGAAAACTCAGTCGTCCCGGTGAATACCCCCATTGCAGTGGTGGGCGAAGCGGACGAAGAGATTGATTTCGATGCTTTGGTGGGTGAGACCGGCACAGAAGAAGAACCTGCCGCCCAACCCGAAGCCGACGAAGCTACCCCCGCCGCCGAAGCGCAGCCGGCTGCCGAAGCCCCAACCGGAGATGCGAATCTGCCCGACGGTGTAAAGGCTTCACCCTTAGCCCGCCGCATCGCGGAAGATGAAGGTATATCGATCCAGAATGTTTCCGGCAGCGGCCCGGGCGGACGGATTATGAAAAAGGATGTCCGCGCGGCGATAGAAGCCGGTCCGTCACCCGAAACACAGCCGGCCCAAGCCCCACAGGCAGTCCCGGCGAAAGAAGCAGCTCCTGCCGGTCCGCCGTTAGCACCCCTGGCCGGTGTGGCGGTAGGCGAAACCCCGGCCGACAAACGCGTGCCGCTCACCAAACTGCGTCAGGCGATTGGCCGCCGCATGGTGGATTCCAAGCAGAACTTTCCCGACTTTTATGTGACCCATGAATATGATATGGGGCCGATCATGAAGATGCGCAAGCAGGCCAATGCCATGCTGCAAGGCAGCGGCGAGAAGCTTTCGGTGAACGATTTTCTCGTCAAGGCAGTGGCGCTTGCCCTGCGCCGTTTCCCCAATTTGAATGCCAAGTTGGACGGCGATGCGGTGGTGCAGTTTGGCCGCATCAATGTGGGCAATGCGGTAGCCGTAGACAACGGCTTGCTGACCGTGGTATGCCACGATGCCGACCGCAAGACCCTGCGTCAAATCTCGCAGGAAGTGCGCCAGAAAGCGGGGCGTGTGCGTGAGGGGAAAATCCAGCCGGAAGATATTTCCGACTCGACCTTCTCGATCAGCAACTTGGGCATGTTCGATGTGGAAAACTTTATCGCTATCATCAACCCGCCGGAAGCGGCTATTTTAGCTGTGGGCTCTGCCCAGCAGGTGCCGGTAGTGGTGGATGGTGAGTTGGCGGTAGGTTGGCGCATGAAAGCGAGCATCACCGTAGACCACCGTGTCAGCGATGGCGCCGAAGCAGCCCAGTTTATGCAGGCTTTGGCCGATTACATCGAAAATCCGGTCAGTTTGATGCTGTAAGGGTAGCTACTTATCCCAAAATTTGAAGGACGGGCATTGTTCCCGTCCTTTTTTATTTAATCAAACGGCGTTCAATTTAAATCCATACGAGAAAATGAAAAGTAGCGGCGGGGTCACCCTGCAGAGAATATACCTAGCTACTCGTAGGGGCGTCCTCTGGGACACCCGCAAAATGCGCCAAGAGCGAGCCAGAACCCGGTGTTAGATATGGTTTCTTTGGGGGAATGCGATTGAGGGCGCTTTAGTGACAGCTATCAAGGCACATTGCTGGCGACGTCTTGCGGTCGAAGCCTGCTTCGACCCTACAATAGATTGGAAAAAATTATCAAAATCGCTTGTCTTTTGCAATAATTGTAGCGGCGGGGTCACCCCGCCACTACGGTGTTATCTTATTTCTAATATTTATGATTACTATCCACGCGGTCTACCCGTAGAGGTCTCCTCTGAGACGCCCGCAAAATGCGCCAAGAGCGAGATAGAACCCGGCTGTTAGATATGGTTTCTTTGGGGGAATGTGGTTGAGGATATTTTGTTTACAGCTATCAAGATGTATTGCTGGCAATGTCTTGCGGTCGAAGCAGGCTTCGACCCTACAACATATAGGTTAGGTTATGGTTGGGAATTACTCTAGCATAAATGGGGAGGTTGCTGAGTACGAAGTTATCTAAGGCTATTCGGGAGAGGAAAGAATAATGTTAGAAAGAAAGTAGCGGCGGGGTTACCCCGCCACTACGGTGTTATTTTATTTCTATTACTTGTGATTACTATCCACGCGGTCTACCCATAGAGGCATCCTCTGGGACGCTCACAACCGGTAGCAAACTATATAAATTTTGAATGTAGTAGTCTAACCCTCGTTCAATTATTCCCCTCAAAGAAACTTAGCTGCAATACTATATGTCTATCGGTCTCCCCATCAAATCATGGGGAGGTTCCAGAGTGCGTAGTTATCTGTGGCGATTATCGGGAGGGGAAATGTGAATGAGAGAATAATAGAGTCACCTGGAATTTAGAGTGATTCGTAGTATTGGATCATGGATTGTTCAATATCAATATTATTATGGGATAGTAAAGCTAATATTTTTAAGCGAAGCAGTAGGATTTCATAATATAGATCCCAAATAAAATCCGAGAAATTTTCACCAATTTTGGGATTCTGCATTTCTGTCTTTCTATTAAGAAATTGTATTCTGTCTGGAGAAAAATCTCCGTGAACCAGAAAACTATGTCGGAGTTTTAATATTGTGTCACCAAATGTGATTTTATCTGTAAGGGGGCGATGAAGTATTTCTGCAATGGGATTTAGAAAGTCATCAAGTTCTATTGAATGTAGGGCTTTTGTTACAGAACCTCCCAATTGTAAACCTTTTATATCAAGTTTACTTTGATCAACAAGAAACATAGAAGCAACATAAGGGTATATGCTGTTTAAATAAAATCTAGTAGGAGGTGCCTCCTCCCCGTTTATTGTTGAGTTGTTATTCACTTGTTCACAAGCATAACAAAGCTCATGCAATGCCCTTTCTAATAAAACCAGTTGAGTAATCTCAATATTACTTAGCCCTCGTGGTAAATCTTGATGTAATGAAAACAGCCTATCTCCAAAGTCTGAGGTATATCCTACTAGTCTGATGCTTCCCAATAAATTCTCGATAATTTGTTTTTCAACTGGGTTAGTAATTTTCTTTCTGATATTTATAATTTCTTGAAGATTATCTCCAATATTTTGATGATTAGTTGCCGCTAAAATTTCTTGAATTCTTTCAATGTTGTTCATATAACCAAACCCTACAAATACCCTAGAGCGCGCATCTCCTTGCCCAAGATCTTTTCAAACACGCGCTGCTGCAAACGGCTCATCTTACTGGTGTAGCGGTGTACGGACTTCCTGTGGATTGTCTTCGTCCTGGTCAGTTTCGGGTCTCCCCCGGCGGCAAAGTTAAATTTTTCAAATGGATAGACCTTTTCGTAGGGCACTTCCAGGTAACTGAACAAGTCTTTCAGCACCGGATCGGGGTTAGAGACCAGGTCTTCGTAGCGCACCAGGTGCCAGCGGCTGCGATTGTTGAAAAATTGGCGGTACACGATCCGCCAGCGTCTCAACAGCCCTACATCAATTCCGTGCAATTTCTTCCCTGGCAGCCACAGGCTGGGGCCGTAGGCATAGCCTACTTCCAGAGCGGAGAGGTAAGAATCGCGCGGGTCACGTGCCAACCAGATGAACTTATCGAACCGTCGGTAAAGCAATCGGGGGCGGAATAAGAAGAAATTATCCATCGGTTTGACGCAAATATTTTCCGGCGGCGTATACCCGGAGAGGATTGCAGGCAGCACCAGCAGTGAATTGGCATCACTGAATGAGCGAATCTTAGAATGCCCATTGAGAATATGCTGAAGCAGGGTGCTTCCGCTTCGTTGGTGATATCCGATTAAAATTTTCATGTCCGTATCCAATCTCATCCCAAAATTTGCCCCCCATGATACCAGATAAGCGGCTTGCCCGGAAAAAGATATATATTTTTCTCATTCTTTTATAAAAGCGCAAATTTTCCCAGGCGGCGAATAAATTCAACCTTGTTTTATCCAATTAACTGATGTAGAGTCATAGCAAAGCAATTTGCATCAATCTACCCCACTATCGCTCGGACAATTAAAAATGACAGGTGGCTCCAGCAAACTGCTGGGAAAAGTGAAGGAGGCGAAAATGATTGGCTTCAAGGTGATGACCTGGAATGTAGAGAATTTATTCCGCCCGCAGATCGGCGCGGCGCAGGAAGATGTTGAAATTTACGGGCATAAACTGGCCTTACTGGCTGGCGTGATCAACCAGCAAAGCCCGGATGTGCTCGGCTTACAAGAAATTGGCGGCGAAGAACCGCTCTTGGATTTGCAGCAGGCTTTGGGCGGCACCTACCCCAACCGGATCGTGTCCGCTTTCCCCGATGGGCGCGGCATCCGGGTGGCATTTCTCACCAAGCATGAGATCAGCATGGTTGAAGACATTGCGGACTTTCCACCCGGTCCTGCTACTCAAATCTACAATCTCAATGCCCAGGGGATGCCCGTGCCGCTCAACCGCATGGGGCGGGGTGGTTTGCTGATTCGTATTGAAGTGGATGACCTCTCAATTTATGTGATTACCGCTCACCTCAAATCCAAGCTGCTCACTTTTCACCGGCCGGGCGGTGGCAGTAGTTTCAGCCCACAAAATGAGACAGAGCGCGCCCAGGTGGCCGGGATTGCTCTGCACCGCCGGGCAGCCGAAGCCGTTACCCTGCGCCAGCGGGTCAACTTACTGCTGGAGAACCAGTCCGGGCAGCCGCTGGTGCTGATGGGCGACCTGAATGATATTCCCGATGCGCAGACCTCATTGCTGCTTACCGGCCCGACCGGCAGCGAGATCGGTACTCTGGGTTTCAACCGCCCGGATAAAGGGGATGATGCCCGCCTGTTCAACCTGGCGCCCCTCATCTCCGAAGACCGGCGCTACTCCCGTATCCACCACGGGCGCAAGGAGCTGCTGGATCAAATCTTTGCCTCGGAAGAATTGTTCCCCTTGGACGCGGAAGGGGATCGCACTCTGCCGTTTGTAGACAGCATTGTCAATTATGCCGATGAACTGCCATCAATTGGGGATAACCCTAACCTGCGCGCCGATAAAATTCCCCCAGACCACGCTCCGGTGGTGGCGGCGTTTACGTTGTAATGAATCTCCGAGATCAGGCTTCTTTCAAGATCACCCAACTGCGGAAAGTCAGGTCGTTGATGCGCCGCTGTGCAGCGCGCCAGTCTCGCTCCAAGGCCAGACCGGTATACGCACCCCACTTATGGAAATAGCTGTGCGATAGGCGTTTGGTAAACCAACCCCGCCCCTCTGCCAGGATGGCTTGCAATGCTTTTATCTGAGGGGCGTATGCAGGCACCTGCGGCAGCACGCCCAGCCGGGCAAGCAGTTCCATATGCTGGAACCAGGGCATCCAGCGGTTGGCGGGCAGGGTATCCAGATCGGGGATAAAGTTCTGCATGCCGAAACTGGCAGGGGCGATCCACTGCGATTTCCAGCGCACATGAATTTCGGGGATAGGAGAAAAGCCGGCTAATTTGGACACGGCCTGTGCGAGCATGTGGCCCCGCGGTTTACTGCGCCAGGTGTGGGTGTAGGCTAACAGCCGCAGATGATAGATGCCCGGCCAGCGCACCTCAGGCTTGAAGACCAGTTTATCTTTGAACGGTTCGACAATTTCATCGATTGCATTGACCCCCAGCACAAACTCAAAACTTGCCAGCGCTTTGTCAATTTCTGCTAACACCAGGGGGTGTTGCAGCCGTTTACCACGCGCCAGCAAACAAGCCAGCATGGTGCGCACCCCGCCAAAGCCGCCCTCATCCAGCACGGTGCCCACATTGCCCAACTCGCCGATAGCGCGGTCTTGCTGCGCATCAAGCGCATCCAGAGCGCGGGCAAAAGCGGCGTGCTGGGGAGAAACAGCCTTCTCCGCCAGAATACGCAGGGCAGCTTCCATCCCATCGTAACCGTGAAAGCCGCGCCACAGCCAGCCGTCAGGCGTTTGGGAGGCAAGGATATCCTGCACTAACGGGTCTTGAAGAATTTCCGCTTGAAGGCCGTCGCCCGCAGGTTCACCGAGTAGTTCTGCCCGCGTGCGGTGTTGGATAGATGGGCAGGCGTGATCGGCCAGTCGGTCTAAAACGGATTCAGGAAAAGTATGCACAAATTTATTATAGGGGAAGTGGGCTTAAAATCGAAGAAGCCGGGTGGCGCCGGCTTCTTCTCATTGAGGTGGTACCAGCAATTAGCGAATTTATCTGACAACCCAAATGGGTTAATAAAGGAGGAAATACTCCAGTACCAACTTCAGCCTCTCACGTATTAATACGGATAGGGTAGGGATTTGTTACAAAATTGGTAACCAATTTGACTTTAAATTTTTCTTTAAAATGGAAATAGGAGGATGAAGCTATCAATAGAGAAATTTTACCCATTGCAAAAGGCGAAATGCCCATAACAAAGGATAAATTCGTTTGATGCCGGGGATATTTCCCACCAGTTTTGAAAGCGCCAGAGATTTCTTGGCATACTTGATGGCTTGTTTAAAATTTGAGTTCACATTGGAATGAAAAGCAAGGTAATAATGCTTGACGGCAATATCTCTATACGCGCTGATAAAACCATCTACACTGGCACCTTCTCCATAAAGATATAAAATCCGCTCTTGAGTTGCCAGATCATTTTCACCATAGAGCAGGGCTTTGAACAACAAGTGGAACCGGAGTGCGGTAGCCAGTTGATTGATATAGCGTACATTTTTTAGCGGACGATGCCCCAGCAAATTGGTGAGTAGTATTAAGGATTCCAGGGTTTGCTGCTCTTGCGGAGGGATCAATTTCCACGGAAATTTTTTGATGTATTTATAGACTAACGGGCGGCAGTATACAGCCATAGAAGTATATGTCGTCCAGGGCAATTCTTTTGTACGATCACGGGCTTCAATAAACAATTCAGAAAGAGGTTTGGCATATTTTTCTGCTTCTTTGTAGTTCCCTCTTGAATAGTAAAACCCTAACATATCCCCTTTTTTATCTGGAAAGACATCTGCTTTCAATAGGTGGTGCTTCTTTTCTTCTTTATGGTGTCCTTCTCTGCGTAAAACTACTGCCATTGTATCGTGAAAGGCATTATGCGGATAATGTTCTTCAAATTCGAGTGCTTGCGCGTATGCGTTTGAATCTAGTTTGGTGATCTGTATCCCCAACAAGTTAGCAATGCGGCAGGTAAGAAAAGGCCGAACAAGCGCCATATCCTTCAACTCTGTTTGAGCCAAAAAAGCATCCTGCCAATCGAAAGTGGATAGGGGAATAGGACTGGTTTTGGATAAGCCGGATACTATTTTTGCGGTGTCATCGTGAATAATTGTTTGTGTACCGAAACACTGTAGCAAATTTTCAACAGTTGGTAGATTTTCTTTTTTCCCAGAAGGCGAATGATTGATATAAACAACGTGCGTGTCTTTAAATTCTTGGTTTTGTTTGCTCTCAAAATAAGGATTTATATCAAAAGCATCTGAGAAGCTGTATCCTAAGCAAAGAACAAGGTCATAGGTAGTAAACAATGTATCCAATTGTTTCTGTACAGCTGTACTTAGACCTTCTTTTACTTTTTTTATTGTAGCCCCCAGCGAAGAAATATCCTCAGCAATTCCATGAATATGCCAGATTTTGCCGCACTCTGCGTGAGATTTAGAAGAATAAATAGTGGTGTTATCTATAGTTTGAGAAATTAAATCATCGCCAGGATTTACCCAATTAAGATAGGCTGATTGAATGCAAAGGTCAAAATTTGTGGTGATAATAACCGCTCCCTGCGCGAAAAGTTGAGCGATTGAAAGATGGTTGGTGTTGGGTGGGGCGGTTAGATAGGATTTAAACCCTTCCATGAAGTTAAACTGACAGTTGATAGAACGGCTTTGAACATTGTAGATTTCATCTAATATAGATTCCAATCTAGGAATAATATCTATCCTACGATTGGCCGTGTCTTCATTTATCAACTGATTAGCTTGCTTCCAGATAGTAATGATTCTATCTGAAACTTTTTTCCCGCAAGTTTGTGAAACAGAAAAAGTAGTCAAGTCCCAACCAGAAGGTAATGCAGTGGGCGAATTAATGGATATACCGGCTCCCACCCATAGGATCAGTTTTTCGGGAGAACAGGCGGCAAGTTTATACAACATTATGCCCTTTCACAAATATAAAAAGAGGAAATCAATTAATATCTTTGAAAAAATTTTATCATTAGAAATCCTTCCCACCAGGCACTCCCTCAAAAGCTGAGAACAGCACAATTTTAATAAAATGCACGTTGGCTTTGAAATAAAACTAATTTGACTTTAAATTTTTCTTTAAAATTGACTTTGCCTTTTGATAATGCTACTCTATTGATGTTCTATATACGAAAGGAGACACCTATGACACTCGGTGGTTATGCTAACCGAATTGCGTGGGTAGATCTCTCTGAAGGCGTCACAGAATACAAAGCAGTCCCCGAGGATCTCGCACGCAAATATATTGGAGGACGTGGGCTAGGCGTTAAATTTGTTTTTGACAACGGCCCAGAAGTGGATCCCTTATCGCCAGATAATATCCTCTGTTTTATGAACGGCCCGCTTACCGGCTCTGAAGCCAACATGAGCGGCCGCATGGCTGTAGTGACCAAATCGCCGCTTACCGGCACGGTGACAGACAGCCACCACGGCGGGTGGTCGGCGGCACGCCTGCGCTGGGCCGGGTATGATGGCCTGGTGTTCAAGGGTAAATCGCCAAAACCCGTGTATGCGTATGTGACCGAAGATGGGATCGAACTTAAAGATGCCTCTGCGGTATGGGGGAAAAAGGTTCATGAAACGATTAAGTATTTCCAAGATATGTATGGAGAGAAAGACCTCACCGTGATCGCGATTGGCCCGGCCGGCGAGAAATTGGTCAAGTTTGCCTGCTGGATCAATGAAGATGACCGCGCCAGCGGCCGCGGCGGTACCGGGTGTGTGGGGGGCAGCAAGAACCTCAAAGCCATTGTGGTCAAATCGAAAAAGAAAATCACCAAAGCTGAGGATCGCGATACCTGGAAAGATACCCACGGCCGGGTGCTGAAAGCAATTATGGCCGAGGAGAACATCACCAGCCCGCGCAAAGGCGGTTTGTCGGTGTACGGCACCAATGTGTTGATGAACATTACCAACAGCATTGGCGCACTCCCGGCGAAAAACAGCATGTTCACCTCCTTTGGGGATGATGCCGAGTTGATCAGCGGTGAATATGTTAAAGAAAATATATTAGTTAACGACCCCACCTGCCATGCTTGCCCGGTGGCCTGCAAGAAAGAAGTTGAGATCACCGAGGGCCCGTGGAAAGGTCTTCGCATGGAGTCGGTGGAGTACGAACCGTCCTGGTCGGTAGGCGCCAACCTGGGCAACAACGATGCAGCTACGGTTGCCAAGATGATCGATGTGGCCAATGATTACGGGTTTGATGCCATCGAGATCGGGCACCCCCTGGCGGTATGGATGGAAGCCAGCGAAAAAGGCTACACCAAAGATGAGGGCACCCTGGAATGGGGTGATATTCATAGCATGGTGAAAGCCGCCGAAATGGTCGGTAAGCGCGAAGGTTTTGGCAAAATTATGGGTGAAGGGGCCAATGCAACGGCCAAATACTTCGGCCACCCCGAACTGGCAATGACCGTGAAAGGGCAGGGCATTCCGGCCTACGACCCGCGCGGTCTTAAAGGCATGGGGATTGGCTACGCTACCTCCAACCGGGGCGCATGCCACCTGCGTGCCTACACCCCGGCTGCCGAGCTGGGCGTGATGCCTTTTAATTCCCTCACCGTAGACCCGATTGAGTGGAAAGGGAAGGGCGAACTGGTGATGATCTTCCAGAATGTGCATGCCTTCTCGGACAGTATGGACATTTGCAAGTTTAGCGCATTTGCCCAAGGCGCAGAGGAATATGCCCAACAGTATTCTGTGATGGTGGGTGTGCCGTTCACGGCTGATGACGTGCTCAAGACTGGAGAACGCATCTACAACCTGGAACGCTACTACAACAACCTGGCAGGCCTTGCTGAGGGCAGCGACTATCTGCCCAAACGCTTCTTGGAAGAACCTTCCACTATGCCCGGCTCTGAAGGCCAGGTATGTGAATTAGACCTGATGTTGGAAGAATATTACGAGAAACGCGGCTGGGAAAACGGTGTTGTACCAGAGGCCAAGCTAAAGGAGTTAGAGATCATTTAGCTTAGGAAAAATTATCAGTAAATAAATATGAGTGGCACAAGCCACTCATATTTATTAAATCGAACTCCGTTCGATCAGAATAAAAGGCGCACAAGTGCGGTGCGCCTTTTTCGTCGTAATTAGTCACTTAGCCGCCGGCGCGGAAGGTCTTTATAGAAAACACCTTGAAGAATGATTCCTCTTCGGCCGGGTCAACTTCAATTGTCAGGCGGTTTTGCCCCACGGCCAGCGAACCAATCCTGAACGGTTCCATCTTTTCCAGTGTCACCCGCCAATGCGGTGCTTCGATCACATCTGCACTGACCGCCATCCCGCCCATTTCTACCAGATATTCACATAACAAAAAATGGGGAATGCCGCGCATCTCCCGGATGATGATTTTGCGGGGTACGGTCACGCTATCCGCCCCCCACAGGCGGGAAAATGTCGATCTTATCTTCCTGCTGGAGTACATGGTCAAACTGTTTTTCTAAATAGACCACTTCCCGGCCGTTGATGAACATCTTCATATGGCCGTAGAAATTGCCCTCTTCATCCAATAATTCGGGGCGCATGGCGGGGTATTCGGTGACCACCTTCTGGATCAAGCCCATCGCGGTGATGCCGTTCGAGGTGTCTACTTCAATTGTTTTTTGCCCCACGATGGGGCGCAGTGTGGCATAAAAATTTACTTTCATCGCGTCACTCCTGGGAAACCAATAATTGATAAACCATGTTCAAGGGCACTGGATAAAACCCTGCGCCCACAAACACCCGCCGCACGAGGGGAAGGTGTTGCCGATACAGTCTTCTTCGTTGCTCTCCGAAAGGTCGCACCCGCCGCAAAAGGTGCAGGGGGCATAGGCGAAATTGTGCAGCCGCTCGCGGTAGGCCAGGTATTCGGGGTGCATCCACAAAGATTCCAGCGAATGCTGGGATAGATTGCCGATAATGTGTTTTTTAGAGAGGCGCGGCTTGCCGTGCAGGTAGCTTACATGGGTGTGCATCAGCGGCCAACACGGGCTGACATCGCCGTTCCAGGCAATGCTCAGGGTGCCCGATTCGACAAAGTCGCAGGTGTCGTTTGCGCCACCCCAGCTGTTGCCCGCAAAGCTGATGCTGCACTGGCTGTTGAAGGCGGCAAAGATGGCTTCTTTGGTGTATTCGTCGAGGTCCATTTTGGGCAGATCAAGGTGGGGGACTTTGGCCCCATCCAAGTAGGCAATGTCGTTGATCGATTTTTTGAAGAGCAGCTCGTCCTGCATTTCGGCGGTGGCGGGCTGCAAGTTGCTCACCGAGAAATGCTTGGCCCGGAAGGACTTGCCGATTTTGATCACCCCGGCCAGATCATGGATATTGCGTTTCATCGCCACAAAAGCCACCCCAATCTCCGGGACGGGGAAGTGGCTGGCTTTTCGCATTTTGGCAAAACGCTTCACATTGGCGACAATCTGGGGCAGTTCTGCCCCCATGCGCACGTCCGCATACGTCTCAGGCGTCGCGCCATCGAGGGAGACCCACAACAAATCCAGCCCGGAATCGATCAACTGCTGGGATTTGCGTCTGGTTAAGGTGGTGCCATTGGTAATTAATTCCACCTTGACGCCCAACGTCTTGATCCTGGCAATCCATTCAATCGTCTTGGGATGGAAGAGCGGTTCGCCAATCCCGCCAAAGTACACATCCGGGATCGGGTCCAGGCTTTGCAATCCTTCAAAGATGCGCTCAAAAGTCTCCTCACTCATATGCCCGATAGGCTGCTCCCAATCATTGCGGAAGCAGGTAATGCAGTCCAGGTTGCAGGCAGAGGTTGGCTCGATATAGACTTTGGTCAGCTGGGTGATCGGGCGGTGCATGCGCAGCAGGTTGCCGCTCTCATCCAGGCGCACTTTGGCACCCGGTTTTAGCCCGTATTTCTGGCGCACGTCTGGCGGCAGAATTAACCTGCCGTTCTCGTCAATCTCCGCCCATGCAGTGGTAGATTTGGTCGATAGCATAATTAATACCATCCTTGTCTATGGATAATATGTGCCGGGAATGAAGCTGTGATGGGGGTGGAAAGTCAACTAGAGCGTGTTCGGCTGTATCATGTCTGATTTTATCACGAAGCGGATTGAACCAAAAATTGGCAGTTTATCACTCTTAAAAATTACAAAAATATTGAATGTAAAAAATGACGAAAGGGTGGGGTAACGTTACAAGATAAGATTGTTTCTATCACGCCCCACCCGCCAGTATTTTGTATAGAAATGGCTCTTCAGCCCTCCCCAATTTGGGGAGGGTGATGGTAACTCAGAAATTTTGGGCATCAATTAGGGTGGGGCATAAAAAAACTTACTAATTTTGCGAGGCATTTAGCAATTTGTATCACACCACACTTTGGAAAGGAAAACAATTCATCGGTTCGCAGATGGGGTAAATATAATTCACCCATTTATCCTTGACTTTGAGAAAGCCATGATTAGGTAATTTGGGATGACTTTCTCCCAAATTCTACAGTAACGGGTATTTTCGGGTACACTATACCTATGCTAGCGAATGTCAAGTCCTGTGCCGTGATCGGCCTGGACGGTGTAGTGGTGGATGTAGAAGTAGATACTCGCTCCGGCCTGCCAGGGGTGGTTGTGGTTGGTTTACCCGATGCCGCTGTACAGGAAAGCCGGGAACGCGTGCAGTCAGCCATCAAAAACGCCGAACTGCCTTACCCTCGTAAACGTATTATTGTCAATTTGGCCCCCGCCTCAATCCGCAAAGTTGGTCCGATCTACGACCTGCCGATAGCAATTGGCGTGTTGGTGGCTGCCGATGCACTTTCCCCGGATGCGCTCAACGGCGCCATGATCGTGGGCGAATTGTCCCTAGATGGCAGTTTGCGGCATGTCAGCGGGGTGCTGCCCATGGCCGACCTCGCCCGCCGGGAAGGGTTCAGCCAACTGTATGTCCCGGAGGTGGATGCCCCCGAAGCCGCCCTGATCCCGGATATTGAGGTCATCCCTGTGGCAACCCTGCAAGAATTGTATACGCATCTGACCGGACAGGCTGAGATTGCTCCGACGATACCCCCGGAAACCGTCTTTTACCCGGCTGAGGGAGAGACCGACTTTCAGGAGATCAAAGGCCAGGAGCATGTCAAGCGTGCCCTGGAGGTGGCCGCGGCCGGCGGACACAATATGCTAATGACCGGGCCGCCTGGGTCAGGTAAAACGCTGATGGCGCGTGCCTTCCCCAGCATTTTACCCAATATGACCTTGGAAGAAGCCCTAGAGGTCACCCGCATTTATTCCATTGCCGACCAACTCCCCCCGGACGAACCGCTGCTGCGCGCCCGCCCATTCCGCGCCCCGCACCATACTATCTCGCATGCCGGGTTGGTAGGCGGGGGCAACTGGCCGCAGCCGGGTGAGATTTCCCTGGCGCACCGTGGGGTGCTCTTCCTGGATGAACTGCCCGAATTTGGGCAGCGTGTGTTGGAAACCCTGCGCCAGCCGATTGAGGATAAAGTGGTCACCATCAGCCGGGCGCAGGGGGCGCTGACCTTCCCGGCCAATTTTCAGCTGATCTCGGCGATGAACCCGTGCCCGTGCGGTAACCTGGGTTCCCCAGTGCGGGAATGCACCTGTTCGCATGCCCTGGTGACCCGCTACCAGAAACGCATCTCCGGCCCGATGTTGGACCGTATTGATATTCACGTGGAAGTGCCTTTTGTGGAAGTAGAGAAATTGGGGGATGACCGCCTGGGAGAACCTTCGGCGGTGATCCGGGAGCGGGTAGAAGCAGCCCGCCAGCGCCAGTTGGCTCGTTTGCAGGCAGACGGTTTGTTGTGCAACGCCGATATGGGCGTGGAGCAGCTACGCAAATATTGTAAGCTGGACAAAGCGGGCGACACGGTGTTGAAAAGCGCCACCCGCCAGCTGCGTCTTTCGGCGCGCGGCTACCACCGGGTGCTCAAGTTGGCCCGCACGGTGGCCGACCTGAACGGGGAGGAGCACATTACGCCCACTCATCTGGCAGAGGCGTTGCAGTACCGCGGCAAGCAGGAAGCGTACTAAATAAATATAAGTGGCATAAGCCACTCATATTTATTAAATCGAACTCTGTTCGATCAAAAAAGGCTGGCAAATTTTGCCAGCCTTTACTATTTTTAGCGATTGTTTGCTTACCAGGCGTATGCTTCCGGGGCGGTGCCGCCGGGACCAGGCCAAATCTCGTCCAGTTTTGCTAAAGTTTCATCCTCCAGTGTGATCTCTAGGGCACGGATGCTGCCTTCTAACTGCTGCATGGTGCGCGGCCCAATGATCGGGGCGGTCACCACCGGGTTGTGCAGCAGCCAGGCCAAAGCCACATCTGCCGGGTTTTCGCCCAGTTCTCCGCACAATGCTTCGTAGGCTTCCAGTTGATCTTTGTGTGCTTCAATTGCCTGTTGTTGGCGCTCGCTTGCCCGGCGGCCTTCACTCACTTTTTTGAGCGCGCCGCCTAAAATCCCACCACCCAACGGGCTCCAGGGGATCAGCCCCAAACCGAATTGTTCGCAGGCGGGGATCACTTCCAGCTCGATCATGCGGGCATTGAGGTTATACAGGCTTTGTTCGGAGACCAGCCCCATAAAGTGGCGTGCTTTGGCTTCGCCCTGCGCCTGGGCAATGTGCCAACCGGCAAAGTTGCTGCTGCCCACATAGACCACCTTGCCTTCCTGCACAAGCTGTTCCATTGCCTGCCAGATTTCCTCCCAGGGGGTATCCCGGTCGATGTGGTGCATCTGGTACAGGTCGAGGTGGTCGGTTTGCAGGCGGCGCAGGCTTTCTTCGCAGGCGCGCTTGATGTGGTAGGCGGACAGGCGGCTGTGATTGGGCCATTCGCCCATGCGGCCAAACACTTTGGTCGCCAATACAATTTTCTCGCGGCGTCCACCGCCCTGGGCCAGCCAGCGGCCGATGATTTGCTCGGTGATGCCTTCACCCAGCTGCCGGCCGTATACGTTGGCGGTGTCAAAAAAGTTAATTCCCAATTCCAGGGCTTTATCCATCATGGCGAAGCTGTCTTCTTCGCTGGTCTCTGGCCCGAAATTCATTGTGCCCAGGCAGAGTTTGCTGACTTGTAAACCGGTGCGTCCTAAATGCGTGTATTCCATTTTGCCTCCAAAATTTCTGATTGCTATGTAGGATAGATTGATTTTGATTAAATAGAAGGTGATTGAAAAAAAGAAAATCCCTCCACTTTTTAGTATACCAAAGTCCGATTAACGGCACTTTAACAGGTGTAAAAAAGGACTGGAGAATTTCCAGTCCTTTAATTGCTATGGCTGTTTGGCTTCGACACCGTCCCCGGCAAGGATCTCTTTTGCCAGGTTATCGTAGGCATGTGCCCCCGGCGATGAAGGCTGGTAGGCCAGGATCGGCAGGCCGTACGAAGGGGCTTCGGCCAGACGGACGCTGCGCGGGATCACGGTGATGAAGGTTTTGTCAGGGAAATATTTGCGGATTTCGTCTTCCACATCTTTAGAGAGGTTGGTGCGGGGGTCAAACATGGTCAACAGCACACCGCGCACCCGCATCTCTGGGTAAGCCGAGACGCGTACGCGTTCAATTGTCTGCATTAACTGGCTGATACCTTCCAATGCCAGGTATTCGCACTGCACAGGGATAATGAGGCCGTCTTTGGCCGCGATCATCCCGTTGAGGGTCAGCAGTCCCATGGAGGGCGGGCAGTCCACTAAAATATAATCGTAGCGGTCTTGCAGCTGCTCCACCACAGTTCTAAGCCGCGCCTCGCGCCCTTGTTCCTGGATCAGCTCCACTTCCGCGCCGGTCAGGTCGGGGGAAGAGGGCAGCAAGGAGATTTTCAGGCGGGGATTATGCAGAATAGCATCATTCACATTGCCGGAATTGAGCAATCCCTGGTAAACACCATTTTGAATGCTGCGTTTATCAATGCCCAGGCAGGAGGTGGCATTTGCCTGGGGGTCAATATCAATCAAGAGCACGCGCTGCCCGTAGTGGGCCAGATAGGCACCGAGATTGATGGCGGTGGTGGTTTTCCCCACGCCGCCTTTTTGGTTTAAGATCGTGTATGTGAATGCCAAAATTATTGTACCTCGTCAGATATTTGGTAGAGCGTATCCTCTGTAGGCGCGCCTGCAAGCCCAATGCGGGTGACCGAGTCTGAAGCGACCTGCACGGCGAATTGAGCAGCTTGCAGCGGGTCGCCAAAATGGGTCAATTGGGCAAAGAATACGGCGGCAAAAATATCCCCTGCGCCAGTGGGGTCAACTTCTTTCACTTGGGGGGCATCAATCTGGTGTACACGCCCCTGGGTATAGATATCTGCCCCGGCCAGCCCTTTGGTCACAGCCAGCACAGGCACAGAAGAAGCCATCGAATCGATCTTCTCCTGGTCATACTGCACATCCTCTTCGGAGATCACGGCGGCCCTGGCTTGCTGTAAAATATAGGCCGCTTCCGGCCATTCTTCGGGGTGGATGTGCCCATCTTCGTCCCAGGAACGCAGCCAACCTTGCAAGGTCAGGTACACATCTGAATTGGTAAAACTGCGGATGATGTTGGCAGGAATTTCCTGCGCTACCGGGCCAAGGTGCACGATCTGGGTGTTGCGCCAGGTTTCGGGGACATGGTAGAAATCCAACTTGGGGGCCAGATGGTGCAGGGTTTGCACCCGGCCTTCGGGTGTGTAGGTGTTTTCGAAGGTGGTGCTGGTCTCACATACCTGATTGGCAATCGCCAGACTGCCAAGACGTTCGTTTTTTTGTTCTTCCGCCCAGGCAGTCACTATCCCCACGCGCATCCCCAGTGCCTGGGCGGTCAGCCCTGCAAAGGCGGCGGTGCCCCCAATGCGGCGGCCTGCCGGGGTCAGGTCTTGGGTAATATGTCCGAGGATCAAATAGTCCACCGGGGTAATCCCTGGGAAAGTAAGCATGGCTGTATTATACCAGCGGGCACCGGGGAGGAAAATATTAATAGGGGCGGCGGGGAAAAAAGTAGTATGGTGAAGTACTAAACATCCCATACTACTTTTAGTTTTTTACAAAAATGATGTGGTGATTGCCCTTTTACTCCCCCACCACACAGCTGGCCTGTAAAACTTCTGGCACCGTGCTGCAATTGTCGGAGAGGGGCGTTTCCAGGGCGGGGTGGTGGTTGGCAGCCATGATCGCCTGTCCTTCCGGTCCGATCAGAAACTGTACGAAAGCCAGCGCTTCTTCCGGGTGCGGCGCGTTCGCCGGGATGCTGATCCCATAACCAATTGGCACGCCGTCAAAAATCGGGGTTACGGTGGAGAAGCGGCGGAAATCCAGCTGCACCTGCACACTGGCATACTGTGCGGCCAGTTCGGGGAGGCCCAGGTTGAGTTCATCGGGCAGGGAGACATACAGCAGCCCTTGCTGCTCGATCACGCTCTGATACTCAAAGGCATAGTCAATTTCGCCCGATTCCAGCAAGGCGATCAGGGCAATACTACTGCCGCGCATCACGATGTTGGAGTCTGCGCTGGGTTCCAGCACTTCGGGGACGTGGATGACGGATTTGCCCTCACTCTTTTGCACCGAAAGCGGGTTGGTGAAGCGTCCGATAAATGTTTTCTCAAACAGGGTCGGGTTGCCATAGTAGCTCTCGGCTAACTGGGTGATCATCAGGGTGCGGTAGCCGGAAGCATCGAAGCGCGGGTCGGATAGTCCCAGGCGCACATCCGGGTTGCTGAGCACTTCGTACCAGTTCTCGGAGGTGATCTCATCGGCCATCAGGCTGTCTGGCGTGTAGGCCAGGGCCAGCTCGTTGCCTGCAAATTCCAGGTACCAATCGGAGAACATTTCTCCGCTGTCGGGCACCGGGGTCTGGTACATCAGCATGGGGATCAGGTTGTAGTCGGCAGGGACAACCACATCGACTAGATCGCCAATCTCGGTTACATGGCGAATCACCTGGATGCTGCCGTGCGCTTCAACTTCCACATCCACATCCGGGTGGGCAGTTTCATAGGCTTCTTCCAGCGCATCGAAGGGCACCATCAGGCTGCCGGCGATCATGACCTTCAGGCGGGTGTTTTCAGGAGCGGTTGCTTCCATAGAAGGGGTGAGGCCATCAGGGTCGATGGCCTCACCATTCACTATGTCAGTAGAATCTATTTGATTACCTTCCGCCCCGCAGCCCGCCAGCAGCGCTGCGATCAGCAGCAAAACCAGCAAGGAGAGGGAAATTCGGGAGGTCATTGGGTTATTGAATTTCCAAAGTGACGACGTCTTTCACCCAGGTGCCGGAGGGCAGTTCGCCCATGGCCATTGCCAGAGTGCCGTCATCACCAATGGCTACCAGACAATTGGTGCAGGCCAATACATCGCTCAAGGCGACTTCCGCACTATAACCGTCGGAGGCGGTGATCACCAAAGTGGTAGCGCTGGTGTCCACACCGGCGGCTTCCAACACGGTGGTGACCAAAACACCAGAGTACATGGTCGGCCCATTCTTGGGGTGTTCCATTTCAACGTCAACCACGCCCAAGGCATCCAGGTCGGCGGCGGTAAAAGTCACGCCCGCTACTTCCAGGGTAGCGCCTTCCGGCATGGTGGCATCTGAGGGGGTGCCTGCGCTGCTGGTTTCTTCTTCCGCAGCGGGTTCTTCAACAGGTTCTTCTTCCACGGCCATTGCGCCGGTCTTTACCTGCAGGGCAACCAGGTTACCTACCCACATACCGCCGGACAAGCCGTCCATGGCGGTGGAGAGTGTGCCGTCGTCTTCAAAGGCGATCAGGCAGTTTGTGCATTCGGCCAGATCGGCGAGGGCGATTTCAGCGTTGTAGCCATCGGCGGCGTACATCACCAGGATGGTGGCATCTGCGTCCACGCCGGCAAAGGCTAAGATGTCATTCAGGGCAACACCGGTGTAGGTGAGGGTGCCTTTCTTGCTGTGTTCGACCGAGACGTTTTCCTGCACGCCCAGCATTTCCAGCTGTGCCATATCCAGCACCAACTCATTGCGGACTGCGCCCATCACCTTGAGGGCTGTGCCTTCCGGCAGGGAGAGGTCTAAGACTTCGCCGTCTTCTGCGGAGGGCGGGGTAACGCCTTCGTGGGGGTTAAGCACGATCTGGGTGATCTGCCCGGCCATGGCTTTGTTTTCCAATTCTTCGCCGACCAGCCGCAGCGGGAACAAGTCCTCATCCAGCGGTTCGCCGTTGAATTGGTTGGCGAGCAGAATAGCGCTATTGAACATGGCCTGTGCGCTGTCTATCGAGACGTTGTAGCCATCGGCGGCAAACAGCTCGATAGAATAGCCGGCTTCGGCATAATCTTCGTTGAAGGCGCGGTCTTCATGGACTACCCCGTCATCGACACGACCGGCAAAGTAATACAGCGGCACGCCGCTCCATTCATTGCCGTCTCCATCTGTCCAGACTGCCTGATGGCAGCCGGGGGCGGAGCAAGATTCAAAGGAAACGCGGTCAATTTCTTCGGTGAGCACACCTTCCAGATAGAGGATCCAGTCGGCGGCGACAGGGCGGATTTCCAGGGTGTTGGTCCATTTTACCGACCAGTGCCCGTCGATGATCTGATCGTTTTCTTCGCTGATCACGAAAGCGCGCAGCGGCCCGTCTTCCTCATCCGGGATCGGTGCGCCATCGCGTTCAAAAGCGACGATCGGGGTCAGTTCAGCATCATAGTCCATTTCTTCCCCGGTGCCGGGGTTGTAGACAATGAAGTTGCCGTTGGTGATCTGGTCGTAAGACATGGTGATTCCGTAGCCATCTTTTGCCACAATGTTGATGCCTACATCTTCAGTCAGGCCGCCTACCAGGTCTGCCAGGTCAGTCATGCGTACGCCCTTGAAGTACTGCGGGGGCACGATGGTGCCGGTGCTGGAAATGGTGCCGGAATAACCTTCAACCACGTCCATGGCCTGCAAATCAGCCATTGTCAGGCTGACCGTATCCTCCAGGCCCACAACGGTCAAGACTACCGGTGCTTCTTCCTCGGTAGGCTCCACAGTGGGGACCGGGGTAGCGGTAGGTTCGGCTTCGGTTGGAGTTTCTGCTGTGTTGGGTTCGACGTTGTTTGGTGCGCCTGCACAGGCTGTCATTACGGCAGCGATGAGCATCAAAACAGCAATATAGCGTAAAGCAGATTTCATTTGGGTTTTCTCCTCGTGCTTTAAACAAAAGTTTAATATTAAAATAAATGTATCATATTTAGCTGGGGGGTACAATGGTTGCGAGAGGAAGCCAGGGGTAATTGACAAGTTTACCCGGTTCAGCTGGGGTGTTTCACCTAATGCCGGTAAGTGAAATGGGGGATAGGCAAACATCAAAAATAAGATAAAATATATCCCTATTAAAGTAAAAAATGATGGATAGTCTGGAGGTTTTTATGAAAAGAACGATCTTGATCATTTTTAGTGTTTTATTACTAACTACGGCGCTAGTAGGCTGTGCTTTCAACGTCAACCGCAACGACGATGGTACTTTACGCGTGGAGACCAATTTGCCCATAGAACTGGTTCGCACGGTGATTGAGAATGCGGCCAATTTCTCCAATGTGGTCAATTTGCAGTTGGAAGCCAAAGAAGGCTACATCTTGGTGACGGCAGATGAAATCGAAGTCCAGGGAATCACCGCCAGGGATGTGTCTTTACACCTGGAGTTGGGCGCCAGCAGCGGACAAATGACTGCCGAGATTACCAACGTGCAGGTAGCTGATAATACCTTTGACGATGAAACCTTTGAGCCCTATAACCAGATGATCGCGGCTCGTTTACAGGAAGCCAGCCAGCAGTATGAGCGCGCTTCGGTAGACAGTGTGACCGTCTCCCCAGAGGGTATTTTGGTGGTTTGGCGGGTAGATGCCAGCCTGAAAAAATAGTAAGATCAGCTTTCTAAATAACCTACGAAAAAATACGCGGCTTGCCGCGTATTTTAATTGACTGAACCAAGTTCAGTTTAATAAAAATGAGAGGAAAAGCCCCTCATTTTTATTCTGATCTGGATAACTTAAAACTTGTCCATGTAGGATGGATATGTGATAATACTGGTGTGATAGACGCGGGTCCTTCAGAGTGGTTGTGCTTATGCCCGCTTGGGATTAATCCAATTATTTGTGGAGGTAGAAGAGATGCTGAAAGAATTTAAAGAGTTTGCGATGAAAGGCAACATGATCGATATGGCAGTCGGTATCATCATCGGCGCAGCCTTCTCCGGGGTGGTCAATTCCCTGGTTAACGATATCATTATGCCCCCCTTGGGGCTGCTGCTGGGTGGGGCAGATTTCTCCGATTTGTTTGTGCTGCTAAAAACTGGCAGCCCGGCTGGACCATATGCCACCATTGCCATGGCGCAAGAAGCCGGCGCAGTCACCCTCAATTATGGCTTGTTTGTCAATACGCTGATCAACTTCATGGTGGTGGCTTTCTCTATCTTTTTGGTCATCAGGATGATGAACCGGCTGCGGGGGAAAGCGGAGAGCGAAGCAGCAGAAGAAGCAGAAGAAGCATAAAGAAACTACATATGCTCGGTTCAAAAAAGGCCTGGGAACAAAATGTTCTCCAGGTCTTTTTATTAGATCGAGCTTTGCTCGGAATTCTATTTAATACGATTTATAAGAAAATTTGAGGGAGATGCTTTATTTCGACGTCCCTTTTTGGAAAGCAATTCCTTCCCCAGCTGGGGAAGCAGTAACTGCCGCGGTAGGTTTCAGTACGAACACACACAGCAGGAAGCCTAAAAAGGTGATGATTGCCCCAGAGGTATACGGCAGGTTGAGGTTGATATCCAGCAGTACGCCTGCCAAGATTGGGCCAACCACCCGCCCTAAGCTCATAAAGGAGTTGTTCAATCCCATTGCAATGCCCTGACCCATTTCAGCCCGCTTGGAGATCATGGAAGCGACCCCAGGGCGGATCATGGAATTGGAGAAGATGAACAATGCCACAGTGATCAATAAGGTTATAAAATTATGAGCGGTGAGCATTAGCAAAAAGCTGACTGCGCTGGCAAAGAAAGAGACCTTTACTACCAATTCTTCTCCCCAGCGTTTGGTTGCCGGGCCGGTTAAGACCCCTTGCACGACGGCGGATACGATCCCCACCACGGTGAGGATGCCGCCGACTTTGCCGGGGCCGTAATTGTATTTGTGTGCCGCATACAGGCCGAAGATGCCTTCAAAGTTGGTGAGCGCAAAGCTGACCAGGAACGCCAGCACCAGGATAATGCCGATTGGTCCGCGCAGGCCGCGCCACATTTCTAAGAACTGGCCTTTGAGGTTGATTTTGGTCGTGCTTTTACGTTCTCCTTCGGGCAATGATTCGGGCAGCATGAAGAAGACGAATAAAATGGCAACCAGGGAAAGAGCCGCTCCCACGAAAAAGGGCAGCGATAGGTCGTTTTCTGCCAGCACGCCGCTAAAGCCGGGGCCAAGCACCATCCCAACACCCATGCCTGCGCCGATAATGCCCATGCCGGCACCGCGTTGGTCTTCGGTGGTGCTGTCACCAATGTACGCATAAGCAGTTGGCAGGGTGGCCGAAGCCAATACCCCGGCCAGAGCGCGGGAAGCCAACAGGATCGGCATTGAGTTTGCCAGCCCCATAAAAAGCATCGACAACCCGTTGCCGAAAAGACCCAGCAGCATGATCGGGCGGCGGCCAAAGCGGTCGGAAAGCTCACCCCAAATGGGGGAGAAGATCAACTGCATGATGGCATAGATCGCCATCAGCAAACCAAGTTCGCTGCCGCTGGAGCCAAATGCTTCGACCAAAAATGGAATTACAGGGATGACCATCCCGAAGCCCATCATAATGATGACCATGGTGAGGAACAGGATGATTACGTTTTTTGAGTATGATTTCATAATAGTGTTGTCCTTAGTGTAGTCTGACGATTGTACTACGAAGCGAAGAGGGACACAATGAGGGGGAAACAAATATTAAAGAAAAAGGTGCCTTTTCCCCGAGTTCGACCTTTGTATTTTATCCTAAGGTGCGGCCCTATATTTAGGCATATTGGGGCCGGGAAACCCGGCCGCTACCGTGGTTTGAGGGGAGAAACAAAGCGAACAAAAAAATAAACTTTACAGCGAAATACTTTTGCCTAAATGATCCTTATCTACCCGTAGGGTCGAAGCCTGCTTCGACCGCAAGACATTGACAGCGGTGCGTACCGCTTGAAGTAAATAACAAGCCCATACTTTTTTACCCTTACCTGCGAACGTTCTGTTCGTTTTGAGGCCGGGAAACCCGGCCGCTACCAAGGGGTTTGAGGGGAGAAATAACGCCAATAAAAATAAACTTTACAGCGAAATGCTTTTGTCTAAACGATCCTTATCTACCCGTAGGGTCGAAGCCTGCTTCGACCGCAGGACATGGACAGCAGAATGTGCCGCTTGAAGTAAATAACGAGACTATACTTTTTCCCCCCCACCAGCGAACGTTCTGTTCGTTTTGAGGCCGGGAGACCCGGCCGCTACATAACTCTATTCAGCAGTTTTCTGAATTAGACAGCACCCCGAATTGTTTTCTTGTTCTTTTAGCAGGAAGCTATGTCTACCACTGCGGGTTTTTGAGCATCAGGGTAAGGATATCGGCAATATCGAGAGGTTTGGAGAAATAGAAACCCTGCACGTAATCGCATTCGGTATTGCGCAAGAACTCAAACTGCTCTTTGGTCTCCACCCCTTCGGCCACTACCCGCAGCCCCAAATTCTTTGCCAACCCGATCACGGTGCGTACCACTTTGGCGCTCTCTTCGTGTTCGATCACGCGGTGGACAAAAGAGCGGTCGATTTTAAGAATGTCCAGCGGGAAGGTGTATAGATAGCTGAGGGTGGAGTAACCGGTGCCAAAGTCGTCCAGGCACAGGGTCAGGCCAAGCTGGCGTATCTGGGTGAATATTTCTGTCGCCAGGCTCATGTTGGTAATGTTAGATTGCTCGGTGATCTCCAGCCAGAGCTGGCTGGGGGAGAGGTTGTTGTCTTGGATACATTCCTCAATGGTGGCAAACAGGTTCGGCTGGCGGATCTGCTTTTCGGAGAGGTTGATCGCAATTGAAAGCGAGGGCTCCAGGTCTAGCTTGTCATTCAACCAGGCAATCTGGCTGGTGGCAGTTTTCATCACCCAGCCTTCTACCGAGCTGAGCAAGCCGGTAGTATCCATGGAAGGCAGGAATTGGTCCGGGGTCATAATGCCCTGGTCATCGGAGTTCCAGCGGATTAATGCTTCCAGACCGACCACTTTGCCGGTTTGCAGGGCAATGATCGGCTGGTAGCGCAGGAAGAATTTATCCTCGCTGAAGGCCTGGCGCAGCTTGTTTTGCAGGTGCAGCAAGGTGACCATTTTCTGGTGCATGCTTTGGTCGTAGATTTTGAGGTGGATATCCTCTAACTCTTTGGCCTGATACATGGCGATATCGGCGTCCCGGATAATGTCTTCCGGTGAGTCGTAGCCCAGCGTGCTGACCGTTGCGCCCAGGCTGACTTTTACCACCAAATCTTTCCCGCTGATGTGGAAGGGTGCCGCCATTTGATCGATCAGCTTTTGGGCGACCACGATGACTTCGTTCACATCTTCCACCCCATCGTAGATGATGGCAAACTCATCGCCCCCGTAGCGGGTGACGGTATCCAATTCCCGGAAGGTGCTGTGCAGACGTTTGGCAATCGCTTTCAGCATTTCGTCCCCCACCAGATGCCCCAGGCTGTCATTGATCAGCTTGAAATCATCCAGGTCCATGAAGAACAGGGCAAAGGAGTAGGATGGATCGCGTTTGGCGCGTGCCAGGGAGCGATGTAAATGGTCGAGCAGCATCTGGCGGTTGGGCAGGCCGGTGACCGGGTCGTGGGTGGCGTTGTAGATCAGTTCTTCTTCATACTTTAACCGTTGGTGAACCAGCGCGGCCTGATGGCTGGCCGCCACTACCAGCTGTAAATCGTGTTCGGTGAAGAATTGGTCTGCCCCCACTGTTTTTGCGTGGAGCAAAGCCACAATTTCGGAATTGACCAGCACCGGCACCACAAGATGGGATTCTTTCAGTTCCTGGCTGCCGTTGACCGTATGCTTGAAGATGATCGGCACTTTTTGTTCGATCACTTCTTGGATGGGCACATTTTGATCGAACTGCCGGATAAAGTCCTCTATCTGGCCGGGATGGTAACAGCGGCATTCTTCTGCATTGGTCATCTGAATGACAAAATTAGTGAGCAGCTCCGCCGCATCCTGGTGATTCGAGGTAGTGATTAGTTGATTCGAGAGGTCATGCATCAGGACGGCAAACTGGTCTACTGCCTGGATCATTAATTCCATCGAGGAGTCTGTCTCCGAATGGCTGGAGGGGTGCTCCACATGGCTGGTTTGAATCCTGCTTTTGTCGATGATTGAAATGAGGAATTGACCGATTCGAATCTGGTCGTTGTGGGTAATTGTCTGGCCGGAGCCGTGCAGCAGCTTGCCGTTGACATAGGTGCCGTTAGTGCTGTTCAGGTCTTCCAGCGTCAGCGTCTCGGTCTTTTCATCCCATCGTATTTGGGCATGTTGGCGAGAAGCCGAGGAATGCTCCAGCACGACATCATTATCATCTCTCCGCCCAATAGATATATTTGCTGTGTTTATATCGAAAGAAAATCGCTTGGTGGTCGGGGATTGGACAATTAATTGCCACATATATGACGTACTCAATTCTGATGAAAAAAATCTCTGTTGTTTATTGACATAGAACCATTTAATATCATACTTTTATTCTGGCTTTATAAGGTTACGGTTTCATAATCATTATTATAAAATTGTGTCATATTCACCCGACAAAATCTTGCTCGCAGGTTAATTCTATGCTAGGCTAAGAAAACCGAATCTCGTTCGGTCAACCCAACGCATTTGGAGGTAATGATGGAATTGATTGCCGCTGTTTTGCTGGCTTTTATCCCCGCGTTATTTTATGCGTGGCTAACGTACTGGATGGACCGCTATGAAAAGGAACCGCGCCCCTTATTAGGCAGCGCATTTTTGTGGGGGGCAATCTTTGCTGCCGGCGGCGCGTATATCCTCAACACCGTTTTCGGTATTGCCATGTACGCTATTACTGCTGATGAACTGGTTGCCAGCTTTGTCACCGGTTCGTTTTCCGCCCCACTGGTCGAGGAATCACTCAAAGGACTGGCAGTATTATTGGTTTTCTTAGTGTTTCGTAAAGAATTTGATTCTGTACTGGATGGGATTGTGTATGCGGCCGTCACTGCCCTTGGGTTTGCCGCCACCGAGAACGTACTCTACATGCTCCAGGCCGGCTATGCCGAAGCGGGTTGGGACGGGCTGTGGTATCTATTCTTTTTGCGGGTGATCCTGGGCGCCTGGAATCATCCCACCTATACCGCCTTCATCGGCATTGGGTTGGCTTCGGCGCGTTTGAGCAAAAACACGCTGGTGCGTATCGTGATGCCTTTTGCCGGGTATGCCATGGCGATCTTTACCCATTTCCTGCACAACACAATGGCTTCCTTCGCCGTGCAAGATGCCGGGATTGCGATGCTGTTCGTCGTGGATTGGTTGGGCTGGCTGGCAATGTTTGCCATTATGTCCTGGGCGCTCAGCCGAGAACGCATGTGGATCCGCTTCCACCTCAAACAAGAAGTTGCCAATGGGTTGATTACCCTGGCGCAGTACAACACGGCTTCGTCTGCCTTCAAGCGCAATCTGGCGGGTTGGGGGCAGTTAGGCGCGGGCGGCTACCGCAGTACGCGCAAGTTTTACCAGATGATTACAGAACTGGCCTATAAAAAGCAGCAAATTGCCCGCACCGGTGAGGAGCGCGGCAATACGATGGAAATGATCAATCAACTTCGGGCTGAAATAGCCCTCTTAGCACCCAAGGCAGGAGCATAATGGAAATAAAAGAACTTATTTTGGAAAACAGAGATATTTTGAAAGCAGATTGGTGGGGCCGTTTTGGCGATTTCACCACCGACCAGCAAGCTGGGCTGACCCGCCCCGATGTCCAGAAACCGGCTCCGGCCGGCGCACCGCTGATCGACCTGGTGCCTCCGGAGGAATTGACCGTGGGCGATGTGTCTTTACGGCAGTTGATCGCCAACCGCCGCAGCCGCCGTGTGTTCAGCGACCAGCCGCTCTCCCTGGAGGAGTTGAGCTTTTTGGTCTGGTCTGTGCAGGGCGTGAGCGACACCAATACCGATGACGGCGTTACCTATTACCGGCGCACCGCTCCTTCTGGCGGCAACCGCCACCCCTTTGAAACCTATCTGAGCGTGCATCACGTTACCGGCCTGGAAGTTGGCCTGTACCGCTACCTGCCGCTCTCGCACCAATTGGTGCAGCTGCGCGTAGCCGCCGAACTACCCCAGCAGACCAGCACGGCAGCCTTGAACCAGAGTTCTGTGCGGGATGGCAAACCGTTCCATTTTATTGAGAACAGCGCGGTCACCTTCGTGTGGACGGCGATTCCCTACCGCACCGAATGGCGCTACGGCCCTGCCGCGGCCAAACTGATTGCCGTGGATGCCGGACACTTTTGCGAGAATTTATACCTTGCCTGCGGTGCCATCCAGGCCGGGATGGTGGCGGTTGGCGCTTTCGACCGCCCCAAAATGGATGCTGTGTTGGGCGTGGATGGGAAAGATGAATTCTCCCTCTATGTTGCTCCGGTGGGGAAACTACCTGACTGAAATTTGCTTTAGGTAATTAAAACTATTGTTTGGTTGGATCACAGACACCCTCATCTGCAAATGTTCGCAGGTGAGGGTGAAAACTTGGGGTAATCACACTGTCAGCAGACGTTTCCTGATAGATTGATTTTATCCAACCCTGACAAATCGGATAATTTTGATATAATACTGCACTATGTCAAACGGACAGAAATACTACATCTGGACAGCGGGATGCCAAATGAACGTGGCAGACTCGCAGCGAGTTGCCTCCGCCCTGGAGCGGATGGGTTACCGCGCCGCGCCAAAAGCCAAAAAGGCTGACGTGATCGTATTGAATACCTGTGTGGTACGCCAGAGCGCTGAAGACCGTGCTCACGGGTACCTCACTTCTCTGAAACCGCTCAAAGAGAATAACCCCAACCTGACCATCAACCTGATGGGCTGCATGGTGGGGGTAAAAGGTTTTGAGCATCTGGCAAAACGCTACCCGTATGTAGATGTCTTTTCTCCGCCCTCCGACCCAGGCCCGTTGATCGCCCATCTTTCAGAAGATGAAAGCAAGCAGTTGGCCGCCACGGAATTAGAAGTGCGCAATGCGTTGCTGGACGGCGATTTGGTCTTGCCTGCCGAGGAGCAGGGCAACTTGATCACCGCTCATGTGCCCATCGTGTTGGGTTGTTCGCACGCCTGCACCTACTGTATTATCCCGTATCGCCGCGGCATAGAACGCAGCCGCCCGGTTGGTGTGATCGCACAGGAAGTCCGTCAATTGGTTGAACAGGGCGTGAAAGACATTACCCTGCTGGGACAGATTGTAGACCGTTATGGCAAAGATATTCCCGATGGCCCCAACCTGGCGCAGCTGTTACATGTGGTTGCCGAAGTAGATGGATTGGAACGTTTGCGCTTCCTCACCTCGCATCCAAATTGGATGACCGACGAACTGTTGGAAGCCGTTGCCGCCCACCCCAAAGTGATGCCGCATATCGAGGTGCCCGTGCAGACGGGGAACAATGATGTATTGGTCAATATGAAGCGTGAATACACCGCCGAGAGCTACTATAAGCTGATCGGTCGTATCCGTGAGTTGATTCCCAATGTGTCGATTGGCACCGATATTATCGTGGGTTTCCCCGGCGAAACGCCGGAGCAGTTCATGGATACCTATAATCTCTTAGAAGACCTGCGCCTGGATGTCGCACATCTGGCGCGTTATTCCACCCGCCCCGGCACGGTGGCCCAGCGCCGCCTGGGCGATGATGTGACTGAAGAAGAAAAATGGCGCCGCTACCGCATGCTGGAAGAACAGCAAGAACGCATCGTGGGGGAGATCAACAGCAAGCTGATGGGTGAAACGGTGGACGTGCTGTTTGAAGAAAAAGTGCGCGGGCGCTGGAAAGGCCGCACCCCCAACACCAAGATCGTGTTTGTGGAGAGCGAGCAGAATTTGCGCGGCCGCACCCTCCCGGTGCAGATCACCTGGACGGGGCCGTGGAGCATGCAGGGACGTTTGCTCCCCCAGAATGCCGACACGCCTTTGGAATTACGCATAGATACGATTTAATTTCTCGGAAATAAGATCAATTACATATTTGGGCAAGGGTGGGATTTTGCTGTCTGCTTTTAGAGCAGGGTTCCTTCACTACTCATGTAGTGGCGAGGTTTCCTCGCCGTGATGGGTATTGCGAATCACCGCATTGTATGACACCTCTAATAAAAAACAGGTTATCTTCATAATCCTTTTCTGATGACTGCCCTCATTGACCATTCAAACGGCAACCTCCCCACCATTTGATGGGGAGGCCAAATGGCTAACAGTAATACAGAATCCCATCTTCGTGGGGCTTAGAAAAAGGGTTTCTCATTTAATGATGTCCTCGCATCAAAGTAAGGGGTATATTGTAGAGGTGCTAAGAAAGGTCTTTGCGAAAAAATAATAACTTCTCGGTGGGGAGACTCCGCCGCTACGAATATTGCAAAAGGTAAGCGACTAAGATTTTTCCCTGATCTAGTGTAGGGGGGAAGCCGCCCCAGCATGGGGTTTCACCCGAAAAAAACATAACCATAAATGTAGATAGTTAGAAGTAAGTAAATGAACCTTTGCCATATTCAACGAAGGTGCAACATCAAATAGCCAGGTAATAGTTTATCTTGCCACCTTTTACGGGCGTTCCAGAGGACGCCACTCCGAGTAGATCGCGATGCACTCGGCGGGGAGACCCCGCCACTAAGGATATTGCGAAAAGTAAGCGACTAAGATTTTTCCCCGCCGTTACAGATTGTTCAGACCACTTCAGCGGGTGATTTACCCAATAAATGGCAATCTGTCTTCATGGGATTAGGAAAAGAGTATATCCCTGCACATTCTCATCTACTACAATTCGGGACACATCTTAGATGTGTCCCGAATTGAATTTAATATTCTAAATGTCACCTACTATAGGTCGTACTACCCTTCATCGCTGGCAGCGTGCTGCCCGGCAATCATGCCAAACACCATCGCTGGCCCAATCGTCGAGCCGGGGCCAGGATAGGTATGCCCCATCACAGAAGCCGTGGTGTTCCCTGCGGCATATAACCCCTTGATAGGTGTCAGGTCTTCCCGCAATACACGGGCAAATTCATCGGTCAGCAGCCCGCCCTTGGTACCCAGGTCGCCAGGATACACCTTGACCGAGAAGTACGGCGGACGGTTAATCGGCCCTAAATTGGGATTGGGCTTCACTTTGGGGTCACTGTACACCCGGTCGTAAGCGCTGTCGCCGCGGTGAAAATCCAGGTCCTTCCCGGTTTTGGTAAAGCCATTGAAACGATCAATCGTTTTCTGCAAATTGTCAGCAGGCACTCCGATCTTTTCGGCCAGTTCAGGGATAGAATCGGCTTTTACCACCATACCCGATTCAATTGCTTTCTTAGGCGTGAATCTGGGCGGCATCATCCCAAACAAGTAGTAATTGCGGTGGCGTGAATCGCCGATGAAATGTGCAGGGATGGCAGGCACTTCTTCATTGCGTTCATATATCCAATGGCCGCAATCCACATAGGAAGCAGACTCATTCATAAAGCGTTTCCCCGCGCTGTCCACAATGATGCTGAACGGTGCGGAACGTTCCCACAACATAAACTGAGCCGAGCCGTCCGGGTTGAGGAAAGTCGGCCCCCACCAGGCATCTTCCATCAGATCGGTGGCAGCGCCAATCGCCATCCCTGCCTGGATAGCGCCCCCCTTATTGCCTTCATTGGCCGAAGTCCATTCTGTGGTGATCGGGTGCTGCTGGTATTTCTGGCGCATTTCATCGTTGTGCGGAAAACCACCCGCCGCCAGAATGACGGCCTTGGCAGGCACCTCTGTGCGCACGCCGTCTTTTTCTACCACTACCCCGGTCACTGCGCCGTCTTCCGTCATCAATTCCACCAGAGGGCTGTTCGTCCATACTTCAATATCGCGCTGTAAAGCCAGGTAGAACAACTGACCGGCCAACGCACCGCCCAAACCGGCCAGTTTTTTGCCGATCAAGAGGCTGCCGATAGTACGAATGCCGATCACGTAGGCGGTATGCAGAAAGGCCGAAAACGTGCGAAATGCAAGCGAAACTTTGGCCGCGTCCAAGGTGTGCAGCGGAATGGGCATGATGATGTTCAGTTTGTCTTTCCAGTCGCCCAGTTTTTTCAAATCAAAAAAATCGGATTCCAAGCTGCGCCCTTCCACGCTTCCCCCAGGGAGTTCGGGATAATAATCCGAATAGCCGGGCGTGTACGAGAAGCGGAAGCCAAGATTGGTCAGCCATTCCACCATGCGGGGGCCTTCCCGCAGATACGCCTCGCGGCGTTCCGGGGTACTGGCCGGGCCGACATCGCCAATGGTGATGTCCATATATTTTTTAGCATCTTCCGGCGAATCATGTACACCGGCTTCAAGCATCAAGGGGTTATTGGGAATCCATAAACCGCCGCCAGACATGGCCGACGATCCTCCCACCACCTCACGGCTCTCAACAATCAGGGGTTCCAGACCGGCATCTTTGGCTGCCAGCGCGGCAGTAATGCCCGCCGACCCCGAGCCTACAATCACTACTCTTTTAGAATGATCTACCATTAGTTACTCCTTTGTATGAATAATTAATTGTTCAGTGTGTAAACACATCTTGTTGGGTATTTTTGAAAGGGAAATTTGTGATATGTACCACCACTGTATTTATTTGAATTAACGATAATTATCACCTATAATGTCATTATAACATTATTACTTACTTAATATTAAGTAAGTAAACTGAGTTTTTCCAAAAATATTGACTTTATCACCTACCCACCCTAAGGAATGTATAATTATCGCTATGCCTGAAGAGAAGAATACCGCCAAGTTGGACAAAAAAAGAATAAGAAGAGACCGCCGCGAAGAAATTTTGCTGGCGGCTACCCGCTTTTTGGGGGAATATGGCTTCCGCGGCACGACGCTGGCGATGGTCGCCGAGGAAGTGGGATTGACCGAACCGGGGGTGCTGCACTACTTTCCCAGCAAGATCCATTTACTGCAAGCGGTATTGGAATACCGCGCCGAAAAGGATACGGAGAAATACGCCAAGCTGATTGAGGCGGAAAAGACAAATGTAGCAGAGTTTTTGGGTCTGCTGGCAGATTATTATGCCGACAACGAGGAAATTCCGGAACTGATCCAGCTGTTTACCGTGTTGGTGGGGGAAAGTATTCACACCGATCACCCATCTCACGATTATTTTGTAGAGCGCTATCGCCAGGGGCGGGAGATGTACGTGAAACAATTTTCTACGCTGATCAAGTCTGATATCCGATCCGATGTAGACCTGGAGAAGATCGCTTCTCTGATTATGGCTTTGATGGACGGTTTACTGATCCAGTGGCTGCTTGACCCGGACAGCGTTGATATGCTGGCAACGTTCAACCTGTTCAGCAATATGATGAGTGCTTACCTGGAAAGAGCAAATTAAGGAAAAGGACATTCTCGGCGGGGTTACCCCGCCGCTACGGATATTGCAAAAGGAAAGCGAATTTAATAATTTTCACAATCTATTGTAGGGGTGAAGCCTGCTTCACCCGAAAAAACAACATCAAAGTTACAGACCGATAGCGGTAAATGTCTGAACCTCAGCATTATTCTCACAAAGAAACAATATCAAACAGTAAAGTTCCTGCTTCTCTCATCATTATTTTCAGGCATCCCAGAGGACGCCCCTACGGGTAGATCACAGCTTATAAGATAAAGACAACCTCCAGTCATCGTGTAGCGGCGAGGTTTCCTCCTTGTTATGGGTATTGCGTTGGTATTTTTGTTTTGTCTCGTAGGGTAGGGTTTTAGGTGAAACCTGCAAATCCTACCCTACTTAAGCCCTATTTCCATAAAGAAACAATTTCAAATATTAGCATATTCTCGGCGGGGTTACCCCGCCGCTACGGATATTACGAAAGATAAGCGAATTTGATGTTTCCCCCAATCTGTTGTAGCGGCGAGGTTTCCTCGCCGTTGGAGAGATTGCCAAAGATAAGCGACTTTGGTATTTTCCCTACGTGGTAGCCCTACAGGTAGACCGTGGGGAAATGTGTTGTGCAGGGGAAAGTAAGGCGGGGAGACCCCGCCACTACGGAAGATAGATCAATAATCCATATCAAACAGACCATTCTTCGAAGGAAATGTCCAACAAAGGTTGGATGCCATTTTGGATTACAATCCCCAGCGGTTTTTTCGAGTAGACAGATTGAATATATTCAGAAAATTCCCCACCACTTCCTCCGCAAATGGATTGACCCTTCCACCCATTATTGGGTATAGTAAAGACGACAAGGGTCTCCGGTTTCGATGAAAACTCGCCCCTATCAACCACCCATTGCAGTCATCAAATAGACGAACGAGGAGGACGAAATGGGTATCAACCATACTGCACCCAAATGGTTAAAGAATGTGCGCTGGCTGGCGCGCCTGTGGAGTCTGCCAGCCTTGCTGTTCATGATGGCGCATTTATTTGAACGCGGTGATGGGGACGTGCAAGAGAATTGGCTCACCTGGGTATGTGTGGGCACATTGTTCCTGACCACGTTCATGCTCTTGCTGGCCTGGTTCAAAGAGCGCATTGGCGGCTGGGCTGCCCTGATCGGCTTGGTGCTGGTTTTTATTCTGTACGCCATCGATAACCACGAATTCTTCCCGGCCTGGCACCTGCTGCTGATCTTCATCGCCGGACCGGCTGCCCTGTTCCTGTTTTACAGTTATTCTCAGGTCAAGCTCAAACATCTCCCCCATATAGAAGGATAATCTATGTACTCATCTGACAACCAACCGCTTTTCCGCGATGTTCCTGTTGCACTCTGGCTCTTTGGGCTGATCTTTTTCGGGGTCGGCGTCGGGGTAGGTTTTTTCAATAGAGCGCCTCTCTGGTTTGGCCTCATCTTTGCCGTCATCGGCCTCTCCTTTCTCTTATTCGTCCCGATCATCACCGTCACCGTGGACAGGAATACCGGCCTGCTGCTTATCCGCCGCACCGGCATTTTTCGCAGCAGTGTGGAAGAAGTGCAGGTACGTCAGATCAGGGATGTGTATGTCTCCCGCAAAGTGAGCACCAGCTCGGACGGTACCAGTACCACCTACCAGGTGCGCATCGTGCTGGAAGACGGGCAGGAAATCCCTATCCGCAAATATACATCCAGCGGGTTCCGCGGCAAAGACAAACAAGCCCGCCTGATCCGCGAAGCGTTGGATATCCCCGAAGGCGGTTTCCGCGCCGAAGCCAGAAACGCCAATCTGCGTTGGGCCGGGCAGGAAGCGGTGCGCCAGGTGTATGAAGAAGAGCAAATTGAAAAAACAAATGAAATCGGTAAACCCCAGGTAACCGATGGCGTGGAGTGGGAACTGCAAACGATCACTTACGGCACCACCCCGCTCTCTCGCTGGGTCTCTCCCAGCTATTCCACCAACGGCTTTTTCCTCTACATTGCCCAAAAAGTAGAAGGGCAAAAAGACCAGAAAATGCTGATGAACATGCTGGGCAAAACCCTTTTCAAGCAATCGCTAAAGATGTTTGGGTTCGATGCCTCTTATACGCCCGGCGTTGACCAGGCTGAAATTATGGAAGGATTGGATAAACGTCTGTTGGCAGAATATTTCGTCTACACCAGCAGTCCTACCGAAACACACCGCCTGCTTAACCCGTGGGTGGTTGCCCCGCTGCTCGGCTGGGCTGACCGCCACCCGGTGCAAAGCGGCAGCAGCGAATACAACCAATTGACCGTACTATTCTCGCCGCGAGGTGTGTATCTTTCTACCCTGGGCATCCTCAATCAAACCCACCTGGACGAGTTAGTGGGTCTGGGTGTAGAAATCGTTCGAGCACAAGGAGTATAAGTTGCGCAAAGTATTTTTAATCATCTTTTTGATTGGATTGGTCATCGTAGCCGGCGGCTCATTTTTGGGCGGGCGAGAAAATATCACCATTTGCTGGGATGGCTTGAAAGTAGATGAGCCGCTGCTGATGGAATTATGCGGCATGACAAAGGAAGACTACTACAGCGGGAATTTCAACCCGGAAGACTGCCCAGAGGCGGAACAAGCCGTGAGCATGACCGGTGGTTGTGAGACCGATTGGCCGATGGTATGGCTGATGGTTGGTTCGCTCACGGCGATCTATTTGTTGATTTCCGGGGTGTTGTTTGGGATTGGGCTGTTGATCGGGAGGCTGACAAGAGGAAATAAAGCCCAAGAGTAAATTGGAAACGTCCTCTGGGATGCCTGCAATATAATAATTAGAGAAACGAGAACCTTGCTGTTTGATATTATTTTTTTGTGGGAATAGGGCTAAAGTAGGGTAGGATTTGCAGGTTTCACCTAAAACCCTACCCTACGAGATAAAACAATAATACCAACGCAATACCCATTACGGCGAGGAAACCTCGCCGCTACACGATAATTGGATACAGCTGTGAACCAACGCAATTACACTGTAGCTACCAGAGCAGGGCTACTGCGCCAGCCACAAACGCCCCGGCAATGACCAGGTAGAGGATACCCTTGGTCAGATGGCCGCGAAAATGCATCCCATAATCTTTGTACCCGGCAAATCCTTCTGTGCCGGGAATGACGATGAATTTCGGTGTGATCGTGCAGAACATGAGCCAATCTAGCACCACCAGGTCGAACAGCCAAAAGGACATAAAGATCAAAAAAGCATGCACAAACAGCGCCCAAAAGGGTACCGCTTGGGCGGCCTGCTGGGTAAAATTGTAGGTGGAAAATACCGGGTAAGCGAATGACCACAGGAAGAAGGGGATGCTGTACAGGGTACCCTTGCGGGTTTCTTCCGGGGTGCGCGGCGGTACGGCTGCCAGGACATCATCGGGGTAATCTCCCTTGTTGAGGAACATGCGGGCATCAATCGCCAGTAAAATGACCAGATACGCCGACCCTACCAGAGCATAAATCAATCCATCCACCAGAATCATATGCCAATTGATCATTTCCATTCTCCTTTCTTACAGATTAAACTATAATTAGTTTTAACTAATTATATAATTAATTTATACAAAAATCAAATTATCAATTGTTTGCCTAGACAGAGTATAAATAGGATCAACTTATGCTGGATTTGACTTTCTAAAACACGTATACTAAAGACAATTAGAGACAACCACAAGGAGAGAAAATGGCATCCGTTGAAATTAAAATGATCCCGACTGCCAAAGAGGCATTCCCATTGTTGAACTTTATTACAGCCTACGCTTTTACGGCTTCACCACCTGTGCGCGAGGTGGCCCAGCGGATTGAGCGCTTTAAACATGCCGATGGGTACAACCAATATTATGTATTATTCGAAGATGGCGAAGTGGCGGCCAGTGCTGGTGCAGGCGCAATGACCCAGAATGTGCGCGGGGTGGAGGTGCCGATTGCAGGTGTCTTTTTAGTAGCGACCCACCCCAATAAACGCCGCAAAGGGCATGCCTTCCGCATACTGCAAGAAATGATGGCGCAGGAACGTGAACGGGGACATGGGTTTTCCACCCTGTATCCTTTCCGCGAATCCTTTTACGAGCGTTTGGGCTATGTCACCTGGCCTTCCCCCAAGAAAGTGTCGCTCAACCTGCGCGCTTTATTGCCATTGTTCAAGCAAGGCTGTGGCGAGAATGTGGAACTGGTAGAACTGATTCCCAACAACGATATTTACTTGCAGTTTGTACGCAGCTACCGCAAAGGCGTACACGGCATGGCTGCGTTCAATTTCCCGCTGCCCCTCGACCCAGAATACAGTTCACGCTGGATGGCGCTTTCCAGGGTGGATGGTAAATTGGATGGGTTGATGATCTATAAATTGGAAGGCAGCTCGCCGACCAAATTTAAGTTTGAGATTGAGCGTTTTTACTACCTCAGTTCTACGTCTTTATATGAAATGTTGGGGTGGATTGCCCGGCATATTGACCAGACCAATCAGGTCCAGATGACCGTACCAGCCTTTGAGCAGCCCAATACCTGGTTCCACGATTTAGAGATCACCTTAGGACAGGATTGGATCCCGCCAATGGGGCGCGTGCTGGATGTAGAAAAATTGAACGGACTGCCTGCTGGCGTTGGCGCGTTCAGCGCACAGGTCAGCGACCCGACATGCCCATGGAACGAAGGCGTGTGGCGTTTTGAAAGCCAGGACGGGAAATTGTCCGTTGCCCCGGTTAGCACACAGGCAGACTGCCAGCTCACCATTCAGGGGGTGTCTGCTCTGGTATACGGCACCAATCCACCTACCAGCTTCCGGCATCGCGGTTGGGGCAGTGTGTCCCCCGAAACCGCGGCGCAAATGGGGCGGATGTTCCCCCTGCAAATCCCGCATCTGCATGAATATTTCTAACCGCTGGGATATAATCAGAGCAGGATAATATCCCCGGTGGGATCAACCGAATTTAATCAGGTGGAGATTATCTCGTTAAATTTAACCGAACCTTAAACATATTCCGTTATCATTGGAGGCACCATGACCACAAACACATCACAACTGCTTGCTCGCCAAACCAAATTGGCCGAAGCGCTCAAATCTGCCGGGTTGGATGCTCTGGCACTCAACCCTGGGCCAAGCCTGGTCTACCTATCCGGTCTGCCTTTTCACCTCATGGAACGCCCGGTGATCGGCATTTTCCGCGCAGAGGGCGAACCGCTGCTGGTGATACCGGAACTGGAATCGGCCAAGCTGGGTGCAGTGGAATACCCGCTGCAAGCCTACACCTACGGCGAAGACCCCTCTACCTGGGCGGATGTTTTTTATACCGCTTTCTCCGGGAAGGGATTGACCAAGATCGGGGTAGAAAATAACCAGATGCGTTTGCTGGAATTCCGTATTCTGCAAGCCGCCCTGCCGGAAACGGTTGTGGAAGATGCCGGGCAGGTGGTTGCCGGGCTGCGCATGTTCAAAGACGAGAGCGAAATTGCCAATATGCAGAAAGCAGCCGAGATTGCCGAGGCAGCTTTGCGCGATACGGTTGCCCAGATCAAGATTGGAATGACCGAAAAGCAGGTCACTGCCGTACTGCTCCAGCAGCTGCTCCAGCACGGCAGCGAGGGCGAACTGCCCTTCCAGCCGATCGTCTCCACCGGCCCAAACGGAGCCAACCCGCACGCCGTCCCCTCCGAGCGTGTGCTGGCTTCTGGCGATTTGTTGGTGATTGATTTTGGGGCTTCCTATGAGGGCTATTTCTCCGATATTACCCGCACCTTTGCCGTGGGACGCCCTTCCCCAGAGCAAGAGCGCGTTTATAACACCGTGCTGGCCGCCAACCAGGCCGGGAGAGAAACCGGCAAGCCAGGCGTTACCTGTAGTACCGTAGATGAGGCTGCCCGCGAGGTGATTGAAGATGTCGGTTATGGCAAATATTTCACCCATCGCACCGGGCACGGCCTGGGGATGGAAGCCCATGAAGAACCTTACATTCGAGGCGGCAATCCGATGGTGCTTGCCCCTGGGATGAGTTTTACAATCGAACCCGGTATTTATATTCCCGACCAGTTTGGGGTCAGAATTGAAGACGATGTATACATCACGGCAGACGGATTGACCAGCCTGACCACCTACCCAAGGGAGCTGCAAATTATAGGAGTGTGAAATGGCACAAGGCAAGATCATCCCCGGCGCGGAACCGTTTTATTTCCCCGGCGGCCCTACCGGCTGTTTGTTGGTGCACGGTTTTACCGGCACACCCAAGGAGATGCGCCTGCTGGGCGAATACCTGAACGCCCAGGGACATACCGTTTTGGGCGTGCGCCTGGCCGGGCATGCGACCGATTTGCAGGATATGATCCGCTCGCGCTACCCGGACTGGATGGCTTCGGTCGAGGATGGTTGGAACTTACTGCAAAACAGTACCGAACGTATTTTTATTATGGGGCTGTCAATGGGCGGGGTGTTGTCTCTCACACAGGCGGCGCGTTTGCCGGTAGCCGGGGTGGTAGCCATGTCCACCCCGTACCGCTTCCCCAAGGAATGGGTCAACCGCGTGCCCTGGCTGCTGCCGCTGATTGCGCCTTTTGTGCCCAGAATGGATAAATCGGAGGGGGTGTGGTTTACCCCCCAGATGGCCGAATCGCATGTCAGCTATACCCACAACCCGGTGCGCTCCGCCTACGAGCTGTATAAGCTGCTGGAGATCATGCGGGCCAGCCTTTCTCAGGTGCGAGTGCCGGCCTTGGTGATCCATTCCAAAGATGATGATTATGTCTTTGAAAAACACGCCGAACCGCTGTTTGCCGATATCGGCAGTACACAAAAAGAGCTGATCTGGGTGGATAAAGCCAACCATGTAATTACCCGCGATGGGGATACTTACCGCGTGTTTGAGCCGATTGCGGCATTTATACAAAAATATTCATAACCGATAGGAGACAGGCATGTTTGACCTAAGTATTGAACTGACCTTGTGGCTGCAAAGCCTGGCCGGTTGGCTGACCCCGATCATGCGGGCTTTTACCTGGCTGGGGGCAGAAAATTTTTATTTGTTCATCATGCCGGTGTTCTTATGGTCGATCCATTACCAGTTCGGCTTCCAGCTTGGGGTGCTGCTCCTGCTGAATAACTCGCTCAATTCGCTGGTAAAGCTGGGGCTGCACCAACCGCGTCCCTATTGGGCAGACAGCCGCGTGCAAAACCTCACCAAGCCCGAACTTGCCTTTGGCCCGCCTTCCGGTCATTCCCAAAATGCGATTGCCTTGTTTGGCTTTATGATCGCCAAGGTGCGCCGGGGCTGGTTTCGGGGGCTGATGGTCTTTATGATCTTGATGATCAGCTTTTCGCGCATTTATTTGGGCGTGCATACCATTGTGGACGTGCTGCTGGGTTGGACGATTGGCGGTTTGCTGCTGTGGGCTTTCCTCACCTTTGAAAAGCGCATCGGCGCCTGGTTTGCTCAGAAATCCTTTTGGGGGAAGGTTGCCTGGACATTTGCAGTCTCTTTGGCTCTGGTGCTGATCGGGGCGTTGATCAAGGCTTCATTAACAGATTTCGCCGTGCCGCAAGCCTGGCTGGATAACACTTTTGCGGCTCACCCCGATGACCCCTTGCACGTCTTTAGTCTCAATGGATTGATCACCGGAGCGGCGGCTTTCTTTGGTTTATGTGTCGGGAAGTTCTGGGTAGATGGTTTGGGCGGGTTCAGCGCGCACAAAGGTTCGTTCCTCCAGCGCGCCATGCGCTTTGCCCTCGGCTTGGTGGGGATGCTGGTCTTTTGGATGGGATTGGACCTGGTCTTCCCCGGCGGGGAGGATCTTGTGGGGTATACCCTGCGCTTTGTGCGTTATGCCCTGGTGGGGTGGTGGGCTGCCGGTCTGGCGCCGCTGCTCTTTATCCGTTTGGGGATTGGGGAGCGGGAGTAAGTTGTTCTTGGGGTAAAGTCGTCTTATACCTGTAATCAAATTTCAAAGGAGAGATAGATGCAAAATATTCCAGAAAATCTAGCGTATTTATTGGAAGACGAAACCAAAGCCTACGGGGTTTTAGCCACCATCATGCCGGATGGCAGCCCGCAGGTTACCCCGCTGTGGTTTAACACCGATGGCGAACATATTCTCATCAATACAGCCAAAGGACGGGTGAAAGATAAGAATATGCGCGCCCGGCCGCAGGTGGCAATGATAATTATGGATGTGAAAAACCCCGATCATTATCTCCAAATTCGGGGGAAGGTGGTTGAGGTTACAGAGGAAGGGGCAGTGGACCATATTCATGCCCTGTCCACTAAGTATCACGGTCATCCATTTGATCTGCCCAAAGACCATGTGCGGGTGATCTATAAGATCAAACCCAATTAAACAGAACGATGTTCATTCTATAAAGTAGACCTAAAACACAATACAAGGAGGTTAGATGTCTACAACTGATTTTTGGCATGTGATTGAAAACCGTCATTCGGTACGCAGGTTCCAGGAAAAACCGGTTGCCCGGGAGTTGATTGAGAAAATATTGGAAGCCGGCGTATTGGCCCCCAATGCCCACAACCGCCAATCGTGGCGTTTTGTGGTAGTGACCGATAGGGCAATGATGGAACGCATGGCCGACAGTATGGCACCGGCTTTCCGTGAAGCTCAGCTGAAAGAAGGTCTTTCTGCCGAGGAGGTAGAAGAACGCGTGGCCGCCCGCAAGGCACGCATGTGCGGCGCCCCGGCGGTGGTGCTCATCTTTGTGGATACCGCCGAGTTGAATGCATACTCGGACGATAACCGCGGCAGTGGTGAATATCTGTTGGCAGTACAGAGCGCGGCCCTGGCCGGTGAGAACATGGTACTGGCTGCCGAGGCATTGGGTGTATCCAGTTTGTGGATGGGTGGGCCGCTGTTTGCCCCGGAGAATGTGCAGGAAACTTTCTCCTTGCCGCAAAGCTGGATGGCGCAGGCTTTGCTGCTGCTCGGTTATCCCGAAACCCCACCTTCTGCCAGCCCGCGCAAACCGATGGGTGATATTGTCCGCTGGGTGGAGTAGGGTAATTTCAGGATTGAAGATGGGATTGGCTAAAGAGCAATCTCACCAAGATAGTTAGCTGATCGAACGAAGTTCGATTTAATAAATACGAGCGGCACAAGCCGCTTGTATTTATTTTGCTCGTTCTACATGAGGTTTACAGTTCCGATAACTTAATTCCAAAAACCTTACCTGGGTGGTACACTAATTGCATAAAATAACAGAGATTGAGCAGGCAAAAGTTTGCTGCCGCCTGCTATTAGTGGAGCATCAAATATGAAAACAATCGCACTTGCCGGCGGGGTCGGCGGCGCTAAACTGGCCGATGGCCTGGCGGGCGTTTTACCCCCTGAAGATTTGACCGTGATCGTCAATACCGGGGACGATTTTGAACATTTAGGGCTGTATATTTCCCCCGATCTGGATACTGTGTGCTACAACCTGGCGGGCATCAACAACCCAATCACCGGTTGGGGCCGAGACGATGAGACCTTGCAGGTTTTCACCGAACTGGAAACCCTCGGCGCGCCCACCTGGTTCCGCCTGGGCGACCGCGACCTGGCTACCCACCTGGAACGCACCCGCCGCTTGCGGGCAGGCGAAACGCTCAGCCAGGTGACTGCCGCGCTGTGCGAGGCATGGGGTATTCAAGCCCGCGTGCTGCCGATGAGCGACCAGCTGATCCCGACGATGGTGATGACCGATGAGGGCGAGTTGGCTTTCCAGGAATATTTTGTTGCCCGCCAGTGTGCGCCCAAAGTGACCGGTTTCCGTTTCGAGAACATCCTCCAGGCTGCCCCGGCGCCGGGGGTGTTGGAAGCGATTGAAGCCGCCGAGCTGGTAGTGATCTGCCCTTCGAACCCGTGGGTGAGTATTGATCCTATTTTGGGTGTGCCTGGTGTGCGTGCAGCGCTTGCCGGTAAACCGGTGGTTGCCGTCTCCCCCTTGATCGGTGGGCAGGCGCTCAAAGGCCCAGCCGCTAAAAGTACCGCGAATTGGAAATTGAACCCTCTGCGCTGGCCGTGGCGCACCATTACGGTGGGCTGCTGGCCGGTTTTGTATTAGACAAAACAGATGAGAATCTAACGAAATTTTTAACCTTGCCTTGCTTAATTACTGATACAATAATGACGGAGAAAGAGGTACGCTTAAAATTAGCACAAGAGGTTTTGTCCTTTGCAAGGAAGCGGTTGTTGTAGCCCATTTTGACAGAGGGGTTGAAGTTCTGGTATAAATGTAGGCCGCTTGATAACAGACTAGCTCGAAGAAAGGATTTGCCTTCAATGACGTTATGGGCGATAGTCCCGGTAAAACCGCTGCGCCGAGGGAAGTCACGCCTTTCAGGTGTACTTTCAGGAGAAAAAAGAGCAGCACTGAACAAAAATTTATTAATACACACCTTAGACACCATTACAAAAAGTCCCAAATTAGAACAAGTCTTAGTTGTAAGTAGAGACCCAGAGGCTTTAGCGATTGCCCGTTTTCACGGGGCGCGCACTGTGCTGGAAGATGGTACGCCGCATCTGAACATTGCCATCACCCGCGCCACGGCAGTCAGCCGGATGTATTCGGTTGCCGGCGTTTTGATCTTGCCGGCAGATTTGCCCCAGATCACCCCTGAAGATGTGGATGTGATGGTGGACGCTGCCCGTTTTGCCCCCTCCATCGTAATTGCTCCCGATCACCGCCGCCAGGGCACGAATGCCTTGCTGGTCAAGCCGCCTGGGTTGTTGACCTATGAATTTGGGCCGAACTCGTTCCAAAAGCATGTCAAGCAGGCCGAGGAAAAAGGTGCGGACGTGCAGGTGGTGGAACTGCCTTCGCTGGCACATGATGTCGATTTCCCGGAGGATTTAGCATTCCTCAATGGGCAAATGGAAGCGTGGACCAGCATCGAGGACGAGAAACAGCCGATCCATAATTATTATTCGGAGATGTTGAGCGATAATCAGCATTACCGCAATGATGGTTACCGCGAGGGGTAGAGCGGAACGAAACAAGAAAAATATAGCCTCCCAGGTGATATGCCTGGGAGGTTTTTTTATATGTCCCGTAGCGGCGGGGTCACCCCGCCGAGAACATGCTAATATTTGAAATTGTTTCTTTTTGGGGAATATGTCTGGGGTTAATGTATTTACCGCTAACCATCTGTAATCTTGCCCTTTTTTGTGGGCGAGGCAACCTCGCCTCTACGGCAGATAAGAGGAATTGGCGCGGGCACCCTGCTAAGAATATACGAATGTTTGTAATTATTTTTTGGGGGATGGGGGAAAGGTTCGTTGTTTACTGCAAGCGATCTGCAATATGGGTAATATTTTGCGGGTGAAGCAGGCTTCACCCCTACACCATATCAAGGGAAAACATCAAGGTTGCTTACCTTGCAATATCCGTAGCGGCGGGGTCACCCCGCCGAGAACGTACCTCTCTGCCCATATAGGGTTGGTGGTTTACTGCAAGCGATCTTCAATGTTTCGGAGGCTTTTCGGTCGAAGCAGGCTTCGACCCTACAGGTAGATTGGGGGAGAAATGGCAAGGCAACCTCGCCTCTACGGCAGATCAGAGGAATTGGTGCGGTTATCCCGTCGGAAATATATCTCCCTGTCTGCAAAAAAAATAGCCCCATAAAACAGAGACCGTAGTAAAAACGATGCCCCTTTTCTTCACTCTCCCCCGGAATCATTGCGCACGTAGGCATACCCCATCCCCGGCCAGGTCTCCAGATGGTACTCGTTTTGGAAGACCTCGCTATTGCCAATCTGCTGGTCGGAGAGGAAACCGCCGGGCACTTTGCCGGCCGTACCCCCCAGCAGGATGATCTGCGGTTGGCGAGAAAGGATATATTCCCCATCCCCGGCCTGGTGCCCAAAAGGCAGGCTGTAATCCCGGTCGCCGTGGTGGGCGATGGCGGTGTCGTTTAGGCCGAGCATGTCGATGGTGGGCAGCTCGGAATAAAAGGGGATGATCCCGGCAGGGTTGAGCGCTACCAGCGTGTCGGGCGGGTAATTGTCTTTGAGGTACAGGCCGATGTTTTTACGCACGGTGAAATTGCGCCGCCAGCGGGCGGCATGCCCTCGGATTTCCTCATCTTGCACGTAGCCGAAGATCAGCACGGCGGCCGTCAGCAGGGTCAGCACCCCGGCCCATTTGAAAGACACCCCGCTGGACTGCACCAAATAGGCCAGTGCGGCATACACCAGGGGCAGCATGGGCACCAAAATGCGCCCGCCGACCAGGTTGTCCCCGCCGACCAGGAAGACATAAGCAAGCCACACCAGGGCAGCAGCCAGCAAAAAACCGACTTGCTGCCAGCCTTTGGTCTTTCTCTGCCACAGCACGGCCACCAGGAAAATGACGAACAGCCCGGCAATCACGGCATAGCGCAGCGCATTTTGTGCCAGATAAACCTTGCCGTGCAGGATATTGGCAAATTCACTGCCGCTTTTTACAAAATAGGTGTTCGGCAGCCAGTAGCCGTAGTACAGGCGCTTGAGCGCCAGGATGGGCGCGAGCATGGCGGTAAGCAGCAGGCCGCTGCGCACGGGCAGCCACAGTGAACGGTTGAACGCCCACCCGGCCAGATAGATGGCGGCGGCGAACAGCACCCCTTCGGGGCGCGCCAGGATGGTGAGGGTTAATAAGAGCGGCAGCCGTGCATTTTTCAGGCTGGCGCGCGGGTCGGCCAAAAACTCGGCCATACTGAGCGCCACCAACCCGGTAAACAGCACTTCCTCCAGCCCAGAGGCGGTGTAAAACACAAAATCGCCGGTAGCGGCCAGCAAAGCCGGGGCCAGCAGCGCCCACCATGCGTTTTGGAGCAATACATACCCCAGGCGGTAGGCGGCAAAAAGGGCGAATATGCCGGAAAGCGCCCCCAAGAAATGCAGCACGAAGGGCAAGGGCAGCCGGGTAAGCCCCAACAAGGAAAGCAGCGCCACCCACAATGGGCTGCTGAATCCTTCCACCAGGGTGCCGTTGAACGTCAGGCCGTGGCCGTGGATGAAGTTATTGGCGTAGACCAGGAAGATGTAGGCATCATCGCTGGGGGCGAACACCCAACGGGCGTAAAGCAAGGCCAGGGCGGCGATTGCAGCCAGCGCCAGAGAGGGGTAAATAGTACGTTTGGAAGTAGCAGCGGATTGGGTCATACCGGTCAAAAAATTGGGGCGGGTAATCACACCCGCCCCATAAAGTATTCGCAATTAGTGTGTTTACAGGTTGACGTAGCGTTCTACGCGTTGGGCAACCACATCAATACTGCCTTCCCAGAAGGCCGGGCTGCGCAGGTCAATGTCGAAGCGGGCGGCCAGGTCGGCGGCTTTGCCCATCCCGGTGCTGGAGAGCAGGTCTTTGTAGTCTTGCACAAAGTCTGACCCGCGTTCCTGGTAAATTTTGTACAAGCCGGTGCCGAACAGCATCCCGAAGGTGTAGGGGTAGTTGTAGAATGATAATTCGGGGATGTAGTAGTGCGGCTTCCAGGTCCACATGTATTTTTGCAGATAATCGGGGTCCAGCCCGTCGCCGTAGGTTTCCTTCTGCGCCCACTCCATGATCTCGTTGATCTCGTCGGGGGAGAGGTCGGATTTTTCACGGCGTTTGAAGATTTCGCTCTCGAACAGATAGCGCGAGTAGATATCGACCAGTAGCTGAGAGTCACCGATCAGGGCAGTCTCCAGGATGGCGAGTTCTTCTTCTTTGTCGGCGGCCTGTTCAATCGTGGCGTTGGTGACAATTGTCTCGCACATGATCGAAGCGGTCTCGGCCAGGGTCATGGGGGTGCCGGACTGCAAGCGGGTGCGGTCGGCCTGGTACAGGCAGTAGTTGTGGAAGCCGTGTCCCAGCTCGTGTGCCAGGGTGAAGACCCAATCGAGGTTTTCTTCAAAGTTGAGCAGCACGCGCGATTCTTTCACCGAGGGGATGCCCATGCAGAACGCGCCGGCACCTTTACCGTCGCGCGGCCCGACGTCAATCCAGTTCTTGTCAAAAGCAGTCTGGGCAAACCCGGCCAGCTCGTCCGAGAATTTGGCGAAGTTTTCCAACACAAATTTTTGTGCTTCGGGGTAGGTGAAGGTGCGTTCGATCTTCCCCAGCGGGGCGAACAGGTCGTACCAGGGCAGGGCTTCTTTACCCAGGCGTTTTGCTTTGGCCTTGAAGTATTTGCGCACCATCGGCTGGGCGTTTTTCATGGCAGCCAGCATCGCTTCCAAAGTTTCGCGGTCGATGCGGGATTGGTCTAACGACTGGTGGACGGCATCTTCCCGTCCCTGGCGGCGGTAGATCACGCCCTGTGCGCCTTTCATCCCATTCAAGGCGGCGGCGAGGGGCACTTCCACGGTCTTCCAGGCTTCCATCTCGGCTTCGTAGCCGCGGCGGCGTACTTCTTCGTCCTCGTGGTTGCGGAAGTTGATCACGGCGGTCATCGGCAGTTTCACCATTTCGCCGTCTTCGTTCTCCACTTCCCATTTCAACTGCGAGGTAATGTCGTTTTGCAGTTTTTCCCAGGCACGTGTGCCGGAAAGGGAAAGTTCACCGGCCAGTTCTTCCTCGGCGGTGCTCATCATGTATTGGCTTTGTTCAATCGTCTCTTTGAGGGTGAACTGATGTGCTTCCAGCGTCTCATTGAGGGGGATGATCTCGTCGATCTGGTCGGCCAGTTTTGCCAACCAACCCTGGAAGATCACGCTGCCCAACTGCTGGAGCTTGACGATCAACTGTTGGAGTTCGGAGAGGGCTTTGGCGGCCTGTTGGTTGTAGGAGTCTGTGGCAATAAAAGAGTTGATATAGGCATTCAGGCTGATTGCCAGCTCTTGAATGGTGTTTGCCCGGTCGATGAAGCCGGTAATCACAATAGCCAGCTTTTGTGGGTCATTCTCTTGCAAGGGTTTGTCGGGGTCGATATGGTTTTCTTTCAGGTACTGCTCAAATTTCTGCATCAGTGCAGCCAGTTTTTCCATATCTTGCTTAAATTCTGCTGAATCGAGGCTGGGGTATACATTGGTCAGGTCCCATGTAGGGAGCGCTTGTTTCGTACTCAAGGGATTCCTCCTTAAGGAATAGATAGGGTCAAGTTGTCTGGGTAAGTGCTGGGATTATTTTATCAGAGGTTTGGATTTGTGCGTTTGTGGAATGAGCGCAACAGTGGAGATGAAATTCTCGGTTGATGGGCATTGAAATTTGCTTATTACGTCTAAACTATTTATGAATTATGTAGAAGTGGTAAAAGTGAATGAAAACTATCAAAATATTGTGGAATCTTACCTAAAATAGTGTATAATGAAATTGCAAATGTCAGGGTGCCCCCCTCACCTTGGCATTTGCATTTAAGCACAAAAAAGCCCATCGGAGATGGGCTTTTTCGATTTCTTTTTAGTATCCAGCTTATGGGCTGCATGGCACGGTATTGCGCACCGCATAGCCGTTGGCTTCGTACTGCTGCAAGTAGCCGGTAAAGGCTTCTTCGCTGGTGGCGGCGTGCCAGTATGCCACCTGCGAGAGTACCTCGCGCGGGATTTGCTGACCGCATACATACACCTGTGTAAAGATCGGATCGCTGTTTTCGTCCACCACGGTAATCAAGATCGTATCCGGTACGACAGTCCAGGTGGCTAACTCGCCCACCACCGGGGGGATAGCGGCGTTCAGCCACACTTCGTTATAGGTGCGCCCTTTGCCATCGGTGGCTTGCGGCCAGTGCGGGGTGTACCAGTTTGCCAGGTAGCGCACCCAGCGGCGCAAACAATTGCCCGAATTCGCGCTGGTATCGAAGATATAGGCCGAGAGTTCGTCCTGAAATGCTTCGGCTTCGGGGTGCAGCCCGCCGTAGCTGACCCAAAAATCAGTTTCGTTGTAAGCCAGCACGATGGCGTTCGGGTTGGCTTTGCCTTCATAGTCCACATAATTCTGGCAGGTGGGTGGTGCGGTATTGTCTTCCCCGGTAGGGGTGCCGGTCAGTTGTACGAGCGTGGGCAGGATCACATCCTGATCCACACTGGTGGCAGTGGGGAACGAAGTGGGGGTAGGGCCGGCGGAGTTGTCAAAGATTCCGGCTTCATTCAAGGCTGTCACCAACCCGGTGACCGCAACGATCACACCGGAGATGGCCGTGAGGATGCCGGGGAGGGTTTTCCAAAATGATTGATTTTCTTCTTTGTCGGTTCCATTGTTTTTGGCGTTTGAGCTTTTGCTGGTACTCATACTTCTTCTCCTGCAATTAATAATTAACCGAACGAAGTTTGACTGAATAAATTCAGTTGAATAAATATGCGTGGGGCGTCACCCATGTTTATTTCTAATTATAAAACGTAAAAATGACCGGAGAGTTCCGATTGACAGACTGTAAATAAGGTAGCCGGGAATGTGTCCCTTACGGTTCGCGTACACAGCGGTAGCCGTGGCGGGGGTTGCCCCACCCTTTGGGCTGGCGCTTAATGTACCCGTTGTAGCTCACGTAGTAGGCATTATCCTCGTCGTATTCTTCATACGCCCAATAATACACCGGCGCTTCATCCGGCGCCCACAGCGGTGTCTCTTTGTCCGGGGTCAGGGTGCAGTCGGCCAGCCCAAGCTCACCGTTCCAGGTGCAGCCCGCATTCTCATTGTGCAGGGAAAAGGCGTGCACCAATTCGGAGACGGTCGCCATGCGCCAGATGTCCTGCGGCGTGTCCATGGCGGTAAGCCCGTCCGTCGAGAGGTAGCGGCACAGGTTGTATTGGTCAAATTCGGCCTGGGTGGCGTAGGGCTCATCGGCAGAGTGGGTTTTATTGTCGATCCCGACCGGTTCCTGCCCGTACAGGGCAATGCTCTGCCAGGAGGGAAACCCGCCCCAAGATTGTTTCCAATTCCAACCCGGACCGGCAGATGCCCACACCAGCGTAACGCCATCGCTGCCGGTGATCGCCCGTTCGGTGCGGATGCCGTCATCCACGCGGGAGAGCACGATTGGCAAATTGGCCGCCAGCATGCCCACGGTGATGATCAACGGGATGCCCAGAGCGATCAGGAAACGCAGGTTGCGCCGCCACCATTGGGTAGGTATTAGCCCCAACTCTTGTTTGATTTTGCGCACGCGCGCATCCCACCAAAAGAGCAAGCCGGCTACTACCAAGATGCCGCTGAGGATGAAGTATTCAAAAAATTGCTCCCAGGTGAGGGTGCCCTGGAAAAGTTCTTTCCCCCACCACCACAGCGCAAAGCCGGCACCAATAATGATCAGCAGCGTGCCGCCCATGCGCGGCCAGCGTAAGGCTATTAGGGTGAGCAGGAAGATTGCGGCGAAAATACTCAGGTAGGCCAGCCGGATGCCCCAGCTGCCGTACCAGCCTTCGTAGAACATTTCGCCCAGGCCCCATGCAGCCCACATGCCGTTGACGAACAAAACAATCCCCGTGGCGAGGATGCCGGGGAGATTTTGCCACCATTTAAGTTTTGTTTGGGGGTTCATAATTTCTCTTTTCCACCAGTGAATGAACGATCTGCAATAGTGTAACATTTTATTTGATCGAACGAAGTTCGATTCAATAAATAGGAGCGGCACAAGCGGCTTGTATTTATTTGTCGTTTTGTCAGATCATTGGGGGGCGAGAACATTTGCCATTTTCCCCCGGTCTGTTGTAGGGTCGAAGCCTGCTTCGACCGCCTAAAGTGCGAATATTTTGTGGGGATGGTGGGGAAGAAGTGGCCGTTTTGTGCAGGGGTGTTGTTTTGTTGCCTGCTAACTTTTCGGCCGGGAGACCCGGCCGCTACAGAGGGGTTCATCCAGTGATATCCGGTTGTGTGCGTTCTATAAGATGCTTCTACGGCAAGAGAAAAATAAATTTTCCTGAGAGATATTATGGCAATTGAAGACTTTTGCTGCCTTCCCCCAATCTGTTGTAGGGTCGAAGCCTGCTTCGACCGCCTGAAGCGTGAACATTTGGTGGGGGTGGGGGGACGAAGTGGCCTTTTTGTACAGGGGTGTTGTTTTGTTGCCTGCTAACTTTTCGGCCGGGAGACCCGGCCGCTACGGAGGGGTTCACCCAGTGATATCCGGCTGTGTGCGTTCTATGAGATGCCCCTACGATTAGAAAAGAAGAAATTTTCCTGGGAGATATTATGGCAATTGAAGACTTTTGCCGCCTTTCCCCAATCTGTTGTAGGGTCGAAGCCTGCTTCGACCGCCTAAAGTGCGAATATTTGGTGGGGTGGGGGGAAGAAGGGGCCTTTTTGTGCAGGGGCGTTGTTTTGTTGCCTGCTAACTTTTCGGCCGGGAGACCCGGCCGCTACGGAGAGAAAGAATCTAAGAGTAGGGTAGGGTTTAGAAACCCTACCCTACAACATTATTTTCCCTGAGCTGGTAAGGGAGATGTGTCCTTCTTGTGTAGAGGGGGTTGTTTGTAGTGCGGGCGGAAAACTGGACACAGTAATAAGGTAGAATCAAGAAACTGTGGAGGTTGAAGATGAGCAGGAAAAAACGCCGCACATACAGTGCCGAATTCAAGCTAGATACGGTGATGGAAGGCTTGCAGGGGAAAAAGAGCATCGCCCAAATCTGCCGCGAACGGGGGATCAAAGACACGTTGTACTACAAATGGCGAGATGTTTTCCTCGAGCGAGCCGAGGGGATATTTGCCAGTCCTAGCAATAAGGAACAACAAGAAAAAGCAGAACGGATCGCCGAACTGGAACGCATGGTTGGCAAGCTGACAATGGAAAACGAAGTACTAAAAAAAGCCAAGAGCTGGTTGGATTGAGCCGAGAAGAAAAGCGAGCAATGGTGAGTGAAATGAGCCAGGACTATCCGGTCAAGTTGTTGTGTGATCTATTGGCGCTGCCACGCAGTAGCTACTATCTTCAGGCGCAGGAAAAAGCTGGTGACGAAGAGCTGCTCTCTGCGATCGAACAGATCATCGTGAAGAAGCCCTATTATGGGTATCGACGTGTGATGCATCAACTGAAGCGCGGGGGGCATGAAGTGGGCGAAACGCGTGTCAGGCGACTGCTAAAGGAACTGGCACACTCCTGCCAGGTGGGCAAGGTGCGGATTTCGACCACGGACAGCCGCCATGAGCATCGACGCTATCCCAATCGGATCAAAAAACTTGAGATCACCCATGTCAACCAGGTTTGGGTAGCGGACATCACCTACATCCGACTGGGAAGGCGGTTCATTTACCTGGCGGTCATCCTGGACGCCTACTCGCGTGGCATCCGTGGCTGGCATCTTAGCCACAGCTTAGACACACAGTTGACCATCGCAGCGCTGAAAATGGCTTTGGCCCACCATCCAGCACCTGAGTTCCATCACTCCGACCAGGGCGTGCAGTATGCCACGCCGAAGTACACCGAGCTATTGCCTGATACGACCCAGATCAGCATGTCGGCTGCAGGCAGGCCGACGGAGAACGGGATCGTGGAACGTTTTATGCGGACATTCAAGGAGGAACATATCGATTATACTGAGTACGATGATTTTGCCGATGCAGTCGATCAGATTGCATATTGGCTGGAGATCGAGTATATGACAGAGCGGATCCATTCCGCTTTGGATTATCTCACCCCAATTGAGTTTGAGAGCCAGTTGGTTCAGGCCACTCTGACCCTCTCTTAGAAATCACTAAATCGTGTCCAATTTTTCAACCGCATTACAGTTTCTTCGCTTCCCAACCTTCTGGCCGGGAGACCCAGCCGCTACGGAACAGGTTCGCCTGATACCCGTAAAACATATCATGGATGAATCATCTTACTTGAATGATCTCATCTAAATTTATGCAGCCTAAACGGGAGAGGCTTGCCTCTCCCCTACCATAGATATGTAGAACAAGGAAAGCGATCAAAGGAATAATGTTTGATTACGAACAAGCAACAATTGAACTATCAAACTATCAAACTACCCAACTATCAAACTACCCAACTAACCAATCTTTTTCCCCATTTCGTACAGCAAAATACCGGCTGCAACGGACAAGTTCAGCGAAGTTGCCCGGCCGCGCATCGGCATGCGCAGTACGGTCTCGCATAGCGCCAGGTGCTCTTTGCTCAATCCCTCCCGTTCGCTGCCTAACATCAGCAGGGCGGGGGTTTGGAAATCGACTTTGTCGTAATCGGCGTCACCGTGGGCGGAGGAGCCGTAAATGTGGTAATTTTGCACCCTTTGCCAGGCGGAGAACTCGGCGAAAGAAGTGTACACAATCGGTTTCCAAAAGAGGGTGCCCATGCTGGCGCGCACTGCCGTGGGGTGGAAGATGTCGGTGCCGTGTTCCAGCACGATCATCCCATCCGCACCGGCCGAATCTAACGTGCGCAGAATCGTGCCCAGGTTGCCGGGGTCTTGCGGGGCGAGGATCACCACCCCGAATTTGAGATTTTCTTGGGTCAGGTAGCTGATCGGCTTGAGGTTGTGGTGCACTACCGCCAAAATGCCTTGAGGGTTTTCTTTTCCGGCTACGTATGAAAACACATCGGGCGGGGCAGAATAGACCGGGACATTGGTCAGTTCTGCCTGGGTGATCAAACTGTAGGCGTAGTCGCTGGTAAGCAGGTCCGGCGCATACAGCAGAAATTCGATCTTAGTCCCCGATTCAACTGCTTCCCCGGTATGCCGGATACCCTCAACTACAAATAAACCCTGGGCGTCGCGCTGCTTTCGGCTGTTGAGGGCGCGGATTTGTTTGATTTTTGGGTTTTGGCGGGAGGAAAGAAAGGTCATGGTGCCGGTATCCTTTATAGATTTCACCCATTATAAACGAAGAAGGTTAATGAGACATGAAAATGGAATGCAGTTTGTTGAGGGGGGAGTGTATGAGTTTGTGAAGTGTAAAAGTGTATGAGTGTATGAGTGGATAAGTATATGAGTGTACAAGTGGATAAGTGGCAAGAGTATATAAAGCAGATAGCGAAACTACTCAACTACTGAACAACGCAACCATCTAACCAATAAACTACCTAACCACTAAACTACTTAACTACCTAACTAAGTGAACTACCTCAAATATTAGAATCATGTAAAATAACCCTGGCTGATAGCTTTTGCAAGTTTTCACCCACTATATTTATGATCGCTTAATATGGAGAAGGTATCTTTATAGGAAAGGTATACGATGACAAATCCACACACTGGTTCCCGACGGCCCGGCTTTTACAACTTGCCCCTAGAAGAGCGGCAGTTACAGATCGACCAGGAACATTTGCTTAGTTTGGAAGAACTGGCCGCCCTGACCGGCCCCGGCGGGCTGACTGTTCATCAGGCCGACCACATGATTGAAAATGTGGTTGGGTTGCACAGTCTGCCTTTGGGCATTGCGCTCAATTTTATGATCAACGGCCGGGAAGTCTTGGTGCCGATGACGATTGAAGAACCCTCGGTGGTTGCCGGGGCGTCTTTTATGGCCAAACTGGTACGCGCCGGCGGTGGGTTTACTGCCAGCACCACAGCCCCTGAGATGATCGGGCAGATGCAGCTGCTGGATGTCGATGATTTGGATGCCGCCGAGAACAGTATTTTGGCGCAAAAAGAGCGTTTGCTGGACGAAGCTGCCCAGATCGACCCGATCCTGAAAAAGCTAGGCGGCGGCCCGCGCGACCTGGAAGTGCGCAAATTCCCGCAGTCGCCGATTGGGCCCTTCATTGCGCTCCATCTGATTTATGATGTGCGCGATGCAATGGGTGCTAACGCCGTCAATACAGCCTGTGAGCGTCTCTCTCCTTTGGTGGAAGAGATCACCGGTGGGCGGGTGCATTTGCGCATCCTCTCCAACCTGGCCGACCACCGGCTGGCAAAAGCAGCATGCACTATCCCGCTGGATGTGCTGGCCTTTGGTGAGTACAGCGCCGAAGAAGTGCGCGATGGAATTATTGAAGCCTGGGCATTTGCGGCAGTGGACCCGTACCGGGCAGCGACCCATAATAAGGGCATTATGAACGGGGTCGATGCGGTGGTGATTGCCACCGGCAACGACTGGCGGGCGATTGAAGCCGGCGCACACGCCTATGCGGTCAAAGATGGCCGCTATACCTCGCTGAGCACCTGGGGCAAAGATGAGGACGGGAACCTGGTAGGCAGCCTGGAAATGCCGATGGCTGTCGGGATTGTGGGTGGCGCTACCAAAGTACACCCCACCTCCCGCGCAGCGCTCAAATTGATGGGCGTTGAAACGGCCAGCCAGTTGGCCGAGATCATTGTCTCGGTGGGGCTGGCGCAAAACCTGGCCGCTATCCGGGCGTTGGCTACCGAAGGTATCCAGCGCGGCCACATGGGCCTGCATGCCCGGCAGGTGGCGATTGCCGCCGGGGCGGAAGGCGAACAAATTGAGAAAATTGCCCAGCAGATGGTGCGCGAAAAAACAGTGCGCATCGACCGTGCTGAAGAATTATTGAAATCTACGGAGTGGTAAGCCGCTCTTGGCATAAGGAAGAGGAATTATGGCAGAAAAGATTGAACTTTTAAAAACCAATGAGCCGGTGGGGATTGTCGGTTATGGCGCGTATGTGCCCCGCTACCGCCTGCCGGCCAAAGAAGTTGCCCGCATCTGGACAGATGGTCAGGGTGGGCTGCCAATTGTGGAGAAATCTGTGCCGGGGCCGGATGAAGATGTGGTCACCATGTCGATTGAGGCGGCCCGCAACGCATTGAAGCGTGCCCAAATCCGGGCCAACCAACTGCGTGCCGTATGGGTTGGCTCTGAATCGCACCCCTATGCGGTCAAACCGACTTCTACCGTGGTGGCCGAAGCGATTGGGGCTGTTCCCAACACGCAGGCCGCCGACTGGGAGTTTGCCTGCAAAGCAGGCACCGAGGCGATGGTTGCCGCCATGGGTTTTGTTGGCTCTGGCATGGCCGAATATGCCCTGGCGATTGGGATGGACACAGCACAAGGCCGCCCCGGTGACCCGCTGGAATACACCGCCGCGGCAGGTGGGGCAGCCTATATTTTGGGGGCCGCCGCAAATTCAGTAGCGGTGATTGAGGCATCTTATTCCTTCGTCACCGATACCCCCGATTTTTGGCGACGCGCTTACCAGAAATACCCCGAACACGGCCACCGCTTTACCGGTGAGCCGGCTTATTTCAAGCACATTACTTCAGCAGCCGAGACCATGCTGGAGGCGACCAACACCAAGCCGGAAGATTATCAATATGTCGTTTTCCACCAGCCCAATGCCAAGTTCCCGCAGAATGTGGGCAAGGCGCTTGGTTTCACCCCCGAACAGATCAACACCGGCCTACTGGTCCCCATGATCGGCAACACCTATTCGGGTGCGGCCATCATCGGCCTGACCGCCATTCTGGACGAAGCCAAACCGGGCGACCGCATTTTGATGGTCTCGTATGGTTCGGGCGCCGGTTCCGATGCGATGGTGCTCCAGGTGACGGATTTGATTGAAGCACGCAAAAATCTGGCCCAGACCACGTTAGGTTATATCAACCGGCGGACAGAAATTGATTATGCCCAGTATGTGCGCATGCGCGGCAAACTGACGATGAAGTAGAAGGAGTACAGCAAAATGCACGAAGTAGTGATTGCCGGGATCGGACAGACCGCGGTAGGCGAACAATGGGATATTTCCTTACGTGAACTGAGTTTTTATGCTTTAGAAAAAGCCCAGCAGGACGCCGGTGGACTGCGTCCGCAGGCTTTATATTTATCCAATATGCTGGCTCCTGCCCTTTCGCACCAGTCCCATCTGGCGACCCTGGTGGCCGATTTTGCCGGATTGCAGGGGATTGAAGCGTACACCGTAGAAGCGGCAGGTGCCTCAGGCGGTGCCGCACTGCGCTCGGCTTACCTGGCGGTAGCCTCTGGCGCAGTAGATGTGGCTGTGGCGGTTGGCGTGGAAAAAATGAGCGACCAGGTGGTTTCCGAAGTGAATGCCGCCGAAGCGACCACCACCGACAGCGATTATGAAGCCGAACAGGGTTTAACCCTTACCGCACAGGCTGCCTTATTGATGCGCCGTTACATTTACGAATTTGACCCGCCGGAATACGCTTTTTCGGGTTTCCCGCTGATCGCGCATGCCAATGGGGCTGGCAACCCGAATGCCATGTACCGTAAGGCCATCCGGCCGGAGCTGTACCAGCGGGCAGGCATGGTCAGCGCACCGCTGAATATGTTTGACATCGCCCCGACTGCCGATGGCGCCGCCGCGGTGATCCTCACCCGGCCCGAACTGCTCCCCCAGCAGTTTGCGCACCCCCTGGTACGGGTCAGCGGTTCCAGTATTGTGATCGATACACTGGCCTTGCACGACCGACCAGACCCCCTGGTGTTCAACGCTGCCCGTCTTTCGGTGGAACGTGCCTTGCGCATGGCAGGCAAAATGCCTGAAGATGTGGACTTGTTTGAATTATTCGATGCCTACTCCGTCCATGCAGCCCTCTCGCTAGAAGCGGCCGGTTTTGCCGAGCGCGGCCTGGGCTGGCAGCTGGCGCAAGATGGCACGGTGTCGTTGAAAGGCAAACTGCCGATTTTGACATTTGGCGGTCTAAAGGCACGCGGCAACCCCGGTGGGGCAACCGGCTTATACCAGGCCGTGGAAGCCACCTTGCAGCTGCGCGGCAGTGCGGGCGGGAATCAGGTGAAAGATGCTAAAGTGGCACTTATCCAGGCGTTGGGCGGCCCGGCATCTACCGCCGCAACCCATGTTTTAGAGCTGTTAGGCTAGGAATTCATGCTCAAAAAGGCAAATCTGATAGCTTTTGATAGCCTGAATGCAATAGACTTAGCATAAGTAAAAAGGAGTAAAGAGTATGGACATTCCGAGACATTGGAGATTACGCCAACAGCGTTATGGTTTAGTCGGTGAAGTTTGCGGCCACTGCGATGCAAAAGTGTTCCCCCCGCGGGATTTATGCCCCGAATGCGGCGAGGAAGCTAAAACTTTGTACACGTTCAGCGGCAAGGGCGAAGTGTATTCCTACACCACCGTATTTGACCCGCCTGCCGGCTTTGAAGATAACACCCCTTACACCGTGGCAATGGTGCGCCTGGAAGAAGGCCCCCTGGTTACCGCCCAACTGACCGATTTGGAGAACAAAGAGGTCGAGATTGGCATGCCGGTGGAAATGGTCACCCGCAAACTGCGCTCGGCGACCGATGAACGCGGCTTATTGGTGTATGGGTACAAGTTCCGCCCGCTGATGAATTAATAAATAAAAACGAACTCTGTTCGATCAAATAAGACAAATTCTTTTGGAAAACGGCCTCCCAATCGGGAGGTCGTTTGCTGTTTGTAGGCTTACTGTTATTTTGCCCCACCCGCCAGCATTTTTCTTGTAAGTGGCTCATCAGCCCTCCCAAAAATTGGGGAGGGTGAGTAGGCTCTTTGACTACTGGGACGAATTTTTATCTTAGAATAACATGTTGTATAATTAGTTTACTATTGAATTGCACTTGCACAAGAATAATAAAAAATTATTATTTACAGAAATGATTATTTGGGTGGTTACAGGAATAATTGCAGTGTATTGGTAATAGGTGGGTGCTTCTATGTGATAATTTTCAAGAGATGTTAAATTTACAAAAAGGGGATGGTAATTATGAAGAAATATATGTGTTGTCTCATGTTTCTTATCGTAGCTGTTGTATTAATATCATGTAATAACATCAATGATAATGGTCAAACGTCAAAGGCTGGAGCTTTAGTTTCTACTGGTCAGGTAGAAACTGTTGAATTAGGTGTAACAGTTGAGAATGTGTGGAATTGTGGTAATGGAGGCGGTGAAATCGTCAAGCATCCTTCACGGTCAATTTCCACTAATTACTCTGTTGAGTGGGAAGTCGGGGGAACAACAGGGATTGCCTGAAAAACTACCCTACGGGGATAATAGTTAGAAGTGTTCCTGGTGGTTTTATTGTTCACTCCCCTGCAATAATGGTAGATAAGAATAATATCAGATACTATAAGGGACAGAGCGTACCAAGTGGAGGAGCCGCTACAATTTGGTTCGCAAATGGGATTTCAAAAAATATCTGTCCTTGAATCAAAACAAAGTCTATGCACTTGCATAATAAAGAAAGGTAAGATAATGAATGTCAAACTTGTTACCAAAGTGATCATGGTTTTGTTTTTGATTTTGAGTGGATGTGCAATTCCAACCTCAAATTCACAAACCTCTAAAGTTGAGACAGATTTGAGGTTCTCGGTACAACAAGAAGGCCAATTTGAAGAAGCCCTTGGAGTACCATATGAAATAAAAATGGGTAATTGCGAAGGAGTACGTGATTCTGAAAAAGTGGAGGAGCGTTCGAAAACATATTTGACGGAATTAGATATTGAAGTATCAAACAACGTGGCAGCAGAGATTGGGACAAATGTCGAAGTAGCAAAAGTAATGTTGAGTGATGAAATTGGATTAGCGCTTGGTGTTCGAGTAGGTACATCGACAGAGGCAAAGTCGTCTGTCAAGATTGTTACTCCTCCAGGATATAGAACAGTTGCTCATCTTCAATGGAAAGAAGTGTGGACAACTGGAATAATTGCAATATCCTTTCCCGATGGAACATATCTTGATGCTTTACCATTCTCAGTACTCAATTCATTAACTTTAGAGCAACTGGATATCCAAACTATCAATTGCGATACTGGCACTGAGTTAGAAAATGGTTCAGAAGCGCAGATTTCTACGCCAGAAGTTCCTATAATTCCTGCAACACCCGAGCCTGTTTCTATTGGGACAATCTCTGTTCCTGGCAATTCTAGTGAGGGAATTAAATTTTCAGCAACTCAAGCAGGTATTTATTCATTCAAATATGTTAGCGGTTCATATTCAACTTATCCAGCAAGTAAGACACCACCAGCAGGAACGCTAACTTGGTTAACCGCAATTAGAGTGTTCAAAAACCGCGAAGTAGACTGGAATGGAATCGCAATAAGTAATAATTCTGACTATCGAGCCGCTGATTTTGCTTATTATTCCAGCGCAAGTGAAGTTGAAAACATTGCCCAAGGTTCAATCTTAACAGTAGCACTTAAAAAAGGTGAATTTTTAATATTTGTCGCTGTTGACGAATTGCCCTATTATTCTGATAATCCAGGTGAAGTTATTTTTGAGGTTTTGTATACATCTAGTCAATGAATCTTCTAGTAAAATATTGTCTAAAAAGTGTACAAATTAGAGTTAGGATTCACTTCATCAAATTTATTTGATTTTAACTAGGCATTTGTACTATTTCAATAAGATAGAACTGAAATGTAAAGTGCCTAGTATTACTTTTGAGTGAAAATTATTCAGAAGACGGTTTAGATACCCCTAAATGATATGAAATTAAGATGAAAATTCCCTTTATTGATTGTTTATAATAGAAAAGACCCTTTCATTTTTGTAAGTTTTGTTCATAAGCGCGTTCATAACCGGGGTATAGAATTAACCCGAGCACCAGGTTGCTGGTAGGTTGGCGATAATCAAATAAATGAGCGAGTATCTCGATAATCTTCAACTAAACTCATTCAACCAATTTAACAATAGCGCCTTCAAATTTGGGTATTAAAAATATGAGGGAACAATTTACCGTTAATGCTATTTTTTCTTCTTACTCAGCACAACCATAAGGAGCTTCTTCAATGAACACATTTTATGACAGCGGAGTACTCTTAATTGAAAAATGGGTTTTCCCAAAAGGATACCGCAGTGCTGTCATTATCATTCTGATTGCGACGCTGATTATTTTTTCTGGGGGACTGGTATATGCCACCGGGGGGATCAGGTATGTCTACGCTCACACCATGTACATCCCAATTCTGCTCGGCGCGCTCTTCTTTCGCATTCCCGGCGGGTTGATTGTTGCCATTCTTGGCGGCTTGGTATTGGGGCCTTACATGCCGCTGAATATGGAAACCGGCGAAATGCAAGCCACTGCCAATTGGCTTTACCGGATGGGCATGTTCTCTTTGATCGGTGCCTCTGCGGGGATGATCGTGAGATCGCTGGAAATCCAGATCAACCGTTTCCGCTGGTATACCTACCACCACCCCGATTCGGGTTTGCCTAATCGCACCTTCTTGATCACCGAGTTACACAAGATGATTGCCAAATATGGCATCAATAATGAGCATGGCGTGTTGATCGTTCACCTGAATAATTACTCTGAGATTGCCAATACCTTTGGAATTGAGGCAGTTGAACAGTTGGTCAACGAATTGAACCGTCGTTTGCAGGTGCAGTTGAAGGGGGGTGCTATTGGGCAGCTGCTGTCGCATATCTTGGGGGTGGTTGTATTTGGCCCAGAAATGCACAGCCCAGAAAATATCCGCGTCGTGATTGATATTACTCGCGAACCCATTTACTTGGAGACAGTCCCGATATTTTTAGACATTAGTGTAGGCGTGGCGATTTATCCTCTGCACAGCGAAAACCCCTCTATTTTGCTGCGTAAAGCGATGATTGCTTCCGACACAGCCCGCAACAAAGGGTTGGATTACTATATCTATGATTTTGCCCGCGATGAAAATAGTTTGGAAAAAATTACTCTGGTGGGCAGTGTGCCTAAAGCATTAGAAAATAACGAATTTTTTTTACATTACCAGCCGATTGTAGACCTGTCTACCGGCAAGGCGGTCGGGATGGAAGCCCTGATCCGCTGGCAGCACCCGGAAAAAGGGTTGATCCCGCCGATTGACTTTTTGCCGTACCTGGAGAATACCTCGCTGATCTATCAGGTGCAAGACTATGTGGTGGATACCGCCATCCGGCAGCAAGAGATCTGGTTTCAGAATGGCTGGCAGGGGATCATTTGTATCAATATCTCGGTGCGGGGATTGAATAACCCACTGTTGATCGATAACCTGAAAAAGACGATTGAACAGGTGAAGATGAATCACTTCCAGGTGATTTATGAAATTACCGAGACGGTTCTGATCATTGATCCTATTGAGACCATCTCGCTGCTGGAGAAGCTGCACAACTTTGGGATTGCCCTGGCGATTGATGATTTTGGCTCGGGGTATTCATCTTTGTCTTATTTGCGCTCGCTGCCGATAGACTATGTCAAAATTGACCGCGAGTTCATCAAGAACTTAGCGCATTCCAAGAAAGACCAGGAAATTGTGCGGGCGGCCTTCTCGTTGTGTAAGGCATTGAACCTCAAGGTAATTGCAGAGGGGGTGGAGATGGATGAAACGTACCAGTGGTTGAAGGCCGAAGGCTGCGATTATGCCCAGGGGTACGGGATCAGCAGACCGATGCCGGTGGATATGGCGACCAACTGGCTGTATTCTCAAAATAACCATAACGGCACCCATTCCTAAGGGCCAAAAAAAACCGGGGTTAACTCGGTTCATGGGGGAATTGGCATTTTTCTTGCACTATTTAACCACACAAACAGGCATGAAATTGCCATATAGTTTTGCTTGCGCCGCTTTTAGGCTTATGCTAGTATCAAAGAAATTGTTAGGCTAAATAAACTTGCGAGATAGGTTAAATATCGCATTGAATGGAGTAAAAGATGAGGAAAGCCAATAAATTTTTCCTTTTGTCCGTTGTGGTGATCGCCTTGCTGCTTGCAGCATGTACCCAACCCGCCTCAACTGGGGAAGTTACCCCTCAAGAAAATGACCAGTTGAATGACATCCTGGACGCCGTTGCCAGCCAGACGCCCGCCGCATCGTCAAATGATGGAACCGGTGGCGGCGCCAATGAGCCGTCCGATGCCGAGGAAACAGCTGTGCCCAGCCCGGTCGTCCCGACCGAGGAACCGACCGAGGTGCCGACAGCAACCCCGGTGCCGATTGAGGTTGATTTGGTCGTGCCGAGTGAATACACCCTCAAGAAGGGCGAGTTCCCGTGGTGTATTGCCCGCCGCTTCGATATTGACGCCGGCGCGCTGCTGACCGCCAGTGGGTTGACCCAATCCACGCCCACGTATCCGGGTGATGTACTCAAAATCCCCAGCAGTGCGGACGCATTCAACGGGACACGCGCTTTATTGACCCACCCCACCGATTACACCGTGAAATCGGGCGACACCTTCTACTCGATTGCCTGTAAGTATGGCGATGTGTGGCCGGAAGAAATTGCTGCCCAAAATGGCATGGAAGTCACCGATTCATTGTCCGTCGGCAACACAATCAGTATCCCTTAATAAGTTTCCTCACTTACGTATACACAAGCGAAGGTCAGAAATGGCCTTCGCTTTTTGACTCTATGGAGCCCCCGATTGAAAAAATTCAGTGATGATGTAGGGTAAGGGAGATTGTGTGTCTTACCCGTAGGCTCCTTGTTTACTGCAAGCGATAGGCAATGCAGTTGCTGTTTTGCGGTCGAAGCAGGCTTCGACCCTACGGGTAGATTCGCGGGGAAAGGGCGGGGTGACCCCGCCGCTACGGGTGGTAATATATTTTCTTGACCTTTGCACAAAATTTCGGTAAAAAAGGTCTATGTTTACGTGTAGGGAGGGTTTTGGGTGCAACCCGCAAACTCTTACTTGCTTGCGTTCTACCCGTGGGCTTCTTGTTTACTGCAAGCGATAGGCAATGCAGTCGGTGTTTTGCGGTCGAAGCAGGCTTCGACCCTACAATAGATTGGGATAGATACGGCGGGGTGACCCCGCCATTTTTTTTGGCCGGGTAACCCGGCCGCTACGGGTGGAAGTTGAAGAAAGGCAACAAAAGAGAATCCATGGTATTTGCAATATTTTCACTTGAGAATCCTAAATAACCTCAAACTCTAACCGTCTGTTAACAAAATATAAGATTAATTCCTTGACACGGTAAATTTTTGATAGTAACATCAATCTCGGCTTAAAAAGAAAGCCAAAATTTTTGAAAGGAGACGCAACTGCATATGATGACAGGCATTAGCAAAACCGCTTATCTCTTCCGCATTCGACAAACAATGGTCGGTAGTGCAGGATTAGCCTTGCCGCAGTGCGTCTGTTGACCGAATCTAAGTAATAACTTTTACGAAAGATACGGCCACGGGCGACTGAGCAACCCCGTGGCTGTTTTTATAACTAGTTGGTACTGTGCCAATTTACAAAACACCAACGGCCACGGGTAGAAGAACCCGCTGGCCGTTTTTTATTCGATAGGTTTCATCCGCCAGCGGCAGGAAAGAAGAACAGTAGGAGCAGCAACTCGAAGGAGTACATCATGCAAGACGCAATTATTATCAATCAGGTCGTAAAGACCTTTGGTAAACCCAAAGGCAGCCAGCTTTTGAAGAAATGGTTCAAAAGCGACAAAGCCGCTGCCAACGGGAATGCCGAGAATGGTTCGAATGGCAAAGTCCTGGCCGTGGACAATGTGACCTTTAACATACAAGAAGGCGAGATCTTTGGTGTGCTGGGGCCGAATGGCTCTGGAAAATCCACCCTGATCCGTTTGCTGGCAACCTTGCTGCTGCCCGATGGCGGGCAGATCGAGGTGATGGGGCATAACCCCGTGAAAGACCCGATAGCCGTGCAGAAGTTGATCAACCGGGTTTCTGTGGAGGCCAGTTTCTTCAAGAAACTCTCCCCGATGGAAAACCTGATCTACGGCGCCCGCCTATACGGGATGGGCGGCAAAGAGACCCGCACCCGTGTGGTCGAGATCCTCACCCGCCTGGGATTGGAGAAGCGCAACATTTTCAATCCGATGGACGAAATGTCCCGCGGGATGCAGCAGAAAGTGGCTATCGCCAGAGCATTGCTCTCTCGGCCGCGCATTCTGCTGCTGGACGAACCCACCACCGGCCTCGACCCGGTCTCGAAACGAGAGGTGCAGGCTGTGGTGCGGGAACTGCAAGAGCAGGACGGTACCACCATTCTGCTCACGACCCACGACATGGTAGAAGCCGAAGTGCTTTGCAACCGGGTGGCGATCATGCACAAGGGAAAAGTGATTGCATTAGATACCCCGGAAGCCCTCAAGGACTTAGCCCCCAGGTCGAACGGCACAGTCCCCAGTTTGGAAGATGTCTTTATCTACCTGACCGGAGACAAGCTCAAAGAAGAGCAGAAGGAAGACCTGGAAATCGGCAAAGCTTTAGCCGGTGTATTGGCAGGCGACAAACAAAAAGAGCAGCCTGCCCTGGAAAACGAAGGAGTGTAACATGAGTGCAGCCACAAAAAATATACAGGCCACTTATGCGTTTATAGAAAGAAATGCCAACCTGGTCAAACGATACTGGGCCTGGGAACTGGTTTGGATGGTGTATTCCATCGCCAACAGTCTCTCGGTCAGTTTCATTGGCCTGGGGATGGAGATGATTGCCGGACAAGAAGCCAACCTGGACGGCCGCTACCTGGTCTTTTACCTGGTGATCGGCACCCTGGTATGGCGATACCTGACCACCATTTTCTACTGGATCACCGAAGTGATCTCGATAGAGCGGTGGGAGGGCACCATCGAGTATACCTTGATGGCCCCCATCCGGCGGAGTGTACACATGGCCGGGCAAACTTTGTTCGCCGTTGTGTACAGTATGTTCTTCACCGCCGTGATCCTGGGCGTCACCGTCTTGATCTTTGATCTCGACCTCTCCCAGGCAAACCTATGGGGTAGCTTCATCATGTTGATCGCCGGCAGTTTCTCTTTTATCGGCATCAGCATCATGGTCTCCATTCTGCCCTTGCTCTTCCCAGAGCGCGGCGAACAGATGACGCATATCGTGATCGCCTTGTTATTACTGGTCTCAGGGGTGTATTACCCCATCGAAGTTTTGCCCGGAATTTTGCAAAACTTCGGCGTGATCAGCCCGGCCACCTACGTGCTGGATGGCGTACGCCGATCTTTGCTCGAAGGTGCAGCAACTGCCGAACTTTGGCAGTACATCTGGCCGGTGATGGTCATGGGAGTGATCCTCATCCCTGCAGGCTTATGGGTATTCAACCTTGCCGAGCGCTACGCCAAGCGTACCGGTAAATTGGCTCGCAACGGTTAGCGAGCGGCAGGGTTGCCTCCCAGTTCTCTTCCGAAAATGCTGCCTGACTCGATTGTCAGAATCGCTTCAAGGTATGCAGCGCCCCAGAGGAGGCACCAAAATGTTTGAAACCCTTGCCAACTTGTTTAGAAACGCTCGCAGTAAAACAACTGCCGAGCAGGAACCTTACCAAAACTCACCCACAGCGGCAGCCCCCGAATCCGCCAAGATTCAATGGGAACGCCTGGATGCCTCTCAGCTTGACCTGACAAGCAGCCGGGTACGGCAGATTGAACGCCATCTGGCGTGCAGCGCACAGGCAGAATTTGCCGCTGTGATCAAAGAATTAAACGCCTCGCAGCAAAAAGCGAAGGAAAACTAAACATCATCATGGGGGAAGTTGGTTGTGTCTCGACCAATTTCCCCCACACACATGCACAAAATTTGGAGATTAAGATGCAGCCTAAAACTTGTTCTTTACCGATGGAAACCAACATCAATGTACCGGGTGTCACCACCCGCGGTTTTTGCGGTACTAAAGATTACCCCGCCATGGTCGATATTTACAATGGCTCCAACAAGGCCAACGACGAAGAGGAAATTATTACCATTCAAGATATGATCAACACCTACGACCATATCCAGCGATCGGATGTATCCAGCGATATGCTCTTTATTGAGATCAACGGCAAACCGGTAGGGTACGGCCGCTGTATGTGGGATGCGGAAGAAAATGGAGATCATCTATACACTTTTTTTCTCAACATGAAGCAGGAAGGCCGCCGAGACGATATCGTCCGCCCGGTGATCGAAGGATTCATCAAACGCCTTACCGAGATGGCCGCCCAACACGCCGCCGATGTCCCCAAGTACTACCAGTCTTGGGCGCTGGAATCGGGCACCTGGTATACCCACGTGTTGGATGAGATGGGGTTTGAAAAGGTGCGCTACGACATGGCGATGATCCGCCCGTGCAGCCAACCGGTCGAGGTTAACCCGCTGCCGGAAGGTGTGGAAGTCCGCCCGGTGAACCCCGAAGATTACCGTGCCGTGTTCGATGCCGAATCGGAAGCATTCCGGGACCATTGGGGCTATGTGGCGCCAACCGAGAAGGATTATCAGGCCTTTTTAGAGCGCCCCACCTTCAACCCCGCCCTGTGGAAAGTTGCCTGGGACGGCGATCAGGTGGTCGGGATGGTGCGCAATTTCATCCATAAAGAAGAAAACGAAAAATTTAACCGCAAGCGCGGTTATACCGAGAACATCAGCGTACGCCGTCCCTGGCGGCGCAAAGGTGTTGCCCGTTCCCTGCTTACCCAGAGCATAAAAATGTTTCAGGAGATGGGGATGGAAGAAACGGCCTTGGGCGTAGATACCGAGAACCCTAACGGTGCTAAAGGCCTATACGAGAGCGTTGGTTACCAAGAGACCAAACGCCATATCACTTACCGCAAGAAGTTCAACTAGAAAAGGAAAATAGCATGGAAAAATTTAAGCTCAACCAAATCAATGTAGACCCGATGCCGAATGTGGAAGGCGTTTCTTTCCGCTATTACCAGGGAAAGGAAGACCATCCTGCGATGATCGACCTCTATAACTGCATTCATGAAGATGCAGGACTAGAAGAGCGCGAAACACAGGAACAGTTTGATATCACATACAGTTCCCTGCGCAACTGCAATCCACAGAAAGATATCATCCTGTGTGAAATCGATGGAAAGTTGGTTAGTGCCGGTAAGGTGTCGTGGGCTGTGGAGACAGATGGCAAATATCTTTATCCTGTGTCGAACATGACACACCCCGATTGGCTGAAATCCGAAATTGCAACCGCCGTCCAGAATTGGGTCGAAAAACGTGCCCGGCAGATTGCGGCCGAACACCCTGCAGATGCCCCCAAATTTTTTGAGATCTGGGTGAGTAAAACGGAAACCGAGAAAATCGAGATGATTACTGCCACTGGTTTTGAAGTGGAGCGCTATTTCTATGATATGACGTGTGATCTCTCCGAACCGATTGAAGTGACCCCCATGCCGGAGGGGCTGGAAGTGAAACTGGTGACCCCGGAGAACTACCGCAAACTGTGGGACGCTTCTGTTGAAGCCTTCCACGACCATTGGGGCGATACAGAATATACCGAAGAAGATTTTCAGCGTTTTCTCAAACGTATTAAAGAATCGCCTGTCTACGACCCTGAGATGTGGATGGTTGGCTGGGAAGGCGAGGAAATTGCCGGGATGGTGCTGAACAAGATCTTTGCAGAGGAAAATAAAGCCTTGGGTATCCAGCGCGGTTACACCGATCCGATCTGTGTACGCCGTCCGTGGCGTAAACGCGGTCTGGCCTCAGCGCTCATCTCCCGCAGCCTGGTGCTGCTGAAGGAGAAGGGGATGGCTGTGGCTGCCCTGGGTGTGGATACCGAAAACCCCAGCGGTGCGCTTGGCTTGTACCAGCGGCACGGTTTCCGCCCGGCCCAGGAATTCCGCGTATACCGTAAACCGTTGTAAGCAGTCACTCAGTCACTCAAATATGCCGGCTGCCTTGGTTTTTGGCCGGGCAGCCGGAGGATGAAAAATCTATGATGGAAAAATTTAAGCTCAACCAAATCAATGTGGATCCAATGCCGAAGGTGGAAGGCGTTTCTTTCCGCTATTACCAGGGAAAAGAAGACCACCCCGCGTTGGTGGAGATGGTGAACCGGGCAAATGCGTACTTCCAGAAAACAGAACGCCAAACCCAAAAAGATTTTGATCTGCGTTTCAGTAATTTGCGCAACTGCAATGCCTACACAGATATGATCTTGTGCGAGGTGAACGGCCGCCTGGCTGCCAGCGGGCGAACCGCCTGGGCAGTTAAGACCAGCGGCGTATACGAGTATGCCATGCTGCACATCGTAGACCCGGATTTTATAGACAGCGAGATTCCTCAAACCATCCAGCAGTGGGTGGAAAAGCGTGCTCGCCAGATTGCGGCTGAACACCCGGCAGATGCGCCCAAACGGTTTGAAACCTGGGCGACCAAGACCGAGACAGACAAGATCAACATGCTGCAAGAAAGCGGGTATGAGGTTGTCCGTTATTTCTATAAGATGACGCGCGACCTTTCCGAGCCGATTGTGGTCTCACCCATGCCGGAAGGCTTGGAAGTCAAACCGGTTGGCCCTCAAGATTACCGCAAAGTGTGGGATGCTTCTAATGAAGCTTTCCACGACCATTGGGGCGATACAGAATATACCGAAGAAGATTTTCAGCGCTTTGTCAAACAGACAGAGGAATTGCCATCCCATGCTTCTTCCTTATGGAAGATCGGCTGGGATGGTGACCAGGTAGCCGGGATGGTACTCAACCAGATTTATTATGAAGAAAACGAAATGATGGGTATTGCGCGCGGCTACACCGACCTGATCTGTGTGCGCCGCCCGTGGCGCAAACGCGGCTTGGCTTCGGCACTCATCTCCCGCAGTTTGGTCATGCTGAAAGAGATGGGCATGACGGAAGCTGCCTTGGGGGTGGATGCCGAGAACCCCAGCGGCGCGCTTGGTTTGTACCAGCGGCATGGCTTCCGCACCGTGCAAGAATCGCGTGTCTACCATAAACTTTTTTAACGAGAGAACAAGGCTATCTATGTCAAAAACCTGGATAGCTGTAAAAGGACTAAAATAAATGGAACATAAACTCCCAGAAGGATACACCGCCCGCCCTGTGACTATGGACGAGGCAGAAACAGTGGCCGATTTGCTCAATACGATATTATTGAACATGATCGGCACCAAGGAATTTATTGCAGAAGAATTACAATATGAGTGGCAGGCAAAAAATTTTGACCTGGAAAAAGATACCCGCGTCGTGTTTAACCCCGCCGGAAAGATGGTCGGGTACGTGGACGTAATGGCAACCATGCCCGTTCCTGTACGTCCTTTTGTGTGGGGTGGTGTACACCCGGAATATGAAGGGTTAGGGCTGGGAACGGCAATGGTCGAATGGGCTTTGCAGCGCGCCCATCATGTGATCGACAAAGTCCCTGCCGATTTGCGCGTCTCTGTGCTTACCTGGATGCCGGGTGATTACCAGCCTGCCATTGACCTTTTAACCGACCATGGCTTTAAACATGACCGCTATTTCTTTATCATGCGCATTGATATGGAAACTGCACCGCCCGAGCCGCAGTGGCCGGAGGGTTTCGTAGTGCGTCCCATCCGCTTCCCGGAAGAGGTGGAGGACTTTTACCGCACCTATGACGATTCCTTTAAAGATCACTACGGGCACATAGACCAACCCTTTGAAGAAGCTTTTGAAAACTTCAAACACCAGAATACCAACTCCCCCATGTTTGCCCCCGAGCTGTGGCTTGGCGTTTGGGATGGGGATGAGATGGCTGCCATTCTGCTGGGGCGCAAAGAATCTGAGGAAGACCCCACCTGCGGGTATGTGCATCTGCTGGGTGTGCGCCGTGCTTACCGCAAGCGCGGCCTGGGGCTGGCCTTGCTGCAGCATATCTTTAACATCTACTGGCAGCGCGGCAAAAAAGGTGCCTTGTTGGATGTAGACGCTTCCAGCCTGACCGGGGCAGTTGGCCTGTACGAAAGGGCCGGCATGTCCGTGCAGCGGAGAGCCTCTACCTATGAAGTAGAACTACGGCCCGGAAAAAACTTGTCTGTGAAGGAATTGCAAACAGAAACGGAAGACCAGCCGGAGGCATAAGAATGGCAATTAAAGCGATCATTTGGGATGTGGGCGGCGTGTTGGAACGCACCGAGGATTTTGGCCCCCGGCAGCAGCTGGCCGAGGAGTTGGGCTGGTCGATGGAGGATTTGACCGACCTGTTTTTCGGACACAATACCGGCTGCCGCGCCCAACTGGGCACGATCACCGACGACCAGCACTGGGAAGAGATCAAGGAATCGTTACACCTGGATTCGGCCGAGATGCAGGAAGCGGTGGAGCGTTTCTTTGGCGGCGATTTGCTGGATACCGAGCTGGTGGCGTACATCCGCGAACTGAAAGGGGCGTACACCACTGCCATCCTCAGCAACTACGGTTCCCTGCTGCGAGAGAAGCTCAACCATCGCTGGCAGATCGCCGATGCCTTTGACCATGTGATCGTTTCTTGTGAGGTCGGTGTGATGAAGCCCGACCCGGCCATTTACCAGATCGTTTTAGAGAAAGTGAGTTGTAAACCGGAAGAAGCCGTATTCATTGATGATTCTTTAGAAAATGTGGAAGGCGCACGCAATGTGGGCATGCATGCCATCCATTTTAAATCGCCCCAGCAGGTACGCGCTGACTTAGGGCAATTGCTCGCAAGATAACCGTGCCCATCCCTTGTGGAATAGGTATGATTTCCTCGAAGCCGGGATTCGGCCGAATCACAGGTTCGGTTTTTTGAACCACATAAGGAAAACATGAAACTGATCTCAACCTTAAAAACTGAATGGGGTAAAGTAACCTCGCTGAACCGGTCAACCAAGTTATTCCTTTTTATACCGGTATTCTTCGGTATGTACTATGCTGTGAAGGGGCTTTTCTTCAACTTTTATATCTTGGAGATGGGCTTCGATAAAGAGTACCTCGGTCTGGCAAACAGCGTGGTGCCGGCCGCCACTTTGGTGTTAGCTTTCCCGCTGGGTGTGCTCACCGACCGCATCGGGCGAAAACGCGCTGTGCAGTACGGCATGATCTTGCTGGCAGTCAGCTACCTGGTGTTTTTGTTTGTTCAAAACGGCACCTGGATCTTGATCTTGTTGTTTATCAACGGGATCGGCGAATCGCTCTATTTTGTCGCTTCGACGCCGCTGCTCACCCGCCTGACCACCGCGGAGAACCGCATTTTTGTCTTTAGCTTGCGCTCGGCGTTGTTTACCTTTGCCGGAGTGTTCGGCAGCTATGTGGGGGGGCAAATCCCGCTGTTTCTGGAATCCAGCTTTGGGATTGCACCCACCACCGCGGCCAGCTATCAGGGTGTGTTGTTCATCAACTTTTTCCTGATCCTCTTTACGCTGGTGCCGGTCGCCATGATCCCGGCGGGCGATGGACAAGACCGCCCGGAGAGTATCGCCGAAGCGGCCCAGGAACGCGGCAGTGTGTGGCAAGGGCTGGCCAAGATCTTACGCAAGAAGATCGTCTGGCAGTTGTTTATGCCCAACCTGCTGATTGGGATGGGGGCGGCCCTGATGGTGCCGTATCTCAATATTTTCCTGGTGGAGGTTTTTCATATCTCCGACCAGACGTTAGGTTTGCTGTTCAGTATCGCTTCCCTGATCACCGGCATGGGCACCATGCTGGCCCCTTGGGTGGCAAATCGTTTGGGTGGACGCATCCAGGCGCTGGTCTTTGCGCAGAGCGCCAGCCTGTTCTTTTTGCTGGTGTTGGGCTTTTCGCCCTGGCTGGGTGTAGCCGTGATCGGTTTGTGGGGACGCAACGCCCTGATGAATATGGCCCAACCGTTGTATAACGCCTTTTCGATGGAGCAGGTCAGCGATCGCGAACAGGGCACGTTGAGTAGTTTGCTGTCGTTGAGCTGGAACGCCGGGTGGGCGTTAATGCCTTCCATCTCCGGTGTGATCCAGGAAGCGTATGGCTTTGCGCCTATCTTTGTCATCACCGGGATTTTGTATGCCGCCTCGACCATCATGATCTGGGTTTCGTTTAAGAATGCTGAGACCCAGCCCCAATCAGTAGCGGTGGCCTCATAAGAATGTGGTTTAAGGAGAATGGTTAGAAGATGAAATTAGACACCCGTACTCTGCTGAGAGACATCCAGGCCGCTGCCCGCATCGGGCATATTGAATCCTTATGGACTGCTTTGGAGGGACTGCTCGACATCCCCCAAATAGCCGGCAACCACCAGTTGGATGAAACCTTCATCCGCAAAGTGATCGTGCCGGTCGGCGAAGCGCTTGCCCGGCCGATGGTCACCCCCACCGCGTTGCAGCCCTTGGTCAACCACGAGCTGGCCGGTCTGCGGTCGGTTGGTGGGGCAGCTTTGGCCTTGCGCTACCTGAAAGGGATCAATGGCACAGCGCTTAAAGACCTTAAGCGTCTGGGACAAGACCCGCGGCAGGATGTGCGTACCACCCTGGTGCTGGCATTTAGCGCCTCACCGGATACCTCTCCGCAGAAATTGGGTGCTGTGATCGATGCCTGGCTGGCCGAATCTTCACCCCGCCTGAAAACCGTGGCGCTGTCTTTGCTGCCTGCCCTGCCGCCAGAGGAAACCCTCTCTCGCTTGCAGGGGTTGGATAGGGGCAGCTTATCGGCAGAACCGGAAGTGCGGCGGGCATTGTTTGAAGCCGTCGACAGTTTGGGCAAAAACGAAATGGGAGAACAGGCTTTGGCGCTGTTGGCGGATTGGTCACAAGATGCCGAGACCTATTACTGGGTGATCGCCCGCTGCCTGGCAAAATCTTGGGCGGCAGCATTCCCGGAGAAGTCGCTGGCAATTCTTACTACGCTGGCTGCGCAGCAAGGCCCTAAAAAGAAAATACGGACTGCCTTACAGGCCATTCAGACCTACGGGGCAGATCAACACGTCCGGCAGACTGTCCAGCAGTGGCAGGCTGCGGAGAATAAGAATCTGCAAGATGCGGGGAATGACGCCGCCGATGCAGTGTTGTAAACAAGGAGGAAACAATGGACAAACAGTTTATTGAAGATTTAGGTGATGGTCTGATTTTACGAAAAGCAACCCCGGAAGACGCCGAAGCAATTGCAGACTTCAATGGCAAAGTGCATGTAGATCCGGGGCAGGACTTTGTCGAACATATTTATTATTGGGTCAAAGATTTGATGAATGGCGAGCATCCCGTTGTGAAGGCATCTGACTTCATCTTGGTAGAAGACACCAAGACCGGGGCAGTGGTTTCCAGCCTATGCCTGATCGACCAAACCTGGTCGTATGACGGGATTGAATTCCCCGTAGGACGCCCGGAGTTGGTCGGCACGCTGGAAGCATACCGCCGCCGCGGCCTGGTCCGCAAACAATTTGAAGCGGTGCATCAGTGGAGCGCAGCGCGCGGCCAAATGTTGCAGTGCATCACCGGTATTCCCTGGTATTACCGCCAGTTTGGCTACGAGATGGCGTTGAACCTGGATGGCGGCCGGCGGGCTTTCCCTTCCAATATCCCCGCGCTAAAGAAGGATGAACAAGAAAAATACTTCTTCCGCGCAGCCGAGGAAAAAGACCTGCCGTTTATGTCCGCGCTGTATGCTGCGGGCAGCAAACGCGGCCCGATTGCATGCGTGCGGGATGAGGCTATCTGGCGCTACGAGCTCTTCACGCGAAACAGGAAGAGTACCACGGCGCGGCGTTTTCAGATCATGGAAACGGCCGAGAAACAGCCGGTTGGTTTTGCGGCGCTCAACCCGAAATTGTGGGGCACCATCTTGAGCGTGAGCGTCTTCGAGGTCGTGCCGGGCATTCCCTGGTTAGACGCGGCCCACGCCTTGCTGCGCAACATGGAAAAGGTAGGGCAGGAATACGTGGAACGGGACAGCACGGAAGAAAAGAAGCAGGAAGTAAAAACCTATTCCCTCAACCTGGGCGACGACCACCCGCTTTACCATGTGGCCCTTAACCGCCTGCCGCAAAAGAGAAACGACTATGCTTTCTACGTGCGTGTGCCAGATTTACCCGGGTTTGTGCGTCATGTGGCTCCGGCGCTAGAGGCCCGATTGGCGGATTCGTATATGTGCGGATACAGCGGTGAGTTCAAGCTTACCTTCTATACCGATGGCTTGCAGATGGTTTTTGAGAATGGCAAGATCACTAAAGTGGAAGGGTGGGAGAAGCCGGTTGTTGATGAAGCTTCGGCCAATTTCCCCAACCTGACCTTCCTGCAGCTGCTGTTGGGACACCGCACTTTGGACGAAATCAAACACAGCTACCCCGACCAGTACTGCCGGAAGGATGAAGCAGCACCTTTGTTGAATGCGCTTTTCCCCAAAAAGGCATCGGATGTGTGGGCAATAGAGTGATCTACCTATCCTAATTGATTCAAATAAGAGAGATACACAAAGAGGAGAGAACAATGGTCTGGTAAAAACGCTTTTGGGAGATTTGCAAGATATATGGTTCTGTACCGAAACCTACACTTGTGGAGCTAAATAGGAGCGTGAAATGAAATTGACCATGCGTAAGTTTAACCATGAAGATGACTACTGGCGCATCCGGGCGTTTTTACGCCAGACTGCCCAGGATAACAACCTGAAAGAATATAGTTGGCCGGTGCCCCGCCTGGATTACTGGCGCTGGCATGTGATTTACACCCATGAAGCCTACCAGATGGAAGACGTGATTTTTATCTGGGAGGATGAAACCGGCGAGATCGCCGCAGTGCTGAACCCGGAAGGCCCGGCGGATGCATACTTGAATGTGCGCCCCAAAGCGCGCAGCCGCACCTTAGAAACCGAGATGATCGAGACTGCCGAGCAGTATCTGACGGGCAGCACCCCGGAGGGCGGCCGCCGCTTGATCGTGTGGGCATATGAAGATGACCCACTGCGGCAGGAAATCCTGCAAAGCCGGGGTTACGAGCGAATCGACCGCCCGGATGTTTGCGCCAACCAGCATCTTTTGTGGCTGGACCAACCCTTGCCGTACTACCCGCCTGCCCCTGGCTACACGGTGCGCAGTTTAGGTGGGCCGGAAGAAATTCCTTCCCGCAGTTGGGCTTCCTGGCGGGCATTTCATCCCGATGATCCTGATGAAGCATATCAGGGGTGGGACTGGTATCCGGTGAATATCCAGCAGGAACCGCTTTACCGCCGGGACCTGGACATTGTGGCGATTGCTCCTGATGGAGAAGTTGCCGCCTTTTGCACCTTCTGGTTCGACGATGTCACCCGCTCTGCCTATATTGAGCCGGTAGGCACCCGACCCGCACATCAGAAGAAAGGGCTCGGCAAGGCAGTGATTACTGAAGGGCTCCGCCGCTTGAAGGCGATGGGCGGGTTGGCAGCCTGTGTGCACGGCTTTTCCGTGCCGGCCAACAAACTGTATAATGCCGCGGTGTCGCCAGACTGTATATTGGCGTCGCCCTGGCGCAAGATTTGGGAACCAAACGGATAACCCTTTGGTTCCTATACAAACAAAGTACGAGGAGTATGAGAAAGCATTGTCTTGCTTTTCTCATGTTGAAGAAAGATCATGCAAACTTTAGAAACAAAAGAAGTACAGAAAAAACAACCTCTCATCACGCCAGTGCTGGCATGGTTTATGGTAGCGATGGTGCTCGCCAATACCGCCGGCACGATGCAGGGGATGATGCTGCCGCTGTTCATTTCCGACTTGGGGGCAACCGTCACGCAGGTGGGTTTGGTGTTCACCCTATCTTCCCTGGTGCCGCTGGTGCTGCAAATCTTTGGCGGCTGGCTTTCCGACAATTTCGGACGGCTGCGCGCTGTGGCGATCGGCAGTGTGGGTGGGGTGGTGGGGCATTTCATCATCGCCTATGCCAGCACCTGGCAGTGGGTGATGGTCGGCCTCAGTGTGGGCGCAATTGCCCGCTCGATGGTGGGTCCAAGTTTCAGCGCCTTCATCGCCGAGCAGTCTGCTGAAGAAAACCGCGGTAAGGTATACGGGGTGACCGACACCATCTTTATGATTATTAATGTGGTTGGGCCGCCCCTGGGTGGGTTATTGGTCAACCGCTTTGATTTTAAGCTGATGCTGTTGGTTTCCGCCGGTATGTACACTTCTGCTGCCCTTTTACGCATCTGGATGGCGCGCACAGCCGGTAAGCAGGAAAAGGAAAACAGCGAACCGCTCAGCTTCGACTCGCTCAAAGTCAGTCTCAAGACCATGTTCGGGATGTTGATCGCCGGTGGATTAATCACCTGGGTGTTCCTCACCGACGGCATCCGCGATACAGCTTTCCGCATGTCGGAAGAACTCTTCCCGCTCTACCTGGAAGGTTTTGGTGGGTTGAGTGCCATGAGCATTGGTTGGTTAGGCTCTATTTTTGGGGTGGCGATGATGATTGTCACCATTCCCGCGGGCTGGTTGTCCGATAAGTTTGGGGAACGCGTGCCCATCCTGGCGGGTTTCTTCCTGGATGCAGTCAGTATGTTCTTGTTCCCCAGGGTAGAAGGCTTTTATGGTTTTGCTGCCATTTGGGCCTTGTTCGGGGTTGCTGTCGGGCTGCAATCCCCGGCTTATAACTCGTTGGTGTCCAAAGCGGTGCCGGAGAAAATGCGCGGGGTGGCGTTTGGTCTGTTCTGGACCAGCTTAGGGGTCATCTCACTGCCTGCCCCGTATGTGGGTGCGATTTTGTGGGAGCGCTACGGCCCGCGGGTACCTTTCACCATCACCGCTGTGTTGGCGGCTCTAGCATTGATCCCGGTGTTCTTCAAGTTCCGCCTGCCGGATAAAGAGAATGCTGCCGCTGAAGATGCCGTGCCTTTGGCGGAAGAAGCAGCGGCATAGCAGCACGAACCTGAAATTAAAAGGACGTGCATCAATATTCTTTTGATACAACCGAAGTTACTCAGACAAAAAAAGTCCCAAGGCGAAGTTGCCTTGGGACTTTTGCTTTTACTTAATTAGGAGTGTGTGACGGTTTAGATCGGTGAAGAGTCCATCTGGCGGATAACCAGTACGACTTTTCCCTGCACTTCCACAGAGCTGGGGTCTTCAATAATGATCGGCTGCATGGTGGGGTTTGCCGGCTGCAAGCGCACCCGCCCATTTTCGCGATAGAAATACTTCAGGGTGGTTTCGTCGCTGTCTCGCAAGCGCACGGCTACCATTTCGCCGTTGCGGGCGTCTTGGGTGTGTTTCATGATGACGATATCGCCATCATCGACCATCGCGTCGATCATGGAATCTCCCTGGACTTCCAGGGCAAACAGTTGCGCGCTCTGGTCGCGTTCGGAAAGCATGCTGCGGGCGACTTCCACGCCTTCTTCGGGGGGGAAGAGGCTAAAGTCGGTGTCCGGCGGCTGAATCACGATACCGGCACCAATCCGCCCGGCCATCGGGATGCGCATCAAATCTTCTGCTTTATCGAGCACATCGACCAGTTTGCCGGCCACGTTCTTGATCAGGCGCATGCCGCGGGAAACTTTGCGGTCGCGTTCAATATAGCCCATCTCTTCAAGTTGGTCGAGGTAATAGTTGACCACCGAGGTAGAGGAAATATCTGCTTCATGCCCAATTTCCCGGATGGAAGGCGGGTAGCCGATGTTGTCCTGGTAGTTTTGCAGCACTTCCAGGATCTTTTTATGTCTTTCGCTTAAACCGTCTTTTCTACGTGCCATCATATGGTTCACTCCTTATGAACGAATTAGAGCTATTTTCCCTGAATTATCGTTCATTTGTGCTATAATATCACGAACATACGTTCTGTGTCAACCCTTTTTGCCTCATGTTCAGACAAAAGATCGGACAAAACCGCTAGAAACAAGGGCAGAGAAGATCGCAAAAACTTTAGAAACGATTTTTCGTAAAGTTGTATGCTTCAAGCGACGCTTCTGCCTAAGCAAAACAAACAAGCCAGAGAAAGAGTACCAACGAGAATTTTTCGGGACGTCAGGCTCCAAGTTTAGGTCAAGCTGGTCAGGGGAAACGCCAGCATAGCGCACATCTCGGATCGCTTCGCCAATCAAGACTGCAATGGCATAGGTAATCAGCATCAATGCAATCATCTGATCGAGATAGAACTTCGATTTGTTCATGATGGTATCCAACTGAAAGATGCTTTTCAGGTCCCGGAATTTCATTTCAATCTTCATGCGCTGCAGGTAGATCGCTAAAGCCTTTTCAGGATCAATATTGGAAATCACCCACAAAGGCTTTGCCATGCCTGTTTTCCAAAAGCCAATCACATTGACCTTGACTTCCCCTTTGTAGTAGATCTCTCGATAGATTTTAGGTTCGGTATCTGGTGCCACAAACAAGGTCAGCTCATCATTTTTGTGCTCGTCATAATAGAATTTAGGCGGGTTGCTGCCCTGGTTGAGGCGAATGACGAATTGCATTTGACATGTGGAAAAATGCTTGAATAGGCTCAGGTACGAGAATTCCCGGTCTAACACGACTGGACGGTCACCAATCGCAGATTGGATTTCACCGATCACCCGCTGGTGTTCGATGTTGCGGGATGTGCTCTCGCTGCCCAGTGTGGCTGAAGAATAAGTGATGAAATTGCACGGCAAGGCTCTGCCTCGAAACGGTGTTGCCAGGGTTAACAGCCAAAATCCAAGCTGGCCGACTTCAGGCAGTTTGCCGACATAGTCCGTTTTCCTCGCACTGGCTCGTTCCATCTCGGTCGGATCACCGATCACAAATGCCGCATCTCCATCGAAAAATCTTTGCAGTGGGGTTTTTAGGTCTGTCTCTTTGAGAAAGCGTTGGATCATCTTGTAGTTCGCATCTTGATTCCCCGGCATCTGCTCTGCAATCCGACTGATGCGCGGTGATTTCGCTTTCAGTATCCCCAACATGATCTGGCTTGCTTTATGTACTTCTTTATCAGTATCAAACAATTCCTTGGCAAATCGCTGTATTTGGATAAACTTATACATGAGGAACTCCTTTCTCTATAGATGTGGTGTCTATTTTGAGTTTAGAAGTTCCTCATTCTTTTTGTCAATTGTCCGATCTTTTGTCCGAAGGTGAGTTTTTGCCCCATATATGGTGGTGCGTGTAGGTGAGATGCCAATTTTCCCCGCCCCATTTCCCCAATATTCCCCTGAAATGCAAATATTGTGCAAAGATCAAGAAATTATCCATCATCACCGTAGCGGCGGGGTCACCCCGCCATAACTTTACCCATCTACCCGTAGGGTCGAAGCCTGCTTCGACCGCAAGACAAGGCTAGCATTACATTTTGATTGCGGTAAGCATAGAGCCATGGCAATGTTCTCTCCATTACTGCACGCGGTCTACATCCCTTAATTACATTTTGCGGGCGTCCCATGGGACGCCCCTACGGGTAGAACGCGGGAATATAGAGTAAGCTTTTCTCCCTTTCCTGAAGCGCATATATTGTGCAAAGATCAAGAAATTATCCATCATCACCCGTAGCGGCGGGGTCGCCCCGCCGTATCCTACCAATCTACCCGTAGGGTCGAAGCCTGCTTCGACCGCAAGACATCGACAACATTGCAGCTTGATTGCGGTAAGCAAGGAGCCTTGGCAATGTTCCCTCCATTACTGCCCCCAGCAATGCCCCTCCTTTTTACGGAGTGTGCCAAATATTACCTATTGCGCTTTTCGGGTAATCCCATCTGCGCTTTGAGGCCGGGAGACCCGGCCGCTACCAAGGGGTTTATCTAAGAATGAGGGTAAATATAGACTTTGCCAACAAAATATTCTTGCCTAAATTATCCTTATCTACCCGTAGGGTCGAAGCCTGCTTCGACCGCAAGGCATCGACAACATTGCAGCTTGATTGCGGTAAGCATAGAGCCATGGCAATGTTCTCTCCATTACTGCCCCCAGCAATGCCCCTCCTTTTTACGGAGTGTGCCAAATATTACCTATTGCGCTTTTCGGGTAATCCCATCTGCGCTTTGGGGCCGGGAGACCCGGCCGCTACCAAGGGGTTTATCTAAGAATGAGGGTAAATATAGACCTTGCCAACAAAATATTCTTGCCTAAATTATCCTTATCTACCCGTAGGGTCGAAGCCTGCTTCGACCGCAAGATATTGCCAGCATTGCAGCTTGATCGCGGTAAGTAAGGAGCCTTAGCAATGTTCCTTCTATTACCGCACGCGGCCAATAACCCTATCGCGTTTTACGGTAGAGCACAGGAAACATAAAAAAAGAGCAGGACACAGTTTGCTCTCTTTATATCTGGTTATACGTGGTGATTTACTTATTTTGGGGGAAAAATTTGTGCAGTATCGTTGTAACTTACAACATAATTAACCCAAGTTGGATCCCCTGGCGCACTGCCTCTGCCCGGTTAGAAACCCCCAACTTGGTATAGATCGATGAGATGTGGAACTTGACAGTGTGTTCGCTGATCTCCAGGTGCTGCGAGATTTGTTTGTTCGCCAATCCCTCCGAGAGCAAGACCAACACTTCTCGCTCCCGGTCGGTCAGGGTGACCAGTAGATCGTTTCCGCCATTGCTTATTTTGGGACTGTTGACCAATGGGTTGAGCAGCTCAGCTGCCCCGGTAACCAGCCCTAAATCCACCGCATACAGGGTAGTCAGTAATTCGTCTTCGGTGCAGTTGGTGGGCAGCAAGCCCCACCCGCTCAGGCCCATGCTTGCCAGAGGGCGCGCTTGCTCTGGGTCATCGGCTAACAGCAGCACACCGGGCAGGGGTGCATGGGCTAAGTCAAGTGCTTCCCAGGCCAGCGGCGCGCTGCCCCCCGCCAGCACGACAAATACATCGGCTGACGGGGCATAACGGCTTGCGTCTAAAAGCGTGGCAGCGTCGCCCAGGATTTCGACCTGCTCGTCGGCTTCCAGCAGGACCTTTAGCCCTGCACGGGAAGCAAGGGCGGCGGCCACAACGACAACTCGGATCAAGCGCTTACCCCTTTCCAAACCAGGGGTAAGCGGCATGTGGATAGATTGGTTTTGAGGTTATTCTTCATTATCCTCTTCGTGTGCACCTTCGTGGTGTCTGCCATGATGGCGGTCGTGACGATGCTCGAAGTGTCCATGTCCACGGCTGCCTTTGAAGCCAAAGGCCATCCGGCGGGCAAAGCGGTGGGCGCGCCCGCGTCCCGTGCCATCCCGGAAGAATTCCGGGCGTTCACCGATCACTACTTTGACCGTGGCGGGTTTTCCGCCGCGCAGCACTTCGATCTCAACTTCATCGCCAACCATTTGCATGGCAAGGCGGGCTAACAGCTGGCGGTGGTTTTCTACCGGTTCGCCGTTCACGGCCACCAGGATATCGCCGACCATCAGGCCGCCTTTGACAGCCGGGCCGTCCTCTTCCAACCCGACCAACAGCAGGCCAGAGGCCTGGTCTCGGCCGAGGGCTTTTTGCGAGTCGGTGGGAATGTCTACCGATTGGCCGCTGACGCCCAGGAAACCGCGTTTGATGCTGCCGTGTTCTTTGATCATCCCGACGATCTTTTGGGCGGTTTCGATGGGAATGACAATTGATTTGCCCATCCCCAGGCCGGAGGTGTTCATGCCCAGCACTTCACCATCTACGTTGATGGTCGGGCCGCCGGAGAAACCGGGGAAGGGGGTGGCGTCTGTGCGGTAGTGGGCTTCCAGCATGCCGCCAAAGTGGGTATGCTTGAAGCCGCTGATGGCGCTGATCACGCCAAAGCTGGCTTGAATGCCGCTGGTGAAGGGACGCCCCAATGCCAGTACAATTTCGCCCACGCGGGCTGCATTGTTGGTCTTGGCCGGGGTGGCCTTGGCCTCTGCCAGCTTCAACACTGCCAGGTCGCTGCTGGGGTCCATCCCCAAGAGCTCGGCAGAAAGTTTGGTGCCGTCCGGCAGGATCACCTGGATGTCTTCATCATTCTCGATCACATGGGCAGCGGTCAGGATGGTTTCCTTGTCCAGGGCAATTCCGCTGGCCGGAAGGCGGCGGCGGGCATTGACCAGAACGACGGATGCACCGGCAGTTTCGGCTGCCTGTGCCAACCCATCTGAAAATTGTTTGATTGCTTCGTTCATTATTTTTTACTCCTTACTTTATGATACTCAACGACTGTTGTTTTTGCATTAACAGTCCTTTATTTACTTGACCGGTTCAACCTGGTTGAACGCTGTTTTCCTTACCTGTATAGGATATCGCAAGGCAGAAAAGGGCGCATCAGGCGTTTGGCTAGGGTGCTGCCCTGGTAGTTTGGCTAGGTAGCAAAGGAAAATTGAGCGTTTACCAAAAACAATAAAGATAAAACCAAATATTTTGGTTTATTTACCAAAATATATTGACTTAATTTCAAAATTATGCTATTTTAAGCGTAATAAGTTGAATTTTTTAGCTAATACCAGAAAAGGAAACGTCTGCATGTCTAATATCCCTTCTACCTGCCCCAGCTGCCAACAGCCGATGGTTATCACCCAGTTGAGCTGCACAAACTGTAATACGGCCATTGCCGGCTATTACCCGCTCAGCCCGTTTGCGCACCTCACCGAAGAAAATCTCAAATTCCTGGAGAATTTCATCCGCTACCGCGGCAATGTGAAGGAGATGGAACGTGAATTGGGGCAGTCTTACTGGACGATCCGCAGCCAGCTGGACAAAGTGATTAACGAGATGGGTTTGGGCACGTCTCCGCAGTCACTGTCCGACCAGCGCAAAGCGATCCTGAAGCAGCTGAGTGATGGCGAGATTGATGTGGAAGAAGCCACCCGCAGGCTTTCCGAGCTTGGCAAGAAATAGCACCCAGAGATTGGCAACCACAGGAGAGAATCATGTCCTACAGTATGGAAAGACAATTTGTATTAAAAATGTTGGAAACCGGCACAATTGATACCACCCAGGCTTGCACATTGATTGATGCCCTCCAACCCGCCCTTGTTCGTAAGCTGGGCCGCCGGCGCTGCGCACCCGACAAAGTGGTGCTGGAAATTGATACCAGCGGCGATAACTTACAGCAAGTACTCACCAAACTTACCCAGGCCGTCAGCCAGCCGGTTGAAAGCTTTTCCTAATCCCACACACAGCGAGGTAACCGATGACCTTAAACGAAGAACGCACAATGATATTGAACATGATCGCCGAAGGCAAGATCAGTGCCGAAGAAGGCGAGCGCTTGTTTCAGGCTTTGGAGCAAAGCAAAGTCAACGAGGCAAAATCCGGCAAGCACGGGCGGATGAAAAGTATACCGGGTTTGCCGGGTCTTCCCGGTGTGCCTGCTGTACCCCGCATCCCGAACATTCCTTCCATTCCGCAGGTTTCTCAAGTGCCCAACTTATTGGGTGCGCAAGGCAGCCGCTGGGACAATCCCCTGGGAATTACAGAAGAAACCATTCAGGGTTTTGCCGAAGTGGGCTACGGAGACCTGGGGTATGAAGAATATCACGAGATGCGCATCCACGGGATCACGCCTCGCTATATTGAAGAGCTGTCAGAAGTCGGGCTGGAAGGGCTGGAAGTACATGAATTGGTGGAGTTGAAAATCCACGGCGTCAGCCCCAAATACGTCCGTTCGCTGGGCGAAGAAGGGTTGTTCAGCCTGACCCCGGAGGACATCCGCAGTCTGAAGATTTACAACGTGCGCCCGCAGTTTGTGCGTGAGATGCGGGAATTGGGGTTCGCCGACCTCGATGTGGACGACCTGACAGAGTTGAGCATCCATAATGTGAAACCCCGCTTTGTGCGCGAATTATATGACCTGGGTTTCGATCATCTCTCCATTGATGATATTGTGCAGTTCAGCATCCACCATATTTCCCCGCAGCTGGTGCGCGAGGTTGCCAACCTGGGCTTCACCGACCTGGACGTAGATGAGATCGTTCAGTTGGGTATTCACAACGTGCGCCCCGATTTTATCCGCCAGGTACGCGACATGGGCTTTACCGACCTGGATATCGATGACCTGGTGCAGTTGGGTATTCACAATGTGCGCCCTGAGTTCATCCGCCAGGTGCAGGAACTTGGTTTTGCCGACCTGGAGGTGGACGACCTGGTGCAGTTAGGCATTCACGGTATTCGCCCCGAATATATCCGCGAGATCGCCGATTTGGGGATTGACCTGGACGTTGACCAGCTGGTGGAGTTCGGTATTCACGGCGTGCGTCCTTTCTATATTCGTGAGGTGCAGAACCTGGGCTTAGAGATTGATGCCGACGAGATCATCCAGCTCAATATTCAAGGGGTGCCGGCTTCCTACATTCAGCAGATGATGGAATATAATGCCGAGATGGACATTGATGAAATGGTCAGTGCCTATGTCAGCGGCGTGAATGCGGGCGATGCCCGGTTGTACAAAGATGCATTGGGGGAGGAATTGGATGCACGTGAACTTCGCCGCCTGACCTCTGTGGGTGTGCCGCCGGCCTATGTGGCCGAGATCAGTAAGGTGTGGCCGGAAGATATTTCGGCCAAAGAGCTGTCTTCCCTGTGGAATCATGATGTCTCTGGCTCCTATATTCAGGCTGTGCAGGAAGCCGGGTTGAGCGATTTTTCTGTCAAAGAGATGATCAAACTCTACGATAACGGCGTGCAGCCTGAGACCGTGCGAGAGGTAATTGCCGGCGGGTTGGTTGACCCCAATGTGAAGAATTTGATCGAAGCGCAATTCAATAAATAATCCACTGACTTCTAAAATACAAACCGGGCAATGCTTGATTGGCATTGCCCGGTTTTCTATTAAGACCCCAAAGGTTTTTAAAACCTTTGGGGTCTGTTGAATCATGACTTCATTATCTGGTTAGTCACTACAACTGTAAACTTTGGTGCAATCCAGCGGTCAGTTTATTCCCTGTCATTTGACGTTCATCATTAAAGAATACTCTTCTAGATTGCTGTTTACTACTTACTAATCCCCTACTCTTTCCGCTTTTGCCTGCCGCATCACCTCGGCGATCTGCTCCAGGTGGCCGACGGCGTGGTTCTGCCCCAGTAAGAAGCGCACCATGGGGGTGATCTTGAGCCCTTTGCTGGTTTTGTAAAAATTATCCAGGTGGGCGTCGTCCGGCCACATCTCCAGGCTGGCAAGCAGCATACGGCGGCTTTCTTCCAGGCGGTGGCGTACCTGTGCGATGGTGGTCACTTCCTGCCAGGGGCCTTCCCAGCGAGAACGGCGCGGTTCCATTTCTACGCCGCGCGCCAGCTCGGCCGCCAAAAAGGCCGATTCCTCGTTGGAGGCGGTCAGGTGCAGGACAATGTGCCCCAGATTCCAGCCGATACTGGCTTCGTCGGGGTTCTCTGCAAAGGGGTCATGGGCGTGCGGGTCAATCGGGTCGAAGACGGCGTCTGCATCGGTTGCGTCTGCAATCAGTGCCAGAATTTCGTCGGTGAGCGCGTTGGCCTGGTCAACCAAATCCTGCTTTTTGAACTGGTCCGCAAAGCGCGTCCAATTCATCTTCTGTTCTTGAATAGGGGTAAAATCGATCATTACTTCCTCTCCTCTATGAATGAACTCTACGTAGCTTAAAGATTTTACCTTATTTAGAGGAATTGGTTTATTTCGTGATCTGAAATTGGGGGAAAATAGAATCGATATAAAAACGATTATTCGTCCAGCGCCGCATCACTCAAATAGCCCAACTGCATCAAAATATCCATCACTTTGGGCAGCGCCCCCTGGTTGACCGTGATGGTGGTTGGGCCAAGCTGGGTGCCCAAAAAGCGTTTGGCGCGCGATTCTAGCAGGGCTTGCAGCACATCGGGGTGGTTGACCCGCAGCACCACCGTTTGCTGAAAACTGATCTGGGTGCCGTGTTTTTGCCAGCGTTCCAGGGCTTGCAGCGCGTTGGGGGGCAAAGACTGGCTGCTGAAACGGCGCAGCAAAGCCAGCAGGTGTTTGATCTTCAGTCCCTGGTCTTCGGCGGCTGCCAAGGAACGGGGGGTGATGCGGTAATGATAGATGCCTTTGCGCGGGGTTTCCCATTCACAGAAACGAGCGATCAGGTAGCGCACTGCCCGCGGGGCCAGCCGCGGCACCAGAATATGCCCCTGCGAATTGAGCGCCGGAGGTTCTTCTTCCAGCGGGAGCTGTGGGGCAGTGCCGGCCCGCAGGGCAGCGTACCACGGCGAGCGGCGGAAGACCCCGGCTTCGGCTTCGGCGGTGGGGGCGGCCAGCTCGACCAACCCCAGCCAGTGCAGCGGCCCGGTGACCAGATGGTGCAAAAATGCGCCTTCCACCTGCGCCCAATGCTCAAAGCCGCGCAGATATTGGTTCGTGCGGGTGTCCTTCAGGTACCAGGATTGGTAATCGCCGCTGGGGCGTAAAAAGTCGGGGTGGTGTGTTTTTACCGAGGAAATAAAAGCGGGCAGGCTGTACCAGGTGTCGGCATCCAGCGTTTCGAGCAGTGCCAGGGCGGCCTGCCGGGCTTGCAGCGGGTTGTTCAACCATTCGCCTTCCGCTTCCAGGTAGGGGATCAGACGCAGGTCGTCGTGCTCTTCGCTTGCCAGCCATGCGCCGGTCAGTTGTGCCAGCGCCGCGCCGCGTTTGGCTTCCAAAAACTGGCGCACTTCCTCCACCCGCGGCATACCGGCGAGATCGAGCAATCCGGCAATATCCAGCAGGGAGGTCAGGGTAGGCACGGGGATTTCCCAATCTGCCCCAATTTCCTCGATGTGTGTTTCTGGCATGCCCATGCGCAGGGCTGCCAGCAAGGTGGTGGCGTGGTCTAAAATATGGTCGTTGACCGGGAGGGGGTAGGCGCGTTCGGTTGGGGTGGCCGGGCGGCTGAGCGGGGTGACCGGTGGGGGTAGGCGTAAATAATCCGGTAACTGCGGGCGTAAATCTTCGGGGATGTAGGCAAATTCTTGCGGGCCGCCGGGTGTGTCAAAAAAGGCACGCGCGATGAGGGCAAAATACCACAGGCGTTCGGTGATAGAGATGGGGTGCAGATAGGGCTGCTCGCGGTCGCGGCGGCCTGGCCCCATCTCGCGCACTTCGCCAAACTGCTGGGTGAACAGGTGCCAGGGAATCTGGCCGCCCTGGCTGAGTAGATCGGCCAGGGCGCTTTGTCCTTCGGTAGGAAGGGCTTCCACCACCTCCGCGATCAGAGCCGGGTTGTCGAGCAGCGCCGCCGCCAGGTTCGAGCGTCCCTGGCGCACATCGGGGGCTTGCAGTTCAATCCCCCACTGGCCGGCGATAATGTGCAGCTGTCCAATGTCTTGGGTTTGCAGGCTCTGGAGCAGGGTGGGCATGGCCTAAATGGTTATCCCTCCTTGGGGGCAATCACGGTCAGGTGTCCGGGGAGCACACTGATCTTCAAATAATGGATGTCATGGTTCAGCCCGGCAAAGATCTCGCCGTCTGTGTGCAGGAACAAGGGGGCTTGTGATTGGATTTCCATGGTCTTAAATTGCCCCATGCGCACATCTTTATATTTTTCTTGCGTGCCCTTCATGAAAGCGGCCATCATGATCAACATTTTCAAACGTGAAACTTTATCCACAATACAGTAATTGAGCATTCCATCATCCAGCTTGGCGCCAGGGCCGGTAATGAAACCGCCGCCCTCACGCGGGCCGTTGTTCAGGGCGATCATCACGCTCTCTTGTTCCCATTCTTCCGTCTCGGTGGTGATCTTGGTCTTCATCACAATATAGTTGGAAAAGATGGTTTTCAGTACGGCAATGATATACATGGGGTAGCCGCGCCAAAACTCCATCTCCCTGGAAAAAATCGTCACCGAGCCACCCACGCCAATATTGGCGGTGTTGTCCATGTATTCCTTGCGCCCCAGGTCGTCTTCGATCAAGGCCAGGTCCACTTGTCTGGTGTGCCCGTCCAAAATCACGCGCACGATGTCGTTCACATCACTGGGCATGCCAATGTTGGCGGCAAAATCATTGCCGGAACCCAGGGGAATGATGCCAAATACCGGTCTTTCTTCGACCGGGATCTGCATCAGGCCGTTGACGACCTCATGGGCGGTGCCGTCTCCTCCCAGGCCGATCACATAATCATATTTATCTTTTGCCGCTTGTATGGCTAATTCTTGGGCATGGCCGGGGTATACGGTTCCGGCCCAATCGGCGGTGGCAACCCCCTCAAACATGTGACGTAAATCTCCTGAATACCGCCAGGCATTGCCGTTATCTGCCGTCGGATTCATAATAAATTTAATGCGCGGGTTGGTCATGGGAACTCCTCTTTGTGGTATGGGATTGTTATTATATCTGGAAACCGCCCTGGGACACAGCCTAGAGGCGTAAAACTTCGTATTCAGATAAACACAATTTCGCCGTGTAAGTTACTTTGATCGATATGGAGGAATCCCACGCTGGGGGGAAGACCGGGGATAAGTACATTGGGGATGGTGGAGGAGCCGGGATTGAAGATCAGCTGGTTGTCCCACCAGTAATTGGCCGGGGTGTGGGTGTGCCCGCAAACCACTGCTTTTGCCTGGGGGAGCATCTTCCGGGCGATGTTTTCGTAATAGCTGAACTTGTTTGGCCCGGTAAAAATCTTTTGGATGCGGTCAGGGATATAACGCAGCATGCCCCCATGGCTGTGGGTCATGCCGACCAGCACGCCCTCATACTGCTTGTGCCAGGTGTTTGGCCGCTGCCCGGTGAGCAAGATGTCGGTATTGCCGCGCACCGCGTACACCGGGGCAATTTCTTCCAGCTGGTGCAGCACGCGCATCAAGCTGATGTCGCCTGCGTGCAAGATGGCATCTACCCGGCGGCAGGCAAATAAATCCAATACCTGGGGAGGAATTTCGCGTGCCCGGTCGGGGATGTGGGTATCGGCAAGTACACCTAAAAGCACAGACATAAAGGTAATAGTATCACGAATTTTGATCGCTCAATGCAGGGCGGGGCTTTTTCCATTTTTACGGCCCAGGCGCAGGAAAATGACCCCCGCGAGGATCAGCACACTGCCGGCAATTTGCCAGGGTGTCAAGCGTTCGCCCAGGAAGAGATAGGCGATTGCGGCGGTAAAGGGCGGCTCGGTGGTGACCAGCAGTGAGACAATGCTGGAAGGTAGATAGACCAGGCTGAGGTTGTACAACCCGTAGCCGCCCACGGTGGGGACGGCAGCTAACAGCAACAGTACACCCCATCCTGCCCAGGAATCCCCCAACCAGAAGATTTCGCCAATCTCATTGGCCGACCCCGGCACCATGTCGCCGGGCAGCAGGTTTAAACCCAGCATGATGACGGCGGCAATCCCGAAGATGTACATCAGGGTACTCCAGGAGTTCAGGCCGCGTTGGGCGGCTACCCGTCCCATCAGGGTATACCCGGCATAGGCCAGCCCGGAGAGCGCCCCGGTGATTACGCCGGCCAGGTTTGCGGCGGATAAATTTTCGTCCAGCATGCCGGAGACCAGCAGAATACCGGACAGGTTGAACACCAGGGCCACAATTTTGGCAGAAGTCAGCGGTTCTTTTAACAGCCAACGACCCAAGATGGCCGAAAAGCCGGCGGAAGTATAGGCTAATACAGTAGCGAGCGCCGCCCCGGCCAAAGCCACGGAAGTGGTCCACAGCGCGTTGAAGGCAGCCAGCACCAGCCCGTACCAAAAGAGGTAGGGCAGATGACGGCGTTCGATTTTGAGCAGGGCAGGCCGCCAAATCGCCAGCACGATCAGCAGGGTGAGGCAGACGAACACCTCTCGCCATAAAGCCAGGATCAAGGGCGGCAGCTGGTAGGTTTGTGTCAGGTAGCGGATAAATATCCCCGTGGTAGACAGCACCAGGGCGCTGGCAAGCGCGATAAAGTAACCTTTATTGGATGAAGTATGCAGCTCGTCGGTCATTTTTATCTCCTTTGTGCCGGCTGCAATCATACTCGATATTTTGTGGGCGAGGTAGGGGGTGCAGGCGTTTGGCCAGGGCAATCGCATTTAGAGAGAAAGCACCTTGAGTAAATAATTCATATCCCAACCAGCTTTGAGGCGTTTAGCTTTGATACCGACTTTAGCCGTAGTTTCTTGTTTGAGTAAGTTCAAGCATAAATGACGAAGGATTGCGAGGTTTTCAGCCGCATACCCCTGGCGGACACGGCACTCATCTTCACGAAAAGCCATATCCAAAACCCAATGTAATTTGTTCTCAATATGCCAATGGCAGCGAATATACTGGAGCAGTTGCTTTGCATCGGGTGCACAACTGGAAATGAACAATCGGGTTTCAGAAGATGTTTTTTCTCCTATGCGTCTTTGTGAACGGACAAACACGAGACTGCGCAGTCCTTCCCATTCACCAATCTCTTCAGCAATATAGTTCAAATACTCAGGCGCAGCAGTTGCCCAACACTCTCGGACCTCAATTCGCCCATGATTTTTGTGGGTAGTTTTGTGATAATCACAGTGGGTGGCCTTGCGTTCTTCTTCATTTTCAAAGAGCTTTTCAAGTGTGGCGTGCAGATGTTTTTGGTTTTCTTTGGTCGCCAACACATAATCTGCCTGTGATTGCACGATCATTTTCGCAATTTCCTTCTGACACCCGATCGCATCTATTGTAATTACGCATTTTGCGATATTCAATAATTGTAGTAGATAGGGGATGGCCACAATTTCATTCGCCTTTTCATCAACCTTTTCCTGTCCTAATACCAATCCGTTTTCTACCGCCCAGGCACTCACCATATGGATCGCTTCCTGTTCATTGAACCGATCATGAGACCGTCGCACTCGTTTCCCGTCGACAGCAATCTGTTTCTCAACCAACTCCGCAATCACGTGTACACAACGCATAAACCCTTTCCGAATTTCTCCTGGATCAAGTTGCGCAAATACCCGCCCAAAGGTGTCATGTGAAGGTATCCCATGCGGCAATTCAAGCAATGTCCTAAACCACCATTCTTTCGCATTCCCATAGGCTTCAATCTCTGTCCAACTATCTGCTCCACTAATCAGTCCACAGATGGTAATCACGATCAGATCCAACAAGCGATGGCTTGCATTCCCTGCTCTTGGATCGGTGACTTCTGCAAAATGTTTTTGCAGTTTTTCAATTTGTTCTTTTTCTTTTTTGCTCATCCCCCTATTCTAATTCCATATGCGATTGCCCTGGCGTTTGGCGGGAATGGGGTTTTCTCTCGAAGAAATACGTTTTGCAGAATCCTGGTGAAAAAACGACCATCGTGTACGTGTAGGGGAGGGTTTCTAAACCCTCCCCTACTGCATTCCCGCGCTCTACCCGCAAGATACGGTGAGGATTATAGACCGCGTGCAGTAATAGAAGGAACATTGCCAAAGCTCCATGCTTACAGCTATCAAGATGCAATGCTGGCAACGTCTTGCGGTCGAAGCAGGCTTTGACCTTACGGGTAGATTGGGTTGGATACGGCGGGGCGACCCCGCCGCTACGGATGACGATTTTTTCTTTGGTTTTTGAAAAATATGTGCGTTTCAGGAAAGAGATAGGCTCGATTTTCATTCCCGCGCTCTACCCGTAGGGGCGTCCTCTGGGACGACCGCAAAGTGCGATAGGGACTATTGGTCGCGTGCGGTAATAGAAGGAACATTGCCAAGGCTCGTTTTTTTACCGCTAGTAAACTGTATTGCTGGCAATGTTTTGCGGTCGAAGCAGGCTTCGACCCTACGGGTAGATTGGTGGATTATGGCGGGGCGACCCCGCCGCTACGAATGACGATTTTTTCTTTGGTTTTTGCAAAATATGTGCGTTTCAGGAAAGGGAGAGAAGCTTAATCTATATCCCCGCGCTCTACCCGTAGGGGCGTCCCCTGGGACGCCCGCAAAATGCGGTGAGGATTATAGACCGCGTGCGGTAATGGAAGGAACATTGCCAAGGCTTGTTTTTTTACCGCTAGCAAACTGTATTGCTGGCAACGTCTTGCGGTCGAAGCTGGCTTTGACCTTACGGGTAGATTGGGTTGGATACGGCGGGGTGACCCCGCCGCTACGGGTGATGATGAATTTGTCTCTATTAAAAGTATGTTTTGCAGATTCCCGGTTTAAATTTACAAACGTCTATCTGTAGGGGAGGGTTTGCGGGTTTCACCCAAAACCCGCCGCTACATAAACAATTACAAAACAGGGATAATCCAATTACATCATGGTCATCTACCCGCAAAACACAGCCTATTCGAAAACACTAATTGTCGTAAACTGCATATCCTCCAGCCATTCCCCCGCTGGAACCAAAAATAATCTTCCTTCGTCTTAATAGCACGCCAAACTCATAATAAGACGCCACTTATCGTGAGTTGTATCAAAAAGAAGAAGAGTGACTATGTTTGTATAGGAGGAAGAAGATGAATTCCAGAGTATTTTTGCTATTAGTTTTTGCTGTGCTGCTGGTCTTGTTTTCCATTGTCGCCCACGGAAATGCCGTTGCCTGAATTAGCACGCTTCTTTTAAAACAGCAGCCGCGCCAGCCCCAGCAAAGCACCCCCAACAATCAACCAGGTGGAATTGACCCGATAACGCACCAACAAGACAAACGATGCGACCGCAATCGCTACCGCCAGCGGGTCGATCAACGCCGCCTGTCCCAACGCCCAGGTAACCACCACCATCAGCCCCAAAGCCGCCACATTGACCCCATCCAGCAAACCGCTGACCCACGCCGATTGGCGGATTTTGGGGATGATCGGGTTGGAGAGTGCGACAAAGATGAACGAGGGGAGGAAAATGCCGAGGGTTGCCAGCAGCGCCCCCGGCACGTCCCCCAGTAGATAGCCGATAAAGGTCGCTGTCGTGAATACCGGGCCAGGGGTGATCTGCCCGATTGCCACCGCATCAATTAGCTGCTGGTTGGTAAGCCAGCCGTAATTGATCACCAGGTCGGTGCGCAGAAAAGCGAGCAGCACATACCCGCTGCCGTACAACACCGAGCCGATCTTGAGAAAGGCGAAAAACAAACGCTGCAAGCTGAATGTGGCCGCCGCCGAAGCCGCTGCACCCAGGCCAACCAGGGGCAGCAAGAAAGATGTTATGCTGCCCCCGCGCAGCCGGGTGATGTTTTTTGCCACCATTACGATCACCCCGCCTAACAATAGCAAAGCAATCTCATTCAAGCCAAGGAAAGACAGCACTACTACCAGCGCGCCCACCACAGCAGTCAGCGGCCCCTTGACCGCTTTCTTGCCCAGGTTGAGCAGTGCCCCGGCAATGATCCCGACTGCCACCGGTTTGACCCCGTAAAGGATCAACTCGGCTTGCGGCAGGGCGCCGAACTGCACATAAGCCCAGGCCAGCACGCCCACGATCAACATGGCGGGCAGGATAAAGCTGGCACCCCCTACGATCAAGCCCGGCAGCCCGGCGCGTAAAAAGCTCAGGTGGATCGCCATTTCGGTGGAATTGGGGCCGGGGATCAGGTTGGTGGCACCCAGTAAGTCCAGAAATTCCTCATCGCTCAGCCACTTGCGGCGCACGACCACTTCTTCGTGCATCATAGCGATGTGGGCGGCCGGGCCGCCAAAGGCAGTGATGCCCAGCTTGAGGAATAACCCGGCTACTTCGCGCAGCCGGGAGGATTGGGTGGGGGCGTTTTGCATGGCCGTCCTTCGATAAACTTTTACGGTTTGGTTTTCAACGTCAAATTATCAAATGTGACTGTGTAGGATATATCCGGTTCAAAGGTGAACAGATACACCCCAACATTGCCAAATGGCAGGGTATCGTCCTGCACCGTACCTACCAACTGGTTGTTGATGAAGAAGCAGAACTCTGTCTCTTCGGCCACCACGGTAAGCGTGTTGCGGCTGCCCGGCAGGAAGGCGGCCACACGGGTGTAGTCAATTTCATTGTTCCAGCTGCCTTCATGTAATTCGGCGAAAACGTATTCGGAAGGCAGTTGGTTGATGCCAAAAGTATAATAGTTATTCCCTTGCTGGCGCAAGACCAACCCGGCTTCCATGCCCTGGTTCGGGTCAACAAAATCGACATCGACCGAGAGGTAAAAATCATCCACTGGGTCGAGGATCGGCGTGGTGTAGTGCACCCAATTTTCAACATGAGGCTGCATCACCCAGCTGTACACGCCGTTTTCAAAGGATTTATTCACAGTCAGTTGGTCATAACTTTCTTCCCCTTCTAACCAGCCAAATTGGTTGACATTGAAATTATCCGATGCGACCACGTCCCAGCCACCCGATTCGGTCAGTAATATCTCGCAGCGGTTGCCCTCGGCGGCGGTGATAACCTCCGCGGTAGGTGAGGGGATGGCTTCATCCGGAGTGTTGGTCTCGGTGGCTTGTGCCTGTCCCGCGCCGGGGTCGGCGTCTCCCGCCGGGCTTGCCGGGTCGAGTGTTTCGGCTGCCGCTGTGCCTTCCGGGGTTGGGGTGGCTTTTGGCGGGTTTGCCAGGGTGGGGATCAAGTACAACAAGGTGCCAATCACCAGCAGCACGACCCCGATGACCAAAATGGTGCTTTGCCTTTCTTTGGGGATGGTGATCTGGCTGGCAATCTGTCCCGCCACGGACAGCAGAATAAAAAACATGCCGCCCACCACAAGGATGGAAGGCACTGGCGTATTACTGATGATCGATACGATTTCTCCCATTTTTCTCTCCTATAAATAGATCATGAATGCGTTTTTACCACTATACCAGAAAGGGAGAAAATTTACCAAATTTAGTGGAATATAGAAGGGAAAAATGGTGGATTTGTTTCTAGATAGCACGCTAGGGTTTGCAGTTATACCCAAAACGCTAAAAAAAAATCCCCTGGCGTTTGTCAGGGGATTGATCACATGATTCAAGTCAAGGGCTAATACCCTCGGATATACGATTCCAAATGGTCAATCAACAACTGCTGGTCAGAGATCATCATTTTGACCACATCGCCAATCGAGATGATGCCTGCCAACCGGTCATTGTCCAGCACCGGCAGGTGGCGGATATGCTTGCCGACCATCAAGGCCATACATTCTTCAATCGGCTGGGAGGGTTCCACGCAGATCACTTTCTCGGTCATGATCTCGGATACCGGGGTATCCACCGAGGATTTGCCTTTGAGCGCAACCTTACGGGCGTAGTCTCGCTCAGACATGATTCCAACCACGCGCGCATCCTTCAATACCAGCACAGCCCCAATCCCCTTATCTGCCATCAATTGCAGGGCCTCATATACCGGCGTTTCTGGTGTGACGGTCCACACCCGGCTTCCCTTACCATCTAAGATCAATTGCACGGTTCGCATGGGTTTTTACCTCCTGGGTGAATCCGAGTAAAAGGTTCAAAACAAGGGGACAATGCCCTTTTTTTTGATTATACCGTATTCTGACCAGGGAGGTAAACTTACTCCGCTACAAATCCCTCTTCTAGTGCCTGGCGCACGGTGCGGGCTTCGACCACTTCAATCCCTTCCGGCCAGGGTTCTCCCTTACGCAGGAGGCGCGGCACCACGGCACGCTTGAAACCCAATTTGGAGGCTTCTCGCAGGCGGTTGTTGAGTTGGGAGACGGTGCGCAGTTCACCCGAAAGACCGATTTCACCGATCATCACGGTATCGGCGCGCACGGCGGCATCTTTTACGGAAGAAGCCAGTGCGGCGGCAATTGCCAGGTCTGCGGCCGGTTCGCCGATCTTCAGGCCGCCAACCACGTTGACGAACACATCTTGCTCGCCCAGGCGCAGCCCGAGGCGGCGGGTGAGTACTGCCGTGATGAGCAGCAAACGGTTGAAATCAACCCCGTTAGCCGTGCGGCGGGCATTGCCAAATGAGGTCGGGCTGGTCAGCCCTTGCAGTTCGACCAGCAGCGGGCGGGTGCCTTCCATCGTCACCGCAATGGCAGAGCCGGGAGCATTCACCATCCGTTCGGCTAAAAAGGCTTCCGAAGGATTGGTGATCTCCACCATGCCGCGCTCCTGCATCTCGAACACCCCAACTTCAGAGGTGGCTCCAAAGCGGTTCTTGACCGAGCGCAGCAAACGGTATGCCCCGAAGCGGTCGCCTTCCAGGTACAAGACGGTATCAACAATATGCTCCAGCACGCGCGGCCCGGCGATGGTGCCTTCTTTGGTCACATGGCCGATGAGGAAAACCGCCACCCCGCTGTTCTTGGCAATTTCCCGCAGGCGGGAGGAACATTCCCGCACCTGGGAAACCGAACCGGCGGAGGAATCCAGGTCGCTGGTATAGGTGGTCTGGATCGAGTCAACGATCAGCAAGGGCGGGGCAACTGCTTCGATATGGGCGATAATCGCTTCCAGGTTGGTTTCGGTAACCAGATAAAGGTCCTCGGGGAGTTCATCGGGGGTTTGTTCCTGGCGCAGCAGGCGCATGGCGCGCATTTTGATCTGGTTCTCGGATTCTTCCCCGGAAACATACAATACCTGCGATTGGCGTGCCATTTCCATCGCTGTTTGCAGCAGCAGGGTGGACTTACCAATACCGGGGTCGCCGCCGATGAGGATCACCGATCCGGGCACAATGCCGCCCCCCAGCACGCGGGCAAACTCCCCAATCGAGAGGGGCATGCGCTCGTCGAGGTCATCATTGATTTCGCTCAGGCGGCGGGGCACACTGCGGCTGGAAAGGCCGCGGCCTTTGGCCTTGCTGGCGGCAGGTTCAATGATCTCCTGCACCATGGTGTTATATTCGCCGCAGCCAGGGCATATGCCCATCTCTTTTGCTGCATGCCTGCCGCAGTTTTGGCAGACGTAAACAGTTCGCACTTTTGCCATCTTTTAGCCTTTATCTGTGATTTTGACTGAGAATTTGTTATGAGCATGAATCTTTACCTGTAATTCGCTCATTTGTTCTGC